>CAVTDE010000001.1:0-5287 GCA_963733455.1 uncultured Bacteroidales bacterium
ATTAATATATAACCGCTTCTCTCTGCTAATAATACATTGTGACAATCCAGGCTCCTGGCTCATAAATAGTAAATCTGAGTTCACAGCTTAGGGTTACCGTCTGGAATGCATTTGGTGCATTGAAGGTCAGCTTGCCTTTAAAGGGGAATGTTACCCGCTCAAATCCAGTGAATAAAGGTAGAATGGTCTCAGTTCCTGAGCTTCCCTGCATAAGCAGGTTGGAAATGTTATTAGATTCAATACCGTTTCGTGAGAATTTATACTGGATAAATTGCCTGTCGCCAACTTTCATGATGGAAACCCTGGCGAGGCTATTTGTGTATTCAACCGTGTATCTGGGGCTGTTAGGATTTCCGAGATATTCGTCTTTCTTCCATTTCCCGATAAGTATTGAATCTTTTCCTTCGATTTTATGCGAATAAGTACCGGTGCCATCTCTCAGGCCTTTTTTCCACTGACCCTCATAGGTAGCGCCGTTCTTCCATATATAAATGCCTTTCCCGTCAGGAAGGCCTTTCACGAACTCTCCTTTATAGAAATCAATTCCGGTTGCTTCACCTTTTCCTTCTGCCAGACCGTCCTTGCAATCCCCGGTATAGGTTCCGTCAATTTGCGGTTTTAAAACCCTGCATGATGTCTGTGCGGGCGATTGGGATAACAGAGAGCAGAGTATCAATATAAAAAAAAATCCAAATGCTTTTTTCATAAACCTTTGTGTTGCCTGAGTTTAATCAGATAAAATTACAACATTTGTCACTTAAAATGAACTAAATTGTCAGGCATCAATAGTACAGCCCCAAAGAAACTACTTTGCAATATCATGTAGTCATGTAGTCATCCGGCAGAATAACAGTCTTTTACATCTGAAAAAGAAGGGTGTCCTTTTGAGACACCCTCTTCTTATAAAAGAATTTGATTAGAATTTGTCCCAGAATAATTTTGTAGTAGCCTCGTCACCTCCTATGGCGGCAGCTGCTGCGTCATAATTTTCCTTATTCATCTTATTTTCGTTGTAGGGGTAAGGCATTCTCAACGGAATATCGGAATAGGTCATACCCTCGGGAATAGTCAGGATCGGGAAATCCAGCCTTCTCCACTCTGCCCAGGATTCGTCGCCTCTGTCAAACAACCCAAGCCATTTCTGAGTGCCAATTTTCTGTTTATATGTACCTGTAGCAGTGGCATATGCAACAGCCGGCTGAGCAAGATAAGCTGCAGCATCAGCATCAGAAACACCCCAGTAACTCATACTTGCAAGAATAGCATTATTATAATGTCCTGCAGCATCGGCAGGCGCCCCGACAAAGCCTCTTTCAGCAGCTTCGGCAAGCAGGAACTCAACCTCAACGTAATCAATTAAAATGACCGGATAGGTTGGAGTAATCCTGATCATATCGCTGAAGTGTGAAAAACTGTTATAATTGCTTGCGGCTTTCAGTCCATATTGAAGGCCTTTATAGTTCCCTGCTGAGGGGAATGGAGTAAACCATATTGCCTCACGTGGATCATTAAGAGTAGTCATCATATCAACAAGAGTGTTTGTAGGACAGTAATCCGAGCGTGCACTTAGAACAAACTCTGAGTAATAGGAGTTCACATATGGAGAAATTCCTATATAAGGTTGTATTGCGCTCTCATCCTGTGAAGTGAAAACTCCGGTTGTAATAGCTTGTGATACAATAGTGGAAGGACTTGCTTCGGGAACATCTGCCAACCTCATACCGATCCGTAATTTAAGAGAAGCGGCAAATTTTTTCCATAATGACATATCATTCTTATATAGTATATCGTCTGAACCAAAGCCGGAAAAATCAACTTCGATGTTAGATAGAACATTATCGAGCCTTGTAACCAGGTCCTTATAAATTGTAAGAGCGTCATCATATTTTGGACGGCTGTTATCTGCTCCGTTGAGAGACTCCGTGTAAGGTACATTACCAAAGTTATCTAAAAGAAGCTGGTAAGCGTAAACCGACAGGATTTCAAGAATGGCAAGCTGATTTTTCTTCTGGTTGGTGGCAGCTTCACCTCCGGCTGCTTTAGCCTCAATATTCAACCTGCAATCTTTCAGGTTCATAAGAACGCCGGTGTAAAGGTTTGATGAATACGTGTCAGGGATCTGCCTGTCAGAAAAGTTGTAGCGGCTCTCCGTAAGATAGGTAACTTCTGATTGATATTGAGTTAACAATCTGGATATATTGGTATTAACATTAATGCTGCCGACCTGGTTTACCAGGCTTATATGCCCCTGAATAAATTGTGATCCCACAGGAACTGTGGTTGCATTCTTTGGGTCAATATTATTCGGGAGTTCACACGAAGTCACAAGAACAACCAGGGCAAGTATCAAGTAGAAAATATTTTTTTTCATTTTCTTCATTTTTTACAATTAAAATCCTATTGATAAATTAAAACCAAATGTTCTGGTTGATGGATAGGCACCATCGACATAACCCTGAATATTGCCGGCACTTAAGCTTGCTTCAGGATCGTAATAAGGCATATTCTTATGGATAATCCACAGGTTTCGTCCCACAATAGAGAGTGTAGCCCTTGCAACAGGTGTTTTAACAAGAAATTTTGTAGGAAGGGAGTAGCCAAAAGAGATCTCACGAAGTTTGATATAAGATGCATCGTAAACATATTCTTTTGTGGGGAGATAATCATACAACCATCCGCTGTAATAGTCGCCAGCCCAAATGTACGTACTATTGGGTTTACCATCTTCGGTGACAGCATCTGAATAAATCATTCCACCGCCATCTTCTACAGGATCACGTTGTGGCTTGCCCTTGGCATTGAGCCCTGCAGTTTCGGCAAAGAGCCCTGTAGCCCGACCATATTTCATATCTGTTGAATAAAGATGCCCGCCCTGAGAAATATCAATAAGTCCCGAAAGCGAAAATCCCTTATACGAAAAAACATTGGTGATACCTGCATTCCAGTCAGGAAGTGTTGAACCAAGAAGTGCATCTGTCGCATCAGAGAAAAGGTAATAACCATCAGCGTCTACTGTTCGTTTTCCATTAGTATAGACAAAATCCGTCCCACGCAACTGCCCATAAGACATCCCTTTGACTATGTTGGTGCTGAGGTCCCACTCTGAGCTTAAAAGGATATTATCGACTCCTTCATAAAGGCTGAGAACAGTATTTTTATTCTTGAACCAGTTAACCTGCATGTCCCATGTAAATCCAGCTCTATTTATAATTGTGGAGTTAAGAGCTACTTCAATCCCTTTGTTTTCAATTTCACCAGAATTCACATATCTCTGGGCAAATCCGGAAGCACGGCTGATATTGACAGGCATTATCTGATCAATTGAGTTTGTCTGGTAAAGTGAGAAATCGAATCCAAGTCTGTTATTGAAGAATTTTGCTTCAAGTCCTACTTCTTTACTTTTCGTCCTTTCAGGTTTCAGATCTGCATTTGCCAGAGTTGTATTCAGCCTGAACCGTGTGTTTTTGCCCCAGCTGGTTCCCTGAACATACGTTGACCGTAAACTATAAACCGGTGCATCATTACCTACTTCAGCATAATTAAGTCTCAACTTGATAAACGAGAAAGTATTTGAACCTTTCAGACCAGGTAATTCCGAGAATACAAAGCTTGCGGATGCCGAGGGATAAAAGTAACTGTTATTACTTTTTGGCAATGTTGAAGATACATCATTGCGGCCGGACAGATCAAGGTACGCCATATTTTTGAACCCCAGCGAAACGCTTCCATATATGCTGTTCACGCCTGAAATTCTTTCTGATTCAGTAGTTGTTAAAGGAGATACTGAATTAAGTGTATTATACAGCTCAGGCACAACCAGTCCGCCAACTGTTGTAACATCAATAGATTTAACTGTTGTCAATCGCCGTGTTGAACCAAGGATACCATTGATTGAGAAATCAGTAAAAGTCTTCTGGAACCTTGCCATCACGTCAAAATTAGTCTCTGTAAAGTTCCTGAGATATTTATCATAATTGGAAGTCTGATTGCTGTAAAGTGCAACACGTTCTTCCTGAAATTCCGAATATGTATCGGTCGAGGCACGCCCTTCAAGGGTTAGCCATGGAGTTAACTTATAATGAAGCATTCCATATCCAAATAGTCTGTCCCTTCCATCATTCTGATAGTTCATATTACGGGTCCAGTAAATATTATTATGAAATATAGGAACCGCTAAATCATTGTAATATCTATAGTTCCATGTCCTCTGCCTCCGCTCTGAGGTAATCCAATAGTTTCTTAGATCATCGATATCTACATTAGACTGAAACCACTGGCCGAGCGATTGCATCGGATTGCCCGGATCATACCCTGTACCATAACGGCCTTTGTTCTTGTCATGGATATAACTTACATTCGCATCTGCGGTGAGCCTGTCGGAAAGGTTATATGTACCTGCAAAATTAATTGTATTCTTCTGCAGCTTACTGTTTGGCAAAATGCCCGTCTCTCCCAGATTAGAATAAGATAATCTGAATGTTCCCTTTTCATTTCCGCCATCAAATGCAACATTGTAAGTTTGTTTAAGCCCGGTTTCAAAAAATGAGCGGATATCGTTCTTGGCAGCAACCCATGGAACTTTCCTCAGATAATTTTTTTCGTCGCCTGGTTCAAGACCAACCCAGTCAATTACCTTTATTGACGGGTCAAATTTTCCACCCCAGGAAGCATCCTCGGATGTAGGAACTATCAGATCCTCTACACCATCACCGGTAAGATCGGCGTACCAGAAATATCCTGACGGATCATCATAATACTGTCCATAGCCCCCACCATATTCTTTTTGTATCTTCGGCAGGGTTGCTTCATCAATTTTGCTGAATGTAAGACCTGCATTTAATGTAACGCCGATACCTTTTCTTGAAGTTCCTTTCTTTGTGGTTATCATAATAACCCCATTTGCAGCCCTTGAACCATAAAGAGCTGTAGCAGCGGAACCTTTTAGAACTGACATCGATTCAATATCGTCAGGGTTAATGTCGGCTGCAGCATTACCATAGTCGTAACCTCCACCAGCCTGAGTCTGACTTGAGGTATTAGTAATACTGTTATCAATCGGAATTCCATCCACCACAAACATCGCCTGGTTATTATTCATCAGAGATTTTGTGCCTCTGATGAGGATGTTTGCAGAACCTCCCATTGTGTTGGATTGCTTGATCTGAACTCCTGAGATCTTACCTGAAAGTGAATTTACAAAGTTAGCTTCCCTTGTTTTGCTTATGTTATCCCCCGAAACTTCCTGTACGGAGTAACCGAGAGATCTTTTTTCCCTTGAAATTCCCAA
>CAVTDE010000002.1:0-135366 GCA_963733455.1 uncultured Bacteroidales bacterium
ACAAAGAGCTACTAAAAACTGAAATTCAAAACATGAAGGCTGCTATTATGGAGCTTGAGAGTATCATTAATAAAATTCAATCCACTCAAATTCAATTCACTGCAACAAGTTGGCAGAACTTAATTGATCTCAATTATAAAATTGCTGAGTTGGAAAGTAAAACCCAAAAAGGAATTAAAGAAATTGCAGATCAAAAGGGGATTGAATATAATGAGACCGAAGAATTCAAATCTTTTATACTGGCTGCAGAGGACTATATAAAAGTAATTGGCAAACCTGGTATCCAAATTCAGAAGATACTTGCGTATATTGCTTACAACCTCTTAATAGTTCTGGGAAAGAATTGCTAAAAAGTTATCGAATCCTACTTAATGATAAAACACAAGAAGACCTTACAGAATTAAGACTCCAGAAATCAAATTTGATCATGTTAATTTCACAGATTGACACTAATCTTTCATTCCACCAACCAACATTTGGCTTGGATGAAAACCAGAAGCCAATACAACCATCCGAAATAGAGGAATTCAATAGAGACTTAGGACAGTTAAGAATAACTTTCACAACTGAGGAAGTTACTAAGGGATCAGCATTCGATTTTGATTATCAGAAATACATCAGCTTCTTATCAACCAAACTTGATGCAATTAAATTGAATTATGATAAAAAGCTGGGGATTTAACAAACTTAGCAACCCGTGAATTAGAATTGAAAAGTCAAATTTCTGAACTAAAAGACAGACAATTACTTTCAACCAAAATCGAAGAAGTAAAAACAGCTATCACAAATTATAAGATTATCTCTACACTTTCTGCAAATGCAACCAGTTTCACAACAAATTCAATCAGTAGAAAAACTACTTCTGCCAGAGAGGAATTAATTCAACAAGATTTCAAAGACAAATTCAAAGGGGAGCTTAGAGCATTGCGAAAATCAAATCTCGATATTGAGCTGGATTTTGAAACCGACAGGGGCAACTCAAAAATATTACCAACTATTAGTAGACATGCACTTGTCGATATATTAAGCGAAGGGGAACAGAAAGCAATTGCATTGGCAGAGTTCATAACCGAATTACAACTTGACAACAATAATGCACCTGTAATTTTTGACGACCCTGTCTGTTCTCTTGATCACAGAATAATTGATGAAGTTGCAAAGAGGCTCATTGAACTTTCAAAACAGCATCAGGTAATTGTATTCACGCATAGCATTTTACTTTTACACAGTCTTATTCAACAATCCGAATTAGAACACAATAAACAGGCAGGGCTTCAATTTAATTTTCATCAGGTAAAAGAGAACTTCGAAACAACTGGTGTTTTAGACGAAGTTGAAGAAGTAAATTCCTACACCTATTACACTAAAAAACTGAACGGAATGCTAAGTGCAGGACATGAAGGTCAGGAAGAATGTAAATTGGCAGCAGAAGGTTACGGATATCTTCGAAGTGCCATTGAAATTACAGTTGAGGTGATTGTAAAGACGTACGCGTTATCTCCTCAGCCCTTACAGGATGGGCTATACAGAGGTTTTGAGATAAAAAACAGAAAGATTGTAAAGACGTACGCGTTATTGTCGCGGATGCAGGTTCAGTCTACTGTAGAAGCGTTTTTTTCACCAAATACAGTATGATTGTAAAGACGTACACGTTCGTTTAAAAAAGAACAGCTTTTTACTTTTACCTGGACCAAAAACATTCACGGTGAGTTCCAGGATCGAAGAAATATCCATAGCTGAATTTGACCTGTCGTTATCGGGGATGCGCATCATGAACATGACCAGGATCCTCCAGGTTGAGAAGTCGATGCGGCTGCATGGACAGTTGCAACCGGTTGTTGCCCGGGTGTACGAAGGAGGTTATCAGTTAATTGATGGATTTAAAAGGTTTTACGCTTCAGAGGACCTGATGATGGAGACCCTTCAGTGCCGTCTGCTGGAGATAGATCTGACCCAGGCCAAGGTTCTACTGTTAACCTACAACCGTCTGCATCAGTCGATGGAAGCCTGGGAAGAGGCTATGGTATTGCAGGATCTTCAGAAGACCAACTCACTGGACCAACGCAGTCTGGCCGGGCTGACGGGTTACAGCCGCTCTTGGGTTAGCCGCCGCCTGGCATTGATCGGAAAGATGGATGAAGAGGTCTCATCAGAGATCATGATGGGCACTCTTACCTCGAGCCATGCGCGCGCGTTAACAAAGTTGCCGCGCGGCAACCAGGGGAAGGTGGCCCGGGCGATCACCAGCTTTGGTCTTACCAGCCGGCAGAGTGATAAACTGGTGGAAGCCTTTTTAAAAGCTGGTGATGAGAACCAGCAGCGTCATATACTCTCTCACCCGGAGCAAATACTCAGGAACGATTTATCAGACTCAGAAGAAGGGCCATATGACGAGAGGTTATCTTCCTATGGCAACGATCTGATGCAATGTGCAGGGTATGTAATCCAGTCAGTTCAGAGCATGCTGTCGAGATTGAGTGATCACCGCATAGGTATGTTAGATGAATCGGAGAAAGTGATCATCGCCCCTGGTTTTGAGAGGGTATCAGGGTATGCAGAAAAGCTTAAGAAGGCCATTACCCATTTACAAATCTCATAAAACAAAACAACAAGATGAAAGACGAGAATTTAGAAAACAGTGTCATTACCCTGCACACTAAAGGATGGCCGATCCGAAGGATCTCTCAGGAGATGGGGATCTCTCGCGGACGTGTCCGCCGGTTGCTGGTATCAAACTCGGTTTTGCGTGATACCACCCCCGGGGATGAAATCATACCTAAAAAGAGACGCTTAAGCAAGCTGGATCCATATAAAGAGTTTATTGCTGAACTGTTGGATAAATACAGTAATATAACGAACCAGCGGATGTATGAGCATATCAGGGAAAGGGGCTTTGACGGCAGAATTACAATCGTTGGTGATTATCTGAGAAGCATCCGGGAGGTGGGCTCAAAAACGCCGGTGCGGATGGTGGAAACGGACCCGGGTCAACGAGCTGCCCACGACTGGAGTGATTACAATATCCGGTTTACATCTACGGGCAAAACCGAGCAGGTAACCTTTTTCAGTTACATCCTTGGGTACTCCCGTCGGCAATACATTGAGGTAGTGGATGACAAGAAGCAACAAACCCTTTTCCGGGCCCTGATAAACAGCTTTATCTACCTCGATGGTGTACCTATGGAGATCAGGAGCGACAACCAGAAGGCGTGTGTGGACCGCCACGAGGCGGGACAACCGGTGTTCAACCTTAAGTACCTTGAATTTGCTACCCATTACCGGTTCCGTCCCCTTACGATCCGTCCTGGTCACCCGAGTGAAAATCTAAAGGTGGAGCGTCCGTTTTATTACCTCGAGAGAAGCTTCTTAAATGGCCGTGAGTTCAGAGATATGGATGATCTTAAAACACAACTCCAGCAATGGCTTACAGATGTCAATGATATACGTATCCATGCCACGACAAAGAAAAGACCGATTGATATGTACATCCAGGAGCATCCTTACCTGCAGGTCCTGCCGATAAATCACTTTGACACCTCCCGGGTAGTCCACCTTGTGGTAAACCAGGAGTCGTGTGTACAATGGAAAGGTTACTTGTACGTGGTACCACCGAAGTACATGTACGAAGTGTGCCCGGTTCGTATAGCAGAGGATCACCTGGTGGTTTATTCTCCCCTCGGAGAGCAATTGGTTACACACCCTTTAGCTGAACAGGGCCGCAAGGAGCGATACGTGGGAGTTCACCAGACGACCGGCAAGAAGCCTGATCTGGTCATAGCCGATGTTATCTCCCGCCTTGAGGCTTTTGATCCGGAGATGAGGGAGTATATCGCTCAGGTCAAACGGCATAAGCCCGGATCATGGCGTCATCATCTGAAGAGCCTGCTGGCCATGAAGGTAAACTACCGGGTAGAAGATATCCTGGTAGCTGTCCGGCGGGCTCAGCAATACAAGGTTTTTGAGTCGGGGACCATAGAAAGGTTCCTTACCAATAACTCCGAGCCACGCTACAGTATCAAATTATCCTTCAAACCAAATAAAGACTCCGGTTATGAACAGTAGAAAAATAAGTAAAACAAAAGAACAACAGGAGCAGTTTACGGGCAACTGCCATTACCTGGGATTAAAGCTCCTGGCCCGGGAGTATCAGCAGATGGTCGACTCGGCAGGTGAGCGTGCTGTTGGTTATTACGACTTTATCAGCGGTATCGTTCAGGCGGAGGCGGCGGCCAGGCATCAGAGACACATTGAATACCTGGTTAATACCAGCAGGCTACCCCAGCCGTCCAAGTTGCTCGCGGACTTTGATTTTGACTTCCAGCCCAAACTGAACCGAAAACTGATCATGGAACTGGCTTCGCTAAGGTTCATTGAAAAAGGAGAATCGATCCTGTTTATCGGTGACAACGGTACAGGCAAAAGCCATCTCGCGCAGAGCCTTGCCCTTATGGCTTGTCAGGGTGAATATAAAACCCATTATACCACCTGCAGCGAGCTGATCAATGACCTCAACAGCGGAGTGTATGAAAAGACTCTGGATAAGAGAATGAGAAAGTATATCAATCCAGAGCTGCTGATTATAGATGAGATGGGGCATGACCGTCTGGAATTACAGGTGATCAAAGAAGCGCATCTGTTGTTCAAGGTGATCGATCAGCGGTATAAAGAAAAGAAACCTCTGATCTTTACATCCAACATCGAAGAGCCGGACTGGCCAGAGTTCCTAGGTGATCCGATCTCTACCAGTGCCATCCTGGATCGTATATTCCACCACTCGGTCATTGTTCGGATAAAGGGCCCCAGCTACCGTAAACATCAGGGAGAACGATTGCAGGAAGAGTATGCTGAAAAGAAAACAGAGGATACAAAAACAGACTAATACAAACTTGTCAAACAATGATAAGGAAAAGGTACTAAACGGGTTAGTACCTTTTTTTATACCAAAAATGAGTAAATGGTAATTAGCAATGTACAAGTTTTAGCAATCAGCAATGCACATAGGGTCAGTATGCTCCGAAATAGTACTTGTTTTAAACTGAAAATCGAACATGAAAATCTTCACCGGAATAAAACAAAAAACAAGGCTCTGTATCCTTGAACAGATCAACAACTCAGAAAGGTGGTATCAAAATGTTCTGTTTGGTGGTAATGTTTGTGTACGGTGTTAATAATGATTTATTCAAAAAAACAATCAAGCGTTATAAAAAAGGAGTCGCATTTCCTTCATTGCTTCGTGTGGATGGAGCTAAAATTGATACGCATAAGGGAAAACTGAATGACATTTATGAAAAGTGTTGTGTTTCTATTATTGGGCACAGTCATCCAGAAGAAGTGCCATCTACTCCCAAGATTGCTGAATTGAAAATAGATTTTGAGGAATTCAAAAAGATTAGAGCAAATTTCAAATAAAAAGTAGATCGTATCCTTAAATACCTCATTTTTCTCCCAAATCCTGGCACCAAACTGGCACCAAAAAAAAAGTTACAATCTTTGAGGTTGTAACTTCTTGATTTTGAGTGGAGATAATAATTGTTTGCTTTTCTTCAAAATCCGTCCTTCTTTGACCACTTCAAAAGAAGGTCTGGAAAGTATAACATATTTCAGGAAACAACGAGGATTGGTTTAGAACCATCAAATTTGACACTGGAGACCTGATCACAATATAAGCGGGTCTCATATAGTCCACAAATGATCGTCTTTCTGAGCTTGCCAAAAGGTGATGTATTAAAGGTCTGGGAAAATCCCTGTCTGGAAAATCCGTCCTTCTTTGACCACTTCAAAAGAAGGTCTGAAAAGACATAACATACATTTGGAAACAACGAGGATTTAACTCTGTAGAGGTGGGTCAATTTATTCCTTGTGAATCCTGATTGGTACCAAAGAATGGTGTTCACTACCACCCACCTTTGAAGAATTTTACTTTTATATTCCTTGAAATCCCCCAAAACCTAGCAAGAACCTAGCATGAATGAAAAAACCACTTAAAAAAAATTGTAAACGGTTGATTTCCATTGTGGGCCAAAAACAGCGACCACTGAATTATAAGTTTGCTGAAATAAACTTGACTTTGATTTAAATCTGGTTTAGCTTTAACATAATGTTCGACAACAAGAAATTAACCCAAATAATCAAAAGATGAAAAAATTAATTTTCCCTTTGACCTTTATGATCTTTATAGCCCTTAGCTGTAAAAATGAAAAACCTTCTGAGTTCACAGTCCTTGGAGACTATACACCCTTTCTAACATATTTTGAAAGATTAAATGGAAAGGTTGAAAAAGTAATTGAAAGTAACTATTGGGCAAAATCTCAGGAAGAAACATATGTAAAAGGCAGACCTATTACAGAAAATGATAGAGACTCCTTGAATTGGGGAATTTCTGATTTTGAAGCTACTTTTGATAAAGATGGAGATTTGATGATCTGTGCTTACTTGGATGAGAACAATAATACATTCGGGAAGTGGGAACTTACTAAAAAGAATAATATTTATGTGTCAGCCCAATCATTTTATCATGATACTTTGATGCTTAATCGAAAATTCAAGTGCAATCAAAATGGAATTATTACCGAATTAGCACAATATAGACCTGTCGTTGATACTCTTATAGTAAAAAGAACGATTAGAGTAAGCGCTAATCAAGATACTATTGATGTTCAGGATTATGATTATAAAGGAATTCCTTTAGGGAGATGGCTAAAATTATTTAATAATAAGAAACAATATTCGAGTGAGGTTGAAATTGACAAAGAAGGGGTCTCCCATTTGGTTCAGGAAAGAAAGTACAACGATGATGGAACAAAGTCGGAATTTACCCTTTTTGAAAAGAACAAAGACATGGCAGTAATTAGTTTTATCAATTATGAAAATGACAAAAAGGGGAATTGGATTAAAGCTATAGCTAAGGATAACAAAGGAAGGGTGATTATGGTGGAAAGAACCTATACTTACTTTGAATAAAGTCTGAATAATAAAAGTCTTTTAAAATTGGACCAGACTCTCCGAATTACTGATTATGCTCTCAGTGGGGAGGAATATTTTCAAATCACCTTTTCGGTCAAAAAAATCCGTCCTTCTTTGACCACTTCAGAAGAAGGTCTGGAAAGTATAACATTTTTCAGGAAACAACGAGGATTGGTTTAGAACTATCAAATTTGACTCTGGAGACCTGATCACACTATAAGCGGGTCTAATATAGTCCAGAAATGATGGTCATTCTGAACTTGCCTAAAGGTGATGAATTATAGGTCTGAGAAAATCCCTGTCGCGGAAAATCCGTCCTTCTTTGACCAATTCAAAAGAAGGTCTGGAAAGATTTAACATACATTATAAACAACGACCTGATTCCTATCGTAACCTATCACTGCTATATGAATTCAAGGTTATGATTTTTAACGCAATGATTTATAATTATGTGGATCAGATTTATTTGACTTCACCTTTTTATTAGTGTTATTTTGTATAACTATTTGATTTCGTTATGAACCAACTCCTCAATTCTATGAAAAAAATTTGTTTTACCACTATGACTATTTTATTCCTGCTACTTTGTATTAACAGGATACATGGGCAGAACTTAACTATCAACCTTGACCAACTTAAATTAGCAAACGCTTTTTTTGTGGGTTCCTGGCAAGGGATCATAAGTAACGATACCGTCGTTTGGGATGGCCAACAATATGGGAATGCCTTTGTAATTAATGTATCCAATGTTATTAAGGGTAAGAAATCATTTTCATATGTAATGGATATTGGCTTTTCTTCAAATGATAGCAAGTTCAGGGGTTTCATTCTTTACCAGAGTGGAATCTATATGACATGGATTGGTTCATTCGCATCCGAAAATAAGTTAATTGGAAATTATGTTGGAAACTTTGATCCTGAGGCAGTTTCAGCAAAATTTGAAATTGTTCTTGAAACTCCAACCAAATTGACTATAAACAATTTTAATCTAGATGGCGTAAAAACAGGAGAATACGATTGGTTTAAAATCAAATAGTAGTTATTGGTATTAATAAATTGATCAATAAGTTTTTGATTTTCTTCAAAATCCGTCCTTCTTTGACCACTTCAAGGGGAGGTCTGAAAAGACTATCATACCTAACGAAACAACAAGGATTTGACTGCAGATTTGGGTGGTCAAATTAGAAGAATAATTACGGTCAGGGCTACTCGCTTTTCCAGTTAAGACGAATTTTATTTCTTAAAATTGAAATGTTTATGGTAAAATTTCTAAGGTCAGATTAATATTAGTATTTAACTTTCTTTATCGGCGACTTTAGTGATCAATTTTGTTTATGATAGGCAACCTCCAAACGCCGTGACCATCTGTTCCTGCAAAAATATTCGTATTACTCACCGATAAAGAAAGGATAGAATTGGCTGTCAAACCTTTATTAAATTCATTCCAGCTTGCACCTTTATTCGTTGAGAGAAAGACTCCACCACCCGCAGTTCCCACAAAAAGATTTGTACCACTCATAATAAGTGTTTGGACTTCAGTATTTGTTAAGCCGTTATTCACGGCCGTCCAATTTGCGCCATTGTCAGTCGAAAAGAAAACACCTTTATTTGTCCCAGCAAAGAGATTTATCCCACTCATGGTAAGGGCAAACACTTTTGTGTTTGTCAAGCCGTTATTGACAGCAATCCATTTTGCGCCATTGTCGGTCGATAGAAAGACACCGTCTTCAGTCCCTGCGAAGAGATTCGTACCACCATGACCATTGGGGCTCATAGCAAGGGTGAAAATATTAGTGCTTGTCAAGCCGTTGTTGACCGCAATCCAACTTTTACCGTTGTCGGTCGAGAGAAAAACGCCGCCGCCATAAGTACCAGCAAATAGATTTATCAATGAGTCTTGGCTCACTGTAAGGGCGCGAATATGAACGGATGTCAAGCCTTTACTGATTTCAGTCCAACTTGTGCCTTTATTTGTTGATAGAAAGACACCTCCCCAGGTTCCTGCAAACAGGTTTCCCCCGCTTACAACAAGAGTATAAACCCAGCTTTTAAATCCGTCCTCATTAAAGTGATGAACATTAGTGTTTATTAAGCCGTCATTAACAGATGTCCAGTTTTTGCCGTTATTTGTGGATAGAAAAACACCATTTATTGTCCCTGCAAAGAGATTCCGATCGATTTCAGCAAAGGAGAAGGCACAAGTGGCTGTTAAGCCTCTATTGATCTCAGTCCAGCTTTTGCCATTGTTGGTTGAAAGGTAAGCACCACCACCGAAAGTTCCAGCAAAGAGATTCGTACCAATAACCGCAAGGGAGTGAACCTGTAGATGCGTCAGTCCATTATTTACTTCAGTCCAGCTTTCCCCATTGTTGGTTGAAAGATAAACGCCATCACCACAGTTGCCCGTAAAGAGATTTGTTCCGCTCACCGCAAAAGCACGAAAATCATTGTGCGTAGGCAAGCCATTATTAACAGAGGTCCAGCTTGTACCATTGTCTATTGAGCGAAAAACGCCCTCAGCCCATGTTGCCGCAAAGATGTTTGTGCCCATAACCGCAATGGCAAAGACACGACTTTTACTAAATGATAGATTACTAACCGTAGTCCAATTGTCGCCGCTATTGATCGAGAGATATAGACTACCAGACACCACTGCATAGAGATTAGTACCATTTACTGCCAAAGGGCCAGTTTCGGAGCCTGTCAGACCATTATTGACCGCAGTCCAGCTTGTCCCGTTGTTGTTCGAACGAAATATGCCACTGCTAGCAGTCCCTGCAAAGAGATTTGTACCAATTACAGCAAGGCTATAGATTTCAGAGTTTGCCAATCCGTTATTTACTGTCGTCCAGGTTGAACCGTTGTTTATTGAAAGAAAAACACCGTTTTCGGTCCCTGCGAATAGATTCGTTCCAATCACTGCAAGGGACCAAACCCAATGGTTCTTCAATAGTGTCGAAGTCCAGGTTGTGCCATTATTCGTTGAGAGAAAGACACCTCCACCAGTCCCTGCAAATATATCAGTGCCGATTGTAGCAAAACAATTTATCTGACCCCCGTCGGGACCGTTTGTTTGAACCCATTGGGCGTTAGAAACACTTAAATTCGTGAATGAAAATAAGAATAAGATCAGAGTATATTTCATCTTATTTATGTAGTTGATATGTAAATTGATGTAAAACAATAGGATAATTTGATCTTCTTGATTTTTCTCCAAAAATATGTGCCTAGTCTTAAAAGCTAAAAGCAAGTTAAACCTAATTTTATCGCCAGACAAATTATTTTCTAAGTATAATAATTCATTAAGAATTAATGTAATACTGTCTATATAAAGGGAATTTTAAATTTTAACTGTGATTTGGTAGTCATAATACGGCTCCTAAATAAAACTCTTTTTAAGTGTAACAGAAATATTAATATCCAGATCAAAACAGGAGGATAAAAAGAAAAATCATTCCTTCATTGACAAATTCAGAAGAAGGTCTGAAAACAAAGAACATATTAAAACCTCATCAAACAATTTCAGAGAATGCTCTTATGGGAGGAGGAATATTTTTTATCTATTTTCAACCAAAAAATTCCCTTTATTCTTGAAATCCTGGCACCAAACTGGCACCAAAAAAAATAGTTACACTTTTTGACGGTGTAACTATCTGATTTTGAAGTGGGCCCAGTTGGAACCACGTTTAATTATCTTGTCCTTCCTTAATGATTATCATATTCAGGCATATAATGTCATTTTGAGATATAATAAAGAATAATCAAAAACAATCAAATTAAATATTTCTGTCCCCTGTAGTGTCCCCTTAACATATTTTGTTATCTTCGAAAGATTAAAATAATTGAAATATGGCAGAGGTAAATTTCTTTTCACTGGTTTAAGATTCTCAGACTTTTCAGAATTGAAACCAGAGAACATTATTGACGGGAACAAAATTAAGATCAGAACAAATAAGACAAATGATGTAGTTATTATTCCGCTTCATAAAAATGTCAGGGAAATTATAAAAAAATATAATAATAATATCCCCAAAGCTTTATCAAATGCTAAAATGAATCTGAATCTTAAACATTTGGGTGGGCTGGCGAAAATCACTGATATGGTTGAAGTATCAATTACAAAGGGCGGCAAATTGATTAAGAAAACGGTGAAGAAATCGAGTTTAATAGCAACACATACTGCCAGGAGAAGCTTTGCAACAAATCTTTACCTGGCCGGAATTCCATCAATTACCATAATGAAAATAACGGGACATCAGACTGAGAAAAGTTTTTTAAGGTATATTCGGATTTCACAAGAGGAGAATGCAAATAAATTACTCGATCATCCATTTTTTAATTAGTCTAATATGAATCAATTTAGTAGTGGCCCCGACTTTTCTCAGATTCTTGAAATTAAAAAGTTACAAGATGAAATTGATGAATTGAAAAAAGAGTTAAAAATTAAAGAACAAAATAAGAAAGAAGAAATAACCTTAGCTCAGCAACTGCTTTTGCTTCACTATTTAGGATTATTAAATCAAATTGACTTAAATACTAAAGCCAAGTCAGATCTATTATCAAATATTCTAAATAGGAGCAAGGATAATATTCGAAAGAACATGACATATATTAATTCCCCGAAAATATCTCATTCAAAAATTAAAAATGTCGAAAATTTGGAGCTTGTGCTCGATATATTTCAAAGATTATCAATGTCGGAAGAAGCTGATAGAGTTAAAGTTGATCTAAACAAGATAAATAAGGTATAATTTTGGGGTTACCCCACGCCCCACCCTTTACTTGCTGGTAATATAGTTTTGGCTCATAATTTAAAAAATGAGGCCAATATGGAAAAACTATTTATCAATTCTTTTACCGAATCAGATTTAAAAAGGATTTTAAGAGAGGTACTTTTAGAGAAAGTAAACTCAGATTCCGTTAAGATTAAATCAGAGAGAAAATTCAACTATTTAAATAGATTTGAAGTAGTTGAATTACTAAAAATTTCGTTACCAACCCTTGGAAACTGGACGAAAGAAGGATTATTACAATCTTACAGAATTGGGAAAAGAGTTCTTTATCGTGAAGATGAAGTTAATTCTTCTCTTCAAAAAGTCAGGAACTTAAAATACAAAAGAGGGGAGGTAGAATAATGGTTGATACAATTATTTTACGAGTTCATGACTTAAGGAGGCATGAACAATTAGTAAATGAACTGAAGACCAATTTTAAAGGTACAACAAAAAACACAGCCTATCTTTCACCCCAAGAAGCAGAGTCAGTTAGAAATTCACAAACTATTGATGTTAAAGAATATATCGATTATTTCTGGAATTCAACTACAGGTACTCATTTGGTTCATTACAGTTCACAAAAAAAATTAAATAATTCGGGCCATTATTATCTCAACTCCTTTGTGAATTATGACCGTGATTTCATTGAGTTCAATTTTTCTGTACCTAAATATATATTTGGTACAAACATACTTATGTACTGTGAACATTACTGGAATAAAAACTTCAAATATTCTGTTAATAGTTCATTAGACTACAACCTAAAAATGACTTACGAACTTCTTATAAAATTTATTCCAACCTTCTTTAATAAAGAGTTCATTGGTATTGATCTAGTCGATTATACTCTAGTAGAAATAAACCGGATTGACCTTTCGTTTAATCAGGTCTTCGATTGTAAAAAATTCGCCCTTGACTACCTTGAGTATCAAAAGAGAATTAGAATAAAACACCTTAGGGCTGATAGTAATGGCTTCAGGACATATGATACTGCTGTATCGTACTCCACCAAGAGGTTTTCTTTTAAAATTTATCATAAGGGGAGTGAGTACAGAAAGCATGACAGGAATGAAAATGAGAGGATAAACAAGGCAAAGGGCAGAGAATATTTTAACATAGACGAACTTCAATCACTTGCTGATAAGACCCTGAGATACGAGGTTACTTTAAGGGACTCGGAGCTATCCTATCTGTTCAACCATAAAATCTTTCGAAAGAAATGTCCAATTCATAAAGCTAATTATGAAATATACAAAAAAGTCGAATCGGCAAAACAAAAAAATGACTCAATAGCTTTAAGAACTGGCAGTTTTAGGTCAACCATATTAAAGAACGCTTTTATCGCAACTCATCCATACATAAATTATTGTAAAAGTGATGAAGCCATCCATAGGAAGATGACAAGGTTGCTTAACCGGAAACGTCAGTTTTATTTAAAGACTAGTAAATATATTGAAGAATTCAACTCAGAGACATTTTCAGCTAGTTTTGAGCCCAGGGCTATGTTTTCGAAAATCTCTAGCTATTGAATGTGCGAAGTTCTTCAAATCTTATATTAATGCCTTTCAGGTTACTCTAAAACCTGCCGACGCAGTCGTACGTGAAAGGATAGATAAATATAATTTCGAGCATTATACAAAACTCCCTAAAAATGAAATGCTTAAGTTCTATGCACAATTAAAAAATTCTTCCTTCGAAGAATTGATGAAAACAGGTCCTTATTCCAGGGCATCTTTTTACAGATACAAAAACAGATTTGCAAAAATTGGCATAACTCAAACCAACATTATGCCAATTGATTATATACATCCTGTTGTAGATCTATCTCTTTACCATCATAATGTCATTTATGGCAGGAAACTAATTAACAAATAACATGGAATACTCTTACAATTACAGACTAGGCTTATTAATCCAAAGGAAAGGGAAAATTGATATTGTGTCAAAGCAGGACATGGTTAACCTTTATAGCGAACCTCCCATTGAGTCATTTCAACCTATACGTCTTTCAAGAGGATGTACTCAAAGCATTTGGATTCAAGATATCAAAAGACAAAGTTTAAGCGCAATTATTATTTCTACTGCCGTGATGTATTACCTTCTCAGGTATCATTTCACGGACAGATTTTATTGTTCTAATATTCCATCATCACCTAACATGGAATATCTGCATGAACTTCAGGACTTGTTATCAAATTATTCCCCTTTTCATATCCTGGAAAGGACTCGTTTTACAGATTTTATTCTTACTATGGTAGTAGAAAACTTAGGAATTACGATGAGTAAACAGATTCTAAACCCCCTTCCGCCTATGATTTTTTACCCAAAAAGTTCTTATTCCCCCTTCCATGTCGTAACTAATTATATTTGAATTACGTGTGAGCTATCGCCTGTCTCACCATGAGACTACTTGTACTATGTTATAGTACGTACAAGTAGCCGGCTGACAACCGGAAATTATCAATACCGAGTTCTTCAATCATCGTTGAAAGAGGTTTGTGTTTTGTGATCTTTCACTCGTCCGCTTTTGTCAGTAAAGATATTTGTATCCTAGTCCTTACATCAAGACCCTTCCACCACAAAATCGTTACCCCCTTCGGGGCCCCACCATTTTGCTAAAAAAAGCCGTTACCCCCTTCGGGGCCCCACGACTTTTTTTTGTCAGGATCTTGCTTTCAGTCCCGGATACAAAATGTTAGTCACTAACAAAAGCGCGAGCGCGAGGCGTGAGCCGAAAAAAGTTCTTTGACATGATGTAAATAGGCGAATAAAGCCCTCAGCAAATACTTCCCGGAATTTTAGACCCCTCGCCCAGGTGGCGGAGGATAATCTCGTAAAGCAAGCCGGAGAGCCGTTAAAACCTGACCCGTTCCGGGGGAGCAATACGGATGATATGAGTTTTTTCTTTTCATTTTAAATTCAATCCATCATGAAAAATCTAATAAACGCAAACACCTTAACTGATAAAGTACTCTTAAGCATGATAATAGGAGGGAAAAATGCCCTTTTAAAATCTGAATATCTTTTAAATAATATTTCCATTGATAGAATTCTGGAAACCCAGCCGGAAGAATTAAAGCACATTTATAATTTATCAGCCTCCCAAACTCAGAAGATTGAGAATTTTAAATCATTCCGTAAACGGGCACTAATTAAAAAGGAACTTAACCAGATCCGACGTTCATCTGACGCTAAAGATCTGATATTACCTTATTTTATGGACCTTATACACGAGGAATTTTTTTGTATTTTTCTGAATCGTTCAAACAAGGTTATAAAAATAGATCAACTTTCAAAAGGAGGAATATCCGGAACCGTTACCGATGTCAGACTAATATTTAAGAGTGCAGTTTTATTAACAGCCTCCGGGGTAATAGTTGCACATAACCACCCTTCCGGAAACCTTAACCCCTCTGAATCAGATATAAAAATAACAACTAAGATCAAAGAAGCCGGTAATCTTCTGGATATTCAATTATTAGATCATCTGATAATTTACGATTCAGATTATTACTCTTTCGCTGATAATGGTTTGTTATAAACCATGTTTCAATATTTTGCCACTAATAGTAAAACAGTATAACACCTGGGGAGAAAAGTCTCCCCCCTCACCCGATCCTGAGGCCACCCAGGCCTACCCCCCAAAGCGGCATCTTCGATGATTTATTTCATTTCAAGGCAATTCCAAAACTTTACTCGTTGATTAAAATTCCCTCATAAAATATGTGCATTCTATCTGACAAATTTTGCCTTCAAATATTATAAACTATGGTAGTAAAGTCAATTATGGTAGTCATAAAATAGCTAACCTGTCAATTATAGTTACCTTTAGTGGACATACAATTATTAGGCATCAGCTTAAACAATGGTAGAATATAAAATAAGTGACATTGAGAATTTCCTTTCTTTAATAAAGGCATTATTTGAGAGAATCGAAATTTTAAATTATGATTTCCCTTCACATTACGAAGAAATTATAATAAAGAGTTTTGTGCCAATAAAAGTTTTTCATTCAATTTGTGAAGGTATTTTTCCAAGTATAGAAAGGGTAACGGTTAACAAAAGAGTACTAGAAGGAAATAATGTTCGAATTGATAAAGTTAATAAACTAAAATATCCACCATCAGAATGCATCACAAAATATAGCAGAGCTAATTTGAAACATCAAAGTGTGTTTTATGGCACATTCAATTTTATGACTGCTGTTAAAGAAATTAAACCCGAAATAGGTGATTTAATTACTGTTTCAGAATGGACAACAAAAAGTGAAACCTGTAATTTGATTGTTTGTCCTATATTCATGAAACAACCAAAGCATGGTACAATAAATAATAGACTATTAAACATGTATAATAGTTTTATGCTTGATTTAAAAAGATTCCCTCCTGAGATTTCAAGACTTATTTTTGAAATTCATACATTTTATGCTAATTGTTTCTCAAGAAAAATAGATTCAGACAATAATCAAGGATACCTTTATACAGCATTATTATCGGACAAAATTTTAAATCAATATAACGGTGGTTGTGTTGATGCGATACTCTATCCAAGTACACAGGAAGATCTTAGAACTGAAAATATTGCAATAAAAAAGGATTCTTTCGACAAGAAATACGTACTTTCAAAGACAACAGAAAAAAGACTTGTCGATTTATCTAAGGACGGAAACAAATATATATTTGAATTATTGGGCAGATCACAAAAAATTGATGGAGAGACTATCCTATGGAAATAATAAAACTGTTGACTAACCTGAGTATAAAAAATTGGAGTTCCATACGTTAATTAAGGATTGTGCCTCTCCTCTAGGTCTATGTTCCTTTTCAATCTATCGTTGTGAATTCCACAACTTTTAAATTACACCCTTAGACCAAAATAAAATGAGATCAAGTCCGGATTTAAATTGAGCAGTGGGATTTTCATCAAAAGCAGAAGACTTTCTTAAGTTCTTGTTTAATAATTACTATTTGGAGGATCATCTAGCCCCTCACCCGATCCCAGATCAGATTCCTCAAACCAACAATTGTCTAAATAATATCTTCAATCTGGATTTTAATAGTTAATATTACATATAACCTGTTTATTACTAATTATAAAGTTAAACTTTGAAATATGTAAAAACAATCGATCTACTATGTACTATCCCCTACTACTTAAGACCGATATACTTCCTAATTTTAGTTTGATAGCCAAACTAAAAGGAGATAGACATAATTCAAGTCATGCTGAATTTAAGCTTTTCAATACCCTCAGTAAAATAAATAGAGATTATAAAAAAGATCTAATGTATGGGCCTTACCGTCCAGATATAATATTAGCTGACGAAATAAATAACATTATACTTGATATTGAAATAGATGAGCCTTATTCCTTTTCTGGAAAACCAACTCATGCGACTGATGACCCGAGTGATGGAAATAGGAATCAGTATTTTCTCCTTAATGGAGTTAGTGTTATAAGATTTTCTGAAAAACAAATTCTTACAGATTCTGATAAGTGCTTTAAAATTATTAACGTTTTCATTAAATCTCTCGGTAATGATAGTTTGGACCTAAAACGTTTATGCCAATCCATTAAGGACAAAATGTGGTCTAAAGCACAATCCGAGAAAATGTTAAGAAATGAATATAGACTTTCATACCCATATGAAGCGATTGAACTCGATAGATAAATAACTAAATTTTACTTAAATCAATCACTTGCTAACTATATAAATATTGAATTAGCGAAATTGCACGATTCTGACTCAGTTATTATAATCCCATTGAAACTATTAAAACTATTTAATCCTAGAAATGGGGACCTAGCTTTCCTATATAAAGGTCTTCATTTCTCATTATCAGAATATGTAACATTTAGTAAGGAAACTACTCCAATAGAAATCATTGATCAATCTTCATCAATATTTAATATATTTGAAAAAGCACTTGATAAAAAGGTCGTTTTTAATGAATCAAATGTAGAATATTACCCAGTGTTAATAGTAAAATCATTTAAGTATAACCATTTACCATATTCGGTAGATATAATTGCTAATAAGAATGAACGAGCGTAACAAATCGACTAGGCTGGCAGATAAATTATTCCCTGAGATTGAGGAAATAGATATCGATATACTTAATATCCCTCCAGAGAAAAGAAGATTAAATACTGAGACTTATGATTTTACAGTCTCTACATTAAATGACTACTTAATTAATGGACACATAATCATTCCCGATTTTCAAAGGGGATATGTTTGGAATCGAGCTCAGGCGTCAAGACTAATTGAATCTTTGATAATTAACTGCCCAATTCCTGTTGTCTTCTTAAGTCAAAATCCAGACGAGACACTTTATGTCATAGATGGAAATCAAAGGCTTAACAGCATAAAACTTTTTCTAAACAATGAGTATGAACTTCGAGGCTTAACTTCATATCCAGAAATCGAGGGTTACAAATTTTCAGACCTCGATCCGAGATTTCAAAGACATATACAGAATAGGACTATTCGATGTATAGTGATATTAAAAGATACTCACCCACAAATCAAGTTTGATGTTTTTGAAAGATTAAACACTGGATCTGTAAAACTAAACCCACATGAACTCAGACATGGCATACATTCTGGTCCATTAATGGAACTTTGTGAAAAACTCGGAAAATCATCCCTTTTTAGTGACCTAACACTCACAAAAAATGATAGGAGGATGAAAGCGGATGAATTAGTTTTGAGATTCTTTGCTTTCTGTGATAATTGGAGAAACTATGCAAAACCACTTGTTTCATTTTTAAAATGTATAGCGAATCTAATAGGGTTCTAAAAAGCGATGATATCCTGATTCTAGAAAATTCATTTGATACTACATTGAACTATTTAAATATTATCCTAGGGAAATTTGCATTTAAGACTTACGACAAATCTTTAAAAAATGCAAAATTTAACGCCGCTTTATTTGATGCTCAAATGGTTGCTATGTATGAGCTGAATCCAGATTTGAATATTATAGAACGCATTGATCAAACTGATTTCATTAATCTTAACCATTACCTTATTAGTGAAGAGGATTTCTCAAAACTCATTTCATCAGGTACTACTGATAGAAATTCAATAATCAATAGGATAAATGTATATAAGGCTTTCCTTATTAAAAATCTTTGATTATGCCTTATAAAAAGAGCAAAGCAAGGAAGGAGTTTGAACAAAGCTTGGAAGAATTATTTTCTCTCGCCCGAAGTATTTCTTATCAAAAAATTAAATTATCTTATGATCATAAGAACCTTATTTATCAATCTTCCATTGTCCTTTTAAGTTCGGCAATCGAGGAGTATTTAAGAGTTTTCGTTGAAGATCTTTTCTATAGTTATAAAATAAATAATTCTACTCTTTCACAAATTCATAGAAATTCAAGGTCATTCTCGCTTTTTAGTAACCAGAGGGCATTCTATGAAGCTTTTGTGCATACCAGGGATGAACCTAAAATTCTAGATAAACTAGATATTAAAAACTTTTGTTTTAGTGTAATCAACGATCATGAAACTTTTGTTAATCAAATTGATGCAAAAAAAATTGTGTTCGATAGGAAATACCCTTCAGTTAAAAATATTAAAATTTTGTACAATAGATTAGGTATTAAAAATATATTCAGTGTAATAAACAATAAAGGGGGCAAAGATTTTGGATTTATATTGACCTCCTTTTTAGATATTAGAGAAATGATCGCGCATCAAGAATCCACTGATCTAACATTTACTGATGTCAAACGTAATTTCATCTATATTAATGAATTTATAAACCAGCTTGACAGAGTAGCTTTTGGTATGGTATGTTCCACTTCTGGAAACTCCTTCTGGATCTAGATTTTATGTTAACAATCTGGTACAGCATCTTAATTAGAGTTTTTAATTTTTTAAGGTTTAATTAATTCCAATAAATAAATGCCAGAAGATAAATTAAATAGCGACAATCGGATAAAATCAAAAAAACGTGTTACTGACTATGGAGAGGTTTTTACTTCTAATCGGGAAGTCAATGCCATGCTCGATCTTGTTAAACAGGAAACAGAACGAATTGATTCCCGTTTCCTGGAACCTGCATGTGGTAACGGAAACTTTTTGACGGAGGTATTGAGAAGAAAACTAGGTGTTGTGGATAGCCGCTACAGAAGAAGCCAATTGGAATGGGAACGGTATGCTATTATCGCGATATCTAGCATATACGGAGTCGAGATATTAGAAGACAATGCAAATGAATGCCGTAATCGACTTTTTAAGATTTTCATTGACAAATATTCATCTCTTTTCAAGGATAAATGTAAAGACGAATATCTTAGAAGTGTAAAATTCCTTTTGAATAGGAATATTCTTTGGGGTAATGCTCTAGATTTTACAAATCCTCAAACCAAAAAACCAATCGTTTTTTCAGAATGGAGCGCGATGAATGGTAGTATGCTTAAGCGCAGAGATTATGTGTTCCGATTTTTAGTGGAGAAAACACACCAGTTCTCACTTTTCAATGACGAAGGACAACCAGCAGCCATTGACGAACCTGTAAAGGATTTTCCTATTGTTCATTTTTTAAAACTTGGTGAAGATGATACAAACGAGTTATAATCCTGACATACTCACTTGTCTTGCCAATTTGAGCAATGACGAAGTATTTACGCCGCCTAAACTTGTAAATAATATCCTGGATTTGCTACCATTTGAGCTTTGGAGTAATCCAGATGCGAAGGTCCTTGATCCGGTAAGCAAGAGTGGTGTTTTTTTGCGTGAAATAGCAAAACGACTCGACAAAGGTTTGGAAGACAAGATTCCAGACAAAAGAAAACGAATAAACCATATTTTTGAAAATCAGCTATATGGAATAGCCATTACAGAGCTAACTTCATTACTATCCCGGCGGGGTGTATATGGCTCAAAAACCGCAAACGGAAAGTACTCTTTTTGTGATACATTTACTGATGAGCAAGGCAATATCCGTTATGAGCAAATGAAACATAACTGGCATAATGGAAATTGCACCTTCTGTGATGCAAGACAGGAAGTATATGACCGTGATGGCACTTTTGAAACTTACGCTTACAATTTTATTCACACAGAGAAACCAAATAATATTTTTAAAATGAAATTCGATGTAATAGTTGGGAATCCCCCATATCAGCTAAGTGACGGAGGTTTTGGGGCTAGTGCTAAACCCATTTATCATAAGTTTATCGAGCAAGCCAAAAAATTGAATCCAAGATATTTAACCATGATAATCCCGGCAAGATGGTTTGCTGGAGGTAGAGTTGGTGAGCTTTCCAAATTCAGAGATGAAATGCTTCATGATCCATGCATAAGAGTTATTCATGATTTCATTAATGCCAGTGACTGTTTTCCCGGAGTAGAGATAAAAGGAGGTGTAAATTATTTCCTTTGGGATAGGGACAACATAGGTAAATGTAAGATATATACACACGAAGGTGATCACATTGTGTCCGAATCTGAAAGACACTTATTAGAAGAAGGTTCAACTACATTTATACGAAGAAATGAGGCAATACCTATTTTAAAAAAAGTTTTAAATTTTCATGAGGAAAGCTTTTCATCAATTGTAAGTGCCAATGATCCTTTTGGATTTGATGTTCGTGAGGTAAAAAGCATGGTAAGAATTAAACCAAAATACAAATTGAATAAATTTGAGAATAGTGTCCACTTTTACTATAATGGATGGAAGCATAAAGGTCTTGGTTATATAGACAAAAAATACATAAAGAAAAATAATGGTTGGATAAATGAGTATAAGCTTTTTGTTCCAAAAGCAATTGGTATTGGTGATTGTAAAACTGATCTAATTAAACCAATAATACCTGTAAAAAATTCTTGTTGTAGTGAAACCTATATCGTTATTGGGCCTTTCCATACGGAACAATCATTGGAAAATGTTTTAGGTTATGTAAACACTAAATTTTTTCACTTTTTGGTTTCGTTAAAGAAAATTACTCAAGAAGCTAGAAGAGGTGTTTATTCATTTGTTCCGATGCAAGACTTTTCCGAATCATGGACAGACCAACAACTGTATAAAAAATACGGGCTATCTAATGAAGAGATAGATTTTATAGAATCAAATACCCTTTCAAAGATCTCAAACAACAATATTGAAGAGGATAAGTAAAAAAAGTTTCTTTCCACCTCGTCCACCTGCAAATCCATCGGTGTATGCCTATGAATTAGAAGGTGTATCCACGCATTTGGGTTTGCTTAAGATAGGCTTTACCGATCGGGATGCCCAGTCCAGAATAGCAGAACAGGTAAAAACTGCTCGTTTAAAATATAAGATTATGTACGAGGAATCTGCTATGCGAAATGATGGCAGTTCATTTACTGACCACGATATTCACCGTTTTTTGCGTAATCAGGGTTTTCAAAATCTAGAAGGCGAATGGTTTAAGTGTAAAATTAAGGATATTAAAGCAGCCGTATGGGCCATTAAAAGCGGAGAGCAAAACGAAGAAAACAGAACTCTCACCTTTGTCATGCGGCCTGAACAGGAAGATGCAGTTAATAAAACCATTACCTACTTTAAGAGTTTTAAACAAGAAAATCACAAAAATACACCACATTTTCTTTGGAACGCTAAAATGCGTTTTGGAAAAACCTTTGCAGCATATCAGCTTGCAAAAAAAATGGGCTGGAAAAAAATACTGGTGCTTACCTTCAAACCGGCAGTTCAAAGTGCCTGGGAAGAAGATTTAAAGAATCATGTTGATTTTTCAGGTTGGCAATTTATTTCCAGAAACGGATTATCATTTTCTCAAATCAAGAAAAGTAAACCTATTGTTTGTTTTGGATCATTTCAGGATTATCTCGGAAAAAACGAAGTTGGTGGCATTAAAACCAAAAATGAATGGGTTCATGCAACGCACTGGGATTGTGTAATATTCGACGAATATCATTACGGTGCATGGCGGGAAAATGCTAAGGAATTGTTTGAAGCCGAAAGCAAAAAGGAAATTGAATTCGGAGAGGGTGAGGGAATGGATTATTTTGATGAGGAAATGATTCCTATTACGACCAATCACTATCTTTATTTATCCGGTACACCATTCAGAGCGATAGCTTCAGGCGAATTTATTGAAGAACAGATTTTCAACTGGACTTATTCGGACGAACAAAAAGCAAAAGAGAATTGGAAAGGCGAAAACAACCCTTATGCTTCATTGCCAAGAATGGTAATGCTGACCTATCAATTACCCGATTCCATTCGGGAAATTGCAATGAAGGGAGAATTCAATGAATTTGACTTGAATATTTTCTTTTCGGCAGAAGGTGAGGGTCGTAAAGCACGATTTAAATACGAAGATGAAGTGCAGAAATGGTTAGACCTGATTCGCGGTTCTTTCACTGAAACAACAGTTGACAATCTGAAAATGGGAGCGAAAAAACCTCCATTGCCATTTTCTCATGCACCTTTGCTTAAAGTTTTGAATCATACCTTTTGGTTTTTACCGAGTGTTGCTTCATGTAATGCTATGGCAAATTTGCTCAGGCAACGCCAAAACAAATTTTATCACGATTATTCAATTGTTGTTGCAGCAGGTAGCAAGAGCTGGTATTGGAGTGGAAGCGTTGCCTCCGGTTTTTGATGCAATGACGACAATCCGTTGGAATCGAAAACTATTACTCTTTCCTGTGGTAAATTGACAACAGGAGTTACAGTAAGACCTTGGACAGGCATTTTTATGCTGCGCAATTCTTCAAGTCCTGAAACTTATTTTCAGGCTGCATTCAGAGTTCAATCACCTTGGACAATTAAAAATCCGGACAGTAAATCACCCAACAAAGAAGAAATTCTAAAAGAGGAATGTTATGTTTTTGACTTTGCTCCGGACAGGGCATTGAGACAAATTGCCGATTATAGTTGCCGTCTGAATGTAAACGAATCAAATCCCGAAAGCAAAAGTTGCTGAATTTATTAATTTCTTGCCTGTTCTGGCTTATGACGGTAGTTCAATGAAGCAAGTAGATGCCGCAGGTATTCTGGATATGGCAATGAGCGGAACTACTGCAACACTTCTGGCAAGACGTTGGGAAAGTGCATTGCTGGTAAATGTGGACAATAATACACTTGCCCGCTTGATGAATAACGAAGAGGCAATGAAAGGCTTTAATGAGCATTGAAGGCTTCAGAAATTTGAATCAGGACATTGAAACCATTATCAATAAATCAGAAGCCAGTCAAAAAGTCAAAGAAAGAAGCCAACGAAAGAGATCTAACCAGGAAAGAGAAAAAAGAACTTACAGAAGAGGAAAAAGAGTATAAAAGCTTAAGAAAGCAAATTCAGGAAAAGCTCATTAAGTTTGCTACTCGCGTTCCTGTATTTATGTATTTGACTGATTACCGAGAAAGAAGTCTAAAGATGTAATTACCCAGCTTGAACCAGGTCTTTTTAAAAAAGTAACCGGTTTGACTGTAAAGGACTTTGAATTACTGGTAAGCCTGGGTGTTTTCAACAGTGCACTGATGAATGATGCAGTTTATAAATTCAAACGATATGAAGATGCAAGTCTGGCATATATTGGAATAAATAAACACGAAGGTGAAGATATTGGTCTTTATGATACAGTATTGAGTGCTCAAGAATATCGAGAAAGTTTTGTGAATGAAGATTAAAAAAATAAATATTTCTGCCCACCTCTATTCAAGATTTTTAGAGGGAATTAGACTGAAATCAGAAAAAATGTCGGTTTTCTAAGGATAAAACATCCTTAAATATCTTATAAAAACATCTTTCCAATAATTTTTTGAATAAATTGCAGTAATATGAATAAATTGCAAGGATGATTTTAAGAATCGCCTTATTCATCTTAAATTACTTACTTCAATATGCTTCCACTAGAAATTCAATTACATTTTACGAGATGTCCACATTGTATCGTGAATAGCCCAAGTTGCCATTCCCATTCAGTATTCAAATGAACAAAGAAATGCATAATATGAGCTTTTCTTACCAACTGAAGCTGATGCAAAAAAGACAATAGATTTTACATTGGCCTTCGATCCAAAACTGAAACTAATTAGGAAAAATTGTTTAAAAAATAAGTAACTGATATATTTAAAAATAAGAGTAATGAAAGTTTTTCTAAGTTGGTCGGGTCACAGAAGCCACCAGGTTGCTATCGTTTTAAGAGATTGGCTTCCCTCAGTTATTCAATCTATTACACCATATGTTTCTTCTGAAGATATTGATAAAGGAGCTAGGTGGAGTACTGATATCGCAAAAGAGTTAGCAGATAGCACATTTGGAATTTTATGTGTAACTAAAGAGAACCTAGAAGCACCTTGGTTACTCTTTGAGGCGGGTGCGTTATCTAAAATGATGGATAAATCGTTCGTATGCCCATTTATTTTCGATTTAAAGAGAGCAGAGATAAAGGGACCGATTCTACAATTTCAATCAACAATCTTTGAAAGGGATGATGTTAAAAAGCTTTTATTGACTCTGAATAAAGCCTGTGGGGAATTCAGCTTAAGAGATGAATTGTTAATAAAATCATTTGAAGTATGGTGGCCATCTTTATAAAAATCTCTTAATGAAATTAAAAGTGAGAAATCCGATGAAAAGGCCGAACCCAAAGAAAAAAATATTAGAGGCGAAATCCTCGAAGAAATCCTTGAGTTAACAAGAACAAATCAAAAAATACTTCGTTCACCTGAGAATCCTTCTTCCAAAGGAATATTTTGAGTTTCTATTCAGGGAAAGAATTAATACAGGTATGACAGAAAAGGATAAAGAAGAACTATTATTCTTCTCGATAGATATGGATCATAGATATTCTCAGATAATGGAACTGATAGATAAACTTTATTCAGAAAACAAAATTGATTTGGAGTTATTTGAAATGTCAAAGAGGTTTTATGAAACTATAAAGAGATTTATTTATACTATGAGAGATAAGGATGAGAGACCTATAGTAAGGAGGAGAAAACCGCTTACCTAAATCTACTTATTTGTCCCCCTTATCGTCCCCCTAAAAATCAAAAACCCCCTAATATGTTGAATTAGAGGGTTTACTATTTGTGATCTGTGGGCCCAGTTGGGAACGATCCAACGACCCCCTGATTATGAGTCAGGTGCTCTAACCATCTGAGCTATGGGCCCGATATTGTTGCTCGTTGCTTGTCCCTGGTTGCAGGCTGGGAAAAATAATATTGATAAATCTTTTTAGCCTTACTCAACCAGTAACCCGCAAGAAGTAACCTGTAACGTCTTTTTAAAACGGTCTGCAATATTAAATATTTGTCTCAAGATATGCAAGTGTCTTGTAAAAGAAAGAGCTACAAAATATCCGATACTTTAAATGAAAGTCACCTGCATATATCAGCTTTAAACTTTTACTTTTTAAAATGACAAAAAAAACCATCTACCCATTCCTGTCAGAGTCGGGTAGATGGATTACTTTTTAAAGGGCAGTTGATTATTTAACTGTCCCTCCCTGAGAATTTATCTGATTCACCATAGTCATCGGATCAACGTCAGAATTCCAGGTTTCAACTTTAACTTTCAGGGAACCGTCTTTTTGTTTTTCCCAGATAGTAAGATATTTCCCGTGGTCTTCTATAGGTTTATCTGCGTTTGGCGGCAACACAGTGATACTATAGGTACCTATTTCCGTAATCTGGTTTCCATTTACTGTTACCTTAAGTGTTTTAGGTTCAAACGAGGTGTATTTGACTCCTGTTTTAGCCATTTCGGTACTGGCCTCCCTGATTGCTGCTTTACCCTCCCGGATAGGTTGATAACTTGGCAGCGAGATGGCATCTTCGGTGTAAAGGTTCAAAAGTTTCTCGGTATTTCCTTCCACCATGTTTTTTGCCATTTCCTTATTGAGCGATTCGATCTTTGCTCTATAGTCAGTACTGGTCTGAGAAAGAGCAATGTTTGCCATAAATATTACGGCAATCATAACACTGGTTGATACGATTGTTTTTTTCATAATAATTGTTTTTAAAGTTTATGAATAAGATTAATAGTACCCCATATCTCAAAACAGTAAAAACAAATATTAAATAGTTTAGTTTAATCAGCCTGGCGAAATTAATAATTTCACAGGTTGTTATAGCCCGGCTCCTTACGGAAATAAGTATTCCGGCTTCCGGAACCACGAATAATCCCGGCTTTTTTTATTTTTCAGCCCTGATATATTCCATCAGGACATTCACCGCTTCATCCATGTCTTGCCCGAAAGTGAGAATTCCTGCCCTGTCACCGGCCATCACTATTATCCTCTTCTCAAATATATCCGATTCGCTGAAGAGCCTGAAGACATCCTTTGCAAGACCGGCTGTCCCGTAATCCATTGACGGATTCGTTGTCGGGACTTTATAGATAAGTTCATTCCACAGATCTATGCTGTGCACATGTATCACTGCATTTACATCCGGATCGGCTGAGTAAATTGCTGCATGAGTAAGCGATTCGGATGACGCCTTAAGCGGACCCGTACACTGAACGGCATTATCCTCGATGTTAAATGAATTGACCTTGACATAATGCCCGGGCTCCAGTTCCGGTATTTCCCCTGTGGCTGATCCCGTAATTACAAATTGATTGCCTCCTTTTATCCTCATACTTATATTTCCGAAACCGACGCCATTTTCATAAGCACCGATCAGATCCATGTTAAACAGGATCTCCCTCCAGTAATTTATTATTTCATATTGGTCATCTGCAATAACAGGCCCCGACTGATTCCAGTGACAATTAAATTTTACTACGCCTTCCATTTTAATTGATTTTATCTGATAATAATTTCCTGATTTCTTCTTCTTCTGCCCTGCAAATGCCCTTTTCGGTTATAAAACCTGTTATAAGCCGTGCAGGTGTAATATCAAATCCCCAGTTCCCTGCCCTTGCATTTTCAGGGCATATCCGGACTGCCACGATCTCCCCTTCCAACAATCCCGTTACTGTGGTTACCTCATCCGCTTCCCTCTCTTCTATAGGGATCTCAGCCAGTCCGTCACCAATATTGAAATCAAATGATGTGGATGGCATAGCTGCGTAAAAAGGTATCTTATTGTCAAATGCTGCCAGCGCCTTCAGGTAGGTTCCGATCTTATTGGCAACGTCTCCTTTCCTTGTAGTCCGGTCACTGCCGATAAGTACCATATCGACAAGCCCTTTTTGCATCAGATGTCCGCCTGCATTATCCGTGATCAGTGTATAGGGGACGCCCTGCTTCCCGAGTTCCCAGGCTGTTATTCTGGCTCCCTGGTTTTTCGGCCTGGTTTCGTCGACCCAGACATGAACCGGAATACCCATTTCCTTCGCAAGATAAATTGGGGATGTGGCGGTACCATAATCAATTGATGCAAGCCAGCCGGCGTTGCAGTGGGTAAGGATATTTATAGTTTCTCCCTTTTTTTCTTTGCTTAATTCCTCAATGATCTTAACTCCATGTTCTCCGATCTTCCTGCAATTTTCCCTTTCCGTTTCACAAATCTCAAGTGCTGAATTTAAGGCTGTCTCAGATAGTATTACGGGATCAGAAATATTCTTAAGCTTTTCCATCACCCTGTTTACCGCCCATGAAAGGTTCACCGCAGTTGGACGGCATGAAATAATGTATCTGGCAGCATTTGAAAGATGTTCACGTATACTGGTCCTGGAATTTATCTCGAGGGTGGCAAGATAGATTCCGAAAGCGCCTGTCGCTCCGATGAGTGGGGCGCCGCGTACAGTCATTTCCTTGATTGCCGTGTAGATATCCTCGACAGAATGCAGCTCCTTCATCTCGAAAAAAAATGGCAGCCTTTGCTGGTTAATTACCCTGATAATGCTTCTGTCATTTTCATCGACCCAGATACTCCTGTAATCTTTTCCGTCTATTAACATTATAATATTATCCGCCTGAAGGAATTAATTGAGTGTCAAATTTACAAAAATAAAAGTTCTTTGTCCATTGAATAAAAGTATAAGTATCCCTGGTTGCTGGTTTCTGATTGCTTCGAATTATCGACCAATCCATTCGAAGGTTTTGAAAAGAGTTTATAAACCATTAAATTTGTCTTCTATGAAGTCTGGATCATAAATGGTTCCTATATGATTAATAAAGACGAATTTAGAAAGAAGATAATTATCCTGGCCGGACAGATTTTCAGCCGTTATGGATTTAAGAAAACCACTATGGATGAAATTGCCAGAGCCCTTAAAATGGGTAAGAGTTCTGTCTATTATTATTTCGACAGCAAGGAAGAAATATTTGAGGCAGTGGTCCGCTACGAGGCCAACATCCTTAGAAATGAGCTTACTACAGCAATTAAATCAGTGGAATCTCCGATCGACAAAATGAAAAATTATGTATTTGTAAGGATGAAATCGTTCGAGAAACTGTCTAATTACTACAATGCGATATTTGACAAAAACCTCGATCATTTTGATTTTATTGAAACCATCCGCGAAAAATATGACAGGGAGGAGCTGGCAATCCTCCGGCTGATCCTTTACCATGGAACAAGAAAAAAGGTTTTTACAGTTTCAAACAGCGAATATACAGCACTCGCCATTCAGACCACCCTTAAGGGACTTGAGGTACCGCTCTTCTGGAAAAAGAAGGAACTGAATATAGAAGCAAGACTCAATGCAATACTTGAAGTGCTGTTTTACGGGATTGTGAAGAAATAATTTAAATCAGGGCTTGGGGCTGTTTAAAAAGTCTAAATCCATTAACCCTGCCTACCGGCAGGCAGGCGCAAAGATCGCGAAGGATTTACGCAAATGCCGATAGCTATCGGCACGCAAAGAGTTAATTATTAACGTTTTAAGTTAGTGTACTTTGCGCCTTTTTAGCGTGCTACTATATAACTAATTTAAAAAATTACACGGAGGTCCACTGAGGTATCACAGAGGTTACACAGAGAATTGATTTCTTATAACTCTATGGCCCTCTGTGTCTTCTCTGTGAACTCTGTGTAACTAAAAGTTATTTTTATTGAGGTTCTCAAATAATATACTGCTTTTAATACTGCTTTTATTAAAATAAAATACTGCTTTTAATACGTATTTCATTCACAACGCCATTCGCTCTGTGCTCCGTGCACTGTGACCGTTCTCGCAGATTTCAGAATTTTTACTTTTTACTTTTATCTTTATCCTTTTGTCTTTTATCTTGTTTTTAACCCTCCGCCCTTCGCCCTGTGCCCTTCGCCCTGTGCCCTGTGCCCTGCGCCCTGCGCCCTGCGCCCTGCGCCCTGCGCCCTGAGCCCTGAGCCCTGCGCTTTCCTCCTGCATCTATTTCCTCTTAATAACGGCCCTCTTCTTCTGCTTAAGGCTTATGTAAAGCCATACAAACCCGCCAATAATAAAAGGAATGCTCAACAGCTGGCCCATATTAAGCTTCATTGTTGATTCGAAAGCCACCTGCGGTTCTTTAAGGAATTCAATAAGGAACCGTGATGTGAAGACAAGTATAAGTAAAAGGCTTATAAGCAGACCCTGGATATGTTCTCCCTTCTTACGCCAATAGATCCTGAACAGGATGAAAAAGATTATCAGATACGACAACGCTTCATAGATCTGGGTTGGATGTTTTGGCGCTGTTTCACTGTTCCTGAGAAATACAAAACCCCATGGTAGTGTTGTTTCAACGCCATAAATCTCTGAGTTCATCAGGTTCCCGGTCCTGATAAAGAACCCTGAAAGAGCTACTACTATTGCTATCCTGTCGATAATCCAGGTGTAGTCTTTCTTTTCTTTCCTTACAAAAAGCCAGAGCGCTATAAGGATCCCTATCGCTGCACCATGACTTGCAAGTCCGCCATGCCAGATCTTCAAAATTTCCAACGGATGGCTGAGGTAATAACCCGGTTCATAGAACAAACAATGACCAAGCCGTGCGCCTATTATAACTCCAAGGGCCATATAAACTGTCAGCCGGTCGAGGACGCCTTCATCAAGATTTTCATTTTTGAAGATCTTATTCATTATAATGTAACCGAATAAAAATGACGAAGCGAACAGGAGGCCGTACCACCTTACAGCAAAGGAACCTATCCTGAATATCTCAGGGTTTACATCCCATGGAATTATAAGTAAATGCATTTTTAATAGAATAATGAACAGTAAAGGTAAAAAATATAATTTATCAGAGTTCAGACTCCTGGTACAAAGAAATTAAGTTTCTATCTCTGATAGTATTCTACGGGAGTTTAGGAATTCCCTGTCTGAACTTTCTGTAAAAAAATGTAAGTTTGTAATTCAGAAAAATTAAGAACCTGATGAGAGTGAGCTTTGCCCGGAGCCTTTTGATTATTATCCCTGTTTTTTGTCTGGAATTCGGATGTGCAAAGATCAACTCTCCTTCCGGGGGACCAAAGGACAGGGAGAGCCCTTTAATTGTAAAAAGTGTTCCGCAGAACGGCACTGTAAATTTCCGGGAAAAAGAGATCCAGGTCACATTTAATGAATATGTGGTCCTTGATAAGATAAACGAAAAGTTCATGGTTTCTCCGCCTATGGCTAAAAAACCAAGGGTGTTTATCCGTGGAAAAAGTGTCCGTATCGGGATCGATGAGGAACTTAAAGACAGCACAACTTATACATTCTATTTCCAGGATGCAATACGGGACCTCAACGAAGGAAATCCCATAAATAACTTCCAGTTTGTTTTTTCGACAGGTCCTTTTATCGATTCCCTGTCCGTGACAGGCAATATCTATTCAGCCCTTACCCTTAATCCTCCCGAGAACACTCTCGTTATGCTCTATAGCCAGCTTGCTGACTCCAATGTTATAAAGCATCTGCCTGATTATCTTACACGTGCTGAAGCAAACGGAGAGTTCCGGATTGATAACGTTCATCCGGGCATTTACAGGTTATATGGTTTAAAAGATGGCGATAACAGCAAAAATTACAATCGCCGGGATGAGGAATTTGCTTTTTACGACACACTTATCGAGGTTGATCCGGTAAAGAATTTTCTTCCTGTAAAAAAGGACACATCACAGTCAAAACCTGTTCAGGTTAAGCAGCCTGTCACCCCTTCTTCAACATTAAAGACTGCTCAGGAAAAGGAACCGGTTAAACCTCCGGTGATTGGAGAATTTCAGCTGATCCTTTTCCAGGCTGAAAAAAAAGCAAGGTATCTTACTTCGTCATCCAGGAAACAACCTTATGAGCTTGTCTATACCCTCTCTCTGCCCCCCGATTCACTTAAATTCAGATTTTCAATTCCTGAAGTGGGTGAAAAGGCATACTTTATTGAGAAAAGCAAAAACAGAGATACCACAATTGTCTGGCTGACTGACAGTACCGTTTACAACCGGAAGGAGATACCGACAATTGTACAGTTTCCATTTACCGATTCCCTTGGGATCACCGGTCAGAAAACTGACACTATCATTATGAGATATGTGGTTCCAAAGCCCCCAAGGGGAAAGGTTGTGAAGAAGGCCGCCTACAAGGTCAATACCGGAAATCTCTCAGGAAATGTGAGGCCCGATAAACAGATTGTGTTTACGGCGCCTACTCCGTTCACTCCTCCCGACACTTCCCTGATAAGGCTTTACGAAATCCTGAAAGAACAGAAAGTCAAGCTTCCGTATAAACTCAGGAAAGACACTGCAAACTCCCGCCGGTATTTTATGAGTACTGAATTAAAGCCGGGGAAGAACTATCTTTTTATTGCTGATTCGGCCGCTTTCACTAGCATCTACGGTGAACAATCAGATTCAACAGGTACAAGATTCTCGGTTATGACTCCCGAGTTATTCGGGAAGTTGGTTTTAACAACTATAAATCATACGGGAGGCAGAATCATCCAGGTACTCGATAAGTCAGAAAAAGTGGTAAGGGAAGTATATATGAAGGCGGACGGAAAAATTGAATTTCCGCTTCTGGAAAAGGGATTTTACAGGGTGAGAGTTATCTTTGACCTTAATGGTGACGGGAAATGGACAACGGGGGATTTTGATATCCCCCGCCAGCCTGAACCGGTATCCTATTATCCCAAAGAGATTGAGATAAAAGAAAACTGGGATGTTGTCGAACCAAACTCCTGGGATCTTGAAAGGAAGAATTATAAAGATTACAAACTTATGGAAATAAAAAAGACTACCAGATAGCCATTATTAAAAAGACTAAATTACAAACTAATATATTTAAAAGATGAAAGAAGTCGTTGCAGGTGTAGATATCGGAGGAACTAATACTGTTTTGGGATTGGTTGACAAAACCGGTGATGTAATTGCCGAAGCAAGTCTGATAACTACAGATTACCCTGAGGTAAAGGATTTTGTGGAGGCACTGGTCTCTGAAGTGAAAATACTGATGAAGGGTAAAAGTGATCTCAAGCTTGTTGGCATCGGGATCGGAGCGCCTAATGCCAATTATCATAAAGGGACCATTGAACTTGCACCGAATCTTGCCTGGAAAGGGATCGTTCCTCTTGTCGAACTTGTTAAGAGAAAAATAGATATTCCTGTTGTTATGACAAATGATGCAAAAGCGGCAGCAATGGGAGAGATGCTCTTCGGCGGGGCAAAGAATATGAAGGACTTTATTGTACTTACCCTTGGTACAGGACTGGGAAGCGGTATTGTTATCAATGGTCAGGTAGTCTATGGTCATACCGGATTTGCCGGTGAACTTGGACATACAATAATTGTATCTGGGGGAAGGGATTGCGGATGCGGACGTCATGGCTGCTTCGAGACCTACGGGTCGGCATCAGGCCTTGTCAGGACAACAATTTACCTTCTGAGCGAGATGAGAGATCCGAGTCCTTTGAGAGATATACCGCCATCGGAACTTACGGCAAAGGCGATCGCTGAAGCCGCGGCAAAGAAGGACCCCGTTGCCCTGGAAGCCATGGATTATACTGCCGAAAGAATTGCTTTCGGGATCATCAATGCAGTAGGTTTCTCGAGTCCTGAAGCAGTATTCCTTTTCGGAGGGCTTGCAAAGGCAGGAGACGCCCTTTTCAAACCGGTGAGGAAATATGTCGAGATGGGAGTTCAGCCAATCTACAAAGGGACTGTGAAAATTCTCCCGTCGGGTGTTTCCGAAAGTAATGCAGCAGTACTGGGAGCTGCCGCTCTGATCTTGAATGAGCTAATAAAATAAGCGTCTGCATCAGTTTGATAAATAATATACTAATTTTGGTATCCCGGATTGGGACCAACACATATCTAATAAATGAAAGCAATTGAGGTAAATAAGCTGGAGACTGGATCAGATTTTCCTGAGATGGAGACAATTTCAGCCGGATTGGATTCTCTGCCCGGCCGGTACAGGATAGATATCCTGAACTGGGAGGAATTCCAGTATAAACCCGATGTTGCATTTACAATAGCTTACGGCAAACATGAGATTTTCCTGAAATATTATGTTAAGGAAAATTTCTTTAAAGCTGAAATGACAGAGCCCAATCAGATGGTTTGTGAAGACTCGTGTGTTGAATTTTTTGTTTCACCTGAAGAGGACGGGATTTACTATAACCTCGAGTTCAACGCAATAGGGACATGTCTGTTAGGAACCGGTACTGACAGGGAGAACAGCACCTGTGCAAATCCGGAATTTATTTCGAAGATCAGGCGAATGGGATCAGTTGGCACGAAACCCTTTAAGGAGAAGAGTGGTGAGTTTGAATGGACTTTGACTGTTGCAGTCCCGTTTGATGTCTTTTTTCATCATAAAATTGAAGCTCTGAAAGGAAAGACCTTCAGAGCAAATTTTTATAAGTGCGGTGATAAGCTGTCGGTTCCGCATTACGTTTCATGGAACCCGGTCGGGACTAAAAATCCTGATTATCACCAGCCAGTATATTTTGGGATGTTAAAATTTGTATGACCTCCCAGACTATTGATTTACTGGATTTCAACCCCCCTTCAGGGGGGCAGGGGGGTGATCTGAATGAAACCGGGTGACCTTCAGGGGGGCAGGGGGGTGATCTGAATGAAACCGGGCGACCTTCAGGGGGGCAGGGGGGTGATCTGAATGAAACCGGGTGACCTGAAGGAGGCAAGGGGGTGATTTAAAGGAATCCGAAGGATGAAATCCAGACTACCGTGATCTATTGGATTTCGACCCCCCTTCAGGGGGGCAGGGGGGCGAACACTGGGGGGCGATCACTGGGGGCGATCACTGGAGGTGATTCTTAAATGTTAAAAATAGGATAAGCAAAAAATTAAAACCAAACGATATTATTAATTCATGTCAAAAGGGAACATTCTTATCGGTCAATCAGGTGGTCCGACATCGGTGATTAATTCGAGCCTGGCAGGAGTGATTGAAGCGGCCCGTAATATGAATCCGGAGGGAGATATTTACGGGATGCATTTCGGAATTGAAGGGTTTATGGAAGAGCTGATATTTGATCTGGGAAGGCAGCCGGAACATATCATAAAGGGATTGCGGAGAACACCTTCATCTGCACTCGGCTCGTCGCGGCACAAAGTAAAAGATAATGACCTGCCCCGCATTCTGGAGCTGTTCAAAAAATATAACATAAGGTATTTCTTCCTTATAGGGGGAAATGATACCATGGATACGATTCACCGGGTTGAAGCGTACTGCAAAATTGAAAAGTATGAGCTTTCCGGAATTGGAATTCCAAAAACAGTTGATAACGATCTTTTCGGAACCGATCACACCCCGGGCTTTGCATCAGCTGCCCGCTCGAATATACTGAATGTGTTGCAGGCCGGGATACTTGCCCGTGACATGCAAAGGGTCGACAGGTTTGTTGTTTACCAGACTATAGGGCGGGATGCAGGATGGCTGGCTGCAGCAACAGCTCTGGCAAGGAAAAGTGAGGAGGATGCCCCGCATCTTATATACGCTCCCGAGTTTGATTTTGACAGACAGAAGTTCCTGACGGATGTTGAGGCTTGTGTTAAGAAATACGGTTGGATATCAATTGTTTGCGGTGAAGGGATCAAATATGCGGATGGTACGCCTGTAAGCGCAGCCATGACCAGGGATAAGTTCAACAATATTGAATTCGGGGCTATGGGCGGTTCGAGTGTTGCAATAAACCTTCACAAGATTATTGCGGAAGAATTTGGATACCGCGGGGAATTTCAGATCCTGGAATCACTTATAATGTGCGATTTTGTCCGTGCATCGGAAGTTGACCTGCAGGAAGCCTATCAATGCGGGGAGGAAGCAGTCAGACTTGCCAAAAATGATGAAACAGGTGTGATGGTCAGCATTAAAAGAGTTTCAAATAATCCTTACACGATTGAATTCGGGAAGGTTCCTCTTGAAGAGGTTGCTGTTGCAGCAAAACCGATGCCGAGGGAATACTTCAATGAGGCCGGAAATCATGTATCATCCTCATTCATTGATTATATTAGCCCGCTTGCCGGAGAGATCCCGGAATTTGTTCGTCTTGAAAAAATATTAACAAATAGAAAATAGATGTTATGGCAGTAAAATTTAATAAGGTTGCATTGTCGTTCAATGCTCATCCCGATGACGCAGAGGCATGGAATGCAGGAGTTCTTAAACTTCTGAAAGACAAAGGTTACAAAATAGTTATAGCTACAATGACAGGCGGTGATCTCGGCGGGTGCAACATGAACATGCAGGAAACTGCAAGAGTCCGTTATGAGGAAGCAAAAAAAGCAGCTGCCGTGCTTGACGCCGAGTATTATACACTGGGAGGAATAGACGGTTTTCTTTTTGATACCAGAGAATTCAGGCTTAAGGCTATCTCCCTGATAAGGAAAGTGAGGGCAGGAGTAATTTTCACACACCTTCCTTCAGATTACCATTCAGATCACAGGACAACTGCAAATATAGTCGAAGTGGCTGCTATGGTATCTTCACTCGGTACTGTTCCGGTCGATGAAAAACCTGTTGACATAACGCCGCTGCTTTACCATTCTTCACCGCTTACCCTCACTGATCCCTTGGGATCGCAGATTGTACCGCCGCATTTTTATGTAGATGTGACTTCTGTTATCGAGACAAAGAAAAAGATGCTGGAATACCATATTTCGCAGATCGATCTCATGAAACATATGCATAAAATGAATGACTTTTTCGGATATGTTCTGGAAGGTAACCGTAATTATGGTAAAAGCGCGGGAGTCGAATATGCTGAAGCATACTGGCAGCACCTTGGCGGAGGTTTTCAGAAGGAACCCCAGGTCCAGAACGATCTTTCGGAATTTCTTATAAATAAAATCTAAATAACATGAATCTGCAGGAAGAAAAATACAGTAAATATGCCCTTGTAAGGGAAATGATGGAAACCCCCGGCATAATCAGATCATTTGATCCACACGTATCAGAAAGATTTGTAAAGCCTTTAAAATCAAAAAAGGGCCTGTTTCTGACGGGTGAGGGCAGCAGCAGGCTGTTCCCGGCCAAGAGAACTATTTCCGCGATGCTAAATAGGAAATTTCTCCTCCCTGTCATAACGGAAGGATGTACACAGGCAAGAGAATACAACCTCGAAGATTATGTAGTATTTGCAGCATCAAATTCCGGACAGACAAAAGAGGTTATACGTCTTGTTAATTTACTGAAACAAAAGAAGCATAATGCAATTTTTGGCCTGACAGCGAACAGGAATACAAAGCTCGAAGAGTTCGCCAATGATACCCATGTCCTTTCATGTGGGCCGGAAAATGCTGTAGCTGCCACAAAATCTGTCATCGAACAGGGCTTATTCTATGATTCCCTGGTACGAAACCTTCGCGGGGAAAAGATGGAAGGGCTCAAAACCGCAGCCGAACAGACTGAAAAAGTGCTTACTGCCAAAATCGACAGCAAGATAACTGACATGATCAGCAAAGCCCCGATAATTTATTTCGCGGGACGTGATAATGGTGTTGCTGCAGAACTGGCTCTTAAAACCAATGAAATTACAAGAAAGAAATCAGCATTTCTTGAGGGTACATTTGCACTTCACGGCATTGAGGAAGTTATGGATAAGGGTGAGGTGCTTATCTGGGTTGATCCCTTTGATGTTGACCGCGACAAATTCCTCGAATGTCTGGTTAAAGGAGCTGGTGTTAATGTTATAACAGTGTCAAAAGAAGAAACCATATTTCCTACGATAGTTGTTCCTGATGGTGGTGATTATGCAGAATATATTCAGCTGGCTGCCGGATGGAATTTACTTGTTGAAACTGGAATAGCACTTGGCATCGATCTCGATCATCCAAGAAGAGCAAGGAAGGTCGGAAATGAATATGTTCCTGAGTAATCTGACCACCAACAGGTATTACCCCCTTTCTTATTTCCCCCAGGGGGGCAAAGATTAAATCCTTCTTTCTCCTTCCCCCTTTGGGGAAGTCCCGATAGCTATCGGGAGGGAAGGGGGTTAAAGTTCGAGGCGGGGCAGGGGGTTTAAGGTTCGAAAGGGGGTAGAAGGTTTTAAATTGATGACAGAAGATAAAACTTAAAACTTATAAAATGGCAAAAAGACAAATTGTTGTAGGGATTGATATTGGCGGGACCAATACAGTATTTGGGTTTGTTGACCGGGAAGGCAACATCCTTGGTGAAGACAGGATAAAAACTACTCATTATGACGAGATAGAAGTTTACGTTGCCGCCCTTTACGAGAAGATAATGGTTGCATTCCAGAGGGTCGAGAACGGAAATGAGATAATAGGATTCGGAATCGGCGCTCCAATGGGGAACATTAACAAAGGGACAATAGAACATGCTGCCGGTTTGCCATGGAAAGGCATAGTGCCCCTGGCAGATATCTTCAAGCGTCATACAAGCCTGCCGATTATGGTTACTAATGATGCCAATGCCGCTGCTGTTGGTGAGATGATGTATGGCGGGGCCAGGAACATGAAGAATTTTGTCGTAATTACCCTGGGGACGGGATTAGGCAGCGGTTTCGTGATAGACGGGAAGCTTGTTTATGGTCACGATGGATTTGCGGGAGAATTGGGACATACGGCTATAAGGCCGGGTCCCTCAAACCGCGATTGTGGATGTGGGCGAAAAGGATGTCTCGAAACTTATGTTTCAGCTACAGGACTTAAAAGAACCCTGTTGAAGGTAATGGCCGACAGCATTCAACCCAGCGAACTCAGAAAATACAGTTTTGATGAGCTTGATGCAGAATTAATCCATGAGGCAGCCAAACGTGGCGACTACATAGCAAAAAGAGCATTTGAGCATACAGGCAGGATGCTTGGATTCAAGCTGGCTGATGTGGTAGCCCATACGAATCCGGAAGCGATATTTCTGTTTGGAGGACTCGCCCTTGCGAAGGAGCTGATATTTGAACCTGCCAAGGAATTTATGGAAGAGAATCTGCTCCATATCTATAAAGGGAAAGTTAAATTACTGCCGTCGGAACTCAGCACTCAGAACGCCGCTGTACTGGGAGCAAGTTCACTGATCTGGACGTTGAAGGAAACATGATCCTGAAATTAATACCAGCTGATATGGCTAATTTCAATCAGGTTTTAAATCATATTCTTGGAATAGTTTTTATCGTCATCATCTTTTCAGTTGCTTATGCTTACCTGAAACCACATCAGCTGCATAAACGCAGGCTTGTTTCTACCCTGGTTTTGAAGCTCAGTTACCTGTTTTATGTCCTGGTGCTTTGTTTTGTGGTCTATTTTTCTGCGCTTGCGAAAGGAGGTCTCGACAAGGTTTTTTACGGGATTGAGTTTTTTCTGTTCCTGCTGGTCCTGTTTGTGCCGACAATCGGCATCTTTGCCAGGAAACTTGGGACTTTCAGCAAAAAAAGGGAAGGTTATAACTACTTCTTTACAGTTGTGAACCTTCTTTCGGTAGTGGCAATTTTGTTAATGTATTTTATTTAGAAGTTTAACTATTTAAAACCTAACCAATGATCAAGGAACGTTTAATCGGATACATTGAGGCCAGCATCAGGAAAAACTGGGATATTGAAGCTCTGTCAAATTACCGTGAAAAGGGATATTCCTACAAGGAGATAGCAGAAAAAATGCTTAAAATGCATATTTTCTTTAAGGATGCCGGGATAAAGGAGGGTGATAAGATCGCCCTTGTGGGACGGAACTCTGCAAACTGGTGCGTTGTATACCTGGCCACCATTTCGTATGGTGCGGTAATTGTACCGATCCTTCCCGATTTTAAACCTGACGATCTTTCAAATCTCATAAATCATTCTGATTCTAAGATACTTTATGTTGACGACAAGATCTTTGAATCGCTCGATACTTCAAAGATCCCTGGAATAAACTGCGTGATCTCTCTTGATGATTTTTCGTTGATTACTTCAGTAGATCCTGTAACAAAGGAGGTTTATGGAGGAGTTGATCAGAAATTTTCTAAAGCTTATCCGGTACTTAAACAGGAAGATGTAAAATTTTCTGACATTTCGAATGATAAGCTGGCTGTTATAAGTTATACGGGAGGAACGACAGGTTTTTCAAAGGGGGTAATGATCTCACACAACAGTCTGGCCGCCAACGTAAGATATGCGCAGAACAATATGCCTCTGAATCCGGGGGATCCTCTGGTATCTTTTCTGCCTCTGGCCCATACGTACGGTTGTGCATTTGAATTCCTTTTTCCTTTTACAATTGGATGTCATATCACAATTCTTTCAAAAACCCCCTCGCCGCAGATCATTATCCAGGCTTTCAAAGAAATAAAGCCTAAGTTGATTTTATCTGTTCCTCTTGTTATTGAAAAAATATTCAAAAAACAATTACTCCCGGTAATCGGTAAACCTCATATGAAAATTCTTCTTGCAATTCCCGGCGTGAATAAAATTCTCCATAACAAGATCAGGGAAAAACTGGTTGAGACATTTGGCGGGGAGTTCCAGGAGATAGTGATAGGTGGTGCAGCATTTAATCCCGAGGCTGAAAGATTTTTTAAGAAAATAGGCTTCAAATTCTCGGTTGGCTACGGCATGACAGAATGTGGACCGCTTATCAGCTATGCATCCTGGGATACAACAAAACTGGGTGCATCAGGCCGTCCGGTCGATACTCTTGAAGTGACTATTGATTCTCCTGACCCTCAGAAACAGGTCGGAGAGATCATACTCAGGGGTGAAAATGTGATGCTTGGTTATTTTAAGAATGAAAAAGCTACAAAGACAATTATTGATGAAAAAGGCTGGATGCATACCGGCGACCTTGGGATAATGGACAAGGACGGCAATATCTTCATCAGGGGAAGGAGCAAGAGCATGCTGCTTGGTCCTTCAGGTAAGAATATTTACCCTGAGGAAATAGAGGCTGTTATCAATAATATGGATTACATCTCTGAATCACTTGTCATCTCGGAGGATAATAAGCTCATCGCATTGATCTACCCCGATTTTGAAATGATGAAGAAGGACAACATCTCCGAAGAGCAATTATTGTCGATCTTTGATGCGGCACGCAGGGAAGCTAACGAAAAGCTGCCGGAGTACATGGCAGTACATAAGTTCAGGATACATCCGGAGGAATTTGCAAAGACACCGAAAAGAAGCATAAAGAGGTTTCTGTATACAAAAGAATAACCCCCGCAGGTGCCGAAATCCGATGTCAGCTTCAGCACGGGGGACGGGGGGTCAGAGTGTTAACTATTACTGGTTTTATGATGTTATACTCAATCATCGTGGCCGGTGGTGCAGGAAGCAGGATGGGAACTAATATTCCCAAGCAGTTCCTCGAGCTTGCCGGTAAACCGGTCCTAATGCATACTATTGAAAGGTTCAGGGCATTTGATGAATCGATTGAGATAATTGTCGTTCTGCCAGAGAACCAGCTTGAATACTGGGATTTTCTTCAGAAAGAGTTCTCATTCTCAATTTCCCACACCATTATAACGGGAGGCAATTCCAGGTTTTTCTCAGTGAAGAACGGTTTACAGAGTGTTACGGATTCAGGGTTAGTTGCGATTCACGATGGGGTCAGACCGCTTGTCAGCACTGCGACTATAAGGAGATGTTTCGATGCTGCAGAAAAATACGGGAATGCAATCCCTGTGGTCACCCCGTCCGATTCTCTCAGAATGGTGACCTTGCAAGGGAGTGTCGCGGTTAACAGACAGGATATTAAAATCATACAGACTCCACAGGTATTTAAAGCAGATCTTATTAAAAAGGCGTATCGGCAGGAATATACTGACGATTTTACTGATGATGCAACTGTCCTTGAAAAAACGGGTGAAAAAATTCACCTTGTCGAAGGTAACCGGGAGAACCTGAAGATCACAAATCCGGAGGATCTTATTATTTCTGCAGCACTTTTAGCGCTCATTTCCTGACTTACATTCAAATTTGTATCTTGCAGGGAATTTAAATCCTTGTGATATGAAAGTCAGGTATATTATGCTTGCTGGTGTAATTTTAATTTTTTCGGGATGTGCCGAACTGGTGAACGTCCTTCAAACATCTGTAAATATTCCACTTACAGAGGCTGAGGTGGTCAGCGGACTTAAAGAAGCTCTGTCAACAGGTGCTAAAAATTCAGCTGCACGTCTATCTGCAGAAAACGGTTATTTCGGAGATGCTTCAATTAAAATATTGCTTCCCGACGAAGCAAAGGTTATCGTTGATAACATCTCGCGATTACCCGGGGGTCAGCAGCTTGTCAATGATGCGATCCTCAGAATTAACAGGGCTGCTGAGGATGCCGCAAAGGAAGTTGCTCCGATCTTTGTTAACAGCATTACCCAAATGACAATAAAGGATGCCTTTAATATCCTGAAAGGAGAGAATAATGCAGCTACAAATTACCTTAGAGCTACAACCTGGGACCAGTTGTACACACTTTACAAACCTAAGATACAGAGTTCAACAGAAAAAAAACTAATCGGCAATATTTCAACGAAAGACTCCTGGATTGCTCTTACTGGCAAGTGGAACTCCGTCGCTAATTCGGTTGCAGGAAAGCTGGCCGGATTGAAACCCGTTTCGACCGACCTTGATGATTTCCTGACAACCAAAGCACTGACCGGCATGTTCTCAAAGGTTGAAATTGAAGAATTGAAAATCAGGACAGATGTCTCTGCAAGAGTCACCCCATTATTGCAAAGGGTGTTTGGGTCTCTTGACAACAAGACCAATTAGCAGTTCAGGTAAAGATGTTTGAACGCAATATTGTGACGGAAGGCGGACTTGAGGTAAGGATATCTGATCATGCAAATGAAGGGATCCTTGAAATCCTGAATCAAACGATACAAGGTTCCGAAGGAGGGCTAAGATTTCAGCTTCAGAATATCGCTTCACGGATTGCAGCATATAAAGACCAGATCAGATTCGTCTCCCTTTATAAAAAGAACCAGATCACAGGTACTATCGGTTCCTGTTACAGGATAACCGGCCAGGGTAACCTCAGGTATCCTTCTTCTTACCTGAGATATCTCGCAATGCAAACAACTTACCAGTCGGATCCCGGCTGGACAAAGAGAACGAAAGAACCCGCCCGACCTGAAAAGGAAGATTCTTTCAAACGAAAAACCCTTGAGATATTCAGCAAACCGCATCTCCTTGATTATAAGAAATCAGAAGAGACAGATAAGCACCTTATGTATGCTTTTCTCGAAAGCATGAATGAACGGTCAAAAAACCTTGTAAACCAGGCCGGATACGAATATATAAGATCTTTTCTGACGGTGGCATTCAGCAGGTTTTCTCCGAAAACTGATACCAGGGTCTCCAAAATCAGGACGAAGGAAGAGAAGACCAGAATGGAGTTACTCCTTAATGATTATTACAGGGATCATTCATTTTTCAGTACCGAATATGCATTCTATGGGGATAATTACTATGTTCTGAAAGAAGGGGAAGAAATAATTGCCGGTGTTAATTCTATCCCTTCAGTTTACAGGATCTATGATATGCCGGGCATCTGGGGCTGGGTTATAATGAAGATCCTTCCGGGGACACCCTGGTTCAGAAGGTTATTTCATCCTCAGGAATTCAGACATATTGTTTTTGATGCCATCTACTGTAAAAAGGGGAGAGAAAAAGAGCTCGGCACCCTCTTTGAATCAATTTGCGCTACTGAGGGTTATTATACAGGACTTACCTGGCTCGACGACCACAGCTATCTCTTTGATAAACTAAGGACCGGTGTAAAAATGGGTGCGCTGAACCGCATGCTGAATGCAAAACCAGGTTTAGTGTATGCACGTTTTTTAAATCTTACGGAAGAAGAAAAGGAGTGTTTTTATGATGCTCCAGCCTATATATCCGGATTTGATTTTTCGTAAATTATTAACGCCCGGCACCCTTCGCGCCTGCCCTTTGCCGGCAGCTTTTTAAAATCACTTACAGAGGTACTGATGGCTATCAGGAAGGGGTGAACCATTTATGTTATCCATGGACGAGTACGCACTTTTGCACCTGCGAAAGCTTCAAGAGCAATATTGACATCTTCAACAATCTGAAAATCATACATCCCGAGGCACACGAAATCAGCTCCGTTGTTATATGCATATTTCAATCCTTGCTCAGGAAGCAAAGCCCCTGCAGCCAGTACTTTGAAAGCAATCCATGGCTCCCTGAGCGTACCCATGAACCGGATAGTTTCTTCAGGATCATAATCGAAAATGTTGTCCTTCCATTGATTTCCCGGCTGTGCTGACCAGTATTCATGATTATGGCATGTCTTTACCCAGAAATCAGGTTTCAGGCCATACTCCACACAAACCTTTATGGCTTCAATCCTGTGAGCTCCGATCCCGGCAGGTTTTCCATGGCTGCGGATCTCTTCAAGACCCTTTCGGATCAGCTCCATCCTCTGTGCTACAGTTTTGCCTGAACCGTCATCATATTCCGGGCTGGTCCAGCGGTCGGTAATTTCACCCTGACAATAAAGTGCATCGGCTTCGGCGGCAAGCGACATCTCTATTCCTTTCTGAAAATCAAGAGCAATGCCGCAATCGGAAATAAACTTCATATTGCTGCGGAATTCCTGTTTGAACTTATGGAAAACCCTGCCGAGCTGCGGATTGGTAATAAGGGCATTGATGCCGCACTTTTCAGCCAGCGCCAGCGTCTGCATCACCTTTTCATCTGTATGGTAGGTCTTGACAAGTTTCGAAACATAAATAAGGTCGCGGGCATGTGCCCATCCGCCGATCAGGTTTCCTCCGGCAATCAAACGGCTGAGTTCAAACCTGGCTTGCTGACCCGATTTGTCAGTGTAGTTAATATATCCTTTCGGGACCTGCCCTTTAAGGTCCTGAAGTGTCGAATAGTTGAATTTCAGTAGGGTTGCACCTGAATTGGCATCCATTCCTTTGACATTAAGTAGTCTTTCTTCAAAGCTGTCCCATTTTCTTTTCCTGTAAAGAGCATAAGCAAAGGCGCCAAAGGCCGGTACTGAAATCAGATTCCTGATAACCTCCCGGCGGGCAAGGCCTTTTTCGGAATCAGCCGGAAGATCGGCTACGGGGATATGGGCTTTTTCCTCCTTCCACCTTAAATACATCCTGTCGAGGCCGAACAGGTAGGCGGATGGAATAAACGCAAAAGCTGCCAGTACAAGTAACTCAATAAGGTTTCTGTTGACCCACAGGTAGCTTCCTTCTGACGGAACACCAAACATATAACCCGGTATGGGAGGGTAGGCAATAAAGTAGAAAAACAGCATTAGCGCACCACCGGCGGCTGCCCACCGTGAGAAGAGCCCAAGCATCAATCCCAATCCCACGAGGATCATTCCCCAGATATTCAGGAAATCAACAACAGCAACTACACCAGGACTTCCCGCCATTGAGTGGAACATTGGTGCGAAGATCCATTGCGATCCTGCAAGATAAGCTGCAGAGCTCCAGTTATCGGCCAGAAGCTTTGCGACTCCCTCATAAAGGAAATGCCATCCGATTGCAATTCTTACAATAACGAGCAACCAGATGTGAACCGAATTTAACCCGGATTTTGATTTCATAAATGGTCAGGATAATTTGTGGGTCTAAAAAAAAAAATTTATCGTGCAAATTACTAAGAAGTAAATTATAATTCAATAGGGAATCTATCTTTCCAGCAGACCTCCAAGAATGGAGCCTGCTTCTTTGCTTCTGTTTTTTCCCATCGGGGCGAGAGCACGGATAAGTTTGCGGATAGGCATTGACTGAAGCCAAACATGCCCGGTTCCCCTCATTGTTGCAAGGAATAATCCTTCACCGCCGAAGACCATTGATTTCAGGCTTCCTGTCGATTCAATGTTGAAGTCAAGTGTAGGTTCATATGCCACTACGCATCCTGTATCAATTCTCAGGGTCTCATTGTTAAGCTGGCGCTCAATTACTGTCCCTCCGGCATGGATAAAGGCTCTCCCGTCTCCCTCAAGCTTCTGAAGTATAAAGCCTTCGCCTCCCAGCAGACCTGAACCGATCTTCTGATTCAGCGTTACGGAGAGCTTTGTACCGAACGCGGCGCAGAGGAAACCGTCCTTTTGAACGATCAGGCTGTTGCGAACAGTTTTCAGATCGACAGGGATTATTGTTCCAGGATAGGGCGCAGAAAAGGCAACCCTGCTTTTAGCCGGGCCCTGATTTGTAAAATGGGTTAAAAAAAGTGATTCCCCGGTGATCAGCCTGGAACCTGCTGACAGCAGTTTACTCATTAGTCCCTGATCAGGGGAGGAGCCGTCGCCCATTTTGACCTCAAAGGTTATGCCCTGTTCCATATAGACCATGGCACCCGCTTCAGCAATTACTGTTTCATTCGGGTCTAGTTCAATTTCAACGAATTGAATGTCTTCTCCGATAATTTTATAATCAATTTCATGTGATTTCATAATCTTGTGAATTAAGATTGGAATGATGGAATTTATCACGGGGCTGCACTGAGTTTCACCTGGTAAGATACAGGGCTGACTCCGTTTTAACCCTGTGTAACTCAGTGGTTAAACATAGACGGAAGCATTGGCGATCAAAAAGCCTCTTCTGTGGGTTGTACTGGATTCGAACCGGTGACCCCTACCCTGTCAAGGTAATGCTCTAAACCAACTGAGCTAACAACCCTTACTTGCCTCAAAAATAGTAAAATTCTTATAACTAATGGCAGGTAAAGTTAAAACTGATCCCTGTAATATACCGGACCTTTGTTTAAAAGTTTAATCCGGAATTGATAAGGCAACCTGGTTAATAAAGCTTGTCAGTTTCTGTTTATCAAGCTTGCCGTTAGTTCTGACGCCGCTGCAAACATCGACAGCAAACGGGTGGACTGCTTCAATTGCCTGTCTGACATTTTCGGGTTTCAGTCCGCCTGCAAGGAATACCGGGCATTTTGAATGGTCACGGATCTTCCGGCTTAATTTCCAGTCGTGCACCCTGCCGGTTCCTCCAAGCTCCTTGATTTTAAGATATGGATTACCGCTATCAAGAAGCAATGCATCAACCTCACCGGAAATACTGACTGCAAAGTCAACTGACTTTTCATCAATTACATGGATTACCTGGACTATCCTGATTGCGGGCAGAGCTTCCTTCAACTTAAGATAGGTACCGTTAGTAAGCTGGTCAACAATCTGTATTGTGCTGGTATTAGTGCGTTGATGATGTTTTATTATCTCATCAACGGATGTTTCACTTGTCAGAAGGAATGTACTCACAGGCGGTGGCACTTTCCTGGCTATCTCCCTTATAAGGACGTCAGCAATAGGTCCGGGTCCGCTTGGCATCCTGGCCACAAGTCCAATAGCCGAAGCTCCCGCTTCGATTGCCATCATCGCCTCTTCAATACTGCTGATGCAGCATATTTTAATGCGTGGTTTCAAAATAATTTACAAAAATAAGTTAGGTACCCCATTATCAATATTACGGTCATTGCGAGGAGGAACGACGAAGCAATCCTGCAATTACAGGCACAAGGTTAATAAAAAGTGTTGCCTTTACGCCGTTACGCCGTTGCGCCTTTACGCCGTTACGCCGTTACGCCGTTGCACCGTTTCAATAATACTTTTCAATCCCTCCGAAACCCGAAATAAGTTTATTTTCCCTGGTTTTCTTCAGAAAATTACCAAGTCTTTTCTTAAACTCCTCAGGACGATTCCTTGCCCCTTCAATATAGGCAATTCGGATCCTTTTGTACGAATCGGAAAATTTCTCATAATTTTCCCAGGTAACTTTATCTTCTTTTAGAATATTGACAATGTCGGAAGGGAATACAAATTCTTCCCTGAGGATCTCCCTGACCAATTTTTCGACCGAAGGATGAATCATTTTCTTCTCAAATAACCATTTCAGCCTCTCTTTGTTAGCCTGGGAATAATCACTTCCTCTATTCCTTGGTGTAAATCGCTGTATGCTGTGATCCTTATCTAAAGTTCTGACAGTACTGTCGATCCAGCCAAAACACAGCGCTTCTTCAACAGCATCGTTATATGGGATCCGAACTTTGCCTGTAGATTTTTTTGGATAGATTAGCCATACCTCCGGCTTTTTGTTATAGTTCTCATTTAGCCAGACGCGCCACTCTTCCCTGCCCTGTACATAAAGAGTATTGTTCTCAGCCATACACAAACTAAGTCAAACAGGATGACTGATCCTGTGACTCTCTGCAAGTTAATTTATTTCCAGGTTATCTCATTATAGGCTGGAGCAAACTTACCAGGTTGCCTTCGGTGTCAATGAATGAAATATACTTTCCGATCCCTGGTATATCCATAGGCTCACCCAGAACTTTGCCTCCTGCTTTGGTTACTTCGCTTACAGATTTCATTATATCATCAGTTCCAATTACAACAGAAGGATGCTGGGAGGGTGAATCCGGCATTTTTGGGAAAAACCCGCCATTAATAAATCCCGGAGTCTTAGGCATTCCCTTTTCATCAGTTTCGGAAGTTGATACTGTGACGTAGTTGCCCATATCTTCACCCAGCAGTTTGGCTTCCCATCCAAATACATTTGAATAGAAGTTTGCCATACGCTTCCTGTCCTCAGCTGGCATTTCAAAATGAATAACCGGATGCATTTTTTTCATCTTCTTAAGTATTAAAGGTTTATAATTCTATTTATTTTCTGCTTCTAATTCAGTCTTTTTCAGGTTCTCCCGTAGCCTGAAAGTCACTATTCTGGCAATAAGGTCTGAAGGTAGCGGTTTGTCATATGGAAACTCAATTGCGCCTTTTGTAGTTTTATAACCTGCCAGCTCTTTTTTAAAATTCTCAACCGCTGTTGATGTCGGGTACAATCCTATATAATCAGGCTGGGCGTTAAAGTAAACCAGGACTCCATTATAATTAAATGCCGGCATCTGAAAAATGATCATTTCTTCTGCCATTGGTGCTGCTTTTCTTATTGCAGCCCTCACTTCTTCAAGTTTCTTTTGAATATCAACCGGATACCTGGAAATGTATTCGTCAATATTTTTAGCGATGCCTCCTATTTTCATGGTTATGTTTACTTTAACAGCCGATTTCCATTTGTTATAGTTTGACTATATTGGGCTCCCGCATATACAAACCACAGTCAGTTCTATAACAAAGAAATCCGGAATTTGTTTCCAGTTTTTAATCACGAAAATTGAGGGTAATTGTTTATTTTAACAGGAGGAGATCCTATCCGTGAAAGTATAAAATGCAGGGAAAATTTCTTAGCTTTTTATGATAAGCTTTTGGGCAAAAAGAGTCAGATTTCCACAGCCTATTTCGACTATATAAATCCCCTGTCTGAGATCGAGGTGTATTTGAACATCGGGGGTACCCTGATTCATCTTTTCCTCAAAGACTACATTCCCCGACAGATTCAGTATCCTTATAATATCCGGATCGATAGTCAGATCATCTATATGGATATTGACATACTTATTTGCCGGATTGGGATAAATCTTTACAGGGTTTTGTTCATAATCAGACGGATTGCGGTGTTTGTAGCCGAATATCTTAAATTCAGAAATATAGTTCCAGGTGTCAACTGAATTTGTATGCCCTACCATCTTGACGTAATTGTACTCTCTTGAAGCCTTTGACGGAGGGAAATCGAATACCTGAAGGTCGCCCGAAAAAGCACAGGATGCTGATTTTATAAGTATCGGCTCCCAGTTAATCTTATCTTCCGATCCGAGGATATCAAAATAAGCTTCCCGTTTTTGTCCTGCCTGGAATGCAACCTTAACGAGTTGTATGGTGAACGATTCCTTAAGTTCCATGATGATCCACTGGTTGTCCCCGTTTGCTGACCATATTGTGCCTATATTCCCGTCAAGAATGTTATATGGGTAATTTGGTGTTTGGAAACCGCTTGCTTCAATACTTTTAATTTCAGCTACCTCAAGTTCAGGTTTATACGGCAAAATATCTACTTTAACACTTTTAGACTGAGTAATCTTCCCGTCGCTTACATTTAGTTTGAATTCAACTGTTTGAGGATCATTCAGAGCCGGACTCAGAAATTCAATCCTCGGGCTGTTTGTTGAGGAAACCGGAATATTATTGGGTACTATCCAATTAAAGGTCAGGTTGTCACGATTAGTATCATAACTTCCGGTGGCATCTAACTCTGAAACGAAGCCGGACAGGCTGTTAGGTGGTGAGTTAATAACCACTACCGGAGGAGTATTAACGACAACTGGCGGCGTAATAGTAACAGGCGGCGTAACGGTAACAGGTGGCGTAACAGTAACAGGCGGTGTAACAGTAACAGGTGGCGTAACAGTAACCGGGGGAGCAACATATGCAACCCTGTTGGTCACAGGTTGCGAACTGACAGAAGCAGCCTGACCCCCTCCCGAAGACTGTAGCATATTTGCTGATGGCTTTGTATAGCTGATTGTCACTACATTCCCAAAAACAACAGGCGCAGCAAGTGTCAGAAGCACTTTCTTACCTGAGACCGCAACGGAATTAATATTTCTTGTTACGGTATTAACTTTTACACTGAAAGCTGAAGTTGTCGGAACGACAGCGGCAAGCGTCAGGTCATAATTCATTTCGAGTATTGAAGGAGTTGCATTTTCGATGGAGGAGCCCTGATATACCGGTATTGGAGCGGGTGCAACCAATACCTCAGGATATATGATTGCTCCGACCTGCCATGTGGCGTTTTGATTTGTTGTTGCAGGTGAAGCGCCTGCTATCCATTTTGCAGATGTGGAGAGCCCTGTTTGCCAGACTGATCCCAGACTTGTTCCATAATTTAATCTTGCCTTTGGAACAAATTCCACTGTATTTATGAAATTTGGATTAACAACAATGGAATGAGTATCGTAACCCAGAGCCTGCCATTGCGAAAAGGTTTTGGATGAACCATCAATTGAAAACACAGGAGCGCCCGATTCACAGTAGAATACATTATAATCACTTTCAAAATTTAAAAGGCATCCGCTTTCAATGGCTATATTAGGTATCTGGTATACAGTGTAGAAGATGTTGTTTTTTATTTTTGCCCCGGTTGATGGCGCCGGGATTCTCCGGTCGTGGTTCGCGTCAATAAATATTATTGATCCTGACCTCTGATTTGAATAGAACGTATTATTGTAAACCCGCACACCGTTTATTCCCTTCATCCTGAGCGAAAGTTTTGAATTCCTCACAATATTATATGCTGCGCCATATCCTGATGAATAAGTCATATTGGTTCCGGAATCTGTTCCCGATTTAAAGAGGATTCCGTAGGGTGTTTTATCGAGGTAATTGTATTTAATGGTGTAATTAATATTATATCCCATGAACATCCCATGGGTTATGGATTGTGTATCCGTTCCATTCCAGGTGAGTTTGTTGCCAGTAATAACTGTTCCGTCGATATTGTTATTAGTTGAGAGGGGAGTTTCATCGCCGGCCTGAATTAAGTAGCCGGTGGAATTCAATGAAATTATTATGTTATTTTTTATTGAGACTTTAGCAGGAACTGCCCTTGAAATATTGAGTCCCTCCCAATAACCGGATGTAGTATTACTAAGTGAGGCTCCTTCCCTTAACAGCAGTATCTGGGATGGCAAAAGAGATGAATTTATTACTAGTAATATTAATATTACTGCCTTCTTCATAAGCAGGGACTACAAAAATCGATTGACGAATGTACTATTAACGGACAAAAACTGGTTTTATTTCAAAGTGGCGAATTACAAGGTTAGTTTTTATTCCGGACTGCAAAGATACAGTTAATGTTGGAAATGAATACTTTGAACTGAAATTATTGAGATATAAAGGAAAAAATTAGACTGAGTTCCACATTTAAAACCCCTTTTTTATTTCCCCCAGTCCAATAACCCTGCCTACCGTCAGGCAGGCAGGCGGCTGGAAGGATTATAGTTCCCGTATCTTAATATTTCTGAACCAGATATCATACCCATGATCCTGAAGCCCTATATAACCCTCCTTTGCAATACCTTCTGTAAAACCCGGAAAGGTTTTGAATTTGCTGTTAGCTACCATAGCATCCCATTCGGGAGTCCAAAGAGTATATTCGAGCACTTTAACACCGTTTTGGGTGTGGGTGACTTTGCCGTCTTTTACTGAAATTACAATTGTGTTCCATTCCCCGGCCGGCTTAACGGTTTTTGGATCAGCAGCTATGATATCATATAATGATCCGGCCAGATGACTTGGGATTTTATTATCGGTCGCGTCGGCGTTATCGAGTATCTGAACTTCAGGCGCAGCGTAATATATCGGTTTGCCGGGCACCTCCCGAACGTTGAAGAATATGCCGGAATTTCCCATCTTGCTTGTTTTCCAGTCGACAGAAAGCTCAAAGTTTTTGAATTTCTTTGTTGCATAAATAATGTCCCCATCCGATCCCTGACCGGGTTTTTTATCAGGCGCAGTAAAGACCTTCATAGCATTATCTTCTATAGTCCAGTTCCTGGGCATCACAGTACCATTACACTGGCGCCAGCCTGTGAAATCCTTGCCATTGAATAATAGAGTCCATCCGTTTTTCTTCTCATTTGCGGTCAGGGTGTTGACCTTCTGTCCAAAAGCAGAGGTTGATAAAGCCATTGTGGCTATCAATGCCAGAGATAAAGCAATATTCTTTTTCATAGTATGTATTTATTAAAACTTTATGCAAAATAAGAAAAATAAATCATTAATAAGTAATAAAGTTGCAATGAGTTTCAACCCCCCGAACCTCCATCTGGGGAGCTCGACTCTGTGGCTATCTTTATGTGACTAATAAACATATTTAACAAAGAAGACCGGACATTATGAAATATGAATTTGCACGCTTAATTATGATTTATTATTGGTATTAATGGTTATGCCGAAAATAGTAGTCATTATTTTTCAAAAAAAGTTTTGTAACTACAATAATAGTCGTATATTTGGGGGAAGAAGAGGTAAACCAGGTTAGGAGTATGAGGGGTGAAGTTAAAATGCACCTCACCCCTTGCACTTCGCACCTCGCACTTCGCACCATTTATTAATTAAATTCTTAAAAATGAAATCAATGCACCTGACAAAAGCTGAAGAGCAGATTATGCAGATCCTTTGGGACATGAAAACCGGGATTGTAAAAGATATCCGGGACAGGTTCGATGATCCCAAACCGGCTCGCAATACCGTCTCTACTGTGGTTAGAGTTCTGGAGAAAAAGGGATTTGTCGGACATAAAGCTTACGGCAACACACATCTCTACCGTCCTCTGGTTTCAAAGCAGGAATACTCCAAAAGCCAGCTTTTCGGCCTGATGGAGGGCTATTTTAACAACTCATTTCCGGCCCTTGCTTCATTTTTTGCAAGGGAGAAGGACCTCACTGTCAAAGAACTCGAAGAAATTCTGGATAATACCAAAAAGGAACTTAAGAAATCCAAAAAGAAAAAATAATGGAAGCTTTTGCTCTCTATTTTTTGAAGTCAGCAATCTGGCTGACAGGTATTGCACTTGTTTACTTTCTATTTCTGAAGGATGAACGATTCTTCCTTCTGAAAAGAATTTACCTGATCGCGGGCATCCTGATTTCTTTTATTTTTCCGCTGGTAACAATTCATTATCAGGTTGAACTTCCGGCGCCGGCTAGCGATACTTCCGATATAGCTAAGTTAAGCCAGGGTCTGGTAAATTCAGCTCAACAGGCAATTCCTGAAAGGACATTTGATTATAAATATATCCTTTTATTCCTGTACCTGGCAGGCATTTTTTTCCTTGTTTTTAAATTGATAAAGCAATCTGTAGTCCTGCTGGGAAAGATAAGGGAAGCAGGTATCGGCAGATCTGACAGGACAAAAATTATCAGGGCTCCTGAAGTCACCGGCTCCTTTTCATTTTTCAATTATGTATTTATCAATCCTTCACTAAATGAAACTGAGCTCAAAATCATCATAAATCACGAGCTGGTCCATGTACACCAAAAACACTGGTTCGATCTTTTGCTTGTCGAGTTGCTCCGACTATTCCAGTGGGTAAATCCTTTTGCATGGATTTATACAGGATTTATAAAGCAGAACCATGAATTTATTGCCGATGAGGTGGCGTTGCAGCAAAGCTTCGATCCTGCAGTATACAGGGCTGTGCTTGTGAACCAGATGTTAGGTACGAAGGTCATCAGCCTTTCGAATTCTTTCAATTATTCAGTTAATAAAAATAGATTTGACATGATGAAGAAAATAGTCACCTCACCTTACAGGAAGATGAAGATCCTTCTGGTTTTACCGGTTTTTGCTTTTGTATTCTATGCATTTGCTACTCCGGAGTATAAATATTCCGCCCCTTCTGAAAATAAAAACAAAATCGACAGTACTTCAAGTGCTGTCAACAATATTTTTACGAATTATGACCAGGTTCTGATCACGGATCAGAAAACAGTGAAAGGTATTGTCCTGAAAGAAGACGGAAAACCACTTGCAGAGGTCAATATAACAAGTACAGGTACTATTGGGAACGCTTATTTTGCAACAACAGGTCTGGATGGGCGTTTTGAGATAAACAATGTCCAGCAGGATGCATCTCTTTTGTTCTCCTGCAGAGGATATAAAGGTCTGAGCCTCAAACCCGTCTTTACGTCCGATATGACTGTAAAAATGGAAAAGGATGCGGACTACAAGCCACCGGTAGCTCAGCAGGATACGAAGTCTAATGCCATACAAAGACAAGGTCCGCTTGTCGTTATAGATGGGATTGTTACTGAGAAATATTATTCTGACGCTGTTAAGGAGCTCGGATACAATATGGGCATAATCAAAAATATATTCGGTAAAGAAGCAACTGATAAATATGGAGAGAAAGGGGTAAACGGGGTCATGGAAATAACAACAAGGAAGAAAGCACTTGAGATGGGTCTTAAACCTCCCTTCCCAAGGATTTCGCCCGATGATTACCCTACCTTTCAGGGTCAAAGTTATTTAAGTTTTAACGATTGGGTTGGAGAACATGTGAAATATCCTGCTGAAGCCAGGGCAAAAACCCTTAACGGATGGGTCCAGGTGAATTTCATTGTTGAATTGGATGGGTCAATAAGTGATATAAAGCCTGTCGGTACCGTTGATCCTATCCTGAGCGATGAAGTGATAAGGGTGATAAAGACCTCACCAAAATGGGAACGTCCGAAAAATCCCGCAGTTGATATGCCATTTAATTCAAGTGTTAATATAGGATTTAAATATCCGGACATGATAAACAAAGAGGCTCCTTTTGTTGTAGTTGAACAGATGCCTCAATATCCGGGTGGGGAAGGTGAAATCCTGAAATTTATAGCAACCAATACCAAATATCCTGAGGAGGCAATAACTAAAAAAATCCAGGGTAAGGTTATTGTCAGATTTATCGTTAATACAGATGGGAATGTTGAAGGATTGACAGTACTTAAAGGAGTCGATCCCCTGCTTGACAACGAGGCATTAAGGGTCGTCGGGATGTTATCCGGATTTCAGCCCGGAATGCAGGGAGGCAAGGCAGTTAATGTGTGGTATATGGTACCGGTGAATTTCGCCCTGGCTGAAGACAAACCTTAAAACCCCGTCTTCAGAAATGCTGCCCTCACTGTCGGTGGACATGGTGAATCCAACCCCTTGATCGCACGCCAGATCACTTCATTGAACTGAAAATCATTGACCCTGTCTTCTGCAGTGAAATCAAACTGGTCGCTCAATTGCTGCCATTTGTTCTCCGCCATGTTTTTTTCATCAAGATTGATAAGGCATGGCTTTGCTTTAAACGCAGGATGGTTCGGTGCATTATCAAAACATCTCCATAATGAATTCGATGCAGCATCATATTGTGTCATCGGAGGAAGCCCGAGTATAAGCTCCATCGTGCGTAACAGCGAAGTAGTCGTATACGGAGTATGGTCGACGAAACCCTGTTTTACATACCCGCCTGCAAGGTATGCGGTACTCCGGTGGGCATCCACGTGGTCAGGACCGTTCTGTGCATCATCCTCCACAATAATTACCAGGCTCTCTTTCCAGACAGGACTATGGCTCAGGTAGTCTATAAACATGCCTACGGCAAGGTCGTTATCTGCAACATGTGCAAATGGAGTCGGTTTCCTGAGACTCAAACCTTCAGTATGGTCATTTATAAAGCGTACGGTGTTTAACTTCGGAAGTGCATTTACAGTAAGGAGTGAGTCAAAATCCCGCTTCCACTGATGGAACCTGACTGTGTCACGAACCGACTGTACCCATGGCGTGAAATAAGTGCAATAGTTTTTCTTCAAAACAGGGATTGTCGGACCGTCGTCACCCACAAATTCGCCATATGTACGGAACGTAACTCCGTTACGAAAACAATTATCCCAGAGAAAGCCGTTCTTATTGTTTGCTGTTTCTCTTCCTCCCTCACCGGGATAATCCCCGCCTCTGCCGCCATAGCTGCTTGGCCAGTTCTTTTCAAGATAATCGGTTGCATAACCACCCATTGTCCAGTTATGGCCATCTGCGCTTACTTCCCCGTTGACATAGAAATTATCGAGAAGTACAAATTCCCGCGCAATCGCGTGCTGATTTGGGGTTATGTTTTCGCCGAACAGGCAAAGATTACGATCACCGTTTCCTTCAGACATGTCCCCAAGCACCTGATCGTATGTCCGGTTCTCTTTAATTATGTAGAAAATATACTTTATCGGGGATGTGAGGCCAACTTTCCCGGGAACAGGATTCCCTGCCGGCGCGTCAGCTGCAAGTTCTTTATCCTTTGTGTATGGAGTATTATTATAGACCGCTTTTGAAAAGATTCCCATCTGACGATCATCAGGAGGAGATATAATGCTCAGGGTACCTTTAAAAAGTCCGGCAATATACTGCACTTTTATTTTTTGCTCTTTCCCGCCTTCCTGGTAAACGACCTGTTCACCCTTTCTGGCAGGATTTGGTCCATAAGGATTTGGCATTGAAGTCATACCTTTTCCATTGCTTACAAGAATCTTTTTACCGGCAACCCTGACACATGAGGGATACCATCCCGTTGGTATGAACCCTTTGGCTTTGCTTTCACCCGGGGCACTTACATCAAAGACTGCCAGACAGTTATTATCTGCATTTGCAATATATAGAGTCTTTTGATCTTCACTTAAAGCAACACCATTGGTCGTTGAACCTGATGGTGCATCGGGATAAAGAGCGGTATTCAGCGTCTCAATTGCTTTCATCTGCTTTGTATCGATAACCGAAACATTGTTGTCGTTTGCATTGGCTACGAACAGGAATTGCCCGTTACGGGTGATGCACATATCATTTGGATTGTCGCCGACTGAAATAGTCCCGGTTATCTTTTGCTGGAAAGTATCAAAGACAACTACCTTGTCACATCCCCAACATGTAGCATACAGGAGTTTATGGTCGGGTGAGAGGATACATGTATAGCCTTCTCCTCCCAATTGATGCTGTGAGACGATCTTTTTAGTCTGAAGGTCAATAACATAGAGAGTATTGTTTTCTTTCGTTACTGCGTATAGCACTTTTTTTGCATCATCCACGGCAATTCCGGCTATGGAGATCCTCTCCGGCCACGGCTTACCGAACCGTATCGTATCGGCATTCGAAAGATGATCTTTATCTACTGAATATCTGATAATTATATTATCATTACCTCCGGATGCATACAAGGATTTATTGTCGGCTGAAAATGTAAGCCCAACCCATGACTTGCCAATTGGGATTGTTTGTAAAACTGTTTCCTTTTTAATATCAATCAGATTGATCGACTGATCGCTCTGTCCGTTATTTGTAACAGCTGCGAGCTTCTGATCAGGTGAAACGGCAATATTAAGCGGAAGATCACCGAGGGTCAGTATTCTGCCAACAGGTGTAAGCTGCCAACCGTTAGGAAGCGATACACGCCCCGCTTCAATTTCATTTAAAGCCTGAGCTTGTAACTGAAAGGTCACGACTATCATTATGGCAGCCAGCAAAACTGACACTCTGTTCATTTTAAAGTTCGAATACATATTTATCTATTTATTTATACAATGGTTATCTGTTTTTTAAATCTTCCGGTTTCAATGTGATCAGGTGTCCTATCGGCTTGCCGTTCCTGTACGAAATAACCCGCAGTGTTATTGGTCCTCCGGTTGGAAGCTCAAAAGGTTTTGAATATTTTGGAGTGAATTCATCAGGCATTGAATCGTCAATGGTATAGTACACATCAAGACCGGGTGCTTCAGTCTCCATTTCAACGGTCATCTTCCCGTTTTGCATCCTGGTCATAATTATGGGATCATATATTGCTCTGGAGAAATTGATTTCTCCTATCTCACTCCTTGGAAACTGAGATTCGACCCTGTTAATAAAGTCGGGCCAGCTTTTCTTTTCGTTGGGCGACCACAGATCTTCTGCAATGGCCCATCCGCGGGGCCATGTCATGTATTCGGCATGTCTGAGGGTGACAACCTGTTCGGTCCAGAGGTTGGCCTGTCCCCCCAGTATATATTTTGCATCGACACCTTCCGGAAGCGGATTATAACTGTAACATTTCTGAAGGCGCAAACCTGCGTATAATACCGGTTCGATTGTCGGTTCACCCTGCTGATAATCGATATATGTGAAATCTGTTGGCGACATCACAACATCATGGCCCATCTTTGCAGCTTCGATGCCTCCGTTTATTCCACGCCAGCTCATTACGGTTGCTTCGGGTGAAATGCCTCCTTCGAGTATCTCATCCCAGCCCAGAAGCTTTTTACCCTTTGCCTTGAGAATTCCCTCAACGCGGTTCATAAAGTAACCCTGAAGATCCTCAATATGCCTGATGTTCAGCTTTTTCATCAAAGCCTGACACTCAGGATTCTCAGCCCAGTAACCTTTATAGCATTCATCCCCGCCGACATGAATATACTTTGCAGGAAACATAGCCGCTACTTCGGTAAGCACTTTATCAAGGAATTCATACACTTTTTCATCAGATGGATTAAGAGTATTATCTATAAGCATCTTAAAGGTACCGTTCCCATACCATTCCGAAAATGCCGTACCCGGGTTCACCTTTGCATTTGGGTCTTTAGTACAGCTGAGCTCAGGATAAGATGCAACTGCAGCAAGACTGTGCCCCGGCATTTCGATCTCGGGAATAATTGTAATAAAGCGATCCTGTGCATACTGAATAAGTTCTTTGATGTCGGCCTGAGTGTAGAAACCTCCTGTTGTTGCAGCTTCGCCAGGTTTGGGATCGTCACGCATGCCGAAGTGACCTGCCCGCGGAACCCGCCATGCTCCGACTTCGGTAAGCTTTGGCAACGACTTGATTTCAATACGCCAGCCATTATCGTCAGTAAGATGAATGTGAAAAGTATTGTATTTGAACCTCGAGATCTGGTCGATATATTCCTTAACTTCTTCCTTTGTAAAGAAGTTACGGGCAACATCGAGCATCATTCCACGCCAGGCAAACCGGGGATAATCGGTTATCTTTACTGCCGGAATTGTCCATGTTATCTTAACCGGAGTTTTGCTTTCAATTTCCCCGGGAAGGAGCTGAAGAAGGGTCTGCATGCCGTAAAACAGCCCGGCCGGTTGATTGGCTGAGATAATAGCCCCATTTGAGGAAACTGTAAGTGTATAGCCTTCATTTCCCAGCTCAGGGTGAGGTGCTGTGTTCAGATTCAGCTGAATTGAACCGGATTTACCCTGTTGGGTTTTTATTGAATAACCCGAAGCCCTGTTTAACTTCTGAGCCAGCATGACGGCAATATTTCGGCTTTCCGGTGAGCTGTAACCTATTGTTGCTGAAGGAGAAAGCCTGAAACTTCCGGAGGCTTGCTGAACGTCAACCGGCTGGGGGATAAGGTTGAATTTACCGGTTTGTCCGTAAACTGTTGTCACTGCAAGAAGAAGCAGATAAAGAACAACTTTTTTCATTTGTATGAATTTTTATTTTTGGGTAATCTTATTATGTCTCGTCTTAAGAACCTTTAATGCTCCTGACCTGATATTCACAACTGCATTTCCCGAAAACGTTACCGGTTCACCATCAATATGAAATCTGGTCTCATCGGTTTTGATTGTGATTTCCTTCCCGGTTTTAACACAAAGAACATACTTTGATTTGTGCATTTTTTTAGCAAACAGATGGTAAATAAAAACCGGGAATAGTATTTTAGGAAATGGTTTTATCATAACGATGTCCATCAGCCCGTCGTTGGGAACGGCTTGCGGTGCGATATAGGCATAATTTCCGAATTGCCTTGTATTTGCAATTGTAAGAACAAACAGCTCGCCTGAAAAGATAACTTCGCCGGGAATTGAAACGGTTACATTGAAGGGGCGAAGCTTGAAATAATTCAAAGCTGTAGCCCAGACATACGACCAGAAACCCCGTGCTTTAAGCTTGTTGAATGAGTGGGCGACAAAACTGTCGAGACCTACACCGGCAACATTGAGACACAGATTACCATTGATTTCCAGTACATCAATATCCAGACTCTCCTTTCGCTCAATATCCTTAAGAAGGGATTTTATCTGAGGCCTGAAGCCAAGCTCTTTGGCAAAACCATTTCCTGATCCGATTGGAAGAACTCCCAGAAGCTTTTCTTTTCCAATAAGCTCCCTGGCAATTGTATGAACTGTCCCATCGCCACCGGCAGCAACAAAGATTTCATATTTTTCAAAGTTCTGTTTTATAAGCGAACCCGACGCATCGATCGATAAAGATTTAAAGCAGGCCAATTCATGCTTGCGCCGGTCGAGTTCCTTCGAAATGATGAAATTGACAGGCGGAATCCCTGCATAAGGATTAAGGATGAAAAGAGCTTTATTATTCCCTGAAGATTTTTGCATAGAGGTATGCTATTCAGGGTAAAATTAATAAAATTTAGCAATCCAGCAGGGAGATAGTATTTATTCCATAAACGGATATCTAAAATCAGTTGAAGGAATAAATGTCTCCTTAATAGTCCTTGGGCTTACCCATCTTCGAAGATTCAGATGACTCCCTGCTTTGTCGTTGGTACCCGAAGCTCTTGCTCCTCCGAATGGCTGTTGCCCTACCATAGCACCTGTAGGTTTATCGTTTATATAAAAATTTCCTGCAGCATACCGCAATGCTCTCCAGGCTTTGAGCATGGGATATTTATCACTGCAGAATATTGATCCTGTTAGGCCATATGGGGAGGTCTCATCGCAAAGCCTGAGAGTCTCTTCATATTGTGAATCGTTATAAACAAAAATCGACATTACCGGACCAAAAACCTCTTCCTCCATTGTTACAAAATGCGGATTTTGCGTGACAATCACAGTCGGTTCAACAAAATATCCCTTTGACTTATCCCCTTTGCCGCCTGCAATTATTTCAGCCTCATCCGATGAAGCAGCTTTATTTATGTAATTCATAATCTTATCAAACGCCGGCTCATCTATTACTGCGTTGATTGTATTCCTGAAATCGGTGACATCGCCTGTTTTCATTCCTGACATCATTTCGAGGAGAAGGTTTTTTGTCGCAGGCCATAGTGATTCCGGGATGTAAGCACGGGTTGCTGCCGAGCACTTTTGTCCCTGGTATTCAAATCCTCCCCGGGCTATTGCAGATGCCAGCTCGCGGGGGGATGCTGAAGTGTGAGCGAAAATAAATCCTTTGCCTCCGGTCTCACCCACCAGTTTAGGATAGGATCTGTAATTGGTCAGATTATCAGTAACCTGCCGCCAGAGATTGTTAAAAGTAGTATTTGAGCCAGTAAAATGAATGCCCGCAAGCTCCCGGTGTTTCAATACCACACTGCTAATCAGCGATCCTATTCCAGGGACAAAATTGATTACGCCGTCGGGCAATCCGGCTTCCTTATAAACTTTCATCAGGTAATAATTTGAAAGCAGAGCGGTCGAAGCCGGTTTCCAGATTGTCGTATTGCCCATCAGAGCTACGCTTGTACTTAAATTTAACGCAATGGCAGTGAAGTTGAACGGTGATACGGCAAAGACAAATCCCTCCAGAGGCCGGTATTCTATCCGGTTAATACTCTGGTTTCCGTAAGCCGGTTGCTCCCTGTAGATCAGGGAGGCAAAATAAGCATTAAACCGAAGGTAATCAATTACTTCACATGCAGAATCAATTTCAGCCTGATAAACATTTTTCCCCTGCCCGAGCATCGTGGCAGCATTTATAAGGTACCTGTATTTGTTTGAGATAAGTTCCGCCGCTTTGATCATTATTGAAGCCCTTTCCATCCACGAAAGACTCATCCATTCACATCTGGCCTCAAGTGCGGCATCAATGGCCTGGGCAGCTTCCTTTTCGGTTGCCATGTGGTATGTTGCAAGTATATGGTGATGCTCGGTAGGTTTGACAATAATTCCTGTGGTGCCCGTCCGGATCTCTTTGCCTCCTATTATCAGGGGGATGTCTATGACCTTGCTGCCCTGATCGGTAAGCTCGGCCTCAAGATGTGCCCTTTCCGGACTTCCTGGGAAGTAGTTCAGGACTTGTTCATTCCTGGGTTCGCTGAAACTGTAAATTGCATTATTCATAACGAAGTATTTTTTTTACACTGAGTCCGAAAGTCCTGCCTGCCATCAGGCAGGGAAAGCCCTGAGATCCACAGAGTTTAACTCTGTGTAAGTTTTTAAGACATCCAGTTAATTTCTAAACATATCCTGAATTGAAATGTTCACGAACTGATCTGATAAGAAATTTCCGGAATATGCTTTTTTATTGTAATTTGGATTGACTTTTACTCATGACAAATTCTAAGACTACCATCTTATAAAATTGAGACTGATGTCAGAATCCAGGTATTATCATTTTTCTGCAACAGGGTTGTTCTATGGGGTCGACACACTTATTAATGCTATTTCAGCATTAAGGGAGGGTGGCTTCATCTGGCTGAACTATTACAAACCCGAAAGAGCTGATCTTAACCTCCTTATCGACCTGCTGGGAATCCATCCACTGTCAGTCGAGGACTGTTTTGATGAGAAGCAGATACCAAAAATTGAACATTTCCAGAATAATACATTTATTCTGTTTAATGCATTCAGTTATACAGATAAAACGCTCTACACGGATGAGGTAAACCTGTTCATCGGCAAAAACTTCCTTATTTCGGTCAGCGGTTATCATTCGGATGAAAGGAAACCGTTACAAAAGATGGAAGAGCAGATTGAAGCAGATCCCTCTGTTGCCAGGAACGGACCCGCATATCTGATGCATAAGATACTTGATTATATTGTTGATCATAAATACGGTGCCTTCGATACAATGGAAGATGAGCTTGAGGAGGCAGAAGATTTCCTGCTTGAAAATGTTTCGGATTTTAAGCCCATGCAGCTGATATATCTGAGAAGGAATCTTGTAAATCTGCGGAAGAGCCTTTATCATGAAAGAGAGATCCTCGTGAAGATCAACAGGCTTGATTGCCTTTTTATACCTGAAAAAGCGATAGCAGGATACCGGGATATTTATGACCACCTGTCAAAATTTTTCGAATTGACTGAAACATACCGCGAAATTGAAACTAGTCTGATGGAATTATACACTTCTTTGCTCAACAACAAGATGACCCAGACCTCCAATGAAACCAACGCTTCTGTTAAAAGATTAACAATGATCGCGACAGTCTTCATGCCTCTTACTCTTATTGCAAGTATTGGTGGAATGTCCGAGTGGTCCATGATGACAGGACCGGGAAACTGGAAAATATCCTATCCTCTTTTTATCCTTGGAATGACAATAATAGGCGGAATTAATTATTTCCTGATACGTAGATTTGAAAAAGAATTATACGCCCGGAATAAAAATAATTCCGAGGCTGAATGATACGATTTGAAACTAGCTTTTGTTCTTCCTGAATCTTTCCGTTATAGCCTTCTCTTCAGCCGGTGTGACCACTGAAAACTTTTTCAGGGTTTTTATGAATGTTGCTACTTCTTCGTCGGAGGCCGGACAGCCCATATTCTGGCCTGGTTTATCAAGCCCTTCGCCATCGGGCCTTATTTTCGAATCGGCAAGAATGGTGCCCTTACTGTCGTAGATTAGGAAAAACGGAATACCTGAATTCTCACCGGCATATTTCGTATATAGTTCCCTGGCACCCGGATTTTCAAGATTTTTCTTATCCTTCGATTCAAGTACTGTCAGATGAATTATTACAAAATTCTTCTGAAAATAATCCCTGCAGGACGGATCATTTATGGATGCATCAAGTTTCTTGCACCAGCCGCACCATGATGCATGGAACATTACAATAACATTTTTCTTTTCTTTTGCCGCCAGCTTGCAGGCTTCGGCCAATATTTTATCGGCTGGCCCGGGTTTTTCCTGTGCTGACACTCCGTTGAAAGTAAGGAGCAAAATAAGTGTAAATATTACATTTTTTAATTTCATGCCATCTCATTATAAGTTTTCAAAATTTCCTCTTTATATTCCTCAGGAGCTTCAATATGTCCCCATCCCGATTGCATTTGCCATAGTCCGTCCATAACCGAATCGTGATATGAACGGATCAGATGCGGGATTTCCTTTTCGTTCAGAAGACCATCGATAAGCATGGCTTCAATCTCATCATTCAGAACCAGGATCTTTACGTTTTTATACATTACCGGAAATATTACTTCGTAAAATTAAGTAATAATTATTAAAGATATTCCGGGATTTTATAAATGCAAAGAAATTAAGAACTTACATACGTCTTTAGGGTATTTAGGGGCGAAAAACGAACAAGGTAATTTTGATACAACCTCATTGCTATTTCCTACCTTCCAGCTCTTTCGCTTCCCATTGGTTCACCCCCAACCCCCTAAAGGGGGCTATTAAAAACTATTATTTAGTCAGGTTTTTGTAAATTTGATAATTCGCTGCACTTAAATATCAGAAGATGAGGTCAAGAGTAATTGAAAGAAATATGTTTTATGGAGCCAGCCGCAAAACTTTCGAAAAGGCACATGAACTAAGGGGATTAATGACAGAAGCAGAAAAAGTTCTCTGGAATGAACTAAAAAACAGGAAGTTTTTTATACCTAAATTCAGAAGACAACATCCAATCGATATTTTTATTGTCGATTTTTATTGTCATGAGTTTAAGCTGGTAGTTGAAATTGATGGTGGAATTCATGTGGATAATGAAATTCATGAATATGATCTAGGAAGGGAGGCCGATATCACAAAATTTGGTATCAAAATATTGAGATTTACGAACCAGCAAATATTTAATGATATCAATTCGGTTAAAAATGAGATACTGGTTGCTATTGCAGGTACAAAGGAACCCCCTTTAGGGGGCAGGGGGTGAACCCGATAGGTATTGGGATAGGGTTGAAAAACGAACGATGTACTTTTGATCTTATTTTACGACAACGCAATTATTCAAAAGTATATCCATAAGAAATCCCGAACATTGGCCCCTGATCGTTATCTGATCGCCGGATTTGAGATTCTGGAGTCCAGTCATTGACTGGAAAGTACAAATAACTGATGACATCGGACTTTCAGTCTTCAGAGAGACATTGAACGTATTGCCTTCACCGGATTTCAAATCATTAATTGTTCCTGATACTTCAATGACCTTACCCAGGTATGTGGTGTTTGCAGTAGTCTCGTTTGCCTCAAAGGCTTTTTGAAGTTCACCTGCCGTAATGACAAAATCGGGTTTTACCTTCTGAAGATCCTTAGCCTTAAGATTGAACATATATAGTCCGAACAGGATGCCCGCAAGCGCCATGAAGAAGACTACGAACAAAGCTATTTTAACTGAAGTTTTCATTTTTAATAATTAAAATTCTTTGGCATTTTTAAAAGACCCCACCATTTGGGGGGCAAGGGGTTGATTTTAGCAGTTTACTTATTTCCTACCGGTGAGTATTTAATAATAACAGTCACCTCAAAACTTTTCGCAATGTTGTTTCTTACAACCGCCGGAATGGTAATGTTGTATTCTTCAGGCACCAGGGGGAATTTTGAATTTGCATTTATCCCGTCTCCTGTAACCTCCAGTGTACCCTTTGTGCTTAATTTCTTTGTTACTCCGTGAATTGTCAGATCTCCCTCGACATTTACATCGTAAGTTCCGGGTTTTGTAAAGTCCACATTGGAAAGGTTTGTTAGCTTCCCTGAAAAAGTTGATTTTGGAATTTTATCCGATTCGAGATAGTTCTCATTGAAGTGTACTTCCATAAGTGCTTTTGGGAAATGGAATGATTTTATAAGAACCTGGAATGCGATTTCTCCGGTAGAAGCATCAAAAACACTGGCAACCTGGTTGTTGTCGGCTTTGATATCTTCAATCGGAGTATGAGAAAAAAAACCTATAAATCCATTTTTAGTAATGTATTTCTGGCAATTGGCATTGAAGAACAAAAATGTAAGAATGGAAAGAATTAGTATTTTCTTCATATTAAATTTATTGATCAATCATTTAACAAGCAATGTCAGAAATTGTTCCGGTCTTAAATTTATAATCATTCCCGATCCATTCCCGGTCATCAAATCCAACTCACGGGGTGGCAGGGTAGGCAGGGAAAATGGATTTCAATTCCCTCCGGTAGCCCGAGAGTGTTTTTTAAGCGTGAAAACCCGTGATATATTAAAACCGAAAAGAATATCCCCTTTCCGCCAGTCACCCGTTGTTTCGCCTAAAAATCCCTTTTCTATCATCATCAGGGAATTTGTAAAAATAAGCTGGAAAACATGCCCCCCGGTTTCAATATCGAATCCAAGCGATAAAGGATCATAGGCATGCTGATTAATATAATTTTTAGAATTTGCCACATAATAGTATTCTGCATTAAAGCTTATTCTTTTGATTAGTTTAATTCTACCGCCTGCACCTATAGCGTATAAATCATTGGGGTCGGTTACAGTTGCCACCAGGCTACGGTGAACAATTGATGGTGCTATCTGAAGTGAAAATACCTGATTGATTTTTCGGGCAATCAGTATCTGCCCTACGTAGGAAAATGGGGAAGAAAAATAGTTTGGAGTGTAGGCGTGATTATGTGCGACAGATGTCATTAATGAAATCGAAACAGGCATAACTCTTGCTCCAGATGATTGCCGGAACAAAGTAAACTTGGCAAACCCGTTAAAAGTTCTTTCGTATGAGCTCCTCCCGATGCCAACCATCAACCAGTCAAGTATCCCATACTCAAGTGATAAATGTTGATATCCCACATCAAGCCCAAAAAACAGATTTGCTCCGGAATTTAATGTTCCGAACCTGTGTAAAACTCTGAAATCAAGCTGTCCGGAAGGCATTCTTTCAATCGAATGCCCGTTCATCACCCTTGTCGATTTAAAAGTTGCCGACACAAAATTTATTTCTGGAATGGTATCTTTATTCAGGAGATCCATCAGATCATTCTGTGCAAACAAAACAAAAGGAGATACTGAAAGAAGAAGAAAGATAAACAACTTTTTCATAATATTTTTAATTATCTTATAATAAAATGATTACATTCTGAAATATCAAAATAAAGGTTCTTTCATTTAGCAATTTCCGCTACAGGGAGTTTATCCCGTTCCAATCCGTAATCTTAATATTGTTCTATTTTCAAGTGAACATGCCGATCTAAAGGCATTTCCTTTACCTATAGTTTAAACAGTATATTCTTAAAATGGTTGTAAGAATTGAGAAAGGTTTATTAAACAGATAGATCTTATCGGTCTTCGTACGCATATAATTAGTTAAGGGCCTGACTATCCGTAAATTTAGATGACTTTTACTGATCTTGATTACCCGGCTTTATTTTTAAGGTCTGGAATTCATGTTCAAAATTGGGAGTGAAAATACCGTTGCCAAGGTTTTCTTCAATCTCTTCCATATTCCAGAATCTGCCTTCTTCAATTTCGTCTCTGTTTATCACCGGAAGATTTTCAGTTCTTCCTGTAAAAGAATATACAAGCTCTCTTTCACGCGCAGATATCCAGATATATTTATTCCTGAACTCGTAATCAAAATCTTCTAATCCCAGTTCTTCCCGTGCTTCCCGTTTAAGCGCCTCCTCAACTGCTTCTCCCGGACTGACATGTCCTCCCACCGATGTGTCCCAGAACCCGGGGAGGAGATCTTTTGTCATTGCCCGTTTCTGAAGGAACAACTCCCCTCTGCTGTTAAAAAGGTGCAAATGTACAACAGGGTGAAGAAGCATGCTCTTCCCGTCATGGCATACGCTTCGTGGCGCTCTTGATATCTCGTTGCCGTCTTCGTCGACTATAGGGAACCATTCTTCAGAGAAACTCATGATATGATAAATTGACTGGCAAAGATCGGAAATTATTTAACCATTCTTCCCCTGAGCCCTGAGCACTGCGCTCTGAGCTCCTTGTTCCCTGCTTTCTTCCCCTGAGCCCTGAGCACTGCGCTCTGAGCTCTTCGCCCCCCATTCTCGACCTCCACCCTTTATCACCCCCAACTCTTTCTCGCCCTCAAATCTTTTGTCACCCCCAACTCTGCTCCCTGCCCCTTGTTCCCTGCTTTCTTCCCCTGAGCCCTGAGCACTGCGCTCTGAGCTCTTCGCCCCCCCCTTCTCGACCTCGACCCTTTATCACCCCCAACTCTTTCTCGACCTCAAACCTTTTTCACCCCCAACTCTGCTCCCTGCCCCTTGTTCCCTGCTTTCTTCCCCTGAGCCCTGAGCACTGCGCTCTGAGCTCTTCGCCCCCCCTTCTCGACCTCGACCCTTTATCACCCCCAACTCTTTCTCGCCCTCAATCCTTTTTCACCCCCAACTCTGCTCCCTGCCCCTTGTTCCCTGCTTTCTTCCCCTGAGCCCTGAGCACTGCGCTCTGAGCTCTTCGCCCCCCCCTTCTCGACCTCGACCCTTTATCACCCCCAACTCATTCTCGCCCTCAATCCTTTTTCACCCCCAACCCCCTAAAGGGGGCTTTAAAAACACGTTATTTATCAGGAATTATCTAAATTTGATATTTCGCTGCTACTAATATTATTTAAGATGAGATCGAGAGTGATTGAGAGGAACATGTTCTATGGCGCCAGTCATAATATTTTTGCCAAAGCATATGAACTAAGGCAGAACATGACCACTGCGGAAAAATTATTATGGGATGAGCTAAGAAACAGGAGAGTTTTTAAAGTTAAATTTCGGCGACAGCATCCCATAGACATCTTTATTGTAGATTTTTATTGCCATGAAATTAAATTAGCAATTGAAGTCGATGGTGAGATTCATTCAGAAACTGAAATCAGAAAATATGATGATGGCAGGACTCATGATATTGAAAAGTACGGCATTACAATACTAAGATTTTCAAATAATCAAGTAATTAATGACTTGGGTTCAGTCAAACAAATGATTTTGGAGAAGATTAAATCTTTAAGCAGTCGTCAGATTCCTTAGGTCACCCAAGAACATGTTTATAACTACCCAAAATGATAAGTTCTGGATTTCAAGCCCCCTTTAGGGGGTTGGGGGTGAACCTAAATAGGGGACGTGGAGGGCTTTTTCTGGTCAGAGTGAACTCAACTGAATTGGGGGTGAACCTAAATAGGGGACGCGGAGGGCTTTTTCTGGTTAGAGTGAACTCAACTGAATTGGGGGTGAACCTAAATAGGGGACGTGGAGGGCTTTTTTAGGCCAGAGTGAACTCAACTGAATTGGGGGTGAACCTAAATAGGGGACGCGGAGGGCTTTTTCTGGTCAGAGTGAACTCAACTGAATTGGGGGTGAACCTAAGGTGAACTCAACTGATTTGGGGGTGAACTTATTTTGAAGCTGCATCTTACCCTGTTCCCATCCTCATCCACAACAGTCAACACATGATCTCCGGCTTCCGCAAAGATCTCAATCTGGTGAATGGATTTCGTAGTCCCTATATACTTTTCATCCAGATGCCAGAAGATCTTCTTCGACGGATTTCTGTGCACCACCTCCGGGATTACCCTGGTCAGCTCGCCGGTATGATCGCGCGGAATGAATATTTTTATTCCCTGCACAGGGTAAATAAATTCCATGACCGGTTCACTTTTCTCATTCCCACAACCTGCCTTAAATGGCGGAAGAGGCTTATATTCTGAGTGCTTTTGTCTGTAAAAATATTCCATTGCGGGAGGCAGAACGAACCAGGGTATATTGATTATCTCTGAAGCCGGAACACAATCAGCTGTAACCTGCTTAGTCCCTGTTTTATCAAGATGAATGATCCTGTGATACGGACAAGCCTCGCTTCTAAGCCCGTTGAGACAGATCTGTTCCTCCCTGGTCCAGGGACAATCCGGACCTGCCCTGTACCCGCTCTCACTGCAAACTTCAACAGTCGTCATTTCTTCGTAAGGAGGCGTAAACCAGGGACCTGATTTTAGACTTCCTGCGAGATCGAACATGATTGGTGCAGCAGCTACAATTCCTGTCAGCCCGGGACGACCTTCACCATCAGCATTTCCCGCCCAGACACCAATAACATAATCGGGTGTTGTCCCGACTGCCCAGGCATCCCTGAAACCGAAGCTGGTACCTGTTTTCCATGCAAGTTCCGTGGCATGATCAAAATATTGCCAGCCTGTCTCGGTCTCCGGACGGTTAACTTTCTGCAGGGCTTCATAGGTAATCCAGATCGAAGCTGAAGATAACGGCGGATCTTTTTCCACAATGGGCGCTTCATGATTATTTTCTGAAGCAACCAGAAAGGGCGGATGGTAATCACCATGTATATATTTCTTTTCATCGTTATATCTTCTCAGAACCCGGGAAATTGAGGCATAAACACCCGTAAGTTCCCAGAGAGATGTTTCTCCTCCACCCAGAATAAGCGATAACCCGTAATGGTCGGCAGTTCTGTCAAATGAGGTGAAACCTGTCTCTTTAAGAAGTTCAAGAAATCGCTCCGGAGTATAATCCTGAAGCATTTTAACGGCAGGGATATTAAGCGATTGTGAAAGAGCTGCTCCTGCAATTACAGCACCACTGAAGCTCTTATCAAAGTTTTTGGGTGCAAATCCCGGAAACCGTGTCGGAATATCAGCTATCAGGGTATTTGGAAGAATTTCTCCCGATTGCTGTACCCCGGCAAAAAGCAATGGTTTAAGGATGCTTCCTGTACTCCTCCTCGACCTTATTATGTCAACATCTCCTCCATGATCCGAACCATCGGCGTCAGTACTGTTACCCACATAGGCAAGCACTTCTCCCGATTCAACGCTTACTATAAGGACAGCTGAATTGAAAATGAAATTCCCTGCGAGCTCTTTCTGATGAATGTTTATAATTTCCATGGCCCGCTTCTGAAGTTCCGGATCAATAGTTGTCCTGATCCTTTCACCCCGGTTTGTACCATAAAAATAATCTGTAAGATGAGGGGCTCCGGAGGGTAATGGTTTCGGTTCACCGGGAAGGGGCTCATCGAGTGCCAGCACCAGAGTCAGCGAATCGAAGAGATCTCTTTTGAATAACCTGCGGAGGAGATCATCACGTCTGGTCTTCAATAGTTCCTGATTCTTTCCCGGATAGACAAGTGCAGGGGAATTGGGAAGGACAGCAAATGCTGCCGCTTCAGCCCAGGTTAAGTCCGCAGACGGTTTCCCGGTGTACCTCCATGCCGCGGCATCAAGCCCCACGTTATTCCCTCCGAAAGGTGCATTCCCGGCATACATTTTCAGTATTGTTTTTTTTGAGCGTAAGATTTCAAGCTTGACAGCCCCGAGCATTTCGACGATCTTCTCGTAATAGGTTCGCTGCCTGTTACCCCTTGATAGCCTGGCAACCTGCATGGTAATAGTACTTCCACCGCTTACAATTTCACGTGCTTTCAGATTGCCTGCAATGGCCCGTAAAATCGAAACAGGATTTATTCCGGGATGAAAATAGAAATAACGGTCCTCAAATGTCAGCAAAGCTTTTTCAAACTTTTCCGGGACCTGTTCTGATGACGGGAACCTCCATTGACCGTCATCAGCAATCCTTCCTCCAAGCAGCGTGCCGTCACGCGCTTCGACAATTGTCGAAAGAGGGGCTTTGAACCGCGGGACCGGTGAGATCAAAACCGGGATAATGATTACCCCGGCTGCTACAATTGTAATTCTGAGCTTTCTATTCAATACCCTGGCCTGTAACTTTTACCCTGTTTCCCGGGATCCTCGAATAACAGTTTCCTGTATACATTGCTTCACACCATAGTGGAGGCTGGTAAAATTCGCCCTTATATGCAGCATTTAGTATCAGGACAAAAGTTTTTGTTTCACCCGGTTTAAGGCTAAAATATGTGTAAACCCTGTCATCCCTGAAATCACGGTAGTCGGATGCGCTCTCTTTTATCCCGTAATTTGCTTCAAACATCCTTGTATTCTGGATCTCCCAGCCCGATGGGACCATTTGAGTGAGGGCAATATTATCAACACGGTTGAAAGTAGTATTGGTTACCCGAGCCGCCATCATAAAATCAGTCCCTTGCTCAAGATTGGTCTGATCGACGGGTTTCATTGTCATATCAAGGTATTCGACTTTCATCTGCAGTCCGTTATCAACTTTGGTTTCATCAGCAACCAGAGGGATCCCTTTCCTGACAAGATTGACATAAAGGGGTTTATCGGATATGTTCTCGACAGTAAGATTGTTTGCCCCACCTTTAACCTTCAGGTTCTTTAACAAGACTTTGTTTGACTGTATTACCTGATCAGATTTCTCTCCGTTAAATGTGATGCTGATCTTTGCCTGTCCCGGCTGACCGGATGAAGTCATTTCCGCAAACTTCATGCAGGAGAAAAGACCCCATGCCAGCGACTGTGTGCTGTACCAGCTCTCCTGGTTAAGCTCATCGCAGATCGACTTGAGAAGTGGAAATGCTTGTTCTTCCTTTTTAAGGATTGAAAGAGTGTATAACACTACCGCTTTATCACGGATGCTGCTTCCATAGTAATATCCTGAATATTCATCTTCGGTTGAAGTATTTCGCATGTCAAGAAGATTTCCGGCCACTTCAGGTCGGCCCGACACTGCAAAAGCAGCCGCCAGGAACCACTTTGATAACTGTGGGATCCCTGCCGATTCGCGAAGCCTGTTCATTGAACCCCTGTCAGGTTCTCCTTCAAGCGAAAGTGTAAAGAGTCTGTAAGACTGGTCATTGGCCGATTGTTTGAATTTTGGATCATAACTCCATTCCTGTGCAGTTTTCTTCTGGTAGCTGGTCCACTTTTGCTTAAATCCGGGCGGTATGCTGTAACCAAGTCTTTCGGCTTCTGTCATAAAATGACCCGCATATGATGTTACCCAGTTGTCAGGCTGATAATTTCCCGGCCAAAGGGCAACTCCTCCATTATTCATTTGTCTGGAAGCGATGCTGTTAATTGCCTCCTTGATGTTCAAAGCTGATGTTTCGACAGTTTTGGTATCATTACTTGTAAGAGTTTTAAGCCAGAGCTGCGGAAATGCTGCTGAGATGATCTGCTCAGTGCAACCATAAGGGTAATCAAGCAGATAGTCAAGCCGTTTTTCAAGATTTATGGAAGGAAGGGATGAGGTTTCCAAAGAAGCAGCATCGGAACCGGTAATACCGAACGGTGAAAAAGTTGTCTCCCACTTCTCCCCTGGACTGATCAGTTTAAGTTCTGCCCTAGTCTCGGGCGGATTGGGACTTCTGACTTCGATAGCAAGATCATATTCGGCACTCTCGCCACCTCCTGAAGCCTTAACTTTGATCTTTGCAATACCGGTATTCTCGCCTGCAGTGAATGTAAATTCAGTATCCGTTTCTCCCTGACCCGAAACAGGAATTGTTTTCACTTTTTGATCAAAAGAAAGGAGTTCATCCCCTTCGGCGATTACGTCAACTTCCGTTATTCCATCCTTTTGTATAAAAAGGGTAACCGGTAGCGCTACCTTTTCTCCGGGACTTACCACCCTGGGCGCGGTTACGAGGATCATAAGCGGATCCTTCACAATAATACTCTTGTCAGCAAAACCGAATGCTCTGTCATTGCCTGCAATAACCATTACTTTTACGGATCCGGTATACTGTGGCAGGGTAATATTATGCATTGCTGTTTTTCCCGGGGCAAGTGTAAAAGGTCCAAGGAATTTTACAACGGGTACAAAACGTTTTGCCTTGTTTGCCGAACGGTCAATCACAGCTTCATCCCCTCCTATGGCAAAGATCCTTTCAAGCGTACCTCCGAAGGCACCAAGCACATAATCATAGAGATCCCAGGTCTGAACTCCAAGCGCTTCCCTTGCATAAAAATATTTCCAGGGATCGGGTGTTTTAAATCCGGTTATATCAAGCAATCCTTCATCGACGACTGCCAGGGTATAAGTCATCGGTTTCTTTTTCGCCTCGCTCACCTTTATCTGGAAATTCTTCCCCGACCTTATTTCATCGGCGGATGAGATTTGCGGACTAAGCCGTGTATCAGGGTCTTCAACCATTATGGGAACAATCCCGTAAAGCCTCATTGGCATATCGTTTATTGTTTGTGCATGAGGCTGTAAAACAGTCACATAAGCATAAACATTGGGAGCCATCTCCGTTCTTGCCCTGAAAGCTGCCACGGTATTTCCCTTTGTTGTTGGCAGGTGTATCTCATCAAGTACCGATGTTGCAGTTTCAAGTGTAACTATTGCCCTGGCATTTTCGGGAGCTGGAAATGTAAGCTTTATTTCATCCCCCGGATTATACTTTTCTTTATCGGTACTTATTGAAAGAAGTGTTGCGCCCTCGGCATTTCCTTTCATCCCGTATTCCCAGGGCCAGTCGATAAGGATGATCTTTCCTGTTGAATGCCCTCCGGCTGATGTAGCCCTTATAAGATACCTGCCCCATTGCTTTTTATCTATTTTGAATGAAAAGCTTCCCTGACCGCCCGTTGTCCTTATATGTTTGGTAATGACAGGCTTATATATATTACTGGCTATAAAGCCTGCCAGATCCTCCCTGTCTGATTCCCACCACCACCTGTAAGAGATTTTATATATAGTAATCTCAACATCACCGGCAACAGGATTTCCCTCAGGATCGACTGTAACAATTTTGACTTCATTTTCGGAATCAGTAAAAAGCATCCTGTCTTTCTCTTTTAAGCCGGGCAGGTTAATGCCGGTAAAAACAGGAAAGGGTGCATATTTTTTTGATGTCTGTATAATGCTTTCATCCCCTCCTTTTTCAGAGACTTTTGCAGTAAATACAGCATTCAGCATTCCGGGAGCGTTGATTTCTTTCCCGGGATTAAATGTTACGGTTGCATTGCCGGTTTCATCGACGGATCCATCGAACATTTTAACAGTTTCGGAATTGAATTGAATAGCAGGATCATCAAAATTATACTGCGGGAACTTTTTAAATTCTGTCTTAGTCTGTTTCAGAATGTACTCGACAGTCGATTTAAGGTTTCCTGCCACTGCTCCGTTAAGCCATTTTACTTTCAGGTTTCCTCTGGCAGTATTGTCATCCGGTCCCAGGATCTCACCGGGGAAATCAAGTTCTATTTTCAGCCTGTTTGGTTTGATAGTCTCAACCCTGACTCGTTTTGTAAAGGTTGCTCCTCCGATAAGGAAACGGGCATTATAATTGCCGGTTACGGCATCCTCCGGTGTGGCCGTAGTGAAAACCAGAAGACTCCTGCTCTCAGGTTTCTGAACCTGGTAATCAACCCTTTGTTCAAGGGGATTGATGAGCTCAAACTGCACGGGATGATCGGCAGGAAGAGCTTTATTCATGTCTTTTATAAAGATTGAAAGATAGATGGAATCGCCCGGACGCCATACATCCCTTTCTCCATAGATAAAAGCCTTGATCCCCTTCTCGGTTTTATTTCCGGCCACGTCGAATGAACTCACCGAAAGCGAAGATCCGTCGTTAAGTTTAAGATAATTGCGGTCTTTGTCTTCTTTTGCAATTAGAAGAAATGGTTTTCTCTCACAAAACAGGGTGACAGAACCATTCTGACCGGTATTCCCCGAAACTATAGGCTGAAGCTGGAAATCATACACATCAATCCTCACTTCGCTCAAAGGCAATGCCGAGAGAAGGTCATTCACAATTACGTGAAGCTTATTGTCAGGACCTTTTTTTGCTACAATCCCGAAGTTCGATGCAAGGATATTCCTTGTGACTTTTCTGTCGGGATTAAAGTAAGCTGCCTTGCAGGGATTATCACGGTCCCTCCAGCTGAAGCCATATGAATAATAGAGGTAATCATCGCTATCAGCATAATAATTGTCCGGATCGTCCCAGAATTCGCGGCTCGTCTCTGCCGACATCTTAAGCATTTCTTCGTATTTGCCGAAGTCTTCTCCACCGGCGCAGGGGTAAAGGGAATAGGAAGGCCTCATACTTAGTTCCACCTTGTAAAGTATTCCCGGTTCAACATCTATGTATTCTGCAAGATCTATCGTGTGCAGCGCCCAGGCACCAGGATTGCCGCCCGATGGACTTACAAGATCCACCCTGCCGGAATAGACTGGTCTGCCAAACCGTTTGACTGTATAGCCTGAACTGATTTCATTCTCCTGAAGAAAATAGGGCAGGTTGTTTTCATATATTTTGATGATCTTAAGATCGACTGCTTTTAAATTTGCAGTTTTAAACGGAAAGATGAGATTCTGTGATGATGGAAGTATAACGCCATTTCCTACCAGTTCTATTGATGGCGGAACAGGGGAGAAGTCGATCTTTTTTTGAAAAGATGAAGTGAGGGAAATCCCTTTAAAATTTTTGAGCGACTGTTCAACATTCAGTTCAATAACACCTTCAGGTCTGGAAGAAGGGAACAGGCTCACAATGTTGGAGTTAATGCTTAATGTTGCTTCCATCGAAGGACTCAATCGGATAAGTCCCTCGGTTTCCTGTGAAGCATCGAGCGGATCGGAAAAAACAAGCTGTATGCCCTGACTTTCTCCCTGGCTGGCGATCAGATCGATGACTGAAAACTCGGTGGAAGGAGGGATCCTGACTGATGCCGAACCTTTCTGTCTTACTCCAGCCTGTGTTCCGTCCCAGTCGAGTTCGAGTTTCTGTGATTTAGCTGATCTTTCAATATTTATTACAGTAAATTTATGGATTAATTTGTCGGAATGATCCCATGCGATCTCCATCTTCTTCCTCCCGGTTTTTGTTCTCAGGTACGATTCAACCTCTGAAGAAGCTATATAATCTGAAGCAACAACTTCGCCATGGAGAGAATATTTATTACCTTCCGGAGAACTCTCCAGCGCGCCGGTTGTAACAATGAAATCTTTTTTTATGGTACTGACCCTTATGGGGAAGACCTTCAGATTGTCTTTCACCTCAGCAAGTTTATCAAGATTCAGTTTTCCGGTATAGGTTGTACCCGGATCAAGAGTTTTGGCTGGTTTGAAAGCCAGGGTTACATCGTCAGTCCATTCAGCCTTACCTCTTATTACAGGTTCAAAGAGAAAGAGTGCTGCTGGTGTCTGCTTGTTGGCCTTAACTGCAAATTCAGGAGTAAAGCGAATTTCAATGACGGAATTCACAGAAATTATCCCGGAGGTATATCCGGAGATATATTCGGAGAAACCCTTATCTATGGGGATATTGATCTCCTCAGTTGGCTGTATCTTTTTTAGGGTGAATTTTACAGGAGGTTTCTCCCTAGGACCGCAGGACGAAACCGCTAACAGGATCAAGACCGGAAGGAACAGTTTTGCAGCTTTCATAATATGGGGATCAAATCATTATCGAAGCAATTCACAGGATATCCAGTAAAACGGGGAAAGAAATTAATCCAAGATTAAAAGTACGAAAAAGAAATGAGACTTGCGGAAGTCAATCACTTACCTCCATGAAATCAATCTCTCAACCCCATTGGTTAACCCCCAACCCCCACCACATGCCTCCCCTGCAGGCTGGCTCCTTCGCTGAGACTTGCCCACTGGGCAGATATACTATTAACTCAGTTCCCTGGGGGCTTGAAAAAGCCTTCTTTAACCTTCACAGCTCGCTAGGTTCACCCCCAACCCCCTAAAGGGGGCTTGATATTTGCTACCTTCCAGCTCTTTCGCTTCCCGCTGGTTGTAAATTTGTTAATTTGCTGCACTTAAATATCAGAAGATGTGATCAATAGTAATTGAAAGGAACATGTTTTATGGAGCCAGTCATAAAACTTCCGAAAAGGCACATGAATTAAGGGGATTTATGAATATTTAACGATATCAATTAGGTTAAAAAGGAGATGCTGGTTGCTATGGCAGGCAAAAAGGAACCCCCTTTAGGGGGCAGGGGGTGAACCAAGTCAGAATTGAATCTTACAGCAAAATCCTGTTCCCCAGCTTCTTCGAGATCAACCCGAGTGCAATGCTGAGGTTGTTATATCTTTTCTGCAGAGAAAGAATCTTTTCCTGATCATTCGATTTTACGGCTTCCTCAAGAAGGATCATGATCTCCTTCCGGCGTTCATTTATCTTATCGCTTTTGAATTTTAGGACAGCATCAGGGACTATCTCCCTGAGCTTCATTTCCTCGGTTTCAACATATGTTTGTTTATCCTGCCATATCTTGCTCAGTTCGTGCGAATCGGAGAGTAGATCCGCAGAAAGCTGCGATATATCGGGATCCTCATGTTTTATAAAATGTTTTTCGCCGGGAAAGAGCCCCTGCTCTGAGTTAAACCTGAATTCAGCAAAGATTTTGGCACAGACAGTGTTTTCGAAGGCGAGATCGTCTGATATTATTTCATTAACAATATAATCAGACACCGTCACAGCTTCTTCCTTGCCATCCACTCCGTTTATCCTGCGTTCCAGGACCTCACTTCCATATTTCAGAAGCAGCCGTGTTATCTCTCTCTCCGAATAATACGTTGTGGTTGTTGGCCTTACAGGTTTCACTATTTCAGGAGGCGGCACCGGAAGATCCTCCAGTCCGGGGTATTTGTTCCTTTCTGTAAACGACTTCTGCTGCATGAGCTTGTTCACCTCATGATAAAGCACCGGCTCGGGGACCTCAAGAACTACGCTGCACTCCTTTATGTACACTGTCTGTGTTATCGCCTCAGGGATAACGGCAATCGACTTTACAACATCCCTGATAAGGTTTGCTTTTTTGACAGGATCAGTGCTGGCTTCCGATAGAAGGAGCTGAGTCTTGAACCGTATGAAATCAGTCTCGTGATCTTTGATGTACTTTGTAAACTCTTCATTGCTTACTTTTTTGGAGTATGAATCCGGATCCTCACCATCGGGCAGCAAAACTATCCTGACATTCATTCCTTCCTCAAGCACAATATCGATACCACGGATTGAAGCTTTGATCCCTGCAGCATCACCGTCATAAAGTATGGTAATGTTCGGAGTGAACCTTTTGATCAGCCTCACCTGTTCCCGGGTAAGCGAGGTACCTGATGATGCGACGACATTCTCGATGTTTACTTCGTGAAGCGACAACACATCAGTGTATCCCTCAACAAGGTAGCACCTGTCCTCCTGAGTGATCATCTTCCTTGCCTGGTAGATGCCGTAAAGGATCCGGCTCTTGTGATATATTTCAGATTCCGGAGAATTAAGGTATTTCGCGCTTTTTGGATCTGCCTTAAGGATTCGTCCGCCAAAACCAAGTACCTGTCCCGACAAGCCATGTATGGGGAACATCACTCTTCCGCTGAACCTGTCGAAAATGCGCTCCTCGTGCTGTATTGTAAGGCCGGTCTTTACCAGGAAATCCTGTTTATACCCGTCTTCAAGCGCTTTTTTTGAAAATGCGTCCCGCTGTTCAAAGCTGTAACCGACCTCAAATTTCTTAAGTACGTTCTGTTTGAATCCTCTTTCCTTAAAGTAGGTGAGTCCGACAGTAGTACCCTCATCCGAGTTTAAGAGATTCTCAGTGAACTGTCGTGCAGCATAAGCTGTGACAACAAGCAGACTCTCCCTTTCATTCTGTTTCTCAATCTCTTCCTGGGTCCTTTCTTTTTCAACAATCTCGATATGGTATTTCCTTGCAAGATATTTAAGGGCTTCAGGGTAGGTGAGGTGTTCATGTTCCATTATGAAGTTGACCGAATTCCCAACCTTCCCGCAACCGAAGCATTTGAATATCTCCTTCGACGGCGATACCGTGAATGAAGGAGTCTTCTCATTATGGAACGGACACAATCCCAAATAGTTAACTCCTCGTTTCTTCAGCGGAACAAACTCCTGAACTACATCAACGATCTCGGCAGCATCGAATATTCTTTCTATGGTCGGGCGATCAATCATGATTCAAAGATAGGGGATTTTGGCACTCCGGATTCATTCTGTTTACAAGGTCTATCTTTTTGCTCGTGACCCTCCCTTAATCTTGCATTCTTTTGAGCTACTTAACCAGTTTCAAATTAACCTCATCAAATTTTCCGACAGTATTTTCACACCTTTTGTAGCTGGTGCCATTATTATCTCAATCTTCCGGCTGACGGGTGCGTTAACTTCTTTCGGATCGATAAGCCAGAGCGAAGCCCTGGAGGGAGCATACTCTATTAAACCTGCCGCAGGATAAACATTGAGTGAGGAGCCGATCACCACAAAAATATCAGCCGTAGAGGTGATCCTTACGGCTTCATCCATCATTGGAACAGCCTCCCCGAACCAGACAATATGCGGCCTCAGCTGACTTCCCCTTTCGCACTTGTCACCCGGTTTGATGTCGTTATATCCGATATCATATATCAATGACGGATCTGCAGTACTCCTTGCTTTTGTAAGCTCCCCATGCAAATGAAGAACTCTGGTGCTCCCCGCTCTTTCATGAAGATTATCAATGTTTTGAGTTATAATCTGAACATTGAAATATTTCTCCAGCTCTGCAAGCCCTGTATGTCCTGTGTTGGGCACAGCCCTGGCTAGCTGAGCTCTTCTCTCATTATAAAACCGCAATACCAGATCCCTGTTTTTCATCCAGGCCATGGGAGTTGCAACTTCAGTGACATCATACTCTTCCCATAGACCGCCCGAATCGCGGAATGTCCTGATGCCGCTCTCTGAGCTCATCCCGGCGCCGGTGAGTATTACAAGATTTTTCATCTTTTTAAAATTGAATGAAATAAATTTAGCAATTATTTAGAAAATGGTCTTACAGGACTAAAACAATCTCCAAAGGGGCCAGCCTGAGGGCATAGGCGTCAACATAAGGAATAGTATCGTTTATTAATCAAACGGTATGCAACAGATTATCAATAATTTACATTTCCCCTCCTTTTCAAGGAGGGGTGGCCGGGACTATTGACTTTTAGATGTTTACAATTTACTTTCCCGGCCGGGGTGGTTAACTTTAACTTACTCCATAAAACAGTTAATTCAGAGGAGGAGTTTAATCTCAGAAATAATCTGAAAGGTTTTGATCTTTTTCGGTTAAAGAGGTGTTTACTATCCATTTGAATAAACGTAATAAGAAAGAATGAATCAACCACCCCGGCCAGATGAATTTAGTTTCTGCCTTTGAGATGATTTCACCATCTGGCCACCCCTCCTTCAAAAGGAGGGGAAAGTTATTTAACTGTATTTCTGATAATTAGATAATTCTCAGTCTAAAACTGATTCTTAGGTTGACGGCCTTAAGGGGAGGGATGTGGTGGGGGAAGGCGTGAAACATTGAGGTTAACAAAAGGTTTGTAAAATTTACTACCTTTACACTCATGTACTTATCTTCAGATGGTTAATCTGACCCGAAAAATAATCCTCGCCGTAACCGGCGCAAGCGGATCAATTTACGCTCAGAAACTTCTTTTAAAACTGGCAAGTCTGGAAACACCGCCATCTGAGATTGCCGTGATCTTTTCAAATACAGCAAGGGAGATATGGCAATACGAGACAGGGCAGCAATACGAAGCGGTTCTTCCGGTAAAGGAGTTTCATAATGACGACTTTTTCGCACCATTCGCCTCAGGGTCATCCGGTTATGATACTATGATAATTTGTCCTTCATCAATGGGGATGCTCGGACGTATTGCGGGTGGTATCTCAGACGATCTCATAACGCGGGCTGCAGATGTAGTGCTGAAAGAAAGACGCACATTGATCCTTGTACCGAGAGAGACACCCTATAACCTTATCCATATAAGAAATATGGAAACCCTCACACTTTCGGGCGCGGTCATTTGTCCGGCAACACCTTCGTTCTACAGCAAACCGGCGACCATCGACGATCTTGTAATGACAGTTGTGGACAGGATAGTTTCACTTGCCGGATTCGATGCACAATCATACAGGTGGATGGAACATGGTTGACAGCAGAATAATCAGGTTTTTCAGGAAACATCATGTCCTTACGGTTGCAACGAGTGTAAATAACGAACCCTGGTGTGCAAGCTGCTTTTATGTTTACATTGAGAACAAGAACGCCCTCGTTATTACATCCGACACAGGAACTCGTCACGCAAGTGAGTTCCTGAAGAATAAACTCGTTGCTGGCTCTGTGGTTCTTGAGACACAAATCATTGGAAAGATCCGGGGGATACAGTTCCAGGGAACCGTCTCTGAACCGGAAGGAGAACTGGCAGAAATCACGGAAAGTGCTTATCTTAAAAGATTCCCGGTTGCAATGCTGATGGAAACCCGGCTCTGGGTTATAAACCTGACTTATATCAAACTGACGGATAACAGGTTAGGATTTGGGAAAAAAATCATCTGGTCTGCTGGAACGGCGTAATGGCGTTACGGTGTAAGGGCGTTACGGCCATCCTTATTATTGACCTAGTGCATGCGACTTTAGGATTGCTTCGTTGTTCCCCCTTCCAATTGACCGTAACATAAATGATGATTACTTTAAATTACTTCCCCAACTGCTGCTTTACAATCTTCGCAATATACTTCCCGAGAATATCAAACTCGATATTAACAACAGTCCCGACCTTTATCTGATGGAAATTAGTTATCTCATACGTGAACGGGATTATCGCTACCTGGAACGACCTTTGCTGTGAATTGACAACTGTAAGGCTCACGCCGTTCACGCAGACAGATCCTTTCTCAACGGTGATATAATCATCCTGAAGTGGCTCATATTCAAAGGTATAGTACCAGCTTCCGCCCGCTTCTTCAACTTTGGTGCAAACCGCAGTCTGATCAACATGTCCCTGAACCATATGTCCATCCAGACGCCCGTCGAGTTTAGTACTTCTTTCAAGGTTCACCTTGTCACCGGGTTTCAGCAGTCCGAGATTTGTCTTATCGAGGGTTTCACGGATTGCGGTTACTGTGTAGGTATCGTTCTCCTTTTTAACAACCGTAAGGCAGACGCCATTGTGTGAAATGCTCTGGTCAATCTTAAGTTGATCAGTAAATGAGCATTTCATAGTAATATGAAGATTGTCTTTTTCTTTCTTAATCCTGACGACAGGAGCTGCCTCTTCGACTATTCCGGAAAACATGAGCTTATTTTTTGATTGATTTTGCGTAAAGTTATTGAATTTCCGGGAATCCTCTCCCCATCTCCCTTTCTCCCCCTCTCCGTTTCCTTCTTTAAAGCCCTCTCCCTTTCTCCCCCTCTCTGTTACTCCCCCTCTCCGTTTCTCCCCCTCTCCGTTTCTCCCCCTTTCCGTTTTCTTCTTTAAAGTCTTCGCAGGAAAGTCATCGGGATATCGACAATGAGGTTCTGGTCAAGGCGGTCGATCCGGACGACGACCCTATTCTGCTTTCCGGTTTTGATAAGTTCACCTGTGAGCCCGATCAGTGCTCCACGGATCACTTCAACGTTGTCACCCTTCTCGAATTTTTCTGAAGTTATTTCAATTTCCGTGTTGCTGTTGATCAGCAGACGCAGGTTATCGATCTGGTTCTGGGGAATGGATGCCGGTTGACCTTCAAATGAAATGAACTTTACAACACCTGATACCTGGTAAACTCTTATAAATTCAGCCGGACAAACTTTTACAAAGACATAGGATGAAAGCAGCGGCCTCTCAACAAGCTTTTTCCTGTCGCTCCAAATCCTGAAGGTTTTCTGGAGAGGAAGAAAAACCTCGACTTTTGCTTCGATAAGCCTGTCTCTTACCTGTTTTTCAGCTCTTGGGTTAGTATAAATTGCATACCATTTGGGATCACTTGCATTCTTTAAAGTTCCGGATATTTTGGGGTTTCCATTAATACTAATGCTACCATTAATAACTTCATTCATTAGATCATTGAGTTTTTCACTAAGGACAAAGATAATTTTTTTGGAGCAATTGATCAGGGGTAACCAATTAAAAAAAACCGCCCCATTTCCGGGACGGTTCTTATATTTTATATTTGGATTTATGCTCCTTTGCGCCTTTGCGCCGTAACGCCGTTACGCCGTTACTTTTGTTTCATCTTTGCATCCATCGAGAGGGTAGCATGAGGAACCGCCCGTAATCTTTCTTTTGAGATAAGTTTCCCTGTCTCCCGGCATATGCCATAAGTTTTATTTTCGATCCTGACAAGTGCAGCCTGCAGGTGCTGAATAAATTTAAGCTGGCGCTGGGCAAGTCTGCCTGCCTCCTCTTTAGATAAAGTTGTAGCTCCTTCTTCCAGAACTTTAAAAGTCGGAGAAGTATCCATGGTATCATTACTCTCTTCATGGGTGATACTGGATTTCAGAATTTCATAATCACGTTTGGCCTTATCCAACTTCGCAAGGATGATCTGTCTGAATTCCTCAAGCTCATCATCCGAATATCTATTTTTCTCAGACATGGCAGTGGTCTTTTTTTAGTATGGCGCAAAGGTACTGAATTTTGTTAAATAAAAAAATCAAGGGTTTATTGCTAAATCCACCATTCTTTTGAGAGAACGTGATCCGCTAAATTAAATTTTGTTTTACAACGATGCGCAGGTCCAGGTCAAGCCCCCTTTAGGGGGTTGGGGGTGATTCCAATGATTTCCCTGAAATACTCAATCGTCCTCTTCAGCCCCTCCTCAAGGTCAACCTTAGGCTGCCAGTTCAACTCTGACGATGCAAGAGTAATATCAGGCTTCCGCTGCCGGGGATCATCCAGGGGAAGAGGCAGATAGATGAGCTTCGACTTCGATCCCGTCATCAATATTATCCTTTCCGCAAGCTCCTCTACAGATACCTCATGCGGATTGCCGATATTCACGGGACCGGTAAAGTCATCCCTTGTATCCATAAGTTTTACAAGTCCGGCAATAAGGTCATCGATATATTGGAAGCTGCGTGTCTGCGATCCGTCCCCGAAAATTGTTATATCACCGCCTTTTAAAGCCTGAACAATAAAGTTCGAAACAACCCTTCCGTCGTTTGTATTCATGCGCGGACCATAGGTATTGAATATCCTTGCGATCTTTATTCTGACCCCGTTCTGGGTGTGGTAATTCATGAAAAGGGTTTCTGCGCATCTTTTCCCCTCGTCATAGCATGCACGTGGTCCGAGGGTATTTACATTTCCCCAGTAACTCTCAGGTTGTGGATGTACTATCGGATCACCGTATATTTCACTTGTTGAAGCCTGTAATATTTTCGACCTGGTCCTTTTCGCCAGACCCAGAGTATTGATAGCGCCCATTACCGATGTCTTGATCGTCTTGATGCCATTATACTGATACTGAACCGGTGAAGCCGGACATGCCAGGTTGTAGATCTCATCGGTCTCGACGAATAATGGCATCGTAACATCATGCCTGACAATCTCAAAATAATGATTATCAAGAAGATGTATGATGTTCATCTTCGATCCTGTAAAATAGTTATCGAGGCAAATGACCTCATTCCCAAGCTTCAGAAGATATTCACAAAGGTGCGAGCCGATAAATCCGGCGCCACCGGTTACGAGGATCCTTTTCATAATAGGTAGTTTAAATAAAGCAAATGTACGGAAAAAGGTATAAAGACGCACGACACACGACACACGACACACGACACACGACTCACGACACACGACTCACGACACACGGTATTTAGCTTTTTGGACGAATGGTTATTGAAGTAAAAAAGGTTGGTTCATATAATTCTTTATTTTTAAATTTGAAGTGGAATAAAATAAATCACTAAAACTTGCTGCATTATGAGTAATTTTGAAAATCTTAAAGTATGGCATAGAGCCATCGAGCTTGCTGTCTCTATTTACAATTTAACTGTAGAAAATAAGTCTTTACAAAAGGATTTTGGTTTAAGGGATCAAATGAGAAGAGCATCTGTCAGTATCTCAAGTAATATTTCAGAAGGAGATGAGCTTGCTACAGATAAGCAAGCTATAAGGCAATTCTTTATAGCAAAGGGGTCATCGGCTGAGTTATACACCCAATTAATAATCTCAAATAAGATTGGTTACATCTCGGATGAGGAAAAGGATTTTTTCCAGAATGAATGCAAAGCCATTTCCTCAATGCTGGCCAATCTAATTAAGTCCAGGAATTTGGGATCCAAATAATAGAATTCTGTTTCCATATTATCCTGCATTGTGAGTCTATTAACCGTGTGTCGTGAGTCGGGCATCGTCTGCCTCCTATATGGTGATTACCCGTTTGTCGTGAGTCGGTCATCGTCTGCCTCCTATATGGTGATTACCCGTTTGTCGTGAGTCGTGCGCCGTCTGTCATATTCGGGAACTATTCCTCGTTACCGAAATCCTAACCTTAATCTCATTTATCTCTTCCTCCCGGAGTTTCTCTGAAGGAACTTCCCTGACAACCTCCACCTTCGTTGCCAGAGTCTGCGACCCGATATACGCCGCATGTCGTTTTACAGCTTCCCTCACCTGGTCATTATCTTCAATGAGAACCGTGATCTTATCGGTTACATCAAACCCGCTCTCCTTGCGGATATTCTGGATCCTGTTCACAAACTCACGTGCTATTCCCTCGTAACGTAGTTCATCAGTTACAGTGATATCCAGGGCAACTGTGAGCTTACCATCGTTAGCCACCTGCCAACCTGGAATATCTTCGGAGATTATCTCCACATCCTTGGTTGTCAGATTTACTTCCTGGCCGTTAATTACAATCCGGTGGGTTCCATTACTCTCAAATTCTGCTATTTCCAGACGTGTAAACCCGGATATTGCAGACGAAATGTCTTTCATCAGCTTCCCGTAGCGCGGACCCAGCGATTTGAAATCAGGTTTTATCTTCTTTACAAGAAGAGATGATGTATCGTCAATATATTCAACTGCTTTAACATTAACTTCAGCAAGGATCAGATCCCTTACTGCCTCAAACTTATCGCGGAAAGACCTTTCTGTTACCGGCACCATAATTCTTGCAAGCGGCTGACGGACCTTTATCCCGACTTTCCTGCGCAATCCTAGTATCATCGAGGAAACCTTCTGCGCAATATCCATCCTCTCCTCAAGATCAGCATTTATCAGCGACTGATCATATTCCGGGAAAAGCTCAAGATGGACAGAATCCTCTTTGGAGCGATCAGTTATGCTGTTCAGGTCGGTAAACAGACGGTCGGCATAGAATGGTGCGATGGGGGCCATAAGCTTGCAGACTGTCTCAAGACAAACATAAAGTGTCTGATAAGCCGCCAGCTTATCCCTGTCATATTCCCCGCCCCAATAACGTTTTCTGTTAAGCCTTACATACCAGTTACTCAGGTTCTCGGTTACAAATTCCTGAATTGCACGGCCCGCGCGTGTCAGATCATAATCATTATAACAATTCCCGACCTCTTTTATCAGAGAATTGAGAAGCGAAATTATCCACCGGTCGATCTCCGGCCGTTCCTTAACCGGGATATCTTCTTCCTTATATCTGAAATTATCGACGTTGGCATAAAGTGCAAAGAAGGAATATGTGTTATAAAGTGTCCCGAAAAATTTCCTTTTTACTTCATCAACACCTGCTGCATCGAACTTAAGATTATCCCAGGGCTGCGAATTTGTAAGCATATACCAGCGCAAGGGATCGGAACCATACTCTTCGATGGTTGTAAAAGGATCAACTGCATTACCAAGACGCTTCGACATCTTATTGCCATTCTTGTCGAGGACCAGTCCGTTTGAAATAATGTTCTTAAATGCAACGGAATCAGATGTCATCGTGGCTATTGCATGAAGCGTAAAAAACCACCCTCTCGTTTGGTCGACGCCTTCGGCTATATAATCTGCAGGGAACATTGTATTGAAGTTCTCCTTGTTTTCAAAAGGATAATGCGCCTGGGCATAAGGCATTGATCCGGAATCGAACCATACATCCAGCAGGTCAGGTTCGCGGAACATCCTTCTGCCGGAAGGACTTACAAGAATTATCTCATCAACGAAGGGTCTGTGCAGATCGAACTTTTCATAATTGTCTGCCGAATTATCACCCTCGTTAAAATTCTCAAGCGGATTCTTTTTCATAAATCCTGCCTTTACCGATTTTTCAATCTCAGCTTTCAGCTCGCCTGCCGAGCCAATACATTTCTCTTCCCGCCTGTCATCGGTGAGCCATATTGGAAGCGGCGTACCCCAGAATCTCGAACGTGTGAGGTTCCAGTCCACAAGATTCTCGAGCCATTTTCCAAACCTCCCTGTTCCCGTCGATTGCGGCTTCCAGTTTATAGTGTTGTTGAGTTCGATCATCCTGTCACGGAATGCAGTTGTGCGGATGAACCATGCATCGAGCGGATAGTAAAGGACTGGTTTATCCGTTCGCCAGCAATGCGGATAGCTGTGCACAAGCTTTTCAATTCTGAATACTTTTCCCTGCTGCTTAAGCATCACGGCAATGTCGACATCAAGAGTATCAGCATCCGGAGAAAGTCTGGAATCATACTCGTTCTTTACGGGACGACCTTCAAAACCGGTATAGGAACCGGTGTTGACACGTTCTCTTACAAATTGTATGTCAAGGTCCGAAATGGGCACCATATATCCCCTCTTGTCGACCATCGGACCCGTTGTGCCGTCTTTCCTCTTTACCATCATCGGAGGTAAGTCAAACTCCTTTGCCACCCGGTAGTCGTCAGCTCCAAATGTCGGGGCAATGTGAACTATCCCGGTACCATCCTCAGTCGTAACAAAATCTCCTGTGACAACCCTGAAGGCGCCCGGATCAGGTTTTACCCAGTCGATAAGCTGCTCATAGATTATTCCTTCAAGTTGACTTCCCTGGAACTCATCAAGAACCTTGTACGGTATCTTCTTGTCGCCAGGTTTATATTCTGAAATGTCTATAGACGCATTTGGCTCAGGGAACATTGAGTGAAGAAGCTCCTTTGCAATGACGACAGTTATCGGATTGTTATTATAAGGATTGAAACTCCTGACTTTGATATAAGTTATCTGTTTCCCGACAGCCAGGGCTGTATTTGAAGGAAGAGTCCATGGAGTTGTCGTCCAGGCCATTATGTGGACATTGGGAGTGTCGATATTCTTATAAAGGAATTCTGATTTTGTATTTCTTATTACTTTGAACTGGGCGATGCACGTTGTGTCCTTCACATCGCGGTAGCAACCAGGAAGATTCAGCTCATGAGAGCTTAATCCTGTGCCTGCTGCGGGTGAATAAGGCTGAATTGTATATCCCTGGTAAAGATATCCGCTGGAGTAGAGTTGTTTCAGCAGCCACCATAGAGTTTCGATATAACGGTTGTCGTATGTGACGTATGGGTGATCCATGTTTATCCAGTAACCCATTTTGCGGGTAAGCTCCTCCCACATATCGGTGTACTTCATCACATCGACCTTGCAGGCCTTATTATAATCTTCGATGGATATCTTAACGCCAATATCCTCTTTTGTGATGCCAAGAGCTTTTTCAACTCCGAGTTCAACTGGCAATCCATGGGTATCCCATCCCGCCTTGCGCTTCACTTCATATCCGCACTGTGCTTTGAAACGGCAGATAGCATCCTTGATCGTCCTTGCCATGACATGGTGAATGCCGGGCATCCCATTTGCTGAAGGAGGTCCTTCATAAAACACAAATTCTCCTTTCCCGTCCACTTCCCTTACACTTCTGCGAAAGGTGTCATTCTTATCCCACAGCTTTAAGATATCCTTATTTATTTGCGAGAGATCAAGACTTTTATATTCAGGAAACCGTTTCCCCATTGACTCAGATAGTTATAAATGAATACGTTCTTTAAAAATCGGACAAAGATAGTAAAAAAGGTTCAAAGGCGCAATGGCGTAACGGCACAACGGTGTAATGGCAGAACATAATGAGAAAAGGGGAGTGGGGGGTTGGGGGAAATTTGGAGAATGGGAGAAAGGGGAGAGGGAGAATGGGAGAAATTTCTTTAATTTGTATTTAAAAGAAAAGAAACAATGAAATACCTCTCAGGTTTGGTTTTTTGTTCTGTAATTAGCGTCTTTTCCATAGCAGCACAAACCCCTGATTCACTGAAGTATCTATCCCTTGAGCCAAACGATTTTCATCTTCAATATCTGAAGAAAGATTCATCAGTCCTGATTGATGTTCGGGAGCCATTCGAATACAAACGTAACCGGATAAAGGGTGCTATCAATATCCCCTCGTCTGGAAATATTGAAAGAGTGGCGGATACCTTAAATAAAGAATTTACATATTTTCTATACTGCACATCAGGTTACAGAAGCGCCAATGTGGCAAAAAAGTTATTTGATAAAGGCTTCCGAAATCTTGTTTCCCTGAAAGGCGGAATCCTGGCGTGGAAAAAGGATAGTATGAAAGTAGAAAGAAGAAGAAGATTAAAAGGAATTAAGAATGAATAATTGGGAGTGGATGAAAGGGAGAACGGCCATCTTTTTTATTAACATCGTGCCTGCGACATTAAGATTGCTTCGTCGTTCCTCCTCGCAATGACCGGACCCTTGATGATGGGGTAATTGCACAATTGCACAATTGCATAATTGCATAATTGCATAATCGCACAATTACTTATTCGTATTTCAAATACTGATCATACGTCCTGACAAGCCCCTCATCCAGCTCGATCTTATGCCTGTACCCGAGTCCCCGCAAAGCTGTAATATCCGTCGTCTTCCTCATCGTTCCGTCAGGCTTTGAAGCATCGAAAATGACCTCCCCTCCAAACCCTGTCAGCTCCTTAACCTTATATGCCAGCTCCTTTATACTTAACTCTATTCCCGTACCTACGTTTATAAAATGCGGCGGATTATACTCAGGGTCAGTCTTCCCCTTCTTATGAATAGCGATTATATCATTAACATCGATGTTTTCCATAACAAAAACGCAAGCTTCCGCCATATCCTGCGAATTCATGAACTCCCTTAAAGGTGTACCGGAGCCCCAGATTGAAACTGAAACCTTTTTCTTGCCGGAGCTGCCCTGATCAGCTACTTTTATCCCGTATTTGCCAAATATTGCCAGGACTTCCTTCTCTTCTGCATCTCCTCTTACCTTTTCGACAGGATACCTGTTCAGATCCTTCCTTATTGCTGGCCAGTCATTGTTTTCAATGCATTTCCCGAGATGAAACTTTCTTAATAGTGCAGGCAGGACATGCGACTTTTCAAGGTCATAGTTATCCCCGAAACCGTAAAGGTTTGTGGGCATGACTGCTATGAAGTTTGTATTGTACTGAATGTTAAATGATTCACACATCTTAAGACCTGCTATCTTTGCCAATGCATACGGCTCGTTGGTGTATTCAAGAACCGATGTGAGAAGGTAATCTTCCTTAAGGGGTTGCGGTGCATTTTTAGGATATATGCATGTTGAGCCGAGAAACAACAACTTTTTCACTCCGTACTTCCAGGATGCATGGATAAGGTTATTCTGGATCATCAGGTTCAGGTATATGAAATCGGCACGTAATGTGTTATTTGCCACTATTCCGCCTACCTTCGCAGCTGCAATGAAAACATATTCAGGCTTCTCCGCTTTAAATAATAAATCTACCTGTTTCTGGTCTACCAGGTCGACCTCTTCCATCTTTTTAAGCAGAAGATTACCATAGCCCTTCGACCGGAGAGTACCTGTTATTGCTGATCCTACGAGCCCTGTATGGCCGGCAACATATATTTTGGAATCTTTTTTCATGAAAAGGAAGTTTAAGAACTTACGTCAATTCCAGTGGTTTAACCCCCTACCCCCTAAAGGCATATGCGTCAACTTAAATAGAGTAGCTTATGAATCACACTGCATACAGCTGATTAACAATAATTTACATTTCGGGTGTTGAAAAAGCCAAAATCCATTAACCGCTGAGGGCGCAAAGAATTTACGCAAAGTTCGCAAAGAGCTGAATTTATGTGATTTAGCTTTGCGTTCTTTGCGCTTCTTAGCTTTCTTTGCGGTTTAAAATGACTTCTTCAACAACTCTAACTTATTTATTTGTTCTATTCAAAATAATTAAATGTCTTAAACCCGCCGTTCTTGATATGATTCTCCTTCTTCATTTGATGAATATCTGACGTTATCATATCTTCTATAAGTCCCTGGAGATCATATTTCGGAACCCACCCGAGCTTCGTCCTTGCCTTCGTTGAGTCGCCGATAAGCAAATCCACCTCAGTCGGTCTGAAATAATTCCTGTCGACCTTCACCATCGCCGGATTGGTACGTATCCTTTCCCTGACACCGCCAATAAATTCCTTCCCGATCTTCTCATTGAAAAGCTTTTCATCGACATTCACAATGTTGCCTGTCTCATTCTCATTTTCCCCTGAGAAATTAAGATCAATCCCGGCTGCCGCAAACGCCTTAAATATAAACTCCCGGATTGAAGTCGTGACTCCCGTCGCAATTACATAGTCATCGGGTTTGTCCTGCTGAAGGATAAGGTACATTGCCTTTATATAATCTTTAGCATGTCCCCAGTCGCGACGCGATGAAAGGTTCCCCATATACAGGCAATCCTGCATCCCCAGTGCAATCTTTGCCATAGCCCTGGAGATCTTTCTTGTTACAAAAGTCTCGCCTCTTATCGGAGATTCATGATTAAAGAGTATCCCGTTGCTGGCATGCAGACCGTAAGCTTCCCTGTAATTGACTGTTATCCAGTAGGCATACAGTTTCGCACATCCATAAGGACTTCTTGGATAAAAAGGTGTCTTTTCAGTCTGTGGGACTTCCTGGACAAGGCCGTAAAGTTCACTTGTTGATGCCTGGTAGACGCGTGATTTTTGTGTCAGTCCAAGGAGCCTTACAGCTTCGAGGATCCTGAGAGTTCCGATTCCGTCAGCATTTGCCGTATATTCGGGAGTGTCGAAACTTACCTTTACATGGCTCATTGCCGCGAGGTTATAGATCTCATCCGGCTGGCACTCCTGGATGATCTTTGTGACATTCATCGAATCGGTAAGGTCGCCATAGTGAAGGATGAAATCCCTCTTTTCAACATGAGGATCCTGGTAAAGATGATCAACCCTGTCGGTGTTAAAGAGCGAACTACGGCGCTTTATCCCATGAACGACATAACCTTTTTTAAGCAGGTACTCTGCAAGGTACGCCCCGTCTTGTCCTGTAACACCGGTAATTAATGCAATTTTTGGCATAGAAAGTAATTAATTGATTTTAACGGGTATTATAGTTTAAATATTGTGAGATAGAACTACCTGTCTTCCCGAAAGCTGGGGAAGGAGCAAAGCAATCATTTCCCCCCTGGGGGAAATAAGAAAGGGGGTCTGAATCCTTAAGGAGAGGGAGGGTCGTGTTTTCCAAAGTATAAAATAATTTGAATAGGGTATTAGAACCCCCTTTAGGGGGCAGGGGGTGAACCCTGGAGATTCGAGGGTGCAATTTACATCCACAAATCCTTCACCCTTACCTTTATCTTAAATGCATTATCTATCTTTCTCTCGCTTATAAGTATCAGGTAACCACCGCCTCCGGCACCGGAAAGTTTCCACGCGAGAGCCGTATCCCTGTACCTGTTGATCACATTCTCTATCTCCGGATTCATCATCTTAGGGAACATTCTGACCTGTGAATTGAATGAATCGAGAAATCCTTTTGAGAAAGTTTTTATATCCATTTTCGTAAGTCCCTCCCAGGCAAGTTCTGCTGCCTCCGTGAGCTTTCTGACATTTTCTGTAGTTATATCAGTGCCTTCTAACACATTATACCCGTCCGGACGAGGCCATAAAGTAAGCATGAAGAGCCTCTCCTCAAGCCACCGGATAACATTCAGGTCGGAGATAACTTCGAATTTTGACGGCCAGTATTTTCCTTTTTCATAGAAAAATTTATTTATTCCCGGCATTGTGATACCTATTGAATCCTGTGATCCGCTTACTTCTTTTGTACCGGGGTCGTTATCGTACCTGAAAAGAGTCTTTGCGAGTTTCTCCGGCTTTTCAAGGGGAAGATGGTCATTCCAGAGTTCTATTGCTTTTTTCCTGGTTGAGGTAGCCATTCCGGAGCGTTCATTGAACTCTATTGTAGGTTCAATTGATGCAGTTATTGCGGCGCCGGGCCAATATTTTGAGACATAAGGCTGGTCGATCCAGGTGCCTGCCAGGTCGATCCTGTAAGGCATTGGTTTTATAGCCCTGAGCGCTGTAGTGGATCTTACAGGCAGGTTGGCATGAGGAATTCTTTTAAGGACTTTATATTCAATTCCGAGTTCCCTGCAAAGCTTTTCTTTTTCAGGGGAATGGCCGTCTTCGTTCACTATAAAGATATCCGGATCAAGGGTTTTCATATCATCAAGGAAGTCGATCAGACCGCTGCCTTTATTTACTTTGGCATTCTGAACGCACGAAAGAGCGTTCAGAACGTACTTTCTTTCTTCTTCCGAATTGATGGTTTCCCTTCCCTTAAGATCCCTGATAGTCTTGTCGGAGCCGAGTCCGATGTACAGGTCACCGTATCCGGCAGCCTCCTGCAGAAATGCGATATGTCCCGAGTGAAGCATATCGAAGCAACCCGAAACGAAGACCTTCTTTTTCCTTTCGCCCATTGAAACAGGTATTGGTTTGTTGAAAACAAATATAGGAGTTTTTAATAAATCCTTTCCCAAATAAGCCTGATGCCAATCTAAAAAGATCCTCCTCCCGGAACGGCTCAACGGCATAACGGCTAACGGCTCCACGGCCAAACGGCTCTTAAGAATCAGCCTTACAACGCGAATATTTTTCTCCCCCCTGGGGGAGATGCCGAGCTTGCGAGGCAGAGGGGGTTCTAATCCAGGCAGAAACCCCCTTCCCGGCCTTCCCCCAGGGGGGGAAGGAGCGAAATCCAGTACACGGAACCCGGGTTTCCAGCTGCTTTTGAACAAGATCCTTTTAATTGCATAATTACCCTATAAATCCTAAATTTACATTGCACCCAAAATGACATTAATATGGTACCTTATTCTAAAAACACTGATTACACCTCTTTCAATCGTTACTGCAAGATCCTCACCCTCCAGGATAATCCGGAATTAATAGAAAAATACAAGGAAGTCCATAAACCGGGCAATGTATGGCCAATAGTAGGAAAAGGTATCCGGGAGGTGGGCATCCTCGACATGGAGATCTATATCCATGGCACCACCGTCTTTATGATAATGGACACTGTTCCCGGCTTCGACCACGACAATGCCATGAAAGAGCTTGCTGCAAAGCCCATGCAAAAGGAGTGGGAGGAGTATGTTTCACAATTTCAACAGGCAGGGGAGTTATCGGCCACTCCGGAGAAATGGGAACTGGTAGAGAGGATATTCGAGCTGGGTAAGGGGTAATTCTATTAGTTTTGCAATTCTGCGATTTCAGGGGACTCAGATTGCTCGCGAGAGGTGAACAACATTCGAAAGGATCAGCCGGAGGGTCAAAAACATTTTATATAGCTGAAGATCAGTCCTATGTTTCTCATGAAACTGCTCTTGACCGAAGAGCCAAAATACAGGCATTAGAATTGCAGAATTGCAGAATTAAAGTTTAGTTCCGTCTCGAGTGCATCAACCCCAACACTTCCATCATTTTATCGAAGATATCAGTATTATCATATATCCCCACAAACTTCTCCGCCCCCGGACCATACACATACACCGGCACCATAACCCCGGTATGACCTTTCGTTGAAAAACTAAGCCTGACAGTGTGAGCAAGCGTATCAGCTTCGACGATCTTCACCCCTCCCGATTCATGGTCAGCTGTTATTATAACCAGGGTGTGTCCGTCGCTTTCGGCAAAATCAAGAGCCACTCCTACAGCTTCATCAAAATCAAGTGTCTCATCAATAAGCAATTCAGCATTATTGTCGGCGGCTGCCCAGTCGATCTGAGCTCCTTCGATCATCAGAAAAAATCCTTTCTTGCCCTGGTTTAAAATGTCAATAGCTTTTCCTGACGATGCCGGGAGCATATTTCCCCTTCCCTGTGTCCGGTACGGGGGATTGAAAGCTGCAGTCAGACCTGCAAGTTTTTTGGAAGAAGAATTTATAATCTGATTCATTGAGGAGTCAACTTCATAACCCTTGAATCTAAGGCTGTCAACAAGATTAAGTTTGTCTGTCCTTCTGGCAAAATTATCATACCCTCCTCCGATAAAGACATCGATATCAGTCTTCAGAAAGTCCATTGCAATATTTTCGTAGCTGGCTCTGCTTAACTCATGGGCGATAAATGCCGCCGGTGTGGCATGAGTTATTGATGAGGTAGATACCAATCCGGTAGCCAGACCATTTTCCTCTGCAATTTCAAGGATGGATGTTAAGCTCTTCCCCTGTGAGTCCACTCCGATTGCTCCGTTATAAGTCTTATTTCCTGTCGCCAGGGCAGTCGCTGCCGCTGCAGAATCGGTAATTTTATTACCGGAAGAATATGATGTCTGAAATCCGAGTACACCGCACCTCTCAATATTGAGTGGCGTGGCGGAGACAGTCATCGCAGCATATACCGTCGGAAGCCCCATGCCATCGCCGATCATGAGGATAATGTTTTTTACTTCATGTGATTCTCCGGAAATTATCTTTTCAGATTGATCACATGAAAACAGCGATATAATCAATATTGTCAGCAACAAGATTGATAGTTTCTTCATCTCGGGAAGAGTATATGAGCATAACAGTAAATTCGGGCTAAAGTTAAGGAATTAGTTTACGCCTAACCAACATCGTCGTAAGAGCAAGCCTTACAACGTGCATAGTTTTTCTCCCCCCCGGGGGAGGTGCCGGGCTTGCGAGGCAGAGGGGGTTTCTAACACAGGTAGCAATATAATTTAGCTTATAAGTGGGAATTTACGATACATTTTCAATAATTGCACTGTCTCTGCCTTGAGTTTGCTTTTTACAAAATCCTTTAAATTTGGATCAACCAGTTCACCCAGCCCGAATAAAAGATTTTTGGATTTTAGTTTTTCAATTCTTGAAATACATAGATCAATGTAGTTTTCAAACTTTTGCCCCATGCGGATTTCAATTATTCCACTGTTCACAGGAGTTTTTTGACTCATGAAATAATAAATGTCAAATACATCCCGGTTAGTAAAGATCTTCCTGTCAAGCAATGCGCACAATTTATGAGCAAATAAATCAGGTTTGACCATTACATTCATTGCTATCCCGAGGTAGTTTTTTACTTCGTAGCTGTCGGGGAATTGTCTGTTGGAGATTTCTATTTTCAGGTTTCTTTCATTTGCACCATAATCCAAAACCAGCAGGAGGCCAAAGTGTTTTACCGCTTCATCCTTTATTGAACCGTAATTTAGTAATATTGACCTTATTTTATTAAATATAGTACTACTCTCCGGATTAAGAAGGTTAAAATCAAGATCTACCGAGAATCTCGGCAGATCATAAAACAACATTTGCGCTGTTCCTCCTTTAAAACCAAGTGAAGTGGCCAACTCTATATCAGAATATATATCTTTCAAAAGCGAGACTAGAAAGAACTTATGTTTATTTATGTCGAGCATTTATAAAAATTTGGTGATCCGTTTATTTAATTGTTTCGAATTATAGATAGGAAGCAAATTGTATACAATCTCCTCTTTAAGATTGTGTACTGTATCAAGATAAATCGCATTATTCAGATATAAGAAATCCAGGAATGCCCGTTCAGCAGTTGCAATATTGATCCCGTTATTTTCTGTAGTTATGCCAGAGGTATTATATAAGATATCATTTTTAATTTTGCGGTATCTTAAGGAAAGGCCATCAACGTCTATTTCCCGGCTCAGATAGCAGACATTGGTTATCTGGGTCGAGTACTGAAAAACATTGCCTGATTTCTGCAATACATATTCCAGTGAAATATAGGAAGGTGCAAATATTTTACAAGCAAGCTCTTCGGGGGAATAGCTCTCTTTTACATAAATCCCGCGCCTGATATTCCTTAATTTGCCTTTTTTAACAAAATAATGAATCCGCTGTTTTAACCGGTTAAAATCAGATTCATTTAATAATATAGCAAATTCCTGCAGGGTAAAAACTGTTCTTTTATCCCTGTAAACTTCAAAAATAAAATCCATGCCCATCAGATATTCTTTATCTGGTCATTTATAAACTAAATGTAAGATATTTTATTACCTTTAGTTCACAAAGATAATAAAATATCACAAAATAGGGCTTACTTTAAAGGAAAGAATATTGTATTGTTAAGTTAAATCGTAAAAAGGTAAAAGAAATCCTTTTAACCATTTCCCCCTTGGGGGAAACAGGAAAGGGGGACAATAATTCATTGGGGGAAGGAGCGAAATCCAGTGCCTGGAACTGGCACCCAGCAACCACAGCACCCGGCAACCAGCACCCAGGCACCCAGCAACCAGCAACCAGCACCTGCCTTTAAGTCGACAAAATGTTTTAATTCGATCGTGCCTTCTTAAAGAGTATATTCCACGAGGACTTCGCCAGATACCTGACATCAGTCATCACAGGACTTTTATCATACGAATCAAGATATCTGATCTCCGATGCCTGGATCTCCTCCAGATCCGACGGCATGTCGGCATAGAAAGGAGGGATAAGCCCCGGCTTGTACTTTATCCTCCTCACACGGAGCTCTTCGGTGTATAATTCGAAATAGTGCTTGCTCAGGGGCCTCACCCCGACAAGCTTCATATTTCCTTTAAAGAAGTTGATGAACATCGGGAACTCATCAAGCCATACCCTTCTGCAGATGCCTCCCCATGATGTTATTCTGAAGTCATCCCTGAACTTTCCACCCTGCTGCAGATCGTGCATTTTGTATACATAATCCTGGATGAACTCGGAGTATGGATGCATAGTCCGTAACTTATACACCTTTATAAGGTCGCCATACATTCCAACTCTCGGGAGGGCGATAAGCGGACCATAAGTTGTGCCATTGATGTAAATGGGGTCGGTCATCTTCATAGCCTCAATGCAAAGGTAGCGACCAATAAACGACTCCTGGTTTATCATGAATCCTGCTCTTGAAAGTCTTCCCAGCGCTTCAGCCCTCGATATGACAGTATTTGAACCGCGGGTGATCATATTATAAAGTCCCTGGGTGAACTTAAGCTTCGGAAGAACTCTTTTTACAACAAAATCAGCCGTATAAAATATGTAATTCAAAACAGGCGGATACTTCCTTAGCAGTCTTGCCTTACGCTGATCCTTGGTTTCGACGCAGCACAGGAATAATCCCTTGAATTCAAGCTTTGAATTCACTTCATCAAGGAACCTGTCGAGTCTTGTGATGTCGTTTATCTTATGAAGGTTGACTATATAGTCATACTTCTCTCTGGGCAGGTTTGAAATATTAAAAAGTGTTGTTGTCGAAACTATAGCTGTACGGTCGTTAAGCCTTGTGCCAGTCATCTTAATGATGGCATGGGCCATTTCAGTTCCGCATTCCATCTCAATTGCCCCGAGAACCTTTGGATTTATCTCAGCCGATGTTGCAGGTTTTCGCCCGTGGCCATTGCCATTTCCGTTTGCTTTTTTGACAAGCTCATATTCGCTCTTCTTTATAGTCTTGAAATCGCTGTAATTCTCATAATCCTGAATTTTAGCTCTCTTAACGGCTAAAAATGCTGCTCCCACTAAAAGTTCGAGGATTGTTGCTATTCCTGCAGTTCCCAGGACAACTATTCTTGAATACGAATACTCCCTGAGAGCGTACATCAAAAGAGCTGTGACTGACAGGGCAATAACGTTGCTGCTGATGACCCTGAAAAAGAGTGATTTATAGTTTATAATCTTTCCCCTGTGCATCTTACCGTTAATCAGCGATACAGCCAGCCATACCAAAGCCAGACCCGTAAAAAACAAGCTGTGGGAGGGGAGATATCCTTTGAAGCCTGAGGGCTTGAAAGAAGCAACTATCAGGAATGATACTGCAAGTATAAGAATATCAGCAAATAAAGTAATTGCTCTGAATCTCTTAATCTCCATTAACTTCCGGGAATTGGGGTTTTTATCCTAAATGTGAAATTAGACAAATTTCTAATACAGATCCTAAATTTGGACTGCTTTTTTTATTAAAACTTACAAGACCGGTCCCCAACTCACAATACCTGCTTCCTGGCCTACAAAGTCCCCCATCCCGGATTGCAGCCACCCCCTGCCTCAAGGGGGTTCAATTCAAATTTTATTCAACCCCCAACCCCACCACATACCTCCCCTGCAGGCTGGCCCCTTCGCTTTAAATAATTACTGGATTTCAGCCCCCCCTTGGGGGGGTTTGGGGGGGTCTTGGTTTTTCCAACGGCTTTAAAGCCGTGGTTTCGGTTTTGGCATCTGTTTTTATGCTCTAAATTGATGGAACCGCTCCGCGGTTCAAATTGTGACCTGACCTATCTGTCTATAATGATGAAACCGCTCCGCGGTTTTAATCAAGCAGGATGCCAAAAAATAAAACAACCGCGGAGCGGTTTCATCATTCTGGTAACGGCAATAACACAAAATAAAATAACCGCGGAGCGGTTTCATCATTCTAGTAACGGCAATAATACAGAATATAACAACCGCGGAGCGGTTTCATCATTTTAGGTTTCGCCTCGTGCTAAATGTATTCAATTCCTACGGCCTGATCCCGACTTGCAATGCTTTCATCTCCGTTGCGCCTGTACAAGATTCCTGATCCTAATCTGGCTCCTCGCTAAAAATACCCACAGGGTTTTTTATTAACGCCTGCCTGGCCGGTAGGCAGGCTAATTTTTTAACGCTCGGTCCTCTAAAAAGGGTTTTAAAAAATTACTGGATTTCAGCCCCCCCTTGGGGGGGTTTGGGGGGGTCTCTGAGACCCATTAACCCTGGTTTAACCACGGCTTAAAAGCCGTGGTTAATTGATATGTTCTAATTGCCTTAGTACTGGGAAGTTAGGATTGCTTCGGCTCCCGCTAACGCGGGATCCTCGTAATGACCCTAAACTTCGTATGCTTTTAGTTGTAAAGAATTTAAGTATTTGGCGGTGCGCAGGCAATCTGGAAACGGTGCGAACCGAGGAAGGCTTCAGCCTGACGAGCTCGGCGAAGCCAACTTCAGTCTGTTTCGTAGCGCGGTTAAGGCTTTGTGTAGCGGGCGTAGAAACAGACTGAACTTTTCGTTTGCCTTCGGCGAGCTCGCGAAATTTCATACTAACGCTATCGCGAATTGAATTTGTAATTTTCGCTCGGTTCCAGCGCCTTTTCTTTATTACTTTCTTTTGTCGTTTCACCCCCTTCCCCCTAAAGGGGGTTTAAAGAACCATTTTTCTGGATCAAATCTCATACGCGGAAAATATATCAAGAGAATGATGATTACCTATATGTATAGGCCTTGTAGAGGGCGGTACCATGGCAAACCCGAGAACGGTGCGAACCGGGGTCCCTACATCCGCTGGATCCTCATAATGACCTTATATTCCTAGAGTGTTACATTATTAGCAGAGGTGCGGCGGACAACCGGAAATGGCGCGAACTTAAGCCATGCCCGTAGCGCCAATATGGCATGTGTAGCGAGCGAAGGGAATGGCTTAAGTTATTATTTCCGGCCGCTTTTCTTTGTTACTTTCTTTTACGGGTAAAAGAAAGTAAAAGAATAAATTTGGGCGAGCAAAAAATGAACAAGACCCTTAGTCTTATTCCGCTCCTACGGAGCTTAAGATGAGAGTCTTTCTCCTGCCATGGGTTGCGCCTCGTGCCTCGGCTTACCCATGGCTAAAGTATTCAAGGCCTACGGCCTGATCCCGACTTGCAATGCTTTCATCTCCGTTGCGCCTGTACAAGATCCTGATCCTAATCTGGCTCCTCGCTAAAAATACCCACAGGGTTTTTTATTAACGCCTGCCTGCCGGTAGGCAGGCTAATTTTTTAACGCTCGGTCCTCTAAAAAGGGTTTTAAAAAATTACTGGATTTCAGCCCCCCTTGGGGGGGTTTGGGGGGGTCTCTGAGACTCATTAACCCTGGTTTTATCACGGCTTAAAAGCCGTGGTTAATGGATATGTTCTAATTGCCTTAGTACAGGGAAGTTGGGATTGCTTCGGCTCCCGCTAACGCGGGATCCTCGCAATGACCGTATGTTCTAAAAGCGTTACATTATTAGCAGAGGTGCGCAGGACAACCGCAAATGGTGCGAACTTAAGCCATTCCCGTAGCGCCAATATGGCATGTGTAGCGAGCGAAGGGAATGGCTTAAGTTATCATTTGCGGCCGCTTTTCTTTGTTACTTTCTTTTACGGGTAAAAGAAAGTAAAAGAATAATTTTGAGCGAGCAAAAAATGAACAAATAACAAAAAAAACAAGACTCTTTAGCTCAAGAAGAATTAAATGATTTGTTCTAATTGGCTTATTACCTGGATGTTGAGATTGCTTCGTCGTTCCTCCTCGCAATGACCGTACCATTGAAGATGAGGTAATTGCATAATTTGCACAATAATTAAAATCCAAACGTCGCTCCAAAATTAAAAGTGGTTTTGGCCCCATAAAAATACTCCGGGCTCCATCTACTATCCCCAGATATATCACTAAAACTTAAATCAAACCACGTATAAAGATCATTTATGATCTGATATGAGCCCCTTGCTCCAAAAACGGTATAATGCCATTCCACAGATTCAAGTGGAGGATTTCCAACCCTCGGTGTGCCAAGCTCTGTATAATCCGGACCACGGATCGCATCCGTAAAATACAGACCTGCTTTAAGGGTTCTGATTGGTTTGTAATCGATCGCCAGATACCATTCCCTTGAGTTATCCCGGAGATAATACCCGAGATTATACCCTGCATTTTCAAAAGTCAGGGTTGGAACATAATGCTGGTATGTCAGAGGATAGGTATATGTAAATTCTGATGTAAATGACAGGTTTTGCAGAGGCAGGTTATATAATCTGAATCCGGTTTTCCAGCTGAAGAAGTTCCACTCATCCTCTTTGGTGAACCTTGCAACAGATAGTTCATCGATAAAGAGTGTTGCATATAGGTGAAGGTTTTTGATATTCCTGGAACTCACATCGATGAATGTCTGCGAATTCATATTATCGATACCCGAAGTGTAGGAGTGATCGACAGATTTATAAAAGAAGACAGGCATAATATAAACCGGGTTGAAATGCTTATCGGTATAGACTATACTATTCCCTGCTGAAATCTTAAGGTTCCTTACCGGTGTGATGGTAAACATGTTTGCTGCTATGAACTTCTTATGGTACACTTCACGGTAATCAGTCCCGTAGCTGTTGGTGACCCAGTAGGAGCGGGAGCTGTCGACGACCATCGAGTTGAGCCATCCGTGGAAATAGTTGAATTCGAACCATTTTACAGGTTTCAGGTTGAGCCTGAGTGCGATAAAAGTCGGATTATTCCCTCCGAAAATATTCGCACCGTTGTAATTGGTTCCCCACTGCAGACGCTCCTTTACAAATCCAATATTTCCCCATTTCCAGGCCCATGTAACCCCTCCCTGCATCTCGCTCCAGTCGGTGCTGCCTTTAATATGTCCGCCTTCTCTCCTTGAAAGAAATTCCGGACGCCCAAGTAAAGGTTTTTCATGATTATCTCTTAATGATGCATAGAAGCCCCAATGCTGGATATATCCTCTTACTTCAGCTCCGTTTCTCATGTAAGTTGCCTTACCGGAAGAATTTGTGAACAACTCACCACCAATAACAGGATTTATAGTCAGAGAGAAGAGCGAATCATTATAATAAAACAGATCCCTCCTGAGATGTGAAGTTGTCCCATTGTTTCGATTAATCTCTAAGCCGTTGTGCCATAAAGCCGTTGTGCCGTTGCGCCTTAAGGCCGTTACGCCATTACGCCTTTCATTAAGTTCCTTGCCAAAATCCATCAGGTAGAAATCAAGCTCTTTCTGTTGCCTTGTATTGAGCTGATCTCTTTTCGCATCGGCTTCCATCAGACTCCTGGCAATAAACAATCTTGAATACGGCTTAACAGCGGAATTGATTTCTATTATTTTAATTGAAGCAAGCTCATCAAGAAACTCATAAGCACCGTAATTGCGGACTGGATGTGGGACCTCCTGGGATAATAAATTCGGTCCCAGAACTACGAAAAAAAAGATTAACCATAAAATAGAGCAGGATGAGAGTTTCATTTTCAGATTATCGGTTGCTGGTGGCAAAGATAAGGTTTCTTTGAAATCCATTTTAACCGCAAAGTCATACACCCATCAATGAAATATGAGAACATCAATAAAAATAACTTTTAGTTACACAGAGCTACACTGAGAAGTCACAGAGGGCCACAGAGTTAAGAAATCAGATCTCTGTAACTATCAACGAATACCCAGTATCTTTTTTTGCAACCAGTAACCAGTAACCAGTAACCAGTAACCAGCAACCCGCAACCAGTAACCAGTAACCAGCAACCCGTAACCAGTAACCAGTAACCAGTAACCAGTAACCAGTAACCAGCAACCCGCAACCAGTAACCAGTAACCAGCAACCCGCAACCCGCACCCCGTGAAAGATAATTTCTGTTCCAATGTATCAAAATCCCATTTTTCCCGTTAAACATCTGAAACCTAACCACTAATTATGATCATTTTTTATAAATTACAGAAATTAAGCGTTTTAAGCTTTATGCTCCTGACCTGTCCTGCCTTTTACCTTACAGCGCAACCTTCAAAACTTATAGTAATTGACCCTCTTGTGAGTAACGAATATAAAAATATTGTTACCCAAACGGGACAAAAAGTGATAAACCTGCCCGATGAAGGTAACCCCATTAAGTTTATCGGGGGAGAATTGAAAAAGTCCGTGTATAATGAAATACACATATACCTGCTTACCAAACCCGGATCACTGATATTCGATGAAATAAATATCATTCCTGAAAACATAGATGAATATTCAGCCGACTTCATTGCCTGGAAGGGTCTGATGAAACAAGGATCGGTAATAATAATTCACTCGGATAACCTGACCTCAGTGCAGGAAGGTCTGTTGATTACAGGGAAGATCACAGAGTATACCGGGGCCGCCGTTCATAGTCAAATAATAGCAATCGATATTATTAGAAATGAAGTACAGATATATACTTTTATTCTTTCTGTTCTTTGCAGGCTTTGTTGTACGGGCTCAGCCACCTGAAATAACTTACCCCGGAACCATTATTTATGAAGGGTATTATGATGACCGTTCCTGGGGACCAATCCATATGGGATTTAATTTTAGCTTCTATGGTCATCCTTACAATCATTTTTATGTAACCTCAAACGGACTTGTTATTTTCGGATCGGGCTCCAACGACTACACCGAAGATCCCATTCCCTCAACCTCTTCACCGAATAATTTTATTGCCGCTTTCTGGGATGATGTCGTTATAACTTCTTCAGGGAAAATCCTTTATACAACAATTGGTGCAGCGCCAAACAGGAAATGTATTATCCAGTGGACCAATATGGGATTCTATTCCAGCACTGTGCTTATGGGTACATTCTCAGTGATCCTGTATGAGGGTTCAAATGAAATCCGGATCCAGTACCGAAGTATCATTGACAACACGTCAGCCAGATCTCACGGGAGTTCAGCTTCGATCGGGATTGAAAACTCAACCGGAACTTCAGGGGTCAGATATGCATATCACAATTCCGATGCAATATCATCGGAACAGGCTATATTGTTCACCCCTGCCGGTTCAGGTTATTCTATGAATTACTTCAGCTATTTATGACGGGATTTATCTCACAAAAAATATCAGTCTGCCTGAACCCGGAATCCCAAAGCTGATCAGTCCGGCAAATAATAGTGTGATCGGGTCATCACAGAAATTTGAGTGGACAGCTTCCAGCAATGCCAGTTATTATACTTTGAAAATATCTTCAAATTCTGATATCAGCGGATCATTCAATTATAATACAGGAACAAATACTTCATTTGATATTTCAGATCTTGCTATTGATGCTACCTATTACTGGGCAGTTTTTGCAACAAATTCCACGGGGACGACCTGGTCTGAAATCTACCGGTTTACAACAAGCTCAAATCCACCTCTTTCCGGCAGTTCCCCAGACAATCTGGCTGGATCAGGGTGAAGAGCGAACCATCAGGCTTCAGTATAACGGAGGCGATGAAAGTACAAAGAGTGCACGAATAACCTCCCTTCCTTCTCAGGGATCGCTTTATCAGTATAATACCGGTATAAAAGGCAGTCAGATAACCTCTGTCCCGACAACTTTGACTGACAAAGATTTGAATTTAATATATTTAGCTGACGGCTGAAGCAGGAAATGGTGTTGGAAATTTTAACTTTATTATTAATGATGAAACAGGAGATTCTCCTGAAGGTACGATTACAATAAATGTAAACCCCCCGGGTATCCCTAATTTTCTTGCTTGCTGCCAAAAGCGGAAATATAGAGATACAATTTGATAAACCTATGGCTGACCCGACAGGAAAAGAGGCTCAGTTTATTGTTACGGTTGACGGGACTCCTGTAATTATCGAGCGCTGTTTCGTTAAAACCGGGTGACCCTTATACTATTCTTGTGACTCTGGAGACCCCGCTTACAGGAGGTGAAACCGTTCTTATTTCATATACTCAGGGTGACGTCGCTGCCGAATCAGGAGGGTTACTGCCCTCATTTACTGACCAGCCTGTAAATTTTGTAATCCAGACAATCTCATTTCCAGTACTTGCCCGAAATTACTTATGGCGATCCTCCTGTTACATTATCGGCTACCGCTTCAAGCGGATTACCTGTGACTTTTACAAGTTCAAATACAACAGTAGCGACCCTCAACGGAAATGATACTAACTTCCAATTCTACGGGAACAGCTTACATAACTTCCCTTCAGTCGGGCAATGGGACATATGCGCCCGCAAGATATATAAGAACCCTGACTGTGAATAAAGCGGACCAGACAATCACATTCCCGGTGCCCGGCACAAAAACTTACGGGGATCCTGATTTTAGCCTGCATGCAACAGCCTCTTCAGGACTGGCTGTCACTTATTCAAGTGATAATCCATCAGTTGCCACAATCTCGGGCGGAACTATTCATATAACCGGAGCAGGGAATAGCTATTATCACTGCTTCCCAGGCAGGTAATAATCTTTACTATCCGGCAATAGACCTTTTCGTTGCTTTAACAGTGAACAAAGCTGATCAGGCAATTACTTTTGCCGCGATTCCGCCGGTCACCTTCGGTAAAGAGCCATTCCCGGCGGGAGCTTCCTCCACTTCAGGTCTCGACATTATTTATACCAGCAATGATCCTTCAGTAGCTGTAATAACTGATGGAATGATCACGATCACCGGAACAGGCAGTGCCATTATTACAGCATCACAACCGGGCAATATAAATTATAATCCGACTGCAAATGTCAGCCAGACCCTTATTGTGGGCAAGGCTGACCAATTCATTACTTTCAGTCCGTTTGAAAACTGCACTTATGGTGATCCGGATTTGTATCCTGGTGCACTTGCTACTTCCGGATTGGCCGTTATTTATACCAGCAATAATTCCAATGTTGCAGTGATCTCCGGTAACAAAATTCAGATCGCAGGCAGCGGAAATGCTTTAATTACAGCTACCCAGCCGGGAGATCATAACTTCAATCCGGCTCCGGCTTTTATACGCTCACTCACCGTAAATAAGGCTGGTCAGATAATTTCATTTCCCGCTATTCAACCGGTCGTATACGGTATTGCAGACTTCAACCCCGGGGCTTCATCATCGTCGGGTCTTAATATAAGTTATACGAGCGATAAAACCTCTGTGGCTGAAATTATAAACGGATATATCCATATCAGAGGTGCCGGTAATGCAAGTATCATTGCCAGTCAGGAAGGAAATAATAACTATGAACCGGCGGCTCAGATACAGGTAAATCTTACAGTGAGTAAAGCCGGGTTGACAATTTCGGGCCAAAACAAATCAAGACCCTTTCTTTCTGCGAATCCGGTACTTAATTATATCTGTTCAGGATTTATGTATGGTGAAGATGCCTCAGTTCTTGACACACCTCCTTCCATAAGCACCGATGCCACGGTTGATTCTCCGGCAGGTGATTATGTGATCACAATTTCAGGAGGTAACGATGATTGTTACGATTTCACTTATATCGCAGGAATCCTGACAATAACAAAGATTGATCAGGACATAACGTTTACTGCTTATCCTGAAAACCTTCTTGTAAATGAGACTTTTGAACTACTCGCCGTTGCCTCATCCCGGCTTCCTGTCTCCTTTGAAAGTAAAGATCCGCAAATAGCAAGCCTTACAGGATCCACAATTACGGGAATATCACGCGGAAATGCAAAAATAAGAGCCTGGCAGCCGGGTAATGAAAATTATAATTCAGCTGAATCCGAAATTTCAGTTGATGTAAAATCGACTCATGAAAATATTCTTCATCTCTTTACTCCGAATAATGATGGTTTCAATGACTTGTGGGAGATACCCGATCTTGAATCTTATGGGAAATGTGAGGTGAAGGTCTATAACAGATGGGGAAAACTTGTTTTTTCATCCCCCGATTACCATAATGAATGGGATGGAACTTCAGACGGCGCCGACCTGCCTTCTGCAGCATATTATTTCATTATAAAATCAGAAACATCAGGAACAATTACCGGAATTGTAAATATTGTAAGATAATCAACGCAACCTCTTTTCTTTTTTCAGGAAGATGGGGGTAATTAAAGAGTAAAATGAAAAGGACAACTTTTATATTATACGCACTGCTGATACAAAACATCCTTACAGCCCAGCAAATGCCTGTTTCAGAGAACTACTTTATGAATAAATACACTCTTTCCTCATCTTATGCAGGTCATTTTAATCCCGGCAGTTTATTTACAGGTTTCAGATCCGACTGGAGTGGCATCAGTGGCGGACCCAAAACACTGAGGTTATCATACAGTGATATGCTGATGACAAATGCTGGCCTTGGCGGGAAGATCATTTATGACAAGGCAGGTATTTTTGATCAGCTTTATGTCATGGGAACTTATTCATACAACCTCAAAATAACCGGTGAGCATAAAGTACTGTTAGCTCTTTCTGCCGGCATTTATCATAACATGATCAATTTCACTGATTATTATAACGATCCGAGATATAATATTGATCCGGTAATGATCAGGCAGGATGTGTCTTCAAAACTGAAATTTATGTCTGATTTTTCAGCTCTTTACCTGTTTAAAGGACTTGAAGCAGGTATAATGTTCTCCAATATTAATTTTGGAGACGCAAAATACAAAGAAGTTGAAGTTACATATAAACCTCTTGCCAATTACCAGTTACATGCTGCATATTCCTACCCTCTGAATGATCGCTGGAATATTAATCCCCTCATTTATTTAAGAGGCGGGAAATTCATTAAATAGCCAGATTGGTATTGCCACACAGATCATGTATCAGACAGAGTATCTGGGGCAGCGTTGCATTCAGGGATCCCGGAATCTTTGGTTTGGGATTTGGTGCAAACATTGCAAAAGGAATACGGTTCTCTTATAATTTCAATTTTGCTTCCTCTGTGGCGCTTAATATTTATAATAATCACGAGATCTCGATCGGAGTAAATTTAAAGGATCTGGTTAAAAAAACAGAGTAACCCTCACTTACTCGTTATCTGAATTACCGGCTTTCACTGTAATTCTCAATCGGATAAATATCGGGATATCCTAACTTTGCGAGCTTCGGGTAATATTCATGGGTCTCTTCGGTAGAATGGAATCCCGGAATAATTAATTTGTAATATTCCCATTCCTGAACTATTTCGACTGGAAGTCCGAGTTTAGTTGTGATTCTTCTACGCGCCCGGTAAGCTTTTGATCTGCGATGGAAGACGCCGGCCTGCAATGCAATTCCCTGAACTGAAGTTAGCGGCACTTTCTCTTCCGAAGGAAGTAACTCAAGGCTCTGCTTAACATCTGTAACTGAACTATCAGCCCTGACAACAACCTGAGGCTTAATCTCTTCAGGTTGCCTGACTGGAACTATCCATAAATTCTTTATCCCAAGCAGTCCCAGTCCGGGAAGTATTTTTTCCAATTCTTCAGGACTTTTAAACCCGGTTATCCTTACTTTAAAATATCCATCTTCAGAAATAATTACAACAGTTTTTTCCTGTGCCGCTGAAAGCCTGTCTTTCAATGCCAAAGCATTCTGTTCCATGCGAAAAGCTCCAACCTGTATTACCAGATCAGAACTAAGCTCCTCTTGTCTTTGGATTAAAGTTGAATCAGACGGGCTGTATGAGATCTTTTCTGTAAAGGCCGGAATTACGAGAAGAAATAAAAAAAGGTAACCAATATATGACATGTTAATCTCATTGATCCTGGATAAAAACCTTCTTTGTACTCCTCTTTGTACCTGAAGTGAAACTGACGATATAGATCCCATTTTTTAAACCGGGACTTAGTTCATAATAACCTGTCTCATAATATTTTTTAATAAGAAGGTTCTGTCCCGCAAGATCCGTTATCATTAAAGTGCCATCTGCTCCGGCAAGACTATTTATCTCCAGTTTAAGGATCCCGTGGGAACAATAGATGCTGAATACATCATCTTCCTCCGGATAATCGGGAATCGCGGTCTCAAGGTTCTTAAAATCGAGATAAAACCTGTTTTCATATTGTCCGGCGGCAAGGCTGACTTCATAGAATTTATCAGGCAGTAATTCCTGATTTATTTCAGTTGCCATATCGGAAATAAAGATCTTCATATCCGAAAGGTCGCCTTCCAGAGTGCGGATCTTAAAAATGACACTCCCGTCAATATAGGTATAGAGGCCAAGCGGAACTCTGTACAGGGTATCCGAGATTACGGGCAGAGCGCTTATTGAAAGCTTTGATCCGTCAGATCCCACGGTATAAAGATTTGTTACCATATAGTCGGTATTCATAAGCTTTAAGGCGTCGAGCTGACCGTCGAATTTATCAGTGGCTTTTTCGTCAAAATAGATCACTACCGGATCGGCCGATAATGTGTCATTTGTAAACTCGGCAGTAAGACGGATCAGCGGCCTTGTCTCAGTGTCTGATTTTATTAACGGATGCGTCAGATCTGTTATCCTTGCTTCATTATTAATTGTTATGCTTCCTGTTACGGGCCATGCACCATCTGAAACATGAACAAAAAAGCCCTGCATCGACGGGATCAGATTCGTAGCATTACCATTGCTCGAAACTCCGTTCAGGTAAGTAACGTACGAACCTCCGTACTCATCTGTGGTGCTGGCTTCAAAGTAATAGAGGGCATTATCTATATTGATTCTTGTCCATCCCGAGGGAGAATCCCAGTCGAGCGGAGAGGGGTAAGGATTCCCGACAAGGTTGAATCCTTTGCTGTACGTATTATTGTGGTTAAAAAGAGTCGCCGACATACTTCCGTTATTAACAACTCCGGTGACATCGAAAACGAGAGGTGTTGAGGTAGAGCCGAAGTTGACAGAATATCCGGCCATGGGCTCTAAAAGTCCGGCAGGATCGATATAGGTGACCCATCCTGATGTTGTACGGCTTTCATCATAGCCGTAGAACGCCGGAAAAGGATCATCAAGTTTCATATTATCACTGAACTCACTTACATAGGCATCCTGAAAAGGCGAACTTAGATATTTATACCCGAATCCCAGTGGGCAGGTATTTTTGCATCGTAACTTTGCCGTTGACCTGTCCTGTCCCTCTTCCATCGATAAGTGCTGACCGGGCGTCAGTGGAAAGGAGGGTGAGATACTCATTTGCATTCAATGTCCCGTTGCATAAGAGGATCCCGGCCAGTGTCTGACCAGGTGTGGTTATCGTCATTGTGCTGCCCGGATCAATAGTTACATTATTAAAGGATACAGGTGCTGTTCCGCTCAATATCTGGGTATTTCCGGAAAAAACAATGGTATTGTCATTATTAATAAATGAACCATTGTTCGACACAATTCCCCTGAGAACCATGTTGCCTCCTGTTGCTGATAAAGTTGTTCCGACTGAGACTGACAGGCCCTGACATAATCCGGAATGAGTTATTATTAAAAGCAGGATAAGGGTTATTACAACTCTTTTCTGATTGATTTTTAGTGTATTCATTGACATTGCCGGTAAATGATCTGTTTGCTTTCTGGTGATACACCAGTAATATTGTTATTGTGCACTAACGAACCAATTAACATCCTGGAATTTAAGTACATCACTCCCGGTTGTTGTAGAACAATACAGTTCAAAATAATCATCTTTAGCCACATTCTCAAGGTAAATCACAGTTGAAAACTGATACGGCTGGTTTGCAGTTGTGATACGCAGGGCGGTTTCTCCGTAACGGGTGGTTGTGACCCCGTTTTTTACAATTCCGATCGTTATTACCCTGTTATTGCTGTCAACGGTCAGATCACCGGAAATGATCAGATAAAGATCCCGTGGTTTAACAGGGAGATAAGTGATCATGTTATTGTTTATCAGAAGGCTCGAAGTAACCGATGAAGTATTAATCCAGTTTGCCTTATACCAGGTGTTTGAAACAACACAGGAAGTTGTTAATGAATTATTTACAACGTTGATCTTGCAATGTGCCTTGTCGTCCTCAATACCTGCATTGTTTTCAATAAATGCATCGGCATCCCTGCCGTCAGGACGCGAAAAATCAAATCCTGAAATACCGGTTCCGTAAAATTCCAGGAATTGCCGGTAATGATAAGATTTGAAAAAGAAAAGGTGGATGGATTGTAAAGAATCCCTATATCGGTAGGATCCTGATTGGAATAATATCCTGAATTTAATGTGACTGTCGTATTGGAACCCGCTCAGAAGGTTTACTCCGATATTGTTGCCGGTAAAATCTGTTTCAGAGACCTTTACCACAACTCCCGGTGTAGGGCTGTCCAAAAGTAGTCCGCTGGCAGCGGAATTCATGATATCACAGTCAAATAGCCAGAGTTCGGCATTGGCTTGATTAACTATTGCACAATAGAACCCGTCAAATGAACAATCCTTGATATTATAAGATGTTCCATTCTCTGTGAGATGGATTGCATCTTCGCCAATTGATGATCCGTAACCGCTCATGGTGCTTCCTTTAAAGCTGAGCATTTTAAATGAGCAATCGGTTATGCAGGAAAATATTGGTTTACCTGTCATATCCGGGCCAGGACCAACTGTTACTGCACCATTCGACACTCCTTCAAATGTTACCGGATAAGGCAGTTGTATTACCAGACTTTCCAAAACCAGATTTACTTTGGAAGCTACGGTAACCACTGTGGGTCCGGTCATGTGAGTGGAAAGGAATTCAACTGCTTCAGCAATTGAAGTGAAGCTTCCGGTTTCAGAAACCACGATCCGGGAATCTTTGCCGGTATTACGGTTTTTTGTGATCCAGTTGCCGTTCCAGGCAATGTATGTATCGGCGCACCAACGCGTTAATGTCGTATTGACAAATCCGTCGATGGTAGCATCCGCATTTCCTTCTACAGTTATCAGATCAACGTAGCTGCCCGTATTTTTTATTGTAATTGCCAGACCGTTATCCGCACTGGTTACCGAAGGCAGGGTAAGCGTTATATTCCCGGAAGCAAGTACAAATGTCTCTGTTTTTAGCAGGGTGGCTGTGGCGGATTTCGTAAAAAGTGTTTCAGAAAGAGTTCCGGAAGCTGCAAAATTTATCCATCCGGAACCGTTCCAATAGTAAAATCCGTCTGTTACAATGCCTCCGCTGCTGTAAACAAACATTCCGACTGGTACCGGCGCCGTTAATGGATCAGGCTGATCAAGGCTGTTCAGGCTGATGCGTGGTAACAATAATCCCCTGTTTGTACTTTCCAGCTCAAGAAGCGAATTTGGATCCATTGTCAGATCAGCCCCGTCTGTGATCTTTACCTGAGCATAAGACATACCAAATAATCCTGATAGCCAATACGTTATCAGAATTAATAACAAATTGTTCAATTTCATGACTTACAAGCTTAATTGTATATAAATAATTTCCCCTCTATTGCATTTTTAAAATCTCCTGATGAGTTCCTGCTCATCATCCCCGATCCGTTATGCTGAATCGCCAAATGTTAAACTCATTCAATTTCCGGTTTAATAAGGATTACCCGAAATTTGTTACTTTTTTAGTAAAAAACTGACTTGCCTTCCTTACAGTTCACTGCTATCAACTGACCGAACAAAACATCGCACTTATCCATACAGCCTTCATCCCCCCGGATATTTCAACATCCAAAGTTGATTCTTTCCCTCTGCGGGTCATGATCTTCGCCTTATTTTGATCTTTTAAACAAAATGGGCAACAGACTGTCCCGTTTTGATGCTTTATTGCTTCCGTTATTGCATCCGCGGGATATTCAAATTCTCCGAGGAGGCTCCTTTTTTCAGCCTCAGGTAAAAACGGACACTTTTGTCTGTGAATAGTATAACTTCCGTCGGTCCGGGGACGGGAGCTTATAAAATACTTATTGATCATGTTACCAGATGGTGTTTTAAGTAAGTCCTGGATAATCCCATTCCTAATGATTTAATAGTTAATTCAGACAAACAGCAACCTTCAACCAGCAACCTTCAACCAGCAACCAGCAACCAGCAACCTGCAACCTGCAACCAGTAACCAGCAACCAGCAACAATTATCCGGCAACTCAGGTTAAGTATAATTTCACTGATCCCAAATTATGGTTTTATAGGGATTACCCCTGTTTTGTTACCTGGCAGATGACTTTCCGGAACTCAGAAATGACCCGGTAAACCTTTTTGAATCGGTTTATCAGGTAATACGGGCATTTTTTCTATATCTGTAATTATCTGAAAAACAATCAAGTAATTCTTTTTTAAGAATTTTTAACATTTAAATTGCTCAAATCGGGGTAACAATTTGGCCGCTATTGAAATTAAACGCTAAAACTTAATCTTAAAATTTAAAATCATGAAAAGAGCAGCCAGGTCAACGATGACAACAAAAAAATCTGATGAAATGATTTCAAAATTCTCAAATAATGAGAAACTTAGTGAACGTGCAATGCAATTTGTAAGGGGCGGCGACGGCGATGGCGGTGGTGTCATAATCCTATTTCCACCAAAACCGCCACAGGGAAACTGAATAGTGAGAGGATTTCCAGGTGATTAAGGGGCTTCTTCAAAGGCCCCTTATTTTTTTTTCATTTCTTTTGACTTTTTCTAAGTCTTTTTTATGAAATTGACCCCGGAATAATCCGGCATAAATGACCAGATTGGGGAAGGGGATTTCAATACTGATAGTTTTTTCGGGTTGTCTGTCAATCAGCAATGTATCTGCCCAGGTTGACAGTGTATACAACTTGTTTGTTAAGTATGCTGACTTATACAACTCCGGAGATTTTATCGGAGCTGAAAATTGCATGCTCACTGTTCTGGAATCTGAACAGAAATTGTCGCCTGATTATATCATTCCGGCCTACAATAATCTTGGATTAATAAAGATGAGCCTTGGTTTATACGCTGAGGCTACTGAATTATTATAATAAAGCTGAAAATCTGGCCATAAATAAAAAGAATAATTATAATTATACTTGCATGGATTTACAACAATAAATCCAGAATCTATACCTTCCAGAGATCATTTCCGACCGCTATCGAATTCCTTGAAAAGTCCGTCAGGATTTACCAGACCCTTGAAAAGAAAGACATATCTGTTTTAAATAGTCTTTCAACAGCATATTTAAATCTTGGAATAATTTATTATGAGCTTCGGGATTACACATCAGCATTGGATTACCTGGGAAAAAGCGCCCGTTTAAAACTAACAAATGATTTGCCCGAAACAGAACTGACATTTTTAAATCTGGCTAAAACTTATGCTCGAGGTCGATAGCATTATAAGGCGGAAGAATATTTTACACGATGCTTAAAAACTATCAATATTAAATTCGGAGAGAATTATTACAGAATGTCCGAAGTCTATTTCGGTTATGGAGATTTTTTGTCTGAAACAGGAAGATTCCCGGAAGCTCTTGACGCTCATACAAAGGCGTTGAATATATGCCTTCAAAACTATGGTGATAAGCATTCTCTTACAGCATTATCCTACAAACAGCTGGCTGATTACTACTTCGCACGGGCCGATTACCCTTCTTCACTCGATTATTATCAGAAAAGCCTTATTGCAGTTGAACCCGGTTTTAACGATAATGATATCTTTTCTAACCCCGGTATTGACTCTTCTCTTTTACAGATCCGGCTCCTCGACATCCTTAAAAACAAAGCAATCGCTCTTGAATGTTTTGCAAATGAGCAGAATGACCAGAATTTAAAACTTAAAGCAATAAAAAAAAGTCTGGAAACCATGGAACTTTGCCTGGATCTTATTGACCGTATCAGAAATAATTATCCTGCCGAAGAAAGCCGGATTTATCTTGCTGAAAACGAAAAAGAGACTTATTTGTTTGCTGTTCACATTGCAAGTGCATTGAATTCTTTTCAGGGTGAAAGTTCGCTGAAAAACAAAATATACAGCATGGCGGAGAGGGCCAAGGCAGCAGTGCTCCGTAATGAGATTGCCGAAAATGAATTATTGTATCCGGCTGTGGTCCCGAACTCTGCAATGACCAGTCGGAATAAACTGGCCGCAGAGATCGGAGCGTACAACAGGCTTATAACTGAAGAGTCAGTAAAAAACAAGCCTGACAGCAATAAGATCTCTCTCTGGAAGGATGCGCTTTTTGACATGAACCGCGAAATGGAAAAAATGAATAGATGAAATAAACCTGGAATTCCCCCAGTATCGCGAGCTTATCCTGAAAACCAAACCTGCGGGCCTGGCTGAGATTCAAAAACATCTTAAGAGGAATGAAACGATTGTTGAATACCTTCTTTCAAACAATTATAAGGACGGGAAAAGGGATCTTTATACATTTGTTATTACCAGGGATGATCTTGAATTCCGTGAAACCGGTCTCGATTCCCTTTTTTCAATAAATGCTGAAATTATAAGGAATTCTTTCCGCTACCATCGTAACAATAACGTCAGGGAAGTAGCCGGTGCCCTGTCATATATGTACACGAATCTTATAAAGCCTGTTGAAGGTCTCTTTGCCGGTAAAAGACTTGTTATCATTCCTGATGAAGAGATAGCGAGGTTGCCGTTTGATGCATTTCTTAAGGAAAACCCGGGGTTGGATCAGACAGACTATGAAGGGCTTCAATATCTCATTTACAAGTATTCGATCTCTTATTGTTATTCTTCATCCCTGATATCAGGTAAAAGTTTCCCGCTTAATCGCCGGGAGGAAGTATTATCCTTTGCGCCTGACTATGATAAAACAGATGATCCCGGCCATGTTCGCGCCTCATTACATGGGACAGGAGTCGAGATCGAATCAATTAACAAGTGGTTCAGGGGAAGAAAGTTTGAAGGAAACCTTGCAACCGAGACAAATTTCAGGATTGCCATGCAGAGACCAGCTGTCTATCACCTTGCCATGCACTCCATTTCGGATTCAACAGACTCGAGATACTCTTACCTGTTGTTCGACTCCTCATCCGATACTTTGGATGATGGTAAACTTTATAATTACGAGATAAGTCTTTTGAGACTTAAATCGCCAATGGTTGTACTGAGCGCCTGCAACTCGGGTACAGGAACTTTATATCATGGCGAGGGATTGATGAGCCTTGCCCGCGGATTCATTCTTGCAGGAGCAGAATCAGTGATCAGGACAGCCTGGGAAGTCAATGATGAAATAAGTGCGGACATAATTTCCCGTTTTTATAAACATCTGTCGAAGGGCATGTATAAAGATGATGCTCTGCGCCTTGCTATGCTCGGATATTTAAAGGAATCCCCTCCCGCTTATTCAGATCCGTATTACTGGGCTGCTTATGAAGTACTAGGAGACAATGCACCTGTAAAAAGACGTTTTTTTACTTCCGCTGCATTTGCCGGTATGGCGGTTATAATCTGTTTTGTTATCCTGATCCTTTATTTAAGGCGGCGTAAGATCTTTTCCGCCCGTTCCATGTAAAATCCGGGCGACCGGGCAAGGAACTCAAAATATCCGGAAGCTTTTACTTTATCGCCGGATTTAAGATAAGTAAGTCCGAGGTACCATGCAGCTTCTTTTGCATATTCGCCCTGACGATTCACTACTTCTTCGAGCAGTTCTGCTGCCCTGTCATAATTGCCAGTTTCAATCCCGATGATGCCCTTATAAAATCGTGCTGCAGGGGCCGTTGTGCTGTTAAGCATTGCAGTTGAAAAACCAGCGGCGGCGGCTTCGTAATTTCCCGATTTGTAAAATCCTATAGCCCTGTCAAGTATTTCATTCTCACCTGTTCCGTCTCCTCGGTTTACAACCGATACAGCATCAAATGGCTCATAATATTTTGCAAATATCTTCAGTGGATCAGCGGATGGGAGCAGCGACCTGATCAGAAAGGCAATACCTATGATAGCAGCTGCTGCCAGAGATGTATATCTGTATAACCGCGATTTGCCTAATACTTCTGAGCTCTGAGCTCTGAGCCCCACCTTCGCCTCCCTCCGGTCAGCTTTGGTGGGCAAAGCCTGTGCCTCACGTCTCCCCGTGCCCAATTGATCGTGCAATGAAATCTTGTATCTCTATTGTTTTAACATCCCCCTGGCTATTCTGTTCCCTGTCGTTCCATTCTTTAACCCAGTCCGAAGATAGTTCACTCAGATTACTCTGGTTGATTTCATTTTTTATCTGACTGATCTCATCTGCAAGGTCTGTGTCCATTCTTTCCTCCGAAATACTATCACAAATAAATTTCTCATTTTCAATTTTTCGTAAAGGATCCTTTCCATAACCGGCGATCATCTCTTTGGCTATCTCGTTTACAGCTTGATACCCAGGATCGTTTTTCACGTCTTTAACATCAGACAAAGCCCTAAAATGCTCACCCATCTCTTCAAACAGGGCGTTATCCTCCGCAGTCAGAAGCATCTCAAAGCAGGGATCATCCCAGGAATTTCCTGCCGGCCCCTTCCTTTCTGTCGTTTGATAATTTCTACTCTTCCCTGTCATTTTTCCTGTTTCGTGTTTGCCGTTTCCCTGCGCCCTATGCTCTGCGCCCCACCTTCGCTTCCCTCCGGTCAGCTTCGGTGGGCGAAGTCTGAGCTCTTGCTCTCGCTCCCTCGCTCCCTCGCTTTCCCATTACTGTGCTCTGTGCTCTTCTCCCTGTGCCCTGCGCCCCACCTTCGCCTCCCTGCGGTCAGCTATGGCTGGCGAAGTCTGAGCTCTGAGCTCTTTCCTCCCCTGCGCCCTGTGCCCTGAGCCCTGCGCCCTAGTACACCACCTTCTCCGCAGTAATCCCCGAGTTAATTATTCTCTGGTAATCGGGATGCTTCTTCACCTTTTCAATAAGCTCCGCCTGTGCCTCGCATTTTTTCTTCTTTACATAGCCATAACTATATCCAAGTTGGTCGGCGATATCCTGCGGTGACATCTCCTCCCAGTAGAGCTTCAGGATACTTTTACCAACAGGGTCCAGGGTCTCAAATACACCTGTAAAGATCTCCTTTGAAAATTTATAATCTATCGCTTCCGAAAGATCCTTTTCCTCTTCAGGTTCAACCCTTCGGTTAAAGTAAATTACCGTTGACTGCCGTTTTACCAGAACTGATTTCATGAGGTTTTCGCACACACAATAAAGAAGGGTCTTGAATTTGCAAGTCATGGTAAAATTCGTGTCATCGATCTTCTCAATCATTATCATAAGCCCTTCCTGGAAAATGTCCTTTACGTCTTCCGGAGTGCCGCCAAGCTGGGTTACCATTATGCGTATCATGGGCAGGTATCTGTCGACAAGATAGTGCACAACATAGCTATGACGGTTACGCAGACACTCTATAATCTCATTATCAGTGTATTCCTTCAAAATTCCCAATTTTCGTACCCGAAACAAATCGTAATTCAAACCTAACCAAAATTTTACATCTCCCGAAAAAAGTTATTCACAATCAGGTAACAATTTTGAGCCAGTCGCTATTAAACCATGTTTTTACAGGACTAATAAAAGCCTGTTATTGTAAACTACAGATTTGATGCACTTTAACTGATTTCCGAAAAAGCAGGCAGTTGAAGTGATTATCCATTTTAGTTAGTGAGAGTTGTTAATAAAGTACAAAATATAGAAAAAATAGCAGGAATGAAGATCAGATCTCAGGACAATGATAAAATTAACTTTTGCAGGGATGTAGAAGCAAAATTTACGGATAGCCTGGCTTTCCATTGGAGGGGAATTGAAAGTGCCGGTTGTGTACCATTTCATCTTATACCAGGTCAGCAATCAGGAGAGGGATATAGTCTCGACACTGTTGGCGGGATAACAGAGCTTCTTGGTATTTCTCCTGACGGTTTTACGGAAAAGGTGTTTGAGGTTATGATTGAAAAGATCGTTCCCATCTCCGCGGATGCTCCGGAGGAACTTTTGGAAGCCCACCGGAAGATCCTTGCGGGTGAGATCAACACCTGGAAGGTTGAAATGATGATACGCACAGCAGCAGGTGAAAGAAAATGGATACGCGATGTTTCACTCCCTCAGATCGACGAGGAAACAGGAAAAGTTACCGGGATATTCGGTATACTTTACGACATTACTGAAAGCAGGCTGACGCACGAGAAAGTTGAGAAAATCAGCCAGAAAGAAGAGGAATACAATCGCCTGAAGACCTGTTTCCTTCAGAATATATCACATGAGATAAGGACCCCGCTGAACGCCATAGTAGGTTTCTCAGCCCTGATAGGTGAAGATCCTGATGGAGAGGATCCGGAGCGTCTGAAGGAGTACAGGGAGATCATTAACAGCAACAGCGACCGTCTGCTTCAGATAATGGACAGCATAATTGAGATGTCAAAAATTGAAGCTGGAACAGTAGCGGTAACCAGAAACAAGGCTAACCTGAACTGGATCCTCCTGAAGGCTTATGGTCAGTTCCGGATCGATGCCTCGGCAAAGGGAGTTCTGCTTGTCTATAAGACTGCTCTAGCTGATCGTGAAGCAGATATTGTTACAGATGAGTTCAAGCTTGCAAGGGTGCTCAGTCATCTTGTCGGCAATGCCGTCAAATTCACCGACAAAGGCAAAATTGAATTCGGGTATCTGGTAAAAGAAACAAGGATAGAGTTTTATGTCTCCGACACCGGGATTGGCATTCCCCATGAGCAGAAGGAAGCTATATTCAAAGAATTTTTCCAGGCCGACGGCAGTTATACCCGTAATTACGGAGGCATTGGTCTGGGGCTGGCAATTTCGAAAGCTTATACCGGAATGCTTGGAGGCGAAATATGGTTCACCTCTCAACCAGGTGAAGGGTCGGTGTTCCGGGTTACGGTGCCCTATGAGAGGGCAGATGGCTGATGGCTTGCGGCGGAGGGCTGACAAACTAAAAATCCGATTTGTGAATTGTGATTGTTGATTTGAGATTTAAAGAATCAAAAAAATCAAAAATCCAGACTCAGAAATCAAGGAAATCCAATTTGTGAATTGTGATTGTTGATTTGAGATTTGAGATTGAATGATTCAAAACAAAATCATAAATCTAGACTCAGAAATCAAGGAAATCCAATTTGTGAATTGTGATTGTTGATTTGAGATTTGAGATTGAATGATTCAAAACAAAATCATAAATCCAGACTCAGAAATCAAGGAAATCCGATTTACGATTCGTTATTTTTGAATCGTGATTTGAGATTTAAAGAATCAAAAAAATCAAAAATCTAGACTCACAAATCACAAATCACAAATCACAAATCTGATGATTTAAAGAATCAAAACAAAATCACAAATCTAGACTCACAAATCACAAATCACAAATCACAAATCTCACTGATTTAAAGAATCAAAACAACATCACAAATCTAGACTCACAAATCACAAATCACAAATCTCATTAGGTTCACAAATCACAAATCAAACACTACGATCAAATGACAACCAAGGAACTCGAAGAACGGCTTATTCAATTTGCTGCAATGGTAATTGAACTTACCAATTCACTAAGAAGAAACAGGGCAGGACTTACATTGAATGATCAGATATCCCGGTCAAGTATTTCCGTAGCATTAAATTACGGCGAAGCAGCTGGAGCTGAATCTCTAAAAGATTTTATTCATAAACTACAAATCGTATTGAAAGAGTTACGGGAAACATATATGGCACTGCGTATCACTGAAAAAGCAAAACTCTCTTCTAATCCTGAATTTCTAAAAAACTGTTTAATAGAATGCAATGAGCTTATTAGCATTTTTACAAAGAGCGTAACAACTAATAAAAAGAAGACAGGAAATCCGAATTAAGATTCGTGATTTTTGACTCCTGATTTGAGATTTAATCAACAAGATAAATCACAAATCTAAACTCACAAATCACAAATCACAAATCTCACTCGACTCACAAATAAATCACAAATCAAGACTCACAAATCACAAATCAAAAATCTCACTGATTCAAAGAATCAAAACAAAATCTCAAATCAAGACTCACAAATCACAAATCACAAATCCAATTCTCGCTCCCTGCTTTCTTCCCCTGCGCCCAGCCTTCGCCTCCCTCCGGTCGGCTATGACTGGAGAAGCCTGCACTTTCCTCCCCTGTGCTCTGCGCCCTGAGCCCTGAGCTTCTTCCTTCCTCTGCGCTCTGTGCTCTGTGCTCTGTGCTTCTTCCTCTGCGCTCTGCGCTCTGAGCCCTGTGCTCTTCCTTCCCCTGTGCCCAGCCATCGCCTCCCTCCGGTCGGCTATGGCTGGCGAAGCCCACCTTCGCCTCCCTCCGGTCAGCTTCGGTGGGCAAAGCCTGCTCTTCTTCCTGCCGCGCACCTCGCACCGCACGCCGCATTTGCTTGTAAAGACAAATTCTTTTAGCTATATTTGAATAGTATATTTTAAAATGAATAGTACTGAAATAAAAGTATTTATCAGGGAACATAAAAATCTTTTTTGGTATATTCCTGATGATAAAATCGAGAAAATCAGTAACGAATTTCTTGTGGAAACCATATTAAACTACGGAGATATAAATGCAATAATCCAATTATTCAATTTACTGGGCATAAGAAAAGTCGCGGAAATTTTCTTCGATTCAATGGCCCTCAGCAACCGGCGAAAAGGAAACTATCACGAATTGACCATTAACTATTTTACCCTTGTTTTCAGAAAATATGCACACTGAAATATTTACTGGTGCGCAGGTTAAATTGTTGCCTTATCTTAAAGGTTTTCGACGATCCTTTTATATGGTTGGAGGTACGGCTCTTGCGCTGCATATAGGGCACAGGCGATCTGTAGATTTCGACCTGTTTTCTCATGCACAACTTAATAAGTCGAGGATCAAAGAAAAGCTAATGCATATCCCTTTTAGTCAGATACCGGTTTTTGAAGATTTCGACCAGCTGCATCTGCTGATTAACAATGTAAAACTCGCATTTTTAAGTTATCCCTATCCTGTACTCCACCCGATAAATGTTAGTTCAATTTTCACCATACCTTCGTTATTGTCATTGGCTGCAATGAAAGCTTTTGCTTTGGGGCGAAGGGCAAAATGGAAAGATTATGTCGATTTATATTTCATTTTGCATGACTATTACACTATACAGGAAATATGCAAAGAGGCGGAGAAAATATTCTACCAGCAATTCTCCGAAAAATTATTCCGTCAGCAATTAGCATTCCATAAAGACATCGATTATACCGAGCCTGTGGAATTTATCATAACCGCTGTTCCCGATGATGAAATAAGAGAATTCCTGATCGATAAAGCCACCGACCTGTTTTAATTTAGCAACTCCGGACATAAATCAGAAATCCGATTTGTGAATTGTGATTGTTGATTCGAGATTGAGATTCAAAGAATCAAAAAAAATCACAAATCCAGACTCACAAATCACAAATTTACTCATCTCTGCATCAAGGGATCCCTCATCCCGCCTGGGCGGGATTCGGGATGACACCGCTATGGTGGTGGTTTTGGGAAGAAGCGGCGATTCGCAAATAGCATTTTGACTCGTCCTGACTTCTGAGATTTAAAGAATCAAAAAAAATCACAAATCCAGACTCACAAATCACAAATCAAAAATTACAAATGATCAAAAACATTAGTTATAAAGTTAGTAGTAAGGTTTCTCGCAGATTTCCGCAGAGTATTTCGCAGAGGTCCGCAGATAGAAATCCGCAGATCTGTCTGCTGGTAGCTCGCAATGACCTTGTGTTCTAAAAACGTTATGCTATTAGCAGAGGTGCGGTGGAAAACCGCAAATGGTGCGAACTTAAGCCATTCCCGTAGCGCCAATATGGCATGTGTAGCGGGCGAAGGGAATGGGATTAAGTTATCATTTGCCTTCGGCGAGCTCGCGAAATTTCATCTTATCGCTATCGCGAATTGAATTTGTAATTTTCGCTCGGTTGCGGCCGCTTTTCTTTGTTACTTTCTTTTACGGTTAAAAGAAAGTAAAAGAATAACTTTGGGCGAGCAAAAAATGAACAAGGTCCTTAGCCTTATTCCGCTCCTACGGAGCTTAAAATGAGAGTCTTTTTCCTACCATGGGTTGCGCCTCGTGCCTCGGCTTACCCATGGCTAATGTATTCAAGGCCTACGGCCTAATCTCGACTTGCAATGCTTTCATCTTCGTTGCGCCGGTACAAGATCCTGATCCTAAAAAGTTTCCTGCTCCGGCGCTAGTTTTATCCCGATTGTTAACCACGGCTTAAAAGCCGTGGTTAAAGGATTTGTTCTAGTTGCCTTAGTACCGTGAAGTTGGGATTGCTTCGTCGTTCCTCCTCGCAATGACGGTGCGTTCTAAAAGGGTTACATTCTCCCCCTTAGGCGGGCTCCTCGCAATGACCTTGTTTTCTAAAAACGTTACGCTATTAGCAGAGGTGCGGTGGCAAACCGCAAATGGTGCGAACTTAAGCCATTCCCGTAGCGCCAATATGGCATGTGTAGCGGGAGAAGGGAATGGATTAAGTTATCATTTGCCTTCGGCGAGCTCGCGAAATTTCATCTTATCGCTATCGCGAATTGAATTTGTAATTTTCGCTCGGTTGCGGCCGCTTTTCTTTGTTACTTTCTTTTACGGTTAAAAGAAAGTAAAAGAATAACTTTGGGCGAGCAAAAAATGAACAAGGTCCTTAGCCTTATTCCGCTCCTACGGAGCTTAAAATGAGAGTCTTTCTCCTACCATGGGTTGCGCCTCGTGCCTCGGCTTACCCATGGCTAATGTATTCAAGGCCTACGGCCTAATCTCGACTTGCAATGCTTTCATCTTCGTTGCGCCGGTACAAGATCCTGATCCTAAAAAGTTTCCTGCTCCGGCGCTAGTTTTATCCCGATTGTTTACCACGGCTTAAAAGCCGTGGTTAAAGGATTTGTTCTAGTTGCCTTAGTACCGTGAAGTTGGGATTGCTTCGTCGTTCCTCCTCGCAATGACGGTGCGTTCTAAAAGGGTTACATTCTCCCCCTTAGGCGGGCTCCTCGCAATGACTGTGCGTTCAAAAAGGGTTACACTCTCCCGCTTAGGCGGGCTCCTCGCAATGACCGTGCCTAAGAGTAGCATAATACAGTGGGGTGCGCAGGCAAACCGGAAACGGCGCGAACCGAGGAAGGCTTCAGCCTGACGAGCTCGGCGAAGCCAACTTAAGCCATTCCCGTAGCGCCAATAAGGCATGTGTAGCGGGCGTAGAAACCAGTACTGATCTTGTCGTTTCGGCTCCACCACAAATCTCCCCTGCAGGCTGGCCCACTGCCATCGCTGCAATCTGGCTCCTCGCTAAAAACACCCACAGGGTGTTTTATTAACGCTCGGCCCTCCACCGGGCAATTTTTTACGCTCGGCCCCCTTTTCTTTGTTACTTTCTTTTTGCGTAAAAAGAAAGTAAAATAATAACTTTGGGCGAGCAAAAAATGAACAAGGTCCTTAGCCTTATTCCGCTCCTACGGAGCTTAAAATGAGAGTCTTTTTCCTACCATGGGTTGCGCCTCGTGCCTCGGCTTACCCATGGCTAATGTATTCAAGGCCTACGGCCTGATCTCTGACTTGCAATGCTTTCATCTCCGTTGCGCCGGTACAAGATCCTGCTCCTAAAAGATTCCCGCTCCGGCGCTAGTTTTATCCCGATTGTTAACCACGGCTTAAAAGCCGTGGTTAAAGGATTTGTTCTAGTTGCCTTAGTACCGTGAAGTTGGGATTGCTTCGTCGTTCCTCCTCGCAATGACGGTGCGTTCTAAAAGGGTTACACTCTCCCGCTTACGCGGGATCCTCGCAATGACCGTGCTTAAGAGTAGCATAATACAGTGGGGTGCGCAGGCAAACCGGAAACGGCGCGAACCGAGGAAGGCTTCAGCCTGACGAGCTCGGCGAAGCCAACTTCAGTCTGTTTCGTAGCGGGATCAAGGCCTTGTGAAGCGGGCGTTGAAAGCCATGTTACTTTCATTCTGTCGTTTCGCTGTCCCCTAAAGGGTGTTTTTAAGAACCTTTTTCCTGGGTCAGATGATTACTTATATGTACAGGCTATTTAGAGGGGAGTGCGGTGGCAAACCGCAAATGGTGCGAACTTAAGCCATTCCCGTAGCGCCAATATGGCATGTGTAGCGGGCGAAGGGAATGGATTAAGTTATCATTTGCGGCCGCTTTTCTTTGTTACTTTCTTTTACGGTTAAAAGAAAGTAAAAGAAAAGCTTTGGGCGAACAATAAATCAACAAAGACCTTTTTCCGGATAAAAGAAAGTAAGGCTATCGCGCCTCGACGGCATGACGGCGTTACGGCTTTAAGGCGTTACGGTTCCCGCCTTCCCGCCTTAACGCCTTCACGCCATCTATACCAGGCTTGCGGCCTGCGGGTAGGGCAGTGCTCTCCACGCTCCACACTCCATGCCTTCACACCTGTAACTGAGAGATTATTTGTTATTAACAAACAATATTATTTGTTATTAACAAACAATATTGTATTTTTGCAAAAAACAATATCATGTTATTAAAATCAGAAATAGCAAGAATTGCTGAACTACAGCTTGAGAACATCAACAGAGGCAATAAAAGTTTGAAGCGTGATTCGCTTGCCGAAATATCCATTCTCCCTAAGCATGCTCTGATTATAACAGGTATTCGCAGGTGCGGAAAGAGCACACTTTTATTTCAGATGATATCAGATAAATACCCCGAATCCTTCTTTATGAATTTTGATGATACCAGGTTGTATGGTTTTGATAATACCGATTTTTCCCGGCTTGATGAAGTTATTACAGAATCGGGAAAACGGATTCTTTTTTTTGATGAACTTCAAGAGGTTGAAGGTTGGGAACGTTATGTAAGACAGAAACTTGACGAAAATTACCAGGTAGTCATCACTGGCTCAAATGCTTCACTTCTCAGCAAAGAACTCGGAACAAAACTTACCGGAAGGTATATCGCCAAAGAACTATTCCCTTTTTCATTCATTGAATTTCTACGGTATAAGTCACTTAAAGCGAGTGAAGATTCCATACTTGAATATATAGACACAGGTGGTTTCCCTGAGTACGTAACAACAAGACAACCTGATGTTTTGTCGCATCTTTTTGAGGATATTCTTCTGCGCGATATTGTTGTCAGATATGGGATCAGGGATATTAAAAGCCTGCAACGACTTGCACTATACCTTATTTCAAATGTGAGTAAGCCGGTGACAGGATCAAAACTTAAGCATTCTGTCGGAGTTTCTGCAACAAGCACAATAATGGAATACTTTTCATTCCTCGAACTGTCATACCTTTTCTATTTTGTGCCTCGGTTTAGTTATTCGGCAAAATCTCAAATAATTAACCCCCGTAAGGTATTTGTAGCCGACCCCGGACTTATAACTGCAAATTCTACCTCTTTCTCTGATGATAACGGGCGCAGACTTGAAAATATAGTGTTCATTTACCTCAGAATCATAAGTAAAGAAATATTTTATTTTCTTGGAAGAAACGAGTGCGATTTTATCTTAAAAAAGAGGAGGGGAGAGCCATCTGCCATACAGATCTGTTATCAGCTCAATAAAGATAATCTTGAGCGTGAACTTGCCGGTCTCTATGAAGCCCTTGAATTTTTCGGACTTAAAGAAGGAATAATTGTTACTCTGAACCAGAAAGATAAATTTACTAAAAAGGGGCTCACAGCTATTGTTATTCCGTCATACGAATTCCTCACCACTACCTTGATTTAGTCAGGCCCTCACGCCTGCGTCCTTCACCATGCTGAAAGCCACTTGAAGGTAAAGTCATTGCGAGCGCAGCGAAGCAATCTTCAATTCACATTCAGGATGTATTGTTTCTCGCAGAGCCTGCGGCCTGACTGCCGCCTGACTGCCGCCTGACGGCAGTGTAGGCAGGGTAGGCAGGGATTCGCTCCGTCGCATCCTCTCTCAATCACAAATCACAAATCCGAAGGAAATCCGATTTGAGATTCGTGATTTTTGACTTGTGATTTTAGATTGATAAATCACAAATCCGAAGGGAATCCGATTTGAGATTCGTGATTTTTGAATCGTTGAGATTTAATCAACAAGATAAATCACAAATCCAGACTCACAAATCACAAATCAAAAATCCATAAACTTGAATTGAGAATTAATTTGACCCTAAAAACACCTCGCTTCCTCGCTCCTTCGCTCCATCGCCTCTTCGCTCTCTCTCCCCCCTCTCCCTTCCCCACCCTGCGCTGCTTTTGTATTGCCCGGAGGGCATGTGTAGCTTAATGCTTTCATCCCCGTTAGGCGGGCTCCTCGCAATGACCTTGCGTTCTAAAAACGTAACATTATTAGCAGAGGTGCGGTGGACAACCGGAAATGGCGCAAACTTAAGCCATTCCCGTAGCGCCAATATGGCATGTGTAGCGGGCGAAGGGAATGGATTAAGTTATCATTTGCCTTCGGCGAGCTCGCGAAATTTCATCTTATCGCTATCGCGAATTGAATTTGTAATTTTCGCTCGGTTGCGGCCGCTTTTCTTTGTTACTTTCTTTTACGGTTAAAAGAAAGTAAAATAATAGTTTTGGGCGAGCAAAAAATGAACAAGGTCCTTAGCCTTATTCCGCTCCTACGGAGCTTAAAATGAGAGTCTTTTTCCTACCATGGGTTGCGCCTCGTGCCTCGGCTTACCCATGGCTAATGTATTCAAGGCCTACGGCCTAATCTCGACTTGCAATGCTTTCATCTTCGTTGCGCCGGTACAAGATCCTGATCCTAAAAAGTTTCCTGCTCCGGCGCTAGTTTTATCCCGATTGTTAACCACGGCTTAAAAGCCGTGGTTAAAGGATTTGTTCTAATTGCCTTAGTACCGTGAAGTTGGGATTGCTTCGTCGTTCCTCCTCGCAATGACGGTGCGTTCTAAAAGGGTTACACTCTCCCGCTTACACGGGATCCTCGCAATGACCGTGCTTAAGAGTAGCATAATACAGTGACGGCTTAAAAGCCGTGGTTAATTGATATGTTCTAATTGCCTTAGTACAGGGGAAGTTGGGATTGTTTCGTCTCCCGCTTACGCGGGATCCAATGACCGGCCTAAGAGTAGCATAATACAGTGGGGTGCGCAGGCAAACCGGAAACGGCGCGAAGTTCAGTCTGTTTCGTAGCGGGATTAAGGCTTCGTGTATCGTTGCGCCGGTACAAGATCCTGCTCCTAAAAGATTCCCGCTCCGGCGCTAGTTTTATCCCGATTGATTACCACGGCTTAAAAGCCGTGGTTAAATGATTTGTTCTAATTGCTTTAGTACCGTGAAGTTGGGATTGCTTCGTCGTTCCTCCTCGCAATGACGGTGCGTTCTAAAAGGGTTACACTCTCCCGTTTAGACGGGCTCCTCGCAATGACCGTGCTTAAAACGTACGCTAATTAGCAGGGGTGCGCAGGCAAACCGGAAACGGCGCGAACCGAGGAAGGCTTCAGCCTGACGAGCTCGGCGACGCCAACTTCAGTCTGTTTCGTAGCGGGATTAAGGCTTCGTGTAGCGGGCGTTGAAAGCCATGTTACTTTCATTCTGTCGTTTCGCTGTCCCCTAAAGGGTGTTTTTAAGAACCTTTTTCCTGGGTCAGATGATTACTTATATGTACAGGCTATTTAGAAGGGAGTGCGGTGGCAAACCGCAAATGGTGCGAACTTAAGCCATTCCCGTAGCGCCAATATGGCATGTGTAGCGGGCGAAGGGAATGGATTAAGTTATCATTTGCCTTCGGCGAGCTCGCGAAATTTCATACTAACGCTATCGCGAATTGAATTTGTAATTTTCGCTCGGTTGCGGCCGCTTTTCTTTGTTACTTTCTTTTACGGTTAAAAGAAAGTAAAAGAAAAGCTTTGGGCGAGCAATAAATTAACAAAGACCTTTTCCGGTTAAAAGAAAGTAAAGCTATCACGCCTGGACGCCTCGACGGCATGACGGCATTACGGCATTACGGCTTTACGGTCCGGCCTTCATGCCTTCACGCCTTGACGCCACCAATGCCCGGTCCTTTGAAAAAGTGTATTAATATGCAAAAAGACGTTTGTAAAAATGTATATTTACGCAAAAATCCCCCTCTCTCACTTCGCGTTTCAATGTCAGATTACCGTAATGATAAATGGCTTATAAATCTGCCACTATATGCTGTTAACCTGCTGCCGGAGGTGATCTCTGTTAACCAGCACTCGACAATTTAATATAGCTTAACGGTTACGGCATTACGGCATTACGGCTTTAAGGTGTTATGGTTCCCTCTTTCCTGCCTTCACGCCATCACTCCTTCACGTCATCAGGTCATCAGGTCATCACGCCCCCCTTCCTAGCATCAAGGCTTTAAGGCTTTAAGGCGTTACGGCTTTAAGGCGTTACGGTTCCCGCCTTCATGCCTTCCCGCCTTCATGCCTTCACGCCCTCATTCTTTCACGCCTTAACCACATCGATTCACGTCTCCTCGCTCCCTCGCTCTCATCACTCCCTCACTCCCTCACTCCCTCGCTTTGTCCATGCTCCACGCCCCACGCTCCCTGCTTTCTTCGCTGTATTTCACAGGGCCAGCCTGCAGGGAGGGCCCGATGCTATTGGGAGTTTTTCAGCTCATCCAGCAGTTCATTTAAATTAATAGAAGCGTAAGTTGATGCGTAGTCTGACATGCCATAAGGAATAATCAGATTTCTATTGTGGATAATAGAACCGCAAGAATAAACGACATTGGGTACATAACCTTCCCTTTCTTCATTATTGGGAACCAATAAAGGTGTCTTTAGCCTGCCAATTTCTTTTTCAGGATTATCAAGTTCATATAATGATGCTCCTAAAACATATTCCCTCATAGGTCCTACTGCGTGTGTTATAACCAGCCAACCTTCTTCCGTCTCGATAGGTGAGCCACTATTCCCTACCTGGATCACTTCCCAGATATATTTTGGTTTCTGAATGAGTTTGGCTTCGCGCCATATATTGATATTATCTGAATAAGCTAAATAATTATTTACCCCATCTATTCTGCACAGCATAGCATATTTACCATTAATCTTCCTTGGAAACAATGCCATTCCTTTGTTCTGTGCGAGTTCTCCATGAATGGGTAAACCTTTGAAATGATAGAAATTTTTGGTTGCAAGTAACTTTGGTAATATGGACATGCCATCATAGGCAGTATAGGTAGCATAATAAGTTACTTCACCGGTTTCCTCTATGAATTTAACAAATCGTGCATCTTCCATCCCATTTCTTTCAGTATCGGAGATTGGGAAAATGACTCTCTCAGAAATTGCTGAATCAATTGAAAATTCAATTTCATAATGTGATAGAGCCAGCCACATCATTTGATTAATGATTAATTCTTTATTTGGTGAAAGTTGACGTGTTTTTCTTGTTTCTTCAACGGCCCTTTTCAATTCGCCATAAGTAAAACTGTCACCCAATTTTTCTAATACAAAGACCGGTGAAATTTTATTGTTGAAAACACTCATTTCATCCAGCTTCCTTATAAAGGATTGTTTATTGTAAATATGCCTTTTGATTCGCTCTGCTTCAGCCAACATTTTGCCGACCGGTTCAATAATCAGATTATTATTCTTATCAATAATAGCTGAACGAAAAACAATGGATGAAATATGTCCTTCACCAATTGCTCTGAAACTTAAAATCACTCTTTTCTCATCCGACCCTAATTCCGACTGATCAGGATCTTCTACAATGGATGGATTAAAAAAAGCTGTCGATTCAATGGAATATTCCATTGTGAAATACGAACCTATAAGCGCCTTTCGGGATTGATTAACCTTGGCTGGGTTTACTCCCAACTCATCAAACAAGTAAGACAGCTTATTAAAATGCTTTTCAAATATTTTTGAGATATTTCTATGACGCATTGAATAATCCCTAAGAACCTGGCTTAATGCAAACGATGTCTCATTTTCAGACATATTTAGTACAGAACGTATAGTATTTAAAGCCCTTTCGTCATTCATATAAATAAAACGCGCAATTACCCTGGAGGCATCCGGACGAAATATTATTTCCTTTCTGTTTACTGTAATTTGCATTAGTTGGTAGTTTTTTACATTATCTCTAAAGGTAATAGCTAAAGTTTAATAAGCTGTTATATTTATATAGTGTTATGTTAAGTATATTATGACGTATAATTAAAATATATTTGTATATTTGTAAAAAATTATACAAATGATACGTTATAAAATTAAACTAACCAAAAACGAGGTAGAAGAACTTATGAATATAATAAATAAAGGTTCACATACTTCACAGACATTCCGGACTGCATACATTCTATTAAATTGCGATGAAGGCAAGTACTCACAAAAAGTAACCAATGAGCAGGTAAGCAAAGTTCTTAAAGTTGGCATGAGGACAATAGACAGGGTTAAGAAGAAATTTATTGAAGAAGGGCTTGATGCAAGTCTTGAGAGGCGCCCAACCAGCCGGATTTATGAAAGAAAAACAGATGGAGATTTGGAAGCCAAATTGGTAACTCTCTGTTGCAGTGACCCGCCAAAAGGATATGCAAAATGGTCCTTGAGATTATTGGCAGACAAGATGGTAGAATTAAAATATGTAGAAAGCATTTCTCATGTGACAGTGAGGAGCGTTCTAAAAAAAACGAACTTAAGCCTTGGAAAATAAAAGGCTGGGTTATTCCTCCGGAACAAAATAGTGAGTTTGTCGCAATATTAAAAGCTGGGCGTTACGGCGTTACGGCTTTAAGGCGTTACGGTTCCCGCCTTCATGCCTTCCCGCATTCACGCCTTCAAGCCCTCATTCTTTCAATCCTTAACCACATCTATTCACGTCTCCCTCGCTCCATCGCTCCCTTGCTCCATCGCTCCCTCGCTCCATCGCTCCCTCGCTCCATCGCTCCCGCGCTCCCTCGCTCCATCGCTCCCTCGCTCCATCGCCTCTTCGCTCCCTCGCTTTTTTCCTGCCGCACACCGCCCACCGCACAGCCTGCCCGCGCTCCTCACACTCTCTAATACTATATAAATCCATAATAATATGTGATTGTAATCACAAAATATTATATTTGTAAAAAGATTTGACTTATGGTAAAACGATATCTTGAAGGAATAATTCATAATTATCTTTTTAAAGATAAAACGGTTGTCATTTATGGTGCAAGACAAGTAGGAAAAACCACTCTTATAAATGAAATGGTTGGGAAGCTGAATTTAAAGCATTTGGTTCTGAGCGGAGATGATGCCGATGTCCGCGAATTATTAACAAATACCAGCGCTGCACGATTGAGGCCGGTACTTGGAAACAATGAACTCATAATTATCGATGAAGCTCAGAGAATACCTGATGCAGGACTGGGCATTAAGATCATCCATGATAATTTTAAGAATATCCAGGTCATTGCGACTGGCTCCTCCTCTTTGGAGCTTGCAGGTAAGATTAAGGAACCATTGACAGGACGCAAGTTCGAGTTTTTCCTGTATCCGTTCGCTTTTGGCGAGATGGCTGACTATCACGGTTTCCTGGCCGAAAAGAGATTGCTGGAAGACCGACTGGTCTTTGGTTGTTATCCTGATGTAGTTCTTAATCCGGGAAACGAAACAAGGATCCTGAAAACCCTGGCCTCCGATTACCTGTATAAAGATATTCTGTCAATCGGGCAGATAAAAAAACCGGTCCTGCTTGAAAAAATATTAAAGGCGTTGGCTTTGCAGCTTGGCAATGAAGTATCATATAATGAGCTGGCACAATTGCTTAACTCAGATAAAGGAACTATTGAAAAATATATTGATCTGCTTGAAAAGGCATATATCATTTTTAAACTGCCGGGTTTTAGCAGAAATGTAAGAAATGAAATAAAAAAAGGACGAAAGATTTATTTTTATGACAACGGGATACGGAATGCCGTACTTGGGAATTGGCTCTCTCCCGGTTCCCGTGTAGATTCAGGAGCATTATGGGAGAATTTCCTGGTAAGTGAGAGAGTTAAACTGACAGCCAACAATGATGAACCCCCGAAATCATATTTCTGGAGAACAACACAACAGCAGGAAATAGATTACATCGAAGTGCAACAGGATAAAATCTTCGCCTTTGAGTTCAAATGGAGGTCTGTTAAGAAACCTTTTATTTCAAAGACGTTTACAAATGCCTATCCGGGATCGGTATTTGAAGTCATCTCACCGGACAATTACTCTGAATTTCTTTCGACTGCACGACCATTTGTAGTTTGAAAAAATGTACAAATTAACATAAACGGCATGACGGCGTTACGGCTTTAAGGCGTTACGTTCCCGCCTTCCTGCCTTCACGCCTGCGCCCTTCACCTTGCTGAAAAGCCACTTGAAGGTAAAGTCATTGCGAGCGCAGCGAAGCAATCTTCAATTCACATTCAGGAAGTATTGTTTCTCGCAGACCCTGCCGCCTGCCTGCCGCCTGCCTGCCGGTAGACAGGGTAGGCAGGGATTCGCTCCTTGCATCCTCGCTCAATCACAAATCCAGACTCACAAATCACAAATCTCACTGATTTAAAGAATCAAAACAAAATCACAAATCCAGACTCACAAATCACAAATCACAAATCTCACTGATTTGAGATTCAATCTAAAAACTTCGTACTTTTACCAAAGATAATTTTATTGTAATGAAGAAAATTAAATATGTGATATACAAGGAGGGAAAGTATTATGTTTCACAATGCTTAAATGTGGACGTATCCAGTTTTGGAACCACCATTGACGAAGCAAGTGCCAACCTTAAAGAAGCATTACAACTATATTTTGAGGACGATAAAAATCATTGGGATTACTTACCGATTTCAGAAGCCTTAATAGGCGAGACACAGCTTAATTTGAAATGACCAGACTACCTTCCTCTAAAAAGATAATTAATGCTCTACTGAAAAACGGCTTCATTCTTATTTCACAACGTGGAAGTCATCAAAAATTTAGAAAAGACGAGAAAACAGTAATTGTTCCA
>CAVTDE010000003.1:0-596316 GCA_963733455.1 uncultured Bacteroidales bacterium
AATCCCAAAATAGTCGGAATTGTAGGCGTTGATAATTTCAAATTTATTGATGTTCCATTTACTCCAGAGCAGATGAAACAAATGACAGACTTTTTTCCAATGCTGCAAAACGAATTTAAAATTCTGCACCTGTATATGCAGATATGATGCTTTTTCACCCAACAACTTCAAAAGAAGTGAAAGTAGAGTTAAAACTGATTTTGCAAATTGCGATTCCGTTATAGGCTATGGAACATTTATGAACCAAATGCAATATGCTTATACCGACTGCACAAAGACTGGAACAGCTTAATTATAAGTTATACTTAATAAACAGTGACGGTTTTCCAACAAACGAAATCGGACTTAATAATCATTGTAAAAATAGTTTTCAAGTGGGACTATCTCTGCAACTGGACATTATCCAATGATAGAAAAACCGACTGAATTTAATTTGATTTTGGAAAAGGTATTGACAATTATGAAATAAACTGCTGCTAATACATAGGGCTTCATACGGTGCGCAGCACCCAGTAATGAAGCCCACGTTGAACTAAATCCCTCCCGAAACAGTATTATGGGGATTCAATGGAGTATTTAAAGGTTGTTGATGTTCAGTATGAGGTTTCGTGGTTAAGCGTTGAGCGTTGTACCTTCCCCGGAACTTAAGACTCAGCTGAGTAACCGGGTAAAGATATTTGCCTGTTTTACCGATATGTTTCATTTTGCCCCTGATGGAATAACCAAGGGCCGGAACTATGCAATGTATGTGAGGATGGAGGCTCAGGTTTTGCCCCCAGGTATGCAGTACACAGATGGCTCCGCTCTCTACCGCATAATGTTCTTCAAGCAGATGCGTTGCATAGCTGTGACGCAGGGAATGAAGGTTAATTTTCTTGGTAATGGAAGCATTTTTCCTGGCTTCATGCATAACCCAGCCAAGACCTTCAAGGCTGTAACGGCCGTCGGGTTCCTTACCATTGAAGAGATACGTATCCGGCTTTTTCCCTACCTTTGACACATAAAATCTTATCAAAATGAACTGGAAACTAATTCTTCAACTTTCGCTTTTTGGATTGGCGATGGCAATTGCAACTGTTTTTGTGATTCCTTCCAATATTGAACCAATATTTTGGTTAGCAATATTCATTGTTTGCGCTTATCTCATTGCAAAAAACTGTACAGAAAAATATTTCCTGACAGGTTTGTTTGTAAGCCTATTGAATGCAGTCTGGATTACTACTGCCCACATCCTCCTGTTTGACACATACATTGCTAATCATACCCAAGAGGCGGCGATGATGTCGAAAATGCCAATCCCTGATAGTCCAAAACTTATGATGCTCATAACTGGACCTGTTATTGGAATTATTTCAGGTCTGATTTTGGGATTGTTTTCATTCGTTGCCTCAAAAATTTTAAAGAAGAAACAATCATGACAAAAGCAGAAATTTTTTTTAATGACCTGACCAAAGAAATCCCGAATGTAACACCTGGAAAAATGTTTGGAGCATTATGTATGAAAACTCCAAACGGAAAATCGGCCGCAATGTTTTGGAAAGATCATATTGTAGTTAAGCTGCATGGGGACTCCTTGAAAGAAGCAATGAATTTAGATGGGACCAAACAGTTTGAACCAATGGTGGGTAGACCAATGAGAGAGTGGATCCAGATACCATTTACCTACAAAGAAATGTGGAAAAAATTTGCAATGACATCATCAGAATCAATAAACGCACTAAAGAAAAAATAATATATCTGTCAGACTTATAGGTGATTGTAGACAAATTAAACTGACCCTGAACAAACAGCACGAAATGCTAACACGGACTGCACCGGTTCGGTTTATCAAAATCTTCAAAGGGTGACAAATTATTACTCACTTATCAAGTTCGTACCGCGATCGCGCCAGCACGCAAGTCAGATTGTACCATGCCACCTTCGCTAAAGCTTCGGCGGCTAAAAGATGGCAAAAACCGCGCCCCCGCCTCCGTCGCACTGCGGCGGGGCAGGCATGCTTCGCTCTCTACGGCCTTATAAAACTTGAAAATCAATACGAGAGTTTCTGCCCACGGCCTCCGTTCCCTCAGCAACAAAAACGCCTTTTATTGCCGGGCCGTCAGACTGTCTAATAACTAAAATGAAGTCTCTGAGAATTGAATATTTGAGAAAATTTCCGGATAGGTATACAGCGATTTAATTGATCTTGATGAGTTATTAGACAGACTCCCGTTATGCGTAATGAACAGACTCCCTGACCTATGATAGAATTTGTTGACAAAATAACCATTGATTGTAATCGAGATAAGGTTTACAGTACCCTCGTATTCTTCTTTCAAAATTCAAGTAATTATAAACAGTGGCATAAAGATCATATCTCCTGCCACTGGAAAAAAGGAAAGGATTTCAATTCTGGTTCTATTCTAATTGCCAAAGAGTACATAAACGGAACAGCTTTTACATTAGCCTTCAAAATAATTATCAATAAGCTCGATATTAGCCTCGATTACAAAGTGCTTTTCCCATTCTCCCTGATATGCCCCGGAGGTTCTTTTCAGTTTATAGAAAATGGGACATCTACAGAATTTATTGCTAAACTAAATTTCAGATTCGGATCCATTTTACCAGTACTTTTTAAAAGGCATCTTGACTCATTAAGACTTCATATAAAAGAAGAGGGGATCTCAATAAAAGCGATTGTTGAAAAATCTGAAAATACTAAATATCACTCCGCATAACACGGACAATGTCATTTTTTTGTCACGGTTTTTGCAGGGGCTTCCTGCTTTCTAGAAAATTACTGCTAGCCGTGTACCCGGATACGCTCATCTGCCCGCCAGCATACTTCTGTACCGTGACTAATTTTCGGCTCCGATTAATATTGTACCACGACACTGCGTCAGTGCCCCCAACAAAAAACCTGAACCGTGACAGTTTACCGGCTCCGATTAAAATTGTACCGCGACACTGCGCTAACGTCTTCGACCAAGTTCCTGCACCGTGACTAATTCCCTTCGCCAAAAAGTTTGTAGAAAGGCGTGCAGGGAATGTCCGATGAGATGCCGATGTACCAGTTCTCCCATTGAAAGAGGAAGATTGATTGAACGTTCGCAATATCAGGACTCAGTTGATGCAAATAATCTGAGGGTCAGAATTGAAAAAGAAAAATACAGACTCCGGCAGACGATGGTAGAGCATCCCTTCGGGGTTGTTAAACGACAATGGGGATACGATCATGTAATGATGAAGGGGCTTGAGAAAACGGATTCAGAAATCAGTCTGGTATTTTTATGTTATAACATTAAAAGGGTAATGAATATTATGGGTATAAATGGTATTCTGAAAGCCATTAAGGCTTTTTCTGAGTGTTTTAGTCCATTTTTGAGCTGTTTTTTACAAATTTTCACCTTTTACACCCCATACTATTTTCAATTAAATCCTATTTCACAAAAAGCAGCGACTATAATACAATGTACCCGTTTCTGAATAATCATTATTGCACAGACTCCCGTTATGCGTCATGTGGACTACATCCGATATTGATTACCCATGACAATAAAACAAAATAAATAGGTAAATTTGCATATGACAAAAAACTCACAGTATATTGATATCGAGATTGATAAATTGACAAATTCACTTGAGAATGTCATTACCGGTGATACTTTTCCGACAGATATCATTATTACTGAACAGAAGGATTTTAAGGGTGTAAACAAAAAAGAGGGATGGCTTTTTGATTGGAAATCCGAGTTTAAAAAGCCAGACCGTGATGTTTATAAACTAACGATCGTAAATAACCAGTCTGTAATCCAGGGATTAATAAGTCTTTCTGTGAGAGCTGATCATGTTTATATGCATTTAATTGAATCAGCACCCTTTAATATAGGCAAAGATAAAGTTTATGTAGGGGTGCCTGGCAATCTTGTTGCATTTGCATGCCGATTATCGTTTCAGCGAGGATTTGAAGGTTACCTTTCTTTCCTTTCTAAGACAAATTTGATTAATCATTATGAAAAATCGCTCGGAGCTATACACGTTGGAGGAAATTTAATGATAATCAATACTATTTCAGCTTTAAGATTAACAAACAAATATTTTTAATAAATAAAAATGGGACTCATAAAAGAACCAATAGAAATTGATTTCTATGTCGATCCGAGGCCTCTCACTAAAGAGGAAGAGAAAAGGATTAGCGATTTCATTAAAGCCGACAAAAAGAAAAGCAAGCGTAAAAAGAAAAATAAAATAAACACGAACGCCTAATACATAGGGCTTCATACGGTGCGTAGCACCCAGTAATGAAGCCCACGTTGAACTAAATCCGTCCCGAAACAGTATTATGGGGATTCAATGGAGTATTTAAAGGTTGTTGATGTTCAGTATGAGGTTTCGTGGTTAAGCGTTGAGCGTTGAGAAAAGAAGAGAGCACCCTGTTTTCGATTTCAGGGATGAGCCGCCCTTTCCTGCATCGGGGACAACGAGCTACATCAAAACCAATCAGTCTATTAATGCGCTCAGCCGTAGTTTCAATAACGCTCCTGCCAGTTTACCGGGACTTTAAACCGCGAGCACAGAAACCTAACGGCATCTAGAGAGTTATTAGTTTGACTCAAAATTTATGATTGTTTGACAGTTTTCAGATATATTTGAAAAAGAAAATTGGCTGACCCTGATATGAGTAAAAAAAGAAACCATAAACGACACTTTAAGCCATATATCCCCAAAGGAGAAGAGTTACCCATTGAATCAGATCATTATTTTGCATTTATAATGGGATACACTTCTGGTGGAGCAGCTTATGGGATTACACATGAGGAATGGAGAAAGATCCAGGAAGAAGAAAAAAACAGCACGAAAACCTTCATGCAAAATGCGTCCTAAATGACTGATTATGCTATATTAACCATTGCCTTGTATTACAAATGAAATACAAGTGATGAGACTCAAAACAGAATAATTATCAATTTAATAAAGAATATCATGGATAAGCTTACTATTACCGAAACAATTATTGCTTTTGAGACAGCAGCTCTCGATGCATGGCACAATGGTAATCCCTCTCCCTATCTCGAACTTTATTCGAAGGACTTCACTTATTTCGACCCTGTCCATGAAAGGCGGCTTGACGGTTGGGACAAGATAAAAGAGTTGTATGAAAGCATGCGGGGGAAGGTAAAAATGGATAAATTCGAAATAATAAATCCCGTTGTGCAACACACCGATTCAATGGCAGTCCTGACCTACAATCTTCACTCATATTCAGGTGAAACGCTCTGGAAAGAGAATTGCACCGAAGTGTATAGGCTTGAAGAAAATAACGAGTGGAAAATCATCCACAGCCATTGGTCGTTGACTAAACCTTCTATTGATTAATTACACTGGCGAAATTGAAATTAAGGGCTAAGGTAATTCATCAAAGAAAATGGACACAAAGAATAAACGTAGAAAATAAAGAATTAACAGCACGAAAACCTAATAAAGAGGACTTCATGTGGCATGTAGTGCCAAGCATGATTTAGTATCTCTTTATACGCTGGTTTTACCTGTTTTAGTGAATTTTTCTTACTTTTTGACCATACTTTTCCCATCCCGACAAAGAGAGTAGTTTAAAATGTCCATAATCAGCACGATAATACTCTTGTTGGATATAATACATTAGTTGGTGCCCGGATCTTTGGAAGCAATTCTACAGTATGCATAACTCCATTGTTCAAACCGGCAGGCAGAAATCAAATCCGGAAGTCGCACAATGCGATCCTGTGTGGAGACAATGACCCAATCCGGCTATTTTTGCAAGTAATGATCTTACGCTGTCTTTTTGCTTTGTACCAGTGGACCATAATACCTGACTTAACAACCGTTTTGGCAGATTCATGCAGAACCTGCGCAGGAACTCAACCCCTGACACGAGGGTCCTGCCCACTTACCGGGACTTTTGCAAAAACCAAATCAGCCCATATAAAGGTTGCAACTTCCCATCACATAATATCTTAGTAGACCGTGAATCCCATTATGATCAGTTTGATAATTACTCTGACTTATTCTTAAATTAATACAATTATGAGAAAGATAGCCTGTGTTATTTTATTCTTATTAAGCCTGGTTACTTCTGGACAGAAAATCTCTTTTAGCCAAGAGCTATTATCAACCAACGATCCTGAAATCATTGCAATAAGAGAATTCTGGAAAGTATATGTTGATGAGTGCGTTAGAAATAAGGACTCAGCATTCAAAAAGTATTGGAATCCTATTGAACTTGAACAAGGATATACTGATATAGCAATGGATGAGTTGCCGATTTACACACTAGGAGAATTAGTAACTTTTGAAATTAAAAAAGGAATAGATGGCTTTTATCGAATTCGGAGTAAGGTATTACCATTGAATCCCAATGACAAAAGCCTTTATGCTATTTTCAATATTTATGCAAAAAAGAGTGAATCGGTCTATAAATTGTACAACCAATTCTTTGTTACAAAATCCAAACTAAAATATTTCCAATCAGGTAACATTGATTACTATTACCCTGGAAACTATAATTTTATTAATAAGAAAGCAAAAGAAACTGCCGACGTCTATTCAACCATTTCAGTGCTCTACGGTAATACCAAAAAAAGTAAAATTACCTATATCATTGGTAATACATTTAATGAAGCTAATAGTTTTGTTGGTTTTGATTCTTCTATAATCTCTAGTACTTCTCCTTATGCAGGCTATTCAATTAGGAATCAAAACATTATTCTTTCTTGTCGGGAAAACCACTTACATGAGATTGTACATGCATTATTTATCCCTTTGTTTCCAAAGGCACCTGCATTATTTCAAGAGGGTATTGCTACATATTATGGTGGAACAGCAGGGCAATCCTATTCAATTAATTTAGAGCAGCTAAAAAAAATGATTCACAACAACCCAGACATCGACTTATCAAAAATTAATGATCTAAATAATGTGTTAGAAAATGGGTCAAATTATTTCTATACCATTGGTGCAATCTTCATTGACAATGCATTAAAGATTGGAGGTACTAAAAAGGTTTTGGCATTATTTCAAGATTCGGTTTCGGACCCATCAAATTGGGAAGATCCCTTTCTTGCAATAAAAAAAGAATTTGGTATTGAGAGAAAACAGATTGACTCATTTCTTAAAAAATATATTCGCGATTTTCAAGACAATTAGTCCATCGAGACAAATGATTAATATGTACCAAAAATAATAAACGCACTATAACACGGACGGTTGGGGTAATAAACTTGTCACAATTTTTGCGCGCCACCTTGACAATTTCATCATGACGAATAACTTATCACTCATCTGCCAAATTCGTGACTTCGGCTCTGGACAAATCCTGCAACCGGGACAATTTTATCTGTTCGCCGGTCCCGATAGCTATCGGGATTGCAAAAATTGCGCCATGGTGGCTTGTCCGCCGGGATTATTTTTCGGCTAAAGTACCGGGACTCGTATCGGCGGTCAGCGCCACCAACGTTTACTCCCTCAACCGCCGGGGGCCGTCAGGCGACATTAAACTTAAAATCCCGAGAACTCATGATAAATAATGACAAATTATTAGAAATAGGATTCGGACTGAGGATTATAGGGCTTTCCGTTTTGATTAGTTTGATTTTTGGTTTCATTTCATTTTCCAATGATGATGAATTGACATCTTCAGGATTTTACTTGATTTGGCCAATATTGTTTGGAATTTTCACCCTGATTCTGTTCCTGTCAACCAGATTTGTTAGTAAACAATTTGGATTTGTGGTAACAATAATACTCTCATTGACAAATTTATTCTTTAATCTCTTACTACTAATTTTGAGATTTTAGAAAGCTCTCAATCAAATGAAAAGGACAAAAATAACATTGCCTAATACGGAGACTATGCTTTTATCATAGGTGCTAAAAGTCATTTTTTTGTCACGGTTTTTGCGTGTTCCCTGCTTTCTAGTAAGTTACTGCATCAAGTTGTACCCGGATACGCTCCTCTGCACGCGAGCAAGCTTCTGCACCGTGACTAATTTTCGCCACTTAGTAAGTTTGTACCGCGATCGCGCCAACACGTAATAATAATTGTACTATGACGGCAAAAACCGCGCCCCCGCCTCCGTTGCACTGCGGCGGGGCAGGTATGCTTCGCTCTCTACGGCCTTACGATTTTATTACTGGACATTCACCTATATCAGAATCTTCCTGCAAGAAAAGAATTCTGGAAAACGATCCGGTAATAAATATTGATACCGGTTGTGTATATTCTGATAAGATCGGTTATGGACGTTTATCAGCGATTGAGTTATATTCAGGAAAACATCTTTCAATATAGATTTTTATTTATATTTGAACGATGAATTCGCGATTCGCGAATCGCGAATTGAAAATAAGATATTATGAAGAAACATAATGGGATGCGCCCCCAGGACATAGTAGTACTATTGAAGATAATAGCACTAAAGCATGATAACTGGAAGAATTCAGATTTGGCATATTCTTTAAAAATTAGTCCTTCTGAAATATCCGAAGTGTTAAACAGATGTAAGATTGCAGGACTGGTTGACTCAAAAAAACGGAAAGTACATATAAATTCATTTAAAGAATTTCTGATTTATGGATTGAAGTATGTATTTCCGGCTGAGCCTGGTTCTGTTCTACGAGGAATTCCAACTGCTCATTCTGCTTTCCCGATTAATGAATATATTTCTTCCGGTAGTGATATTTATGTGTGGCCTTATGCCAACGGGAATCAAAGAGGACAAGCTATTGAACCTCTTTATAAAACTTTGCCGGCAACTGTTCAGGAAGATAAGTTATTTTATGAACTCCTTGTTATTATTGACACAATTAGAGTAGGTCGTGCAAGAGAAATTCAAATTGCAATAGAAGAACTTGAAAAAAGATTACAAGATGCCAGGTAGAAATATTGAAATGCTGCAAATAGTGGCCAAGGGGTTGGGTGAACTAAAAGAAACTATGGTTTTTGTGGGCGGTTCTGTAGCTGAATTATATGCCACGGATCCAGCTTCTTCTGACATCAGACCAACTCTTGATGTAGATTGTGTAATAGAATTAAGCTCTAGAATGACACATTCGAGATTAGAAGAGAATTTGCGAAAAAAACACTTTGCTCATGATATATCAAAAGGGGCTCCGATATGCAGGTTTATATTTCAGGATATTAAAGTAGACGTAATGCCTACCGATTCAGATATTCTTGGATTCAGCAACAGGTGGTATATTGAAGGAATCGCTACTCGGATCAGAAAAACATTACCCGATGGCACTGAAATATTTGTGTTTTCTCCTGAATATTATTTAGCTACAAAATTTGAAGCACACAAAAGCCGGGGTGGTAAAGACTTAAGACAAAGTCATGATTTTGAAGATATTATTTATATTCTTGACAACTGCATAACTGTATCCGGAAATATAAGTAATGCCAGCGCAACTGTAAAAGCCTATTTAAAAGAAGAATGTCAGACCTTGTTGGAAAATGATAGTTTAATTGAAGGAATCGAAAGTGCTTTACCATACGGTTCAGATTCTGATAGAGTCGAAATAATTGAAGAGTTAATAAGTGAAATCGCTGAAATTGAATAATTGCAATTAGACTACTCACGATTTTTGAACAGAAAAGCAACAAAGTTCCATGACATTTATAAGGAGCTATATCTCCCGTTCAGTATCATTTTACAAAATAATTCTTGAAAAGCTATCACACCCCGTTTTTGGGGTGGGATTTAGTGCAACAAGCGGGTATAGGCAATAAGCTTGTCACAATTTTTGGACTACACCTTGACAATTTTATCTTAAACAAAAATCTCTTCCGCTTATTAGCATCGTGATTCCGGCTCTGGACAGATCCGTGCTAAAGAAACAATTTTATCTTTCGCCGGTCCCGATAGCTATCGGGATTGCAAAAATTGCGCCATGGTGGCTTGTCCGCCGGGACTATTTTTCGGCTAAAGTACCGGGACTCGTATCGGCGGTCAGCGCCACCAACGTTTACTCCCTCAACCGCCGGGCCGTTATGCTTAAGCGTCAGTTACTTACGGGACAGTTCCTGCTTAGACTCAAACGCCTAAGCATAACGCTCTGAATGGGAATTATCTTTGACTTGCGGGACAAATTTGTAATCCACAAGAAAATTACTATACTTTACCTATACAATTATAGACTATGGTTTTAAACTATATCAATTGGAATGTTGATCCAGAGATTATTAATTTTTTCGGCATTTCTATTAGATACTATGGAGTTCTATTCGTAAGTGGTATAATCCTTTGCATCTATATTTTAAGCTGGATTTATAAAAGAGAAAACATTCCATTTGAGCATCTGGAAAAATTATCAATCTACGGTATGATTGGTATTCTGGCAGGGGCAAGACTTGGACATTGTTTATTTTATGAGCCATCTTACTATTTATCACATCCTCTAGAGATGATTCTTCCGATTACCTTTCCTCCTGATGGTGGGATAAAGTTTATCGGATATCAAGGATTGGCAAGTCATGGTGGTGTACTAGGATTACTGATTGCCATATATTTCTACTCTCGAATGACTAAACATCCAATGATTGACACTTTTGATTTGATTGCGGTTGTTGCTGGATTGAGCTTTGGATTTATCAGACTTGGAAACTTCATGAATTCTGAAATTATCGGCATACCGACAACAAAACCTTGGGGAGTGATTTTTGAGCGAGTAGATAGCATACCGAGACACCCAGCTCAATTGTACGAGGCGATTGCTTATTTTATCATTTTTACGATTATGATGATTCTTTACAAAAAATTGAGAGATAGACTTAAAAACGGATTCTTCTTTGGGCTTGCAACTGTTTTATTTTTTTCAGCTAGATTTATAATTGAATTTGTAAAGGAGGACCAAGTCGGATTTGAAGATGAAATGACATTAAATATGGGACAACTTTTGAGCCTTCCTTACATTGTCGTGGGAATTGGATTTATTATTTATGGATTAATGAAAACTAGAAAATTTCTCAAAGCTGACATCTAATAATTAAGTTTCTTCATATCTGGACAACTTGGTAAACCTCAAGACTGCTACATCATAACAATTAATCCATGCCTAAGCATAACACGGACGGTTTAATTAATTGCCTTCAGCCTTCGCCGCCTGTCTCCATCCTAAACTGTGTGCAGCTGGACTGAGGCGGCTACGGCTGGCACGGTCGTCAGCCCGGACTGCTTCGTAATCAGATCCTTAAGTCTATGCGAGAAAACTTAAACTCACTTATCAAACTTTCGGTACCGTGACTAATCCTGCTGCCGAGACAAAGTCAATAGGGCTGCCGGCCAACGCACCGTTGTCATGGTTTTTGCATCGTCATCTTGACAATTTTATCATGACGTGACAAATCCTGCCCACTTATCGGGACACACCCATCTTGATAACTTTATCGTGACACAGAAATCCTGCCCACTTACCGGTCCCGATAGCTATCGGGATGTGCAAAAACTCATGCCAACCCCGACCCTTCGCTAGCGCTCTGGGCAGGCTCCGACGGCAACTCCCTATACCACCGGGCCGTCAGACTGTCTAATAACTAAAATGAAGTCTCTGAGAATCGTATATTTGAGAAAATTTACGGATAGGTATCCAGGGATTTAATAGATCTTGATGAGTTATTAGACAGACTCCCGTTATGTGCAAGCATTCAGCGACTCGAGACTAATTTTCACAGATAAAATTGCTATCTTTGTATCATGAAAGCTACTACAAAAAATAACCTGAGCATTGATAAAAGTGAGCTTGGAGAAAGCATCCTTAAATCCATGATTGCTTCCTTTAAAATTGAAAAAATTAATATATCTGAAAAAACCGCTCAGGAAATTTATCGTAGAGTCATTAAAAAACTTAAAAGAGTAGCTTGATTATCCTCTCCATTGCCAGGTAATTTTTATCAGCTACTGCCTGGACTGCAGACACATATTCCGGAAAGACTTTTTCATCAATTTTGTCGAAATTTAGCCCTTTGTAACCTTGTTTTCTTGCCATCAGGTTTGCCAGGACTCTTGCAGTTCGGCCATTTCCTTCCCGATATGGATGAATAAAAAGTAATTCACCGTGTACCATTGCAATATCTCTGACAAGTAAATCTAAATTATCGTATTCATCTGGCATCTTTGACAGTATCTCATCCTCAAATGTTTTCATGTTTTTTGGGATAAACTCTGCTGCAGGAAATAGAAACCCGCCTTTTGACATGTTGACTGTCCTGTATTTCCCTGCAAATGAATATAAATGACTGAGTGCAAGTTTATGTATTCCATTAATATACTTGATATTGAATTTTGTTCTTCTGGTTAGCTTCTCAGAAAGAGTTAATTCAGAGAGTAAAAAACCTTCAAATTCAGATTGTTCAATAGACTCCTTATCCGTTAACTTTAACAGATTTGGTAACAATTCACCTTCATCTTGACTGGACAGATATTTTCCCACAACCTGATAACTATTTGTATAAAAACAAATATAACTACAAAAAATCATGCCAGCACATACGGACGGTTTAATTAATTGCCTTCAGCCTTCGCCGCCTGTCTCCATCCTAAACTGTGTGCAGCTGGACTGAGGCGGCTACGGCTGGCACGGTCGTCAGCCCGGACTACATCTCAATCGGCTCCAAAAGTCTATGCGAGTAAACATCAACTCTCTTATCAAATCTTGTGGCACCCGGACTATTTCTGCTGCCGAGACAGAGTCAGTAGGGCTGCCGGCCGACGCTCGAGGTGTCATGGTTTTTGCAAACGTCACCTAGACAACTTTACCATGACCAGGCAACTTTCGTCCACTTATCGGGACTTGGTACCGTTAAAATAGATTACCGTGACCCGTTACTTTGTAGCCACTTACCGGGATTGGCAAAAACCACGCCACCGCGACCCTTCGCTAGCGCTCTGGGCAGGCTCCGACGGCAACTCCCCATACCACCGGGCCATTGTGCGTCATGCAAAATGCGTCTTAAATGGCAAATTGTGCTATATTAACCATTGCCTTGTATTACAAATGAAATACAAGTGATGAGACTCAAAACTGAATAATTATCAATTTAATATTAAATATCATGGAAAAGCTTACTATTACAGAAACAATCATTGCTTTGGAGACTGCGGCTCTTGATGCATGGCACAATGGTAATCCCTCTCCCTATCTCGAACTTTATTCGAAGGACTTCACTTATTTCGACCCTGCCCATGAAAGTCGGCTTGACGGTTGGGACAAGATAAAAGAGTTGTATGAAAACATGCGTGGAAAGGTAAAAATGGATAAGTTCGAAATGATAAATCCCGTTGTACAATCAACCGATACAATGGCAGTCCTGACCTACAATCTGCACTCATACTCAGGTGAAACGCTCTGGAAAGAGAATTGTACAGAAGTGTATAGGCTTGAAGAAAATAAAGAGTGGAAAATCATCCACAGCCATTGGTCGTTGACTAAACCTTCTATTGATTAACTGCACTTTCACACCTTTTAGATTGCTTATGGATAAAATATTGACATTCACTGATAGACAAGCCTTTCGGGAATGGCTTGGCAAGTATGGGACAGAGAGCGATGGTATATGGTTACTCTTTAGTAAAAAAGGGGAATTTGTCACACTCTCTGCTGGTGATGCACTGGAAGAGGCGCTTTGTCACGGATGGATAGACGGACAAATGCAATCCCTTGACGATAATACTTACAAAAAGTATTTTGCGCGACGTATACCTAAAAGCAAATGGTCTGTTAAAAACAAAGAGCTGGCACAAACTCTTATGGAAAAGGGTTTAATGACCCGGCAGGGTTTAGAAGCCATAGAACGCGCCAGGAAAAACGGTTCATGGGATTATGCGAAACGTATTCTTATTGACGATGAACAAATACAGATGTTTAAGGAAATCATTCAAACGTATGAGCCTGCTTATACCAATTTGCAGGCTATGTCGCATTCGGTACAGCGTACATATACCGGATTTTATCTTGATGCCAAATCTGACAAAGCCCGCCAAGCCCGGCTAGAAAAGATTATTGACAGGCTTAATAGAAATTTGAAGCCAATGTGATGTAAGTAATTTATATGACGATATTGAAAAAAGGAAAAGAGTTATAAAATGCACGAACGCACGTCAGTGCACGCCCCACACTTTTTAAGCGGGGATAAACTCGCGGCTCCGATCAAACTTGTACCCCTGACGCTCACTGCGTTCGATCAGGGCCTTCAGCGCGACACGTTTAATTCTCAATAAAATTTGTACCCATGACGCTCGCTTTCAGCGCCGGCGCCACCAAAGCTTACTGCCCATACCAGCGGGCCGTCAGGCAACATGTTTAACCCGAGATAACCATATGAAAACAAATTATCGACTTATCAAACTTTGCATCCCTCTAGTCATATTAGTACTTGGATGCAATACCAAAAAAACATCTAAGGAGACTGATGAATTTACACTATTTACAACCAAAGAAGTGTTTGATTCTGCAAGTAGATCAATAATAATAGTACCATCTATTGATCACATTATTTCGATTCCCGCAAATCAATCGCTTGACAATAAAGTAAATAGCCTACTAGATTCAATTTCAAAGAATAGTTTCAATAACCTAAATATTGAATCTTTAGGTATTGCTGAGATTGGAAATGAATATAAATCTCTCAAAGTAAATTTGTTAGAAAACCCTGGATTCAAAATCCCTGATAGTTTAGGTAAATATAGAAGTTGGTATGATTTCTTTCAGGGGTCAGCAGGAGGACAACATACCATAATTGTACTTACCGAATCTATTCTTCAGAGAGAATTCAAAGGTGAATGGATAAATGAAATTGTGTTTTACTATCAGAACGAAAAGATTGGTGAATATGATCATATTTCACTATCCGGGACCATAAAAAGATAACAAACCACATTGCCTGACACGGACAATCCTAAACGCTCGGTCCTCCATATTGCCGGGCCGTCAGGCTTAAATTATTGGCCATCTGCCACATAGACCGCTTTCTTTATTCCTATAGAATGACAGATTTGTTCCCTGATTTAAACTGTGATTAAATTGGAGATCACAATTTGTGATATCCAATTTCTAAAATCTATCTTTGATTTGTTAGTAAAATCCAAATGAAAAAAGGATCACTTCTCCCGGACGAGCTGATAATCAACAAAATAATTCTTCTCCGAGATCAAAAAGTACTCGTAGACAGAGACCTTGCTGAACTTTATGGTGTAGATACCAGGATTCTTAATCAAGCTGTCAAAAGAAACCTAAAACGATTCCCTGAAGACTTTATGTTTCAGATGACAAAGGAAGAATTCGAAATTTGGAGATCACAAATTGTGATTTCCAATAATGACAAAATGGGACTAAGAAGACCTCCTTATGTGTTTACTGAACAAGGTGTTGCAATGCTTTCAAGTGTCTTAAATAGTGATACAGCAATTTTGGTAAACATTCAAATAATGAGAGTATTTACCAGGCTGCGTAAACTGCTTGATTCACATAAGGAAATACTCCGGAAACTTGAATCCATTGAAAAAAAGGATATTGAACAAGATGAAAAAATCCTCTTAATTTTTGAATACCTTAAACAACTTGAACATATTAAACAAAACGAGACATTATTAAAAGAACGCAAACGGATAGGTTTCAAACCATAATTAGTTTAAGGGGACAAGAAAACTAAATCTAAGCCTAACACATAGGGCTTCATACGGTGCGTAGCACCCAGTAATGAAGCCCACGTTGAACTAAATCCGTCCCGAAACATTATTATGGGGATTCAATGGAGTATTTAAAGGTTGTTGATGTTCAGTATGAGGTTTCGTGGTTAAGCGTTTAGCGTTGAGAAAAGAAGAGAGCACCCTATTTTCGATTTCAGAAGAAAAGAACGGTTAGGTTGTTAGGAAACAGAGGTGCCTATTCAGGTACAGTCAAAACAAATCCTGTTTGTCCGGTAAAGTCAGACAATTAAGCTGGTATAGACCTCTGAAGGATAAAAGGATTCAACCCGGGGAGAGTCGGAGAACGGCTTCGCGGTATAACACCGGCAGGGATGAGCCGCCCTTTCCTTAAAACTTCGGAGATAAAGGTTATTAGACAGACTCCCGTTATGGTGCATATTATGAAATTATCAATCACTTTCTAAGGAGAAAATCATTGTTGATTACTCAGAGGTAGAAATTAGAATGGTGACAAACTTTTAAAATTCAAGTTTAAGACAATCTTCATTTCATAGTCGATACAAGAGGCAAAATGTTAGTATCTTTAGTAATATGAAAAAAAATAAATACAGTTTTTTGATTTTTCTGCTTTTTGCCATGCTTTTAAATGCATGTAAAGACAAAGAAAAGACTCCTCTACCCACGGATGAAGAAATTTTAGGAAGTGTCATAAAGCCTCATATTATTGATGAGTATATATATCCAATACAACCCGGGACACCTGAATGGGCAAAGCTTAAATCCCATTCTGAGATGGTTGAAGCTGTTCGAATTCCTGACTCTGTATTAAAAATAATATCTACCTGGGGACTAGTAGAATCCTGCTTTAAATATCCTCTTTATATTGACTATTCCGCTTTTAATGACCAAATTTCATACATAAACGAGCTTGAACAGACAAATAATGGACTCAGAGAATTATTCAACAGAGACGACGCTCCTTTAGTATTGTTATATTTTTATCGTAATTGGGATATAAATCCATCATCAAATTTCTTAAAGAGGTTTTTTATCGAATTAATCATTGGCAGCGACATATTTGTTTCAAAGTTAAATGAGAGACAACTTCTTTATCTATTATCGGTTGCCTTAGATAAAAAAGAAAAGCAAAATGAATTATATGAAAGCTCTATTCCTCCATATTCATTTTATGTTATGGCAAACACAATGATACATTATGGATATCAACCATTTATTGAATATTGTGCAGCTAAAAAGAACCCGATACCAAATGGAAATTTCTATTGGGGGATTAATTCATCAATCGAGAAAATAGAAGAATACACTCGTGGACTATTAGACCCTTAATCAATATTATACGCACCATAACACGGACAAGGAAACTTTTTATCCTGTTTTTGCTCCGTCGCAGGTCGCGCATCTGGTAAAACTTCTGGCGGCTACGGCTGGCACGGTCCGCAGCCGTATTTTTGATAAGTGCAAATTCCACTGAGACGACCCTTTTAAACTGATGATTTTTACCAATTTATGAAAAAGAAAATAATACCTGACAGCTATTTCATTATTTTGTTACTATTGTCCATTCTCGTTCACTCTATATTTCCCATAGTCAACATTGTGCTCTATCCTTATACCCTAATTGGCATTATACTAATTATTACCGGGATCCTGTTAACTCTTAAAACAAATTTTATTTTATTGAAAAAAAAGACCTCAATTAAACCTTTTGAAACTCCAGGTGCATTTATAACCTCAGGACCATTTAAATTAAGTAGAAATCCTATTTACCTGGGAATGACAATTGCTCTTTTCGGAGTAGAAACAGTTCTTGGATCATTATCCCCCTATATTTTCCCGGTAATATTTGTAATCATTATTAATAGATTGATTATTCCAGTGGAAGAGAAAGATCTTGAAAATAAGTTTGGTGAAAAATATCTTGATTATAAAACAAAGGTAAGACGGTGGATATGATTCTAATTTTGGAGTCTCAACCCGGGCTCTCCTAAAAACGGTAGGCTTAATTGCCTTCGGCAGCCCGGACAGCTTCGTAATCAGCTCCATAAGTCTATGCCATTTAAATTAAACTCCCTTAGATGGCCCGAAATGCTAACTGAAAAAGCATAATATCACTTGACAACCGGGATTTAAAATACTTTGTAATTTTGATTAATAGTATAACCTATAAACAAATTCAAGTACCAGGAATATGGAAAACTCACTAAATATGAAAATTAAACCGATGGGGATATTGTCCTCTCTCCTGTTTTTTGGAATTCCATCCGCAGTTTATAGTTTCAGCATATACTATGTCATGCAAAAACTCCACCAGAATGGAATTAACGATTTTATAAACTGGTATGTATCAATGGTCATTCCATTAGCATTGATGCTTTTAGCAGCAATAATAGCATACAAAGTTGAGGGGAACAGCTTTAAATGGTCTACATTTTTAACAAGATTCAGACTAAAAAAAATGACTAAGAAAGACTGGATTTATACCCTTGTACTATTTATTGTCAGTGTCATAATTTATGGAACATTATCATTCACTTCAAAATGGTTAATTCAATTTAAACTTTTCTCTCCTCCCGAATTTCTAATACCTGCGGTGGACCCCAGACTTGAACAAAATATTCTTGTGGCCTCATTTATGGGCGTTCCATTAAAAGGACAATGGTGGATTGCTATTATATATTTTATATTCTTACTATTTAATATTGTTGGTGAAGAATTTTGGTGGCGTGGATATGTTTTTCCAAGACAGGAATTAGCCTTTAAGAAATGGACCTGGGTAATACATGGGTCCCTTTGGGGTTTGTTTCATATTTTTTGGAAATGGAATCTGATAATTCTATTACCATCATGTTTAGCCCTTTCCTATGTAATCTATAAACGAAAAAATACTTGGATTGGAATTATATCACATATGGCTTTCAATTGTGGGCCTTTAATTGGAATGATAATCGGGATAATAGGATAAGAAAATACGCAGCCTATAACATAAACCATTCAGGTAAGTTGATTTGTCAAGGGTTTTGCGAACCGTACCACGCGATCGCGCCAGCATGCAATATGCAACACAAATAAATTTCTATTAACTTAGATTCTTCGAATCAAATATTAAAAGCGATTACAATGAAGACATTGTTTATTGTTATCTTAATTACAAATACTTTCTTTCAAAACCTATATTCACAGATTTCTGAAAATGAAATAAAATACGGACAGAATGAAAAAGCAGGACATTACGTACCTGTGAGAGGATTTAATATGTACTATGAAACATATGGCACCGGGCAACCTTTACTTTTTATTCATGGTAATGGCGGAGCCATTATAAACTTTCAATATCAAATCCCATATTATTCGAAGGAATATAAAGTATTTGCACCAGACAGCCGAGCACACGGAAAATCGATCGACTTTGGTGATTCTTTAAGTTACAAAATGATGGCTGATGATTTGAATGCATTATTAGATACTCTGGCAATTGATTCATGCAATGTGGTTGGATGGAGTGATGGGGGTATTATAGGGTTATTGTTAGCTATCCATTACCCTGATAAGGTTAAAAAACTTGCGATTACAGGAGCAAATCTTTGGCCGGATACTTCTGCCGTTGATCCTGCTATTTACAATTGGGCTATTGATGAACATAAACAAATTGAAAAATTGGCGACAATACCTCGTATTAAAAATACATTAAAAATATTTAGGCTTGTATTTGCTCAAACTGGTATCGAACTAAACCAACTTTCAAGTATTAAATGTCCAACTTTAGTTATTGCTGGTGACCATGACGTCATACGCTCAAAACATACTTTACTCATAGCTGAAAGTATTCCAAAGTCGTACTTGTGGATCCTTCCTGACTCAGGACATTCCATACCGATATTTTACACTGAACTGTTCAATCATACAGTTAATGATTTTTTCAAAAAACCTTATCGGGACATTTCTGGTACAAAACGATTTAATTAACAAACAACGAACGCCTAACATGGACAATATGGGTAAGTAGTTTGTCAGGGTTTTTGCCCCGCTGAGGCGGGATTTGGCTTCGCCGAGCTCACTTCGTTCGGTTCGTCGTGGAGTTTATCCCGCATAGCGGGGCTCCTCAACTTTTACTCCTGCACCCAAGACAATTTTGTAATGGTCGTTACACCCGCAAACCAGCCTTCGCTGAAGCTACGGCTGGCGAAGCGCGCATCTGCCCGCAATAAAATTCCCGTACCCTGACAAATTTCTGGCTCCGAGACAGTTAGTACCCCTGACGCTTGCTTCGCTTCGGTCAGGGCCTTCTGCGCGACACTGCACCGGTGCCCATTTACCAACTTTCTGCAACCGGGACAACTCCCCGGACACTTATCAAAATTGTACCGCGAGATAATTCCTGAATACTCCCTGATTCATTATTTGTTTTTATCAAATTGAGAATTTTATTTTCAATTTTATAAATCCGGTATTTTTTCTAAATTGTTTAATTAACTTATTGTAAGCTTATTAAATATATTTTACTCGTTTGGGTACAATATTTGAATTAGTGCCACTAAAATAGGTTTTTAGGTATTTTTTAGTTTTTAAACCAAAAAATTTATTAGTTATGAAAAAAGTATTGTTAAGTCTTGCGTTAATTATGGCAGTTCTGCTTGCCAATACACAGGCAACCAAAGCTAACGCCACACAAGAAAAGCCCCTGCGTACTGCCGTCCAGGTAACTGATCTTCAAAAAGCTATAACAGACCATATTGCTAAAAATTATGTCGGTTATACTATTAAAGAAGCAACAAGTGTTACACAAAACAATATTGTTACCTATGAAGTAGTTATTGTCAAAGGGACCACCCCTGAGACACTAACCACTGAGACACTTATTTATGACGAAAATGGGAAATTTGTTAAGAAGCTTCCTCCGACTCCAAAGAAAGAATAACCCATATAGGAGTTCAGCTTGCTCTCTTACGTAATTTAATATAAATCCCATCCACCTGAGTTATTCCCGGGTGGATGTTTTTTTGTTAATGCTTGCTCGTACATAACTTCATATCAGATATTTCTAAGGAATATAATAAAGAAAACTCACAATTTAGTTTTCAAAATGAACGCTATCCTTTTCAAGTTTTTTTCTAAGGTCAGAGTAATTTAGTTCACGTGTTCCATATTTTTTCACTGCACATAAGGCTGCAGCGGTTCCGGCAGCCTGTCCCTGACCCATACAGCATACAGTATTCCTTGTTGACATGTGTGCGCTATGATTTGATGTGATAAGCATTCCTGCTGCCAATAAATTTTCAATATTTTTCACGATAAGTGCCTTGTAAGGTACACCATATGTCCCTCCATTCCTGATTTGCAGACGCGGAGCTTCATCATGAAATCCATATGCCATAATATCATCATCGAAATGTCTCCCTTGAAGAACATCTTCTGAGGTGATATCATAGTCACATGTTATTGTTCTTCCGCGACGTATGTTTAAAGAGGGACTTGTCCGGGCAATAAAAGCTTTTTCACACCCCGGTAAATATTTCTTAAATAATTCAAGTGTTTTATATTGATTCTGCCTTATAATTAATTCAGCTTTCGCCACTTCATCTCTGTTGGTCGGACTTTTATCCATTTTGTAGTTGACCTTAATAAACATCAGATAATTATCATGAACTGTTGTAGTTATCAGTCCTGATCCCAGTTGCTTTATTCCTTCGATAAATCCCTCAGGCAGTGTGTTCTCCGAAGATCCTGTACCTTCTGCACCTATCCTGATAATCTGGCTCTCTTTACCAGATCGCAATCCAAGTGCAATATCTCCTGCTGCATTGTTTACTTTGAGAAAATCGTAAAGTTTTTCAATCTTAACATTACCTAATCCCATACTGTTACATACCGGATGATCATTTAATTCTATAAAATCTGCTCCCGAATAAGCACTAAGATCACCATAGGCAGTACAATCAACAAAGCAGCTGGCTTTGAAATACTCTCTCCCCAACCGGCTTTGAGCAATAACACCCTCTAATCTTGATCCTTTTTTTACTGCTCCTGCCAAAAGTGTATTCACACAGATAAAAACACCAGATTCCACAAGCATTTCAAATGCTTTAAGCTTATATAACTCCGTATCAATGGCTGTACAAACAGAATCATAATTATATCTTGTTGTCGTATCAGCATGACCTGTTGTACCCCCAACTAACAACAGGCGGTCGATAATTTCCTGTGCAAGACCTTTTACTACCTGGCGTTTTTCGACTCCCGGGAAGGCTTTCCAAAGGTTAAAATAGCTATGAAGAGCTGTCCCTCCCTCCACAACCGTTCCTCCCGGATATCCTTTTGCTTCAATAAGAGCCGTTTTTGCTCCCTGTCTGGCAGAAGCCACAGCTGCCATTACACCTGCAGTACCACCTCCTGCGACTATAACATCAAATTCTCTGACGGGTAATCCTTTAATATCCTCCTTAAACTCAATAATATTTGTTCGATTTAAGGGCGAATTAAAAATAACCTGAGGCCCTGCAATAGCCGTAAGCATCATACTTCCAGCAAATTTTCTACGATCCATAATTTCTTGATTAATGAAAAAATGTACAGATAACCAATAATGAGATTAAATATAGTAAATTGTCTGGAAATTTACCTCAGATTTGCAGGTTTCTCACCGCACCTGCTATCGTATAATCAGCCAGATCACTGTAAGTAACTTCCCCGGGCAAAACAACTGATTCAATCGTCCTGCTCTCTATCCCTTGCGTCAAATCCCCGGAAATACTTGTCGTCACATGTTAATATGTTTCCGGTCTATTCTCTTCCCTTTCTCCCGTATAATGTTTAATTTTCGTATGACTTATATAGATTGAAAGTCAGGCAACAGGCATTAAGATAGTTAAGAAAATGGAGGGAGGGTTATTGTTATTGTGACTGACGTGGCATTGCTATGATCCGGAAATATGGAAACCTTTAGGCCTCATGTTAGTTAAGTTCCAATCTTAGTTAGAGATACTATGAAGAAATTTCTAATCCTTATTACGCTGTTTACACAACTGACATTTTCCTACGGTCAGGATGACCTTAAAATTTGGGATGAATTCCTGCATCTGGTCAAATCCGGCCAAATGACTCCCGACAGAATTAAACCTCTCGATCAACCTGGTGATAATTTTAAACCAATTCTGCTTGGATACCTTGATACAATTCGTGTTCAAGCCTCTCCGAACGACTGGAAGGTCGTTCCTGAAATAATAAAAATTGATAATAGAATTCAGTTTATCGTTCCCTGGTCTGAAAGGGGTCAAAGAGTCAACTATTGTTTTTCATTTGTCATTCTTGATTCGAAGTGGTTCTTCCAGCATCTGGAAACAATTTTTATCAGGCTTGATAAGCTACCACCTTTGCCGGTTTCCACCTTCCAGGATATTTCTGAAGGTCAGAAAGCCTGGGCTCGCGAGGAAATCTACTGGTCATTTATCGTTTTGAATATTTACCTCCCGATCTCAGAACAAAAAGGGAAGGAATATGCTTTAAATCTATTAAAAGATGGAGGCGGATATTTTGTTGGTGCAAAGACCTGGGTACCTTTTACCTCTCCCCCAAAAGCATTCATTCTATATCTTTGCTGGGAACAGGCAAATCTCAGAGGTAACAATGTGACTCTTGTTAAACTCTCTGACTCGCAGGCCACAGTTCAAATGGAGACAAAATTTTTTGATCTTTACTTTACAGCCGTACATCTTAAACCCAGGATTTCTATTGAGGACTATAAAAGCATATTTGAGACAATTTGGCAGGACCGGGCTAAAAATGCCGGATGGAATCTGGACATTGAATACTCGCCAGACTATAAAGTTGTACTATATTTTACACGTCCCGTTTGATCTAACCACAAGCCCGTCATTTTTAAGCGAGACACCTTTCAGGTAATTTCAACACCTAATTGACCGAATAGAAATATTCACTATATTGAAGAAAAAATAATATGACTGTCAGGCGAATCACATGATCTACGCTTGCTGAACGTTACCTTTCCAGTATTCTAAACTATCCTGATCAAAACTGGGAGAAAAAGTAGCCCTGAATCGAAAAATAAAATGAATGGAAATACTAGGTAAAACCCCTGTCAATCCTCTACTATTTATTACAGGAAAAACGAGTGGATATCTAACGTGGATCTTTCTCTTTTTTAGTTTAATTAATCTTAACTTCCTGCCAATTCATTCAAATTCCTCATTAAGGCTAATTGCTCTAATCATTCTGGCACCTGGAATATTCCTTTTGATAATGAGTTCAATTAATCTGGGTAAATCAGTTCGAATTGGATTGCCGGATACAAAGACTATTTTGAAACAGTCTGGAGTTTATAGATTCAGTAGAAATCCAATGTATCTGGGTTTCAACTTAGTGACTCTCGCATCAATGATTTATACATCCAACTGGATCGACATTGGTTTTGGAGTTTTCAGCATAATTACATATCATCAAATTATTCTTGGGGAAGAAAAATTCCTGACAAAGAGATTTGGAGAACAATATTTAACCTATAAAAAAACTGTCCACAGATATCTTTAAAAATCTCGGACAATGCTAAAAGTCATTTTTTTGTCACAATTTTTGCATGGCTTCCTGCTCCAAAGAAAATTACAGCTGGCCGCTAAGCCCGACATTCGTTAATCGATTTATTGCAATTAATCTTAAAAACTTAAACAGATGGAAACATTACGGATTATCAAATCTTTGTTGCTGCTCTTTCTTCACTGGCCACCTGGAATTCTTTGTATCCTTTTGGCAATATTTACTGGTCTATTCTCTTTTGATGTTTTCGGACAAGAAACAAACTTTTGGGGGAAACAACCAGGTTAATTTCTGACCTGATTATGAACAAAACTGCGTAGAAAATTCTTATTTTAGTTCAATACATACTATGGAGGAGATACTATGAGTGGAATTAAAACCAAACCTGGTGAATTGGATATTGATAAATTTCTGATGAGTATAGAACCAGAAAAAAAACGTGTGGATGGTATAGAATTAAAAAAGCTATTTGACAGTTTTATACAAGAAAAAGCTTCCTTATGGAACAACAATATGATAGGATATGGTTCTTATCATTACAAATCTGAACGCAGTAAACAAGAGGGTGATTGGCCGTTAACTGGATTTTCACCCCGTAAGCAATACCTGGCAGTATACATTATGTCAGGAGTTAACAATTACAAAGACTTACTGAGCAAACTCGGCAAATACAAAATCAGCTCAGGTTCATGTATTTATGTCAACAAAATTGAGGATATCAACCTTGATATATTGAAAAAAATAATTTCAACTTCAGTTTCAGATATGAAAAAAATATACAAGGTTGATTAAACAAAACACCTTTTCTTTGTTTCTACTCATAATCTGATAATTACTGTTGTTTGACAGATTGTTTTCACTTAAAACATAAAGTAATTTGGAAATTTCGAAAAACCGTAATAACTTTGTAATTACATAGTAAATTGATAATGTCATGGAAGTTTCAGTCATAAAAATTGGAAATTCGAGGGGGATAAGGTTCAGTAAAACCATTATCGAGAGGTATAATATCCGTAATACAGTTGAAATGATTCTGGATAAGGGCTTTATTATCATCAAACCGCTTGCCAGACCTAGAAAAGGCTGGGATAAAGCATTCATAGAGATGCATGCAAACGGTGACGACAAGCTCACTATGCCAGACGTTTTCGAAGAAGAAAACCTTGAAGAATGGAAATAAACCAATACCAGATCATTCTTGTAAACCTTGATCCAACTATTGGAAGCGAGATCAAAAAGACAAGACCCTGTGTTGTTATTTCACCTGACGAGATGAACAACCACTTAAGAACTGTTGTAATAGCCCCAATGACAACAAGTTCAAAAAACTATCCTACACGTGTTGAGATAAAACATGACCACAAAATTGGTTGGATCGTACTTGATCAGATCAGAACCATTGATAAACGGCGAATACTCAAAGATCTTGGTAAACTTTCTAAACCTGAAATCAAAGAGGTTAAATTCATCCTAAAAGAGACTTTCGTTGATTAAAAATATAATTAAAGCCGTTGTGTCCTTAAAAAAATAACCCGGTTGAAAAAATTAAGAGGAGTAATCCTTATTTTATTACTTTAGTCAGACACTATTGAAAATTAAATCAACAAAATATGATACACGTTGAAAAACCTGCGGAAGAGAAACTTCTAAAGCTTAACGTTAAATCATGGCCGATATGGGAAAAAGAGATTTCAGAATTCCCTTGGGAATATGATGAAGCGGAAACCTGCTATATCCTGGAAGGCGAGGTAGTTGTTACACCTGAAAATGGTACGCCGGTAAGTTTTAGCAAAGGAGATCTGGTTGTATTCTCTAATGGCCTGAAATGCAGATGGAAAATAAATAAAGCCGTCAGGAAACACTATAAATTCGGCTGAAAAATCCAATTATCCCCCCGGATTGTAAGAATTTCCCTTGGACTCAGGATTTATTCAATATTATTTTTTGGAAAATCTCCTACTTTTCCGAACTCACGCTCGCGTTTAATTCCCGAATCCTCTCCAAAGGGATGTCCACCGAATCCATGCCGCATCATGGCAATGGCTTTTGCCCATATCTGAGTTTTTTCCCTCGAAGCAAAAAGTTGCATCACTGATTGTGCCATTACAGGGACTGGTACCTCCATGTACATAGCATCACTGATCAGCCAATTGACTTCCCCTGTATCTTCGATATAAGAAGGAACCTGCGAAAAGCCTTGCTTTTCGTCATACATTTTACCCATCAATTCAATAAGCCATGAACGAATTACTGAACCATTGTTCCAACAGTGCAAGATTTCCGGAAAGTTGAGCTTTTCCCGGTAATGACTTAATAAGTCCATACCTTCACCTATAGCCTGCAGCATACCAAACTCAATTCCGTTATGCACTAACTTTACAAAATGACCCGAACCTGAACCGCCGGTATTAATAAACCCTCCGGGCACTGAAAGATCCTTTAATATCGGAGCCACCTGAAGAATAGCTGATTCTTCCCCTCCTGCCATAAAACATGCGCCGTTCCTTGCACCATCCACACCTCCACTCGTACCACAATCGATAAAGTATATTCCTGACTCTTTTAATCTTTCCGCTCTTCTTATTGAATCGCCCCAGTAGGAATTACCACCATCAACTATAATGTCACCTTTTTTTAACAGGGGTGTGAGTTGGTCCAGTACTTTATCTACTGCAATCCCTGCCGGAATATAAATAAATATGATACTTGGTGAAGGAAGTTGTTTAACTAATTCGTCTAAGCTATTGACAAATTGAATATTGGTTTTTTCTAACTCTTTTTTGGGAGAAGGATCGTAACCGTATATTTTATAGTTTTTATCATTAGCCTGCATAGCAAGGTCACCACCCATTTTCCCAAGTCCGATTATTCCAAAAGTTCCTTTTGTAATCATTTGCCGTTTCTGTGTTATACAATTTAAACACTCACTGCTATTATTTGTTTATGAATAAAGGTGATTTACACAAACAAAACAAAATGTTCTGATCATTCTTTTAAGATGAATGAAACTAAGTAAAAGACAATATGAAAGACTTAGAGAATAAAGTGGCGATTATTACCGGAGCTGGTTCTGGTATTGGCAGAGCAGTCGCACTGCTTTATGCAATGGAAGGTGCAAGTGTAGTTGTATCTGATATTAATGAAAATGGAGGACAGGAGACTGTAGCACATATACAAGCAAATGGGGGAAATGCAATCTTTATAAAAGCAGATGTATCAAAACCATTTGACAATCAATCGCTGGTTGAGAAAACCGTTAAACAATATGGTGTTGTGCATATTGCTTGTAATAATGCAGGTATTGGAGGCCCATTGGCTCCAACAGGTGAATACCCAATCGACGATTGGGACAAGGTCATAAGTATTAACCTTTCAGGAATATTTTATGGAATGCGTTACCAGATTCCCTCAATTTTAAGTTCGGGAGGCGGCAGTATTGTAAATATTACATCAATTCTGGGTATAGTTGGCACCAAAAATTCTCCGGCTTATGTAGCTGCCAAACATGGTATTATCGGACTTACTAAAACTGCTGCACTTGAGTATGCTGATAAGAATATCCGTATCAATTCTGTTGGTCCGGGATATATTTTGACCCCTTTGCTTACAAATACCCTGGATAACGCTACAATGAATACTTTAGCCGCACTGCACCCTATTGGCAGATTGGGCACTTCTGAAGAAGTGGCAGAACTGGTTCTATGGTTAAGTTCTTCAAAAGCATCTTTTGTAACCGGTTCGTATTATACTATTGATGGTGGCTATACAGCTCAGTAATATATCAAACAAATTTTTGCATCCCCCGGAGTCTTAATGACGCATTAATCCTGACATTACTAAAAAAGTTGTAATTGCTTATTTAGTACGCCTGGTAATTGCTAACTTTATGATCTAACCTTAACCGTCCGGATTATGGGAAATTTTAACTTTAAAAAATCAGTCTTTTTTTTACTGGTTCTCAGTGTTTCATTATTATGGCATTCCTGTAATGAAGATCGCAAAGTATACCTGAACGAAAATGATTTCCGGGATAAGGTATACGCCTGCTGGCTTGGGAAAAATATTGGTGGAACGCTGGGAATGCCATTTGAAGGTGATACCAATCTTCATGATATAACCTTCTATACAAAGCTGAAAGAAGGAGAGCCCGCTGCCAATGATGATCTCGATCTTCAGATTCTTTGGCTGAAAGCTATGCAGGAAAATGACGGACATGTTGATGCATTCAAACTTGGTGAGTATTGGCTGAAATATGTACCGGTAAACTGGAATGAATATGGTATTGGAAAAGCTAACATGCGGTCAGGATTAAAACCTCCTGTGTCGGGTGAATTCAATAATGCCAGATGGAAGAATAGTAACGGAGCCTGGATCCGTTCAGAAATTTGGGCCTGTCTTTTCCCGGGCAATCCAATGATGGCGGTTAAAATGGCCAGAGAGGATGCTTGCGTGGATCATGGTATGGCTGAAGGAACTTATGCAGAAATATTTACTGCTTCGATTGAATCAGCTGCTTTTCTTGAATCTGATCGTGATAGCCTGATCAGTTTTGGGCTGTCGATGATCCCGCCCGGTTGTCGTGTAGCCAAAGCTGTATTGACTGCTGTCCGGGCTAAAAATGATGGGAAGGACTGGAGAGAAGCGCGTTTGGCTGTAATCAAAGACACAGAGGACATGGGATGGTTTCAGGCACCTCGTAACGTTGCTTTTACAATAATCGGATGGTTGTATGGTGAGGGCGATTTTGGAAGATCCATCTGCATCGCGATAAATTGTGGAGATGATACGGATTGTACCGGCGCTACTCTGGGATCAATCTTTGGCATTATCGGCGGCACAAAGGCCATCCCTGAAATATGGCGTAAACCCATAGGGAACAGAATTTCTACAGTAGCAATTGCCGGATTTGAAGCGCCGGCAACTCTTGATGTGTTAACCGATAGTACTGTAAGAATGACAAAGAAAGTACTCTCCAAATATAACTTACCAGTTATGATCGGCCCGGATAAAACAAGCTTGCCTGATCAAAGAAAATCGCTGAGACCCGATAAAAATGAACTGGAAAAACTTTGGAATCTCTCCCCCTGGCTTGTTGTAAGGCACAATAGTGATTGGGTGATCACTTTTGATTATAAGCAGGAACCATTTATACAGGAAGCCATTGCACGAAAGCTGAATGTATCGGTTACAAATGTCTCAGAGAATAAGGAATCATATAAATTAAGAATTAATGGCCTGCCTGAAAAGTGGCAGGTTTCCGGATTACCGGCAGATACTTTTGAGATTGCTAAAGACGGAAAGAAGACTCTTGATCTTTCAATTCTGGCAAATGCAATACCCGTTGATACTATACGACTAAACCTTTTACTTACAAGAGGCGCTGATTCAGATAGTATTCCATTTACTCTGTTTAAGAAGAAACCTTGAACTATTATCTTCTGTCCCCTGCAGTGCCTTAGATTTGTGATCTTACTTAAGTTGAAAATTAATGGGTACCGTAAACCACACCGGGACCGGCTTTCCTCCCTGTTTGCCCGGAATAAACTGTGGCAGCGTTTTTACAACCCTTATCGCCTCTGCGTGGAGTAAAAAGTCCAAATCCATTAACCGCAAAGATCGCGAAGGATTTACGCAAATGCCGATAGCTATCGGCACGCAAAGAGCTAATTATTAACTTTTTAACTTTGTGTCCTCTGCGCCTTCTTTGCGCGCTTTGCGGTTAAGAAAGACTTTTTCAACATCCCAAATGTAAATTATTGCAACTCAGTTGCATACAGTTTGATTCATAAGGTATCCTATTCCTTAGGTTGACGGCTATGCCACTCCGGGGGAGGGTTCCGATAGCTATCGGAAGGGGAGAGGTGGCTTCTGGATGGTGCATGGGCTTATTCCGTTGAATTATCACTTGAACCTCCTTCTGCGATCTTAAGCTGGATAAGTTTGTCCGCAGAAGGTTTTGAGCCGTTAAACTTTGTGGCTTTTTCAATGAAAGGTCTGTCAATTTTAAAGATTTTAAATTCGATAAGCTTATCAGCAGATAATTCCGGATACCCTGCATCCCTCATTTCATCTATATATTCCCTGGTGATCTTGAATATCTTCAGTTTAATTATCAGGTCGGCAGAAACATTTTCCTTAAAACCCATGCTCTTTACCTCTTTTATAAATTCAGGGCTTATATTCTGAGCCTTGAATTGAACGATGTCATCGCTTGAAAGACCCTCATAGCCAGCGGCAGATATTTCACTTACGTACTCAGGAGTGATGCCCATGGCCTTGAATGTTATCAACTCTTCACCAGATAACCTGTAACCTGATTTATTCATGGCTGATGCGTATACCTCATCAACTTTCAATGCTGCAAGCGACATGATGTCATCAACCGACAGATCGCCGCCAGCCAGTTTCTTCAGACCGGATATATAGGATGGATCAATTCCCAACGCCTTGAATCCGATCAGCTTGCTGATGGCAATACCGGGGAACCCGCTTTCCTGAATTTCCTTTATGTATTCAACAGTTACGCCGAGAGCTACCAGAGCAACGAGGTTATCTTCCGAAATGTCCTTATACCCAAGGTTCCTGACGCTTTTAATATATCCGGCATCAATATCCTTTAAAGTAAAAAGAAGCAACAATTCAGGCTTTAAATCCCGAAAACCTTCATTGGCGATGGCTTTCATAAAGTTTCCATCAGGAGTATAAACAAAGGAGCCGCTTCCCTTGTCTGCTTCAATATCGCCTGTCATAATTATTTCGCCTCCTCTATTTTTCAAAGAGAAACTTATGTTGCTGCCATTTGTGAAGCCGGTAAGTTCCGACTTTTTAACTGTCTCTGAAAAACTGGAGTTCGAGTTGTGATCTTTTGCCCTTACGGAGAATTCAAAGGAAAGGTCGCCGGCTTCGGGTTTCACTTCCCATGTACCTTCAATCTTTCCGGAACCGGATTGTCCGCTTAAGGGAATAGAAATCATGAAAATAGTGAAAAGGGTAATTAGTGTGATCTGAATTTTTCTTGTCATGGTTAAGATATTTAATGGTTAAACTTTTAACTAAGAACCTGCCATCCAGTTAAAAGTTACTTAATACCCTCTCTTTTTTATAATTATGTTTCCGCTATAGCTTCTGATGACATATTCCGGACCTCCTTCATTGACCCGGCCTACAACCCAGTCCTCAAGGGAATAGATCCTCGTATTTTCAACTTTTTTCACAACAGGCTGCCTTTTTACCGGTATTATATCAAAATCTGAACGGATTTCCCCGGTTCCGGTTTTCATCTTCACCGTTGCATTTACGGAGACAGGGAAATAAAGCAGAATTTCTCCTTCGAATGAGGTGAACGCCATAGGGGAATCGGGTTTCACTGCCCTGAATGCGGCAGAGATATTCCCATAAACAGTACTTAAAACAGATGATCCGGATATATTTTCAAGTGTAATATTCCCGTTTGTATTCTCAACCTCAATCTCCCCATCAATATTGATTACAAGTATGTCGCCGTTATCGAGCGATTTCAGCTTCATGGAGAAATTCTTTGGGATTTTTATATCAAAATCCACTGTTTTTCCTGATACTCTGCTATATAAAGCAACGTTATTTCCATCCGTTTCTGCATAAATATCTAGTGGGTTCTTTTCTATCCGCTTCATATCACTTACACCAGGCTTTTGGGATTCAGGCGATCTTAGGGCAGCATTTACAACAATATCCTCACCATCATACCCGGTAATTTTAACTGAGCCCTTGGGGTTCTCGAAGGTAAAAACACGGTTGTTTAATGAGGAGGACAGATTTATTACAAGCTGTTCTCCCTGGCTGATGCAAGGGATTGCCAGGACTATATAGAGGATTTCAGTAATAAGGAGTTTTTTAATCATGCCATTTTCCTATAATAAAACCGTGACTGCTTCATTTATTTTATTCCGTACACTATAATTCAACCCTGAATTCATCAGGACTTTCTGAAATTCAGGAGCAGCTTTTCTTTCATTCAGTGCGATCATCACTTCAGCAAGCCGGAGTTGTATCATGGGTGATGACTGATTGTGGATCGATGTAACCAGTCCTTCCCGTACTGCAGGATTTTCTGAGTATTTGATCAACGCTTCAAGGGAGAGAAGTCTTACATTATCGTTTTCGTCATGGTTTAAAGCTCCTAGCAGGCTCCCGATAATCCTCTCATCAGCATTTTCAAACTCATTCACCATATTTACTGCCTTAATCCGCTCGAGAGATGAATTCTGGTTCAGCATTGTCAGAACAAGTGTCTCCTTAAGCCCTTTTAACTCGCCTGAAAGTTCGGCCATTTCTTTACCTGGGGTGAATCTCTGTCCCGACCAGACAGACATAAACCATCCCAGCAGGAACAAGGCTATCCCTGCCGCAATCCTTAATCCGGCGCTGAGTGAAGAAGGTTGAAACCATCCTCTTCTTCCTGAAATGTTTTTTCCCGCCTTTTCTCTTTCAATGTCGAGCATTTCATAAAATCGGTTGTCCATCCCTGAAGATGGTTCATCGACAGGTGCTTCGTCAATCAGATTACTTATTCTTCTGATCGGTTCGATCTCATCATCTCCTATACCCGCTTCTTTCATGCCGGAGAGAATTTCACTGGTCTCCCCGGGCGTAAGTTTATCGTGAAGAAGATCGAACAGCTCTTTCCTATTATCCTTTTTTCTCATAATGAACCTTTTCAATTTTTGTAAATATATCCTTCAGTTTTTTGATCGCTCTGAACATACGGATCTTAACATTGCCTTCGGAAGTGCCCAGAATATCAGCAATTTCCTTATATCTGAGACATTCTAATTTACCCAGGACAATGATCTCCCTTTCTTCATGTTCCAGCTTACTCATAGCAAAGCCGAGAGAGGCAAGCTGCTCTCTCTTTTCATAATCATCCTCGTCAGAATAATTGATGGCGCCTGATCTGACTTCAGAATTATAATCGTAAGATTTTTTCTTTTTCCTGTTATAGTCAAGGCCGGCATTACGGGCAATCCTGAATATCCAGTTTGCAAAGCTTCCCTGGCCGCTGAAAGAATTCCTGTACTTTATGGCTCTGTAAAACACAGTATGAACGAGGTCCTCGCTGGATTCCCTGTCGCCACACGTAATTTTGAAAAAATAGGTATACACCGGCATCTTGTATTTTTCGTACAGGATGCTCATTTTATCTATCTCACCGTTAGTTACGCGAGACATCAGAGTTACGTCATCCAAGTTCCCGGTATTAATGTCTTTCTCTTTAAATAAAATAAAAACTCACAAGAGGTGGAAAAGTTACAAAATTCCTGTTGTTATTTACCGGGTTAATAAGAGCTGATTTCTTTGATAAAATTAGTTTGCATACAGGAGATTATAAGGTCAATGTCGTAAGCGGATAGATATTTTTTCCGATATTTGGTAGTCGACACATCCCGACCCGGGCGACAGGTATACTGCCGTAAACGAAAAGGCTGCCGAATGGCAGAAAAAGCTGAACCAGCCCTCATGGAAAGTTAATGAGGACAGTTATCTTCAGATGATAAACGGAATAGTGTATGGCGAGGATCCGAGGCAGGGGTATGTTGAGGGAAACATCTTCTATCATCCTGATCTTAAGTTTAAATTCCCGTTCCCTGCAGGATGGAAACTTGAAAATACACCGCTTCAGGTCACCATGGTGCCCGGCGATAATAAAGCCCTTATCCTTTTTACCCTTTCACAACAAAAGACACTTCAGGCCGCTGCAGATTCTACGATTGCACAGATTGGACTCACCCTGCAGGAAAGCAGGAAGACCAGTTAATATTTCGGTAATTTATATCCGTTATTATAAACCGGAGTAATAAGCTTATTTGCTGTTTCGGTTTTAAATGCCTGTTTGGCATCATCCCATGAAACTTTTTCACCGGTACGGTATGCTATATTGCCCATCTGTGCAACCAGTGCCACACTCCGGCCAATGTCGATACCTGCATGAAGGTTCTGCGGTGTGTTGTTTTTAATACAATCAAGGAAATTCCTGACGTGGAGATCCAGGCCGCTGCCAACATTTTTCTGGACGGGCACTGCTTCAACCCTTTGTTTTTCAGGAACAACCTCCCAGCCACTGCGGTCAAGGACCAGAGTTCCATTCTCGCCGATGTACGACATACCGTGAGGTCTTCTCCAATTTCCGAGACCAATGCCGATGGTATGTTCCCAGATCATTGTAAAGTCTTTGAAATCATATACGGCAGTCATCGTATCAGGAGTAACCATATCATCATCAGGGAACGCGTATTTACCACCAATTGCCATCACCGATGCAGGAATAGTTTTCCCCATCCCGTAAAGAATATAATCGATAAGGTGTACGCCCCAGTCAGTCATCAGGCCGTTGCCATATTCCCAATACCAGCGCCACGTGAAGTGAAAGCGATTCTTGTTGAAAGGACGTCTTGGAGCCGGACCGAGCCACATGTTGTAATCAACTCCGTCAGGAACAGGAGTATCGGGCACTTTTGGAACAGCCGATTTCCAATCGACATATGACCATGCCTTGCATGTACGGATCCGCCCGAGTTTACCGGTTTTGAGATAGTTGATTGCATCAACAAAATGGGGCTGGCTTCTTTGCCACTGACCCACCTGGACCATTTTCCCATGCTTCTTTGCAGCCTTATGCATTATATTTATTTCTGCTATAGAATTCCCGATAGGTTTTTCAACATAGACATGTTTCCCTGCTTCAAGTGAATTGACAAACTGCAGGCAATGCCAATGATCGGGGGTCCCGATAATAACAACATCAATATCCTTGTTCTCCAGCATTTTGCGGTAATCGAGGAACAGCGCTGGCTTTGGAGCATTAAGCTTGACGAGATCATCAGTCCGTCTGTTAAGAACATTACGGTCGACATCGCATAATGCAACACATTCTACCTCAGGGTTCTTAAGGAAAGAGGCCAGGTCGGCATATCCCTGGCTGTTGGCTCCGATAAGAGCGACACGTATTTTGTCGGCGGGTGAGATACCCATCCTTGCTTTTGACAGTGAATCAAGGGGAAGAACAGAACCTGCAGCCAGTACAGATGCTGTTTTTATGAAATTTCTGCGCGTGGAGATCATAGTTATGAGATTTTTTGATATAGGTGCCAAGGTAATATTTTATTATAAAAAGATCAATTTTTGAAATATTAAAAATCGTTAAATGCATGTAGAACAAATAATGAACTTATTTTCACCTCAACTCAGGTAATATTTTCTAATTTTACTTTTCAGGTTAACTTTTACTAATAAAATGAGTTATATAGAAATGAAGAATATAAAAAGAACTTACACAGCCGCCTTCCTTTTTATTCTGGGCATTGTTTCAACAAGTATTTACGCCCAGGTCCAAAATCTGGGTAATCCCATCCCTCCCGATCCGAATATCCGGATTGGCAAGCTTGAAAATGGCCTTACTTATTATATAAAACAAAACAAGAAACCTGAACAGAGGGTTGAGTTCAGGCTGTCGATCAATGCCGGATCAATTTGTGAAACCGACGACGAACGGGGATTGGCACATTTTTGTGAGCATATGTGTTTCAACGGGACAAAGAATTTCCCGAGCAACAAAATGGTTGATATGCTTGAAGAGATGGGTGTGAAATTCGGACAGGAAATAAATGCCTCCACAAGTTTTGACCAGACTGTTTACATGCTAAAAGTGCCTTCTGACAGCGCTCTCTGGATCGATCGGGGTTTCCAGGTCCTTGAAGACTGGGCTCATCAGGTGAGCATGGATGATAAGGAGATTGACAAGGAACGGGGAGTCATTATTGAAGAGTGGAGGCTTGGACTTGGTGCTGATGAGCGGATGATGCAAAAGTATCTCCCGGTCCTTTTTAAAGGTTCCAGGTATGCAGAAAGACTGCCTATTGGGAAAGTTGATATAATAAAGAGTTTCCCCTATGATACCCTTCGCAAATTCTACAAGAACTGGTACAGACCTGATCTGATGGCTTTGGTGATTGTCGGCGATATCGATCCGGGGCTGGCAGAGAAAAAGGTTAAGGAATACTTTGGAAGGATACCCGAACTACCAGGCCCAAAGAAAAGAGTTGAGTTCCCGGTACCGGATAATGTTGAACCCCTGATAAGTGTCGTAACCGATAAGGAAGCATCGGGTTTCGGCATAGAAATGTTTTATAAGCATCCCCATGAAAATTCAATAACCTATAACGATTATCGAAACTCACTCATGCGGACATTATATACAAGCATGCTGAACAACAGGTACCAGGAGATTTCCCGCAAACCCGATGCCCCGTTCCTTTATGCCGGTTCAGGATATGGATCTTTTATTGGCCGGACTATAGATGTTTATTCACTGTCAGCGTCGGCAAAGGAAAATCAGATGGATAAATGCCTCGAGCTTATGCTTTCTGAAAATGAGAGGGCGCGTCAGTTTGGTTTCACGGCTACCGAGCTTGAAAGAGAGAAAAAAGACATTCTTTCGGCATACGAAAATATAGCTAAGGAAGCCGATAAGACAGTATCGTCAACATATGCCGACGAATTTGTAAGAAACTATCTTACAAAGGAATGCATCCCGGGTTATCAGAAAGAATTTGAGATTGTAAAGGATTTTCTGCCGGGTATAACGCTTGAGGAGATCAACAAACTGGGCAAATCGCTGACGACTGACAAAAACCTCCTCGTGCTGGTGACCGCTCAGGAAAAGGAAGGAGTCAGAGTGCCTTCGGAGCAGGAGGTTGGAGACATAATAAAAAGGGCACAATCACAAAAGGTAGAAGCATATGTTGATAAGGTTTCTGAGGTTCCGTTACTGAGTGTGCAGCCTGTTCCTTCACCTCTTGTTAGACGAAGCGAGAACAGCGAATTTGGATATACAGAACTTACTTTTGGCAACGGGGTCCACATGATTTTAAAACCCACTGACTTTAAAAATGATGAGATTTTAATCACTGCCTCCAGCCCTGGTGGAATTTCAATTTATCCCGATAAAGATGTGATGTCGGCTACTCTGGCCTCAACAATCGTGGTCCAGAGCGGATTAGGCAGCTATGATTATACCGGGTTACAGAAAAAACTTTCGGGAAATACTGCAAAAGTTACTCCGTATATCGACGATCTCCGCGAAGGTGTGACAGGGAGCTGTACTCCCAAAGACCTTGAGACAATGCTTCAGTTAAACTACCTGTATTTCACTCAGACGCGAAGGGATGAAAGTGCATTCGATGCCTATATGTCGAGGATGAGGAATATGATAAAGCCGATGAGATCTAATCCCCAGGTTATCTTTTCTGATACTCTTTCAAAGATTGTCTCGAAGAATTCTCCCAGAGTAATTGCCGTTCCGAGCGAAGCCCAGCTCGACCAGGTTAGTCTCGACAGACTTCTTGCCATATTCAGGGACCGTTTTGCTGATGCAAGTGACTTTACTTACATAATGGTCGGTAATTTTAAAACAGATGAAGTAGTGCCGCTTCTCGAAAAATATATCGGCGGACTTCCCTCAGGCAGAAGGAAAGAGACCTGGAGGGATGTGACTCCTGAATTTCCGAAAGGGCAGATAATTGTTGATGTTCCTAAGAACTCGGAACCGCAAAGCCTGGTTGCAATGGTCTGGAAGGGAGATTTCAAATGGAAGTATAAAGACAGGTTGACCTTCACGATGTTGATGGATATACTTTCGATAAAATGCAGGGAATCAATGCGGGAAGATCAGGGTGGAGTTTATGGGGTAAATATTGATGGGAATGTAGCCAAATTGCCGCGACCCAGCTATTCAATAACTTCCTCATGGGGCTGCAGTCCGGAAAATGTTAAAAAACTCTCTCAGACACTTCTGGACGAGATGGGGAAGATCAAAAATAGTGGACCGGATGAGGTCGATTTGAATAAGGTGAAAGAGACAATTATCAGAGAACGTGAGACCGGAATAAAGGAGAATAATTACTGGCTGACTGTTTTGCAGAGCCATTACCTCTACGGGAACAAAATACTGACTCTTGACGAATTCAAGTCGATCGTCAACTCAATCACCACTCGCGATATAAAAGCGACATCAAATAAATACCTGAATACCAAAAGCTATGTTGAGGTTGCTTTAACGCCTGCATCTTCTTCACCCCCAACCCCCTAAAGGGGGCTGAAAGCTTCAAACAGTTCACTGTGGGGCAGGGGATGGGAAACGGAAATTGTGTAAAAATCCGGACTTTTGATACAACCTCAGGAGTTAGAATTTTAGAAAAGACCGTGTAGTTCAGCATTGATCTTATCAATTACCTCGCTGAGATGGTCTTTATTATTCGGGAAGTTATAATGATCGGCTTCAACAATCAACATTCTGCCGAGTTTATATGACTGAATCCAGGCTTCGTAACGCTCATTAAGCCGCTTAAGGTAATCGATGCGGATCGAGCTTTCATATTCCCTGCCTCTTTTCTGGATATTGTTTACAAGTGTCGGGACCGAAGCCCTGAGATATAGAAGAAGATCGGGCGGTTTGACCAGCGAGCTCATCATCTCGAATAGCTTTGAGTAATTGTCGAAGTCGCGGGTCGACATGAGACCCATCGAATGAAGGTTCGGAGCAAATATATAGGCATCCTCATATATGGTCCTGTCCTGAACAATTGTCTTGTCCGATTTTTTTATTTCAATTATCTGGGTGAACCGGGAGTTAAGAAAGTAGACCTGGAGGTTAAATGACCAGCGCTGCATGTCCTCATAGAAATCATTCAGGTAGGGATTGTCATCAACGTCTTCATAGTGAGGTGTCCAGCCATATTGTTTGGCAAGCAGACCGGCCAGGGTCGTTTTACCAGAACCGATGTTCCCGGCAATTGCTATATGCATAATTGGAATTTTTACTTTTACAAGTCTATAAAATTACTAAAATTTGCATGTTATATTACCTTGTTTTCAGATAAAAGAATAAAGCTCTTCTATTATCTCCCTTGTATTTGAAAGACGAGGTACCTTGTTCTGGCCGCCAAACTTGTTCTTCGATTTAAGCCATTTGTTGAATGTACCCCTGGGAACAGATCTCACAACCGGCTTAACCAGATTTATGTCCTTGAAGCGTTTAGCTTCGTAATCCGAGTTAATTGATTTGAGAGTCTCGTCGAGCAGATCAGTAAACTTTTCCAGATCAGAAGGTTCTGTTTCAAATTCTATCAGCCATTCATGCGACCCTTTTGAAACAGATCCCATAAAAACAGGGCCTGCAGTATACTCGGAAATTAGTGCTCCCGTCCCCTTTGATGCCGAATCGATCGCCTTGTCGGCGTTGTCGATAATTACTTCTTCTCCAAAGGCATTAATGAAGTTTTTAGTCCTTCCCGAAATATAAAACCTGTAGGGATGAGTAGAAGTGAACACTATTGTGTCGCCGATCAAATATCTCCACAAGCCGCCATTTGTTGAAATTACCATAGCATAGTTGATTCCGGTACTGACTTCACCGATGGTATATATTGCAGACCGGCCGGAATTCAGATCATCGGCCGGAATGAACTCGTAAAATATGCCATAATCAAGCATCAGAAGCAAATCGGTTTTCCCCGGGTCATCCTGAATTCCGAAAAATCCTTCAGATGCGTTGTAAGTTTCCATATAATGCATCTGATCTCCGGGGATAAGACTCCTGTACAATTCACGGTAAGGTGTAAAGCTTATACCTCCATGAAAAAACACTTCAAGATTAGGCCATACTTCAAGCAGACTTTTTTTGCCGGTATAGGCAAGAATATATTTTATTAGCGTAAGATACCAGGAAGGCACTCCGGAAAGGCTTGTAACATTTACATTGACAGTAGTTTTGGCAATCATATCAAGCTTCTTTTCAAAATCCTCGATCAAAGCAATTTTTTGTCTTGGTGTCCTTATGATCTCTGCCCAGAAAGGAGCATTTTCAATCAGAATAGCTGACAAATCTCCGTAAAGCGAGTCGTTGCTAAACTCATTAATTTTATGACTGCCCCCCAGGGTTAGCCCTTTCCCGGTAAATACACGGGTTTCGGGGTTATTCATTGCATAAATTGCAAGTATGTCCTTTGCAGCTCTGAAATGACAGTCAACAAGCGACTCTCTGCTCATGGGAATAAATTTGCTTTTCGTTGAGGTTGTCCCTGATGACTTTGCGAACCACCTTATTTTGCCTGGCCACAGGAGGTTGCTTTCTCCGTGCCTTAAACGATCAATATACGGGATCAGATCCTCGTAACTCTGGACAGGCAGTCTCGACTGATAATCCTTTATCGAAGAAACCGATTTGTAGTCAAATTTTTGGCCCCATTCGGTTGAGGCAGCCTGGGCCAGTATCCGGTACAATGTCTCCTGCTGGGTTTCGACAGGATATTTCCGGAAAAGTTCTATCTGATTTATTCGCTTTGTATTTAGCCAGTTAACGATTGAGGGTATTATCGACATCAGATTAAATCGGTTTTGGGACTAAACTATATAAAAAAGGACATTTTCCTTATGTTTCATCTGAAAATCTCTTTAAGCACTTCAAGAGAATTTATTTTCTTAAGACCGGGCAAATGAATTGAATAATATCTTATTAAAGTCTCAAGAACTTCATTCCTTAGTTCCCCGGTGAGAGGGATGCTTCCGGTTTTGTCAAAAGAAGCTGAAAAGAACTCAGCAAGGATATCTGATATCTCAATATTGGCATAATCTGCATGGGAGGGAGGCAATTTAACGAAAGTCCCGTTCAAAAAATCGAAGTATTTATTCTCAGCATCAGTTCTTAATCCCGGCTCAAAACCCAGAAAACTGCTGAGCCCTATGAGAAATGCAATATGGAAATTGTTGAAGCCGGTATTTGATGTGTCAAAATACTTTACTGATTCTTCAATGAAATCATAGAGTTCGATATGCGGACTCTCTTCCTTCAGGACTGAGGTTAATACTTCGCAGAGAAATACGGCGATCGAGCTCTTTTTAACATCCGAATATACATCCGATGGTAAATATGAAACCGAAAACTCTTTTAGCAGCTGCATGCTGCGTGAATCCTTATAATAAATGACAAGATCGAGAATGAACATCGGCTGAAAAAGAGCGCTGCGCTTTCCTGATTTTTTGCTTCTCATACCTCTGACGAGGAACGCCAGCCTGCCGTATTCCCGGGTGTAGACCTGAACGACAATACCTGAATCAGTGTATTTGATCTGATGAAGAATAACTCCTTTTGTCTTTACGAGCATAGTTCCAAATGATCTGTCAAATATAAAATTATTATATTTACCGGTCAATCAACTGCGTCATGATCGCAACAAACAATGAGGAGCTCGTTAAGCGTATTGAAAGGCTTGCGAAACAAAATCAGGAACTCGAACAGCTCGTTAAAAAGCTTGAAAAGATAAACGAAAAACTTGCACGTGATAATGAGTCACTTAAAACTCAGCAACCGGGGATTTTCCCTGGATTGCACGGAGAGGAGGAGAAAAAGGACAGGTCATTGAAATTCAACATGACAACTGTCCTGTTTGCTGATATTCATCCTGTTTCGAAAGTCATTGAAGGAATGGATCCGGTTACAGTAATGGACGAGCTTGATGAAATATTCTGTGAGTTCGATGCCATTGCAAAGAGGTATAAAATAGAGAAGATAAAGACAATCGGAGATACTTTTATGTGCGCAGGTGGGATACCGGTAAAAAACATAACAAATCCGGTTGATGTCGTGATGGCTGCGATGGAGATGAGGAATTACATTGGACAATATGAATCCGGCAAAAGAGGTCAGGGTAACCGCATATGGGAACTTAAAATTGGAATACACACCGGTCCGGTTACCGCAACGGTGTCCGGTAAAAAGAAGATCAATTACGATATAAAGGGGGATACAGTCCATAGTGCAAGTCGCATAGAAGGATCCTCCGAAAATGGATCCGTTCTGATATCAGTAATGACTTATGAGCTCGTCAAGGAATTCTTCGACTGTGAGTATTTTGGGAAGATACCGGTCAAGTACAAAGGGAATCTCGTGATGTATAGAGTCAAAGGACTTAAACCCGGGTTGTCAGCGGACGGCGAGGGCAAGGTTCCTAACAGTTCATTCAGGATAAAGTTCGGATTGATTCAGTTTACCGACATACAGGAATTGATCCTTGACAAGCTTGAGAAGGAACTTCCGGAATACCTTTTCTATCATAATGTAAAGCATACTGTTGATGTTGTAACCGAGGTTGAACTTATCGGCTGGGCGGAAGGTTGCAGTGACGAAGAGATCCTGCTTCTGAAAACTGCCGGCCTGTTTCATGATGCCGGGCACACTATTGCCTATGATAATCATGAATTTTACGGAGCTGAACTCGCGAGGCAGATGCTTCCGGAATATAATTACACTCCCGATCAGATTGACAGGATCTGTTCGATCATTATGGCAACCAAAATGCCGCCAAAACCGGCAGATCTTCTTGAAGAAATCATTTGCGACTCCGATCTGGATTATCTTGGAAGAAGTGATTTCATTCCTGTGTCAAATACTCTTTTCGAGGAGCTGAAGGCTCAGAATAAAATGAAGGAACTGAATGACTGGAATAAGATCCAGGTTAATTTCATTTCGGGTCACCAGTACTTCACAAGGACAGCGAGGAGCCTGAGGGAGGTTAATAAACAGCTTCAGATAGACAGGATTCAAAGCCTTATAATCACCTGATCATCTTCCGATTACAAGTATTTTTGTGATAAATGCTGCGGATCCTTCACCACCTGAACAGAATACAAGATAAACGCCTGTTGCCACCCTGTGGCCGGTAAATGTTGTCAGGTCCCATGCGGCCTGGCCTCCTTCAGAGATTGTCTCATAAACCAGGTTACCGCTTATATCAGTTATTTTAACATTGGTATCTCTCATCAAACCTTTAATTGTGACATTGCCGGTAAAGTCCTCTCTGACCGGATTCGGGAATGAATAGACATCGGTGAATTTCTGAGCCCCTGAAGTTGCTACCTCCCGTACGGACAGAACACCTTCCGCAGTTCCAAACCAAACCTCTCCTGACTTATTGTCAACTGCTACCGAAGCAATTGAATCAGAATATATGGGACTATTTGATGTTTTGTAGTTTTTTAGCATCGTTGCTCCGTCGGGCGACAGAAGATAAACTCCCGAATTTTTTGTCCCGAGCCATTTCCTGTTGGCGCCATCCACCGATATCGATGTTATGCTTTCGGTACCAAGCATATAGTCGGCAAGTCCTGATCCGTCATTACGCGGCACCTTTATCCTGTTGGCCCTTGCATTGTTTTCAAAGATCCTTTCGTTATTGTAGTAGATAACAGGCCCCTGGTCAGTGCCAACCCAGATATTACCATCAAGATCTTCAGCTATTGAGAGGGCGTTGGAGATAACTTTTTCATCGGTATCAATAATTATAAGGTTTTTATGCCTGTCATCTGTAAATACTTCCGGGGTATCATTATCGTCAATAACATACAAACCATTACCTGCCGGCAAAACGATCCATTTCTGCCCGTTTTCGGCTGATATGATATCTCCAAGGACAGGAGCATTAATTGTTAAAGGATTAACAATCCAGCTGCCATCAGGTCTCAGTAATTTTATGCTGCCTGCGTTGCCTGTCTGAGTAAGCCACAGGTTCTTATTCTTATCGTGTGCGAGACCCCAAATCCTGATGCCTGAATTACCTGAATTCAGCGTAAGCTCGGGTGTATTAGTCGCGTCGTAATGTTTTATTAGGGTGTTGCCGGTGTACTCAAACAATCCGTCGCCCCAGGTTGAAATAAAAAAATGGTCACTGTTTTCAGGATCGATACATGACCTGACTGCATCCTTGTAGGTCCCTGTTACTAAATTCGTGAATTGATCGTTTTCAAAAGCAGAAACCGCGTAATCTCTGCCAAGTCCCGACCAATCATGGTCCATCCCCCCTGAACATATTATGATTTTGCCATCTGCATAAGAGATGTTGGACACTTCTTCTGATGCCGGACCTGAAAGCGACAGACTGGTAAAGACATTATTGTTTTCCCCCTTTATCAGACCATAATTCATATCGGCCATCCAGACGGTACCGTTTTCAGCTGCCGCCTGCCGGATATCAGGAGTGCCCCAGCCATACGATGAAAGCGAGTATTTTAGTGATCCGTCTGAGTTTAGAAATCTCAGCAGGCTGCCGGATGAAATTATAAATCCATTAGGAGCCTTGTCGAACGATTTGTTGAAAACACCCGGAATAAATGAAAACAAAGTGGTTCCATTGTCAACAGAGTAGATAAAATCTCCCGTCGAAGAAGCCTGTGATAAATTCACATAGAGTTTATTCCCGGCAAAAAACACCAGGGTGCATCTCGAATCAGGATCAGGAAAGCCTGTGATCTGGTCCCAGTTTCCGAAATAAGCCAGACCCTGATTTGAAATATCACCAAACCAGGCCCCAGCCTGTGTTGCTGCATAAACTTTCCCGTTTCCGAATGCCACATCAAATACTTCATTAAGCCCTGAATCAGGGCCGGGTCGCCAGGTGTCACGGATCTCCTTTTTAATTAAGTCAATAACGACTATTCCGAAACTGGTTGCCAGATACGCATATTTGCCAGAAGTGGTTATCCTGTTTATCTTCTTTTCCCCCTGGATGTACTTGTTCAGAATATCCGGAATATTGTAAACTGTGTTTTTACTTACGAGATCAATATTTGAACTTTTATAGGCGACTATGAGTATCTCGTTTTCAGCCGACCATGCTATTGTGCTGATCCCGGTTTCGGAAAGACCGTTTACCGGAGAGAGCTTTTTAAGTTCGCTGAACTCTTTGTTGTAAACAATTATCGACGAGCCGGTTGAGGCATATATTTCTTCCCTTCCTGCTGCAATGTTCCCGGCTTTATTATAGGGAAGGTGATCGGACCATACACCCACCGGCACCTGACCATTCAGCGCTGAATACAAAGCGAGGAGACCGGTTATGTTCAAAAGAAGCCTCATCAGATGACCGGACAGTTAAATTATACCTTTGAAACCGCTGGTCTGGTATGATGCCAGGAACGATCTCAGCTTTTCGAAGGCTCTTGCCCTGTGCGATATCTGGTTTTTTTCATCCAGATCCATCTCAGCGAAGGTAAGGTCTTTTCCTTCGGGAACAAATACTGGATCATAGCCAAACCCGTTGTTCCCCCTCCTCGCCCTGATAATCTCCCCCGGGGCACTCCCTTCAAAAAAGTACTCCTCGTCATCAAGAATAAGTGCAATAACGGTCCTGAATCTGGCTTTACGATTTGTAGTATCCCCCAGCAATGCGAGAACCTTGTCAATATTGGCATTCGAATCTTTATCCTCTCCTGCAAACCTGGCTGAATGGACGCCTGGCTGACCATTTAACGCTTCTATTTCAAGGCCGGTATCATCTGCAAAAACATCCCGTCCTGTCAGGTTATAGACATATCGTGCTTTATAAAGGGCATTACCTTCAAGTGTTAGTTCATTTTCAGGGATATCTTCCTCAATTTTAACATCTTCGAGACTGAGAAGACTAAAGCATTCTCCCAGAACATGATTGATCTCCCTGATCTTATTTTTATTGTTTGATGCGAAAATTATCTCCATAACCCGGTTTTAATTTATCGACGAAATTACAAAAAAGGAACACGAAGCTTAATACAAAGGGTGTCAAAGGTTATGAATAATTAAAGTTAATTGATACTTTTGACTTTAGATCGAGGAATTAAATGGGTACACTTTCCGTCAGAAAATTAGTTTTTCCCTGCATTTTAGTATTTTCCTGCCTTATTATACCGCTTTCATTATGTGCTCAACTCCCGGATAGTTACACGGAAAACCCTGTATTTTCAAGGATCACATTGAACAATGATTCAGTAATCTATTTATCAACAGGACCGGATGCGCCCTCAGACCGCGGGAAGGAATTTATTTTCAGTTTCAGGGAGAATAATATAAGTTTTACGGTTGAACCGGAAGACGGATTTGAATTCCAGTTTCTTCTGGATGGCTTCGATAAAAACCGGACCCAATGGCAGAAGAACGGCTTCAAGGAATACACAAATCTTCCTGCCGGGCATTACATCATTCATGCCTGGTTCAGGAAAGCTGGAAGTGTACTTGCTGAAACAGATCCTTTATCTTTCAAAATAAAGCCATTATGGTATTTTTCAAAGCTTGCGATTACACTTTACCTTTTGTTGTCCCTTTTATTAATCTGGATGATTTACGGCTCTCTGGAGCTGCGTTATGCCCGCAAACAGTACATCCTGGAGCAGATAATCAACAAAAGGACTGAGGACCTGATTGAGCAAAAGGAAAAATCGGAGGCTCTGCTTGCAAATGTCCTGCCCAAGAACACTGCTGATGAGATCATGGCAAAAGGAAAGGCTACAAAGATCAAATATAATTTTGTAACTGTATTATTTTCAGACATTCAGGGCTTTACCCAGATTGCTGAGGAGATGAATCCGGAGGTATTAATAGATGAACTCGACAAATTCTTTTTCCATTTCGATTCTGTTGTCGAGAAATACAGGATCGAAAAGATTAAGACTATCGGAGATGCTTATATGTGTGCAGGAGGTATACCGGAGAAAAACAGAACAAATCCTGTTGAAGTTATCCTGGCAGCGCTCGAAATGCAGCAGTATATGAGCAGGCTAAAAGAATCATCTCAGATTCAGGGCATGAAGTACTGGGATATAAGGATAGGCATCCACACGGGTACGGTCATTGCGGGAGTGGTAGGTCACAAAAAGCTGTCGTATGATATATGGGGCGATACGGTCAACACGGCAAGCCGCATGGAATCATCAGGGGAAGCAGGTAAAATAAATATTTCGGGTACAACCTACGAATTCGCAAAAGAGTTTTTTGTGTGTCAGCACCGGGGTAAAATGCCAGTGAAATACAAAGGTGAACTTGATATGTATTTTGTGGAGGGTATCGCCCCTGAACTGAGGGATGAGCAGGGTGTACCAAACAACAGGTTCCGGTTTAAGCTGCAACTTATAAAGCTTCAGGATGTTGAGGAGATGGTCGACAGGATTTTTGCTGAAGAAGCGCCCCCCGATCTCTATTTTCACAATGCACAGCTTGCTAAAAACATTTCATCACAGGTGGAACTTCTGGCAACAGCTGAAAAACTCCCTGAGGAAGTTTACATCAACCTTAAACTTGCCTCAATCTTTATGATAACCGGATATATCTCAGATTATAACAGCCCGGCGGAGGCATCTTTCGCTTTAATGGATGAGATTCTGCCTCGTTTTGGCTTTGATGCGGATAATACTGAAGCAGCGAGGAAACTGATAAGCAATTCCTTCAACCAAAAAAATGAAACAATTGCTGACGAGATAATGCACGATGCGAGGTATGATTACCTGGGAAGGGTTGATTTCATAAAACTGACTGATAAGTTGCTCAGGGAAAGGAATGAACATGGTATAGTGACGACAGGTCAGAGTTGGATCGAATTTCAGAAAAAACTATTATCCGATCATGAATTTCTGACACGAACCGGTAAATTATTAAGAAGCGTCTCAATTGAAGAACAGGTTAAAGCGCTGCGGATTTATGACAAATAATCGATTTTCCGGACAGAACCTATCGCGATTGCTTATAAAAATGTACTTTTACCGGATATTTTTAAAGTCAGTAGAATGGATAATCTTGATTGGAAATGCCTGCCGTTCGGGTATATTAAGACGGATTACAACGTAAGGTGTTTTTATAAGAATGGGAAATGGGGAAAACTTGAAGTTTCAACATCGGAATATATTGATATTCATATAGCAGCTACCGGTTTGCATTACGGACAGGAAGCCTTCGAAGGGCTTAAGGCGTATATGGGCAAGGATGGAAAAGTCAGGTTGTTCCGCTGGGAAGAAAATGCAAAAAGGCTGATTTGCTCGGCAGATGGAGTCAAGATGGCAGAATTCCCTTTGGAGCTTTTTAAAGAAGCTGTGTTCGAAGTTGTACGGTTGAATAAAAAATTTATTCCGCCCTATGGTTCAGGAGCAACACTCTACATCCGGCCGCTCTTGTATGGAAGCGGGGCGGAGGTGGGCGTTAAACCTGCTTCGGAATATACATTTATTGTATTCGTTACACCCGTCGGACCATATTTCAAAGAAGGAGTAAAGCCTGTTAGTATGCTGATTTGCAGGGATGTCGACAGAGCCGCACCAAAGGGAACCGGCATTTTTAAAGTAGGTGGCAACTATGCTGCAAGTCTGAGGGCTGTTGTTGCAGCTAAACAGGGAGGTTATGCAAGCACCATATTTCTTGATGCAAAAGAAAAGAAATACATAGATGAGTGTGGCCCGGCTAATTTTTACGGGATTAAAAATAATACCTATGTTACTCCAAAATCTGAATCAATATTGAATTCGATCACCAACATGAGTTTGATTGAGCTTGCAGGAAAGATCGGAATGAAGACGGAGCGTCGTCCGATTCCGGTGGAAGAATTGCCAGAGTTTACCGAAGCCGGAGCTTGTGGTACAGCAGCTGTAATCACCCCTATTGCCAAAATTTTTGATCCGGAGACAAATACTGTTTACGAATATTGCAAAGATGGGAAACCGGGACCTGTGACAATGAAGCTTTACAACAAACTTACTTCTATCCAGTATGGCGACGAACCCGACGAGTTTGGGTGGACTACGGTAGTTGAGTAAGGTTGAACTTCGCGGCATTGCAATAATAGTGATACGTTTTAAGAAGGGATTTAGTGGATAAAAGAAGCAAAGGAATTGCAAATACACGATTGCGGGGATCATATCTGACCCTCGTAATAAGTGTTTCTCTTGTTCTTTTTCTGCTTGGCATTCTTGGACTTGTGGTGATCAACGCTAAAGAACTTTCGGATTATTTCAGGGAAAGCCTCTCATTTTCAGTAATGCTCGACGACAACGCAAGAGAAGCTGATATACGCTTGCTGCAAAAGGATCTTGATGGGAAGCCTTTTGTTAAATCAACGGAATATGTATCAAAAGATGAAGCAGCAGCCAAAATGAAGGAAGACCTGGGTGAGGATTTCATAAGCTTCCTTGGTGATAATCCCCTTCCACCTTCAATCGATGTCTACCTGTATGCCGGTTACACCAGCCCCGATAGTGTCGCCAGAATTGAAAAATATGTACTTGAATATCCCTTTGTAAAAGAGGTCTATTATGAGGAGTCGCTTTTGTTCCTGATTAACGAAAATGTACGGAAAATAAGCCTGTTCCTTCTTGTAATAAGTGCGTTCCTTTTCCTGATTGCAGTCACAATTATAAATAACACGATCCGGCTCTCAATATATTCAAAGAGATTTCTTATCAGAACTATGCAGCTGGTAGGGGCTACAAGGTCGTTTATCAGGAAACCTTTTCTTGTCAGGAGTATCTATCACGGAATTCTGGCAGCGCTTACCGCTATGGTCTTATTAATGGGGCTTCTTTATCTTATTGAAAAGGAGTTTTTTATGATGTTTTCATTCGAAAGCACCAAACTGTTGACGCTTCTCGGAGTTTTTATAATCATAGCCGGAATCCTGATAAATCTGGTTTCAACATTTTTTTCAGTTAACAGGTATCTCTTTATTTCTGATGACAAATTATACAATTGAATCATGGCAACAAAAAATGATAATAAGGAAAAGATGAATTTTGCTCTCGGCCCTGAGAATTATAAGTTTCTGGCTATCGGATTTGCAATTATTGTTATCGGATTCCTGCTGATGCTGGGGGGGAAGTCGGATGATCCAAATGTATTCAGCGATAAAATATTTAGTTTCAGAAGGATTACTCTTGCACCTGTCGTAGTGCTTGCCGGATTTGTTTTTGAAATCTGGGCAATCATGAAAAAGCCAAAAAGTTCCGGCAAGTAGGATAATCTTACATTAAATTATGAATTGGATTGAAGCGCTTATCCTTGGATTGGTCCAGGGATTTACAGAATTTTTACCTGTAAGCAGTTCCGGCCATATGGAGATCGGGAAATCCCTGTTCGGTATCAATTCCAGTGAAAATATCTATTTTACCATTGCAGTTCATGGGGCGACCGTGCTGAGCACTCTTCTGGTTTTCAGGAAGGAGATACTGAGGCTGCTTTCAGGCGCTTTAAAATTCAGTTTAAATGAAGAAACAATTTATCTGTTAAAAATTATAGTTTCAATGATACCGGTAGGCTTTGCAGGTCTCTTTTTTAAGAAAGAAATAGAAATGTTATATAACGGGAATATGCTGTTTATCGGATCAATGCTCCTTATCACCGCGTTGCTTCTGGGCGTGAGCTATTTTCTAAAGATAAAGGGAAAGGAGAGAAGTATCGGATTTGCAGATGCATTGATAATTGGAATATCGCAGGCAATTGCAGTAATTCCCGGAATTTCAAGATCAGGAGCAACAATTTCAACAGGTTTAATGATTGGCAACAGAAAGGATGAGCTGGCAAAATTCTCATTTTTGATGGTACTCATTCCTGTTCTTGGAGCTAATTTTCTTGAAATTATTTCACCCGGAAAAGTCACTGGTGGACCCGGTTCCTGGGTTATTTTGACAGGTGCTGTTGCCGCTTTTATCTCGGGCTATGTTGCCTGCAAATGGATGATAAACTTAGTAAAAAGCAGTAAATTAATCTGGTTCTCAATCTATTGTGTTATTGTTGGTTTGTTAACTATTCTCTTTGCCTAAATGATCCCGGAGTCTGGAAGTATCTTTAAGGAAGGTCAGGTTTTATTATTTGACAAGCCACTTTACTGGACATCATTTGACCTTGTCAACAAGGTAAGGATAATGATAAAAAGTACTTTCGGTTTTAAGGATCTTAAAGTCGGTCATGCAGGAACTCTTGATCCTCTGGCCGGGGGTTTAATGATCATTTGTACCGGTAAGGCCACAAAAAGAATAGATGAATTCCGTGATCTTGATAAAGAATATCATGCAACTGTCCATCTTGGAGAAACAACTTCTTCCTATGACCTCGAAACTGAGCTAACGGGCAAATTCCCTGTTGAACATATTACTGAAGAGATAGTAAAAACCACACTTGAGGGTTTCATCGGGGAGCAGCAACAGGTGCCTCCTGTTCATTCGGCCAAGATGATAAAAGGCAAAAGAGCTTATGAGTATGCGAGGCAGGGGATTTTAAAGGAGATGCCTCCGGTTTCTGTGGTTTTCAGGCAGATCGAACTTCTTTCATTTGAGCTCCCGGACATAAGGATCAGAATTCTTTGCAGCAAAGGAACCTATGTGCGGTCATTTGCAAGGGATTTAGGCCTGGCTTTGGGAAGCGGTGCCTGTTTATCCGCGCTTAAAAGGACAGCAATCGGATCATTTCGAATAGAAAATGCATATTCCCTGGAAAATTTTGAAAATTTTATCAGGAATTTGAAACAAATTTAAGAATGTTCCGTATAAAGGATTTCGAAAAATTAAAATTTTAATATCAAGATTATGAAACTCTCACAATTCAGGTACAATTTACCGCAGGAACTGATTGCCCTTTATCCCACTGAAAACAGGGATGATGCGAGGTTAATGGTTGTAAACAGAAAAGATGGAACATTGGGACATACGATATTTAAGGAAATAACTGATTACTTCAAGGAGCATGATGTTCTTGTCTTTAATAATACGAAGGTTTTTCCTGCCCGGTTATATGGAAACAAAGAAAAGACAGGAGCCGAAATTGAGGTGTTTCTATTACGGGAACTAAACAGGGAACAGAGGTTATGGGATGTGCTCGTTGATCCCGCCCGGAAGATAAGGATCGGAAACAAACTATACTTTGGCGAAGACGATCTACTGGTTGCAGAAGTCATTGACAATACGACCTCCCGCGGAAGAACTCTCAGGTTTTTATTCGACGGTACTTATGAGGAATTTAAGCAAACGCTCTACAGCCTTGGAGAAACTCCGCTTCCAAAGTTCATAAACAGGCCTGTCGAACCCGAAGATAATGAACGGTATCAGACAATATTTGCAAAACACGAAGGTGCAGTTGCTGCGCCCACGGCAGGATTACATTTTAGCAGGGAACTTCTTAAAAAACTTGAAATTATCGGGGCTGAATTTGCTGAGATTACTCTTCACGTTGGACTTGGCAATTTCAGGAGTGTTGATGTTGAGGATCTTACAAAGCATAAGGTTGACTCAGAAAGGATACGGATCACCGAAGAAGCTGCTGAAATAGTTAACAGAGCCAAGGATAATAAGTATAAGATCTGTGCCGTTGGCACGACAGTTGTACGGACTCTCGAAAGTTCCGTATCAACAAACGGATATCTCAAGCCATTTGACGGGTGGACAAACAAATTTATTTTTCCTCCTTACGACTTTAAGGTACCCGATATGATGATCAGCAATTTTCACCTTCCCTATTCCACCCTCCTGATGATGGTAGCTGCTTTTGCAGGATATGATCTCACATTTGAAGCTTACAAAACGGCAGTTAAGGAGAAGTACAGGTTTGGCACATATGGTGACGCAATGCTTATCATTTAACTGTGCATTATCCCTGCTTCGGCAGACCAGGTAAACTTAAATATTTTAAAGCCGGACGGAAGTTTCTCATCCGGCTTTATTGTTAATAAATATCCTTAATAGTTAACTTTTCCTCTGTCTGTTTCAGGTTTAATTATTGATTTTTGAGATTAAAGATGAACCTTTTTTGACCTGATAATACCTGGCCAACTCTAAAAACATAATTAAAGTCTTGTAAACAAATAAGAAAGCACTCAATATTAGCGTTATTAGTACTGCCCTGAAGAACTAACGGGAAATTGCCGGTTTTCGTAGTGCTTATGCATCCCCGGACAATTTTTTTAAGATTATTTACCTGACCTCACAATTTGATCGCTAAAGTTGGAAATATAGTCTCTGAATTTGTATCAGTTTTAAAAAGACTGATAACAGTTTATCTGTGCAAGGTTATACTGTTTGCGGTCGGCTCTATCATTATTGGAGGACAGTTAGTTAAAGCCCAGACAGGTCCCGGTGGAGTAGGAAACAGCGCCTCTAACCGGTTATGGTTAAAAGCGGATATAGGAGTTTACAGGGATAACGGTGTAACACTTGCAACTGATGGCGATAGAGCCCAGAGATGGACCGATGCATCAGGTAATAATAATCATGCAAACCAGGCAAACAATGGGAGCAAGCCCTATTACAGGGTTAATGCAGTAAATAATAGTCCTGGCCTGCAATTCGGTGGAAATGATTTTATGGATGCAGGCAACTTAAATATTCCGGGAACCGGAGGTTTTACTGTTATAACAGTTTTTAGTGTAGATCCGGGATATGATGTAGGACCACTTACAAATCCACAGGGCGACAAGGGTGACTATGTTTTAGACAGAGTTACACCTACTTCAGGTTTAGCAAGCCTGAAACTGACCAACGGTAATGTATACGGTTTTCAGAAACGTGATAATAACGCAAATGGCTTAGGTGGCGTGGTAAGTGTATCAGGTATCTCAACAACTCATTTTGCCCTCGTCAATTATATGAGGGAAAGAGGGACCGCCTACAGATTTTATCTTAATGGTACACAGGAATCCTCAGTGGCTGATGGAGACGCGGATCTTACCCCGCCGGCACCAAGAATCGGCAGACATCAGGGTGTTGCAAATGGTGGCTTAAAGGGATACATAACAGAAGTAATATTCTATGACTATCGGATCAACAATGCACAGATCAATATTGTAAACAGCTATCTTGCTGCAAAATACGATCTGGCAATAGCTGCAGCTAATAAATATGCCTTCAGGTCGACTCATAAATATGAAGTAGCCGGAATCGGAAGGGAAGATGCATCAAACCTTCATACCGATGCAACCTCAGGAGGAATTCTGAATATTTCCAATCCCTCTGACCTTAACGACGGTGAATATATGCTTTTCGGTCACCAAAATGGTGCAATTGATGCCTGGACAGCAACGGAAGCCCCGCCTCTTTATTTAAAGATCGGGAGAGAATGGAAAATTAATAAGACAGGAGAACCTGGCACAGTAACAATTAAATTTGATATATCCTCAGTACAAACTCCCCCCTGTGATAAATTTGTCCTGCTCCGGGATTTAGACGGGAATTTCAGTGATGCAACGGCTACTGATCTGACATTTGTATCGGGAACCACCTATGAGGTAACAGGTATCAGCCTTGCGGAGGGTGAACATATCAGCATTGGAGTCAGAAAGCCTCCTGTTGCAACCATCTCACCCGATCCTGCCCAGTTGTGTGTGGGAGGTACAATAAATCTTAACGGAAATCCCTCAGGTGGTTCGGGGGTTTATGTCAGTCATGCATGGACAGGAGACACTTCGCCGCTGTCGGCCACTAACATCCCGAATCCTGGCTTTTCATCAAATACTGCAAATTCCTATAATTTAACTTATACTGTTGAAGATGCCAATGGATGCGGGGCAAGCGACAATATTACTGTTCTGGTAGCTCCGGATCCGGTAGCTCCGGGACTTGTAAAATCTCCCGATGAAACCACAGTGTGTGCAGGAGCAACTCTGACAGTTAATGTCTCTCCGGGAACCGGGGGGACGGGAACGATAGTTGATGAATATCATTTTTCATCGGATAACGGGGTAACATGGAGCAGCTGGAGCACAACTATTCCATCATTAACTGCTGTAGCCGGGACTACCATAATTGAAAGCCGCCGGACTGCAAGTGGCAATGATTGCAACCCATCAGTACCCAAAAGTGTATCCTGGACAGTGATACCTGATCCTGTTGCACCGGTCATCTCAAAAAGCCCTGTGGATGCAACTGTTTGCGCCGGCAGTGTATTGACAGTTGCCATCTCTGCACCCGGAAGCGGCGGAACCGGAACAAACACCGATGAGTACAGGTATTCAACAAATAATGGTACTTCCTGGAGCGTATGGAGCAGTACGGTTCCAAATTTCACTTCTGTTGCCGGTACAAACCTTGTCGAAAGCAGACGCAACAGTACCGGATCAGGATGCACCTCAAATGTTAACCAGGTGTCATGGACGGTTGTGCCAGATCCTGTAGCCCCGGTAATATCAAAAAGCCCATCGGATGCAACGGTTTGTGCCGGCAGTGTATTGACAGTTGCCATCTCTACGCCAGGTAGCGGCGGAACCGGAACAAATACCGATGAGTATAGATATTCAACAGATAATGGTGCCTTGTGGAGCCCATGGAATACAGCAATACCAAATTTCACGACCGTTACGGGAACCTCGCTTATCCAAAGCCGGAGGAATAGTACCGGACCAGGATGCACTTCCAATATTAATGAAGTATCGTGGGAAGTTGTAGCCGATCCCTCAGCTCCGGTTATTTCAAAAAACCCGTCAGATGCTACAGTATGCGACGGGATTCCATTGACTATTTCAGTTACAACTCCTGGCAGTGGGGGTGCGGGAACAAATACCGATGAATACAGGTATTCAACGGATAATGGGATCTCATGGAGCCCCTGGAATACGGCAATACCAAATTTCACGGCCGTTACGGGAACCACTTTTGTCCAAAGCAGGAGGAATAGTACCGGGGCAGGATGCACTTCAAATATTAATGAAGTATCGTGGGTAGTCGTACCTGATCCCTCAGCTCCGGTAATTTCAAAAAACCCTTCAGATGCTACAGTATGTGAAGGTATTTCATTGACAATTTCAGTTACAACTCCTGGTAGCGGAGGTTCAGGAACAAATACGGATGAGTTCAGATATTCAACTGATAATGGTACATCCTGGAGTCCATGGAACAGCACGCTGCCAAATTTCACGGCAGTTGCCGGGACCAGCCTTATCGAGAGCCGTCGGAATAGTACAGGAACAGGATGTGATTCAAACGTTAACCAGGTATCATGGGAAGTCGTTGAAGATCCGGTAGCTCCGGTGATATCGAAAAGCCCTTCAGATGCCACTGTATGTGAAGGGATCACGCTGACAATTATGGTTACAACACCCGGTAGCGGAGGTACAGGAACAAACACGGATGAATTCAGGTATTCAACAAACAATGGTACATCCTGGAGTCCGTGGAGCAGCACACTGCCAGATTTCATTGCAGTTGCCGGCACCAGCCTTGTCGAAAGCAGACGCAATAGTACCGGAATCGGATGTTCTTCAAATACTAACCAGGTAACATGGACAATTGTACCGGATCCTGTGGCTCCGGTAATTGCAAAAAACCCGTCTGACGCTACAGTTTGTGAAGGTATCCCATTAACGATCTCAGTTACAACTCCGGGCAGCGGAGGGGCAGGAACAAATAATGATGAATACAGGTATTCAACGGACAATGGTGTAATCTGGAGTGCATGGAGCACAACGTTACCTTTGTTCACATCAGTTACGGGAACCAGCATAGTCGAGGCCAGACGTGCCAGTACCGGAACCGGATGTTCTTCAAATACTAACCAGGTAACATGGACAATTGTACCGGATCCTGTGGCTCCTGTAATTTCAAAAAATCCGTCGGATGCAACAGTCTGCGAAGGAAGTACATTAACAATAACCGTTACAACACCTGGAAGCGGAGGTACAGGAACAAATACCGATGAATACAGGTATTCAGCAGATAATGGACTAACATGGAGTTCGTGGAGCAGTACAGTCCCGAATTTCTTAGCGGTCACAGGAACTAATCTTGTCGAAAGCAGACGCAGCAGCACCGGCGCAGGCTGCAGTTCGAACATCAACCAACAGACATGGACGGTTGTATTAAAACCTGTCTGGAGTACTTATTCTTTTCCGATAACGACCCTCTGCGATGGCGGGGAGGTTTCCTTTTCCGCCTCGGTGGAAGACGGGTTGGGCGGTTCACTTACATGGTTAAGATCGACGACTTCCGGCGGTGCAGGAACTACTGTGACCAGTCCTGACACACCTCCGTCTCCCGGAACATTTTACTATCGGCCTCATTACTCCCCAACCGGACCGGGCTGTATTTTAGCTGACGGAACCGAGACAATTGTTACCGTTCTCCCTGACCCGACCTGGAATGTAATTACTTCACCGGCAACAGATATCTGTGTTGGTGGAAGTTTGATTTTTTCAGCAACTCTTAACAATGCAGGAACAGGAACCATCCAATGGATACGTTCCGCAACAGCAGGAGGAGCCGGTGTAGTTGTCACAAGTCCCGATTTGCCAGCTGGCGGAACCTATTATTACCGGCCTGAATATTTACCGGGTTACGAAGGGTGCAACCTTGCATACGGTACTGAAACTTTGGTTACGGTTCACCCTGATCCCGGATGGAATATTATAACTCCTCCTGCATCCGGAATTTGCATAGGTGTAAACGTTACTTTTTCAGCAACTCTTACCGGTGATGGTGGGGGAAGTGTGCAATGGATCAGGTCCGCAACACCGGGAGGAGCTGGAACTATTGTTACAAGTCCCGATATACCTCCGGCCACAGGAACCTGGTACTATAGGCCAACATATGTCCCGGGATTTGGAGGATGCAATCTTGTGGACGGTACCGAAACCCTTGTAACTGTTGTTCAGTATCCTGGACTAACCAGCACTCTGACACCTCCGGCAATATGCAGCGGATCAGCATTCAGTTATACACCAGGCAGCGACGTAATTGGCACCACATTTAGCTGGAGCAGGGCTGCAGTGGCAGGAATAACTCCTGCCGGACCTGCTTCTGGTTTCGGAGACCCGAATGAGATACTGACCAATACGACTACCTCACCAGTTACAGTCAGATACGTATATTCACTTACGGCAAATGGTTGCTCCAATCCTTTAACATTTAATGTGGATGTATCAGTTAACCCGGCGGCCGTGGTCAATCAGCCTGCGGGAGAAGTGGTATGTAACGGTGCAGCGACAACGGCAGTTGTCTTTGGCACCACCACTACGGGAGGCACAGTAACATATACATGGACAAATGACCAGCCATCGATAGGTCTTGCAGCAGCAGGCAGCGGTGACATACCATCCTTCACGGCTGTCAACCCGGGCACAGCGCCGGTCATAGCAACGATAGAAGTCACGCCGCACTATGAGAACGCAGGGGTAACGTGCGACGGACCGTCAAAGACATTTACAATTACCGTTAACCCGGCGGCCGTGGTCAATCAGCCTGCGGGAGAAGTGGTATGTAACGGTGCAGCGACAACGGCAGTTGTCTTTGGCACCACCACTACGGGAGGCACAGTAACATATACATGGACAAATGACCAGCCATCGATAGGTCTTGCAGCAGCAGGCGGCGGTGACATACCATCCTTCACGGCTGTCAACCCGGGCACAGCGCCGGTCATTGCAACGATAGAAGTCACGCCGCACTATGAGAACGCAGGGGTAACCTGCGACGGACCGTCAAAGACATTTACAATTACCGTTAACCCGGCGGCACAGGTCAATCAGCCATCATCAGAAGTGGTATGTAACGGTGCAGCGACAACGGCAGTTGTCTTTGGCACCACCACTACGGGAGGCACAGTAACATATACATGGACAAATGACCAGCCATCGATAGGTCTTGCAGCAGCAGGCGGCGGTGACATACCATCCTTCACGGCTGTCAACCCGGGCACAGCGCCGGTCATTGCAACGATAGAAGTCACGCCGCACTATGAGAACGCAGGGGTAACCTGCGACGGACCGTCAAAGACATTTACAATTACCGTTAACCCGGCGGCCGTGGTCAATCAGCCTGCGGGAGAAGTGGTATGTAACGGTGCAGCGACAACGGCAGTTGTCTTTGGCACCACCACTACGGGAGGCACAGTAACATATACATGGACAAATGACCAGCCATCGATAGGTCTTGCAGCAGCAGGAAGCGGTGACATACCATCCTTCACGGCTGTCAACCCGGGCACAGCGCCGGTCATTGCAACGATAGAAGTCACGCCGCACTATGAGAACGCAGGGGTAACCTGCGACGGACCGTCAAAGACATTTACAATTACCGTTAACCCGGCGGCCGTGGTCAATCAGCCATGCGGCAGAAGTGGTATGTAACGGTGCAGCGACAACGGCAGTTGTCTTTGGCACCACCACTACGGGAGGCACAGTAACATATACATGGACAAATGACCAGCCATCGATAGGTCTTGCAGCAGCAGGAAGCGGAGACATACCATCCTTTACGGCTGTCAACCCGGGCACAGCGCCGGTCATTGCAACGATAGAAGTCACGCCGCACTATGAGAACGCAGGGGTAACCTGCGACGGACCGTCAAAGACATTTACAATTACCGTTAACCCGGCGGCACAGGTCAATCAGCCATCATCAGAAGTGGTATGTAACGGTGCAGCGACAACGGCAGTTGTCTTTGGCACCACCACTACGGGAGGCACAGTAACATATACATGGACAAATGACCAGCCATCGATAGGTCTTGCAGCAGCAGGCGGCGGTGACATACCATCCTTCACGGCTGTCAACCCGGGCACAGCGCCGGTCATTGCAACGATAGAAGTCACGCCGCACTATGAGAACGCAGGGGTAACCTGCGACGGACCGCCAAAGACATTTACAATTACCGTTAACCCGGCGGCACAGGTCAATCAGCCATCATCAGAAGTGGTATGTAACGGTGCAGCGACAACGGCAGTTGTCTTTGGCACCACCACTACGGGAGGTACAGTAACATATACATGGACAAATGACCAGCCATCGATAGGTCTTGCAGCAGCAGGAGGCGGTGACATACCATCCTTCACGGCTGTCAACCCGGGCACAGCGCCGGTCATTGCAACGATAGAAGTCACGCCGCACTATGAGAACGCAGGGGTAACCTGCGACGGACCGTCAAAGACATTTACAATTACCGTTAACCCGGCGGCCGTGGTCAATCAGCCTGCGGGAGAAGTGGTATGTAACGGTGCAGCGACAACGGCAGTTGTCTTTGGCACCACCACTACGGGAGGTACAGTAACATATACATGGACAAATGACCAGCCATCGATAGGTCTTGCAGCAGCAGGAAGTGGTGACATACCATCCTTCACGGCTGTCAACCCGGGCACAGCGCCGGTCATTGCAACGATAGAAGTCACGCCGCACTATGAGAACGGAGGGGTAACCTGCGACGGACCGTCAAAGACATTTACAATTACCGTTAACCCGGCGGCCGTGGTCAATCAGCCTGCGGGAGAAGTGGTATGTAACGGTGCAGCGACAACGGCAGTTGTCTTTGGCACCACCACTACGGGAGGCACAGTAACATATACATGGACAAATGACCAGCCATCGATAGGTCTTGCAGCAGCAGGCAGCGGCGACATACCATCCTTCACGGCTGTCAACCCGGGCACAGCGCCGGTCATTGCAACGATAGAAGTCACGCCGCACTATGAGAACGCAGGGGTAACCTGCGACGGACCGTCAAAGACATTTACAATTACCGTTAACCCGGCGGCCGTGGTCAATCAGCCTCGGGAGAAGTGGTATGTAACGGTGCAGCGACAACGGCAGTTGTCTTTGGCACCACCACTACGGGAGGTACAGTAACATATACATGGACAAATGACCAGCCATCGATAGGTCTTGCAGCAGCAGGAAGTGGAGACATACCATCCTTTACGGCTGTCAACCCGGGCACAGCGCCGGTCATTGCAACGATAGAAGTCACGCCGCACTATGAGAACGCAGGGGTAACCTGCGACGGACCGTCAAAGACATTTACAATTACCGTTAACCCGGCGGCCGTGGTCAATCAGCCATCATCAGAAGTGGTATGTAACGGTGCAGCGACAACGGCAGTTGTCTTTGGCACCACCACTACGGGAGGTACAGTAACATATACATGGACAAATGACCAGCCATCGATAGGTCTTGCAGCAGCAGGAAGCGGTGACATACCATCCTTCACGGCTGTCAACCCGGGCACAGCGCCGGTCATTGCAACGATAGAAGTCACGCCGCACTATGAGAACGGAGGGGTAACCTGCGACGGACCGCCAAAGACATTTACAATTACCGTTAACCCGGCGGCCGTGGTCAATCAGCCTGCGGGAGAAGTGGTATGTAACGGTGCAGCGACAACGGCAGTTGTCTTTGGCACCACCACTACGGGAGGTACAGTAACATATACATGGACAAATGACCAGCCATCGATAGGTCTTGCAGCAGCAGGCAGCGGTGACATACCATCCTTCACGGCTGTCAACCCGGGCACAGCGCCGGTCATTGCAACGATAGAAGTCACGCCGCACTATGAGAACGCAGGGGTAACCTGCGACGGACCGTCAAAGACATTTACAATTACCGTTAACCCGGCGGCACAGGTCAATCAGCCATCATCAGAAGTGGTATGTAACGGTGCAGCGACAACGGCAGTTGTCTTTGGCACCACCACTACGGGAGGTACAGTAACATATACATGGACAAATGACCAGCCATCGATAGGTCTTGCAGCAGCAGGAAGTGGTGACATACCATCCTTTACGGCTGTCAACCCGGGCACAGCGCCGGTCATTGCAACGATAGAAGTCACGCCGCACTATGAGAACGGAGGGGTAACCTGCGACGGACCGTCAAAGACATTTACAATTACCGTTAACCCGGCGGCACAGGTCAATCAGCCATCATCAGAAGTGGTATGTAACGGTGCAGCGACAACGGCAGTTGTCTTTGGCACCACCACTACGGGAGGTACAGTAACATATACATGGACAAATGACCAGCCATCGATAGGTCTTGCAGCAGCAGGAAGCGGTGACATACCATCCTTCACGGCTGTCAACCCGGGCACAGCGCCGGTCATTGCAACGATAGAAGTCACGCCGCACTATGAGAACGGAGGGGTAACCTGCGACGGACCGTCAAAGACATTTACAATTACCGTTAACCCGGCGGCACAGGTCAATCAGCCATCATCAGAAGTGGTATGTAACGGTGCAGCGACAACGGCAGTTGTCTTTGGCACCACCACTACGGGAGGCACAGTAACATATACATGGACAAATGACCAGCCATCGATAGGTCTTGCAGCAGCAGGCAGTGGCGACATACCATCCTTCACGGCTGTCAACCCGGGCACAGCGCCGGTCATTGCAACGATAGAAGTCACGCCGCACTATGAGAACGGAGGGGTAACCTGCGACGGACCGTCAAAGACATTTACAATTACCGTTAACCCGGCGGCCGTGGTCAATCAGCCTGCGGGAGAAGTGGTATGTAACGGTGCAGCGACAACGGCAGTTGTCTTTGGCACCACCACTACGGGAGGCACAGTAACATATACATGGACAAATGACCAGCCATCGATAGGTCTTGCAGCAGCAGGAAGCGGCGACATACCATCCTTTACGGCTGTCAACCCGGGCACAGCGCCGGTCATTGCAACGATAGAAGTCACGCCGCACTATGAGAACGGAGGGGTAACCTGCGACGGACCGTCAAAGACATTTACAATTACCGTTAACCCGGCGGCCAGGTCAATCAGCCATCGGGAGAAGTGGTATGTAACGGTGCAGCGACAACGGCAGTTGTCTTTGGCACCACCACTACGGGAGGTACAGTAACATATACATGGACAAATGACCAGCCATCGATAGGTCTTGCAGCAGCAGGGAGCGGTGACATACCATCCTTCACGGCTGTCAACCCGGGCACAGCGCCAGTCATTGCAACGATAGAAGTCACGCCGCACTATGAGAACGAAGGGGTAACGTGCGACGGGTCGCCAAAGGCATTTACGATTACCGTTAACCCGGCAGCACAGGTCGAAACGCCTACAAACCAGGTGGTTTGCAACAACGCTCCGACCTTATCTGTCCTATTCGGAACCATCAACGCAGGTGGCGTAACGACCTATACATGGACTAATGACCAGATCTCAATAGGGCTTGCAGCGAACGGAACTGGTGCTATACCATCTTTTACTGCATTGAATCCGGGAGATGCACCGGTAACGGCATTATTAACGGTAACACCTCACTATACTTCAGGGGGTATAACCTGTGACGGTCCTTCCAAAACCTTTGCAATAATTGTTGATCCAACCCCACAGGTGGTTCCCAGCGTTCTTACCCAGACAATTTGTGATAATGGAACAACCGACATCGTAATTGGTTCTCCGAGCACCTATACAAACGGAGTAGTCACATTCAATTATACTGTAACTGCAACTGGAGGTGTGACGGGATTTACAACTCCTGTGATCGGATTACCGAAAGATTACCATATTGAGGATATACTCAATAATCCTACAGATTCACCACAAACCGTCACCTATACAATAACGCCTGTAACATCAACCGGCTGCGGATCAGGACCGGCTGTGGTAGTTGTAACCGTGATCCCTGCTCCTCAGGTCGGGCAACCTCTGAACCAGGTGCTTTGTGATGGAGAGAATTCAACTCCTGTCAGCCTGAATACTGTTACAACCGGAGGAGTGGTGACTTTCACCTGGACCAATGATCAACCATCAATAGGTCTGGCTTCAACCGGCACCGGTGACATTCCTTCATTTGCCGCAGTTAATTCAGGTGATAGTCCGCTTATTGCCACAATAACAGTAACTCCACATTTTACTTTTGGAGAACTGTTTTGCGATGGACCCGGGAAGGTATTTACGATAACAATAAATCCGACTCCGAAAGTTGTTCCGGATGTCCCGGAACAGACAATTTGTGATAACGGCTCAACACATATTACACTAGGAAGTCCAAGTACCTTCACAACAGGATCAATAACCTTTAAATTTACAGCAACATCAACGGGTGGAGTAACAGGATTTACACCTTCGGCAACGGGACTACCGAACAATCACGTCATTGCAGACGTCCTTGTCAACCCGACCGATGCACCACAGGATGTGATTTATACTATCACCCCTGTGAGCCCGACGGGATGTGCTGACGGACCACCGGTAAATGTGACTGTGACTGTTAACCCGACTCCAAGGATATTCCCTGTACCTGCGAGTACGGAACAATGCGACAATACCGCAACTAACATAATACTTCAGAGCCCCAGCACCTTTACTGAAGGATCAGTAACCTTTAAATTCACTGCTGCAAGTGCAGGCGGAGTAACAGGATTTACACCATCTGCATCAGGACTTCCGAACAATCATGTCATTGCAGATGTCCTTGTCAACCCGACCGATGCACCGCAGGATGTTATTTATACGATTACTCCGGTAAGCCCGACAGGATGTGCTGACGGACCGTCGGTAAATGTAACGGTGACTGTCAACCCGACGCCAGGGATCTTCCCAGCACCCGACAACACCATTCAATGCGACAGCACAGCAACAAACATAATACTTCAGAGTCCCAGCACCTTTACAACCGGAACAGTAAGCTTTAAATTTACTGCAACATCAACGGGCGGAGTAACAGGATTTACACCTTCTGCAACAGGACTCCCGAACAATCATGTCATTGCAGATGTCCTTGTCAACCCGACCGACGCACCCCAGGATGTTATTTATACGATTACTCCGGTAAGCCCGACGGGATGTGCTGACGGACCGTCGGTAAATGTAACGGTGACTGTCAACCCGACTCCAGGGATCTTCCCTGCACCCGACAACACCATTCAATGCGACAGCACAGCAACAAACATAATACTTCAGAGTCCCAGCACCTTTACAACCGGAACAGTAAACTTTAAATTTACTGCAACATCAACGGGCGGAGTAACAGGATTTACGCCTTCGGCAACAGGGCTTCCGAACAACCATGTCATAGCAGATGTCCTTGTCAATCCGACCGATGCACCGCAGGATGTGATTTATACGATTACTCCGGTAAGCCCGACGGGATGTGCTGACGGACCCTCCATAACAGTGACGGTGACTGTCAACCCGACGCCAGGGGTTTTCCCGGTACCTGTAAACACAGAACAATGCGACAGCACAGCAACAAACATCATTCTCCGGAGTCCGGGCACATTTACGACCGGAGTGGTAACATTTAATTACACTGCCACAGCCACAGGCGGAGTGACTGGCTTTACCCCGTCAGCTACCGGACTACCGAACAATCATGTCATTACGGATTTGCTTGTCAACCCGACGGATGCACCGCAGACAGTTACTTACAGGGTAGTACCGGTAAGTCCGACAGGTTGCGGTGAAGGACCGGCTGTATATATAACTGTTACTGTCAACCCGACACCAAGGATCTTCCCTGTTCCTGATAATACAATTCAATGCGACAATACCGCAACGGGTATCATACTCCAGAGCCCAGGTACTTTCACAACAGGATCAATAACCTTTAAATTTACAGCAACATCAACGGGCGGAGTAACAGGATTTACACCTTCGGCAACGGGACTACCGAACAATCACGTCATTGCAGACGTCCTTGTCAACCCGACCGATGCACCACAGGATGTGATTTATACTATCACCCCGGTGAGCCCGACAGGATGTGCTGACGGACCGTCCATCACTGTGACAGTGACTGTCAATCCGACACCAAGGATCTCCCCCGTACCGGAGAACGGCATTCAATGCGACAATACCGCAACTAACATAATACTTCAGAGTCCCAGCACCTTTACTGAAGGATCAGTAACCTTTAAATTCACTGCTGCAAGTGCAGGCGGAGTAACAGGATTTACACCATCTGCATCAGGACTTCCGAACAATCATGTCATTGCAGATGTCCTTGTCAACCCGACCGATGCACCGCAGGATGTTATTTATACGATTACTCCGGTAAGCCCGACAGGATGTGCTGACGGACCGTCGGTAAATGTAACGGTGACTGTCAACCCGACGCCAGGGATCTTCCCAGCACCCGACAACACCATTCAATGCGACAGCACAGCAACAAACATAATACTTCAGAGTCCCAGCACCTTTACAACCGGAACAGTAAGCTTTAAATTTACTGCAACATCAACGGGCGGAGTAACAGGATTTACACCTTCTGCAACAGGACTCCCGAACAATCATGTCATTGCAGATGTCCTTGTCAACCCGACCGACGCACCCCAGGATGTTATTTATACGATTACTCCGGTAAGCCCGACGGGATGTGCTGACGGACCGTCGGTAAATGTAACGGTGACTGTCAACCCGACTCCAGGGATCTTCCCTGCACCCGACAACACCATTCAATGCGACAGCACAGCAACAAACATAATACTTCAGAGTCCCAGCACCTTTACAACCGGAACAGTAAACTTTAAATTTACTGCAACATCAACGGGCGGAGTAACAGGATTTACGCCTTCGGCAACAGGGCTTCCGAACAACCATGTCATAGCAGATGTCCTTGTCAATCCGACCGATGCACCGCAGGATGTGATTTATACGATTACTCCGGTAAGCCCGACGGGATGTGCTGACGGACCCTCCATAACAGTGACGGTGACTGTCAACCCGACGCCAGGGGTTTTCCCGGTGCCTGTAAACACAGAACAATGCGACAGCACAGCAACAAACATCATTCTCCGGAGTCCGGGCACATTTACGACCGGAGTGGTAACATTTAATTACACTGCCACAGCCACAGGCGGAGTGACTGGCTTTACCCCGTCAGCTACCGGACTACCGAACAATCATGTCATTACGGATTTGCTTGTCAACCCGACTGATGCACCGCAGACAGTTACTTACAGGGTAGTGCCGGTAAGTCCGACAGGTTGCGGTGAAGGACCGGCTGTATATATAACTGTTACTATCAACCCGACACCAAGGATCTTCCCTGTTCCTGATAATACAATTCAATGCGACAATACCGCAACGGGTATCATACTCCAGAGCCCAGGTACTTTCACAACAGGATCAATAACCTTTAAATTTACAGCAACATCAACGGGCGGAGTAACAGGATTTACACCTTCGGCAACGGGACTCCCGAACAATCATGTCATAGCAGACGTCCTTGTCAACCCGACCGATGCACCTCAGGATGTGATTTATACTATCACCCCGGTGAGCCCGACGGGATGTGCTGACGGACCCTCCATCACTGTGACAGTGACTGTCAATCCGACACCAAAGATCTCCCCCATACCGGAGAACAGCATTCAATGCGACAGTACAACAACTAACATCCCGCTTCAGAGTCCGAGTACATTTACAAGCGGATTGATAACATTCAGCTATACTGCCTCAGCTACAGGCGGAGTAACAGGATTTACGCCATCGGCATCAGGACTTCCGAACAATCATGTCATTGCAGATGTCCTTGTCAACCCGACCGATGCGCCGCAAACGGTAACGTATACAATTGCACCGGTAAGTCCTCAGGGATGTAGCGATGGTCCTGCCGTGAACATAATAATAACCATAAATCCAACTCCCAGAATTTCACCTGTTCCGGACAATACCATCCAGTGCGACAATGTTGCAACTAATATTCCGCTCCTTAGTCCAAGCCTTTTCACGAGCGGAGTCGTCACGATAAACATGTCAGCTACAGCCCCAGCCGGTTTAAACGGATTTACAGTAGCTGCGAACGGATTGCCGAACGGATATGTTCTTTCAGACAACCTGGTAAACACAACCGATGCCCCGCTTGCAGTTACATACACCCTGGTTCCGGTCAGCGGTGCAGGATGCAGCAATGGTCCTTCTGTTACTTTTACAGCGACAGTTAATCCTACGCCACGTGTTACACCTGTAAACGTCAAACCAGCCATTTGCTTTGGAGATAATACTGAAGTAAGGCTAATATCTCCCACAGTGATGACTTCAGGCCAGATCAGGTTCGATTATACAATAAATGTACCAGGAGGCATAAGCGGAAACACGAATCCTGAAACTGATAAAATGCAGGATGACATTCTTTCCTTCAATTACCTCAACTATAATGATTCGGTGAGATCCGTCAATTTCTATATCACGCCAAAGGTAGTCGGACTAGCCTGTCCGGCAGGCAATATAAACTCTCAGGAGGTTCAGGTTCATCCAAAACCGGCCAGGGGGATTGTAATAACAAAACCCTTTACCTGTGAAGCCAGTTCTGGCAGGGCAGCCTTGCAGGCTGTGATCTCGCGGGGTGCTGATCCTTACAGTTTGGTCTGGGCCGGTCCGGTCGGATATGCCATGGAGGATTCAGTTTTCATAACAAACCTGTATGCCGGCTACTATACTTTGGATGTTACTGATAATCTGGGATGCCAGGGCGACACCGCGATTAATATTGTCAATATGAGTGCCACACCTACCATTATACCTCTCCCGGTTCTTCCGAATATACATGTATCTTGTCCCGGAGGGAATGACGGTACGGCAAGGATCTATGTCAGAAACGGCGTTACACCTCCTTACAGATACTGGCTCATCCGAAACGAGGTTGATACTCTTTATTCCGGAGTATTTTCCGGGAATTACGATACTTCCAATCCCACGACCTTCAGGATTTGTAATGGACTTAAGGCTGGTCAGTATAACCTGACAATCCGGGATATTAACGGCTGCGAAACTTACAGGCCCGGAGAACTTAAAGAACCCGCTCCAATCCTGATCACCTTCGAAAAGAGCGATTTCAGCGGTTCAAATGTATCGTGCCGCGGGTATAGCGATGGATCAGTCAGTTCTATAGTGTCCGGAGGGAACGGGAGTTATTCATATTTCTGGTATCCCGAAACAGGATCACTGTCGGTAACAACTACAGAAAGCCTGCTCGACAGTATCCCCTCAGGAAAATATTACCTCCGGATTATTGATCTTTTAGGTTGTGTCAAAACCGACAGTGTAACCCTCATCGATCCACCCGGAATGGACTTAACATCCAGTGAAGTATCTCAAAGCAACGATGGAAATTTCCAGATATCCTGTAACGGAGAGAGCGATGGTTATATAAAACTTACTGTTACAGGTGGTTCAGGCATCTACACCTTTTTATGGGTGGGTCCTGACGGATATTCCTCTACATCAAAAGATATTTCCGGACTTAAAGCCGGAGATTATATCTGTACGGTGACCGATATTAATGGTTGTATTCTGGTGCCTCAGCCTGCATTCACTCTGATCCAGCCTGAAGTTCTTAATATTGCATCAGTCAGTTCTGTGTCAACTGACGGAACATTTAATATTAACTGCTACGGCGGAACCGGTTCAATTGATATTACTGTCACCGGCGGAAGCAGCGGATCATATGTTTACGAATGGAGCACTATTGACGGGGCTGGAATTGTAAACGGACAGGAGGATCAGAACGCTCTCAGGGCAGGTACATACCATCTTAAAGTTTCTGATGCAAACGGCTGCATCACTGAATCAGATATAACGTTAACGCATCCTCCCACAATTACTCTTGAGCTGGTGCCGACACATATTACCTGCCAGGGTCTTGGTTTCGACAATGGTTCTGTTAATCTTACAGTTACAGGAGGTGTTGGTCCTTTCTCGTACAACTGGTCAAATGGTTTAAATACACAGGATATTTCAGGACTGGCCCAGGGTTATTATCGTGTTACCGTTACAGATGCTAACGGTTGTTCGGGAACTGATTCCACAAGAGTTGACATGCCTCCTAACTTAACTTATAACCACGTACTATCCGACTTTAACGGATATAACATAAGCTGCTTAGGAAGGTCAGACGGGTCGATACTGATTGAAATGACAAGCGGAACGCCTCCATTTATCTACAGCTGGAATGGACCCGATGGATTCGTGCAGACAACCAAAGATATAAGCGGATTAAAGGCAGGACAGTATTCATTGCTTGTAACCGACAGCAATTTATGTACAGCACAGGGTACAGTTACGCTAAATGAACCGGGAAAATTAAGTATGAATTTCGCACCCTCTTTCAGTGTCACAGGCGATAATAATATAAATTGTTCCGGCGCTAAAACCGGATCAATAACTGTAGAAGCTGTGAATAATGCCGGTCTTGTCGATTACCTGTGGGCTGATGGGGAGATCGGGAATATAAGGAATGGCCTTAAGGCCGGGGTATATAAGATCATCATAAATGATTCCAACAACTGCCAGGCTGATTCTGTTATTACCCTTACCGAACCCGAACCTCTGGAGCTGTCATTTAATGTTACCCAACCTTTCTGTGCTGACATGCCTGACGGAGAAATAATCCTCACTGTCACCGGAGGTATTGGTCCTGCTTATACATATCTCTGGTCAGATAATTCCACATCTCAGAATATTTCGACAGCAGTTAGCGGAAACTACAGTGTTACGGTTACCGATATGAATGGTTGTTCAGCCAGGGATTCGGTTATGGTCCTTCCGGTGAATGAATTTTGCCTGGTGATCCCGAATGCAATTTCTCCAAATGGTGATCTCATAAATGATGTATGGAATATCGGACTTAAGGAGCTTTATCCCGAAATCGAGGTAACTATTTATAACAGATGGGGAGAAATGGTCTGGAAATCAGAGAAAGGATATCCGACACCCTGGGATGGCAGGAGCAATAACAGTATCCTGCCGGTTGATTCGTATCATTATACGATAGACTTGCACAATGGTTCAAGGATTATTATAGGACATGTTACAATTGTGAAATAAATAACAATTTACTTATCTTGAAAAGACTGGCTTTTATATCACTTTTAATCTTCAGCGGTGCTACTGTTGCAGGCCAGCAGTTACCTCTGTACAGCCAGTATCTTTATAATAAATTTCTTATCAATCCCGCAGTTGCGGGAAGCGACGGCTATGCAAGCTTTAACGCTACAGCCCGTGAGCAATGGATCGGATACTCAGGTGCTCCCCGGACTTTCTCGTTCAGTGGGCAGGGCAGGCTTCTGAAACGGGGTTATGTTCTTAAAAGCCGTACGTCGAGCAGGAACGTTTATAAGTCCAAAACAGATGGCAGAATTGGCTTCGGAGGATACGTTTTCAGCGACAGGAACGGATTGATCCAAAGGACTGGATTTCAGGCATCGTATGCTTATCACATGTGGGTACAGAGTAATACCCAGTTGTCGATGGGACTTGCCTTAACCGGATATCATTTTAAAATTAACGAAAGGGAAATAAGGTTTGAAGATCCAAATGAGCCCTGGATGAACAATGAACTCAGGAGGGGTATCTTCATACCTGATGCCGACTTTGGGATCTATGTCCTTAATCCAAATTACAATTTCGGATTTTCGACCCAACAGATGTTTGGTGCTGCGGTTAAAATAGGGAATGAAGCCTATCGTAATTACAGGATGGACAGGCATTACTATATATTCGGATCTTACAGTTTCTATAAAGGAAATAAAATAGAATTACAACCTTCAGCACTTTTAATGATGTCGGAGCAGATGAAGCCACTGGCCGATCTCGGATTAACATATATTTTTGATAAGAAAGTCTGGTTAGGCCTGTCATACCGTACAAGTAAAGCTATCATAGGAAATTTTGGCATGACCTACTCAAATATGTATATTGGTTATGCTTTCGATTTTACACTTCAGCAAATTCAACGTGTAACTTACGGCACACATGAGCTGACGATCGCAATAAAATTCGGGGACAACGACCGGAAATACCGCTGGCTCGATCGTTATTGATTTTCTTCTTCCTTAAGTATAAATATAAGAGAACTGGTTCTGCTTTTGTTGAATGCAGATTTAATAGCAAACCAGGAACCAATCAGCACTCCGCTGATGAAAGGGAGCTTTGAACCAAGGTTCTTCCGGCTTAAAATTGATATATAGAAGACATCCAGGGGAAGTCTTTTAATTCCCACAATCCTGAATGCTGCTTTTTCCCAGAATAATCTAAATGTTGATGGATTGAAATGCCACAAATGCCTTGGAACATCATATGCTGCCCAGGCTGTTCCGTAATAACCGGCATCGTAAGACCCGCTGTTAGGCAGGGCGGTGATACAATATCCTCCTGGCTTCAATAGACGCTTTATTTCTGCAGAGTATTTAAACGGATCGTGAAGATGTTCAAGTACATGCCATAATGTGATGCAATCAAAGCTTTTACAGGGAAGCTCCGAAATCTCTTCAGGTTTCCTCACATCCAGACCAAAACGGGAAGCACCAAATTCACGTGCCCTGGTGCTTGGCTCAATACCGGTAACCTTCCATCCTGAATCTTTCATCTTACCGGCAAAATATCCGGTCCCGCATCCAATGTCAAGGAGGTCTCCCTTTTCTCTCGAACAGGCATCTTCTACTATATTTTTCTTCCTGTTCAGCATTAAATGCCTCGCCAGCAGGTAAATCCTGTTCAGTAAGCCTTTTGCCGTATCATCGTGGGAGATATAATTCTCAGATTCATAATAAGAACCGATCTCAGGTTCACCAGGGTGGCCCTGGGTTAGAATAAAACCACAATTGGAGCACCTGTAAAGGTCAAATTCCTTTTTACTTACAAGATGATCAACACACCTTATAAAAGGTTTTATTTTATCAGAAGAACAAACAGGACATTGCTGAAGAAAGACCATCTTCTGACGGCTATGATTTTTTATAAAATCCTGTAATAAAATACCCGGCAACAAGCAGGATAAATAATATAGAGCTGGCCAGCGAGACCTTATTCCCTGTAAAATAGGAATTTGGCTTGAAAACAAATATTATTTCATGATTCCCTGCCGGAACTACCATGCACCTGAGAACAAAATCGGCCCTGAAATAGCTGGCCTCCTTGTTATCTATAAAGCATTTCCATCCTGCGGGATAGTATATTTCTGAGAAAACTGCGAGTTGGTCGCCATCTGCTGAATATTTGTAGATCAATTCATTAGGCTGGTAAGATGTGAGCTCTATCCTGTCATTTGGACCCACGGGATATGAGGCAGCTTTAACCTGGTCTTTAACCCTGACGTCAATGGCCGCTTCCTTTGAGGGATCAATTGTGTTAACTGACGATAGTTCCTGATTAGCGTTCTCTGCAAACACAGGTTTTTCAACAAACCATGCATTGCCCAAAGCATGCGGATTTAGCATGGGAGGAGCTTCAGTATCATAAATTGCATATTTTGTATTCAGCATATTAAGGGCAGGGGTGTTTTTAAATACAACAACCAGATCATCGACCGATTTTGCACTGTCGGCTGCTACCCTGAAAAGTCCAAGTTCTCTTAATATGGATGAATCTATAAGCTCCTGGTACCTCTTTAATTTTGCGCCGTGGTAACCCCCGATAGACTTATGAAAATAGGAGGTCAGACTATTATCGTTAAATGTTGAAACAGTAAGATTCAGCACCCTGTTATAGGTTGGATCCTTAAGCATTATCTGATCGGCAAGGGAGGGAGCAAATGCTTTCTGAATAGCTGAAGGCCTTTCAAATCTGTCAGCATTCAGATACCTTTTATCCACCGTCCACAAGTCGATAACTATCAAGAGTCCAAGAACCAGGATTGAATACTCCTTTTTCAGCTTATCATAAACAAATCCAAGAATTACGCCTGCTGCAAAGATGATAAACAACAGAGATCTGACAGTGTCGGTTTGAAGAAGATTCTTCCTGTCATCAATCAGGACTTTTGAGAGCCAGTCAGGAAACCCTGTCTCTAATGGGCTCAGGAACGATCCGGCAATACCCGGGATAATCAGGATCAGAAGAAGCAATCCGCCCGTTATACCACCGGCTATTTTGATGCCTTTCAGCATAATTTTTTTTGAAAGGGTTCCATTATAGAAATCCCTGAGCGCAAGAAAACCAAGCAATGGTATACAAAACTGTGAAATGACAAGCGTCATGGTCACAGCCCTGAATTTGTTATAGCCTGGAAAATAATCGATAAAGAAGTTTGTAAGAGGCATAAAGTTCTTACCCCATGCCAGCATAATTGACAGAATTGTTGCAACCAGAAGCCACCATTTTTCCCGGCCTTTTACCACAACCAGCCCAAGCACAAACAGGAAAATCACAATTGCACCTACATAGTGAGGACCCTCGGTACTGAGTTGGGAGCCCCAGTATTTCATTACCTGGTTCACGTACGCGCCGGCATTGTTCTGTCTTAATGCTTTCACAGTTTCCGAATCACGGTCAAAAGGTTTACTTGATCCTCCCTTGAAGTTGGGGATCAGAAGATTAAAAGTCTCACCTACACCATAGCTCCAGGTTGTAATATAATCCCTGTCAAGGCCTTTTGAGACGTTTTTATTGTCAAGAGAAAGATCCGACTTTCCCCTGATTGAGTATTTACCGTACTCATATGTTGTATAGAGGCTTCCGAAATTAACCCCTATTGCTATAACAAATGGAATCACGAGTAAAGCGGAGGTCTTAATGAACTTAGGTATGCTATTTTCCTTTAACGAGAATATGAATTCGGTAATTACGAATATAAGCAGAATGAGCATCGCATAATATGTGATCTGGGGATGATTCGCCAGGATTTCAAGCGAAAGCACGAAAGCTGTAAAAAGGGCTCCCCTTATTGCATCTTTCCTGTATGCATAATAGATCGCTCCGATCATCGGCGCCATGTATGCAAGGGCAATTGCCTGGGTATTGTGCCCGGCGCTTAGGATCTGAAAGAAGAAAGATGATAACCCGTAAGCCAGAGCTCCCGCGATTGAAAGCCATGGATTAACGCCAAAAAGCAAGAGTAGAATATAGAAACCTGCCATAGAAAGGAAGAGAACAGAAACCGGCATTTTAAAAACTCTTAAAACTGTATCGACATGCTTCACAAGGTTTCCGGGATAACGTGTCGATATAAGATACGCAGGCATACCGCTGAAGATGGAATTAGTCCACAAAGGTTCTTTGTGAAATTTAGCCCGGTAATCCCTTATTTCTTTTGAATTGATAGTTGAAACGGTGGAATCGTTTGCTTTAAGCATTTTCCCTTCAAGTACCGGATAGAAATAAGCGAATGAAAGGATTGTAAACAGAACCACCGCAATAATGTGGGGTAATGCCGGACTGATCTTATTTTTTATTTCCATTAACCTGATTATTAGGGTTCCTCAATGATTGAAACACAAAAGTATTTAATTAAGTGAAATTATTCCGGGTTAACGTCGTTTTTAAACCCTTATAATTTACGCGGATCTTACATCAATGATTTCAAATTCTGTCTTAAATTCCTGAGGTTCACCCATTTCACGATGAAACCATTAATTATCTTCAACTCGACAGGTTCGTAAAAATGAAACAGATATAATATGAATGGAAAGCCAGAAACGCAGGCAATCTTAATTATGAGCCTCGGCACCAGCTGCATGTCATTAATAAACAATCCGGCAAACGACAGCAGGGCGCCTGTAAGGAACATTGCAGCCATTTTCCCTTTTTCATAGGGAATGAAATATTCCCTCTGTGAAAAAAAGTAATTGAGCGACCAGTAAATAAGTTGTGTAAGAAGGGTTGCAATTGCAGCTCCTGTCATATTCCATCTCTGGTATTAAAAGAATATTAAGGGTAATATTCAGAACACTTGAGATAACCACGTTCAATCCTACGATCCCTGTCTTTTTGTTGATAAGAAGCCCGTAGCTTGAGGTCTCCCTCATGTTTGTGAAAAAAACCGATAAGGAAAGGATTGGAACTACCATATAAGCGCTCCAGTATTCTGTCGACTTTGTGATTACCTTAATAACTTCACTGGAAAACAGTGAAATTGTTATTATGCCAAGCATCAGCACAAAAGAGGAATAGAGAAGTGTTTTTGAATAAAATCTTTGATTATCAGGTACATTTATCTTCTGCAATACTATCGGTGTTATTGCCATCTTTATTGAATCGACAATGACAAGTTTCAGTACCGACGAAATTTTGAAGGCCAGGGCATAAATAGCCACATATTTTAGCAGTGCAAGCGAATTAAGTGAATATCTGTCGATGGCTGTAAGCGAGGCAGCTGCGAAGTTAGCAACCAATAATGGAAATCCGTAACGGCTCATCTCCCTGAAGAGCTTAAAATTGAAAAACGGAGTGCAGTTTTTTATGGCATACCCTGCGAGGATAATTATAAAGAGAAGATTACCAATAACCTGAGCAAGATAAATTCCGTTTACTCCCATATGACGGAAGACTATCAGATAGACAGTCAGGAACAACACTATTAAAAGCTTTGAAAAATTAAGAACTGTAAAAAGCACTGATTTTGCCTGAACACGCATAAGTGTATTGATCAGATTGTTCACTGCCTGAAGAGCGGACGACAGAATAAGCAATTTTAATGCCATACTCCAATCGACTTTGCTGCTGATTATTACTGCCGAGAGCTGGTGTGCGAGCGGAAACAAAACAATGCAGAACAAAAGACTTATCAGTGCCTGGAATGAGAGGGCCATAAAGAAAATACCCTTCTGGTCGTTCGCATAGTCTTTATCCCAATACCACCTCATCATGCTTTGAGGCAGACCCGATGCCATTAATGAAATTAAGATAACACCTGAGATATCAAGCAGCGCAATGGTCCCGAAATCGTCTATGGAAAAATACTTTGGATCGGTATATAAGGGGATAAGCAGAAAGCCGATCACCTTTACGGCAATATTCCCGAGGCCATAAACTAAAGTATCTTTTGAAGTCTGCCTTATCGAATTTAACATAACCTGCAAAACCACTTAACAGATTTCAAAAGTACATGAAACTATTGAATTGAGAACCCTTGTACTGGAAGGAATCTGTCACTCAGGTATTGCAATTACAAGAATATAACTTTGGGATTGTTGAAAAAGTCATTTTAACCGCAAAGAACACCAGGAAGGCGCAAAGGTCGCAAAGCTAAAACACATAAATACAACTCTTTGCGTGCCGATAGCTATCGGCATTTGCGTGAAATCTTTGCGGCCTCTGCGCCTGCCTGCCCGGAGGCAGGGTAGGCAGGGTTAATGGATTTTGACTTTTTCAATACCCCCTGGCCTGACCAAAGCAAAGAATATTAATTAAGTGAAGCTAACCTGGTCAGGCGGGCGGTGGTCGATTGTTAATTTCTTTCGGATATCCGAGTAAAACGACTTCTGAATGACACAGATTGTTCTTTACCCCAGTTGCAAGCTTCCTTATCATAAAAACGTAATCTTTCAAAAGGTCTTCCAGGAAAGGTTTAACTTCAAAGAATTCATAAGGATTATGATATATTGCTATTGAAAGAACTGGTCTGAATGCGGTTAAAGTTTTTTTAGCCCCCAGAGCAAAATCGAGCCCGTTGCCTTCAATGTCAACTTTAATGAAACGAGGTGAAATTTTATATTTTTCTACCAGAAAATCAAGCGACTTTTTCTCAACAAGGATTTCATCATATTTGCCTGATTTTCTCAGGAATGATAGTCCTGCGGAACCGGTATCATGGATTTTAACAGGATCTTCATTGTCATTTGAAGCAATACCGGTATTGATTATGACATACTTGCTGTCGGCGATCTTATTTTCAGCCATGAGTACCTTATATCTTTCAATTGATTTTTGAGACATTTCGATTGAATAGATCTTGCCGTACTGATATTCACTCAGGGCAATTGCAGAGTCGCCGATAAATGCCCCCGCGTCAATAAAATCCTGATTCTTAAGATATTCTGCAACTCTGGCCGGCAGCAATGAAAGTCCGTGGTAATAATAAAATACTGATTCCTCAATATGTTCTGCCGGGAACTTTAATTTTCCCTTTAAGCCCTTTATCTTTGCCTCAATGTTTTGCTTAGTATATTTCATTTCAACCGGGAGCAATCCGCCAATTATTTCATCATCCTTTGAAATTCTGTGCTTCCGGCTCTCGTCAGGATAGGTCAAAAGCCTCTGAACGATAATATCAATCGTTTCAACCGACTCCGCGTCAAGATTTCTTTTTAAAGCTGAGATTTTCTTTTCCATATCTGACCCGGCCATATACTCTTTAAAGCTTCCTCCCAGGCTGTCGGTGATATATATATAATATGGTCTTGATACATTTTTGACCTCGTTGATTAGCGTAACGAGTAAAAAGTACATGTTTGGAAAATTTTTCCTGAGATATTTACCCGGCTTTCCCACTGTTATTACTTATTTATAAGTGCTTTTATTACCAGACTTTTAAAATATCTTTTCCACATAACATAGTTGGCATATTTACCGATGATTCCGATTGGTAATCCTGTTGTTGTGAGTTTAACAGAATAATCTTTAAGATCCCTTTTCCCAAGAACCGGAACTCCTCTGTAGAAACTGTTGCTTACATTTTCGCCATGAACTGTCTGTATCCACATAGGTCGTTTCAGAATGAACCGCGATTTTCGTGCCTTCCTGTTAAACCACTCAAACCAGATCTCCTTAATAATAAAAAGCCTGAGACTGTCCCATCTTGTGTGGATCTTTTCAAAGACACCTTCAGGCTCTTTGTCCGTGTCTTCGATAAGGCTTATAAACGGGGACATAGGGTAGAAGTAATGTGATAGTGTTTTGTCGTGGATGTTTAATATGTAACCCGATGCGAGTGATATCAGAAATTTGTGCCTTTCAGTAAAATTTTGTTGAATTACTTTTACTGCGTCCATATGAAGAGAGTCATCATTGTCAATCCTGGTGGTAATCACCCATTTAACCGATTCTCCGATCCTCGACCTGACCTCCCGGAAATATGTTTTGTTAAAATCTTCAATTCCCCTGCAATAACAAATACTGATGAACGGAAATGTCTCCAGCCGTTTTATGAAATCATTGAATTCCTGAGGTGTATCGGCATCAAAATAGATAAGCCAGGTAAAATCCCTTGTACTTTGATTTAAAACCGAGGGTAAACAATATTCCGTGAACAGAGCTATTCTGTTACGTGTCCATTTTACCCAGCTTTCGTAATTCCTGGCGTTTGAAAGCGGGAAATTCCTCAGATTAAACTGAGTAATAATAAAATGAGAATAATTCATCTGGTCAGGTTGATCAACTCTTTGGTATCTTATGTTTTCTTATGAAGTAGTTGACTGTACATCGCCAATAACTTATCCTTAATTACTCCTGCATTATGATCATTCAGAATTGCATTATATCCCCTGTTGCCCATTTCTGCTCTCAATTCCGGATCGTCAGACAGTTTTTTAATGGCAGCTTTCAATTCATCACGAGTTGAATAAACTAAGCCGCAATTGTATTTTTGGATAAGGTTCTTTTGAGGTCGGCAATCTGAGGCAATAACCGGCTTTTTCCCAAGCATGTAATCGTAGATCTTGTTTGCCACTCCCGATTCATGCTGGGGATTTTTATGGAAGGGCGCAATACAGATATCAGAGATCTCAAGGTAAGCAGGCAGTTCAGAATTATCAATCCACGATACATAATAAACGAGTTCTTTGAGGGATTCTGAAAAAATCAGATTGAAGAATCCCTTCTTATCTTTTTTATCTACCGGACCAATTATGAGGAAAACCATTGGATGATCTTCTTTTGCAAGTTCTGAGAATGCTTGCAGCGCATCGAAGATCCCCCTTCTTTCGGCAACAACTCCGTAATAGAAAATTACAGTTGCATTCCTTTTGATATTTACCTTAAGCGCGACCTGTTTCTGCACATCGTTCTGAGACAGATCAGGAACATTGGGCAAAGAGAGGAACTTCTCTTTTGAAAATTCCGGATAACGTTCCGTCAGAAGATCCCTGAATTCGTCGCTCAGAACTATAATCCTGTCTGCAAATGAAAGATATTCCCTCTCTTTCTTCTGCCATTTCTGCGGCTGCGAAATCAAACCTCGTAATACTCCTTTTGTCCAGTTGTAAGTTGTTACCGCATAGGGATAGTTCTCATGAAGATCGAGTATCATAGGAATAGACAAACCAGTTTTCCGAATACCTGACCGCCCTGCCTTCGACATGTAAAGATCGTGTACGTGCAAAACATCAGGATTGTTTGCTTTGATAAACTTTTTTACGGCAGCCGACCATAGAAACTCATATACCGGAATAAGGTTCAAAAAGAAAAAAAGAGAATTCTTCAGCTTTCTGTGTATCCATATCCTTGTTATCTTAATCCCTTCAACCGGTGTATACGCTTTATCATTGAACCCGAAGCAAAGTATAAAGATCTCGTGTCCGGCATCTTTCAGGATCGCGATTTCCCTCAGAACCCGTTTGTCATTGTTCAGGTCATTGTCGACCACAACTCCAACCTTCATAATTTGCTAATAATATCTCATTTTTACTTTAACAGTGCCACAACCTTCTTCACCAGGTTCTCCCTGCTGTAGATTACAGGAGAATTCTTTTCTGTTATTTCAGGATCCGAAATCAGGTTTTTAAGATATTCTGATATCCCTTTTGAATCATTATAACCAAATGTCCTGCCATGTCCTGAATCGCTGAGGATAGAGGCCGCATCACCATCGACCGGACCGAGGCAAATGATGGGCTTCCCGGATGCCAGATATTCAAAAAGCTTCCCTGTAATTATGTTTTTATTACTCTGATGATCGGGTATTATCAGCAACAAAGCCGTAGAACCAATAAGATGCTTAATCGCTTTCTGATGATCGACATACGGAATAAATTCGACTTCCGTTTCGCCAGTAGCAGCTAAAATAGTCTCCTTTTGTCCGGCCGAAACAACGCCAACAAATCTCAATCTGAATTCTGTTCCATTTTCCCTGAACACTTTAAGCGCTTCGAGAAAGCTTTTTACCGGATAGGCATCGGAAAGAGTGCCGGTATAAGAAATTGTAAATATTCCGGACCTGGTTGAATCTAATCCTGAAAAATCCTCTGCATCAAAGCCATTGGTTATAACTTCAATCTTTTCCCCTTTCCCCTTTATTTTTGAAGCAAAATGATCCCTGAGTGAATTTCCGACAGTAATTATTTTATCCGAAGATCTCAGGACAGACATCTCATAGTTTAAGTCGATCTTTCTGGAGAGCCGGGTCGGATGGAACTGGTCATAATAATAAATGTCGGTCCATGGATCGCGAAGGTCTGCTATCCATCTTATCCCTCGGTACTTCTTCTTAAGCTTCAGCCCGATGAGCTGTGTGGAATGAGGCGGACTTGTCGTAATTACATTCTCTATTTTCTCGTCCTCAATGATTTCACACGCTTTAGAAAAAGCATACCTGTTCCATCCTTTGCGGGGATCGGGGATAAAGAAATTTCCCCGGATGAATTTTGCGAGCCTGCTGAAAAAGCCTTTTTCTTCATCAATGGCAAATCCTGCCGAAGGAATACCGGACTTGTTTTTACTGTACAGCCTGAAATAATCGGTTGCCTTTGTTTTGTAAACTTTTAAGGTTTGTGGAATTTCCCGGCTTAAAAACTCATCGAGCGCGGGGTAAGTGGCATAATCGGGATCGATTGTCAGTATGAGAGGTTCCCATCCGTACTTGGGAAGGTACTTTGAAAATTTAAGCCATCGCTGAACTCCTGCGCCTGATCCCGGAGGCCAGTAGTAGGTGATTATCAGAACCTTTTTCATCCTAGAGTTTTTTCAGGAGGGTCCTGATGCTTACTTTTTCGGCAATTATATCAGTTAATCCAGGGATACTTACCCTTTCCTGCAGCATTGAATCACGGTACCTGATTGTAACAGTCTGGTCTTCAAGTGTCTGATGGTCAATTGTAATGCAATAAGGTGTACCGATGGCATCCTGCCGGCGGTAACGCCTTCCAATTGAGTCCTTATCATCATACTGGCAATTGAAATCAAACTTCAGGTCATGAACAATTTTCTCAGCTATCTCAGGCAGCCCGTCCTTTTTGACAAGAGGCATAACGGCAAGTTTGACAGGGGCCAGGTTTGAAGGTAAGCGCAGTACCACACGTGTATCTGAGCTGCCATCCTCCTTCTTAAGTTCCTCTTCCGCGTATGAAGCGGAGATCACCTGCAGGAACATCCTGTCAACCCCGATGGATGTTTCAATAACAAATGGGATATATGATTCTCCCTTGTCGGGATCAAAGTACTGCATTTTTTTCCCGCTGTACTGCTGATGCTGTTTCAGGTCATAATCCGTCCGGGAATGAATTCCCTCAACTTCCTTAAAGCCGAACGGGAATCGGTATTCGATGTCAGTTGCCGCATTCGCATAATGAGCGAGCTTAACATGGTCGTGGAAACGGTAATTCTCATCTCCGAAGCCCAGGGTTTTATGCCAGTTCATTCTTACCTCTTTCCAGTGCCTGAACCACTCAAGTTCTGTCCCGGGCCGCACAAAAAACTGCATCTCCATCTGCTCAAACTCCCTCATCCTGAATATGAACTGCCTCGCTACAATTTCATTTCTGAAAGCTTTACCGATCTGTGCGATTCCAAAGGGGATCTTCATCCTTCCTGTTTTTTGCACATTTAAAAAATTGACAAATATTCCCTGTGCGGTTTCGGGGCGGAGGTATATCTTGCTTGCTCCCTCGAGTGTGGATCCCATCTCGGTTGAGAACATCAGGTTGAACTGCCTCACATCTGTCCAGTTCCTGCTGCCTGAAATAGGGCAAACGATCTCGTTATCTATAATTATTTGCTTCAGCTCAGCGAGATTGGTCTCATTCATTGCTTTTGAAAAACGGGTATTCAGTTCATCCAGTTTAGCCTGGTTTGCCAGTACCCTGGGATTTGTCTCCCTGTATTTCTTTTCGTCGAATGCATCCCCGAACCTCTCCCTGGCCTTGTCAACCTCCTTAGTTATTTTATCCTCGATCTTTGCTATTTGTTCCTCGATAAGGACATCAGCCCTGTATCTTTTTTTCGAATCCTTGTTGTCAATAAGGGGATCGTTAAATGCATCGACATGTCCCGATGCCTTCCAGATTGTCGGGTGCATGAATATTGCTGAGTCGAGCCCCACGATATTATCATTCAGAAGGACCATACTGTCCCACCAGTACTTTTTAATGTTGTTTTTGAGTTCCACCCCGTACTGACCATAATCATATACGGCGCTTAATCCGTCATATATCTCGCTTGACGGAAAGACATAACCATATTCCTTGCAATGAGCAACCAGCTTTTTAAAAACATCTTCCTGAGCCATAGCCAATTTTAGTTTGTTTCGCGGAGAGCAAATGTAAGGGAAATTGTTTTGTTTACAAAGAGTTCTCCCCTTCTCCCCCTCTCCCCCTCTCCCTTTCTCCCACTCTCCCTTTCTCCCCTTCTGGAGCAGGGGGCAGGGGGCGGGGGGCAAGGAGCAGAGGGGAAGAAGCTCAGGGCTCAGGGCGCAAAGCACAGAGGAAATCCTGGTACGGGTTGCGGATTCCTCTCCCCTCCCCCTCTCCCCCTCTCCCTTTCTCCCCTTCGGGAGCAGGGCGGGCGGCAAGGAGCAGGAGGAAGAAGCTCAGGGCTCGCAGGGCGCAGGGGAGAAGCGGGCAGGGCAGGGAAGAGAGCAGGGGCAGAGCACAGGGAAACCTGTTGCGGGTTTCAGGGTGTAGAGTTGTAAACTTAAATTTCCCCTCCACCACATGCCCCCCTGCAGGCTGGCTCCTTCCTTCGGTCGCCGCCTTCGTCGGCCATAGGTCGACTTCAGCGACCGAAGGCCGAAGGCTTGCCGAAGGCGACGCGCTAAAATCAGCCACTGGCTGATTTCTTAACGCTCGGCCCCTTTTTTTCAAGGAGGGGTGGCCGGGACAATAGATTTTGAGGGGTTTACAATCTGTTTTCCCGGCCGGGGTGGTTCAATTGATTCAAAATTAATAAAAAATCGGTGATAATGATTGGTTTGCCTTGACAGAAAGCAGGGACGGAGAACCGGCTCCCCTCGATCCCTTCATTTCCTGAAATCTATTTGTATCTTTAACCCTCTTAATTGAACTGAAAACTATGAGGAAGAGGACAGATTTTCTCGTTATCGGATCGGGAATCGCAGGCCTGACTTTTGCACTGAAGGCCTCCGAGTTTGGGAAAGTAACAATTGTTACAAAATCAACCATCGACGATTCGAATACCCGGTATGCACAGGGCGGAATTGCCGCAGTATTCAGCGAACCTGACAACTTTGAGAAACATATAAAGGATACACTGATAGCCGGCGATGGCTTTTGCAACGAAGAAGTTGTTCGTCTTGTTGTTCATGAAGCGCCCGAGAGAATTAAGGACCTCATAGAACTCGGGGTACCGTTTGATAAAAAAGAAGATGAAACCTACGACCTTGCAAAGGAGGGTGGCCATACCGAGAACAGGATACTTCATGCAAAGGATAAGACAGGTGAGGCGATTGAGAGAACCCTTATTGGAAAGGTCAGGAATCATCCGAACATAGAAATATTTGAGCAGCATTTTGCCATTGAACTTCTCACTCAGCATCACATGGGTATCGAAGTGAAAAGGAGTTTTCAGGGAATAAATTGCTACGGAGCTTATGTTGCCGATCTGGTAAACCAGAAAGTGATGACTTTCCTCTCACGGATAACAGTTGTTGCAACTGGAGGTCTTGGAAATGTATACCTGACGACGACAAATCCTGAAATAGCAACAGGAGATGGCGTAGCAATGGTTTACAGGGCCAAGGGCACAATTGAAAACATGGAGTTCATTCAATTTCATCCAACGGCATTATACGATCCTGAAAAAAGACCCAATTTTCTTATAACTGAAGCGCTTCGAGGGTATGGAGCCGTTCTGAAAAACCTTGCCGGGGAGAAATTCATGAAACGGTACGACAACCGCGAATCTCTGGCGCCAAGGGATATTGTTGCCAGGGCAATCGATAATGAGATGAAGATGTGGGGTGACGATCACGTCTGGCTCGACTGTACCCACCTTAATGCAGAGGGTTTGAGGGATCATTTCCCGAATGTGTATGAACATTGCCTGCAGCGCGGCATAGATATTACAAAGGATCTGATACCTGTGGTACCCGCCGCTCATTATTCGTGTGGCGGAATAAAGGTAGATACCGACGGACAAAGCTCTATCAACAGACTTTATGCGCTTGGAGAAGCCTCATCCACCGGACTTCACGGGGCAAACAGGCTCGCCTCAAATTCACTTGTTGAAGCTGCTGTTTTTGCACATAGAGCAGTAACCCATTCCAGTAAACGAATTAAAGAGCTCAGTTTTGAAGAAAATATCCCTGACTGGGATTACAAAGGTACGACCCATCTTGAGGAAATGGTGCTTATAACCCAGAGTCTGAAGGAAGTACAGATGATAATGAGCACCTATGTGGGTATTGTCAGATCGGACCTTCGCCTGCAGCGGGCGCTTGTCCGCCTCGAGATCCTTTTTAACGAAACAGAAAGCCTGTATAAACGTTCGCTCGTTTCAAAAAAGATATGTGAACTCCGCAATCTTATAAATGTCGGATATCTCATTATAAAAATGGCTACCGGCCGCAAGGAGAGCATAGGCCTTCATTATTCGATCGATTACCCTAAAAGAGCAATATCCGAATTTTAACTGAGCGGTATGAACCATCTGGAATCCTCTTTTGAAGGCAAAAACAGCGCCTGGAGATATTTTGTAATGATCGCTGCCCTGCTGATAGCCTCGAACACCATTGGAGCTTTGCCACTTATCGTGGCATATGCCGTCAGGTCCGCTGCCGATCCATCAGTTATTTCAGCTATCGCTGCTAATCCCAATGACATGAGTGTTTTAGGCCTTGACTCAAACCTCGGCTTCGTGTTAATGTTATTCCCGTTCCTTATCGGTTTACTGACATTTATTGTTATGATTAAACCATTGAATCAAAGGACTTTCAGGATGACAATTAACGGGACGGGCTCGGTAAGATGGAGCAGGTTTTTTATTTCGGGTTTTGTCTGGCTGATTCTTTCAGCAGTCTATTTTTTCATTTATCTGAAAGTTGATCCATCAAATTTTAATCTTAATAATTTCTCCTCCACCCTTATTCCACTGATCATCATTTCAGTGGTTTTTATACCTTTCCAGGCGGCGTTTGAAGAAGTTACCTTCAGGGGTTACCTGATGCAGGGCTTTGCTGTGATATCGCGGACAAGGTGGTTCCCGCTTGTGGTGACTTCCCTGTTGTTTGGACTGATGCACTCCTTCAATCCGGAAGTAAAGGAATTCGGTTTCATTACAATGATGCCCCAATATGTACTTTTTGGCTTAACGTTTGGGATCATTACGGTCCTGGATGATGGGATTGAGGCTGCGATTGGAGCCCATGCTGCAAACAACATTTTTCTTTGCATTATGGTGACCAACGATTCTTCAGCGTTGCAGACATCCGCAGTATATGAACAGCAGAATATTTATCCGGGAACTGAATTGCTCGCTCTGTTGGTTACAGGGGTCGTATTTGTATTTATTCTTAAGCTGATATTCAAATGGAAAGACTTTTCGCCGCTCTTCAGCAGGGTTGAGCCTGCAAAGGGAGCCGGTCAAACGCCGTACACCGATGTTTTGTCATCACTTCGGTAATCGCCCCACCCGGTACGGATCTCATAAATAAGGTTCTTTATTTCATCCACTTCAAGCGAGGTGAGCAGTTTCAGACGTGTTTCCTTAAAATTCGGCAATCCTTTAAAGTAGTTTGAAAGATGTCTCCTCATTTCGTAAATAGCGCTTTTCCCCTCTTTGTACTCAAGCGATTTGTCAAGGTGAAGTAGAGCAAGATCGGCTTTTTCTGAGACCGTTGGTTCCGGAAGAAGTTCACCGGTCTTCAGATAATGCCTTATATCCCTGAATATCCACGGTCTTCCGACAGTGGCACGCCCTATCATGATCCCGTCAACACCGTACCTGTCGAACATATCCTTAGCCTTATAAGGTCCGTCAATATCTCCGTTACCTATAATGGGAATTGTCATTCTCGGGTTATTCTTTACTTCCCCGATAAGGGTCCAGTCTGCAGAACCCTTATAAAGCTGAGCCCGGGTACGGCCATGTATTGCCAGTGCTTTGATGCCCGTATCCTGTAATCTCTCAGCTATCTCAACTATATTTTTGTTTTCATCGTCCCAGCCTATCCTTGTTTTTACAGTTACGGGAAGTTTCACGGTTTTCACTATTTCTTCCGTCATTCTGATCATCATCGGGATATTTTTCAGCATTCCGGCGCCGGCTCCCCTCGCGGCTATCTTCCTTACAGGACATCCAAAATTGATATCAATAAGCTCAGGTTTTGATTCTTCAGCAATCATCGCCGCCTCCACCATAGCATCAATGAGATGTCCATAAAGCTGGATGCCTATCGGTCTTTCAAAGTCATATATGTCGAGTTTTTTGACGCTTTTCTCTCCCTCGCGGATAAGGCCGTCGGATGAGATGAATTCGGTATACATAAAATCGGCCCCGTTCATCTTGCATATCATGCGGAATGAAGGATCGGTGATATCCTCCATAGGCGCAAGAAACAAGGGGTATTCCCCAAGAGATATATTACCTATTGTCAAATTGATGTTTATTACGGCCAGATGGTGCTTTGGGCTTCAGCAGCAGAAGATTTGTTAAGTTCATTTTTCCTGTAAAAATAGACAATGCCGTAATTTTCGCTTTCAACCATTCTTTTATCTTCCGGAAGGGTGCTATGCGTGTTTTCCACCTCATTCCAGATCTGAATTATGATGTCATCGGCCTCTTTCCTGAGTTCGTAATTCTTCTCAGTATAATCAAGAGTCCGTTTAGTGATAGTTTTTTGATAGTTCCAGGCTTCCAGGAAATTCTGGTACCTTACTTTAACCACGGCAATTGTCGGGTTTGTTATGGGACATCCTCCTTTTCTGATACGGTATTCTTCTCCTTCAATAATGCGTTTGCCCCAGCTTATAAGTTCGTTTTCGGTATTCAACGACGGCACTGTCGACTCGTTTGTAGCCAATCCGTAAAATGCCCTTGCTTCAACCGGAAGGTCGCCCCTGAATATTGCCATGTTCATCACCCTAACAAAGTGAGTAAGATACAACCGTGCCTTCCTCAATATCTCGGAGTAATCCTTGCTTTTGTTATTCTGTGAAGCATACGACTGTCGCTGCATCTGTATCATATTTTCAAACTGCGGGAGAAACCTCTGAAGCCGCACAATGTTTTTTGGTGAATAAGCCATTTGGTTTGGGGGGACATCCCTCCCTTTTTCGAGTGCAATTCTCATTGCCCTGATGCGGGCGGCATCTGTGTTGGGCAGTCTTCTGTAAGGCATGACGTTAGTTTGGTGTTAATAATGTGTTGATAAGTTCCTTGCGAATATAATAAAGTTTTGTTAATAAGATACGGCCTTCGCATTTTAATTCTACTGATTATTAAAACGTTCTGAACCTGATTTTATTTGATATATCTGTTAATAAATTAATTGATCTGCATGTTTTTTACGGATTCCGGCTCAAATTGTTTCACTAATTGAACTATTTCCCTGGCACCCGTGGCCCTAAAGGGCTTAGGCGTTAACTTAAGGCTATTGCTATAAGTCCCCCCTTCAGGGGATTTAGGGGTGGTCTACCGCCTTACCTGACCCGGGAAAACGGCAATGCTTTCATGCCCTGATGCATCGACCGACTGGATCCCGAAGAAATAGTTGTCCTTAGAATAGGGGAGGGTTACCTCCGTTCCGGTTACAAATATCTTCTTTTCCCACAGTGGCTGATATGTTTCCCTCATAAGTATGTAATATCCTGACGGTTTGACACCTTTCGCAGGAGCTTCCCAGCGAAGTGTTGTTTTATTGGTCAGTCCGCTTACAACTATGCCGCAATTGACTGGTTCATAAGGTGCAAGTGCAAGGTTTGCAATTGTTGAAAGGTTGATACCTGCGTTTTTCCGTACATATTCATAATCAACATATTCAGGAAGATCCCCCTCCTGGATGCCGTTAACTATTGCAGGGATCTTATGAGTTCTGTTATAATTCTCATTGAATTCGCATATCCTCACTGCTGTAAAACCAGCCTGGCAGAACGGGGAATGATCACCGCCTCTTCCAAACCTGTCATTACGGTAAACCAGTGTTACATTAAGCTGATCAACATATCTTTCTCCTGTATCCTTGATATATCGTGCAAGCTGACGCGCCCTGCCGTCATTTTCTCCGGAGGTGTATTTCCTCAGGACTGCCATTTGTTCAGTTTCATATGCCGGGACCCCCTCGCTGAATACTCTTACACGAGTATTGTCGTTCAACAGGGTTTCGCTCGAACCGCTGTTACCGATCATATCATTATTAAGCATTGCAATGATATTCCAGTTTTCCTGTTTTGCCTTCTCAGCCATATGTTTAGCACCGTAGAGGCCATGCTCTTCTCCCGACAAAGCCATAAAGACTATGGTAGCTGAAAACTTCCGTGACGACATGATCCGTATAAGCTCAAGTATGGCGGCTATACCCGAACCATCATCATTCGCTCCGGGAGCAAAGCTCGTGTTGTCACTGTCCGTTGCTGCCCTTGAGTCGAGGTGTGCGCTGATGAGGATCTTCCTGTCATCGCCGGGATCAGTTCCATTAAGGGTCGCCACAACATTTTTAAGTTTGACTTCCTGAGGTATCCTTTGTCCCGGACCCCCGGCGGTATACTCCTCAAAATTCACTTCAAGCCTTCCGCCGGAAACCGGAATACTCTTTTCCATTTCCGCTTTAATCCAGTTCCAGGCTGCTCCGATCCCCTGCGCCGGATCGTTCCGGACACTCAGGTTGTGGCGTGTATGGAAGCTCACAAGCTTGCGGACGTATTGTTCAATTCTTTCCTTTGAGATCTCATCAACCATCCTGCTGATTTCAGGATCGCGGTTTACAATGGTCTGACCCCAGGCAGAGGGGAATAATAAAATCAGAAGAATCAGAATTAATACCTTATTCATAGCTATTGATTTAACCAATCGGCGGTGTTGAAAAAGTCAAAATCCATTAAGCCTTCCTAGTGTGCTACTTTATAACAAATTTAGAAAATTACACAGAGTTCCACTGAGTCCTGCACAGAGTCCCGATAGCTATCGGGACACAGTAGAACTGATTTCTTATAACTCTGTGACCCTCTGTGAATTCCTTGCCTACTGTCCGGCAGGTCTGTGTAACTTGTGTAACAAAAAGTTATTTTTTTGGATTTTCAGGTCGGAAATTTCTCAAGAGCCTTCCATACCTGGTAAAGCCCTCTCGGAACATGAAAACAACCTTTCCATTTACCTCCTTTGAGTGAGAGCAGCACCTCTCCCCTGCGATTAAGGTAACCGAACCATTCCGGGAATTCCTTATCCTTAAAACGATCCCATGTGTAATCGTGAATAACCTCAAACCATCTCAGGCAATCTTCCGACCGTGTCAGAACGTACCCTTTCGACATCGCTATGAGCGCCTCTATCTGAACCCACCACAGCTTCTGATCCCATTCAAGCTGGAGGGGCGGGTAACCCTTCCTGTCGAGGAAACAGAAGATGCCCCCGTATTCCTTGTCCCATCCGTACTCGATCATTCTAATTGCTATCCTTGTCGCTCTCTCAATAAGCTCCTGATTTTTAAGCCGCTCACCCAGATCCATTATGAACCACATGGCTTCTATGGCATTGCCCGGATTTACGAGCCTTCCTTCAAAAGTGTCGGAAAGCTCATTTTCTGTCGTTACATTTTCGAGGATCAGATCAAGCTCCTCACGGTAAAACACATCCATTACCTCATGTATGCAGGTGTCTATTGTTTTCTTAAGAAAATCCTTGTCTATGAGATGCTCAATTTCAAGTGAGAGGTTGCAGAGATCCATCGGCAGGCCAATGTTCTTAAGATTGCGTGTACCGGGGTGGGACTTTTCCCATTTTCCTTTCGGATTATCCGATCTGGCTAATATGATGTTGAAGGTCTCCCTTGCAATATCCGCATACTCCCGATTTTCTGATGCCTTGCTCAGCTGACCAAATGCCATGGTTGCATAGACATAGGAGGCTATATTATACGGATCAATAATAGGTTTTCCCTCACGGGTAAGCGAAAAATACCAGTTTAAATTACCGTCGTGACCATATTTTTTCAGGAACTCTCCGCCCTGTATGGCACATTGAAGCCATTCCGGCCTCTTTTCAAGGTTGTTGCAGAGCATTGAGAAAAGCCATACTTCCCGTCCCTGCATCCACACAAACTTGTCGGTGTCATAAACGTTACCGGCTCTGTCAAGACAGCTGAAGAATCCGCCGAATTTGGTGTCCTGTGATTTTTCGAGCCAGAAAGGAATTATATTATTAATTAATTCATCCCTGTAAAGCTTTGATAAAGTGAGATGATCCATATGCATCCGCGGTAAAGTAAGGATTAAATCTCAGGTATATTGTCAGAATGCCTTATAATATTCCCTGAACAGCCGGGCAATATTTACCAGTGTGATCTCCTTCGGGCATTCAGCTTCACATGCCCCGGTGTTGGAGCAGTTCCCAAAACCGACTTCATCCATCTTTTCTACCATCGCCCTTACCCGCTCCTTTGCCTCCACGCGACCCTGAGGCAGCAATGCATATTGAGAGATCTTTGCTGAAATGAAGAGCATTGCTGAGGCATTCTTGCATGCAGCAACACAGGCTCCGCAACCGATGCATATTGCACCGTCGAATGCAGCGTCTGATTTCTTCTTTGGCACGAGTATCGAGTTTGCTTCCGGGGCGCTGCCAACGTTAACTGAAATAAATCCGCCTGCAATCTGGATTTTATCGAAGGCGCTCCTGTCAACGATCAGATCTTTAATAACAGGGAATGGCTTTGCTCTCCAGGGTTCGACCCAGATTGTATCGCCATCTTTAAAATACCGCATCGAAAGGGTGCATGTTGTAATTGCCGGGACAGGTCCATGAGGGTGGCCGTTAATAAACATTCCGCACGAACCGCAAATGCCCTCACGGCAGTCGTGGTCGAAAGCTACCGGTTCCTCTCCGCCTTCCACAAGTTTTTTGTTGAGCGCATCGAGCATTTCGAGGAATGACATCTCGGGTGAAACATCATCCATCTTGTAAGTCCCAAAGCTACCCTTTGCCTTAGCATCCTTCTGACGCCATATTTTCAATACTAGTTTCATATCAGGATCTTTATGCCAGTTCAATTAAATACGTCTTTTAATATGTCTTTTAATACGTATTATAAGACATATTTTCTTTCCGTAACGCCTTTGCGCCGTAACGTCTTTCGCCGTTACGCCGTTACGCCGTTACGCCGTTTCGCCGTTACGCCGTTACGCCTTTGCGCCGTTACGCCGTTACGCCTTTGCGCCGTTACGCCGTTACGCCTTTACGCCGTTACGCCGTTACGCCTTTACTTATAACTTCTCACCTTAAGTTCAACATTCTCAAACTTCAGCTCCTCCTTATGGAGGATATGAGCTTTGCCTTCGCCGGCATATTCCCAGGCTGCAACATAGGCAAACTTTTCGTCATTTCGCTGTGCTTCACCCTCGGCTGTCTGGTACTCTTCCCTGAAATGAGCCCCGCACGACTCTCTTCTTTCAAGAGCGTCATTTATGAGGAGCTCGGCAAGCTCAAAGTAATCTGCTACCCTGCCGGCTTTTTCAAGTTCCGGATTAAGCTCATATATAGTTCCGGTGATATTAAGGTCCTTCCAGAATTCCTCCTTCAGGTCACGGACCAGAGTAAGGGCCTTTTTGAGACCCGCTTCATTACGTATCATGCCGCAATAATCCCACATTATCTTGCCCAGACGTTTGTGGAATGATGCAGCTGTCTGCTTCCCTTTTATTGATATCATCTTATTCAGGAGTTCCAGTGAAGCTTTTTCAGCTTCGGCAAATTCAGGCTGGTCGGTCTTAACCGGCGGTACCTTCATCTCATCAGCAAGATAGTTGCTTATTGTGATGGGAAGGATGAAATATCCATCGCCGGTTGACTGCATAAGCGAGGCTGCACCGAGACGGTTTGCTCCATGGTCGGAAAAATTGGACTCACCTATGGCAAAAAGGCCGGGGATCGTCGTCATAAGTTCATAATCAACCCAGAGCCCCCCCATAGTATAATGGCCTGCGGGATAGATCCTCATTGGCTCTTCGTAGGAATCGATCCCTGTTATAGTCTTATACATGTCGAACAGGTTGCCGTATTTCTCCTCAATAGCCTTCTTTCCCTGTTTCCGGATCGCATCCCTGAAATCGAGATTTACAGCGAGGCCGGTTTCCCCTACACCATATCCGGCATCACAGCGCTCTTTTGCAGCCCTTGAAGCCACATCCCGTGGAACAAGATTCCCGAATGTGGGGTATCTGCGTTCAAGGTAATAATCTCTCTCCTCTTCAGGTATTGAATTGCCGGGCCGTTTATCCCCTTTTATTTTTGGGACCCAGATCCTGCCGTCATTCCTCAGGGATTCCGACATCAGGGTAAGCTTTGACTGGAACTCGTTCAGCTGTGGAACACTGGTCGGGTGGATCTGTATGAAACTCGGGTTAGCAAAGAGGGCTCCCTTTTTATGAGCTTTCCAGGCAGCGGAAGCATTTGAGTTGACAGCAAGGGTTGACATATAATAAATTGTTCCGTAGCCGCCGGTTGCAAGAACCACAGCATAGGCTGAATGCCGTTCAATTTCACCAGTTACCAGATTACGTGTTATTATACCCTTTGCCTTGCCATCAATAACAACAAGGTCGAGCATTTCACGCCTCGGGAACATTGTAACGTTTCCCTTTTTGATCTGTCTGTTGAGAGATGAATAACAGCCAAGCAGGCACTGTTGTCCTGTCTGGCCTCTGGAATAGAATGTCCTTGAAACCTGGACTCCTCCGAAAGAACGTGTGTCGAGTGTTCCTCCGTAATCGCGGGCAAATGGAACCCCGATTGCGGTATAGTGATCAATAACATAATTGCTTACTTCAGCTGCCCTGTAGACGTTTGCTTCACGTGCCCTGAAATCGCCTCCTTTTATCATATCATAAAAGAGCCGGTAAACACTGTCGCCATCATTCTGATAGTTCTTTGCAGCATTGATACCGCCCTGGGCTGCTACGGAATGAGCTCTGCGGGGTGAATCCTGGTAACAGAAATTCTTTACTCTGTATCCAAGCTCACCAAGGGCTGATGCGGCCGAAGCGCCTGATAAACCGGTACCGACAACGATAATATCAAGCTTTTTCTTGTTGGCAGGGTTGACAAGCCTGGCAGATGCTTTGAAATTAGTCCATTTTTGTGCAAGCGGACCATCAGGTATCCTGGAATTTAGTTTTTCCATGTATATATATTTTTCTATCTGAATTGCCAGAGAGTAATTGAAATTGTAGCGAAACCCAGAGGGAGCAAAATTGCATAAATCCATGCAAATGCCTTAAGCACCGGGGTCCATTTACTGTTATTCAGGCCAAGCGTCTGGAAAGCTGAAGTGAAGGCATGAAACAGGTGCAGACCAAGCAGTACAAAACATGTAAGGTAAATAAAATCATAAGCAGGGATCTTGAACAGTCTATGCGCAACCGCATAGAAGTTTTCGGGGTCTCCCTGAACAAATCCCAGCCGGATAAACCAGAAATTAGAGAAATGAATTATAAAATAAGTCAATATGGTAGCGCCAGTCCATATCATAAATCGTGAGAAGAATTTAGTTTGGGCTCTGTTGTGAGATGCATAACCAACGGGACGGGCCAGCCAGTTCTGTATTTGCAGGAAGATCCCCCATGAGATATGAATCAGTATTGCTGAAATAAGGATTACTTCAATTATTCTGATAATAGGAAAAGTGGCCATGAAATGTGCTGCTTTATTGAATGGCTCGGGCTCACTTTTAAGGAGCAAAAGGTTGATCGAAAGATGAACGGGCAGGAATAAAAGAAGAAAAACTCCTGCCAATGCCATCACAAATTTTTTGGCAACAGACGAAAAGATAACTCTATTCATTATTTGTTGAATTTTTGAGACTCTGTTATTGTTCCTGGAAATATTCCTTAAAATTAAACAAAATAGAAATTCTGACAATCGGTTAAAATAACTATATTTATTACTGAAATGTTATATAATGAGGCATGCTATTTATCATTTAAGATATTTAATTAAGCATTATCCATGAAATACTATATTGTCTACAACGGGGGGAAGATCTACTATTCGGATCTTGGTGAAGGAGGTGACACGATAGTTCTGCTTCACGGATATCTTGAATCGTCTGATATATGGAACGGATTTGCCAAAAAGCTTGCGCAGAAGTTCCGTGTAATTTCTGTCGACCTTCCCGGACATGGTAATTCGACGGTATACAGTGAATGCCATTCGATGGAGTTTTTAGCAACTATGCTGAAAGGACTTCTCGACACCCTGAATATTAAAAGGATATTCCTGACCGGGCATTCCCTGGGTGGATATATTTCACTTGCATTTCTTGAACTATATCCCGACAGGCTTAAAGGTTATTCCCTCTTCCATTCCCATCCCTTCGCAGATACTCCGGAAGTGATCCAGAAGCGGGAAAGAGAGATCAAAATTGTTAAATCGGGCAGGAAATTCCTGATCTATCCCGAAAACGTCTCAAAGATGTTCGCAGAAAAGAATCTGGAAAGATTCCGGGAGGAGCTGCAGCATTTAAAAGATAATGCCTCCAGGCTGAGCGATGAAGGTATAATAGCAATTCTGTACGGGATGATTGGACGACCTTCCAGGTTAGCTGTGATGGAAAGGGGTAAAGTTCCGTGTTTGTGGATCCTCGGGAAATATGATAATTACATATCATGCGAAGCAGTGCAGGCAAAAGTCAGGCTTCCTGAAAATGCAAGGTTGATAGTTCTTGAAAAAACGGGACACCTCGGTTTCATAGAAGAGGAGGAAGAATCACTTGGAGTCATGACCGATTTTATCGAAGGACTGGGCAGAGTTTAAATCTGACCTTGATTCTCAAGGTATTTTATTGCATATTTCAACGTTGTGTCAATCTGCTCCCAGATCGGATAGAAACCTTTGTTATCCAATATATTGCGGGCAATATATGCCTTAAGCTGGGTGTCAATTATTTCACTTGAAATCTTAAGTCCTTCCGGATCCCTTTTGACTCCGTTCCTTGCCGCGAAATCGGTAAACTTTTGAAGCAGGTTCTGATTGTTGAGATATTTTTCAATGCCCCTGGCATCGGTATATTTTTTCAGGGTTTCCCTTTGTGTCTCTGTATAATTAAGTGAGAACCTGTAAATAAGCGGCCTGACCGCAACAAAATATGGTGATATACCAGAGGTGTCGACAGGTACAAATTTATCAGGCATGATACCTCCGCCTCCGTATACAGTTTTACCACCGGGAGTCGTGAATTTCAGGGAATCGGCAAAATGAATGCTGTCCGGAACTTCAAACTCGCCATGTGCAGCACGTGAATTGAGATCGGCGTAATACTCATCAAATCCATTATTATATGGCTTTTGAATTGACCTGCCGGTAGGGGTGTAATACCGGGCGATCGTAAGCCGCATGCCCGATCCGTCGGCAAAAGGAATTGGCTCCTGCACCAGTCCTTTACCAAATGATCGCCTGCCGATTATTGTACCGCGGTCATTATCCTGAATAGCACCTGCAAGTATCTCACTGGCCGATGCACTCCATTCATCTATAAGAATCACGAGGTCGCCGGTTTCAAATTCACCTTTTCCCGATGCCCTTGCCTCATTTTTCGGTTGCGACCGCCCTTTTGTGTAAACTATAAGCTCGCCTTCCCTGAGGAACTGATCCGCAATTTTAATCGCCGTTTCCATTACACCTCCTGAGTTCTGACGCAGATCGAGTATTAATTTTGTCATTCCCTGGCTTTTCAGTTCCCTGAGGCTCTTCATGAACTCATCGAAGGTAGTCATGGCAAAATTATTGATTCTTATAAATCCGATATTCTGATTTATCATGTAACTTATATCAACACTGTTGATTGGAATCTTGTCGCGGGTAATCTCAAATGGGATGAGATCCTTGTATCCCTTTCTCATCACCTTGATTTTTACGAGTGTTCCCCTTGGTCCTTTAAGCATACCCATAACCCGTTCGTCACTGAGCTTTTGTCCGGCAACCAGTGAATCATTTACATAGATTATTTTATCACCCGGAAGAAGTCCCAGCTTTTCAGAAGGTCCGCCAGGTATGGTGCTTATGACCAATATGGTGTCGGTTAGAAGGTTAAATGATATCCCGATCCCGTCGAAGTTTCCCTGCAGGGGCTCGTTGGCACGGGCAAGGTCTTTAGCAGGAATATAGACTGAATGGGGATCAAGCTTTTTCAGTATGGCAGGGATGGCAGCTTCGACAAGACTGGCCCGGTTGACTGAATCAACATAGTCGGATTCGATAATGTTCAGGATGCTGTTCAGCTTGTCATTTCTGATCCTGAAAGCCGATTGCTGCGGAGCCGGGTTCCTTCGCGGCAGGTATATTCCGATAAGGACACCGGCTGCCAGCGCTAACCCAAGCAGAATGGGGAGGAGAGCAATCTTGTTGGAGCTATTGTATTTCATAAATGTCATTTTCAGGATCAATAAATACCAGTTCAATTCCGGCCCGTTTTAAAAGATCAAGTCCCTCGGTATTATGATACCGGTTACAGTATACAACTCTTTTAATACCCGACTGGATAATTAGTTTTGAGCATTCCATACAGGGGGATGTTGTGACATATAGAGTTGAGTCCTGGCTTGAGTTATGCGATTTTGCAACCTTTGTTATTGCATTTGCTTCAGCATGTAGAACGTACGGTTTGGTTACATTATTTTCATCCTCGCAGATATTCTCAAATCCTGAAGGTGTTCCATTGTAACCATCGGAAATTATCATCTTCCCTTTCACAATAAGCGCACCGACCTGCCGGCGGATACAGTATGAATTCTGCGCCCAGATGAGGGCCATCTGAAGATATCTGTTATCGAAGGCTCGTTGTTTGTCTCCGTATGGTTGTAGAACCTCAGTCACTTTAACTTTTAATCCAATATGTGCCCAAAGTTAAATATTTTTGGGATTAAACCTTGAATGACGAGTTTGTTTAACTTAAGTAAATTGAATAAACCTCAGGAATTCCGGCAGTGATACCGGATTTTGAGGTAAAGCGGATTTTTAGGATATTTGTATCAGTAAAAATCGGACAAATATCCGGCAGCCTGCTTTCGTTAAGGCTTTGCTGCCACATAGACTATGGCCACTTTCGCTGATAAAATTATTTCTTTCTGCAAGGAGCTTGATTTTGCGGATCCCCTGCCCAAAGGGGTTTCTGTTATGAATCCGTTTAAGGCTGATCCGGAGGTGTTCACGGTAGTAACGAATTTCTACAAGAGGTTTTATAATGACGAAAAAAAGCGGCACCTGATCCTTGGAATCAATCCCGGGAGATTCGGAGCAGGAGTTACCGGCATCCCTTTCACCGATTCTGTAAGATTAAAGGACAAATTCGGGCTATCAATACCCGGTATCAAAACACATGAAACCTCTTCGGTATTTGTCTATGAAATGATCGACAGATACGGCGGACCTGAAAAATTTTACTCTGACTTCTTTATAAGTGCTGTTTCGCCCCTTGGATTTACGGTAAGGGGGAAGAACGGGAAAGATCTGAATTATAACTATTACGACAACAAACAATTTGCAGCTGCTATCAATGGTTTTATAATTCAAAACCTGAGAAAGCAGCTTAAGTTTGGAATTATTACAGATGTTTGCTTTTGCCTGGGCACAGGGAAGAATTTCAATTTCCTTTCAGATCTCAATGGCAAGTATCGGTTTTTTGGAAAGGTAGTACCTCTTGAGCATCCCCGTTATGTAATGCAATACCGGACAAAATCAAAAAATATCTATATTGAAAAATACCTGAACGAGTTTGCAGTTATTAATAAAAGCACTTCATGAGTATTTTAAGTATTGATTTTGCGACAGGATTTTTTGCAAACGGGGTGTTGAATCTTACTCCGGCAGACAGTTATGAATTGTGCGGGAAAGGTGCAGTCATCGTCGATGTCAGAGAGCCTTACATGAACAGCTTCAAAATGTTCGATGTTGGGCAGGTTCTTTATCTGCCGTATAACGAACTCGGGAGAAGTTATCAGGATCTGCCATCTGACAAACCATTGATTTTCGCCGATGCTGTCGGGTTAAAAAGCCGGGAAAGTGTTTTGTTCATGAATGCCCATGGTTTTGCAAATGTTGCTAATCTGGCAGGGGGTATTGTCGACTGGGAACGCGACGGGTTGCCTTTGACTACGAATATAGGTAAACGACTCACCGGTTCATGTATGTGTCAGCTTAAACCACGGGAAGACAAATCAGGAAAGGGAGAAAGGGAGAGGGGGTGAGTGGGAGAAGGGGAGAAAGGGAGAAAATCGACGAGAAAAAAAGAACACCTGCAAGAAACAACGCTTATTTACGTTATATGGTTGCATGAGCCTTTGAAAATGTCCAATTTAACTACGAACTAGCAGATGAAAAATAAATCCGGGACCAGTATCGCTAATCTAAAAATTTTGTTAGTAATCCTTACTTTTCTTATTGCTGGTGTTAGTTGCGCAACGCAGTATAAACACAGGAGGACTGGGTCAGATCCCTGTCCCTGCATTACTAATTACAGAAGATAAGGATGAAAAAATTACGGTAATTCTATGCATTTAATTTAGTTTTACTATTTTTGGAAACTCTTTAATTAATTTACAGATATGAAAAAAGCGATCATTGGAATTTCAGGATTATTAATATTTGCATTTGCCATCATTTTTACTGTCGAAGCACAGAAAAGCAATAAACAGGAGAAGAAAGCCATAACCACTGTAACCCAGGAGGTAAAGGCTCCGGCCAAATGCTGTGCAACTTCTGATTCAAAAACTGCTTCAGCCGATGCTGTCAAAGGTCCAGTTATGAAATGCGATATGGCAACCATGAAAACTGAGAAGTGCGACCCCGCAACCTGTAAAGACATGAAATGTGACCCTGCAAAATGTAAAGGCGGTAAATGTGATCCTGCAACCTGTAAAACAAATTGCAGCGCTATGGCTTCAGAAATGAAGTGCAATCCGGCGAATTGTAACAAGTAAAGCAGAATATATTACAATCCTATCTTGTCGTTAGAGGTTGTATCAAAAGTCCTAATTTTTACACCATACCAGTTTTTTTTACCCCCTGCCCCCTAAAGGGGGTTCAATAAGTCTTTGTTAATCAATAAGTCCCCTTTAGGGGGCCGAGCGTTAAAAATCCCGCCGGTGGCGGGATTTAGCGAAGGAGCCAGCCTGCAGGGGTGCATGTGGTGGGGATTTAGGGGTGAACAACGAAGGAAGTACTTTTGATACAGCCTCTTTTTATTAAAAATATTTAACGTAATTATACGTTATGATAAAATTTAACGTATATTTGCGTCACAAAAAATTACATATCATGAAAATTGAAATATTTGAGCCTTCATTATGCTGTCCTACCGGATTATGCGGACCTGAACCTGATAAATCGTTAATTGAACTTCAGAATACGATACAGGTTCTGTCAAAAGCAATGGTGGAAGTAAAACGTTACGCAATCAACCAGGTTCCTCTTGCCTTCACCGGTAATCCGATTGTAAAAGAATTCATTACAACTGAAGGCCCGGATAAACTTCCTCTTACCCTGCTGGATGGCAAAATAATTAAGAAAGGAAGCTATGCCACTTTTGACGAATTAGCTGTTCATATTCCGGAAATAAAAAGTCTTAAACCGGATTCCAGAATACTTGGCATATTCAGCTAGAATAACAGGTTCAATGACAAAATATATATTCTTTTCAGGTAAGGGAGGGGCAGGAAAAACGACTATGGCTGCTACAACAGCAGTATATCAGTCTCAAAAGGGCATACGCACATTACTTGTATCCACCGATCCTGCCGGGAATCTTGGTGATATCTTTGAGCGAAAGGTTGGAATGGAAACTGTTCAGATCGCTCCGGATCTCTTTCTTGCCCAGATGGATTCAGATGCAATAACCGATGCATACAAGAACCGGTTGCTCGAACCGCTTTCCGCAGTTCTCGAAGGTGCAGTACTGGAACAGGTTAAAGAGGAGTTTAACGGAGGCTGCACAATCGAAATAGCAACATTTGACAAATTCACTGATTTTCTGGGTGATGAAACATATGACCTGATCATTTTCGATACGGCACCAACAGGGCATACACTTCGCCTGATGACGCTTCCGAATGAATGGGACAAGTATATTCAAAAAAGCTCGGAAGGAATGGGACAAACATGTATCGGTCCCGTGTCACAACTTGAAGGCTCAAGGAAAAAATATTCGCATGCTGTGAAAATGCTTCAGGATGCCGACCGCACAACAGTGTATCTTGTAAGCCGGCCGGAAAAAACTTCGGTATATGAAACCATGCGCGCTAAATCGGAGCTTGAGCGTACGGGTATTCATAATTTTCACCTGATTATTAATGGGGTCTATCCAAATCACGCATCACTCAAAGGCCTTTTTAGCAGGATAGCTGATAATCAGAAAAAATATGTGAAGGAACTTCAACACCTTTTCCGGGGTGCTGTGTCAGAAGTTCCACTGCAGCAATCAGAGATAAAAGGGATAAGAGACATCTCCCTGCTTGGGCAGACATTTGATAATAAAGAAGTTGTAATTCAGTCTCGTTTTCAGGAGAACAAACCATTTGATGGATTTTCATCATCAGAAATTCTGGAAAGCTTACTGCAAAAAAAAGCAGATAACCGTATAATAATTCTGACTGGAAAAGGAGGTGTTGGCAAAACAGTTACTGCCTGCACTATTGCATTAAAGATGGCTGAAAAGGGAAGAACACTTCTGTTTACCACAGATCCTGCAGCCCATATCGGACAGGTACTTGAAGCTGAAGTCAATCATGAACCTGTAAAAATTGAAGGCAATCTTTGGGCGGTTAATATTGATCAAAAGGCAGCTGTTGAAAATTATCGCCATTTTATTTTGGATGACGCAAAAGCCAACGGTTATTCGGGCGGGTTGCTGGCTTCGCTTGAAGAAGAATTGGAATCACCCTGCACTGAGGAGATTGCAATTTTCGAGCAATTCGCAAACCTGCTTAACGAACCCGGATGGGATTATTTTGTCCTTGACACAGCTCCTACAGGGCATACCTTAAGGCTTCTTGAATTACCCTTTGAATATAAAAAACAGCTGGACATGAAAATGAAAGGCAGCGCCGGATTAACCCAAACCGGAAATGCCGGTACAAAAATAGAAAATCTGATCGCGAAGTTAAAGAACACTGATAATGCAACATTTCTGCTTGTTGCTTACCCGGAGTTTACTCCGATTCATGAAAGTTACAGGGCAATGAAAGACCTTGAAAGGGTTGGGATAAAGACACAGGGAGTTTTTATGAATAACAGGCTTAAGAAAGATGATTGTGCCGATGGTTTTGGATATGAAAGATGGAAGCTTCAGCAGTATTATTTGTATAAGGCACAGGAAATGTATGCTCCCAGGCCACTGTTTGCCATCCCGCTTCAGTCAGCAGAAATCATTGGTACGGAGAGATTAAGAAGACTGTCAAATGAAATTTTTATTAATATTAATCTTTTAAATCAATAATTATGAATGCAACATCACCAGCGCTTGACGAATTAAAAAAAGTTCTTAAATCTGAAGCAAACCCCGAGGCAGGAGTACGGATCTTTACCGGTAAGGGTTGCTGCGGTCCATCCCTTCAAATGTCAGTGGAAGAAAAAGCTGTTAAAGGGGATAAACTAATTACTCTTGATTCTGTTAATTTTTATATTGCTCCGTCAGCTGAAGAAATGATTGATGGTATTACGCTTGATTTTGGACCCAATGGATTCAAACTCGAAGGTTTTAAAGGGAATAGCGGATGCTGTTCCTGAGAATCGGCGGGAAATACAACCATAATTTAACCGGATTACGAAGGAGCAGATTTATAAATTTCAAAGAAAATGGCATACGCAAAATATGATCTGTTCAGCCCCGAATTTCAGAAGTGTTCGGAATTATTTAAAGCGCTGGCCCACCCGGCACGCCTGGCTATTCTAAAATACATTGCTGAGACCAAGACCTGTATCACAGGTGATATAGCCGATGAATTGCCACTGAGCAGGACTACCGTAAATCAGCACCTGAAAGAATTAAAAGATGCCGGATTGATCAGAGGTACGACAGAAGGGATTAAGACCTGCTATTGCTTAAATCCCGAAAAAGTAAGGGAATTGAAAGAAATGTCCGAATCTTTTTTAACTGAAATTGATCTACAGTTAAAATTAGATTGCAAATAAAAACTTTAACCTTAAGAAATTATGAAAGTATTGATTGTTTGCACAGGCAACAGTTGCCGCAGCCAGATGGCTCAGGGTATCTTGCAGTCTTTCGATAATAACCTTGAAGTTTACTCTGCCGGTACAAATCCGGCCAATCTCGTAAACAGGACTGCAGTAAAGGTTCTGAATGAGATTGGGATTGATATAAGCACCAATGTACCCAAACTGGTGGATGTTTACTTAAACGATGAATGGGACTATGTAATTACTGTATGTGATGAGGCAAAGGAAGCGTGTCCTTACTTTCCGGGTAAGGTGAAAAATCGCGAACACTGGCCATTGGAGGATCCGTCGCATATTACAGGTTCTGATGAGTTCATCCTTAGCGAATTTCGCAGAGTGAGGGACCAGATGCAGAATGAGCTGCAGGAGTTTTATGAAACTAATTTGAAACATTAAAATCTGATTGAATTATGAATTCAGAAGATCTTAAAAATCTGGTTAAGGAAAAGTATGGTAAGATAGCATTGCAAAATAACGGAGAACAAACGTCCTGTTGTTCGACATCATGCTGCGGACCTGAAGTAGACTATACTGTTTTCAGCGAAGATTATAAAAAACTGGAAGGATATGATCCTGATGCTGATCTGAACCTTGGATGCGGTATCCCAACCGACTTTGCCGGAATAAAAAAAGGCGATCATGTCCTTGATCTTGGAAGCGGGGCAGGGAATGACTGTTTTGTGGCCAGGGCAATTGTGGGTGATGCCGGGAAAGTAACAGGACTGGATATGACGGACCCGATGATACGAAAGGCCAGGGAAAACTGCTCAAAACTGGGTTACAAAAACGTTGAGTTTGTTCCTGGCGATATCGAAGAAATGCCATTTATAGCAAATGAATTCGACGTAGTCATATCTAATTGCGTTCTTAATCTTGTCCCCGATAAATCAAAAGCCTTCAGTGAGATATTCCGGGTTTTAAAACCTGCAGGACATTTCTGTGTTTCCGATGTTGTATTGAAAGGTACTCTTTCGGATAGAATGCTTAAGAGTGCTGAGATGTATGCCGGATGTGTGTCGGGAGCAACGGAAATTACAAATTATTTGAAGATCATTGAGAATTCCGGATTCTCAAACCTTAAAGTACATAAACAAAAGGAAATAAAACTTCCCGAATCATTATTGTCAGAGCTGAATGACCCTGATGAACTAAATGCCTATCGCGCAGGAGATACAGGTATTTTCAGCGTTACTGTTTCTGCAGAAAAGCTATGACATATTGGTAATTTCCAAATTCCAGGAATATGATTACGAAACTCAGTTTCTTTGACCGCTACCTCACATTATGGATCTTCCTCGTAATGTTTGCAGGAGTTATAATTGGATATTCTTTCCCCGGTATTTCGGGATTCTGGAACTCGTTAAGTTCGGGTACAACCAATATCCCGATTGCATTAGGACTGATCCTGATGATGTATCCGCCCCTGGCAAAAGTGAAGTATGAGAAATTGCCGCTGGTTTTCAAAAACCTTAAACTTCTGGGACTATCCCTGACGCAGAACTGGATTGTCGGACCGGTCGTGATGTTCTTACTGGCCATATTGTTCCTTCATAATCATCCCGGGCTGATGGTCGGAGTAATTCTTGTCGGCCTGGCACGCTGCATCGCAATGGTCCTTGTTTGGAACGATCTTGCAAAAGGCGATACTGAACTTGCAGCAGGACTTGTAGCCTTCAATGCATTATTCCAGGTCTTCCTTTATTCGGTTTATGCTTACATTTTCATAACACTCCTTCCTCCGCTATTCGGACTCAGCGGCTCGATTGTCAAAGTCTCAATTTCTGAAATAGCAGTGACTGTCCTGATTTACCTGGGCATTCCATTTCTTGCCGGATTAGTCACCAATACAATACTCAGGAAGATATCAGGCGACGGCTGGTACTATGGCAAGTTTATCCCAAAAGTTTCGTGGTTGACCCCGATAGCTCTCCTTTTCACAATTTTTGTTATGTTTTCACTGAAGGGTGAAAAAATAATTGAATTGCCGCTCGACGTTCTACGAGTTGCGATACCGTATACTATATATTTTGCCGTGATGTTTTTTTCGACTTTTTTCATTGCAAAATGGATAGGGCAGGGATATGAAAAATCGGCAACCATGGCCTTCACTGCGGGAAGCAATGATTTTGAACTGGCTATAGCTGTGGCAGTGGCAGTGTTCGGGATTAATTCACAGACTGCCTTCGCAACAGTGATCGGACCTCTTGTTGAGGTGCCCGTATTGATAATGCTTGTAAATGTTGCACGCTATTTCAGGAAGAAGTATTTTTATTCTGTTGCTTAATGCAAGTATATAAGTCACTAACAAATGCCAGTTAAAAGGACAGATAATAAATTTTCCCTTCGGGAAAGAGCGCATAGTTTCAGTTTTGCATTTTCGGGATTGTTCACCCTGATAAGAGAAGAGCCAAATGCGCTGATTCATCTTCTGGTCTTAATCCTGGTGATAATAGCAGGAATAGTCTTCGGGATTTCCGGAGCCGACTGGATCGCAATAGCAATAGTGTCAGGGATGGTTATCGCCAGCGAGTGTTTCAATACTTCAATTGAGAATCTGTCCGATTTTGTTACACCGGGCAAGGATGACAGGATAAAGAGGGTCAAGGACCTTGCAGCTTCCGGGGTACTGGTTTCTGCTATCATTGCGGTTATCGTCGGCATGTTTATTTTTATACCTGAGCTGGTCAGACTTTTCAAATAACTTAAGATTATTTGCAAGCAGTTGTTGAAACCTTTGCTGATATTGGCTTTATTATTTGTTGCGGATGTCTGCACCGGACAACCCGATTCCTCAATGACTAAATTCCCGCTAAATCCTGAAATTAAAGTCTCATATAACAGTACTCTGATATATCCGGGGATAAGCCTTGGAGCAGGATTCCTGATTAAAGAAAAAGAAGTTTTTGAAAAAAAAGGGAAACCAATTCTGAGGTCCTTTTTGAGGAGCCAGCTCGTTACAGTAAATACAAGCTGGTATCATCATCCCGGCTTTCATGACAATCTTTATTTTACTTCTGAATGGGTCCTCCGTAAAATGAGGAGGAATAGCATCTATACGGAATTTTCAGCCGGACCCGGTTTCAGCAGGACTTTCCTGGGAGGAACAACCTATCTGGTACGGGACGATGGAACAGTGGCAATAAGGAAAAATGCCGGTTACAATTACGCATTGGTTACAATCGGCTGGGGATCAGGGTACGATTTTTCGAAGGTGAAAGGTGTTCCGCTTTCAATATTTGCGAAGATGAACCTTCTAACCATGTTTCCGTATAACAGCACAGTATATTTCAGACCGGTTTTTGAGGTTGGTGCCAGGTTAAATCCGGGGTTTTTTTCTGAGTTCAGGAAGAAGTTGAATACTAATACCATCCCAAACTGATATGAGACTCAGGATTATCTTTTTTGCCCTGCTTTTCTTTGCAGGGTGCCAGAAGGAGGATATCAATATCTCAGTTAGCGCTTCCGATACCTTTTATGTCGAAAATGACGGTGCCTCCATGCGCTTACTTGTTGAAGGAAATACCGCCGGCAAAGTTTTTATTTTATTGGTTGCCGGTGGTCCGGGTATCGGTTCATATGTTTATAACACAGACTATATAAGCGAAAGCCTTGAGAACAGTTATGCAATGGTTTACTGGGATCAGAGGAACTCCGGAGCATCACAGGGAACATCCAATGGTGAAAATCTCAGGTTTGATCAGATCCTGGATGATCTCGGGAAAGTGATTGCGGTATTAAAAAAAAGGTATGGGAATGATATAGAGCTGTTCCTTTTGTCGCACAGTTTTGGTGGTCTGGTTGCAGCAGGGTTTATTACCCAGGGTGACAATCAAAACCTTTTTAAAGGGTACATCAATGTTAATGCCAGCCATAACTATCCTCTGAATGATTCAATTACAAGAGATATGTTGCTTGCTGTCGGGATCAGGGAGGTTGGAGCCGGGCGTCATGTCAAAGAGTGGAACAAAATAATAGGCTTTTGTAACGCTCATACCGGCAACTTTACTTTTGACGAATCGCTTAAGCTCGAAAAATATGCTTCCGATGCAGAAGGCTATATCGATTCCGTAAAAAAAGTAAACTTCTTTCCAATCTTACTGAGTGGAGTGATCATCAACAGGTTCCCTTTTACTTCAATGCTGGTGAACCTTTTATATTCTGAAAACTCCTATATTAACAGGGAGATCTCGGTGAAAGAATATTCATCCGTATTAAATAAAATCACAATCCCATCATTAGTTATATCCGGGAAATACGATTTTGTCTGCCCGCAGGAACTGGGGTTTGACTTTTATTCACGAACAGGTTCAGCCTATAAAAAGATGGTAATTTCTCCGATCAGCGGGCACAACATTATGTTTCAGGACAAGGAGCTTTTTTCGAGGGAAGTTTCCGGCTTTATTGAGCAGATAAGATGATATTGTGTTTAATAAGAGTTGACTAAAGATTTTTTGCATATTTTAGGTTTTTATTAATCCGCAATTTAATATGACAACGAGGCTTGTTCTTTTGGCGCTGTTCGGAATTGCAATGGCCCACCTTGAGGGTGTTGTAGTTGTTTACCTTCGCAAAGCCCTTGGCATACTCGATTCGGAATCGAATAAGGTATCGATTGAAAAGTTCCCCAAAGAATATCTGATTATTGAAATGACAAGGGAAGCGGCAACTATTATCATGCTTGTTGTTATTGCCTGGCTTGTTGGTATAACATGGGTTGAAAGAGGCATACTTTTCCTGTGGACTTTCGCTTTTTGGGATCTGTTTTATTATCTCTCTCTTTACATTCTGATTAAGTGGCCTCCGACACTTAAAACCATCGATGTACTTTTCCTGATTCCCAAGCCCTGGATAGCTCCTGTCTGGTTCCCCATAGGAGTCTCATCACTTACCATAATACTAATTGCGGTACTTTATGTGCTGGAAGTTTTTGGTAATTATTGAAAAATGTTTATCAGAAAGAATCCTTTTTCAGGACAGCTTACACAGGATAACGAGGCTGTTCAAAAGTCCGGATTTGTTTTTCGCCCCTATCCCGTCTATTGGGACGCCTAAAGGGCATAGCCGTCAACTTAAGAATCAGTTTTAGACTTAGAATTATCTAATTAGCATATATACAATTATATAAGTTTGGGTTGTTGAAAAAGCCTTTTTTAACCGCAAAGGACGCAAAGTTAAAATATTAATAATTAGCTCTTTGCGTGCCGATAGCTATCGGCATTTGCGTAAATCCTTCGCGATCTTTGCGGTTAATGGATTTAGACTTTTTAAACAGCTATTCATTAAAGTTTTTAATCAAAACCGATTAATTTTATCGAAATTTTATATGTAAGTGGGAGCCGGAAATTCAAATAATATAAGCTATTCCCTGAGAGTGAATACCATATTCCGGTCGTTGAAATACAGGAATTACAGACTCTTCTTCACAGGTCAAAGCATATCCCTTATCGGAACATGGATGCAGCGAATAGCAATGCCCTGGCTTGTGTACCATCTTACCGGATCAGCTTTTTTGCTTGGAGTTGTAAGCTTTGCAGGTCAGATTCCCACGTTTCTTCTGGCACCGTTTGCCGGAGTGGTGACTGACAAATTCAACAAGTACAAAGTACTGCTTATAACGCAGGTATTTTCACTGGTACAGGCATCAATTCTTGCTATCCTTTCCCTGACAGGAACAATTCAGATCTGGCACATCGTAATACTAAGTATTGCACTTGGCTGCATCAATGCATTCGATGTCCCTTCGAGGCACTCTTTTGTGATTGAAATGGTTGAACGAAAAGAAGACCTCGGAAATGCCATTGCACTGAACTCGATGATGTTCAACGGAGCCAGGCTTATTGGTCCCTCAATAGCCGGTTTGCTGCTTGCTGTTACAGGCGAGGGAATATGTTTCCTTATAAATGCCGTAAGTTATGTTTTCGTTATATGGTCGCTTTTAAGGATGAAGGTTAAGGCCAGAGAGGTGAAGAGAGAAACCGGTAATTTGTTTGAGGAAATGAAGGAAGGCTTCAATTATACATTTGGTTTTCCGCCTATAAAGCAACTTATTATTTTGCTTGGTACTGTCAGCCTGATGGGAGCATCATATCAGCTGCTTATGCCGGTTTATGCAAAGGATGTTCTGCATGGCGGCTCAAGCACATTCGGTTTTCTAATGGGCGCAGCCGGATTCGGGGCTTTGGTCGGTGCACTTTTCCTTGCATCCCGCGAAACTGTTATTAAGCTTGGAAAACTAATCCCTGCCTCTGCTGCACTTTTCGGATCGGGACTTGTGGTTTTGTCGTTTACAGGCTTCTTCCCGCTTGCCATACTGCTTATGATAGTAACGGGGCTCGGCCTTATGCTCAATACCGCATCAAGCAATACAATTCTCCAGACCATTACAGATGATGACAAACGGGGGAGGGTGATGAGTTTTTATGCAATGGCTATTATGGGAACGGCTCCTTTTGGAAGCCTTCTGGCCGGCAGTCTGGCTAAACTCATCGGTACGCCACTTACTATGCTTATTGGAGGTTTAAGCTGCATAACAGGCTCATTCTTCTTCTACAGGAAGCTTCCTGAATTAAAGCGGATTGTACGACCTGTTTATGTAAAAATGGGACTGATACCAGAAGTTATTTCCGGAATTCAGACAGCATCCGAACCGGTAATAAGGCAATCAGATCTTCCTGAATACCAGCCTGAAGCAAAGTCAGCTAATCATAACGGCTAAATTTTATGAACATTGTCATTTATCTTGGTCGCAAGGCTTGCAGGCTGGTATTAGGAATAACATTATTCAGTTATCTCATATACCGTGCTGGTCAGAGGCATTCCTGATCCTACATTCAGTCCCACTTTCATCAGGTAGTCGCCGGTATAGCTTCTACCGCTTTCTGACATTCCGGGTCCTCTTCTTCCTTCATTTGAGATATTGATTTCCTGAACTTTGTATGTTTTATCAGGGTCAAGGCCCTGAAGACAAACGCGATTGAATGTTTCACCGTACCTGGCATTGAGTGTGTACCCAAAGAGGACAGCTTTGCTTTTAGCATTATTGACATACATAAGTACTGCCCGGTTCCCGTCATAAGGTGATAAAAGTCTGTAGAGATCGCCATGCCAGATAACATCGCTGAGTCTTTTGTAATTGGCTATGGCAGTCTGGCTGAACTTAAGTTCATTCTCAGTCATCTCATTTACCCTGATGTCATAACCCATTTTACCCATCATTGCGACATCCGTCCTGAATTTCAGCGATTGCTTACCCCAGGAGGTTACATGATTGCATACCGACACAGCAGGGAAAAAATATGAATAGCCCCATTGAATGTAGATCCTCTCAAGGGCGTCAGTATTGTCGCTTGCCCAGAAATCTGTAAAATACCTTAGGGCGCCATAATCAACCCTGCCGCCACCGCCTGAACATAGCATTATTGGAAGAGTGGGATATTTCTGACGAAGTCGGTCAAGAACGCCGTAAAGAGAGTTAACATAATCAATATAAAGATGCGACTGCTTGTCTTTCAGATAGACAGAATAAGCATTAGTCATCATCCTGTTGCAGTCCCATTTAATGAAGGCTATTCCCGGGTTTGCTTTCAGCATACCATCAACAACTCCATAAACGAACTCCTGCACTTTTGGATTTGTAAGATCGAGAACAAGCTGGTTCCTGTAGTAATTTTCAGGTCTGTTTGGAAGTTTAAGGATCCAGTCCGGATGGGTCTCATAAAGTTCACTTTTGGGATTTACCATTTCGGGTTCAATCCATATGCCGAATTTAACACCCCTGCTATCGGCTTCTTTTACAAGATATCCCAATCCATTGGGCAGCTTGGCTTTATTTTCCTGCCAATCGCCCAGCCCGGCACGGTCGTTGTTCCTTGGATACTTATTAGCAAACCACCCGTCGTCGAGAAGGAAAAGATCGAGCCCCATTTTTTTAGTATCGTCAAGTATCTCTGAAAGCTTTTTTTCATCAAATCTGAAACCTGTAGCTTCCCAGTTATTAAGGAGGGTCAGCCTGCTTCCCATACCATCGAGTATCCCGTATTTTTTTGCCCAGCTGTGAAGGTTGCGCGATGCCTGGCCCTGCCCGGTTGTTGAATAAGTGAATATCATGGAAGGTGTCCTGAAGACCTTTGCTGGATCAAGAGAATACTCGGAAGCGAATGGATTTATGCCGGAGATCACTCTCAGCGAACCCTTTTCGTCAACTTCAAAAAGAAACCTGAAGTTTCCTGACCAGCCCAGAGTTCCTGCTATCACCTCTCCGCTAGTCTCATCCGATTTTTGGTTGAGCGAAAGCAAAAATACGGGAGTCTGGTACATATGTGCCCTGGTCCCGAGCTTTGTGTCAAGGATTTTTATTCCGCTGGTTAGTTCGCTTACCTGCATTTTCATTTCCTCAGCCCAATCGCCGTGGAACTGCGTAAGCCAGTATTTGTCAGCGTCAAAATTCAGCATTGAAGAGGCATAATTGAAAATCTGGAGCGGTTTTTTCTCGTTATGTTTTATTTCGACCCATTGTTCAAAAACATCTTCATCTGCGAAGGTTTTTATGTAAAGAGTTACTTCGAAGGGATAAACCGGGTCCTTCAATAATATTTTTGTCAGAGTAACGTCAGGATTGATCTTTTCAACATTATGGCTCACATAATTGAGCTCGACTGAAGGGTTCCCGTCATTATGGGTTGCACGCACGGCCGGCTCAAAAAGGTTGTCGGTGCCAAAGGTGGCATATGCAAGATGGCCTGCATCCCTTGTTTGTTTAAGATTGTCGGCATTTTTCAATTTTGAACCGAGATATGCCTGGTAAAGCTTCTGATCCCTGCCGCTGACCCTGAATATAAGATCAGTGCTTTTTGTACCTGTCTGTATAAAAACATCAGGGGTTTGAGGGGCGCGAATTTCAACTCCGGGAGGCTGGGCTTGCCGGGTCCTGCGATTTTGATGTAAAACTGAATGAACAGAGGACTGCGATAAAAAAGAGGATTTTTCTCATGTTGGTATTTTTTATATATTATAGTTTTAAAATATTACGCTTTTAGAATATTATGCTTTTAGAATATTATTAAATTAAAATATTATAAAAACACTAGATTCAAATTTCAGCCACCAGGTTCCGGGGGCTAAAGCCCGGAATCAAAGACGATCTGGTAAGCGGATATATATGACCCGGACTTCAGTCCGTAAATATATCATGTCATTCCGGATTGAAAAAATATTTCGATCCCGTAAATCAGATTGTTGATTATTTTCCCTTTGTAAATGACAATTAAATATGGTTATATCTAAGTTATTCTTTTACTTTTGGGAGATTTATTAATTCTCCTAAACTACCTGTAAAGATGATACGGTACAATTCCAGACCGTGGTTTCGGTTTTTTATTATTTTAATTTTGCTTATACAGTTATCCTTCAGCCAGTTAGCTGCCGGTGTGTTAAGCTTTTGTCAACAAGATACAATTCTTAAACAGAACTCCGAATTAAAACAGCCTGAATACACTACATCACGTCTGGTAACTCCGCGACCGGTAATTGACGGAAAACTTGATGACGAATGCTGGAAAAAAGGTACCTGGGCGGGCGATTATCACGAGTTTATTCCTCATGAGGGAGCAAAACCCACCTATCCGACTGAACTGAACATACAATATGATGATAAAAACCTCTATGTCGCGTTCCGCGCCTATGACGGAGAGCCTGATAAAATTGTGAGAATGTCGGGTGTCCGCGATGAGACTGTCGGTGATATGGTAGGACTGACTTTAGACAGCTACCGTGATTACAGGACCGGATTTGAGTTTACGATTACAGCGTGGGGACAAAAGGTTGATCTGGTTTTATTCAATCCGAGCAACTGGGATTTCAACTGGAATGCTGTATGGAAAGGGAAAGTAGGGTTGGAGGATTCAGCATGGGTTGCCGAGCTTGAAGTTCCTCTAAGCCAATTGCGTTACAGCAATAAGGATGAGCAGGTATGGGGAATGCACACCTGGAGATGGATTTCACGCCTCCAGGAGGAAAGCAATTGGGAGAGGCAATCCAAAACCGGCCCCGGAATGCTCTATTGCTTCGGAGAACTTAAGGGAATAAAGGGATTGAAAAAATCACGCCGGCTTGAGGTTATGCCGTTTTCACTGGGTGATCTTAAAACTATGGAGGCACAACCCGGCAACCCGTTTACAAAGAATGGCAGAAGCTGGGGGGGAAATATGGGTCTTGATGCAAAGATAGGAGTGTCAACTAACTTTACTGTCGACCTTACCGTTAACCCTGATTTCGGTCAGGTCGAATCCGATCCATCGGTAATGAATCTGACTGCCTTTGAGACCTTTTATGAAGAAAAGAGACCGTTCTTTCTTGAAGGTTTAACGATCTTCGACTATAAATTTGATGACCAGAGCCTTTTCTATTCACGGCGCATAGGTCATTCACCATCACTGACCCTATCGCCTTCAGATAATCGTTTTGTAAAGAACCCCGATAATACTTCAATACTAAGTGCCGTAAAGCTTAGCGGAACAACATCAACCGGACTCTCGGTCGGACTGATACAAAGTGTAACTGCAAATGAATTTGCAAGGATCAGTGACCTGGCCGGCAACAGGAGCCGCGAAAAGGTTGAACCCCTCACAAACTATGTAGTGGCGCGTGTCCAAAAAGGCTATAAGGCAGGAACAACAGTAGTAGGAGGCATGTTTACTTCAACCAACCGGTTTATCGTTGATGACAACCTTAAATTCCTGCCGGATAACGCATATACCGGAGGCCTTGATCTCATTCACCGCTGGAGGGATAAAGAATTCTTTGTTGATGCCAGACTTATAGGAAGTTATATTGACGGGAGCAGGGAAGCCATAACCGCATTGCAGGAGTCGTCGGCACGTTATTATCAACGTCCCGGGGCAGATTATCTCAACTTTGACAATTCAAGAACAAACCTGAGTGGTTTTGGAGGAAAGCTTCAGATAGGAAAGGGATCAAAAGGATTCTGGAGATATTCAACCGGTGTTTCATTTGTATCCCCGGGAATCGAACTGAATGATCTGGGTTATATGAATACGGCTGATGAAATAAGCCAGAACAATGAAGTTTCATATTTTGTAAACCAGCCTGTTTCGATTTTCAGAACCTATAATATTTCTCTCGAACAATTTAACAGCTGGAATTTCAATAGTACTTACCTGGGATCGGGCGGTCATTTGTCATTTACTTCTGAATTCAAAAACCAGTGGAGCTTAGGTGCCAACGTAATTTTTCATTCACAGGCTTATGATACCAAGATCCTCCGCGGAGGATATGATATGATTATGCCGTCGGCGGTAATGTCCTTTGGAAACCTGAATACCGATGGCTCCAAAAAATTGGTTGGAACCTTTAATTTCCAGTATGAATCAAGAGGGAACAATTCCGCAACAAACTTTTCAGTTGCACCCGGGTTTACAATAAGGCCATTCAGCATGCTCAGGCTGGGGTTAAAGGCTACCTACGAGGAAAATCATGACCAGCTTCAATATGTGGCAACAAAAGAATTACAGAACCCGCTTTACGGAACAAGATATATTATGGGAAAAATTGATCAGAAAACCCTCGGTCTTACTTTCCGTGTTGACCTTAATGTTTCACCTGAATTCTCTGTTCAATATTATGGAAGTCCATTTTTGTCAATTGGCAGATATTCAGAATTCAAACGGATAACAAATCCTGAGGCGGATAAATATGAAGACAGATTTGCGCTTTATCAGAATCCTGTTCCCGGTGAAGGAGGGTTGCTTTTATCTGATACTGAAGGAGGCTTTTTAAGTACATATTCAATAGCAAATCCGGATTTCAATTTTCACCAGTTCCGTTCCAATCTGGTCGCAAAATGGGAATACCGTCTCGGATCGTACATATATCTTGTGTGGTCGAGCGACAGGACAGACAGGAACATGGCGTCTCAATCTTCTTTCGGTGAATCTTATAAATACCTCCGCGATGTATTCCCGAACAATATCTTTCTTGTAAAGCTAAATTACTGGTTCTCTTTATAGTCAGATAAGTTTAATCATCTAAAACTATAATGTTCATCTTTGAAAAAACACAGGTAATCAAAATAATGGTCTTTTTCTTTGGTAGGACAATAAAAATAGCCAATTTTGAGTAATATATCTGAATCTTAGCCTGAATGCAACAATTTCGAATAAATCATAATCCTAGTATCTCCGGAAATGAAAATTTTGATTTGTGAAGATAATCCGATGGCGATGAAGACTCTTTCGGTTGTACTGGAGAGGGAGGGTTTTGATGCACATACGGCAGAAGATGGGAACAGAGCTATGGAATTACTTAAGAATAATGATTATGATCTTCTTGTCATGGACATTCATCTTCCGTATCGCAGCGGGCTCGAGCTTGTGAAATTTGTTCGTTCCGACCAGGGAAAAGATACTCCTGCACTTATCTTAACGGCTTTCAGCGATCCCCAGATGCAGAGGCAGGCTGGCGAATTGGGGATAAGCGGCTATATTGTTAAACCCTTTAATCCGGCGGAACTTATAGCAAAAATAAAATCAATACTCAACAAGTAAAAAATGGGCAAACGGCTGGCTATCTTATTTGTTGGGCTTTTGTTAAACGGGCTGATAAACCAGCAGTTGTTTTCACAGGAAGGCTTTAATCCGGAAACCGAGTATCTGAGGATAAGAACTATGGCTTTCGACGGCGAATATGATGCTGCTGTCGCCGCAGCACGTAAGCTCCTCAATGATTATCCTACCTATGGTGATGTACGTGTGCTGCTGGCTCGGGTACTTGCCTGGCAGAAAGATTACAAACAGGCAGCTGCGGTAATCGACACTCTTCTTATGACAGAACCCAACAATGCTGACGCATTGGATGCAAAGAGGGACATAACACTCTGGTCAAAGGAAAACACGCCGGTGGCAACCGACGTGAGAGTTGGATACACGTTCGACTATTTTACTGAACCATATACAAGGTTCTGGCAGGTATTTAAAGCGGGAGCGGGACACAGATTCGGCTGGGGTCCTGCTTACGCAGGTGTAAACGCAGGGAATCTCAAAACCGGCGGTATCACACCACGCACTGCCACTGAACTTCAGTTTGAAGCTGAGGCTTATCCTACTCTTTCATCTAAAAACTATGCCTATCTTGCGTACGCCTATAGTCCGGGTTCCTATTTTCCGCATCACCGGGCAGCTGTCGAACTGTGGCAGGTGTTACCTAAAGGCTGGGCTGTTTCAGCGGGGCTGAATTATTATTATTTTGACAGGAATATCTATATTGGTCTCGTATCAGTGGAAAAATACCTTGGCAAATACTGGCTCTCAGGGAAATGCTTTGTCTACTTTAAGGATAATGGGCCAACAACCTCATATTATCTCAACGTCCGGCGGTATTTCAATGATATTGATTATTTGCAGTTAACACTTGGAACGGGTACAGCTCCTGATGAACCATTCGACATTCAATCAGACATAATGAGGTTAAGCGCCAACAGTATCAGGCTATCCTACTACGGCAGGCTGACCACAAGGCTCTTCCTCCGGGTGGGTGCAGGTTATTCGAGGGAAGAATTTGAAGAATCGATATTAAGAGACAGATTTGAAGGCAACATTAATCTTATTTACGCTATTAAAATGAAGTGATGAGATACGGACTAATTCTTATATTATCACTTCTTAGTTTTTCTGTGACACTACCGCATACGGTCCTGAAATCATCAAAGGCCACGATACGTCCGACGCCTGTCTATTATAACGATGCCCTTACTCTTTTCACTTCTGCATATAACAGCTCGAAATTCGACAAGCTTATAACTCTTTCGCAGGATATTAAACCCATTCAGATAGGTGCATTCAAACAGAAGTCAAATGCCGATAAGATGTACTTCCAGATTGCTTCCGTCATTGGTGAGGATGTGACGGTTGTAGAAGAAGATGGCTATTATAAAGTTCGGGTATTGACTTTGGATAAAGACAAAATAAAGGATTTCCTCGAACCGGAAGAGAATCTGAAAGATGTGAATTCAGGCGATCAGCCACAGGAGACCCCGGTTGATACGACTGTTTATAATAACCCGGTAACCGATTCAGTTACGGCAACAAATGCCTTTATTGATACATTAATAGCTCCGGTTGCGGTTGCGGATACTGCAGGGATTATTCATCAGACCCAGGAGGTTGTGCATAAGTATCTTCTCTTTAACAGCAATAGTCCGTGGCTAAAGCGGATAAACTATTTCGGCAAATCATTTGCTCTTGTTAATGCTCTGATTATTACCATAATGCTCTCGATTGCAACAATGATCATCATGCTGGTAGTGATCCTTCTGAACCGGACCAGGATGGAAAAAGAGGAACGACTTAAGCAATACCTCGCCGAGACATATCAGGGCATGATAATAGATTATCTGTTTACCGGGATCAGCGCAGATGAGTTCCGTCCCATAGCATCTGACACCTACAGGAGGCAGGCTCTTATAAATCAGATGATAGATGTTAGTGTCAACCTTAAAGGCGATGCTGAGGAAAAGCTTGGCGGGCTCTACCTTTACCTTGGTCTGGATGGTGATTCTATAAAACGTGCTCATGATTTCCGCTGGCATAAGAAGATCAAGGGTTTCCGCGAACTGGCATTTATGAACATTAAGGATGCCAATGATGAAATGTACAAGGCACTGAACTCTAAAAATGAGATCCTGAGAATGGAAGCCCAGATTGCACTTGTAAGATTAAGCGATGACGATCCATTTGGATTCCTGATTCACCTTAAACGGCCTTTCTCACTCTGGGAACAGATAACTCTTCATGATCTCATTATCCAGCACGACCTTCCTGTTCCTTCTTTTAAGAAATGGCTTAAAGCACCGAATCCGTCAGTTGTTATGTTTGCTCTGAGGATGATTAAGGAATTTAAGCAGAGGGATGCTGAAGATGATGTCAGGGAAACACTCGACCATACTTCTCCCGAGGTCAGAAGGCTTGCAGTGCAAATTGCAGGAGACCTGGAGATGCGCTCTACCCTTGAAGTGATGAAAAGGATGTACAAAAACCAGGATTACCACACCTGTGTCGAGATTATCAGGGCGATGGCCAAGATGCCTGATACATCACTGATGGGATTTCTGAGACTTGTTCTTGATAAGGAAGATGACGTACAATTGCAGATCGAAGCTACAAAGGCGATCGAAAACAATGGTGAGGAAGGTGTCAGAACACTTGTCAAGCTAATGAAATCAGAATATAAGAACTATAACATTATAGTAAGACATGTACTTGACCGCAGAATATTCTAACTGAAAATGGGATTTATCTTTGCACATACAATCTTCTGGCTTACACTGTTCCTTTTCGGATCATACCTGATGCTGGGGATATTTTCGGCCATAGCTCTCCGTAAATACCAAAGGAAGAACAGTTACATCAACTATAACTCGTTGGTTCTATCCCCGCTTAGTCCGAAAATATCGATCATTGCCCCCGCATTCAATGAAAGCAAGACGATCATTGATAATATAAGAACTCTGCTGTCACTTTATTATAACAACTTTGAAGTTATAATAGTCAACGACGGTTCGACAGACAATACCTTCGACCTGGTAAAGGATGCCTATGACCTTATCAGGGTTAACTATTACTTTGACTACAGGATCCCGTGCGAAAGGATTAAAGGCGTTTACCGGTCAAAGAATCCTTCCTATAACAGGCTGACTGTGATTGATAAGAACAACGGGGGGAAAGCCGATTCACTTAATGCCGGCATAAATATATGCCAGAGCGGACTTTTTGTTTCAATTGATGCTGACTCTATCATTGAACCCGATTCAATACTTAAGCTTGTGAAGCCTTTCCTTGAGGAGAAGGAACGGAAGGTTATAGGAACAGGTGGTGTGATAAGGATAGTCAATTCATGTGATGTGGAGAGAGGTCATATCCGCGAAATCAAGATACCGAAACAGATCTTGCCCAGGCTTCAGGTTCTTGAGTACACCAGGGCATTTCTGCTTGGCAGGATGGCCTGGAGTCATCTCGACGGGTTAATGCTAATCTCTGGCGCAATGGGTATATTTGACCGCGAGACTGTGATAAGGGCCGGAGGATACAGTGTGAATACTGTTGGTGAGGATATGGAACTCGTCCTGAGGATGCGGCGTTTTATGACAGATCAGAAGGAGAATTACGAGGTGACTTACATCCCGGATCCATTATGCTGGACCGAAGTCCCGTCGGATCTTAAATCAATGCGCAAGCAGAGGACACGATGGACGAGGGGACTTGTTGAATCGTTGCGTACACATCGCAGGATGTTCTTTAATCCAAAATACGGGCGGTTGGGTATGCTGGGATATCCATACTGGTTTTTCTTTGAATGGATGGCTCCTTTAATTGCCTTTGCGGGATTTATTTATACTATCTATCTGATTTTCATCAATTCGCTTAACTGGCCATTTTATCTTCTCCTCTTTATCTTCGTGTATACATTTGCTGTGAGCCTTTCCACATGGGCAGTGCTCTTTGAAGAGATAACCTTTCATAAGTATAACAGGAAGAGAGATGTCCTCAAGCTCCTCGGGATAGCACTATTTGAGCCCTTCTTTTATCCCGTGCACACTTATTTTGCAATCAGGGGAAACCTTGAAGCTTTAAGAGGAAAGAAAGGATGGGGCAAAGCTGAACGCAATGGTTTTGACAAGAAAAAGAAACGCTCAAGGGTCGAAGCCGAACCGGAACTCAATTAGCAAATCCGGGTATACCCGATAATCCGGATTTAATTACCTGAAGTGATTTTTTCTCCCTTACGACTGTCGGCGGCGTGATAAGCCAAAGCGGCCATGTATATCTGCTTTGGGTAGAAGTGACAACACCGTCAAAATAAACTGATACACCGATACCATCCGACAACGCAGTTGTAATTTCATAATTATACCCTCCGTCATAGGATAATGCTCCGTCAATTACCTTCATCTGTGTCGGGTCGTAGAAGTAAAGGAGTGTCCAGGGAATCCGGACTTTAATAAGGTTGTTCTTCCAGGCCACGACTGTTCTTTGGCCGAAGCTGAAGTCAGAGGAGTTCTCTATCGGCAAGCGGCCAATGTCCTGCCTTTTGAGCGTTTGCCCGTCATTTATCCACTGCATCAGTTTCCATGGAGCACCGTCGGTAACAGAACTATGGAACTTCTGAACCGAATGATCGCTCAGGTCAAACCGGGGCGTAAGTCCGTTCATATCGTAAGCCTGAGTGACGTTATATAAAGCTGTGTCGCCTGAAAGTGTCATGGTAAGAAGAAATTCCGACCTGTTTGCAAGTGGCTTCCCGTTTGGTAGCTTCGACTCACCCAGCCCTCTGAGATACGTGTCAAATGCAATCATTACAGTATCGTTTGGTGACAAAGTCCTGGCAGTCTCAACTTCAATCAGAAAATAGCTGTTGTCATTCGTGGCACTTATCTTCGTAACAGGTCCGGATGGATTGTCAGACTGATAGGGAACAAACGGCAAAGTGCCTGTCTGACTGAAAGATATCAGGCCAAAGTTTTGTTCAGGGGAAGTAAGATTATGCCAGAGCTGCCTTGTCGGTATAATTGTACCCCCCGAAAGCATTCCGTAAGCTTCCAGATAAGATACTATCCATGTCGGCTTGAACCACTCATCCATCCATGAGAACATGAACCCCCCTGCACATCCTGAATTTAAAATGTTTCGCATCATCCTCATGTCCAGCTCGCCCTGCTGTTGTTCGGAATACCCTCCGTGATGCATATTACTGTAAGACTGATGAGCGCTTCCCCAGCTTGACGGCACCCCGAATTCGGCAATGACAAGAGGCATGCCTGAATAGTGATTTTTTAAGGCATTAAGATAACCCAGATAGCTGTTTTGCCCTTCTGCATCACTGTAAGTATGATAGGATGGCTCCTCGCTGATGAAATTGGGATAATAGGGATAGGCATGGAAACTGGCAAAAATACCGGCCTGAATGGTCTTCATTGATATCTTCGTAATATCGTACGTCGCCTTGTCTTCATCTGTGAATATCTCTGTCGGGTGCACCAGCGGATCGAGTGTCGGCCAGCTTGAAATGCTTACCGGACGTCTGACGGAATACTTATTTGCTTCATAGCTCACTGTTTCATCAAGCATTCGGGTAACGAATACTTCAGATGCAGTTGCTCCGGTAATGTCGAACTGGCTACCCGAATAAGAATTTAACGTAAGATGAGATGCATTTGTCGAGTCAACTTCCTGCGGGCTGATTTCCCTGGCGAGAATATAGCCTGCTGTCCATCTGGACAGGTCGGACAAGTACCTCCCATACGATTTTCCATACCTTAATGCAATATCTCCTTTGCCGTTAATACAATCAATAACTTCATGGATCTCTTTGCTGAATGCTGTTGTACGGTTTAACAGGTCATATGCAGCCGGATCTTTTCGGTTTTCAACTTCTTCGAGCCAGATCCCCTGGAATAGAAGAAGTGGATTATCAGGATGTCTCTGGTTGTAGTCAGCCAGCTTCTCATAGAAGGCGGGAGGATGTAGAGTATAAACGCGGATGCTGTTGAATCCGGCATCTGCAATGCTGTTTATCCACTCCTTATACATTTCGGTAGTTATGGCATATGATATCTCCCCGGGAAAATATCCCGGAGGTGACGATCCCAGATTGATCCCCTTAAGGACCAAAGATCTGTATTCAGCTCCGGAATGCATGGCAATATTGTTGTCAACCGTCTTAAAAGGCATTTCCTGCTTAAGTTCAATTTCAAAGTCGATAATTGTATCCCGGCCGATCGTGATATCTGTGAACCGTAAGGGATAGTAATCCTCACATGCGACTGTTGTAACCACAGGGAATCTGAATTGCCCTGTGACAGGAGGGGTAACGGGAGGAAGCATAATGGGCTCAAGAGCCGTACCTGAAGCATACGGAGAGAATCCGGCTGCTTTTATAAGTTTACCTGAAATTGTCTGACCTTTGAATGTAATTGCATAGAAATAGAATCCATCGCGCTGAGGAGAACCATTCTGGTTGCGGCCGTCCCATATTACCTGGTAGCTTCCCGCATCAACTGAATTGAAAAGCACCTCAGTTACTTTTTGTCCCGAGAAGTTAAATACAGTAAACCTGATATCGCCCGGGGTGTTAATTATAAACGGGATGTTAACAGAATGGCTGAAGGGGTTAGGATAAGGGATTCCCGCTTCGATGAATCCCGATATATTGTCATAAATACCTGATATCCTCAGGGAGTAGGTTCCGTCCGACCGTGTTTTTGCTGCATATTCCCGGGTTCCTGCCATCATTGAAACTTTTGCATAGGGGATGAGGGTGCCATTGACATCTGTAACCCTTCCTGTTACAATATAATCCTTCGCCGTCAGTTCAAAAGCAGGGAAAATAGAAACGAGGATCGTTAACAGAATTGTTTTTATAAAGAATTTGCAGGATGCGATCATAGCGTTAGTTGAAGAGCCGTAACTTTAATCTGTTCAAAAATAATAAAAAGAAGCATTTATTTGTAATTTTATAACATCCAAATCATTCAGGACATAAATGGGCGCATCAGTAATCACTTACAGGAATATAGAGAAAAACGACAATAAGGAGTTAGCTGAGCTTATCAGGAACGTTTTCAGGGAATTTAAAATTGACAAGCCCGGGACGGTATATTTTGATCCGACAACCGACAACCTTTATGAATTATTCAAAACTCCCGGATCGGTCTATTGGATTGCTGAAGAAAATGGCAGGATGGCAGGTGGGTGTGGAATATATCCTACACCCGGACTTCCTGAAGGATGTGCCGAGCTTGTAAAGCTTTATCTTCTTGCTCCCTGGAGGGGAAGAGGCATTGGACGGATGCTGATGGAGAAATGTTTTGAGTCTGCAAGGCAGCTTGGATACAGGGAGCTTTACCTCGAATCGCTTCCGGAACTTGAGAAAGCAGTTTCGATGTACCTTAAATCGGGATTTAAACATATACCGCATGCATTGGGTAACTCCGGCCATTTCGGGTGTAATATATGGATGACAAAAGATTTATAAACCTTTTATTCAAATTTTTATGAAAAAATTAAACTCTTTCAGTTTCAGGAATCTTTCAGTTGTTGTTCTGTTTTGCATGACAGCATCAGGTCTTTACGGCCAGACAAATTTTTCAGGCACATGGGCGCTTAACGAATCTAAAAGCAACTTTGGCGACAGCCAGTTCAGGTTCGCAGCCACATCGATGGTCGTTGCACAGGATGCAAACGCCCTTTCAGTTGAAAGCACAAGGCCTGGCCGCGACGGTGGTGAAATGAAAGCAACCGCCAAATATACCCTCGACGGGAAAATCAGCGAAAATCCGATGTTCAACTCAACCAGGAAATCAACAGTGACCTGGTCGCCCGACAAGTCATCGATAATAATTGCTTCAACAATGACATTTGATATGAATGGCGAAACGAGAGAGATGAAATCTACCGAGACATGGAAACTTGCCGAGGGTGGGAAAGTTCTCGTGATAGATTCCGTTCGCCCAGGTCGTGAAGGCGGTGAGATGAAAACTACTGCTGCCTACGATAAGAAGTAGAGAGGTCCGGCAGTAAACTGCTGCTACTTTCACTTAAGATCATACAGCATCCGTAGAGCCTTTTTAATTACCATCTCTGCCGAACCTATTTCAAATGGGGTTGAAGTGACCTCATAACCTCCTTCCTTATATAGTTCGGCAGGTGGGAGATAACCACTATATCCGTTACAGTGGGTTATTATAAAAGTATGCTTAAACGGAGAGGCTGACTTGATTTTCATGCCGATCTCCGTCAGCATCTCAACATTGAACCCGATAAACCCAACATCATCACCGAGTTTTGCTGCCGTTATAGTAACAGGGATTGTCTCTGTCTGATTATTTACTGTTATTTCGTCATCCTCCACCTTTTTCTTTCGTGGAAGTTCAATAATTGCCATTGAGGTGCTGATATTACTTTCGCGGGTAGTTCCTTTAATATCATGGAAGACATGTACGACCTCCTCTCCAAGTAGTGTTCCAAGCAAAACAGTTTCAGGAATCCAGCCTGGTTCAGTATTGAAATCCGGAAGGATCCTGTACCATGGATCGATATTACCCGAAGCGCCCGCAAAAACAGGAGCAATCAGGTCTTTCCCAAGAATTTTTTCAACAAATTGTGCGGAGATGCCAAGTACATCACCGCTGACCATCAGGTTGTCCGGGCCAAGTGAGGTGGCATGAGTAGCGTAATCGAATATACCTCCAACGGGTGTTCCGTCATTTGAAGCGATCTTCATCACCAGAACCTCCTTATCGGTGGGCCCATATGGATTTCTTCCAAGGGTGATAGTGCCGTCAGGTCTCATTTCACGTCTGTTAGCACCCACAGGTGAATAGCCAACACCCACTCCGGTCTGTACAGGTTTCAGATCAGCAAATGCTTCTCCGACAAGAGTGATCAGTTTTTTATTAAGAGTCCGGGTATACTCAATATTATTTGGGTCCCCTTTATCCTTGTTCAGGGACAGTATCGGAGTGCTGTGGGAATGGATGGCAGTGAGGAATAGTTCGGATTCCTTTAGTTTGTATTTCTCAAGGATACTCTTCGAAATAACCGGGAAGGCTTCGCCGCTGTACGATCCAAGGTCGGAGGAGACCAATACGACTTTGTTACTCCCGTTATCAAATACAACAGCCCTTGCATATAACTGGTCATGAACACCTTCTGAGTAGGCCTTCCTGGAACTATACCCATAAAGCTTCACCGGCAGATTGGGGGTGATATCGATCTTTGCAAATCCAGCCCGAAGGACAGCATTGTTATTTCCGGGTTTATCTGTCTGACCTGAGAGAAACAGACAAATAAAAGATGCTGCGAGTAAAAGTGTCATACTTTTTAATTTCATGGCTTCCTCCTCTTAATTTCCGATTGGTTTTGAAGATTTGATCAATGAATGGTTATATCAAATGTAGAAATATTTTCTATATTGCATAAAAAACAACACGAGTTTCCTGAAGATGCTGATGCTATACAACAGTCGGAAACCTGGGCTGGTGAAGCCGGCCTTCCATGCCTCAAACCTGAATCATTTTTCCCTGCGGAATTTTGTCCGGACAAGAAGATTAAAAGCTGACAACAAAAGTTTATAAGAAAATTTTTCAGATAATTATTTAAGCAAATATGGATAATAAAGAAGGCAAAGTCACCGGAAGCTTCCATCCGGAGGTACATTCCTGCTGCAATGGCAATCATGGAATGGCGCCCAATGAAATGTCAAGGCGGAAGTTCGTACAGGTTACCGGTACAAGTGCATTAGGTACGGTTGCATTATCCGGACTGTCATGGTCAGCCCTGATTGAGCCCCGGACAGCAATAAAGGGTTCCAATGACAGGAAACCGTTGGTTGTTAAGCCAGTTCTTACCTATGAGATACCAAAGCGCAGGGAGCAGACCAGCTGGAGGAACTGGGGAGGCATTCAGACTGAGAAAGATGCTGCTGAGGAGGTCACCCGGATTCAAAACGAACTCGACCGGCTTAAGTCCGGGGCTGATTTCCCGGTAACTTTTCTTCCTGTGTCAGGTGTCCGGCAGACTCAGGATCTGAATGGTGTCAAAGATCTTGAATCAGCCGATTTGATCCTGATCTACGCTGCAGGAGGCGGTATGGATACCTTTGCGGCTTTGAACAACCTTGGGAAAAACATTATCTTTTTCTGCCGTTACAGATCGGGTCCGGTATACCTCTGGTATGAGATAGTTAGTCCTCGCTTTCTGAGGCAGCATACTGATGCACTGGCTGTTAAAGGAATTGATGAAGATGATGTAGTAATTGACAGCCAGGAGGAGCTCCTGTGGAGGTTAAGGGCGCTGGCCGGATTGAAGAATACAATGGGTTCAAGGATACTTGCAGTCGGAGGTCCGGGTGCCTGGTCTCAGCCGCTTGATGTTTCCATGAAACTGGTAAAAGATACCTACGGGCTTGATATTCAGACAATCTCCTACGATGAATTGGGCAGGCTTATAAATGAAGCCAGAGCTGATAACTCGGTTGTTGCTTCTGCGAAAAGTAATGCAGAAAAATACCTTAACGATACTTCCATCAAGCTGGAAACAAACAGGAAGTTTGTTGAGAATTGCTTTGTCCTTGAAGATATTCTGGTAAGGCTTATGGAAAGGAATGAATGCAGGGCAGTAACAATAAATAATTGTATGGGCACAATAATGCCACTTGCTGAGACGTCTGCCTGCCTTACACTGAGTCTTCTCAATGATGCGGGTTACCTTGCCTTCTGTGAATCTGATTTTATAGTGGTTCCTTCAGGGTTATTGCTTGGGAATATAACGGGTAAGCCGGTTTTCCTGAATGACCCCACGTTTCCGCACAATAACCAGATTACCCTTGCTCACTGCACTGCTCCAAGGAGGATGGATGGCAAAAGACTTGAACCTGCAAGAATTCTTTCACATTTTGAGTCAGATTATGGTGCTGCCCCAAAAGTTGAAATGCTTATAGGACAGAACGTTACCAATATTATGCCTGATTTTTCGTTCAGGAAGAATATTGGTCTGGCCGGTAAGATAATTGAGAATCCCTTTATGGAAATCTGCCGCTCTCAAATCGATATCAGTTTCGATTGCAGCACAAAAAAAGTAGCAGAGAATATGCCGGGATTCCACTGGATTACGGTTTACGGCGATTATCTGCGGGAAGCAGGTTATGCCATGAAGAAGATGGGTATTAAGCTTGAGATCCTTACATAATACCGGAAAACCAGAGAGTTTAAACAGACTGGGTTATGCTGACGGGAGGACCTGGGGTTTCTAATTCCCAATATCCACTAGTCACTTTTCCTTTGGCTCTGGTAAGGTCGGCTTCTTTGGAAACCCCATTGACTGTCACCTTATATTTTCCAAAGAATGCAGACGTCGAAAAAACTCCGTCTTTTCCCGCAGTTCCTGTTTGTTTGGTCCACCATTCGTTAAATATAAGGTTATGATAAGCTTCTGCGGCAGGAGTAGGTGACCAGTCGCGATTATAAAGGGATGATACCGGGATCCAGTTTGCCCCGGCCCAGAATCCCCACATCAGGATTCCTTCGACCGCAGGGTGAGCAAAACAGATCCTATAATAATCAGTAATTTCTTTAGCCTTTAATTCCTCTTCCTGCGGAGTCATCACAAGAATTTTCTCCTTGTAATATTTTGAGCGCTGGCCCGGCATATTAAATTCCGTTATCCTGATTGGTAATTTAAAAATAGCCAGGGAATCCAAAGCGTTTTTAAGCTGGTTACGGTCGAAAGTTTCTGAATGAAGATGCCCCTGAACGCCGATACCTGCAATCGGAACACCCTGTTTTATTAAACTGCGGATCTGGGCCATATAATCTGCCAGTCTGTTACCTGTCAGAATATCGTAATCATTTAAGAAGAGTTTAGCGTCCGGATCGCCGTTATGAGCCCATTGTGCCATCAGTCTGGTTATATCAGGACCGAGCCTCTCCTCATAATAGTTACCATGGATCATTTCATTATTCAGGTCATATTCTGCAAACCTTCCTTTGTAGCGGCTCGTTACTGTCTCGGCCCTCTTTTGCAGTGTTTGTCTCAGGTCATTGTCATTTAGTTCCTTTACCCAGGGCTGAACAAACTGCGGTATTCCCCAGAACAGGTTATGAGCCCTGAGCGGGATGTGGTTCTCCTCTGTCCATTTTAAAATTCCATCAATGACCGCGTAATTAACCTGACCTTTTTTCGGCTCCATGCTGCCCCATTTCACTGCATTTTCGGTTACTGCAGAATTAAAATTCTGAAGGAATTTTTCTTTGTACTGTTTCAGGTCATTTTCGGGCATCGAGCCGGTGCCAAGATTGTTCGCTATAGCACATCCGAACCAGAATTCGTGTCTCAACTGTTCTACAGTTACCCGGGACCCTGGCTTTGTTTTTACAATCAACTCACCTTTCCGCAACTTTGATATTGATTCGTTAATGCCCGCATACTGGGCCTTCGATGCCGGCAAAAATGCAATTTGCATTAATGAGATAGAGATAAGTATGGAAGCCATCCTGGCTAAGCGTCGAATTATTTTTTTCATAGTTCTTTTATTTGAGCGGACAATGCAATGTACAATTTTCTTCAAATATTACCACGGTAAAATCCAGAATTTCTTAAATTAACAGAAACTAAATTTTACTGATATGAAACGTTATCTCTTTCTTTTGATCTCTGTTACCGTTCTGATTTCCTGGTCAAATCAGGATAAGAACTGGCGCCAGCTTTTCAATGGCAAGGACCTGACCGGCTGGGAACAGGTAGGACCGGGTCATTTTGTTGTTGAAGACGGGGTCCTCAAAACGGTGAGCGGCATGGGTATGATCCTTTGGCCTGCCGAGAAATTCAGCAATGTGGTTATCCGCGTCGTTTATAAGGTTAAGGACAACGACTGCAACTCGGGGGTGTTTATACGAATTCCTGAAAAGCCTTTAGATGAGTGGGCAGCCGTAAATAAGGGCTATGAAGTTCAGATCGACAATGGTACAAGACATGTTGGTGGTGAATATCATTGCACAGGAGTATTGTACTCCCTCACAAAAGCAATGGCTCATCCGCAGAAAGCCCTGGGCGAGTGGAATACTATGGAAATAACTCTCAACGGTCAAAGGACAATAGTATTTGTCAATGGTGTGAAAGTTACTGACTTTACCGAGGGTGATGCTGTTCCGCCAAAAACAAGGGATTTTGAACCGGACAGGGGGCCCAGACCAGAATCAGGTTATATCGGACTTCAAAACCATGATGACCTTTCAACTGTTTATTTTAAGGAAGTTGCTGTCAGACCATTAAAATGACGCTAACTTTCGCAAAAAACATATCATGGCATTAACTGATAATTTCTTTAAAAAATTCAATAAAAAACCGGAACTAAAACCCGTACCTGAAGAGGATGTTCCCAAATCACCTGATCGGGATGCGCAAAAAGATGAAAGATCACAAAAGTCATTCCTTGAGATAATTGAAGATCTGGCAATCCGGCAAAAGGAGAGTCTGCCCGACAATTATAACCGGCCAAAAACCGATCTCGCGGATATTTCTGCCAGCGATTACCCTGAGGTCGGATCAAATGAGAAAATTGCCCGGAAGATCGAAGAACTTAAATCTATAATATCATCTATTGAAAAGAAATCAACTGGCCTCTCACAAATTAAACTTTCAGGAACTTATAAAATTGATTACCAGAATGAACTAAATCCGGCTCAGCTTGCAGCAGTAACAACAATTAACGGACCAGTCCTGGTTATAGCTGGCGCAGGAAGCGGGAAAACAAGAGTAATTGTTTACAGGGTCGCTTACATGATGGAAAACGGGATTAATCCGGGCGAAATCCTGTTGCTGACCTTTACAAGAAAAGCAGCCAGTGAGATGCTGGGCCGGGTCCAACAGCTTCTCAAAAACAATTCCGCCCAGCGTGTTTTCGGGGGTACATTCCATGCATTCTCAAACTACATTCTGAGAAAGTATGCAAATATCCTGAACATACCTGTTAATTTTACAATTATCGACGAAGAAGACTCCGCTGACACGATCGACCTTATCAGGTCGGAGCTTAAGATTGAGAAGAAAGAGAAAGCCTTCCCCAGAAAGAACAGGATACAGGAGATACTCTCCTCAGCAAGGAACAGGAACCTGACAATCAGGGAGGTTATAGAAAATGAATTTTCGGGTCTCAAAGGATTTATTAAGGAGATTGAACTCATTAGCCAGGGGTATGCGAGGTATAAAAAAATATGCAAAATATTTGACTATGACGACCTTATGGAGGTCCTGCGCGATTCACTGCGCGATAATCCGCAGTTCAGGAGGAAACTTAATGAGACCTTCCGCTATGTGATGGTTGATGAGTACCAGGACACCAATATCGTTCAAAAAGAGATCGCTGAGTACCTTGCTCAGGATTCCGGAAATATCCTTGTTGTCGGTGATGATTCGCAGAGCATCTATTCATTCAGGGGAGCCAATTACGAGAACATTCTGAGATTCCCCCAAAAATATCCCGACTGCAGAGTGGTAATGATCGAGGAGAACTACAGAAGTAATCAGAAAATCCTTGACTTTACGAATGACATTATTCTGAATGCAAAGATTGGCTACCGGAAAAAGCTCTTTTCAAACATAATCAATGAAGCACTGCCGCAGGTAAGGAAATTTTATGACCAGGAAGGCGAAGCTGAGTTTATTGTTGATAAAATACTGGAGTTCAGGGAACAGGGTATTGCCCTGAATCAGGTTGCAGTGCTTGTCAGGGCTTTCTGGCATGCAAGGTACATCGAGGTAGAACTTACAAGGCGACGCATACCGTATATTGCGGTGGGAGGATTAAAATTCAATGAACGCAAACATGTTAAAGACGTTATTTCATATTTAAGGATTATTCAAAATCCGTACGATGCAGTTGCATGGCACAGAATTCTGAAATATCTTCCGGGAGTTGGTATGGTCACGGCCCGTAAGATTGTTGAAAAGATAATGGACGAGAGAGGAATGGAAATCGATGCCTTTGAAAAAACCAAATTTGCGGAAGGATTAAAAAGACTGGCTTCAATGCTTGATAAAGCAAAGGACAACACCATTCCGGTACCGAGAAAAATAGAGATCATCAAAGATTACTATGCACCACTGCTGCAGGAAAGAGAGTATGATTTTCAGATACGTCTGCTTGACATTAACGTGCTGATTGAACTCTCATCAAAATATGAATCGCTTGAAAAATTCCTGACGGAATTTGCCCTGGATCCTCCTTCAAGGAATTTTGGCACCAAAACAACTCCTTTAATTGATGAATCGGAAGACAAGCCATTGACGATCTCTACGATACACTCTGCCAAAGGTTTGGAATGGTACGCCGTAATAATACCTCATGCCCTCGATGGATTGATCCCCTCAGTGAGGTCACTGAGCAACATTGAGGAAATTGAAGAAGAACGCAGGTTGTTCTATGTTGCATGCAGCAGGGCAAAACAGGAACTCCTTATCACAATGCCATCCTATGTTTCAAGCTATAATGCCATCCTGTCGTACCCAAGCAGATTTTTGGTTGAAATAGCCAGGAATAAGTTTCACTATCAATGATTTATCCCTTTTTATTCACTAACCTATACAAGATGAAGAAAATACTGACCGGAATATTCCTGATCGTGGTTTCCCTTTACGGGTGTCACAATTCAGTAAAAAGAACTACAATTTCATTGAACGGGACCTGGCAGATTGCCGAAGGATCAATGGATAAGATCCCGGCCGGGTTCGATCACTCAGTGAGGGTCCCCGGCCTTGTATCACTGGCAACACCAGCATTCAGGGATGCCGGGCCTAAAGTCAGGGATCGCAGGAGCCTGATTCAGAAAGATACATTGCGTGAGGCATTCTGGTACTTCAGGACCTTTAATGTTGAAGATATGATTCCAAACAACGCCATTCTTAAAGTTGCAAAAGCAATGTTTGGCACCAGGGTTTACCTTAACGGTAAGGACCTTGGTGAGCACCTTCCCTGCTTCACACCTGGCTACTTTGATGCGAAGCAGGCTTTGATAAGAGGCGGGAACAAGCTGGTTATAAGGGTTGGATCTGCCAGAAATTCAGTGCCATTTTCAATCCCCGACGGTTTTGATTTTGAGAAGGACAGATACATTCCGGGTATCTTTGACAATGTCGAGCTGATTCTTTCAAACGATCCTCATATTATAACGGTTCAGGCAGCACCTGATATAAACAATAAACAGGTCCGTGTTCAGGTCAAACTTGCAAATCCGGGGAAAAGCGTGACCTCCAGGGTAGGCTTTGTTGTATCTGAGGTTGTATCTGCAAGCGAGGCAGGCAGAGTGGTTAAAGATGTCGTCTTCCCTGCTGAAACAGACGGTGAAACTATTGCAGATGTAAATATTCCAATTGCAAATTGCAGGTTTTGGTCCCCCGAAGATCCCTTCCTGTATAACCTTACCGTTACAACAGACGGAGATGAATTCCAGACACGCTTCGGTATGCGTGAATTTCGCCTTGACACGGTTTCGGGAAGAACAATGTTAAACGGAAAGCCATATTTCATGAGGGGAAGCAACGTAACTCTTTACAGGTTTTTTGAAGATAGTGCCTGTAAAGATCTCCCGTGGGATAGTGATTGGGTGCGTAACCTGCACAAGAGCTTTAAGCAGTTCCATTGGAACGGATTACGCTATTGTATCGGACTTGCCCCTGATGAATGGTACCGGATCGCCGATGAGGAAGGAATAATGATTCAGAATGAATTTCCGATATGGTACGGCGGGACAGGGTGGAATGTTTGGCCCGAAGAGCTGAAATCTGATGAAATCGCAAGGGAATATGCCGAATGGATGCAGGACCAATGGAATCATCCAAGCATCGTAATCTGGGATGCAAGTAATGAAACCGTAAGCAATGACGGCAAGTCTGAAGAGATAGCAAAAGCGATCAGTGGGGTTCGTTCCATGGATCTCTCAGGCCGTCCATGGGATAACAGTTACTCGGATATCCGTTCACCCGGCGACGTAATGGAACTTCATCCCTATCACTTCCAGAATCCTGAATTCAAACTTAAGGACCTTGCAAAGGCAAGTATTAATCCCGGCGGTAAACCTGAGGAAAAACGTTTTATGAAGATCGTTAATGAATACGGATGGTTGTGGCTTAACAGGGATGGGACTCCGACTACACTTACACAAGATCTGTATAAAAATCTGCTTGGTGAGAATTCAACTGAACCCCGGCGACGGCATATCTACGCAACATACCTGGCTGCGGAATCTGAGTTCTGGAGATGCCACAGGCAATGTGGCCCGGTTCTTCATTTCACTGCACTGGCATATTCCAGGGCGGACGGTCAGACAAGTGATCACTTCACCGATGTTGGGAATCTTGAATATGAATCCGAATTCCTGAAATATATCCCCGATGCATTCGCACCCGTAGGACTGATGCTCGATGAGTGGGGGAATGAGATTAAAACAGGAGCAGCGCACGATTACAAAATAATCGCAATAAATGATCTTGAGCCTGAATGGAGCGGTAAGGTTTATATAAGGATCTTCGGGAATGACAAAGTTCTGGCGGAACAATCGGGAGATGTTACTATCCCCTCATTTGGACAGGCTTCTGTTAGTATAAGTCTCATATCACCCAAGTCGGCCGGGACTTATACGGTTGTTGCTTCTCTCGAACGTGAAAACGAAAAACCTGTCAAAAGCATAAGAGAAATTACTTTTAAATAGAGAAAATAGAAACTTACACAGAGATCCACAGAGGTTACACTGAGATCTACAGAGGTTACACAGAGATCCACAGAGGTTACACTGAGATCCACCACAGAGGGTCAGCTCCACGGGACCCGGTGTTCCCACTGTGGAACTCTCTGTAAGTTTCTATTTTAAGATTTACCATCTGCTGTTCATCTCCTGAAAACGCCTGTCAAGCTCTTCCCGCGAAGCTTTGGCAAGGTCCTCGGTCATACCGTAGCCAATCTCGAATGTATCTTTTCTTAAACCTTCAAACACCGCGGAAACAAACTGACCAGGCGTTACCCCTGGCTTGTAGCCACTTCTTTTACCTCTTCCCTTCGGATTCAGATCAGTATCGACTGCAGGCGGAATCACTTCAAAAACCTTTATCCCGGTTTTTGAAAGCTGGTGGCGGAGCGCCATTGAATAGGCATGTATGCCTGCCTTTGTGGCACTGTAAACGGGAGCCCTTGCAGCAGGTATAAATCCCAGACCTGATGAAACATTTATAATAGCAGCCTCCTTATTTCCTGTCAGCAGCGGGATAAGCATGCCGGTAAGTATTATTGGAGCTTCCAGATTGATGCTAATTTCATTTTCGCCCGACTTAAAATCGGATATTCCCTTTGTGAAATCGATCTCCCTCTGGATTCCTGCATTATTTACCAGTACATTAAGGCTGCTCCACTCCGAGGATAACCATCGTACAAGCGATTTCCTGTACTTTTCCTTTGTCAGGTCGGCTACTTCGACAACTATTCTGCCAAGGTTACTCATGGCTTCAAAAAGTTTTGCCTGTCTTCGGCCGCAGATGATTACTTTGTTCCCGGCTTTCACGAAGGCTTCTGCAAAAGCATATCCTATACCTGTGGCTCCACCGGTAATCAGGATTGTATTTCCGGAGAGTTTCATATCTGATTATCTTTACTGTTTATCAGTAACAAGAATCACGGATTTTTGTTGACTGATCTAAAATCCTGCTGCACTCCAGCCTTTGCGGTAGTTCCGGTGAAGGTATTTGTCAGCATCCTTATTGTTGGGAAACTTCATCCCTGCGGCATCCCATTCCAACAGTTTCCCAGGCTCTCTGATTGCAACGGTACCTAAAAGTATTGCCTCGGTCATCGGTCCGGTCTGTGCAAAATGAGACTCTGTTTTCGGACCTCCCAGACAGGCTACAACAAAGCTGTGATAATGATTACCCGATTCAAATGCCGGAACGGGGTAGTTGATGAATTTGTCTTCAGGAAGCAGGACGGGTATTCCATCATGGGGAATGAGAAGGGCTCCATCCGTTCCAATGAGCATCGACGATTCGGCAGGGTAATCCTTACCCGCATAAAGGTCACGGATCTCCTGTGGAGGATAAAATTCCCCATCGTACCATTCAAGTGGAAGTTCCTCCGAATCAGTCTTGTCATTCCCCGGGAATATCCAGGTGATATGCTGACCCTGAGGCCAGTTATCAGATCTCCGTTCGGGCGACTCAATCCATGACTTTTGAACTTCGGCGATCACAGACTTTGGTGGTTTTAAGCCAAGTCCTTTCCAGACGGCATCAAAAATGTGACAACCGATATCGCCCGACCATCCTGTCCCGAAGTCCAGCCATCCTCTCCAAAGTGTTGGATGATAGATGTCCGGTGCAAACGGGCGCATCGGAGCAGTTCCGATCCACAGGTCCCAGTTTATGGTTGAAGGTGGTTCCTGACCCTTTGGGGGACGTGGTCCCTTTAGCCTGTAATTCTCAACTGCACCTGGACGGTTTGAACAAAGGTAGGCATGTTTTACCTTGCCTATTGCACCTTCTTTTATCAACTGAACACCTATTCTGTCACCTTTATGGGATGCTATCTGGGTGCCAAGTTGCGTGATCACTCCTGCCTTGACGGATGCTTCGGTAAGCGCACGCACTTCAACCACATCATGACACATCGGTTTCTGGCAATAAACATGTTTGCCTTTCTTTATAGCCTGGTAAGCTATAGGGAAATGATTATGATCGGGTACCGTAACGTTCACGGAGTCAATGTTATCACTCTCCTTTCTGAGGAGTTCCCGCCAGTCGGTATAAGTTCGGGCATCAGGAAGCGCCCCGGACGCCTTCTTAAGGTTGTTGGCATCCACATCACATATAGCTACAATCCTCACATTTGGATCCTCCCTGAATTTCTGAAGATCGCCCCATCCCATCCCGCCGACCCCGATACAGGCATGGTTGAGTATATTGCCAGGCTTTGAGGACCCTGAAGAGCATCTGATGATTAATGGCGCTGCTACAACAGCAGTCGCTGCCGTCTGAATAAACTTCCGGCGCGAAAATGAAGAGGTGTGGTTAGTCATTGGGTAAGGGATTAAGTATCCTGATTATCAAATGCTATGAAGGTAATCGGCGCTTTCTTTAAAAGTATCAGGATTCATCTCAACGAAGATATTTTTTACTCCTCCGGTATCAAGAGTTGCAAAAAACTCTTTCCAGTCCACAATTCCCTTTCCTATAGGTACGTTGCTCTTTGTTTCAGGCGACCAGTCAGCAAGATGTGCCGAAATAAACCTGCCGGGATATTTCTTAAAATATGTTGATGCCTTATATCCTATGCTGATGACAGCTACCTGAAACTGCATCTTTACGATTGCAGGATCGAACTCTTTCATAAGCACATCATAAATAATTGTATCCCCTATTTTTGCAAATTCACCGTTATGGTTGTGGAAGCCCATCTGTAATCCGGCTTTTTTTACTTTTGCTCCTACTTTGTTAAGCTCATCCGCCGCTTTTTGCCAATCACTCAGCGTTGCTTTTTCGGATAATCCGAAACTTGACAGGACCATCTGTGTCTGCCCTGAATCTAATGCCCATTTTATTCTTTCATCAGGATTCTTCCTGAGCTCATCCATTCCATAATGGGTGCTGATGCAGATAAGACCGGCATCGGTAACGATCTGCTTCATCTCTTTTCCTGTCATTTTCATCAGGGGACCAAAACCCGAGGACTCATATCCCGGAGGAGAGCACATTTCAAGGCTCTGATACCCAAGTCCTGCCATCATCTTCAGTGTTCCCGGAAAATCCTTGATTAGCTGATCCTTTATAGTCCACACCTGAAAGCCGACTGGCATTTTCAGGGAACCGGTCAGTTCCCCTGCTTTAGCATAGGCAGGGAATTGCGATGCAACAACAGCTGACCCTAATCCAAGGGCGCTTTTGCCCAGAAATTCTCTTCTTGATAATTTTTTCATAGTATTAATTTTTTAGAAATCCCTCAAACTAGAACCCCGTTATTTACAAATTTATTAAAAAGCATTTACAAAACACACTGGAAAAGGTCAGTTAATTCGGCATTTGGTATCAGCGATAATAGACGTTTTTCATGCTTTGATGTTTGGCCGGGTTAGAAAATTATCTTGTATAGGCAAGGTACATGAATTTGCTGGATATAATTTGTAAATTGGTTGGTTATTATTCACAGAACCATGAAGAAAATATTCCTGACCATAATCCTTCTGTCTGCATTCACCCTGATGAATGCCCAGTTCACAGTTGGTGTTGCACGTAAAAAGAGTGCGTTTCAATAAAGATTTCACAATAATTGCGATGGGAGGCGAAGTTGCGGTAAGAAAATATTAATGACCTTCATAGAATCGGAGCCGGTTCCTCAGGAAAGTAATCTCATCCTGCATGTCGCTGATTCGTTGCAACAAATTGATAACTGTGTCTATTCCTTCCAGGTTTATGTCAAGATCATAATATAACCTGACAATTTTCTCAAGGTCATTAAGCTGGCTTTCATATATGTAGTCAGTTTCCTTAACTGTTGTAATTTCTATCAGTCCGGCTTCTTGCAGAGAGCTGATAAACGAGATCTCAATGTTGTGACTGGTACAGAATTCGTCTGCAGGTATCATATTTCCCTTTTCCATCGTTCTGATTATTATTGAGAATTTGCCAATTGAGCAAACAGCTCTTTCTGTTTTGCAGTTAAATTAGTAGGGATTTTGATCATAAAGGTTACGTACAGATCTCCAAACTGGTCTTTGCTTTTATAAACCGGAAATCCTTTCCCTTTCAGTTTTACTTTACTCCCGTTTTGAGTCTCTGGTTTTACCTTAAGTTTTACTTTCCCGTTTAATAAGTTGATGGTAATCTCGCCTCCCAAAACAGAAGTGTACAGGTCCAGATCGACAGTCGTGTACAAATCATTTCCCAAACGTCTGAATTTCGGGTGATTTGCAATCATAAACTTTATATACAGATCCCCGTTTGGCCCGCCATTAATTCCGGGGCCTCCATGTCCTGCAATTTTGATAGTCTGTCCATTTTCAATTCCGGCAGGTATTGTGATCCTTATTTTCTTATCGTTTACTGTCAGGGTACGCTTATGAGTTTCATAAGCATCCAGGAGGTCGAGATTTAACTCCGCATTGTAATCTTCACCTCTGAACTTTGCCCGCCTTGTTTTGCCTGTTGTCCCAAATCCGCCAAATAATGATTCGAAAAAGTCAGAGAATTCTCCCTCATCCTGAGACCAGGTGTGTCTTTGACTGCCTTGATCCGAGGGCTGCTCCTGATACTGACCTGCATTTTTATATTCTTCGGCATGTTTCCAATCTTTGCCGTACTGGTCATATTTTTCCCTCTTCTCGGGATCGCCTAATACCTCATTAGCTTCATTGATCTCCTGAAAATTCTTTTTTGCGTCTTTATCGTTGGGATTCAAATCAGGGTGATATTTTCGTGCCAGCTTCCTGAACGCACTTTTGATTTCATTTTGTGTTGCATTTTTATCTACCCCCAATATTTTATAATAATCGATAAACATTGTAATGTATTTTATCTCTAAATATAACTTAAATTGAGGGAGTTATGTTTAGTAATCCGGGAATTGAATATTATTAATTAACTCAGGTTGCTGGTTTCTGGTTGCTTGTTACTGGTTAGTCGCTGATTAATAATGTAATATGCAATTTCATCATGAATTTTACAGAGAGAGAAGATTTTGGCATTAGTTTCTAAATCATCAATTTACGCTGCAGGTAGGGAATAATTACATCATTCTTATAATCACTCGTCCCATCGTAGGTAATTGTAACAACAGGAATTCCGGTTATATTTTTGATCTCGCTGGTCATGGCCTCAGTAACTAAAGAAGGGCAGCAAAATGCCGGGTTTGCCTGGACAAAGAGCGATATGTCAGGATAGTTCTCAACAAAATAAAAGACTTTCAGAATATTTTCATATGATTCACCTGAATTATATGCATTAATGTTGAATCTGGCAAGATGCTTTTCAAGCTTCTTAGGATTAATGACTTTCTGTGGACCCAAATATTTTTCGAAGTACCGGTAGTATTTATCTTCAAATAGTTTCAGGCATGAGCTTATCATTTTTTGCTGGGCGGCAGTCATATATTCTCCCCGGTAAACTGTACGTCGTATCACATTATGGAGAGTCATTTTAACCAGATCTGTATAGGGAGTTGTTATTACTTCGCCGCCAGCTTCCTCAATGGTGCGGTTTAATTCCTGATTCATTATGTCGTTGTCACAAACATAAAAGTCGCCGAACATAGCAATTTTTGGCTTGTTCCCTTCCCTGCGGGGTATGCTGTCGAAATGGCAGATTACTTCAGAAACAGCTTTATCCATTGGAGTTTTCCCCAGAAATGCCTCTTCAAGGACCCCAATTGATTTATTTATAGCAAGGTCGGTTTCCCCCTTATTAATTTCATATGGCCTTATTTTATAACCTGTCATCCTGATTAAACCTCCCAGCAGATAAGCAAAGTAAGCATAATAACAGGTACTTAAAGATATTTCAAGATGCGTTAGTAAGCCACTGTAAACATGTGCTTTCTCAAAACCCTGTCCGTAATTCTCAAGAATGCTTTTAATATATTCCGGGTATAGCCTTATATTACAGGATAACTTCGATTCAATAGCCCATAGCATGGTATTCTCCGGTTCCAACTTTTGTTCCCTGATGTATTCTATGAATTCCTGGGCTATTATGTTTATTGGCAGGCATTGGCCGGTGTTATGTATCATACTCTTCTTTATGGTCAGCTCACTCGATTTCAATAACCGGGCATCAATTCCTATTCTTTTCAGATTTGCAACAAGTAAAGGTGAAACCACCGGGTCCCAGCGAGGGAATAATAACGTCTTGCCTGCAATGTTTTTAGATATCTGAGGGAAAATCTGTGCTTCTGATTTTGGTTTATCATCGCAAATTGAAGCATGATTTTTAAATGAACGGACTGCAGCCTCAATCCTGGTTTCATAACCCATATTGGAATCATGCTCGTCGATCTGAAGAATGAGATATGGTTTCCTGCAACCGTTAAATATTTTCTTAAAGTATTCGATTATGAATGAATCAGGGGCACATTTAAAAGCCGTGATCAGCACCGGATACAGGTTTCTGGTATTTGCTATTATTTTAGAGGTTTCAAGGATCCTTGTTGCAAAATACCAGGGGATCTTCTTTAGTAAGATTGTGACATCTTCCGTATCAATCTCATCTGAATAAATCATATCCTGGTAAAAAGATTTAATACCGAGGCTGTTAAATATCTCTGGTATCCCTTTATTAAGAGCCTTTGAAAGTACTATGTAAGGTCTCCCAAGCAGCACCACGGAGATTTCTTTTTCAGGCTGAAATTGATACCTGAAAACTTTAGCCAGCTGATTCTTTTTATCTGAATAATAAGACAGAGCTTCGTTAAATGCATTATATACAGTAAGAAAATTGAGGCTGTTCTTAAATATAGGTTTCAGGCACTGGAGGAGTTGTTGCGATACATGATATTTACCTTTTGGGAAGCTCAGTAAAGGTGACAGGCATTTGGCAGGGATATTATTAACTTTCAGGGTGTAAACGAGGGAGGCACTAAACTGGGTGTAATAGCAATACTGGCCTTCGTCATCTTTGGATTTATCCTGCGACTGGAGTAACACAGGCAAAAAGATATAATCTACTTTATCAGAGAGAAAAACGACATGTCCAAATATTGAATTAACCGGCGAGCAGAATTCGGCACCTGCAAGGCATTTCCCGGTTTTCAGCGGATCATGATATCCTTCGCTGGTTAATACCGGGATGGAAAGGTTACTAAAGAACCTTTGCCAAAGAGTTAAATCACCAAATAAATTAAGAGTTGCAGGTATTCCAATGGAGATTTTCTTTTTTAAATTAACTCCCTTTTCATGTATAAATAATTTATCCCTTGATTTCAAAAGGTCAAACCCTGTCTTGTTTCTGGAAACAAAATGTTGTGTGTCATAATCACGTCCGCACATGAATCCATAGGCAACTTTTTCGCCTGAAACAGATGCAATACTTATACAGCAATTATTTGTGCACATTGTGCATGTTTCAGTTTCCACCTCAATCTCTTCCTTGTAAATATCAATCCCCCTGAAGCCGGATTTGCCTGGTTGATGCTCTTGTATCATCAGCGCTGTTCCCAATGCACCTGTCAGGTGACAATATTCTGAAACATAAATGGGCTTGTTTAACCGTTGCTCGAATGCTGCTACCAGTGATTTATTTTTTGCAGTTGCGCCCTGGAAACAAATGTTTTGTCCAATGGATGCCTCAGTTGCGACCTTTTTCAAATAGTTCTCAGTAACCGAATGTAGGGCTGTTGCCAGGATTTCGCTGACCGAATACCCGGTATTGAGAAGGTGGCTGATATCACGTTCCATAAAAACTGCACAACGGTCGCTGGCAAGAGGGGAGCTGACATTTTCTGCCTTCCCGGCATAATCAAGTAATGAACAACCCAGTTTTTTGGCCTGTTCCTGCAGAAAGCTTCCTGTGCCTGCTGCACAGACACTGTTCATCTGTGAAAATGTCACATTGCCGTTGTTCATAAGCGTAAACTTCGCATCCTGCCCGCCTATCTCAATTATCGTATCTGTTTTTGGGTTGAGTTCAAAAGCTGCTTTTGCATGTGAGGTAATCTCATCAATTATGAAATCAGCATTTAATATCTTCCCGATAAATTTTCTCCCTGATCCGGTAGTCCCGATTCCGGCTATAGTTACCATGGATTTCTTCTGTCTGAAAACATTCTCAATGGCTTCCAGTAAAGCCTGGACAGCTGAAACAGGCTTGCCCGCAGTGTAAGTATAGAATCCTGCAACCGGCTTTCCGGATCCGTCAATCAGAATGCTCTTTGTACTTGTCGAACCGATGTCAATCCCCGCATAAACTACATAATTGGTGTCAGGCGTTAATTCACTATATATATCAACCTCAACATCAACTGGATGCCGCGAGATCACAGGCATGAAGCGGAAAGACTCCGCATTTTTAAATTGAGGATATTTACTTAAGTTCAGAGACAGTGGTTTATGATAATACTGTTTATCATTATTCTCCTGAACAAGAACCTCTTCGAAAGAATTGATTTTTAACGGGATTATGTCAGCTTTATCCTGGAGAAGCATAAGACCGGCACCTACAGCTCCGAAAAGATGAGAATTCTCCTCATGTAAAAAAGTTGTGTTTAAGAGCTTCTCCAAAAATCCTCTGACAACAAGGTTCTTTGAAACACCCCCGGTCATAAGGAGCGGTAAAGCAGGCAGTTCACTTTTAAATACCGTGTTGTTTATGTTTTCAGCCAGACCTTTACATAAGCTATTGCAAATAGCACTCACGGAATAACCCCGTTGCTGGGCATGAATTATGTCAGTATTTGAAAATACCGCACATCGGGAAGCAATTATTGGGATCGGTTCTGTGTTAATAAGTGCTTTTTCACATAGTTCCTCAATACCCGATAGATTCAGCCTGCCGGCATGCTGATCAAGAAAACTGCCTGTTCCTGCAGCGCATGAGGTATTTGTTTTTGTGGATTGATAATTTCCATCGGCATCAAACTTTATAAGCATAAATTTCTCAGCCCCAATATGCAAAACGGAAGCTGCACTCCTGCAATAATGTTTTGCAGCTGCCATAATTGCAACCTGGGAATTGTAATTTGGAACACGTTTATTGTCGAGACAGGCCGAGGAGGAGGTGCAGGCAATAGCAATTACAGAAGTCAGGTCAATTATTTTGGAAGCATCTGAAAAGGTACCCGGGATATTGCCTTTATGAAATTGATAGAAGCGGCGCAGAATTTTGCCTTCCGGATTCATTTGTACTATAGAAAGGGAAACTGAGCCGATGTCAATGCCAAGAATTGAATCCCTGGTTCCAAAGACTTTAGCCATATTATTCTCCTTTCATTTGTAGTAAAATTTCCCGGTTATTTGATTTAATAAAGATAGGGTTTATATTGACAGAGAGATGGTGAGCTCAGGTTAATCCTGTGGCAAATTCTGCGCCTCATAAACAAAGCTTCTTTGACCCTGAACAACCTTAACCGGAACAACGTTATCCTGATAGGTAAGTTTTATTGGTAATGATTATTTAACCTTATTGAGATGAACCTGGAATCTATTTTTAAGCGTCTATGGACTGATTATATCAATCAGAATCCCTCCGCAGCAAAAATCTTTAATCTCTTTACAAATGAAGGAGAAGAAGTTGTTAATGACCATATTGCCTTCAGGACTCTTAATTATCCCGAGATAAATATAGATGTTCTGTCACGGCAGTTTATTAAAAACGGATACGTGCCAAAAGGGCAGTATGAATTCAAAGACAAACACTTATTTGCGCAGCATTATGAATTACCGGGTGACAAGGCCGCGCCGCGTGTTTTTATAAGCGAGCTCATACTTGCTGAATGTTCAACCTATATTCAGAAGATCTTCAGTGATCTATTCGGGACACTCGATCCAAACCTTTTTGAATCTGATGATCTTCTCTTTGCAGGCACTTTATTCAAGCCTTTATCCTATGAGGTTTATACAAGCCTCAGGGATGAATCGGAATATGCTGCGTGGTTTTATGTATTCGGCTTCAGGGCAAATCACTTCACTGTGTCTGTAAACTCCCTTGGAAAATACAATGATATCTATAAGGTCAATGAGCTCTTAAAGAAAAACGGATTTCAGCTCAACACAGCAGGAGGCGAAGTAAAAGGAACCAGGGAGGATCTTCTTCAGCAGTCGAGCACAATGGCTGATATTGTAAAGGTAAAATTCGTTGAGGGTGAATTTGAGGTCCCGTCGTGTTATTACGAATTTGCCCAGAGGTATCCCTATCCCAACGGCCAGCTTTACAGCGGATTTATTTCAAAATCTGCTGATAAGCTATTCGAGAGCACCCATTTTTATAAGAAGAAATAGGGCACAGAAGAATCGAGTGGGAGGGGGAGAGATGTGGAGTCATTATAATTAATACAGGAAGCCGACTGAAAGCTGAAAGCTTATAGCTTTTTAACAATTTATGATATTTTTAACACTTGACCTGATACTAAATTTCATGATTTTAGGTTATCTTTGCATAATTGATTCAGGAAATTTTTTTGAGTTCGTTCATTGTAATGCGGGACAGTGTGAATTAGAGATGAACAGGACTCAGATGCGCTAAAAAAGAGCTTTTACTTAAGCTTATCTGTAAGAATATTGTTATGATAACTAAAATCTTAAAGGATGGAAAATCATGTCAGTATTACCAGAGAGCCTGATGATAAGAAAAATAAAACATCTCCCTTTCATAGGAGATTTCTTCAATCCATCAGTAACCCGTCTTACAAAAGTCCAGAGGTAACCCGTCAGAAGAAATCAGGTATGGGTACACCTGAATGGCAGTTTGTCGACTTTACGCCAGACAAATCAAAAAAACAGGAGGAGAGTAATTTGTATGTTACCGACTGGCAGATGTCCGGTTAGAATACATACAGGTACCGGGTTGAGATCAAAGCCCAATCTTACACTGTCAGCGTAGCAAAGGCCGGAGTAAAAACCGGCCTTTTTTTTGTAACCTGAAAGCTGATTGAGATATACGTAGGATCTGATATTTTTTCTAAATTTACTACCTGGAGGTTAACTTGAAATTTTAACACCTTAAGTCTATATTATGGCAGAACAGAAAAAATTCATACCCTTTGTCTCGGCTGAAACGAAGATGGCCGAATTCACCCTCCGGGCCCTTATAATCGGACTTATCCTTGCAGTGGTTTTAGGTGCGGCAAATGCCTACCTGGGGTTACGGGCCGGGATGACTATTGCGGCCACATATCCGGCTGCAGTTATTGGTATGGCCTTACTAAAGGTAATGCGGGGAAGCATCCTGGAAGAGAATATTACCCGTACAGTTGGTTCCATCGGTGAATCGGTAGCCGCCGGAGCCATATTCACTCTACCGGCATTTTTTATAGCTGGTCTTTGGGATCCTTTCTTTACACCGGGACATTATATTACCTCTACGGTTATTCTTATTTCCGGAGGTGTACTGGGTATAATGTTCGTTGCCTTGCTTCGCCGTGTTATGGTGGATGATGCCGAGCTTCCCTTTCCTGAGAGTGTTGCAGCTGCTGAAATTCACAAGAGTGGACGTTCAATGGGCAGCGGTTCCAAATTTTTGTTCAGTGCAATGGGCATCGGAGCCCTTTTCCAGGGGCTGGGGCAAATGAATTTTTTCAAATTATCGTATAGCAAGTTTATCACTTTCAAGAGCCATACTATAAAGAGTACTGCCTTTAAGGTGAATGGCGGCGCTCTGCTGAGCTCGCCCGGTATAAGTCCGGCATATATGGGTGTTGGTTATATCATCGGTCCCAAATTGGGGGCCCTTAACTTCAGTGGTGGATTGGTGGCCTGGGGACTATTGGCGCCACTTGTGTATTTCTTTATTTCTCCCTATTTCACACCTGATTACATGCAGGAGTGGGCAACCAATTTTGTGGCAACCTACCCAGGATATTCGGTAGCGGACGCTCTACAGAAAGTAAGCTCTCCTGAATTCCAGATTGACCGGATCTGGTACCTCATCGTACGGCCAATTGCCATTGGCGGAATGCTCATGGGTGCCCTGTATACCCTTTTCAAAATGCGCAAGAGCCTGGCTGCAGGCATCTCACGTTCCATAAGCGATGTGAAAAAAGCAGCAATGGGAGGATCGGTTGAATTGAGAACCGAAAAAGATATAAATTTCTCCTGGATCATTTTGGGTATTCTACTGGTCGCTATAGTAACTTTCATTGTTACATTTTTTGTGTTCAGGACAGCTCTTCTTCCTGCCATTGTTGCAGCCACCTTAATGATTTTATTAGCCTTTTTCTTTGCCGCGATATCCGGTTACCTGGTTGGAATAATGGGATCGAGCAACAATCCAATCAGCGGACTGACTTTAACTGCACTTGTGGTTACCGCCTTAATCCTTGTTACCATCGGTGTGAATGCAGATAATGGGGGAGTAGCCGCAGTGCTTGGCGTTGCGGCTATCGTCTGTGTTTCAGCCGCTGTTGCTGGCGAAATGCTTCAGGATCTCAAGGCCGGACATATTCTCGGCGGAACACCCTGGAAAATGCAGATCGGAGATATCATCGGCGTTGTGCTGGCAGGTGCCGTAATGTTCATTGTACTCGACTTTTTAAACAGGGCTGATATTGCCCAGGGACTGAATGAAAACTATATCGGAGGTTTTGGCAGCAAGAATCTTTCTGCTCCCCAGGCAGGACTCATGGCCATGCTATCGAAAGGCATTGTAGGTGGTGAAATGACATGGCCACTTATTATTTTTGGTATGTTCTTCGGGATTGGACTGATTCTGATGCAGGTGAAGAGTCCCATGCTCATTGCCGTTGGGATGTACCTTCCTCTTGAAACAACCTTTGCCATTTTCCTTGGTGGAGTGGTTAAGGGAATTGTGGATATGATGGTTGAAAAAAGAAAACTTAATGAGGCACAGCGCGCAAGAGTTGAAAATATTGGCATACTTCTGGCGTCAGGCCTTATCGCTGGCGAAGCACTTACCGGCTTGTTGTTTGCACCACTCAAGATCGCCAATATAGATTTTAAACAAAAGTTTTACGATCCGCATGTTATGATAGGATTTGCAATCATAATCCTTATTTCGCTCATATTGATTTATGTACCGGTGCGCAATGCAGGCAAACCTGATGAGCCGGCACCACCACAGGCTGTAGTGTAGTATAATAAGGTTTCAATTACTTATTCTACATGAACTTCTTTGAGCGCCGGCGATTTTTTAAAAAGGCCAATCTGTTTGACCTTACTCCGGTACGCTTGCATGAACATGAGGAGGAGGAGTCAGGCAAGGTGGTTATACTGGTTAAGAAATTTAAAAATGACCGGTTTTCGAACTTTGCTCTTGGAAGGCGTTCGCCGGTGATAAGGATACGGCTGGATGAGATCGGCTCGGAAGTATGGAAGGCAATTGATGGCGTGTCAAACGTGGCAACCCTGTTCGATCTTTTGAACAAACGATGGATTGATATACCTGAAAAAACAAGAGGATTGGACAAGAGGCTTGCGGGATTCCTGAGCATTATGTACGATAACAGGTACATAAGCTTCAGGGAGATAGAAAGTGAAAGTTAAAATGTTGAAGCAATTGCCGGAATTAACTCTTTTTGCCAAGCGGACATACACAGACGCATAGTCCGCAGATTCGGACGTTAACATTCAGCCTTTGTTTTGCCAGCTCCCCGCATTTATCCATGCATTTGATTGCATCAAAGAATTCATCCCTATGGGTAGTTATGTCCCATAATTTCCCGTTTGCAGCCTTAGCCGGACATTTGACCACACAGATATTACACTTCCCGCACTTGCTTTTTTCAACCGGGACACCGACATGATCAGGTTTTTGCTTCAAAAGGATAGTTACCAGCCTTAGCCGCGGTCCAAACGAATTGGAAATGAATAAATCCGTTTTCCCGATCCAGCCCAGACCTGCCCTGGTGGCTACGAGTTTATGTGATATATCATACGTCAGTGTTCTGGTGTACTTTTCATACCCTTTTCCTCCTATCGGGATAGTTGGTGGAATTATCATTGAATCCATGCCAGTCTTTAACAGGTCAGATTGGATTTTCCTTGTCAGTTCTGCCAGCTCTTTATTGATCAGTTTGTAGTAGTTGTAATACCCGACTGTAGGACCGTTATCGAGCTTATCAATTACTTTATCTTCCAGTTTTCTGCCAATTGAAATTCCATATTGATAACTTCCGAATTTACTGCTTATCAGGCCCTGTAAATCTGCAAATCCAAAAATGAAATCCCCTGCGGGAATAAGATTATTCTTTACAATGTCAGTTATCATCCTGAAAGTGATCTAAAATGTTTCTCCCGGATTATTTATTCCGAAAGAATTTCAAAGTTAATCTTTTAATTCTCTCCCCTTCTTCCTATAACCGTCGACCTAACGATAAAAATTTAGGTGGGTTCATAGAATATAGGGGCTTATTCAATGATGGAAAAAGTTGAACAGATTGTCTTTGCACATGCCATCAATGTTTTAAGTATCAAGTAAATAACTTTCCCCTGCACCACATTCCGCCCCTGCAGGCTGGCCCCTACGCTAAAATTGCCCACTGGGCAATTTTTTAACGCTCGGTCCCCTTTTGAAGGAGGGGTGGCCAGACGGTGAAATCATCTCACAGGCAGAAACTAAATTTGTCTGGCCGGGGTGGTTGATTATTCTGCCATGAGTATTAATCTTTCTCTTTAAAGGTATTCTTTATCTCATTCAACATATACTCAGGATCCTGAAATACAAACCTGTTCACGAATCGGAGTACGGTGAAGCCGAGCTCTTCAAGATATTTGTCCCTCTTTTTGTCTTTCTCTATTTGAATATAATCGCCATGGGGATCTCCATCAAGTTCTATTACAAGTTTTTCTGAAGGGCAATAGAAATCAACTATATATTTATCTATACTATACTGTCTTATGAATTTTCTTCCTTTAAGATTTCTTGATTTCAATATATTCCATAATACTGATTCGGCAGGAGTGGACCTATTCCTGAGGTGAGATCTGACCGGCTTCAAATCTTTTCTATTGAAAATGTGATTGTTATCCATGATATTAAAAGTAAGAAAAAAAGGAATCAACCACCCCGGCCCGGAACAAACTAAAATACAAGCAGTTGCCGATAGGCCGGGCCACCCCTCCTTCAAAAGCTAATCTTTCATCGCATCTTGTTTAATTGATAAAGGGATCCTTCGCTTCGCTCAGGATGACAGGTCATTAGCGAATATATTGGAAGAGGGGGGGAGAAGCAGCGAGCCGCCATTTAGCTAATCAATAAACTATGAAGAATGCCGGATGGCGGCTCGCTGCTTCTCCCCCCTAAACCAGACTCAACTCCGCTTGTCATCCTGAGTTTTTATCCAAAGTTTTGTACTTCTGGTATTATGACAACCAGAATCAATTAATTTTGTACGGGTTACACAAGCATGACCTTCGCTTGAATAGTGCATTTTGCCTGCTCCTGAGTATGGTTCCGGAAGATAAAGTCTTCAGGTATGGTACTTCCTAAAAGGAATGTCCGATTAGTAGCATTGCAATTTCCAAAGACCTTCCGGGTGTAATCTTTTGTATAATTTAATGTATTACAAGTATGGAAAAAATTAGAAAAGATTGTGCTGGAATAGACATTGGATCCAAGAAGGTATTTGTTGCAATCGAAGGACAGGAGGTAAAAAGTTTTTACACCTTTACTGAAGACTTTGAAAAACTACGTGATTATCTTTTTGAGAACGATATTAAGACTGCAGCAATGGAAGCCACTGGAGTCTATTGGGGTATTTTGTATGAAATGCTGGAAGAGGCCGGAATAGACGTTTGGCTTGTTGATGGTCGTCAAACAAAACAAGTACCTGGCCGAAAAACTGATGTTAAAGACTGTCAATGGATACAGCAGTTACATAGCTATGGACTATTAAACAGGTGTTTTGTTGCAGAAAGCGATATAAAGGAACTCAGGTCATATCAGCGGCTTAGAGAAGACCATATCCGGTCGGCATCAATGCATATTAACCATATGCAAAAAGCCCTCACTGAAATGAATATCAGGCTTACGCAAGTATTGGATCAGATCCATGGAGTGAGTGGGCTGGCTATGATAGAAGCTATCCTGAAAGGCGAAAGAGATAAGGAAAAACTATTAAAACTCTGCCACACAAAAATTATTAAAAACAAGAAAGATGAGGTATTAAAAGCTCTAAATGGCAGGTATACAAAACAAGGATTATTTGCACTAAGGCAAGCCTTTGAATCATATTGCTTTTATCAGAATCAGATCGAGCAGTGTGACCAGATGATCGATGAGGTTCTTCAAAAGATCAGTAGAGGTAAACCAGATCAAAAAACAGATGTTCGCAGAAAACCAATACGTCATAATAAACCTGATATTGATAATCTTGGCTCAATGATGCTGAAAATCTTTAACGGAAGGGATGCCACCACAGTCTCGGGTATAACAGATTACAGCTGGATGCAACTACTCTCAGAAACAGGTGGTGATTTATCCAGATGGCCAACAGAAAAACATTATACCAGCTGGTTGGGTCTTGCACCGGGTCAGCATAACTCGGGCAGAACTAATAGAAACAGAAGAAAATCAGGACGCCCCAAGGCAGGCCAAATCTTCAGACAGATAGCTCAAAGTCTGTTAACAAGCAAACGTATAGCACTTGGAGCATTTGGACGCAGACTCAGCGTTAGAAAAGGGTCACCAGTTGCGATAAAATCAATTGCTCGCAAACTTGCAGTACTTTACTGGAGAGTAATGGTAAAAGGGATGGCCTTCGTAGAAGAAGGAACTAAAAAGTATGAGGAACAACTCCTGATACAAAAACAGCGATCCCTTAACAGACTAGCAAAAGAACTAAATGTACAAGTTGTTTATAATGTATGAGTTACAAATGTTGTCATTAGTAGCGAAGCGAAGGATCCCCTTCATGCGGGCAGGAATTCTTCTTCATTTTTGAAGGATACCCCACCTTCCCATCCCTACAAAGATCTTCCCAGTCCCTGTTAAACTCTTCGATAAGACTTAGCTTCTTTATCCTGAGCATTCCTTTTATTTGCTTTTCTCGCGCAATTGCTGATTCAACCTGGTCGAATATTTCAAAATAAACCAGTCTGTTAACATTGTATCTCATAGTAAAGCCTTTTATAAGCTTGCTCTTATGCTCATTGCATCGTCTCTCAAGATCGTTGGTGACACCTGTATAAAGAACCTTATTGGCCCTGTTGGTCAAAATATATACAAAGTACTGATGAATTCTCATATATTCTCCCTTTAGCACTAAGGACTAAATTTAAACATGTTTTAGGAGTTCCGGGCATACTAACAGACATCAAATAAATAAATGTGTATAAAGATTAACTTCAAAAGGAAGGGAAATTTTCTTATAGAATGGCAGATCTTTTCTTACGAAAATAACTCTTAGGTTGACGGCTATGCCCTTCTCCCCCTCTCCGTTTCTCCTCTTCAGCCTTCCTGAGCTCAGAGCTCTGAGCCGCTCCTCCCTCTCTCCCTCTCACCCCCTCTCCCTTTCTCCCCCTCTCCCCATCTCCCCTTTTATCCGTCTATGGACAATGTCGAAATAAGGCTTCTTAGTCTTTCCATTTTATCAATTCTTTCCTGTGAATAAGTCTTTTGTCCTGCATCGACGAATTCAAAGAGAAGGAGCGCTTTCCTTGAAAATTCAAGACATCCCTTATTGTCGCCGTGTGCCAGATGAAGTTCAGCTTCCGCATTGAAGAGCTCAGCCAGTATTTCAAGGTGATCGTTTGTGTAGTTATGATCCTGAAGGAGCTTTTGTGTAAGCTTATCTTCAGGGATGTTACGAAAAAAAGCTGCATCTTCCCTGAGAAATGTCTGATATCCGGTCTCAAGTTGTTCGGAAGCTTTTTTCAGCTCTCCTTTGGGGATGAGTCCGAGAACCTCTCCCAGAAATTTGGCAAGAAGTGCAATCATGCGAAGGATATAATCTTTCTGGTACATGGCGGAAAAGATTGAATATAAAAATAATAGAAAAAATCCATTAAAAAAACCATTCATGTCAATACCCGACGGGTATGTGGCACAACGGCGCAACGGCGCAACGGCATAACGGCACAACGGCATAACGGCACAACGGCACAACGGCATTTCTCTTTATTAACCTCTCTAAGTCCCTGAATCCCTGTGCCCCACCTCCGCCTCCCTCCCGGTCAGCTTCGGTGGGCAAAGCCTGAGCCCTGAGCCCCACCTTCGCCTCCCTCCCGGTCAGCTTCGGTGGGCAAAGCCTGAGCCCTGAGCCCCACCTTCGCCTCCCTCCCGGTCAGCTTCGGTGGGCAAAGCCTGCGCCCCACCTTCGCCTCCCTCCGGTCAGCTTCGGTGGGCAAAGCCTGAGCTCTGTGCCCCACCTTCGCCTCCCTCCCGGTCAGCTTCGGTGGGCAAAGCCTGCGCCCTGCGCCCCACCTCCGCCTCCCTCCGGTCAGCTTCGGTGGGCAAAGCCTGAGCCCTGAGCCCCACCTTCGCCTCCCTCCCGGTCAGCTTCGGTGGGCAAAGCCTGTGCTCTGAGCCCTGCGCCCCACCTTCGCCTCCCTCCGGTCAGCTTCGGTGGGCAAAGCCTGAGCCCTGTGCCCCACCTTCGCCTCCCTCCCGGTCAGCTTCGGTGGGCAAAGCCTGTGCCCTGTGCTCTATGCCCTGAGCTCTGTGCCCTGAGCCCTGCGCCCCACCTTCGCCTCCCTCCCGGTCAGCTTCGGTGGGCAAAGCCTGCGCCCTGCGCCCCACCTTCGCCTCCCTCCCGGTCAGCTTCGGTGGGCAAAGCCTCTGCTTCCCGTTACGCCGTAGAGCCGTTACGCCGTAGAGCCTTTTAATAGTTTCCAGTAAACATTCTTCCTCAAAACGCGTCTAACTTCAATAATGTAGATCCATATTAACTAAAAACCTATAAAATGTACAACAAGTTAATTATCAACATCAAGCCATTGGGATTCGTATGGGAGACAATCGATCCGTTTTTGTTCTGTGTGCACCACCACGATAATTATCCGGCGGGCAATGACGAGCTGGGACCAGCGGCTTCACTCGAAGGAAGATACCTTGGCCAGGACTTTACATTAAAGGATGGCTGGCGAATGTACCATGGGGATAAAGTGCCGGGATTCCCTGAGCATCCGCACAGGGGTTTCGAAACCGTTACCGTTGTTTTAAATGGTTTTGTCGACCATTCTGATTCACATGGAGCTGCAGGAAGGTATGGCAACGGCGACGTGCAGTGGATGACGGCGGGAGCAGGGCTTCAGCACGCAGAGATGTTCCCTTTACTGAACAGGGATAAGCCGAATACATTGGAGCTTTTTCAGATCTGGCTTAATCTGCCCAGGGCAAGAAAATTTTCAAAGCCTTACTACAAGATGCTCTGGGGAGAAGATATTCCTGTGTATACCGAAAATGATAAGAAAGGGAAAAGGACTCAAATTACTCTCGTTGCAGGAAAATTAGGTGATATGATAGCTCTCCCGCCCGCACCCGATTCATGGGCGGCCGAGATAGTGAATGAAGTGGGGATCTGGCTTATACAGATTGAAGCCAATGGCGTCTGGACCATTCCGGTTGCCTCTCCCGAAATAAACAGGACTCTTTATTTCTACAGAGGTTCTGAAATAAAAATTGCCGGGATTGAGGTAAAACCATATAATTCAATTGAATTACTGGTGGACGAACCCGTAATTATTGAAAACGGGAATGAGGATGCATTTCTTCTTTTACTCCAGGGGTGTCCGATAAGCGAACCTGTTGTTCAGCACGGACCTTTTGTAATGAACACCATGGAGGAGATACACCAGGCGTTCTATGATTATCGCAGGACCCAGTTTGGAGGCTGGCCATGGGAAAGGTCCGACAATGTCCATCCCCGGGAAAGAGGAAGATTTGCAAAATACTCGGATGGGAGGGAAGAGGTCCCGCACTGAAACGGAGAAAGATTGAAACACGAGTCAGATACTCTGTTAATGGTAAATATTTGCTGGAGATTCATTCAAACCAACTATTGATTGCTATCTTGCGAAAAATTTGAAGCAAGGCACGCAATGATAAACAGATTGTTCGCACCAGGTTGTGCATTAATGATATACAAGCCGGAATCAGCACTTAAATTGCATTCCATCTTATGTGAAAACCTGGGCAAAATGGAGATGCTGATGACCTGCTGCCAGCATGACCCGAAACTTGAAAATCCTGCACAGATAATAAATGTTTGTCCGGGTTGTGACAAACGTTTCCGCGCTGACTATGCAAATTCTTCGACGATTTCGTTATGGGAAATACTTGCAGAAAGTGATTTTTTCCCTTTCCCGGATTACCAAAATCGCAGCATGACGATAATTGACGCCTGTCCGACAAGAGACCAGGAACAGATACATTCTTCAATCAGGAAGATCCTTTTAAAAATGAACATCAATTTAATTGAACCGGAACACACAAAAACAAAAAGTACATGTTGCGGTGATAGTTTTTATGGGGTTATTCCTACCGAAAAAGTAAAGGAGCAAATGCATAAAAAAGCTTCAGAAATGCCATTAAATGATGTTGTGGTTTATTGCATCTCCTGCACAAAAGCAATGTTCGTCGGAGGGATAAAACCGCTCTATCTGATAGACCTGCTTTTTGCCGGGGAGACTCAGCCAAAAACCTTTGAACCGGATGCGTGGCATGAGCAGCTCAGAAGTTACATTGAAGAACATTGAAAGGCGTAACGGCGTAACGATACCTGTTGTTCCCTGGCTTCATTTTTCTCCAGAATCTCTTAAATTTGTAGTATGATACTTCAATATGCCTCCGACCTGCATCTTGAATTTCCGGAAAATAAGGAATTCATGAGGAAGAATCCTCTCAGACCGGAAGGCGACATCCTGATTCTTGCAGGGGATATTGTCCCCTTAATTAATATGTACGAACATGCGGATTTTTTTGATTATGTGTCAGACCATTTTAAATTTACCTGGTGGCTCCCCGGGAACCATGAGTTCTATCACTCTGATATCAAAGACATAAACGGATGTTTGAATGAGAAGATCCGGGAAAACGTTTTTCTGGTTAACAATATATCGATCCTGACCGGAAACTTAAACCTTATCTTTTCAACCTTATGGACAAGGATATCTCCGTCCAATCAGTTTGAAATCCGGCAGAGTCTGTCTGATTTTCATGTCATTAGAAACGGGGGCAAGTTATTAACAGTTGAACAATATAATCTTCTGCATGAACAGAGTGTCAAATTTTTAAGAGAAGAGTTCCTCAAAGAAAAGTCTGATAAAAAAATAGTTGTAACCCATCATGTCCCGACTTTACATAATTATCCTGAAAAATTTAAATGGGATGTTCTCAATGAAGCTTTTGCAGTAGAACTTTCTGATCTTATTGAGGCTACCCAACCGGACGTTTGGATCTTTGGACATCATCATACCAATAATATCGACTTTCAGATCGGAAATACCAGATTGATAACTAACCAGCTTGGGTATGTTATGTACAGGGAGGAGAGAGGATTTGATACGGGGAAAGTCATTCACCTTTAATTATGTAATTATACGCCTCCCGCGTACGCGGAATACTCGGAATGACCCTGTCCTTAAGTCAGATTTAGCAGGACCAGCAGACATACAGACTGTCTGACCTCAAGACCTTAAAACTTTTTTCCCTTAAATCTGTTCCCCTTCATAAATAATTTCTATTAAGGATTCCTCCAAAATGAAATCATTCTTAATAGGTATATCCATGCTTTCCTTTATTTGTAATCTGGCTGAGGCACAACAACAGTCAAATAAAGATAGCTATATTGCCGGCAGGGTAGTCGATAAATCAACGCAGCAACCCATCGATTACGCTACTGTTGCCGTTATACAGGAACCTTCCGCAAAACTGATAACCGGGTCGCTGACAAATACCAAAGGCGAATTTAAAATTGCAAATGTCCCCTTCGGCACTTACAGGATCGAAATCGAGCATATCAGTTACGAGAAATCCGTAATAGACAGTGTAAAAATAAATGACAAAAAACCAGTTGTTTCACTGGGTACAATTTATCTGGCTCCTTCGATGCTTAATCTTGAAACAGTTAACATTGTAAGTGATAAACCGGTTATCGAAAACCAGCCGGGCAAGATCATTTACAATGTTTCAAGTGATGTTACTTCCCAGGGAGGGTTAGCAATTGATGTGCTGAAAAAAGTCCCGCAGGTAACAGTCGATATCGACGGGAACGTTGAACTGCAGGGAAATTCAAACATCCGTTTCCTGATAAACGGAAAATCTTCAAGTGTGTTCGGGAATAATCTCACCGATGCTCTTTCTTCCATTCCTGCAAGCCAGATAAAAAGTATTGAGGCCATAACAAATCCCGGAGCCAAATATGATTCTCAGGGAACAGGTGGGATTATCAATATTATTCTGGAAGATAATAAGATGAAGGGTATCACCGGTAACCTCAATATTTCACCTGGTACAAGGCTCGAAACAGGCTCCGTTAATTTAGGTGTAAAACGGAACAATTTAGGGGTTAATGGCTTTTTCAGCGGCAACTGGCGTCTCAGGTCAGACGGACCATTCTCCAACACACGTGAAACAATTGATAGTGCCGGGTTGATCACCACTTTACTGCAGGAAGGAAATAACGTTTTTGAAAGAAATGGATTCAGGTCAGGTGCAGGTTTTGAATGGGACCTTTCAAAAAGTGATAACATAACAGGCTCTGTAGGCTTTAACCACTTTAGCTTCCGTAACTCCGGGCTTACTGATCAGGAACAATCGGTGACCGATATTTCAGGAATCCCGGGACCGTCAATATTCACCCTCCGGGATGCTGACAGTCACAGAAACGTCACCTCAACAGACTGGGACCTGGCTTATAAAAAGAGTTTTAAAGAAAAAGGACATGAACTTGATATTTCGCTGAGTTCCAGCTTTGGTAAGCCAGGTTCAGGTTACAGCCAGATAGAATTTCTGCAGGGAGAATCGATCCCCTTCAACGGATCAGCAAGCAATAACCCGGGTACAGATAACCAGATCGAAATGGCTGTCGATTATGCACATCCGGTAAATGTAAATTTCCTAATAGAAACCGGTCTTAAAGCGACATACCAGAATCTCACAAGTATTGCCGATGTAAAGGTTTTCTCTCCTTCAGCAAATGAGTATAAAAACGATCCCCTGCAATCATACAACCTGAAATATAATATGAAGATCTTTGCAGGCTACCTTTCCGCAAGTTTCAAACTGTTCAATTTTCTTGATCTTAAGCCCGGAGTAAGGTATGAATACACAGACGTTGGCATCGACTATCCGAATACTTCAATCCCTTCATATGGGATCTTTGTGCCTTCTGCAGTTGTGTCGCACAGCTTTGATGCGAATAAAACCCTGGAGCTGGCTTACAGTAAGAGAATAGAACGTCCGGAGTACAGGGAACTCAATCCTTTCATAAACAGGAGTGATCCATATAATATCACAACAGGCAATCTCTTCCTTAAGCCTGAGATCGGAAACAATGCTGAGCTGAGTTACAAAACTAGCTTTAAAAAAGGAGGAAACCTCCGGTTAGCATTAATTGAGCGGATAAACAGCCAGGAAATTCAGGATGTGACGGTATTCTACCCTGAATATGTAATTGGTGATTCAATATATACCAATGTATCTGTTTCCAGCAGGCAGAACATTGGAGAAGAATACAATTCAGGCATCAGTGCATTCATCACTTATCCAATAACTCATAGTTTCAACCTTCGCGCAAACCTGATGGAATTTCACCGGTACATCGCAAGCAATCTTGGCGCAGGTAATTTATCAACTGGTTTCTCAACCAGGTTAAGCCTTAATGCAACATACGAATTACCCCAGGACCTGGTGTGTGAGCTTTCGGGCTTCTACCGCTCAGCAGGCAGGGGTTTACAGGGAAAGACACCGCAATTCGTAATTTATACTTTTGGTTTCAAAAAAAGATTCTGGGATAAGAATGGAAGTTTCGGATTTACGGCAACAAATCCATTCAGCAGAAATATCAGGCAGGTTACTACAATTACCACAGAAAACTCAGTGGCATCAAGTTTACGGGAGTTGCCATTCAGGTCGTTTGGAGTCAGCTTTACTTATAAATTCGGGAAGATTGAGTCGAAGAAGAAGGAAAATGACAATGAATTTTCCGTTCCTGAGAACAATTAAAAGAAAAAAGTCAAAAGTCAAAAGGCGACTTCCATGGCCCCCTGGTGGAAGTTAAGGTGGTTTTAAATTGTACTTTTGTTGTACCTTTAGGCACAACACAATAAACATTACATGGTAAATATTGTCATTCCATGAAAAAAGCACTAATCTTTGCAATACTATTATACTCCTCCTGCCTCCTCTGCCAGGAACGATATGTTAATATTGGAGACCAAAAATACCGTATAAAGGATTTTGGTAAAGGTGAAATGACAGTCGTATTTGAAAACGGTATGTCGGACAGCCTTGAGATATGGGGGGCATTACCTGACTCCATCTCCAAATATGCCAGGGTCTTTTTGTATGACAGGGCGGATATCGGTAAATCAGACCTGTCGCAAAGCGAAAGAACAATTCCCAATATGGTTTCTGAATTAAGAGCTCTTTTAAAAGATCAGAGCATAAATCCACCTTATGTCATGGTTGGACATTCAATGGGGGGCCTGATTGTCCGGTATTTTTCAAGCAACTATCCCGGTGATGTTAAGGGATTGTTACTTCTTGATCCTGCTCCTGAATCATACTGGAAAACAATGTCGAAAAAAAAATATGACGAATATGTCAAAGGGGGTACGGAATGGTATGAAACCAGATTTCCGGCAAGGTACCGGAAAGAATGGTATAGTTTTATGACAAATCTAAAGTACATGGATAACCTTAACATTAACAGCAATTTACCGGTTATTCTGGTATCCTCTTCAGCCTGGAAATGGTATAAATATCAAAAGGACATTTTAACCGGGTTTAAGAATTCAAGGCAGATTGAGCTGGAAGGTGAACACCATATATTTAAGTTTCATCCTGATTTGATAATACAATATATCAGGGAATTGATAAATGAATAACCTCTGCCCGCGACCGGAGTGGACCAATAGACCAACAGACACGCAGACTGTAAGCAAGCTAACATTTTCCGGACCCGTTTGTTAAATTATTTTATACCGGATGGATTTTATGAAGGAGAACATTGCCGGCAATGCCGGTACTGAAATATCAGGTCAATTACTAAAGAAATCAGTCTGGATCAATATCAGGGAAGCCATTAAGGGAACAGAAGCAGATTATACGCAGATAAGCTTAAATAAAGCGATCCTGCTTCTTGCGATACCCATGATCCTCGAACTGGTTATGGAGTCTACTTTTGCAGTGGTCGATATCTTTTTTGTCGCCAAACTCGGCGCCTCGGCCGTTGCTGCTGTCGGACTTACCGAAACCTACCTGTATCTCCTTTATTCAGTATCCATGGGACTCTCAACAGGGGTTACGGCCATAGTTGCCAGGAGAATAGGTGAGAGGAAGAGAGATCTCGCAGGAAGGGCAGCCGTTCAGGCGATTCTCCTCGGCCTGTTATGTTCAGTACCTTTTTCTTTTGCCGGAATATTCTTTTCACGTCCGTTACTTGCAATAATGGGAGGCGATACATGGGTCCTGGAGAATGGTTACAGATATATGCAGTGGATGCTTGGCGGAAATGTTGTCATCGTTCTTTTATTCGTTATAAATGCAGTGTTCCGTGGAGCCGGTGATGCTGCCATTGCCATGCGGATACTTCTGATATCGAATGCTGTGAATATCGTGCTTGACCCTTTACTGATATTCGGTCTCGGACCTATCCCTTCTCTTGGTATAGAGGGAGCAGCAATAGCCACAAACATCGGACGGGCAACAGGTGTTGCCGCTCAGTTATGGCTTCTGGCAAGGGGTGGAAAGCATATAAGGGTTTTGGTCTCCCATATCTATCCGGATATGAAAATACTTTTTGGGATAATCAGGACTTCATTGGGAGGGATAGGCCAAAACCTGATAAGCATGACATCGTGGATCTTTCTTGTGAGGATCCTTGCAAGCATAAGCAGCGAGGCTGTGGCAGGTTCGACAATTGCACTGCGTATTGCGATGTTTACTTTAATGCCTGCCTGGGGAATGTCGAACGCTGTTGCCACTCTGGTCGGTCAGAACCTTGGCGCCGGCGATCCTGAACGTGCTGAATCGTCGGTTTGGAAAACAGGTTTCTATAATATGATATTTTTAATAGGTATCTCATTCATGTATTTCATATTTAACAGGTCATTAATGATGTTTTTTACAAAAGATGAGGCTGTTGTGGAAGCTGGCGGGACCTGGCTGCGGATCCTTTCGTATTCGTACTTTGTATATGGCTGGTGGATGGTTACCACGCAGGCTTTTAACGGTTCGGGTGATACCAGGACCCCGACAAAGATAAACCTTGTCTTTTTCTGGTTCATTGAGATACCGCTTTCTTACCTCCTTGCTATTGTCCTGAACTGGGGATATACCGGTGTATTCTGGGGAGTGTTCTTTGCGGAAACATCGGCAGGACTGGCATCGCTGTGGATCTTTAAGAGGGGGAAGTGGAAGAGCGTTAAAGTGTAATCAATTGTTCAATTGTGCAATTTCCGGGAAACTAATTTTAGTTTTTGTTGTTTATTCTTTGAAAAATCAGAAATGGGAGAAATATGCGGACAACAGGGATCACAAATTCGATTACATGCTTGTTGATTGCCGTAACAATCCCGTTGTTTTCGGCCTGCACCTCCCGAAAATTTACAAGAGATTTATCCGAATCTCTAACGACAAACATCGATACCCTGAACGCGGAATCCCATGCGCTTAAAGCAGAGGCGATCCTGAATCCGGATATAATCACACTGCTATATGAAAAAGGCGGAGAGCTTCTTTCTCCAAAATGGAACAGCAGGGATAAAATTTCACAGATGATAACTGCAATCCATAATGCTTCACTTGATGGACTAAATCCTGATGACTATCATCACACAGAAATTGAAAGCCTGACACAAAAAATAGTTTCATCAGATAAGGTCAATGTTGAAGATGCAGGACGGCTGGATCTGCTTTTGACGGATTCATTTCTGCTATTGTCGTCGCATCTGTCGGTCGGGAAAACCGATCCTGAGACAATTGACCCGCAGTGGCATGCATCAAGGCGGCTGATAAGGAAGGACTGGGAAAAGTTTATCGACAGTACCCTGAACAGCAATAATATAATTGGTGCCCTTCAAAACCTTGCTCCAGGTCACAGGGAATATGTCAATCTTAAAAAAGCCCTGGCTAAATACCGTCAGCTTGAAGAAAAAGGCGGATGGACGAATTTCACAACGAGCTTGCCAAAGCTTGAAAAAGGGATGCGTAATCCGGATATAGAAAAGCTTAGAAAGAGACTTGAAATAGCACAGGGCAATATAGAATTTAATCCGGGTGATGAGGACCTGTTTGACCAGAACTTATTCGATCGGGTTGTCCTCTTTCAGCAAAGGAACGGGCTTGATGCCGACGGGGTTGTTGGGAAATCAACAATAGAAGCATTAAATATACCCGTAAAGGACAGAATTGAGGCAATGGAGGCTAATCTTGAACGCTGGAGATGGGTAAGTGACGATCTTGGTAAACGTTATATCAGGATAAATATAGCTGACCTGGAATTGCAGGTCATAGAAAATGATGAACAGGTATTTCAGTCACTTGCAATTGTCGGACGTCTTTACAAGGAAACTCCTGTATTCAGTGCGATGATGAAATATCTTGTATTAAATCCTGACTGGGTAATCCCACCTGGAATACTTAAAAATGAAATTATTCCCGAAGTGATCAAAAATCCCGCTTACCTGGCAGAAAAAAATATGAAGGTACTTCGGACTGACGGAACAGAGGTGGATCCATCAACAATCGATTGGGACAGCGTTACTTTAAAGGGCTTCCCCTATATGATCCGGCAGGAGCCCGGACCGAATAATCCGCTGGGAAGAATTAAATTCGTTTTTCCAAACCGGCATAACGTTTATATCCATGATACCCCTTCGCGGAACTTGTTCTTAAAGAGCAACCGCACATTCAGTCACGGTTGTATCCGTATTAACAAAGCCTTTGAGCTTGCCGGATATCTTTTGAGGGATAACGTGGAGTGGACTCCTGAAAGATTACAAAATGCAATAGACAAAGGTCAGAAAAAGATCATTATTCTTCCGGATCCGATACCGGTTCATATATTGTATCTTACTGTATGGGCTGATGAGGATGGTACTGCCTTTTTCACAAAGGATATCTACAATCGCGATCACATTCTGATAAGCGCCCTTAATCAGGCTCCTCCTGAACCGGGAACCTTTTCAGTCAGAAAGGGAAGCCTGATGGATCTGAGAAAAGGGATTAAAAAAAACTGATAATTCCTCCAGGAGAAGGTCCATTCCCTTAATTGCAGGTTCAGCTGCAAGCATCCGGGTTTTGTTCTGGTAATCTCTATCCGGGAAATGAACGTAAATGCATGAACTGCCCGAGAGCATAGTGATAATCTTTTCATGGTCCTCAAGCGGAATTGACGGACATCCAAAGCTCCTCCCAAGCCTGCCATAATTACTGATGAAATTTCTGCTCACATAATCTGCCCCATGCATTACAATAGCCCTTTCACGGGCTTTGTCATTTATACCGGGTTCAACACCGTCAAGGATAAGTGAGATCCCGTGTTTGCCAATATAGGTGCCTCCAGTAATATAAAACCCCAGGCTGCTTTGATGAGAAGATGGAGTATTTGAAAAGTGGCTGGCATATTCCTCCCCGCTGTTACGTCCGTGAGCAACAAGGCTATGGTAGATTACCTGCATTTTATTCAGATCGATTATCCACATACGGTCAATAGTAGACGAGAGCGAATAATCGATAATCGTCAGGAGGTTCTTTTTAATATTGTTTCCGGCTTTAAGATTCAGAAATCCTGTGAAAGCCTGTTTGAATACTTCATAATCAGGTTTCGATGCTTCACTACTGATCATATTGAACATTGTCAGACTGAAACTTTGGATACTGGCTGCATATGAAGCAGCAGGCACTTTCCCGGTGCGTTTGTCAGGCAGGTAGCCTGAGCTTATGAGAAGAACAAAAAGTGCCAGGGCCAGTAATTTGGTTAACTTCATAGGTATCCAGGTCATCTTGTCAATTCAGGGAACAAAATAATTATTTTTATTCTTTTAAAACTTTAAAATGGCAAATCTAGTATATAAAAAAAAGATAAAAGACAAAAGGACAAGGATAAAAGTTAAGAGTAAGAATTCTGAAATCTGCGAAACTCTAGTTATGATATGCGGGAAACTTTTCAGAATATTGCAGCGAAGCATTTTGATTAGCGTCTTTTAAAATAAAACTTTAACCTATGATCCGCAACTTTTTTAGCATCACTCTCAGGAATATTTCGAAGAATAAGGGATTTACCCTGATTAATATAACAGGGATGGCAGTCGGGCTTGCCGCATCCCTTCTCATACTTTTATGGGTTCAGGATGAACTGAGCTTTGAAAAATATAATAAGAATGCCAAAACCATTTTCAGGGTTGAAGAGGACCAGTTCTATTCTGGTGAACGTTATCATGTAACAGTCACCCCTTATCCATCGGGTCCAGTTTGGATGGAAAAGATCCCTGAAATAAAGGAGCAGACCCGATTGAACCTCTGGCTTCCGCGCATCCTGTTCAGGAAAGACGACAAGGTGTTTTTTGAGAATTCGATAATTGCTGCCGATTCTGGCTTCCTTAAGATGTTTTCATTACCCCTTTTAAGGGGCGATGCTGCAACTGCCCTGAATTCTCCTCACTCTCTTATCCTTTCTGAAAAACTCGCCAGAAAATATTTTGGTGATGAAAATCCAGTTGGGAAATCTATCACTCTTGAAAATACGTTGCAGTTTACTGTTACAGGGGTGATCAAAAACCTCCCAAAAAACTCAATGTTTACTTTTGAGGGTATCTTACCTTTTTCTTTATTGTATGAAATCGGAGCTGCGTCTGACTATTGGGACAACAACTCAATCTTTACTTACGTCGAGCTTGAAAAGGATGCTGATGCCAAACCTGTCGACAAAAAGCTTACGGATGTCGTTCTTGAGCATGTTCCCCAGATAACCACAAAGTATAGTTTATTTCCATTGCTTGACATTCATCTGCACCAGCAGTTTGGATTTAAGGAAACAAATGCTCCCGTCACGTCTGTTTATATTTTCACACTGATAGCGATTTTTGTGCTGGTAATAGCCTGCATTAACTTTATTAATCTCTCGACTGCAAGGGCTGCTTCAAGGGGGAAAGAGATCGGTATTAAAAAAGTAGCAGGTTCCGGACAGGTGTCAATGATGGTCCAGTTTATGCTTGAATCGCTCATGCAGATAATTGCAGCGATGGTCTTTGCCATTATTCTTGTCGGATTATTCCTTGGAGTGTTCAATAATATTTCAGGCAAGAATTTTAGTCTTGGCGACCTTCTTCAGACTAAATTTATATTTGGATTTATTGCTGCCGGTCTTTTTGCAGGTGTTGTTTCTGGCTTGTATCCTGCTTTATATCTTGCTTCCTTTAAACCAGTTGCAGTCTTAAAAGGAACTACCGTTTCAGGCAAAGGGAATGGCAGGTTGAGGCAGATCCTGGTCGTAATTCAATTCACCCTGTCGATGTTGATTGGAATTGCCGCAATTTTCATGTTTCTTCAGTTAAAATTCCTGCTTAACAAAGATCTTGGTATCAATAAGAATAATCTTATAAGAATTCAGATGCCGGAAAATATGAAACCTAAATACTATTCAATTAAGAGAGAGCTCCAGAAAGAAACATTGATACAGGGTGTCACCGCATCATGGTGGAATCCGGTCCAGATGGGAAGCAATTCAGGCGGAGCCAGATGGGAGGGGAAAGACCCGGATAAGAATGTTCTCATCGGGACAAATGGTGTCGATTATGATTATTTAAAAACCTTACAGATGGAGCTTGTATCCGGACGGGATTTTTCACCCGACTATCCTTCGGATGCAGGAAATGATACGACAGGTAATTTTCTGGTGAATGAGGAGGTAGTAAAGATCATGGGCATTGGAGATCCTGTAGGCAAAACCTTCAGGTTTATGGGGCAAAATGGTAAGATAGTGGGAATCATGAAAAACTTCCATTTTAAAGGAGCAGACCAGGTCATTGAACCAATAGCATTTGTCCTTTCCGATACGAACAGATTGAATCAGTTGCTGATCAGACTAACCCCGGGAAACATTCCCGCTTCGATTAAGTCTGTAGAAAAAGTCTGGAAACAGGTTGTACCTGATTATCCGCTTGATTACAGTTTTATAGATCAGGATTATGAGAGCATGTTTAAATCTCAGATAAGGTTGACAGGGCTCTTAAAGTACTTCACTATCCTTGCATTAATAATTGCTTGTCTTGGCCTGTATGGTCTCGCATCGTACTCAGCACAGCGACGAACAAATGAGGTCGGAATACGAAAGGTGATGGGCGCCGACGCGCTTATCATAATGTACACCTTATCAAAGGAGTTCCTTGTTTTGGTTCTGGTTTCAATTGTCATTGCTGTCCCGCTGGGCTGGATTATTGTGGGGAACCTGCTGAATCAATTTGCATACAGGATTAAAATAAATGCGGTGGTGTTTATCGCAATGGCAGTAGCTGCAATTGTTATTGCGTTACTTACAGTCAGTTTCCAGGCGTACCGTGCGGCACTCACCAATCCCGCGGAAGCACTGAAAGTGGAATAATTTAACGGCGCAAGGGCCCAAAGGCGCAACGGCTTAACGGCAATTCTCTTTGCATAATGCAGGAAATACTTTTAGCGCAGTTTCCTGATAAACTTTCAGGATTACGTACTGTTTAAGTAATTTAGAGGAACGCTAAAAGAATAAACATATGATCCTGAAAAGTATTAATCCTTACACAGGCCAGGTAATAAGGGAGTTTGAAGAGTTTTCAGAACAAGAAGTGGAGAAGATCCTTGATCAATCCGCTGAGGCATTTGAAAAGTGGAAGAGCACTTCTTTTGAATACCGGGGATCGCTGATGGAAAAGGCAGCAGCACTGCTGAGGGATAATATTGCAGAATATTCCGGATCGATAACCGCTGAAATGGGGAAACCCATTAAAGAATCGAGGTCAGAAGTTGAAAAATGCGCCTGGGCGTGTGAGTATTACGCAAAAAACGCAGAGGAATTCCTTAAACCGGATACCATTGAGACTGACGCGGATAACAGCTACGTAATATATGAACCTATTGGAACAATCCTGGGAATAATGCCATGGAATTTTCCATTCTGGCAGGTTTTCCGTTTTGCGGTTCCAACCCTGATGGCCGGCAATACGGTTTTGCTTAAGCATGCATCAAACGTTCAGATCTGTGCAGGTAAGATTGAAGAAATATTCACCAGGTCGGGATTTTCGCCTTCAGTATTCAGGAATCTTGTCCTGGGATCGGCAAGAATTGAAAAAGTAATCAGACATGATTCTGTCAGGGCAGTTTCTCTGACAGGAAGTGAATCAGCAGGCGGAAAAGTGGCAGAAACTGCCGGCAGCGTGCTTAAGAAATCCCTTCTTGAACTTGGAGGCAGCAACGCTTTTATAGTTCTTGAGGACGCCAATCTTAAGAAGGCTGTTGAAGTTGGCATCAGGGCGCGTTATCAAAATGCAGGACAGAGCTGTATTGCAGCAAAGCGGTTCATCCTGGTCCGGAAAATAAGCGATGAGTTCATTTCATTATTCCTCGAAGGGATCAGGAAACTAAAAACAGGTGATCCTGCAAGACATTATACGGATATGGGACCTCTTTCAAGTATTCCACAGGCCGAAAAAGTTGAAGAGCAGATCAGGAGATCTGTCGCAATGGGAGCATACGTGATTATGGGCGGAAACCGTGAAAAGGCTTTTTTTCAACCTACAGTCGTTGTTAATGTAATTCCGGGTATGCCTTTATTCGACGAGGAAGTTTTCGGTCCGGTCGCTCCAATAACAGTTGCCGACAGCACTGAAGAAGCAATAACATTGGCCGGCGATACAAAATTTGGTCTTGGAGTCTCAATTTTTACAAATAACCTGAAAAAGGCTAATGATCTGGTTGGTAAGTTTCATGATGGCGCAGTTTTTATCAACGGTCTCGTAAAATCAGATCCAAGACTACCATTTGGCGGAACACGACGCTCCGGTTTTGGACGTGAGCTGGCTCTACAGGGGATACAGGAGTTCGTCAATATAAAAACGATATGGATCAAAGAATTATAGATTATGCAATTCTGCAATTTTTGGTTTTTTAAATTGCATAATTGCATAATTGCACAATTGCTCAATTATTAAATACTATGATTGACATTATTAAAGGCGATATAACTACGATAAGCGTTGATGCTATAGTAAATGCAGCCAATTCCTCACTGATGGGGGGAGGTGGAGTCGACGGTGCCATCCATCGTGCCGGTGGACCTGAAATCCTTGAAGAATGCAAACGAATAGTGGCGAAACAGGGAAAGTGCAAAGCCGGACATGCAGTAATCACCACGGCCGGCAGACTTCCGGCAAAATATGTTATTCATACCGTTGGTCCGGTTTGGAAGGGTGGAGATGAAGATGAACCAAAGCATCTCGGAGAGTGTTACTGGAATTCATTGAAACTGGCAGCTGAAAACGGCTGCATTACGGTAGCCTTCCCCAATATCAGCACGGGAGTTTATGGATACCCGAAGAAGGAAGCCGCAAAAATAGCTCTCAAATCGGTTTCTGATTTTCTTGCAGGGAATGACAAAATTGAAAAGGTGACTTTCGTATGCTTCGATGACGAAAATTACACTTTGATGAGGCAACTCTATTTTAAGAAAAGGTAAGATCAAATCCCCCTCCAGGGCTTAGTCGTCAACCTAACAATAAAAAGTTAGGTAAATATAGGGGCTTATTCAGCTTTGGAAAAAGTTGAAAAGATTGCCTTTGCCCATATGTTCAATGTGTTAAGTTGCAGGAAAATAACTTTCCCCTGCTTTTGAAGCTAATCTTTATACACAAATATGTATCTAATTGATTATTATTTACGTAATTGTAATTATTACTATAAATAATTTATACACAGATATATGTGATCGTTTATTTTGTATTTTAATTACATTAAAGACAAACAATATAATGGATTTTTCGAAAATGTCTAACCAGATCCAGGATCCGAAAGACAGCATAGGGCTGGCGTAAGGATTCCTGATCAAAAAATAAAATCCCCAGGTTGTCAAGGTTATTACCCGGTAAATCAATTAAAGTCCTGAAAGGACTTAAAGAAAATGCCACAAAAGTGGCATGATTTGAATAACCTCCGGCGCAAGCCGGAGGTTTGCGCTACACATTGATCCTAAAGCCCTGAAGGGGCTTAATAAAGTTGGTTATTTTTATCAGATTTCGTAACTTAGACTTGTCTCGTTGTATGATGTCAGGGATTAAAATTGACGAAAAGTACTTTCCTTAGATTTCAGGTTCAGCTCCTTCAGAGCTGATATCTGTAATATAGCGTTTACCTCCGGTTGCACCGGAGGTTATTCAAATTTGTCTCTTTCAGAGACAGTTATCGCGAAAATGACCTCTTTCAGAGGCAGGTAATAAAACAGCCTCCCCACCGCCAGCCAGGAATCTCTAACTCACAGGCAAGGTCGCCTCTTGAAAAGATGTGTATAGAGATTAGCTTATAGGAGGGGTGGCCAGATGGTGAAATCATCTCAAAGGCAGAAACTAAATTCATCTGGCCGGGGTGGTTGATTCAATTCTTTCTTATTACGTTTATTCAAATGGATAGTAAACACCTCTATCAAATGGATAGTAAACACCTCTATAACCGAAAAAGTTTTAAATCTTTCAGATCATTTCTGAGAAATAACTCCACCTCTGAAGTAGCTGTTTTATGGAGTAAGTTAAAGTTAACCACCCCGGCCGGGAAAGGCTAATGCCCTGCGGGTGGTTGGGGAGTGTCCCCTCGAGGGGCTTGGTGGAATCAGGCTGCAGATTTGTGGTCGATTGTTACAAATGACTTACACATCTCCCTTATCCCTTCAAGGTACGGAGTAGCTTTAATCCCGAAGCGCTTCTCAAATTTTGAGGAGTCAAAGAAATAATCACGGTCGTACTGGTACATCATTTCCGACATCTCCTTCATGACCGGTATAAAGAGTCCAAGCATCCGTATCATAAACAGCGAGAGGACCCTCGTCCGTGGTTTGACTTTAAGTTCATCGGCGATCATTCTTATGAACCCGGCTCCGGTTATCCTGGTACTGTCGGTCGGGAGGTGCCATACCTGTCCGTATGCATCCGGGGTGTTGCCGAGTATTGCGGTAGCCCTCGCTGCATCCTTAACATAGGTAAAGGAATGCTGTGTTGCCGTGCTTATAAACCACATTGCACTCTTTCCCGAAGCAAGATTCTTAACAACCAGCTCATTTACAACACTTGTTTTAATGTCGGACCCATAAAAATCGGCCGATCGTGCTATCTGGGCAATCAGTTTACCTTCCCTTACAGCTGAAAGAAGCATCCCGGCGATATCTCTTCGCACTGCACCCTTCCTGCTTGGCGGATTCACCTTCGATTCTTCCGTCATATGGGGTATTTCATTTTCGTCGTATAAATAAACATTATCGAAAAAGACAAGTCGCGCATTGTGTTTTATGCAGGCATCAATAGTGGCTCTCATAAGGGCGGGCCATTTGGTTTCCCACACCTTTATGTTATAATCAAATCCCACGACGAGGTAAACAACATCCGAGCCTTTAACAGCCCCGTCGACAATACCAGGCATGGTAAGGTCGGCCGGGAATAGTTCGTCTGATTCATTCACTCTGCGGGGATTACGGCTTACAAGTCGTATTTTATCAGTATATGAGGCAAGCTCTGAAGCGAGCAGCTTACCTATCGATCCATTTGCTCCTAAAATTGTTTGCATGGCATTATATTTAAATTCTACACATGCAATAGAAACAATTCTGGATTTATAAGGTTTTGAAGAAAATTGAATTTTTCGTTACACAAAGGACTCTTTAGGAGATTTACGCAGATATTGACCTGTGACAAGGTAAAGAGAGATCTTTAGAGTTACTTCATAGCAGCTTTCCTATGGGATTCGGAAACACTGCCGCCTTTGCCGTTAATTATACTTTTGACAATGCTCTCCTTGTTCCCGTTCAGCCAGTAGATAATCTTGTTGTGAATCTTATCCTCGAGGGCAACAGGTGTTTCAATTGCATTATCGACTAATACAGGGGCATTGTAAAAAACATTGTATATCCCTATTCCCCAGGCTTCGTGCGACATTACCTTATCCGAAACTTTGTACGAAGCATATCCATAAATCCCGTCATGTTTCCATGCATCAACCGTTGGCGGATCATAGGGCATTTCGCTCTGATAAAAATAAACCCTGCCGTTGTTCCCGTTCCACAGAGTCTGGTACTCCTGGAAATGCTCATTGAACAAACCGAAAACTGTAACATTATCGCTATTAACTACCAGCCCGTTGGCACACCTGTTCTTATCCCATCCGACCCCGTTCCCATGATCTGCCCTCCAGAGCCAGACATGATCAATGCAAACATCATTGCTGTTGATTACCATGCATGCCGAGGCCGATCCCTCAGCCGGGCCACCTACCCTGAAAAAAATATCATATAAAAATACCGGATCTGAGGCATGTGACTTTGCGGAGCCTTGCTCACCGACACGGAAAAGACTTTCAGACGGAACCTTTCCTGCATCAATAGTTAATCCGCTCACAATGACCCCGCTGATGTCCGATATCTCAACCGCTGCACCCCCGGTTTCGGGTATCAGGGTCGCCAATCCGATACCCATGATCACGGTACCCGGTTTTGAAACTTTCAGGCTCTCTTTCAGAAAATAGCGTCCTGGGGTAATTAGCAGATTCCTGCCTTTTTTCAAAGCGGCGTTTATTGTTCCGGCATTATCGAAACCCGGCTTTACAATATAAAAATTGTTCTGTGGCAACTGCCTCTCAGGCTTTGGATTATTTATCCAGTCAGGTCCGGAACTGTTTTGACTTATTGAAGGGATATTTACAATGAATCTCTTGCCGTCAAAAGCCAGCCAGGGTTTCTCGCGGATCACCGGAGTCTCAGCGATTGTTGTGTAGGGTTTTGCAGGCCAGTCTTCGGCTGGCGCCTGAGGTACCCCGACAAACATCATGTTCCACACTCCGCCGTCCCATTTATTGAAACTTGAATTCCGTGTAAACCATTGCTGCTGAGGTCCGGAACTAATTGTTCCGTCAATCCTTGAGTTTGCCAGAAACCCGCCGCTTGCATACCCTATATCGAAAAGCTGCAGGTTCCCTTTTACATGGATCCTTCGCAAAGGTGCAGCCTGTGAGACACCCCATACCATTGTTGAGTCGGGGAAGGGTATTACTGTCAGGTTCTCAACCGAACGCCAGAAATTTGTCAGAACACTTTTGCCATGGGTCGTATTCGACCTCACAGCACCTGTAATTACAACATCTTCCGGTGATTGTCCGAGGCCAAGTACCTGCATGTAATAATCGACCCTGACATCCAGGTTGTATTTTCCAGGTTTGAACAGAAGGGCATAGCGGTTGTTGCTGAACTCACTTCTCCGTGCCGACTGCCTTTTGAAAATAGTGTCGATCAATGCCTGTACTTCGGTCATATCCATTGCAGGATCAAAAACAAATACGTTTTCTCCCAGGATTGACCGGTTGTATTTTTCGAAATAGCGAGGGACAGGATTTTTGAATGCTTCAGGTAACTGCGAAAAGCCGTTATATGCAGTGGCTATTGTCAGGAATATAACGAACGGTATAAGATGGCTTGCTTTCATAAGAGGATTTTAAATTATCTTCTAATCGCTGACTAAGTTATGAATTTTGGATTTCAAATCTTCATTTAAAACTTACATCAACAACCATTATCTCCGATTTGCCGGTTGTACGTACCGGCGGGCCCCATAACCTTATCCCGCTGGAAACAAAGAAGTGTGTGTTTCCGAATTTCTTATATCCCCAGCTTAGCAGGTACACTTTCCTTGTTACAAAATTTATCGGGAAGAGCTGACCATTATGTGTGTGCCCTGAAAACTGAATGTCAGTGCGTGTCCGGCTTACCAGGTCTATTTCATTGGGCCGGTGGTCAAGCAGGATTATCGGAAAGGAATCGGGAATCTCATTTATGAGCTCATCGATACTTTTTCTGTCACGTGTCTGTCTGTCATTTCTGCCTGCCAGGATAAAGGAGTCATCGAAAAAAATTACACTATCGCGCAGTACCGTAATACCCGCTTTCCTGAAGAAGCTCCCCTGATCCTGTCTGGCATAATGTTCATGATTCCCCAATACACTGTAAACTCCATAAGGTGCCTGGATGCCACCAAGCAGGTTTTCAAAGCGCTCCATTTTTTTGTCATCCCCGTCACCCTCTGCTATATCTCCCCCGAACAGCATAATATCTGGTTTGATTGTTTCAATTTCATTTACGAATTTTTCGACAAATCTTACAGGAGTGCTTTCATTAAGGTGGAAATCCGAAGCAAAGGCTATCTTAAGTTGTTTTATTTCTGATGACTTTTTCGCAACATCAATCCGGTACTTTGAGATCCTTATTGTATTGAAATTGATTATACCGCCTGTCACTACTGAAATCGAAAGCAGAATAATTAACATAAAAATCCGGCTCCGGAACGATCTTTTCCTTAATTTATCAGATGGGATCATCCTGAACACCAGGTTCAGAAGAAGTAAGAGATCAGTCAGCAGGATGAAAAGAAATACATATAGAAAAAATGGCAGCAGGTAATTTGCAATTATTTCAAGACCCTGCGAAGTGCTTCCTCCTGTTGCATTACTCAATGGAAAGACAGCGAAAAGGCAGGCAAAAACGAGTACGTAAAAGAGTCTGAACTCCCTTGGGATAAAGAGGTGCCAGATCCGAATAAAAAGATAGATGCCGGGAATTAAATAGGAGAGCGTAAGTATGGTGTGAAACATTGAAGATCTTTCTTGAATTTAAGGTTGAAAGTTAATAAAAAAGTGCATTGTAGGGTCACGCCATGGCGTGACCGAAATAATTAGTCCTGAATGACATTTTAGTAAGATTTTAGTAAGATGTTAAGATGATGTTAATTATAAGATTAAAAGGTCTGAATGTCTTATTATGGCATGTAATTTGTACTTAAAGCAAAGACTAAAAATTAAAGAGCAATGAAAACGTTGGAAAGAAATTTGGCAAGAGTGCTCCTGGTAACCGGACTCTTAAGTCTTTCGATCATCAGCAATGCTCAGGACAGGAAAACAGCCCGGCAGGAACGCAATGAGATCAGGAAAGCTGAAATGAAGGCAAACTTCTCAATACTCGACAGCCTGCTAAACGCAAAAAGTTTCGTTCTCGAGGCATATTATCTCTCTAACCAGTATGGCGACAGGATACAGGTGTCCCCGAATGTTAACTTTATAAAGGTGAATACAGACAACGGCGTACTGCAGACAGGTTTCTACAACAGCCTCGGGTATAATGGTGTTGGAGGGATAACCACAGAAGGAAGTATTGGTTCGTGGAAAGTTAACAAGAATTTTAAGAACCTTACTTACTACGTCCAGTTCACACTGCATACATCCCTGGGGATATATGATATTTCCCTTAATGTAACCTCTGACAACCATGCCATGGCAACTATTACCGGACTGACCCCGGGTAAGCTAATTTATGAAGGCCAGCTTGAGACAGTAGGAAATTCAAGGGTTTTCAAGGGAAACACGGTTATGTGAGGTTTGACCCCAATGAGGAAATAAGTCAGAGCTGTACGAACATAAAACAGCTCTGACTTGTTTATATATCTGACCTTAAAAAATAGCGAAGTAATTTATTTTTTGTTATCAATAAGAGGCATAGAGATAAGGGTTTGAACAACATTTAATAAAAGCTGTCATGTCAAAGTTTTTAATAGAAGTTCCTCATGGTCCCGATAAAATAGAGTGCCTACGGTCAGCCCAGATACTCCTCAGCACAGGATCACATTTTCTGACCAATGCAGAGTGGGGTTGTTGTGATGGTGAGCATAAAGCGTGGTTCATTGCAGAAGTTGAAAACAAGAATGAAGCCCTGATGATTGTTCCTCCGTTTTACAGGAAGGATACAAAAATAACACAGCTTAACCGGTTCAATCTCAAGGATGTTGAGGTAATGCTCAGCCATCATCAGAAAAATCAGTCATAACCGGAGACGCCGATTTCAATACCCTGATAACCTGACTTATCAGAACTTCAGGTGTATGTACATTATATGTAAACCTAAGGTTTCCCCTTCGATCTCACTTTTGCAACTTCATCAGCTTTGACAGGCGGTCTGTTATTCCCAAAGCTTGCACGGACATAGGTGAGAATAACAGCAATCTCATCATCGGTAAGATACCCTACTGCAGGCATCTCCTGTTCATATGTCTGACCTGCCACTTCAACGGGACCTTTCAATCCGTAAATAAGAATATTGATAAGTGTATCGGCAGGACCCAGAACTTTATCTGTCTTTATGAGAGGAGGAAACATCCCGGGAACGCCTGAGCCATCGGCCTGATGACAGGTAAGGCAGTGTTTCGCATACAATTCCTTTCCATCTTCAAAAGTATAGCTCAAATCATCTCCTCTTGCTGTGATCAGGAGGTAAAGGACGACGACCGGAATTGTTTTGAAAAGAAAAGTCATTTTTTACCTGTATAAATGACTTTCCAGATCTTACCCACATTTGAATCTGAAATATAGATGGAGCCATCAGGACCCTGCGCAAGTCCAGTCGGGCGATAACGGGCATCATTAGGACTGACAACAACATCAACTCCTGAAAAGCCATCGGCGAAAACCTCATAGTCTCCTGAAGGCAGACCATTTTTAAACGGGACAAAAACAACGTCATAGCCTTCCTGTTGCAGGGGAGCCCGGTTCCAGGAACCGTGGAAAGCAATAAAAGCGCCGTTCTTATATCTTTCAGGGAACATTTCACCCGTATAAAATAAAAGGTCGTTGGGTGCCAGGTGACCAGGAAATGCCATTATAGGGTTTTTAGCATCGGCACATCTACCAACTGCAATCTTATTACCTCCATATTCCGGTGCGAGAAGCTTGATTTTCCTTATCTGGTCGTAATAACAATATGGCCATCCGAAGAAATCCCCATCCCTGACATCAAAGAATTCTTCGCCCGGCAGATCCGCTCCCTCCTGGTCAGAATAAAGGCCGGGATAGAGTTGCGACAGCTGATCCCTTCCATGCTGTACAACGAACAGGTTATTCGTCGAAGTATTCCAGGCAAGTGCGATGGAGTTCCTGATCCCTGATGCATAACGGTGTCCGTCGGCCACCTGATCCTGACCGGCGATATCAGCCCTGAATTTCCATATCCCGGCATGCCTTTCAAGCTGTGGACAAGGGTCCTGACCCGGGGTTCCGGGTGTTCTGTCAGGTACTGTGCATGAATTTGAAGGGGCGCCGACATTAACGTAAAGATTTCCGGCCCCGTCGAGCGCAAAGGTTTTATCCTGATGCTGGCTCTGCTGAAGGAATCCGCCGGCAATCAGTACGGGATCTTCCACAGGAACGAGTATACCGGGAAACATGAGCACCCGGTAGACTTCGGTAAAATTGCTGAAATAAAGGAAGTCGCCACTGATATCGATCCCCGTTGTTGCAGTATTCCCAAAATAAACTATTGAATCTGCTTTCCCGTCGTTATTCTTATCCCGCAGCGCAACCATCCCTTTGCCGTTTTTCATTGCCCTGAGCGCGAGATATACATCTCCATTGCTCCTGGCAATAATATGCCTTCCCGAGCCCAGATTATCGGCAAATACCGTCGCTGAAAACCCCGCCGGAAGTGTTAATCCGCCATTATCCCCCGGAGTGTTTTTCACTGGCGGAGTATGATCGCATGAATCGGGGAAAATAAGTAAAACAAGCGAACACGAGAATAAGAACTGCTTTAGTGGTTTCATTGTATCCCGGGGATAAGATTTTAGAAGTCTCAAAAGGATAACAATGTTTTATGTTTATTGTTTAGAAATGCCTCCTCAAAGCGTGAACAAACCCGAACTATATTTCTTTTGACAATCCTGTGATCTTTCTGATGAACTGATTTATATTTTCCGGGCCTGATCCTTCGGTCCCGAGCATTTTTATAAATGCGCTTCCGATTATTGCACCATCTGCGGTTTCGCAGGCCTGGTCAAATGACACAGGATCGGATATCCCGAAACCGATGAGTCGTGGTTTTGTCAGATTCATACCCTTTATTCTTCTGAAATAGGACAACTGCTCTTCGGAGAATCCTGTTCTGATACCGGTTGTGGAAGAGGAGGATACCATATAAATAAAACCTGTGCTTAACTTGTCGATCATCCTTATTCTTTCATCCGATGATTTGGGTGAAATGAGAAGAATTGAAGACAGATCATGTTTTTCAAAGAGACCAGGATACTCGTCTATATATATTTCGGGCGGGAGATCAGGAAGGATCAAGCCGTCAATTCCAATCTCCCTGCACTTTTTGCAAAACTTTTCAATCCCGAATTTAAGGACAGGATTAATATAGCCCATCAGGATCAGCGGAACAGAGACCTTTTTTCGTATACCGGCAAGCTGCCTGAAAAGCAGGTTTATACTCATGCCATTCTTTAAAGCGGTCTGACTGCTTTTCTGAATAACCGGTCCATCGGCAAGGGGGTCTGAAAAGGGTATACCAATTTCAATCATATCCGCTCCGGATCCAGCCAGATCTCTAATTATTCCTGCCGTTGAGCTGAGGGACGGATATCCTGCAGTAAAATATATTGAAAGAATATCTTTCTTTTTTGTCTTGAAGAGTGCATCGATGCGGTTCATATTTTATAGTAGTTGAAGCAATTACTTAGGTTTCAAAGTTTGTTCTCTTTCATATATTTAATGTAAGCGGCCATATCCTTGTCTCCACGACCTGACAGGGTGACAACCACCACATCATCTTTTTTAAACTTAATATATCCGAGAGCTGCAAGGGCATGAGCCGATTCGAGTGCCGGGATGATACCTTCCAGACGTGCAAGCCTGAAGGCAGCATCAAGAGCCGAAGAATCCGTTGCATTTTGAAAAGTCACTCTTTTCATCTTATTCAGCCATGCGAGCTGTGGACCTATTCCCGGGTAATCAAGTCCTGCAGAGATTGAATACGGTTCCGTTATCTGGCCATCATCATTTTGCATGAGAATGGTTCTGGAGCCATGAATGACACCCGGTGATCCTGTTGCAATAGTTGCTGCCGATTCACCGCTCCCGGTCCCTTTGCCTGCCGCTTCAACGGCAATAAGCTTTACTTTATCATCATCAAGATAATGATAAAAGGAGCCTGCTGCATTGCTGCCACCGCCAACGCATGCTATAATATAATCCGGCTCAGATCTTCCGGTATGTTCCTTTAATTGCCATTTCATTTCCTCACTTATCACCGACTGAAGCCGTGCTACCAGATCGGGATATGGATGCGGACCGACGACTGATCCTATAATGTAATATGTATCGGCCGGATTGCTTATCCAGTCACGAAGGGCCTCATTGGCAGCATCCTTCAGCGTCATATTCCCGCTTGTCACAGGTATTACTTCAGCACCGAGCATTTTCATTCTCAGGACATTGGGTAACTGCCTTTCCACATCGGTCTGTCCCATGTAAACGATGCACCTGATGCCCATCAGAGCGCAAACAGTTGCAGTTGCCACTCCATGTTGTCCGGCACCGGTCTCTGCTATGATCCTGGTTTTGCCAAGTTTCTTCGCGATAAGGATCTGCCCGATGGTGTTATTTATCTTATGGGCTCCGGTATGATTCAGGTCTTCGCGTTTCAGATAAATTCTGGTACGGTAGAACTCCGAAAGACGACGTGCATTGAATAGCGGAGAGGGTCTGCCTGCAAAATCATGCAAAAGGGTCGAAAACTCACTTTTGAAATCATTGCTTTCCATGATCTCCAGATAATTCTCCCTTAGCTCTTTAATATTGGAATACATCATTTCGGGAATATACGCACCCCCGAATTCACCATAATATCCCCGTTCATCAACATTATAATTCATAATCTTTCAACATTTAATTTCATCAATAAACCTTTTCACTTTTTCAGGGTCTTTTATACCCGGGGAGATCTCAAAGCGGCTGTTTATATCGATAGCAAACAGCATCTCATTACTTATTTCTTTAATAAGAGAAGCGTCTTCCGGACCAATCCCGCCGCTCAAAAAGAATGGGATGCTCAGATGATATTCAATCAGTTTCTTCCAGTCGAACTTGAGACCACTGCCACCCCTTATTCCTGACCGTGTGTCGAACAAAAAATAGTCAATTACATCAATGTATTGTTTAAGTGTATTATAGTTAAAGTCATTATTGATCCGTACCGCTTTAATGACTTTCAAATCGTTTTCCTTCAGCCCGTTACAGTACTCCGGTCCTTCATCTCCATGCAGCTGCACCAGATCGAGATTGCAGGAATTCATTTTTTCAATTACCAATGATGGTTCTTCGTTTACAAAAACACCCGTTTTAATAATACCGGCAGGAATGTTTTTAAAAAGATCAGCCGCCGGTTTGTTCCCTACAAAGCGTACAGACTCCGGATAGAAGATATAGCCCAGAAAATCAGGCAATGTGCCTGCGATCTCCCTTGCATTTACCGGATCTGTAAGTCCGCATACTTTTATTTTCAGCATAACTCTATCCGATTTTATTTACAAAATCAGAAAACGCAGAAACGGGATCTTCACTTGTCATAAAAAGTTCACCTATCAGGAATCCATTGTATCCTGCCTTCTTTAAACTTTTGACTACATCAGGTGATGAAATTCCGCTTTCAGAGATCCTGAGGAACTGTCCGGGAATACTGTCTGACATCTCAAACGATAACTCTGTGTTCACTCCGAAAGTTTTGAGATCACGGTTGTTTACACCAATAATGTCAACAAACTCATTTGCAAGTCCGATTTCTACGGAAGAATGAACCTCAAGTAAAACCTCAAGATTGATTGAACGGGCTGTCTTTGCCAGATCTAAAACCTTTTCCCTGTCCAGAACTGCTGCAATAAGCAGAATCGCATCAGCGCCTGCTGCCTTTGCTTCAAGGATCTGAATCTTATGAATAATAAAATCTTTGCGCAGTATGGGGATAGTATTTAGTTCACGAGCCTGGGTCAGGTCTTCGCAGCAGCCACCGAAAAAATTGTTGTCTGTCAGAATTGATAATCCGGAAGCCAGAGCCCTTGAATAACCAACAGTTACCTCTTTTATCCCAGCCCTGGAATTTATAATGCCTTTCGAAGGAGACTTTCTTTTAAACTCAGCTATAATGCCTGTTTTTGCCGGATCGGAAATGAATTTTGAAAGAGAAATGGTATCCCGGGAAAACAGTTTGCTCTCTTCAAGATCTTTTACAGTGGTGTGCTCCATAAAAGCAGCCACTTCTTTTCTTTTATGGGCTATGATTTTATCAAGAAATGTCATGACTGCATTTCAATAAGTTTGGAAAAAGATTTTAAAGCTTTTCTGCTGAAGAGTGAATCCTCAGCAATTGACCTGCATTCTTCGAGCGATTTTAAGGGATGGTAGCACTTCAGAGCAAGCTGGCTGTTTACGACTACAACATTGTTCTGTGCCTTAGTACCTTTGCCTTCGAGGACAGATTTAAAGATCGAGGCTGCCTCATCTACAGTTTGCCCGCCTCTGAGGTCGGGTTGGATTGTCCTTTCGAACCGGAGCATTTCAGGTGAAATGATCTGTTCCACGCCATTAAAAATATACTTGAAGTCCGAAGTGAGGGAAACTTCATCATAGCCGTCGAGGCTGTGGATGATTGTATATTGGATATCAGATGTCTGGTAGAGATAGTTATAAAGGCGGGCAAGTTCCAGGCTGTAGACTCCTATCATCTGCTTTTTAGGGAAGGAAGGATTTATCATTGGTCCAAGCATGTTGAAAAAAGTCTTCACTTTTAATGCCTTTCGTATGGGTGCTACACTCTTCATCGCAGGATTGAAAAGGGGAGCGTGCAAAAAGCATACTCCCGATTTATCGATTTCGCTTTTAAGCTTGTCAATGCCGGTAGAGAATTTATATCCGAAATGTTCAAGGATATTTGATGAACCACAGGCAGAGGTCACGGCATAATTTCCATGCTTTGTCACTTTTACACCGGCTCCGGCAAGCACGAATGTTGTAAGGGTTGAAATGTTGAAGGTATCCTTGCCATCGCCGCCTGTTCCGCAGACATCCATCGTATCGAATTCTGAAAGGTCAACCCTTATGCAGAGATTCAAAAGAGCATCACGGAAGCCCGTTAATTCCTCAACAGTAATGCTTCTCATAAGATAAACAGTTAGAAATGCTGCTATCTCCGATTCCGAACAGTTGTTTTGAGCAATGTTGATCAAAATCTCCTCTGCTTCCTGACGGTTAAGTGTCCTGTATTCAAAAAGGTAGTTGAGTATTTTTCGCATAATCCTGAATATTTGAGATTTACGTTTAAGAAACAATATTAATGAGTTGCTTTGGCCACTGAAATTTTATTTTAGATCAATCCAGTTCTTTATAATTTCCAGCCCGTACTCTGTCATAACCGATTCGGGGTGAAACTGCAAACCCCTGACATCAAGATTCCTGTGGCTGATACCCATTATAATACCGTTTTCGTCCTCACAGGTGATCCTGAAACATTCAGGTAAATGTTTTTTTGATACGACCCAGGAATGATAACGGCCTGCCATTATAATAGGCGGGATGTTTTTCAGCAGAGGTTCATCATCTGCCTTAACTTTAACAGGGGAAGCGATACCATGGTACACCGTACTGAGATTAAGAATTTTTCCTCCATATGCTTCACATATTGCCTGGTGGCCAAGGCAGATCCCAAGGATGCTTTTATGAGAACCGTATTTTTTAATAACTTCGAGACAAATACCGGCTTCAGATGGTATACCGGGTCCGGGAGAGATAAGAATTTTCCCGTAATTTTCAATTTCATCAATTGCTATCTCATCATTCCTGAAAACATCAGGACGCACACCAGTCAGCTTTTCGATCTGATGGACGAGATTATAAGTAAAAGAGTCATAATTATCGATCACTACTATTTTTTTCATCTTATACCTCCTGCCATTTCAATTGCTTTCTTGAGGGCGCCGAGCTTATTGTTGACTTCCTGCAGCTCGTTATTTTCATTTGAACCGGCCACTATACCTGCGCCTGCCTGGTAAAAAAGCTGATTTCCCTTGCTCAGGAATGTCCTTATCATTATTGCATGATTGATCGTCCCGTGGAAATCAATAAATCCTATTGCCCCTCCGTAATATCCGCGTCTCTGGTTTTCGTATCTGTCAATTAACTGCATGGCCATATGCTTTGGAGCTCCTGACAATGTTCCTGCCGGAAAAGTAGCTGTCATCATGTCAGTGATCGAAGATCCCTCCCGGAGCCGGCCGGACACAGATGAAACAAGATGGATAACATGGGAATAGAACTGTACCTCACGCAGACTTTCAACAATTACATTTTCTGCATGCCGGCTAAGGTCGTTGCGTGCCAGATCGACAAGCATTATGTGCTCGGCATTTTCTTTCAGATCGTATGAAAGCCGTTCAGCCGCCATCTTGTCTTTCTCATCATCGCCGGTACGGCTGAAAGTGCCTGCAATTGGATTGATATAAGCTTTGCCCTTGTGAATTTTAAGGTGTGCTTCAGGTGATGAGCCAAAAATCTTATAACTGCCATAATCAAAATAAAACAGATACGGGGAGGGATTTATTGAGCGCAGCGCCCTGTAAACATTGAATTCGTCGCCAATGAATTGCTGCGAGAACTGCCTCGAAAGCACCACCTGGAATACGTCGCCCCTGTAACAGTGTTCCCTGCCCTTCTTAACCATTTCCCTGTACTGGTCATCCGTTATGTTTTGCTTTTCCCCGCCAATGCTCCGGAATGAATAAAACGCAAAGTTCCTGCTGTTCAGGAGAGTTACTATCCGGTCGATTTCACCTGGTTCAACATCAATCTGGTTCTCAATTATCTGCAGGGTATTTTGATAATGATTGATTGCAATAATGTATTTGTACAGGTTATAAAGCAGATCGGGAATTTTATGCGGATATGTTTCACAGGGTTTAAATCTGATCTTTTCAAAATATTCAACAGCATCGTAGGAAATGTAACCGAAGAGACCGTTTACCGGTATATCACCATCAATTTCTGACTGTTCAAATGAATCGATAAATGAGGCGAATCGCCGGTTAAATGAGTTTTTGTCCGAAAGCTCCGTAACTTTCTTTGATCCGTCAGGGTATACCTCCGTAACAGATCCCCTGTCAGCTTCGAAGGTGGCAATAGGTTTGAAGCAGATAAAGGAATAGCTGTTTTCATTACCATGATAATCTGAGCTTTCAAGAAGAAGAGAATTAGGGTATATGTCTCTTATTTTCAGATATATGCTTACCGGAGTTATAGTATCGGCAAGCAACCGGAGTGATTTTGTTCTGACATTGAATTTTTTCATATTGTTGTCGTGCTGGTTAAAATGAAAACGGCCTGTCGTGAGTACGACAGGCCGCTTATTAATTTCTTTATCTAAAGGTACAAATGGCTTGGATTCTCACATTATCAAGTGAATTTTGCTTAACCACCAACGCCAACTTGTAAGATTTGCTTTCATTTTCATAGTCCGATCGGTGCAAACTTAAATTTAATTTTTAATAAAACAAATTTTTATTTATCTTTTAACTGATAACATTTATTGATAAAAGGTAAATTGAACTCAATCTTTCTTTTCCTTTCACTATCCGACATTGCCGACCTCGAAGAAGACCTGACCCTCGAATGGCATGTTGCAGGTGTTTGCATAATTATTCTCACCTCTTTTACTATTCAACAATTGTTACACTGGGTTACCTTTTAAAAACAACGGATATCTGGAAAGTTGCCGGCAGTAAAGGATAGATTGCAATTCTGAAAAAAAAATACCGAATTTGCGGGCAGGTCTTTAATTTGTATAATAACCTGCGAATAGTTAATTTTATACAAGGTAATTACATATTTTAAAAACAGGAGGAAATTATGCCAGGACCGGGTTCTTATTGGTTTGGGAAAGAAGAAATGGATGCTGCAGTTGAGGTCATGAAAAGTGGATATCTGTTCCGTTACGGAAGTGAAGATGACCCTAATTTCCTTCATAAAGTTTCGACTCTGGAAATTGAATTTGCCCGGTACTGCGGGGCAAATTTTGCTCTCGCCACCTGCTCCGGAACGGCCTCCCTGCTTGCATCTGTATTAGCTTTAGGCCTGAAACCGGACGATGAAATAATTGTTCCTGCATACACTTTCGTAGCCAGCTATTCCTCGGTCATTTTTGCAGGGATAGTTCCGGTACTTGCTGAGATAGACGAAAGCCTGACGCTTGATCCCGAGGATATTGAGAGACGAATTACCCCGAAGACCAGGGCGATTATGCCTGTCCATATGCTCGGCAATGCCTGCAACATGGACAGGATTATGGCGATCGCCCGCAAGCATAATCTGTTTGTGGTTGAGGATTGCTGCCAGGCCGCAGGCGCTTCCTATAACGGGAATAAAGTAGGGACCATCGGCAATATTGGCGCCTTCTCCCTCAACATTTTCAAAACAATTAACAGCGGCGACGGCGGACTGATTATTACTAACGACCGGGACCTTTACGAAACTGCGTTTGCAGTTCACGACCAGGGACATAAACCCTTGCGATTCGGGGTTGAGGTCGGCTCGCGGAATACTCTTGGCCTGAACTTCAGAATGAACGAGATCACTGCAGCAATCGGTCTGGCTCAGCTGGGAAAGATCGACAGAATTGTGACGACCCTGAGGGAAAAAAGAAACAAGTTCAAAGAAATAATCTCAACTGCCAAAGGTTTCAGGTTCAGAAAGCTGAATGACCTCGATGGCGATTGTGCAACACTTTGCACGGTAATTTTCGATTCAGGGGAGCAGGCTTTGAAAGTTTCTGCGGCACTTGGATCCAAAACTGTTGATAAGAGCGGGTGGCATGTCTATCATAACATGGAACATATTATGCACTACTTTCGTAGTATTGGTCAGCCATTTACAAAGGGATCTTATCCCAAAACTGATGATATTCTCAGCCGTTCGATGAATATCAGTGTGGGTGTTGTGGATGGTGGCCTTGGAGCCGGCTGGGGAATTAATATTAATTCTTCAGATGCTGAAATTGAGGCAGCTGCCGGCCAGTTTATTTCTGCCTGCAAATTATAGAATATTAGACCCTTATAAATCTATCCTCCGGTATGAAAATAATTAAATTACCCGCATTCGGTTCATTGAGATCAACCGGTTCAATATTAAGTATTGAATTAATCCTTGCCTTTATCATCGCTTCTGGTTGCAGCAATCCAAAAAGTCCTGTCATTTCAGTTTTTTCCTCTTCGAAGGACGGTGACAGGTTAACAAAAAAGGAAGAAACCCGCTTTATCAGGTATAAAAAGTCAACCCTTCCTGAAATTGTGGTAAATGACAGCATCAAATATCAAAAGATAGACGGTTTCGGCGCTACGTTTAATGAGGCTGGTATGATCTGTCTCAATTCACTTGACGGAGAATTAAGCAGGAGCGTCTTAAAAAATCTCTTTGATCCCGATTCAGGAGCCGGGTTCACTGTCATGAAATCTCCGATTGCAGCTTGTGATTTCGCATCTGCCGGACCGTGGTATTCATATTGCGACACTCCCGGTGACACGGCTCTCAAGACCTTCAGCATAGAAAGGGATCTGCGTCCGGACGGACTTATACCATTTATAAAAAAGGCTTCAGAATTTGGCAGGTTTGAAATAGAAACGACGATGGATTTTGCTCCCGACTGGATGTATGTAAGCCTTAAAGAAGATGAAAAACATATCAAACCTATTTATTACGGCACTCTTGCAGGGTATTATTCAAGATATGTCCGGTCATATGCTGCCAACGGGATCACTCTGGGTTATCTGAATCTCTTTAATGAAGCCGAAAACTCCTGGTATTCCAATGTCACCTATAAAGCAATGGGTGAAATGATAAGGAACCATGTAGGTCCCCGGTTCAAGGCTGATGGACTGACGACGAAAATACAACTTGGAGAGACGTCAAACCGTCCTGAAGCCATCAGAAAATTTCCTTCGGCACTTGATGACCCGGAAGTAAGAAAATACATTTCAACGCTTACAGTTCATGGTTACGACTGGGATCAGTTTTCCACCCTCACCGAACTTCACCTGAAATATCCGGATATCCCAATCTGGCAAACAGAAGTGTGCTATGCAAGGGTTGGCAATAAGCCGACAAATGAACCTCCCGGCGGTCCTGATCATTTACCGGTTTATGAATTTTCTGATGGTGAGTTCTGGGGAAATATGATAATGAACGATATGAAAAACTGGGTTTCCGCCTGGGTCTACTGGAACATGATACTCGATCAGGATGGAGGTCCATGGCTGGTTTCCGTGGAGCACGGCGATCCGGATGACAACCGTCAGCAGCCTGTTGTAATTATAAACAGAAATACAAAAGAGGTTACATATACAGGATTGTACTACTACCTCGCTCATTTCAGCAAGTTCATAAGGCCCGGTGCTTACCGGATAGACTGCACAGGCGGTTCCCCTCAATTGAATTTTGCCGGATTCCTGAATGCCGATGGTACAGTTGTACTGAATATAATTAATAACGGCAGTGATACTGAAACCAAAATAATGTGGAATAATGACATGAAAACTCAAAGTCTGAAAGGCCACTCAATTACAACATTGGTATGGAGCGCTGTCCAATTATAAAAGTTATGCCGGCTTTGTAAATTGATCAAATTCTTTATGAAAACAACATTTACTTTACTTATTGCCTTCTTAGTATTACAGTTGGACCTTTCAGCACAGCCACAAAAATTTCTCCTTCACGATAACTGGAAAGCTAAAAGAGCTGTTGATATCACCCTTGACGGAACTGAAGTTACCGGTCAGGAATTTAACCCCGAAGGCTGGATGGATGCAGTTGTTCCCGGAACAATTTTAACTACCCTCCTTCATAATGATCAGATACCTGATCCCTTCTTTGGGATGAATAATAACCTTATTCCTGATGTTTACGTTACAGGCAGGGATTACTATACATACTGGTTCTTTAATGAGTTTGAACTTCCGGAGATCCGTGATGGGCAGGAGGTGTGGCTTAATTTCAGGGGTATAAATTATTTTGCAGAGGTATTCCTTAATGGCAGGAGGGTAAATACGAAAACACATGAGGGTATGTACCTCAGGGAAAAATATCTTATAACGCCCTATCTGAATAAAGGCAAAACAAATAAGCTTGCGGTATGGGTAGCTCCTCCCGATCCGGTCGGAAATGCCGCAGCAGGGCAGGGTGGCGATGGCACCATCGGACGCAATATAACTATGCAATGCACTGCAGGATGGGACTGGATCTGTCCCATACGCGACAGAAATACCGGTATCTGGGATCAGGTTTTGGTTGAAATAACAGGACCGGTTGATTTAAGAAATCCATTTATTGAGATCAGGGTTCCGGGGACCAGGGTTCCCGTGGAAAAGCAGGATCCGGCATTTGTAAAACCTTCTCTGGAACTGTTAAATACATCTTCGAAAATTGTAAGCGGGAGTTTAAAGATTGAAATAGAAGGCCATATTAAAAGTGTAAAGATTACACTTAATCCGGCCGAGGAGAAGGTTTTCACTTTCCCCGAGATTAAAATCGACAACCCACGTTTATGGTGGCCGAATGGAATGGGAAGGCAACCACTATATAATATAAAGGCGGACTTTCTTTCAGATGATGGATCAGTTTTGGATTCGGAGAGCGTGACTTTCGGCATCAGGGAGACAGGTAACTATTTTGACGAAAAAATCAAGGCAAGGGTATTCACTGTAAATGGTCAGAAGGTGTTCATTAAAGGAGGTAACTGGATTGCTTCAGATGCTTTGCTCCGGCTGTCAGAAGAAAGGTATGAAGCAGAAATCAGGCTCCATGCCGGAATGAACATGAATATGATAAGGGTTTGGGGCGGAGGACTTACCGAGCGTCCCGAATTTTACGATGCATGCGATAAATATGGAATCCTGGTATGGCAGGATCTGTGGGTATCGGGTGATTGTAACGGTGAGTGGAACGATCCGACAAAAAAGGATTCCCAGTCAAGACGCAAAGCTTATCCTGACAATCACGACCTGTTCCTTGAATCAGCAATTGACCAGATCAGGATGCTCAGGAATCATCCGAGCCTTTATATCTGGTGCGGAGGTAATGAGACTCTTCCGTCACCGGATATTCTTAAAGCACTTCAGGGGGAAATCTTTCCACGTTATGATCCCGCAAGGTTTTTCCTTGAAATGTCAACTTCCTCCAAACTTATGACAAATACAATAGGAGGCGTTGGTGACGGTCCTTACGGGATAAGGGAACCTGAAAAGATTTTCACTGAGAGGTCGTTCCCATTTAATCCTGAAACAGGTTCTATCGGAATCCCGAATTACGAGGGCCTTAAAAAGATCATTCCTGAAAATGAAATGACACCTCCCCAGGGTAACAGAGCAGGAAGATCATGGACGTACCATAAATATCTGCCACTGCTCGATTTTCCTGACCGTTACGGAAAAGTAAAGGATATCAGGGATTTTTGCCTGAAGGCCCAGATAGTAAGCTATGAGCAATACCGTGCCCTCCAGGAAGGTTTTAATTATAAGATGTGGGACTGGTATTCAGGTATGCTTGTTTGGAAGAACCAGAATCCATGGACAGCCCTCCGCGGATTCTTTTATGACTATTTCCTGGATTGCACAGGCGGTTACTATGGATACAAGCATGGAGCGGCTCCTGTTCATATCCAGCTTAACCTTAACGATTCGTCAGTATGTGTCCTGAACCAGACTGCTTTGAGCCTAAATAAAATTAATGCAAGCATCACATTATATGATATGCATGGCAAATTAATATCAGAAAAAAATAACAGCGTAAATCTTAAGGCTCATGACCTGGTTATGCTTAATAAAATCACTTTGCCCAAAACCGGTAATGAGGTCTTTTTCCTGAAGCTGCAACTGACAGATAATCAGAAGATAATTGATGAAAACCTCTACTGGCTTTCAAACAAGGCGCATTCTTACGAAAAGCTCAATGACCTAAAAGATGCAAAGGTTGTTGGGGCTATTACTAAAAATAACGCTAATAAAGCATCTATAACAATCTCCAATCCGGGTGACGAGACGGCATTTTTCATTCGTCTGAAATTGGCTGACCTGAATAATGAGTTGATACTGCCATCTTATTTTTCGGAAAACTACTTCACTTTATTGCCTGGTGACAAGAAGCAGATTGAACTGGAATTCAGTCCTGATGGCGATTCCCGTAACTACAACGGATTGAAGCTTGTCGTTGAGGGATGGAATGCAAAAGCGCAGGAATTAGAATTCTGAATTTTTGCGGATGGGCGAAGCCCTTTATTTTCACCCCCCGCCCACCGACTAAAAGAGCCCTTGAAAAATTTCAAGGGCTCTTTATAAATTGTTTTGTTGTTGATTTGACTTAATCTATTCAACTCCGCCGTCCCACCAAACTTTGGTAGTCAGGTTGTCTGGCTGGGTTGAACCGGCAGCATAGTTAGGATTACCGGCAGCTTCTACAGCAGGAATAATGAGCTTTCTGGGAATCGTACCACCAGTTGAGTTTCCCGGGTAATTTGACGGAACTAAAACAGGAAAGCCTGTTCTTCTCCAGTCAGACCATTCATCCCACCACATCATGAATTTACTCAGCCACATCTGTGTTCCGATCTGTTCAAGCGCAGTGGCAGTATTATAAGGGTAAATTGCAAGGTAATTAGCTACCTGTGGATCCGTAACAACAAAAGAATCGTCATATGCGGTATAAAGCTGCATAGCAAGCTTAACTCCGGCATCATAATGTTGCTTGGCTGTTCCTGAAATCCCTGTACCAATCCCTCTTACCAGAGCTTCAGCTTTAAGGAACTCACTTTCAGCGGCATTCATGATCTGATAAGGCGAATCTCTCCGCAGCAGCTTGTGGTTTATAGATGAAAAGGTCTTGTAAGGAACTGCAGATGGAGGGTTGCCTGTACCCCATCTTCTATTGACATCGGAGCCGTTTAATCCTGAAGGCATGCCACGCTGCTTGGTAGGATTCAGTTCGATAGGAATTACTGTACTTTCATCCGACCATTGGACTATTCCTCCCGTGAAGATCATGAGTCTTGGATCGTCATCAGCAGTGGATAATGTATCGGGACCCAATAGCTGGTCAACAAGCCTTTTGTTAAGAAGATAGCCCGACCAAAGGTCTTCTTCACCCGGTATGAATGCACGCGATATACCATTCTGGTTAATCCATAGTTCTCCAATCTCTGTTTTTACCCAGACATTGTCGTCATTACTTTCCATTGTTCCGCCAGTAATAGCTTTTGTAACATAAGTACTGGCCATTGCCTGATCAACATTTGATACTCTCATGGCAAGCCTCAGCATAAGTGAGTAACCAAATTTTTTCCATTTTGCAATATCGCCGTCGAACACGAAATCAGCTTTCTTGAATCCATCATAATCTACATCAGAAGCATCAAATGATGAACATGCTTCATCAAGCTCCTTAAGCATATCGGTATAAATGTCTTTCTGTTTGTCATACTTTGGCTGGAAAATCCCCTCGAGTCCCTTATTGGCTTCAGAATAAGGAATACTTCCATACCAGTCGGTCAGACGATGGAAATCAAATACCTTTATAATTCTTGCAGCCTGACGCGTATTTATTAATCGTCCTGCCATATATCCTCCTTCACCTGTCTGCCTGAGTATCTCAGTTGATCTGCAAAGTGCATCGATGTAATAGAACTGGAAAGGATAATCAGCGGGTGCCCGATCATCATTAAAATATTTCTCGCCAATAGATTGACCAGTAGAGGCAAGATGCTGTATTGCAGCGCTTGCAAAACGAATGTTAGTGTTATTGTCAAGTTGTCTGTCATCACCTACAGCTCCCCCACATGCCATGCCAAGTTCGGCAGTAGTTAAGAAGTAATTAATATCGATCCGGCTTACCGCATTGGGATCCACATTCATTTTATGGAGCTCCTCTGTGTCGCATCCCGCTGTAATAAATGCTATCAACAGGGCACTTTGAATCAGTTTTAATATATGTTTCATTTTTATCAATTTTTAGGTTAAAATACTACCCTTACGTTAAAACCATAACTTCTGGTACCAGGCATTGCAAATTGATCAATACCCTGGCCATTACCGCTTGTATAGGAAGATTCCGGGTCAATGTTGTCAGTCTTTCTGTAAAGGATTGCAAGATTTCTTCCTACAAACGAAACTGCAACAGTTTTGAGAGGAGTCGCAGACAGGAGTTTGGAAGGCAGGCTATATTCGAGAGAAACCTGTCTCAGCTTAATATATGAAGCATCGTACATGAAGTTTTCCGAGCAACGATAAGCCAGGTTACCCCAATAGTCTGCTGTCTCTTGCTGGTTAAGGGTCTTTGAGAATGCTTCATATAATGGTTTTCCGTCCGCGTCTGTTCCGGTCTGAATTACTCCTTCAATCGGCATACCTCCTTCGCGGTAGGCAAGGGTCTGCTTATGCAGCCCCCAGCTGGTTAAGTTTACTTCTGTTCCTGAATAGATCTTACCACCGGATTTGAAGTCAATCAGGGCGTCAAGTCTGAATTGTTTCCAGTAAATAGTGTTGCTTAAACCACCTGTTAAATTTGCAATACCATTACCAAGATCTTCAAAGACATCTGACCTCACAGGAGATCCGACCGCATCATATACTTTTTTTCCTGAAGCGGGATCCACCACTTGTTTATAGCCTAAGATCTCACCAAACGGTAATCCCACAACCTGGTATACTCCGACAGTCTGAGTACGGGGCTCGTCAACAAACAGTCTATTTACTCCCTCACTCAGTTCAACAACCTTGTTCTTATTCTGGGCTATGTTAAATGATATATCCCAGGTGATAGGACCCTGTACCGGTGTAGCTGTGAGTAATAGCTCAATACCTTTGTTTGTAAGCTGGCCAATGTTTGCCGATGTGTAGGTGAATCCTGAAGCCTGAGAAATTGTTGCTGACAGTATGTCATCAGTTGTTTTCTGGGAGTAGTATGTAAATTCAATTCCCCCTCTTCCTTTAAAGAACCTTAACTCTGTACCTACTTCAGTCTCTGTTGATAAGGCAGGCGACAGATTAGGGTTAGGTATAGTTTGATCGAATGAGAAAGCACCCATTGGACGTCCAAGATGTCCAGATCCATAAAGACTATAGGTTGGATTAACTGAATAAGCTCCAACATTGGCTGTTGCGACCTGTCCCCATGCCGCCCTCAATTTTCCGAAGCTGAGCCAATCAGGCATTGCGCCCTTAAAGGCATCAGTGAATACAAAGCTTCCGCCGAGTGACGGATAGAGTTTGCTGTTGTTCGCAGGATTCAGCACTGAGAACCAGTCGTTCCTTGCTGTTGCAGTAATGAAAAGGTAACCTGCATAACTTATTTCAGCAGAACCATATAGAGAGTTAATTCCTGATTTACTATAGGCATAATTAATGGTTCGGTTCGCGAGATTATTGACTGATTCAAAAAATGGTATGTTGAAGGTATTACCACCGACTCCTATTGTCTCAGATTCTCTGATCATCTTGTTTCCTCCGACAAAAGCATTGACCCTGATCTTGCCGAATGCCTTATCCATTCCAAATATCCACTCTTCGTTTATCTCCCTTACAAAGTTCCCTGTCTCACTCATGTCACCGCTCCGAGCATAGCCTGTACCCTCCGGAGTAAGGTTACTGCTATTCCTTACATAATAATCCATACCTAGCTGTCCCTGAATATAAAGCCAGTCCAGGATATTATATCTTACGTTTCCCGAAGCGATGTAACGATCCCTGATGCTTTGGTTTTTAGTCTGGTATGCAGACCACCATGGATTCTGTGTATACTGGTCACCTGACTGAGCGTATTCTTCACCGGGATTCTTTAGGTCAGGTGTTGTAACTCCGGGGGCAACAGCTCCCGGCTTAGTTGGATCGCCATATAAGTCCATAACATTAACATTATTGGCAAGAGCCCATATTGCAAGTGGTATGTTAGAGGGTGAGTCTCCGAGCTGCGACCTGTTTTGCACGTTCTCATTCGAATACAAAACCTTGGCATTGAATGTTAGTTTCTTGCCAAATTTACCAGTAGTGGAAAGAGAAGCGTTCTTCCTTTTAAACCCGGAGTTGGGAACAATGAAATCTTGTTTCATGTCAGAGAAAGAGAATCTGTATGTCTGATTGTTACCTCCGCCTGAAATAGCAACACTGTTGGTCCATGTGTTTCCTGTCTGATAGAAACGTTTCCAGTTATCGCCTGCATAAGAATATGGTCTTTTTACTCCATCGAACTGAACAGTCGGAGTTCCGTCAAACTTCGGGCCCCACATTGAACCTGAGCCCCAGTTGAAAGCCTCCAGCTGGGTTGAAGGTCTAGTGTAGATTTGTGGCCCTGTAGGGTTAGCCGGATCGGCAGCAAGCCCACCTGGTCCATATTCTTTTTGCAAGTCATCGAGCCTGTAAACCTTGTCGAAGACATAGTTTGAGTTTAATTCAATTCCAATGCCTTTATTTAGTGTACCTTTCTTGGTTGTAACGTTGATAACTCCATAACCACCCCTTGAACCATAAAGAGCAGCAGCAGCAGCTCCCTTAAGAACGGTAATTGATTCAATGTCTTCCGGGTTTAAGCTTGTAAGACCATCGCCCTGGTCGCTGCCTCCCCAGACACCAACCTGACCAAACTGTTGATTGTCCATCGGAATACCGTCAATTACATAGAGGGGCTGGTTGTCACTACCAATGGATTTGTTACCCCTGATAATTACACGGGATGATCCACCTGGTCCTGTTTCTGATTTTGTTACATTAACCCCGGCAACGCGTCCCTGAATCGATGACCCAAGGTTATTTTCCCTTGCTGCTGTCAAACTTATTCCCGGAACTTTGGTTACAGAGGACTGTAGTGATTTTTGGCTTCGCTCAATACCAAGAGCTGTAACAACAACTTCACCGAGCTGCTGAACATCTGATGATAAAACAAGGTCAATTGTTGCCCGGCTGCCTACAGTAATTTCCTGAGACACATAGCCGACAAAAGAAAAAACAAGTACCGCATTGTTGTTTGGTACTTGAATGCTGAACTTACCATTTACATCAGCGTTCGTTCCGGTAGTAGTATTCTTCACCACAATACTCACACCCGGCAGAGCGACACCGTCAGGATCTTTGACGGTTCCGGATACCACCCGTGCCTGAGCCATCGCAGCATATGAGCATGCAAGTCCCATAAACATAAGAAGTACCCTTCGCAAAATGAGGTCCAATTTTTTTACGGTCATAAGTTATAGTTTTAGGGCATCACAAGTAAAATCTTACTGTAACGCGGTTATAAAACCAAAATTATAGAGGAGTTTGTTAAAAAACTAATTTTTTAGGATTTAAAAGCTGTTTTTTCTAAAAATTTTAAAGAAAAAACCCCCTTTGTACGTGAACATTATGCACAAAAGTTTGTTTACTAAGTTACGAAATACTATTCAACGACGATCTCATCAATATGCATACGGGCAGGCTGGCCGGCTCCGGGATGAGATTCGGGGGTGTTTCCAATAGTGTGAGCCACAACTCTTATATACCTGATTTCGTGTGGCTGGAAGTCTACAATAAAATCTCTCTGGTATGAGTCATACTGATCAATCGGAAGTGTATTTTCAACTATGCCGGCACTTTCAAATTCCTTTCCATCGACTGATACAAAAAATTCGACCTTTTTGGGAACTATGCTTAGCCATGCAGCAAGTTGATAAAATGCACATTCAATATGTTGTACAGGCTGCAGCTTTCCGAGATCGATAATTACATCGAGGTCTTTACCCTGAAAATCGAGCCAGTTATATTCAGGATCATGACTTCCCCTTATCCCATCGGTAAGCATTTTGCGTTTTTCCTCCCGGATCTCTGAAATATCAGGACTAATAAATTTTACTTCCCTGCCAAAGGCCAGATGTTCATTTCTGCCTTGATAAAACAGGCGGTACATCGCTGAACGGTACGCTTCAGGTGTTGTGCTCCATTCTTTTAATCGTGTCACTCCCTGCCGCAGGCAGAGGTCAACAAAAGGATCGATCATCGATCTGATCTCAGGATTTACAACCCACCGGTCACCATTCCTTATAAAAGTCCCATGTTCACCATAAAAAATTTTCTTTGATTGTTCCATTACGGCAAAATCAAGGGGGAGCCGTGCAATCTTAACCCGTTCAAGAATAGCCGCAGAGTCAGCCACTGCCGACTCTGCCTGTTCGAACAATTTTTCATATTTTTCAATAAGAGGTTGTGTAAGGTAACTTCCCGCTGCCTCGTTAGGGGAACCGAAGATACGCAGTGGCTTTTCAGATGCCAATGATGCCTCGCGCATTTCATCTATATATTGACGTATTGGTCCGGCTGCAGCTCCATAGTAACCCCGGAGGAAATCATTCATCAATGTGTCGGCATTTTCGATTGGATTCCATAAGAGCTTTGAAATTAAGTAAGTACGTAATTCTGCGAATTCGCCGCCTGTTTCACGGTTACCCTGTTCAAACATGGCAGTTACGCCGTTGTCAGCGAAAAACTTCAGGTTGGGTTGCAATACGTGAAGATTCGGGAAAGGACTTATAAGGTTCGGAAATTGTATCACATAGTCCCAAACAATAATATCGTTTGCAATCCGGCTCCAGTCTTTCACGTCTCTGACAAAAGCTGTACTTACAGTGTCAGTTGCTTCTCCAAAAGGTCTGTCACGTCTCATTTCTATACTGCAAAGCATGATGTTGATGTTTTTCTCAGGCCGTAAGATCGCTGGTGCTTTGCGTGAATATTCGTAAGCGAGGGTAGAGATCATACGGTCGGGGAATTCCCGGGCAACCTGGTTCACAAAATTAATTATGGATCCTGAAGGGGAACCCTCACGATCATCGATAGCACGGCATTGGTCGCACATACAGTATTGCCGGTTGTCGTTCTGACTTACTGACCAGTACCTTGCCTCAGGATTGGCCGCAATCATCCTCCGGAGATTCTGCACAGTGATCTTTAATACATCAGGATTTGAAAGGCAAAGCTGCGTTGGTATCCGTTTGCCGTTCCGGAGTGAATAATATTCCGGATGAGTTTTGAAATATATCTCAGGAGGCACAAGGTTGTTGAAAGTATGTACAAACATACCCCAGGCAGGTCTTCCGCCATGCTCATCGTGATTCAGTTTATGCCAGTCAGTATATTCCGGATCCCATGAAACTCTGTAATGAGTATCCCGGAATCGTATCACCGGTATTTGTTTGTCGTCTATTGTTCCAAGAATTATTTTCTCTTTTTTCGGGATGATCTTTACTTGAGGGCTGTACATTCTGCAACTGAGGTACTTCTCCAGAAAAGTGTAAACACCATAAAGTGTGCCTTTCCCATTACCTCCGGTAATTAAAAGGCGAAGGCTGTCCGTTCTTATTATAAATCCGTCACTTCCAAGTTCATTAAAATTGACACTGATACCTAATTCGTCGAGCCGTCCGTTCTGCCCAAGAACTATTTCGTACGGACTTCTTGTCTTGTCTGAAGAAACAATCGGCAGTACGGCATCTGAAATTCTTATAAGGTAATCCTGAAGAACTGTGGCGGCTTTTTGTTCATTGGTCGTCGGTGATGCGGGAATCACAATACGGTAAGCGCTAAGTGCCTTGTCAGCCAGAACAATCCCATGAATTTCCGGAGAGGGTTCGGTTTTTCGGTTTTTCTTTCTTTGCGCTGTTCCGGGCTGAACAGATATCATTATACCAAAAACAACAAAGACCATCATCCGGAGGGATGTCAAAAGATCGGTTGCAATCATATCTGTTGTGATTATTTCATTGCTTCCAGCTCACCCATTCGCTTGTACATTGCCCTGAAGGTATCCCACGGATTCTTAGACGGATCACGCTCCTCATCATTATCATTATTGCGTACTTCTTTTGATTTAATCCCGTAAAAGCCGTTCATAAATCTTTCCGGACTTGACCATGTAGTCTGCATCATCCCGTAATAACGCGGTTTCATTTCGGGAGTGGCATACTTTCTGAACCTGGCCATATCCTCAGCCTGAAGGACTGCGGTTGAGGGCGTTCTCCACGGACATGTAACCACCCGGAAACCTTTCATGGCAAAATAGACAGGAGTCTGATCGGGTCGTTCATAATGCCAGTCGCAGATCACTACATCTTTGGAAATCATATCCACAGCCCTGTATGTATAGTTATAGCTGGCTTCCCAGATCCCCATACCGGTCGTTTTCCCGTCAATAAGTCGATCGCCCCATATCCAAAGTTCCCTGTTCTTAAGGGCAAGATGGTCTTTGATCCTTGTGACCTCACCTGCAAACAATTCAGCCTTGTCAACACCTGAACAACGCGGACATTTGTCATCACCGAGGTAAAACACCTCGTCCATGCCGGCATGAAATGCGTCGGTTTCATAAACATCACATATCTCGTCAATAACCGCGAAGATCACCTTATGGACTTCGGGATGAAGCGGACAATAACTTTTGCAGTACAGTCCGTCATCGTTTGGCCAGACATACTTTTCGGGCATCTTAACCCATGGAGTTTCATCAAATTCAGGGAATTTTGTCAGGAGGCTGCCGGTACGGTTAGCCCATGACTGGTGACCCAGCAGGTTGATCTGGGGGATTATCCGTATTTTATTCTTTCTGCAAATATTTACAATCTTTTTAACCTCTGTCTTTGAAAGAGCCGCCGAGTCGCTTAACTGGGGATAGCTTTCAAACTGGTAGTTATAATCGACAAGGAGCAGCAGGGTATTGACCCCTCTGGGTGCCAACTCATCTGATATGAATTTAACAAAACGGTCGACCTGATCTGAGGAGGGAGCTCCTATGCAGAATCCCTTTACCGGATATAGGTTATCTGCTGTGACCTGTGAGAATGCAATCTGCTGCAGTCCAATGAAAATGAACAGCACGGCGAGCATCATTTTTAAGTTCTTCATCATTTAATGTATTAGGTAATTGTTTCTGATATAAATATAAAAAAATTATGGGATTGTGAGTTATCTCAAATTTGCAATTTTCATCACCCCTAATATTATCCAGGGGCTGTTCAAAAAGACTAAATCCATTAACCCTGCCTACCCTGCCTACCGGCAGGCGGCAGGCAGGCGCAAAGATCGCAAAGGATTTACGCAAATGCCGATAGCTATCGGCACGCAAAGAGCTAATTATTAATGTTTTAATTTTGCCTCCTTTGCGCTTCTTAGCGTCCTTTGCGGTTAAGAAAGCGCTTTTTCAACAACCTCAAACTTATTTAATTGTAATTCTGACAAATATAATTCTCAGGCTGAGACTGATTTAAGTTGACGCCTAAAGGGTCAGTGGGTGAAAAAATTGATAATCTGAATAAAGAATTATAGTTTAATACATCGATCATAAAATTTATCTATTTTTATTTCTAAAGAAATCTATATCCCCTCTGATATGAAAAACTACCTTAAAGCCGGTACTTTATTTCTTTTTAAAAATCCCATCAAAACGGATTTTCTGTCATCAAAATGGACAATCGTAGTATATCTGAAGCAAAATAAAAATTAGATATCATGAGATGTTTATTGAATAAGTGTATGCCTTACACTTTTTCTATTAGGGTCTTCCTGACGGTAATACTAGTTTTAATTTGCGTCTTTTCATCCGGACAGGAACTTAAGCTTTTTGAACAAGTCTCTGCAAAAAAATCCGGAGTATCATTTAAAAATACCATTAGAGAGACCCGCCAATATAATGCCCTGACCCATGAGAATCTTTATAACGGTGGAGGTGTGGCTACCGGAGATATCAATAATGACGGTCTGGATGATATCTACTTTGTTTCCAATATGGGATATGATAAGTTATACCTCAATCTTGGAGACTTCAGGTTTAAGGATATAACAGAGAGTGCCGGTATTGGGGAGAGAGAAGGCTGGAAGACCGGAGTAACAATGGCGGATGTCAATGGAGATAACCTTCTTGATATTTATGTCTGTTTTTCAGGGAAGGGCAATCCGGAAAATAGAAGGAACCAGCTTTTTATAAATAAGGGCAATCTGAAATTCGAAGAAAAGGCAAAAGCATACGGTCTGGATGATAATACCTATTCGACCCTTGGGGCGTTTTTCGACTACGACCTCGATGGTGATCTTGATCTGTTTCTGGTTGCAACAAATGTAGAGGTGCTCAGGGGACTTGAATTTGACAAGGCAAGAGTAACAGACGATCCCTATGCAGGCGATAAACTTTACAGAAATGACGGCAATCATTTTACAGACGTGACAAAATCATCCGGGATAATCTCCAACGGACTCGGGTATGGATTGGGGGTAGCTATTTCCGATCTGAATAAAGACGGCTGGCCTGATATCTATATTACCAATGACTACATTGAGCCCGATTATCTGTATATAAATAACGGAAACGGTACTTTCTCCAATAAGCTGACTGAAAGTGTTCAGCATATTTCACAATCGGCGATGGGAAATGAAATCAATGACTTTAACAACGATACCTGGCCCGACATAATAACTGCGGATATGTTACCGGAGGACAATAAAAGGCTTAAGCTACTGTACGGTCCGGAGAATTATCTTGAATACGCTCTGATGGTTATGCAGGGATTTTATCACTCAACCATGCGTAATATGCTTCAGTTAAACAACCGCAATGGCACCTTCAGTGAGACGGGCCAGCTTGCCGGTGTTTCAAATACAGATTGGAGCTGGGCTCCCCTTTTTGCCGATTTCGACAATGACGGATGGAAGGATCTGTTTGTAACAAACGGGTATTTCAAAGATTATACGAACAGGGATTTCCTGAAATTCAAATCTGACTATTTCACTAAACAGGCCAGGGCGAATGAGAAACCTGATACCTTTTACCTGTCGGGTTTAATGTCGTCAACACCAGTTCATAATTATATTTTCAAAAACAATAAAGACCTGACTTTCATCGACAAGAGTATGACCTGGGGATTTGAGAAGAAAGGATTTTCGAACGGAGCTGCTTACTCGGATCTTGATAATGATGGTGACCTTGATCTTGTCATCAGCAATCAGAACGAAACCGCAGCATTGTACCAGAACTTATCGCATGAGTTGAATCCTTCAGCAAATTATATAAGCATCAGGTTAAAAGGTGCCGGTAAAAACACATCAGGGCTTTGCAGCAAGGTTTATATATATACCCGCAATGGAGTTCAATATGCGGAACAAATGCCTTCCCGGGGTTATCAGTCATGCGTCAGCAATGTGATGCATTTTGGCTTGGCTGACAGCAAAGTTATCGATTCCATTAAAGTGGAATGGCCGGGAGGGAAAGTTAAGCTTCAAAAAAATATAAATGCTAACCAGGTAATTGTTATAACCGGGGAAGAGGAGAAACGGAAATCACGGGAAACCGCCACAGCAAAAACAATTTTTTCTCCCGTAGTGTCGCCTGTTAATTATGAACAAACAGAATATGGGTCGAACGACTTTGAGCGTCAGCCATTATTGATTACTATGCCGTCAATCTGTGGACCTGTAATTGCCACAGCCGACATAAACGGAGATAATTTAATTGACGTGTTTGTTGGAGGCACGAAAGAGAATCCGGGTAAGATCTATCTTCAGACCGCGAATGGAACATTTGCAGCCTCAAAGGATTTTATCTTTAAGGATGACTTTAACAGTACTGATGCTGATGCAATATTCTTTGATGCTGATAAGGATGGCGATCAGGACCTTTATGTTGTGAGCGGGGGTTATCATGATTACGCTAGAAATGACGTAGCCCTTCAGGACCGGTTATACCTGAACAATGGTTCGGGAAGGTTTTCAAGGACAACCGGTTACCTTCCCGGATTGCTAAATTCAAAGTCGTGTGTGTGCGCCGCTGATTTTGATAAAGACGGAGATCAGGATCTTTTTGTAGGAGGGTATCTAATGCCGGGAGAGTACCCGAAACCTCAGGAGAGCTATGTTCTTGTCAATGATGGATCGGGTCACTTTAAAAACATGGCACCTTCACTACTCCCTGATTTCAAAGGAGGAGGTATGGTAACTGATGCCGAATGGATCGATTTGAATAAGGACTCCTGGCCTGATCTGGTTACAGTCGGGGAATTCATGCCGGTTCGTGTTTTTATCAACGAAAAGGGGAAAAAGCTCAGTGAGGCAACCGGGTCATGGTTCAGCGTTCCTGAAACCGGATTCTGGAATAAGATATCAGCTGCCGATATTGACCACGACGGCAACATAGACCTGGTGGCAGGTAATTTTGGAACGAACTCGCAGTTAAAGGCATCGATAAAGGAACCTGTTGAATTGACTTTCAAGGATTTTGACAATAACGGAACGGTTGATCCTATTTTAACTTACTATATTCAGCACCAGTCGTATCCATTTCCCAGCCGCAACGAGTTGCTGGGTCAGATTAGCAGTCTGCGCACAAAGTTCCCGACTTATGAAGCTTACTCCACTGCCCGGCTAGCCGATATTTTTACACCTGAAAACCTGAAAACTGCTACCGTATTATCTGCCAGTGAACTAAGAAGTGTCGTTTTCAAAAATACAGGAAGCAGATTCGAAAAACGAATCCTCCCTGTGGAGGCCCAGTTTGCGCCAGTTCATGCCATTGAGATACTGGATTATAACCTTGATGGAAACCCGGATGTCATTCTTGCCGGGAATCAGAATGCGATGTGTGTCAGGCTGGGCGTGATGGACGCAAATTATGGTCAGCTTTTTGAGGGCGACGGCAAAGGGAATTTCAGGTATATCCCTCAGAATGTTTCAGGTCTCAGCCTGACCGGTGATGTCAGGTCACTTAAGGTATTAAATCTTAAAGGAAATCGTTATATCCTTGCGGGAATCAGCAATATTGGGATTGTGTCTTACAAATTGAATTCCAAATGACCACATGTTTATTTGAATATTTTTCAGGTACATTTCCCCGGATTGCTATTGATTTATCAGGTATTAATTATTGCTTAAAAAAGCTTCTATTGATTCGTTAAATTTCTGAGGTTCTTCAATATAAGGGAAATGTCCACTTTTTTCGAACATTACAAATTCCGCCTGTGGCATAAATTTCCTGTACAGCAATTCGTATTTTGGCGGACAGACCCGGTCAAATCGTCCACCTATAACTAAGACAGGTATTTCTATTTCTTTTAGCTGCATGCTAAAGTCTAAACTACCCAGATCACCTCCAGCTACAAAACCTCCATCTTCTCCTATCAAAGAGAAGTAAACATCAGGATTAAATGAATATTGATCACCTGCAAGTCTTTGTGCATTTGAATTATCATAAAAGTAGCCCAGCTGCAATGAAACAGCAGATGAAGTCACCATATACTCAATGGTACTACTCTTATGGTCCCTCTCACGAATCAATTTTAATTTCTCCCAGACTTCCGGATATTGATTTTGGATTTCGATATTGAGGTTGGAGATCATTGCCTGACACATTTCCGAACTGAACAACGTATTTGAGAGGACTAAGTTTCTTCAGGTGTTCCGGATATTTCAGGGCATATGCCTGAGCTACAATTCCACCATAAGAATGTCCAAAGATATTCAGTTTATCGATACCTAAATATTTCCTCAGTCCTTCAATATCCTCAACATCCCGTTTGATCGAATATTCGTCGGGTGATTTAGCACGATCTGATTTTCCCCGACCAAACCCATCAAAGTAAATAATCTTCAGGTTGTCAGACAATTTTGTGAAGTGTGGCATAAAATACAAATGAGAAAAACCCGGACCTCCCGGGATTAAAAGCAGAGGCTCACCCTTCCCGTTAATTTCATACCAGAGTTTAACTCCATTTATTACTGCATAATTTCCACCCGGATCTTGTGCCGAAAGAGTCCAATTTGAATTTATTAAAACGGAGATTAAAAGAACCAATGCTTTGACAAATACATTAACATGTGTTAATGAAAATTGATTTACTTTTTTCATAATAAATTGGTAATAATTAGAATACATGTCTCTTCCATTATAAAAATATTAGAATTAATATCTCTGACAAAAGTTGCAATACTCAGTAGAGTAAGATTATTATTACAAATATATTAAACAAGCTAAATATTAACATGCACTTAAGGACTTAAAAAGTGGGAAGAGCTTAGTATAATGCACTCATATCTCCCGATCCTGCCTTTAATGGATTAAATTCTTATCAATAAAAAGACGGGTGTTTTTTCTTTTTCACGCATAAATTAGCCATTTTTGCAGTTTATTTCTGTCTGTTTGGTCTGGAATGAAACCACTTTTAGTATTTATATAAGTACCCGGATAATATGAAAACTGCAACTTTATCAATCATTATTTTATCATTGCTTCCCTGCTTTGTTGAGGCGCAGGATATTTCTGAATGGCGAGAAGAAAACCGTACCGGTATATCAGCTGAAACCGGTCTTATGAAATCCTGGCCTGCAAATGGTCCAACCCTTCTCTGGTCCAATCCCGAACTCCCTAAGGGTTACTCTTCGGTTTCGTTCGGAAACAATCTGATATACATAACAGGAACAAAAGGCAATGAAGAAATACTGCTTGCATTGGATATGAAAGGCAAGATAATGTGGCAGGCTCCCATGGGCAGGGCATGGAAGGAGAGTAACCCTGAAAGCAGGGCTACCCCCACTGTTGAGGGCAACAGGGTTTACACTTCAAGCGGGTATGGTGATCTTGCCTGCTTTGAGGGAACCACCGGAAAGGTAATCTGGACATATAAAGGCAGTGAACTGCACAAAGGTACTTACGGGACCTGGGGTATTGCGGAAGCGCTCCTGATCGATGGCGACAAAGTATATTATTCACCGGGAGGACCAGAGACAATGACAATAGCGCTGAATAAAACAACAGGCAAGCTCATATGGAAATCTCCGAGTCTGAATGATAAACCGGGGTATGTTTCTCCGATTCTCGTCAACTATGCCGGCAAAAAAATGATCATAAATGTCTCATTAGGGCATGTTTTTGGAGTTGATGCGTCAAATGGTGAAATTCTCTGGAAGGTTGCTCATTCGGCAAGAGCCGGAGGGAGGGATCTTATTAAATGCGTCACGCCGGTATTCCTTAATGGCAGGGTTTACGTAACCGGAGGTTATGATACAGGCGGCATGATGGTCGAGATAGCTAAGGACGGGAAGAGCGCAAAAGTAGTCTGGACCGACGATGTACTTGATGTTCACCACGGTGGCGTAGTAGTTGTAAACGGATATATCTATGGCTCAAACTGGTTGAATAACAATAATGGCAATTGGTGCTGCATCGAGTGGAATACCGGAAAAAAGATGTGGGAAGAGCATTGGAACTGCAAGGGTTCCATTATATCTGCTGAAGGCATGCTCTATATTTATGATGAAAAGAGCGGAAATTTAGGACTTCTGAAGGTCAATCCAGAAAAATTCGATCTGGTGAGCAGTTTCAAGATTACCCAGGGCGATTCAGGGCCATTCTGGGCACACCCCGTAATCCGCAATGGTGTTCTGTACATCAGGCATACCAATGTTTTGATGGCTTATGATATAAAGGCAAGATAAGATTAAAATTCATAAACCACCTTATAGGGAGCATCGGGTTCTGCGTTGAATTCCAGATTATAACTTTTTATGCTGGAATCAATATGATTCAGGCTTCCATCCATCATAACTTTATAGACCATTATTTTTTTAGCATTCTTCCAATCATTCGGGATCCGATAACTTATAAGGCCCCCTGTCCGACTGCAGGCAAGAAATACATTTTTATCTATCGGGGCAAAGCTGGTATAATCTTTTGCAATTAAGAGTCCATCCTCCAGTCTAAGGCTGTATTTATCTTCCTTTGCATTGGTTTCTACGACAATGCCATCCTCGTATGTGACTCGTTCCAGGTCGCCATACCTTTCATAAGACTTCATGGATTTGCCGTACAATTTTTGTTTTGGTAAGGCATCCAGAATATAATTACTTACGGTAAAATCTGAATTTTTAAAAGTAATTTCCTGTGCTCTCTGGCCGTAAAGGAAAGTCCTGACATTAAGAGACTGGTTACTTATCTTCATACCAAAACTGGTCTTTCCATGGTAGATAAAAGGAATCAGAGGTATCTGTTCTTCTCCGTTGAAATAAACATTATCAAATGCAATGATATCGCCGAAGGTTCCAACGTGACCAACAAAAAAACCTGTAAAATCTTCGGTTGCTACATCAATTCCCCTTTTATTGAATTCATTTATGAGCATCAGTTTCCCCTCAAAATTTTTTATTGCACCGGCGGGGCTCTTAGGATTGAAATCATACTTTCTTCCTCCTTTATAACCCCCTGCGAGCACATCAATAAAATATGCCTCCTTAACCGGGTATCTGTCTAAAGTAAACCGAACTCTGTTCAAACCCGATTTTACAGCGTATTTATAACTGCTTATTAAATAAGATTGCTCTCCATCCCAGGCTCCTCCTCTCATCAGGTTCCCGGTAGGATCTCTGCATATTACATCAGGGTCCCAACCCGGATTGATCGGGTATGAATCATCGTAATTATCATAAAAAGTAACGTTTACATTATATTTTTTTGCCTCCTTAATCAAATTTACCAGCTTGTCATATCCTCCCAGATCCTCATTTACTTTATCTACTGACGGATAACCGGTATCATGGCCTTTGTATTGCCAGCCTAAAAGATATACCACGTAGGCTGCTGAATCAGTCTGGAGGGCAAAAGCTTTTATCTTTTCAAGAACTTCATCAAATGTGACATTTTCATCTGTACTTCCCCTGCGAGATAAAAAAACCCTGATAAATGATTTATCTTTATAATAAGGATTTGGAACCGCTTCTATTTCTTCCCTGAACAGTTTTGAACCGTCGACCCAGGATACTTGACCATCTTTATCATAATCTCCAGTAAATGTAACTGTTACAGAACACGAATCCTGTACATTCAGAAGGTATTTAGGATCAGTAACCGGAATAATGGTTCCAAATTCATGAAGATTATATTCATTTAACCTGTGGATGAGCTTAGCTGAAAATGAACCATATCTTATACCTCTCCTTTCATCAATGCTCACTATACTGTGGTTCTCAATTGACTTTGAATCTATGATTCCAATTACTTTGGAATTATATGCAAATCCTGTTAATATCGGATTTAACCAATCAATTTCATATTCATAACTTTTTATCGAAGCCGATTCAATGTCAATCAATCGACCCGCATCGGCTGGAATAACTAATTTTGCATGATTTTCATCTGATTTTACAGTCAGCAAATCTGGCAGTTGCACATTCAGCAAATAGAAATTCGGATGCTCGAGTACATTATCAAATTTAATTTCAATTCCATTTTCTTTAAGTATATAGATCAGATTAAATTCTATAGCTACTGCATTGTTATAGTCTATTTTTGCATGATAGGATACCTGATTGTCAGAAGGCAGAACATCATACGTTACCCTTGTTCTGCTCTCCATTACAGGCAATGCCCCCTGAAAAAAAGATATATTAGGTTCTGATCCGCCGGGATTATCCATTATCACTCCATTCAAAGCCTTAATCTGGTACTCCAGAATCGAAGGCTGCTTTCTGCTTAAGACAACTTTAATATTTTTATTTTCAAGTATAATTCTCTCACCGGATACAGGCTGAGCGCCCACATTCGGTCCTGAAATGATAAACAAAAAAGCTATCATTAAGGAGGAGAAAATTTCTTTCCCATAGCTATGCAAAAAACCGGAATTCCAATCCTTCTTAAGAAAAAACACAGGTTTTTGAATAGACTGATTGTCATTATTTATTGTGTTGATATTAGTTGTTTTCATAGCAAATAGAATTAAAATCAATTATTTTTTGTTCGTGAGTCTTCAAATAAGGAAAAGGAGACAACTAATGGAGTTGCCTCCTTTAATTCTTCTTATCATTTCTTAATCTCAACAGCAACGAAATCCCGGTGTTCATGACAAGGACAGCATACTCCGGCAAATCTCAGAAGAACACAGGACATATTGACATTTTTTAATCCCATCCGGAGGAGTTAATATGCCGTTTGTCTTCTTAATAAATACAGCCCGTATTTGGCTGGACAATTTTGCCTCCACCTAACTGAATCTGAGTTGTGGGTATCGGGAAGTAAGAATCACAGGCTTCATCAAATGTTGCACCCACAATTTGTTGCCTTCTCTTCTTCTCTTTATCAATGTAGGTATTTATTTCGGTAGCGGCTGTACCCCAGCGAACGAGATCGAAGAAACGGTGACCTTCCATAGCCAGTTCCAGTTTCCTTTCATATCTTACAGCTTTTCGTGCAAAATCTTTACTTGGGAAGGAAGAATACTGACCCATCTGATAGTTGCCGGCTGGTGCATTGTTCGGCAATCTGACAAGAGAATGAGATGCTCTTTCCCGGACCATGTTTACATATTCCATGGCTTTAGGCAGGGAGCCTACTTCTGTTTCACATTCAGCAGTCATAAGCAAAATATCCGCAAAACGCATAAGGTTAGTATTACCTGCGAAACCCGGGGCCCACCAGTCTTCCAACTCAGTATTTCCTGCATCATAATCCCTTTTACGGTACACGTTTTTCTTAGACAGATAAGGCCCGCCCCACACCTGGTTGCGTATCCAGTCTTTGCCCGGAGTGAGACCCCAATCCAGATATGGAATACCCCTCCGGCCCACTGTCCAGTCAAGCCGGGGATCCAGGGGAGTTGTCATATCAGGTTCAAAAAAATCAGTAGACTCCAACCCTTCATCATTTTTCAAATCAGCTTTGAAAACAATACTATCAAGGTAAGGAAGTCCGTTTGAATCGACCTTATATGAGTTTACAAGGCTGCTGGATGGCTGAAAAAAACCGCAGCATCCTCCGGGAGCAGAACTCCCATATGGAAAGGCAAGTGAGTAGCCGGGATTAGCATGAATATGTGTCCCATCATTTATAGTATTCTGAATGGCAAATACGGATTCTTTTCCATTATCATAAGTAACATCAAAATTACTTTCAAAATTAGTTTCCAGACCATATTGGTCACCAATGGAGGTGACTCCATTATTAATTACATCGGTAAATACCGGCAACGCCTCCGAGTATTTATTCTGGAACAATTTCACTTTGGCGAGAAATGCTTTTGCAGCCCAGCTATTTGCACGACCGGCACCTGAAGATCCCCATGAATCAGGTAAATTCTCAGCAGCCGATTGGAAATCAGCTTCAATCTTGTCCCAGATTTCAACATTATTTTCAACCTGAGGATTATTAATTCCATCCTCTATAACTTTCTCATCCAGATAAGGAAGTTTTGCCGAGAATACTTTTGCTAACTCAAAGTAATAAAAAGCACGAAGAAATTTTAATTCAGCAGTGCGTTGTGTCAGATATTCAGCAGTTATCTCTGCACCTTCCGGAGTTCCTTTAATAATTACTAAACCATCGTTGCACCGGAATATTCCATCATAGCAGGTACCCCATTTATCCATAAGGTAATCGTTATTCGCACGGGTTTCATATCGCGCAAGCTGCTCGACCGGTGGTTGGTCGCCTGATTCTGACCCCTCATACGCATCACCACCACAAATACTACCAAATGTCCAGTTATTTGGATCTCTTCCCCATCCATACAAGGGTGGGTTGATATAGGAGTAAGCTCCGACGACAATCATGTCGATCCCCACCTTGCTCTTCAATACATCCTTATCTACACTCCCCAGAGGACGGATATTCAGATAGTCCTCTGAACAGTTTACGGCAATGAACATCACCATAATAATAAGGACTACTTTTTTAACTATTATGTTTTTCATAATGATATATTTTAAATTCATGAAGATTAAAAACTCATTTCAACTCCCAGTAGCATTGTACGGGCTATCGGATAACTAGTGAAGTCAACGCCTTTTTCCCAATCGCCTCCGCCACCATAATTAACAGCGCCAATGTCAGGATTGGGACCTGAATATTTGGTTATGGTGAACAGATTGGTTACCTGTCCATAGACTTTGAGATTATTAACCCCAATTTTGCCATTCAGGCTTTTTGGAAAGGTGTATGAAAGTTGAAGATTTTTGCAACGGAGGAATGAACCGTTCTCTACATAATAAGAGGTAGAATAGTCAGAATCCGAAGTATTGTTAATATTAAGGATGCCTAACTTTGTATCACGATTGGCATCTTTGACAGGATCCCATGATTCTGCCATAATGGTATGACTCTTGTTACTAATTGAAGCATTGAAATCGGTAGTGTTTTTAGCATAATTGAATACATCATTCCCCTGTAAACCGAAAAAGAAGAGATTCAAATCCCAGTTCTTGTATCCCAGGTTGAAATCAAGGCTATAGGTGAAATCAGGATGTGGATTTCCAATAACGGTTTGATCGTCATCAGTTATAGCGCCATCGCCGTTCTGATCCTTAAATTTTAAGCTTCCAATGGAAGATCTCCAGTTATCTGAAGCCAATGATTCCTCATCGTTATTTATTCCAGCCTGTAAAGCATGATTCGCCAGCTCTTCTTTTGTTTTATAGATTCCCTCAATTTCATAACCCCAGAAAACTGAAATTGGTTGATCCTTTGTGATAATAGTGAAAGATCCATCGCCATAGAATCTGGTAAGATCATTTCGATTCAGTTTGACGACTTTATTCTTATATCGGAATAAAGTAGAAGTGACATCATATCTGAAATCACCGGATTCTCCACGATAACTAAGACTAAAATCGAATCCTGAATTTTTCATATTTCCCAGGTTAATATATGGCGCTGAAGAATTACCTGCCAGCGGGGAATAAGCATCCGGAACCAACATGCCTGAAGTAGTCTTTTGATAAACATCTATGGTTGATTCAAGGTGGGAATTAAATAATACAAGATCAAGTCCGAAATTTGCCATGTGGGTCTCTTCCCATTTCGTATCAGAATTACCAAACTGTGTAAGTTTCATACCAACCGCAGATCCATTATTTGAACCGGAGATATCATAATTGAAGTTACGGCTGTCTGTACCATAGGTATAAGCATAGTTATAAGCAGCAGGGATTTCGGAGTTACCGGTAATACCATATCCTGCTCTAAGTTTCATATCGGTAATGAAGGTAAGAGATTGCAGGAAATTCTCCTTGGATATTCTCCATCCGGCAGATACTGAAGGAAATACACCATAACGGTTCTCTTTGGAAAACCTGGAAACACCATCACGGCGAACGATACCTGTTAAAAGGTATTTATCCTGGAAAGCATAATCCAGTCGGCCAAATATACCGAAAAGGGCAAATTTGTTATAATTGGAACTATTAGCCTCCATTCCGGAAGTACTGCCATTATTGAGTATCCAGGTGGACGGGTCATTAAAGAACGGGTAGTCAGCTCTCATTCCGCTTAAACTTCTGCCTACTCCATCAGAGATGGCTTCAGTTCCTGCCACAGCATTAAAGGAATGGTCATTACCAAGCTTGTACTTAAAGGTAAGGGTGTTATTGAAAACCCACCTGTTGCTCCAGTTCATAAATTCATTCAGGTTTGTTGCCAATGATCCTTCACTATGCTCCGGATTTGGGTATCTGAAATAGAATCCATTACCTGTATTATAACTTATACCGAAGGAAGATTTAAAATCAAAATATTTCAGGAAATCAATTTCAGCAAATAAATTACCAAAAATACGGAGGCCCCGGTCTTTGTCATTCAAGGTGCGCCATTGAACAGCGTACGGGTTCCATGCGTATCCTCCGCCTTCAGCTCCGGTACCTGCAAATTCACCTGCCACGTCATAGACAGGTATCCAGGATGGGCACCGATAGGTCATTGTAAGATTTTCGTTGTTTAAACTACGCTGATTAGTAAATGCCAAAGTAAAATTCTCCCCAACCTTAATATGCTTTCTAATCTTCATCTCAGTATTGGCACGGAAAGAGTAGCGCTTCATGAATGTAGCTAAAATAACACCTTCCTGATCAAGATAATTGAATCCAAAGTTGTAGTTGGCAGATTCAGTACCACCACTGGCGGATATCTGATGACTTTGAATGGGTGCAGTTCTGCTGATTTCATTAAACCAATCAGTATTCCCAATCCTGGTTACACGGTTTGTAGGTGTCCAGGCGGGGGGTGTACCATTAAATCCGGCCGGAATGATATATTCAGGCAAACTGGGATTTCCAACACTTCCAAACTGAGAATGCGAAACTGCGTAATCGGGATCTGTAGACCACAATGCGTTGTCATTATATAATTCGTCGAAAGTACTATTGATATTCTTACCCTCACCCCAGTTGCTCAGAATCTTAGCAGTTTTTTGGGCCTTTTGCCAATATTCCATATACTCCTGGGTATTGAGCGGGTCGTACCATTTGGTAACTTTCTGGACACCATAGTAACCGTTATATGTTATTTGCATACTACCGGCTTTTCCATGTTTAGTGGTAATAATAATTACCCCGTTACTAGCCTGGGCGCCATAGATTGATGAAGCCGATGCATCTTTCAGAATCTGAACCGACTCAATGTCGTTGGGATTGATATTGTTAAGATTCTGGTCACGTGACGATACCCCGTCTATTACAAATAATGGACCATTATCATTAATAGTACCGATCCCTCGGATACGGATACTGGAAGCCGCGGTCGGGTCGCCGGATGAGTACACGGTTACACCCGAAGCAAGTCCCTGTAATTGCTTACCGAAGCTTGATACCGGTTGTGAAGCCATTGCTTTGGCATCGATAACCGTAACAGATCCTGTGATGTCAAGCTTTCTTTGCGTACTATACCCTAAAACGACAATCTCATCAAGAGTTGAGATACTTTCCGCCAGGGTTATATCAACAACACTGCTGGTTCCGATAACCTTATCCTGAGTGACATATCCGATAAAGGAAAAACTCAGGACTGAATTTGTAGAAGATACAGTAATGGCATAATTTCCATTCTGATCAGAAGTTGCACCGTTTGTTGTGCCCTTTTCCATGATATTTACACCAGGCAAAGGTTGGCTACTTGCGTCTGTGACCCGGCCTGTGACTCGCTTTTGTTGCAGATCGTCAGAGGAGACAATCCCAACATCAGGCATGCCTGTAGCAGCAAAAGCCTGGATTGTTCCAAACAATAACAGCAAGGTTATAAGCTTCATGACTGTTTTTAATCTATTTAAGATTGCCAGAAATGATATAACCCGTGTGATTTTTTTAGTCATACTTTTAAGGTTAATAAGATTTAAAAAATAGAATCATGTTATCTTGTTAGTAATTATCAGAGGACTTTAAAAATAATAGTTAAGAGTAATTCAACTCAAGGGGGAAGGTCTGTTGTCCAGGGCATCTCGGTTAGTTTTAAAGGTTAATAAACGTGTCCGGTCCGAAAAGCAGGAGAGATCAGAATTGTTAAAAGATTATTCAAATAGGATCAATTTATGATTTTTTATGATCGTTAAATCGATTTTGTAAATTTATATATAATCTACATATGAGTCAATTATTTTGCCATTATTATTTCCAAAATTATCTATGTTATTGATTGTATTTGTATTAATCAATCAAAATATATACAAAATCAATCTATAACTTGTATGGAATTATTTGGGAAAAATAAATAATTGACAAATTCAACCAACTGGTTTAACAAAGAAAAAGTCCGGATTGCTGATGAAAAAAAGAAGAGTGCTCGCTCAGCATTGCTCTGCCCTACAGCCTGGCTCCTAAATTGTAAAGATTTTTAGCGAGAAGTTTATTTCGCACAAAAAAATTAGAAGATGCCTGCCAGAATATGGGCAACAGGGTGGTAAATCGACCAGTTGCAGCAGGTCTTAAAACAATTTGTGGTGATGGATGCAAAGTTCAAATTTTAAGTATTCAATTCTTAATATTTAATCTGTTCCAGGATAAGGAGTATCATACCCTTTTACAGAATACCACAGTATTTGATTTAACATAACTTCTTCAGCATATTTTAAGTCGTCATTATAATTTAATTTCAATTCCATAGATTTCTTTGCCCAATGAAGCTGTTTTCCGGAAATCGAGGCTAATTTTGGATTCATTTCATCCAAAGGAATATTGTTTGATAATGCTTTGTAAGGAGTAAAATCTGGCTTATCTGTAAAACAATCTGCCATGGGTAAGGATATTAAATCAAACTGGCTCATTGGAGGAAGCCCCAGTATTAATTCTATGGTTCGCAATATACTGTTCTGATTGTAATGTGTGCTTATTACAGTCCCTCTTTTAGTATAAGGGCTAATACAAAAAGCAATGGTGCGATGCCCATCTATATGATCAAGCCCATTCTGAGGGTCATCTTCTATTACAAAAATTACAGTTTCCTTCCAAAATTTGCTTTTGCTAACTGCCTCAACTATCCTGCCTAAAGCTAAATCATTATCAGCTACCATTGCCCTTGGTGTTGGAAAACCCTCTTGCGTTCCTGAAGTATGATTATTAGGCAGGGAAAGCATCATGAGGTTTGGAAAAGAATCAGTCTTTTCAAAAGAATGCAGTTCTTTAATAAACTCATCTGCTTTATATTGATCATTTATCGTTCTGGGTGAACCTGTATAGGTAGAACAAAAGTGGTTCTCAAGGGAATGTAAAGTAGGAATTGCCTGTATTTTTATATTATGGCTGCCTGTTTTATAATCATTATAGATGTCAGACCAGGTAGCATCATCGGGAGTAACTTTATCTTTGACAAATTCACCATAAGTGCGAAAATTAAGTCCTGCCTGTAAAACATAATCCCAAATAAAACCCGTTGAAGCATATACTAAAGGATCATCACCGTTCCAGGGATAACTTCGTACCCAATCAGGAAAGGCTTTTTCAAGATAATCAGTCGTATATCCCTGACTTGTCCAATTGTGTCCTTCAGCACTCAGTACTCCGTTGCAATAAGTATTGTCCAGCAATATAAATTCTTCAGATAACTTGTGATGGTTAGGAGTGATCTGTCGTCCAAACATGCATAAAGTACTATCCCCGTTTCCAGGCTTCATGTCACCCAAAATCTGGTCATAGGTCCGGTTTTCCTTAATAATATATATAACATGTTTAAAAATGGATTTTTCGCCAGGTCGCGTTGGAACAGGCACAATATTTTCTTTCACTCTTTTAAGATTCATGCTCTGGCTAATCCTGGGTAATCGCATGTTTGTAGCTGCCTTAATAGTATAGTTTTCCAAGGAGTCCTGACCGGGAATCGGAATGAATGAAACGGAACCCATCTGATCGTGAGTGTTATATCCCTTTGCCCTTAATCCTTCCCTTCGGCTTCCGATACCTTTCGTATTAACAACGAAAAGGTTGCTGCCATCTTTTGATATATCAACTGCACCAGGATACCATCCTGTTGGTATTAGTCCAGTTAACTTTTCTTTTGAAAGATCATAAACAGCAAGAAGATTATCACCCGCATTAGCCACATAAAGCGTTTTTCCATCTGGTGCAACAGCCAGGTCATTAGGAGTACTCCCGAATGGAAGTTCTTCCATCGGTTTAGAACTTATGGTTTTAATAACCATATCAGATTCTGTATTAATTACTGAAACCAGGTCACTATTAGAATTTGCGATATATAGAAAAGAGCTATCCGGTGAAAGAGCCATTCCACATGGATGCAGATTTACTGGTATTTCCTTAATTACTTTATAATCCGTCAGGTTTATTACTGAAACAGTTCCTGATGATGCTATACCGGTTCTTTGATCAATAACTACAGGACTCCCGGAGCTGGCATGGGTCATGTCATTCGAATCGGGGCGACGGCCACCCCAATTTGTAACATATGCTTTATCCATTTTAATAACCACAGCATAGGGCGCAACTCCAACCGTAATTTGTTTTTCAAGCCTTTTTGTATTCAGATTTACGATACCAATGGTATTATTACGATTAAGAGCCACATAAATAATTCCCTTTACTTTATCAATTGCGAATCCCCCCGGATATGAACTTTGTTTATCAAAACCTGGAAGTTTTATTTCATCCTCCCATGCAAACAACCCATTTTTATCCATTTTTGTTGAGCGTAAAAATCCCCTGCTATCTGTTACCCAGAATTTGTTATCACTTGAATTCCAGCCTATACCATTAAATGAACTTCCACTTCCCGGAAGATCAAGAGTTTGCATAATGGATTGGGTTATAACATTAAAGAAAACTATATTTTGCATGTTTTTAACTGCCAATATTGTCTCTTCTGAATTCAAAGCCTGGTCAACAGGTCTGCCTGGAAAAGTTACTGTAACACCTGCCGGATCAATTATTTGAGAAGTACTAACGACATAAGTGTCATTACTTTGTTTACCAACTAATGTCTCTTTCGCAAAAGGATCCTGGTTCTCTTTAATACTTTCAAAATTAGTATCCTTTTTTCCCGAAGTACATCCTGGCAAACATAATAATATTAGAATACAGCTAACATGTATTTGTTTATAATTCATGTCTTTACAATAATTTTAAAATCAGAATTCTATGGTTTATAAGATAAGCTCTTAATAAAGTTTCAACCCTCTCTGTTTAATTCAAAGTTACATTTATTTTGAGTAAGGGCGTTGGGACTGCTCTCTTTAGGTTACTTTGAACTACATATGTGACTATCTAATTGCCATTGAAGACGGCACTATCTTGTGGAGTACAAATGATAATGGGACCATTGACCAGGGACAGTATCTGTCCTAACTTTAGAGCACAGTTTAAAACGGGAGCCAAATTCAAGAAAATCGTTTATATGTTCGCTATATAAAGGATAATCAAACTGTGATGCATGACTTAGGAGTTTAGAAAGAATTCGTTGTAGTTATTTTGGACAAAACTTATTTTAGAATGTTTAGTTTTTAGATTTTTCTATTAAAGTAATCATCTATATTGTGGTCCATGGCTCTGGGCTTTTCCACTGATGTTTCAAAAGCTGAGGCAATAAATAAAGAAGTCTTGTTTTGCTATGGTCTAAATCAAAAATTATTACTTTTAGCTGCAGAAACAATATTTTCAATAGATAATTAGAGGAAATCATGTTCAATATATGAACATTAAAAGACATCTGTTAGTATTGATCTTATTTCTTCTCGCATCCTGGCCTGCTTACCCTCAATCAGGTAACAATCAATTATTTGAAAAAGTCAGTCCTAAAAAGAGCGGTATAAAATTTAAAAATTCACTCACAGAGAATGATAATGATAATATGCTGTCATTTATCAATTTTTATACCGGGGCCGGTGCAGGAATACTTGACGTTAACAACGATGGTTTGCAAGACATTTTTTTTGCTGGCAACCAGGTTTCTTCCAGATTGTATCTTAACAAAGGAGGCTTTGTCTTTGAGGATATTACTAAAAAAAGCGGTGTCCAGACTGATAGATGGATCACCGGAGTAAGCATTGTTGATATTAACCAGGACGGTTTCGATGACATATATCTTTCAATTTCCGGAGCCGGAAAGAAAGGGAACCTGCTTTTTGTAAACAACGGCAATAATACATTCACTGAAAAAGCAGCCGGATATAACCTTAATGTGACTGAGCAGACTACTCATACCAGTTTTTTTGACTATGATAAAGATGGTGACCTCGATGCTTTTCTCATCACAAACCCTACAGATTTTAAGCTGAATTCAACTGAACCGCTTCAAAGGCCAAAGATTAAGGGAGAATCTCGCGGGACAGATATATTATTACGCAATGACGGAAACGGAAAATTCAAAGATGTATCAAAAGAGTCAGGTATCTTAATTGAAGGTTACAGTCTCGGCGTTAATACATCCGACTTTAATCATGATGGATGGCCAGATATTTATATATCAAATGATTACATAGGCAACGATATTCTTTATATTAATAACAAAGACGGTACATTTACCGACAGATCAGGTGAGTTTTTCAAGTATAGCAGTTTTGCCAGCATGGGAAATGATGCCGGCGACATAAATAATGACGGACTGATTGATCTTATCACTCTGGATATGCTTCCGGAAAGCAGTTACCGTCAGAAATTGATAGTAGGATCCAGGACTTATGATGCTTTCATGTATACACTTGGGTTGGGTTACAAGCCCGAGTACAGCAGAAACATGCTTCAATTGAACAATGGGAATAATACCTTCAGCGAAATAGGGAGGATGGCTGGAATATCATCAACAGACTGGACCTGGGCGCCACTTTTAACTGACCTTGACAATGACGGATTTAAAGATCTTTTTGTTACAACAGGGTTCAGAAGAGATATGGGGAACATGGATTTTATCTACAAAGCAATGGATTCACCATTCAAAAGAGGCGGCGAACAGGTTCCTGTATCCGACCAGTTGGAGGCTATCAAACGCATCGAAGGAGTTCCGATTATGAACTATGTCTTCAAAAACAAAGGGGATCTCACTTTTAATAAAGTCTCAAAAGAATGGGGATTCGATGAAAGGTCTTTTTCAAGCGGGCTGGCAGTGGCCGATCTGGATAACGATGGAGACTATGATATAATTATTAACAGGATAGATGATTACGCCGCCATTTACGAAAACAAGACAAATCATGGTAAGAACCACTTCCTGAAAATCCGACTACATGGTCCTGACAAAAATCGTTCCGGAACCGGAGCAAAAATCACAATTTATTATAATGGCCTTTTGCAGTATATTGAGAACAACCCCTACCGTGGTTATATGTCTACCGTTGAAAAGAACATCCTGTTCGGAACAGGAAGTAGTTTACTTATTGATTCATTAATAGTAATCTGGCCAGCGGGCTTTCGTTCTGTCAGATATAAAGTTAAAACTGATACAACTATAGATATTCAATATAACAGTACAATTCCAGATAACCCGGTTAAAACAACAAATCTGAATACCTCAACAAAGTTTAAAGACATAACCTCAAGGCTTGGAATACGATATTCTCATAAGGAGGATTCATACCTGGAGTTCTTCAAACAACCGTTATTGCCTCAGCAGCATTCAAAACTCGGTCCTGCCATCGCAGTCGGCGATATAAATAATGACAGACTGGAAGATTTCTTTATAGGAGGATCAAAGGGATTTCCTGCAACTATATTTTATCAAACTTCCAAAGGCATTTTCCGATCCGAAGAATTTCCCTTTGACAGTGAATTTGAAGATATGGGAGCATTGTTATTTGATTTTGACGGAGATAACGATCTTGATCTGTTTGTTGTTTCAGGCGGTACTTTTGCAGTGAATAATTCTGAAATGTACCAGGATCGTCTCTATATAAATCAGGGAAACGGGAAATTCCGGAAAGCAGAAAATGTTTTGCCAGTAATGCATTCGAGCGGAGGAACAGTCACAGCAGCAGATTTTGATGGAGATGGGGACCTTGATCTGTTTGTGGGGGGAAGGATTTCACCTTTGAATTATCCTGCTGCACCGAGAAGCTATCTGTTGGAAAACAGGAGTGGCCGGTTTATTGATGTAACAGATGAAAAGGCTCCGGGTTTATCATTGATCGGTATGGTGACTTCCGCATTATGGTCTGATTTTAACAGTGATGGTTCTCCAGACCTCATCATTGTAGGAGAATGGATGCCTGTCACCATATTTGAGAATAAAAAAGGTTCTTTTATTAACCGTACCCGGGAGTACGGCCTTGCAAATTCCACCGGATGGTGGAACAGCATAAGCGGCGGAAATGTCAAATCAGATGAAACAACAGATTATGTGCTGGGCAACCTGGGCTTAAACAATCCTTATCATGCTTCAGATTCTGAACCATTAAAAATAGTATCTAAAGATTATAACAACGACGGGATAACTGACCCATTATTGATTATGAAGTACATTGACGGTTGGTATCCTGTCGCTTCCAGGAGTCAGTTCCTGTCAGTGTTTCCCCAGAAAGCAAAGAAGTATGGAACTTATGAAACATATGCAAAAACAGGTGCAGAGGAATTATTAAAGGATTTAGGAACCACTGGGGCTGTTGAATTGCAGGCAAAGATTTTAGGCAATGCTATTTTGTCTCATAAGAAGGATAGCCTTCCTTTAATTAAGCAATTGCCAAGTACAGGGCAGTTCTCTCCAATTTATGGAACTTTGATCTCTGATATTGATGGTGACAGGAAAGATGAAATAATAAATGTGGGGAATTTCTATCCCGTCAATGTAAATGATGGCCCCTATACTGCTTCTACTGGGGGAGTAATTTCCTGGGATGTTGATAATAAAATAGTTATTAGCAGAGGAACAGAAACCGGATTTTATATCAATACCGATCCCAGGGCTCTGGCAAGCCTCGTTATGGGGAATCAGCAAAAAATATTCATAGTCACAAGCAACAATGATAGTTTAAAAGTATTTGCCCCTGTCATTCGGAAGGAGAAACATATCAAACTGAAGCCTATGGACGCTTATGCTATTGTCGAATCGGAAAATGGACTGAAGCAGAAACAGGAGTTTTATTATGGATCAGGCTATCTATCACAATCATCAAGATACCTCTCATTAGTACCAGGGTGGAAAAGAATAAGAATTGTTTCCTATTCAGGCAAGGAGAGAATTATTACTCCGTCCGATGTAAATAACTTCAAATAATTCTTCTCTTTAAAATTTACCCTCTTGGTGAAGCAGTCGTTGAATAGTTGAGATAAATCTTGCTCATTATCACCTCATCAGGGATCGTCATTTGAGTGACTCTTTTTGCCAAATTCTTGATCTAATTAAAGTAAAGGTAATTAATAAAAGATTGGAGGTGCCAATTTGGTACCTCCAATTTTCAGTATCGATAAATGCTTTTGAATGTTCTGCTTCTCAGGTAACATTTTCATTCACTCTCACAGATAAAGACAATTCCACTCTCTTAGTCCTGGACCCTTATGAAATGGGCCAGCATTTAGGAGATCTCTTCTAGACAAAACAGAGGGAGGGCTCAAGTTTCGATCTTACTCGTTCTCACTCTCACTCTCGATCTGTTTTAGTACCCCTGACCGGACTTTTTTCCGAACCTTTCCTGAGGGATTTAGATATGATTTGGTGTGTTGATTCGTATGAGTAGATGTAGGCGCCTTAATTAATTGTTAATTGAATTTACCTCAATGCTTTTGTTAAATTTTTCGTAGAATTCGAGCGAATTTTTTATTGCCTCATCCATATTAACATATTTATAGTTTGCCAGCCTTCCAATGAAATGAACATCTTTTTCATACCCTGCAAGTTCTTTATATTTTTCGTAAAGAGAAAGATTCTTCTTGTCAGGAACAGGATAATAAGGTTCACCATAATTTTTAGTAATTTCTTTAACAATTGTTGTGTGCGGAGACTGTTGATTTAGAAAATGTTTATATTCAACAATTCGTGTAAAAGGGACATTATTCTCAGGGTAGTTAACAACAGAATTGATTTGATAAAAGTTCATAACCTTATAACGTTCTTCTATAAATTCAATAGAGCGATATTCCAGTTTTTCCAATCCGCTTTTTTCAAAGTAGCTGTCAATAGGACCTGTAAAAATTAAGGTATTAAAATCAACACTGCTTTTAAATTCGAAAAAGTCAGTATTTGTCCGAACAGTAATATTTGGATGTGCAAGAATACTCTCAATAAATTTAGTATAACCATTTTTTGGAAGAGCCTGGTATCGGTCATCAAAGTATCGGTCGTCATGATTATTGCGAATTGGTATTCTGGAAAGAACGGTTGAATCCAGTTCTTCGGGGTATTTATTCCATTGCTTAAATGTATAATCTCTAAATATTTTTTTATAAAGTTCTTCACCAACTCGTGATTTAGCCATTTTTTCGCTGTTATCAATTTTGTCAAATTTAATTTGAACAGCCTCCAGCCATTGATTCATTTCCTTTTCATCTTTTATATTAGTACCACAAAGTGCATTTACGGTATTAATATTGACTGGTATATTAATCATTTTACCTTCAACACATCCTAATACTCTATGATCCCATCGTTGCCATTCGCTGAATTTTTGAACGTATTCCCACACATCTTCATAATTGGTATGAAACAGGTGTGCTCCATATTTATTTATGAGGATCCCGTTTTCATCAATTAAGTCATAACAGTTACCGCCTATATGATATCTTTTATCTATGACAAGTATTTTCAAATTACTGCAACTTGCAAAACGTTCCGCTATAACAGAGCCAGACAGACCTGCACCTACTATCAGAATATCATATTTTTCTTTATCAAAATAATTCATAAAAAAACAGGATTTTTTTATTCGCTTTCAGGACGGATTTTCCCGTTTTTTCTGGCATGATCTTTTATGATCAATTCATATTGAACAAAGACTTCATCAACAACTGACTCCCAACTACGATATAATGACTTTCTCGCATTTATCCCTGCATTAAGGATAGCTTGAGGATTCTGTTTAAGTTCTATAATTTTCTGTGCAAGTGCTTCCTGCGTGTTGTCGATGAGGAATCCGTTCACATTATCATTTATTTCTTCAGCAGTCGAACTATTGCGTACAATGATTGATGGGATGTCGAATGCTGCGGCTTCACGGATCACAAGAGGTGAAGTGTCATAGATAGATGGAAATATAAAAAGATTGGAGCAGGCATAAATGTCCATGAGTTTGTTCCGATCTGAAATGACACCCAGAAATCTCACGTCATCAGTAAGCTGATATTTCTGTACTAATTTTCTCATATCCTCTACAGCATTCCCTTCTCCTACGAAGATCATTTTAAAAGTTTCACCGTGCGATTTAACAATACGCAAAGAATCGATAATCGTTTTTATATTCTTTTCCCACCTGTGCTGGCCGACAAAAAGTAATATAAAGTCATGATCTTTTGCACCGATTGCCTCCAATCCTTCCTTTCTTAGTTTCAGACAATTCGATTTCTCATGAATCTGGATGTCTGTACCGTTGTGCATTACTTCATAATTCCCTGTAAACCCATATTCTCTAAGTGTATTCCCTGTTGACCGATTTGGAACCCAGACATGATCAGCCTGATTGTAAAAATCTATCAACATTTTCATTATGAATTTGACTATAGTTTTGTCGCCAATTGCTTTTTCGAAATCATTGCGATATTTTGAATGAAGAGTTGTTACAACTGGTATTTGTTGTTTTCGTGCAAGACGCAGTGCAAAATGCCCGCTGATAAAGGGGCAATGTGTATGTAAAATATCGAATTGGAGCTTCCCAAGGTTTTCTTTAAACTCGAAATCAACGAAAGGTAAACCTATACGGTAAGGATTCATCCCTGGAAGGAGGACCGACTTGAAGCGGATCACCTTATAATCAACCTGGTCGGTGTAACCTTTCACCATTGGGGCAACGAGGCACGATTTACCATACTTCATGTTAAGCCAGTGTGCATAATTGTGGGCAACCATCCCGACTCCATCCATGATAGGAAAGTATGAATCATTAAACTGACAGGAATTGATACTCATAAAGACTATTTAATGGAAATAAAAGAAATTATGGCATATCTTTTTAGGCAAAGTTACTAATTGTTATGCTAATGATCTTCAGGTTAGAATTTGTCTTGGATCTAATATTTAAAATACATCTATTGATAAACTACCACTCAGGGTAGATTGACCGGGTAATTTTGACCGTTTTGCAGTCCATCCGGGCAATTCTGTGTGAGTGTGAGAGCGAGAGCGAGGAATAAGAGACGGGAGTGATCACCCATGAAGAATAAAGTGCGAGTGTGAGAGTGAGAAAGAGAAAAAAAGAGTGAGGCGCTCGCTCTCGCTCCCGCTCTCACTCTTTTTTTTGTACCCGGAGCCGGGATCGAACCGGCACAGCATTGCTGCCACTGGTGTTTGAGACCAGCGCGTCTACCAATTCCGCCATCCGGGCTAAAAAAAACGCTCGGCCCTGTTTTAACTGCCGGAGCTTTAGCGAAGGCAGTCCATCCGGGCTTAATTTAGTCATTGGGTCATGTGGTCTGCGAAAATAGATAAATTTTTAACTACTGATCCCAACAAAGTGGGAAATTGATGGAATTTTACCGTTTTACCTTTGTGCCGGTGCGCCTTTGTGCCGTTGCGCCGTAATGCCGCTATTAACCATTTCTCTCGCGGCAGCAGCTATACTATCCGTATCAAACCCACACTCCCGTATCAACTCATCCTGTGTGCCCTGTTCAACAAAATAATCGGGTATCCCAAGCCGCTTAACATCAGCAACGTAGCCATTGTCGGACATGAATTCAACAATTGCACTCCCAAACCCTCCCTTAAGGACGCCATCCTCGACTGTTATTATTTTATTGAAGACTTTGAAAACTTTATGAAGAACTCCGGTATCGAGCGGCGCAAGAAACCTCATATCGTAATGCGTAACTGAAATTCCTTCTTCCATTAGCTTTTCGGCAGCTGCAATGACAAAATTACCCGGATGACCGATACTCAGCACTGCAATATCATTTCCTTCACAAATAAGCCTTGCCTTCCCGATCTCGATTTCGGAGAAGGGTTTCTCCCAGTCTTTCACCATACTGCTGCCCCGCGGATAACGGATCGAAACAGGTGATTCCATTTTTTCAAGCTGGGCAGTATACATCATGTTCCTCAACTCCGCACCGTTCATTGGCGCCATTACTATAAGATTCGGGATGCTTCGCATAAATGCCAGGTCAAAAAAACCATGATGTGTTGCGCCGTCCGATCCGACAATTCCTCCGCGATCGAGACAGAAGATAACATGAAGATTCTGAAGGGCTACATCGTGAATTACCTGATCGTAAGCCCTTTGCATGAACGATGAATATATATTGCAGAAGGGGACCATTCCCTGTGTGGCCAGACCGGCGGAAAATGTAACGGCATGCTGCTCGGCAATGCCGACATCGAATACCCTTTCCGGCATCTCATTCATCATAATGCACAAAGAGCTGCCTGTCGGCATGGCCGGAGTTATACCGACAATCTTACTATTATCTCGTGCAAGCTCAAGTATTGTCTTTCCAAAAACCTCCTGGTACAACGGAATATTACCTGAATCCGGACTGGTAATTATTACGCCTGTGTTCTTGTCGAATTTCCCCGGTGAATGAAATACTGTCTGATTCTCCTCAGCCTGTTTAAATCCTTTTCCCTTTACTGTCAGACAGTGCAGTAGTTTGGGCCCGGGTATCCTTTTAAGGTCTTCAAGTACATCTGTAAGATGCAGGATATCATGTCCGTCAATCGGACCGAAATACCTGAAATTCATTCCTTCAAAGAGATTACTCCGGTCGAGCAGTGTACTTTTGAACCCCGACTGGAGCTGACGGGCAAGTGTCCTGGATTTTGGTCCTATGGATCCGATGCGCCCCAGCAAATTCCAGACTTTATTTCTGAACCGGTTATATGTCCTGCTTGTCGATATGTCGAGAAGATATTCTTTCAGTGCTCCTACATTCGGATCAATTGCGATGTTGTTGTCGTTAAGTATCACAATTATGTCCGATTTTGCAATGCCGGCATGATTCAAGCCTTCAAAAGCTTCGCCGGCTGTCATTGCTCCATCACCAATTACTGCGACAACGTGTCTTTTCTCACCTTTGCGCTTTGCTGCAACAGCCATCCCCAGAGCCGCAGAGATGGAAGTTGAAGAATGGCCTGTGCCAAAGGCGTCATACTCGCTTTCAGCCATTTTGGGAAAGCCGCTCAATCCTTTGTATTTTCTGTTAGTGGAAAATGTTTCCCTTCGTCCTGTAAGAATTTTATGACCATAAGCCTGGTGCCCGACATCCCATATTATTTTGTCATAAGGAGTGTTAAAAACGTAATGAAGAGCTACTGTAAGTTCAACAACACCGAGGCTGGCTCCAAGATGTCCGGGGTTTTTGCTGACAACATCTATAATATATTGCCGGAGCTCCGCGCTGACCCTTATCAGGTCGGACGGAGTGAGTTTCCTGAGATCTTCAGGCGATGATATTTTAGACAGCAGACTCTCTTCCGGGGACATTACGATGTTCATAAAATGATGATGTAAATATAGCAATTATAATTCCCCGATGTTTGCGGGGGAGTCCCGTGGAATTTCTTACTTTTGTCCGGTATCGGATAACCTGAACGAGCTAAATCATTTTTTTAACCTCAAAAAAATTTTCCCCGTTTATGAAAAAGTCATTTGTTTGTGTAATTGGCGTGTTGTCATTGATCACTGTTATCTCATGTGTTCCAGGTAAAAAGTTCAGAGAACTTCAGAAGACCAACAGGCAAAATTTAATGGAAAGGGACGACTTTAAAGCAGAGAACCTTAATCTCTCAACGAAAAACAGCGAACTTGAAACAAAAATTGCAGCCCTGGAAAAAGAGACGGCAAAGCTCAGCCAGGATCTCTCACTTGCTCAGGCCGATCTAAACAGGGCAAAAGATGAACTTAACAGTATATCAGGAAGGTACGATGATCTTCAAAATGCCCAGGAGAGTCTTATAAAAGGCAATGTAAGTGAAACGAGGAAACTGTTGGCCGAGCTTCAAACTGCACAGGCAGACCTGAAACAAAAGGAGGATGTTCTCCGGCAGCTCGAACAATCGATGGATCTTAAAAAGATATCACTCGATGAACTTACGCTTGAGCTTGAAAAGAAAAATGCACGGATGGCAGAACTTGAAAAGATACTCGACGCTCAGAAAAAGATAGTTGATGAACTCAAGGATAAGGTATCGGAAGCATTGCTCGGATTTGAGAATAACGGACTTACTGTTACAAATAAAAACGGGAAAGTATATGTTTCCCTTGACGAAAAACTTCTGTTCAAAACTGCAAGCTGGGAAATAGATGCAAACGGCAGAAATGCACTGAAAAAACTGGCGGGAGTACTTGAAAGGAACCCTGATATCCAGGTCACAATCGAGGGTCACACAGATAATGTACCATATAAACCCGGTTCAGGCCAGCTTAAAGATAACTGGGACCTCAGTGTTAAAAGAGCGACAACTGTTGTAAGGGTACTTCTGGAAGGAAGCAAAATTAAGCCTTCACGCCTTACTGCTTCCGGCCGGAGCGAATTCCTGCCGGTTGATCCTGCGAATTCCAACGAAGCAAGACAGAAAAACAGGAGGACCGAAATCGTTCTTACCCCCGATCTGACCGAACTCTACAATCTTATAAATAAGTACTGAGAATTCAGGCTGGGAGCCTGGACGGAATAAGATAAAGACAAAAGTAAAAAGATAAAAGGATAAGCGTAAACCCTCTGTTGGAAAATAAGTTGACAAAAAATCAATAACTAATTAGATTACACAGTCCAATGCAAGAGCTACGAACTGATTTCTTTACTCTGTGGCCCTCTGTGACTTCTCTGTGTAACCTGTGTAACTAAAAGTTATTAGATGTTCAATCATGCGCTTTTGCAGACACCCGATCATTTATTTTGAAAATTCCTGCAATTTTACCTTCATGTTTTTTAAAGCCTGCAGCAGGTTATCCTCGGGCCTCAGGAAATCCTGGTTTTCCCAGAATACCGGATCGTAATTCGTAATGGTTTTTGAAAAAACCGAATGGATTGGTGCAAGCTCTTCCCGCTCAAACCTTACAACATTATTCAGATTTACATCAGTTACAGCCATTTCGAAAAACACATTGAACTCTGTATTAAACAACCTTTTCTTCTGCCTGGATGAGAATACAAGATCGCCCCTTACATGGCTTAAAAAATACCTGTCGTTCACCTTCCGGTAACTGACCGAATATTTTACTGAAACCGGCCATGTAGTGAAACCTTTTGACGTGCTTGAAATAAAGGTCCCCTTCATTTTATGCAGGTAGGCAGACTTGATTTCAAAGTCGGCCCTGAGTATGGCATAATCAGTTGAGTTTATAAAGACTGATCCTTCAAATATAGCAAGCTCGGCGCCCTCCTTCTGTGTGAATTCAATCTCAAATGCCGATTCATCATCAAAGGAGACTATGTCGGTAAGCCGGTAACTGTAATCCTCAATATTCTCCCGTTCCATAAAATCAAACCTGTTCTTTGCACCGTCAAGCTGAAGGCATGTGCCCAGTCCCGCTTTAAGCCTTACCGTTATTGTATCGTTAATCCCGGTATTCTCAATCTTCCTGCTTTTATATACCTTGATCTGATCGCTCAGGAGCGAACCTGAATATGCACTTTTGTAAATTTCAAGAATTGCCTCGGAATAGGACTGAAGCTCATTCCTTTTCATGACACCCTCACGGTAAAAAGCTGTAAGATTTGCAGGCGTATTCCCATAATTTTTGCTTATAGCCGCAAGAGATTTGTAAATGATTTCCTGGGGGATCTGATTCCTGATAATGATCTCGGGAATTGAGATGAATTCCCGCATCATTGCAATTCTGAAAGTATTTCCAAGCGATTGTCTGACAGGGATTTCTCTTCCGTAATAACCAAGATATGAAACAGTTATTGTGTCGTTGTAATTTTCGGGTGAAATCTTTATGCCAAACTCTCCATTAAAGTTTGTAACAGTTCCTTTTCCTGCATTTTTAAGCCCGATGGTCGCGTAGGGAAGCGGCTCATCCGACTCACCATCAATAACAAGCCCGGTGATATATGACAGAACTCCCACGGAAGATGAGTCGGCAATCGGAGGAGATTGGGCAGAAGGCATCTCCTTTGAGATAATTATAAATTCGTCGATTACTGAATAAGTAAGGGAGTCTGCCTTAAGGATGCTGTCGAGAACAGTTCGCAGCTGAATGTTCCTGAAGTTCATTGTGGTCTTCTTTTCAGGGTCTATAAGGTGGCTGTCGTACGTGAAATAGTATCCTGTCTGCCGGGTAATAATGTTTAGGGCATTGCTCGTCTTGATTATTCCCGCTTTGAAAGTGAATGCCGAATCGAGAATGCTTCTCTGGCCTTTTAACTGCCAGGCCGGGATCAGCAACAAAAACAGAACAATGGCACTAATATTTTTTAATATAAAGCCATTGTCAGACGACATCGCACAGCTTATAAGTTATTTTTCTGAAAGATGGTATGTATTCCCGTCTTTTGTATAATTAAGACCAAAGCTATCACAAATAAGGCGGATTATTATTTCCTGCGGCTTATTATTTATCGGAGAGGTCCATTGATTCTTAAGGATCCCCGGATCGTCTGCAATTATATCCATATCATATACTCTTTTAAGATCCCTGAAGACAACATCAAGAGTTTGTCCGTCATAAAAAAGCAAGCCTGTATTCCAGGACATATAATTGGGATTGTTATTAACCTTTTTATCCGATGCAACAGCATTGATAGTTCCGACAAAACCCGGATCAAGCTCAAGAGGGCGTGCTCCTTTATTGTCGGAAAGCATTACCTTTCCGGTTTCAACATACACTTCAACCTCCGATTGGGGGTTGCTCGTCATAATATTAAATGATGTTCCAACCACTTTAATCCTGGCTTCACCGGCATCCACGACAAACGGATTTGCGGCATCGGGAGTTATCTCAAAAAAAGCCTCTCCTCTCAGAACAACTTTCCTTATATGCCCGCTGAAGTTTTCCCGGTAGCTGAGTTGTGTACTCCGGTTCAGGGACACATTACTACCGTCAGGAAGTGTGACCTCAAGATTTTTCTGATTTTCAGATGTCGCAACCAATATCTTCCGGGTTAATACACCTGTGTCATTAAGGTACAGGAGTCCGGCTCCAATACCCAGCAGGATAAGGGCAACGGCGGCTATCCGAAGCCAGGCACTTCGTGTGAAAGTACTTTGCACAGGTGGAGTATCTTTAATTAATCCACTCTCGTTCAGCCGGGAATACAGATTATCCCAGGCTTTATCAACATTTATTTCTTTTTCGTCATTCATCGGACTTAATTCTTTCCAGTATTTAATTGTATTATGGCTGTCATCAGCCATAAACCGGCCGAGCAGATCCCCTTCATCTTTCTTTTCTCCTGAGATAAGGGAGGAAAGTTCTTCCCACTCCTTATCAGTAAAATGTTCTATGTTATTTGTCTTTTTCATTGTTCTGCCAGTGCCTTTCTGAATTCTTTAAGTGCCCTGCCCATATTGGCTTCAACTGTTTTAACAGAGACAGAAAGCTTCTCCGCGATCTCTGAGTATTTAAGTCCTTCAAACCTGCTCATGCAAAAAATTTTACCGCAGCGTTCAGGAAGTCTCTCAATTATACCGGCAATTTTTGCCTGTAGCTCTTTATAACTCAGGATATCGGACGGTATTTCAGCGCTCTCCTGAGGAATGACCGTCATTTTTTTTTCATATTTCTCGACTACCCTGACGTGATCGATATAATGCAGACAGCGGTTATGCACTGCTCTGTAAAGGTACCCGTTCAAAGAACTTTCAATTATAAGATTCTCTTTATCTTTCCAAAGCCTGTAAAACAGATCCTGAACAATCTCTTCAGCTGTATCGTGATCTCTTATCAGTGTTTTGGCATATCTTACCAGGGAAACATAGGAGGACCGGAAAAGTGACTCAAACTGTCCTGCATCACCCTTTCTGATCCTCCTGATTATTTCAGAATCCCCGATCATTCTTTAACATTTCAGATTATTCATTCCTGTCGCTGAACTTAAGTTTTCTGCTCAGCCTGCGTATAGCTGACTCGATACTCTGATCAGGTTCGATGACGTTGTATTCGCCCCAGAACTCAGGATCCCTGAAAGCCTCTACTCTTTCGGTAAAGATATCTGTAGATCTTATTTTTTCCTTACCAGTGAATTTTATGACTTCCTGGTTCGTACGGTCGGTAACTGCTATTTCCGACATGGTTGTGTAAAATGTATTGAATAGTCTTCTCTTCCAGTTAACCTTAAACTTGACTTCAGCTCTTGAGTAGGCAAAGTACCATTTTCCATCCTGTTCACGGTATTTTGTCCTGTAAGTTGCAATTTCGGGTGTTACATTCATACCAAGCGGTTTTTTCTTGATAAATATTGAAGAAGCAGCTTCCTTGTCTGCAAGGTTGAAACCAAATTCAGCTTCGGTAATTGCATAAGTGTCGGCTTCAATATACAAACTTCCGATGAATAATGGCATATCGACCGATGGTTTCTGTTTGAATTCAATGACATAATTGGGTTTGTCGTCGATTTCAACAACTCCGGTAAGAGAGTAATCATAATACTTCATTGCATCTAATGTAAGTACTGATTCAGTATTTTTTACAATGTCGAGCTGCAATACACTTACGGGCCCTCCCTGGAGTTTGAAGAGGACTGTGTCCATCTTTTCGACGTCTGAACCTTTTCTTCCCTTGTAGATCCTTGCGCCGTCATAACGGACATCATTATTGTAAGGCGCTTTGAAAATCTCTACAACAGCTTCACCTATTGATACATAAGTTCTGTTTTTACGGATTGTTTCCCTGTAGAATGCAGTCATCAGGTTGGGCTCGTCAACATAATTCTTGCCTATACGACTGATAGCGCTTTTTACAATTGCTTCAGGATCGAGAGGCTTGACTATTATTTCCTTGATTGGGATAGGTGCCGAACTCATCGAGATCACATTCTTGTAACCATCCTCGCGGAGGTCAGTCAGTGGTACCAGCTTGTTCTTATATCCCAGGAATGTAACCTCAAGGTTTTTTGATTTTTGAGGTTCACTGATCTTGATCAGGAACTCCCCGTCAATATTTGTAACGGTGGCAACATTAGTCTCCTTAACGGCAACTGATGCGAATACAAGAGGCTCACCCGTTTCGGAATCAACGACCTTGCCCCTGATTGTGAGCATCGCCTGCTGGTCATTTTTCTTCCTGTCGCGGGCTGATCCTGCATATAATGTCTGTGCCGCAAAGGCTGACAGGATAAGCAGTGCAACAAATGATAAATTTCTAACTGTTTTCATGGCGTAAAAGCATTAAATTAATGAATTTTTATTTTTTATCCAATTCTGTATTTGATCTTTTCATACCTATGACCATAGATATGTGCTTTTACCCTATCATCAATTAATATATTTTTTATCTTACTATCCATTTCAGATTAACAGATGACAGTGAGTATAGTTAAAACGATGAATGCTGCAAGGGTATGGCTTTCATATTTTTCCGCTTCCTTTACGGATAATCCATCAATTCCGGGGATGCCTCCGTCAATTTCTATAGAGCTTACCAACAATTGTAATCTTAAGTGTCCTGAATGCGCCTCCGGGTCGGGTATGATGAAAAGGGAAAGGGGATTCATGGATACGGAATTGTATAAAAAAATCATGTCTGAATTAAAGCCATATCTCTATTATATAAACCTGTATTTTCAGGGCGAGCCAATGCTGCACCCGCATTTTTTTTCATTCCCTGATTATTCGGATACGATATTCACAGTGGTCTCAACAAACGGTCACTTCTTAACGGTTGAGAACTCTGAGAAGCTGGTAAAGTCGGGTTTGAAGAAGCTTATAGTCTCCCTCGACGGAATGGATCAGGATACTTACTCGGCATACAGGAAGAACGGAGATTTCAGCAGGGTGACAGAAGGAATAATGAATGTATCAGAGGCAATCCGTAAAATGAATTCACCGTTGAAACTTGAAATACAGTATCTTGTAAATAAATTCAATGAACGTCATGTTGCACAGGCTAAAAGTTTTGCCGGTCAGGTCCGCGCAACCTTCAGACTGAAATCGATGCAGGTACTTGACGGTCATGATTCGGGTAACTGGATGCCAGCGGCAGGGAAATTCCGCAGGTACAGGGAAGAAAACGGGGAATTCAGAGTTAAAAATTCAATGCCCGACAGATGCATGCGTTTATGGTTCAATCCTGTAATTACATGGGATGGAAAAGTTGTGCCATGCTGTTTTGACAAAGATGCGGAGTATGTTATGGGAGATATTACCAGGGATTCATTCCGCTCAATATGGAACGGGAAGGACTTTAAAGATTTCAGGAGACAGGTTTTAACGGGGAGAAAAGAAATCGGGATTTGCAGGAATTGTACTTCCGGAATTAATCTGGAAATAAAGTGCTGAATTCTGAAAGTCCTTACACAGTCATCACATCCTTCTCTTTCTGGGCCATAATCTTATCGAATTTTGTGGTATACTGGTGCACCATTTCCTGAACGTTATCAGTTGCATCCTTTTCGACATCCTCAGGAAGTCCCTCTTTCAGCATCCTCTTAAGTTCGTCATTCGCCCATTTCCTTGCCAGACGCACGCTGATTTTTGCGTTTTCCCCCTCATTCCTTACCTGTTTAACAAGCTGGTGTCTTCTTTCTTCGGTAAGAGGGGGGATGTTGATCCGTATCACCTCGCCATTATTCGCCGGTGTGAGTCCGATATTAGCAGCCATTATCGCCTTTTCTATGGTTCCAAGCATGTTTTTCTCCCATGGCTGGATCAGGATGGTCTTTGGATCGGGAGTGTTGATGTTTGAAACCTGAGACAGGGGTGAATTTACACCATAGTAATCTACAATAATTCCATCGAGCAGTGCCGGCGTTGCCCTTCCCGCGCGAAGATGGGCAAGTTCATGCTCAAGATGTTCCAGGGCTTTTTGCATCCTGTCTTTAGTCTCTTCTATAATAAGTTCAACTTCTTCGTTCATATGATCGGGCTTAGGTTAGAATGTCGTAAAAACTGAAATAAATACAATTATTACAATTCTTTACAGGTCAAAGAAAACAAATATAATAAAATTGACTGAAATCCAATGCGGTTCATTTACAAATGAGAGTACCCAATCCGGCCCCCGTTACAACTTTCATCAGATTTCCCGGTATATTCATATTAAAAACTATAATTGGCATATTGTTTTCCCTGCACATTGTAAATGCTGTTGAATCCATAATTTTAAGTCGTTTTTCGATTACCTCCTCGAAAGAGATATTTTCGAATTTCCTGGCTTCAGGATCCTTTTCGGGATCTGATGTATAGACTCCGTCGACCCTTGTGCCCTTTAGCAGGACATCTGCGCCGATCTCGACGGCGCGTAGTGCAGCGGCGGTGTCGGTTGTAAAGTACGGATTACCCGTTCCTCCCGAAAGGATGCAAACAGCTCCGCTTTTCAGGGTTGAAAGCACCTTATCCCTGTCATAGAGTTCACCTACCGGTTCCATTCTTATGGATGTGAAGACTTTTGCATTTCCACCAGGCTTTTTTATTGCACTTTCAAGGGCAAGGCTGTTAATGACAGTTGCCAGCATCCCCATCTGGTCGCCTTTAACACGGTCAAATCCCGATTCTGTACCGCTCAGACCGCGGAATATGTTACCTCCTCCGACAACGATAGCTACCTGGCAACCGTTATTGACAATTTCTGCAATCTGCCTGGCATATTCCTCCAGAATAGTGTTGCTTATTCCATGATTGTTGTCGCCTGATAATGATTCACCACTTAGTTTCAATAGAATCCGGGAGTATTTCATTTTGAGAATTTGAATTAGCGTGTACTTTTCAATTAAGCATCTGCCAATATAATAATAATTTATGTAAAAAAAATGGCGCCCTGGGGCGCCACTGTTATATTGAATTATGAACTTAAAACTAAAGATTCAAAGTGAAGCGTTTAAAATCAGTCACTGTTAGTTCCTTATCGACCGACTCAAGGTACTGCCTGATAGTCATCTTGTTGTCTTTGACAAAGTCCTGATTCAGCAGAGTACTTTCCTTGAAGAATTTACCAAGCTTGCCCTGTGCGATTTTCTCAAGCATATCTTCCGGTTTACCATCACGTCTTGCCTGTTCTTTTCCGATCTCGATTTCCTGGGCAATTACATTTTCAGGAACATCATTCTTATCAACAGCAACAGGATTCATAGCTGCAACCTGCATTGCAACATCCTTGTAGACCTGAATATCATGTCCGTTTTTCGAAAATCCGACAAGAGTTGCAAGCCGGTTACCCGGGTGAACATATGCCTGAACATGAGGTGCTTCGACCTTTTCATAATAAGCAAGGTCAAGTTTTTCGCCTATGATGCCGATATACTCAACAACTTTGTTTCCAACCGTTGTATTTTCAAGAGTTAACGCTTTAAGGTCCTCCAGAGTGGCAGGATTCTTTGCAACTGCAAGGTCAAGGATCTTTTTTGCAAGGGATATAAATTCAGCATTCTGGGCCACAAAGTCTGTTTCGCTGTTAAGCACGATAAGTACGCCTGCTTTATTATTCTGAGCGGTCTTTGCAAGGACAACTCCCTCAGTTGCCTGTCTGTCAGCTCTTTTGCTGGCAACGAGCTGACCTTTTTTACGTATTATCTCAATTGCTTTATTGAAATCGCCATTTGATTCCTCAAGGGCTTTTTTGCAATCCATCATACCCGCCAGTGTAGCTCTTCTCAATTTTGCAACATCTGCAGCATTTATAGTCGCCATTATAAAAATCTTTCTTTGTTAAATTATTTTATAGAATCAATTATACTTCTTCAGGTTCATCCGGCTCGGTGACTGTTTCATCTTCCTCTTCGGTTTCAACTATAGGTTCCTCTTCAATTTCCACTTCCTCCTCTTCTTCAACAATAGCTTCAATCACAGAATCGGGGAGATCTTTGGTCTCAAGCTCTTTCCTTATGAATTTCTTGTCTTTCTGCACAGGTTCCTTGTCTTTCTCCATCTTCCTTTCATTAAGACCCTCTTCAATAGCCTTGCATAAAATACCAACTATAAGGGTGATGGATTTTGATGCATCGTCATTTGCCGGGATCGGGAATTCTATATCTGAAGGATCGGAATTGGTATCAACCATTGCAAAAACCGGAATTCCAAGTCTTTTAGCTTCTCTGACAGCGATGTGTTCCTTACTGACATCAACAATAAAGAGTGCTGAGGGAAGTCGTGTAAGATCCATGATGCTTCCAAGGTTTTTTTCGAGTTTTGCCCGCTGCCTGGTTACCTGTAGTCTTTCACGTTTGGAAAGGTTTGTAAAAGTTCCGTCAGTTGCCATCTTGTCAATGGATCCCATTTTTTTAACTGCCTTACGGATTGTCGGGAAGTTAGTAAGCATACCACCCGGCCATCTTTCTGTAACATAAGGCATATTAACCTCTTTTACCTTCTCGGCAACAATTTCCTTTGCCTGTTTCTTTGTGGCAACAAACAGGATCTTCTTTCCTGACCTGGCAATATGCTTCATTGCTGAAGCTGCTTCATCGAGCTTGACAATTGTTTTGTTAAGGTCGATGATGTGTATGCCGTTACGCTCCATAAAAATATAAGGAGCCATTGCAGGATTCCATTTTCTTTTCAGGTGTCCGAAATGAACACCGGCATCAAGTAATTCTTCGAAATTTGTTCTTGGCATTTTTGATTTTTTTAAGTTTACATTCTTTTCAATCAATCGCAGAGTAGTCCCGACTGGCGGAAGTCTCTGTAATTTAGATACTAAACTTGCATCTATAGTGATTGTTCCTTTATTCCTAACGTTTACTGAACTGGAATCTCTTCCTTGCTTTGGGCTGGCCTGGTTTCTTTCTCTCGACCTCGCGTGGATCACGTGTGACAAATCCAGCTGCTTTCAGGACCGATTTATTTTCGGGATCGATTTCAATGAGAGCCCTGGTGATTCCAAGCCGAAGAGCTTCGGCCTGCCCTTTTATACCGCCACCATCGAGGTTAACCTTAATATCATATTTTTCAACAACATTCATTGTAACCAAAGGTTGTGTTACGACATATTGCAACGTCTCAGCGCCAAAATATTCTTTATAATCCCGGTCGTTTACAGTTATTTTTCCTTTGCCATCACTTAAAATAACTCTGGCAACGGCTGCTTTTCTTCTCCCAAGTGCACTAACTGGCTCCATATCTGTTTCTTAAAGTGTTAAAGTTCAATTTTCTTTGGTTTCTGAGCTTCATGAGGATGTGAAGCGCCGGCATAAACATGCATATTTTTAAATATTGCTCTTCCCAACCGGCTTTTTGGAAGCATCCCTCTTACGGCATGCTCGATAAGGCTTATTGGATTCTTTTTCAGCATCTCTTCGGCAGGGGTGAATCTCTGACCTCCCGGATAACCTGTATGCCTTACGTATTCTTTGTCAGACCATTTTTCTCCTGACAGAGAAACTTTCCCGGCATTGATCACTACAACATTATCACCGCAATCGACATGAGGAGTAAAATTGGTCTTCTGCTTTCCCCGCAGTGTGGCTGCAATAACACTTGCCACGCGACCCAGAATTGCGCCCTCGGCATCTATAATAACCCATTCCTTGTTTACAGTTTCTTTGTTTGCAGAAACTGTCTTGTAGCTTAAGGTGTTCACTTCTATTAATTTTTATTGTTGAAACACTCGAACTTAATGTAAAACCCCTTATTTTGGGTTTGCAAAAATACAATATATTTTCTATAAAAAAAGAATAATATAGAATTTAATAATCATAATTAAAACAAACCTATTTTTACCTGAAGTAAAATTCAGGGAGCAAAATACTTATTTTTTGAATATGCCTGATGATAAAAAATATCTCCGTAAGGCAATTGAAATTGCGCTTGAAGGGATAAAAGATGGGGGTGGACCCTTTGGAGCCGTGATTTTAAAAGACGGGAAAATAATTTCCCGTTCAAATAACCGTGTTGTACTTTCAAACGATCCGACCGCACATGCCGAGATCCTTGCCATAAGGGAGGCTGCTGCACTCCTCAATAATCGCGACCTGAGCGACTGTGTCCTTTATGCATCGTGCGAACCCTGTCCGATGTGTCTGGGTGCGATCTACTGGTCCGGCATAAAAAAAGTCGTTTACGCATCCGACCGCAATGAAGCTGCCTCGGCAGGATTCAATGACAGGATGATATATAGAGAACTGATTCTCGATCCGGCTGACCGGAAAATTAACTTTGTCAGGCTGGAGGATCCTGCCGCCTTTGAGGTTTTCAGTTGCTGGGCGCAGTTTGAAAATAAAATCCGGTATTGACTTTATGGTAGAATCGTTGAAGCTTGGCAGGGATTTTTATACACGGGATGTACTTGAAGTAGCACCCGCATTACTTTGTAAGATTCTGGCAGTAAAGCTTAATGGTGACTTTGTGAAGCGGTTTCAAATTACCGAAACGGAGGCATACAGGGGTGAGGAAGACAGAGCGTGTCATGCATGGCGGGGAAGAACGCCAAGAACCGAGGTTATGTACCATGAAGGAGGTAAGCTGTACATATACCTTGTATATGGAATGCACTGGATGCTCAATATCGTTACCGGGGAGGAGAACAATCCTCAGGCAGTTCTCATAAGAGGTCTTACAAATTGCAACGGACCGGGACGCGTAACTAAAACACTCGGAATCGATAAATCATTTTATGGTGAGGACCTGACGGCCTCCTCTCGTATATGGATTGAAGATTCGGGCATCATCCCCGAATTTAAGACCGGACCCAGGATTGGCATTGATTATGCCGGTGAGTACTGGAAGACAAGACCCTGGAGGTATGTGGTTTAATTATTTTTCAGCTTTGACAGCCTGAACAGCTTATCGAACCTCAGATGAAGCGTAACTGCATTGTCGAACCTCTTCAGCTTCATATCGTAGTATCCGTCAAAACCAAAATACAATTCTATGAAGCTTTCGGGTAAAAGGGTTATACTTGCAGAACCCGTTAAAATCCGTCTGTGGCTGATAATAACATTCTCAAGATGATCTGAAACAGATCCGAATATGAAATTACCGTTAGGAGCAAAGAAATCATCTGATTTCCAGTATCCAACTTCGAGATCAGCTATTTTGAAAGTGTAGAAAGCCCTGTACCATTCTCCAAAGCCGTATTTTATGCCTGACGGAGCATTTTCAGTGAGGCACCTGCCAGTAAAAACAAGGTATTCAACACCTGCATTGCCTAACCTTTGTCCGGCCAGGTCAAGACTGATCCTGGCTCCCGAAGCTATATTAAAGTACGTCTCGACGTCCTGTGGATAATTGCTTATTTGTCCGCCATAATGCTTAAACTGCAGCTGTACAGGGACTTCAATCCGTACGATATCAGCAAGTGGAGACGAGGAATATCTGAATGATTCACCTGCTGTGAAAATCTCCCTGTCGGTGTCGCCTTTGAATATGAAGTTTTCCCAGCTTAGCCAGGTATCGTTGAAGAAATGACCGTTTATAAATCTGAACTGCACTCCGTCTTCCGAGTATAAAGTGTACAATCGTTCCTTGTTGTAATGAGGATCGAGCATCCGGTGCTCATCGCTTCCTGATATTGAGCCTAGTGTAAGGGTACTGTTCCCAGTAAAAGCATAGGAGGTCGAAAAAAGTGGTTTAATGGAAGAAAATTTATTCGTACCGGAGTAACCTACAAGATGCGTTCCCAGTCTTAGTGTTACCCTGCCCGCAGGACGGTAGATAATTTCAGGATGCAGGAAATAGCCAATCAAGGTATATCCCTCAATAACAGGATTTGAATACTCATTGTTTTTGATAAAATTGATGTTCCTGAAATTAATGTAAAGCCTGCCGGCATAGCAGGTTGTATCAGATTCTTCCTGTGCTGTAGCAGGAAAAGAATTAAAAATCAGCGTTAAAAGAATTGTTGTCCAGTATTTCATTAAGTCCGGTCTGTCAGGCAAATGTAACAAAATAAGTTTCAAGTTAAAATGATGTTAAATAGTGCGTTAAATGTTCTCAAATAATATTTTTTTACGTTCTTTGTTTTATTGTTAATCAAATAACACTAAAAATGAATTCATTCCGGGGTAACTACCGCCGTCTGAACACTTTAACAGGCTGGATCCTTTTTGCCGTTTCATCAATCGTTTACCTGCTTACAAGGGAACCGACAGTTAGCTTCTGGGATTGTGGAGAATTTATACTTTCAGCCTTCAAGCTTCAGGTAGGGCATCCCCCCGGAGCTCCATTATTCCTGATGATAGGCAGGATAGCTACTTTCTTTGCAATGGGCGACACATCCAAAGTAGCTCTTATGATGAACACTCTTTCCGCATTTTGCAGCGGTTTTGCAATCATGTTCCTTTTCTGGACAATAACCCATCTTGTAAGAAAGGTCTATGTTAAGGGAGATGGTAATGAAATTGGCAGAGAGAATATTTTCCCGGTACTGGCAAGCGGGGTTATCGGAGCACTGGCATATACATTTTCCGATACTTTCTGGTTTTCAGCCGTTGAGGGTGAGCTCTATGCGCTCTCCTCTCTTGTTACCGGTCTTGTTTTCTGGGGAATGCTTAAATGGGAAGAAGAAGCTGATGAATCTTATTCCGGACGATGGATCATTCTTGTTGCATACATAATGGGACTGGGGCTGGGAATTCACCGTCTCAATCTCCTTGTTTTTCCGGTACTGGTCTTTGTCTTCTATTTCAAAAAATATGAAGTGACAAGGAAAGGAGTGATCTATACTCTTTTACTATCTGTTGTGTTGCTGTGGCTTATGGTTTTTGTTCTGCTCCCGGGAGTTCCGAAAGTAGCCGGGTGGTTCGAGCTTTTGTTTGTTAATGTATTCAGGTTGCCTTATAACACCGGGGTGATCATGTTCGTGATCCTGCTTGGCGCCCTGCTGGTTTTTGGCATCAGGTACTCTGTCAAAAGTAAAAGGGTGGTCCTGAATTATGTCTTCACGGCGATAACAGTGATAATGATCGGCTATTCATCCTATGCGATGATTATGATAAGATCATCCGCACGTCCACCGATGAACCAGAATAATCCGTCGGATATCTTCTCGCTCTCTTATTATATTAATATGGAGCAGTACGGGAGCTCGCCAAAAATATATGGCAATTATTATAGTGCACCGGAGATTGACGTGAAAAATGTTGTTGCAGGCTATAATAAGATTGGCGGGAAATATAAACCGTATTACAGGCCGGAGTATGAATATGACAAAAAATTCATGACTCTTTTTCCACGGCTCTACAGTTCGGATCCTGAACATGAAGGTGCTTACAAATACTGGGGAAAAATAACGGGACGGAAGTACTCTGTGAGCTCAGGTTCAGGGAATGAGGCGATAGTTTGCCCTACATTTACTGAGAATCTGCGTTATTTTTTCAGATATCAGACCGGTTTCATGTACCTGCGATACTTCATGTGGAATTTCGTGGGGAGGCAAAACGATATGCAGGGTGACGGAAATCCGATACATGGTAACTGGATAAGCGGCATAAAACCCATCGATGAAGCGAGGCTTGGAGACCTTGATAAAATACCGGGAGACCTGAAAGATAATCCCGGGCGGAACACTTATTTCTTCCTGCCGCTTCTGGTTGGTATTGCAGGGTTATTCTGGCAGTATAAGAAAGGCAGGAATGACTTCTGGCTCGTGTTTGCATTTTTCATTATGACCGGATTTGCTATTATCCTTTATCTTAACCAGTATCCCAATCAACCTCGCGAAAGGGATTATGCCTATGCAGGATCCTTCTATGCATTTGCGATCTGGATAGGAATGGGATTTATGTACCTGTATGAGAATTTCAGAAAGTTCCTGAACGGGATTCTTTCATCAATCATTACCTTCGTGCTTCTTTTACTGGCAGTTCCGGTGCTTATGGCTTTCCAGAACTGGGACGATCATGACCGTTCAGGCCGGTACACTGCAAGGGATATTGGCGCCAACTATCTGAAATCGTGTGCTCCCGATGCCATACTTTTTACTTACGGGGATAATGATTCCTTCCCGGTATGGTACGTGCAGGATGTGGAACAGGTCAGAACCGACATACGTGTTGCAAACCTGAGCTACATACAGGCAGGCTGGTATATTGATATGATGCGGCAAAAATCATATAAATCTGATCCGCTGCCGTTTTCACTTCCGCCCGAAAAGTATGTTGAAGGCGTCCGAAACCAGTTACCTGTTAACAACAAGGTCGACAAGCCTGTTGAATTAAGTCAGGTAGTACAATTTGGCGGCCAGGATGACAAAAGATATATGATTGACATAAGCGGAAGAGGTGATTTTCTTAATTATCTGCCTGCCAACAAATTCATTATAGATGTTGACCCGGCAAAGGTAGTTTCGAACGGAACTGTAAAGGAATACTTTAAGGACAGAATTGTCTCACCTATGATCTGGGAATACACTGAGAGCAATGCTTTTAAAGGCGACCTTGCAATTATGGATCTGCTTGCGACGAATAAATGGACCAGACCTGTATATTTTTCAACAACAGTACCGTCAAGCCAGTATAAGGGTTTGGAAAAGTTTTTTGTTCAGGAAGGAATGGCTTACAGGATCGTGCCAATAAAAACCACTCCATCGGAGGAAGGCGAATTCGGAATGATCGACCCGACGGTAATGTATGATAATATGATGAATAAGTTTGAGTGGGGAAATGCAGGCGATCCGAAAGTTTATCTTGATGAAAACAATAAAAGAATGCTTAGTAATTTCAGGAGGATCTTCGGGAACCTTGGAAAAGCACTGCTTGAAGCCGGCGATACAACTAAAGCTGTCGCAGCTGCCCATAAAGGCCTCGAATTTATTCCTTCATCAAAGATACCTCATGATTTCTTTTCACTTGGACCGGCTGAGGTGCTTATCAGAGCGGGAAACAAGGAGGAAGGTGATAAGATAATCAACGAGGTGATAAAATATTCAAAAGAGTATCTCGATTATGCAGCATCCATGAACCAGGGTTCGCGCTTTGGAATGGATTACCCCATAGGGATCAATATGCAATCGCTTCTTGATATTTATAATATGTCAATGAAGCTGAAACTCGATTCACTGACAAAAACGATAGAGCCTGACGTTAATAAGTATTACGGCATATTATACTCAACGAAATAGGATCCGATGAGGTTTTTCAGACCACCGGTATTTTCACGATTGATTTATCCGGAGGCTCTTTTCCGGATTAAGACGAAGGAGAATGAAATCTGCCTGACTTTTGATGATGGCCCTGATCCTGATTCGACTCCGAAGATTCTTGATATACTTGAGAATTACAAGGTAAAATCCATATTCTTTTGTAATGGGCAGGCAGCTGCGAAGTATCCCGGTCTTATGGCTGACATAAGATCGAACGGACATAAAACAGGTAACCATGGATTCAGCCACCTTAACGGATGGAAATCTCCGGTCACAAAATATGTTGCTGATGTGGGAAAGGCGGCTGAATTTACTTCAGCCTCGTTGTTCAGGCCGCCTTATGGCGCTCTCCGGCTATCCCAATACCACATCCTGAAAAAAACATATGATATAGTTTTCTGGGATCTTATGCCCTATGATTTTGACCTGAGTACCGGAAAAGAAAGATCGTTAGGTATCCTTAAAAAGAAATTGAGAAAAGGCTCAGTCATAGTTCTGCATGACAAGGTAGCCTCTTCAGCTTTATCATTTCTGGAAGAATTTCTGGATTTCTGCGAAAAGGAAGGCTACAGGTTTGTTATTCCTGCATTTTCTAAGCAAGGAACAGGGATGCTTCCCTGATCATACGTTTGAAACTACTGTCGACTTCATACTTCAGGCTATTATCATAAACAGGGAAGGGATTTTCATGGGAATAGGGGAAGGGGAAATCCCAGACTTCAACCTGGCTTTTGGTGCCCCTTTTAAACACGCTCATCGTCTTGACAATGCCGGCAGCCGGAATTACTGAATCCTTAAGCAAAGCAATCGACCTTATCTGATCCTTCATCTTTCCGAGAAAGTTTTCACGGAAAGTTTTTAATCTCTCCAGGTCGATCATCGACCGGAAAGCAGTTCCCAGCTGGCTTGAACGGAGGTAATCAAACAGTGGAGATTCCTTCTTTATTTCTTCCTCAAAATCATTTAGATAATAACCGTAGATCCTGTCATACGCCAGGCTGTCCATAATAAGTTTGGATGTTCCCTGCATATAGCTGAATACCGATCCGCCGCACAACATAAAAAGCCTTGAATCCGTAAATAGATTTTCGGGATTTCCGAGCATCAGTATCTGTGCCAGGAAAGCTCCGATTGAATAAGCGAAAATATTCACAGTACTGCCTCCGGGAATCACCTCATGTGCTCCACTCCTGATCTTCGTCAGAAGAGTCATTATGTCGGATGAAGTCTGATAGCCGGAGCTGAAAAACCTCATGGGCTGGCTTGTAAGTCTGTTGCTCAGAGCCACATTGGCATAGCTCGACATCCTGATATCGTTGTGGCTGTCTTTCCGTTCCTTTAAATACTGCATCATCGATCGTGGATCGATCCATGAGCGTGGCGACCGGTTTATGTGAAATGAAATAGGAAAGAGAATTACATAACTGTTCGTTTCATGCGAGAGCCAGTAAGCCCAAACAAGGTATTTCAGCCAGCTTCGCTCATTTAGACCATGGAGCAATAGAATGACCTTCGTGCTGTTTTTACCGGCCGGAATAAAAACAGGGTAGGAGAATCTCATGTTTTCATTGATTGCGATATCATTCTCATTTGAAAAACCCTCCTTCCCGAAACCTGAGCTGAAGTCAAGATTGACAATCCTGACTTCAGAGCCGGGAATGCTGATCTCTTTTAATCCGGGATCAAAAACCGATCTTAGCAGATGGTAGTTCCCTGTGTACTCAATTTCCATATAAGAAGTTTCATTTCCAATACAAAGTAAGAATCCGTATTATGTTGTAACAAATTAATGTGCCCGTTGATCGGATTGAGGGACAAAAATTGAGATTTGGTGACGAGATTTTAAAATCAGGGACGAAATTGAGTCAGACGCCACTTATGAATATTCAATTTAGCCTTTAAAGGGACGATAAATTGGAAAAGATTACTTTTGTATTTAGTTTTACTTTATCCGATGTTCGATTTTCAAAAACCTCTTCCTCCCTATCTGAATGAAAAGCAAAACATCATCAGATTAATATTGTTTACATCGCTGTTTGCGCTGGTGTTTATCAACATTTATTCTCCTTTTGGTGTTGACAGGTGGTTTGACCTTACCAGACCTGAGTTTTTTACATATTCAAGCCTTGTCATTCTTGCAGGAGTTCTGGTTGTGGTTATAAGCCGGATAGTGATGTTTTACACGGGTAAAAAGCACATAATACTAATTTGGCATTATCTTGTCTGGATTTCCGGTGAGATTCTATTAATGTCGCTTGTTTATGCTCTCTTTACCAAATATATCCTTAACGATGGCAGAGTTTTTACAGACCTTGTAAGATTGTCAGCCCGCAACACTTCTCTCGTACTTCTGCTTCCATATTCGGTGATGTGGCTTTACTTTTCCTGGCGCGACAAAAAGGAAATGATTGAAAGGATAGCTGAAACGCAGCCGGTTGCCGGAAATACAATGGATATGGTTCCTTTTTATGACGACAGATCAATACTCAAGTTCTCAGTTAAGAAAGAAAATCTTTTTTATCTTGAGTCAGCTGAAAATTACGTGAGTATCTGTTATCTCAACAAGGGTAAAATCTCAAAATATCTGCTGCGCGACACTCTGAAAAAGATGGAAGAGAATTTCGCAGGAACTGAGATAATCCGTTGCCATAGATCATATATGGTTAATTTCGAGAAAGTAAAAATAATAAGAAGGGATAAGGACGGGTTGAAACTTGAGCTTGATAATCCATTGCTGACCGATATCCCGGTCTCAAAAACCTATGTGGATAATGTAATGCAGACTTTTTCAAAATACGGGAGGATGGCAGAGACCTGACAGGTGAAGAGGGATTTTATTTATCGGAATGAAATACTACTTTTGAAAGGCTTTTAAATTGTTTAAATGAATATTCTGATTCTCGGGTCCGGTGGCAGGGAGCATGCTCTAGCCTGGAAGCTGACACAAAGTAAAAAAGTAGCGAAAATCTTCATCGCTCCGGGAAATGCCGGGACGAACTCCACAGGTACGAATCTTAAAGTGAATCCTGAATCCTTTGATGAGGTCAGGAAAGCAGTAATCGACAACAGGATCGGAATGGTCATTGTCGGACCGGAAGCCCCCCTGGTGGAAGGTATACATGATTTTTTCCTTCAGGATGAGACGCTGAAACATGTCCCGGTTATAGGACCTGTCAAATCAGCAGCGCGTTTAGAGGGTAGCAAGGATTTTGCAAAAGCTTTTCTTACAAGACATATGATCCCAACCGCAAGGTACAGGAGTTTTGACAGAACCACAGTCAATGAAGCAGGTGCTTTTCTGAGGACTCTTAATCCACCTTATGTTCTAAAAGCCGATGGCCTTGCCGCCGGGAAAGGAGTCCTTATCATTGACTCTCTCGATGAAGCTGAGAATGAACTTAATGCTATAATTAACGGCAAGTTCGGATCTGCAGGCCAAAAAGTAGTCATCGAACAATTCCTGAAAGGGATTGAACTATCGGTATTCATTATTACCGATGGGAAATCGTACAAGCTGCTACCCGAGGCAAAAGATTATAAGAGGATTGGTGAAGATGATAAAGGACTAAATACCGGTGGGATGGGATCGGTCTCCCCGGTTCCGTTTGCAGGGAAGGAGTTTATGAGGAAAGTCAGGGAAAGAATTATTGATCCTACGATGAAGGGACTGATGGAGGAGGGCATCGAATACAAAGGATTTATCTTCTTTGGACTCATAAATGTGAATGGCGATCCATACGTAATTGAATATAATGCACGGCTTGGAGATCCCGAAACCGAGGCTATTATGCCAAGAATAAGATCTGATCTGTTCGAACTGATTGAGGGCGTGGCAATGGGCAACCTGGCTGAAAGAACACTTGAGACTGATGAAAGATATGTCTCCTCTGTCATGCTCGTCTCAGGCGGTTATCCTGGTACTTACGCTAAAGGGTATGAGGTCACAGGACTTGATAGAACGGAAAACTGCGTCGTCTTTCACTCAGGAACAAAGAATGATGGGGATAAAGTGGTGACATCAGGTGGGCGGGTATTGGCCGTAAGCTCGTGGGGAGTAACTCTGAAGGAAGCGCTTGAGGGTTCCTACAGGAATGCGGGACTTATAAATTTCAGGGATGTATATTACAGAAAAGATATCGGATTTGATTTATAGAATTTATGTTTTTACGAAAGTTCAAGGGCACCGGTCCTGATGTTATAGCTCTGATACTAATAATAATGGTTTTGTTATGGCTCGGTTCCTTCCTCCATCCCCGGCTGCCTTCATCATTGAATTTTGACAATAATCCGATGCCGCTTTTCGGGATAGTTCTTAAAATAGCCGGCATAAATCCGTTAATAAGTGTACTGTTTACATTTATCCTTGTTCTATTAACATCATACCTTCTGGTAAGCTTCAACACCTCAGGATTTTTTATAAGTGAAAGGACTTTTCTTCCTGCTTTGATCTATGTAATATTCAGCGGGTTTTTTCCCCGGCAACAGGTCCTGAATCCTGCCCTTCCTGCTGCTATATTTCTTATACTTGCCATCCGCAGAATAATGGATTCGTATAAAGTACAAAATACGGCTTATTCATTTTTTGATGCCGGGTTACTTATCTCCACCGGCAGTTTGTTCTATGCAAATTTTGTCTGGTTTGGCCTCCTTTTGATCATCGGAATTGCTTTGCTCAGGACGGGGAACGTTAAGGAGATAATTATTTCTGTTCTGGGCCTGATCACACCATGGTTTCTTACGTTCGGATTTACTTATGTAACGGGAGATGGACTGAAATCCCTGATGTCTGTAATAGCCTGGAACCTTTTTACCAGGAGTACCGATCTTAATATATCAGGGGTAACAATCGCAGCACTTATAGTGTTAGGTTTAATTACTCTTATCAGTATGTTTTATCTCTTCTCAGTGATTAATACAAAAAAGATAAAGTCGCGTAAGACTTTTCGCCTGTTAATCTGGGCATTACTGATTTCTGCAGCGATTTTTTTATTATTTGAGCCGGTTTCTGAAGAGATTTTCTGGCTTGCAGGAATTCCTGTCAGCTATTTATTAACTCACTACTTTGTGTTTGTCAGAAAGAAGGTTATACCTGAGATTCTATTCTCGGCGCTCTTTATACTTGTCGTCCTTATTCAAATTTTGGGGCGCACGTGAAAGTCTCATTTTATCATTGAAACAATACTTACTCCCGTTCCTGACTTTCCTTCGCTGAAATCAAAATAAATCTGATAGACAATACTTTTCCTGACTTGTCCGCCCTTCTTTAAGGATAAAATATTGTCATTGAAAATCAGTCAAATACAGTGATGAAGTCTTAAATTTGTCGCACTAAAGTGGACAAGTCATGGTAATATTATGAGATCCCTCACTCCGTTCGGGATGACATTGTTTCTTTTTAGATTGGGGAGGGAAGCAGGGGCGTTTCGAACGAGCAAAAAGAGTTAAGAAGAATTCAAACGAAACGCCCCTGCTTCCCTCCACCCAATAATTAATAATGCCATGTCATCCCGAGCGCCAGCGAGGGATCTCACTGATATATAGACGAATACATTCGGGTGGCAACCCTCCTGACTTGTCCGCCCTTCTTTAAGGATAAAATATTGTCATTGCAAATCAGTCAATTGTGGCACTAAGGTGGACAAGTCAGGAGCGCTCTTTATACTTGTCGTCCTTATTCAAATTTTGGGGCGCACGTGAAAGTCTCATTTTATCATTGAAACAATACTTACTCCCGTTCCTGACTTTCCTTCGCTGAAATCAAAATAAATCTGATAGACAATACTTTTGTTACAGATAAAATCGACAAACGGATAAATCTTACCTGTTGTCGTATCTGATGAGCAAAGAACGACATTATTTGCATCATCCATTATTGTCAGGACCAGCTGCCCTTTGGAATTGTCAGCGTTACACATTGTAAAACGGTATTTTGTATTTTTCCAGAGGAACATGTTTTCTTTATATCTGAGTATATCCCGGGGAGTACCCTCACCGAGCTGAATTCTGAAATCCTTAAGATACGTTGCATCTGCTCCCGTAACAGAAAGGCATTTACTCACCATCGGATCAGTCGTCGCCTGACCACGCAGTGAGGCAACAGCTATAAGTAAAAATAACAGGCCGGTAATTAATTTTCTTATCCAATTCATTTACGATCAATTTATTTCTTGTTTTCCCCCTAATCTCAATTATATAATCCAGTTGCTTATCTGACATATCAATGTTGCCTGTTTCCGTCTGTGTTATACAGGCACTCCTTCCTTTTCCGTTATGACAGGATCCCGGAGTATCCTTTCATTCAATGTTGTCTGTTTGTAATTACAAAAATCTATTTCTTTGATGTCAGATGTTGAACAAATTTTCGGTTTATCCAGCCAGGAACAATAGAAGCGCCTATAATCAGGTAAGGATAATAACTGATTATTCTCCAGATAATTGCCATTGCAAGCGAAATGCTTCCTGAATATTCCGGATTTCCGGGTATCGTATCTGAGATATAGCGTCCCAGGATCACCTCCGCAAAGCCGCTGCCGCCAGGGGTGGGGCTGATAATCATCATTATCCATGTAACGAGCTGCCTTGCAAATATCAAAAAATGATCGTGGATGGCAAAAAAAGCAAGAAGAATCGCGTTTACTACCCAGTATCTGGAAGTCCACGAAAGAAAGGTTGCTGTAAAAGCTTTAACCCAGAAACCAAAGGGTTTCTTCTTCAGCTCATGAGAACTATCGATGATTTCGTCACCAGCTTTTTCAGCCGACATCTTCCATCGTCTAAGGACCGGCAGCCTGAACAAATAATTTATCGTTTTCTTTATTTTATCAGGATCAATAAAGAGGCCGTAGCCCACGAAGACTACCCATGCGAGTATTACGGTATATCCTATGATTGAAACGATTACAAGGTTATTTAATAAAGCATTTCCGGATCCCGGAAGCGAGGTAGTGAACAGTATTTTCCCTCCAACGATCAGAAGGATAAGAGGAAACATGATCACAAAGTAAAGCTCATCGAGAAATGATGTGGCCAGAACAATGGAAGTACTTCTTCCGACAGTTATTCCCTCTTTATGTATAAAGACAACGGCAACTGCTGTTCCGCCGACTGTTGACGGAGTTATGGCGGACGTGAATTCCCATAACATTATAACCCTGAATGCCTGCAGCCAGTTAAGATCTTTTTCCGAAAGGATCCTTATTCTTATCATATATCCAAGATCCCTTCCCAACATAAAGCACCAGGCTATGAAAAGCCAGAATACGGATTTCCAGGTAAAATGCAGAGTTTTTAAAGCATCAGTGTCTATCTCTCTCGTTATGAACCAGGCTACAACTGCCAGACCTATAAGAACAGGTAAAATTATTTTAGCGGGCCTAAGCTTTCTGACGAGATCATATTGGCTGTCCTGGCTCATTAACTTCCGGAATGTATAGTGATGCTTTCTTCCTGTCAGCCAATATTCGCCTGGCGGTATGAAGAAAAGATTTAAATATAGCCAAATATAGATTATTTTAGGGTTCAAATTTTTTAATCGAGACAAGATTATGAATATTAACGAAAAAATTGGGAGTTGCATCCTGATCATGATAATTTTAATGTCGGGAAACATGATTTCAGCTCAGCCTGCCGGAAGGAGTATTCAGAATTTCAATTCCGGATGGAAGTTCTATAAAGGAGACCTTCCCGGTGCACAGAATCCTGGCATTGACGAATCTTCATGGCGTCTTCTCGATCTGCCTCACGATTGGAGTATTGAAGGTCCGTTCAGCAAGGAAAATGCCAGTTGTACAGGGTACCTTCCCGGCGGAATTGGCTGGTACAGGAAGACTTTTTTTATACCCTCTTTTGAGCAGGGGCGAAAGGTGTTTATCTATTTTGACGGGGTTTATAATAACAGTGAGGTGTGGATCAACGGAAAATATCTGGGCAAACGCCCAAATGGTTATATATCATTTCAATATGACCTTACGCCATATCTGAACTATGGCAAGGAAAACCTGATCGCGGTAAAGGTTGACCATTCGCTTGCAGGCGATTCACGCTGGTATACTGGCTCCGGGATATATCGGGATGTGAAATTATTAACAACTGAACCTGTGCACTTTAAGCAATGGGGAGTATACTGTAAAACTCCTCAGGTTAATTCTTCGGAGGCAGTACTTTCGGCAGACATCACTGTTGTAAACGAAACAGGAAAAAAGGTTAAGGTTAAAGTAACTGGCACCCTCATTTATGGTAATGAAGTTATAGGAAGGGTGACCAATAAAATCTCATTTGACGAACCACAGGAAGAGACAGTAAATCAGGTTTTTAAAATCTCTAAGCCAAATCTGTGGAATACCGACAATCCTAACCTGTATAAACTGGTAACTGAAATCAGGGGAAGGGAACTGCTCGATAATACTGCAACGATGGTCGGCTTCAGGGAATTAAAATTTGATGCTGACAAAGGCTTTTTTATTAACGGGAAGAACCTGAAACTAAAGGGTATATGCATGCATCACGATGCAGGAGTCCTGGGCGCGGCCGTCCCGAAGGAAGAGATTGCAAGGCGCCTTGGAATACTTAAGGAGATGGGATGTAATGCCATCCGTACAAGTCATAATCCGTTTTCGACAGACTTTATCGATTTATGCGACTCTATGGGATTTCTTGTAATTGATGAAGCCTTTGACGAATGGGAGCTTCCCAAAAAGAAATGGCTTGCAGGCTGGAATGCGGGGACTCCGGGTAAGCAGGGTTATTCAGTCAGTTTCAGGGAATGGGCTAAAACAGATCTTAAGGATCTTGTACTCCGCGACAGGAACCATCCTTCAGTGATCATGTGGAGCATTGGAAATGAAGTCGACTATCCGAATGATCCGTACTCTCATCCGGTACTTAATACTGAAGCCAATCCCCAGACATGGGCAAAATATAGTGAGTCACTTCCGCATGCCGACAGGTTGGGAATAGTTGCCAGGGAGCTAGTAGCAGTAATAAAGGAACTTGATAAGACAAGACCTGTCACTGCCGGGCTGGCATCTGCACTCATGTCGAACGAGACAGGTTATGCAGATGCCCTTGATGTTGCAGGCTACAACTACCAGGAATTCAGGTATGCTCCGGATCATATAAAATATCCTGAGAGACCATTATATGGCAGCGAAAACGGCATGACCCTTGAAATGTGGAACTATGTTGCGGATAATGATTATGTCATGGGCCAGTTTCTGTGGACAGGATTTGAATATCTGGGCGAGGCAGGCAGGTATCCAACACGTTCAAATACAGCCGGGGTGATTGATCTGGCCGGAAACAGGAAGCCTGAGTTTTTCTTCCGGCAAAGTATATGGAGCGATAAGCCGATGGTTTTCATAGGGACTACCGATCGGCTTTCAGGTTCCGCGAATGAAGGACTGTGGGCGCATAAAAGGGTTGAGCCTCTATGGAACTGGCCTGAGGGAAAAACAATAAGTGTAAATGTATTCTCAAATTGCAGCGAGGTTGAACTTTTCCTGAATAACCGCTCACTGGGAACAAAAAAGATGGCTGATTTCAAGAACCGGACTATAACCTGGGAAGTGCCGTTTGAAAAGGGAGTTTTAAGAGCTATCGGCAAAAATGAAGGGAATGAAGCTGCTGAATTTGAATTAAGAACCACAGGGAATCCGGTAATGATAAAAGCAGTTTGTGATAAGAATTCACTAAAGGCTGACCAACAGGACCTGGCTCATATTTTTGTGTCGTTATGCGATGAGGCAGGGAATGCTGTGTATTCCGCGGACAATGAGATATCGTGCGATATTAAGGGGCCGGTCCGTTTACTGGGAATGGAAGATTCGAATCCCTCAAATATTGAAGATTACAAGGACAATAAGCAACATTCCTTTCATGGAAGGCTGCTGATATATCTTCAATCGCTGGAAAAGACCGGTGAGGCAACGATCACATTGTCATCACCCGGTTTGGAGAGCACCGTTATTGAATTGGAGATATCACCCCCTGCCGGTGCACCATTCACGGATTTATATAAGGAATAATCCGGCTAATCCAGGCTAACGGTTAAAGCGTAAATTTCTCCCATTCAGACACCCCGTTCGCCGGTTCCGCAAGTTTTATTTTTATCCGGTTAATTCAGGTCGTTTCTTTGACCTGTATTAATTGTTTAACCAAAAAAATTAAAGAGATGAAAAACCGGACTGTTCAGATTTTGACAGGGACTTTAATATTAACCGGAATACTCTTCCCGGGTGTATGTTACCCTCAGAGCCAGAAGGCTGTAGCAAAAAAGTATCTTAAGGAATTGCCTCACATCGTCATCAGTAATGATGGTTCGCTCCAAAAGTACAGGATGACTGCCGTCTACACAAACCTTGACATTTACGGAAACTTTACCGGCAAAACAAAGGTAACCGGTTATTACATAAGGGGATTTAAGAATGATTCTGTTACGTGGGAAAACGTTTCTATTTCTAATTCCAACAACAGGGATGAGCCTTTTCCAGCCGGGGTCAGACAGGAATATATGGAGAACATAAAATATGTTCCAACAGCGAAAATGGTTCAGCCTGAAGCTTTTAAGAATTTTCCTTCAAATCCCGGGAATATATTTGCCAGAAACCTTATCTGGGATATGTTGTCATTTGAGATTTTCGGCTGGAATTACTTTGACTCGCTGAAACTGAACCAGCCATACACTATTCCAATGATTAACGGTGAGTTTGATATGGCTGAAATCGGCAAATATTCGCATAACAAAATTGTATTGACATGGGAGGGGATAACTGAATTCAATGGCGAAATGTGTGCAGTCGTTGGGTTCAATGCACTTGACAACAAAGTTGAGGTGAATATCGACATGGTCAAAACAAAAGGGACAGAACAATATTGGGGAACGATATTGATCTCCATGAATACCAAAAGTATTGAACATGGGGTAATGTACAGCGGAAGTATTCAGGAAATCGAAGTCAAAGGAATGAAGGACAAATTCAATGTCAAGACGATAAGAGAGCTCGTAGTTGAGAAAATCTGATAAAGAACTGTTAAATTTGCTGATATGGAACCACCTGCCCGTTTCAAGTATTTGGACCAGAAAAAATCATTATCACATATTTCGATAGTATTGTTTTCCCTGGCTGTAACTCTGATTCTAAAATTGTCGGGGAATATTCCGGGACCGATTTCCACTTCAGCTAGTGGGGTTCATTATGTTGATTGTCCAGCTTGAGGTGTTTATTTATTTTGGTTACAGGTTATTTTCAAAACTGAAATTTGACAAAAGTCCCGGGGAGATTACACGCGAAGTAGTTGTACGGTTTATGGTTTTTCTTGCAGCCTGCCTTTTGTTTTCAATGATAATTTTTATCATTCTGAAATATTCTGAACTTTTTTTAAGGGGAGAAAGCGTTTCGACGGCTCTGCACGATTTCTTTTATGATCAGTTTAGCGGATGGTTCAGATCGACTTTAGCCGGCTTATCAATTGGAGCACTTATATTTATTGTCTTTCTCTGGCAGGATTCTTTAGCACGCGAACAAAAGCTCCGGGAGGAAAACCTTATATTTCAGAATGAGACTCTGAAAAGTCAGGTAAATCCACATTTCCTGTTTAACAGCCTTAATACGATTTCATCGCTTGTTCAGACACAGCCTGATCTGGCTGAGAGGTTTATAAACAGTCTCTCTTCAATATACCGTTATATACTTGAAAATGGACAGAAAGATAAAGTTCCGCTCACTTACGAACTGGAGTTTATAACTGATTACTATAATCTTCATAAGGTTCGTGATGAGGAAAAGATACTTCTTTCTATTGATGTTCCTGATGCTGAGAAATATAAAATACTTCCTGTCTCATTACAGATCCTTCTTGAAAATGCCATAAAGCACAACATAGCAACCCGCGAGAACCAGCTGAGGATCAGAGTCTATCTTGAAAATGAATTTATAGTCGTAAAGAATAACCTTCAGAGAAAGGCTACACAGTTGAACTCAACGGCAATCGGACTCAATAATCTCTCCAGGCGGGTCAGTCTTATTACCGGGAAAGAAATGGTGATAGAAGAGGCTGATAATTATTTCACCGTAAAATTACCCTTACTAAAATGAATATCCTCGTAGTTGAAAATGAGACACCTGCTGCCGACAGAATTGTCAGGCTATTGAAGAAAATTGATAAATCGAGCACAGTGCTGGGTGTTGTGGAAACTGTCGAAGAAGCTATTAACCGTCTGCAGGAGAGGCCGCAACCCGATCTGATCCTGATGGATATTCAACTTGACGACGGGCTTTGCTTTGAGATTTTTGATACGATCAATGTTGACATCCCTGTAATTTTCACAACCGCTTATGATGAGTATACGCTTAAAGCTTTCAAAGTGAATAGCATTGATTATCTTTTAAAACCGGTGGACGAAAAGCTTCTGAAGTCAGCAATCGATAAATTCAAAAAGCTTTATGCAGATAAAGATCCGTTTAAAAGAGATTTTAAACAGCTTATGTACGAATTCAGGAATCAGTTTAAGTCAAGGTTCCTGATCAAGATCGGAGAAAAGTACAGGTCAATACCCACCTCTGAAATAAGCTATTTTCATATTTCTGAGCGCAGTGTATTTCTAAATGACAATCAGAATAAAGATTATGGGATTGATTACTCACTTGAACAATTACAGAGTATGCTCGATCCACGTAAATTCTTCAGGATCAGCCGGGATTGCATTGTTAATATCGATTCGATTTCTATGATGTACAGTTACTCATCGAGCAGGTTGCAGCTTACTTTAAAGAACAGGGAGAAGAGCGATCTATTCATTGTGAGTCGCGAGAAAGTGGCTGAATTCAAGAAATGGATAGATAAATGATAGTAATGATTAATTTCTTTACATTTGCCTGATCCGGCATAAGGCGGGAATTAATATAAGAGAACCTATTACAATTATCGTTAAGCCAGCAATTATGAAAAAGACTCTGTCAATTCTTTTAATGGTACTGCTTGTCTTTACCGCATGCAAACAGACTAAGAAAAGTATGGAAAATCCATTTTTCAGCGAATTCAACACTCCATTCCAGGTCCCACCTTTTGACCTTATTGACACGAGCCACTACCTTCCCGCAATAATTAAAGGTATTGCCGAACAGCAGGCCGAAATTGATGCAATTGTAAATAATGCTGAACCTGCATCATTCGAAAACACGGTATTCACCTACGACAAGTCGGGCAGGCTCCTCAGGAAAGTAAGTTCGGTTTTTGGAAGTCTGAATTCTGCGAATACCAATCCGGTAATGCAGGGACTGAACAGGAAGATCTCGCCGTTAACCACAAAACACAGGGATAATATTTCATTGAATGACAAACTCTTCCAGAGGATAAAATCGGTTTATGATACCCGTTTGACGAGCAGTCTTGATTCTGACCAGATAAGAGTTGTTGAAAAGTACTATACTGATTTCGTCCGTAACGGAGCTAACCTTAATGAATCAGACAAGGAAAAACTGCGTGGCATAAATGAAGCGCTTTCTGTAAACCAGATTAAATTCAATGAAAATCATCTTGCAGAGACAAACACCAATTTCAAGCTTGTTGCAGACAAAGTTGAAGATCTCGACGGTCTTTCAAAAGAAGTTATTGATGCTGCAGCCGAAACGGCAAAAACCTCGGGAATGGAGGGCAAATGGGTTTTCACTCTTCAGAAACCGAGCCTTCTTCCTTTTCTTACATACGCAAAAAACAGGGATCTGCGTGAAAAGATATACCGCGGATACTTTATGAGAGGTGACAATAATAATGAATTTGACAATAAGGCAACAATCCTGAAGATTATAAATCTGAGAACTGAGAAGGCAAAGTTACTGGGATATCCAAGCTATGCCGACTATATTATAGAGAACAACATGGCCAAAACCCCCGGAGCCGTTTCGGAGTTTCTCAATGAGCTGATGGTTCCGGCCCTTGCTATTGCTGCAAAGGATCGTGATGAGATGCAAAAGATCATCGACCGGGAAGGCGGTAAATTCAAACTTGCTTCATGGGACTGGTGGTATTATTCCGAAAAGCTAAAGAAGGAAAAGTATAATCTTGATGAAGCCGAAATGAAGCCATACTTTTCACTGACGAATGTTCGTGACGGTATGTTCTATGTCGCCAATCAGCTGTATGGCATCACTTTTACACAGTTGCCGGAAGCTCCTGTTTATCACCCCGATGTTGAAGTTTTTGAAGTTAAAGAAGCCAATGGCGATCATGTGGGTGTCCTCTATCTCGATTATTTCCCTCGTCCGGGTAAAGGTGCCGGCGCCTGGTGCGGCAGGTTCAGGAGCCAATCATATGAGGACGGGAAAAAGATATATCCCGTTATCACAATGGTTACAAATTTCACGAGACCATCCGGCGATACTCCGGCACTGTTGTCGTGGGATGAGACAACCACCCTCTTCCATGAATTTGGTCATGCACTTGCAGGACTATTTACAGACGGTAAATATGACAGGACAGCTGGCAACTTTCCACGCGATATGGTTGAATTACCATCGCAGATAATGGAAAACTGGGCTGGTAAGCCTCAAGTCCTGAAAGTGTATGCGAAACATTATAAAACCGGAGAGGTCATACCTGACGACCTTATCCGGAGGATGGGAAAAGCATCTGTATTCAACCAGGCTTTCAATACTGTTGAATATATTGCAGCATCGGTTCTGGATATCGACTGGCACAGCATTAAGGAACCACAGCAGATTGATGTTAATGCATTTGAAAAAGAGTCAATGAGCAGGATTAATCTGATGGATGAGATCATTCCACGGTACAGAACAACATATTTCAGTCACATTATAGGAGGATATGCCGCAGGTTACTATGTTTACCTCTGGGCTGCAGTCCTCGATTCCGATGCTTTCCAGGCTTTTGTTGATTCGGGCGATATCTATAATAAGGATATAGCAGCCAGTTTCAGAAAGAACATTCTTACTGAAGGAGGAAAAGACGAGGGAATGGTTCAATACCACAAATTCCGGGGCAAGGATCCTTCAAAGGAGCCGTTACTGAGGAAGAGGGGGTTACTTTAGGTCCTTTTCGACATGTGAAATGTTCCATCCGTCAATTGCAAGAAGGGGCATTTCACCATTCAGATCCGCAGGATTAAATTCTACTGCAACTTTGCGTTTTTCTTTCGGAAGAAGCGAAATGTAATTGTCTTCCCAAAAAACGGGTAAGACCATCTCTTTTGATTTGCCTTTCAGGATCTTTGGGTTAACAAAAAAGGCGAGTGAAGTTGAGGGATTTTCAATTTCAACAACAATCCTGTATTTACCTTTTTGCTTTTGTATCGGAGAAACGGTGAAATTCAAATTCACCTTCGGAAGCATGCCAAGAGCCGTAAAATCTGCTTTTTCATCTCCTTTTGATGACAGCCAGTAGAAATTTGAAGAGATTTCTTTGTTTGAGGCATCTGTCAGTTTTAGCTTAAGGAAATACACCTCACCGTTATCAGTTGGAAAGGAAGGGAACATTACTTTCTTGCTTTCATCAGCTTTTACATCGAGCGGAGCTTCTTTAGAATACTTTTCCGTCATATTCAGATCATACAATTTTGCCGTTGCCTTCAGACCGGTGAAATCCTTGTAAAACCCATTTACAACATGAACCGAGTTATCGTTATAGTGGTATTGGATATGCAATGGTTCGCACGCTTTTTTCGTTCCGTAAAATGACCCATTCGGTGCAAAGAAATAATCATACAGCTGCCAGTAAAGCGAAGGCCATGCTGAATTGTACATCCAGTATATGATTCCGCTTGAACGGTATTTATTGCCGGCAAATGCTTCGAACATAGCACGGGTAGCCTCATACTGGACTACCTGCGACTTAATGCTGTATTCTTCAAGACCGGCAGGTTTCCCGTATCTCGATTCCAGTGCCTCACGCATTGTTGGGAAGAATGCCTTATGCAAACGGATGTTCCATGATTCGCTAATTGGCCATAGATCCTTTTCCGGCATCATCAGACGCATTGTCTCAACCGGTGGTAGCTGCTCTCCCGAAGGCCCGGCCTCAGTGTTGAATTCGAGCTTCCCGTACCAGTAAACTGGTGGTTCATAAGCATATACTTTGGGATAAGGTCCCATGTACAATCCCGTATGCCCATCGATTGAGCTTGAATCAGCTGTAGCTGAAGATTGATAAGGCCTCGTGCCGTCATATTCATTAAGTATTTTTATATAACGTTTTTCAACATCTGCAGGAGGAAAGTTATCGCTTCCGTAGAGCCAGTCAAAGACAGCCGGGTGATTCCTCAGGTGGACTATCTGGTCTGTCCAGCTCAGTTCCGCGATATCTGCCGTATGAGGAGTCCATGTTTTCCACTGCTCCCAGGCGCTGCAGCAGCACCAGCCAACCATTAGCAGGATTCCTTCCTCATCGCATCTGTCAAAAAGGTAATCCGAACCACGCGGAGCTTCCATTCTCAGTGCATTAAGACCCATGTATTTTGCGTAAAGCAGATCCGTATCCACTCTTTTATTTGAAGGCCGCAGCATCATGTCCTGCACATAGCCTCCTCCGCGCACTACTATATTCTTACCGTTTACCTGAAAAACCCTTGTGTATTTTCCGTCAAATTTATTCATCCACGAGGTGATCTCACGTATCCCGAACCTGGTCGTATTTGTATCAGAGACTTTCCCCTTTATGTCGTATGTAAGGGTGAGGTTATAAAGGTTTTGTGGTCCGACAGTATGCGGCCACCACAACTTTGGATCAGCGATTACAAGTTGTTTGAAATTGTCAGGGTCAAATGTTACAATCTTCTTTTCTGCAGGATTAAGGGTTACTTCCCGGGTAAAGCTGAGGTTCCCGATCTTTCCCTTCAGTGTTCCGGTGATCTTATTCCCCGTCGCATTCAAAAGTTCTGCAGATATAGTCAGTCTGGCCAGATTTGTGGAAGGCAGATTGAGTTTTGTAACAACCTTTGTATTTTCTATGGCAACCGGTCCGGTGGAATGTATGGAAACATCGTACCATATCCCCATTCCCTTGTCGGGTGGGGTGGGGTTCCAGTCAACCCATGTAATTGTGAGATCTTTGCTTTTGGGAGGGAAAATTTCAAGGGCAAGGCAGTTTTTAGCTCCGGGGAGTGCGAATTCCGAAATATTAAAATTGTATAAACGGTAAGCTCCCTCCACTTTTGTAGTATCAGCGATCAAATGGCCGTTCAGCCAGATGTTTGCCTTGTAGTTAATGCTTTGGAACTTAAGCCATGTGTTCATCCCTTTATAACCCGATGGCAGTGAAAAAGCAGTTCTGTACCACCACGCAATCCTGAAGGGCGAGTTTTCTGGCGCTTCCCCTCTTCTGCTGGTTGAATAACCCGGAATTGATTCTATATTCGTACCATAGTATGGATCAGGATATACCTTGTTTTGAACAAGTGTTCCAAGCACAGTTGAAGGGACAGTTGCGGGATACCATTTTAAAGGCTGGTAGGAAGGCATGGAGATCGATTTCCCGTCGGCCTGGACATCCCCGGAAGATTGAATTGCCCAGTTATCCTGCAATAATATTTTCCCGGTGCTGTTTGTCTGGCTCATTGCGTTTAGCGATAATAATACAACCGCAATGATAACGCCCCAAATTTTTTTTGTTTCCATTTTATATCAGGATTAAATTAAAGTTAAGGCAGGCACCTTGTAATAGCCAGTCTATTAAATTGTTATAAATTTGTTGTTTATTTAATAAAATTACAAAAAAACAATTGACAAACCGGAGGGTTTATTGATTATTTTTATTGTCAATTTATTAATCCTAACAACATCTATAAACTGAAAGTTAACCGTTATGAGTGAAAATTCCATAGCTGCTGCCTCTGGTTCCGGACTGAGACGAGTTCTGAGGCTCCCCGCCCTTGTTCTTTATGGCATTATACTGATTCAGCCGACCGCACCTATGCCTCTTTTCGGGGCTGCAACAAACCTTGCAAAGGGGCATGTTGTAACCACAATTCTTATAGGAATGGTTGCAATGCTCTTTACGGCAATCAGCTATGGCCGGATGGCCAATGTGTATCCCAGCGCCGGTTCGGCTTATGCCTACGTCAGCCGCGAAATACACCCTTCGCTTGGTTACTTTATCGGCTGGGGAATGATATTTGACTACGTTATGAACCCGATTATCTGTGTGATATGGGCAAGCAAGGCAGCAATGAACTTTATCCCTGAAATACCGTTTGCAGTTTTTGCAGTCTTCTTTGCTGTTCTTTTTACGGGAATGAATCTGCGGGGAATTGAATCCAGTGCCCGTACAAACACAATAATTGCTACTGGTCTCGGAGTAGTAATTGTCCTGTTTTTGGTTGCGGCAATCAGATATCTCTGGCTTCAACCGCCGGTTGGCATTGCGGGGTGGACTAAACCTTTCTATAATCCTGAGACCTTTTCATTTTCAGCAGTTTCGACAGGTGCATCACTTGCAGTGCTGACGTATATCGGGTTCGATGGTATTTCAACCCTTTCGGAAGAGGTTCACAATCCGAGGAAAAACATACTTATGGCTACTGTGCTTGTATGTCTGATTACCGGTGTCCTTGCCTCCATTCAGGTTTATTTTGCACAGCTGGTATGGCCCGGGACAGAATTTCCGGATCAGGACACAGCTTTCTGCTATGTTGCAGGGAAGGCAGGTGGACAGTGGTTGTTTTACGTTATCAATATTGCACTTCTCATTGCTACCATAGGTTCCGGTTCAGGCGCACATCTTGGTGCAGGTCGCCTCCTGTACGGAATGGGCCGCGACAGTGCTATTCCGAAAAAATTCTTTTCCTATGTAAATCCGCGTACTCATGTCCCGAGCAACAATATTCTTCTTGTTGGAGTTTTTGTCCTGGCAGGCGCATTTCTGCTTAGTTATCCTCTTGGTGCCCAACTGCTGAACTTCGGAGCCCTTATTGCATTTATGGGGGTAAATGCCTCCTCATTTGTCCATTATTTTCTGAGAGGCGATCACAAAACTTTAGGCCGTTTTCTTGTTCCGATCCTTGGATTTACAGTTTGCCTTTACCTGTGGCTGAGCCTGGGTTACAAAGCAAAAATTGTAGGATTATGCTGGCTTACGGCAGGTGTGCTTTATGGTGCATATAAAACTTCATGGTTCAGGAAACCATTGCAGTTCTACCGGATAGAGAGTGATGAGGGTGGGGCAGATCAGGGATCTGATGAATAAGTGAATTGATACTATAATATATCTAAATAATCTGATCCATGAAAAGGTTTAAATGTCTTTGCATTGTTGTCCTTTTGTGTTCTGCCGTAATTTCGTTAAATGCCCAGCAGAAGGGTTATTACAGATACCCGGCTATACATGGTAATGATGTCATATTCACTGCCGAAGGTGATCTGTGGAAATTCAATTTAACAACAAATGAAGCGGTCAGGCTTACCACCAACCACGGCGTAGAGTCGCAGGCAAGCTTCTCTCCCGATGGAAAGTCCATTGCTTTCGTCGGTCAGTATGAAGGACCCTCCGAAGTTTATGTGATGCCAACCGGAGGCGGAACACCGAAACGGCTTACATATGAAGAAGGAAGTCCCGCAGTGTATCAATGGACATCCGATGGAAGGATATTATACTCGACAACCATCTATTCAACTCTTCCGAATCCCCAGCTTATCAAGCTGAATCCTGCCGATATGATGATAGAGATTGTTCCTCTCTCCCAGGCCGACCAGGGGACCTATTCGCCCGACGGTGTGCTCTTTTTCACCCGTCTGAGGGACCAGGGAAGCCATACTAAACGGTATAAGGGTGGTACAGCTCAGTCGATCTGGAAATTCGATGGGACTAACGAAGCCATGAGTCTGACCGCTGATTACCCCGGCACAAGCAAAAACCCGATGTACTACAATAACAGGATCTATTTCCTGACCGACCGTGATGGAACAATGAATATCTGGTCGATGAGCACTACCGGTACGGACCTTAAGCAGCACACAAAGGCAGTTCGCTTTGATCTTGAAGATGCTGACCTTTATGAAGGGAAGATTGTCTGCCAGCAGGGAGCCGACATATTACTTTATGATATTCTTTCTGACAGGACAGGTAAGCCTGATATCAGACTTGTTTCCGATTTCGACCAGAAGCGTGTTCAATGGATAAATGATCCAAAGTCAAAGATCACCTCAGTGGATCTGTCGTATAAAGGCGATCATATCGCAATTACTTCGAGGGGCCGGATCTTTACTGTACCTGTTGAAGGTGACAGGTGGTCGGAAGTAACGCGCAAATACGGAATACGTTATAAGAATGCCGCATATCTTAAGGCAGAAGATGAGATCCTGATGCTTTCAGATGAATCGGGCGAGTTTGAGATCTGGAAATCAGATAACTATGGCTTTAAAAATCCCGTGCCTGTTACCAGCGGATCAAAGGATCTGATAGAAAGCTTTATGGCGTCACCCGACGGTAATTATGTAGTATACAATGAGAAGGATAACAGACTCATGCTTTATTCAAAAGCTGCAGGCAATTCTAAACTTATAGCACAGAACAACTTTGGTTTTCAGGCTCCTTTTGCCTGGTCCCCCGACAGCCGCTGGCTGGCTTATACCGACTTTGCAGAAACACAGAGCGGATATATAAAGATTTATGAGGTGGAGTCGGGAAAATCTTACCAGGTTACTACCGAGAGACAGGAGAATTACCGGCCGCACTTCAGCAGGGATGGTAAATGGCTCTATTTCATATCCGACCGGACATTCAGCACAACAGTAAAAAGTCCCTGGGGCAGCAAGCAGCCTGAGCCATACTATGAGAAAACTGCCAGGATATATGCAGTTGCACTTAATACAACAGCTGTGTTCCCATTCCGTGAGGCTGATGAGCTCAATGCTGAGAAACCGGATACGACAAAACCACCAGCAGTAAAAACTGAAAAGAAGAAACCAGAAAAGCCAAAAACCGAAGCTAAGGCTGATATCGTAGATATCAATGATATCATTAGCAGGCTTTATATTGTTCCCATTAAAGCTGCCAACATCGGCAATTTCGAACTGAACAATGAATGGATCTACTGGTCGGAATATATGCCGGCCGACAACTCAGTCAATCTGAATGCCTTGAAGATAACAAACAAGAAAGAGAACGAAGTCGTAAATGTTGCGACTGCAATAAATGGATTCACCCTCTCGGGCGACGGAAAAAAATTGCTCATCAGGGACAAGAACGGAATTGTAGTGATTAATGCCGATGGCAAGAAACCTGAACCGAAGAAGAACATGGTGGACCTTACAAAATGGGCTTTTACAATTGATCCCGCAGAAGACTGGAAGCAGATGTTCAGGGATGCCTGGCGGATGGAGCGCGACTATTTCTATGACAGGAACATGCACGGAGTTGACTGGAAGGCTGTGTACGATCACTATAGTCCCCTTGTTGACAGGGTTACTGACCGCTATGAGCTTGATGACCTTCTTGCACAAATGATATCCGAACTCTCGGCCCTTCATATGTTCGTATACGGAGGTGACAAGCGAACCCCCACCGACAATATCTCAAACGGTTATCTTGGAGCCATTTTAACCCGCGACGTCGACCGGGGAGGTTATGTCATTGATCATATCTATAAGTCAGATCCCGACTTCCCTGCTGAACTGTCTCCGCTCGGAAGGCCCGGGCTGAAGATCCGCGAAGGGGATGTGATTACTGCCGTGAATGGTGTAAGCACCCTTGATATCCAACATATAAACCAGCTTCTTCTTAACAAGGCTGATGTGCAGGTAAGGTTAAAACTTAAGAATTCAACGGGCAGCACTTATGATGAAGTTGTTAAACCCCTAAGCGCTTCAGCCTTTAATGGTCTGCGTTACGGTGAATGGGAATTTACACGGCGGGTTGAGGTTGAAAACCAGTCAGCTGGCAAAATCGGGTATCTTCATCTCAGGGCTATGGGGGGAAACGACTATGACGATTTTGTGAAGAATTTTTATCCTTCAATCACAAGGGAAGGTCTTATAGTAGATGTAAGGCACAACCGGGGAGGAAACATAGACAGCTGGATACTTGAAAAGCTTATGCGGAAAGCATGGTTTTACTGGGCGCCCAGAGTCGGTAAAGCCACCCCCAACATGCAATATGCTTTCACGGGTCACCTCGTTGTTCTTATGGATGAGAATACTGCTTCTGATGGTGAAGCATTTTCTGAAGGATTCAGACGTCTCGGGCTTGGTAAACTGATCGGAGTAAGGACCTGGGGAGGAGAGATCTGGCTTTCGTCGGGTAACCGACTTGTGGATAACGGAATTGCAACAGCTGCTGAAACAGGTGTTTATTCATCCGATGGCGAGTGGCTTATTGAAGGCTGGGGGGTGGAACCCGACATCAAAGTCGACAATTTACCTCACGAAGCATTCAGCGGAAAGGATACCCAGCTTCAGGCAGCTGTGCAGCACCTTCTTGAACTGATAAAGGAAAAGCCTGTAATAACACCACCCGTACCTCAATATCCTGATAAATCTTTTAAGTATAAGGATAATTAACAGGATGACCTAAAGGCATTTGACAAAATAAAAATATAAATGATTATCTGAATAAACCCGGGTAATAAGGACAGCATGCGTTGGTGCATCACCACAGTATTAATCTGCCCTTAATCTATTCTTAATCTATTCTTAACTCAGGTGACTAAGTATCCGGATAACTTTATGCTGACTGAACCTGAAATAAACAGAGGACCAGCAAGCAGGATCAACATGACAAGACATTTAAAAGTAACATAAACGTTTAATGACCAAGGGAGTTCATTTTATTTATATAAGCATTTTTGTTATTATAACTTCATTTGTATTAATAACACTGATATACCGGGGAATGTCTTTTTACAGGGTCACTCTTGAGGAAAAATTTTACCACCCCGATTATAATAGTCTTAAATCGAGCGGTTACGTTGGCCATAGCCTTGGAATAATTGGATCTTTTTGCATTCTGATAGGTGTTGGAACGTATATGGCAAGAAAAAGATACCGTTTTTTGTCACGTTTGGGTATATTGAAGTACTGGCTTGAATTTCATATTTTTATGTGCATTCTGGGGACGATAATGGTTGTTTTTCACACGGCTTTCAAGGTTGGAGGTCTTGCCGCCATAAGCTTCTGGAGCATGATTACCGTTTTCACAAGTGGAATAGCAGGCAGGGTAATATATCTTCAGATACCAAGGACAATGGAAGGCCGCGAGCTCGATCTGAAAGAGGTCAGGCAGATAAGGAGCGGTATTGTTGCAAAAATCAGTGACTCGTATAATCTTGATGAGGAAAGTGTCAGTTTCATTACCAGTACAATTGAAAACCGGTCACGGTCTTACTCTGAGAAGAGGTCCAGGAATATCTTCAGAAAATATTTTGATGATAGAAATACAGTGAGGGAAGTCAGTAGTTTTCTGAGGAAAAACAAATTAAGGAGAACCGATAGTTCGAGGGTAGTGGCACTTGTAAAAAATGATATCAGTCTCGGGAGGACAATAGATCAGCTTGAGATCATGAAAAACCTCTTTAAGTACTGGCATGTCTTTCATCTTCCTTTTGCAATCCTGATGCTTATTTTTATGCTCATGCACGTAATAGTAACCGTAGCGCTGGGCTACAGATGGATCTTTTAGTCATGAATCAGATGATAGTCAATACATTATTCTATTCAATCGCTGCAATTATATGCATTGTTGTGATAGCTGTCTATCTCAGGAGAAAGGAAAAGGAATCGAGGATTACCGATGAAAAGATAAAGTTAGCAAGGGAGGAAGGGCTTTTTGAACCCGTATCGCTTCATCCGTATGTGGATGTTAACAGGTGCATAGGAACCGGCGCATGCATCGAGGCTTGTCCAGAAAAAGACATCCTGGGTATGAGAAGCGGGAAGGCGACCGTCATAAATGCTTCGCGGTGCATTGGTCACGGTGCTTGTTTTCATGCCTGTCCAACTGAGGCTATAACCCTTAGGATCGGCACTGAAAAACGCGGCGTGGATATCCCCCATGTCAGCAAAGACTTTGAAACAAATGTTCATGGGATTTATATCGCAGGCGAGCTTGGAGGTATGGGCCTGATCAAGAATGCTGTGGAACAGGGAAGGCAGGCTGTTGAACATATTGCTAAATCCCTGAAAAAGGATCATAATGCAGAATACGACCTTTTAATAGTCGGAGCGGGTCCGGCTGGTATTTCAGGATCGCTGACTGCCAAAAAGCATAATTTAAGATTTCTGCTTGTTGAGCAGGATACACTCGGCGGGACAGTTTTCACCTACCCGCGTACTAAGGTTATAATGACGGCACCAATGGATCTTCCCCTGGCCGGTAAAATAAAATTGTTTGAAACCAGCAAACCGGAGCTGCTTGATATGTGGCTGAATATATTGTCAAAATTCAATATTTCAATCCGTGAGAACTGTAAAGTAGAATCAGTTGTCAGGACAGGAAATGTGTTTGATGTAATAACGGCTGACGGACAGCATATTACGGCAGCTTTTGTGCTTCTGGCTACTGGCAGGCGTGGTACTCCAAGAAAGTTAAATGTTCCGGGCGAGGAGAAGGGAAAGGTTGCATACAGGCTTATTGAACCGGAGGAGATCACAGGGAAGAACATTCTGATAGTGGGCGGGGGCGACGCGGCAGTGGAATCTGCGTTGCTGCTGGCAGGTCAGAACCATGTTGTAATTTCATACAGGGGAGAGGTATTCAACAGGATAAAACCGCGTAACAACATCGACATCAATAAAGCTCTGGCGGCAGGGAAGCTCCAGGCAAAATTCAACACTAACCTTACTAAAATAGAGGATGATTGCGTTACCCTTTCCTCCGGAGAGGGAGAACGTGAATTAAAGTTGAGCAACGACCTGGTATTTATATTTGCCGGCGGCGAATTGCCGACACAATTCCTTGAAAAGACAGGCATTACAATAACCAGGAAGTTCGGGGAAACTATATTAAAGCATTAAAGGCAAAAGTCAAAAGGCAAAAGGCAAAAGTACAATACATAATTATGGACAGTTTTAAGATAAAACTATCAGGAATAATTCTCCTGGCGCTATTGGCAGTGAACGAAGCGGGAGCGCAGATCTCACCGGGGGATCTGTCGAAACCCCATGAGTTTCTTGAAGGTATAACAAACTGTACCCAATGCCACGTCCTTGGAAATAAGATTACGGGCGAAAAATGTCTTGAATGCCATACGGAAATAAAAAACCGGATATCTGCCGGTAAAGGATATCATTCATCAGCCGAGGTTAAGGGAAAACAGTGCATCGAGTGCCACAGCGACCACCACGGCAAAACCTTTCAGCTCGTCAGACTTAATACCGTTGAATTTAACCATAATCTGACAGGCTATACGCTTTCAACTCCACATTCCAAACTTGAATGTAATGAATGCCATGCTGCGAAATTTATTACTGATCAGAAGGTACGGGAGAAAAAATTCACATATATGGGGGTGAAGACAGATTGCCTTACCTGTCATGAGGATTACCACATGAATACCCTTTCCCCGTCATGCCTGAACTGCCATGGTCAGGAAACTTTTAAAACAGCTCCTTCTTTCAATCATGCCAAAGCAAGGTTTAAACTGGCTGGAAAGCACAAAAGTGTTGATTGCGCTAAATGCCATAAAGTTGAAACGGTAAACGGATCCAAATTCCAGGAATTCCGGGGAGTTGCTTTCGCCTCATGCACGAATTGCCATAAGGATCCTCATCAGAATAAGTTTGGCCAGAGCTGTGCCAGATGCCATAATGAAGAGTCTTTTTCGATTATAAAGGGAATCAATAATTTTGATCACAGCAAGACGCAGTATCCCCTTGTCGACAAGCACTTTAATGTTGACTGCAAAGCGTGTCACAAGACGAAATTCACTGATCCCCTGAAGTTCGATCGCTGCACAGATTGTCATGAAGACTACCATAAAGCTCAGTTTGCCGTTAAGGGCATTTCACCCGATTGCTCGTCATGCCATAATGTAAAAGGTTTCACATCATTTTCGTACACACTTGAACAGCATAATAAAGGTGTGTTCCCTTTAAAGGGAGCTCATGCAGCGCAGGCCTGCTCGGAATGCCATAAGAAACAGGCTGAATGGTCCTTCAGATCGATTGGCAGGGATTGTCGCGATTGCCATAATGATATTCATAAATCTTTCATTGATATCAAATACTACCCCGATGAGAATTGCAAGGTTTGCCACACCGAGGCAGCCTGGACCGGGGTGACATTTGATCATTCAAAAACCGAATTTCCCCTTACCGGAGCGCATACGAAACCTGGTTGTGCAACCTGCCATATCACGAAGAAGGGCGTCGGACCGATTATTCAGAAATTCAGCGGCTTGCCGGCTGATTGTTCATCTTGCCACAACGATAATCACCAGGGTCAGTTTGGACCTGCTGCCTGTACCACCTGTCACGTTACTGAAAACTGGAAGCTTTCAAAATTTGATCATAGCAAAACCAACTTCCCGCTCGACGGACAACACATAAATGTATCCTGTGCCGGATGCCATAAGCCTCAGCAAAAAGGAGGAATGACCTTTACTCTTTATAAACTAAACGATTACAAATGCGAATCCTGTCACTTCTGATATTATCAGCTTTCCTGGTTGCTTTTTATACTACAACCCAAAAGTCGCCTCACGGATCCGATTTCAAGATCAGCTGTAAAACCTGTCACAGTACGAAAGGATGGCAATTGGATAAAGAAATTTACTCTTTTGACCATAACAGGACCCAGCTTCCCCTTGCCGGGCAGCATGCAAACCTGAACTGCAGGGAATGCCATGTTACCCTGGTGTTTTCGGAGACTAAATTCAACTGCATCGATTGCCACAAGGATGTCCATCAGTCGACTGTAGGTCCGGATTGCGCCCGTTGTCATACTCCTCAATCGTGGCTCGTCAGCAACATAACCGAGATTCACAGGATGAGTCGTTTCCCTCTGCTCGGACCGCACAGGACTGCACAATGTTCTCGTTGTCATAAATCAGAGAATCCTGTAAGGTTTGATGTTGTCGGTGTAAACTGCATAGATTGCCACATGAGTAATTTCATGTCAACAACCAATCCAAACCATGTCCAGGCCGGGTTCTCCCGGGACTGTTCCATCTGCCATCTTGCCAATACCTTTCAATGGACAGGTGCCGGTTTTAACCATAATTTCTTTCCTCTTGTGCTCGGGCATTCGAACGTAAATTGCACGGATTGCCACACCAGCGGTAATTATACCGAAGCCAAAGCCGATTGTTATTCATGCCACCAGCAGAATTATCTTTCAGCAACAAATCCAAATCATGTCATTTCGAAGTTCTCAACAAATTGTAAAGATTGCCATTCACTTAACCGTGGCTGGAAACCTGCCACTTTCAATCATAACAGCTTCCCCCTGACACTGGGCCACGCATCGGTAAATTGCGTAGATTGCCATATTGGAGGCAACTACACCTCTATTTCAAAGGCTTGTTACTCGTGTCATCAGCAGAATTATATGGCTACTACAAATCCGAATCACAGTGCAATGCAGTTTTCAACAAATTGCGAGCAATGTCATACCACCAACCCCGGATGGAAGCCTGCCACCTTTAATCACAGCGCATTCCCTTTGACATTGGGACATGCCTCTGTTGCCTGCACTGCCTGCCATTTGAACGGGAATTATTCGACAACTCCGACAGCCTGTTCCTCATGCCACCTGACAGATTACAATAAGACAACCAATCCTTCCCATCAAACCCTTAATTTCTCGCAGACCTGTACAGATTGCCATACTACAAACCCCGGCTGGAGACCGGCAAAATATACCCAGCACGACACACAGTTCTTCCCGATCTATTCGGGCCGGCATAACGGGACCTGGACAAGTTGTACAACTTGTCATCCCACACCGGCAAACTACGCAAATTTTACCTGCATAAGCTGTCATGAGCATAGTCAGGCAAACACTGACGGACGCCACACAGACGTCAGGAATTATGTTTATTCAGCTACCTCATGCTATGCCTGTCACAGGACAGGTGGAGGAGGAGACAGGTAATTAATGACGATAAACCGCATCAGGTATGAAATACAAGGTATTGTTATTTTGTCAACTCATTTTTTTCTCCATGTCGCTCCTGGGCCAGCCTGCAACCAAAAATGTTAACGGCCAGGTCTCATTTCTTTCATCGCAAAATGTATATGTGAGATTCAATAGCACCATAGGAATAAGTGTGCATGATACACTTTATATTTCATCAGGTGAAAATCTTATACCGGTACTTGTTGTAAACAACCTGTCTTCCACGTCATGCCTTTGCTCTCCGATATCCGGTGAGGATCTGCCTGTTGGTCATCTTATAATTGCGAAAGCAAAGCCTGTTGTACCTTCAGAGAAGACGAAAACCCTTGAGGAAGTAAAAAATGAAATACAACCACCTGTAACAGCCATTGAACGCGCGGTTACAGAAAAAGCTGCTGTCCCATCGGGTACTGTGGCGCCTTCACTTAAAAGACAGAGGGTCAATGGCGGCATCAGCGCTGCCTCATATTCTGATTTTTCAAACACTTCCGGTCCTGATCTTCAGCAGTTCCGCTATACCTTCTCGCTTAACGCGGTAAATATTGCAGAGTCAAAACTGTCAGCCGAGACGTATATTTCATTCAGACATAAAGCCGGAGCCTGGAGTGAAGTTAAGAGCAATGTTTTCAATGCCCTGAAAATCTATAGTCTCGCTTTGAAGTACGACATAGACAGTACTATGCGTTTAAGTCTGGGACGGCAAATCAATCCACGGATCTCAAATATCGGCTCATTTGATGGTCTTGCAGCTGAAAAATCATTTAACGGGTTTTCACTGGGGCTGATAGGGGGATTCAGGCCGGACTACAGGAACTACGGGTTTGATTCCAGGCTTCTGCAGTATGGAGCATATTTGTCTTATAACTTTTTTAATAACAGATCTTATTCGGGAACTTCCCTTGCATTTATGAACCAGCTATATTCGGGAAAAACCGACAGAAGATTTCTCTATTTCCAGCATTCCGGAACACTTGCCAAAAATGTCAGCTTATTTACATCCGTTGAGGCCGACCTCTTTAAGCTCAAAAATAGCCAGCCTTCATCAACCTTCGATCTTACATCGTTTTACATGTCAATTAACTGCAGGATTTCAGGCAATCTTTCAATCAGCGGTTCATATGATGCCAGGAAAAATCCGGTTTATTACGAAACATTTAAAACTCTTCTCGATACCCTGATAGAAAACGGAATGCGGCAGAGTTACAGGCTGAGTTCCAATATCAGGATTACCAGATCGCTTATGTTAGGGATTCAGTCATCATGGCGCTTCCTGAAAGCGGATCTTCATCAGTCAAAAAATATTGCAGGATACCTTACATACAGCAGTTCAGGAAACAGCTATTTCTCCGCAACCCTTTCAGGAAATTATGTTGAAACAAGTTTCATTAAGGGAGTTAACGGAGGGATAACTCTTTTAAAAAACCTGTTGGACGGGAAGATCCAGGCAAGTGCAGGGTACAACTATCAGGATTACACGATTCCTGAAGGAGGTCAAAAGGTCACACAGCATACCGGTAAAGCTGATTTTTACTGGCAGGCAGGCAGAAAGACGTCTCTTTCACTTGATTATGAAATTACCTTTGAAGCCAAAAATCAATATAACCGTATTTACGTTCAGGTCATGAAGCGGTTCTGAGACTTTTCGTATCAACAGTGAACCTGAAGCTCCAACAAGACCCGTCTGACCAGAAGTCAGTTTTTTAACAAGGGCCTGCCATTCAAATTCAAATTTTGATTGTTTGTCCCATCATTTTGATGGTTAATCAAAAACCTGACAATTAAAATATCAGCAGAATGGATTAAATTATACTTTTAGTATTGTTTCAATTAAAATTTTAAGATAACCCAATGTTATACAGGCGTCGAAATATAAGGAACATACTGAAGCTGATCCTGATAACCTCTTTATTTATAATTTGTTCCTGCACCAGCACACATTACTTTACGTCTTATAGCCATTCGTCCAAAAATGGCCACAAATGCTCGGCAAAGACATATTCAAATTACACTCTCTACTTATATAAACGTTAAATGTTGGGTCACCGGAAGCTTATTTATAGCTTCAACGTGAAGTTCAGGCGTTTAAGCAGAACAGGAAGAAAAACGCCCATTATTATGGCCCATACTAACGACCCGGCTGTAACGACCAAAGGGAGGTCAGAATTTTTATAGAAAAGTACCGGAAGTCCAAGGCCCCAGATGATATAATAGAACATATCCGGAACCAGATAAACCGTAAGGGAGTTTTCTCCCGCTGGTTTTAAAAAGAGCGCCCACCTGATCTTTTTCTTTATGTCTATTATCCAGAACAGCAAGGCAAACAATAATATGGTTATCCCGTTACAGATCAATCCCCAGCTTGGGGTAGCCTGAATTTTTGAGATTATAAACCAGTTACGAAGGATGAAACCGATAATAATACTCATAATGCCGATCGAAAGAATAGACAGAAATGTTTTTCTGACATTATCTATTGAAAGCTTCTTCAGGATAAGGGTTACAAATAAACCTGACATTACAATAAAAGGAGCATTCCCATTTATGATGACTCCAAAGGCCGGTTTGACCGGATTCAGAAAATCCAGGAGATGAAGTTTTGAGAGAATATTCAAACCCAGGAATAAGAGCAGAGCAACCAGAGTTTTCAAAAGATTATCGCGGGCCACCATGTAGACAATAGAAGCTATCAGGTAACCCCAACCTATTGTTCCGAGAATCCCCCACGAATTAAATGAAAAACCTGCCGTTTCGCCAGACCTGAATATATAAACCATAACCAGAATCATCAACGCCCCCAGCAGTCTGAACCCATTAATCAGATAGAAATTCTTACCGACTTTATATTTATTCCAGACCAGAAAAACTCCTGAGTACATTATGAATGACCAGAGACTTTTGCTCATACCCGTAAAGTCAGCATTCACATTTCTCGAATTACTCATCAGCACCCCTATAATAAGAAGGCTGATAGTTCTTGTGAGTATATGTTTCCAGATTGACAAGGCGGTTTCTCCTCTTGCGATCCTGTTGCCAATGGAATAAGGAATCGACATCCCAACCATGAACATGAATCCGGGGAAGACCCAGTCGGCAAGTCCCATACCGTCAAAATTCGCTTTTGCATGGCCAAGCCATGCCGGAACACCCGGCATATAGAGATCATTTACAAAAAGCATCAGGACAAGTGTAAAGCCCCGCATTATATCGATTGAAATGATCCGGTTCTGGTTAGTCATAACTGTTTTCGTAATCGCATTGCAACGTCTAAAGAATACTCCGGTGTTATCAATATTAATTTCCCGCCTTCCCATTTCAGGTTTTCGGATTTTTTAACCAGTCCTGTTGAGGGTTCAATCCAGTTAAGAAGATAATTTCCTGCAGGAACATCATTCAAAATCAGCGTATCCAGAAAATTTCCCGTTTCAGGTATAAAATGTGCGCCCCATTCTCCTTCATAAGCGCCATGGAAAATGTAAAGTGCATACTGTTTCCCATTTTCAGCAAGTGCATTACAAAATGCATCTGAAGGGGTACCCGCAAAATCAGTGAAGCGTGACAACCCTGTTAAATCAAAACTTTCCATAAAGTGCTTCAGTACTTTCTTTTGCGGAATAATGGCAGACTGAGTATTTTTGCCACCTGTTTCCTGTCCGCGATAATATTCACCATTCAGATTTATGCATCCTGCCCCACCTCCCAGCATGAACCACCATCCTTCCAGCCGGATTGCGTCCACATCATACACATTTTTTGTCAGGCTGATGCCATAGTAATTCGATTCTACATTTATCAGAGGTTTATTGATTTCATAGTTCAGATTCAGTGCTTTTGCTGCCGGTTTCACATATTCGGCTGCCAACCATTTACACCATGGTTCACCTGAAAAATCAGGTGAAAGGTTTTGAACTGTTTGCCCAAGCAGGTGCTTTTTGGTAAGAGGTTCTTCAGCCTGAAGAAATGCTCCTTTCATTTCATTTATCCATGGTATGACCTGACTGTCAGGAAGGAACAGGACGCTTCCTCCAGGCAGACCTTGCAAAGAGGGTTCGTCACAGATGTCAAATATTAAATTGTCAAATCCATTTAATTCAGTAGTGATTTTTTCTATATAGGCCTTCTGATATTTTATTACATCCGTATTGCGGGTATCGGTTGAGGTGAATAACCCGCATTCTTTATCTTCATACTGTCCCACGTTCTGAATATTGTTTTCGTGATACATTGCCATTAGCGGCCAGCAATCATTATACATCCCGTTGAAGAAAGGAATTTCAACAATGATTTCTTTTTTATGTGCAAGTCCGACAAAATCTTTCAGCCGGTCGAAATACTCCTGATTCCATTTATTCAGATCATATTTGTAAGAGGGTTGACCCGGCTCTGCAAGCAATGGATTTGCACCCGGATGATCAGATTTTGCCCAGGGAAGAAGTTGTCGGCCTGATCGTGGTCCCAACGGGTTGCCAGGGAGATATTTATCGGTGGTCTCAAACATTCCGCCCGGGTAAATTCTTGTTAAGTTCATGTTGTTATCCGATAGATAATTCAGATACTTCACATAATCAAAATCCTTATCAATCACCGCCCCATAATGGTGATCGGAGGTGATAAGCACAAGCGGCTTACCTTTGTAAAAGAAGTAATGCGGATTGTCGGGACAAACTACTATGGGTGAATTATTACATCCGGTAGTGATCAATATGCAGAAGAAAACAAATCCGGATAATAAAAGATGTTTTTGCATATCATTCATTGATTTAATCAGCATATTCTTAAGCCGCTCTTTCGATTTACTATGATTGTCAAAGTTCAAAAGAAATACTCATTTCGACAAACATAAAATTAATTGAATCCGGATAATATGACCTGGTTTTAAACAAGCTGCTTCACATTTTTGTTTGAGTATAAGAAATTAACAGCATCGGATGTGAGAGGGAAAATGATTTAGGGATCCCCTCAATATGTTTTAAAGACTTGTTGTTATGATTATCTGTAATTTAAAAATAGTATAAAATGAGAGCTATCTGGAAAGGTTCTGTGAGCTTTGGCCTGGTGAATATTCCCGTGAAATTATACAGCGCCACCCAGCAGAGTAGTCTTAGCCTCGACATGGTAGACCGGCGCGACATGGGGAAGGTCAGGTTTAAGAGGATTAATGAGAATACAGGTCAGGAACTAACGATGGAAAACATAGGCAAAGCTTATGATTACAACGGTCAGTATATTTTACTCGAAGACGAGGATTTTGAAGCTGCAGCACCTGAAAAAAGCAAGGTGATAGCGATAAACAATTTTGTTGAGGAAGACGAGATCGATACTATTTATTTCGAAAACTCGTACTATCTGGAACCAGAAAAATCGGGAGAAAAGGCTTATGCACTGCTTCGTGAGGCTATGGCAAAATCGGGGAAGGTAGGTCTTGCACAGTTTGTTCTCCGGACTGCAGAAACACTATCAGTGCTGAAACCGTTGAAGGATGTGCTGGTACTAAGTAAAATCCGGTTTGCAGAGGAGATCCGTAGCGCGGAGGAATTGAAGCTCCCGTCACAATCACTTGTAAAGCCCGAGGAACTGAAAATGGCATTGACGCTTGTGAACCAATATACCAGAACCTTTGATATTAATAAGTTTAAGGATGAATATGCAGCAGCTCTCCTTAAGGTGATCGGAGAAAGAGCGTCGGGAAAGAAGGGAAAGGTCAGGAAACTGACAGTGTCCTACTCAAGGACCGACAATCTTATGGATCAGCTTAAGGCAAGTCTTGCCCGATCAAAAGCTTCATAACAATTGAGCCTTGCTATTTATAAGAAAAAAAGGGATTTTAAAAGAACTCCCGAACCTCGAACATTAAGTGCAGCTGTGAAAAAGCATAAGCTGACTTTCGTGGTCCAGCGGCACGATGCCAGCCGTTTGCACTATGACTTCAGGCTTGAGATGGACGGAGTGCTGAAAAGTTGGGCAATTCCCAAAGGTCCTTCCATGGCTGTAAGTGACAAACGCCTGGCAATAATGGTTGAGGATCATCCGCTTCAGTATGGAAGATATTATGGTCAGATTCCCGAAGGCAATTACGGTGCTGGCAAAGTAGAGATCTGGGATAAAGGGACGTATACACCATCTATTGAAAAAGGTGATCCTGAAAAGAATCTTCTCGAAATGCTTGAGAAAGGCGACATTAAATTCAGCCTGAAGGGAACCTACCTTAAAGGTCGCTTTGCACTGTTTCACCTTAAGGATGGAGAGAAAGGGAACGAATGGATGCTCGTGAAAAAGGCAGATGAATATGCCGAGGATATTTTTGATATTGAATCGAATCCGCCTTTGAAATCCAGGCCATCAAAAACAGGAAAAGCTGTAAAAAACAATCCTGTTGAGCCGTTTCCTGATCCGCTGCCACGGCCTATGCTTGCAAAACTGGCAGAAGAAGTTTTTGATAATCCTTCCTGGATCTATGAGATGAAACTTGATGGATACAGGATAATCTGTTCGGTCAGGGGAGGCAAGGTTGCTCTGGTAAGCCGCAACAGGAACAGCTATACAAGACAATTCCGGATACTGCATGATGATCTTGGCAAAATTGAGGATAATCTGATTATTGATGGAGAAGTAGTTGTCGAAGATTCAAAGGGACACAGCAATTTTCAACTGCTTCAGAATTATATAACCGTCGGTAAGGGTGATCTGAAATATTATGTTTTCGACCTGCTTTACCTGAATGGCCATTCTGTAATGAAGTTGCCTCTCCTGAAACGGAAGGAGCTGATTGATGTTTTCTTCCGGAAATATAATTTTTCAAAAGTTCTCAAACTAAAATATCAGGTTGGTAATGGCAGGGATCTGTTCCGAAAATTATCCGATGATGGTTATGAAGGGATAATTGCCAAAGATCCGGACAGCGCATATATGCCCGGGAAGCGCCTGGATTCGTGGCTCAAAACAAAACCCACACAGACGCAGGACGGGGTAATCTGTGGATATACCCTGCCACAGGGAAGCAGAAAATACTTCGGATCCATAATTCTGGGATTGTACGAGGGGAAAACATTAAAATATATAGGAAACTGCGGAACAGGGTTCAATGACAAGTTACTGAAAGAACTTTATGAGAAATTTGAATTACTTAAAACAGATAAATGTCCATTCGGTAAGCCTCCTGAACTATCGTGGACAAAAGGTAAACCGGTCTGGATAAAACCCAGGTTTGTGGCCACGGTAAAATTTATGGAATGGACCAGGGATGAGGTTTTGAGGACACCGGTATTCATAAACATAAGAACAGATAAGGATCCCGGGGAGGTTGTGAATGAAATGAAGTCCAATTCCGAAGAGCAGGTAATTGACAATATCAGAAATCCTCAAAAAGTGGAAAAAGAAAAAACAGCAGAGTTATCGGGACAAAAAGTTAAGTTAACTAACCTTACAAAGGTATATTGGCCCGGAGAAGGATATACAAAAGGTGATCTGGTCACTTATTATCAGAATATCAGCAGGTTCATACTTCCCTATCTCAGGGACCGGCCACAATCACTGAACCGCCATCCCCACGGAATTGATGGTGCCAGCTTTTATCAGAAGGATATAGATCCCGGTCAGATCCCGAAATGGATTAAAACAGTAAAGATGGAATCCAAAACGCACTCTGATGGCATTGATTATCTTATATGTAATGATGAAGCTACACTTATTTTCATGGCAAATCTGGGCTGCATTGAGATCAACCCGTGGCATAGCACATATAAGAAGCCTGAATACCCTGCATACATGATTCTTGACCTTGATCCCGGAGACAACTCTTTTAAGGATGTAGTAGACACCGCATTGGTAATAAAGGATTTATGTGATGAGATAAATGTCCCGTGCTATTGTAAGACAAGCGGCGCCACAGGCTTGCACGTTTACATCCCGCTTGGAGCCAGATACAATTATGAACAAATCAGGACCTTTGCCGAAATTTTAGCAGTTTTGGCGCACAAAAGGCTGCCTTCGGTAACAAGTATAGAAAGAGTGGTGTCAAAAAGAAAGGACAAAGTCTATATTGATTTCCTGCAGAACAGAAAAGGCCAGACAATTGCCGCTCCCTACAGCGTTCGTCCAAAAGCATTTGCAACTGTCTCAACCCCGCTGAACTGGAAGGAAGTAAACCACCGTCTTTCGCCGGAGATGTTTACCATCATGAACATCGAAAAACGGCTCGAAAAGACAGGAGATCTATGGCAACCTGTGCTAAAGGATGGTATTTCTCTTACAAAAGCCCTGAAAGAAATAGAAAAACGCTCATAATTCCGATACTAAAGTTTTAAGACAGCATGTAAAAAAAGTTTTGATTCGAATTGTTTTTTGTCTTAATTTTAGTGAACAAACCTATAACCATTTTATACTTAACATTTAATACCTATGATTATGAAGAAGAACACATTCATCTGCGGGCTCGCTATGCTTATTGTTTGCAGTTGTGCACAGCAAAAACCTGTTGAAAAGACAGTTTTTGGAATGGGAACTGACTATATGTATTTTCCTGAGGCTTTAACCGGCAGGATTAAAGAATTGAGGGAAACAAACTATTGGGCTGTTGAGAAGGACGGTAAATTCGTAAAAAGTAATCCCACTACATGGAAGGATCTTGACAGTGTGGGTTCAACGAAGAATCTTGTAGCTTACTTTGACGATAAGGGAACTTTGACAAAATATGATCTTATAGATGAAAACAACGTAATCCGGAACAGCACTATTGTAAAATTTGAAAATGGTAAAGCTGTCAGATGGGATTATAAATCAAAGGATAGCACTACTCAGTATATGATCCCCGAGTATGATAGCCAGGGATACTTTGTTGGCGGCAAGATTTACAGGCCAGTTGCAGACACTGTAGTAATGAGTTTGGCCGTAAAAAATAATGATAAGGGCAATTATACCAAACTTGAATATTTCAATTTTAAAAATCTTAAAGGAAGTTATCAGGTTTTTTCACTCAATGAACTGCAAAAGGTAATTGAAACAAAATTCTACTCGAAGGATGATACCTTAAGGCAAACTTTCATTAATACTTATAACGACAAGGGCTTTTTGGCAACACAAACGGTCACTATTGAAAGACCAAAAAGTATCGTTACATGGGAAACGCAGGATATTCTATTTGATGACCATGGTAACTGGTTACAGTGTTACAGTAATGTCGATAAAGGGAAATACAAACTGATTGCTGAAAGAAATTATATTTATTATTGAAATCTGATTTGATCATTTTAATCAGAAAACAAAGGCCCCCGGAGATAACTGTCCTCGTCCGGGGGCTTTATTCTATTAATCAATCATAATAAACCTCTAACCTGTACGTTGTTGAACTGTAAACAGGCAAATACCCGATATTTGCCAAGACATGATTTTCTTAAATTTGACATTTAATAATGATCAGCCAATAGCATTGAAACTAAATCCAAAAGGAAATGAAAACAAGAAACAAATTAATAAGTCTTTTAATTTTGTGGATATTGACCCTTGCTGTATCTCCTGATTCTATTGGGCAGGGAAAAGGGAAAGGAGGACCACCGCCCTGGGCTCCTGCGCATGGCTACAGAGCTAACACAAGACAGGTTTATTTCCCTGAACATAACTTTTATTTTGATGTGCAAAAGAACGTATATATTTACTTAAATGGTGGAAATTGGCAAGTGGGCGTAAGGCTACCTTTAATATTTGCAGGGATAGACCTGAAAGGAGCAACTAAAGTAGAATTGGAGCTCAACACTGACACACCCCAGAAATATAATGCGGACCACATTGCCAGGTACAAAGTAAAAGGCAATAATGGGCAAGTGAAAATAAAAACAAATAACTCAAAGGGGAAAAAGAAATAATCATTTACAGTCTAAACAGGTACTGACCTGATTGGGGAAATTATATTTTTTATTGCAGAGTTTTCAATCTCTAATTTGAAAGTTCTCTAATCCGATCGCATAAGCAGAACATCAGAATACCGTATTACACAAATATCAACGGCTGCTCCACCAGATTTTATGTCACTGGTGTTATCCCCATAGTAAATTGATGATGAAGTAAAGTGCCACCATAAAGGTGTGCCCGGCCCTGTTCCCGGAGTTTTATAAGCTCTATCAGCCCATTTTTTGCTCCACAAACCGGTTTGTTCCAGTCCATTAGAACTTTTCTTCATAACAGTTTGCATATAACCTTCAGGCCCGGCAAAACATTCGTCCTGATAGTGCCAGATTGAACCCAACCGTCTGATTGTATCAGATGGTTCATTCAGTGCCCACTCATTCCAAAAATTGGTATTAACCGGGCCAAAACCATATCCGCGCGTAAGAGGAAAACAGTTATTATAATCAATCCCCCCGTCACTAACACCGAAATAGATCATATAGCTGTTTCCAAAACGTGAAGATAAAGAACCGAATCTTGAGAATTTCATTGAAAATACCTGCTCTTTATTATCCCCGTCTTTCACCCAGTCAGGTATATAGTTGCGTTTTTTATCATAAATGTAATCTTGCCTGGTAAGAGAGTTGGTGTACGGCCACAAGCTTCTGAAATCAGAGATTAAACCATGTCCGCTATTTGCAACACAATCGTCAAGAAAAGTTAAGACATTGTCTTTGGTTATTGTTCCACTAATAGTAAAAGTCTCTTCATTCATAAGAGGAAGCGCCTCTTTACCATAGAAGCCGGTATAGAACAAATACACACGCGCAAGCAAAGCCTCTGCTGCCCATTTTGTAGCATGTCCCGATCCGGTCAGAGTGTTGTTCCAGCCAGTAGCCGGCATTACTTCAATTGCTTTTTTAAGAGACATTGCTATGAATCCGTATATTTCGTCAATAGAAACTGGCTTGGGATATTCATTGGCATCAGCAACCGTTTGAGGCACCTCTTTCATTAATGGTACTTCACCAAACATCTGTGCAAGTTCAAAATAGAAATACGCCCTCAGGAACAACACTTCACCTGTGATCTGTGCCTTAAGGTTTTCATTCAGGATGTTGCCGACGCCTGCATAAGCCGTGTTAGCCCGGGATATGCCCTGAAACATTGCTGACCAATATACACCAAGATCATTTATATTATTATACATAAGTTTATCTACAGCCTGTGCATCAGGATCGTCCTGTGCACCACCGCCAAAACGGTCATCGGATGCAAGATTGGCATACATATAATACGAACTGCCGGGATTATAATTAACCTGATTGAATATGTTGTAAATACCTGTAACCAGTTGTAAGGCATCCTCTTCAGTCATTGGAAAATTGGCTGAGTTTTTGGAGGTATAGCTGGAAGTGTCAAGAAATTTTTCACAACTTGAAAAATACATGGTAATCAACACGAGAAGCAATGATATTTTTTTCATTTTCATATTCCTTTATAATTAGAACTTGATATTAAGACCGACAATATAAGTTTTGGAAGAAGGGTATGAACCGAGATCAATACCGGACATCCAGTTTGAATCTTCAAAACCATAACCTATTTCAGGATCCATCCCGGAATATCTGGTAAAAGTAAAGAGATTGTTCCCGCTGAAATAAAGATGTAGTTTGCCTAATGGGGATGAACCAAAGAGTTTACTGAAATCATAACCGAATGTCAGGTTTGCAATTTTCATATAATCCCCATTTTCGAGATAGATATCTGAAAGCATGATCCAGTTTGTGTATGAACCTGAGTTCAGCATTGGTAGTTTATTGGAAGTGCCTTCACCCGTCCATGTTCCGTAAACATCTTTAGTAAAGTTCTGCAATTGGGAATCACCAAAGGAACGGTATGATTTTGCAATCTGCTGTCCTAAAGCACCCCGTCCGGTAACGCTGAAATCGAAGCCTTTATACTGTATATTTAAATTTAATCCAAAGATTATGTCAGGATTAGGATCTCCAATCATTGTTCTGTCATCTTCTGTGATCAGTCCATCCTTGTTGATGTCAACAAAAATCAAATCGCCCGGTTTAGCTCCCTCAAGTTTAGCTGAAGTTGCGGCTATCTGCTCAGCATTCTGGAAAACGCCCGCTGTCTTGTAACCCCAGAAGAATCCGATGGGTTTTCCGACCTCGCATCGATAATACTCCCCTGTACTTTCACTCAACACATCATCAGGTCCATGGATGACTCCCTCATCATTTGCAATACGGGTCACTTTATTCCTGTTATACGTGAGATTGGCGTTTGCTCCATAAGAGAAGTCGCCTTTACTGTCGATCCAGTTAAGAGCAAACTCGAAACCGGTATTCTTCACGTCACCACCATTTATAAAAGGTGCGGACAATCCATATACACCGGCAATCGGAGCCCGAACCAACCAGTCATTGGTTAATTTATTGTACCAATCTATAACGACGCCGAAATGGCTATTCAGGAATCTCGCATCTAATCCAATGTCTGTCTGCTCAGATGTCTCCCAGCTTACATTGGGATTTGCAAGAATACTTGCAATTGCACCGGTGGCTAAAATGTTTTTGTTTTTGTCAAATGCATATCCGTAACCGCTGCTGAAAGAGAATGATGACAAATATTGAAAATTGTCAATGTTGCAGTTTCCGTTTTGTCCCCAGCTGGCACGCAGTTTAAGAAAATTCAATCCGCGGACATCTTTAAGAAAATCCTCTTCAGTGAGTACCCAGCCTGCTGATACTGAGGGAAAATAGCCCCACCGTTTTCCTCTTGCAAAGTTAGAAGAACCATCAGCACGCATTGTAATGGTTGCCAGATATTTCTCACTGTAGTTATAGTTGATCCGACCAAAGAATGAAGCTATCGCTCCCTGATCCCAAGGATAACCGGAAAAACCTACCTGTGACAGTTCTGTCGGTTTCCCGTTGCTGACCCAGGCGTAGTCGAATCCGGCGCCACTATAGATTGATTTTTGGGATGAAGAACCCACACCCTGGCCAAATCCCCATTTCTCTATTGACTGACCAGCCACTGCATCAAAAATTTGATTTTCACCAATCTTAATACGATATGAAAGAGTGTTGTCCAGTGTCCAATTGTAGCCTGTGCTTGCAGTCTGAGAAATCTCGTCAACCGGCTCTTCTGTTTGCGCTGATAATTTATATGCATTTGTATATTCCCTGTGGGCACTTGATGAGTATTTAAAACCATACTGAGACTTGAATACCAGATCTTTAACAGGTTCAATCTGTAAATACGCACTTGTCTGGAGAGTGAATCTGTTAGAAATGTTTTTACCCCTTGAGCTCAAAGCAGACAGTGCCAGGGGATTGAACTCTTTCTCATTTAGAGACCATCCATCAGCTACCTTTGAAGCCTGATCGTACCAACCCGAAATATTACCTTTTTCGTCATAAGTATAAACAGGGAGAAGAGGGTTAGCAACCATGTAATTGTGGACATCGTTCCAGTATATGTCACCCTGCTGGATGCCGTTGTTTTTTGCGTGGCTGAAATTTAAGGTTTCGCCAAACTTAATTACCTCTCGAAGTTCCTTTTTGAGAATTACATGATCTGAATTGATACGGGCAGTATAACGCTTGTAGTCAGCATTTACAGGGTCAATTTTGTTCCATCCTAGAACACCTTCCTGTTGCGTTCCGGAGAATCCGAGCGAAAATTTAGAAATATCGCCACCTCCAACAATATTTACAGAATGATTTTGTGTAGGAGCCCCTTTTTGTATGCTTCATTAATCCAGTTGGTTCATTACAGGTTCCATTCATAACTGAGTTGTAGAGGTTGGTTGGAATAACTTCCGCCAATCATATCTGTTGAATGGCATCATTAACATATCTAGGTCTAATCTCATGTACTCTTTGGCATTCAGTAAATCAGGTATTTTTGAAATGTACTGCTTTCCAAAGTAACTGTCGTATGTAACACTAATCTTACCAGCTTACCTGTTTGGTTGTAACCAGAATAACGCATTTGCTGCACGGCACATAGATTGCAGCTGAAGCGGCATTTTAAAAACTAAATTATATGTGATAGTATAAAATAGTCAACAGTTCAATAAACGTTTCATACCTTTAAGACATAGTAGTCTTCAAGACGTTTTATTAGAATGTCTCTGTTTCAATAAACTGTATCCTCTTTTAGATTGTTTAAAATTATTATCTAATAATTCATGATTTAGCATAAATGTCTTCAGGATATTTTGCATAAACTGAATATAATGGCGCTGGACCTAAGCTATTTAGGTCTAAAAATCAGAATTAAAATATGTACGTGTGGTGTGTCAAACGATATTACTATATCACCTGGATAAAAGCTATTTATACTATTGCTAATATTTTTATTGGAACTTCTCTACATATAGAATTTCTATTTCAGGGTGAAAATGCCACAGGTCTTAAAATAAGGTTTAATGACCTCTCAAGATAAAACGACTGATTCCTGGCTTATTTACTTTTTAAAATAGCGGTTTATCTATTTTATATTGTGTAAACCCAATTCTGTTTTAGCTTTGGATTCCGGTGTAGCTTCGTTTTGAGCTTCGGCATAGTTTAACAAAACCTCTGTATAACGGTAATAAACATGGTTCCTTCCAGACAATTCTCCACCAGGAGGATTCACATTATCCAGCCTCTTTCTAAATAAATAACCTGTTTGAGTTCCGTCACCACCACCAACTTTAATCTGATTCTTTGAAGGATTAACTTTGTCAATTCGAAAATAGATTGTCTCAGCTGTTGGCATCCAGTCTTGCTTATAAGATGCACCGTCAAAAACGATAAAATCATAAAACCTTTTTTCACGGCCGGCATAAGGATTTTGATCGTTATAACCTGAGGTCGGATCATTAATATCTTTGCCGTCTGCCATCTGAAATTGGTCAATTAATTCCTGAGGGGGGTTATATTTGCCCCAGGTATAATATGTATCATGGATCCAGACTGGTCCGGTATAGGTATCCAGCAGATTTGGCATTGTCATGGAAACCTGTTGTCTGTCCCATATGACCTCCTCATTGTATTCGTTTGCCTCCCACCAGAACTGAGACATCTTTGGGTAAAGGTTGTATGTCCCGGTACCTTTATGCCCATAGGTCTCAATAAATTTCTTATTAGTAGCCGCAGCAGCAGCCCATCTTGCCGGATCAGGAGTAGCAAAGCTTTGTAAATTATCGGGAGTGGCCGGAACTGCAGGTGATGTCGAGTTATAGGCAGGACTTGCTGCAAATAATTGGAGCCATCCCTTTAATGCAAGAGCTGCCCCCAGGGTTGCTCTGCCGGCATCTGCGTCACCATTGTTATACTTAACTTCCAACTTTTCATTATTTATAACTGCATCTAATTCGCCTACAAGAAAATCAAAGGTTTCTTCAAAGCTGCTTCTTGGTACAAGAAGCTCCTCTTCACTCATGGTTACTCTATCCTGAGGCTCTGTAATGATACAAAGACCACCAATGTTCATGAATAACTCACTGTAAAAATAAGCCCTAAGGAATTTAGCTTCGTCAATACGTTTTGCGGTGTATTCGGTGGAGAAATTTTCAGCGTTCTCGGTCACCTTCCGGATGAACGTATTGAGTTTCCTGATTTTAGTGTATGTACCCGGCCAGTTTACAAAATACGCAGGACCAGCAAGACCCCTGTACTCAGGATATTCATTTGCGGAAGCCTGCACAATGCCTTTTCTCCAGTTCACCGACGTTGCACTGCCGAGTATATAAGAGTTGTCTGAAAAATCATCGAGGTCATCATATACACTGCTTTTTTGTTCCAGATCTCCGTAGCAACCATTCAGGAAAATATCTGCATTTCCCTCACTGGCCCAAATCGTAGCGTCAGTCAGGTTTGACTTATTAGTGGTATTGAGGAAATCTTCCTGTTTACAGGAAAGGGCATAAAGGATTATGATTCCTATAAACGTAATATTTCTGATATATTTAAACTTTATCATAGTGTTTAGTTTTTATAGGTGAGTTAGTTAGAAGGTTATATTTGCACCAAATGAAAACGACTTCATATTAGGATAAGCCTCTTCCCGATTGCTATAACCCATTTCCGGATCCATAAACTTGAGGTTACTTAAAGTAAATATGTTCTGGCCAGTCATATAAACCCTTACATTATTTATCTTCAAAAATTTCGTAATTCTGGTCGGAAGTGAATACCCAAAAGTGGCGGTTTTTAATCTTAGATGTGTGGTATTCTTCATCCAGTAATCCGAAATTTGAGTATTATTTACATTAAGAGAGGAATTTGCTCTAGGGTACTTAGCATTTTGATTCTCAGGAGTCCATCGGTTGTTATAATATTCATAATCAGTGTTGCTTTTGTCATTGTAAAATGGTACTACCTGAAAGTCATTATCCAGGCTTAAGCGAAACCATCCCTGATCCCTGAAAGAACAAACTAAGATCAAATCCTTTCCATAATGCAGTTGTCGTGAATCCAAAACTCATTAAAGGATAAACGGGGTAACCGATTACAATTTCATCATTGCTGTCAATTTTGCCATCTGGGACCATATCACCGTCAGGGCCACTAATATCTTCATATTTAATATCTCCGGGATGTATTTCTCCAAACTGGGTAACGTTGTATCCGTCATTATTGTCAATAATCCCGTCTCCATTCGAATCATCTGAAGTCGAAAACAATCCAAGAGAATGGTATCCAAAAGGAGTACCATAAGCTCTTCCGGTAACTCTACGATTAGGATTATCGTAGGTCGCACTTGTCTCAAATACCTGAACCATTTTGTTTTTTGCAATACTGAAGTTCCCGTTCAAGCCTAATCTCAGTCCGTTTTGAAATTCATACCTTGATCCAACAGTTACCTCAATTCCCTGGTTTTTCATTTCCCCAGCATTTTCCTGAGCAAGGGCCAATCCATACTCGATAGGTACAGTGATTGCAGGTGACAATAACATGCCGGTTCTTCTCTCAAAAAAATAGTCTGCTTCAACCATTAACAGGCTGTTCCACAAAGAAGCTTCAAAACCAATATCTGTTTTTCCTGATATCTCCCAGGTGATATTCTGGTTTGGTTCCTGGGGAATGTATGCTCCCTGAACCATTGTTCCGTTCCCAAAAGCATATCTGTTTCCTACCAGCGTAAATCCGCTTAAATATTGATAAGCCGATCCTGCAAGGTTACCTGATTTTCCCCATGAACCCCTGATTTTCAGGTTATTGATAAAAGAAAGGGATTCCATAAATTTCTCTTCCGACAATCTCCATCCAAGGGAGAAAGCGGGAAAATATCCCCATCTTTTTCCGGGAGCAAAATAATAATGACCATCGTAGCGGCCTGAAGCTTCCAGAAGGTACTTATTATCATAAACATATCCCAACCTGTAAACGTATCCAATCTGGGTACCTACCCCTGATGATCCACCATTGTCGTAATCTATCTTGGCGGAGCTCCCCATGTCCAGTTCATCAACGTCGACAGCATAATTATTTCTTTGAGCCCAAAACTGATCAAAAGTGTTTCTTCGTGCTTCAGCGACAAACAACCCTGTAAATTCATGAACACCAAATGTTCTCTGGTAATTCACAAAGCCCTGGTAAGTGAAAACATGATTTTTGAGCTCTGATTGCCTCAGGTAAGTGTAAGCGGGAGCGGAGTTCTCCATGGTGGAGATTGCTTTTGAATATGTAAAAGGGCTTGTATTTGTATTTTGCTCCCAGTAATAAGCAGGTCTGTGCCATCCCTTTACAGAGTTGTTTTGTGTGTCGTAACCAATAGCACCTTTTACACTTAATCCTTTTATAAAAGGCAATTTCTGTTCTATTGTTATGGTACTTAGAACAGTATTACCATCATTTTTTGCATAGCCGCCACTATTAAACAATCCTACAGGTGAATTTCCCGCCCATTGACCCCAAAAGCCGTTAGTGAAATAAATAGGTTGTGTAGGTATGTATTTATACCCGCTTCTGAAAAGCTGTGTTGACGAAGACGCGGCGTCAACATCGTTGGTACGTTCTACTGAACCGAGGATAGATAAAGTAACTGTCGTAGTATTGGTAACAAGGGATTCAAGGTTAATATTATAGTTATACCGGTTGTAATTGACGGCATCAAATACACCATCCTGTTTATAGTATCCGATACCTGCAAAGTATTTCATTTTTTCAGAACCGCCTCCTAATTGCAAATTATGGTTTTGGATAGGGACTGACATATTCACAAGATCTTTAGTATTACTATCCGGATAAAGGTCAGGGTTTTCTTTATGCAGAGCATCATAATTATTTATTAAGTCGAGGGCAAATGGTAATGATGTCGAACCGAGATTCTCATTCAGATAAGCTTCATTACTCAATTTCATAAAATCCTTTGCATTAAGTAGTCTTGGATAGTACGTAGGCTTTTGCCAGCCATAGTAAGAATTAAGAGTTAGTGTCGGAACTCCTTTGGTACCTTTCTTTGTGGTGATAAGGATAACACCGTTTGCACCTCCTAATCCATAAGGGGCAACTGCGGCAGCATCTTTCAGAACGGATACTGACTCGATATTTGTCGGATCAACCTGATTGATGTTATTTCTTATAATACCATCAATGACGATTAATGGGCTATTGGCTCCTGTAGTGGCAACACCCCTGATAAAAAGATCAGGGTTATCCTTCCCGGGTTGTCCGCCATTGGGCCTCATGCTGACACCTGCCAATTTGCCTGCCATAGAATTGGAAATGTTGGCTACCGGTACTTTGGCAACTTCATCGCCCTTTACAATGCTCACTGATCCGGTAATTGAAGTTTTCTTCTGGGTTCCATAACCGATTACCACGACTTCCTGTAGATTTTGTGATGCCGAAACCAATGTCACATCGATTGTTGATTTTCCGGCCACAGGAAACCTTTGTGTTATATATCCCACAAAGGAAAAGACGATAACAGCTTTCTGGTCAGGTACTTCAATTGAGTACTTTCCGTCCCCATCCGTTATGGCGCCAAGGATTGTCCCTTCAACCTGAATGGTAGTTCCGGGTAAAGGATCTCCTGCCTCGTTTGTAACAGTCCCCGTTATTCTTTGTTGCTGCAAACTTTCAGGTTTGACCCTATTTTTACAACGCTAGTAAGAAATATTTTATCTGCATAGCCCTGATTTAGTGTTATTTAAAAATAGGCAGGTAAAATATGTGGTTAGGTTTTGTAAGGAAACTGTTGTGATAATATCAATTTAAATTTCAGCAATAACTTCTATTATTGCATCACTATTTTTAAAAAGTTCCGGCCTGATTTCCACTCCCAGCCCTGGTCCATCGGGAGCTGTAACAAAACCATCTATGGGAGCAGGAACATTATTAATAAAATAAGGGTATTGATATGTGTATTTCCAGTAATTGCTTTCCATGTAGCAAAAGTTAGGTATTGCTGTCGATAAATGTGCAGAGGCGACAAACAATAACGGTCCACCGCAGGTATGCAGAGAAGCCGGAATACGATATGCATCTGACATGTCACACATTTTCTTTGCCTCAGTAATTCCTCCACACCAGCTGAGATCAAGCATAAGAATATCAAGAGATTTGGCTTCTAAATAGTCCTTTAACTGATACCTTGTCGCCAGAGTTTCACTATGTGCAATAGGAATAAAGGTTTCAGCGGCCAGTTTTGCATAGGATTGACAGGATTCAGGCAATAGGATATCTTCGATGTGAATGACATTAAAGGGCTCACAGGCTTTAATAATTCTTTCTGCGCTGGGAATATCATATCCGCCCCAGCAATCTACAAGTATTTCCATCTTTTTGCCAGCTGTTTTCTCAATTTGTTTTAACCAGCCTGTGCATTTTTCAATGTCAGAAGAGGAGATAAAAGTGTCATTAGTTTCAAATGGGTAAATCTTCATTGCAGTTATGCCCCTGTCAAGTAAAAAAGTAACAATTTTCTCAGTATCCGCGCCCATTTTCATATTATTGATAGCCCAATAATCGGTAGTAGTATTGTATATCCGTACTTTGGACCTTGATTTACCTCCAAGCAATCTGTAAAGAGGAAGACCGGTTGATTTTCCAAGTATATCAAGCAACGCCATATCAATTGCGCTTAAGATATGCATCTCAGATCCACCTGAACTCCTCATAGCCTGGTATTTATAAATCTCCTTCCAGATCTGTTCTATGTTCCGGGGATCTTTACCTAACAGGTATTCGGTTGAAATATCCTTTAAGCTTCCTAATTCTCCATGAATTGAAGGATATGTCTCGCCAATACCCGTAATACCATTATTTGTATGAATCCGTACCCAGCAAAACTCTGCTCCGTTCGACTCGGCGGTATTGCTGCCTGAACCTCCGCCGATATTTATTTTATCACTGAAGCGGATACCTTCAACTTTCACAATTTTAAGTTCCTCTTTATTCGGACCAGCATTATTTGGTGATTCATTTAAAATCTTTCCAGTGGTGCTGGTGGCCGATGTCTTATCGAAGCCTATATTCCCAAAAAAGCCCAAAGCTGCGCCTAACCCAACCTTTTTTAACAACAACCGTCTGTTCATTTCCATTTTCCTGTTTTGTGGTGCCATTTCATATGCTGTTTAGATTTGAGGATTGTATAAAAATATCACTTTACTGAAAATTCTCCTTTAAGACGGATATCTTCTGATGAACTTCCCACCATTACTGCAAAAGTTCCCGGTTCGACGACCAGCTCCATTGATCTGTTATAAAGTGACAGGTCGTTATGATTCAACTTAAACTGGACTGTTTTCTTCTCCCCCGGTGCAAGTTCCAGTTTTTTGAATCCTTTAAGCTCTTTAACAGGTACAGTTACAGATGCTATTAAATCCCTGATATACAACTGAACTACTTCGTTCCCCTTTCTTTTGCCTGAATTCTCAACATCAACACTTATACTTATTTCCCCATAATTATTTATCTCCCCGGGATTGATCTGAATGTTGCTGTATTCAAATTTTGTATAGCTGAGTCCAAATCCGAATTCCCACAATGGTGTTGCAGGCATATCTGCATAAGCTTTTCCCCACCCTTCGTTCACCCAATATTGTTTTTCGGGCATGTAATTATAAAAAACAGGTAGTTGTCCGACATGCCGGGGGACAGTTACCGGAAGCTTCCCGTCAGGATTATAGTCACCAAAAATGATATCGGCCACGGCCTCCCCTCCTGATTCTCCCGGCAACCAGGCTTCCAGAATGGCAGGGATTTTCTCAGCGGCCCATCTTATGGAAAGAGGCCTTCCATTGATCAATACCAGTATAGTGGGAGTTCCTGTTTCATAAACTGCTTTGAGAAGTTCTTCCTGCAAGCCTGTTAAATCGAGACTGGCAACATCATAACCTTCACCATTTGTACCCGGTCGATCGGAAGATTCGCCCAGGACAACGATAGCAACATCAGCATTTTTTGCAATATTACGCGCCTTTGAAATTTCGTTATAATCATTCCCGATAATATTACATCCTTTTAGATGATCTACTTTTGTATTCGGTGAGACCTTATTTCTGACACCATCCAGAACTGTTGTAATGTTCTGTAGGACAACATCCGATGTGTAATCTCCAAGTTGATTCTTTTCGTCATCGGCGTTTGGTCCTATTATAGCTATGCGTTTTATGTTTTTATTTAATGGTAAAATATTGTTATTGTTTTTAAGAAGGACTATTCCCTGGCGTGCGACCTTCAGAGCTACGTCCTTACTTTCTTTTGTATGAGTAATTTTCGCGGCATATTCAGGGTCGACATATGGGTTTTCAAATAACCCAAGACGGAATTTTTGCTCGAGAATCCTGCGGACGGCCCTGTCAATCAGTTGCATTGAAATCTTACCCTCCTTAACACTCTCTGCCATTGATTTCATATAACCATCTTCATACGAGATGCCTACGTCAAGGCCAGCTTTTAAGGCCAGTTCCCCTGTTTCCCTGTCATTTTGAGCGATTCCCATATACGACAAAGTGGCTAAACCTCCGCCTTCGCTGAGCACCAACCCCTTAAATCCCAGTTCGTTCCTTAATATCTTTGTAAGAAGGAATTCTGATGAATGGGTGGGGATTCTGTCAATTGCAGGATAAGTAGCCATCACTCCAAGAGCTCCTTTTTCTCTAATGCCTGCTTCCCAGGGTGGAAGAAAGACCTCCCGGAGGGTTCTTTCAGATATTTCCATAGCACCTCTTTCAAGTCCGCCGGCGGGCTGACTCTGACCTGGGTAATGGCACAACCCGGCAACAGTTTTATCTTTTGCTGAAATATCATCTCCCTGAACCGCTTGTACTATCGTTTCCGCCATGCGGCTGCAGAAAAAAGGATCTTCACTGAATCCTTCCTGATTTCTGCCAAGTCTCGGGTCCCGGTTGGGCTCGATAACGAGAGTGAATATCTGATGAATACCTACAGCCCGGGCTTCCCTTGCGGCAATGGTATATATATTATTTACCAGATCCATATTCCAGGTACTGCCGATTGTCAGCCCCTCGGGAAAAATAGTTCCTCCTGAACACATTACACCATGAGTGCCCTCCTCGGTCTGGAGCAGAGGAATTCCAAGGCGTGTTTTTTCAATTGCTATTTTCTGAAGTTCGTTAAAGAATTTTGCTTGCTGAAGGGTCCCTTCATGCAAAATAGTGTTTGCCAATGTAAAAAAACCTCCGAATGGTCCCAGATTTTCAATAAATTTCCCTTCTGCAAGTTTCCTGCAAGCCTCAGTTTTATCAGGAATGCCATCTCCCAACCCATTTTCATATACGCATGGCATATTCATCTGTCCAATTTTTTCTTCAAGTGTCATTCGGGACAGAAGATCTTCTATTCTTTGATTGATTGAAAACAGAGGGTTTTTATAGAGGGGCATAACGGCAAATGTCTTTTCCCCTCTCGTTTCTTTAATATAGGAAGCAATGTTGTGAACATTATCAATCCATACCCCATTTGCGGGATCTGATGCATACCTGCATATGGCTTCAATAGTAGGCATAAGTGATGTTTGATCTCCTCCTTCATTCATTTCGTGGCCTGCAAGAACCAACCATTGTCCGGTGGTTTTTGCCGATTCAATTAAGTTTTTTATTTGCTCAAACGATTTGCCATCCAGTTCCATTCCGGTCAGTTGTGCCATATCACAAAATGACGGATCATTTGGTCCTTCGTCGAGCCATCCTCTTCCCGATTCAAACATCGATGCAATCAAAGGGATATAGCTTCTTGTATTTACTCCTTTTCCCACAAAAGTCTGTCCACACGGAAATGCATATGATACAGGATGAACACCTAATAACTTTTTTATAATGTTGCTCGCAGAATCAAGTTCTGTCTTCATTGAATTCAGATTATAATCTTCCAAAGCTTTATCTCTTGACCAGTCAAAATTGCCAGTGCAAGGATGTACAAGAGAATGATTACCAATGTCATGACCGTTAACTGCTGCTTTTTTCCATGCATCCAGGCGCTGGACCATGTTATCAGGAGATATATAAAAAGTAGCTTTTATTCCATATTTATCCAGCAATGGAATTCCTTTGTCAGGTTGGGATAAGCGGGCATCATCAAAAGTTAAGCTTAATCCCATTTTCTTACCTTCCGGCCATTGAAATTTTGACTTTTCCTGAAGGGCATTAGTTTTATAGGATTGTGAGTAGCTATTGAAATTGGAAAAGCTTAAAACTAATGTTAAAAATAAAGTAGCGACCTTTTTAAAAGTTCCCATAATTTTGTAAGGTTAAGTATGTTAACACATAGAATTTAATATTCTCCTCAGGTGTCATTCGGGAAAGCAGGTCTTCAACTCGCTGCTCTATTGGTTGCTTTGGGTCGAGGTACGGTAATTGCTGTCCGAACAAAGAAAAACCAGTCAGTAAGAGAAAAACCATAACATGTAATCTGGCTGAACACTTTCCCGGGAAATTCATGGTTTTGATCAATGCAACACGGATCTCTTTTTTTTGCATATCTGGTTAATATTAATTTGCTTTATTTATTTGCAAGCATTAATAAATTGTTTTGCAGCATCTTCAATTTCGGCATCTGACGAATTGATGTTAATGCCCCATCCGCTGCCGAGACCTCCGTCTACCACACCCACACTGATATTCATGGCACGGCTCAGAATATCATCAGTTTTAGGATAAGATCCTTTTGTATGTGGTTGTCCAATTTTATCTAAATGATTCATAATGTGTTCCATATTGGCATAGACATGCCAGCCACTCTGGTCGACAGTTTTTGATCCCAGGGCTTTTGAAACTTTTACAGCCTGTTCCCTGGTATTGAAAATCACAGTACAAACAGTGGCACAGTCACCCTGAGGATCGTTAAGTGTTCTGAATTTAAAACCACCTGCTTTGGAGATTAAGCTCTTAAGTTTCTTTCTTTTTTGTCGTAGTGTATCCACTATTCTGTCGATCTTGTTTAACTGGGCCAGGTACTATAATTTCATCACCCGGTTTAAGTCCTAAAGCTAATACTGAAGCGAGCAATGAAGCTGTTCCAGAGGTAGTTGCCAAAGCAAAATTAGTTCCACAATACCTGGCAAATTCTTTTTCTAAAGTTGATACTCTATGAAGGAACTTAGGATCATTTTCACTTCCATAGCGAAAAAGATAGCCACCTTTCATAACTTCAATAACTGCTTCCATTTCTTCTTTCCCGAACCAATATGCTCCCGGACCTGGCATGATTACCTCCTTTTATTTTTAGTTAATTTTAAAATATATGATCTGATGTATTTTTGGATTAAATTTAAGTCATTATGAAAAATCGATCATTAAAATACTTTCACGAAAACCTTTTGTCTGGAATGCCAGATAAATTATCCCGGCAACCATCCAGGTACCGCCTATAATAAACGTTTTTACCGGTAAACTAAGCCAAATCATAAGGCAGAATAAAAAACCTATTCCTGCGGGTAAAAAATATAAAAGAAATTTTTTTATTGTTTTCTTATCAGACTTCAAGAAGTATTCACGTATAGATGCAAGGTTAACACCCATAAAGGCAAAAAAAGCTCCGAAGTTTATTAACCGGGCAGCTTCCTGGTAATTCAGTAAAAATGCTCCAAACAAAGCAAGACCTCCAACTATTAAAATATTAAAGTTTGGACTTGAATGCTTTGTATCCAAATGTCCAAATATTTTTTTCGGAATCACACCGTCTCTGCCCATCCCATATAGGAGCCGGGAAGCCCCAAGTTGACCTGCAGCACCTGCTCCGACGCTTCCGATAAGCAGTATAAATGACAATGAACCGTCTAAGAATGGTCCGCCAACACGATCTGCCACAGACATGATTGCGGTGTCAAGGGCATTGTTTTGTGAAGCAGAATCTGTCAGTCCCTGTGTAAAAGAAGACCAATCAGGCCATGATAATTGCGCGAGGTAAATCTGGGCACCGCTCCACATTCCTGTAATCAGACATGTCAGTACAGCACCGATCATAATGTTCCTTTTTGGGTTTTTTACTTCTTCTGATAAAGTTGTAATACCATCAAACCCAATATAGGTCAATGCTGCCAGAGCTGTTGCTGACCCAATAGCACTCACTGAAAATGATTCAGGATTATAAAATGGTTTTAACGAAAACAAACCCCCGAATCCGTTTTTAACAACTATAAATCGTATTGCTGCCACCATAAAATAAAATACGACAACGCTCATAAAAATCATCAGAAACCAGTTTGCTCTTGATGCCATCTTTACTCCTCTGAGATTTATCAATGTAAAGCCTGCTACAAAGAAAAATATCCAGAAATGAAATGGGATAAATGGTAACATATGATTTGCTGTGATGCTTGTAAAAATTACACAGAGAATCGGATTAAAAACATAATCCATAAACATTGACCATCCGGCAATGAATCCAAGGTAAGGATGAATACTCTTTCCGACGTATGTATATGCTGAACCCGATGCCGGAAATTTGTTAGCCATTCTTCCATAGCTTATGGCCGTCAGGATCATTGCAATCATAGCTATCAGGAGGGTCGTTACTGCATGCCCTTTTGATATGTTATTTGCATGACCAAACAAGGGTAATGCTGCAACTGGCTGAATCAGTACTATACCATAAATTACCAGGTCGCGCAACGATAAAACTCTCAGGAGCTTACCATTTGAGCCGGTTTTGTTATCTGCCAATTCTGGTTTGATTTCGGGCATCAGGTAATTGTTGCGTATGATTAATCAAAATAAATCAAGATTCAGGTATCATTCGAAGAGTAAATTACCCAGTTATTACACTATTTTAACATTTAATTCATTTTAGTTTTTCAACTGCAAAACAAACATTGGGATTTTGAAAAGATTCCAGAATAGGTCGAGGAATGGAATATTGCGACTACTTATGGTCTGCTAATTTTATAGATTTCGGGCAATTAAATGTAATCATCAGACTATTAATCCACGAGGGAGCTTTTCAATCAAATCGTTTAACTAAACCTATTTCTTGTTTTTATTAAGAGTGTCGTTCTCAAAAAGATACCTTACAGCTTCCTGAACTGCTTGCAATGAACTATACCGAGGGTAATAATTCAACAGGTTCTTAGCCTTTTCTATGCTGCAATTGGGACTGTGTGCAATATGATCCCAGGTTATCATAGCCTCATTTTCACTAACTGTATTCTTCCATTTATCCCAGGGTAAGAATGTAAGTCGTGCTTCCTGACCAAACCAGGCTGCCATTGCCATGGCATAACCTCTTAATGTAAGTGCTTGAGCGGAGACAATATGAAAACTTTCTCCAACGGCTCTATTTCGATTAATTAGTGCTTTCATAAAAGCCTGGGCAACATCATCAGCATGAACATGATGTACTGTTTCCATACCTAAATTTGGTAATATCACTTCCCTTCCTTCTGCTAAACTTTTAAATATATCGGGATTAAAGTTGCCTGTGGGATTTAGGGGTGTCCAGCCTGGCCCCACTATATGGCCTGGATGCAACACTGTCACTGGAAATCCAGTTTGACTTGAGAATTTAAGCAAATAGGATTCAATTGAAGCTTTATTAATTCCGTACTCAGCAAAGGGCTTACGAGGTTGTGCTTCGTTTGTTGGGACCTGTTCACTATGACCATGAACCCAAATTGTCCCGCAATGTAAAAAATGTTGTATTTGTCCATTTAATGCCTCTACTAATATTCTGGCACTTTCTGGTTTAAAACATATCAAATCTATTACCACATCAGGAGTTAACTTCAGGATTTGCTCTCCAAAGTCGTGTTTCTTATCTGCATCAATTCGATCAATAGCAATCTGTTTAACTAATTTCCAAGTAGGATGAGAGTTGTACGGCTCTCTCTTTTGACGGCTGACTGAGATTACTTCATGACCGGCCATTACTAATCTGGGAACCAAAAATGTGCCAATATGTCCCGTGCCTCCAATAATTACTATCTTCATTTTCTAACAATTAAGTAACTTTAAAATTTTTGAAATGTCAAAAATGAACCATGTTTTCGATGATTTAAAGATAATTTCATTTGGGATTTTAGCTTTAAGATATTCCCATCGAAACGCTCCTTTCTTTCCTTTTTATGATTAAAAGTAGATCTGAAAGTCTGTAATTAGAAAAGTACGTATAAATTATAAGTAAAATAAATAAATTTGTTTAATGCAACCAGTTGCACTCCTTGTTTCCATAATAGACTCTTTTGATTAATTTTCAATTGCACTAAACACATTAATAAATAAAAAACAATGAAAAAAATGGAACGTAGATCTTTTCTGAAAAGTGCAACCGCAGTTTCAGCTTTTACTATTTTAAAACCGGGAACAGCTTTTGGTACTGCTGTCAACTCCTCTATACGCATGGGGATTATCGGGTGTGGAGGAAGAGGAACTGCCGTTATTACCTCAATATTAAAGAATACCAGCACCGCAATTATTGCGATGGCTGATCTCTTTGATGACAAGCTTCAAAAGGCAAAAGTCAATTTAAATAAGCTTAACACTGAAAAAGGATTACCTGAGGTACCAAAAACGAATTATTATCAGGGTTCGAAAGCCTGCTTCGAGTTACTTAACAACAAAGATGTTGATGCAGTTTTGATATCTTCTCCGTGTTATTCACATGCCGGATATATCGAAGCAGCTCTTGCATCCGGAAAACACGTTTACTCTGAAAAACCCGTTGCTGTCGATGTTGCAGGTTGTGAACAAGTTATACGATCAGGTGAAATGGCAAAAGGAAAGTTCAGCCTTGCTATAGGATTTCAAATCCGGTTTGCATCGGCATATGTCGAAATGGTCAGGAGAATTCAACAGGGTGATTTGGGTGAAATAATAAATGCTCAGCTGTATTACCTTTCTTCCGGGCTTCCTACCAATCCATATAATAATATGTCGTATGATGAGGCAAGGATTCGTAATCAGTATCATTTTCTGGCATTATCAGGAGGAAACCTGGTCGATCAGGGAATTCATATGCTTGATGTCTGTAACTGGGCTCTTCAGGCGCACCCATTAAAAGCCGTTGGTACCGGAGGGAAAAAAGGAGGATCCGGTTTTGGAGACATATGGACAAACTACCAGGTTCTTTATGAATATCCGGATAATGTTAATGTCAGCTATCATAACACGCAGCAGGGGACACAATCAGGTGATGTCTGTGCCAGGTTTATCGGGACAAAAGGCATCGCAGAAGCACACTACAGTGGTGGAGTATTTATTCTCGGTGAAAAACCCTGGGATGCAGGCATCCCAAAGTGCAAGGATACAATTTTGACTGAAGAGCAAAGACGTGCAGGTGTTTTCCTGTCTTCATTGCAGGACGCTGATACAAATAAGGATATAGCCTTTATTAAAAGTATAGAAACCGGAAATTATTTAAACGAAGCGCGATCCGGATCAGAATCCACACTTACCGCTATTCTGGGCAGAACAGCCGCAATGGCAGGAGAAGAAATTACCTGGGATGAAATGATATTCTCAAATTTAAGGCTTGATCCAATGTTAAATCTTTCTCAATTTGATAAATAAAACATTAGCCAGATGACAAGAATTGATCGAAGGAATCCTTAATTCTTTTATATCATAACCTTATGAAGAAATTTAATGTTGGTATCATCGGGTACAGCTGGGCTGCCGGAGCCCATATAGAAGCTATTAACAAAACCTCCTATGCCCGGGTAACCGCTCTTTGTTCTTCCCGGAATCTCGATTCTTCAGAGATCAGTGCGAAGCACAGCGGAACTATAACGTGTTACACTGATCTGGCAATGATGCTGGCGGATCCGAATATTCATGTTGTATCAATCTGTAGTTATCCTGCCGATCATGCAAAACAGGCAATTATGGCAGCAGAGGCGGGTAAGCATCTTATCATTGAAAAGCCGCTGGCACTGACATGGGATGACTGCGTGGCTGTTGAGAAAGCCGTGAAAAAGGCCGGAGTGAAAACATGCGTTTGCTTTGAATGCCGCTACTCGAGTCAGTTACTTACCATCAAAGCAATAATTGACCAGGGTTTGCTGGGGAGGATACACTACGGAGAAGTAGACTATTATCACGGAATTGGTCCATGGTATGGACAGTTTCGCTGGAACATCAAAAAGGCTGCTGCCGGCAGCAGCCTTTTATCAGGAGGTTGTCATGCCATGGATGCTCTTATATTATGCATGGGGAGTGAGTTTGAAACAGTCAACAGCTATTCCACCTATTCCACAAACAAGGATTTTGCCAAATATGAGTATCCTACAAGTTCAGTATCCATCATTAAATTCAGGAATGGAGCTGTCGGTAAAGTGGCTTCTGTAATTGATTGTCTGCAACCCTATTATTTCCATTTTCATCTGGTTGGAAGTGAAGGAAGTATACTGGATAATAAATTTTATTCAACAAAATTCTCAGGCCTGAACAAAAATAAATGGAGTGAACTTTCCATGAAGATGCTGGATTCCGGTGATGTTTCTGATCATCCTTACCAGGTCCAGTTCGAAGTCTTCTTTAAAGCTATTGAAGAAGGCAGGGAAATGCCTTTAACCAGCCTGGCGGATGCTCTCAAAACTCATGAATTGATTTTTGCAGCCGACAAATCTGCGGAATTTAATGCAACAAAAAAACTGGTAAAGTCGTGATCCTGGACTGAACAATGAGAATAGCCTCATTTGGTAAACCCAGGACTTTGCCTGGGTAATTTGTGGAGATTAGGGGAATCGAACCCCTGACCTTGTGACTGCCAGTCACACGCTCTAGCCAACTGAGCTAAACCCCCGTAAAAAAATGAACAATCAAATATCCTCTCAGCGCTCTAGCCTCCCGATAGCTATCGGGATGAGCTAAACCCCCGTAAAAAAATGAACAATCAAATATCCTCTCAGCGCTCTAGCCTCCCGATAGCTATCGGGATGAGCTAAACCCCCGTAAAAAAATGAACAATCAAATATCCTCTCAGCGCTCTAGCCTCCCGATAGCTATCGGGATGAGCTAAACCCCCGTAAAAAAATGAACAATCAAATATCCTCTCAGCGCTCTAGCCTCCCGATAGCTATCGGGATGAGCTAAACCCCCGTAAAGAAATGAACAATCAAATATCCTCCCAGCGCTCTAACCTCCTGATAGCTCCCGATAGCTATCGGGACGGGATGAGAAAACCCCCCTGAAAGAACGTCGCTAATTTAAGAAAAAAAAGAAAATAAACATTCAAGCAAAAATGCAGATCTATTATACTTTGCAGTAAACTCTCTTATTTGTATTTTTGCATGAAGTTTTAATACCGGGGTTCCTTGCCTTTTTTCATCCCGTCTCAAAATGAAATGGCCCGGTTGTTGACGGATATTTCCTGACATAACCGGTTAAAAGGACAAGTGACAGAGTGAAAGTTAAAAAAGAAAATATTGAAACTGGTGATAAAAGAGCTGATAAACTGATTGTGATATCGGATCTCGATGATCTGGTTTTTGAACACCGGAACAGGGATTATGGTGCTTACCAGTTGAGGAAAAAATATAACAGAGTCCTTCTATTTGGTACTTTATTGGCTTCTATCCTGATATGCCTTGCAGTCATTATCCCCTTTTTGTCGAGACCAAACACCGACAAAGTAGTATCGGGAGGTTCAGGGTATGTCCAGGTTCACATGGACAACATGGAGCCGCCGGAGGAGATTTATGTTCCCCCTTCCCCGCCTCCGCCTGAACCAGCAAGGATCCAGGAAGTTGTCAAATATGTTCCCCCCGTAGTTGTCGATTCGGTCCCGCCAATTGAAAAAGCTCCGATTTCAACCGATGAGGTACTGGCTTCGACCGATGGAGAAATGCTTGATACCGGAGGATCGGGATTCGGAGATGAACTTATAAACGGTCAGGGAAGCGGAACAATCGATGAGGCATTTTTCCAGGTTGAGGTGATGCCAACCTTTAAGGGCGGTGACCTGACAAAGTTCCGTGACTGGGTAGGTAAGCATACGAATTACCCCCAGGCTGCTATTGACAATAAAATAAGAGGTAAAGTGTATCTTACATTTATCGTAGAAAAGGATGGTTCGGTAACAAATGTTACTGTTGTTAAAGGGGTAGACCCGATACTTGATGCTGAAGCTGTAAAAACTATTTCAGAATCACCAAAATGGTCCCCCGGATTACAGCGCGGACTTCCTGTCAGAGTCAGATTTCTGATACCGATGAGCTTCAATTATTAAAATTTAAGTCTCTCCATATGAATATGTCACAGCATTTTGTAATTAAATCGTTGTTTTTGCGTTTATCAGCAAATTAACCCATAATTCTATGAAAAGATTTGTTTCCGGTATTTTTATTATGCTCATCCTGCTTTCGGGGTGCGGCTCCTCAAAAAAACAACTTGAAAAAGGTAATTACGAGTCTGCAATCGATATGGCTGTAAGACAACTGCGTAAAGATCCGCGCGATGCAAAGCAGATCGAGATCCTTGACAGGTCATATAAGATCGTAAATGATCAGGATAACGAAAGAATAAGATTTCTTAAGCTTGAAGGAAAACCTGCAAACTGGGACGAGTTATATCTGATAAACAAAAGAATGAGCGACAGGCAGGCAATGGTAAGGACAGTAACTCCGCTGACACTTAATGGCAAAACAATTGAATATCCATATGTGGATTATATGCCGGAAATGATTGCTGCAAAACGCAAATCAGCCGATTTCTATTATGCACATGGTAATGAGCTGATGAAGAGTAAAATGAAAGACTCATACAGGCAGGCTTTTTATGAGTTTGTAAGAGCAAAGGAATATGTTGGCGACTATGAGGATATTGACAATAAGATCGAGGATGCAAAATACCTCGGAATGAGCAGAGTGTTAATTACTTTGCAGAACAGGTCGATCCTGAAATTTCCCCAGGATTTTGAGGAAGATCTTCTTGCTGTCGACCTGCCCAGGATTAACAGCGAATGGGTTGAATATCATACCCAGGATATCAATGCTGAAACCAAATATGACTATTATGTTAATGTTGTGGTCAAAAATGTCGTCGTAAGTCCCGATCAGAATATGCAGCGCGATACTGTTGTCAAAAAAGAGGTCGAAGACGGATTCAGTTATCAGCTTGATAAAAAAGGGAATGTATTGAAGGATTCCCTGGGGAATGACCTCAAAACAAAAAAGTATAAAACACTTCAATGTGCCCTGATTGAAACAATTCAGTCGAAGACATGTCGAATAGACGGTGATGTTGAGGTAGTTTCATTAAATCCTGATAAAGTGGTTAAAAAGGATCCCCTGGGAGCCCAGTCAAATTTTGAATATGTATCAGCACGTGCACTCGGAGATGTCCAGGCTTTAAGTCCTGCACAGCTTGAGAAAACTAAGTCAAAAGCCGTTCCGTTTCCTTCCGATATGGAGATGGTTCTGCGCTGCTCAGATGCGCTTAAACAGGCCATCAATGGTGCAATTCAGACTAACAGGAGGTTTATATTATAAATGGTTGAAACAGAAAAGAAAGAAGAAAGAGCAATTCTTATTGGATTAAACTATCCGGGACAGGACATAAAGCAGGCAAAGGAATATCTTACCGAGCTTTCATTTCTTGCCGAGACGTTAGGAGCAATACCGGTTAATACTTTCATTCAGAAACTTAATGCTGCTGATCCTAAAACGTTTATTGGTTCAGGAAAAATTTTGGAAATAGCCGCATATGTATCTGAAAACGATATTGATATAGCAATTTTTGACGACGAGCTTTCTCCGAGTCAGGTGAAGAATATTGAAAACGCTCTTGGATGCAGGATACTCGACAGAACAAATCTCATACTTGACATTTTTGCCCAGCGTGCGAGGACATCCCATGCTCGGACCCAGGTGGAACTGGCACAGTACCAGTATCTTCTGCCCCGGCTCACTCATTTGTGGACCCACCTTGAACGTCAGAAGGGAGGTATCGGCCTTCGGGGTCCTGGTGAGACAGAAATTGAAACCGACCGCAGGATAATCAGGGAACGCATACAACTTCTTAAAAAACAACTTAAGAAGATAGATATGCAAATGTCGGTCCAGCGGAAGAATCGCGGCAAGATGGTAAGAGTCTCGCTTGTAGGTTATACCAATGTCGGGAAATCAACACTTATGAATCTTCTTAGCAAATCGGAGGTATTTGCCGAGAATAAGCTTTTCGCTACACTCGATACGACAGTCAGGAAGGTTGTAATTGCAAATCTGCCGTTTCTTTTATCCGACACTGTCGGCTTTATCCGCAAACTGCCACATGATCTTGTAGAGTCGTTCAAGTCGACTCTCGACGAGGTAAGGGAATCAGATCTGCTTTTACATGTTGTCGATATTTCACATCCCGGGTTCGAGGAACAGATCACGGTCGTCAATGAGACACTTAAAGAGATCGGGTCGAATAACAAGCCGGTTATTCTTGTATTTAATAAGATTGATGCTTTTACATATAATGTTAAGGATGAGGATGATCTGACACCCGCGAAAAATGAAAACTATTCGCTTGGTGACCTTGAGAAGAGCTGGATGGCTCTCGACAAACATCACAAGACAATATTCATTTCTGCTAAAACAAGGGAGAATATCGAGGAATTGCGCAATATGCTTTTTGAGGAGGTGAAAAAGATACATATTACAAGATACCCTTATAAAGATTTTCTCTATAAAGACAACCCCCCAAACCCCCCCGAAGGGGGGGCTGAAATCCAGTAAATATTAATACAATTTATTATCTGCCATATACTCCGCAATCTGAACAGCATTTGTTGCGGCGCCTTTGCGGATGTTATCCGAAACAATCCACAGGTTGAGGCATTTATCCTTCGACAGATCCCTTCTGATCCTTCCCACAAAGACCTCATCCCTGTTGTGCGACATTATCGGCATCGGATATTTAAGTTCGGCAGGATTATCATAAACTACAACTCCGGGGAACTGGCTTATCAGGAACCTGACATCATCAATATTGAAATCATTTTCAAATTCTACATTGACTGCTTCGGAATGGCCTCCGACCACCGGTATTCTGACGACCGTGGCAGTGATCATGATAGCCGGATCTTCAAGGATCTTACGGGTTTCGTCGATAAGTTTCTGTTCTTCAGTGGTATAGCCATCACTTTGGAATGTACCACCGTGAGGGAAACAGTTCATGTCAATCTGATATGGATAAGCCATTTCTCCTTTAATGCCGTGACGTTCATTTTCCATCTGTGTTACAGCCTTTACCCCGGTACCGGTTACTGATTGATATGTAGCTATTACAAGCCGTTTTATTTTATATTTCCTGTGAAGCGGGGCGAGCGCCATTACCATTTGAATAGTTGAGCAGTTTGGATTGGCAATTATCCTGTCGCCTTTCTTTATGGCATGACTGTTTATTTCGGGTACAACAAGCGGAACGCTTCTGTCCATCCGCCATGCTGAGGAGTTATCTATCACTACCGTGCCGTTTTCAGCAAATGCAGGAGCCCACTCTTTTGAGGTTGTCGCACCGGCTGAAAAGATTGCAAAAACCGGTTTGGCTTCAATTGCTTCCATTACACTTACAACCTTAACAGCTTTTCCTTTGAATGTAAGTTCTTTTCCTACCGAACGCTCTGATGCGGCAGGTATTAACTCGGAAACCGGGAAGTTTCTCTCCTCAAGAACTTTGATCATTGTTCGACCGACCATTCCTGTAGCCCCAACAACTGCTGTTTTCATATTTTAATTTGTTAAAATTAAAGTAATTGTTTAAATTTACTCACAGTTATAAAAACGGTCTAAAGTAACTTTTTTTTCAATCCGTCCCGCTGCATGAATAAAGTTATTTTGCTGGTTTTGTTAATGCCTGCTATGGCATTCGGCCAGATTACGCAAAATTTTGAGAATGGAACCACTTCCGGCTGGATCCAAAGTCCTGAAGGACGATGGAATACAGATAATTTAAACAGTATTTCAGGTGTTTTCTCTCTCCATCATTCTTACGATAATTCCGAATCCGGAACTGACAGGACCGGATTAACCCTGAAGAACCTTCATCCGGGTGACGGAGTTACCCGGTGGAGCTTTGCTATCAGATACGGATATGAACCGTCATCATCAAATAACTGGTCAGTATTTCTGATGTCTGATTCCGATCCCGGGGCACTCCTGACCAATTCCAGGGTCAATGGTTTTGTTGTCGGAGTGAACCAGACAGGATATGATGACACCCTGCGACTGTGGAAAGTTAAGGAAGGAGTCTATACCCCTGTTGTCAATTCGGGTTTTAACTGGCAAACCGATGCGGGATTGAATGAAGCAGTCAGGATCAACGCTGAAAGATCACAGTCGGGTGATTGGAAATTGCAGGTCTTAAATCTCAGCAATGTTCTGCTAGATTCAGCTTCCGGTAATGATCCGGGGTTGTTCTATCCCGGATGGTTTGTGCTGTCTTATAAATATACTTCGACACGCGACAGGTTATTATGGCTTGACGACGTTAAGATTGAAGGAGTTTTTTATGAGGATCATCATCCGCCAGAGATAACCGGTTGCGAGGCAGCAGGAATGAATTCCCTGATACTTTCCTTTAGTGAAGAGCCCTCGGAAGAATCAATGTTACTTCAGAACTTCCTGATAGAAAACGGAAATAACAAAGCCTCAGAGATCAAAAAGGTTAAATTCTATGTCGTTTTTAATAAGGTTTGAGAATGAATTTGCCAATAAGACGTTAAATAGGCTGATAATAAATAATTTATGCGATAAAATCAATAATTGCAGAACCAATGTATTTGCTGAATTTACTCTGGTATTGGCTACCCCGGGCGATATAATCATTTCTGAAATAATGGCTGACCCATTACCCTCTGTTACACTTCCGGGGAAGGAATACCTGGAACTTACAAACAGGACTCAATTTACATTTAACCTGAAAGGATGGTTTATTACTGATGGCAATCAAAGATACTTCTTCCCTGAGCAGAATATTGATGGCAGTACTCACGCGATTGTTTGTTCTGCTCCGGATACGGTATTATTCAGAAGTTATGGCAAGACAATCGGACTAAAATCATTTCCTGCTCTAACAGATGGGGGTAAGATATTAGCCTTAAAAGACAGCCTTGGAAATCTTATTGACGGGGTTGATTATTCTTCCGACTGGTATGGGGATGAATTAAAAGCCGGCGGTGGCTGGTCGCTTGAAATAATTGATCCTGAGTATCCATTTTACGGTGATGGCAACTGGCAAGCATCGTTGTCCAGAGAAGGGGGTACACCCGGAAAGTTAAACTCAGTTTCGGGTAATAATCCTGATCCCGTTTTTACAGGAATTGCCAATGTCTTTCCTGAGGATAGCGTAACAATTGCTTTAAAACTCTCTGAGACTGTTATAGATCTGGTTAAGCAAGGCGAATATTTAGAAATTGAAGGAGCCGGGATCAAAAATCTCTATCCGGTTGACCCGCTTTTAACGGAATACACTATTACCCTGTCAGAACCACTGACTCATGGCAAGATTTTCACTCTCTCTGCGAAAGTCGAAATAACTGATTTTGCAGGTAACGCCATGGAGCGGGATGTTTACAAATTTGGTATTCCCGAACGGTCACAAGTTGGTGATCTTGTATTTAACGAGCTGTTGTTTAATCCATTTTCGGGAGAATCCGACTATATAGAGTTTTACAACAATTCGGAAAGGATCATAGATGCCTCGCAGCTGTCGCTTGTTTCTGTCAATGACGAAACAAATGATACATCGGCGGTTTTAAGTTTATCGGCAGAGAACCGGTGCATTCTTCCCGGGGAATATTATGTTGTTACAAACGACCGCAAAAAAGTTCTTGAGAGGTTTCTTTCTTCTGATCCTTTTAAAATTTTTGAGGTTTCCTCAATGCCTTCAATGCCTGATGATAAGGGTCATCTGATACTTTTCAACCGGGAGCTCGACAAAATTGATGAGGTGTTGTATGATGAAGGAATGCAGTATTCTCTTTTACAGGCCAATGAAGGGATTTCTCTTGAGAAGGTCCGGCCGGGGATTCAGTCTGTGGAGGAATCAAGCTGGCATTCGGCTTCAGAGGCAACAGGGTGGGGGACACCGGGTATTGTCAATTCGGTATTTTCGGAGAAGCAGGCAGGAGCAGATCAGGTAATCTTTTCATCGACGAAGGTGACTCCGGATAATGATGGGACAGATGATGTACTCATTATTGATCTGAAGCTTGCAGGAACCGGGAATGTAGTGTCGGTAACTGTTTTTGACGAGACGGGGAGCTTTGTTAAAAAATTATCAGATAATTTACTGGCAGGGCAGGAGGCTTCAATTGTATGGGATGGTACTGATGGAAGTGGGCGAATTGTGGATAACGGGATTTATGTAATCCTGATATCGGTATTCGATGAAACGGGAAAGTCCAGGAGATGGAAAAAAGTCTGTGCGGTAATCAGGTAGAGGCTCATCCCCCTCAATCGAGGCTGTTTAAAAAGTCAAAATCCATTAACCCTTCTTAGCGTGCTACTATATAACTCTTTTTCTTTATAAGTTCGTGTTTGAAGAGTAAACTATTATAAAAACTTACACTGAGGTCCACAGAGGGCTCACAAAGTTCCACAGAGGTACAATGAGCACGGTTAGGTACTAACTCGGTGGATCTCTGTGACTTCCCTGCCTGCCGGCAGGCAGGTCAGTGGAACTCTGTGTAAGTTCTTAATTTCTTTGCATCTTTAATTCTTTTGGTCTTTTCAGTTTAAAGTGACGAAATCAATTCCGTCATTATAGTAGTCATTCTGGCTTCGGCCTTTTCCGCTTCTTTCTGGACCGATTCATGAGTGGTGTACTCAATTTTTCCTTCAACACCAAGGTCGGTAATGATGCTCACTGCAAAGCACGAAAGCCCCATGTGCCTTGCAACAATAACCTCGGGCACTGTCGACATGCCCACTGAATCAGCGCCAATTGCCCGGAAATATCTATATTCAGCCGGAGTTTCAAATGTAGGTCCGGTAGTTCCAAGATAGATCCCCTTATGGATCCTTATCCCGTTTCTTTCTGCAATTTGAATTGCTTTTTCAATCAACGATTTATCATACGATGAACTCATATCGGGGAAACGGGGACCGATCCTTTCATCATTCTGACCCATAAGAGGATTTGGCATGAGATTAATGTGGTCGGTAATGATCATTATATCGCCAATCTGAAAGGCAGGATTAACACCTCCTGCAGCATTAGAAAGGAACAAATTCCTGATACCCAGATATTTGAGAACCCTGATCGGCAGCGCAACCTGCCAGGGGCTGTAGCCCTCATAATAATGGAATCTGCCCTTCATAGCTACAATCCTTTTACCTCCGAAGTTTCCCAGAATAAGCTTGCCGGCATGTCCCTCAACAGTCGATACAGGGAAATTTGGTATGTCGGTGTAATCTATTTCAAGTGGATTTTCAATCTTTTCTGTCAGCCCGCCTAAACCCGTTCCAAGAATGATTCCTGCTTCCGGATCAACTATCCCTTTATTCCTGAGAAACTCAGCTGTCTCTTTTATTATTTCTAACATAGTCAAATATCAGGTTATCAAATGCCAGCTGGGTGTTGTTTAAAAAAGTAACGCCCACCGGTATATAGTAAAATCTCTCTTTTAACGAATCTGCAATATTAGTAAATTCCCTTAATCTTACGGCATCCTTCTCAGTGGTAATAAGATACTTTAACTGAGTTTGAAGATTCTTCCATGAATTCATGATCCTTTTAAGGTCATTCCCGTTAAAGCAATGATGGTCGGGAAATTCAAGATGGTCAATATTTTTAAAGTATTTTTCAAGATATTGCCGGAATGGTACCGGGGAAGCTATCCCGGTTACTAATACTGCTCCCATATTTTCACGATTTTCTTCTGAGAGAAATACCCTGGAGGAGTTTCCGGTATTCCAAATAAGTAAAGGTTCTTTATATGAGATTGTCGTGAAAAATATTTTCTGATGCGGACCAATCTTCAGTTCCCTGCAAATGCTATCAGTTTCCTTTTCGCTGATCCCATCAGGAGATTTTGTAACCACAACCAGGTCAGCTCTGTATGTGTTTGTATTACTCTCACGCAATCGACCATAGGGCATCAGGTAATCCCTTGAAATCAGCCTGTTATAATCTGTTAGAAGAACTGAGAGACCCGGTTTAATGCTTCTGTGCTGAAAACCATCATCGAGTATAATGATTTCGATATCAGGGCGTTCTATCAAGATTCTCTTAACACCTTTTACCCTGTCATTGTCAACCGCAACTACTATATCAGGGAATTTATGGAAGATCTGAAGAGGCTCGTCGCCTGTTTCTGCAACAGTTGATGAAGTGCTGGCAACCAGGAAGCCATGAGATTTTCTTTTATATCCCCGGCTAAGCACCGCAACTTTGAACTTTTCACGCAGGAGTTCAATAAGATATTCAGTATGTGGTGTTTTACCTGTGCCCCCCACGGTTATATTACCGACACAGATAACAGGTATCTTAAATTCGTGCGCAGCCAGCCAACCCCTATCATAAAGAAAGTTCCTGATATCTGTGATCAGACCGTAAATAAGGGAAAACGGATAAAAAAAGAAGAACTTTCTGTTTCCCATAAATTAATGGACCTCAATAAAATAGGGTAATCTGGCCTGTATCCCGGAAAGATTTCTTATCTCCTGAATTTCGTTATAGAACCTAAAATTATCACCCAGTTCATTCTTAAGGAGTTTCATTTTGATATCGCCAGTCAGCTGGTTAAGGATTTTTGTGTAGGGATCTTCGAGTTCAGGCAGTTCCCTTATAGAATATGTTTCAATTCCTGCAAGACTTGCTGCTGTATCTATAGAGGCCTGCAATCCCCCAAACTGATCAACCAGTCCTATCTCAATTGCGTTGGATGCGCTCCAGACCCTTCCCTGGCCAATACTGTCGACAGCACCGGTTGTCATTTTCCTGCCCTCCGATACCTTGCTTACAAAATCTGAGTAGACCTGCTCAATGCTCTTCTGCATCACATCTTTTTCATAAACACTCATTGGTCTGTAAATTGAAGGGAAGTCTGAATTCGTATTTGTACTCACCGTTTCGGTCGAGATCCCGAGCTTCTGGTTCATCAGCTTGTCCGCATTTGGTATAAGTCCGAAAACACCAATGGAGCCGGTTATGGTTGTCGGACTGGCCAGGATCCTTGTCCCGGGGGCAGATATATAATAACCTCCTGAGGCAGCATAATTTCCCATAGAAATTACAACCGGCTTAACTTTTGCAGCCAGTGCAAGCTCTCTCCATATAATATCGGAGGCTATGGCATTTCCACCCGGCGAATTGACTCTCAGGACAATAGCCTTTATGGTAGAATCCTTTCGTTCCTTCCTTATGACATCGGCATAGGCGTTTCCCCCGATATTTGTCTCATTCCCCTTGCCCATAACGATTGTACCTTCGGCATAAATAACGGCGATCTTGTTTTTTGAGGAGTACATCCTATTCGGATCCGGGACCCTGGTGTACCTTGTCATTGAGACCAGATTTATTTTATCATCAACTGTAAGACCTGACAATATTTTCAGCGTGTCAATAAGGGCATCGCGGTAGATCAGTCCGTCGACAAGTTTATTTTTATAAGCTCCCGAAGCAACATAGCCTACAAGGCTGTCAGCCAACTCGTTCAGTTTGTCTTTAGGGATCCCTCTGGAAGCTGAGATATTTTCAAGTAAATGTGACCAGATAGATCCCACATAACTTTCTATCTGCTCTTTATTTTCCTTACTGAGGCCGTCAAGAATAAAAGGCTCAACAGCACCCTTGAATTTTCCGTGGCGGGTTACCTGTACTTCCACACCAATTTTATCAAGGGCTTTTTTATAAAACATTACCTCCCCGCTTAATCCTTTGAAGTCGAGTGTCGAAGAGGGGTTAATGTATATTTTGTCGGCGGCGGTTGAGAGATAGTACCCCTGTTGGAGCATGATATAGTCCGAAAAAGCTATGACAAATTTTCCGCTGGCTTTGAATTTATGGAGGGCATCCCTGATTTCTTCTGTTGTAGCCCATCCTGAAGGCATAAGACCGTTTTCAATCAGTATCCCTTTTATGTTTTCGTCGGCTGCAGCCTTCTCAATGTTCTGAAGGATCTCATTTAAGCCTGGAGTCGTGGTAATAGTCATATTTACAATATCAAAACCAGAAAAAGGATTCTTAGTCCCCCTGTCAGGTATTGGGACACCTGATTTCAGAACAAGGATTGAATTCTTAGAAACGGAAGCAGGCTTTTCACCTGAAGCGACCACAGCACTCAGGCTTGCCAGCAGGATAAAAAAGAAAAGTATCGTTGCAATTATGATACCAGTTATGGTTGCAAGTGTATAAATAAGAAAGTTTTTCATAGCCTGATATGCTTTAATAAAATGAATTATAAAAGTATGAAAAAACTCTTGTATCTGATGGACTTAAGGGAGAGAATTTATAAATTTAACCGGAGAATATTTTATGACAAAAACAGTATTTATTGGTATTGGAACAAACCTTGGTGACAGGGAAGGTCATCTGCATAAAGCCATTGAATACATTGACAATTCGATTGGCAGGGTAATGTCTTTGTCTAAGATTTATGAAACAGAGCCGTGGGGCTTTGAGACAGAGAATAAGTTTTTAAACATGGTGATTGGAATTGAAACGAAGTTAAGTCCAGGTAGATTGCTCAAGAAGTTATTGCAGATTGAATCCCTGATGGGAAGGGAAAGAAGCTCAGAGGGGTATGTTTCGAGGACGATTGATCTGGATATACTTCTATACGATGAACTTGTGATCAGGAAGCCGGACCTGTTGATACCGCATCCCCTGATCCAGGAGAGAAAGTTTGTGCTTGTGCCGTTGTGCGATATTGTTCCTGAGATGATTCACCCGGTCTTGAAAAAGACTTTTGCAGAACTTCTGAAAGAATGCAGGGATACGGGGACGGTCACAAGATATAAATGAAATCAATGGCGTAACGGCGTAACGGCGTAAAGGCGTAACGGCCATCCTTTTTATTTACTTCGTGCCTGCGACTTTAGGATTGCTTCGTCGTTCCTCCTCGCAATGACCGTACCAATGATGGGGTAATTGAACAATTGCGGGATTGCTTCGTCGTTCCTCCTCGCAATGACCGTACCAATGATGGGGTAATTGCACAATACTAAAGTAACCCGTTATCCGCAAAGCTGTAATAATCCTTTTCGGAGATAATAATATGATCGAGCAGCTGGATATCCATCAGATCGCCTGCCTCCTTTATCTTCCTGGTAATCTTTGAATCAGACTCACTCGGGTTGAGGTTTCCGGAAGGATGGTTATGGCAAACGATAATGCCCGACGCCAGGTATTCTAATGCTTTTTTCAAGATGATCCTCACATCAGTTACTGTTCCGCTGATGCCTCCCTGGCTCAGCTTCATCTTTTCAATCACGCGGTTGGACCTGTTTAAAAAGAGTACCCAGAACTCTTCATGGGAGAGGTCGGAAAGCAGAGGCTGAAAGATATCAGCGACATCTTTCGAACATTTTATCTGTGGCACTTCAGGGACCTCGGCAAGTTTCCTTCTTCTTCCAAGTTCGAGGGCGGCGGAGATTGTGACAGCCCTTGCCGGACCGATCCCGCGGATCTTTTTAAGGTCGGAAACGGAGAGTTTCCCAAGGGAGTTCAGGTTATTGCTGACAACACTGAGCAATTCCCTGCCAAGATCAACGGCTGACTTATTCCTGGTTCCCGAGTTTATCAGAATTGCAAGCAACTCAGCATCGCTGAGGCTTGATATACCTCTGGCGATAAGTTTTTCCCTGGGTCTGTCCTCGACAGCCCAGTCAGTAATTTTAAGAGACATGCAGCGATAGAAATGATTACTCTATAAAATTAAGAAATGTTTAGTGAAATTGGGAGGTGTTGTTAAAATATTTTTTGAAATAGTTACCGATTACGGATTGTCAACGCCCCTGCCCCCGGATTGTCAACGCCCTGCCCCCGGATTGTCAACCCCCCTGCCCCCCAAATGGGAAAATCAACCCCCCAACCCCCCAAATGGGAAAATCAACCCCCCAACCCCCCAAATGGGGGGCTTAAGAAAGGGCTTAATAAGAAAAAACGGATCTCAAAGTCCCCCGGATGGGGGATTTAGGGGGTTGATCAGGGCAGGGGAAGTACAATAACACCTGTCCCCGGATTGTCAACCCCCTGTCCCCGGATTGTCAACGCCCCTGCCCCCGGATTGTCAACCCCCCTGCCCCCCAAATGGGAAAATCAACCCCCCAACCCCCCAAATGGGGGGCTTAAGAAAGGGCATAATAAGAAAAAACGGATCTCAAAGTCCCCCGGATGGGGGATTTAGGGGGTTGATCAGGGCAGGGGAAGTACAATAACACCTGTCCCCGGATTGTCAACCCCCTGCCCCCGGATTGTCAACCCCCCTGCCCCCCAAATGGGAAAATCAACCCCCCAACCCCCCAAATGGGGGGCTTAAGAAAGGGCTTAATAAGAAAAAACGGATCTCAAAGTCCCCCGGATGGGGGATTTAGGGGGTTGATCAGGTTAGACCAATAAAAAAGGGGCTGATTTCTCCGCCCCTCTGATAATATGGTATTTAGGTTATTTCAAGCTGTTAACGTGCTTTATCAGAGACGATTTAAGATTTGAAGCTTTGTTTTTATGTATTACGTTCTTCTTTGCCAGCTTGTCAAGAATGGCATTCATTTTTGGAAGCATAACGGCTGCTTCTTCTTTATTGGTTGTGCTGCGAAGTGATTTCAAAGCATTGCGCATAGTTTTTGCGTAGTACTTGTTGCTCTCGTTTCTTGTCTTGATCTGTCTGATCCTTTTTTCCGACGACCTGTGGTTTGCCATGCTTTAAATAATTAATTTCTTTTTAAAAATTTGGTAGTCCATAGGGGAATCGAACCCCTGTTACCAGGATGAAAACCTGACGTCCTAGCCACTAGACGAATGGACCCTTTAAGAACTTTTTAAATGCGGATGCAAAGAAACGATGTTTTTTTTGATCTGCAAAATATTTCCCTAAAAAACATATCTTACTGATAAAGCTCCATTTATTCCTCCCCAACCTGTTGATCCAATAAGATTTATCGTGGGAAGAAGATCAAGGGAGAGGTTCAGCGGGAACTCGTCAAAAGTGTATTCAAGCCCGATTACTCCATCAATACCAATGACAGGTCCCGAATATGCTATTTCGAGTCTGGGGTTATAACCTTCATTCCAGACACCAAGATGTGCACCTGCGCCCCAATACCAGTTAAGGGCAGGATACTCGCCGGTCCATTTTTCAAATTCATATAGTCCGGTGACAACAAAACCTCTCCATTTGCTTGCCAGGATTCCTTCAACTGCATTTGTCTCATTAAGAAAGTGTTTCACTGTCAGACCGACAGGAACGCCGGCTCTCAGACCGAGACTGGTTTTATAATCCTGGGCATTTGATGTAAAGGATAGCAGGAAAGCTAAGACCGGAATTAGTAAGATTTTTTTCATGTAATTAAGTTTTCAAATTAGATATTAAATATTAGTTTGTTTTATTACCTTGTCAATTGCAGTAATTTATTCATTACAACGATTCGACCCTTTCATTTGTTACACAAAAGCTCATTAGAAATCATTTTAAGATCACACCCGTCAAAATCGCCGGAGCTCATGAACAGGTAAACCGGATTATAAAAATGCCGGTCTTTAAGATTTGAGAATAGCTCAGCAGAATCATCGAAGACCATCAGGTTCCTGCCTCCAAAAGCCTCCTTCACCAATTCTTTTGACAATGGAATAAGCTTCTTGACTTCAAACTGATGAGGGTTGAAATAAACAAATGCAAGAGTGGCGCTGTCAAGGGTTCCCCTGTAAAGTGGTATAAAGCCGATATTAAGGCTCGAATAGGTATGAAGTTCAAAACATGCGATAATATCCCGGCCCGGGTATCTCGATGCCACTGCCTCAAGAGTTGCCTTTACCTTCGAGGGTGAGTGGGCAAAATCAAGGTAAGCAGCTCCAAAATCATTTTCAATAAGTCTTTGAAGTCTTTTTGAAGTTCCCCCGAAACTTTGTATTGCCGCATAGAAGTCATCTTCTTCTATGCCGGCTGCCATGCATGCCTCCTTAGCTGCAGAAAGGTTCTGCATATTGTGTTCACCGAATATCCTGACAGGGAGTGTCCTGTTATGTGTTGCCGCATAGAAACCGGTCTTATTCTGGAAGTGGCCGTGGATCCTGTAGGGTATCTTTTTAATGTTTCTGTCAGCGCTGTCAGCTAACTTTTTAACTTCCGGGTCATCGGCATAATAGATCAGGGTACCTCCTTCGGATATCTTTTCAATAAAGATCCTGAACTGTTCAATATAGTTTTCAAAAGTCGGAAAGACATTCATGTGATCCCATGCGATGCCATTAATTATGGCAATATCCGGCCTGTACAGGTGGAACTTTGGCCGTTTGTCAAGCGCTGAAGTCAGATATTCATCCCCTTCAAGTACGGCGACCTCCGAATCATCAGTCAGGCCCACCATGGTATCATATCCATCGATCTGGGAACCAACCATGAAATCGAATTTCACTCCCAGGGTCTTAAACACATGCATGATCATTGCCGTCGTCGTTGTTTTGCCATGACTGCCTGCAACGACAATACGCATTTTAGATTTAGTCTGTTCGTAAATGAATTCCGGAAATGACATTATTTGAATTCCCAGTTCAACAGCCTTTAACAATTCGGGATTGTCTGCTTTTGCATGCATTCCCAGAATTACAGTATCAATATCGCCTGTGATCCTTCCGGGATACCATCCTAAAGATTCCGGAAGAAGACCATATCCGGCAAGCCGTGACAGCGAGGGTTCAAATATCTCATCGTCTGATCCTGTGACCACATAACCTTTCAGGTGAAGGGCAATTGCAAGATTATGCATTACCGCTCCTCCAACTGCGATAAAATGTAATCTCATGCTACACGTCACAGATCTGGATGCACTTCTTAAGTGAAGCCAGTTTATCTTTTCCGGCAGGGACAAATTCCTGGCCAACATACCCTTTGTAGCCTGAAGCTACAACCGCCTTCATTATTGCAGGATAATAGAGTTCCTGAGTCTCATCAAGCTCGTGCCTTCCCGGAACACCTCCTGTATGTATGTGTCCGATATGACGGATATATTTGGTAAGTGTATCGATGATATTTCCTTCCATGATCTGCATGTGGTAAATATCGTAAAGGAGTTTAAACCTTTCGGATCCCACCATTTCGCACAGAGCTGCTCCCCATGGAGTCTTATCGCACTGGTAATCTTTATGACCGTAACTGTTAAGCAATTCCATGATTATTGTGACGCCGTATTTCTCAGCTGCCGGCATAAGCTTACGGAGCCCTGTTGCGCAGTTGATCATTCCTTCGTCGTCGTTTTGTCCTTCACGGTTACCTGAAAAACAGATGAGGTTTGGAACTCCTGCTGCTGCAGCTTTAGGGATCATAGTCTCAAAATCGGCAATAAGCTTTTCATGATTGGCTAATCTGTTGAAGCCCTTCGGGATACCCCAATCGGTTGCATAACCGACGGCACATTTCAATCCTGCATCCTTAATTGTCGCCCAGTCTTTTTCCTTAAGCAGCTCGATCGATTCTATTCCCATCTCTTTACAGGCTTTTGCGAATTCAGGCAAAGGAATATCGTCATAACACCACTGGCTGACAGAATGATGTATGTTTCCCTTAAGCTGGGGTGGGATATCACCGGTTCCGGCTAACGCCCTGAAAGGTTTACCGGCGGTTATGACCGCTGCCCCTGCCATGCTTCCTATCATATTTCTTCGTGTCATGTTTTAGAATTTTTATAAAGCTCTAAGGTAGATATTTTTGGTCATTGCAGCCTTCCCTTTAAAGTTTTATATTTGTAGAACATACCGCTTTAGGGGAGGATCTGATGAAAATTCCTTCGGGACCGGAATATAAATATGGCCATTCCATCGAGTTGCTTAGCAGCGGGGAACCTTTTTTTGCCGCTAACATAAAGGCGATTGACAAGGCGCAGCATTACATTCATTTTCAATCGTATATTGTAGATGAGGATGAAACCGGCTTAAGGGTTATCAATGCACTTATCAGGGCTTCGGAAAGGGGTGTGCGTACATATTTGCTCCTCGACGCCTATGGTACTGAATATCTGTCGGGCGAACTTGTGAAAAGTATTGAGAAATCCGGTATTCTCTTCAGGTTTTTTTCTCCTGCTTTCATGACAAAAGGTTTCCATCTCAGTCTCAGGCTTCATCATAAAGTGCTACTGGTCGACGGAGAAGTTGCAATTGTCGGAGGGATGAACTTTGCCGACAGGTATCATGGGACCAAAAAGAAAAGGGAATGGCTCGACTTTGCGCTATTACTTAAGGGACCTGAATGTGCGCGCATCAACAATATCCTTAAAAAACACTGGAACAAAACTTTCCTTGCCAAAAGCGAACGTTCCCATGAAGTAGTTCATAACATCAAGACTTATGCAGATAACGTAAATCTCAGAGTACTTGAAAATAACTGGTATCGCAATAAAATTGAGATACTTAGAAGCTACAGGACAGCTTTCAAGTTTGCGCAGGACAATATGATAATATTTGCAAGTTACTTTCTTCCGGGTCGTAATGAACGTAGGCTTCTGAGAATGGCCGGGAAGCGTGGCGTGGATATCACAATTGTCCTGGCTGCCGAGTCGGATGCTCCGTTCTTCAAACGGGCTACGGGTTTTCTTTATGACTTCATGCTTCGGAGCAACATAAAACTTTATGAATATCTGCCTTCAAACCTTCATGCAAAAGTGGCAACCGTCGATGGCAAATGGGCTACAATAGGAAGCTACAACCTCAACCATATCAGCGATTACGGCAGCATTGAAATGAATGTTAATGTTCTCGATGTCACCTTTACGCAACATTTTGACAATATTCTGCTTAAAATAATAAAGAATGATTGCCGTCAGGTGACAATTGAGGAGTACAGGAAGAGAAAAACGTGGCTTTCCCAGTTTGCCGGCTGGGTCTCCTACCAGATGATAAGGTTCCTGATGAGGTTAATGGCTCAGATGACGTCAAAGAAGAAGTCTCCAATTCGTCGCTAAATGACCCCCTTTCCGGGAGAAACAGACCCCCTTCCCGGCCGGCTAGTTAACAGGATTTCTTGCACGATTAACAGACCCCCTTCCCGGCCTTCCCCCAGCGGGGGAAGGAGCGAAACCCAGTACCTGGAACCAGTGTTTCCAGCTGCCTTTGAACAAGACCCATCTAATTGCACAATTGTATATTTTCTTAGGCATAACGGCATAATAGCTCCACGGCTCAAAGCGGAAGCCATACAGCACCCATATTTTTCTCCCCCTCTGGGGGAGATGCCGAGCTTGCGAGGCAGAGGGGGGTACTGAACCAGGTAGTAAACTCTTTTCCGGCTTTCCCGGTGGAGGTAGAAGACCCCCTTCCCGGCCTTCCCCCAGGGGGAAGGAGGAAGAAATCATTGAGATTGTCTCAAAAGTAGTCCGTTTTTTGCCCCTAAATCCCCCTAAAGGGGACTTATTGATTAACAAAAGCTTATGGAACCCCCTTTAGGGGGCAGGGGGTAAAAAAAGGGGAATGGTCAAAAAATCAGGACTTTTGGTACAACCTCTTTAGGGGTTAAAATTGATGAAATGCCATCGAAACGAATTCAAGTACAGTTGGCAAAGCCGTTCTCCAGTAAGTCCAGGTGTGGCCGCCATCGCGGGTTCTGTATTCGTGAGGGATCTCCTCCTTACGCATTGCAATATGAACGAGCGAGTTGCCTTCATAAAGGAAGTCATCGTCGCCGCAGTCGATGTACCATCTGACGGCTTTTTTCTGATCGGCCGGCATATTTTCGATAAGGCTCAGGACGCTGTATTTCTTAAAATATGATTCCTTATCGGCATCGCTGATACCTTCAACCCCCTGCCAAAGCCTGTAATTCTTTAGCTCTTCGACGCTTTTTGGACCGGTCGCGGCGCTTAACGGGCAGGCTGAGGAAAACAGTTCCGGATGATGAAGTGCGTAAACAAATGTGCCTTCACCACCCATCGACAAACCGGCAATAGCGCGGTATCTCTTATCTGATTTTATCCTGTAAGTCTTTTCTATAAAGGGCATGAACTCATCAAAAAAGAAATCCTCATATCTCCATTCTCCTTTTACATCATTGACATAACCTCTTTTCCCGGTATTTGCGTCGGGCATCACAACTATCATCGGAGTAGCAATACCTTCATTTATTGCCTTGTCGGCTATGTTCAGGATCTCACCGAACTGCACCCAGCCGGTCTGGTCATCCCCCGCACCATGAAGCAGGTAAAGCACAGGGTAACTGCGTTGCGAGGATTCATAATCGGGTGGCAGGTAAATGGCATATTTCCTGTCCATTTTTAAAATTTTACTCGGTACTGTGAGATTATCCATTACTTTCCCGGTCTGAGCTATTATGGCAGATGCGATCATCAGAAAGATGAGGAAGAAAGATATTTTTTTCATAAGTAGAAGTTTAGGTTAGAACTTTTAGTGATATAATACGAAAGTAATAAAAAATTGCATTTTCCTGCAAATGGAGCAGATTTTGGTAGATAGGTTGTATTAAAAAATCCATTAACCGCAAAGATCGCAAAGGATTTACGCAAAGTTCGCAAAGAGCTGAAATTATGTGTTTTAGCTTTGCGCCCTTTGCGCTTCTTAGCGTTCTTTGCGGTTAAAAATGACTTTTTCAACAACCCAAAATTTCATTATTATAGCAGACCTCTTCTTACGAAAATAACTCTTAGGTAGACGACTATGACCTTTAGGGGACTTATTGAGAGGGATCCACCGGAAATTTTTATCTTATATTTCACAAAAGTGCTGCTATATTTGTTATGAATGTAATTTATGGTATAAGTATGAATGTACAGCTTTTTAATATTTCGAATTTCAAAGTTGACGGAGGAGCAATGTTTGGTGTGATACCAAAGACTTTATGGTCACGGGTTTACCCATCAGATGAAAACAACCTGATTGTCCTGTCGCTTCGTTCTCTATTGGTCGAAACTAAAGGTCATATTATACTTGTCGATGCAGGATGGGGCGATAAGCAGGACGATAAGTTTTTCAGGTACGTTTATCTTCATGGTGGTGAGGGGTTAATCAATGCCCTTAAAAACCGCGGATATGAACCTGATGACATAACAGACGTATTTCTTACACATCTGCATGCCGATCATTGCGGCGGCGGGGTGGTAAGAGGCAAATCAGGTGCTGGATTTGAGCTTACTTTCCCCAACGCAACATATCATGTAAGCCATGCTCAATGGGAGTGGGCTGTAAAGAATAATCCAAGGGAGGAAGATGCATTTCTCGGGGAAAACATAATCCCGCTATCAGAGGGAGGTCATCTTAAGCTCGTCGGGAATGAGGGAGAATTATTCACTGGGTTTTCTGTAAGGATTTGTTATGGCCACACTCCCGGACTAATGATCCCGGTCATAGATTACAAAGGTAAGACCCTGGTCTATACAGGTGATCTTATTCCCACCGTTGCTCATATACCTCTGATATGGAATATGAGTTACGATATTGAATCACTTAAAACGATAGATGAGAAGAGCAGACTTCTGGAAGAAGCTCTGAACAATAATTATATTCTTGTATTTCAGCATGATGCGAATGTTGAATGCTGCAACCTGCAGAGGACACCCAAGGGGATCAGGGCAAAAGATAAATTCCCATTTTCTGAAATCTAACCTCTCCCCAAGCCCTCCCCCGGGGTGGGAGGGGCTAAAAAATTATCTCCTTTAACATATATTGGTACATGTTAGATTTTTTGTTACTATTTTTGACTTTAAACTGATGGGCAGTTATTAATGCTTTAATTGTTAATTAAATAACACATCATCTTATGGCAGACTTTATTTATGAGAAACCTTTCCAGATTGAAAAGGACACGACCAGGTACGGCCTTCTTACAAATGAGTTCGTTAAAACAGTCGAATCAGGGGGGAGGAAAGTTCTGAAAGTTGACCCGCGCGGACTGGAATTGCTTGCAAAAAAAGCAGTTTCGGATCTTTCATTTTACCTGCGTACTTCACATCTCGAAAAACTGCGCAGGATCCTCGACGACCCCGAAGCAACAGATAATGACAGGTTTGTAGCCTATTCAATGCTCCGCAATACAGTTATTTCAGGAAATGAAGTGCTGCCCTGGTGCCAGGACACAGGAACTGCAATCGTAATTGGTAAAAAAGGTGAAAATGTGATGACCGGAGTGAATGATGCTCATTATCTTTCAAAAGGGATCTTTGAAACTTATTCTGAGAAAAACCTCAGATATTCGCAGGTTGTTCCTTTCAGCATGTTTGAAGAAAAAAACAGTGCCACAAACCTTCCTGCCCAGATCGACATCTATTCAACGGAAGGAAACACTTATGAATTTCTCTTTATCACAAAGGGGGGTGGATCAGCGAACAAGACGTTTCTCTATCAGCAGACCAAATCGCTTCTTAACGAAGAGTCTCTTACAAAATTTGTAAAGGAAAAGCTTAAAGAACTTGGTACATCGGCGTGCCCGCCATATCATCTTGCATTGGTTATCGGAGGGACATCCGCTGAAGCCACCCTGAAGTGCGTAAAGGAAGCATCAGCAGGTTATTATGATAATCTTCCAACCACAGGCAACGAAAGCGGGAGGGCATTCAGGGATATAGAATGGGAGAACAGGATTGAGAAGATCTGTCAGGAATACGGAGTAGGCGCCCAGTTCGGCGGCAAGTATTTTGTTCATGATGTAAGGGTGATCAGGTTGCCTCGTCATGCTGCTTCCTGTCCCGTAGGCATTGGTGTAAGCTGCAGCGCCGACAGGAACATCAGGGCAAGGATCGATGAGAATGGCATCTTCCTTGAAGAGCTCGAAAAGGATCCTGCCAGGTTCCTGCCTGAGAAGGCTCCCGAACTTGAGAAACCTGTCGATATTGACCTCGATCGTCCGATGAAAGAGGTACTTGCAGAATTGACGAAATATCCGGTAAAGACACGATTGAATCTGAGAGGCACTTTGATAGTTGCCCGCGATATTGCACATGCCCGGATCAGGAAAATGCTTGATGACGGGAAATCCATGCCAGATTATTTCAGGAAACATCCGGTATATTATGCCGGTCCGGCAAAGACGCCGGTGGGAATGGCATCAGGGAGTTTCGGCCCGACGACTGCCGGAAGGATGGATTCATATGTCGATCTTTTTCAGAGCTATGGAGGATCGATGATCATGGTCGCAAAAGGTAACCGGAGCAGGCAGGTCATTGATGCCTGTAAAAAGTATGGAGGTTTTTACCTGGGATCGATGGGAGGCCCGGCTGCCCTGCTTGCTGCAGAAAATATCAAATCAGTTGAGGTGATTGATTTTGAGGATCTCGGTATGGAAGCAATCAGAAGGATAACAGTCGAAAACATGCCGGCATTTATAATGACCGACGATAAGGGGAATGACTTTTTTGACGAGTACAATTCAAAATAATTCATTTCGAGGAGCACAGCAGATTACTTTTGCTCGTACGCGTCAATGTTTTAGCTAGCAAGAAAATAACTTTGGGGTTGTTGAAAAAGCCTTTTTTAACCGCTACGCAGCAGGCGCAAAGCACGCTAAGAATGCGCAAAGCACGCAAAGTTAAAACGTTAATACTTAGCTCTTTGCGATCTTTGCATAAATCCTTCGCGATCTTTGCGGTTAATGGATTTAGACTTTTTCTACAGCCTGGCCCGGAATTAACTAAACCGGAGAAATTGCAATTAAAATGATTTGACCCTGCTTTGGATCTAAGATAATTTTTTATCTTCAGCCAAACTTTTTTGACCTTATGAAGAAATTTCTGTTATGGTTCACCCCTGGTCTGATCGTTGGGGTGCTGATCATCCTTGGAGCAGGCAAGGCAATAACCAAAACCTCGACAAATGAATACTGCATGTCGTGTCATATTCATCCCATGGCCGACGCCTCATGGAAGAAATCGGTTCATTACGATACACAATCAGGGTACAGGGTATCCTGTGTTGAATGCCATTTGCCTCCCAAGGGGCATGGTTACCTGATGGCAAAGGCCAAAACAGGTTTGCGCGACCTCTGGAGCTACTGGACAAAAGATTCGGCATCGTTCAACTGGGAAGACCGGAGAAGACTGGAACTCGCTCGTGTTTATACCTATGAAAGCACATGCATAAAATGTCATGAGAATCTCTTTCCTGCAAAACTTACAAAAGCAGGAGAGGATGCACATCTATATTATACTCAGCAGAAAAAGACACCTGATCTTAACTGCATAAACTGTCACCTGAATGCAGGACATTATATTGAAGGTTACACTCACGGAAGCAATACCACATTCGGAGCTACCTCTTCAGCTCCAAAAGAGATATTTACAGAATCCACACCTGTTACGGAATTTAAAAATTATACCGAAAAAATACCAAAATCGTCTGTTACATTTAATATGGTAGCAATCCAGGGGGGAAAATTTAAAATGGGAAGCCCGCCTGAAGAACCATTCCGGAAAGCAGATGAAGGACCTGTCAGGGAAGTTGAACTGAGTCCTTTCTATATGGCCGAAATTGAGGTGTCATGGGACGAATACCTGGCATTTTATATCCAGACAGCCGCCGAAGGACGTTCGACTGATACAGAAGGGCTGAGATCGCAACAGGCATCTTCCAAAGATGTTGATGCAATTTCGGGCGCTACTCCTCCATACGGACAACCCGACCAGGGCTGGGGCCTGGGAAAAAGGCCTGCAATCTCCTTTTCATACCATGCAGCCGAAACTTACTGCAGATGGTTATCGCAGGTCACCGGTAAAACATATCGTCTGCCAACTGAGGCAGAATGGGAATATGCGTGCAGGGCTGGTACCGACGGACCATACTTCTTTGGCGGAGATCCAAAGAAATTTGAGAAGACCGGTTTAAGAGCCAGACTTTCGAAAAATGATACTGCCGTAATAAATACTTATGTTGTTTACAATGGCAATAGTCCTGCAAAAACACAAACACCCGATTTCGTAAAGCCGAACGCATACGGATTGAAAAACATGCCGGGTAATGTAGCTGAATTCTGTGCCGACTGGTATAAGGCAGACGCTTATTCGCAATATCCTGAAGGTGTTGTCAGGGATCCGAAGGGACCTGAGAGCGGTGAGGAACACGTTGTCAGAGGAGGGACCTTCATGAGTCCTGCCGGAGATGTAAGAAGCGCTGCACGAGACTACACAAGAACCGAAGCATGGCTTAAGACCGACCCTCAGATGCCCAAAAGCATCTGGTGGTATTCCGATTGTTTTAATGTCGGATTCAGGGTTGTTTGCGAATTCGACAGCAGGACCGGAAATGTAACTTCCTCAAATTGAAAAGGGTACTTATTTTTATTTAGTTGCAGGTAAAAAATTTGACTGACAATTTTGTTTTTGCCAAACAAGTTATATAAATTGCGTGGCGTTTAACATTTTTTAACCCTTTAACCTGAATAAAAACTAACTAAACCTTAATCCGATAATTTTCAGATTAATTCAAGAAGCGTAATTTTTAATTAGTGTAAGTTTTACACTTACACTTGTTGTTATTTATTTGCTAACATACCTGACTCAGAAATAAAAGTTCAGGCTAATAGCTTTCGGTTTAGATCCGGAAAGAGAACCAGAACCTAGTAACCAGAAAACAGTAACCAGTAACCAGTAACCAGTAACCAGTAACAATTTAACATCAATCTTAATATCTAACTAATTATTAACCAACTAACAGTGTAACAGTATGAAAAAAACTCCCAACTGCTTTTGGTCTTTAAGACCAAACGTAAATTTTCGCAGGTTACTACTCCCTGTGAAAATTGTAGTTCTTCTTCTGTTCTGCAGTCTGGCGGTTCCCGCCTATACTCTGGCTGCAGATACCCCTGCTGTGGATGATCAGCAAGTCAGGGTTACGGGGACCGTTACCGATGTTGCAACCGGTGAGGCAATGCCGGGCGTAAACATCCAGGTAAAAGGAACCAGCCTTGGCGCCATAACTGACATCGACGGTAAGTATTCCGTCGCCAATGTCGAGAGGAATGCCACCCTTGTATTTTCATTTATCGGCTATGTCAGCCAGGAGGTCGCTCTGGGGGGCAGAACGGTTGTTGATCTGGCTCTTGCCGGTGAAGTAACCGACCTCGATGAAGTTGTCGTCGTAGGATACACAACCCAGAAACGTGCAAACGTTGTCGGATCAGTAACCTCAATATCAGGACAAAGTCTTCAATCCGTTCCGTCTCCGACTGTTGCAACAGCACTTTCCGGCCGTTTGCCGGGATCTGTTGTTATACAGCAGAACGGCGAACCCGGTCAGTATGGAACAAGAATTCTGGTTCGTGGCCGTAGTACTCTTGGAGGTGACAGGGCTGCCTTATCTGGTCAAACTGATCCTCTTGTTATTATTGATGGTGTTCCGGGACGTTCAATGGATGAAATCGACCCGATGGATATCGAGAGTCTTTCGGTTCTGAAGGACGCATCTGCAGCTATTTACGGCGCTCAGGCTGCCAATGGTGTAATCCTTATCACAACAAAGAGAGGAGCGGAAGGTACCCCAAGACTTAACTATCAGTTCTATCAGGGTTTCATGACTCCGACTGTAATTCCGGATGTTACAAATGCAGCAGAATATGCTACTATGCTATCCGAATATCAGGTTGGAAAGGGTGCATCAAGGACATACTCAGATGCAGACATTGCTTTGTACAAATCCGGAGCAGATCCATGGGGACATCCTGACACTGACTGGTATAGTGACCTTATCAAAAAATGGACAACCACTTTCAGACATAATATAACAATCGATGGCGGGACAAAAGGTATGACTTATTACGTTTCTCTGGGTCTCAAGGGAGACGAGTCGATGTATAAACAATCCTCCACCAACTACAAACAGTATAATGTTCGTGCCAAGGTTGATCTGCCAATCACCGACTGGCTTAAAACAGGAGTAGAGCTGGCCGGATTCCAGGTTAGCAGGGTATATCCCTACAAATCAGCTGATGCCATTGTTGGTCAGTCAACCCGTCTTACCCCAACCACATGGTCATTCTGGCCAAACGGTCTTCCTGGTCCTGATATTGAATATGGCGACAATCCTGTTGTTACTTCAACTTTCGCAGGTGGTAAGAACGATCAGAAAACCTACAGGTTACTGAGTTCATTTAACGCTACTCTGACAATTCCGTTTGTTAAAGGGCTCTCCCTGAATGGTATTTACAGTTATGACCTTACGAATTACTACCAGAAAGCATTTTACAAACCCTGGGTCCTCTATTACCCGCAATGGGATAAAGCCACTATAAATCCGTCCACAGGTTTTGTAACCGATATGCCGTTAAGTCCGCAATTAAGAGGGCTTTCCTCTCCGGAGAACACTGAAAGATTTGACAGGACTCAAAACAAAACCATTAACTTAGGTGCTACTTATGCAAGAAAATTTGGAGATCACAATGTATTTCTTTATGGCGGTTTTGAACAATATACTAATGATTATAACAGGTTTCAGGGATACCGGCAGTTTTACATTTCTTCTCTGATCCAGACTATGGATGCCGGTGGAAACCTTAACAAAAACACCGAGGGGAGGGCTTCAATTTATGCCCGTAAATCATATATCGGCCGTGCTACCTATGACTATAAGGGAAAATACCTTGCTGAAGCAATATATACGTGCTGACGGCTCACTTAAGTTCCCTCCGGAAAGTCGCTGGGGTTATTTCCCGGGATTTATGGCAGGATGGCGTGCATCTGAGGAAGGATTCTGGAAAGACAATATTGCCTTCATCAACTATTTCAAGTTAAGAGCATCTTATGGTCAGATGGGTATGGACCCGGGGGATCCATTCCAGTATCAGAACAGCTATGGAATGGGTGCAGGTATGGTATTCGGAAACAGCGGTGCAATTGAGACCGTTGTTGGTCCTCCAACTATTGCAAATCCGATCATAACCTGGGAAACACAAACAACAAAGAACGTTGGATTCGAATCGAAATGGCTGAATGATCTTTTCAGTCTTGAATTTTGATTACTTCTATAATATCAGGAAAGATATCCTTTCTCCAAGGGATGCATCAGTTCCGGATTTCACAGGTCTTTCGCTTCCCAATGAAAACATTGCAAGGGTCGATAACAGAGGTTTTGAAATTGAAGCAGGAGTTCACAAAAACATTACCTCTGACTTTCGTCTTGATGTTACAGGTAACTTCAGCCATAACCATAACGAAGTGGTCTTCAAGGATGAGCCTAAAAGAGCAGTGGACTGGCAGCGGGAAACCGGTCATCCATATAATGCATGGCTGATGTACAGGGCGATCGGAATCTTTGCCGATCAGGCAGCTCTTGATGCATATCCTCACAGGTCTGATGCCAAACCAGGCGACGTTATATTTGAAGATGTTTCAAAAGATGAGAAGATTGACGGTAATGACCGGGTCCTGATAGATGAGGTTGACGTTCCTGAAGTATTCTATGGCATGAACATTGACGCTTCCTATAAAGGTTTCACTCTTACTGTTATGTTTCAGGGACAGGGGAAATTTTATAAGGATAATTATTATGATAACAGACGAGGTGAAGCCGGAAACTATTTCCAGTGGACATATGATAACCGGTGGACGCCGACCAATACACATACAAATATTGCGAGGGCTTTCAACCGTGACGATTTTTACTGGTCAAAAGATGTTAATCGCAGCACATACTGGCTTGATAACACCGCTTACCTCCGTCTGAAGAACCTTGTTCTGGCATATAATATTCCCAGCAAGATTTTCAAGCGTATCGGAATCTCAAAAGCAAGCGTATATTTTTCAGGCAACAATCTTGGATTGCTCTATACGGCAACCAAAAAGTTCGATCCTGAAGCCAGCGGCGCAGGTGTATATCCTATCATGAAAACATTTGCTTTCGGAGCAAATATCGGCTTCTAATTGATTAAGAAATTAATAAATAGTCTAATATGAAAAAATTATTAAGTTATATAATCTCGATAACGGTGCTGCTGTTTTTAGTGACATCCTGCACCAACGTACTCGACCAGCAGCCCGTCAGTTCATTTAGCGAAGCTGTGGTATTCGCTGATGTAAATGTGGCAAAGGCCTACCTGGGTAAATGCTACGACAGGATGGGAGGGAATACTGGATAATGGTATTCTCGGCATGCGCGAAGACCTGTTGTCATCAGGCACTGATCAGACCCTGTGCATTCACCGTCCGGCAAACTATGTTCACATGAAGGGAACCCTTAGTCCGGACCAGCTTGGATATTTCGCTAATACCGGTTATGCAGGATTTCTTCGCTGGAATTATATTTACCAGAATATTCAGAATATTAATAACATTTTGGCCAATATCGATAATGTGCCTACTTCAACATCAACTGAAGAAACTACAAAAGCTGCTGTAAAAGGTGAGGCCTTTTTTATAAGGGCATATGAGTATGCAACACTCCTTATGAACTATGGCGGATCAGTGATTACTACAGCACCATTCCTTCTTGGAGGAGATTTCCTTACAATTACCAGATCAACACTGCAGCAAACTCTTGATCAGGTTCTTTCGGATATGGATGATGCAATTGCCAATTTGCCTGAAACGATGGACCAGGGCCGTGCCACAAGAGGTGCTGCTGCTGCTCTGAAATCAAGGGTACTTCTGTTTTGTGCAAGTGACCTTGTAAACGGCGGGTATCTGCCGACTAATAACCTTGTGTCGTTTGGCGCAACAGGACAGGCAGCCCGCTGGACAGCGGCCAGGGATGCGGCCAAAGCTGTTATTGATGGAACTTACGGTTCATATGTCACTTGTCGGAACAGTTACTGATCCTCCTTCACCAATGACCGATGCCGATGTTCAGACTTATGCCAATAACTATTTCAACATCTTTAACCAGAAAGGTACCTGGAATAAAGAAACCATCTGGGGAATTCAATACCCCCTGACAGGATGGTAATGTTAATATTGCAAATATCTGGTTTGGTCCGTGCGGATACCACAATTGGGGAAACAATGATCCGACGGAGCAGGCAGTAAGGCAATATGAAATGGCCGATGGTACTCCGTTTGTATGGGACAAGTATACTCCCGGTGATCAGGTATTGCGGACCGCTACTGCGGCCCAGCTTGCAGCCGACCCGCTGAGGAGTCCCTATAATGGCCGTGAACCACGTTTTTATGCAACGGTTCTGTATCATGGTGCACCCTGGCAGACACGTTCTGCAGATGCTGCCGGTTTTGATCCCTTTAATAAGGTTCAGACAGGGCATTTCTACAATGCTGATGGTACACGGAAAGCCATCGGAGTTGATTCAAGACAGTCGCTCATTGAAGGATGGAACGGGACTAAAACCGGTTATTATCTTAAAAAATTCCTCGATCCGGCTACTGTAGGCCAGTATAACCGTAATACAAATACCTGGGTGGAGTTCCGTTATGCTGAAATTCTTTTGAACTATGCTGAAGCATGTATCGAACTTGGTGGTGCAGACCTTCAGAATGGTCTCGATGCCATGAACATGGTCAGAAACCGTGCAGGGTTACCTGACAGGGTTACCACCGACCAGGGGGAGGCGAGAACATGGGTTCGTCATGAGAGATACCTCGAGCACTTTGCAGAAGGACACCAGTGGTATGATATGCGCCGCTGGATGACAGCTCCCAGTGTGCTTCAGGATCTTCATGAAATCAAGATTAAAGAATTTGTAACCGGCGATTTTGAGTGGAATCTCGATCTGTCAACCTCTCCTGAGGCCAGATCATGGGCAAAGGATGCTTTCTACTGGTTGCCACTCTCACGCAGCGAAATAAACAAAGCCCCTCAGCTGCAGCAGACCCCGGGATATGAATGATCCTGATCGTTAGATTTTAAAATATGCAGACATGAAAGCCGGTTCGAAAGGACCGGCTTTTTATATCAATAAAAATAACCTTTAGTTACACAGAGCTACACAGAGAAGTCACAGAGGGCCACAGAGTTATAAGAAATCAGTTCTCTGTGGATCTCTGTGGGAGCCTCGGTGGACCTCTGTGTAAGTTTTTAATTTAGTTATATAGTAGATTGCAAAAGATTTACGCAAAGTTCGCAAAGAGCTGAAATTATGTGTTTTATCTTTGCGTTCTTTGCGCTTCTTAGTGCCCTTTGCGGTTAAAAAAGGCTTTTTCAACAACCCCGGTTAACGATAGAAAGCATAATACCAGAACGTACTCCCGAATTTCTGACGTAGTGCCGGTTCGGCCGACTTCAGGTTATTACCATATTGCTGAAAGGTTTGAAGGAACAGATTAAATCGTTGGGCTGTTACCGGATCAAAACGGATCGTCCCCTGACTGGCCAGGGGTCCGAGATTCAGCGTTTTATAAGCTTCTGCAGCCTCTTCCACATGAACCGGGATCTTTGAAAATCCATAATTTCCAAGGTCTCTTTAGCTGTGCTTCAAGACCTGTATAATCCTTTTTGAGAAGCATGTAAGCAAGCTTATACTCATATGCATTTCTATTCAGAGAATCGGATGCAAGTATCCTCTCTACATTTACATAAGGGTCGTCGGTAATTGAAAAGAAATCATGCCGGATCTTCTCCCTTCTTTTTAATCCAAGCTGAGGATCTGATTCAACAGAATTATCATTGAACAAGAGCTGTTCGTAAGCCCTGGCTTCTTTTTTATAAAAAAGTGTCTTTTTAAGTACAGAGATATATTTTGACGCTGTTTCGTAATTACCATTAATGATCTCTGTTTTTATAAGCATCTTCAGATCTTCAGGTGTAAGCCCCTTCATTATCATATTCTCATATGCCCATCTTTGGGCTTCATTGATCATCCCGATAGTGAAGTAGAAATAACCGCCGCGTCTCAATACTTCACCCGACATTTCCCATTTCAGGAACAAGGTCTGGCCATCGGGACTCTGCCGGAAATGAAAAAGCTGATCATTAAGCTTTCCTGTCTCGCAAAGGGCAATATTGTTAAGGTAGTTTGTGAGAATATTATTCGATGGATTTTTTCTGTTGAAATCAACAACTTCACTGAACCTGTTCCCGGTGAACAGCTTTTCAACCTGAAAATATTGTCTTGTTTTACCATCAAATCGCAGAAGTGAGATTGTAATTAGCAATATCAATAAAATCAATGAAGGTAAAAGGTTTTTAATAATACCTGGAATACGAAACTTTTTAAATGGTTTGATCCTTATAAATCCTGTTAATGAGAGTAAAATAATTAAGTCCGATAAATGCAAGGAATAATCCTGACTGAAACCCCGTTCCGCTATCTGAAAAAGGGAAGGTCAGAAGGGTTTTGACAGGCTGGAAAAGAATAAATTCCTTTAAAACATAAATAATGATCAATGCCGAAAACCATAACACAACAATTTTGGGCCACTCTTTTTTAAAATACCTGGTTGAAATGTAGAGTGAGAACATCATCAGAAATATCCATGCAAATGAACCTGTGATAAAATACAGTACAGGGAACAGGATAATCGGGAGCCATCCTTTTAAGTATCTGATTGATAAATAGAAAAAAAATATTTGTAGCAGTAATCCGATGCTGTTATAAAGCATATACCGGTAACCGGTATGGAAAAAGAAAAGTGCAGCGCCAGATAATAAGGGGATGAGGATCAGGTTTTTGCCGGACAGATAATTTGTGACTTTATGGAGTGCAAAGACTGTCAGACAAATTATTACCGATATAAGGACTGACCCGGTAAAAGGGAGATAAAAAAATGTAGAGATCAGGTTGCTCAGGTATATAAGCAGAGATCCGGGTTGATTTAAATGTTCAGTCAGATAGTCACGCGAGAAAACAAAAAGCGTGGTTTTCTCCTGGTAATAAGCTATATAATCGCCAAAGAATCCAAAATAAAAAAACAAAACAATAAATAATACCAGGTAGGAAAGGAGATCGAAAAAACGATAATTTATTTGTTTAACCTGGTTCATTCCTGATTTGAATAGAGTTTTGTTTTGTTTCAGTTTGCTGATGACCCAGTTTGAGAAGCAGTTGATAAAACACTTCTTCTTATTTTACCAGGATTGACATCAACTTTTAATGTTGAGAACTCGGGAATATTATAGCTTTTAAGAAATCTCTGATAGAATCCGGGATCTTTTTGAGGCAAAATGAATGGCTTGGCTGAATTGCCCTCTTTATCAATATATGAGATATAAGGGCGGGCTGTCAGACCATCAATCCTTTTACTGCTGAAAACCAGCCAGCGGCTGTTTGAGGACCATGAATGGTAGCTGTCGGTGCTGTTACTGTTTAAAGACATTTGTGATACCTTTAAGGACTGAAGGTCGATAGTCCAAAGGTCGGCATCTTTATGCCAGATAGGAAAGCTGCCATAATCGTGAAGTGTGAGGACAAGGTATTTGCTATCAGGTGATATCCTTGGGAAGGAGACACTTTTATTAATTTCAGCAGCATTGAAGACAAGTTCGGCTTCCCCGAATTTAAGAGTTGAGGGATCAAACGAAACCCTGAATAGATCGTATCGTATCTGCCGGTAATCAAACAGTTCTCCGGCGTATGGAGCCCTGCAGAAATAGAGCCAATTTCCATCGGGTGACCATTCCGGATAGGTATCCATGAATTTTTCCTTATCCGCAAGGTTTACCTCCCGAATTTCATTCTTCTCAACGTCATATAAGATCAGTGATGATTCAAGGTCGGTTACTTCAACTTTCTTATTCAGAGCTGAGTGGAATTGCTGTACAATTTTATTGGAGGAGAAAGCCACAAATTTACCTGAAGGATGCCAGCGGGGATAGACTGCCCCGTTCTTCATCTCATCAGTCTTCAGGTTGACCTTTTTGAAACCTCCATCCCTTAAGAAATATGTTCCTCCATGGCTTCCCCGCATGTGAAAAAGGAAATCGTCCGACTTTCCGTTATTGTAGGAGTGGCAGTTTACACAATTCCTGTCGGCAACACTATTCTCGATTATGGAGTGTTCACGAAAACTTTCAAGGTCGCGTTGTCTGATACTTATTTCCTCCCAGCTTTCATAACCCGGATAAATAAGCCGGTATGTTAAGTAAGGATCAATTGGTTCTGCGGCAATCCTGTTCTTTATCCCTTTGTACCCGGACCATTTTCCATTCTTGTCCTTCAGGAAGATATCGATCGTGAATTCGCCGCCTTTATTTTCATTCAGCATTTTCTTCCATTTCTTCATTGGAATTCTGATCACTCCATCTTTGCTTCTTACTTCAATTATAGTTTTGTTTCCTGAGGAAAATCTGGTCATATAACCAGAGGCTATGCCGGTAATCCTGAAGTTGATGGGAGCAATGTTGTAAGGGATGGTAATTCCGGAATAATCAGGATCGATCGCAGGCAGCTCATCTATTGCAGTTATGTTCCCATGAGGATTATTCCTGCAACTGCAGAATACTGTGATAAAGACAATTAAGCAAACTTTATATCTTGAAAATTGTGTCATTCGGGTTTCTTAGACGAACAGGGGAACGCACAAATTTAATATCTTTTTGGGAATACCGGCATAAGGTAAGTGCTGTCTGAGACTAAAAGACACTTTCCGAGGGGCTGTATGAAAAGTCTAAATCCATTAACCCTGCCTACCGGCAGGCAGGCGCAAAGATCGCAAAGAATTTACGCAAAGTTCGCAAAGAGCAGAGGTTATGTGTTTTAGCTTTGCGTTCTTTGCGCTTCTTAGCGTTCTTTGCGGTTAAAAATGACTTTTTAAACAACACCACCGAAACCCAGAACCAGGAAACGGAGAGTTTGAATTAATAATTCATTGTTAAAAAACTTTAAATTAAGACTAATCCTTGGTTTTTTAAATCGATATATTTACATTTGGTTATAATCTGAATCGTTGAATACCAGTTGTCTTAAGTTCACATTAATCTAATCTGACCGAATATGAAAAAATCAAGTATCTCAAGACGTAATTTTCTTGGTAAGGCAGCAACTGTGGGAGTAGCCGGTATTGTGGTACCGACTATAATTACAGGCTGTTCCCGTGAAACAAAAAAAGTTGTTGCAGTTCCCACTTTCCTTGACCAGGCTCCCGATGGACCAGTCCTTAAAGCAGGACTAATTGGTTGCGGTGGTCGTGGAACAGGTGCAGCAAATCAATTTATCAGTGCCGGACCAAACCTTCAGGTTGTGGCTTTAGGCGACACCTTTCAGGACAGAGTTGATGCATGCAGGGCAAGCATTCTTAAAAACCATGGACAGGAAGTTCCACTTGAAAATTGCTTTGTAGGCTTCGATGCTTATCAAAAAGTAATTGACGCGGGTGTTGATGTAATCCTGATGGCAACTCCTCCATTCTTCCGTCCCGAACACCTGGCTGCTGCAGTGCAGGCTAAGAAACATGTCTTTGCAGAAAAACCGGTAGCTGTTGATCCGACAGGTGCCAGGTCAGTGATGGCAACAGCCAAAAAGGCTGAAGGGATGGGATTAACTATCGTCACTGGTACTCAGCGCCGTCACCAGAGAGATTATGTTGCTAACTGGCAGCAGGTTCAACAGGGTCTGATTGGCGAACTGACCGGTGGTAACGTGTGGTGGAATGGCGGTAAATTATGGCACCGCGAAAATGATCCTACCTGGAGTGAAATGGAATGGATGATCCGTAACTGGGTTAACTGGACCTGGTTATCTGGCGACCATATAGTTGAGCAACACGTTCATAATCTTGATGTAATGAACTGGTTTTTCGGTGCACATCCCGTAAAAGCAGTTGGTTTTGGCTCAAGACTTCGTCGTATAACAGGTGATCAGTACGATAATTTCAGTGTCGACTATACTTTCGAGAATGGATTTCATGTTCACAGCATGTGCCGTCAGATAAATGGCTGCGCAAACAATGTGTCTGAAAGACTTCAGGGAACAAAAGGATCAACCAACTGCCAGGATACAATAGTTGACCTCGCAAATGCTGATTTGTGGAAATACGCATATCCTGTTGATAAAGACGGGAAGCCGACAAATCGCGTTAGTGTTGATCCGTATCTCCAGGAGCACATTGACTTTGTTACTTCAATCCGTACAGCCAAACCTTTCAATGAACTTGAAAATACTGCAATATCAACGATGATTGGCATCATGGGTCGTATTTCAGCTTATACGGGAAAAGAGACAACTTACGAAGAAATGATGAATTCGGATCTCAAACTCGGACCAAAGGTATTTGAATTTGGACCAGTTGATATTCCAAAAGAAGTCCCGCTTCCAGGCCAGGCTTATGATGCAGCAGCTGAAGCCGCAAAAGCTGCAGAAAGAGCAGCAGCCAGGGCCAAAAGAGAAGCCGAAGCTAAGGCCGCAGGAACAGCCAAGTAGAGTGAAGATCCACAGTAATTAATTATTATAGAAATGGATAACTCAAGAAGGAACTTTATAAAGAAAGCTACAACAACAGGTGCTGCTATACTGGCAGCACCTGCCTTTTTTGGATCTTCCAAAGCCGCAGGGCAGCAGAAGGCAACTGATGCCACTGCACCATTCAAACTGAAATATGCCCCCGGACTGGGGATGTTCCGGCAGAATGCAGGACAGGATCCTGTTGATAATATTAAGTTCTGTCACGATATGGGTTTCAGGGCAGTGTTTGATAACGGACTTATGAAGAGGACACCCGAAGAAGCGGATAAAATTGTAAATGAGCTGAAGCGCCTGGGCATGGACCTGGGTCCATATGTACTCAGGGCCGATTCCGGTAAAACAGATTTTGTACTGAACAATCAGGAGGTCCGTGACACGCTGATCGCCAATATGAAACAGGGGGTTGAAACATCCAAAAGGACCGGAGCCAAATTAGCCTTAATTGTTCTGGGCAGGTATGATGTTAAGCTTCACAGGGATTACCAGACTGCAAATGCCATCGATAACCTCAGGTATTGCTGTGATATAATGGAACCTGAAGGCATAACACTGGTTCTTGAACCATTGAACAATTACATAAATCACCCCGGATTATTCCTTACCGGGATTCCGCAGACTTATGCTATCTGCAGAGCTGTAAACAGGCCTTCGTGTAAAATTCTGGATGACCTTTACCATCAGCAAATCAGCGAAGGGAATCTGATCCCGAACATTGAAGCCGCCTGGAGTGAAATTGGCGCTTTCCATCTCGGAGATAGCCCCGGCCGGAATGAACCGACAACAGGTGAAATAAACTACAAGAATATATTCAAGTACCTCTATAAAAAGAAATATGACGGCACTCTTTGTATGGAACATGGAATTAGCCAGAGAGGTACCAGGGAAGGCGAAGCACGAGTGATACAGGCATATCGGGAATGTGACAGCTTCGAGGTATGACAATAAAATAAAAGGCTGAGTGATCAGCCTTTTTAATTAGAATCGACCCCTTTCCCAGCGTATAATTATTGGAACTTCACCCAAGATCAACAGACCCCCTTCCCCGGCCTTCCCCCACGAGGGGAAGGAGCGAAACCCACTGCCGGGGAAGGTACCTTACCCCGGCCTTATGAGATGTAAGAAATCTTGTTAATCATTTCCCCCTTGGGGGAAACAGGAAAGGGGGTATAAACTAATCAAAAGGGTGGAAATCGACCCCCTTCCGGCCTTCCCCCACGCACGGGGAAGGAGCGATACCCAGAACCGAGCTTAGTTCAATTGATGCTCAATCGGTTTGGTTCCTTCGGGCCCGATAATTTTGATCCTGATCTCACCATTAATAACATCGCATCTCAGATAGGCATTGTTACCGTTGACAACAACCGGGAATGCTGTCTTACCTGCTTTGGGCGCCTCGTATGAATAGCGGTGTGTATGACCGCTGAGTACAACATTTATCTTTGCTTCATTTAAAATTGGCAGAAGTGTTTCATCAAGGTGAAGGGTTCCATGCCAGTCACTGACGGCCGGTGGCATATGCAGAATGACGATTTTTACCTTAGCCTCAGTGAATGCTTTTTCTTTAACAGCTTCCTTCAGCCAGGCAGCCTGCTCTTCGCGGTATACGTCGAAATCGGCAAGCTCACTGTATTCGATGTCTGAGTCCGGCTTATCTTCACCGCAGTCGAGGACCAGAAATGCCACGTTCCCGACATAGAATGTCCTGTAAACCCTGCCTTCCCTGAGTGGAAAATAATTCAACAGAAAATCTGAATAGGTACCTCTGGTTTCATGGTTACCTCTGTTGAAAACGATTGGAATTCTTTTTGCAAAGAGGTCAACCGATGCATCGACAAAATCTTTCATGATTTGTTCTTCGCTGTTAACAGCTGATGACATGTCACCATTAAAGACGACCATATCAAGGGATCTGAAGTCAGTAGATTTACACAGATCTTTCATAAACTGCGCTCTTCCATGAAGATCGTTGAACATAATAAATGATACAGTATCGTCGTCAATGCTGAATGTTCTGAATGCCAAAGGATTCCTGCTGTAGGCAGCATTAGCGGCTGTTACTCCGTAGATTACTCTGCTGTCTGTTTCCCAGTTAAGGACCTCTCTTGAAAAAACAGCATAGCGGTACTTTGTACCCGGTTGCAGGTTTTCCAGCCTGACCTTATGAAGACGGGTGGCTGCCTGTTTACGGCCATTCTGAGAGTCGTAATATCGGGGTCTCTCTTTGCCGTAAAAGTTGGATCTGTCATCCGGGGCAACCTCAACCCATGATACTGCATTCTTGTTTGTCATCCAGACAATTGATACACCGGTTTCACTCATGTCGCACAACCAGGGGCCGTGGGTAATTTTAAAACTTTCCTGAGAGAAGCTCCTGAGACCAGGTATCAGGAAAACCAAAATATAGAACAGATATCTTTTTTTCATCTTATTAAATAAGTAAAAAAAGAGGCTATCTCAACAATCTTTATGTTCCGCCCCTAAATCCCCTAAAGGGGACTTTTAAGAACCCGCGAATCCGCAGGGTAGGGGGTGGTAAAGGTTGAGATAGCCTCCCGATTATTGACTATTAATACACTGGATTCTGTATCAGCAAATTATTTTTGTTCATTTCAGTCCTCATAATAGGGAAGAAATATGCTTTGTCGTCCCATTTCCAGGTTTCAAATACCTTAGGGGTGACAGTAGGCAAAGTAGCAGTAGTATGATCCGGATTCATTTTGTAAATCACTTCAACATTATGAACGGGATGATAAGCAGCAGGTCCGATCACCCAGCGGCGGACATCGAAGAAACGCTGCTCTTCGAAGGCCAGCTCTATACGTCTTTCATGACGGTATCTCTGACGCAGGGCATCCCCGGTTTCAGTGATATCAGGCATCCCGGCTCTTTTCCTTATCATATTCAGATAGAGCTTTGCTTCATCGTCCTGGCCTAACTCAATACAGGCTTCGGCATAGTTAAGGAGAACTTCACCATAGCGCATCCAGCGCCATGGAACTGTCATATTAAAATACTGCACATCCACGGCTGGATCCTGAAATTTACGGAGATAATATCCCGTGTAACCGCCATTCCAGTCTTCAACACCGCTTTTCCTGGTATCCAATCCATAAAGTGATTTCATGGCTCCGGCCGCCTGGTCCCAAACCTCCCACGTGCCAACCTGTATCACACCACGCGGATCTCTTGCCTCAACATCAGCAGGTCTTTTTTTCCAGTAGGCTCCTTCATAAAATATGTCTGCATAGAAACGAGGTTCCCGGTTTTTATAGGGCTCCGCAGCATGTGCAGGATTGGTCCAGTCAAATTTTGAACCATCTGCCATCTCATAATCATCAACCAGATCTCCGATTGGGGCATTGGTTCCCCATGCATGCCAGCCGTTGGATTGACTGACAAGTCCCTGTATCGCTCCTGAATTTGCAGTAAAATATTTTACAAAAATATCCTCTTCAGTATTAGGCTTGATGAACAATTCGTTATAGTTTTTGGCGATCGAATCTGTGGGTCCTGGTATTCCTTTATATAGTTGGTAAAGTCCCAGATCAATAACATCCTTTGCCGCATCTTTTGCAGCTTGCCAGCGTGCATTTCTGTCGCCATCAGTGTAACCAATGAGTTCAGGATTTGAATACCCGGGGAATACAGTGGTATTATAGAGGTCGCTTGCAGCATAAACCAGAACTCTTGCTTTCAGTGCCATTGCTGCTCCTTTTGTTGCACGTCCTTTATTATTGCCCGAATTGGTTTCAGGAAGAAGGCCTGCTGCCAGATCGCACTCCTCGACCATAAAGTTAACACAGTCTTTATACGAATTTCGGGCGATCGCAAAATCATCTGTCAGCGCATAAGGTTCGGTGATAATTGGTACGCCACCATAAACTGCTGTAAGAAGATGATACAGATAGGCTCTGAGAAAATGGACTTCACCTTTAACACGGTCTGCCGCGCTCTTTCCGTCAACGAGAGCCGGATCGAACGGGACCTTATCTACATTGGCAAAAAAGACATTGCAGAATCTGATTGATTTGTAAAGATCATCCCATGTTCTGTACCTGCTTGGTGTACTCCATCCCGGAATCTGGTCGACTGTAAGTAATCCATTATTGAAGTTTTTTGAAGCGCCGTTCCCACGATAATGTGCTTCGTCAACGATATTTGATTTCAGCCTTCCATTGGTAAATGGTTCATCCAGTCTCCAATAGATCTGGTTAATAAATGTCGCGACGAGAGCAGGGTCACTCCAGACATCAACCTCGGAAAATTGAGTAAGAGGTTTGGTTTCCAGAAAATCTTTGCTACACGCAGCCATCATGATAACTGCGATAAAAGCTATAAGTATGTTAATTCTATTTCTCATAATCTCTGAATTTAAAAGGTTATGTTGGCTCCTATATTAAGTGTTCTGTTGAGAGGGTAGGCTGTTGCCGAAGTTGATTCCGGATCAAAGTTTTTCAGTTTATCAAGCGTCAGCAGGTTTGTACCGCTGAGATAAATCCGTACCCCATTCAACCCAAGTTTATTGACTAATGATGGCAAAGAGTATCCAATTTCAAAATTCTTGAGCCTCATGTAGTTTGTGTTTGCCAACCAGTAAGTATTGTTTTCGTTGTCCCTCCAGTATTCCCCATAGCGGTTCCATGTTCTCGGCTGGGTAGCATTAATATTGTCTGCTGTCCATCTGCCATTGGCATCTGACAGTAGAAAGTTCCCGGACTCACCCTGCATTTCATAATATCTGTTTACTACAGCACCGGTAGCCCATTGTACAAATATTGCTGAATAGAAGTTTTTATATGAAAGATTGACGTTCAAACCACCTGTAAATGTTGGGAGATCAGTCTTGTACTGCATCACCCTGTCGAGTCCGTCAATTTTTTCATCCAGATTTACATCCTCAAATATGATGTCTCCGGGACGTGCACCGGCCCAATGAGGATATGCGTCTACAGCAGCCTGGTCTTTAAATACTCCAATTGCATTGTAATAAAGTGAAGAGTTCATGGGGTGTCCTGTAGATTGCTGGTAATCAGGTATCCCTGGTGTTTCATCCCAGAATTTTATCCGGTTTTTCTGAAAACCACTATTAATGGAAATGTCGTAGTTAAGATTCCCATATTTATTCATATAACCCACAGCGAATTCAAATCCCTGGTTAACCACTTTACCAATATTCTCACGGGGAAGTGTCAGACCTGTAGAAGCTGGCACTGAAGCATTTCTCGGCCAGAGGATATTTGTGCGGAGATTATAAAAATAGTCTCCAGATACAGTCAGTTTGCCTTCAAAAAGCTGGGCATCAAAACCGATGTTTGACTGATTTGCAACTTCCCAGGTAACGTTTGTATTCGGGATCCGCAGTTCCTGAAGTATTTTGTTTTCAACATTATTGTTAAAGACATAAATACCTGAAGTAGAGCTATTATAACCATAACTGGCAAGATATTGATATTCTGAAATACGATCATTCCCTGTCTGACCCCAGGATCCACGAAGTTTAAAATAATTAACCAGGGCAATGTTGTTTTTCCAGAAGCCTTCTTCAGATACACGCCATCCCATGGAAACACCGGGGAAAAATCCAAATCTCTTGTCCTGAGGAAAGATATATGATCCGTCGTATCTCCAGACGAACTCCACGAGGTATTTTTGCATGTAACTGTAATTGGCACGCCCAAAATAGTTAAGCCTTGCGCTTAAGCCTGCTGATCCGGTGTTGGTTTTTTCAAGATCGCCTCCTGCAAAAAGCTGATCGACTGCACTTGAAACAAAGTATTTTCTGAATGCTGAAAAGCTTGAAGATTCACCGGAGATTCTTTCAGATCCCACCAGCATCTTAAAATAGTGTTTCTCATTGAAATTACGTTCGTAGTTAATGAGACCGTTAAGTGTCATTCTTTTGCTGTCGTATGAATCCATAGTCAATTGGGGGTCTGAAAGACCTTTCTTCCCTTTAATAAGGCTCGGCAGATTAGATTCATCATAAGTAACTCCGTCCCAATTATATAGATACCATGGCGTTTCCCATTCCTTCCCGTTTTCGAGTGTTTTGTCCACTGAAGCATTCCCTGTAATTGATAATCCTTTAACCCAGGGGATAATAATATCAAGTTTCAAATCGCTTTCAAACACATATGTTTTTGTTCTGTCATATCCTGTCATACTTGTTGAAATCGCGACCGGGTTCAGCCCTTCTGCAATATCCGGACCCGGCAGACCATTCGGCCAATATGCCTGGGTTGTAGGATAACTTCTCATTGTCATTGCAAAAATGTCACCTGCAGAACGTGTTGGATAATTCCTGTTCTCCTGCCTTCCGGCTATATCGAACCCAAGAGTAATATTTTTCGATATTTTACCATCAATATTACTTCTGAAATTAAACTGAGAATAATTAGTAGCACTCTTTTTATAAATTCCATCCTGAAAATTTCCACCCAATGAAACGAAATACTTCAGACTCTCAAACCCTCCTGTAACTGAAAAATTACCTGACTGCTGTAAAGCCGCAGGTTTCAGAACAGCTCCAAACCAGTCTGTATTCGGATAAGCCCAGGGATCAGAGCCATTACCATACTTTTGGATCTGTTCATCAGTATATCTTGGAGTCTTACCGGCATATTCATCGATTTCATTTAACATTGTTGCATAAGTTGCTGCATCTGCCATTTTAGGAATTACTGTTGGCATAGACCATCCCTGATTAAATGTCAGATTAATCTTTGATTTGCCCAATGTTCCACGTTTTGTTGTAATAAGAATTACACCGTTTGCTGCCTGGGCGCCATAAATTGCTGCAGATGCATCCTTTAGTACTGTGACACTTTCTATATCGTCAGGATTCAGGCGCTGCATGCTGCGGTTTGCGATACCGTCAATAACAATAAGAGGTGAATTGTCTCCAAGAGTATTTGAACCCCGGATCCTTAAAGTCGAATTGTCATTTCCGGGTTCTCCTGATCTTGTAACAACAACAAGGCCCGGTAATCGTCCTGCAAATGAGTTTGTAAAGTTGATTGTTGAGGATGCTTTCAGGCTTTCAGCTTTCACTGCGCTAATTGAACCTGTGATAGTAGCTGCCTTTTGGGTACCATAGCCAACAACAACCACTTCCTGTAGTTTTGTAAGCTCTTCTACAAGTGCAACATTGAGGGTGGTATTGCCTGCAAGAGGTATCTCCTGGGGAATATACCCGATAAAGGAGAACATCAAGGTTGCGTTTCGGTCCGGAAGAGACAGACTATATTTCCCTTCAACATCGGAATTAGCTCCAATGGTGGTTCCCTTGACCTGAATATTCACTCCCGGCATAGGTTGTCCGGTCGTAGCGTCGGTAACAGTACCTGTGACTTTTACCTGTTGATCGTCAACATTGGTATTGACTGAGGCATTTGTATATAATGGAAGAGCCAGTCCCAGGGCCAGAAGCAGTGTCATTAATTTCATAAATTTCATAAATTTTTCCGAACCAATCCTGTGAAATACCGGTCCGGGTAAATGTTTTTTTTCTTTCATAGTTAGTATGATTTTGAAGTTATAATCAAACGGCATAAAACCATATCAGGATGGGATTATGCGAATTAGAAGGTTAATACCTGGAAAGCCAGGAATTCTTTAGAGCTATTCAAATTGATATATCATAGGCAATTGGTTTTAGGTTAGAATAAGGTCAATTAATCTTTTAAGAATATAATATCAAGTATGCAAATAGCGGCTTTGATCAGTTTAGTTCAGGCGAGGTACTTTTGTATTGGTTTCCCCCAATATTAATACTGCCAAATGTACTATGGTAAATGAACTTTAGCAGGGGTAAAATTCTTAAAAAATGTTAAATTAAAAGACCAAAGACTGGAGACCGAGGTCGAAAGTCAAAAAGCGAAAGTCAAAAGAGAGAGTAATATTTTCTTCAAAGCATGCATATTAACGCAGATTAATTCCTTAAATTAGCCTTTCCCTGAACACTGCACAAAAATATGAGAACATCAATAAAAATAACTTTTAGTTACACAGAGTTACACAGAGAAGTCACAGAGGGCCACAGAGTTATTAAAAATCAGTTCTCTGTGGATTTCTGTGCGGGACTCAGTGGAGCTCTGTGTAAGTTAAATTAGTTATATAGTAACGCAAAGTTAAGCAAATCAGATATATACAAAGCAATTACTTATGAAAAAGCAAACTAAAATCATCACAATTATTATGATTGTCACAGGTTTGGCATTTACATCCTGCAAGAAAGATTACAGACTTTATGTCGGAGGATTCGTTCAGAAAGACGGAGAGAAGGGACTCTCAGTCTTTGACTTTAACAGCAGGAGCGGTAAATTGAAGCTTGTTTCAGAATCAGATGTGGGACCTGGTCCTTCCTATTTCTGCTATTCCGAAAAGAATAAGCTTTTTTACATACTTAATGAAGTCATGGAATTCAGAGGGAATTTTGGCGGCGGACTCTCAACTTATAAGTATGATGGCAACAACGGACAATTTATTAAGAAAAATGAGATGTTGCTACCTTACGGCGGTCCGTGTTTTATATCAATGTCACAGGACAGTGGTTACTTATTTGCTGCAAACTATCCAAACGGGTCAGTTGTTGTTGTAAAACTTGATAATAAGGGAATTCCCGAAAGCATAACCGATACGATACTGTACAGGAGAGATGAACCTGATGCATCTCATGCTCATATGATATTGCAGGATCCTTCCGGAAAGCACGTTTATGTAAGCGACCTTGGGCTCGACAGGATGGTTGTTTACGACTTCGACAGCAGAGAAGGAAAACTAAACCAGTTGGCGAATGGGATCGCAACTGTTCAAAAAGGTTCCGGACCCCGTCATTTTGTTTTTAATTCAGACGGTTCAAAGCTTTATTTAATCAATGAGCTGGGTTCAAAGATGATGACATTCAATGTCGATGAAAATAAAGGCCTGACTCTTCTGCAGACATTGCCTACAACAAATGAAGGATTTGAAGGGGATAACTACTGTGCGGATGTTCACATAAGCAGCGACGGGAAATTTCTGTATGGCTCCAACAGGGGTGAAAATACCATAGTGACTTTTAAAATCGGATCGGATGGTTTACTGAGTCTTGCTGGTCATGACTCCTGCGGAGGTGACTGGCCCAGAAATTTTGTCATTGATCCGTCAGGCAGATTTATCCTTGTCGGGAATCAGAAATCAGACTATATCACTGTGTTGAAAATTGATAAGAGAACAGGTATGCCGGCGGATACTGTTAATAGAATAACAGTAAAAAGCCCGGTGTGTCTGAAGTTTTATTGATGAAAACCTGCTAATTACAATCCTGCTGAGTCATAATGATGTTGGTCAGGTCATAACCTGAATCTGTTGCCTTTTTGAAGAGTTTATCGAGAACCTGTTTTTCGAGCTTACTCTCCCGTGCAAGGATCCACAGATATTTGAATGACGGTTCTCCGATAAGTACATATCTGTAGTCTTTATCAAGGTCGAGTATCCAGTAATTTCCCTTAAATGGCCAGAAGAACCAGACTTTCAGCCTGGCAGGCATATTTTTGTCAGGAACAGATGCAATACCCTTTGCACTGTTTAGTTTTTCAGGATTTGAAATTAGACGCCCCTGGTTTAAAACCGTGATTTTGCCATCTTCCCTGACAGAATAGGTTGCTGTTATGCATTTTAATTTAGATTCAAAAGAAAAGGGAAGTCTTGCGATTTCATACCATGTTCCGGCGTATTTATTCAGGTCGACATCGGGTACGACGGTCAGGCTTTTCTGACCTTTTGCGGAAGTAAAGAACATCATGATTATCAGTATTATAAATGATTTTATCATTCTGTTGATTGTCAGGTTTGTTTAACAAAATTATAAAAAAGATTCGTTATTCCCCACCTCCCCAGTTGAAAATAAATGTATAAAAAGTCCTTTCAGAGGTAGATAATAAAAGAGCATCCGACCGCCAGCGAGGAATCTCTAACCCACAGGCAAGGTCGCCTTGAAAAGATGTGTATAAAGATTAGCCAGGAGAGAGGGGGAAGCCTCTCCCTCCTGGGAGAGCAGTTTGGGGAGAGGCTTTGCGAAAGAACTAATTACATCAGCATGTTTATATAAAATAAGAGCGCACGATAATTTAAATATGCGCCCTATTAATACGTATTTCTTTTTTAAGAAATACTGCTTTTAATACTGCTTTTATTTTATTTTAATATGTCTTTTAATACTGCTTTTATTTTATTTCGGCCTCTCCCTCAACTTAAGGAATAGGATAGCTTATGAATAAACTCCGAGCAAAACGGAGATTTGCCCACACATTGAAGCTAAAGCACTGAAGGGCATGCTCGTCAACTTAAGATTTAGTTTTAAGCGGCGATACAGATCTCATTATCAGAAATACAACTAAATAGCTTTCCCTCTACGACATCTTCCCCTTCCCCTGCAGGCTGGCTCCTTCGCTAAAATCAGCCACTGGCTGATTTCCTAACGCCTGGCCTACCGGTAGGCAGGCTCGGCCCCCACCAATGCCTGTCCCTGCAGGCTGGCTCCTTCGCTCAAATCAGCCACTGGCTGATTTCTTAACGCTCGGCCCCCTTTTCAAGGAGGGGTAGCAGAACAGGGCCAATAAGGCTCGATATACAGAAGAGTCACCAACGATCTTGAGAGACGATGCACTGAGGACAAGAGCAAGCTTATAAAAGGCGAAACTATGAGACACAATGATAGCAGACAGGTTGTATTTATGAAATATTCGAGCAGGTCGATAGCAGGACACATCTGTTAATAAGAGCAAACATAGACAGGACGCTTGCTGAAGGGATTAAATTAAATCAAAAATTATCCTCGTCACTTATTCGATCCGTGTATGAGTTTGATGTACCAGCCGGGAAAAACAGGACAAAACATAGAGCGAAGATGTCGCTGAAGTGGGAAAAAGTCAAGATTAGTCACCCTGTAAACAAGCCCAGGAAGAATGGGAGTCCGGATTTTGTAGAAATGATGGTAATAGAAGCTACGGAACTTGCCGAGAGTGTTAAAGAAGGGGAAGATGCGGTCTCCTGGATATTACTGACCACCCATAATGTCAAAAGTGCCTCTGATGCGCTTAAATGCATTGAATGGTATAGTCAGAGATGGTTAATAGAGGAACTTTTTCATTTACTGAAAACCAAAGGTCTTTGTTTTGAAGAAGCCCAGCTTGAGTCAGGAGCAGGCTTGAAGAAGCTGCTTGTTCTTGCCCTTCAGGTTGCGCAAAAGATAATGACATTAAGATTATCACTTGACAGCAGCCATAAAGTTAAAGCAAACCTAATTTTTTCCGAAGAAGAGATAAAGTTCCTGAAAATCTATATGAAAGAGCTTGAGGGCAAAACTGAGAAGCAGAAGAATCCTTATGATAAGGGTACTATTCAGTGGGCTGCATGGGGCATAGCCAGGATGGGCAGCTGGAGCGGCTACAAATCACATGGACCACCCGGTTACATTACAATGAAAAGAGGATTGGTGGATTTTTACAATAAAATGGATGGGTTTGGTATATTATCAAGATACCTGGACAAAGAAGATTTGCACAGGCTGGCGCGTAGAATTAGCGGTGAACTGGGTTGATAATCCACCAATTACATCTTCTATATAAATTAAATCGGGCATACCGGTAAAAACAGGAAAGAAGCGGCGAGCCGCAACTAATTGTTTGTTTGCTGCGTTTGAAAACGACTGCGGCTCGCCGTTTCTTTCCCCATAAACCACAAAACCGCCTGTCATCCAGAGCGAAGCGAAGGACCCCATTGGCTATTTAATTGTTTGAAATTATCACCTAACGGGGAGACGATACACTAGAATCTGAATTATTGAACGTAGGTCTGAATTCATATAGCCCTTCGGAGTTCCGACCAGGAGCAGACACCAATGGCTGTAAAAGATGTGTATAAAGATTAGCTTTTGAAGGAGGGGTGGCCCGGATTGTCAGCAACTGTTTAAGTCTTAGTTAATTCCGGGCCGGGGTGGTTGATTCCTTTTTTTCTTACTTTTATTTTCATGAATAACAATCACCCTTTCAACAGAGAAGATCTGAAGCCGGTCAGATCAAACCTCAGGAATATGTCCACTTCTGTCGAATCAACCACCCCCGCCTGACCAAATTGGTTTCACTTAAATAATATTCTTTGCTTGGGTCAGGCGACCCCTCCTTCAAAAGGGGACCGAGCGTTAAAATTCCCGCCAGTGGCGGGATTTAGCGAAGGGGCCAGCCTGCAGGGGTGGAATGTGGTGGAGGGGAAATTTTAGTAGGGAATAACAGATCTCTTCATACGAAAATAACTCTTAGGTTGACGGTTATGCCCTGAGGGGGAGAGGCCGGAATGTGTCATGCGGGATTCATTCTTATCCCCCTGATCCGACCTAATAGATTTCTGAATTTTAAGAACCAGATTTTACCCCATTTTTCTTTTTGAATTTATTCAAACTCTAAAATATTCTTTGTAACATTAAAACCCGATAAAAAGAAGATTTGACCTGATGGATCGCAATATATTAATTCAGAATTTGCAGGAATCATCATCACTGGATTGGGATGTTATTGTCATTGGGGGCGGAGCTACCGGGCTGGGTGTTGCAGTTGATGCAGTAACCAGGGGATATAAAACAATTTTGCTCGAGCAGGCTGACTTTGCCAAAGGAACCTCATCAAGAAGCACCAAACTGGTTCACGGAGGAGTCCGCTACCTTGCCCAGGGTGATATTTTTCTTGTGAAAGAAGCTTTGCATGAGCGCGGCATTATGCTGAAGAATGCACCTCATCTTACTGCAAACCAGGAGTTTGTAATACCAGTCTATACTTTCCGGGATGTAGCCCTGTACTTCGCCGGATTAAAATTTTATGATCTTCTCGCCGGCAGGTTAAGTATGGGTAAGTCGTATTTTATAAGCAAATCCAGGGCTATCGGAAGGTTACCCATCCTGAAATCGGAGGGCTTAAAAGGGGGGATCGTTTACCACGACGGTCAGTTTGATGATTCGAGAATGGCAATTGCACTTGCCGGGACATGCGTGTTGAGGGGAGGGATAGTCCTGAACTATTTCAGAGTAAGCAGTCTGGTCAAGGATGAAAAGAACAGGATAATGGGGGTAACTGCAGTGGATAGAATGTCGGGGAAAGAATACAGTATTAATGGCAAACTTGTAATCAATGCGACCGGTGTCTTTGCTGATGAGATACACCATATGGATGATCCTTCCTCAAAGCCAACGATTCGTCCGAGCCAGGGAGTGCATATTGTGCTTGACAGTTCTTTTCTCCAGAGCAATTCGGCAATAATGATCCCGAAAACAGATGATGGGAGGGTACTTTTTGCAATTCCCTGGTATGGGAAAGTTGTCGTTGGAACTACAGATACACCTCTTGATATAGTAAATCTTGAACCAAAGGCTCTTGACGAAGAGGTTAATTTCATTCTTAAAACTGCCGGAGACTATCTGACAATTCCACCGAAAAGAGCGGATGTACTTTGTGTCTTTGCCGGACTAAGACCACTTGCTGCAATCCCTGATAATCCTGCTGCTACAAAAGAAATTTCACGCCGGCATAAAATTACATTATCGTCTTCAGGTCTTCTTTCAATAATTGGCGGTAAATGGACTTCATACCGGCGTATGGCAGAGGAGACTCTTAATAAAGCCATTAAAGCAGGCTTGCTCGCCGACCGGAAATGCCAAACGAAGGATCTCAGATTATTTACAAACAGCATTGAATTAAAATCGGAGCGATTGAAGATTTACGGCACCGGTGCAGCTGAGATTGAAAAGATGATAACAAACCAGCCTTCGCTCGGATTGGAGCTTAATCCGAAATTACCTTATACGCGGGCTGAGATAATCTGGATATGCAGGAACGAGATGCCTCAGACAATTGAAGATGTACTGGCCAGGAGAACAAGGGCTCTTTTTCTCGATGCCAGGGCAAGCGTTGAAATTGCCCCTGAAGTAGCTGGCTTGATGGCAAAGGAATTGGGCTTTGGAAAGTATTGGCAATCAAACCAGTTGAATGAATATAATAAATTAGTAACCAATTACCTGTAATGTAAATTGCAGTATTTAAATCTATTTCGTTATGAATGATTTTATTCTTGCTTTTGACCAGGGAACTACCAGCTCCCGGGCAATAGTCTTTGACAGGAATGGACTTCCGCTGGCTACGGCACAAAAAGAATTCACACAGATTTATCCTAAACCTGGCTGGGTGGAACATAATGCGGAGGAGATATGGTCAACCCAGGTGGGAGTAGCGAATGAAGTCCTTGCTAAAGCCGGATTAAAAAGTACCGACATAGCTGCGATCGGCATCACCAATCAGAGAGAAACAACAGTAGTTTGGGACAAGACAACAGGGAAGCCTGTACATAATGCCATTGTTTGGCAGGACAGACGGACCGCTGATTATTGTGACAGGTTAAAAGAAGAAGGGCAAGCCAAAAAAATTCTGGATAAAACCGGCCTGATAATCGATGCATACTTTTCAGCAACCAAAGTTCGCTGGATCCTTGACAATGTAAAGGATGCCCGTCGCCTTGCCAGTGAGGGCAGACTGGCCCTTGGAACCATTGATTCATGGCTGATATGGAACCTGACGGAAGGAAAACTTCATGTTACGGATGTTTCAAATGCTTCCAGAACAATGCTGTACAATATTCATACCCTCTCTTGGGATACAGAATTGCTCGATATTTTTAACATTCCATCAAGCATGCTTCCTGAAGTGAGATCTTCAAGTGAGGTTTACGGATATACTTCCGGCCGGTTTGCCACAGAAATTCCAATAGCAGGGATTGCAGGCGACCAGCAGGCGGCGCTTTTCGGACAGATGTGCACGGAGCCCGGGATGGTAAAGAATACGTATGGCACAGGATGCTTCATGATGATGAATATCGGCAGCAAGCCAATTGAATCGAAAAGCAGATTGCTGACAACAATAGCATGGAAAATCGGAAATGAGACAAGATATGCTCTCGAAGGCAGCATTTTCATTGGCGGGGCAGTAGTACAGTGGCTTCGCGACGGACTCGGAATAATCTCAAAATCGGGCGACATCGAGAAGCTCGCCGCAAAAGTCAGCGGCAGCGAAGGTGTCTATTTTGTACCTGCTTTTGCGGGATTGGGAGCGCCCCACTGGAATCAACACGCAAGGGGCACCATCGTCGGGATTACCCGGGGATCATCGTCGGCCAACATTGCACGTGCAGCGCTCGACAGTATTGCATACCAGACTCTCGAAGTATTGCTGGCAATGCAAAAAGATTCGGGGATTGATATCCGTGAGCTTCGTGTCGATGGTGGCGCAACTATAAACAATAACCTGATGCAGTTTCAATCGGACCTGTTAAGAACCAAAGTCGTACGGCCAAAGATAACGGAGACCACAGCCCTTGGTGCTGCATACCTTGCAGGCATTGCAACGGGATACTGGAGCGGCATGGACGAGATCAAAAAACAATGGCAGATCGAAAAGATCTTTTCTCCTCAAATGGCTGCCGAAGAAACCCGGATATTAATCAAAGGCTGGCACCGGGCAGTACGGGCTGCCGAAGCCTGGGCAGAATCAGTTTGAATGATTCCGGCCAGCAACCAGCAACCAGCAACCAGCAACCAGCAACCAGCAACCAGCAACCAGCAACCAGCAACCAGCAACCAGGTAATAATAAATCTCTAATTAAAGAATAATCAATAACCTAATCACCATGAGTCCATTTTTTGCAGAATTTATCGGAACCGCCATGATCCTTGTATTCGGAGGCGGTGTTGTATCAAATGTTCTATTGAACAAAACAAAGGGTAATAACAGCGGCTGGATCGTGATAACCTTCGGGTGGGCAATCGGTGTTTTTACAGGTGTCCTGATCGCGGCTCCCTTCAGCGGAGCTCACCTGAATCCTGCGGTCACACTTGCCCTTGTGATTGCAAACAAATTTTCAATCACCCAGGCGCCTCTTTATATAGCCGCCCAGCTTCTTGGTGCAATGTTCGGTGCCCTTCTGGTGTGGCTTGCTTATAAGAAGCACTTTGAGGCTACCGAGGAAAGTGATTCAAAGCTTGCAGTATTCTGCACAATGCCAAATATCAGGAGTTACTGGTACAATGTGATCACCGAAATTATAGGTACTTTTGTTCTTGCCCTGGCTGTTCTGTACATGGCAGAACCGGAGGTTGGGCTTGGGGCACTGAATGCTCTGCCTGTGGCTCTGGTTGTACTCGGTATCGGATTATCACTTGGCGGTCCGACAGGGTATGCAATCAATCCGGCCCGTGATCTTGGTCCGCGCATAATGCATTTTCTGCTTCCGATTCCCCGAAAGAGAGACAGTGACTGGAGTTACGCCTGGGTCCCGATTATCGGTCCTGCAACTGGCGCTGCTCTTGCCGCAATAATGTTCATTCTTTTTAGTTAATACAGTGTGGATCAAGCAACAAATTGATTTAATTTGATCGCCTAAAACAATGTAAAACCTGTATTCTATGAGAAAAATTGTGCTTACAATCATCGGCGTGTGTTTAACCTTGATGCAACTATCTGCCCAGCAATTGCCTTTTGGAAAGGGGGATGTTGTAATTAATCTTGGTGCAGGTCTGGGTTCCACATGGTATTCAGGTACCTATTTTAGTACACGCATTCCGCCTGTTTCCGCTTCCCTTGAATTTGGGCTCGCAAATTATGTTCTTGAGAAGGGGGCTCTGGGTGCGGGTCCATATATTGCTTACACAACATTTAAAAACGAATACAGGGACGGGGGCTATAACTATTCGGTTGTTCTGATGGGAATAAGGGGTAGTTTCCACTATCCCCTGATAACTAACCTTGACACGTATGCCAGCTTGTTTTTAGGATATAATATGATCAGTTCGGCAGATTTCGGCATCCCTGCGGGACCTCCGGAATCGAGCGGTATAAAATCTGCGTTTTATTTTGGCGGAAGGTATTTTATAGCCGAGAGCTTTGCCCTTATGGCGGAGCTTGGGTACGGTATTACCTATCTAAACCTGGGAATAGCTTATAAGTTCTGAGCATTCAATTAAATAAATTTGGGGTTGTTGAAAAAGCCTTTTTTTAACGGCAAAGCACGCAAAGAAGGCGCTTGACGCGTATGCCCTCCGGAGGACCGAGCCTGCCTACCGGCATTTTAATATAATTTAAACAAATCCTTACAATTAGTTGTTATTGTTTAAAATTAGATTAACGATTTAAACGATTAAAACCTTACACTATGAAAAAGATTGTACTTCTCAGTTTATGCATTTGTTTTTCGGTAGCTCAGATTTTTGGTCAGGAATTGACTTTCAAAAAAGGTGACAGAGTGCTTAACATAGGTATAGGTCTGGGTTCTACATTATATTCCGGCTCCCTTTACAAAAGTGGCCTGCCACCAATTTCAGGCTCGCTTGAATTTGGTGTTAAAGATGAGGTCTTTGAGAAAGGATCTATCGGAGTTGGCCCCTACCTTGGCTTCTCATCCTTCAAGTGGAGTAATTATTACAAGTACACAAATGTTATTGTTGGAGCGAGAGGTTTGCTCCATTATCCCCTTGTTGATAAGCTGGATACATACGCCGGTCTTTTATTGGGATATAACATAGTGAGCGTGAAAGATCTGGATCCCTATCTGGGTGACTTCAGCGGGTCATCAAGTGGTGTTGCCTGGTCATTGTTTGTTGGAGGCAGATATTATTTCAAGGATACTTTCGGTGTTATGGCCGAACTTGGTTACGGTATTGCCTACCTTACACTTGGTATATCTCTTAAATTCTGATAATTCGACTATTATCGAAACACCGCAATTATTCTATATATATTTCAAAAAAATGAAGGGACGTTGCTTGCAGCGTCCCTTTTTTCAGACTCCGGCGATATTAAATGATCTCGGATAATTTTACCGGACGGTGTTCCAGATGTGATTTTTTAGCTGCGATAGCGATGGCAACCGACATTAATCCATCAATCCCTGAGACAGGTAGCTGCAAATTATTCATTACAGCATCACAGAAGATCTTCATTTCGTTAGCATAAGCTTCGATGTACCTGTCCATAAAGAAATTCAGGGGTAATGAACCATGGATACCATCGGTTGAATAATAACGGTGATTTTCAGGGAAATTATTATCTGTGCATACCATTCCTTTTGAGCCAAAGATCTCGACACGCTGGTCATAACCGTAGACTGCTTTCCTGCTGTTGTCTATGACACCCATTGCCCCATTTTCGAAAGTCAGGATAATAATGGCCGTATCTACATCGCCTGCTCTTCCAATAGCAGGATCGACCATTACGGATGCCTTCGTATAGACTTCAGTAACTTCGCTCCCGGCTATATACCGGGCCATATCAAAATCATGAATGGTCATGTCCATGAACATTCCCCCGGATACAGCACTGTATTCTGCTGGCGGAGGAGCCGGATCGCGGGAAGTAATCTTGAGGATGTGAGGTTCTCCAATTTTGCCATCAGTGACGAGTTGTTTTACCTTCGCAAAATTCGGATCGAAGCGGCGGTTAAATCCCACCATAAGTTTAACGCCTGCTTTTTTGACTTCTTCGAGTGCGTCTTTAATTACTTCAAGGGAGAGGTCAACAGGCTTTTCACAAAAAATGTGCTTCCCGGCTTTTGCGGCATCCACCAGATATTTTGCATGTGTATTCGTGGGTGAACAGATTACAACAGCTTCTACATCAGGATGGCGAATAACATCCATATAGTTGCTGAAGACAGAGGTTACCCCGAACCGGGATGCGACTTCATTTGCACTTTTAAGATCGGTATCTGCGATAGCAATTACTTCAGCCTGTGGTACATTTTGTACAAGTGTTGCAATATGGACCTTTCCTATACGTCCGGTCCCAATAACTCCAAGTTTTAATTTTGTCATTTCAGGGTTTTATTTTCGGTTAGAAATTTTATTATAATCCAAGTGAATTGATGAACTCACGGTTACGCCGGGCACAGACCTTTGGGTTTCCCATTCCCGGCAGAACATCCTGCTCCACAACTATCCACCCGGAATAATTATTCTTCTTAAGTTCTTTTACAATAGAAGTGAAATCCACAGAGCCTTTGCCAAGCTCACAAAAAACGCCGTTTCCCACCGATTTAAAGTAATCCCAACCTTCTTTCCTGGATTTTGCAGCTATGTCAGGCTGACAATCTTTAAAATGAATGTGCCAGATACGATCTAAGTGCTTTTTCAAAGCCTTTAGCGGATCGCCTCCACCGAACATATAATGGCCCATATCAAGAACCAAACCGACAAGCGAAGGATCGGTAGATGCAAGTAATGAATCAACCTCCTCAGGCGTCTCCGCGAAGCCTGCACAGTGATGATGAAATACTGTCCGCAGTCCTGTTTTGTCTTTCACTTCATTGGCTACCAGGTCAGCTCCCTTTCCAAAGATTTTCCATTCATCGCCGGTAAGTCCCATCGATTTTGACACCCGTCCTGCATTAAGAGTCCGCTCCTTAACGCTTCCGTTCTCATCGGCAAGCACAATAAATGCATCGGGAAATCCTGCGTCTGCCATCAGTTTTGCAGTTTTTACCGCAGTTGCAGCTCCTGCTTTATGCTTAGCCGAATCTTTAAGAAAGACCGGCACAAAAGCACCTACCATTGAAAGGGAGCGCTTGTCAAGCTCCTTTCTCAGGGCTTTCGGATCAGTCGGCATAAAGCCCCAATCTCCCAGTTCAGTACCCTGATACCCGGTTTCCTTTATTTCATCCAAAACCTGTTCAAACCCTGCAGCTTTGTTTTCAAGGTCAAATTCGAGGACTCCCCATGAGCATGGGGCATTGGCAATTTTTATCATATTCAATCAGTTTGTAAGAAGTTATATATATTTTCAGATCAGAACTTCCTTGTCCATTCGTCGTTCCAGCGTTCTATGACAACCTTTGTCTGGGTATAAAATTCAATGGCATGATGCGACTGGCCGTGCATATCACCATAGAAGCTCTCTTTCCATCCGCTGAAAGGGAAGAAAGCCATCGGAGCCGCAATGCCAATGTTAATGCCGATGTTTCCCGTCATTGTATCGTGCCTGAATTTCCGGGCAGCTGCTCCACTCCGCGTAAAGATGCTTGATGAATTGCCATAGGGACTGCTGTTTATCAGATCTATTGCATCATCGAGTGTGTCAACATTGATAATTGACAGGACAGGTCCGAATATTTCAGTCTTATATATCTCACTTTCCGGATCTACCTCGCCGAAAACTGTCGGACCGATAAAATTTCCATTTTCAAGACCTTCTACCTTTAAGCCGCGGCCATCGAGCAATAATCTGGCTCCGGAATCCAATCCCTTCCCGATCAGATTCTCAATACGTTTCTGGCTTTCCTTCGTAATTACGGGGCCCATTTCAATACCCGGGTCGAGACCGTTTCCGGTCTTTCTTTCTCTGGCAGCGCTGACTAATTCCCGTGTGAAGATCTCACCGGCCTTTCCCACAGTGATGACCAGAGATGCAGCCAGGCATCGCTGTCCGGCGCAGCCAAACGCACTGTCGGTAATTATCCTTACAGTAGTTGATTCATCGGCATCGGGCATAACGACAACCGGATTTTTTGCTCCGCCCTGAGCCTGTACGCGTTTCCCATGAAGTGCACCTGTCTGGTAAATGTATTTTGCTACCGGGGAGGAACCAACAAAGCTTATTGCCTTTATTTCGGGATGTTCAAGTATCGCATCAACAGCTGCTTTCCCTCCGTGGACCAGATTCAGCACACCTGCCGGAAGACTGACCTCTTCAAACAGTTCAAAAATACGGGTCATGGTTTGAGGTACTTTCTCAGAAGGCTTTACAATATAAGTGTTTCCGCAGGCTATTGCATAGGGCATGAACCAGAACGGTATCATGATGGGAAAGTTAAAAGGGCAGATACTGGCGCCAACGCCGAGGGGCTGACGTATGTAATATTCATCGACACCCGATGCTATGTCTTCCGAAAAATCGCTTTGCATAAGCTTCGGTATCCCGCAGGCTACTTCAATATTCTCAATTGCACGCACCATTTCAGCCTTTGATTCTGAAAAGGTCTTGCCGCATTCTTTAGTGCATATTTCGGATATTTCGTCAGAGTGAGCCTCAAGGATCTGCTTCATCTTAAAAAGATACTGAATGCGCTTTACAGGCGGGGTATTCCGCCATGGCAACCAGGCCTGAAAGGCTTTGTCTGCTGCATCAGCAACATCTTCTTTCGACCCTGCAGGTACCCTGGCAAGGAGCCGTCCATCAGCAGGATTTATGACATCCAGCACTCCTGACCCATTGCTCTCAATCCACTGGCCGTTTATATAGTTTTTTAGAATCGGTGCCATAATGTCCTCCTTTCTATTAGTCGAAATTCCAATCTATAAAAAATACCTTTGTTTTTTCTTCTCTTCGATATAGTTCTTATAAGCTTCCTTAACAGTATCAACTTCAGCTACTTCCGAAACAGCAACTTCCCACCAGGCATACCCTGGAACACCTTTATACAAATCAGTTTCAATTGTAACAACTGTTACAGAAGTTTGTTTTTTAGCTTCTTTCAAAGCTTCTTTAAGGGAATGAATATCATGGGCTTCAATAACATATGCGCCAAGACTCCTCGCATTTTCTGCAAAATTGACAGGAAGGACATCTCCTGTCAGTTGTCCGGTGTTACTGTCACGGTAACGGTACTTTGTTCCGAAGCGTTGTGAGCCTATCGATTGGGAAAGAGATCCGATACTCCCGAATCCGTTGTTATTCAGCAGGATGATATTAACCTTGATCCCTTCCTGAATTGCAGTAACGATTTCATTATTCATCATCAGGTAATTCCCATCGCCCACCATAACATATATTTCGCGATCGGGACAGGCAAGTTTAGCTCCGATACCTGCAGCACATTCATAACCCATTGTGGAATATCCATATTCAAGGTGAAAACCTTTCGGGTCGCTGGTCCGCCAGAGCTTGTGAAGATCGCCGGGTAAGCTTCCGGCTGCACACAAAACTACATCACGGGGTCCGGCGATCTCATTTACTGCTCCCACGACTTCGGCCTGAGTGACGGGAATTGAGCCGGTAACCTTATAAAATTCACTGACCTGTTTGTCCCATCTCTGGTTAAGATCAGCAATGCGGGAACGGTAATTTTCGGGCACCCTGTAACCGTTCAGGAGTTCTGTCAGTTCTTCAATGCAGACTCTGGCATCAGCAGTGATTGGCAGGGCACTGTGTTTGTAAGAATCAAATTCAGCTATGTTGATGTTGATGAATTTTACATCAGGATTCTGAAATGCAGTTTTTGATGCTGTTGTGAAATCGCTGTAACGTGTACCGATACCTATAACCAGATCAGCGTTCCGGGTCACTTCATTCGCACCGGGAGTACCTGTCGCTCCAACAGCACCCAGGTTTGAAGGGTGATTATACGGCAGGGCGCCTTTCCCGGCAAAAGTTTCAGCAACAGGAATGCCTGTCAGCTCAGTCAACTTCTTTAATGCCTCTGAGGCTTCACTGTAAATTACACCTCCTCCGGAAATGATCACAGGTTTTTCAGAAGCTTTTATCAGCATTGCAGCTTCATTTAGCAGTGAAACATCGGGTCGTGGCCGGGAGATTTTCCATACTCTTTTCCGGAACAATTCTTCAGGGAAGTCAAATGCCTCAGTCTGCACATCCTGGGGCATTGCAAGTGTTACAGCGCCTGTGTCGGAAGGTGAAGTCAGAACTCTCATTAACTCAGGCAGGGAGGTGATAAGTTGTTCAGGCCTGTTTATCCTGTCCCAGTACTTCGACACCGGCTTAAAGCAATCGTTAACCGAGATATCCTGGGTTGAAGGAGATTCAAGCTGTTGCAGGACCGGGGCTACATTACGCCTCGCGAAAATATCTCCCGGAATGAGAAGGACCGGCAAACGGTTAATTGTGGCACATGCTGCACCCGTAATCATATTGGTGGCGCCGGGGCCAATTGATGAGAGGCAGGCAAATGTGCCCAATCGGTTCTTCATCTTGGCATAAGCAATTGCAATATGGACAGATCCCTGCTCATTTCTTGTCATAATGAAAGGAAAATCAGGATTCTCCAGCAGTCCTTCCCCCACACCTGCGACGATCCCATGGCCGAAAATTCCCAGACATCCGGCAAAAAACCGGGTCTCAACGCCATCACGTTCAACATACTGGTTCTTCAGGAATCTTATAACAGCCTGACCTGCAGTTAATCGATGAGTTTTCATGAAGATAAGCTCCTTATAAATATTTATTTAAAATTCATTTCGAGTGTTACAAGCGGAATTCTTGGATCCATTCCTTTCCATGTTCCATAGATCCATTTATGATCAGGATCATCCGTACTTTTAAGACTCTGGTCGCTACCTGCAAGGAAATTCAGGTAATAGGCATTGTATCCATGACAGGCGACAACAGGGTGGTATCCTTCAGGCACAATTACTGCATCATTGTTATGAGCTTCGGCTACTTCATTGAGATGACGGTCGTCAGTATATACTTTTTGTAACGCAAACCCCTGTGGTTTATCAAACTTGTAGAAATAGATCTCCTCCAGACTGGCTTCGAGCAATTCTCCCGTTGATGGTTCAATTTTTCTTGTATCATGTTTGTGAGCAGGGAATGAACTCCAGTTACCGGAAGGAGTGTAAACTTCGACGCAAACCAACCGGTTGCATAAAGATCCGGGAGGCAATATACTGTTTATCTGGCGACTTGCATTATCTCCACCCCGGTATTCGATGCCCATACCTGCAACATCCTCAGGTGTAATAAATTGAGGTCCGAATAGTTTTTCTGCATGGCACCAGCCACAAGCGATATCAAGTAAATTGCCGGCCCCTGTAATTTCAAAACTTGTATTTTGGGGAAGGTATAATGCATGAGGAAGTCCGCTGAATACATCTTTTCTCCCGTTCTGTGTCCTCCACGTTCCGGCAGAGGTCACTGCTGAAAAATTTCCTCCAAGGAGTACAAAGAGAAATTCATTGTCTCCGGTTTCTCCCTCGCATTTCTGACCCGGTTTCAGTGTCCTCGCTAAGAAGTTCAGATGATTCCAGCCTGCTTCGGCCGGGGAGATCGTCTGGTATATCTCATGATCCGATGAAGATCTTGCCAGTAACGGGCATTTATTATCTCTGTTCATCGATCAGCATTTAAGGCAGCATAATATCGCGGATCCTTGCAATCAGATCGGAAGTTGCCTGAATAAATTGTCTTAAGGTCCGTACTGTAGCTCCGAATCCATCGAACTCCTCCGGTATCATGCCATTTTCATGGTATGCACGCCGGAAATCCGCAAACTTCTTCTCAAGTTCTTCAATGATCGCAGGATCTACAGGTTTTTCCATCCGGTTTTCCACAGTCACATCCGATGCATTATATCTTTTCTGCCAGGTGTAGGGAGGAGAGATCACGATATTTCCACCGATAAATTCTGACCAGTGCCGGTGGTTCCTGAAAGCAGCACTTAATAGTCTTAGCCGGTATCCCCGTGCGTTGTAGATCTGATATGCTTTCTTCATTACAGCTACACCTGCCCAGTCAAAAACCTCCGGATTTGCGATTATATTTTCTTTTTCTGACACCACCTTGAGCCAGTCATCGAGCCTGCCTACCATGACAGTACAAACAGGTCCCATCGTGGTTATATCCTTTCCCTGCTTCTCGCGCCGTTTTAATCCACGCTCCACAGCTTCTGCTACGGCTATGGACTGAGGGATAGTAAAGCTGACTGTGGCATTAATGCTAATACCGAGATATGTCGCTTCTTCAATAGCTTCAACACCTGCTTTTGTAACCGGTATTTTTACAATCATATTAGGTGCAAGTTCACTGAAACGCACAGCCTGTTCGACGATCCTTTTTGGATCCCGGTATAATCTCGGATCTGTCTGTATGGATAGTCTTCCATTCCTGCCTTTTTCCCTGTCAAATATTGGCTTAAGAAGCGCCGCTGCCTTCACCGACATTTCCCCGATGAGCTTCCAGGCAACTTCATCTTCAGTAGCGGTCGGATTTTCGCGCAGGATTTGGGGGATTCTTTCTTTCCAGATATCCCATTCCTGTTTAAGGACGTTGCCGACGATCACCGGATTGCAGGTAGCGCCCACTGCCCCATGATCAATAGAGTATTTAAGTTCTTCCAAAGAGCAGGAATCATTCCAAAGTGCAGTTGGTGTCGTCTGCGTCATTTTATGAAGAGTGCTTTTATAGTGGATGTCAGGCATTGATTTTCCTATCATGATTTTTTTGATTAAGTAATAATTGTTTCAGATAACTACCAGAAGAAATAGTAGAGTGCTCCCAATATCCCGCATATTCCGATTGCGGCAATATTAAATGTAGCTGAAGTATGGAATAATCCTTTATTAATTATTATGGCTTTCGGATCCATTCTTGTTAGCTTGTTATTGAAGATCAGAATGAGTCCGACAAGAATAAGTCCGGCCACCAGAACATACATGGCTTCGAGGGCCAGATGTCTGAGTGGATAGACGAAAAATGCTGCAACAATACCAGCCATCAATGCAAAAGCGACTAATTTTATTCCAACGCCAACTGTTTTTCTGGCCAGCGTTTTGTCTAATATGTTTTCGACAGATTGACTTTTATCAAAAAGGCTCAACCCGATCATGACAAAAGACAGGATAATGAATACATAACCGATCCTGAGGACAAAGGGCATTCCGGGGAAAATAATCTTCATCGCCAATCCCAGCGGTATCGTAAGTAATGCCGTCCATAAAGCTGCTTTTGAAGTAGCCTTACGCCAGAAAAGTCCGCAGAAAAAAATGAGGAATTCCCCGGGATAAATAAATCCGGTATATTCCTGGATATACTGGTAAGCCTGGTCGAGTGTTTTCAGCTGGGGAGCCACTATGGTCGAGATAAGAAGTGCAATGAATGCAACTACAGTTCCGACCCTGACCATCTGTTTTTCAGTTGCTTTCTTGTTAATGAAACTTTTATAAATATCAATTGTGAAGATCGTTGAGGTACTGTTAACTATCGAACTTATAGAAGAGACAGCAGCGGCAGCGATTGCTGCAAATGAAAGTCCGGTGATTCCGACAGGTATGATATTTTTTATTAACCAGGGGTATGCTTCATCGGATTTCCCGAGCTTTGCACCAAGGGCGTATACTGCAATTCCTGGTATGACAACCAGAAGCGGGACAAGCAACTTCAGGTATCCGGCAAATACAACTCCGAGCTGGGCTTCCTTAAGGCTCTTTCCTGCAAGACCGCGCTGAATGATAAACTGGTTAAATCCCCAGAAGCTCAGATTGGTCAGCCACATTGACCCCAGGACAACACCTAATCCGGGAAGGTCCGAAAATGCATCTTTCAATCCGCCTTTTCCGTCGGGTGCAAACAAGGTGCCTTTTTCGATGATCATATGAAATTTCTGAGGTACTTTATCAAGAAGCTCACCGAATCCGGCAATAACTCCATTTCCATCGCTTAACGCATTGAGGGCAAAGGCAGTGGTGACGAGACCACCGAAAATCAAGACGGCCACATTTATAACATCTGTCCATGCAACGGCTTTCATACCGCCCCAGAGAGAATACATTGCTGAGAAGACTGAAAATCCGATCACGCCGTAGATAAGAGGAACTCCGATTATCCGTTCCATTGCAAGGGCTCCCAGGTATATTACGGCAGTCATATTTACAAAAATGTAGACCAGAATCCAGAAGACTGCAAAACAGGTGCTGACTTTCTTGTCGTACCGCTGTGAGAGGAACTGTGGCATTGTAAAGATCCCCTTCTTAATAAAAACCGGGAGAAAAAACTTCGCCACAATAATCAATGAAATTGCTGCGATCCACTCGTAAGCAGCAATTGCCAGTCCGATAGCGTATCCCGATCCGGACATTGCAATGAAGTGTTCGGCTGAGATGTTGGCTGCCAGAAGCGTTGAGCCTATCGCCCACCAGGGAAGGGACCGGCTGGCTAAAAAATAGTCCTGGGAAGTTCTTTGCTCCCCTTTCTTTTTGCGGGAGACCCACAATCCGACAGTGACAATTATTAAGGCGTATGAAAAGAAAACTACCCAGTCGATAACCTCAAAATGCTTCATCAGTAATTAAAAGTTTAGGATAATTTTAATTTCGTAAATATAGAATTTAAAATAATGTGAAATCCACCCGCTTCCGCCAAATGTAAGATCAACCCGGGAGGGAGAGTCAACCCCCCAGGAGGGGGAGTCAACCCCCGACCCCAAGTCAACCCCCCGGAGAGAGTCAACCCCCCAACCCCCCAAATGGGGGGAGTCAACCCCCGAATCCCCCGGAAAGTCAACCCCCGATTCCCCGGAAAGTCAACCCCCGATTCCCCGGAAAGTCAACCCCCCGATTCCCCGGAAAGTCAACCCCCGATTCCCCGGAAAGTCAACCCCCCAACCCCCCAAATGGGGGGCTTAAGAAGGGACTTAAATAAATAAACGGATTTCAAAGTCCCCCGGATGGGGGATTTAGGGGGTTGATACACAATGGGGGATTTAGGGGTGGATTTAGATTGCACTGATGGGGGGGACAAATTATTGAGCGTAATGAGTTGAATATGAGGGAACCACCCCCCGACCTACCCGGACAACCCCCCAACCCCCCTGGAGAGAGTCAACCCCCGATTCCCCGGAAAGTCAACCCCCCAACCCCCCAAATGGGGGGCTTAAGGAAAGTCAACCCCCTGACCCCAAGTCAACCCCCCAACCCCCCAAATGGGGGGCTTAAGAAGGGGCTTAAGAAGAAATAAACGGATTTAAAAGTCCCCCGGATGGGGGATTTAGGGGGTTGATACACAATGGGGGATTTAGGGGGTTGATATACACAATGGGGATTTAGGGGGTTGATACACAATGGGGATTTAGGGGTGGGTAAATAAAGTGCCCCGATCCTGACGGACCGGGGCACTGGAACCTGAGTAATTACTTGCAAATTACCAGAGTATGTTTTCTACTCAGAAAAGCCTGTTTCAAGTCTGGTACCTGAAGATCACTACTACTTTATGAGCTCAACAACAGCATACCTTGATATCTTCCAGAACTCGTCCGGATTCTTAATCTCAATGTAAGCTATATTGTTCTCACCTTCCCTGACCAGGCTATAGGAGTCTGTAGGATGCTCGGTAATCAGCTTTACATTCTTGGCATTAACAGGAATGGTTAAAGTCTGGGTTAAATCGATTTTCTGGAATAAACTTTCCGGAAAATTCTCTACCAGAAATTCCTTCCTGCCCAAGCCCAGGAATCCACCTTCTTTTGTGAGAAGACCCTTTTCCTTCAAATCCTTATATGTACCCGATGCGAGATATGCTTCATGCATCTTGCTAACCTGGGTATTGATAGTCTCAACCTTCCTTGTGAGTGTATCATTCAGGGCTGTTACTGTTGTATTGAGCTGCCCTATCTCAGTGTCGCGGGCTCCCAGGGTAGTTTTAAGACCTGAGATTTCAGTCTCATACTGAGTCATTGAAGCTTCAAGACTGGCAATCCGGGTCTGTAAGCCTGTGATTGTTGATCCCGACTGTTTCAGCTGGGCGCTTAACCTGGCAATTTTCTTTTTGTTTTCATCAATGAGGTTATTTATCGACTTTATATCCTCCAGGACCTGATTCTTCTTATCCTTTGAAAATTCAGAGGTCGTTGACTTCATTGTAAGTATATTTTCCTTCTGTTTTATAGCGCTCAGGTTCTGTTCAATCTGATCAAATGTAGTCAGCCAGTCGTTGATCATTGAATCACGTGCTGTCACTTGTTCCGTGAATGTCTGCTTCTGGTTTTCCATCAAAGCAAGCTGATTGTTGTGATCGCGGTTATATCGGGAATAAAACAGGACTCCCAGAATTATCAGCAGGACAAATCCGATTATCCCGGCTGTAAGGGCTCCTCTTGTTGCTCCCTCTTTACGCGCATTTCTTACTTTGTTTGTTACGACCGCATTTTCATTTTGTAAATTCGGTTCATTAGTGCCTTTGTTTTCCATTTTGTTTCCTCCTTAAATTAATTTAAAATCAATGTTGTTAGAATATTATTAAAAAGTAAATTTTGTACCTGTACCGGGATCAATAACGAAAAAGAGATCGCGGATTGCCGCACTGGAATTACCGGTTAAAGATTGTCGGAATATGACACCTGTTAAAAATTTGCAGAATGAACGGCAGATCAGATATTTTTTAAGCGTATTCATAGGATGAATTATTACGAGGAAGTTATATACAAACCGTGGGCCTATAATTAAAATTAAACTTAACATACTCACTATTAGCGTCTTGATGCAAGTAAAAAAAACATAGAATTGTTCAAATTGAAAGAAATTTCTCATTTTGGGAAATATAGACCCCCTTTTCAGGGGTTATTTGCCGGTTCTTTTTTAACCGCAGAGGTCTCAAAGGTGAAGTTAATGAGGCTGTATCAAAAGTACCTCGTTCGTTTTTCGCCCCTATCCCGATAGCTATCGGGACCACAGTCCGGGCCAGGGGTTGTTGAAAAAGTCTTTTTTAACCGCAAAGCACACTAAGAAGCGCAAAGGACGCAAAGCTAAATCACATATATTCAACTCTTTGCGAACTTTGCGTAAATTCTTTGCGCCCTTTGCGGTTAATGGATTTTGACTTTTTCAACACCCCCAAATTTTATTATAGAAAAGCAGATCTCTTCTTACGAAAATGACTATTAGGTTGATGGCTATGCCTTTACCAGGGGTTGTCTGTCAGTCTCAGGATTCCTTTTCCATCTTAAGCATCCGGTAGATCGTAGAAACTCCGATATCGAGTTTTTTGGCTGTCATCCCGATGTCGTTGTTGTATTTTTTAAGAGTGGCTTTGATGATCTTCAATTCATATTCCCGCAGGGTAAGATTTTCACCGTCAACTGCGGCCAGAGGATTCTCTGCTTCAAGAACAAAGTCAGAGGCAGCAATCTCTTCATTTACCGACAGGGTTACGGCAAGTTCGACAAGCGATTTAAGTTCGCGTACATTGCCCGGAAAGGCATAATTCAGGAGTTTTTTTTGTGCCTGCGGCGACAATCTTTTCAGAGGCATATTATTCTCGACACAGAAGTTCTCAATAAAATTCCGGGCCAGGACTAAAATGTCATTACCTCTGTCGCGTAAGGGAGGTAATTCGATGGGCAATCCTAAGAGCCTGTAGTACAGGTCTTCCCTGAACTGGCCCTTTTTTACCTCATCCTTTAGATTTTTATTTGTCGCAGCGATAATACGGCAATCGGTTTTCACCGGTCTATTACTGCCAATCCTTACAATCTCTTTTTCCTGCAAAACCCTGAGTAATTTGGTCTGAAGATTCATTTCCATTTCTCCTATCTCGTCGAGAAAAAGTGTCCCGCCATCGGCTTCCTCGAACCTGCCGATACGTCGGAAAGAGGCACCTGTATAAGCTCCTTTTTCGTGTCCGAACAGTTCACTTTCAATTAGTTCGGAAGGAATTGCCGGTACGTTAACCGCAACGAATGATTTATCTTTCCGCCTTGAATTATAGTGAATAGCTTTTGCAACGAGTTCCTTACCGGTTCCGGTTTCACCCGATATTATTACCGTAATATTTGATTCGAGCGCTTTATTTATGAGTTCAAATACATTTTTAATAGCTGGACTTTCACCCAGGATACTCTGAGCGAAACTGTATTTCTTCTGGACTTCTTTGCGAAGGGATGAGATCTCGCTTTTAAGTCCGATATCCTTCCGCAGATTTTGAATCGTGTTGAGAAGCTTGTCCTTGATATCGTTCGATTTTGTAATATAATCATATGCCCCCACTTTTAAAAGGGTCACTACCATATTAATATCTTCCTGCTCTGAAATAAGGATAACCTGGATATCGATGTTTTCGTGCTTGATTCTTTTAAGGACTTCAAGACCTGAAATATCCGGAAGCCGGTAGTCAAGAGTAACAATATCAGGTGCTTCGTTAAGGCAATTCAGAAAATCCCTTGCATTGAAAAAGCTTTTAATTTCATAGTCGGGATTTAATGACAAAGTATAAACAAGAAGCTTGTTATACCATTCGTTGTCTTCAACAACAAAGATTTTTAAAGGTCTTTCAGTCATTAACTTTTTATTGCCGTCGCGATAAATTGCAAATTAGTAAATAGTCGGAATCCGGGCAAATTTAGTTCATTTTTGCAATATGCTCTTTGACCAGCCTGCTTACAGATTCAAATTCAATGAAAGTTTTTTCAGTTAGTTCTTCAACGGGCTCTGAATGAACATTATTTCTTGCATCCTTTTCAATTTTACTTAGCAAACCGGAGAGGTCAACAGCTCCCAGATGCCGGCAGGGTGGAAGGATCTTGTGCGCCAGGTCTGCCACTGTTTCCCATTTTTGGTCAACAACAGCCTGCTTCATTTCCTTAAGCAGATTATCGGTTGTCCCGATAAAGGAGACAAGCATCTGCTTTACGAACCGGTCATCATTACCTGCGATGTGATATAAATTGCTTAGATCAATTTTTTCTTTTTGTCCGGGTTTATTATCAGGGATCGGCGCTTCGGTGAATTGTATCTCAGTATTTTTACCCATTACCTCCAAAATGGTTTTTAATAACAGCTCCTCCGTAAATGGTTTTTGAAGGAACGCATTCATCCCAGCCTTTTTATATTTCTGCCAATCGTCGTTTAGTGGTGCAGCGGAGATAAAGATTACCGGCATATCCGATTCCGTTATGTTCATTTCATTCCTGATAAACTGGGTTGTCTTTGTGCCGTCTAGTCCGGGCATCCGCATATCCATAAAGAGGAGATCATAGCGTTTTTCCTTTAGAACTTCCAGCGCTTCCATACCATTAACAGCCTCATCGCAACCGATTTTCCATCTTTCCAGTATCTTTTTGAACAGCAGCCGGTTATATTCTTCATCATCGACAATAAGGATTTTCAGCTTTTTAAGCTCTTCAGGAATTGAGATTGAAGGATAGAGATCTGTTTTGAGTTTCCCTGCATCACCTATAAAGTAAGGCATCCGGCACACGATCTCAGTACCCTGGCTTTTTTTGCTCTTAATGTTGATAATACCGTGCTGCAATTCAATCAGTTTTTTAACTATTGACAAACCGAGTCCGGTCCCTCCGTATTTACGCGTAGTGCTCATCTCGGCCTGGGTGAAGTCTTCAAATATGACATTAAGCTTGGATTCATCTATACCGATCCCGGTGTCGGAGACTTCCAGGATAAGGTCAATTTCCTGATCATTCAGTTTGGTGCTCGTCACGGCAAAATTGACAGTGCCGTCCTTTGTAAATTTGACCGAATTACTTATAAGGTTTATTATTATCTGCTTTAGCCTGTAGGGATCGCCCAGCAGCACAGGAGGTGTGCCGGGACTTAAAGAGCAGGTCAGATGTGTGTTGTTCTGCCTTGCCTGCATTTCAAAAAGGGCATACACATCCTCAATGACCTTACCAATACTGAAGTGAACGCTTTCAAGTACCAGCTTGTTATTTTGCAGTTTGGAGAAGTCAAGTATATCATCGATTATTTTTAAAAGATGGTCGGACGATGATTTGATTATCTTTAGAGAGTGTGTTGTATTTTCATTGAACGATTCATGCAACAGCTGATCCGTAAAACCTGAAATAGCTGTTACCGGTGTACGGATCTCGTGGCTCATATTTGCCATGAACAATTCTTTTGTTCTTGCAAGTTTCTCAGCTTCCTCTTTTGAATTTTCAAGTGCGATCTGGTAGGTGTAAGCATTTCTGACATACCTTATAATTATGAACAGCACCAAAATTGCAAGCAAACCGCCTGATACGGCAAGCATTGCCAGCCACCTGTATGTTTTGGCTGCTACCTGACCGGCTGCAACAGCTTTTGCCTGGACAAGTTCGGAAACCTCATTTTCCATTTTTGCGATCAGGTCGTAAAACTTTTCTTTTATCTCGCTGCTGGTTATGGCAAGCTGCGACTCCCTGTCGATCAGTTCATCCTTTGTTGACAGGTTTTCACGCACCACCTTATTCAGATCAATCATGAGCTCAAGTTCATCCAGCGAGCTTTTGGGTGTGCGGCTGAAGACGCGGCTGAGTATTCCTTTTTCCTTTTTCTGGTCATTTTCTGCCGCTGTATTGATCTGGTTCGAAAGTGTCCTCAGATAATCCACAACCCTGTCGTCGTTATAAAGGACAAGTAGCTGGTTCCAGATAACTATATTATCTTCAATAAGTTTGCTTATAGCATCAGTCTGGACAAGCAGAACCGAATCCGCTTCACATTCGGACCGGAGTTTGCTTATTTTTTCATCAATATGGGAAATAATTCTGTAATAAGGTTTAATGTCGGACGGTTCCTTTGTGACTGTATAAATCCTGACGCTGTTACCCGCATTTTCAAGGTCTGTTGAAATTTCGCGGATTGTCAGCATCCTGAGCTCGGGATTAACGTCGATCTTTATCGAAGATACTATGGAAGAAAGGTTGCGGTATAACAGGTAGCAGGTTGCCGTGAGCAGAACCACTGCGACTATCATTATAAATCCAATTTTTAACTGGATTGAATTTCTTTTAATGTATGTTTTGAACGGACCATTCATTAGTCCAAAGTAACGGAAAATTTATTTTCGATAAACTGTTGGAGATAAAGTCCGCAAAGAGCAGGAGCAAAATGATCCTTCACTACAAAGTAATCGTATGGAATCTGAATGGTTTTCTCCCTGACGGCTTTTGATTGGGAGATCAGTACCACCATAGTATCGCATGATAGTTCTTTTAACATCTTTATGACATGGGAAGCATTAATACCTTCACCCAGGTAATAATCAACAAAAACTATTGTATTGTCACACTCGATTTCTTTCGCTTTGACTTTCCTGATATAGTCATTGGCATCAGTGAATGAACGTAAAACCAGTTGATAATTTCCCTTGAGCACAAGTGAACTGACACTTTGTTTTATTGCATTTGAAAGCAGGTTATTATAATATTCATTATCCTCGATCACAAGCACATTTATTGTCTTCTTCATATATCTGTTCTTTAAGTTCCGATGATATTACTCCAACAATGTGCCAACTTTTTTGGGATACCTTAATTCCTTTTGTAACTAATTCAATATTAATAGATTAAATTTTAAGGACTCTATTTCCTGAATTTGCTCCGACATTAATATTTTCTCAATTTGAGAATTACCGGTAGAGTCCTTTAGTTCATTTCTGGATTGAAACCATTGTCCTAAGCAGGTTTGCGGCCCATGAATAAATATTATGCTCCATAATTACCTGACGCATCTGCATCATACGATGCTGCTGGTTTTTTTTGGGCATTTCAATAGCTGTTTTGATTGCATCCGACATCTGTTCAATATCGTAGGGATTAATAATTATAGCTCCCTGCAGTTCCTGGCTGGCACCTGCAAAACGGCTGAGGATAAGCACTCCGTCATTATTGGTTCTGGAGGCTACGAACTCTTTGGCCACCAGGTTCATGCCGTCGTGAAGTGAAGTTACCATGCAAAGGTTGGCCGATTTGTAGTAAGGCATTATTTCCTCGTGACTATGATGACGTATCAACAGATGGATGGCTTTCCAATCCTTGAATTTAAACTTGGAATTAATTCTGGCAGCCTCCGACTCAACATTGCTAACCATATCGGCGTAGCTTTTGATCTCAGTACGGCTTGGTGCACCAATCTGAACAAATGTAAATCTGCCCTGGTAGGCAGGATACTTTTCAAGGAACCTTTCAATTGCCATAAAACGTTCAAGGATACCTTTGGTGTAGTCAATTCTCTCAACTCCGATCCCCATGAACTGCGAATTTATGCCATTTTTTGCCAAAATTTCGGATGGATCCTGAACCTGTTCATCCTTTTTGTCGAAATCCCTCAGCGTAAAGGCGATGCTGATGGGAAAAGACTTAACGAAGGTAGTCTGGTTGCCGATCTTTACTGAAAGGTTTTCCCTGATCACCCGTGAATCGATTGAATTATTGACAGTTTCAAGAAAGTTATAGCAATGATAGGGAGTATGGAAACCTATCAGGTCAGCCCCGAGCATTCCACGCAGTATTTCTGACTGCCAGGGACAAATGCTGAACGACTCCGGATTAGGCCACGGGATGTGCCAGAAGATCGCAACTGTTGCATCAGGTCGTTCCTTTTTTATCATTTCAGGAAGCAATGCAAAATGATAATCCTGAACCAGTACAAATGGTTGCTCCACATCCTTTATTTCTTCCAGGACAGATTTTGCAAATTTGTTGTTGACTTTCCTGTAATAGTCCCAGTCTGCTTTTCTGAAGACAGGTCGGGTATGAGCGATGTGACATAATGGCCAGATCCCCTCATTCGAGAATCCATAATAGAAATGATTCTCCTCTTCCCTGGTGATCCAGACCCGTTTCAAAACATAATTCTCCTCATTGGGAGGAACAGCTATCTTGTTGTGTTTATCGACAGTTTCCTTATCAGCATCGCCGGTTCCTGAAGCAATCCATAATCCTCCGCACGCTTTCAATATTGGTTCCATTGCAGTTACCATGCCGCTGGCGGGAACAATACATTTTATCTCCCTGCCGGAATGAATATGCATATAGGGTTCCCTGTTCGAAACTACTATGAGGGTCTTGTTTGGGAGTACTTTCCTGACCTCTTCCTTGAGGCGGTCGGGTGTCCAGACGGCTTCCCCCGTAGTCCTCAGCTTTGCCTCCTCTTCCGCGGCTGCCCGAGCCTCCTGCATGGCATAAGCAATGCTCGTAATTTCTTTGCGTAATGGTTCAAGGAATCCAACGGGAGATTTCTCATGAAGCTTTTCAACACTTCCGTCCCTGACAGCTCTGACCCATGTCAGAATTTTGTTTATGGGCTTAAAAATTCCCCAACGGATTAAGAGGGAGGTTGCAACAACCATCAGCAAAACCTGAATAAACCATCTTATAAAATTACTTACAGAGATCTTTCTTATGATATCCCTGATATATCCGGCATCAGAATAGAGGACGAGGACATATCTTGCCGACCTGCTATTTTCTGCTGGTTTGATATACTGGAAGATGTTTTTTCTCCCATGTGTGAAGAAGTTACTCTGGGCAGACCTGGAATTATCGGATTCCCTGACATACTCGGAGGAATATTTCAGATATGGTTTAACTGCCTGACTGAGAGGTATAAATTTGTTATCGTCGTAATAGACTGCGAATCCCAGGAGATTGTAATGCTTGCTTAAGCTATCAGAGAGCCTGGCCTGATCTCCCTGCGCATTGGTGTCGAAACGGAACTGGTTTAGTCGCTCGAAATCCTCTGCAATAATGGAACTCCGGTTCTTCACTTCCTCTTTCAGCCGGCTCCGCTCCTGTGAGATCTCAAAAACCGTAAAACCGAGGGCCACCAGACCTACCGCAAGAATGGCAGAAAGAATGTAAGCCAGATTTATTTTCATGACATTCAGGATAAGTTACACTAACTAATAAACTCAGCGCTTCATCCTTGTCAGCAGTTGCTCAAGGAGCATTAAAACCTGCTGAACATTATGAAGCTTATATTTTGCACAGGTAGTTCCCCTGCCGATTTTCACAGTAAAAGCATTGTCATTATTTAAAAGAACCCTGAACATGTCTTCATCAGTTTTATCATCGCCAATTGAGAGTATATAGTCGTAAGTTCTCTTATTGAGCAGGTATTGTATTGCAGAACCTTTATTGATATTTTCATTTACAATTTCCACTACCTTATGACCGTCAATTATTCGAAGTTGATGTTGTAATGCAACATTATTCAATGCCCTTATCAGAGTGCGGGAACTTGCTTTACCTGTTTTTGGTTCGACGTTCCTGTAATGCCACGCAAGCGAGAAAGGTTTTTCTTCAATAAAGGAATTGGGACTAACTTCGATGAACCTCTCTGCAACCGGATAAACTTCATTCTTCCAACTGGTACTGCCATCGAGCAATTGTTTCCATATATGGTTTTCCCTTATCATTGCTCCGTGTTCAGCTATAATGTCGACCGGCAAATGACCAACCAGCATGTCAATATCGTCCTGCCTTCTGCCAGTGACAATTATTAAATGGTTGCCCTTTAAAACCGCTATGGTTTTTAATAGCTTCTGCAGGCTTTTGGAAGGTAATGCTTCAGAAATATCGGAGGTAAAATCAACGAGCGTCCCATCAAAATCAAGTAAAAAGAGTTTACTCCGACTTTTTCTTATCCGCCCGGAAATCTCAACAAAAACTTTATCTGTCAAAGAACTATTCATTAACTCATGGCTTTATAAAACTGAATTTCTCCTCCTCGATCCTGGGAATGATCCCGTTAAGGATCAAGGCCGATTGTATCAGGCCAATATGTGAATAGCCCTGCGGGAAGTTGCCCAACAACTCCTTGGTTTCAACATCAATATGTTCGCTGTAAAGTCCAAGGTGATTTGAATATTTCAGAATGTTTTCAAAAAGGGTAACTGCCTCGGTGGCGTAGCCTGTCTTATATAAACTATTGATCAGCCAGAAAGTGCATATCAGAAGTGAACTGTGTGGTACACCGAAGTCGTCCTTGTTTTTATACCGGAACATCATTCCGTCCCTGCACAGCTCTTTTTTAATGTTAAGGACCGTACTTATATACATGGGATCGGAGGCTTCGATAAACCCGTAATCCTCCATAAGCAGTGACGATGCATCAAGATCCCTGGTTCCGTAGGACTGTGTAAAGGATTTTATTTCATCATTCCATCCCTTCTGGAGTATGTCGTTCCGGATTTTCTCCTTCAATCCTGCCCACAGCTCCGCATAAGAATGTTTATTAACCATCCGTGCAATCCGGCATCCTCTGTCAACTGCCACCCACGACAGCACTTTTGAGAATACGAAATGCCTGCTTTCCCCTCTGATTTCCCAGATACCGCGATCGGGTTTATCCCAGTTCCTGTCAACCATTTCTACCATACCTCTTACGAAAGTCCAGAGTTCTTCGGTAGTGTCGAGAGTTGAAGGGAACTGTGTAAGGGATATGTAGATAGCATCAATCAGGATTCCGTAAATGTCATTTTGTTTTTGAATATATGCTGAATTGCCAATACGTACCGGGCCGGAATTCCGGTAACCCGAAAGATGTTTGAGCACCTTTTCCTCAAGCTTCTTTTCCCCCCGTATCCCGTACATTATTTGAATATCCTCATGCTTACCCTGGTTAACTGTCAATAGAAAATTCAGAAAACGCTGTGCCGAAATAAAATGGCCCGTGTCAATTAAGATCTTAATCATCATTGATGAATCACGTATCCAGCAATACCTGTAGTCCCAGTTTCTCTTTTCGCCAAGAGTTTCAGGTATTGAGGTAGTGGGCGCTGCGATAATTGCTCCTGTCTTTTGAAAGGTTAAGAGTTTTAAAACCAATGCACTTCGTGAGATTTCATTTTGATATTTTGAAAACTTACGTGTGCGGTTCGACCAGTTCAGCCAATAGACCAGAGTCCTGTAGTATTCAAGATAAGCTCTGTTGATATTAATGTCAATCAGCTTCTGATTATAGCATAACAGGAAATATGCATCGGATGTCAATTCGATCCATTCATCTTCCAGAATATGTTGGAATGGTATTCCCGAATAAAGATATATTGACTCATAGCGTCCTTCCACAGTAAAGCTCTTAATGAAGTTTTGCTGAATTTCATGTTTTGTTTCGGCAAAAGCGAAGTTCAGCTTTGGGAAATACTCTATCCTGATGACGGGTTTCCCTTTAACGACCCTAAGTATCCTGTAAATTTCCGGAGAGTTGTAGTAATAACCATCATCTGTCTTATATCTCGGCATAAAGTCAATCACATCAAATGCATCGAATTCATTCTTAAAAGATGTAATAAGTATATTTGAATTGCCGTAATAATTCTGTGAAATATTATACACATTCTGGGTGTCAATGCTAAAATGACCTCCTTTTTCATGATCGATAAGGCGAGCAAAGATTGAAGGTGAATCGGGATCCGGCAGACAGCACCAGTCAATCGAACCCTGTTCTGAAACCAGAGCACTGCTTTTGCAATTTCCAATGATTCCGTAATTAAGATTTTTTACCATATCAGAAAATATTTTGTTCCAGGGCAGATTCCTTTTGATTATTACATACGAATGACACTATTTCTAAACTTACACTTGTAAAAATCTGATCGGTGCAGATGCCGGTTCTTACTAATAGCCGGTCTATGTGGTACTTTTGATAAAACAATTTAGTTTCCCATAAGTTCAGAATCCTCTTAAACGGTTGATGAAGCATGATTTCCCGTGATCCCTGTTTTCTGAAATTGCCCCCAGGCTGTTGTATTTAAGCGATAAAAAATTTAATTATCTAACTCCGGATGCGAAGATTTTTTCCAAGTTAACAATAATTTTATAAACAGACCCATGATCAGGATAAAGATTTAGAAAACCGGCATCTGAACCAGAGGCACCAGCGAATAAACTTTAGTCATCGAAATTAAGATTCTTGTATTCAGTAAGTTCCATTGCCTTTTTTCTGTACGTTTCGCGGGAATGTTCGTCATTATCAATGCGGCTGAGTCCGAAATAAGCATAGGCGGCATATTCATTTCCGTAATCACCGAAAGCTGAAATGGCATTTGCCCCGGCGTTATAGTATTCACGTGCCTGATTATCATTGTGATATTTCTTTTCCTGGAGAATACCCTTAAAGATAGTAAGTTGCGCCCTGAAGTATTGATTCTTTATCTTTCCTTCGGATGCCTTTATCAATCCTTCGGCCTCATCATACTTCCTTATAAGAAGGACGTTCTTAAGATATTCTGCATAGTATTCCGAATTGCCCGGATAAAGATCATGAAGCGATTTGCTGTAAAGGTAAGCCTGCTTGTAATTGTTTTCAAAACTTATATAAATATCCGAGAGAACTTCATATGATTCTGCCTTCAACATTATAGAATTTTTAGCCGCCATCTGGAGGTCACGCAATCCTTTTTCCCTGTCTCCTTTTGGAAACAGAAATGCAAGCATTTTGTAAACCGGGTAGAATTCGGGGAATGCTTCCCGGTAGTAATTATAGAGGCCGGTGAAATAGTAAAAATCGGAGTAGCTTGAAGCGTAATCAAATGATTGCCTTACATACCGGTATGTACTAATTGCCCAGGGGAACACCTCCTTGATAAGGTTATTATCAGCATAGAATAACAAAAGCATTCCTCTCGCCCCAAGATTGGCAAGCAAATACTCGGCAGAATCTGCAGGGTTATGCCTGTTTTCACATATCCTGATGCAATTCCGAAGGTTATCTTCGTACGAACGGCGGGCAGGGGAGGAAGGAATAAGCGGAAAGTTCTCCCAGTATATGATCATTCCATTCAGCAGATATACTACCGGGTTTCCGGGGAAAAAATGATTTATTTTTTCGGATAAATCGCGGGCTTTATCAAACCTGAAATTATAAATGTCATCCACGCAGCCTTTAACAAGGTTTACTGAGGCAGAATCCCTGAGTATCTGGCTTGATAATACCGGAGAGCTTAAACAGAACATTATCAGGAAAGATCCGATTAATATATTAAAGCGTTCGGTCACTTGAAAAGAATTTGCTATTATTCACTTTTTTTAGGCCGTTTAAGGCATTTATCAGTTTGAGGAACAGATAAGAAATATATAAAGTTCGTTGAAAAAAGTGTAAATATTGATAAACCGGTAGGAATATTAAGGAAAATGTGGCTCAGTTAATCGATTTTTCTGATTGATTCAGAGAGGCTCCTGAGTATTGATAACTTTTTAAAACGTTTGATAACTTTTGCGGAACACCCCTTTTACATCCGTGTTCTATGGGTAATTTTGATATCGCCGGCACTTTCAGAGTTGACGAATATTTGACGAATGAATTGATAAACATAATTTTCTACTTCTTTAAAACTCAGTGCCGGCTTCTTTTATTGTGCAGGATTATTTACAGAGGGAAGCTTCTTTTATTGTGAAAGACTCTTTACAGCTTGAAAATGATAATAAAAAAAGCCTCCGGCTTTCACTTCCGGGGGCCTCTTTATTTTTATATTTCAAGTCTCTTCAAAGACCGGACATCGCGGTCGGATAAGTCCTCAAGGGATTACAACTCCCATCCCTTCCTGTATTCCCTGACAAGGTATTTATTAGCTTCAGGAAGATTGGTGATCTTCATATTCACAGAATCATATTCAACTTTTTTACCTGCCCGTAACGCGACAGCTCCCAACAAAATGGTTTCTGTAACAGGTCCTGCATAAATAAAACTTCCAGGTGACTGTGTATTGTTTTTGAAAGAGTTGATCCAGACATCATTACTGTCCTGTCCTGAACGTTCCGCGGCTGACTTCGGAGTCTCAACAATCTTTTTATCGACATACAGTACTGGATTTTCACCCCTGAATCCGGCAATGATCCTCCCTTTATCGCCGACGAACATCATTCCTTCCCTTTCAAACGATTTCCCTGCATCACTCAGCTCGTCCGGATTAACAGGCCTCATCCCGCCATCGTACCAGAAGAGTTCAAAGGGAGGGAGATCTGCCTGGGCATCGAATTTGAATCTGACTATACATGATAACGGGAATGCAACATCATTTTTAACCCCGACAGAGACATTATTCTGCAGCGCGCATGTGGTTGTGGCATATGATTCAGCGCTTTTTGCCGGAGCATTGATCCCAAGGGCAAGGAAAAGCGGGAAAAGACTGTAATGTCCCATATCGGCAATACTGCCGGCTCCAAAGTCGTACCACCCGCGAAAAACTGCGTGAGTATAATTAGGATGATATGGCCGGTCAGGAACTGGTCCGAGCCACAGGTCCCAGTTAAAGTCCTTCGGCACGGGGGGAGTATCAGTGGGATTTGTCTGCCATTGCGGCCACATAGGCCTGTTGGACCAGTTATGGATTTCTTTCAGTTTGCCAATATTCCCCTCGCCGATCATCTTCTTAATCAGGTCATAGTCAGGTCTTTTGCTCCATGCAAGCAAATGGGTACTCAGACCAGTCTTTTTTGCCGTATCGATTAAAAGCTTTGACTCATACATCCTGTTGGCAATAGGTTTATGCGTAACTACGTGTTTCCCTTTTTTCAAAGATGCTATTGCAACAGTAGCATGGAGGTGGTCAGGAGTCATTATCTTTATTGCATCAACATCTTTCTCATTTTCAAGCAACTCCCTGAAATCCTCATAGGATTTGCATCCCTTGTAAGTGCCTGAATCCTTGGATTTTCCATAGAACTTCTGAACAAATTCCTGTCCGATATCCCTTCCTCCGGGAATACCCTTGATAGCTTCTCCCCATGAATTATCACCTAATGAAGTCCGTATGCTGTTCCGGACGCTATTCAGGGACCAGTCCACATAATCAGTTGTGAATTTATTGGGATCGCATACTGCCACTATCTGCAAGGCGGGATTTGAGATCAGGGAGGCCATCTCTCTTAAACCCTGTGTGCCGCACCCGATATATCCCAGGGTTACTTTGTCACTCGGTGGAACATAACCCGGTCCTCCCAGAACTTGTCTGGGAACGACAGTAAAGGCAAGGGATGCAGCTGCGGCTGATCCCAGGAATTCACGACGGTTGATTTTCTTTGAGTTTGCCATTTCTATAGTTTTTGGTTTATAGTGAGTTCGTCAATGTACCTCATGCACTCCCTTCCCTCCGAAAGCTATCGTAACTTTCCCCGGGGGAATGAGTTATATCATGCCTTTCGGGAAACAGGTGGACCAGGTGATAAATTTATCAAATTTATTAAAGTCCGTAACAAAGAGCAAAGAAAATAAAAGGTAAAAGGAGAAAGTCAATTTGAATGTTCTATGTATTATGGGCGAAAAGCGATGTTTGACCATAAGCTTTCGTCAGGATTTCGGCCTTCAAAAGCAGACCATAAGACTGCATGATTAAAACAATAACAGATCGGGATATTCCGTTTGCTATAAGTAGAATATTTATGATCGTAGGGGAATTTCATAATTTAAAATTATGGCAACGGCATCATTTAGAGGTATTAAGAGGATCCTGAGAAAGTTCAGATCAGATATGATTCTGAACAGGATCGGATCGGGGAAGGTCACATATTTCGAAAATCCGCTGGAAGAGATCGCCTTTAAATACATCCCTGGCGGACCAGGTAAACTTGGAAAATACTACGCCAAATATTATGGGCGGAATGAATCTGAGATCAATTTCGATTCTACTTCAATTCTAATGGGTGTTATGGAGGGCAAGCCGATCAGCAAAGCCAGGTATGAAAGATTTCACCTGATTGAAAGTGTTATCTGGAACAGGAAAATTAACGCGCCTGCAATGGAAAAGACTGTAAGCAAAGCATGGGTGTACGTCTGATGATCGAAATATTCCTTATATTTTTTATCTGACAAAATACGGCCTGTAAATATGAGATTTACAGGCATTTTATTTTTTTCTCCCCGGAAATTTAGAAAAGACGAGTAAGTCACCAGGGGCATAGCCGTAAACTTAAGGAATAGGATAGCTTATGAATTAAACTGTATACAACAGAGTAGCAATTATTTACATTTGGGATTGTTGAAAAAGTCTTTCTTAACCGCAAAGCACGCAAAGAAGGCGCAGAGGACACAAAGTTAAAAAGTTAATAATTAGCTCTTTGCGTGCCGATAGCTATCGGCATTTGCGTAAATACTTCGCGATCTTTGCGGTTAATGGATTTAGACTTTTTAAACACCTCAAACTTATTTAATTGTATTTCTGCTAAATATAATTCTCAGTCTAAAACTGACTCTTAAGTTGACGGCTCTGGACACAGGGGCTTAATCATATAATTTATGTACATTTATAAGTATTAAAAATTGGCTAAAGAGAAATGAAATGAAAATGTCATTATAACATATTTACAGGATCGAATTAAATCTTTTTATCAAATGAGAAAAATAGCTAGTAGTCACAAATCATTATTGATTGCCGCTTTGGCAATGTTATTCCTTACGGGATTCCAGTTTTTGAAGGCTGAATTGAAGCCAAGGGAAAGAAATATACTTGCAAATGAGGCTAAGACAATTGATCTGTCGAAAGCGATGATGACCGGTGACTCATGGAACAAACTCCCCGGTTATAAAGAGAGACAATTCTGGGAAAGTTTAGCTCCCAACGTCAGGCAGGAGTACATTAAAAAGGCTGAAGGTTATCTCGATTATAACTGGCCTGTTGTTAAGGCAACCGATTATCTTGAATTCACGCGTTCGGGCGATCGTCGCCAGGGTGTCTTTTCAGCCTGCAGCAATGCGCTGATTTCACTGGTAATGGGGGAACTTGTCGAGGGCAAGGGACGCTTTACGGATCAGATAGTTAATGCCGTATGGTATTACAGTGAACAGACCTGGTGGGGATGGTCAGCCCACCTGGGTGCTCAGAAATCCGGACCGGGCCTGCCTGATGTAAATGAGCCTTATGTTGATCTGGGAGTCGGAGAGGTGACCAGCAACCTGTCTATGACCTGGTACCTTTTCAAGGATGAATTTGACAGGATACACCCTCTTATTTCACCCAGACTGAAACAGGAGATAATAAAAAAAGCACTTGATCCATATTTTACCAGGGACGACTGGGGATATATGGGTTTCAGGGGCGGACGCCCGAATAACTGGAATCCGTGGATTAATTATAACATGCTGACCAGCTACCTGTTGATAGAGACCGATCCGGTTAAAAAAACAGCAGAAGTAAGTAAGATCCTCAACTCTCTCGATAAGTTCATAAATGGTTATTCTGATGACGGCGGTTGCGATGAAGGTCCTTCATACTGGGGTGCCGCAGGCGCTCTTTTGTATGAGAGTCTCGAAATAATGAAAAATTTAACAGGAGGCAAATTTGACGTTTTTGATGATCCACTCATCCGGAATATGGGGAAGTACTTTTATAAAGCTAATATTCATGCGCCATATTTTTTAAATTTTGCTGATGCCGATGCGACAACAGGAGGTAATGCATCGGTTGTTTACAGATATGGGAAGGCGATCAACGATCCGGTAATGCAGAAATTCGGAGCATATCTTGCCCGGCTTGGAAATTGGGGTGAAACCGCAATAGGAGGCAGGATCTTTGACCAGATCAGGAATCTTGGCCTTATCAATGAGATTCGGACTGCCGAAGCACAGGAAGCCCTGGTAGCCGATTTCTGGTTTCCGGATACGGAAGTTGCGGGAGCACGTGATAAGGAGGGAAGCTTTAAAGGATTTTTCTTTGGAGCAAAAGGGGGATTTAATGCCGAGAGCCATAATCACAATGATATCGGCTCGTGCCTGATGTATTTTGATGGAAAACCTTGCCTGATCGATCTTGGTCGTGAAGAATATGTTGCTAAGACCTTCAGCTCAAGACGTTATGAAATATGGACAATGCAATCGGGATACCATAACCTGCCTGTAATCAACGGGACTGTTCAGATGCAGGGTGAAGACTACAAAGCAAGGAATTCTTCATTTACTGCAAGCACTAAATCTGCAACCTTTACAACCGAAATAGCAGGAGCTTACCCTGAAACTGCCAGGGTTAAAAGCTGGGTGCGCACCTATACCCTGAACAGGGGGAAAAATTTCGTGATCAGCGATAAATATGAACTTAGCAGTGCAACAAATGCCGGTACCAGCTCAAACCTGATCACATGCTGCAAGGTAATCCAGGTTAAGACCGGACTTCTGAAGTTTGAAGGCGACGGGTTTACGATGAATATGTCTTACGACCCCGGCGTTGTGAAACCTGAGATTGAATTTATTGAAGTCACCGACCGTTCGCTGAGACGTTACTGGCCGGATGGTGTAACCCGTATCAGGCTTGGGTTTATCAAACCGGGGATAAAAGGTGGACAAACTGTGACTTTCACTAAAGCAAACTGAATACCAGGAGGTCTGACATAATCCTAAGCACTAAAGAGAACTTTATTAAACCGGAGCATGTTTCTATTTGTTATAGAATTATCTTTTAATTAAATTTATTTTTGTTATAATGTTTATTTATAAAGTGAAGATCAATAAAATAAAAATAGAAATATGAAGAAGTTTTTTCAGTCTATTATATTTCTTTCATTGGGGTTGCTGATATATTCACAACCGGTGAAAGAAAAGCTGATGCCGGTCACAACGAATTCGAAATCAGCAATGTCGTTTTACCACCAGGCCATGAAGTACTTTGATGAGGTTAATCTGAATAAAGCACTTGAGACTATGAATAAAGCTCTTGAACAGGATCCCGATTTTTTCATGGCAAATTACCATATGGCATTTTATTTCCTTTTAAATCGCGCTCCTGATGATTTTGCCAGGTTCGCGGATGCGGCAATAAATTGCAAAGCTAAACTCAGTGACGCTGAGGAGCAGTTGAAAGATGCTCTGGTCAGTGTGAAACAAGGCCGAACCGAAGTTACCGACGTGGGGAAAAAGCTTGTGCAGATGTATCCGAACGATCCCAATGCATACAATAACCTGGTTTATTTTCAATCACTTGCAAGCGATTCTATCGGTCTTGTTGAAACCTTGAACAAAGCAATTAAAATCGCTATAAATCCTGCACCATTTTACAATCAGCTCGGGTATGCATATCTGACACTAAAGCAGCCCGATAAGGCAGAAGAAGCCTTCGACAAATACATTGAACTTGAACCGAAGAATCCGAATGTGTACGACTCAAAGGGCGATTATTATCTGTTCATCAGGAAATTCGATGAAGCATACTATTCTTATATGAAAGCTTATTCAATGGATCCTTCTTTCAGTCATGATAAGGCTGAGTTGGCCAAAAAGCTTTATGAGCAGACAGAAGGTAAGGAGCTGAATATTATTTCACTATAAGATCATGACTTTACAGGATTTTCACTGCTCCGTTCATGCGATTTGAACCAACATTAAAATTGTAAACACAATTAATAACCTGATAATAACTTAATTAAATTAAACTATGGCATTGATTAGCGCTCGTAACAGGTTTAATGAATTCAAGGCTGATTTCTTAAAAGATACCGGAGTAAAAAATGTCGAAGATAACCTGGAGCTTTATACAAATTACGTGACAGCACGTTTTGCCGATCAAAATAATCGACTGCTGGGTGAGCTTTCAAATGAAATTCAGGAATTATACAAAGTCCTTAAAAAGGTATAGGTTTCATAATTATTAGTTCTGTTCAGGAATCCTGACGCCAGGCCCATAATCAATGTGTCTGTATATCAATTTATCACAGAGGTATTCAAAAAAGAAATACGTATTAAAAGCAGTATTTTATTTAAATAAAAGCAGTATTAAAAGCAGTATTTCTTTCAAATAAAAGCAGTATTAAAAGCAGTATTTCTTTCAAATAAAAGCAGTATTAAAAGCAGTATTTTATTTAATTAAAGACGTTTACAAAACGCATTGTATCCGGCCTCCCAGGAGAGCTAATCTTTATACACATCTTTATATTCTGAATTTACTCTGTCGTTTTTAGTCCAGCTGGCTCTGAAAGAGCCAAATATGAATAACCCCTGGCGCAGCCAGGGGTAGATGACCACCATACACTTCCCAGCTCTGAAGGAGCTGAATATTAAGCCCTTTCAGGGCTTGAGATCAGAGGGTTAGCCGTACCCCCGGCTGGCGCCGGGGGTTATTCATATTAAGCCACTTCGTGGCTTAGAAAACAAAACTAAATTCACAAAACATTTTCAATCTGCGAGATAAAAAATGGTGCCATCTGAAGGTCTGTAAATTAATCCCTGAACTAATCTCAACGCTATGTGAAAAAACGTAGTCACTTTCATCGTCTGGCCACCCCTCCTTCAAAAGGGGACCGAGCGTAAAAAAATTGCCCGGGAATTTTAGCGAAGGGGCCAGCCTGCAGGGTGGCAGTGGTGGGACCGAGCGTAATAAAACACCCTGTGGGTGTTTTTAGCGAGGAGCCAGATTGCAGCGATGGCAGCCAGCCTGCAGGGGAGGCATGTGGTGGAGGGTAAACTTATATGATTGTATTTCTGTTAATTACATAGACCTCAGTCTAAAACTGATTCTTAGGTTGACGGCTATGCCCTAAAGGGGGAGGGGTTCGGGGAGAGGCCGGAATGCTGGAGAGATAAATCGTGAACATTGCTTAAATTAACTGCATCAGACAGGCTGACAAAAAAGCCGTTATTCCCGACAAAAAGCATTATTATTTGTTATACATTAGTAAAGAAATGATTGGGGCTATTTGATCCGGATCATATGAAAACAAAATGTTTAACGATTGTTTTATTGTTGCTTACCTGTTCCGTAGCCATTCAGGCTCAGGATGGAAGTATAGCTGTGAAAAAGGGCAGCCAGACACGGGCAATGGACCGCGCAAACACACTTACAGAAGCACGAAATATAGAAAATGTTAATTCCATCGACCAGTATGACCATAGTATGCTGATGTATGCATCAGCAAACGGGTATACCCAGGCTTGCCGGATACTCCTCAGAAGGGGAGCAGATCCTGACCAGCAAGCTATTGACGGAGTAACCGCTGCTATGTACGCTTCATATAATGGCCATGCCAAAATAGTAAACCTGCTGCTCAGAAAGGGAATTGACCCCAACGTGCAGTCGATTAACGGATTGGACGCTCTTATGTTGGCCTCCCAGAACGGTCACGCTGAAATAGCAGAGATGTTAATCAATTGTGGTGCAAACTTTAATCGGCAGACTACCGACGGATTCACTGGTCTGATGTTTGCCTCTCAGAATGGCTATGCCGAAGTTGTTAAACTGTTGCTTGAAAGAGGTGCCAGAGTGGATCTGCAGGACAAGTATAATAAAACAACTGCTCTGATCCAGGCTTCCCTTGCCGGATTCACCGATGTTGCGAAGCTTTTGCTAGACAAGGGAGCAGATCCTGATCTGCAGAACAAAGAAGGAGCTACTTCCCTTATGACTGCAGCTATGAACGGACACACAGAGTTTGTCAGGTTATTGCTTGAATACCGTGCAGACATCAGTTTAAGATGTGCCGACGGATCAGACGCCCTGTTCCTGGCTTCCCTTAGCGGACATTCTGATATAGTAAAACTTTTGCTGGAGAAAGGGGCAATGCCTGATACCCGGGAACCTGATGGTACAAGCGCTCCTGTCATTACTGCCAGTGATGAGCTTGTTGCAACCCTTAGGTCGATGCTTAAAAAAAGCCAGTTCTCCGATTCACCCGATATCGGACAAGTAACAGCCATGATTGGATATTCACCTGACGGAGATATTGAAGCTGTTAAGGTTTCAAGCGGCAACAGGATAGATCCGGGCATACTTGCAAACTCTGTCAGAACCAGCGCATTTCTACATGCTTCCGGTAGCGGCCATTTAGATATCGTAAAAATACAGCCGAAAAAAGGATCAACAATTGACAAACAGCGGAGTGTCAGGTTTACATCGCTGATGGCAGCTTCCCTGAACGGGTATGCGAAGATAGTTGGGTTGCTGGCAGATAACGGTGCAAAACTCAACCTTAAAAACAATGATGGAGCCACCGCCCTGATTTATGCTGCACAAAACGGAAATTCAGAAGTCGTAAAGGAATTGCTGGAGAAGGGTGCCGACCCCGATCTGAAAGATAACAATAATAAGACCGCCCTGGATTATGCCCGAAATTCTGATGTCAGAAGCCTGCTTGAAAAATAAGAAAAATAAAATTTAAATTATGTAGAGACGTTGCATGCAACAGGGACGTTGCATGCAACGTCCCTACAATTTTTGGGCTGTTGTAAGAAATTACCTGTCAAAATAGATTTGATTATAAGAAACATGAAGTAATTTTAATTGCAGAGATAAAATGAGGGAAATGTTCTTATATATCAATATATTTACTTTAGTTAAAGATATAATCATATGAATCCAAAAGTCAAGTGTTACACCATGATTCTCCTCCTTGGAGTGTTCATTTTATCATCTGTTACTTCAGCTTTTTCGCAAGGCACAAGGTTATTACGCCAGCCTGCTTTAAGCTCAACACACATCGCCTTTGCTTACGGAGGCGATATCTGGATCACTGATCCCGATAATCAGGAAGTCCTTCGGCTTACCAGTACTCCGGCCGTTGAAAGCAATCCCCAATTTTCTCCTGATGGAAAATGGATTGCTTTTAACTCGAATCGATCGGGTAATCAGGCTGTTTATATAGTTCCCATTGAAGGAGGTTCGCCAAAAAGACTTACCTGGCATCCAAGTTCCGCTTCGGTATGTGGATGGTCTTCAGATGGTAAACTTGTACTCTATTCCACCTCAAGAGATAACGCACCAAACGGATTTGCAAGGTTGTGGACTGTATCAGCGGAAGGGGGGCCTTCCACAGTGCTAACGGACCAGTGGGCCGCTAATGGGTCTTTTTCTCCGGATGGTAAACAGGTTGTAATTGACAGGATACAACGTTGGGATGTAGAGTGGCGCCAATATCGCGGAGGCCAGAATACACCTTTGGTGATTTTGAATCTGACTGATCAGACTGAAAAGCTTTTACCTAATGAATCAACAATGGATATTCACCCGTTGTGGCTGGGTAACACAATCTACTTTTTGTCGGATCGCGACCGGACCTCCAACATCTGGTCCTACGCTCCCGGATCAGGTGAGCTCAAACAAGTTACAAACTATACAGGATCAGATATTAAATGGCTGAGTGGTTTTGGAAACAAACTTGCTTTTGAGCGCGATGGTTATCTTCATTTGCTTGATCTTTCCTCAAATGAATCAAAGCAGTTAAGCATAACAATAAATGCTGATTTTCCCTGGGCTGAAACAAAGTGGGAAGATGTAACCAGAAGTATAAGTTCCGTATCTATTTCACCAACAGGCAAGAGGGTCATCATGGAAGCACGTGGTGACATATTTACAATTCCTGCGGAAAACGGAGATGCAAGAAACATGACCCAGACATCAGGAGTTGCCGATCATGCTCCCATCTGGTCTCCCAAAGGGAATGAGGTGGCCTGGTTCTCCGATGCCGACGGGAAAGGATATGCCTTACTTATTGAATCACAGGACGGTTTATCAAAGCCAAGGAGCATTTCAATCGGTGAATCAAAGATGGCGTGGGAACCAGCATGGTCGCCCGACGGAAAGCTGATTGCATTTACAGATGATAAAGTCAGGATCAGGATTGTGGATGTAGCAAAGGGAACAATAAAAACTGCCGATACAGGTGGAGCCAACACCGAGAGGGGAGATATGGGGCTCACCTGGTCTCATGACTCCAAATGGCTGGCATATACCAGGACAGGAACAAACAATTTCAAACAAATAAAGGTTTGGTCAGCTAAAAATGACAGTATTTATGCTTTGACCAATTCATTTGCAGATTCTTTTTCTCCTGCATGGGACCGGGATGGACATCATCTGTATTTCCTGGCGAGTACCAACCTTGCCCTCGGCTCAGGATGGGCTAATACAAGCGCAATAACCTCCGATCCGGTTTATGGGGCATACGCAATTAACCTGAAAAAGGAAGATACTTCACCCTTCAAACCCCGCAGTGATGAAGAAACCGTAACAGAAGAGAAAAAACCGGAAGCTGATGCCAAAAAAACCTCAAAGACGAAAGTGACTGAAAAGCAGGTAGATAAGGATACTACTAAAACAGCAGCCAAAGTACCGGTACCTGTGCTGATTGACCTTAAAAACATTGAACGAAGGACCGTTGCCATACCTTTATCAAGAGGTAACTATCGCTTGATAACAGGCGGCCCGGCAGGCACATTATTCATCGGAGAACAGAAAGATGGCGTAAGCGGCCTCGTACTCCAGAAATTCACATTGGAAAAACGTGAAGCAAAGGAATTTGTGAGTGGCGCCAGCCAGGTTTCCGTTTCAAGCGATGGAAACAAGATGCTTGCAAGGATCGGGAGCGACTGGAAGATAATGAATACTTCTTCAGCAACCGGGAGTGACGGTAAAACTATTAAAATCACCCTTAAAACACAGCTTGACCGGTCAGCTGAATGGAAGCAGATCTTTGAAGAAGCATGGCGATATGAGAAGGATTATTTCTATGATCCCGGTATGCACGGCAGAAACTGGAATGAAGTATATGAAAAGTATTCTCCTTTGATCCCTTATGTCAGGCATCGCACCGATCTTACTTATATCCTTGATCAGATGAACGGTGAACTCTCAGTAGGACACAGCTTTGTTTTCGGGGGTGATTACCCTGAAGTAGACAGATCATCTGCAGGTTTGTTGGGCGCTGATCTGACAGCTGAAAACAATCGCTGGAAGATCAAACGTATTTACACTACTGAGAGCTGGAACCCTGAATTGTCGAGTCCGCTTGACAGACCGGGGATAAAGATCGAAGAAGGTTATTATCTTGTAGGTATAGACGGACGAGAATTAACTGTTGCAGATGATCCTTTTAAATTTCTCGACGGTACGATGGATGTCCAGACTACACTTCACATAAATAAGACTCCTGATTTTGCGGGAGCATGGCAGGAGGTCGTAAAACCTATTGCCAGTGAGATTAATTTAAGGCAGAGGGCATGGGTGGAAGATAACAGGCGTCTGGTAGATAAATTATCAGATGGGAAACTGGCATATATTTGGGTACCAAATACAAGCAGCGGTGGTTTTATTTCTTTCAACCGGTATTTTTTTGCTCAACAGGATAAGAGTGGCGCCGTAATAGATGAGCGCTTTAACGGAGGCGGTCTTCTGGATGATTATATGGTTGATCTGATGAATCGTACATTAAGAGCATCCATTACCAACGAAGCACCTCATGGAGTACCATTCCGTTTACCTGCAGGGATTCTCGGACCCAAAGTGCTTTTGATAAATGAAATGTCCGGTTCGGGTGGTGATTTTTTCCCATGGGTATTTCGTCAGCAGAAGATAGGACCGCTGATTGGGACTCGGACATGGGGAGGCCTGGTAAAATCTTCTGTCCATTACGCTTTAATTGACGGGGGTGGACTTACTGCTCCTGATAATGCAGTTTTTGATCCGGTCCATAACAAATGGATAGCTGAAAACGAAGGAGTTCCTCCGGATATTGAAGTGCGGCAGGATGCAGTTTCTCTTTCGAAAGGAATTGATCCTCAATTGGAAAGAGCTGTCAAAGAAGCCTTGAAATTACTGGAACTGAAGGGTGACATAAAGATAACTCCACCTGCATATCCTACACCAGCGAAGAATTGAGATATAAATTGTCCAACTACATAATTGCTTATGAATCAAACTGTATACAACTGAGTAGCAATAATTTACATTTGGGGCAGTTTAAAAAGTCTAAATCCATTAACCGCAAAGCTCGCGAAGGATTTACGCAAAGCTCGCAAAGGGCTAATTATTAACGTTTTAACTTTGCGTCCTTTGCGCCTTCTTAGTGTGCTTTGCGGTTAAAAAAAGGCTTTTTCAACAACCCCAAACTTATTTAATAAAACATATGCCGTATTTTTCTGCCGGATGAAATAATTGTTACTGGCGTTTAGTTTAGCAGAGACGTTGCATTCCTCAGCTTAATAAAAGGAAGGTTTGTCTCCGTCAGTATTGGGTTTATTCACACCTAAACTTCTCCGGCTTTTTAGTTCCGTGTTTTCTATCAATTTCACGACTAAAGCTGCGACACTTTTACGTGAGACTTCTGTTCCTTTAAAAGGCTCATTTTTCTCAGTAGTTTCATAATCAATCTCATCTTCATCAGTTAACCAGGCGGGTCTGAGAATGATGTACGCAAGGTCCGAGGCTTCAATTATGTCAGCAGCTTTTCGGTACGGTCCCAGGTATTGACCAATCATACGTTTATTCCATTCACCGAATGCTCCGGGTACTTCATCATATATTCCTACGGAAGTAATGAAAATTAAACGCTTCACACCGGTTTCACCCATCGCTTTCACTATGTTTGCAGCTTGTTTTTCTAATTCTCCATCAAGGTTTGCATAAACCACATCCTGACCTTGTATTGCTTCTTTTAATTTTTTAGTATCTAAAACATCTCCTTCAATAATTCTGGTCTGTTTTGATACTATCTTGCTTAATCTGCCAGATTTACGCAGGAATAACGTTAGTTGGACGTCTGGTTCTTTCAATAAGAACTCAATTGCATGTTTTGCAATTTTCCCGGCTGCTCCTAATATTAAAACATTTGTCATATTACACCTTTAATTTTTTTATTTTTAGAGAAGTCAAATTCGCTTACTTCATCTTCAGGCGACATTCCACGTATTCAAGAGCCATGCTTAAATTCACACAGTAAGTACCTCAGTTGCGGATTTTCTCCCGATTGCATCTACTGCGATAACTTTGAATTTCTTTCCAGAATGGATTTCATAGCTAAAAGGATCTTTCGAAACCTGCGGAAGATGCGGGACTGTTCCGATAATCTTACCATCGCTTTCAATTTCATAATGTGTAATGGGTTCATTACCTGCATAGCTGGTAGTCCCATGATAATTTTACTCCATCGGACTTAATGAGTTTAGCATTTCTCGGAGGAGTTAAACCTGTGTCAGCCAGCTGAAAATAATTTGTTTCCCCGTTACGTGCCCGGGCACCAATCTTTTCAAGTTCACGTCTTTCATTTTCACTCAGTGCATCAGGTTCAATCTGCGCTGCATAATAGTTCTGAACAAGCTGACATTTAAGTGGATTATCATTTATCTGACCGGTACCTATTATCAGTGTATGTATACCTGGAGTAGTAAGTACATATTCGATCAGGGGTTTACTTGGGACCGATTCAGTTCCAATTATTCTTACAACGTCATCAGGTTTACTTGACCATCCGGGTTCTTTGGTATACATTGCTCCATCGGCAAACACCTTCATGGCTATCACTCCCATGTTCCTGGCTTGTGCAACAGGGATTACATTGTACTGCATATTAAGATAGCGCCGGTCATTTACATTGATCGCAACCAGCATACCTTCCAGAAGTTCCCATTTGTCGCGCTGGATCATGTCCATCATCGCAGGCGCATTGTTATGTCCTGAAAATCCCAGATGCCTTACCAGCTTTTCATTTTTAGGATTCAGTCCGGTAATGTTGGTGCCATCTCTGTAGTCGCGAAGAGCAACCAGGGCGCCAAAATTTTCATTTATATCAAGGGGTGTTTCAAGGCCTTTATACACAACATCAACCTCTTCGAAATTGGTAATATTATGTATAAGTATCATGTTTACATAAGCCCCTTCCGGATAGCTTCCGTCATCGTTTCCAAACATCTGTGAAAGAGAGCGTTTCAGATCAGCCACTGCTCCCTCCCCATGATCCCCGTCCGTACTGTTCCGGACGTTGTCAAGTGTCGGATAGTTTCCTTTTGCCCAGCGAACCATTGTCTTGGTTGTCAGGAAAATGGAATCCCTGAGTTTTTGGTTGTAACCTTTCTGTCCCGGAACCAGATTAAGTTTCCGGAAGGCTTTTCCATAATTTTTCTGACTTGGGCCATAAGCATTTGAGGTATCGTAATAATTAATTCCCAGGTCAAAAGCTTTTAATATGATGTCAACAGGTTCAATACCTTCCGGGGTCCACATCAGTGAACTTTGTCCTCCAAGCCCTATTGTAGTAACATCGAAATTGAGTCCGTCCGAAACGTCGTTTCATAGGTGAAGGAATGGCGGTTGAAGTGCAGGAAAGGGCAGGCATCAATGAAACACCAGCTGCAGCTGCTGCTGAAAGTCTCATAAATTCGCGTCGCGTGAGTTTGGATCTTGTTTTAATTGAAGCCATTACAGGATAAGTTTAGATAAGATTAAGAACTGAATACAAATCTAAGAAAACCAGCTTATATATGAATGAAATTTCATGTCATTTATATTTCCGGAAATAGCCTTCTATTTATAGGAATATTTGACTAATTTAAAGGATAAATAATTAATAAGGAAATTACTATGAAAACTAAACTGATGACATTCATTTTGACAAGTCTGCTGATAACAGTTATCCCGCTGAGTATATCAGGGCAGACAGGCACGAGAGCCCAAAAAGTTCCGGATGACATAACTAAATGGACAAATAAAACAATAATGTGGGTTGGTCCGCACCAGGATGATGAAAGCGGATGTCTGGGGACATTATCAATACTTAAAGCAAATGGAAATAAAATTATTATGGTTTGGTATACAACCGGTAACAAAGGTTCGAGAGATCTGGATATGACAAGTGAAAGGCTTATGCAGATAAGGAAAATTGAGTCTGAAAAAGCATGTGGAGAAATGGGAATAACGCCGGCAACGGATACTTTCATTTGTCTCGGATATGATGACGGGATGTTAGAATATGTTCCAGGGAAAGAACTTTGCGAAAAAGTCTGCAGATTGATAAGACAATACCGTCCCGATGCAGTATTTTCAATGGACCCTGGTAGTAACTGGATGAAGTGGCTTAAAACTGACCATCGTATGTCTGCTTTCATGACCCTCGATGCTGCAAGGGCAGCAGCCTATCATTTATATTTTCCGGATCATAGGATCGTTGAAGGACTGCAACCCTTTACTGTTACAGACTATTTATTTTATTCTACCGGTGAATCTAATTACGAAGTTGATGTAACTGCTGTTAGTGATAAAAAGATTCGCGCCCGTGCCTGGTATGTAAGTCAATTTGGACCAGGTAATTTGAAATATGTGGGTCCGGAACCAGATCAGGAAAATCTTAAAAAACAACTAAGCAGTAATGCTGAAAGAATTGCAAAGGGTGAAAAGATCCAGGAAAGATTCAGAAGGCTCTCAGAATCACTGTCATTCTGATTCTCCATACAAACCCTTCCCCCGGTCCCTTTGAGACATGGCGGAATGGAAAGCAAACTATCAAAGTCTGGCCGATCAGGTAATTCATATCTTTGTAAGTAATGAGTTTGAAGAATGTATCTTACCGAAAAGTAAGCAAAATGAAAAAAACAGCAGTTTTTAGCTTAGTCATCCTGGGTCTTTCTTCCGGATTGTTGTTCCCGGATGCTGCAGGAGCTACCAATCTTATAGTGAACCCTGGCTTTGAAGCCTCTCATACAACTCCGCTTAACTGGCTGATAAATGGTCCGTTATCCTCTATGGAACCAGCTACAAGCATTGACGGCATAATCCGCTATGAAGGACTTTTTGCCCTCAAAATGGTTAGTATGAATCGTAACTGTCATGGCAAAGCCGCCCAAACAGTCGAAATAATCGGAGGGCAGACATACCTGTTCACTGCAAGATTCAGGGCTGAGAATGTCAGATCAATAAATAAAAGTGTACTCATCAGAGTAAAGTGGTTCAAAGGCAGCGATCAGCTAGGTTATAATTACATATACAATATTGCAGGAGAAAACAACGGATGGTTTCTTGCATCTGATAAAATCAGGGCCATAAAAGAAGCGACCTCTGCAGAAATATCTCTGGAATTCCGTTGGAGTACCGGTACAGTTTGGTGGGACGATATTTCTCTGGAAAACTGCCCTGATGATCCACAAAGAAGTATAAAGATAGGCACAGTGTATTTTCGCCCGCCGGGGCCAACTGTATCTGATAATGTAAGCCTGATGGGCAAACTGCTGGATCAGGCAGGTGCATCAGGCTGCCGGATTGTATGTCTCCCTGAAGGATGGCCAACGTGTAATACCGGATTGGGAATGACAAAGGTTGAGGTCAATACCCTTGAAGGAAGTGCGTCCGTTATGATGGCTTCAAAGGCAAAGCAATACGGAATGTACATAGTTTCCGGCCTGTACAATTGGACTGGCGACACTCTTTATAATATTGCAGTCCTTTATGACAGGAATGGAAAGATACAGGCAGTTTATAAGAAAGTTCAGCTGCCGGATTCGGAATCAGAGCAGGGTGCTGTACCCGGAGATTCACTTCCCGTTTTTATAACGGATTTTGGTAAGATAGGCATTCTCATCTGCTGGGATAGTGCCTTCCCTGAAGTATCCAGGATTCTTGCCCTGAAAGGAGCGGAGATACTTTTTTGCCCAATCTGGGGTGATGTGAGAGGTGCGGAATCCTGGAAAATAACTGCACAGAGCCGTGCTATTGATAATGGGGTGTATTTCGTTACCTCTATTTTTGACGGGCACAGTGTAATTGTTAATCCGGCAGGAGACATTCTTCAGGAAAGTGGAACTCAGGGCACTCTGCTTACTGCCGATATTGACCTTAATTTCAATCCACCCTGGGACTGGATAGGGAATGCTGGACGGGGAATCTGGAGAGGTGTGTGGCGTAAGGACCGCAGGTCGGATATCTTTGGGACAATCGGGGATTACAAAACTTCATCCGCATCCTCAACCCGATAATCAGCAACCAGAAGATTTTGACTTATTTAACATTTGGCTTAAACAGGCATCAGGTAAAACTAAGAAAGTCCGGCGTCCTGAAGAAGTGCTTTCAAAGTTGAAAGATCCTTCTTCATTGCTGAAATAACGTCATTACGTTCAATAGTCAATTTTGAGGCTCCATTTTCCGCTCCTCCAAGAGGGTATTCATAATGGAGGGATACAGGGATCTCAAGTTTATACTCTTTCAGAAGCCTGAAAAATCTCCTGAAATCTACCATTCCTCCACCTAAAGGAACTGCCTCAGATCTTATTTTCCCATCCCGTTCCATCCATTTAAAATCCTTTATGTCTATTGATCTGATATAAGGGCTTATAAGCTTAAATCCAACAGGCCAGGTATTTGCACCCTCCACAGTTGCATGGTAAATATCGTATTGTGAACCCAGCCAGGGTGAATTAATCTCTTTAAGCACTTTTGCTATATCCCAGATAGCTCCACCAAAATAAATTCCTTCCGAAGCTACTCCGGAGTGGTTCTGGTACTCTCCTGATATCGAGTATTTTTCATTAAGCAGAGCCAGTTTTGTAAGTTTTAACTGCATTGAACTGATATTTTCCTCAACTGATCTTGTGTCATCATAATGACCCCATCCCATCCTGTAATGCCTGATGCCAAGGGAAGATGCAGTTTTCAGAATTTTCACAGTCAGGGGATCATCAGCGTTGTCTATTGCAGTCGTTAACATGTATATCTTTTTCCCTGCACTGGCCAATGCTTCAGCAGCTTTTGGCAAATCTTCCTCCACCCTGTCGGGCAATACATGTCCGCCTGGTCTGACAGTCAGATCTGCTCCGTCGAATCCGATCTCATTTAATACATTCGCCATTTCTTTGTAATCAAGCCATTGCAGATGCTTGGAGAAAATGCTGATCTTAAAAGCTTCCGGATCATTCCTGGGTGCAGTTGATCGCGGAGTCTCGTCCGGTATTGTCGACAGGGGGCTTGCAAATATCCGGCTATGAGCACCTGATGCTGCAATGCCGGCAGCAAAGATCAATTTTGCTGTAAAATTCCTTCTTGAGGTTAACATTTCGATACTATTTTCATTGTTTTTACACATTCAATGGCCATTAAAGCATGCCAGTTATCGGGGGTAGCGATACAAACCAGAAAGGCAAAATACTTTTAAAAACCGGACAGAAAGCGGAAAGAAAGTTAATCAAAATAAGTTAATTAATGCTGCAATTTATATCATGCATTGATTAAAACTTGTCATTCTTTAATTTCCCCAGGTATAACGAAAACAGCAGATGCAAAATATGCTTATATTTGAGCTGATGATGGGTATTCTATTGCTGTCCGCCTGCCGGTGGATAGGGATTATATTCATTTAAAGCCAAATAAAATAATTCATTATTATGATAATTTACAAGAAGAGGATTTTCATCAGTTTCCTGTTATCATTTTTATTCATCATTTATGTCGGAGCTGCTGAGAGTGTATCTGTCACCAGCCCCGATGGAAGAATTGTGATCAGATTTCTTCTGATCAATAATCAGCTTTCATTTGCAGTTCTTATGAACGGTCAGCAAGTAATTGAACCCTCTCATTCAATCTTTACCGTTGATGGCAAGGATATTACCAGTAATGTGGCTTTCGGAAAAGCCAAAAATTATTCTGTTAATGAAACATATCCCTGGTTCGGTTTGCATTCCGAAGCTGTAAACAGATGCAGCGGGTCAGTCATTTCTCTCAGCCAGTCCGGAACTAAAATAAAATATTTCCTTGAAATAAAAGCATTCAACGATGCTGTTGCCTTCAGGTTTATCGTTCCCGGAGATGAAAACTCATTGAGGACAGCGGATGAATCGACTGTATTTAAGTTTCCGACAGGGAGCACTGTATGGTTTCACGACCTCTATATGCATTATGAAGGAGTTCACACAAAGAAGCTGGTTGATACTATTCCTGCAGGTCAATGGGCTGCACCTCCCCTGACAATAAAACTTCCAGGAGGTGCCGGTTATGCCTCCCTTACTGAAGCTGATCTAGTCAATTATGCGGGTATGGCTTTGCAAACAGACGGGATGAATGGATTTACCATTCGTCTGGGTCACTCTCATCCCGCTTCATATCCATATGTTCTCAGATATACCGGGGAAGATGTTGAACGCTTGTCCAAAATTGCCGGAATAAAAGGTAAAATCACGACACCCTGGAGGGTAATAATGGCAGGGAAAGATCTTAACACTCTCGTTAATTGTGATGCCGTTCATAATCTCTGCCCTTCTCCCGATAAATCGTCTTTTCCCAAAGGGATCAAAACCGACTGGATACGGCCGGGAAGAGCTGCCTGGAAATATCTTGATGGCGGCGGCGACGGAAACCTCACTGTAATGAAAAAATTCTCAAAAGAAGCGGCTGAACTTGGATTCGAATATAATATCCTTGAAGGATTCTGGAGCAGATGGCCTGATGACTCTATCAGGGCTCTTGTTGACTATTCAAAAAAACTCGGTGTCGGTATAATTGTCTGGAAACATTCCAATACCCTTAAAGATCCAAATGTCCGCCGGGAGCTATTTCAGAGGTGTCAGGATCTTGGAATTGCCGGTTTGAAAATTGATTTCTTCGACCATGAAGCCAAAGAAGTGATCGATCTGTACGAATCAATCTTTAAGGAGACAGCCGCAATGCATCTTTCACTGATTTTGCACGGTGCAAATAAACCAACCGGACTTGCACGGACATGGCCGAACATCCTGATTTATGAAGGTGTTAAGGGAATGGAAGCGAGCAAACTGCTCGACCGGGCAACCCATGAAACAACAATACCTTTCACCAGAATGCTTGCCGGACCGGCAGATTACTCTGTCTGTCATTTCGGCACCAGACGTCAGAATACAACCTGGACGCATCAGGTTGCAACTGCGGCAATTTATGCAGCTCCGGTGATAACTTATGCAGCAACGCCTGAACACCTTCTGGATAATCCGGGTGTTGAGATGATAAAAAGCATCCCTTCAGTTTGGGATGAAACATTAGTTCTGTCTCCTTCAGAAATAGGAGAACTTGCAGTTTATGCACAGAGAAAAGGAACAACATGGTTCCTGTCAGCCATAAACGGGCTCCAGCCCAAAACTCTGAAAATACCCTTGTCGTTTCTGGGCAATGGCAATTATAAAACATTGGTAATGAATGACAATCCTGAAAATCCGGCAGATGAAATCATATCAAATGGTACAGCTGGCAGGAATGATGTCGTTAGCATTGAACTTGGAACCGGTGGTGGATTCATGACCAGATTTACGATAAAATGAATAAGATAAAACACCTTATTTCAATTGTTATTTTATTAACACAAGCAACTGCCGGTCAGCTTGTTGCACAAAACAGTATTGACATTAGAAGCCTTATCTCCGGCGCTGACCTGACCTATGACAAACCTGTAACCCGGAGCGAAGAGGGAATGCCTGTCGGCAATGGACGGATGGGTTCACTTGTATGGACTACTCCCGCATCGCTGAAATTTCAGGTGAACAGGGTCGATATCTTCGGGAACAATGCAGCCTCAAACAGCTTTTTTGAACGGAATACCGATTACTGCAGCGGTGCAGGTTTTATCGATATTAACTTTGTTACCTGGGGAGATGATATTTTTACTTATCCATCCTTCCGGCAACACTTATCGTGTTACGACGGGATTGTTACAACTGATGGTGAAAAAATCAAAACCACTACAGTTACCTGGAATGAACAGGATGTGATGGTTGTTAAAATTGAAGACCTGAGAGAGGTTCCGCAGGCAATAACCATTAACCTGCGGATGCTTCGCGATACAGTCGTAAAACACGGAGGACATACTGCTCTCTCCCGCTTCAGAATGACTGACAACCATATTATTCTCACACAGAGATTTACGGAAGATGATTATTATTGCGGTTCTGCCGTAGCAGTCTCAGTTTCAGGCAATGAGGCACGTACAAGGGTTGCCAATAATAATGAAGTACAACTGGTTGTAAAGCCTGGCAACAAACCATTTACCATATTTATTTCTTCTGCAGCTTCATTTGATAAAAACAAGGATATAATTGCGGTAGCTGAGAATCAGCTTGAAAAAGCAACATCGGCAGGTTTTGAAAAAATCCTTACTTCGAATAAAAACTGGTGGAGCAATTTCTGGGGAAAGTCTTATGTGAAACTTCACAGCGATGACGGTGAAGCTGATTTCATTACAGACAATTATAATTATTTCATGTATGTGATGGCCTCGAGTTCTCTGGGTATGTACCCGCCCAAATTCAACGGGATGATCTGGACCACGGGAGGCGATTCGCGCAAGTGGGGTAACATGTACTGGGGAGCCAACCAGAGCTGCATGTATAATGGATTATTCCCTGGAAACAGGATGGAGCTGATGGAACCAATGTTCAGGATGTACACCTCCATGATACCTTCACTGGAAACTGCAGCAAAACAGCAATGGGGATCAAAAGGCATCTATATTCCTGAGACAGTGGCATTTGACGGATTGCCTGAGCTTCCTGAAAATATAGCTTCCGAAATGCAGGATCTCTATCTGGTAAGAAAACCATGGAGCGAAAAATCAAAAGCTTTCGACGATTATGCTTCAACAAAATCTCCATTCTGCAGCCGCTGGAACTGGAAACAGGATAAGGGCTGGTCAGATGGCAAATGGACGTTCACAGACAAGGGTGCCCAGACTTTCGGTCATGTAACCCACATCTTTTCAAGGGGTGCCAAGATTGCCTACCAGTACTGGCAGAGATATGAATTCACTCAAGATATTGAATGGCTCAGAACAACAGGATACCAGATGATCAAAGGAGTTGCTGAATTTTACAGGAATTTCCCGAATGTCAGGAAAGAATCTGACGGCATGTATCATATATTTAATGTAAACGACAACGAATCAGTAAGAGGCGGACATAATACGGCTGAAGAAATATCCTCTATGATGGGGATCTTTCCGGTAGCCATCAGGGCATCTGAGATCCTGAACACTGATCCTGAACTAAGATCTGCATGGAAAGAATTTATTCAGAACCTCTCACATCTTCCTCTGAGTACCGATTATCCTGAAACCTTTAAAGAGGGATCTCCTGTGACATTTGTAAGATCTCTCCCTCCGGTAGTCCAGGGGCCAGGATCGGGGCGCCCCGACGGCAATACAATGCCTGAATGGTTTTTCGACTTGTGCAATCCGGTGGCCGGGAATACGGAAATGGTAAAGATTGCCAACTCAACATTTGACAGTTATTTTCCAAATGGAATAAATAAAAACACACAGGTCTATGTTCTTTCAAAGCTGGCTGTAACCGGTACAATGTCAGGGAGGAAGGATGCGACCAGATATCTTATTCCCAATCAGATAAGGACTGCCGAAATTGAAACTTTACCAAACAGGATGACGCTCAGGGAGGGCTATCAGACTACCGGTGTCCAGAATCTCGGGAGAGTTGCTGATGCAATTCATTATGCATTGATCAACAGTGCTCCCCCGGGTCCGGGGAACGATCCGGTCATTTCACTATTTCCTGCCTGGCCTGATGACTGGGATGCTGATTTCAGGCTTTTATGCAGAGGAAATTTTCTTGTTACATCATCATTCAGGAACGGGAAAGTTGTACTGCTCGATATTTTATCTCAAAGCGGATCCCAGTGTAGAATAATTAATCCCTGGGCAGGTTCAAAAGTAACATTATATAGCAACGGTATGAAATCAAATACTCTTACGGGCAATTACTTTATTATCAATACTAAAGCAAATGAAACTATAAGGCTTGTTCCTGAATGACCGTTTCTTTTAATTCATTTTGGAGAAATGGAAATTTGTGGCATGTGATTTAAAAATTAATAAAAGTATTATGAGAAAAAGAGAATTTGTTAAAAAGGCTGGATTATTATCGGCTTCTGTGCTGGCTGTTCCCACTTTGGGATTTGGCGCTAAATCTCCAAATAATCGTAATAATTTAAATAAGCAGACAACGACTGAGGTTTACAGCAATGTCAATCCGTCATTTACTAAAGAAAACGAATCGAACGTTCCCATCAAACTTGTTATCGGAAGTGATCATGCCGGATTCCCTCTGAAAGGTCCTTTACTCAGGTTATTGCAGTCATGGAATTACAGCGTGAAAGATGTCGGATCATTTACTCCTGATCCTGTTGACTTCCCTGATATCTCCCTTCTTTTGGCTGATGAGATAAAAAGTGGTCGTGCTGAACGGGGTATTATGATCTGTGGCACCGGTGTCGGAGCAGCTATAGCATGCAATAAGATTCAGGGTATCAGGGCAGCTCTGTGTCACGATACTTACTCTGCACATCAGTGTGTAGAACACGACAATGTTAACGTGCTTTGCATAGGTGCCCAGATCATCGGGCCAAGTGTCGCTGAGGAGATTTTGACAAATTTTCTGAACGCAAGGTTCAGTACTGAAGAGCAGTTTCGCAGACGTGTCCTGAAATTAGACCAGTTCGACCTGGTACCACCTGAGTAATAAAATTGACATCAGATTACTACTTTGCCTGTAAATTTAATAAACAAGAAAATAGAACTTTGAACATAACAATATGAAAAAGAGAGAATTCATTCGCAAAATCAGTCTATTATCAGCTTCTGCAGCGATAATGCCAACATTAGGTACTGAAAGCTTTAATTATGTCTCAGGAGCTGAATCACCGCAAAACAAAACCTTGGGTTATTCTGAAGACAGGCATGGGAAAGAACAGGATGTAAGCAACGTCAGACTGCGGGATAAGTTCTTTGGCTGTATCGCCGGATGCCATATTGGCTCAGCGATGGGTGCCCCTGTTGAAGGAAATTCATGGGAACGAATCGAAAAGGAATATGGGACACTTGATAAGCTATTACCTTATCATCATTATGGAAACAGCAATGATTGGATGCGTGAACCAGGGACTACTGAAGATGGAGTTGAACGTCAGAAACTCATGATTACGGCAATCATTGAGAAGCAGGACAGAATCAATGCTGAAGACCTTCGCCGGTGCCTGGGTTGACCATATGAATCCAAATGCTCCCGGACTTGTATCTGAACCCTTTGAGGGAGCTCTTTTATCAATGGCAAAGACAAATATTCCTGCTTCAGATATTGGTAAATACTGTGACTATTCCGGTCTTGTATCATTATCCCGGTCGTGTCATCCAATTGGTCTGATCAATGCTGGTGATATTCCTGGTGCCATAGATGACATCCGGGAAATCGGACAGCTTTATAATACAGCCAACAGTCGTGGAATTCTCTGGGCTGAAGTTGTTGTCATTGCCATTGCGGCAGCGACTAAACCTGCTGCAACAATTGACAGTGTACTGGGTGCTGTTCTTGATAATTGTGACAAGGTGGATACACGTTTTATAAGACAGGCTGGTATACGCGGAGAAATAGAAAGAGCTCTCAAACTTACAGGAGGCTGCAGTGATTTTGAGCAAATGCGTAAGAAATTCGATGAAATATATAGCGGAACAGGTGTTCCCTATGCTCAAAGTTACGCTAACGAAATCGTAACAAAGGCTATGTGCGTATTACGAATGACAAAGGCAAATACATGGGAGTCTATGAAAGCAGGTGTTAACATGGGACGGGATACAGATTGTCTTACTGCTGTTGCAGCAGGTATCTCAGGATCACTAACAGGTGGCAGTTCTATTCCAATTGAATTGATTAAACAGGTTGATTATGCAACATCAATTAATCCTCATACAAACTCAAAACGAACTTTAACAGAAACGTCGGATGGATTATACGATGCATTCAGAGCAAGACTTAAAAGGTTAAAAACCTATTCTGTAGAAATGGAAGTTGCCTGATTTTTGACTGAAGTACTTTAATTTTATTGGTAGTTTCCCGGAATTCAGCGCCCCGCCTGCCGGAATGCGGTCGGCAGGGCACTTTGAAGTCAGCAGCTTTTCTATAGTTTTAAAGAAACTCCAACATTTAATCCTATCCACATAAATAATTTCTTTTCAGCATATTCATACTCATAAACAGTATATGGAATATTAATTGTTCCATATTCCCCGTTTATTTTCATTTTGGTAACATAAACATTAAAGGAAGGTCCAATTAAAAGAGAAAGCTTATCGAGAATATAAAATTTGTAATTCAAATCCAATTTATTCAGTCCGTTAGCCTGGCTGTCCCAATTATTGTTAAAATAAATTTGATTGCTGGAAAGCTCCAGGTTCAATCGATGCTTTTCCGAAAGGAATATGCTTGTGCCAAAACCGCCGCCAAAACTGCAAACAGGCTTACCCTGATAGCTCGAATATCCAATTTTAAATATTGTATATATCCGTTCCACTCCCATTTTATAGCTTAAGTTCGAATAAACAGCTTCACCTGCAGTCAGATCAAATTCATAAAACCCATTCTTTACAAAGTTTAATAATCCGATGGGCAAACCACTTTCTCCTTCTTTTATAACATTTATTACCCCTAATTGAACACCTTTTAGCTTTCCGGCATAGTTCAATACCCCGACCTGAACACCTTCAAAATGTTTTGCAAGATTAATTGTTGACATCTGAAAGCCTTTGGCATTACCATTTGTATAGTTTAACACTCCCGAAACAGAAATCCCTTTCATGGAATCTAAACCAATATTGGCAACTCCTGCCAACTGAATTCCTACCAGGGATTTATGACCAAGATTCAGTACTCCTGAAATTGCTGCTCCGGAAACGACTTTATTGTCCCAGTTTGCCACTCCCGATATTAGAAATCCCCGGGAATTCCCGGCAGTTGAATTCATGAGTCCGGATAATTGAAATCCTTTTACATCTCCATCATTATGATTCCATAATGACCCTAACTCAAATCCATTAACGCCTCCATTTAGGCCGTAAAGAATATTGAAGGAAAAATTGTTTGTATAATTCCTCGAATTAACCCCTGAACTCCCTACCGGATAAGCGAATGTAACTTGCACCTTCCTTGATTCTCCTCCATTAGCTGTTTGAGCTAAAAGATTTTGAGCACTTAATATTGTAAGTACACTTCCTAAAGTGATGATTTTATAAGTTTTCATCTTTTTAAATTTATTTAAGTTAAAAACGCATCCCACTTAAAGATCATTTAATGAGATCTTTAAGTGAAATAAATAACAGGTATATCAATATTATGATGCTTATGACATAAATCAGAGGAACTAATAGTTTGCTCTTGATTTTTTGTATGTGTTTCATTGTAAAGCATTTTAGAAATTATTATGATGATTTACCTTAATGTGTAGTATTAAAATAATAACAGAACGTCATTGCATTGAGTGGACAAAGCCACCGGCCTTCCCGTTAATTATATTTAAAAGGCCTGAAACCAATTAAAAATGAAAGTGTGTTTACATTGGAAATATTATATTCTGCTGCCAGGTTGATCCTCCAGATTGAATATGAAACGCCAATAAATGCTTGTGTGGCCAAAAGACTTTCTTTATTAAGATCAACTTTGGACGTGGTTTCAGTGCCCATTATTAAACTCTCTTTTAATCCTAAATACGTAGATACCCCTGCGACTTTTTTGCTAACCAGTAAATCAATGCTGCCCAATACAATGTTATAGTCAGCAACTCCAGTTAATGCAGTAAAGGAGGCTCTTATTGCTGCTGCAGGACTCTTTTTAGTTTCTTTCAGAAATGCATATTTTAATTCTCCTCCGATCATACCATAATTGCCACCCGGCGCAGCAGCCCATTTTGCTCCGATTTCTATTTTATCTGAGACACCGAATTTTGCCCGAAGCATAGGTAACTTTATCTGATCGCCTAAAGGACAGTTTTCATCCGGATGGACAAATGTATTGATCCATGCAGGATCGTGTTGATTAACAGGTGTGACTGAGTATTCGAGGTCAATACTAAAATGCCTCTTACCAATAGTTTCTGCGGATGCCATTGATTTAAAAGATGCGATCTCGCCAACTTGCATGGTGTATCTCTTCCACTGATCCTGCGTCAGCGAAGGATCAATAACCATTGAACAGGTTTTTACACTTGCATCGATATGCCAATAAACATCACCACCATTATTTTGTCCAAATGTTGGAAATGTGAATAAGGACATTCCTGATGCAACCATAACGAAAATAAAATTCTTGTTTTTCATAGTATAAAGATTTAATTGTTTGCAGCAAATTTAGAGGGGCCGTTTCCAAACGACGACTTCTCTTATAAGGCAAGACCAAAAGGGTGTATCACCTTACAAGCAGATACTGCTAATTGTCATGTTGTAAGAAATATATGAAGAAAAGGGAAGGAATGGCTCCTATAACGATTTTACGAATTCGGAAGGGGTGTTACCAGTTATTTTCTTAAAAGAATTATTGAACGAGGCTTTTGAGTTAAAACCACAATCCAATGCTAAAGCAAAAAAAGTTTTGTTTTTATTTTTTCCGGAAGCAATCAGACGCTTAAACTCTTCGATGCGGTACGTATTAATAAAATCGTAGAAATTTTTTTGAAATCTTTCGTTTATAACCTGTGAAAGATAATTAGGATGTATGTTCAGCATCCCTGCCAGTTGAGGCAAAGAGATGTTTTCATCAAGATAGAGTTTTTTCTCTTCCATTAATTTTAAAAGAAGTTGTTGGATTTCGATTGCACGCCCTTCCTTCAAACCTGACTTAGAATAACGTTGTTGCTCTTCAACAGTCAATTCCGCAGGCAATGACCCATTTGGCAGATTCATAAATATATTCCCCTGGCGAAGTCCGAAAAAACCGATAAACGCCACAAATAAAGAAACAGAAACATAAATGACCGGGTCAGTCAATGAGGAATCAAGAACAACATTGTCAAAAAGCACTACAAGCCAGATTACCAGCAATCCAATTAATAAATTCCTAAGCCAGTGTAAATTGTTTTCTTCATTGAAGTTTGAAAGGTTGTTTAATATGTTCAGGCGGTGTCTCCTGAACAATAAAAAGGTAACAATAATATATGAAAACCCCGATAATATGATTGCGGGGAAAAAGTATAACTGAAAAATGTCAGGCTTTGCAGTTAATTTTTTTACGAATTCAATTTTTTCCTGACCTGATGAAATAAAAAAGTTAAAGTAATAGCAATAGAAGATTATCACAGGTAAAAAGTGAAGCAAATAAATTGGTTTCCATTTTTGAAAATAATTGGTTAAAGAACCTGTATAAAGAAACAATAAAGGGCCATGGATCAGGGGCAATGGAAGTGCTATACCGAGTAAATGCGGGTATTTAAAATCAATTCCCTTAAAGTGAAAATAGTATAAGAACAGATGTAGTCCTATAATAAACATCCAGGAAGTCAGAATCTTATCTGACAGCGATTTCGGCTTCTTTCCAAGAAGTAAAAACTCAAAAAAAAATGCCAGGGTGCCTCCTGCAATAAAAATCATTTTATATAATAAATTATTAGACCATCCATTTTACAAATTTATGGTATTTCACAACTTTATAATCAGATTATCATAAGTATGCATTAGTCGGGCATAATGACCACATTGGGTCAGTCATCCTAAAATTAACATACATACTTCAACAACAAGCATTTAACCCTGGATTTGGTTGGTCATTGTGTTAAGACGACTGAACTCTTACTGATCTATGATATGCGTTTATGGAGCATCCGTCAAAAATGAAGTACTGATGTTGTACCGTGAACAAACGGCCCTGGTTACAGTAGCCGGTGCAATAATTTTGGCACCTGGAAGGGTAACCTATCATTCATTTAAAGCGTCATATACAAACCCGGCAAGATCGCTTAAGTACGAATGAAGGGATTCTCTCTTACAGAAATCCGTACCATAGGCGAATTATCATTTAATGATAATGGAATCATGATCATCCCGGGAGAATAAAATGATGTTGTACAATTCAAATATTAACACTTCTTATGTTTTATCAAAATTTAAAATTTGCTTTCAGGTTCATAGTCAATAATAAGATCTATAGTGTTCTTAACCTGACCGGACTTGTACTCGGACTGGCATTAAGCGTTGTTGTCTATCTGATCATATACCAGGAAATAGGCTATGACCGGTTTCATAAAAACATCGGACAACTTTATCAGATCATGCAGTATGAGAAAAATGAAACGGGATCTTCGATACGATCGGAAATATCAAATGAATCGGCGGATGTCTTAAGTCAGAGAGTGCCTGAATTCGAGGCAATCTCGAGAATTCCTTCGATACCGGCTCCTGCTCTTATGATTGATGCTCAGAGTCTGAATGATGAAGGTATCTATGCTGACCGGAATATTTTTAAGGTATTTAGTTTTGAACTTATCACAGGCAATGCTGAAAGCGCATTGGAATCTGTGAATAACATTGTAATATCGGAAAGTCTAGCAACAAAATATTTTCCTGATCAGGATCCAATCGGGAAAACTATTAGTGCACAAGGTACTTCAAATCAATTCTTCACTGTTACAGGAATTATGAAAGATATTCCTGTTAAATCCTCTTTCCAATTCGATTATATCATACCGTCAGAAAACTTTGCATCACTGCATTCGGCCGGAAATGAGAGCAATAATCAGAATCAAAATCTGATTAGATTATATGTGAAGATTAATAAAAGGTCTCTTCCTTCAATTGTCAGCCAGAAGATTGTTTCAATGGCTCCTGAAACTGATTTGAAAGGGAAGAAAGAACTGTTTATTTTCCCTTTTTCCAAAGTGCATTTAATGCCTGTCAGATATAAAGATGCATCAGGAGGGGGTATGATGGGGGCAATTATCGGATTAAGCATCCTTGGTTTTCTGATTTTGTTTGTTGCATGTGTGAATTACACAAATCTTGCAACAGCTCTTTCATTGAAACGGGGTAAAGATACAGGTGTTAAGAAGATCCTTGGTTCGTCAAGGAAAAGTCTTTCCTTTCAGTTTTTAATTGAATCATTCCTGGTTTCCTTAACTGCAATGATCCTTAGTCTGTTCGTAGCTAACCTGATAGTTCCATGGTTTAACCATGCATTTAACTGGAACCTGATGGTACAATTTTCTGATCCGGTTATGATCGCAGGCCTTGTGACGATCCTGATCATTACCACTCTTCTTTCTGGAACTTACCCTGCTTTTTACTTGTCAGGACTGAATCCTTTACAAATTTTAAAGGGCTCAGAAACAAAAGGAAGAAAAAATCCCAAACTTCGAAAAGTACTTGTGATCATTCAGTTTTTCTTTGCCATATTACTTTTTATAATTTCAATAACATGCATAAAACAGATCAACTATATAAAAACCAGGGATATTGGAGTTAATATTGATAATATGATCATGTTCAGGCTGAACCATAACCTGCTCAGGAATGGTCAACCGTTAAAAAATGAAATTTCCATGCTGTCATCAGTAGAAAATGTCTCATTTGCCTCCCAGAATCCCTTATTAATATGGAGCGAAAATCAGGATATTGACTATGATGGGAAAGAGCCTGAAGAACTTCCTGCATTTTCATTTATTGAGACGGATTTTGACTTTACTAAGACTATGGGCCTCAGAATAACTGATGGACGTGATTTTGACAGATCTGTTTACACAGATTCATCAAACTTCCTTATAAATGAAAAGGCAGCAAAAACTCTTGGTCTGAAAGGCACTATCGGCAACAGAATACGCTTTGCACAGAAAGAGGGATCTGTTATCGGAATAATAAACGATTATCATATGACTCATATGAACTTCCCTATTAAACCGTTAATTATCACCTGTAATAGAAGTAATTATACATCGGCTATAGTGAAATTCAGGGCAGGTATGGCAGAATCTGGTACAGTTGAAGTCAGAAATATCATTGAAAAATTTGACAATGACCCGGAGATGAGCATTATTAAAATGAGGGACGCATTCGAGAACATTTATAAGGACAATATCTTCAAGATTGGAAAGCTTTCAATAATATTCTCATTACTGGCATTGTGGATCGCTTTTCTTGGTTTAATTAGTATATCCATGTACAATGCCGAACTACGTACAAAAGAGATCGGGATCCGAAAAGTGCATGGAGCAAATGTCATGAGCATAATCTTTATGATGACACATGAGTATATCAGCTGGGTGCTTTTCGGTCTGGTCTTTGCTATTCCTGTGGGGTATATGGTTGTTCATAAATTATTTTCAAGAACAGCATATCACACGAAACTATCATGCTGGATATTTATTTTAGCTGGTTTAATTGTCCTGGTTATTGCGTTAAGCACAGTCATCTGGCAGACTTACAGGCTGGCTGTAAAGAATCCGGCTGAGACGTTAAAAATTGAATAATAAATGGCACTTGTTCAGGCAATTTCACTCCATGGACAGGCATGCAGGATTGCTCTCTGGAAAGATATGCCAGTCAAACGCGGAGAAGAGCTCTTTACCTAAAAAACAGTACTCAGGGCTTTTCTGTGTGTGCCTGGCATGGGCTATAAAGATAAAGAAACCACTCATAGCAATATGTAGGTGGTTTATTTTCAAGCTCCCCAGGATGAATAAGGCCCGGAGCTCAAAAGAATGTCTTATTATAGTCATATATATCAAAAACACGACTGATGAAGGCAAGGGAAGCTGTTGTCTATCTTGAATAAAACGAAACCGAGAAGGGGGGCCTCAAATTAATAAGGTTTGAAATATCTAACCTGGATCTGTTTAATGATATCGATAAAATCATTAGGCTGGGAGAGTGTCTTGATTTAAAATGATTACCGCAAAAAAACTATTATTTGGCAGGGAATAAGGTAGAGATGGTTTTCATTGTTAAAAACATCTTCCCGCTATCTGGTAGAAGAATAAAACCAAATTTTTTATAAAAACTTATAGCTTCTTCGTCCAATGGGTCAACAATTACAGCTAAGGAAGCAATGCTTTTCTTCGAAGCGAAAAAACTTCTTTTTAAAGCATCAATTAAAAGCATTTGACCATAACCTTTACCTGCAATAAATTTATCGACAGCCAATCTTCCTAACAGAGTAGCTGGTAAATATGGATAGGATTTAGCATACTTCTTTTTAAGCTCTGGAGGAAGTCCCTCTTTTGGAATTGATGAATTAGACAGAGTATAATATCCCATCACATTATTGTTCTTATCAATGATTACAAAACAGACTGCAACATCTCTTTCAATGTCTTGAGTTACTTGATTGTGCAGGTATTTATCAAGCTTTTCTTTTCCACACTTAAAATTCCTCCTGATGTGGGTTTCATCTAAAGGGATCGAAATGTACTCCATTTATTTACTAATAGCGACTCTAAATGATGCAGCTGCATTTTTTAGACTCTGATTGGGCTTGGGACTTTCCTTAAGAGCTTTAAAGAAGACTTCTCTATCCCTTTCTGATGCCAATATAGTGTTGTATTCATTAATGATTGATTTAGCTTTTTCATTAACAGAAATAATGACAAAGTCAGTCAAGGAACGAAAACCTCCTAATTTAGCAGCATATTCAAATCTAGTTTTTTGTTCTTTTGTAAGTCTTGCATCAAATCGTGCTTTTTCTTTCGTTTTTGATGTTTTTTCTATTGTTTTCAAAGTATAATCTCCTTTTATTTTTAGCAAATGTACGCATATTATCCGTACGAAACAAAATTTATACTACTTTTTATTTAGTCATCCCGTCAGGAGGTGGGGGAAAAGCATTGGAGATTGAATCATTTATGGCAGCTGCCATCCCGGAATTTAAATATAAAATCCTATATTGGGTTGCTTAAAGTTATTCTTTTGCCTGAGTTTTTAAGATTATGAAAAAGCCGAAACAGTTTTTACTTAAGCGTTCTTTAAGTTTATTATTCTCGTTATCGGCATTAGTTTTTCTCTCTATCATCTCAGGCAGCAATACGACTGAAATTTCCACCAGTGGTAGAATGACCTCATTTGATGAGGACTGGCTTTTTATGAAGGACACTCTTTCAGGTGCTGAGTCCCCCAACTTTAATGATTCCAACTGGAGGATTATCAACGTACCTCATGACTGGAGCATTGAAGATCTGCCCGGACAGAATGGTGAGGATATAATCGGACCATTTGATAAATCTGCCATTGATAAAGGTAGTTCTGCCTATCTGACAGGAGGGATTGGTTGGTACAGGAAGAACTTTATTATAAATGAGGAGGATGAGGATAAAATCGCTTACCTGCAGTTTGATGGGGTTTACATGAGATCTGATGTTTGGCTAAATGGCAAACATCTGGGATTTCATCCTTATGGATATACTCCTTTTAGCTATGATATTACTTCATATCTGAATCCTCCCGGACAGTCTAACGTTGTTGCTGTTCGTGTGAAAAATGAAGGTATGAATTCACGCTGGTATTCAGGATCAGGTATTAACAGGCATGTTTGGCTTACTTTAACAAATCCGGTTCACATAGATGTATCAGGAGGAATGTACATTACGACGCCCATCATTACTGAGAATACAGCGGAAGTGAAAGTTGCGACGACTATCGTAAACTCCGGTACTAATAATGAAAGTATAGTACTGCGTACAGAGTTGCTGGATCCTTCAGGTAAGGTTGTTGCAACAATTACCGGCAATTATGCAGTGGCTTCAGGTCAAACAATAGAGGTAAAACAGGAAATTCCGGTTCAAATGCCATCTCTTTGGTCGATCGATGATCCGAATCTGTATATTGCAAAGGCATCTGTGCTGATAAATAATAAAGTAGTTGATGATCTGGCAACTCATTTTGGGATACGCAGTATTAAGATAGATACACAAAACGGATTTACTATCAATGGAAAATCAATTGACCTGATTGGTGGTTGCTGTCACCATGATAACGGTCCTCTGGGGGCTGCTTCTATCGATCGTGCCGAGGAGCGAAAAATTGAGGTATTGAAAAACAATGGATTCAATGCGATTCGTTCCGCCCACAACCCTCCTTCATCAGCACTTCTGGATGCCTGCGACCGTTTGGGAATGGTAGTTATTAATGAAATCTTCGATACATGGGAAACGGCTAAAAGGAATCAGGATTATCATCTCTATTTCCGTGAATGGTGGCAGCGAGATGTAGAGTCGTGGGTCAAGCGCGACAGGAACCATCCGTCAGTTATAATTTGGAGCATAGGGAATGAAATTCGGGAGACTTTTGATACTTCAGGACTAAGAATTGCCAGAAATCTGGCTGGCGAAATCCGACGGTTTGATCAGACCCGCTGGGTCACAGAGTGCTTTAACGATTTTGCATGGATGAGAGGTCAAAAAAGCAAATGGGATGAGATCCCGGAACACATGGCCCTCTTTGATTTAATAGGCTATAACTATGCATATAAGAGATACGAGGAAGATCATAATAAATATCCTGACCGTGTTATGGTTGGGACCGAAACAAATTCTCCCCTCGCTATGGAAAACTATGAGATGGTTAAAAACCATCCTTATGTTATAGGCTATTTTGTCTGGACAGCAACAGATAACCTTGGTGAGGCGGGCAGAGGCATACCGCAGCTGAGGGACATTGTACCTGATACCAACAAATCACCATCAGCGGGAGGAGGATTCAATCGTGACACCTGGCCGGTATTCACAAATTACCAGGGTGACATTGACCTGATCGGAAACAGAAAGGTACCTTCATATTATCAGTTCGTAGTCTGGGGTAAAAGTAAAGTTGAAATGTTTGTACACCGTCCCATTCCGAAAGGTAAAAGAGAGGTCACCAGTAGCTGGGGATTCCCTGACGAGCTGAAAAGCTGGAACTGGTCAGGTCATGAGGGTGAAAAAATCCAGGTACATGTCTACACCCGCAGTCACCAGGTCAAACTTGAGTTAAATGGTAAGATAGTTGGTGCGCAGAATCTTGATCCCGCAAAATCAATCACAGCAACATTCGAGGTTCCCTTTGAGGCTGGCACACTGATTGCCCGTTGTTATGACAATGGCAGGGAAACTGCATCACAGACCCTTAAAACAACAGGTAAACCAAAGGCGGTAAGACTTATTGCTGACAGAATCAAAATCAAAGCAGACCGTAATGATCTGTCATATGTAAGGGCAGAAATAATCGATTCAGAAGGGAATATTGTTCCTGATGCGGATGACATAATGGTTACCTTTGAGGTAAAAGGCAAGGGCGAAGTAGCAGGTGTCGGGAGTGGCAATCCCGCGGATATGTCCAGCTTTCAGCAATCTAAGAAAAAAGCCTGGCAGGGAATATGTCTGGCTATTGTAAGACCAGAAACAACTCCCGGGAAAATATACATCAGAGCCACAGCTAAAGAATTGAAGGAAGCTTCATTGACACTTTCGTCTGATTAAACCTTGCATCATAATGATTCCTTTTATTCCACTTGACCCCCTTTCCCGTCCCGCATTGCAGGAAGCTTTGCCAGCCGCTGGGGTTGTTGAAAAGGTTCTTGTTAACCGCAAAGAACGCTAAGTTGGCGCAAAGAACGCAAAGTTAAATCGCTAATAATTAGCTCTTTGCGACCTTTGTGTATATCCTTCGCGACCTTTGCGGTTAAAGGATTTCGACTTTTTAAACAGCCCCTTGGGATGGGTATAAAATATCAAAAATTGATAGTTTGATACATCATTGCAGATAGTTATTTTATATTATGATGAAACTTTTAAGAAATTTTGAAATGACTAAAACATCACTTAAATTTAAAATATTAAAAATCCTGATGTTGTTCTATCCCGAACCGGTGGAATAAACACTGTTGAAAAATAGATCAAGCACGGAATTAAATTACTAACATAACCATTATGAAAAGACGAAATTTTGTTAAATCGGTTGCCGCTACCGGTACCGGACTGATAATCCTTCCAGGAAGTATCCTTTCAGGAAGAAGTCCAAGTGATAAGCTGAATATCGCCCTGATTGGGGCACATGGACGAGGCAGCCAGCATTATGGGGCATTAGAGAGCGAAAATGTGGTTGCTATATGTGATGTACATGCTGGCAATATGGCACTGGCCGCAAAGCAGTATCCAAATGCCAAACAGTACACAGACTGGCGCAAGTGCCTGGAGCAAAAGGATATCGATGCTGTTTTTATTTGTACACCGGATCATCACCATGCATTTATAAGTATTTGGGCCATGAACCGCGGGAAGCATGTCTATTGCGAAAAACCGGTTGGTGAATGCGTTGCAGAAGCACGTGAGGTTCGGAAGGTGTATCTCGCAAACAAGAACAAGCTGGCCACCCAGCATGGAACACAAAGACATGCCAATGAGAATTTTGACCGCGTCTCGGAACTGATCCGCGGTGGTGCTATTGGCGAACTGAAGGAGGCAATAACATGGGGCAACCGTACTCATGATAAAACAGGTTATCTTCCTGCAGCAGGACCTGCACCGAAGGAAATTGACTGGGAACAATGGATCGGTCCGGTTCAGATGCATCCCTATAATCCGGGATACTTCGGCGCAAGACCGGGAGCCGGCTGTCTGCTGTGGAATATGTACCATGATTTCGGCAGCTGGCAGATAGGAGATATGGGCAGCCATACAATGGACCTTGCCTGGAATGCTATCGATGCAGGACAGCCTACAAGTGCCTGGGCAGAAGGAGATCCTTTCAATCCCGAGGTTGTAGCATCGAATCTTCATACCAGGTTTAATTTTCCTGCAAACGATTGGCGGGGACCCATTACAGTTGAATGGTATCAGGGGACATTAAAACCAGTTATCCCGAATCCTGCTATTGACATCAATAAAATCGGTCATGGAGCAATGTTCAAAGGCACCAAAGGAACTCTTGTGGCTGACTTCACTACACGTATACTTATCCCGGATCGTAGCGGAGCAGATATGACCTATTACAAATCACCTGCCAGCAATCAGGTTGCACCTCCTCTCGGAGGATTCCAGGAACAATGGTTCAATGCATGTAAGGGGAACCTTAAAACGGACTGTGATTTTGATTATGCAGGTCGCATGATAGAGACATTAATGCTCGGGCTCGCAGCACATCAGGCTGGCAAGGAATTGCAATATGATCCTGTTGCAGGAGTTGTGACAAATGATTCCGCTACTAATGCCTATCTGACCAAAGAATATCGCAAGGGTTGGGTGCTTAACGGGTAAAGGTTGAAATCCGGATTTTATCTTACCAGGCAATTCCGGAATACTTCAAAACATAAATAAAGCTGCTTAGGATGAAGAAAAAATCTATTTTATTGATTTCAATAGTATATATTGTCACTGCTATTTATTCTTGTACATATGGCCAGGAAACAAGCTCATTAACTGATACCAGAGATGGCAAGGTTTACAAAACTGTTAAAATAAATACTCAGATATGGATGGGCGAAAATCTTGCTTTTAAAACTGAAAGCGGGTGCTCGGTTTATGATGATATCAAAGACTATGTAAAGACTCATGGTTACTTATATACCTGGGAAGCTGCTACCAAAGCTTGCCCTGATGGCTGGCACCTGCCATCAATGCAGGACTGGTGGTATTTATCTAACTATCTTGGAGGTGATGAACTGGCAGGTGGGAAATTGAAACAGACAGGAACAACTTCCTGGGAAAGTCCAAATACCGGCGCGACTAACTCAAGTGGTTTTGCAGCTCTCTCCAGTGGCCGCAGCGGTGACAAGGCTATGGAACATATAGGCAAAACAAGCTTTTTCTGGACTAATGTAGATGATGATGATGCTACAAGCTGGTGTGGGGCATTATACTCTTCCAGGGGAGATTTGGCTCTTTTCCCGGTTGAAAAGAAAAATGGTTTTTCAGTTCGTTGTATCAAGAATTCGGACAGTAACGAAAAAGTATTTGATTTCTGGTGATCAGAAGGATATGAAGCTCCAGGAAAACTCCAGAAAAAAACCTGCATCCCGTATGGCGGAGTTATTTTATTAACTCGCTCAGGTAACAGAAATGGGAGGGGGATTGGCTGTTGCGTAAACATATAATTTTGTTGTGATTTTCTCCCCCTTCTTTGCGTTAGCAGAGAAGGGGACTGGGGACGCCGAAACTAAATTCGTCTGGCCGGGGTGGTTGATTCAAATCTTTCTTAGAGGGGAAATGTAAATTATTGCAACTCAGTTGCATACAGTTTGATTCATAAGCTATCCCATTTCTTAGTTGACAGCTATGGGGATGGTGGATGAGTACGTGTGATTTAAACCCCTGTCGTTGTCCAACCTTAATCCTATTGTGCTCTTTTCCAGGTCTAATACAAAAATCTGCAGATTTTTGTATATTTACTATGTCAGTTGACGAATTGGACTTGTAGATCGGTTGTTAGAATTAATGCCTGAGATGAATCGCTATGGAAAATCAAACTTCTATGGATGATCAGTTTCTTAATAAAATCTACCAGCATATTGAAGCTAATCTGGATAACGAACATTATTCCGTTGGGATACTGGCTCGCCAGATAGGATTAAGCAGGTCAACTCTGCACAGGAAACTGATAAAACTGACCAGTAAATCGCCCGAGTGATCTTATCAAGGAAAAAAGATTAATACGTGCCAGGAAGATGCTGGAAAACGATGTGGCCACTGCTTCAGAAATTGCCTACAAAGTTGGTTTTAGCAGTCCCAGCTACTTTACTAAAGTTTTTAAAAACTACTTTCAGTTATCTCCAGGAGATGTCAGAAAGGGTAATGCACCAACAATTCAACAGATATTGAATTACAAGCAAAAGGGAATGAAGCCTATATTCCGGACAAATATCAGGCATCTGACTCCAACTATTCTGATTGCAATATTAGCACTTGCCATATCTGTTGCAGTTGTGTCTTATTTATTTCACAAAGACAAACCGGTTGAGAGGTCAATTGCCATTTTACCCTTCGACAATTTAGGTTCAGACAACAAAAACCAATATTTCGCGGATGGTATTGTGGAAGATTTGCTCTACCGTATATCACAAATCGACGGATTAAAAGTGATTTCACGCACTTCATCAGAAATCTTCCGGGACAAAGGCAGCAAAACAATACCCGAGATTGCTGAATTACTTGGAGTTAAATATATTCTTGAAGGTACTGTTCAACAGGAGAGTAATAACATACGTATAAACATTCAGTTAATCGATGCACTTAAAGATGATCATGTTTTATCAAAACAATATGACAGGGATTTGAGTGAAGTTTTTAAAATTCAGAGTGAAATAGCCGGTGAGATAGCTTCGGAATTGCGCTTTGTGCTAACCAACGAACAATTATATGCCCTGAAGCGGAACCAGACTGAAAATATAAAAGCATATGAATATTACCAGATGGGACGTTTTTACTCTAACAAACGGTGGGTAGATGGATACAAAAAGGGTATTGAGTATTATGAGAAAGCCATAGCAGAAGATCCGGATTACGGACTTGCGTATGCAGGGCTTGCTGATAATTACCATCTTATGGCACTGCAGGGTTGGATGGATGAAACAGAAGGGAAAAACAAAGCCATTCAGCTGGCCCTGAAAGCTATGGTATTGGATCCCGACCTGGCATTGCCTCATGCTGTTTTAGCTTCCTTGTATTGCGATTTAGATTGGAATTGGGAACTGACAGTAAAAGAATACCTCCAGGCCATTAAATTAGACCCAAACTTTTCTACAGCTCAATTCTATTATTCATATCTCTTAACCATTTTCGGTAAGGACTAATGATGCAAGAGAGCATATCAATAAGGCGCTGGAGCTTGATCCTTTATCATTTGTCATTCGTCATTACAGTGCGGTGTATTATTACAATCAGGGACAATTCAGTGAAGCACTGACAGAAAATAATTTATGTCTTGATCTGGCTAAGGATCATCTGTGGGCACTTAATCTTGAATATTTAATATACTTGAAATTAGAAAATGATCTGGCTGCTTTGGCTTGTTATAAGAAAATTGGAGAAATAACGGGCGAATGGACACGTGAAGAAGCAGATAGTGTTTACAGGATCAGGGGTATTGAGGGTCTTCTTTGGAGACGAGTGAATGATAGCACATATGATAATATACTTTACAAAGCGAAATATTATGCTTTGTTGGGCGAGGATGAAAAGGCCCTGGAGATCCTCGAATCAGCTGTTAATGAACATACTTTAGGTGGTTTTTATACCATATCTCTTGAATTTAAGAATCTTCGCTCTCATCCAAGGTTTATTGCCATCAGAGAAAAAATGGGTCTGCCTCCTCTGTAAGGGGAATTGCAACCAGACTACCAAAATACGACATTTGTAATTCCAATTTTAACATTGTTTGCAACCATCCTGCTATGCTTCAGGCATTTGTTTGTAGTTACTTTGTATAGCAGGTATTAGTCATTAAAGGTCTTCTCTGTTACACTGGAATTGACTGAGTTATTAAACAAAACTAAAACATTTACATTATGAAAACATTTTTTAAGCTTTTATTTTATGTGGCAATCTCATGCCTTGTCTTATCCTGTTACAAATCCGACATCTATGACGAAGTTTCGGAACCAGTTCGCAAAAGGGCTGATATACCAATCCCCAACCTTGTTGGCACAATGGATTTGATTTTAAGCCCTACAAGTGAAACCAATTTTTGGAATGGTACGGTAGATTTTGGAGATTATGGTAAATTTAGTATAGCATTTTTTACTTATACACCTCCAAGAGATTTTTCTCAGGTATATCCCTTTGAAGAAGATTTCATTATTTACAAGTTGGACACAGATTGGACTGTGCCGGGAAATATTTATTTGAAAGGTTCTCACAAAGGTCTTCTCAAATTGGTAAAATCTCCAGTTGAATTTTTGGCGAATGGAAAGATTACTGAAGCATACTTTCCGTTAGCATTTTGTATGGGAAGAACCTACCATAGTAAAGGAAGCGTGGATTTTAGCTCTGGAACTTGTGTCCTGGGAATAAGAATAAATTAATCTATGTATTTGGGGAAATTAAACAAAATATATCGTAAGTGTTAATGAAGATCGCTTGATAGATTTCGGTCATGCAGATCTCTTTCTTCGAAGAAATGCAGATGAACTATGTTAGAAAGTTTTGTATTCTTGGCTGATTACACATAACAAAGCCAATAATTGATATTGAAGATCTTATTTCTTATTTATTAAAAAATCCTTTAATTATGAAAACACAAAAAATTGTTACAGTCCTGTTTCTTATTCTGGGCTTGGCCACTGTTGCTGTTAGTGGTCAAAATAAACCAGTTACAATAGTAGCTCCACTTGAGGTTACTAATGAACTTTATTTTGATTGTTTGAATCAATACCTTTTTGGCACACTTACTGCTACAAGGACTTTTATGAACAATCACATGGTCGCTAAGATTAGTGGTACTCTTACTGGAAGCGTAGACCAGAGTGAATACACTGTAGAACTTTTTAATAGTAAAGACATAGAAGGGCTTGTTAATTGGGATGATTGGGGCCAAAAGGCTATAGCTTATACTTGGGCTTCAAACTTACATGTGTTAAGGGAGGGAAAATTGATCGGCATTATGGGTTTTGCCTACCATTTCATTGTCAATGCTAATGGTGAAGTGACTTCAGCTCATGGAGATGTTTACAAAGTTAGTTGTGTTGGGGGGAATTAGTACCCTGTTAAATTGAAATATAAAACATAAATTAATAATACTTCCATCTGAATAAGGGGATTGTAAAACCCTGCCGCTTTCGCGACAGGGCTTTTTCTTTGTAGCGGAGCGAGGATTGCTCGCTTCGCTCGCGATCCTCAGGGAGGTGCTTAACAATGAAAAAGCCCTGTCAGCCTCCTTCGTCGGCTGCCGGGTTTTTTATTGTATCTCCTTACAAAAGCTGGCGCTTTTGACGGATCTCCAATAAAAAACCCCGTCCACCTTTCGGCGGACAGGGCTTTTTTGTTGTAGCGGAGGGAGCGCTAAAAAATGCTTGTCAGATGTATACTCTATTATTACTGAATTTTACACTAACAATATCACAAATAATTAATTATAGGTATTATACGTATAAAAATGTGTTAAGGAGTGTCAATAAATAAATGGCAAATGTTTCTTAAATGTTTCTTATTTTACTATATTTGAATTAAGAAACATTCATATCAAAGTCTATGGCAACAATTAAGTTTATCCTGCAGAAGCCCTATAAAGAACGTAGGGCTTGGCGTACATCTTCAGATTCTGCGCAAAAAGACAGTTCCTTAAAAAGTGTAAATAAAAGAGCTAAACCACCAAGGCAACTTAATCAACTTGAAACAAGATTGTATGCCTGTTTAATAATCGACAGGAAGCAGGTTGTCAAAATCAAAACTGAATATGTAGTATATCCTTTACACTGGAACTTCAGTGGACAAAAAGTAAAGGATAATATAGGTGGAAGTATAGAGTTCAATAAGAAATTAAGCGATCTAAAAGCAAAAATTAAAACGGAATATAAGAGGATAATTGAGGAGGACTATCCGCCTGATGTTGAGATACCTTTTACAGAGCTTAGATCAAAATTAGTTGAATATGGTAAACATCTGGAGAAGCGAACAGTGACCAAAACCACTAATGTTATAGATGTACTGAATGAGTATATTGAATACCTGGAAGGTGAAGTCTCTGAAGGAACCAGGAAGAAGTACGTAACTCTGAAAAAAAGCCTAATAAAGTTCGGAGATGAGAACGAAGAGTATAAAACAATTACTTTTTCAGGAATCGATCGGAGATTTTATGATGCGTATACTAAGTATTTAAAGAATCAGGAACCAAGGGGCAGGCAAAAAACCCGACCCAAGGGTAAACAGAAAGGATTATTTATTGATACTGTTGGAAAATATATTGAGTGCCTCAAAACATTTTGTTCCTGGGCTTCCAAACGGCCGAGTGAAAAAAATCCCTACAACCCATATACATATTACCTGGGATTTTCAAACTTTAGTGAGGCAGATAAGAAAAGAAAGAAACCGAAAAATGAAATTGTAACCTTAACACTACCAGAACTTAAAAAATTTTATGAACACGATTTTTCTCAAAGTCCGAGCCTTGACCGGGTACGTGATTTGTTTTGTTTTGAATGCTTCACAGGACAAAGGTGGTCAGATATTCAACAGTTTGACAAGGACCAATTAAAAAATGATGTTTGGAATTTCACTACCCATAAGACAAAGGAACCAATAGAAATAGACATGACTGGCTTTGCAGCACCCGCTCTTGACATACTTAAGAAATATGATTATAAGTTTCCAGTAATAAGCAATCAGAAGTTCAATGAATATCTTAAGAATGCTTCTGAAATAGCTGGAATCGACTCTCCAACCTCTTTAAAAAGATATGTAGGTGCAAAGGAGATTGTTATGGCTGGACCAAAGCATAAGTTTCTATCAAGCCACACTGCTCGTAGAACATGTGTCTCCATACTCTTGAATGACTATAACATAAATCCTGTTCATGTCATGGAAATAACTGGGCATTCGGATTTTAAAACTCTTCAGAAGTACATTAAACCCGATCGGGCTGCCAGGAGAGAGGCTATGTCAAAAACTAAAAGCATAACCGAATTAATGAAAGTAACACACAAAGCGGTATGAATGAACCAGCTGTTAGTTCAATTCCCCTTAGCTTAAAAGGCAAGGGGAATTGCTTTATGAATTTGTAAGCTAATCCACATAAAATTATTTAAGATTTTCTTATAATCAATTGTGGTATTAGATCTCTGAAACGTCTTTTTGTTAGAAAATAATAATAATGGAATCAATAGAACAGGGAAATCGGGAAATATTAATTACCAGGAAGAGGTATTTATATTGCAGGAATTGCTGAATTACCCATACACGAGGTCTCATTCACCAATGTTATCGTCAAGTCAAAAGACGGAGTGAGCATTCAGAATGTTGATGACCTTTCTATGCAGTCAGTTAAAGTCTTACCACAGAATTAAACAGATCCTGATTCTGAAGGGGAATCTTTCAGGAATAGCCAGGATCACATTGTAATGAATTCTCATTAAAGTAAAATGAAGGGGATGAAGTATTTAATTATTGCTTTTGCGATTTTATCACTTTCCGGTTTGAATAATTTCCATACGGAAAGATTGATAAAAATAAATGATAATAATGATCATGTGTATAATTTTCTGTCACATGAAAATCTTAAAACAGGTTATGAAGTTTCTTCGCGAACCGATACAAGCTTTTCTGACCAGATCACCTGGCTAATCCCTGATGAGGGTGGCACACCACGTGATATCAATGACATTAAGAAAATCGGACAAAATGAATTTAATATCCGGGCTACATTTGAAGACGGTGGCTTGAGTTCACTGAAGCATGCAGTCTCACGAATGGATCTGATCTGCCGAAACAATATTAATCAGAAAGTAAAAGTAACTCTTCATATAGATTTATCGGATAATGGTTTGAGGACTGATTATGATACCAAACCTGAAACCGGAATGGCTTATCGGGATTTTCTTTTTATAAAGCCCCCGGGAGAAGATTGGCAACAGGTGAATGGCAGTACCAACCGCTGGGTAGTTACACTGAGTTTTGAAGTTCCTCCGGGTGAGACCAAAGTTGGTCTCAGTCCTTGGTATACTTATAGTGATTATCTTCATTTTGTAAACTCACTTCACCAAACCCCTGAACTTCAAAAGCGAATGATCGGGAAAAGTGATCATAACAGGGAACACTGGGAATTAACTATAACCGATCCTTCCATTGATGCAAAAAGTAAACAAACAATTTTCTGGCATGCCCGCGAGCACGCCTATGAATCATTCTCGTCCTTCGCAATGGAAGGGTTGATTGATTTTCTTCTGTCTGATGCAGCATCAGAATACAGGTGCCATTTTATATTTATTATTCATCCAATGACTAATGTGGATGGAGTAGCAGAGGGTTTTGAATATCGTGGTGGTTATGATTTTCCAGATCCTCATGGTAGTGCAACTGCACGCCTTCTTTATGGAACGATTGACCGGCTGAAGCCTGACTACGCTGTGACATGGCATAACTGGATAGCCCCGCGCGATCGTAATGTTGTTTTTTATACAGACGGGATTGATGGTAAGCCAACTCCGCGGGCATGGCTCAGGTTTATGCAGTTGTTCCCTTCCATACGCCCCTCCGGTCACCGGTGGTTAGATGAAAGCACACCACTCAAGTATAACTGGGAAGGAGGATCATTGTCCCTGGATAATCCACATCAGTATTCAATGAAAAAGTATGGAACTCATGTCTGGGGCTGGGAAATGCCCTGGTGGAATTTTACAATTGTAGGTGTGCATAAAGCCGGTTCAGATTTTGCTAAGGCTTTTTTAACTACAATTACTGAAATTCAGAATAATTCAGTTCCAAATGTTAAAGATTTGCCAGCCTTCGAAGTACCTCGCTTTGAGATTCATGAATTTTCTGTTAAAGCCCCAACTCAACTATCCAATCCGTTTCGAGATGCAACACTTGCAGGTGATTTCACTTCTCCTTCAGGAAAAACAAAAGCAATTGATGGATTCTACGATGGAGATAATACGTGGCGATTGCGTTTTGTGCCTGATGAAGTGGGGGAATGGCATTATCTGCTGCGCGGTGAAGGTATTGAAGTGCTGCAGCAAGGACATTTGTTGTGCGTTTCATCAAAGAATCATGGCTTCATCCACGTCAATCCTGAAAACCCATATAGTTTTATCTATTCCGATAGTACCCCCTTCTTCCCGATGGGGGAGACTTGTTACGGACTTCATGATGATAGCCCAATAACTCCTGCTTTGCGGGCTGAATATCTGAAAATAAGGAGGGAACAGTGTTTTAACTTTGTCCGTATGAGTATCGGCCATAGCTATGAACGGGCGCAAAAAGAACCTTTATACTGGGCATGGGGAGGCACGACACAGAATCCTGATCTTGACAGGCTAAATCCGGATTTCTTCCATAGTCTTGATAAATTGATTGAACAGATGAGGAAATGTGGTATGAATGCAGAATTGATACTTTTGAATTTTTACCGGCTGCCATTTACCGATCCTGACCAATGGACTCCGCCCCGTGAACACCTTTGGCTGAATTACCTTATTGCCCGTTATGGCGCATTCGATAATATCTTTATGTGGACCATTTCCAATGAATATGAAACACATCCTGACGGTAAATATCGTCTTGATATACCGGACGATATTGATTGGGTTAAAGCAACATCACGTTTAATTAAAAGGAATGATCCTTATGGTCATCTTGTTACCGTGCATCCGGTCGTTTCATCAAGCACTACAGGTGTAAGCCCTAACGATCCTATTAATTTTCCATGGCGCATAGGTGAATTCTATGGTAACGGAGATGCATTGGATGTACTCTCTCAGCAAACGGGACAATCTGGAGCCGGGATCACATGGGATGAAAAACTGCAATGCTGGGTGGGGGATGATCCTAACCTGGTTGCCAGTGTGTGGGCTGACCGTCGCTACATGAAACCGGTACTCAATACAGAAAACGGTTATGAATATCTGCGGGGGCAATCGACATCAAAAAATCAGGTTCATAGCACTGATAAAGTGAGACACAGCGCATGGCGGATTGTATGTGCCGGAGGATACTTCTCTTCCGGTTTTCATGGAACCATTGGACACAGCGACATCTGGAACCGGATTGATCCCAAATCTTATTACACATTCGTATTGAAGGATGAGGGAGCACCTGATCAGATGAAAAGTTTATTTAAGTTCTTCAACACGCTTCCATTCTGGCGGATGCAACCATTTACAGGGATTACTGGTGATGCTGTTGCACTGGCTGAAAAACTTAAAACATATGTTATTTATCTCCCGCATGGCGGAGATGTAACAATAGATTTAACAGGTGGAGGTAGAATGGAGAGTAAGTGGTTCAATCCACGAACAGGTAAATTCGGTAAATCAGATATAATAATAGGAGGAACCGGTGAAAAGTTCATAGCTCCCGACAATAATGACTGGGTATTGCTACTGAAAGCTCAGAATAAGTCTTAATTTAGCAAATATCTATAAATACTGATCAAATAGATCAATTAAATATCAATGTCGTTTAGTTAAGGAAATCTTATGAAAGGCTTGATTTTACTGCAAATATAGCTATAATAGTTCTTTGAAATTTTTGTAATTTAGGAATAGTTGATTAACTTGTATAAGGTATATAGGGGGTAACCCAAGTATTAACAAGAAAGCGGATTATCGTGAAAAATTAACTAAAAACATAGCGTATGAACTTGATAATGAAGAGTTTAGGAGCCGTTCAAAAATGGCCGAAAAGAGGTATTTTCACGAGATAGAAAGCTGACATTCAGTAACTTAATAGTATTATCATCAACTTTATAAGTTCCATACAACGAGAACTGGACAGCTGGGCACGTTACCTGGAATGCAGTGATCCCCTGGTACACAGAGGTAATAGCAGCAAGCATTTTGGCTTTACTGTCAGGTGTTTGCAGAATTAAATTGTTTATCCGAACCTTATTAACTTAAACACAAAAACATACAATTAATTCAAATGTTGAAGAGAAAATTATTTTTAAAGATGTGCTTACGCATAAGAGAAAAAGAAATGTCAAAACTTGAATTTACATCAATTATTCTTATTAGCTGTATTCTTATTACAGGTTGTACCAATAGAGTAAACAGCAATTCAAATGTTAAAGTTGTATCTCTGCAGAAGGAACATGAAAAAAGAATTAAATTATTGGATAATCTCCTTCTCACATTTAATTCGGATAAAGATGCAAGGCCTCAGGAAGCTCCAATCTGGGAACATTGGCTAAAAACTTCGGGAGAATTGCCTCCGGATTTTGATGAACTACAGACAAATGCTTTTCCTCCTGATTTATTGCAGTTTGAGAATGGCAAGCCGGTTACTGCTTCAAATCAATGGCCGGCTAGAGCAAAAGAGATCAGAAAAATTCTTGATAAATATGCTTTGGGACATTGGCCACCACCACCAGCCAAAATTGCCATAAAATATCTGGAGACAGGATCTGAAGAAAATGATTTATATATTAAAAAACATGTTGTGCTTTCATTCGCTCCTTCCATCAGGGCAGTGAAATTTGCTCAAAACAACCAGCTGGACAATTGTACATTCCTGGTAGCAAACCTGAATGTGGATCTATTCGTCCCGAAGGGAAAGGGGCCTTTTCCGGCTATAATTGAGTATAGTACTTCCCTCGGAGATTACTTCAGTAGCCAGGATAAAGAAAGATTAAAGCGTGGATATATCGTATGCCGGTTTAATGAAAAAGATGCAGATCTTATCCCCTCAGTATATGTTGATTATGATTGTAATCAGCTGGAATGGTGGGCCTTTGCTACGGGAAGATGTGTGGATTTTCTGTATATCCTCGACAATGTCGATAAATCTAAAATAGTCTCTGCCAGTCATTCCCGGGGAGCTAAAACCGCCTTACTTGCAGCTCTTATGGATGATAGGATAAGCGCAATTATTGATAGTCATCCCGGAACCGGTGGCGGCTCATTTAACCTGTTGAGGTATTCCGGTAATAAATTTGGAGGTGAAACCCTGGAAATAAGTACGCGCCTGTTTCCTTACTGGAACAATCCGAAAATGCGATTCTTTATAGGCAGAGAGAATAAACTTCCTTTTGACAGTCATTTTTTATTAGCATTGATGGCACCACGACCCTGTTTAATGGGAACAGGTCAATTTGATAAGGTAGGGGAAGTATGGGGTGATCAGCAATGTTATCAGGCAGTTAAAAAGGTTTACCAGCTATTGGGTAAAGAGCAAAATTTAGGATTTTATGCTTCACCCGGCGGACATGAAGTCACATCGAAAATGATTAATGATTATCTCGATTGGTTGGATATGCAGTTAGGAAGAAAACCCTATAGTTTTAAAGAAAACCTTGTATATACTTATACCTTTGAAGATTGGAAGAAAACGACAAAGGAGAAATTAAACATTTACGATTTCCCTGAAAAGGATTTAAATGATATTCTTCTTAAATCTAACGGGGAAAAGATCAAATCGAAAGACGATTGGAAAGCAAAATCTGATTCTATCAGAAGTAAGATCAAAATGATTATAGGGGACATACAAGCTTATGATAAGATTCAAAAAAACGATATAGTTAATAAGATAAATTTGGGAGATAGTCTTATTAAAGAAGATATTCCCATTGATGAAAAGCTTATAGCTCATCTTACTTTTCCGGCAAAGACGAAAAATAAAATACCGGTTGTAATATATCTTCACGCTTATCTTGATGCAACTGGTTATAACTGGTCGAAGGGTTACGGATATTCGACAAGTGTGACTGAACGGATAGCTCAAAATGGATTTTTAGCGGTTGAATTTGATCAGTTTGGCTACGGCCTGCGGAATGGAGATAGTGGAATTGAATTCTATGCAAAAAATCCAAAAGTATCCGCATTAGGAATCATGATTCAGGATGTAAAGAAAACAATAGATGCATTAAGTCTCCTGGACTGGGTCGATAAGGAAAATATTATGGTAGCAGGTTATTCCCTGGGTGGAATGGTAGGTTTGTATGCAGCAGCATTCGACCCGAGAATAAAGTCTGTGGCATCTACATGTGGTTTCGGTTCAATGAGAATGGATGTACACGGAAATCAAACAGAAGGTATAAAACGATACTCTTATCTTCGACCAACAATCCCTAAACTAGGTCTGTTTCTTAACAATGAGAAACGAATTCCCTATGATTTCCACGAGGTTCTGGCATTAATAGCACCACGACCTGTGCTCATTTTGGCTCCAAAGCTGGATCAGGACTGGTTCTATGACGATGTAGAAATCTGTTATAAGAAAGCCACTGAGGTCTACGAGTTATTCGGACACAAAGAGAACCTGGTTTTGATGAGCCCGAATGATTTCAACCGATATCCTCCTGAATATCAGGAATCCGTAAATAAATGGCTGGGTGGCATCGCTAAATAATACATGTTCTCAAAAATATTAATCCGGAAGTCTGTTTAATCCGGCATAATTTTATAAAAGTTTTTGTTTGAAATATCCACTTAAAAAGATCAGTTCTATGAATATTAATAAGATGATATATCCATTTATTGTAGCCCTGGTTACTTGTAGTTACAGTTTTGCCCAGGTTCCTTCTGAAAAATATACCAAATCCTAATGCAGTAACAACATTTGAGTGTGCAGGGTTTTATTGGAAAACATCTGAAGACAGCGCATGTAAGATAAGATATAAGGAAGCCAAAAGCAGTAAATGGAAAGAGGGATTGGAACTGGTATATGACTCCCGCGACAATGAATACCGGCGGAGTATTATAGGTTTGACACCAAATACAGAATACCAGGCTGAGCTTTCAACATCTTCAGCAAAATCACATTTAAAATTCAGGACTAGGAATGATCGTTTTCCCGTTGGTAAAACGACCCTTCTCCCGCTGGGATAATCAGATAAAACAATCGTAATTTCAGAGGCCGGGACACCTGAGGCATATCATCTGATTACAGTACCAGAAAATTCAAAATCTGTTCTGAACATGAAGAATGTTTCAAGTTACGGAATTGAAATTGATGCCGACTACGTTATTGTTCGGGGTGTCGAGATAAGAAATGCTGCAATTCATGGAATACTCATAAAAAGTAACCGGCACGATATAGTAGTTGAGCAATGCCACATAACATTCTGGGGAAGGTTGGGGGGACCATTTACTTATGGAAACTTTTACGGGAATATGGATAGTGGGATTTATGAAGAGGACGGGACTATGAATTTGACGTTACAGAGAAATCTTATTGAAGATCCCCGTGGAGCTTCTAATGACTGGGAAACAGGTCATCCCTTCCGACCGCAGGGAATTTCAATTATTCAAAGTAAAGGTGGTAATGTGATCCGCTATAATGACATTGTATCCACCGAAGACCATGGTTTTCAATGATGCTATAGGAGGTGCCGAGAACTTCTCTTTTATCGGGAATATGAATCGTGATTCAGATATACATGGAAATATTTTCCGTAGTGTATGGGACGATGCAATTGAAAGTGAAGGAGCAAATATGAATGTCCGTATCTGGGGAAATTACACTCATCTTTATTATCATGCTGTTGCAACTGCATCTACTTCCAGAGGTCCACTATATATTTTCAGAAATGTGTTGGGCGAAAGCAGAGTAGGTCACCAGAATACAATCGGAGGATCATTTATTAAAACTGCGGGGGAGAGGGGGTGAGTTTAAAGGAGGCCGCCGTTATATTTTTCATAATACAATTTTACAACCTAATTGGGTATATGATATTATAGGAAGATCTTACAATTGCATTTCCAGAAACAATATTTATGATACTCCCGGTAAAATCCCTTCTGATGTAAAAAATGAACCACCTAATGATTATGATTATGACTATTATTCAGGTTTACCAGAGGGATCAGGACAGGAAAAACATGGTGCCAGAGCTAAGACCACTCCTTCAGGTACAAGATTATTTGTCGCCTCTTACCAGCTTGAATTTTATCCACGTTCTACAATAAACACAGTAAAATTTGGGCCTAATCCTATAGAGTTCGGTGACAAAAAAATTAACGTTGGAGATGCAGTTGTGCAGTCAAAAAGTCCATTGATTGATTCAGGTGCAATTATTCCAGGATTTGATGACAATCTCAAAGGATCTGCTCCTGATATAGGTGCTTTTGAAGTTGGAGCTCCTCCACTGGAATTTGGTCGACGGGCTTACAAGAATTATGATGAAGGATGGGCCCCATGGGAAAAATTATGATTTTTGGTAAATTTAGATAGCATAATTATTAGGATATTTGTAATTATGTAAACAAATATCCTAATGAATTTCTGCAGATGCCAGGCCACTTAAAAGCCCGGCGATAGACTGCCCTCAATTAATGAAGTATGTGATGAAGCGCAGAGAGACCTGACCGGTGCATCATGAGAGATCAGTTATTCCGGGTTATTCTTCATGTACTTAATAATCTCATTACCAGCCAGTGGGAAAGGTCAAAACCGTGATAGTCATTAGGAGGCGTTGGTCTGTTGTAATAAAAGACTATGTCATTTTCAATCCCTGTTCCTTCGCATACATTTCTTATCTGACCATCATCCAGAATATTCTTTTTGACACCCTTCCACCCTTAAAGAGCGATTGATATATACCTTTTGTCTATCCAGCCATTATTGACTGCTTTTGCAATACTGTATGTAAACATTGCAGTTCCTGATGCTTCGAGATATGAATCGTTTTTGTAAAGTATCTGATGCCACATGCCAGAGACGTCTTGATAGTGAGCTATACCTCTGATCTGTTGTTGTAAAATTTTAATCACTTTATCCCGGTTGGGATAATCAGATGGCATTTTATCAAGTAATTCGACTTGTGCCATCATAACCCAGCCATTACATCTGCTCCAATGAGCAACTCCATTTGTTTGAAGATCATGTTTTCTTCTTTAGATTGGTATTTAAGCTTGTAAATGGGTTCCAAGGAATCAAAGCAGTAATTTATTGGACATACCCCAGAAATCAATAGACGAGACTCTGTACAGCCCATAAATCCTGATTTTCAGGTAATCTACAAGTGATAAAAAAAAATGGGGATACTTTAAATAATAATAGCATAAAAGTATCCTGGCTTTTCTCTCATACCGAATCCATAAATCGAAAGATTTTCAATGAGACAAATCATCAAGTTTCTCGACTGATTAATATATTTTTTTTGAGAATGGATAAGAAGTAAATACATTTGACTACAACAATTTTAAAAATTGTGATCAAGAAAAACCTCATATTTGAACAGTTATTAATTAAAAAACTTAAGGCGGGAGATCCTGAATCATTTTCTGATATATTTTCAGCCTATTACAAGGATTTGGTTTTCTTTGCCTACAGCTTTACACAAGAACTACCGGGCGCAGAAGATATAGTTCAGGATACTTTTGTCAAACTCTGGGAGGATCATGAAAAACTAAATGTGACATTTTCTTTGAAATCAATTCTATTAAAAACAATTCAAAACAAGTGCATTGATTGGCATCGTCACAAAAAAATTGTCAATAATCACAGCATTTATATTATCAACAATTCACCTCTTTATGAATATGATACCGACAATTATATTCTCAGATCTGAATTGGAAAGGAGGATTGAAAAGGCAATAATCAACTTACCTGAAAAGTTAAAGGAAGCCTTTGAAATGAACAGGTTTGAAGGGCTTAAATACCAGGAGATTGCATCAAAACTAAATGTCTCAATCAGAACCGTTGAAGTTCGTATAAGTAAAGCATTGGATATGTTAAGAAAGAGTTTAATTGATGTTCTTTAGAAAGAAAAATTATAAGTCATTGTTATCTACTGCCTCTTGATAAAATATATTAGGTTCTATCAAAGGTACATCGGACCGTCTTAGAACTTTTTTCAACTAAGTATTTTGCATCGAAAGAATTGATTTACTCAATCTTAAATTAAGATAAATGTGGTAAATCGTTTCTGATTCGTCTTTAGACAAGAAAAATATGCATAACCTTTAAAGTTGAAGAAGGATAATATACATACATAGGTTAGTTGTTAGTTGGGCAAATTGGGTTAGTTTTGGTCAGTTAGTTCAATTCCCCTTAGCTTAAAAGGCAAGGGGAATTGCTTTATGAATTTGTAAGCTAATCCACATAAAATTATTTAAGATTTTCTTATTATTAATTGTGGTATTAGATCTCTGAAACGTCTTTTTGTTAGAAAATTATAATAATGGAATCAATAGAACAGGGAAATCGGGAAATATTAATTACCAGGTATCTTTCCGGGGAAGCAGGTCAGGAAGAAATTGATGATTTACAGAAATGGTTAGTCGCCTCGAAGGATAACTTATTGTATTTCCAACAGTTAAAAAATATATGGGATAACTCTGAACATAGCAAGGTTGAAAAAATGATAGATGTTGACAAGGCATTTAAAATAATCAACAACAGAGTCGTTTTTAAATCTCCCAGGACAAATTTCTGGCAATACTGGATGAAGATCGCCGCTGTTTTAATTATACCTCTTTTATTGGGTAATTTATTATATTTTTCGTTTCATCCTAAAAACCTCACGACACATCAGAAACCTGTTTATAATGAATTGTTTGCAGCATTCGGGACAAGATCTTCATTAAAGCTTTCCGATGGGACTTCTGTCTGGCTTAATTCAGGAAGTAGTATAAAATATCCAGACAGGTTTGTTGGAAATGACCGCACTGTAATACTGAAAGGTGAAGCCTATTTCGAGGTTGAAAGTAATCCTAAAAAACCATTTATTGTTGAAACTTCATCTTTAAGCGTAAAGGCCACAGGAACTAAATTTAACGTATTCGGATATCCATCAGAGGATGAGACGGCGGTAACACTTGTTTCCGGAAAAGTGGAAGTCAGTTTAACAGGTGACAAAAAAAATATTAAAAATTCCAAACTTGACCCGAACCAGCATTTTTCATTTAATAAAACCAACGGAACTGTTTCTGTTATTAATGATGATACTTACAAATATACATCATGGATCGACGGGAAACTGATTTTCCGTAATGAACCTCTGAGTAGTGTTGTAAAAAGGATCAGCCAGGTGTTTAATATCGATATCGAGATTAAAGGTGAGGAAATAATGAAATACAATCTCAGGGCAACTTTTCAGGATGAATCCCTGTCAGAGATACTGCAATTACTGAAAATGTCCTCACCTATTAACTATATTGAAGTAAAACGTAATCCATTACCTGACGGCTCATTTCCACGGAAGAAAGTTATTATATTCCCTGTGGGACAAAAAAATGCATATTAAAACTGACTTTATTAGATCTATAATTATACCCTGATTCTAACCTAAATCTAGTGACTATGCAAAAAACCTGAAAATCAAAAGAATATTTAACCTCAAAAAAGAGAGGAAAAGTGCTGTAACACTTTCCCTCAACGTCAGAGGTCCATAAATCGATTCCTGATTACCTAAACAAAAATCTTATTATTAACCCTAACACTTCAAAAATATGAAAAAAAATCTGTATCACTATGGTTTATTCAAACCAAATAGTAATTGGCACAAATTCATTCTAACTATGAAAATTACAGCCTTCCTTTTATTTTGTTGTTTAGTGGATATTTTTGCTGCCCCGACTTATTCTCAGGCAACAAAAATTTCACTCAAGTTAAAAGATGTGACCATCGAGGAGGTTCTCAACAAAATTGAGGATGTAAGTGAATTCTATTTTCTGTACAATAATAAACTTGTCGATGTATCTCGAAAAGTTAGCATTAATGCCGACAACGAAACAATTAAGGATATTCTTAATGATATTCTCGAAAAAGATGAAAAATTTATCGTTTACGACAGACAGGTAATACTCACTCAAAGTGATGTAACGTCTCTTTCTGCGGCTCTACAACAACTACAATTTAAAGGAACTGTAACTGATAAGTCCGGAAGTCCATTAGGTGGGGTCACTGTACGAGTAAAAGGAACCACAAATGGTACTCTTACAGATGTATCAGGTCGATACATATTAACCAACGCACCTAATAATGCAACATTGATTTTCTCTTTTGTCGGGATGGATACGCAAGAAATCCCGACAGACGGCCGAACGCTGATAGATGTTGTGTTAAAAGAGTCATCGATTCAACTAGAAGATGTGGTAGTGATTGGTTATGGGACTAAATTAAAAGGAGAAATAACGGGATCTGTATCAAAAGTAAATGACCAAATCTTTGAAGCAAGACCGATTACCAATACTTTGAATGCATTACAAGGTGCATTGCCTGGAGTAGTTGTTAGTAGGGGCAGTGGCAGACCTGGCTATGAGAATTATTCTTTTCAAATTCGTGGCTATTCTTCAGTTGCAGGTAGCAGTCCTTTAATACTAATTGATGGTATTCCTGGTGATTTAAATACTCTTAATCCGAATGATATTCTGAATGTTACAGTATTAAAGGATGCTGCGGCTTCTATTTACGGTGCTCGTGCTGCCGATGGAGTGCTTTTGGTTACAACAAAGAGTGGGAAAAAGGGGAAATTGACCGTTTCTTATTCATTTAACTACGGAATAAAAAAGCCCTCATACTTAAAAGAAATGACCAATACATTACAATTGGCAGAAATGTATGATGAAGGTTTAAAAAATACTGGACAACCAGGATTACCTACAGTAGTTTTTGATAAAATAAAGGCTAATGCTGAACCAGACATTAATGGAGGATGGATGAGGTATCTGGAAAATTATCCAGGCTTTTATGGTTCTACTAATTGGGTAAAAACTATCTATGGAAACGGCCAACAACAATCGCATAATTTAGCTATTTCAGGGGGAGGGGAAGATAGTAATTATCTTTTTTCCGTTGGTTACAAGAAAGACGGAGGAATATTAAATTATGGCACTGATAAATCTGAGCTTTTCAATTTGAGGCTGAATTTTGGATTTAAACTTTTAAACCGTTTGAATGTTGAAACCCGTACAGCAATTGACAATCAGGTTATTAATGAGCCTTCTGGTTTAGATGGAGCCGTATGGCTTGCAAACCTTATGTGGAGTTATCTGCCAGTATACAACCCTAATGGACAGCTATATACATATCAGGGTTATACTAATCCTGTACAATTGATGCTGGAGGGTGGCAAAAGTATATCTAATTCGCATAAATTTCAAACCAATGTAAAAGCAGATTTGAAAATTTTGAATGACTTGAAATTAGTCACTCAAATTGGAATTGTTTTAGGAATTAATGATAGTGATTGGAACAACCGTACATACAATGAATTAAATTGGGAAGGAGAAATTCAAACTATTATGAATCTTCCTAATTCTGCTACTTATTCGAATTCAAGAAATCTTTATGGATCATATACAACCTACCTGGAGTACAACAAAACCCTGTTTAACAAACACCAAATAAATTTAATGGGTGGTGCTTCGCATGAGCAGAATGATTACAATAGTCAGAATATAACCGGATATAATTTCACATCCAATGATCTGTTTACTTTAAACCTGGCTGATAAGACAAACGTTGCATATATGAATTATTCCGGATCAGCATCTGATTGGGCATTGAACTCCTTTTTTGGCAGGTTAAGCTATTCATATGATTCGAAGATAAATTTAGATTTTACTACAAGGCTTGATGGAAGTTCAAAATTTGCACCAAGCCTGCGTTGGAGTGCCTTGTTTCCCGCAGTATCTGCGTCATGGAATATATCGGAAGAGAATTTTATCCGATCTTTAAATGTATTTGATATGCTAAAACTTAGGACATCCTGGGGCCAATCGGGCAATCAGAATCTGAGTTTTGGTAACTACGATCATATTCCTCTTATTACGATTTCTGGTTTATATCCTCTTGGCTCTCCAAATGTTGGACTCCCCGGAGCAGTGGCAAGTATAGCGTCTGAATCGCGTACCTGGGAAACTATTCAAACCACCAATGCAGGAATAGATTTTTCAGTTTTAAAATCAAGGTTGACTGGTAGTTTTGACTATTTTATCAAACAAAACAATAACATGCTCGTTAGTTTGACGTTGCCGGCAACATTAGGAGGAACCCCTCCAACACAAAACAAGGGTAAACTACTAACAAAGGGTTGGGATGTCTCTGTCGGATGGAATGATAAGAAAGGTGATTTCAGATATAGTGTTTCTGTAATTGTCAGCGATAATAAAACTAAATTGTTAGATCTGAAAGGTAATGATAATTATGGAGAAGGTCTGATATACACACGTAAAGGTTATCCGTTAAATTCTTATTTTGGCTATGAATCTGCTGGAATTATTCAAAATGAAGAAGAATTAGCAGTTTATAATAAACTGGGCAATGTACCTTCAAATATTGGTCTTGGAGATATGATGTACAAGGATCTGGATGGGGATGGAAAAATAACTGCCTTCGGCGACCCAGAAAAAGGCACCAAGGGAGATATGAGATATTTAGGTGACCGGAACCCCCGGTATACTTATTCGTCAAATATAAATTTATCCTACAAAAACTTTGACTTAAGCATACTTTTACAAGGTGTAGGAAAAAGAGTAGGAGTCAGAGACGGAGTTCTAAGCCAGGCTTATTATTATGTATTTTATCAGCCACCAGAATGGTTTTATGGTAAGACCTGGACCACCGAAAGACCTGATGCCCAATACCCAAGGATTATACCTGGAGCTTTAGGATGGGATGATCTTCGAGACTGGGATTATAGAACTTCCGACAGAGTTATTAATAATTTGGCTTACATGAGGGTTAAGTCGCTAATTCTGGCTTATAATTTACCTCAATCTTTATGCGGTCAGCTAAAAATGCAAAGCATACGTGTTTATGCCAGTGGGCAGGATTTATTTACTTTTAGTAAAGGGACATGGGGTAATTCTTATGATCCTGAAGAAGAAAGGACAGATTATCAGACATATCCATTTACGAAAGTTATTTCATTTGGAGTTGACGTTAAATTTTAAACCTAAAAATTATTCATTATGAAACGTATATTAGCTTTGTTATATGTTATAATCTTGTTGCTGACAGGATGTTCCAAAAAGCTTGATTTGTATCCTTTAGACACAATTTCTGATGCTACATTTTGGAAAACAGCTTCCGAGTTTAAATTAGCCGCAAATGATCTCTATAATTCATTAACGTTATATAATATATTTAGTGATGTGGAAGCAGATATTGCATATAATGTTAATAATACTATTAGCAATGGAACTTATTTAGTTACTGAAACTGATTATAACTGGAGCACACCTTACATTTATATCCGTGAATGCAATAAGATTATAACTTCAGGAGCGAATTCAACTGTCGCAAATGATACAGGAGTTATAAGGTTTGTAGCTGAAGCAAAATTTTTCAGAGCATGGAATTATTGGAAGTTATTCAGATTGTATGGAGGTGTTCCGATAATTAAAGAAGTACTGGATATAAATTCTGAAGTTTTATATAATGCAAGAGCCTCCAGAAAGGAAACCGTTGATTTTATACTTCAAGACTTAACTGATGCTGCTGCCAACCTTCCTTTAAAATCAGCCCTTTCATCTGCTGATGTAGGTAGAATAACGACAGGCACTGCGCTTGCATTAAAGGCTAGAATAGCCTTGTTTGAAGGAACCTGGAGTAAATATCGTGACGCTGATGCTAATGAGTATCTTGATATTGCAATCGAATCCGCAAGCAATGTTATCAATAGTAATCAGTATTCTCTTTACAATGGTTTAGGGGCTGACAGCTATAGGGGTCTGTTTGTTGAACCAGGTGATGATTCTCCTGAATCTATCCTTGATGACCGTTATGAAATGCATATTAGAGAGCAGTGGATTTCTGGCTCCGTGCATGACAATCCATGTTACCTGGCTACAAAAAAACTAGCAGATATGTATTTATGTAGCGATGGCCTGCCTATTACCCAATCACCGCTATTTAACGGTTATAATACCCGAACTTCCGAGTTTCAAAACCGGGATCCTCGCATGACATCGACACTTTTAATTCCGGGCAGCTTCGTTGTCCAAACTCTTTACCCAGATCCCCCAATAGAAAGTTGGCCGTTTTTTCCCCAGCGTAATGGTAACACCGGATATATAACTAATAAATATAGATCTGAAGATGTTTATAGTAATTCAATACAAACTTGGGGTTTCGATGCGCATATTATTCGATACGCAGAAGTACTGCTAATATTTGCCGAAGCTACATTCGAAAGGAATGGGAACATTAGCGATGCGGATTTAAATAAATCAATTAATATCATTCGCAGCAGGGTTGGTATGATTCCTATGACCAATGCTTTTGTTACGTCAAATGGATTAGATATGAAACAGGAGATAAGAAGAGAACGTACCATTGAACTGGCACTTGACGGTTTCAGGTATGATGATTTGAGAAGATGGAAAACTGCTGAAATTGAGCTACCTCAGGATATAAAAGGGATTAAAATTATTGGTTCAGAGTGGGGGACGGCCCCTATAATAATTAATGGAGCCGACAAAAATCCGTACTCAACCACTGATTATCAGAGCAGAGCAGACGCAAATGGATTTCTCGTTGTTGAATCTGCTGCAGGAAGAAAATTTGATCCTGCAAAAGATTATCTGAGACCTTTACCAACTAAAGAAATTTTGATAAATTCTAAATTATTACAGAATCCCGGTTGGTAGATATTTATCATCACTTAATCTGACTTTACGAATAAAAGGGCGATGTAATACGCCCTTTTATTTAATTTCTTCTTAAAAGATTTGGAACAACTATGAAATTATTTTATTAGTTTGATTATGATGTAGGTATTAATAAAACTTTGTTAGAGAAAAACTAAAATATTATGAAAATAATTATTCCATCACTCATTTTGCTTATATGTACATCCTCCTTTTCTCAGGAGAAAATTATCCATATCGATGGCAAATCATCTGGCAGGACTTTTGAAGGAATTGGTGCTGTTAGTGCTGGTGCTTCTACCCGATTGCTATACGATTATGAAGAACCTTATCGAAGTGATATTAATGATTTTCTTTTTAAACCCAAATTTGGAGCAGGGTTTCAACATCTTAAAGTAGAAATAGGTGGTGGTGAGAATTCTACCTGTGGAAGCGAACCTTCGCATGCCTTGATACGAGATGAACTTAAAAACCCGGTCAACAGGGGATATGAACTTTGGTTTATGAGTGAAGCCCGAAAGAGAAACCAATCTATTATTCTTGATTGTCTTCCCTGGAGTTATCCTTATTGGCTTTCCGGTAAATTTTCACAGGATGCAGCTGATTGGTTTGTTTCTTTTCTGGATGCTGCAAAAAAATATTACAACCTGAAATTGGATTGGGTCTCGGCTGCTCAGAATGAGAATGGAACAAACAGGGATTGGATTGTCAATAAACTTCGGCAGGCTCTTAATGCTAATGGATACAGAGATGTTAAATTACAGGCTCCCGATGATGATAGTGAACACTGGCAAATCATTTCCCAGTTAAACCAGGATTCAGTGTACAACAGCATTATTAAAGCGGTTGGCTATCACTATATAAATGGTCGTGAGCCTTGGACTATTAACCAGGAGAGCGGAAGGGATGCCACTTATGAGGCTAAGAATTCAGGAAAATCATTGTGGGCAAGTGAAGAATGGGGATGTGGAAAAGAATGGGATGGTATTGGAGCCATTTTCATGGCCCGATTGATTAATAAATTTTACATCAGGGATCAGATCGTAAAAACCGAGTTTTGGTGTCCAGTTGACGGCATTTATAAGGGGTTGCCATGGGAAGATACAGGTGCAATGAGTGCAGACCAACCTTGGTCTGGTCATTATGAAGTATGGCCGGGAATATGGGCAATTGCTCATACTACCCAATTTGCAGAACTGGGTTGGAAATACCTGGACAAAAGTTGTGGCCAATTATCAGACGATAAAAATAATTGGAAGGGAAGTTTCGTAACGCTAAAAAATCCAGAAACACAGGATTGGAGTATGGTTGTTTGCACTGATTCAGTAATGCACCTAAAAGTTTTTCTGCAGAATGATTTAAAATCAGGCCCTGTTTACGTTTGGCATTCCGATGCAAATGAACAATTTATCTGTATCGATACCATTCAGGTCGTTAATTTTAATTTTTCATTTTCGTTGAAAAAAGCATCTATTTATTCGTTTACGACCACAACGGGACAGACTAAGGGTAGCAGAGTGATCCCGGAAACCAAATCTTTCCCATTTCCTTACAGAGAAAATTATGAAGCCTATAAGGAAGGAGATATTCCGAAATATCATTCAGATCAAAAAGGGAGTTTTGAAATTTTTGATAAGCCAGATCATGGTCTTTGCCTGCGGCAAATTATACCACAAAAAGGGTATTTATGGTACGGCTTTCTTGATAGCATCAAACCGTATACTGTTTTTGGCGACCATGATTGGAGGGATTATTCAATGCGTGCGGATGTCTTTATCGAAGGAGGTAATGTAGAAATAGGAGGAAGATTCGCTGACCAAAATGATTTAACATATGGACTCATTCTGGATGACACCGGAGCCTGGAAATTGCATTTCAAAAAAGATGTGCTGGCTTCAGGAGTCCTAAAAGGTTTTGATAAATTAAAATGGTACCAGCTTCGTCTAGACCTGAAAGGTGAAGATATTTTGATTTTTATAAACGATAAACATTTAACAACGGTTCTACATAAATCTCAGGGTTCAGGCATGGCATTTTTGGCAAGTAGTTATGATGCTAATTGTTTTGACAATGTTTCAGTCTACCCATTGCAAAAGAGTTTGAAAAAATAAAGACATTATTTTGATAAATCCCATTAATCAGAGAAGACAAAATTGAATTAAAATTATAAATTTTTGATTTTTTAGCTATTTCAATTTTAATATTTCAACTAAATATGGCAAAAAGAGAAGTAATCAAAACTGTCCTTAATGGCAAGAAACCTCCTTACGTTCCTTGGTCTTTCAAGTTCACAACTGAACCAAAACAAATGCTTTGTGAATTTTACGGAGTCGAAGATTTGGATGACGTAATTGGGAACCATATACTTCAATTGGGCAGCGACATAGGTTTCTTTGAAGATTTGGGCAATGATCATTTTCAAGATGTTTTTAAAGTTATATGGGATCGAAAGATCGACAAAGATATTGGTGATGCCAAAGGAATTGTCTTACCTGAGCCTACATTAAATGATTATGATTTTCCCAATCCCCTTGATCCAAGGTTTTTTGCAAACATTGAATCTGAAATTGCTTTGAAGCCAGATATGTTCAGAGTGTTTCAGATTGGTTTTTCTTTATACGAAAGAGCATGGACAATGCGTGGCATGACTAATCTTTTGATGGATTTTTACAACAATCCTGATTTTGTGCATGAATTAATGGGGCGAATATGCGATTATAATATTGCTCAGATTGATAAAGCTTTGGAATATGATATTGATGCCATCTATTTTGGTGATGACTGGGGGCAACAACATGGTCTTATTATGGGCTATGATCTTTGGAAGGAATTCATTTATCCATATCTAGAGTTGATGTACCAGCATGTCCGAAATGCAGGAAAATATGTGATGATCCATTCATGTGGTGATGTTGATGAATTGTTTGATGATCTCATTGAAATCGGTTTAAATTGTTTCAATCCTTTTCAACCTGAGGTAATGGATGTGGAAGCTTTAATGGCACAATACAAAGGAAAATTGACCTTTCACGGTGGCCTTTCTATTCAAAAAACACTTCCATTTGGTACAGTAGAAGATGTAATTGCCGAATCATGCAAACTACTGAAATTAGGTAGTGAGGGCAACTATATTTTCTCACCCTCACATTCTGTGGAAGGTGATACTTCGTTGCAAAATATTTTGGCTTTTATTAAAACAGCTCAAGATCAACTTAGAAAGTGATGCTGTCTGTGAAATACATTGTAAGTGTAATAAAATTTAAGAATTTAAAAACTTTAAAAAAGTAAGTTTAAATCTAATTGCAATTGCTTTTGGGTTCATGTTATTTCCTGCTTTTGGAAACGAAGAAAGATTAAATCTATCATCCGATCCCAAATTTTTACCAATTGGGTGGACAAATTTAAAACTAATTTGTACAGAAAATCGTATGATAGCTTTTATTAATAACAAGAAGGGGGCTGAAATAAAGGATAATACATACAAAAATGGAATGGCAGGCATTGGAAGTAGCTTTTATCCTGTTCGGTTCGATAATTTCAGTATTAAAGATGCCTCTTTAGATAAATGAAAATTTCGTACTAATTAGAAGACAAGATTTTGATGCAGATTCATCAGGTTGACAGCAATAATCTTGAAGAAAAACTAATACAACGATTAATAACAAATATTAGAATGACACCAAGAGACCGATTAATAAAAACTTTAAATCATGAAATTCCGGACAGGTTATGTGTTGATCTGGGTATAGATGGTCAAACGGGGATACGTACATCAGCCTTGCATCCTGTGCAATTCCGGCTATATTGTTTTATATATTTTCGATGATGATACCCGAAAGTCCACAATGGTTATATAAAGTCGGGCGAAAGGAAGAGTCATTGGAAGTCCTGACCAAAATAGGCGGTGCAACTACCTGCCTGTTTTTGGCTCTTATGTCATTATTGCAATGGCTGTTTACCTATTTGTATGTACCTGAAACCAAAGGGAAATCCTTAAAAGATATAGAGCAGCTTTGGAATTAGTAACCTTCAAATGAATTAGACTGATTATTGATATTTTACGGATAAATAACTATAAAACTTAAATTATGCTTTCATCTTCTAGACAAAATTTTCTAAAGACAATAAATCATCAGCAACCGGATAAGGTAGTATTGGATTTTGGATCAACATCTGTAACAGGTATACATGTGCTGATTATTGAAAAACTTCGCGAATATTACGGTCTGGAGAAAAAACCTGTTAAAGTGATAGAACCATATCAGATGCTCGGTGAGATGGATGGTGAGTTAATAAGGGCGATGGATATCGACGTGATTGGACTATTCTCTGCAAAAAATATGTTCGGAGTACCAAATGAAGATTGGAAAGTACATAAAACCCTGTGGGGACAGGATGTACTGTTTCCCGGATCATTTAATTATACTTATAATTCAAATGGTGATATTCTGATGTATCCCGAAGGCGACACATCTTTGCCACCAAGTGGTATGATGCCTAAATCGGGTTATTTTTTTGATGCGCTCGACAGGCAGAAGTCAATAGATGAATCGAACTTGAAGGCGGAAGATAACCTTGAGGAATTTGGCCATATTACCGAACAGGAACTTACCTATTGGAAAGATCTGATCTATTCATTGGAAGATAATTCCAAAGCAGTTGTTGCATCTTTAGGTGGAACAGCTCTTGGCGATATTGCACTTGTTCCTGCTGTTGGATTAAGGAATCCAAAGGGAATTCGTGGTGTTGAAGAATGGTACATCTCTACATTAATACGAGAGGATTTTATTAAAGAAATATTTGACAGGCAGACAGATATAGCTGTTGAGAACCTGAAGTTATTATATGAAGTTATCGGCAGTAAAATCGATGTTGTCTTCATCTGCGGAACTGATTTCGGTACTCAGAATTCAACTTTCTGTTCACCTGAAACCTTCGACAGAGTATGGATGCCTTATTATAAAAAGGTAAATGAATGGATACATAAGAATACAAACTGGAAAACATTCAAACACTCATGTGGTGCAGTCGAACCACTTTTGTTGCATTTTATCGAATCGGGATTTGATATTATAAACCCCGTTCAGATCAATGCTTCAGGCATGAATCCCTTGAAACTTAAAAAAGATTATGGTGATAAGCTTGTTTTCTGGGGGGGCGGTGTTGATACTCAGGGGGTCTTCGCATTCGGAACCCCTGCCCAGGTTAAGGAACAAGTTAAATCTCAGTGTGAAATACTTAACAATAATGGTGGTTTTGTTTTTAATACAGTTCATAATATTCAGGCAAATGTTCCCTTTGAAAATGTCGTTGCGATGCTGGATGCATTAAAAGAACTCTGATTAATAAAACCATTACAATCTTCAGGTAGATGATGAAAGAAAATAAATTTAACTGGAATTACTTGGTTAGCATCTGTCTTGTTTCTGCAATGGGCGGACTACTTTTTGGGTACGATTGGGTTGTAATAGGTGGAGCAAAACCTTTCTATGAACCGTTTTTCGGAATTACTAACGATACTTTTATGCAAGGTTGGGCTATGAGTTGTGCATTAACCGGATGTATGGCAGGATCTGTTATCTCTGGTTGGCTCAGTGACAGGTTTGGGAGAAAAAAACTATTAATTCTGGCAGCGGTATTATTTTTAATAGCCTCTCTGGGTACTGGAGCAGCTGGTTCTATCAATGAGTTTGTCCTTTTCCGAATTTTAGGAGGAGTTGGAATTGGTCTCGCTTCTAATCTATCACCAATGTATATTGCTGAGATCACACCCGGAAATGTACGGGGACGTTTTGTTTCAATAAATCAACTAACTGTTGTTATTGGAGTTCTTGCTGCTCAGCTCACTAATTGGAAGATTGCCCAGCCTGTTCCTGTCGGAGAAACAATAAGTGATATCATGACTTCATGGAACGGACAAATGGGTTGGCGATGGATGTTTTATGCCTGCACGATACCTGCCTTCCTCTTTTTTGCACTTATGTGGATTGTACCGGAAAGTCCAAGATGGCTTGCAAAAGATCAAACCAATCACAAAAAGGTACTTAAGATACTGACAAAAATTGGAGGACCAGATTTTGCAGCTTCTGAAATGACCTCAATTAATGAAACCTTACGTTCAGTTGAAGGCAAGTCAGATTTTAGTCTTCTAAGAAAACCAGGTACGGGCAGAATCCTGATTCTTGGTATTGTCATTGCAGTTTTCCAGCAATGGTGCGGAATTAATGTGATTTTTAATTATGCCCAAGAGATCTTCAGCAATGCAGGGTATGGTGTTTCAGATATTCTATTTAATATTGTAATAACAGGGAGTGTAAACCTTATATTTGTTTTTATAGGGATGTTTACAGTTGATAAGCTGGGACGAAAAGCTCTGATGCTAGTGGGAGCCGGTGGTCTTGCAGGTATTTTTGCAGTTATTGGGACAATGTATTTTATTCATTTACAGGGACTTCCCTTATTGATAATGGTAGTAACTGCAATTGCTTGTTATGCGATGTCTCTGGCCCCTGTTACATGGGTAGTCCTTTCGGAGATTTTTCCTAACCGTATAAGAGGTGTTGCGATGTCAATTGCAACTTTTGCACTCTGGGCAGCCTGTTTTATCCTTACTTACACATTTCCCTTGCTGAATAAACTACTTGGGGCTTCTGGTACTTTCTGGCTTTATGGGTTAATCTGTATCCTTGGTTTTTGGTTCATTTATAAACGATTACCTGAAACTAAAGGGAAATCGCTAGAAGAAATAGAACGTGAATTAACCAAAATATGAAAAGATGATATTCGAAATAAGGAAGGAAAGAATTGGATTTTCCTTGATTCGTGAGTCATGCGTCGAATTACTTCTATGGGTTCACGGTTCAGGTAATTACAACGGTGGATGGAATACCAGTTGAATTTGCGATGCTTCCTGGATGTTATCATGATATCGATGGAATGAAAAACATGTTCTTTAATCTGCCAGAAGATAGTATTGTGTACGATGATAGCGCTTATACCGATTACTATAATGAACAAGTATACAGTGAGGCAGCAGATATAAATTTGATGATTGCTAGAAAAAGCAACACCAAGCTGCCTCATGAACCGTGGCAGAACTTTTTGATCTCTGATTCCAGGAAAAGAATCGAGACTACATTTAGTCAGATATCCAGTATGCTGCCAAAGCGCATTCATGCAGTAACAGTTGATGGATTTTTGATGAAGGTGATCCTCTTTATATTCGTTATTACTATAAATGAAAAGTTTTTATAGATAGCAACTTAAGTTAATTATATAAATATTTTGTCGTTAAGTTTTAGAAAACTATTCTTTATATTATTGTTGAAATCGGCATCAAAAAAATAGTTTTTAGAGGTGCCAATAAATTAAAACAGATTAACTATGAAAACAATTTGCATTTTTGCACTTCTGACCTTGGGACTTATACAACTTTCTGCACAGAAAGTAACAGTTCGCGTTAATGGAGCTTCCTCCGGTCGTGTTTTCGAAGGAGTCGGAGCTGTCAGCGCCGGGGCCTCATCACGACTCCTTCCAGACTATCCTGAACCTGCCAAATCCTACATTCTGGACTACCTTTTCACTCCCAAGTTCGGTGCTTCTTTTCAACACCTCAAAGTCGAAATAGGTGGTGGCGAAAACTCAACTTGCGGTAGTGAGCCCTCCCATGCCTACACGAAAGAAGAACTTACCAAACCCGTTGAGCGTGGTTATGAACTATGGTTCGCAAATGAAGCCCACAAGCGTAATCCCAAGATCATTCTCGATTGCCTGCCATGGTCTTTCCCGGGTTTCCTCTCAGCAAAATTTAACCAAAACTCTGCTGATTGGTTCACTGCCTTCCTTGATCTTGCCCGTGAAAAATATGGCTTACATATAGATTGGCTTGCCGGCGCGCAAAACGAAACATCCACCGACCTTGACTGGATTTCCAATATTCTACGGCCCACTCTTGACCGCAGAGGCTACAAAGATGTCAAAATCCAGGCTCCTGAATTCAGTAACCGGCACTGGAATATCTTCGACGACTTCGACTCACACCCCGAAGCTGTCAAAGATGTAGAAGCTGTCAGCTACCATTATGTCAGTGGCCGCGAACCCTGGACTGTAGATTTAGTTGGCTACCCGGCAACAGAAAAAGCAAAGAACTCAGGGAAGCCCCTTTGGGCCAGTGAAGAATATAGTACCGAAGGCGGTAAATGGGATCCTCAAGGCGCACTATATATTGCACGCCTGATCAATAAGGTTTATCTCCGTGACCGTATTACCAAGACTGAATTCTGGTCTCCCTTTGATGGTATATACAAGACCCTGGCATGGGAAGATGCAGGCTTTCTCCAGGCAGACCAGCCGTGGTCAGGTCATTACGAAATATGGCCTGCACTATGGGCCGTTGCCCACACTACACAATTCACAGAACCCGGATGGCGTTACCTCGACTCATCATCAGGGCGATTCTCAGACTCAACCTGGAATGGAAGCTACGTCACTCTGCGTTCCGTTACGGGCAAAGACTGGAGCATGATCATTACCACAGACAAAGCTGTAGAGATGAAAGTTGAGATTAATGGCGGCCTCAATTCCGGACCAATCCACGTTTGGAAGTCGAACGAACGTGAACAGTTCATCGAACAAACACCCATCACACCGAAGAAGGCTATATTAACAATCGCCCTCGATCCGAATTCGATATACACGCTTACTACAACTACCGGTCAGCGAAAGGGTTCGCATCCCATTCCAACTGCCAGTGCATTTCCATTTCCATACCATGAAGATTTCGAGTCATATTCTGCCGGTAGCACACCGAAATATTTCTCTGACCAGAAGGGGACCTTCGAAGTAGCAGACATCCCCAACTATGGAAAATGCCTAAGACAGATTGTCACGATACCCGGCTATACCTGGGAGTGGGGCGGCAAAATAACAAAGCCCTACTCGGTTATCGGTAATTCGGAATGGTCCGACTACACAATTAGCTCCGATGTTTTTATCGAGGCGAGCGACGTTGAAATTGGAGGACGCTTCATGGCCAGACTCTCATATCGATTCATCCTCGACAAGACCGGTGCCTGGAGTCTTTTATATCAAGACAGGAGGCTCGCCTCTGGATGGATCGAAATTTTCGATGCATCCTTCTGGCATCACATGTCCCTCTCATTCTTAGGCGATAACATCACAGCTACCCTCGACGGAAAACAACTTGCCAAGGTCACTGACAACACGACTAAGTCCGGCATGGCTTATATCGTCAGCTCATATTACCAGAACATGTTTGATAACGTGACGATTGATGCTCAGGGCAGTCATTAAAAAATTAAAGGACATATATAAAAACCTATTGTTTTTATATATGTCTGATTGTTAATAATATGTGACTATTCTTGTCGAAGTTATATCCAATCTTATATTGGTCAAATACTTGTAATGGTCGTATAAAAAACCGAATAATCAATTTTCATGAATAAAAAAGTTTTAAACAGATTATTTATTCTATTTATAATTAATCTTCCGCTCATAGCGGTGGCTCAAAACCAAATTGATCTGTCGGGGAAATGGGAATTCAGGATTGACAGGGAGAACAAAGGTCTTGAGCAAAGCTGGTATAACCAGACATTTACTGATAAAGTTAATCTTCCAGGTTGTCTCCAGGAGCAGGGATACGGTAATGATGTGACCATTGATACAAAATGGTGGGCCGGTGCAACTCATAACAGCTTTTGGCTGACGAGTCCAATCTATGAGAAGTATCGTCAGCCAGGCAATATTAAGATATTCAGCTTTTTACAACCCGATAAGGAATATATCGGGGTAGCCTGGTATAAAAAAACAGTGACCGTTCCGCGGGAATGGGATAGCAAAAGGGTTGTATTATTTCTCGAGAGGGCACACTGGGAGACTACCTTATGGATCAATGGAACAACAGGAGGAACGCAAAATAGCCTTGGTACCGAGCATGTTTATGACCTGACAGGATTGCTTAAGCCAGGCAATAATACTATTGTTCTCAGGATAGATAACTCCCAGATAGTTAATCTTGGAAGCATACCACATAGTGTATCAGATGAGACACAAACAGCCTGGAACGGAATTATTGGGAAGATGGATCTGTTAACCACGGAAAAAACCTGGATCGATGATGTGCAGATATATCCTGATATAAAGAATAAAAAAATAAGGATCGATTATACAATATGTAAGAAAGATCCGGGAAATGCGACAGCAGATATAAGCTTCTCTGTCAAGGGTAGGAATTTAAAAAATGACATCCAGTTACCGGTAAAAATGGTTAAGGTTGAACTTAATAGTGATAGCAGCCGCTTTAGTTACGAGTATCCCATGGGTACTGATGTGCAGTTATGGGATGAATTTAATCCTAACTTGTATGAGCTTACGGTTTCGCTGGTAGCAAACAGTAAAGGACAATTTTTGAATTCATCACTGGATGTAGTTTTTGGAATGCGGGAGATAAAAGTAAGGGGAACAATGTTTGAAGTGAATGGTAACCTTATTTCGCTTCGTGGCAACGTTAATTGTGCCATATTTCCTGCAAAGGGTTATCCGTATATGGATGTAGAATGGTGGCGGGGACTTTGGAAGAAATACAAGGATTGGGGAATAAATGATGTAAGATTTCACTCCTGGTGCCCGCCTCGTGAGGCGTTCATTGCAGCAGACGAAATCGGCATTTACTTGCAACCGGAAGTAAGCGAATGGGCAACTATCAATACGCCTGTACAAGAAGCATGGTTTACTAAGGAATCATTAAAAATGTTAAAAGCCTATGGAAACAGCCCTTCATTCACAATGATGGAACTTGGGAATGAGGATAGCGCAGATTCTTTAATGATGAAAAGATTCATAGCAATCTGGAAAAAAGATCCACGGCATCTTTATAGCGGCAAGCCAAATGGAAGTCCCAAACTCAGTGTATATGATTATTCTATAGAATGCTGGTTAGGTCCGATCAGAACCCGCTATCAATTTGGATGGCCACCAAGGCCTCTTGGAACATTGTTTAATTCTCTTGCACCTCAGACCACAGTAGATTTTAGTGAGGCTGTTGAAAAAGCCGGTCGTCCTCTCATTTCACATGAGAACGGTGCACGTTGTGTATATCCTAATATAACAAAAGAAATACCTAAATATAAAGGATTGCTTAAGCCAACCTACCTTGAAATTGGCCGTGACCAGTTGATAGAAAGAGGTATGCTGGACCAGCTTCCCGATTTTGTTAAAGCCAGCGGCTTATGGCAGGTTCAGCAGTATAAAGAAGAAATCGAGGCGCATTTGCGAACTCCTGGATATGCAGGGTTTCAATTATTGTCATTGGAGGATTTTACCGGTCAGGGATCAGCACCTGTTGGTCTGTTAGATCCCTTTTATGATACAAGAGGATATGTAGAGGCGCCTGAATTCAGAAAATTTTGTAATAAAACAGTCGTGCTGGCAAAGATTAAAAAAAGAGTTTTAACATCTACAGACACATTAAATACTGCTATCGTAATATATAATTATTCAGGAGCACCGGTAAATGCGGAGGCTATAGTGTGGGAAATAAGGGATCAAAAAGATAACATTGTTCATACCGGTAAGCTTCCCGGCAGAGTATTTCCGAAATCAGATCTGACAAATGCCGGTTATTTCCGGTATCCGGTTAAGGATCTCAAAGCTTCAGCAAAATATAAACTTATCGTCTCAGTTAAGGGAACTCCTATCCTGAATGACTGGGATTTTTGGATTTTCCCCACAAAGGTCGAAGAGGTTCCGACCAATAACCTGGTTATTTCAAAAAAGATTGATGAAAATGTATTTAAAGCATTGAAAGAAGGAAAAACGGTGGTTGTTTTTGGAAATCAGGACTCAACCAGGGGAGCTTTGCCAATCTGTTTCTCAGGTTATTACTGGTCCACCTTTGGCATGAATGGCGGAGAATCATCCGCAATGAGCTTATTATGCAATCCGTCACATCCTTTATTCGATTTCTTCCCTTCTGATATGCAGACCAACTGGCAATGGTGGGATATCTTGACACGGACTCACCCCATGATATTGAATGAATACCAGGGCGCCCATCCTTTCCCCTTCACATACAAACCGACGATCCAGTTAATTGACTCGTGGCTGATCAATCGCAAATTAGCTGCATTAATAGAAGGGAAAGTGGAAAATGGAAAAATCATAATCACATCAATGGATCTAAGCAACGATTTGGATAGTCGTCCTGCTGCCAGACAGTTGCGTTACAGTTTACTGAAATATGCAACTTCTGCAGCATTTAATCCGACTGCCGTTTTTACTGAGGATATGATCAAAGATTTATTCGTGTAACTGATCAGTTGGCCTGGCTCAGGCGTAAGTTCTGGAAAGCATCCAGTGAAAAATACATACCTGCAGATCCGGCCCAGCGGAAGATTGATTTTGACGGGCTGGAGATACTTCCTGAAGAGGAGGAAACTATCAAGGCTGCAGCCAGTGAAATAATCACGTATAAGCGCAAGAAGCCTGAGCACGCTAAAAAACAACCTGTCCGTTTGCCGCTTCCTGAGCATCTGCGCCGTGAGGAAGAGATCATTGAGCCTGAAGGCATTGATGAGAACTGGGTGCGTATAGGAGAAGAGGTAACCGAACAGTTGGAGCATAAACCTGGAGAGATTGTATGTAAGGCGGATCATTCGGCATAAATACGCGTTGAAAAAAGATTTACAGTTGCAGCAGGAACTGGAAGTGGATGGCATCCTGAATAAAACTGTTATGATCGCTCCCCTTCCGCTCTTACCACTTCCCAGGAGTAATGCCGGAGCCAGTTTGCTGGCCGAGCTTCTCATGGGTAAATACATGTATCATCTTCCGTTTCACAGACAGATATCGCTTTTTAAGCTTGAGGGACTCAAAATACCGGCATCAACTGTAAATGACTGGTTCGCTGGTTGTGGTGATTTACTCAGGGCCTTGTATTACAGGTTAAAGGAGCTTGTACTGCAATCCGACTATATACAGATCGATGAAAGTACCGTACCGGTTATCAACCATGAAAAGCATCGGGCAGTGAAAGCCTATCTTTGGATAGTTCGTGCTGTAATGAAAGATCTGGTATTTTTTCATTATGATAAAGGCTCGCGTGCACAGAAAGTAGTAATAGAACTTCTTCATAATTATAAGGGCGCTGTACAGTCAGACGGTTATGAGGCCTATTCAATATACGAGAATAAGAAGGGGGTATTGCTTCTTGGTTGCTGGGCACATGCAAGAAGAAAATATACTGAAGCCCTGAAAGAAGACAAAGCCGGAGCTCAGTATGCACTGGAACAAATCGCTTTGATATATGGAGTGGAATCCATGGCAGATGACCAGGGGCTGGATTACCAGCAGCGGGCAGAGCTTCGATCAAGACTTGCTTATCCAATATTGTGTGCTTTTGAGAGATGGGTCGTAAGTTACATGCCCAAAGTATTACCCAAAGGCAGAATGAGCCAGGCTTTAACATATACATACTCGTTGTTCCACAGATTGACAAGGTATCACCTTGATGGCCGGTACCGGATAGATAATAACCTTGTGGAAAATACCATTCGTCCCTTTGGCTCTCGGGAGGAAGAATTACATGTTCTGTGGTAATCATGATGCGGCAGAGAATGCTGCAATTATGTACTCGCTGCTTGGATGCTGTGCTGCTTCAGATGTAAATCCCCGTGAGTGGCTGACCGATGTACTGACAAGGATACCTTACTATAACAACGATTACAGCCTTGATCTGGCAGATCTCCTGCCTCACAATTGGAAGGCAGCCCGTGAACTCTATAAAGCTCCAGTGGAAATCCAATGATTACTGGATATCATTGGAAAAAGTTGAACTGTCCAAACATTTTCTAAGGAATTTCAAAGAACTCCAACAAAGTTGTACTGGAAATTAAACAGGGCAAGATAACTCACTGGATCAGATTGCTGCAAACCCGTGGTTCGCCGAATGCTTACGATTCAAGTGGGAGTACCCTTAAAAATTAAAGAAATTTTTTAAAGCAAATGCATAAAATCAAAATACCTTTTGACAAAAGCAGTTGACGACAATCCGTCAACTATATGCCAGATACTAATGAATTCTAGCACATCATCGCATTATTTGGTTAGTGTTCTTAAAGAAATGGTATTGCTGGAAAGATTGAGATATTTAACTGGACAATCCGAAACCATTGAGTGCATATAGAACACCATATACATGTGGGAAAAAGAAGTAAACTAATACGATTTTAAGTAAAATATGGGTCAAGATTTATTTTAATTGGGGAATATTTTACTAATTAAATTCAAGTCAATAATGAAAAAGGGGAAGATCATTGAGTTCTATCAGATGTTGCGCGAAATGGAAGATCCTAGAACCACTGCGGGAAAAATTAAAGTTGGATGTTGTGGGTAATTTTCGCAATAGTAATCTCAGTTTCTTAATCTATCATATTACGAAGGGGCTATTTTACTGTAATTAAGTCGGACATAACAATGAAGAACAAATCCCCCTGTTTTATTAATAATTCATGTTAAAAATATCTTTTAAGTTTCATCAATCATTTTTTTCAATTCTGATATTGTCAAAATAAACTACATTCCATCCTGTTCCGATTGCTGGAATGCCTTCTGAATTTGTACTATCAATGATTGATATCAGCTGACTGTTGTTTAATGTTACTCCTATTTGATTACCTTTAGTTTCCATTAAAATATGATTCCATGCATTCTTTCGGACGTTTTTAACAGTTCCAGTTGCAAGGACTTTCTTTATGGTTTGGGTTTTTGGTACCTGAACTATTTCTTGTACTGTCAGGAACCATTTTCCGTCGTGATAAATTTTATATTCGTAACCCGGGTAATCGGTTGACCAGGTATTTAATTGGTTTGTTCTGATACTAAATGCAGCAAATCCGGTATCGGGGATCATATAATCACAGGCAAAACGATAGTCTTTCCATTTTATATCACCCAGAATACTCATAGGGTAACTAAATCCCATCCAATTAATACCGGGTCTCGTGATACATTGTTTCAGGCAGTTGTTTTTCCCTCCGGTGATGTTTACTATTTCAAAGCATCCATGCAAATCCGACAGGTATTTTGGCTGGTTGCCTAACTGATATGAATTGAAATCGTCCTGATAGGGTATGGGGAAAGACTTATTGGAGGGGACTGGGGTATTAGCTAAACCCTTTATCTGACCCTTTGTAGTAGTGATGGAGTACACAGATCCTGGTTGAACTTTAAATGTAAACTGATCATTAACAGGCGCAATAATTTTCTCATTGACAAATAGAGCATCTTTGTTGGATCTCCATACATTTAATACATTTGTGCGGAAAGAACCTGTCAAAAAAAATGTAAATTCAATCTCTTCCCGGGAGTCTACGGTTTCTAAAATTATAGAATAATCATCTGTAACGGAATCTTGAATAGTATTAATCGACCAGTGGTTAACTGAATCCTGATCACATCCGCTTTCAATAAAATGCCATCCCGGCTTTGTAAACTGGTTGGTATGAGCAATAATCCATAAAGGAGGTTGTACTTCGTAATAACCCGTCCATGGACAGTTGGCTTTCATCATACCCATTCCCGGGCACAGCAGGAAATCGAAACAGGAAGTAATAAGACTCCAGGAAATGATCTTGGTAATTTTCCCGGCAGGATAAGCTCTCATATTGATTTTTGCATGTAATGTTGCAGCCGGCCAATCACCTCCATAAGCATGAGCTTCACCGTTCCATATTGGTTTATTCAATAGACGAGCGTTAGCGGGAGTAATATTTTTTTCCGCTTCGGGGGTATGGACATTGATTACTGCTATTGCATTACGTAATTCAGGATCAGATATCATATCATCAGCTATAGCCCATTTTTCTTTCGGTATCCATAGATCGGCTGCGTCAATTTTCACAGCTTGTAATCCATTTTGGTCAAGTGTTTTTCTCAAAACCTTTATATATTCTTTCTCATACATTCTTTCATTAGCTATTCCTACGTAATCAATAGTAAGGTTCTGATAAGTCTTTGCCCCTTTCACAAATGCTGCAACATAATCAGCATTATCCTGCGAAAATATTTGTCCATTTCCGATCCAGCCGGGTGCACCCCATTCCAATGCTTCTAATATAATATCAGGATTCCTTTTTTTTGCTTCTTCCATCAGCCACCACTCATATCCCCGTTTATAATATTCCGGTTTGGGATTCAACATCTCTTCACGGATACGGGCATGCGAAGGCTCTGATCCATCGGTGGACATTACATCGCCTCCTATCTCCACTTTCAGGTGGTGCAAATTTGCACCAAAATTGGGTTTGAAAAGATAATCGAGGATATCACTACGATAAGGTTCCGGGTAATCGTACAACAAACGGGAGGAAGCTCCTGCACTCAACGCCCCGATGCCTTCAAATATCCTTCCTTTTGAATTATCGGAGAGATAAAATGCATGTTTCATCTGAGAAAAGGATGTACCAGGACACAAAAGTAAAATGAGAATAATCGACATAAAATTTATTCTTATTTTCATTTTAAAAGAAAGTTTCTTCATATAAATTTGATTTAGCGTGATTAATTCGTAGAATTAAAATTAGAATTTAAAATTGACTTTAACTTATAATTAGACACAAAAATTGACTTTTACTTCAATCTTTTTTCTAATGGATTTTATGATTTAGTTTTTGGATGAAATTTTTCGACGTTTGTCTGGATTATGCCCTTATTTTTCGAGATAACTTTTATTTTTTGCTCAAAATCTTCCACTAAGGCATACATTCCCTATTCTTGTAATTTATAATCAGACTATTATCCGGATCGACCCCCAGTACTTAATAATGATAGCCAATACAGTGAAAATGTGGTGAACAGTTCAACAAACATCGAGATGGACGAGGCCTTTTCGAAGAATCCTTTTGGTGTCTCCTAAAAAATTTGGACATCTTGTTTTAAGCAAAAGTCACGAAATGCTTATTCGGCTATTTAGGAAAGGATAGATGCTTTAGTTTCTGGTTTCACCAAACCATTATTTGGGCTTTGGAAATTATATTAATATTGAATCAGCGGTGCCGGAATTGGAGCCTCCAATATCTGAAATCAATTGACTTTAAAGAAAATACTGTCAAAATATTAAAAGACACCTTTTACATAGAGCTGTCAAATATCGATGAGTTCACAATGGAATTTGCTTTAAATATGGATTTTATAAAAGATAGCCTGTAATTGTACGGCAAAACGACCTCACAGCGTTATCGTACAAGTTATACTTAAACACGGCACAAAATCCCATTGTAATCGCCCTTGCCGGATTATATAAGAACATAATTGCTCATTTTCAGAATATTATTGATGGATAGGTGCAAGAAAGATTAAATTACCTACTCCCCTGGTTCTTAATTGTCGACAAGAAAGTACCTCACTAAAATCCTTTAAACCTTTTTCTATATTCTGAAGGTGTCAAACCAGTAATTTTTTTAAATTGCTTGTTGAAATGGCTAATGTTATTAAAGCCACTATCATAACACACCTCCAGAATAGACAAGTCATGGTCCATCAATAATTTGCAGGCAAAATCTGTTTTTATCTTATTTAAATATTCAAATACGGTAATTCCCATATTCATCTTAAAAAACCGGCATAAAGAACCCTCCGCCATATTGACAAGCTCAGCTAATCTCTTTAAATCTACCTCATCGTGGTAATGGTTCATCAGATATTCATGAATAGTAGCTATACGCTTATTACCAGTTGTGAATCGTTTTTTAAGGTACTCTTTGCTTGCCAATTGAATGTTAGTTTCACTTTTACCAATGATATCCATCAACCTATAGAAATGATGCATTCTATCAAAATGTTTCAAATACGGCAACTGGAGCATAATTTCACTCACTTCATTAAGTGTATCTCCAACAATCTGGATTCCTCTTTCTGACAATTCCAAAGCCCGTTTGACATTTCTGAATTCAGGAAGGTTTAATAATTGAAAAGGTAAAACATGCAAAGTGAACTGAAGGAAAACCATCTCAAGTGTTCGCTTGGTTGGCGTTCGAGTTTCTTTATCGACTATCCATACATGAGGAAGATTAGGACCAATAAATGCCAAGTCACCTGGTTGAAATTCTTCAATAGAATCGGCAACAATTCGTTTCCCAGAGCCTTCAGTTATGAAGCTTATTTCAAAATTATTGTGGTAATGCCAGGTGCTTTTTTCCAGATTGTCCTGGAAAATCCCAATAAAAAAAGATTCATCTTCTTTTTCAATTATTCTCTCAAACAAAGCTGCCATTGTGGTACTAATTGTACCTAAACCAGCCAATATGTTAATATAGCATCAAAAGTAGTAAAAATTGATGTAGTTTTAAATTAAGGGAGAAGGTATTTTTGTTACTGCTTCGAATTTGTATCAAATTAAATTAATGAAATTATGGAAGAATTGCTCCTCAAATTGCTAAACGCTGTGGAATTGGGTAAAGTGGATAAAAAATCCCCCTATCCCCCGCAGTTAAAAGATCAGGATGGCGCCTTTGAACTCGCAGGGAAATTGCTCGAAAAAGGATGTAAACCTGAAGTTATCCTTGAAAAAGCTTTGATCCCAGCGATGGCTAATGTTGGTAATAAATTCAGCTGCAAGGAGATATATGTCCCTCAAATGCTTATGTCTGCGAAGGCGATGAGCGGAGCAATGTTTCATCTTAAACCTTTCTTTCAGTCAGGTGAAACTAAAAGAAAAGGAACATTTATTATTGGAACCGTGTCTGGAGACCTACATGATATTGGTAAAAACCTTGTATCAATGATGATTGAAGGCGGTGGATGGGAAGTGATCGACCTCGGTGTGGATGTAGGAACAGAAAAATTTCTTAGAGCGATGGATGAACACCCTGATGCAGTTGTTGGCTTGTCAGCATTGCTTACTACGACAATGGAAAACATGAAAAAAGCAGTTTATGTTATAAAAGAAAAGTACCCTAATTCAAAAATTCTGGTTGGAGGAGCACCTGTTACTCAGGAATATTGTGAAAAGATAGGTGCCAATTTTTATTCACCTGATCCCCAAGGAGCTGTCAATTATTTAAAGGCCCTTATAAGTGTATAATTTATTGTAAATGAAAACAGTACTGTTCGGAAAGACCAAAGAGGTTATAATTGATACCAATGGGCCGGTCATAATTATTGGAGAAAGTATAAATCCTACGAGACGAAAAAAGCTAGTATCCACTTTACAGGCAGGAGATTTTGAATATGTGCTCGAGTTAGCCGGGATGCAGATCAAAGCCATGGCTGATGTTCTCGATGTCAATGTTGGATTCCCCGGCGTTGATGATGTAAAATTGTTGCCGAGAACTGTAATAGCAATTCAGAATAAATTCGATATTCCGCTCTGTCTTGATTCTCCCAATCCAAGGGCAATTGAAGCAGCGCTAAAGGTGGCAAAGGGGAAATGCCTTATAAATTCCGTGAATGGAGAAGAACGTTCTTTAAATGCTATTCTGCCTGTTGCAAAAGAATTTGGGGCTGCCATAATCGGGTTGGTTATGGATGATAATGGGATCACTCATGATCCTGAAAAAAGACTGGCAATAGCTGAAAAGATACTTGAGAGAGCAATTAAAATGGGGATCAAAGAGGATGATGTTGTCATCGACCCTCTCGCTATGGCTGTCAGTGCTGATCCAAATGCATGCTTGGTTACCATGGAAACAATTAGACTTATTCATCAGAAACTGGGACTTAATATTACTATGGGAGCAAGCAATATATCTTTCGGATTACCAAACAGAGAAATCTTGAATGCTGCTTTTATGACATTATCAATACTGAATGGGCTTACCTGTCCGATTGCAAACCCTGAGAAAATTACGGCTACTGTCCTCGCAACCGATTTAATTCTGGGAAGAGATGCATATGCCATGCGGTTTGTTGAAAATTTTCAAGGGAGTATGTAATTCAATGAGTTCAACAAGTATATTAATCAGAAAATAATGTCCTTTACAAAACCTTCCCGCAGATGGCAGCCTGCATTCTATCCATTTAAAAAAGAAAAATTTAGCAGACGTTTTCTCGGGAAAACTGAACTTTTAATAAAAGGCCCATTGTTTGGATGTCGGATGTGTGGTAATTGCCTGCTGCAGGAGACAGCATTCATCTGCCCTATGGAATGTCCGAAGGGGATGAGAAACGGACCCTGTGGAGGTACAACTCCATCAAAGAATTGCTATATCGACGAAACTCGAAAATGTATATGGTATTGTATTTATAAACGGGCAGAACAATTAGGTAGAGAAGAAATGCTTCTTGAAGTGCTGCCCCCTCTCGATTGGGAAAAGGTTGGAACAGAAACATGGGGCGAAGTTGTACGTCAGATACGAAAAACCGGCACGGCAAAATTTATTAAAGATATTCTTTCAAAAGATAAAGAAAAAAAATCAGAGACATGGGATAGCGTATTCAAAACAATCCGTCAGCCCTATTGGTGGCATGGTGATTCTGATTACCATGCCCCTGGTTACCAGGAACCCGTTTCTGAACTTGAGAGACGTTTCCGCAGCGGAGAATTTGTTGTTGCTACCGAGGTGACCCCCTCATTAAATGCAAATTCCGATAAATTATCTCAAAATATCGAACTGGTAAAACCTTATGTTACAGCTATAAATTTTACTGATTCTTCCTCAGCCAGGCCAAGAATGTCGAGCATAGCATGTTGTAAAGTAGCTCTCGACCTTTATGTTGAACCTGTCCTGCAAATAGCAGCCCGCGACACAACAAGAACCCGGCTTCAGGCTGATATAATTGGAGTCAACGAATTGGGTATTTTCAATGTACTGTGCATCACCGGCGATAGCGCAAAAGTAGGCCCTTCACCGATGAGCAGTATGAACATTCTCGATATCGATTCGGTTCAGATGTTGTGGTTATTGAGACGAATGCGAGATGAAGGGTTATATCTCGATGGCAGGCAGATGAAAAATCCGCCTAAAATATTCCTTGGAGCTGCAACATCCCCGTTCGCTTCGGAGCCCAGATTACAGGCTATAAAGGACCAAAAAAAAGTAAATGCCGGTGCACAGTTTTTCCAAACCAATCTTGTCTTTGATTCTGACAGGCTTGATACATGGCTGGAACAGCTCGATAAACGGAATGTACTCGACAAAGTTTACATCCTTATAGGTATAGCCCCTCTGAAAAGCTTTAAAGTGGCTCAATACCTTCACACGCAAGTTCCAGGAGTCAATCTGCCGGATGATGTATTGAGCAGAATGGAAAAAGCAGGTGAAGGTGCTCCGGAGGAAGGAACTCAGATTGCTTTGGAACTTATTGAGTCAATCAAGAAAAAGAAAGGAGTAAATGGTATTCACATAATGTCCTTAGGATGGGAATCTGTGGTACGGAGAATTGTTACTGATTCGGGGATACCATGTTATTGAATTATGTCTTTAAAATTATATATGTAATTAATATTAAATGATGAAGAAAAATATGACAGAATGGATAAATTCCATTATTAGTTCAGAGGAGCGCAAGGCCATGCCGTTAATGACTTATCCCGGGTTGTATATTCTTAGGAAAACTGTGATTGAAATGGCCACTGATGGGCAAGCTCAGTACGAATGCCTTAAAGCATTGTCAGACAGGTATCCGACAGGAGCATTTGCAACATTAGCAATGGCTCTCTACGTTGAAGCAGACGCATTTGGAAGCGAGATAAAATATAGTCAAAATGAAATTCCCACTGTTTCAAATAGATTGGTAAAATCTTTAAGCTCAGTTACAAGTATGAGAATACCTGAAGTTGGCGAAGGCAAAACCTTTGAACATCTCAAAGCTGCAAAGCTGGCTGCGGAAAATATCACAGATCGACCGGTCTTTGGTGGAATTATTGGTCCTTATTCACTTGCAGGGCGGCTATATGATATTACCGAGCTGATGGCCGCGATTCTTAATGAACCCGAAGGATCTCACAAATTATTAAATGTCTGCACTGACTTTCTTAAGGACTATGCCATGGCCTACAAAGATGCAGGCTGTAATGGCATTATAATAGCCGAACCTGCTGCCGGTTTATTGGCTGAGAATGAATGCAATGAATTTTCATCGATGTATATTAAACAAATTGTTGATCATGTTCAGGACAAGAATTTTATTGTTATTCTGCATAATTGCGGAGATACGGTGAAGCTGGTAAATTCAATGCTTTCGACAGGAAGTGCAGGCTTTCACTTTGGGAATGTGGTAGATATGGTCGACATTTTACCGCAAGTCCCTTCAGACCGTTTGGTTTTTGGCAATCTCGACCCGGCAGGGGTTATAAAAGATGGTTCGCCTGATATCATCAGAGCAGAAACACTTGAATTATTAAATAAAACAGCTTCTTTCAAAAACTTCGTTTTGTCTTCAGGTTGTGATGTGCCCCCGGGTACAAAACTCGAAAACATTGATGCCTTCTTTAAGGTATTAAATGAGTATAATGAGCGTCAATTAAAATCATTAGAAGCTAACTTTAGTAACTATTTTGAAAGTGAATTATTAGAGAGAGAAGTACTCTGTTGGGATAACAGTCTTTCCGTAGCTTAAAAAATAACTTCAAAAACTATTATAATATCAAATTGAAACCAAAACCGTTGTAATGAATTCAGATATCGAAATTGCACAATCAGCTGAAATCAGGCCGATCGTTGAAATTGCTGAGAAACTTGGGATTAATCCTGAGGAGCTTGAATTCTACGGCAAGTATAAAGCAAAAATTCCTCTATCCCTGATTGATGAAGAACGCGTTAAAAAAGGGAAACTAATACTTGTCACTGCGATTACACCTACACCTGCCGGTGAAGGGAAAACGACAACCTCAATAGGCCTTGCACAGGCTCTAAACCGGATTGGCAAAAAAACTACTGTTGTTCTTCGAGAACCTTCTCTTGGTCCGGTTTTCGGAACTAAAGGTGGAGCTGCAGGTGGAGGATATTCACAGGTAATTCCAATGGAAGATATTAACCTTCATTTTACAGGAGATATGTCGGCTGTTGAAAAAGCTAATAACCTACTGGCAGCACTCATTGATAATAATATCCAATTGAGTGAGGGTAATCTCGGCATCGATCCTCGGACTATTAATTGGAAAAGGGTCATGGATATGAACGAAAGATCACTTCGCGATATCATTATTGGCCTTGGTGGCACTAGCCAGGGAGTGCCACGTGAATCAGGTTTTAATATCACTGCGGCATCTGAAGTGATGGCGATACTTTGTATCTCCAAAGATCTCATGGACCTAAAGAAAAGACTTGGAAACATCTTTGTAGGTTATACTTATGGGGGGAAACCTGTTTTTGCCAGGGATCTTAAGGCACATGGAGCGATGGCTGCGCTTATGAAAGAGGCTATAAAGCCTAACCTGGTACAGACTCTTGAAGGCACTCCGGCTATTATTCATGGAGGTCCATTCGCGAACATAGCTCAGGGAACAAATTCTATCATTGCAACAAAAATGGGACTTACTTTCAGTGATTATGTTGTAACTGAAGCTGGTTTTGCAAGTGAACTTGGAGCTGAGAAATTCTTAAATATTAAGGCTCGGTTTGGTAATCTACATACAGACGCCGTTGTGATAGTCGCTACAATACGAGCTCTTAAATATCATGGAGGTCTGAAACTATCAGAAATACATAAAGAAGACCTTGCAGCGCTTAAAAATGGATTTGAAAACCTTGACAAACATATCGAGAATATGAGATATTATGGCTTCAATCCAGTTATTGCAATAAACAAATTTGATACGGATACTGAAGCAGAAATTGATCTGCTTAAGAAACATTGTGTTTCGCATAACGTTCTGGTTGATCTAAATGAATCATGGTCCAGGGGGGGAGACGGAGCTATTAATCTGGCAAATATGATGGTCAAAGAAGTGAAAAACTCTCCCGATATGTTAAAAACTCTTTATGATCTTGAATGGTCATTTGAAAAAAAAATTGAGGCCATTGCCACCAAAATGTATGGTGCTGATCATATCGAATATACTGTACTCGCCAAACAGCAGCTTAAAAAAATAGAAGAACTTGGTCTAGGTACCCTGGCAGTTTGCATTGCTAAAACGCAGAAATCTCTTTCAGATAACGAGCATAAAAAAGGTTGTCCCAAGGGATTTACATTTAAAATCAGGGAAGTTGAACTTTCTTCTGGAGCGGGGTTTATAGTACCGATTGCCGGTACTATTATGCGAATGCCAGGTCTGCCATCGAACCCTTGTGCTGAAAAGATTGATGTCGATGAAAATGGTAAAATATCAGGACTATTCTAAAATATGATTTAGATCAATTCTTTGTGATCAAAGAAAGAAGGGTATCTTAAGGAGATACATTGGATGAGGAGAACACTGTAATAACTAGAGTTTTAACTTATCACATTTGAAATAAGCAAATAACTCTTTAAATTTGTCATGTTAAACCATTTGTAAAAATCCCCCAAAATAAAATGATAAGGAAAAGAATATTGCCATTTACTTTGATTCTGATTTGCTTACTTATATCAATATATCTTATTAGTAGATATTTAATCCCCTCCTCTTTGAATTCTAACGACTCTGTCACATCAACGGTAGATTATGGTCCGGTTTTTACTTCAGTACCTGCCTCAGGGATAGTTAATCCTGAAAACGAAGTATTGTTACTTAGTCCATCATCAAGCCTGGTATCATCTCTTATCCAGTCTCCGGGAAATCGTGTATCCAAGGGGAGTGTAATTCTCACCCTTGATCCAAAATCGTTGATGCAGGAAATCGATAACCTAAAAAGCCAGTTGGGTGTAATGGAAAATGACATGCAGAAAAATAGACTTAATTCCAGGAGTATTCGAGTTGACCTTGATTATAATGCGGAAGTAAAAAAACTTAAAATTACCTCCCTTAAAACTCAAATCCAGGATCAGGAACAACTTCTCAAAGTGGGAGGGATATCTCCTTCCCTTCATGAGCAAACCAAGGAAGAATTGGTTTTGGCTGAAAAAGACCTGAAAATGACACTTGAGAAGAATTCAATCCGTCTGAAACTACTTGAGGCAGATGAAAAGGGACTTCAGCTTCAGATCGATATGAGAAACAAAGAGTTGGAATTAAAACAGGATTTGTTGCAGAGATTGACAGTGAGAGCAGCTTCCGATGGTATAATCCTCGGGATATTTACCAGTGTAGGGGAGAAGGTGGAAAAGGATAAATTGCTTGTCAAAATGTCTGATCTGTCAACTTTCAAAGTCAAAGCCACTGTTGATAACTCCTACATTGACAACATAAAGATAGGTGGTGAAGTTTATGCAATAATAGATAGTACAAGTTTGAAAGGTAAAATTGGAAGTGTGACTCCTGTTATGAAAGACAAGAAAATAGAATTTGATATATTTCTCGACCACAGCTATAGTCAGAGACTGATTCCCAATATGGAGGTCGATCTGGAGATTGTAATTCAACGGAAGGACAGCGTATTACGGGTTAAACATGGTCCGGCATTTAATAAGAACAAGTACCAGGATCTTTTTGTAATAGGAACTGATAAGGCTGTTAGGGAAACAGTGACCACCGGACTCATCGGGACGGAATATGTTGAAATAGTTGCCGGATTGGCTCCGGGTGACCGAGTTATCATATCAGATATTCCACGATCGAGGCATAACCGGGAAATTGTATTGGAAGATTTTTAAATTGTGGGTTGTTATGAAAACACTGGTAAGGCATTTTGTTCTTCTTCTCTTTTTAATATGCCGGGTTGATTCTTTATCAGGTTTTTCAGACGACAGCATTGTTGTATCACTCAATCTAAGGAATGTCATTGATCTCGCCATCCGACAGTCAGCCTCAGTTAAATATGCTCAAAATACAAATGTGAACTACTTCTGGCGGTGGAAAAACTTTAGAACCAGCTTCAGGCCCCAGCTTGACGCTCAAAGGTGACCTGCCAAATTATATTCATACAACTACACCGGTCGTACAGCCTGACGGCAGTGTTGAATTCAGAAAAATATCCCAGGTAAAAGCGTCCTCTGAGATTTCCCTGAGTCAGTCCATTCCCAATACAGGGACTTATATTTATGCGGCAACCAATCTTTACCGGATTCAGGATTTTATCAAAAGTTCGGTGGAATATTCCGGAAGTCCTTTCCAGATTGGTTTATATCAGCCTGTTTTTGCATACAATTATATGAAATGGCAAAAGAAGACCGAACCTCTTGATCTATGAAGAATCTCAAAAACAATTTGTTGAATCGATCGAGCGGATTGCCCTGCAAGCTACCAGTTACTTCTTTAGGTATTTGCAGATCCAGACGAATTATAACCTGGCAGAAAACAATCTGAAAAACAGTGATAATAATCTTAAAATTGCGGAAATCAGGAAACAGCTCGGTAAGATATCTGATAATGATTATTCACGAATCCAGCTTTCTGTTTTCAATGCACAGAAATCTCTTAACAAAGCCAGGATTGACCTGAAAAATGCCGATTTTGAATTGAAATCCTTTATTAATCTTGACCAGAATCTGAAAATAGAGCTTGTCATTCCTCTTGATATGATTTTCTTTTCTATTGACCCAGAAAAGGCTCTTAAGGAGGCAAAGGCGAACCGGAAGGAAACACCTTATTTTAGGAGAAGACTTATTGAAGCTGACAGAGACTTAGTAAGAGCCAAAAGAAATTCAGGACTCAGTGCTACGTTAATTGGCAGTTATGGCATTTCAAACAGCGCCGGAACGTTCGGTGGCATTTATGATCAACCTGAAAAACAAAGGGCGATCAACCTTACCATGAGTATACCCATACTCGATTGGGGTCGGTCCGCCTCAGCAGTAAAAATAGCTGAATCACAACGAGAGCTTGTTGTTTATGATGTAGAAAAAGGCAATAAAGATTTTGAGCGGGGAGTTATTGTAGAAGTGGAACAGTTTGGTCTGCTTCGTGATCAAATTAACACAGCACGGGAAGCCGATAAAGTGGCTGAAAACGGCTATCTGATAGCGCTGAAGAAGTTTCAAAGTGGTGAAATTATTATTACAGACCTGAATATTTCTCTTTCTGAACGGGAAAGCGCCAAAAGAGACTACATCACCGCCATTGAGAATTACTGGGAATCCTATTACCAGTTAAGAATTCTGACCTTATATGATTTCGAACTAGATCAGAAAATCATGTATGAAAACCTGATGCTGAAGTCAAAATAGATTTTTGCCCATTTAAGACTATAACCTTTATCAAGGATCGATGTCAATAACTAAGAATGATGTAAATCTGAGTATTGCTGGCCTTAAACCTCTGCTGGGAATAATACTTGAACTTTGCCAACCTGTAACCCTAAAGACGCACCGTTATATCTCTCTATCGCAATGTCTGTCTTGTAATGCATCTTCCTTTGAGATCTTTCTCTATTTTAGGGAAAAGAGCCTCAAGCATTTTGTATTTTTCCCCTGATTCTGGCAGCAGATACCCACAAAGGGATAGTCAAGGTGATGGTCGCTAAGCGCATTAATATCCTACTGTGCCAGCCCAAAATGCTGGTATATTCTAAGGTATTTTTTAAGGTGTTGTGCGACATACTCGTTAACTCACTGATCTTTAATTTTTTCTCTGAGAATAGAGTCTTAGAATATGTCTTAACTTACTCATGTTCATCTTATTATTGGCCATAATCCCGCTGTTGGTAATTGGAAAAACAGCAAAAATCATGGCTTACTTTTTAACATGAGAATCGCAATTCTGGGGTGGTCAATTTGTTCGGGTGTCAGGTTTTCAATTTGACCGTATAGCAAATGTTTCTTAAATGTTTCTTATTTAAAATAAAAAAGCCTGTAAGTTATTGTTTTACAGGCTTCATCATTTCTGTTTTGTAGCGGAGGGAGGATTCGAACCTCCGACCTTTGGGTTATGAGCCCAACGAGCTACCACTGCTCCACCCCGCAATATTGAGGTGCAAAGTTAATACTTCAACTTCAAAAACCAAAAGAAACTATCATTTTTTTGTACTAATATAATTTTGTCAACATTTTGATGTCTTGTGAAAGTGTCGGGGTTTCTGTAAATTTACTCATTATTTTTAGGAATGTTGCCAGTCGGAAGAAATTATATGGTGAAAAGAAGTTGGCAGTTGGCAGTTGGCAAAAAATTAGCTTGGTAAAAGTGCAATTAAATAAACAAGGATTGGAAAATGCAAGGTAGTTTCAGGGATTTAACTGTTTACAAGAAAGCATTTGCATTTGCCATGAGGATATTTGAAATTACAAAAAAATTTCCTCACGAGGAGAAATTTGAACTGACTGATCAGATAAGGAGATCTTCACGGTCCGTATGCCGGGCAATTGGTGAGGGCTACAGGAAACGACAATATCCAAGGCATTTTTCGGCTAAAATAAGTGATGCCGATATGGAGAATACCGAAACACAGGTTTCCCTTGATTTCGCAGAATGTTGTAAATTCATTTCCGCCGAAGAGTATAAGGAACTTATTATTGAATCTGAAGAAGTGGGTCGTATGCTAAATCATATGATTGAAAATCCTGAAAAATACCGTCCGAGAAACCAAATCTAACCAGCTTTTTGCCAACCGCCTATGCCAACTACTGTTTGCCAACTACTTATTGCCAACTGCCTTTTGCCAACGGCTTATTGCCAACTGCTTATTGCCAACTGTTTATTGCCAACTGTTTTGCCAACTGCCTTATGCCAACTGCCAACTTCACCATAAAACCGCAACCAGATCTATTATCTGCAGTTTAATCATTAACATCAAAGCGCCATGCCCAGAGTCTTCAAAGCTACCGATATCGAAAACGAGGAAAAAGAAATTAAACGCGACTATCTCGACAGGCACATGCCTCATGTCATTTGCCCCGACCAGGTAAACCGCGGTGAGAAATTTGCTGTAAAGGTAAGGCTGGGTGATGAATATCCTCACCCCGATGATCACGATCACTTCATAACTATTATCCAGTTGTGGAACAGGGAGACGTTACTTGCAGAAGCACGCTACTCAGCCGGCGCCTATGGGAACCAATCATCTCACGTTGAGATAGATTTCTACATCGTAGCTCCGGATGTATCGATGAACCTATCTGCGATGTCGGTCTGCTCAAAACACGGTCTGTGGCAAAGCGAAGATAAGGCTGTAAAAATTGTTTAGTTGACTTACCATTTTACTCATTTTAACCCGGATCATTATCTGATTGCCGGAGGATTGTTATCTTTGCTGGCCATATATTTACAGATATGCCTAAGAACGATAAGAAAAAACAAAGCTGGCGCGATAAATACAGATTTGCCGTAAGCAACGACAAAACTTTTGAAGAGATCTGGCGGATCAGACTTACGAAATATAATGCTTTTCTCGTTTTTACATCCCTTGTGTTTTTTATTATCGGAGCTACAACATTGCTTATAGCTTTTACTAACTTAAGGGAATTTATTCCGGGATATCCCGATGTTACGATGCGCCGTAATATTCTCCTGAGCGCTATTCGTCTTGATTCCCTTGAACGTGAACTTGGTCTCAGGGATAAGTACTTCTATAACCTCAACGGAATTATTGCCGGGAAACAACCCGCCAGTGATTATGCCGGTCTTGACACTGCAAAGAATTATAAATACATAAATTTCACCAGTTCCACTGAAGATTCTGCTTTGAGATCGCAGGTGGAAAAAGAGGACAGGTATAACCTTTCACTGGGCTCCTCTGCTACTGAAACAGTGACAAACCTGGCAGGACTTCACTTCTTTCCGCCTGTCAAGGGAATAGTCTCAGGGAAATTCGAACCGCGAACTAAACACTTTGGAACTGACCTGGTGACGAAACCGAAATCGCCCGTAAATGCCGCGCTGGACGGAACTGTGATTTTTACAGGATGGACGATGGAGACAGGCTATGTTATCGAGGTTCAGCATTCAAATAACATTGTCTCGGTTTATAAGCATAATTCAAGCCTTCTGAAGGAGACCGGCGATATTGTGCGTACAGGCGAAGCAATTGCTATCGTTGGTGATTCGGGCGAGATGTACACATCAGGACCCCACCTCCATTTCGAGATCTGGTACAAGGGAAGTCCTCTGGACCCTGAAAAACATATTATTTTCTAAAACCGGAACACCCGTATGCCAAAAAAAATTGCATTGTTGGGATCTACCGGATCAATAGGCACACAGACTCTTGATGTAATTTCAAGGTTTCCCGGTGAATTTAAGGTGGAAGTCCTGACAGCCGGAAATAATATAAAACTTCTGGCACAACAGGCAAAAAAATTTCTTCCCGATTCGGTCATAATCGCAAACAAATCTCATTACCTGCAGCTTAAAGAGGCTCTTAAGGATATTCCCGTCAGGGTTGCAGCTGGGAACGATGCAATAGAACAGATAGTTGCCGGATCAAACATCGACCTTGTCGTTGCTGCAATGGTTGGTTATTCGGGTCTGAAGCCCACGGTGGCTGCGATCAGGGCCGGGAAAACAATAGCCCTTGCAAATAAGGAGACGCTTGTAGTAGCCGGCGAAATAATCAAAAAACTTGTGAAAGAGTCAGGCAGCCGTATTATCCCGGTCGATTCCGAGCACTCTGCAATATTCCAGTGCCTTTCAGGGGAAGCTGGAAATCCGATAGAAAAAATTACACTCACAGCTTCGGGCGGACCTTTCATTAATTTTACGGCGGAGATGCTTCAAAACGTAAAACCTCATGAAGCTCTTAAACATCCGAATTGGGAAATGGGGAATAAGGTCACTATCGATTCTGCCTCTTTAATGAATAAGGGGCTTGAAGTAATTGAAGCAAAATGGCTGTTCGATCTTAAACCCGATCAGATAAAAGTTATCATTCATCCCCAGTCGATAGTTCATTCTTTGGTTCATTTCGCCGATGGATCGATAAAAGCACAGTTGGGAATGCCCGATATGAGGGTACCGATACTTTATGCCCTTTCGTGGCCCGACAGGTACCCTTCGGATCTTCCAAAGCTGAACCTGAGTCTCTGCCAGTCACTTACGTTTTCGGATCCCGATTTTACCAGGTTCCGCAACCTTTCGCTTGCATATTATGCCCTGAAACAGGGCGGGAATATGCCTTGTATTATGAACGCCGCCAATGAGGTAGCCGTGAATGCTTTTCTCGGAGGTAAGATCGGCTTTATGCAGATGTCTGACCTGGTGGAGCATACTATGGAAAAATCAGAGTATTTTTTGTCGCCCGGACTCGGTTTCCTGGAGACGTCTGATATTAAAGCAAGAGAAATCGCTCAAAACTATATAAACGAACTTCTAAAGAAATCATGACAATCCTTATCAAGATATTACAATTCTTATTGAGCCTTTCAATCCTTGTAATAATTCATGAATTCGGTCATTTTGTTTTTGCCAAGCTTTTCAAGACAAGGGTGGAGAAGTTTTATCTGTTTTTCGATCCCTGGTTTGCTCTCTTTAAGTTTAAAAAGGGTGAAACTGAATACGGTCTGGGATGGCTCCCGCTTGGAGGGTATGTAAAGATTTCGGGAATGATCGACGAATCGATGGATAAGGAGCAGATGAAACAACCTGCACAACCATGGGAATTCAGGTCAAAGAGCTCAGGCCAGAGACTTGTCATTATGACCGGAGGCGTACTTTTTAATTTTATTTTTGCAGTGCTTATATATGTGAGTGTACTCTATTTTTGGGGTGATACCTATCTTCCGACAGCAAATGTAAAATACGGGATTACGACTGATTCTGTGGGCTATGCGATCGGACTCAGGAACGGTGACAAGATCCTCTCTGTTGATAATCAAAAAATTGAAAACTTTGCACAGATCACCACCGACATTGTACTTAATGACCGTAAATCGATACAGGTTGACCGTAACGGGGAGATCCTGAATATCCCGATTCCGGCTGAGTATGTCCCGCAGATGCTTAAAGGTAATGGACGGATCGAACCAAGGACCCCATTCAGTCCTTATATTATTTCAGGCTTTGCAAAAGTCTCTCCTGGGAAGGGCAGCAGGATTGCTCTCAGGGGATGAAGTACTGGGGCTTGACGGTCAAAGGTTTAGCTGGTATGATGAGTTTCAGGGATATCTTGCAGATCACAGAAGTCAATCTGTAACACTCAATGTGGTGCGGAAAGGGAAAGATCTGGATGTTCCGGTGGTCCCTACTTCAGCAGGATTCCTGGGGATAATGAGTTCCAGATCATTTGACAAAATATTTGACCTGAAGACTGTTAAATATGGTTTCTTCGAGTCGGTTCCGGCTGGTATATCCAAGGGTTTCAAAACGATAGGTGATTATCTTAAGCAGTTCAGACTTATCTTTTCAAGACACACAAAAGCGTACGAATCACTCGGAGGCTTTATCACCATCGGGAGTATTTTCCCCGGGGTATGGGACTGGCAGTCGTTCTGGAACCTTACAGCGCTTCTTTCAATTATTCTGGCAGTAATGAATATTCTTCCGATCCCGGCACTCGACGGGGGACACGTTATGTTTTTACTGTATGAAGTAGTAACCGGGAGAAAGCCAAGCGACAAATTTCTTGAATATGCCCAGATAGCCGGGATGATAATACTTTTCTCGTTGCTTATTTTTGCAAACGGGAACGACATCTTAAGGCTGATAAGGAAATAAAGAAAGGATGGGGGAAAATATTATTTTTACTCTGGGTTGGATATAATTAAAGTATTTTTAACTTTGCAGGGAATCAAATACTAAAAGAAATGGGAAAGATAGGTGTAACAGAGATAATATTGATTTTGCTTGTTGTTGTGCTGCTTTTCGGAGGCCGTAAGATTCCTGAGTTAATGAAAGGTATCGGACAGGGAATGAAGGAATTCAAAAAAGCTTCGAAGTTTGATCCTGAAAGTGAAGGAAAAGAAGCCGCTAAGAAAGAAAATCTATAAGAAAATATTCCGGATTTAGCAAGGCTGTCTCAACAGCCTTTTTTTATTTTCATTTTTTATGTTCCACCCCCTGCCGGAATTTAACGGTGATCGATTAAGGGTGATTTTACAAAACTGGTTCGTATTTCTGGTTTCGCCTGACCGGTTCAAACCCTGCTTCCCTGATTACAGCCTGAATCTCTGCTGCATCAAAACGGTTGTGCGATCCTGCTGCACTTACGACGTTCTCCTCAATCATAATTGAACCAAGATCATTCGCGCCAGCATTTAGTGCCAACATTGCAACCTCCTTTCCTACAGTAAGCAATGATGCCTGTAAATTCCTGATATTGTTCAGCATAATCCTGCTTACTGAGATCAGCCGGATATAATCAGGCCCGTTATAGCTGCTTTTTACTCCAAACTTTTCAGAAAGAAGAGTTCCCTCGTCCTGATAAGGCCATGGTATAAAAGTTATGAATCCATATTTCTCCTTTCCCTTTTCACTCTGGAGATCCCTTATCTTAATAAGGTGTCCGATCCTCTCGGCAATGGTTTCAACATGTCCATACATCATTGTAGCTGAAGTGGGCAGATTAAGTTTGTGGGCTTCTTTCATCACACCTAGCCACTCCGAAGTTGTTGCCTTTGCGGGAGATACTATTTTACGGACCCTGTCGGAAAGTATTTCAGCACCCGCACCCGGCAGACTGTCCAGTCCGGCTTCGATGAGGCTTGAAAGGACTTCGGAATATGATAATTTCTCTTTCCGTGAAAGATGAACAATTTCGGGCGGACCGAGAGCATGGAGCTTCAGATTGGGATAGATCTTCTTAAGGCTTCTGAAAAGATCGGTGTAAAAACCAAGTCCCAGAGCGGGATTCATGCCCCCCTGAAGCAGAAGCTGGTCGCCGCCCAGCGCCATCAGCTCATCAATTTTTTCGATATACTCTTCCCTTGTGGTTATATATGAGTCGGATGAACCTTTCTTTCTGCAGAAATTACAAAAGTAACATTGCGAGAAACAGATATTTGTAATGTTTACATTCCTGTCAATAATCCAGCCGGCACTGTTGCCGGGATTATGGATCTGCCTGAGTCTGTTGCCGACAAATATAAGGTCTTCCAGGGGTGCATTCTCATAAAGGAAAACCCCTTCTTCAGAAGTCAGAGGAACCAGCGCAAGTGCTTTTGTATATAGTTTTGCAGGATCCATTAAATTATATTAAAATTCTTTAAGCCCACTTTGGAAGGTGGGGGATGGTTTTCACTTGCAAAGGTAACTCAATCGGCTCTAAACAACAGATAATTTGATTAACTTTACGTCCTCTTATTCCGAAGACTATAAAACTATGAAACCAGAAATATCCCTCATATCGCAAATATCTCCCGATCAATCTGTTGTTTGTATAATCAGTAACGATGAGATCCCCGAAATCCTGAATCTGAGCAAGCCTGAAAAGGAATATGCAAAAAAGAAAATTGCTTCAAAGGAGGAGTATATTGTTATCAATTCCTACTTTAAGAATACTTACTTAATAAGAACTAAAGACGGCATTCCCGGATATAAGGTCAGGGAGGAGTTAAGGAAAACAGCTTCCAACTTGCGGGATCTTATCAAATCCAATAATTTATCAGAACTTGTTATCACCTCTGATCAGAGTTTTAAAGGAGCTGTGGAAGCATTTACTGAAGGACTTCTGTTGAGCTTCTATTCTTTTGGCAAGTACAAAACAAGGAAGGATAATGTTGAGAAAAAGAATTACCCTTCAAAGCTGCTATTATATGGAAATATTGAAGATCAGGATCTTAAATGGCTCATCGAACTGACCGACGCTGTTTACATGATACGTGATCTTATAAATGAACCGGTTAACCATCTTAATGCTCCTGCCCTTGCTGAAGAGATAAAAAATATGGGCAGGATTGCCGGTTTCAGTGTTGAGGTCCTGAACAAAGGCAAAATTGAAGCGCTTAAAATGGGAGGCCTGCTTGCTGTCAACAAGGGGAGCGTCGATCCTCCGGTATTTTGTATCCTGGAATGGAAACCTGAAAAATACCTGAACAGTGATCCTGTAGTTCTGGTGGGTAAAGGTGTAGTTTATGATACAGGCGGCCTCAATATAAAGACCGGCGACTACATGGACAACATGAAAGGCGACATGGCAGGCGCTGCAGCTGTATCAGGAGTCCTTTACACTATTGCCAGGACCGGAATCCCCCTTCATGTGATCGGACTTGTCCCGTCAACCGATAACCGGCCGGGGGGTAATGCCTATACGCAGGGTGATATTATCACAATGCATAATAAAATGAGTGTCGAGATCGGCAATACCGATGCAGAGGGCAGGCTGATACTTGCTGATGCCATCAGTTATGCATCGAGGTTTAAACCCGAAATTATCATCGATATAGCAACACTCACAGGGTCAGCAGCCATGACCTTTGGAAATCTGGCGATTGCCGTGATGGGAAATGCCGACAGAAAATATTTCAGTCTTCTTGAAGAGTGCGGGAAAGAAGTCTATGAAAGGACTGCCGAGCTTCCTTTCTGGGAAGAGTACGGCGAAATGATCAAATCCGACATGGCCGATATGAAGAATGTAGGAGGAAGAGAAGCGGGTGCAATCACCGCAGGCAAGTTTCTTGAAAAGTTTGCGGAATATCCCATGATCCACATGGATATTGCAGGACCGGGATCATTGAAAAAGGATGATTTTTACAGGTTAAAAGATGGACCCGGATCAGGATTAAGATTGCTCTCCACCTTTTTAAAGCGGCTGGCAGAAAGTTATAAAGTGAAGAAATGACATTTTTATGGAGAAAAAAGTAATAGTTGCAGGTATTTCACAGGGCGATATCAATGGAATTGGCTATGAGGTAATAATTAAAACCCTCATAGACAATGAAATCAATGATATATGTGTCCCGGTGGTTTACGGGTCGCCCAAAGTAGCCGCCTATCATCGCAAGGCCTTGAATATTAATAATTTCAGCTTTAATAATATAAGGACAGCCGAAGAGGCAAATCCAAAAAAGGCCAACATGATCAACTGCCTCGACGATAATGTCAGGGTGGAACTTGGCAAATCTACTCAGCAGGGAGGTGAAGCCGCGCTGCTTTCTCTCGAGAAAGCAGTTGAGGACCTTATGAAGGGCAAGATCGACGTTCTTATTACGGCGCCTATCGATAAGCAGAATATTCAGTCGGAAAACTTCCATTTTAACGGTCATACCGAGTACCTGAAGTCCAAATCCGGAGCTGACGATTCCCTGATGTTCATGATAGGGGAGAGTATGAGGATAGGAGTTGCAACCGGACATGTGCCTTTGAAAGATGTGCCTGAAATGATTACTGCCGACCTCATCCTCAGGAAGCTCAGGCTGATGAACCAATCGCTTATCCTTGATTTTGCCATACGCCGTCCCAGAATAGCTGTTCTTGGCCTGAATCCTCATGCCGGGGACAATTCCCTGCTGGGAACGGAGGAAGCTGAGATCATTATCCCGGCAATTCAGCAGTCAGTAAAAGAGGGGATTCTTGCATTCGGACCCTATCCTGCCGATGGATTTTTCGGTGCCGGATCATTTACAAAGTTTGACGGGATTCTTTCAATGTACCACGATCAGGGTTTAACCCCGTTTAAAGCTTTATCATTTGACACTGGTGTAAATTTCACAGCTGGACTTCCGTTTATAAGGACTTCGCCCGTTCATGGAACAGCTTTCCCGATAGCAGGCAAGGGCGAAGCTTCGGAAAGCTCTTTCAGACAGGCAGTTTATCTGGCTTGCAAAATTTTCAGAAATCGCATTTTATATTCCGAAATCGCAAACAATCCGCTTAAACATCAGGATATTGAGATACATCATAATGACAGGGTCGACGAGTTGCCTCCCGATATTTTTAATTCTGACCAGTAAATATGATAGACTACTTAAAAGGTAAAATAGCTGAGTTAAATCCTGCATACTTAATTCTTGAAAACGATGGCATAGGCTATTTTCTCAGCATCTCGCTTTCCACCTTTTCAAAACTTGAAGCGAAAACTGAATTTAAGATCCTTGTTCATGAACTTATAAGGGAGGATTCCCATCAGCTTTTCGGGTTTGCTGATAAGGAAGAACGTGAAATATTTAGATTACTTATTTCTGTAACGGGAGTAGGAGCAGCTACTGCCAGAATGATGCTTTCTTCCCTTAGTCCGGGGGAGGTTGAAAAAGCTATTCTCGGCTCGGAAGTCGATATCCTCAAAGGGGTAAAGGGTATTGGAATGAAGACTGCTCAAAGGATCATTGTGGACCTCAAAGATAAACTTGGAAAACAGGCCGGAACTGGTGAAATATTTGCATTTACAGACAATACTAAGCGCGAAGAGGCGTTATCAGCTTTAGTGATGCTTGGGTTTGGTAAAAGCTCTGTCGTTAAAGTCCTTGATAAGATTGTCAGAGAAGATAAAAAGCTGACTGTCGAGGACTTAATTAAGAGAGCGCTTAAGAGTCTTTAAATAAGAATAAAAGCTGGTTTGGGATCAGAGATATCACATAAGAATCTGCTGAATATATCGTGTTTTGTAATCTTCGTGTCTCTTTTTCTCTGGTCCGCCAGGGCAAGCGGCCAGGTTCCAAATCAAACCACTGTAACCGATACTGCCAGAAAATCCCCTTTAAAACTAAAAGATGTTTCAGGTATACCGTGGGAATCAGCGCCAAAGGCACCCCTGTTTCTCGATAATCCCTCAAATATAAAATCAACGGTAGTCTACGATCCTGTAAAGAATGAATATATCATTTACCAGAAGGTAGGGATGTTTGATTACAGGACGCCCGTTCACATGACACCTGAAGAGTTTCGTAAATACCAGTACAACAAGGAAATGCGCGATTACTGGCAGTCGAGGATTTCAGGCAGGGAATCGGGCTTCAAATCGAGTCTTATCCCCCAGATTGAGGTAGGGGGTGCGGCCTTCGACAAGATCTTCGGAAGCAATGTAATAAATATAGTTCCCCAGGGATCGGCTGAGCTTATATTCGGAATCAATATTTCGAGGACTCAGAACCCGGCCCTTTCTGAAAAGTTAAGAACCATCCCTACTTTCGACTTCAAGGAGAAGATCCAGATGAATGTTACCGGTACAATTGGCGACAAGATGCAACTTGGAGTCAATTACAATACCGATGCGATGTTCGAATTTGAGAACAGGACAAAGCTTCAGTATTCCGGCAAGGAAGATGAGATTGTGAAGAAAGTTGAAGCAGGCGATGTTACCCTGCCTCTTACAGGAACGCTGATCACAGGCAGTTACAGCCTTTTCGGACTAAAAACCGAAATGCAGTTTGGCAAGCTGAATATGACGACTGTTCTGTCGCAGCAGAAGGGTGAATCGTCGGTTATTGAAGTAAAGGGAGGAGCCCAGATCAGCGAATTTGAGCTCTATGCTGATGATTATGAGGCAAACCGTCACTTTTTCCTTTCACAGTACTTCAGGGATATCTACGATGATGCCCTTAAAAACCTCCCTGCTGTCAGTTCAGGAGTAAGCATTCAGAGGATAGAAGTCTGGATCACAAACAAGACCAGCAGTTTTGACGAAACACGTAATATAGTAACCTTTGCCGACCTGGCCGAGAACGCCAGCCACGTTTATAATAAAATCCCGGCTTTCCAGGCGCCATTCGGTGGTATCAAAAACCCGGATAATAACACAAACCGTCTTTATCAGGAGGTTGTCACTAACTATTCCACACTCAGGGATGTTGACCAGGTCACTACAGCATTCAACTCACTGTATCCTGGTTTTCAGATAGGACGCGACTTTGAGAAGATCGAAAACGCCCGGAAACTGAACGACAGAGAGTACACCCTGAACAGCCAGCTCGGGTACATATCCCTTAACACTGCCCTGAACACTGATGAGGTCCTTGCAGTCGCTTTTGAGTATACGCTTAACGGTCAGGTGTATAAGGTCGGGGAATTCTCAACCGACGGAATCACAGCGCCCCAGACCCTTATACTTAAACTTCTGAAAGGGACCACCCTCAGCCCGAAATACCCGACATGGAACCTGATGATGAAGAACGTTTATTCGCTTGGTTCAGGGAAGCTTGAAAGCAATAATTTTCAGCTGAACATTCTTTATGAAGATGATAAGACTGGTAATTCGATAAATTATCTTCCCGAAGGGAAACTGGGTAATAAAATTCTCCTGCAGGTTCTCGGCCTCGACAACCTCAACTCCCAGCTTGACCATGAATCTGACGGCTACTTCGACTTTATCGATGGCGTCACTGTTAATATGAGCAGGGGAAAAATCATCTTTCCCGTTGTGGAACCCTTCGGCAGTTACCTTCGAAAGCAGATAGGAGATCCAATCATAGCGAATAAATATGTTTTCCAGGAATTGTACGATTCAACTCAGACACTTGCCCGTCAGATGGCTGAAAAGAACAAGTTCAAGATGATGGGTCAGTATACCTCCGAATCAGGGTCTGAGATAAGGCTTAATGCCACCAATATACCCCAGGGTGCGGTAAAGGTAACAGCAGGAGGAGTGACTCTTGTTGAAAATACTGATTATACCGTTGACTACAACCTGGGAACCGTAACTATAATAAATTCTGCGCTCATTGAATCCCAGACGCCAATACAGGTATCACTTGAAAGCAATCAGTTTTTTGGATTCCAGACCAAGACATTGCTTGGTACTCATCTCGACTACAAGTTCTCAAATAATTTCAATATAGGAGGAACCATTCTGCATTTGAATGAAAGGCCGTATACCCAGAAAGTAAACTTTGGGGAGGAACCGATCTCAAATACAATATGGGGACTCAATACGTCCTACCGTGGGGAATCCCAACTCCTCACAAAGCTTCTTGATAAAATACCCCTACTCGAAACCAAGACACCATCAAGCATCTCTTTTAACGGGGAATTTGCTGACCTTATCCCGGGTCATTCAAGGGCTATTTCAAATGCAGGAAACTCCTATATTGATGATTTTGAATCGAGTGAGATCCCACTTGACCTGAAGTCCTTTAATGCATGGTCTGTTTCAAGTGTCCCTCAGGGGCAGGATCAGCTCTTCCCCGAAGCAAGATTAAACAATAATCTTAATGCCGGCAACAACAGGGCTAAACTGAACTGGTATGTTATTGATCCCCTGTTTTTGAGGAACGGATCTTCAACACCGGGTTATATCAAAGCCGATCCCAATCTGCAATCAAGTCATTTTGTAAGGGAGATATATGAAAATGAGATCTTCCCGAACCGTGAAAGTACAAGTGGTATCCCAACAACCATATCGGTGCTAAATGTGGCCTTCTACCCGGGTGAGAAAGGACCTTACAATTTTGATTCCGAACCCGGACCACTCTCAAGAGGGATGAATGCAGACGGGAAGCTGAATGATCCGGAATCAAGGTGGGGCGGTATTATGAGAGAAGTCCTTACGAGCGATTTTGAAACAGCCAATATCCAGTACATAGAGTTCTGGATGATGGATCCCTTTGTTGAAAATCCAGCCCATCAGGGGGGCGATCTTTATTTCAACCTTGGAAATATTTCAGAAGATATCTTAAGAGATTCCCGTAAAAGTTTTGAAAATGGATTGCCAAACTCTGCTTTAGTTACAAATGTGGACACAACTTCCTGGGGAAGGGTCCCGACAGTACAATCAGTCGTACATGCCTTCGATAATAATAACGAATCGCGCCAGTTCCAGGATGTAGGACTTGATGGTCTTATGGACACCGACGAGCAGACCTTTTTCTCGGATTATCTTCAGAAATCAGCACTGATCACAACACCACAGGTGTATAATAAAATACTGGAGGACCCGGCAAGTGATGACTTCCATTATTTCAGAGGCTCGGATTATGACAACGAACAACTTGGGATTCTTGACAGGTATAAGAACTACAACGGATTGGAGGGCAACTCACCGACAGCTGAAATGTCATCAGAATCATACCCGACAACAGGTTCAACTTTGCCTGATATGGAAGATATCAACCGGGACAATACCCTAAGTGAAACGGAAAGCTATTACCAGTATAAGGTCAGTTTACGTCCGCAGAATATGGTTGTCGGTTCTAATTTCATAGTTGATGAAATCGAACATGAAGCAACACTTGCGAACGGTGATAAGTCAAAGGTAAAATGGTATCAGTTTAAGATCCCCATCACCGAATATCAGAAGACCGTTGGAGTGATAAGCGATTTTAAATCAATCCGGTTCATGAGGATGTTCCTTAAGGATTTTAGTGAACCAGTCATAATGCGTTTTGCCGAACTTAACCTGGTTAGGGCAGAATGGAGGAAATACAATATAGCCTTCATGGAAGGCGGGGAACGGATAACGATTCCGGAGCCTACCGATGGATCATTTGGGATAAGCTCGGTCAGCATTGAGGAAAATGCAGGGAAAGACCCCGTAAACTATGTGCTTCCTCCCGGATTTGACAGGATAGTTGATCCTCAGAACCCACAGTTAAGGCAGCTTAATGAACAATCGATGGTTCTGAAAGTGCAGGATCTTGCCGACGGCGATGCACGTGCAGCCTACAGGAATGTCAACCTCGACCTCAGGCAATACCGCAGCCTTAAAATGGAAGTCCATGCTGAAGCGCTTATCGGGCAACCTCTTTACGACAATGAGCTGACGGCATTTATAAGGATCGGGACAGATTATAAATCCAACTTCTACGAATATGAAGTTCCATTAAAGCTTACTCCGCCAAAGCCTCCGGAAGGATATGATAATAAGTCAGATGTATCGAGAGCAATAGTATGGCCGGAAGCAAACAGGTTCAACATTATACTCTCTGTACTTCAGGATGCAAAGAAGGAACGGAACCGGCGCATGCAGGAACCGGGCACCTCTCTGAGCCTTTCAGATGTATTCGCCTTTGCTTCTGATTCAAATAAGGTTTATGTATGCGGGAATCCCAACCTCAGTAATATTAAAGTCATAATGGTCGGGATAAGAAATCCCATTAAGACAAGGAACCGGGGATTTGATACCGGCGATCCCAAATCGGGTGAAGTTTGGGTGAATGAGCTGAGGCTGAGCGATTTTATTGAGAATGGAGGCTGGGCGGCCAATGCACATCTGCAGGCCCGGCTCGCCGATCTTGGTACTGTCGATATTGTAGGTCAGGCAAGTACTCCCGGATGGGGAAGCATCGACAAAAAAGTAAATGAACGAAGCAAGGAGGAGGTTCTGAAATATGATATCTCCTCAAGCATGGAACTGGGCAAGTTCTTTCCCGAGGAGCTGGGTGTGCGTCTGCCGGTTTACGTTGGTTATTCGGAGACACGCATAAAACCACAGTTCAACCCTCTCGACCCTGATATCAAGTTAAAGGAAGCTTTGAATGAAGCCCCGACCAAACAGGCAAGAGATTCCCTTAAATCGATCTCCGAGGATTACTCACGGCGAAAGACAATTTCGGTAAACAATGCCGGGATCACAAAACGGGGTGAGAAGGCGCGTGCCTGGGACCTGGCCAATTTCAGCGTGAACTATACTTATAATGAAAATTACAGGAGCAATACCAGGACCGAAATAGATCTTGAAAAGAATTACAAAGGCGGGATTAACTACAATTATGAAGCCCAGCCGGCGAACATAATGCCTTTTAAGAATGTGAAGTTCCTTAACTCGCCCATATTCAGGATAATAAAGGATTTTAATTTCTATGCATTCCCTAAGAGCATATCCTTCAGGACGGATATGTCACGATATTATAATGAAGTGAAGACCAGAAACATAAATAATCCTTATCTTCTTATTCGACCGACTTTCAGAAAAGATATGGAATGGACAAGGATGTTCGACATAAAATATGATGTTACACGTCAGCTGAAGATCGACTTTACCTCGACCAACATAGCAAGGATTGACGAACCTGAGGGAGGGGTTGACAAAAAGCGGTACAGGAGCGATTATGACAACTGGCGCGATTCGGTGCTCACCAACCTTAAAAACTTCGGAAGGACAACCTCCTATAATCATTATTTCAATGTTACCTATAATCTGCCCGTCAACAAGCTTCCGATGCTTTCGTGGGTAAATGCCAATGCCAGATTTGGTTCCGATTATTCATGGATTGCAGGAGCTCTTTATCCCGATTCAATGAATATCAATCTGGGCAATACTATAAAGAATCATAATGAACTGACATTCTCAGCAATGGCAAACCTTTCGACACTTTATACAAAGTCGAGGTTCCTTAAGAACGTTGAGAATAATACCCGTCCTGATGCAGTTCAAAGGATGAAGACTGAATTCAGGACTGTCAACTTCAACCGTTCAAATGTAAATTTCAAGGCGAATATTGTAAGAGGCCTTAACCATAACCTGAGAACCAAGGATGTTAAAGTGAAGATCCTTAAGAAGGATGGGACGGAGTTGCAGGGCAAGCTGGATATTGTTTCAGATAACAGGGTAAATTTCACAGCTTCCGAATCGGCCGACGGAACTCAGGTGAGCATTGAGGGAAGAATACCGAAGAAGCGCAATCCGTTCACTGTAACAGGTGAATACATGCTTCGTGCATTGATGGGAGTAAGATCCGTCAGTTTGACATATACCTCAGGCGAGGGTCAATTCCTGCCCGGCTTCCTGCCTGAAGCGAGATTTCTCGGGATGGCACGAACAAATAATATTTCAGCCCCGGGGTTGCCATTTATTCTTGGCTTAAGCAACCATAATTTCTTCAGCAGGGCTGTGGAAAACGGCTGGATCACATCCGACACCCTGCTTAATATGCCTGCGACATATACCAACAAACTAGACCTCTCCTTACGAAGCGTTGTTGAACCGTTCCCGGGCCTGAAGATCGACATCAACGCCGACAGAAGATTTCTGAAAAATGAAAGTGCTTATTATACAGCTGATTACAATGGAAATTTCCCTGACAGCACCCGTAACAGGACAATTACAGGTAACTTCTCAATTTCAATAATTTCGTGGGGTACTGCTTTTGAAAAGATCTCAAAAAAGAATGATTATGTCTCCCGGACATTTGAGACTTTCAAGAAAAACGCTGTCATAATCTCACAGAGAAGAGCGAGTGAGCGACAACGAATTGATCCGGGATATGATCCTGATACTGATCCTGTTACAGGACAGTTAATTGACGGAGGATTTAAGAGCGGCTATGGAAAAACTTCTCGCGAAGTGCTAATCCCTGCATTCTATGCCGCTTATACTAAGTCAGATCCTCAAAAAGTCGACCTTGCAACCTTTCCATCCGCAATGCGCATGATGCCAAACTGGCGTCTTACTTTTGACGGATTGTCGAAATTTCAGTTTGTGCAGAGTGTTTTCAGATCCGTTAATCTGACCCATCAGTACAGGAGTATATACCAGATCGGATCATATACAACGAACCTTAATTTTATGGCCGGAGAGAACGGACTAAGCAATATAAGGGACCTGCAGAAGAACTTTATCCAGCAATATGAAATAAATGTTGTAACCGTAAGTGAACAGTTCAGCCCGTTGATAAATGTTGATATGAACTGGAAGAGCAATCTTACATCCCGGTTTGAATGGCGTAAGTCGCGTACCGTTTCCCTTAATCTGACAAGCAACCAGATCTCAGACTACCGGATCAACGAGCTCGTCTTTGGTGCCGGTTACAGGTTTGATAATGTTCAGATCATCCTCAAAACCGCCAACGGCCAGAAGGCTTTGAAAAGCGACCTGAATATAAGGCTGGATCTTTCGATCAGGGACAATAAAACTATTGCCAGGAAACTGATAGAAGATGTAAACCAGCCTGTTGCAGGAATAAAAGTGTTCACTGTAGGTGCCACCGCCGACTATGTATTAAGCGACAGATTCAATCTTCAGTTTTTTGCAGATCATACTATGAACAATCCTTTCGTTGCCAATACTTTTCCGACTTCAAATACCAACTTTGGGTTCAGCCTTAAATTCACACTCGTTCAGTAAACTTTCTTATTGTAATTTTTCCTGATATTTCAGAAAACGTTTGAAACAAAGTCTTCCTGATTCTTTAGTGCAAAATCAGCGAATCTCTGTGAAAATAAATGATATACGCGATTCAGCGATTCGATTTTTTACACTATTTTTGGGCCTGTTCCCTGGCCGTTATCTGAGTTATATCTATTTAACAATATAACCTTATGAAAAAATCAAAACCGCACCTGACCTTCTGGCAGATATGGAATATGAGTTTTGGATTTTTAGGTATCCAGTTTGGTTTTGCACTACAGAATGCAAATGTGAGCAGGATCTTTGAAACGCTGGGCGCAAAAGTTGAGAACATACCTATCCTTTGGATTGCTGCACCGGTAACCGGACTTATAATTCAGCCCATAATCGGACACATGAGTGATAACACATGGAACAGGCTTGGCCGCAGGCGTCCCTATTTTCTTACCGGCGCTATTCTTGCATCACTTGCCCTTATAATTATGCCCAACTCTCCCGTACTCTGGATCGCTGCCGGAATGCTCTGGATTATGGATGCATCAATTAACATTTCAATGGAACCCTTCAGGGCATTTGTAGGGGATATGCTGCCATCAGAACAGAGAACCACAGGTTTTGCCACACAGAGCTTCTTTATTGGCACCGGGGCGGTTGTCGCATCTCTGTTACCGTATATTCTTACAAACCTTTTTAACGTTCAGAATACTGCTCCGGCGGGTCAGATACCTCTCTCGGTAAAACTTTCATTTTATATCGGGGGGATTGTCTTTATCTCAGCTGTGCTTTGGACTATAATCAGGACCAAAGAGTATTCACCTGAACAGCTCAGGGAATTCTCCGAACAGGCAAACGAAGCAGATGAGGAAGATATGAACGGCGTCAAGTCGCTTGGCAGCAAAGCTTTTATAAGAAGAGGCATTTACTGGATGCTCCTGGGCATTGCTATAAGTGTGGTGTTAAGTTATTTTACGGTACAAAAGGAATTATTTATATCTTTCAGTCGGAATTGCAGCTTTCGGTCTTATTCAGGTTATAACCGGTAGCCTGATTGCAGGCGGGAAAACAAAAAATGGCGTTGTGGTAGTACTTCGCGATTTGTTCATGATGCCTAAAACGATGAGTCAGCTGGCAGTAGTTCAGTTTTTTACATGGTTCGCCCTCTTTTCAATGTGGATCTATACAACCTCGGCGGTTACAAGTACCGTATTTGACACAAAGGACCCTACCAGTGAGCTTTATAACCAGGGAGCAAACTGGGTTGGAGTGTTATTTGCAGTTTACAACGGATTTGCTGCGGTTGTCGCTTTCCTCCTGCCCGTTATCGCAAGGCATAGCAATCGTCGTATAACACATGCAATAAGTCTTGTTGCCGGAGGGCTGGGACTTATATCAATAATAATTTTTAAGAATCAGTATCTGCTTCTTTTATCGATGCTTGGAGTAGGTCTGGCATGGGCAAGCATTCTTTCAATGCCATATGCTATACTGACCGGATCGCTGCCGGCCAGAAAAATGGGCACTTATATGGGAATATTTAATTTTTTCATTGTTATTCCGCAGATACTTGCAGCCAGCATACTTGGTTTCTTCGTCAAGGGTCTGTTTGGAGGGGAAAGCATTTATGCCCTTGTGACCGGCGGTGTGTCGATGTTTATTGCAGCTGTTCTTGTTCTTTTTGTCAATGATGTTGATGATGTAAAGAAGTAGGTTCCGATGATTACACAAGCATGCATTTTTGATCTTGACGGGGTGATCGTTGATACAGCCAGATATCATTTTCTTGCCTGGAAAAGGCTCGCTGTCCTGTTGCAAATTCATTTCACCAAATCAGATAATGAGCGGCTCAAGGGAGTCAGCAGGATGGATTCGCTGGATATTATTCTTGAAATAGGAAGGACAAACCTCAGCGATGATCTGAAAAAAGAATATGCCACCCTCAAAAACCAATGGTACATAGACTATATAAATAAGATGACCCCGGACGAGATCCTTCCTGGCGCTCTTAAATTCATTAAGGAAGTTAAAAGCGCCGGGATAAGGGTGGCTGTAGGGTCAGCCAGCAGAAATACACCTCTGATACTCAGGCGAACAGGTTTGGAAACGATCTTTGATGCAGTTGCTGACGGGAATGTTGTCAGCAAAACCAAACCCGACCCGGAGGTTTTTATAAAAGCATCAGAAATGCTCGGGGTCGACCCGTGGAGATGTGTTGTTTTTGAAGATGCTGTTGCTGGTGTTCAGGCGGCGCTGAATGCAGAGATGATGTGTGTGGGTATCGGCTCAAAATATGTACTGACCGATGCTCATTATGTCATTTCGGGATTAGATAAAATGAATCTGAAGAAGTTGGAGAAAGTTGAAAAATTATCGGATCATGAACAGTTTTTACAAAAATAATGATTGGCTTATAATTGAGGAAGAATTCCACCCCGGCCGGAACAGGGAATCCGAAAGTATATTTTCGCTCGGGAATGGCTATATGGGGCAGAGGGCAAATTTTGAGGAACATTACTCAGGCGACTCTCTGCGGGGCAGCTATATTGCCGGAGTCTACTATCCCGATAAGACACGCGTCGGATGGTGGAAAAACGGGTATCCTGAATATTTCGCAAAAGTTCTGAACGCGCCCAGTTGGATTGGTATAGATGTTTCTATTGATGGGATACTAGTTGACCTTGCCTCGGCAAAGATCAACTCTTTCAGGAGGATCCTCAATATGAAGGAAGGTTACCTGGAAAGGTGCTTCAGCCTGACAGTTAAAGGAAACGGGTCACTTGAGTTTTGCTCTCAAAGATTCCTCAGCATGTCGGAACCCGATGCAGGAGTAATAAGGTACTCGGTCAAATCCGTTGATTTCAAAGGGCTAATCGGTTTCAATGTTTATATTGATGCTGATGTCAGGAATGAAGACGCCAATTATGGCAAGAAATTCTGGAAAGAAGTTAAAAGGGAAGTGTCTGAAGGAGAAGGCGTAATCATTGCCAGAACAATGAAGACCGATTTTCATGTTGCGACAGGAATGAGCTTTGAACTCCTTAAGAATAAGAAAAAAGTTGTTTTTAAGCCATCGGTTACCGACCGTGAAAAATATATTTCAAACAGTTTCTCAGAGAAGATAGGACCGGGAGATGAACTTACAGTGTTGAAATATGTTTCTGTACTTTCTTCATTGAATATTTCTAAAGATGATCTGATGCAGGAAGCTAAGAAGCGGCTGCAGGAAATAGCATCTAAAGGATTCGACAGATTATTTTCGGATCATATAAAGGAATGGGCCCGGATCTGGAGTGCTTCTGACATCACTATCGAGGGAGATGTGGCTGCACAGCAGGCTATCAGGTTTAATATCTTTCAACTGAACCAAACCTATACCGGTAAAGATGAACGTCTTAACATAGGTCCGAAGGGTTTTACAGGTGAAAAATATGGAGGCAGCACGTACTGGGATACCGAAGCTTTTGCCCTTCCATTCTTTCTAAAGACAGCTGATCAGAAAGTTGCAAAAAACCTTCTGCTGTACAGGTATAAACACCTCGGTCAAAGCATTAAAAATGCAGCGAAACTCGGTTTTAAGAACGGCGCTGCTCTCTATCCAATGGTTACAATAAATGGGGAAGAGTGCCATAATGAATGGGAAATAACATTTGAAGAGATCCATAGGAACGGCGCGATAGCCTATGCTATATACAACTATATAAAGCACACGGGCGATGCAACGTACATGGCAGATTACGGGCTTGAGGTTCTTATAGGGATTTCAAGATTCTGGAGTCAGAGGGCAACATGGTCGGAAAACAAAAAGAAATACATGATCCTTGGAGTTACCGGACCAAATGAATATGAAAATAATGTTAATAACAACTGGTATACCAATACAGTGGCCGCCTGGACGTTGCATTATACATTAAGCAATTTGCTTATCGTTGAAAAAAAGGCTCCGGCAAAGTTTAAAAACATCATTGAAAAGACCGGATTGGATTATGCGGAGGAGACAGGGCGCTGGCAGGAAATAATAGATAATATGCATTTACCCTTTGATGAGGAAAGAAATGTCTTTCTTCAGCAGGATGGTTTCCTCGACAAAGAGCTTATACCTGCTGAAAAAATACCAGCCAATGAGCGGCCGATAAACCAGAACTGGTCATGGGACAGGATCCTCAGGTCCTGCTATATAAAGCAGGCCGATGTGCTGCATGGCATATATGTTTTTGAGAACAGATACGACGTTGCTACCATTAAAAGGAACTTCGATTTCTATGAGACGATCACTGTTCACGAGTCATCGCTGTCGGCTTGTATCCATTCTATCCTGGCTTCGAAGATAGGCAATATTGTAAAGGCATATGAGCTTTATCTCCGGACAGCGCGCCTCGACCTCGATGACTATAATAACGAAGTGGGAGAAGGTCTGCATATTACAAGTATGGCAGGTACCTGGCTTGCAATTGTGGAAGGATTTGGTGGAATGAGGGTGGATGACGACATTGTAAGGCTTCAACCTTTGATCCCCGCCCAGTGGAAATCCTATTCATTTCATGCACGTTTCCGCGGCGTCCTTTTCGAAGTAACCGTAAATCATAATGAAGTTAAAATTAAAAATCAGTCGAATAAGGAACTGAAGATAATAATGTCAGGAAATGAATACCTGATCCGGGGTTCGGAACTGGTGGTAATTAAAACATAATATCAAATTCAAACTATAGGAATAATATGGAAAAACTTAATGCAGTTCTGTTAATATCTCTGCTGGTAATAGTAACCACCATTGCCGGTTGTTCTCTATTTGGCAGGAAAAAGGCTGTAAAACCTTTTGTAAGCGAAGTTAAACATCCTGAATGGTCAAAGGATGCTGTCCTCTATGAGGTAAATGTAAGACAATACACGCCTGAGGGCACGTTTAAGGCTTTTGAAGAACACCTTCCCCGGCTGAAAGCCCTTGGCATTGATGTTCTATGGTTTATGCCCATATATCCGATTGGTATTTTGAACAGGAAAGAACCTCTTGGCAGTTATTATTCGGTAAAGGATTATCTTAACGTGAATCCCGAATTCGGGACTCTTGACGATTTTAAAGAGGTTATTGATAAAGCGCATGAGCTGGGTATGCGAATAATGCTCGACTGGGTTCCGAACCATACTTCATGGGATAATCCGCTTACGGTTGAGCATCCCGAGTGGTATGTAAAAGACTCACTTGGAAGATTTACTCCCCCAAAAGGGACCAACTGGACAGATGTAATTCAGCTCGACTGGTCGCAAAAAGGGTTACAGGATTATACGATAGATGCACTTAAGTTCTGGGTTAATTCAGGAGCCGACGGATTCAGGGTCGACCATCCGCATAATACGCCTAAGGAGTTCTGGGAAAGGGCAAGGGTTGAACTTGATAAGATCAAGCCTGTACTGATGCTTGCAGAACATGAAAGTCCGGGATCGTTCCTTGAGAAAGGTTTTGATATGAATTATTCATGGGAACTTTATCACCTGATGGTCGGTATAGCTCAGGGCAGGGATAGTGTCAAAACTGTTCACAAGTATTTTACAAAGGAACTTGCCACATACCCGGATAATGTTTACAGACTGATGTTTCTGACAAACCATGATGAAAACTCGTGGGGAGGGACTATCGATTCATTGATGGGGAATTACCAGAAAGCTTATGCCACCCTTATTTTCACAGCCAGAGGAGTACCTCTTCTCTACAGTGGTCAGGAAGATTGTCTTAATAAAAAACTTAAGTTTTTTATTAAGGACTCAATAAAATGGGAGAGATGCGACATGACAGGCTTTTATGAAAATCTCATAAAGCTTAAAACCGCGAATGAAGCCCTCTGGAATGGTAATTTCGGAGGAACGATGAACCTTATTAAAACAAATAAAGATAAAAAGGTGCTTGCTTACTCAAGGGAAAGGGGGGACAACAGGGTTCTTGTTTTTTTGAACCTGACAAAGAAGGATGTTGATTTGAAGTCTATGTCTGAAGGGTTATGAGGGTGAGTACACCGACTATTTTGCGGGGACCAAAACCACTCTGCCGGCAAAAGCAGAACTCAGACTGGAACCGTGGGGATTCAGGGTTTATGTAAGATAAAGGCGTTAGGGCCCAACGGCGTAACGGCACAACGGCGTAACGGCAAACGGCGCAACGGCGAAACGGCGTAAAGGTGCAACGGCGCAACGGGATGTTTATAGCTCCCCTTTTAGGAGAGACTAGCAGTGGGTTCATGAGGACAGTAACGATAAAAAAGACATAATTAAAATATTTTCCCAATGAGAAATTTCCTACAGCAAATTGCCGTATTAATACTGATAACGACCCTCGGCAGTGCAGTTGTGGCTCAAAAAATCGAAAGGATTGAACCGCCTTCATGGTTCACCGGAATGAAGGAAACCGCCTTGCAGATTATGGTTTATGGAAAAGAGATAGGTTCATTTGATGTGACAGCCAATTACCCCGGAGTTAATATCACAACTCTAGTTAAAACCGGTAATCCGAACTACCTGTTTGTCAATCTTGACATTAGCCGGGAAACAGTTCCCGGAAGTGTTACACTCACCTTTACCCGGGGAAAACAAAAAATGACATACAATTATCCGCTTCTTGAACATCCGTCCGGACCGGTAAGAGGTTTTAACACCTCGGACGTGATCTATCTGTTAATGCCTGACCGCTATGCAAATGGTGATCCTGCCAATGACAACCTTGATTCGATGCTTGAAAAAGTCAACAGAACCAATTCAAAAGGAAGGCATGGAGGTGACCTGAAAGGGATATCTGATCATCTTGACTACATTAAGGATCTGGGTGTTACAGGTATATGGATAAACCCGTTCCTTGAGAACAATCAACCATCTTCCTCTTACCATGGCTATTCAATTACCGACCTCTACCGTGTTGATCCGAGATATGGAAGCAACGAAGAATTCAAAAACCTGGTCATGAAAGCACATGGTATGGGTTTAAAACTGGTTATGGATATGATATTCAACCATATAGGATCAGGTCACTGGTGGATGAAGGATCTGCCTTCGAACGACTGGGTTCACCAGTTTAGCAAGTTCACCCGGACTAACTACAGGGCTTCTGCCTATATGGATCCATATGCTGCGGAATCCGACGCCGAACTAATGGAGAAAGGGTGGTTCGATGTTACTATGCCCGACCTCAATCAAAACAATCCCCTGGTAGAAACTTATCTGACACAGAACAGCCTGTGGTGGATCGCTTATTCCGGAATTGATGGAATAAGAATGGATACGTATCCCTATCCTGAAAAAAATATGATGTCGCGATGGGCAAAAAGAGTCACGGATGAGTTTCCGGGATTCTTTATTGTAGGTGAAGTGTGGTATCAGCAGGAAGCTCCGACCGCCTACTGGTCCTTCGGCAAGATCAATAGTGACGGATACCGGTCGAACCTTCCCTCAGTTACTGATTTTCCGCTTTCGCTGGCAACACACAAAGCTTTTACTGAACCTGATAACTGGACTGACGGACTGGCCAGACTCTACCTTGTCCTTTCACAGGATTTCCTTTATCCCGATCCTTTGCGGAACGTGATTTTCCTTGACAACCACGATATGACAAGATTCTTTACCCAGACCGGAATGAGGCCGGAGATTTATAAGATGGCTCTCTCATTTATCCTCACAACCAGGGGTATTCCACAATTCTACTATGGTACAGAGATAGTTATGCAGGGCGACAAAAGTCGTGGCGATGGTTACCTGCGTGAGGATTTCCCCGGCGGATGGGATGGCGACACCAAAAATGCTTTCACGGGTCAGAATCTTAATCAAACCGAAAAAGATGCCTTTACCTTTACGAAGAAGCTTTTAAACTGGAGAAAAGGGAAAGAGGTAATACATACAGGTAAGCTGAAGCAGTTTATCCCTGAGGATAACCTGTATGTTTATTTCAGGTACAACGACAGGGAGTCAGTAATGATTATTCTTAACAAAAGTGATAAAGAGTCAAAGACAATAACGAAGCAACGTTATCTTGAAGCACTCAACCAATTCACACACGGGACGGAAATTCTAACCGGGACTGAAATAAATGATCTGACATCTTTTAAAATTGCTCCCAGGACAGCAATGATAATAGAGCTTAAATAAGTTCTTCCTTTGTTAGCCGGAATCGAATCTCCATCCATAAGCAATGTCACAACGAATTTTGACCATTTTTAAGTTTTTCAATAATGCAGTAGAGTTAAAAAAAAGCTTTAATTTTGAGTGGGATTTACAAAAGCATAACACCTAATACTAATTCAATAACCTGAAAAAATGAATGTACCGGAAAACTTATTGTACACCAAAGATCATGAATGGCTTCGGATCGAGGGTGAATTCGGATATGTAGGAATAACAGATTTCGCACAGGGTGAGCTGGGAGATGTCGTTTTCGTTGAGATTGAAACCCTTGGAGAAACACTAAAGAAAGAAGACGTCTTCGGAACCATAGAAGCTGTTAAGACAGTTTCCGATATGTTTATGCCGGTGGGAGGAGAGATCCTTGAAGTAAATACTGCACTTGACGATACACCTGAAGTGGTAAACAAGGACCCCTATGGTAAAGGATGGATGGTTAAGATAAAAATTAATGATCCTGATGAAGCAGCAAAGCTGCTGACAGCTGAAAAATACAAGGCACTTTTATAGAGTCTTCTTAACTTCAAATTCCTGATATCCTTCAACTATATCGCCGACTTTGATATCGTTGAAGTTTGAGATATTAAGTCCGCATTCGTATCCGCCTATCACCTCTTTTACATCATCCTTAAAGCGCTTCAGGGAACCAAGCTCGCCGGTGTAGATGACTATGCCATCGCGTATGATCCGCACTCTGGTATTCCTTGTTATCTTTCCTTCTTTAACATAACATCCGGCAACTGTTCCAACCTTGGTGACCTTGAATATCTCGCGGATCTCAAGTGTGGCAACAATTTCCTCCTTAACTTCAGGTGAAAGCATCCCCTCCATGGCTGCCCTTATCTCTTCGATGGCGTCATAAATAATGGAATAGAGCCTGATGTCAATTTCTTCCTTTTCAGCAAGCTTGCGCGCATTAAGAGAGGGTCTTACCTGGAAACCAACAATAATGGCATTCGATGCGGCAGCAAGGAGGATATCCGATTCTGAGATCTGTCCAACCGCCTTGTGAATGACATTCAATTGTATTTCGGGTGTTGAAAGTTTAATAAGTGAGTCGCTCAGTGCTTCTATTGAACCATCGACATCACCTTTGACAATTATATTGAGCTCCTGGAAGTTGCCGATAGCGATCCTCCGGCCGATCTCATCAAGAGTAATATGTTTCTGTGTTCTCAATCCCTGTTCTCTCTGTAACTGGGTTCGCTTGGTTGCAATCTCTTTAGCTTCACGGTCGCTGTTCATCACATTAAATTTGTCACCAGCCTGTGGGGCACCGTTCAATCCAAGAACCAGGGCAGGAGTTGCAGGACCCACATCCTCAATTTTGCCACCTCTCTCGTTGTACATTGCCTTGATATGACCGAAACTGCCACCTGCAAGCATTATATCTCCTATCCTGAGAGTGCCAGCCTTGACAAGAACTGTGGCTGTAAAGCCGCGCCCCTTGTCGAGCGAGGATTCAATAATCGTTCCGATTGCGGGCTTGTCGGGGTTTGCTTTAAGATCGAGCATTTCAGCCTCAAGCAGTACTTTTTCAAGAAGAAGGTCAATGTTCAGTCCGGTCTTTGCAGAGATCTCCTGAGACTGGAATTTCCCGCCCCAGTCCTCAACAAGGTAATTCATATTTGCCAGGGCTTCCTTGATCTTATCAGGATTTGAAGTCGGCTTATCGATTTTGTTTATAGCAAAAACTATTGGGACACCTGCTGCCGATGCATGGTTGATGGCCTCAATGGTCTGCGGCATCACTCCATCATCAGCGGCAACAACAATGATCGCAATATCTGTGATCTGGGCACCCCGGGCACGCATGGCTGTGAAAGCTTCGTGACCAGGTGTGTCGAGGAAAGTTATCTGACGCCCATCATCAAGATTTACGCTGTAGGCACCAATATGCTGGGTAATGCCTCCGGCTTCACCGGCTATAACGTTGGTCCGGCGTATATAGTCGAGAAGTTTTGTTTTCCCATGATCTACGTGACCCATCACCGTAACAATAGGCGGCCGTGGTTTTAATTGTTCTTCGGAGTCTTCCTCTTCCCTTATTGCATCGAGCAGTTCTGCGCTGACAAATTCGACCTTATAGCCGTATTCGTCGGCCAGGAGAGCCATGGTCTCTGCATCAAGCCTCTGGTTTATTGAAACAAAAAGGCCGAGGTTCATACATGTTGCAATGATGTCGGTAACCGGGACGTTCATCATGGAAGCGAGTTCGTTCACCGAAACAAATTCGGTGACCTTAAGAACATTCTTTTCAAGTTCAATCCTGTCCTCGACTTCTCTGTGTTTCTGGCTTATTGCATCCCTCTTATCCCTGCGGTACCGTGATCCTTTTGATTTTCCCTTTGTTGTAAGTCTTGCAAGTGTTTCTTTTATCTGTTTTTGAACTGCTTCTTCGTCGACTTCGGTTCTTACAGACCGTTTCTTGATGACTTTCTTGACAGATTTATCTTTTTTATCGGTCAGAACCGGTTTAACAACAGGAACATTCTCTCTTTCCTTTGTGATTCTTTTTCTTCTCTTTTTCCTTCTGAAATCAGAATCCCCGTTAACTTTTACCTGCTGGTATGGAACCGGTTTCTTCTTTTCTTCAACCGGAAGATCTATTTTTCCTACGACTGTCAGCCCTGAAAGCTTTTTGAATTCCGGTTTATAGAGTTCGACTATATCCTCTTCTTCAGGTTCAGGCACAGCCTCTTTGCTGCCGGCTTCATCCATCACAACCCCGGAAGGACCTGGCTCCGTAACTTTCTCCGTGACCTCTTCCCTGGCTTCCGTGACAGGTTGTTCTTTTTCAGGTTGTACAGCTTCCTCTTCTTTCGGCTTTTTAACCGGCTTTTCTTTCTCTGGTTTCTTTGGCGCTTTGGGCTCCTTGGTTACAGTTTCAAGATCTATTTTTCCAACGATATGAAGGTCGATGGGTGATTTTATCTTTTCTTCCCTGCCGGGTTCTTCAACAGGTTCTTTTTCTTTTTCTGCCGGGGCTTTTTTCTTTTCGGTAACCTCCGGTGCTAAAGTCTCGGTCTGAGCTTTTATTTCCTTCGCCTCTTTAACGGGTTCAGGAGTTTCAACTCTGGGCTTCAGTGTTTTTTCGAGGTCAATTTTACCCACAAGTTTGATGTCCGGCTTTTTGATCTCGGTCCTGATATCAACAGATTTCTTTGGGGTAGAGATATCCTTAAGAATAACTTCGTCATCCCTATCCTGTTCTTCACCATTTGTTTTTTCAGGAAAGTCTTCAATGGAGACAGATTCTTTTTTCCTGTGGAGATCTTTCAGAATAAGCTTCTCCGATTCCTTTTTTACATTAAGATCGCTGCTGTATTCTTTTAAAAGCAAAAGATAAGCATCGTGGGGCAGCTTTGTATTTGGGTTTTGATCAAGGTCAAATCCCTTCTTATGGAGAAATTCCACAATAGTGGATATCCCCACGTTGAATTCACGTGCTGCTTTGCTTAATCTCGTTGCCTTAATATCATCTGCCATAAATAATTCTTGTCTTTCTTTAAACTTCAACACTTAAGCCGGTTTCAGGTAAAAAAATATTATTCAAATTCAGCTCTGAGAATATTGACAACTTCCTTAACAGTTTCTTCTTCGAGGTCGGTTCTTTTAACCAGGTCGCTGATCGACAGGTTCAGAACGCTCCTTGCAGTGTCGCATCCAATTGCTTTGAGTTCCTCGATTATCCAGTCTTCAATTTCATCGCTGAATTCTTCGAGATTCACATCTTCTTCATCCTCTCCACCCGGTTCTCTGTAAACATCTATTTCATAACCTGTTAACTGACTGGCCAGTTTAATATTCAGGCCTCCTTTGCCGATTGCAAGCGATACCTCATTTGGTTTGAGATATATTTCAGCTCTTTTGGTCTCTTCAATAAGTTTGATAGATGTAATTTTTGCAGGGCTGAGCGCTCTCTGAATAAAAAGCTGGTTGTTTGATGTATAGTTGATGACATCGATGTTTTCGTTCCGAAGCTCACGGACTATTCCATGGATCCTTGAGCCTTTCATACCAACGCAAGCGCCTACGGGGTCGATTCTTTCGTCATACGACTCAACGGCAACCTTGGCACGTTCGCCGGGGACCCTCACAATCTTTTTAATGGTTATCAGACCATCAAATATTTCAGGGACTTCGAGTTCAAAAAGCCTTTCAAGAAATACCGGGGAAGTACGGCTCAGAATAATGAAGGGAGTGTTGTTTCTCATTTCAACCTTGATAACGACAGCCCTTATAGAGTCGCCTTTCCGGAAATGATCGGAAGGTATCTGTTCGCTTTTTGGAATAATAAGTTCATTCCCGTCGTCATCAAGGACAAGGATTTCCCTTTTCCAAACCTGGTAAACCTCACCGGTTACTATCTCCCCGATCCTGTCTTTATACTTGATATAGATATTGTTCTTTTCGAGATCAAGGATCCTCGCCGTCAGGTTCTGCCTTAGTGACAGAATTGCCCTTCTTCCGAAATCAAGGAATTTTACCTCGTCGGAAACCTCTTCACCCACTTCATAATCTTCGTCAATCTTCTTGGCTTTAGAAAGTGGAATCTGGGTATTGGGATCAACAAGTTCGTCATCCTCAACAACCACCCTGTTTCTCCATATTTCGAAGTCGCCTTTGTCGATATTGACAATAATATCAAAATTGTCAGCCGAGCCATACTTTTTTATCAGCATGCCCCTGAACACGTCCTCAAGAACACTCATCATTGTGGGACGGTCAATGTTCTTAAGCTCTTTAAATTCCGCAAAGGTATCGATCAAATTAACATTTTCCATCTGGTATAATACTTCATGAAATTATTTTATTGTCAAAACTACTTTTGTTGTTTTTACCTGGTCAAAATTAAATGAGATATCCTTAATCTCTTTACTTTTTCCTTTTAATTTAGTCTCGGTTTCAAGTTCAAATCCTCCGGGAGTAACATTTTTCAGTTTCCCGGAGAATTTTTGTCCGTCAATATCAACAACATTAACCTTATTACCTTCATTCTTATAATATTGTTCAATAACACCGAAGGGCATATCGAGTCCGGGAGAGGATACCTGGAGTTCATAATCCTCAGATTCGCGGTCGAGACTTTTTTCGATATATCGGTGCAGATCAGCGCATTCATCAATGGTAATACCTTCCCTCTTGTCTGCCAGGACTGTGATCCTGTTCGAGTTGCTTACCTTTACAGCTACCAGGAATAGCCCGGTTCCGCTGATGTACTCCTTAGCCGATTGTTCTATCTGTTCCCTGTTAACCATACTCTGAAAACCGATAATAAAATAGGGGACTCTGGTCCCCTAGGTCTCGATTACCCCTCAAATCGGATGCAAAGATAAATAATCTTTCTGAAATTGCAAAAAATAGCAATAATTATTAATAGGAACTTACACTGAGACCGTCAGAGGGACCAAAGGTCTACAGAGTTTATGAGATCCAACGGATCGTAGGTGCGTTGCATGCAACGCCCCTGTAATATTCCGGACCTTGTGTCTTCCCCGGGAAAGCATACCTTTGCAGAATGTTTGTCAGCAAATTAATAACAGGGGTAATGTACGGAAGCGCCGACTCTGACCTGCTTTCCCACTGCACATTATGTCCAGGGGAGTGCAAAGTAAACAGGTTTAAGGGTGGAACCGGTTACTGCCATTCCGATGCCGGGATGAATATCGCCTCCATTTGCATTCACCGGGGAGAAGAGCCGTCAATAAGCGGACCTGAAGGCATATGCAATATATTCTTCTCGGGATGCAACCTCAGGTGTACCTATTGCCAGAATCATGAAATAAGCCATCCGGGTGCCGTATGTCACACAAATTCAATGGGATTTAAAGAAGCGATTGACACCATTTCCGGGATACTGGATAAGGGAATAAAAGCAATCGGATTTGTCTCACCCTCACACGTTGTCCCACAGGTCAGGGCAATCATAAAAGAATTGAATTCCAGAGGTCTCAAACCAGTTACGGTATATAACACAAATAGTTACGACAAAAAAGAGACTCTCAGCAGCCTCGACGGAATGATCGATGTTTATTTACCTGATTTTAAATATGCTTCATCTGAAACGTCAAAACAATTTTCTGATGCTTCCGATTATCCTGAAGTAGCCCTGAGGGCGGTAAGGGAGATGTATTATCAGAAAGGCTCCGTCCTGGAGACAGATGAGGAGGGGAGGGCAGTAAACGGGATCCTTATCCGGCATCTGGTCCTGCCCGGACATGTTGAAGAGAGCAAAAAGGTCCTGCAGATAATTGCTGAAGAGATCTCAACAGGAGTTAATATCTCCCTGATGTCGCAGTATCATCCTGTTCCTGGTGTAAGCGATCATCCTGATCTGGGAAGGATACTTTACAGGGAAGAATACCAGGAAGTTGTAGATACGATGGAGAAGCTAGGTTTCAGGAACGGATGGGTTCAGGATATGGAGAGCAACAGAAATTACAGACCTGACTTCAGGAAAGAAAATCCTTTTGAGTAAAGGGATCTCACGTGTGAGTTTTGCCCCCCTGCCCCCCGAAGGGGGGTTAGCGCAAAGAACGCAAAGCTAAATCACATATATTCAACTCTTTGCGAACTTTGCGTAAATTCTTTGCGCCCTTTGCGGTTAATGGATTTAGACTTTTTAAACAGCCCCAAATTTTATTATAGAATAGCAGATCTCTTCTTACGAAATACTCTTAGGTTGACGCCTATGCCCTGAAGAGGGCTTAAAATCCTCATTCTTAAAATGTAACGGACTATTTCTTTTTTGTTGCTGTTATTTCTTCCTCAGGAGAAATGAGTGATAATGAAATTACCTCGTTTTTGTCGTTTGTTTTAAACTCAACTGTAAAGCCTTCCATAACATTAAGCCCGAATTTTGTAGCAGATAATGGAGTTAATTCCATCTCAGGTTGTCCGGGAAGGATCAGATTGAGTGTCTTCCCGTCTTTCAGGGTTACTTTTATAATCTCGTCATCATAACTATATTCGCCGGTATATCTCTGCAGCGTTTCTTCCGGAACAACAACGGCTTCGGGTCCCTTCGGCTTCGCCGGGAGTTTTGATTTTACATAATTTGCCTGGTCGGTCAGACCCATGTTCTGTTTTGCAGTTGCAATGCCATTGAGGATCATTCCATTTATGTATGGCTTTACCTGTGAAGCATACGCTTCGGGGATTGTATCACGAAATTTTACTATCATGTCGATTCCTCTCCTGAAATTCTTATCATTCTTCACCCTCTTCAGATAGTTTGTGAAAGGCTGAAGCAGCATAAATTTGCTGTTTCCTAAGGGTAATTCGTCAAACCGGGCAGCAAGGGAATCAAATTCGTTCTCACCCGCATATGTGTACAGAACTTGAGTTATTGCACTTTTAAGTCCTCCTTTAACCTTCAGGGATGAGATACTCTTTGCCCTCCCGAGAGCAGCGACGCTGTCAATTAAGGCCAATGCCTGGAGGGCATTACCTGCTACCGAATAAGATGAATCGTTTATTGAATTCATGAAGAGTTCCCTGTAACCGGTCGTCTTGTATTTTCCAAGAGCCTCAAGTGCAGCTGCCCTGATAAGAGAAGACGGATCGTTCGATGCAAGTTTTACCAGGATGGGTTCAACAGCATTTTTAATAGAATCATTCGTAATATTTAACCTCTGGATTGCGAAAATCCTCAAGCCCTGATATTTGTCATTGATGGCATTCATCAGGAATCCCGAAGCTTTGGTATCATTCACCTGGTTCATAGCGGCATATTCAATTGCTTCACGCCTGTCGAGGTATAACCCTGCATTTTTATACTGAAAGATGTAGTCGTCAAGCGTCTTCTTGTCTGTTTTTTCACAGAGAAGCATTTTATCACCGTCAAAATTTATAAGATCAGGCCTTTTAACGGAAGTGAAGGTAAATGTATCGGCTTTATTTTCGAGCCATACCGGATATCGTTTTTTGCTTCCTCCCTGGTATAGATCAATTGCCACCGGTAGCCTGAAAACCTTGTCAGGCTGGGTTTGCTTAACTATGACCTTTGCCGATTGTCTGGCAATATCATAGTCATAGCTGATTTCAAGTTTGGGATGGCCTGAGCCATAAAACCACTGATTCCAGAACCAGTTCAGGTCCTCCCCGGTAACCTCTTCAAATGCAAGACGGAGTTCCTGCGCCTCGGCTGCCTTGAATTTGTAAGTTGTAAGATACAGATTAAGTGATTTGTAGAAAGCGCTGTCACCAACGAAGTTACGGAGCATATTAAGTATCCGGCCGCCTTTCTGGTAGCTGACAGCGTCGAAAACCTCCTCGCGGTTCCTGTAGTAAAAGCGGACAAGAGGTTTATTTCTGCTGTTACTGAAGAGGTAATTCTGCATTGCATCAAAATTGTGGTTATCACCCGCATCCCGGCCATGTTTGTGCTCTTCCCATAATGTTTCGCTGAAATCGGCAAATGATTCATTAAGTGCGATATTACTCCAGCTTTCGGTTGTAACATAGTCACCGAACCACATGTGGAACAGTTCGTGAGCTATTATATCCTCCCATGAGTTGCCATCGATAAGCTGCCGGGCATCCTGCTGTGCCGATTCAGCGTGCACTGTTGCCGTTGTGTTTTCCATAGCACCGCTCACATAGTCGCGTACAACGATCTGGGAATATTTTTGCCAGGGATAATCAACTCCGGTTATATTTGAAAAATATCTGATCATCTCCGGTGTTTCGCCAAAGATCTTCCTTGCGACCGGAGCATATTCTTTTTCAACATAATAACTTACTTCTTTACTTTCGTACTTGTCTTTTATGATTGAAAATTCGCCGGCTGCCATCATCATAAGATAAGGAGCATGAGGAAGATCCATCTTCCAGGTATCCGTACGTGTACCTCCGGTGTTTTTCTTTTGTTTCACAAGAAGCCCGTTTGAAAGTGTTTGGAATCTGTCAGGAACTGTAATGCTGAACTCGTTCGTAGTTTTTTGATTTGGTTTGTCAATTGTGGGTACCCATGCGGAATTCGATTCAGTTTCTCCCTGAGTCCAGATCTGGGTTGGCTTATTTTTTTCCGTTCCCAGGGGATTTATAAAGTAGAGGCCTTTTGCACCAAAGATGGCAGCGCTGCCTTTCAACTTGATGTCGTTGGGTTTAGCGATGTAATCTATAAAAACTGTATAGGTTTCTCCGCTTTTGTATTTCTTATCAAGAGTGATGTAGAGGTTCAGGCTGTCATAGCTGTATTTAAGCGGAATTCTCTTCCCTGCCTTAACAACTGATAATTCTTTGATTTCCATTCTTTTTGCGTCGAGATTCAAAGAATCTGTAGGATAAAAATGAGGCTTGAGGGTGATCCAGGCTTTCCCATACATCCATGATTTTGTAAAGTCGAAGCTGACCTCAAGTTTTGTGTGAATAAGGTCATTGATTTTTGTGGGTGTTGCCCTGTATATTTTTTCCCAGCTTTCAGGTTTATGATCATCGGGTTCCTGCGAAAAGCAAATGAATGAAATGAACAGCAACCCTGCGAAAAAGACTTTTTTCATGGTATAGATCAATAAGTTATTGAATATAAAAGTATATCAAAATCCTTAAAAAGTTAAGATATGTAAATAAAACGGCATTTAGAGGTAATGGTTCATGGGGGGCGTAACGGCAGCCCTTTTTTCGGTTGGGCCTTACATGAATTTCTCTCTTTTCTGAAGGTTATAAAGGGCGGCAAGAAGGAAGAGTATGGTTCCGGTAATGAGTATAATACGGTTCTTAAGCGTTATTAATGCCCATGCTGCTTCATTGACATCATACGCCGGACGGAAAGGGTTAAGAAATACATTCCACTGACTTTTACGCAATGGTTCCATGAGTATCATGAAGAAGAGCCCGATAATTATCATTACAACGGCTGTACCGTTTCCGTTCCTTATCACGGTTGAGAGCATGAACGCCATCATACCGAGAAAGAGGACCGGCAGCATGATTTGCACGGTAACACTGACAAACCGGAATTTTACTATAAGTATTGATGAGAGGAAAGTAAACAGAAGCATTATGAGAAATGCGATAACAAAGATGAGGAGGATCCTTACAAGCCATACCTTATACCTGTAGTTGGGGATGCCGAAAAGTATTTCTATTGTACGTGCATCCTGATCGTTCTGGATACCGAAAACCGAGGGATAAAAGACAAGAAGTATCCCTGAAAATATGAATACTCCGTAAAGGTCGCTCATCCTTGAAACATCATTATCAAGAACATATATCACGGAAAGGCCAAGATAAAAAAGAACTGAGCCTGCAAGAAACCAGATGAACTTGTTCGCGAAAATGATTCTCAGGTTATAGAGTATCATTTTCTGAAACAGGATGTAATAATTATATATTGTTTTGCCCTTCATTACAGTGTGTTTTCTTTTTAAAATATCCTGTCCTTAGTTCCCGTTCTTTCGTCTTAACAACCACAAATAGGCATCCTCAAGGTTAGGAACTGCACTTACTGCATTTTCCCAGGGTGAAGACTCAGAAATAACCCTTACCCTCACATGATCGGCTTCCGACATATGGTGAACCACAAGATGTGTTTCAACAAAGCTGTTAAAGTCACCTGCAGGTATATTGAACTGCCAGACATGTCCCTCAGCTTCCCTGGTCATATCGATTGGCTTGCCAAGATATCGCATTTTGCCCTTGTTAAGAACTGCCACCTGGTTACAGGAACTCGAAATGTCTTCAATGATATGGGTTGAAAAAATAACAATCCTTTCACGGCTCAGCTCAACCAGGAGGTTTCTGAACCTGATACGTTCCCTTGGATCGAGGCCTGCAGTGGGCTCATCCACAACAAGTATCCGCGGCAGGTGAAGCAGGATCTGGGCAATACCCATCCTTTGTTTCATACCTCCGGAATATGATCCAATTTTCTCATTCCGGTGTTCGTCCATATGTACAGCTTCAAGTACATAGGTAACCCTTGCTTCCCTGACCTCCGAATCCGTAATGTTCTTAAGCATTGCCTGGTAATGCAGGTATTCGTGGGCTGACATATTTTCATATGTGCCGAACTCCTGCGGAAGGTAGCCGATCAGCCCCTGAAGTTCCTCGCGCTTAAGCTGCGTGTCGAGACCATTGATCCATACCTTGCCATAACTTTGCTCAAGGATGCCGCAGATTATTCTCATCAGAGTTGTTTTCCCTGCACCGTTGGGACCCAGAAGTCCGAACATCCCGTTGCCAATATTAATTGAGACACAGCTGAGCGCTTTGAAAGGCTTTTTCTTCTTGCCGATAAGCGGCACTGCTGCCACTAACTTGTAAATAGTTTTTCTAATTTCTTTGGCTCTTCCCTCAAGCCGGTAGATATCAATGTTTTCCCTTGACAATTTCTGGCCGGTCCTGTAGATAAATAAACCGGTGAACCAGATAATTCCAAGTATCAGAACAACAGCAATATTATTCCATCGCATCTGGAACCAGATAAGGTTCAAAAGCGGGATGAGCCAGAAAACCGAAAAGTCGGCTGCCATTGAAAACCTCTTAAGGATCTTTTTTTTACCTCCTGCTGTCAGATTTGAAAAGTATTCATGAAAACACGACCATATTGATGAAAGGAAGAACCAGGTTACAATGCTGAACAGAAATATCCAGAATCCCGTTTTCAGATAGAAGTATGTGAAATAAACGAGAAACCCAAACAGCGGAATCTCCCAGAGGATACGCCCAAGATCTTTCCAGGTCCTGAAATGCTGCTGCAAACCGAGTCTCTCCCTGATCTTTGCTCCGGCTTTCCATTCCCTGACCCACCTGGAGTCGCGTTCATAGATTTTTACGAGACTTTGTATATGGATATTAATTGGTTCATCAGCCGAAATGACAGTCTCCCGTGCCTTTCGCAGACTGTTCATTACAAACCAGGTTCCGGCCGGTACAAGGATCAGTACAAGTATCGTTGTTATCATCTTCCACAGGAACCTGTCGATATAACTGTATATCAGGAAAGTCAGGAATGCAAAAATCATTATCTGGATGATCTTGTTTTTCCAGCTGAGAGAGTTGAACCAGTCGATTGAGTTTTCAAGACCTGTATAAAAAGTCGGGATAAAAATCAGGGTAAGTAGTGTGCTGAGAGAAAGGCCGCCGATGACGGTTATCGCAAACGAGGCACCGATTGCCGAAACATATTCAGCCTGTCCCATTGCCAGTGGCACCATCGCAATTACAGTGGTTGAGGCAGTTATCAGGATTGGGCGTAAACGTGCCACACCGGCTGTCATCAAGGCTCTGTGCCTCCGGTTCCCTCTCTTGCGAAGTATATTTGTATAGTCAATAAGAATAATCCCGTTGTTTACAACAATCCCGATAAGTATCAGGAACCCGGTAAGTGTGTTGGCATTAAGCAAAGAATTGCCTGTCAGTATCAGGGCGATCAATGATCCCAGGGCTGCCAGGGGAATGCTGAACATCAGAACTACAGGAGTTGCAAGCGATTCAAAAACCGCCGCCAGGATCATATAAATCAGAAGGAAAGCTATGCCAATAAGGTAATAAAAGTCCTTGAGCTGATTTTCTTCCTGAACTACTTCCACTGCCAGACCGGCAGGGATATTCAGACCTGAAACAATCGTCTGGATCTCCTCGCGGGCTCCTGCAACAAGGTCTTTCGAATTCTTTATCTCATCGGTGAAATTATAGGTAACTGTAATTCTTTTTTCCTGATTCTCCCGGTGAATGTTTCCCATACCTGAAGAGAAAACTATATCCGAAAGTTCCTCCATTTCCATAACCGAACCAGAAGTATTTGTTACTTCAAGTTTCTTCAGATCATCAATGGTCTTATCGGTGTTCTTTTTTATCTCTCCGTTCTCATCAGCATATTTCAGCATTATATCATAGGTCTCTGTTCCCTGGCGGAATGTCGCACCCGACGAATACTCACCTCCGAAAGATGAAAGGGCTACAGCCAGGTTCGCCAGATTGAAATTGTTCCTTCCGAGGTAATCCATATCGAACATCAGATGGACTTCAGGTTTGTCTTCCTGGACATTTATTCCGGTGTTGGAGATTGCCGATAGTTTTTCAACGTACGATTTGATATCCTCTGCGAGATTCTTCATCTGTGCGAAGTTCTCACCCTTTATTATGATGCTTTCTCTTTGAGATCCTATTCCGAGGAGATTCATAAAATCCGATCCCGGATTATATGTGTCACCTCCGCCGTTTCCTCCTGTAAATCCGCCGCTGGCCGATAATTCATCCATGCTCACCTCAGCTGCTGAAATATTTTTTGTCTTTTCAGAGATATCATTTTTTATCTCAGGGAGCGACCGCTTTGTTTTATCATCCCAGTCTTTTGGCAAATTGATTGTAACGGTAGCTCTTTCCTCTTCAATATGGCTTATGATATCTTCCTTTTCGGGAAGAGATGCGAGACGTGATTCTATCTCCGAAACAACGGCATCTGTTTTTTCAAGGGTCGATCCTCCCGGCATGGTTACACTTAACCTGAAATTGGGAGCCTCGACCTCCTGAGTTGAACTTATGCTTAAAGTAAGGCTTATAAGGAGGGCTGCAAAAAAGATAACTAGTGTACCGATAATTGTGGCTGCCGGCTTCCTCATACATGCTTTAAGGATGAGGTAATAGCTCTGTATAAGTCTGTCGTGTATCGAGAGTTTCTGAAATATAGACGATTCACTGTTTTTGGATCCGGAGAGCAGATAATAAGTCGCCATCGGGATAAACATGACTGCAACAAGAAGTGAGATCAACAGTGTTGAGATTATTGAAACGCCTATGTTCTTTCCAATTATTCTTACAAGGAAATTAGTTGAAAAAATAAATGGGAGAAAGACAATAAGGGTCGTAAGGGTCGACGCAAAAATAGATCGCCAGACCTCGGTAGTTCCCTGCTTAACCGCTGTACCCGGATCTTTCCCGAGACCGGCGAGCCGGTATATATTCTCCAGAACCACCACCGAATTATCGACAAGCATCCCAATTGCAAGGGCCATCCCTACAAGTGTCAGACTGTTAATTGAAATATCAGCGGCATAGAAAAAGTTAAAGGCCGAATAGACCGAGATCGGGATCGATAACCCAATTATGGTTACAAGTCTTATATTCCGGAGGAAGAACCAAAGGATCAGAACGGCCAGGAGACCACCGGTAATCGCAAGATTGATGATCTGATTTATATTCTTCTCCATTAACTCGGCGCCGTTATTCTGAACGACGATCTCAACTCCCTGTGAAGCAAGTTTTTTGTTCAGCTCATCTACTTGATCAACAGCGTCATGCGATAAGTTAATAAGGTTTGCCTGGTTATCATTAACAAGTGTCATTGTTACGGCATCGAGCCCGTTCACCCTGCTGTAGGAGCTTTGCTCCTTAACGCCGAAAAATATTTCAGAGATGTCCTTAAGCAGGACAGGTCCGGTTTTATCGACTATTATGCTCCCGATATCTTTTACATCCGTATATTCCGAGGAAACATTAACGAAAAATTCATCCTGACCGTCAACTACTTTCCCGACAAATGTCTTATCCCTTCCATTATTGTTAAGCAGGTTCCTTACCTGACCCATTGAAATTCCAAAGGCTTTGCAGGCCTTTTCATTAAGGCGTACCTCTATCGAGTTCTCCTGTCCGCCATAAACCTGAACTCCGGCAATGCCGTCTATATTCTCAAACTCCGGTTTAATCTCCCTGTCTGCTATATTCCTGATCCTGTCTATGCCTCCTTCACCTCTGATCTGAAGTTCCATGAATTGATTTGTCAGTTGCTTCAGGTCAATTTTTATCACATTTATGATAAACTCTTCAGGCAGCGTACTTTTTACAATATTGATCTTTTCCTGAAGCTTCAGATTGGCATATTTCAGATCAGCGTTCTGATTATAGTAGATTATTATTGTTCCGTATCTTGAAGTGATGTTCGATTCAATCTTTTCAATCCCCTCAAGTGTTCCAATAGCTCCCTCGATTGGAATTATTGCCTGTGTTTCAATATATGACGGATCAAGTTCAAGGGGTGCACCCACCTGTACGATCAATGTCGGGAGCTGAGCATTCGGAAAGAGCTCAACAGAGAGCCGCTTGTACGAGACATAACCAAGCAGGCTAAGTCCCAGAAAGAACATACAAATGAGAACCCTTCTTTTTATAATGGAATTCATTACAGTTTCTTATATAAATTTTGAGGGTTGCACTACTGCCGTTTTTCTGCCGGTTATCTTTTCGCTCAAACTGTCAAATACCCAATAGACGCATGGAATTACAATGAGGGTCAGGAGTGTCGAAGAAATCAGTCCGCCGATAACAGCCAGAGCCATCGGAGATCTTAATGACGCACTTTCTCCGATTCCTATGGTCAATGGGATAAGTGCAAGAATGGTTGTCAGGCTTGTCATCAGGATCGGCCTTATCCTTTGGCTCCCTGCCATCACAATCGCTTCCTTCTTTCCGACACCTTTTTCGCGAAGCTGATTGATCCTGTCAATAAGGAGTATGGCATTATTGACGGCAATTCCTCCAAGCATTATGATGCCGATATAGGCCATCATATTAAGGCTTTTTCCAAGTAAGAAGAATGTAAGGACTGTCCCGACTCCTGCCAGTGGTATTGTAAGCATTATTACGAATGGCTGGATAACCGATTCAAACTGGGCAGCCAGAACCATGAAAACAAGGACCAGCGAAAGTATAAGGGCAAAAGTAAGATTTGACATCGACTCCTTACGTTTTAACTCATCTCCCGTAAATTCAATTTTATAATCGGCAGGCATGGCAATCGCCTTAAACGATGACTCCGATTCTTTAACCACCTGGTCGAGTGGCGCAGTTCCATTAACCATAGCGTAAACATAGCCTGTACGCGACTGGTTCCTTCGTGTTATTTCTCTCGGGCTGACAATTGTTTTTACATTGGCAAGTTCGCTTAACGGAACTTTTACATTACCAGCTGTTATCATAAGATCCTTCAGCTGGAGAAGGGTAATATCCCCGAGCTTTATCGTAATATCTTTCATCTCGCCGTCTTTTTCAAAGCTTCCGGCTGATGATCCTTCAAGATAGCTTTTGATCTGACTGATAACGTTATCAACAGTCACCTTATAATAACTTGTCTTGAATCTGTCAATTGCAACTTCAACCTCGGGTGTGCCTTCATCTATTGAGGTGGTCAGGTTATACAAACCCGGGTTTTTAAGAAGAATGGCTTTGGTTTCGTTAACTATTTTTTCGAGCTCTTCATATGCCTTACCCGACACCTCAAGGGCAAACGGGGCGGATGAGGTTCCAAGGGAGGATTGCAGGGCAGTCTCTTCCCGAGTAAAGCTTACCTCCATATCGGGTATTGTTTTGAGGTAGCTTTCTACAAGACTTATAGCATCCTCGGTTCTGGATGCAAAGTCGTCGGTGAGAATTACCTTCAGTGAAGCTGTATTTTCACCAATGATCCCTGAAGAAGCGTTTGTTGTTGTGGTTTTATCCTCTCCTGTCTGGGCATAGATCATTTTAATTTTGCCCGGTAGTAATCCCCTGATGATCTCCTCTGTTTTACCGGCAGTGCTGAAGGTCCTTTTCAGGTCAGTTCCTTCAGGAAGTTTAAGCTTCACTGTAAATTCTGCTGATTCTGACCTGGGCATAAATTCACTCCCAAGTTTTGGGATCAGTAAAGCGGAAATTGCGAGTAATACTATTGAAAGAACTATTACAAGCCCCCTCTTTTCAACAACTTTTTCAAGGAATTTTTTATACCAGGTAAACCGGATAGTTGTTGAAACCGGTTTCCTGTTTTTTTTGTCGGAGAAGAATGTCGAAACAAGCATCGGAATAACTATCATAGCTACAACCAAAGACGAAAGCAGGGCAAAGGCCACAGTCCAGGCCTGATCCTTAAACATCTCTCCGGATGCTCCGTGGAGGTATACTATTGGAAGGAATACAACAATCGTAGTTACAGTGGATGCTGTAATTGCTCCCCCGACTTCCCCGGTTCCGGTTATGACAGCGTCTTTCATCGACATTCCTTCTTCATGGTTTCTTGTTATGTTTTCAAGAACCACAATGGCATTGTCTACAAGCATGCCCGCTCCCAGCGCCAGCCCTCCCAGAGTCATTATATTTAGTGTGAGGTGGTTGAAATACATAAGATTGAAAGTGGCAATTATCGAGATGGGGATCGCGACGCTTATTACAAGGGTTGTACCTATTCTTCTTAAAAAAATATAAAGGATAAAGACCGCAAGAAGAATTCCGACGATAAGGGTATTCTGGACCTCCGTTATTGCATTATGAATATAGTTCCCCTGATCCTGAACTTTTATAAATTCATAACCCGGCAATGCCTTGCCAAGGTCAACGAATGCCTTATCCAGACTCTTAACCACATCGACAGTATTGAATTTTGGCTCCTTATAGATTGAGAGGCCTACGCAGCGTTCTCCGTTAATGGTAACTATGTTTTCAGGATCCTTGTTTTCAAATCTTATTGTGGCAACATCCCTGAGGTAAACAGGAACTCTTTCCGATGATGAATTCGAGGTTGCTTCTGCCGTAAGCGATGGCTGCGCTGATGCGGGCTGCCTGAAACCTATTATAATATTTTCGAGATCGCCAGGATCTTTCAAAACGCTTACTCCTTTTACGACATATTTCAGACCCATATCGACTATTGAGCCTCCGGAGACGTTTTTGTTGTAATTGCTGATCTGGGCGGCAATGACATCGGAAGAGAGTCCGAATGATTCCAGTACATACTTATTTGTTTCAATAACAACCTCACTCTCTTCCTTGCCCGTAAGTCTGACATCAGCCACACCCTCAATCCTGACGAGTTCGTTCCTTATGTAGTTCTCGGCAACTTTACGGAGTTCATCCATATTTGTGATTCCCGGATTTTTTAATCCGACGGTCATCACGGGTGCGGCATTCGGATCGTATTGTGAAATAGTAAAACTTTCAAGGTCGGTGTTCTGACTGAATGAATTAAGCTCTTTCTGAAGATCCAGAAAAGCTTCGTCCATGTCCTTGTTCCAGTCGTATTCAACCGTGATGGTTGCAGATCCGACCCGTGACACTGACGACACCTGCGTAACGTCACTCTGCCGCATTGAAAGGGACTCGATCTGGTCGACATAATTCTTTTCAATCTCTTCCGGTGGCCTTTCACCGGCATTCAGTTCAATGAAGATCTTGGGATTATTCAGATCGGGAAAAAGGTCCGTTCCAAGCTTGCCGAATGATATAAATCCAAGCAATACTATTCCCAGAACCAACATCAGGACCGTTACCGGGTATTTGACCGCAAATTGTGCAATTTTATTCATACCGGCTACTTAATGATTTTTACTTTCGACCGGTTGCTGAGGGTTTCAAAACCTGATGTTACAACGCGTTCATTTTTTGTAAGTCCCCTCAAAATTTCAATGTCTGAAATATTTTCAAGCCCTGTTTCAACAATCCGTTCCGCTGCAACTCCCCTGTCAATGACAAATACGGTTTTCCCTTTCTGACGTGACAGCACGATATTCTTAGGAATAACTATTACCGAGTCTTTATGGTTGGTTACGATATCAGCTTTGACAAACATACCGGGTCTTAAAAGATAATCTGAATTCTCAATTGAAATGTTACCCTTAAATGTTCTGGTATCGGGATTAATTGCAGGCGAAAGCTGTGTTACCCTTCCCACGATGGTGTCACCCGGAATGGTATAGTTTGTAAGGTTTACCGGTTGCCCCGGTTTAATGTCATTTATATATTTTTCAGGAAGCTGGACCTCCATATACATGATCTGGTAATCCATAATTTTTGAGATTACCGATCCGGTCTCGACCTGAGTTCCCTGGGTATGGTAGGGAAGATCGACTATCACTCCGCTTATCGGTGCCGATATTCTGGTCTTATCCATCTGAAGCTTAGCGCTTTCAAGATTGGTTTTGGCATTTTCATAGTTCATCCCTGCTGTCTTAAGTTCCTTAAGTGTTACACCACCTTTTTCATACAACGATTCCTGCTTCCTTAATTCACTTTCGGTAAGCTCAAGATTAAGCTGGGTAGTCTCGAGTTTGACGGAGTTGACATATTCCCTGTCCTCAAGCCGGGCAATCAGGTCGCCCGCCTGAATTCTGTCGCCAAGCTGCCAGGTCCGGTTGGTACGTGGATTCTTTTCAAGAAAGTAGGCAGCCGGTATCTTCGATTTGATTTCAACTTCTCCCTTTGGGAAAGCGGTCCCTGTTGTATTCACAAACTCCTCTATAGATTTTAGTCTTATCTCCTCCACCGATACCGGGATTTCAACATCGGCAGCAAGGTTCTCATCCCTGTTCCGGCATGCGGTAATCGACATAAGTGCAGCAGCTATTATTAGAAGACTCTTTTTCATTTTATCTGTTATTATGATTATCACTGATTTTCCAATTTCATTACCGGAGTTACCGGTTCTTTTTTCTCAAAATCGTAAAGTGTCTGAATTTTAAGATTTAATAGTTCAAGTTTATAGGAGATCAAAGCATTGGTATATGCAAGTTGCTTCTCCGACAGCTGATTCTGATAGATGTTAAGATCCATACCGGTAAGATCTCCATTCTTATATTTTTCAAGATTCAGATCGTAGGTAAGCTGAGCGTTGGTAACCGATTGCCTTGCTATTCCGATCTGATTCTGAAGATTTAACAGATTCCGATAGACCTTTCTGACATCAAGGATAATATTATTCTGTTCCTCGTCAAGGCTTATTTTTTCTGTCTCGATCGAAGCTTCTGTTGCCTTAACCCTTGATTTCTTTTCACCCCAGTCCCATAGCGGGATTGTAAATGATAATGAAATGTCCTCATTATTAGTAGGATTTGCATAGACATCGCTTAGTTTCTCATTATCCCCAAAGAGCCCTATTGACAATCCGAGACTTCCCTTGAATTCATTCAGAGCTTTTGTCTGAATAAGGTCAAATTGAGAGTTCTCTATCGAAATTGATCTTTGTCTCAGCTCCATCCTGTTCGACAGACCCTGATCGATTGCAAAAGCAATATCAACCTGAATGGTATCAACAGCTATATTTGGCAAAACCAGAAGATCTTCATAAAGACTCATCCCAATAAGGAGTTTGAAATCGTCCTTTGCATTTTCGAGAAGCACCTGTTTGTTTTCATAATCCGATTTTGTTGTGGCAAGATTCAGTTCTGCCTGGAACATCTCCTCACGTGCAGTGATTCCTGCTTCAACTTTATTTTTGGAGACCTCGTAGCTTTTCTGCATGTTCTGATATGCCTGGTTTGAGATCTCCAGACTCTGTTGTTGCTGGTAGACATAATAAAAAGCCTGTGTTACTCCTTTTTCAAGTGCCAGGAGTTGTATTGCGTATCCAAGCTGTGAGTTCTCGAGCGCCAGCTGAAGCTCCTTAAGCTGAAGTTTTGTCCTGTTGTAAGTAAAAAGCGGCTGATCGAGATTCAGGGAAAGGCTATTGCTGAATCCTTTGGTTGTCAGATTGGTAAACTCACTGAATGAGTCCTTGTACCCAAACCGGTTTACCAGCGATACACGTGCATCAGTCAGGACAATAGGTTGTGAAACCGTAAACAGGCCGTAACTCTCAGTTGTCTTTGTTGTGTTCCATTGTGAAATCAGATCGTTGAATGCCCTGATCTGACTGTACCCTATCGGATTGACAGAAAGTGAGAAATTGGATTTTAATGCAGCATTCTGCGCATTAAGGTTCTCCTGGCTCCTGATCAGCCCCAGTCTGGTTTTTTTAATTGTCGGACTGTTCGATTCGGCAATGTTCAGCGCCTGTTCGAGGGTCAGGCCTTGTTGGGAAAATAGAACCAGCGGAAGTATAAAAAACAACAGGATTAAAGTTCCGGCCTTAATGTTAAGTTTTGTTATATTCATTTTTTAAAAGCTATATTATAATATTCTTACATTCCTTCCTTTTAAATTTCAACCCCCTTTAATTCTGTAGCACCCACCTGACTGCATCGCCGATAACATAATTTCCGATCGATTGATTTGTCAATTCAACCTTTGCCGTATCTGATGACAGATAATATCTCCCCAGGTTATTCCAGCCGCTTTCGGCATTTTCATATTCCAGGGTTATCTCTTCAGTTCCCTGATCGTGAAAGATCTTGAAATGAAGGTCCCTGCAGGGACTTGAGCCTCCCTTTCCCCCTTCGCCCGGGGGAGGCGGCGGAGCGGCCGGACCACTGGTTCGGACCACAATCCCGTCGCTTGCTTTGCCGATGTAGGTGTAAATATCATAATAACCCGATTTGGCCAATGGAGCCTTCCATGTCAGGACCTTGTCTCCTGTCCCGCTCCGGGTATAGATTGAGGAACGTATATATTTGCCATAATATGACGACTGTACAACAGGTTGCCAGAATTCCGGAGCCCTCATAAGCCTTATCTGCTCATAGGTCTGCCCGTTCCTGCTTTTAACACCCAGAAGTCTTTTCAGAGGGCTGTCGGTATTTTGCCTTGTGAAAATAAATCCGGGGTCTTCATTGTCAACAATAGTTTCAAAGGGATCTTTAAGGTCAGGGATCCTGGTAATGGTCTCCGTATTTTCAAGTTCCGTTACCTTGCTTTTTGCTTTTATTATTTCTTCGATTGGCATAATGATTTCTCCCGGTATGTTTTTGGCAAACAATGTGTTTATCTGCAATGCTCTGGGCTGGGCATCAAGAACTATACTAATACTTTTTGCTTCTGCCGGTCCAAGGAATATTATTTTAGTGATGTCTGAAGCCTCCATTCCGCGGCCTTGCCCGGATACCTTGAAACTGCCGCCACCCCCGGCGAATTCAACAACTTCCATTACGGGTCCACCTCCGGGTTCACCAGCCCCGCCCATCCTGAATGACACATTGAATAAGCCTGCCACCGGCTCAGGGTTTGATGCCGTAAATGTTACCAGGTATCTCGAACGGTCCCCTACAATGATTTCGCTGGCTTTAAGATTTGAAAAAAGAAATCCGGGCTGTTCTTTCCTGCTGAACCAATCGCTGAGAAACGGGTAGAATTCAAAACCAAACTTCTGTTTTATATCTTCATTCATCCTGGTAATATCAACGCTCTTAAATTTGTTGTCATCAATATATTTTTTAAACCAGGTTTTGAATTCTTCAATTCCTGCCTTTGATCTTAAAAGATTAAAAAGGAAATCACCCTTAAGTGTCAATATTGAACGGATCGTGTCACCCCCAGGATTCCGGGCAAGCAGTTCTTTAAAGCTTTTCTCTTTCAGGACAAGATTTGCCTTGTCGTTTTCCGAGAGCCCGCCGTTAAAATCAAAGAAATCGAAACCTTCGGTTGGGGCTGTAACCTTTTGGAGATGAGTTTCAAAAACAGCATTGATCACAGGATACTCTTCTGAGTAGAAATTGTTCTTAAAGAAGTAGAAGCTGGGCCCAAGGCGGTACCTTACCGGTTCATTCCAGGCAACGCCGTTTTCGTACCTGAAGCGTTCACCGCTTATAAAAGTATTACGTATGAAATCGTTGAATATTCTGACCTGGAGCTCTTTATCGGTGAGCACCTGGTTATTGCGCGCCATTCTTTTCTTCTGGCGGGTAAATCGTTTGGCAAATCCGGCATTCTGCAGTGTTGTAAGTCTTTCAGGAAGGAGGACCATTGAGGGCTGGACTTCTGCCCTTGTTTGTGTATTTCTCCGCGGGTAAGAATAGTACTGAACGGGCACTTCAATAATACTCAGTGTTTTAAAAGGATATTTTGTGGAGAAGTTGGTTTCGAGTTCTCTCATTACACCCGATATCAGTAATGATAAGGTGTCTTTTAATTCTGCAAGGTCCTTTTTATAAAAATCATTACCAGGGAAATGGTAACTGAGATATTCGACCGAATCAACCCTGAGCGTATCCGTCAAATAGTTTCCGATAGCAAGTGTAAGTCCTGTTAGCGGTGTTTCAGAACTGAAACTACAGGTTCCGTTTCCAGGTTGTGATTTTCCCTGAGATACAGCTGAAAGGCCATTTTTAGTGTGAACATTAATAGTATATCTTGTAAAATCAATTTTAATCTTTGCCGGGTTTGACGGATAGTAATTTAGTCCTGCAACAGGATACCAGTGAGATTCAGGTGTAAGAAGCACATAGTTTTCTGTAAGAAATGCCTGCCGTTTATTTACATTGACCATTTCAATCCTGTATGGATTCTCTTTTATGTTATCGGCGTAGTCGGGGAAACAGAAAGATTCATTGACGCTACCTGAATAAAATATCGTAAGGGAGTCGGAAAGACCTGTCTCCAGCTTGTTACCTGGAACAATTTCAATGATCTGATTTATCCTCTTGAATTCCAGTTCCTTATCAGCAGAGGTAATTTTTAAAACTATGAGGGATGGATTAAGTGAAAACAGGTAAGTATCAAGAGGTTCGTTATTCTGATTGGTTATTTTGAGTCCGGCTGATGCTTCAAATGTTACACCTTTGTGATCAAAATCAATGATTGCATTTTCGACTGATGGAAACATCCGGTTTTCATACTGCCTGTCAGTCTCAATAACCAGCTTTTTGTCGTTGACTTTTCTGCTGTAATCACCCCAGGTGTTTGATCCTGTAATAAAGGCACCCGACGAAAAAACAATGAGCATTACTATTGTAAGGACTTTATGGAACTTTGATTGGGGCAACCGTTTGAACAGGAGAATAGTACCCATTACCATTGCCATTCCAAGAAAAAAGTAAAGCAGTCTCTGGTTTATAATAAGATTCAGGTTATCAAATCCTATTACTCCCGATTTAAAGACAGGAAGTCCAAATGCCATGTAATCGAAGATCGATCCTGCCCTGAAATACAGATAGAACATATCAAGTGCCGCATAGCCAAGAAGTATCATAAAGGTAATTGCCTGATTCCTTATAACCTGCATCAGCATAAAGGCAAGTCCGAGGCTGAAGACAATTGTGGGGACGCAAATGATGAGAAGGTAACTCAGATATGACATCAGATCGATTGTCATGCTGTTTGAGATAATGTTCATCAGCAGGCCAATGCAGAGGATAATTACATCGAGACCAAGGAAAAGCCTGAGGATACCTATTGTTTTCCCCGTTATGTACTCGAAGTTCGACATTGAACGCGTGTAAAGAACTTCATTTGTGTCAAGCTTCTTATCCTGTTTCAGGAAGTCAGAAGCCAGAAAGATCACTATAAAGGCCTGCCCTATATTCAGAAGGTAAAGATTAATAAGCGGAACCGACGAAGGAATTGCAACAAGGTCCCAGGGTTCGTCACCAATTGGTGAGAACAGGCCGATATTCATAAACGTAAGAATAAAAAGGGCTCCAATTGAAAAGAGCCTGAAAAACCAGCTTCGTCTCAGGGTTTTTGCCTCGTATTGTGCAACTGTGCGGATGTTATGGAGGAATGACATAAGTACCTGCTATGTGTTATTCAATGATAGTGGTGTTAAGCTTATGTTCCATAAAATAAACATACGCATGTTCAATATTTGGCACTATGGCTGTTGAGGCATACTCAGGGGTATCGTCGGACACTATCTGGACTTCCCATCCTGATTCAACAGGTATTGTTGATATTACATTGTATTGTTCCTTGACTTTTTCATACTCAAAAGGTGTGAGATGGAGCTTAAATACATGTCCTTCAGCATGTTTCACAAGATTCTCCGGCGAACCGGAGAATACAAGCTCTCCCCTGTTCAAAAGTGCCATACCCTGGCAGGTTGAAGATATATCTCCGACAATATGGGTTGATAAAATTATCGTGACATCGTTCCGGCTAAGCTGCGATAATATATTCCGGAACCTTATCCTTTCATCAGGGTCAAGTCCGGTTGTGGGCTCATCAACAATGATGATCCTGGGATTGCCGATGAGTGCCTGAGCAATTCCCAGTCTTCTTTTCATACCTCCCGAAAGCCTGTTTGCCTGCCGGTCACGCACTTCAAGCAATCCTACCTGATCGAGAAGTCTGTCAACCTCTTTGATCCTTTCTTTTCTGCTTTTTAGTCCTGCAAGAGCACCGGAGTAATCGAGGAACTCCCATGTCTTAAGGGATGTAAAAAAACGGAAATCCTGCGGAAGATAACCCAGCATGGTCCTTAATTCCTTCCTGTGCTTCTGTATGTCCCTTCCATCTATAAGGACCAATCCTGAAGTCGGCTTCATCAAAAGAACCATAATGCGCATAAGGCTTGATTTTCCCGCGCCGTTAGGCCCCAGAAGACCGAACATTCCAGTACCGAATTCAAGGTTAATGTCTTTTAAAGCATGATTGCCGTTCGGGTATATCTTGTTAAGTCCCTGAATTTCAATTTTCATACATCAATCCTACTTGTTATTGCCGTTTGGTAGCATATTAATTTGACGTATAAAAGACGGTTAAAATTTCAAATGTTACAAGAAAATGTGATGTTTCTTTGGATTTTTCCTTTTATTCGGCTTTAAGCAAAACCGTTATCAAAACCGGGAGTTATATAGATATTCACTCAGTTAAACCAGCGGAAGACAAAGTAATACAAAGGATTAAGATATTTCAAAGATCCCGGTTAGGATTTAAGATTTATTGATTTGAGAGCAAGTGGCATACTGATTCCATAATTAAAACAAATTTATATTTTTGTACGTTAAGAATTTACCAGTTGGTGTACAGGAAAAACAAGCGCAAGATCATAAATGATCCGGTTTATGGATTTATAAGCATCCCTGATGACCTTATTTATGACATTATTGAGCATCCCTGGTTTCAGCGTCTCAGGAACATTAAGCAGCTCGGCCTTACAAGTTTTGTCTATCCGGGAGCCAATCACAGCAGATTTCAGCATTGCCTGGGGGCGCTTCACCTTATGTATAATGCCCTTGCAACTCTTAAAAATAAGGATGTCAGTATAACTCCGCAGGAAGAGGAAGCGACCCTGATAGCTATCCTTCTTCATGATATCGGACATGGGCCTTTTTCTCACGCCCTTGAAAACTCGTTGATAAACGGAATCACCCATGAAGATCTTTCATTGATTCTGATGAAAAAGATGAATGAGGATTTCTCGGGAAGGCTCGGGCTGGCAATTGATATTTTTACAGGAGATTATAACAGGAAGTTTTTCCACGAACTGATTACGGGTCAGATGGATATGGACAGGCTAGATTATCTCCGCAGGGATTCATTCTTTACCGGAGTTATAGAAGGATCCGTAGGATCTGACAGGATTATAAGAATGCTTAACGTGGTGAATGACAGCCTTGTTATGGACGAGAAAGGCATCTATTCGCTCGAAAAATTCCTTATTGCCCGCAGGCTTATGTACTGGCAGGTTTACATGCATAAAACTGTCCTCGCATCTGAAAGCCTGCTTGTAAATGTTTTAAAAAGAGCGAAACAGCTGGCAACTTCGGGGAGTGACCTGTATGCAACCCCGGCACTAAGTTTCTTTCTATATAATAACATCGGCCACGATGATCTGACAATTACCGGAGCTTTTACTCCCGGAATTATTGTCTCAAATTTTACAAGACTGGATGATACTGATATCCTTACCTCTGCAAAATATTGGGCAGATCATAATGATAAAGTCCTGTCCGATCTTTCACGAAGACTGATGAGCAGGGATCTTCTTGCAATTGAACTTCAAAATGAGCCCTTTCCGGATGAGAAAGTCTGGCTTCTGAAGGACATGACTGCCAATATGATGCAGATAAGCCTGGAACTGACAGAGTATTATGTTTTTTCGAATACCATTTATAACCTGACCTATGCGCCGGATTCATCTGAAGTAAGGATTTTGCTTAAGAACGGGATTATAGCCGATATTACATCGGTTTCGGATCTGTTTGAACACAAGCTTCTTTCGGAAAGGGTTACAAAGTACTTCCTGTGCTATCCCAAAGAATGCAGATAACAGAGACAGGAGGTAACCCCGGGATGTGGAAGACTTATTTTAAAATGACTACCTTAACGGATTATTACGAACCAATATTTTTACATTAAACTATTATGGAATTCAGTGCCGCAACAATTGCCGGATTTTTAAAGGGTGAGATAGAAGGAAATCCTGATACGATTGTAAATACTGTAGCAAAAATTGAGGAAGGACATTCCGGCGCTCTTTCGTTCCTTGCCAATCCCAAATACGAACACTATTTATATACGACAGAGTCTTCGATAGTTCTTGTTAATAAAACCTTTGTTCCGACAAGAAGTGTATCAGCTACACTTATTAAAGTTGACAATGCTTATGATGCATTCGCGTCTCTCCTCAGGCTTGTTGATCAGGCACGACCAAGGAAAAAAGGTATCCATCCTACCGCGATCATTGAACCAACAGCCTTAATAGGAAATGATGTTTACATTGGTCCCTATGCCTATATCGGCGAAAATTGTAAAATTGGCGATGAATGCTCAATTTATCCGCATTGCTACATTGGTGACAGTACCCGGTTAGGAAGGAACTGCACAGTAAATCCGGGTGTGACAATTTATCATGATTGTGTAATTGGCGAAAACTGCGTCATACATGCAGGTACGGTCATCGGAAGCGACGGATTCGGTTTTGCTCCGCAATCGGAAAGTGAATTTATGAAGATACCGCAGCTGGGAAACGTCGTCGTGGAGGACAATGTTGAGATAGGAGCAAATGTCACGATAGACCGGGCAACAATGGGTTCAACATTTATCAGAAGAGGTGTCAAGCTTGATAATCTTATTCAGATAGGCCATAATGTTGAGGTTGGCGAAAATACTGTGATGGCAGCACAAACTGGTATTTCCGGATCGGTGAAGGTCGGAAGCAACTGCATGTTTGGGGGTCAGGTTGGCATTGCGGGGCATCTTAAAATCGCGGAAGGAACTAAAATCGGAGCTCAATCGGGAATCTCAGGTGATATCAAAAAGGGAAACTCGATATTACTTGGTTACCCTGCATTTGACTACAGGGATTTCCTGAGATCTTCTATAATTTTCAGGAAATTACCTGAAATTCAGGCAAAATTAAATGAACTTGAGAAACAGATAAAACTCCTCAGTCAAAAATGATTTATTCCTGGTAATAGTGCCGAATTATAGCCCCTATAATGATAAGTTATTGGATTTTCGGTTTTTTTTGATTTTTTTGTACCCGAATTCTCAAATTATAGATTAGAGTCCAATGAGTGAGAAACAAAGAACGCTTGCAAAAGAGGTTAGCCTGACAGGTAAAGGATTACACTCGGGTATAGTTGTTACCATAACTTTCAAACCGGCTCCGGCCAACCATGGGTATAAATTTTGCAGGAGTGATCTTCCGGGGAAACCTGTCATAGATGCTGTGGCTGAGAATGTAAGTGATACTTCAAGGGGTACGACACTTTCTCAGAACAATGCTTCGGTAGCAACTATTGAACATGCTCTTGCTACATTGCATGGCTTGCGTGTCGACAATGCGATGATTGAACTTAATGGTCCTGAGGCTCCGATTATGGGTGGGTCAGCCTGGGCGTTTACCGATGCTATTAAGTCAGCCGGAATTGTCAACCAGAGAGAAGAAAGAAATTATTTCATTGTCAAACAGAAAATTACATTTTCTGATGAGGAACACGGAGTTGACCTCATTATCTATCCTGATGATCATCTGAGTATCAATGTTCTTATTGATTATAATTCAAGGATACTTGGTAATCAGTATGCGATTCTCGATTCGATAAATGATTTTGAACAGGAGATAAGCAGGAGCAGGACATTTGTTTTTTTCCACGAGCTGGAACCACTTCATAAACTTGGACTTATAAAAGGCGGAGACCTTGATAATGCTGTAGTTATTCTTGAAAAGGAAATAGAGCAGGAAGAAATCGACCGTATTGCCAATCTCTTTAACAGGCCTTTAATTAGCAAGCATACTGCCGGTATACTTAATAATACTGAACTTCGCTACCCGAATGAGCCCGCCAGACATAAACTGCTCGATATAATGGGCGATCTGGCTCTGGTAGGACAACCAATAAAAGGGAAAGTTGTTGCGACCCGGCCGGGCCATTATGCAAATACAAGGCTGGCAAAACTGGTCAGGCAGGAAATTAAGAAAGCACATTCGAAGATCAATATTCCCATATATGATCCTTCCATACCACCGGTTTATACACTCGAGGACATAAAAAAACGTTTGCCGCACAGGTATCCTTTTCTGATGGTCGACAAAATTATTTCGCTCGACGAAACGAGTGTTGTAGGTATTAAAAACGTAACATTCGACGAACCCTTTTTTCAGGGTCATTTTCCGGGGGAACCCGTTATGCCGGGAGTCCTGATGGTCGAAGCTCTGGCCCAGTCAGGTGGATTACTGGTGCTTAGCTCTGTTGAGGAGCCCCAAAAATACTCTACTTATTTTCTTAAAATTGATAAGCTTAAATTCAAGCACAAGGTAGTTCCGGGTGATACACTTATCCTCAAGATGGAACTTATTGAACCATTGAGAAGAGGTATTGTCTCCATGTTTGGCCAGGCATTTGTCGGAAATCACCTTGTTGTTGAAGGAGAAATGGTTGCCCAGGTAATAAAAAACAAATGATCAATTAATGATTTCAAATTTAGCTTATGTTCACCCAAATGCCAGATTAGCTGATAATGTGACAGTTGAGCCTTTTGCATATGTCGCGGACAACGTAGAGATAGGAGAAGGAGCCTGGCTGGGTCCTCATTCAACCATTCTCAGTGGAGCCCGCATCGGTAAAAATTGCAGGATATTCTCCGGAGCGGTTATTTCAGGCATTCCGCAGGACCTTAAATTCATTGGAGAAGAAACCACCGCCGAAATAGGTGATAACACTACAATAAGGGAAGGTGTGACTATAAACCGGGGTACTGCAGCAGTCGGGAAAACGGTTGTCGGCAGTAACTGTCTGCTGATGGCACTATCACATGTCGCCCACGACTGCCATTTAGGGAATAATTGTATTCTGGGTAATGTTACAGGTCTGGCAGGGGAAGCCAAAGTTGGTGACTGGACTATTATTAGCGGCGGTACCTTTGTTCACCAGTTTTCACACATAGGCAGACATGTAATTATCGGACCAATATGCAAAGTAAGAATGGATGTTCCCCCTTATATCAAAGCTGAGCGCGAACCGCTTTCATATATGGGACTAAATGTAGTAGGTTTGACCAGACGGGGGTTCGAAAAAGACAGAATCGATGAGATCCATAATATTTACAGAGCCATATTTCAGAATGGAATGAATGTTTCTCAGGCCCTGGAATATGTTGAAAATGAATTCACTCCATCAGAGGATAGAAATTATATAATTGATTTTATAAGGCAGTCCGAACGTGGTATTATAAGAGGGCCCAGGTAAACATTATTCTCCTGCCTTTTCCCAGCCTTGCGCTTTAAGCTCGATTTCGGATCCATCTCCACTTATGATAAAGTGACCCTGATCAGAAGTTGTTAAATGACCAATTAATTTTACAGCAGCAATACTCCTGACTTTTTCGAGGTTTTCGAGAGGAATCGTGAATAGCAATTCATAATCTTCACCGCCATTAAGGGCAGGGACAACCGGATCCATTTTAAATTCAACGGCTGCTCTGGCAGTCTCTGTGTCTATAGGTATTCTGTCATAAAATATTCTGCAACCTGTATCTGACATCTTGCAGATATGAAGTAGATCAGATGCCAGACCATCTGAAACATCAATCATTGATGAGGGGATTATGCCAAGCTCTCTAACTTCAGCTGATACATCTGACGGAAACTCAGGTTTTAACTGCCTTTCAACTATATATTCATAACCTGCCAGATCCGGTTTAAAGGTTTTGTCTTTGTCAAAAAGCCTTCTTTCCCGTTCAAGAACCTGCAGTCCCATAAATGATGCTCCGAAATTTCCTGTAACACAGATGAGATCATTTGGTTTGCCGCCATCCCTCTTTACCAGCTCATTTTTGCTGACGGAGCCAATAGCGGTAACACATATTGTGAGACCGGTAATGGAACTCGTAGTATCGCCGCCGGCCAGATCGACTTTGTATTTACTGCAGGCAAGACGTATACCTTCATAAAGTTCATCTATCTGTTCAACACTAAAGCGTGAGCTAACCCCGATAGCAATAAGTATCTGCCCCGGAGTACCGTTCATTGCATAAATATCTGAAATTGCCCTGATCACTGCCTTGTATCCCAGGTGCTTCAAAGGAGTGTAAATAAGGTTGAAGTGGATGCCTTCTAATATCAGATCAGTAGAAACAAGGGTAAGATCTGTCACGGAATCTATTACCGAAGCGTCATCTCCGATTACCGAAACAGTACTTTTGTTTTGCGGTGTGATACCTTTTATTATATGTTCAATCAATCCAAACTTCCCATAGCTGCCTATAGGTGTTTTTTTATTTTCCGGTTCATTCATAGAAAAATACTTTATCAGCATAAATCTGCGAGATCAGCGGGGGAAAAAACTATTTGATATTTCTCCATAGTCCCGGTAGCTATCGGGACTGCAGATTAGCGCAGATTTGGTTATTATTAGAATTAAATCAGTTTTGAACTATTACTCTCCCAAACGGGTTTATTGCAACTTCAGTAAGTTTGAAATGTTGCATTCCAAAAGGTATGCCTATTATTGTGATACAAAGGAAGACCCCGAAAAAAGCATGGGTTATTGCGATCCAGATTCCACCGCAAAGGAGCCACAGGACGTTCATGAAGATGCTGAGGCAACCTGAGGCTCTCTCTGTAACCCTGCTTGTACGGCCGAAGGGCCATATAGAAAGGGAGGCCATCTTCAGTGTCTGAAGACCAAAGGGGATTCCGATAATCGTTACCATAAGTATCAGACTTCCTATGAAATATTCAATTGCAATAAGAAAACCTCCGAAGATAAGCCATATTAAATTTCCAAGTAGTTTCATTGTGATAAAGAGATTTATTCAAGGATTATATTCTTGTCTTTTGGATATTTTACCGAATAAGTAAGGATCAATTGCCGGGTCTCCTGGGGTTTAATGTTCAGATCCCATTTTATAACACCGGTTTGTGAGTCAAGCTTACCCCCGGACAGTTCGACTGCGTCAACTTCGATCCCGCTGTTTGAGGAAATGGGTATCTGATCATTCACGGTAATCCTTACAGGAGTCGCTTTATTATTTCTTACGGTAATCAGAAATGAGTAGGTTTCTGTTTTATTTGAGCCAAGCACTTTTTTGCTGGTAAAATCCTGTCTTTTCTCTCTTTTCACAAGAATGCTGTTATCGTTTCCAAGGGAGAGAGTAAGAGTGTCTGTTAATTGATTAACATTAAGATACGACTTGCCGACAAAGGTGTTCTCAAAGTACAATGTTGCCTCACCACCTATAAGGCTCTGTTTGGCCCAGTCGGTAATATTGCCGGTCAGATATGCGAGCGTTGATATTTTGGGAACGGTAACGTATTTGTAGTCAGCGGCTGAATTGGTGCGTTGTATTTCAATGGTCTGCACTTTACCGTCGGATGATATGGAGTAAGGGGTTGTGATGTCAAAAGTTACGGTAGTTTCTCCCGTTACTTTTTGAACCGGAGCGGTTGCTGCTTCTACAAATTCGGCTTGCTCCATTTTCTTATCCATCATTGGGGCCTCGGGCATCTGGCTTTTGTTCACTCCGGATGCCATGCCTCTTATTCGAATCTGCGGAACAGGACTATAATAATCGATGAACCAGGGATTCAGGACAGGAACATTACCGGCAACCCATGGAGTTGCATTTGAGAAGCTGAGTTTCACATCTTTCCATGCTACTCCTGTATTCTGGAAAACATTTGCTTTATAGAAAAGTGTAACGGGCTTTGTTATATCATCAACCCTAATATCATAGGATGGATACCAGCCGGCATTTAACACAACATAACTAAATGTCAGCCTGCCCGATACGGGCTTTTCAGATGAAACCGAAACGACTATTTCACCTGAAGGAAGCTGCTGTTTCCCCGCTTTATCAGCAATTTGCTGCTGCAGGGCGGTGATCTGTTTTTCGTAATCTTTTATGAGCCTGTTTTTCTTTAGCATAGCGGTTGTAACCTGTTCCATATTGTTCGTATACAGGTCCATAACGCTTCTTAATTGTTCAAGGGTGAAGGTAGTTTCCTTTACAAGAATTGCCCGGTTGGCTACCAGGAAAGCCTGCTTTTCATTCAGTACACCGATGGCGGCCTTTTCATCTTCAACTTTTAACTGTAAAGCTTCGATCTGCGCCCTGATTGCTTTGACTTCAGGCAGGTCCTCAAGATTCTGAAGATAGTTGTTTTGCTGATTTACCGACATAATTATAAAATCTCCGTAACCCTTTACCTGAATGCTCTGAGCGTCGATATAAGGTGAAAGACCGCCAAGCCTGAGAGTAGTAGCGCCAGCGGGGAGTTCAATGGCTGCCTCATGAGTAATCTGTGCACGATCGGGATAAACAGTTACATGTTTTATCCCGGCTTTGATCTCTTTTTCCGAATCTGCCATAAGGCAGTAAACGTTCAATAGTACCAGTATTAAAACGAAGGATAGTTTTTTCATATAAATAGAACTTTGATCAGTAATTTATGTTCATTAAAATTTAAAGGTAAGATAATTAATCAATCTGACGCTAACAATAATCGGGCCGGATCTGCTTAAATTGAGGCGGGTGGACGGATTCGAAGGGCTTTCTGATTACCATTCCAATTGTTAAATAAAGTGAAATAGTATCTGCTTTTTACGTTAATTATTTCCTTTTTCGGCCTGTAATCTTATGAATAGACTACCTTTGGCGAAATTTTTTAAGTACAATGAAGAGTCTAAATATCGGAAACCTGGCAGTGGCTGTACCGATTATACAGGGCGGTATGGGTGTCGGGATTTCGCTTTCGGGGTTGGCAGCAGCAGTAGCAAATGAAGGTGGAGTTGGCATTATTTCTAGTGCCGGACTAGGACTTTTATATAAGGAATTTTCAGGTGACTTCCTTGAAGCTAGTATTTACGGTCTTAAAGAAGAGATACGTAAAACAAGGGAAAAGACCAGAGGAATAATAGGTGTTAATGTAATGGTAGCGATGTCAAATTTTGCAGACATGATAAAAACATCCATTACGGAAAAAGTTGACGTAATTATAGCCGGAGCCGGGCTTCCCCTTGATCTCCCATCTTTTTTAAAGAAGGGCTGCCCCACAAAGCTTATTCCGATCGTATCATCAGCAAGGGCAGCCAGGATAATCTGCGAGAAATGGAAGACAAATTACGATTACCTTCCTGATGCTGTTATTGTTGAAGGTCCGAAAGCAGGTGGCCATCTTGGTTTTAAAGAGGAACAGATCTCTGACAGTAATTATAAGCTCGAAAAGCTTGTTCCTGAAATTGTTACGGAATTAAAGACTTTTGAAGAGAAATATGATCAGGCAATTCCGCTGATTGCTGCGGGAGGCATCTATACCGGGGAAGATATTCATAACATAATGGAGCTCGGGGCATCAGGGGTTCAGATGGGGACGATATTTGTTACTACCAATGAGTGCGATGCATCGGATGCTTTCAAACAGTCGTATATCGATGCCTCCGAAAGTGACATTGAAATAATTAAAAGTCCGGTAGGAATGCCCGGACGCGCAATTCTAAGCAATTTTATAACAAGAGTAAGGGAGGGAAAGAAACAACCTAAAAAATGTCCCTTCAAATGCATCAAGACCTGTGATATCAATAAAAGTCCCTACTGCATTATTATTGCGCTTATCAATGCACTTAAGGGAAATTTTGAGAACGGATATGCCTTTGCAGGAGCAAACGCTTTCAGGGCGACCAAAATATCAACCGTAAAAGAGGTATTTCAATCGCTGATCAGAGAATATAAAGAGAGTAGATAGAATTTCTGCATTATCGGGATTCCTCAGCCCTCACTTCCACTTCATAATACCCCACAGTTCCGGGACTTGCTTTTGCTTCGGTTTTATTTGCCATCGGGCAACCTGGCACAGGGCAATTAATTATCTTATGCTCTTTTGTATCGGCCGGCTCCCATCCAAGTAAGAGATACAGGGCAAAGAAACCTATTATATATGCAGCTGCAACATGCCAGCCTTTTTTTACCCATTCTATTACATTACGTCCTTCAGGGAATTTATTTGTAATAGCCACACCGGCAGAAGAACCAAACCAGATCATTGATCCACCGAACCCGACGGTATAGGCAAGCATACCCCAGTCATAATGACCCTGGTCGAGACAGAGTTTCGTAAGCGGTATGTTATCAAATACAGCAGAAAGAAAACCGAGAGCCAGGGCTGTTATCCATGAAGCATTCGGAAGCTCTTCAACCGGCATCATCGAAGCGCATGTTACCAGACAGAGAAGGAAAACCGTGCCTTTGATTGCCCCCGGAACCTCTTGCCATGGAACTCTTCTTAGAAAAGCACCCAGAACGATTGCAATCCAGACACCCAGAGCCGGCATGTCGTAGAGGATGTTTGATATTATTGCTCCTGCAAGTATTAGTGCAACATTGAATATTTTTACCCAGTCGATTTTGACATTGCTGTCGGCATTTTTCTGTATCGGCTGATACTTATCCTGCTGGTGTGAGGCGAACCAGGCGAAGAAGATCAATGCAGTTCCTGCAGCAACGTAAGCATGTAAGACATTTAATGCCGCAACGCCATCGATCCACATCATTGTTGTAGTCGTATCTCCCACAACACTGCCCGATCCCCCGGCATTACTTGCAGCAACCAGGGCAGCAATATAACCAATGTGCACTTTGTTCTTAAATACCACCAGGGCAATCGTGCCACCTATTAATGCTGCCGCTATATTGTCAAGGAACGATGATAATATGAAAACAAATACCAGCAGCAGGAAAGGACCTTTCCAGTCGTCAGGAAGATAGCGCGGCAGAATATCAGGCACACCCGATTCCTCGAATATTTTTGAAAGTACCGCAAATCCTAAAAGCAGGCCCAGAAGGTTCAGGATTATTCCCCACTCTCCCTGGCGTAAATTCTTATCCATGATCTGATCGAGCATCGGTGTGGATCCGAAAAAATGCTCAGCCATGTTAAATCCCTGTGCAAAGATAAGTTTGAAAGATAGCAGGAGTGTCAGCCCTATAACAGCAACCCAGAAGGTTTGTTTGTGAAATAATGCAACGCCCAGAAGGATAAGGCCGAATATTATAAATTCAATACGAACTGGACCGACTGAGGGAGCGGTACCTTCGGCGGCAAATATGCAAACAGGTGAAAATAAAATAATTGCAAAAAGAAATAGTTTTTTAAGGTTTCTTTTTAAGAATGGATCCGGAAAGTTCCTCATGAATAGTGTTTTAGGATAATTGTAAATTCTTTAACAAGGCGCCAATTTATAAATATTTTCGCGTTCTGAAGCAAATATTTACAAGGGTTATCGATGATCTTTTTCATGGAGTGTGTAATGAAACCTTTCAAATTCCTGACATCAGGGTAACAGCCCATAGCCAATAACTTAAGAATCAGTCTTAGACTGAGAATTATCTTTAGCAGATTTACAATTTGATAAGTTTGGGGTTGTTGAAAAAGCTCTTTTTAACCGCAAAGGACGCTAAGAAGCTCAAAGTACGCAAAGTTAAAACGTTAATAATTAGCTCTTTGCGACCCTTTGCGTAAATCCTTTGCGATCTTTGCGGTTAATGGATTTAGACTTTTTAAATAGCCCCAAAGTTATTTAATCGTAGCCCTTGAGACGGAATAGTTGAGCATAAATATTCCGATGATTTATTTTAACACTCAATCTTTAAAAAATTTTTAATAATTTTGCATGTTTATTTAGATTAAATATAATTAACAGCTTAACAAATCATATAACGGTTTGTTAGTCTGTTGACCGAACGATACAAGTAGATGGAAAAAGAACAGGATAAGATTATAAGCGACGTTACTTCAGGTGAATATAAGTATGGGTTTTATTCGGATATTGATACGGAAAAGATCCCTAAAGGTCTTAACGAGGATGTAGTCCGTCTTATATCAGCGAAGAAGAATGAACCGGAATGGCTGCTTGAGTTCAGGCTGAAATCATTGCGTCACTGGATGACAATGAAGATGCCGACATGGCCAAATCTTAAGATACCTCCTATTAATTATCAGGATATAATTTATTATGCGGCTCCTAAGAAAAGAAGCTCAACGGATGGTGTGAATGGAATCGATCCCGAACTTAAAAAAACATTTGACAAACTCGGAATCCCTCTTGATGAACAAAAATACCTTTCAGGAGTGGCTGTTGATGCAGTGCTCGACAGCGTCTCAGTAAAAACAACGTTCAAAGAAACACTCGCTGAACTTGGAATTGTCTTTTGCTCATTTAGTGAAGCTGTAAAGGAATATCCCGATCTTGTTAAAAGATATATGGGTTCGGTGGTTCCCTATTCAGACAACTTTTTTGCTACCCTTAATTCCGCTGTTTTCAGCGACGGTTCGTTCTGTTATATTCCAAAGGGAGTCAGATGTCCGATGGAGCTGTCGACTTATTTCAGGATCAACTCGGCAAACACCGGACAGTTTGAACGCACGCTTCTTGTTGCTGACGAAGAAGCTTACGTAAGCTATCTTGAGGGTTGTACAGCACCAATGAGGGATGAACATCAATTGCATGCTGCAGTTGTGGAGATCGTAGCAGAAAAAAATGCAGAAGTTAAATACTCAACTGTCCAGAACTGGTATCCCGGTGACAAGAATGGTAAAGGCGGGATCTTCAATTTTGTTACAAAACGCGGACTTTGCAAGGGTGAGAACTCAAAGATATCATGGACTCAGATTGAAACAGGTTCTGCAATAACCTGGAAATATCCATCATGCATTCTCAGAGGTGATAATTCCACAGGAGAGTTTTATTCGGTTGCTGTTACCAACAACTGGCAGCAGGCTGATACCGGTACAAAAATGATCCATGTGGGTAAGAATACCAAAAGCACAGTTGTATCAAAGGGTATTACTGCTGGTCACGGGCAGAATAGTTACCGGGGACTCATAAAGGTTCTTAAGAACGCGACCAATTCAAGGAATTATTCACAGTGTGATTCACTGTTGCTCGGAAACAGATGCGGAGCTCACACTTTCCCATATCTTGAGGTTGACAATCAGTCGTCTATCGTTGAACACGAAGCAACCACATCAAAAATAGGGGAGGACCAGATTTTTTACTGCAATCAGAGGGGCATATCGACAGAAGATGCTATTGGTCTGATAGTAAATGGCTATGCCAGGGAAGTAATAAATAAACTCCCGATGGAATTTGCCGTTGAGGCTCAGAAACTTCTGCTGATAAGTCTCGAAGGCAGTGTTGGTTAGTACCAAAATAACAATTTTATTATATTATGCTGATTATTAAAGATTTAAAAGCTGCTATCGAAGGGAAAAATATACTCAAGGGTATAAGCCTTGAAATTAAACCGGGCGAAATCCATGCCATAATGGGGCCAAACGGTTCAGGTAAAAGTACGCTGGCGGCAGTTCTGGCCGGCAGAGAGCTGGTTGAAGTTACTGAAGGTAGCATTACTTTTTTTGGAAAGAACCTCCTGGAAATGTCACCCGAGAACAGATCGAAGGAGGGAATATTCCTCGGATTCCAATATCCTATAGAGATCCCGGGTGTAAGCATGGTCAACTTCATGAAAACTGCTGTAAATGAACACCGGAAACACAATGGTCTTGAACCGCTTTCGGCTTCGGATTTTCTGAAGCTTATGCGTGAAAAGAAGGAACTTGTCGAAATTGATTCAAAACTGGCAAACAGGTCGGTCAATGAAGGTTTTTCAGGAGGAGAAAAGAAGAAGAATGAGATTTTCCAGATGGCAATGCTCGAGCCGAAACTTGCAATTCTTGATGAAACCGATTCAGGCTTGGATATTGATGCCCTGCGTATTGTTGCAAATGGAGTAAATAAATTAAAACGGCCCGATAAGTCCGCTATAATAATTACCCATTACCAGAGGTTGCTCGATTACATAATACCGGATGTTGTTCATGTTATGTATGATGGCCGGATTGTAAAAACAGCTGGGAAAGAACTGGCTTTGGAGCTTGAAGAAAAAGGATATGACTGGATTAAAAAAGAGGTAGACATTCAAAACTAAATGGACGGCAAATCTGAAATAACAGAAAGATATTCAAACCTTTACGTTGATAATATTCAAAGAATAGAAAAAGGGTCATCGGCTTTTATTAACTCTTTAAGGGAACCTGCTTTTAAAAAATTCGATGAACTCGGAGTCCCGACGAGGAAAAACGAAGCATATAAATACACAAATCTCGACATCTTTTTTAAACATGATTACAAAAGCTATTTCATGCCGGGTGAATCAGATTTCAGGAAAGCGGAAGACTTCAGATGCGATGTAACTGACCTTGATGCACACGGGATCGTTCTTATTAACGGATTTTATCCTGTAATTAACGGCAAGCTTCATCAGTTGCCGGGCGGGATCTGGATTGGAAGCCTGAATGAAGCAGCAAAAAGCTTCGGGACAGTCATTGAAAAACACTATGGGAAATATGCAAAAAGTGAAACTGACGGACTGGTTCACCTGAATACCGCAATGGCTTCTGACGGGGTATTTGTGAATGTGCCTGATGGCACTGTGCTTAAGAAACCGATCCAGGTAGTAAGCCTTGTAGATTCTCAGGAAGATACATTCAATCAGCACAGGAATCTTATCATAGCTGGCGCTAATTCTGAAGTTACCCTGATAATCTGCGATCATACCCTTTCGCCCCAGAAGTTCCTTACAAATGCTGTAACTGAGATTTACGTGGGAGAGAATGCTCATTTTGAGATCATCCGGGTACAGAATGAACATAATAATGCATGTAAGATAACTCATACATTCATTCACCAGGAGAAGAACAGTTATGCCTCGTCAAATAATATTACCCTCCATGGGGGACTGGTACGCAACAGTACCTATCATTATCTTGGAGGAGAAGGTGCCGAAACGAAATCATTCGGGCTTTTCCTTGCTGATAAATGGCAGCACATCGATAATTTTGTAAATATCGACCATGCTTCTCCCAATTGCACAAGCAACCAGTTGTTTAAGGGAGTTCTTGACGATGCCTCAACCGGAGCTTTCAACGGACGTATTTATGTTGCACAGGACTCACAAGGCACATTTGCTTACCAGAAGAATAATAACATACTCCTTACCGACGATGCCAAAATGGACAGCAAGCCACAGCTTGAGATCTATGCAGATGATGTTAAATGCAGTCATGGAGCAACAGTTGGCCAGCTTGATGATGAGGCTCTATTCTATCTCAGATCAAGAGGTATTGATAAGCGCGAAGCAAAACTTATGCTTATGTTCGGTTTCGCTCATGAGGTGATCCAGAACATTAAAGTTGATGCATTACGCGAACGGCTCGATAATCTGGTGATGCAGCGGCTGAAAGGGGAACTTTCACGGTGTGCCAGCTGTTTGGTTAAATGTGGTTAATACATTAGCAGGTGAAGGATATTGCAAAAATAAGAACCGATTTCCCGTTACTTTCCCGGAAAGTATACGACAAGCCTCTTATCTATTTTGATAATGGCGCTACCACCCAGAAGCCTCAATGTGTTCTGGATGCCGTAATGGAAGTGTATACCAACTATAACGGGAACGTTCACAGGGGTGTTCATGCAATGAGCGATATGACCTCGGAAGCTTTTGAAAACGCCCGCGAAAAAGTGAGGTCCTTTATAAATGCCGGTAAAAGAGAGGAAATAGTTTTTACTTCAGGAACAACTGGTTCAATTAATTGTATCGCATTTTCCTTCGGGGAGTTATTTGTAAAGGAGGGAGACGAAGTAATTTTAAGCAGTATTGAGCATCATGCCAACATAGTTCCGTGGCAGATGTTGTGTGAAAGGAAAGGAGCAAAGCTGAAAGTTATACCTGTAAATGATGCCGGGGAAATCATTCTTGATGAATATTATAAGATTCTTTCTAAAAAGACCAGGATCGTTGCTGTAGCACAGGCTTCGAACGCGCTTGGGACAATACTCCCAATTAAAGAAATCATTGATTCAGCTCATTCAATGAATATTCCGGTACTGATCGACGGGGCGCAGGGTATCCAGCACGGGATAGTTGATGTAACGGCGGACGATTGTGATTTCTACGCTTTTTCAGGACATAAGATATATGGACCAACAGGTATCGGAGTCCTTTACGGCAAAGAAAAGTGGCTTTCAGAATTACCTCCTTATCAGGGCGGAGGCGATATGGTCGAACGGGTTACGTTTGAAAAGACTACATATAACCAGCTCCCTTTTAAGTTTGAAGCCGGGACTATGAATTATGCAGGTGCCATCGGAATGGGAAAAGCTCTCGATTATGTGCTTGATATCGGAAGAGAAGAGATCGCCTCACGGGAAAAGATGCTTCTCAATTATGCAACCGAGAGATTATCCGGAATAAAGAAACTCAGAATGTTTGGAAATGCGAAGAACAAAATTGCAACTATTTCATTCCTGCTTCAGGACATCCATCAGTACGACACGGGCATGATACTTGACAAAATGGGTATTGCGGTCCGTACCGGCAACCATTGCGCGCAACCGGTCATGGAAAGGTTCGGGATCGACGGGACAGTGAGGGTTTCAATGTGTTTTTACAACACAACCGGCGAAATAGACACTCTTGGCACAGGAATTGAAAAGGTCATCAGTATGTTTTCATAGGTATTGCGATGATGGTAAATGAAATTCAGGATAGCATAATTGAGGAGTTTTCATTCTTTGACGACTGGATGGATAAGTATAATCTGCTTATCGATCTTGGGAAAAGCCTGCCCCTGATTGAACCCAGATTCAAAACAAATGATTATCTGATAGATGGCTGCCAGTCAAAAGTCTGGCTTCATCCTGATTATGATGGCCGTGTAATTTCATTTTCAGCTGACAGCGATGCAATAATAACCAAAGGAATTATTGCCCTGCTGATAAGAGTTTTATCGGACAGAACCCCGGATGAGATCATTGGTACCGATCTTTATTTCATTGATAAGATAGGGCTGAGGCAAAACCTCTCTCCGACAAGGTCGAATGGATTGCTTGCAATGGTAAGGCAGATAAAGCTTTATGCGCTGGCTTATAAGGAGAAAGATAAAAGACAAAAGGAAAAAGATAAAAGTGTGAAGTAAGAAGGCAAAAGAGTAGGGAAAAGATAAAAGACAAAAGGGAAAAGATAAAAGTATAAATGGACTCTGCCGAACGACTCGAAATAGAAACCAGAATTGTGGGGGTGCTTAAGACCATTTACGATCCGGAGATCCCTGTGAATATATATGACCTGGGACTTTTATATAAAATTGACCTTGGTGAGGATCAGGTAGTACATATCACGATGACACTTACTGCACCAAACTGCCCTATGGTTGAGGAACTTATTGAAGAAGTGAGATATAAGGTAGCAGGAATAAAAGGGGTGAAGGATTGTGATCTCAAGCTTACTTTTGATCCGCCGTGGGATAAAAGCATGCTCAGCGAAGAGGCAAAACTGGAACTTGGATTTCTTTAATATTTTTTACAGCTCTTCATCGTATGAATGATTTATCGGCCCGGATAAAGGAAAAAGCACATGAACTTGGTTTTGACTTATGCGGAATTGCGAAGTCACGTCCGTTGGATGAACAATCTGCTCACCTTAATGATTGGATTGCCGCGGGAATGAATGATAAAATGGAATACCTTGCCCGGGATATCCATAAGCGGCTTGATCCGGCAGATCTGTTTCCCGGTGCACAATCCTTAGTGCTTACAGGACTAAGCTATTACTCGGAGAAACTTCAGAAAGATCCTGAAGCGCCGGTGCTCTCAAGATATTCGTACGGAATTGACTATCATTTTGTAATTATTGAAAAGCTTAAGCGGCTTTTTACCTGGATTAAAAGCGTTGAACCGGAAGCCGGGGGAAGATGCCTTGTTGACACAGCTCCGGTACTTGAGAAAGCATGGGCTATTGAAGCCGGACTCGGTTGGCGGGGCCGGCACACTGTAATAATAAACAAAAATCTCGGATCATTCTTTTTTCTTGGTGTGCTGATTTTGAACCTTGATCTTGAATATGACACTCCTGAAACTGAGGAATACTGCGGCGAATGCAGAAAATGTCTGGAGGCATGTCCAACATTAGCAATAAATGAAAACCGTACAATTGACACACGAAAATGCATTGCCAATCTCACGATCGAAAGCAGGGGCCCCATTCCGGAGGAGTTGCTTCCAAAGCTGGGAAGAAGGATTTATGGTTGCGACAGGTGCCAGGAAGTTTGTCCGTGGAATAATAAAATCAAGGTGAATAATATTCCTGAATTCAAACTAAATGAAAAGGTGGCAGGAATGACCCTGAGTGACTGGGTTAACCTTTCGAGAGAACAATTCGTGGAATTATTCAAAAAAACTCCTGTCGGAAGAGCAGATTATGATCAGTTTATCAGGAATATAAAGGCTGTAACAAATTCGGAATAGAAAAATCACTTTTCCCCAATCACCGTAACTACTATTTCCCTCTGTTGCCGCGGGCCGTCAAACTCGCAGAAGAAAATATTCTGCCAGGTTGAAAGACCCGGCTTACCGTCTGTTACCGGGACAGTCTGGGATGCACCAACCAACCCTGACTTAAGATGCGAGTCCCCGTTATTGTCCTGGCGGTCATGTTCCCAGATCCCTGAAGGAACAAGTCTGCTCAGGAGAGTTATCACATCACTCTGCACCGACTGATCCCAGTTCTCCTGTATCATTATTGCTGCTGTCGATCCCCTGGCATAAACCAAAGCAATTTAATACACTTACCTACGCTGTTGGACGTATTTAAATACTTTTGTCTAACTAAAATATATTTCCTATATTTGATATCAGCGGGCATTTCCTCTTTCAGATGATGCATGGGGTTTTAAATGCAAACAGACATCTTTTGTATTCCACAGATAAATCGGGAAATGCCGGTTTTTTAAGGCATCGGAAACTCTGTTGAAATTTTGCAGATTATAACCTGAAAAATCAGAATTGAATGAATAAACTATATATCATTGGAAACGGTTTTGACTTAGCACATGATTTGGAAACTCGATATTCTGATTTTATATTTTGGTATTTTAATAAATCAATCGAATTAAAAAACAAACCTGGAACTGGTAGTTATAGCGGTGAGTTGATGAATATTGTAAACGATCAATACCGGTTGGTTAAATACGATTCTTTGGATTCATTAATGAAGGATTTAAATCCTAGGAGACAGGCCTTTCAAACGAAAAGCTCTTTATTCGAACATCTCTTAACAAGGTTACGTGATTTAAATTGGGTTGATATCGAAATTGAATATTTTCGTGGATTGGTAGATTTAATGAATAATTATGAACAACAATACTTTAGAAGTGAAATTAAAGCAATTAATAATTTAAGAAATTACAATGCAAATTTTATTCTGATTAAAGAACAACTTATAGAATATTTGCAAACGATTAAAACCGAGGGATATAATGAAACAATTAGAGATCGCATTAAGGATGATTTATCAAGTTGTTCCTATAATAGCGTCTTATTTCTGGTGTTTAATTACACAGATATTATTAATCGTTATAAAATAATGCTTAATTTGAATGAAGCTCAAGTTATTAATATACATGGCAGACTAGGGGATGAAGGAAATCCAATAATATTTGGTTACGGGGATGAAATGAACGAATATTATGGTAGAATCGAAAGCTTGAACTTAAATGAATTCACGCAAAACATAAAATCTTTTTGGTATTTAGGAAGTAACAATTTGCGTGCTTTAGATAGTTTTCTCAACGCAGATAATTATAAAGTAAGCATAATGGGGCATTCTTGTGGAATATCCGACAGAGTTCTTTTAAATAGTGTATTTTGCCATCTACACTGTAAAGGTATTCGCATTTTCTATCATAAAAGGAATGAAAATGAAAATGATTATTTTGAAAAAACACAAGAAATATCGAGACATTTCCCTCAAGAATTAAAGTATAGAATGAGAATTTTGATTGATCCTTTTCCCGAATCCAAATCTCTATCTTAATAACCCTTAAAGGTCACAAACTTCCAAGACATATTTTTACCACAGATAAATCGATGAATGCCGCTTCTTACATATAATAATATTTAAACTGATGAAAACACAAACTTCAAATGATACTAAAAGTAAATTTGAATCACTCAATAATCAGCCCATCACAACCACCGATCCACAATTGGTAACTTGGACCGCTACAACTTCATTGAAAGAAAATGGTCGTCTAGAGAGTTTTACTTTTGACCGGCAGAAAAAGCTATTCAATTATATTAAAATTATCGGATGTTATATTGATAAAAATATTCCTTCATTTCGAGACATATGGCCTTTCCTTGGTAGGTATACTGAAGAAGGTCACTGGCATCCCAAACTAGACATAAATTTAGAATTCATTGGAACTGCTCATTATACGGTACTTAAAAGTCTCTGCTTTATTATCCGAAATAAAGATATGGTAGCACCCAATGACCCAGACCAGAGATATAAGAATGTTATATTTCATTATGCTATTATTAACGATTGCATTAAAGAGTTATGTTGTCATTTATTAAAGTTTGAAAAAAAACTCGATTCGACACTTTCAAGACAAATACGACAACTTAACTATATAGTATCATTAAATAATTCGATACGCCTACCAAATAATGAGCAACAATTTATAACATTTAATGATTTTAAGAAAAATCGAATTGATCCATTACGTAATGCATTTATACATAATCCCTCGATAGATATATTTTGGCGAGGTCACACTATGTTTGTGGTTAGACCTGAGGTATATTAGTTCACATAAAATAATTGGGAAGATAACAGAATTGGAGACTTCCAATCTTATTAAACCGAAAGATTTGATGGATTCGTTATTCGAGGAGCTAACTAAAATACTTCCTGAGGTATGGTCAGCTATTTATGATGAAATTGAAAGAATTAACACTCATCAACATTTTGATAAAAAATGGCTAAATAATAATTGATTTTCAACCTTTCAACTTGCTCTCCCAATATTATAATTCCATCTTAATTTGAGTGTCTATATCATTTGATTTCTTCTCAGCCTTCCTTATTATTTTTTATAAATAAATATACTATCAATTTCATTCCTCATCTGATCAAATGTATTATTAACGGGATAAGCTATTAAGAGTGACAAAATTTCTGCAATAAAACCTAGTAACAAGATTAATACTAAACCAAACAATATCTTAACAATTTTATATTGTGCTAATTTAAGGCCCATAAGTTTTTCTAATACTTTATATTTTGTAATTGGATAACTCAATAAGCTTATAAGTACCAGAAAAATCGGAAAGGGTAAAATAGACCTCCAAATATCTCTATATGCCAAAAGCCAGTATAAAATAATTCCAAGAACGGAAAAGCTAAGAACATTTTCAAAAACTAGTAGTCTCCATGAAGATGGCTTTTTTGGGAATTTTGTCCATAATTCCAACCAAACAATTATGGATAGCGTTAAAAATACAAATGATAATAAATATCCAATTGGCTCAATCGTAAAGTTACGAGTAAAGACCGTTAAAGCTGTGAATACACCAAGTACCGATATTAGCTTACTATTGTCATCAATATAATCGGAAAGTGTATTCTTCTTTGGCTTTGTCTCCAATTTATCGGATTCTTCAACAATAGTATTTTCTATTTTCTTGGACATATCTTGAGTTTGATTTTATTTCTGTTATCCTGTTGCTTCTAAGTTATATCCGCCGAAATAGAGCTGATTTTTCCAGGTTGAAGATATAGACTTTACTTTATTAAGCTAAGGTAGTCGTTTTTCGGTAATGTTATATAATTCATTGAACAAGCGATATCTAAACTAATAAACAAATAATTACTTAACATTTTTCTCGGATTTTTTACACAAAAAGTCATTGCTATGTAATGTGAAGGTCCTAAACAATCAACCAGCGTCCTCGGGGCTCCAGGACCCAGGCTCTTACTTCAACACTCGATCATTTTAAGGAATCCATTTGCTCAACCTTTTAAGGAAGAGATTAGCAACTACCAATAGTTCTTGGGGCTTTAGCCCCGGCAGTCTGGTACTTTAGCAGAGTTTCACTTACGATGCGCCGGTAGTTCCATCCTCTACAAAAGGCTTTTGTGGTCCGGCGCTAACTTAACTAGTTGCTCTCCCCACGGCCTGAAGGCCATGGTTAGAGGATAAAATCCATTAAAAATAAAATCACTTAACTCCGCCTTTTAAGGCGGAGATGAGTAACCACTCAGTGTCCTCGGGGCTTTAGCCCCCAATCTTAGGATTTCATTCGCTGCGCCTTTTAGAGGTGTATGACATATCAATCACTTTTCCCCAATCACCGTAACTACTATTTCCCTCTGTTGCCGCGGGCCGTCAAACTCGCAGAAGAAAATATTCTGCCAGGTTGATAGACCCGGCTTACCGTCTGTTACCGGGACAGTCTGGGATGCACCAACCAACCCTGATTTAAGATGCGAGTCCCCGTTATTGTCCTGGCGGTCATGTTCCCAGATCCCTGAAGGAACAAGTCTGCTCAGGAGAGTTATCACATCACTCTGCACCGACTGATCCCAGTTCTCCTGTATCATTATTGCTGCAGTCGATCCCCTGGCATATACCGAGGCTATACCCGTTTTTACGCCGCTTTCACTAATTATTGATGTTACCTCAGCCGTGATGTCGTATAAGCCGTTCTTCCGGTCGGTCCTGATTTTAATTATCTTCTGCATAGTAGTTTGTCGATTTTATACAATAAAATTACTATATGTTTTTTACCTTGCTTATAATATTACGTCTTATAACAAACAGCTCCGGGATTTTGATTGACCAGTTAATTATTGAAGAGTGCAAAAAGGGTGATTTGCAGAATTTCAGACAGATCATTGAAAAGGCTTCACCTTTTGCATTTTCTGTTGCTTTAAAAATACTTGGTGACGAAGAACTTGCAAAGGATGTTGTTCAGGAAACCATGGTTACAGTATGGGAAAAATTGGGAAAGATAAATTCGGCAGGTTCGTTTAAAACCTGGCTTTACAGAATTACAGTTAATAAATGTTATGATCAGTTAAGAAGAATGAAAAGAGTACCTGAATTCCGTCCTGATGAAAAGACGTGGGCGGCTATATCGAACCATATTTCCGAGCAGCCTTCTACCGAGATTGATAATGAGGAAGTTAACAGGATAATGTCGTTCATGATCCAAAACCTTGGTCCAAAGCAGAAGTCTGTTTTTGTGCTTTCAGAGATTGAACAAATGTCGAATGAAGAGATATCGGAAATTACGGGCATGAGCAAAACACTGATTAAGGCAAACCTCTATTATGCCAGAAAACAAGTATTAGGATTAATCAAAAAATACCTCTGATCATGTCACTGGAAAATGAAAAATATGAAAGGATTTTAAAAATCCTCAGAAAACACAAGTCTGAGCTTAAAGAAATTGAGACAATTGAAGAGAATGTTATTAACAGGATCAGGAAAAATCAAAATAAACACCTGTCATTTCAGGATATAACAGATGTTCTGTTTGGGTGGATCTACATAGTCTGGATCCGCCGGAGCCTGATAACTGCTTCTGTTTTCCTTGTAATTTTTTTTGTATATCAGCAAACACTGATACTTAAAGGGGTGAATAGCATCAGTAAACAGGGTATTGCGAATGGGGAAGGCACCTATTCACGTTCAGAAGAAGACCTGGGAAAGCAGTTAATGATGTACAGGATCACCGGACGGACGTTCTCTTCGGGGGATATTAAAATTTCAGAGAAACAGCTTAAAGAGGTCCTTGATTCATATAACGAATTACAGAATAAATACAGCGGGCTTATTAAAATCATTGAAGAAGATTCGGTACTGAGGGAGTATATCGGTAGGAAACTGAATGAAAGTAAGACACAAAGCAAAAAAACTAATCTTTAAAGTTATGAAATACAGGAAGTTGAAAATAATTATGTCGGCAATCTTTGTTATTGCAGCATCCTGCAATGATCCGGAAGCCATTGTTACAGATATTGTTCATCCCGACGGATCAATTACCCGTAAAATAGAAATTAAAAACAGTCAAAATAATTTCAAAGTATCAGAGATGCAGGTACCCTTCGACAGCACCTGGGTTGTCAGAGATTCAATTGAAATCAGCGAAAAGGGAGACACACTCTGGGTTAAGAGAGCCGAGAAACTATTTAAAAATATTGCTGAAATTAACCGCGATTATGAATCTGACAGCAGTTATAATAGTGCAATTACAAGGAACGCCGCGTTAAGTAAAAAATTCAGGTGGTTTCATACGGGATACAGGTTTTCAGAAACGATCGATAAGGAACTGGAGAATGGTTATCCCGTGAAGAATTTTCTCAATCAGGAAGAGCTCGCCTGGTTCTATTCACCTGATAATGTAAAGCAAAAGAAGGAAACCAGCTCCGACAGTCTCAATTTTAAGGCGTTAAATGACAGTGTCACAAAAAAGACCGATTTGTGGGTAACCAGAAGTGTTGTCTCGGAATGGACAGGTGAATTTGTAAATCTTACAAATGGGAGGGCAGGAGTGGATTTGTCGGCTGAGTCGTTAAAATCGCGGGAGAATGAATTTGTAAAGCTTATTCAGGATTATGATAATAAATTTGATAGCCTTTGGGCGCAGGGTTTAATACTTAAGAAATTAATAGGGGAGGAGAATGCTTCTAAGTTTAAGGCAGAAGCAGATTCAGCTCTTGCAATTGTAGAAGAGAAGTTCCTGGTAAGTTTCAGGGACTATGCTTTAAGGATTTCAATGCCCGGGAAAGTTACAGGGAGCAATGGGTTTATTGACTCGTCACAACTACTGATGTGGCCGGTCAAATCGGACTTTTTTCTTACCGACCCCTATGAAATGTGGGCAGAGTCGAAAGTACCCAACCGGTGGGCATGGATAGTGTCGGGATTGTTTGTACTGTTTGTGTTTTTGGGGATCATGTTTACCCGAAAAGGAAAAGGCTGAGAAACTCAGCCTTTCACCCCAATCTAAAACCCAATTACTAACCATCTGACACTACCGATTATAGTCCTTTAACATCAGCATTAATTTTTGTCTGGTAAAGAATATCCTGCTTTTTACCGTACCGATCTTTAATCCGAGTTTCTCGGCAATTTCATGGTACTTGAAACCATCTATATGCATCATGAAGGGAACCCTGAATTCATTGCTCAGCGAATCGATGGCTTTATATATCTCACCCTCTGCATAATTTGATTCGGGAGAAATGAACCCTTTGTCGTGCGGCGCATTTAAATAATACAGATCCTGAGTACCGTCTATTATGGTATTCTCTTTTATGTTACGTCTGTAGTTATTTATAAAGGTATTTTTCATGATTGTAAATACCCATGCTTTAAGATTCGTATAATCTACAAATTTGTCTTTGTAGGTTATAGCTTTAAGGTAAGTGTCCTGAACAAGATCGAGTGCGGTGTCGCGATCTGAGGTTAAACTCATTGCGAATCGCTGAAGATTGCTCTTCATTTCGATCAGGCTGTTGTTAAATTCATAAGCTGTCATGACTCTTTTATTTTTTGATTGTTGAAACAAATGTACACAACAAAATAAGATAAACAAATCTTAATATCTTAATATATTTAAATTCTAACAGGTTTCTAAAAATGAGAATCAGGCATGTATCAATATCTCAGTGTATTATAAGGTCTTCTATGAGGAGTTTCTAAATTATAGATAAATAATGTATCAGTTAGTTACATTATATACGGAATCAGGTTTTTCACAGCGACGATTTATTTTTTGTCCGGTTCAAAGTACTGCAAATAATATTTTGACCTAACTTTGTATGTTAGAAACAGAAAAGATGGATTTCAACATTAATTGGGAGAACACGTCCGGTGATACTTAAAAACTAAATTCAATCCGCAGACCATGGAATTCAGGACAACTTTCAATATAACCCCGTCGGGCATGAAGATATCGTATCCGGATCCGGTGATGTTTATCGGGTCCTGTTTCTCAAAGTCAATCGGCAGCCAGTTCGAAGCCGGTCATATGCCTGTAATGATCAATCCTTCCGGCACAGTCTATAATCCTGTCTCAGTTTGCAATACCCTGAATTCCATTACCGACAGGAAAAATTATACCGTTGACGATCTTTATAACCACAAAGGCACCTGGTTAAGTTTCAATCACTATACCGATTTTTCGGGCAACGATCCTGATAAAGTTCTTGGAAAAATAAATATTAAGCTGGAGGAAGCATTCAATTTTTTATCACGTGCACGTTTCCTCTTCGTTACATTCGGGACAGCGCGGGTTTACAGGTGGAATGAGTCGGGGAAGGTTGTCTCTAATTGTCATAAACTGCCTGCATCCCACTTCACGCAAGAGCTGCTCACAGTATGTGAAATCACTACTCTCTGGCAGCGTCAGCTTGAAAAGCTTGAATCATTATTCCCCGATCTGAAGGTTGTGTTTACCATAAGCCCGATACGTCATCTGAAAGACGGGGCTCACCAAAACCAGGTGAGCAAATCGGTTCTGTTCCTGGCTATTGAAGATCTTGTTGAACATACCTCAGCTCCGGAATATTTCCCGTCATACGAACTTGTGATGGACGATCTTCGCGATTACAGGTACTATGAAGAGGATATGTTGCACCTGACATCATCTGCGATAAATTATATCTGGGAAGCTTTTTCAGAGTGCTACTTTGATAGAAGTACCAGAGAATTGTGGCAGGAAGTAAGCAGAATTACAAGAGCTTTCTCACACCGGATCAAATCCGATTCGCCTGATCAGATAAAAAAGTTTGCTGAAAAAATCCTCTCACGAATTGATTCAGTTACCGGTAAAGTGCCTGAAATTGATCTTGATAAGGAAAGAAAGTATTTCCTGGGTCTTTTGAATTTAAGAGATTAAAAACTTTCAGATTTCTTGCGACTTTAGGATTGTTTCGTCGTTCCTCCTCGCGTGGTTGCGACTTTAGGATTGCTTCGTCGTTCCTCCTCGCAATGACCCTACTGTTATAGTGAGGAGATTATCTTAATAAAATCTTCGGGATTTTTGGTTATAAGTATATTCTCGGGTATCTTTTTCTCCTGGGCTTCCGGGAAATCGGTAAGTATTATCTTTTTGATCAGCAGCGATTTGCCTATGCTGCTGAAATATCCAATCTTTTTTCGCGCAAAATCGAAGGCGCTTGAATTGACTATCAGAAAATCGTAAGGTTTGATCTTATGTATTTCGATTACTTCTGAAGCTGGTAGAATACCCCCGGTAAAAATAACATCATAGCTTCTTTTCTTAAGGGCATATTTGTAAAACAGGAAATTATTGTCAGACAAATTATCGGAAGTGTTTATCATTGCAACAACAGCTCTTGGTTTGGCAGTCAGTGGTTTAAGATTGTTGTCCTCAATAATCATTATCTGCCTGATCGTGTTTCTGACAAACTGTTCCTGCGCCCGGGAGAGGCTGCCTGTTTGCCAGAGTATTCTTGATTTTTCAAGCAGGGGATGAAAAAACCTCACATAGGCATCTTCGATCCCGTGACGTTTGATGAACGGTAAAAGCGAATCCTTAAATTGCTGTTCACTGAACCTGATGGCCGTCATCAGGATCTTTCCAGGTTGAAAATTCTGATCCCTTGCTTCATCCTGGCCGCTTACAACCATTACCTGCTGGGTAAGTTCATCTTCATTAAGCTGCGCAATTCTTGAGATCTTAAGGCCATTTCGGTTCAGGTAAGCAACATTCAATATCTTTTTTAATTCAGATTCATTGTAGGTCCTTATGTTTGAATCGGTCCTGTCAGGCTCAAGAATCCTGTACCTTTTCTCCCATATCCGTATTGTATGCGCCTTTATCCCTGAAAAGTTCTCAAGATCTTTTATCGAAAAAACATTTACACCTTCTTCCATAGCCATTTCACAAAAAAAAGTTTTGTATTGTCTGACATCCAATATTGATAAACAAACCAGAGAGCTGATTGTTCTTACTTAACTGGTATAAAATAGTTTGTGATTTTTCGGAGAAGGTTTCCTCCCCGCTGGCAGGGATTGCTCAGCGGTTTTTCCCTATTCGGGATTTTCAATCATTATTTTCTTGACAACCCGGGTGCCATCAATAAACGAAATGGTAACCAGGTATATACCCCGGCTGGGATTCGGGAGTACAACTTTTGAAAATGAAAGCGGATTTTTATACTGGGTTCTGAAAATATCCTGGCCGATCATATTTGTAACTTTAACCGTCGACATTTCCCTGTCGGTTTTGATAGTAAAGGTATTTTCACGAACAGGAACAGGGTATATATTGATCCCGGGACTTGCAGTTTCACGGGCGAAAGTTTTTTTTGGTAAGGTGAATGCAACCCTGATGCTATCTTTCTGAGCCTGAAGAAATAAAGTGAATATTAAAAAAAGAAAAAAGAGTAGATTTTTCCTCATAGAAACCATTTAGTCAAACACTATCAAAAACTGTGCTAAAGATACAATAATTTTATTTAAACTGGTCAAAAAAGATTCGGGCTCTTTCAAGGTCCTCAGGGGTGTCGATGCTGATGCTGTCCCATATTGTGATCCCTGTCCTTATTTTAAATCCGTTTTCGAGCCATCTGTTCTGCTCCAGCGATTCTGCGGCCTCAAGCGGACTCGTCGGCAACCTGGTAATTGTATTTAAAGTCGCCATTTTATAACCATACAAACCAGGATGTTTGTAGTAAATATGTTTATATGTCCAGTCACTCATTCCGGAGTCCCTTATATAGGGGATTGCGGCCCTGCTGAAATAAATAGCATTCCCCAGGGAGTCAATGATTACCTTTGGCTGGTTTGGGTCCAGAATATCTTCACCGGGTTCAACTTTCTTTACCAGCGTTGCAATCTCGACTGACGGGTCTGCGAAACATGATATCAGAAGGTCGGTCTGTTCAGGTCTGACAAAAGGTTCGTCACCCTGGATATTTATTACGACGTCAATTTCGGTTCCCGTTTCTTCTGCAATTTTATTCGCAGCTTCGGCACACCTGTCTGTACCGCTTTGATGAAGCGGAGATGTCATAACAGCTTTTCCTCCGAACGAATGAACCGCATTAAAGATTCTTTCATCATCAGTTGCTACATATACTGTGTCGAGGGATTTCCTTGCCTGTTCATATACCAGTTGTATCATGGGTTTGCCACCGATCAGGAGAAGGGGTTTGCCGGGTAACCTTGATGATGCATACCGTGCAGGAATAATGCCTGTGAAATGAAGTTGATTGTTAGTTGTCATCCCGCGAATTTACGAAAATTGGATTTCCCTATGTTTTAAAAATATCTTAAATTCGCACCAATATTTTATTAAGCATGAGGGATCTTCAGAATATTAAGCAAAGGTTTGGAATTACTGGCAATTACCCGGGACTTAACCGGGCGATAGATATTGCCGTCCAGGTTGCTCCAACCGATCTTTCTGTTCTGATAACAGGTGAAAGCGGCACAGGAAAAGAGGCATTCCCTCAGGTGATTCACAATTTCAGCACAAGGAAACACGGGCAGTATATTGCAGTAAACTGCGGAGCAATACCCGAGGGGACGATTGATTCAGAACTGTTTGGCCATGAAAAGGGATCTTTTACAGGAGCCACCGAAAGCAGAAAAGGTTACTTTGAAGTTGCGGACGGAGGGACAATATTTCTTGACGAAGTGGCAGAATTGCCACTGTCAACCCAGGTAAGACTTCTTCGTGTTCTTGAAACAGGCGAGTTCATAAGAGTCGGTTCTTCCAGGGTCCAGAAGACCAATGTAAGGGTTATAGCCGCAAGCAACCAGGATGTTGAAATTGCAATTGAACGTGACAGGTTCAGGGAAGACCTGTTTTACAGACTAAACACAGTTCCGATAAAGGTACCATCTCTGAAAGAAAGGGGAGAGGACATTTTTCTTCTTTTCAGAAAATTTGCTGTCGATTTTGCCGAAAAATACAGGATGCCTTCTATACGGCTCAGCAATGAAGCTAAAAGCATACTCCTTAATTATTCGTGGCCGGGTAATGTAAGACAGCTAAAGAATATTACAGAACAGATCTCGATTATAGAAAGCGAGAGAGAAATAAGCGCTGAGGTTCTCCGCGGGTACCTGCCCGATTATACAGGAGTCAAGCTTCCGGCAATTATAAAAAGGGAAGAAGAAAAAGGATTTTCAAATGAACGGGAGATCCTGTACAAGATCCTTTTCGACCTGAGAAGCGACATGAACGAACTTAAAAAACTTGTCCTCGACCTTATTAAATCAGGAGAGGTTGAGCTCCCTTACAGAGATACAGATTCAAGAGTCTTAAAGGATCTTTTCCGTGATGTTCGTCAGGAGGAACATACTGACGATGTTGCGGAAAAGACTGCTGCCGAGTTTGCCCACCATCATAACAGGAGCAATATACAGGATACGGAAGAAGTTGTTGAAGAATCGCTTTCGCTTGCCGGCAAAGAAGTGGAGATGATCAGAAAAGCGCTTGAAAAATACAACGGAAAACGGAAAATGGCTGCCCAGGAGCTGGGGATCTCAGAAAGAACTCTTTACAGAAAAATAAAAGAGTATGGCATTGATATGTAAAAATATTATTTCACATCCCGGCAACAAGTCGCTTCTGATCGTTGCGGCACTTTCGCTTTTTCTATTAAACGGTTGTAAAGTATCTTATTCATTTTCAGGGGCAAGTACAGAAGGCTTAAAAACAGTAAGTATTCAATATTTCCAGAACAGAGCAAGTCTGGTCCAGCCAGGATTAAGTCAGACCCTCACGGATGCCCTGATAGATAAATGCAAATCACAAACAAACCTCGGAGTTGTAAACGGACTGGGCGATGCAAATTTTGAAGGGGAGATCAGCGATTACAATTCAAAGCCTCTGACAGTGTCGGCCGACGCCACAGCAGCTGTTAACAGATTCACAATAACGGTGAAGGTAAAATTCACGAATGCATTGAATCCGGACCTGAGTTACGAGGAGTCCTTCTCAAGATATGAAGACTATGACAGCTCTCAGGACCTGAGTCAGGTGGAGGGGGACCTCTCCTCCAAGATCATAGATTTTATCGTTGAAGATATCTTTAACAGGGCATTTGTTAACTGGTAACTACCAATGAATAAAAACGATTTTTTAGGGTTGATCGGTACCAACGCTCCTGTTGACCGTCAGTTGCTGGCGGAGTTAAATGAAATTGTTCATATTTTCCCATATTTCCAGACTGCTCATCTTCTTCTTCTTAAAGGACTTCAGGATAACTCGGATATCCGATTTGAAAGCCAGCTTAAAAACTCTGCGATCCATATTGCCGACAGGGAGGTACTTTACAATCTTTTAAAAGTTAAAGAGGTTTCTGCAGTTCAGGATATAGCGGTATTTACTGAAGAACCTCCGGTACCGGCTCCGGCAGCTGAACCTTCCGCTGAAGCCGTGTCAGAACCATCGTATGAACCCGTCTCAGAAGTAACCCCGGAACCTGTATCAGAAGCAAATCCTGAACCTGTATCGGAAGTAATCCCTGAACCTGTATCAGAAGCAATCCCTGAACCAGTAACAGAAGTAACACCTGAATATATATCAGAAGTAACCCTTCACCCTCCTGAGGAACCTATACCCGAACCTGCCCCGCAACCTATACCTGAACCTGCCCCTGAATCTTTACATCAAGCGGAGAACGAACCACAGCCGGAAACCGTGATCCCCTTTGGAGATATTGAGCAAACCGTTATAGAATCAGCAAAGAACAGTGAGGACCTGATAAATGAATATGAGAAGGAGCAAAACACCGGTCTGCCTTCAGAATATCCTGAAAAAGAGGTACAACCTGCCAGCCGCTCGATCATGATATCGTCTGAACCTGACGAAGACGAATCATTAAGCACCATTTTAATTATAAATGATGAAGATGGGGAAGTTGAAGAAAGGATCTTTTATATGGATCCGGGATTTTCAGTTGCTGATCCGGATGACCTGTTTGACCGGGAACCTGCCTCACGACTTACCGTGCACCCTGTATATGAACCTACCCCACAACCTGTATATGAACCTGCCCCACAACCTACCCTACAACCTGCATATGAGCCTACCCCACAACCTGCATATGAATCTGCCCCACAACCTCCACACGAACCTCCCCTGCAGACTGCTTCAGAACCTGAGACTGTTCCTGAATCTGAAACTGAACAAGCTCCAAGGAAACAGATCCAGTCTGAATTGATAGATAAATTTATTCTGGCGAATCCGAGAATTGAACCAAGGAAGGAAAGACCCGAGCAACCGCCTGAAGATTTGTCGGATCCTTCAACTGAGGAACAGGGAGGATTTATCACCGAAACTCTTGCGAAGATCTATCTCAGCCAGGGATATTACTCCAGGGCAATCGATATATATGAAAAATTATGTTTGAAATTTCCGGAAAAAAGTAGTTACTTTGCGACTCAAATTGAACGAATAAAAGAGATCATTAAATAATTGACAGATGGGAATTTATATTTTTGTTTCAGTACTTGTTATAATAGCCTGTGTTCTTCAGGTCCTGATAGTTCTGGTCCAGAATTCAAAAGGGGGAGGGCTGGCTGCCAATTTTACATCGGCAGGTCAGTCAATGGGTATAAGAAAAACTGCTGACTTTCTTGAAAAAGCAACCTGGACACTTGCAGCATCAATTGTGATACTCTGCGTTGTTGCAACAGCCAGCATACCACGTGGAGTGACAACCGAACGTTCGAGGATTGAGAATCAGATACAGAACGCAGTTGATCCGAATGCAATACCAACACTCCCGACTGCAGTTCCGCCGGCTAATTCGACAACACCTGCAACAGGGGATCAGCCACCTCAGCAATAACGAATTTAATTAAGTTGATATTGGGCAAAGTGTCAGTTTGTCACAGACTGACACTTCGCTTTTCATAAGTCAACAGGCTCATACATAGTTATTTGTAATTTGTTCTTAGATTTTTTATTTTCAATATGGCAGAAAGTATGCCATTAGAAGCATTACTTGCTATAAAAAACAACCGATTTTCCATTTGGCATAAATTATGCTAATGGAGGGAGTCAGAAAAATGATGTTTAACTTTAAAACTAGATAAAATGGCACAATTAAAAGGAAAAGTATTGGCAGGAAAGGTTCTTGTAAAACCTCATGAAGCTGAAGCAAAGACAGCAAGTGGAATTATTATTCCGGATTCGGCAAAGGAAAAACCTCGTCAGGGCACCATTATCCTGGTGGGCGCAGCAAAAAAAGATGAAGAAATGGAAGTAAAGAAAGGTGATGTTGTCCTCTATGGAAAATATTCAGGTCAGGAACTGACAATTGATAATGAAGACTATCTTCTTATTTCACAGTCGGATATATTGTTCATAGCATAATTTTCGCAAACCAATAAAACATAAATAATATGGCAAAAGAGATTAAATTCAATATTGACGCGCGCTCACTGCTTAAAGAAGGCGTTGATCAGCTGGCAGATGCTGTTAAAGTAACACTTGGCCCGAAAGGCCGTCATGTAGTTCTGGAGAAAAAATTTGGTGCTCCCCAGATCACGAAAGATGGTGTTACCGTTGCAAAGGATATAGAACTGTCAGACCCTTATAAAAACATGGGTGCACAGATGGTAAAGGAAGTTGCTTCGAAAACCGGAGATATAGCCGGAGATGGGACAACAACTGCAACTGTTCTTGCCCAGTCAATTATTAATGTTGGTTTGAAAAATATAACTGCCGGCGCCAATCCTATGGATGTTAAAAGAGGAATTGACCTGGCTGTGCAAAAGGTAGTAGCTCATCTTGCTTCCCAGGCACAGGTCATCGGTGACGATCTCAAGAAAATTGAGCAGGTGGCACGTATTTCAGCAAATGACGATAAAGAGATCGGAAAGCTAATTGCTGAAGCTATGAGCAAAGTTCATAAAGAAGGCGTTATAACCGTTGAAGAATCAAAAGGCACTACCACTTCGGTTGAAGTAGTTGAAGGTATGCAGTTTGACCGTGGTTATATTTCCGCATATTTTGTTACCAATCCGGAGAAAATGGAAGCCGAACTTGAGAATCCCTACATCCTTATTTATGATAAGAAGGTCTCGACGATGAAGGATATGCTTCCCATTCTTGAAGCCACCGCACAATCAGGACGTCCGCTTCTTATTATTTCTGAAGATGTTGAAGGGGAAGCTCTTGCAACACTTGTTGTCAACCGTCTCCGTGGTTCATTAAAGGTTTGTGCCGTTAAGGCTCCGGGCTTTGGTGACAGAAGGAAAGAAATGCTTGAAGATATTGCCATTCTGACAGGTGGTACAGTAATATCTGAAGAAAAAGGACTGAAACTTGAACATGCAACCCTCGACATGCTTGGTACTGCTGAAAAGGTTACTGTAAATAAAGAAAATACAACTGTCGTTAATGGTTATGGCGACAAGGATATGATCAAAGGCCGCATTGCACAGATCAAACAGCAAATGACGACAACCACCTCCGACTATGACAAGGAGAAACTTCAGGAACGTCTTGCAAAATTGTCAGGCGGTGTTGCAGTTCTTTATATTGGTGCTGCTTCGGAAGTCGAAATGAAAGAGAAGAAAGACCGCGTTGATGACTCTCTTCATGCAACCCGTGCCGCCATTGAGGAAGGCATAGTTGCAGGTGGCGGTGTTGCTTATCTGCGGGCAATAGCTGCTCTTGATAAACTTAAGGGAGCAAACGACGACCAGACAACCGGAATTGAAATAGTAAAACGAGCCATTGAGGAACCTTTACGCCAGATAGCTATCAATTCAGGTAAAGAAGGCGCAGTTGTCGTCCAGAATGTTAAAGCAGGGAAGGGTGACTATGGTTACAATGCCCAGACTGACAAATATGAAAAGCTCATGGCTTCAGGTGTTATTGATCCTGTCAAGGTAGTACGTGTAGCTCTTGAGAATGCTGCCTCCATCGCAGGTATGTTCCTTACAACTGAAGCAGTTGTTGTAGAAGAAAAAGAAGAACATCCGGCAATGCCTCCTCAGGGAATGGGTGGCGGAATGGGCGGAATGATGTAATAACTTCAGCCCCCTGGAGGGTAATTTCACCCCCTACCCCCTAAAGGGGGTTGAAAAAGGATATTTTTAGATTGGTGTAGAGTAGAGCCAGGTCGCGGACCTGGCTCTACTTATTTATTGTCCTGGCGCTGCATTTTTGCATTTTTTTTACCCCCTGCCCCCACCACAATTCTCCCCTGCAGGCTGGCCCCTTCGCTAAAATTGCCCACAGGGCAAATTTTACGCTCGGTCCCCTAAAGGGGGTTCCAAAAGTTTATGTAATTCAATAAGTCCCCTTTAGGGGTCCCGATAGCAATCGGGATAGGGGTGGGTTAAGTTATTTTTATATATTTGCACCTGATTTCAAGCTTACACTTTTGATGCACCGTATACGTAACTTCTGCATTATCGCACACATCGACCATGGGAAAAGCACCCTTGCCGACCGGTTGCTTGAAAAGACAAACACTATTACTCCAAGGGAATTCCAGAATCAGGTGCTCGACGACATGGATCTTGAAAGGGAAAGAGGTATAACCATCAAGAGCCATGCTATCCAGATGGAATACATGTACGAGGGCGAAAAGTATTATCTGAACCTTATCGATACACCCGGGCATGTCGACTTTTCATATGAAGTCTCGCGGTCAATAGCTGCATGCGAGGGAGCCCTTCTTGTCATTGACGCCACACAGGGAATCCAGGCGCAAACCATCTCCAATCTATACATGGCTATCGATCACAACCTCGAGATCATCCCGGTACTTAACAAGATGGACATGACAAATGCGATGCCCGAAGAAGTTAAAGACCAGATAGTCGATCTTGTAGGATGCAAGCGGGAGGACATTATTGAAGCCAGTGCTAAAACCGGTATGGGAATTGACAGGATACTTACGGAGATCGTAACGCGGATCCCCCAGCCCCCCGGCGATCCCGAAGCCCCCCTTCAGGCTCTGATCTTCGACTCAATATTCAATTCATTTCGCGGAATCATTGCTTACTTCAAGATCGTAACCGGAACAATAAGGAAAGGGGACAGGGTCAAATTTGTAAGTACAGGTCACGAATATAATGCTGAAGAGATCGGTGTTCTGAAGCTGAAGCAGGATCCCCGCGATGAGATGGGAGCAGGGGATGTAGGCTATATAATTTCCGGAATTAAAGTTTCATCCGAAGTAAAGGTCGGTGATACCATTACCCAGGTTAAGAATCCCTGCGATAAGGCTATTTCGGGATTTGAGGATGTTAAGCCGATGGTATTTGCCGGGATTTATCCTGTAGATGCTGATGAGTACGAAGATCTCAGGATATCGATCGAGAAGCTTCAGCTTAATGATGCATCCCTGTCTTTTATTCCTGAGTCGTCGGCCGCTCTCGGCTTTGGATTCAGGTGCGGATTTCTTGGATTACTGCACATGGAAATCATCCAGGAACGCCTCGACAGAGAATTTGACATGGACGTAATTACAACAGTTCCCAACGTATCCTTTAAAGCATATACAACGAAAGGGGAGGAGATAGACGTTCATAACCCCTCCGGGCTTCCTGCTCCGAATTATCTTGAACGGATTGAAGAACCCTACATATCTGCCCAGGTGATCACCTCGGCTGAATATGTTGGTCCGATTATGAATCTGTGCATTGACAAGAGGGGAAATTTGAAAAACCAGGTCTATCTGACCCGCGACAGAGTCGAGCTGACATTCGAAATGCCGCTTTCAGAAATAGTTTTTGATTTCTACGACAAGCTTAAAAGTATTTCAAAAGGATACGCTTCATTTGATTATTATTACACCGGTTATCAGAAAGCTGATCTTGTCAGACTCGATATTTTGCTGAACGGGGAAATGGTCGATGCCCTGTCGACTCTTATTCACAGGGGACATGCATATGAGTTTGGCCGTAAGATCTGCGTCAAGCTTAAGGAACTTATCCCCAGGCAGCAATTCGACATTGCAATCCAGGCGGCTATCGGAGCGAAGATAATCTCAAGAGAAACGGTGAAAGCTGTAAGGAAAGATGTAACTGCCAAATGCTACGGCGGGGATATCACAAGGAAAAGGAAACTTCTTGAAAAGCAGAAAAAGGGCAAAAAGCGTATGCGTCAGATAGGGAATGTGGAAGTTCCGCAGTCGGCATTTCTTGCAGTTCTTAAACTGGATTAATTTCCAGGGATTATCTGACCTTGTTATCAGCAGATTAGCCTGTAACCCCTCCCATGGATATTAAGGATCTTCACAGAAGGATCTTTCTTAAGATATTTCCGTAGCCTGGTAATATACACGTCCATACTTCGGGCATTGAAATAGTTGTCGTCAATCCAGATGCTTTTAAGAGCAAAATTGCGTTCAAGTATCTGGTTCTTATGGCGGTATAATAGATTAAGCAGCTCTGATTCCTTCGTTGTAAGACTTATCCTTTGATCCCCGAAAATAAGGAGCTGGCGTTTATTGTCAAAGGTATATCCGCCAATCTGACAGATTTCCTCATTATTTGTTGTTCCTGCAGCAGATGTCCTTCTGAATATGGCTTCGATCCTGTAAAGCAATTCCTCCATTGAAAAGGGTTTGGTTATATAATCGTCTGCACCTGTTTTAAATCCCTCAATAATATCTTCCTTCTGATTTTTGGCAGTCAGGAATATAACAGGAATTTGGGGATCGATATTACGTATGGCTATTGCAAGAGACAAACCATCCATTTCGGGCATCATTATATCGAGGATGCAAAGGTCAAATGTATCAGGAGTAAAAACCTTAAGCGCCGACTTCCCGTTCATGAATAAAGTTGTGTCGTAGTTTTTGGCGTCAAGATAATTTCTCAAAAGGGTCCCAAAATTGCTGTCATCTTCGGCCAGCAGAATTTTCTTGTTCATTTTAATCCGTTTTGGGGAATAAATATTATGAATTTTGTTCCTTTATTTATCTGGCTTTCAGTCCTGATAGTTCCGTTATGGCCTTCTATTATCTTTTTTACGTAGCTCAAACCAAGACCGAAGCCCTTAACATTATGTATATTTCCTGAATGGACACGGTAAAACTTATCGAAAATCCTCCTGAGGTTTTCTTTACTTATACCTATTCCGTTATCTTCAACAGTAATCAGGATACCCTTTTTAGTATTCTTTGTTGATATTATGATCCGGGGTTCTGATTTTGAAAACTTAAGGGCATTATCAATAAGATTTGAAATTGAATTCAGGAAATGGATCTCATCTACCATCGCAACGGTGTTGACAGCACGGAAATCCTTCTGGATAATACCGTTAAGAGTTTTTATCTGAAGAGCAAAACCCTCGACGGCCTTGTCAATTATGTTATGGATATCCATTGAAGTAAATGAGAGCCGGGTATTGACCTTTTCAAAGATCGCCATCTGCAACACTTTCTCCACCTGGAATTTAAGCCTCATACTTTCGTCTGATATAACCTTTGACAGATGATCGACGTTCTTATTCTTCTCCGGAATGGTCTTGTCGGCCATCATCTGCGACGCAAGGGAGATCGTTGAGATAGGAGTCTTGAGTTCATGGGTCATATTGTCAATGAAATCATTTCTTATCTCCGACATTTTCTTCTGACGGAAGATCACTATAAATGTTCCTGTTGAAAGCAGGATCAGAAGCATGGTAAATAAGAGCGATAAACCTCCAAGCTTCCCGACCTTTTCAAATTTATACTGTTTCTCCTGGAGGCAATAAAGCACTATCTGGTTTTGTCCGGGTACAGGGTCGTTGGGGAAAAGCTGGCTGATAAATTTGTTGGTTCCCGGTTTGTCAGTGAATCCGGGGGTACTCCAGATGGTCCCTAACCGGCCTGACCTTACTGAAAACTCAAAGTCCAGGTGGATCCCAACATTATTCAGTGCAGTTCTGAGCTGACTCCGGATTTTGTCAGGATTTATCCTGTCCCTGATGTCAGGAGTGGTCCGCAGGATCTTCTCCATTATGTTTTCAACAAATACAATTTTCTTCGTAACTCTTCCGGATAACAATGCATTATTGGTCTGCGCCGAAGGTTCAGTTATCTCGTCCTCGGGAAAAGGTGAAATTTCCTTTGCAGAAATATAAATTTTCTGTCCTGCATTAGTTATTACTATCGGTTTTTCAGAATTACTGAGCCCGTACATTTCAAGTAGCTTTGAATCAGGCTGATAACCCTCCAGTTTTCTTGCAAGGGGTGAGTTGGCGGGAACCATCAGAGTTACAGAATCGGATGATGTGGGATCGATCTCTTCTATAATCCTGTCGATAAGTTCCTGCTCCTCGAGGTCAAGAACCACAGATACAAGAGCTTTATTTGCGTTATAGCGGAATTGCTGGTCGGTGATCTCAATAGCATTTCTTATCCAGTACAATTGAATCAGAATCAATCCTGAAATGACCAGAAAAAAAAATATTGCAAGAAATACTATAGTTTTACGCTTCATTAAGTCACAAAAATACTTGTATATCTTGTATTAAACCATAATTTAACGTACTTTAACAGCAGTAAGGCTTATTTGATACCAGAAATTGACCTGAAATATCAAAAAGGTAAAAAATTTTAACAATTCCTTAAAGTATTGTTAATTCTCACCTGTTTTTGTAGAAATATTTTTTTATTACAAAATCAGTGCTTATATTTGTAATGGATTTGGCACGATATTTGTTTTAAAAGATATAGAGGTTTTTTTCATAGGTTAGGTTAGTTTTAGGGTTATCAAAAAGAGAGCCACCGCCCGGTGGCTCTTCTTATATTGTAGCAGTTCGAAGCCTCTCACAAAGCCAAATATTTAAGGTTCTTGTCCTTAATGGATCTGTAATCAAAGTTGAATACAGCAGTGACAGTGTCGATACCACGTAATAATGTCATTAACTCCTCAATATTGAAATTTTTTCCGGGATCATAAAGAAGCAGGATAAAATCGATGTTCACCATCTTTTTGATAAGAAAACTCTTTCCTGACCGGTTTGAGAAAAGACGGAAAACAGTATCCGGAGAAGTATTTTTATCTGAGAACGTACTATAGACCAGTTGGTGAGCTTCATTATCGGAGAATGTAACCGGAGCTGAACTTTTCAGTGAAAGATTAAGAGTACTGTTTATCTTCAGCGTAAGCTTATAGTCAGGATCAGAACAGACAAGTCCGAATATTGCAGGTTCGTCCTGTTCATTAACGTCAAGATGTATCCGGGTTACTTTCTGCGGGTTCTTCACTTTGGTTGAGATTTGATTACTAAGTCAGAAACATAGCAGATCCTGAAGCCTGATTTTCAGGGATTCCCCTGATCTTTGCCCAGGCTCTTCCTGCAGCCTCCTGTTCGGCTTCTTTTTTCGAAGCGCCCTTTCCAATACCAAATTCTTCCTGGTTAATAATAAGTATTGTTGAAAAGACTGATTGTTTCAATTTGAAGTCATAGTCTTCACTGTAAGTAAAGGTAAGCGTGTACTTGTTCTTCTGGACCCATTCGAAAACAAGGCTTTTATAGTCAGTATCGGTATTTATAATATTCTCAAGGTTAAGGTATTTTCTAAACACCCTGCTAATGAAAAGCTTTTTTGTTTTTTTAAACCCTTTGTCCAGGAAGACCGCGCCGATAAGAGCTTCGAGGGCATCACCATAAAGGTTTCTTGTAGTGTGATTTGAGCTTACATTACTAACGAGGATCCTGTCGATTCCCATTGAAATTGCGAGTTGATTCAGGACTTCACGGTTTACAATCCTTGAGCGGATCTTTGTCATGAATCCCTCGTTGGCATCAGGGAATTTCTCAAAAAGAAAATCAGACAATATTGCATCCAGAACAGCGTCGCCCAGAAATTCGAGTCTCTCATTGTTTATTCTTTTACCGTCGGGCAGGGAAAAAGAGGCTGACCGATGAATAAATGCGACTTCATATATCCTGATATTGCTGGTTCTGAAACCGGTTATTTTTCTCAAGCGAGAACCAAATTCCTGGTTTTTCGGTAAATAAGTTCCGTTCTGTCTTTTGCGGAAAAGGGACACTAAAGTTCAGCTTTTTTTACAATGACAGAGGCATTATGGCCTCCGAATCCAAATGTGTTGCTGATTGCATACCTGATAGTCCGGGTCTGTGCTTTGTTCAGAGTAAGATTAAGGCCCGGATCAATGTCGGGGTCGGGTGTAGTAAAGTTAATTGTGGGCGGAACAATATCATTGACAACTGACAGAACGGTGGTAATTGCTTCGACCGCTCCTGCAGCTCCGAGCAGATGCCCGGTCATCGATTTCGTTGAGCTGATATTCAGCTTATAGGCATGTTCACCGAAGACATTTAAGATTGCTTTTGTTTCGGAGATATCACCGAGAGGCGTTGAAGTACCATGTACATTAATATAGTCGATATCTTCGGGCATTATGCACGCATCATTTATTGCAAGTTTCATAACATTGCGCGCTCCGAGGCCTTCGGGATGCGGGGCAGTGACATGATATGCATCAGCAGTCATTCCGGTTCCCACAAACTCGGCGTAGATCTTTGCACCCCGGGCAACCGCATGCTCATAGGCTTCCAGGATAAGCGCACCAGAACCTTCACCAAGAACAAAACCATCACGTGTTTTATCGAAAGGCCGCGATGCTGTCTGAAACTCGGCATTATTTGTCGACAATGCCTGAAGGGCATTGAAACCGCCAATTCCGGGTTCATTTATTGCCGCTTCAGATCCTCCGGTTACAAAAATATCAGCTTTTCCCCACCGGATATAGTTAATAGCATCTATTAATGCATGAGTCGATGAGGCGCAGGCTGACACCGTTGAAAAATTAGGTCCCCTGAACCCGTATTTTATCGAAATAACACCTGCCGCAATGTCGCTTATCATTTTAGGAATAAAAAAGGGACTGAACCGCGGAGTACCGTCCCCCTCTACAAACAATTTAATTTGCTGGTAAAATGTTTCCAGACCTCCTATACCTGAGGCCCAAATCACACCAACCCGATCCTTGTCAACTTTATCAAGATTAATACCGGAATCGTTAATTGCTTCAGATGAAGCAACAAGGGCGTATTGGGCATAAAGGTCAAGCTTGTTGGCTTCTTTTCTGTCGAAATACCTGGAGTGGTCGTAACCTTTCAGTTCGCACGCAAATTTGGTTTTGAACTTCTCAGTGTTAAAACGGGTGATCATCACTGATCCGCTTTTACCACTTTTAAGTCCTTCCCAAAATTCAGATAAATTATTACCCAGTGGAGTCAGGGCTCCAAGACCGGTTACTACGACTCTTCTCATAAATGGATTATTATAAATGCAAGCCTATTTTGCATTTTCCTCGATGTACTTGATCGCATCACCTACTGTGCTGATGCTTTCAGCCTGATCATCAGGAATACCGATATTGAATTCTTTTTCAAACTCCATAATCAACTCAACAGTATCAAGAGAGTCAGCACCCAGGTCATTGGTAAAACTGGCTTCGGGAGTTACTTCAGATTCGTCAACTCCCAGTTTATCAACGATAATCTCTTTTACTCTTGTGGCTATGTCAGACATAATTCTAAATTTTAATTAATAAATAACTTAAGACCCTGCAAAGAAATATATTTGTCTCTATTTTTCAAATGATTTGATGTTTTTTTATTTGTTCTGCAATTTAATATATTGATAATTAATAAAATAATCTTAATTTGAAAAAATATAAAAAATCGTCATTTAAAAAACCAAGTACCACATAATGAGGAATATAGCAATTTTTGCGTCGGGCTCCGGCAGCAACGCAGAAAACATAATTAAATATTTTTCGACCAGAGATACAGCTAAGGTAAGTCTTATTCTGTCAAATAAACGTGATGCTTATGTTTTAAAACGTGCTGCGGCACTTAATGTCAGGTCGGTTTTCTTCGACCGTAAAGAATTGTATGTGACTGAAAAGGTGTTGAGATACCTTACCCTGTACAAAACAGATTTTATAGTTCTGGCAGGTTTTCTCTGGCTTATTCCTGAAAACATCCTCAACGTTTATGAAAAAAGGATCATAAATATTCATCCTGCACTGCTGCCACGGCATGGAGGAAAAGGGATGTACGGAGAACTGGTCCATCAGGCAATAATTGCCAGGCATGAGAAAGAATCAGGTATAACGATTCACTACGTTAACAGGCAGTACGATAAAGGGGACATTATTTTTCAGGCAAAGTGCAAAGTTGATCCGGCTGACACACCTGATACCCTTGCTGCAAGGGTTCATGCCCTTGAATATGAGCATTTTCCCAGGGTTATTGAGGAACTTGTTCTGAAATTGCCTGATTTAGTCTAAAAAGTAACCAGAAGGCTCCTGATTACAGTCTTTGATTTTTCAAAACCTGCCTTGTTTGCTTCCGATACCGGTTCGACAGGGGGCGCTTCAACCCTCATGGGATCGACAGGCGATCCATTCCTGTAAAACCTGAAATCGAGATGAGGACCTGTTGAGAGTCCGCTTGTGCCTACATACCCGATAATATCGCCCTGCTTAACAAATGCCCCCGGACTGATTCCCGGGCCAAACCTGCTCAGGTGAAGGTAAGCCGTAGAATAGACGCTGTTGTGGGTGATCTTCACAATTCTTCCTGAGCCGTTTTCAAAGCCCGCCTTAGTGATGCGGCCGTCACCTATTGACAGTACAGGAGTTCCCGCCGGAGCTGCATAATCTACCCCGAAATGAGGTCTTCGGATCCTGAGAATAGGGTGCATTCTGGACGATGAAAACCTTGAAGAGACCCTTGAAAACTGGAGAGGCGCTTTAAGAAAAGCTTTGCGCAGGCTGTTCCCTTCCCCGTCATAAAAGCTTTCTTTACCATCCTGTATAAAAGGTATTGCATCAATGGTGGTCCCTGATCCTGAGAACTGCGCGCCAAAAATTTTCCCGATCCCGATCGATTGTCCGTCAATTATTACTTCTTCATAGATCACTTTAAAGGCATCACCTTTCTGCAGGCCGAAAAAATCGACAGTCCAGGCATAAATTTCAGACAAACCGGCAACCAGCGACGGATGCAGACCACCTGTCATCATTGCATCCCACAGGGAGGTTTCAATTGTGCCCGTGGCGTACTTTATAACCTTTTCAACTTCCTTGTTGCAGCGTGTAATATTCAGGGAGTCATTGAAACTAAATACATAAGAAGTGGTGGGGTCGTGTTCGTAGATAAGGTATTCTGCCCGTTCGGTACTGTCTTTGTCACAGAACAGGGTGTAGTGGTTCCCTGAGCGTATTTTCCTGACGTCAAAAATTTCAGCTGAATTTTTAACAAGTCTGTCAATTTCCTCCATTGTTATTCCATGTTCAAGAAGAATCGTTGAAAGCAACCCGTTCCGTTTTATCTGGCCCGGAATCAGATTGAAGGAATCGGAGTGGATACCGTAAATAAAGTCTGTTGAGTCGGTTTTTTCAACCGGTAGTGTGTCTGAGACTCCTGAAATTTCCTGAGTAACGATCCTTGAGGAATTTCTGCAGGAAATCACGGAAAGAACTATTGAAACTATAATCAGGGCTTTTAAATGAAATGACATTATTTAATTTTTTATAAGATGAGTTAACCCCTTCCGGCTCACTGTTTTCACCCCCTGCTCAAGCTTTATACCCCTACCCGGAGTTTTCACCCCCTGCCCCCACCACTTGTCTCCCCTGCAGGCTGGCCCCTTCGCTAAATCCCGCCACTGGCGGGATTTTTAACGCTCGGTCCCCTAAAGGGGGTTCTGAAGAGAGGGGGCCTTTACTAATGGTTTTTAAGCCCCTCCCACTCCGGGGGAGGGGTTGGGGGAGAGGTTTTTATAACGATATTCACTATTCTGTTTGGGACAACGATAATATTTGAGGGTGTTGAAGTGCCTATCCATTTTGCGGAACGTTCATCGGCGAGTACCCGTTTAATTATTTCTTCCTTGCTCATGCCTGTCGGGAGGGTGATCTTAAACCTCATTTTCCCGTTAAACGAGACAGGATATTCGAATACATCTTCTTTGAGATACTCCTCATTTACCTCTGGCCATGGTTCATAGGCAAGAGTTTTGCTATGTCCCCTGAGACTCCATAACTCTTCAGCAATGTGTGGTGCGAAAGGTGAAAGGATGAGGATAAAACTGTTGGTTGTCTGACCTGTTACTTTCTCTTTCTTATAAATCAGGTTAAGGAGGATCATCATCTCTGAAATTGCAGTGTTAAATTTCAGGTTTTCAATATCATCCTCAACTTTTCTGATAGTTTTATGCAGAGCTTTAAGGACTTCCTGGTCTTCTTCTCCGGCTCTGATATTTTCAGGGTTTGAAAAGAATCTGAATGCCCTTCCAAGGAATCCGAAGACACCTTTGACATTTTTATCATCCCAGGGTTTCATAACGTCGAGCGGTCCCATGAACATTTCATATAACCTGAGCGAGTCAGCTCCGTACTTACTTACCACATCATCCGGATTAACTACGTTTTTGAGCGATTTCGACATTTTGGCCACTATCTGCTTTACCTCCTCACCGGTTTCAGTATTAAAGAATTTTCCATCCTTTTCTTCGACCTGGTCGACAGGCACTTTTGCCCCGGTTTCATTCTCGTAGGCAAAAGCAAGTATCATTCCCTGGTTGAATAATCTCCGGTAAGGTTCATCAGTGGAGACAATTCCGAGGTCGTAAAGCACTTTATGCCAGAACCGGCTGTAAAGAAGATGCAGTACTGCATGTTCTGCACCACCAATGTAAAGATCGACGGGCATCCAGTATTTTTCCTTAACCCTGTCGAAGATCAGATTGTCATTTTCAGGGTCAATAAATCTAAGGTAATACCAGCAGGAGCCTGCCCACTGGGGCATGGTGTTGGTTTCCCTGCGACCCCTGCGGCCGTTTTTGTCGGTCACTTTAAGCCACTCTTCAGAATTTGACAAGGGAGATTCGCCCGAATCACCCGGGAGATATTTCTCAAGCTCCGGAAGTTCGAGCGGCAGCTCGTTTTCATTCATTGCTGTTATTTCACCATCCTCCCAGTGAATGATAGGGAATGGTTCGCCCCAGTATCGCTGCCTGCTGAAGAGCCAGTCACGAAGCTTATAATTTATTTTTGCAGTGCCAAGGTTTTTCGACTCAAGCCAGGATATAATGTATTTAATTCCGGCTTCTTTATTAAGTCCGTTAATATCGATGCCAGTTGTTTTATCCGAAGAATTAATATAAATGCCATCCTCTGTCCAGCACTCGTTTCCTTCGAGGATCCTTTGTCTCTGCCCGGGATCGGAAACATCCGGATCCTGGATACAAACAATCGGTAAATTGAATTTCTTTGCGAATTCAAAGTCACGGTCATCATGTGCGGGAACCGCCATTATTGCACCGGTCCCGTAACCTGTGAGTACATAGTCGGCCACCCATATGGGGATCTTCTTGTTATTTACAGGATTTATTGCATATCTGCCCGTAAAGACACCTGTCTTATCTTTGGCAAGATCAGTTCTGTCGAGATCTGATTTAAGAGCTGATGCCTTGATATAATCTCTGACCTGAAACGAATAGATCTCTGTGGTAATTTTAGTGACAAGCTGGTGTTCCGGCGCAATCACCATGTATGTTGCACCGAACAGGGTGTCGGGCCGGGTGGTGAAGACAGTTAGGTTTTCGTCGAGTCCGTCGATCTTAAAATCGACCTCAGCACCTGTTGAACGACCTATCCAGTTCCTCTGCATATCCTTGATGCCTTCCGGCCAGTTGAGGTCGTCGATACCTTTAAGGAGTCTTTCTGCATAAAGAGGGATACGGAGCATCCACTGTTTCAGGTACCTTCTTTCGACTTTGTTCCCGCATTTCTCATGTGTCCCGTCATTCAGCACCTCTTCATTTGCACAAACTGTCCGGCAGCTCGGACACCACCATACAAGTGCATTATCAAAGTATGCGAGCCGTTTGGAATCGATGAACCTGTTTACCTCCTTTTTGCCCAGTTTTGCAATTTCTCCGGGTATTGTTAATTCTTTAACAGGTCTTCCCTTTTGTAATTTATCGTCAAACCATGTGTTATAGAGCTGAATAAAGATCCACTGGGTCCACTTAAAATATTTCGGATCGGTCGTATTGATTTCCTTATCCCAGTCGTAGCTCAGGCCGAGTTCCTTTATTTGTCTTCTGAAAGTGTCGCAATTGTTTTTAGTGGTGATTGAAGGATGTGTTCCTGTCTGAATGGCGTATTGCTCAGCCGGAAGACCAAAAGCGTCCCAGCCCATAGGATGGAGGACACTGCATCCCTTCATCCTTTTATGCCGGCTGAAAATATCGGTTGCAGTATATCCCTCAGGGTGACCAACATGCAGGCCGGCGCCAGACGGGTAGGGGAACATATCGAGGACATAGCATTTTTTGGGATTTGTAAGATCGTCAGGAGTTTTGAAAGTCTTGTTTTCCTCCCAGTATTTCTGCCAGCGGTGCTCTATATCTTTGAAGTTGTAGTCCATTGGGATGTAAAAGTATTTATTTTAGTTTATAGACGGAAGACCGAAGACGGAAGACCGAAGTTAGCTTATTTTGCCTTTAAAGGCAATGATCATATTCATCAGGTTGAAGGCATAGTCGTATTGGTCATTAAATTCTGTTTCTGAAATATATTTCCTCCTTGAGGCTTTGTGCAAGCATGTAACCACTTCAGCCAGCGAACGGATCGCCATGCCAATAAATCTCTTATGTTCTGGGTTTGACTGTCCTATAGACCCTTCTGAAATATTTAATGCGATAGAGTCAACAGCTCTCCTGATCTGTGAGGTAAGACTGTAAGTTTCCTCTTTTGGGAATTGGTCAGATAGTTGGAAGATATTCTCACCAAAATCCATTGCTCTTTGCCAGATAATGAGCTTTTCAAATTTAAATTTCATTACCACTTTTCCCATTTTCTTAATGATTTATCATGTCTTCCGTCTTCGGTCTTCCGTCTTCGGTCTTCATCAGAGGTGCGAAAATAGAAAAACTTTGGCTGAGGCAAATCATAAATCCATTAAATAAGTTGTAAAACCGCTCTAATGGACTTATTTTTGCCGGTGAAATATCAGGGAATGGCAGATTCCTTGATATGTTGAAATGATTGGTCCCGTAGTTCAATGGATACCTACCTGCCGGCAGGCAGGGAATGGCAGATTCCTTGATATGTTGAAATAATTGGTCCCGTAGTTCAATGGATAGAATGGCAGATTCCGGTTCTGTTGGTTGAGAGTTCGAGTCTCTCCGGGATCACGAAGACAAAACGCAACTGACTTGAAATATAGACAGTTGCGTTATTTTTTAATCTGATTTCTTACAACAATTCCACAACCGGAAGTAAATCTGACATATTAAGACAGCCACGCTCTGTTAATAATTTGACTGAGACAAAATAAATTTGCATTCAGCTTCATTACAGTCTATATTGCACTTTGATGCCAGCCAGCATTCTTTATAAATTTTCAATTTCGGGGACTTTACTACTAGCTGACAGTAGGATGCTGACTTTCATCACGGGGTCGGGAACTTAATCAAATCTGAAAAAGCTAGCTTAGCTTGGACATTTACGACAGGGGAACCCGGCCCTTTTTATTATAAAAAACCCCGGCTGAATAATAAAAGCCCCCGGTGCTGATCCGAGGGCTGATAATATGTTATTGTTATCTAATATTGATTGATGCGAGAGTAAAAATTATTTAATTTGAGGCCGAACTTATAAAATATGGCATCTTCCTGCTAGCTTGTCTCATTAATGCATCCACCAATCTTGCTGGAGTACTTAAGGATGATGATGCTTTATGATTGTAATTCCATATCATTTTATTTGTCCCTTGATCATGAATTGACAGAGTGACAGTCGTTTCATTTGTCGGCCCCCACACACCAACTAGTATTCCAAGGGCAACCGCCGCACCTTCAGACATTGGTTTAGTTAGTGCGTAATTAGAAGTTAGTAACCCATCAACACCAAGAATATCACACATTTCAATAGGCGTTAATACCTTCCCCTCATAGAATCCTGCATTAGAAAGTTTTGCATTTGTGGTTTCCACATCTTGAACTTCTACAGTCATACTACCTTGCATCTTTCTTTTGAGTATCCAACTATACATTTCTTTTTGAAAATTATTTGATTCAGTTTTTTGTTGCTCAATTAATGCATCTGCTCCAACATTTTTTCTAGCTGCTATAGAAACTTTTGGGGGAGCAATAGCAATTATTTTGTGAGCACTGGCTAAGGATTTCGCGTCAGGTGAGTAAAAAATCTTTGCACAACTCTGAGACAAAATTGCAAATCCAATTACGAGAAATAAATACTTTTTCATGTTTTTTTGGTTTAGGTGTTTCTATTTTTTTTAATATAAGTTTTATTCCCATTACTATTTATGTAGTACTGACCACCTTTAGGGCCAGGGTGGATTGTTTTACCAGAGCAATTACTATAGGAAGGAGTTGAGATATTTGACCTTTTGTAAGTCGAATTGCTTTTATAAGTGGGGGTTCTATAGGTAGAACTTGTATTATTATTGGCTCTTTCTGTTGCAGTTTTTATATTATGTTGCTCAGTCGGAATTAACTGCATATTCGACGGTTTATCTGCACCCCCCTCCGATAATGGAACTATATGGTCTACCTGATACCCAGACGGTACGTTCTTATACCCCCGACTCTTAAGAAATTCATTTTTTGCGGAAGAACTTCTTTCAACCTTCAGGTGACCAGTTGTTTTATAGGTCTCATTAAAATAGTAGGTTGTTCCATTTGATTTGTATGTTTGCTTACTCTGGGCAAAAATATCAACTCCCAATATGATCATGACAAACATTATATTCAGGGATATTAATTTTCTCATGATATTTAAATTTTGAGTTTCCCAAAGTTATATTTTGTTTAAGTTAATGTCAACTTTATTTACAAGTCTCACCAGGTGTCTTGTATAAATAACCGGTGCAAATAAGATTCAAACTGAACATCAGTAATTCAACCTTTACAGATGCAAAATCTGTATTGCTTAAAATAGGGAACTTCTTTGATTGTATTGCTGTCCGACCTGACACAGGTAATTAACCAAGCATATTAATGGTTATGCATTTATTTGATTAAATCTAAATCGACATTACATTGTTATTTAAGGAGCGCCACCTCGGTCTCATGGTGTACTTTGATCTTTAGCACACCTGATATATTTCCCTGCTGCTTTTAGGGTACCCTCTCTGTAAACGCCGGCGTTACTTCCGTCCAACCGGCGATAATAGCCCATGGTGGGGTCCTTTTCGTTGGAACACCACCAGTAACTAAGGTCACCGATATTGTTAAATGATCCATCCTGACGATAACGATAACCACCCGGAAGGGCAGAAAATCCACTGGTATTGGTGCCATTTTCTCCGGTTTTCCATCCGGTGGTGTCCTTCAACTGAGTACCCTGGTCAGTACCACGCCATAATGTACCATCGGCTTGTATCTGATTCATACCAAGAAACATTTCCAGTGTTTTATATTCAGCATCTGTCGGAACATGCCAGCCTGAGGGGCACAATTTTCCTGTTTTAACCGTATACCAATTATATAATGCCCCGTAGAGAGGTTTGTTTGCAGCTTCATCATTATTATACCAACAGTAACCTGGAGTAGTCAGGTTAATCCATGCAGAATTACCGGTAACATTAGGTATGGCAGTGTTATCATTATATTTAGTGGTTTTGAGATTTTCAGCCATCCAGGTTTGGGTACCAATTTCTACTGTTTTATAAATATTGCCGTCTTGATCTGTCATGCTCCCATAAGAAATTTCCGGATTGTCCTTTTTACAACTACTGGCAAAAAATATTACCAATGCAATTATTATTGGCAAGTGACCTGAAATTTTGTTTAACTTTTTCATGTCTGATTATTATAAAGTTTATCCTTGAATTGTTTCATTTTATTTCTGTGCGTTTTCTATCATTTAATGTAACCATAAGTATTAAAGAGACTTAACATTAGTTGGTTACAACCAGTTTTTCAGTAAAACGGGGCCGGTTATTTAATCCCATCTGAACGAAATAGATACCTGGTAAAAGATTTACCGGAATCTGAAACTCTTTGATATCCGGATTCATGTTATCCTGAAAAACAACTTTTCCTGATAAATTAATGATTCTGATATAATCAAGTACTACTGTCGGATCACTTATCGAAATGATGATACGATCAAGTGCCGGATTCGGATATATCACTACTTTCCGATCTTCGTAATCCACTGCGAAAACCCTTGCACCTGTCTGCCATTTTCCATATTGATTCGTAGTTGTCGGATAGGTTGAACTCCAGATTGCACTTGTAGAAAGACCTGTTTGCCATTCCGCACCAAGATTAGTACCATAATCCAATCTTAAAACAGGGACAAAACTGGTTGTATTTACAAAATCGGGATTGACAACAACCGAGTGTATATCATAACCCAGTGCCTGCCATTCTGTAAATGTTTTCAATTCACCGCTGATAACAAATACCGGCGTGCCGGTCTCACAATAGAAAACGTTATAATCACTCTCAAAATCACTTAAACACCATGCTTCTATACTTATATTCGGAATCTGATATTTCGTATAAAAAATATTGTTATATATTCTGGTTCCAAGTGAAGGTGCAGGAACTAATTTGTCGCGATTTGCATCAATTTCTATTATTGATATTGACCAATCGGTATTTGTATCATTAAAAAAAGTATTATTATACACATGAACGCCATTCATACCTTTGATTCTCAGTGAGAGTCTGGCATTTTTCACTATATTATAGGCAGCTCCTCCGGAAGTATATGTCATATTAAAACCATCATCAGACCCTGATTTAAACAAGATCCCGTGAGGGGTTCTGTCAAGATAATTATAAATTACTGTGGAATTAATATTGTAACCGGTAAATACAGCATGTGTAATGCTTGAATCGGCTGTTCCATTCCATGTAAATTTATTGCCTGATATTATCATTCCATCAAGATTGTTATTCCGGGAATTTTCTACTTCATCTCCTGCCTGTAACATATAACCAGATGAATTTACTGACGTAATGGAGTTATTATAATAAGTAAATGCAGTAGGTTCACTTCTTGGAATATCAACTCCCTCCCAGGTTCCCGGTTCATTATTAATAACAATGGTCCCCTCTACTTTAAGCGTAGTTTGTGCAAGCAAAGGAAAACCAATTGTAAGAAAAAAAAGTATGAATATATTTTTCAATAAATTCAAGACATCAAAAATAATTGACATGAAACATAAATCTAACGGTCAATTGACTGTTTTGTTTTGAAAAATGAATATTAGCGGAGAATAAAGTCCCGAAGGGACTTAAAGAAAATGCCACAATGTGAACATCAATAAAAATAACTTTTAGTTACACAGAGCTACACAGAGAAGTCACAGAGGGCCACAGAGTTATAAGAAATCAATTCTCTATGTCCCGATAGCTATCGATGATCTCTGTTTATTTTTTTAAATCAGTTATATATAAAATACTGCTTTTATTTGAAAGAAATACTGCTTTTAATACTGCTTTTATTTAAATTAAATACTGCTTTTAATACGTATTTCATTTTGCAAACGATTCTGTAATAACTAGATATAAAGATATTTAATTGAGAATGCTAATAGCCGCTTCATCTAACCAAAAAAATCAATCAGACAGGGGGCAAGTACTTTCATTGACACATTATGACTTTGTCCTTTTAGCAACATCATCTGACTTTTTGGGATGGACTGCGCAACTGTTTCAATTGCATTCCTTAGATTCCCGGGGGACCTTTCTCCTCCGATTACAATGGCAGGTACATTGATAGAAGCAGCTATTTCCTTAGGTACAGAATAATTGCCCATAATCGCTACATCGTATGAGAGCGTATGAGCCACCAGCTCGTTCTTTATCCACATTGATTTGCCAAATTGCTTAAAAAGAAAAACAAAGAGGCCTGGCATGCCTGTTACTTTTGTCATAAAGTATTTCACCGCATCACTTCTTTTCCCCTGCTTTACAAGATTTTTAAGCGTTATTTCCGCATCATCAGGTGGTGCTGTATCAAGATGCGAATTGGCTACATAGGGAGGTTCGAAAAGGGCTATCTTTTTAACCTTTATCCCTTTAGCTATTGTCTGAAGTACAAGACAAGCTCCGGATGAAAAGCCACAAATAAAAGGTTCTTTTCCTGCCTGTTCTATGATTTTCTTAAGGTCTTCGACCTCTTTTTCAACAGAGTAAGGTTCCGTATCCGAACTTTCTCCACGTCCTCTGCGGTCGTAATAATAGACAGTAAAATGGTCAGAAAGAAGCGGGACAAGTTCAGGTGTAACTCCGTATTTGCTATAACAAAAGGCTCCGTCGACCAGGACCAGCGCAGGGCCCTGACCAGTTTTTCCGAAGGCAATCGAAGTTCCGTCATTTGAAATTACTTTTTCCATGGAATAATTAATTAAGGCAATAAAACCCCTTACCTGCAATTTTGTTCATGGTTTTGAAGCTATAATAAATCTGGCCATAGCTATGTCTTCTCAGTGAAGATCTGAGCTATAAGTGTACAGGCAGAGAAAGGGATGGTGTACCAGTTTTTTATTTTTGCTGATGGTAACCTAATTGGACCTGCTCGGAACGCTTAAATTCATGAAGGGAATTCTTGATGTCAAACAGAACTTTGATTTGCCTTTCCGACAGCTTCTTATACCTGTAATAATAATGATGTAAACTTTTAGCAAATTCAAGCTGCCCCGGTGTCAGTCTCCCTGCAGATAAGCTTAAATCTGTAAAGGCTTCATTAATCTCATCTTTCATAATCCTCATTTTTAATACATCAAATTACATGTACCAAAGATAAAGACACTGAAATCTTCTAAATGTTCAAAATTTTCAGAACTTATTGCCCTACAATCCCCATAAACCAGGAAAATTAAACAGATTAGCCTGCTTTCTTCTCTTCTCGATCAGGTCCCTTAACTCGATGGCCATATCCCTGTTTACCTCAAGTGCCATGGGAAGGACATATAATTCAGTCTGATCAAGATAGTCGCTCATCTCTTTTCTGGCATATTGATCACGATGAAGATCAGTGAGGTTACTGATCCTGTCGGCTACTTTCAGTATCTTTGCTTTGCGGGAACCCCTGTCAAGAATTCTTTTGAGATAAATTGCTTTAGACATTTCGGGGGGTTTCGTAACCTCGAGAACAAGGTCCACAACCTCGTTTGCCTGATCATCGATACGGCGGAGCTCATGTATGTCAGTTTCGGGAACATCTTCAAGCAGGTCATGGATCACGGAAGCTTTAAGCAGTACATAATCGTCGAAAAGCTTATAATCCATGAGTATAGCCAGGGTAGCCAGAGCGTGTCGAAACTGGTTGCCCCCCACGCTTCTCTGCTTGCCAATAAGGGCTGTTGCTTTTATAATATAGGGAGCAAGCGTCAGGTTTTTTAGCTTTTCAGTTTCGTTCATGTTAATCATATCATTTAGACAGATATAAATATAAAAAAATATCTGTTAAATACACCTCGCGGGATGAAGAAAACTAATATTAACTTCTTAGAATCTCAATCATTTCAATTACTGCCTCTGTATCTGCTACCCCTTTTACTGGGGACAAGCCTGAAAGAGCCCTCGCACTGTTCAGATCGTCTTCGGTAACATAATCCTTACCAATATGTATCAGGTAAAGGATAGCTGATTTTAGAGTATTGGATTTAACCCTGAGCGTGTGCGGACTTAACCTTGCAGGGAAAAGATGAACGAATCTGTTCTTATCTTCGTGATATTTAAGAGTCCACAGTGAACCGTCGGGCAATGAGGTTATTTTAAAATTGTTGAAATTTGTTCCAACCCAGGATGCATAAAGTTCTTTGGACAAAAGATCACGTGATCTGAGAAATTCCGTGATATTCTTAAATATCTCCTCAAGTGAAAGGTGCCCTGTATAAACATCCATAACTGAAGTTCCGAGATGTTTCAGCTCCCGTACGAGATACTTTGGATCCTGGCTATTCAGATTTGAAATTTCAAAGGTTATGAAATCCCTCTGGAAAGGAAGATAGTGTTTAAAAGGGTTAAAAACAAGCGGTTCCGATATCCTGATCTCTTTAATCATTATGCAAAGTTAAGGCATCACAGAAAAGTAAAAAAATTCTTTATTGAACTGATAATACTTTAAATATTGATAAAAAATTAACTTTAAGCCGATAAAAACTGAAAACCTGAATAAAATGAAATCTTCAAGGCAGAATTTCACGGCAACTATTAATCACAAACAGCCTGACAGGGTTGTTGTGGATTTTGGCTCCACCCCGGTGACAGGAATCCATGCAATAATAGTTGAAAAACTCCGGAACTTTTACGGGCTTGAAAAGAAACCAGTCAGGATCACCGAACCTTACCAGATGCTTGGAGAGTTAGAACCAGACCTTATCGTAGCAATGGATATCGATGTAATAGGGCTCTCAGGAGAAAAAAACATGTTCGGAATCGAAAACAAAAACTGGAAGATGCACAGGACCTTTTGGGGACAGGAAGTTCTGTTCCCGGGTGAATTCAATTACACATACAATAGTAAAGGGGATATTCTTATCCATCCCGAAGGTGATACTTCTGTTCCGCCAAGTGCAATGATGCCAAAAACCGGCTATTTTTTTGATGCCATTGAACGGCAGGAACCTGTTGATGGTTCGACACTTAAAATTGAAGATAACCTTGAGGAATTCACGAGAGTCACTGACAATGATCTTGTCTGGTGGAAAGAACAGATACTGACAGTTGAAGGTTCCGGCAAAGGAGTTGTTGCAAACCTGGGAGGCACTGCACTCGGAGATATTGCGCTGGTCCCGGCGGTGGGGCTAAAAAATCCAAAAGGGATAAGAGGAGTCGCGGAATGGTATATATCAACCCTTATAAGGGAGGAGTTTATTAAAGAGCTTTATGACAGACAGACAGATATAGCGCTTGAAAACCTGAAAGATATTTTTGCTGTTATTGGCAACAGAATTGATGTTGTTTATATTTGCGGTACTGATTTCGGAACACAAAATTCAACTTTCTGTTCGCCAGAGACTTATGAAAGAGTCTGGCTGCCTTATTACAGGAAAGTCAACGACTGGATACACGAGAATACGAACTGGAAAACCTTCAAACACTCATGCGGGGCGATTGAACCATTAATGAATCTGTTTATTGAGTCGGGTTTTGATATTATCAATCCTGTCCAGATAAATGCATCGGGAATGGATCCGAAGGAGTTGAAGAAGAAATACGGGGATAAAATTATCTTCTGGGGAGGTGGTGTTGATACCCAGGGAGTGTTTGCGTTCGGGACTCCACAACAGGTTAAAGATCAGGTTAAGAGACAATGCTCAATCCTGAATGAAAACGGCGGATTTGTATTTAACACGATCCATAATATCCAGGCAAACGTACCATTTGAAAATGTGGTGGCAATGCTGGAGGCTCTGAGGGAACTGTAAGGACATCCTTCCCTCCTGATAGTTAGCGGGACTTCCCCAAGGGGGTAACTTCTTATAAAAAGAAAGATGAAAAAGATATTGTTCCTTTTGCTGGTAGTGGCCGGTTGCAGTAGTCAAAAGACATTTGTTCCGGAAAAGTTGTCGCTTGCAGGCGAATGGAAATTCAAAATTGACTCACTTGACCAGGGGGTCAACCAACAGTGGTACAATACTGAATTCAATGAGATTGTAAAGCTGCCGGGGTCCATGGCGGAAAACGGTAAAGGTGAAGAGGTAACATTGAAGACTGCCTGGACCGGAGATATAGTGGATCAATCATATTTTACAGAAAAGAAATATGAAAAATACAGGCAACCGGGTAACATAAAGATCCCGTTCTGGCTTAAACCTGTCAAATACTATAAGGGCCCTGCATGGTATCAAAAGGAATTTGATCTTCCTTCAGAATGGACTGGGAAACGTATTTTACTATTTCTGGAGAGATGCCATTGGGAATCAACGTTGTATGTAAACGGACATAATGCAGGAAAACAAAACAGTCTGGCAACACCGCATGAATATGATATAACCAAACTGCTAAAAGAAGGTTTAAACCAGATTTCACTCAGGATTGATAACAGAGTTATAGTTCCGGTTGGAGTAAACTCACACAGCATCAGCGATCATACACAATCGAACTGGAATGGTATTGTAGGAGATATCAGTCTCAGGGCAACTTCACCTGTTTTTATAAATGATGTCAGGGTATTTCCCGATATTGAAAAAAAGGTCGCAAAAGTTATAGTAACTATCAATAATCCTGACAATATTGATTTTAATGGAAAACTGTCATTTCAGATTCAGTCTTCCGATAAGGAGCGTGGTAAGCGTTCGGACAAGAAAAATGTAACAATTGTTACAAATTCAGATTCGAAAGAATACGTACTGAATTACAAGATTTTAAATCCCCGGTTATGGAGTGAGTTCACTCCTTCATTGTACAATCTGTCTGTCGAACTTAAAAGTAATAGTGGTAAGATTTCTGACTATCAATCGGTTGAATTCGGAATGCGTGAATTTAAAACCCGGGGAACAGGTTTTGAAGTAAATGGCATTCCGGTATTCCTCAGGGGGACGACTGAATGCTGCATATTCCCTCTGACCGGTTATCCGCCAACTGATGTGCCGGCATGGGAGAAGGTCTTACAGACATGTAAGGATTATGGTTTGAATCATGTAAGGTTTCATTCATTTTGTCCGCCCGAAGCTGCTTTTATTGCAGCTGACAGGGTTGGAATATATTTACATATAGAGTGCAGTTCCTGGGCGAATCAGGGAACAACAATAGGGGATGGGGGCGAGATTGATTCGTTTATTTATCAGGAGGGGGACAGAATACTGAAAGAATATGGAAATCATCCCTCATTTTGTATGCTGGCATATGGTAATGAACCTGCGGGAAAAAATCAGAATGAATATCTTGGTAAGCTTCTGACTTACTGGAAAGTAAAGGATAACAGAAGAATCTATACTTCAGCCGCCGGCTGGCCGATAATTCCCGAAAATGACTACAACCTGACACCGCAGCCAAGGATCCAGCATTGGGGAGAGGGACTAAAGAGCATCATTAACGGAGAAGCCCCAAAAACAACATTTGACTACAGGGATTTTGTTTCAAAATACCAGGTGCCATCTGTGGGTCACGAGATAGGTAATTGGTGCGTTTATCCGGATTTTAGGGAGATAGCAAAATATACGGGTGTCCTTAAGGCAACAAATTTTGAGATCTTCAGGGAATCACTCGCAGAAAACAATATGGCCGGTCAGGCTGAGGATTTCCTGAATGCTTCAGGCAAGTTGCAGGCGCTGTGTTATAAAGCAGAGATAGAAGCTGCCCTGCGAACACCAGGATTTGGCGGATTTCAGCTGCTTCAACTTCATGATTTCCCCGGACAGGGAACTGCTCTTGTAGGAATACTGAATCCTTTTTTTGAATCCAAAGGATATATATCGCCGGAAGAATTCAGGATGTTTTGCAATGAAACAGTGCCGCTTGCAAGGATGGAGAAAATGATATACAGGAATAATGAGGCTTTTAACGCAGGAATTGAAATTGCACATTTTGGTCCGAAGCCTCTTGGTAAGTCACTAATTAATTGTCAGGTGACCAATTCCAATGGAGATACAGTTTTCAGGAAAGGATTTTCAGTGAAAAGAGTTGATATTGGAAATTGCATTGAAGTTGGCACTTTTTCAGCTGACCTGCAAGGAATCAACAGGGCTGAGAAGCTATCGCTTGAAGTAAGAATTGAAAAGACTTCCTTCAGGAACAAATGGGATTTCTGGGTATATCCATTAACTGAAGAAGTGGGTCCTTCAAGGGTCCTGGTAACTGATAAACTTGACCGGGTTGCCGAAGATACTTTGAAAAAGGGTGGATCAGTTTTATTTCTTTCATACGGAAAAGTAGGGAAGACGAAAGGTGCTCAGGTAGCCATCGGGTTTTCAAGCATTTTCTGGAATACCGCCTGGACCAATAATCAGCCACCCCATACTCTTGGGATCCTTTGTGACCCGGGACACCCAATGTTCAGGGACTTCCCGACAGAAAATCACAGCAACTGGCAATGGTGGGATCCGGTCACACATTCTCAGGCAATGATCATTAGTGATTTACCTCCGGAACTTAAACCGATAATTCAGCCGATTGACACATGGTTTGAAAACAGGAGGCTCGCCCTTGCATTCGAAGCTAAAGCCGGCAATGGCAGATTAATGGTCTGCAGTATTGATATGATGGATATCCCAGATGAAAGGACCGTTTCAAAACAGCTGTTAAGTTCAATGCTGAGATATATGAACAGTGAAGACTTTAATCCTGCCAATAGAGTGGAGTTAAGCATAATAAAAGGACTCGTGAAGAATTGAACAGGCACATTGTTCTTTTCCACAATCATCTGCAAAAATTGCAACTTTTCATTTATATTCGTACCTGAAAAACTCTGGTAAAAATTTATTGATGAAATTATTGCAAAGATCCTTTTTAATCTTCACGCTATCGCTATGCCCGTACTCAGGGTTATTTTCGCAGGAGCAGGTGACAATTCCAAGAATTCAGGGAGAAATAAGATTTGACGGTATCGTTGACGATCAATGCTGGCAGAATATTCAGCCAATGCAGATGGTGATGCACACGCCAACATTTGGTAATAAGCCTTCTGAGAAGAGCGAGGTTATGATTTGCTATGACAATGATTATTTTTACGTCGGGGCGAGACTTTTTGATTCGAATCCTGCCGACATGCTTATTTCTTCCAAGAAAAGGGATGAATCTGAAGTAGCTTCCGAGGCGCTGGACCTTATCTTTGATTCCTTTAATGATAAGGAGAATGCACTTGGATTTTCGACATCACCAACAGGGTTAAGGTGTGATTATACTATTTCAAAGGATGCGATAGGCGGAGATCCTCACACCGGACCCCTGAATATAAGCTGGCATACGTTCTGGGATGTAAAAACCTCCAAGAATGGCGAAGGGTGGTTTGCAGAGATCAGGATTCCTTTCTCAAGCCTGCGATTTAAGGATAATAACGGCAAAGTTGTGATGGGGCTGACCTGTATCAGAGTTATTGCTCATAAGAATGAGGTAGATGTCTATCCTTCGATCGCTCCAAACTGGGGGCAATGGAGCGTTTTCAGACCATCGAAAGCCCAGGAGGTAGTTTTTGAGGGGCTTGTCCCAAGGAAACCATTTTATATATCTCCTTATTTAATTGGCGGATTTCAGCATGAGAATCTGTTAAATGAAACCGGCATCGGATATTCCCTGGACAAGAGCCCAAAATTAACAGGTGGCCTTGATGTCAAATACGGATTAACAAATAACCTCACCCTCGATCTGACAGTTAATACCGATTTTGCACAGGTGGAAGCGGATGATGAGCAGATTAATCTTACAAGGTTTTCTCTTTTCTTCCCTGAAAAAAGGACATTCTTTCAGGAACGTTCAAGCGTTTTTACATTCGATTTTGAACCAATGGCAAGTCTCTTTTACAGCAGACAAATTGGTCTCTTTAATGGGTTGCAGGTTCCTATCCTCGGCGGAGCAAGAATTACAGGCATGGCCGGCAAATGGGACCTGGGATTTTTGGATATGCAGACACAGGCTGTAAGACCATCAGATGAAACCCTTAATAAACTTAGCTCCGAGAACTTCGGAATATTCCGTTTACGACGCCAGGTTATCAACGAGAACAGTTATGTTGGCGGAATTGTGACATCCAGGATTGGAACAGACGGATCCTACAATACCGCGTATGGGATGGATGGGATCTTTAAGTTATTTGACAATGACTACCTAAATGTCAAGTGGGCTCAGGTGCTTGACAACACATTTCGGAATAACATAGTGAGTCTGGATCCGACACGTTTGTATCTCAACTGGAGCAGAGTAAATCAGAAAGGATTAAATTACGATTTTACATGGTCGAGGAGTGGTAAAGACTTTGATCCGAAAATAGGATTCCTGATGCGTTCGAACTATGCCCACTACTATGCGGGAGTAGGTTATGGCTGGATACCGGGTGAGTCTGCGGCGCTGCAGAATCAGAAAGTGAATTTAAGCGCGCTGACATATACCGACAATTCAGATAATTCAGCACAGTCAACTGAAGCGATGTTGTCGTATGACTTCAGGTTTAAGACTGATTATAATGGGATGGCGTCATTCGGGTATATGTATGAAAATGTTACTGATACTTTCAGTTTTTCAAAGGATGCATATGTCCCGGCAGGGAAATATGGATTTTATCAGTTTGAAACTCATTTGAATTCACCTCAGACGAACCGGTTAGTTCTGGGAGTTGACTTTTTCGGCGGATCGTTTTATGATGGTACACGTTACTCATTCGGGTTCGAGCCATCATGGAACATCGGTTCAACTCTTCAGCTGGGATTAGCATATGATCATAGTTTTCTGAGGTTCAAAAACCGCAATCAGTCGTTTTCGGGAGGGGTGGCTGGTTTTAAAGCACTTGTAATGTTCACAACGAAATTGTCGATCAGTACTTTTTTGCAATACAACAGCGCTGAAAATAATTTAATCACTAATTTCAGGTTCAGGTATAATCCAAAGGAAGGGAATGATCTTTATATTGTTGTCAATGAAGGCAGAAGCACTTACAGGGATATTGAAGATCCGAGGCTGCCATTGTTTAACAACAGGTCGGTATTGGTGAAGTATACGTATACCTTTACGTTGTAGGCTAAGACAGAACCTCTGTTTGATAATTAACTTCAGCCCAGGGGCTCGGAATCGAAATCCATTAACCCTGCCTACGGTAGGCAGGCGCAAAGATCGCAAAAGATTTACGCAAATGCCGATAGCTATCGGCACGCAAAGAGCTAATTATTAATGTTATAACTTTGTGTCCTTTGCCCCTTCTTAGCGTGCTTTGCGGTTTAAAAAGGCTTTTTCAACAACCCCAAACTTATTTTATTGTATTTCTGCTATTTAAAAAATTCTCAGTTTAAAACTGACCCTTAGGTTGACCCCTATGAGGCTGTCTCAAAAGTAGCTCCCTCGTTTTTTCACCCCTAAATCCCCTAAAGGGGACTTATTGATTAACAAAGACTTATAGAACCCCCTTTAGGGGGCAGGGGGTAAAAAAATCTGGAATGGTGTAAAAATCCGGACTTTTGATACAACCTCGTTGTTAATGGACTTCAATTTTTTTATCAATTGAATTGTGTATTCTGTCAAAATGCTGCTCTTCAGTAAAATAGAAATGATTCTCCTGGTTTGTATCGATAATGCTCATATTATCAATTATTTGGATTTTATCATACGTATTGAGAGTAAAAAAGTTACCAGAAAAGACTAAATCTTCAATCAATCGGGACTGATTTTTGACGAACCTGCTTTTTTGTTAGATCAATAAATTACTTTTGTTAACCTACATAGGAATTAAATAGATAATTTTGTGCTAAATCCGTCGCAATTACCCAATTGCAGCGGTTTTAACGATTGGAAGATCTACACTTTATCGCTAGTTTTATCAGATAATTTATTCAGGGAGAATTTTGAGAAATACAACGTTTCGCAGGGAAGGATTCGCATCTAAAATTATCCTGAAATTGATTTATGAGCATTTAATTAAAATGATAACTTAAAATTAACCATCCACTTTAAAAAACGTTTAACATTAAGGAGACTTAAATAATGAAAAGAAATACTCTTGTAAGTATTGGTCTGATCTTAATCTTCCTGTGGAACTGCAGCAGTCAGTCAGACAGAAAGAGGGCTATGAATGATGATATTATATTACCCCAAGCTGACGGGACCATTTCACTAAAACTTGACAATGCAGCATGTTACACCGATTTAACAGATCCTTCCAGCAACACAGCCGAATGGGAAATGTCAATTTCCAAACCGGGTCGGTATAAGGTATGGTTGTCAAGCGCCACAAAGGATACAGTCGCTTTAGGTTATACAAATAAAGTCAAGATTAATTTAATGGATAACAAGCTTGAAGTAAGTCCGGCTTGCGATAAGGTAATTGCAAATTCACAGGATACTTCATATCCGTATTTCAGAGCTGATTCGTACATGGGAACTTTTTATATATCTGAGGCCGGTGTTTACAACATTCAGGTTATCAGCGAGAAAATCCTACCAAAAGAACTGAGAGAACAAACAGCCTCACTTTCTGAAACCACAAAAATGATGTCAATAATACTGGTACCTCTGACAAGATAACTTTTAAAATTTTGAAAAGGCTGATTTACATATTGCTGTTCATCGGTGCAGGACAACTGTCATCTGCGCAGCAGCTTCCTTTGTACAGCCAGTATCTATATAATAAATTTCTTATAAATCCGGCTCATGCCGGCAGCGACGGCTTTACCAGCATCAACGTTACGGCCAGGGAGCAATGGGTAGGTTATACGGGCGCCCCAAGAACATATTCGGTTAGCTGGCAGATGAGAGTACTTAAAAGGAGTTACCGGCTAAAACAAACGATCTTTAACCGGACTGTTTACAGACCAAAAACAGACGGGAAAGTCGGCTTCGGCGGTTATATTTTCAATGACAGAAACGGGCTCATCCAGAAAACAGGATTTCAACTTTGCTATTCCTATCACATGTGGCTTCATGATTATACACAAATGTCGATGGGAATAGGATTTACCGGATATCATTTTGTTATCAATGCTTCAGCTGTTAATTTTTACGATCCGAATGAACCCTGGTTAAATAACGATTTACGAAAAGGGGTCTTTATTCCGGATGCTGATTTCGGATTGTATCTTCTGAATCCCAGGTACGAAGTCGGTTTTTCAGCTCTTCAACTCTTTGGAGCTGCAGCAAAGATTGGTGATAAAGCTTATGATAACTATTACATGGACAGGCACTTCTATCTTTTTGGATCTTACAGCTTTGAAGCAGGGACAAAGGCAGAGTTGCAGCCGTCGTTACTTTTAAAAATGTCGGAACAGATAAGGCCTCAGGCTGAAGTTGGGTTTACTTACGGATGGGATCAGGCTTTATGGGGAGGCATTGCTTACAGAACTGGAACAGGAGGTGCAATTATAACCAACTTCAGATTCAGGTTTGTCCCGAGCCGTGTTATGCTGACCACTATGTATTTCGGATACGCCTTCGATTACACTCTCAATAAAATTCAGAACGCTACTTACGGGACTCACGAGATTACTCTGGCCCTTAAGTTTGGTGACCATCTGAAGAGATTCAACTGGGTGGATAGATTCTAAAAAATCCACTATTCCAGGTCAATTACCAAAGAGAATGATTATGCAATTATGCAATTGTGCGATTGTGCGATTATGAAAATATGCCATATTACCTCCTGTTTTCAGCGTTGGGACTACAACGAGACAATTCTAAGTTATAAAAGCTGATCAAGAGGGGAAAGTTATTTTCTTGTTACTTAAAATATGGAGCGTATCTATGCAATTGTGCGATTATGCAATTTATGCGATTAGGCAATTCTGCAGTTGAGCCGTTACGCTGTTACTTACCGTTACGCTGCGTTGCGCCGTTGCGCCGTTACTCCTACCTCACCAGAGTAACATCACCGACTATTACCTTATAACCGTTATGCAGATCGATAACATAATGGTATCCGTCGATGGGCATGGGTATACCTTTGCTTCGTCCATCCCATGGATGACCGTAATATCCACGTTCTGACTGCCATATCAGCTGACCCCATCGGTTATAGATTGTTATCTCAGCCTGAGGATAGAATTCAATATTCCCGATAATCCAGGTATCATTTATAAGATCGCCATTTGGCGAGAATGCATCAGGAATAATAAGGCAGATCTCATGCTGGTTTTTAACTCTTGCAGAGTCTTTTACCGAGCAAAGGTTCTTGTCAGTGACAATTACACTATACCTTCCGGGTTTGACATCCTTAATTTCCTTTTGATTTGAATTATTGGACCAGATGAATGTATAGTCAACACCATTGACTCCTCCGGTTGCATTTACAATGACAGAACCATCGGGTGAATCGGGGCAGTAAGTATCTTTGACCTCAAATGAAAGTTTTATTTCTTCAGGTTCGGTGAGAGTCAAGGAGGAGTCAGCCTGACAATTATTTGAATCAGTAATTATTACTTTATAATTTCCTGATGAGAGATTTGTCCGGGTACTGCCAATAGCTCCATCAATCCAGAGATAATCGACCTGGCCTACGTTATTCCTTGCACCTACAGCTATCGAACCCGTATTTGCGCCGGCACAATTTATATTATATAAGCCATCGGTGCTGACTGACGGCCGAACCGTCATACTTAGTTTCTTAGGCTGGTTCAGGACAAATGTTTCTGATGTTGTACAATTATTAACATCGGTAATTGACAATGTATATTGACCGGCAATCAATCCTGAAATATCTTTTGTTTCAGGATCAAATCCATTGGGACCACTCCATCTGTAAGTATAATGAGCTAATTTATCTGAGGGATTAATCTTTATAAATCCATTGGATTTACCATAACAACTTACATTGTATCCGTTGTAATCAGACACAGCCTTCTCATAACGTATCCTGGGACGCACCCATATCATAACCGTCTGCTCCGGTCCAACACAATCGGATCCACCGTCACCCTGGACAATACGAGGTGTAAACTGGTAAGTGACCTTCTGAATTTCTGTGCCATCGTTGATCAGAGTTTCAGTAAGGTTAGTCGGACTGGTATAAGTTCCGCTTGCAGTATTACCACTTATACCCGGATCTGCAGTCACACTAAGGTCATATTGCCACTGCCCCAGGACTGAAGTATTCGGGTTACTTACCGTGATTACAGAACTTTCACCATAACAGATAGTATTTTCAGGAGGATTGACAAGTATTTGCGGGGTAGGGTTTACCAAAACCTCAGCAGTAATATTATTAAGTTTGCACTGACCATATAATGTGGGCGTTATGGTATAAATGACACTATGGTCAACCAAATCGGAATTGTGCAAAGTCTGATCAATTGAAGTAAGAAGACCGGTGAAATCACCGCTGGCACCCGAAATTCCGGTTGATGGAGTAGCTGTCCATGTCCAGGTGGTGCCAGGAATATTGCTTGAAAGAACAAGACTTGTAGTTTCATCATTACATATAACATCTCTTGCCGGAGTAACTGCAGGTGCGGGAACTACTGAATAGTGTACAGTGACAACAGCGGTACATGTTCCTGAATTTCCGGAATTGTCGATGACTGTCAGTGTCACATCATTGTCACCAATATTAATGCAGGTAAATTCATTCCTGTCAATTGATATTGAAGCTATTCCGCAATTATCAGTACTATGGTTATTTATGTCCGATTCATCAATAGTGACTACTCCTGTATTTGGATCGAGATAGACATCTATATTAGCGCAGATTGCTACAGGTGGAATGTTATCAATTACTGTAACTGTGAAATCACAGCTTGCTGATAACCCGAATCCATCAGTAACGGTGTAGGTTATTGTGGTAATTCCCAGATTGAAAGTATAACTTCCAATCTGATTGATCCCGTTAGCAGGAGAGGCTGCTTCGGTGGCGCCCGTCATTACCCATGTCAGCGATTCAACATTATTGTTCGGATCAGAAAATGATGCGTTCAGGCCGGTGTTTATCAGTATGTTGCAAGTAGTAGCACTTGTTCCGGTAACTATTACCGGCGGACAGGTTATTGTGGGAGCCAGATTATTCAATGGCACAATTACTTCATTGCTTGGGCGGGTAATATTAATTGAATTTGGTCCGTAACCGGAAACAAAGGCGATATTCCTTATAATACCCGCCGCAATATCATCAATTGTAACGACATGGATTGCAGTACATGTCACTCCATCTCCTGGAGCCAGAATGTATGGTGAACCCGGACAGGTTACAATAGTGTTTGGATCATTCACAATTACCCCTGTTATAGTTACATTTCCGGTATTGGTCACAACCAGAGTATAATGAATGGTTTCACCTATAGATGTGAAACTGGTTTCCCCTGCGGCTTTAATAATTTCCAGTTCTGGATTCTGGTTAGCAGGAACGGTTGCACTTGCTTCATCCGAATACATAGTCCCGGAAAAGATAGCGACGGCTCTTGCTGTATTGTTGACCTGCCCAGCATTAAGGTCATTCTGAGTGACAGTATAAGTTGCAGTTATTGTGTTAGTAGCTCCGGGAGCAAGACTTGGTATTGTTCTGGTAATAGAGGTGAGCGGGTCTGTTACTTCAACATCTGTAAGAGTGACGTTGCCTGTATTTGTAACAACTATAGTATAATGAAGTATATTGCCTGCTGAGGAGTAACCGGATTCCAGCACCATCTTGGTTATGTCAATTCCGGGACCTATATCGGCTGGGATTGAAACACTTGCAATTCTCGTATAGGGAGTCCCTCTATAACTGAACGCTGCGGTAGCTGTATTATTAAGATAACCCCTGTTTATATCATTCTGAACAATACTATAAGTAGGATTAAAGGTTATTGATTCCCCCGGAGCCAGGATTCCAATTGTATTGTTAAGGAGTGTCAGCGGATCCGTGACAACCACATTAGTCAGAGTTACATTACCAGTATTGGTTACAACAACTGTATAGTGAATAAGACTATTCACAGCTGAATAACTTGATTCAGCAGCATTTTTAGTTATTGTAAGATCAGGACCCTGTGAACCCGGGACAGTAACTTCATCATCCACAAAAAACTGCTGACCGGCATAAGTATAAGTTGCAATAGCTCTGTTCAAAACTTCACCCACATTAATATCATTCTGATTTACAGTATAATTGGTAGTAATAGTTTGTGACGCTCCGGGATTGAGGCTTGAAATCAGCTGTCTGTAATTTGTCAGCTGATCAAAGACAATTATGTTTGTCAGGGTGACATTGCCAGTGTTGGTTACCACTATCGTATAATGAATGACATCACCCACAGCATCGTAGATATTTTCAGCAGCAGTTTTTACGAGTGTTAATTCATGATGTTGAATTGTTATAGTAGTGACGGCCTGAGCAGTGACTGGGGTAGTTACTTCAGTGCTTGTTACACTGACAATATTGACAAGATTGGCACCCAGATCTATATCAGCCTGTGTTGCAACGTAATCTGCTGTAAAAATCCAGGCCTCTGTCAGATCCAGTATGTTATCGTTATCAGAATCACCTGATACATATGTAGCTCCACCGGCAAATGCGTCGGAGACAGTAACACCTGACAACCCGACTGTTCCGGCATTAGTGACGGTTATTGTGTAGTTCAGAGTCCCTGGGGAGGAAATTGAAGCCATATCGACTGTTTTGGAAACAGCAAGGGCAGCGGTGCGTGTGATAGTAGTAACAGCCCGGGAAGAGGCAGGCTCAGTCTGGTCAGTGTCAACAATGGCCGTATTGACCAGATCACTTCCTGCTGTGATATCTGCCTGGGTTGCGTTATAATCTGCTGAAAAGGTCCATACTTCATTAGGATCGAGTACATTATCACCATCAATATCACCAGATAAATAGGTAGCTCCGCCTGCAAATGTGTCGGTAACTCTGACGCCTGTGAGTCCGAGTGGTCCTATATTTGTTACAGTTATTGTATAGTTGAGTGTTGTCGGAGATGAGATAGTTGCATGGTCAACTGTTTTGGTTATTCTGATACCTGCTTTTCCGGTTATTGTCGTTACAGCCTGGGCAGTGACAGGAGTTGTGACTTCAATGCTTGTTACACTGACAATGTTGACAAGATTGGCACCCAGATCTATATCAGCCTGTGTTGCAACGTAATCTGCTGTATAAATCCAAGCCTCTGTCAGATCCAGTATGTTATCGTTATTAGAATCACCTGATACATATGTAGCTCCACCGGCAAAAGCGTCGGAGACAGCAACACCCGAGAGCCCTACGGTACCGGTGTTGGTTACTGTAATAGTATAGGCCAGGGTTGCCGGGGCAGATATAGATGTTGGATCGACAGTTTTGGAAACGGCAAGAGCAGCGGTGCTTGTGATAGTAGTAACAGCCCGGGAAGAGACAGGCTCAGTCTGGTCAGTTTCTACAATGGCAGTATTGACCAGATCACTTCTTGCTGCAATATCTGCCCGGGTTGCGTTATAATCTGCTGAATAGGTCCATACTTCATTAGGATCGAGTACATTATCACCATCAATATCACCAGATAAATAGGTAGCTCCGCCTGCAAATGTATCGGTAACTCTGACGCCTGTGAGTCCGAGTGGTCCAATATTTGTTACAGTTATTGTATAGTTGAGCGTTGTCGGAGTTGAGATAGTTGCATGGTCAACTGTTTTGGTTATTCTGATACCTGCTGTTCCGGTTATGGTCGTTACAGCCTGGGCAGTGACAGGAGTTGTTACTTCAGTGCTTGTTACGCTGACAATGTTGATCAGATCTTCACCCAGGTTGATGTCAGCCTGTGTTGCACCGTAATCAGCTGTATAGATCCATGCCTCTGTAAGATCAAGTACATTATCATTATCAGTATCACCTGATACATAGGTAGCTCCACCGGCAAATGCATCGGCGACGGCAACGCCTGAGAGCCCTACAGTTCCGGCATTGGTGACGGTTATTGTATAGATCAGAGGCCCGGGAGCGGATATAGAAGCATGGTCAACAGTTTTGGTTACTCTCAGAGCAGCTGTTCTGGCAATAGTAGTTATGGCCTGAGCAGTGACAGGAGTTGTAACTTCGGTGCTTGTCACGCTGACAATGTTAACCAGATCTTCACCCAGGTCTATGTCAGCCTGAGTTGCAGCGTAATCAGCAGTATAGATCCATGCCTCTGTCAGATCAAGTACATTATCATTATCAGTATCACCAGATACATAGGTAGCTCCGCCGGCAAATGCATCGGTGACGGCAACGCCTGAGAGCCCGACAGTTCCGGCGTTGGTTACGGTAATTGTATAGACCAGAGGCCCGGGAGCGGATATAGAAGCATGGTCAACTGTTTTGGTTACGCTCAGAGCCGCTGTTCTGGCAATAGTAGTTATGGCCTGAGCAGTGACAGGAGTAGTAACATCGGTGCTTGTCACGCTGACAATGTTAACAAGATCTTCACCCAGGTCTATGTCAGCCTGAGTTGCAGCGTAATCAGCAGTATAGATCCATGCCTCTGTCAGATCAAGTACATTATCATTATCAGTATCACCAGAAACATATGTAGCTCCACCGGCAAATGCATCGGCGACGGCAACGCCTGAGAGCCCGACAGTTCCGGCGTTGGTTACGGTAATTGTATAGACCAGAGGCCCGGGAGCGGATATAGAAGCATGGTCAACAGTTTTGGTTACGCTCAGAGCCGTTGTTCTGGCAATAGTAGTTATGGCCTGAGCAGTGACAGGAGTAGTAACATCGGTGCTTGTCACGCTGACAATGTTAACAAGGTCATCACCCAGGTCTATGTCAGCCTGTGTTGCAGCGTAATCAGCAGTATAGATCCATGCCTCTGTCAGATCAAGTACATTATCATTATCAGTATCACCAGAAACATAGGTAGCTCCACCGGCAAATGCATCGGTGACGGCAACGCCTGAGAGCCCTACAGTTCCGGCGTTGGTTACGGTAATTGTATAGACCAGAGGCCCGGGAGCGGATATAGAAGCATGGTCAACAGTTTTGGTTACACTCAGAGCCGTTGTTCTGGCAATAGTAGTTATGGCCTGAGCAGTGACAGGAGTAGTAACATCGGTGCTTGTCACGCTGACAATGTTAACAAGATCTTCACCCAGGTCTATGTCAGCCTGTGTTGCAGCGTAATCAGCAGTATAGATCCATGCCTCTGTCAGATCAAGTACATTATCATTATCAGTATCACCGGAAACATAGGTAGCTCCACCGGCAAATGCATCGGCGACGGCAACGCCTGAGAGCCCGACAGTTCCGGCGTTGGTTACGGTAATTGTATAGACCAGAGGCCCGGGAGCGGATATAGAAGCATGGTCAACTGTTTTGGTTACGCTCAGAGCCGCTGTTCTGGCAATAGTAGTTATGGCCTGAGCAGTGACAGGAGTTGTAACCTCGGTGCTTGTCACGCTGACGATGTTAACAAGGTCATCACCCAGGTCTATGTCAGCCTGAGTTGCAGCGTAATCAGCAGTATAGATCCATGCCTCTGTCAGATCAAGTACATTATCATTATCAGTATCACCTGAAACATAGGTAGCTCCACCGGCAAATGCATCGGCGACGGCAACGCCTGAGAGCCCTACAGTTCCGGCGTTGGTTACGGTAATTGTATAGACCAGAGGCCCGGGAGCGGATATAGAAGCATGGTCAACAGTTTTGGTTACGCTCAGAGCCGTTGTTCTGGCAATAGTAGTTATGGCCTGAGCAGTGACAGGAGTAGTAACATCGGTGCTTGTCACGCTGACGATGTTAACAAGGTCATCACCCAGGTCTATGTCAGCCTGTGTTGCAGCGTAATCAGCAGTATAGATCCATGCCTCTGTCAGATCAAGTACATTATCATTATCAGTATCACCGGAAACATATGTAGCTCCACCGGCAAATGCATCGGCGACGGCAACGCCTGAGAGCCCTACAGTTCCGGCGTTGGTTACGGTAATTGTATAGACCAGAGGCCCGGGAGCGGATATAGAAGCATGGTCAACAGTTTTGGTTACGCTAAGAGCCGCTGTTCTGGCAATAGTAGTTATGGCCTGAGCAGTGACAGGAGTAGTAACCTCGGTGCTTGTCACGCTGACAATGTTAACAAGATCTTCACCCAGGTCGATGTCAGCCTGAGTTGCAGCGTAATCAGCAGTATAGATCCATGCCTCTGTCAGATCAAGTACATTATCATTATCAGTATCACCTGAAACATAGGTAGCTCCACCGGCAAATGCATCGGCGACGGCAACGCCTGAGAGCCCTACAGTTCCGGCGTTGGTTACGGTAATTGTATAGACCAGAGGCCCGGGAGCGGATATAGAAGCATGGTCAACAGTTTTGGTTACACTCAGAGCCGCTGTTCTGGCAATAGTAGTTATGGCCTGAGCAGTGACAGGAGTAGTAACATCGGTGCTTGTCACGCTGACAATGTTAACAAGATCTTCACCCAGGTCTATGTCAGCCTGAGTTGCAGCGTAATCAGCAGTATAGATCCATGCCTCTGTCAGATCAAGTACATTATCATTATCAGTATCACCGGAAACATAGGTAGCTCCACCGGCAAATGCATCGGCGACGGCAACGCCTGAGAGCCCGACAGTTCCGGCGTTGGTTACGGTAATTGTATAGACCAGAGGCCCGGGAGCGGATATAGAAGCATGGTCAACAGTTTTGGTTACGCTCAGAGCCGTTGTTCTGGCAATAGTAGTTATGGCCTGAGCAGTGACAGGAGTAGTAACCTCGGTGCTTGTCACGCTGACGATGTTAACAAGATCTTCACCCAGGTCTATGTCAGCCTGAGTTGCAGCGTAATCAGCAGTATAGATCCATGCCTCTGTCAGATCAAGTACATTATCATTATCAGTATCACCAGAAACATAGGTAGCTCCACCGGCAAATGCATCGGTGACGGCAACGCCTGAGAGCCCTACAGTTCCGGCGTTGGTTACGGTAATTGTATAGACCAGAGGCCCGGGAGCGGATATAGAAGCATGGTCAACTGTTTTGGTTACACTCAGAGCCGCTGTTCTGGCAATAGTAGTTATGGCCTGAGCAGTGACAGGAGTAGTAACATCGGTGCTTGTCACGCTGACAATGTTAACAAGATCTTCACCCAGGTCTATGTCAGCCTGAGTTGCAGCGTAATCAGCAGTATAGATCCATGCCTCTGTCAGATCCAGGACATTATCATTATCAGTATCACCTGATACATATGTAGCTCCACCGGCAAATGCATCGGCGACGGCAACGCCTGAGAGCCCGACAGTTCCGGCGTTGGTTACGGTAATTGTATAGACCAGAGGCCCGGGAGCGGATATAGAAGCATGGTCAACTGTTTTGGTTACGCTCAGAGCCGCTGTTCTGGCAATAGTAGTTATGGCCTGAGCAGTGACAGGAGTAGTAACATCGGTGCTTGTCACGCTGACAATGTTAACAAGATCTTCACCCAGGTCTATGTCAGCCTGTGTTGCAGCGTAATCAGCAGTATAGATCCATGCCTCTGTCAGATCAAGTACATTATCATTATCAGTATCCCCGGAAACATAGGTAGCTCCACCGGCAAATGCATCGGCGACGGCAACGCCTGAGAGCCCTACAGTTCCGGCATTGGTTACGGTAATTGTATAGACCAGAGGCCCGGGAGCGGAAATTGAAGCTCTGTCGACAGACTTGGCAACACTGAGAGAAGCATTTCTGATTAATATTGTAGATGCATCATCCGAATCTGGTTCAGTTTGGTCTGTGTCGACTGTTACAAGGTTGACCAGTGGTATTCCTACATCTATATCATCCTGGGAGACAGAATAAGTTATGGAATAGGTCCATGTCTCGTTCACGTCAAGAACTCCTGCAGCCCCGCCATCGCCTGTCGGCCCGGTCAGCGTACCATTGGATCCGTCAGGAAGAATATCTGTAACAACAATATTGGACAGGCTCGTATTACCGGTATTGACTATTGTTATGGAGTAGGTAAGTACTCCAGGCTGGCTTATGGTAGCCAGGTCTACCACTTTGTTGATAGTCAGGCTGGAGGTTCTGTTTATTGTTGTGGTGGCATTGTCTGAAAGTGGTTCAGTCTGGTCAGTATCGACTGTAGCGGTGTTGACAAGGTTGTCACCGGCATTTATATCATTCTGGGATACAGAATAGGTTATGGAATAGGTCCATGTCTCGTTCACGTCAAGAACTCCTGCAACCCCGCCATCGCCTGTCGGCCCGGTCAGCGTACCATTGGATCTGTCAGGAAGAATATCTGTAACAACAATATTGGACAGGCTCGTATTACCGGTATTGACTATTGTAATGGAGTAGGTAAGTACTCCGGGCTGACTTATCGTAGCCAGGTCTACCACTTTGTTGATAGTCAGGCTGGAGGTTCTGTTTATTGTTGTGGTGGCATTGTCTGAAAGTGGTTCAGTCTGGTCAGTATCGACTGTAGCGGTGTTGACAAGGTTGTCACCGGCATTTATATCATTCTGGGATACAGAATAGGTTATGGAATAGGTCCATGTCTCGTTCACGTCAAGAACTCCTGCAGCCCCGCCATCGCCTGTCGGCCCGGTCAGCGTACCATTGGATCCGTCAGGAAGAATATCTGTAACAACAATATTGGACAGGCTCGTATTACCGGTATTGACTATTGTTATGGAGTAGGTAAGTACTCCAGGCTGGCTTATCGTAGCCAGGTCTACCACTTTGTTGATAGTCAGGCTGGAGGTTCTGTTTATTGTTGTGGTGGCATTGTCTGAAAGTGGTTCAGTCTGGTCAGTATCGACTGTAGCGGTGTTGACAAGGTTGTCACCGGCATTTATATCATTCTGGGATACAGAATAGGTTATGGAATAGGTCCATGTCTCGTTCACGTCAAGAACTCCTGCAGCCCCGCCATCGCCTGTCGGCCCGGTCAGCGTACCATTGGATCCGTCAGGAAGAATATCTGTAACAAAAATATTGGACAGGTTGATATTGCCGTTATTGACTATTGTGACAGTGTAAGAGAGAGTACCAGGTTGACTTATGGTTAGAATGTCAACAACTTTGGTTATAGAAACTGAAGGTCTTTGAATCAATGTCAGGGTATAGTCATCAGTAGAGGTATAATCCCTACCCCGGAATCTGCCGGTAGCAGTAGCTGTATTGGTAAATCTTCCTGCGTCAATATCAGGCTGAGTAATGATGTAAGTACCTGTAAACGTGGTGTTGTCAGTAACGCCCGGGGCCAGAGACGAAATCGGTCCACCTATAACAGTGATTAACGGATCTGTGATGATTACATTGGTAAGTGCTACGGTGCCTGAATTTGTGACAGAGAATGTGTAATTAATACGATCACCTGTATTATTAATACCGTCATTGTTTGAATCCACATAGGAACCAGTTTTGACCAGTTCAATATTTGGTGAATCTATGATGACAATAAACGAACATTCAGCAGTATTACCACATTCATCAGTTGCTGTCCAGGTAACGCTTGTGGCACCTGATTGGGAAATCGTAACCATCCAACGTATTCCTATTGTTCAGATTGTTGCTGATTACAGGCGTGCCGCAGTCATCAGATATTGAAATATAATCAAATTCGTTGCCTACAGTTCTGTATCTTCTTTCATTGGGTTCTAATGTCCTGACCTGTGGAGAGGGGGGACATGAAATAACAGGAGGAGTGTTTGATGCCACAGTGAAAGCAGAGGTACAAGTTTGCAAAGCGCACGCATCCGTTACTGTGTAAGTAAAAGTCAGAGTAGCACCGGAGCAGCTAGCATCCGCAGGCAGAGCTGGAATGTCGGAAATGTTAGAAGTAGCAGTAGAACAACCTCCGGTAAAGGAAAAACCTGCACTCCAGACGTCATAAGCAGCCTGGACAGCAGCCTGCGAAGCGCAGGAGGGGAGTGATTGCGCCGGAGCGCAGGTTAAGACAATTGGTGTAGAGGGTTCTACTATGAAAGCAGACGGACAGGTTTGCGAACCGCATGCATCTGTGATAATATAATTAAATGAGAGATTAACACCTGTACAGCTGGCACCTGCTGGTAAAGTTGGAATTTCAGAAATGTTATCAGAAGCAGATGATCCTCCGGCAAATGAGAATCCGCCCACCCAGGCAGAGTAAGCAGCCTGGACAGCAGCGTCAGTTGAGCAGGCAGGCAGAGTCTGTGCCGGTGCACAAGTAATTAAAATGGGGATGACAGGAGCAACAATGAAAGTAGAAGTGCAGCTCTCTGTACTACACACATCTGTTATTGTATATGAAAACGAAAGGTTAGCGCCCAATGAGCTGGCATCGGCAGGAAGAGTGGGGAAAGAAGATATATTAGAAGAGGCAGTGGAGCATCCGCCGGTAAATGAAAAACCTGCACTCCAGGCGTCATAAGCAGCCTGGACAGCAGCCTGCGAAGAGCAGGCGGAGAGTGATTGAGCCGGAGCGCAGGTTATAATAATGGGTATATGCGGAGTAACAGTGAAAACAGCATTGAAAGAAGGAGTCTCGCACAGGTCAGTGACAGACCAGGTAACAGTAGCGGTACCACCTGCGCAGAGATCAGGAACAGTAACGGAAGCTGCGTCATTGACAACCTGAGGGTCGCATCCACCGGCTACGGCAGCCTGGGTAAGTATATCGGTGAGCCAGGTGTTGAAAGCAGCATTAAGGGCAGCCTGGTCAGCGAAGTCGCAGGCATCGACAGTTAAGTCCTGAGGTTCGGTAAAAGTAACAGGGGGAGGTGGAGTAACAATGAAAGCAGCGTTAAAAGTTGGCGACTGGCACAGGTCAGTGACAGACCAGGTCACTGTAGTAGTACCACCGGCGCATAGATCAGGAACAGTAACCGAAGCGGCGTCATTGGCAACCCGAGGGTCGCAACCACCGGCTACGGCAGCCTGGGTAAGTACATCGGCGAGCCAGGTGTTGAACGCGGCATTAAGGGCAGCCTGGTCAGCGAAGTCGCAGGCATTGACAGTTAGGTCCTGAGGTTCGGTGAAAGTAACAGGCGGAGGTGGTGTAACGGTAAAAGTTGAGTTGAAAGTCGGGGACTCACATCTGTCAGTAACTGTCCAGGTTACGGTAGCGGTACCACCGGCGCAGAGATCAGGAACAGTAACGGAAGCGGCGTCATTGGCGACCTGAGGGTCGCAACCACCGGCTACGGCAGCCTGGGTAAGTACATCGGCGAGCCAGGTGTTGAAAGCGGCATTAAGGGCAGCCTGGTCAGCGAAGTCGCAGGCATCGACAGTTAGGTCCTGAGGTTCGGTAAAAGTAACAGGCTCAGGCGGAGTAACAATGAAAGCAGCATTAAAAGTTGGCGACTGGCACAGGTCAGTGACAGACCAGGTCACTGTAGCAGTACCACCGGCGCATAGATCAGGAACAGTAACGGAAGCGGCGTCATTGACAACCTGAGGGTCGCAACCACCGGCTACGGCAGCCTGGGTAAGTACATCGGCGAGCCAGGTGTTGAAAGCGACATTAAGGGCAGCCTGGTCAGCGAAGTCGCAGGCATCGACAGTTAGGTCCTGAGGTTCGGTGAAAGTAACAGGCTCAGGTGGAGTAACAATGAAAGCAGCATTAAATGTAGGCGACTCGCACAGATCAGTAACAGACCAGGTCACTGTAGCGGTACCACCGGCGCAGAGATCAGGAACAGTAACGGAAGCGGCGTCATTGGCAACCTGAGGGTCGCATCCACCGGCTACGGCAGCCTGAGTAAGTACATCGGCGAGCCAGGTGTTGAAAGCGACATTAAGGGCAGCCTGGTCAGCGAAGTCGCAGGCATCGACAGTTAAGTCCTGAGGTTCGGTGAAAGTAACAGGCTCAGGCGGAGTAACAATGAAAGCAGCATTAAATGTAGGCGACTCGCATCTGTCAGTAACTGTCCAGGTAACTGTAGCAGTACCACCGGCGCATAGATCAGGAACAGTAACGGAAGCAGCGTCATTGGCGATCTGTGGGTCGCAACCACCGGCGACAGCAGCCTGAGTCAGTACGTCAGCGAGCCAGGTGTTGAAAGCCGACATTAAGGGCAGCCTGGTCAGCGAAGTCGCAGGCATCGACAGTTAGGTCCTGAGGTTCGGTGAAAGTAACAGGCTCAGGCGGAGTAACAATGAAAGCAGCATTAAAAGTTGGCGACTCGCATCTGTCAGTAACTGTCCAGGTAACAGTAGCAGTACCACCGGCGCAGAGATCAGGAACAGTAACGGAAGCAGCGTCATTGGCGATCTGAGGGTCGCAACCACCGGCTACGGCAGCCTGGGTAATACATCGGCGAGCCAGGTGTTGAAAGCCGAATTAAGGGCAGCCTGGTCAGCGAAGTCGCAGGCGTTGACAGTTAGGTCCTGAGGTTCGGTGAAAGTAACAGGCTCAGGCGGGGTAACAATGAAAGCAGCATTAAAAGTTGGTGACTCGCAAATATCGGTTACTGGTCCACGTTACTGTAGTAGTACCACCGGCACAGAGATCGGGAACCGTGACGTTAGTTGCATCGTTTGCTACCTGCGGGTTACAACCACCAACGACAGCGGCCTGGGTAAGTACATCGGCGAGCCATGCGGAGAAAGCAGCCTGGAGAGCAGCCTGGTCAGCATAGTCGCAGGCATCGACAGTTAAGTCCTGAGGCTCAGTATAAGTAATAGGAGTAGCGGGAGCGACGACGAAAGTAGAGGAGCAGCTTTGCGAACCGCAGGCATCAGTAACGGTGTAAGTAAATGAGAGGTTAGCACCAGCGCAGAAAGCATTAGCAGTCAGAGCCGGGATAGTACCTATGTTAGTAGTAGCGGAGCAGCCGCCTGTAAATGAGAATCCTCCGGCCCAGGCAGTGTAAGCAGCCAGGACAGCGGCATCGGTAGAGCAAGCCGGCAGGTTAACAGCAGGAGCGCAAGTAACTTGAATCGGGGTAGCAGGAGCCACAGCGAAAGTAGAGGAGCAGCTTTGCGAACCGCAGGCATCAGTAACGGTGTAAGTAAATGAGAGGTTAGCACCAGCGCAGAAAGCATTAGCAGTCAGAGCCGGGATAGTACCTATGTTAGTAGTAGCGGAGCAGCCGCCTGTAAATGAGAATCCTCCGGCCCAGGCAGTGTAAGCAGCCAGGACAGCGGCATCGGTAGAGCAAGCCGGCAGGTTAACAGCAGGAGCGCAAGTAACTTGAATCGGGGTAGCAGGAGCCACAGCGAAAGTAGAGGAGCAGCTTTGCGAACCGCAGGCATCAGTAACGGTGTAAGTAAATGAGAGGTTAGCACCAGCGCAGAAAGCATTAGCAGTCAGAGCCGGGATAGTACCTATGTTAGTAGTAGCGGAGCAGCCGCCTGTAAATGAGAATCCTCCGGCCCAGGCAGTGTAAGCAGCCAGGACAGCGGCATCGGTAGAGCAAGCCGGCAGGTTAACAGCAGGAGCGCAAGTAACTTGAATCGGGGTAGCAGGAGCCACAGCGAAAGTAGAGGAGCAGCTTTGCGAACCGCAGGCATCAGTAACGGTGTAAGTAAATGAGAGGTTAGCACCAGCGCAGAAAGCATTAGCAGTCAGAGCCGGGATAGTACCTATGTTAGTAGTAGCGGAGCAGCCGCCTGTAAATGAGAATCCTCCGGCCCAGGCAGTGTAAGCAGCCAGGACAGCGGCATCGGTAGAGCAAGCCGGCAGGTTAACAGCAGGAGCGCAAGTAACTTGAATCGGGGTAGCAGGAGCCACAGCGAAAGTAGAGGAGCAGCTTTGCGAACCGCAGGCATCAGTAACGGTGTAAGTAAATGAGAGGTTAGCACCAGCGCAGAAAGCATTAGCAGTCAGAGCCGGGATAGTACCTATGTTAGTAGTAGCGGAGCAGCCGCCTGTAAATGAGAATCCTCCGGCCCAGGCAGTGTAAGCAGCCAGGACAGCGGCATCGGTAGAGCAAGCCGGCAGGTTAACAGCAGGAGCGCAAGTAACTTGAATCGGGGTAGCAGGAGCCACAGCGAAAGTAGAGGAGCAGCTTTGCGAACCGCAGGCATCAGTAACGGTGTAAGTAAATGAGAGGTTAGCACCAGCGCAGAAAGCATTAGCAGTCAGAGCCGGGATAGTACCTATGTTAGTAGTAGCGGAGCAGCCGCCTGTAAATGAGAATCCTCCGGCCCAGGCAGTGTAAGCAGCCAGGACAGCGGCATCGGTAGAGCAAGCCGGCAGGTTAACAGCAGGAGCGCAAGTAACTTGAATCGGGGTAGCAGGAGCCACAGCGAAAGTAGAGGAGCAGCTTTGCGAACCGCAGGCATCAGTAACGGTGTAAGTAAATGAGAGGTTAGCACCAGCGCAGAAAGCATTAGCAGTCAGAGCCGGGATAGTACCTATGTTAGTAGTAGCGGAGCAGCCGCCTGTAAATGAGAATCCTCCGGCCCAGGCAGTGTAAGCAGCCAGGACAGCGGCATCGGTAGAGCAAGCCGGCAGGTTAACAGCAGGAGCGCAAGTAACTTGAATCGGGGTAGCAGGAGCCACAGCGAAAGTAGAGGAGCAGCTTTGCGAACCGCAGGCATCAGTAACGGTGTAAGTAAATGAGAGGTTAGCACCAGCGCAGAAAGCATTAGCAGTCAGAGCCGGGATAGTACCTATGTTAGTAGTAGCGGAGCAGCCGCCTGTAAATGAGAATCCTCCGGCCCAGGCAGTGTAAGCAGCCAGGACAGCGGCATCGGTAGAGCAAGCCGGCAGGTTAACAGCAGGAGCGCAAGTAACTTGAATCGGGGTAGCAGGAGCCACAGCGAAAGTAGAGGAGCAGCTTTGCGAACCGCAGGCATCAGTAACGGTGTAAGTAAATGAGAGGTTAGCACCAGCGCAGAAAGCATTAGCAGTCAGAGCCGGGATAGTACCTATGTTAGTAGTAGCGGAGCAGCCGCCTGTAAATGAGAATCCTCCGGCCCAGGCAGTGTAAGCAGCCAGGACAGCGGCATCGGTAGAGCAAGCCGGCAGGTTAACAGCAGGAGCGCAAGTAACTTGAATCGGGGTAGCAGGAGCCACAGCGAAAGTAGAGGAGCAGCTTTGCGAACCGCAGGCATCAGTAACGGTGTAAGTAAATGAGAGGTTAGCACCAGCGCAGAAAGCATTAGCAGTCAGAGCCGGGATAGTACCTATGTTAGTAGTAGCGGAGCAGCCGCCTGTAAATGAGAATCCTCCGGCCCAGGCAGTGTAAGCAGCCAGGACAGCGGCATCGGTAGAGCAAGCCGGCAGGTTAACAGCAGGAGCGCAAGTAACTTGAATCGGGGTAGCAGGAGCCACAGCGAAAGTAGAGGAGCAGCTTTGCGAACCGCAGGCATCAGTAACGGTGTAAGTAAATGAGAGGTTAGCACCAGCGCAGAAAGCATTAGCAGTCAGAGCCGGGATAGTACCTATGTTAGTAGTAGCGGAGCAGCCGCCTGTAAATGAGAATCCTCCGGCCCAGGCAGTGTAAGCAGCCAGGACAGCGGCATCGGTAGAGCAAGCCGGCAGGTTAACAGCAGGAGCGCAAGTAACTTGAATCGGGGTAGCAGGAGCCACAGCGAAAGTAGAGGAGCAGCTTTGCGAACCGCAGGCATCAGTAACGGTGTAAGTAAATGAGAGGTTAGCACCAGCGCAGAAAGCATTAGCAGTCAGAGCCGGGATAGTACCTATGTTAGTAGTAGCGGAGCAGCCGCCTGTAAATGAGAATCCTCCGGCCCAGGCAGTGTAAGCAGCCAGGACAGCGGCATCGGTAGAGCAAGCCGGCAGGTTAACAGCAGGAGCGCAAGTAACTTGAATCGGGGTAGCAGGAGCCACAGCGAAAGTAGAGGAGCAGCTTTGCGAACCGCAGGCATCAGTAACGGTGTAAGTAAATGAGAGGTTAGCACCAGCGCAGAAAGCATTAGCAGTCAGAGCCGGGATAGTACCTATGTTAGTAGTAGCGGAGCAGCCGCCTGTAAATGAGAATCCTCCGGCCCAGGCAGTGTAAGCAGCCAGGACAGCGGCATCGGTAGAGCAAGCCGGCAGGTTAACAGCAGGAGCGCAAGTAACTTGAATCGGGGTAGCAGGAGCCACAGCGAAAGTAGAGGAGCAGCTTTGCGAACCGCAGGCATCAGTAACGGTGTAAGTAAATGAGAGGTTAGCACCAGCGCAGAAAGCATTAGCAGTCAGAGCCGGGATAGTACCTATGTTAGTAGTAGCGGAGCAGCCGCCTGTAAATGAGAATCCTCCGGCCCAGGCAGTGTAAGCAGCCAGGACAGCGGCATCGGTAGAGCAAGCCGGCAGGTTAACAGCAGGAGCGCAAGTAACTTGAATCGGGGTAGCAGGAGCCACAGCGAAAGTAGAGGAGCAGCTTTGCGAACCGCAGGCATCAGTAACGGTGTAAGTAAATGAGAGGTTAGCACCAGCGCAGAAAGCATTAGCAGTCAGAGCCGGGATAGTACCTATGTTAGTAGTAGCGGAGCAGCCGCCTGTAAATGAGAATCCTCCGGCCCAGGCAGTGTAAGCAGCCAGGACAGCGGCATCGGTAGAGCAAGCCGGCAGGTTAACAGCAGGAGCGCAAGTAACTTGAATCGGGGTAGCAGGAGCCACAGCGAAAGTAGAGGAGCAGCTTTGCGAACCGCAGGCATCAGTAACGGTGTAAGTAAATGAGAGGTTAGCACCAGCGCAGAAAGCATTAGCAGTCAGAGCCGGGATAGTACCTATGTTAGTAGTAGCGGAGCAGCCGCCTGTAAATGAGAATCCTCCGGCCCAGGCAGTGTAAGCAGCCAGGACAGCGGCATCGGTAGAGCAAGCCGGCAGGTTAACAGCAGGAGCGCAAGTAACTTGAATCGGGGTAGCAGGAGCCACAGCGAAAGTAGAGGAGCAGCTTTGCGAACCGCAGGCATCAGTAACGGTGTAAGTAAATGAGAGGTTAGCACCAGCGCAGAAAGCATTAGCAGTCAGAGCCGGGATAGTACCTATGTTAGTAGTAGCGGAGCAGCCGCCTGTAAATGAGAATCCTCCGGCCCAGGCAGTGTAAGCAGCCAGGACAGCGGCATCGGTAGAGCAAGCCGGCAGGTTAACAGCAGGAGCGCAAGTAACTTGAATCGGGGTAGCAGGAGCCACAGCGAAAGTAGAGGAGCAGCTTTGCGAACCGCAGGCATCAGTAACGGTGTAAGTAAATGAGAGGTTAGCACCAGCGCAGAAAGCATTAGCAGTCAGAGCCGGGATAGTACCTATGTTAGTAGTAGCGGAGCAGCCGCCTGTAAATGAGAATCCTCCGGCCCAGGCAGTGTAAGCAGCCAGGACAGCGGCATCGGTAGAGCAAGCCGGCAGGTTAACAGCAGGAGCGCAAGTAACTTGAATCGGGGTAGCAGGAGCCACAGCGAAAGTAGAGGAGCAGCTTTGCGAACCGCAGGCATCAGTAACGGTGTAAGTAAATGAGAGGTTAGCACCAGCGCAGAAAGCATTAGCAGTCAGAGCCGGGATAGTACCTATGTTAGTAGTAGCGGAGCAGCCGCCTGTAAATGAGAATCCTCCGGCCCAGGCAGTGTAAGCAGCCAGGACAGCGGCATCGGTAGAGCAAGCCGGCAGGTTAACAGCAGGAGCGCAAGTAACTTGAATCGGGGTAGCAGGAGCCACAGCGAAAGTAGAGGAGCAGCTTTGCGAACCGCAGGCATCAGTAACGGTGTAAGTAAATGAGAGGTTAGCACCAGCGCAGAAAGCATTAGCAGTCAGAGCCGGGATAGTACCTATGTTAGTAGTAGCGGAGCAGCCGCCTGTAAATGAGAATCCTCCGGCCCAGGCAGTGTAAGCAGCCAGGACAGCGGCATCGGTAGAGCAAGCCGGCAGGTTAACAGCAGGAGCGCAAGTAACTTGAATCGGGGTAGCAGGAGCCACAGCGAAAGTAGAGGAGCAGCTTTGCGAACCGCAGGCATCAGTAACGGTGTAAGTAAATGAGAGGTTAGCACCAGCGCAGAAAGCATTAGCAGTCAGAGCCGGGATAGTACCTATGTTAGTAGTAGCGGAGCAGCCGCCTGTAAATGAGAATCCTCCGGCCCAGGCAGTGTAAGCAGCCAGGACAGCGGCATCGGTAGAGCAAGCCGGCAGGTTAACAGCAGGAGCGCAAGTAACTTGAATCGGGGTAGCAGGAGC
>CAVTDE010000004.1:0-302682 GCA_963733455.1 uncultured Bacteroidales bacterium
CTTTACATAACCAAGACCAGTGGACCCGGTAATGAGCAGATTCTGTTTCTTTGCTATCCAGTCGCCGGAAGATAGTCTTAACATGATGGTTTTGTCCAGATTTCTTTTTTCAATGTAATCGATCTGTTCCATACTTGCCTGGTACCGGAACCGGGCTTGAGTTATTAATCTATAAAGCTTCCTATTGTATCGTTCATCCCATTCAGCCTGCACAAGATGGGATATTACTTCATCTATTGTAAAGTTATTATTCATGCCTGTCTCCATCATTTCGCGATAAACCCTGGAAAAGCCATGCAGGCGCAGTTCTTCAAGTTTTTGCATCGTTGCTGTTTGATTCATAATCGTTCTCTGTTTAAATGATTTATTTATAAATATCCCTTCCCCTGATGTTTTCATGTAAAGGAAGTTTTAAGTTCATATCGATATATTCATCCATTTTATGGACATTGTTCTTTAGGGCATTATCAATGAAGCGGAAGGATATGGTGTTATATTCCAATGCTCTTTTACACACTTTCTCCATCTCTTCCGCTTTGTATTTCTTTCCAAGATTCAATACGCCAAGGCAGGACTTAAAAGCCTGTTGAGGGTGTTCTTTGCTTTCTATCAATAAGCCAATAAATGTTTCGACAGATCCGCCGATATTCGATGCCCATTTGGTAAATCGCTCTGTATTCCATCCTTCCACAAATTGGTGTGATTCAGGCATATGCTCTTTAATAGTGGTATATCCATATTTATTCCGGTTCCTCTTATGTAATGCAATGCGGACATTTTCATGGTAGATCTCTACCATTCTGTTTGTGTAGACTGTTTTTACCTTCTTACCGGTAAATTGACAAGGGACGCTGTAATAATGCTTATCCTCTTTCAGGTATATATGATGATGGAACTCAACTCTTGATATCTGGTATTGCCTTATTTCATATCGCTCCGAGGGCAGTGGTTGAAGTTCATTCTTTTCTATTTCATTAAATAACTCCCGCCGGCTCATTTCAAGGCGCTGGAAAGGTGCATTATTGACCATCTCTAAGCGCTCTCTGATTGACTCGTTAAGTTCATGCAGGGAAAAGAATGTTTGATTTCGTAGCGGAGCAAATATTCTCTGGTATACGATTCGTACCGCGTTTTCTACCAGTGGCTTGTCTTTGGGTTTACCAGGACGGGTCGGCAATATTACAGTTCGGTAATGCTTTGCAAGGTCATCATAAGTGGCGTTTAGCAATGGTTCATAGTTGCAGGCTTTGGTAACGGCCGATTTAAGGTTATCCGGACATATGCCCTTTGTTACACCACCATAATACTGCCAGGCATTCTCATTAGCCCATATCCAGTCTTCCAATTGCTGGCTTTTTACTGCTTCTACATAAATCAACTGGCTGGCGCCAAGTACTGTCAGGAAGACCTCTGCGTCATGAACCTCACCGGTAGCCGGATCAACATAGTGCATCTTCTTTCCTGTAAAATCAGTATAAACCAAATCCCCTGCCTTATGCTCTATGTGCATACCTGCCTTCAATTTACTCTCCCACATGCGATAATGATGACAGAACCTGGAATAACTAAACCCTTCCGGATTAATTTCCTTGTATTCTTCCCACAAAAGGTAAAGGGTAACACCAACACGGGCAAGCTCCTTTTCGTACTTTGGGAACTCACCGCAAAGGCTATCATACAGTGGATTACTCACTTTATTACTCTTCTCAAAAAACTCGAGAACTTCTGTGTTCCCCATTTGAATAATTTCCTGATAGGATAAACCGCTTCGTTTAAACTCAGCCAGGTACTCGCCTACACTTGTTTTACTGATTTCGAGAGCCTCTGCTATCTTTCTAATACTCAGCTTTAACTCACAGCTTAATCGAAGTATTTCTCTAATTTTTTCCACGTCTGTTCGTTTTCTTGGCATGTAATTTCCTCCTGTTGATGTTTGGTTAGTGTCATAATCAACAGAAGTAAAAAAATATCGTGGAAAATGAATGATCACCAATAAGTGTCCGTTTTCAGCAAGAATCACTGTCCGCTTTGAATAGTCCGCCGCTGTCTGTTTCTCGCGTGCATGACTGTCCGTTTTGCTCAGGAATCCCTGTCCGTTTTCAGCAGGAATTGGTGTCCGCTTTCAGCAAGAACTGCTGTCCGCTTTCAGCAAGAATATGCAAATTAAATATTAATTTTGTGAGTATGGACGTTTTGACAATAGAACAGCGAATTAAAAACATGAAAGCAATAAAAAGCAAAAACACCAAAATGGAGGTGCTTCTTGCTAAATCATTATGGTCAAAAGGTATCAGGTATAGGAAAAATGACAAAACCGTATTCGGAAAACCTGATCTGACAATTAAGAAACATAAAATAGCCATTTTTATTGATAGTGAGTATTTCCATGGAAAAGACTGGAATAAAGAAAAATACAGGATTAAAACAAACCGTGATTTTTGGTGGAAGAAAATCGAAGAAAATCAAAAAAGAGATCAGATAGTTAATAGCCATCTTGTTGATAAAGAATGGAAAGTTTTAAGATTTTGGAGCCAGGAAATCCTTAAAAATTTGAACCTTTGCATTGAGAAAATACAAGCTACATTAGACCAGCAAAAAAATGCTTAAGTATTCCGAAATAAGGAAAAAACTAGACATTACAATAAATAAGCCCGAGTTATCGGATCTTGCACATTTAACTCATTACTTACAGTCACAAAAGAATGGGATTTCACATTATTTTAAAAGTCAGGCTGTTGATTACATCTACAGACTTAGACAAGACTCTGATCCAATAGATGATCCATATTTTCAGGAAAAACTGCCAATCGATTGGGATATTCCTTTCCCTCCGACACAAAATCCTAAATTTACTTTTATTGATCTTTTTGCAGGTATTGGGGGATTCCGACTTGCATTTCAAAGTTTAGGAGGCAAATGTGTCTTTACCAGCGAGTATAACTATTTTGCCCAGAAGACATATGAAGCAAATTTTGGTGAGGTTCCATTTGGTGACATTACAAAAATTAACGAAAACGAAATTCCTGACCATGACATTCTCATTGCCGGATTTCCATGCCAACCATTCTCAATCGCTGGCGTTTCAAAAAAAAATGCTCTGGGTAGAAGCCACGGATTTAAAGATCTTACACAAGGAACTCTCTTCTTTGATCTTGCAAGAATAATAGATGCAAAAAAACCTAAAACCTTTTTACTTGAAAACGTAAAAAACCTGGTTTCGCATGATTCAGGAAAAACCTTTGAAGTAATTTCCAAAACTCTTTATGAGCTTGGTTACAAGATATATCCGCAAGTCATCGATGGAAAATACTTCGTTCCACAACATAGGGAACGAATAGTAATTGTAGGTTTTCTTGTAAAAGAATTTAAGGGTAAAGAAATGTTTAGATTCCCAGAAATGCCAGCCCCAACGCATAAAATAGCAGATATTCTTGAACCAAATCCTGATCCAAAATATACCCTGACAAATAAACTTTGGGAGTATCTTCAAGAATATTCTGAAAAACACAAAGCAAAAGGAAATGGATTTGGTTTTGGACTCACAGACTTAAATGGTATTTCAAGGACACTTAGTGCCAGGTACTATAAAGACGGATCTGAAATATTAATACCCCAAAAAGGTAAAAATCCAAGGAGATTAACTCCCAGAGAATGTGCACGATTACAGGGTTACCCTGACAAATATATTATCCCTGTTTCAGATAATCAGGCTTATCGTCAGTTCGGCAATTCAGTAGTTGTCCCTTTGATGAAGGCAGTCGCAAAGAATTTAGTCTCTGAACTTCAAAAACATAATGGACAGTATCCTTCAAAACGCCGTACAGTCAGCCCAAAAAGCTGATGTTGCATTCTCCAAATTTATTACTGCAAATGACACCGGATCAACCGGAGGCCATCAAGCCGGATACCATATTCATAAAAACGCATGGTCATTATTCTTCGATAAACCAGGAGAAAAAGGAACCAATTCTGATATATTGGTAACAATTAAGTGGCAAAATGATTTTGAAACTACAAGTCGTTTCATCTATTACGGAGTTGGCACCAGAAATGAATACAGGCTTACCAGATTCGGTAAAGGATTTCCGTTTTTATCCGATGATAGTGTTGGGGACTTACTAATCATATGTAAGAAAGCTGCAACCTCTTATGAAGCCTTTGTGCTACAGAAAGACGATGAAATTGAGGATTTCTTTGTTGCATTAAATCTATCTGTCAACGATACAAATAAAATAATCCCCAAACAGTTTCAAATATCGCCAGAAGATAAGATGCATCAATGCTTCTTGGCATATTTAAAATCATTGACTATTGATTTCCCTCAAACCCAATATTTATCCAGTAATGCCAGACGATGCTATAATAGTGCATTCAATATCAATATTAAAGGAATCCTCAATGATCCTGATGGAAATTTATTGAATTGGCTTGATGCAGAATTTCAACTTTTTAAGACTATCGAAAATAACAGATATTCAGAAAGAATTAAAACCCCATTTTCTACAGTAGAAGAATTGGTTGAAATTGCAAATACAATATTAAACAGACGTAAAAGCCGTGCTGGGAAATCACTTGAACATCACCTTGCTGAAATATTTAATCAAGTTAAGATACTATTTGAATCTCAGGTAATTACAGAAGATAATAAAAAGCCTGATTTCCTATTTCCAAGTAAAGAAGCATATTTAAATCCAAAGTTTGATGAAAATAAACTCTGTGTTTTAGCTTCTAAGACAACCTGTAAAGACAGATGGAGGCAGGTTCTAAACGAGGCTGACAGAATAAGGATAAAACATTTATTTACTCTGCAGCAGGGGATATCCTCTAACCAGTTGGAAGAAATGTTTAAGTACAATGTCCAATTAGTTGTCCCCAGACAATACCTGACGAGCTTTCCAAATAACTATCGTGACAGAATCCTGACTTTAGACGCATTTTTAAAACACGTACAATTGACTCAGAAATAAAACTTAAGGCAGACACTTTTGCTGGTCGCGACAATTCTGACTTTAAACCAAAACTTGCAAAAGAGCCTGCCGAGACTTGACCAGGGACCACTTCCGACACCAGGATCTAAATAAAGCCTGCATATAATACCTAGGGCTTTAAACGGTGCGTAGCACCCACTGATGACGATATAAAAACCTCAAGATTGATACATGGATTAAGCCGGGTTTTATACTCTAAAAAAAGGAACATCCTGATCTCCTTTAAGCAATACAAAACCGGGGCCTGCAAAACATGTCCGGCAAGGTTGAAATGATTGAACGAAGCATCTACGCAGAGAACCACGGGCGGAACCGCATCAACACACTTGAGAAGCACCAGGTTTATAAACGCCGGCATACGATAGTCGAGCATCCTTTCGGAACGATCAAACGACAATGGGGCTTCAGTTACATACTGACACAGCAGATGATGAACCGTGCCTCATCGGATGTCGGATTCATGTTCATTGCTTACAATTTCAGGCGAAAAATCAGCATTTTGGGGAAAGAGAGTATAAAGGAGTATCTGAGGGGATGTTTTAGCCTTTCTAAGACGCAAAATAAGTTATCTGAAGGCGTTAATTTTCTGCACTGAAATTTGTCTCTGGCAATTAATGCCATCTTAAAAGGGCTTAAAAGAACCGGAAATTGATCCCGGGAAAAGGTTTTTAGACTAACTCCCGTTAGCAATAAGGCGTGCTGGCTGGATAAAGCTCACTTATTATGGATATTTTTAACCGATGAAAAACGTTTTTGGTCTGATAAACGTTAATATTTTCATAAAAAATAAACCTATAAGTTGATTTAATGAAATTTATTCGTATATTTGAAGATTCAGATTGTTTACTAACGATAAAAGAAGACGATGAAAAATATGATGAATTTTCAAAAATATTTAACCAGTGGACTAGTATTGAGTATCTCGATAATTTCTTTACAGCAAACGAGAAGGACTTAAAACGACCCTTTTGGGAGGGTATATCGATTGAGCAAGCAATAATCGAAACTAGAAATGAAGCTATTAAATTTCGAAAATATCTTAAAAAGATATATAAGAAAACACCAAATGAGAGATTACCTCTTTTTTTAAGATTATTCCAACCACTTAGTAAGAATCAGGTCCCTATTCCTTTCTTAGACAAGAAAAAAGCCTATGGAAGTAGAAACAAAACCTGGCTTAGAATGTATGCCTTAAAAGCTAGTGAGGACATTTATATTATTACAGGTGGCACAATAAAACTTACTGATAATATGGGAGAAAGATCACATACTTCATTTGAATTAAAAAAACTTGAAAAGTGCAAACAATTTTTAATAAATGAAGGTATAGTTGATGAGGATGGAGTTATTGAACAATTAGAATTATAATATTATGGCAAGAGTTAATAAAGAAAAACTAAAAAAATATATTTCTCAAGAACCGTCCAATTGGATTGAACAAGCTGATTTTTATGATAATAATAGAGAATGGCTTGACAAATCTGCTTTAATAGCAATTAAAATTCTTAGTACTTTGAGAAATCACTCTATAACTCAAAAGTCTTTAGCTGAGAGTATTGGTGTCACACCACAATATATAAATAAGGTTGTTAAAGGATTCGAAAATCTTTCCCTGGAAACCATATGTAAAATTGAAAGATCATTAGGAATAACCCTGATTGCAGTTCCTTCTTACGAGAGCAGTCTGGTGATCATTGATAGTTTTTCGATTGGTACATTTTCAATTTCAAGAAATTTAAGTAAACCATTAGGATCTACAAAAACAGATTATAAATCAGAAAGTAAATATCATTCAGAAGACAAACCACTTGCTGCTTAGAAATGGAGAAACAGACACAAAGCATCGGATTCTCTCTTAAGAAGGTTTCCACCGAACAATTTGCTATTATTGAAGAAGGTTTTAATGAGAAGGGTAAAATAAAACTTAATACATCAATGAGGTTTGCAGCCGATGATGAAAAAAAATACATAGCTGTATTTACCTCATTTATATTTGATTCAGATAATAAACCTTTTCTTTTAATTGAAGCAGGTTGTCATTTTTCTATACAGGATTCGTCCTGGAATGGAAATGTTTAAAAGTGATATTAATACTCTTATAGTCCCAAAAGGATTGTTATGTCACTTAGCAATGTTAACTGTTGGAACTTCTCGAGGAATACTACATGCCAAGACTGAAGGTACATGTTTTAATAAATATGTACTTCCAACTATTAATGTGACCGAGATTATTAAGGAGGATGCTTCCTTTGATTTTAACAAAGCGGAAAATTTGTTAATTAACCCATAAAAGAATATAACAAAGCCCTCTTGCTAATACAGACAATAAAGTAAATAAACTTGTCACGGTTTTTGCAGGTTTAATCCCGCTGTTAAGTAAATAACACTAACTCACAAACCCGGACACGCTCATCGTCCACAAGTAAAATTCAGCAACACCGTGACTACTTACCGGCTCCGACCAAGCTGCACCGCGACACTGCGCCAGTGTAACCGGGGATAAAGTCGCGGCTCAGATCAAACTTGTACCGCGATCGCGCCAGCACTCAATAAAATTTGTACCATGACGGCAAAAAGTGCGCCACACCCTACTTGCACCGTGACAATTTTCTGGCTAAAGTACCAGGATCCTGCCCGGTGCTTGGGTCGGGTAACACAATCTCCCTTTATTGCCAGATGACACAACCAAAAATCTAGAATACCCCATGAAAATCTACAAAAGAAAAGATCTTAGTCTTCCAACCTTTTTTCAAAGGCTGTTTAAAAAACAACCTAAAGAAAATGCGCTCATTGAAATTAATAATCTCTTAGCTGAGAACCAGGAAAATATTAAAGGCATTTCTCTTGACAACGTCATTGAGATATTAGTGAAATATAATACTCAAATGACAGAACAGGATCATCAATTAAGATTGGATCTTCTTGAGGACTATCTAAAATCTTGTCTTACCGATAAAAAAATTGAGAATCAAGAAATTGAAGTACTTGAACACCTAAAAAATCTTTTATTCTTAAACGACAAGGATTTTGATAATCTCATTACAAAAGAGACTGAAAAAATTTACCTACCGCAAGGATTAAAATAATGAAAGGAGTATATTAGAGAGTAGGTAGTATTGGTGTCCAAAGAGTATCTGAAGATATATGGCAAACAATTGATTCCGGAGATCTTTACCTTACTAATAAAAGGTTAATTTTTATGGGAAGTAAAGGAAATAAGACCATTCCGATCAATAAAATACTTGACATTAGACCATAAAAAAAATTGGTTGGAAATTCAAAAGGATTCGGGAAAGAGTCCATTTCTAGAATTTGATCAAAACGTTGACATTTTCTCTATGATGCTGGCGAGACTCATGAAAAATTAAAAAATTCGGGATATAATAAACAAATGACGATTTATATATTTGAATATCATAACATTATCATATCAACGATTATCATCGCTTTAAATTGCCCAGGATATATCCCGCTTATCAGGACTGCTTAAAGAGTATCTTAGGATATTTATCCCTCTGTTTTTGAATGTTTCAGATCTTTTAAGACGAAAAATAAGCCGTCTGGAGGAATTAATTTTACAGAGTGTAATTGGTCGTTGGCAAATACTGCTATCGCTTAAATATCTTTAAATGGACCAGGAAATATAGTTCTTAAAGGTTATTAGACAGATTCCCGTTAGTAGCTATGTTAGGGAGCATCTACCTGGTGATACTCTTAGGTTAGCATCCTTAAAATTAATCATCTTTCTCCAGTTTAAAAATCTCGTTGACCGATTTTTTGAAATATCGGGACAGTTTCAGTGCCAATATTGTAGAAGGGACATATTTACCGAGTTCGATTGAATTTATGGCTTGCCTTGATACACCTATTATTTTAGCGAGTTCCTCTTGAGTCACATCCTTGATTGCTCGTTCAACTTTTAGACTATTTTTCATGGCTCAAAGCTTTTGTGGATTTGTATATTAAATAATTGAACCTTAGGATGAATAAAATTATTACTGTGAACATATTAAATATCATAACATACATAAAGCCAACCCCGTAGAAAAATATAAAACAGAACAGGAGGATTGCATAATTAATATAAGTTGACCAGAGAAATGATTCTAATCTAATTTTGCCAATATATTCATCTTCCTGCTTTTCTTTTGCAAAGGCTACCATAACGGAACCCAAAATAAAGATTACTCCTATGATTGTGCCCGTAAGATTAACCTTGTCAAATCCTAGCACAACTGAAGCAGATCCCCAGGGAGCAAAACTACCGGAATAGATGGTGAACGTTTTAAGATCCAGAAATTTCAATCCAGATCCACTAAGACAGGTTATTTGAATAATCCCAAGAATGGTGGATGGAACCAAAAGAATCCATCCAATCATTTTACATTTGTTTGGTAAAAGAAATCTGGTTCCCATAATAATAAATTTAAATTAAATATCAAATGTAATGTTTAAATTACATATATGCAATTATATATTACATTATGTCTGCTATACATTACATTTATTATTGTATATCATTGATAGATAAGTAGATCCTCACGATAACTAACACGGATAATAAAGGTAAGTTTTTTGTCACGGTTTTTGCTTGTCCTTCCTGCTCTCTTTAAAAAATGTTGAGATTATTCTTTACGATGACCTGTATGATAGCTTAAGAAATTTTTTTGCCAGATTAAAAGAAAAATAACCACTCCGGCTAGTTTACAGGGCTTTAAACGGTGCGAAGCACCCAGTGGTAAGCCACGGTTGAACTAAATCCCAATGTAGGGTCACGCCATGGCGTGACCCTGCGATCGACACACGATAACGCCGTAGGGACATGCCATGGCATGTCCCTGCATGGCATGTCCCTGCCAATACAAAATACAAATCAATTTTCAAAACCTTTGAAAAATTCGGTTTACGTTACCATAAATCAATTCTAATCATCTATAAAGGTGGTGTAACAAAAACGGATATATTAATCATATTATGAAGTCAATACTTCTTCCGATTTTTCTATTATTCTGGACTGTCTCTGTAACATTTGGCCAGACTTCTTTTTATGATAGACTTGCTGACTCTGCCTTAATCCTTACGAGACATTATGTTCAATATGACCCGGGGTACTTCAGGATTGATTACCCGAATGGTGACATACCTTCTAACAAAGGAGTCTGCACAGATGTTTTAATCAGAGCGTATCGCAAACTCGGGATTGATCTGCAAAAAGAGGTACACGAGGACATGGTTGTTAACTTCAATAAATATCCTAAAAACTGGGGACTTTCTCATACAGATAAAAACATTGACCACAGACGAGTTCCTAATTTAATGACATTTTTCTCACGATTTGGTACCGTTAAGAAAGTATCTGCTGATTCCCGGGACTATCTTCCCGGGGACATTGTTTGCTGGGATTTAGGCGGTAACGTGACACATATTGGAATTGTTTCAGGCAGACTATCCTCTGACGGACAAAGAAATCTGATAATTCATAACATAGGTTCAGGACAAGTTCTGGAGGATTGTATATTCAGATATAAAATAATAGGACATTACCAATATAAAAAATGACCTGTGATTAATGACCCTTTACAATAATACGTATGCTAATAAAGGTTAAATATATGCGGGTTTCTGTGGCATTAAACGCGCTACAGAACGATATCAGCAAGAAGGAACCAAAGAAGAGTATTTCGCTGAAGCTTCTAGTCGATATTCAACACCCCAACAAGCTCTTAATTGTTTAATTTCTGATTGCAATGTAGATTTGCCAATTAACACTCAATTACGTTTGGGATTATAAAAAATGGAATTAAATCTCGTAGAAAAGGAATTTAAAGATAAAGTTTGCAAAGAAATTAGGCTTATGCAAGAAGGTGTGGACCGATATCGAGTCTTCACTCCTTTTTTATTTGATGATGGTGATTCACTTGCGATAATTTTAAAGAAGGCAGGAACCGATTGGTTTCTTACTGATGAAGGCCATACCTTTATGCACCTTAGCTATGATATTGATATTGATTCACTTGATAAGGGAAGTAGAGCTAAAATTATAAGTACGACCTTGAATGCTTTTTCTATTCAGGAAAAGAAAGGTGTAATATATTCAGTTCTTTCTGAGGAAAATATGGGTAACATATTTTATAATTATGTTCAAGCGCTAATAAAAATTACAGATATCTCTTATTTAAGCAGAGAAAGGATTAAATCTACATTCTGGGAAGATTTCAAAACCTTTATATCTCAAAAGGTTCCAGAAGATAGATTTTCATTTAATTACAGCGATAACTTACACGATCCTCAAGGTAAATATCCCATAGATTGTCGCGTTAATAAAATGGATAAACCTCTGTTCATTTTTGCCATCAACAATGATGATAAGTGCAATATAAGTACGATTAATCTTCTTCAGTATGAAAAATGGGGGCTTCAATTTAAATCTCTTGCCATCTTTGAGGATCAGGAGGAAGTAAATAGAAAAGCCGTAGCGAGATTCAGTGACGTTTGCGAAAAGCAGTTTTCTAGTCTGACTGCGAATAAAGAAAGAATCGAAAAGTATCTTAAAGAGAGCATCCAATAGACTTTATCAAATTTTGCAGGCAAATTTAAAAGTTGCACATGCCAACGCGACTCCAAAGCTTTTAAAAGAGCTTGCAAAAATAGAGTTCCATCAACCCTGACCAAAAAATTGGTTACATCATCTTTATGATTCCCGGGAAAAGGTTATTGTACAGACTCCGTTATAACCAATGTAGTTCCAAATTAGATGATTACTGCATATGAAAATTACCCATTAGCATAGTTGTTTATCTAACTATTTAGTTATACCTTTAATTATAATTACTAATAAAAAACTATAGCGCTTAACCATGAAAACACATATCTATTTAATGGCCATAGGATTGTTACTCGCATCATGCAATAATTCCACAACCTCAGACTTGCCTTATAGGATTGATCTGGAAAATGGTATCACAAATATCAATTCAATTCCTCTAAGCATTTTAGGCAGTAAACTAGAATATGTGCCACTTGAAACAGATACAGCTTGTTTAATTCAAAGTATTTCAAATGCATTTCTTACAGACTCACTAATTTTTGTAAGCGATTATAACAGATTATTGAAATTTGATAACAATGGAAATTTCTTGAAACAGATCGGAACAAAAGGCAGAGGTCCTGGAGAATATCCAAGTTTGGGAAATTTTTTAGTCGATGAGGATAATAGAGAAATATTTGTTCTATCGTCCGGAAAGATTCTTGTATTTGATTTCGAAGGCAAATTCAAAAGAGATTTCAAAATTGATTTCCCCTGTAGACAGTTTATGCTGAATCAGAATAATGAGTTAATATTCCATCCTTTTAACATTGCAAATCCCGGCACCGACACAGTGTATAGCTGGTACATAACAGATCGAACAGGAGCCATTCGAACCAAACTTGTAAATACTCTTAAAAGAACTAATAAAGCAGTCATTGTCCCGGTATCTCCACTCTATTTGTATGATGAAACCCCACATTTCATGGAATTTGGTGTCGATACTTTATTTAATTATGAAAACAATGAGAAGAAACCATATGCAATATTTGATCTCGGCAATTTGAAATTTCCACCTGATCCCACAATGGCTGAAGTACCTGAAATAAATGGTAAGATTTGGATAAATGAAATCCGGGAAACCAGGAAGCTTTTTTTCGTTAATCTTTGGTGGGATCTCTCTGACTCAATATCAAACTGCATCTATGACAAGTCATCATCTTCATTCTCGGTTTTAAGAAATGGTGGTTTCACTAATGACATAGACGGAGGAATGACTTTTTGGCCAAAGAAGATCATAAACGACAATCTTATGTTAGATTATGTAGATGCCTTTAAATTGATTAACTCTACAAAGAAAACTCAACTAAATAATAAGGAACAATCAAGGCAGCTTATCGATGTGGTAAAACAGCTATCCGAAACCTCAAACCCGGTTTTGATAGTCTTAAAAAACTAGTAGCCACGCGGTGGGTATTCTGAATAATTCGAACAGTTTTACGTTTACTATAAAACCGGTATTTGTCAGACAATTACCGTTATAAATTTATAATTTACCGATTACGCATGAAACAATACCTGCTGATCTCTATCCTCACTGCATCAATGTTTTCTGACCTTTTCCCCCAGGACATGATCATTACGCTGAATAATGATACTATTAAATGCCGGATAACTAAAGCTTCCGGAAAAGAGATCCAATTTGAGATCAATACGGGAGTGGTAAGCACTACCGGCAAAATCCAGAAAAAGAATGTTTTAACATACACTATCTCAGACAGTAATGTTCAAACGGAGAAGAATTTTAAAGCGGAGGCCCCATTATCACCCCTGAGACTCACCCTGAGCAGCGGACCAGGTTACCTTGTTGCCAGTTCCGCAAAAGCCGAGACAGCTATGATTGACCAGGGATTTTCATCAGCCGCAGCAAAGGCTTACTACAGGGATATGAGACTTGGCATTTACATAAGCGCAGATGCTATCTGGTTTAATAACAGGGAATTTGGTGCCGGATTAAAATATAAATTCTTTTCAACTTCAGCGAAAACTGAAGGATTTCTTGATCCGCAGGATGGAGTGAATCTGATTTATGGCCCCTATAAAGAACAGATCTATGTAAATTTTATAGCAGCTACTTTCCGGTATCAGAAATACATAAACAGCAGAAATTCATTATTGATGAATACATCCTGTTCTGCAGGATTGTCATTATACCGGAATGAGGCTGAATACGCAAAGACTTTTTACCTGCTTACGGGCAAAAATTTCGGATTTGATACTGATATTGGACTTGAATATCCTGTCACTACCCGTCTGTCAGCATGCTGTGATCTTTCGGTCTTTTATTCATATATACGCAGAATGAATATTTCGGATGGAGAATCTTCTACAACAATTAAACTGTCGAAAGATAATTCCGAGAATTTAACAAGAGTAGATTTTTCGCTTGGTGTCCGGTTTTATCCAGGTAAAAGATGAAAAAGCTGTCATATATATTCGGTTTGGCTTCTTTATTGACCTGTCTCATTTCGTGTAGTGACGACTTTCTGGAAAATAATCAGCGCGAAAGTTACATTCTTTTGGACACATTGTTCCTGACCAGCAATCAGACCGATGTTGATGTTGCTGTTCTTCTTCCTGTTAAGTCAGATTCACGGTTCTCGGTCTTTATACAGCCAAAATGGCTTTCCTTCAATTCGATGTACGGGGAAATTACAGATTCGTGCGCATTGTTGTCATTCCGGATTGAAACCGATAAGACAGCTGAGGGATACCAGACGCAATGCGGGCTTTATTGGTCTTGATGTTGAAGGTGCCGGACTATTCTCCTTCACGGTTGCATATAATTACGTGCCTCCGGAATTACTAAAAATTGACGGGATTGTGACTGACGCCGAATTTAACCGGTTAACTGGGATTATGGCTGTCACAACAAGGTCGCCAAATTCAGTGGTGATCTACAGACCTGCAGAAAAAAAATCAAATATAATCCTGCTGGGAAAGACACCCAAATGTATCAGTCTATCAGAAGATGGTCATACTGCGGTTATTGGTTTTGCTGAAAAATCGGTGGGCTACCTTATCATTGATGACTCGCAAATAAACAATGAATTTCCTATCGATTGTGTACCCTGGGATATTGCTCTTGGTGAAAACGGCTGGTGCTATGTTGCTCCTGAGGGTGTCCTTTTTGAGTACCTCAGAAGCCTGAATCTGACAACAGGAGAAATAATTACCGGAACTAACTGGGGTATTCTATTAGGAAGTACTACTATTAAAAAGATCAAATCCAAACCATATCTTTTTGGTTCCCGGATGAATTGCAGCCCGTCGGGCATCCTTATATTTGACATAAAAACAGGGGCAGCAAATGATTCAATAACATATTATCACACACATTTAGGTCCTTTCCTTGTGTCCGAAGACGGCACAAGGATATATACTCAGGATGGATACGTATATAACATGCCGGCAATAAACGGATTGTACAATTACGATTTACTGGCAGCAACAGGCCGGTTGCAAACCACTACACCATACTTTTCTACATTTGAGGAATTGAAGGCAAATGGAAGCGTATTTGGAGTTGTCCTTTATAACTACCTGGATGAAAACTCTTACCCCATTGACCAGTTCAGCATCTATAATCTAAACAAGATCAGGACATTCAACGCATCTCCTGTCTATGTCTTTGAAAACGGTAAGGGCAAAATATATCCGACTAAGCCGCAATTCATTTTTGCTGATTTAGAAGGGGTCAAACTATATGTCATTAAGAACATTATACCCGTCTATAATAAAGACTACTGGACCATTGAGACTTTAAAGCTTAATTAGGTGCATCGCAAAGGCGATGCGCTAAAACAGCCCACATGGCAGTTTCTTAACGCTCGGCCCTAAATCACGTTATAGTTAATATTTATTATTATTATTTTAATATATTTCACTTTTTAGTTGATAATTAAAAAATTGAGATTTATATTTGCATAATATTCTATTGAATGGCGTCAGAACAAGAAGTGAATAATTATCTTAAGGAACTAAAGGTGAAAATGGAAATTTTCGGCATATTGTTTCTAGACGATCGGGGTAAAAATCAACAAACACTTCATGACCTGGAAATATCACCATCAAAACGAAAAGAAATAATAGCGAATCTTAAATGCGAAGACTATTCAGAAGGACCATTGGAAGAAAAAATGCGTGGCATTTTGCCCATGTGGGTATTTGGGCAAATAGTCAGAGAAAAAGAAGTATATATAAAAATTAGTATGGGCCTGGAAAATAATAGTGCAATTTGTATTTCATTTCATATTTCAGAACATGCGATAAACTATCCTTATAAAAACTAAAAGTATGAAAAGTCCATTTACCGGCAAAGAAATGAGCATTCAAAAAGAATGGCGTACAATGAGTTTCCGGAAGGATGAATTTAAAGTTTTGTTTCATACATACAGATGTGATGAAACTGGTGAACAATTTGAAGATGAATTGTTCAGTGAATTAAATTACAATCAATTGGTAAACCAATACAGAACAAAATATTCTATCCCATTTCCCGAACAAATTATTGCTATCAGGGAGAAGTATTATCTTTCTGCTTCAAGGATGTCTGAAATACTAGGTTTCGGAGCAAATAGTTATAGACAATATGAGAGTGGCGAGGTTCCTAGTCAATCAAATTCCCGATTGATACAACTCGCTGAAGATCCTCATGAATTTAAAAAACTTGTAGATCTTTGTAGTTCCCTTGAGGAAAAAATCAAGGACAAGTTATACCGTAAAACTCAACTTGTTATTGAGGAACAAAAAAATTCTAAGTTTGAAAAACTTCTGGAGAATTACTTTTTTGAAACCTCTCTCCCGAGTTCGTTTACCGGGTATAGGATTCCAAATCTCATGAAATTTACAGAAATGGTTGTTTTTTATACAGAGCTTTTGCAGCCTTGGAAGACTAAGCTGAATAAACTATTATTTTATGCTGATTTTCTAATGCACAAAAACTGTGGATTTTCTATTAGTGGAGTTCAGTATAGAGCTATCCCAATGGGGCCAGTGCCGAATAATTTTAATAGTATTTTTGAATATCTTTCTAACAATAATGATGTAGATATTAATTATTCAACATTTCGTGATGGAGGCATCGGAGAACAATTTAAGCCAAATGTGAATCGAAAATTTAATCCAGGCTTATTTACTTCTGGCGAACTCAAAATTTTAGAGAAAGTTGCAGAGAGATTTAAGGACACTTCCACAAACGAAATAATTGAAATAAGCCATAAAGAGAAAGGATGGATTGAGAATATCAACGAAAAAAAGATAATTGACTATATATATAGTTTTGATTTAAATCAGGGTGGCAGTTAGCTCTTTAAATTTCTTTCAAGACAGTTAAAACACAGCAAAAATGTCACATATCAGGAATTATTGACGGTACTCATCTCTGCATCAAGGGATCCCTCATCCCGCTTGGGCGGGATTCGGGATGACACCGCTATGGTGGTGGTTTTGGGAAGAAGCGGCGATTCGCAAACAACATTTTGACAATGCAGGGCATCCCGGTGCGAATCGCCGCTTCTTCCCCCCACCCCTCCTGGCAAACGGTCATCCCGAATGAGCCTGAGGGTGGGCTTGTGCGAAGGGAAAAGGCGAATGAGGGATCCCTTATTCATTTGTTGCAAACCGGTTAAACTAAGGCTGCAAATATCTGGTAATGTATGTATTACAGAATGTCTTCATTAGTAATGAGCCTGAGGGTGGGGTAATTTTATCGTGATGCATTCCTAAATGATGAAACCGGCGTAAACGCGGTATAATCCTGTCTATTGTGATGCTTTCCTATAATGATGAAACCGCTCCGCGGTATAATCCTGTCTATTGTGATGCGTTCCTATAATGATGAAACCGCTCCGCGGTATAATCCCGTTTATTGTGCAGCAGGGGCAGGGGTTAAGAAATGGGAATGGTGTAAAAATCCTGACTTTTGATACAACACCTATACACATTTGTCGCCTTCCGCTACATATTCGGGGATGCCAACGGTAATTACTCTAAAAATCCTGACAGTATTCATCTCTGCATCAAGGGATCCCTCATCCCGCTTGCGGCGGGATTCGGGATGACACCGCTATGGTGGTGGTTTTGGGAAGAAGCGGCGATTCGCAAACAGCATTTTGACAATGCAGGGCATCCCGGTGCGAATCGCCGCTTCTTCCCCCACTCCTCCTGGCAAACTGTCATCCCGAATGAGCCTGAGGGTGGGCTTGTGCGAAGGGAAAGGGCGAATGAGGGATCCCTTATTCATTTGTTGCAAACCGGTTAAACTAAGGCTGCAAATATCTGGTAATGTATGTATTACAGAATCTCTTCATTAGTAATGAGCCTGAGGGTGGGGTAATTTTATCGTGATGCATTCCTAAAATGATGAAACCGCTCCGCGGTATAATCCCGTTTATTGTGCAGCAGGGGCAGGGGTTAAGAAATGGGAATGGTGTAAAAATCCTGACTTTTGATACAACACCTATACACATTTGTCGCCTTCCGCTACATATTCGGGGATGCCAACGGTAATTACTCTAAAAATCCTGACAGTATTCATCTCTGCATCAAGGGATCCCTCATCCCGCTTGGGCGGGATTCGGGATGACACCGCTATGGTGGTGGTTTTGGGAAGAAGCGGCGATTCGCAAACAGCATTTTGTCAATGCAGGACATCCCGTTGCGAATCGCCGCTTCTTCCCCCCACTCCTCCTGGCAACCTGTCATCCCGAATGAGCCTGAGGGTGGGCTTGTGCGAAGGGAAAGGGCGAATGAGGGATCCCTTTTTCATTTGTTGCAAGCAAGTTAAACCAAGGCTGCAAATATCTGGTAATGTATGTATTACAGAATCTCTTCATTAGTAATGAGCCTGAGGGTGGGGTAATTTTATCGTGATGCATTCCTAAAATGATGAAACCGCTCCGCGGTATAATCCCGTTTATTGTGCAGCAGGGGCAGGGGTTAAGAAATGGGAATGGTGTAAAAATCCTGACTTTTGATACAACACCTATACACATTTGTCGCCTTCCGCTACATATTCGGGGATGCCAACGGTAATTACTCTAAAAATCCTGACAGTACTCATCTCTGCATCAAGGGATCCCTCATCCCGCTGCTGCGGGATTCGGGATGACACCGATATGGTGATGGTTTTGGGAAGAAGCGGCGATTCGCAAACAGCATTTTGACAATGCAGGGCATCCCGGTGCGAATCGCCGCTTCTTCCCCCCACCCCTCCTGGCAAACGGTCATCCCGGAGGGTCATTCAGGAAATTTTTTGCACGCCGGTTACATAATGACAAGCTCTATCATGTAAAGTGACAGTTGTATTATTACCTACCTCTGAAAGAGGTCTTTGTCCCCGGAGCAATGGAGATTATGCTCCTGAACTCAAGTGGATAAAGTTTATAACCCGGTAAAAACAGAGCGACCTTTTGATGATTTATAACGATCCCATGCAATAAGGACCGAGATATTTTGCAACCTTTATTACCTGATTACATTGTATAGATAATGACACTCGAAGAGGAAAAGCATATTCTACAGTTGATTAAAGAAGACCCCAAACAGTTTGGGATTGTGTTTGATTCCTATTATAATCAAATATTCAGTTATATTTTTAAACGGATTACTGACTATGACATTTCAAGGGATATTGCTGCAGAAACATTTCTTAAAGCGTTTTTAAATATCCAATCATTTGTCTGGAAGGAAATTTCTATTTCGTCCTGGATTTATAGAATTGCTACCAACGAAATAAATCACCAGTTCCGGAGAAATAAAAATCACAATATATCACTGGATGCCCTATTGGACAAAAACGATTTAGATATACTAAATAGTCATGAATTTATAGATGAGAAAGAATTACTTGAAAGAGAGTTGGAACTTCACGAGGAATTTCTAAAAGTTCAGAAATGCCTGACAAAGTTGGATATTAAATATCAAGAAGTCTTGTCATTAAGATACTTTGAGAAGAAATCAATAATTGAAGTTGCAGAAATACTCAATAAAAAAGAAGGGACTATTAAATCACTTCTTTCCAGAGGTACGGAAAAACTGAGATTAATGATGAAAAATGCAACGTAAATACGGAGCCTGCATTATAACTTTAAACTACAGTACAATGAAAAACACAGAATTTGAAAAACAATTGGAAGACTTACAAACTCCGGAAACAGACAACATTAAGCATCAACAGCTATTAAAAATTACAATACTCAATGCCAAAAAATCCTCTCAGATTGGAATTGTTTTTATAATTATTCCTTGCTTATTCCTATTGGGAGTATTTATCAAGTATAAGCTTGGCCTTGATTTTAAAATTTTCACAGCATTAGAAGATTTAATGGTAAAGTTAGATAAGTCATTTTATTTGAAATGGATTGCGCCGTTACTCCTTGTCGGATTACCATTGATTAGTATTGTTATCAATTCGCTTGCTATCACCCACTTCTATTGGGACAAGGTCAAAAAAGAACTTTTAATTACAATAAAATACCGACTGGCAAATATCATGCTTCTTGTAATAAGTATAGGAATTGCAGCAGTCTTTATTCTTTATGCTATAGTTGAAAATATTCATAATCGAACATAGGCTACATAATTAGAAACCGAAAAAATATAAATCTAAGCATAATCGGACGGTTTAATTAATTATCTCACCATTGCTGCGCAATGGATTCGATGAGCTCGGACCGGATGAAATCACCTGGTCGTTACCAGCAAGCATGATTGTTCTCACAACAACTCTATTCTTTGATTTGTTTAGCTCATGTAAGAGGTTCAGATAATAATATTTGCATGACTGAAAAAGTTTTACTTGACGAAATTAAAGCGAACCGGTCTCCATCAGTCCAATATGCATTGTTCAATAAAGACAGTATAATTAAAAGTTATGCTTTTGGCCTGGCTGATATTAATAACAGAATAGGAGTAGATAAAAACACAACTTATAACGCATATTCTGTTACCAAGACTTTCACAGCATTGGCTGTCTTACAATTAGCTCGGCAAGACAAACTTAAGTTGGATCATGCTATTAAAAAATATCTTCCGGAAATACCATATGATTCTGAAATTACAATTAAGCAAGTATTATCTCATTCTGCCGGAATTCCTAACCCAATTCCTTTAAGCTGGATACATCTTAGTAATGACAATTTGAACTTTGACAGAGATCAATTTTTCAAAGGCATTCTCTCCAAATACAATAAGACCAAATCAATGCCAAATGAGAAATTTGCATATTCGAATCTTGGCTATGTTCTTCTTGGACAACTCATTGAGAAAGTAACAAGGATTAAATACGAAGAGTATATCCAAAATAACATTATTAAAACTCTGGGGATTCCAGAGAGTGAGATGGGATTTGAAATTCAAAATCCCGATATACATGCTAAAGGTTATCACAAAAGGTTCAGTTTCTCAAACATCATTTTGGGATTTTTCATCGACAAGTCAAAATTTATGGATAATGCAGAATCAAAATGGAGACTCTTTAAACCATTCTATGTCAATGGTCCATCCTATGGCGGTTTGATAGGCACACCAGGTTCGTTCATGAAATACATTCAAGCACTTCTACAAACCGATTGTAATTTAATCTCAAATGACTTTAAGAAGATTCTTTTTACAGAAAACTATACTGTAAATAATAAACCAACTGGTATGTGTCTCTCATGGTTTAAAGGTCAGCTGGGCGGTAATAATTATTTTGCCCATGCAGGTGGCGGTGGTGGATATTATTGTGAAATCAGAATTTATCCTGATCTGGGACTGGGTAGCCTGATATTCTTTAATCGAACTGGAATGTCAGATCAAAGATTTCTAGACAGAATAGACAAAATATATTTAGAAAATCGTGACCGTCATCCATAAGAAACTAAATGTCATTATCCAAAATGCAATTGTCATTCACCAATACCTTGATAATTTTTCAAACGGTCATCCCGGTACAATGAGGGACAAATAATAGCGGTAAGCGGGTGCAGCCTGCAACCAATCTGTAACTTTTGAATTATTGGTAAATGAGAATCACCATCTTAAATGACTGAATCCGGATTGCTAAATAGAATCAAATCAAATCCAGGCGATTTTGCTGATCTATTCAGACTATATTACAAACCTGTTTTTGGTTATATTCTTCGCAGGACGGGTAATTTTGACGAGGCAGCAGACATCACAGCAGATGCATTTTTCAAGGCATTTAAACATATAAACAACTTTTCTTACAGAGGGATTTCAATAAAAGTATGGCTATATCGAATTGCGACTAATGAATTGAACCTGTACATAAGACAAAAGAAAAAACATAATTCAATAATTGAAAGAATAGTTACGGAAGATAAAGAAATCTTCAATGCCTATTTGCAGGAAGACAGAGAAGACTATGAAAAAGAGCTCCAAAAACATGATCAATTTCTAATTGTTGTAAAAGAATTGAAAACACTTCCGATTAAATATCAGGAAGTAATCTCATTAAAATATTTCGAAGGGAAAGAGAATAAAGAGATAGCTGAAATTCTGCTTATTAAAGAAGGAACCTTAAAATCTCTGCTTTCACGTGGTTTAGAAAAACTCAGGAAGAAATGCAACCAATTTTAACTATTTACATTATTGGATATGGAAAAGGAAGATTTTGAAGAAAAATTAGTGCAGATGACAAAACCAGAGGTGAATCAGTTAAAACACCAGGATATGTTAGCTAAAGCAATTGCAAATGCAAAAGACAAAACCGTTTTGAGTTGGTGGTGGTTAGTTATTCCGCTCTATGTAATTTCAATGCTTCTCATGAAAACTCTTTTTATGCCGGACACAACCTTAATTTCGAACATTCACGATTTAACAACCAGACAAAAATTTGTTACCTGGATATTCTTTCTCATTTTGCCAGTTTTTTTCATCCTGTTAAACCTCATTAGCATTCGAAAAGTGTATCACCTTTCAGGCAACCCTAAGTCATTTATTTTCCTTAAGGCAGTCTGGCCAAATATTATAATGATTTTATTTTCAATTTTAATTTTAATTATTTTCTCATTATGAATTTACCCTGGTTTAAAAGAATTGGGATAATATTTATACCCCTTTCTGTAATTGGTTGGATAATATCATTGCTTGCCATCTCTGTTTCAGTTTATGAATTCATTGATATTGACAGCAGATCTCATTCAGTAAGTGATACACTCATAAATTTTGTATTCAGACTTTTAATCGTGTTTGCTTTCTATTCATTAATTGCTTACCTGACAAGCAGGTCTTCAAAAACATGACCAAATAAAACACTAACTGGCATACCAGACTTCTCCTGTGCAAATACAGCTATCGCTTAAATCGCTTTAAATTGACTGGCAAATCGTTTTGGGGTAAAAGTTTTTAGACAACTTGTCCCAGGGAAATCGGGAAACTCCATTGGCGTCATTTTCAGAGTACATCATAATGGATAATAAACTTTATCCTGAAAAAAATGTTAATATACAATGAGTTAACTTCTGTATAAGAATAACAATAATTAATCACGATAACAACTAAAAAGAATATATGAATGCCAACAAAAAGTCTGCTAAAATGCCAGACATGAAAGGGAGACTTTCAGCACTCTGGCTATTTGCAATACTCACTTATACTTATGGCGATGTTGTAACTTTAATGGATCCTGTTAAGCACGGGTCAATTCAATTGACTGAAGGATTCCTGTTAGGAGGTGCCATATTCATGATGATTCCGATTACTATGGTTCTATTGTCCAGGATATTAGAGTATCCGGCAAGCCGCTGGGCGAGCATCATCGCAGGCATAATAATGACTGTTTCTCTGCCCGTGACCCTATTTGTTGCAGAACCAACTTTATATTACGTATTTTTCACAGTTATAGAGATAACGTGTACTGCACTAATTGTCTGGTTTGCCTGGAAGTGGCGAGTCCCTGAAGGCCATACTGAAAATAGAACCCTTACTGTTGGAGAACCAATCTGACAACTTATGAAAGCAATTGTATACACCGAATACGGATCACCAGATGTTTTGCAGCTCAAAGAAGTATCAAAACCGGTTCCTAAAGACAATGAAGTATTGGTAAAAGTTTATTCTACAACTGTAACTGCCGGGGACTGGCGTTTGCGTAAAGCCGACCCGTTTGTTGCAAGACTTTTTAACGGTTTGTTTAAACCAAAAAGGATAAAAATATTGGGATTTGAATTGGCAGGAATTATTGAAGAAGCTGGCAGAAATGTTAAATCTTTCAAAGAAGGTGATAGTGTTTTTGCCTCATGCGGATTGAAATTCGGAGCATATGCAGAATATAAATGTCTTCCGGTGAATGATTTAATTGCCGTAAAACCTTCTAATATGACATTCGAGGAAGCTGCAACAGTTCCCATTGGTGGACTTACTGCATTAGGATTTTTAAAAAAGGCCGGCGTAACCAAAGGACACAATTTGTTAATATACGGGGCATCGGGAAGTGTAGGTGCCTTTGCCGTTCAGCTTGGTAAGTATTTTGGAGCTAATGTGACGGCTGTATGCAGTTCGGCAAATGTAACCCTTGTGAAATCACTTGGAGCAGATAATGTTATTGATTATACCGCGGAAGATTTTACAAAAAATAAGTCCCGGTTTGATATTATTTTTGATGCAGTTGGAAAAACTTCCAAATCAGCCTGTAAAAATATCTTAAAACCAAAAGGAAAGTATGTATCTGTTTCTGGTTTTCCTGATAAAAACCCGAATGACTTATTGTTTTTGAAGGATCTTATTGAATCCGGAAAACTAAAGACAGTGATAGACAGAAGATACACGCTTGAACAAATCAGAGAGGCGCATGCATATGTGGAGAATTTCCATAAAAAAGGAAATGTTGTAATAAATGTATTTGAAAATCAGTGACATGAAACGGCCACATTCAAACAGGGAATCCAAATTAAAGCACTCCCCTTAGGTGCATAGCCGTCAACTTACGGCTGGACCAAAAATTATCAAAATACACAAGCTAACCCGGACAGGTCGTTAATCAGAACCAAAAGTCTAAGCGAATAAAGACAAAGAATCAAGAGGTAAATTCACCAACGGGGGAGAAACTCATTTGTGATACTTAACACTTGTTTGTAAATTCTCCTGTTTATACCTAACTTGTGGCGGAAGATCAATTATTTACCTGATCAAATTCAATAAGTATGGAAGAGACAATACGTTTTGAACTAAATGGTAAAAAAACAGAAATGATTCTTGATCCCAAAACGACTTTGTTATGGGTCTTACGTAACAAATTCGGGTTGACCGGAACCAAATATGGTTGCGGTATGGGATTCTGTGGAGCATGTACTGTTCTTCTGGAGCAGGAAGCTGTCAGATCATGTACGTTGCCGGTGAGTGATGCAGCTGATAAAAAAATTGTCACCATTGAGGGATTGGCACGTAATGGTAATCTGCATCCTGTGCAAAAGGCCTTTATGGAACATGATGCCCTGCAATGCGGTTACTGTACTCCTGGTATGATTATGAATACCGTAGGATTTTTGTTGAAGAATCCGGAACCATCTCAACCGGACATCATAAAGAATATGGAGGGTAATCTTTGTCGCTGTGGAGCTCATGTACGGATTATTAAAGCAATTCAAACTGCTGCCAAAGAAATGAAAGGAGGAAAATAACCATGAAAAAAATAGTCACAAATGAGAATGAATCAGTGAAGTCACAGGAACTTTCCGGGATGAAAAGAAGGGATTTTTTTAAACTTCTCGGAGGCGGCATATTCATTTTTTTCCAACCCTGGGATCCTTCTGAACTTTTTGATTTACAAACCCAGCAGCGCAGATCCCTTCCTACAGAATTCAACGCTTTTCTGCAAATTACGGAGGATGGCTTTGTTAATTGCTATACAGGCAAAATCGAGATGGGGCAGGGAGCCATTACCTCACTTGCCCAGATAATGGCCGATGAAATTGAGGTCCCGTTTGAGAGGGTAAAGATGGTTATGGGTGATACGGACCTGTGTCCATGGGATGGTGGCACATCCGGTTCCAATACAATCCGCACATTCAGTCCCCGTATGCGGGTTGCAGCTGCAGAGGCAAAAGCCGTATTGTTGCAGCTGGGTTCTACTTATCTGAAGGTACCTTTATCACAGCTTGAGGTAAAAGATGGCATTATCAGCGATATTAAGAACAACAAAAGCAAAGTCACTTATGGTGAGCTGGCCAAAGGGTAAAAGAATTGAAAAACACCTTGATGGCAAACCGGAATTAAAGGATTCTGCAAAATTCAAATACGTCGGGAAACCATATTTACATCAGGATTCCCGGGTCAAGGTGACGGGAGAAGCCAAATATGCAGCTGATATCCAGTTGCCGGGATTGTTGCATGCGCGCCTGCTCAGACCTCCGTCACATGGTGCAAAGTTATTAACTGTTGATGTTTCAGAAGCTGAAAAGATAAAAGGTATCCAGGTAGTTCATGATGGAGATCTCGTTGCCGTATTGAGTGATGACCGTGATAAGGCGGACGAGGCTATCACTAAAGTAAAAGCCGGGTATTCATTCGATGAGATTAATGTTGATGATAAGTCAATCTTTGACCGTATCCTGAAAGCAGAATCAGTTGCAAATGTCGTAGGTAGCAACGGGGATATTGAAACCGGAAGGAAAATTTCAGATATTTTAACAGAGTCGGAATTTCATAACAGTTATGTGGCACATTCACCCATGGAGCCTCATGCTGCAACAGCAATGACAGAAGGTGATAAAATTAATGTATGGGTTTCAACACAAGCCCCTTACCGGGTACAGGAAACCATTGCCAGGGAAATGAACGTTCCGCTTGAAAAGGTTAGGATCAGAACACCTTTCGTAGGAGGTGGTTTCGGTGGCAAGTCACCTCATGCGCAGGCTGTAGAAGCTGTTAAGCTGTCAAAAATCACAGGTAAACCGGTAGTGGTAGCATGGACACGGCAGGAAGAGTTTTTTTACGACACGTTCAGACCTGCCGCTGTTGTGAAAATCACATCGGGTATGGATAAATCCGGCAGGATCACACTCTGGGATTTTAACACCTATTATGCCGGATCAAGAGGATCGGAAACAATATATGATGTTCCCAATGCCAGAACGACAGATTATGGCAGGGGATCTGTACATCCCTTTGGAACAGGAGCTTGGCGGGCCCCCGGTAACAATACCAATACCTTTGCAAGGGAGTCGCAGATAAATATAATGGCGACCAGAGCAGGTATTGATCCACTCGATTTTCGCCTTAAAAATCTGAAGGATGAGAAAATGATTGCAGTATTAAAAGCAGCAGCCGATAAATTCGGTTATACACCTGCAAAGAATCCCAGTGGAAGGGGTTATGGGATTGCCTGCGGAACAGATGTCGGAACCTGGGTAGCTAATATTGCTGAAGTAAAGGTGGATAAAAATACCGGTAATGTTCAGGTTATCCGGGTAGCCTGTGCACAGGATATGGGTCAGTGTGTTAACCCGCAGGGCACAACAATACAGATGGAAGGGTGCATTACTATGGGGATGGGATATGCACTTACCGAGGAAATACAATTTCAGGGAGGAGATATCAAAAACCACTCTTTTGATACTTATGAGATACCTCGCTTCTCATGGGTCCCGAAAATTGAGACAGTCATTATTGAAAGCAAAGATCAGGCACCCCATGGTGGAGGAGAGCCTGCAATTATCTGTATGGGAGCTGTTATTGCAAATGCTGTCTTTGACGCAACAGGCGCAAGATTGTATCAATTGCCGATGACACCGGAGAGAATATTGGCTGCGATGAAAAAATCCTGATTTGCAGCTCTGAAAGGCTTCCTGGGAGAGGGGACCGAGCCTGCCTACCGGCAGGCAGGCGTAAAGATCATTTCAAAGAAAGAATTATTAATATGAACCAATTCCCTCCGACTTTTTGGAGCATTTCTGTGACTGAAATGCTCCGGAAACTTGGTGCAAAGAAGGAAGGATTGACAAGCGATGAAGCCCAAAAACGGCTCGCGCTCTACGGCGCCAATCTTTTAAAGCCAAAAAAACGCACTGATGTTTTAACGCTTTTGATATCCCAATTCAAAAGTCCTATCATTTTAATCTTATTCCTGGCAACTGGTTTGTCATTTTTTCTGCATGATAAGGTAGATGCATTTATTATTCTGTTAATTGTACTCGTAAGCGGTTTGCTTGGATTCTGGCAGGAGCACAGTGCATCAAATGCAGTAGAGAAACTTCTTTCCATAGTCCAGATTAAAGCATCTGTGATCCGCGACGGAATTGCCAAAGAAATTCCGATAGAACAAATTGTACCAGGGGATATTACTGTCCTTAATGCCGGTGATATTATACCCGGGGATGGTCTGGTCCTGGAATCAAAAGACCTGTTTATAGATGAGGCAATGTTAACAGGAGAGACTTTCCCTGTTGAAAAGATGATGGCTGTGTTACCGGCTGAAACTCTTATGGGTCAGCGTTATAATGCTCTTTGGATGGGAACCCATGTTGTTAGCGGTAGTGCAACGGCCCTGATTGTCCACACGGGCAGGGAAACCGAGTTTGGCAAGGTATCTGAGCAGCTAAAACTCAGGCCTCAGGAAACAGAATTTGAGCATGGAATCCGTCGTTTCGGTTTTTTTCTCATGGAAGTCACTCTTGTACTGGTGGTCGGCATCTTTGCCATCAATGTCTATCTGGCACGTCCTGTATTGGACTCATTCCTATTTTCTTTAGCTTTAGCTGTAGGCCTTACACCGCAATTACTACCTGCAATTATCAGCATAAATCTTTCTCATGGAGCCAAACGAATGGCTCAAAAGAAGGTAATAGTCAAGCGGCTCTCTTCTATTGAGAATTTTGGTAGTATGAATGTTATCTGCTCTGATAAAACAGGTACATTGACCGAAGGAACCGTGGAACTTCAATCCGCCCTTGATACAAATGGTGACGTTAGCGAGAAAGTACTTTTTCAGGCGTATATCAATGCTTTTTATGAAACCGGATTTACAAATCCGATTGACGAAGCTATCCGCAAAAATAAGCAGTTTAATCTGTCCGATTATCAGAAGCAGGATGAGATTCCGTATGATTTTATTCGTAAGCGACTGACTATCCTTGTTTCACACGATGATACCCACCTTATGGTGACTAAAGGAGCTCTGGAGAATGTTCTCGACGTATGTTCATCGGTAGAATCTAAAGATGGAAACATTGTGGATAAAGTCACAGCCCTGGACAATATCCGGAAGCACTTTGAGGAGTTCAGCAGTAAGGGATTCAGAACTCTTGGCGTTGCCTACAAGAATATGGGCACAGTTTCACGTATTAGTAAAGACGATGAATCGGGCATGATATTTTCAGGATTCCTCATGCTTCTTGATCCGCCAAAACCAAAAATCCTTGAAACGATTAACGGACTTAAGAACCTTGGAGTTGCACTAAAAATTATAACAGGCGATAATCATCTCGTGGCTGCTAATATCAGTCAACAGATGGGATTGAAGAATACAAAAATCTTAACAGGATCAGACCTTGGCCATCTGAGCGATTCTGCTCTTCTGAGGCAAGTTGCTGGAGTGGATATTTTCGCAGAAGTCGAACCCAATCAAAAAGAACGCATAATTCTTGCTCTGAAAAAAGCCGGGAATGTTGTAGGGTACATGGGCGACGGTATTAATGATGCATCAGCTTTACATGTTGCTGATGTGGGCATTTCTGTTGAAAGTGCTGTGGATGTTGCAAAGGATGCTGCCGATATTGTATTGCTCGAAAAGGGGCTTGACGTTCTGGTGCAGGGAGTCCGCGAAGGCAGAATAACATTTGCCAACACGCTTAAATATGTGTTCATGGCCACAAGCGCTAATTTCGGTAATATGTTCAGTATGGCCGGAGTATCTTTATTTCTCCAGTTCCTTCCACTGCTGCCAAAACAGATTTTGTTGACCAATCTGCTGACTGATTTCCCGGAGATGACAATCGCAACAGATAATGTGGATAACGAAATGGTTACCTATCCACGGCGCTGGGATATTAAAGCAATACGTAAATTCATGATAACTTTTGGAATTGTGAGTTCCGTTTTTGACTATCTCACTTTTGGTTTGCTTTTACTGATTCTTCATGCTTCGCAGGTTCAATTCCGGACCGGATGGTTTCTGGAATCTGTTATTTCAGCATCCATCATAGTTCTGGTTATACGAAGCAGAAAACCATTCTTCAGGAGTCAGCCCGGAAAATATCTTTTAATTGCTACCCTGTCAATTCTTGCTGTGACATTGATTTTACCTTACACACCTCTTGCCGGGGTTTTTGGTTTTGCTCCTCTTCCAATTCATTTCCTCCTGTTAATCGGGTTAATCGTTCTATCATACGTTTTCACCGCGGAAATAGTAAAGAAGGTTTTTTATAAGAGGGTAAAATTTTGATATACAATTAAATAACTTTGGAGTTGTTGAAAAAGCCTTTTTTAACCGCTAAGCACGCTAAGAAGGCGCAAAGCGCGCAAAGTTAAAACATTAATAATTAGCTCTTTGCGTGCCGATAGCTATCGGCATTTGCGTAAATCCTTAGCGATCTTTGCAGTTAATGGATTTAGACTTTTTAAACAGCCCCAAATGTAAAATATTGCATCTCTGTTGCATACAGTTTGACTCCTAAGCTATCTTATTCCTTAGATTGACGGCTATGCCCAGTGGGGGATTGCCTTTTCGACGACCCTAAAATAATCCATTATCGCTTTAGAACCCCCTTTAGGGGGCAGGGGGTGAAAACAAGGAGGGAGCTTCAAAGCCAAAATATTCCCTTGCTCGTTTCACTCGCAGGGTCTTAGCCCCTCCCACTTCTGCTCCGGGGAGAGGGGTTGGGGAGGAGGTGGCCTCGCTCATGCAAGCATGGCTCGACCTTCTGAAAATAAAAATCCCCCAACTTCGTTGAGGGAATATTTTGGCTTTGGCGGAGAGAGGGGGATTCGAACCCCCGGTACAGTTTCCCATACGGCAGTTTAGCAAACTGCTGGTTTAAGCCACTCACCCATCTCTCCAGGTTCGGCTTATCCTCTAATCGGGCGCGACAAAAATAGAAAAACAAGTATAAAGTGCAAAATAAAAGACCAGTTATTTAAGACAGCTACCCGATCATCTTTTTTCAAGCAGTACTACATTTTCAACATGATGCGTATGGGGAAACATATCCACAGGCTGAACTCCGGTAACCTTATATTGTTCCGACATCAATGACACATCCCGCGCCTGGGTGGAAGGATTGCAGCTTATATAAACAACTTTTGACGGAGCAGCAAGCAGAATAGATTTAATCACATCTTCATGCATACCTCCCCTGGGCGGATCAGTAATTATTACATCGGGCCTGCCATTATCAGTTATAAACTGCTGATCCATTACCGTCTTAATATCACCGGCGAAGAACCTGGTATTCTTAATATTGTTGATCTCCGAATTTAAGACTGCATCTTTTACAGCTTCTTCTAGATATTCAATACCGATGACCTTCGATGCGGAACCTGCAATAAAATTGGCAATAGTCCCTGTTCCGGTATAGAGATCATAAACTATCTCATTCCCGGTCAGACCTGCAAAATCCTTTGCCACACTATAAAGTGTAACCGCCTGCTTCGTATTTGTCTGATAGAACGATTTCGCACCAATCCTGAATTTTAGTCCTCCCATCTCCTCGGTGAGATGATCATCTCCCCTGTAAAGGACGGGCTCCTGGTCAGCAAGGGAGTCATTCTTTTTTGAATTAATGACGTACATCACCGAAGTTATCTGAGGGAACTTGTCTGCTATAAAATCGAGCAGTCCCTCCCTCCTCTTTTTATCTTCATAGAAAAAGACAAAAATAACCATCACATCACCCTTAAGGGTATTGCGGATTACCAGATTTCTGAGAAATCCCGACTGCTCTCTGAGGTTGAAGAAGGTCATCCGGTCGCGGTGCGCATATTCCCTCACTGCATTTCTTATAAGGTTCGAAGGTTCAGGCTGAAGATGACATTCCCTGATATCAAGTACTTTATCAAATAGTCCCGGAATATGGAATCCAATGGCATCCTCTTTCGCAAATTCATTATCCGAAGTAATCTCCTCATGGGTCAGCCATCGCTTGTCCGAGAAGGTGAATTCAAGTTTATTCCTGTAAAAATAGATATCAGGTGACCCAATTATGGGTTTGATACCGGGAAGATCTATCCTGCCAATTCTCTGAAGGTTATCCCTTACCTGCTTTTCTTTATAGAACAACTGAAGATCGTAAGGCAGATGCTGCCACTTGCAACCGCCGCAGATTCCAAAATGAATGCAGGGTGCCTTTATCCTGTCACCCGAATATTCATGGAAACGCACTGCAGTTCCCTCCATAAACTTCTTCCTTTTCCGTTTTACCTGGATATCAACAACATCACCTGGGATCAGCATCGGCACAAAAACTACCATATTGTCAACACGTGCTATGGCATTTCCTTCGGCTCCGATATCGGTTATCCTTACTTTTTCAAGCAGCGGTAATTCTTTTCTGCGTCCCACTTTTTATAACAATTTAAAATACATTTTATTCCTTCCTTTTTAAAACCCATTTCTTGATTTCCGCAGGTTAAAAAGATAATTTCAGAACACCTTCCCCCCGGGAGAGGGCTTCCCCCTCTCTCCTGGGAGAGGGGGATTGAGGGGGAGAGGCCGTAAAAAAATCGGCCCCCCGGGGGAAGTCCCGATAGCTATCGGGAGGGAAGGGGGACTAGTTCCATCCAAAAAGCTCATTTCAGCCCCTGAAGACCCCGGATAAACTTGATTCCCCTTACCATACTGGGAACGACACCCTCGCCATGATCAAGACCCGGGAGAATCTCCTTTGTGATGATCTCCGCGGATGTACCGGCCGATATCATTCCATTGTAAATATTTTCAGTTGTTAAAGGATTAACAGAAACATCACTCCCTCCATGAACAAGATATAACGGGACTTCAGTTTTCCAGGGGCTGATACTGTTTTCTGTGAGCGCTTCCCTTACTGAAGAATACTTTGCATTTGTTCCGAATCCTGAAAGGAAATCTGCATTAAACAAGCCCGGGATCGAGGTCGTCAGCTGAGCGTTTATCTGATCCGACGACAACAACCCGTTGTACAAAGATCCGAGATTTGATGCATATTGCTCATTAAAAATATCGGAAACCGGATTGGTGAACTGATGATAAAGTGAATATGCATTTACAATATATCCTATGTAAACAGGCATGGAATAAGTACTTACACTTGTCACTGTGTTAAAGAGCATGGTAAGGTTATATGGCCCTGCTCCGCATACGCTCCCCCTCAGATTAAACTCATCCAGCGGATCCTGTTCCAAAGCCTTGTGAAGTGCCATGGTCGCCCAGCCTCCCTGCGAGTAACCCATTAGATAATACTCATTTTTGACTGTAACATCCTGAAGCTCCCCGTCGACAAACTCGTTAGCTGCAAACAGCATATCGGTTGTAGATTTAACAGTCGGTTCAGCAATCAGATAAGGGTGAGGTATCTGCGCCGATTCGCCAAATCCCGGATAATCGGGTATGACAACTATGTAACCAAGGGAGGCAACAACCTCCACCATTTCGTAAGTCGGATTCAGGGGATATTCGCTGGGTGAGTATGCATTAAGGGTATTTGTCCCATTCTGAAAACACAACACAGGATACTCTCCGGCAGTGACCGGCACACAAACCAATCCTGAAGCATTTATTGATTCATTGTCAACGACCGTTTTATAAACAATCTTGTAGACTTTTACATCGCTTGAAATGAACGGCTTAAGTTCTGCCAGGTCAGGGTAGCTGCCGGCCGCAATATCGAGCAAATAACTGATATTCCCGGTTTTGAAACTAACTTCGAAATTATCTGAAACCAGGTATTCGTAGTTCTTGCCCGCCTCCTTCCGGCAGGAGACAGCAGTCAGCAACAGGAATGCAATAAACAATCCTGACTTTCTGACTAACCTGCCTTTAAGTATCATACCCGTAACTTTTTAAAAGTTAATTCATTGACAATCAGGAGGGTGATTTAGCCTCTGTAAAGTCCCTCCCCCACAAAGATAGCTGTTCTTAATAAAACCTCCTCTTCACTCCTCCCATTCTTTTCCTATATTTGCGCTTTATAATTTTTACATGGTTTCGGTTCAGGATATTTCGGTTTCATTTGGCAGCTTCGACTTATTGACGAACATATCGTTTCTCATAAATGACCAGGACCGTATAGGGCTTACCGGGAAAAACGGTGCAGGAAAATCAACCCTTCTCAAAGTGATTTCAGGCTTACAGAGCCCAACATCGGGTGTAATAGATATGTCGAAGGAAGTAACAATCGGCTATCTTCCACAGCAAATGGCGGTTGATAATTCAACAACCGTAATCAATGAAACCCTAACTGCATTTGCGGAAATTATCCACCTCGGGGAAGAGATTGAAAGAATAGCATCGGAAATTGGCAGCAGGCTTGATTTTGACTCAGCTGATTATCTCAGGCTCTGCGATAGGCTTACCGAAACTGAGGAGAGATTCCGGATGCTTGGAGGTACCGGCTATATTGTTGAAGCAGAACAGACGCTGTCAGGTCTCGGATTCGAAAAAAAGGATTTTGACAGACCAACCGGGGAGCTTAGCGGCGGCTGGAGGATGAGGATAGAACTTGCAAAACTGATCCTGAAAAAGCCATCGCTTTTTCTGCTTGATGAACCCACCAATCATCTTGATATTGAGTCGATACAATGGCTCGAATCATATCTTGCAGGGTATCAGGGAGCCGTTATGATGGTTTCGCACGACCGTGCCTTCCTTGACAATATAACCACCCGGACAATAGAAATCTCCCTGGGCAAAATTTATGATTACAAGGCTTCCTGGTCAAAATACGTCATATTAAGGAAGGAAAGGAGAGAGCAGCAGTTTGCTGCTTACCGGAACCAGCAGAAGATGATCGAAGACACTGAGAAATTCATTGAACGCTTCAGATATAAGGCAACCAAGGCAATTCAGGTTCAATCCAAAATCAAACAGCTCAACAAAGTAGAGAGGATCGAAGTTGATGAGGAAGATAACAGCGCGATGAACCTCAGATTTCCTCCCGCACCAAGGTCCGGTACTGTGGTAGCAGAGGCTGTAAACCTTTCCAAAAGTTATGGTTCTCTCACAGTTCTTCGTAAAGTTGCCATTACCATTACAAGAGGGGAAAAAGTTGCATTTGTCGGCCGCAACGGGGAAGGGAAAACGACGTTATCTAAAATAATAATCGGCGAACTCGACTATGAAGGGACCCTGAAGATCGGGCACAATGTAAAGATCGGTTATTTTGCCCAAAATCAGGATGAGTTGCTGAATGAGAACAAAACCGTACTTGAAACAATAGATGATATTGCAAAAGGTGAAATAAGGACAAAAATCCGCGACATGCTTGGTGCTTTTCTTTTCAGGGGTGAAGATGTGGATAAAAAGGTGAAAGTGCTGTCGGGAGGCGAGCGATCGAGGCTGGCGCTTGTTAAACTACTTCTTGAGCCAAGTAACCTTCTGGTACTTGACGAGCCCACAAATCATCTCGATATGCGGTCAAAAGATGTACTGAAGCAGGCATTAATTAAATATGATGGCACGTTAATTGTGGTTTCGCATGACAGGGATTTCCTCGACGGGCTCGTTACAAAAGTTTACGAGTTCAGGCACAACAAAATAAAAGAACACATTGGCGGAATCTATGATTTCCTGAGGAAGAAAAAGATTGAAAGCCTGAAGGATATTGAGAAAAAGGATAAAGTCAGAGTTGAATCCCGACAGGAAAACGCCACTTCAAATAAGCAAAAATACCTTGACAAAAAAGAGTTCGACAGAAATCTGAGAAAACTTCGCAAAAGGCTCCAGGATACCGAAACAAAAATTGAAACAATGGAAGCTGACCTGGCTGAAATGGATAAAATTTTAATGACACAGGCTATCTCTGATAACACTGAAGAGATTTACAGGAAATATGAAGAGCTTAAGCGGAATCTCAATGAAGAAATGATCAACTGGACGGTCTGTTCACGCGAAATTGAATTATTTTTAAGGGATAACAACTGAGATGGAACTTAAATTACTTGAAAAGAAATTCAGCGTGCATGTTTATGAAACCGGTCCCGACGGAAGGCTGAGTCTTCATTCCCTTTTTGATTATCTTCAGGACATAGCATCTGACCATGCCGTTAAACTTGGCTATGGAAGGGATGACCTGTTGCAGAATAATCATTATTGGGTCTTATCGAGGATGTATGCCGTAATCCATGAATGGCCCGTATGGGGGGATACCATAATGGTACGGACCTGGCCCAAAGGGACGGAATCTGTTTTTGCGCTGAGGGATTATGAAGCTTTCTTCGCTGATGGAAGACCTGTTGCTTCCGCATCATCATCCTGGCTGATAATTGACCAGACGACAAGGAAGATTCAGAGACCCGACAGCACAATTTCGCAGTACAATTCTGAAGTGCAGAAAAAGAATGCATTGACCAGAAATGCTGCCAAACTTGAACCGGTGCAGTCCGATGGACGCATTACTGCGGAATTCGATGTCAGGATAAGTGACCTCGACGTAAATTTGCATACGAATAATGTGAAGTACATAAAGTGGGTTACCGATAGTTTCGATCTCGGGTTCGTCATGAACAATGTTCCATATTCCGCTGAAATAAACTATCTTGCTGAGTCAAGATATGGTCAGAATATTGTTATCAGGGTCGCTGAGGATAATGACGACAACAATGTGTTTAACAATTCAATACTGCGGGTACCGGATAATACCGAACTTTGCAGGATAAAAATTGGCTGGAAAAATAATCACTCCGAAAAGTAAATCAACAAGAATATGTACAAGAATATATCATCCCGAATTTACCTGTTTTCATTTATGGTTGCGGCAACCTGCTTTATGATAATTTCGTGCAGGACAACCCAGAATGCCATCGACTCAAAGGATCTATCCTATTTGTACAATCCTACAAAAAACCCGATGAAGGTGCGCTACTCGGTTTTTAATGAGGCAGATCAGTCATCGGTATTATCCGTAAAATTTTTTGCGACCGATCTGTTCTTCTCTGAAGCCAATCCCAGGGGGATACCAACAGCGGAGCTTCTGGTATCTGTAAAACTTTACGATATAACAAACGGAAGGGTATTGAAAGATACTGCAAGCTATAATCTGGGGATAGTGAAGGAACAGTCGCGGGTTGAATATGTTTATAAGGTAAAGCTTAGTGTTGAGCCGGGAGCCAATTATACGGCTGAAGTAAAAATTCTCGACAAACTCAGGGTTCAGGTCATTCATGCCTTCGTACCTTTCAATACTATCTCCCCCGATAACCGTTATAACTTCTTTGCCCGCGGGCATTTTCAGAAAAATGAACTTTTCAATCCCGTCCTGAAGGTCAACGAATTTGTTAATCTTGTCTATAAAAGAAAACCTGTCGACAGTCTTTTTATTTCTTTCTACAAACCGCTCAAAGATGTGCCCTATCCGCCATCGATGCTTCTTCCTGAAAAAGTAATTGATTATGAACCGGATACTTTAGTGGCAGTTGTTTACTCCGATACAGTTCCGATTATGTTTCCGCGTGAGGGCGTCTATCTCTGTACTGTCGGAAGAAATCTTTCCGAGGGATTCACATTCTATAACTTCGGAGAGGCATTTCCGTCAATGACGACCCCTGAAACGATGATCGAAACACTTGCATATCTGGCTTCGGAAGATGAAATGAATTCACTTCGGACAGCAGTGAGACCGAAAGTTGCGCTTGATGATTTCTGGATTAAATGTGCAGGGAATATTGAGAAGGCACGGGAACTGATCAGGATCTATTATACCAGGATCTTATATTCAAATTACTATTTCACTTCCTTTAAAGAGGGGTGGAGAACCGAACGCGGAATGATATATACAATTTACGGACCACCTGATAAAGTTTATAAAACCTCTGATGGTGAAAGCTGGGGATACCGTAAGCCAGTCATTAAAACTTCCTGGGGAGGCAATGTCCGGCTCAAGGAGAATTACCTGTGGTTTAATTTTCGTACACGGGAAGAAAAATTTTCCGACAATGATTTTTACCTCAACCGTAGTGAGACACTTGTTACTTTATGGGATAAAGCAATAGCAAGCTGGAGAAAAGGTCTGGTCTTCCGTCTCGATAATCCTGAAGATCTTTAATTTATATGCAAAAGGAAACAGATTGTATCTTTGGTCTGAGGGCAGTAATTGAAGCAATTAAAGCAGGCAAACAGATCGATCGCCTTCTTGTGAAGCAGGGATTGCAGGGTGCCTTGTACCATGAACTAATGATTGAGGTAAGGAACCACAATATAGCCTTTCAGATCGTACCTCTTGAAAGGATCGAACTTGTTACAAGGAAGAATCACCAGGGTGTTCTTGCCTGGTTGTCGTTGATTGAATTCCAGTCTATCCCGAATATCCTTCCTGCAACTTTTGAAAAAGGTGAAGATCCTCTGGTCATTGTGCTTGACGGTGTGTCGGATGTAAGGAATTTCGGTGCTATTGTCCGCACTGCTGAATGCCTTGGAGCTCATGCAATTATAATTCCTGAAAAAGGATCTGCAAGGATTACAGCGGATGCAATCAAGACTTCGGCAGGAGCTCTGCACACATTCCCGGTCTGCAGGGAGAAAAGTATTGTACGGGCTGTCGAATACCTTAAGTCATCAGGTCTCTCTGTCGTCTGTGCTGCCGAGAAATCAGGAGAGGCAGTTTCAAGGGCAGTATTGACCGGTCCCCTTGCGCTGATCCTCGGGTCAGAGGATAAAGGCATCAGCCGGGAACTTATATCCCTGTCCGATCATCAGGTCGGAATACCAATGTCAGGGAATATCGGGTCGCTTAACGTATCAGTGGCTGCCGGCATTCTCTTATACGAAATTGTAAGACAACGTTCTGCCGGAATTAACCGATAATATTGAGTATCCTTTGATCGAGCATGTCCTGGTCGGCCTTAAATGATGCCAGACCTGCCAGCGATAAAAGTGTGTCAGGAGCAATCTTGCCTTCCTTTATCTTCGAAGCCCATCTTGAGAAATACAGGGATCTTCCCGTCGGCTGCAACTGCAGCCTTTTCGTCCTTCATAAGAATCGGGAACATATCCTCACATCCTTCTTCGTGAGCAATATGGATCAGTTCAGGTCCGGTGGCGGGTATCTTCCCGGCAAGCCGTTCAGCAAGAGCGAGTACTCTGTCGTCAACCTCCCAGAATTTCTCAATATGTGCATCAGATGCCAGGGAGTAAAGGCTGACATCGTAGTTCTCATGAACTTTTGATGAAAATTTGCCACTTAATTCTTTTCTGCCGCCGGCTGCAACTTTTGGAGGCATCGTGAAGACATCTGTCCCTGCCAGAAGCTCGATCTGCATTGGATTTCTGAGACTTGCTGCAATGAGTTTTGTCTGCCAGGGATTCTGAGCCGACAGGCCGGTTACCCAGTTCTGTGATGAGATTACTGTCTTCTCTCCGGCACCGGAACCATCGCCTAGTTTATTATTGATCATGAAAGCACCTATCCTTCCGAGAAAAACATTTGTGTAATCGGGGCGCGCAATGCTTGTAACAAGTACGTTTTCCCTGGCGCTGAATTCCAGAGTTACATTAACCCTCACTCCCGAGTCTTTAAGGTGCCTGGCACCAATAAGTCCTTCTGCCGTATAGGGAACCTTTACAAGAAACTGCTCCGGACAAATCTCATGTAACCTCTTTCCAAAGTATTCTATAGCTTTTATATCATGGGCGGTATCGGTATGAAGCTCAACACTTACCATACCACCGAATTTTGTCGCCAGTCTTAATGCGTGCCTGGCATTCAGCATAAAGGCAATTTCCCTGACCTTCTCTTCGAGCGGCAGATCGCGTACAATACTCTTTGCTTCGGAAACAAAAATATCATAGTAGCCTTTTTGTATCTCATTGTTAAGTAAAGAGTTATTAGTGGTTAGCGCGCTCATCTCTGCAGTCCAGTTGGCTTCTGCTTCGTCAACGTCGCCCGTATCGAGCCAGAGTTCGGTGCCGGTTTCCCGAAGCGACTCCCAGAAGGGATCATTTTTACCCTTAACATGTTTTTCGTTTAGATTTTGCCAGACAAAATCGCTTATTCGGGTGTTGAGATCAGCCATGATTTTAACTTTTTGTAATTAAACATATAAGAACCTATTTTGTTTTGGATAGCTTAAGCAAATCATCACCAGTTGGATGCTGGAACACCTGGAGATCAAATTCATTCAGGATGACCAGCAGGTGTTCAATGATTTCTGACTGAAGGTGTTCAAAAGTTACCCACGAATTATCATTACTGTAAGCATATATCTGCATCGGGAGTCCTTCCCCTTCCAGATCGACATGCTTTACAAGTATGCTTTGACTTTTATCTATCAGTGGATGATTTCTGAGATAATCTTCCACGTAAACCCTGAATAATCCCAGGTTGGTCATGGGGGTTTCATTCTTTTTGTCTCCGGCTTCATGAACTTCTGAATATTCCCTGAGAACAGGGAAGTGCAGCAGTTTTTCTTTAAGGTCATTATCGGGGAACCTGATGCTTCTGATATCAATTAAAAACATCGACCTCTTTATTTGCCTCACACCCGATTCTTCCATCCCTTTCCAGTTCTGGAACGACTCACTCACCAGCGTATAGGCAGGCACAGTTACTATTGTCTTGTCAAAATTCCTGACTTTAACTGTTGTAAGGGTCATATCTTCAACATTTCCGTCGACACCCCTTGAGGGTATTGTTATCCAGTCACCGACTTTCAGCATATTATTGGCTGAAAGCTGAATACTGGCAACCAGGCCAAGAATGGCATCCTTGAAAATAAGAAGTATGACCGCTGCCATTGCACCTAACCCGGCAATTATTGTGCTCACCTCCTGCCTGAAAACGACCGATATTATGATAAGCAATGCAATTACGGCAACAATCAGTTTTATAAGCTGTACATAGCCCTTTATGTGCCGGTTTTGTGAGATTGGCAAGGTCATGTAGATATGGTGCCACGATTCAATAAAGGAGTTGACAACAACGATGCCAATAATTACCATATATATGTATGTAAGCTTCTGAACTGTAATAAGCCATCCGGGATAGGCTTTAAGTGCCCATCCTGCCATCGACCAGATTACCAGGGCAGGAGCCAGATGTGAAAGTCTTGTGAAAACCTTTTGTTCGAGAAAGATATCATCCCATTTCGACGTGGTACGTTTAACAATTCTTGTAACAATCTGAAGGATTATGGTTTTTGCAACCAGGTTTGAAAGCCAGCTGAGAAATATAACTATGATTACGAGCCCCATTGTACTTAATATTGAAGATAGGCTGTAACTGAACCCTGCATCAATAAAGAATTCCTTAAGCCATATTGAGGGGTCATTTTTAAATAGCATCGGAGCCGGATTATTTTAATCTGGCAAAATTATATAATTTATTCACCTAATCATTGTTTATTTTTAGCTTTGACATTTATAAAAAAATAAAGTCATTATGAGAATTCTCCTATCGCTTAGTCTGACATTGCTGTCACTTTCAATGACTGGACAGAACACATTTGATAAGTATTTCACCGACAAAGTTTTAAGATTCGATTTTATGCTCGCCGGTAACTTTCAGAAAACCATTGTGTACCCGGTCGGCATGAAACAGGAAATATACTGGGCAGGATCTTTTAACAACCTGACAGATCCTTTTGATTATGGTAATTTCAAATATGAAGTCTTCGATGATGCGGATAACACATTGATATATTCACGCGGGTTTTGCACGCTTTTTCAGGAATGGCAAACTACTGCCGAGGCAAAATCGATTGAAAGAAGTTTCTACGAGGTGGCCACAATGCCCTGCCCCAAAAATAAGATAAGGTTTGTACTTAGCCTGAGAGAGCGAAACGGTTCTTTCTCAAAACTTTACGAGACAGCCATCGACCCTGCCGACTATTTTATCAGAAATGAAAAACCTGTTGAAGCGAAATCAACAAAAATTTATGATGCAGGAGATCCTCATCAATGCGTTGATCTCGCATTCATTGCAGAAGGATATACCGCAGATGAAATGGGGAAGTTCAGGGATGATGTTAAAAAGATGGCTGACCTGCTTTTTGCTGAACCTCCTTTCAGCGACTATAAGAACAAAATAAACATCTGGGCCGTTGAGGCTGTATCCGAAGATTCCGGAACAGATATTCCGGGTGAGAGAATCTATCAGAACACGGCCTTGAATTCAAGTTTTTATACATTCGATCTCGACAGATATCTCACAACCCAGGATATTAAGGCAGTTAACGACTACGCTGCAGTTGTGCCGCACGATAACATAATTGTACTGATCAACAGCACAAAATACGGCGGCGGCGGGGTTTATAACTACTATAGCGGGACAACAGCCGGCAATGCTCTTTCCGGTAAAGTGTTCATACATGAATTCGGTCACGGGTTTGCAGGTCTGGCTGATGAATATTACTCATCAACAGTAGCTTATGATGAATTCTATCCGCTCAATGTTGAACCCTGGGAGCCAAACATCACCACTATGGTTAATTTTGATTCAAAATGGAAAAAGTTAATATCCAAAGATACTCCTGTTCCGACTCCTCCTGAGGAGAAGTATAAAAATGTATTGGGTTTATTTGAAGGAGGGGGATATTCGGCAAAAGGGATATACCGTCCGGAATTTGACTGCAGAATGAAAAGCAACTCAACAAAAGGTTACTGCACTGTTTGCCGCGAGGCAGTGAAGAAAATGATTGAATTCTATACAAAATAATTGGGGGTGTTTAAAAAGTCTAAATCCATTAACCGCAAAGATCACGAAGGATTTACGCAAAGGTCGCAAAGAGCTAATTATTAACGTTTTAACTTTGCGTACTTTGCGCTTCTTAGCGTCCTTTGCGGTTAAAAAGGGCTTTTTCAACAACCCCAATTATTCAATATTTGTTATTTGTTTTTCCTGTCGATCAGGTAAAATAAAACAAGGCTCAGGCCACCGAAGAAAAAGATCATTGCCGGATAATTGGCATCCTCATCAAGCACACCTGCATTCGAAAGAATCGCACCCACTAATATACCGACTGCTATACCCATTGCGAGCATACCTAATTTAAGAGTGAATTTATTCCAGCTGAAATTTACCCTTGATCCCTCTTTCCCTGTGTTGAACAGACTGGCATCGGCCCCTTTCTCAATAAGAGCCAGACGCTCCTTATGCCTTGTCGAATAAAAAATGTATAAAATGCCGAAGATTGCGGCAATTAATGAAATAAAAACGATAGCTGTTTCCATGACTTATTAGTTTAAATTATTACTTTATTCACAGGTTTAGACATGGGACAATTGTTAATGGTTACAAAAAATTTAAAATATTTTTAATTCCATTTTTCTCTCAACTGAAGTAACCAATTCATAACTTTGTGCGTCAAACCTCGGTAATGGATTATAAAGGCGATATATTTTATATCGGGCAGGTGCTTAACGGCAGGACAAATGCTTATACCTGCCTTGTTGACAGGCATAAAGACAAGGCATTTAACCTTGCTTTCAGGATTTGCGGGAACCGTGAAGAGGCTGAAGAAGTCGCCCAGGATGCATTCTTAAAAGCTTTCAGGGGGCTTAAGGGCTTCAGGATGAAGAGCAGCTTCAACACCTGGCTTTACCGGATTGTATACAATACTGCAATTTCGCTTGTAAGATCCAGAAGGAAAGGGGTACTTTCGGTTGAAGAATTCCCGGCTGATGCAATTGACTTCCTGACTTACAATGCTAATGAAGATGAAGCAGAAAACGAATTCAGAAAATCTCTGGTTAGCTTTGCGCTTCAAAAGATAAATGAAGAGGAAAGGGCGCTTATTAGTCTCTACTATTATGACGAGATGGACAACAACGAGATCTCGGCGATTACGGGTATCAGTAAATCGAATATTAAGGTAAAGCTATTCAGAGCCCGCCAAAAAATGATTGAAATTATTTCGAAAGTTGAAAAGAAAAATATGATATATCATGAATAAAGAGGTTCATATTGAAGACGACAATTTAAGGAGGTACATTAATCCGGGAAGTATCGAGAAAGCGCCGGAAGGGTTTACTGCAAAAACCATGACCAGAATTGAGATAGAATCCGAATCCATAACAAAGCAACGGACCAAACTCTTTAAAAGTCCTGTCCTCCTTGTTTCCATACTCGGAACAGCTGCGCTCATAGCGGCCGCTATCTTTATACCAGCCGGAACATCTGATACTATCGGACTCGCAGTCGTGAAATATTTAAGTAACCTTGGGATTTCTCTCAGTGGTATTAAGCTTTCACCACTGCCCGATTTAAATCTCCCGGGGTGGTTTGCTTATGGAATTATAGGTGTGCTTTTTCTTGCCCTGTTTGACAGAACACTATTCGGGATGTTTCATAGACAGGGAAAATAAGTCAACCTGGCTCCTCGCTAAAAACACCCACAGGGTGTTTTATTAACGCCCCTGCATTTCTTTCGCTTTATAGACTTTATAGGCTATTAACCCTTGAATTCAGTCCTTTTGCATTTAGGGATCTGCTCATTGCCAGCAGGACTTCTTTTATTCCCGATTTAATTTCACAGCTTCCCTTAAGATGAACTATGAGGGCACATTGCTCAGCCTGGGTAGAATCATGCCCGCAAATTTCGACAAGCGATTTTATAACATGGTCGAAGGTGTTAATCTCATCATTATAAAGAACGAGGGTATGCTTTTCCTCCCCGCTCCTGAGCTTTTCGTCCTTACGTAATGTTCTTTCCTTCATTTGGTATTCTCAAAGAGTTTTTTAGCGGTTTCCACAGGTATTTCTCTCGCTCCGAGGTAAGCAACCACCCTGGCCTCGCGGTAACCGTTGCGGTTCAGCAGGTCAGCATACTCCGAAGCGCTTTCAAATGTAATGAATTTCCCTATAAGATATACAGTAGAACCATTTTCAGCTGTCAAAATTTCAAAGCTGCGTGTACCGGCCATCTTATGGTATGATTCTGCAATTTCTTCCTTCAGGGGTTTGACGGATCGCATTATTTCTACTTTAAAATTTAGTGTCGGGGGACCTGCTTCTGCGGGATTCTTTCCCTGTTCTTCTTCAGCCGAAAAAATCGGTTTTCCTCCCCATACCTTTTCAAGTGTCAGGGCCCTTTCCATTGAAACAGGTGCACCGTCTGCAATAGCAACCAGAAATGAATCCCTGAATCCGATCTGCTTGATTTTCAGTAAGGCCTTATTCGCATCGGCAGCTGTTCTGAACATACCGGCAAAATATCTCGTCATAACTGACCCCGGTATCTTAAAAGCATAGACCGGGCTTATCCCTTTAAAAAACGAAGGAGAAACCGGTTTGCCAAATACCCCCATCTGGATCCTGTAAACCAAACCAGCCGGAATCTGGGGATCGATTTCGATAATCTGGTTTTGAATCTTAACAGGGTCTGTCATAATTTCAAAGGCTGAGTTTTTCCCGGTTGGTTTCTTTGCTGTCGCTGCCGGGATGACCTGCTCACTGTCTATTTTAATAACCGGATTGGAAATATTCAGTTTCTCAACAGCAAGCTTCCGGTACTTGCTTGCCAGTGATTCAGTATCAGAAATCTTGATTTTATAAGCCGGCTTCCGGGCTTCGGGAAGATTATCATAGGCTCTTCTGTATTCGGCTGCAAGGGCGCTTAATGAATCCGCTTTTACCTGGTAATTCATTCCTTCAGTCAGCATTTTATCATATACATCAGGAAGTTTTTCTATTTGAGTATCTGGTTTTGCAACGGGTTTCACAACCGGAGGTCTGGCAGCTTTTTCTGCTGTTTCCTGCTCTTTACTTTTAGCAGCTTCAGGGACCTCCTTCTTCATTACTTCTGACACAAGGATGTCAGATCCCTTTACCTGTCCCTTGCCCTCATTGCATTCCTGTATATAACGGGCAACATCGTATTGCTTTGCTGATTTTTTCCCTGATTGCGAAGAGAATCTGTCATATGATTTAATTGCCTCAGCAAATCTGCCTGACATCTGCTGTGCCCTTCCAAGATAAAACCATGCATCCTCAGGCACCGACTTGATCTCCTGTGAACTGGCAACTGCCTCCCTGAGAACATTCATTGCAGTCTCCGGATCAGTGTTCATTCTTACAAGACATACTCCTGAATAATATTTGTAAAGTGGATCTCTGGAATAGCTTTTCAACAAAATACTGAAACCCTGGTATGCCTTCTCATAATCGCCTTTGGAAAAGTAATCGAGAGCCTCCTGACGGGATGGTTTTTGAACTACATCCTGCGACTGCAAGCTTCCAAATGTCAGGCTTGCAATCAAAATAAGCAAAAACCTGACAAACTGGTATTTGGTTTTACTTCGCATAGCTCAACCTTATTCCATAATTATCTTATTATTAATACATTATATTCATAAAAGTTCTAACAATTCAACAGTTTGTGTTAATAAGAATTGTTTTATCTTTATAAGAAAACATTTCAAACTTCGTAATTTTACGCTTAATAACAAAATTGAATTTTATGGTTGAGTTAAAAGAAGGCATGAAAGCCCCACTGTTTGAAGGGATCGATAAGGATGGAAAAACAATCAGGCTAAGCGACTATTCAGGAAAAAAGGTTGTTCTTTATTTTTATCCGAAGGATGACACCCCTACATGTACAACGGAAGCATGCAATTTAAGGGATAACTACTCTGAATTTGTGGCTAAGGGATTTGAAGTTATAGGCGTAAGTATGGATAACGAAAAGTCGCACAGGAAATTTGCCACAAAATACTCTCTCCCCTTTCCACTCATTTCAGATACTTCAGGTAAAATTGTGAATGCATATGGGGTATACAGGGATAAAATATTATTTGGCCGGAGTTTACTTGGAATTGTAAGGACAACATTTATTATTGATGAACAGGGTGTTATAGAAAAAGTTATTTCCAATGTGAAATCATCTAAACATACAGAACAGATCTTTAAAATTTACAATAAATAATACCAGTGATATGAGCAACGAAAGAAAAGAAATCAACAAAGAAAAACTTAAAGCCCTTGAAGTAACGCTTGGAAAGATCGAAAAAGACTTCGGTAAGGGAACAATTATGAAGCTGGGCGATCACGCCATAGAGGACATCCAGGTCATTTCAACCGGCTCGATCGGGCTTGATGCAGCGCTTGGAATCGGAGGATTTCCAAGGGGTCGTGTAATTGAGATCTATGGCCCTGAAGCATCTGGGAAAACTACCCTTGCAATCCATGCCATTGCAGAAGCTCAGAAAAATGGAGGTATTGCAGCAATAATTGATGCAGAACATACATTCGACAGGAATTATGCCGAGAAGCTGGGGGTTGATGTCGAGAATCTCTTAATATCCCAGCCCGACAATGGTGAACAGGCTCTTGAGATCACTGATAACCTTATCCGGTCAGGCGCATTGGATATAGTTGTTATTGACTCTGTTGCAGCACTGACACCGAAGGCTGAAATTGAAGGTGAGATGGGTGATTCAAAAATGGGACTGCAGGCAAGGCTGATGTCGCAGGCACTTCGAAAACTAACTGCAAATATCAGTAAAACAAATACTTCCTGCGTATTCATAAACCAGCTCAGGGATAAGATAGGAGTTATGTTCGGTAATCCGGAAACGACAACCGGTGGTAACGCGCTGAAGTTTTATGCTTCGGTAAGAGTTGATATCCGTAAAACCAATCAGATAAAAGAAGGTGAAGAAATAGTTGGCAATCGGACAAGGGTTAAAATTGTAAAGAACAAGCTTGCTCCACCGTTTAAAAAAGCTGATTTTGATATCCTGTACGGAGAAGGAATTTCACAACTTGGAGAGATCGTTGACCTTGGAGTTGATCTGGAGATAATCAAAAAAAGCGGCTCCTGGTTCAGCTATGGCGATACCAAGCTGGGACAGGGACGTGATGCAGTCAAGCAGATTATCAAAGATAATCCTGAATTAAATGATGAACTGAAAACAAAAATCTTTGAAGCCCTTAAGAAATAACAATTCCATCCTATAACCCGCTGATATGAAAAGATCCCTTTCCCTTCTGATGATCGCGATCGTCATAAGTATTTTTTCGTGTAAACCGAAAGAAACAGTTGTTAAAGAAATAACAACTGCAATCAATAATCAGCTCACTGAAGAGGAAAAAACCGGTGGAGTCATGACCCCGGAAATAATGTGGAAATTCGGCCGGCTCGGCACTGTGGCATTGTCGCCCGACGGCTCAACGGTTTTGTATACTGTAACTGACATTGACCTTCAGACAGAGGCACGAAAAACTAATATATTTAAAATACCTTCTTCAGGTGGTGATCCTGTCCAGCTCACAACCAACGGAGGAAGTTCTCCGCAGTGGTTCGATAACGGCAGGAAGATAGCTTTTGTAAACGGAGCTGATCTTTATGCAATGAATGCCGATGGTTCTGAGATAGAGAAAAGTGAGCGGCCTTTCCGATTTTGAAATATTCAGCATCTCCCCGGACAGTAAGAATATTTATTTTACAAGACGGGTTAAACTTGACCAGACAGCAAATGAAAAACATAATTTGCCCAATGCTAAGGTCAGGATAATTAACGATCTGATGTACAGGCACTGGAGTTCATGGAGTGACTATTCCTACAGCCATGTTTTTATTGCTTCATTTAACGGATCGGCTGTTTCGGGCGAGAAAGACATAATGAAAGATCAGAAATTTGAATCTCCCACTGCCCCTTATTATGACGAGGGTGAAATCGCCTGGAGCCCCGATGGAAAGTATGTTGCATACACCTCCAAGCGATTAAAGGGGATTGAGGATGCCCGGAGCACCAACTCCGACATCTTCCTTCATGAGATACGTTCGGGGAATGAAATTAACATAACTGAAAGTAATTTTGGATACGACAAATACCCGGTTTTTTCGCCCGACGGTTCAAAAATAGCTTACCGGAGCATGGAGAGGAACGGGTATGAAGCTGATCTTGACCGTTTATTCATCTATGATATCAAAGCAAGCTCCAGAACCTGGATATCAAAGGGATGGGAATTCGATGTCGAAAATCAGACATGGGCTGATGACCAGAATATATATTTCACTTGTTCACACCTTGGGACATCCCAGGTCTTTAAAATAAGTTTACCGGGTAAGACAGTTGAAAAAGTTACAGAGGGTGTGCATGACATGGGACCGCTCAGCCTTAAGTCAGGAACACTGGTCTCCGGTCTTGTTTCAATATCGATGGCACCAGAAATTGCAAAAGTCGACATTTCAACCGGAAATATAACCCAGCTTACATTCGTAAACAAACGCATTTATGAATCGATAAAGATGGGCAACGTTGCCGAAAAGTATATTAAGACCAAAGACAACCAGGATCTGCAAATGTGGATCGTTTATCCCCCCGATTTTGATCCGCAGAAGAAATACCCTGCGCTGCTCTTCTGCAACGGCGGGCCGCAATCATCGCTCGATCAGTTCTGGTCGTACCGCTGGAATTTCCAGATGATGGCCGCCGGAGGATATATCGTTTTCGCCCCCAACAGGCGGGGGAATTCGGGTTTCGGACAAGCGTGGAAAGAACAGATCTCCGGCGACTGGGGAGGTAAAAACATGCAGGATTATCTCGACGCAACCGACGCTATGGCAAAGGAACCTTATGTTGACGCTGAAAGGCTTGGAGCTGTAGGAGCAAGCTATGGTGGATATTCGGTTTTTTATCTTGCAGGCATACATGGAGGCAGGTTTAAAACCTTCATATCACATTGCGGCACCTTTGACTTTGTAAGCTGGTACGGCTCTACGGAAGAACTCTGGTTCCCGAATAAGGATATTGAAGGACCCTACTGGAATGCACCGAAGAGCTACCAGTTCTCTCCTCACCTGATGGTCGATAAATGGGATACACCGATACTTATTATTACCGGGGCCAATGATTTCAGGATCCCTTACACTCAGAGCATGGAGGCATTCCAGGCGGCTCAGCTGCTTAACATACCCAGCAGGTTCCTTTTCTTCGAAGATGAAAGTCACTGGGTTCTGAAACCTCAGAACTCGGTTATCTGGCAAAGGGAGTTTTTCGAGTGGCTCGATACGTATCTTAAATAAAAAGTATTTCCATCACCTTCTCCACTTTATCTTCCATCGACAGCTCCCCGTCGATCCAGTTGATCTTAATTCCCCTTCGTTCCATCCCGCGGAACCAGGTCATCTGCCGCTTGGCAAACTGGTGAATTGCAATATTGAGTTGCCTGAACATTTCTTCATAGTTCAGCTTTCCGGTCAGGTATAAAGTAATGTACTTGTATTCAAGCCCATAGTAAATCAACGAGGCAGGGTCCAAACCACTGTCCAGCAACTCTTTTACCTCATCGACCATTCCTTCCCCGAGTCTCTTCCTGAGTCGTGTGGTTATCCTCTCCCGTCTTTTCAGCCTGTCAGTCATCAGTCCAACAATAAGTGCCTTGATTCCGGGGAAGAGGATTTGTTTCTCTCCCCTGCTGACATTGTAACGTTCAATTTCGATAGCCCTTATTGCTCTTTTCTTTGTGTCGATATCAGTAATGTTATGAAGTTGCTTAAAGGTCGAGAGGATCTCCTTCAGCTCCGTCAGGCTTCTTCTTTCAAGGGATGCCCTGAATTCGGGATCGGGAGGTACTTCAAACATCCTGTAACCCGAAATGATGCTGTCAAGGTACATTCCCGAACCACCGCAAACTACAGGGAACCTGTTTTCCGATTTCAGAGCACTGTAAACCTTAAGAAAATCACGCTGATACTCAAACACATTGTACTTATACCCAGGGTCTGCAATATCTATGAGGTGGAAAGGGATCTGTTTCCCGTCAACAAAGTAATCCTTATAGTCCTTACCGGTTCCCAGGTTCATCCGCCTGTATACCTGCCTCGAATCAGCACTGATGACCTCTCCGTTCAACCTCGAAGAAATTATAGCTGCCAGGGATGTCTTGCCGCTAGCGGTTGGTCCTGTAACTACCAGCAGATCAAATGATGAACTGGGGGGAATATTCATTTTGGCATTAATCGGATCAATAAAAGCAAGTTAACGTAAATTTATTTAATTTTGCGGCACCAAATCCGGTAAATAATGGACTTCAGGTTTTTATCCGAAAGGATAACAAATATTATTCTTAATCCCGGCAAAGCCTGGGATGCAATACATTTCGAAAACAGACCATTAAGATATGTGAGAGGAAGCTTTTTCCTTCCGTTAATGATACTGGTTACTGTTTCGGCTTTTCTTGGATCACTCCTGTTTCTTCATACCGGATTTTTGGAGGTTTATTCTGTTCTCGTCGGTGTCAAATACTTCATCCTCTTATTTGTAACGGTTTATGGAACTACGTATGTTTTCATGGAGATCACAAAAGCCCTTGACCTTGGAAGCGATTTCAGCCTTTCATTCAAAATAATAGTCTATTCAATTGCACCATTCCTTATCTGCCAGATCATAAGCCGTCTTTTTGAATCGTTCATTTTTGTTAATGTGCTGGCACTCTATGGCCTTTACATCTTCTGGATCGGAATTGAGAAGATGATAAATCCTCCCGAACACAAAAAAATACCTGCAATGGTTGCGACCGCTGTTACATTCATAGCGCTATTCATTGCTTCCAACTGGTTTCTTACAAGAATAATTGATAAATTGTATTTTACTTTTTTTGCCTCGTAGAAATAATGAAGCCTGCAGTTTCAGATATTGTAATCAGGAATAAAAAAGCTTCACATGATTATGAATTCCTCGATAAATACGTCGCCGGCATCAAGCTTACCGGCACTGAAATTAAATCTATAAGGGCCGGAAAAGCTGTGCTTACTGATTCCTATTGCGTTTTCAGGGATGGGGAACTTTTTATAAAGGGTATGCACATTTCGGAATACTGGTGGGGTAATCTGAATAACCACGACCCCCTCCGGGAACGCAAACTGTTGCTCACGGGCCGCGAGCTGAGAAAATTAGACCGAAAGGTTAAAGAGACCGGGCTGACAATTATTGTCATCAAAGTATTCATAAATGAAAGAGGCCTTGCAAAGGCTGAAATCGCCATTGCCAGAGGTAAAAAAGAATATGACAAGCGCGAAACGCTCAAACGCAGGGATACCGAAAGGGAACTTGACAGGTTCCGTAAAAAGTAATCAGAAGTTTGGACTGAGCAGATACCTCGAGTAGAATTTGACGATGTTTTCTACGGCTTCATCCGCAGTATCAACAAGAGTAAAGATATTAAGATCCTGAGGTGAGATATTATGTTCTTCCTCCAGCATTACTGTTCGGATCCATTCAATCAATCCTCCCCAGTATTTTTTTCCTACAAGTATGATAGGGAACTTCCCGATCTTTCGTGTCTGGATTAGTGTCATGGCTTCAAAAAGTTCATCGAAAGTCCCAAACCCCCCGGGCAATACTATGAACCCCTGGGCATATTTCATGAACATAACTTTTCTGACAAAGAAATGGTCGAAAGTTATAAGTTTGTCGGAATCGATGAATGGGTTCGGTCTCTGTTCAAATGGAAGGTCGATATTTATTCCCACTGATTTGCCATTACCGCGTTTGGCTCCTTTATTTGCTGCTTCCATTGTACCTGGTCCGCCACCTGTAATAACTCCGTAACCGTTCTGTGTCAGCTTAAAGGCTATTTCCTCAGCCATTTTGTAATGCTTGTCATTATAGTGTGTTCGTGCTGAGCCGAATACAGATACGCACGGACCGATTCGCGAGAGTTTTTCAAATCCTTCGACAAGTTCCGATATTATTTTGAAAACACGCCACGAATCCGTTGTATGTATCTCATTCCATGTTTTCTGTTCAAATGCATCCTTTATAAGATCAGCCGGTTTCTCCATTATTTGATTTATGATATTAATCGTTCCAAATATAAATAAATTCTAAGCCTTAAGCTCAGGTTCAAGGTATAAACCTGTGTAACTATCTTTGCATTTCACAAGTTGTTCGGGGGTCCCTTCAAAAATGACATCCCCTCCCTCCTTTCCCCCTTCCCTGCCAAGGTCAATTACATAGTCTGCCATCTTTATAACGTCCATATTATGTTCAATTACTATGACTGTGTTGCCTCGCTCTACAAGCTTATTAAGGACTTCGAGCAGTACCCTGACATCTTCAAAATGCAGTCCCGTTGTAGGTTCATCCAGTATGTAGAGTGTCTTACCGGTATCACGGCGGGCAAGCTCTGTTGCCAGCTTGACCCGTTGTGCCTCACCACCCGAAAGTGTTGTGGACTGCTGACCCAGCCTTATGTAACCAAGTCCGACATCCTGAAGCGTTTTTATTTTATGATATATTGAAGGTACATGAGCAAAAAATTCGACTGCTTTGTTTACAGTCATTTCCAGCACATCACTTATCGATTGACCCTTATATTTTACTTCAAGCGTTTCGCGATTATATCTTTTGCCATTACATTCTGTGCAATGGATGTAAACATCGGGAAGAAAATTCATCTCTATGGTTTTCACTCCTGCTCCCTCACACCCTTCACATCGTCCACCCTTCACATTAAATGAGAACCTCCCCGCTCCGAATCCGCGGATTTTTGCCTCTGTTGTCTGCTCAAACAGCTTTCTGATATCAGTGAATACACCGGTATAGGTAGCAGGGTTTGAACGGGGTGTCTTTCCGATCGGCGACTGGTCGACCTCTATGACTTTATCAAGATTCTCAAGTCCCGATATATCCTTGTATGGAAGCGGAGCCTTTCCCGAGTTATGATATCGTCGTGCAAGCGCCGGGTGAAGAGTCTGATTAATAAGAGAAGATTTGCCGCTGCCCGAAACCCCGGTAACGCAAATAAACGTACCAAGTGGCATGACCACATCCACATTGTTGAGGTTATGGCCTGATGCACCTGTCATTACAAGAAATTTACCATTCCCCTTTCTGCGGGATGGAGGTATATTGAACTTCTTCACATTGTTCAGGTAACCTGAAGTAATCGTATTGAAAGATTTCAGCTGGTCAGGGCTGCCCCATGCTACTATCTTGCCTCCAAGACGGCCGGCACCTGGCCCCATATCAATTATATGGTCGGCCGAGAGAATCATCTCCTTATCATGTTCAACAACTATTACGGAATTACCCGAGTCGCGCAACTGTTTAAGGGCTGAAATGAGCCTTCTGTTATCCCTTTGATGCAGACCGATACTTGGTTCATCAAGGATATAAAGTACGTTTACCAGGCGTGATCCGATCTGGGTGGCCAGCCTGATCCTCTGGCTCTCTCCTCCGGAAAGGGTTCTTGCTCCCCTGTTCAGGGAGAGGTATTCCAGTCCGACTTCAAGAAGGAAACCAAGCCTGGTCCTTATTTCTTTCAGTATTTCTGAGGCAATAAGCTTTTGCTTTGAAGTCATCTTATCCTCTACTGTTGCCAGGAATGCCGATAGTTCCCTGATATCCAAAGAAGCCAGCTCACCTATGTTTTTGTCGGCTATCCTGAAGTAAAGAGCTTCTTTTTTAAGCCTTGTTCCGTTGCATTCGGGGCAGATATCATACTGAACATACTGGTCTCTGATCCTTGTCCCGTTCTTTTTCCCGTTTATGACCTCGATGTTGCCGACAAAATTAACTACCCCTTCAAATGTCAGGAAGTAATTTGAAGTCATCCCAAGAGGTGTGTTTGACAGCTTAAGCACTTCATCCGACCCGTAAAGAACTTTGTTCAGGGTTTCTTCCGGGATATCCTTTATCGGGGTATCAAGTGTAAAGCCGTTTTTCTCTGCAATTGCTTCTATCTGCCAGAAGATCCAGACATTCCTGTATTTTCCGAGCGGTTCAATTCCCCCTTTCCTGATACTCAGCTCCGTATCGGGAATAAGCTTTTTGATATCGATGCTTGAAACCTGACCCAGACCATTGCAGTGAGGACATGCTCCCTGGGGTGAGTTGAACGAAAAGGTATGCGGAGCCGGTTCATTGTAGGAGATCCCGGTTACGGGGCACATCAGATGACGGCTGAAAAAACGAGGTTCTGTGCTTTCGGTGTCAAGCACCATCATAACTCCGTCGCCCTGGTCAAGCGCCAGAAAAACTGAATCTCGGAGCCGCTTGCCGGTGACCTCTCCAACCTTGAACTTGTCAATTACGATTTCTATAAAATGTGTTTTATAGCGGTCAAGTTTCATTCCGTGGGTAAGCTCCCTGATCTCTCCGTTGATCCTGACATGAAGAAAACCTTTCCGCCTCAGCTGCTCGAACAATTCCTTATAATGTCCTTTCCTTCCCTTGACAACAGGCGCCAGGAAAAATACTTTCCTGCCTGCAAAACGCTCGTTGATCAGGTCAAGGATCTGATCATCGGTATATTTGACCATTTTTTCGCCTGAAGCATAAGAGTATGCGTCAGAAGCTCTTGCGTACAGAAGCCTCAAAAAGTCATATATCTCGGTAATTGTTCCAACTGTGGACCGGGGATTTTTGTTTGTTGTCTTCTGTTCGATTGAGATAACCGGACTCAATCCTGTTATCTTATCAACATCAGGCCGTTCCATTCCTCCCAGAAACTGCCTGGCGTACGCCGAAAGAGTCTCCATATAACGCCTTTGTCCTTCGGCATATATTGTATCAAACGCAAGGGATGACTTACCGCTTCCGCTTAATCCGGTAATGACCACCAGTTTATTTCGCGGAATGGTGACATCAATATTTTGCAGGTTATTGACTCTGGCACCCAGTACTTTAATTTCATCACTCATTTTAACCTCAGCCTTCAGCCGTTTAGTTTACATTTTCAACCGTTTCGATCGAACGCATTCCCCGGGCAGGCATTTTTAAGAGATACTCCTTTTTTGGTTTTGGTGTTAAATAAGGTTTCCTGAGCCATGGGTTCAGAAATTTCAATATCTTATAATTTGTCCCGAATTTCCTGGCAAATGTAGAAAAGTCGGTAATAGCAGTATCAACCTTCACCTCGTAAAAATCAAGTTGCGGATAAAGGGCACTTTTGTCAATTTTGAAACCGTAATTTTCAGGATCAGTGATTATCAGCTTATATGCGACCGCTCTGAAAATATATCTTGCCGTTTCTTCAGAAAGCAGGAGGTCATAATAATTATGTTCATCCTGTATCTTAATCTGCTCATCGATCCCCGACCTGCCGCCATTATATGATGCCGCAGTCAGTGTCCAGTTCCCGTATTTCTCATATGATCTCAGAAAATATTCGCATGCGAAACGGGTTGATTTCTCAACATCATATCTTTCATCAACAACATTATTGATCTCCATTCCTTCTTCCCTTCCTGTTCCGGCCATTATCTGCCAGAAACCTGTGGCGCCTACCGGGGAAATCATGTTACTGTACTCGCTTTCAGCTGCTGCCAGATATTTGAAATCGTCCGGAATGTCATATTCTTTAAGGATTTTTTCAATTACCGGCAGGTAGCGGTTAGCTTTCTTAATGATCATAATAGTTGATGAATGACGATATGCACTTATAAGTATTTCACGATCAAGACTCTCGTGAGTATCAAAATTCTCAAGAGGCATTTTCTCCCCTGCGAATGTCACAATTGACGGCAGTTTGTATGACTTGTTAAAATAGACAGTGTCAGGAACGAATACTTTGTTAATATTTTTACCGGATTCCTTAAAACCTTGATTTATAAGGCTTACTATAGCTATCAGACCTATAAGGGCCACTCCTGCTATAACTCCGTTCCTGTTTAATTTTAACATAATAAACTGTCGGTTTTAAAATAAAATGCAAAGGTAATATTTTTGCACCTTATAAATAAACCGGGCATGGCTTAAGTGCAAAAAGATTTGAACCAAAAAGTCTGGCAGGAAAAAAGAACCGGGGATACAGATCAGAATTTATATGAGAAGCCGGAGAAGATCCCGAAAGAATAGTTATGTGCATTTACACCAGGTATCATTCCGAAAGGATTCAGATAATACCTGAATGTTGGTTCGAGGTTAAGCGAAAATTTCTCGGAGAGGTTGTATTCCATTCCCATCCCGAGTGAACTGCTAACCATGAATGAATTTAATCCTGTTGTACCAACCTGGTATTTGTTACCGTCGAGTACGGTGGTAACAGAATTATTTACAAGAAGGTTGTATGACAGTCCCCCGATCACGTTGAAGTCAACAATCCGGTCAATTAATTTATACCTAAGGATCATAGGCATTTCAAGATAGCTGAAATTCTGATACAGCGAACTGCTTACCGGTGAAAGATTTGCCTTTGTGGGGTCGAAGATATCTTTTGTATATCTGGTCAGGACGCGGTCACCCGAACGGTCGAGCAGAAAAACATCTGTATTATTTGCATAGATCAGACCATTTGAGGTTAATACTTCGAAGTTATGATCCCCCTTGGTATAATCGTACGGGCGGAAGCCGGCAAATGAGTTTATACCATCAACCTCCTGACCTATTGATGAGTAATACAAACCTGACTGTATACTTAATCTTTTGCTTAACTTATATGCGAAGCCTACCCCTCCCGAGTAAGAGATCTGCGATTGTTCCGAAGCGTTGATCTGTTTTGAAATATCATCGCTCCCTGTGACTGGGCTCAGATAGTACGTCGGAGAAGCCATTGCCATGACAGACCACCTGTCAATTCTCTCCCTGGGCACGTCAAACGAAAACTCGTCAAGATTATAATACCCGGCAGCGGTCCTGGTATCAAGCTTATAATCAGGAATCGGAAGTACCTTGCCGGGAAGTAGAAAATTCCTGTCCATAACCAGCCGGTTGTCAGCAGCTATAAAATCTGATTTAACAGGGATAATTTTCTCGTCAGCAGGAATTAAAGTTGAATCGTTCTGAACAGCTGATATCTTATTCTCATTTATTTCGGGTCTGACAGCAACGGCAAGAGCCCCTCTTCCGGTTCGGGGATTAACCCTGTCTACCGGATTCTGAATTGATTCTTCCCCGAGAACCGTTATGGGGTTCTGGAATGTCGAAGTTATTTCATGACCCCATTTGTAAGTCAGGAAGCTGATTGAAAGAAGCACTGCAATAAGGGCAGCGTTCCTGAAGAAAATCACAGGTCGCTGTTTCTTCCGTACCGCCGGCAGAATTACACCCCATGCTTCAACAGGTGGAAGGACTTCAAGGTCTTTAAGTCCATTCCTGAAAAGAAGATCAATATTTGCTCCCTTACTATCCACTGACCACCGTTTTATTTAATCCTGTGTACAGGCTCACTTTTTTCTTAAGGATTTCCCTCGCCCGCGACAAGTTCGATTTGGAGGTACCTTCAGAGATATTGGCCATCTGGCCTATCTCCTTGTGTGAGTAACCTTCTATTGCAAAAAGGTTAAACACCATTCTGTACTTTGGCGGCAACTCCCTGATAATTCCGAGCAAATCGACAGCTTCCATCCCGGTGTAATCCTCGTTGTCGGGATCTGCCTCCGGCTCGGGAATAAGATCTATATCATCAACCCTGTACAGACTGTGCTTACTGCGATATTTTTCAAGTGCGGTATTAACAACAATCCGGCGCATCCATCCTTCGAAAGAACCTTCATACTTGTAATGAATGAGGTTTTCGAAGATTTTTATAAAACCTTCCTGCAAGATGTCTCTTGCTTCCTCATCATTACCAGAATACTGAAGACAGACTGCATACAACTTTGCTGCGTGCCTCCTGTACAGAAGCTCCTGATCCCTCCTGTTGCCGGTCAGACAACCTTTTATAATATTTTTTATATCAGGCAAGTCGGGTTACCTTTTATGTGAATATAAAAATAAATAAAAATTGTCTGAATCAACAGCAATTCTATAAAATATTGATGCAAAAACACTAAAAAAGGTTGCGTTCATAAAAATTATAGATTTATTGCTTCGCCGTAAGCATCAGCAGCAGCTTCCATAATCGCTTCAGACATTGTGGGATGCGGGTGAACCGATTTGAATATTTCCTGGGCTGTTGTCTCAAGTTTCCGCGCAACAATTATTTCGGCTATCATTTCCGTAACATTGGAGCCTATCATGTGTGCACCAAGCAATTCGCCATAAGTCGAATCAAAAATCAGCTTAACGAAGCCCTCTTTTGAACCGGCAGCCCGTGCCTTACCTGAAGCGCTGAAGGGGAATTTACCCACTTTGATGTCGAATCCTGCTTCTCTGGCAGCCGCTTCAGTAAGTCCACAGGAGGCAATCTCAGGGTCAGTATATGTACAGGAAGGAATATTCTTATAATCAAGAGGGTCAGGTTCCAAACCTGCCAGCTTTTCAATGCATATAATGCCTTCTGCAGAAGCAACATGCGCCAGCGCGGGACCATGAACTATGTCACCAATGGCAAAGACTCCCGGAACATTTGTCATATAAAAGTCGTCCACAACGACCTTACCTTTATCGGTCTTTACGCCGGTTTTCTCAAGCCCTATACCTTCAATATTCGTTGTTATGCCCACAGCCGAAAGCACAACATCTGTGTCAACAAACTCCTCCCCTTTCGGAGTTTTGATTTTAACCTTGCATTTGTCATCTGAAACTTCAGCCGACTCAACAGTCGAATTGGTCAACACCTTCATTTTAAGCTTCTTAAATACTCTTTCAAGCTGTTTTGATACCTCCTCGTCCTCGTTTGGGACAATCCTCGGAAGGAATTCAACAAGTGTCACTTCCGTACCGATTGACTGGTAAAAACTTGCAAACTCGCTTCCTATAGCGCCTGAGCCCACTACTACCATCGACCCGGGCTGCTTATCAAGAGTCATTGCTTCCCTGTATCCGATGATCTTCCGTCCATCCTGCTTCAGGTTCGGAAGTTCCTTCGACCTTGCTCCTGTTGCCAGGATTATGTTACCCGCTGAATAGGTTCTAATGTCTCCCTTTTCATCTTCTACTTCAACCATGGTACTTCCTCCAAGTCTTCCATGACCCCTGATGAGTTCAATGTTATTTTTCCGGAATAGAAACTGAACTCCTTTGCTCATGCTGTCGGCAACACTCCTGCTGCGTGCAATAATTGCACCGAAATCCGGTTTGACAACTCCCTCAACGCTTATCCCGTACTCCGAAGCATGGTTGATATATTCCATTACCTGAGAGCTTTTGAGTAGCGACTTTGTAGGAATACACCCCCAGTTAAGACATATACCGCCGACTTCAGCTTTTTCAACAACCGCAACTTTCAATTTAAGCTGGGATGCCCTTATGGCAGCCTCATACCCGCCCGGGCCGCTTCCAATTACAATAATATCGTAGTCCATGATATTGAATATTTAGTTTAAAATTTATCTTTTAAGACCCACTTCCTTGACAGGTTGTATCAAAAGACCGGATTTTTACACCATTTCCTGTTTTTTTACCCCCTGCCCCCACCACATCCCTCCCCTGCAGGCTGGCCCCTTCGCTAAAATTGCGCCACCGGGCAATTTTTTAACGCTCGGCCCCCTAAAGGGGGTTCCATAAGTTTTTGTTAATCAATAAGTCCCCTTTAGGGGATTTAGGGGCGAAAAAAATGAGGAGCTTTTGATATAGCCTTGATACTATCCTTTCCCCTTTATTTTAATTTTCATAACCAACTGTGTGACTCCTTTACATAATGCCCAGATAATAACCAGGGTAAAAATGATTGTAGCCCCTACCGGGATTCCTGCAAAATAAGATACTGCATAACCTGAAGCAGTTCCCACAAATCCTGCCAGGATCGATAACACCACGATCCTGCTATATGACCTGGTAAACAACATTGCAATATTTGGCGGGATAGTGAGGAGGGAGATCACAAGAACAACTCCTGCCATCCGGATATTCAATACAATAGTCAGGGCAATGAGAGCCGTCGTTATATACTTGAAAACATTTACATAACGCGAATATGTTCGTGCAAAAACCTCATCGAATGAAATATAAAGAATGGTCCTGTAAAAAAAGCCAAAATAGAGGATAAGCATCACTGACATAATACCCAGAGCAATTATATCAGCATAGGTTACTGTAAGTATGCTTCCAAAAAGGTAGCTCATGAGGTCGGGAGTGTAACCCGGGGTGAGATAGATAAAAATAATACCTATTGCCATCCCGAATGCCCATAGGATACCAATTGCAGAATCTTCCCTTATTTTCTGTTTTACAGACAGGTATTCCACTCCAAGTGCAGAAAGAATGCTGAAGACTGCTGCCCCCAGGACCGGATTTATCCCTGCAAAATATCCTATACCGATCCCTCCGAACGAAGCGTGCGAGATACCTCCGCTTAAGAAGACAAGTCTTTTGGAAACAATGTATGTACCTGCAAGCCCAGCAGTTATACTTGCAAAGATAGCTCCCAGAAGCCCTTTAAAGATGAATTCATATTGAAAAATACCTCCTTCCACCGATCAATGATTTTTCAAAACAGTATGCGGCACTACCCCGTGAGTTATCAGTTGAATCGGACAATCATACGCAAGCAGCTGTTCATTTGTAATCTCCGGCGACGGGTGATAATGCAGATTCCTGTTTACACAGGCAAACGATTTAATATGAGCAGAAATTGTACCTACATCATGTGAAACCAAAAGTATCGCCATTCTTTTATTCAGGATTACCAGCTTTTCGTAAAAGTCCTTTTCAAAATTTGAATCTACGAAATTACCCGGCTCATCAAGAAGCAAAAGTCCGGGGTCACCGATCACAGCCCGTCCCAACAGAACCCGCTGAAGCTGACCGCCGGATAGTTCATTTAACGAAGAGCCGGTCAGTTCGGACAACCCAAGCTCGTCTGTTACCCTGTCTGCTTTTCTTTTGTCCGAAGCAGACATCCTGGATATCAATCCTTTGCCAATCATCAGACCGGAAAGTATGACATCCCTGACAGTAACCGGATAATTATTGTCACCTGTTGAGATCTGAGGAAGATACCCTATTTTATTGCCGTTAAGAAGTTCGTTATTGAATGTTAAAGTTCCTTTCAACGGTTTTATAAGACCAAGTATCACCTTCAGAAGCGTAGTTTTTCCGCCTCCGTTTGGCCCTATCACACCGATAAAATCGTTTTGATATACCATGAAGTCTACATCCCGGAGGACTATGTTTGTCCCGTAGGAAGCAGATAAATTCTTCATTTCAAGTAAGTATGCTCCCATAATACTGCTAATTTTGATTCTCTCCAAAACTTTTACCAAGGACATCAATTATGTCGGAAGTTGATTTAAGCCAATCCTCCGACAAAGGATCAATAATCTTTATAACCGATGATGTCTCAGCGGCGATAACTCTGGCATTTTTAGCATCATATTCCTTCTGTACGAGGATCACCTTTAAATTATCACTTCTTGCGCGGTCAATCAACTCCTTCAATCTTGAAGGGGAAGGTTCCTTTCCTTCGTATTCGACGCTGATCTCTTCCAGTCCATAATCACGGGCAAGGTAAGCAAGGTTGGGATGATAAATCATAAAAGATCTTTTATTACCCATTGAAGTCAGTTGCCTTGCTTTCAGGTCGACACTTTTAATCTTCCGGGAAAGCGCTTCATAATTTTCTTCATATTGATTCCTGTTCTGAGGATCAAGTTCTATGAGAAAGTCCCTGACGGCCGAAGCTATTTGAGCGGCACACCTCGGCGAAACCCAATAGTGTGGATCAGCCCCTTCAACCTGGTCTCCTTCATGATGGTGCTCCGAAAAAATCGGCTCGATCCGGTCACCCAATGAGAGCTTTTTCATATTTCTGTTCATATCGTAGAAGCGGTCAAGCCAGGTTTTCTCAAAACCCAGATAACCATTGCTTATGAATGCAGCTGAGTGGCGCAGATTGTTTATCTGTACCGGAGTGGGTTCATAGATATGCGGATTTGCCCCGGCAGGAACCATAACATTCACCTTAAAATTAGTGCCGGCAATTTCTTCAACAAAATATTTAAATGGGGGGATGCTTACTGTAATTATTCTGCCTTCGGGTCCGTTTGTTCTCCTTCCGCATGAGACGACAGATGCAAGAAGAAGAAGGTAGAATAATCTTTTCATTAACAGGCAATATTGTATAAGAATGCAAATTTAACATATAACAGGAGAAAAGGTTTAGGTGTTGGAAATAAATTAATATCGGTTATTTTTGATCTTAAATAATAACAAATCCTGTCATAGAGTAACAAATAAATCATCGTAATGAAAATTTACTTAAGAATCGTAATCCTGGGAATAATTACCCTGAATTGGACCTTACCGGTTTCCGGTCAGAGTATGTATTCAAATCATAAACAGTTGTCACAAAAATTAAGCACACTCGGAAAGGATTACCCTGGTCAATGTAAAGTCAGTTCTCTCATAAAAACCGACGGAGGAAAGGATATCTGGCTGGTCACAATCGGCAGCGGCGATACTGATAACAAGCCGGCGGTTGCAATTGTAGGCGGGGTTCAGGGGAATTATATCCTTGGAACGGAACTGGCCACCGGAATTGCAGAGGCTATTCTCAAAAACTCTGGTGAAGCGGGAATAAGAGATCTTCTGGAGAAAATAACTTTCTATATTTTGCCTGATGTAAGTCCGGATGCAAGAGAACAATTCTTTAATGGTCAAAAGTATGAAAGGAGCATCAATGCAAGGTCAACCGATGATGACAGGGATTTTACTTCTGATGAAGATCCTTTCGAAGATCTGAATTCAGATGGTTACATAACTCTTATCCGGATCAAGGATCCTTCAGGCAGGTTTATCGAAAGCAGTGAGGATAAAAGGATCATGGTTCAGGCGGATCTTTCAAAAGGTGAGACAGGTGGATATCTTGTTTACAGCGAAGGTTTTGATAATGACGACGATGGCAAATATAACGAAGACGCTGAAGGGGGTGTTAACTTCAACCGCAACCTGACATTTAATTATGAAGAGTTCGGGACCAACGCCGGTTTATACCCTGTATCGGAACCTGAGACAAAAGCGGTTATGGACTTTCTGTTTGACAGATTTAATATATACACTGTCTTTACATTCGGACCACAGGATAATCTTGGACAGCCGATGAAATCAGACCGTCCGGAACGAGCAGGTTCAGATCAGCTTCAGCAGCAATCTCAGGGTCCGGAACAGGCCCGAATGCGTATGAACAGGAAGTTTTCATCCATTTTGAAAACTGATGAAATTATTAATAAGTTCGTATCAGATAAATATCATGATATCACAGGAGCAAAAGGAGCCCCTGTATCAGAAACAACTCCGGGCAACTTCATGGACTGGGTATATTTTCACTATGGAAGGTACAGCTTCAGTACTCCGGGCTGGTGGTTCCCGGTTGAAAAAGAAAAAAACAGCGAGGCATCATACTTGAAATACGCTGAAAAAAAAGGGATTAAAGATGAGTTCATATCCGTGGACTGAAATTAAACATCCCGGTTTCCCCGGAAAGAAAGTTGAAGTCGGAGGCTTAAAACCATTTGTTGTGATAAATCCGCCTGCTGATACTATCGGGGATCTGATCTCAAAGCATTTTAAATTTATCACCACGATTGCAGAAATGCATCCGGAGCTTGAATTTCTTGATGTCAGGACTGAGGATCAAGGAGATAATATTTACAGGTTAACACTTAAAGTACACAATAAGGGAGTATTTGCCACATGCCCGGAAGCCGGTGATCAGAATATGTGGACAAGGATCATGAGAATTACTCTTGACCCGGGAAAAGATAAAACAATCCTGAGCGGACTAAAAGTTCAGAGAATTCAAAGGCTCCAGGGAGATGAGACGGCTGAGTTCAGCTGGCTCATTTCAGGAAAGGGTCCGGTTTCTTTAAACGCAGGCGCAGCAAATACAGGGACTGCAAGCATTAAAGTCGATTTAAGATAATAACAGAACAATAGATGGTAATCATGAAAAAAAATATATCAATATCAATATCAACATCAATTCTGGCTATTTTTATTCTTACTTTTTCCTCATCTCTTTTTGGACAGAATGCAGAGCTGTTTTTTAAGGCAGCAGGCTCACCGGTAAATCCAAAGGTCCAGGCTTCGTGGAACAAGTACTATACATATGACGGTATAGCAGACCTTTGCAAAAGGCTGGCAAAAGAGTATCCCGATCTGGTGACCATTGAATCTGCAGGGAAATCTTATAAAGGAAGGGATATTATTGCGCTCACAATTTCGTATAAAAAAAATCAGAATCCCGATTTAAAGCCGGGGTTTTATATTGACGGTAATATTCATTCGAATGAGATCCAGGGAACTGAGATGGCACTTTATACAGCCTGGTACCTGTGTGAAATGTATGAAGAGAACACGTTTATCAACCAGCTGCTCAAAGACAAGGTATTCTATATTATTCCGACAATAAACCCGGATGCCAGGCAATATTTTATGGATGAGCCAAATACTGCAAGCTCACCAAGGTCCGGACTTGTTCCCATGGATAACGACCGGGATGGGCTGTATGACGAAGATAAATATGATGACCTCAATAATGATGGAATAATCAGCCAGATGCGAAGAAAGAGTCCTGACGGGACCTACCGGGCTGATCTTAAAGACCCGCGAAAAATGATACGTGTTCCACCGGGCGAAAAAGGAGAGTATGAAATTCTCGGGCAGGAAGGGATTGATAATGACGGCGATGGACTTGTAAATGAAGACGGGCCGGGTGGCTATGATCCGAACCGCGATTATGGATTCAACTGGGAACCGGCATATGTGCAGCAGGGAGCAGGTAAATATCCGTTTACATATCCTGAGAATCAGGCAGTAAGGGATTTTGGTCTTAAACACCGAAATATTACAGGAGCACAGTCATTTCATAACTCCGGGGGGCTGGTGTTAAGAGGCCCTTCAATCCAGGGTGGTGGTGCTGAGGTTTATACTAGGGCTGATGATGCTGTTATTAATTCAATAGGGAAGAAAGGCCAGGAAATAATCCCGGGATATAAGTTCATTACAATCTGGAAAGATATGTACACAGTCTACGGAGGGGAATTAGACTGGTGGTACGGTGCAATGGGAGGCTATGTGTTTTCAAATGAACTGTGGAATGATTACCTGATGTTCTACGATACTGCCAACACCGATCCGTTTGAGTTTGACAGACTTTTATTGTTTGAGGATGCATTTGTTCAGTGGCAGGAAGTAGATCATCCGCTGTACGGAAAGATAGAAGTTGGTGGATTCAACAAAAACTTCGGACGTACTCATCCAGGTTTTTTGCTTGAAAGCGATGCTCACCGTAACTCAGCCTTCTGTATCTATAATGCCTGGGTCACACCAAAACTGGAGGTAACCGGGATCAAGGTAAAGAACCTGGGAGGAGGGCTGAAAGAGGTTACTGCTTCAATCGCAAACAAACAACTTATGCCTACCCATTCAGGCACAAACCAGAGATACAAGATTGATCCACCGGACTATATTTATCTCGATGGAGGGAAAGTAATTGCAGGTATGGTCGTTATTGATCCTGACAGGAATATTGGCAGGGAGCAGAAGAAAAATCCGCAGAGGATGGAGATTGACAATATCGAAGGCTACCAGCATGTTGACATAAGGTGGATTGTAAAGGACGGATCCAAATTCACAGTACGGGTCGAGAGTATAAAAGGTGGTCGTACTTCAGCACAATCGGAATAAAAAAGAAGCTGGCACCCCCCGGTCCAGCCTCTTTCAAACCAGTAATGAAAAACTAATAAGTCTGAAGAGAAATTTTAAAGTAACCTGTTGCTTTATTTGCATCAATCTTAAACTTCCATGCCCCTGCTTTGTCCTTATTTTCATCCTCAGATATTGAAAATGACTTTCTCCAGTTAAGGTTGCCAAATTCATCAATAACTATATCGGAATAGGTTTTGCCGTTAGGCATTATTATTTTTATACGTATATCGCCTGCTTTGCAGTCTCCGTTTACAGACATTACCACAGTGTTGGCACTCTTTTCCACATCAAAGGTGTAGTCACTTGAGAATGAGTTTTCTTTTAAGGATTTTGAAAAATCCCAGGTTGTTTTTTCATCATTTCCAAATAATGAATGATTGAACATTGGTTCTTCTCCGGGTGTGAACATAAAAGGCTCACCAGTGAATTCAAAACTCCGGGGCCGTTTCCGCCCACCCCCATAAATCTTCACCATGTCATTGTATTTGAATGCACTATCTATCTGCGACTTCGCCTGCCTCATCGATTCCTCTACGATCTTCTGTTGATCCACCCATGTCCTTGATGCTTCCTCCTGGGCTTTTTTCTGTCCGGCGATCGCTTTCTTCTGCTGGTCAATCTGCTCCTGCATCCTTAATTCCATTTCTTTTTCCTCTTTGGTCTTTTCCTGAGCAGCTGCCGGTTTCGCCAGGAAACAGCCTGATATTAGGAAGACTACTACTAAAACAAAACTTAACTTTTTCATGACTACCCGTTTTTTATTTACATATCAAAGATAGTGCCCGGGACGTAATGCCTCTGTTAACGCCGGGTTAACGTTGGGTTAATGTTTCAACCTCTTTCTGTACATATCATTAAATTAAATAAATTTGAAGAAGTAAAAAAAGATGCATGAAAAAAAGGAACACCATACTTCTTTTTGGAATTATGTCGATAATAATTCTGATAACCGTACAGATTATTATTATAAGAGGTGTATGGAAACAAAAAGATGAGATGTTCAACCTCCGGTACAGGTTGTATTCACAGGATGCCCTGTCGGTAATGAACCGGCGATGGTCGACCGACGGATTCGATACTGCCAGGATGATCATAAGCAACTACTCTGAGGAAGCCGTAAAGGAAATTGTAGCAATAAAGGATGATTCAACTCTGGCACGGAAAAAGAGGGAAGTTCTTCTGTTTGTCAGAACGGTCTTAAATAAGGAACAGGATCTTTCTCAATGGCTATCCGTTTACTTTGAAAGACAGGGCATCGATAAGAATTTCAATTACAACATTAGGATTAACCGTTTTGACCTGATGACCCCTGATACTACGATTCCGATCTATACCAGCGAAGCATTTTCTAACCGCATAAACCGGCGCCCGCCCGAACCGGGGGCCAACGTCACCAGATCCAGACCTAATCGCAAGCCGGTTTCCGAGATAATGGTAAAAGGTGACCGGACGGATCGCAATAATTTCAGGCTTGATTTCGATTATTTTATCGACTTCACTGATAAGCAGAAAGTCATATTAAACGAGACTTTTACTTCACTGTCACTAAGCATAGTCAGCATCCTTGTTGTTGTTACATTATTCATGATAACCTACAGGAACCTCATGGAGGAAAAGAGATTGTCAAATCTGAAAACCGACTTTATAAACAATATGACTCATGAGCTGAAAACTCCCCTTTCCACAATTACAGTAGCGGGAAGAACCCTGGAATTGGCACAGATAAGAACAGATGAAGCCAAAGTTCTGGAGACTGCCAAAATGATCGGGAAGCAGAGCATTCACCTGAACCAGCTAATTAACATGATCCTTGAAATAAGTATGTGGGAAAGGACCCAGTTCCAGCTTGATAAAAAGAAAGTAAAGATCGAGGATCTGATGAATGATATTGTCGGGAGTTTCAAATCAGGTTGCGGTAACTGCTCCGCCCTGACGGAGAAATACAACTTTAACGGAGCACAGGTCGATCTGGATACGGTTTACTTCACCACCCTGATAAATAATTTACTGTCAAATGCCGTAAAATACTCCGATAAAGAGCCTGTTATTGATATCGAAGGTTATGCCGAAGAGAATAATATTTGCATCAAAGTTGCTGATAACGGAATAGGAATCGGTAAAAATGATCAAAAACATGTTTTTGATAAGTTTTACAGGGCCTCAACCGGAAATATTCATAAATACAAGGGACTCGGACTTGGCCTTTATTATGTGAAAAAAATTGCGGAAGCTCACGGAGGAGATGTCACAGTAAGCAGCAAACCGGGAAAAGGTAGTATATTTACAGTAACAATACCCTATTAACAAAACTTGTTCAGAAAATGAAAGTATTATTGGCTGAAGACGACAGGGATTTCGGAAATATATTATCCCAGTATATTTCGATAAGCGGTTTTGATGTGACCCTTGCGCGGGATGGTAAGGAAGCCTGGGACCGCTTCAGCGAGAGCAAACCTGATATTTGCGTTCTCGATGTTATGATGCCGGAGATGGACGGATTTACCCTTGGTGAAAAGATAAAACAGAATTCACCCGGTATACCGGTAATTTTCCTTACCGCTAAAAGTCTTAAGGAAGATATTGTAAGAGGATTAAAGATCGGTGCCGATGACTATATTACCAAGCCTTTTGATCCTGAGGTCCTTATATTGAGAATCAACAACATCCTTAAAAGGGCGTACTCTTCTTCAAATGATGAATACAAAGTGTCAAACACCGTCCTCAAGTTCAACACCCTCGAACTTTTAAGCGGCAGTTCAAAGGAGAAGCTTACCCTGAAAGAGGCACAACTGTTGAAGTACTTTATTATCAATAAGAACAAGATCCTGGCACGTGAAGATATACTGACCGAGATCTGGGGAGAAGATGATTACTTCCTTGGAAGAAGTATGGACGTATTTATCAGCAGGTTAAGAAAGTATATTTCAGAAGATAAAAACATTGATATTCGTACAGTCCGGGGAACAGGCTTTATCCTGGCGGAAGTCCAGCCCGGCGAAGAACTCAAAATCGTGGAAGAATAAATATCGATCATGGCAGCTTATTGCCCCAGAACTTCCTTAACTTTATTATAAAGAGCATCTTCCCTCAGATTCTTCCCGATTATTGTTCCTTTTTCATCAAGAAGGAAGTTTGCAGGAATCGAGTTGACAGCATACAGTTTTGCGGCAGCACTATTCCAGTATTGCAGATCAGATACATGTGTCCATGTCAGTTTGTCATCTGCAATAGCTTTCACCCATTCATCTTTTTTCTGGTCGAGTGAAACACCGAATACATCAAATCCCTTTTTATGAAATTCATTATACACTTTCACAACGTTGGGATTCTCCCTGCGGCAGGGTCCGCACCACCCGGCCCAGAAATCAATGAGCAGTAATTTTGAGCCTATTTTTGAAGAAAGCGATACCGGTTTGCCTTCAGGATCATTGAGAGTGAAGTCGGGAGCCTTCTGTCCGACAGCCACCGTTTTCATCTTTTCAACTCTTTCCTTAAGCGTCTTTATAATGGGAGTATTGGCAACCGCAGTATCCATAGCACTTATGTATGATTCAATTTCGGTTGCTTCCATGTCAAGACTTAGACTTTCGAGTATTGAAGGCGATACAAATGATGCAGGATTGTTTTTAACAAAACCTTTTTGCAAAAGCGTCATTTCGTTCTGAATGTTCATTGCCTCTTTTCTGAGTTGTGAAACCCTGGCAGTGTCTCCATTCTGGTTGGCTGTCTGGAATTCATTATAGATCTTTGTGTATTTATCGCTGAGTACCTTATTTGAATCAACCAAACCCTGGTACTCATCCTGTGTTTTTGATCCTGTAATTTTCGCATTGAAAAGTGAATCAAGTTTCCCTGTTATTGTAATTTCCGAATTCTCAAGGTAAAACGATGTTCTCATCCTCAGATTTTTAGCGACAAGCAATACCATCTCCGGATATCTGACGGCTCCCCCTTTCATTTTAAATGCACCCTTGTGTGCAACTGCCGAGTCGATACTTATTATATTCGCTCCGTCCCTCTTCTGAAGAAGAAAGGTCACACTGTCGGCTCCGTCGATCTTCCCGTTAATGACATAATGAGGTTCAGATGAACAGGCTGCCATCAGAACTGTAACAGAAATCAGATGCAAAAGTTTTTTCATAATCGTTGATTTTGAATAACTTAAATTAATTTTAAAATTCGCCTAAAGATATGAATTATTGTTACTTCCACTCACCTTTTGAAATAAATATCAAGAAGTCTAAGGGCGGCTTTATAAGAAGTTATGGTACCCTGGTAAAGCAGCTTTTCAAGTTCCGGTTGTAAGTCCTTTACCTGTTTATGATTGTAAAATGAGTTGCCAAGGTATTCTGAAATTGTATCATACATACGGATCACAGCCTGCCGTTTCCTTAACTCATCAAAGTAACCGGTATTCCTGTTTATTGTAAGATAATCCGAGATGAGATCCCATATCTCACTTATTCCCCTGTTTTCCAGAGCTGAGCAAGTTACAACACGCGGTCGCTGGCCCGATTCCTGTATTGGAAAAAGATTCAGGGCATTCTGAAAGGATACTTTTGCATTCTCGGCGGCAATTTTATTGGATCCGTCGGCTTTTGTAATTGCAATGGCATCGGCCATTTCCATGATGCCTCTTTTTATACCCTGCAGTTCATCGCCGGCACCGGCAAGCATAAGAAGAAGAAAAAAATCAACCATTGTATGAGCTGCAGTCTCCGATTGTCCCACGCCTACTGTTTCAACAAGAATTGTATCAAAGCCGGCTGCCTCGCACAGTATTATTGTTTCCCTTGTCTTCCTTGCCACGCCTCCAAGTGTTCCTGCCGATGGTGAAGGTCTGATAAAAGCATTCGGATGAACGCTTAGTTTTTCCATTCTCGATTTATCACCGAGGATGCTTCCTCCCGTATGATTGCTGCTGGGGTCGATTGCCAGGACCGCAAGTCTCTTACCCTTATTTGCAGCGGCAAGTCCGAAAGTTTCAATAAAGGTACTCTTGCCGGCTCCCGGCACACCGGTAATGCCAATCCTCACTGACCGGGCACTGTATGGAAGGCACTTTTCAATTATGATCTGTGCTTTCCTGTAATGTTCCGGTAATGAACTTTCAATCAGTGTAATAGCCTGACTGAGAATGGTCCTGTTTCCGGAGACAATACCGGCAACATATTCATCAACAGAATAATTACTCCTTTTCTTTTTGCCAGCCTTTGTCAGTACGTAAGGATTGACGCTTGGTGGCCGGGGAACTCCCTCCTGTATAATAAGTGCGCTTTTAAACCCGTCTTTATCTTCCAAAGATTCTATTTTTTTGCAGCCTCCTGATCGACGTCAGCGGTCAGCATAAGTACCACCTCTGAGTTTTTGGGATCATTTGTATAGACATAAATGGCTTTCGTAACCTTTCCCTTATAACTTCCGGAGTTAAAAGTAGCTTTTATTGAGCTCGACTCGCCGGGTTTTATCCCCTGGCCCTGAACGCCCTGCTGAACAGCCGTGCAACCGCAGGTGGCTCTGACATTTCTTACAATAAGCTCGCTTTTACCCGTATTGGTGAAGTTGAATTCAACGTCATTTGCCGTCGATCCCGGTATCTTTCCAAGATCTTTTGTCGTTGCTTCAACTTTAAAGACGGGAGCATTTTCGAGCTCAACCTTTGACAATCCTGAAAAATCCTCAACAAGATTTGCCGAGACAGCATAATAAACTTTCTGGTCAACCTGACCATTGATCTTCAACTTAACCATATCGGTCACATTTCCCCATGACTGGTTTTTGGTAGCATCAAAAGTCCCTTCAATAATGCCTTTCTGTCCGGGTTTCAGTGTTGCCGGGTTTGCCTTGAGGGTAAGATGTGCCGGTACATTGTCAAATTCAATTGTTGCCGGTTCCGAGGATGTATTGACAACCTGCATTACTCTTATCTTCTTTTCATTCTTCCTGACATTTGTGAAAGCCATGTGGTTACTTTCGAACCTTACCGGACCGACAGGGAAAGTGAAAAGTTCCTCAACTGTCTTTTCCCTTGGAATAACTTCACCTTTAATTACCAGTACGGCAATTTCCGGTTTTGAGTTTGTATAAACCGAAAGTGTCTTGTTAAAGGCGCCCGGTCTGTTGGCGGGATCATAGATAGCTGTAATTTTCCCGGTTCCCTTTGGAGGAATGGGACTCTTTGTCCATTCCGGAGTGGTACATCCACATGATGCAACAATATTCTGAATGACAAGAGGTTGATTCCCGATATTCAGCACAACAAAGTCATAAGTTTGTTTACCGGCTTCTTCCTTGAATTTACCAAAATCGTGCTCAGAGGAGGAAACTTTCATCGCAGGCTGAGCCATAATTACGACTCCCGCTAATACCATTGTCAGGACTAAAAATAACCTTTTCATATCTTTTAGTTTTTGTTTTTGATTATCAGTTCTTAATTAATCTTTCTAAAGAGAATTTGCTAAAACCTTTATATAACAATTTTTTACAGATTTTATTTTCTCACTGTCTTACAAAAATCAGACCAAGTTGAACACTAATCAACATTTACGCAAAAATAATAAAGTTTGATCTTCTTACTCGTTTTATTAAAGAATATCTTAGTTTTGTTCCGTAAACATAGTCATTTGGAACAAAATTTGAGGCTAAAAACTCCGGTCTCTTTCCTGAATATATTGTTAATGAAAAAACCTTACAGATTTTTAATTTTCATAATATCAGGCATGTTTTTCCTTAATGCGGAGGGTCAGTTTTATAACGGACTTCAAATGCCTTTTGGTAAGAACAGTGTTCAGTATTATGATTATTTCTGGTCATACTACAGGTTTGACAATTTCGACTGCTACTTCAATGAGTATGGAAATGATCTTGCTCAGTTCACAGCTGAATACGCCACTAAGAAATTGAATGAGATCGAGGACTATTTTGATTATACCCTTGAAAAACGGTTGATATTCATTATTTATAATAAGAACAATGAGTACCGGCAGACGAATATCGGTCTGGTTACCTTTGATGAAGATTCCTATAATACCGGCGGCTTCAGCAGGATTATAAAGAACAAAGTAATGCTCTACTATGAGGGCGACCATGTCGCATTTCAAAAGCAGATTGCCGAATCAATAGCCGAAGTTATCATCAATGAAATGCTCTACAACGCCGATTTTAAGGATCGTGTTTCGAGCTCTTCACTTATCTCTATGCCCGACTGGTACCTGAAGGGTCTTATAAACTATGTTTCTTATGGATGGGACTATGATGTTGAGAACAGGGTGAAGGATGGTATAAGGTCAGGTAAATACAAGAACATAAGTCACCTTGAATCAGATGACGCAATTTATGCCGGCCAGTCGTTCTGGAGATTCATTGGAAGGAAATATGGCGATGCCCTCATCCCCAACATTATTTATCTTACAAAAGTCTATAAGAACGTCGATGACGGTTTTCTCTATGTTCTGGGGGTCGATTTAAAAGATCTTCTGAAGGAATGGAAAGCCTATTATAATGCTGAGTACATCCCCGATAACGACCTTCCGGCTGAAAACGACAATGTTCTTAAGAAATCCAAAAAAGAACAGATCTATCAGCAGGTAAAAGTCAGTCCCGACGGTAAATATATTGCCTATGTTACAAACGACTGGGGGAGAAAGAGAATTTGGCTTTATGACCAGACAACAGGAAAACAAAAAATCATTTTCAGGAAAGAACCAAAATATGAGCATAAAGCCGATAATACTTATCCTGTTATAGGGTGGCACCCAAGCGGAAGGGTATTTACCTGGATAAATGAGGAAAAAGCGGGTATGGTAATTTATTTTTACAGGTTAGAGGAAAAGAAGACCGAAAAAAGGAATTTCCTTTATTTTGATAAGGTCCTTAATTTCTCTTATTCTCCTGAAGGTTCAAAGATCGTAATCTCTGCTGTAAAGGACGGGACTACCGATATTTATATCCATACACTTGCCTCAGGGACAAATGAACAGATTACCAGGGATGTGGCGGACGATCTCGATCCTTCCTACCTCAGGAACTCACCCGGTGAGATTATTTTCTCCTCAAACAGGTTAAGCGATACTCTTAAAAACAATGCCGACCCGTTCGAAAAGATCTCCCCTGTCTATGATCTTTTTACATACAATGTCGAAAAGAAAAATGATCTCCTTACCCGCTTATCGGAAGGACAATATTCGAGCAGGTTCCAGTCGGCTGAAATTGGCAAAAACAAATTAGCCTATATAGGTGACAATAACGGAGTCCTGAACAGGTTTACAGCTGTCTTCGACAGTTCAATAAGCTATGTCGATACTACAACGCATTACCGCCATTTTATAAATTCAGTACCTGTTACAAATTATGACCGCAACATCCTCAATCAGTCGGTTTTAAATGGTTCCGATGCATTTGGTGAAAATATCTTCAGGAAAACAAAATTCCAGGTAAGGAAAGGCTCATTTTCCTCACTTAAACCTGTTCCTGCCAATGAGATAACCACAAGCAACTTCAGAAAAGAGCAGGACAAGCTGTATCATAAGAAGGACAGCATTGAACAGATACGGAAATGGCTTATAGCAGAAGACAAGAAAAGAAGGGATACCCTCACGAAACCTTATTATGAATATTTTATTAAAAAGGAACCGATCGACATCAATCATTACATCTTCGAAAAGGAAAAACAGAACTTCTATGAACAGCAATGGCGTAAGAAGTACATGGATGTCGATCTCGATACCGGGAAAATCAAAATTCCTCTTATAAGGATATACGAAACGTCATTCTACAATAATTATATAGCCAACCAGATTGATTTTACCTTCCTTAACAACGCATACCAGGTCTTTAACGGAGGGGCACCGTATTTCAATCCCGGCATTAACATGCTTACCAGGTTTGGCATTCTCGACCTCTTTGAGGATTACAGACTGACGGCCGGATTCAGGTTCTCGGGAAATTTCGACTCAAATGAATATCTTCTGAGTTTTGAAAGCCTGAAGGGCAAATATGATAAACAGTTTATTTTCCACAGGCAGGCATTCTTCAGTACCGATGGCAATTACCATTTCAAAACGCATACCCATAATGTTTACTACTCAATGTCCAGGCCAATTACCCCGGTTCTTGCAATAAAAGGGACTATATCATACAGAAACGACAGGCATACCACACTTTCCGAGGATCCGACTTCCCTGGCAGCAGCAACAACTGTTCAGCACTGGGGAAGCCTGAAGGGAGAGATTATTTATGATAATACGCGCAAGCGGAGTGTTAACATTTATTATGGCACCAGGTATAAGATATTTGGAGAATACTACCGTCAGCTCACAAGCAAAAAATCGGATATGTTTGTTCTCGGAGCCGACTTCAGGCATTACACACGTATTCACAGGGAACTTATCTGGGCAAACCGGGTGGCAGCAAGCACTTCTTTCGGACCGACAAAACTGGTCTACTACCTTGGAGGTGTAGATAACTGGATGGGGTATCTGTTCAACAAATATGAAATGTTCAATACTTCTATACCTGTAAGTTCAAGAGAAAACTATGGTTTTCAGGCACTTGCAACCAACATGCGGGGATTCACCCAGAACATAAGGAACGGGAACAATTTTGTCGTTATCAACAGTGAGATACGATGGCCGTTTATCAGGTATTTTGCAGGTCATCCTTTAAAGTCAAATTTCCTTAACAGCCTGCAGGTTGTAGGTTTTGGTGACATAGGTACCGCCTGGGCAGGGAAAAGTCCATGGTCGGGTAACAATGCTTACGATACCCAGGTCTTCCAGAACGGACCCGTTACTGTAACGCTCGATTCGAACAGGGAACCTATTGTGGCCGGATTCGGGGGCGGACTCAGGGCTCAGCTGATGGGTTATTTCATCAGAGCCGACTGGGCCTGGGGTATTGAAAACAGGTTTATCCTGCCAAGGATCTTTTACCTGTCGTTCAGCCTCGACTTTTAGAAATTACGGATAGATCATATTTGTATGCCCTCAATCTGGCATGGTTTATATTTAACTTTCCTTCAGCTGATTCCATAGTCTGATCTTGAATTTCCATAATAATTACGAAGATTCTTTTCCAATTGAAAAATTTACAATAAGTTTGCAGGATTAATATTTTAACTTATTTAAATCAATTAGAAATGGCTTATAAAATTAATGATGATTGTACTGCTTGTGGAACATGCATTGATGAATGTCCGGTTGAAGCAATATCAGAAGGTGACATCTATAAGATTGATGCTGACATATGTACCGACTGTGGTGCATGTGCTGATGTTTGCCCTGTTGAGGCAATTCATCCTGCTGAATAATGTTATCGTAAAAGAAATCAGGGGGTCGCAGAGGCCCCTTTTTTATTTTATTTGGGGCTATACCTTGCTCCTTCGAGAATTCCCTGAATATCAACATTTTTCATTAGCGTGCTCAGGCTTTCCCCGGGATTCTTCATCATATACGATTCGACGATCCTGAACCCTGTCCAGACTGCAGCCCTGCCAGGCGATTCATTTGTAAAGTAGCTTGTAAAAGGAGCATCTCCGGTAAGCTTCCTTATAATGAATGGATCGGTTTTAAATATCAGGTCATTTTCAATAAGATATGACCATATCCTCGCTTCATTGTTAAGGCAGAACTTCATCTGACCCTCTGTAAATCCGAAAAGTAGATTGTCAGGCGTTTCGGGCAACATGCACTTTTCAAAATATTTCAGCTTGCCCTGATGAATCAGTTCTGAAAGCACATTGTCTTCGGGGTAATTCATCGATGCAAAATCCCACTCCGAAGACCCCCACCCATACATGCAATCAGGAACGATGTAAAGGGGAGTCATTTTCGCAGCCATATAATTGTAGATTTCAAGCTGCGGATAATATTTACAGTCGGCACCAAGATACCTGTCAAGGCCTATTCCCAGGACAGAATCGCCGGTTATAATACTCGTATTGAAGCCTGTAATACATGTGTAAACCGACGGTACTTTTTTCTCCGGGAAGTAAAATAAATAATGACGGAAAGCCTCATCAAGACCTCGTTTGATGTTTTCAACACCGGGATACAGACTCACGGTTAATCCGTAAACTTCATTATTTTGCTTTTCAGTACAGAACTTTACAAGAAAATCAGCAAAGGATGGATCATTAATATCGCCGGTATTAATGACATAGCTGAACAACTGAAGAAATCCGTCATATCTGGATTTCAATTCCGGCAATTTGTCAGGTATCTGATCGGGATTTATGGAGAACATATCCTGCTCCAGACGTTTTATCCGGATGTCAACCTTTATTGGGGAAGTCCGGACTTTATAATGATTTTTTTTACACGAAAAAAGGCACGGCAGAATTAACAGAAGAACCAAAAAGGTTGTAGATCGGATTTTCATGCGTCTCATTTAAAGAGGCTAAAATAGCTACTTTTGATGTAAAATTTACAATAATAAACGCATCTCCTACATTCCTTATTATTTGCTAATTTTGTGATTACTAATTAAAAGTTGACATAGCTTGCTTGACTCCGGATGGTTATCAATATTGCCTTTGAATTAAATAATTATTAATATGAGATCTTTCAGAAACCTCAGGACGGGAAAGGCAACTGTTTCATTGTTGCTGCTCCTTTTACTTTCGGGTAAGATTGCAAACGCCCAGGATTCCCGGTTTGGCCTGTACTTCAGCCCCATAATCACCTGGTTCAGTACAAACATTAATGAAGTTTCAAATAAGGGAGCACGGACCGGCGTTAATTTGAATGTATCAGTTTATAAAAGACTGAGCGAAAGGTTCAGTGCCGTTGCCGGGATAAGCTTCATTAATTCAAGCGGAAGACTTGTCAGCAGCAAACCGGCAATTTTCAAATTCCCAAATTACAACTCAATTGTTGCTGCCGGTAATCCCATTGTTTACCGGCTGCAATATATTTCTATACCTGTCGGGCTAAAATTTAAAACTAACGAGATCGGCCTCTTCTCCTATTTTGCAGAAACCGGATTTGATCCTAAAGTTGTCATCCGCGGTAGAGTTGATATTCCTTCAATAGAAATAAAGAACGCCAAAGCCATGACGGAGATTAAACGGTTTAATCTGGGCTGGCATCTCAATGCAGGCATTGATTACTCGCTAAACGGGAACAGCTCATTGATTCTTGGTCTTGGCTATGAGAGGGATTTCTTTGATGCCACAAAAGATGTTGGCGACCAGGAAAAAGACAGGGCTTCGCAAAACTTCCTGAAATTCATTTTCGGTCTTAATTTCTAGTCGTTGATCATGAAGATTTCTATAGCACAACTAAATTACCATATAGGGAACTTTTCTGGAAATAAAGCGCTTATCTGCGGTGCAATTGAAAAAGCCAGGGCGGAAGGCTCGGATCTTATAGTATTTTCAGAGTTATGTATTCCGGGTTATCCTCCGCTCGATCTGCTCGACCGGGCCGATTTTGTTGAAAAATGTGATCAGACTGTAAATGAAATTGCAGCCGAATGTAGGGGGATCACCGCTATTGTCGGATCCCCTACTTTTAACAGGAGGCCTGAAGGCAAAAAGCTTTTTAATTCTGCCCTGGTCCTTTCGGAAGGGAAGATCCTGTTCAAAGCCAATAAAGCCCTCCTCCCCACATACGACATATTCGACGAATACAGGTATTTTGAACCGGAAAAGAACTTTGAAATATTCACTTTCAAGGGATTGAGGATCGCCCTTACTATTTGCGAGGATCTGTGGGATGTACAGCCTTTTGACAACAAATTCGAAAAATCGAGGCTCTATACAGTTTCTCCTATGGAAGAACTGGCAAAGCAAAAACCCGATATAGTAATTAATATCTCAGCTTCTCCCTTCTCTTACACAAAAACCGAAGCCAAAGAGAATATTTTCATTTCAAAAGCGGTTAAGTACAAAATCCCGGTGATATCCGTAAATCAGACAGGCGCAAACACAGAGCTTATCTTCGACGGCGCCTCTATAGTCGTTAACGGGGAAGGAAAGGTCTACCGCCATCTCGACTATTTTGAAGAACGCCTGGAATCATTTTTGCTCGAAGATCTCCTCACCGGCAAAATAGAAGCTCAGAAGCCCAGACCCGATCCTGTGGGATTGATCCATAAAGCGCTCATTACCGGAATAAGGGACTATTTCTCAAAGTCCGGCTTTAAACGATCCATAATAGGCTTGTCGGGGGGAATAGATTCAGCTGTCTGCCTGTGTCTTGCATCAGAAGCGCTTGGACATGAAAATGTTAAAGCCCTGTTGATGCCGTCACGTTACTCATCTGAGCATTCGCTGACGGATTCAATTGCATTGGCCGAAAAAATGGGAGTTGACTATGAAATAGTGAATATTGAAAAACCGTTCAGCGCATTCGAGGAATTGCTCACCCCTGCATTTCAGGGCAGAAAATGTGATGTAACAGAAGAGAATATTCAGGCCAGGATAAGGGCGATCCTCCTTATGGCTTTCGCCAATAAATTCGGGTATATCCTCCTTAATACTTCAAATAAAAGCGAAGCAGCTGTCGGTTACGGGACCCTTTACGGCGATATGGCCGGAGGCCTTTCTATTATCGGGGACGTTTACAAAACAGATGTTTACAAACTGGCTCATTTCATCAACAGGTCCGGTGAAATAATACCTGCAAATATCATCCGTAAACCGCCATCAGCCGAGCTGAAACCAGATCAGTTTGACACTGATTCCCTTCCCGACTATAATTTGCTCGACTCAATATTGTACCAGTATATTGAACTTCAGAGACCTGAAAATGAAATCGAAACCGGGAAATGCGATAAATCCGTTTTGGAAAAGGTTCTTAAGATGATAAACTATAACGAATACAAACGATATCAGGCACCTCCAATACTGAGGATATCTTCAAAAGCATTCGGTGATGGAAGAAGAATGCCTCTCGTGGCTAAATATTAATTAATATGCAATATAAGGATCCCTATATAGAGCTATGCATCGAAGGACCGAACTCAATATTGAAGGGTATTTCACCCGCTGATAAGGAGTCACTCGACCAGCATCATGAAGTGGAATCATTCACGAAAGGAGATGTGATTATCCAGGAAGGAACCCGGACACAAGGACTGGTTTGCCTCGCTGCAGGTAAAGCCAAGGTATTCAGGATTGGGGCCGGAGGAAGAGAGCAGATCATAAGAATGCTTAAGCCCCAGAACTTTCTCAGCTACCGGTCACTCTTTTCCGAGAATCAGTTCCCGTTCACGGTTACTGCAATCGAAGACTCGGCAATTGTAATTTTCGGGAAACACTACATGTCAAGGATCCTGAAACAAAACTCCGATCTGGCTATAAAATTCATAAAGATCATTTCAGAAGAACTGCTTTACTCAAATGATAAATTAATTTCGCTCACCCAAAAACATGTAAGAGGCCGGATTGCGGAGTCGTTGATTTTTCTTCGCGATACTTACGGCGTCGAAGCTGACAGCCGGACATTGCGCATTCAGATGACAAGGGAAGATCTGGCTCATCTTTCGAACATGACAACGTCAAACGCAATACGCACATTATCGAACTTTGTCAGTGAAAAACTGATCGAAATTGAGGGAAGGAAGTTAGGCATCCTTAATATTGAAAAGCTGGAAGCGATAAGTGAGTCCGGTCAATAAGAGATCCTACTCCCTGAAGAATATTCTTTTAACTCTTCCCGGGATTGAGGTAAGTATTTCATACGGGATTGTGCCGCACTGCCCTGCTAACTCATCAATGGAGATATTCTGGCCGAATATTTCTGCTTCATCCCCTTCTCTGATATCTGACCCGGTTATATCGGCCATGCACATGTCCATGCAGATATTACCGATAAGTGGCACTTTCTTCCCTTTTATAAAAAGATTCCCGTTCCTGTTCCCCAGCCTCCTGTTCAGGCCGTCGGCATAACCCACGGGAACTATGGCAATAGCCCTGTCAGTTTCAGATACATCGGCACAACCATATCCCACCGGATCACCGGCCGGGACACTTTTTACCTGGGAGATCCTCGTCTTAAACCGGCTTACGGGACGCAGCTGAATACCATTATACTTACCGACTCCATAAATGCCAATACCCGGTCTGACCATGTCAAACTGATACTGAGGGAACCGCACTATTCCCGCAGTGTTAAGGATATGTCTGAGGAATGAGTAACCAACAGCATTACTGATCTTTGCAACGGCCTCAACAAATACTTTTACCTGCCGTTCCGTAAAACTGTCTAATGACGGATCTTCACTCCCGGCAAGGTGGGAAAAAACTGATCCGATTCTGATGCAATCAAGATTTTTTACCTTTTCTGCCAATTCATCAATATCATCTGCCATAAACCCGAGTCTGTGCATGCCAGTATCAATTTTAAGATGAACAGGATATTGTGAGAGGCCGTGCTTTGCTGCAGTTTCAGTGAAATCTTTAAGAGATGAGAAACTATATACCTCAGGTTCAAGGTTATACCTTATCATTAAAGACGCAGATGAAGGATCCGGATTCATGACCATAACCGGCAGGGTAACTCCGGCATTCCTTAGCTCAACACCCTCGTCCGAGTAAGCCACTGCAAGATAATTTACACGATGGTATTCCAGCAAACCGGCAATTTCGGCCGGCCCCGCACCGTAGGCAAATGCCTTCACCATCGCCATTATCCTTGTCCCGGGATTTAGAACTCTCCGGAACTCGTTAAGGTTATGCGAAATAGCATCCAGGTTTATTTCAAGGACTGAGATATGTATTTGTTGTTCAAGAAGCTTTCCGATTTTTTCAAATTCAAAGATCCTTGCTCCTTTCAAAAGGATAACCTCATTGGTGAAATCCGAACTGCTGAAGCTGCGGATAAAATCGTCGGTCGAATAATAAAACCTGGCTCCTTCTCCGAACATCGGGCTGTTCCGGCTTAGCGCATGACCTATGCCAATAAACTTGCTGATTCCTGTGTTCTTTACAAGTCCTGCAACTTCTCCGTAAAGCTCCTTCTCGTTCCTTCCGCTCTGGATAAAATCAGACAGTATCAGGGTTGTCTTTACGTTATTCTGCGATCTCAGATATTCGAGAGCCATACCCAGAGAACCCGGATCCGAATTGTAATAATCCTCAATAAGATGACAGTTGTTTATCCCGTTTTTCAACTCCATCCTCATGGCAACCGAAACAAGTTCTGAAAGTCCCTTCATTATGTGTTCCTTCTCAATCCCCAGAGCAAGGCATGCTGCGGTTACAGTTATTGCATTTTCAACCGAAGCACGGTCGATGAAAGGAATCTCAAAATCATATTCAGTTTCTTTATAAACTATCTTCAGTCCGGTGCGACCTCCGGTAAGCTTTCTGTTCCTGACATATACTTTCGCATTCGGATTATCTATTGACCAGTCTATCAGCGTTTTGTTCCTGAAGTTACTGTCATTCAAAATCAACCTGTTCACAAGAGGTTGATCACTGCAGTATATTATCATCGATGCATTAGCGAAAAGTTTTAGCTTCTCAATTGCTTTTTCCTCATTATCCCTGAAGTTTTCGCTGTGGGCATCGCCAATATTTGTAATTATCCCTATTTCGGGATCAATTATCCTTTGAAGTTTTTCCATCTCGCCCGGCTGCGAAATACCAGCTTCAAATATTCCGATTTTGAATTTGTTATCAAGCTTCCAGACTGAAAGGGGAACACCTATTTGTGAATTATAGCTCTTCGGACTCCTGACCACAGGAATGTCTGATCCAACAACATCTGCAAGCCACTCTTTTACAATAGTTTTCCCGGCACTTCCGGTTACTGCAATGACAGATCCTTTGAATGTGGTTCTTTTAAATGCGGCCAGTTTCTGCAGGGCATCGATTGTATCATCATTTAGAATGAAAGAAGCATCAGGATATTTATCCGTGTTCCCGGGAAGTACGCTGACGATAAAAACTTTCACTCCCTTAATGTACAGAGTATCAATATACTTATGGCCATCATGGTTTTTCCCTGTAATTGCAATGAAAGCAGTGTTGTCGGCAAAGCTTATCTGCCTGCTGTCGGTAACAAGTTCCGACACCATAATCTGGGGCGGACCGGTAAGTCTGCCTTTTGTTATAGCAGCAATATCTGAAGAAGTTAACCTCATCTTACAGCTTTTAAAGCATCATTGTAACAATTCCTGCACAACGGTTCATACTTGTCTTTTTCGCCCAGAAGAACAACCTGCGACTCTTCGGATTTACGGAAGGAATACTGTGCCAGATTTCCGCATCTCATGCATATGGCATGCACTTTAGTTATGAATTCCGCAACGGCCAGCAACTTCGGCATAGGGCCGAAGGGGTCTCTCATAAAATCCATGTCGAGACCGGCAACTACAACTCTTGTCCCACTATCTGCAAGAGTGTTGCAGACATCAATAATGGAATCATCAAAAAACTGGGCTTCATCAATGCCAACCACATCAACACCTCCTGCCAGCAAAAGGATCGCAGTGGGATTATCGACGGGTGTAGAGACGATTGAATTTTCATCATGCGAGACAACTCTGTTTTCCGAATATCGCTTATCGAGCGACGACTTGAATATTTCAACCCGCAAACCTGCAAACTGGGCTCTGCGGAGCCTTCTTATCAGCTCTTCAGTTTTCCCCGAGAACATAGAACCTGTAATTACTTCAATCGATCCCCGTTTTGCGTTCACTCTGTATGTATTCTCAAGAAAATCCATATTGAATTAATGTAGGTTTCAGGAATGCTAAATGTATTATTATTGCGTTATGACTTATAGAATTATATTTACTTTTGCAAAATAAGGAAAATGGTTTGTTATTATAACAGCAAAACACATGGATTTAAACGCGACCATCGATATTATTATTAAAGACCTCAACGAAGTCCGGGAAATTATTGATGATCTTAAGAGATACAAGGGAGTCCCGGCTTTTCAGATTGAACTTGCCAAAGCCAAGTGCAAAAGCGTTGCCGAGGTTATAGCCCTTCTGAAGGAATTCCATGAAAATCCGGGGGATGAAAGAGACTATGAACCAAAAAAAGATGATCTGCTGAAGGAAGAGCAGGTGATACAGGTTACAAACCTTAAAGCGGGTATTCAGATAGAAAAGATACCTGAGGTAAAAAAAACAGAAGTAAAGCATATCCAGGAAATTACGCATCTAACAGAAGCAAAGCCTGAATTACGTACGGACCAAAAGCCGCTTGTCAGGAAGACTGTGGAGCCTGCCATTTTAGCAGACCAGTTCAGCGACAGGAGCGAAAGGTTCAATGAAACTCTTGCCGGTATGAAGCACGATGATGATCTCTCAGAAATACTGAAAACACAACCACTTACAAATCTTTCAGAAGCCATTGGTATAAATGACAAGTTCCTGTTTATCAGGGAAATATTTAATGGTGACACAGATTCGTACCACAAAGCGATCTTAAGGCTTGACTCTGCCGTGAACATTGATGAGGCCCGTGCTGTCATTTCAGGATATGCCGGGGATCTTGACAATAATGATGCAGTTAAGCAGCTTCTGGATCTTTTGAAACGCAAGTTCCATTAAAAATGAGTAAACTTTTCCTGGTTCCGACACCGATAGGCAACCTCCGGGATATCACATACAGGGCTGTTGAGGTACTTGGAGAGGTTGATCTTATCCTTGCGGAGGATACCCGTCAGGCCAGGAAACTTCTGAATCATTATAAAATTACTTCGCCGCTTCAATCGCATCATATGTTTAACGAACATAAAACTGTTGAATCTGTTTGCGATAAGATAGCATCGGGTACGAGTATTGCTCTGATTTCAGACGCCGGCACCCCGGGGATTTCTGACCCGGGATTTTTGCTAGTCAGGACCTGTGTCGAAAGAGGGATACCTGTAGAAACACTGCCCGGACCGACAGCTCTCATTCCTGCTCTTGTGAACTCAGGTCTGCCCTGCGAACGATTTTGCTTCGAGGGGTTTCTTCCTCCCAAAAAAGGCAGGAACAAGAGGCTGACCTCATTGCTGGAAGAGCAGAGAACCATGGTTTTTTACGAATCACCCTACCGTCTTGTCAAAACCCTTGAGGACCTGGCCGCTGCATTCGGGCCTGAACGTAATGCCTCGGTTGCCAGGGAGCTTACAAAGTTATTTGAAGAAAATGTGAGGGGCCCCCTGTCTTTTCTTGTCGAACATTATATAACACATCCTCCGAAAGGTGAAATAGTAATTGTTGTTGCCGGTAATAAGCTATGATGCAATCTCTTTCAGACTGTCGGCCAGTCAGGAATTCAATTCTCCTGTCATTGCTTCTGTTATCTATTACAGGACAGGTAACTGAATCACAGGTACTTAAAGGAAGGATCAACGATAAATCAGGTCAGCCGGTTCAGTATGCAACAGTATACATTCAGGAACTTAAGCTGGGAACCACATCAAATACAAGGGGCGATTATGAGATAAAGCTGCCATCGGGGAGATACATGGTTCTCTACCAGAGTCTTGGTTACGAGCCTGTTATTTTGGACATTAACCTTCGCGACTCAACAGTCACTCGTGACGTGACACTTACTGAACAGCTTTATGAAATTCCGGAAGTAAAGATCTCCCCCTCAGGCGAAGACCCGGCTTATGTCATAATGAGAAAAGCCATTGGCCTTGCTCCATACTATCTTAATCAGATAAGTTACTATAAGGCAAATGTTTATCTGAAAGGCGACCTTCTTATAAAAAGGATCCCCAAACTCCTTCAGAAATCGATGAAGATGAACAATTCAGAACGAAACACCTCAATATCGGCGGGTGGTAAGCCTGCGGAGACCTCAAAGGTCCTTAAGGAAGGAGATTCCTTCCTGATGGAATCTGTAAATGAAATAGAATTTACTGCCCCGGATAAATACGTCCAGAGAGTGATATCCTTCAATACCACATTCCCTGATGCAGGTAATCAGGCGTCGCCAATGGACTATATCCAGGCGAGCTTTTACCAGCCGGTCCTTGTCGACATGGCTATTTCTCCCCTATCGCCTCAGGCTTTTTCACATTACAAATTCAGATATCTCGGGACCTCTCTTCAGGGAAATTATACTATAAACAAAATTGAGGTCATCCCGAAAAGGAAAAGTCAGCAGCTGTTTTCGGGTATAATCTATATTGTTGAGGATCTCTGGTGTCTCCATAGCGTCGACCTGACGAATGAGAATATTGCAGGAAAAATACGTGTCCGTGAACTATATATTCCTGTTGACCCCGATGTCTGGATGCCTGTAAGCCACCAGTTTGAAATTAATCTTGACATCCTTGGGATCAGGGCAGATGTAGGCTATGTAAGCTCGGTAAAATATCTTGATGTAAGGGAGAATAAAAATCTTGCCAAACCTGAGGAAATTGCTTCAGGGTTTCCCGGGCGCTATGAAGTTGCTGATACACTCAAAACAAAAACTTCAAAGCAGATTGAAAAAATTCTTCAGAAGGAAGAGCTGACAAACCGTGATATGATTAAGCTCTCAAACCTGATGAAGAAGGAATCGGAACAGAGTATCCGCGACTCTCTTGGAAAATCCCTTGAAATAAAGGACAATACCAAACGAATTATCGAAAAGGATGCAGGAAAGAAAGACAGTGCCTATTGGGCTGCAACCCGGCCGATACCATTATCAGAAATTGACCTCAGGAGTATAAAAGTTAGTGACAGCATAAAAAGTGCTTCAGACAAAATTAAGATTTCCCGTACGGATTCAATTCCGGGAAGCCAGCAGGAAAACAAAGGAAAATTTAAAAGAGCTTTCAATAATATAGTGTTTGGTCATACCTGGTCGGATACAGCAGGATTCAGCTTCACAAACGGAGGGTTGATTGACCTTAAAAACCTCAGTTTCAACACAGTTGATGGTTTTGATTATGGGCTGGGTTTCAGGATCTCTAAACGATTAAAAAACCGCAATACTATTTCATTCTATCCTGACGTTAAGTATGCCTTCAGCCGGCAAGCGGTAATGTGGCGGGCCAATTTAAACTACGCAACCGGCGGAATGAATCCCGGACGTTTCTTCATCAACTCCGGTACAACGAGCAAGGACTTTAATAACGGAGGTGGAATAAATCCGCTTCTTAACACTCTTTCCACTCTTCTTCTCAGAAGAAATTATCTGAAGCTTTACGAAGGCAGATACGCGACAGCCGGTTTCGGTAAAGAGATAGCCAACGGCCTTAATGTTGAGTTCAGTGCCGGTTTCGAAGACCGGAGGGTTCTTGAAAATAATACAGACTTTTCAATAATCAGATCATCGAGAAAATTCACCGATAATCTTCCTGATAACATTTACCTTGACCCTGAAATGAACTTCTTCAATCTGCCCGCCAACCAGAAGCATTTTGAAATTGTAACAAATGTTACATTTACACCAAAGCAGAAATACCGGGTTTCCAACGGGAATAAAATTCCTGCGGGGTCTGACTGGCCCGTCTTCAGGTTAACATGGAAGCATGGTCTCAACAGGATTCAGGCGATCTCAGATAATTACAGGCATTTCGATATGCTCAGGCTGGATGTGTCCCAAAAAGTTGAGCCGGGAGCATTCAGCGAATTTAAATGGAGGATCAGAACTGGTGTAATTACGAATACCGGAACTCTGCCTTACTTTGACTTTTTCCATTTCAACTCCCAACCTTTCAGCATACTTATTGACGACTATGACGACTCATTTATGCTTCCGGCATACTATTCGCTGAGCACTCCGCAGGCATTTGGTGAAGCCCATATAAAATATACCGCACCCTACATTCTCCTTAAACTTTTACCCGGTTTGAGCAACACCCTGATCCGCGAAAACCTGACATTATCATTTCTGGGTTCACGTTTTCATTCTTCTTATACCGAGATCGGCTACAGCCTGAGTGAAGTATTCCTTATAGGTGAGATAGGAGTATATGCCGGGTTCAATAATTTAAAATACTCTGAGACCGGAGTGAAATTTATACTGAAGATCAACTGATCTAAATAAAGGGTGGTTCATTCAGCATATCTGATTCCTGGTCGAAGCTGTTTCCAAGCTTTCTCAGCTTATCGTGATTCATCTTCGATCCAAGGGTGATGCTCTGGGAACCTTCTTTCATTTCAGGATCGCTATCCATTTCAAAATCATCAATATCGAGGAACTGTGCTTTTTCCTCCCTGAACCTGAGACGTACGTCGTCGACAGGGCCGTTACGGTTCTTTGCAAGTATGATCTCTGCAATTCCCTTTGTCGAAGAGCCATCTTCAAAAGTCGGTATTCCAAACTTATCCTGTCTGTGAATAAATACGACCATATCGGCATCCTGCTCAATAGCGCCGGATTCACGAAGGTCGGAAAGCAGAGGCCTCTTGGTACCACCTCTCATCTCAACGGATCTGTTAAGCTGCGAAAGCGCCAGAATCGGTACATTGAGCTCCTTTGCGATGCTCTTCAGCGACCTTGAAATGTTGCTGACTTCCTGCTCGCGGCTACCTGCGTTTTCAGGTCCCGACATGAGCTGAAGATAATCCACTATCACTATATCAAGCTTATGCTGTGCCATCAGGCGGCGGCATTTAGCCCTTAGTTCGAAGATTGAGATGGCCGGAGTGTCGTCGATGAAAATTGGTGCCTGCACCAGTTTCTTTATCCTGGTATCGAGCTGCTTCCACTCTTCTTCTGAAAGCCTCCCGTTTTTTATTTTCTCACCGGGGATATCGGTCTCAGCTATGATCAACCTGTTTACCAATTGGATTGATGACATCTCGCATGAGAATATGGCTACCTTTTTTCCATGATCGATCGACATATTCCTCGCCATCGATAACGCAAAAGCCGTCTTTCCCATTGACGGACGTGCGGCAATAATTATAAGCTCCGATTTCTGCCATCCCGATGTAAGCCTGTCAAGTTTTGTAAAACCCGATGGGATCCCGACGAGCGCATCTTCCCTTTTTCCAGCTTCCTCAATTTCCCTGATCGCATCCTTTATTACAAGGTTTATGGGGGAGACTTCTCTCTTGATGTTTCCCTCAGCAATTTGGAACAGTGCATTCTCGGAATAGTCAAGCAGCTCGGTTACGTCGTTCGAATCGTCGAATGACCTTGTCTGTATCTCGGTCGATACCCGTATGAGTTCACGCTGGATATACTTCTGAGCTACGATCCTGGCATGATAATCGACATTGGCAGCCGAAACAACTTTTGAGGTAAGCTGGGTAAGGTAAACCGGGCCACCCACGCTCTCAAGTTCATTATGAGCCCTGAGCTCCTCGGTGACTGTATAAAGGTCAACCGGATATTCCCTGGCCGACAGGTCGGAAACTGCCTTAAAGATCCTCTGATGCGACTCTTTATAAAAACTCTCGGGCCTCAGGATGTCAAGAATAGTGATGACAGCCTCTTTTTCAAGCATAATAGCGCCAAGCACTGCCTCCTCCATATCAATTGCCTGCGGAGGAACCTTTCCAAAATCAGGTAACATTGTAATAACAGGTCGGGCACTTGTTTTTTGTCTTGCCATCAATATTATATTATTGATTTATTGGTATTTGTAGAGTATATTTTGATTAACTAGGGTAGTCCAAAGGTAAACAGAACCCCATCTTCAAAATCAATTCATGCCTTATTCTTACAAACATTCTGGTGTTTAAAACTTGTTGAAAAAGCGAATTATCAATTCATTGACATCAAAATCAAAACGATATGGTATTTTTGCAGGAAATAACCCTGAATGGTCAGCTTTCCTAAAGCCAAAATAAACCTGGGTCTTACGATTTCAGACAGGCGTGCCGACGGCTTTCATAACATCGAAACTATTTTTTATCCTGTCGGCTTTTGCGATGCCATGGAGATTGTCGAATCGACTGATGGAATGGAGACTGATCTTCTGACAATAACCGGACTAACGCTCTCATCCCGGAATGAAGATAACCTGGTACTCCGGGCAGTAAGAATGCTCAGGGAGGTTCATCCGTTTCCATTCTTAAAGATACATCTTCACAAAGCGATCCCGGCAGGAGCCGGTCTCGGGGGAGGTTCATCGGATGCAGCATGTGCTTTGTGCACACTGAACAAAATGTTCAGACTCTCACTAAGCACTGATGACCTCAGGAAGATCGCCTTAAGCCTTGGCAGTGACTGTCCGTTCTTCATCGAAAGCAAACCCTGCTTTGGAACAGGGAGGGGTGAAATCCTTACGCCTGTTACACCGGTCCTTGAAGGTTACCGGATTGTGATTTTAAATACCGGCATCCAGGTCAGTACAAAAGAGGCATATGATTATTGTAAACCTGCAAATTCCGGAGCAAATCTTTATGAAGAGTTCAGCATACCTGTAACAGAATGGAAAACCCTTCTGGTGAACGACTTTGAAAGGACAGTTTTTAAGAAATATCCTTCCATCGGAATACTAAAAGAGCGTTTGTATGAGTCGGGCGCTATTTTCAGTTCAATGTCCGGAAGCGGTTCCTCGGTTTATGGGATTTTCAGGGAAGAACCTGTTATTCCTGATGACCTGACAAAATATGCAATTTATAAAGGGGAAATATAAACGTTATTCCATCTCCAGCAACACACTCCCCTTCGACACCTTGTCACCTTTCCTTACCCTGATGCTTTTTATCCTGCCTCCGGTAACTGATTTGAGTTTATTCTGCATTTTCATGGCATCGAGGATAATCAGGCTGTCGCCCGGGGAAACGACTTGTCCTTCTTTCACCAGAATTTCAAGAACAGTTCCCGGGATAAAGCTGAGAATAATCCTCGGATCAGCAGGTTTATAAGGTTTCCTTCTGAGGAACTTTTTGCTGAGCCTCGTCTTATAAAGAATTGAATTTATATTCAGTATGCCGGTATCTTTTTCGTTATTCATAAGTTTTATAAATAATGCAATATTTAACACTTGTATTTCAGCTTCTCTCCGGATGAGGTGGTCTGATAAGCTCATTTTTTAACTTCCCCCGCTCCCCGGGAGAGGTGTTAAAATGGAGGAAGGCCATGCTTTTTTTCAGGCCTTGTATCCTGCTTGTTTTCCGATATCTCAATTGCATGCATCAGGAACCGCCTTGTTTCCCCTGGTTCAATAACCGCATCGACATAACCGCGTGAGGCTGCAACATAAGGATTTGCAAACTTCAATTTATATTCCTCAACTTTTTGTTTTCTTGTTTCATCCGGATCATCGGATGACATGATCTCTTTCCTGAAGATTATATTTGCAGCTCCTTCAGGTCCCATTACTGCAATCTCTGCGGTCGGCCATGCGAACACAAAATCGGCGCGCAGATGCCTTGAACTCATTGCAATATAGCCGCCGCCGTATGCTTTCCTGATTATCACCGTAAGCTTCGGAACTGTGGCTTCACTGTAGGCATAAAGAACTTTGGCGCCATGCCGTATCACACCCGCATGTTCCTGGTCCACGCCCGGAAGATAGCCCGGAAGGTCGACCAGGGTAATTATTGGAATGTTAAACGCATCACAGTACCTGATAAATCTTGCAGCCTTATCGGATGAGTCAACATCAAGAACGCCGGCCATCTCAAGAGGCTGGTTTGCGACAAATCCCGTGGTCCGCCCTCCCATCCTGCCAAAACCGATAACCATATTCTTTGCATAAAGCTCCATGATCTCAAAGAAATCAGAGTTATCAACTATTGATCTTATCACATCCTTGACATCATAAGGTAATGTAGGATCTTCCGGGACTATTTTATCAATTTTGTATTTCTTATCAGGTTCGGCGGGTTCGAAGGTTTTTGCCTTCCGGCAGTTATTCCAGGGTATAAACGTTATAAGCTTTTTGATCTGTTCAAAGCACTCCTCCTCACTGAGCGCGAAAAAGTGGGCATTGCCTGTAATCTCACTGTGTACCCTTGCTCCGCCAAGGTCCTCCATCGAGATTTCTTCTCCAAGGACCGTTTTAATAACCTCCGGACCTGTTATGAACATCTTCGAAATCTTATCCACAACAAAAACAAAGTCAGTAAGCGCCGGCGAATAAACTGCACCGCCTGCACACGGACCAAGGATAACAGAGATCTGGGGAATTACACCGCTTGAAATGGTATTCCTGAAAAATATTTCGCCATATCCGGCCAGCGAATTGACACCTTCCTGGATCCTGGCCCCTCCTGAATCGTTGATCCCTATAAGTGGAATCATCATCTTAAGAGCATGATCCATTATTTTGGTAATCTTCCTCGAGTGCATCAGTCCGAGTGATCCGCCTGCTACTGTAAAATCCTGGGCAAAAATTGCCACCGGGGCCCCGTATATTGTGCCCGAACCTATTATCACCCCGTCGCTTGGCAACGATTTCTTGTCCATATCAAAGTCGCGCGCAACGTGCTCAACAAACAGGTCATATTCAATGAATGAATCTTCGTCAAGAAGGGCCATGATACGTTCACGCGCTGTCCGTTTACCCATAGCCTTCTGTTTCTCTATCGCCTGTTCGCCCCCTCCAAGAAGAATCTTTTCACGTTTCTCCTGAAGCTCACGAATCTTTTTATTTACCGGCATATCAGTATTTTATAATTAGTTTAACTATATATATATTAATAAATTTATTCAGTATGAGATCTCAGAAATTTTGGACCGTGAATATAGCTATTTCGGTGCAATTTTATACAATACAAAAGCTATTGCGGAGTACATTATGTTTGGGATCCACATCGCCAGCATCGGATCGAGGTTTCCCTTCAGCGAAAACTGGGCGGCAAACTGCAGAAAAAGAATATATGAAAAACTTAATCCAAGTCCGATACCTATATTCATACCGATCCCTCCTCTCACTTTTTTCGATGAAAGAGAGACACCAATGAGCGTAAGTATAAAAATTGCAAACGGATTTGCTATACGCCGGTGCTTTTCAATAAGGAACAGCTTCAGTTCATCCGATCCCTGGAGCTGGAGCTGGCCGATATAATTATTAAGTTCATAGTAGGTCATCGTTCCGACATCACCCGGAACACGCGACAAATCACCGGGATTTATGGTGAGTGTTGTATCTATCCTTTCACCGTGGCTTATTGAATCTTCGTCAGCCTTAATTATCCGGATGTAATAATTCATCACTGTCCATTTATTGTCCGTCGTGTCGTATCTGACCATATTACCGGACAACTTTGATTCAAGTTTTCCGTCATCATCGAACTTCTCGATAGTAAAATTCCTGCCTGCCTGGCTTATCGGATTAAAGGACTCCATATATATCAGGACATTTTTGGAGACCTGCCTGTGAATATTCATAACAGGAGCTCTCCTTGTGGAAGCCCTGTAATATTTATCCTCAAAACTCATCCTTTTAAGGTTGGCCTGCGGAATTACGAAGTTGGTCAGAAAAAAAGTAAGGATCGCAATAACAAGAGATGAGATAAAATATGGCCACATCATTCGCTTAAAGCTCATGCCGCTGTTCAGGATGGCAATTATCTCAGTGTTTGCTGCCATCTTTGAAGTAAAGAAGATGACTGAAATGAATACGAATAACGGGGAAAAAAGTGTCGCAAAATAAGGAATGAAATTAAGGTAATAATCAAATATGATAGCCCGTGCCGGAGCATCCCTCTCCATGAAATTGTCGATCTTCTCTGCAAAATCGAAAACTACCGCGATAGTAAGGATGAGTATCAGGCTAAAGAAGAAGGTACCAAGAAATTTCCTGATAATATAGATATCGATAATTTTCAACTTGCGCGAAGCTATAATCTCTCCGACAGTTTTCTTATCATTTGGTTTTTCCATACCTTAAAATTACCATCTTCTATTTGTTTTCTTGCCTCTGTTACCAGTTTCATATAGAATGCCAGGTTGTGGATACTGGCTATCTGTGCTCCGAGTATCTCGCCGGAAATAACAAGATGACGCAGATATGCCTTTGAATAATAAAGACTTACCTCAGATGGTCCATCCTGATCAATGGGACTGAAATCATCCATCCATTTCCTGTTACGTATATTGATTATCCCCTCACCCGTAAAAACCATTCCATTGCGCCCGTTCCTTGTAGGCATAACGCAATCGAACATGTCGATTCCCCGTTCAATGGCCTCCAGAATATTCACAGGAGTTCCTACCCCCATAAGATATCGCGGCTTATCATCTGGAAGTATCTCATTTACAATCTCGATGATCCTGTACATTTCTTCAATTGGTTCACCTACCGATAAACCTCCGATCGCGTTTCCCGTTAAACCGGCGGCGGCGATCTTCTCAGCAGATTGTTTACGAAGGTCGTCAAATGTGCTGCCCTGTACAATTGGAAAAAGAAACTGGTTATATCCCCATAGCGGCTCTGTTTCCCGGTACCGCACAACAGCCCTGTCGAGCCATTGATGAGTGAGTTCGAGCGATTTCTTTGCATACCTGTAATCACATGGAAAAGGTGTGCACTCATCAAAGGCCATTATAATATCACCACCGATAATGCGCTGAATATCAATTGTATTTTCGGGAGAAAAGATATGCTTTGACCCGTCTATATGCGATCTGAATATAGCCCCCTGTGGAGTAAGTTTTCTGTTCCCTGTAAGTGAAAAAACCTGGTATCCGCCGCTGTCGGTCAGGATTGGTCCGGGCCAGCTCATAAATTTGTGCAAGCCGCCTGATAATTTCAGGATATCCGTTCCCGGCCTAAGGTACAGATGATATGTGTTGCCAAGGATGATTTTTGCTTTGATGTCGCCGATCAGGTCTTTCTGAAGGATCCCTTTAACAGTACCGGCAGTACCTACCGGCATAAAGATGGGAGTGGGAATATCGCCATGACCGGTTTTTATTACGCCCGCCCTTGCCCTGGTTTCTTTGTCCCTGCTCTTTATTTCAAACATAAAATCGATCTGGTTCAGGTGCACAAAGGTAATTCATTCATCCGCCTGTAAAAAATTATGTCGATAATTTTTGGAACTCATTGCCGTTTTAATGAATGATATTTACCGACACTATTTTTGCATTCGGATTATCTTAGTAATATTACTCCCTTAATTTAGAAGTCAAATGAATCCTGGTGACCTTCTACTCCTGATCTGCTTCATAGTTTTAGCGTTATCCGCTGCTGTTCAGTTATTTTACTATTTCTACTTCTACCTGGCGCCACTTCTTTTCAAACCTGATGACAAAAGATCTGATACCGGGCCTGTTTCTATTGTGATCTGTGCAAGAAATGAAGAAGAGAACCTGCGAAAGTTTCTTCCGGCAGTTCTGGAGCAGAAGTATCCCGATTTTGAAGTCATCGTTGTGAACGATTGCTCGGATGATGATTCCTATGATGTTCTTGGCGGATTTATTAAGAAATATCCCGGATTAAAGGTTTCCAATATTACAAAGGATCCTAAGTTTACACATAACAAGAAGTTTGCACAGTTTATTGGCATAAAGGCTGCAAAGAATGAGCTGTTGCTCTTCATCGATGCCGATTGCAGTCCTGAATCGGACAAATGGCTTGAGACCATGGTATCTCATTTCGATAACAAGACGGACTTTGTTCTTGGTTATGGGGGGTATTTTATTAAGAAAGGTTTACTGAATAAATATATCCGGCACGACACTCTTTTTATTGCCTTGCAGTACTTTGGAATGGCAATCCGGGGTATACCTTACATGGGTGTCGGGAGGAATCTCGCTTACAGAAGGTCGCTCTTTTTTGAAAAAAAGGGTTTTGGAAGCCACAGTCACCTTGCATCAGGGGATGACGATCTCTTTGTCAATTCAAATGCAACTAAGGAAAATGTTTCACTTGAATTCAGAAGTGAAGCTCACACAAGGTCTGTGCCCGCTTCAGGTTTTGAGGAATTATTCAAACAGAAGAAAAGGCATCTGACAACGGCAGCCCACTATAAAGAGAAGGATAAGGTTTTGTTAACAATTGAGCCTGCGTCAAGGGTACTCTTTTATGTATTGTTTATTCTGCTTGTCGCCTGGCCCTATCTATGGCCATTCGCGCTTGCGATTTTTGCCATCAGACTGGGAACTCAGATTGTAGTTTTTGCTCTTGCGCAAAAAAAGTTCAATGAACCAGGACTCTTGCCATTCTCTATTTTTTTCGATTTCTTTTCTCCATTCATTAACTCAATAATTTATATAAGTAATTTCAGGGGGTCAGCTAAGAACAGATGGAATTAAGCAATGGATTATCGGAAAAGGCAAAAAGCGATCTCATCCTTGTCGATCTTGCCAGGAAGGGGAATGAAAAGGCTTTTGCTGACCTCATGAACCGTTACCGCGACTCAATCTACTTTATGCTGCTGAAAATGGTAAATAACAATTCAGATGCTGAGGATCTTACCATTGAAGCTTTCGGAAAGGCATTTCATAACATAGATTCCTTCACTCCCGATTTCGCATTCAGTACCTGGCTCTTTAAAATAGCAACTAATAATTGCATCGATTTTATAAGGAAGAAACAGACATCCCCCGCTCCCATTGAGCAGCTTGCTGATGACCTCGATAACCTGACGGTAAACATTCAGTCAGACCTACCTGATCCTGAAGAAGCCCTCATCAATGATCAGAAAATTGCGGTACTCAGGGATATTGTGAACCAGCTGAAACCGAGTTACAGAAAACTTATAGAACTGAGGTACTATAAAGAATACTCCTATGAAGAAATTGCCTCTGAACTGAATATGCCTCTGGGCACTGTAAAAGCCCAGCTCTACAGGGCGAAAAACCTGTTGTATAACATATTTATTAAAACCGGGAACAGGTAGTGGTTGAAGCTATTTCAAGATATTTCCCTCATCTTTCGGATGTTCAGATTGAACAGTATTCAAAGCTTAAAAAGATCTATTTTGAATGGAACAGTAAAATCAATGTGATTTCAAGGAAAGACATTGAAAATTTCTGCATTCACCATGTACTTCATTCCCTTTCAATTGCAAAGTTCATCACCTTCACTCCCGGAACAAAAGTCCTCGATGCAGGTACGGGCGGCGGCTTCCCCGGGATACCCCTTGCAATAATGTTCCCGGATACCAGGTTTACCCTTCTCGACTCGATAGAAAAAAAAATCAGGGTTGTAACATCGGTTGCTCTTGAACTTGGCTTATTAAATGTTACTCCGCTCAGAAGAAGAGCAGAAGAAGAAAAGGACAAGTATGATTTTGTAATAAGCCGGGCTGTTTCTGATTTCCCTCTTTTTGTCAGGCTGACAGGTAAAAATATTGATAATGTGAGCCGTAATTCAATCAGGAACGGGATCATCTACCTGAAAGGCGGCGATTTTGAAACCGAAGTTGCTCCGTTCGGGGACAGGGTAATGGTCACGGAAATAAAGGAATACTTCTCCGAGCCTTTCTTTGAGACCAAGAAGATAATCTACCTTGCATTTTGAAGCGTCAACATGGTCCTGGGTTCTGGGTTTCGCTCCTTCCCCCCCGGGGGAAGGCCGGGAAGGGGGTCATCTTACACTACTCGGTCCCGGTTCTGGGTTTCGCTCCTTCCCCCCGGGGGGAAGGCCGGGGAAGGGGGTCATCTTACACTGCTCGGTCCCGGTTCTGGGTTTCGCTCCTTCCCCCCGGGGGAAGGCCGGGAAGGGGGTCATCTTACACTGCTCGGTCCCGGTTCTGGGTTTCGCTCCTTCCCTCCCGGGGGAAGGCCGGGAAGGGGGTCTGCTTCTACTGCTGAAATTCCGTATAATTTTTAAAAATTAAGAGTTTCGTTGCTTTTATATAAAAATTAAATATCTTTGCGATCTCAAAATAAAGCAGCAGGGATAATTAAAAATTCAGGACATGAAAAGGACATACCAGCCTTCAAGAAGAAAGAGAGCAAACAAGCATGGTTTCAGGGAAAGAATGTCCACGCCAAATGGGAGAAGAGTTCTTGCCTCACGCAGAGCCAAGGGAAGAAAAAAACTTACAGTCTCTACTGAGCTAAAGCTTAAGTAATCATAATTGTTTATAACGATGAAGAAGGTGCCTCCTTACAAGGCACCTTTTTTTTAGTTAATTTTACAGAGAGTTAAAGTACTTAATGGATCCTCTTACAAGCTATATTGATAACCCCGGACTAAGACAGACAGCGGAAAAAATAATTGCCGGAAACCGCATTTCGCCTGAAGAAGGCTTGTTGTTGTATACAGCGGCTGATCTACCGTTGTTGGGGATGCTGGCAGGGAAAGTAAGACGAAAACTGAACGGTAATAAAGCTTTTTTCAACAGGAACTTCCATATAGAACCTACAAACAAGTGCGTCTATAACTGCCGCTTCTGTTCATATCACAGAGCAGAAAATGACCCTGATAGCTGGGAATATACTCAGGATGAAATGCTTGACATCGTACGAAGATTTGACAGTATGGATGTAACTGAAGTTCATATTGTCGGCGGTGTACACCCCTCGAAGGATATATATTATTATTGCGAGCTGATCAGGAAGATCCGGCAGCACCGGCCGCGATTGCATATTAAGGCATTCTCTGCCATTGAACTTGAATTTATGATAACCCGCTCCGGACTTTCAATCATTGAGGGACTTAAGCTGCTGAAAACCAATGGTCTTGAGTCTATACCCGGCGGAGGGGCCGAGATATTCGATGAAGAGGTAAGAAGAAAGATATGTCCCGAAAAAACTTCTTCTGCAATATGGCTGGAAATACATGAAGCTGCTCATAGTCTCGGGATACCTTCGAATGCCACGATGCTGTATGGACATATTGAGAACTATGCTCACAGGATCGATCACATGGAGCGGCTTCGCACTCTGCAGGACAAAACTCACGGCTTCAATGCTTTCATTCCGCTTAAATATAAAAAAGCCAACAATTCCATGTCACATCTTGGAGAGGTCAGCATTATAGAGGACCTGAGAAATTATGCAGTCTCAAGGATATACCTTGATAATATTCAGCATTTAAAAGCCTACTGGCCAATGACAGGAAAAGAGATCGCTCAGATGAGCCTTTCATTCGGTGCTGATGACCTCGATGGCACCATCGACGACACAACCCGCATTTATTCAATGGCAGGCGCTCAGGAGAAGAATCCGGGAATGACAACAGAAGAAATCTGCAGGCTTGTCCGGGAGGCAGGTTTTGAACCTCAGGAGCGCGATTCGGTTTATAATTTTATCAATACATTTGCGTTATAACTAAAGTTCAGTTGCCGGTATGAGCGTTAAAAATTTTATCCTCAGTAAAACATTTTTAAAGAATCTTGGATTAGCTGCAGTAATTGTTGTCTGTCTGATAATGATCCTGCTCATCTGGATGAACTTTTATACACATCACGGTCAAAGTCGTCCGGTTCCAAATTTTATCGGACTCTCAATGGATCAGACTTCCAAAGCTGCAAAGAAAAGCAAGGTAAGATACCAGATTATAGATTCGGTTTATACATCCGAAGTGAATCGCGGCTGTATTGCGGAACAAAATCCAAAACCGGGTTTCAGGGTAAAAAAATGGAGGAACATAATGCTGACCATCAATGCTTTTAATCCTGAAATGGTAGCAATGCCCAACCTTGTGAACCTTCCAAGACGTCAGGCAACTGCACTTATCGAGAGCAGCGGACTTGAAGTTGGTACGCCAAGATATATTCCTGACATATCCTGGGATGTTGTTCTCAAACAATTATACAATGGGAAAGAGATTCAGGAAGGTGATTCAATTCAAAAGGGTTCAACAATCGACCTGGTCCTGGGGAAAGGGTTGAGCAACCAGCGAACAGCTATCCCTGATCTGAGAGGCCTTAACCTGGAATCTGCCAAAGACAAAATATTCGGAGCATCGCTGACTCTCGTTACATCAATTTACGACAATACTGTTGTGACGGGCAGAGATTCTGCAAATGCATTTGTTTACAAGCAGAATCCGGAATTCAGTTACGACGCAACCCTCCAGCTCGGATCCTCTATTTATCTTTGGCTGACTGTTGATTCTGCAAAAATTCCGAACGATTCTACAAGGGTAGTTTTCGATACAATACCCCGACCAGGTCAGGGGCAGTTCTGATAAACTTATGTTTAAAAAGTTAAACCTAAATATTGCTTTCCTGCTGCTGCTCCCTTTAGTCTCTTCAGGACAGGAAGTGATTACGGGTCTTCAAACCAATATTTCAATCCTTAACAGCGGTAAAAACACCATAAAAGCCAAAGGATTTGCCGCCGGCCCTGTTGAACTCCCCTTTTTTGATGACTTCTCCGGCAAGAGCATTTTCCCTGTTCCTGAAAGATGGACTGATAATTTTGTTTTTATAAATAATTCATACTCAGATCGCCAGCCAACTACGGGAATCGCAACCTTTGATGCGATCGACAATACGGGCAGGTTATATGAGACGGCCACTTCTTATGGCTTTGAAGCCGATCACCTGACCTCTCAGCCTGTGAATCTTAATCTTAGTCCTTCAAGCAATATCTGGTTTAGTTTCCTGTATCAGCCCGGTGGCCTCGGAGATCGACCGGAAGCCGGTGACAGTTTAACTCTCCAGTTCTTTGCTTCCGCCGAGAACAAGTGGTATTCGGTTTGGAAAGCTGAGGGCAGTTCCCGGGAGAATTTTAAATCTGTTATAATAAGGATTGACAATCCACGGTTCCTGACCTCAGGATTTCAATTCCGTTTCATCAACTGGGCAAGCCTGAGTGCCATCACAGGCGATCCGTCTATGGTCGGAAATTGCGATCAGTGGAATATTGATTATGTCTTGCTTGATAAAAACAGAAATTCAGCTGATACCTCTCTCGCCGATGTTGCGTTCAGAAGACCGATACGGTCACTCCTCAAGACTCATGAAGCAATGCCCTGGAAACAGTTTAAGGAGATCTCACTTCAGGAAATGGGTTCAGTTATCCCAATCCATTACCGGAACAATGACACCATTGTCAGAAATGTCACAAGAAATTTTATTATAAAGGATCTCTACACCAATACGATAACGCATTCTTTCTCAGCAGGGGCAACAAACATCAATCCGCTTACAAATGTCGATTATGATGCAAACCTGATCTATACTTTCAATTCAGCCGGCAATGATTCCGCATTGTTCGGGGTCACATGCTACCTTATCACTGATGAATTTGACCCCAAAGGGAATGATACAATACACTATAATCAGGTATTCCGCAATTATTTTGCATTTGATGACGGAACTTCCGAAGGAGGATACGGGGTTACTGGTCAGGGTTCAAGAAATGCGATGGTGGCTTACAGGTTTAAATCATTCATCCAGGATACCATAAGGGCAATCCGCATCTGTTTCAACGACAGTTACCTTAACAGTAATCTGAGGGCATTCGACATCGTGGTGTGGAACGACATCAGCGATTTACCGGGAGACATTCTTTATTCGGCTGACGAACAGATGGTTGTCAAGGGGACTGATATAAACGGATTTTACACCTATAATCTTCCCGATCCGGTCATGGTAAACGGTGTTTTCTATGTGGGTTGGCGACAGCGCAATGAAACTTTCCTCAATGCAGGATATGATGTTAATACTCCGAACAACAACCGGCAGTATTACTGGCTCAACGGAGTCTGGCAGAAGTCGCAGACTCCCGGAAGCATCATGATCCGCCCCGTAGTTGGTAAATCCCTTAAACCGACTTCAGTTGATGACCCGCTCCCTGCTGAAAAGCACAGCATCAGTCTCTGGCCGAATCCTGCATCCGATTTTATAAATCTCTATTCTGAAGAGTTGGTTTTATCCCCGACAGCTTATGTTACAATTATTGATCTTCAGGGACGTGAATTGATCCGGGTCCCATATAGCGAACGTATTGACATTTCCAGACTTCATCCCGGGATATATACTGTTATTACTTCAGCGAATGGCAGAGCGACAGGTTATATCAGACTTGTTAAAACGAGATAATACAGCATATGCCGGAAGAAGAATTAATTGATTCACAGGATCTTTATGAACATTACAGGTTTACTGCCGATCCGGGACAGTCATTACTGAGGATTGACAAGTTTCTTGCCTGCCGTATAGAAAACGTTTCACGTACACGTGTCCAGAGTGCTGCCAATGCAGGGAACATCCTTGTGAACAACAATCCTGTCAAACCCAGCTATAAGGTTAAACCCGGCGATATTGTCCAGGTAGTTCTTCCCATGCCCCCGAGAGACATTGAGCTAATTCCTGAAAACATCCCTCTGAACATTGTTTATGAGGACGATGACGTTATTGTTGTAAATAAGGAAGCAGGTATGGTAGTGCATCCGGCACACGGAAACTTCACCGGTACCCTTGTGAATGCACTTATGTGGCATTTCAAAGATCTGCCGTTGTTTCAGACAGGCGAACTGCGTCCCGGACTCGTACACAGGATTGACAAAAACACGTCCGGTATCCTGGTAATCGCAAAAAATGAGTTTTCCCTTAACCGGCTCTCCAAACAGTTCTACGACAAAACAACTGACAGAAAATATATTGCGATCGTGTGGGGTACTCCTGATCCTCCGGAAGGTACCATTTCAGGAAATGTAGGACGGAATATCCGCGACAGAAAGATAATGCAGGTGTTTCCTGAGGGCAACCTGGGGAAAACAGCAGTTACACATTACAAAGTTATTGAAGGCCTTGGGTACATTTCAATTGTAGAATGCAGGCTCGAAACCGGCCGAACGCACCAGATCAGGGTTCACTTCAGCTACTTCAAACATCCGTTATTCAACGATGCTGAATACGGAGGAGACAGGATACTGAAAGGAACCACATTTACAAAATACCAGCAATTTGTAAAGAATTGTTTTAAGATGCTTCCACGGCAGGCGCTGCATGCAAAGTCGCTTGCATTTAATCATCCCGTAACAGGCAGGAGAATACTTTTCGATTCCGAATTACCTGCCGATATGCAGGCTGTCATTGAGAAATGGAGAAACTACTCTTCCGGCAGGGAAGCTTAAAGACGCAGGGCGCAGGCTTTGCCCACCGAAGCTGACCGGAGGGAGGCGAAGGTGGGGCGCAGGCTTTGCCCACCGAAGCTGACCGGAGGGAGGCGAAGGTGAGGTGCAGAGCTAAACAGTTTTTTAGTGTTTTCCGGAAATTAGTCAGTTATTTTTTGCTTAGCAGTAAAAACTTACTTTAAACCCTGAGCTCTGTGCACTGTGCTCTGTGCACTGTGCTCTGTGCCCTGTGCTCTGTGCAATTATTACCAGCTTCCTCCGGCACCACCTCCGCCAAAGCTTCCGCCACCGAAGCCACCAAAGCCTCCTCCGCCACCTCCACCTAATCCACCTCCGCCGGAAAATCCGCCCCAGCTTCCGCTATGCCTGTTGCTGCCTGAATTCATCATTGCAAGGAGCATCCACAGTGGTAAACCCTTCTTTCCTATATGCTTCTGGTTCGATCCGCCACCGCTTCTGAAAAACATTATAATTATGAAGATGATTATAATGAAAATAAAGGAACCAATTCCTCCCTTTTTACCACCTTTTGACTTGCCATATTGATCCGCAGGATATTCTCCGCTCGCAAGCGACATCAAAACAGTTGTTGCCTTATCAAGCCCTTCATAGTACCTGCCGGCCCTGAAGGAGGGTAAAATCTCATTGTCAACAATTTGCGCACAGATGATATCCGGGATGACACCTTCCAGGCCATATCCCTGAGTAATAAAAACCTCTCCTCTTGATGATTCTGAGGTTTTGGGCTTTACAAGTATAAGTACTCCGTTATTCAGACCTTTCTGCCCGATCCCCCACAATTCAGCAAGCCGTTGTGTGTAATCTGCCTTATCGTATCCATGAAGATCCTGCACCGTTACAATGGCAATCTGCGTCGATGTTGAATCATCAAATGCCACCAGTTTCCTTTCGAGCGCATTTACCTCGTCACCTGAAAGGATCCCTGCGAAATCGTTAACAAGCCTTGGCGGTACCGGTCTCTCAGGAAACTCCTGTGCTGAAACTCCAAATGACAGAATGCCTGTAAAAAGGATAAAGCTGATGATTGATTTTAAAGTTCTTCTCATCATAAAACTGGTGGTTTTTCAGGGTCATCAAACGATATTTCATCGGGAAGTTCATTGATATCTCCTTTCAGAAAGGGGAAATGCTCCCTGAGCTGTTTACCAGCTGTCAGGATCCCTTCAATAAGTCCCTCTGCGAACTTCCCCTCCTTAAAATGATTCTGAAGCACCTCTTTGGTGTGATCCCAGAAATCTTTCGGAACAACAGCATTTATCCCGCTGTCGCCAATGACGGCAAATTGCCTGTTTTTAACTGCAAGATAAAACAGAACTCCGTTATGGTTCTCAGTTGCGTGCATTCCTAACCTGTGAAAAATCCAGGCAGCCCTGTCAAGAACGCTTCCCCTGAGTTTTGTTTCGATATGAACCCTTATTTCTCCGGAGGTCTCTTTTTCGGCCTCCGTTATTGCAGCACGGATCTGCTCCTGCTGTTCTTTTGTAAAGAATGTCGAGGCTTTGACTTCCATTAAAGGATATGTTTTAAAATTTTACTTCAGGAGCTTTTTCGGCACCTTCCATTGATTCAAAATATGGTCTGGCTGAAAAACCGAACATTCCTGCAAGAAAATTCTGCGGAAAACTCTTTATATATATATTGAATGACTGGGCGACCTCGTTGAATTTCCTTCTTTCAACAGAGATCCTGTTTTCTGTTCCTTCAAGTTCAACCTGAAGATCCCTGTAGTTCTGGGTTGCTTTTAATTCAGGATATTTTTCAACAACTACCATTAATCTCGAAAGTGCTGAACTCAGTTCACCCTGAGCCTGCTGGAACTGCTGAAGGTTTTCAGCAGTCATTTTGGTGGGATCGATAGTGACCTGGGTGGCTTTTGCCCTGGCCTCAATGACTCTTGTAAGGGTTTCCTGTTCAAAATTTGCTGCACCCTTTACCGTATTTACGAAGTTGGGTATCAGGTCAGCCCTCCGCTGATATTGCGTTTCAACATTTCCCCATTGACTTGTGACGCCCTCCTGCTTTGTAACCATGTTGTTATAAACTTTTGTACCCCAGAGGATAAAGCCAAGAATGACAAGGGCAACAAAACCCCCTATTAAAACCCAGAGTAAGCAACCTTTTTTCATATCAGTTAGTTTAGAATGTTTATTCAAAGGTAATATTTCTGAAGCTTTTTCAGCTATCGGCAAATGAAATAATTCATTGTCACCCTTGCAGCTACCCCGGCTCCCCGCTGAAAAGGGGATTTAAATTATCAGAACAGGAATGTCATAATTTGTGTGTCGTGGATTTGCCTTCTTCTGTGGACCTCCGTGGATACTCCGTAGAACTCCGAATAAGAATATTCACTTATAACACTGACAATGAGTATATTAAAATAATATGTCTTTTAATACGTATTTTAATTTTAAGAAATACGTATTATAAGACGTATTTCACTTTTTTAAAATACTTAATTTTAACACTTAAAATTTGTACGATGAGAACTATTGCAATTGTTGCAGGAGGTGACTCTTCTGAATATGAGGTTTCTGTAAAAAGCGCTTCTGAAGTCGCGAGGCTGTTATCACCGGCATATCTTACATATATAATTATGATCAGGGGAATCAACTGGTACTGGGAAGACAGTAAAGGCCGCTATCATAATATTGACAAAAATGATTTCACCCTTAATACCGATGATCAGAAGATAAGATTTGATGCTGTGTTTGTTGCTATTCATGGCACGCCTGGTGAGAACGGACTACTGCAGGGATATTTTGATATGATGAAGATCCCCTACACGAGCTGCGGCACCTTCTGCTCCGCGTTGACTTTTAACAAGCAGGCTACTAAGCTTTATCTGAAGGAATACGGAATTACAATGGGCGACGCTGTTCTTATCAGAAAAGGTGACAAGCCTGAACCCGCCGAGATTTTAAGTCTGGTCGGGCTTCCCTGTTTTGTGAAGCCAAACGAGAGCGGATCGAGCTTCGGAGTAACAAAGGTCAAAACAGAGGAAGAACTGCCGGCAGCAATTGAGGAAGCCTTCAAGGAAAGCAGCGATGTTATGGTAGAAGCATTTATGAAAGGCAGGGAGGTGGCATGCGGTGTGGTAAAAGTCAGGGGGAAGGCAGTAGTACTTCCTGTAACTGAGATAATAAGCAAAAATGAATTCTTTGATTACGAAGCAAAATATACTCCCGGCAAATCAGATGAAGTAACACCTGCTGATATGCCCGAATCGATGACCGAAGAGATCCAGGATCTCAGTTCCAGGGTCTATGATATTCTTGGATGCAAGGGTATTGTCAGGGTCGACTTTATTGTCATTGAAGACAAACCTCATTTTCTTGAGATCAACACCGTTCCGGGAATGACGGCAGAGAGTATAATCCCAAGGCAGGCAAAAGCTGCGGGAATAGAACTCGCCGAGCTTTATTCGATAGTGATAGAAGACCTGTTTAATTAACGGCGCAACGGCGCAACGGCATTACGGCGCAACGGTAAGAAGGAGATTAATTAAAGGCGCAAAGGCGCAACGGCGCAACGGCGCAATTTCCCCCTTGGGGGAAACAGGAAAGGGGGCATCCATTTAATAAGTTAATTGCACAATTGCATAATTGCACAATTGCATAATCGCCTACTCCTTCGCTTTTTTTAACGCTCCTGTCGTTGTATAATACTTGGTTATCATCCCCTTTTCTTCCCATTCCGGAAGCTTGCCTGCCTTCAGGAACTCAAGAAACTTTGCAGTTACCTGAGCAAAATGTTCCTCATGCGATACCCTGTATTTTTTGGGGATATTGATTTTAAGCATCGCTTTGCCGGCTGACACTATCTCCAGACTGTCATATGGCAATGAGGCGAGTGTTTGCTTAAGCCTGGCAGTCAGGTCATTAATGGATGACCCTTTTATATTCTCTATGTAAAGTGTCGGAACAAATTTTTCTTCGGCGCCCTGTTTGATTATCAGATCACATTTCGACCCGTGCATAACCGAGTAATGTGTATCCCCGCCTCCAACGGGAGGCTGATAATTCCAGGTAACCGATACTTTTGCAAATACACCCTTGATCTGGTAGATCATTTCACCATTTGAAAAGACATTAAGCTTCCCGTCCTTTACATCCTTCTGAAGGTAATCAGGGAATTCGTCAAAACCCGTGACCCCTTTAAACTCTTCTTTTGAAATAAGGGTTGGCCATCTTTTTGCCTGGATCATTGAAACATCGGAGGGGTTAAGAATCTGTTCCGGGAAACACTCCCACTGAACGAGGTCAACGAGATGAGTTGTAACATCTACAATTCCTTCACCCTGCTGGCTGACGTCAAAAAACCATGCCGGCCTCAGAAGCGGCGTACCTGAAACGATCTTTGAAAAGTGGTGGACACTCACCTTTGTAACAGCCGGATCTTCCCTGCTTCCTGTCGAAAGTTTCCCGAAAATATCTTCGTTTTGAGAAAGCAATTTTTGAAGAATTGTTGTCACTTCATACCGTTCAGTCATTATATCGTAAAGCAGTAAACCTTTTTCGCGGGCTGACCTGAAAGCTTCCTCCAGCAGTGTAAAATCTTCGGGCAGGATTATCATTGGTTTATCAGCCAGCACATTAAGCCCTCCATTTATTGATTTTGTTATGTATTCCGCTTTCTTCCTGTTATTTCCTGACAGGACAACCACATTTCCCGGTTTTTCAGAGAGCATTTTTTCGAAAAAATCATCTCCTTTATAAACGATTTCATTCCATGAAGTAGGATCCACTGCTCTTGAGTTATATGAAGCAATTTTGTCAAGATGTTGTTGAACATCAGGTCCTTCCGGCGCATATACATGAACATCAGGTGAAACCTGGGGATACATTGTCTTCTGTACCAGGGCGGCGTGAAAATGACCCGGATCGACTGTTATTAGTTTTACGGCATAATTTACCTTCATAGAATCCTGAGTATTTGCTTCAGATTGTTTCTTTGATCCTCCCGATCCGCATGATGCGAGGATTAATCCTGCCACCATGAATACATACAAATTTTTCATAATAAATATATTATCATTTATTTAACAACGTTCCTCACAAATCAATTTATTCTTTGACATGTCCCTGACTGCCTTTAAAAACGCATTTATATTTTCATCTTTTACATCAGGCGGCATCCCGCCTCCCACTGACCAGATAATTCTTTCACAATTCTTTATTTCGCCAAAAGCTTTTTCAGTTGCCTCTTCTACCTGGGCCGGAGTACCTGCGGCAAGAACGTCCCTCGGAGGGATATTGCCTACAAGCACTATGCCGGGTCCGGCAAGATCGCGGATCTCCCCCATCGAATGATTGAATGAGAAGTTGAACATATTGACTCCCATTTCATTCAGGTTTCCGGCAGTAATAAGCCCGTCAGCATCATTGTGCAGGAAGCGGACCCTGGTACCCAGACTGCTGAATATCTTTTTAAAATAGGGCAGAACAAACTCATGGAATTCGGCCTCGCCGACGAAACCTATAATATCGTCGAGTATCAGGACGCCATCAATCGAAGGGAAGGATTCTTTCTGCCATGAAAGCCAGTCACAGATAAACTCTGTAATTCTCCGCAGCAATCTGTGTGAACTGTCAGGATCAAGGGCAAGGGCAACCATAAATTCTGTTGTTCCCATCAGGAAGCTTGCAATATTAAGAGGTCCTCTTGATATTGCAAACCGTATCTGTTGATCTGCATCCCTGATTGCTTTCTCGCTGTTCCTTAACCGGTTTATCATGAAGGGGAGAAGCCCGTCAGTCCTGACGTTTGGCTGAGGTAAGCTGTCAGCATCAGTGATGTCTGTAAGCACTTTTTCGGCATGCGGCAGACTCTTCTCCAAAAAAATCATTCTTGAACCAAAAGCTGAAGGTTCCGTGCACATTCCGTACTCCGACCAGAAGCCGGGCATGAACCAGACATCGGGAAAGGTGTTAACAGCTTTCAGATTCGATTTCAACCACAATTCATCGGAAGAAAAATAGTCGATCTTTGAAATTCCATACCAACCTGGTATCCATGGACTATCAATAATAAACCCAACAGGCTGGTAATTAAGCTTTTTACCATTAATTAAAGAAAGAAGATCATCCCAGTAAGAATTCCGCATCAGGTTCTCAGTTGAAACTGTTATAGTTCAGGCACTAAAATTGAGAAAATAATTCTAGAGTAAAAAATTTATCTGTGAAATGAATTTCACCCCCAACAATCTAAAGAAGCTTTAAGAGGTTATATCAAAAGTCCGGATTTTTACACCAATCCCGTTTTTTTTACCCCCAACCCCCTAAAGGGGGCTTTAAACCCCCTCAGGGGGGTATTCATAACTTTAGAGTACTATCTCTGTAGGAATCGATGGGATCGCAGGTGCAGACAAGATTTCTGTCGCCGTAACCGTCATCTATACGTCCCACAGAGGGCCAGAACTTATTCTCGATAACCCATTTACGTGGAAATGCTGCTTTCTGTCTGTCGTAGCTGTGCTTCCAATCATCTGCTGTCAGTACTTTAACAGTATGCGGTGAGTTGCGTAGAACATTATCTTCCTTGTCTGCCTTACCTTCCTTTATTTCCTGGATCTCATTCCATATCGATTTCAGAGCGTCGACAAATTTATTCAGTTCTGTGAGTGATTCGGATTCGGTAGGTTCAACCATCAGGGTGCCATGAACCGGAAAAGAAAGTGTGGGCGCATGAAAACCATAATCCATCAGCCTCTTTGCAATGTCAGCCTCGGTGATGCCTGCTTCAGCCTTAAAATTCCGGCAGTCGAGAATCATTTCATGACCCACAAAACCATTTGTCCCGGTGTACAAAGTATTATACCAGCCTTTTAATGAAGCAGCAATATAATTTGCATTCAGAATTGCGTATCTGCTTGCCTGAGTTAGTCCTTCAGGGCCCATCATAAGCACGTAGGCATGTGAGATCGTAAGTATCTGACCGCTGCCGAAGGGAGCTCCCGATACCGCAGTTGTACCATGACTTCCGCCTGTCTTTACGACCGGGTGCGAAGGGAGGAACTCAGCCAGCTTGTCATTAACAAGTATAGCCCCTACCCCGGGACCTCCACCGCCATGAGGTATCGCAAATGTCTTATGCAGATTCAGATGGCATAGGTCAGCGCCGATATGCCTGGGATCCGTGAGTCCCACCTGGGCATTCATATTGGCGCCATCCATGTACACAAGTCCGCCATTTTCATGGATTATATCCGACATCTCCACAACGGCTGCCTCAAAAACACCGTGGGTTGACGGATAGGTTATCATGAATCCGGCCAGCTTCTCCCTGAACTGCTGTGCTTTGGCCCGCAGATCTTCAACATTAATATTCCCTTTTTCATCACATTCGACAACCACCACCTGCATCCCTGCCATTACGGCACTGGCAGGATTAGTCCCATGAGCTGATGAAGGGATGAGGACTACGTTCCGGTGACCTTCTCCCCTGCTAAAATGATATTCATGGATCATCAGCAATCCGGTATATTCACCTGCCGCTCCTGAATTCGGCTGAAATGAAATAGCTGAAAATCCCGTTATTTCTTTCAATACTTCCCCAAGTTCATCCATAACCTGGTAATAACCTCTGGCCTGGTCGGCGGGAACAAACGGGTGAATGTTACTGAATTCGGGCCAGCTCATAGGTAACATCGAGGTGGCAGGATTCAGCTTCATTGTGCACGAACCGAGGGATATCATGCTGTGAGTAAGAGAGAAATCCTTCCTTTCAAGCATTTTTATATAGCGCATCATCTCGGTTTCGCTATGATAATTATTGAAAGTTGCTGCTTTCAGAAACGGAGTTTTTCTGATCAGCTTGTTTTCCACAACTTTACAGTTGCATATTGAATCTTCAACCATTGCTCCCCTGCCGGCAGCTTTTGCAAAAACCTGAAGTATTGTATTTATTTCTGAGAGTGTTGTAATCTCATCAGTACTTAGAAGAATAAACTCGTCATCAGGATAAAAGAAGTTAATTCCCTCTTTAAGTGCAAGTTCCCTTATTGTATCAGCTGAGATGCCTTCCGGGAGTTTAATTTTCAGAGTATCGAAGAATTGGGTATTGACCTGGTTATATCCCAGGTACTTTAAGCCGTCGCTTATCGTACAGGCGCTCTGTTGAATATTATCAGCAATACTTTTAAGACCCTCAGGGCCATGATACTGTGCATACATTCCCGACATTGTGGCCAGCAATGCCTGTGCCGTGCATATATTTGACGTTGCCCTTTCACGCTTGATATGCTGCTCCCTGGTCTGGAGAGCCATCCTCAGGGCATTATTTCCCTGAGCATCCACTGAAACTCCGATAATACGTCCGGGCATGCTTCTCTTCAGTTCATCCCTTGTTGCAAAGAATCCGGCATGGGGACCTCCGAAACTCATTGGAAGACCGAATCGCTGGCTGGATCCGACAACAATGTCAGCGCCCCACTCACCGGGAGGGGTAAGAAGTGTCAAACTCATAAGGTCGGCTGCTGCTCCGGCAAGAGCACCTGCAGCATGCACTTTTTCTGTAAATTCCCTGTAGTCCCTGACTTGCCCGGAGGCGGCTGGATATTGCACAAAAGCGCCAAAGAAGGTATCATCAAGATGAGCTTCACTAAAGCTTCCTTTTATCAGTTGAATGCCAAGGGGTTTTGACCTTGTCGTAATTACATCAAGTGTCTGAACAAAGATATCTTCATCAACAAAGAACTTATTGACGCCTGCCTTCATTGCTGCCCTCGACCTTGCATTGAACATCATTATCATTGCCTCGGCAGCAGCTGTCGATTCGTCGAGCAGGGACGCATTTGCTATTTGCATCCCCGTGAGATCAACTATCATCGTCTGGAAGTTAAGAAGTGCCTCAAGCCTGCCCTGGGAAATTTCAGCCTGGTATGGGGTATATGAAGTGTACCAGGCAGGATTTTCAAGAACGTTCCGCACAACTACCGACAAGGTCGCAACACCATAGTAACCCTGACCGATAAAGGACCTGTACAACTTATTCTTTGTTCCAAGCCTCCTTAGGTGGTTAAGATACTCATACTCACTCATAGCTTCAGGAAGCTTCAGCTGATTTTCGAGTCTTATCTGAGTGGGGACAGTTTTGTCTATCAGTTCGTCAAGCGAGCTTACTCCTATTGTTTTAAGCATTTGAGGCAGCTCATGTTCACGGGGGCCAAGGTGTCGGGCGGAAAATTTATCTGGTGACATATATAAAATAGTTTAAAATCAGTAACTGATTGTAATATGGTTTAAAAGATCTGCAAAAATAGTAACTTTTATCCGGGGAAGAAAAAGGGATTGGACTTCATTTCGCCACCTATGGATGTGCTGTTACCATGTCCGGGATAGACCACTGTATCGGGAGGAAGTGTAAAAAGTTTGGTCCTGATGCTTTTTATAAGTGTTTCATAATCACCGCCTGGCAGGTCTGTTCTCCCTATGCTGCCGGCAAACAATGCATCACCTGTAAAAACAACAGAATCCCTCCGGTCGTAAAACGCAAGGCTGCCCCTCGTATGCCCGGGTACATGCAAAGCAAGGAGCTCCGTTTTACCAAAGCTTACCTTCTCACCGTCAATCAGAAACCCTGCAGGTACCGGAGGAGCTTCCATCGACAATCCAAAGAATGCTGCCTGCTTAACGGCATTTTCACGGTTATACTCATCTTCTTTATGGCACCAGGTACTGAGATTGTAATCTTCAAGCATAAATCTGTTTCCGAAAACATGATCAAGATGGCAGTGTGTGTTCAATAATAAAACCGGCTTAAGATTTTTTTCAAGCAGAAGTTGTTTGAGTTTTGTGAATTCGTTCCTGTCGTAACAACCGCAATCGATGATTGCACAATCGCCTGATGGATCAGTAAGTACATATGTATTGACATCAATCGGAGAGAATACAAGTTTGAAAGTTTCCATAAAAATTTATTTTCCGTTAACGGTTCCCTTCAGCATAGGGACAAAGATAAAATTACCATGTGTGGAATAATCATATTCATACTCTCCTTTCCGGATAACAAGTGTCATTACCTGTGAGGTATTATCGCCGACAGGCACAACAAGCCGTCCTCCGATTTTAAGCTGAGGGAGAAGCTTTTCAGGGACAGCATCCGTTGCTGCTGTTATGACAATTCCATCGAAAGGACCGTACTGAGGTTTTCCTTCGTAACCGTCGCCAAAGAAGAAATCAGCTGAGTACCCGAGTAATGTAAGGGTTCTTTGAGCTTTATGGTATAGATCCCGATAACGTTCTATGGTATAGACCTTTGCACCCATTTCAGCGAGTATTGCCGCCTGGTATCCGGAACCTGTACCTATCTCAAGGATCTTATCCCTCTTCCTGACCTTTAACAAAGAGGTCTGGACAGCTACGGTATAGGGTTGGGAGATCGTCTGGCCGGATGAAATCGGGAATGCTTTATCAACATAAGCATGATTAAGGAAAGCAGGGTCCATAAAATCGTGTCTCGTAACTACGTTGATGGCTCTCAGAACCTCCTCATCAACAATTCCTTTTTTACGCAAAGCGTCAACGAGTTTCTTTCTCTTTCCCTTTGCTTCAAATGAATCTGTCATCCGGTGGTCGGCTCTTTATTTTAAATTAACAAAAATAAGAAAAAGAATTACACTGAGATCCACAGAGGTAACACAGTAGATCCACAGAGCGGTTTTAAGTCATAACTCTGTGGAACTCTGTGTATTCCCTGCCTGCCGGCAGGCAGGTCCGTGGAACTCTGTGTAAGTTCCAGGTTTTTTATAAAAGACTGAAGGTACCCAGTGGTTTATACAGCGGACCGGTGTGCATCAGTATACTTTCATAAAGGATCACTTCCTTCACTTCAACCTTCTGAAATTCTGAATCTTTAAATTTTTCAATTGCATTTCTAAGGATTTCAATATCATGAACCGATCTTATCCTTCCGAGAGTCAGATGAGGTTTGAATCCTTTTTCATCCGTTTCGAAATTATTCTCTTTTAAAATCCCTGTGATTAAACTATTAAGTGCCAGAAGCTCTTCCGACAGTCTGATCCCTGCCCAGATCACCTTCGGTTCCCGGTAGTTTTTGAAGAGGCCTGTCCCTGCAATTTCAAAATCAAACTTTTTAAAAGTCGAGCAACCTTCCTTAAGCATAAGAGAAAGGTTCTTTATCCTCTTTTCCTCGGTATCGCCAAGAAACGCCAGTGTGATATGAATATTAACAGGATCGATCCATTTTATGCTCTCCCCGGCAAGAATTGATTTGAGAGATAAGTACAACTTTAGCATCTCGCTTTCCGGGATCACTTTAACTGCAATAAATATTCTTTTCATGATTGTCTGAAATTCTCAAACTACAAATTACCCGCCTCTATTTCCTTAAGGATTATTTCAATCACAGCATCTTCACCGTAGGGATCATATTCCGCTTTGAGGTCAGTCCCGAAAATCCGTGCAATGCTTTGCCAGAAGGCAGCCGAAAAACTTCCCCGGTATTGTTTTATGAGATCATAGGAAGTATTGAGGGTCTCTCTGTCAATGAGTTTAATCAGCAACCTCCCCTGAGTGATGGTCATATCCCTGATATCATCTTCATATTCGCCGAAAACATCTTTTTCTATCTGCCGGAGATGTTTCTTCCTGCCCCTGTCGTCCGGGATCTTTTCAAGCTCTTCGTTAACCTGCCCGAGACGTGATCGTACAATCAGAGCATAAGGGTAAACTTTTTTAAGGTTGTAAACCATCCGCTGGTATTTCCAGAATGGGAATTTTTTTGAAGATGAGGGACGGCCGATAATTACGACCTCCCTGAGATTGATTTCGGGTAAAATAATACCATCCCGTTCAACCGAATGAAGCCTGTAATAATTATTGGGCAGAGTGTCATTTTTCAATGCGCCGGTATCAATCTGAGCGGAAGTTGCTCCTGATATCAACAGCAAAAACAATATTGTAAAGCCAAATCTCACGCTTTCGAATATTTTTACAAAGGTATCAAATAACGAGCCATTTGGAAAAAGAGGATAATCGATTTCCAGCGCCTGCGCTTCAAATGGTATCCCGGAGTGCTTATTGGTTACTCTGTGTCACAATAATTAAGTTTTATGTCTGAATTCCTTTGTTTTGCCTGCTCAAAAAGTTAAATTTGGGAAAAGCTTTAGTTATGTCCCTTCGTATTGAAGACCTTGACAATCACTCGAAATTCAGACAGATACTCAAAATTCCTTACGATGAGCTGATAACATTTGTTCTCGATTATTTAAGAAGGAAATCGGGTCTTATGGTTTTCTTCTGGTCGGCATGCATTCTTTTTCTTGTTATTGCTTTAAAAGTCAGACTCAACATCAGCGGCTACTTCCCGTTCAGGAATATTTTCTTTCACACAGGTCTTGGATTAATTGTCTTACCTGTTCTTTGCATCCCCGTTCATGAATTACTTCATGTTATCACATATTATTTAACAGGAGCGAAAAATATAAAGGTTGGCATGGATCTGAAGCAATACATGTTCTATGTGACAGCACACAGGCATGTCACCACAGCCAATCAGTTCAGGCTCGTGGCTGTTGTCCCGTTTCTGCTGACAAGCATTGTACTTCTTACCCTCGTGCTTTATCTTCCCGGGCTCTGGAAATGGAGTCTCTCGCTGTTGCTATTTGCTCATGCAACGATGTGTGCAGGCGATTTTGCAATGCTTAACTACTATTATATCAACAGAAAGAAAAAAATCTATACCTATGACGACTTCGATAAGAAAGTAGCATATTTCTATGAAGAGCTTTGAGGAAGGAAAGGGAGAGGGAGCGGGAGCGAGAGAGCGGGAGCGGGAGCGGGAGTGGAGCGATGGAGCGGGAGTGGAAGCGAGAGTGGAGCGGGAGCGATGGAGAGAGGGAAGAAGGTGATTAATTATTACAAATTATTACTAACCTGATATTTATGAAAAAACTTACGACCATTATTTTATTTATTCTTGCTGTTAGCCTGACTGGTTTCGGGCAGAGAAAAATTGTAAATCTTCCGGACCTGCCTGGTTATGTAACTCTTAAATGTGATTTTCACCTGCACTCAGTCTTCTCGGATGGCAATGTATGGCCCACCGTAAGGATCGATGAAGCATTGCGCGACGGACTGGACGCAATCGCAATTACTGACCATCTTGAATATACTCCGAAGAAGAATTTCATTCCCATAGATTTCAATGCCGGCTGGAAACTCGGAGAGAATTATGCCAGGGACAGAAACATTATTTTGGTACATGGCGCTGAAATAACCCGTGATATGCCTCCCGGACATGTTAATGCATTGTTTATCCAGGATGCAACTCTTCTTGCTGTTGACTCAGTTATGGATGCGTACGCTGCCGCAATAAAACAGGGAGCATTTCTTCAGTGGAATCACCCTGGCTGGAAATCTCAGGAAGCCGATGGAATTCCAAAAATGTATGAAATACACAGGAAACTTATTGAAAAGGGATGGCTACACGGCATAGAATTCTTTAACGACAGTGAATATTATCCATTGGTCCTGACATTCTGTAAGCAATACAATCTGGCAGTTACCGGCAATAGTGACAATCATGGTGTCATAAGCGAGGACTATACGAAACCGGCATATACCAACAGGCCGATGACACTTGTTTTTGCAAAAGAAAGAACCCAGGAGGCTCTCAAAGAGGCAATGTTTGCGGGCCGGACACTTGTGTATTTCAAGGATATCATTGCAGGTAAAGAAGAATATGCAAAACCATTTTTCTACCAGTGTATTTCGGTGGGTAAACCATATTACCGCAATGACAAAAATATTTTCTTTGAAGTTACGAACAGGTCAGATGTACCGTTCTATCTTGTAAATGGTGTTGCAAATGCACCTGCATCCATCAATCTTGAAGCGAATGCAGTGACGAGGGTGGCTGTAAGCAGAAAAGTAACCGAGCCGCTGATTTATGATGTCAAAAATATCATGACCGGGGAAGAACAAGTACTTAAGGTCGAATTGAAATAGGAAGAAACACGGAAGTTAAGTGGGGCTGTTTAAAAAGTCTAAATCCATTAACCGCAAAGATCGCGAAGGATTTAGGCAAATGCCGATAGCTATCGGCACGCAAAGAACTAATTATTAATGTTTTAACTTTGCGTGCTTTGCGCCTTCTTAGCGTGCTTTGCGGTTAAAAAAGGCTTTTTCAACAACCCTGATTTAGGGGGTGAGGCTTTTACATCTTCAGAATCTTTCCTTTGCAAGTTTGAGGACATCGTCATCTTTACCTATAGGACGGATCCTGAATGAATATTCATATGATTTGCCTGAAAGACGGTATTCCGGATGTATCTGAGCACCCCATGAATCATCGCCTCCCACACCCATCTGTCCAAGATCGACATTCAGGTTTACCAGATCGCGGGGTTTGACATCTCTGGTATGTGTATTTGCACTTTTGGCATCCTTACGGTATTGGGACAGTTTCCCCGGAGATTCAAAATCGTCGTGAATGTTTTTAAGCGCCGCAAAGCAGATCTGAGGATTCCCACTGACCAGCAGACCGGAGCCAAACTCATCGGTAAGCGTTAACCAGCGCGTGTCAGTCTTATATCCGTTTTCCTGCGGCCGTATATAGGGAACATACTGGTCGTCGACGGTGCTTTCGTAGAGTCCGACATCAGCGGAAGTCTTCCGGTCGACATAATTTTCATGCGGTCCCCTTCCAAACCATTTCAGGTTCATATATTCCTCAGGGATCTGTAACTGCATTCCCATTCTTGGAATTTCAGGAACTTTATCAGAAACTTTTGAGAACTGATTCTTAATCACTACATCTGCCGATCCGTAAATTGTATACGTAGTTACATAACCTGCAATCTTTTCTCCACTGTTTCCCGGGATGTCATATCCGAAAGTCAGGACTACTTTACCAATTTCAGGCTGGGCGATACCCACCTTTTTTACTGCACTCTTTTCGCCGGCTTTCTTCCAGACTCCTAACAGCTGGTCCATGCCATATCCATAGTCATTATCAGTAGGAGGACGCCAGAAATCAGGTTCGGGACCCTTAGTTAAAAGTTCTTTGCCTTTATAATTGAACGACTCCATCCTGCCGGCTTCGAGATCGAAAACAATTTTCATGTCGCTTCCGCTTACCTCATACTTCTTGCCTGAGGTAGTTGTCTGAAGGACAGCCAGTTCATTCCTTGAAGCCGTTACCGGTTTACCTTCGAAAGGCAGTTTAAACTGAGCTGATGCATATACATGATCTTCAGGCACATAATTCCATTCATCACTACGCGAAACCCTTATATTCAGGAAATATTCAGTACCCGGTTCCGGAATGATACCGGAGACCGGTATGCTTACGAGTGTATCGCTATGCGGCTTGAGACCTGCAAAACTCAGTTTGCCTGATTTAACGGCAACTCCGTCAGAAACAACATCCCAGTCGAAGCTAAACTGGGAAAGGTCGGTAAAATCATATTTATTTTTAATTCTTATCGATCCGGTTTCCAGGTTCACAGGCTCGAAACCAACATACTGGTAGACTTTTTTAACTTCATTCAATCCGGGTTTCCCTGTCCTGTCGGGCCAGGTAAGTCCGTTTATGCAGAAATTACCATCGCTTGGCATTCCTTCTTCGCCATAGTCGCCACCGTAAGTCCAGTATTTCGCGCCATCCTTATCGGTCTGCAAAAGTCCCTGGTCGACCCAGTCCCAGACAAAAGCGCCCTGGAGTTTTGGATATTTTTCAATGATGTTCCAGTAATCCTGGAGATTACCTGTTGAATTACCCATGGCATGAGCATATTCACACATAATCAGGGGTCTGTCACTTTTGGGATCCCTGGCATAAGCCTCAATCTGGTTTATTCTGGCATACATGGGACATACAATATCGGTATGCCGTTCAGGAGTATTTGTACTCTTTTCAGCACGTTCATATTGAACCGGACGGGTTAGATCCCTCCCCTTTGCCCATTTGTAGTTACTAAGGAAATTATGCCCGTCACCAGCCTCATTACCGAGCGACCAAATGATTACCGAGGGGTGGTTTTTGTCCCGTTCAACCATGCGCTGCATCCTGTCGAGATGGGCACCTGCCCATTCAGGTTTATCAGCCAGCGTGACATCTTTATCATAGCCTATGCCATGTGATTCAATATCAGCTTCATCAACAAGGTAGAGACCATATTTATCGCACATTTCATACCATAATTCCTGTTGCGGATAATGCGAAGTTCTTACGGCATTTATATTATTGCTTTTCATCACGCGGATATCCTTGAGAATAGTTGCCTCGTCCACAACATGACCTGTAACTTCGTTATGTTCATGCATATTGGTTCCCTTAATGCGTATTGCCACACCATTTACAAGGAGCTGTGAATTAACAATTTCTACTTTCCTGAAACCAATTTTTGAACTTACACTTTCAAGGAGGTTCCCTGATTTGTCCTTCAGGTTTAATACAACTGTGTAAAGATCAGGGGTTTCAGCTGACCATCTCCTTACATCAGGAATTTGTTTTGTGAAATTTAAGGAAGCATTATTTTCAGTTAAATTAACATCTTTTGATTCGGAATAAATTTTCTGGTCATTCTCAAACAGAGAGGCTTCAACTGAGAAATTATCAGAACTGTTACTTTCATTTTTCAGAGAAACGTCAAGTTTAAGCAGACCATCAGTGTAATTATTCTCAAGGTCACCCACAGCAAAGAAGTCATTTATATAAGTTTTGGGGCGAGCCTGCAGAAAAACTGTACGCTGGATACCGCTCAATCTCCAGAAATCCTGATCTTCGAGATAGCTTCCATCGCTCCATCTGTAAACCTCAACCGAAAGTGAGTTATTACCTTTTTTCAGGTATTTTGTAATGTTGAATTCAGCAGGAACCTTACTATCTTCACTGTATCCGACCAGCTGTTCATTTACCCAGACATAGAAAGCTGAGCTTACAGCGCCGAACTGCAGAAAAACCTCTTTGCCATTCCATCCGGAGGGAATCTTAAATGTCCTTTTATATGACCCGACAGGATTCCATTCGTGATGAATGTAGGGTGGGTTATTTTTAAACGGATATCCGATATTTACATAAAGGGGTATGTCATAACCTTTCATCTGCCAGTTGGAAGGAACTTCAATCTCCTTCCAGTCGCGGATGTCATAGTCATCCTTAAAAAACCAGAATGGCCGCTGATCAGGCGATTTAACCCAGTTGAATTTCCATGTCCCGTCGAGCGATAAATAGTTTGGCGATGCAGACTTATCAGCCTCAAGTGCAGACATTTCATCAGAGAAACTTATCATTGTTGCGTGAGGGGCTTCCCGGTTCAGGTTGAACAATTCAGGGTTCTCCCAATCGCGCGGTTCCTTCTCTGTAAAAGCCACACCTTCATATTTATTGTACCTTTTACAAGCCATAGATAAAAAAATAATCATGAGGAGAAAAACGGGCATTTTCTTCATTTCGGTCTGTTTTAATTAGTTCTTCTATGAGATAAATTTTCGGGTAAGATTAAAAGCTATCTTCCTGAAAATCTGTAGCCAACTGAGAATTGGATGAGATTGTTCTTCCAGGGGTCCACATACTGTACATCGTTGGTTGCCGGAGTCAGCCCGTATACATATCTGAGGGTAAGGTTAATCTTATTGGGCAGATTTGCTTCAACGCCTCCGGTAAGGCTGTAATCAGTAAAGTTGTAGTAGTCCTTTATATCTGATTTAATGCCGGTTTTTAAATCCTTTTGCTTTGCCAATACTCTGAGACCTGCCTGAACTCCGAGGTGAATATTAACAAATCCAACGGGCTGGTATTTAATGATAAGAGGTATGTCGACATAAGTGAGCAGGTCTTTCATGTCATCGTAGTAGTCTTTCCAGTGGGCTCCCTTGCCGGATGCCAGCAATTCGGCCTGAATGCCCAGGTATTTGTTGACAAAGTAATTGCAGTATCCTCCCGCGTTAATCCTTGGAATCATTTTAACCTCAATAGCTGCATCGTTACCCGTGGTAGACTGGCTTGCTATATTCACCCCGGCTTTCACGCCGTATCCGAATTTAGGTTGTGACTTCCTGTAGTTGTACCTTGAAGGTTGGCCTAAAGCTATCGAAATATCAGCAATCATTAAAATAAGAAAAACAAAAAGAAGATTCTTTTTCATATCTTATACTTTTAAATCTAATGACCGCTAAAAATAGCCAAAATAAAAATCTCAGCAAAAAATTGTAATGATTCTCTGCTGAGTTCTCCCTGCTTTCGCGGATTTAGCAAAGTGCAATCCGTGCCTTCCCTTTAATTTGATTTATTTCCCGAGAAATCGATACCCGGCTGATATCTGCAGGAAATTATTCAGCCATGGATCAATGTATTGTACATCTGTCGTTACAGGTTTAAGGCCAAAGACATACCTTACCGTCAGATTTAGCTTGAACGGCAGATTTGCCTCTACCCCGACGGCTAATCCAAAATCGGATTTCTTATAGTAATCATTTATTTTGATAACATCACCCGTTTCGTTATCCTTCTGCCGTGCGCTGAGAAGGTAACCAAACTGCGGGCCTGCCTGAACGTTCACCAGGTCGATGATCTGATACCTTAACAATAAGGGTACATCCACATATGTCAGAAGATCCTTTACATTATATGAAGGATCATTCCAGTCTGTTCCTTTTCCGGAAATTATTAGTTCAGGCTGAATTGCAAGATGATCAATAATGAAATAATTGAACCAGGCTCCTGCGTTAAATCTGAGAAGACCCTTCAAATCAATTGCTTCAACATTTTCAGTCTCAATTGACGTACTCTGTCTGGAAATATTTGCTCCGGCTTTGACCCCATAACCGATTTTAGATTGTGCGCTAAGCTGAAGCAAAGAGGCAGTCAGGAATGTAATTAAAAGAGCGAAAAAACACTTTTTCATAGTATGGTAGATTTTAGTTAATACCCGATCAGTTATCAAATCTATTCACAAACGAACTTTGCCATGAATTTATTATTCTGATCCCCATGTATTTAACCGATTCAGATCGGATGGATTATTAATGTTTGTAAAAGCGGTTAGAATCCGCGGTGTTTCTTCCAGTTCTACATAACATGTATTCATTATTTTCAGGAATCTTTGAATTGCATGATTTTTTTCTCCTGAAATAAACATTTCAATGTCCTCCCGAACAGAAGTTTTATAAATGGCATGAAGTGGTTCAATCTTATTATTTACCTGTGGTACAAGTATCTGGCACCGGCTGTCCTGAAATTTCCCGATAAGGTAATTAATAAGCTCTTTGTCGGGGAAGGGCATATCGCCGGCCAGAACGAAAACCGCTTCATTTGCAGACGCCTTAAGTGCCGCATGGATACCTCCAAGAGGACCTTTATTCTTTAGCTCGTCACCTATTATCCGGCAACACGTATACTCCGGAAATTCTGCAGGAGTGTTTGTAACAATAATTATTTCTTCAAAAAGATCGCTGATGGTTTCAAGTATCCTCAGGATAATTGGTTTACCCCCCACCCGCAGGTTAGCTTTTGAGATGCCTCCGAATCGTTTGCCGGTACCTCCTGCCAGTATCACTCCTGTTATACTTCTGTTCATAATAACTTTAAGGATTGAAAGGTAACAATTGTTTTTTGTTGCGAAGAAATTGAATTTTACTGAACATAAGCTATTGAGTTGCGTTTAATTTTTGTAACTTAAAACTTTATTTAACTAATTAAACCCCACAGTTATGGAGAGGAAAATTACTGACCTTTACGAAGATTACAAAAATGGCCGGGCTGACCGTCGTTCGTTCATAAAAAAGCTGGCTGTGTACGCCGGCAGCACTGCAGCAGCCATTGCTCTGCTGCCTGTTCTGGAAGATAACAAAGCGTCTGGTTCGGAAGTACCTCAGACTGATGCTGACCTGATTACGGAATTCATTAAATATCCGGGAGAAACCGGGGAAATGCGGGCTTACCTTGCAAGACCCTCCAAAGGCAAAAAATTCCCTGCCGTCATTGTAATTCATGAAAACAGGGGTCTCGTCCCTCATATCCAGGATGTTACAAGAAGAATGGCACGTGAAGGATTTCTCGCACTTGCTCCGGATGCTCTTTCTCCTCTCGGTGGCACTCCGGAAGATGTAAGTAATGTAGGAGAAATGTTCAAGAAGCTTGACGGAGAAAAGACCACAAAGAATTTCGTTGCTGCAGTAAAATATCTTAAAACCAATCCGCTGACAACAGGAAAAGTAGGCTGTACGGGCTTTTGCTGGGGAGGCGCCATGACCAACCAGGTGGCAGTCAATGCACCTGACCTTGATGCTGCGGTTCCATATTACGGAAGGCAGCCGGTTGAGACGGATGTTGCCAAAATTAAAGCTCCGATACTTGCGCACTATGCTGAAAATGACCAGGGTATTGATGCCGGCATTCCGGCTTTTGAAGAAGCGCTCAAGAAATATAAGAAAGAGTATAAGATTTATACTTACGAGGGAACCTCTCACGGCTTCAACAACGATACAAATGCGGAACGTTACAATGAGAAGGCAGCTAAGCTGGCGTGGAGCAGGACTGTGGCGTTCTTTAAGGAGAAACTGAAGTAAGATCCTGATTTCTCCACATTTCCCCTACCGCCTTTACAAATGGAAGTGCGTGATTAAAAAAGTATTTGTACCCTTCACACAGGTAATTCAATCCTTCCTCACCATCGGGAGCTTTTATGAATCTGTTTTTGGGACATTCACCGTTACACATCGGTTTTACTTCACAGTTCCTGCAATACATTGGCAACGTATCTGATTTTACATTTCCGAAAACCCGTTGATTCTCACTATCGAGGAATTCAGCCACGGTACCATGCATAATATTGCCCACAAGATGTTCTGTGTCAACATAATGATCGCATGAATAAAAATCTCCGTTATGCTCAAGAACAGGAACCCCTCCGCAATTTTCCCTGAAAATACATAAAGTATGTTCCAGGTTAAAAGCAGGTCTGATCATCTCTTCAAACAATTGTATTTTGATCCTGCCAATATCCTTTTCAACCCATTTATCAAATATCGTTTTAAGAAAGATACCAAAATCAGGCGACGGAACTGAATCAATATATAATTCATTGTCAGACTTTGGATTACGGACCACCAGAGGCAGAAAGGTAATATTTTTTGTCCCCAGCTGCTTAAAGAATTCGTAAATTACCAGGGGATGATTTACATTAAATGCGTTTACAACACATAGGATCTCAGTCGGGATATTATACTTTCTTAGCAATTTATATCCTCTTAAGACCTTGTCAAAAGTTGGCTTCCCATTTTTGGTGGTCCTGTTCCTGTTATGAAATTCAGCTGGACCATCCATACTGACTCCCACTATGAAATTATTATCTGCAAGAAATCTGCACCAATCTTCATTGATCAGAGTACAGTTTGTCTGAATGCCATTAATAATTTTACGTCCGGAGGGCAGATGTTTCCGTTGTAATTCAATCGCCTTCCTGAAAAAACTTAAGCCGGCCAGCAGCGGTTCCCCTCCGTGCCATGAAAAGTTTATCACACCATCCCCTGAGGCCTCAATATTCTGAATGATATATTTTTCGAGAACATTACCGGACATTACACTTGACACTTCATGAGGATAAAGTTTACTCCTCTCAATATAATAACAATAGCTGCAGTGAATATTGCACCTGGCTCCCACTGGTTTTATGAAAATCTGAAACTCACGCGCGTCTGGCAAAAATTTTATTCCTCCCATTTTATAATTTGTGAAACAGCATTTTCAGGAATTGTCATACGGATCCTCATATCAACAGGGAAATAATTATTTATCCTGCTCCCGATATTATTTGCGAATCCCAGGTTTATACCGTTAAACCTGATTATGAACCATCCTTTAGGAGCATTATGAATCACCGGATTACCACGTTTAAGATATTCAACTGCCTGATCATAATAAACTTCCACTCCCGGAAAAGCTTCAGATTTCAGACCGGTTGAGAGCGCAAGCTCATGTGAAGGCAGATAATCATTTTTCTTGGCTGTAAATATCTTTGTTCCGGCTTTTATTATCCTGGCAAACTGGTTAATCAGTTTAAAATCAGACCTGTTTGTGGGCAAAGCAACAACATCATCTCCTGGATGTATTAGATTATCTTCAGAAAAATCCGTCCAGGAAGCTGCTGTTTTGAGTCCATCTTTGTTAACCTTAAGTGAATCCCCATCCCTGCCTGATTTCAATTTCTTCCCGGATTTACCTCTCTTTCTTATAACAGCGAAAAATAATCCCTCTCCCCTTATTTTTCCGGGGTAAAAACCATAACCTTTTATGCCCTGGTAATCAATTTCTGCAACACCATTGAATCCGGAATTCTTTAACTGCACTGACTCAGCCTCATTATTGTCTACCAGCCATTTAATGTTTTGTTCGTTCTCTGCGGGATTAAATGTACATGTGCTGTAAATCAGGATCCCGTTTTCTGCCAGTGAAGGCCAGACATCCGTTAAAATCCTCTTCTGCCTTTCGGAACAATGGGCTGCAATTCCCTCCGACCACTCATTTCTTGCCAGCTGATCGCGGAACATTCCTTCACCCGAACATGGTGCATCAACCAGAATAACATCAAAAAAACCCTCAAGTTGTCTGAATGCTGAAGGATCACTCTGTGTGACAATAGTATTGGGATTTCCCCAGCGTGTTATGTTCTCTTTGAGAACCGGAGCTCTTGACCTGATAACTTCGTTACTGACCAGCAGTCCATTCTTCCCTATCAATGATGAAAGGTGCGTACTCTTCCCTCCCGGAGCGCCGCACAGGTCGAGAACTCTGACAAAACCTGATGAGTTTACAGTCTGCCTGAAAATCTGCTCCAGGAACATGCCTGATGCTTCCTGGGGGTAATAGCATCCGGAGTGAAACAGAGGGTCGGGAGTGTATGATGGTCTTGAAGGAAGATAGAAGGCGGTACTGCACCAGGGAACAGGTTCTGCATTTTGAGGGACTTTTTGCCATTTTGAGGGATTGAGCCTGATGCTGACAGGGGAAGGTTGTCCCAATGCTTCCAGAAGAGCCTCTGCATCAATATACTCCTGGCTTCTTATTCTTCTTATAAATCCTTCAGGAAACATTTGATACAAACTCGTCATTTTTTTAATGGGATCCTGAATATTGTAATGCTGGCAGGACCGACGCTAAGCCTGGAGCTAAATTTGGTAAGTTCCGGACCTTCGATTACAACTGCAGGATCCCTTCCCGGCTCATTTGTTGACATATCATCCGGGGCAGTCACCCTCCATATCTCGATTTCCGGCAGGGTTGTGCTTCCACTAACTGAGAAAGGAAAATCTACCGGTCCCCAGGTCGGATTGACAACTGAAAGCGTCAGCGTATCCCCACCGGTTGTCAGAGTAGCTCCCAGATTAAGCGGCCTCGTCTCACCTGTTATTTCAACCGGAATAAAACCGAACTTGTTCCTGTAAAGTTTAAGAACCTGTCCCGTAGCATCAAAGACCGAATGTGTCGTATTGGTTTTAATGCAGCCGATAACGTTGACAGTCTGAGCATAATTGGCCATAAAAATTATGTCGCTGTTCTTTGAATATTCATTAATCCCGGCCGCAATACCCATTGCATCCCTGAAAAAATATCTCGTACCCAGTTCACCATAAATATGCGGACCATACCAGTAGTTCCATTCATCCATGCAAATCCGTATATCTTTCCCTTTAAGCGAAGGGATCGATTGCCTGTATTCCCTGTGTGCAACGGCTTTTTCGCGGATTGCATCAGGAATCTGTTTTACATGAGTCATCAGACCGCCTCCATGGTAGTCCTGTTTGTAAAAATGTTCGCTTATATAATCCATTTCATTGGCACAATTAGCCAGGATCATCTTATCCCATTCCCCAAGGTCGCCTACTGCAATAAGTTTGAGAGAAGGATCAGCCGATCTCATTTTCGCGGCAAATTCGTTGTTCTTTTTCACGAATTGTTCTGTTGACATATGCCCGAGCTGCCAGTCGCCGTACATCTCATTGCCGATTGACCACCAGTTAACTTTCCATGGTCCGGTGTGACCATTTATTGTCCGGAGTTTACCCATGGGTGTTTCAGGATCTCCGTTAGCGTACTGGACCTCAGCCATCGCTTCATCTGAGTTTCCAAGTCCGGCATTAACGGCAATATAAGGCTCAGTGTTAATTAATTCACAGAACTTCATGAACTCGTGAATTCCAACATCATTGGCTTCAACACCCTGCCATGCAGGATTTTTTCTCGGAGGCCGCCTGTCGCGATCGCCTATGCCATCACGCCAGTTATAGCCACTTACAAAGTTGCCGCCCGGCCACCGGTATACCGGTGCATTGAGTTCGCGCAGGAGGGCAATGACATCACTCCGGAAACCTTCAATGTTATCAGATGGCATCAGGGAAACAGTACCTACCCAGAGTTTACCTTCTCCGACAGGTTCAACCGACAGAACAGCATCATGGACCAGTGTACCGGATCTGAATTTAAGCGGATAACTTGCATAGCTTTTAGTGAGTCCGGATATATCACAAGTTTCGGTTTTGTCATTCCACTTGAGAGTGACAATGGCTTTGTCCAATTTGCCTGTTGCTTTCAGGACTATCCGGCCGGTGTAATCAAGGTTTTCTTTTAGCCCCAGGTTTTCCTGGACAAGAATTGCTTTTTTACCGTTTTCTGAAGTCAGAACCGGGGTCTGAGCTCCGGTAAAAGGATCTCTGACATCCATTGTCAACAGGGTTTTTTCACCATCTAACTTCCATACAGATTCCCTTGTTCCGGGGACATACCAGAATTTCCGGTCCTCGATCATTTCTGCCCAGATCCCGCCGTAAATACAACGTCCAAGATGTTCTATGAACTGACCGTAGATATATACAGGCATTTTTTCAGATTTGTTCGTTGTGTTTATTGAAACATTTGTTTCTATTTTTTCTGAAGAAACAAGGTCGAGTTTCATATCATCAAACCAGGCCCGTCCTTTTGAGTTCCCATCTACATCGAGCATGCAGGCAACTGTTAAACAATCATTATTGCCTGTTTCAAACTCATAAATGACCTGCGTCCAGTCGTTTGTACCTGAAAAGCCTTTTGGCTCAACATCAAGTCCCGACATTCTGAAACCGGCCCCCTTCCCGTTTTCCGTGACAACATCCTCAGTTTTTATCCACCCTGTAAATCTGTATTTTGACCACGGTTTCAAAAGGACTTTAGTTGACCACCTGCCGTTGGCAAACCTGTCGGCTTTAATAAAAAGACTCTTTGTTCCAGAATGGGCTGTATTGTCATAAAACTGGGTAGCAAATCTCGCCCGCAAATCACTTGTCCATCCTTTTACAACCGAGCCATCGGTCATTTCAGCTGAAGGATTCTGTATAATGCCATATTCAGGGCTGTTATCCACCTTTACGGAGGTGCAACCTGCAACTAAGATCATTGCAGCAAATAATAATCTCAATGAAAGTTTCATAAAATCAGGTTTAATGTTACTTTAGAAACAGGACTACGATGTTACTAATTTACAATTAATAACGGAAAGTACCTAATCAGTTTCCCTGTCGGCCTCATCAACATTACTGTTACCTGAATTCTTTGAAAATTTCTTCCAGAGGAAGAAGACCGGGATGCCTAAAAGTACTATTGCGAGACCCGGAAAAGTGTATGTTGGTTTATATATGAGCAAAATCACCATTATAAAAGCCGTTGTCATTACGTAAATTGCAGGGATAACCGGGTAACCAAATGCTTTATAAGGTCGTGGTATATCTGGTCGTTTTACCCTCAGGACAAAGATCGCACTGATAGTCAGCGTAAAGAATAGCAAGACTGCAAAAATCACATAATCAAGAAGATCGCTATATGTTCCTGACAGACAAAGCAGCACTGCCCAAACACCCTGAACAGCAATTGCGAATCCCGGAACTCCTTTCCTGTTTATTTCTCCCACTTTTTTAAAGAAAAGTCCATCCCGTGCCATAGCGTAATAAACTCTTGGGCCGGCGAGGATTAATCCATGGTTACAACCGAATGTACTTATCATAATAAAGACGGCCATTATGACGGCGGCATATTCCCCGAAGACAACACTCATTGCTGAAGTGGCAACCCTGTCGTCGGTGGCGAACTGAATTCCTCTTGACAGAACATCTACACCATCGGGAGAACCGGATAATGGGAGTATCATAATATATACAACATTGGTAAAGATGTAAATCACAGATACAATTAAAGTACCAAAGAACAGGCTTAAGGGAACATTCCTCTTTGGATTGATCACCTCTCCGGAGATATATGTCACATTATACCAGGCATCTGCTGAAAATAAGGAGCCGACAAGGGCGGTTCCGATGGCAGCGATAAGGGCAAAACCTGCGAGCGGGATTATCTGGTTCCCCTCCCCTATTTTGCTTGCCTGCCAGAAGACTTCCTTATTGATTTCAAATGATCTGATCCCTTTTGTCGCAAAAAAGCCTATCAGGATAAATCCGAAAAGAGCAATCACTTTTGTTGATGAGAAGAAATTCTGGACGGTTTTTCCAGTTACAATGCCTCTCGTATTAAGCCATGTAAGAAACGATATCATTGCAATGGCAATGATCATTGTACTTGTGATCTTTAGCGGGCCTATATGCATCAGAATGTTTGTATCGGAGATCCATGGGAAGATGACCCCGCTGAATTTTGCAAAAGCAACCGCAACTGCAGCAATCGATCCGCACTGGATGACGAGGAAAGTTGTCCAGCCGAAAAGGAAGCCAATCAAAGGATGGTAGGCTTCCTTCAGGTAAACGTACTGTCCGCCCACATGCGGCATCATTGAAGCAAGCTCACCATAGCTTATTGCGCCTATTACGGTAATGACACCGGTGATTAGCCACACTACCATCAACCACCCCGGTGAACCAACATTCCTGGCAATGTCGGCGCTTACAATAAAAATTCCCGAACCGATCATTGCGCCTGCAACTATAGCAATACCGTCGAAAAGGTTAACCCGTTTCTGAAGAAGATGGTTTTCAGTTTGCATAATAAGTATTTGGGATATAAAAGTAATTAAACAATTGAAAAAACAACAGGAAGACATTTCAACATATTTTGGCCAAATAAAGCCCACAAAATGTAAAATACCTTACCAAAGTAAAGAAAATTGCAACATCAAAACAGATAACTTTAAATAAACAAGCTCTTCTGCCTTAATCTGCGGAATCTGCGGGAAAAATTAATGATTTAATTGTCTTGAAATCCATTAACGACGGATTTATACAGAGTTTCACGCAGTAAGACACGGAGTTAAAAAATTTGACCTGTAAACATGATAATATATTTTAATATATTTGGTAGGGAATATTGCAGGTCGATACCATGCGCGACCAAAATGCGAATAATGTAGGGACACGACATGTCGTGTCCCTACCGGATAACACCGATAATCCTGTAGGGACATCACATGTGATGTCCCTACCATGTGATGTCCCTACCATGTGATGTCCCTACCCGATGATCCGGAAATAACGAGAGGGAAATCATATGTGACAGAACGGACATTACCTGTGATGACCCAACAGATAATATTGTAAATAAGAATAAAATGAATAATTACAATCCAAATATCTACCACCGCAAATCAATCCGCCTGAAAGGATATGATTATTCGCAGGCAGGTTTGTATTTTATTACGATATGCGTAAAAGAAAGGGAATGTTTGTTTGGGAATATAGTAAATGATGAAATGGAATTGAATGATGCCGGGAAAATTGCAGATGTGTGCTGGTTGGAAATTCCGGGACATTTTACAAATGCTGTTTTGCATGAACATATTGTAATGCCAAACCATGTTCATGGGATAATTGAATTAAAACGGGTCGATAACATACGCGACCAAAATGCAAATAATGTAGGGACACGACATGTCGTGTCCCTACCGGACAACACCGATAATCCTGTAGGGACATCACATGTGATGTCCCTACCATGTGATGTCCCTACCATGTGATGTCCCTACCCGATGATCCGGAAATAACGAGACGGAAATCACATGTGATGACCCAACAGATAATATTGTAAATAAGAATAAAATGAATAATTACTATCCAAATATCTACCACCGCAAATCAATCCGCCTGAAAGGATATGATTATTCGCAGGCAGGTTTGTATTTTATTACGATATGCGTAAAAGAAAGGGAATGTTTGTTTGGGAAAATAGTAAATGATGAAATGGAATTGGATGATCCCGGGAAAATTGCAGATGTGTGCTGGTTGGAAATTCCGGGACATTTTACAAATGCTGTTTTGCATGAACATATTGTAATGCCAAACCATGTTCATGGGATAATTGAATTAAAACGGGTCGATACCATGCGCGACCAAAATGCAAATAATGTAGGGACACGACATGTCGTGTCCCTACCGGATGACACCGATAATCCTGTAGGGACATCACATGTGATGTCCCTACCATGTGATGTCCCTACCATGTGATGTCCCTACCCGATGATCCGGAAATAACGAGAGGGAAATCATATGTGACAGAACGGACACACCTGTGATGACCCAACAGATAATATTGTAAATAAGAATAAAATGAATAATTACAATCCAAATATCTACCACCGCAAATCAATCCGCCTGAAAGGATATGATTATTCGCAGGCAGGTTTGTATTTTATTACGATATGCGTAAAAGAAAGGGAATGTTTGTTTGGGAATATAGTAAATGATGAAATGGAATTGAATGATGCCGGGAAAATTGCAGATGTGTGCTGGTTGGAAATTCCGGGACATTTTACAAATGCTGTTTTGCATGAACATATTGTAATGCCAAACCATGTTCATGGGATAATTGAATTAAAACGGGTCGATAACATACGCGACCAAAATGCAAATAATGTAGGGACACGACATGTCGTGTCCCTACCGGACAACACCGATAATCCTGTAGGGACATCACATGTGATGTCCCTACCCAACGCAATTGGGAATTTCACAGCGACACGACATGTTGTGTCCCAAAAGAACCAATTTTCGCACCCAATTCATGGTTCCATATCGGTTATTATTCAACAATACAAATCATCTGTAACGCGATTTATCAATAAAAACAATTTCTCGCATTTCAGGTGGCAATCACGATTTTACGAACATATAATCAAAAATGAATTATCCTATCAACAGATTGCAGATTACATAATAAACAATCCGATAAATTGGAAAGATGATGAATTTTTCAACAAATTGTAGGGCCACGACATGTCGTGTCCCTACCATGACCACAACCACAACCACAACCAATCACGACCACACTCTGAAGTCTATTGACCTGCAAACAAAAGAAATGCAGGACCGGGAAAAATGGAAAATGATAATGGAAAAACTATTTGCCTGAAAAGAGGTGGCCCGGAATTAATAATCAACAATTCAGAAAAAGATTAAATAAAGAAATAAATTTGTTGTGACTGATGTCTATTAACCAGACCATTTTATTATATCATCATTTCCTTATAATTAATCTTAAAATCTATGAAAAAGTACTTTCTGTTATTAGTGGCAGCATTTCTGTTTTTAAATGCCGGTGCCCAGAAATTTGATCAGTTAGCCAGGACCCCTCCAATGGGCTGGAACAGCTGGAACAAGTTTGGATGTAATGTAAGTGAAACACTTATCAAGCAGATGGCCGATGAACTCGTAAGCAGCGGAATGAAGGATGCCGGTTATGAATATATAGTAATCGATGACTGCTGGCAGATAGCCCGTGACGAGAATGGTGAAATAGTACCGGATAAGGATCGTTTCCCCCATGGAATGAAGTATGTAGCTGATTATGTCCATTCACTGGGACTTAAATTCGGGATCTATTCGAGCGCAGGTACAGTAACCTGTCAGAGACGACCGGGCGGCTTTGGCCATGAGTATCAGGATGCACGATCATATGCGAAATACGGCGTCGACTATTTAAAATATGACTGGTGCGGTTCAGGATCGCAGGATGCAAAATCATCATATACAAATATGAGAGATGCCCTGCATACAGCCGGAAGGCCTATCGTATTCAGTATTTGTGAATGGGGATCAAGCAAGCCATGGGAATGGGCTGGTGATGTAGGCAACCTCTGGAGAACTACCGGCGACATTAGCGACAACTGGAACAGTATGATTGACATTTTTTCAAGGCAGAGAGATCTTGCAAGGTACGCCGGCCCTGGTAAATGGAATGATCCAGATATGCTGGAAGTAGGAAATGGCGGAATGACCAATGAAGAATACAGAACCCATTTTTCGCTGTGGTGTATGCTGGCTTCTCCCCTGATGGCTGGCAATGACCTGCAGAAGATGACTCCTGAAACCAAAGAAACACTTCTGAATAAGGAAATGATTGCCATTGACCAGGATTCACTTGGCCGTCAGGCAACATGCTACAGGGATAACAGTGATTATCAGATCTGGGTTAAGGCTCTAAGTAACAATGAAAAAGCTATTTGCCTTCTGAATAAATCAGATGAGAAGAAATCGGTACTTGTCGATTTTGCCCTTCTGGCTCAGATCAGAACTTTTGGACGCGGATTCGGAGGATTTCCTCCGGCAGCAGCTCCGGGAGCAGGGGCATCAGGAGCAGCCGGAGCTGCCAGAACAGGTGCAGCTGCCGGAACAGCCGCAAGAGGTGCAACAGCAGGAGCACAAAGAAATCAGGGCACTCAGGGTGCCGCAGCCAGGCCACAGGGAGCACCAGGGCCGCAGGCAGGTGCGGGTCAGATGGGTCAGCCAAGAATGACTCCGCTGACTCTGGCAAATTATACTGTCAGGGATATATGGGAACATAAAGACCTTACACTGAATGAATCATCGACGTATGTCGATATGCCTCCCCATTCAGTAAAAGTGTACAGATTTATCAGAAAATAATATAATACTGATAATGAAATTGTAGAGGCTGTATCAAAAGTCGTGATTTTTTACACCATTTCCTGTTTTTTACCCCCAACCCCCTAAAGGGGGCTAAAAGCTTGTTGATTCCCCTTTAGGCCTGCCTGCCTGTAAGCAGGGGATTTAGGGACGAGAAACAAACTAGGAACTTTAGATACAGCCTCTTTTCTTCTTAGTTTTTCTCAGTGGAACCACAGAGTTATGACTTAATTCGGAAATGAGACTTCCTTACCCGTTAGCCTGATCCTGCCGGTAAGTACCTGAGTGAACTGAGGATCGAGATATCCCTTAAATCCTGGTTGTTTACCACCGACTGATATAGTGAAGAATCCGGGTTCGATTACTCTTTTATCTTTATTGTTTATAATTGAGAAATGCCTTGGATCGAGCATAAATTCTACAACCTTGCTTTCACCCGGTTTAAGACTTATCCTCGAAAATCCTTCAAGCTGGCGTAGAGGACGCGGAGTCGAGGCCTTTTCATCAGTAAGGTAAAGCTGTACAACCTCATCTCCGGCAACTTTGCCCGTATTTGTAACAGTGACCTTTACACTTACTTTCTCACCTGCAATTGATTTCTCAGGAAGCATTAAATTGCTGTAACTGAAAGTCGTATAGCTTAAGCCATAACCAAAAGGATATAAAGGTTCCTGAGTAAAGAACCTGTAAGTTCTACCCTTCATATTGTAATCCTCGAAAGCAGGCAGCTGGTCAATTGATTTGTAATAGGTTACAGGCAACCGGCCGGCAGGATTACAGTCCCCGAACAATACATCAGCAACTGCATTTCCACCCTGCTGACCGGGATAACCCGCAAGGAGAATTGCGGCAGCTTTTTCCTGTGCATTGTTGGCCGATAGAGCTCCGCCATTCATCAACACCACTACCACTGGTTTCCCTGTTGCTGTAACGGAATTAAGAAGGTTTTCCTGAACAGCAGGAAGGTTGAGGTTTGTACGGTCACCACCCAGGAATCCGTCAATTTTGATACTCATCTCTTCTCCCTCGAGCCGCTGCGACAATCCAAGAACAAGTATGACAGCATCGGCTTCCCCTGCTGCTTTAAGAGCCAGTTCTGTCATATCTGTGCGTGGCCTGGCCCAAAGCAGCTTCATGTCGGCATCACCGGCATAATTCTTATATAAAACTTCAATTTTATATTTCTTCCCGGCTTCAAGATCAACGCCATACTCTTTGTGGAATGCGTGATGTTCATTCCTTTCGGTTATTATGCTTTTCCCATCGAGCAGAACCTCATAACCTGATGAGCCCCATGTTCCCAAAGCATACTTCCCGGTTTCAGGGGGAATCAGAAAAGTTGTCCATTTAACACCGAAATCATCATCCGGCAGATCGTATCGCGGCGACAAATGTTCCCAGTAAAAGTTGATCTGGTCATCAATCCTTGAAAATGCAGGCTCACCTTTCATTTCCCTGTTGTTAAAATATTCACCCAGAGCACCCTGCTCCCCATCGGGAGTCTGCAGGTAACGCGATGGAATTACAGTGAGGTTATGAATTCCCTCCGCCAGGTCGCTGCCTTCTGCATACAACACTTTTGTGTCAGGCGTAACTTTATTAATGATTCCGTTCAAAACTGTTACAGGATCTTTGGGAATACCATTATAGTTTCCGATCAATGATTCAAAATTATCAGCATTGGGACCAATTACGGCTATGGTTTTTATGTTCCTGTCAAGAGGAAGAATATTATCGGAGTTTTTTAAAAGAACTATAGATTCCTGTGCTGCTTTTCTTGAAAGGGTATTATTGTAATCAGAACAGTTCACAAAAAAAGGAATCTGGGCATAAGGAACCTCGACATCGGGATCGAACATCCCGAGCTTAAGCCTTGCAGTAAATATTCTTTTTGTGGCAACATCCAGATCAGCTTCGGTAATAAGTCCCCGCTCCATCGCTGTGACGAGGTTTTTATAATCCACACCACATTCAAGATCTGTTCCTGCCTTAACAGCCTGAGCAGCGGCTTCGGCAGCATCTTTTGCAAATTTGGTATAATTGTAAAAATCGGATATTGCCCAGCAGTCAGATACTATATAACCCTTAAATCCCCATTCATTACGCAGGATCCCATATAATATCGGATTGGCGCAGCACGGGAAATCGCGGAACATATTGTAGGCACCCATAACAGAATAAACTCCGGCATCAACAACCAGCGATCTGAATGCAGGCAGGTAAGTCTCTCTCAGATCTACCTCGCTAACCCTGGCATTAAAAGAGTGTCTCAAAGGTTCAGGCCCGGAATGGACGGCATAATGTTTGGCTGTTGCAACAGTCTTGAGATATTTGGGATCGTCGCCCTGCATGCCCTTTACAAACTGGTAACCCATCCTGCCGGTCAGGAATGGATCTTCGCCATATGTTTCATGTCCCCTTCCCCACCTTGGGTCACGAAAAATATTGATATTGGGCGACCAGAACGTAAGTCCCTGATAGATACCTGTCTTGCCCCTTCTCTGAAATTCATGATATTTTGCTCTTGCCTCATCTGAAACAGCGCTGGCTACATTATACATAAGCCCTTCATCCCATGAGTTGGCTATTGTGATCGACTGAGGAAAAACTGTGGCATAACCTGCCCTTGCCACCCCGTGAAGAGCTTCATTCCACCAGTTATATGCTGGTATCCCAAGCCTCGGGATTGCCGGAGCTGTGTAAAGAAGCTGATCGGCTTTTTCGTCGATCGTCATTCTCGAAACAAGGTCGGTTACCCTCTCTTCGGTTGAAAGTGAGATGTCTCTGAAAGGGTAATTGTAGTCAATCTTCTGGGCGCTGGCAACATTGGAAGATACAAATAATGAAATAGACAGAACAACCGGTAATATTCTTTTCATGACAGTATTTGATAAGTTTTATATATGAAAAGTAATAAAAAAAGCCGGATGAAAAAAGTATAGTTGTCTGACAAATGAGGCTTCACAGAATAGCTTCAATAATAACAAATTCCAGGCTACCGGGAGCATCAACCAGTTTTCCTTAAAGAGTGTGGATTTTTGATGCTAGCTTTGTACACCTTCAGAGACAGGTTTCCTGGGCTCCCTGGATGGTACTGACCTTATTACTTTTGTAGTTCCTCCTTTCTCCAATAAGATGTCCACCGGTGTATTGGTCTTCCAGGACCCATCTGTAAAGTCCGGTACATCAACAGGGCTCGATTTGTGTGCAACTGACCATTCACTTAGTGGTGCTATTGAGCTCCAGAGAGCCGCATCATAAACATCCTGATCAAGGGGCAATCCATTGCGAAGGCAATCGATCAATCGCCAATCTTCGAGGAAGTCCATTCCCCCATGACCACCAACCTGCTTAGCCATTTCCCCAACTTTTTTAACTATTGCCGGTGCGTATTTTTCTTCAAGAGATTTTACTTCTTCATCTGAGAGCCATCTGTCACCGACTGAAATCTTGGCAGGCAGGGGATATTTCAGTGCTGCACCCTTTGTTCCGCTTATTTTATGAATTCTGGAATAAACATTTGGTGAGGTTACATCATGCTGAACCATAATTGTCCGTCCCTTATTGGTTCCTATAGTAGTTGTAGTCATATTGCCCCTGTATGGATTATTGACAAACTCGTTATAAAAATTGTCAGTTCCTGCAAGCTTTTTTGCCAATTCATTCATCATGAAATCCTTGCTCATAACGGAAACCAGGAAATCCATTTTATCACCTCTGTTAATGTCCATAACCTGACATATCGGACCTAAACCATGTGTCGGGTATAAATTTCCTCTCCTGGCGGCATTCTCTCTCAAACGCCACATATTCCAGTATCCGTTTTTGCTAAAATTACTTTCAAGGAGGTTATGTATATAAGCACCTTCACCGTGCACAATATCACCAAAGAATCCCTGCCGCGCCATATTCAGTGTAAGCAACTCAAAAAAGTCATAGCAGCAGTTTTCCATCATCTGGCAATGCATACGGGTCTTCTCGGATGTTTCCACAAGTTGCCAGCATTCGTCCAGTTTATCGACTGCAGGAACCTCTATGGCAACATGCTTTCCTTGTTGCATTGCATAAACTGCCATCGGGGTATGTAAATTCCAGGGAGTACAGATATATACCAGGTCAATATCATCACGGTCACATAACTTCTTCCAGGCTTCAGCATCACCTGAATAAAGAGTAGGATTAAATCCGGCAAATTCAATTCTCTTTTTGGTTTTTTCGGCTTCTGCCGGAACAATATCACATAAAGCTTTTATATCCACTCCTTCTAAAAGACTCATATTCAAGACATGACCTGGTCCCCTGCTTCCGAGTCCGATAAAGCCAACCCGGACAGTATCTATTTTAGGTGCGGCATAACCGGACATATTAAATCTCTGAGAATGTTTTTTTGCAGCCGGTTCCGGAAGGCTATTGTCTGATTTATTGAGTTTCTCAGATTCAGACGGTAATCCTTTCAGAATATTACCAACAGCAACACCAAGGCCCGTCAGGCCAGTGATTCTTACAAAATTTCTACGATTGGTTTTCATTTTTTACAGGTATATATAATATTTATCTAAGGTCCGGTTAAACCACAACTGATTGATATTGAATTACTTTTTACTTTAGTTGGTAATCCGGGTCGCTCATACTGATTTCATGGATTAATATCTGGTTATGAATTAATTCGACATAATTCAGGGTTCTTCACTATAATTATTGTTTATTTTTTTTAAGATTAATTTCATTTATAACTTTACCGTCTGTACCCTTTATCAATAACCTGATTTCGCTGGTATTAACTGAAGCTTCAAGAAATGAATTACTGGAGTTTACAACGACAGGATAATTGAAACCCGAACTTTTGCTGTCAAAGTATGAATACCTGTGTGTATGTCCGCTCAGCATCAGATCAATCCCGGCATTTTCCAGAACAGGACCATAATTATCTGAAAGAAATTGCATACCATAACCCATTTTTTCCTGTTTGTAAACAGGCATGTGGCATAAAACAATTCTGAACGCGGCATTCCTGAAATTATCTGTTGTTATCTCCTTCTTTAACCAATCAAGTTGTTCTTTTCTATAATTGTTAAAGTCAGCAAGCTGATAATAATATTGATTGTCATCCGGTTTATCTTCTCCACAATCAAGAATGACAAAATGAACTGGTCCAAGGTCAAAAGAACTATAAAACTTATTATCCTTAAAATCAAAAAAATCTTTGAACTGGCGGGCAGATCTGCCTCTTGCCTCATGATTCCCCTTTACATAGATAAATGGTTTATTTTTTGCAAACCAGAATACAGCAGTGTCCAGAAATCCGGTTAATATCTGATCCCTGTTCTGAACATAATCTACCATATCCCCATTAAAAAACCAGAGATCCTGATTCTTAATATCAATATTTTTAAGGTAACCTGCCATTTTTGTCGAATTATTATGGACATCGTTGAAAACGATGAATTTCGCCGATGTGGCATGAGGATCCAGGGTTGTAAATGAATATGGTTTGGAAATAATAGTATCATTATATGTTATTTTATATGGTTCAAAAACATCAATTTGTCTGGAATAGAGTCTGTACATATAACTCTTTCCCGGCTGAAGACCGGTTATCCTGATCTTTTGCAAAGTATCACCGGCATTTATCATTCCATCCTTACTATTATAAATTAACTCCATTTTATCTGTATCAGTACCGAACATTATTCCGGGGACAGAAGGTTTGCTGGTCATCCACATGACAGTCACAGAGTTTTCTGAAAGATTCTGAATCCAGGGTCCATTCACTATTTTTTCACAAGACCGTTCCTGTCCGGATACTGAAATATTTATTAGAATACTGATATATAAAAGGATAACTAGTCTTTTCATGATTACTACGATGTATTAGTGTTTTTAAGAAGATGATAAAGTTTCTGGCGAAATACGATTTTAAGGTCAGGTAATTAATTTTGGATCTCCTAAAGCTACATTTTCAATGCCTGTTTATAGTGCAATGTAATTTATTATTTCATACGAGCGAATTCCAATCCTTTCTTTTAAATATTTTTAACGTTGTAGTTTAAGTATCTGCTAATAAGGCTGATGGTCTAATTGAAAATTAAGAAAAAAATGCATTATAAATCCTCGTTGCATCAGAAAGGAGAAATTATTTTCCAAACCTGAAATAGAGGCGGCCTTTCTGTGGTTCAGAATTTGCATCATAGATATTCTTCAAGCCCTGTGGTCCTTCTTCTTCGGCTGTCGAGAACTTAGTTCCAATGCTGCTTATTCCATGGAGAAATGAGATATTTCCCGAAGGGAATGGAGGATTAGTGTTACCCCTCAATCCTTTTGAATAAATAGCCGGTTCAGGGGTAAAAAGATGGAGGAACAAACCGCTGGCAGAGGTGACAATTGTTATCGGCAACTCTCTGGTTTGCAGCTCAACAGCATAAAAATTGGAATAATAACCTTTAAATTCAGGGTAATCCCACGTTTGTCCTGTAATTGTATTATTATAAGGCTTGTCATAAAGGCCAAACCGGGTACCTTTCAGCCTGTTTTTCCAGACATGAAATGGTCCGTTCGCAAGTAGTTTTGCTCCTGTTACAAGGTTTTCGGGACAGTTGAAAGTTATTCCCGAAAAGTCTAACTGACCAATCGGCCGGTAATCATAATCGAGTTGCAGCCATCCGCCCGGAAGCATGGTCCAGGTGGCATGACAGGAATCGTCATATAAAAGCTCGACAATGTAGTTATTTTCCAGACTGTAATGCTTCATCCCCTTAAAAACAGGTGAGATGCCGGCAAACCTGATTCCATTGCTGATGGGAATAACTTTACCATTACTTTTTACGCCGGCGATCAGTCCCGATTTTTTACTGAAAGTAACAACTGTTTTTCCGGACTCCAGTATCAGAAGGCTGTCGGTATCCGATGAAGTTACTCTGTCCTCATTCGTGACTACAAGCCGTTTAACAAAATCCTCCGGTTTTGTAATATTCCACGACCATGTATTAATATGGCGGCCATACTGGTCAGTTGCAGTAACATAGAGTACATCATAGTGTTTCCATTCAGGTGGAAGATTGAGGCTCAGCTCGCCGCTTTCACCTGCAGGTATATCCGGGGATTGAATAATACCATTTAGCCTTTCAACTTCTGTTTCCGGAAAGATCTTACTATACCTTAAGAGTTCAAAGGAATATTTACACAAGTTTAAATTGGAATACAAGAACCTGTTTGTCACCTGTAGTTTTCCATTGAAATCTGAATTAAGGGCAGTCTCTTTAAAATAAACAGGCGACCATATCTCCTTAACTGTATAAAAGCTGCCCTCTTTCTGGTGCCAGGGACCAAGTATGCCATCAGGAGCCAGATTTCCGCTTGTATCGATAGAATCGTTTTTATCTCTTCGTTCAACACCCTCATCTGCGAACACCCAGAGAAAAGCTCCTGCTGCCAATGGATTGGAAAGCATCAGGTTCCACTGGTCGTCAAGTCCAGCACCAAGGCCTCCGTCAAATAATCCGTGTAAGAACTCGGTCGGGAAAAAGATCTCTTTCCCTTTGGTTAAGGCATTTACGACATAATTATATTTAGGATAGTGTTTCGTGTTTGTTCCGTTTATTACTGAGAATGGCTCAATAACTGTACGCTTCTGAGGATCGTAGAGTGCATAATCACTGCGTACATCCTTATTGAACCCGCCCTCGTTGCCATTATCCCATAAAATGACAGAGGGATGGTTAACATCACGCTCCACCATCTGTTTAACAAGTCTTTTTGCAGTCGGTGTGTCGTAGAACTTTTGCCAACCCCCCAATTCATCGAGCACAAACATACCAAGTGAATCACAGACATCAAGAAAATACTGGTCGGGAGGATAATGGCTCATCCTTACCGCATTCATATTCATGTCCTTCATCAGGTTAACGTCTTCTATGGCAAGTTTTTTACTGCTGGTTCGTCCCGAAGAAGGCCAGAAGCTGTGGCGGCAGACTCCCCTGAACATAACTTTGCGATCATTAACATAAATGCCGTCGCTTAACCTGACTTCAACAGTCCGGAATCCAAATTTCTGAACCACCTTATGAACGGTTTTTTTCCGATCCATCAGGCTTACATCTACCTGGTACATGTTGGGAAACTCCGGATTCCAGAGTACAGGATCCGGGGCAATCCCTTTAATTACTGCTTTCCCCTGAACGTCTTCGATTTTTGCAACCATCGCGGGTCCAAAAGGTTTTCCTTCAAGGGTTTGGATCTGTGCCTTTACAATTTTGTCATTGCCCTTACCCAGTGTGAAAACTTCCATATAAAAAGAACCATCCGCTTTGGCATCAATGGCTAAATGGTCAATAAACTCTTTGGGAACAGCTTCGAGATAAACCGGACGGAAGATCCCGCCAAAGACCCAATAATCGGCAAGTCTTTCCGCCCTGTTGACACTCTCGTTAGATGATTCCTTACTTACTGTAACTTCAAGTAGATTCGTTCCGCCATAATTCAAAAGGTCTGAAATGTCATATTTAAATCGATAAAATGCTCCCTGATGAACAGGACCTGCCAACTTACCGTTGATTTTCACCTCAGTATCGGTCATTGACCCCTCAAATACAATGTAAACGTTCTTCTTCTGCCAGCTTTTATTAACTGTAAACTCATATTTATAAAGCCCTTTTTCGTTGGCTTCCATGTTAGTTTTTCCATATAAATATGATCCAAAACCCTGAAGTTCCCAGTTTGAAGGGACGGCAATCCGGCTCCATTTGCCGCTATTACGGCCATGAGTGCAATAAAAATCCCATTGAACAGTCTTATCCTTATCCAACCCGGATAAATAGAGAACTTCAGTTTTCTGAGCACTTGAACTGAAGGTGCATAAAAGGAAAATAGAAAATAGAAAAAGTGATTTCATAACGACTGACTTGTTTAGTTGTTGAAGAAAGCTCCCTTTGTGCCCCTCTTGCCAGCTTGCTGAAGGTTTTTCAGAGATAACCCTGCTTCAGTTGCCAGATCGGCTTCAATTATATCAGCACCATCAAGGACCATTTTTAAATACTTTGGAGCAAGTTCTTCTATGCTCTTTATTTCACCGCTTTTATAACCCAGGTCGTGATTACGGGAACTCCCGACAATGCACATAGCTCCCTTTCCATGAATAACCCGGAAAATTTCCGGATCATCAATAAGGTTATGGCTGACAAAACCCACAACATTTTCCCATGGGACCCCAGTTTCATCGAAACTATTAACCTGAACTGTGTCGGCAAGCATAACCTCCATCATGATGTCGTGATTCAATTCATAGGACCTTTTGATTTCATCAATTGAATAAGCGATCACAAGTGTAAATGATTCGGCCTTGTGATCCTCTATCATTTTAATCCTGGCTTCAAGAGGAACGTCTTTCCTGTCAAGAACCAAAATTGTTTTTGACCTTGCCCATTCAAGTGCTTCTGATAATGTTGGGATCTGGTAATCAGTAATATTACCCCGAGCGTCCTTTAATCTTAGTTTTTTTAATTCATCAAGCGTGAAATCGCAAACCCGTCCTGTACCATTTGTAGTCCTTTCCAGAGTCGGGTCATGCATCAGCACTATTATGCTGTCCTTCGAATACCTGGGATCTGTCTCGATCATTGAGTAAACCTGATTAAGAGTATTCTCGAAGGTGGCAATACAGTTTTCCGGAAAAAATTCCCGGTCTCCTCCCCTGTGTGCACAGATAAATGGAATCCTGTCGGTGGAATATGAGAAAAATTCCTTCAGTTCACCAGGTGTTTTTATTTCAATTGTATGCAGGGAAGAACCAGGCTTATGTGAACAGGCAGCAGCAGTAAAAATGATAAAAAGTAAAATCAATAATTCAGATACGGCAGGTTTCTTCATCATATTATTTCTTGAAAATATCAAATCTCTCAATTTCAGGCTGCTGATGTTCCGATAACATTATTTGTTTAATCTGCCTGATGACATCAGGATTGTTAGCGGCAACATCTGAATCCTCGGTAATATCTTTTTCAAGATCAAAAAGCATTATTTTCAAATTCCCACTACGGGTTGAATCCCTGATACCCTTCCAGTTATTAAGTCTTACTGCCTGTTGTCCTCTCCCTTCGGGAAATTCCCAGTAAAGGTATTTGTGTTCTTCCTGTTTACCTTTATTTATTATCGTCGGCAAAAAGCTGATTCCATCCAGATTTCCAGGATGTTCTGAACCCGAGATATCACAGAGGGTCGGGAAAAAGTCCCATGCTGCACAAAGATGCTCGCTTACCCTGGCTTTTTTCATTTTTGCAGGCCATGAAATTATAAGCGGTCCATGTATCCCGCCTTCAAAGACAGTACCTTTCAGACGGCCGGCAGACTGGTTAAATGGACTGGCATTTTCAAAGAATTTGCTTACCGCGCCACCGGTTGTAACCGGCCCATTATCGCTGGTGAAAATAATTATCGTATTCTCATACAGACCAAGATCTTTCAATTCCTGAACTAAACGGCCTACCTGGTAATCAAGATATGAAACCATAGCTGCATAGGTGGCCATAGGGTACTGACAGGGGAAATAACCCTTATCACCTGAGTAAGGTTTTTCCTCTCCAATTTTTGCCCTGTATTTCTCTACCCATTCAGTTGGTGCCTGCAAAGGAACATGAGGGATTATTGTTGTGAAGTGAAGAAAGAATGGTTCATCCTTAGAAGTCCGGATAAATCCCAATGCTTCATTAAGCATCAATTCGGGAGCATATTCTTTTAAATGGAATTTGGCATAACTTTCACTTTTATTCGGATCTTTATCGCCATCCAGCTCTTTTGTTCGTGGAACAACAAAATCATTATCAAGTTTTACTATCTCCTCGTTTCTCCACAGATGCTGCGGGTAATAAGTGTGCGCCTGCCGCTGACAATTATATCCAAAGAAAAAGTCAAATCCCTGTTTATTTGGAACTCCTTCACTTGAAGGAGCACCAAGTCCCCATTTACCGATGCATGCAGTTTTATAGCCATTCGTTTGCAGGACTTTGCTGAAAGTAACAGTGTTTGCTGGTATAGGATATTGTCCTTCGAGGGCGGGTTCTGCTTCCATTTTATAGTAGTTCCAGACATCTCCTCTTTCCGGCCATTCGTGATTACCCCTGATAAAGGAATGGCCGCTGTGTTTTCCGGTCAGGAGCACACATCTTGACGGGGCGCTGACAGGTGATCCGCAGTAGTAATTTGTAAACCTGATCCCGTTTCTTGTAAGGGCATCAATATTAGGAGTTTCAATTATCTTTTGTCCATAGCAACCAAGATCATTGTAACCCAGGTCATCTCCAAGTATAAAGATGATGTTTGGTTTTTTTACCTGGCTGCTGGTTTTGGCTGCACATCCTGCAAAGGATACCGTAACTAGGCCGGCGAGACTGGTGATAAGAATAGATTTCATTTAAATGAATTATGTAAAAAGTGGAGAATGGTAGTGTGACTACCATTCTCAAAATAAACGATTCAACCTGAAGAATCTAATTTACAATTTCGATTTTAAATAATTAGTCTTTAGTTCCTGAAAGTTAGAATAAAGTTCTTTGGTTGTAAGTTTTGAACTATCAGTCGTACCATCACTTGCGGGTTTTCTGCGTGATGCCTCATACATAAAAGGCCCTTTATAACCTGCATCAGCTAGTTCTGAAATAACTTTGGACCAGTTAATTACACCTGTACCAGGCAGCCAGTGCTTTTCATCCAATCCGTCATAATCAGAAATATGTACTGTGGTGATAAGTTTCCCGACTTTTGAAACAAACTCCTCTGGTTTTTCCTTAAGCATATGATTGGCATCAAAACAGACCCCCAGCCCATTTCCAACCGAATTAACAATTTTCAGAAGTTCCTCACCTGTGTTTCCAAGGCAAGTTCTTGGCAGACACTCCAGTGCAAGCTGGCCATTAACCTTCTTAGCTTCAAGATTAAGTAGCTTTAAAGAAATAATGCAATTCTCCAGCCTGATTTGCCTTTCACTGTCAGGGATTGGCTCAGAACTTCCGTGAATCACAAACTTCTGCGGTTTTAAAGGCTTGCAAAGTAACATCAGCCTGGAACATTCCTTTATCATGTTTTCCCTGTCTGTTTCATTTGTAGTTGAAACATCATAAGTGCGGCTGAATGGAAGATGAATGGACCAAATTTTAATTCCAGCCTTATCAGCCTTCTTTTTTAAATCAAGAATCAGTTCTTCCTGCTGGGTCTGGGTTTTCTTGCCGAATACACCTGAACCTAATTCGATGTAATCTATCCCGTTTGCCTTGAACTCATCAAATTCTTTTTGGGAAAAATCATTGAATACCCCTGACGATGTTCCAACTTTCCACTTCTCAACCAGTTTTACGGATTTGTTTTCAGAGCTTCCTGATAAAACAAGGAACGCAGTAACCAGTATTGCATTTAATAATATTCTGATCATATTGTTGGGTTTAAGTTATTGGTTTACCAGCCAGGATTATTAGGTTTAAGGTTCTCATTCTCCTGAGTCTCATAGGAAGGAACAGGCCAAAGATAATCTCTATTCTCATCAAACTTTCTAACCAGTTTCCGGGTGTAGTTATAAGTGAAGATCGGCCCATTATTCACGACACAAGAGTCATCCTGAACCTTGGATCCCGGTTTTCCCAATATGCATCAGGAAGGTAATTGGCTGATTCCTGGATTGTTGAACCGTCAGACATTAGGTAAGCATCAACCAGATCACGAAGAGGAGCATTGGTATTGTATTGCCTTACAATCAGATCAAAAGAATGGCAATAGTTGGGATACAAATATTGGACATCAAAAATCACCTCCGCATTGTCCTCATTTTCAGGCATAAATAGATTCCTGTAATCCGGTGCAAAAATTCACACATGGCTTTACGAGCCATAAGTAACTGGTAGGTTTTTTCATACGATTTAAAGGTTAGGTAAATAATTTGGCATTTAAAAACTTCATTCCCTATGCCAGAGATCAGTGCAATCTAATTTGAATATTTCAAAAAAGCAAATTCAGGTCCTTTCTTTAAATATTTTTAACACTGAAAATCAGGTATTGACGAATAAAACAGAACCAAATTTATTGGATTTTAAAAGTATAACTTCAATTATTATCGAATTATGAAGATCGGACCTTCATTGTCATCTTTAAACTTCTTCTCCTCAATGCTTTACTCATATAAATTATTACTGAGCGGATTTAAAACTTAGCCTGGAGTGAACATAAACCACCCCCGCTTTAGGCATCAGGAAGTCAATAAAGGTTGAAGTTTCTCATTAAACTTTTTCCGGCATCTTATAGTTTTCACGATATGATGTTTTAAGCAACTTATTTGCATCGTCATTATTAATAAAACGCTCATTTTGACCGTCGAAATAAAGTTGTTTATTGCCAACACGATATGCTATATTGCCTAAGTGTACAAGACAAGCACTAAGTTGTCCTTGTTCAACTGCCCCATTTGGTTTTTTACGGGTTCTCAGAGATTCAATAAAGTTTTTCTGATGATCAGGATCTGGAAATATGCCTCCATCCTGTGCAATAATTTTAGAATCTTCACCTTTTACCTGCCATCCTCCACCATGTCTGCCCAGATACATCAAACCTTCAGTGCCATAAATTTCTGTTCTTGTAGCATTTGTTCTCCAATCAGGGAAGAGGGTAGGATCCATCCTGATATTATTAGGTGTTTTCTTCATATAATTTGTGGCATTTCCATTGTCACAGGTCATAGTGAAAGTTCCATAATCGTATGTAATAGATTGATATTCTGGCGTTTCTTTCTTTGAGCCCCATACATAATTGCCTCCCCAGCCATAAACTGATTTTGGATGTCCGGGATCACCCAGTACTAACCGTGCCAGATCCATTACGTGACTTGCATCATCTGCCAGAACACCACCGCTATAAGCCCAGTAATCGCCCCATCCGCCACGGCTTTCCATATCATGTATGTTAGGATTATAAGGAACATAGGGTGCAGGTCCGAGCCATGCATCCCAATCTAAACCAGCAGGTACGGCAGTATCAGGTTTTGCCATCCATTTTCGTCCGCCAAGCATATTGTAACATTTGACTGTAACAATCTTTCCAAGCTTCCCGCTTTTAATATATTCGCGTGCAGAAAAAGCATAAGGAGCACTTCTATTCTCAAATCCGATCTGAACTATTCTTTTGTACTTCTCAGCAGCTTCGACCAATTTACGACCCTCCCATATACTGATCGATGGATTTTTCTCAACATAAACGTCTTTCCCGGCCTGACAAGCCCAGACTGTTGCCAGTGAATGCCAATGCTCAGGTGTAGAAATCCAGACAGCATCAATATCTTTGTCATTGAATACCTCTTTCATATTCTTTGACCGTTGTGGTATGTAGCCAAGTTCTTTCTCAATGGCACTAATAGCTTTTCCGGCTTTCAGGTCATTTACATCACAAACTGTCTTAATTTTAACATAAGTGTTTATTTTGCATGTATTAATTATTGTATCCGTTCCTCTTGAGCCTGATCCTATAAGTGCCAGAACAATTTTGTCATTAGCTCCCTGAACTGAAGTGGATAATGGCAAAAAAGAGGTTCCGAGTGAAATGCCGGCTGTTCCAATAATAGCTTTTTCAATAAAATCACGTCTTTTCATAACATTCTTATATTAATTTGTTTCTTACCGGTGCCATTTCAGTAATCCTCTCTGCGGCCCTTTTGCCCCAATATTCATCTCACGTGTCACATCTTATAATGTCTGTCTTTTTCGGGCTCCTGACTAAATCAACTTTTCTACTTCATCAAATCCGGGTAAGGCACTTCATATCCCTTTACAGCATGCCAGATGATCCTGTTAAAAACGTCATCATCAATGCGATCAACGTCCTCAAGATCCTGCTCAATTGATTTCCTGGCCCAGTAAAGCTGATCACCTGAAAGAGAGACCAGAGCCGGATTAATTTCGTCAAGCGGAATGTTGTTTTTCACAGCTTTATACGACGTAAAATCAGCTTTCCCGGTAAAACAATCAGTCATTGCTTCTGCAGAAAGATCGAGCTGGTTCATGGGCGGGATACCGAGAATGTTTTCAATGGTCCTCACCATATTTATCTGCGAATAATAGGTTGATATAACCGCCCCTCTTTTTGTGTACGGACTTATAACCATGCCGACAGTCCGGTGACCGTCGACATGATCGAGCCCGTTCTGTGGATCATCTTCCGTCACAAGAATACATGTCTCTTTCCAGAATTTACTTGAAGAGATCGCTTCAACTATCTGTCCCAGGGCAAGATCATTGTCGGCCACAGAGGCCTGAGGTGTTGGCATTCCCGGTCGAGTTCCTGAGGTATGATTGGCCGGAAGCAACATTATTATGAAGTTAGGGAAATCACCATTTTTCTCAAACTCTTTCAGCTCTTTAATGAATTCGGCTGCACGATACTGGTCAGAAACTTTATTAGGAAATCCAATATATGTCGGGCACAGATAGGGTGAAAGCTGATCAAGATTTGCCTTTGCATGTATCTTAATTTTATTTGTCCCATCCTTAAAGTCATTGTATATTTCAGTAAACGTGGCATTTGAAGGTTCAATGACTGCATTTACGAATTCACCATAATCACGGAATGTCAACCCGTGACTTATGACATTGTCCCAGATAAAGCCGGAACTGGCATATGCAAGCGGGTCATCACCGTCATATGGATAACTGCGGGTAAAATCTCCAAATGATTTTTCAAGGTAGTCTGTTACATAGGCTTCGTCTGTCCATTGATGCCCGTCGGCGCTGAGAATGCCGCTGCAATAAAAATTATCAAGTAGTACAAATGTTTCAGCAAGAAGGTGATGATTAGGTGTAACTTCACGCCCAAACTGAACAAGGTTCGTGTCGCCGTCAGCCTGGGCGAAATCGCCAAAAACCTGGTCATAAGTCCGGTTTTCCTTAATTATATAAACAACATGCTTAAATAATGAAGGCTGGCCCGGCACAACAGGTACAGGAACCTTTGACCTGCTTACAGAGGATGAATTTGGATCTTTACGATCCTGACCCATAGAATTATTGAAAGCTACTGTTTCAGTCATTTCCTGAAGTTTCTTTTTGTCAGGCAGCGGGATTATTGAGACTGTTCCAAGATTATCGTGCGAGTTGTAACCTTTCCTTTCTGTCAACTGGTTGCGTGAACCAATGCCCTTTACATTCGCAACATAAATATTCTTGCCAGTTTCGTCAAGCAGGACAGAGCCCGGATACCATCCAACAGGAATAAAACCTGTTATCCTTGCCGGAGTTCCCGTCTCTATTACACAAATTGAATTTTCTGTTCCGTTGGCGACAAAAAGGAATCTGCCATCCGGTGAAATCGCGATGTCATTTGGAGAACTGCCAAAAGGTGCACCTTCATTTTTGTGAACGGATATGTTCTCAACCACCTCGTCAGTCTTTGTATCAATAACAGAAACCACGTCACTATTAGGACAGGCAACATAAAGCTTACTCAGGTCAGGACTTAATATCATTCCGGATGGGTGCAGACCAGTTTCAATGGTTTTAACTTCCTCCTGACGTGTCAGATCCAAAACCGAAACTGTTCCATTATTTGCTATTCCGGTTTTTGGGTCCACCAGTACATCACTGCCTGACGATTTATATACCGGTTCACCTTCAACAGGTCTCCGGCCACCCCAGTTACTTACATAAGCTTTGGTTTCAGAAGCCAGTAAGACCTCATAAGGAGCAATCCCAACCGGAATCTCCTTAACTGATTTATCAGATAAGTTAACAACCGCAAGAGTATTGTTTCGGCTAAGGGTGACAAATATCTTGTTCCCGGAACCATTTAAGGCAATCCCTCCGGGAAATGGAGAACCGCCGATGGACGGATTGGGAAGAAGTATCGGATCCTTCCATTGAATTATATTGCTGTCGTTAATTTCTGCAACGCAAATGCGGTTGTCTGCATCTGTTACATAAATACGATGACCATCAGGAGAAAGACAGATACCGGTAAAGGAAGCGCCGCTTTGGTTAAATGGAAGAGATTGTAATATCGTCCTGTCGGATAATCTTATCAGATCAAGATCTGCTTTATTTTTGACTAGAAGAAATTTGCCGTCCGGAGTTAGTGCAAGATCAACCGGCCTCCCTGGGAGAAAAATCTGGAATCCTGCAGGACGCAATAACTGGTTTGACGGGACTAAAATGGTTCCATCTGCCTGTGGTCCGACTTTTAGATTATTGAAAGTGATCTGGTTTTTTCTAATGCAAGAAAGCATAAGTAAGAGCAGGATTGAAACACTCACAACCGGAATACCTAATTTACTTAATTTCATGACCTTGTTATTTCTTAAGGATTTTCAAGGCATTATCCCTGTAAAGATTCTTAAGTGTTGCATCACTCAATCCAAGACCGTAAAGACACCATCGTGTATTTGAAACATCCCATGCATAAAAGTGCTCATCAAGGGTTTCCAGAATGTGAAACGAATTCCTGTACATTGGAAGACTGTATCCCTGGTCAGTGCCCCAGACCAGCCGGTCGGAGTATTTCTCCATGAATTGTCTCGCAAACCTTGGTATACTGGCAACATAGGCTTCTCTCTGTGAAATATCGGCATACAGGTTCGGATATTTATCGAACATCTTCCCAAGCTGGTCAAGATCGTATGTGAGGTTCAGGAAGTGACATGCAATGAAGATGGTCCGCGGGTGTTTTTTAACTGCACGTTCAAATGTTGCGACCATTTCTGAATGTCCCAGGATATCCTTCTTATTGTCAAGCCGGAAATAGTACGCTTCAAAAAGAAGATCATTATTTTCATCCATCTTCTCGTACATCCATTTAGGATCACCCATATGAGCGTTGATCGGTAATTTAAGATCGGCGAGCTTTTCAAGGATAGGATCCATCCGCGGATCGTCGAGGTGCAATGCAGGGTTATTTCCACGTACCAGACCACCCCCCTTATCACTTATCTCACCGACACCCCTGGCTCCCAGCCTGACGCATCTCTCAAGTTCCTGAATGGTTGCCGGTCCGAAACCCGGCTTATCATAGTCTGAAAGGTCGAGCCCGCACCAGAGCTCAAAACGATCAGGATATTTTCCGTAAACAGCAGCCAGCTGATCGAATGTCTTCCCGGTACCACAAAAAAGGATTGTTTTCTGAACACCCGCTTCATTCATATTTTTTATCTGCACCAACGCAATGGAATCCGCATTACTTCCCCGCGGTGCATGCATATGCATATCAATTGCCGGAAACTTTGCCTTCAACACTTTGGTAAGCGGGACGTTAAAGATTGACTGCGGCCTGTAATCTTTTAAAAGCAGGCTGTCCTGCAACCCTGGCTCTCTGATCTGGCGTTGTTGAGAATATGATATAGTGAAAATGGGAACACATAACAATGAGAATAGTAAAGCTTTAGCATATTTATTCATTTGGTGCTGATTTTTATATGTTTACGATTAAGTTAATTCAATACGCGGCCTGGTTTTCCATTTCCCTTTTGTAAAATCAGGAAAATCAACAGCTTTTCCTTTATTTGCAACTGAAACTTCAGTAATTGGCGAAATAGCGCTGCTGGTTACCGAATCGTATACGTCCCAGTCTGGCAACCTGTTTTCGCGTAGAGCTCTGACCAACCTTTCCCAGTGCATGGGTGTCTGAGTTCCGCCGCCTCCATGGCCTTCAATTACTCCTCCTCTTCTGGGCGGGGGATTATAGTTCCTGACAATTGGATGTTCATATTCTTTCAGATATGGATCTGCCGGCTCCCAGGTATGTTCCACAGGACTGAGTCCTTCAATATAGATCTTCTTCCCGTATGCATCTCCCACAAAGACTCCTTTCGTTCCCTGAATACGGTAATTTTCACGCGGATGAGGAGTACTTGTATCATGGATCAGGGTCATCATCTTTCCGTTCGCTGTTCTGATGAGCGAAGCATTATAGTTACCCAGAGCAATCTTCTTTTTGGTAAGAGGATGATTCTTATTCTTATAATAAACTGCAGCATAATCGTTAAGCATTCCGCCAAATGAGCTCATCGAGACCAGATAATCAATCTTGTCACCATGGTTAATGTCAAGAGCAGGGAGCATTTTGTTCATGGGATGATCGGGATAAAGATTCCCGTTACGGTCGATAGAATGCTGTAATCGCCATGGTTCCTGGCCGGGATCGAACTTAACAAACCTCAGGTCGTGTATATATCCCGTTTCGGCATGAACAATGTCACCCAGAATTCCTTTTTGAATCATATTCAAAAGAGCCAGCTGTCCAAAACCTTCCAATCCAATTGTCGCCCACTTCCCTGTACTTTCATAAGTTTCAACAATTTCCCATGCTTCATCAAGTGTAAGAACGATCGGGACCTCAGAAACACAATGCTTATCGGTTTTCATTGCAGCAAGGCAGACAGGAGTGTGCCATTCCCATGATGTTGAACAGATTATTGCATCAAGCTTTTCATTATCACATAACCTTTTAAAATCCGTTACACCTTTTCCATATAACCTTGGAGCGGGCAGACCGGCAGCTTCGATCCGGTGTTTTGCTTCCTGCAGTCTTTTGGGTATCACTTCGCAAATAGCAGGAATTTCAATCCCTTCAATTCCAAGGGCACAATTAAGATGATAGGTACCGCGTCCTCCTATTCCTACAAATCCCAGCCTCAAAGGCTGGTTCCCGGTTTGATCACGGCCAATAGTTGTTTCAGGAAGAACAACGCCTGACAGAACTGCAGCTCCACCGACAGCCCCGGCTGTGGAGAGTTTTAAAAAATTTCTGCGGTTATAGAATATTTTATTCATGATTTCTCTCTTTATGTTTCTTTAATTTAACATCTAAACCAGAGGCATAATTTGTGGCCTGGTTTTCCATTTCCCTTTTGTAAAATCAGGGAAATCAACTGCCTGGGATTTATTTGCAACTGAAGCGCATGACAATGGAATGATCGCACCGCTGGTTACTGAATCGTAAACATCCCAATCCGGAAGTTTATTCTCACGCAGTGCAGTAACCAGACGATGCCATATCAGTGGCGTCTGAGTGCCTCCACCTCCGTGTCCTTCAATAGCGCCGCCTCTTCTTGGCGGAATTGTCTGCCTTGGTACTGCATATTCTTTAAAATATTTATCTGCCGGTTCCCATTCATGTTCCACAGGACTGAGACCTTCAATATAAATCCTTCTCCCATCTGAATGGTAAATTCCTTTTGTCCCCTGCAGACGGAAATCTTCTCTTGGATGAGGTGTGCTGGTATCATGAATGATGGTCATCATTTTACCGTTAACAGTCCTGACAATAGAGGCATTGTAGTCCCCCAGAGAATATTTAGTGTTGGCATAAAGGGAATCTTTCCCGTAATTTAAAGCTGCGTAATTTTTTAGCATGACCGAATTCGAACTCATTGACTGAAGAAAGTCAAACCTGTCTCCACGATTAATATCAAGTACCGGCAGCATTTTTGCCATGGGATGATCGGGGTATAGATTACCGTTGCGATTCAGGGAGTGCTGAAGCCGCCAGGGTTCCTCATCCGGAGTAAATTTCACCATTCTCAGATCATGAATGTACCCCGTTTCGGCATGGACAATATTTCCGAATAATCCCTTCCGGATCATATTCAGAAGAGCCTGGTCTCCAAAACCTTCAAGTCCGATTGTTGCCCATTTTCCTGTCTTTTCATAGGTTTCAACTATTTCCCAGGCTTCTTCGAGGGTTATGCAGACCGGAACCTCTGAAATTGCATGCTTATTGTTATTCATCGCAGCAATGCACACAGGTGTATGGAACTCCCACGGTGTACAACAGATTATTGCATCCAGATCCTCTTTTTCGCAAAGCCTCTTGTAATCTTCCGGTCCCCGATCATACATGCGCGGTGATGTCAGTCCTGCGGCTTCAATTGCTCTTTTTGCATTGTACAACCGGACTGGTTTAAGCTCGCAAATGGCAGGGACCTCTATTCCCTCAATACCTAATGCAGCATTAAGATGATAAAATCCGCGTCCGCCTATTCCAATGAATCCAAGCCGCAGCGGTTTGTTGACTGTCTGAGTATCAAACAATTTGTTCATAATAACATCCTTCCATTTAGTGTATTATAATGAGATTCTATTTTCCCTTTACTACCTTGAGTGCAATATCTTCCCTGTAAGCCGGTGATGCAATGGCAACCCATCCTCCCGGATGATCTGAAATTTTCGAAAGTGTTTCACTTCCGGATTTGGTGTCAATCCAGGTGATGTTATAAAAACCTGATTGTAAATTTAATTCAATCGTTGATCCGCTCTTGATCGTATCTTTTCTGGAGAGATGCATTGCAAATACTTTATCAGCTTCTGCGAGTCCGAAAACCGAAGTAGTTTCCTGACCATTCAACCTGACCAGCTCATTACTGACAGGTTTCATACTGATATAGTTGAGGGATTGCATAAATTCAGCAAGTATCCTGAACTGGTTACGGAGGTTCGTTCCTCCGCCTCCGGGCTGACCTTTTCCAAAAACAAAAGTTCCGTCTTCTGTACCCGTGGTAAAAGAATAGTCAAGGTGATCAAACAAAGCTCCGCCTGAGACAATAAAATTCCAGGCTTCAATACGGTACGGAGTATCATTTATTCCGGCAAAGCCGGTTTCATTATCCCCCAGCACCATATTCAGGTGGTAGTTCATCGGAACAGTGACCGGCGGACTGGCATAATGAAAATTATAAATTGAAACGCCCTCCCTCGGTTCGGGAACCAGCTTCCGGTAGTTTGCAATATTGTTTGAAATAAGATGTTTGTATGGGTGATCCTTCTGTGCATCCACAACAATACCTGTCATATGAGCTTCCCACTCCCTCAGTGCAAGAGTATCTCCGAAATATGGCTCATTACAGACCTCATAATAGAGATTATCAAAGTCCTTTAGTTCGTCTACTATTTTTCTGACCATTTTCTCCTGTACCTCAAGTATTTCAGGATGACGTAAGGACAGGATCTCCTTCTGATCTTTAATGTTGCCTATTCCGTTTTTATTATTGCCGGAATATAGTGGAGATAGCTTCCATTGAAGGGTATCATAGAAATTTGAGAAGAGGTCGAGTTCAACAACAATGTCTCTTTTCCCTGCTTCTTCTATAAATCCCTTTAGCCTGACAAAATAATCCTTGTCCCAATTTTCAAGGTCAAATTTATTCCCGCCATAGGCGTATGTTCCCTCAGAACTACGTGCCCAGGGACATATAAACCGGCCTTCTGCAGGGGCGAGAGTATTCCTCTCAATGCCAAATACACCCTGAGGCTCCACATAAATGCCGGAAAATGTACGAGTTATATTCAATCCCGATGCTTTCAGCGCATCGAGGTACTTTATATAATCGAAATCCAGATTCATAACTGCTCCATAGTGCTCGGTGGAGCCGATCAGAATAGCATGGTTTTCCACGGAAAAGGAAATAATGCGGATTCTGAGGATTAAGACTAAGAGGTTTCCAATTTTCAGGTGATCTGCCGCAACCGGTGAGCAGTAATACAGGCAGAATAGAACAGATACGGTAAACCAGTTTCATTATTGAAAAGAGTAAGATTAAGTTCTGTCCATTATTCTGATGCCGGTCAAATCACCGGTAATTTCCATGGTGCACGGTAATCAGGTATCAGATAATTGTTAGCTTCAGTATCATTTGTGAATTTAGTACCATCCCATACAAGCTTCTTACCTGTCCGGTAAGCAATATTGCCGAGAGCAGAGAATTTTGCGATATGTGCGCCAATCTCAATGCTGGCATTTGTATTCGGATTTCGGCTTTTCATGCATTCAAGATGGTTCGTGACATGATTTTTCAAACCTTCGCCTGTACCTTTCTTTAATGGGACAGCTTCCATCCTGATCTTATTATTAACTTTTTCAGGAATCACCTCCCAGCCTCCCCGGTCAACAACAAGGGTGCCATTTTCACCAACAAATCCCAAACCATGATTGCGGCCATAGGCGCCATCATCAATACCTATTGCATGATCCCAAAGAACATTGAAACCGTTGAATTCGTAGATTGTCTGAAGGCTATCGGGTGTTTCGCATGCGTCATCGGGATAGCCATATTTCCCACCCATCGCCATTATCGACTTAGGTGCGGTAACATTCATGCCGAACAATGCATAGTCGAGAAGATGGACCCCCCAGTCGGTCATGAGACCTCCGGCATAATCCCAGAACCACCTGAACGTAAAATGAAAGCGGTTTCTGTTAAAAGGCCTTTGCTGTGCGGGGCCAAGCCACATATCATAATCAACTCCTGCCGGAACGGGTTCATTTGGCAATACCGGAATCGACGGGCACCATCCCTGATAAGAAAAAACTCTAACCAGCCTTATCTTTCCAAGCTTGCCTGACTGGATAAAGTTGACGGCATCCTGCCAATGGGGATCGCTCCGCTGCCATTGTCCGACCTGGACTACCCTTTTATTTTTCGCAGCAGCCTTAACCATCAAATTACATTCTTCAATGGTTCTGCCAATAGGCTTTTCACAGTAAACATCCTTACCTGCTTCACATGCCGCAACCATTTGAATGCAGTGCCAATGATCGGGAGTACCGACAATGACAAGGTCGATATCTTTGTTATCAATGAGTTTACGCCAGTCTTTATACAGATTTGCAGGTTTTTTACCGCGTATTTTCTCGACATTTGAAGCCCTGCGGTTGAGAACAGAATCATCAACGTCGCAAAGTGCAAGACATTCTACTTCAGGATGTTTGAGGAATTCATTAAGATCGCTGAATCCCTGGCCATTACAGCCGATTAGTCCCACGTTGATCCTGTCGCTGGCAGGAGAACTGATCAGCGATCCTGACAATGAAGGAGCCAAACCCAATCCGGCTGCAGTAATTGCCGTGTTTCTCAAAAATACCCGTCGTGTTGCCATAGTTATTTAGTGTTTAGAGTTTATTTCATTTTAATAAGAACCTGTAAATGTTTTATTTCTTTACGAATACCAGGGTCGGATCGAGGGGATACCGGCCGAATTTTTCACCATAAATTGCCAGTCCTCCCGGCAGTGAGCTGTCAACCTCAAACCTGATAGTCAGTGTTCTGGCAGGAGAAGCTGATATAAGCCGCAAAGGAATGTCGGCATTTATCAGATATCCGTATGAACCGGCCTCGTTCAGTTTGTTATTCCTCGGCTGGGAGTACCACGACAGAATTCCCCTGTGGTCAGCCGGATCGTCATCAAGAACAAATGTCCCTATCGCCTCACCATTAACACGGATCCGCACATTGCTGGGGAATCTGGTTTCGTCGGTCATCGGATATGAGTTGGGGTTCAGACTGTTGTCGAATGTTCCTTTGCCCCGCATATAATCACCGCCCATTTTTTCCGCTTTTGGTTTATCCTTCCCAAACAACTGTTTTGACGAAGCCTCGAGCATAAGTGAGACACATTCTGTTGATGCAAGATCAATATAATCAGGTATTTTTACAATATACTCAAAAAAACCATATCCGGCACCATTAACTTTCAGGCTGTCAAAAACGTTCCATTGTTTTTCGCTCCAAACTGCCGATGTAAATCCGGCAGGATTAAAACTGAGAAGATCAGCTTTCTTTTCATTTATAGTAATCGCCTGACGTGGAGATTTATTTTCATCTTCAACAACGAAACTAATAAAATTGTGATGCAATGCATTGCCTGCAGCATCTTCAAGTGTAAGTCGTAAAATCGCAAGACCCGGTTTGGACGGAATGTTTACCGGAAGCCGTGTTATTTCTCTGTTCATCCATGCTGCATAGGCTAATGCAAGTCTGTCGGAAGAATATTTTTCAAAACGGCCAAGTTTGTCCCATCCCACAAGTTCCGTTTTCAGATATACATTCTTTCCGAAATCATCCCCGGTCATGAAAGACGCAAACAGCGGGATGATGATTGTCTCCCCTGGCAAAGCTTTTCTGCAGATATCGCCTGCAGGTGCAATATACATGCTGCTGTGAAAATCGTTAAGCTTCATTCCGGGAACGAGATCTTCAAGACCTGTATATTTATTTGTGCGGTTAAACTTGTAGTATCCGTTCCATTCGTTAATAACATCATGATGTTCAGTATAGAGCCATCCTCCAACTTTGGGGTGCATTCTCATCTCATTCATCATGATATGGTAATCCCAGCTCCAGTCGACATCTCCCGTGCTGCCTGAGTAACCCCAAACATTCCCGCATTCACTGTTAATCATCGGCTGCATTCCCTGTTTGTTACCTCCGATAAAATTCCATGAAGATCCTTCAAATGTATTCATTGTAACATCATCAAGGAACTCTTTCCACTTATATCCGGGAAGATAAGCATGCCAGCTGTTCAGATCGGTGGTCACATGATCATAATTGCATGCTGAGTTGTCTTCAACAAGTCTTGACGGGTCGAGTTCTTTGGCCAGGCTGTACATTCCTGCAACCCACTTTTGAGTTGAAGGCAGGTATTCACGTTTCCTTGTTCCCTTGTTTGTAGTTGTAAAGAGTCCCCAGGTTTCATTAAAGAGAACCCACGAAAATATCGCAGGATGGTTGTAGTCGCGTTCAATCATGCCGCGCATTGCCACCTCCCATTCTTTTTGCTGTGCATCTTCCGGCTCTCCCCATGAATTCGGCACATCGGACATGATAAGCAATCCCAGTTTATCAGCCCAGTAGAGCTTGCGCGGAACTTCAACTTTTATATGTATCCTGTTCCCATTCAATCCAATCCGCTTCGAACGAAGTATCTCATCCCTCATAAATTCATCAGTTGGAAAAGTGTAAAAACCGTCTGGATGGTAACTCTGGTCCAGAGTAAGCTGAAGATACAATGGCTTATTGTTCAACGCTACATACGGGAAGTTCAATCCGGGAAGATTCACAACACTTACCTTCCTCATGCCGAAATAGGTGGTCACCCTGTCAGTCTCTTTGCTTTTGCCGGATAATGAAACCTGGACATCATATAAAAACGGATCATTGAGATCCCAGAGATGCATTTTTTCGACAGGCATTTGAAAAACAATTTGCGGAGTTCCCTTCGGGATTTTTTGAAGCACCTCCGGTTTCGTCTGATTTCCGTTCAAAAATCTGATTTTAAAAATCAGTATCTTCCTGAGCCGGTGCACTTAAAAGAGCACTTACCTGAACCATCGACTTGTCAATATCAGGAGTAAAGTGAACATTTTTGAGGAAGGTTTGCCCTCGTGTCTCCAGGTAAACTGTTTGCCATATCCCTTTTGCCTCACCGTATCCCTGCTTGCCTTCCAGCTTAAACGGATGAGGGGTATCATCTACTCTCAGCACAAGTATTTGTGACTGATCTTTTTTCAGAAACGTTGTAATATTAAATTCAAAAGGGGTATAACCGCCCTGGTATGTTCCAAGCTGCCGGCCATCAAGCCATACGGTTGTTTTCCAGTCGCATGCACCGAAAACTATGAAAACTTCTTTTCCTGTCCAGTCGGCAGGGACATCGATATTCCGTGAATACCAGGCTATATCCGCTTCATTTGAGACACCTGAAAGCTTAGAACCCCATGGGAAAGGAACCAGAATTTTTTTGTTGAATGATCCGGGATCTTCAAACCATTTTTCGGTTTCTCCTTTATCCTCCTTATCGAATTTAAAATTCCACCAGCCGTTCAGGTTCAGCCATTGTTCTCTCATATAATCGGGACGGGGATGTTCGGGAAGTGGGATAGTATCTTTTCCCTGGCAAAAACCGATGGAAGAAGTGCCGAAAATCAAGATAATCGCAGTAATTGTAAACAGAACTTTTTTCATAATGCCACAGTTTTCAAAGCTTCACTTCTCTAATAGCTTTTGGTTTTCCAGTATTTTGTCAGGACCCCATTCATTTCTTATAGCTATCCGGAGGGAGTATCCAAAGTCCTGATTTTTACACCATTCCCGTTCTTTACCCCCTGCCCCCACCACAATTCTCCCCTGCAAGCTGGCCCCTTCGCTAAAATTGTCCACCGGGCAATTTTTTAACGCTCGGTCCCCTAAAGGGGGGTTCCATAAGTTTTTGTTAATCAATAAGTCCCCTTTAGGGGATTTAGGGGCCCCCTTGGGTGAGACGCCGAGCTTGCGAGGCAGAGGGTCTGATTTAAAAAATGCCGGATATGAGTTGATAATTATTTCTTGCCTATCCGGCATATGTCTGATAATTTATTTCTACCTGACAGATAACCTGTATATCGTTTGTGTTTTCAGAGTATCACCGGGATTCAGTATTGTTGTAGGAAATTCCGGATGGTTCGGACTGTCGGGGAAATGATCTGCTTCAAGACAAAGTCCCGACCTGAAATTAAGCGGCTTACCGCCATGTCCTATTTTTGTTCCGTCAAGGAAGTTACCGGTATAAAGCTGCATGCCGGGCTCGCCGGTCAAAACTTCGAGGACACGTCCGCTGACCGGATCGTAAACTGTTGCATCGACATCTTCTTTATTATCAAGGATGTAATTGTGATCATACCCTTTCCCAAGAATCAGCTGGTCATAGTTTTCGCCGATCCTTTCTCCAATTGAATGAGGAGTTGTAAAATCAAAAGGGGTTCCGGTAACAGGCCTTATCTCACCGGTCGGGATCATTACTGAATCTACAGGAGTAAATGCTGAAGCTTTAAGGGTAAGGATGTGATCAAGGATATCCCCGTTCCCGGCGCCATGCAGGTTGAAATATGCATGGTTTGTAACATTGACAACTGTCTTCTTATCTGTCGTGCATTTATAATCCATTACGATTTCATTATTGTCAGTCCACGAATAGATTACCTCAACATCGACATTACCGGGGAAGCCTTCTTCCATGTCGGGGCTGTGATATGTGAACTTTACGGCCGGCACTTTACTGTCATCCACAACTTCTGTATTCCAGACCACACTGTGCCATCCTGCAGGACCTCCGTGAAGGGTATTGGGACCATTATTAAGCGGAAGTGTATATTCAACCCCGTCGAGGGTGAATTTGCCTTTTGCGATCCTGTTGGCATATCTGCCTACCACAGAACCAAATGACATGTCACCCTTTATCATACCTTCAAAAGTGTCATACCCGAAAGTAATATTGTCTTTTTTACCGTTCTTGTCGGGGACTTCGATCCAGGTGATCTTTGCTCCGAAATTTGTAAGCCTGATTACATTACCGGGCTTGTTGGTAAGGGTTAGCAGATAAACTTCCTTCCCCTGGTGTCTCCCAAAAACTTCTTTTTTTACCATTTGTTTATTTTTTGCTGATTGGTTGCATCCTGAAAATATAATACCAGTAACGATAAGAGCTAATGATAATAACTGAACCTTTTTCATTCCGTAAAAATTAGTTGGTCTAAATTTAATAAACTTTCCTCACCGGAAATCTGTTGAATTAATTTTCTTTTGTCCTGAACTGTAAAGCCGGAAGGCCATCGGCATTAAACAATGATGCAACAGAACCATTGTGCCAGCAATACCTTACTGACAGGGGTTCATTAACTTTTGGTGAAGAGACCATCAGCTCATTGTTAACGATCCTGGCATCTGCCTTTACATATTTGCCATCCCTCCCCGCTATTTCAAATTCTGATAGTTTCCCATTTTTTGAGACGAGGCCTCCTTCAACGTTATCGAACTGTATCCTGATGCTTTTGCCTTCCGGAATCATCGATTTGTAAACGGGTCCGTAAACTTTCAGACTCTTCCCGTAATCTTTTGCAAGTGCCAGATTTGCCAGCCTTTCGCCGACTTCTTTTTTATATGGTGGATGGATATTCATCACAGTGGCAATATCAAGGGTAACCACCATTCCTGTATTTGGCAGTTCAAGAGCCTTCTCCTGGGCTTCACGCAGATATGCCGACTCTGTTGAATCGGGATTTGAATAAATGTAGGGGGCGATCTGAACAAAGTAGAATGGGAAATCCTTTATACCCCAGGCATCTCTCCAGTTTTTTATCATTAACGGGAATATCTTTGAGTATTGGTCAGCCCTCCCGACATTTGCTTCACCCTGATACCAGATGGCTCCCTTTACAGGATAATTTACTAAAGGATAAACCATTCCGTTATAGAGAGTAGTAGGAGTATAAGGCCCTAAAGATTTTGATCCTTCCCTTCCGGAAAACTCATTTTTTGAGGGATCAAAAATATAGAACTTATTACCTATCAGTTCGGCAACAGGCTGGTACTTCCAGTCACCATCAAGCATTATTTGCGCTGTGGGATTATCTTTTGAATAAAGTTTCATCGAGCCCGGCTTTCCACATATGCCTCCTCCTCCCTGGTTATCCAAAACCCGGACAGCTATTGTATTAAGGCCTTCTTTTAAAAGAGCTGCAGGGATCTGATAATTTCTGTCTACCTGCCATTCTCCCGACACCTCATGCGATCCTACAAGTTGACCGTTGAAGTAGGTGCGGTCCATATCGTCGATGGGTCCCAGGGAAAGAACCAGGTCTTTGTCTATCATTTCTTTAGGGATCCCGACGCTTTTCCGGAACCAGACGGCACCGTCGAAATCGCCGGTCACACTTTCAAACTGAGCCGGAAGCTTCATTGCAGGCCATCCGCTGTCATCAAATTCTGGTGACGGAACACTTTCATCCCCAAAACTCAGGTCTTTCCATTGGTCATCACCCCCTGGTTTAACCTCAGTCTGTCTGTGGGTGTTCAACCATGACTGGTATTCAGCAATAATGGGACCTGACTCTTTGACGTCTTTGATTTCTGCCAGAAATTCTCCTGAATTCTCAAGAACTTCAGACGACATCCAGGCTTCAGCCGGCGTTCCGCCCCAGGCTGATTCAATTAATCCGACAGGAATCTTCAGTTCATCATAAAGCTTCTTACCGAAGAAGTATGCTGTTGCACTGAATGGTTTAACCGACGACGGAGTACACACCTCCCATCTTCCGGTACAGCCCTCAACCGGTTCCCCGGATACTTTTCTCTGAACAATGAATAAACGCATTTCAGGAACAGATGCATTTGCAATGGTCTCCGCCGAATGCATGACCGTGTCGACCGGTGGCCATCCGGCAATCGGCATTTCCATATTCGACTGGCCGGAGCAAAACCATACCTCACCAATCAGAACATTGTTAATCGTCAGGCTGGTATCCCTGCCGGTTATCGAAATAGTATAAGGGCCGCCTGCTTCAGGTGTAGGGATGGTGACTGACCATCTGCCATCTTTCCCTGAAGTAGCTTCCCCTTCAGCCTTCCAACTTGTTGAGACAGTTACTTTATAGCCCGGGATTGCCTTACCCCAGATTTTGGCATTTGCCTTTTGCTGCATAAGCATGTTATCACTTATGAGGGAAGGCAGTTCGAAGCCTGAGGGGCTTTTACTGCATCCTGCGAATAACAGGCATACTAAAAGAACTAATCCGGTCTTTCTCATTCTGTTAAAGGTTTCCAATGATAAAATATATCTATATCATTCCCAAAATCAATTAGTTGCCAAGTAACTGGATCTTATATGTAAATGAAGCTGGTTCAGCATAAACCATATATTGAGGCAGGGGTCTGGGACCGCAGCCTGCTGTCCCGACTCCGAGTGTCCTGTAACTCAGGCAGAAAACCGATTCTTCGCTCTTGGGAAGATCTATTTTATATTCAGTTTTTTCCATGACTTCATCACTGTATGGAATAGCCGTGAACTGCAACAATGACGAATCGCACATTGCCTTTAATCCTACGCCGGCCGGATTTGTAATTTGCACCCACCTCACATCTTCATGATTACCGGCATCCATTGGTTTCTCATAAGGAGTAAGAAGTTCCTTTACCGTACTCTTATAAACACCTACATCAAAACCGCGTTTGCGGTCGGCATAGTTTTCCATCGGCCCGCGTCCGAAATAAGCAACCTGTTCAAATTGTTTATCAAGGAACATTCTGACTCCAATGCGGGCAACAACCTGTTTCGGATTACTTGAATTAACATTATTTGAAGCGGTTATCAACCCGTCACCTGATATTGTATACACTACATCGTGGTTTACGGTAAAATCGTTCTTCCCCTGAGCAATAAGTTTAACGGAAATCTTTACCTCTGATGGAGATGTCTGGTCAACAGAAATACCCTGAGGTGTCCAGCTGAGTTCTTTTAAACCTGAACTGACCCATCCCCTGTCAGCCCACATATCATCATTACGATGAGGTGCCCTCCAGAGATGCAGCCTCGGACCACCTCCGGTTTTCAACAGATTCACTCCGTTCCGTTCAAGCTTTGAAAAGGTACCTGCTGTCAGATCAAATACAACAGAAAATCCATCACCATTAATTGTAACATCCTTATCGTTACGGATCATTGTAAGCGGTTTTGAATCAGAGGAGACCGGACGGGAAGCCACTGCCTGTGCCGGAAGCTGGAATTGCCGTGATACAACTTCATACCCCTTCTTTGCCCAGATCTCGTCGTTTGCCAGGCAAAATGAGACACGAAGGAAATATTCTGATCCCTTATTTGGGTTTTTGATTTCATAAGGTACTTTGACCATCAGTTCTCTGCCAGGTTTAAATTCAGGAAGTGGAATTGTGCCTTTCCCAATCTCGGTTCCGTTTTCTGAAAGAGTCCATGAACAGGTAAACCCGTTGAGGTTTATGAACTGGTATTTATTTTGGATCCTGATCATGCCATTTGCCAGGTCTTCTCCTGTTACACCGATCCATTGATATGCCCGTTTCATCTCGGGATAATGAGGTTTCAGCGAACGATCGGAAGCCACAACACCTTTATGAATAAAATAACGGTCATTCGGGAACTCTCCAAATCCTCCACCGTATGCAAGAATTATATGATCGGGATCGCGCCTGTTCCAGATGCCCTGATCCTGCCATTCCCAGATTGCGCCTCCCAGAATAGTTTCATATTTGTCGAACAGATCATTGTATTCGCCTATTGCACCCATTGAGTTGAACATTGCATGGGCATATTCGCACATATAGAAGGGCTTTTTGAATGCCGTATCATTTGCTATGCGCTCAACTTCATTTACTGCCGTATACATCCGGCTATCAAGATCAGCAGGATTATTCTTTCCTATACCGAATCCTTCGTAATGAACAGGACGCGTATTGTCAATAGCTTTAACTGCTGCCATCGCCGCCCTGAAGTTTGAGCCTCCCCTGCCATTCTCGTTTCCAAGCGACCAGATTATTACTGACGGATGATTCTTAAAGTTTTCGGCATTTGCCACATTCCTGTCGATGATAGCTGCCTTCATTCTTGGCTCCTCATCAAATTTACCGGAATTGCCGTGACATTCCACGTTTGCTTCAGCCACAAGCCAGATTCCCCACTCATCGCATAACTCGTACCAGCGAGGGTCGTCAGAGTAATGACAGGTACGTACATGATTGCAGTTTCCCTGTTTTATAAGCTCAAGATCGCGGACCATCTGTGCTTCGGTAACAGCATGCCCGACTTCCGGCCAGTTCTCATGGCGATTCACACCCTTAAGCTTGATCGGAGTACCGTTAACAAGAAATACGCGGCCTCTGATCTCTATTTCCCTGAAACCTGTCCTGGCAGATAATGTTTCAGTGACCTTTTTGCCATTCTTTAATGTAAGTACAGTTGTATAAAGCTTTGGAGTTTCAGCTGTCCACTTTTCAGGGTTCTGAACTTGGAAAGCAAGTTTAACTGATACTTCTTCACCGGGTTTTAATGCTGGAACCGGACCTTCGGCAAAACCCGAAGCAGGCTTTCCCCCGTCATAAAGTGTTGCTGAAAGAACGGAAGCTTTAACAGGTTTGTTTCCATAGTTTTTAACCTTTGCGCTTACTTCAACATTTGCATTACGATACTCGTTATCGAGGTCTGTTTTTACAAAGAAATCCCTGATATGCTGCTGTGGAGCACTCCAGATCGTAACATTGCGGAATATGCCGCTAAGTCTCCACATGTCCTGGTCCTCAACATAACTCCCGGTAGTATATCTGTAAACCTCAAGGGCAACCATATTTTTCCCTGGTTTGACATATTTTGTAATATCAAATTCAGCTACATTACGACTGTTAACGCTGTAACCAACCTTTTCACCATTGACCCAGATAAAAAAGCCTGCATCAACTCCGTCAAAAGCTATAAATATCCTTCGCCCGTTCCAGTCAGCCGGAACTTCAAAATCCCTCCTGTAACTCCCTACGGGATTTCTCTCTTCATATGCTGTAAAGTTTTTGGGCGGAGTGCTCATAATTTTTGGAAAATCCTTTTTAAAGGTATAGCCAAGATTCCTGTAGTAAGGTGTCCCATAACCAAATAACTGCCAGTTAGAAGGTACAGGGATCTCTTTCCATGATGAAACATCGTATGACGTTTTGTAAAAATCGACAGGTCTGGACTGAGGCCATGAGACCCAGTTGAACTTCCATGTCCCGTTCAGACTCCTGCAAAATGACGAAGCGTGCCGTTTGGCGGCAAGTGCCTCCTGCAGATTTGCATAAGGCATAAGTGTAGCATGTGCCGGCTCTTTGTTAATGCCAATACATTCCGGATTTTCAATTTCCGGAGGAACAGGAGCTCCTCCCAGTGAGTCTTTAACTGATGCAACCTGGGCATCTGCGAAATTACCGATCATAAATAGTACGAGAATGACTAAAGCAAAAGCTGAGTTGTTTTTCATATTTTTTAATGGTTGGTAGATGTGGTTAATAAGAATTTAGGTTCACTAAAGGTAGCAGGAAATATTTAAAATGAATTCGGGAAGAAGTTAAAAACTTTTAAAAAACATTATTGCACTGGCAGGGCAAATTTGCAATTCGTACTCTTAAACCCCCTTCAGGGGGCAGGGGGTAGTCCTACGCTTACTTTCTTCCCTTCATATGTAACCGAAGCCTGAGGTATCATTTGGGGGTCAAATCCTTTTGGATTTTCCTTATCTATCCGGACGAAGTTGAAAATCCTCGTTGAAGGCATTCCGCTATATTCGCCGGCACGATCACCTATTGTGAGTTCCCCTTTACTATTGTCATAAGTAAATTTAATAGAACTAAACGCACCTTTTTCGTAATTATAATTCGTTCCTTCGTCTTCATAAAGTGTAAATGCACAGTTTTTTCCCGTATAAACATAAATGGTAAAAGGATCACCGGGTTTTTCGTCAGTAAATTGTATATCAGGACCGAACGGGATTATAGAACCCTCCTTTACAAAGAGAGGCAAACGTTCGTAAGGAGCATCCACTTCAAGGGTCTGCCCCCCCAGGATATGTTCGCCTGTATAGAAATCGTACCACTCCGTTGATTCCGGAAAATAGACATTACGGGTTCTTGCCTTGTATTTATAAACCGGAGCAACAAGCAATGACGGACCGAACATATACTGGTCACCAACACTCAGGACATTCTTGTCACTGCCAAAATCCATTACCATTGCGCGCATTATCGTATAATCATTGAACCAGGTGAGCCCTGCAAGGGAATATATGTAAGGCATCAGGCGATATCTCAGCTTATCGTAATAGACCATACTTTTATAGGCAGGATGGGTTTCAGGAGAAATGTTAAATATTTCACGATATGGATATTGTCCATGGCTACGGAAAAGCGGACAAAACGAACCGAACTGGAACCAACGGGTGTTAAGTTCCCTCCACTCGTTGATGTCCTCCGATCCTTCCTTTGCCGAAGTGTACCTGTTCTCAACACAGAAACCACCTATGTCAAATGTCCAGTACGGGATACCCGATAATGCAAAATTCAATCCGGCTGGGATCTGTGATTTCATGTCTTCCCAACGGGTACCGATATCGCCACTCCAGGTCGCGGTTGAGTATCTCTGAAGTCCTGAAAAACCGGAACGTGTAAGCAAAAATACCCTCCTGTCTGGCTCTGCATTTCTCTGCCCTTCGTAAATTGCCATTGCGTTCATCAGGGCATATGTGTTGAAATATTTTGTTGAAGGGCCCAGAGCTGTCGGAGTGGAAAGCAGCTTCCTGTATTCGATACTTGAATTTGAAAGTATATCTGGTTCAGATGCATCCATCCACCAGGCATCAAATCCCTTTGTGTAAAGGTGTTCCCTTATTTGTTCCCAGAAGAGGTCCCGTGCGCCCTGACTATATGGGTCATAAAAAGAACCGATATAACCTTTCCCTATCCAGTCACGTACACTATCCTTAACAGCCTGCCTGTACATCCAGCCTTTGCTGTCAAATTCCTTAAAATGATCAGTTGTTATATAAAACTTCGGCCAGACCGAGATCATGATCTTTCCATTCAGCTTATGGACTTCATTTACCATACCTTCAGGATCGGGGAAATATTTAGGGTCGAATTCATGCGAACCCCAGGAGTCGACAGGCCAGTATGACCAGTCCAGAACAATATTATCAATAGGGATGCTCCTTTTCCGGTACTCTTTTAAAACATCCAGGAGCTCAGTCTGAGATCTGTATCTCTCACGGCTCTGCCAGTAACCCAGTGTCCATTTTGGCATTATTGGCGCTTTACCTGTAAGTGTTCTGTAACCTCCGATTACCTCGTCAATATTATTTCCATGGATAAAATAGTAGTCTATCTGATCGCCCATTTCCGATGTCAGCGAAAGCGATCCCTGTTCCTCAGGAGACCGTGGACTCAAGGCTTTCAGCCCGATGTACGAAACACCTCCGTCAGGCTTCCATTCAAGTCGCACATGATACTTATTTCCCTTCTCAAGGTTCCTGCTGAATTTATATGTATTTGGATTCCAGGCTGTTCTCCATCTTTCCGGAACGACCAGCTCATTATCGATATAAAGTTTGGTATAGCCGGCATAATACAGTTTAAAGTGGAACAATCCCGATTCCACGGGCTCTATCTCACCCGTCCAGGTAATTGTCGATCGGTAAAAAGGGAATTTTTCAGGAAAGTTCTTTATCGTCGTAAGATTTTCATAATCAATCGATGTCTCTTTACGCTGAGTAAAAATTCTGGTTGTATCTGAATTAAGGTAATATGTAGCCGTTAGTCCGCCCTCCCCGCCTTTGTTGTCATATAACCTGAAGAGGTTCATCTGTGAATAGTCACGTGGATCTCCGAATTTCGTAAGTGAATAATTATCCCAGAGGATTCCATAATTACGGTTGGAGACCACAAAAGGCACAGAAACTTTAGTGTTATACTGGTAAAGGCTCTCGTTCAACCCTTTATAATTGAATTCTTCGGACTGATGCTGCCCCAGACCGTAAAAAGCTTCATTATCAGGTGAATCAAATACCTGGCTCATAGTGAAGCCATCTGTTCCTTCAACAGTTATGGGAGTAAATGATCTTGCCCCTTTTTCGCGCTCCTTAAGCAACTCCCTGTCGTCCTTATCACAAAATATAACTTGTCCTGTTGCCAAAGCAACTTTTGCTTTTATGTTATTTGTTGATACAATTAGAAATTCTTTTTCCTGTTTTACATTAAAGACCGGAGCCGGGGATGCAATTTTACTGACACAGAGGCTCTTTTCGCCGGAGAAAACTGATGAAGGTGTTGCAGCCACGTGGATAATGTCGTCATTGATCACCTCGAGTTTCAGTTGCCTTGTAGTCTCATTACTGATAGGTTTAAGCTTGACAATCACCGCGTTATCTTTCCTGATCCAGGTTGTCTGTGAACACATTGTAAATAACACGACAGCTACCGGTAATAGAAATATGCTTCTCATCTGAATTTTGATTTTCGTAATAATGTAAAGCTTCAGGGCTTATATCTGGAACTCAGCTTCAATTTCTGTAAGTAAATCCTCGCGGCAGATGTCCGATTCAATAAATATTGATGGAACCTCCGGAAAATGATCCTTGCATATCTTCATGACTTCAGGAAAGTCTTCCTGGTTTTTAATATAAACCCTCAGTAATTCATATTTGCCAGTGGTAATATCCTGACTTCCCAACAACCCGGCAATACGCTCACTGTCAGTGAGTTTATGAATGTTCTCAATTGTCACCAATGTTTGTTCCTTCACGTCCCCTTTACCAATGGTCTCCTGCCCTATTATTGATGCTGTACCTGAGATAAACAGATACCTGCTTTTGTTATTCACCATTAGTAGTGCACGTTCAAATTGCGGCGGGTTCTTAACAGTTTTCCCCTTCCCTGTTAAGCCTTTTAATACGTGCTGGTCGTATTCATATGCATTTACCTGGTTGGGATTGTCAACAGCTTTTATCCGGAGCACATCATCTGAAATTACAGCACAGAAATCAATGAATACACCTCCATATTTCATACCAATACCGGTAGCTGCGGGATAGTTATGAATTGTTCTGTATTTGTTATAAAATTCACTTCGTACCTCATTGAACAACTGATAATTCTGAAATCCCTTATTGATCTCAAGAATATTACCTATATAATTCCATTGCCGTACAACGTTGTTGAATGTCATCTTTTCCCTGGAAAGGATCCCTGCAACTGATTCAAAAGCTTCAATTGCTGCTTTACGTGTATCATTTGGATAAAGGTCATTACCAAGTCCTGCGCTCCAGACCTCTTTATACGAGCCTGACCTTAGGATGACATAAGGGACTGATTGCCAGAATTCAGTAGTTATTTCTACCGATTCTTCCGAAATGAACATTGCCTCCACCCCTACCTTCCATGGTTTTTCGGGTGGATGGATCGTTACATTGAAGGCAGGACAGTGCCCTGCGAAGTTTTCAAGAACCGATCTGCTTATCTGCTTCTTAACTTTAACGTATGATATATAATCAGGCTGACTGACGAATATATTCAACTTCAGGGGCAGATTCCCTTCACTGAGGCTTCCATTTATCTGATTAAGGCATTGTTCCCACTCTTGTTCGATACTACCCGGAACCACAGGCATGTAAACAGAATAATTCCTCACCATAAACTCTCAGTTTTCAAGCTCAAAATTAACATTTTTGGCTTCCGAACCAATGCTTTTAAGCATAGTCCTGCCATTTGACTTTACCCTGCCCGTAACGAATTCCGGAATGTTGAACGATCTGAGTGATAATTCATAGTAATCGGGATCCTTCTGGGGAACCATGAACGGCTTACCGAAAGTCCCGCTTTTATCGCAATAAGTAATGTAAGGACGAGTATAAAGTCCATCCATCCTACGGCTGCTAAATACAAGCCACCGGCTGTCGGACGACCAGGAATGATAGCTTTCAGCCTCATCACTGTTAATTGAAGTTATTGGATGATACAATCCGTCAGCCAGATCGAGCTGATATAGATCTGCCTCCCTGTGCCAAATTGAGAAGTTCCCGTAATCCGACAGGGTGAATACCAGGTATTTACCGTCGGGTGATATCCTTGGGAATGAAACGCTCTTTCCTGTCCTTTTTGAACTTATGAGAGTGTCGATCTTATCTCCTATCGCACCTGACGAAGCATCAAATGATACTTTGCAAAGACTGTATTTTACTTTGTCGTAATCATCGGGCATCGTTCCTTTCACCGCGCTGCAGAAGATAAGACTATTCCCGTCGGGAGTAAATGCCGGAAATGTTTCGAAGCTTTCATCTGAGGAGATGATCTTTCTGGTTAGCAGCTTATTCGATTTAATATCATAAATAACGATATCCGATTTTGAATCAAAGACCTCAATTCTTTTGTCATTTGAAGAATGAAAGACCTGAGAGATATTGTTGACCGAAAATGCAATATATTTCCCCGAAGGATGCCAGTATGGATATACACAGTTTGAAATAGTGCCACTGGTCTTCGTATTAAGCTTTACAACTTCACCATCCCTTACCAGAATTGTAGCTCCGATGTTGCCCCTCAGATGGAAAACCATATTGTCAGGATTATTGGCTTTGAATGAATGACAATTCATACACGCACCCGGAAGGAGCCTGTTATCGATTATGGGTTCCGATTCAAATGTTGTCAGGTTGCGCTGGTAGATGCCCATCTCACTCCAGGATTCATATCCGGGAGCTATCAGCCTGTATACGAGCCATGGGTCGACAGGTTCCTTCTGAATTTGTATTCCAAAAGGCCTGAATTTATTCCATTTCTTTCCCTGCCGGGCAAATACCGTTATTGTCAGACTATCATCCGCATTGTTTACCAGAAGCTTCCGCCATTTTTTTAATGGAATATCGATTTTGCCCTTGCCATTAACTTCAATCTTCCCGCTTTTTCCCTGAATAATGACATGCATATTCTCCGCTTCATCAACAAGCTTAAAATTCAGCGGAGCAATATTGACGGGTATTACAACTCCTGTATAATCAGGAAAGATCGCCGGCAGGGTATCTTTTATAGCATAATCCGTTCCTGGCCCGCTGCATGAAACCAGCAGGATTAACAAGGCAATTACACTATATTTATTAATGTTCATAACGTCATTGTAATTATAAAATCCTATTTCTCCTGCTGAACATCCTCAAGTTCCTTAAAATGCAGATAGTACCAATACGTTCCCGAATAATTCTTTTTAAGTCTTTCACGGGCATCGGGGTAGGCAGTATAAATATCTGCATAAGCTTTCATCTTCAGTTTTGTACTCTGGCTTATGTATCCCGGAGAATTTGTAAATGGATCCTTTTCATTGAGTCCGATGATATAAAGCATTGCTTCCTGATACGATACCGGCAGGGTCTGGTAATTGATTTTCTCCAATGCCGGGACTAAATTAACGAAGTTCCGCAGGTCCTTATTTATCATGTAAAATGCCATAAGATATTCGAAGGCTATTTTGTTATCAGGATGCTCCTTAACCATGCGGTTCAGGGAGGCTTCCATATTCTTCACATGAAAGAAATAGTCATTCCGCACCATAAACTTCCTTTTTTGCCCCCATTCAGGATCGTTGTTTATCTTTTCTTCATTGTATAAATATGTCTCTGCATTTTCTGCCCATTTCCTGTAAAAAATTGTTTTTTGAAGAAGCTTCATATACTTTTCGGCGACCTTGTACTGCCCGTTAATAAGATTTGTTTCAGCCAGGCGTTTTAAAACCCTCGACGATTTCCCCATGCTGGGAATTGTCTCCATACTCTCAAAAACATATTCCTGTGAAGCGTTGGTAAGCCCTAAACTATAAAATATCTCACTTCCCATAAGCGGCGCCACATACTCTTTATTAAACGGTAGAAAGAGTCCGTTTGTCCCGTGTTGTTCATAATTGAACATCCTGTCGCCGAGCTGTCCGGTCCTGGCTAATGAAAGATTTAACATCGAAAGTGAAAGGAAATTCCTTGGCGGTTTTTTCTCCGCAAATTCCAGTACCTTATTCCAGCTTCCATTTCTGACAAGATAATCGTAAGTCATAATCTCTTCAGCTTCGAAGTTCGCAAGGGATTTAATGCCGAAAAAGCAAAGAACGAGAAAAGCTGCAAGTTGAAATGTAAGTGCTACCTTTTTAAGTCTTTCCTTAACGGAGATCTTGTACACAATTACAAGAAGTAATGGCGGAAGAATGAATAAGGCAAGAACTAAAAACGGGATGCCGGTGAGTATATTATAATAAAATTCACTCATGAAGCTCATCATAACCGGCTGAAGAATAAGAAATTGCCGGACAAGCAGAGGGATAATGATCCCGATTAACAAATAAGCCAATAAATACCAGACCTTCAGGTCGTATGACACTGAGTTCTTTTTATGTGACTTAAGATTAGATAGAAGTTCATATACGAGCATCAACAAAAGCAAACTAATAAATGACCCTCCTGCCATCCAGTAAATTGCAGGAATTAAAACCAAACCTGCATAAAACCTGTATTTGTCAATTCTTATGCTGACATAAATCAATCCTCCGAGCATTGCAAGAAGAAAACCCGTAATGGCTGACAAAGGATAAAACTCATTACATAAAATCAACGCACCAAATAATGAAGGCAGGAAACTCAACGGGAACAGGACAGGATCAGGATTAATAATATCCAATATTTTCTTTATTACCTGTTGAAGAGCAAGTAAAAGTCCTGTTATAATTAATGGACCTGCAAATGACAGATAATAAAACTGGGTCAGAAAACCACCCAGATATCCCGAAATCCCTCCGGGATGACTCAGCTTTGAAAACAAGAAGTCGCCGGTAAGAGGGAAGAATTGAAACTGTTCCTCAAAATGAAGATGTTTATTATAGAAAAAGGCAAAGAAGATTAGGATACCCGCAAAGAATAAGCCGGTAAGCAAATAGTCAGCATATCTAATCACCCTTTTAAATTCCATAAAGATCGGGATCTGGCTCCGGTGACAAAACTAACTTTTTTATCTCATATTTCCTCATAAACAAGTCCGTCCATTTACCGGTATCGCTGTATCAGCGGGATACAAATTCAACTTTCTCAGCCCTTAAGGATTTGAATGCCCGTTCGACATCCTGAGGGCTAAATGGCGAGGCTCCTTTCGAAAGCTCGGGTATATTGAAAGATTTCAGGTTAAAATCATAAAAGCCGGCATCTTTCTGGGGAAGTAAAAATGGTTTGCCGGAAATACCATTCTCATCCAGATGGGCAAAATAAGGCTTACCGTACATGCCGTCATCCCGTTTACTTGCAAAAACAAACCACCGGCTGTTTGACGACCAGCTGTGGTAAGATTCGGAATTGGATGAATTAACTTCTTTCAAACTGTCAACGGCACCCGTCCGGAGGTTTAAAAGCCTCAGTTCTGCCTCCTTGTGCCAGACAGGAAAATTTCCATAATCAAAAGAAGTATAAAGAATATATTTCCCGTCGGGAGAAGTTTTAGGCTGGCTCACTGTCTTGCCTGTCTTAAAGGCTGAGATCAGAGTGTCGACACCGGTTCCGAATGTGCCGGAAACAGGATTGAACATAATACTGCACAGGCTGTATCGTACTGAATTATAGTTTCCAGGCATTTTTACAGGCTCGCGCGGAACAGAAGTAAAGAGTTTTGCCGTCAGAAGAAAAGGCAGGGAATGTTTCAAATGAGTTTTTATCACTTATCAACTTATTCCCTATGATCAAATTCTTTTCAATATCCAGAACGACGATATCAGAGATCGTATCATATACTTCCAGTCTTTTGTTATTTATTGAATGAAATTCAGGTATTATGACATTTGTTGAGAATGCAATGTAACGGCCCCCCGGATGCCAGCTGCCATATACACCGGCTGAAATTGTGCTGTCGGTTCTGGTGTCTATTTTTCTCAACTTTCCATCTCGTTGTATGATAGTTCCTCCATCTGCATGTCGCAGATGAAAAAATGAAAGATTCGGATTCTGTGATGAAGAGGTGTGGCAGTTAACACATCCACCGTCAATAAGATTATTGTCCACCAATACTTTTTCTTCGAATGTCGTAACATTGCGCTGGCAGATTGAGAGCCTGTTCCAAACTTCATAACCCGGTTCGATGAGCCTGTACGACAGATAAGGGTCAACTTCATCTTGCGAAACATACAATTTAAAGGATTTGTATCTGCGCCACCGGCCTCCTTCCAAAGCTGTCACAGAAATCGATAACGAATCATTTTTGGACTGCTCAAGAAGAGATTTCCACTTTTCAGCAGGGATACTGGTTTTGTATCCGGATTTAAGACTTATGACACTTTTTCTTCCTGAGATCTTAACAAGGATCTTTTCCGGCTTATCCTTTAATTCAAAGTTCAGTGGAGCGACATTTACAGGGATTGTAACTCCTATATAATCAGGGTAGATGCCCGGATAACTTTCTGATATCGATACATTATCCGGTTCTTTAAGACAACCCTGAAGCATGAACAGCAGAATTATAATTAACAGCTGAAAATTTTTAATCATTAGCTAAGGCTGAAATTGATCACTTACTCTCACCAAGAAGCTTATCAGATGCAAGAACAAGGAACATAAAGTTGGTCGCACCGCCTCCCATCACATATTCCTGTTGCTGCCATAAGAACGGCCAGTCGAGTAGTTCGGGAAAATCAGGACGGATCAGTGCTGTTCCGGATGATACTCCGCCGGGAATATACGACCAGTCTGCCCTGTTTACCCCGTAGGCCACTGTAGTTGATCTGGCTCCGACACCCGAAGCAAATGATGAAGTATTCTCTCCGGGATGGACACCAAGTATAAAGTTCATTGCATTAAAAACGGGAGCTGAAGGAAAAACATCAGGGAAAGCAATATGCAGATAATACTGCCGTACACCAAAACTCTGGATATCCCATCCAGCTCCCCAAATCTGGGGTCTGTATGGAACTCCGAACGGGGTCTCAGCTGCCTGTTTGTTAATATCATCCGAAAGAGCTTTCGCTGAATTTTTTACAGCAGTGGTGAATTCACTGCTATTTATTGCAGGAAGCGACCGCCCGATTAGCCACCCCAAATCCCTTATTCCTTTTACAACAGCTCCCTGATTTTCAAGAATATAACTCCTGTACTGCTGATCACCTGTTGTCAACAGGAGCTCACTGGCTGCATGAATCTTTGAATTTATTGCTCTTCCCGTCAATTGGTATCCATGAGAATAAATGGCTTTAGCAATATCGAGGCACTCTTTACTCAGATCATCATTGAATCCCTTCAGAACACGTGAGGCAGCTGCCAGGTGCGCTGCCGTTGAAAGTTCCCTTGAAGGATTATCTTCGGTGAAAACCCATCTGTCGTCAGCCGGTGAAGAATGCGTTCCGGTGCGTTCCCCGGTTTTCAGGCGTTCATCATAAATAAGTCCGTCGGTCATTGTCGAACCATCGCCGAGCAGAACGTATTGCCTTTTTTCGGGACAGATAATTCCCCTGTAAAGGCGACCGAGGTTCTTATAACCCCCGACGACAGAAAGCATCCCATGTTCGATCTGTTGAAGAAGATCAGGCTTACCGTCAGGCTGATGTATCTCCACAATATGATTCGCCTGGTCAACCGAAGTCTCATCATAATCAATTCCGAAGGCTTCATAGATCATTGTAAGAATATAGACTTCCCCGCTCTGTGATTCAACCCTCAGGTCATAATCGCCGGCATCGTGCCACCCGCCGGAATTAAGACCGGGAACATGGTCCCCGGACTTGAAATTTGTCAGGGTTGACCCGCCCTGAATATATCCGTCGAAGTGGTTGAAGTTTACCGGAGCCATCCTTGCATCGTCCATGTGGCACAGTCCATGCCATACCCTGTACTTTTCATTCACTCTCATATGGCACATCTGGACCGGTAGAAAGTATTCAAGGGTAGGCTGCCAGACATTGCGTTTGTAAACATCAGCAGCAATCCTGAAGGGCTGCGATTGTTCCTTTCCATATTTGATAAAATAGAGCCCCTCCTGTTTTACCTGTGAAAAATCGAACTTCCGATAATTATATCTCAGGAATGATCCCCACAATCCTGGTTTTCCGGAAGTTATTTGTGCGTTTTTACCATTTTCACCGACCCTCATAAGAACCGGCTCCTCCTGTTTTGTTTCATTTTTGTCTAATTCGATAATCGCGACTTTTTCCTGACCCGGATGATAGCCGATCTGCGAAACGTGAATTACCGGCGTACTTATCCAGCCCGGCACCATGTTGGGAGTTATAACCCATTCAACAGCATTTTTGGACATGCCCTCAGCCACAGTCGATCTGACAACAAACCAGCCATTATTATGGACGTACCTGCCATCCAGAAGCTGAAGATCACCGGTTTTGGATTCGATTGACAAACGCAGCATTTCATCCTCAGGAGCGACAATCAGTTTTTTGCCCTTAGCCATTTGCTTTGCCGCCACGATCACTCCCTTGTTGTCAATAAGTGCAGGTCCGTTTGCCTGACGCGGGAAGATACCTGAGTAGCTGTCCAGATACCAGGTCTTGCCGAACAACAGACCGGGGAAAAGCTCCATATTGAATCCGACCTTCCCGATGAATTCCTTAGGAACAGGATTATCAAGATCAACTGTTACGATCACCGATTCGCCCTGTGCACGAATTCTGACTGTATAATTAAGATTCAGGTCGGGGTATTCAATGGGATTAAAACCTTTCCTGTTTATTGCCGGGTCGGGATAGGCAAGCTTAACTGTTATCAGATTGTTACCCGGATCAGCATTTCTTTCAAGCTGCTTTGGAATCGGCTGCCACTGGCCGGGTGTTTCGTCGAGCCGTAAGTCCCCATTTGTCGCCAGACGCTTTCCATGCATCAGAACAGCTACTCCGCCCTGGTGACCTTCGGGATAGATGTCCTGAAAGGCCATAACGTTGACACCTCCCCTTTCGAAGTATTCCAGCTTATTAAGCCTGAAGGGTTGTTGTGAGAAAGCACCCTGTAGGATAAAAGCAAATCCGAATATAAGAACTGATTTTTTCATGATATGTTAAGTTTTAGCAAAGTTCGTTAAGTTAAACTATTGATCCATAACTGCGAAATGATAATAAAACCAATAACTCTTCCCAAATTTTTCCTGCAAAGCGCTGCCCTTGCCATTGCTCTCTTCATACAACTTTGTATACTCCGCCATTCTCCTGACATTTTCCGGATTGAAAACAAAATTCCCGAAATCTTCAGGTTTGTATCTGCCTGAGGCTATTTCTATTAACAATGCTTCCTGATATACCTTTGGCAAGGAACTCTTTACCTCCTGATTATAATATTTCTTAAAATTCTCTGCAAAGGAACGGATATTTTTATCCAGTAAATCATAACACAACAGGTAATCTACCGCCATCCGGTTTTCAGGATGAGCTTCCGCAAGCATTTCGAGAGTTTTTTTATATTCGTTTTCACTTTTTAAGAGATCAGTTGTTGGAATGATCGCCCGTTTTGAGGCAATCCATTGTGAACCTTTACACTCTGCTTCACTGTTAAGAAATCTTCTTTTCTCATTTGCCCATTTACTGTAAAAGAGAGTCTTTTCAAGGATGTTGATATACTTTTCAGCAACAGCATACTCCCCGTTTACAATATTAATCTCAACAAGTCTTTTCATTAATCTCGTGTTGCGTGAACGGGGTGAGAAAATCATTCCAAGCAATGCAGAATGCTGCGAAGCATTGACATCACCCAGCTGCCACCACACTTCATTGCTGAATGTTATCGTCAGGTAGGTTTCATTGGCATTTACAGGAATAAACAATCCGGTCGCTGCAGGCTGGTAATGATTCATCAATTCATCACCTAATATTCCCGCTTTTGCCATAGCCATGTTCGTATAATATGATGAAATATTATTCCTCAGATTATACCTGTTTGAAAGCTCATATACCCTGTTCCATCTGTTATGGATTGCTTCGTAATCGAGAGCTAAAATTTTTTCAAGAGTAAAATCTGCTGTAAACCAGATACCAGGAACCAATATTACCAGCAAGACAACAACCCTGCTCAATACCAACATCATACCGCTTAATCTGAACCTGGCTTTCCCGAAAGAAATCAGATATAGTAAGACAGTAACTGTCAAGGAAATAGAAGGCAGGAAATAAAGGATCCGCGGATTTCTAACGGCATCCGATATCCAGGTATATGCCTGGAGTGTTGTTATCAGATAATGGCTTTTCAGACATAGAGGAGTCAGAAAAGCAATTATCAAAAGAGAAGAGGCCATGTATTTTTTCTGCGTATCCCCGTTTAGAATTTCATAAAGTGCAGAAAGGATGGCAAATAAAAAGAAATAGCTTCCTGCCGTAATGTACAAAAGAGGGAGAATTATAATGCCTGCTGTAAACCGCAGCCAACCCTTCTTAATCGAAATATAAATAAGTGTAAATGCTACACTTATAACCATTGATATGATTGCGGCAATCGGAAATTCTATGTCACATAATGCAATCCAACTTAAAATAACGGGTATAAGCGGCAGCAGGGATCCTGATTCTTTTCCGGTAAACCTCTTTATCAGCTTCCTTACCAGTAACCATAACGTGATAAAAGTCAGAGTTATCACCACCGCGCCGCCTCCTGTCAGATAATAGAACTGGGTAATATAATCCCCGATATATGACGACAGGAAAGCAGGTTTTGAAAGATATGACAGAAAGTATTCAGGGGTTAGAAGAAATATCTGTTGCTGTTCCACAAAAAATAAATGGTACTTATAGATAAAATAAAAGAAGAGAAAGCAGGCTGAGATAAAGAGGCCTGCTAAAAACCTTTCTGTCTTTTCTTTCTTTCCGGAATTAATCACTTCTGGTAAATTTAATGACTGCTGCCTGATTGAACCTGTGTAAATATCGTGCTTTTAGCTGCTTTTTCGATCTGATATGGGTCAATTCCGATCTCTTTTATCGTGAATTCAGGCACATTGAACGAGAATAAAAAATCATCGTGAAAATCAGGGTCCTTTTGAGGCAGAAGAAAAGGTTTCCCGGTATTTCCGTCCTGATCAATATGAGCAATGTAAACATTGGAGTAAAGTCCGTCGATTCTGCGGCTGCTGAATGCCACCCAGCGTCCGTTTGACGACCAGGAATGCCAGCTTTCGGTACTGTTGCTGTTCAGCCTTTCCAGAGGATTGAGTTTATTTGTCTCAAGATTCAGCATCCAGAGGTCTGCTTCAGGGTTGTAAGAAGGGAAAGCCCCAAAGTCGGTAACATTGAACATGATGAATCTGTTATCGGGAGAGACTCTCGGGATTGAAACGCTTTTGCCAAATGTATGAGTTGAGATCAAAGTATCAGCACTTTCCCCGAATTCTCCCGTTTCTGGATCAAATGCGATCTTGCAAAGGCTGTACCTGACGCTGTCGAACTTTTCAGGGAGCTTCACACCAGAGGCACTGCAATAATATAATATTGTTCCGTCGGAGGAGAAACAAGGGAACGTCTCGAAGTTATCTTCCGCTGATATCGCCGGGGAGCTCAGCATCTTATTGTTCTCAATATCGTAAACAAAAACATCAGATTTCATATCAACTGCAGCAGCCCTTGACTTACCAGCAGCATGAAATATCTGGTTAACCCTGTTTACGGAAAATGCAATAAATCTTCCGGAAGGGTGCCATGAAGGGAAAGCGGCATTGGCAAACATCTTGTCCGTTTTTGTATTTATCTTTTGGAGGTTGTTATCCCTGAAAAGAATTGTACCTCCATAGCTTTCCCTCAGATGAATGAGCATGTTATCCGGATTATTCTGTTCAAAAGAATGGCAATTCATGCATGTACCCGGCATAATCCGGCTGTCGAGTATTGTTTTTTCTTTAAAATCTGACAACGAACGCTGATAGATTCCCATCCGGTTCCAGTTCTGAAAACCGGGCATCAAAAGCCGGTAAACAAGGTAATTATCAGCCGGTTCACTCGCAACATAAATATTGAAGGATTTATAACCAGTCCATTTCCCGGCAGATTCCGTGAAAACACCGATCGAAAGTGTATCGCCCGAACTGGTATTAAGCAGGTGTTTCCATTTTTTAAGAGGGAAAACCACTTTATTCCCGGATGACTTAAGGCAGAATTTAAACTCTTTCCCTGACACTAATACATAGATCCTGTCACAATTGGCTGACATCCTGAAATTAAGTGGTGCTACTCCCGGAGGTATTGTTACTTCACGGTATTCAGGAAAGATGTCAGGAAATGCGTCATTATCTGTTAAATCAGCAGGAGCACTCCTCCTGCAAGCAGAAATAAATGAGCAGATGATCAGTAAGTAAAGACAAAGATGTCTCATTTTCCTCATTTATAATGAAGGTAATACCAGTATGTGCTGCCAAACTCCCGTTTCATTCTGGCAGTATCCTGCCTGCTTGTGCCGTATAACAGGGCATAAGCCTTTAATCTTTCTGCAGTTTGATCCGTGACCAGTTCCTGTAATTCCTCCGGCGGGTTCTGGAGCCTTGTTAAGACATATGCAGCTGCTTCCTGAAAAGCTACCGGAACACTCTTATAATCCATCCGCTTTATCAGACTTATGTTCTGCAGAAATCCATCAAAATCCTTTTTCAAAAGATAATAACTCATCAGGTACTCAAATGCCATTTTGTTATCCGGGTTTGAGATCAGGAGATATCTCAGGGGAATATCCATTTTCCTGTAATCATAAAAGAAATCATATTTTGGCATAATTTTCTTTTTCTCACTGATCATCGGATCGCTTCCAATATCCTCTCCGTTTTTTATAAGATCCAGATATCTCTTTGCCCATCTTCCGTAAAAAAGTGTATGACTTAGAATTGTGCAATACCTGGAAGCAATGTCAAACTGCCCGTTTAAAAGATAAGTTTCTGCAACCCGCTTAACTGCCCTCACCGGCAGTTTGGCATCAACCGTTGATTCTATGGTTTCCATCGCAAACATCTGGGAATAATTAATCAGTCCCAGATGAAAATAAGGTTCGGATGCCATAAACGGCGTCATTCCTTTTCTTTCATAAGAGATGAACAGATCGTTTTCTTTCTGATCAAAATTAAACATCAGAGTTGTAAGCTGTCCGGTGCTGGCAAGTGCAAGATTAATGGCCGCCAGAGATATCTGATCGGACGGTTGTTCTTTTTCAGCCTTCCTCATAATACTTCCCCATTGCTCCTTATTAACCATATCCTCATAAGCCAGGACCTTTTCCCCTCTGTAATCAGGAATTGAAACCAGGGCGAAGGTAGTCAAACAACCTGCCAGAAATCCAAAAATGATATTTATTGTATTGAATTGACGTTCAGATAATCCGGCAGTAATAAAATAATAGATAACAAATATTACGGGAACAGAAGAAAAAACTATAATCAGGGAAAGTGGAAAAAAGATCTTTATGGCATAATATGCTTCTGATATGAATGATTGAAGGAGCGTATCTGTTACAAGAAGTCTGTGTGCAATGAAAGGCAATGATATCCCTGTGATAACTAAAATTATGACATTCCTTATTAAGATCCTAAATGACTTACTGTTACGTCCCTTCAGATAAATTATAAATTCACCGGCAAAAATATTCAGGATTAAAACCAGGTATGCTCCGCCAGCCACCCAGTATACAAATGTAATTAAACACAGACCTGCCACGATCCCGGAACTTTTCTTTCTGATTTTAAGGTAGTATGAAGATGCAAAAGCCGTAATTATTAAGCCGATTATCCCCGATATGTAATAGTACTCCCGGGTAATAAGAAAGAAATAAATCAGTGAAGGTATCCAGGCTAAAATTGAGAAAGAATTGCTCCCTGTGACACGTAAGGAAAGTTTTTTCATTGAAAGTTGGAGAGCCACCAGCAGGAAAGTTATTATAACCCCTCCAACTGCGGGTACCGCGAAAAACTGTGTAAAGAATTCTCCAAGATAACCTGACAGACCGCCATTGACTGAGAGGCTTTTCAAAAAGTAGTCACCCGTCAGTTGAAAAAGTTGTGTCTGTTCTCGCTGGGAGAGTTTATGATAATAAAAGAGACTGAAAAAAATTATTGATCCTGCAGTAAAAAGCAGCAGTACCAGGTTTTCATAAGATATCCACTTCTTAAATTTTATCATCATGATTTGGGAGATCAATAGAATCTGGCCTTGAGCTGGGCATCCTTCTCCAGGTATTTTTTACCCGTCATTTGAGTAACATAATTCTTTTCAGCTGAAGGGAGGGCATCAAAATAGACTTTATAGATAAGAAGGCCGATTCCATTGAACAGGTTTTCATTTATCATACAAATCAAATCCGAAAGGAATATTTCTTCTGTTTTTCGCGAAACATATTCAAGACTGTCGGCAGTTGGTTGATTTATGCCGGCAGAATTTTTAAGATTATAAAGCTTCCATTGTACTGATTCGTGATATCTTTTCCTCTCCTTCCACTGCTGGAGAATGTCATTCAACCGGGTACCCTGCCCACTGCTGATTGAATCGAGAATCACACTTATCCTGCCCGGTTCAGGTATCACCACCAGGTCCTCGGCGACATTGGGGAATTTTGCAGGTATCCTGAGAATTTTGACACTGAATGAGTCGGCCCTTATCTTGAATGAAAAGCTGCTGTTTTCAACGATTGTCGAATCGACATTTTTGGTGACCGGTGCATCGAGTGCGACAAGAAATACCCTGGAGCCGGCGAATGCAGCATTTGGCACCTTACCATCAATAGTGAACGTTTTCACGTTATTGCATGAAGTCAAAAGTATAAAGAGAAACGAAATAAGAGCTGCACCTTTTGCCATGACACTATTTTTCGCAAAACTAAGGTAAAGAAATAAAAAAGGGGCTTATCAGCCCCTTTTTTCTACTTATTTACTTTTTGGTTTAAACATCCAGAACCAGGCTGTCCCCCAGTCGCCTGTTACACCGGGTTCAGGAGCCGACAGTACTAGCTGATCGTTTGTAATTTTAAGGATTGCAAATTTCTCAACTACAGCATTACTGTTGTTTACAAATATGCCGTTGATAACTGTTGAATTTGTCGTTGTAAGTGTACCGACATCCCAGCCTTCCTTGGTGATCTGCCCAATTTTGAGGTCAAAAGTACCTTTCGTAGTACCTGCCTTTGGAACAGATGCAGCAGTAAGTGTAAGATTACGTCCGCCGTTCAGATCAAATATCATCTCGTCGGCAGCAACACCGCGGCCGCCAAGGTCTGCCATATTTACAGCCCACCAGCAGGGTGCATTGCATCCTTTATACCCGCCGTTGCCCCATGGAGCAGGTTGTGTATCATCCCAAACCCAGGTTTTCCCTGCAGCTTTATTCGTAAGGAATCCCCATTCGGGTTCCTGGAAAGCGGTCGGGTCAGCTTTTGTTACAGTTATTGTTTTTTCATCAGTAACAATGCCTCCTGCGGTTGTAGCGGTGATCCTGACAGTGTACGTTCCCGGAACAAGCATTTTAACTGTATCCTTCTGCTGCCGTGTTACACCCCAGGCATAGTCCCAGGAAAACATAACCCCCGGTGTCTGATTATCAAGATAAAGAATGTAATCATTGGTAGGATCGTTCGTGATCGTGTACTTAAATTCAGATGCAGGCACAATCGGTCCGGCAATTTCTCTGTCCTCAATCGGAGTGCATGACCAGATAAGGAATGCAACACCTAATATCAGATAAAATATACGTTTTTTCATATTTTTTTTCATTAGTTAGATTAACGGGAACTAAATGAATATACCGGTGCAACGCCGGTTTCCCAGCCCGGATTCTGAACCAGCACTCCTTCCGAGAGCTGGATCTCCTGATTAGGTATCTGCAGGAACCCTCCTGTTTCGGGTCTGAAATCGACGCCTTTCTTAATACCTGGCACACCATTATTGATAGTGGCCACACCATTCTGTCCTTCCAGAATTGGCTCAAGAGAAGCGAGATTGCTTTTACCTGCCCATCTCAGAAGGTCATAATAGCGAACCCCTTCAAATGCAAGCTCAAATCTGCGCTCATCTTTCAATGCATCCAATGAATAGGAAGCAACAGGCTCAAGTCCGGCGCGGGCTCTTACAAGGTTTATTCCCTCAACAGTTTCACTAAGTTCCGAATGCATTAGAAGAACATCAGCATAACGGATAAGTACTATATCCTGCATATTGTTTAGCTGGAAGTCATTTGTAGCACCGTAAAGGTCAACGCTGTAATTATGCCATTCAGGCGTCCCGTCAGCATTATTTGCATAAACATTTACAGGTAAATATTTTTTCTGCCAGTAACCTGTTTCATCCATTTGTTTGTCATGAAGATTTACTCCCAGTTCGTAACTTGGATCAATCCCTTCAGTGGCATCATCAACCTTCAGGATAGAACCTCTTTTCCTCATGTCATTATCAGGCCATGCATCCCAGAGTTTTTTATTGATGGTACCCATGCCCCATCCGTTTCCAATAGAATTCTTCAGGTTCCAGTCTCTCCATCCGAAGAAAAGGTTCATCTGGTTGCTGTAGTAAATGCTGGTTCCCCACGATGCAAATGTTGAGTATTTCAAAGCGTACATCGTTTCTGCATTTGCGCCTTCTTCACCATACCATGCGAGGTTATTGTCAGCCGTATATTTATACGGTGTCTGTGAATGTGCAGCATTAGCAACAGCGTACGGCCACAGGTTCCTGAATTCGGCCATCAGCTGATATCCGCTCTGGGTCTTGCATTCGTCAAGCCAGGCTATTACTTCTTCTTTGGTAACGGAACCACCGCCAACGAGCGGAAGTGATGTCTGTTCATAGTAGCCGGTGTAAAAGAGGTATACTCTTGCCATCAGGGCTTCTGCAACCCATCTGTTTGCACGACCCATATTGCTGTAGGTTGCCGAGCTGTAGGGAACATTCGGAAATGCTTCAATAGCAGCCTTCAGGTCAGATGCGATCTGTGCATAAGTGTCAGCTGCAGGGGTTTTTGGAAGATTCTGCGGTTTTGTTTCTATAATGAGAGGTACCTCACCGAACATGCGCGACATATCAAAATAGAACATAGCTCTGAGAAATCTTGCCTGTCCTTCAACATTACCTTTCTGGGCTTCATTTTCCCAGACAGGTTTGTCAATGTTTTCGAGGATCATGTTGGCACGGTAAACTCCTGTATAATAACGCTGCCATGCACCAAGGTACATGTTCTGACCGTCAATTTTAAAATCGCATATTGCCCTTGGGGTCAGGTCATTATCACCACCACCCCCAAAGCGTTCATCAGACATTAATTCTGAGATGACAAAAGGATAGGAATTAAGTATGGAACCGGATGGGACTGAAACCATTGTAACATAGGCAGCGGTCAGCGCCTGGTCCATATCGGTGGGTGTCTGATAGAAGTCGTTGTTTGTTTTTGATGTAAGAGGTACAGTATCGAGGAAACTTTCAGAACATCCTGCGATCAAAACCACTGTAAGTAGTAATAAAAATATCTTTTTCATATTCTTCATCAATTTAGAATTTTAAACTGGCGCCTAACATGACTGTACGAGGAGCCGGATAATAGCCTATATCGATACCCTTTGCCCAGCCGTCGCTGGTACCGCCGCTGCTTCCGATTTCAGGGTCCATACCGGAGTATTTGGTGAAGGTATAAAGGTTCTGGACTGCCACGAAGAATCTAACTTTTGAAATAGGCATTGACCTTACAAGATTTTTAAAGTCATAACCTAAAGTAACATTGCTGATTCTTAAGTAATCGGCATCTTCAATGAAAATATCGGAAATGTACTGCCAGTTGACGGAAGAACCATAGGTGAGTCGCGGGTAAAAATTTGAAGATCCCTCGCCATGCCATCTGTTAAAGACATCAGTGGTAAAATTGCTTTGAGGACTGTCAGCCCAACGGCGCCAGCTTCTTGCAATCTGCTGACCAAATGCGCCGTTTGCCATCATTGCGAAGTCGAATCCCTTGTAATTCAGAGCTAAATTTAAACCGACGATAAAATCAGGATTTGGATCACCTATCATAATCTTGTCTGACTCGGATATAACTCCATCATCGTTTGTGTCCTGAAATTTCAGATCGCCGGCAACTGCAGTTGGTTGAATTAAGATGTCGGATGAATTTCTGTAGTTATTAACTTCAGTTTCATTCTGGAACACGCCAAGTGACTTATATCCCCAGAAATAACCGATCGGGAATCCGACCTGGGCACGGTACATCTCTTCTGTTCCCTGTCCGAGTACATTACCCGGTCCATGGAATATTTTTTCATTGTTTGCAATTTTCAGAACTTCGTTCCTGTTATAAGCGACATTAAAGCCGGCAGAATAACCTAACTGACCTTTGGAATCGTTCCATGAAAGTGCAAGCTCAATACCCTTGTTTGAAACGTCACCACCGTTTACATATGGTGCGTTGGTTCCGTACGACGCAAGCATTGACGGGTTGATAAGCCAGTCAAAAGTTGTTCTGGTGTACCAGTCAAATTCAGCTGAAAGTTTATTCCTGAACATTCTTGCATCGAATCCGATATTTAACTGATCAGAAGTTTCCCAGGTGACATCCGGGTTCGGAAGTATATTAGGATAACCACCTGTTGAGACAATTGCCTTATCGGGCCCAAAGAAATAATTAACATTGGAGAAGGAGATTGTTGCAAGATACTGGAAAGCGCTGATTGATGCATTCCCGTTCTGTCCCCAGCTTCCACGGAATTTCAGGAAGTTGATGGCATTTTTAGCATTTGAGAAGAATTCTTCCTCAGAAACAACCCAGCCTGCTGATACCGAGGGGAAATAACCCCATCTTTTGCCCTTCGCAAAATTCGAAGATCCATCAGCACGTAAGATAGCAGTTGCCATATATTTCTCTTTATAGGTATATGACAAACGGCCAAAGTATGAAAGGAGGCCTCCTTTTCCCCATGAGCTGCTTCCCAGCGATGTCTTGTCACCAGTTATTATCGGTGTATTGTCCAGGTAGGCATGAAGGAAATCGGAGAACAGGGAGTTCCTGTTTGATCCGTTCAGGCTTTCACCAAGGCCAGACCTTTCAGCGGATGTTCCGATCAGAGCGGTGAACGAATGACTACTGCCAAGGTTGAAGTTGTATGATAGCGTGTTCTCAAAAGTCCAGTTTGAACCTACCCACATACTGTGACTTGTATTGTTTTCATTGGAGAATGAGGTAGAGCTCAAAGTATATGTCGGTTGAAAGCTCCTGTATGAGCCGCCTGACATGTTGTATCCGAAAGTACTCCTGTAAATAAGGTTCCTCACAGGCTGTATTTCAGCATAGACGCTGCCTGACAGGTTATGACCCTTATTTTCATTTTGTCCGCGGGTATATATCATGGAAGCAATTGGGTTTCCTTCCTGGCGGTTCCATGGAATTGCAAAATGATAGGGATATGAAACATCTGTCGGATCAGTTGCGTACATAGGCAGGAACGGGCTTGTAGTAATTGCACTGAACACATCATTCCAATACTGGTTTCCGGTTCCGATGCCATTGGAGTTGGAAAACATATACCTCAGGGTTTCACCGACTTTCAGAATATTGTATGTTCCTCCCTTATTCTTAATAATGGTGTGGTCGGAGTTAAGCCTGAAAGAATAACGTTGATACTTCGACTCAACCGGATTACCGATAATACCATTCTGGTTCGAGTGGGAAATACCGAGTGAATAGGTGCTCAGCTCAGATCCGCCTGTAATATTTACCGCATTATTAATAATAGGTGCGTTCTTCACTGTAAGCTGATCGAGCCAGTCAGTTCCGGTCCATGCTCCTGATGCAATTTGATCCCAGTTTGGAACAAGTGTGCTGTAATCGAAAAGAGGCAGCCCGCTGTTAACCTTTGATTCATTAATGATATTTGCATACTCAAGAGCGTTCATCATAGGGAGTTTCTTATACATATTCTGCCATCCGACTGAACCATCATATGAAATGTCAGCTCTTGCGCCACCGAGAGGTTTTACACCTCTCTTTGTTGTTACCAGGATAACACCATTAGCACCTCTTGAACCATAAATTGCAGATGATGCTGCGTCTTTGAGAACGTCAATGGTTTCAATATCCGCCGGCGACATGTTATCGATACTGCCGCCCGGTACGCCGTCAATTACGTACAAAGGCTGGGAGTTTCCGATCGTCCCCATTCCGCGGATGTTAACCTTGAATCCTGCTCCGGGTTCACCAGTGGTCTTTATAATTGAAAGACCCGGTGTCTGACCCTGTAGTGCAGTCATTGGAGATACAGTACTCAGTTTCTGAATGTCATCTCCTTTTACCTGAACTGTAGCTCCGGTTACAAGTTTCTTTTTAAGAGTACCGTAACCAACAACCACAACTTCATCAAGTCCTGTTACAGATTCAGAAAGTACAACATTAATGACAGGTCTGCCACCGATTGCCACTTCCTGATCATCATAACCGATGAATGAAAACCGCAGAGTCGCTGCACCTGCGGGTAATGACAGGGAATACTTTCCATCGGCACCCGATAAGGCACCGACCGTTGTCCCCTGAACCACAATTGTTACTCCTGACATTGGTTGACCACCTGAATCTTTGATAACACCTGTGACGGATTGTTGTGCCATCAGACTAAGGTTAACCAAAAGTAGGAGAGCAAGAAACGCACCTCGTTTAAACATAGTTTTTTGGTTTTAGGATAGATAAAATTAATACAACATGCTTTAAACTTGTTTTAGATACAAAGGAGAAGTGTCCTTTGAAGGTTTAGATCAGATCAAAAATAAAGGTATCTTAATTGAGAATGGAGGTCTAAATGTTAAAGTTTAGGGGGTCAAATGATTTTTATTGCTTTCAGGGTTTTGACATTTCAGCGTACCTGGAAGGTGTCATACCAAACTCATTCTTAAAGTGTTTCCTGAAATATTTTGGGTCATTATATCCAACTTTGAATGCAACCTCGGATATATTCAACTGACTTTTCTGAAGAAGCTGTGCAGCTCTTTTCAATCTGAGCGACCTGATAAACTCAAGTGGCGGCTTTCCTGTAAGGGCAAGAGTTTTCTTATAGAAAAGAGTCCGGCTAATGCCAAGGTCATTACTCAGTTCCTCAACAGTATAGTCCACCCTCGACATATTCTTCTCCACAAGCGCCAGAACCTTTTGCAGAAATTGATCATCAAGGGAGACAATGTCAATTTCTTCAGGCTCGATATCTATGTTCTTTCCAGTCGGGGATCCATTATTGCTCGTCAGATTGATAAAATTATTGATTTTTGATTCAAGTACCTGGAAACTAAAAGGTTTAGGAATAAAATCATCAGCGCCCAGACCGAGCATTTCACACTGCTCCTTTTCATCCGAGTGGGCAGTTATAATAATGAATGGAATCTGGCACAATTTCTTATCGGATTTAACTCTCCTGCATAATTCCTTCCCGTCGATGCCCGGCATTACTATATCACTAATTATCAGGTCAGGTTTAATTTTCCGTATCAGTTCAAGAGCTTTTGTGCCATTTGATGCTTCATAAATATCGTATTTCGACTGAAGGTTATCTTTAATATAGAACCGGAGATCATCGTTATCTTCGGCAATTACAATTTTACATTCCTTCCCGATACCGGCTGCCGTCTCATCTCCCGCTTCCGTTTGTCTGACCGATCCGCCATCGTCAGGTATCAATCCGGATCTGTCAATGTTTGGTACATTAGTATTTAAGGGAAGCAAAATTGTAAAACAACTCCCTTTCCCTTCATTGCTTTCCACAATGATCTCTCCATTGTGAAGCTTTACAAATTCCTTTACAAGGGCTAAACCAAGTCCGGTACCCTGATCATCATCTGTAGAGTTAACCTGGTAAAAATATGTGAAAAGCTTATCGATCTTGTCTGACGGAATTCCGATTCCCGTGTCTTTTACCTGGATTACCAGCCGCTGTGGTGAACCTGTACTATTCAGACTCAGGCTGCCCTCCTCATAAGAAACGTTCACATTGATCATACCGCCTGAATGCGTAAATTTAAATGCATTGGAAAGGAGATTGAAAATGATTTTTTCTAATTTATCCTTATCAAACCATGCATTTAACTCGCTTATTTCAGTATTGAAAGCCAGCTTAATCTGTTTCTGATCACTTATATCATTAAAGGAAGCGGTAATGGATTCAATGAACGATATAATATTCCCGTATGAAGGATTGAAACCGAATCCCTGCACCTCCATTCTCCTGAAATCAAGGAGCTGATTCACCATCAATAACAGTCTTTTTGCATTTTGCCGGATAATTGTAAGTTGCTTTTCCTCCGGTGTTCCTTTCCATCGATTCAGAAGCTTATCGACCGGCGACAGTATTAATGTCAGAGGAGTCCTGAATTCATGTGATATATTTGTAAAGAACCTTATCTTCAATGAATCTATCTCGTGAACGTGCTGTGATTCAATCTGTTCCTTTTCAACTTTCATATTCAGCCTTTCCCTGTAGAGTATCAGGAATCTTAAAAAAGTCAGCAGGGAAAGGATAAGTATTACATAAAAGATGTATGCGACCGGGCTTTTCCAGAATGGCGGCAGAACCTTGATTTTGATCTCGATTGGATTTTCATTCCAGATGCCGTCAGAGTTGGCAGCCTTAACCCTGAATATATAATTCCCGTTGTTGAGATTTGAAAAAGCTGCAAAGTTCTCATTCCCTTTAGTGCTTATCCATTTGTCATCAAATCCCTCAAGATTATATAGATACTGGTTCTTTTCAGGATGGAAATAATTAAGCGCGACAAATTCGATAGTAAAAGAGTTTTCCTTATACTTCAATACGATCTTGTCGGTATTAAAGACAGGCTTTTCCAGCAATACCCTGTTATTAACATCTTCCCCATATTTAATTTTCTTATTGAAAATCCTGAAATCGGAGAAAACCAGGTGTGACGAAGAAGTGTCGGCTTTAATTTCATCGGGATAAAATGCATTCAGTCCGTCAGGTCCGCCAAACCAGAGTTCTCCATCTCTTGTTGAAAATGCTGCGGTCTCAGTAAATTCTTTCCCCTGAAGCCCGTCACTTACATCATAATTGACAAAGCTGAACGACTTCGAAGAAGCAGAATCAGAACCTGAGACTGTAAGCTTTGATATGCCATTTTTGGTACTTATCCAGAGGTCAGAATTTCTGTCCTCAAGTATCCTTAATACATTATTTGAAGGCAATCCGTCGGATTCATTGAAGATCCTGAAAGTGCCGTTTTTCTGGTCCATCAGGTTAAGTCCGTTGTTTGTGCAGACCCAGAAAAGTCCCCTGCTATCCCTGAAGGTAGAGATTACCTGATTATCACTCAGTGTGGCTTTGTTTCCCGGATTATTGAAAAAACAATTTGCCCTGTTTTGTTCCGGGTCAAAAAAGATAAGTCCGTTTGCAGAGCTGATCCATAAATTGTCATTTTTGTCAACAGAGATTGAATTGAGATAATTGAAACAGATCGGACTGTTCTGGGTATTATATCTGATGAACCTCCCGTATTTACGGTCAAAGCGATTCAGTCCATTTGTAAGTGTCGCAATCCACAGGTTCCCTTTACTGTCTTCACAAATGCTCCAGACCCTGTCGTCTGAAAGAGTGGTTGAGTCAGAATCGGAGTGCCGGTAAACTGTAAATTTACCGGTTGCAGGATCAAAACAGTTTAACCCGCCCAGATAAGTGCCTATCCAGATCTTTTTTTCATGGTCCTCGAATAATGATACTATAATATTGCTGCTCAGGCTATTTTTTACAGCAGAATTTGAAACATAGCTTGTAAACTTGTCAGCCTTCCTGTCATAATAATTTAGTCCTCCCCCGTTGGTTCCAATCCATAGATTTCCCTTATAATCTTCCGTAATGCAGTCCACATCGTTGTATACAAGACTGTTATCATTATTTGGATAGTTTATGTACAATCTGAATTTTCGCACATCCCTTTTATAAAAATCGACCCCCTTCTTTGAGGTGCCCACCCAAACGATACCTGACTTGTCGCAGTACAAAGAGAAAACTCCATTGCCCGAAAGTGCACCTGATACATACTGGAGATTTGTTATGTTCTTAACACTGAAATCAGAAGTGTCAACTACGAACAATCCTTTTCCATCCGTTGAAATCCAGACCCGTCCACTATTATCCTGATCTATTCCGGTTATCTGGAGCTTCCTGAAAACCTGTCCGTCGGTTTTTTGGAATCCGGTATTCCACGATTTTGACCTTATATCATATAAACACAATCCGTTTATGTCACCGATCCAAAGGTTATTCCTGTTGTCTGCAAAAAGCCGCGTTATTAACCCTCCATGCTCGGAGGATTCCATGTAAGGCTGGATCTTTTCAAAGGAATTTGACCTGTCGGAGTACCGGAACACAAATCCGTTATTGGTGCCTACCCAGAATGATCCGGTATTGTTATGAGTAATTGCAGTAATATTATTCAGCTCGGATGAACATGACTGCTGATCGATGAGAATATGCCGGAATGATCTGGTCTCGGAATTATAGATGAAAAGTCCGTTATGTGTACCTATTAGTATGTTCCCTGACCCGTCGGAACTCATGACAGTAATATAATTTATATCCTGACAGAGCGACGATAGTGAAGGATTTAGATTAATGCTCATGAAAGCATAATTCTCATGATCAAGAATGCTTATCCCGTTTCTGGTACCAACCCACAGGTTGCCTTCAGTATCTTCGGTTATTGCGTTTATAGCATTATCAGAAATGGATGTCGAATCCGATGCCCTGTGCTTAAAAATCTCAAAACTATAACCGTCAAATCTGTTTAACCCGCTGTTAGTACCGATCCATACAAATCCTTTTGAATCCCTGTAAATGCACTTTACCCCGTTATCCGACAATCCGTTATTTACATCAACATGTGAGAAAACAATATTATTGACTGCCTGGGGGAACAACAGAGGCATATTGACCGGTAAGAAAAACAAGAGGATGAGTAATCGTCTTTTAATATTTGAAACAGCAGGTTTTAAGATGGCACTGATCTTATATTTAATTACATAAGTACACCTATTCTCAAAAATCATTGCTTATTCAGGTATATATTTATCAGGTGGTTCTTTCAATTTTTGAAGCCTTAAAAATAGTCAAACTAATCAAATGTTATTCCATGAAAGGGATCCGTCCATTTAACATTTGATACCCTTCAAAAGTACAAATTGTATTCACATGAAGACAAAACAAGGTAATTATATGAACAAACGATACTCAAGGGTCTGGCATATTAGGGCTACTTTTATGAACTTATTAGTTCCGGAATTACTTAATCCGGAATACCTGACCTGAGTTTACGGTGACTTGAAATGGAAAAGAAGACTATAAGGATTTTCGAGATTTTAATATATTTAATTATTGTTGGCCTTATCTTGTTCCTTATTGCTCAGGCGTAAAATAAACTCAGGCTTCTACTTTCTGATCCATACAACAGATCCTTCAGCAGAATTTTCGGGTTCGGGCTTATAAGTAGATCTTATCAGATTCCTGTTATTGCGTGCATAATTGGGAACTGCTGTAAGCTGTGTACCGTCATTCCATTTGCCCCTGATTGTCATTACTCCGCCGAGAAGATCGCCCTTCCATTCAGTCGAGAGGGGACCCACACCAATGTATTTATCGATATCAGGCTGATCTGCTTTTTCAACATTATAAACAAGCGGTCCATAGCGAAGTGCGACCCGCCCTTTGTCGGCAGCGATTCTCTCGTCAGGTGTGATTGTCTGGATCTCCATTGGCAATTCAAGATCGATCCTGTCGCCCTGCCGCCAGACCCGCTTAATTACGGCGTAACCATTTACTATTTCCTGCTTTACAGGCTTCCCGTTGACGGTCAATGACTTCAGTCCCTTAACCACCGGGACCGGCGTGTACAACCGGCTTGTGGTCCGGTCGGGAATCCTTACATAAATACCAAATTCTTTCTGAAGTACCGGATTTATTGTTATTGTCACCTTCCCGCTCCATGGATAATCTGTTTTCTGAACCATTTCAACATTGGTACCGGCAACTTTCTCGACAGTTATAGTACTTCCGATAAACATGTTGATATAAATTCCATCATTACCCTTTACGTAAGTCCATGTCGGCATCATCAGGAGAGTTCTGGGTATGTTACCCACGCAACAGGGGCATACGTGCCAGGAATAACGCGATTGTCCGGATGCAAGCTCATTGTCGTAATAAAAATTCTTCCCTTCAAGATCGAGGGAACCCAGTAGTGCATTATAAAATGTTTCCTCGTACAGGTCAGCATATTTTGCGTCGTGGTAAGCAATATTCATTTTATACTGGAAGAAAATAAGTCCGCAGCTCGAGCACGCCTCACAATAGGCATCATTCCCAAGCGAAAAATCGGGTCCGAAACCTTCTGAGGTCTCACCGCTGCCGATACCGCCTGTGACGTAATACTTCTTGTTCACGATATTATCCCAGAGCGACATTACAGCACTCTGATAATCAACATCCCCGGTTTCTGCAGCAATATCAGACATTGCTGAATAACTGTAGGCTGCCCTTACAGCATGTCCTACAGCTTCATACTGTTGACTGACAGGTACGTGGCTCTGGTCGTACTCACTCCCGTCACGCCGGCAATCGAGAAGGAATTTTGCAAGCTTTATGTAACTGTCACCATGGCCACTGCCTTCCATGTCGTTAACAAACCGGCCAAAACGAACAAGAGCCTGTTCCATCTCCTGATGCCCGTCGTACCATTCCTTTTTCCCTGGTCCTATATTGGCTACCCAGCAGTCGGCAAGCTTTTTGGCCGCGTTATAAAGCCTCATGTCTTTACCTTCAGTAAGTGTATAGTGATTTATAGCCGATTCGAGAAAATAACCAGCCACGTACCCTTCATGATTACCCCTGGTCCTGGGGGCCCATCTCTCCTTCCACCTTGTTGTATCGCGCAGCGTGAAGGCTGTCTGCAGATAACCATCAGGTTCCTGGGCTGCAAGAATTACCGGGATCCATCTTTCAAGAGTTGCCTTCATTTTTTCCTGAGCGGCCATGATTTCCTTATCTCCCTGAGGATCAATCATGAGAGCAATACTCATTGCCTCTACCGTCTGATGAACCCATGCATTTGAAAAAACATAGCCTTTATGTTTTCCATGAGGCTCACCGCGGAGCGCTTTCCCTGCTTCGATAAAATTATCAAGACCGCCTTCACCAAGGGTGAGGTCATTACGGTTGATCTGGTCAATGCACCAGGGTATCCAATTCACCATCATTGCCTTAGCTCGGGGATTCCAGAAAGGACTGTTTATTTTATACCGTTTGGTATAAACAACATCAAGTCTTTCTGCAGGCGGGGGGAGTGTAACCTTAACGTTAAGTGAGGAAGTGGACCTGAGTTTTCCTTCATCTGCTGTCAGTGCAAGAATATATTCTCCCGGCACCGAAAACGTTGCTGTAGTCTTAAGCTCACCAGGATCTGAAAACGCGACATCTCCGGAACCCGAAGTTTTGGTCCAGGTGACTTTCGTAACGGGTGTCACAGATTTTACACTGCCCGACAGATATGTTTTCCCGCCCAGAATTGTGGTACGGTCGGCTCCTGCCTTAACAACAGGAGGATGATCAGTTGAATTATCAGACTGGACCACCATCCACTCTAGAATGGTCCACGGGAATCTTTCAACAGAGTCGATCTCAAGCCGGAGCTTTGTTGTCAGAACTTTCTCGAATGTTGTAAGGTTAAATTGCTTGTTCTCCAGTCCCAATCCAGAGGCATTCCTGACCGGGATAAAGTCATTTCCGTCCCAGTATTTCAGCCTGTAAGCCTTCGGCAGTTTTACAGCATTTTCATAATTCCACCAGAAAACTTTGATCTCATTTGTACTTACCGGTTGACTCCAGTCGTATTGGAACCATTGGGATGTAAGTTTTTGGGGCGGTCTGTTTCCTCCCGAACGCTGTCTGTTTATGTTGACGGGTGTCAGACCATCGTTCAATGAATTGACAGGGGCATCATAGTGTATTGAACATGAAGGTGTTGCGACAATTGCAAGGTTTTTTACCGAAGGTTGTGCATCTGAAGCCGGAATTGCGAATCCGAAAATTAAGAGTGACAATAGCAGTAAAAACAATGAGGTCCGGAGTGAATAGGGTGATTTCATATTGTTGCAGTTTGGAGTAAAGGTAATAATTTTTTAACCCATGCCTCCAAAAGGCAAACGCGTCAACTTAAGTAGTAGGTTAGCTTATGAATCAAACTGTATACAACTGAGTAGCAATAATTTACATTGGGGTTGTTGAAAAAGCCTTTTTTAACCGCAAAGCACGCTAAGAAGGCGCAAAGCACGCAAAGTTAAAACGTTAATAATTAGCTCTTTGCGTGCCGATAGCTATCGGCATTTGCGTAATTCTTCGCGATCTTTGCGCCTGCCTGCCGGTAGGCAGGGTTAATGGATTTAGACTTTTTAAACAGCCCCAACCTATTTAATTGAATTTATGCTAATTAGATAATTCTCAGTCTAAAACGGATTCTTAAGTTGACGCGCATGCCCAAAAGGGGTTAATAAGCCTGCGAGCTCCCTGACAGATCTAGTCCATCTCAAAAATACCTGGCTCAGGAGCTTTACCCATCGGAACAGGGTTCCCGTAGAAATCTCTGGCGGGCAGAACAAACCCCGGAACAGATTCCGTAGCCAATCCTTTATTCCTCAAAGGGGAATCGGCCTTTAATTTATATCCTGTCAGTCCATTAAGACGGTATGGATCTGTTATTTCAGTAAGGAATGGTCCGGCCAGGCCCGGATCGGGCCCGATCCCTGTATCCCACATGACATTACCCAGAAACCTGCTGCCCTTATTTGTTCCGTTTATCAATTTACCTGATCCGATAAAGATGTTGTTTGCAAAGGTGAAATTTTTATGGTCGGAAGAATTCTCGAAACTGATAACCGGCGCAGTTGAATTATAAGCAACATTGTTATAAATATAACAATCAGAAAGTTGCGCACTGTTATTCGATCCGTTCCAGATAAAAAAGCTTCCTGACCCTTCTGTGGTGTTAGCATCATTAATACTAACACAATACCGGATCACATTATTTGACCAGGGAGATGCTCCCTTGTACTGGAATAATCCGTAACCTGCGCCCTGGTTTTCATACGACAGGCAATACTGAATAAGAGAATTTGTAACCCCTCCATCGAGGTCAAATCCACCGCCGTCTTTCCCTCCCCTGGAAGTTTTATTTCTGTAACTGATACAATACTGAATTGTTACGTGACTGCTTTCCCAGGCCCATATACCTACGGGGCCGTTTCCCTGACGCGGCATATCCCAACCGTTATTCGTTGCTGTGCAGTGATCTATCATCACGCTGTCCGATACGCCGACCAGAATTCCGTTTCCGCTATGGTTATCGAGCATAGTGGGATCGCCCGGATTATCCTCAGCTTTGCAGTCGCGGATAAATATGCTCCCCGAAAGTTTTCTATCCGATCCAATAACATTTATCCCGCAAAAACCATTATTGAGCACGGTAACTTTCAGAATCTTAACGTTCCTGCAATTATACAGATCAATACCTGATTTCCGGAAGCCATCGGCGATTATATCTTTGACAACACAGTCAGAGCTGTTCTTAAGCTGAAGTCCATTGGTTGAATTGCCATCTTTCCGGCCGCTGCCCGATAAATAAAGGTTTTTAATGCATATAAATTTGCCTGAATCAATCCTTATGGCTTCATTGTCACCTCCGTCAATTTCAGCTCTTCCAACCCCGTAGGAACTAATTATCAGGGAATCGGCAGTCTTAACGTTATTAAGAAGAAGTGTCCCTTCGAAAGAGTCTCCCCCGGCAAAATAAATGTTGCCGGGCCTGATTTGAATACGTTTATTAAGTTCAGAAATCGTCTTTAATGGCTTTTTGATTGTCCCCGGATACCTGTCATTACCTGTTTTTACATTTACGTAGAAAGTTGATTTTGAATTGTCAGCTGTACAATAAAACAGAAGTATTGACAAGGTTGATACGATGGCATGAATCAGAATTCTTTTCATATTCTGTAATTATTGGATAATATGGTTCACAGGAAGCCACACCATCATCTGCCCTGGTCCCCTGTTATTCCATAAAGCATAAGGAATTAACGTGACCGTCTCTGCGCCCAGAGTTTCAACTTTACCATCAACAGATTTCTTTGTCTGTGAGCCTGTGGCCTTTATGATAACAGTTCCTTCCAGGAGTGAAGGATTATATTCAGCAGAAAAACCGGCATTCTTGTCAACAACAAGGTCAGGAATATTCCCGGTATTATTATCCGGCCACTCGGCACAAAAAATAACCGGACCGCGCTGGACAGCAATTTTCCCGATATCATCCTTAATCCTTTCATCAGCAACTATCGTTCTTACGGGCATTGGGAGTTCAAGCTCAACTCTGTCGCCTTCTTTCCATTTCCTTTTAATAATTGCATATCCATCTTTCACCTCAGGAACAAATGGTTCTCCATTGACAGCAAGGTTAAAACCTTCATTATTCTGATCTTCAAATGAGTAGAGTCTTCCGGGCAAAGCTTCATTTCGCGCCCATCCGGGAATGCGGATCTTAAGTGCAAATTTTGCATGCGACAGGGGATTAACTGATAGTTCAACTTTACCATCCCACGGGAAGTTTGCCTTCTGGGTTACTTTGACCTTCTTATTGCCAATCGCGATATCCGCATCATTTGAGACAAACAAATTGACATACAGTTCTTTATCAGTCACTGCGTAAATATAGCCAGGAATTGCAGGGACGAACCTTGCGACATTTGACGGGCAGCAGGCGCACCCGAACCAGGCCTGACGTTCATGTTGTCCATTAGATTCAAGAGGGTTAGGATAAAAGAACCGGTCAGCTGATAATGATACACCCGACAGCATAGAGTTATATAATGTCTTTTCAAGAATGTCAATATATTTTCCTTCACCATGCAGAAGAAACAATCTGTGGTTTGTAAAGATGTTGCCAATTGATGCGCATGTCTCGCAATAGGCCGACATATTGGGGAGGACAAATGGGTCTGCAAATCCTTCGTTGCCACCTGATGCACCAATGCCTCCTGTAACATACATTTTTCCATATACAATATCTTCCCATATCTTTGTTATTGCGTTGAGATAAGCATCATTTTTCTCAATCGCTGCAATATCGGCCATCCCCGAATACATATAAGTTGCCCTAACTGCGTGTCCGACTGCTTCATACTGGTCAACCACCTTTTTATTTGCCTGATTATATGCCTCGCCATCCGGACCTCTGACATCCAGGAAGAATTTGGCAAGATCGAGATACTTTTTTTCCCCTGTTACCCGGTATAGTTTTACAAGACCCATTTCAATAACCTGGTGCCCCGGATACACTTTAAGCCTGTCCCACCCGAAATCTTTATTCACAAGGTCAGCTGATTTTATGGCAATATTCAGAAGAGTTCTCTTCCCGGTTGCCTGGTAATGTGCTACCGCTGCTTCATAAAGGTGACCGATATTGTAAAGTTCATGACTCAGGACAGTATCCAATTCCCACCTGTTTTTGCTTGCCCATTCGTGCAAACCAGCTCCTTCATGCTTTTCAGCAATTGTACGGTTTGTGTAAAGGTATCCGTCGTCTTCCTGAGCAAGGCCAATCTTATATATAAGCGTATCAAGATAAGCCTCAAGCTTTGGATCGGGATATGTCTGAAGTGAATAGCTGGCTCCTTCGATAATTTTAAATACATCGGAATCATCAAAAGGATAAATGGTTCTGAACTTCCCCGTATCAAGCCCGGCAGCAACTTCAAAATTCTTTATCCTGCCCGACGATTCGCAGTATGAAAATGCAATAGGTATGGTTACAGTTGCATTCTTTTTTATACGGGGAGCCCAGAAATTGTCGGTCAGTTTTACCGAGGTAAAGGGTACCGGTCTGATAGGATAGTCCTCTTGCTTACGTTTGCACCCGGCAATTAAAATGGCATTAAAAACAACAAGAAATAATAGATAAATAAGCTTTTTCATAAATGTTATGATTGAAAGAACTTACAAAGAGATCCGCGGAGGATTCACTGAGTTCCACAGAGGTTTTATTCTAAGGATCTCTTCCGATAGATCGGTACAAGTTTGGCCCTGCCTGCTTACAGGCAGTCAGTTCTGTGGACTTCCGTGCAAGTCCTTTTTTCCTCTTCTATTTTTATTTTGTCAACTCCAGAACCACAACCGATTTTGAAGGCAAAGTTATTGTTATTACATCACCTTTATAGCTGAATCCGTTAAAACCGACCGGTTTGACAGCTTCCGGCATTTCAAAGGTATTCATTGAATTCATCTCCTTAGCTGTAAGAATTTCTCCTGTAACTTTACTGTAAGTCCCTCCAATAACGGGGCATGTAACAATAACCTGTTTGTCTGGATTCAGATTTGCCAGTGAAACATGAATTTTCCCATCTTTATCAACAGATGCCGACGCTGAAACAGCCGGGATCTTCCTGTCACCAAAAGTATAGTCTTCGCACCTCAGGTCGGTCGTAAGCAACTGTGCATCCTGGTGAACCCTGAACATCCTGAAAACATGATAAGTCGGGGTAAGTACCATTTTGTCATCTTTTGTAAGAATAACCGATTGCAAGACATTGACCATCTGGGCAAGATTGGCAACCTTCACCCTGTCGGCATGCTGATTGAAAATATTAAGATGAATGGCAGCAGTAAGTGCATCCCTTAAAGTGTTTTGCTGATACAGGAAGCCGGGATTGGTACCGGGTTCAACATTAAACCAGTTGCCCCATTCATCGACCACAAGACCTTTGGTTTTCTGGGGATCATACCGGTCCATTATTGAAGCATGACTTTTAATTATCTGGTCCATCTGAAGGTTTGCCCTCATGGTCTGGAACCATTGGCGTTCATCAAAATCGGTTGCCGATCCTTTATTGTTCCAACCATCTACAAGTGAATAATAGTGAATTGACAATCCCTGGAAACGGCCCCTTGTTCCCGGGTCCTTCATCAATGTCTCTGTCCATTCCACGTTAAAATCCGATGGACCGCAAGCTACCCGGTACAACCGGTTCTCACCATAATTATTAAGGTAAGTTGAAAATTGGCGCATCACATTCGAATAAAATTCGCCTGTCATGTTACCGCCGCAACCCCAGTTCTCGTTTCCTATTGCGAAGTATTTTACTTTCCAGGGCTGCTCCCTTCCATTCTCCTTCCTGAGCCTTGTCATCGGGCTGTCTGAATCGGATGTTAGGTATTCGACCCATTCGGCCATCTCCCTTATGGTACCCGACCCGACATTCCCGTTAATATATGCGTCACAGCCAAGCAGTTCTGAGAGTTTCATGAACTCATGAGTTCCGAATGAATTATCCTCCGTAACCCCTCCCCAATGAGTATTGACAATAGAAGCCCGCTTTTCCTGGGGACCTATTCCGTCTTTCCAGTGATATGTGTCGGCAAAACAGCCCCCGGGCCATCTCAGGTTAGGGACTTTGATCTCACGCAGTGCAAAAAGTACATCATTCCTGATACCGTATGTGTTCGGGATTTTGGAACCGGTGCCGACCCACAAACCTTCATAGATGCATCTGCCGAGATGTTCCGAGAAGTGGCCATAAATATCTTTGGAGATAACCGGACCCGAATGATTTGCAATTATAACCAGCTGGTTTGATGTAACAAGATTTTCTTTTTGGGCCGAAGCAACAGCTCCCATCTGAAAAAGAAAAATCAAAATAAAAGGCAGAAATTTTTGCATAACTTAATTTATTATCAGGTATTGTTTTTAAGATTCATTTTCTTTTAAACCAGTTCCCTTTTTTTACTCCCTAGCTCCCTTAAGGGACTTTTTGTTAACAACAAACTTATGGAACCCCCTTTAGGGGACCGAGCGTAAAAATTGCCCTGTGGGCAATTTTAGCGAAGGAGCCAGCCTGCAGTGGAAAAGTTGTGGTGCGGGCAGGGGGTAAAAAATGAACAATTAAATTTACGAGAATTCCTTCTCAATAAACGCACCCAGTTTCTTGTATTTAAGATAGAGCTCATCATATTTCTTTGCTCTTTTTGGATCAGGATGATATTCTTTTTCAAATCCTCCTCCCATTGCCTTCTGGGCTGATGGGATATCAGCATGTATGCCGGCCACAACTGAGGCAGCCATTGCCGATCCCAGCGCACAGGTCTGGTCGGAGGCAGCAATCTTGATGGGCATATTGAGTACATCTGCAACTATCTGCATCACAAAAGGATTCTTTTTTGCTACACCACCTACAGCAATTACACCACTGATCGGTATTCCCTCTGTAATGAAGCGCTCGTTTATCATTCTGGAACCAAATGCTGTGGCTTCAACCAGCGTTTTAAATATCCTTGGCGCATCTGAACCCAGGGATAATCCTGCAATCACACCTTTCAGGGCCTGATTGGCATCCGGTGTTCGTCTGCCGTTCATCCAGTCGAGTGCTGTAAGGGGCATTTCCTCATCTGAAACAGCTTCAGCATTTCTGCTCAGCATTGTTATCATTTTATCAGCTGATTCCTTTCTGATCCTTTCCCGGGTACTATCATCCAGCCAGGACAATTCCGGAATGATCTCATTGACAGGCCACATCAGAAGATTGCCAAACCAGGCATAAATATCCCCGAAAGCTGACTGACCAGCTTCAAGTCCCAGCATACCCGGGACAATTGAGCCGTCAACCTGGCCGCAGATGCCGGCAACCAGCTTATTCCCGGATTCTTCAAGAGGCGAAACCATCATATCGCATGTGGAAGTGCCCATGACTTTCACAAGCTGTCCTGGTTTGATTTCGCCACCGACTGCCCCCAGGTGTGCATCAAATGCTCCCGCTCCAACCTTAACTGTAACCGGAAGGCCCAGCCTCGATGCCCACTCTTTTGAGAGCAAACCAACCTCAACATCGCAGGTGTAAGTTTCCTTAAAAAGCCTTTCTCTTAATCCGGCAAGAAGAGGATCGAGCTTCAACAGGAATTTATCATCGGGCAATCCGTTGAAATCCTTATGCCACATTGCCTTATGTCCTGCAGCACAACGGCTCCGTTTAAGGGTAAGCGGATCAGTATGTCCGGTAAGCAAGGCGGGTATCCAGTCGCAATGTTCGACCCATGACCAGGCTGACTTTCTCACTTTTTCACTGGAACGGAGAACATGCAGAATCTTTGCCCAGAACCATTCGGAGGAATAGATCCCTCCTTCAAATCTGGTAAAGTCGGTCCCTCCCCAACTCCTTGCCAGTTCATTGATCTCAGCTGCTTCCCTCACTGCAGTATGGTCTTTCCACAGGACGAACATAGCTTCAGGATCATCTTTAAATTCAGGCTTTAATGAGAGAGGTGTCCCATCCCTGTCGACCGCCACCGGAGTGGAACCTGTTGTGTCAATAGTGATCCCCTCAATATTATCGGTAACCTTTTGGCTTAATCCTTTCAGGGCACCTTTAACCGATTGCTCCAATCCTTCTATGTAATCGAGCGGGTGCTGGCGGAACCTGTTAACTGAGGGATCGCAGTATAAGCCCTTTTTCCATCGCGGGTAATCAAATACTGATGTTCCTATTGTTTCCCCATTCAATGCATCAACAACTACCGAACGTACGGAATCGGTTCCGTAATCGACGCCAATAACGAATTTTCGTGTCATATCTATTATTAAGATTTATTCTTTTTCCCTTGCCCGTAGTAGGCATTTCTCCCATGCTTACGCTGAAAATGTTTATCCAGCAGATTCTTATCTATAGGGGTTGTGTGATCGAGCATTACTGTATAAAATGCAATCCTGGCTATTTCTTCCAGGGCGATCGCATTATATACTGCCTCATCCGGATCGAGACCCCACGCGAAGGGGCCATGGCAATTTACAAGAGCTGACGGGACTGCAAGAGGATCGAGAGCAACTAATCTTTCAACAATTATTTTCCCTGTATTCATTTCATAATCGTTTTTGATCTCGTCATCATTTAGTTTTCTCGTGCAGGGAACCTCCCCGTAGTAATGATCGGCATGTGTAGTGCCAAAAGGCGGTATATCCCTGCCTGCCTGTGCCCAGGCTGTTGCATATGTGGAATGGGTGTGAACAATACCACCTAAAGAAGGGTACTTTTTGTAAAGAAAAAGGTGGGTAGGAGCATCTGTTGACGGTTTAAACCTGCCTTCAATAATATTGCCATCCGGATCGAGGACCGTCATATCATCAGGCTTCATTGATTTGTAGCTTACCCCTGAAGGTTTAATCACAATAAGTCCGCCCGACTTGTCTCTTCCGCTTGCATTTCCCCAGGTGTGAATTACGAGTCCGTTTTTTACAAGGTCGAGGTTTGCTTTAAAAACTGTTAATTTTAATTCTTCCAGCATAGAAATGAGTTTTAAACTGTTAAAATCAACCTCTCCCCAACCCCTCCCCCGGAGTGGGAGGGGCTTAAAACCCCCAAACCTCCCGATAGCTATCAGGACTTCCCCATAGGGATGGATCAATCATTTCCCCCTGGGGGAAATAAGAAAGGGGGTAAATTTTAATTTACATCAAGATTGAAATAGAAACCATTATCTCTGAATGTTTTATATCTCTCCCTGTTAAACTGGTAATAATAAGCACCTTTCTTTGACGTCTCCTTTTCTTTTTCCTCAAGTTTTTCAAGAATGTTCATTGAAAGGATCTTCTTTCTGAAATTCCGTTTATCCACACTTTTCTGATAAATAGCTTCGTAGAGTTCCTGAAGCTGAACGAGGGTAAATTTTGCGGGAAGGAGTTCAAAGCCGACCGGTTTAATCTTGATCTGCATCTGAAGCTCATTCAGAGCTCTTTTTACCATACCTGAATGATCGAAAATAAGGTCAGGCAGACGGGAGATTGAATGCCAGTGAGCTCCATACTGATCCTTGAGCTGTCTGTCGATATCCTGTTTCTTTATTAATGTGCTGTATGCAACTGAAATAACTCTTGCTCCATGATCCCTGTTTATATCACCGTAAGAGTACGACTGCTCCATATAGATATCTCTCAGACCGGTAAGCTTATGGAGTATCCTGCATGCTGCTTCGTCAAGGCTTTCATTTTCCTTTACGAAACCTCCCGCGAGCGACCATTTGCCCCTGGCGGGTTCAAAACTTCTCTTTATGACGAGAAGTTTGATCTCCTTTTCGAGTATATCATACCCGAAAATTATGCAATCAACTGCCACTAGATGTTTTGGATGTTCCGAATAAAGCTTCATAACAGGAATGAGGCAAATTAAATACTATTTTATACCGTCGTTAAGGTGATAATATATTTCATTCCACCTCATCTCATTCTTAAAGGTTGTCAGGTCGCATTTCTCATCGATCAACAGGTATTCAATCCCGAGCATTGATGTAAAATCTTCAATGTATTCCGCATCAATTGCGGTGCTGAAACCTGTATGATGGGCTCCGCCTGCCAGTATCCAGGCGGCGGCTCCGGTTTTCAGATCCGGCAACGGCTTCCACAAGACACTTGCAACCGGAAGATTTGGCATATCGGGGCAGTCAACCACATCAACCTTACTAACTATCATTCTGAACCTGTTCCCCAGATCAATTAGCGATGCTGCTATTGCGCTGCCTGTAGCTGATTTAAAAACCAGTCGAGCCGGATCGCCTTTGCCACCGATTGAAAGCGGATGCACTTCAAGATACGGTTTGTCGGCAGCTATAGAAGGGCAAACCTCAAGCATATGAGCTCCCAGAACGCGCATGCCGGCCGGGTCGAAATGATAAGTGTAATCCTCCATAAATGAAGTCCCTCCCGGAAGTTTAACTGCCATCACCTTCATCGATCTTACCAGTGCCGCTGTTTTCCAGTCGCCCTCGGCTCCAAAACCGAATCCCTTTTGCATAAGACGCTGAACTGCAAGACCCGGCAGTTGTTTGAGGCCGTGGAGATCTTCAAAAGTCGTTGTAAAAGCTTTGAAATTACCCGCATTGAGGAATTTCTCAAGCCCGATTTCGATCCGGGCAGCTTCCTTCAGAGTATCCGATTGTTCTACGTCTCTTGTCAGATTATATTCAGAGTTGTATTTTTCTATCAATATTCTCACTTCATTATCAGTGACATCATTAACTACCGCGGCCAGATCACCAACTCCGAATCCGTTTACGGAATAACCCATGCGCATCTGAGCGCTTACTTTATCGCCCTCGGTTACAGCAACATCACGCATATTATCACCAAACCGTGCTATTTTAAGATTGTGTGCATCATCAAAAGCGGCTGCAGCCCGGGTCCACACAGCAATTCTGTCAATACTTGCCGGATCCTCCCAGTGCCCTACCACCACTTTCCGGTTCAATCTCATCCGTGTGCCAATAAAACCGAATTCACGGTCGCCGTGAGCTGACTGATTAAGATTCATGAAATCCATATCAATGGTTTCCCACGGTATATCCCTGTTGAGCTGGGTGTGAAAATGAAGAAACGGTTTATTAAGCACCGACAGGCCCCTTATCCACATTTTAGCCGGAGAAAAGGTATGCATCCAGGTTATGAGTCCAAGGCAGTTCCTGGTATTATTTGCCTCGGAACATAATTCAAAAATCGAGTCAGAAGTCGTGAGGACCGGTTTAAAGATTATTCTCACAGGAATTTTTACCGAGTTATCGAGTGCTGACGATATTACTTTAGAATCAGCATCAACCTTTTTCAGTGTTTCAGCTCCGTACAGATGCTGACTCCCGGTAACAAACCAGATCTCCTTACTATTTATGTTATCCATATTGTTGAATATTAGATTGATAAATCCTACCAGAAGTAAGCATAAAATGCCACAATAACTGCTATTATTAATCCTGAGAAAACGAGATCCCAGTTATTGTAGCTTGCTTTGGTCACTGCCTTCTCCTCGGCGGTGGCAGAACCGAAGTACAATCCTTTTATTTTTACCTGATCAGCCTGCGGAGTAACCGCACTTGTTATTATCATCAAAATTATCACAAGAAAGAATAATACTATTTCATAGTGCAATCCGTTCGGTTTCAGGAAAATCTGATAAAGAAAATTATCGTGATCCATGCCCGAACCTAAAACTTTGAATGCCAATCTTGTCATTCCCAGGACAAATCCTGTTAAAAGTCCGTAAAGGCCCGGCTTTTGGGGTTATCCACCTGGAGGTCACACCTAACAAAAAGACTGCTGCAATACCCGGAGCAAGCATCGATTGGACATCCTGGAGATAAGCGTACAGGGCTTTACCAAGACCTCTCATGACAGGTATCCAGAGGATCCCGAGGACTACAACAACAATAGTTGCAATTCTTCCGACTTTTACAAGCTCCCTTTCGGGAGCCTGTGGTTTATATTTCTGATAGAAATCAACAGTAAAAAGTGTTGCCGAAGAGTTAAACAACGAAGCAAGTGAACTCATAAGAGCAGCAAGAATTCCGCCTACCACAAGCCCTTTGAATCCAAGGGGAAGCAGCTCCTTTACCAGGACAGAAAATGCAGAATCCGGATTTGGAAGATTGATCATTCCTTTTGCATTAAGAGAATATGCTATCATACCGGGAATGAGGAATATAAATACCGGTGTCAGTTTAAATGCAGCTCCAAGAATCGCACCTCTCCTGGATTCTGTCTGATTCCGGCCCGAAAGTACCCTTTGCACAATATACTGATCCGTGCACCAGTACCAGAAGCCTATGATGGCAGAACCAAGAATTACTCCTGTCCATGGATATTCAGGGTCATTCGCTGACCTCATCAACTGGGTCATCGTATCTCCATCTGCGTTTACGGGAACAGCCCTGCAAATCTCCATCATCTGCGACCATCCTCCAAGTTTTATCAGACCAATCACAAGTATTGCAAGGGAACCGATGAGTAATATAGGCGTCTGAAGCACTGAAGTCCATAAAACGGCTTTCATCCCGCCCAGAGTGGTATAGATTCCTGTCAGGACAACGAGTCCGACAGCGCTGATCCAGAAAAAATCAATACCAAAAATTGACTCAATTCCGAATACCTGTTTAAATACAATACCTCCTGCATATACGGTTACCGCAACTTTTGTGAAAACATAACTGACAAGGGAGATAATTGAAAGGACGCTCCTGGAACCTCTGTTATAACGTTTCTCGAGGAATTCAGGCATTGTGAACACTCCGCTTCGCGCATAAAAGGGTACAAAAAACCAGCCAAGAATCAATATCAGCCAGCCATGCATTTCCCAGTGTGCCATTGCCATTCCGCTTGAAGCACCTGCTCCGGCCAGACCGACCAGATGCTCTGATCCTATATTGGATGCAAATATGGATGATCCAATTGCAAGCCACGTTGCATCTCTTCCCGCAAGGAAATAATCTGTTGATGTCTCGTTTTTTTTACGAGTGGACCAGATAATAACGCCTATCAGCCCGGCACAAAAGAGTCCAAGAACGATCCAGTCTAATGATCCCATAATAAAGCACTTTTAATTATTAATACAGATTAAATTGAAATTTATGAAGTTCAGGTACAGGTAAATTCAGGTCAGCGACCTTCTCATCAAATATAAAAATAAATATTTAAATGTATCTTTTACACTTAAAAAAAATAGAAAAGATTAACAGAAATTATCAACTATACTAAACATACTGATTATCTATAGTTTATGCTCATCAGGTTAAGTGGGAATTACTGCACACGAACCGGGAGAAGCCTTATTACCATTCCTCCAATGACTTCTGAATGAACTCAATGATTCTCTGGTGCTCTGCTTTACCGTTACCTGCAATGCTGAACTGTTCGCCAAATTTGAAATGAATAATCTTTTTATGATCAAGCGGGCCCAGTTCTTTTATAAATTTACCCTGTCCCCAAAAATCAGTCTTCAGTGCAACCGGGATTACATCGACTCCCGCTTTTTTTGCCAGTTTTACGCCAAGCGAATTAAATTCCTCTGGTCTGAATTCTATGCTCCGGGTGCTTTGGGGAAAAATAACTATTGACCGTCCCTTCGACAAAATATCCAACCCCCTGGTCATTACGACTTCAAAATCCTTTCGGGGGTCAGTCCGCCCGACGACTATAGGATCCCTCGAACGCATAACAGCACCAAAAAGGGGGTGATTGACGAGACTCTGTTTGACGACAAATGTTACATCCCGGTGGGGAGCTATTAAGGCAGGCAGAACCATCGTCTCCAATGTGCTCATATGGTTGCAGATAAACACTACCGGGGCTCTATCCCCCTCAATATTTTCCATACCCGAGATCCTGAAGATACCGCCTGCCCTTTCAATAAAACTGAAAATATAAAATGATGAATCAGCCCAGGCCTTAGTGTCGTACCTGCCATTCATGGCCTGTCTTCTGGTCTTAAAAACAACCAGGGCATATTTAAGTGAAAAATAAAGCCGGTTACAATGAATTATCCTGTCCCATAAATTCTTGTTCACCTTAACGGGAGTCTCATATGAACCGGATGCAAAATAACCCTGAAGCATAACCGGTTATTTTAAACCCTGAATATAGTCCTTATATAATATCATACTGTCGGTAATTATTTTGTAGGCATTTTCGCGGGTTACAAATTCCTCAACTGTAACGTTTTTGTGTTCAAGTTTTTTGTAATCCTCAAAGAATCTCTTGAGTTCGACAAGGGTGTGAGGCGGAAGCTCGGCAAGTTCATTTATATAATTAACCGACATGTCATTTCTTGCAACGGATATAATCTTGGCATCCTTCTCCTCGTTGTCTATCATCTCCATAGCACCAATCACTTTTGCTTCCACGATGCACATCGGAAAGACATCGATTGAACAGATCACAAGTATATCAAGGGGGTCGTGGTCATCACAGTATGTCTGCGGGATAAATCCGTAGTTTGCCGGGTAATGAACCGAAGAGAACAGAACCCTGTCAAGTCGCAGGGAGCCGGATTCCTTATCGAGCTCATACTTTCCCTTCGACCACTTTGGTATTTCAATGAAACACCTGACGAAGGCGGGTGACTCATTCCCGGGGTCAATTCCATGCCAAGGATGCATTGTTGATTTCATATTAATCATTTTTCAAAGGCTGTCGTACAAAATATCTTCCAGGTAATTGATTAATACAAATCTACCATTAAAATTGTAAATTTAGCAGGTTAAGTTCCACCTGTCAAAAAAAGTTGAATGAAGCTTTCTGCTCTTGACGCTATTGTCTTTTTTATTCTGGTATTTGGTAATGTTATATTGGGAGCCAGTTTCTTTTTCAGAAATAAAACAGCTGAACAATTTACGACAGGCGGACGGAAAATACCTGCCTGGGTTGTCGGAATGTCGATCTTTGCAACTTTTGTCAGCAGTATAAGTTTTCTTGCATTACCTGGAAAGGCGTACATGACAAACTGGAATGCATTCGTATTCAGCCTGTCAATTCCGCTCGCCTCCCTTGCAGCAGTAAAATTCTTTGTTCCCCTCTACCGGAAAGTTGGCAATGTTTCGGCCTACTATTACCTTGAGCTTCGCTTTGGAACCTGGGCAAGAGTCTATGGATCACTATGCTACATACTGACCCAGCTTATGCGGACAGGTGCAATTCTCCTGTTACTTGCTCTTCCACTTAATGCCCTTTTTGGATGGAATGTCAGGACAGTTATTATAATAACCGGATTAGCTGTCATGCTCTATTCAATGCTGGGCGGGATACAGGCTGTAATCTGGACTGATACTATTCAGGGTATCATACTTATTGCAGGGGCAATTACCTGTGCTGTTATTCTGACATTTTCAATGCCTGAGGGGCCGCGGCAGCTGTTTCAGATTGCTTCAGCCGCCAATAAGTTCAGTCTCGGCAGTTTCGGACTCAGCCTTAAGGATTCAACCTTCTGGGTAGTACTGATTTACGGACTTTTTATTAATTTGCAAAACTACGGTATTGATCAGAATTATGTACAACGTTATATGACAACAAGTTCTGACAGAGAAGCCAGGTCTTCTGCCCTGTTTGGATCCTTATTATATATACCGGTTTCCCTTATTTTTTTCTATATAGGGACGGCTTTATATTCATATTATACCGCGCAGCCTGATCTTTTACCGGCGGAGCTTAAACTGCCGGGAACAGGAGACAAAGTATTTCCCTGGTTTATTGCAACAGGACTGCCTTCAGGGGTAACCGGATTACTTATTGCTGCAATATTTTCCGCAGGGATGAGTACTGTTTCAACGAGTCTTAACAGCACTGCAACAATCATCCTGTCTGATTATTACAAAAAGTACATTAACAAACAGGCAAGTGAAAAATCATCAATGAAAGTCCTTTATGTTTCCTCATTTGTCACCGGTATTCTGGGAATTATAATTGCCCTTTCCCTGACAGGTGTGGCTAGTGTACTGGACGCATGGTGGTCACTTGCTTCAATATTCAGCGGTGGCATGCTCGGACTCTTTCTTCTTGGTTTCATTTCAAATAAGACCAGAAAGATCGAAGCCGTTACAGGGGTTATAACCGGGGTGATCTTAATTATCTGGCTAAGCCTTTCGCCTGTGTACTTTACTGAGGGAAGGCTGCTTGCCTTCAAAAGTCCGTTCCACAGCAATCTTACAATAGTATTTGGGACGATGACTATCTTTCTGGTGGGATTTGTAATTACTAAACTGGTTCGTTACCGGGCTCACCCCGGGAAGGTCAACCCCCCAACCCCCCAGATGGGGGGCTTAAGAAGAAAAAATGGGATTTAAAAGTCCCCCGGATGGGGGATTTAGGGGGTTGACATACAATGGGGGATTTAGGTGGATGATAACGACTCGCCCCGACCTCCAAAGGTAAAGGTCAACCCCCCAAATGGGGGGCTTTGCAGAACCTATATGATACTAATATGATACTAATTTGATACTAATATGATAACAAAACTTACAATTATTGTAGTCCTGATTTGCGTAATGAATCAAGTTTTCGCGCAAAATCCTTTTAAAGGTGAAAAATGCATTGTGAAATCAGAATTTATTTATCAGCCGGGTGATGTGAAATTTCCAAGCTGCCATGCTTCGACAATATGTGAGACATCCGAAGGATTCCTGGCTGCGTGGTTTGGAGGTACGGCGGAGAAAAATCCTGATGTCGGAATATGGATCAGCAGATCTTCCGGAGGTAAATGGTCGAAACCCGAGGAAGCTGCAAATGGTATAAGGGAAGACAAACGCTACCCATGCTGGAATCCTGTTCTTTATAATACGGGAAATGAAATCATCCTGTTTTATAAAGTTGGCCCAAGCCCGTCAACCTGGTGGGGCGAATTGACAACCTCTTCGGATAACGGAATTTCGTGGTCACCTTCACGGCGGTTGCCTCAAGGGATAACCGGACCTGTAAAAAACAAACCGGTTTTGATGAAAAATTCAATTCTGCTTTGCCCGTCAAGCACAGAAAACGACGGTTGGCGGATACATATGGAAATGACGCCGGACAATGGTGACACCTGGGAAAGGACCCCGGATTTAAATGAAAAGAATATCGGTGTTATCCAGCCCTCAATATTAATGCATCCCGACGGGAAAATCCAGATCCTGTGCAGGAGCAGGCAATCACAGATCCTGACTTCCTGGTCAGAAGATAATGGAAAACACTGGAGCGGACTTATCCCTTCAGGTCTTCCCAATCCCAATTCAGGTATCGATGCCGTATCACTGAAGGATGGAAGGCAAATTCTTGTATATAATCATATTGTAACCGGACGAAATATACTTAATATAGCTGTATCGGATGACGGCGTAAACTGGAAAGCTGCAGCGCTTCTTGAAAATGACGGGAAGGGGACAGAATACTCATATCCCGCAGTAATCCAGTCAAGTGACAATATGATCCATATCACCTATACATGGAACCGTAAACTTATTAAACATGTAGTTTTGAATCCGGATCTTATTGAAGCGAGGCCTTATCTGAACAATGAATGGCCTTCCGAGTGATCAAAACCTATTTACTGATCACCGGTATGATAAGCAGCACCAGGGATAATATTACCAGAATCCCGACAGCGCCCCATCCTATGATATTCTGAACAGGCTTGTTGGTATAGCTGCCCATAATTTTCTTATTGTTTATCAGCAGGATCATGCTTACAAGAACAACCGGGAGAAGTATGCCGTTAAGGACCTGCGACCAGATCGAAATTTTAATCAGAGGTGCGTTGGGTATCAGAATAATAACTGCTGAGATAATTAGGATACCTGTATAAAGTGTATAAAATTCTTTTGCTTCATCCCAGTTCTTGTCGATTCCCGATTCAAACCCGAAAGCTTCGCAAATATAAAAAGCAGTTGCAAGCGGCAGGATAGTAGCTGAAAAAACAGAGGCAACAAAGAGTCCGAATGCAAAAACATGCGACGCCAGTTTACCTGCGAGAGGTTCTAACGACAGCGCTGCATCTTTGGCCTCGTTGATGACAATTCCATTGGAATGTAAAGTTGCGCCACATGCTACCATGATAAAAAAAGCTACTACAACAGTTACCACGCAGCCAACAATTATATCGATAAGAGTAAACTTATAATTCTTCATTTTAAGTCCCTTTTCAATTACAGATGACTGCATATAAAACTGCATCCAGGGAGCTATTGTGGTTCCGACAAGAGCAATGACCATTGTAATACTTTCCGTATTCAGTTGAAGCCGGGGGTGGATAATAGCTGATCCGATCTCACCCCAATGGGGCTTGCTCATTAGCGCAGACACCACATAAGTAAGCAGCGAAGCGCTGAATATCAGGAATATGCGTTCAGCTATCAGATAGGTTCCCTTTACCACGAGCAGCCAGACCATAAGAGCTACGATCGGAACGGAAATGTACTTACTGACTCCGAAAATCTCCATGCTCCCGGCTACTCCCGCAAATTCGGTTGTTGTATTACCGATATTTGACAGGAGCAATCCGATAAAGATGAAAAAGGTGATTTTAAAACCGGCATTTTCCCTTATCAGGTCCGAAAGGCCTTTCCCCGTAACGATTCCCATCCTTGCATTCATTTCCTGGATTACGAGAAGAACAATCAGGGAAGGAATAAGTGTCCAGATCATACGGTAACCATACACAGCTCCCGCAACAGAATAGGTTGTGATGCCACCGGCATCATTATCCACACTTCCCGTTATGATACCCGGACCCAGTAAAGCAAAGAATATCAAGAGGTTTTTATAGAAGCCGGTCTTGCTGATTTTTGTTCTGAACATTGCACCTATTGATTATCGCTTGTTTGTTCTTCTTTTATTTATAAGATCCTCAACAACGTCATCAACGACCACCATTCCCTGAAGAAGATTATTCCTGTCGACCACAGGGACTGCCAGGAGATTATATTTTGAGATTGTTTCAGCTATATCATCGACTTTCTGGTCGTCATAAAGGAAAACCGGTTCCGACTTCATGATCTGGCTTATAACTGTTTCCGGCCTTGCTACAACAAGGTCGCGCAGATTAAAAATTCCAACCAGTTCATCATTTTTCTCAGTTACAAAGAGAGAATACAATTCGGAAGGTTCAGGCTTCTTTATTCTGAGTTCCTGAATCACCTCGTCGACAGTAAGGTTTGGATTAAAGGATAAAATATCAGTTGTCATCAGACTTCCGGCCGTATTATCCGGGTATTCAAGGAGATCCCTGACTTCCTGCGACGATTCGCTATCCATTTCCTTGAGGAGCATTTCAGCCTTTTCATCTTCAATTTCATCGAGTATGTCAGCTACTTCATCGGCAGGCATTTTCTCAAGTACATCGGCAACCTTATTAACCGGCAGACTCTCAATAATATGGATCTGAGTGTGTGTCTCGAGTTCCTCAAGAACATCTGCAGCCTTCTCCTCATCGAGGGCTGAGAAAACGGATGTGCTTGATTTTTTGCCGAGGTCCTCGAGAATATCAGCCAGATCGGAAGGGTGGAGCATATGCAGTTTTGCATAGCTTTTTGAAAGTTTGATGTTCAGGTTTGAGAAATCGATAGCCTGCACATCGTCCCAGAGTATGAACTTGGCAGGAATACTTATCCTGAAAAGCGAAAGAATTTTCTTTATTGGGATTGAGATCCCGATCCTGCGTAAAAGTCCTTCAATCCCTATATCGACAGCAACAGCAAATGTTCCCGCAGGAAGGGTCGCAAGTCTCACGTCATTTACCCTTACCAGTTTACGGCCGTTAAGGTCAACTATCTGCTTATCAAGAATATTATCAACAAGCATCAGACCATTATTAACTTCTTCTCCCGGAAGTTCTATCAAATCGCTGCAGGTTACATTGAGAGTTTCCCTTGCTTTCACAACCCTGAAAGTATTAAAGGAATAGTATCTGGTTTCCTTGTTGATCTTAAGTTTGATTCCAGTAACAAGTTGCTGGTTCGGATCATTATGTCCCGACGGAATTGCACTTATCATCAGATCTTTAATAACCCCAATGGCATCACCATCGGCTCCGAAAACTTCCTTGCCGATAATACTGCTTAAATAAAATGTTGTGAGTGAAGTCATAGTCACCTCCTTGCCATTATTGACATGGCCGGAAGTAACACGATAAGCAGGTTGCTTCCCCTATGTCAGATTTTCAATAAACAAATTCGCAGGGCCGTCGTCCATCTTTGTGCTGAAAATTATTTTCGGACATAAAAGTATGTTTCATATAAATACCATCCAAAAGAATTGTAGAAATTTAAATTTTATTTTTTAAACAATATCACCAATCATTTAACCAGCACCCTTCTCCCTTGCAATCAACCCCCCAACCCCCCAAAAGGGGGGCTTAATCCCGTTTAGAGAATTAACTCATCCCCCTGTCCCACTTGGGGCTGTTTAAAAAGTCAAAATCCATTAACCCTGCCTACCGGCAGGCAGGCGCTAAGATCGCGAAGGATTTACGCAAATGCCGATAGCTATCGGCACGCAAAGAGCTAATTATTAAAGTTTTAACTTTGCGTGCTTTGCGCCTTCTTAGCGTACTTTGCGGTTAAAAAATGCTTTTTCAACAACCCCAAGGCCTGGGAGTTTGGTTAAAGTGAAGACTCTATATAATATAAGGTATAATTGCCTTTCTGCCGGAAGGGTAATCCGGGAATTTGTTTTTATACCATTGATGCGAACTAATTGCCCTTGGGAACAGGTTAGCAAATGTGAAGATAAAAAATGCCAGTCCGGGAAGCGACCAGGTGATAAAAGCCCAACCCCCCCATTCAATAAGTTCACCGAAATAGTGAGGGCATGAGATATAATCAAACAACCATCCCTGCGGCAACACATAATCGGAGGGACTTTGTCTCCTTAGCTTCCTGAGCTTTGAATCGGAGACCTTATTAATTATAAATCCGGAAAGAAAAAGTAAAATGCCGGTAATAAATTGCCATGTCAATAACCAGGAAAGGGGATATTCACTAAGGATGAAAATCCCGTAACCATTAATAAAACCATTCAGGCAATTGAAAATAATTGCCATAAAAACTAGCAGGACGGGATAATCTTTATCCCTGCCTGATTGCCGGAAGGGATAGATAAATGTTCTGTGCAGGTAATGACCAAGCCACAGTAATAAAAAAATTATTGCAGGCAGGCTTTTCTTGTCAGAAATGATAAAAAATATAAGCATTAATGCCGGGGATGGCGATTCCATTATTAACCAGGCCCATTTTGATTTGACAACCGGCCCCCACCCTTTTCTCAGAAATTTGCCATAAGGAGCTGAAATAAAAAAGAGAAGAACAAATACAATTAAGGCGAGGCTGAAGATGAGTAAAATAGAGTTATTATATAGTGAGGATTTTATCCCGGTCCCAAAAAGTCTGGAAAAAAGCATCTCAGGTCTGACAAGTTCACTCATTGACTTAATAAATAAAATCGGCAATTACCCGAAAGTGTTAAACAAAAATAATTATTCCCTTCAGTTTATTATACAAGCGGGATGAGGGATCCCTTAATGCAGAGATGAATAACGTTAATATTTCTAAAGTAGTCCCGATGATCACATTCCCTGAAGGCGCTTAGTATAACTGGCTTGCAACAAATGAAGAAGAGATCCCTCATTCGCCTTTTCCCTTCGCGCAAGCCCACCCTCAGGCTTATTCGGGATGACAGTTGTTTTTTTGTGGATGGGGGTAAGAAGCGGCGATTCGCACCGGGATGCCCTGCATTGGCAAAATGCCGTTTGCGAATCGCCGCTTCTTACCAAAACCACCATCATAGCGGTGTCATCCCTCATCCCGCGGCAAGCGGGATGAGGGATCCCTTAATGCATAGATGAATAACGTTAATATTTCTAAAGTATTCCCGTTGGCATCCACGAATATGTCCAATAAGGGGTCAAATAGATTAATAATAAAGAAATTCAAATAATTCACGAAATAGCAGAATTCCAGTATTATATTCAGCAGGTTTTTAAGATTGTATTATAGAAAGATTTAAAATATTCCGGAATCTGGACAAAAAGATGTTTTTTTATATATATTTATCCCGGTTCCAATTAATAACCTTTAAAGTGGGAATACTTAAAACTAAACTATCCGGGTATGATGCTCCCCAGAAAGCCATGGCGGCAGGCATCTATCCGTATTTCAGGGAAATAGAATCAGATCAGGATACCATAGTTACTATCGCAGGAAAGAAAGTGCTCATGTTCGGGTCAAACAGTTACCTTGGACTGACAAACCATCCGAAAATCAAGGAGGCAGCAAAAAAAGCCATTGATAAATATGGAACCGGCTGTGCAGGATCGAGGTTTCTTAACGGAACTCTCGATATTCATATCAAGCTTGAAGATCGTCTGGCAGAGCTTGTCGGAAAAGATGGTGCGCTTTGCTACAGTACTGGTTTCCAGGTAAATCTTGGAGTGGTTTCAGTGCTTACCGGCCGGAATGACCACCTGATCCTTGATGAACTTGACCATGCTTCTATAATTGAAGGCAGCCGGTTGTCATTTTCCAGGGTGCTCAAATTCGCTCATAACAACATGGATGCTCTTGAAAAGAAGCTCAAGATGTGTACTGCCGGGAGTCTCAAGCTAATTGTTGTCGACGGCATATTTTCCATGGAAGGCGATATCATTAAGCTTCCTGAGGTTGTGAGACTGGCGGAAAAGTATAATGCAACCATCATGGTCGACGACGCTCATTCAATCGGTGTTCTGGGAAAAAACGGATCAGGCACTGCTTCTCACTTTGGGCTGACTGATAAAGTTGACCTTATAATGGGAACCTTCTCCAAATCACTGGCATCACTTGGTGGATTCATTGCAGCCGATAAAGAGGTAATCAACTTTATCAAACATAACTCAAGAACACTCATCTTCAGTGCAAGTATGACACCAGCTTCTGCAGCCTCAGTCCTGGCTGCAATTGATATAATGGAAAGCGAACCTGAAAGAATTCAGAACCTCTGGGACGTTTCTAATTATGCCCTTAAAGGTTTTAAGGATGCCGGTTTCGATACCGGAAAATCCGAATCGCCGGTAATTCCACTATTTATAAGGGATGATATCATGGCATTGAAATTAACACAGATGCTGCTCGCGGATGGTATCTTCGTAAATCCTGTAGTTTCACCGGCTGTCCCCAAGGAGGATAGTCTGATAAGATATTCCCTTATGGCTACTCATACCATGAAGCAGGTTCAAACGTCAATCGAAAAAATCACAAAAGCAGCTAAAGCTCTAAATATCTTATAGAAAAACCTGAAGCTGATCTTTTTTGTTAAATCCCGGAGAAAGCGGATTGTGTAAAAAATGAAGAAAATTATTTTCATTACAGGAGTTTCCTCGGGATTTGGCCGGCAGACTGCTCAGCTTCTGGCGGAGCAAGGACACATTGTTTATGGAACCGTAAGGAAACCTGCAAACTCTGAAGCTAAGTTCAATCTGTTAACGTTGGATCTTACTGACAGTGCATCGATAAAAAATGCTGTCAGAACTGTCATTGAAAAGGAAGGCAGGCTGGATGTGCTGATTAACAACGCAGGAATGCATACCGGCGGACCTGTTGAGACATCTCCCCCTGAAAACATAAAGCTGCAAATGGATACTAATTTTCTTGGAATGGTTTCGCTTACAAGGGAAGTTCTTCCTTTAATGCGTAACCGGGGAGAAGGTACAATTATTAATTTCAGTTCGATCGGCGGATTGATGGGACTGCCGTTTCAGGCATTTTATTCAGCAAGCAAATTTGCAATAGAGGGTTTCAGTGAAGCCTTACGAATGGAGGTAAAACGATTCAATATTAAAGTGGTTTTGATAAATCCGGGAGATTTCCACACAAGCAACTCGGCTAACCGCCGGAAGTATCTAGCCCCGACCGGTCCCTCGGATCCCTATAATGAACAGTTTGACAAAACATTAAAAACCATTGAGAAAGATGAGGCCAATGGGTGGAAACCTGAAGTCCTTGCCCGGAAAATTTTGAAGATCGTTGAATCAGCCAATCCAAAGCAGAGATATATAGTGGCGTCGCCCGAACAAAAACTGGCTGTAGTTCTGAAATATACCCTGCCCGGGAAATGGTTCCGGAAAATCCTTGAGGACCATTACAAAATTAGCTGAATCAATATATTACTACCCTTCCCACAGAGATCACACTACATCCATGTCGAACTCTGAGTATTATTTCACAGGCAGTTTATAAACAAATAATTGATACTTTTACCGGATCATAAATTGTCATTATTACAGCTGCAAATGCCGGAGCTTGAAAAATACTTTGACCAGTTCAGGAAAAATATCATTGGAATTAACGCTGATATTGAAACGCCTGACGGAACAAAAAAGCTTATCTATGCTGACTGGATCGCCAGCGGAAGACTTTATGGTCCTATTGAAAAGAGAATTACTGAGGAGATAGGTCCAATGGTAGGTAATACCCATTCTGAGTCATCTGCCACGGGAAAGACGATGACCGATGCATATCACCTTGCACAGAAAATTGTGAAGCGTCATGTTAATGCAGATGAGAATGATCTCCTGATCTTTACAGGGACCGGAATGACCTCCGCAATTGCAAAGCTGCAGAGGATGCTCGGATTGAAGGTTCCGGAGCAGGCTATAAATTACTGCGTTTTTTCTCACGGGGAGTACAGCACCTGCAGGGAGATCCCGAATGAAAACCGCCCTGTTGTTTTTCTAACCCACACTGAGCATCATTCAAATCACACCTCATGGTTCGAAACAATTGCCGACGTGGTAACTCTCGAACCTTCGTCCGATCTGAGGGTCGATCCTGATAATCTCCGTAAAGAAATAGTAAAATACAAGGACCGGCCTTTGCTTATCGGCTCGTTCACTGCATGTTCGAATGTTACAGGATATATTCCTCCCTATTACGAGCTGGCAAGGATAATGCACGAACATGACGGATTCTGCTTTATTGATTTTGCAGCATCAGCTCCTTATGTAAAGATCAACATGCATCCTCCCGACAGGATGGAACATCTTGACGCAATTTTCTTCTCTCCTCATAAATTTCTTGGTGGTCCGGGAAGTGCCGGAGTCCTTATCTTTAACAAGCAACTCTATAAAAATGAGACGCCTGATACCCCTGGCGGAGGAACTGTAAAGTGGACTAACAGATGGGGCGGTTACAGCTATATAACTGATATAGAAGTAAAGGAAGACGGAGGAACACCCGGGTTTTTACAGGGAATCAAGGCGGCACTTGCAATCACCCTTAAGGAGAAGATGGGGATTGAGAATATCCACAAGCGCGAGAAGCATCTGATAACTCTGGCATTCAATGAATTATCCGGAATTAAAGGATTACATATCCTTGCCGAAAACATCGCTGACAGGCTTGGAGTATTTTCGTTTTATGTCGACAAAGTTCATCATAATCTTGTCACCAAACTCCTCAACGACAGGTTTGGAATCCAGGTCAGGGGAGGATGTTCCTGTGCAGGCACATATGGACATTTTCTTCTAAATGTTGATTTCAAGCTTTCAAGGGAGATCACCAATATGATCGATGCCGGCGACCTCTCATTAAAGCCCGGGTGGATAAGGTTGTCGCTTCATCCTACCATGACCGACAATGAGTTAATGTTCATTACAGATGCCATCAGGCAGGTTGTAAATAATAGCGGGGAATGGGGTAAGGATTACTGCTATGATCGCCATACCAATGAATACAACCATATCAGATTTCATGATCCGAAATGTGAAGCAATTCACAAATGGTTCAATCTTGACGATTAACTATCTGATTATGAACAGCGGGAATGGATCAGAATTAACTTTTTGCTTAATAAGCTAATTCTCTCGATAGTTTTATTAATTTTGCGATCGTATTTTTTTTGCGGCCCGTAGCTCAGCTGGCAGAGCAGCTGACTCTTAATCAGCGGGTCGAGGGTTCGAGTCCCTCCGGGCCGACAACTCAGGAACCTATTTATTGTTATATCAATAGATAGGTTTTTTGTTCCCCCGCATATGTCCAAAAATTAAAAAACTGGCTTATAAATAAGCGCGAATCGCTCCGGGAAAGACCATCAATCTTAAATCGTTTTCAATTTATCTCCAAAATGATATGCATTAAACATTATTAATACATATGATACTTATTATCTTATCAGGCCCAGAACGTTTTCTTTGTGCAATCTTTTTTCGAGAACACTATCAGATACATCAAAACTTGGGGCTATCATAGGGGCTATGACTGATAACATTTCTTCATCTTCAAGTTTACTAGCGTCCCAACTAACATTTCTTCTGATAATTTCTTTTCGTGCTTTTTTAAACGCATCTACTAATTGATCTATTGGGACTAATAGTCTACCCGCAAATTCAGACGCTTGTGATTCAAACCACAGGAGGGATTCATCCTGTAAATTCATTCGGAAATTTTTCCATTCATCATCTGATGAAAACCTAACCATATCAATATTGCTTCGATGAAGTACAAGGTGGCCAATTTCATGAGCAATTGTGAACCTAACTCGTTTGTAGTATCGATCATCAATGTACATTTTTTCATCAACATAAATTGATCTAAAATCCCTTGAAATAAATCCTTCCATATCACAATCGTGTTGCAGGTTTCCGATTGGTATAATACTTATGCCCATAGTTGCTTCAATTACAAGTTCTATATCAACGGGAATAGAGTAATTAAATATGTAATCGTTTCTAAATTTATCAGCTATTTCCCTTATTTGAGGAAAAGTAAATCTAGCGGGTGCTATTTCTCTGGGGTCCATGTTAACCTAATTTTCTTCAAAAGATCATTAAGTTCACCTTCAGATGGATTCCCTCCTCTAACAGTACGAAAGAATACGGGTAATTGCTCCAGGATCTCAGATTCGATTAACCCTTCCGGAATTGCTGAAAGAGCAGATAGATCTATCATTTGCTTATAGTCCTCTCCTCCTTTAGGGATATTAAGTGCAGAAGCAATATCGTCGAGTACTTGTTTACTCTGAGGCGGAGTAGATAATCCTCTTTCAATTTTGCTCCAATTGCTTGCGTCATATCCAATTACCCTGCAGAACTCGCGCAGGGTAAGCCCTGCAGCAATCCGCTTTTCACGTATAAAATTTCCAAATGATGATTTCATACCAATCTGTGTTTGTCGTGTGGTAAAATTACACCACATTATTAAATTTTGCAAATTTATTTTGTCTCTTTTTGCCTCTTTTTGTTTCTTTTTGTTTTTTCATCAATAGTATCAGACTCTGGAATCAACTCAATATTAAATCCATCATATTCTAAATTAAAATTAAATTCAAATAGATTTGGTAAGGGATAGATAATTTTATCGGCAAAAGGTTCAAAATAACTACCTATAATAATCTGAGAATTAGGAATAAACTCAATAAATTTATCATTGAGTTCAGTTAACGTAAGTTTTATCGCTTGAATCTTCTCATTTTTTTCAGTTATGCCTGTGAGTGAAAAATAATTTTCGAATGCATCTAGTACATGAAACCTATTTATCAATGAATGTGCATCATACTTATTTTGATAACAATAAATTGCAATCTTTTTGTTTATAAGAAACACCTCAAATGAAATATCCATTATAAAATTATCACTGACAAGTTTGCCATTCCCCTTTACTTCAAAATATTCAGGATTTCTAATCATGTTAATTATTTCGGCTCTGAAAACAATTGCTTAGATGCGTAAAAAAATATTCTCATCAAATTATCCTGATTTTGCTTTATCAGGAATTCTTTCCCCTGGCTTTTATATCTACTTCATCTGCTATTTTCAACAACTTCCTTGTATCGGTAATATTGACAAACAACAATATGAGGACTAAAAGGGCGGCAGAATAATTTAATGAGCCGGGGAGAAATACTTCAGCAACCAGAATGGCGGAAACAATTAGTCTGACTTCAGTGGGCCCGAATATGCCGGAATCGATTGAGTACTCTCCGGTAATCTTGTATCTCATTATTGCGATGATCATTTCCCAGCCATACATAACTACAAAACCATAACCAAGAAGGTCCCAGATTCCCCGGGCATACACGATGTATCCACATCCGATAAGGATAACAGTCAGCCAGTCAATGGTAATGTCAAGGGTAAAACCATATACTTTTCTGGGTTTATTGCGGAAATAGGCAACTCTTCCATCCATGGAATCACCAAACCAGATTATTAAAAACCCTAAAACTCCAAGTAAGAGGTAGTATTTGTTAATATATGCGGCAAGTATGAAACTCAGGAAAACGATAATACTCCCTAAAAACCCAAAAGCTGTCAACATATCAGAACTAATTCCTGCAGGAATACGTTGAACAAAATAAGCAAGCGCTGGCTGTTCAAGTTTTCTGAGGAGATTGGTCCTTTTCCTGTCATGGCTAATAGATTTTATTACTTCACTGGTTTTAAAGGTTTTGAACAAAGGTTTCGATGTTTCATGGTTACTCCTCATGTGTCTTAATTTTACGACATAACTTAAACTGCAATATTCCTGACTACATAAAAATACATTAATGTCCCGGATTGTTAAACCAAAATAGTTTCCTGTTGAGTTTCAGTGAAGTTCAATATACTCCTGGGTGTAAATGAGTCGGGAACCGGCATATCATATACAGTACCCCGCAGAAAATTACCAAATGATCCAATATCCGAATATCTTTCCTGCTCCTCAACAGTAATTACGTTGCCGATTCCGATACGGGTTTTATATTCCTTTTTATTGAAAAGTTCGGAAGGCATTCTCAGCGACCGGATTCTCCAGTCTATCAATCCCAGAAAGTAGAAAAACGGAGAATTGACATCGAAAAACCGTACCGGCACGATCGGGACTTTTGCGGATTGAATAACGTGCAGTATACTTTGTTGCCATTTCCGATCCCTGATACGGAAATCAATCAGGCTGAAGTCTGAAACTGCTCCTGAAGGGAAAAAACCGACTGGGTGGCCATCGCGCAGATGCATCAGTGTTTCACGGATGCCCTTAATGCTGGTTGCTGTTATATTTTTCTTCTTGTTTCCTGTAGGTGTTACTGATATAAAATTTTCTTTCATTGCTTGCACCATCGAGAGTATCTTATTGACCATAAACCTGTAATCAGGACGCAATCCGGCCATAAGATCGATCAGGATTATGCCGTCGAGGCCTCCGTATGGATGATTTGACACTGTAATAAAAGCTCCTTTGGGCAATGACTTTAATCGCCCGGCATTGCCAATGACATAGTTAACACCAAGATCGTTAAGTAATCCAGCGGCAAATCTGGCACCAGTAAAATTACCGGAATGGTCACATAACTGGTTCACCTTTTCAATTGCAAATATCCGCATTATAAATTCGGAAAAGTGGTGGCCCCATTTTCCCTTAAAAACCGGAGATAAAGCCTCAAAATCTTTTACATCAACTACTCTCATAGATAATTCAAATTTACTAAAAATTTAAATCTGTGGTTTCAATGATTTTAAGTGTGCTTATTGAAGTTACCTGAGCAGACTAAATTCTCTCCGGCGGCAGATTTCGTTTATCATTCCTGGCTCAGACATTTAACAACTTCAGGGAATAAAATTTGAATTTAAAAAGACAATCAGTATTTTTATAGAAGATTATAAAAGGGGAATTAATTAAACTGATATCGATACACTAAAACCTTAAAATTATGGGACAGAAAGGAAGAGAGATAGTAAAAATGAATGTTGATGAATTAATCAACCTCCTGAACAAGGCGTTGTCCGACGAATGGCTCGCATATTATCAATACTGGATCGGAGCTAAAATCGTCAGGGGACCAATGAAAGATGCCGTCATAAGCGAACTGACATTGCATGCCACCGAAGAACTTGCACATGCGGAACTCATTTCAACAAGAATTATTCAGATCGGAGGCACACCGGTTCTGTCACCGGAAGAGTGGTTTAAACAGACGAACTGTGGATATGAACCTCCATTCAACCACTATGTTGAGGAAATTCTTAACCAGAATATTAGAGGTGAGCAATGTGCTATCCGTGTCTACAACGCAATGCTGGATATCACAAGGGAAGGAGATCCGGTAACTTACAACATGATCCTTTCCATTTTGTCCCAGGAAGTTGAGCACGAGGAAGATCTTTCAGCATTAAAAGAAGATATTGAGCTGATGCTTCTGAAAACCAGGTCGGATCGCTAAGCCGGAGTATGTAGGGTTCTGAGGGAGTTCAGGGATCAAGTCAATGCTTTTTAGATTAACTTTGCTTCCGATGAATTATTAATATTATGGAAATCACATTTGACGGAGGAAAGGTCGTTACGGCACATACCCGCGCTCATGATATCAAAACAGACCAGCCCGAAAGCAGTGGAGGGAAGAATACCGCTCCATCGCCTTTTGATCTCTATATGGCATCAATCGGTACCTGTGCCGGAATTTATGTAAAATCTTTTTGCGACAACAGGCAGATTCCTGCCGAAAAAATAAAGATTATTCAAACTGCCGAATTCGATAAGGAAACGGGCCTGCCAATCAATATAACCATTGATATTCAGCTGCCCTCGGACTTCCCGGAAAAGTACAGGGGCTCTGTGATTAGTGTAGCGGAACTTTGTAAAGTAAAAAAATCAATAAAGCATCCGCCGGAATTCAAAATTATCTCATCCACTAAATAAAGAAATCTGCGTTAATCAGCGTATCTGCCGGTAAAACTTTTTAATTTCCTGCAGATACCGCAGATTTACGAACCTGGATTATCTGGTTCAGATCAGCCCGGTTACGGGCATAGCCGTCAACTTAAGAATCAGTTTTAGACTAATAATTAGTTAATTAGCAGAAATACAATTAAATAGGTTGGGGCTGTTTAAAAAGTCTAAATCCATTAACCGCAAAGATCGCGAAGAATCACGCAAATGCCGATAGCTATCGGCACGCAAAGAGCTAATTATTAACGTTTTAACTTTGCGTGCTTTGCGCCTTCTTAGCGTGCTTTGCGGTTAAAAAAGGCTTTTTAAACAATCCCAATGTAAATTATTGCTACTCAATTGCATACAGTTTGATTCATAAGCTAGCCTGTTCCTGTAATATTATTCGAGATATATATTGATAAGCTGCTCAAAGAGCTCCTGCTTACCGCTTCTGGTTTCCGGTTCACCCGTTTTGGAAGCGATATCCCTTAAATCCTCAAGGGTCAGCTTACCCTTTTCAAAATCACTGCCCTGACCCTTATCGAAAGATTCGTATCTTTTTTCCCTCATCCTGAGATAATCACTCTCCTTCAGAATCCTGTCAGCAATCACAAGTGCCCTTGCGAAGGTGTCCATACCGCTGATATGTGCAATGAACAGATCTTCAATGTCAGTTGAATTTCGCCGTATCTTTGCATCAAAATTAATACCTCCTGCTGTAAATCCTCCTGCCCGCAAAATCACCATCATGGCTTCCGTGACCTCATAAACATTAGTCGGGAACTCATCGGTATCCCAACCGTTCTGGTAATCACCTTTGTTGGCATCAATACTGCCAAGGAGACCTGCGTCAGCTGCTACCTGTAGCTCATGCTGGAAGGTATGACCTGCAAGGGTCGCATGGTTTACTTCTATATTAAGCTTGAAATCCTTATCAAGGCCGTGCTGGCGGAGGAAACCTATTATGGTAGCAACATCAAAATCGTACTGATGCTTCGATGGCTCCATTGGCTTTGGCTCAACAAGGAATGTCCCTTTGAAGCCGTTTTTGCGACCATAATCACGTGCCATTGAAAGCATCGTTCCCATGTGTTCCAGTTCCCTTTTCATGTCGGTATTGTGAAGGCTCATATAACCCTCTCTTCCTCCCCAGAAGACATAGTTCTCACCACCGAGAGCGATGGTTGCATTTACAGCATTCCTGAGCTGTGCTCCCGCATTTGCCACAACGGCAAAATCGGGATTTGTTGCAGCACCGTTCATATAACGCGGATTTGAAAAAAGATTGGCAGTGCCCCAGAGAAGTCTCACCCCGGTCTCCTCCTGAAGTTTTTTCATTACCGGTACATATTTTTCGAGACGTTTTTCAATTTCCAGCACAGTGCCCCCTCCCACTACGTCAAGATCATGGAAACAATAGTATCCGGACCCTATTTTGGTAAAAAATTCGAATGCAGCATCCAGCCTGATTTTAATCTTATCATCGAGAGCAGTATCTTTCCATGGGAACAGGTGAGTTGCATCTCCGAAAGGATCACCTCCGTCACCGCAAAACGAATGCCAGTAAGCAATTGCAAAACGCAGATGATCCTTCATCTTTTTTCCTGCAACTATTTCCTCAGGGTTGTACCACCTGAATGCAAGCGGGTTTTTTGATTTTTTGCCCTCGTATTCAATTTTACCGATGCCGGGATATGCTTCTTTATTGCCTTTGTAAATCATGTCAGTAATTTTTAAGGAATTTATCTTATTCAAATCTATTAATCCTGCCTACCCTGCCTACCCTGCCTAGGCAGGCGGCAGGCAGGCGGCAGGCAGGTGCAAAATACGCAAAGTTTAAGCAATGAACGCTGAGTTAGATCATTAAATCAGTATGCCTTCAAATAATCTTTCCACTTAAGATAAGCCTCTTCATATAAGTTGCTCCTGCGCATGTCAGGTTCAGTTACGCCGACAGATTTAAGTCCATTAAATGCCGCTCTGGCAGACCTGTAATACCCGCACCCGATACCGGCTCCTCTGGCTGCCCCTACCGATCCGTCAGTATTGTAAAGATGAATGGAACTTCCTGTAATACATGCTAATGCTTCCCTGAAAACAGGGCTCAAAAACATGTTTGCTTCTCCTGCCCTTATCAAAAGCGGATCAATTCCCGTTTCCTTCATAATGTCGAGCCCGTATCTGAATGAAAATGCTATCCCCTCCTGTGCAGCTCTGAAAAGATGGGCATTTGTATGCCTGTTAAAGTTTAAACCCAAAACCCGGCACCCTCCATCTTTATTCATCATCATCCTTTCAGCTCCGTTGCCAAAGGGTAGAATTGATAGTCCGTCTGAACCTGGTGGGACACAGGCGGCGGACTGGTTCATTTCATTGTATGTCAGACTACTTCCGGATATTTTCCTTAACCATGAATTCAGGATTCCAGTTCCGTTTATACATAGTAGTACACCAAGACGCTGATTTTCAGTTGTATGATTGACATGCAAAAAAGTATTTACCCTTGACTGAGGATCATACTTTTTCTTATCCGTCACCCCATATATTACACCTGATGTGCCGGCTGTGGCCGCTACTTCACCAGGATCGAGAACATTCAGCGAAAGGGCATTGTTAGGCTGGTCGCCTGCCCGGTATGATAAAATAATATTCTCACTTAATCCGAGCTCCAAGGCAACTTCCTTCTTAAGCCGTCCCTGAACAGACATGGAGTTGACCGGTTCGGGCAGAATGTGCTCATTAAAGCCAAAGTAGTCCATCAGGTCTTTTGACACTCTGCTGTCCTTGTAATCCCAGAAAATACCTTCCGAAAGGCCTGTAAATGAAGTGAATATCTCTCCTGTAAGCCTCATGGCAATAAAATCGCCGGGAAGCATTATCTTATAGATCCTGTCAAATAGATGCGGCTCATTTTCTTTTACCCAGGCAAGTTTTGCGGCTGTAAAATTTCCAGGTGAATTAAGCAAGTGAGAAAGACAGAAATCTTTGCCCAGTGCATTCAAGGCGCTTTCGCCATATTCCACTGCCCTGCTGTCGCACCAGATTATTGAAGGACGAAGAACCTTCCTGTCACTGTCAATAGCAACCAACCCATGCATCTGATAAGATATCCCGATTGCGCTGATATCAGCTTTTCTTTTACCGAGTATGGTATTGCAGTCCGCAATGGCCAGTTTCAGGTTTCTCCACCATTCTTCAGGGTCTTGTTCTGCCCAGCCTGGTTTTTTTGCATTGATTTTCATCTCTTCCTTAGGATGAAACGCAGAAGCAAGGCAATTCCCTGATTCACCATCAATTACTGATGCTTTTACTGAAGAGCTTCCCAAATCAATTCCAAGTAGTAACATGGTTATATAAAATTTAATACAATTAAACGATAAGGAAGTTTGGAGTGCCAAAAATTCCCGCTTTTCATCCTCAGGAGGTAACAAAACAAATTTAATACAAAAACAGTTAAAGCAAAATAAAAGGTAACTTTATAGAATCAACCTTATGTGCAGGATCTGAGAATCTTAAATTATTATAATATGCGTTCTATTTGTTTTCGAACAATCTCATGTTTGAGTTTGCTGTATCTCCTGGTATCTAATACCTCAGCGCAGAAAATTGCCACACTGGAAGTTGAACTTTCAAAAGGAACAGATGGATTGGACATCCCGGTAAGCCTGAACCTTGATGAAATAACTTATGTTTCCGATACTCTTCTCGCACTTTTTGAGGTAAAAGGCACTTCAAAAACAGAGATTCCTTTTCAGGTCGAACCCGGGGAAATAAGGACAATGCATTGGTTTATGGACAATGTGACGTCACCCGGAGAGAAAAGGTCTTTTGAACTCGTAAAAAGAAGGGCGCGGCAGGTAACGGGAGTAACTTCACTTATCCGGAATGGTTCTCTGGTATTTAAAGAAGGGAGCAGAAGCCTGCTTGCAATACAATTTCAAGACAATATATCCGCCAATTGGTGTCGATACGGCATACAAAAGAAGCGGTTTCATTCATCCACTCTGGTCGCCGCATGGCCAGATACTTACACGTATACAGCCACCCGATCACTATCATCATTATGGGATCTGGAATCCATGGACTCACGTTTTGTATGAAGGAGACACCATTGATTTCTGGAATATCAACTCAGGACAGGGTACTGTCCGGTTTGCAAACTTTATTTCAATCGCAGACGGACCTGTTTATGGAGAATTCGAAGCGTTGCATGAACATGTTGTATTTAAGAAAACCGGAGGTGAAAAAGTTGCAATGAATGAATTGCAGCGTGTCAGAATTTCTTATCCACAGAATGATCCGGATTATTATTTTGTCGATTTTAATATCCAACTTAATTGTGCAGATGAAAGTCCGGTGAAACTGCTCGAATACAGATACGCCGGTTTGGGCTGGCGCACAACTGAAAAGTGGGACAATAAGAACAGCATGGTCCTTACATCTGATGGTAAAACACGAAAGGACGCCGATGGATCAAAAGCACGCTGGTGCATTGTTCAGGGGAAAATTGACGGTGATTACGCAGGAGTAGTAATGATGTCATCGCCAACGAATTATAATTATCCTGAGCCTTTACGTGTCTGGCCGGAGAATCAATATGACAGGGGTGACATGTTTGCCAACTTCTGCCCTACAAAGGACATGGACTGGCTTCTAAAACCAGGACATAAGTACGTCCTTAAATACAGGTTCCTGGTTTTCAACGGACATTTTGATAAAGAAAAGGCAGAAAACACGTGGTTTTATTATGCTTATCCTCCTAAGATTACGGTAAAAACAGAACCCGGGGTTTTTTAGTTATTCAGTTTATCTTTAAATTGCGATATTTAGCAGGTAATTTTAAGATACGCGCGTTCCACATATCTTCAAAAATAAAAATATGAAAAGAAGACATTTCATTTCAAAATCTATGACTGCCACAGCAGGTGCAATAATCCTTCCGACAATTGTTCCCGCAAGCGTGATAGGGAAGAATCCTCCAAGCGACATGATCAATATCGGCCAGATAGGCTTTGGCAGGATCGCAATGACTCATGACCTGGCAGAAACGCTGAAATACAATATTGCAAAAGTTGTTGCCGTAGCCGATTTCGATTCAAACAGGCTGGCAAAAGGGAAACAGTTCATTGAGAACTTTTACGCAAAAAAGACAGGTAAGCAGGGTTACGTGAATGTTAAAACCTACGGCGATTATCACGAAATACTGGCCGACAAGGGAATTGATGCTGTGATAATTTCAACTCCTGATCACTGGCATTCGCAGCCGGCTATTGAAGCCGCAATTGCCGGCAAGGATATCTATGTACAGAAGCCTACTTCCCTGACCATTTCTGAAGGCAGGTTATTAAGCGATGCCGTCAGAAAGAAAGGGGTTATCCTGCAGGTGGGAACCCAGCAGCGTTCATCGTCGCAGTTCAGGGTTGCTGCCGAACTTGTAAGGAATGGAAGGATAGGAAAGCTTGAAACAGTTAAAATCGGATTGCCGGGCGATCCTGCCGGCCCTGAAGCGGCAGAATCACCTGTGCCAAAAAATCTGAACTATGATGCCTGGCTTGGCTCGACGCCTGAGGTCTATTATACTGAAATAAGGGTCCATCCGCAAAACAGCATTACGGATCGTCCCGGCTGGTTAAGGTGCGAGCAGTTCGGTGCAGGCATGATCACAGGATGGGGTCAGCATCACTTCGATTCAGCAGCCTGGGGAATGGATACCGAGCTTACTGGTCCCGTTACAATCGAAGCAGTCGCGCAATTCCCCAGGTCAGGCTTATGGGATGTGCATGGTGATTTTATGTCAAAGGCTGAGTATAAAAACGGAATCACAATGCTGACAAGCGGTGGTTATCCCAATGGAATAAGATATGAAGGAACTGAGGGCTGGATATTTGTAACCCGTGGGGATTACTCTGTAACTCCAAGTGATCCGGGATCAGGGAGTGAAGGTACCAAAGCCCTGGAAGCAAGTGATCCGAAAATACTTACATCGGTAATTAAAGAAAATGAGATCCATCTTTACGTCAGCAATGAACAGCATGGAAACTGGCTCGATTGCATAAAATCGCGTAAAGAGCCTATTTCGCCCGTTGAAATTGGTCATCGTGCATGTTCAGTTTGCCTTTTAACCCATATGGCTATGAAACTGGGAAGAAAACTGACCTGGGACCCTGATATTGAGAGATTTGTGAACGATCCTGAAGCAGATTCAATGCTTTCCCGTCCGCAAAGAGCTCCATATGGGACCAATTTTATCAATGTGTAATCATCCTGTTAATGAAAAAACTATTCATCAGTGCGCTCCTGATCCTTGCAGGTGTCATAATTACCTTGCCATTAAACGGAGCTAAAATTACAGCTGTCAAAGTTGGTTCAAAGATCAATGTTACGATAGATGACAGATACTTTACAAGCTATATTTTTTCCGAAGACGAAAAATATCCATTCTTCTACCCGGTTAATGGTCCGGCTTCAGGGGGCTCGGTAACATCGATGCGGAATGCAATTTATCCTCATCATTCGTCTCTCTTTTTCGGTTGTGACCTTGTGAATGGGGGAAATTACTGGCAGGAAGGATTGGACCGGGGAAGAATAATTTCTATCAACGCACAAATAGCAAAACAGGGAGGCGACACCGTTTTAATCACTGATGAGTGCATCTGGAGTCGTCCGGGAGCGCTATCTCCTGTTAAGGATATTCGAAAAATCTTCATCTCCTCACCCTCACCGGCACTTATTCAGATAGACATTGAGATAACGATTGAAATGCTTCTGGATGTGCATATACTAAAGACCAACCATTCGCTTTTCAGTGCCAGGATGGCCGCCGATCTGGCAGTAACCGGCGGAGGGACAATGATTAATGCTGAAGGTGGGAGCAGTGAAAAAGACACCTTTGGGAAAAGTTCTCCATGGATGGATTATTATGGGAAGCGAGGTAATAACATTGAGGGACTGGCAATTATGCAGCATCCTTCAAATCCGTGGTATCCTTCCCCATGGTTTACACGCGATTACGGATTTATATCACCCACACCGATGAACTGGCCGGAAAATGGAGAAGAGACATTCATGAAAAAGGGCACTATACTGAATTTACGTTACCGCGTTCTTGTTCATTCCGGGACTCACCTCGATGCCAAAATTGCAGAACAATTCGAAAAATACAAATCAGAATAATTGCCTTTAAGCCGTTACGCCATTGCGCCGTTATGCCGTTACGCCATTGCGCCGTTACGCCGTTACGCCTTCCTCTTCCTGTACATACAGTCCTTCATTTCACACAGTCCGCAAGTATACGGATTGAACTTCACATTTTCCCCGATACCAATGAAGCCGCTTATCGATTTTACCGGATCCATCAGTGCGGATGGGGTCAGCCTGATGCCGCAATAGTTGTAAGGCATAAATTGAAACAGCTTGTGCTGCTCTTCAACATTCCAGCCGCAATATCCCGGGCTGTAACGGTTTGTGATCTTCTTACCCCCGGCTCCCATTTCCTGTTCAAGAGCGCTTTGCATCACATCAGCAGCAGCCTCAACTATCTCACTGCCAATAACATCATAAACATAACCCTCGAGCAACTCTCCCTCCTTCATTGCTTTACCGCTCCTGATCCCTATCTCACTCCCTGCGGTACACAGAAATATTGCGATTGCTTCCGATCTTCTGATCTGACCATACACAATTTTTCTTATGTCAAAGATTGTACTGTCTATTTCAACTGATTTTTCAGAGTCATTAAATTTTACACCGGGGAATACAGAAAACTCAGCTTTGATATTAACAAATGATTCCGCCTCCTTCAGCAACGCTCCAATCATTTCGCTTATGGTTTCCTGCGATTCTCCATCCTTGTAACCCATAACCTGCTCAATCTGAGGAACACTGAGCTTCAGATCTGAAAAGTTGATGTGAAATTCTGACTTGTGCATCTTTCTCAATTACTATGCTTTGCCGTATCTCCAGGTGCGGATTTAATTCCTGACATCTGATTATATATTGCTGACCGGTCTGATAAAAAGTTCAGGACCTGTTCTGGAAATATTCAACAAATCGCACTGCATAGTCGTCCCGGCCAATGATCAGATCGGTTGCCCTGACCGCCGAAGTGATCTTTTCCGGATTCGCAATCGGACAGGTCACTCCGTTTAGGATCGAAATTGCCATAAATGCAGAATTCAGCGACTCCCTGTCGGGTAAACCAAAAGAAATATTACTCGATCCCAGGGTGATGTTATGGCCTAATTTCGCATGAACCAGCTTAATGGTTTCAAGTGTGATGAGACAGGCTTGCGGTTCAGCACTGACAGCCATTGCCAGCGGGTCAATTATAACATCTTCCGGCTTAATACCTCCTTTAACGGCATTTTCAATAATTTTTTCAGCAATAATAAGCCGCTGAAGCGGATCATTCGTAATGCCGTTATCATCCATACATAATCCGATTATGGCAGCCCCGAATTTCTTTGCAACAGGTATAATCGCGTGCATTGACGATTCTTTCCCATTCACGGAATTAATAAGACATTTCCCTGAAGCAACTTTTAACGCCGCTTCAATAGCGGCAGGATTTGGTGAATCGAGACAAAGTGGTATATCAAAATTATTCTGGATTGCAATTACAGCCTCGGGAAGAAGCTTTTCGTCATTAACCCCTGGGAAGCCGACATTGACATCAAGAACATCAGCTCCTGCCTTTATCTGGTTTTCAGCCAGCTCGAGCATGTACTCAAAATTGTGTTCCTGCAACGCAGATACCAGTTTTTTTCTCCTTGTCGGATTAATGGACTCTCCGATAATAATTACAGGTCCTTCAGTATCAATAATGACTTCCCTGGTCCTTCCTGTAAGAATGGTTTTCATTCCTTAAGTATTATTATTTGAGGTAGTCAGGAAACCAGTTGCTTCAGATAGTTAACAGCGCCCTGAGGATCGGGTGAGTAGAAGTCGGCACCGATTTTATTGCAGTAATCCTGTGTAACCGGAGCCCCACCAACCAGGATCTTCTGTTCAGAATGCTTTTCTTTTATAACGGCAACGATCTTCTTCATGTTTTCCATCGTTGTTGTAAGAAGAGCTGACAATCCGACAACAGCCCCTGGATTTTCATCAACCGTTTTCAGGAACTTCTCTGCACTTACATCAACACCAAGGTCGATAACCTCCCACCCTCCTCCTTCTATCATCATGGATACCAGATTCTTACCAATATCATGAAGATCTCCCGAAACGGTACCGATTATAAATTTTCCTTTTCTTTTGGTTTCTCCCGACAGAAAATAGGGCTTAAGATGTTTCATGGCATTGTTCATGGCTTTTGCAGCCATTAACATCTGTGGTACGTAGATCTCTTTCCTGCTGAATTTTTCGCCAACTGCAGCCATTGCCGGAATAAGTGCATTTTCAAGTATCTCATCCGGCTTAATTCCCTCGTCAAGAGCCTGTTTTGCCAGTTCGTCGGCACCGTCCTGTCCCTTCAGATTTGGGGGATAAGGTGAAGCCTTATCAATCTTCCCATTTTCAACGCAATGGGCAAGTTTTTGAAGAATGTCGTTCATATACACTGTCAATATTTAAAAACATAGAAATTTGCATTGATGTTTAATACTCTTTGCCAAACACCGAATCACAAAACTAAAAATTAATTATTGTAAAATAAGCCTGCTTCAGATTATATTTCGGGTCGAACAGGAAAGGATTATTCTTCCACTGAATCCCACGCTGAGAACTAAAAACAAAGAAAAGTGGGAATAGACTTGTAATAATATCCTGATTCCGGGCATTTTACACATGAAATAGAACCAGATCGGCTTAAATCGGGAATGATTTCCAAATTTAAAATTTATAATTGGTATCGCAACCGATTACATAAAATTTCAGCCTTAAGTTGGAATGTTGTTTTTGTAATTTTAATTTCATTAACTTTATTGTAATTAAACTTATCCGAAGTATGAGACAAACTATATTTTTAATATGCAGTTTACTGTTAAATTCAGCTCTGGCCCAGGACAAATCAATCGGTATCTTTCAGTTCAATTCCGACATTGGCAATCCTAAAAATGCCGGTTCAGCTCAGTATGACGCTGCAGATCAGTCTTATTCAATAAGGGGATCAGGCTATAACATATGGTTTGAAAGGGATGAATGTCATTACATCTATAATAAGCTCAAAGGCGATTTCATCCTCACAGCAAATTTTAAATTTGAAGGAAAAGGCACTGAAGCCCACCGTAAAACCGGATGGATGCTAAGGGCTTCAACCGATGAAAAGTCACGTCATATCTCTGCAGTGCTCCACGGTGATGGACTTACAGTATTGCAGTGGAGGGATTCAGATGGTGCTGCCATGCTTGATCCCCAGGATGAAATATTCGCCAAAGGCTCTAATTATGAGATAATTCAGATTGAACGGGCAGGAAAAATTATCTTCATGAGAGCAGCACACCCGGGTGAACCGCTTGAGACCATTGGTTCATATGAGATGATCAATCTCCCTGACGAAATTCTTGCCGGACCATTTGTTTGTTCCCATAATCCTGATATTACCGAAGAGGCTACCATATTTAATTTAAGGATTGATAAACCTGTCAGTGATAATTATAATCAGACAAGGGACGGTGTGGTTGGCTGCAGGCTTGAAACTATGAATGTGTTTGACGGAAAAAGAAAGGTTATCCATGAGAAGCAGGGAAGGTTCGAAGCCCCGAACTGGATGCCCGATGGGAAACAGCTTCTGTTCAACATGGATGGTTTACTGTATCAGATTCCGGTAACCGGAGGGGAACTGGTTAAGCTCAATACAGGATCTGTCACCAGAAATAATAACGACCATGGCATCTCCTTCAATGGTAAATTATTAGCTGTCAGCAGTTCACGTGAAGGTATGCCGGGAGGAGGTTCCTCAGTTTATATTCTGCCTCTTAAAGGGGGAGAACCCAGGATGATTACGGAAGATACTCCTTCATACTGGCATGGATGGGCTCCCAACAATAAAGAAGTGGTATATGTTGCCCAGCGAAATGGCAGGAATATTTATAACATTTACCGTAATTCAATAAAGGGTGGCAAAGAGGTTGCGCTGACTGATATACCTGCAGGTGAACATGTTGACGGCTGCGAGTATTCTCCCGACGGAAAATACATATATTATAACGGAAGCCATTCAGGTAAAATGCAGTTGTGGAGGATGAAACCTGACGGGTCGGGAATGGAGCAGCTTACATTCGATGATTACAATAACTGGTTCCCCCACGTTTCGCCCGATGGACAATGGATTGCTTTCATCACCTTCCCTCCCGACATCGACAAGAACAGTCACCCTTCATACAAAAGGGTAATGCTCAGACTAATGCCTGCTAATGGAGGCGCTCCTAAGGTAATAGCTTATCTTTATGGAGGGCAGGGTACCATTAATGTACCGTCATGGTCTCCCGACAGCAAACAGATTGCCTTCGTAAGTAATTCGGGAAATTAATACCTCACCCCCTCGATCCCCCTCTTCCAGGGGAGAGGGGGCTAAACCCAGTAACTGAAACGAGTCGACCCTCTTCCCAAGGGGCTGTCTAAATTGTCAGATCCATTAACCGCAAAGGCCGCTAAGCTTTCAAACCTAAGGTCCCAAAGAAGTGTAAATAAATAACTTAACTTTGCGTGCCGATAGCTATCGGCATTTGCGACAACTTCGAGACCTTTGCGGTTAAAATAGAACTTATCAGACTTGAAAAAATAAAATACGTATTATAAGACATATTATAAGACATATTAAAAGACATATTAAAATACGAGGCTACACTGCCTTTTTTGACCTTGACCAGACACTCATTAATGGAAACAGCGGAACATATCTGATTCATCTGGCGCATAGAAAGAAATTGATAGCATTTCCAGATCTTGCCAGGTCAATCTGGTCCTCCCTGTTATACAAATTCAGTATCAGGGAAGCAGAAAACATACTTTCTGATATGCTAAACCGGCTGGCTGGAGTACCTGAAAAAGTTCTTCGCGATCTTTCCTCAGAGTTGTTTGAAGATTATCTTTTAAAAGAATTTGTATCACAAGCTAAACCTGAACTCTCTTTTCATAAAGAAAATGGTGCAAGGACGGTGATCCTTTCTTCATCGTTGTCACCAATTTGCAGCCTTGTTGCAAAACATTTTCAAATGGATGAAATTCTTTGCACTGATCCTGAAATAATAAACGGATATCTGACCGGAAGAACCAATCGCCCCTTTTGCTATGGCATTGAAAAGCTCGTCAGGCTTAAGGAATATTGTGAAATAAATAACACAACCCCCCGGGACTCCTGGTACTATGGGGATTCGATATCAGATCTTCCGGTACTAAATGAAGTAGGCCACCCGGTATGCATAAATCCTGATGAAAAGCTGAAACGGATTGCAGAAAAAAATAGCTGGACTGTAAAATACTGGCATTAATCGCCTGTCATTCCTGCTCTGTGATAAACTCTTTTACAGTTATTGCGCCGAGGGCTACGTTCAGGAAAGGTTTACCGTTCTTAAGTCCGACATTTCCGAACCCTGTCTCCGTCGAAATAAAACCGGTGAAATCGCCGGCTCCTGAATTAATATACATTTTTTGAGACAGGGCATCATATCTTGCGCCTGTCAGTCCCTGCAGCAAAGCATAACTCGATAATGCCCTTGCATACCAGTGACCACATTCATATTCGTCAAACGGATTCCTTACCCTTCCGTCATACCTGTCCCTCGCAGCCCTTACTATTTTCAGCCCTTTCTCCACTTCTCCCGACATCATAAGGTGTGAAGCAACCTGGTACTCTATTCCGGTCCATACCTCATTGCTGTAAACAAATGGCAGTGACAGCATCCCGCCTTTTGGCCAGGTACATATAAGCAGGCCGCCATCGTTACCAAATGCATATGAAGGACGCTGCGGATTTGAATGATTTCTCAGATCCTCCTTGAAATTATACTTAAATACTGAATTTAAATGACTTTTTACCTTGTCCGGATCCATTATGTTATGAAGGCCGCACACCTCTCCTATCCAGGCCCCCAGAACCCCGTCCGACAGGCACCCTGTTCCGTACTGATACTTGGGACCCTCTTTCTGAAGCAGCATTTTGGCTTCTTCCGAATAATCGGAGCTCCACGAACCCAGTGAAGCTTTAACCGGATCAGGAGATTTCAATCCCTGCCATTTAATCTTCTGAATAAAGTACTCCCCGTCAAACAGTTCTGTCTCGATCGCCTTTTTCCCCTTATCATAAAGCATTTCATATTTTGAAACATCTTCACCTGAAAATCTGCCCATTTCGGCAACTGCCTTCAGGGCACCGAGATAAAAGCTTGTGCACATGCCATCAGGACCCCAGAACTCGATGTCATAAGTGTTATGATGTGGTTCTTCAAGAGTTCCGGTATTTCCGGGATCCCAGGTCTTAATGCAATAGTCAATGCTTTGAACCACCTTTGGATAGAGTTTTTTCATCCATTCACTGTTCCCGCTGATATGCCAGTCGCGGTAAACCTTCATGATACCTCCCAGCTGACCGTCGGATGCGGCATAAAATGTTGTAGCAACAGGCCTGATAGGCAAAGCTGATCTGAAAGTCTGATGACCATCAGTATCCTGGCTCCGGTTAAACTCCGTTTCCCTCAGAGTGCGCTCAAGACCCGGGAAAAGGTGGGGTATTGCCTGCGCATAATTCCATACATGTGTGCAGGACCCTGCACAACACCCGGAGTTGTCGCTGCACCCTTCCCAGTTCCAAAGTTTCCCGTCGCGCTGGCGTAATACTGTCGGCGATTTAAGTATTGTAAGATTTGCAGTTACTGCCTCAACGACTTCGGGGGGCAGTGTTGTGGAATATAAGCTCTCCCTGAATAGCACGGATTTTTTGAACAGATCCTCGTAATTTGTCTTCCAGTAATTTATGACCTCACCGATACCTGAAAACTTGCCGGAGTACCATGGTTTATAGAATGGATCTTTGCAAACACAGTTTGGGTCATCACACACTTCCTCAGGAACATTTTTCGGGTCCTGTCCGTATTTCAGATCAGAATCAGGGACGTACCACGCCATCATGACGCGTATAACTTTTACCTCACCTGAATTAAGGCTGAAAGGAACAAAAAGTGAAGCGCCGGGTGCGGGTCCTTCAACTGGTGGATTCTCACGGGTATCTCCTTTTAGTATTGTGTTCCAAGTCATCGTTAACGGATCCCACCAGCCTCCCCTGAACCAGCAATGATCAACAACAGTCTCTGGTTCGTTAGTGAAAATTGCAAAGTCCCCTTTCGTCTCAGGTTTATCCTGCACCCCTCCTTCCGAAAGAATAAATCCGTTCATGGCAGGTTTAATAGAAGCTTTGCCTCCGTTTTTAGACATGAAATTCACGGAATTGTATGAAAAGACAGCATCGATTTTCTTTGATCCGGTGTTTTTAAATGAATATTCGATTCCCCCTGCCGGAAGGCTTGAATTATCAGCATCGGCAGGAATAAACGGACTCCATCCCGTAACCTCTACAGCCAGAGGAATATCCGGATCTTTGAGATTAATTGTTGCAAAGGGAAATCTCGCAGTGAAATCAGCATCATCAAACCTGGGAAGTCCGTAAGTAGCTCCCGGAGACCCGTTGCCGGCATTGGGTCCGCCAAATTTCTTCCATTCAGGGACCGGTCCTTCGATTACAAGGGCACCATTTTCAATCCCTCTGACCGAGATTGCGGCGAACATCGGAGGCTCATTAAATACCTCCGGACGGTTTCTGACCGACATGTGGGAGATGGCACCGGTACCTTCAATGCAGAACATACCTGCACCGATTCCTCCTATCGGGAATGCTATCCTGTCAAGGTTTTTTCCTGAATAGGAACCGTTATATTCATGACCGTCCTTTTTGAGAACCTGTTCATTTTGAGAACAGGAAATCAAAGACAAGATTAAAAGAACAGGAATGGAATAACTGAGCAGAATTGACCTTCTCCCCCTTCCCGGCCTTCCCCCAGGGGGGAAGGAGCGAAACCCAGTACAGAGAAACGAGTCGACCCCCTTCCCTGACTTCCTCCACGCGGGAAGGAGGAAGAAAAAAATAATAAGGGATCTCTGAAAAGTAATTTTGTTCATTTTTGAAAGAAAAAAAGTAATGTAGTAAAGAGGTGAAAGAAACCCGGTTAACCATTTCCCCCTTGGGGGAAACAGGAAAGGGGGTTTAAATGGTGAAAAATGACCCCCTTCCCGGCCTTTCTCCAGAGGGGGGAAGGAGCGAAACCCAGTACCGGGAAACAGGTCGACCCCCTTCTTAACTTAGCTTTCAAGTATAAGCTTTAACCTGTCGCAGAGATCCTTCAGCCCTTCGGGCGTATCTCCTCCGGGCATCTCAACGGTTGTCCATCCCTGATATCCGGCATCATCAAGAGCCTTCATTACTGCACTCCAGTTTACATCGCCCTCCTGCAGCTTTACCTTGAAGCCGGCCGATTTACCCTGAGCGTCGGCAATTTTACGACTGTACTCCTTAATGTGTATTTTTGCCAGACGTTTACCCAGGATCCTTATCCATTGCTCTGGCCAGCCATAAGCGAGAATGTTACCGATATCAAAATAAGCACCAACGAAACTGCTTTGAAACTGATCAATATAGCTTGCAGTTTCGAGCGGGCTCAGGAGGAAATTGTTCCAGACATTCTCCACTGCTATTTTGACTTTCAGCTTCTCAGCAAGCGGTATAGCTTCTTTTATTGCTGCGACAGACCTATCCCAGCATTCATCATAACCAACGGCATCATTTACACGACCTGGCACAAGAAGAACAGTATCAGCGCCAAATGCAGAGGCATCTTCAAGTGCAACTTTAAGAGCAGCGACTCCGTCTTCCCTGACTTTAGGGTCGGGGCTTGACATAAGCAGTTTCCAGTGCAAAGAATCGCAGACGCTCGGAACTTTCAGTCCGGTCAGATCCCGGGCTTTAAGAACCTCATTCCTGTCAAGATGGCTGTCAACTTCAACACCATCGAAACCGGCAGCTTTTGCTGCCTGGAACTTCTCCGTTATGGTCTTCCCCACTTTGAGGCCACCCCACATCATCCCCTTCTTATAATTCCTGACAGGGCCTGACATAATCCGTGAGAAACCGGGTAAAGAAGCAGATGAAAGAAGGGCTGATGCCATTACAGTTTTCTGTGCAAATTGTCGTCGGTTCATATCTGTTGTAATTAAATTATCAAATTGATTTAAATTATTTTAAGCAATATTGGGTTCAGCACCGATCACAGGAGGTGTTTCAGGGATTCCCGGAACAGGGCCAAATTCATAAGTTTTAGGACCGAGGTAGAGATCGGAGTTAAGGAGTTCATCCCATGTAACATCCTTTCCTGTATATGCTGACATTCTTCCCATAATTGTGATAAGCGTTGAGTTGACCTGGGCTTCGGCATCATTAACGGTATTACCTGTACGTATACCTGTTATAAGGTTTATATGTTCCTGAACATAGGGATCTGTCACCTTCCATGTTAAATCAGTTGATCCTTCCTCAGGAGTGGGATATTTCCAGATCTCCTCACCCTTAAGATTATAGAGCATCCCCTTGGCATTGGCAAATCCTTTTGTACCAACAATAAACTGCTCCGTAAGGTTGCTGCATCCTGTAATCTGCCTGGCAGCACAATGCGTATGCATGCCGTTGTCATAGATGTATTCAACGCTGAAGAAATCGTACTGATCGCCTGTGACCCTTCTCTGGCGTCCCCCCCATGCCATTGCCTTGACCGGGTTTTTACCCAGATACCAGTTCATAACATCTACTTCGTGAATGAACTGCTCTACAATATGATCGCCTGAAAGCCAGCAGAAATTAGCCCAGTTTCGCAGCATATATTCCATATCGGTCCATCCGGGTTGCCTCTTTATGACCCAGAGGGAGCCACCGTTCCTGGTTATGTGGGCGCTGACAATTTCTCCGATTTCTCCGTTGGCTACCCTGCGCCAGGTTTCCATAAAATCCTTCTGTACACGGCGGATCGTACCGCTTATCATGCAAAGGCCTTTTTCCTGGGCTCTTTTGGCTGCAACCATAACCCTCCTTGCACCGACAGGATCGACAGCTATTGGTTTTTCCATGAAGATATGCTTACCTGCATTAACAGCTGCCTCAACATGGGCAGGACGGAAATGTGGCGGAGTGCATAACAATACAACATCAACACCAGAGTCGATGACCTTTTCGAAGCTGTCGAATCCGACAAAGCACTTTTCATCGGGAATCTCGACATTCTTTTGTTTCTTAAGCTGTTCACGGCACTGATCAAGTTTATCCTTAAAAACATCGCCCAGTGCGGTGATCTGAAGGTTAGGACCGGCATCAATGTAATTGATTGCTGCTCCGGTACCTCTGCCGCCGCAACCGATCAGACCCGCTTTAAGTAGTTTGCCATCGGGAGCCTGGGTCAGGAGAGCAGGCAGTTTCAAATGTTTCCTTCGTGGTTCGCCGCTGCATGATGTGATCAGGTTTGCAGCCCCGATAGTTCCGATTGCAGCTAAAGTTGACTTCGAGATGAAACTCCGGCGATCAATACCTTCTATTTCAGGAGGTACGGGTTTTGAATTCTTTTCCATATCAGTTTATAAATTAAATTTCAATATACTTCAAGCCCCTGCCATGCAGGCATTTTCGGGAATTTGGTGTGGGGATCTGCCTGATACCAGTAACAGACTGACGCGATATCTGATTTTTGTGCAAGATATCTTCCTCCCTGTCTCCAGCCGAGGTCCTGGATAGTGACTTTAAGGTCTTTATCAAATCTTATCGGATCCATTATATGCCACCTGTAGAGACCAAACCGTTGCATTACATTATAGTGGCCATCACCCCTTATTACCTGGGGCAGGCCCGAATAGGGTGTGCAAAACTCGGTGTAATTTGTTTCTTCAACACCAGCATCATTTTTCTTCCTTGTGTCGAAATCATATGAACCACAGAAATAATCTTCTGTTCCTGTACCACATATAGTAGGGAACTTAGTGTCGCCGTCGATGAAGAATTTGATTTCACCTTCGCCCCACCAGCCGTTGTTAATTACACCCCAGGCAAGGTATACCCCGACATATTGACCCTTGCCTTTAATGCCGTCAACGATAGTATAGTCGGAGGTTTCATTTGGATTCAGTCTTCGGAACTGTGCATGAAAATAACCGGCATCAGCCGGGACATCTGTCAGAGTATAGTCGATCTGGTAATATAATGTCATCGGATCAGCATCACTGACATTTTCCATAGTCATTCTGCATTTCTTTCTGAAAGGCATAACCCAGTAGCAGTTGAAAGCGCTTCCCGGGTTAACGCAGATAGCTGCTGAAACCAGTGGCGAGTACTGATTCCATCCCATTCCGAAGAAATCACCGACAGGACATTCAATTGATGGTTCCGTTTCGTCATCCCAATAGATGCGCAGAATTGAATACCTCCATTTACCGGTCGGGGTCATCCAGATATGCTGGATAGCTCCCGGACCTTCAATAACTGCCATAGTGAAGGTTTCTCCGGGTTTTATCCGGACATATGGGTTGACTTTCCATCCCTGACCCAGGTCGCGGGCGGCGTTGAAAGCATTTGCAGTATTCGGCTTGTCTTTATCTGCAGGGTCGGCCATTCCGGCTTTACCTTTTTCGCCGGTGAAATTCTCAGGACTTATTGAACGTGTTTTGGCATCGGACAGTCTGTAAAGGTTGCCCATATTCATATCAAGCCCGTTAAATTTATTCTGCGAAAGAGCCAGTAGAGGCAATAGAAGGATAAATAAAACACTGGTAAGGATTCTTTTCATATAATTATGTTTTGATTGAGGTTTATAATTCAATCTAAAAATAATAAATAGATGGGAATTGACGCGGATTATTTAAATTAAAGTTGTATGAAAAATAAATGAAATTTACACCATTCCCGTTTTTACTTCTGTCCCCTAAAGGGCATAGCCGTCAACTTAAGAGTTATTTTCGTAAGAAAAGATCTGCCAGTCTATAAGAAAATTTCCCCTCCACCACATTCCACCCCTGCAGGCTGGCCCCTTCGCTAAATCCCGCCACTGGCGGGATTTTTAACGCTCGGTCCCCTTTTGAAGGAGGGGTGGCCCGGACTATCAGCAACTGCTTGAAAAATAGTTAATTCCGGGCCGGGGTGGTTGATTCATTTTTTTCTTACTTTTATTTTCATGAATAACAATCACCTTTTCAACAGAAAAGATCTGAAGCCGGTCAGATCTTACCTCAGGAATAAGTCCACTTCTGGTGAATCAGTGTTATGGAATTTATTGAAATCAAGAAATCTTAAAGGAAGAAAATTCAGAAGACAGCATAGTATAGATAATTATATAGTGGATTTCTATTGTCCTTCAGAAAAGCTTGTAATAGAACTTGATGGAGATCCTCATGGAGATTATATCCAAATAGTGAAAGACACTCACAGGGACAAATATCTTGAAGAGCTCGGCTTCACCATACTCCGATTCGAGAACAGGTTTGTATTTCAGGACCCTGAGTATGTGTTGAATGAGATAATGAATGCCTTTAAAGAAAAAGATTAATACTCCTCACAGAATAATCAACCACCCCCGCCTGACCAAGTTAGCTTCACTTAATTAAAATTCTTGCGTTGGTCAGGCGACCCCTCCTTCAAAAGGAGGGGAAAGTTATTTTATTGAAATTTAAAACATTACGGGTATGGGCAAAAGCAATCTGTTCAACTTTTTCCATCATTGAATAGGCCCCTATATTATATGAACCTACCTAAATTATGATCGTCAGGTTGACGGCTATCCCCCGGAGGGTATCTTTGCGGTTAATGGATTTAGACTATTTAAACAGCCCCTGGCCAGACGGTGAAAAACTAGAAAATATACCGTATTGAAAGAGCTCCTCCGTCGCCCCAGAAACCCGAATAACCTACAATATTAAATGCGGGCTTCCAGTCTAGTCCCAGATTGATCGGGACAGCTTTAAAATTATATTCAAGACCAAGAACCCCATCAATGCCGACGACTGTATAGGTCATCCCCTGCTCGCCCCAGTAATTATGAGTATAGTTTCCATTCCAGAACCCGATATGTCCGCCAAATCCGTAGTACCAGTTCAGACGTTCAACATCAAAAGCCTGATTATGAATTTCATAAAGTCCGGTTATTTCAAATCCTCTCCACCTCGAAGCAAGAATTCCTTCGACTGCATTCTTCTGATTCAGGAAATGTTTCACGGTCAATCCGTTCGTAAGCCCAGCCCTTAGACCTATACCTGTTTTATAATCCTGTGCGTTTACACCAATTAAAATAATCACTGCGAGTGCCAGAGTTAAAATTGTCTTTTTCATAATTGTCAGTTTTAGTTGAAAGACAAATTTAATAATTACTTGATAAAATGAAATCAGAAAATAGTTTATCGTTCTTTAGCCGATCTCATTCCCGCCTTTTTAAATCTTAACTGATAGTTCAGATTTTGACATATAAAAAGAGAAGAATCTGGGGCAATTCTTCTCTTTAAACACGAGCCGGATTAAAATCCGGATGAGCTCAACAAGCCTAAAAATAACCTGATCTAAACTATGACTAATTAACAAAAAACATATACTTGTAGGAGATGCCGTTTTCGCGTAACCACCAGCGCAATGCTTTTGCGATTTTTCTTCTTCTTAATAAGACCGTCCCAATTTCCTGCGATGTTATCCGGTAGAAAGTTTTCATATCTCTGACTTTTAAATTTTTGTTTTAATTGCTATAAGTAAATTTAGAATAACGGGAGATATATGTCAATACGCCAATGTCCAATCAGTGAGAAATCGGGATGATATTCAATCAATTTTACCAGCTAAATATCTTCCGTTATTTACTTATATTAACGCCTGATAAACGCAACGGGTTCATTCGTCAAAAATGAGCCTTAATTTATATTAAGGGGGGTGAAAATCAGTCTGTTTATAATTTGCCTTAATTTTAATATGTTGTTTATCTGAATCTTAGGGGGTTCACCCGGTTTGGTAACCAGTACTTTATGATTTTGACAAACGCCTGATTTGGCAAGACTAATTCATCCGGATTTAATGCATTTTTAATGATAAATTAACCTTTATGTGCAGGTGAACCGTCATAATTCATCTTTTTTTAAGCAATTATAAAGAGTTCAATTATCACAACTAATCCTATATTTGAAGTTAATTTCATTGTTAAAGGTTATTTCGCTGATTATTAAAAACCAAATTTTAAGGCTATGAGTAATATGCATAATTTCCGGAGATTTTTAAACCGAATTAAAAAGGCATCCTGGGTTAAAGTATCATTTTTTGTAATGGGAATTGCATCAACCGTCTGGTTTCTAATGCGCGTTATTCCTAAGCCTCAAAGGGCTACATATCCATGTATGCGGGTCGCTGCTCCGATAATGTCGGGATTCGTCATCTATCTGATCACACTTTTTGGAACTGTTGCAGCTTATAAAAAAGCAGTGATGAGTTTCAAAAAACTCAATTATGTATATGGGGCTATATTCCTTCTGATCGCTATTACGGGTTCCGTTCTTTTTACAGGTCAGAGAACAGAAAATGCCTTTGCAGCACGATCAGCTGCCGAATGGCTCATAGTTCCAAATCAGCCGGTTGGTGTTGCCACCGGTATCTTTCCCGGCAGAGTGGCATGGATCCACAATCCGGGAGTTGCAACGTGGGACGGTAAGACCGGAAACTGGTGGGATGAAAGTGTCGTATCGCAAACAGGATCCGATAAAATGTTCAGTCAGTCACTTATTTCGCTTACAGGCGAAAAAACAGAGAAGAAAGCCTGGACAGCTCTTTTTAAGTACTTCAATACTAACCACAACAGAAAAGAATTAACATACCGTCCCGATCAGAAGATCGCTGTTAAAATAAACACAAACAATACTTACGCCCATAAGGATTCGGAAGAAATAAATGCTACACCCCAGGTTGTACTCTCACTGTTGAAAAGCCTTGTCAATGAAGCAGGTGTTCCACAGAAGAATATTACGATATTCGATGCAAGCAGGTTTATTACCGATAATATATTTAATAAATGCCATGCTGTATTCCCCGGTGTAGTTTTTGTTGACAATATTGGTGGTGACGGCCGGGTAAAATCAACATATGTCGATAATGCGATCCCCTACACAGTCGATAATGGAAAGCTTGCAACCGGGCTTGCTTCCTGTGCAGTTGAAGCCGACTACCTTATCAATATGGCTTTGTTAAAGGGTCATGTAGGTCAGGGGGTTACTCTGTGTGCAAAGAACTTCTATGGTACCACAAGCATTTATAATGACTGGCGGAAAAATGCCCATAATAATTTTAATCCCGACAGGTCAGGCAAAGCCCGGTACCTGACTTTTGTTGATTTCATGGCGCATAAAGATCTGGGCGGAAAGACTATGCTTTTCCTCATCGATGGGATTTATGGGTCGAAGCTGGTAAACGGTGTTCCTGCCCCGAAATGGCAGATGGCTCCGTTTAACAATGACTGGGCCTGCAGCATGCTTGCATCGCAGGATCCCGTGGCTGTTGATGCAGTGGCTCTCGACCTGCTCAGGTCTGAATGGCCTGATGCGCCGGATATGGCCTTCAGCGATCAGTACCTGATTGAGGCAGCACTGGCCGACAATCCTCCATCAGGGACGAAATATGATCCTCAAAGAAATAATGCAACTGTCCATAGTCTGGGAGTCATGGAACACTGGAACAATGCCGCAGAAAAAAAATACAGCCGGAATCTTGGAAAGAAAGAAGGGATCGAATTGGTTATGAAGACTCTTAGTGATTTATAGTTTAATCCTGATAACAAGCGATCTCTTAAAATCAGGCAGTGCAACCTGAAGGTCTTTCTGCTCACCAATTTTCCATTTATCCTGCCAGGGATCGTAGATCTCTACCTCTCTGACCGGACGATTGATCCCTGACTTCTTCATTTCAAATTGAATTCCCGCTAATGTTGAAGGTGGTTTCCCATCCCTGAGCTCCGATTCCCAAGTATTGTTTTTATCTCGGAGCCAGATCATTATCGTACTTTTGCCGGTTAACTGGTAGACCCTGAAATATTCAGTTTCATACCTGGACGGTACAAATCGTTCTGAAACCGGATTTATGTCTTTTATAGTCTCACTGAAGCGCTTAAAATGATACCAAAGGTTATTTTTTTCAACATAGGAGTCCCAGTGCCAGCTCATACCTGCTCCCGCAGAGCCTGAGAAGAATGGGGCAAATAAAATATCGTGCAATAAAATACCTGCAGTATCTGCCTGATAATACCTGCTCGGTCCCGTATGACGGGGTTCAACGGCACCAGTTTCAGCCAGGATAACAGGCTTCCCGGTATTATATGACAAAAGTTCTTCTACTGCTGAAGAACAGATCACGTCCATAGGCATATGGCAGATCTCCATTCTGGCTCCCAGGTCGAGGTATCTGTGGACCTGTGCAACCTCGTTTTCAGGTAAAAGCATCATCTTCCTGTAAACAGGCCTTACCCGTTCATCATCAAAACTGCCCAGGCTTTGCATCACAAGATTTTCAGGGAACTTCTCCTTAACAGCTTTCAGCATCTTTTCATTCCATGCAAAGAAAATGCTGTCCTCGGGACCTTTCATGGCGTTCATTTCATTCCAGAGTTCCCAACCGAAAAACAAGGTATCACTTCCGTATCGTTTGCTGTAATAATCAACTTTATTTAAAAACAGCTGTTGACCCTGAGGTGAAGCAAGGTATTGATGTATGCTGTCAAGAGGTCCGCCATTTGATCTATGATATACTGATTTGACAGCCCATTCCTGGGGGTTCTCTTCCATCGTTATGCTCCGGAAATGTTCAAGCGTCAACTTGATCCTAAGGTCATATTTACCTGCCATCCCGATAAGCCTGTCAATCCGTTGGGCTTTTTCCCCGCGGTACTCCCCTGCATGCTGGTCCTCGATATCCCAGAACGGTGAGCTGAGCCAGACCCTGAAATAATTGCCGCCGTTATCCGAAAGCTTTTTCAACCATTGGCCATATTCATACAATGAAGAATCGGCGTTATCCCTGTAGCGCCCACCCGGGCTTATCATATTGATCCCCACCGGGATATAGGGTGTACCGTCTGAGAATTGAAAATAGGATGGATTTTCCGGACTTACGATGATAAATCCTTTCCTGGCGGATGAGTGATCCTTCCTTATGTTATTAACAGAGTGGCAGGCGATGAGGAGAATCAGCATCAAAGCCATTATTGACATGTGGAGAGGTCGGTTTTTAAGCATACCAATTTTTATTGTAAATCTATTGATTTTAAAGAGCTCACGGAACAGGTGGACTTACTTTTCTTTTATTCCTTGGTTAAAATTTTTAACTTTAAGAATTGCTTTTTTGTTAAGAACTTACACAGAGGTTCGGTGTAAGTTTTAAAATCCTGAGTATAAATGGATATTGAGATTTTAAAAGACATTGTAATAATAATTGCACTTTCAACCCTTGTTAACCTTGTATTTACAAGAATTAAAGTTCCGACTGTTGTAGGCTACCTTCTGACAGGGGTCATAGCAGGACCTCACCTCCTTTCGCTCGTCGGTGCGCGGCACGAAATAGAGCTGATGGCTGAGATCGGGGTGGTTTTTCTGCTGTTCACTATCGGGATGGAGTTTTCTTTGCAACACCTGTTCAGGATAAGAAGAATAGTCTTTTTCGGAGGATTCATGCAGGTCATCCTCACTGCTGCTGCTTTCTTTGCTGTTTCACATTTCTATGGACTGGTTACAAGGGAAGGCATATTCATGGGCTTCCTGATTGCTCTTAGCAGTTCAGCGCTTGTACTGAAGCTATTGCAGGACAGGTCAGAAATCACGTCAAATTATGGACGTACCGTTCTGGGCATACTTATATTTCAGGATCTTATGCTGGTTCCTCTGCTTCTGTTCACTAATCTTCTGGCCGACAATACGCTTGATATATCACACGAATTACTGATCCTGGCTTTAAAGGTAGTCTTTATACTAGGCCTGGTTTATGTTGGCAATAAATGGCTGTTGCCCAAGCTGTTATACCTTATTGCGATGACAAAAAACCAGGAGCTGTTTATAATGTGCATTCTCCTGATTTGCTTCTCGGTTGCCTTACTGACTTCGAAAATGGGGATGTCGCTGGCATTTGGTGCTTTCCTGGGGGGATTGATGATATCCGATTCAGAATACAGCCACAATGCCTTTGGGAATTTCCTCCCGCTGAAGGATATTTTCACAAGTTTTTTCTTTGTATCGATCGGAATGTTGCTCGACCTTTCATTTATCGCCGCGAACTTTCAGCTTGTCTTTTTAATTGTGGTTCTGGTCATTGTTATTAAAACCGTTATAGCCGGAGGGACAGGATTTGTTCTTGGTCATACTTTTCAGGGTACGGTACTTATCGGATTGTTTTTAAGTCAGGTCGGTGAGTTTTCGTTCATTCTGGCTAAACTGGGATTTGATTATTCCATCCTGTCAGATTTCTATTATCAGTTATTTCTTGCTGTTGCCGTGATTACGATGGCATTAACGCCTTTTTTAATTTATCTGGCGCCACCGCTGACAAAAACCCTTCTGAAACTGCCTCTCCCAAAATTTCTGGTCAACGGATTGTTCCCGCTCCCCGAAATTGAGATACCCGATTTTAGAAACCACCTTGTAATTATCGGAAAAGATGCGAGCGCAATTAAACTTTCAGTAATGGCTAAATACAATAATATACGCCACATTTCGATTGTTTTTGATCCGGTTATTGCAAGGGAAAAAATAAAAAAGGGCGACATGGTTGTGTATGGCGATGCCGTCAATGGTCCCGTGCTGAAGAAGGCTCATATCGATACTGCAGATATTGCAGTGATATCTGTGGGTAGCATTATTCCTTCAATGTCGATAATTGAAAAGGTAAGGCAGATAAACAAGAATATTTACATAATGGTGCGGTCACCGTTAACTCAGAATGTTGAACAGCTATATAAAACCGGGGCCGACCAGGTGCTGCCTGAAAAGCTTGAGATTGCCATAGATATGTTAAACAGAATTCTTGTAAAAAGACTCGTGCCCCAAAAGGAAATCAACAGGATAATTACGCATATCAGAAATACAAATCTGGGAGTATTCAGTGAAAAGGATCTTATCAACAAGCCTTCAATTCTTGATGAATTTTTAAAGATTAATATTTCGGCAATAAAGGTTGAAGCACATTCCCCGGCTGACGGCAAATCGCCCGTTGACATTGAACTGCGTAAAAAAACAGGAGTAACTCTGCTTGCAATTAAAAGAGGACATGAGATACTGGAACATCCGGCGCCGGACATTCTTTTCCAGAAAGATGATATTGCCTATGTGTTAGGTGATCCGGAACAGGTCAACTTTGCCACTGAACTACTGGTCAAAAGAATCTGATACCTCAATCAACCCCTTTGACCAGGTGAGCTTCACCAAATTAATAATCTTTGCTGTGGTCAGGCGACGGGGTTGTTGAAAAAGCCTTTTTTAACCGCAAAGTACGCTAAGAAGGAGCAAAGTACGCAAAGTTAAAAACTTAATAATTAGCTCTTTGCGTGCCGATAGCTATCGGCATTTGCGTAAATCCTTCGCGATCTTTGCGGTTAATGGATTTAGACTTTTTAAACAGCCCCAAAGTAAAAGTGTCTTAATCTCTTCTTGATCCAAATTTAATCCATTCTTAATCCATCAATTATATTTTGTAAATAAATTTGGCAGAATGATATATGTTATAAGGACAATTTGTTGTAATCCTATTCCTTATTGTATAAATGATCACCATCTATATGATACGATTTTTAATTAATTGGATCCGGGGGAAAACTTCCGGAATGAGGGAGTGGTGTTTAATCCGCAGTGGACAAAAAATTCGGTATGAATTATTATGTCTGATATTTATAGCCCTTTTACAGGGAACTCCATCCATCTTCGCTGTTCCTGGTTATGCCCGCCAAACGGGACTCTCCTGTACTGCCTGTCATAACGCATTTCCGGAACTGAATTCATTTGGAAGAACTTTTAAATTAAGTGGCTATACTTTGACGTCTGTCAATACCATTGATGAAACAAATGGCAAAAAGGAGAAATTAAAACTCCTGTCAATTTCGCCTCTATCAGCAATGGCTCAGGCATCTTTAACAGATGTCGGGAAAAAAATCCCGGGCACTCAAAATGACAATGCTGAATTTCCACAGCAGTTCAGCCTGTTTTATTCGGGCCTGATTGCGTCACGAATTGGAGCATTTGTTCAGATCACTTACGATCAGCAGGGAGGAACATTTGGAATTGACAATGTAGATATCAGGTATGCCAGGACTGCAAATCTTGCTTCCCGGGATTTTGTTTATGGATTTACCTTAAATAATAATCCGACTGTCCAGGACGTATGGAACAGCACTCCAGCCTGGGGTTATCCCTATGCTTCAACACCGGTTGCTCCATCCCCGTCAGCATCAACAATGCTGGAAGGAGGTCTTGCACAACAAGTCGCCGGTATTGGCGCTTACGGATTCTTTAATAATATGATCTATGGTGAATTTAGTGCCTACAGGTCAGCCCAGCAGGGTGCTCCGGATCCACCCGGGTCTCAGTCAGGAATGATAATTAAAGGAATTACACCCTATTGGCGCCTGGCTTTGCAGCATCAGTGGGCTAAAAATTACCTGGAACTCGGAACATACGGCCTTTCAGCTAACCTGTATCCTGAAGGAATATCCGGATTGACAGATCGTTATACAGATATCGGTCTTGATTTACAATTTGAACATGCACTATCAAACGGGAACATAACATTGCATTCTTCATGGATAAACGAAATGCAAAAACTGAATTCATCCTATCAATCAGGAAATGTTCAAAATAACACATACAACCTTCAGTCTTTTAAAGTCGATGGTAATATTTTTCTTAAAAAAGGCTATGGCTTTACTTTGGGTTATTTTATGACAAAAGGTAATGAAGATCTGACATTATATTCACCGGCTCCTGTCGAAGGCAGCAGATCAGGAAAACCGAACAGCGATGGTTTCATCATAAACCTTAGTTGTCTGCCCTGGTACAATACCCAGTTTGCTGTGCAGTATACTATTTATAATAAATTTAATGGAACCGGAAATAATTATGATGGTTTCGCCAGAAATGCCTCCGATAACAATTCTGTATATCTCCTGGTATGGGTAAATTTCTAGCTTTGGTTGTACAAGGCAGAATGTTAGAGACTTAGTACTAAGCCGATATTTTGTAATATCAATAATCAAAAAACAATGAAATTATTTTCTGCACAATTCAAAGCTGTATTAACCATACCCTTAATGTTAATAACCGGAACTTTTGTAACTCATGAAAGAGATGATATAAATAAATCAGCATTCAGTATAATTTCATTTTCCGGTTCAGAAAAGAAGTCATTCACACAGCAGGAGAATAAGGACCTGGGTATAGGCCCGGTGAAACAGCTTAAGCTCGGACCTCTGAATGTAAAAATGATCCCGGGAGGAAAGGCTCTTTTCAATAATAAATGTCTCCTTTGTCACGACCTTGATCAAAAAAAAATTGGTCCGCCACTCAGAAATATCACTAAAATCAGAACCCCGGAGTATATTATGAACCTGTTGCTTAACACTGTCCAGATGCAACAGCAGGATCAAGTGGTTAAAGACTTAATTGCCATCTATAAAGTTCCAATGGTATCACCCAACTTTTCAGAAGAACAAGCCAGAACAGTTTTGGAATATCTTCGCTCTGTTGAAAAATAAGACATTAATGTCTGTATTATCAAGTTGATTACGTGCATGTTGTAAAATCCGTCATCAATTCCCTCCCTGCGGGCAGGCAGGCGTCACTACTGGTCTGAGCCGGAGTTGCTCAGTATCTCCTGGACAATTCTGGTAACGCTGCGGAAATCTATCTTCCCTGTGCCCATCATAGGCAAGTCCTTAATAATTATAAATTGCCTTGGAAGAGCTATAATAGGTAACTCTTTTATCATCTTTCTTAGAATTTCTGTTTTATTTACCTCTCTGGAGACTGTTGCTACAATATACGATCCTTTCTTAAGATCCGGTACCTCAACAACGCAACAGGATACTCCTTCCGGAAGCAACTTCTCCAGTATATTTTCAACCTTAACAAGTGAGATCATCTCCCCTCCTACCTTTGCAAATCTCTTATAACGACCTGCATGCCACAGAAAGTCATCTTCATCGAAGAACCCCATGTCACCTGTATTGTACCAACCATCAACCAGGACTTCAGCTGTGAGCTCAGGATCATCATAATACCCTTTCATTACTGAGTCGCTTTTTACAAGAATCATACCGACTTCCCTGACTTTACAACTTTTACCGGTTTCAAGATTCTGAACCCTGATCTGCACATTAGGAATGACTTTACCAGTGCTGCCCGGTCTGTTAAACTCCAGGGAGTTAACTGAAATCACCGGAGATGTTTCAGTTGCTCCATAACCCTCCAGCAAAGTGACCCCATGTTTCTTCATATATCCTTCCCTCAGAGTATCAGGGCATTTATCAGCACCTGCAACCATCAGCCTGAGCGTTTTGAAATCGCCAGGTTCGGATTTATTAAGATAACCCCAGAAGAAACTTGGAGTTCCAACCATTATCGTTGGCTTCTCTTCACGTGCAATTTTACAGACAGTCAGAAAGTCAAGGGGATTGGGATATGAAACCATAGTCATTCCGTAATAGAATGACACCCAGAGATTTGCTGTTAAACCAAAAATGTGGAAGAAGACAAGATTTGCCAATAAAATATCCGATTCGGATATCTTAATGTAACTGCCAAAATTTTCAATATTCGAAGAAATATTGCGATGGGTCAACTGAACTGCCTTAGGATCTTTCTCGCTTCCACTTGTAAACAATATTGCGGCAGTATCGTCTTCATCACCTTTATTAATAACATTGAAAATCATACTGACAGGAAGTTTCGATATCAGGGCTGCCTTAAGCTTATCGGCTGTCGTAACACCCGCCATTATATCTTCAATCAGCACCATACCATCAATGACAGGACAGTTTATCTTTTCAAGTAATGCCTTCGATGTAATTATGGTTTTGAAATTGCATTTTTTCTGTGCATATTTTGCGTTAGCTTCGGCACCAGTGGAATAGTTTATCAACACCGGTATTCTTCCGCTCATCAAAGCTCCGACTATAGCCAATGCACAACCGGCTGAGGTAGGGATCATAATACCAATGAACCGCTTATCATACTTATTAAATTTTGAACTCAGGATCAGAGCTCCAATCAAAGCCCTGGAATATGTAACATTCTTCCCCGTTGCCTTATCAATAACTGCTAACTTCTGGCCTTGTTTCTTTGCTGTACGGACAAATTGCTGATGGAGTAACATAATCGGAAGTGTTAATTATATCTACTGATAAGGTTAAGAGGCCGAATATAATGATTTATCCGATAACTTGACTAGAATATAAAATTTCATTCGAAAAATGCAGAATATCATAAAACTTTATATCTCACTGATATTTTGACGTTTATCAATTCTAATACTATATTCATAAGTAAGATTATTTTCTCCGGTCGAAAAAAGCTTTCTTCGACTTCGTCTTATTGTCTCAGATAAATGAAACATAATATATGACTGCAGACACAATCTGGAGAAAGTTGTGATCTTTTTAGTTAAGAGAATGTTATATAGGACTTTCCCCACAATATTACCTGATAATTATTAGTTTATATGTAATCTGTTTTATTAATTTTCTGTAATGGCACCGTACGATCCTGATGGATCAGAAGATCCTTCACATCTACAAAATGATCACAGAGTAGAAGACCATCTCGCAAGTCTTCGTTATGCGGGCATGATTCAGCATGCATTAATGCCTGATCCATATAATCTCAAGCCTGTATTAAGGGACTTTTTTGTTCTTTTACTTCCAAAGGATATTATAAGCGGAGATTTCTATTACACATTTTCAAGCCATCAGTTTACATGCATTGCAGCAGGTGATTGTACAGGGCATGGCGTCCCCGGTGCGCTAATGAGTTTCCTTGGAATAACCTTTCTGAATGAGATACTTCAATCGAAAGCAAATATCAGAGCAAATCGTGTTCTGAATTGTATGAGGGAGAAAATCATGAAAGCCCTTAACCAGACAGGCGCAAACGCGGAGACAAAAGACAGTATTGATATTGGTTTGTGTATAATTGAACACGGATCAGAATCTTTACAGTTTGCGGGGGCTAACCGTCCTTTGATAAGGATAAGAAAAGGGGAGCTGTCTGAATTCAAACCTGACAAAATGACTATAGGGATCGCACCCCAGATAGAGAAGCCGTTTACAAATACAGTAATTAATACGCAAACAGGTGATTCATTTTACCTTTTTTCGGATGGTTTTGCTGATCAGTTTGGCGAAATAACTGATAAGAAATTTAAATACAACCAGTTTAAGCAGGTACTTTTATCTGTTACCGGTCTCTCTATGGCATCTCAAAAAGAATACATTGAGAATTCATTTAAAGAATGGAAGGGTAAATCACCACAAAATGATGATGTTCTTGTTTTTGGATTTCAGTTATGATCTTATTATATTATGAGGCTTTTAGCTTTCAGGATTAAAAATTTCAGATCAATTTTGGATACCGACTGGCAGAATTTGTCACCCGATAATGTAACATGCCTTATCGGACAAAATGAATCTGGCAAGACCTCTGTTCTGGAAGCCCTGGAGGCCTTTTATTCCGGCGTTATTTCTGAAGATGTTCTCAGAAGTGATCTTTCGCTTCCTGAAATAAGCTGTAGATTCATTATTCCAAAAGGGTGGCTGTTAAAGGTTACCGACAACCCGGGAGCAGAGCTTAAAGAGCTTTTATATGGGCTTACAGAACTTGATTTGACAAGGAAATGGATTGCAGATCTCTCGTCTGAAATAGCAGTAAGCGGGAAGATCAGTCAATATCTTGATTCATTGGAAGATGCCTGGCGGCTTTATCTTGAGGATGTAAAATTAAAGCTCCAGGATGAGATTAAGGAAATAAAAGAAAAGGAATCAAACCTCAGTGAGCTTGCATCCCGAATATCAATATTGAAAAAACAAGCTGCCGAGACTAAAGGAAACAGGAAAGGATTTAAACTATTTGGTATAAGAGCAGTAGATTTCATATCCTCTCCGGGAGCCCAATATCATGATTTAAAAAGTCAATTGGTTGATTTAAAGAAAAAAGAGGAGGAGGCTGCTAAAGAACTGATAAAATTTCAGCCATTAAACCGGGCTGGCGAAACCTGGATTAAACTGGAGGAAAAATGTGCATCTATCGATTTTCATCTCAGTAAGATAGCTGGTAAACTCGAAGAGAGGCATCAGAAGATGACTCTCTTAATGAAGTATGCAGATGGCGCTGAGGATCTTGAATGGAACAATATTCTTAATGATTACAGGAAAGCGAGGATTGAAAAGGAACTAAGCAGGGAGGAACTTAGCAGGCATATCGCAATGTCGGGTTTCCTGATGGAAGGTCTGTCTGAAGAGCAGGCAACCGTTAAAGTCAATGAGACCGTAAGCTCTTATAAGTCTCACCTGAACAGCAAAATACTTGGCGAGAGCTATTTTAAGTTTTGCCCGGTTATTGAAATGTTCGAAGACTTCGGTAGCCTTCTTCCTAACAGGATAGACCTTGCCGATATAATTTCCGGAAATGAACAGGTTGAAGGCTATAAGGCGGCCCGAAACTTCCTGACTTTAGCCCAGCTTGACTATACTTTTTTCGACCAGCCCTCAAGCAGGATTCTTAAGCAAAAGATTGAAAACCTGAATCATTCCCTGACATGTAATTTCCAGGATTTCTGGCAGCAGTCGATTGGACGTAATAATAAGATTAATATACAGTTTGAGCTGGATCATTATAATTCAAGTAATGCTGGCAAAGCCGGAAAACCTTATCTTGAATTCTGGATTAAAGACGAAGGAGAGAGACTTTATCCCAAGCAAAGGAGCCGCGGTGTAAGATGGTTCTTATCCTTCTATATGGAACTGAAAGCATCAGCCTGTCATGACAGCAGACCAATGGTCCTGCTGGTTGACGAACCTGGTGTGAGTTTACATGCAAGGGCTCAGGAAGATGTTTTGAAAGTTTTTGAGGATATCAGCAATAAGATTCAAATAATATACACTACCCATTCACCTCACCTGGTTGAGATAAACAAGCTTCACCGGGTACTTGCCGTACAACGTGACGATATTAATAGTTTCAAAAGCACTACCTGCATCCTCGATCCGTTGAGATTATCATCGGCAACACCGGATACACTTACTCCCCTGCAGAGTATTCTGGGAAATCCGATAGGAACAGACGGATTCTCAACAGAAAGGTTCAACCTGATAGTAAACGATATTGGATCATATTATCTGTTAAATGCGATAATTCATTTAACAGGTTTCAGAGGGAATATTAGTTTAATTCCGTCAACCGATGTTGCCTCAATCCCCTTATTATGTAATATACTTATGGGATGGGGAATGCAGTTTGGTGTTCTGCTCTTTGAGAATGAAAGTGAAAATCATATAGAAGAGACCCTTAGAAAAAATATCTTTAAAATTGAAAAAACCAGCAAGGAATTGATTATTAAGCTTCCTGAATCATTTCAGAACTCCGAAGACCTATTATCAACACTCGATTTTAAGAATTTTGTAATTAACACCCGTGAAGGAATTACTATATCGAATTCATTATATGTAAGGGATAAAAAAATACCCAGGAATTTCTTACTGAGCAGATTCCTGGGCAATGTCAGGTCGGGCCAGATCAAAATTAAAGATTTTGATGAGGAGACCCTCGAAAACTTTAAGTTGTTCACCGACCTTCTGGAAGGATTGAATTAATATCTTCGGATGTCCGAAAACACAAGTCCCGGAATCTTTATATTTTTACATAATTCAAAAATTATAATTATGAAAATCATTGCTATCGATCAGGTTGAAAAGAAGAAAGTCCAGATGGAGGGAGCAACTGGTGCCTGGAAACAACTACCTTTGGGAAGCAAGGATGGTGCCCCGGTATATTCTTACAGGGTATTCACATTGGAGCCAGGAGGAAATACACCTTTTCATAGCCATCCATTTGAACATATGAATTTTGTTATTGAAGGTCAGGGTGTTTTAATAAATGAGATTGGTGAAGAACAGTCATTAAAAGAAGGTGACTTCGCTTTGGTATATCCGGATGAAAGACACCAGTACATAAATAAATCATCGGATAAGATATTCAGAATGATCTGCGGAGTCCCAAAGGAATTTGAGTAATATGGAATTTTAAAATCTTAGCGAAAGACAACTCAAACCGCCATCAAGTTTTCTGAATTCGGAAACATCCATTACTACAGTCTCATATCCTGCTTTTGCAATATTTTCCCTTGTTTCCGGAAATCCATCCGGAACAAGGACTTTATCGTTTATCCATAAGGAATTGGCCGCATAGCTCTCATCTTTACCGACCGGTATACAATTATATTTCTCAAACTCTTTGTTTCCAATGAATTCCCCGCTTACCAGCATAATATTGTTTTCAAGAAATGAAACTCCTGATTTCAGATGGAGCATTTTCCCCAGATATACCTTTGATCCTGTCATCCCATGATTTTCAAGGATTTTTATCATCTGGTCAGCCCCTTCATTGTTTGTCCTTCGGGATATTCCGATATAAAAATGGTTGCCTGCCATCATAATATCACCGGCTTCCAGTGTTCCGGGCAAAGAGATCTCCTCAATTATATTAAAATATTGAGAAAGCACACGTCGCATGTTGTCAATCTCTCCTCTTCTTGATATTGCACCCGGACTTGCAATCACAGCTAAGGAAGGTGTGCACAAGGCTACATCTTCAATGAATGTTGAATCGGGATAAAGATTATTTTCCTGAAGAACCTTAACCTTCAGTCCAAGTTGTTTCAATGTTTCGGTATATTTGATATGCTGTCTCAGTGCCTTTCTGTAATCAGGTTCCCCAAGATTAGATGAAGTAAGGCCTTCCCTGATAGAAGGACCGGGGAGACGGACAATTGCATTTGTGAAGAATGGTCTGGACATTATTTTTTCTTTTTCAGATCTCGGAAGTCTTAATTAAGAGATTTAATTGAAGGTATGTATGGTCAGGGACTAAAATCTTTTCATCCACGGTTAAAAATAATAACTTTAGTCGTTTTTATAATGATTTTAATAAAATTATTGAACGCGCGCAAGCCCTCCTTCAGGCTCAATCGGGATGACAGTTTGCCTGGAGAAGTGGGGGGAAGAAGCGGCGATTCGCACAGGGATGCCCTGCATTGACAAAATGCTGTTTGCGAATTGCCGCTTCTTCCCCTAAATCCCTGAAATAGAGCATGTCATTCCGAGCGCCAGCGAGGAATCCCAAATTCTCAGGCAATGTGTATAGAGGGTAGCCCTTGTTGGAAGGCGATTGGGGGGAAGAAGCCGGAATGCATTGTAAATTAGAGTACCCCGCGGCAGCGGGATGAGGGATCCCTTGATCAGTTATTTGCGTTTTTGAGGAGGTGGGCTGGTTGCCTGTAGAGACGCCCAAATCGGGAGTCTCCACAGGCAAACACCAACATGGATGTTTTATGCCGGGAAACTTTAAGGAAACTTTAAGGTTTATTAACGAACTAAAAAAGTTTTCTGATGTTTTTTATTGTCTAATATATATCATTATGAAAAAGTTAATCATTTCCAAAAGCAGATTTTTACTGGGCATTGCTCTTATGGCTGCAATTATAAGCATCTCGGATAGTTGCTCTAAAAGTTCAAGCATATACGGCGGAGGTGGAGGTGGTGGTAATAAAGGCGGACCCGGAACGAATGAGGTCTGGATTCAGGGTATGGCTTTTAACCCGTCAGTTATTTCAGTTACCGCAGGCACTACAATTACATGGACCAACAAAGATGCTATTGGACATACTGTAACAAGCGATGCAGGACTATTCAATAGCGGAACAATAATCACCAACGGAACGTTCAGCTATATGTTCGCCACAGCCGGTACCTATCCGTACCATTGCGCTATTCATCCTTCCATGACTGGTACGGTGAAAGTAAATTAAATTACCTGCCATGAACTTTTAACTCCCGGATGCACAACTGAGGCATGCACATTTCGGGTCTCTCGCAGGTCGAGTGACATTTGAGTTAGAGTTAACATTCAGACCCACTGTATGTTTTGATGTGACCGGGTTAACAGGTATTATTCTTTTCGCAAAGTTTCTGTACGGATTGCTTTTTGCGGCCTTAATGGAAGCCAGACTGACTGTCATCAGGCCAACAGCCAGGGCAAATATTCCTGAGGAAATAAAAATCCATAAACCTATCGTCGTTTGATAGGCAAAATTACTCAACCATCCACTCATAGCATAATATCCTATAGGACAGGCAATAACAAATGACACTAAGATCCACTTTAACAATTCAAAATTAAACTTACTTAAAATATCCGGTATCGTTGCCCCATTTATTTTCCTTATACTAATCTCCTTAATCCTGCTCTGAGTGGCAAATGTCGCAAGTCCAAACAGACCAAGGCTGGAAATAAATATTGCGATAATTGATAAGACAAGGAAAAGAATATTCAGCTTTTGTTCCGTGGAATAAACGTGCGATAGTGTGTCTTTCAGGAACTCGTATTCAAATGGGCTTTGAGGATCAATTTCTTTTAAAATCGACTCGCTGCTTTTAAGTACACCTGAAATACCGGAAGGCTGGTATTTAATAATAATATTATCGTACTTTCCCCATTCATTGACTGTAGAGATAAAAATAGGCTCAATTTTATTATGCAAAGAAGAGGTGTTGAAATCTTTTACTTTCCCGATAACTTCGTAGGTAATACCATTTCTCGAGATTGTTTTGCCGATCGAATTGTTCCATCCAATTAATTTGGCGAATGTCTCATTTATAATAACCTTATTACTATCTGCTTTTAAATTTCTGAAATCACGGCCATCAATAAGAGAAATTCCCATTGTTTTAAGATAGTTTTCATCAACATAAACTGCATTTGCCATAATTGGTTTTTCGACTCCCTCAGGCAGATATCCGTTGGAAGTAAATCCCAGACCAGGAGCACCACCCGCCGAAACAGATACTGAAATAACTCCGGGTACCGAGGTGAACTTGTTTTTAATAAGCTCATAAGTTGCTGACATCTTTGAATTTAACTCAACAAGGAGGATGTCATTTTCATTGAAACCCTTATCACTGTTTTTCACATATTGCATCTGAGAAAAAATAACCAGGCAGCAAATAATCAGTGCGATGGATATTGTATATTGAAATGTAACCAGGACATTTCGGGAGGCCTGTTTCTTTTTCCCTTTGTTTACACTGGTCAACAAAGACAGAGGATTAGCTGAGGACAGGTAAAAGGAACTGTAAAAGCTTGCAAAAACAGTGCAGAAAAGAAAAAGTGAAATATAAATCAGCAACCATTTATAAGGTTCTATTAGCGACAAAGTCAGAACCTTGTTACTCAGCGAGGAGGCATAAGGCAGCAATATCCTGACCAATAATAAAGCAACCAGAAGTGATATGATTATTGTTACAGCTGACTCAAATACGAAAGAAACAATAACATTTTTCCTGTCTGAGCCGAATATCTTCTTTATAGATACTTCTTTTGCCCTTCTGAAGGAAAGCGCAGTGCTTATGTTGACAAAATTGAAACATGCGATCAGAAGTATCAATAATCCAATACCTGAAAACATGTAAACCTGCATTTTGCTCCCCTTTTCACCCAGATCATAATCTGTCTTTGAATCAAGATGAATATCTCTGATCTTCTGAAGATATGGGATCAAGGCATATCCAAATTCCCTGTATTTTTTGTTTATTACGCCCTCCATATAATCAAGAATCTGTTTTTCGAGAAGAGCAGGGTCGGAATCTTTTATCAGCTTAAGGTAAGTATAGCAGGTCAGGCCACCATCCCAGCCGATATGTGCCTGCTTTTCCATTACAGAGAAGGATGCGATGCATTCAAACTGCATATTTGTATTAACCGGAGGATCTTTTGCCACAGCAGTTATTGTATAGGTTTTGCCTGACATCATAATCCCTTTTCCTAATGGATCTTCAGTGCCGAATACTTTTTTTACAGCACTCTCAGTAAGTACGATACTCTGTGGAGACTCAAGACAATTTGTTTTGTTACCTTTTAAAAGATCGAAGGAGAATATTTTAAAGAAAGTACTGTCTGCAAAGAAGACTTCAAGCTGGTTAAATTTGTCATTGTAGCTGATAGTTTGTTTCTGAGGAGTAAAACGAACCATTTCTTCAATTACTGGGAACTCTCTTTTATATTCAGGCCCAGCCGGTGCGTTTATTGATCCGCTGTTAATCTCCTTATTCGGAGTTTTGAGGATTAATCCAACTCTGTATAATCTTTCCGGGTCTTTGTGAAAATTGTCAAAACTGGTTTCAACCGAAATCCATGTTATCAATAATAGAACAGACGCTACTCCGATAGTTAGCCCCAGAATGTTAATAAATGAATAAAGTGCTTGCTTTATTAAAGATCTCAGACTATTGCGGAATAATATTTTGACCATTGCAATGATATAAAATACTGTCACTCAAAATAATACTACATTCTTTTTTAATGCATTCGTCTTCCGGTTTGCACAACGGGCTAATACATGTTCTATGATTTCAGACAAAGTTCATCATTTTTTCCCAGAGAAGTTCATAGGAAAGTATATTCCTTACTTTCATTGAGAACCTGTACATTACAGTCACCGATTTCTTGCTCGCCGGTAATTGAAACTATTAACATTAAATGCAACAATTCTTAAATTATTATTGTTAATCATACTCGTTTAATCAAGTATCAGTTACATGAATCGGATAGTTGAGTTTGTACCAATCGTTACTACAGTATTTTCAATATTTTTCTTCATTGAGATTTTTTCTCATTTTCTGCTTAGAAAAACAAAATACCTTTTGTGGTGGTCGATTGGAGTCTTAACTTTTGGGCTTGGAACTTCAGCTGAAAGCATTAATGCTATATTTGGCTGGAGCGAATTAAATCTAAAATACTGGTATATTGTTGGTGCTTTATTAGGTGGTTTTCCACTTGCTCAAGGAACTGTATACTTACTTTTGAATAAAAAGTTTGCAGATATAACTACCCTGATATTTGTATTCCTGATATTTTTTGTTTCAATTTTTGTAATAATGACACCTTTGAATATTCCCGATGATTTTAGCTATAAACTTACAGGTTCTGTTTTTGCATGGAAGTGGGTACGATTTTTTTCGCCTCTGATTAATATCTATGCCTTTATTTTTCTTGTAGGAGGTGCAATTTATTCAGCAATCAAATACCATAGTCAAACAGATAAGGAAGCCAGATTTAAGGGAAATATTTTTATTGCAGTCGGAGGTCTGTTACCAGGTATCGGTGGTTCCTTCACAAGAATGGGATATGTTAATGTACTATTTATCACAGAATTAGGTGGTCTGATATTAATATATATTGGATACAGGATTATAAAGTTTGATAAACGCAGGTATTAGTGACTTGGGGATTTAGTTGATTATGAGCTCACTGCAATAACCATCATCACTTTCGTCAACAAGAAAATAAAAACTTTGTAGATCATTTATCTTCAAGTGTTTGTGATATAGAGTTGTGGTGCTGAAGGAACCCATTATAAAAAATTTGCCTTGAATAAAATCAAAGCCTAACTTTGAATATATCTGTATAACAGATAAATAATTTTTTGTTATGGTAGTTCAGGGGAATACCCAAATCCTACCCTTTTCAAGTTGATGATGTTCCGGATGGCAAGGACAATTATTTTTAAAATATGACTTTGGGGGGTAAATTTGATACTAAAATTATAAGATTTAATTTCTCATTATGGAAATTGATGAATTGTTCTTCATTGGCTTTTGCAGTCTGGCTGCAATAAATGCTTTATTTTTTGCTGGTTATATATGGTTTAGACGTGACAGAAATATCTATCCAGGTATTATATTGTCACTTTTCTTACTTATTACTGCATATCGTATCGCCCAAATGTTACTTCACGATTTACAGGATGATTTTGACCTTAGCATAAATCTTAAAACTCTTTTCTTCTTCATTCCGACATTTCCTTTAATAGGTCCATTTTTATATCTCTATATTAAATCCATATCAGTCAGGGATTTTCACTTCAGGTTTAGTCACCTGTTTCACCTGATACCATTTCTTATATTTTTAGCAATTGATCTTCTGAACCGTAATAATTTTCCTCTTTCTCCGGATAATCGCAGGCATTACATAACTTACTGCGTGCAAATATCTGTAATACTGATACAGTTTCTAATCTACATAATCATTTCGTTAATTTATTCTCAGAAACTATTAAAAAAAGGTATTGCCGAGAAATTTCCAAAAGAAAATGTGAATCCTTACTGGATAAAAAATATTGTTATAATAATTTCCTTTCTCTGGCTTATCTATGCTCTGTATTGCATACAGACATACATTCGCGTTTATCTGGCAGGACGAGTGATCGAAGCACTTTATTATTCATTTCTCAGTTATTGGATTCTCTTCAACGAGTTACGGAACCAAAAAATAACTTCCATAAATAATTTCACTACCAGGTATAAATTTTCCGGAATCACAACAGATGATGCAATCAGGTATAAAACCAGTATTCTTGAATACGTGCGAAAAAATGAATTATACAAAGATCATAATATTACACTTGGGAAGCTGGCAAAAAATCTTTCCCTGACACCCCATGTCGTTTCTCAGGTAGTAAATGAACAAATGTCTTTAAATTTCAACGATTTTATTAATTCTTACAGAATAGAAGAAGCAAAGAAAATGCTAAGCGATACCGGGATGAAAAATATTACTATTGCCAGTATTGCATATGATAGTGGATTTAATACATTATCTGCATTTAATACCGCTTTTAAGAAATTCACCGGTCTGACTCCGTCTCAATTTCGAAACAAGCAATTCTAATCGCTTAATATCCAGCCCAATAATCTTGAAGACAATCTTATTGAAAGATTTATTGATTTATAAATCAATCTGACATTTTTATAATCCTGTCCTACTGAATCATGATTCAGATAGGCTTTCAGGATCTGCCAGTCGATCTTTGTTCCGGTATTCTTATAATGTGATTTTGAATCATTATTAATATCATGGTTCTTGTCCGGTAAGCTATAGGATTTTATGTTATTGTTATTTATAAAATTACTTACTTAGACAAATAATATTAAACAATATAATATTATAAAGAAAAAATGTTAACGTATAAAGAAAAAGCTGGTTTAATAAAGTCCCTGCTAACTAATTTGCAGATACTTAAGGTTTCCCCTTCACTTATTCTGTATTTAATCCAATATATGAGTAAATTCAGGATCGTCAACAGTGGCGGTGATTTCATAATACATTCACATTTGCCCCCCATTAACAGCAAAGCTTATACCCGTTTCATTGACGAACACCTGCTTGCAAAAACAAGAGGTCCGTCTCATGCTCAAATTGGAATAACAAATATCTGTCCTCAGAATTGTGAGTATTGCTATAACAAGAAAAGAACAGGGGAGGTAATGGATCTGGCAACAATAAAACGTGCGGTAACAGACCTGAAAAATATGGGCGTATTCTGGCTTGGTTTGACAGGGGGTGAACCCTTAATGAATAAAGATATAATTGAGATTGTCGAATCCGCAAGCGATACCTGTGCGATAAAGTTATTTACAACCGGATGCAATCTCACAAGGCAGCTGGCAAAAGATCTACGTAATGCGGGATTATTTTCCGCTTCAATCAGCCTCGACCACTGGAAAAGCGCAGAACATGACAGGTCAAGAAATTACCCTGGTGCTTTTCAGACGGCGCTGAAAGCCATAGATATATTCCGGAATTCCTGTGATATGCACCTGAGTGTTTCGGCTGTCTTATCAAACAGTATGATAAAGCAGGGGAATGTTGAAGAATTTCTTGAATTCCTGATAGGGCTTGGAATAGACGAAGCGTGGCTGAGCGAAGCAAAACCATCTTCAGAGGCGTTCTGGAAAGATGAATGTGTTATTAGTGAAGATGAACGCCTGGGACTTATTAAATTGCAGGATAAATATAACAGGGATGGCAGGATAACTGTAAACTATCTCGGGCACTTTGAGAGCGGCGAACACTTTGGATGCAATGCGGGTCGCAAGATGATATATATCGACGCATTCGGAGAAGTCAGCCCCTGCGTATTCATACCTGCCACATTCGGCAATATAAAAGAGAAGAGTGTGCAAAACATATGGGAAGACATAACAAGACATTTTCCATCTGAAAGCTCGTGCTTTATCAATAAAAACTTTAAGATATTGAAGAAATATTATCAGGGAATCACGCCCATTGATTACGAAAGTACAATGAAGATCTTAAGCGAAACGAAGTTCGGACCATTATCAAGATTCTCAAAACTAAATAAGGCATAGGAGTAAAAATGAAATATTACAGGAAGTTAAGTGTAATTATGGCGGTTATGTTTGCGATCACAGGTCTGCTTTTCCTGGTTGTTCCAAACGGAGTTTTGTCCTTTTTCAATTCACTTTCCCATGAAATCGGGATGAAAGAAGCACCCCTGAATGGCATGGGGTTTTATCTGATACTTGCTGTCGGTTATATGTATTTAGTGACTTTGCTTGCCTGCCTGATGTACAAGTACCCCGGAAACCAATTTTACCCGTTACTATTAGCTAACGGCAAGCTGGCAAGTTCCTGTTTGTCTTTATATATGTTTATATCGCATCAACCCTATTTAATATATATGGTAAATTTCATCATTGACGGAATGATCGGTTCAGTTGTGCTGATATTCTATTTCCGCTTAAGAAAAAATAATGTATGAATATTTTATTGTCACTATTAAAAATCCATACTCCCGCAACTCTTAAGAAAAGAAAAATAAGAGAGTTGTTTGAAATTACCGGAAAAGCGTTTCAATGCAATATTCCCTCACTAAATGGACTTGCTTATGAAGATTTATTAAAAGAATATGCAATGTTTGCTAAAGTTCAGTGCGAAATGTCAGTAAGGGAATCAAAGAATATTGAGGAAATAAAAGTGAGACTAAATCAAAATGCCTTTGAAGCAGGTACAAAACTTAGAAGAAACCTTCACCTTAACGGAATGAAAGATATTATGGAGGCAAGCAGGTTGTTTTATTCAATATTGAGTATAAATTTCACCGGAAACGAGTTTGGTGAAATAACTATTGGCCAATGTTTCTTCTCAAAGTATTTTTCTCCTGATGTATGCCGGATTATTTCTTCTCTTGATGAAGGTATTGCAGAAGGACTATCCAGGGGTAAGAGGCTTTATTTCGACCAGAGAATTACTGAGGGGAAGAACTGCTGCAAGGCGGTGTTAAAATAATGAAAAAAGCAATAGTAATCGGAAGCGGCGCCGGCGGAGCTACGGTTGCCAGACAACTGCAGGGTTCGTTTGATGTAACTATATTAGAAGCTGGAAAGGAATTCAAGCCCTTTTCGATGAACCCATATTTACTTGAAAAAATGCGAAAGTCCGGATTATTTCTGGATGAAAGAATGATACAACTGTTATTCCCCGCAATGAAGATACAAAAAACAAAAGACAGAATGGTTTTAGTTAAGGGGATCGGATATGGCGGAACAACTACTCTTTGTGCCGGAAATGCGATAAGAATGGATGAGGACTTAAAAAATATTGGCATTGATCTGGATGAAGAATTCAATGAGATTTACCACGAAATACCTGTAACGAGCGACCATTATCATCTCTGGAAAGAAACTACCAGGAAATTGTTTGAAATATGCAAAGACATGAATTTGGACCCCCGGCCATTACCTAAAATGGGTGATTACAAACGCTGTAAAAACTGTGGAAAGTGCATACTGGGATGCGCAAATGGTGTGAAGTGGGACAGCCGGAAATACCTGCAAGATGCAGTTGAAAAGGGAGCCCGGATAGTTGATGGTTGCAGAGTCGTTAAAATTGACGTGCATAATAAACAGGCAAATGGTGTATATGCAAGAAAGGGGTGGCAGACCAGGTTTTATGCTGCTGACCTGATTATTCTCGCTGCGGGTGGATTGGGAACTCCGGTCATTCTGCAAAATTCCGGGATAGAATGTGAAAAGAAACTATTTGTAGATCCGGTTCTTTGTGTTGCAGCGGAGAACAAAGAAACCAACCAGGACAGGGAACTCAGCATGCCTTTTGTTGTTCAGAAAGAACATTATATATTATCCCCCTATTTTGATTATCTGAGTTTTTACTTTAACAGAAAATGGAAGTTATAAGGCAAAAAATATACTTGGGATGATGATAAAACTGGCGGACTCAAATGCAGGTGGTGTAAATGCATCAGGGATTAATAAAAATCTGACTGATATTGACAGGGAGAGACTTGAAGAAGGTGTTAATCTTTGCAAAGAGATATTTATGCGCCTCGGCATTGACAAGGAGCGTATTTTCCTGGGGACAATTAATGCCGGCCATCCTGGCGGAATGCTGCCTCTAACTGAAAATGAAGCCTTTACTTTTCATAACCCGGTGCTTCCTGAAAATCTCTATGTTGCTGATGCGACTCTTTTTCCGCATTCCCTGGGGAATCCGCCGATTTTAACAATTATTGCAATGGCAAAAAGGATCAGCAAGATATGTGCAGAAAAATATAGTTGAAAGGGGAGCAAATATAGCTCACATGAAAAAATTTAAATTAACAATAGATAAAGTAAATGGAGGCAATCAGACATTCCTGGATTGTCAATGTTACTGGCCTCCAGGTTAGAGTGTCATAATGGAACAAGAAACAGGTATCCCTTCCCCTTTAAGGTCTGGATACAAATCGAAGGATCCTCCCTGAAGTACTCTCGTAATTTACGGATATAGACATCAAGGTTTCTTGAATTAAAAAAGGAATCATCACCCCAGACAGACAATAATAGATCTTGCCGATCGGTAATTCTGTTCATATTTGAAACGAGGACGTTTAAAACTTCAATTTCACGGTGTGAAAGTTTAATTGTCCCTGTTAACGATCTTAATTCATAGGTACCTGGTGCAAAGGAATAGCCTCCGATCTTTATTATCCCACCCGGGGGCGGCATATTTTTTCTGTTACCTGAAACTAAATTCAGCTGATTATTAATCCTTACAATAAGTTCCTCCAAACTGAAAGGTTTCCTTACGTAATCAGTTCCTCCTGATGCAAAGCCTTTTACCAGATCAGAAGTGCCTGCCCTGGCAGTTTGAAATATGATAGGCAAATCAGGAAACCTGGTTCTTATTGCTGAACTGAGGGAGTAACCATCAACATTGGGTAACATTATATCCAGAACGCAAATATCGGGAGAGTAACTATCAAAGTACTTCATCACGTTTTTACCATCAGTTTCCCAGTTTACTTCGAAACCATTGTTCTCCAGAGCCTCTTTTACGATTTTCCCCAGGAACGGTTCATCTTCAACATATAATACTTTCGTTTTCAATTCTTTATCCGTGGAAAGGTTAACGTAAAAAAACATCCTCCTTCCTTGAGATTCTTTACTTTTATAGATCCTGAATGATTTATCATAATTTGTTCAGCATAATTAAGCCCCAGACCATATCCTTTAACATTATGCCTATCTCCTGCAGGAACGCGAAAAAACTTATCAAAGACTTTTGTAATATACTCTTTCGGTATACCTGGCCCATTGTCACGGATTGTCAGTAAGATCTCGTTCTTTTTATGTTCGATCCTTAAAGTAATTTCAGGAGAATTTGTTCCATACTTCAGGCTGTTATCGAGAAGATTGAAAAGAACTCCCTGAATATGAAGGCTGTCAAGCTTCAAAATACTGACCTCCTTATCTGTTTTAAAATTCACCCTGGCATTCTGGTTTAAAAATCTCACCTTCATCGATTCCAATACTTCCTTTGTTATAATTACCAGGTCACTATCTTTTGTTTTTAAAAATTGATCTTTTTTATTTAATGCTGAGGTATCCAGAACCTGTGTAATCAATTGGTCTAACCTTTTGATTTCTTTTGAGGCAATTTCGAGATATTCATCCGACTTTTCATGATCTTTAATACCAAGATAGTTTCGTAATGCTTCCAAGGCAACCGTTACAGTTGAAACAGGAGTTTTAAGTTCGTGAGTTATATTATTAACAAAATCATTCCTTAGCTTGTCCAGGGCTTCCATTTTTTTCATGCTCCTGCTGGTAACTAAAAATGCTGTCCCTGTAAAAGAAATGAGAATAAGACCAAATAAAAACTGACCAATTATACTAATAAAAATGATCCACGGGAACCCATTGATCACTGCACCATATGGCTTCTCTAAAAGGTAACTTTCAAAATAAATACTTTGGATTCTATTTTTACGCGATGTCCTATTAAAATCTGATAACCACCATATTTCAGATCTGTATCCCGCCCTCCGGAGATTATTTTCGAAAATTACCTTTAGAAGATTTGTATCGGGATTAACTGAAATTATATGTCTGAGATGGCTCCCCTCTCCTATTGAATCTTTGGCTTGTCCTATGAATAACTTCACACTTCTTAAAAGAATTCCTGTTTCAGAATTGTCGTATCTGCCCGACAATGTTTCGTCAGGTCGTAATTTGCTTAAAGAAGTATTATACGAATGACTTTTTTGAATCCTTCCTGCTGATATTACTCCCTCCTGTTTCTTTATATTACCTGGGATACCTGACGAATCTATTATTGCAGGCGTGATTACATTTTTTACAAGCATTGAATCCAATACTATATTTACAGATTCTTTAAAAATCTGATTTAAATCCTTCTTTAACAATTCATTCTCATTCTGCCACTGCAACCTTAGCCACTGAATTACAAATCCTGTAAGCATTATCTGGCTGATTATCATCAGAATAAGGAGCAATCCGGAATTCCTGTTTTTTTTCATTGCAATTACTTAATGCAAAAATAATAAAAGTGTGCAACCGGAGAGTTCCATTAACCTTAATTAACCTTAATTGGCTATTATTTAACCTCTTAATAAAAATGTCGATTGTATTTTTGTCAGTATAAAATTAAAATTATGAAAACTATTATTCTAATTACATCATTAGTGCTTTTAACCATAGCAGTTACAGGCCAGGGCCTGCAGGGGAAGAAAATTACCTCGGGGTCAATCATATTTGAGGAAAGAATAAGGAAGGAAATTAAACCTGAAATTGGAGCAACCGGTATTTCCGGATCCTTTCCAAACCAAAGGGTTTTAATCAGGGTTTTAAGTTTCACCCCTGAATATTCATTTTTTAGAACTGACCACAATTTTTATGAAAGCAGTGTACCTGCCGGCGGACAGATTTCACATTCACCCACCCGGATCTTATTTAATGAAGATAAGACTGTAACATTTTGTGATCTAAAAAACCGGAAGATAATTGAACAAAAGGAATTCATGACAAGATTGTTTTTAATTGAAGGCAGTTTTAATAATCCTGTATGGAAGCAGACAGGCAATTCAAACAATATTGCAGGATATGATTGTCAGGAAGCTGTCTGGAATAGTTCAGAAAATAAGGTTACTGCCTGGTTTACTTCGTCAATACCTGTTTCTACAGGTCCTGCAGGTTATTGGGGATTACCCGGATTAATCCTGAAGATCGATGTGAATAATGGTGATAAAGTATTTAATGCCTTGTCAGTTGATCCCTCCTTTACTGAGAAAAGCAAGGATTTGATCCCAAAAGAAGGTAAGCAAGTGACTAATGAAGAATTTCAGAATATTATTGACCAGAAGTTGAAAGAGTTGGAAGAAGAGGCTGGAAATAAGTAAAGATTAATTCAACAGAACCAGGTGTAAAATACAAGAGTCCATGGTCCGTTTTTTAAATATAATAGTTTTCCTGGCAGTCGGGTTTAAAGTTTTTTCACAAGAGTCCCGGGTTAGTGGGATTTTAAAAGATGAGAACGAATCCCCAATTGGTTATGCTCCTGTAGCTATAATATATCAGAGTGATCTAACTCTTGCTCATTTTTGTATTACAGATGAACAAGGAGTTTTCAGAATAAAAGGAGTAAAAAAGGGAGAATATATTCTTCAGGTTTCTTTCATTGGGAATGAGGCAATAGCTATAAAAATAACAATTCCATTACCTGATGATGGGAATCTGGGTACATTAATAATGAAACAAAATCCGATCGCTCTTGGGGAAGTTGAAATTTCCGCAGAATATGTTCCACTAAGGATTAAAAAGGATACCCTGGAATTTAACACTGCAGCTTTTGCAACCAGGCCCGATGCTGTTGTGGAGGATCTTTTAAAGAAAATGCCTGGCATTGAAGTCGACAGGGCAGGTAATATTAAAGCCCTTGGTGAGGATGTTACAAAAGTACTGGTTGACGGGAGGGAATTTTTCGGTAGTGACTATAAGCTCGCCACCAGGAATTTGCAAGCAGATGCTTTGGAAAAAATTCAGGTTTTCGATAAGAGATCTGAAGAGACAGAATTTACCGGAATAGATGATGGAATCCGTGCTAAAACTTTGAATCTGCTTTTGAAAGAGGAGAAAAAGAATACATTCTTTGGTGAGTTGCTGGGTGGTTATGGAACGGTAGAAAGTTTCCAAAGTAATGCCAGATCATACCGGTTCACAAATAAAGACCAGGTTGCTGCACTCGGGATGCTGAACAATATCAGCCAGTTTGGTTTCTCTTTAAAAGACTATGTCGATTTTACCGAGGGCTCACAAAATTCAGGGGGCCACAGCACCTCTGGTCAGCCAGGAATGCCATCTGTTGGAAGGGGTAGCTTTCCGGAAAATTTTGGTAAACCTCTTAACGGGATTTCAATGTCGGGTGCTGCAGGTCTGAACTATTCGCGTCAGTACAACAGGAATAACAGGATATTTATGAGTTTTATTGCAAATGGTTCTGACAGAGACTTGATCCAATCCACTTCCACAAGAAACTATAGTGAGATAAATACATTCCAGCAGGAGGACAGCCTCAGTGAAAAAAAGTCTGATAGAGCAACAAAATTCAACTTCGGCCTGAGGAACAGGATTGACTCATCACAATTTATTATAGTTAACGGAACCATCTCTTTATCCGATGTGAAGATTAAAACAGCTTCGAACTCACTAATCTCTAATAGTGAATCTGAAAAGAATACTTATGCTGGTTTTAAAACTGAAAAAAGCTATAGTCTGGCGGGGGTCATAAATGGTTCATATTTGAAGCTTTTAGATCGGGGAAGAACAGTATTTACCTTCTCTTCTGATGCATACTATTCCAAAGAATCAGGTAATTCAGATTGGCAGAATAACTCTTTTTTTTATAATCCTGAAAATTGGATACTAAGCAGACAATTTCAGGATAATCTGAACTTAGTCTCTGCTATCTCGGCAAGTACCTCAGTAATACAAAAAATTGGTAAAATGATCTACATTAAACCGGAACTGAAGGCAGGAGATCTGACAGAGAGTTTATGTCGTTTTCAGGGTATTGAGGCTGAAACTGAGGTAAAGACCGATTCTCTCAGCCCTGATTTCAGACAGCAATATAAATGGTTAAAACCTCAGATAAGTTTTATCCGGAACAGCGCAAAATCTCAATTCGCCTTCTCCCTGGAGATGGAAACCGGAAAAAATATCAATTCACTTAACAGGGATTATCTCGTAAATAAAGACCATTACTATTTTACCCCGGGTCTCAAATGGGAATACTCTTATAAATCAGGAAAAAAGGTACGGCTATACTACAAAACAGGAGTCAACATACCTTCCTTAAGCCAGACGCTTCCTGTGGCAAACATTACAAATCCACTGGTACCAAGTTACGGAAACAGAAATCTTAAACCTGAGCTTTACAATAATCTTTATTTGAACTGGTGGATCTTTGATCAATTTTCATTCACTTCCTTCATGACCAGTATAAATACTACATATACAAGGGATAAGATAAACTGGAATCGTATTATTGATAATAATCTCAGACAATCTATGTCTCTCATTAATGTAGCTGACGATTACCGTATTCAGAGTATTACCACTTTTTCCACACCAATTAAAAAACTGGGAGCGAAGGTTAATATAAGCATTGAGGAGACATGGAACCAGGGATTAAGTTATATAAACGGCATTGAAAATAGAAACACAAATCTTATACATAAAGTTTCCATGGGCTTGGAAAACAGGATTAAAACAAAATGGGATATCAGGATTGGGGCAGGCTTCCAGCTGACTGATGCTAAATTTTCACTTCAAAAATCACTTAACAACATTTATACCGATTTATCGTATTTTACTGAATTACGTTATAAGGTTGGCAGCCGCTTTAATTTCCTTGTGAAAACCGATGTAACAAATTATAATTCACGAAGTTTTAGCGATGCTATAAGCATTCCCCTGCTTGGAGCAGAAGCGACTTACGCTGTCTTTAAAAATAATCGTGGGACTTTCATGATCCAGGGATTTGATCTATTGAACAGAAATACAGGCATTGAACGGACAAGCGAATTAAACTTTCTTAGAGAACGCCGTTCAAATATGCCTGGCAGGTTCCTGATGCTATCATTCAAATACAGGTTTCAGAGAGTTTGAAAAATCAAGGAATAATAATTACATTACAATATAAATCAAAATATTCTTCTGTGTATTTTTGATGATAATACTGGCCGGATTGTTGGAAACGTATAAAAGAATTAGATAATAAAAAGAAGTTTGATATAAGTGTCTGCAATATCAATTTTATTTAAATCTCCCGTCTCCAGCCAAATTACATTCAAAGGCATCCCCATGATAAGAAGTCCATTCACCATTGGCATTGACGGTATAATGGTAGGCAAAATGGATGATTGCAATCAGTTTGCCATCCCTGTATATATGATAATTTGCGGGCCAGGTTTGAGTTATTGCCTCCTCTCCTGTTTCATCCCAATTACTTTTATCCTCAATATTGGTCATCATTTCTGCATAATACTTCAGACCATCTGATCCTCCCGTCAGGGTGCCTGAATGCCTGACCTGCTTATGATTATTAATAGTCATCCTTTCAACATGGAGCCAACCTTCAAGGTTTTGATTCAGACAATCAAAAGGAAGTACATAATAAAAATCAAACTCTTCCCTGACCGGTTGACTGTTGGCGTTATTAGAGGCAAAGCCTGACATAAGGATCAGAACTGCAAAAATTTTAAGGGTTTTCATAGTTTTATCTTTTCGTTAAACAATAATTTTATAATATAAAGTTCGGACAGAAAAGAATGCAGTACATAGCAATTATGTTTCAAAAAGGTTAAATTTTCAGACAGTTATTGAAATTATGTTTCAAAAACTTAAAAAAATTGATGTTGGCTAATTATAAAAGTCAGGGAGGCTTTGTAAAAAATCCTTTTCTATTTTGCTTTTCCTTTATTATATGGTAATAGGCCTGCCTCGTCCAGTACCATTATAAAAACAGGATCATCACGAAGGAAATCAAAATCGGGATTGGTAGTAATAAGGTCGAAATAATGATAAGGTTTGCTCTGGGATTCAGAGGCCTTTTTCAACCAGAAAACCGATTCGTTCTTGTCGCCAAGAATGGCATACCACCAGGCAATATAAAAAGGATCACCATTCATCCCTTCAAGCGGAACAGGTTTCCGGATATTCAAATCTATAAGCCATGTAAAAAGTCCTCTGATACCCGACTTTTTATAAGCATCAGATATCTTATTCTCATATTCATTTGTCTTAAGATATCGGCTAAAAATGCCCTTGAGTTCCGTGGCTGCATTCTCCCCATCGCCCAGTTTAACATAATGAATAACGAACAACCAGTCATTATCAAGAGAGTATTGATTAAGATCGCGACCTGTAAGGCAGGCATCAATACCCTTATCGTTTTTACTTTCAAAATAACAGATCCATGAATTTAAATTATGTGCCAGCCAGAAATAAGGTTCCAGCTCCAGAACGCGATCCATATGTATCCGTGATTCTTCAATTGGGCCGGTAATCATTAAAAGCTGGGCATACCATTGATGTGCAACTGAAAAATTAGGATTCAACCGGATGGAAGTCAGCAATTCCTTTCTGGCCTCCTCGAACCTTCGTTCAGGATATAAAAGACAAGCACCCTGAACAGCATGTGCTTCCGCACAGGCTGTATCAATTTCAAGAGCCTTCGAGCTGAAATCCCTGGCTTTCCTGATTCCTTCAAAGTATGGCTGATACCAGCCCCAGGCCGATAAGTTATACCAGGTATCAGCCAGACCAGCGTATGCTTCCGCAAACCTGTCATCTGCAGCTATTGCCTTTTCAAAATACTGAATGCTGCTCATCAGTCCCTCCCTGCTTATATCAAACCTCTGTGCATCATTGGCTTTATTAACAAGGAATCTTGCCTTAAGGTAATAATCGTATGCCTGGGGGCTGTTTGTCGGCATCTTTTCAAGTTGTCCTATTTCTTCACGTGACAAAGCAGCTTCAAGGGTATTAGACACCTTTTTGGCGATGTCACTTTGAAGTTCAAAAATATTGGTCATATTGCCCTCATACTTTTCAGAAAGAATATGCTGATCATTGCGGGCATCGATAAGCTGTACAAATATTCTTACTTTATTTTCCGACCTTAAAACACTTCCTTCAAGTACATAGTTAACATCAAGCATTTTGGCAATTTCGGGTGAAGTTACCTGATTCCCCCTGAAATGCTCTGCAGTTGTCCTGGAAATGACCCGTAATTCACTGATCCTGAATAGATGATTGAGAATGTCTTCCATGATCCCGTCAGCAAAATACTGGTTTTCAGTATCGTTACTGAGGTTCTTAAAAGGCAGGACAACAACGGATTTTTCGGGGTGATTTGTTTTTTCCCAGTCCTTTGCTATCAGAACATATAAAAAATAAATTAATAAAAGACCCAATAAAATACCTAACGAACTGATAATTATATTTTTATGATGCAGACTTTTAACAATCTTTGCAGATCTTTCCTCTACTTTCTTTTCCATATACAGGCCTGATATAAGTGCCTGTTCATCAGGCTGATTCCTCAATGATTCGTCACTCTCTCTTCTTCTTACCTCACCGGGAGGTGATCCGAAGTATTCATGAAAGCATTTGTTGAAATAGGTAGCACTGCCAAATCCCACCCTGAAAGCTATCTCAGCAATGGTGCCTTCTTTATTATGAAGCATTTCCTTAGCGCGTCGGAGCCTGATTTCCCTGATGAACTGGCTTACATCCTGATTCTTAATGGATTTTATTCTGCGATGGAGGGAGACGCGGCTCATACCTGCCTCTTTAGCGAGCTTTTCAGCACCGAATGTCTCGTCACTGATGTTTGCTAAAACTATATCCGAGAGCTTTCTGATAAATGCCTGATCCATAGAAAGGGGCTCTGTCATGACAAATAGATTCAAATAACAAAAGGTACAAAATATTTAGATAAAAGTGTTGCTAATCTTTCTTAAAGATATCTTTAAGAATCTTGCAGCTTTCTTACGAGTAAGAAGCTCCAGCGAAAGATGGTCAAGTTCAGTGACAAATATATAAATTCATCTGATCTGGAATAATTTTGTTAATGAACATAAGTCCTGAGAATTTTGTTCCATCTGACAAACTTCGTACTAAATTTTATTATAGTCAATCTTAAATATTGGAAAGGAGCTATAAAAATGGAAAGGTATCTTATTGAAGTACCACATGAAGCAACAAAATCTGCGTGTAATAATGCTGTACGTGTATTTTTAGAAACTGGTTCACACTTTCTAAGGCAAGCTGATTGGGGTTGCCATGATGGTGAACATAAAGCCTGGTTAATAGTGGAGGTGGAAAACAAGGATCAGGCCAGACAGATTGTACCTCCGTTATTCAGATCGGAGGCAAAAATTGTAAAACTACATACGTACACCAGGGAGGAGATGGAGAATATAGAAGAAGTACATCCAGTATAGAAATATTCCTGGATTTGTCCGATTTTAGGGACTTTCAACAATTGTAAACCTGTCAGGTGACGGCTGTAAAGTAAATTGACATCTTAATGCATTGATAAGGTGTGCATTGATTTAGCTAGCACCAATTCCGTCAACAAGAAATTTATAGACCCTTGCAGATCACTGATCTTCAAGGATCTATGTTTTGAGGATGTGGTGCCTCAAGCACTACTTGTCCCGATCCATCGGAATGCTTATTTTGCCGATACGGGACGAATCTCAACGCTATTAGGACTATATTTGTAAAATAAATACTTGTAAAAATGAAATCAGCTCCCTTCTCAAATAAAAAAAAGTCGGTTTCTAAAAAAGAAATTCCAACCCAATCCTTCACGACTGAGAAAGGTGAGCTAAAACAAAAGCCGGATAACTTAAAAGTGCAGAGTCAAATTCCTCCTCTTCCGGAAAGTAGCCTTGTGGTAAATCCTTTTCCAGTGGTTGCCATTGGTGCTTCTGCGGGAGGGCTTGAAGCAATAACGCAGCTTTTACAAAATCTTTCTCCCAACACGGGCATGGCATATATTTATGTGCAGCATCTCAGTCCCGACCACAAAAGCCTTCTTACACCTCTTTTGTCAAAAATAACTGAAATGAAAGTGCAGGACATAGAGGAGATGGAGAAGATAAGGCCCAATAATGTCTATGTGATTCCTTACAATAAAGAAATTGAGGTGGTTGACGGACACATACAATTAATTCCGCGTCCCAAAAATAAAACCTCTAATCTGTCTATTGATGTTCTTTTCTCCTCCTTAGCCGAAACACATAAAGAAAATGTTATTGGTATTGTTCTGTCAGGAAGTGCCAGTGATGGCACGCGCGGGTTAAAAGAAATAAAGCAGGCAGGAGGAATAACTTTTGCTCAGGATGAATCTGCAAAATTCCCAAGCATGCCTCAATCGGCTATTGCCGCAGGTGTGGTTGATTTTGTTTTATCGCCAAAAGAAATTGCAAACGAGTTAACATGGATGAGCAAACATCCTTTTGTAAAACGAGACGCAGCAAAAACCACACCGGAAGATGAAATTGAAAACAGCAACCCCGACTTAAAAATTATTCTTCAGATTTTATATAAAAGAAAGAACGTTGATTTTAGCCACTATAAGATGAACACCATCAAGCGCCGGATACTCCGCAGAATGCTGATGCATAAAATAAAAACATTAAAGCAATATGCGGAGTTGCTGGAGCAAAAGAATAATGAAGTGGACCTGCTTTACCAGGATTTACTTATTAATGTTACTGATTTTTTCAGAGATACGGATGCTTTCCTGATTGTAAAAAAAACCATACTGCCCCGATTGCTTAAAAGCAAAGCACAAGGCGAAACATTGCGTGTTTGGGTGCCTGCCTGTGCCACTGGCGAAGAAGTATATTCCCTAATTATGATGTTGCTGGAAATACAAATAAATAAAACTAACAAAATTCCTTTTCAGATTTTTGCTACTGACCTCAGCGCAGAGGCAATCATTGAGGCCCGCATTGGAGAATATTCAATGCAACGGCTTAAAAATGTTTCACCCAAACGCCTTCAGCAATTTTTTACAAAAACCAAGGACAAGTACCGCATCACCAAATCCCTTCGCGATGTATGTGTTTTTGCCCAGCACAATATTTTGCATGACCCTCCTTTTTCGCATATTGATTTTATCAGTTGCCGTAACATGCTTATCTATCTTGATGCGGCTGCCCAGAAAAAAGCCATTTCAACCTTTCACTATGCATTAAATGAAGGTGGATGTCTGTTGCTCGGAAAATCAGAAAACATTGGAACATCTACACAGCTTTTTACGACTCTCGATAAAAAGTTTAAAATCTATTCACGCAAAAAAAAATCCGGTACACATACGATACCTGTTATAACACCTAGCTTTTCGCAACTGCCTGCCGGACAGGCAGTCCCAACCTTGCCAGAAAAAAATAATACCATAACTTCCCTCTACCAAAAGATAACTACTGCATCAATTGGTAATCTTGGCAACGCCTTTGATTCCGTTCTGCTTTCGCGCTATATGCCGGCAAGTGTGATTATAAATCACGAAATGGAAATCCTCCAGTTCAGAGGTTCAACTTCGTTGTATCTTCAGAACCCATCCGGTAAAGCTAGTTTTAATATTTTAAAAATGGCGCATATTGAAATTACTTTTGAACTACGCAATGCCATTCATCAGGCTATTAAAACAAAACAGACAGTGCGTAAAACGGGCATCGAAATGAATCGAGATACAATTGGGAATACCATACAAATAGTTAATTTAGAAGTGATGCCTCTTAAAATAGAAGGAGAGGAGCCATTGCTGCTCATTGTCTTCACTGGACAGCAACAGTTGGAATTAATGGAGAACACCATCCAAGGCGGGAAAAACAATTCCAGTGCTAAAGACCGAAGAATAAAAAAATTAGAAGAAGAACTTGCCGCTGCACGGTTAGATATGGGGGCCATCACACACGACCAGGAAGCTGCTAACGAAGAATTGCAGAGCGCCAATGAAGAAATTGTTTCGAGCAATGAAGAATTACAGAGTCTAAACGAAGAACTGGAGACATCAAAAGAAGAAATTGAATCTACCAACGAAGAGCTTACTACCAGCAATCAGGAACTGCTGGCACGGAACCTGCAAGTTGAAGAATTATATACTTATTACGAAGCCATTCTTTCTACAGTTCAAGAGCCCATGCTTATTCTTGACAAAGACATACGAATTAAATCTGCCAATAAATCATTTTATAAAATATTTCATGTAACCGAAGACGAAAGTATAGGAATTTCGCTTTATAGATTGGGCAATAATCAATGGAACATTCCCCGTCTACGCGAACTGCTGGAAGACATCGTTCCAAAAAATATCCGCATTCACAATTTTGAAGTGGAACACACTTTTCCTGTTATAGGTCACAAAACAATGCTTCTCAATGCACATCGTATTATTCAGCAAAGTCATAACGAAGAATTAATAGTGCTTACTATTATAGATATTACCGAGGTAAGGAGGTTAGCAATCGAACTTCAGATGAAAGAAAAGAAAGCATTAAAAAAACAGCTTGAAGTGGAGAAAAAAGCACTGAAAAAGATTGAAGAGAGTAATAATGAATTGAAAGAAGCAAAAAGTAATGCTGAATTAAAAAGACAGATAGCAGAAAATGCAGTAAAAGCAAAACAGCAATTTTTGTCCAATATGAGTCACGAAATCCGAACACCGATGAATGTAATTATCGGGTTTACGAATATAATATTAAAATCAAAATTAGATGAAACACAAAAAGGTTACATAAATGCAATTAAAGTTTCCGGTGATGCTCTGGTCGTTCTGATTAATGATATACTTGACCTTGCCAAGGTAGATGCAGGAAAGATGACCTTTGAGCAAATTCCATTTAACTTATCCCATTCCATTTCTACAATGCTTCAGTTATTTGAAACAAAAATCAAAGAAAAGAATTTAGAATTGTTTGAAGAATTTGATCACACTATTCCTCAAATTTTAGTGGGCGATCCAATGCGTTTGCGTCAAATAATATTAAATCTTTTAAGTAATGCTATAAAGTTTACAACTGAAGGGAAAATTACTATGAGTGTTCGCAAGCTGCAAGAGGATGTAGAAAAAGCAACCATTGAATTTGCTCTGTCTGATACAGGTATTGGAATTCCTGAAGATAGACTGGTAAATATTTTCAATGATTTTGAACAGGCATCCCGGGAAACAACCAGATCCCATGGAGGCACAGGTTTAGGACTTGCTATTGTTAAACAAATGGTAGAACGTCAAGGTGGTTCAATCATCGTAAAAAGCAAAGTCGATAAAGGATCAACCTTTGGTTTTGTACTGAGTTTTAAGAAACCAGAAGCAGAACCAGAAACAGAAACAGAAATAGAAGCAGAAACAGAAACAGAAACAGTTATAAAAAACGTAAAAGTATTGGTTGCCGAAGATATAGTTCTGAATCAACTTTTAATAAGAATAATAATAGAAGATTTTGGCTTTGCAGCAGATATTGCTGGTAATGGGAAAATTGCCATTGAATATCTGAAAAAAAACAATTATGATATTATTTTGATGGACTTACAAATGCCTGAAATGAATGGCTTTGAAGCCACGGCGTACATCCGTACCCAAATGAATTCAAAAATTCCCATTATTGCCCTTACTGCAGATGTAACCACTGTGGATTTTGAAAAATGTAAAGCTGTTGGGCTGAATGATTATATATCCAAACCCATTGACGAGAAATTATTATTCAGCAAAATCGTTAAATGCCTTAAGAACCTGGATTTGAATCAACCCCTGGTTTAAACAAAACCGGGTTAAATAAATACGATTAAATGATGATACTAAAACTGATAAGAATTTCAAAATTTTCGTTAAAAAGAATAAATAAACCATGCTCACATACGGACGATACAAACAGCAGTGAAATTGAAACGTAAAAGGCAAGTTTAATATGATCTGGATAATTGACAATTCAAAAGATAGAAACAAGGATCACCAATACGTATATCTCAATTGTAATATATGATAGAGTGATTTTATAATGATTTCCATCAGTAATGTCCGGCTTATTGGAATAGTTTTCACAATAGCCATCTTATTTTTCTATGAAATTTCATAATTTTCGAGAAATTCTAAATTACTCTATACTGAACTTTCTGAATTAATCTTAAATATCCATCCATGCAGGATTTTGAAAAAATAAAGCTTGTTTGCGAAGAAAATAGTAAAATCTCTGCCAAAGTGGTTGATGAGTTTTTGATTTACTATGCTGCTGAAAGAAATAACCTCGAAAAGGATATGAATCAGCAATTTGCCACGTACAAACATATTACTCAAAATTTTCAGAGTGAATGGGTAAATATGCTGAAATCACAATATATCGCTCATAAAATCTTCAAAAAAGGCGGTCTGATTAAAACTTATCTTAACCATCCTGCCCTGAATAAACTTAAGTCTGATGAAAGAAAATACCTGAAATTCCATGCAGAGAATCCATGGAGATTCAGTTTTAGTATAATTAAAAGCAATCCGGCTGAGAATTTCTATATAATGGAGGATGTATTCAGAGAAGAAGAGTTCCTTATTTATTCACCCGGGATGACGGTAACTTTAAAAGCGCAACCTGTAATACTCTGGTTTAATATGATTGGTTTCAATGGAACTTGCTGGCAGAGTTATGGGCCCATTGGAGCATACAGATCCTTTGAGCCTGATGATATCTTCTTTTTTGCTACAGAACTTAGTCCTGATATTGAAAACGAAGAAGAACTTCTGGAAAATCTCGAAAATAATCCGCTTCCTTATATGATGCTGCTATGTGGTGCAAATTATCCTTTGACGGTCAATAAAAAAGATCAGATGTTATATGTAATGGCAGAATATGACATAGAAAATCTGGACACAAAAAGTCTTACCGCTGGGTTTAAAACAGAATATAACAAAGGGATCTACAGGCTTTCATTAAAAAAATGGAGTGAGCATCCTCACTTCGCTCAGTCATATTATGATGAAAAAAACAAGACAATAACACTTTCTTCAATGACTGACAGAGGATTTAAGGCACTGGTAAAAGGATTAAATGAGTATGGGTATGATTTTGATTCTGATCCATCTGTTCGGGTAAATCTGACTATGCTTAAGACGGCTTCCGATATCCTCAAAAGGAAAATGGATGTAGTAAAATATGATCATTTATTTTCAAAGGAGAGCTCTCCGGCTGTAAAGGAAGGTATTGAAAAGCTCAATATGTTCTTAAATCTTGCTATGCCGGAAATTAATGCCGGTCTGCAGCCTGATATTGATGCATTGGCAGCAAAAGCCGGTATTGATACTGATACAGCGAAAGAATTAATTGCCCAAATAGATAAAAAGCTTAAGGGTAATGATCCGCATTCTAAAAGGAAGAAGAAATAAAAACAGTGTATGCTATTGATCATGAGTATGTTGTAAAATCCGTCAACATTCCCGTCACCCTTAACCAGATATTATAACTTTAAAAACAACAAATACTTAAGGAGGAAAATCATGAAACAAGAATTTCACAAAAACGCCCATTCAGGTGCAGTTTACGGACTGGGCTTTATCGGAGCAGCAATTTATTTTATTTCACATGCCACCGGCTTCTGGATTGGTGTGCTAGGATTCTTAAAAGCAATTGTTTGGCCGGCATTTATTGTCTATGAGGCGTTTAAGCATTTAGGAATGTAAGGTAATAGGATAGTACTGATCACCATTTACCTTTGTAATAAACTTCAATTAGATTAATTGACAACAAAAGCCTGACACAGCACTAGTAATGTGCAGATTATCAGTACGCTACAAAATCCATCACCAAATCCGTCACCCCTGTAAAAATAAAAGCCCGCAAGATGTTGATCTTACGGGATTTGCATTTTCAAGAAGTGGTGCCACCAGGAATCGAACCGGGGACACATGGATTTTCAGTCCATTGCTCTACCGACTGAGCTATGGCACCTCCTTTTCGGATTGCAAATATATATTTCAAATTTCAGTAAGCAAAACTTTATTCTGAAAAAATCCAAATTAAAACAATGTTTATGGTTATTCTATAATAGGATGGCATTAAGTGTTTAGAAAAGAATGATTTATAAAATTACTTATGAAATTCTTTCAGAATCTTTTCAATCATTTCTGGATACTTCTTCAGATTTTCAATGTATTTTCTGCTCTTCATACTCTTAATCCTTGATTCCAGAAGTACTGCCTGACTCAATTGTCTCACAAGGAATTATTAAGAAGAGTTCCCAATCAGAAGATTTTCTGAGTATATGATTCTTCCTTCAAAATAACCAGTATTATGAAGTTTAAGCCTCTCCTCCATATCAGATGTATATCCAACATAAAATCGGTTAATGGATTTACTATATAATATGTAGCAGAAGAACTTCATGATTCTTAGCTATACTTCCCAAAAAATGATTTGTCTATTTTTTAAGCTTTGGAATCTCTTGATTTACTGTCCATTGCTCTACCTCCCGATAGCTATCGGGATGAGCTATGGCACCTCCTTTTCGGATTGCAAATATATGTTTCAAATTTCAGTAAGCAAAACTTTATTCTGAAAAAATCCAAATTAAAACAATGTTTATGGTTATTCTATAATAGGATGGCATTAAGTGTTTAGAAAAGAATGATTTATAAAATTACTTATGAAATTCTTTCAGTATCTTTTCAATCATTTCTGGATACTTCTTCAGATTTTCAATGTATTTTCTGCTCTTCATACGCTTAATCCTTGATTCCAGAAGTACTGCCTGACCAATTGTCTCGCATGGAATTTTTAGGAAGAGTTCCCAATCAGAAGATTTTCTGGTATATGTTCTTCCTTTAAAATAACCAGTATTATGAAGTTTGAGCCTCTCCTCCAGATCAGTTGTATATCCAACATAAAATCGGTTAATGGATTTACTATATAATATGTAGCAGAAGAACTTCATGATTCTTAGCTATACTTCCCAAAAAATGATTTGTCTATTTTTTAAGCTTTGGAATCTCTTGATTTACTGTCCATTGCTCTACCTCCCGATAGCTATCGGGATGAGCTATGGCACCTCCTTTTCGGATTGCAAATATATGTTTCAAATTTCAGTAAGCAAAACTTTATTCTGAAAAAATCCAAATTAAAACAATGTTTATGGTTATTCTATAATAGGATGGCATTAAGTGTTTAGAAAAGAATGATTTATAAAATTACTTATGAAATTCTTTCAGTATCTTTTCAATCATTTCTGGATACTTCTTCAGATTTTCAATGTATTTTCTGCTCTTCATACGCTTAATCCTTGATTCCAGAAGTACTGCCTGACCAATTGTCTCGCATGGAATTTTTAGGAAGAGTTCCCAATCAGAAGATTTTCTGGTATATGTTCTTCCTTTAAAATAACCAGTATTATGAAGTTTGAGCCTCTCCTCCAGATCAGTTGTATATCCAACATAAAATCGGTTAATGGATTTACTATATAATATGTAGCAGAAGAACTTCATGATTCTTAGCTATACTTCCCAAAAAATGATTTGTCTATTTTTTAAGCTTTGGAATCTCTTGATTTACTGTCCATTGCTCTACCTCCCGATAGCTATCGGGATGAGCTATGGCACCTCCTTTTCGGACTGCAAATATATATTTCAAAGTTGAGTAACCAAAACTTTATCCTGAAAAAATCCAAATTTAAGATTTTGTTGCCGGTTCTTCGGTCCTTATTTCTTTTAAATAGCTGGATCATAATATATTAAATTCACTCAGTATCCTATCAATTATTTCCGGATACTTCCCGGGATCAAGAGACTGTGCGACCAGAGCTTACTTCTTTTGAACCGACATGACCGAGTTTGAATAGACTTATCGTAAACATTATCATCCAAACCATAAGTAAAAGCCCGCCGGGCATGGCAAATGCGGTTGCCATATTTTCCACTCCTGTACCAAAGTTGACCAATATTACATAAAGCAGCATTAATATACTGCCGATAATTCCAATCCATGAATTTATTTTGCTGAATACTTTACCTTTTAACATTACAATCGACATTATCAGATTTGCTATGTTAGGAATGAAAAAACCCAGAAATATTCCCGGACTACCATGAGCACCCTGGGCAAGCATTGATTCTCCGGCTGCAGCATATAAAACTTTTTGCGATTCAATTGTTGTGGAAAAAAATTTATTGCTTAGTTCAAGCATAGGTAAGGCAGTATTGTTTGCAACCATAATAACGGATCCGAAAAGAAATACTATCAATGCTAAAAATCCAAAAGCTTTGTTAATATTGCGATGAACTGCATAAAGTGCAAAATAGACAGGAATTAATATCAACTGAACTATCATATTCAGCAAATCAAGATGATATAAGCCTTGAAACTTATTTTCATGAAACTGAGCAAACCTGTCAATTGCTGTTTGTGGCAGAGCTGGATAAGTCTCCTCCAGTGATATTGCCGATAACAACATCAAGCAATATCCCTGTTAATGCAAGAAAGGTAGCGATACCTCCTAAAGTGTAAATGCTCGTTCCATTGTTTTTCTGAGTTTTTGATACGGAAAAACTCGTCAATCGTTTGATTCATTTTATTTTCCTCCTTTTTAACAATTATTTTTAATTTTGTAATTGTGAACCACTTACTGACGACAAAATTAACCTGGTGAGATATAGTCAGCAATAGTGAATTATCATCAATTTTTATGGAACTCAAATCTATAAAAGACTCAATCGATAGTGTCTTATCTCAACAAGACTTCAGCAATGAAATTCCGGATTACAGGACCGTTGAGAACAGTATCACACTACTGGAAAGAATGGCTGAAGTTGAAAACAGTTCAATAGCAGTTTTTGATCTGTACAGAAAAGAATTTATCACCATCAGATCAAAGTACAGGGATCAGGTAAAAGTTGATATGGAGGAAGCTCAAAACATACGGACTGGCTTATTATATTTCTATAATGCATCCTGATGACGGACCTGTTGTGCTTGACACCTATAAGAAAGTCTTCGAATTCAGCTTTAATTTACCGGTGGAGGAAAAGAAAGATTATAAAACAATTTTTAATTTCCGATTGGGATACCAGGGAAAATATTTCCATTTTGTTCAACAAATTGTGATGTTAGAGCTGACCACGAAGTGGAAAGATTTGGCTTGGTTTATCGCTTTCAGATATGTTGCCCGAAAATGAAAAATTTGAAAAGGTTAACCGCAGGGTAATTAACTTACGAAATGGTAAGTACTATTTATTTAATGAAGATGACAAAGAAAATACCTGGCAAAGTCTGTCAGCTAGAGAATTGGAGGTTCTTGGTTTAGTCTCAAAAGGCTTTATAAGCAAAGAAATCGCTGATAAGCTTTTTATAAGTGTTAATACTGTTAATAATCACCGGCAGAATATTCTTGAAAAGATTAAAGCTTCCAACACAAATGAAGCAATCAGATATGCCAGGAATTTAGGGCTATTATGAGAAATCAAATCCTGGTAAATAAACAGGTAACATAACTTACTGACTAAAGAACATGGATACAAAGATTACGTCTATTAATTTTGGTGGTGTCAATTGCTATCTTCTGCAATCTGATACTAATTATGTTCTGATCGATAACGGTATTCCTGCCAAATGGGCTTATCTTGAGAAGGAACTTCAAAAAGCCGGCTGCAATCCCGGAAACCTCAAACTCGTTGTTTTGACACATGGTGATCTTGATCATGCAGGAAATAGTTTTATACTTAAAGAGAAATACGGCGTTAAAATAGCCATGCACTCCGATGATTCATTAATGGTTGAAAAGGGAGATATGAATTGGAACAGGAAAGAAAAACCTGATAAATTATCAATTCTGTTCAGAGCAATGAAATTGATGTCTTTTTTCTTCAAGCCAGGTGAATTTAAGACATTTGCGCCGGATATATATTTGGATGAGAATTTTGATTTCTCTCAGTATCGGTTCGATGCTAAAGTTATTCATATTCCAGGGCACTCAAAAGGTTCCATTGGGATTCTAACAAATGATGGATCTCTTATTTGCGGCGACTTTTTATACAATTTTTTTGGAAAACCACGACTGGAGGTTTGTGACAATTTAGCAGATTTTAATTCCAGTGTCGAAAAATTGAAAAATTATAAAATAAATACTTTTTATCCAGGGCATGGTAAACCATTCACTATGGAGCAATTTTTAAAAAAGTACTAATAACCTGACAATAGTAAGCCAGCATATCTCTAAATCATACTATTCTGGTTTTGTATTCCTTTTCTATTTTTTACAATGCTTTTTGATTAAATTTAACAATAACGTCTTATTAATGGGTTTAGAAATATAATCGTTGCATCCCGCCAATATTGCCATTTCTATGTCATCCGAAAATGAATAAGCTGTTTGTGCAATGATGATCACATTTTTATTGAACTCACGGATTTGACGCGTTGCTTCATTACCGTCCATTTTGGACATTCTGATGTCCATCAAAATCAAATCAAGGTCTGGATTATTCCGGCAAACCTCTATGGCCTGAATTCCTGTAATTGCATTTAAAACTTCATTACTCATATTCCGGAGAATTCTTGTGAGTAAGGAATACGATATTTCATCGTCTTCTACAATCAGGATTTTAAGGTTTTTAATCCGGGCTTCTTTATCTTCTGCATTAAAAACGCTTTCGATTATATTGTTTTCTTCTGATACAGGTATGTAGGGGATAGTGAAATAAAAAGTTGAACCCTTCCCTTCTTCGCTTTCCACCCAGATCTTTCCGCCAAGCATTTCCACATATGATTTGGATATTGATAACCCCAACCCGCTTCCTTCATACCCCCGGTCAGGCGATTCACTACCCTGCCTGAATCTCTCAAAAATCAGTTCCCTTTGCTTCTTTGGAATGCCTACTCCCATATCTTTTACAAAGAATTCAAGGTATTCGCCCTTTTTCTCATAGCCGAATTCGATTGCGCCTTCATAAGTAAACTTAATGGCATTCTTAACAAGATTAGTCAGTATTCCATAGACTTTTTCATTGTCCGTTTGAATGATTGCATCTTTTGTATTCAGGCCGTTTCTAAATATTAACTTCAACTCTTTAAATTCAGCTTCAGGTTTGAAGAACTTATAAGTAAATTCAATTTTCTCATTAATATTCGTTTCCTTGATATCAACTTTTGTAAGTCCCGATTCGATTTTCGATATGTCAACAATATTATTGATAGTATTGAGCATACGGGCGCCACTAATCTGGATGATTTGAAGAAAATCCTGCCGGTCATCACTTGTTAAGTAAGGTTCTTTTAAGAGTTCGGTAAATCCAAGAATGCCGTTCATTGGTGTACGTATCTCATGGCTCATGTTAGTAAGAAAAGCGGATTTAAGCCGGTCAGCTTCTTCGGCATACTCCTTTGCTCTTATCAGTTCTGCCTCTTTCTTTTTTCTTTCTGTTATGTCCTGAAAAATTTCAAGCATCGCCTTCTTGCCCTTATACAGCATGCCGGTGTGACTAATATCAAATATTTTGTTACCGAGAACTCCATGTGATTCATATGACCCTGTTTCACCAACAATGATACCTCTGATCAAAGGACATTCCCGGTATTGCTTTTTATCATCCCGGTATAACTCCCAACATTTATTCCCTATTGCACTCTCGCCAAAGACTTCTTTAAAATTATTGCTCTGGAATAAAACTGTTCCTGTATCATCTACAATATGCATTCCGAATGGAATGGTCTTAAGTAACGATTCACTGAAGATGTTACTATGCAGAAGTGCTTTCTCTACCAGTTTACGCTCGTTGATTTGTAATTTAAGTTCTTTGTTTACAATTGTTAACTCTGCAACAAGGTTTTCTTTTTCTTTTGCCAGCACGAGTTCTCGGCTGGCAATTACAAACTCTGCTGCCCGTTTTGCTTTCTCTATATTGGCAATTACTAAGTCTGCAGCACGTTTTGCTTTTTCTACATTGGCAATGATTAACTCTGCAGCACGTTTTGATTTTTCACTTTTTTGGTATATAAGTTCTTTGTTGGTAATGACTAACTCTGCTGCATGTTTTGCTTTCTCTACGTTCGCAATGACTAACTTTGCGGAACGTTTTGCTTTCATTATGTTCGCAATTACCAGCTCTGCTTCACGTTTTGCTTTCTCCGCTTCAGCGATGATTAACTCTGCAGCCCGTTTAGATTTTTCTTCGGATTGAAAAGAAAGTTCTTTGTCAGCAATAATTGACTTTGCTATCCCTTTTGCTTTCTCAATATTCGCAATGACCAACTCAGCTTCACGTTTTGTTTTATTTATATCAGCAATGACTAACTCTGCGGCACGTTTTACCCTCTCTTCGTTTTGATAAGAAAGCTCTTTGTCAACGATGATAAATTCATCTGCAAGTTTTTCTTTCTCTAAATTCGCAATGATTAACCCTGCAGCACGTTTTGCTTTCTCTGCGTTCGCAATAACCAATTCTGCTGCCCGTTTTGCTTTCTCTGCGTTCGCAATAACTAATTCTGAAGCACGTTTTTCTTTCTCTTCATTCGCAATGACTAACTCTGCGGCACGTTTTGCTTTCTCTTCGTTTGCAATGACTAACTCTGCAGCACGTTTTGCTTTTTCTACATTTGCAAGGACTAATTCTGCAGCACGTTTTGCCTTCTCTTCATTTGCGATAACCAATTCCTCAGCACGTTCTGCTTTCTCTGCATTAGCTATGATTAATTCCTCCTCACGTTCTGCTTTCTCTGCATTAGCTATGATTAATTCCTCCTCACGTTCTGCTTTCTCTTCTTTTGCAATGACTAATTCATCCGCACGTTCTGCTTTCTCTGCGTTAGCAATAACTAATTCATCAGCACGTTCTGCTTTCTCTTCTTTTGCAATGACTAATTCATCCGCACGTTCTGCTTTCTCTGCGTAAGCAATAACTAATTCTGCAACAAGTTCTGCTTTCTCTCTTTCGGCAATAACTAACTCTGCTGCATGTTCTGTTTTTTCTGCATCAGCAATGACTAACCCTGCAGCATGTTTTGCTTTTACTCCCCCAACAATGGTTAACAAATCTGATCTGACTCTTTTGCTCATGCCAAATTACGATTATGTAGTATGCTATTGAAAATCAATTATAATTAGGTGAATACTAATGGCTTTCATTAGCGAATAAATTTTCGCAGAGTAAAGTTAAATTTGTTTGTTCCAAAAAACGTTACACAATTAATTAAAAAAGTTACATAGTTCACACATATTTAATTGTATACTAATAATTTAATAACAGTTATGAAAAATTATCACAATACCTGCAAAATAAGATTTATGGGGAGCGTCTTTTTATTTCAGCTTATAAAGCTGCAAATTTTGACTTAGCTTCAATAGCGAATATTAAAAATAAAGCTGTATGTATTCCGATAAAAATTATTCCAGATCAGATGAATATAAATATTAGTCACTGAACCTGACTATCGTTTGACGTATCATGCTGATCACTAAAAGTCGGAATCAAGTACTTCTTGATTTATTATACATGATAATTGAAATCTGAGTGGTGAAATATGGTCAATATGTCCGGCCTTTACAGATGGCACCGGCGCCACTTCCTTAAATCGCAGATACCTTACCCGAAAAAAGTTTTTTACCAATACTTTGCACAAAAAATCAATTTGGAATAGGTTTACCTATGTGGTACCTTTGCAGCCAATCAATTAGCATCTATGGAGCTCCTTTTTCATACTCTCGGTAACGGCATCAGACTTGTTCACTACCCTGTTACAGGCGTTGTGGCACACTGCGGACTCATTATAAACACTGGCTCACGCGATGAAGATATCGCCGAACATGGCATGGCTCACTTCATTGAACACATGCTTTTTAAAGGAACTAAAAAGAGAAAGGCTTACCATATCCTCAGCCGTCTCGAAGATGTCGGAGGCGAACTCAATGCCTATACGACAAAAGAGGAAACCGCGGTTCATGCCTCTTTTTTAAAAGATGATTACGAAAGGGCTATCGAAATAATAAGCGATATCACCTTTAATTCTCTTTTTCCTGAAAAAGAAATCGAAAAGGAAAAAGATGTCGTGATTGAAGAGATCAACTCATACCTCGACAGTCCAGCAGAACTCATTTTCGACGATTTCGAAGAGCTTATCTTTGCTGACCTTCCAATTGGTCATAACATCCTTGGCGAATCGGCGACTGTTAAATCTTTTACACAAAAATCCATTGCGGATTTTATCTCAAAAAACTATACCACCGACCAGCTGGTCCTTTGCTCGGTTGGCAACATAAAATCTGAAAAACTCATAAAGCTTTTCAGGAAGTATTTCGAAGCAGTCCCCTCAAAGGGTCAAATTGTGAAGACAAAAGAATCATGGATCTATAAACCTTCATCCGTAACCAGGCAAAAAGACACTTTTCAAAATCACTGCATCATCGGCAATGTGGCATACGACCTTAAAGATGACAGAAGGATAGGAATGTTCCTCCTCAACAACATCCTGGGCGGACAGGGCCTTAATTCAAGGCTCAATCTCTCCCTCCGTGAGAAAAACGGGTTTGCATATAACGTTGAATCGAACTATAACCCGTATTGCGATACGGGAGCATTTTCGATTTATTTTGGAACTGACAGTCATAACCTTGAAAAGAGCATTTCAATTACAATGGCCGAGCTTAATAAGCTCAGGACTACAAAGATGGGAAACATCCAGCTGAGCAAAGCAAAGAACCAGATAATAGGGTATCTTGCAAGAGGTTATGAAAATCACGAAAGCCTGATGCTCAGTCTCGGGAAAAGCCTGCTTGTCTTTAACAGAATTGAAAGTCTTGAAGAAACTTCCAAAAAGATTGACAGGCTGACTGCCAATGACCTGCTCTTTACCGCCAATGATATTTTCGGTCCTGATAAACTTTCGACACTGATTTATAAATAACAATGGAAAGGAATCTTGATAAATACATTCTGGATCACTCAACATCCGAAGATCCTGTTCTTGAGGACCTTTACAGGCAAACGTATATTAAGTTTGTCAATCCGAATATGATATCGGGTCACCTCCAGGGCAGGTTACTACAGATGATCTCTGAAATGATCAATCCCTCGCGCATCCTTGAGATCGGGACATTTACAGGGTATTCGGCAATTTGTCTGGCCAGGGGATTAAAAACCGGAGGAGTTCTGCTCACTGTCGATATCAACGATGAATTGAAGGAATTCGTTCAATCTTACTTCATCAAAGCCGGAGTTGCCTCAAAAATTAAGTTGCTGACAGGAAGATTCCAGGACGTCGTAAAGGATATTAAGGAAGAGTTTGATCTTGTCTTTATTGATGCCGACAAGCGCGAATATACCGAATACTATAAACTGATTATCGGCAAAGTCAAACCGGGTGGATTCATCCTTGCGGATAATGTCCTCTGGGGAGGCCAGGTCCTTGATAAAAACACAATAGATCCTCAGGCTAAAGGGATTATTGAATTCAATGAGATGATAAGGAAACAGAAGAATATCGAGAACTTAATTCTTCCATTAAGAGACGGGTTAATGCTCATAAGAAAGCTGTGATTAACTCGAATTGCGGGTTGCGGGTTGCGGGTTGCTGGTTGCTGGTTGCTGGTACTCGGTGTCGTGTGGCTCAAAAATATAAATATTAACTCAATACACTCCAGACTCCAGGCACTCCAAACTTTAGGCACTCCAAACTTTAGTCACTGATTACAACTGGTACAGTTTTTGAGCAGATCAGATAAACAAAACTTTATGAAAAAGATTATTTATACATCTTTCATCTTTCTTTTTGCTATTACAGTCAATGCTCAGGAAGATAAAACCAGCGTTCTTCAGAATCTTGAAAACGATCAGACAGTAAATCAGAATGTAACTGCCACTGCAACATTGAAATCAGCAAGCCGGCTTTTTGCAGATAAAAATGATCTCACCTCAGTAATTCTGGTTATTCCCGAAGGTTCCTCAGTCGATGTTCTGGGATCGGATGATACCTATCTCCATGTGATTTATGAGGAAAACGAGGGATATATTTATGCAAATCAGGCTGTTGTTACAAAGAATCCGGTTGCCCAGCCTCCTGCTGCAATAAAAGAAGCCCCGATTCAGAAGGAAATGCCGGTAAGACGGAATCAGGTTACCAGCAGGTTCTCATATCTTGAAGACAAGTATGGCAGCAGTGTTGGCCAAAAGATTTATGAAGGAAAGATATGGAAAGGGATGTCCTCCGAAATGATAAAGGACAGCTGGGGTTCTCCCAGAAAAATAAATAAGGTATTAAGCGGCAATATCGTTAAGGAAGAATGGACTTACCGTGATACCTGGCTCTACATCCAGAACAATACTCTGACTGATTGGGGTTCGATAAAATAGCAATCCAACAATAACAGCATAAATGCTTAATTTATCTGAGCGGTATTGCAGATAAAAAAAAATTCTTATTTTTGCCCGTGAATTTGCGGGAGTAGCTCAGTTGGTAGAGCACGACCTTGCCAAGGTCGGGGTCGCGGGTTCGAGTCCCGTCTCCCGCTCAAAATTAAATGAAAGGGTCGCGGGTCCTGACGATCCTGACCATTAGGGTCAGGATGTCAGGATGCTGACCGCTAGCGTCAGCATTCGAGTCCCGTCTCCCGCTCAGAAAGGAAAATGGAAGGGGTCGATTCAACCACCCCGGCCAGCCGAATTTAGTTTCTGCTTTTAAGATGATTTCACCGTATCGCCAGGGCTGTTAAAAAATCTAAATCCATTAACCGCAAAGATCGCGAAGTATTTACGTAAAGATCGCAAAGAGCTAATTATTAACATTTTAACTTTGCGTGCTTTGCGCCTTCTTAGCGTGCTTTGCGGTTAAAAAAGGCTTTTTCAATAACCCCAAACTAATTTAATTTAATTTCTGCTAATTTTTTTCTTACTTTAGAAGCTCAAAACCAATTATCAACTTAATTTTCTCTGTATGAAAAAATTATTATCTATTCTTCTGGTAACGTCTGTTGGAGTTCTCATCTCCTGTACAACTAAAAAAAGTGAACCTGCCTTTTCAGTTCCGTTTGAGAAGTACACCCTTTCAAACGGGTTAACGGTTATCCTTCACGAGGACAAATCTGATCCTATCGTGGCTGTAGCTACTGTGTTCCACGTTGGTTCAAGCCGTGAATCGGAAGGGAAAACCGGATTTGCTCATCTATTTGAGCACATGATGTTCCAGAAATCTGAAAATGTAGCTGAAGATCAATTATTTAAACTGATCCAGGGAGCAGGAGGCGACCTTAACGGAGGTACCGGCCAGGATGCCACAATGTACTATGAAGTAATCCCCAGAAATGCGCTCGAGCTGGCTTTATGGCTCGAATCGGACAGGATGGGATTTCTTGAGAATACTGTGACTCATTCAGCCCTTGCAAACCAGCAGAATGTTGTTCAGAATGAAAAAAGGCAGAGCGTTGATAATGCACCGTACGGATTTAATGATTATCTGATCCTGAAGACCCTTTATCCCAAAGGCCATCCATACAGCTGGGATGTTATAGGTGAAATGCAGGATCTGCAAAATGCCACCGTTGACGATGTCAAGGCATTTCATAAGAAATTTTATTCCCCTAATAATTCAACACTGGTAATTGCAGGCGATATCAACAAGGAAGAAGTCAAAGCTCTTGTAGAAAAGTATTTCGCAGAGATCCCAAAGGGAGAACCTGTCGAAAAAAGAGGTCCCATGCCTCCTTCGCTCTCTTCAACAGTGAGGTTATACCACGAGGACAATTTTGCAAAAGCTCCGAGACTGACAATGGTGTTCCCCGGAGTTGAACAGTTTTCAAAGGAAGCTTATGCCCTCGACTATCTTGGAGACCTTCTATCGGATGGTAAAAAGACCCCCTTATACAAGATCCTTGTAAAGGATAAGAAACTCACATCTTCAGTTTCAGCAAGGAACGGCTCACAGGAGCTGGCAGGTAGTTTCGAAATTACGGTAACGGCAAATCCGGGCGTTAATCTGACGGATGTTGAGAAAGCAATTTTTGAATCTTTCGATATGTTTGAAAAAGAAGGATTTACAGAAGATGACCTCACAAGGATCAAAGCCAGAAATGAAACCAGTTTTTACGGTTCATTCAGCAGTATACTGAGTAAGGCATTCACGCTCGGACAGTACCAGATGTTTAAGGAGGATCCTCAATACTATGCTACTGACTTTGAAAACGCTCAGTCGGTAACTTCAGAAGATGTAAAAAATGCATATCAGAAATACATTAAAGGGAAGAATTTTGTTGAAACAAGTTTTGTACCCAAAGGTGAGGCAAATCTGATTGCTGAAAATTCAGTCAATGCAGGAATTGTTGAAGAAGATGTGACTAAAGCGGCTGAGGTAAAGGATGTAGTTGCAGAAACAGAACCAGTGGTTAAAACGCCGACATCATTTGACAGGTCGGTTCAGCCACCCGTTGGTCCTGATCCGGAACTGACTCTTCCTTCGGTTTGGACAGGTTCTCTCAGTGATGGCATGAAACTTTATGGTATAACCCAGAATGAATTGCCTCTTATTCAGTATTCCATTGTGATGGCTGGCGGGCATCTTCTTGATACTCCCGATAAAGCAGGGGTGGCAAGCCTGACCGCCTCACTTATGAATGAAGGTACGCGTAATAAAACTCCTGAAGAACTTGAAGATGCAATAAAGCTTCTTGGCGCAAGCATAAGTTTTTACGGCGGAAATGAAAACATTACAATAAGGGTCAGCACTCTTGCACGTAATTTTGAACAGACATTAAGTCTTGTTGAAGAAATGCTTTTCGAACCACGCTGGGATGAAGAACAGTTTAGTCTGGCTAAAAGCAGGGTCATCAATAACATAAAACGGAACCAGGCTAATCCAAGCTATCTGGCTTCAACTACCCTTAACAGGCTTATTTTTGGAAAAGACAATATACTTGCTACTGAAACTGTTGGTACTGAGGCATCTGTTAATTCTATAACAATTGACGATCTTAAGAATTTCTATGAAAAGAACTTCTCTCCTTCGCTTGCGCAGTTCCTTGTTGTTGGTAATGTTGACCAGCCAAGGGTCGAAGCAGCATTGGCAGAATTAAATACAAAGTGGCAGACAAAAGAAGTTAACCTGCCTGTTATTAAACTGCCTGATCCACCGGCCAAATCACAGATATTCTTTGTTGATGTTCCGGGTGCAAAACAGTCGGTTATTTACATCGGATGCCCATCAATTCTGAGGACTGATCCTGATTATTATCCGGCTTATGTTACCAATTATAAGCTGGGGGGATCATTTAACGGATTGTTTAACCTGATCCTGCGTGAGGAGAAAGGTTTTACATACGGTGCAAGGTCGAACTTCATGGGGGCTAAAAATTACGGGACATTTACGGCTTCATCGATGGTACGGACAAATTCGACAGTTGAATCCGTCAATATTTTCAAGACAGAGATGGAGAAGTACCGTGAAAGCGAACCTCAGGAATATATTGATTTTACAAAATCAGCTTTGTTAAAAAGCAATGCACGTGCATTTGAAACCCTTGGCAGTCTGTTGGGAATGCTTAACAATATTGCGGTTTACAATTTGCCGACTGATTATATCAAAGGTGAAGAAGCTTTTGTCAAGGGACTTACCGTAGAAAAGCAGCTTGAGCTGGCAAAGAAATATATAGATCCTGCAAGAATGTACTATGTAGTTGCAGGTGATGCCAGAACCCAGTTAAAGGCGCTTGAAACCGTTGGGTTAGGTAAACCTGTTCTGGTGACGGAATAGAAGCAGACGGATTTTGATTAAGGATTATTTATTTTAAATTTGCAGCACTAATTAACGGCGCAAAGGCGTAACGGCGCAAGGCGTAACGGGGCAAAGGCGAGGCATAACGGCGTAACGGCAGGTAAAGGCGTAACGGCGTAACGGTGGCAAACGGCGCAAAGGCATAACGGCGTAACGGCGTAACGGCGATAACGGCATACGAAAGACATTAAATTGCCCGGATGGTAGGGGCGAGCGTAAAGAAAACGCCCGGTGGGCGTTTTTAGCGAAGCAGCCAGACTGCAGGGGAGGACCATTCCACCATCCCTGCTGACAGGTTGAGTTCTTTATAGAACAGTGAAATTTAGGAATAGCTACCAAAGCCATTAAATTGCCCGGATGGTGGAATGGTAGACACGCAGGACTTAAAATCCTGTGGCCATTACGGCTGTGCGGGTTCAAGTCCCGCTCCGGGTACTGAAAACAGAGCGAGTGTGGGAGCGAGAGCGAACACACTCGTGATGTTTTCCTCGCTCTCACTCTCACACTCACACTTTCTTTTTTCTTTTCTGGATATCTCCGGGAGCGAGCACTCTCGTTTCTTTTTTCCTCGCTCTCACACTCACACCCACTCAAAAAAGAGCGAGATTG
>CAVTDE010000005.1:0-1661545 GCA_963733455.1 uncultured Bacteroidales bacterium
GCAGCACTTATTGTTCCTTGTCCTGTATGGTATTTGAAAGTGCCCATGTACCGGCTTTGTTTGTGGCATTTGCTGGGGATACAGTAACACTAGCTGAAGAGTACCATTATCCGTGGTAATCGTCTGTCGCTCCTCCTGCTGCCGTAACTGCTATGCCTGTCACAGCTAATGTCTGATTTGATATTGTAAGTGCTAGGGTACCATATATACCTGAACCATCTTTTGCTGTTGCCCTTGCTGTTACAGTGCCGTTGGCAACTGCCGTTACCAGGCCAGAAGTTGATATGGTAGCCTGCCCTGTACCATTCGTAAGAGACCCACGTGACCGCTTTGTTAGTGGCATTTGCTGGTGATACAGAAGCACTAGCTGAAGAGTACCATTATCCATGGAATCGTGTCCAGTCGTCCCTCCTGCTCCCATAACTGCTATGCCTGTCACAGCTAATGTCTGATTTGATATTGTAAGTGTCAGGGTACCATAAATTGCTGAACCATCTTTTGTGCTAGCCTTGTGTCAGCAGCGGCCGTCGGCAACTGCTGCTACCAGGCCTGAAGTTGATGGTACGGTAGCCTGCCCTGTACCATTCGTAAGAGACCACGTGACCGCTTTGTTAGTGGCATTTGCTGGTGATACAGAAGCACTCAGCCTGGAAGAGTACCATTATCCATGGTAATGTTGTCGCTCCTCCTGTTTGCCATAAAACTGCTATGCCTGTCACAGCTAATGTCTGATTTGATATTGTAAGTGTCAGGGTACCATAAATTGCTGAACCATCTTTTGCTGTAGCCCTTGCTGTTACAGTGCCGTTGGTAACTGCCGCTACCAGGCCTGAAGTTGATATGGTAGCCTGCCCGTACTATTTGTAAGAGACCATGTGACCGTTTTATTAGTGGCATTTACGGGTAATACCGCAGCACTTAGCTGAAGAGTCCCGTTATCCGTTGAGTCACTCCTCCTGAAGCCGTAAAAATGCTTATGGAGTCACGGCTATGGCCTGGTTTGATATTGTAAAAGTGTCAGAGTACTATAAAACGCCCCAACCATCTTTTGCTGTTGCTCTTGCCGTTACAGTGCCGCTACTGCTGTTACCAGGCCCGAAGCTGATATAGTAGCTTGCCCGTAAAATCAATAATATGCTATCGTTTTGTTAGTGGCATTGACGGGTACAGATGCTCAGCCTGAAAGGTCCCGTTATCCGTGGCTATTGCAGTTCGTCCTCCTGCTGCTGTAACTGTTACGCCTGTCAGACGATGGCCTGATTTTGATATTGAAATTGCAGGGTGCCATAAATCCCTGACCCAGTTGCCCTTGCAGTCACAGTTCCGTTGGCAACTGCTGTTACCAGGCCTGAAGTTGATATTGTTGCCAGCCCTGCAACCTTCATAAGAGACCATGTGACAGCTTTGTTAGTGGCATTTGAAGAATACCGCAGCACTGAGCTGAAAGTCCCATTTTTCGTGGTATCGTTGTCGTTAAGCTTCGTTATTTTTATACTAGTTACTTTAGTTGAATTGGCATATCTACGGCATACTCATGAGCACTCATGTCTTAGGTATATGCATTACGCTTGTTGCCGAAAATATCATCGCTAACTTGAGATATAACAGCTCCTTTATTAATTGCAGGTGATGTACTTAATAGCTTAAAATAATCTGCTGTTAGTTTACCAGCACTTAAGTCTCCCGTTTTCTCGCAAGTTCGGATGACCAACAGACTTCCTTTCCCAATAGACTATCATCGGGTCATAAAAGTTGTTACTAAATTTCAATCCAATTTGGCTTCCATATTTGTAATAAATACATTTTCTACTCTTCCTGGATTATTATATTATTTTCTAAATTCAGAACCTGTTTCTCCTTCATAATAATTAATCTGGATATGAAAAACGTCATGACTATTTATAAATACGTTATTTGCAACTAATAGATTAGTCAACGGACACATACTCAAAAAAGTCTTGCCAGTATTAAAAACAATGTTGTTTATAAATGTATTATAGCTATTCATGTACCCAGCAGTACCTTCGTTGTAATGTGATATAGCTCCGGGATAGGAAACCCCATCTCTGTTCATAGATTTAGTCATATATACTAAATTCCTCTGTACAAGAGTATATTCAGAGTTCATTACATAAAGCATGGCACTATAAATATCAAATATGACATTATCTTCAATTGTTGAATGACTGCATCTTGTCGAAGATACCCCTTCACCCCATACATCGTGAACAACATTGTGTTCTAACAATATTATAAACACATTCCCTGACATTAATGCCACAACTCCAAGTCTCACGGAAACCATCAGTATTACTCATGGCTGCATTATACCAGGTTATTTTCAATAGTAGTATAGTTCCTGTTTGGTTATTCCACCAGCCCATGCATCACTGAACAATGCAATTGCTTGCTACACAACCAGTCCCGGAGTCTCCAGAGCCTCCGGCATAAAGGCCTGTCATATTACAATTTCTGATTTCCAAACCTATTATATTTATATAGTCTGACCAACTGAAAACCAAAGCGGAAACTGCTCCCATAGATATTCCAGTGCCATCTATGATTCACTTTTTCATTTTGGTAGGCAATAAGAAGCATTTGGATTTCCTGCAATTCCTGATGAAAGATGAAACATAACTCCTTCATTATAAATACCTCCACGTACATAAATGGTATCTCCACCGACTCCATCTGCCAATTTTGATTCAGCAAAACTAATAGTCTTAAAAGGGGAACTTAAGGTACCAGGGTTTGTGTTTCTACCCGAAGGAGAAACATAATAATTGTCGCTGAAGCAATAGCGTGCCTTATGGATATAGATACCGTGAAAAGTACTTCATAGGCGCTCGTTATTTTTGCACCAGATAAGGTTTTCCTTTGACGAATACTTATTTTTAACGGCAAACTTATTACTTTATTACATTAACTTATGTTTCTTAGAATTAATTTTATCAACAAAATATGATATTCCTTTTTAGTCAGGTTATCGTATTGAATTTTATTTACTTCTCGTATCCCCTGGCAGGAAAATCAAAATGAAAATATTGAATCCCATCAAAAATCATCAGTCACTTGTCAAATAAAAGTATTCTTTGACAAATATTACATTATCTTAGGTAAATTGGTACCATCAGCAGATTAAGCACAAAATTAAGTTGAATAAGTTTTCATTAAGGTAACATTATGTTATAAACACCTATTTGGTATTAAAAGATTGATTACTTAATTTCACAGGGCAAGTTTTTATCCTTTTACTTTTAAAACCGTCAGCATTTTTGTAACAAGAAAACCTTATTTCGTAGTTCTTTTTAATTCATTTCATCTGTCAGAATAAAAAGCAGTTACGCACGAAAAATGACTGACGGGGGCGTAAGCATACATGCATGTTTAGGCCAAATTCGATTTTTCATAGTTTTTGTAAAGAAGTTCAGTAAATTAAATTTCTATGATAGCGAGGGTCACAAAATCAAAACTTATTGGAGAAAACAATTATTGGAGCAAAGAAACATCTCGTGTTTATCAATGCGTTGTTGTCAACAGGCAAGCTGACACTTAAAAAATTGTCCGGTTAGAATCTTAGATCTTCAGGTACAAGTAGAGATGCTACAGTATCTGGGTAAAAACATTCTACAGAACAAAATACAATTGTTATCAGTGAGGATAAACAGATTAAAAGCCAAACCTCATTGACAAAGTGGTTGATAGGAACACACTTTTGGTGTTAGGATGCCTACTGGCTCGGACAGGTTATGGTAAAGTGCCTTTACCGGGAGGATGTAAATTAGGAGATCGCAAATACGATATCCATGTTGATATTATGGAGAAATTGGAGCAACAAAAATAGATTATTTGTGTGCAGAATCCAAAACGAGACTTAAAGGAACTGGTATCTTTATCTTCCTATTGATTCAACAGGTGCCACCGAAAATGGAGTCTTAATGTCGCCTCGCTGAAGGAGTAAAAAGAAGATATGAATCCTCATATACGTCCTGAGATTATTGATATGTATCATATGCTGATTTCAATGGGAGTCAACATTCGCCTGAACGGACAAGAATCAATAGAGATATTTGGAGTAGAAGGTCTGTCGGCTCCATGTGTTCATACATGCATACCTGACAATATGGAAGCATTAACCTATGCAATAGCTTCTACTATTACTGGCGGTGAAGTAGAAATAAAAAACTTCCCATTTGAACATCTTGAATTACCAATGATTTATTCATGTGAATCCGGAATGAAGTTTTATAAGCTCAGGATTCAGCCAGTTTAGAGTAAAGCAGGGGAATATATACCCGATTGAAATTGGCCGGCCCCTATCCTTCACTTAATTCGGATATGCAACCCTTGTTCGCTGCGTTTGCACTATTCGCAAAAGGGATTTCAAAAATAAGTCGATTTGCGATTTACACAGGTATATGGCTATTCAGAGGCAGTTGGGAGCTAAAACTTATACCACAGGTGATCTGCTTTTAATTGAAGGTGGGGGAAAATTATCCGGAGCAAGAACTATAGCAATTGATCTTCGTGCGGAGCACACTGAATTCTAGTTGGAATGGGCATTGAAGGAGAAACTGTTATTGAGGAAATTTTGAAACAGGTTCTCAGAGGTTATGACAACTTTGTCACGAAATTGACTGATTTAGGTAGTAATATTAAAATAAATTAAGAACATATTATTTAAAGGACGAAAAATCATTTTAATTTAAGTTGATTCATAAGTGGTAAATCTTAATAAAATGACTATCAATAGGTTAATTAAGAAATAAAAATCTTATTTAAATTCTGATAGACATTTAAGAATAAAGTTTGTTTATCCTCCTTTTTATTCCTGTTTCCGATTTTATTAAATTACAGGTTAGGGAAAATACTTAACTCGTCAAGGTGGAAACTATACCATTCCTTTCATATAGGTTCACTACAGCCAAATAACTCAAGGAATTGTCTTATCTCATTCAATGCAATCATAGGAAAAGGAGTTAGATTTCCTCACCCTTGGAATTGTCATTGGAGACGGTGTAATTATTAAAGATAATGTTACAATATGGCAACAAGTTACATTTCAGGAGTCATGTAAAATGGGCAACCCTCAATTATCCGTAAATTTGGAAATAATGTAAAATTATTTGCTGGTGCAAAAATTTTGGTAATGTTAAAATTGGAGATAACTCAGTAGTTGGTGCAAATGCTGTTGTGCTTAAAGACATACCTGAAAACTCTGTTGCAGTTGGCGTACCCGCTCACATTTTATAGATTTAGGAAAAATGAACTCATTTTTCAAAGATGTATTAAGTGTTGGCTTTTTTAAATTGCGATTATAATATTTAGTATATAGAGAAAGGAGTATTATTACAGCAAGATGGTTAGGACCAGAAGAAAATGGTATTATTGCTGCTTTGGCAGTATATCCTTCTTTATTTATGTCTTTGGTTCATTGGGAATAAGTCAATCAATAACCCATTTTATTGGTAAAAATAGGTTTACCGAGCAAAGTATTAGAACAAATGTTACCCAGATATGGTTTTTTACCTCAATTATTAGTGTATTTATTAGTTTTATTTTGATCCGATACTTTAGTAATTCGGGAGAAGAACCTGTTTGTTGCTCTGTCGTCACACCCATACCTTTCAGTTTATTCACCAAATATAATTCCGGAATATTCTTGGTAAGAATCAGATTGGCACCTATAACAAAATAAATTGGTTGCCTCCTGGAATTGTCTTATTATCATTAGTCATCTTAGTTATTGTTTATCCACTGGGTATTAAAGTAGCTTTTCTTGCTTCAATAGCTGGCCGTCATTTATGTTTTTCTTACTGCTTATTAAAAATGATTTTATTAAATCGTTTAAACTTAAATTTGAATGGAAGGTTATCTAAGGTTCATTACTCTCATTAGGTATTGTATATGCCACAGCATTACTAATAATTAACCTCAATTACAGGGTAGATATTGTTTTAATGGAGTTGAGAGTTTGTCCATTAAAATAATATCTACTCTATAATTGAGGTTAATTATCACTAAAGCCGTAGCATATACAAGCCCTAATGAAAGTAGTGAACCTATAACCTTCCACTCAAATTTAAGCTTAAAGGATTTAATAAAATCGTTTTTAATCAGCAGGAAAAAAAACATAAATAACGGACCAATAATTGAAGCAAGCATAGCACCATTAATACCCATAGCAAAAATAACTACAAAGAAAATTAAGAATATTAAGACAACACATGTAGGTATCCAATTGATTTTATTATAAGTTCCAATCTGATTTTTTCCTAGAAAAATTCCTGAATTGTATTTGGTGAATAACGTAAAAGGAATAGGGGCGATAGCAAGAAAAACCAAAAACAGGTTTTTACCTGAACTACTAAAAAATCTTATAAGAATAAAGCAAATTATCATACTGATGACAGTTGTAAACAACCATATCTGAGTTACGCTGGTTCGAATACTTTGTTCGGTAAACTTTTTCTTGCCAATAAAGTGGGTTACCGATTGACTTATACCTAATGAGCCGAAAGACATAAACAGTGAAGGATAAACTACCAAAGCAGCAATAATTCCGTTTACTTCTGGTCCTAACCATCTTGCTGTAATAATACTCCTGCCTAAACTAAATATTATAATCGCAACTTTAGAAAAGCCAACACTTGATACATCTTTAAAAAATGAATTCATTTTTCCTTAATCTGTAAAATGTGCGTTGGTATACCAACTGCAACAGTGCATTCAGGTATGTCTTTAAGTACAACAGCATTTGCCCCAACTATTGAGTTATCTCCAATTTTACTAGTGCCAAAATATTTTGCACCAGCAAATAACTTTATATTATTTCCAATTACATGATAATTAGAGGGTTGCCCCATTTTACCATGACTTCCCAATGTAACTTGTTGCCATATTGTAACATTATCTTTAATAATTACCCCATCTCCAATGACAATTCCAAGCGGGTGAGGAAACCTAACTCCTTTTCCAATGATGGCATTGTATGAGATTAGACAATTCCTTTTAGTTATTTGACTGTAGTGATACCTATATGAAAGGAACCGGTATAGTTTCCACCTTGACGAGTTAAAGTATTTCCCTAATCTGTAATTTAATAAAAGTCGGAAAGATGGATTAAGAAAAAAGGAGGATAAAACAAACTTTATTCTTAAATGTCTATCAGAATTTAAATCAGGTTTTATTTCTTTAATTAAGTTTTTGACAGTCATTTTATTAAGAATTATGAATCAGCTTAAATTAATAATGATTTTTCGTTCTTTAAATAATATGTTTTCCTAATTTATTTTAATATTACTACCTAAATCAGTCAATTTCACAACAAAGTTGTCATAACCTCTGAGAACCTGTTCGAAATTATCAATAACAGTTTCTCCTTCAATGCCCATTCCAACTAGAGTCAGTGCTGCTCCCGCACGAAGATCAATTGCTATTGTTCTTGTTCCGGATAATTTTCCCCCACCTTCAATTAAAAGCAGATCACCTGTGGTATAAGTTTTAGCTCCCAACTTGTTAAATTCCTCTGAATAACCATACCTGCCTGTAAATCGCAAATCGACTATTTTTGATATCCCTTTTGCGAATAGTGCAAACGCAGCAAACAAAGGTTGCATATCCGAATTAAGGGAGGGATAGGGGCCGGTTGCAATTTCAATCGGGTAGATATTCCCCTTCTTTACTATTAAACTGGCTGAATCCTGAGATTTATAAAACTTCATTCCGGATTCACGTAAATAAATCATTGGTATTTCAAGATGTTCAAATGGGAAATTTTTTATTTCTACTTCACCGCCAGTAATAGTAGTAGCTATTGCATAGGTTAATGCCTCCATATTATCAGGTATGCATGTATGAACACATGGAGCCGAGAGACCTTCTACTCCAAATATCTCTATTGATTCTTGTCCGTTCAGGTGAATGTTGACTCCCATTGATTTCAGCATCTCAATCATATCAATAATCTCAGGACGAATATGAGGATTCCATATTTTTGTTACTCCTTCTGCGAGACAACCCATTAAGACTCCATTTTCAGTGGCTCCGGTTGATCGAATAGGAAGGTAAAGATCAGTTCCTTTTAGCCTCGTATTGGATTCTGCACACAAATAATCTCCTTCTTCCCATACTTTGGCTCCAAATTTCTCCATAATCTCAATATGTATATCGTATTTGCGATCTCCTAATTTACATCCTCCCGGCAAAGGCACTTTACCATAACCTGTCCGGGCCAGTAGGCATCCTAATACCAAAAGCGTGTTCCGTATCGACCGCTTTGTCCAAATGAGTTCGCTTTTAATCTGTTTATCCTCACTGATAATAATCGTATTGTCATCTTTATAAATGTTTTTGCCCAGATATTGTAGCATCTCTACTTGTACCTGAAGATCCAAAATTCTAACCGGACAATTTTTTAAAGTCAACTTGCCTGTTGACAACAGACTGGCAACCAGTAAACGCAGAGAATTATTCTTAGCTCCCGAAATAGTAACTTCTCCAATAAGTTTTGATTTTGTGACGCTGGCTATCATAGAAATTTAATTTACTGAACTTCTTTACAACAACTATGAAAAATCGTATTAGCATCAATTTCTAAACAGGCATGTACGCTTACGCCTCCGTCAGTCCCATTTTTTGGTTTGTAACTGCTTTTTATTCTGACAGATGAAATGAATTAAAAAGACTGCGGAATAAAATTTTCTTGTTACAAAAATGCTGACGGTTTTAAAAGTAAAAGGATAAAAACTTGCTCTGTGAAATTAAGAAATCAATCTTTTAATACCAAATGGTAGCAGGCCCTTTTAAAACTTAATGTTACCTTAATGAAAACTTATTGTCATCTAATTTTGTACTTAATCTCCTAGTAGTACTAATTCACCTAAGATAATCTAATATTTGTCAAAGAATACTTTATTTGACAGGTGGACTGACGTTTTTTGATGGGATTCAATATTTTCATTTTGATTTTTCCTGCCAGGGGATACGGAAGTAAATAAAATTCAATATGATAAACTGACTGAAGAAAAAAGGAATATCATATTTTGTTGATAAAATTAATTCTAAGAAATATAAGTTAATGTAATAAAGTAATAAGTTTGCCGTTAAAAAATAAGTATTCGTCAAAGGAAAACCTTATCTGATCAAAAATAACTAGCGCCTATGAAGTACTTTTTCACGGTATTATTTATATCCATAAGCGCTATTGCTTCAGCGACAAATTATTATGTTTCTCCTTCGGGTAGAAACACAAACCCTGGTACCTTAAGTTCCCCTTTTAAGACTATTAGTTTTGCTGAATCAAAATTGGCAGATGGAGTCGGTGGAAATACCATTTATGTACGTGGAGGTACTTATAATGAAGGAGTTATGTTTCATCTTTCATCAGGAATTGCAGGAAATCCAAATGTTCTTATTGCCTACCAAAATGAAAAAGTAATCATTGATGGTACTGGAATATCTATTGGAGCTGGTTCCGCTTTGGTTTTCACTTGGTCAGACTATATAAATATAATAGGTTTGGAAATCAGAAATTGTAATATGACAGGCGTTTATGCCGGAGGCTCTGGAATTTGGTTTGCCGGGACTGGTTGTGTAGCAAGCAATTGCATTGTTCATGATGCATGGGCTGGAGGAATAAGATCAACAGGAAATTATGCTACTATTGAAAATAACCTGGTATATAATGCAGCCATGAGTAATACTGATGGTTTCCAGTCACCAGGTGAGACTTGGAGTTGTGGCATTAATGTCAGGGAATGTTCTTATAATATTGTGAGACATAATATTGTTCACGATGTATGGGGTGAAGGTGTATCTTCGACCAGGTGCAGTCATTCAACAATAGAAGATAATATATATCTATGATATTTATAGTGCTATGCTTTATGTAATGAACTCTGAATATACTCTTGTACAGAGAAATTTAGTATATATGACTAAATTTATGCATGCAGATGGAGTTTCCTATCTCCGGGAGCATTATCTCATTATAACGAAGGTACAGCTGGATTTTTGAATAACAATAATACATTTATAAATAATATTGTTTTTAATACTGGCAAGACTTTTATAAGCATGTGTCCGTTGACTAATTTGTTAGTTGCGAATAACGTATTTATAAATAGTAATGACGTTTTTACATGTTCAGATTAATTATTATGAAGGAGAAACAGGTTCTGAATTTAGGAATAATATAATAATTCAGGAAGATGCTTCAAAATGTATTTATTACAAATATGGAAGTCAAATTGGATTGACATTTCAGTAACAATTTTTATAATAAAACATACGATGACAATTGTGTTGGGAAAGGAGATCTTGTTGGTGATCCAAAACTTGCCAAAACGGGAGATTTAAGTGCTGGCAAACTAACAGCAGATTATTTTAAGCTATTAAGTACATCACCTGCAATTAATAAAGGAGCTGTTATATCGCAAGTTAGCGATGATATTTTCGGCAACAAGCGTGATGCATATCCTGACATCGGTGCTCATGAGTATTATGCCGTAGATCCATCAATTAAAGTAACTAGTATAAAAATAACGGGAGCAGGAGGAGCGACAACGATTACCACGAAAAATGGGACTCTTCAGCTAAGTGCTGCGGTATTACCCGCAAATGCCACTAATAAAACGGTCACATGGTCTCTTACGAATGGTACAGGACAGGCTACTATATCAGCTTCAGGCCTGGTAACAGCAGTTGCCAACGGCACTGTAACGGCAAAAGCAGCTGCAAAGGATGGTTCAGGGATATATGGCACCCTGACACTTACAATATCAAACCAGGTCATAGCTGTGACAGGCATAACAGTTACGGCGGCAGGAGGAGCGACTGCAATAGCCACGGATAATGGAACTCTTCAATTAAGTGCTGCGGTATTACCCGCAAATGCCACTAACAAAACGGTCACGTGGTCTCTTACGAATGGTACAGGACAGGCTACTATATCAGCTTCAGGCCTGGTAACAGCAGTTGCCAACGGCACTGTAACGGCAAAAGCAACTGCAAAGGATGGTTCAGGGATATATGGCACCCTGACACTTACAATATCAAACCAGGCCATAGCTGTGACAGGCATAACAGTTACGGCGGCAGGAGGAGCGACTGCAATAGCAACGGATAACGGGAACTCTTCAGCTAAGTGCTGCTGTATTACCAGCAAATGCCACTAACAAAACAGTTACATGGTCACTTACGAATGGTACAGGACAGGCAACAATATCAGCTTCAGGACTGGTAACAGCAGTAGCCAATGGAACTGTAACAGCAAGGGCAACAGCAAAAGATGGTTCAGGGATTTATGGTACGCTGACACTTACAATATCAAACCAGACAATAGCTGTGACAGGTATAACAGTTATGGGAGCAGGAGGAGCGACAACAATAACCATGGATAATGGGACTCTTCAGCTAAGTGCTGCAGTATCACCAGCAAATGCCACTAACAAAACGGTCACATGGTCTCTTACGAATGGTACAGGACAGGCGATCAATAAGTGCTTCAGGACTTGTTACAGCCGTAACGAATGGAACAGTAACAGCAAGGGCAACAGCAAAAGATGGTTCAGAGATTTATGGTACTCTGACACTTACAATATCAAACCAGACATATACCTGTGACGGGAATAAGCAGTTACGGGAGCAGGAGGAGCTACAACAATAACTACAGATAATGGTACTCTTCAGCTAAGTGCTACTGTATTACCCGTAAATGCCACTAACAAAGCAGTCACATGGTCTCTTACGAATGGTACAGGACAGGCTACTATATCAGACTTCAGGCCTGGTAACGGCAGTTGCCAACGGTACTGTGACAGCAAGGGCAACAGCAAAAGATGGTTCAGGAATATATGGCACCCTGATACTTACAATTTCAAACCAGGTCGTAGCCGTGACTGGCATAACAGTTACGGCAGCAGGAGGAGCGACAACGATTACCACGGATAATGGTACTCTTCAGCTAAGTGCTTCTGTATCACCAGCAAATGCCACAAACAAAGCAGTTACATGGGCACTTACGAATAGTACAGGACAAGGAACAATAAGTGCTGCTGGACTTGTTACAGCCGTAGCGAGTGGAACAGTAACAGCAAAGGCAACTGCAAAGGATGGATCGGGAGTTGTTGGTGCACTGATAATTACGATATCTAACCAGGTTATCCCGGTAATAGGAATAACAGTAACAGGAGCAGGAGGAGCTAGTTCGATTTTTTCAGATAATGGGACGCTTCAGTTAAGTGCTGCGGTATTACCGGCAAATGCCACTAACAAAGACAGTCACGTGGTCTCTTACGAATGTTACAGGACAGGCTACTATATCAACTACAGGACTGGTAACGGCAGTTGCAAGCGGTACTGTGACTGCAAGGGCAACTGCAAAAGATGGTTCAGGAGTTTATGGCACACTGACTATCACTATATCTAAACCAGGTTATACCAGTTACAAGTATCAGGGTAACCGGTGCGGGAGGTGCAACGACAATAGCTGCCGATGGCGGGACACTTCAGCTAAGCGCCGCATTAGTGCCTGCTAATGCGGATAATAAGACAGTAACATGGTCCATAACAAGCGGTTCTGATTTGGCATTATTAAATTCTTCGACAGGTCTTTTAACTGCAACAGACAATGGATCAGTAACGGCGAGGGCGACAGCCAATGATGGATCAGGAGTTTATGGTACTCTAACTATCACAATATCTGGTCAGGTTATACCGGTTACAAGTATAACGGTTACCGGAGCAGGAGGTGCAACGGCAATAGCAGCCGATGGCGGGACTCTACAGCTTAAGTGCAGCGTTACTGCCGGTCGAATGCCACGAATAAGACAGTGACATGGTCAATAACAAATGGATCGGGCAGTGCATCAATAAATTCAACAACAGGTCTTGTTACTGCAACAGATAATGGAAGTATCACAGCCAGAGGTACAGCCAGTGATGGTTCAGGGGTTTACGGTTCTCTGGTAATTGAGATATCGAATCAATTGATACCTGTAGTTCCGGTTTACCTCAACTCAGCAATTCAAAATTCGACCGCCTCAATATTGGAAATGATTTATGATGTGTCTTTGGCAAACGTTATACCAGATGTAACAGCGTTTAAAGTTGAAGTTAATTCCGTTGCCCGAAGTGTTAATAAGGTTACTATTTCAGGTGTAAAGGTTATGCTAACACTTGCCGCTCCGGTAATCTACGCTGACTTAGTTACTGTTGCATATACTAAACCAGTAATAGCTCCGATTCAAACAACTTCAGGAGGAGAGGCTTTAACATTAAGTGCGCAAACTGTATCTAATAATGTAACTATTGTAAATACACCTCCGGTTGTTGTCGTAAATTTTAGTCCGGAAAGCTATTCGGGATTTGTAAATGAGATTAACGCAACAGGGAGTTATGATGTAAATAAGGATATTCTTACATATACCTGGACGGTTCCGGCTAATATACCTGTTTCATCAAAATCCGGACCTGCAATTAAATATCTTGGTCCTATTGTCAATACTTCTCAAAAAGTTGAATTCACATTAAAGATAAGTGATGGAAAAACAACCCAATCCAGGATTATTCCAATCGAAATTCTCCCTTTTAAACCGGAACTTGAAATGGCTGAAATATCAGCGATTGAAGCAAGCGGTTATCAATCTCCTTATTATCCCTATAATATTATTGATGGGAATATCGGTACAATGTGGTCAGCAAACGGTGATAAGCAATGGCTGATTTTGGAACTTAAACAGCCTTTTAATGTACAACATCTGAAACTTGCATTTCAACCCGGCCAAAACAAAGAATCCTACTTTGATGTATTCGGGTCCGAGGATAAAGTTTTATGGGAACCCATTCTCACCAAATCGTCATCCTGTGCATTTTCTGGGGATCTTCAAGTGTTTGAGTTCCCTCCATCCAAAGCAGTTAAAGATTTTAACTTTGTTAAATTGATCGGACTTGGTAATTCAACAGACACATGGAATCACATTTCTGAATTAAAAATATTTGGTTACCCTCATCGAAATTCACCTGAATATGAAAAGCTCGCGGTGAAGATATACCCAAACCCGGCTAAAGATCATGTAACCTTTCGTATTGACGAACCTTCACTTTCCCCAGACTTTATTCAGATAACTGATTTATCAGGGACGGTTATTTACACTTCAGAGTTGGCTCCGGATTTAAGGGAATTTACAATTCCCATTAATTTTAATAAAGGAATTTATATTGTACAATTGACTTCCGGAAATTTGACCCTTTTTACTCAAAAACTAGTGGTTAAGTAAATCGACAAACTTTATTCTGAGAACTGACCACAAAACAACTATCACCATATCAATCAACTGATTAACAACCAGTCGTCAATCACAGATCACAAATCACTAATCACAAATTTACTTGGAATAGGCAGCCGCAATCTTCCTTGAACGATCTTTTCCATTCTTACTTTTGCCTTTATTGTAATACCCATACCCATAACCATATTGATCTCGATACAATCTGTTGTCGTTTAGTACAATACAAATATTGCCAACATTTTTTTGCTGTAGGTCTTTCATGATCAATGAAAAGACATTCCTTAATGTAATACTGTAGCGTGCTATTATTATTTTAATATCGGAATGGTTAATAAGCAGGTAGGCATCTGTTACCTGGGCAAGTGGAGTTGTATCAAGCACAACAATATCGTAGTCATTTCTGAGTTTAGCGATTAGTTTTTCAGTCTTCTCAAGCGCAATTAATTCAACTGGATTTGGAGGTAAAATTCCCGATTGAATAAAGTCTAACTTATCATGAGGAGAATGGATGATTATATCTTCAAGGTTTACTTTGTCAATCATATATGAGCTTAAGCCTTCACGTGAATCTTCCCTTCCATTAAAATATGTTTTGGGTTTCCGCAGATCCAGATCCACAAGAATAGTCCTTCGTCCCAATTGGGCATAACTCATGGCAAGGTTAACAGCAATAAATGACTTACCTTCCCCTTCAATACATGAAGTTACCATAATAACCTTTTTATTTCCACCTCTTACGTAAAAATCAAGGTTGGTGCGGAGAGTTCTGAACGATTCTGCAATATTTGATTTGGGAAACTCGAACATCACATTACTGGTTTTATACTTGTTATGCATAATTTTGCCAAGTACCGGACTATCCGATAGCTTTTCTATATCATCCTGTGATTCAATTCTGTTATTTAAAGTGCTCTTTATCATAATAAATCCAAAAGGCAATGCCAGACCTAAAAAAAACGCAACCAGATAATTCCTTGGTTTATTAGGTGAAATGGGTAAACCGCCTGCAACTTTTGCAGACTCAATTATCATGTCATCCGGCAGATTTGAAGCTTTTGTAATTTTTGCTTCTGCATGTTTTTCCATCAGATAATTATAGATGGCATCGTCAAGCCTGTACTGACGTTCAATTGTGCCTAACTGCCTCTGAGTTGCCGGCAAACGGTTAATTTCAGCTTCTGTCTTTCTTATTCGCTTATTCATTTCATCTATTGAAATACTCGTAGTATTACCAAATGCAGTAATATTTTCCGAAATAGTTTTTTTGAGATTTTCAATCTGAATACCCAGTTTTTGAACCAAAGGATTTCTCTCCTGCTTATTTTCTATAAGGTTCGATCGTTGGGCCTGAGCACCAATAAGTTCAGTCATCAGTCCATTTAACACCTCATCTGAAATGCCAATAGATGCAGGCAGCATCAGATTTGAGAAATTATCATTCTTTAACTTGTCGGCAACATAGTCAAAATATCGTTTCCTTGAAACTAATTCAGCTAACTGGTTTTGCAGATCCATTTTTTGGGCGAAAATTCCTGTAGCCTGATCAGTTATATTTAATAATTGATTTGATGAACGAAATCTTTGTAAATTATCTTCGGTCTGGCTTAGCGAGTCTGAAATCTCACTCAGCTGTTTTTCAATATAATCGACAGTAACATTGGCCAGATAATTTTTTCGTTCGAGGTTTTGTTCAGAATAGACATTCATAAGCTCATTTACTAAATCAATTCCTTTTTCGGGAGATTCAGATTTCAGGTTAATTTCAATGACAGTTGCCTGCTTATCTACTACTTTAAAAGTCAATTTGCTTTTAATGCCGGCACTTAACGAAGGGATCCTGCTAAATTTAAATCCGTATGTTATATTTTTGTAAATCCTCTTTGAAGTATCCCTGGGTTCAATTATGAATGCAAGGTCGGAAGTTTCGATCAATTCTCCGAATTTACCGTTCCTTGTGAAATTCCATTTTACTTTATTATGTGTAATTTCATTAGTCCCGAAATTAATGAAGGAAGCCTTTTTAGATTCAGCCGAAATATTAAAATACCCTTCATTAAGAAACGATATTTTCAATATTACATTTAATGGTTGAGGGTGATCTGTTAAATATGATACAATAAAAGGTGCGTCTTTATATATTTCATAATAGTTAAATCTCCCCTTACCATAGTAAGTAGTTGATATATCCAGGTTCCTGACAGTTTTCTCAATAACCGGGAAGGATTTCATGACCCATAACTCATTCTGAAAATTTTGATTTTTACCAAATAAATTACTGGCAAGAAAATCTTCCGAATTTCCACTTTGTTGTGTTTTATTTTCCTTAATAAGGATAGAGGAAGAAATACTATAAGTTGGAATTGAATAACGATTTACTATAAAAGCTATACTAAAGGCTAATATTATACAAAGAAGGAAAATTTTATAATTCTTGAAGATCAATTCTATAATTTTCTTGAATTCGTTTTCTTCCTGTATATTAATGTTTTGTGAGGGTGACATCTGGTACTGTTTATTTAGATATAGTTTAAACTATTTAAATATATTATAAATCAATAATCCTGTGGTTATAGTAGAAAATAGAATTGAAAACGGGAATTGACGCATACCCCAGAATTTATTCCGGAGGGGTTTTACATAAACAATATCGTTAGGCCTTAAATAATAAAATCCGGATGTTAGGATTTCTGACTGTGTAAGATCCAAATGTGCACGAATATTTTCTCCATTTTCATTCCTTACAAGGATAACCTTATCCCTGTCACCATAATCGGTAATATCCCCAGCCAAACCAATAGCATCATATATTGAAAGTTTTTCCTGGGAATAAGGGTAATGTCCGGGAGTTCTTACTTCCCCCAATACCGAAACAAACCGATTTACTAATTTGACGGATACGACCGGTTGACTCAATATGTGAAATAATGAATCTCTTATAATAACACTTACCTGGGATATTGTTTTATCCCTTACAAATATATTTCCAATTACCGGCAGTAGGAGATAACCCTCCTTATCAATTGAATATGATGTAAGAGAAGCGCTATATGGAGACAGGCTTCCTGTACTTCTTGATGATTGACTTGCTGCATTTGAAAAAACATTCGCAGCACCCTCGTCGAGGCTGTTAATCTGAATAAAAAGTTCATCGTTGGATTTCAACTTGTAATCGGGAAATTCAGCTTCGGTGAATGCTTTAATGTTCTTATTTTTATCCTGCAGGTATTCTACTTTGCGTTGAGTTACACAGGATGATAAAAGACAAAAGAAAATAATGAAGGACAGAATCATTATTCGATTTCTTTTTCTTAGACACGAATTCGCTTTAGAAATCATCTTAACATTTTTATAAAATTATTTTAGGGTACTAATTTAGCAGAATAGAACCAGGTTTTAAACATAATCTTTTTTTTTTGATTATCTATATACTTTCAGTGATAAAAGATAAGAAACTAATGATAATTAAATACATTGGACAAACACAATTGGTGATTAAATACATCTATCATTTGGTTAATTCCTTTGGTTTTTGTAATTTTAATTGTGAATTAATGAATTTTTCGTCTGAATCTGAAAAATCTGAACGATTGCAGACATAAGGTTCATTTAAATAAATTCAGTCACTATTTCTAATATTTAAAGGAACCTGAAGTCAAAACAGATCAATGTTTTAAAAAATGAAAAAACTTAAAATTGTTATTATCATTACTTTAATTACTTCAACTGTGATATTGGGTCAAACTGCCACTTTTAATAGGAAGACGGGTATAGGTGTCGACTCAAAGTCAAGACTCATAAACATAACAGAGTTAAATGCTGGGTTTGGCCTGGGTGAAACCGGAGCTGACTTTGCAAAACAATTTATCGGACTTACCTCTATAATCGGATATAGGATAACAAAAAATCTGCAAAGCGGAATAGGAGTGGGTTTGCTATTTTACAATGGAGGTACCCTTGTTCCGTTATTTATCGATGTCAGATACCTCCTGAATTTCGGAAAGACTTCTGTTTATCCCTTCGGAGACGGTGGATTTCTTTTTAATGCAGGTAAATCAGGTGATGTGAAAAGGATGTTTTTAAATCCGGGTCTAGGACTAAGATATTCATTTGCAAATAATCTGAGCGGCAATTTAGGTGCAGGATTATTTGTTCAAAGGGGATCTGATCAATCCCATGACAGTTTTGTTAATTTCAAATTGGGATTGACATATGTTTTTAATCGCAAAGGGAAATAGATTGCAAACTGTGAGTAAACTGATTTTAACAATTATCTTTAATATCTTAATATTTATAAATCCTTCACGGGCCCAAACTTCAGGATGCACCGATCCTTTGGCATTAAATTACAATTCGTCAGCCTCAAGAAATGATGGTAGTTGTATTTATAGCTCACTGCTTCTGTCCTCCCCGATCAAAGCTTCACGCTTAATAACGAGCTTTCTGAAACTTCCGGAATAATATTATGGAATAACCAGATTTTGAATCAAAACGATAACGCCGACATTAATATTTATGGTCTTGATACGCTAGACCGGGAGTATTATACGGTCTTATAACTTAAGCGGAACCCTTAATAATGGTTGGGAGGAGATCTCTCAGGATGATGGCTACATCTATATTGGTGATTTTGGGAACAATGTGAATGGCAACAGAACTGACTTTAAGATTTTGAAAATAGGGAAGAACTCTATTTTGGCATATTCACCTGTAATCGAAACCATAAATTTTTCATATTCTGACCAGGTTGATTTCTCGTCGACAGGTTCAAATAGCACCGACTTCGATTGCGAAGCTTTTATTGTCTCCTCTGACAGCATTTTCCTGTTTACAAAGCAATGGATAAGTAATAAAACGAGCGTTTATTCTCTCCCGAAAACTCCCGGAACATTTATCGCAAAATTGAAGTCAACCTATGATGTCAAGGGATTAATAACAGGTTCGACATTTCTTGAATCGAAAAAACTTATTGCACTTTCCGGGTATAGTCATACGCTTGATCCCTTTGTTTTTCTGTTATATGATTTCAGGAATCCAGACTTTTTTAGCGGCAATAAGCGGAAAGTCTCAATTCCGATGCCATTTCACCAGGTTGAGGGAATAGCTTCAGTTGACGGATTAAAGTATTATATGACAAACGAAAAATTTACTTTTCCGCCATATATCGATGTTTCACAAGAGCTTCATATCGTTGATTTGAGTCCCTTTCTGAAATCCTATCTGGAAAGTCTGATCGTAACTATACCTGAAACCAAGCCCGGGGTAAATCATTTAGTTTATCCTGTCCCTGCTTATAATTTCCTGACTATTAACAGAAATGCAGATGCCACGAAACAAAACTATTATTTAATAAACGTTTCGGGCCAGATAGTACTATCCGGGAAATTGTCGGAAGAGATCCAGAATATTGAAATATCTGAGTTAAACTCCGGATTTTATCTGTTGAAGGTTGGGGACAAAAGTCCGAAGTACAATAAAGTAATAAAGAAATAAGGATATAAAGGTTTAAAAAAAATATTACAATATCGGAAGATTGCAGCGATCCACCCAAATATCAGACAAGACAAAAGAGCGACTAACCAGTTACAAGCAACCAAAAACCAGCAACTTGAGTTAATTAGTATTTGCAGTGAATATTTCTTAAATTTATAGATTCAAATAATTTCGTGAAAAGGGTTCTTCAACTAAATCTATTTCTGTTCCTTATTATTTCAGTATTTGCCATGAAATGTAAAAATGGTTCTACTGATCCTGACAATAAAGATGGTAGTTTAGACAAATATAAAATAGTTGTAAATTTTGAATACGGTGAAGATCTATCACCTACGGCAAGGAAGAATATTTATGTTATTTGGATTGAAGATACAATATCTAATTTTATTCAGAATATCAAAGTCTGTCAAAAATTAATAACAGGCGGCCTGACAGGAATTGCTTTGCCTTATTGGAAAATAAATAAATATCCGGTTTCATCAACCAGCGAGATTGATGCTGTCACTTCCGCAACTAAAGCAAATGCCAATTTTTCTATTTCAACAATCCTGAAAGATACAACTATTAGCAAATTTGTTTTATATTTTGAAATTGACCGGTCATATGAGCCTAATGATTGGTTTTCTGATCAACCAGCTCTTTTATATTCAGCGAATATTGACCTTAATAAAAGCGCATCTGTGTATGAATTAATCCCAATAGGTTGGACACCCAACAAGGAAACCCAAAATGTAATTCCAAATACCCTGATGGGACAATTGCAGAATGAAATGAGGTTTATTACAAATCATAAGGAGGGTACATCGTTTGGTGTTGTCGATCCACGTAGTGCAACCAAAATGGTTAAGAAGATTACAGCAGTTGTTGGAAATCCAGTTGCAAAATAACTTTTTTCGTCATCATCTGGCGATTTCAACTTGTTACGTTTTCCAAATTACCATATTGTGCCCCGATATCATATAAGCCGTAAGAGGATCTTAAAATAATTCTGATTTTTGCTTAAACATCCTGTATGCATTCTTTCTGAAGATTAACCCCAATTTGAAATTTGCAAAACCAACTCCCTTAAGGGATGTTCTCGTCTGCACCATTAATCCGGCTGAAAAGTTGAGTTCGAATTTGGATGATATATACCTGCTGATCCCGATACCCGGATTAATAAATAATTTTGATTCATGAAGGAAATCAACCGGATCTTGCAATACACCTGCATCAGTAAATAAATATGGAGTTCCGCTCTTTATGTAGAAATTGAATTTATACTCAAGATAAACTGGAATAAGCTGTCTGGTGTCATATTTTAATAAGCCTATTCCTACTCCGCCTGAAAAATTTCTGTTAATCTGATATCCGAAAACATTTGTAAGGCCAAAATAATAACGTGAGTTTGTTGGCATACTGTCTCCTACAGCTATTGCCGCATTTAATTCTGTAATGTTAATAAATCCGGGAACTGACTCAAATCTATAAGAGGGATTTGCTACTTTCCCATATTTTTGAGCAGAGGCTGAGTATATGCATAATATTAAAAATACAGTCAGGGTAGGAACCTTTTTCACGGTTAAAGCCTTTGCTTAATTGTTTTGGATTACCTATTTATCTGCAAGATATAAAACTATTTTAAGATCATTCAAACTTATTTTCCCTTAATCGGACCACAATATGGGTATTGACAATATACAACATTTATTCCGGAATGAACAAATCAGGATAATTTCTGTCTAATCTATAGATTGAAATTACCTCTGATTTAAGCCGTAAAAATATACGGGATTAAAACTCTTGAAACTTTTGATTAATTAAAAACGGTTAACATATGAAGACAAATCCGGATTATTTTATTCATAGAACTGTTGAGGTGTATTTGGCGATTATTCTTATTGTATTATTCATCCCGGGTTTGATTTTTATCGCGGTTGAAAAGCTTTACCATAAGATAAAACTGAATTGATGTCCTTTAAACCATATTTGTATTTTTCAAATTTCTGGATCTCTGCTTTATCAACATATAGAGAGCATTACTTTGAAAAAGTCCTTTAAGATTGCTCATTTACTTTAGAATTGACATAAGAATAAAATCCTTTCATATTATTCAGAAAATCAATGTTGTACTGAGACGATTAAGTGCCAATCCAATTCTATTAAAAATCTCTGATAAATTCTTCCCCACTTTTGACGAATCGCACCCTTGTTAAAAGGAGTAGCCAGTATTATAAATAATCTATCGGATTTAATTGATAAGGAGATCCTAAAGATTGCTTATTGTATCATTAAATGTGCATTGGCGGTTTGTCACTATTATTCAGGAGTGTTACTTTTACTTTACAGCTAAATGCAATAAGCTCTGAAAGCAAACGTTCTCATTAAAACAAAAGAAATTGGTAAGTTTATATTAAAATCGCAGGACAACAACCAGGGTTTTACACAGGAGGTTAAGCAGCACTGGATACACCAATAGGTTTATCATTATTTTACAATTAATTTATTTTCACCAACTCTTGTAATAAATAATAGTATTTAGGAAATCCAAAAGATCAAACCGGCGGAGAGCTAATAATATGGGAAAGTTTAGAATTTCAAGAAAAGGCTACATTTCTACTTATAAAGTTGGAGAATATGAATTTCATACAAGAGTTAATTATTTGCCTCTATTCATTTTTGCGAAGCTAGTCAGGATAAGAATTGCATTGGTCCATCCAAAAGTAAACGGCGAAACCTGGAAAAAATCAGTAATTGTACGGCATTCTGAGGCTCGCGACGTTATACAAATGATTATAAGCAGCTATCTTGAAGATTCAGATTATTTTAAATTAACCTAAGTCTTCTTCTTTAGTTTTTTATAGCTATAAGAAATTTTAAATTAACAAGAAGATACTGTTGAAAAACAGAATCTGGTTAATAATAAGGTAGAGTAAATAATCAAAATAACAAATAAGCTCCTGAATTCCAGGAGCTTATTTGTTGTCGGCGGTGCGGACGGGAATGACCTCCCCATGGGAGGTCGGACCCTTTCATCCTGAGGGGAGCGACCGTGATGAAATTGCCCAGTGGGCAATTTTAGGGAGCGGCCAGATTGCAGGGGAGGAGAAAACAAAAAATGCTGCTCCGCAGCATTTGACGTATTTTAAACCATTCGTTTTTGCCAGGGAGCTGTCAACACTTCTGGTTTAAAATACTAAAGCTGCGCTTTCACGCAGCTTTTTTGTTTTCGTTTGCGGTGCGGACGGGACTCGAACCCGCGACCCACGGCGTGACAGGCCGTTATTCTAACCAACTGAACTACCGCACCAAATTTTGTCGCGATGCAAAAGTAAGCGATTTTTTAATTTTTCAAAATAATTACTAATAAAACTTCTTCCCAAATCGATTAAGGACAAAAGTTCAAATCTTTTCGCCTGTAAGTTTTGTACCAGCACCATTATTCTCAATAACATCCACAATCCTGTTGAATAGTAACCTCGCTGCTTTGGTTGCAAATTCTCCGTTTGGATGGGAATCACCAGGAGAGGAAGCATACTCTTCTTTAAAATATAAACCTCCTTCATTTTCCAAACTATAGAGATCCCATAAATAAATATTATCTCCCGCGATGTCCCATTCTTCTCTTACCCATTTGAAAAATTCCCGTGCCCTCCTGGCTTCATCTTCTTTTACAGCTGATTTCACGAGTGATGCACCGGTAAAAAGGATAAATTTCGTATCGGGAAATTCATGAAGCTTATCCCTTAATGCCTCATACTGAAGCTTATAGTTGGAAAGAGATCTGTAATCTGAATTGATATCTCCAGACTCCTTATCAGGCTGAATTTTACTTACAGGATAACAATGCTTGAAGATAATAACCTGATATATCTTTTGTCAGCATTTCCAGCGTTGGTTCTTCCATAAAAGGTTCATTACCAGCATTTTTTACCCAGATATTGTAATAATCATAGGGATAGTTATGCCAACCATACGGGGATGCCTTTGGAAATACCATCTCTTTAATAAGATAATTTTTGTTGTTCTCTTTATTATACTTGTCAAATAATGACGGGATTAAGGCTCTTTTGCCAACCATCTCAGCAAGTTTTGGACTGATTTTCCTTGCAGCTTTTGTAATAATTGATGCTCTTTCTCCCTGCCAAATCACTCCACCGGTACTGTGATGGAGGAAAATAATTCTCAAATTGGATTCCATTTACTTTTCTTAAATTTACTTTTTAGCCCCCTTTAGGGGGTTGGGGGTGGGTTAGGGGTGGGTTGGGGGCAGAACCTGGAGCTTAAAAAAACTAAAGTTAACATTTCCGTAATTACGGTGCTCAAAAAACATCTTATGATTCTTAAAATCCATCGCCCTTGGGTGCTCCAGAATAAAAAACCCGCCTTCCTTTAACGCTCCTGATCCGATTACAAGATCCGGGATTTCTTTCAACCATGACAGCTCATAAGGTGGATCAGCAAAAATAATGTCATATTTGAACCGGCATGCTTTTAAATACGCCTTTACATCAATGTGGATCGGCTTTATATTAGTTATCCCGATCTCATTTATTGTGCGCCTGATTCCTGCAATATTCCTGACGTCTTTTTCAACCAGGTGTACAATCTCAGCTCCTCTTGATGCAAATTCAAAAGCTATGCTCCCGGTCCCTGAAAAGAGATCCAGAACGCTTACCGACTCAAAATCAATCCGGTTGTTAAGAATGTTGAACAGGCTCTCCCTCGCAAAATCTGTTGTAGGTCTTGCTTTTAATCCGGATATAGGTGTTACTATCCTTCCGCTGTATTTTCCCCCGATTATTCGCAATTGGTAATGCTGAAAAGGTTTAGGAACTTATGGAGCTCTGTCTCGTTAAATACATAGCTGAATGTAAAATTCCCGGTTGGCTCTGCAAATCTTATTGTTCTTAAATAGTCAGAAAGCCCTGTGACAATCTCCCTGGAGTTATTCGTACAGCCGCTGAAATAAACAACTTCTTCCTGACTTATATTCATACGCTTCAGAACATACAGCAGATAATAATGTATATCTGAAATTGTTTTATAATGGAATGTGTTACAGAACTTTAATACGCTCCCATCAAATATAACCAGATTAAGGTATTCTCTTTCAAGATGTACATGCAGAAAGTAACTTTCAACTGTTCTCCGGTTTACAAAAATGCACTGGAAAAGCGGTTTTAGTTGATGACTAAGCTGAACTTTTGGAAAAGAAGCGCTTAAAAGGTCGACAATTGGTTTCTGTACTGAAAAGATCAGAGTTGCATCCGGTTCTGTAAGCTCATTGGTCAGGATGACCTCACCGTCCTCGGGCATCTGGTTAAATGTGAAATATTCGATTTCTTTTGAACTATCAAACAAAGGATTCGGTACCAGGGTAGATTTTGGCGTCGGGGTAATTATATTTACTTTCTTAAATCGTTTGGTCAGGAAATCGTCTTTGCTTATTAATTCACCAAGCTTAATTATATCAAAACATCCCGTACCGTCAGGCTGATAATCTCTCAGCATGACAAACTTGTTCCTTAAAGTATCAAGAATAGAATAGGAGAGACCATCATAACTTACCTGAACGGATAACTCATAGTTCTCCGTCGAGTTTATATCAAGAGTTTCATCGAAGAGTTCGAGAAAGGGCATACGGGCATTTGAATTATTTATTTCTCTGTTTCCATCTGTGTTTCGCCCCTAAATCCCCTAAAGGGGACTTTTAAGAATAAAATGATTAATAGCCCCCTTTAGGGGGTTGGGGGTGGTTTTCGCAGAGGAATTCAGAGATACACATTTTTTTAAATTCTTGAACGGAATGATTAAGTTTACAAGCAAAAGTAGGAAAAATATCGCCGTTCCTACAACTCAGGATCTTAATTAAAGAAAGTTGCTTGTTGCTGGTTGCTTGTTGCTGGTTGGAAATGTTTATCTTTATATTTCGTTCTCGTGTTATTTTTGTAGTGCTAAACTTAATGAAATGAGTAGTTATAGAGACCTGGAAATATACCAGATTGCATTTGCATTAGCTAAAAGAGTTCTTATTGCTTCATTAAAATTACCATCATTTGAAATTTATGAACAGGGAAGTCAGGTTCGTCGTTCTTCAAAAAGCATTAAAGATCAGGTAGCCTGCCCTGTGAAATAATACTTAATATGGAATATTTTGTATATGTTTTGTTAAGTAAAAAAGATAAAAAATTCTATACAGGATTTACAACCAATTTAAATGCGAGAATTAATAAGCATAACTCGGGTAAGGTGATTTCGACAATGCACAGAATTCCTTTTGAATTAGTTTATTATGAAGTGTGTTATAATCAGGAAGATGCTTTGCATAGAGAACGTTATCTTAAATCAACATATGGCAAAAGATATATCAGAAACAGACTTAATAATTTTCTCGGTTTAAGGGAAATTAGTATTTCACAGGGCAAGAGGGATACGGGAGAAGAAGATACAAAGCAGAATTTATAAAATACCTCATTTATGCTCAATCGTCATGTGATGAGGCAACTAGTCAATTAGAAATGATCATGGAATTGTATCCCAAAATATTGGATTTCCATGAATTATTACTAGAATATAATAGTCTTGGTAAAAAAATTAATAGTTTCACCCAATATGTTGAAACTAGTTGGAAAACCTAACCAGCAACCAGCAACCAGGAACCAGCAACAAGAGAATTTAAGTTATGCGTGGTGAAATAATATATACTAACCTCTGTAAGAATCTTGGTTATGAGCCAACTGATGATCAAGCTGCTGCATTGAAGAAAATTGCATCCTATATCGTTGAGAATAATAACGACATAATTTTCCTTCTCACAGGATACGCCGGAACCGGGAAGACTAGTGTGATCAGCGCTGTTGTAAAGACTCTCGACATCTTAAGGATGAGATCTGTCCTGCTTGCACCAACCGGAAGAGCTGCAAAAGTCCTCGGATCTTACTCCGGGAAGCAGGCTTTTACAATCCATAAAAAGATCTATCGCCAGAAATCATCAAAAGACGGAGTGGGCAGCTTTGCTCTTGACAGAAACCTTCACAGAAATACTTTTTTTATTGTAGATGAAGCTTCTATGATATCAAATAACTCATCTGATGTCTCAATTTTCGGAAGCGGCAAACTGCTTGACGATCTTATTGAATATGTGTACTCAGGGATTGACTGTAAGCTTATTATTGTCGGCGACACTGCCCAGTTGCCCCCTGTGGGTTCAATACTAAGCCCTGCCCTTGAGACTTCTTCACTTCAGGGATATGGTTTCGGTTTTATCTCTTCTGAACTTAAACAGGTCGTAAGGCAAAGCGAGGAATCAGGTGTTCTTATGAATGCAACCCGAGTCAGAATGCAGATTGCAGAAGATGATCTGGTCCATCCGTCAATTGACTGCACCAATTTCAGTGACGTTATCAGACTGAGCGGGGAGGACCTGATCGATGAGATTTCAGCTTCATACGGCGCATGCGGACTAAACGGGACTATTATAGTTGTAAATTCTAATAAACAGGCAAACAAGTACAATCAGGGTATCAGGAACCGGATTTTTTACAGGGAAGAAGAGATCAGCCCCGGTGATTTGGTAATGGTGGTTAAAAACAACTACTTTCTGTTACCCGAAGATGAGTCAGGACCAGGTTTCATAGCCAATGGCGATATTGCCGAAATAAAAAAGATCAGGAATTATGAAGAGCGATATGGTTTCAGGTTTGCAGATATGACCCTTTATTTCACTGACTACGACCTGGAACTTGAATCAAAAGTGATGCTGGACGTCATTCATCTGGATACTCCGGCATTGCCTTCTGATAAAAGCAGGGAGCTCTTTCAAGGTATTCTGGCTGATTACATTCACTTGAAGAACCGCAGGAAACAAATTGAAGCTGTAAGAAATGATCCTTATTTCAATGCCTTACAAATAAAATTTGCATACGCGGTGACGTGTCATAAAGCTCAGGGCGGACAGTGGGAGAGGGTCTTTATCGATCAGGGAATGTTTAACAGGAATGAAATCACTATTGATTACCTGAGATGGTTCTACACGGCGCTTACACGTTCAACTGACAGGGTCTATCTGGTCAATTTCAGTGATGAGTGGTTTAAATAATCTAGTCGTGCGGTCGTGCGGTCTTGCAGTCGGGCGGTCAAGAATTATAAAAAAATTGTTGTAATTTCAGGTAAGGAATTTTTATGTCTTACTTTCTAAAATGTGTTAAAATGACAACAATTAAAAATTTTGAAGAATTGGATATCTGGATGATGTCCAGAGAATTAGTTAACCTTGTATATTCCGATTTCAGAAAATGCAAGGATTTCATTTTTAAGAATCAAATAACTGGTGCCGGAATCTCAACTATGAATAATATATCTGAAGGTTTCTGCCGAAATAGTGATGCAGAATTCCGGCAGTTTCTTAACATCTCCAAAGGATCAACGGGTGAAGTTAAGAACATGTACTATATAGCTGAAGACCAAACATATGTCTCTTCTGACATTGCTCTGGACAGAAGAAAAAAATGCCAGAATTTGATAAATGCCAGCAGCAGTCTTATGAAGTATTTAAAAACAAGCAGATAAGCCGACTGAAGGACCGCAGGACGCAGGACCGCAAGACCGCAAGACCGCAAGACCGCAAGACCGCAAGACCGCAAGACCTCAAGACTCTATTCACCTATAATCTTTACCAGCACCCGCTTACGCCGCTTACCGTCAAACTCCCCGTAAAATATCTGCTCCCATGGACCAAAATCCATCCTCCCTGTTGTAACGGCAACAACAACCTCGCGACCCATTATGGTGCGCTTTATGTGGGCATCGGCATTATCTTCAAAACCATTGTGCTTGTACTGGCTATATGGTTTCTCCGGAGCAAGCTTTTCAAGCCATACTTCAAAATCGTGATGAAGTCCGGCTTCGTCATCATTAATGAAAACGCTTGCGGTTATGTGCATTGCATTAACCAGAATTAAGCCTTCTGTGATTCCGCTTTCAGAAAGGCACCTTTCAACCTGATCGGTGATATTAATAAAAGCCCGGCGGGTCGACGTCTCAAACCATAGTTCTTTTCGATAAGATTTCATAATTATTGGATCAGTATGATAAAAGATTTATTTTAAAAAATCAATATAGGGGCTGTCTAAAAAGTCTAAATCCATTAACCGCAAAGATCGCGAAGGATTTACGCAAAGCTATCGGCACGCAAAGAGTTAATTATTAACGTTTTAACTTTGCGCGCTTTGCGCCTTCTTAGCGTGCTTTGCGGTTAAAAGGCTTTTTCAACAACCCCTACAGCAAAAACCGCGTACCCCGGACCGCATAACGCAAACCTTATTACTGCAAATTCATATCCCTGATGATTCCATCAATTCTTTTACCGAGAAGATTATCCGTTTCTTCAAACCTGCCTGCTGATTCAAGCCTGGTATTAACACTGAAATAAAATTTGATCTTAGGTTCTGTACCGGAAGGCCTGACTGAAATTTTCGAACCATCCTCAAGGAAGAACTGTAGAACGTCTGACTGCAAAAGGTCAATTTTGGTCTTTGCACCTGTCAGGCAATCGATAGAGATCAGCGTTTCGTAGTCATTGATCTTAACTACTTTACTGTTATTAATCGTTTCCGGGGGATTATTTCTGTACCCGGTCATCATTGCTTTAATTTCTGAAGCACCCTCCTGGCCCTTTCGCACGATATTTATAAGCTTTTCTTTATACAAACCATACTCTAAATAAATATCAATCAACAAATCATAAAGCGATTTTCCGTTGCTTTTTGCCCATGCTGCCGTCTCGGCTGTCATTGCACATGAGCCCACTGCATCTTTATCCCTAACGTAATCGCCCGGAAGGAAACCATAACTTTCTTCGCCACCCCCTATATATTTCTCTTTCCCCTCAAGATTGCGGATAAGTTCAGCGAAGAACTTAAATCCGGTCAGGACGTTGTAGCATTTGACTTTATACTTTTCAGCTATCCGGTCAAGAAGGTCTGTTGTTACTATTGTCTTGATAATGTATTCATTCCCTTTGTACCTTTTCCTTTCCTCAAATTGTGAAAGAATATAATTTATAAGCAGAACTCCTGTCTGATTCCCGTTAAGAAGAACAAATTCACCTTTTTTGTTTCTTACGGCAATCCCCAGCCTGTCTGCATCCGGGTCTGTAGCCATAACGATGTCCGCTCCGGTTTCTGTCGCTTTTTTTATCGCAAGCGAAAGGGCAGCAGGCTCTTCAGGATTAGGCGATTTAACAGTCGGGAAGTTGCCGTCAATTATATCCTGCTCGGGAACATTTTGTATATTTTTGAAGCCGAATAATTTAAGTGCTTTGGGTACCAGGGTGCCTCCGGTTCCGTGAATCGGGGTATAGACTATTCCAATATCATTATTCTTCTTAATTATTTCAGGGTTCAGACTCATCTTTAAAACCTCTCCGAGGAAGAGGTCATCAGTCTCATTGCCTATTATTTTAATTTTATCTTTCTTCCCGTTTAACTTTATATCAGTAACTGATTTTATTTTTCTTACCTCTTCAATTATTGCTTCATCATGAGGAGCAACCACCTGGCCACCGTCATTCCAGTATGCTTTGTATCCGTTATATTCCGGCGGATTATGCGATGCTGTAATCACAACGCCACTCTGACATTTATAATACCTTATTGCGAATGATAATTCCGGGGTTGGACGAAGCGCTTCGAACAGGAATACTTCAAAGCCGTTTGCAGTGAAGATCTCAGCAGTCGTCTCGGCATAGAGCCTGCTGTTATTGCGGCAGTCGTGGGCTATCGCAACTTTTATTCCATCCTTTCCGCATTGTTTAATAATGTAATTCGATAAGCCCTGGGTAGCCATCCCGAGTGTGTAGATATTCATCCTGTTAGTGCCGGCACCCATAATTCCTCTAAGGCCACCGGTCCCGAATTCAAGGTCCTGGTAGAAGGCATCAATAAGTTTTTTTTCGTCTTTTTCAAGCATCTCCCTGACTTCCCTACGGGTTTCTTCATTGAATTCAGGTCCAAGCCATTGACTGGCTTTACTTCTAATTTCGTCTATAGAAATCATATTTGTCAAATTTATTTTAACCAATCTCTTTTGCTACTTAATTGACTCCCTGAGCTGATAAAAAAATCTTTTTAACCGCAAAGGAGGAAAAAGTTTTCGCAAGGGCGCAAAGCTTTGTGTTTAAATTCTTTGCGAACTGTTCTTAAAATCTTAGCGATCTTTGCGGTTAATGGATCTTGGCATTCTTATAAGCTCAATAATTAGGGTTTCTTATGATCTATGATAATAATTTAATGCATCGTTTCAAACTAACTCTCCAATGCGGAATTTCAACTCCGTAGTTCTCTTTTATTTTGCTTTTATCAAGAACCGAGTAAAAAGGTCTCTGAACGGAAGATGGAAATTCTTTCGACAGGATCGGAACAACCTTGCACTTTAAACCCGCTTCATGAATGATTTCAGTTGCGAAATCGTACCAGCTGCATACACCTTCATTTGAATAATGGTAAATTCCTGCATTAAAAGCAAACAGATTCCTTATCACTCTGGAAATAATAAACATAATAAGTTCGGCAAGATCTGCAGCATAGGTTGGTGTACCGATCTGATCAAAAACTACCCTTAACGAATCTTTTGATTCTCCATTCTTAAGAATGGTCTTAACAAAATTATTCCCGAATGATGAATAGAGCCAGGAAGTCCTGATAACCATTGTCCCGTGGTGGATCAATGCATTTTTTTCGCCTTCGAATTTTGTCCTGGCATATGCTGATAGCGGGTTTGGAAGTGAATACTCGTTATAGGGGACATTCGATTTCCCGTCAAAAACGTAATCGGTTGAAATATGAATTAACCTGCATTCCGTTCCCTTAATGGTCTGAGCAATGTTTTTAACCCCGGAGCCGTTGATCTGCATTGCTTTTTCAAACTCGGTCTCAGCCTTGTCAACAAAATTATAAGCCGCGCAGTTAACAATCCAGTCTGGTTTGTTTTTAGCAATGAATTCCTTTACATCTTTTTCCTTTGTAATATCCAGAGTATCATTATCTGTGAAAATAAATTCGTACCCAAGATAGTTTTTGGAAGAAACCCTGATTTCATTCCCAAGCTGACCCGATGCACCCGTTACTAAGATAACCGCCATTTACGATGTTTCTATTGAATATGAATGTTTCCAAATCAGTTCTGTATGACCGCCTTGACCTCTCCCCATTCCGATAGCTATCGGAACCCTCCCCCGGAGTGGGAGGGGCTTAAAACCAGTAGCTTAAGTCCCCCTCTCACTCCGGGAGAGGGGGATTTAGGGGGTGAGGCCTTCCTTCCCGGGTTGCCGGTGGGTGTCAGAAATTATTCTCTGCCTCCCTCAAATTCGGATGCTTTAAATCCTTGTCACTTATTACAGGCGTCAAACCGTCAAGCCTCCAGTCGATTTTCAAATCAGGGTCATATAAATAGATCCCCCTTTCAAACTCTGGATTATAAATATTATCACATTTATACTGTATGACTGTCGTGTCACTCAGAACAGAAAATCCATGAGCAAAACCTTTGGGAATGAAGAATTGTGTCTTGTTTTCCGAATCAAGTTCAATTCCATACCATTTACCGTATGTCTCTGAATTTTTCCGGAGGTCAACTGCTACATCATAAATTTTCCCGAGAACAACCCGTATAAGTTTTGCCTGTGCACATGGTTCCAGCTGATAATGCAATCCCCTTATAACTCCTTTCATCGATTTTGATTCATTATCCTGGACCGGATTAAATGGGATTCCGGCAGAAAGGAAGGTTTCAAGCTTATAACTTTCAAAAAAATATCCTCTGCTGTCAGTGAAAACCTTAGGTTGTATTACGCATAAACCGGCAAATTCGGTCTCGATTATTTTCATCTGGTTCGTTTAAATAGTTTTAGTTGCTTGTCGCTCGGTTCTTGTTGCCAAATAAACCAGCAACGAGCAACCAGCAACCTAATTTATTCTACTCCACAAATTCTCTGTCTTCTTCTAACGCGATTTTAAGGAGATATTTCCCATACTGACTTTTCCTGATGGGTTCGGCGAGGGCGATAAGCTTCTCTTTTGATATGAATCCTTTTTTGTATGCAATTTCCTCAATACACGAAGCCTTAAGCCCCTGTCTTTGTTCAAGGGTAGCTATGAAATTTGAAGCCTGCAAAAGGCTTTCATAAGTACCGGTGTCGAGCCATGCCATTCCCCTGCCCATAATCCTGACTTCGAGCGTACCCTCTTCAAGGTAGAGCCGGTTAAGGTCAGTAATCTCAAGTTCACCTCTATGGGAAGGCTTTAGTGATTTTGCTTTCTTTATTACCGAATTATCGTAGAAATAAAGTCCGGTTACCGCATAGTTTGATTTAGGTTTGACAGGTTTTTCTTCGATGCTCAAAGCTTTCCTGTTAGTGTCAAATTCAACAACTCCATACCTTTCAGGATCCGTAACATAGTATCCGAAAACAAATGCTCCGTTTTTAAGCGACGCCGTGCTTTGTAAGGTATCTCCGAATCCGTGTCCGTAAAAAATATTATCCCCAAGGATCATGCAGACAGGATCGGTACCAATAAATTCTTCTCCGATGAGGAATGCCTGGGCAAGACCGTCCGGAGAAGCCTGTTCCTGGTAACTGAATTTTATCCCCAGTGAAGAACCATCACCAAGAAGTGCTCTGAAACACGATAGATCCCTGGGGGTGGAGATTACAAGAATATCTCTTATCCCTGCAAGCATCAGTACCGATAAGGGATAATAAATCATCGGCTTATCATAAACCGGCAGCATTTGTTTTGATATTGCGCTTGTAATCGGATAGAGCCTCGTCCCTGAACCGCCTGCAAGTATAATCCCTTTCATCTTTTCGATACTTTTATCTTTGCTTTTATCCTTTATCTATTGATTTTTCCTGAGAACATCAATAAAAATAACTTTGAGTTACACAGAGTTACACAGAGAAGTCACAGAGGGCCACAGAGTTAAGTAATCAGATCTCTGTGGATCTCTATGTAAGTTTTTAAATTAGTTATATAGTAGTTTCGCTGATTTAAATCCGTCAAGTCTCGCATAGCTTTCATTTCTGTTTAGCCTTATTCTTTTTTATTTTATCTTTTTCCTTTTGTCTTTTATCTTTTTAAGCCGTAATAACATGGATTTGCTCTGCGCCCTGTGCCCTGCGCCCTGCGCCCTGTGCTCTGTGCCCTGCGCCCTGCGCCCTGTGCTCTGCGCCCTGTGCTCTGCGCCCTGAGCCCTGTGCTACAGATCGCTCCCTCGCTCCCTCGCTCCCTCATCTTCTCCCTATCCCAAAATACGCGAATCCCTGCCTCTTTATCTCCCCGGGATCATAGATATTCCTGCCATCAAAAATCACTTTCCCTTTCATCACCTGCGACATTTTTGAGAAATCAGGCAGATGGAACTCTGCCCATTCCGTCATAAGAGCCAGAGCGTCAACTCCTTGAATTGCATCGTAGGGATCAGTGGCATAATAAATTTTATTATTGATCTGTTTCTTTGTTTCTTCCATTGCTTCAGGATCATATGCTCTCACAGATGCCCCTGCATTAAGCAATTTATCAATAAGATAGAGTGAAGACGATTCCCTGATATCATCAGTTTTCGGTTTGAACGACAGTCCCCAGATCCCAAATGTTTTGCCCTTCAGGGAATTATCGAAGAACTTATTCATCTTGTTAAAAATCACATTTTTCTGATACTCATTAGCCTTTTCAACTGCTTTAATTACATTTAGTTCGTAACCGTGATCAGAAGCTGTCTTAATTATTGCTTTTACATCTTTCGGGAAACATGAACCTCCATAACCTACCCCCGGATAAAGGAATTTGCCGCCTATCCGCGAATCACTCCCTATTCCTTTTCTTACGTGACTGATATCTGCTCCGAGTATTTCACAAAGGTTTGCAAGTTCATTTATAAAGCTTATACGTGTGGCCAGCATCGAATTGGCAGCATATTTTGTAAGTTCCGCGGAGGCAATATCCATTAACAGAACAGGATGGTTGTTAAGTACAAAAGGATTATAAAGTCTTTTCATTAAATCGCCTGCTTTTTCATTGTCCACACCGATTATTATTCTTTCAGGTCTGAGAAAATCTTCAACTGCAGCGCCTTCTTTGAGAAATTCAGGATTTGAAGCCATATCAAACTGAACGCTGACCCTGCGCCTGTCAAGTTCATTTTGAATGGTTTTCCGAACTTTCTCTGCAGTCCCCACCGGTACTGTACTTTTGGTAGCTATAACAACATATTCCTCTAATATTCTTCCGATTTCGCCCGCGACTGCCAGGACATGCTTTAGATCAGCACTGCCATCTTCGCCGGGAGGGGTACCAACTGCAATGAAAATTATTTCTGATCCATCGATTGCCTCCCTGATATCACTCGTGAAAATAAGCCTTCCTTTTTCGACATTTCTTTTCAATAGCGGCTCAAGTCCCGGTTCAAATATCGGAATGGTTCCATTCTTCAGAAGCTGGATCTTCCTGGTATTATTATCCACACACACCACATTGACTCCGCTCTCGGATAAACAAGTACCCGTTACCAGTCCTACATAACCGGTTCCAATAACTGCAATCTTCATAAACCTGCGGCGATTTGTTACTAAAGTTTAATGTTTGTACAAAGATAATAGAACATTCGTATTCTGGAAATGAGGATTAAGTCATCATCTATTGGTAATAAGTTGCAGGCCTTCAGTGATAATAATTTCAACCTGACAGTACATTATTTATTTCTCGCAGACCTGCCTGCCGTACGGTCCACCCCCTGGAGGTTGTATCAAAAGTCCGAATTTTTACACCATTCCAGTTTTTTTTACCCCCTGCCCCCTAAAGGGGGTTCTATAAGTCTTTGTTAATCAATAAGTCCCCTTTAGGGGATTTAGGGGTGAAAAACGAGGGAGCTATTTTTGAGACAGCTTCTTCTTAAAAGTCCCCTTTAGGGGATTTAGGGGTGGACAAAAGAAAGAGCTGGTGATAAGAACCGGAGCAAAAAGTCCCCTTTAGGGGATTTAGGGGTGGACAAAGAAGGGAAGCACAAATCTCCCCTGCAGGCTGGCTCCTTCGCTAAAATCAGCCACTGGCTGATTTCTTAACGCTCGGATTTAGGGGTGGCCTTTTGCAGGTTTCAGTGAAATCAATATTAACCAGTTAGTTCATTATTTATTTCTCGCAGATTTTCGCAGATTCAGATCCGCAGAGTTTCGCAGATCAGGAAACTCCTGTTACTCTAAAAGCTAAAAGTCCCCTTTAAGGGATTTAGGGGTGTTTAGGGGTGTTTAGGGTTTTAGGGATCGTCTGTCGCTATATAAAAAGCAATTATCTTGCGGCATTTAATAAAAAGTTCTATCTTTGCAGACTATTTTTTTTACAACATAATGTCTAACTTATTAATTATTAGAATTTTTAAAATCAATTATGACCGAAATTAAGAAGAAATCAACCAAAAAAGAAGAGGCTGAAAACATTGACGAAAGCTTAAAGCTTGAAAAAAAGGGGAAACTGAAAGAAGCCAAAGAAAAATCTGTCAAACAGGTTATCGAAGAAGAAACTGAACTTGATGATTTGGAAGCTGTTGTTACTCCGGAAACGGCAGATTCAGAAGAGGAAGTTGCCGAAACAGTTGCTGAAGATGAATCAGTTCCATCAGATGAAATTCTGAAAGAGAAAAAAATCAGGATAACCGCACTGGAGCCTGAAACTGAAAAAGAAATTGCTGCTTTTGAAAACAGGGCAGAAGTGAGAAGTGTCCCGTCACCCGAGGAATTTGACTGGGACAGCTTTGAAAATGAAGAATCCAAAAATTCACCAAAATATAAAGAGTACGAAGCTTTATATGACAAAACTCTGTCGACAGTTGCTGTTGACGAAGTTGTCACAGGTACGGTTATTCAGATGACTCCCCGTGAGGTTGTGATCAACATTGGTTATAAATCGGAAGGGGTAGTGAGCCTGAATGAGTTCCGTTATAATCCGAATCTGAAGGTAGGAGATACTGTTGAGGTATATGTTGAGAGCCAGGAGGACAAAAAAGGTCAGCTTCTCCTTTCACATAAGAAAGCACGAGCCATAAATTCATGGGACCGGGTTAATGCTTCTCTTGAGAAGGACGAAATAATAACAGGTTACATCAAATGCAGAACTAAAGGCGGTATGATTGTCGATGTTTTCGGAATCGAAGCATTCCTTCCCGGATCACAGATCGATGTTAAACCGATTCGCGACTACGATGTGTTTGTAGGTAAAACAATGGAATTCAAGGTCGTTAAGATCAACCAGGAATTCAAGAATGTCGTGGTTTCGCATAAAGCTCTTATTGAAGCCGAACTCGAACTTCAAAAGAAAGAGATTATAGCAAAACTTGAAAAGGGACAGGTTCTTGAGGGAACTGTTAAAAATATAACATCTTACGGCGTATTTATCGACCTCGGCGGCGTTGACGGTCTTATTCACATCACAGACCTGTCATGGGGCAGGGTTAATCATCCCGAAGAGATCGTACAGCTCGATCAGAAACTCAATGTTGTAATTCTTGATTTTGATGATGATAAGAAACGTATCGCCCTTGGTCTGAAACAGCTTACCCCCCATCCATGGGATTCAGTTGATCCCGATCTGAAAGTTGGTGATAAGATAAAGGGTAAAGTCGTTGTTATGGCTGATTATGGCGCTTTCGTTGAAATTGCTGCCGGCGTCGAAGGTTTGATCCATGTTTCTGAAATGTCATGGTCGCAGCACCTGCGAAGTGCACAGGAATTCCTCAAAGTAGGAGAAGAGGTTGAAGCCGTGATCCTCACTCTCGACAGGACTGAAAGGAAGATGTCCCTTGGAATTAAACAACTTAAACCCGATCCATGGCAGAACATCGACGAAAAATACACAGTCGGTTCAAAGCATATGGCAAAGGTCAGGAACTTCACAAATTTTGGTGTGTTTGTTGAAATTGAAGAAGGAGTAGACGGATTAATCCATATTTCGGATCTTTCATGGACAAAGAAAATTAAGCATCCTGCTGAATTCACATCGATTGATTCAGAAATTGAAGTTGTTGTTCTTGAAATCGACAAAGAAAACAGAAGGCTAAGCCTTGGACACAAACAGCTCGAAGAAAATCCATGGGATGTCTTCGAAGGTCTCTTCTCCGTTGACTCAGTTCATGAAGGTACAGTTGTGGAAGTATTCGACAAAGGCGCCGTTATCGCTCTTCCTTATGGTGTTGAAGGATTTGTAACTCCCAAACATCTTGTGAAAGAGGACGGTACAATGGCAAAAGTTGATGAAAGACTTCAGTTTAAAGTGATTGAATTTAATAAATCTGCAAAGAAGATAATACTTTCGCACAGCAGGGTTTATGAAGATGACAAAAAAGCTGCAGAGACGAGTGCTAAAAAGACAGAGAATGAATCCCCAAAGAAATCTTCGAGAAAAGCCAAACCGAACGTTGAGAAAACAACACTGGGCGATATTACGCAACTTGCTGCTTTAAAAGAAGAAATGGAAGAAAAAGAGAATAAAGCATCCCGGAAATAAAAAAAATAGTTAAATTTAAGCTATTAAATTTATACCCATGGATTTCAATATCGAGAGTCGTAATAACGCTACAGTTATCCAGATCCAGTCAGAAAAGCTTGATACACACATAGCTCCTGCTCTTAAATCGGAATTGGTGCTCGTTTCGGGGAAAGGTGAGAAGAATATCATTCTTGACCTTGAAAAATGTCAGTATTGTGACTCTTCCGGTTTAAGCGCTATCCTGGTGGCAAACAGGCTGTGCAAGAATGCCGGTGGTACATTTGTTCTCTGCGGTCTGAGTGAAGCTGTTGAAAGGCTCATTACAATTTCACAGCTCGACACCGTGCTCACAATAACAGCATCGGTAGCTGAAGCCCAAAAAATGATTTCGTAGATAAAGAAAGCATTGCAGAGTGCCGATGAATCTTACCATACTTGGTAGCAGTTCTGCATTGCCGACATCAGGAAGATACCCATCCGCTCATGTACTAAATGTACATGAGCGTTTGTTTTTAATCGACTGCGGTGAAGGTACTCAGATGCAGCTCCGTAAATGTAAAATAAGGTTCGGGAAAATCAATCATATTTTCATAAGCCATCTTCATGGCGACCACGTTTTTGGTCTCTATGGGCTCCTTTCGACGTTTAACCTCATGGGTCGTACAAATCCGTTACACCTTTACGCTCCGCAAAACTACCGGGAAATGTTGTTTTCACATCTCGGGGATTTTGATATCCACCTTAATTTTGAAATTGAATTTACTCCTCTTAAAGGTGAAGATCCGGTGGTCATCCTTGATGAGAAATATTTAACTGTGACATTCTTCCCGCTAAAACACAGGATCGACTCGTTCGGTTTCCTTTTCAGGGAAAAGCCGCCGGACAGGAATGTTATTAAGGAAGCTATCACAAAGTACAATATTCCGGTTGTGAGGATACCGGCAATTAAAAAAGGGGAGGACTTTGTAACAGCCGACGGCCATCTTATTAAAAATGAAGATTTAACAACGCCTCCACCCAAGCCATTGTCCTACGCGTATTGCAGTGATACGATGTATTTCAGCCGTTTGGCAACTTTTGTAAAGGATGTAGATCTCCTTTACCATGAAGCCACCTTCGATAAAAGTTTGTCCGATCTGGCCTTGATTACTGGTCATTCCACAACACTTGATGCTGCAAAGGTTGCAGCTGAAGCAAATGCCAAAACTCTCATTATCGGTCATTTTTCAGCCCGGTATAAAGATATTTTACCTCTTGTTGAAGAAGCAAAAACCGTGTTCCCATCTACTTTGCCTGCAATAGACGGTACGTCTTATGACGTTCGCAACCTTTCTCAACAATAAGAAAAGAATCACTATCTTTGCGGTTTATTTACCTCCTTCCTACCTGAAAGGATCTAAAAGGCAGAAAGTGAAAAGTCCCCTTTAGGGGATTTAGGGGCATATAAGAGCAAAGATATAACGGCTGCGGGAGCCATTGATAAATTAATAGACATAGTAACATGTCAGGGTTTATAAAAAAATAATATTTGTTTTAGTGCAGGAAAAGATTTTGATCCTTGATTTTGGATCCCAATATACTCAATTGATAGCCAGAAGAATACGGGAGATTAATGTTTATTGCGAAATATACCCCTTCAACCATTTTCCTGTACCCGACGAATCAGTGAAGGGAGTTATCCTCTCCGGAAGTCCTTTTTCCGTGGCTGATAAGAATTCCCCAAAACCGGATTTGTCAGGCATCAAAGGAAAGATCCCTGTTCTGGGAGTTTGCTATGGTGCTCAGCTTCTCGTTCATAATTATGGGGGTGAAGTTAAATCTTCAAATACCCGTGAGTATGGAAGAGCTAATCTGATCAGTCTGGACGGGGATGATCCGTTTTTTAAAAATATTAACCCCGGGACACAGGTCTGGATGTCGCATGGCGATACCATCGAAAAGTTGCCAGTTGGTTATGTAGTAACAGGTTCAACGGTTGATGTAAATGCAGGAGCGTACAGGATAAAGGGGGAGCCAACCTGGGGAATACAGTTTCATCCCGAGGTTTACCATACCACCGAAGGCCTTCGGATGCTTACAAACTTTGTTGCCGGCATATGCGGTTGCTCGTGTAACTGGACCCCCGATTCATTCGTTGAAACTACTGTTGCTGACCTCAGGAAAAAACTCGGCAACGACAGGGTGATTCTGGGACTTTCGGGCGGAGTGGATTCCTCGGTCGCTTCGTTGGTGTTACACAGGGCAATAGGTACGAACCTGACATGCATATTCATCGATAATGGCCTGCTCAGAAAGGGTGAATATGAAGAGGTTATCGAATCGTACAACGGAATGGGTTTAAATGTTACAGGAGTCAGAGCCGCCGACAGGTTCCTGGATAATCTTGAAGGAGTGAGCGATCCGGAGAAAAAAAGAAAAATAATTGGTAAGGTATTTGTGGAAGTTTTTGATGAGGAAGCAAGGAAGGTTAAGGAAGTAAAGTGGCTGGCTCAGGGTACTATTTATCCCGATGTGATTGAATCTGTTTCAGTAAATGGACCCTCTGCAACTATAAAATCGCACCATAATGTTGGAGGGCTCCCGAGGAAAATGCACCTCAAAGTTATAGAACCCCTGCGATTGCTTTTTAAGGATGAAGTAAGGAGGGTTGGAAAAACAGTCGGTTTGCCCGATACAATCCTGAAGAGACATCCCTTTCCCGGACCCGGGCTGGCAATCAGGTTACTTGGCAAAATAACGAGAGATCGGCTTAAGATTTTGAAGGATGCTGACCAGATATTCATTGAGGGACTTAAGAAGCAGGGTTATTACGATTCGGTATGGCAGGCCGGTGTGATCCTTCTTCCTGTAAAATCGGTGGGAGTGATGGGCGATGAAAGGACTTATGAAAATGCTGTGGTTCTGAGAGCTGTGGTTTCAACAGACGGAATGACAGCCGACTTTTCTCACCTTCCGTTCGATTTTCTGGGAGCTATTTCAAATGAGATAATTAATAAAGTAAAAGGAATTAACAGGGTAGTTTATGATATAAGCTCAAAACCACCCTCAACCATAGAATGGGAATAATATAGGAAATGCAGGAACAATTGCCCTGCGACGTTGTTTTTTTATTAATAAGATAATTTACTATACCTCTTCGTGGATCTCTTTTCGGTTAACCCCCTACCCCCTGAAGGGGGCCAGGAAAAGTCCCCTTTAGGGGATTTAGGGGTAAACATAGAAGAGCCACAGGGAGGAAGGAAGACAAATACGAAGTTTATATGAAAATCAGAAAAATAATTACGGTTTTAGGATTTATTGTATTCAGTATGCTTGGTCAATCCGTTTCATCTCAGGATGTTAGTGGAAGCACGGCCAAGCTTGTAAGGACATTGGGGCTTATCGATGCATTTTATGTCGACACAACCAATGTTAATCAGATTACAGAAAAAGCAATAGTTGATTTACTCAAGAGTCTCGATCCCCATTCTGTTTATATAACAGCAAAGGATGTTAAAGAAATGAACGAACCTCTGAATGGGAATTTTGAGGGCATAGGAATTCAATTTAATCTTTTACGCGATACTATAATTGTAATTGATCCGATTGCCGGTGGCCCTTCGGAAAAAGTAGGGATTCATTCCGGCGACAGGATCATTACAATCGACGGAGAAAAAGTAACTGGTATCAGCATATCCACCGCCGGAGTCAGGAGCCGTTTGCTCGGAATGAAAGGCACAAAGGTTAACCTTGGGGTATTCCGAAAAGGTGAAAATGAAGTCCTCGATTTCACAATTATCAGGGACAAGATACCTATCAACAGTCTTGACGCGTCCTACATGCTTGATAAGGAAACAGGCTACATCAAACTTAATAAATTCGCAGCCACGACCGATAAGGAGTTTACCGAGGCTGTAACGCAGTTGCAGAGAAACAACATGAAGAACCTTATCCTTGACCTCCGTTCGAATGGAGGCGGGTACATGGTAGCAGCTACTGATGTTGCTGACCAGTTCTTTCCGGACGAAAAATTACTTGTGTATCTGAAAGGCAGGAAGACACCACGGCAGGACTTTACATCCTCCGGTACCGGGAAACTGGCAAACGCACGTGTGGCTATTCTTACTGATGAAGGTTCAGCTTCTGCAAGCGAAATTCTTGCAGGGGCAATTCAGGACTGGGACCGGGGTATAATAGTCGGGCGGCGTACATTTGGTAAAGGTCTGGTTCAGAATGGTTATTACCTCCCAGACGGTTCTATGATCCGGCTTACTATTGCGAGATATTATACACCTACCGGTAGGTTGATACAAAGTCCTTATAATGAAGGTTATGATAAATACATGGAGAATTTCTATAAGAGATATACAGACGGTGAGATGATTAGTGCAGACAGTACTCACTTTCCCGATTCGCTCAGATATAAAACTATGGTGAATAAACGGACGGTTTACGGAGGTGGAGGCATAATGCCCGATCTGTTCATTCCGGCCGATACTTCGAATTATTCGGATTATTACAGAAGTCTTATTAGAAAAGGGGTATTCAGCACTTTTACTCTTGAATATTCAGATAAAAACAGAGCTGTTATTAAATCAGAGTACAAAACTTTTGAGGATTTCAGGAAGAAATTCATTTTCTCGGATCAGGACATTGCTGATTTCATAAAAAAGGGAGAAACTGCGGGTGTGAAATATAATGAATCGCAGTTCCAGGTATCAAAAAGCGAAATATTAAAGATAACTAAAGCACTTGTTGCTTCAAACCTCTGGAAGACAAATGAATATTTCAGGATACTGAATGAGGATGATGTAGTCATTAAAAAAGCCCTTCAGGTAGTTTCTGATAAAACGGCTTATAATAAGATCCTTGGATATTAATCCCTCCTGTTAAAGAGATCGGTGCATGAGATTGATAGCAAAGACTCTTTTCGGGCTCGAAAAAGTCCTCGCCAGTGAACTGAAAGAACTTGGTGCAGACGATCCGAGACCAGTCAACAGGGCAGTTATTTTTGAAGGCGATGCACGCCTTCTGTATAAAGTGAATTACTGCACCAGGACGGCAATGTCAATCCTGGTGCAGATTGCCGAATTCAGCATACGTTCTGCAGACGATCTCTACGAAAGCAGCAGCAGGATTGACTGGAAGAAGTACCTTGATCCGGAACGAACATTTTCAATAGTTCCGGTTGTAAACTCACCGTATTTCAATCATACAGGATATGCCGGACTTCGGCTGAAGGATGCTATTGCCGACTGGTTCCGGCAAACGACAGGAAGAAGGCCTTCAGTCGATACCACGGATCCTGATATCGTCTTTAACCTTCACATCAGCAATGATCAGGTTACTGTTTCCATCGATTCTTCGGTTATTCCTTTGTTTAAACGTGGATACAGGAAAGAACAGGGCCTGGCCCCGATGAATGAGGTATTGGCAGCTGGAATTATTATGCTTTCAGGATGGAATGCTGAAACTTCAATTCTTGATCCTATGTGCGGATCGGGCACCATACCAATTGAAGCAGCTCTTATTGCATCACGTATTCCTCCCGGAAAGTTCAGGAATTCATTCGGATTTCAGCGATGGAGGGATTATAATGAAGAAATCTTTAAAAGCATCAAACAAGAATCTGAAGATGCAGTCATAACACCCGGCATAAAGATCTCGTGCAGCGATATATCTGAACTTTCAGTTGATCAGGCAAGAAAGAACATTGAATCTGCAGGTCTTTCAGGAATAATAACTCCTGAACGCGCGGATTTCAGGAATCTTAAAGCAGATGATAAAGGCTTTATCATTATGAATCCTCCTTACGGGGAACGTATGAAACAATCAGAAAATGACAATCTCTATGGAATGATTGGCACTACACTTAAGCATAACTTCCCCGGGTATAAAGCTTTGCTGATCACTTCAGATAAAGAGTCCCTGAAACAAATCGGACTTAAGCCAAAAGAGAAAGTCACTCTTTTTAACGGATCGCTCGAATGTGTTCTTGTAAAATATGAGCTTTATGAAGGTTCGAGGAAGAGGCAGGGATGACTTACACCTTATGTCCTGATTCTGACATTCATCACCATCAAATGCGGTTTTGATCAAAATGTCTGTGTAATAATTAGAAACATGGAAAAATATATGGATAGTTTTTTTATATATTTGTTACCAAATAACGGACCTTTCTAAAAAAGAAGCTTAGATGAGCTTTAACGTTGAAAATTACTTTTCTGAACTCTTAAACGGCAATACTCTCGTTTACTACAAGGGAAATATTGATTCGGATATAATCAATAAGGTTCTTGACACCGTTGAAGAAAAGCTCGTTAAAGGAAACGAACAGTCAAAACTCCGGAAAAAAGTGTATAATGTTCTTGTCGAGAGCCTTCAGAATCTTTATCATCATGTTGATAAGGTTCCGGAGGGTTTTGATGACCAGACTTATGATAAATACGGGATACTTGCAATAAATAAGGTAGAAGGTGGTTATAAAATTGTTACAGGGAACTTTATCCGTTCCGATAACGTGGAGAAACTGGAAGAAAAGATAAAAAGGATCAACAGATCGAGTCATGAGGAGATAACGGAACTTTATAAATTTATTCTGAACCACCAGAGAATTTCATCCAAAGGCGGTGGCGGACTTGGCCTTGTTGATATTGTACGAAAAACAGGTAATAAACTTGAATATAGTTTTAAAGAGTATAATGATAAATGCTATTTCTTCTATCTCAACATCCTGGTAGGCGAATCTAACTGACACAAACTTAAAAGAGACAAATATGGAACCGATCATTATTGAAGGAACGCCAAAAACCCCGACTATTAGATTTGATGCAAAAGAAGGTGTTTTTGAAATCAAAGGACGTTCAATACCCGAAAACTCAGTTGAATTTTACAAACCGCTGGTAGACTGGCTTGAAAGCTACAAGGAATCCCCGCTCAGCAAAACGGTTGTAAATATTAAACTTGAATATTTCAATACCAGCTCTTCAAAATGTATCCTCGATGTGTTTAAAAAGCTCGAAGCCATTCATAAGGCAAAGAATGATGTCGAAGTTAACTGGTATTATGAAGAAGACGACGAGGATATGCTTGAAGCAGGAGAAGATTACGAGTCAATTATCAGAGTGCCGTTCAAAATGATTGAGATTGCAGACTGATTATATTCAGACCGATGTCTGAAAAAGCTCCTTTACTTAAAAAAACTATAGAGGCTGTCTCTTTTGAGGCAGCCTTCGTTTTTAGATAAGCTCCCTGTCGGCCCCCTTGGTCTTCCTTCCAAAAAGCTTTTCTCCCGAACTTAATAATTTCTTTAACAGCCTGAAATACAGGATTAAATAAAACCCGATCGTCATACTCCAGATCACTAAAACATTAACTATATATGTATCAACATATATTCCAAAGACCTGCTTTGTCGGAGAATAGAAGTGCGCTTTTACAAAATTAAGCTTCGGATCTATATATACAGGATCAAACTTCTGAACCAGTTCCCCATTATAATCGATGGTTTTCTGTTCATCATTTTTGGCTGTCACTGCCTCTTCCAGAGAGATGTTAAAATAATCATTTTTAAGCTTTTGAAATGCAGCTTTATCCTGCAATTCCATCTTCGTTATAAGATTGTCCCTCATCTCATTGGCATAGTTGTATTTCCTGACATAGTACCTGCGCACTGATTCAACATATTCCAATGCCGATGAAACGATTCCGGGAGTTATTCTTTCGGGTGTTAAATCGGCGGTATAACCAAATGTCATATCCGGATGAAGCTTAATTTCTTTTTTTATTTCATTTGAAACAATTAAAAGATCCCGGTCAAAATCTTCAGCTCTGGTCCCTCTTTGAAGATCCACTGAGATCTTCTCCAGATTCCCCTTCAGTTTGGAGTTCCAGTAGTCCTTTTTAAACCGGGCAATGCTCATCGATTTGTCGAATTCATAAAGCGGCCGTTCATATTTGTTGTAAATGAACTGTTTAACAGCCAGAGCTTCGTAACCCCACCTGGCAGTGATCATTTCTCCATAAAAAGGTATTGTAACAGGTGATGAGATATTAGGATTCAGTTTCTCAAACTTGACCAGGACCCCGCTGAGTATGATCTGAGGGATAACAAGAAAGGGGATGAGAATGTATATGGTAACCACTGTTTTAAAACTGTCGGAGATAACAAGTCCGAGCATGTTTGCAGTGGCCCAGCATGAGAACAGGATAACCCAGTATTCGAATGTCATTCCTTTGATGCCGGTAATGCCGTTACCGATCAAGACAAATGTAAAGGCCTGAATTGCTGAAATTCCGAACTGAACAAATACCTTCGACATAAGATAGCTGTTCCAGCTGAGGTTCAGGAATGTCTCCCGCTTAAGTATTTTCCTGTCTTTAATGATCTCTTCTGCACTTACAGTGAGCCCCATGAAAATTGCAACGATAACCGACATAAAAATATAAACAGGAAGATTACTGTTATCTATAAGATGGTAGGCGGGATTTTTTGCACTTTCGTCGAAGTACCTTATGAGGAAAGCCAGGAAGAATGCCAGAACCGGCGCTTCAAGCATCGTCACCGCAAGATATTGAATGTCAGAAATTTTTGACAGTATATCCCGTTTGGTAAATACTACTAATTGTTTGATCCTGCCGGGTGTTTTGAAATTGATTTCAGGCAGCTCCCCTTTCTTTTCAGGTTGTTCCGGCTTCCTCTCTGCTTCGTAAAGCCTGCGCCATTCTCCGGGAGAGATCCTTCTTGTCTCAGTCGGTTTTCCACTCTCTGTAAAGACCCTGGTTTCGACAATATTGAAGATCTGCTCGGGATTGACATTCCCGCAGGCATAACATTCACTTTCGCTGTAGTTTGCCTGTCCGATTTTTCTTTTGAAATACTCTATTGAATCGACAGGATTCCCGTTATAAATCATGAATCCTCCGGTATCAAGTATGATGAGCCTGTCGAACATCTTGAAAATGTCGGAGGAGGGTTGATGAATAACAATAAACAGGAGTTTGCCTTTGCGCGACAGCTCCTTTAACAGGTCAAGTATATTTTCTGAATCCCTTGAAGAGAGACCGGATGTTGGTTCGTCAAGAAACAGAATCGCTGGTTCCCTGATAAGTTCAAGCGAGATATTAAGCCGCTTTCGCTGACCACCGCTTATCTTTTTATTGAGAGGGGAGCCAACTTTCATATTTTTTATTTCATAAAGCCCGAGGTTCTTCAGTACATTTTCGACCCTGTCAATAATCTCTTCTTCAGTAAGATCCCCAAAACAAAGCTTTGCATTGTAAAACAGGTTTTCAAACACTGTTAGATCCTCAATGAGAAGGTCATCCTGCGATACATAGCCTATCAGTCCCTTTATCTTCTCATTATCATTATGGATACTTAACCCGTTTATAAGTACCTCGCCATCATAGGGAGGATTAATTCCGTTCAGAACACTCAGAAGGGTCGATTTACCTGCTCCGCTGGCTCCCATGATACCGATCATCCTTCCCGATTCACCCCTGAATGACATGTGATGAATTCCCACTTCCCCGGTCTTGAACCTGTATTCAAGATTCTTAACTTCGTAAACGACTCTTGAGGAATGAAATTCTTCTTTAAGGAACTGCATAGTAATATCCCAGTAATAGACCGGAGATATATTATGACCTTTTATCGAAGTGCCCTGACTTATCGGATAGACCTTATTCTCCTGAAGCAACTGGCCATTCATTGATAGCTCGCCCGACCTCGTAAACCTCATGAAATACTTCTTCACTGAAGGAACGAAGAGAATCCAGATCTGACCCTTAAGCAGTTCTTTGTGAGCAAATTTTGCCAGGGTATTTCCACGTGACCTCTCCCCGTTAATAACGAGGACATCAGGCGAGGAGGGGATTTTTGTGAAAGGATTTAAAACAAATTTCTCAAGCAGGTTATATTCTGAACCCGATATATTCAATCCTTCTGCCAGGGTTGCAATGAAACCTGATTCCAGCTGGCTGACCTCAGTCTTGCCCGATTTACAGAATTCAAGGGCCTGGATGACAACGACAATCCGCTGCTCCTGGTCAAGCTGACCCTGCTCATTTATCTCTTTACAAAGTTTTGTGATCCTTATTGCAATGGCGCCTTCCCGTCTTTCGGGAGTACTTTTCTCAAGCTTCTTCTTTGCCTCCTCATAAGCTTCATTATAAGCAGCGAGATATTTCTTAACAAGCTCCTGATTGAGCAGATGACCAAGAAAAGCCTCCACAACACCCCTTCTCTCGGCATCATCCTGCTGAGGTTCGGCAATTAATGCAAACAGCTGCATCAGTGTTTCAAGAATCTTCTCACTCATTGATAATAAAACAGATAATACATTCTGATACCTATATTGATATGCTCCACAACCAGGCAGGAGCCTCCCCCTCTCTCCCGGGAGAGGGGGACCGAGGGGGTGAGGTGGATCTCAATATTAGTATCAGATCGAATTTAGGCATTCAATAACAACTTTATAAGGGAAGTTTTCAACAATTAACTCAATTTTTTCCTGCCCCCGGTCTGTCTCTTTTCGACTGAAAAACCGAATTTCCCTATGAACTTACCGGTTTCGTAGTATTTGCCATGAGAATAGCACAGGGGATTTGCTTCAAAAAGTTTGAAAACACCTGTTTTCTCGTCGTACAGTTCATCATCAGCATTTACTGCAACAACTTCCGAAATGAACATGTGATGTGATCCCAGTTCCTTTATCTCTTTTACGACACACTCGATATTTACGGGTGATTCCTTTATCAGTGGAGCCCTTACAATCTTCCCCTTAACTGGAGTCAGATCCATTTCGGCAAACTTGTTATGGTCAGCGCCCGATTTAACTCCGCACCAGTCTGTTGCAAATGCCAGCTTTTTTGTCGTGAGGTTTACCACAAACTCCCCGTTTCTTTTGATGATCCCGTATGAATGACGCGATGGCCTTACAGATATATAACACATCGCAGGATCAGTGCATATCGTTCCGGTCCAACTGATAGTCAGGATGTTATATTCTTCGGGGGTTGATCCGCAACTCACCATTACTGCCGGCAATGGATATATCATCGTTCCGGGTTTCCACAGGATTTTACTCATACTATTAATATTTTGCCTAAAGGTACTTTTTTAAGATTTTATTGAAAAGCTTTTCTTTTTTATTCAAACACTTCAGGGTCTGCTGAAACAACCACCCCGGCCAGACGAATTTATTTTCTGCCTTTGAGATGATTTCACCAATTGGCCAGGGGTTGTTGAAAAAGCCTTTTTTAACCGCAAAGCACGCTAAGACGGCGCAAAGCACGCAAAGTTAAAACGTTAATAATTAGCTCTTTGCGTGCCGATAGCTATCGGCATTTGCGTAAATCCTTCGCGATCTTTGCGGTTAATGGATTTAGACTTTTTAAACAGCCCCAAACTCATTTAATTCTCAGTCTAAAACTGATTCTTAAGTTGACGGGTATGCCCTTTGGGGGGTAGAGGGTAAAACCTTAGAGGTGATTGGATTTCCATAAGTCATAGCAGTAACCACTATTTGTATTTTTATTTGACATATTGACATATAATAACCTCAATATGATGTCAAAACGACAATTAAACCTAGCTGGCAGAATTATTGTTATTAAAGATTAAAAATAAATAGAATGAATCTCAATAATTTCACAATCAAAGCCCAGGAATCAGTTCAGCAGGCATTTAGAATCGCTGAAGCAAAAGGTCAGCAGGCTGTTGAATGTGCCCATTTATTGCAGGGGGTGTTAAGCCAGGCAGAAAACATAACGGAGTGGCTTTTCGGGAAGATCGGGGTCAGCAGTGCATCTGTTTTAAAAGATGTTGAGAAACTGATCGATACTTACCCACGGGTATCAGGCGCCGAAAGTTATTTATCCGCGGGAGCATCTGAAGCCCTGCGCAAAGCCAACGATCAGGCTTCAAAGATGAAGGATAAATTTGTTACTGCCGAGCATATCCTGACGGGAATCCTTGACACATCCGACAAGGCCTCCCAGTTACTGAAGGATTACGGAGTGACCATGAAAGACCTTACGGCCGCGATAGCTGAACTTAGGAAAGGTGCAACAGTTGATAATCCCACATCAGAAGAAACCTTCAACTCACTTAACCGATATGCAATTAACCTTAATGAAAGAGCAAGGTCAGGAAAACTCGATCCTGTTGTGGGACGTGATGAAGAGATCCGGCGTATTCTTCAGATACTTACACGGAGAACGAAGAATAACCCTCTGATGATAGGCGAACCTGGCGTAGGTAAGACGGCTATTGCAGAAGGGATCGCACACAGGATAATAAGGGGCGACGTTCCGGAGGACCTTAAATCGAAAACAATCTATTCGCTCGATATGGGAGCATTGATTGCAGGCGCCAAATATAAGGGCGAGTTTGAAGAAAGACTGAAATCAGTTGTGAATGAGGTTATTTCGTCAAACGGTGAGATTGTTCTTTTTATTGACGAAATCCATACGCTTGTTGGAGCGGGTAAATCTGAGGGAGCCATGGATGCTGCCAACATATTGAAACCTGCACTGGCAAGGGGCGAACTCAGAGCTATAGGCGCAACAACTCTGAATGAATATCAGAAGTATTTTGAAAAAGATAAAGCACTTGAAAGAAGATTCCAGGTTGTGATGGTCGATGAACCCGACAGGGAGGACTCGATTTCGATCCTCAGGGGCGTCCGCGAAAAATATGAAACTCATCACAAGGTAATAATCAGAGATGAAGCGATAATTGCCGCGGTTGATCTTTCGACCAGATATATAACCGACAGGTTTCTGCCCGACAAGGCAATCGACCTCATTGATGAGGCAGCATCGAGGCTCCGTCTCGAAATGAATTCAGTTCCTGAAGAGATCGATGAAGTAACACGATCCATCACACGTCTCGAAATTGAAAGGGAAGCAATAAGAAGAGATAGGGATGCTGTAAAAGAGAAGCAGATATCGTTGGAGCTTGCAGAATTACAATCCCGAAAGGATGAATTGATGGCAGCCTGGAAATCTGAAAAACAGATGATCGAAAAAGTTCAGGAGAAAAAGGAACAGGTTGAAGCATTGCGATTTGAGGCTGATGAGGCTGAACGGAAAGGAGATTACGGGAAGGTTGCAGAGATTCGTTACGGTAAGATCATCGGGATGGAAAAGGAGATTGCCGAACTGAAAGATAAGATTGATAAGAAAAGGAGTAAGGGATCTCTTGTTCAGGAGGAAGTCAGATCTGAAGAAATTGCTGAAGTAGTTTCAAAATGGACAGGCATTCCTGTTTCAAGGATGCTTGAAAGTGAAAAGGAGAAGCTCTTGAGGCTTGAGGACGAGCTTCATAAGAGGGTTGTGGGACAGGATGAAGCAATAAGCGCCGTAGCCGATGCCGTAAGGAGATCGAGGGCCGGACTTCAGGATCAGAGGAGGCCGGTAGGATCATTTATTTTTATAGGCTCTACCGGTGTAGGTAAAACCGAGCTTGCCAAAGCTCTTGCAGGTTTCCTGTTCAACGACGAAAATCTCCTTACCCGGATTGACATGTCGGAATACCAGGAAAGGCATTCAGTTTCAAGACTTATCGGAGCGCCTCCGGGATATATCGGTTATGATGAGGGCGGCCAGCTGACTGAAGCTGTAAGACATAAACCATACTCGGTAGTATTGCTCGATGAGATTGAAAAAGCACATCCCGATCTGTTCAACCTTCTTCTTCAGGTTCTCGACGACGGAAGGCTCACCGATAACAAGGGACGCACCGTTAATTTCAGGAACGTAATTATCATAATGACTTCAAACCTTGGATCAGATGTGATCAGGGACAGAATGGAAAAGTGGAAAAACAATATGCCGGAGGCGGAAATTGAACAGTTGCGGAAGGACATTTTTCTGCTTCTCAGGAAATCGCTCAAACCTGAATTCCTTAACAGGATCGATGAGATAGTGATGTTCAGTCCTCTTAATATTCAGCAAATCAGAGAAATAGTTAAGATTCAGTTGAATGATCTGAAAAAGTTACTTGGTAACAGCAATATGGAACTTGAGGTGTCGGAAGCCGCAATTGACTGGCTTGCCAAACATGGTTTTGATCCTCAATCGGGAGCAAGACCCGTTAAAAGGCTTATTCAGAAGGAAATAATTAATGAATTGTCAAAGGAGATAATTGCCGGCCGGATCCAAAGGGAGAGTACAGTAAAAATTGATGTCGATAAAGACCACCTAAGTTTCTCAGGTTGATGAGTTTCTTGTTTTGGATTGCATTTTGTATGTTTCTTTCTGATGGCAGGATTACAGGTCAAACCAGCACCCAGCAAGCACCCAGCACCCGGTTTTCCTACCTGAACGATCTCACACAGACTTCCAGATCATCATAAATCTCAAAAACGGTATGAAGATGGAGGGTATGGAATAACTCAGTTGCTCTGGGCTCGGGATTTGCAAACTTCAGGGTCCCGAAGGTGTTCCTTGCTGCCTTATGAAGTGAGAGAAACCAGGCAAATCCTGAACTGTCGATGTATTCGACCCCATTCAGATCAATAATGACTTTTGAGTTGGGATTATTGAAAACTTTTGTTACACCTTCCTTGATCTCATCAATCGTGGTGGCATTTATCTTATTGACTGAGAAAGTAATGATGTCAATCTTGCCTCTTTTTTCAATATTGATCATTTCAGCCTGGTTTTATAAGTTATTAATCAAAAAGTCAAGCTCGACTAGGGCGGACTTTGTATCTTCCCCAAACCTTAATATATACGATTCATATTCCTCCGGGTCCTTCCCATCCCTGGCCTGTAACTCGAGGTTCTTAAGGATCTCAGCCAGATCATCCATACCCATAATTGCAACCGACGTTTTAGCCTTATGTGCCAGCAGACCGAGCCCGGAGTAGTTTTTATCTGAAAGGCAGGTTCTCATTTCCGAATAAATTTCTGCCACCTGGTCCCTGAACATGCTTATAAGTTCTTTAACAAGTTCCGAGTCTCCGCTTGAAACCATTTCAAGGTAATCTGTCTTTATAAATTTGTAATCCATCTTAAACAGGGCTTCCGGTTGTTTTAGAGAATACGCATTGTGTCTAACAAATATAAGAAATTTTTAATCTTAAATCAGGCGGCCCCGAATAAGTTGTTAAAGCCAATTCTTTTGTAATAGGGAAATATGTTTTATTTTTATGCTTGCAAAATTTCCGGTCATCATCATTGGAACGCCGGTTCATAAAACGGGAGAAGCGAAGTTAAATTACCTGAACTCTGACATTTGTGTTATCTTGTTGGCAATGGGTTTCACTCCTTCCCCATTTGGGGTAAGGCGGGGAAAGAGGTCATTTAATCTTGCAGGAGGGTCGGGAAGTGGGTTTTGAGTATAACAATTTTATTATAAATATCTGAATTGATGAAGAATACAGCATTTACCAGATTTCACGAAGAGGCGGGCGCAAAAATGGTACCTTTCGCGGGTTACAACATGCCAGTCGAATATACAGGCATAACCGAAGAACATCTTACTGTGCGAAACGGAGTTGGAGTCTTCGATGTCTCCCATATGGGTGAGTTCTGGGTAACGGGTCCCTCAGCCCTGAATTTCCTTCAGCATGTGACATCCAATGATGTGTCAGCCCTTGTCGACGGCAAGATACAGTATTCGTGCTTCCCGAATGGTAAAGGTGGTATCATCGATGATCTTCTTGTCTATAGATTTAACCCTGAAAAGTACCTTCTTGTTGTAAACGCGGCCAACATCGACAAAGACTGGAACTGGTGCGTTCATAATGCCGGAAAATTCGGGCTTATAACGGGAAAGGATCTTGTCAACGCTTCAGATGAGATTGCCCAGCTTGCAGTTCAGGGTCCTCTAGCCATGAAGGCAATGCAGAAACTTACAGCTGTGCCTGTCATGGATATGGAATATTATACTTTCAAAGTAATAAAATTTGCAGGTATAAAGGACGTGATCTTCTCTACAACAGGCTATACAGGTGCCGGAGGATGTGAGATCTATGTAAAAAACGAGGACGGACCGGCGCTTTGGAAAGCAGTTTTCGAAGCTGGCAAAGAATTTAATATGAAACCAATAGGACTGGGAGCCAGGGATACATTAAGGCTTGAAATGGGATTCTGCCTCTACGGTAATGATATTAACGACCAGACATCCCCGATTGAGGCGGGACTTGGATGGATTACCAAATTTGCCGGTTACAAGGATTTTATTGACAAGGAATTACTTATCAGGCAAAAAGAAGAGGGTGTGAGCCGGAAGCTTAAGGGATTTGTTATGATCGACAGGGGTATTCCGCGGCAGCATTATCAGGTTGTCGACGCAAAAGGATCCGTTATCGGTGAAGTGACATCAGGCACAATGTCGCCAATGCTGAAACAGGGGATAGGTATGGCATATCTTGTGAAAGGTTTCTGGAAACCTGAAACTGAGATATTTATTAGGATCAGAAATAAAGATCTCAGGGCAAGGGTCGTAAATCTGCCCATATATAACAAGTCCTGAAAAAACACGAAAGGGGATAAAGAAAGGTTAGTCACGGATGATTAAGAGGAGACTTGAAACATGCTTTTCGCCTGCTTTATATGAGCCGGAAAGACATGCCGGTTCGATAGTTGTTATTATTGACATTTTGCGGGCTACATCTGCAATTTGCACAGCTTTTGAAAATGGTGCACTGTCAGTAATACCGGTTGCCACTGTTGAGGAAGCCAGGCAATATAAAGGCAAAGGATATCTGGTGGCTGCCGAACGTGACGGTTATGTACTTGATTTTGCTGATTTTGGCAACTCCCCCTTCAATTTTACCCGAGAAAAGGTCGAGGGTAAAACCATTGTCTACAGCACAACAAACGGAACCGGATTAATTAATCTGGCGACAACAGCCGGATTTATTGTAATGGGCTCCTTCCTTAACTTGAGCTCTCTGGCAGGCTGGATTTCCGGTCAGGAAAGGGATGTGGTACTTTTTTGCGCCGGCTGGAAAAACAGGTTCAATCTGGAAGACTCGATATGTGCAGGTGCTATTGCAGCTAAACTTTTGTCAACGTCTTTATATTCAATAGGATGCGACTCAACCCATGCTGCAATGGACCTCTGGTCACTCGCAAAAGACAATATGACCCTCTATATCGATAAAGTTGCACAAAGAACACGGTTGCACGATAAGGGTCTTGATGACTGTATTGAGTTCTGCCTGACAGCTGACTTTACTAGTAAAATACCTGTGATCAGAGATGGAATACTCTATGGCGACGTAGTATAAATATTCGGGTAATGTGTTAATGGTTTAACAATTGCAGCTAATTGCATAACTTTATAGAAAAAACTTTCCAGATCATTTTATACTTAATTATAATTATCCCGTAATGAAAAAACACAACTTTTATGCAGGACCTTCGATTCTTCCCCAGTACACGATAGAAAAGACAATTGAAGGGATTAAGAACTTTGCCGGTTCAGGATTATCGGTTCTTGAAATTTCGCACCGGAGCAAGGAATTCGTTGCTTGTATGAATGACACAATTGCCCTTGTAAAGGAATTACTTGAAATCCCTGCCGGATACCAGGTTATTTTCCTTGGAGGCGGTGCAAGTCTGCAGTTTGCAATGGTTCCCATGAATATGATGCAGAGCAAGTCAGCTTACCTGAATACCGGCGAATGGGCAAATAAAGCTCTGAAAGAAGCCAGACTTTATGGTGAGGTTGTTGAAGTCGCCTCCTCAAAGGACAAAACCTATAACTTTATTCCAAAGAATTATACTATACCCCCGGATGCCGATTATTTCCATGTAACCACGAACAATACAATATATGGCACTGAACTGAAAAAGGATCCCGATGTTAAAATTCCACTTGTTGCAGACATGTCATCGGATATCTTCAGCAGGCCTGTAGACGTTTCAAAATATTCAATTATTTACGCGGGAGCACAGAAGAACCTCGCACCCGCCGGAGTAACACTTGTCATAATAAAAGAGGATGTCCTGGGGAGAGTAAACCGCCCTATTCCTACAATGCTCGACTACAGAACTCACATCAAAGGAGAGTCCATGTTCAATACTCCTCCGGTTTTTGCAGTATTCGCTGCACAACAAACTCTTCACTGGCTGAAAGATCTGGGTGGAGTAAAGGCAATTCAGAAAAGAAACATCAGGAAGGCCAAAGTCCTTTATGATGAGATCGAACGCAATAAGCTGTTTGTTCCAACCATTAAAGATCCTGAGGATCGTTCATTAATGAATATATGTTTTGTGATGGCTGAGGGATACAAGGAACTTGAAAAACCTTTTGCGGAGTTCGCAAAATCAAAAGGTATGCTGGGTATTGAGGGACACCGTTCAGTAGGAGGTTTCCGTGCTTCGACATACAATGCACTTCCAATCGAAAGTGTGAAAGCACTTGTTGAGACGATGAAGGAGTTTGAATCGAAATATTAATCAATGCTTATTCGAAGCTTGACATTGGAAATCAACCTGTAACAACATCATGAAGATACTTATTGCAACTGAAAAACCATTTGCACCGGTTGCTGTCAGACAAATACGGTTAATAATCGAAACTGCCGGTTATCGGATGCATCTTCTTGAAAACTATAAAAGTCAGGATGAGTTGCTTTCTGCGGTTAAGGATGCTGATGCACTTATTGTCCGCAGTGATAAGGTTAATTCTGATGTATTGAATGCCGCCGGGAAACTGAAAATTGTTGTAAGGGCCGGTGCCGGGTACGATAATCTCGATCTTGAAGCCTGTACAGCTCATAATGTCGTGGCAATGAATACTCCCGGCCAGAATTCAAATGCTGTTGCCGAGCTTGTATTCGAGCTGATGCTCTACCAGGCACGAAAAGGATTCAGCGGAAACACAGGAAGCGAACTAAGAGGGAAAACAATTGGCATTCATGCCTTCGGAAATGTAGGCAGGCATGTTGCCGAGATTGCAAAGGGATTTGGTATGGACGTATATGTGTATGATCCTTTTGTATCAGGAGAAGCAATAAGATCTTCAGGTTTAAAGGTGTGTTGGAGGGCTGAAGAACTATATTCAAAGTGCCACTATGTTTCTCTTCACCTGCCGGCAAATGACAAAACGGAGAAATCCATAGGTTTTGATCTCCTTGGAAGGATGCCGGAAAATGCAGTGCTTGTCAATACTGCAAGAAAGGAGATAATTAACGAACAAGAATTGTTGAAGATCTTTGAAGCCAGACCTGATTTTGAATACCTGGCTGATCTCGAGCCCGATTGCAAAGATGTTTTAGAAGATAAATTTAAAGGAAGGTTCCTTTTTACTGCGAAGAAAATGGGGGCACAGACTGAAGAAGCTAATATTAATGCCGGAGTTGCTTCTGCACGGCAAATAGTCGATTATTTCAAGACCGGCAATGAGAAATTCAGATTAAATAAATAAAAGAGAAATAATTTGTAACAGATGGCTGTTGTTAAACCTTTCCGGGGTTTGAGACCTCCGGGTAATATTGCAAAAGATCTGGCGTGCCTGCCGTATGATGTCATGAATATAGAAGAAGCGCTCAGAATGGCACAGGGCAGGGAGTGTTCGCTGCTTCATATTACACGTTCCGAAATAGATCTGGCTCCCGGAATAGACGTTCATTCTGAAGAAGTTTATAAGAAATCGGTTGACAATTTTAGCCTGTGGCTTAAAAGAGGCTGGCTTATTCAGGATGAAATGCCACACTATTATATTTATGCCCAGACAATGCGTGGTCGGACCCAATATGGGATAGCCGGTTGCGCTTCAGTCGACGATTATCTGAATGGGATCATTAAAAAACATGAACTTACCCGGCCGGATAAAGAACAGGACCGTATGATCCATGTGAGGGTCAATAACGCAAATATGGAACCGGTGTTTTTTACATATCCGGCAGTAAAGGAAATAGATGCCATCGTAAATTCAATAACACTTTACGGGAAGCCTGAATATGACTTCTTGTCTGAGGATGCTATAAGGCATCAGTTCTGGGTTGTTAAAGACGTTGACACAAACCACAACCTTGAAAAGCTTTTTGCAGAAAAAGTGCCTTATACGTATGTTGCAGACGGACATCACAGGACGGCCGCCGCAGCGCTCGTAGGGAAAGAAAAGCGGGAAAAGAACTCTGGCCACAATGGGACCGAAGAGTACAACTACTTTCTTGCCGTTCATTTTCCTGACAACCAGCTTAGGATAATGGATTATAACAGGACAGTCAGGGACCTGAACGGGCTGAATGAAGCTGAATTTCTTTTAAAACTTGAGAAGGGATTTACTTTAATAGAGAAAGGATCGCAGATTTATAAACCTGCAAAACTTCACAACTTTTCAATGTACCTTGCCGGTAAATGGTATAGCCTGACAGCTAAATCCGGGACCTTTAATGACAGTGATCCTATCGGAGGACTGGATGTTACCATCCTGGCTGAGCAGGTGCTGATGCCAATCCTTGATATACAGGATCTAAGAAGATCCAAGAGAATTGATTTTATCGGCGGTATCAGGGGGCTTGAAGAACTAAGCCGGCGGGTCGACAGTGGCGAGATGAAAGTAGCATTTGCGTTGTACCCTGTTTCGATGAAACAGCTTATCAATATAGCAGATTCAGGGAATATAATGCCTCCCAAAACAACATGGTTCGAGCCAAAGCTAAGAAGCGGACTGGTGATTCATCTTCTTGATTGACACCCCCCCCTGAAGGAATACGCGTCAAGTTAAGGAATATGCTAGCTTATGAATCCAACTGTATGCAACTGACTAGTAATAATTTACATTTGGGGTTGTTGAAAAAGCCTTTTTTAACCGCAAAGTACGCAAAGAAGCGCAAAGTACGCAAAGTTAAAACATTAATAATTAGCTCTTTGCGTGCCGATAGCTATCGGCATTTGCATAAATCCTTCGCGCCCTTTGCGGTTATTGGATTTAGAATTATTAAACAGCCCCAAACTTATTTAATTGTATTTCTGCTAATTAGATTATTATCTACCTAAACTGATTCTTAAGTTGACGTGAATGCCTGAAGGGGGGCTTAAATCCCTGAATTTTAATAGGCCTCTTTGGGGGATTGGGGGCAAAAACACAAAGGGAAACGAAAAATATGGGTTATATAGCTTCAAATATCAGATCACTTAAAGAAAATCTGCCTGCCTCAGTAAAACTGGTGGCAGTATCCAAGACAAAACCCGTAAGTGACATTCTTGAAGCTTATAATTCCGGTCATAGGATCTTTGGCGAGAACCGTGTTCAGGAACTGCTTTTGAAAAAGGATCTTCTCCCACGGGATATTGAATGGCATCTGATTGGCCATCTCCAGGGAAATAAGGTAAAGCCTGTTGTTCCTTTTATCAATATGATCGAATCGGTCGATACTTTCAGGCTGCTGAAACTGATAAACGATGAAGCATCCAAAGTGAATAGGGTAGTCGATTGTTTGCTTCAGATCCATATAGCTGAGGAAGAGGCAAAATTCGGTTTTAGTTTGGCCGAAATTCAGGAAATGGCAGGGTCAGGAGAAATAAAAGATTTGAACCATATTAGAATTTGCGGTGTTATGGGTATGGCTACTTTCACAAATAATAATGCCCGGATTCGAAAAGAGTTCAAGTACCTTGCAGCCTGTTTTTCAGAGCTAAAGGATAACTATTTTAAGGATACTCCTGCATTCCGGGAAATCTCGATGGGGATGTCGGGTGATTATAAAATTGCGGTAGAAGCTGGAAGCACAATGGTGAGGATCGGAAGTCTTATATTCGGAGAGAGAAATAAAACCAAAAATCCCCTTCCCTCCCGATAGCTGGAGGGACTACCCCCGGAGGGGATAGAGTAAAGCCACTTAATGCAACAAAAAATAATTTCTATGGAAAAACTTTCAACGAAATACATGGGTTTCAATCTTAAGAGTCCGCTGATTGTAAGCAGCAGTCGTCTCACATCAACAACAGGCCAGCTCAGGGAAGCAGAAAATTCAGGTGCTGGCGCAGTTGTCCTGAAATCACTTTTCGAGGAACAAATAAACTACTTTATCAATTCATTCCCGTCTGCCCCGGGTTTTCCCGAAGCAAACGATTACATCGCAAATTACATTCAGGCAAACTCGGTTGAGAACTACCTCGACCTGATAAAAAATGCTAAAAAGAACCTTACCATCCCGGTTATAGCAAGTATAAACTGCTTTTCTTCGCAGGGATGGACAGCCTTCGCAAAAAACATTCAGGATGCCGGCGCAGACGCAATTGAAATAAATGTCTTCTTTATGCCTGTCGACAGGAAGAGATCTTCAGCTGATTCGGAAAAACTCTATTTTGAGCTTATCGAAAAGCTTATAAGAACGATTACAATACCCATCGCCCTGAAAATCGGATTCAGATTCTCCAACATCCTGTACATGATCGATCAGTTTTATATGAGGGGAGTAAGCGGCGTTGTAATGTTCAACAGGTTTTATGAGCCTGATATCGACATTAATAAGATGGAAGTGATACCGGCTTCAATCTTCAGTGATGAAAGTGAGAAGCGGCATGTCCTTCGATGGATAGGGATGGCAAGTGCACAGGATATTAAAATTGACATTTCGGCGTCTACGGGTGTACACAGCGGTCAGGATGCTGTCAAATACCTTCTGGCAGGCGCCACTACGGTTCAGGTTTGCTCTGTGCTATATAATAAAGGTATAGGTTACCTTAAAACAATGAATAAACAGATAGCCGACTGGATGGACATAAATAATTTTAAGAGCATATCCGCGTTCAGGGGAAAACTTAATTACCTTAATTATGAAAAGCCTGCAATTTTCGAAAGAACCCAGTTCATGAAATACTTTTCGTCGTTCGAATAAGGCTTTCAGTCCCTCTCATGTAAGCACGGAAATGAGTTCAAGCCTTAAAGCTGTTATTTCATCTGACATCTTATCATGATTTTCCTTTATCATTTTAATTATCTCATCCTTCTTCCGCTGTGTCAGGTGCTGAACAGAAGATTCAATCACGCTAAAACACTCAATTGCAGTCATATAATCTTCAGTTAACAGAAATATCCCTGCAAAGTCGGTTAAATAGTCAGCATAATTTAGGCCTGACTGCCAGCACGATGAGATTAACATCCTCAGAGTATCAGGAATATTCTCCTTTTTTATTTCTTTCATGACTTCCCCTATAGCAGACTGATCTTTCAGATCATTCATAAAATCCATAATCAGTCTTTTAAATGAGAAATCATTCGTTCTGTTATAATATGCTATAAGTGACCTTATTGCTCCTTCAAATGGCGGTGTATTTCTGAGGGAATCAATGGCTTCCGTGATCCTGAGGGCGTTGCCGTTTGCCAGAACAAGGTCAAGTTCCTTAAGTCTTTTTTCCGATTTGATCATTTGTAATTATTTGTTACAAAGTTAGAAATACCATTTATTAGATTTTCCCGTTATTGATAAATAAAAAATATTGTACTAATTTAGCATTGATAACAGAGAATCCTAAAAAACCTCCAAAATGAATAAACTTCTTAGAATAACTAATTGTTTTCTGACGCTGACGATCTTTTTCGCATTTATACTCACCAGCTGCAATTCAGGGGGGAGACGCCCGAATAAGGAAGCAGATTCCTTAAATGTTCCAAAAGATAATGCTTCTGCCTATGACGATATCAAGAAGGCAGAAACCATATTTTATACTCTTCCATCACCTCTGGAATCTGCAATGCTCATCAAATCGGCAGGAGCTTTATTCAATGACAAATTTCTGAATCCGATTGAGAACACAAATAATTATAATACCAACAAGAGTATGGCGCTCAATCTTGGTATCTATACATGCGACCTTAGCTTTGCCAGCCTGTATGATCAGACCCAGTTGATCATTAATTATATGAATGCTGCAAAGAAAATGGCCGACGGACTTGGAATTCTTGAAGCTATCAGCCAGGAAGATATCGACAGACTTGAACAGAATATACATAATACCGACGTTATTATGGATATTGTTTCACAGACCTACCTTAATTCCAATTCATATCTTGAAGATAACGGTCAGCCGGCAATTGCCGCTATAGTCCTGGCCGGCGGATGGATTGAAGGCCTTTACATATCCACACAGCTTGTTGATATGAAGGATTTTAATGGCAATAAACTTGTAGGACGGATTATTGATCAGAAACTTTCGATAGATATCCTGATTAACCTCCTTAATAACAGCAAGGGGAATCCTGCAATCGATGAGCTTATTGCCCAGATTAGCAAGATCAAGACCGTTTTTGACAAAATTACTATCAAAACCACACCAATCCGGCCCGAATACGACAAAACCACAAATGTTACGGTGCTTAAATCTGAAGTCAAGGCTAATCTTACTCCTGAGGTATTTAAGGAACTTTCAGCTGTCGTGTCGGAAATCAGGGGTAGTTTTATTAAATAATTGTTGTGATCTTTTTAGACAATAATAAGAATTTAAGCAGAGTTCGGGTCTTTTTTATCTTAAGATCAAAATTAAATAACGATGAGAATATTCAGGATTTTATCAGTACTGACCTTTTTGTTAATCGCCGCAGGGTTTGATGTAAATGGTCAGTGCAAGGATTTTGCAAAAAAGACCTGCCTGCCGGAACTTGGATCATATACCCATGATGGTAACTACCATGCTGCTGTGCTTGTTGAGGGCGAAGAAGCTGAGTTGTATAAAACTTTCTATTCCGGAATGGAATATCGTATGGCAGTTTGTGGAGGTGAAACGCTTCCGCAGGTGGAATTTATTGTTTTTGATGCTAATAAGGAAATACTTTATACAAACAAAGACGCAAATTATGCCAAAACCTGGGATTTTAAACTTGAGTCAAGCCAGCAGCTTAGGATTGTGATAAAGGTTAATTCCGCTGTAGCCAATTCACAAGGTGTCCCCGCAAGCGGATGCGTTTCAATAATGTTCGGATTCAAAATCAATAAATAGGAGCATTCACTCTTTCGCCCCATACGGGGCTTATTATCAGGGATTGCTATTTGGATGGGCGTTGCCCATCCCTAATATCTTTAAGACCTACGGTCTTAATGCATTTCTTACAATAACCAAGCCCCGTCAGGGGCGAAAAACGTTAACCCGGGGCACCGCCCTGTTATACGGATCCCTTACAACTTCAATAAGCTCCGTTAGGAGCGACATAGGTTAACCCGGGGCACCGCCCTGGGATACAGAACCCATACCAATTAAGCTCCGTTAGGAGCGGCATAGGTTAACCCGGGGCACTGCCCTGGGATACAGACCCCATACCTTCAACCAAGCTCCGTTAGGAGCGACATAGGTTAACCCGGGGCACCGCCCTGGGAACAGACCCCATACCTTAATCAAGCTCCGTTAGGAGCGGCATAGGTTAACCCGGGGCACTGCCCTGGGAACAGACCCCATACCTTCATCAAGCTCCGTTAGGAGCGACATACGTTAACCCGGGGCACCGCCCTGGGATACGGAACCTCATACAAACCCCCAAGCTCCGTTAGGAGCGGCATAGGTTAACCCGGGGCACCGCCCTGGGATACAGAACCCCATACCTTCCAAGCTCCGTTAGGAGCGACATAAGTTAACCCGGGGCACAGACCCCATACCTCCCAAGCTCCGTTAGGAGCGACATATGTTAACCCGGGGCACCGCCCTGGGATACAGAACCCATACCTTCCAAGCTCCGTTAGGAGCGACATAGGTTAACCCGGGGCACCGACCTGGGATACAGATCCCATACCTTCAATCAAGCTCCGTTAGGAGCGACATATGTTAACCCGGGGCACCGCCCTGGGATACAGACCCCATACAAACCCCCAAGCTCCGTTAGGAGCGACATACGTTAACCCGGGGCACCGCCCTGGGACATACAGTTAACCCGGGGACAGACCCCATACCTTCAGCTCCGTTAGGAGCGACATATGTTAACCCGGGGCACCGCCCTGGGATACGGAACCTCATACAAACCCCCAAGCTCCGTTAGGAGCGGCATAGGTTAACCCGGGGCACCGCCCTGGGATACAGACCCCATACCTTCATCAAGCTCCGTTAGGAGCGACATACGTTAACCCGGGGACAGACCCCATACCTTCAGCTCCGTTAGGAGCGACATATGTTAACCCGGGGCACCGCCCTGTTATACAGATCCCATACCTTCAATGAGCTCCGTTAGGAGCGACATATGTTAACCCGGGGCACCGCCCTGGGAACCAGACCCATACCTTAATCAAGCTCCGTTAGGAGCGACATATGTTAACCCGGGGCACCGCCCTGGGATACAGACCCCATACCTTCATCAAGCTCCGTTAGGAGCGACATACGTTAACCCGGGGACAGACCCCATACCTTCAGGCTCCGTTAGGAGCGACATATGTTAACCCGGGGCACCGCCCTGGGATGCAGATCCCATACCTTCAATAAGCTCCGTTAGGAGCGACATATGTTAACCCGGGGCACCGCCCTGGGAACCAGACCCATACCTAAACCCCCAAGCTCCGTTAGGAGCGGCATAGGTTAACCCGGGGCACCGCCCTGGGATACCAGAACCCATACCTTAATCAAGCTCCGTTAGGAGCGACATAGGTTAACCCGGGGCACCGCCCTGGGATACAGACCCCATACCTTCACCAAGCTCCGTTAGGAGCGACATACGTTAACCCGGGGCAGCCAGACCCCATACCTTCAGCTCCGTTAGGAGCGACATATGTTAACCCGGGGCACCGCCCTGGGATACAGACCCCATACCTTCAATCAAGCTCCGTTAGGAGCGGCATAGGTTAACCCGGGGCACCGCCCTGGGATACGGAACCTCATACAAACCCCCAAGCTCCGTTAGGAGCGGCATAGGTTAACCCGGGGCACCGCCCTGAGATACAGAACCCATACCTTCAGCTCCGTTAGGAGCGACATATGTTAACCCGGGGCACCGCCCTGGGATACAGAACCCATACCTTCAGCTCCGTTAGGAGCGACATATGTTAACCCGGAGCACCGCCCTGGGATACAGACCCCATACCTTCAAACCCCAAAGCTCCGTTAGGAGCGGCATAAGTTAACCCGGGGCACCGCCCTGGGATATAGACCCCATACCTTCTCCAAGCCCCGTCAGGGGCGCAAGATGTTAAAGAACGTTTATCATAACTCTGTAGAACTCTGTGTCTTCTCAGTGGAACTCCGTGTAAGTTTTTTTAGCTTGGGAGCAAGGAACTTCCCGGTATATGAACCCTTGTTTTTTGCAAGATTTTCAGGAGTCCCTTCAAAAACAACATACCCTCCTTCTTCTCCACCTTCAGGACCAAGATCTATAACCCAGTCAGCACATTTTATAACCTCCTGGTTATGCTCTATGAGTATAACCGAATGGCCATGATCAACCAGAGCATTTATTGACTTCAACAGCTTTTTAATGTCATGGAAATGAAGTCCGGTTGTGGGTTCATCAAAAATGAACAGTATATGGCCGGTTCCCTTTTCCTGGCCCAGAAAATAGGCGAGCTTGACCCTCTGACTCTCACCTCCCGAAAGAGTACTCGACGACTGACCCATCTTAATATAACCAAGACCAACATCGGCAAGTGGCTTCAGTTTCTCAATAATTCTTTTTTCATTTCGTCCGGGATGACTGTTAAAGAAATCAAGGGCATCATCTATTGTCATTTCAAGCATATCGTAGATATTCTTCCCAAAGTACTTCACCTCCAGAATTTCTTTCTTGAATCTCATCCCTTTACAATTCTCACAGGTCAGCTCAACATCGGCCATGAATTGCATCTCAACCTTTATAATACCTTCACCCTGGCACTCTTCACACCTTCCTCCTTCAATATTAAAAGAAAAGTGTGAAGCTTTAAAGTTATTCTGAACGGATGCCTGTTGTTCCGCGTAAAGCTTACGGATCTCATCATACGCTTTAAGGTATGTTACAGGATTTGACCTGCTCGATTTTCCTATCGGATTCTGATCAACGAGTTCGATGCCTGTAAGTCTTGCAACATCACCCGATAATTCGCGGAACTGGCCGGGCTTCAGATTGTTGCCGTTGATCCTGTTCGACAGTGCATTGTACAGAATATCGGTCACAAGGCTCGATTTACCTGACCCGCTTACTCCGGTCACTGCTGTGATTGTATGAAGCGGAAACTTTACGTCAATGTTTTTAAGATTGTTTTCCCTCGCGCCTTTTACCTCAATGTAACTATGCCATTTTCTTCGTGTTGCAGGCACTTCCACGGCCATCTTACCGCTCAGGTAGGCAGCTGTGAGAGAATGGTTCTTCTCCGAGAGATCAATGCCTCCCTGGTAGACAACTTCCCCGCCAAGCCTTCCGGCCTCGGGACCCATATCAATTATCTGATCTGCAGATCTCATCAATTCTTCCTCATGTTCAACTACAAGGACTGTATTACCGAGATCTCTGAGTTCCTTGAGTACATTAATAAGCAGATTGGTATCACGGGGATGAAGCCCGATGCTTGGCTCATCAAGGATATACATCGATCCTACCAGGTTGCTGCCAAGCGATGTTGCAAGGTTTATCCTCTGCGATTCTCCTCCCGACAAAGTTGAAGAAAGGCGGTTGAGAGTGAGATAGGGGAGACCTACGTCGATCAGGAATTTTAACCTCTGGGTGATCTCCTTCAGAAGTCGCTCTGCAATTTTTGCATCCGCCGGTGGCAGTTCAATAGCCCTGAAGTATTCATAAAGCTTTCCAACCGGCATTGAAACAAGTTCCTGGATTATCTTACCTGCCACCTTAACATATGAAGTCTCTTTCTTTAATCTTGTTCCCTTACATTCAGGACAGATCGTCTTTCCGCGGTAGCGGCTTAACAGTACCCTGTACTGGATCTTGTATTTTTTTTCCTCAAGATGTTTGAAAAAGCGGTCAAGACCGTAGAAATACCTGTTCCCTTTCCAGATTATAGATTTTTGTTCTTCAGTAAGCTGGTAGTAGGGTTTATGAATCGGGAAACTGAACAGGTCAGCACTTGCTATCAGTCGTTCTTTCCACTGTTTCATGGTTTCGCCTTTCCAGCAGGCAATTGCATCCTGGTAAACAGAGAGGTTCTGGTCAGGAATTACAAGATTTTCGTCAATCCCTATGATTTTTCCATATCCTTCACAAACCGGACAGGCTCCGATGGGGTTGTTAAAGCTGAAGAAATATTCGGTTGGCTCCTCAAAATCAATTCCGTCTTCCTCAAATTTTGTTGAGAAGCTCTCCCTTATCACCCCGTTATCGGTAAATACAATAACCTGGCAATGTCCCTTTCCGGTTTGGAATGCAGTCTGAGCAGAATCGGCGGAACGGCTTAAATTATCAGAATCAATGCTTATCACCAGTCTGTCGATAACTATATTTACTTTTTGACCGGGAATGAATTTCTCTCTTGCACCGGGTTCGTCGATCCTTATAAGTTCCCCGTTTTCCTCAATCCGGTTAAATCCCTGCTTTACAAGAAAGGCAAGATATTCGGAAGCTTTAATGGTTTCAGGTATTATTCCGGGTGAGGTTATTACCGCTTTTGTGCCCTCGGCAAGTGTTGAAAGATAGTTAACAAGGTCGTCTGCACTGTGTCGTTTGACCTCTTTTCCCGAAATCGGAGAGTAAGTTCTTCCTGTCCGGGCATATAAAAGTCTCAGATAATCATAAATCTCCGTCGACGTCCCTACAGTAGAACGGGGATTCCGTGAGTTCACCTTTTGTTCGATGGCTATTGCCGGAGGTATACCATTAATAAAGTCAACTTCCGGCTTGTTCATCCGGCCCAGGAATTGACGCGCATACGACGACAGGCTCTCAACATATCGTCTCTGACCTTCAGCATAAATTGTGTCAAATGCCAGCGAAGATTTTCCTGATCCTGACACTCCCGTAATAACAATAAGTTTGTTTCGGGGAATCTTCAGACTGATGTTTTTGAGGTTATGTACCCTTGCCCCACGGATCTCAATATTCCCTTCCATAACGATTTTTGTAACTTTTTTTTAATTTTTACGTAAAAAATCAAAAGTAATATTTTGTAATTAAAAAAATTTCATTTTCTTTGTTGACCTATTATTAACCATAAAAATCGGACAGCCTATTTAACAACTCTACTCTTTAAACATTTTTAAAAGTTAAAAGAGAGAGCTATGAAAAAAATCATGTCCGATTATGAACTGATCGAAAAGTTTGTAAAAGGTGAGCAGTCCTGCTTCGAAACATTAATCCATCGTCACAAAAACAAAGTCTACGCTTATATAAGTCTTTATATACGCGATCAGGCACTTGTTGAAGATCTGTTTCAGGATACATTCCTGAAAGTGATTCAATCTGTTAAATCAGGAAAGTATTATGACAATGGAAAATTTATTTCCTGGGTAATGCGTATCGCCCATAACCTGATTATTGATCATTTTCGCAGGATCAAACAGCTTAACACAGTTTCAAATGATGATTATGAATCTGATCTGTTCAATTCAAGGAAGCTTGCTGATGAAAATATCGAAGATCACCTTATCAGGAGGCAGATCCAGAAAGATATCAGGATGCTTATCACTCAGCTGCCCGATGACCAGAGAGAAGTTGTTATCCTTCGCCACTATTCCGGACTTAGTTTCAAGGAAATTGCTGATATTACTGAAGTTAGCATTAATACAGCACTTGGAAGGATGAGATATGCCCTCATAAACATGAGGAAAATGATGGAGGAGAAAAAAATAACTCTTACTTTTAATTAGTAAAGTACAATTTTATATCCCATAAGGCCGTTTTTATATAAACATTAAAAATGAAGAAGCCTATGGGTATAAATTTTACTCCTTTTCTTTCATATCCCGAAATTTCAGTTGAAGAAACTGACATCTATGATGATGCCTGGGGATTTTATCCTGAATTTCACGATGTGATCGACCTTCTCAAACAAGTCAAACCTGTTCCGGGAAGGAAACTGACAAATCGTTTAATTAAGCGTGTCAGAAACAAACGTTAGAAATCAGCCAGAAAAAAACACAGGAAATTTTTCCTGTGTTTTTTTGCATTAATAATATTAAAATAATATATTTGTGATATTAAAATAATATCATAAAGCTATTAAATAATATGAGCGATAAGAAGCCATTTGTTCTCAGGTTGGATCCGAAGAAGCTTAAAGCGCTGGAGAAATGGGCTGCCGATGAATTCCGTAGTACAAACGGACAGATCGAATATATTATCGATCAGGCTCTTCGCAGATCAGGCAGATGGAAGACAATAACAGAGTCTCCGGGAGAAGAAGAGATGCAGGGAATTGAAGATACTCCGCAAAGTGAGAAAGTTAATCCCGAAAAGGAAGATAATCCGGGAGAAGAAAAGTTAAATGACTGAGCCGGGTTACTCATTAATGAAATAGATGGAATGACAGGCAGCAATGCCCGCCGTTTCTGTCCTTAACCTGCTGCTTCCCAGTTGCACCGGTTTATATCCATTGCTTACTGCTTCGGTAATCTCTTCCGATGTAAAATCTCCTTCAGGACCAATCAGGATAACCACTTCATCGCCTTTTTTATAAATGCTGTCAATTTTGCTTCTTCCTGACTCATGGTTGCAATGAGCGATCATCCTGCATCCGGCCGGATTGAGTTTTTGAAATTCGCTGAAGTCAAGTGCCTGGTTCAAAACAGGTTTAAATGCTTTGATCGATTGTTTTATCGCGGAGATGATGATATTGTTAATCCGGTCAGTTTTAATTCCGGGTTTTTCGGTATTTCTGCAGATAAGAGGAGTTATCTCATCTATACCCAACTCAACGCTTTTCTCGACAAACCATTCAAACCGGTCATGGTTTTTCAAGGGTGATATTGCGATGTGAAGCCTGTAATTCCTCTTCTCAAAATCCTTTAAAACTTCAGAGATCCTGATCTCACAGCCATGAGGATCGGGATTGCTTATAACACCTTTGTATAAATTGCCATTCCCGTCAACAAGCCTTAATGTGCTCCCTTTTGTCATCCTTAAAACCCTGATGCAGTGCCCCGACTCATTTTCATTGAGCACATAAGGGCTGCCTTTGATATCAGGAGCATAAAATATCTGCATATGTATTTACCGTGAAATCATTAACAATCACCTGATAAGCCCGTCGGTTGGCTGAGAGTAATCTTCAAGTTCCCCCGACATCCTTTTCAGGAACCGTCCAAGCCGGTCTTCTACGGCTATCATGTAAGTATAGGGGACTTTGACACTGGAATCGGGATGTTTTCTGTCTTTCAGTTTCAGGTTGCTTAAAAGCGTATTGAAATTATTATTACCCGCCTGAGCCATCATTACACCTTTAAAATATGAAAAATAATACCATGTCGACTGGTCGGCTTTCAGATATATATCGATAAGATCGCCCGATCGCCGCCGCTGGATCTCGACAAATCCGTCAACATATAAGTTTATTGGCTGATTTCCGATAAAACCAATCCCGATCTTTCCTGTTGACCGGAATGACGATGAAACCTGATTCCATCTCAGATTTACTTCATTCAGAAGTAGCTCATAATTAAACTCCTTCGGCAGGTTCTTTGATAATCCGAACAGATCGGTCTCTTCTTTCAGCTGACTTGCGGCTGAGGTTCCCAGGAGATCCTTCATCCCTTTTGAAATGAAGTCGGAATTCAGATTGACAGGTTTAAGTGAGGTCATTAACCTTATATCATCACTCATAATTTTAAGAGCGTCGGCCGAGAAGTAGAAATCAAGGGCAAGGATAGCTTTTATATCGACCTTTCCGGAATCGGCAGTCTCAACAAAACTGCCCGAGCCTGACATCTTTACAAGATCAAAGTTTTGTCCGAAATTCAGGCTTCCCTCGCCCGAAATTCCGCATGACATCCTGTCGAGCGACACCCGGCCACCATTTAACGCCGGGTCGGCGATCTTTTCCGGAGAGGTTATCTCATATTTTCCCTTTGCCTTGTCATAATACAGAACTCCGCTCGCGTTTACAAGTCCGACATCGGTCCATGACATCTGTTGCGAAAGAAATGCAGGATATATATACGCTGTGTCGATATTTAAATAAGCGCCCGAAAAGACAATGTTATCATTGTTGTCCCGTGGCTTATCACTGATCGGGATCATTACATTCTTAGGATCAATAAGTCCCTTGAATTTGACGGGATAGCTCTTAATACCTTTGCAGTCGTGAATAATTCCGGCTGCCCCTGTGAATAATAGTTGGCCCGACCTTGCGGAGAGGAATACATCACCTGAGAAAGTGAAAGCGGGACTAAGCATGAATTTCTGATCTGCCGCTATTACACCTTTGGCGGTTGTCGTCAGGGTATCGACCGAGATTTCAGGAAAGCTGATCTGACTGACTGCATTGTTATCATCAACATAATCGTAAACAGCGCTGCCCGAATATTTCTTTGTTGATTCGATATCTATGTCTGCAGAATGCAGCAGATGGCGGTTGTTAACAGCAATATAGGCATTTTTGAGTTTTTCGATTTTTGCCCTCCTGTTAATCGTAATTTTCCCGTTTTCAGGTTGTATCAGGGCATCTGCAACCGGGATGTAACTTATGTTCTCTGCCTCTATAAACTCTTTATCTACATTGTACTGTGCTTTCAGAGAGTTAAATGCTATTGTGTCGGTCAGACTGTTTGTTGCGAAAAATGTAGGCCTGGCAAGCTGGTTCCTGCTAATTCGCAGGAGCTTGTCAGGAGATATCAGGGCAGCGGCGCTTTTACCCTTCTGGTCCATACTGAGGATCCTTGTAGCCATATTGTACTCGAAATCCGTCATGGTGCAGATATACTGGATCTCCGGGAATTTGACCATCGAGGAATCGGTATTCAGATGGAACCTGCTTATCCTGCTGTCGAAGTTTATATCCGTATTTGCATTTTCGGCGATGAACGCGTAACCGCTTGTAGACGGCGATTTAAGATTGTAATCGGCAGTGTCGGCTCTGATAGCATTGGATGCAAACGAGAAAAGGTTTGAGTTGATCCTTAAATCGGGTGTATTAATTATCCCGGATCCTTTTAGCCGCGAAGGCGAAAGAATCAGATTGCCATCAAGCATGGTCCCGTTATCGAACATATTGAAATTCTTTCCTTCTGAATTATAAGCAAGGAACTCATCTTTCCAAGGCATCCATTTAATTTTGACATCCTCACTTTTCAGCTCGGGAAACAATCCTGACGCGTCTCTTTGAATATTGAACGTCAGAGCCTGGGTCAGCATTGAATCGGGGAAGAATTTAAAATCATCCGATTTAGTTACGGACGTCAGGTGGTTAAGCGTGCCGTTCCCGGTCATCCCCCTGTTCGACATCTTAATATTGTCAAAGAACTTTCCTTTCCCGTCATAGACATCTATTCCTTCCGGTGGTATATTCATCTGAAAGCCAAGTGAGTTATTTTCCTGCACAGTAAGATACTGGCGCATGGGTTTCAGAATATTCCCGGCAATAAATTCGCCTGAAAGGCTGAAATCCTGCTGGGAGTAGTGGTCAATATTCTCAAATGAGAAGGGATCGACTTTAAAGTAGAAGTCCTTCTGCTTATACACTCCTTCCAGTCCAGGTATATTATCATAGAATATATAGGAGTAGGAGGTAGCATCGATAATCGGATACTGGGCAAGGCTTTTCAGTCCTGACTTATTCTTAGGATCGTCGATGTACAATTCGCCTTTCGACAGCTGAATGAGGCTATTTATATCCTTTGCGAGGTAGTTGCCGTAAGCATCTTTCTGATCGGTTTCCACAGCGACTTTTATGGAATCTATCCTATGAAGGTTGATTTTAAATGTGTCGTAACTGAACTGGAAATCGTGCCCATATATGGTAAACAGACCTGCCTGTACAACGCCATCAAATTTAAAGCTTCTGTTCCTGCGAATTGTAAGCTGTTTATTATAAGGGTATATAGCCACCTGCTGTGAATCGCTGAGAAAAACATTTTTAACCCCGTTGACCGTTAAATCGTAATTGTTAAGATCGAGTACAGCATTATCAACGGGAGCTTTCGTTTCACTGTAGATCGAAATGACGTCATAATCTTTCTTCTTTGCAAAAGAGTCAATATAGTCATTTATTTTCGGTTTAATGGTAACTTCCTGATTAATAGGATCGTAGAACACGAATCCCTTGTTTGCCATATCGATGCAAAGGCCTGTAACCACCTCTTCCGGCTTGTTAAGCCATTTCGCAAATTCACTGACAGGAAAGGTTTGAGAGTAATAATATTCGCTGAACTGCTTCAACCGGGTAAGTGGATGATAATTATCAAGGTTCAGGAGTTTAAGGAAGTAGTCGGCATTGAAGAAGGATACCGACTGGAACAAAGCCTGACCCATTGCTGCACCTCTCGGCCGTGATATAAGGATCTTTGAGCTGCTCATGTCCCAGGAAAGATTCTCGAAGTACATATCGAGGTTGTGGAACGAATTGTAGTATGGGCTCCCCGATACCGGATTATTCGTCCTGAAAAGATTTACCTGCCTGTCCTTTGAACTGTACGAGAAGCCAAGGTTAGTGTGAAAAATCGAATCTTTGTCGAGATACAGAGTTGCCGAAGTTTCCTGTCCATTCAGTCCTGTTGAAGAAAAGACGAACTCCCTTGAAGCAATTTTCATAAAAAGCGAGTTCTTCCTGAATAGCCTGATCCTGGCAGGATTGGCATTTTCACCCTTGCCTTTTACATTTGCTCCTTCGAATGCAAGTCCTCCTTCATAATCAATTCCCTCATAGACATTCTTAATCTTAAAGTTCCTGGTATATGTTTCGAACCTCGGAAATGTTGCTTTCTCCCTCGAGCTGATGCTGGCTGCCTGATCGCTAAGAACTCCTTTAACAGGTGTTTTGAAATAGGTCTTGTGCATCAGCCTGGCTGAATCGCATGTAAAGCTGTTCCTAGTAGTATTGAGAGTGAAGTTGCCCAACTCGGCAAAGACATCCGCTCTTGCATAACCTGCCTTTTCCCAGGTAACTATCCCTTTTGTACCCCTTAACTGTTGCCGGAATGGATAGAATGTCCCTGAAACATCGTATATTTCAGTGCTGTCGCGCAACGAATAACAGGTGAGTGTGGCACCTTTCAGATTTGCTTTGAGAACTGTGTCATAAGCAATTACAGGATCTGTATTCTTTATCTTCCACCTCACTGATCCTGAATTAAAAAGTATATTTTCTGTGAGGAGCTGACTTGTGTTCTGGAAATACCTCAAAATGATTTCATTGCTTGTTTCAGTTCGTGGCAATATCCCGCTCAGACCAGTCAGCCATGATGCAATAAGGTTGTTGTTCTTTTTATAGTCCGACAGATGAATAACCGTTTTAATAAACTGCGCGAAATGAGGAACAGCTCTCATCTGTCTTCCGATCAGCTGGTTTGAAATATCCATTATATGGGTCATGTTTGATGAGCTGAATCCGGAGCTGTCCCATTTTGTAAGGAATAAGTTAAGGCTTGAACTCTGTTCCTCATTCAGGCCGGTTCCCATAAAAGCTGTAAGCTCCTGCCTGTATTTCTCAGGATCGCCGCTGAAAACAACCTTCCCCTGCGGAAATAAAGTTTCGGGAGTAAAAGCCAATGCGGAGAAAAACAGTATCAGGAGCTTTTTGATCATTTTCAGGAAAAATTATATCGATTCGACGATAGCGCAAAAGTCCTCCTTTTTCAGGGAAGCACCTCCGATAAGACCGCCATCAACATCAGGTTTTGAGAATATCTCTCTGGCATTTGAAGGTTTGCAGCTGCCCCCATACAATATTGTAAGATTTGTCGCACATTCGTCACCATATTTCTCACTCACCAGCGAACGTATGAATTTATGCATTTCCTGAGCCTGATCGGGTGATGCCGTTAATCCGGTACCTATAGCCCATACTGGTTCGTAAGCGATCACAATTCTTTTAAAATCTTCTTTTGAAAGATTTGATAATCCGTCATTGAACTGCCTTTTCACAACATTAAAATGCTTTCCCGATTCTCTTTCCTGCAAAACCTCACCGCAGCAGAAGATAACATCAAGACCGGTGGCAAGCGCCAGTAATGTTTTTTTATTCAGCAGCTTATCATCCTCGTGATAATATGTTCTTCTTTCCGAATGGCCAATAATGACATAGCGGGCTCCGGTACTTTTTATCATTTGCGGGGAGACTTCACCGGTATAAGCACCGGATGGTTCAGAGGCACAGTTCTGGGCGCCGCAGGCAACTTTTCCGTTTCTGACAATTTCCGACACACCTGCAAGATGAATGAACGGAGTGCATAAAATAACTTCAGCTTTTGATGGCTTCTCCTTAAAATAGACATTAATCGATTCAGCAAATTTTAATCCCTCAGCCAGGTCCATGTTCATCTTCCAGTTACCGGCAACAATCTCTTTTCTCATAGTGTTTAAATAATTATTTATAATAAATTGGAATATAGTAAATCAAGGTAATTACAAATATCAATTTTCAGAAGTTCCCTGCTTTCTCCGGATTAAGGAACTTATCAACAAAAGCAGTACCATTATTGATAATCCTGCTGTATAAACGATCACGAGAGGGCTTTTGTTATTAAACTTTCTGATCTGATCAGAAGATAAATTCCCTGAAAACCCATTTGTTGAAGGAACATCTGCCCATGACCATTTACCAACAATGTTTCCTCCTTTGAGTAACAGATATCCCGGGTTTGAACGAACAATTGTTTTCAATGTTGTTTCATCAGCAGAGCAAAATGTAAGACCATTGCCATATTTTCCGATCATATCAGAACCTGAGGCTGTAACTACATAAAAACCAATTCCTTCGGAAACAGAATGTCTCCCAAGCTCAAATCCTTTGCTTAACCGGTCCGACCTGGCTTCTTCAAGCTTTTTTGAGATCATCAGAAGCGTGAGACCCCCGTCGGACAGGATCTTACCTGTAATATCCTCACCGTCAATTTTGGTAATTATGAAATCGTGAATGGGAGGCAAATATCCCTTTTTAACAAGAACAGATTTCTGGTCGACAAATTTCCATGTTGAATCATTTGCCGGATAATTCTCGAGAGTGAATTCTTTTGCTTCCCCGGCCTTCTCATAAATAAAAGTAGTTTTATACTCATCAGCCGGCTTGCCCTCCGGCATAAGCATGCTTTCCGGAATGCTCACCCCTGTTTTATAAGGAAGAAAATCAATAAGGGGTAAATACTTATAATTAAGAAGGGAAAAAACGATAAAAAGTACTGTAGTGACAGAGATCAATGCCCATTCCTTCAGAGGATTGAGAAGGCTGATGACATTTTTTCTTCCGGCAAAAAGAATTAAAATCAAAATAAGTAGTACAATGTTTTTCCCGAATGTCTGCCAGTTTGTAAGATGAACTGCATCGCCGAAACACCCGCAATCCGATACCGGATTGGTTATAGCAAGTACTAATGTCAGGGGAGTGAAGATAAGCATCAGGATAAGTACTCCCCATATTCCGGTTTTCTGTCTGAATCCCGACAAAACGGAAAAGCCAGCGATAAACTCAGCGGTGCACAGTAAAATGGCAAGTGGAAGGGCCAGTGGCAGCAGGAAGTCCATTCCGAAGGCAAGGAAATAGTCATGAAATTTATAAGCAGAACCCAGAGGGTCAACTGCCTTAACTGTTCCTGAAAAGATAAAAACAATGCCGACAATAACTCTGCAGAATGCCCTTACGATCTTCATTATATTAGTTTTCTGTCTCTGATTATTCCGAGGATAAGCTTTGAGATAATCTCAGGACTATTCATCCTGCCTTTCTCATCGCAGCAATTCACAACAACCAGCCGTTCTTCCGACCTGGCAACCCTTAAATACACATCCCGAACTTTCTTCTGGAAGTTAAGACTCTCCTCATGGATGTCTGGGTTCCCTTTAAGGTAGTCCCTTTCATTGCCCGAACGTGATGAGGAAAGCTTCATTTCAGTGAATGAGAACGGGACGTCCAGAAAAATATTAAGGTCAGGCTTTGGAATTGCGAAATGCTCAAATTCCAGCGCCAGGATCCATTTCATAAGTTTATCCTGTGACTGAATGTCTTCCAGTTTTGCACACTGGTAAGCTATGTTTGAATAGGTATATCTGTCAAGAAGGACCATTTTATTGTCGCTGAGCCAGCTTCTGATCCGGGTTGAAGCATCTTTCCTGTCGCCTGCATAAAGCATCGCAACAAGGTAAGGATCAACATCTTTAAGACTCCCGAACTCTCCTCTCAGGAACCTGGCAATCAGTTCTCCGAAATATGGAGCGTCTGTTCTTGGGAAGTGAAGGTATTCACACTTATAGCCCTTTTGAGTCATAAATTCCTTCAGGAGCTTAAGTTGTGTTGATTTTCCTGAACCATCAACTCCCTCAATAACAAAAAGCTTCATTCTTCACAGATTTCGTTCAGTACAAAAGTAATAATGCCTCATCAAAGATGAAAACTAATGATCAGTTTTAATTTTAAGTCACCCGGATATGGGCTTTTGTGGCATTTTCTTTAAGTCCCTTCAGGACTTTAATTGATTTACCAGGTGATAACCTTGACAACCTGGGGATTGTATTTTTTGATCAGGAATCCTTACGCCAGCCCTATGCTGTCTTTCGGATCCTGGATCTGGTTAGACATTTTCGAAAAATCCATTATATTGTTTGTCTTTAATGTAAAATACAAAATAAATGATCACATATATCTGTGTATAAATTATTTATAGTAGTAATTACAATTACGTTAATAATAATCAATTAGATACATATTTGTGTATAAAGATTAGCTTCAAAAGGGGACCGAGCGTTAAAAAAATTGCCCTGTGGGCAATTTTAGCGAAGGGGCCAGCCTGCAGGGGAGGCATGTGGTGGAGGGGAAAGTTATTTAATTGTATTTCTGCTAATTAGATAATTCTCAGTCTAATACTGATTCTTAACTTGACGGATATGGGATTCAGGGGATTGACAGTAAAGGGGATTTAATGATTATTTAACAAAATCCTTTAATTTAGAAGTTTAAAACATTCGCTGATGAATTTCAAACCCCGCTATATCAATGTAAAGGGAAGGCTTCTCGATCTTTCTGTACCAAAGGTGATGGGAATAATAAATATTACCCCCGACTCATTTTACGAGGGAAGCAGGCATGAAGATGAAGAAAGCATCATAAAGGCTGCAAAGCAAATGGTTGAAGATGGTGCAGATATGATCGATATAGGCGGTTATTCAACCCGTCCCGGGGCGCTGGAGATCACAACTGAAGAGGAGAAAAAACGCGTTCTTAAAGCTGTAAAAATAATTAACCGCGAAATACCTGATGTCATAATATCCGTCGACACATTCAGATCGGAGGTGGCTCTTGAGGCGGTGCTCGATTGCGGAGCAGGCATAATAAATGATATTTCGGGAGGAGAAGCAGACAGCAGGATGTTCAAAATTGTGGAACGGCTTAATGTACCTTACATACTAATGCATATGCAGGGCACTCCAGGCTCGATGCAAAAAAATCCTGTCTATGATGATGTTGTTGCTGACATACTGAGGTGGTTTGGGGAGCGGATCTTTACACTCCAGTCAATGGGAGTGAAGGACATCATTCTGGATCCCGGATTCGGGTTCGGAAAAACAATGGACCACAACTTTACGCTTCTAAACCGGCTAAATGATTTCTCGGTGGCGGGATTGCCTTTGCTTGCCGGATTATCCCGTAAAACAATGATCTGGAAAACTCTTGACATAACACCCGGGGAAGCACTTAATGGAACCACAGTCCTGAATACCATTGCCATAATGAACGGAGCCGATATTCTCAGGGTACACGACGTTAAGGAAGCGGTTCAGACTGTGAAACTGACAGGAAAATTGAAAAACGTGCTTAACTAAATATGTGGCCACAATGGGTTTTCATCAGTTAGTTTTAATTTTTTCTAATTATTGAAGAGGTTTTCCTATTTTTATCCTTTGTTGAAAATTGAAATATGGGGCTCGACATTAAAGTACTGGATGTAATAGATATATTCCTTGTTGCGATAATTCTCTTTCAGCTCTACAAACTGATTAGGGGCACGGCAGCTTTAAGCATTTTTATCGGGATCTTCTTTATTTACATGTTCTGGCTCATAGTCAAGGCTCTCAATATGGAGCTAATAAGCGCTTTGCTCGGTCAGGTGATCGGTGTGGGTGTTATTGCACTCATCATAGTTTTTCAGCAGGAAGTAAGGAGATTCCTTCTTGTCATCGGTAACAGGTACATGAGCAGGAGAAGGTTTTCATTCGGTAAAATATTTGCTTCTGTCGAAAATGAGGAAAGCAGTTTGAAAGAAGCGGAGGAGATTGTAAGGGCTGCAGAGTCAATGGCTTCAACGAAAACTGGTGCGCTCATTGTCTTAGGCAGAAAAAGCAGCCTTGACATCTATTCTGAAGGCGGAGAAAGACTTGACGCGATTATCAGTGCTGAGCTTCTTGAGTCAATATTTTTTAAGAATTCTCCATTACACGATGGCGCCGTTCTGATCGAGGACGGGAAGATCTTTGCTGCCCGTTGTCCTTTGCCTATTACGGACAGCGTGTCACTCCCCGGTCATTTCGGGATGCGACATCGCGCTGCAATAGGAATTTCAGAGCATACGGATGCCCTTGTTGTAGTAGTCTCTGAAGAGTCGGGTAAGATTACGGTAGCGGAGTCGGGTGAGGCCAAAGAAAATATAAGTGCAAATGACCTGCGTGAGATCCTGCTGAAGGAAAAGATCTGATTCAGTTAAAAAGTCTAAATCCATTAACCGCAAAGTTCGCAAAGGATTTACGCAAATGCCGATAGCTATCGGCACGCAAAGAGCTAATTATAAATGTTTTAACTTTGCGTACTTTGCGCCTTCTTAGCGTGCTTTGCGGTTAAAGACTTCAACAACCCCATCAAATCCACAAAACTATAGGGTGTACAGTGTCAGCGACTCGGCATCCTTAACATAAATATGATTCCCTGAGATCAGCGGGAAAGCATAAACCGGAGTTTCAGCTACTTTATACTTAGCTACTTCGGTATATGCTTTACTATCGGGTTTAAACACAATAAGGTTTGAAGTACTTGGCAATCCGATTATTACAGATCCGCAATCGACTGTCGTTGCAAAATCGCTGTTTACCGAGCTGTCGAGCCATACTGTTGCTCCGGTTGCAGCATTAACGCAATAGATCCTTTTCTGATCGGTAAATCCGAACAGAAATCCATTTTTTAGCACAGGAGTGTTCCATTTAGCGCCGATCTCAGGATTGCTCCACAGTTCCTTTGTAGTAAAATTATCCCCATCCTTCATGACCTGGATAGCTTTAATCCCTGATCCCTGGCCTGTAAAATAAATTATCTGACCGTTTATATACGGGCTTGTGCAATTATAGAAACGCTGCTGTACCGGTGTGGCAATCTGCCAGAGCAACTTGCCGTCAGCCAGGTTAAGTGCAAGAAGATTCTTTTCAGTCTGAACCACAATCTGCTTTACCCCGCTAACGACCATTTCCGAAGGAGAAGCATAGGCGGGACCGTCTCCCTGCCATTTCCATTTTTCATTTCCTGAAGCCAGGTCCAGAGCAACAACTTCTCCTTTATCCTTCGTACCAAGGTGTACAATACACATTCCGTCAATGATTAGAGGTGACATTCCTGTAAAAAATTGGGGAACAAGGTTACCCGGATTTTCTTTTCTCCATAAAAGCTTTCCCGATACAGCATCAAGACATGAGAGAATACCTGAAGCTCCGAATGTTACAACTTTGCCTTCCAATACGGCCGGTGTGCTCCGTGGTCCGGGATGAGAGCCGGACGGTCCGGTTACTGCCGGTGAAGGATAGGTGTTCTTCCATATTTCCTTTCCTGTTGCGGCATCAAGACAAAGGATTACTTCGTTTGCATCCTGCCTCGTGTTTAGATATATCCTTTTCCCGGAAACCACGGGAGAGGCGTCTCCAAATCCCACGTTTACTTTCCAGGTTTGCTTTAGCTCAGCCGGCCAGGTTTTTGGAGCTGTAAAGCCTGTTACCTTACTATCGCGGCTATTCCCGCGGAACTGGTTCCATTCCTGTGAAAACAGAACGACCGGGGAGATTAACATCAGAATTACCAGACTAATAAACAAATTTTTCTTTTTCATGACTAATGAGGTTAACTTTAGTAAAATTATTCATTTTTCATCACTAATCAAATATTGTTCAGTTTTGTTAAGTCAAAATCCGGTAAAATTCTGACTACTTTTCACTAAGTTTGATCTCTTTAACTACAACAATTTTCAATGGAAAAATCGGGTTCAGGTTTACAAACAGTTCTGATAACAGGAGGGACATCAGGATTGGGACTTGAGCTTGTCCGCCTTTTCCTTGATAAGGGAGATATTGTAATTGCAACCGGAAGGAATCCGGAAAGGGTACAGCAGTTTAAAGAAAGATTTAAACTATTCGTTGTTGATTTTAGCGACCTGAAAGTAACCGACGGTATTGCAAGAGAGATTTGCAGGAGTTATAGCCCTGATCTGGTCATAAATAACGCAGGAGTTTTAAGTCCTCCGGATGTATTCATAACTGCGGATGACCTTGAATATTCATTCCAGGTTAATTTCCTGTCTCATCTTCTTTTAAATGAGATCATTATTAAAAGTCAGACTGAAAAGGGGAAATTATTTATCGCATCAGTGACTTCCCAGGTTTACCGGAATGTTAATCCTGATCAGGATCTCCTGAATTTTAAAGCCTCGTACAGACCATTTAAAGCATATTCTCTTTCAAAGTTTTTTCTTGCATTAATGTGCAATCATTTTTCTGAACGGTATGATGGAACTATCAGGAAATGTATTGGTTTCGATCCTGGCATTTTCAGCTCAGGTATTCCCAGAATGCAGAAAAGTTGGTTCAGAATAATGTACCTGATCGGTACACCGTTTATGAAAAGTTCCCGGAAAGCAGCGATAAGCCTGACTCGGGTAATTGAAAGGAATGATCTCATAAGCGGTTCAGTTTATGATTTCAGGGGCAGGGTAAGGCCTCTGCCAGGGATTGACGATAAAATCAGAAATGATTTCTGGAAGGAGTGTTATAAAGAGATTGAAAGATTCCTTAATTAATAATTTGATAACTAAATGAAAAACTTAATTTTTAAGATCATGGCAATGACAATTTTGTTAAACATGGCAGGTTGCGCAGGAAATTCAAATCCTGAAAGCTGGAACGCTGAGAAACTTAATAGCTGGTTCGAAAAGGGCGAATGGCTGAACGGCTGGCAGGTAAAACCCGATCAGTCAGTCGACAGGGAAGCTTTTGCAGCTGCTTATTTTAAAAACAAAGAAAAATGGGACAAGGCTTTCGGCTTTTTAAAAGACAATGACCTTACAAAGCTTGACCTTAAGCGGTATGATATAGATGGCGACAATTTGTATGCAACAGTCAGCCAATACCTCACAAAGAATGAAGCGGATGCAAGATATGAATCACATCAAAAATATATTGATATTCAGTATGTGGCAAGGGGTAAGGAAATCATAGAAGTAGCACCGGCTTCACAGAAACTGAGTGTCCTTGAACAATATGATCCTGCAAAAGATATTGAATTCATGACGGTAACCAATGGCGTAAAACTCAATGCTTCACCTGAAAAATTCTTCATTTTCTTCCCATCAGACCTTCACGAGCCGGGGCTCAAAGACGTGGTGAACGATACCGTCAGGAAGGTAGTCGTCAAAGTCAGGGTCGACTGAACATTTATACCGGCCCCCATGTTATCTTCTGTATTGAACTGACGGGATGATTACATTGTACGATCTTATTGAGGGGGAAAAAGGGATAATTCTGAAGATTAAGGGAAGAGGTCAGTTCAGGCAGCGTCTCATGGAAATGGGATTCATTGCCGGAAAACCTGTCGAAGTCATAAAGAAGGCTCCGCTTCGCGATCCGATAGAATATAAAATACTGGGTTATCATGTTTCACTTCGTAACAGTGAAGCAAGATTGATCGAGGTTACCCGTGGAAACGGTTCCGGTGTCAGGGGCAGCTCAAATGGCACTCTTGTTACTGAAGAAGGGAAGGAATCGTGGCTAGAAAAGAGCAAGCAGCTTCAGGTAGCGCTCGTGGGTAATCCAAATTCGGGAAAAACGACACTCTTCAATTATGCTTCGGGATCGAGGGAGAAAGTTGGCAACTATGCCGGAGTCACTGTTGATTCGAAGGAAGCAGTTTATAAACAATCAGGTTATACATTTTCGCTTGTCGACCTGCCCGGAACTTATTCTCTTAAAAGCTATTCTCCTGAAGAAGTCTACATGAGGAATTTTATTTTTGACAATAAGCCCGACATTGTAGTCAACATTGTTGATTCTACGAACCTTGAACGTAACCTGTATCTGACTTCGCAGCTTATCGATATGGGCATTCAGATAGTTATTGCCCTTAACATGTATGATGAGCTCGAGAAGAGGGGTGATCTTCTGGATTACAGATCGCTTGCACGATTGCTGGGTGTACCTATCGTTCCAACCGTCAGTTCCAGGGGGAAAGGGATAAAGGAACTTTTTGAGACCATCATAGAGGTTTATGAGAACAGGGCTCCCCTGGTAAGGCATATCCATATTAATTACGGCACTGAGATTGAAAACGCTGTTTGTGCGATACAGTCAAAGATAAAGATCGAAGATAACAGGGCTTTTACAAATTTAATCTCGGCAAGGTATCTTGCAATTGAACTGCTTGAGAATGGTAAGGATTTTTCAGGTGAAAGTGAAATAAAGCATTGTGTTAATTCCTCCGACATTTTTGCGGCAGCAAGAAAGGAATTCGCCAGACTTGAAAAGCTCTATCTCGAACCTGTCGACACGGTTATTACCGATCTCAGGTATGGCTTTATTTCAGGAGCGCTCAGGGAGACCCTCAAAACCGGAAAGACTGAAAGGCTCAGGAGAACCAAAGAAATCGACAATTATCTTACCAATAAGTACCTGGGCATCCCCATTTTCCTGGTATTCATGTGGATAACATTTTACAGCACCTTCTTTCTGGGTGCATATCCCAAGCATTGGCTGGAAATTCTTATAGGAAAATTCTCCGGATTTATATCCGCGACAGTCCCGCAGGGAATTGTTAAGGACTTTCTGGTCGATGGTATCATCGGAGGAGTAGGAGGAGTGCTGGTCTTTCTACCAAATATTATTATTCTTTTTCTTCTCATCTCGCTTATGGAGGATACAGGATATATGGCACGGGCAGTATTTATTATGGACAAGGTAATGCACAAGATAGGACTGCATGGAAAATCATTTATCCCTCTTTTCATGGGATTTGGGTGCAATGTTCCTGCAATAATGGCAACCAGGATCATCGACAGCCGCCGCGACCGGCTGATCACAATGCTGATAACTCCATTCATGTCGTGCAGCGCCAGGCTGCCTGTTTATATTCTGTTTATCTCTGCCTTCTTCCCAAAAAATCAGGGATCGGTGCTTTTTCTGCTGTACTTCATTGGAGTGATCTTTGCAATAGCATCGTCGTTTCTGCTGAAGCGGGTATTCATAAAATCAGCCGATATTCCATTTGTTATGGAGCTGCCGCCTTACAGAGTCCCGACCCACAGAAGCATTATAAGGCATGTGTGGTTCAGGACTTCAATGTACTTTAAGAAGATAGGCGGAGTAATACTGCTCGCTTCCATAATAATCTGGCTGTTAAGTAATTTCCCAGGAAACCGGGAAACCACACCCAAGGGTGAAATCCAGGCCAATTCCTATCTGGCAATGATTGGCAAGGGAATTGAACCGGCCATGAAACCGCTTGGATTTGACTGGCGGCTGAGCGTGAGCCTGTTATCCGGACTGGCAGCCAAGGAGGTGGTGGTAAGCACATTGGGAATACTGTATCAGACTGATAACAAACCCATTGGTAATACCCTCGTTGAGAAGCTTCAAACTATTGAATCTTCACCCGGCAGGCGGGCGATCACGCCGGTGATCGCGTTCACATTCATGCTATTCATCCTTACTTATTTTCCGTGTGTTGGTGTTATTGCAGCCATAAAAAGGGAGTCTGGAAGCTGGCGATGGGCAGCATTTACAGTGGTGTACACCACATCTATAGCGTGGTTGCTCTCCTTCGTGGTGTATCAGACAGGAACTCTTATTTTCGCATGAACTCACCCGAATTATCCCCGGTTTCATGGGCTGGGAGTGAGTTCAGGTACCAATTCAGTATTTGATCTTGTATTTCTTCAGGATGGCCGAAGTACTCAATTTAAAATCAATATATTGTGCACGGTAGTACGGGATCTTGTCGTCGGTTCTTTTCCTTGAAAGTTTACCTCTGAAGCTTTCAATATCAGGGTATCCCTTTGTATCCATCCATTTTTCAATATCTCTTAAAATAGATCCCAGAACTTCAATCTGATTTAAATAAAGAGTGCTTACAATCTGAACACAATCAGCTCCGGCCAGCAGCATTTTAATAACATCATGCCCTGTGAATATTCCGGTATTGGTGCATACTGATGATTTTGTATTTCCATAAAGCAATCCGGCAAACCTTAACGGTAATCGGTTATCTTCAACATTACTAAGGCTGTACGGGAAACGCAGTTTCTCATCCTCAATATCTATATCGGGCTGGAACAGCCGGTTAAAAAGGACAAAAGCATCAGCTCCGGCTTCTTCAAGTTCTGCAATGAATTTTAAAGGATTGGTGTAGAACGGACTTAGTTTTACTGAGACAGGTATTTTAATTGCCGATTTAACCTTCTTAAGGATCTTTATCTGTTTTGTTTCAATTTCATAATTATTATCTGATTTCTCCGGGAGAGTATAAAAGTTCAACTCCAGGGCGTCGACTCCGGTATTCTCAATTTCTTTTGCATACTCCACCCATGTGGCATCAGCAATGGCATTCATGCTTGCAATCACGGGTATTGAAACTGCCTCTTTTGCTTTTTTCAGATTTAAAAGATGTTGAACCGGGCGGACATATTCCTGCCGTGCATTGGGGAAAAGAGTTACCATTTCAGCATGCCGTTCTTCATATTCTGTCCTGAGTTCAAAAAGTTCAAGATTTTCGAGCTGGATTTGCTCTTCAAACAGGGATTTGTAGACGATTGCAGCTGCCCCCAGGTCTTCAAGTTTTTTCAGATTGTCAGGATCGGAAACCAAATCGCTTGCTCCTGCAATGACCGGATTTTTAAGTTCCAGTCCCATATACCTTGTCTTTAAACTTCCCATGGCTGTAAATGCTTAATGATTAATTAATAATAAAAAGTCCGGATTTAATAGTGAGGCGATCATCGAAACTTTAAATAAAGCCGGTACATTATATAACAAAATCTCATTGGAAAAGTTCCGACGGAGCAGGATGCTCTAAAAGAGAAATGAACTCCTTTATAATTTCCCAAAATAGGGATAACTTGCAATGTCGAAATTTTGTTCAGATACGCTTTAGTCTGATCAGGATCTTAATTCTTCGGATGGCAGATTCAGGCATTTCGGATATAATTGATGTACCTCCAGCATCACTTTTAGTGGAAAAAACCTCAGCGCTACCCTGAAATAATTCCCCAACTGCCCCAGTTTAAAATAAAATTTTATAAAGTCCTGAAGGGACTTAAAGAAGATGCCACAAAAGTGGCATGATTTGAATAACCTCCGGCGCAAGCCGGAGGTTTGCGCCACACCTTGATCCTAAAGCCCTGAAAGGGCTTAATAAAGTTGATGTTGGGGATTTAAATTGACAAAAAGTACTTTCCTTAGATTTCAGGTTCAGCTCCTTCAGAGCTGATGTCTGTGATGTGACGCCTACCCCCGGTTGCACCGGGGGTTATTCAAATTTGTCTCTTTCAGAGACAGTTATCGGGAAAATGACCTCTTTCAGAGGCAGGTAATAGATTAGCATCCGAGCTCCAGCGAGGAATCTTAAACTCTCAGGCAAGCTCGCCTCTTGAAAAGATGTTTATAAAGATTAGCTCCTATAAGGAGGGGAAATTTTATTATGGAATAGCAGATCTCTACCTGTGATAGTAAATATTGAAGGCTATGTAGTCAACAATGTGCTTTGATACATACATTTCCTCAAGGGAACGCGAAAGGGATTTCAGGGTTTCAAGTGCCGGAGCCAGCTTATCGCTTAGTTTTGCCTGTGTTCCGTCATCGAAAGTCAGCAGTATATCTCTTCTGCTGAATATTGAGGCATTATAATCCTCATTATCCACGATCTTAGCGCCGGCCTTTTTCTGAAGGACACCGTTAAGAAAAACCTGGATTGAATCGATACCTGTAGCTCTCTTTATCTCGATATTACCTATTGAAAGAGTATATTGTTTCTCCTTTCTCTTAAAACCATCGCCGGTAAGGCTGAGCTTCTCACTGAGGAGGGTATCTGTATTCTGAACAAGCGCAAATTCAATCTTTGTAGTGTCGCCTGTCTGTCCCCTTTTTGTAATGCTGAATCCTTCAGGAAAAGTGAAGACGTTAGCATACCTGCGTTCTGACTGGGTATCCCAGAGAGATGACATGCTGAGACTCCCTATATTATCCTGATTGATCATAAAACCCGCATCGAGCTTATAATCATAATTATTCCACCATTTGTAATAAAAATGATAATCCGTGGCAGTTATATGGAAGTTATTTTCAAGTGTAGTATCTGCCATGACAAGATAATGCAGATGTCTGGGTTTGAAAACAAGTTCCGCCGGTAGATTGACTATCATTTTATCACTGGGTCCCGATTTGGTGAAAAGCTTATAGGGAAAGAATAAATCAGGGTGCAGCTCCGGGTTTGGATTAAAGTCATATATACCTGCTACCATGCCAAGATTAATGCTATCGCGTAATTCAAGTTCCGATTTTGCCCCGGCTTCAGTTACTGAGATCAACTGATAGCCTTTTGATGCAGAGATCTTGCCGATGGCTGTATTTATATCAGCCACGCTCCTGTCGAACGACTCTTTTACTGAAAGGTTTCTGCCGGCCTGGTCAATTTTTGAACATTGCCAGCTAATAAGAATGAGAACTACACCGATTGCACAAAGGATCTTCTTCATTTGAAAAATATTTTCTCTTTTAACGCAAAAGAATTAAAAAAGTTTCATTTTGTTACGCAGCTGGTATATGAAGCCTTATTTCATGATTAGTTCTTTTTATATTTGTTTTCCAATAGAATATTTAACTAAGGAAGGATATCGAAATATTATCTGTTTAAAACTTAAAATTGTGATACAATGGCAAAAGTAGCAATGCTCGGTGCCGGTTTCATCGGCGATTTTTACACTTTTTCAATAAACGGTCATCGTAACCGTGACAACGTTCAGGTTATCTATTCCCGTGATGAGGGCAGAGGCAAAGCTTTTGCAAAAAAGCACGGAATACCAAAGTGGACCACCTCAATGAAGGATGCCATCAACGATCCTGAAGTTGAGGTTGTGGTTATCGGCCTGCCCAATAATCTGCACCTCGAAGCAGTAAAGCTTGCAGCAGAGGCTAAAAAGGCGGTGTTCTGCACAAAACCTCTTGGCCGGAATGCAGGTGAGGCAATTAAGATGCTTGACCTGGTAGAAAAGGCAGGGATTATCCATGGATATCTGGAAGACCTGGTTTATACCCCCAAGACACTGAAATCATTAAAATCAGTTGAGATGGGTGCGATAGGTCAGGTTACCTGGGCACGTTCCCGTGAAACCCACCCCGGACCGCACAGTGACTGGTTCTGGACAAAAGATATTTCGGGCGGGGGCGTTTTACTCGATATGGGCTGTCATTGTATCGAGATAGCCCGCAGCTACATTGGAAAGGATATAAAACCGGTTGAGGCGATGTGCTGGGCCGACACCCTTGTTAAGCCTATTGAGGCGGAAGATAATGCCCTGGGATGGATCAGGTACGAAAATGGAGCAGTCGGTCAGTTTGAGGTAAGCTGGACTTTCAGGGGAGGAATGGATCTGCGCGACGAGGTAATGGGAACTGACGGTACAATCTGGGTTAACAATTTCCTCAGAACCGGATTTGAAATGTTTACTGCCGGTGAAAGTAAAGGATATGTTGCGGAAAAAGCTGAGTCTGAAAAGGGATGGCTCTTCCCGGTTGGAGATGAGGTTGTGGAGCTTGGTTACACCGATATGTTCTCGGACATGTTCAACTCATTAGAAAATAAAACGGAACCGCATGAAACATTCTATGATGGTTATATCGTAAATGAAATAATGGATGCATGTTACCGCTCTGCAAAATCAAAAAAATGGGAAGCCATTAATCTTGGTGTATGGCGGGGACGAGCCAAAACTGAAAGAATAAATGCGATCCACGACTTTGACAAGGATCATATCCTCGTTAAGGAAGAAACAATGCCCGACGGAACTACAAAAGTCATTCTCAAAGACAAAAAGACAGGAAAGATCTCCCAGACCATAAAGAGTTAAAAGCAGGCTGATTACTCGTAGAATAGTCCTCTCCTCAAAGGGGCTGTTTTGACTGCTACTTAGGGCTCTGCATTGTTATGCAGGGACGCTTCTTCAAACTTCCCGTCAAACAATATAAGCCGGTTGTAATAATCCGTTCAACTTACCGTTTTATAAGTAACTAATAATTAACCACTACTGTTAAATTCAGTGTATTGCCTTTTTTCACAGCTGAATCTGACAGCATTAACCTGTTTACCTGATGACCCGTTCAAACTTCAATAAGAATGATTGCCAAACCCATGAAATTCCCGCATAGGGAGAAATTCTCAGGTTTATGAAAAAATGGTCTTTGTTTGCAATACTGACACTATTTTCAATTAATTCTTTTGGACAGAATTGTTCAATACTATCAAAAGCTAATGATATTACTCCGGATAAGCTATGCTCCCCGGTTACTGCAAACTGGAAGGTAACTTATACCGGGGTTAATGATGGGGGAGCTCAGGTAAGCATGAGATACGACTGGGACAATGGTACTGTAGAGACAGTCCCGGCAATTCAGACAGCTCCCGGGGTCTTCCAATCGGCAGCTTCCAATACGTATACTTCGCACGGTAATCTATGCAATTACCATCCCCAGGTAACCCTGGTGGTCAATGGTGTTGTCTGCACATCTTCTACTCAGGAACAAATAGTAACAGTCTGGGATGATGATAATCATAATGGCGGACGGATGCATATTAATCCGGTGGTTTATCCCATCTGTGTCGGTAACAGTGCCGATGTCCGGTTCCAGGATCTTACACAGTTCAATTGTGTTCCTCCGCAGGAAAGGGATAATCCGAATGTTAATACCCGTTGGATACAATGGATATATGGAACTGAAATTACAATGACAGGGATACCTGTTACAATAAACGGACGATCAAGGACATTCCCTTTTACAGATGCAATAATAACTTTAACCGGGCCGGTTACCGGTTCGGGAGTTTGGTCAGAGGTGATCAATGTTGCGAGTGACAAGCTGGTGGGGCAATATTTTCAGGTAACATTACGTAACTGGAATTACTGTAATCCATATGATGATCCAAATATTGCCGGCCGTCCAAGAGACCGTGAAAATGGTGATCATCCTCCGGTGGTTACCACAGCAATAATATTGATTGTACCTTATCCCGATGCCACCATAACTCCTGTTGACACTTTATGTGCGAATAGCGATCCTGTTACCTTAACTGCCCACGACAGGGGAGGGACCTGGTCGGGGAACGGGGTAACGGGAGACAGCTTTAACCCTTCAGCTGCAGGACCCGGGAACCATACTATCAGGTATGAGCTTACAAACGCCAACGGATGCAGCGATTCCGATGAAATCGTTATAACGGTCGCGCCTACACCTGATGCAACTATAGATAAGGTTGGTACGCTGTGTTTCACCGACTCAACAATAGTACTGCATGCGCACGACATGGGAGGAATATGGTCAGGCCCGGGGGTTGTCGGGAATACTTTTGACCCTGCAATATCAGGGTACGGGAATCACTTGGTCAAATACAAGATAATCGACGAAAATGGCTGCGGCGATTCTGACCAGATTACAATTACAGTTGCAGTCCCCAACGCAACAATTACACCTGTAGATACTTTGTGCATAAACAGTCTGCCGGTCAAATTGTCTGCCCATGATCTTGGTGGGGTATGGTCCGGGCCTGGTGTTTCAGGCGATACTTTTAATGCGTCAATCGCAGGTGTCGGAAACCATATTATCCATTATAACATAGTCAATCCCGATTGCAGTGATTCAGATACAGCGGTTGTAACGGTTGTGCCATTCCCGGTAGTTACAATAGACAATGTAGGGATTCTGTATATAAACAGTCCACCTGCTACTTTACATGCAACTCCTGCAGGCGGAATCTTCTCAGGTACAGGAGTATCAGGAAATATCTTTAATCCGGCCGAGGCAGGACTTGGCACTCATGTAATTCAATATGAAACGATCCCCGACAGATTCGACTGCATGGGGTCGGATACAATACACATAAAGGTACGTATGCCGCCTGCTCCTGTGGCAGACTTTGAACCCGATACGGTCGGCTGCACGCCCCTGACAGTTCAGTTCAGGAACAAAAGTCTTTATGGTGAGACTTTTATCTGGGGATTCGGAGATGGTCAGTTCTCTGTTAAGGAAAATCCGGTGCATACATATTATGTGCCCGGCAGCTACATTGTAAAGCTTATCGTTTACAATATTGCAGGGGAGTCGGTTCATAACTCGATCATTACGGCGTATCAGAGTCCTTCCGCTATTTTTGAAGCCTATCCGACCGATATAGTGAATAATGAGCAGATAGTTATATTTTCCAACAGCAGTATCCATGATTCACTGTATTACTGGACATTTGGTGACGGTCAGGTATCGACTGAAGAGAATCCGTATCATAAATATGAGAATCCCGGGGTTTATAACGTTTCGCTTATTGTTACATCAAAGGATGGCTGTACAGATTCATCAATGCTTGAGACTCCGGTAAGAGTTCAGTGGAAGGAAGGTTTTATTAAGTTCCCGAATGTGTTTAAGTGGAATGAGACAGGTCCGACGGGTGGAGTATGGAGGAAAGGATATTATCCCGAGATGGACTTTATTTTCAGGCCATTTTTTGAAAATGTATTGGATTACAAGCTTCAGATCTTTAACCGGTGGGGAGTTTTGATCTACGAAAGCAATGATCTTTACAAGGGATGGGACGGGTACTTTAATGACGGAAGTCTTGCGGTGCAGGGTGTTTACGTCTGGCGGGCTACCGGCAGATATGCGGATGGTGATTATTTCACTGAAGTAGGGGATGTGACCTTTTTACATTGAAACAAAATAGTTCGCTGCATACTATGATTTTAAAAAAATAGGTTTATTTTTGCGACGCCATTTCGGGGTGTAGCGCAGCCCGGTTAGCGCATCTGGTTTGGGACCAGAGGGTCGCAGGTTCGAATCCTGCCACCCCGACAAAAGAAAAAGCCTTTCCGCGAAGCGGAAGGGCTTTTTTCATTCAGAGCGTTGCAGGTTTTACCTGCATAAGCGTATGAATGAAAAAAGCCCGTAGCCGGGCGCAGCTCGGCAAAGGCTTTTTCTTTTGAAACACCCCCTACCAGGATCACCGCAGGTAATCTGCCACCCCGACTACTGAAAATGAGAGAGTTACAATGTTTTGTGACTCTCTTTTTTTATCTCATTTGCATACGATTTACATACAGACATAAGGAATACATTACTCTGGAATACAGTTGTTAATAAATTTTGATGATAGTTTGTTACCGGGGTGAAGATCGTTAATCCTGACGCATCCTGTCAGGTCAATTCTGTCAGAGAACAATAAGTAAGGGAGCAATCCTCCCGGATAACTCCCCTTATTAAAGTCTGTCTTTCTGTGCAAAATCTGTGACTAACGAATTTCTTTTATTTCTCATTAAATGGTTTTCCTCCTGTTTCTGAAACCTCTTCTGATAGTAAAACTAATTCTTTCCAAACAACGAATACATCCTTCATTAATGACGATATCTGATCTGAATATTTTAATATCTCATAAATATCAGGATTTTGTAATAATTTCGCTTTTGAGATGGCATTCCTCCAATATCCAAGGCATCTTTTATTATCGATAAGAACTGGGTTCTCAATCTCTGAATTTAAAAGTTCCCAAATTGAATTGGCTCTTTTTAACTTTTCATCTAATGACAGTTTTTCTAATCCAAGATAACCCTCCACACCAGAAGATGTCAAATCCATTATCTTCCACATAGTATTTCTTAACTTACCCCAATTTGCGGTCATTTTAATACTAATTTCTTTGTTAATTATTCTCAAATTTTCATTAGCGATCAAAAGTTGTTTTGAACTTATAAGACTGTCACTTAAAAAACTCTTATTTGCTAATTCAAGCTGTTTCTGAACCAATTCAAATTGCAGAACTGAATTAATGCTGTCTCTCTTATATTGTTCTTTGCCCAAGGCCAATTGACTATTTGCTGCACGTTGAGTAGAGTATATTGCTATAATCGCAATAACGGCCGTAACTAATGAGGGTATTGCAGCAACAATTGCAGCTTGTACAGTTACTTTTTGATACCATTTTTGATCGGTCATGTTTTATTGTGAATAAAAATAAATTGGGCTTTTATTCTCATTTAATCAAAGTTATAAGTTTTTATAGCCATAAAACAGAAGAGGCTTCAATCATTACGACTAAGTCTGCGTGATGGGAAAGTATTACCAGAGTGAAGATCGCTGCTCCTGTCGAATCCTGTGAGGTCAATTAATTGTACTTTACATTATTCATATTGCACCATTCCCAAAACTTGTCTCTGATGGTAGGTACCCATGCAGGTAACACTATATGATATGCGTTACCATCTTTCTCATAGATTAGCATTTGCAATGTTCCAATAGATTTCCTGAGACTAATATTTTGACCATTTATATCAATACTCATTTCTGTTTTACCGCTCACCTGATTTTTGTTTTCATTGACAAATTTTTCTATGTCATTAAGAAATGTATTGAACTCATCAGGCAAACCACTAAACACAGTACACAAATCTCGTAGAGTCGGGTATCTGCTATCAATTCCCATCCAATGAATACTGATGACACTATCAGGCAAAAATATTGCGTTCAATATTCCTATTGTGTTGTTACGCTCCAAAATTGTAACAGTCTTTCTTGCTTGCCCGAAAATAGTAACAGAAAAGGCTAAAGATAAAACAATCAACAACTTTTTCATAGTTTTAAATTTTAAGTAAGTTATGGTTATTTCTCCAAATTCGTATTGGTTAATAAAACAGTAAGCCGCAGAGTGCTGATGTCCGGGGCCAAATAATCGCTTCATCTCGTGTGCCCGATTTTGAAAGTCAATGTCTGCAATCCAAAGTTAGAATCACTGGGGCCAGAAAAAAATTATTTGCAATTATTTTTCATTTTACTGCTTAATCTTTAAGGCAGCGAATGGAAAAAGCAGAAGCTTTATACGGATTACCTTCATTGAATTGAGATACGTTATAACCTAAAGATCTTTCCCAAGCCCGAATATCGTCTACTTGCGTTGATGACCAAAATACACACCCGATTCCAAGCCACACATAATTTCCATCCGAATGTATATATCCCGAACCAAGTGCGGTGAATCCACTTTCGTTAGTTGCACCTGTGTTAGGATTATTCCAATGCGTTATTCCTGCTTCTTTCAACTTTCCCCCGGCAACATTATCTCCACCCAAGTAATTTGATAAAGTTGCCCATTCAGATCTGGTCGGTACATGCCATCCTGATGGGCACAATTTGCCGGAATTTACAATATCCCAGTGATATAAACCTCCATAAACGTTTTTATAAAGAGCTTCATTATTATCAGCCCAATGGACTTCTGCTATGACAGTATTATCATTAAATCTTGTTGTTTTAAGGTTTTCTTTCATCCATAATTGATTTCCTATCCTAATCAAATTGTAACTATTACCTTCAATATCACTTACAACTATGGGGTCAGTTGTGAATATATTATCTAGACCATAGGTTGTTCCAAAAGAATTTATGGCTCTAACCCTATAATGATACGTTGTATTTGGTGATAAAGAGCTTATGTTTGCTGAAACAGATGCATCAGACCCACCTGTAATCTGATTCGGTACTGCTGTAATATTGCTTCCGTAATTCGTGGTAAGGCCATATTCAAAAGAGACATCCGCAGATGAATAATTTGCATTAACACTACCATACAATGTCGCAGAATAAGGTTGAAGATTTATTGCAGTCATGGTTGAAGCTATTGGAATCCCTCCCAGTGTTTTAAACGTCATGTCTTCTCCAAAGGTTGTTCCAAGAGGACTTACTGCCTTAACTCTAAAATGATATGTAGTCCCAACATTAAGCCCTGATATCCCAGCACTTACACTTGTTGGACTATTCCCTGAAATGGGACTTTGTGTAGCAAGTATTGAAGCTCCATATGCAGCCGTTGTACCAAATTCAAAGGTTACTATTGTAGATATGTAATTTGCGTTTATAGTACCATTAAGGGTAGCTCCGGTGGATGATAAACAGCAAGCTGATTGAGTTGTGGCAGTGGGAGCGAGTCCTAAAGTTATAAATAGCATATCGTTACCATAAATCGTCCCAAGTGAATTTACTGTCTTTACCCTGAAATGATAACCTGTTCCAACCTCTAATCCTGTTAATGTTGCATTTACATTCCTATTTGAATTACCTGTGACAGGACTTTGTGTGGCAGTTATTGTTTGCCCGTAAGCAGTTGTTGTACCATATTCAAAGGAAACTACTGTGGATACATAATTGGCATTTACTGTACCATTTAAAGTAGCTGAGGTTGTGGTTACATTCGTTGCTGACTGAGTTGTTGCAGTGGGTGCTTGCCCTAAAGTTGAAAAGGACATTGCCATACCATATCCAGTTCCTTCACTATTGGTTGCATAAGCCCTGACGTAATACTGTGTGGCTTCGGTTAAACCAGAAAGGGGGCTTGTGAAAGTACCTGCTCCAGCACCGTCAGACGTTTTGTCGCCATCTATCGTTGGAGTTGCTTCTGTACTCCAACAAACACCACGAGCAGTTATAGAGCTTGAGCCCTCATCAGATATTATTCCCCCGCTTGTTGCAGAATTAGCTTTGATATCACTTACTTCAATAGTTGTCAAAGTTGGTATTACCTTTTTCTCACATGATTGGAGGAAGCCTGATGCAATAAGTAAAAGTATGATTATGAATGTGATTAGATTTTTCATGTAATGTAATATTGATTGGTCGTAAATACGAAGCTATTCTCAAATTTAAGGATTTTGTTTAAGAAATTCAACCAAATTTTGATTATAGGTGGTGTGACATATAGTTTTCAGTATGGTTGTATTATTGTCTGAGAAAATTGCTCAATTCAGGCGTTTAAGAAACATTGATAGTATTAATATTTATCTCTTTCAGTTTATTTGTTTTTAGTTCCGTTCGGACTTAAATCACTGCTCATAATGTAAATTTAAACAGAAAGGGGCTTCAATCACATTGACAAAGCCCCCGCGTTGTGGTCAGCAAATGCAAAAACTGACATAGTCAGACCTATGTGGATAAATAGCCCGAAAGCGTCTGGATTGACATATACTTTTTTTGAGGTTTTTATTGCGATTCTATAATCTATCAATACCAAGTAACGACATTTCAAAAGTAGGTGGATTAAGACTTATCATTATATTCGTTGAATGTTTTGGATCAAGCCACATCCTTGACCAGAACATACCCCGCTGAAATTGCTCCTTATCTTCATTGTCAAATCTTCCCTTAAAATCATCATCCGCACCTAAAAACAAAAAAATAGTGTCAACTAATTTTTTAACATCGGTAATTGTAATTTTATTTATTTCAGTTGTTGAAAAAACAAGGTTTTTAGCCGTTGGTGATATTTTCATAACTTCCAATGTGTCAAACATTCCGCATTCTTTTTTTGCCAGAATTTTACGATAAGTTGCAACTTCAATGCCCTCACTATTCATTTGTTTACTCAAAATAAATGTATTGTCTGGCATCTGGTCAAACTTGAATGAAAATAAATCATTCAGAGTTTTAATTGTTGGTTCTTCTGCTTTCTTTAAATTAAATAGTCCCATTATTTTATTGAATTTAAGTTAGATAACAATCAAGTTTAAAGATATCAATCAAAGTTGCGAATTTCCTATGAATAGGATAATTAAAACAGTAAGCCCCGGAGACCTTATGTCCGGGATAGGGTAAATATTATCAAGAGTAAGATCGTCTCTCCTGCCGCATCCTTTGAGGTCATTTTGCCCGGTTGTTCAATTTCTTTCTCTTTTTTTAAATAGGTAGTAATTTCCACTGTCCATATAGCCGGGTGTAATATGCACTGCATTCACAAACTCCCAACCATGCAGTTCCATAAAGTTCATAGCCTTAACTATCACTGGCTGCCATGGGGTACGAATATTTAACCCTGTTTTATAAGTAGTATCTATAAAAGTTACCATTGTATCAGCGTAAACAATGTCAATGGTAAGCCTACTTCTATTTATTCCGGCAGCTTCGATGCGGGGTACCAACTCAGCATATTGACCAAAGGAAGAAATTGTTAATAATAGCATCCCGATAACAAACATTATTTTTTTCATAATATTGATTTTTAATCAAATTTACCAATTTCCAATAATTAGGATAATTAAAACAGTAAGCCCCGGAGTACTGATGTCCGGGGCCAAATAATCGCTGCCTTTCGTGCCTGATGGGCATCGAAATATCTTTTTTCAAATTAAAAACTTCCGTGGCAGATACAATTTTTTTTGTTTCCGGAAAATTTAAGTATAATTTTGGTAATAATGTGAATCAAAAAAATCAAAAGGGATATACGGGAAATTCTTTACAATAATAAAAACGATATTCCATGTTTAAATTTTTCTGGGAATCAATTAAATCAGGTTTGTCAATGTGGTATGGATGGATAGCTGCCATCTCAACCATTGGAGGATTAGCTGCTTTACTTATCAATAAGATTGCTCCAAGCATTTCGGTCCCGGGATGGATTTATAAACTTAGTATTGCTGTACTTGTATTGAGTTTATTTTTGGGTGTAGCAATAGGGACATATAATATATATAGAGAGAGAGGTAGTGAGTTAGAAAAAGCAAATAACAAATTATCCGATTTAGAGAAAAAAGTTACGGATACTCGCCCAACAGGATTCACCACACCTGACAAATTGATTGGACCCTATTTGGAAGGTTTTGATTTCAGAATAGTCGACCTTGCACGAGAGAATTTAATTATTAGGAATCGTACAATTGTTGATTGTCGTATTTATGGACCGGCTGTATTATTTCTTAAGTCAGGCTCCATCGTTCATTGTATTTTTCCCGAAGCCCCCTCATTAAGCCTTGAAGAGAATATAAGAAGCTATTATATTCCCATTCCAAAAACAAAACTCCTTCAAGGAACAATCATGTTGGAAAATGTTGATTTTCGAAACTGCACCTTTTTTAACATCGCATTCATGGGGCCAGATGCATTAAGGGAAATGCTACTGGAAGGTATTAAGCATAAATAGACAGGCTTTCTATTATAATCCTTCCAAGCTTGCGTTGACAAAGTTGATCACCGATTGAAATTACTTCCCGGTTAATTCCGCTAGCTTTTCTTGCTCAATCCGTGCTGCCCCGATGCGGACAAAGTTAAGCTCACCTTCGCCGTCACTTTCATGCGCGGAGGCTGCCATAATCAGACTCAAAAAAGCATCCGAAGGCTCGATACCAATAAATGTGTCATCATTCAGGCTTTCCCGGTTGACGTTACCGGCGGCAATTTCTCTGAATAGTAATATTTTTTGCTCGCGGTTAAGTTCTTTTACCTTAGTCATTTCTTTATCAGTCTGTTAAGAAGTTCAGTCAACTGGTTGTCAGTCATTTTATCAATGGAGAAATCAACAGAAGTATTTTGTAATTGTGGCAGAACAAATTTCAAGTATCGTTCAAAAATTGTGATACGTCGCTCAGGAGTCAATCCATTGTAACTTTTCCATAATTTACAGTTCTTGTGAGGCAGTTGGTTTTAAATCTCTCGAAATCAAAGTTACTAATTTCCAATCAATAAGGTTATTAAAACAGAGCCCCTGAGTGCTGGTGTCCGGGGGCCGATTTGTCGCTGCTTTTTGTGCTTGATGGGCGCCGAGCAATATCCCTGTCCGGCTTCTGACTCAGGTTTAGTCCCATCTTGATGGCAGGGAAGCAAATTGCAAAAAAGATGTCACATGGTGTAGTTTTTGTTGTGTCAAACTTGATGTAAATGTCCTATTATGATTTAAGATTGTAATTTCAGGTTGCACGTTGCTTTAAACCTAACTTAATGGTGTTAATACACTGTCTTATTACAGTTTACCCTTAAAGGCAGGTATTAATTATTGGATATTTGATGGATTTAGTTCAACCGGGGTTTACAACTGGGTGCTACGCATCGTTAAAAGACATATGTATTAGTGGCTGGCGTTTATTTTCCCGGTTTCATCAATAATATATGTTTTAAATTTTTTAATTGGTTTTGCTGTGCTGTAATCAATGTTGGTCACATATAATTTATCCCTTTTAATTTCTGAAATTGTTCTGCTCCAATTATCAAAAATCTCATCAAATGCGATCTGTTTAAAGTCGTATCTACCGTCCGCCCCTTTCGGGATGACCTGTTTTAATTCATTTTGAACATTATCGAGCTTTGGGCAATGAAATTATTAAGAAATGAATGATCCTTAGGATATGTTCCAAAAAATCTGGTCCCACGTTCATAATCAAATTTCATGTTAATTGAAACACGCCTGGAAATCTGGTATTTCAGCCCTATTCCGGAGTTTATTCCTACCTGACATAAACTCAGTCCCAGATTATAGTTATAATGGGAAGTCACATAATTAAGCAAATACTGGTTGTACCCGGTATAATCAAGTCTCATATTTGTAGTCAATCCCAATGAAACAAAAGTTGTCAGCTTATCGTATGAAAATCTATAGTTAAGCTGCCAGGGAATTCTCAAATACTTTATATGGTATATCCTGTTTTCAGTAGTGCCCCAATGTAATCCTTCCTCAAGGTTATATGAATATAATACATCATAATACATTATTTGTGTACCGAAATCAAATTTGGGTGAAACCAGCGGCAAATTTGAGATGTTCAGTGCGACTCCAAAACCCACTGATTGTGATAAATAAACTCTTTCCGGAACGTCAGTATTTATCCTGAGCTGTGAATTCAAAAAACCAAGTGAAAACCCTGATTCATATTTCAGTTTTCTGCTTTTATCTTCAAAAACTATGCATTCTTCATTTTTACATGTTATCTCATGATACTCTTTTGCAATCTTTATTAAAGGCTTGCTGCTTAAATCTGTTGATTCAATATCGTGCGAAATGGAGGGGCAATCTTTCAGATAGTAGAGCAAAGTACCGACATATTCCTTTTTTGTTGTCTGATAGGTCGTCATAACGCCTTTATCCATTCTTTGAAAAATGTTTATGGAATTTTGCAATTCAAATAGTGAATCTCTCTCCGGCAGAATAAAATATCTGGGATTCATATTATTCGAGGAATAGGTAAGAATACTTGCCCTTCCCTTAATAAGCCATTCCAAAAAGACTTTTTTGATTTTGTTATTTATTTTTATTTCTGAAGTGCTGAAATATTTGCTGCCAAGAAACCTGAATGCTTTTATGTCTCCGGGATAATATATCTCCGCAGGACTATCCGGCAATGTTTTGAATTTACAGTGATCAGAGTTTTGGATTGAACCTTCGAAATCAACGAAACCATATATTGTATCATTGTCGTTCTTTATAATATATCCATTTCTGAATTGGCTGAAGAGTGAACTGCTCCACAGAAAGGTGATCAGTAGAGACAAATACAATGTTTTCATTTGAGGATTAATTGAATTGAATTTCTTTTTTATTTTCGGCCCTATTCGTTTTTATGAGGATAATAAAGATATTTGGAGGTTTTTTTCTGTAATCAAAGGTATTATTTTCCGGAGAATATAATCAGCAATATATAAGCCTCTGAGTGCCAATTTTATGAACCAAATATTCCCTGCATATTGTGGTTGGCAGGAAAACTTTCGATTGCTATTTCTGCAGTCGGAGAGGTAAACCAGAATGTCTATTTTGAACGTTAGTGCGGTTGAATCCAAGTTTATAAACTATAATAAACTATTATTCAATAATTTAAAAATTGCAACCACACTAAAATCAAAAAATGTCACAAGTCAGGAATTTTTGACGGTATTCATCTCTGCATCAAGGGATCCCTCATCCCGCTTGGGCGGGATTCGGGATGACACCGCTATGGTGGTGGTTTTGGGAAGAAGCGGCGATTCGCAAAAAGACATCTTGTCAATGCAGAGCATCCCGGTGCGAATCGCCGCTTCTTCCCCCCACTCTTCAAGGCAAACTGTCATCCCGAATGAGCCTGAGGGTGTGCTTGTGCGAAGGGAAAAGGCGAATGAGGGATCTCTTCTTCATTTGTTGCAAGCCAGTTATGCTAAGCCCCTTCATCCTGACTTCTGACATTTAGTGCGGTAATAAATTCCACTTTTTGAGGAATGATGCCAGGGAGCTATTTGCTATTTCTGCAGTCGGAGAGGTAAATCTGAATGTCTCTTTTGAACGTTAGTGCGGTAGAATCCAAGTTTATAAACTATAATAAACTATTATTCAATAATTTAATAATTGCAACTACACTAAAATCGAAAAATGTCACAAGTCAGGAATGAAATTACCTCCCGGTTAATTCCGATAACTAATCTGGTTCAATCCATACTGCCCCGATAGATGTCATTTTTCGTTGACGGTATTTAGGCTCCCCAGGTGTTTGACCATTTTCTAAAGCTCACGGCAGGTTTTTGTTTAATGAACCTTATCACCCTAACTTTGTTTTTCAAATGTGGTAATCAGGACTTGCCACCAGGATTTAAACTAATCACCAAAGGAGGTTTATTATGACTAAGTACGAATCTTTTAATCAATCGGGTTTCTCGAAATTCCTCAATAGTCCGGCGGGCAGAATCTTACGCTCGGCAGCCGGTATCGGATTCCTAGTGGTAGGTTATGTGTATCGCGACCATGCACTCGGGGTGGTATCTATGGTGTGGGGTGTTCTCCCATTGAGCGCCGGAGCGTTTGACATTTGCTACGTAAGTGCTGCACTGGGTGGCCCGCTGTCTGGCAAAAAGATACGCAGTAATGAGAAGTAAGGATTTGTAAATTATTAATTTCCCGGTAAGCATTCACATTCCCTGCCTTTTGCTTTTTCAAAAGCTTCGCGGCCCTCTGATATGGAAAAATAAGTCAGGCCTGCAGCGCCAATTGCGTCTGCATAAGCAAACCCGGTTAGTTCATAGATAAGACTTGACACAAGCAACACCAACGACATATATACACAGATCTTCGTGCAATTCGCATCTGCAATGATTGGTTCGGAATTTAACTTTCTGCCAACACTTTTTTTGGCATTCATCAGCCATACCATAACTGCAATTGAAACCAGGGATATTATCACGCCCCAGAGCGTTGTTTCAGGTTTATTGTGGTTAACTATATTCAAAACAATACCGGCAATCAAACCTGCTGACAAAACATAGAATGCAGTACCGGTAATTTTTAATGCTCTAATTTCAAATGTGCTTTTGGGACTGTCCGGATTCTGTTTGATACGCATAATCATCATTGCAATACCAATGCCTGACATTACTTCAATAAAACTATCTGCGCCAAAACCGAATAAGCTAAGAGTTTCATCCTCATAGCCTAAGATCATCGATACAATCCCTTCAATAATATTATAAAAGATTGTAAACAGACTTAATCCGTAAGCGTTTTTGTAGAGTTTCTGTTCTGAATTCAGCATATTTAATTTGTGCATTAATATCGTACAACAAAGATAGTGGTATGTTAAGGCTTTGTTGCAAAAAAGCTAATTTCAGGGAATGTAAAAATCTTATGGTAAAAAACTTTTGGAACCCCCTTCAGGGGGCAGGGGGTAAAAAAAGGCATTGGTGATCCGGCCGTTTGATACAACATCTAATAGTCTTGTCGGGCGCATTCAGGACGGGCGCCGCCCATCCTTAAAGCATTAATGGCCTCCGGCCTTGTTATTTTTCGGTAGACCATACCACCTCTAAACGGTCTCAGGGCACTTTATTAACTGATTCAGGGTAGTCCTTTGCAATATACTGTTTGTGGTATCACGGACCTCCAGGAAGACTCTCCTGATCTGACAGGTGGTTTCATCCTTGCAGAACTCACACGGACGATATGAATTTTCTGACACACAGTACATTAATGCCGTTGTGCCTTCAAATTGCCTGACGATGTCAGCCAGGGTTACATCTTCCGGCTTCTTCAACAGGAAGTATCCGCCTGATTTACCCATGTTGCTGCCCAGTATTCCTGATTTTTTTAGTTCAAGAAGTATGTTTTCAAGGAAGCTCCGCGGAATCTTTTCCTCTTCCGCTATTTCACGTATCTGCAACGAACCTTTGCCATAATCCCTGGCCAGCCTTGTCAGCGCCACTATTGCATACCTGGTCTTCTTGGATAATATCATTGGGTAAAAAATATTTTGCCAAAGTTAAGTTTTAATACATAACCTTTTACGGCATTTGTGTTAATTATAGCCGTAAAGAGAATCTAATATTTCAGTTCAAACCTTTTTACAGCAAACTGAAAGATAATATCTACGGTCTCATCAATCCCAAGCACTGATGAATTGATGCAAATATGATATGATGCAGCTGCGCCCCATTCCTTGTTGCTGAAAAAGTTGTAATACTTCTCCCGTTCCCTGTCCTTTTTTTCAAAATAGTCTTTGGCCTTGTTCTCAGGCAGGTTCTGATTTGCGGCTATACGCCTGATCCTGTCCTCAATATCAGCACTTATAAACAGATTCAGACAGCGCGGGTGGTCTTTAAGAACATAATCAGCACACCGTCCGACGAAGAGACATGATTTTTTTCCCGCCAGGTCACGGATTATATCGCTCTGAATCTTAAACAATGTCTCATCAGTCAGATAATAATTAAAAAAGATCTCATCTGAAGCAGCATCGCGCAAACCTAATAACCCTCCGAATAAACTGAAGCGCTTTTTCTCATCAGCCTTTTCAAACAGATCCTCCTTTAATCCGCTCTCCTTTGCGGCAAGGCGTATCAGCTCCTTATCGTAAAACGATATTCCGAGCCGTGCAGACAACTTCTGTCCGATTTCCCTGCCTCCGCTCCCAAGTTGTCGTCCTATTGTTATGACATAATTCTCTTTCATAAGCCGGTGGATTAAACAACGTTTTGAATTTCCTGATTAACAACAGATTTCCGGTATTGTGCTATAAGCAGTGATGCTGCGATGATACTCGACAACAGATCGGCCGTCGGCATGCTGTACCATACACCCTTCACTCCGTAAAAGGATGGCAATATCGTCAGCAATGGCAATAAGAACAGCACCTGCCGGGTTAATGACATAAAGATGGCTTTGCCTGCCATGCCGATACTCTGGAAAAAATTTGAAGTAACCATCTGAAACCCGACAATCGGGAAAAACACTATTACGATCCTCAGACCCGATACTGCAATATCAATCAGTTCCCTGTCCCTGGTGAAAACCGATGCCACTGTGTGAGGAAAGATCTCGCAAATCAGAAAACCGGTCATCATTACGCCTGTTGCAAGAAGAATTGTCAGTTTCAATACCCTGTTTACCCTGTCGAATTGCCTGGCTCCAAAGTTATAACCTGCAATGGGTTGCATTCCCTGATTCAGTCCCATTACTACCATGGCAAAAAGAAAAGCTACCCGGTTTATGATCCCGTAAGCGCCGACAGCCAGGTCACCTCCGTGCCTGATGAGACCCTGGTTGATCATTATCACAACGACACTTGAAACGGCATTCATCAGGAAAGGGGCCATGCCTATTGAAAGTGAGTCGAGAACAATCTTACGTTTCAGCCTGAATGATTCTTTTTGTAAATGGATGTAATTTTCCTTGTTGCTGAAATGCCTGATCTGCCAGATCAGCATGGTTGTCTGAGCCGTAACCGTCGCAAGTGCAGCTCCGCGGATTCCCCAGCCAAATACAAATATGAAGAGCGGGGCAAGGATTACATTGATAATAACGGTAAAGATGGTGGCATACATCGATTTTTTAGGATTACCAGTTGCCCGCAACATGGCATTCAATCCGAAATACATGTGAGTTACAACGTTCCCGAGCGAAATTATCACCATAAAATCGTGAGCATATTTAATAGTGTCCGGACTTGCACCGAAAAAATAAAGTATCGGGTTAAGAAAGAGCAGGATAACTACTGTGTAAGCTGTGCCAAAGATCAGGTTCAGGACGAAAACATTGCCCAGAATATTATTTGCACTGTTGTAGTCTTTTTGCCCGAGCCGGAGCGACATCAGGGTTGAAGCTCCCACACCCACAAGCGTACCGAATGCCGCAGCGAGGTTCATCAGCGGGAAAGAGAGCGCCAGTGCCGAAATCGCCAATGCTCCCACACCCTGTCCTATAAAAATACTGTCGGTGATGTTATAAAGGGATGAGGCTGTCATTGCAATCACTGAGGGAATAGCATATTGCAAAAGCAAACGCCAGACGTTCTCCGTGCCCAATGCCACTGGTGATCCTTTCTGTATCATACCTGGCAAAGATATATACAGAAATTTTATATTCGGGAATTAATCAGTATGTCAGTCTACAAAATTTCCGCATTTGATTAAACGGGATTTGTCATGATTTCTTTTCCGAACAGTTAAACATCCATCTCACGCCAAATTTGTCCGTGCAGCTTCCATAGTAATCGCCCCAGAACATATCCTGCAATTCCATCTCTACCTTTCCTCCCTTTGAAAGTTTTCCGAACAGCTCATTGGTCTGCTTCCTGGTATCAGGCTGAAGGCTTATGATGACATTATTGCCAAATTTTATAGTGAACCCCATTGACTCAGGTGCATCAGATCCCATAAGCAAATGACCTCCAAGAATCGGTAAGGCTACATGCAGCACAAGTTTTTTATCAGCCTCGGGCAGGGGAGGGTTGGAATCTGAAGGCGGAATATCGCTGAAACGTGAAATGCCGCCGGTAAACTCACCGCCGAATACCGATTTATAGAAGTTGAATACTTCCTCGGTGTTACGGGCAAAATTCAAATATGTACCTACTGTTGCCATAATGTTAAATTTTAGACGTTTTCAGAATTATAAACAACATTTTTTAAGTCATTGTTCAGAAAAGGTGAAGAAGGCCTCTCAAAAAAGTCAGCCCTTCAACGGGCATAGTTTTTCTCCCCCTCTGGGGGAGATGCCGAGCTTGCGAGGCAGAGGGGGTTTCTGAATCAGGTAGTAAACTGGCCCTTCAACGGCCAGTGTTTTTCTCCCCCTCCGGGGGAGATGCCGAGGGTACGAGGCAGAGGGGGTTATTGAGTCAGATTGTAACCTCTTTCCGGCTTTCCCGTTTTTGAAAACAGGAAAGGGGGTTTTAAATAGTGAAGGTTGACCCACTACCCAACCTCCCCCCAGTAGGGGCAGAGCCGTCAATCTAAGAGTTATTTTCGTAAGAAGTTGAAAAGGCCTTTTTTAACCGCAAAGCACGCTAAGAAGGCGCAAAGCACGCAAAGTTAAAACGTTAATAATTAGCTCTTTGCGTGCCGATAGCTATCGGCATTTGTGTAAATCCTTTGCGATCTCTGCGGTTAATGGATTTAGACTTTTTAAACAGCCCCAAAGTTATTTTCCTGCAACTTAAAACATTGAACATATGGGCCACAAAGAAATACTGCTTTTAATACGTATTTCTTTTTTTGGAAATACTGCTTTTAATACGTATTTCTTTTTTTGGAAATACTGCTTTTAATACGTATTTCTTTTTTATAATAAACTCTGCAATGTATTGATAGATATCAGATTTTAAAGAGGTTGAGTGAAAAGAAAAGAAGGTAGAAATATCTTGTCATAGTTTATCAGTCATATAATTAAAAGCTCCTTTTCTCAGATTTATGCCATATTCCAGCCAGGCTTTAAGGCAGGCCAGAAAGTTGGCCCATCCTGCAGTGTTTCCTTTAAGCCACTCTATACCAGCCTCATCATTTTTTCCACCTTTTTCAGTTACTGTGACGAGAGTTGAATTATCCGGCTGTGAAGCCAGCGTCATTTCGACAAGAAACTCCTTGCCCTCAATATCCCAGTAGAAGGAAATGTATTTGCTTTTTTCTGTCTGGCCAACCCTCACAGAAAATTCCGGGTCAAATTCAGGAAATTTCCATGTCAGTGTCTTGCCTTCCTCCATTCTGCCGCTGCTTTTGGAGATGAAGTAGTTTGACATCCTGGCCGGGTCAACAATAGCTTCAAATACCTCATCGGCAGGTTTCTGTATCTGAAGGGCTGCTTTGATTTCGAGATCCTGGTCTTTCATATTCCAAGGTTTTATTCTGATTTTTTCTGATAACAAATCAAATGTGATTTTGATATGATATCCTTTTTTCTTTTTGTTATTCAAAAATAGTTAATTTTAAAATGAATCTTTTAAAATTAAATCATGATTAAAGCACTCAGGTTTGAAGGTCTGATAGCAGCACCATTTACACCGATGGACAAAAGCGGAAATATAAACTTTGGCATTATTGAGACATACCATAACTTTCTTGAAAAGAACGGGGTTATCGGGGCTTTTATTAACGGTTCAACGGGGGAAGGCCCTTCACTGACACAAAGGGAGAAACAGCAGCAGGCCTTAAAATGGGCTGAGTGCTGTAAATCAGGAGGTAAAGTCCGAATAATAAATCTCGTCGGAGGAACCTCATATAGTGAATGTATAGAGAACGCGATCTTCTCATTTGAAACCGGGCTCTCGGCAATTGCAATAGTCGGACCCTCATATTTTAAGCCATGCGATGAAAACCTGCTGGCAGACTTCTGCACGAGAATAGGAGAATCTGTACCCGGAATGCCGGTTTATTACTACCACATACCCGGACTTACCGGAGTCTGTCTGTCAATGATCAAATTCCTTGAAAGGATTTCGGATCAGCTGCCAAATTTTGCAGGCATTAAATATTCGCATGATGACTTTCTTGATTTTCTGGCCTGCCTCGATTTCAGGGATCACGGTTATGAAATTCTGTGGGGGAAGGATGAAGCGCTTCTTTCCGTATTTATGCTTGGATGCAAAGGTGGAGTCGGAAGCACATACAACTATGCAGCGCCATTGTACTTAAAAATGATCAGGGCTTTTAAGGAAGGAAATAATGTTGAAGCCGGACGGCTCCAGCAAATTTCGGTAAACCTTGTGAGGTTGCTGGGGAAGTATGGAGGAATTGCAACAGGGAAAGCATTTATGAGGTATGCAGGTTTGGATTGTGGTGAATTCCGGTCGCCGGTAAGGAATATGACAGCAAATATGTATAAAGATTTTGTGAAAGATGTAGAGCTTCTGAATATGGATGGGTTGTTCTCAAAATTATAGGTAGCAGTTCGAATATCTTGATTATCTCACTGTCCCCGTTTTTTTAACTTCAATAAGTTTTTGTTAATCAATAAGTCCCCTTTAGGCCATGGCCATCAACCTAAGAGTTATTTTCGTAAGAAGATATCTGCTATTCTTTAATATAATTTCCCCTCCACCACATTCCACCCCTGCAGGCTGGCCCCTTCGCTAAAATCAGCCACTGGCTGATTTCTTAACGCTCGGCCCCCTTTTCAAGGAGGGGTGGCCCAACAGGGCCAATAAGGTTCTTTATACAGGTGTCACCAACGATCTTGAGAGACGATGCAATGAGCATAAGAGCAAGCTTATAAAAGGCTTTACTATGAGATACAATGTTAACAGACTGGTTTATTTTGAAATATTCGACCAGGTTGAATCAGCAATTGCACGAGAAAAGCAAATAAAAGGAATGCTCAGGATAAAGAAGGTAAGTCTTATCGAAGAGTTTAACAGGGAATGGGAAGATCTTTGTAGGGATGGGAAGGTGGGGTATCCTTCAATAATGAAGAAGAATTCCTGCTCGCATGAAGGGGATCCTTCGCTTCGCTACTAATGACAAGCGGAGTTGAGTCTGGTTTAGGGGGGAGAAGCAGCGAGCCGCCATCCGGCATTCTTCATAGTTTATTGATTAGCTAAATGGCGGCTCGCTGCTTCTCCCCCCTCTTCCAATATATTCGCTAATGACCTGTCATCCTGAGCGAAGCGAAGGATCCCTTTATCAATTAAACAAGAAGTTATGAAAGATTAGCTTCAAAAGGGGCCAGCCTGCAGGGGAAGGGGAAGCATGTGGTGGAGGGAAAACTTATTTAATTGTATTTCTGCTAATTAGATAATTATCGGCTTAAAACTGATTCTTAAGTTGACGCGCATGCCCTTCAGGGCTTTAGGATCAATGTGTGGCACAAACCTCCGGCTTGCGCCGGAGGTTATTAAAATCATGCCACTTTTGTGGCATTTCCTTTAAGTCCCTTCAGGACTTTTGGGGCGAAAACCTCCAATGAGATAAAATTTAATATTAAATCTGAATTGAACAAAGTCATTTCAGGGTTGTTCGTATTTTGATTAAAATAACCCCGAGAGTAATGTTCATCTATCAATTTAATATTTAAAAAATCATGAAAATACTTACTGGAAAAAAAGTGCCCTTTCTGGTGATAATCGCCGTATCCCTCGTGCAAACCAATTGCCAGAAAAACAACGACAAGACTTTGTCGTATGAAGTAAAAATCGAATCAAGCTCAACACTTGGCAACTATCTTGCTGACAAGAATGGTTATACTCTCTATTATTTTTCGAACGACTATCAGGGACGTACAACATGCCTTGGTGACTGTGCCGCTACATGGCCCGCTTTCTATGTAGCCAACCTGACCCAGGCCAACATTGACCCTAATCTTGACATAGCCGATTTCGATACTATTGTTGTAAACGGGGTCAGCCAGTTACGGTACAAAACATGGCCTCTCTATTATTATGCTCCGCTTGCTAACAATCAGCATGTAAGAGAGATGGCGGGAATGACTTCTGGCGAAGGAGTAGGCAATATATGGTATGTTGGTAAACCCGATTATTCAATAATGCTGGTGAATGCTCAACTTAAAGGTCTTGACGGAAAAGATTATACCGGCAACTATGTGGAAGGCACCGGTAAAACGTTGTATTTTTCAGATCCCAAAGGAGTTACTCTGTATGTTTTTTCAAAAGACAGTTCATTTGTAAATAAATTTACAAAATCAGATCTGTCAAACAACTCAGTCTGGCCGATATATAATTTATCGGAGATAGTTGTGCCATCAACCCTGGACAAGGCTCTGTTCGATACGATACATATTTACGGGTTAACACAGCTGACATATAAAGGATGGCCGTTATATTATTTCGGACAGGATAATTCATCACGTGGAAATACTAAAGGAGTTAGTGTTCCGCTTCCGGGAATCTGGCCTGTAGCCGTTAAAGATTTACCGGTTGCGCCCACTAAATAAAGCAGAAACATTAAGAGAAGAAATGAAATATAATCAGCTCGGCAGAACGGGAGTTCTTGTATCGGAATTATGCTTTGGTACAATGACATTCGGAGGGAGGGGTTATTGGGAAGCAATCGGTAAGCTGAACGGGGAAGAGGCAACAAAGCTTTTAAAAATTGCAGTTGATAATGGTATTAACTTTATTGACACTGCAAATGCTTATTCTGAAGGGCTAGCTGAGACGTTATTGGGAAATGCAATAAGAAGCCTTGGTATTTCACACCAATCCCTTGTCATTGCTTCCAAGGTGCGTTTGCGAATGGGGCCGGGTGCTAATCAGGTGGGGTTATCGAGGCTTCACATAATAGATTCTGTCGATGACAGCCTTCAGCGCCTGGGCTTGTCGCATATTGACCTGCTTTACGTTCACGGAGTTGATCCCGTAACCCCCCTCGAGGAGACAATGCACGGACTTGAAGAGGTTGTGCGGTCGGGAAAAGTAAGGTATCTTGGTGTCAGCAACCATCCTGCCTGGATGGTGGTAAAGGCAAACGCTATCGCCGAAAAGGTGGGAGGGACAAAATTTGTCGCTTCACAGAACTATTATACCATTGCATCACGCGACATTGAACGGGAAATTGTTCCTATGGCCCTTAGTGAGGGCATCGGGATCATGCCGTGGAGCCCGCTGGCAGGAGGATTCCTGTCGGGCAAGTATACAAGAAATAACCAAATTGCCGGAGACAGCCGCAGGGATGTTTTTGATTTTCCCTATCTGAATAAAGAAAAAGCTTACAATATTATTGATTTAATGATCAAAATCGGTACAGATCACGACACAACGGCAGCAAGGGTAGCCCTGGCATGGCTCTTAAGAAGACCCGGCGTTACGAGTGTTATTATCGGCGCTAAAAGAGAGGATCAATTGATTGATAATATTGCATGCACCCGGCTTGACCTTTCAGAGGATGAATTACAGGAGCTTGAAACTTTAAGCGCACTGCCTCAGGAATATCCGGGATGGATGGTTTCAAGGCAGCTTTCAGGAAGATTTCCTGAAACTGCCTGACATTGAGGCTTGAATTACTGAACTCTAACCACTACCTTACCTTTTGTCTTGCCGGTTTCTATTTGCTGATGGGCAGCTCTGATGTCATCAAACGCATAGGAAGCTGAGATATACGATTTTATAGTGCCTTGCGCAAGCAGTCCTGCAATTTCCCTCATATTGTTGCCATCCGACTTCACAAGGAAGTTATACCCGAACCTGCCTGTGGAAGCTGCCTTTTCACTCACCTGCTGTAAAGCCCCTGATGGCAAAGTCACTATGGTGCCTCCTTTTTTCAGTGTTTTCAGGGAACGATCGATGTAATCGCCACCCATGGAGTCAAGTACCCAATCCATATCATTTACATGATCTTCAAACTTTTCCGTTTTGTAGTCGATGTTTCTGGCTGATCCGAGACTGATCACAAATTCCTTGTTTTCTGCTGATGCCGTAGTTGTAACAAAAGCGCCCAGATATTTTGCCATCTGAACGGCATAATGACCCACACCGCCGGCTGCAGCGTGAATAAGGATCTTATCGCCCGGCTTGATTTTAATCCTTTCCCTGAATACCTGCCAGGCTGTGAGCGCGGCAAGCGTCGCGGCAGCGGCTTCCTCGTGTGTTATATTCGCAGGTTTCAATGCAAGATGCGCTTCCGGGGCTGCAACATACTCTGCATAAGCTTTCCCATGCCCTGGAAAATTTACCATTCCAAAAACTTCATCTCCTTCTTTAAAAATCCTGGCGGATTTCCCTGTCCTGGTAACAAATCCCGAAATATCCCATCCAAGAATAATGGGGGAGAATTCCTTCAACCTTGTTGCCTGACTTTTACCCAGCCTGGTTTTGATATCGACAGGATTTATTCCGATGGCTTTTACTTTCACCAATATCTCATTGTCTGAAATCCCGGGGACCGGTACTTCAGCAGTGACAAGATTTTCGACTCCTCCGAACCCTTTTAAAATTATTGCCTTCATTCCTGAAAAGTTTAGTAAGTAACTATAAAAACGTTCAATAATATTATTTGTTTAAACTTCCTGTTAATGAACAGGGTGGAAATGAAATAATAGTAGCCTTCATCCGGGCCGATAAGGTATATGTGGTTTAAACATTTTCGCGTTAAAAGCGTCTACATTATATAAAACATTTTTCTTTTGATGTTCAATTCCTTTGACGGCAGATATGCCATATACCTGATTGCAGTTTTCCTTCTCAGGGGGTTCAGTATGACAGCTTCACCAGCTTTTCCTCAGAAAGTTGACTCTGTGAAAGTTGACACTTTGAAGGTTGACTCTCTGAAAGTCGACACTTTGAAAGTTGACACTTTGAAGGTTGACACTTTGAAAGTTGACACTTTGAAAGTTGACACTTTGAAGGTTGACTCTGTGAAGGTTGATTCTATTTACAATAGAACGGCATTTACAGGAGAGGAGCTTACAAGGGGTGAAAGACTTTTTTACGGGCTGGCGTATCCTCCCGTTAAAGCTATAAACTGTGCCAATTGCCATAATACCAGGGTTTCCGATACTCTTAACTGGAATCCCGATGCTATGGTGATCTCTACACTTTACAAAGGGAAGAGCGCGCGGGACCTTAGTAAAATTCTTCTTACACCTGTCGGTAAGAAAATGGCTGAGGTCCACAAAGATTTTAAGTTAACTCCTGAAGACATTACACTGATTAAGGCCTATATGGATGAATTCACCCGTATCGGCCTGCAACGGCATAAACCTGTAATAACAAATCTTTTGCTTTTTATTTTGACATCATTGTTATTTCTTTTCTGTGCTGTCGACCTTGTAATAACAAAAAAAATTAAAAGAAGATGGATCCTTTATGGCGTACTTACTGCAACCCTCATCTATATTGCATCATCCCTTGCACTTAATGCCATTAAGGTGGGGCGCAGCAAGGATTATTCGCCGGATCAGCCCGTAAAATTTTCACATTTTGTTCATGCCGGGCAAAACAAAACTGATTGTATTTATTGCCATAGCTTCGCTCAGATAAGCAAAACAGCAGGGATCCCTCCTGTTAACGTCTGCATGAATTGCCATCTGCTTGTAAGGAACGGGACCAGGTCGGGCGCTATAGAAATTGCAAAAATAATAAATGCACACGACAACAATGTTCCCATTGAATGGATCAAGGTTCATAACCTGCCCGATTACGTATTCTTCAGCCATGCACAGCACACAGGGCCCGGAGCTGTCGCATGCAGTGATTGTCATGGTGATGTTGCGAAAATGAATTTGATTGTTCAGGTATCCGATCTGTCAATGGGATGGTGTGTTAATTGTCACCGGACACGTAATATAAACTTCAGTGGTAACAGATTTTACTCTGATTATCATGAGATGGCAGACAGGGTAAGATCGGGCAGAACGGATACAGTGACAATAAATATGCTCGGAGGCACAGAGTGCATGAAATGCCACTATTAACCTGATTAATGAAACCTGTGAAAAAGAAGTCAAAAAATAAGAGCCGAAAGGTAGAAGATGCCGGGAACAATGGTTATTCACGGAGGGATTTCCTTAGGGCATTCGGGTTCGGAATCGGGTCAGCCTTAGTTCTTGCAGCATGCAAAAGATCTGTTCAGAATGCACTTCCATATATAACACAACCCCCTGAAATTACACCGGGGAAAGCTCTTTACTATGCTTCCTCGTTTTATGACGGACACGAATTTGCATCCATCGTTGTAAAAACACGCGACGGCCGGCCGATAAAAATCGAAGGGAATGCCCTCTCCCCGTTCAACAGGGAAGGAACTACCGCAAGGATTCAGGCTTCCGTACTCAGCCTTTATGATGATGCCAGGTTGAAAAATCCTTCTTTCCATAATGAAAAATCTGACTGGCAATCAATCGACGGACGCATAATCGCTGATCTTGCTGAAGTAAACCGCCGGAATGGCGAGATCGTTCTGCTCACTTCAAGCATAATATCGCCAACAACAGTAAAACTTATAAAGGAATTCGGAGGACAATGCCGGAAATTCAGATGGGTACAATACGATGCAGTTTCTCACTCTGCAATACTTGAAGCCAACCGGCTATGTTTCAGCAAATCCGTTATTCCGGATTACCTCTTCAGGAATGCCGCGGTCGTGGTTTCGGTCAATGCTGATTTCCTTGGAACCTGGATAGCTCCTGTTCATTTTATTCCGGATTATGTTTCGCGAAGGAAGCTGGATAACGGGAATTCCGACATGCTGCGTCATGTACATTTTGAATCAGGCGTAACCGTTACAGGCTGCAATGCTGATGACAGAAAAAAGTTAAAGCCTTCCGAAGAAAGATCAATGCTTATCAGCCTGCACAACAGGATCGCAGAAAAATCGGGCAATGAAATAATTAAAGGGACTCCATATAAAGAAGATCTTGCCGGCCTCGCTGATGAGCTGATTGGGGCCAAAGGGAGGTCAATTATTATTTCCGGTTCAAACAATGTTGGCATTCAGATCATTGTCAACCGGATCAATTATATTCTTGGCAGCTATTCCGGCTGCATTGACCTGAACAATCATCTGAAAATAGCTTCAGGAACAGACAAAGAAATGGATGACCTTGTAAGTGATCTGAAGGCAGGTAGAATAGGAGCGCTGCTTATGTATAATGTAAATCCGGTTTATGATTATCCTGATGCACAGGATTTTATTGCAGGATTGAAAAATACCGAGATGACAGTAAATATGGCAGTCAGCCTGAATGAGACTGTCGGAAGCGCAAGGTACGAATGTCCGGTTACCCATTTTCTCGAGTCATGGAATGACGCAGAAATTATTCCGGGTCAGCTCACTCTTGCCCAGCCATGCATTAGTCCGATTTTCGATACACGGTCTTTCCAGGATTCACTGTTGAAATGGTCGGGGAAATCCATAACATTTCACGATTACCTTGAGGAAACCTGGAAACAAATGTATTTCAAGGATTCAGGAATACCTGTATTCAGGGATTTTTGGAACCAGTCGCTTGGTAATGGCGTCTTAATATTTAGAGTGAATGGTCCGGAACAGGTGAAGTTCCAGGAAGAGGCTCTGACCCACCCTTCCATTAGTAAGGTGGAATCTGCTCCAACCGGATTTGAAGTCATTCTTGCAGAGAGTATCTCCATGGGGACAGGGATGCACGGTAATAATCCCTGGCTGATGGAATTGCCTGATCCTGTTTCAAAGCATTGCTGGGAGAATATCGCATCAATTTCACCACATGATGGACAGCAATTGGGCATTGCCGACGGCGACCTTATTGTGTTAAAGGATGGGCTGATCCTGCCTGCATTGATCCAGGCGGGCCAGACAGAAGGGACGATTTCAACAGCCTTCGGGTATGGCCATACAAATTCAGGTCCTGTCTCAGATCGTAATGGAATAAATGTATTTCCATTTGCAGAATATACAGAGGGTAACAGGAACTATGGATTTACAATCACCAAACCTGAAAAAACGGGCAGCAAAACTCAACTAGCTCTTACCCAGCTTCATAATTCAATGGAAGGACGACCGATAGCAAGATCAACTACACTTAGCAGGTATAAAACTGCAAAAGGATCAGGTAACGAGTTTCATGAGGAATTTGAAAAGACCCACCGGACACTCTACCCCGAAATCAGATTTGATGGTTTTCACTGGGGAATGTCAATTGATCTGAATTCCTGTGTCGGATGCAACGCATGCGTCATAGCATGCCAGGCTGAGAATAATGTGCCTACCGTTGGTAAGGCAGAAGTTGTCCGCCACAGGATCATGCACTGGATCAAGATAGACAGATACTATTCTGACGACAGGGATAACCTGAAAGTATATTTCCAGCCTCTTACATGCCAGCATTGCGGTAACGCCCCCTGCGAAAATGTCTGTCCCGTCTCTGCAACCAACCATAGCAGTGAAGGTATTAACCAGATGGCTTACAATCGTTGCGTCGGGACCAAATATTGCATAAACAATTGTCCCTACAGGGTAAGGAGATTTAACTGGTTCAGATACACAAATAATAAGGTATTCGATTTCAATTCTGCTTCTGAACTTGGAAGGATGGTATTGAATCCCGACGTTACGGTAAGAGAGAGAGGTGTTGTTGAAAAATGTTCATTTTGCGTTCAGAGGATACAGGAAAAAAAGCTGCAGGCGAAGCTTGAAAACCGCACACTTAAGGACTTTGAGATAAAGACTGCTTGCATGCAGGCATGCCCGGCCGGTGCAATTGTATTTGGGAACCTGAATGACCCGAACTCCAGGGTATCAGGTTTGTTCGGTGATCCAAGAAACTATAAGCTTCTGGAGGATCTTCATACCCTTCCCTCGGCAGGGTACCTGACAAAAGTATGGAATGACGGGGAAATAAAATCGTAAATACCAGAGAGTAAACAATGTATAACAGGAAGGTCAGAGGTCCGCTGATTGAAGGAAAGAAGACTCTTGGTCAGATCACCAGGGAAGTTCTTAATCCTATGGATGTAAAGCCGGGGATCTGGTGGCCTGTTGCCTTTGGAATTTCATCGGCGGCAACACTTTTCGGTGTTTACGCAATTTATATGACCGTCACAAAAGGGATCGGGTTGTGGGGTGTACATAACACGGTCGCCTGGGGATGGGATATAATTAACTTCGTGTGGTGGATCGGAATAGGACACGCGGGAACTGCATTTTCAATCTTTCTTCTCGTCCTCAGGCAACGCTGGAGAACATCCATAAACAGGTCGGCGGAGATCATGACCGTTTTTGCCGTCCTGTGTGCGGCACTTTTCCCGACGATACATATGGGAAGGGTTTGGAATATCTTCTACCTTTTTCCCTACCCGAATACCCGTGGGCCCTTATGGGTAAATTTTAATTCTCCGCTTTTCTGGGACTTTACCGCAGTTTCAACATATCTTCTGATTTCTGCAGCTTTCTGGTATCTCGGGACCCTGCCTGACCTTGCTACGGTAAGAGACACAACAGCTTCGAAAGTAAAAAAAGCTATTTATGGCTTTTTCAGCATGGGATGGACAGGGTCAAGCCGTCAATGGGTGCGATTCGATTCCCTTGCATTTATACTTGGAGGTATAACCTCGGTACTCGTTGTGTCAGTGCATTCAATTGTTTCAACCGACTTTGCAGTGGGGATTGAGCCCGGCTGGCACTCTACAATTTTCCCTCCCTTTTTTGTGGTAGGAGCCATATTCTCAGGATTTGCAATGGTTATGACGCTGATGGTGATTATCAGGAAGATTTACCGCTTCACCGATTATGTAACTGATAACCACATGGATGCAATAGCCAGGATACTTATATTTATTTCCCTTATTATGGGAACAGCTTATGCAACTGAGATCTTTATTTCGTGGTATTCGGGAAATGAATATGAGATATTCACCCAGTTCAGGAACAGGATAACCGGGGATTACAGTCTTGCATTCGCGGGTTTGATTGTCTGCAACGTAATAATTCCACAGCTGTTCTGGTTCAAAAAGATGAGGAGAAACTGGGTTTCACTTCTATTGATTTCCCTGGCAATCAATCTTGGAATGTGGCTTGAGCGGTATATCATCATTGTGACTTCGCTCAGCAAGGATTACCTGCCTTCAAACTGGGCGCCTTACAATCCGACAATCATCGATGTTGGTGTGTTCTTGTTTACCATCGGCCTTTTTTCAGGAGGGATCCTTCTGTTCCTCAGGTACGTTCCCATTATGGCCGTAAGTGAATTGAAAGGGGTTCTCACAATTGGCGATAAACCCGACGATTAATAAACCGGCACTATGTCAAAATGGTTTCGAATTGGGGTTTTTAACAATGAGGAGATGTTTATTTCCTCAGTAAAGTCTTTGCTGGAGAAAGGCTTTCCAATTTATGATGTTTTTACGCCTTACCCGGTTCATGAGGCCCTTCATCTCCTGAATAGAAAATCCAGGATACCCACTGCGGCTTATTTCTTTGGACTTTTCGGGGCACTGGCAACCCTTTCATTCCTCATTTGGGCCTGTGTCATCAGCTGGCCGATCGTATATGGCGGCAAACCCTTCAATTCATTCCCATCATTTGTTGTAATAACTGTTGTCATCACTATCCTGTTTGTTGCCATTGGCAGTCTTGCCCTGTTCTCTGCCAGGGCCGGGCTAATCCCGGGACGGGATAATACAGTCTTCGACTTAAGAGCAACTGATGACAGGTTTGTTATTGTGGTAGAAGCTCTTTCACCGGATGATCCTGAAGCCGAAAGTGCAGGCAGGCTGATGATCGAAAATGGGGCATCGGAGGTTGTTGCAAAAGAAATTGAAAAAGTAATTGCATGATGAAAATGAACTTTTCAAAATATATATTTAATACGCTTATTCCTATCGTATTGCTTTTTGTATTGAACAGCTGCAACAGAGACAGAAGACAACCGGGATGGGATTATTTTCCTGACATGTTCTATTCAACAGCTTATGAAACCTTTACTAAAAATCCTAATTTCAACGATGGGATGACAATGAGGGTACCCTCTGCCGGAACCATCCCGCGGGGATTTACGCCTTTTGAATATACCATTGACTCAGTGTCGCGTTCTAAAGCGGGAACGGAGCTCAGGAACCCTTTTGTAACTACTGATGATTACCTTTTGAAGGGAAAGGCAACTTTCACAACCTTTTGTGTCGTTTGTCACGGTGAAAAAGGAGCAGGCGACGGGATCCTCTATACAAGCGGATTATATCCGCTGAAGCCACGTGATCTGACACACGGTGTCCCCTTAAATCTAAAGGACGGGGAACTGTTTCATACAATAACACTGGGATTCGGTTCGATGGGAGCCTATGATACTCAGATTCAGCCTGATGACAGGTGGAAGGTGGTGATGTACATCAGAAAACTCCAGGAATACGCATCAATGAACGCTGCAACTCCTTAGAATGGAAAGAGTGATCATGCGGCAGAAATTGATTATTAGTATAAATCAGATCTGACTCAAAACTATAATGCAATGAAGGATAAAGTGATCATTCCGGGGAAGTTCAGGACAATAATGTTGATAATGACCGGCATTGGCGTTGTTGCATTTATTGCAGGGCTCCTGACTGATTCGAGGGTGACATGGGCCGGTTATCTTATTGCCAGCTATTATTTCTTTTCAATCACTATTGGTGCCCTGTTCTTTCTTGCAATACAGTATATAACCCAGTCGGGCTGGTCGTCGGCGTTCACCCGGATCGCAGAAGCAATTATTGCATTCATGCCTTTTGCGGCGGTTCTTACACTTTTGATCTGGTTTGGGTTAAGCGATCTTTACCCCTGGACACAAAAGGAGGTGGTTGCGACTGATGCTCTTCTGCAGCACAAATCAGGTTACCTGAATGTTCCTTTTTTCTTCCTCAGAATGACGCTGTTCTTTGCAATCTGGATAATCCTGTGCTCGATCCTGCGGAACCTTTCGAAAAGGTCGGACAGTGCCGATCCGGCTGATACAGGAGCAATCATGAAGATGTTCGCAAAAAGTGAGTTCTGGTCGAAAGTAACGTTATTCGTACTTGCCGTGACTTTTTCGCTTTCGTCCATTGACTGGATGTTATCTGCTGACAGTGGTTTCTACAGTACCATCTTTGCCCTCAAAAACCTTGTCGGCGCTATTCTGCACGGGGTATCGGTTCTGACCCTGATAGTATTCCTACTTTACAGACTCAATTATTTTCCCTTCCTTAATAAGTTCCATCTCCACGATTTTTCAAGATATATTTTCATGTTTTCAATAATCTGGGGATACTTCTGGTTTGCCCAGTTTATGATAATTTGGTACGGAAATATTCCGGATGAAACAATGTACTATTTTACGCGCTGGCAGGACGGGTGGAAAACTCTCTTCTTTATAGAGATCGGCCTCAACTGGTTTTTACCTTTCATGATCCTCCTCCCTGTAAAAACGAGCAGGAACATGACTGCTATTACGGTAGTGATATTTATTCTGATAATCGGTCAGTATGTTGATCTTTTCGGGCAGATAGTACCGGCACCGTCACGGGCTTTAAAATTCGGATGGATAGAAGCGGGGATATTTATTGGTTTTACGGGACTCTTCTCCCTCGTTGTGGCCACTGCCCTGGGCAGGACAACTCTGATCCCCCGAAACCATCCTTACCTTGAGGAGAGCCTCGGTCACAGCTTCAAATGAATTACTACGATCCCTTATTTAAGTGTTTTCATATATTCGATGATTTTGGCAATATCATTGTCATTCAGCGTCCCTTTATAACTCTGCATCAAACCTTTAGGGTATCCCTGTGCTATTTCATAATTGGGATCGTAGATTGACCTTTTTATATAATCATCGTCTACTGTCACACTTACTTGCTGACCGTCTCTGGTGACGGTCTCTTTCGAGCCATACAAATTCCGGTAACTTGGTCCGACAATTTTGGTTCCGTCGGTTGAATGACAGGCATTGCATCCCTGCGCTTTCATTATTTCCAACCCTTCTGCCCCTGGAACAGGGCCCCCGGCTGCCTGTGGCGCCTGCTCCGTGGCAGAATACCAGGAGGTAAATTCCGCCTGGGGAAGCACCTTTACTTTTGCACGCATGTATGAATGCCTCAATCCACAATATTCTGCGCAGAACAGATCATAATCACCTGCGATCTCCGGCAGGAACCACATAAGTTTTTCTCTTCCCGGAACTATATCGGATTTGATCCTGAATTCAGGAATAAAGAGACTGTGGATCACATCGAGCGAGATCAGCTTTACCTTAACGGGAGTACCCTGAGGGACTACCAGATCGGTACTCTGCTTCCCATTCTCGTACGTAAAGGAGAAGCTCCACATCTTTGCAGTAGTTGTTACGTTCATACCATCCTTAGGGGGCTTGTAAAGAGGCTTCCATCCTGCCCAGCCATAGTGGAACATTTCCAATGCGAGCAATATCGGGATGACGGTCCATGTTATTTCAAGAAAGTTACTTCCTGTAATCTGAGTGGCTTTTTTGTTCCTCTTTTTATTATACCTGTAAGCAAAATAAAGCATCATAATAGTAAGGCCTATCAGAAGCACAAGTGAGATGACAAGCGTGAAATAAAACGACTTGTTGAAAGTAGCCACAAAGTTTGAAGCGTCGATGCCTGTTGTTGAATACATAACGGTTATCTGTACAGGTAATCCAAAAAGGTAACTATGATAACTGTGCTGATAAGGAGTGCTACTGCGACCACAAGAAACGAAAAGACCCTGATATCTGATCGCAGGTGCATGAATATCCGAAGTACGAATGATGACTTAATTGCAGCAATTATAAGGGCTGCAACCGCTGTAATGACGCCCAGGTAAATCCGGGTCAATGCCACCGAAGTAAGTGTAAGAGCAATCAGTATCGCCAGCACATAGACGAATGTACTGTAAGGTGTAATATGATTTTCAGCATTCTGCATACTATACTTTCTTTTCAGGTTATCAGATAAAAAAGCGGGAACAGGAAGATCCAGATCAGATCGACCAGGTGCCAGTACAATCCTCCATTCTCAAGGACACTGTATCTGACGGAATTTATCCTTCCGTTGTAAATATATGACATTGCAACTATTATTACTGTTACGCCTATAATTATATGAAGGGCATGAAGTCCTGTCATAAAGAAATATAATCCGAAAAAGAGGACATCGCCCTGTCCGCGCAATGCAAGCGTTGCGGAACCCGGATAAATGTGCTGCCGGATATGGTCACCCCATTCGAAATACTTATTGACAAGAAACAGGAAGCCCAGAAGAACAGTTATACCTGTAAGGATAAGGGCAAGCTTTTTATTGTTTTTCTGTATGGCAGTGATCGACATGGCTACTGTGGCGCTGCTGGTAAGCAAAATAATTGTATTTACCGTGCCTATTAATACACTCATATCTCCGGCAGCCAGATGAAAAGCTTCAGCATTTCTGAAACGGTAAACAGAATAAACTATAAACAATGCTCCGAAAAGAAGCATTTCAGTAAAGAGGAACACCCACATCCCGAATTTTGCGGTTAGGGACTGATACCGTATTTCAGCACTGCTGCTCATTTATAATCGTATGCTCCCGTTGTGACCACGGGAGGTTCGTGAAAATTTTCAAAAGGAGGAGGGGACTGAATAGTCCATTCGAGAGTCTTGCCGCCCCAGGGGTCAGCAGGGGCTTTTTGACCTCTTTTGAGTGATATAAAAAGGTTAATTATGACTATTGCTGCACCTATATAAAGAACCCATGCCCCTAAAGAAGATATAATATTCCCGGAATGGAAGATTTCGTCATAATCATAATATCTCCTCGGCATACCTTTAAATCCGAGGTAAAACATTGGACTGTAGAGTGTTAAAAAGCCAATAAAAAAGAGGATAAAACCCAGATCAGCCCACACCTTGTCGTACATTTTTCCTGTGATCTTTGGAAACCAGTAGTGTGCAGCACCGAAAAATGCAAAACCTGTCCCCCCAAAGAGGATAAAGTGAAAATGAGCCAGTACAAAGTGAGTGCCGTGGAGGTGTACGTTGGCGGCGAGTGAGCCAAGAATAAGCCCTGAAAATCCACCTATCATAAATACAAACAGGAACCCCATCGCCCACAGGAAAGGGGTCTGAATATCAATGGATCCTTTGTACATAGTTGCTATCCAGTTAAAGACTTTGATAGCGCTTGGTATTGCTACAAAGAAGGTCATAAGTGAAAATGTGTACAATGCCGTGCCGCTCATACCGGAAGTGAACATGTGGTGTCCCCAGACGAAATACCCTACAAATGCAATTGCCATAAGCGATCCGACCATAAAGGGATATCCGAAAAGTGATTTATGCGAGTGTGTTGCAATGATCTCGGAAATTGCACCCATTGCCGGCAATACCATAATATACACTGCCGGATGGCTGTAGGTCCAGAAAAGATGCTGATAAAGCAAGGGATCACCTCCCAATGCCGGATCGAAGAATCCGATGTGCAAAACCCTTTCTGCGATTACAAGAAGGAGTGTTATACCGATTATCGGAGTGGCAAGTATCTGAACCCAACCGGTAGCATAGAGGCTCCAGGGGAACATTGGCATTTTCATCCATGTCATCCCGGGTGCCCTCAACCTGTGGATTGTAGTAATGAAGTTCAATCCGGTAAGTACCGACGAAAATCCCAGGACAAAGGCCCCCGAGACAGCGGGGATCATATTACCGGCAGTTCTGAAGCTGTATGGCGCGTAAAAGGTCCAGCCCGTATCAGCCGGAGCCTTTCCCGTAAACATTGAAACAAGCACCATTGTCACTCCCGTTATGTACATATACCATGAGAGCAGGTTAAGTTTTGGAAAAGCGACGTCATTGGCCCCGATAAGTATGGGCAGGAAAAAATTGCCAAATACGGCAGGAAGCCCGGGAATAACTACAGCAAAGATCATCACAATCCCGTGGAATGTGAAAAATGCGTTGTAGGTCTGGGGTCCCACGATTGTCTTTCCGGGAGCGATAAGCTCGAGCTTCATCATTAATCCGACAGTAGCCCCAAGTGCGAAAAAAGTCAGGATCGAATAGAGGTAGAGCAAACCAATCCTTTTGTGATCCGTTGAAAGTATCCAGGCAAAGATACCTTTGTGCTTACCCTTATGCTCGTAAAAACTTGGTTGTTCAGTAACGGGACTGCTCATTTTCTAAGTAAAAATTTTTTAAAATTTATCCTTGATAATGCAAGGTAGGAAAATATCAGAAAAATTATAAAAAGAATGACTATGGCTGAAACCCTTGTGACATTAAATACATATTGATTTCCCTGAGTATCATACGAATAACAAATTGCCAGCAGCTTGTTTATCGGGGGCCCGACTTTGCCCTGTGAGGCTTCGACCATTGTGATCTTGATGTCGAAAGGCAGAAAATCAATACCTCGCATGTACCTTGTTATTTTACCGTCGGCTGCAAGGGCGATGAGCCCTACAGGATGAACATATTGACCGTTTATCAGCTGGTATTTGAATCCTACGGAGTTTGTAAGCTTTGCTATGTTCAGACTATCTGAAACAAAAAACCTCCAGTTGACAGCAAATTCCTTCTTTTTCATTGTAGCCACATAGCTGGCTTTTTTATTTACACCGAGGTCTATTTTTTCAGTAGGGTCAAAACTGATCGTAAAAACGTCATAATCCTTGCCGGGTTGAAGATCGACGGCATCGATAAACTTCGAAATGCCCCACATAAGCGGGCTGCAGGTTCCCGGACATTCATAATATACAAGGCTCAGAACTGTGGGCTTGTTGAGAACGTCTTTGAGTAAAACCGTATCTCCGGCTTCATTAACCAGTCTGGTATCCAAAGCAATATACTGCCCTTGTTTCTCTTCAAAACCCACCTGCATCTGCTTATCGTAAAGAGAGGTCTGTGAGAATGATTCAAGGCAAATCAGACTTGCTCCAAGTCCGATTATTTGTTTAATAAAGTTTATACACATGGTCTGTAGTCAGGACAATCGGTACATGGACCAAACCATCTATACCTGTATTTTGAAATAATATTATAAACCGGATCCCTTATAAATCTTGGTACAATTAAAAACACATAAAGCATCGGCCACATGCCATCCAGAAATCTGAGAATTCTGAATACAGCATCCGATTTAACATAGATCTTTCCGTCAGCGAACAACATCATCGTCCCTTTTTCAGCTGTTGCCATTTTATGCAACTTCAGATATTCCATTGCTTTCTCGCTTTCAAGGGGTACGAAGCAAAACCTTTTATTCCTGTCATGCCTTGTTATAAACCCTACGACATTGTTGCATAACTTACAGCTCGCGTCAAAAAGGACAATGTCTCTTATCGGACCTGCCATGGCATCACTCATTTCCAAAAGGTGGCGGATTAGTAATATATGTAGTCATCGCGGAATTTATAATTGAACAGCCAGACGTTTTACTCACTGTATTTGATAACCTCAACCGGGCAACTTTCGGCGGCCTCTTTTATCATTGCCTCATAATCAGAATATTTAACCCCCTCTTTAACTGTCGCAAGGTCCTTTAATTCAAATACTTCAGGACACAGGTCTGAGCACAGACCGCAAGCCGTGCAACCTTCTTCAATCCATACTTTATTGATTGCCATAATTCCCAGGATTTAGTTTAAAATGGTTGTTAAGTTCTATTTATTTTTATATTTCCGTTCCACCTTTTAGGCCCCACGCTAGGTTTAATATTTCTATAACAAACATGACCGTATTGTTGTTCACAATTTTCTTTAACGATATTTTTAACGCGGCTTGTTTAATTTGGAATTACATGCTTCTCTGAATAGGACTTTTCCCTTCAATTTTGTTATATGACTGGAACAAAGTGGAGAACATTATGGATCTCTTTTCAGAAATAATTGTTTCAGCTGTTGATAAAGTCAAGAATGCAGTTGTCAAAGTTGATAAATATTCCAGGTTCAATGGAAGTGAAAGACTGTCGGGCTCTGGTTCAGGTTTTGTTTTTTCAAGTGATGGATTGATCCTGACAAACTCCCACGTTATCCTGAAATCCGATAAATTAATAGTGACCCTGCTGGATGGCGATGAGTTTGAGGCAGATGTGACAGGGATCGACACTGATACCGATATAGCCATAATCAAGATCTATGGATCGGGGTATTCACCGGCAAAACTGGGTGAGTCGGGTGACTTAAGAATCGGACAGCTTGTTATAGCCATTGGGAATCCACTGGGCTATCAGCATTCGGTTTCGGTCGGTGTACTAAGTGGTGTTGGACGAACCATGCGTACACCTGATGGTCATCTGATTGATAATATCCTCCAATCGGATGCAGCGATGAATCCTGGAAATTCGGGCGGACCGATGATTGATACCAACGGTGAGGTGATAGGTATAAATACGGCAATCATTCCTGGTTCCCAGGGTTTAAGTTTCTCAATAGGTATCGACACAGCGAAGGAGATTGCCAGATACCTGATAAGCGATGGAAAGGTGATCAAGGCATATCTTGGATTGATGATAAACGAAATTGAAATTAATCCCAGGATAAGGAACTTCTATAAACTCAATTCCAGGAAAGGAATATTAGTTACGGGTCTTGAAACTGCATCGCCTGCTTCCCGGGCCAAACTCAGGGAAGGAGACATTATAATTGAATTCGACGGCAGTAATATTTCAAGTTCAGGAGAACTGACACGGGCATTAATTGGTGGTGAATTAATTCTTAAGCCAACAAAAATGAAAATACTGCGCCAGACCAGAGTCGTTGAACTTGATATATTGCCTGTCGAGCGGCCGGCTGCCTGAAACTGCCGGATCCCGCCTGCAAATTCGATCAGGCTGTTAACGTCCTGATTTTAATTTCATTGATCTAAAATAATTTGAGCTATGAAAACAATAACTAAAAGCTCTTCAGCACTTATAATGATGCTTTTATTAAGCACCGGAGCAATTGCTCAGGATTCTACCAGGGTCTCAGGTATCATAACTGTTTTTAAAAACTACCCGTTAAATAAAGTCCTGATTTTCTCAAGGAAATCAGGGGAGACTGCTTTTACAGATCAAAGCGGAATGTTTTCAATTAAGAGCGGCAGGAATGATATGCTCATAATTTCAGCTTCAGGCTTTGAGGAAAGACATTTCAGGGTAAAGAACGGGAATCTCTTTAAGATCAACCTGAATTATAATAATAATGACAATAATTTTGAATCGGCAACGCGTAACGGACATATTTCTCCTGAGCTTCTGCGCGCAGCAATCGGTGAACACTCGCCTGTCAATCCAAGGGATTATTCAAAATACAATTCTATTTATGATCTGATAAGCAGTGAGATATATAATTTGAGGGTAAATGGCCACGCGATCGTAAATACCAAAGTAGTTTCATTCGACCAGACTCCTGAAGTTCTTCTGGTGGTTGATGAAAAAATTGTCAGAGATATTTCATACATCAGTCCGGATTATGTTAAATCAATCCAGTTTGTTGACGACGCGGGTGCATCAATGTACGGTTCAATGGGTGCGAACGGTGTGCTGAAAATTACCCTGAAGTAAAGGTACAGGATTGATGCAAACTCCTCCCGATAGGGTTAGAATTTATTATAACGCCGATTCGAATTTATATTGGCCCGAAGTTATTTTAAAAACTGCATATCCATCTTCCATCTTCTGAAAGGTTATGTTGCCGGACCACTTCAGACGTTTGCCGTTTTCCCTTACTTTTGCCGGATCGCTTGCGGGAATATAACATGTAGAGGCACATCCGGGTGGTATCGTAAGGTCCAGATTGAATTTTTTGTCTTCCTTTTTCCATGAAATTCCGGCAATTCCATAAGGTGTAAGGTTTGAATAAGAGGCAGAAGTTATATCTCCTGCAGGCTGCGGTTTGAAAATTATATTCCGGTAACCAGGATGCTCCGGATCGGCAGTCATTCCGGCAAGCTTTCGGTAGAACCAGGTAATACCTCCACCAAACATCGGATGATTCCTTGAGTTGGTGCCATTCCATTGTTCCCAGGTTGTAGTGGCGCCCTGTTCTATCCACCATCCGAAGCCTGGTTGTGTCCGCTGATTCATAGCTCTGAAGGCAAGATCATTAAGGCTGTTCTCAGCAAGTACTTCAAAGAAAAACTGGGTTCCGAATATCCCTGTGTCGAGGTGGTCATTATTCGCGGTTATATCTGATTTAAGCGCAGCAATAACCTTTTCTTTCTGACTTTCGGGAACACCCATCCTGAGGGCAAAAATATTCCCACCGTAAGGACCATATGTCCCTTTATCCTTATCATAGAATTTTGCATGAAATGCTGACTTTGTTTTTTCAGCAAGAGCTGTATATACCTTTTCATCCTCGCTCATGCCAAGTACGCGGGAAGCTCTGGCTGTAAGATCTGCACACCGCCACAGGAAGAATGTATGAACCATATCATCAGGCGGAAGCTTACCGGGAGCGACCCACTCCCCGAGGTTAATCCACTGGTTGGGCTTATTTTTGTCGGGCGCCTGCGAATACATTATGCCATCCTTATCAACCCAGGTAAGCATGTACTTAATGTAGCCCTTCATCCCTTCATAGTTATTTCTTAGAATGCCGGTATCGCCGTAGTGAACATAAAATTCCCAGGGCATTATGTTCATCGCCGCACCCCAGGCTACTCCTCCGCCACAGCCCGGCTCCCATGGAGCTCCATTGGGAACATAACCATTTTCCGGATTCTGGTCCCCCAGGATATCCTGAATCCATTTCGTATAGAAAGCTCTCGCATCAAAATTATGCATCACGGTAACACAAGCGACCTGGCCATCACCGGTATACGGAGAACGTTCACGATGCGGACAATCACTTGCTATACCACCATGCATGTTATCGGTCTGGCTTCGCCACCAGATCCTGTTTATTGTGTTGAAAAGCTGATTGGAGCATTCAAATTTACCTGTAGTCTCAACGTCACTGTAAACTGCCTCTGCCCTGACCTGATCGGGCTTAAGATCTCCCGGCCAGTTACTTATTTCAACCTCCCTGAAAACAAACCAGGTAAATCTTGCCGCATACGATTCGGGACCTCCTCCTTTCATTGTATAGATATTGTCACCCATTGCCGATTCGCATATATATTTAATTTTAATTACCCTTCCCGCTTCACCTGAAATATTCATCAGGTGGAGCCATCCTGATATTTCCTGCCCGAAATCTACCCTGAAATGACCATCACTGAGTTTATCGATTTTCAGTGGCGGAAGGCTCTCCATTACCTTGTCGGTCGGCGACATATGAGCTTTCAGTTTACCCGCAGGTGTTTTTTTGATTGCAGCCTGTGGCCAGCCCGAGTCATCAAATCCCGGGGCATTCCATCCCGGCAGTTCCAGCCTTGCATCATAATATTCTCCCTCATAGATCTGATCCATAACCACAGGGCCCTTTGCCGTTTTCCAGCTCCCATCACTTAATACCACCTGTTCAGAACCATCAGAATATTTTATATGAATCTGCCCTATGAACCTGGGTGTACCATATCCCTGGCACCAGTAACTTGAGGGGTTATAAAAACCATTGCCAAGAATGACACCGAATACATTTTCACCATCCTTCAGCATCTTAATGATATCGTACGAAAGGTACATTACCCGGTATTCCCTGAAATTATTATTTAACATTACACCTATTGCTCCCAGATTCTCTCTTTTGCCATAGAGAGTCATGTTAGGTACCAGTACATCATTGCCTGCTTTTTCCCCATTTACGTAGAGTTCAAAGTAACCAAGCCCGGTCACATATGCTCTGGCTGAAATGATATCTTTTTTCAATACCACACTTTTTCTTAACAAAGGGGCAGGGGAGATAAGGTTGCTGTCGATCCTTGCATTGCCGGTATTGCTTGCGCTTACCCGTTTTGGTGCTGAAGGCCTTTGTAAAGGTGATTCTCCCTGCCAGGGAGCCCCGATCCACAGGGCTTTCCAATCTTCCGGATTCAGCAGTCCCATGCTCCAGAAGCCGGGCTCGCTCCACTCCGATACCTTACCCTTGCGGTCCCACACTCTGACCTGCCACCAGCAATCCTGGCGCGATTTTAGCGGCAGGCCGCCATATTGAATATTAACCGATTCCCCGGAAATTACCTTACCTGTATTCCAGAGCCCGGCATTTCCATCCAGAAGAGCTTCCTGGGAGTCTGCAACCCTTATCTCATAGGCAGTCTGCCTCTGACCCCGTATATGGTTTTCATCAGAGTTTATCCAGGCCAGCCGCGGCCTTGCAGCATCAACGACCATCGGGTTGTTAAGGTATTCACATGTCAGCCTCACCGGAGTTATCCCGGCATAAATGAAGCCAGTGAACAGTATGGACAGGATCGAAATTAAGATTTGCTTTTTCATGTTTAAAACTAAAAAATAAATATCACCAAATCAATAGCACTGAAAATTCAACCTTAAAAAAGGACTTTTTAAATTTTCAGTTGTTAATAATATCATATTCGGTTTATTACATTAATTTTATGAATCTCTTATGTTAAATCGATTGAAATTATAGTCCATTTTAAAAATATCCTGTTTTATAAACTAAAATACTCTTAAAATGAAAAATTCCTTACAAGAAAAATTTCCAGTACTTCTTTTTATAATTGCTCTGGTTGCAGGTGCGTTGGTCTCAAATGCGCAGGAGGCTCCCCGGAGTGGACCGATCAGGTTTGAATATAATTATCCTGCAAATAAACCTGTCAGATACATGACTGAAAGCAAAGTGATTCAGACAATGGATGTTATGGGACAGTCGATGCAGGTAAATGTTAATTCGGTTTTTGGCTGTACCATAAGGGCTGTTAATTCACCTGATAAGAACCTGAAGCTTGAAGTTACGGTTGATACTATCGGACAGTCGACTGAATCGCCAATGGGTTCGACAGGCGGATCTATTAAGGAAGTCCAGGGAAGAGTTTTCAATATTGTAATTGATCATGCAGGCAAGAGTGTCGATATTTCAGAAGCAAAGAACATAATTTATAATATTGAAGGAAGCGGTGAATCGAACCTCTCGGAAACCTTTATTAACTTCTTCCCGGTTCTTCCTTCAAATCCGGTAAAGACAGGAGACACCTGGAATACATCTGATTCCATAAATACTACAACATCAGCCATGTCTATGAAGATGCTTGTCAATGCCGAAAATAAGCTGGAAGGATTTGAGACGGTAAATGGTGTCGAATGTGCAAAAATATCTGCAGTATTGACTGGTACCAGGACAATGGACATACGAAGTCAGGAAATGGATATTAAAATAAAAGGCCCTTTTACGGGAACTGCCGATTTCTATTTCTCACCTAAGGATGGCTATTTTATCAGACAGGTTGTCTTCACCAAAATGACCGGCAATCTTGAAATGTCCATGCCGGAACCGATGTCAATCCCTGTTGTGATGGACATGAACTCGGTCAACGAAGTAAAAAAATAAATTCCTTTTAAAATCTCAGCTGTAACCGGAAGATCCGAACATTTCCGGACTGTACTTGTTGTATAAACAGGTTAAATATAATTTAATGAAAAGATACAAACTGTTTAATACAATTCTGGCGCTAATGTTACCATTGGCAGGATTTTCACAGACTGTGAATTTTTATGACTTTAAGGTAAAAACACTTGAGGGAAAGGAGTTCGATTTTTCAACCCTTAAGGGTAAAAAGGTAATGATTGTCAATGTCGCTTCCAATTGCGGCAATACCCCACAATACAAAGACCTTGAAGCGCTATACGAAAAATACAGGGACGAGCTAGTGATAATCGGTTTTCCTGCAAACAATTTTGGAGGGCAGGAACCAGGCAGTCCGTCCGAAATACGTAAGTTTTGCACTGAGAAATACAATGTCTCATTTCCACTGATGGAAAAATCGTCAGTAAAAGGAGACAATATGAACCCGGTTTACAAGTGGTTGACTTCCAAAGAGGAGAACGGGGTGATGGATTCAGAGGTTACCTGGAATTTCCAGAAGTACCTTATAGACGATAACGGTAAACTTGCAGGTATGCTTAAACCCAAAGAATTACCGGAGTCGGAGAAAACGATAACATGGTTGTCAGCTAAGTAGTGTTTTACTCATTTTTTGATTGGGTTTATATGAAAGAAGCCGCAAAGGATTTATCCGATGCGGCTTTATATTCACAGTATCCTGATTTAGACTTAAAGGATTTTAGTCAGGTCAGGTTGATTGAGAGGATATTTCCTGTCCTGACTACGGGATAGGAGCGGAGTGCCACAAATGCCGGCCCGGCAAGCACTGCGCCGGTTGATGAAAAGACTGATCCGTGGCAGGGACATGGGAAAGCATTTAAGGAATAGTTATAAAAAATTGTGCAGCCCTGGTGAGTGCAAATGCTGTCGAGTGCAACAAAATTACTATTTCCCGTATTGGCAATAATTATACCATTTGTGATAACCGAATTTCCTGCTGTATTAAGCGACGTATATGCAGAACTTGCGAGATCTATTGTAATCTCAGTCAGCCCTCCGGGTGTCAGAGAGCCTTTGGAACAACTTGTAAATACCTCAGGCAACACAATCAGGGTGGTGGTTCCAAGAAGCACCTTCCGGATCAAATCTTTTCTGGTCATGGGTTTATGTCTTTAACTAAAACATAACGGAATTCAAAGGCTTTTTGTTCGGTTATTCTTTCGTTAAGGCCACGCAGGCTTGGACCTACAAAGCTTACAGATAAGAGTAATGGAGGGAGATGGACTGAAAAGAAATTAAAGGATGAAGGGAATAAACATCTTCGTTTCTTTAATGTATTGTGAGTACTCATCTCCGAACCTTGCTGACATTTCTTTTTCCTCAATCCTGGCTGTTATGAATATTGCCGTAAGGTTAACCGCACCGAGGATCACCTGTGGAATCTCAGGATCTTTTAACATTATGCCGGTTCCGAGTAACAAAAGTGACAGATATAACGGATGGCGGATATATCTGTAAATATCTGATTTGACCAGCTGAGTGGTAGCCTCAAAATTCCTGCCAGGTTTTCCTCTGGCTTTTAATATTACATAACCCGCAATCCCGGCATAGACTGATGTTATTAAAAATATCCATGACACAATCTGAAGTATTGAAAAGGGATCGCGGAACCACATTTTAAGATTCAACATTGTAAGGAGAAAGATACTTTCAAATGCAAAAAATCTTGGGATTCCGTGATACCTTTTATGCTTTATTGAAAGAAACCACGAAAAGACAACTATTACCAAAGTTCCTGTGATCAACGTTAAATAGTTCATACAGCCGGGCTATTTTTCGACGGGTTTTGAATTGATCTTCTTAATGTATTCATAGACTTCAAGCTGGGATTGAATACCTTTTTTCCCCTGATTCATAAACTTATTTGAAAGAGAAGGATCGAGTTTTCTGGCTTTTACATTATCGCTCCACTGGATCTCAAAAATCTGTTTAAGCTCATTCCTGATGCTTTTATCAAATACCGGACATGTTACTTCGATCCGGTGTTCAATATTCCGGGTCATAAGATCGGCAGAGGTAATGTAACACTCCTCATTACCTCCGTTACAAAAAATAAGGAACCTGGTATGTTCAAGAAAACGGTCAACTATTCCTATCGCCTTAATGTTATCACTTAATTCCTTTATTCCTGTAACCAGGGAAAACATTCCGCGGACGATGAGCTTAATGGTCACCCCGGCTTTACTTGCCTCATAGAAAAGATTGATCATTTCTACGTCTGCTATATTATTTAATTTAAGATAGATATAAGCTTTCTTACCTGCCTGTGCATTTTTTATTTCGTTCTCAATCAGAAGCGTCAGTTTATTTCTCAAAAAGAAGGGGGATAGGACGAGATGGTAGAAATTGTCCTTTTTGTAGTTGACATTAAAAAAGTTAAATGCCTTGAAGACCTCATTGGTGATCTTCTTATTGCTTGTAAGCAGAAGATGGTCGGTATAAATTCTTGCAGTATCTTCATTGAAATTGCCTGTCCCGACGGCAGCAAAACGCTGGGTAATCTCGTTTTTGGTCCTGCTGATGAGACATAATTTAGAATGTACCTTTAATCCGGGCACCCCGTAAATAACTTTAACACCCTCCTCAGTAAGCTTGTTACCCCAAAGTATGTTGGCTTCTTCGTCAAACCGTGCCTGGAGTTCGACTACTGTTGTGACTTTTTTACCGTTCCTCACGGCATTCATAAGCGCATTTATAACACTTGAGTTCCTGGCAAGCCTGTAAAGTGTTATCTGGATTGAAGTTACGTACGGATCGATTGATGCTTCCCTCAGCAGGTCGATGAAATGGTCGAACGGATTATAAGGGAAGAAAAGCATTATGTCTTTCTTTTTGATTGCTGCCAGGATGCTCCTCCCTGGCATGATATCCCTGTGCTGTACAGGCTTCATCGGTGGAAAATAGAACTTTTTGCGCCCCAGCCAGGGGAAGTTCATGAAATCCTTGAAGTTGTGGTACCTGTTGCCCGGGATAATAACGTCATCAGGACTGAATTTAAGCAGGTGGGTTAACACCTTAAGCATGTTCTGGGGCATCTCCCTGTCATAAATGAAGCGGACCGGAGTCCCATGCTTACGCTGTTGAAGGCTCCTTGACAGCTTTTCGATATAGCTTTCAGAAATATCGTCGGCAAGTTCAAATTCTGCGTCACGTGTGAGTTTTATGGTATAGGCATATACCTCGTCAAAATCAAAGATGAAGAAGATATCTTTTAACCCGGACCTGATAATATCCTCCAGGAAGATTAAATATTTGTTTTCGTCCTTTTCGGGAAGGATTATAAATCTTGGAAGCACGGTCGACGGTATTTCGAGCAAGGCAAGCCTTTTTTTCTGGCTTCCTGTTTTAACAAGTTGAATTGCAAGATAAATGGCATCATCAGTGAGATTGGGCATCTTAGAATCCTTTTCAATCAGGAACGGCATCAGCCTCGCCCTTACTTCCCTCATAAAATAATCCCTCACAAACTCAGCCTGTTCATGATTGAGTTCCTTCTCATTTATAATAAAGATCTTTTGTTTCACAAGTTCCTGAAGCAGGTTCGAATAGATCTTCTCAAACCTTGTGCTCTGCTCAAGAACGATTTCGTACACCTTTTTTAATGTGGCTTTGGGGCTATAGCCAAGGATCTCTTTTGACCTGGAACCAACCTGCGAAAGTCTCCTGAGTGTAGCGACCCTTACCCGGAAATATTCATCGAGGTTGTTTGAGTAGATACCAAGAAATTTGAAGCGTTCAATCAATGGAATTTCCTTGTTCTCCGCTTCCTGCAACACACGCTCGTTAAACGAAAGCCAGCTGATCTCTTTTGGTATGTAGGTCTTGATCATAACGTTTTGTCAGGTTTCAGGAAATATTCAATTTTGCCCTTTTCGTGTACGATGTCTTCCCATGTGTTGGTTTTGAATGAAAGACCGACTATTCCGCTCTTGGGAAGGAAATCACAACCGCTTTTTGATAGTCTGTCGGGTATTTCAGTAAACGAAGGGTTATGGCCAAAGAATATAATTGTGTTGACGTCCTCTGTCACCTCTTCAATTATATCGGCGAAAGCGTTGAGAGTGGCTTTGTTATAGAGGATGCTTTTAAGGACAACTTTATCCGGATCCGTCCCAAATACCCTGGCGAAGATCAGTGCTGTCTCCAAAGCCCTGAAGGCGGGACTGGTTATCAGGATGCTTTTGCCAGTTTCTTTCTCTTTTTCTTTAAGGATGAGAGCTATTTGTTCGGAGATGTTTTTCCCTTTTATCGTGAGGGACCTTTCAAAATCGGAAATCATCGAAGTCGATTCTTCAGCTCTTCCATGCCGGACGAAAATCAGCTTTTTCATCTTCATTAATATATATTGTTTTACTAAACCTGTCGGAACTTAAGCAAATTTAGCATTTTTTATTACACAGAGATCACAGTAAATACTCATACGTCCACAGAGGCGATAATAACCATTTAAGTTGGCATTATTATCTGAAAAGTATAACTTTATAAATTCCTGAATAACTTGAAAGAGTAAAGAATGCTTCCGGATTTCGTGAAACTGAAAGATATTAAGCCTGAACTCAGCAGCTATGTCAGGGATGCATATTTAATGCTGGGTCCCGATGAAGTGCCGGACGAGAAGGTAGTTCATGACGTAAGGGTGCTTCTTAAGAAATCGAGGGCGACAATGAAACTTCTTAAGAGTCAGATAGAAGAGCCGGTATTTAGCAGGGAATATCTTACTTACAGGGAAGCAGGGAGGATTATGCAGGCCTGGCGCGAAACCTCAGTCCACAGGAAGATTCTCAGGGATCTCCGGAAAAAGCATCCCGATGTATTCCTCCATCTGGACAACCATGAAAAAATTGTTGAGCTGTTAACGAAGCCGGAAATTATCTCCACCCCATCACTCGAAACGAAGGAAAATATTGAAAAAATAAGGGAACTGCTGTATAAATCAGGATACAGATTACGATTTGAGAACATGAACAAGCTTGATCCTCAGCTGCTGCTCAAAGACCTGGAAAATACGTACATTACTGTATCTGAATGCTATCTTACTGCCCGTAACGCTTCAAAACCCGCAAATCTTCATGAGTTTCGCAAGAAATCCAAGGACTTTCTCTATCAGCTCTATTTCTTCAGATCCCTCAAGCCAAAAGTCGTAAAAGATCTGGAAGGGAGGCTCGAGGCACTTTCACAGAATCTTGGCAAATTCAATGACCTTGCAATTCTTATTGACACCCTGGGATACAAATACATACCATCAGCGGAAAGTGATCATAGTCTGGATGAGCTTGTCGTTATTATCCGGAATGAGCAGGACAGGTACCTTTCAAAAATGTGGCCCGAGGCCTACAGGATTTTCTGCCCGGGTCAAAAGCTTGTGAATGTACTGGGATTCAAATTACTTGTGATTTAGTATCTCCACAATGTTATTAACCTTTTTAATTCCGGGTTTTTTTGGCAAGAAATTTCCCGTTATCTTCATGTCTTTAAATTTCTAATCTTAACCAGTTTAAATTGTAAATTATGAAGAAGATCATTTCCCTGGTTCTCTTTTCGTTATTTGTTGGATTAGCTGCTTCAGCTCAGCCATCAAAAGATAAAAACAATCCGGTGGGGCAGTGGAAGTTCGAAGCTCCATATGCCCCTGAGGGATTTACCTCGGGACTTATCGAAGTGGCTTTCGCCGAAAACAAATACACAACGCAGATATCATTTACAGGCAGCGAATTTAAAATTCCTGGGGAAAAAGTAAAGGTTGAAAATGATACTGTTGCCTTCACTGTTTATATAGAAGGAAGTGATGTCGCAATAAATCTTAAGATGGATGGCGCATCAAAAATGGCAGGTAAGGCAACCTATTCCGAAGGTGATATTCCACTGACCCTGACCAGGTTCGTTCCGGAAAAATAATAAACCACAGTGTAAATTCTTGCACGCCATGATTCGTGGTAAAAGTTTTCCCGCAGATCACGCTATTTTTGCTGGTTATCAAGCAACATATTATTTATGAGCAAAATACAGTTTTTTATTATCTGTCTTTCCATTGCAGGACAACTCCTTCAGGCACAAATCATAAATAAAACACCTCTCAGTGAAAGGACAACATTTTACAGGATGAATGTCCGGCTTAACACTGAGGCCAGGACAGTAAATGGAACAATGGACGCTTATTGGATCAACAGGTCGTCCGACACTGTCCCCGATATACGGATGCATTTGTATATGAATGCATTCAGGAGTAACCAGACAACATATTTCAGGGAATCCGGAGGCTCGCCCGGAAAAAAGGATCAGGACCTTGGCTGGACTGATATTAAATCATTTACAGATAATAATGGCACCGACCTGATTCCCCTGATGCAGTATATCTGTCCCGATGATGGCAACACGGAGGACCGGACTGTCCTGAAAGTCACATTGCCGAAACCTGCATTCCCCGGCGATACGGTCTTTATCACAATGAGTTTTGAAACTAAGTTTTCTTCCTTTTTAAGAAGGACCGGATATAATGACGATTACTATTTTGTAGCTCAATGGTTTCCCAAGTTCGGAGTTTATGAACCCAAAGGCATGAGGAATGTGACCCGGGGAGGCTGGAATTGTCATCAGTTTCATTTTAATTCCGAGTTCTATTCGGATCACAGCGTCTATGAGGTCAGCATCAATGCACCTGATAACTATTTTGTAGGAAGCGGTGGTCTGCTTATGTCAGAAACAGCATCGGGTGATGGAAGAAAAACCCTGGTTTACAGGGCCGAAGACATTGTGGATTTTGCCTGGACTGCCTGGCCAGGTTACGCAGTTTTTACCGAACAATGGAAGCATGTTACCATTACTCTTCTCATGCCTAAAGAACGGGTCTCTCAGGCCGGAAGGCAATTTACAGCTGTAAAATACGCCCTTGAATATCTCAGTGAAAATGTCGGTCCCTATCCGTGGCCTCATCTTACATTTGTTGACCCTCCCCTGAAAGGAAGCGGTGCCGGCGGAATGGAGTATACCACTCTCTTTACTTCCGCGTCGTCATTTATAATGCCTGAGTGGATACATATGCCTGAACTTGTTACTGTTCATGAATTCGGACATGCATATTTTATGGGGATCCTGGCAAGCAATGAATTTGAAGAGCCATGGCTCGACGAAGGCATTAATTCATTCTGGGAAATAAGGATGCTTGACAATTATTATGGGAAAAATTCCGGATTGATCAATCACCCTCTCTTCAAAGTCCCCGACCTTTACCTTGCACGGACAGGATATATCAGCTCTGCAAGCCGGCAAGCAGTAAGCAATTCTGCATTTTCGTGGAACTACCCTCATGAAACTTATTCTATGATGTCATATTCTAAAACCGCAATATGGCTTCATACATTAATGGGCATTGTGGGTGAGGAAACGATGAATGATATTTTCAAAGAATATTATCACAAATGGGCTTTCAGGCATCCTTCCGGAAAAGATTTTGTGGAAGTCGTAAACGAAGTTGTAAGAAGTGAACACGGAAATACCTTCGGATTGGATTTGAACTGGTTTTTTGAACAGACACTTTACGGAACGGGGATCTGCGACTACCGGGTTTCAGGTATTATTAACAGGAAACAAAACAAACCCGAGGGGAAAACGGACATAGTCTCTGTTTTTAAAAAGGATTCGGTGAAATCTGATTCAGTATATACGGCAATTGCACAGCTTGAAAGGGTGGGAGAGGTAATGTTGCCGGTTGACATTCAGATCCATTTTAAAAACGGAGATGAAATACTTGAAAAATGGGATGGAAAAAGCAGGTTTAAAGACTTTACATTCACAGGAAACCGTGAGATTCAATGGGTTAAGATAGATCCTGAATTTAAGATCAGCCTTGATGTAAACTATATAAATAACTCAATGACGATTGAGCCTGATCATACACCCGTCCGCCGTATTATAGATAAGTTCATCTTATCCATGCAGTTTTTCCTGAGCATTATTTTGTTTTAACACAGACAGAGACATGAAAATACTAAACCATTTAAAATCAGGCCTGTCCCGTTCAGTAAGATCATGGAAAGGTGTAATGATCATCTGGATATTTTTCCTGTTCCTTGTCGCACTTTACGCCCTACCCCTGAGAAGCACACTATATTCTTCGTTTGGAAAAAGCATGATCACCGAAAAGCTTGCATCCGGATTCGATTTAGAGGCATTTACAGACCTGGGTCCGGCCTTCAGGAGCCTGATCTCGTTCTTTTCCGGTGGTTTTTTGCTTATTGTAATAGCAGGTTTTATAATAAACGCATTTCTGACGGGCGGATTGTTCAGCAGCTTCCGGGAGAAGACCGGCAGGTTTTCTCCTTCTGAGTTCTTCAGGGCATCTGCCAGGAATTTCTGGCCTTTCCTTATAATTTTGTTCATAATTACTCTGTTTGTTTGTTTAATTTCGGGATTGATAATTTCAGTCGCTTCAATAATTGTCAGCTCTTCAGAAACACTCTCGGAAAGAAACAGTTTCATAATCGTATTTGCAGCCGTTTTAATCGTTCTTATTCTCCTGCCGGTTTTCCTTCTTATTGCCGATTATTCAAGAGCCTGGATGGTATCAAACGAAGGCGGCTCCTGTTTCAAAGCCCTTGGTTTTGGCTTTAACCAAACCTTCAGAAAATTCTGGTCATCATACACATTGATGCTGATACTTGTCTCAGTTCAGATACTGTTCGGGCTAATTGCAGTGTCAATTTTTCCATCATGGAGACCTGTAACAGGTGCAGGTGTTTTCATAATGTTCATTATTTCACAATTGATGATCTACGCACGTCTTTTTCTGAAGTCGTGGAGATATTCAAGCATAACTTCTCTTACGGAAACTTATCGGAACATAACAAATTAACGCTGGTTACTTTATGAATAGTCAGGAAATCAGATCTCTGAAGGAAGAAGCAGAAAATCATTTGACCAATGAGCTTTTGCCCTTTTGGATGTCGCGAATGGTTGATAATAAAAACGGAGGCTTTATAACTCATTTCGACAAAGACGGGAAGGATACCGGAGAAGATGAAAAATCGCTCATTGCACAAACCCGGAGTATTTATACTTTATCAATGGCCCACCGTGCAGGTTATGGCGGGGGGAAACTGGCCGGAATGGCAAGTCACGGAGTTGATTTTCTTATCAGCAAAATGTGGGATAGTGAGAATGGCGGATTTTTCTGGATGGCAGACCGCAAAGGGAACATCAGGATAGATAAAAAGATCATTTACGGGCAGAGTTTCGCAATCTACTCCCTTGCAGAGTATACTCTCGCCACAGGTGACCCTCGAGGTATTGAATATGCTGAAAAGGTTTTTGACCTTATACAAAAGTATTGTACCGACACAATGTATGGAGGTTACCTGGAAATGTTCGAACGCGACTGGACTTTATGTGGTCCCGGAAGCCAGGGCGGCGACAGGAAAACACTTGATGTCCACATGCACCTCATGGAGGCATTCACAACTCTTTATGAATGCACCGGTAAAGATGTTCACCGACGGAAACTGCTTGAGATCATAGACATTCTTCTGAACAGGATAATTCATCCCATTTTCAAAACGGGTATACCTCAGTTTTATAGAGACTGGAAGATCGCACCACAGATTAAATTTGAGATAATCTGGGGCTGGGACAGGTTTACAGGTGAAGGGCAAAAGGCAAATGTTACAGATAATACTGCATATGGGCATAATGCCGAATTTGCCTGGTTGTTGATCCATGCTCTTGAGATTCTTAAGAAAGGTACAGAAGGGTATTTGGATGTTTTGAAGACGATATTCGACCACACTATAAATAACGGGATTGATAACGAATTCGGTGGTGTTTTTGTTGAAGGTCCCCATTCCGGCGGTGTTGCAGACCGTGAAAAAGAATTCTGGCAGCAAGCCGAAGTGCTTACTGCAATGCTCGATTCTTATATTCTGTTCAGGGATCCGAAATACATTGATGCTTACCGGAATGTTCACCGGTTTGTATTTGATAAAATGATAAATAAAGGTGTTGGAGAGTGGTATCCGTTGATGACGAGAGAGGGTGAGCCCATCTGGACACATATGGGGCATTCCTGGAAGATAAATTATCATACAGTCAGGTCAATGGTACAATGCATAAACAAGCTGAACAGAATACTTGAGTTGAATTAAACACACGAAAACCGTATAACCCTGAGTTTGTCAGTAAATTATAAAGCCTATGAACCTGAAACTCTCACTTCCCGACTGGCTGGTGCTGTTTGTTGTAATGGCCGGCAGCCTTGGTTATGGTATGTATATGGCATACCGGAAGAAGTCGGGCCAGAGCAGTACAAATTTCTTTCTGGGTGGCAGGTCCATAAAATGGCCCGTTATAGGGGCTTCCCTTTTTGCAACTAATATTGGTGCCGAACATCTTGTCGGTTTATCGGGCGATACGTACCGTTATGGACTTTCAGCCGGATTAATAGAACTAACGACTTTCATTACGCTTGGGGTTAGTTGTGCTATACTTTTCCCGTACTATATGAAGAACAAGTTGTTTACAATTCCTGAATTTCTTGAAATCAGATACAACAGGCGTGCCAGGACCTTCTTTTCGGGATTGATGCTGGTAATAAGCATTATGACAAAGTTAGCATTCACACTTTTTGCAGGCGCACTCGTGCTTAACAGCATTCTTGGCTGGAATATAATGTCGACGATCTTCTATATAGGGCTCATTGTTGCAGTTTTTACAATAATAGGTGGGTTTACTGCTGTTGCTTATACCGATTCTGTCCAGGTGGTCATTATGATAGGGGGAGCTGCAATTATGCTATTTTTCGGGCTTGATAAGGTCGGAGGATGGAGCGGACTTATGGAAAAAGCTCCCCAGATGATGTCGCTGGCAAAACCTTTCGATGATCCCGTCTATCCGTTCTGGGGGACCCTTGCAACTGCTTTCTATGCAGGTATTTTTTACTGGGGGATGGATCAGGTAAATGTTCAGCGCACTCTGGCTGCCCCGGATCTTAAAAATGCCAGGTGGGGCGCAATGTTTGCCACGCTGCTTAAACTGTTACCTCTTTTTATTTTTGCAATTCCCGGTGTTATCGCATTTGCATTGTACCCGGGGGAGTTGCAGGGGGATGCAACCAAGCAGACATTTGTTCTATTATTGGACAGGCTCCTTCCTTCCGGTTTGAAAGGATTGCTTATGGCTTCATTGCTTGCAGCTTTAATTACCTCACTTATAGGTGTTCTGAATTCTGTATCCACACTTGTTGTCCGTGATTTTATTGTTGAATTCAGACCTCATTTCCCTGAGAAAAAACAGGTAGCGTTTGGCCGTATCGTTATAGTTCTGGTTACATTCCTCGGGATTGGTGCGGCTTACCTTGTTTATAAAAGCGAGGAAGGCTTATACAAATATCTTCAGACCATCTCCGCATACCTTGTTGTCCCGATTTTCCCCGCTATACTTTTCGGTGTAATAAGTAAAAAAGTAACTCTCAAAGCTGCAGGTGTCTCAGTGATCGTAGGAGTTATACTTGCCACAATTTTTGTTACCGACCAGCTGTTGGGACCTGAAACAGGAAGCCGGATCTTTCCTTTTCTTCATCATAAACTTACGCTGAATTTCGGATACAGAGGACTTTGGGCTGAAGTTCTGATTACAATAGTGCTTTTTGCTGTTTCAGCTTTCACTGCAAAAACAGATCCTTCCAAGCTTGAAAAAACCACTATCGATTATTCGAAGGGTATTGCTGCATTTAAAGGCCTTACTGACTGGAGACTTTTCTGGGTAATCCTGACTGTGATAACTATAATTATAATAATCTGGCTTAGATGATCTTAAGAAGGATCTGCATTACACAATTCATGATATAATCCGGTAAGAAAATCCCGGTTATCAGCCTTAAGGTAATGCATTTCGCCACCCATCCTGTGAAAGGTTTTACAATACCGCAAATAATATGCCGGGTTATCAGAAGGAGGCTCTCCGTTTTTGGTCCAGTCCCATTCAGTTTTTGCAAGATCGACGATCAGCATGAAATGGTTGTCAATATGACTGTTTCTCTGAATCTCAATATTCTGGGCCATTGAGAGCGACTTTTCAAAGATCATCGGCGACATAACTGATGAACCCAATGACAGATAAACGCCATTTTCGAGATTACTCACGCTCCCGGCAAAATAGAGGAAGTCGGTTTGGGCAGTTCTGCCAATTGCAGCGCCATGATTGAGGGGATGAGTGTAGATTATATCATGTCCGAACATGGGATGCCCGGTAAACGGTACCTTCAGATCGTATGCAGCACACTGGACAGAGTATTTCTTAAACGGATGAGGAATGCTTAAAAAGCCTGGAGACAACTTAAGCTTACGGATCACTCCCGAAAGGTCAACGGCTGCGGCGGATAAGTCAGAATTCTTTTCCATATTGTCCATTGCTTCTTTTTGCAGAAAAGAGATCTCAGGAATTATGAGCCCCTCCTGCGAGATCATTTTCCCTATCGATTCACCGTAACCCAGTCCCTCCCGTGCACCTGCAATCAAAGCCAGGTTTATAAAGTAGCCTGTCTCTTCCCATATTCCAAACTGGCCTTTATTTACATTTACCCGTACGTTCTCTCCCGATTTTCCCTGAAAAGCAAATTCCCAGTCGTGGATTATGCCAGCTCCATTGGTTGCAAGATGGGTGATCCAGGCTTTTCTGATAAGTTCGATAAGCACAGGTGCCAGACCGTTTTTAATTGTATGGGCTCCGAAGGTCAGAATTACTGATTTATCGCTTTTTCTGGCTGCGATAATTTTTTGTGCGGTTTTTCTGATAAGCTCAGTATCCTGATCTGACAGTTTCCGGGGAGGATATGAAAGAGGTACGTTGCAGTCCTCGATTGAGATCTGGTTAATCCGACTGCCGAGCTTTCTGACAGCAAGTTTACTCATGTCGAATCTCATATGAGCCATGTTACCTGATATTTAAGAAACTTAACAGCCGGTCCGGCTGTGTAAAATCGGGTACAATAATATCTGCCCCGGCTTTTATAAGGCGGGTTCGTTTAACCTGATTTATCCCGTAGCGTCTTAACTCATTGCTTGCTACTCCGACAGCGATCCCACCCCTTTTATGAGTTTCTCTTATTTCAACAGGACCGTCACCGAAGGTGGCTATCCGGCCGGCTTCGGATTCTCCGATTGAATCAAGGATCCTGTCGAGAACTATTTTTTTGGCCTCTTTATCAATATCACCAACTGCGCCGTGAATTCCCCCCTCAAAGAGATTATCATATCCCAGTACAGATGCTTCATGTTTTACATCTTCTTCGTCTGTACCACTTGTCAGAAATAACTTTATTCCCGAATTATAAAGTCTTTTCAGGAAAGGGATGGCATTTTTCAGAGTAAGATCTTCAATCCCAAGTTCTCCTTTAAGTAGTTTTTCTTCGCGTTCCCTCACCATCAGCATCAGTTCGTTATTGTAGACCTCTTTATATCCGGTTTCATCAAGCATCTGTTCGTAAGGTACAAAGCCGAACTCCTTAATTAATTCAAGGAGGATCCTCATTTGTCTGAGCGTCTGGATCCCGGTTGTTTTATCGATGAATTCATCGACCCTGTATTTTACCTTTTTGATTAAATTGTCATCCGCTTCAGGATACTTTTCTCCCAGGATTGCCCTCACCATCATCGGTGCCATTATATGTTCCCAACCCTCACGGAGAGTTGAAACTGTTCCGTCATTGTCAAAAATTGCATATTTTATATCCGGGCTTTCATCAGATCTGTTAATTATTTCAATCTCAGTATTTTCAATATATGCAGCCTGTCTGCCGTCTTCAGCAATTTCAGTATTATATATGAAATCAGGATCGAGTCCTATTCTCAGTATCTCTTCAGGAGAGGCGGTTCCGGTCTGAAAAATCTTCTGTACCGTCACTCCGGCAACATAAGTGCCAAGTTCGGCTGCTGTTTCAAGCGAGTAACCTGCAGCAAGTGCTGCGGCAACACCTGCAAGATAACTGTCGCCGGCACCCACTGTATCCACTTTGGACAATATGAGTAAGCCTGCGATTTCTGTGATCCCCTTATCATCTGTAATTATTGACCCCCGGCTTCCACGGGTAATCAAAAGCGGTTTTCTATATTTCTCAAAGAGACTTTCGGCTGCATTCAGAACTTCCGACTTCGGAATGATATCGTCGGTTTTTCTCTCAATCCCGCATAGCCTGACAGCTTCGCGATCGTTCATTTTGCGGTAGGCACCCCTGTAAAAGTCGGTGTAATTCCGGCTGTCGGCAATGAAGATCTTCTCAGGGAACAGACTTATTGCTTCAAAAAGCTTTTGTCTGAAATATTCGGTATGGATGCCTGACAAAACCTGTTGATTAATGATTACCAGATCGATATCATTTATTTCTGTTGTCAGTTTTTGAAAAAGCAGGAGAGCTGTTTCATCAGCTAGTCTGTTGAAATTGCCGAAATCTATACGGCTCTGTTCCTTCTCGCCGATATATGGTTTGATATAAACATGAGTTGCCCATTCTTCATTCTGGATCACCAGGTTACGTGTGTTAATCCCGGCTTTGTTCATAATTGAGACCATCTCGGTGCCGAAGGGATCATTGCCAATGACCCCGAAAGCCCGGATATCACTGATTTGCATGGCGGCAAGGTTATTGGCAACATTACCTGCTCCTCCGAGCGAATATTTCTGCCTGCGAACCGGCCGCGTCGGCTCACCGGTTTCGATCGAAATTTCGCTGGCAGCCTGTTCAACAAACCAGTATGCATCGAGGCAAAAGTCGCCAACAACAGCAATTTTAACCGACCCGATCTTATCAATTAGTTCACGTAGTAATTCAGATTTCATAATTCAGCTTTTTGATTTACAAAGAAGTGATTTTCTGTAATCAGACATAATGTATGCAGTACAGGCATGTGAAGCTCCTGAACAAAGGCTGTACGGCTCTCGGGGACATTTATAAGAATATCGCAGAACTCTTTCATTTTCCCTCCCGTCTTACCTGTAAGACCGATAACCTTCAAACCCATTGCCCTTGCTGTTAAGCAAGCATCCACGACATTCTGTGAGTTCCCGGAACTGCTTAATGCAAAAAGAACATCTTTCACAGTGCCGTACACATTTACCTGCTGGGCAAAAGCGAGATTTGCATCAATGTCGTTTGCTATAGCCGTTGTCAGTGCTGTGTGGGCTGAAAGGGAAATCGCCGGTAATCCGCCTTCAAGCTTCCCGGCCAGGAATTCCCCCCTGTGGCCTCCGGTTTTGACCAGCTGGTCTTTAAATGCGTCCTGAAGGGGGCGTTCTGACTCAAAACATTTCATCAGCTCACCAACAACATGGTCAGCATCAGAACTGCTTCCCCCGTTACCGCAAACAAGCAGCTTGCCTCCGTTTGAAAAGCATTCAATTAAGGTTGAAGCAGCTTCAGAAATAGCAAATCTCACATCCGAAAGAGCAGGGTATCTGTCAAAAAGCTGAGACAGTATTGAGTTTTTATCCATTTTTAAGATGCTTAATATCTTATAAAAATATTAATTTTAATTCTTTATTATACTTTTCACGACCCAAAACTGAATATATATGGCAACCACTGAAAAACTGGTGTTGGGAGATAAGAATATCTATCCCACTGAGGAGTTTATCTTTTCGAAAATCGGGAATAAAAAAATCATCTGGTCGAAAATAATGAATTATGTAACCGAAAATTACCCGGATGCCGCGAGTGAATGGAGGTACTACAACGATGGAAAACAATGGCTCTTTAAATTGACCCGTAAGAAAAAAACGATATTCTGGCTGAGTCTTCTTGAGGATACTTTCAGGATCACTTTCTATTTTGGTGATAAAGCAGAACCTTTGATCAAAGCCAGCAGTTTGCCCGGTAATGTTAAAAACGATTTCTCTGCCGCTAAGCGGTTTGGATCATTAAGACCAGTTACTACTATTCTTTCAACTATTTCAGATGCTGAAAATATCTTTAAGCTGATAGACATTAAACTTAAATTGAAATAATTGCACCGGTTAAGGAATCTTATCATATTATTAATTTTTTTCCTGCCTGTCCGACTCTTCCCGCAGAATATAGATATCAGGTTACTAAGGTCTGTTTATTCACCCGAAGTACGTGCTTCCGACAATTTCTTCCGCTTTATTTCAAATTCTGACACCTATTTTATCGTCGCGACTCCCGCGGTAATGGCAGTTACGGGGTTTGTCAGACACGATGATATGATGTTGAGAAATGCAGTTGTCAATGCAGGAGCATCGGTAATTAATCTGGGGATTACGACTGCTCTGAAGTACACAATTAACCGCAGCCGTCCCTTCGAAACGTATCCTGATATAATCAAAAAGGCTGATGCGGGGAGTCCATCGTTCCCTTCCGGTCATACCTCGGGTGCCTTTGCCACTGCAACCGCATTAAGTCTGGCTTATCCTGAGTGGTATGTAATAATTCCGTCATTTACTTATGCGGGAGCTGTTGGATATTCAAGAATGTATCTCGGAGTCCATTATCCGTCGGATGTTCTGGCAGGGGCTATTTTAGGTGCCGGCAGCGCTTATCTCACATTTAAGGTAAATCAGATGCTCCGGAAGAGAAGGGGAATTTAATTCCACAATTTTCCTGAACTGTGAATGCCACAATGAATGTAGTACCAGATGAATTCATAATTTGACAAATCCTCCGCTTTTTGTACTTTTGGTTTATGAAACTGATCGCTGAAAGCGGAGCTACAAAAACGAAGTGGTGTGGCATTTCAGGAGCCGCAGGTATCGAAACCATAACCATAACAACAGTAGGACTAAATCCAAATTTTGTTACCGGGGATACAATTAAACAGGTATTAACGACCGAAGTGTTATCCCTAATTAAAGACCCTGAAATTAGTGAGGTCTGGTTTTATGGGGCGGGATGCTCCGGAAAACTCCTGGAAGAAAAAGTCAGAGATTCGATAAAATCTGTACTTCCTTCCACGCAAGTCCATGTTTTTTCAGATCTGACAGGTGCGGCAAGAAGCTTACTGGGAACCCGGTGTGGTTTTGTCTGTATGCTGGGCACCGGATCAAACTCAGGTTATTACGACGGTTCAAATATCGTGGCAAATGTGCCTCCGCTCGGTTTTATACTTGGTGATGAAGGAAGCGGAGCATCAATGGGGAAAAGGGTACTCGCTGATTTCCTGAGAGGTATCATGCCCCCGGATCTTGCTGAAGATTTCAAAACCAGATATGGCGCTGAAAAAGACGAGATTGTGAGCCATGTCTACCGCGGATATTTTCCCAGCAAATTTATAGGAGGTTTTGTGCAATTCCTTAAAGACAACCTTGCTCATGATTATTGCAGGGAGCTTGTAAAAAAATCATTTGAAGAATTCGTTAACAGAAATCTCCGACTTTATACGACAAACGGGAAAACTGAAATTTCTGCAACAGGTTCGGTTGCATGGCATTTCAGGGAAATCCTTGAGGAAGTTCTCAATGAAAACGGTTTTGTTCTGTTAACAATATCGAGGGAGCCGATTACCGGACTCATAGAGTATCATAAAATATTATAAGATGATAAGTGTTACGGAATCAGATTCATTATATAATGACCTTGAAAAAATGTCGGTCAGTCATCTGCTTGAATATATAAATGCGGAAGATCAGAAAGTCCCGGTCATGGTAAGAGAATCTATACCGGTAATTGGGAAGCTTGTAGAAGAAATAGTTGCCAGAATGAAGAAAGGAGGCAGACTTTTCTACATTGGCGCCGGTACAAGCGGCAGGCTGGGGATTGTTGATGCATCTGAAATACCTCCCACGTTTGGTCTTGATCAGGGGTATGTAATCGGGTTGATAGCAGGAGGGGATAAAGCAATAAGGAAAGCCGTTGAAATGGCTGAGGATAATGAGGAACTTGGATGGCAGGAACTTCAGCAGTTTGCCCCGACAAAAAACGATGTAATAATCGGTATAGCGGCTTCAGGAACAACTCCATATGTTGTCGGAGCCCTCAAAAGAGCCAGGGAGAATGGCATATTTACAGGCGCTATAACCTGTAACTCAGGAACACCGCTTGCGGCCAATGCTGATGCTGCAATTGAAGTAATAACCGGTCCCGAATTTGTTACAGGTAGTACCAGGATGAAAGCCGGAACTGCCCAGAAGCTTGTTCTCAATATGATCACAACAGCATCAATGATCCGTCTTGGCAGGGTCAAAGGCAACAAGATGGTTAACATGCAGCTCACCAACCAGAAGCTTATCAGAAGAGGAACCAGGATGATCTCCGATGAACTCGGCCTCGATCCTGAATCAGCAAGGAAACTGCTGCTTCTTCATGGGTCTGTCAAAAAGGTGCTGGATATCTTTAAAGAGCCTTCTACGCCCCCAAAGCCACCCCCAACCCCCTGAAGGGGGCTTGAAGAACTTACCCCCTGAGCTCTGTGCTCTGAGCTCTGTGCTCTGTGCTCTGTGCTCTGTGCTCTGTGCTCTGTGCTCTGTGCTCTGTGCATAGCCCTTCTACACCCCCCAAGCCACCCCCAACCCCCTGAAGGGGGCTTGAAGAACTTACCCCCTGAGCTCTGTGCTCTGAGCTCTGTGCTCTGTGCCCTGTGCCCTGTGCATAGCCCTTCTACACCCCCCAAGCCACCCCCAACCCCCTGAAGGGGGCTTGAAGAACTTACCCCCTGTGAGCTCTGAGCTCTGAGCTCTGTGCCCTGAGCTCTGTGCATACGTATAAATACCCCCGCAAAATAGGCTTTAAGCCTCTTACCTTCTTGTATTTAATAGGATACTTTTGTTAACTGATTAACAGAATACCTCGATAAACACAGTGAATGGAGAACTATCATGAGCTTCTGATGCGGGATATCAGGTTTGAAGAGGGCCTGAACGCCTGCATGAACTGTGGTGTGTGCACAGCCATTTGTCCTGCCGCAGAATTTTATAATTATGATCCCCGCCAGATAATCGATATAGTTCAATCGGGGGATAATAATGAAATAGAAAAGCTACTGAAATCCGAGACCATCTGGTATTGCGGTGAGTGTATGTCGTGCAAGACCCGTTGTCCGAGAGGGAATGCGCCGGGACTGGTCATTATGGCATTACGTTCATTGTCGCAGGATCTGGGATTTTTTGTTGAATCTGAAAAGGGAAGGCAGCAACTGGCTATAAAACGAACTGTCGGGCAATGGATACTCGACTTTGGATATTGCCTTTACCTCGACGGCGTTGGAACTGATCTTCATCCAGAACAAGGACCCGTATGGGACTGGATCCAGGAAAACTGGGAGCCGCTTTTCAAAAGGCTGGGCGCGAACTATAAAGGTGACGGACCAGGGATTCTCCGCAAGATACCTGACGAAGCCCTGGATGAAATCCGCAGTATCTTTGAAGTCACGGGAGGTATGGCACGCTATGAAAAGATTGAGTCGTGTTCAAAGAAAAAAGCTAAAGAACTGAATATGGCTCTCGATGAGGGTAATGACAATGAATATTTCAGATATATCTATAAAACAAATAATAACACTCATACTCGTTAACAACAAATAAATGAGGATAGAAGGGAAACAGGCGATCTGGAAGGATTATCAGAAAGAAATTCCTGATGATCATTATTACTATGTAAGGAGTTGTGTCAGGCAAAATTTCTTTCCGGGATCTGAAACGACTTTTCTAAGGATAATGAGGGATGTTTTGAATAAAGATGTATTTGAACATCCTTGTCATACCACATGTACAGGCATTGGATACCACAGCGACATTGTTCCGGTTGAGACAACCATGACTGTCGTTGCCCGTCAGTTTGCTCTGATGAATGATTCGGGATATGAGAACTTGCTTCCATCTTGCATCACCTCATTCGGCCTTTATACTGAAATACTCGATACATGGCACCATTTTCCTGGTGTTGAGGAAAAAATCAGAAAACAACTCAGAAAAGCTACCGGCAGGGAATTCCAAAAGCCAAAGAATATGGCACATGCCAGCGATGTCATTTATAAATTCAGAAAAGAAATTGGAGCTAAAGCAAAGTTCAGGCTGGTAAATAAAAACACGGGTGCACCTCTGAAAGTCGTGGACCATGTTGGTTGTCATTATGCCAAGATGTTCCCTTCGAAAGGAGTAGGAGGCGCCGAATATCCCTATGTTCTTGCCGGAATGGTCGGGGAGTGGGGAGGCAGGGTTATTGACTATCCGGAAAGAAGGCATTGCTGTGGTTTTGGTTTCAGACAATACCTGGTTCAGGCCAACAGGGGGTTTTCAATTGCCTGTTCAAAGGAAAAATTTGAATCGATGAAGCCCTTTAAGCCAGATATGATAATCACAAATTGCCCGGGTTGTCCAATGTTCCTCGACAGGTGGCAATATGTAATAAATGCTATGGAAGGAAAACGGTACGGCCAGGATAATCAGGGAATACCGGTATTTACCTACGAAGAGGTTGCCGGACTTGTCCTGGGTTATAACCCGTGGGACCTGGGTCTCCAGATGCATCAGACAGATTGTGAGCCGGTTCTTGATAAGATGGGGATAGAATATGATCCCGATGAAAAATACAATACGAAGATCCATCCGGAAATGGTCAAAATTTCAGGTCTTATAAACGTGTGATAATTAATGAATAAAGACGTTGTCGTAATAGGTGGAGGCGTTGCAGGTATGGAAGCAGCCGGTCAACTGGCAGAGGCAGGGATCAATGTCAGTCTGGTGGAGAAGGAGAGTATTACGGGCGGTCACCTGAATAACTGGTATAAACTATTTCCCGACCGCAGGAAAAGTTCCGAAGTACTAAAATACCTTGACAAAAAAATCGGTTCCAAAAACATAAAAGTATTATCGAATTCATCAATAGTAAAGCTTCAGCGAAAGAAGAACTTTATTTACCTTACTACAAATGAAGGAGTCGAACTTAAAGCGGATGCTGTCGTGGTTGCAACAGGATTTGATCTTTTTAAAAGTTCAAGGAAAGAGGAGTACGGATATGGAATTTATGACAATGTAATTACTTCTGAAGATCTTGAAGGAAAGTTCAGGGAGGGTAAAATTGAACTGTTAAACGGGAAGTCTCCCGAAACCATTGGTATTGTCCATTGTGTAGGTTCGCGAGATGAAAAAGTCGGTAACTTCTATTGTTCGAAGCTTTGTTGCGTTACAGCTGTTAAACAGGCAATTGAGATCAGGGAGAACCTGCCCGAATCAAAGGTGTTTTGTTTTTATATGGATATGAGAATGGGCGGGGCCCACTACGAGGAACTCTACCGTGAAGCACAGGAGGTTTGGAATGTAAATTTCATCAGGGGTAAAGTATCTGAAGCAAGTGAGTCGATTAACAACAAAATTGTTGTCAAGGTTGAGGATACCCTGGCAGGAAGGCCTTTAAAAATCGAACTTGACATGCTTGTGCTGATGGCAGGTATGGAGATGTCTGAAGGAGGCTCAAAAATTGCAGGGAGCTCGGATCTTAATACAGGTGAGAACAGGTTTTTCTCTCCGGTTGATCATCATTATGGCAATAACCTGAGTAATTTAAGGGGAGTCTTCTACGCCGGAACATGTACTGCGCCGATGAATATTACGGAGACAATTGCCCATGCCAGGTCGGCAGCTGTTGAAGTGATAAGTTATTTTAGAAATTTGAAAGGTTAAAATGGAGAATTTCGGTTTTACAATTAACCAGGGAAGGCAAATCAACTGGGATTTGAATGACAGGAGAATTGCTGATTACATAAGGGAGAGGGAACCGAGTTTTAAGGTTTGCATTGCCTGCGGATGTTGTTCAGCAACCTGCACTACCGGAAATTTTACAAGCTTCAGCTTAAGGGAACTTAATATTCTTTTACACCGTGGTGAAAATGCAAAACCCGGAGAAATTATTAAGAAATGCATGCTGTGCGGAAAATGTTCTCTTGTTTGTCCAAGAGGGGTAAATACAAGGAATGTTGTTTTCCTTGCTAAAAAGGCTTTTCAGATATATAACGATTATGCACTTTGATCCTTTTATAATACCTTTTGAGATAGGTCTTTACTTCATACTCATTTATGTTGTTGTACGAAGTATTAAATGGTTCCGGGAGCTTTCAAGACCTGACAAGTTAAGACTTCAACGCGGTTTTTTCGGCAGGGCTTTTGGTCAGAGTATTAAAGAGATCTTTTTGGAAAGCCTGATTCACAGGAAAATACTGAAAGCAAAGCCACGTCTGGGATACATGCATATGAGCCTTGCATTTGGCTGGTTTCTGCTTATTCTCTTTGGTACAATTGAGGCCGATATTTTCGGAGAAAAACATCTTAACGCACCATATAAGGCTATTTTCTTTAAGTTCTTCAATCCTGACCATGGTAAAACCCCATTTGAAGCAGGATATTCATTTCTGATGGATTTAATCCTGGCATTTATCCTGACAGGACTTCTTCTTGCCGTACTAAAAAGATTCACTTCGGGAGTAGTTGGAATGAAGAAAACAACAAAACTGAAAACTCTGGACAAAGTTGCTTTAACTTCTCTTTGGCTTATCTTTCCCAGCCGTCTGCTGGCTGAAAGTTTTACAAGTGGTGCTTACGGTACAGGCAGTTTCCTGACAGGTACTCTGGGTTCATGGCTGGCCTCTTTTTTACCGGCCCAACAGGTCGCATATCCGTTCTGGTGGCTCTATTCACTGGCGTTGGGGACATTTTTTGTACTATTGCCTCTAACACGTTATATGCATATCCCTACAGAACTTTTCCTGATTTTTATGAGGAACTCGGGTATAAGGACCGGTGATAAGGCTGGAACATTTTCAGAAGTCCAGGTTTATTCGTGCTCATCATGTGGTATATGTATTGACCAGTGTCAGCTCAATTTTTCCGCAGGAATAAAAAATATTCAGTCGGCATATCTGATGAAAGCCATTCGAAACAATGATGACACTGCCGACATTGCCTACAACTGTTTGTTATGCGGGAGATGTGATCAGAAGTGTCCTGTCGGGATTGAACTGACACCGATAAGGATGATTCAGAGGAGGAATGGCGGTGGCCAGAATGAGATCAAAAACATCTGGAAAGGCTATTTCAGAAACAGAATAAATACTTCACTCTCCAAACCGGAAGAAACAGTTTCATACGACTTTCTGCCCGGGATAGATCCGGCAAGGGCCGACGTTTTGTATTTTGCGGGCTGCATGACGCACCTTACTCCGTCGATTCGGAGCTCAATGGTAAAGATCCTGAATGCTTCAGGAGTTAACTGGTCGTTTATTGATGAAAATGGGGGAGTATGCTGCGGACGGCCGCTCATGCTGGCAGGTCAGGATAAGGAAGCCAGGGAGCTCATAAACTACAATTCACAGGTTATCTGGAAATCAGGAGCTCATACCCTCGTAACTTCTTGTCCCATTTGCTACAAGGTATTTAAGGAAAGCTACTACCTTGATGTTGAAGTGCTTCATCATACCCAGTACATAAGGAACCTTATTGCTGACGGGCTGGTGAAAATGAACTTCCTTCATAAAAGTGTTGCCTATCACTCTCCCTGTGAGCTTGGCAGAGGCTCAGGAATTTATGATGCACCTAATGAAGTTCTGATGCATGTGGCACGACTCGAAAAAACAGGTTTTGATGATGAAAATTCACTGTGCTGCGGAGGTAGCCTTGGAAATATCAGGCTTAGCCAACCCAATAAAAATAAAATAGCTGTTGAAACAGCTGCCAGGCTTTCAAAAGGCAATCCTGATTTTCTGGCTACTGCCTGCCCTCTTTGCAAGAAAACACTGGCAAACGCGACTGCAACAAAAGTTGTTGATATTGCTGAAATAGTTGCCGAAGCCATTGTGGTCAATCAGCCTAAAAAAAATATTCAGCATCAGCATCTGCCGGTAAAAGTATCAGCAGAAATTTCCTGAAACAGTTATTTTTTGTAACTGGGTCCACTGCATTCATACTGAGCGCACATGCCATTATTTTGTTAATAACTTTTTGGAACTGGCAATATGAATGGTACTTTTTTTGCGAGTTTTCGCGAACAATTAAGATACTGAAACTGTCTTAATTTCGTTATACTTTTAAAATCATTACAGGAGGATATAAGAATGAGGAATAGATTTTTTGCATTTGTTGGATTGGGCGCATTGCTGTTATGGTCGTGCGGAAATCAGGCAGGTAAGAAGAGTGTTGCAGAAAATACTGTGTTGCAACAGGAAGACGGTACCCTCTTATTAGATATGGGAAAAGCAACCTGTTATAATGATGAGGTAAACCCTTCAAGTAACACGGCAGAATGGAAAGTCCGGGTTTCAAAACCTGGTCGTTTTAAGGTCTGGCTGTCAAGCGCAACAAAAGATACAACTGAGCTGAGTTATAACAGTTCAGTCAAAATCAGCTTTCTGGACAATGAACTCGAGGCCGAGCCCGCATGCGACAAGATTGTAAGGAATGCGAGAGAGGTTTCATATCCGTACTACAGGGCAGACTCCTATATGGGATCATTTTATATTTCCGACCCGGGAGAATACAACATTCAGGTAATAAGCGAAAAAGTTCTTCCGAGAGAAGCAATGAACAATATTTCGTCAGGGCCTGATGACACAAAGCTGATGTCGGTTATTCTTACCCCTAATACCAGGTAAGTTTATCTTCTACCCATTTTCTGGCATTAACGAACGCTTTCATCCACGGTGTAATTTCGTCTTTCAGCCTTTCAGCTGGATAGTATCCGCATTGCCAGGGGAAGAAGGATCTTTCAAGGTGCGGCATCATTACCAGATGCCTGCCGTCATCAGAGCATAAACCTGCTGTATCATAGGCTGATCCGTTTGGATTTGCCGGATAGGTGGTTCTGCTGTATTTAAGTATTATGTGATATTTGTCCTCTTTGAAGGGGAGTCTGAATTGGCCCTCCCCATGCGCAACCCATATGCCAAGTTCCATCCCCGACATATTACCAAACATTACGGAGTTGTTTGCCGGTATTGTGACATTTATAAAACCTGATTCAAATTTATGCGATTTGTTGTGAAGCAGTTTTGGCATCTCCGTATGGTCAGGATAGATCAATCCGAGCTCTGCCATAAGCTGACAGCCATTACATACTCCAAGTGAAAGCGTATCAGGTCTTGCGTAAAAATCAGCCAGCGAACGCCGTGCTTTTTCATTATATCTGAAAGCGCCTGCCCACCCTTTGGCCGAACCAAGCACATCTGAGTTTGAAAAACCTCCGACGAACACGATCATGTGAATTTCTTTCAATGTCTCCCTGCCGCTTATCAGATCGGTCATATGGACATCTTTCACATCAAATCCTGCAAGCCACAGGGCATAAGCCATTTCACGATCCCCGTTCACGCCTTTTTCCCTGATTATAGCAGCCCTGAGACCTGATTTTTTACGCCTGTCAGGCGATATCCCCAGTGATTTGAATGTACCCTGAAAATCAAGAAGATTAAATTTAAGCTCATGGTTCCTGTAATTCGTGAATCTCTCAAGAGCCAGTATCTCACCGCACTGCCGCCTGTCCAGCAGATAAGAGGTCCGGAACCAGAGGTCCCTCAGATGGTCAATGTCGAATGTGATTGTTTTACCGTTTGTTATTTTTAATATTCTGTCGGTAACAGGGTGACCTATTGATAAATACGATATTCCGTGTTCAATAAATATCTCTGCAATCTCATTTTCATCCCTTACCTGCAGAATTAAGCCGGGATTCTGGCTTAAGAAGATTTTAACTGTGTCTTTTTCATCCAGAGCGTCAAGATTGATTGTCATTCCTCCTGAGGTATTAGAAAAGCACATTTCAAGGAGGGTAGTTATCATCCCGCCGGAAGAAATATCGTGGCCGGAAAGTATCTTTCCTTTTTTTATGAGATCCTGAACGGTATTGAAAACCTCGGCAAAATAACATGGGTCCTTAACTGTCGGCACATCATCCCCGATGGTATTGAGTATCTGTGCAAAACAGCTACCGCCTGTTTTAAGCTCGTCTCTGCTCATATCGATATAAAGCAGGCTGGTATATGGATCATTAACAAGTACGGGTTCGACTATCTTCCTGATATTGCTTACTTCTCCCGCAGCTGATATTATGACGGTCCCAGGAGAGATTACAACCTCGTCGCCATATTTCTGTGTCATCGAAAGACTGTCTTTCCCGGTCGGGATATTTATGCCAAGTTCAATTGAGAATTTGCTGGCAGCCTGCACTGCTAAATAGAGTCTGGCATCTTCTCCCTGATTTTTGCAGGGCCACATCCAGTTTGCAGAAAGTGAGACACTCTTAAGTCTGTCGGCCAGGGGCGCCCAGATAATGTTGGTAAGGGCTTCCGCTATTGAAAGTATCGAGCCGGCTTCAGGATCAACCAGCCCTGCTACAGGAGCATGACCAATTGAAGTGGCCATTCCTGATTTACCCCTGTAATCGAGGGTTATAACTCCCAGATTATTCAATGGCAGCTGAAGCGGACCAGCGCATTGTTGCTTTGCAAGACGTCCTGTAACTGATCTGTCGACCTTATTCGTAAGCCAGTCTTTACAGGCTACTTCTTCGAGTTGCAAGACCTTTTCAATATATTCTTCAAGTTTATCCTGGGAATAGATGGCACTTTTAAACTTCTTGACGGATGTCGTATCGGTCATTGTGGTTCTGGGAGGATCACCAAACAGGGATTCCAGGGCGATATCAATAGGTTTTTCACCTGTTTTGGAATTCTCGAAGGTAAACTGGCGATCACCCGTTATTTCCCCGATTACATAGAAGGGAGCCCGTTCCCTTTCTGAGATTTTCCTCAGCTTATCAATATTTTCTTTTCTGATCACCAGACCCATTCGTTCCTGCGATTCATTACCTATTATTTCCTTTGCCGAAAGGGTCGGGTCGCCAACGGGCAATTTACTTATGTCGATTTTTCCACCTGCTGCATCAACAAGTTCTGAAAGACAGTTGAGATGACCGCCTGCACCATGATCGTGTATTGAAACTACCGGATTTGATTCCGACTCCCCAAGAGCTCTTATGGCATTATAAACTCTTTTCTGCATTTCAGGATTTGCCCTCTGCACAGCATTAAGCTCAATCGAACTGTCATATTTGCCTGTATCCACCGACGATACGGCTCCTCCGCCCATTCCTATCCTGTAATTATCCCCGCCAAGCAGGACGATAAGGTCTCCTTTTTCGGGAAGGCTCTTTTCGCTGTCTGTTTTTTTCCCAATGCCAATTCCACCCGCAAGCATTATCACCTTGTCGTATCCGAATTTTTTATGATTCTCAAAATGCTCGAAAGTCAGAACTGAACCGCAGATAATTGGCTGGCCGAATTTGTTCCCGAAATCGCTGGCTCCGTTTGATGCTTTTATAAGTATGTTTTCAGGAGTCTGGTAGAGCCAGGGCCTTTCTTCGGTTGCTTTTTCCCATGGACGGCCTCCGTCTGGTCTGGGGTAGGAGGTCATGTATACGGCAGTTCCGGCAATAGGGTATGCTCCCTTGCCTCCTGCGATCCTGTCCCTTATCTCTCCCCCGGTACCGGTTGATGCCCCGTTGAAAGGTTCAACAGTTGTCGGAAAATTATGGGTCTCAGCTTTGAGCGAAAGTACCGACTCATAGTTTTTTAATGTAAAATAGTCTGGCTTATCCTGGGTTGAGGGGGCAAACTGTTCAACTACCGGTCCCTGAAGAAAGGCACAATTATCCTTATAAGCCGAGACCACTTTGTTCCGGTTGTAATGAGTTGTATTTTTTATCAGCTGGAAAAGGGTTGAATCCTTTTCTTCGCCATCGATTATGAATATACCATTGAAGATCTTATGGCGGCAATGCTCGGAATTTACCTGTGAAAATCCAAATACCTCGCTGTCTGTTAACCGCCTGCCAATTGTTGAGGTTAATTTTTCAAGATAGAGGATCTCTTCCTTGCTCAGTGCAAGACCCTCTTTATCATTGTATAGTTTAATACCGTCAATGTAGATTATATCTTCAGGCTTACGTCCGATTGTAAAAATCTGCTGGTCCAGCTTGTTGTAAACCGATTGGAGCATTGGATCATAAGAAGGCTTATCGGAACGGGCAGGGAAAAACTCCTCGATCCTTTTAATTCCGATGATGCCCATGTTCTGGGTTATCTCAACAGCATTGGTGCTCCATGGCGTTATCATCTCTTTCCTTGGTCCGATGAATTTACCCGGGATTGTTTCAGCCTTAACAAGAATTGCATCATTAAAGAGCCAGATAAGTTTTTCAATATCTTTTTGTGTCAGTTCAGATGTTGTTCCAACTGCAACAGTGTTTCCGGATCTTGATTCAAAAAAGAGGATCATATAATGACTTTAAGATATTGATTAATAATTGATTATTTCTCATAAACAATATATCAGAAACGTTTGCAAATATAGTGTAAGTTTTAAGAATTTCCAATGTGGATCTCTCTGTGGAGCTTTGTGAATTCTCCGTGGACCTCTGTATAAGTTTTTGAATTAAAATCAGTTACACAGAGATCCATAGAGTAGACACAGAGATCTACTGAGGTATTCAGACCATTCCGCTCCGTTCCAGAAAGGCATCAATAGTCGGTTCTTTTCCCCTGAAATTCATATACAGCTTCATCGGTTTATCGGAACCCCCCTTTTCAAGGATGTTTTTCCTGAATGAATCTGCAATTGATTTATTGAACAATCCAGATTCTTTGAAGAAATTAAAAGCATCAGCATCAAGTACCTCTGCCCATTTATACCCATAATAGCCTGCGGCATAGCCTCCACCGAATAGATGTGTGAAGGAGCAGCTCATATTTATGCTTTCGATTTTTGGGAACAATTCTGTTTTTTCGGTTGCAGATGCTTCAAATTCACTTACATCCTTCCCGAAGGGCTCTGTAATGGTATGCCATGCCATATCAAGAAATCCGAATCCCAACTGCCTGTTACATGCATAGCCTTCATTGAATGTTGCAGCTTCCCTGATCTTCTGTATCATTTCAAACGGGATCTTTTCGCCTGTTTCGTAATGAACAGCCCAGGTATCAAGCCACTCGTGTTCAAAAGCCCAGTTCTCCATAAATTGTGAGGGCAGTTCTACAAAGTCACGTGCAACATTGGTTCCTGCAAGACTTTCATACGTGCATTGCGAAAGCATTCCATGAAGTGCATGACCAAATTCGTGAAGAAAAGTGGTGAGCTCATTAAATGTGAGAAGCGATGGTTTTGTTCCTGTTGACCTTGTAAAATTCGTGACCAGCGATATCAAGGGTAATACTTTACTGCTCCCGTCTTTTCTCTGATCCCTGTAACTTGTCATCCAGGCTCCGCCGCTTTTCCCTTTGCGGGGATGAAAATCGAGATACAGGATCGACAGCAGATTATTCTCCTCATCTCTAACATCCCAGACTGATACTTCGTCATGATAAACAGGTATCTCCATGTTCCTTTCAAATTTAAGACCGTAGAGGCGGGTTGCCAGACCGAAAATAGCATATTGTACTTTATCAAGACTAAAATATGGTTTAAGTATCTCGTCATCAATATTGTAACTTGCTTTCTTAAGTTTTTCGGAATAGAAGGACCAGTCCCAGCGTTCAAAATTTCCGGAATGACCATTCACGGAAGCAAAATCAATAACATTGTTATAATCCCTCAGGGCAGCTTTGCAGGCAGCAGAGAACAATTTCTCCAGAAATGAAAAGACTTTTGGAGGATCCTGTGCCATTCTGTCTCCGAGAACCATCTCGGCATAATTCCTGAAGCCAAGCATTTTTGCGACCTCCAGGCGCATGCTTACAATCTGTGAAACGAGAGACCTGTTATCTCTCTGGTCGCCATGAAATGCCCTTGAATTGTAGGCTTTAAAAAATCTCTCCCTGAGTTCCCTGTTTGTCGAATACTGTATAAATGGAACGTAGCTCGGAAAGTTAAGCGTGAAGACCCAACCCTCTTTACCCCGGTTTTTGGCTTCCATTGCGGCCATCTCATTTACGTCTTCCGGTAATCCTGAAAGGTCGTTGGCATCTGTAATATATAACTCATATGAATTGGTTTCGTCAAGGACATTCTCCTCAAACTTAAGAGCAAGTTTTGATAATTCTTCCGAGATCTCCCTGAACCGCTTCTTATCCTTTTCTTCAAGACCGGCGCCGCCCAGCAGAAAATCGCGGTACTTTTTTTCAAGGAGCATTAATTGTTCAGTGCTGAGATTCAAACTCTCTTTTGAATCCCATACTGATTTAATTCTTGAATAGAGCTTTTTATTCAGAGTTATATCGTTCGAAAAGCGTGCAAGCAGCGGCGAGATCTCCTGCGCTGTCTGCTGCAGCTCTTTTGATGTTTCTGCATTATTAAGATTAAACAGGACTGATGTAATACGTGTAAGTTTTTCACCGGACCGTTCAAGTGCGGCAACTGTATTTTCAAAAGAAGGTGATTCCTTGTTTTCAGCTATTAGATTTATTTCTTCAGAAGCAGATCTGATGGCTTCCTCAATTGCCGGCTTAAAAAAGTCCGGTTCAATCAGGTGAAAAGGAGGAGTCTCATAAGGCGTACTCCACCTCTCAAGCAGGGGGTTTAACATAGAAGAAAGGTTTTAAAAAGTCGTTTAGTCATCATCATCCTTATAATCAGCTGCTCCGGCATATTTTGAGGGATACGGGGTGTTCCCCCTGGCTGCGAACCATAATATTCTGTTGAGCAGATCGTCGTTGCCGGAATCGATGCCATCAAACTCGGGAAGCATACTTTTCTTCGCAAAATGGAGCGCTTTTCCCGAGAGTGATGCCAGCGATTTATTCATCTCATTCAATGGGATATTATTTTTAAGGTGAAGATAGGGAGTCGGATCAGAAACGGATCCGAAGCAGTCTGTCATAGGATTTGCGATGGCATCCTGGATATTCATGGGGGGCAGACCCAGTATCTGTTCAATAGTTCTGACCATCGATGGCTGGTCATAGTAGGTGCTGTTCGTTTTTCTCATCCTCGAATAAGAGCTTAATACCATACCCACAGTCCTGTAAGCAGATATGTGATCCCATCCGCCCTGGGAGTCATCTTCTGTTATAAAAATAACAGTATTTTCCCAGAACCTGCTTTTCGTGACTGCCTCAACTATCTGTCCCAGCGCAAGATCATTGTCAGCCACCATAGCTCTCGGGGTAGGGGACCCCGGTCTGAGTCCTGCTGTATGGTTATTTGGTAATGCCATTATCATAAGATCAGGAAGCTGATCTCCTTCCATCGCCTCGTAAGCTTTTAATTCCCTGATAAATGCATCAGCCCGCATAATGTCGGGAAACTCGTGATTGCCGTAGGAAGGGTAAGACTCACTGAGTATGCCCTTCACAGGTTCAATAGTTGTGTGATTTTTAAAATTTACGGGTTCCCCGTTGATGAATTTATTATATACGTCTGTCCATGTGACTTCATTTTCAAATACCGGTACAGAAGCTTCTCCGTAAATCCTGACTTTTTTACCATGCGAAACTGCATTATCCCATAGAAATCCGGTCGGAGCGTAAACCAGTGCATCCTCCTGAACATGGGGATAGCTTCTGAACCATGCTCTCATGTTTTTCTCAATGTAATCGGTAACGATCGATGCATCTGTCCACTGATGTCCCTCTGCGGAGCATTTGCCTGAAACATAATAATTATCCAGAAGGGAAAACTCTCTCGCAAGCCTGTGAGCATTAGGCGTAATTTTCTCTCCGAAGGTACAAAGTGTAGAATCACCTTTGCCTTCAGTCATGTCGCCAAAAACCTGGTCATACGTCCTGTTTTCTTTTATGATGTACAGCACATGTTTAAAGACCGATTGCTCTCCTATTCTTTCAGGAACAGGTTTCGGTGCAATGTTCTTCCGGGGAGCTTCCCTTGCAAGCGTAGCCCTTGCAAGATCGTTAACCGCGATTACTGTATCTGTATATGCCTGGAGTTTCTGCCTGTCGGGTACAGAAATTACTGACAAAGAGGCAAGCATATGGTGTGAATTGTAAATCAGATTATTCCCTCCGGGATTGGAAAGTCCCAGCCTGACTCCGTCAGCTTCAAGGTTAGCAACATAAATAAGCCCGGAAGATGACAAACAGATGCCTGACGGGTAGGCTCCGGTAGGAATGAAACCTGTAACTGAACTTGATTTCACTTTGCTTTTCCGCGTAGCTTTTTTCCCAAGGCTTATCACTGCCAGAGCATTGTCCATTCCATTGGCTACATAAAGAACACTCTCATCGGCCGACAGGCATAATCCGTTTGGGGAATCGCCAAAATAGGGATTTATTTCAGGTTGCAACCTGACACTTATGGTTTCAACAACATTGTTAGTAAGAGTGTTGATTACTGATACGTTATCGCTGTTCGAATTTGTAACATATACATACCTGCCCTTCTGGTCAGCTATAATCTCATTGGGATGCAAGCCTACTATAATCTCTTTAACAATTCTCCCGTCGACCGGATCAATAACAGATACGCTCCCTTCTCTTGTTGATCCTCCTGCTTTATTATCAACACGTGCAAGACCCCAGGGCACCCCTGCAACTTCATTATCACCTTTTACAGGATGTCTTCCGGCCCAGTTTGTGACATAAATATTTCCTGCAGCCATTGTTAACCCATAGGGAGCAACTCCCGGATCAGTTATCCAGACTGTATTTCCAGTTTCAAAATCCTGTTTTATTAATTTATTGTTTCCATTAAGGACCACATACAGGTACTTCCGGCCTCCTTCTTCCGAGATCAGAATTTCATTTGGAAGCGCCGTTTCGGCCGGTGGTTCGGCTTTATACCCAAGGATGCGGCCGAAAACAGCCTTACTGCCGTCCCATATGGCAGAAGCTACAAATGATTGTTCCCCGGTTCCGGCAACGCTCCAGTAAACCTCAGGATTCCCTTTTGGAGCATGCCATTTCAGTCCTGAAAATGTGTTCATTGCACCTCTCAAAGCAGGCTGCAGATTGTTTGAGAGAGTATAAACAACTTTGTTCGTTGCGGTACTGATAAAAACAATACTGTATCTTTCTTCGACAGCCAGCCATTTTCCGTCCGGTGACAGAACAACATCCAGCGAATGGTTTTCAAAAGCTTCATTCCCAAACATTATCTGGAGCCCTGCAGGCTGGATGATCCGATTATAAGGAAGTTTGATTTGTCCTGGCCGGGTGAGTAACATTTTTTCAATTGCTACCTGCGAATTAATCTGCAAACAGGAAATAATACATAATAAGCTCAGGATATATCTCATAATAACAATAATCTTATTAAGGTAACAAAACTATAGATTCTATGTTTACATGCACCCATTAATTCGTGTAAATGTTAACAATACACTCAGGAGGTGCCGCAAAAAAAGAGGGACGCTATATGCAACGTCCCTGCTAAAAATTTTATATTTTGAGTTACTGTCAGAATGGAAGATCGCTTAATTCGTCATTTTCAGGGGGGAGATCTTCAAGCGGATTTTGAGGTGGTTGGTTTTGTTCCCTTGCCATACCTGAAGTTTTTTCTATCCTCCATGCGTCAAGGTTTGTAAAGTAGTTGACTTTCCCGTCACGTTCCCATCTGTTACCCTTCAGATTGAACCAGATCTTAACTTCTTCATTCAGAAATGATTCATTAATGAGGTCACATTTGTCCTGGACGAGCTGGAACTTGATGTAGTCGATAAAGACCGCTGACCCGCCGGTCTCTTTCTTTTCGATAACAAATTCCCGTTTTTTGAACTTATCACTGACCTGGTTAACAGGCAGTACGTCAATTATCTTACCTGTAATTTCGAATGCCATATCAATCTTGGTGTATAATTATTTTCTCAATTTTGTCACCCTGCCGTATCTTGTCAACAACATCAATACCTTCAGTTACTTTACCGAAACATGTATGCTGTCTGTCGAGGTGCTTAGTATTTTTCCTGTTGTGGCAAATAAAGAACTGGGAACCACCTGTATTTCTTCCGGAATGTGCCATCGATAAAACTCCCCTGTCATGAAATTGATTTCCTCCCGACAGTTCACAATTAATTTGATAACCGGGGCCTCCTGTTCCAACTCTTGGATCGCTCATGTCCATTGAATACGGACAACCTCCCTGAATTACGAAGTCGGATATTACCCGGTGGAATGCAAGCCCGTCATAGAATCCCTCATTTGCCAGCTTAACAAAATTTTCTACTGTCACCGGAGCATCTTCCTCGAAGAAACTGACAGTCATTGTGCCTTTGGGTGTCTGTATTTCGGCAGTTCTCATTTATTGTACTATTTCAAGGAGTTCAACCTCGAAGATAAGTGTTGAGTAAGGCTTGATGACTTCGCCTGCTGCACTTGCTCCATAAGCAAGATTCTGAGGAATAAACAGTTTAAACTTGGAACCAACCGGCATCAGTTGTAAAGCTTCTGTCCAACCGGGAATGACACCTGAAACGGGGAACTGTGCAGGGGTGCCTCTTTTAACTGAAGAGTCGAATTCAGTTCCGTCGATAAGTGTTCCGGTATAGTGAACTTTAACAGTGTTCGTAGCTGTTGGTTTCGGACCTGTTCCCATTACCAGAACTTCATATTGAAGACCGCTTGGAGTAACCGTAACACCGCTTCTTTCTTTGTTTTTTACAAGAAACGCTTCATTTTCAGCAATATAATCTTTATACGTCAATTTGTCGGTTTCAGCTTTCTGAGCAACCTTTGATGCCTCACGCTGATTGATAAATCCCATTATAAAGCCTCTGGCAATTTCATCTGTCATAATTGCCTTCCCTTTTTCCCCATCAAACATGGCTTTTGCCACTAATGTCGGATTAAGTACAAGACTATCACTTTTAAGAGCATTATAATTTACGATACCGAAAGCATAAGAGAGAGAGTCCTCCCTGGTTTTGATTTTTGCATTTGATGAATTCTTCCCGCATGAGCCAAGCGCAAAAGCAATCACAATTGTAACAACAATTAACCCCTTAATTTTCATTTGATATAGTTTTTAATTTTAAATTCCCGCAAAGATAACATTTTGACCTAAGTAAAAAAGAGTATAGAAAATAATTTTTACACTTTAACGGCTCTAATAATCTGTCGTTTCCCGGGAGGTCCGGGAAGAAGGGTTACTTCAAATCCGTATTTCCGGAGTCTCCTCTTAACTTCTCCTTTTGAAGAATAAGTAACAAGCACTCCGTTTTTCAGAGTATGTGCTGCGATCTTTTCAAAAACATCATCGCTCCACATTTCCGGCTGTTTATCCGGACCAAATGCATCAAAATAAATAAGATTAAATTCCCCTGAGATATCATCAGTCAAAAGATCTCCGGCGATCTTGGTGAGCGTAAAATTGTCAGAGATTTCATATGGCATATTCCATTGGCACAAATGGATCCTGTCAAATATAAGTTTCCCTTCCCTGGTAACAAAGTTGCCGTAATTAAGAGAACTTATTATATTGCCGGGAAGGGGAAACTTCTCAATCGACGTGTAGTGTACTTTACGTTTTGCCCCGAGATTCTTCATTGCCGTGAGCAGTACATTAAGACCGGTGCCGAATCCGACCTCAAAAAGTAAGAGGGGATCGGCTTTGCAAAAGTTAAACCCTGTATTCACGAAAATAAATTCGGATTCCCCGACCGCCCCGTGAACAGAATGATAATGTTCATCCATGGCCGGAATGAATAACGTATGCGACCCATCAGATGTCATTACTACCTGCAGCATTTTTTTGAAATATATTAACTGTCCGGAAAGGTTTCAGCAAGCCATTTCACCTGCATTCTTTTTTGCGGAAAGCAGGTTATATGCACCTTTTATTACAACTTTCGCCGTTGCAGGATCAAAGTTTTCGGGCAGTGTTATTTCAGTGAAGCCACCACTCGACATCCCTTTTTTAACCTCGATGATCCTGTACTCAGTAAATGCCATTCCTTTTTCTTCCTTATTCCTGTCAAACACAAAAATATAGTCCTTGTCATCAAAGCTGACAACAGCTTCGGATGGAACAGACGGAACCTTGCTTCCTGAAGTTTCAATAATAGCATTTACATACATTCCGGGCAGGAGGTTTTTGCATCCATTTGTTACTGAAGCATATACCTTATACGCCTTTTCTGCATCAACCGATCTGCCTGTCTGCGTTATGGTTGCAGCGTGCTCCTCGGTTTCATTGTTGATAAAGAAACTGATTTTTTGTCCGGCAGTTACCTTGCCAGCGTCTTTTTCAAAGAGCGAAAGTTCAAGAAAAAGGTTATCGGTGTTGACGATCTCAAACAGTACATCGGTAGGGGATATCGATTTCCCTATGTTTACATTTACAGCCTGAACATAACCTGTAATTGGTGAAACCAGCGCAATTGAGCGTGCGATATTGTCTTCGCTCAGGTTTGCGGGATTGATCCCGATAAGGGCAAGCTTTTGCTCAAGGGCCGTAACGTGTGCCCGCAGACTTTTATAATCGGCAGTTACCTGCTGGAGATTTTTTTCAGAATAAACATCCTCCTTATATAGGTCCGAGTGCCGCCTGAATTCAGCTTCCGCATACTCCATGCGGCTTTTCCCTTCAAGATAAGTTTCCTGGATATCAACAAATTCCTGGTTTTCAATGAGAGCCAGGGTCTGCCCTTTGGATACTGTCTCGCCAGGCAGCAGGTTGGTACTTTTGACGAATCCGCCAAGCGGTGCACATACGGTGGCAAAACCCCGCGGCGCAACCGATACTTTGCCTCCCGCTTTCAGAGTGCCTGATAATGATCTCAGTTCGATGGTTCCTGTGTCAATTTCAGCCATCTTGATCTGATCAAACCTCATTTCAACGATATCTTCAGGAAGTACTTCTGTCTCCTCTGCTATAGTCTTTGCCGGGTTATTTTCACTGCACGAAACGAAAAGAGCCAGAATTATGCCATAACTTATGGCTTGTTTTGTCTTATTTTTGAACATGGTTGTCATTTTTAATATAATTGGCCTGTTATGTATTCTATGTTTATGACCGTTTGATTCAGATTATTAAGTGCATCAATATAGTTCTGTTTTATTTCAAGCGCCCTGTTCAGGCTAAGAACATAATCAAGATAGTCAAGCGCTCCGGCTTTATAGCTGATCGATGACTGATTAATAATAAGATCAGCTTCCGGGACTGCCTGCTTTTCATAAAAATCAACACTGCCCGAATATTTCCTGAACTCGTCAAGAAGTGATTCGTATCTTGCAGAAAGGTACTTCGAATAGTATTCTGCGTCCGACAGCGCTATGTTTTCATTTATCCTTGCTGCTTTTGCCTTTGATGTAAATGGGACAAACCAGAGTGGAAGTGTGATACCTGCCTGAATCCCGGAGAACCGGTCGCCGGGCCCGTAAATTCGTGGCACATTATTCACTTCCTGGGTCCCGCGGATGGTCTGGCTGAAGTATCCTATACTGAGATCTGGCAAAATCCGGCTCTGCTCAAGCACTTTTTCCCTTCCTGACACTACAACCTGCTGCCTGATTAAGCCAAGTGACGGATTCTGTCTTGTCTGAGCTGTATCAGGAGCAGCAACCGGGCCTGCCTTCTTTAAGACTGTGTCGGCTGGCAGAAAATAAATATCAGTATTCAGGAGATTCTGAAGATTGCGTACATAGACCCCGATATCTGACGAGTTCTGGAGGATCTGATTTTTAACTTCAAGACTTTGAGAACGGGCGGTCATCATTTCAAGACGGTTGGTTTCCCCTGATGCTGCCCTTAGTTCAGCTGCCCTGAGAAATCGGGAATAAAGACTATCCTGATAGCTTAATAACTTATGCCTTGAATGAAGATATGCCAGCTGCCAGTAAACCTGCTTAACCTGATTCGAAATCTCGAGCTGCGATTTTCTTAACTGCCATTCACTGCTTCCTACCAATGCGTTTGCAAGCTTTTTCTGATTTATATAAACTGTTGGAAATGAAATAGATTGGGATATAGATACATTGTTGTCGTTTAGAACCGAGTTGATTTGCCCGTATTCCAGGTTAAGATTGGTCTTGCCAATGTCCCACGATGCGCTTTTTAATGCTTTCCGGGCATCTACTGTCATTTCTGAGGACTTTATCTGAAGATTATTTTCAAGAGCTGTCTTTATTGCCTCCTGCAAACTTATGTGGTGCTTCTCCTGAGCCTGTGTTACATTTATAAATGAGGTGCCAGAGAAAAACAAGAGGAACAGAAGCAATGCTTTCGATGAGCTTCCTTTAACCGGCAGCTTTAATTTCCGGGATGAAAAGGCAATATAAAATACAGGAAGTATAACCAGAGTGAGAAGTGTTGCTGTTATAAGACCCCCGATAACAACTGTCGCCAGAGGTTTTTGAACTTCGGCGCCGGCAGAGGTTGACAAAGCCATTGGCATGAATCCGAGTGAGGCTACTGCCGCCGTCATTATGACAGGGCGAAGACGTGTATGAAGTCCCTTGAGGACTCTTTCTGTTATATCTGTAATTCCTTCTTTTTCAAGTCTGTTGAATTCGGCGATCAAAACAATGCCATTCAGCACCGCAACTCCGAACAGTGCAATAAATCCGACCCCTGCCGAGATTGAGAAATTCATCCCGCGCAACCAGAGCGCAAAAACTCCCCCGATCGCAGCCATTGGCACTGCACTGTAAATCAGCAAAGTCTGTTTTACCGAATGGAAAGTAAAGTAGAGAAGGACAAAGATCAGAAGCAGTGCCACCGGAACAGCAATCGATAACCTTGCCTTGGCAGCTTCAAGGTTCTGGAATTGTCCTCCGTAAATAACGTAGTATCCCGTCGGAAGTTTTATGTTCCTGTCGATACTGGCTGATACTTCTGAGATAACACTCTGAACGTCCCTGCCCCTTACATTGAATCCGACGGTGATCCGTCTTTTTGTGTTTTCGCGAGAGACCTGTGCCGGCCCTGACTTGATCTCAATATTAGCAAGGTTGTCGAAAGGTATCTGGCCTCCGGAAGGAAGTGAAACCATAAGGTTTTTGACATCATCGAGATTCTGTCTGTAATCTTTTTCGAGTCTTATTACAAGACCAAATCTTTTCTCTTCGTCGAAAACAACTCCTGCCTGGCTTCCAGCAAAGGCTGCCCTTAGTATACTGTTAACCCCTGCAATTGAGAGGCCATACCGGGCCAGGAGGCTGCGGTTATATGTCACCTGTATTTGTGCCAGACCGGTTACCTTTTCGACATTAATATCCTCAACCCCGACTATACCCTGAATCAGCTTTTCGACCTTAGCAGCCTCTTCGGCAAGGGTGTTAAGATCGTCTCCGAAGATTTTGACGGCGACATCCTGTTTTGTTCCGGTCATAAGTTCATTAAAACGCATCTGAATCGGCTGCTGGAACTCGAACTTTACACCGGCCAACGGAATAAGCTTTTCTTCCATCCTGGCTACCAGTTCTTCCGTTGTTTTTGCAGACGTCCATTCGTCCTTGGCCTTAAGTGTAATAATATAGTCACCGGTCTCCATTGGGGTCGGGTCTGTTGGTATTTCTCCTGCTCCGATCTTGCAGACGGCATGTTTTACTTCCGGAAAACTGTCGAGGAGGATCTTATTGGCTTTTTTTACAGTTTCAACAGTGTGTGATAATGATCCTCCCTGGAGAGTCATAACACCGGCTGCCAGGTCACCCTCTTCAAGTTGCGGAATAAACTCTCCACCCAGCCTGGTGAACAGGAAAATGCTGAAAATGAAAAGAGTAACAGCTGATGTTGAGACCAGTAATTTACGTTTTAGAGCATAAGTAATAAGAGGATGAAATCCCTTGTGCAATCCCTCCATCATTCTGTCTGATAAATTCCTCCTGTGTTCGGTATTCTTACTCAGGAAGAGTGCAGAGGCCATGGGAACCCATGTAAGTGAAAGAATTGCAGCTCCTGTTAAAGCAAATGTTACCACCTGGGCCATCGGTCTGAACATCTTTCCCTCAATGCCCACAAGAGCAATTATGGGAAGATAAACTATAAGTATAATTATTTGTCCGAAGGTGGCTGAACTCATCATCCGCTTTGAAGACTCGAGGACGTTCTCATCCATCTGCTGCTGGGTGAGCCGCACAACTCCGGGCTGATTGTGTTTCCTCAGAAAGATCCTGTGCACTACGCTTTCAACTATAATTACGGCACCATCTACGATCAGTCCGAAATCTATTGCCCCAAGGCTCATAAGATTGCCCGAAACACCCAGAATATTCATTATCGATATTGCAAAAAGCATCGATAACGGGATAACAGAAGCCACGATCAATCCAGCCCTGACATTTCCGAGAAACAAAACCAGTATGAAAATAACAATTAAGGCACCCTCAATGAGGTTCCTCGAAACTGTGCCTATTGACCTTCCGACAAGATCGGAGCGGTTCAGGTACGGCTCGATGGTGACTCCGTCGGGGAGAGACTTCTGAACAGCCGCAATACGTACCTGGACGTTGTCGATCACTTTATGGGCATTGTCGCCCTTGAGCATCATGACGACGCCTCCCACAGCTTCTGATGTATCAACTACAAATGCACCGTACCGGGTAGCATTTCCAAACTGAACTGTAGCGACATCCCTGATAAGGACCGGGATGCCCGAAGAACTGTTCTTTACTACAATTTTCTCAATGTCATCAAGTGTCCTTACAAGTCCTATTCCCCGTATGAAGTAAGCATTAGGATTTTTATCTATGTAAGCGCTTCCTGTGTTTTCATTGTTTTTCTCGAGGGCATCAAACAGGTCGAGGAGAGTGATGTTCATCCCTCTTAACCGTTCCGGATTGACGGCAATCTCGTACTGTTTTACATACCCGCCGTAGCTGTTGATATCGGCAACTCCCGGGGTTCCAAGCATTTCACGCCGTACTACCCAATCCTGCAGAGTCCTGAGCTCCATCGGATTATATTTTCCCTCATAACCCTTTTTTACTGCCAGACGGTATTGAAAAATTTCACCCAGACCAGTTGACACAGGTGCCAGTTCTATCCTGGCAAGTCCCTCCGGAATCGCCTCTTCAGCCTCCCTGAGTCGTTCGGACAATTGCTGCCGCGCCCAGTAGATATCGACATCATCCTTAAAAACAACCGTTATAACCGATAACCCCAGTCGTGAGATGGAACGCAGTTCTATGATATCGGGAATGTTGGCAACGGCAATCTCAATAGGAGCGGTAATCGAACTTTCGACCTCCTGCACCGCCAGCGATGGGGAAAGCGATATTATCTGGACCTGGTTATTTGTAATATCCGGTATTGCATCAATTGGCAGCTGTGTAAGCGAATAAGTGCCCCAACCCACGAGGGCTACAACAAATAAGCCAATGATAAACTTATTTTTTATTGAAAACTGAATAATGCGTTCAATCATAATTATTTACAAATAAAAATGTGATAATCAGATGATTATCATTAATAAAATTATCGGATCTGGTACTTTGGGAGGAATGTTAAACGGCAGGTGGGGCTCTTAGTAAGACAGTGCTTTTAAGATGATCTGAAATATAAAATTGATCAATATCCTGAAAAATTTTTGTGGCTACATTTGCCGGATTAAAATTTATATTTCTGAATGAACAGGCCAGAAATGCATCGGGACTGAAAGTATGAAAAAGGATATTTGAAAAATTACACGCACTCAGTTCGAAATGTTCATTTTCAAACTTTATTGTTTTGCCTGAATCTGACGGATTAGAGGTGATGCCATGTGTGTTTTCGGTGCAGGCTGAATAATTTTCATAGTTATGGTTATGCGGAATTATGCTATGGGCAAAAATAACAACCCATGCAAGAAGGAGTGTAGAAGCTTTTATCTTAAGTGCTTTCCTCAAAGTTTTACTTTGGATACAAATATAGCAAATTAAAATTGTTTTACCAGTTTGAATCATACCAGGTTCTAACATCCGCAACCTTCATTCCTGCTTTTAGTGCCGCTTCAATTCCCAGATCTGCGTCCTCAAACACCTCAATGAATCCGGGGCTGATTTTCATCAATTCAGCGCATCTGAGGAATGTTTCGGGGTGAGGTTTAAATGAGTTTACATCATTCGCAGTTACAATAATATCGAAGTATTTTCTCAGGCCGGTTATCTCAAGCGTCCGTTCGACAGCCTCCCTGTGGCCTCCTGTTCCAACGGCCATCGGCAGCTTCCCATGATATTTCTTCACAATATCTGTTACCGGTTCAATTGGTTTAATAAGATGCTGAAGCTTGAAAAATTCACTGAACTTTTCATTCATTATCTGGTCAATAGTCACACTGCCATCCAGTCCGCAATCCCTGATTATCTCCTCAGCAATTATCCAGCCGGGGCTTCCGGTATGTTTTCGAAGAAACCTGTTATCGATATCTGCACCAAACTTTTGGCTTGCCTTTTTCCAGCCTTCAAAATGATATGGCATGGTGTCGGCAAGTGTCCCGTCAAGATCAAAAATCAAACCTTTTATCCCGGGAAGGATATCGTACTTCATGAGTTTTGAATAAGGCCCAAAGATAAATAAAATGATGAACCCGGGTTAGCTGACAAGCCGGTTTTATTATTGTTGTCTCAGGCCGGCACGTTCCTCAAACCATCTGCAGTCGACAAGTAATTTTTTAAGTGTAATATCTTTCTTTTCAATTCCAAAGAAAAAGTCACTCAGGAATTTTACAAGTGCTTTCTTATCTCTGGGGTTCAGGTACGGAAAGTCATTTATGACCTTGTAGAAGGCATCCTTCTTCTCATAAAATGTGGCCAGATCCTTTTTAAAGTCGGCTTCGCTCCGGCAAACAGCCATATATAACCTTTCTTGTACTGTTTTGATCGGCAGGGTCTCAAATGGTACTGCATAATCAGTATCCACAAATCCTGCATAGTCGAAATCAAAAGGCACTATTACATTTTCATAGGAGTATTCCGATTTTGGGTCATAGAGCATAAGTATATTATGGTGGGCAGGGACTGACCAGTCGGTGTTTCCTATCATGTAATTGAAAATAGCGGCCCTGTCGAGAATTTCCTGTTTGACAGTTCTCTGCGATGCTCCGGTATATGTGATCTCCTTTGTTTTTGTCCGCCTTTCCAGCAGACTCACCGGCTCGATAACAAATCCAAACTGGGTCATTGGTTTTTTCGGTTTGGCAGTGTTAATATAAGTTACCCTGCAAAGCCGGACTCTGAAGCTTAGGTCTGTCAGTAAGTTGTAGAGCTTATATACGAGATATTCCTTTAAAATGTATTTTTCATAACCCACTCTGCAATAGGGAACAAGTTTAAGTTTATTAATTCCTTTGAATTCGGTGCCTTTCGAATCTTTCATTTTGAAGTTCAGAAGCAGAGGTGGAAAATCACAGAGATACGTACGGCGCGTCTCACCCCGTGCCTTTACTTTAATATTTTTGGTAACGGAATCTGTTTTGCTGTTATAATAAGTCAGAACAGCATCGAGGTACTCCACATCCGATCTTTGTTTTTTGTAGTAGGAGATGTCGAACTTCAGTGTAATTTCGAAGATTTCGTCGGTATCAAACAGAGTAACTTTTACATTCTGTGTGTCGGTAACGGCATACAGTGTTCCTGTGGAATCAACCTGCCCCAGGGCAGGCTTAAACACGAAAAGGAAACATGATAAAACAACTAAAACCGGAAAGATTCTTTTCATATCAGGTATTTCAGATAATGAAGGCCAAGCTTTAAAATTGAATCTAAATTAATTAAATATCTTAAAATATGGAAAAATAATTTTCACCTGAAAGGCAGGTGCCAATATTCCGGGCCGGGGTGGTTGATTCATTTTTTCTTAGTTTTATCTCATGAAAAACAATCACTTTTTAAATAGAAAAGATCTGAAGCTGGTCAGATCTTACCTTAGGTATAAGTCCACTCCTCCTGAATCAACCACCCCCGCCTGACCAAATTGGTTTCACTTAAATAATATTCTTTGCTTTGGTCAGGCGACCCCTCCTATAAGTTAATCTTTATACACATTTATTTATTTGATGTCTGTTAGTATGCCTGGAACTCCAAAAACATGTTTAGATTTAGTCCTTAGTGCTAAAGGGAGATTATATGAGAATTCATCAGTACTTTGTATATATTTTGACCAACAAGGCCAATAAGGTTCTTTATACAGGTGTCACCAACGATCTTGAGAGACGATGCAATGAGCATAAGAGCAAGCTTATAAAAGGCTTTACTATGAGATACAATGTTAACAGACTGGTTTATTTTGAAATATTCGACCAGGTTGAATCAGCAATTGCACGAGAAAAGCAAATAAAAGGAATGCTCAGGATAAAGAAGGTAAGTCTTATCGAAGAGTTTAACAGGGAATGGGAAGATCTTTGTAGGGATGGGAAGGTGGGGTATCCTTCAATAATGAAGAAGAATTCCTGCTCGCATGAAGGGGATCCTTCGCTTCGCTACTAATGACAACATTCGTAACTCATACATTATAAACAACTTGTACATTTAGTTCTTTTGCTAGTCTGTTAAGGGATCGCTGTTTTTGTATCAGGAGTTGTTCCTCATACTTTTTAGTTCCTTCTTCTACGAAGGCCATCCCTTTTACCATTACTCTCCAGTAAAGTACTGCAAGTTTGCGAGCAATTGATTTTATCGCAACTGGTGACCCTTTTCTAACGCTGAGTCTGCGTCCAAATGCTCCAAGTGCTATACGTTTGCTTGTTAACAGACTTTGAGCTATCTGTCTGAAGATTTGGCCTGCCTTGGGGCGTCCTGATTTTCTTCTGTTTCTATTAGTTCTGCCCGAGTTATGCTGACCCGGTGCAAGACCCAACCAGCTGGTATAATGTTTTTCTGTTGGCCATCTGGATAAATCACCACCTGTTTCTGAGAGTAGTTGCATCCAGCTGTAATCTGTTATACCCGAGACTGTGGTGGCATCCCTTCCGTTAAAGATTTTCAGCATCATTGAGCCAAGATTATCAATATCAGGTTTATTATGACGTATTGGTTTTCTGCGAACATCTGTTTTTTGATCTGGTTTACCTCTACTGATCTTTTGAAGAACCTCATCGATCATCTGGTCACACTGCTCGATCTGATTCTGATAAAAGCAATATGATTCAAAGGCTTGCCTTAGTGCAAATAATCCTTGTTTTGTATACCTGCCATTTAGAGCTTTTAATACCTCATCTTTCTTGTTTTTAATAATTTTTGTGTGGCAGAGTTTTAATAGTTTTTCCTTATCTCTTTCGCCTTTCAGGATAGCTTCTATCATAGCCAGCCCACTCACTCCATGGATCTGATCCAATACTTGCGTAAGCCTGATATTCATTTCAGTGAGGGCTTTTTGCATATGGTTAATATGCATTGATGCCGACCGGATATGGTCTTCTCTCAGCCGCTGATATGACCTGAGTTCCTTTATATCGCTTTCTGCAACAAAACACCTGTTTAATAGTCCATAGCTATGTAACTGCTGTATCCATTGACAGTCTTTAACATCAGTTTTTCGGCCAGGTACTTGTTTTGTTTGACGACCATCAACAAGCCAAACGTCTATTCCGGCCTCTTCCAGCATTTCATACAAAATACCCCAATAGACTCCAGTGGCTTCCATTGCTGCAGTCTTAATATCGTTCTCAAAAAGATAATCACGTAGTTTTTCAAAGTCTTCAGTAAAGGTGTAAAAACTTTTTACCTCCTGTCCTTCGATTGCAACAAATACCTTCTTGGATCCAATGTCTATTCCAGCACAATCTTTTCTAATTTTTTCCATACTTGTAATACATTAAATTATACAAAAGATTACACCCGGAAGGTCTTTGGAAATTGCAATGCTACTAATCGGACATTCCTTTTAGGAAGTACCATACCTGAAGACTTTATCTTCCGGAACCATACTCAGGAGCAGGCAAAATGCACTATTCAAGCGAAGGTCATGCTTGTGTAACCCGTACAAAATTAATTGATTCTGGTTGTCATAATACCGGAAGTACAAAACTTTGGATAAAAACTCAGGATGACAAGCGGAGTTGAGTCTGGTTTAGGGGGGAGAAGCAGCGAGCCGCCATCCGGCATTCTTCATAGTTTATTGATTAGCTAAATGGCGGCTCGCTGCTTCTCCCCCCTCTTCCAATATATTCGCTAATGACCTGTCATCCTGAGCGAAGCGAAGGATCCCTTTATCAATTAAACAAGATGTTATGAAAGATTAGCTTCAAAAGGGGACCGAGCGTAAAAAAATTGCCCGGTGGAGGGCCGAGCGTTAATAAAACACCCTGTGGGTGTTTTTAGCGAGGAGCCAGATTGCAGCGATGGCGGCGAAGGGGCCAGCCTGCAGGGGAAGGGGAAGCATGTGGTGGAGGGAAAACTTATTTAATTGTATTTCTGCTAATTAGATAATTATCGGCTTAAAACTGATTCTTAAGTTGACGCGCATGCCTGAAAGGGCTTAATATTCAGCTCCTTCAGAGCTGGGAAGTGTTTAGTGGTCATCTACCCCTGGCTGCGCCAGGGGTTATTCATATTTGGCTCTTTCAGAGCCAGATGGACTAAAAACGAAGGCAATTTAAGCGAAGGGGCCCAGCCTGCAGTGGTGGAATGTGGTGGAGGGGAAATTTTATTATAGAATGGCAGATCTCTTCTTACGAAAATAACTCTTAAGTTGACGGCTATGGATCGAGGGAGAGAGGCCGTAATAAAATAAAAGCAGTATTAAAAGACATATTAAAATAAAATAAAAGCAGTATTAAAAGACATATTAAAATAAAATAAAAGCAGTATTAAAAGACATATTAAAATAAAATAAAAGCAGTATTAAAAGACATATATTTATCAAAAAAGGCCGCTGATGAGGCGGCCTTTAACGAATGATCATAATGTTTACCTTTTATAATGAGCCAGATAATCGCTTACCTGACGATAAACATTCTCTTTAGTGAAACCTAATTTTTCATCAAGGACCTTATAAGGTGCGGAGTATCCGAAGCTTGTCATTCCATATACCCTGCCAAAGGGTCCGACCAGGTTCTGAAGCGTGACTGGTAATCCTGCCGTCAGCCCGAAAACAGGAATATAATCCGGTAAAACTGATTTTCGGTATTCTTCAGGCTGATTTCCGAAAAGACCTTCCGACGGAGCTGAAACTATCCGTACTTTAAGATTGTCATTTCTGAGAAGTTCTGCTCCCTCGACAAGAGTTGAAACCTCCGATCCGCTTGCAATAAGAATTATATCGGGCGCTCCTTCACAGTTCTGCACGATATAAGCTCCCTTTGAAGAGTTCAGGGCATCCTCATAACGGTTGCCGGTATCCGACGGCAGATCCTTTATATTCTGACGCGACAGGATTAGGGCGGTGGGTGTCTTTTTATTTTCAAGCGCCAGCTTCCAGGCTACTGTTGTTTCTGTGGCATCGGCCGGTCTGAGGACCAGCATGCTGTTTTCCCCCTGATGGTTTTTCAGCTGTTCCAAAAGGCGTATCTGTGCTTCCTGTTCAACCGGCTGATGGGTTGGTCCGTCTTCCCCAACACGGAACGCATCGTGAGTCCAGATATATTTTACAGGAACTCCCATCAAACATGCAAGCCTGACTGAAGGCTTCATAAAATCCGAGAATACAAAGAATGTTCCGCAGGCGGGAATAACACCGCCATGCAATGCCATTCCGTTAATAATACCTGCCATGGTAAGCTCCGATACACCGACATGAAGGAATGCACCGGTGAAGTCTCCTTTTACAAAGGGATGAGTATTTTTAAGAAATCCATCAGTTTTATCGGAGTTGGAGAGATCGGCGGAGGCTACGATCATATTACCGATCGAGTTGGCGAACATGGCCAGCATAGCCGAAGATGCAGCCCGTGTGGCGATACCCTCTTTCTGGCGTACAGCCTTATAATCGATTTCAGGCACATCTCCCGAATAATAGAAAGTGAGCTTCTTATCAGGTTCGCTGTTCTCTGCTGCCCATTTCTCTTTCAGACTTTTCCATTCCGCAGCTTTCTTTATTTTTCCGGCGACAACTTTTTCGTAATGCTGCCTTACATCTTCAAATATTGCAAAGGGATCCGAAAGGTCGCCCCCAAGGTTTAAAAGCGTTTTTTCGAATGAACCGCCTGCTTCACTTATGGGCATGCCATGTGTTGAAACCTTCCTTTCAAAGCTGTTGCCATCTTTATCGAGCATTCCTTTACCCATTAATGTCTTTCCTACAATAATTGTAGGTCTCTCTTTCTCATTAACAGCCTTTTTCAGTGCCTCCCTGATCTGGTCCTGATCATTCCCGTTGATCTTCAGGACATTCCATCCCCATGAGGTGTACTTCATAGCGGTATCCTCGATAGTAACAGCTTTTGTTTCAGTCGAAAGCTGTATATCGTTCGAATCGTAGAACATTATAAGGTTATTGAGTCCGAGGAACCCTGCAAGGCGGCCTGCCCCCTGGGAGATCTCTTCCTGGACTCCACCGTCGGAAATGTATGTAAAGATTTTGTGTGCAAAAAGCTCACCGAACCGGGCCACAAGAAACCGTTCAGCGATCGCAGCTCCTACCGCGTTCGTATGTCCCTGTCCCAATGGGCCGGAGGTATTTTCTATTCCCCGCATCACATCAAGTTCGGGGTGTCCGGGTGTCGGACTTCCAAACTGCCGGAAGTTCTTCAGTTCATCAACCTTGAAATGACCGATCAGGGTCAGAACAGAATAGAGCATGGGGGACATATGTCCTGGATCGAGGAAAAATCTGTCGCGGTTAATCCACTTTGGATCGGAGGGATCGAAATTGAGGAATTCGGTAAAAAGTATATGAATGTAGTCAGCGCCGCCCATAGCTCCTCCGGGATGACCTGATTTCGCTTTTTCAACCATCGACATTGAGAGGATACGGATGTTATCGGCTGCTCTTTTATTTATATCGCTCATTAAAATAAATTATTTACTGTTATAATTTCTAACAGCAACAAAAATAGAATTATTTGTTAATAGAAAAAAGCAGAAATAATCAGTTCCGGGAAGAAGCAGATTAAAGATATTTACGGTCCTCCTCGGGGACATCAAAGTACTTGTCGTAGAGTGAGGCATCAGGCCCCTTCTTTTCAACCTTTGTTCCTCTTATTTTATAGGTGCATTTTTCTCCGGCTATTCCCGAAAAGTAAATGTTGAACTCCTTACCGGCATTGTCGATCATTATTATTCTGACCAGGTGCATAAATTTCGCGCTGTTCAGCTGTGAGTGACAAATCGGGCAGGTGTAAATATACTCCACGCCTTCTTCTATTTTGAATGAAGCATGTGTGGTGGTTGTATAGTTCCCGATCTCGGGATTCAGGAAGATCAATCCGCCTTTTGAACCGTTGGTCTTGGTTGCGGCAAGGACAATAGAAGTCTTTACATTTAAATGGCCCCTGCAAACTTTACATAGATATTCAACAGCCATAATTTACCTCCGTTTATTTATTTGGTTAATAATCTTGTCTGCTTTATCTCTTACAAGGTACGTAATATTTTCACCAAATTCAATTTTTTCCGGCTGGATTCCAAGTATAAAAACCGGCATTGTGAAGAATTCAGAAATGCGCCTTAAGGATATGTTGTGTGTATTAAATGTGAGATCCTTTATCAGGTTTATTGGCAGCAGTTTAGCTTCGCCGGGTAATGATCCTGTATCAACACTGTCAATAAGTACAAGGATGTCGGGTTTGAGGGAATTTATCTTTCCAATGTAGTTTTCGATGCTTACTTCGACTGTAATTGATGAAATGTTTCCGATGCTTTCAATCTGATTGCTTATATAGACGCCGACACCATCGTCCATTTTTAGAAGATTACCTATACCGGCAAAAAGAATTCTTTTGTCTTTTTGAAGGAGAAGCGTATCAAGAGGATCAGGCACCTTTAAATAAGTATTTTACGAGGGTTATCCTGAGGCAGTTCGGACAAATTACATTAAACATATCCTTTCTTTTCAACTCGTCCTTAATTTCGACACTGACATCCTGATCAGCTGCCAGTCTTAACCTCTGATTCAGCACGTTAAGATTAAGGATTGAGGCAAAGGCTTTAGGGCCAAGTTTCCTGTGCATGAATCCGATATGCTCCCTTGTTGTAATGACGGCATGACAATTTTCGCAGATGAGTAGTTCTTTTTCCTGGTATTCAATATTCCTGCTCCTGTCGAACACTGCCAGATCAAAAATTTTGTCGGATAACCTCACACCCTTTTGTGTTATGCAATGATCCTGACATTGACCGCAGAAAATGCATTTCCCGTAATCTCTTGTAATTCTTCTTATGGCTCTTTCCTTATCGTCGGTAAAGGTGATTGCATTGGGAGGGCATACATTGGCACATGTTTCACAACCGACGCAATTGTTGTCGTCGACAACGGGTTTCCCCCTGAAATTCTCAAAGGGGACATGCGGCTCTGCCGGAAATTTTGATGTGTAAGCGGGAGAAACAAGCGAAATAACTGCCTCCCTGAGTTCTCTGAGCTTCGGGTACTTCATTTTATGGCCTCCTTATAATCGTCTTTCACACTCTTACTGCCGAGCTTAATGCCAAAATGGTAGGTTCCCCTGATAAGCGCATGTGCTCCCACGGTTGAAGCAAAGAAGAGTATGGGAATGGCAACAAGCGCTTTGGCAGTAGCATCTGTGAACCCAAAATGAAATACAACACCCAGAAGGATGCTGCAACACCCCAGAGTTACGCATTTTGTAGCTGCCTGAAGTCTGTTATAAGTATCAGGAAGCCTGATAATCCCAATGCAGCCCAGCAGATTGAAAAGTACTCCGATCGTTATGAATATAAAGCTTATCATATTACTCATTTAATTTTTTCCCGGTAAGGTATTTTGCAAGGGTTAAGGTACCGATAAAACTCAGGATGATCCATGCGATACCTATGTCAAGTATAAACGATCTTTCCGTCTGAATTGAGATTATTGCACAGATTCCGACAACCAGTATCCCGAAAATATCAGCTCCGACCATCCTGTCTGGAATTGACGGCCCCCTTATTATCCTGTACATGCAGACTACGCTTAACCCGATCTGTATGTATAATAAGATATTCAGGTAATTGCTCATTCTATTATACGTTTAATATACTTTTCAAAAACCCCGGTAATCATCTTTGTGTAAACTTCCGGATCCTCCGATTTGATATAAATCCAGTGGATATAAAGTTGATCATCAATTATATCTACAGTAATTGTTCCCGGTGTCATCGTTATTGAATTTGCAAGCAGAGTTCTTGCAAGATCTGATTTCAGGGAAGTCTTAACCTTCACAATCCCCGGTCTGATGGGCATCGCCGGGTGAAGTACCCTGTATGCTACATCGAGATTAGCCTTAATGCATTCCCAGATGAATATAAAGAAGTAAACTACAAACCAGAAATAGCGGCGAGGCTGTAAAAATTTATAAACCCCATGAAAATAATACCTTGAAAACAGAGCAGAGCAAATTAATGCAGCAACGGAACCTACAACGATATTTGGTAAAGTCAGTTTGAAAGTTAAGAGCAACCAGAATATCAGTGATAGTATGAAAACTGTAATGTATCTCATCATATTCCTATTATCTGAACAGAATAATTTACAGGATCGGTAAGTATGTTTATTGCCGGTGAGAGTATTGCTTCCCTGATCCCGGGAAAGGCAAGAAGGCTGAGCAACAGGCACATAATACTCAGAATAACCATACTGAATACCATCGGGAAAGGAACCTCCCTGATGTTTCCCTTTACCTTGTTTGGGTTTTTGTTGTAAAAAGCGTAACGCTGGAACTTCAGGAATGAAGCAAGTGTTATAATGCTTACAACGACGGCGAGAGCAGCCAGTAGATAAAACCGCCCCATCACAGCCGCGATTATTATTATAAGCTTGCTGAAAAATCCGTTAAACGGGGGTATCCCCGATATCGATAACGAAGCTATAAAAGAGGTGGCCGATGTAACTGGCATCGATTTATAGAGACCGCCCATTTCCTTCAGGTCGCGTGTTCCTGTTGTGTATTCAATAGCTCCTGCATTAAGAAACAGAAGTCCTTTAAATGCAGCATGGTTTATAAGATGGAAAATGCCTCCCGCAATTGCCAGTGTTGCAATTTCCTTATTTCCTCCCCTGGAAATAAGGATCATTCCGATTCCGACCGACATTACCACATATCCCATCTGGCTTATGCTGTGGTAGGCAAGCAATCTCTTTATATCCCATTGCCCTATTGCCAGGAACACACCTATAACCATTGAGAGTGTACCCAGGGTTGTTATAAGGATTGCCATGCCTTCGGTAATTATAAACATGTTAAAGAAAAGCCTGAAAATGACGTAGATTCCAACAGCCTTTATAAGTACGCCTGACAGCATCGCAGAAATAGGGGAGGGAGCGGACGAATGAGCATCGGGTAACCATGCATGGAATGGAATGATAGCTGCCTTGAGACCAAAACCGCTAAGTATCAGGATTTGAATGAACAGATAATAGAACTTTTCATTACCGGTTCCCAGCGAAGCTTTTATATCTGCAATATTAAGAGTCTTTGCCTGCCAGTAGATGAATGCGATACCGAATAATATGAGAAATGAAGCAAGTCCACCCAGCACCTGGTATTTGAATGTCGCTTCAAGTTCATTCTTCTCAACTCCGAAAGCAACCAGGGCATAAGAGGAGATGGCAGATATCTCAAGAAAAACAAAAATATTGAACAGGTCTCCGCTGAGGACCACACCATTCATACCTGCTATCATCAGACAGAACAACGCGTAGAAGAAGTTTTGTGAGGTGTATCTGGCTATATATGAAATTGAATAAAAGACTGAAAGAAATCCGATCGTATTGATTATACAAAGCAGTATTACTGTGAAGCCATCCATAACCATATAAATCCCTATCGGAACCCGGTTTATTGGTTCCCAGCTTCCGACCTTGTATACAGAGACATTCCCGCCAGTGGTGCTGAGACAATAAAAGCTTATAACAACAAGGAAAAGCAGAACGAGCGAGGCAAAGTATTTGTTAAAATCCCTGATGAATCTTCCCAGAATCATTATCAGGAATGCTCCGGCAAGCGGTACAACAACAAATAAAGGCATTATGGGATTCATCTTTTATCCTCTTAAGTTACTTATCTCTCTTATGTCGAGTGTCTTATACTTCCTGTAAATCCTGATGATAACTGCCATCAACATTGCTGTTGTTGCCAGGCCGATAACAATTGCAGTGAGTACGAGTGCCTGGGGTAAAGGATCAACGTATACCTTAAGCGGATCTGCAGGGTCAACAATCGGAGCAACCCCGCTGTCAATATATCCTATGAGCGCAAAAAACAGGAAACTGCTGAACTCCATTATTGATAAGGAGATCGCAATCTTGATAAGGTTCCTTCTTGTGATAACACCGTAAAGGCCTACAAGAAACAATATGAAACACAAAAGGTAGGTTATCATTTGGACACTTCTTCTTTAAAAATTACAAGAGCAAGAAAGATCGTCAGAATTGAGGCAGCAACCTCAATGCCGACAAATATGTTGTAAAGCGGCAGCATTCCTGCGCTTACGAGTTCACCGGCAATTCCTTTGGGCATCCAGTTCAGAAAGAAGATCTTCATCCCGAAAAGAAGTCCTGATGCTGCCAGAAACAAAACGACTATCATTGCCAGGTTTTCATATAATGTTGAGCCGGACTCCTCTTTAACGAGTTTCAGAAAGTCGCTTCCGAATGCCAGGATCTGAAGTATAAAGGACCCCGCCAGTACCACACCGCCGGCGAATCCCCCTCCGGGTGTAAGATGCCCGTGAATAATTATATAGATGCCATAAAGAAATACCAGGCCGGCTACTAACTGGGTGGTCTTCTTTACTATAATGGTCATACCTTTCATTTGTTATCAGTTTTGCTCCTTCCCCCTTCTCTCCCGATAGCTATCGGGGAGGAGAAGAGTGTTTCTATTATTTCTTTCCTTTAATTCTTAAAATTGTAAGAACTCCCAGAACCGCAGTTACCAGGACAGTTGCTTCCCCAAGGGTATCATAGCCTCTGAAATCAAATACAACGCCGGTAACCAGATTCACGCTGCCGGTTTTTTCGACTGCTCCTTCAATATAAGGGCCCGCCATCCTCAATGTACTTGTGCCAAAATTATCAAGGGATTCAATTGACATCCTGAAGAAGTAAAACAGGACAAATGCAATCAGGATGGTGGTTACAGCCAGAACAAAACCTCGTCCGTCGGGTTTTGAATAAGCTTCTTCACGCGAGCTGTCGAGAACAACAGCAACCATTATTATAAGTGTTATAGTTTCAACAACGATCTGCACGATTGCAAGGTCGGGCGCTTTTAACAGCAGGAAACAGATGACAAGGCTGTAACCGACAATGCCGGAAGCGATAACAGCGGATAAAATATCCCTGGCATGTATTGCATAAAGAGCTCCGATGATCATAAAGACTGTTATAACTGAAATCGCCAGTTCCATAAGTATTTTTAAATTAAGTCATTATGAGCAACATAATTATTAATCCGGCAAATACCCAAATAATATAGCCGGGCAAAACACCAGTGTGTTCCTCACTTAGCTGATGACTGAACCAGAGGACAAACCGTTTTGAAAGGTCATAAATGTCAAACCACTTTCCTTCAGCTTTTTTATACATCCATGAAAAGAATCCAAACTCCCGGATAGTTTTATAAAATTCAGTGGCCGGATAGCTGGTTTGCTCCTGCATAGTTTCTCCACCGATAAAACTGTCCTCTGTTCTGAATTTCTTAACCCCCTGGATCAGGTAGACTATTATACCAAGTATAATTGAGGTCAGAACCAGCAATGATACCAGGACCGAATTCCACAGCCCTGTAAATACAAACTCACCCGATACCGGTATTAACACTTTCGGGACTATAATACTTGTTCCAAAAACTCCAAAAAATATACATAACAGGGAAAGAATCGCCATTGGAAGCCACATCAGAACAGGTACTTCCTTCACGTTTTCGAAAACAGGTTTCCGGCGGCTGAGGAAGATCCCTCCGATAAGCTTTATAAAGCTTGCAAGGGTTAACGCCGATCCGAGTACCGCCAATCCCAGCCAGACAACCCAGAGCTTGTTCGGAAGTTCTGATCCTGATCCAAAATCGATAATACCCTGATATATCATCCATTTAGAGGCAAATCCGTTAAACGGAGGAACCCCTGAAATTGACATGGCAAATATCAATGAAGCAACGAATGTGACAGGCATCGCTTTTGATAGTCCTCCAAGTTCTTCGATATCTTCCTTTCCCGTCCGATATTCGATGCTACCTGCAGAAAGGAACAATCCGCTTTTGTAAAGTGCATTGTTGATCATGTGGAACAAACCGGCAGCGACTCCTATTACCGATCCCAGACCAAATCCGATTATCATGTACCCAACCTGTGAAACGGCATGAAAACCGAGCAGCCTCTTATAGTTGTGCTGGACGAGCGCCATCATAACAGCGCTTATTATCGTTATACCTCCGATAAGCAGTAAAATAAAAGTCAGCCATTCGCCCATTATGAACATTCCGGAGGTTATCCTGGCAAGGAAATAGATCCCCAGCAGCTTATCGAGCGAAGCAGGTAACAGTGCCGAGGATGAAGCGGGTGCATTCTTTGTGTAATCGGGTACCCAGCTATGGAACGGAAATGCGCCTGCCTTGGTAAAACTGCCAACAAGCAGGGCAATAAAAGCGGTCACCGTCAAAGCATTTGAGGTCGGAAGCGATATGCTGCTCATGCTCAGCGATCCTGTCATCTTCCAGATTATTGCAATCCCGATTATCATAATTGTATCCGAAGCCCCGATGAGAATTAATGTTTTTTTGGCAGTCGCGGAGCTCTCTTCATTTACCCCCGGAATAAGCTTGTACAGAGTGATCCCGAGAATTCCCCAGAAAGTCAGGAACAATAAGAGGTTATCTGAAAGAGCTGCTCCGTATGAACAGCCAATTGTCAAAAGGAAATAGGTGTAGTATCTTGCCAGTTTGCCATTTTTTATATAGACAAGGGAATAGAGCAATATCAGAACAGCAAAAAGGCTGATGAACAGTATGATGAGCTTGCTCAGATTGTCAATACCGAAAACCGCGTACCTGACAGCATCCTTAAAGAGGTCAATTCCAAATACTGATAGCGCAGATCCGGTTGATATATCATTTAGCGATCCGGCATGAGAATCCGCAGCGTAAATGAGAATCGAAAAATACCCGGCTGCAACTGTTGCCAGAAGTGCTAAAACACCTTTAAGAGTCCTGAACTTTTCAGGGATGAAGAGAAGCAGGAATCCGGCGAGGATCGGTAGAAGGATTATTATCAAAATCTCTTTCATGGTTTTCCCTTAAGATCTCTTTTAAGTTTGAGCGACATAGCAATTGAATTCTCAATAAGCTCACGGCCATTCATGATCTGCTCTCCTGAGAAAGCATCATAAGCAACTGCCATCCTCTCAGTGCAGCAATAGCAGGGGTCAACACCGGCAAGCGTTATTGTGGCATCAGCAATAGTCTGTCCGATGCACGATTTTTTAAAAGTCGCAATGTTGACATAGCTTGGCGCCCTTATCTTATGTCGTGCAGGGGAGTTGGAACCGTCGGAAACAACAAAATGGAAGACTTCACCTCTCGGCGCTTCGGCACGCCCGTTACCTGTTCCTTCCGGTATTTCTGTTACTTTTACAGTAATCCCGCCCTCCTTCTCTTTCTCAAGACCTTTGAGACACTGCTCAATTATTGAGATTGACTCGTACATCTCAAGTAACCTCACCTCAGCTTTGGCAAACACATCCCCTGCCCGGGAGGTTATTACTTTCCAGTTTACGAGCGGGTAGGCTGCATAAGGGTCATCCTTTCTTACATCAATGGCAACTCCAGAAGCCCTTGCAGTCGGACCAACCGCAGCATAATCAATAACATCCTGTTTTGTCAGAATACCGACGCCTTTGGTTCTGGCATGAATCACCGGATCGTCCATTACGGCGCCTGCGAGCAGATCGGTTTTCTTCCTGACATCTCCAAGTACCTTCCGGATGGAGGCAATTTTATGATTTTCAATATCCCTGCGGACACCCCCCACTTTAAACATTGCGTAGCTGTTCCTGTTCCCGGATATCATTTCGAACAGGTCAAGGACAGGTTCCCGGTATTTCCAGGCCCACATGAACACAGTATTGTATCCGAGGAAATGACCCGCGAGTCCCACCCATAGAAGATGGCTATGGATCCGTTCAAGCTCGGCGATTATTGTCCTGATATATTTAGCTCTGTCAGTGATCTCAATGTCGGCAATTTCTTCGACAGCATTTGCAAATGCAAAAGGATGGGAAGTTGAACAGATGCCGCAGATCCGTTCGACAAGGAAAAACACCTGCTCGTAAGTCTTTGATTCACTGAGTTTTTCAATTCCACGATGATTGTAACCTGTCACCCACTGTATATCCGTGACAATTTCACCGTCGCAGAAAAGCTTGAATAATTCCGGTTCTTCCTGCAGCGGATGGTACGGACCAATAGGGATAAGGGTTTTCATGCTCATTTCTTTTCCTCCGGCATTGATTTAAATTCTTTCCTGTATGGGTAGATCCCTTCAGCCCAGTTCCCCTCTGAGATCAGCTTATCCTGATTTGGATGATTCAGAAAATTAATGCCAAAAAGTTCATGCATCTCCCTCTCAATCCAGTTTGAGGCATTGAACATAATCGACAGGGACTCGATCTCCGGTTCGATTTTATCAAGAACCACATGGATATTCAGAACGAGACCCTCAGTATCCTTACTGAAATGGTAATGTATTTCAAATCCTCTCCTTGTGTGTAATGCTGAAGCAATTATAAACCTGAATCCCTCTGTCCGGTACAAATAATCTGCAATCCTTAATATTGAATCAGGGTTAATTGTAATTGTGACACGTCGCTGATTCTTTTTCGTTACTGCCAGAATATCAGAACCGAAATGCTCCTTTAATTGCTTTATGATTGAAACTGATTCCATCAATTTAATTTTTCTGAACAAGCTTAACGATCCCGGCAATTATGGCTTCCGGCTTAGGCGGGCATCCGGGTATATAAGCATCGACGGGAATTATTTTGTCGACCGGTCCGGCGAAAGTATAGCTCTCCGAAAACAAACCGCCGGTGCAGCCACAAGCTCCTATCGCGACAACGAGCACAGGTTTTGGAGCCTGTTTATAAATCTCCAGCAATCTCTCCCTGTCATGATTGTTAATTGCTCCGTTTACGAGTAAAACGTCTGCATGCCTGACTGAGCCGACAAGCAAAATCCCGAACCTTTCAAGGTCATGCCTGGGTGTTAGGCAATCAAGTATCTCTATATCACAGTTATTGCAGGAAGCACCTCCAAAATGAAAGACCCATAGAGATTTTTTAAAACAGTAACTTTTAAAACCCACGTTCCTTAAAATTAGTAGCCAAAAGCAATCAAAACAAGTGCAATAATTGCCAGCAGATTCATCCATATAAGGAAGAAACTGACAGCCTGTTTAATTTTTATTCTGGGATTTGTGTTCCTGATAAGCGTTAGTAACAGAACCACTCCCAGAACCTTTAATATACTCCATAATATATGTATCCCGTCGAGCCTGAAGCCGCCTATTAATAAAGCTACAATTAAGGCAGGAAGCACGAACAGCATTATATGCTTTGCAAGTTTGATCAATGCGTAGGGGGCTCCGGAATATTCAATAAAGATCCCCTCTGTAATTTCAGCTTCCGCCTCAGGGATATCGAAAGGGACAAGCGCAAGCTTTGCCTGGACGCAGAAAATACCAACAATAAATAACAGGACACCGGAAACACTGCCGATAAAAGGCGACATTACCTGCTGGACACGGATAATACTGTCCAGGTCAAACTGCTGGCCTGCTTTCATTATTATCCCTGCCATGAAAAGCAGAAAAGTAAGTTCATAGCTCAGGATAAGCTTCATTTCTCTTGATCCTCCGACAGCTGCGAGAGGATTTCCGGATGCCAGTGAGCCAATTATATAGGAGAAAGATGGAATTGTCAAAAGGTAGAAAATCACGATCATATCGCCTCTGAATCCTGTTGTTATATTGAACAGGGGAAGAAGAATGAAAACGCCGGCCATTGTTGCACCAAAGACCGCAAAGACAGGAGCGAAAAGGAAGATCAGCGGGGATCCCTGTTTTGGAAGAATGGTTTCCTTGACAAGCAATAATTTGAAGAAATCGTAGAATGGCTGCAGCACAGGAGGTCCGGTCCTGAACTGAACCCTGGCAGTTATTTTCCTGTCGAACCATGAAAGGAAAGCGCCGGTTACGGCGGCGAAGAGCAATCCGGGAAAGACAAGAAAATAAAAGAGATTAATGGCCATAATTATGTTATTTACTGGTCTTCAGTTGTATACAAATATTCTCTGACAAGCACTTTATCATTCAGCCTGTAGATATTTTTTTCAGGTATTTCTTCAGAATCAGTGAAAGAGACTGTTCCGGCGGGACAGGCAGCTACAAACAATCCGAGCTCGTCCTTATCGTTCAGATCGTAAAACAGATCCTTGTTCCTGTGATGTTTGAAAAAATCGGTCATCAGCGTACCAAATGGGCAGATCGTAACACACGATTTACAGGAAATGCACAGATTCGTATGACGGTTAATTATGCCATCGGAATCTTTTTCAAGAGCTTCTGCCGGACAAACACGAATGCAGGGGCTATCCTCACATTTTCGGCATGTATATCTGAACGAGGCGAGTTCCCTTATTGTCTTAAGTCCGTTGGAATTGATCGATTTGCAAAAATAGCCTTCCGGAACCGACAGGGAAGAATTGCCGGCAAGTGCAGCACGCAATTTGATCATATCCAGCAAAATCTTCTTAGCCATTTATCTCATAATTAAACTTACATCTGATTCATCAGGTGAAACCTTGTATCAGTTAACCTGCGTGACAAAGTCTGCGCAATTTTTGACATAGTCTTAAATCCGAAATCACAATCCCCCTCTATCTCAAGGTTGAGTTTTTTTGCATCAATCGCCACTACTTTTGCCGGGGTAATTGCCATGACCCAGGCTGTTGAAATATATGGAGGAAATACTGCGGACCAGGAAAAGAGCTGGCCTTCTTCAATTGTACCAAGTGTTATTCTTTTTTCTGTTGGAAGACTTATTCCCAGACATAGTGAACCTTCTAAAAGGACATATAATTCAGAAAGCTCATCATATTGTTCGAACAGGATCTCTTTGACTTTATATTCCTTTACTGAACTTATCCTGGCGATAATGGACAATTGTCCTTCGCTGTAATTCTCGAAAAACTTTATTTTTTCCAAATCATCTTTTTTAACACTCATGATTTTTTGTTTTTATCACTTCCAGATATCCGGAGTTTGCTTTAATTCTTCATATGTAAAAACTGGGCCATGCTTACAGACAAAAAATTCTCCCATCATACAATGACCACATTTTCCAAGGCCGCACGACATGTTCTTTTCCATCGACAGGTAAATATCCTCACCTTTATATCCCATTTCCAGCAGTCTTATGGTTCCGAACTTCATCATTACAGGTGGACCGCACACAACAGCAACTGAATTATTAAGGTTTATGCTGATCCGGTCGATGAGCGTAGTCGCCACGCCGACCGGGCCATCCCAGCTTTCGTCCGGTTTGTCGACCGTACGGTGTGCTTCAAATTTCTTTGTTTTGTTAAGCCGGTCGAACAATGGTTTGTATATACAATCCGCATTTGTTTTTGAACCATAGCAAAGGATAACTCTTTCAAGTTTATCTTTAACATTTTCAAGCGCATACAGCAATGATCTTATTGGAGCAAGCCCGCATCCTCCGCCAAGTATCAGAACTTCCTTTCCATAAAATCTTTCAACAGGATATCCTCTCCCGTAAGGCCCTCTGATTCCCATGAAGACTCCGGGTTTAAGCCGGTGCATGTACTCTGTGACGTAGCCTGTTTTCATGACGGTCACCTCAAGTTTTTCGGTAACTACAGGAGAAGAAGAAGGAGTAAACGGAGCTTCACCGATCCCGTCTACAGATAATTCGATGAACTGACCCGTTTTGAATGAGAATTCTTCCTCAGGAACTAAGACAAAAGTCTTTATCAGAGGCGATTCGTCAATTACATCTGTCAGTTTTGCCCTGAAAGGCTTATATATGCTCCTGTTAATTTGCATTACCTGTTATGTTGCCATTTCCACAAACAGATCATTTTTATTTATTTTGCCCAGGCATGCATCTATACATCTTCCACATCCTGTGCATGCTGCCGATTTAAATTTCGCGGGTTTCCATACGTATTTGCACAGATAGCGGTTTCTGAAACGGCGTTGAATTTCGAAAAGTGAATCTTCACCTCCGGCTACCCTTTCAAACCCCGGGTACTGGCACGAATCCTGCTGTTTTACCTTTTCAAAACCCGGTTTATCAATAAGAAGAAAACATGAACAGGTAGGACAGATGGTTGAACATGCACCACATGATACACAATGTGCGGAATATTTTTTCCAGATCTCTTCTCCGGCTTTCATAACTAACATACCGGTTCTCTTGTAATCGGGCAATGCCTTTTTGGATCCGGCAATTAAAGATTCAACAGCATTATGTTCTTTCTCAATATCGGACAGGATCAAATTATCTTCCAAAGGTTTTACCAGTGAGAACTGGCTCATGAACTCCCCGCCTTTAGGTGTTATAATCCGGATAATAATCAAGTCACTTAGGAGAATAACAGCCAGATCAGCTATTTTTTCGGACCAGGGTTTTACATTATAAGTCATGCAATGGCAATGCTCCTGGGTGCCAAAACAATCACAGGAGATCAAAATGGTATTTTCACGGCGCATATTATATGCGTCATCTGTGAAATCTTTATCAAGATAAATTTCATCCAGGAGGTTCAATGCTTCAATGTCGCAATTCGGGGCACCAAGTATGATGCGTTGTTTCCCGGGTGGAATGTCTGAAGTCACGTTTTCCCTGACCGGCAGGAAGAAGGATTTCAGGGAAGTGGCCGGTTTTGGCGTATTATAAGAAATTCGGTTAATATTTTCCGGACTTGCCAATTCATAGTCAAGTCCAAATTCATTTTTCATGTTTGCGAAAATGGTATAGGATAATAACAACCTTTCCAATGTTTTATCCCACTCTTCCTTGCTTATGCTCCAATATTGCATTTATGTGATTAGATTCACATATAAAAATAAAAAAATGCATATAATAGTCAATTAAAATTTTGTTCAATTTATCACCATAATTTCACAACATTTGATAATAAACAGTAAATCAATGAAATAAAAATATTATTTTTTATCAAATAATTTATTTATCTTGCAGTAGAAATCAGATTAAAAAAATTTGATGTGAAAAAAATCACAAAACATGTAATAAAGAACAGCTTAAAGAGGATTTTTCTTTACCGGGCATGCCTTAACAGACTAAGACTTATGGGTGTCGAAAAGGTGTTTTCATACACCCTCGCAAATGAGACCGGAGTAACTCCTGACCAGGTAAGGAAGGATTTTTCCGAGTTTAAAATAAAAGGAAACAAGCGTGGAGGTTATAATATTGAAGACCTGTTAAACAATATGGAAACGATCTTTCACCGGAATAAAGACCATAATATTGTGTTGATAGGGATGGGGAATATGGGACTTGCCTTATCAAAGTACAGCAAATTTGTTCAACGGAATATGAATATTGTAGCCACATTTGATATTGATCCCTTCAAGCAGAAGATCAGATCTGATATACCTGTATATTCGATGAACCGGTTAAAGGAAATAATAGACAGGTTCAGGGTAAAGGTTGCAATTATCGCTGTCCCCGAAATTTCAGCACAGGAGGTTGCCGATGAGCTTGTAAGGACAGGAATTACAGGTATTGTAAATTTTGCACCGGTTTTGTTAAAGGTGCCAAAGAATGTTGTGGTGAGCAATGTGAACCTTTCCGACGAACTGGAGAGTGTCATCTATTACGTGCATAAGATAATGAGAACTGACGGTCAGAAAAATCTTGAGCTATTATACAAGGATATGAAATATTGATAAAAGGGCTTGTTCAGGGAGTGGGATTTCGCCCGTTCATCTGTCGCCTCGCTGCCAAACATGGTCTGTTCGGAGAAGTTGATAACCGAACGGATGGGGTTTCCGTGGTTATACAGGGCGACCTGAGGAGCATCGACAAATTCAGTAATGATATTCTTGGTACGGCACCTCCTGCTTCTCATATTAAATCAATCGAGGTCAATCCAAAATCAATTGAAGGATTCATGGATTTCAGCATAGTGAAAAGTAAAGTTGTTGATAACCAGATCACTGAGATAAGTCCGGATATTGCGGTATGTCCTGATTGCCTTGACGATCTGTCATCTGACAGCGGGAGGATCAATTATCCTTTTATTAATTGCACCAATTGCGGACCCAGGTTTTCGATAATAGATGGCTTACCATATGATCGCCCTAACACGTCAATGAAGGGATTCCGTATGTGCCCGAAATGTACATCAGAATATAGCAATATCCTTGACAGGAGGTTTCATGCACAGCCGATTGCCTGTAATGAATGCGGACCACATTACAATTATAAAGACATATTCAGGGAAATTTCTTCATTCAATGAGATTCTTGAAGAAATATCAGAACAGATTGCCTTAGGCAAAACCGTAGCAATGAAAGGGATTGGAGGTTATTTCCTTTTATGTGATGCCCTTCAAAATGATGCTGTGGTAAGACTGAGACTGAGAAAGTATCGCGACAGGAAACCGTTTGCCGTAATGTTCCGGGACCTGGCAGCGGTAAGGGATTACTGTTTCGCCGACAGGTATGAGCTGGCTGAGCTGACCTCCTGGCGCAGGCCGGTCGTCATTCTGAGACAGAAAAAATTGTTATCTGAATCGGTGAGCAACAGTTTGAAGACTACCGGAGCGCTTCTTCCATATATGCCTGTTCATCATTTGCTGTTCAGGTTACTTAAAACACCTGCCCTGGTAATGACGAGCGGTAATATTTCGGACGAACCTATAATCATTGAAGATAGCGCCGCTGAAATGAAACTTTCCCGGGTTGCAGATTCCATTGTGAGTTATAACAGGGAGATTTATAACAGGGTAGATGATTCCGTTATACGTATCATTAATAATAAGGTAAGCCTTATCAGACGATCCAGAGGATTTGTTCCGAGGCCTGTCGACCTCAACATCAGGGTGGAAGGTGTTCTGGCCCTCGGCGCTGAAGAAAAAAGCAGCTTTTGCATCGGGAAAAACTGTCAGGCAGTTTTGAGCCAATACATCGGCGATCTTAAGAATGAATCTACCTACGACTTTTTCAGGGAATCTGTAAACCGCTTTTCTGATCTTTTCCGTTTTAAACCCGCACTTATTGCCTGTGACCTTCATCCTGATTATTTTTCGTCAATATATGGTTTTGAGCTTGGTAACAAACTAAAGAAACCTGTAGTTACCGTGCAACACCACCATGCCCACATTGCATCCTGCATGGCAGAACACGGCCTTGATGAAATGGTGATTGGTGTATGTTTCGACGGTACAGGTTATGGGACTGACGGAAAAATATGGGGAGGTGAATTTCTGATCGCTGACTTTGAAATGTTCGCCCGATTCACACATTTTGACTATGTTCAGATGCCCGGGGGTGAGAAAGCAATTCACGAACCCTGGAGGATGGCACTCTCGTACTTGTACAAATATTTTGGTGACAAATTGGATTATGATGTTATTCCGGCATTTAAATCTATTGACAGGCAATCATTTACGCTGGTAAAGGAAATGATTGTAAACAAATTAAACTGTCCCGAATCTTCAGGTGCGGGCCGGCTTTTCGATGCCGTCTCTGCCATTCTTGGACTTTGCTCCACAACATCATTTGAATCTGAAGCTCCGATGAGGCTTGAATCTGCAATTAACTCCAACACTGAATTATACTATACATTTACGATCGGCAAAACCGTGGTCTTCAGTAATACCCTGTCATCAATCCTTGATGATCTTAAAATACATGACATCTCATTTATATCTGCAAAATTTCATAATACTATCGCACATGTGATTCTTGAAGTTTGCGAAAAGATCAGGAATGAGTATTTTCTGAATAAGGTTGTGCTTTCAGGAGGTGTTTTTCAGAATAAATATCTTCTCGAAAAATCCTCTAACCTATTGGTTAGTAATAAATTTGAGGTATTTACCAATCATCTTGTACCTGCGAATGACGGGGGTATATCTCTGGGTCAGTTAATAATTGCTGCAAATAAAAGAGAAAAATGTGCCTGAGCATTCCGGCAAGGATAATATCAATCGACGGCAATATGGCAGAAGTATCTGCCGGCGGTGCAGTCTTTAAGGCAGGTCTTCATCTTCTTGAAAACCCGGAACCAGGTGAATATATTCTCCTTCATGCCGGTTTTGCCATTCAAAAGATCAGTGAGAAGGAAGCCCTGGAGACACTTGAGCTGCTGAGGGAAATAAGCGAATCATCCTATGAGTGAGCCCGGGATCAAGTATATAGATGAGTACAGGGACAAAGGACTTACAGAAAAGCTCCTGAAGATCATAAAAGAGTCTGCCAGACTTGACTATACATTTATGGAAGTGTGCGGAGGTCATACGGCAGCAATACACAGATTTGGAATTCCGTCCCTCTTACCGGAAAATATCAGACTCATTTCCGGACCCGGATGCCCTGTCTGCGTGACCGGTACTGGTTTTATCGACAGGGCAATAGCTTATTCCGGGAGAAAAGATTTTATAATTGCGACATTCGGAGATCTGATGAGGGTTCCCGGATCGCAATCTTCCCTTGAAAAGGAAAAAGCGAAAGGATCAGATATCAGGGTAGTGTTTTCTGCGCTGGAAGCATTGGAGATAGCCAGGTTAAATCAGAGATCGAAGGTGGTTTTTCTGGCAATCGGTTTTGAAACAACGGCCCCCGGGACTGCTGTAACTGTCAGGCAGGCAAAGGACAAAGGAATAAAGAACTTTTTTCTGCTGAACTCTCACAAAGTAATGCCTCCGGCGATGGAAGCGATTATAAAAGACAGGGTAAAACTGGATGGGTTTATTTGTCCGGGTCATGTTGCAACTATAACCGGATCGGAGGCATTTGATTTTATCCCGGCAAAATATGGCCTTGGCTGTGTTGTCGCGGGATTTGAACCTGTCGATCTTCTCCAGTCAGTCTTACTGCTGGTAAATCAGGTAAATAAACGATTACCTTCAGTTGAAATACAGTACCGTCGGGCAGTGAGTGAAAATGGGAATGGGGTAGCAAAGAGGCAGATCTCTGAGGTCTTCACAACCTGTGATACCTGCTGGCGCGGATTCGGGATTATTCCAGGGAGCGGGCTTATGCTCCGTCCTGAATATAAGACATTTGATGCGGAAAAAGTATTTCCCGTCAGAATACAAAACAAGGAGGAAAACAAATCATGTATCTGCGGTGAAATTCTAAGGGGAATGAAAACCCCTTACGACTGTTCTCTTTTTGCTTCGGCATGTACCCCCGGTAATCCGGTCGGTGCGTGTATGGTATCAGATGAAGGTACATGTAATACACATTACAGATATGCACAATGAGCGATAAAATCACACTTAACCACGGCAGTGGTTATCAGATGACTCATGACCTGATAGGGAGCGTGTTTACCAAAGCCTTTGGGATGCCCGATCCGCTTACAGATTCAGCAATTCTCAGGGAAAAAGGATTTATAATTGCATTTACAACTGATTCGTATGTTGTCGATCCGTTGTTTTTCCCCGGAGGAGATATCGGAAAACTTTCGGTATGCGGAACAATTAACGATCTTGCTGTCTCGGGGGCCGTCCCAAAATATATTTCAGCTTCATTTATAATCGAAGAAGGATTTCCTTTAAGTGAATTAAGAACCATTGCACACTCCATGGCAGAAGAGGCGAAGAATGCAGGAGTAAGGATCGTGACCGGCGACACAAAGGTTGTGGAAAAGCGAAAGTGCGACAGGTTATTTATAACAACGTCCGGAATAGGAACATTGGCACCTGAATTTGAACATATCAGTTCAGGAAGGAATATTCGTGAGGGGGATAAGCTTTTAATCAATGGTCCGGTTGGAAATCATGCTGTGGCGATACTCGGTGCAAGAAACAACCTTAGTTTTCACTCCCGGGTTACATCTGACTGTGCTTCCCTTAACCATATGATAAGCAGCGTGCTGGCTGTCAGCAATACGATCCGGTTCATGCGCGACCTCACTAGGGGCGGACTGGCAGTAGTGCTTAATGAGCTAACTGAAATGACAGGGACAGGAATTGCAGTCTATGAGGATTTAATTCCTGTCGATGATCCTGTCAGGGGATTATGCGAAATTCTTGGATTTGATCCGCTCTATCTTGCTAACGAGGGGAAGGTTTTAATCGTGGTTGGAGAGGAAGATTGCAATATAGTTCTGAATATCCTGAAGGATAGTCCGCAGGGCAGGAATTCGGCTTTGATAGGTGAGATCACATCCGGGAATAAAGGGGTGGTGCTCAGGACAATGATAGGAGGACGACGCATTCTTAATATGCCTTCGGGGCTGCAGTTGCCAAGGATATGTTGAGGAACCAGCAACCAGCAACCAGAAACCAGCAACCAGCAACCAGCAACTAATAAAGACTAATTTGAATGCATGAGATAAGGATTGCCGAAGACCTTGCAAGGATAGTACTTGAAACTGCCGGAAATGAAAACCTGACGGTGGTATCTGCGGTCAATATCAGTTTTGGGCAGATGGTGCAGATTGTGCCCGAAATTTTTAAATTTGCTTTTACAGAAGCGGTAAGAGATACCATCGCCGCGGCCGCTGAAATTAACATTGAAGTGTTGTCGGTCAGGCTGAAGTGCAGAACCTGTGGTGCGGCATTCAATATGGGGGATGAATATTTCACTTGCAATAATTGCGGCTCATCTGAAATAGAAATATTACAGGGGAAGGAACTATTTATTAAAAGTATAGAAGGAGAATGAGTATGGAAATCAGGATAATGAAAAATATTCTTGACCGGAATCAGAATAAGGCAGCTGAAGTGAGGGATCTCATGACGCTGAAAAAAGTAACAATGGTGAACATTATCAGCTCTCCGGGGGCAGGAAAAACAACATTGCTTGAGAGGACCTGCAGCAAACTCGGAGAGAAGTTCAGAATAGGAGTGATCGAAGGTGACATAACAACTGACAGGGATGCACAAAGGCTTAAGAAATATGGTATTCCGATAGTAGTGATAAACACTGAAGGCGGATGTCATCTGGATTCTCACAGCATTTCAAAGGTCCTTGATTTATTTGATCTTGATAGTCTTGATTTTCTGTTTGTTGAGAACGTGGGAAATCTTATCTGTCCTTCTCAATTTGATCTGGGTGAAACCTTTAAACTGGCTGTAATTAGTACGACTGAGGGTGATGATAAGCCGGCAAAGTATCCAATGCTGTTTCGTGAGGCAAAAGCAGTCCTGCTGAATAAGATCGATCTGATACCGTATACCGATTTTAATCCGGATAATTTCAGATCAGACCTTAGAAAGATTAATGCCGGCGTTCCTGTTATTGAAACTTCCTTTACAAGGGGCGACGGCCTGGAGGAATGGTACGAATGGATTTCAAGTCAGGTTTTTGTTGGGGCCGGAGTTTAGTTAAAACTTAAAACCGAATTTTACCTCAAGCCGGTTATAATTACTTTTGTACGTATAAGGAATGTCGTTATAGTTGTTTTGCGTGTAGCTTGTCCGTGCATACCTGTAACCAAATGAGAGATAAGTCTCGCTGTCTTCCCTGGCCCATGAAATCCCGGTTCCGGCTGCTACTGAAGCGCCACCCTTATAATCTTTGGGAAAATAATATGGATTATTAGGATTATTATAGTCATCATCACCACCAAGATGGACCAGAGCTCCTCCTCTGAAGAATACAAACGGCGCAGTTTTTTTCTCACAAAGCAGGTGTTTGTATTCCAGGAAGAATGGTGTAAATGACGTACCAAGAAACTCAACTCCGGATCCGATGCCCATGATGTCTTTTTTACCTGCCGTATAATTTAAAATGAAATTGAAGCTGAAGGGAGCCGTATATTCACTATGTTGCGAACCAATGAGTAATCCTGCTTCAAGAGCAAAACCTGCACCGGAGGTTTTTCGTCCGGTGTATTGCGGGCTCTCTTTTGTAAACTTAGCGACTTCATCGGTCGAATAAATGAAAAGGCTGCCATCCGATGTCTGGATATTATACTTGTCATCTGATATCTCCAATAGTTTCCCATAGATGATGCTTCCGTTTTTCAGATAGAGGGCATCTTTTATTTTCTGTGCCGGTGATGAGAGAACAATAAATGACAGCGTGATGAAACACAAAATGTATTTTTTCATTGATGTTCAGGTTAGAAGGTTAAAAGTTTAGCATGATTTTTGTTCAACATTCAGAACAAAACCTAATCCTCATGAAAGCAAAAATCATTCCAATTATTGCAGCATTGTCTATAGTTACAGTATTCTTTTATTCCTGTGAAGATTCAACATACAGGGAATACAAAGGTAATGCACCGGTGTTTATGTCGTATGACGATTTAAGGGAAACTGTTATAACTCAGCAAAATGTTGAATTAAAAAACCCGGGAAAGATCTATTACAAGGATAATTTTATTTTTATCGTCGAAGAACTGAAAGGGATCCATGTTTTTGATAATTCTAATCCTTCTTCACCCGTTAACAAAACTTTTGTGAAGCTTCCCGGAGTTGTTGACATTTCAATTTCAGGGAACAGCCTGTATGCCGATAGTTTTGTCGACCTGGTAATCCTGGATGTTCAGGATATTGCCAACATTCACGAGACCGGAAGGGTAAAGGATATTCTTCCCTATACTGTTCCGCCAACAGGAAATGATTTGCCGAATGCCTTTGTCGACAGTAAAAAGGGTGTGGTTGTTGATTGGGAAGTAAGGACCATAAAAGAAAAGGTGATCATCAATGATAATCCATGGCCCATTTTCTATGATAAGGGAGGCATTGCATTCCTGGAACTCTCAAATGCGTCAGGTGCCTCATCCGGAGTCAGTGGCAGCGGTGTCGGATTCGGTGGTTCGATGGCAAGGTTCGCAATTAAAGGAAATGTTCTTTACATAGTTGACCAGAACTCGCTGAAAGTCTTTGACATCTCAAATAAAACCAATCCGGTTAAGTCCGGCGATTTTTATCCCGGCTGGGGTGTTGAAACTATGTTTCTTTCAGGGGACAACATGTTCCTTGGAACAACAACCGGCATGGTGATCTACGACATTTCAAATCCTCTGCTCCCGACTTCACGAACGTTTTTTTCGCATGCACGAAGCTGCGATCCGGTGATTGTTGATGACACTCTGGCTTATATTACTCTCAGAACCGGTACTACCTGTGGCGGGAGTACAAATACCCTTGATGTGGTTAACATTAAACAAATTAACCAGCCAAAAATAGTGATGACCTATGCCATGACGAATCCTCACGGACTTGGGAAGAAGGGAGATCTGCTATTCATATGCGATGGTAATGCCGGATTAAAAATCTATGATGCATCCGACCCCAAAACCATTGGGAACCACCTTGTTTATACCTATCCGAGTATCAATGCCTATGATGTGATACCCATCGGGAATGTTCTGGTGATGATAGGAGATGACGGACTTTATCAATATAGTTATTCAAATATTCAGAATATTACACTGCTGAGCAAGATAGAGATCAAAAGAACCGAATAAGTCATTAGAACCTGCAAATCAAACACATAGTACATCGCGTGTAAAACATATTACAGTTACTGTAATAGTTTATTCTCATTCTAAATAGAGATTTATGATGTATGTCTTTTTTTTTAAAAAGTATTGTTATTAATTTAACAGCACTTTTAAATCAATGTTATACCGTTAAACATATTCATTTAATTATCTAAAAATCAATAAGAAATGTATCTAGTAGGAAATCTTGTTAAAGAACTCACAGACAAGCATGGTCGTGCAAGGGAGAGCCTTATGCCGATTCTTCAGGGAATTGTCGAAAAACACAACTACCTTACTGATGAGGCCATGGTTGAAGTTGCAAAGGAACTTGAAATTTCAGCAGCTGAAGTTTATGGAACAGCCTCTTTTTATACTTTCCTCGACACCAAGGTTAGAGGCAAGTATGTTATAAGAGTCTGTAAAACAATAACATGCTCAATGAAGGGGAAGGGTGAGATCATTCAGACTATCGAAGACATGCTTAAAATAAAGGTCGGAGAAACTACCTCTGACAGGATGTTCAGTCTTATAGAAACCAACTGCATCGGATGGTGCCATAAAGCTCCCGCAATACTTGTAAATGAGATCCCATATACGGAACTCACTCCTGAAAAGGTAGTCGAAATAATTAAGGGTTATTTGCAGAAATAATAATACGCTGAGAGATAATGAAAAATAAAGGATTAAATAAGGTAGACCTTATATTTGAAAAAATCAATCCAAAAGAGGTTCTGATAAAGGCCTTTAAGATGACAAATGAAGAGATCATTCAGCAGGTGCTTGAATCGGGGCTGAAAGGCCGTGGTGGTGCCGGATTTCCTACAGGACTGAAATGGAAATATACAGCTGCCGAAAAGGAACCGGAGAAGTATATTGTCTGCAATGCTGATGAAGGCGAGCCGGGGACATTCAAGGACAGGGAAATACTCGACAGGGTTTCTTACAAAATGTATGGAGGAATGGCCATTGCCGGTAAAGCCATTGGAGCAAAACAGGGTATTGTATATCTGCGTGGTGAGTACAGATTCCTTCTTCCCCAGTTAATGAAAGAGCTGGAAGCATTTCATAAAACAATTGATGAAATCGGATATAATTTCAGGATTAGATATTGTCTGGGCGCAGGCGCTTATATATGCGGTGAGGAGAGTGCTCTGTTCGAATCGATTCAGGGCGACAGAGGAGAACCTCGAAACAAGCCTCCATATCCTACATCATCCGGTGTGTATTACAAACCGACCTCAATCAATAATGTTGAGACACTGGTGACAGTGATGATGATCATAAAGCATGGAGCGGAAGTCTACAATCAGCTTGGAACAAAAGACTCGAGGGGATCGAAGGTGTTTTCAATTTCGGGAGATACCCCGACACCGGGCATCTTTGAACTTGAACTGGGTATGACAGTCCAGAATTTTGTCAACGAATTCGGAGATGGCGATACCAAAGCTGTTCAGGTAGGTGGCGCGTCAGGTTTCTGTGTACCCAGAAAGAAATTCAACGAAACAATAATAGGTTTTGAGGGAGTACCAACCGGAGGTTCAATGAAACTTTTCAACAGTTCCAGATCCATGTACAATGTTCTTCACAACTATCTTGACTTCTTTGCCGAAGAATCGTGCGGTCAATGCACACCATGCAGGATAGGCTGCCAGCAACTCCTGAAAGGTGTTGAAAAAGTAAAGAAAGGAGAAGTTAAATCGACCTATCTTAATGAACTTGTTAAGCTGGCTGATACGATGAAAATAGCCTCAAAATGTGGTCTTGGCCAGTCGGTAGGCAATGCATTCAGAACTATAGTTGAAAATTTCAAGGAAGAGATCATTTATTAATTTTTTAATGAAAAAGAAGCTTATTATGGTAAACCTGAATATAAATGACCAGTTTGTATCTGTTCCTGCAGGAACAACAGTTCTTGCTGCAGCAAAAAAACTGAAGATCAATATTCCAACTTTATGTAACCACCCGGATCTTTGTGTTGCCGGCAACTGCCGTGTCTGTGTGGTGGAGCAGAAAAACGCCAGAACACTGGTTGCTGCATGTGCTACCCCGGTTTCCGAAGGTATGGATATCCATACCAACACCCTTAAAGTAAGAAATGCAAGGAAACATATCGTTGAACTGCTGCTTTCTGAGCACAGATCCGATTGCACAAAATGTTACAAGAACCAGAAATGTGAATTACAGGCTCTTGCAAATGAGTTCGCCTTCGGCGACACAATCTTCCTTGATTTAGTGGAAGATCACCCATATACGATTGACAGATCATCGCCATCATTCACAAAAGACGACAGTAAATGCATCAGGTGCCAGCGTTGTGTCAGGACATGTTCCGAGCTGCAATATATTTCAGCAATAGCAGTTGCCAACAAAGGTTCACACCAGAAAATATCATCCTTCCATGACAGGCCTATGAGCCATGTTGTTTGCACCAACTGCGGGCAGTGCGTAAACCGGTGCCCCACAGGAGCTCTTGTTGAAAGGACTTACATTGACCAGGTATGGGATGCAATTTATGATCCCGACAAGTATGTTGTTGTTCAGACTGCCCCGGCAGTAAGAGTTGCACTTGGTGAAGACCTCGGTTACGATCCGGGTGAAAGGGTTACCGGCAAGATGGTGACTGCCCTGAGGCAGCTTGGATTTGATTCAGTGCTCGACACTGATTTCAGCGCCGACCTTACCATTATGGAAGAGGGGACCGAATTACTTACCAGGCTTAAGAAAGTACTTGTCGACGGTGACAAGAAAACCAGGATTCCAATATTCACTTCCTGTTCACCCGGATGGATAAAATTCATAGAACACAAGTACCCTGAATTCCTTCCAAATCTTTCTACGTGCAAATCACCCCAGCAGATGTTCGGTGCACTTGCCAAAACATATTTCGCAAAGAAACGTAAACTGGATCCTTCAAAGATTGTATCTGTTTCCGTTATGCCCTGTACCGCCAAAAAATTTGAAGCCGACAGGCCTGAAATGAGAGCCAGCGGATTCAAGGATATAGATTATGTAATAACAACGAGGGAACTTGCCGTAATGATAAAACAGGCGGGATTAGACTTCAGAGTTCTTAAGTCATCACCCTACGATTCAATCATGGGTGATTCAACGGGCGCTGCTGTAATCTTCGGAGCTACCGGAGGGGTTATGGAGGCTGCCTTAAGAACCGCTTATGAGATCGTGACAGGAAGGGAAGTGCCGTTCACCAATCTTAATATTACCCCTGTCCGTGGAATGGATGGAGTTAAGGAAGCTTCGATAAAGATCGAAGGATGTACCGAAGACTGGAAGTTCCTCGAAGGTGTTGTATTGAACGTTGCAATTGCGCACGGTCTCGTTAATGCAAATAAGATCATGAAACTGGTGAAAAGCGGGAAAGCCAAATATCATTTCGTTGAAATAATGGCATGTCCCGGAGGCTGCATCGGAGGTGGCGGACAACCAATACCTACAAGTATGGAGATCCGCGAAAACAGAATGAAGGCAATATATTCTGAGGACGAGCACATGGTTCTTCGCAAATCGCATGAAAACCCTGACGTAATGGCCATATATAAAGAATTCCTCGGTAGCCCCAACAGCCACAAGGCACATGAGTTGTTGCATACTCATTATGTGGAAAGGGATAACTACTAGAAATTTAATTTGCTAATTTTAAAGAGGCTGTATCAAAAGTAGCCCATTGTTTTTCACCCCTAAATCCCCTAAAGGGGACTTATTGATTAACAAAAACTTATTGAACCCCCTTTAGGGGACCGAGCGTTAAAAAATTGCCCGGTGGGCAATTTTAGCGAAGGGGCCAGCCTGCAGGGGAGATTTGTGGTGGGGGCAGGGGGTAAAAAAATGGGAATGGTGTAAAAATCCGGACTTTTGACACAGCCTCTTTTTAATTTATAGAAGATGAAGAACATAAGGATTTCGACAGCCCAGTTTGAAAACAAAAGCGGAGACAAGAAGTATAACCTCTCCGTAATTGAAAAGCTCGCAGGCAAGGCAGCAGATGAAGGCTCTGATGTTGTCGCATTCCACGAATGCTCAGTTACAGGATATACTTTTGCCCGTAATTATACGAAAAGACAGATGCTTGATCTGGCGGAATTAATTCCTGAAGGAGAAAGCACCTTAAAACTGATTGAGATTGCTGCGAAGTTTAACATTACCATCCTTGCCGGATTTTTTGAAAAAGATTCAAATGATAAAATTTTCAAGGCTTATGTATGTGTTGATAAAAACGGACTGATTGAGAATCACAGGAAACTTCATCCGTTTATAAACCGGCATGTCTTACCCGGTGATCATTATACTGTTTTTGACATTTCAGGATGGAAATGCGGAATATTGATATGTTACGATAACAACATTATTGAGAATGTAAGGGCGACCGTGCTACTGGGAGCTCAGATTATCTTTATGCCACATGTTACAATGTGCACCCCGTCGCCACGTCCGGGAGCAGGATTTGTGGATCCTGAGCTCTGGAAAAACAGGCGCCTGAACCCTGATGAATTACGGAAGGAATTTGATGGGCCCAAGGGCAGGGAGTGGCTTATGAAATGGCTCCCTTCACGGGCATACGACAATGGAGTGTATGTGGTGTTTTCAAATCCCATTGGCATGGATGACGATCAGCTTAAGAACGGTTGTTCAATGATCATTGATCCATTTGGCAATATAGTTGCAGAGTGCCGGAAGCTTGACAATGATCTTGTTACCGAAACGCTGACACCGGAAAAGCTAACCATGGCGGGCGGTTACCGGTATCTTAATGCCCGGAGGCCCGAACTTTACAGGGACATTATCGGGAAGGAACATAAATCCGAACAGGTAGTTGCATGGATGAAGGGGACAAGACAAAATACAAAAGACAAAAGACAAAAGGTAAAAGATAAAAGTCCAAAGTCGAAAGGCAAAGGTACTTAACCCACTATATCCAGAATTTGTTGTATATCAACATCTTTCAGAGGATTGATACTTTGAACAAAGGAATCGGCAAGTTTTGATTTCCTTTCCTGGAGCTTTATGATTTTCTCCTCGAGAGTACCCGTTGAAATATACCTGTAAACAAAAACACTCTTATCCTGACCAATTCTGTGAGCTCTGTTGAGGGCCTGCATTTCTGATGCCGGGTTCCACCAGGGATCGAGAATAAAAACATAATCGGCTGCGGTCAGGTTTAATCCCACACCTCCTGCTTTAAGGGAGATCAGGAATACCTTTTTCGAAGTTTCATTCTGAAATCCGTTAACGATTTTTTCCCTGTTGGTGCTTGCTCCCGTAAGTACTGAAAAACCAATATTCTTTTTCTCCAGAGCAGTGCCAAAGAGCTTTAAATGCATTACAAATGAAGAGAACAAAAGTATTTTATGCCCCGCCGATACCACATTTTCGAGATCGCCAAGAACAGCTTCAAATTTCCCCGAACTTCCCTGATACCCCTCCTCAGCTAAAACCGGGTGATTGGATATCTGCCTGAGTCTCAAAAGTCCCTGCAGGACAACAATTGCTGCTTTTTCAATTCCTTCATGGCTTAAACTGTTAAGTATTGTGTTTCTGACAGCCGACTTTTCCTCTTCATAAATCTTCGCCTGTTCCTCGGTCATGTCACAGAAAACGGTCTGCTCGGTTACAGGAGGCAGATCGGAAGCTACCATCTCCTTGGTACGTCTTAGAATGAATGGTGCGATAAGTTTCTTCAGCTTAGCTTCTTTCTCCTCATCATGTAGTTTCTCGATAGGTCTCGCAAACTCGCTCCGAAAGAATGAGAGGGAGCCGAGCAAACCGGGATTGATAAAGTTGAGCTGAGCCCAAAGATCTGTCAGTGAGTTCTCTACCGGAGTACCGGAGAGGGCAAGCCTGAAATCTGACCTTAAACGTATAACACTCTTGTAAACCAGCGATCCGGGATTCTTAATTGACTGGCTTTCATCGAGAATAACATAGTGAAACTTATATGAACTAATCAGATCAATATCCTGTCTGACAGTGTGATAACTCGAAATCACTATGTCGTACATGCTGAACAGGGATGCCGTCTTTGTCCTGTGAATCCCTCTGTGACAGTATACTTTCATTCCGGGTACAAACCTGCGGATCTCATTTTCCCAATTATAGACAAGTGTGGCAGGTACGACTACCAGAGAGGTAAATCGTGGTAAAGGAAAATCAAAAAGTGCCGGAGGTGTAATTTGAACAGGCTGCCTGTCGCCGGCGGGTCTGTTTTCTATGTTACTCTGCAGCAGTGCCACCGCCTGAATGGTTTTTCCAAGGCCCATATCATCTGCCAGACAGCCGCCCAACCCGGCTGACTGAAGCCAATTGAGCCAGTTCAGTCCTTCAATCTGGTATTCTCTCATTTCACATTTCATCCCGGCAGGTTTGGCAAGTGCCGGTAATGTTTCCGGCATGAGAAGCTTCTCAATCTGCTCAACACTATCAGAACCCTTATTATCCAAAATATCTGAAAGGACGGAGAAGTGTTGTTTATGGATTTTAATGAGGTCATCCCGGTCAGTTCCGAATTCAAAAATACTGCGGTATTTTGTGAACCATTCCCGTGGCAGGACAGCAAAACTCCCGTCCGGAAGTTCAAATTCCCTGATACCTGAAAGTATGTTGCGCCTGAAACGTATGAAAGGTATTTCCCATTTGTCAATCTTAATAATCGCTTTAAGATCAAACCAGTCACCCGCCATCGCACTTACTATCTCAATATTAACTGGCTTCAGGTTATAGTTTCTGTCAATGTTTTTTGGTTCAATGGTAAACCCCGATTCTACCAGGTCGCTGTAATTCCTGTTTATGGATTCTACCATTGATGTAAGACCAAAATCCTGATCCTGTGTTTCTTCGGCGAGATAGAAGTTGATGCTGTCATCCGACACAAAACCCAAATCAGCAAGGGTTTCCATACACTCCGACTCCCACCGGAAGTCACGCCTGTACTTCCTGAACAGGAAGTCCCCTTCATTTTCAAAGAAATTTGTAATGTAATCTGACGGATCTTCCGGAGAAATTTTATTACCTGAATAGTAAAAGCTGAGGATAAGCACGGCAAAGCCTTTTATACTTTTTTCAAGGCTTAAATGTGCACTTTTTTCGGGGAGTGATTCAGTTACAGTGAAACCTGATCCTTCTACCTTATATTTGTTGATAACATTGAGCACAAATCCTGAGAAATACCTTACCTCTGAATCCTTGGGTATCAAAACACTCTCTCTGGTCAGGAAGGGTCTAAGTTTTGCACCTTCTATATCCTCAATCAGTAATATCCTGTCGTGATCCCATATTATACATGGGGAATTACTGAGTATCTCAATAGGACGTTGGAATAGTTCAATCGGATTCCCCTCAACTTCAATATCTAATTTATACGAACCTCCTTCCTGATTGCGGTTGAAAATAAAAACCGGATGGGCAGCTTCGGGAGCAAAGCTGATCCTGTCGTCGGGGTGAACAATATTTGAATTCGGCCGTTTGTTAAAACAGATAGTCCCTTCATCCCGTGCGATTGTGAAGCATTTTCCCATTCTCCGTTCAATATAAGGGCGAATGAACTTGTCAATCTTTTCTTTAGTCACGTTAATAAGAAAGTCTTTCACGCTTATATCCCTGGAAAACAGCTTGAAAAGCGCCCTGTCGGAATATTCGCTTATGATCCTGACAAGCTCTCTCTCTTCGTCATTGAGCGATTTTAAGGTCTCGTCTGACTGGTATTGGGAAAGAGACTCTGATAAACTGAAAAATTTGTTACCTGGCTCGTTTACAAATATATATGGATGGAAAACATATCCCCACAACCTGTGTTTGGTGAGTACCAGCGCAAATCTTCTATTATTTATTTCCTTTAAGTTTTCCAAACTGCACGAATTAATCGATTTAAATTTTTTAAGATACCGGATTAAGAAAGACTGCAATATTGATCAAACTTAAAGTTATTTCAAAATAATTTCTTGTTAGATTTGAAAAGTAGTGAGAAAGATCATACATATCGATATGGATGCATTTTTTGCATCGGTGGAACAGCTTGATAATCCCGAACTGAGAGGTAAGCCTGTTGCGGTTGGCGGAAGCGGTGAGAGACATGTTGTTGCATCTGCAAGTTATGAGGCCAGAAAATTCGGCGTAAGATCAGCTATGCCGTCTGTAACTGCAAAAAAGCTGTGCCCAGACCTGATCTTTGTGAAGCACAGATTTGAACGTTATATCGAGGTGTCGGAACAGATCCTTCAAATATTCCGGGAGTATTCAGACCTTGTTGAGCCGCTTTCGATAGATGAAGCATTTCTTGATGTTACTGCCGACAGGAAGAATATTGGTTCGGCAACGCTGATAGCCAGGGAGATCAAGGAAGAAATTAAAAAGAGGACAGGCCTTACAGCCTCAGCAGGAATTTCAATGAATAAATTTCTTGCCAAGATTGCTTCTGACATAAAAAAGCCTGACGGCCTTTTTCTTATTCCCCCCGAAAATGCCGGAAAATTTATTGAAGAGCTGCCGGTGGAGAAATTCTACGGGATTGGAAAGGTGACTGCCGAAAAAATGCATAAACTCGGAATTCATAACGGCTCGGACCTTAAACAATGGGATTTGCTATCGCTTATCAGGAATTTCGGTAAGGCGGGGAAATTTTATTTTGATATAGTGCGGGGTATAGATGACAGGCCAGTGGAACCGGATTCGGAGAGAAAATCGGTAGGGACTGAACTTACATATGAAAGGGACCTCACAACTCAATTTGAGATAATAGTTGAGCTCTACAAGGTTGAAAAAGAACTAATGGAACGGCTTGAAAATGCAGGCACCAGCGGGAGAACAATTACAGTTAAGGTTAAATTCTCTGATTTCCGTCAAATTACAAGAAGCCGTACCCTTCAGAATTACATCCGCGATTTTGATACCCTGCACAGGACAGTTACCGAAATCAGGAAATCCTTGCAGTTTGAAGGAAACAGGATACGGCTGCTGGGAGTCAGCGTATCAAATCTTGAAACTGATGATTGCGGCGACAGGCAGCTTTATTTGTTTGATGAATAGGAGGGTGGCTATAACAATTCCCTATCACTATTGTTTTTTTGCAAGGCTATCTTCCATATGCTGTGCCCAGTTGGTCAGCAGTGCTTTCTCGACCTTATCGAGTCGTGCATTTTTGTGCATCAGTCTGTATGAGGGCAACGGCATACCGTTATCAGTGATCTCGTTGGCTATTGCTTCAAGTTTGTTTTGCTGTTTTCTTGCGGGATATCCGGCAAATTCGTTGAAATTCAACTCTTTTTTAGCTTTGGTAATATGATTGGCCAGATACCAGGCGACTGGCTGAATATGGAAGTACCATGGGTATTCAGTATTATTGCTATGGCAGTCGAAACATGCGTTTTTAAGTATAACCTGAACACTGTCAGGTACCGCAATTACTTTTGAAATATCATTCGGGGAGGATTGGGCACTCTGGTTCTTTGCAGGCTGGATAAATTGAATGATTACTAATATAATCACTGCAACGACCAATATTCTTTTTAATAGTTTCATGGTTATTTTAGTTCTTCCTGAATTGTTCCACAAGTTAACATTTTTTTGCCAAAGTTCCGATAATCCAGCCATATACCATTCCTCAACTGTGACTTAATCCTTCCATCAGAATATAAAAATTTAAGTTTTTACTTCTAATAAACTTGCATTGATAGCAACAACAACTGTACTCGCCGTCATTAAAACTGCACCGGCAGCAGGACTTAACAATATACCCAGTTTAAATAGTACCCCTGCCGCCAAAGGTAAAGCTATTACATTATATCCTGTTGCCCAGATAAGGTTTTGAATCATTTTGTGATAAGTGGCTTTCCCAAAGAGAATAAGACTGACAATATCTTTCGGATTACTGTTTACTAAAACAATCCCTGCTGTTTCTGCTGCAATGTCACTTCCTGAACCAACAGCTATCCCAACATCTGCCTGCGCCAGGGCTGGTGCATCATTTACCCCATCGCCAGTCATGGCAACAAATTCGCCCTTGCTTTGCAGTTCTTTTATTTTTTCTAATTTCTGATGCGGTAAAACATCAGCAATAAAACTATTCATTCCTATCGTTTCACTTACACTTTTTGCTACTTTTTTATTGTCGCCGGTAAGCAATATCGATTTGATATTGTTTTGTTTTAAAGTTTTTATTGCTTCTGCTGATTCAGGTCGTATCTCATCTGACAATGCAATGTACCCTGCCAACTCATTATTGATAATTACAAATACAACCGTTTCTGTATCATTGGCTGTGAAGCCTTCGGGAACCGGAATGTTTTTTTCTTTTAAATAACCCGGACTAACAACCAGTATCTTTTTACCCTCAACTGTAGCTTCAACTCCTTTACCGGTGATTGCATTAAAGTTTTCTGTTGACGCAACAGTAATAAATAGATCTTTTCCTTTCTGCATAATCCCGGTTGCAATAGGATGCTCGGAGTTTTGCTCTAATGCAGATGCCAAACGAACTATCTCATTTTCAGAAAGCTCACTTTTCAGAGAAACGATTTTTGATACTTCAAATTTACCAACAGTAAGTGTCCCGGTTTTATCAAATACGACGGTGGTAATTTTTCTTGCACTTTCAAATGCTGTTCTGTTTTTGATCAACAGTCCGTGTTTGGCTGATAAAGCTGTTGATTTTGCTACCACCAATGGTACTGCTAATCCTAAAGCATGAGGACAACAAATGACTATTACCGTAACCATTCTTTCCATAGCAAATGATAAGGCCTGCCCTGTTATATACCAATATAAAAATGTTGAAATACCCCCGACAAGCGCAATAATGGTTAACCATTTTGCAGCCTGATCTGCCAGTAACTGGGTCTTGGATTTCGCTTTCTGGGCATCTTCAACAAGTTTTACTACCTGCGAGAGATACGAATCTTTAGCAGCATGTGATACTGTAACTTTAACAGAACCGTTCCCATTTATCGAACCAGCAATTACTTTATCGCCTTTTGTTTTTCGCACAGGCTTAGATTCACCGGTAAGCATAGATTCATTCAGATAGCTTTCTCCTTCTGAGATTATTCCGTCGGCGGCAACTTTTTCACCCGGTTTTACAAGAATTATATCGTTCTCCTTAAGTGTTTCAGTCTTTACATCATGTACCATATCTGGCATTACCATGTGAGCATCGGATGGCATCAACTGAACCAATAACTCCAATTCTTTAGACGCTCCCGCTATGGATTTCATTTCTATCCAATGCCCTAAAAGCATGATCAGGATCAGCGTTGCCAATTCCCAGAAAAAATCCATGCCCTTCAAGCCAAAAACAATGGCTACGCTGTAGATATATGCTACCGTTATGGCGAAGCCAATTAAAAACATCATACCTGGATTCTTTGTATTTACCTCATTAACCAATCCTTTAAAAAAGGGCCAGCCTCCGTATAAAAACACAACTGACGATAGTGCAAATAATATATATTTTGAACCCTCAAAATCCCAATCTACACCAATAAACTTCTGAATCATAGTTGATAACAGCACTATTGGAACAGTAAGTATCAGCACTACATAAAATCTCTTTTTAAAATCCGCAATCATCATGGCATGATTATGCCCTTCCATACCCATGGATGGGTTGTGCCCATGAGGCATTGTACTATGGTTCATTTTAGAATGATCAGTCATTGCCTTTTTTGCCCGAGTTTCGGGTTGATGAATAGGTTCCATTTTTGCTTTTTATCTACACTGCTATTTTATTTCTTCTTTAATTGAACCGCTTGTGAGCATTGCTTTTCCCATATATGGATTTTTAATTTCCTTTGTCTCGCTCAACCAGAAAGCACCTTTCCCATTATTAAACATTGAATCATATACTTTATACAAGATCTGGCCAGCACTAAATGTTTTTACCAGATCGTAGATGTCTTTGCTGAGCAGTTCAAAATGTTCACGTTGATGTGCAATTTTCCCCCCATTTGCACCTATATGCTCAGCATTTTCAATTGCATCGGCTTCCACATCTTCATAAGTTTTCTTTTGAGCATCAGTAAGAGCGGATTTATCAAAATTTTTAAGCACTGCCTCCAGTTTCTTTCCTGCAGTTGCAGCACCGGTGGAATTATCATCAGCTAAGGCATTTTTCAATTGTAAATAATAACTGACAATCTCCTTAATTGAAACTGTATTGCTTACATCCATTTTCTTTGGCATTTCTGAAGTGGTTCCTCCAGACATATCCATTCCAGCCATACTTGTATCATTAACAGGTTTGGAATCATCAGGTTTTGCATCACCTGGCATAATCATTCCGGGCATTGAGGAGGTTTTTCCTCCACGTGGATTCATCATACTTGGTTTGCCTTCGAGCTGGGCAGCAGCATCAACACTGAATGTCCCCTGTGTAACAATCTCTTGACCCTCAGACAGACCATTAGTAATAACATAACTATCTCCAAGCATCGGTCCAAGTTCGACTTCGCGTATTTTAAATATGGGCTCATCGGTATCCGGTTGTTTTAAATAAACGATAGAACGCTTTCCTGTCCATAGTACTGCGCTTCGTGGAATAATAAAATTATCACGATATTGGTTAAGAGTCGCAGATACAATTCCGGTAGCAAACATTTCAGGCTTTAGTTTCCCTGATTGATTTCCTGTTTCTACTCTGACCTTTGCAACCCTTGTAACCGGATCAATAACAGGGTCTATAAATGCTATAGTTCCGGAATATTGTATTCCGGGGAATGACTGCAATGTGAAAGAAATTTTCTCCCCGATCCTCAGAAACTGAAGATCACTTTCATAAGCATCAAACATAACCCATACTTTCGAAAGGTCTGCAATTTCAAAAAGTATTGTACCTTCTGAAACATGATCTCCTGTATTAACCCTGCGGTCAATTACTGTCCCGGAAGTATTTGATACTACCATGAAGTTATTTTGAACAACTCCTGAATTTTCAATCTTTGCAATCTGATCATCTGTAAGTTTCCATTGGTGAAGTTTTTCTTTGGAAGCTTCGTATAATTCGGGCTGTATTTGTTTTGTTTTAATAGTCTCCAATAGTTCCTGCTGTGCTGTAATAAGTTCCGGTGAATAAATTTCAGCGAGTACCTGACCCTTTGATATAGTTTCACCCGTAAAATTTACGGCCAGCCGTTCAATTCGGCCCGGGACATGAGCAACCTGACTCTGGAAAAGTTTTTCATCTGCCTGTACTTTTCCATAAAGGCGCACCTCTTTTATCGGTTTCTGTTTTGAAACAACAGTTGTCATTACATTGGCCAACTGAAAAGCCTCCTTGGTTAAACGGACAGCATCCGGGTCGATTGAGGAATTAACTTTTTGAACAAGGGGAATCAGATCCATCCCACAAATCGGGCACTTGCCGGGTCCGGACATTCGGATCTGGGGATGCATTGCACAAGTCCATATGGTTCCCTGAACTAATTCTGTGGGGCCTTCATGTATTTCTTCGTTTTTTCCTGAAGAATGAAAGAAAAGCCAACCGGTAAAGATACCAAGTATCAATAAAAGACTATATTTTATATACCTGTTTAAGTGTATTTCTGGAACTATTAGTTTTTTCATTGTAATTAAAATTTATTGTATTTGAGGATATGCCATTAATCGTTTAAGCCATGCAATAGCTTTATTGAAATCAACAACGGCTTCGACCTGATAAAGTTCATAGTCAAGAATCTGTTGACGGACTCGCAGAACATCAGTAAGTTCTGATGATGATGCGGAGAAGCTTTTTAAAATAAGATCAAATGATTTTGAAGCCAGCAGGTACTGGTTTTCATACAGTTTTATCCGGCGTTGTGCATCCTGATACAATTGGATAGCCTGATAATATTCAGTCTGTAAGGAATTGGCAGTAGCCTGGTAATTTTGTGATGTGGCTGTCTCCAGAAGTTCGGCTTCCTTTATCATCGCATTATATTTCTTTCTGTAAATTGGAAGAGTAAAAGTAACCATAGGCATTATCATATCTTTCCCATTCATATCAGGAGTTCCCATTGCGCTCCCGGATCTGTTAATGAGAGAATAATTCAATCCAAAACCCACCATAGGATATCCCATACGTGTAACCATATATTTGCGAGCATCAAGGGATTGTTTTTCATACTCAAGCATAAGAAGCATCGGGTTTTTTGTTTGGATAGTGTCTGGAACAGATGATATTGATAATCCCAGTGAATCAGCATATAAAATCCCTCCTGTGGAAACCGGTGAAACCGGCGGACGGTTGAGGTAGCTATTGAATAGGGCAATTACAGTCCGTTCCTGATTTTTCAGGTATTCGATGCTGTTCTCAAGTTCTCCGGTCTCTATCTGGATCCTGTAAAGATCAGCTAGTCCTGAGCCGGAGGATGATGAACCCATCGAACCAGTCTGCTGCGACGAAGCATTTTGATTTGATGATGTAGCACCAGGACTTACCTTACTACCGCCCATTGTCTGCATGCCTGTGGTTCCACCGGAGGCGCTTGTCTGAGAAGAACCGGAAGACATTCCGGCACCGGATGATGACCCGGCACCACCGGAAGGAGCTGCTTTAAACCGCACCAATGTCAGACGTTCAATTATTTTAAGGATTTCAATGTTCTTTTCCGATATACTAATATCCTTTTGGATTTTGTACAATTCGTACCAGTTACTCTGAACATCGTAAAAAACCTGCAACTTGGCATCGCGAAAAAGTTCAAACTTTGATTTTGCCATCAGGCTCATTTCATCCCTGGCATATTTAAGAACGCCAAACCATGGGAACATCTGCATCAGCCTCATATCCGCAACCTGGTTTCCGTTTACCAGCTCCATAGGTTGAAGGAATACTCCGATGCTTAACTCCGGATCCGGCAAGCTTCCTGCCTGAGGAATTTTTTGAAGAGACGCCTGATACTCACTGAATTTCTGCAGTACCCCGGGATTGTTTTTGGCGGCAATTTCCAGATATTTAATTAGTGAATCGGGATACTGCTGACTGTTACAAACAAGCCAGGTGCACAATGCAAAAAATGTTATTAGTAATTTTTTATATGGAGTTGTTTTCATGTTCCAATTGATTATCAAGATTTTGAGCTGCAATTTTAATTTTGTGACTAACTGTTCCCTCCCTCCACATAGCCTGAAAAAGGGGGACAACAAAAACTGTCATTACCTGAATTACCATTCCACCGAACATCGGAATTGCCATTGGGACCATTATGTCAGCACCCTTTCCTGTAGAAGAAAGAACCGGCAGCAGAGCTATGACTGCCACAGCTGTCGTCATCATTGCAGGACGTACACGCTTTTTTCCGGCAAGTACAACTGCTTCACGGACATCGTGGACTGTGGTTGGCTTCTTTTCCTCAAATACCTGGTGAATATATGTTCCCATTATAACACCATCGTTTGTCGCTATTCCAAACAGTGCAATGAATCCTACCCATACAGCAACACTAAGGTTAATAGTGTGCATCTGGAACATATCCCGAAGATTTAATCCTGCAACTGAGAAATTCATGAACCAATCCTGTCCGTACAGCCAGAGCATCATGAAACCGCCTGAGAAAGCTACAAAAACTCCTGAAAAGTGAATAAATGATGCAGTAATAGTACGGAACTGGAAAAATAGCAGAAGCAGAATTAATATAAGGCTTATTGGCACAACAATTGCCAGACGCTTTGTGGCCCGTATTTGATTTTCATAGTTACCTGCAAATTTAAAGGTGACCCCCGGAGGCAGCATTATCTCACCAGAGTCAATTTTGCCATTTAAAATCTTACTTGCTTCTTCTACTACATCAACTTCGGCTTTTCCTTCAAGTTTATCAAAAATTACAAATCCGACAAGGAAAGTATTCTCACTTCTTATCATCTGAGCCCCGCGCGTGTAATCAATATCGGCAATTTCACCCAACGGGATCTGAACTCCGTTCATCGCCGGGACCAGGATGCGCTTTAAATCCTCCGGGTTATCGCGGAGTTCGCGGGCATATCTTACTCTTAACGGGAACCTTTCCCGACCTTCCACTGATGTTGAAAGGGTCATACCACCTACCGCAACCTGCAGTATCTCCTGTACATCGCTGATACTCATTCCGTAACGGGCCATTGCTTCGCGGTTAAGCCTGATCTCAAGGTAAGGGGCACCCACAGCACGGTCGTAGAACACAGCGGATGACTTGATTGAAGGTACCTCTTTTAATGCTTTTTCAAATATCATCCCGGCTTGTTCGATCGTATTAAGATCCGGACCAAAAACCTTTAATCCCATTGGAGCACGCATACCGGTCGAAAGCATGACCAACCTTGTTTCAATTGGCTGCAACTTGGGGGCAGAAGTTAAACCAGGAATATCCGTAACTTTTACTATTTCATTCCAGATATCCAATGGCTTTTTAATCTTAGGTCGCCACTGCCGGAAATATTCTCCTTTATTATCAGGAATAAGGCTATCGGAAGGAATTACTCTGAATGCTTCTGTTTGAGGATCATACGTTGAATTATCCTTCAGGATATAATTACCTTTTCTATCCACTTTAAATTGCATACGGTGACCGTTTTCATCGAGGATATATTCAGAACGGTAATTGATTGTATTTTCAAACATTTGAATAGGGGCAGGGTCAAGAGCTGAATTTACACGACCCCATTTACCGACTGCAATCTCCACTTCGGGAATTGTTGAAAGACGTTTATCCAGTGTTTCTATATACCCCAGGTTTTTTTCAATGCTCGAGTGTGGCATACTTGTGGGCATAAGTAAAAAAGAACCTTCATTCAGCGATGGCATAAATTCCTTACCGGTACCGGGGAATGTTTTAATTGCACCCTCCCATACAGCGGTCTGACGGAAACTCTTCCACCCGATTTTTTCAGCGCCTTTAGGTATAAACCCAAAAACTTTATCTATACCCTGCCATACCAACAGACCAAAGAGCAGTGTAAGTGCAGGGAGCATTAAAAACTTCCATTTATTAAGTAAAGCCCATCGAAGAATATTTTCGTAAAAATGTACCATGGACATTAAGGCCAGGAGAATTACCGATACAATTCCTGCTACAAAGAGGAAATTTACCAGTTCGCTGTTGTGAGCACCCAATGGCAACCATTCAATTGAGAGATACCACGTTGCTACCAGCACAGTTATGCCTATATTGATATAGTTTGGAAATTCTTTTCGTTTTTCAGACCATTTGTAATCAAGTAAATTATTAATCCCCAGAAGGGTCAGTGCAAGTGCAGGCAAGGTGTGCCAGAGAATCGCAAATAAAATACCAGCTATAATAAGGGTGCCATTCCAGATCTTCCTTATTTTCTTTCTGTCGAAATTGATATTAAAGAAAATATGAACCAGGGTGGGTAGTACTACAATACCCAGGATGAATGCCGAAACAAGGGCAAAGGTCTTCGTCCAGGCAAGCGGGTGGAACATCTTCCCTTCCTGAGCCTGCATTGCAAATACAGGCAGAAAACTTACAATAGTTGTTGCAATTGAAGTCACGACTGCTGCCCTGACTTCAGTAGTAGCATTATAAATAACGTCCATTAATTTTCTGCCCCGGAGGCCTTTGTTCTCCGGCATTTCCAGATGCCGCAGTATATTCTCGACATCAACAATACCAATATCAACCATAACACCGATAGCAATTGCAATACCCGACAGAGCTACAATATTGGCATCAACTCCGAAAAACCGCATAAGGATGAAAGTCATAAGGACTCCTATTGGCAATAGTCCGGCTACAATAAGTGATGCCCGTAGATTCAGTACCAGTACAATAATTACAATTATGCTTATGAGGATTTCATGAGAAAGAGCATATTCAAGTGTCCCAATCGTCTCTTTGATCAGACCTGTCCTGTCATAAAATGGAACAACAGTTACCCTTGAAACAGTTCCATCGGGAAGGGTCTTTTGTGGTAATCCTAACTCAATTTCCTTAATCTTCGCTTTGACATTATCAATTACTTCCATAGGATTTGACCCATACCGGGCTACAACAACGGCTCCAACAGCTTCCGAACCAGATTTATCCAGACCCCCACGCCGGGTAGCAGGTCCAAAAGAGACCTGTGCCACATCCATTATTCGAACAGGAACATTGTTACGAACTGCAATGACCGATATTTCAAGATCGTTCAGACTCTTAACATATCCTAATCCACGAATGATATATTCAACGTTATTCAGCTCAATTGTTTCAGCTCCGATATCAAGATTGCTGTTCTTCACAGCATTCATCACATCCATGACCGACACATTGTAGGCTTTTAAAGCATTGGGATTAAGGTCGACCTGATATTCTTTAACGAATCCGCCGACAGATGCTACTTCGGAAACACCTTCAGCAGTTGAAAGACTATATTTAACATAAAAATCCTGAATGGTTTTCAGTTCTGATGGATCCCAGCCGCCATTTGGTTTACCTGTTTTAGGATCACGGCCTTCGAGAGTGTACCAGAAGATCTGACCCAATGCTGTTGCATCTGGCCCAAGTGAAGGTTGAACACCGGTAGGAAGAGTACCCGATGGGAGAGAATTAAGTTTTTCCAGTATCCTTGACCTGCTCCAGTAGAATTCAATATTATCCTTAAAAATAATATAGATGAAGGACATCCCAAACATTGATGTACTTCTTATTGTCTGTACACCAGGGATGCCAAGTAAAGCAGTGGATAAAGGATAGGTTATCTGGTCCTGAATATCCCTGGGGGAACGGCCCATCCACTCGGTTGCCACTATCTGCTGGTTTTCGCCAATATCAGGAATGGCATCTACCGGAACAGGGTCTCTGGGTAAGAGGCCGGTTTTAAGATTGAAAGGCATGGTCACCAATCCCAATACCACGAATGCTATAAGAAAGATAATAGTGATAAGCCGGTTTTCGAGGAAATATTTTACCAGACGGTTAAACATTGGACTATTTTTTTTTATTAATTTAAAAAATTAAAAAAGTCACCGGCAAGTCATGATATTATTGCCTCAGGATTCCGGTGACCTTTATTATTAAGTTTAAGGGGATTATTTTTTCTCAACCAGTGCCATACCGCATTTCGGGCATTTTCCCGGCTTGTCACTTACAACTTCGGGATGCATCGGACATGTGTACTGAACCTTTGCAACTTCTTTTGTCGTAGGTTCTTTTACTTTTGTTGAGTTATTTCCGCAAGAGTTGAACATAATAACGCCAAGCAGGGAAAATCCAATGATTAAAAGAATCTTTTTCATTTTAGTAATTTTATAAGTGATTAATAGAAATAGAAATACAGGACAATCTCAAAAGGTTGTCCTTATATTAAAATGGAGGTGGAATCAGATACGAAAATTACACAACGACTGGAGAACGACACTGTTTGGGTACCAGATTCCAGGTGGTCTGATGGATGGAATGTCCTGAACCGCAACTTCTCCTGGTGTGTAGTTTATTAAGAATGGAGTATTTAAAGAAACGGAAATTGTTTTCCCTTTTTCTAGAATGAGATTGGATTCAAAAAGATAATTGCTGTTTATCAGGAAAGAAATAGCGAGATCATTGCAGCAGTTATTTTTTAAGTTGTAACCTTCGGCATCAGCTTCAGGCTGATTTCCCATACCGCAGGAAGCCAGCCTGCCTGAAAGGGAAACATTTGAAGCAACCTGTACCCCCTGGCAATAATGTGCTGCATACTTCATACTGACACCTGAGAAAGCTATCAGAACCGCTAATGGTATGAATAATAACCGTTTCATCTTCAGCTTAACAATAATGTTAAGTATATGTTCGTCAAAGATAAATGTTTTTAAGGCTGGTTGTACTTAGAATCTGTTTTATAGGGTTTGGCAAACTTTAAAAAAGTCCTTCTGTCGACAGATATCTTTCGCCTGTGTCGTAATTGAAGGTCATAATTCTTGCTCCTTTTGGGAATTCGTTCATTTTTTGCTGAACTGCTGCCAGTACTGCACCGGATGATATTCCAATGAACAATCCTTCTTCTTTTGCAGCTCTTATTGTAAAGTTATAAGCTTCTTCCTTGCCAACTTTAATTATTCCGTCAAGGAGGCTGACATTAAGTATTGACGGGATAAATCCGGCACCTAATCCCTGGATCGCATGGGGCCCTGGCGCTCCGCCGCTGATTACAGGTGAGGCTTCAGGTTCTACAGCCAGAACTTTCAGGGATGGGAATCGGTTTTTCAATATTTCTGCACAAGCGGTGATATGGCCGCCAGTCCCCACACCAGCTATCAGGTAGTCAAGCCCTTCAGGGAAGTCGTTAAGGATTTCACGCGCTGTGGTATTCCTGTGGATCTCAGTATTAGCCGGATTATCAAACTGCATCGGGATCCAGGAACCTGGTATTTCCGATTTCAAAACAAGGGCCCTTTCAATTGCCCCCTTCATTCCCTTCTCCCTGGGTGTAAGGTCGAGTTCGGCACCATAGGCGCTCATGATCTTTCTCCGCTCGAGCGACATTGATTCGGGCATAACAAGGATCAGCCTGTAACCTCTGACTGCTGCAACCATTGCAAGCCCGATGCCCGTATTCCCTGAGGTGGGTTCTATAATAACACCACCAGGTTTCAATATTCCTTTATTTTCAGCATCATCGACCATTGATAATGCTATCCTGTCCTTTATGCTGGCCCCGGGATTAAACTTTTCAAGTTTCATCCAGACTGAAATATCGGGATTAAAGAGATGGTTTATCCTGACATGCGGGGTGTTCCCTATAAGGTCAAGAATTGAATTTGCCTTCATGACATTTGATTTAAGAGGAATCAGATAATGAAATTAATAGGTTCCTGATATTTATTCTGATCCCGCACAATTATTTCACTTTTATTGTAGACAACCGAAAAGGGGGCAACGCTCCCGGTGAGCCAGACATTTCCTCCTATTATACTGTTCCTTCCGACAACTGTTTCACCCCCAAGAATTGTGCATCCTGAATAGAGGATCACATTATCTTCGATTGTCGGATGTCTTTTTTTGGATGCCTTGGTTTTATCGACACTCAGGGCTCCGAGGGTGACTCCCTGGTATAACTTTACAAAATTACCGATATGTGTGGTTTCTCCGATTACTATCCCTGTCCCATGATCGATGGAGAACGGAGTCCCTATGAAAGCTCCGGGATGGATGTCTATTCCTGTTATCTTATGGGCATATTCTGTTATCATTCTTGGAAGCAGAGGCACCGAAAGTTCATCAATTGAGTGGGCAATACGGTAGCAGTAGATTGCGAAAAAGCCCGGGTAAACTGCAACAACCTCAATAAGCTCCCTGGCAGCCGGATCGGAGTCAAGTATAAATTCAGCATCTGTTACCAGTGTGCTTTTGATGGATGGAAGTCCGCTGATAAACAAGTTAGTAGTTTTTTGGGCATCAGGAGTCAGTCCCTTGAAGATCAACTCCATCTGATCAGAAATTGCGTTCCCCGGAAAATCTATATCGGGACTTGTTAATTTCTCATTATACGGAAATAGTATTCTGAATATTTTCTTAACGGCTATTTCGACGCTCTTTTTATTTGGGATCATTAACATTTGACAATTAAGATTACTGCAACCAAATTCTATGGAACAAATAATTGCAGTAAGAAGTTCAAAGTATAAAGTTATGAAATTATTTTATATGACACCCGCACTCCTTCATACCGTCCGTCTCCCACCACCATCTGCCTGACCTGAAATCCCCGCCTTCCCTTACCGCCCTGGTACAAGGTGCACAACCAATACTCACAAATCCCTTGTTATGCAGGGTATTGTATGGTATATTATTTTCATTGACATACCTTTTTACTCCTTCAAATGACCAGTCAAACAAAGGATAGTACTTATATAGCCTTCTGTAACTATCGTATTCAACTCTCTCCATCTGACTCCTGTTATCCGACTGGCCTGACCTGATCCCTGAAATCCAGCATTCCATACCCTCAAGTGCCCTGTTAAGCGGAATTACTTTCCTGTATCTGCAGCATTCAAGCCGGTTCTCTTTTGAATGTAAGAAGCTGAAGGGTCCCTTTTCCGTTACCATCCTTTCCACACTTTCATGGTCAGGTAAAAAGACTTCAACACTCTTTTTATACCTGGTCAGGGTCTCGCCAAACACTTTATAGGTTTCCTGAAAAAGCCTTCCGGTATCAAGGGTAACAACTCTTACCGGGATTTCATTCTTAAAAATTATATGTGTAATAACCTGGTCTTCAATACCAAAACTTGTTGTGAATACTGCTTTGCCCGGGAACATTTCAGCCACTTTTACAAGGGATTCCTCTACATTATCGTTAGCACTGAGCCTGTTCAGCTCCTTTAACTTCAGATTGTTTTCCATTTGATCTCATTTTAAGGGCGATTTCACAAAATAAGATTTAAATTGTTTTACAACAACCGCACATGCTACATCAAAGTAATTTTAACTGCTCGTTACCGGTTTTTACTGTCTTTTCCAGAAATTCTTTAAGTTCATTGAGTGAGTTTATCGGGTTTATCAGGGTTAACCTTATAAAGAGCTTACCCTCAATTTCGACCTGTACTATATAAAAGGAACCTTCTTTTACTATTTTGTCCCTGATTGCTGCATTGACCTTATTAAGGAAAACATCATTGAGTCCTGGAGGTGCATACCTGAAGCAGACTATATTGGCATCAGGTTCAACACACAATTCAAGTTCTTTATTGGATTTAATAAGCTGTGCGAATGCGGAGGCAAGTTCATACCTGCCTTCAATATAATCACGGTAATAACCATTGCCATAGTATTTCAGGGCTGTGTACGCTATTATCCCCAATGCACTCTTTGTACACTCAAGCGTCCGGATGGCACTGTTATACCAGACATTCCTGGCTGATTTATCGAACAGATAACTGGCTTTTTGTGCGAAGGTTTCATATGAGTAGTCCCCGTTCTTAAACATGACAAGAGTATTTAGCGCCGGGACAAGAAACATCTTGTGAAAATCAATTACAATTGAATCAGCCCTTTCAATGCCTCTGACGCGATCCCTGTATTTTTGAGAAAATAATACTCCCATGCCGTGCGCTCCGTCGACATGCATCCACAGTCTGTGCTTTTCACAGAAATCCGCAATCGATTCAAGATCATCGTATGATCCCGTGGCTGTAGAACATGCATTGGCAATGACAGAAATTACATTTATCCCCTTTTTCTCAGCTTCTGATTTAACTTTTTCAAGCATTTCAACTTTCATCCTGAAATGAGAGTCATAGGGAACTTTAACAATTGAGCCTTCACCCAGACCGATTATCCTGGCAGATCTTGCGACACTGTAATGAGATTGCTCCGTAATCATAAACCCCGGACGCGCAGAATCCCTGATCCCCTCTTCCCACACATTGTAATCAGACATGTTTTGTCGTGCGGCAAGCATAGCAGTAAGATTGCCTGCCGAACCTCCATGAGTGAAGATCCCGTCATACCCCTGTTTGTACCCGATAAGGGATGCAAATCTAATGATGACGTTCTTCTCCATTGCCATATTTACAGGTCCCATTTCATATACCGCTGAACCGTTGTTTAAAAGCGTTGTACAAAACTGAACGAGAACTGTAAGTGGCAGGGGGGAGGTAAGCTGATGGCCTATATATCGGGGATGAAGAAGATGATTCGAATTTGAAATTACTCTTCTAATGTAACGGTCAAGAGGTTCTTTTTCTCCGCCACCCGATTCAAAAGAAAAATCCTCCACAAGTTTTTCCGGTTCGTTCCATGGAAGAACCGGCATATCACCACCTTTCTGTACCTCTTCAAGGTAATCAGACAGAATATCAACGACTTTGTGTCCGGCAATTCTGAAGCTTCCGGTATTGAATGGATCAGAATTATTTAGTTCCTTTTCAATCATTCTCAGAGTTTATTTGTTTTTACGAAGTTTTATTTCCTGACTTGAATTCATCCAGTTCCTTACTAAGGCCATCCATGAAATCAAAGACAACAGGATCGCCGGAATACCGGTTACGATCCGATAAGATCTTCACCACAGAAGCATTCATTTTAATCATCCCGGAAATTATTTCCAGAACGCCGCAATAACCTGATGGTACATTGTTACCAAAATTGTACCGGTTTGATTCCAGGTTGAAATGGATGAAGAAGTCGTTAAGCAACTGATATCTTTGTTTGTGCTTTTCAAACATAGCAGCGCTTTTATCTGTTACATCTTCAAAATTTTTAAATCTTTTACCTGAATTTTCTATGATTTTGTAACCGGTTAACTTCAGTGGCACACCCCTTGTAAGATAGATTTCCGAGTATCTGTATATCCCAATCCGTCCAAAAGCATCAAGGTCGTCTGCGACTGAAAGGATCATTAACAGGGGATCGCCAACAGGCTGATCTGTGTAATCTTTATCATCATGATTCTCAACCGCATGCAGTACATCTGCGAAATCAGTTATGTTAATTTGGTTTTTGATAAGAAATTGCCGGGTAAGTTCAAGGCTGTGTCTGCCATGCTTTATCCCCGGATCTTTCGACATCCCAATGTCATGAAGATAACATGCAATGATAAGTTTTTCAGGCTTTACCTGCGAAATTTTTGTTTGGGGATCTGTTTCAGCTTCAAGTAGTTCTTTCGCATAATGCCACACTCTGCGGTGATGGTCAATATCATGGGAGTTAAGAACTGTTTTACTCCAGGTTTCAATAAAAAATTCTTCAAGGATCTGCCTGTAATTCTCTTCAGCAGATATAATATTTCCTGCCAGATCCATCTGTTTTAAAAATAAAAAAAGCAAAAGACAAAGCCTTTTGCTTATACAGGCTTTCAGTTTTTAGTTCAGTCTTTTAGCATCTTTTCTGCCAGATCGAGGATAGTAGTGTCATCAAATGTCACTATTCCACCACCCGGACCCTGTTCAAAATGAATTCCAACACTTTGTCCCTTATCAAAATTTCTCCCTCCGAAGTAGTTTCTGACAGTTTCTTCATTCAGATCAAGCTTTTCAGCTATTCTCTTCATACTACCGGAGGGCAACTGATCTTTTATCTTCCGGAGCTCATTAAAGGTGATTATTTTTGTCATGGTTTAATGTTTTTATGTTAATATCTCCGTTAATTAAACAATGCTTTACAAAGTTAATCAATATTTAGCAAATTTAATATTCAAAGGAATTATTTAGGGTTTCTGATACCTTATTTATCATACTTCTTTCAACAGCTCAAGAAATAATTTCAATGCCTTTCTTTTTTCGGCATTGAGGTTAAAATCAATGTTTTGCGTAAGATACTCCTTAAGATCGCAACCTGTAATTGATCCTTTATTGCCAAAGTGCTTAACCACCCTGTCAATATTATTGACTCCTGTTTTCAATGCGGCATTGAATTCCTCAGTAAAGTCTTCCGGAAGAACCCGGTTTGCAGTCCAGCACGCAAAAACAAATGGCAGTCCGGTAAAATCTTTCCACTCCCATGCGAGATCATATTTAAACTGGTAGTTGTTTTCAAACTCAAAACACTGGTCGCCAATAAGGACGACCCCTTCTTTCTCCTTAATATGTACAAAATCAAAGCCTTCTGCCGTATCTTCCCAGTCAAATTCTGTCTTCCATTTATTTTTGGCCAGAACTTTGACGAGCATTACAGATGTCCGCGACCGGTAGTCGAGGTAAACAGTCTGAATATCCCTGAGATCAGTGTTACTCATGAGTTGTACCGTTCTTACCCTGCCATTGGCTCCAATGCAAAAGTCACTTATAATATGCGATTCTTTCAGAAGGGGTAGTACAGCAACCGGAATCAGGCCTATGTCTGACCTGCCTGTTATCAGTTTAGCTGCACAGTCAGCCGGATGATCTGTTTCAATGATTACTTTTTTGTCGAAACCGGTTTTTGTTAAACCATAGATGAATGGATATGTATTTGCATATCTGACGGCTGAAATTCTGATTTTCTCCATTCCGTTTTTTTACTCCCCCGAAAATACTACATTTGTGCGTATAGTTGTAATACCCGAACCACCAAAAAGGCAAAAAAATGGAATTAAATAATCTTACAGCCATCTCTCCCCTCGATGGAAGGTATCGACATAAGGTTGATGACCTTGATATTTATTTTTCCGAATTTGGGCTTATAAAGTACCGCCTGCTTGTTGAAATAGAATACTTTATTGCTTTGTGTGATATACCTCTTCCCCAGTTGGCTGACTTTAAGAAAGAGAATTATTCAGTTCTGCGTGAATTATATGAGGACTTTAGCGTGCAGGAGGCGATGAAGATCAAGGAAACCGAAAGAATTACAAATCATGATGTTAAAGCAGTAGAATACTATCTTAAAGAAAAATTCTTTCAGATGGGCTGGGGTAACTGGTCTGAATTCGTTCATTTCGGACTTACTTCCCAGGATATCAATAATACTGCAATTCCTTTATCGCTAAAGGACGCTCTGACTGAAGTTTATTTCCCGCTCCTTTTCGAATTAAGGGAGATCCTGGCAGGTTTTGCAGCGGAATGGAAAGATGTGCCAATGCTCGCGAGAACTCACGGTCAGCCTGCAACACCTACAAGACTTGGAAAGGAAATCTCGGTCTTTATTGCAAGGATAGACGAACAGTCAAAATATTTTGGTCAGATCCCGTATTCTGCCAAATTCGGGGGCGCAACAGGTAACCTTAATGCCCATAAAGTTGCATTTCCTGAAACAGACTGGGTATCGTTCGCAGAAAATTTTGTAAATGAAGTACTCGGGCTGCAGCGCTCATCCCCTACAACACAGATCGAACACTATGATAATCTTGCTGCCCTTTTTGATAACCTCCGCAGGATCAATGTTATTCTGATAGATCTGGCCAGGGATATATGGACGTATGTTTCAATGGATTACTTCAGGCAGAAAATAAGAAAGGGCGAAATAGGATCGTCAACGATGCCTCATAAGGTAAATCCGATCGATTTTGAAAATGCAGAAGGAAACCTTGGCTATGCTAATGCAATCTTTGATCATCTATCGATGAAACTTCCGGTATCCAGACTACAGCGCGACCTCACTGATTCAACTGTCCTTAGAAATATAGGAGTGCCGGTTGGTCATACAGTAATTGCATTTAATTCCTTGCTTAAAGGACTTAATAAGCTTATTATCAACGTTGACAAGATAAATTCTGATCTTGAGAATAACTGGGCAGTGGTGGCAGAAGGTATACAAACAATACTGAGGCGCGAAGGATTTCATAAACCGTATGAAGCCCTGCACGACCTCACACGTATCAACCAGAAAATCACAAAGGAATCAGTTCTTAACTTTATCGATAATCTCGATATAAGTGATAGTGTGAAAACAGAGCTGAAGGGGATCACTCCGTTTAACTATACAGGTTTTTAATATTTCAGGGGAATTTATGAATAAAGCCAGGTTGCTGTTAAAATATATTCAACCGTATAAATGGTCGGCGGTAAAGAATATAATCTATAATATTCTGAGTGCGGTTTTTGCACTCGTATCTTATACCCTGGTCATCCCGTTTTTGAAGATTTTATTTAACCATGTGGAGACAATTCAATCTCCCGGAGAGTTTCAGTTTAGTACGGATTACCTTGCTACCTTCAGCAAATATTATCTTTATTCCTTTATAAACAGGAATGGTGAGGTGGGCGCCCTTCTTCTCGTAATCCTTATCGTGATTATTGCAAGCCTGTTCAAAAACGGATTTATTTTTCTTGCCAATAACTGCATGGCATATATCAGGGCATGTACTGTCAGGGATCTCCGGAAGAAGATGTATTTTAAAGTTCTTAAGCTCCCGTTATCATTTTTTACAGACGCCCGCAAAGGTGATGTCATGACAAGGATCTCAAATGATGTGCAGGAGATCGAGATTTCTGTAATGTCATCACTTACAATGCTTTTTCGTGATCCACTTTATATCCTGATATTTGTGGTTTATCTTTTCGTTACGAGTTACAGGCTGACAATGTTTGCCCTCATCCTGCTGCCGTTAAGCGGATGGCTTATAGGAAGGGCCAGCCGGACTTTAAGATCATCATCGTTTATGGGTCAGCAATTCCTCGGAAGGCTTCTTTCAGTTGTGGAAGAGTCGTTGACGGGACTCAGGATCATCAAGGGTTTTAACGCTGAGGAAAAGATGAAAAGACAGTTTACTGAGACCAATGAGCAGTATTCCAAAATCTTTAAGAGAGTTACCCGCAAAGCTTACCTCGCTTCGCCAATAAGTGAATTCCTTTCAACAATTGTGCTGATGATAGTATTGTATTTCGGAAGTTCGCTTGCATTACAGGGAACCGGAAACATGACCCAGGAAAAACTAATAGCCTTTCTCGTCGTTTTTTCTCAGATAATTCAACCCGCCAAGAATATCACGACTGCCTGGTTCAGCATACAGAAAGGAATGGCTTCTATCGACAGGATTGATCAGGTCCTTGAAGCCGAAGAGAAGATCTATGAGAAGAAAGATGCGATTCCGGTTCACGGATTTAATGAATCAATTGAATTCAAGAGTGTGTCGTATGGCTATAACCAGGAACCCGTACTTAAGGACATAAACCTGAAGATATTAAAGGGACAGACGGTGGCAATCGTCGGAAAATCAGGTGCTGGAAAGTCAACTATGGCTGACCTGCTTCCAAGGTTCATGGATGTCGACAGCGGATCGATACTGATTGATGGGGTTGATCTCAGAGACCTTAAGATCAGGGACTTGCGAAGCCTGATGGGTATTGTAAGCCAGCATCCGATTCTTTTTAATACAACATTTAAGGAAAATATTGCCTTCGGAATTGATGCCCCCGATATGGAATCTGTTGAGCATGCTGCACGTATAGCGAATGCCCACAATTTTATTATTGAAACTGAAAAAGGTTATGAAAACAAAGTGGGGGAATCGGGCAATAAACTAAGCGGGGGACAACGGCAAAGAGTAAGCATTGCCCGCGCAATAATGGCCAACCCGCCTATCCTGATACTCGATGAAGCAACCTCGGCACTTGATACGGAATCGGAAAGACTTGTTCAGGATGCCATTCTCAATTTAATGAAAAACAGGACCTCGATAGTTATCGCACACAGGCTTTCAACTATTCAGAATGCCGATTTAATTGTAGTTATCGATGATGGTAAAATAGTGGAACAAGGCACTCACACTGATCTCATTTCCAGACGTAACGGATACTACCGGAAGTTACATAGTTTTCAAACTATATAGGACCTTAAAACCTGATTTATTGCCAGACTAATTGAAGAAAACAGATTGAAATGAGGGGATCAGGAAAACCAGCGATTGCGGTGCTGGTGGTTTTAATTATTTTAACATCACACGCTCCTGTTAATGCACAGATAGATTTCTCCTATCATTCTGATTATTCATATATTAAGGGTAAAGATGCTTCGGCTTTGCCTGCCTCATGGAAGGATCCGGGCTTTGACTATTCAGGATGGCCCAAAGGCAGCGCTCCATTCCACTATGGAGACGGAACGGGAGGAACAGAATTAGCGGACATGATAAACAGTTATTCAACACTTTACCTGCGCTCGACTTTTCTATGCTCAAACAGCACTTTGATTAAAGAGCTGACTGTCAGGACTGATTATGATGACGGTTTTATACTTTGGATCAATGGTTCAATTGCGGTTTACAGAAATGTGCCGGGGAACCTTGCCTATAACGGTTTTGCGCCAGCTAATCATGAATCGGGTACCGGAGAAGAATTTAAAGTTAATACTGGCTCCCTGAACCTTGTCGATGGGATAAATTACATTGCCGTTCAGGGGTTTAATGTTAATCTCACCAGTACAGATTTTTACATTGACATAGCAATTTATGGAGAGAAGTTCCTTCCGGAACTGGTGAGTAATGGCAAAATTGACTTCCCGGCTGCGTCGGGTTTTTACGACACTCCCTTCAGCACAACCCTGACCTCAACCGATCTCTCGGCCCAGTTAATATATACACTTGACGGAAGTAATCCTCAAAATTCGAAGAACAGCTTTATATCGGATTCACCGGTAACAATTCCAATTGATCCTGATAACACGGCAGGAAGACCGGCAACACCTTCAGTTATAATAAGAGCATCACTCACCAGACCGGGTTTTAAACCATCCAAACCTGCTTCACGGACATATATTTTTCTTCAGAAGGTAAAAACACAAACCTGGCCTGGAGGCGAGTGGCCAACATATAATGTAAATGGCCAGCTTATTGACCTCGATATGGATAGGGAAATTGTCAGCAATCCCAATTATGCAGCATTGATGGATGAATCACTGCTTGACCTTCCTTCAATATCAATTGTTACGGATCTTAAAAATCTTTTTGATCCGGCTTCAGGCATTTATGTAAATGCTGCAGGACATGGACTTAACTGGGAGAAGGAATGCAGCGTTGAGTTGATTCAACCCGACGGCTCGGAAGGCTTCAGTGTAAATGCAGGATTAAGGATCAGGGGAGGGTGGAGCCGTAATGATGATTTCCCAAAACATGGATTCAGGTTGTTTTTCAGGGAGGAGTACGGAAATGCCAAACTTGATTTCCCCCTTTTCGGAGATGAAGGAGTCACACAATTCGACAAATTAGATCTCCGTACAGAACAGAACTATGCCTGGAGCAACGGATTCCCGAATAATTCACTTGTAAGGGAGGTATTTTCACGTGACAGTCAGCGTGATATGGGGCAACCGTATACAAGAAGCAGGTATTATCACCTCTACCTGAATGGAATGTACTGGGGCGTGTTTCAGAGCCAGGAAAGATCTGAGGCAAGATATGCTGAATCGTACTTCGGCGGTAATTCTGATGATTATGACGTTATTAAGGTAAATACTGAAAATGGTTATAATGTTGAAGTTACAGATGGAAAGTTAGATTCATGGCAGACATTATGGAATTTGTGCCAGAAAGGATTTACCTCGGATGCTGATTATTTCAGGATTGAAGGTAAAGATAAGGAAGGGAATCCGGTAAAAGGAGGGAAGATAATGGTTAATATTGATAACCTTATTGATTTTATGATGGTCATTTTCTATACCGGCAACTTCGATTCTCCGACGTCGTCATTCATGCAAAATAAAGGCTCGAATAATTTTTATGCAATTGATAACAGGGAGGATAACTCAGAAGGTTTTACCTTTTATGTTCATGACGCTGAGCACTCCCTCTTTGATGAACCTCATAATCCGGGAATAGGATTGTCTGAAGACAGGGTTAACATTGGTACCAGGACTGATAACATGCGGATGGAAGTAAGCGATTTTATCAAGTTCCATCCTCAATGGCTTCATTTCAAGCTCTCAGCAAATCCGGAATACCGTATAAGATTTGCTGACAGAGCATGGAAGCACCTTTCTTCAAACGGGGTTTTCGCACCTGCTAAGTCACTTGAACGGATAAATAAAAGAATAAATGAGGTTTCAAAGGCAGTTATTGCCGAATCGGCAAGATGGGGTGATGCCAGGACCAACGGGAGTATCCCTTATACCAGGAATGATAATTGGCTGCCGGAAATTAATAAGATCAGGAATAATTTTATTCCCAACAGGACAGGCATTGTAATTGATCAGCTTAAGAAAGCAGATCTGTATCCCGTAGCAGCCGCCCCGGTAATAACCGGTCCCGACGGTGTAATAAAGAATACTGATAATGCCCTGTCCAATCCTGTAACCGTTCAGATAGAAAATCCGAACTCATCAGGAACTATTTATTATACACTCGATGGATCTGATCCCAGAAAAACGGGGGGAGGAGTAAGCGTCGGAGCAAGGTTTTCTCTTAATAATATAAGCCTGCAGATAAATGGTTCGACACAGATAAAAGCAAGGATCCTTGAAGGAGGAGAGTGGAGTGCAGTCAGCCAGGTCAACTTTATAAGAGAGCAGGAAGACTATTCCGGTCTGAAGGTCACTGAACTTCATTATCACCCGCCTGATCTGATTTCGGGCTCCGATACGACTGAAGGTAAGGATCTTGAATTTATTGAATTTAAAAATACAGGGAAGAATGCAGTAAATCTGTCCGGTCTTGTCCTTGACTCCGCCATTCAGTATTCGTTCCCGGTTAACAATTTACTGGCTCCCGGCCGTTTTTGGGTAATTGCATCCAAACCTTCAAAATTCTACGATTTTTATGGACTTGTCGCTTCAGGAAATTACACGGGTAATTTTTCAAATGGAGGAGAAGAGGTCCTGCTTAAGAATTCTTCAGCAAATGAGGTAATTGATTTTAGCTTCTCTGATGCATCACCCTGGCCTTCAGGAGCTGACGGGGACGGTTACTCCCTTTCTTCAAAGGAAATTAATCCGGCCGGCAATCCGGGCGATTATTCTTACTGGACATTGTCGGTGAAGAAAGACGGGACTCCTTTTGCTGACAACTATATTTCAGATCCCGGTGATCCGGGTTCCGAAACTGACGGAAACCTGACCATCTATCCAAATCCCACCACAGGTCTCATTACAATTCACATTAACAGTGATGAAGAACTAAATGAGGTTCAGCTTCTGCTTTTTGATATCACGGGAAGGCAGGTCAGAAGTGCTGCAATTGGCAATCCGGGAATGTTTAACCTGTCAGAAACCGGTTTGCCCGATGGAGTCTACATTTTGAAAATAAATTCACCGGAATATTCATCCAGGGTACGTGTAATACTGGCAAGATAGAAGTATAATTTAGTTTGAAAGATATGTCTAAGCGATTCATTTTAAACCTTTTGATTGTTACTTTATTAACAACAACCATTTTCGGTCAGAGTAAACGGGCAAAACATTCTTTTTCCCTCGGTACAACAGAATTCCTCCTTGACGGGGATCCGTTCCAGATTATAAGCGGAGAGATGCATCCGGCAAGGATACCTGCTGAATACTGGCGCCACAGGATCCAGATGGCAAAAGCGATGGGCTGTAACACAGTAAGTGCTTATATTTTCTGGAATTATCATGAAGCTGAGGAGGGTGTCTTTGATTTCTCAACAGGCAACCATAACCTTGCCGGGTTCTTCAGAATAGTTCAGGATGAGGGGTTGTGGCTTATTGTAAGGCCTGGTCCTTACGTGTGTGCTGAATGGGAGCTTGGCGGAATTCCACCCTATCTTCTCAGAATTCCCGACATAAAACTCAGATGCATGGATCCCAGGTATATGGCTGCTGCTGAAAAGTATATGGCAAGACTTGCAACTGAAATCAAGCCATTTCTTATTACTAACGGTGGGCCGGTGCTGATGCTTCAGGTTGAAAATGAGTATGGCAGTTTTGGAAATGACAGGAACTATATGGCAAAACTGAAAGATATCTGGACTCAGAACGGAATTGATGTTCCATTTTTCACAGGCGACGGTCCCACAACTTACATGCTTGAGGCCGGTACTCTTCCGGGATGTGCTGTTGGCCTTGATTCGGGAAGCAGACTGTCACATTTTGAACTTGCTTCAAAGATGAACCCCGGAGTTCCGGTGTTCAGCAGCGAAACCTACCCGGGGTGGCTTACCCACTGGGGTGAAAAATGGGCACGACCTGACACTACGGAACTTTTGAAGGAAGTAAAATTTCTTATGGATAATAAGAAATCATTTAATCTATATGTAATTCACGGAGGTACGAATTTTGGCTTTACTGCTGGCGCAAATTCAGGCGGAAAGGGATATGAGCCTGATGTTACAAGTTATGATTATGATGCCCCAATTGATGAGCAGGGGAAAGCGACGCCAAAATATTTGTCGCTGCGGAGGTTATTAGGGTCATATCTTCCAAAGGGTAAAAAACTGCCACCGGTGCCTGATTCAATCCCATCATATGATATTCCATCAATAGGCCTCGGAGTTTTTACTTCGGTTTGGGATAACCTCCCAAAGCCCGTAAATACTGTTCAACCAGGACCTTTTGAAGCCTATGCCCAGGATTATGGTTTCATTCTTTATTCGACGGAACTCATCGGTCATAAAAAAGGGAAGCTTAGTGTGACAGATCTTCATGATTATGCAACCGTTTTTCTGAACGGAGAATATCTTGGAATTCTTGACAGGAGAGAGGGAATTAATTCAATCGACATTCCGGAAAGCAAAGCTGAAAGGCCTTTGCTTGAAATCCTTGTCGAAGGAATGGGACGAATTAATTTTGCCCAGTATCTTATTGACAGGAAAGGAATAACCGACCGGGTTACACTTAATGGCATGACGCTCATGAACTGGAAGGTGTATAACCTGCCAATGAATGACAAATATATGTATGACCTGAGGTCCTCAAACAGAAACCCCGGAAAAAGAGGTATCTTCTTCAAATCCTCGTTTTATCTCGACCATGCCGGAGATACTTTTTTTGATCTGTCAAATTTCAAAAAAGGTATCGTATGGGTCAATGGCCATAACCTTGGAAGGTACTGGGATATAGGACCGCAGAAAAGGCTCTATTGTCCGGCTTCTTTCCTTCGCGCCGGGCCAAATGAACTTATGATATTCGACCTGCTGCAATTGCAGCCCCAGATTGTTTTTGGGTTTAAATCAATGGAATAATAAATGATAGGGCTCTTTAAAAAGTTTAAATCCATTAACCGCAAAGATCGCGAAGAATTTACGCAAAGTTCGCAAAGAGCTAATTATTAACGTTTTAACTTTGCGTGCTTCGCGACTTCTTAGCGTGCTTTGCGGTTAAAAAAGGCTTTTTCAACAACCCCTATCTATCAGACTAATATCTTGGTTGTGAGATTGGTTATGCTTTTCTTAATAGCTTCGAACGGCTTCCCATCCTTTGTGCTGTCCTGTTCAACAATCATGTACTTCAATCCGGCGATATTCTTTGCAGCCAGAATTTCCTTAAAGTTTACAATACCTTCTCCGACAGGTGCGAAGTCATCCTCGCCAACTGTTGTATAATAAGGAGCTTCTTTGGTGTACATGTCCTTCATGTGGAAAAGCTGGAATCTGCCGGGGTATTTTTTGAAAATCTCAACTGGATCCTGGCCGGCCTTGATAGTCCAGAAAAGATCCATCTCCATGGTTACCAGATCCTTGTCAAGCTCAGGCAGCATAATATCATAGTATGGGATTTTCCCTTCAACAGTTGCAAACTCAAAGTTATGGTTATGATATCCAAACTGGATTCCGTGATCTTTCATTATGCCACCTACCTTATTCCAGTCGGATACCATTTTCTTATAACTGTTTATAGTGGTCCTTGCTTCCTCAACAACCCAGGGCTGGATACAGTATTTTACTCCCAGTTTGGAATGGTCCTCAGCCATTTTGACTGCATTTTCAAGCGTAATACCCTGTGCTTCAACCTGTGTGTGACTGCTCAGAATTTCCATTCCGAGGTCATTTACAAGTTTTCTGAAGTCGACAGGTTCGTAACCATAAAACTTACCATTGGCATATCCCGCAAGCTCAAGATATTTATAGCCGGCATCGGAAACCTTCTTCAATGAACCGGGAACATCGACTGTCATTGCGTCCCGGATTGTATACAATTGGAGTGCAATGCCAAATGATTTTGGATCGGTTACCCTTGCAGCTGCGGTCTTCGCTGCAGGCCTGGTTGTCCTGCATGCATACTGCGATAATGCAAATGCCCCAAGAGCGCCGGCAGCCGACACCCTTAAGAATTCTCTCCTTGAGTGTGATTTTTTCATGGTTATAGTTCTGAATTTTTAAGATTGATTTAGTAATTCGATCAATTAAAATTAATCAAATAAAAATACTAATAATCTTTTGGACAGAACAGGCTTGTCGACAATTTTCTATTCCTGAGTTCTTTTAGTCCTGTTTGAGCTTACTTGGCGGATGGCCGAATTGTGCTTTAAAAAGGCGGCTGAAATATTTAACATCCGAAAAGCCTGTCTTGTATGCAGCTTCTGAGACATTAAATCCGTTCTCGAGCAGCTTCCGGCCAATATTCATTTTTATTTTTCTAATGAATTCAACAGGACTGAATCCCGTTAGTCCTTTTATCTTATTATAAAGAACCGTACGGCTCACATTGCAATGGGAAGCAAGTGTGCTTATTGTAAGATTTCCAGTGTAGTTCTCTTCTATAAACAAAACTACCCTGTTCAGAAATTCACCATCCTTCGACGTGATCTTCAGCGATCCAGCTTCACCGGCTTTATTGTTTACATAATAAGTTAATACCAGGCTTCTCTGATTTAAAAGATTTGCAGCTACCGTTTTGAGATACTCCATATTGAATGGTTTCACAATATACGCCTCAGCCCCGCATTCAATGCCCTCGATCTGATCCTTAATGTCACCTTTGGATGTCAGCATTATCACCGGAATATGACTTGTATTGAAATCATCCTTCAGATGCTTCGTCATGGCAAGCCCGTCCATTCCCGGCATCCTTATGTCTGTAATTACCAGATCAGGATTCATTGACCTGGCAAGATGCAAGCCTTCCTCTCCATTCTTTGCACCTATGGTATTGAAGAACGATTTTAACGACTGGCATATGTAATTCAGGATCTCATGATTGTCCTCAACGACAAGGACCAGGTTTTTTTCAGATGGATCTGCAACGGATAATTTTCCGTCAGATTCGTCATCTTGCGACAAAAATCCGGCATGAGCAGACTCCGTATGAAGAACGTTGAGCTCATCTGTCTCTATACCGGGGTCATTTTGAAAATGTGTACGCCCTTTTAAGAGTCTGATTGTAAATGTACTGCCTATGCCGACAGTTGAGGTTATTAAAATATCTCCCTTATGCAATCTGACCAGTTCATATGAAAGCGACAAACCGATTCCTGTACCGGCAAGATCCTGGTTACTGAGAATTGTGTAACGGGTAAATATTTCAGAAAGGTTCTTCTGAGAAATTCCCGGTCCTTCGTCAGTTACCGATATATCGATGAAGCCATTCTTTTCATATCCATCAATTTTAACAATAACCTTTTTCCCGGTATCTGTTAATTTTATTGCGTTTGAGATTATGTTGTAAATAATGATATCAAGCTTGTTAGGGTCAGCATATAATTTCAATGAATCAAACTGAGCCTCAAACCCGCAGTCGATCCCTTTGTGCCGGGCAAGTGGTCCAAAACTGTCAAAAATCTCCCTGGTAAAGGTAATAATATCAATTTCCCGGATCTTTAAGGTCATCTTGTTGTTTTGAACTTTTCTGAAGTCGAGCAGCTGGTTTGTCAGGTGAAGCATCCTTCGGGCATTTTTAAGCATAATTCCCATCTGCAGCCTTTTAACCGGAGCCAGATTCTTCTCACCCATCATGTCTTCGAGGGGGCCGATAATCAAAGTGAGAGGTGTCCTGATCTCATGTGATATGTTCGTGAAGAACTCCAGTTTAACTTCATTTATCCTCTTTTCGACAGCGAGCGCGTTTTTATAACGGCTTATTCTTGTTATTGCATTGTAAATTAATAAAGTAACAATAGCAATAAGAATTATATAAATCAGGTAAGCAGGCGTCGTCTTCCACCATGGCGGAGCAATACGAATGCTAAGAACTTTTTCCTCTGATGCTGATATGCCATTGGGCAGGATTGATTTGACCCTGAAAACGTATTTCCCCGGAGACAGGTTCGTATATGTTGCCCTGTGCTGGTTACCTATATAATTCCAGTTGGATTCAAAATTATCAAGCTTATACATGTACTGGATCCTGGCCGGATCAAGAAAATCAAGGGCTGAAAAATCAATACTGAAGCTTGACTGAAAATACTTTAAAATAAGGCTATCGGAAAAAGTAATACTCTTTTTTAACGGAGAATCCTTCTGATCATATTTAACTTCCTTATTGAATAATAGAAATTTTGTAAGCTCAATATCCGGAGCACCCTGGCTTGGAATAATTTTTTCAGGATCAATAGCTTCAAATCCGAGGTAACCTCCGAATAAAAGGGTGCCGTCTTTCTTTAAGCAGCAGGTGTTTTCCGAGAAACTGTTAAATCCCAGCCCGTTATAGCTATTAAATACTTCAGTTGTATTGTTTTCAGGATTAATGCAAACAAGGCCATTCTCCGTGCTGACCCAAATATTATCCCTGTTATCGCTCAATATTCCGTATATAATCCCGAATCCCGCTCCATCTTCAGTACCGAAATGTTTAAAGGATGCATTTACGCCATTTATTTCTTCAAGAAGATCGACGCCTCCTCCAAATGTACCAAACCACAAACGGCCTCTCTTATCTTCATAGATATGGATGATATCATTGTATATAAGGCTTTTAGGATCAGAAGGATTCTTAAGGAATACCCTGAATCTGAATTTTCCTGAATCCAGATCATTCTTTTCAAGAAGATTGAGTCCGAAAGTGGTCGCAACCCATAGGTTGCCTGAAGAATCAATTAACAGATGTCGGATGAGATTGCTTGAAAGATTGCTGTTTTGCTGGTTTATCCTCTTAAATTTAAGATGGTCATTGTACGGATCTTTAATTAAGGTAAGTCCGTTTCCATATGTACCGATCCAGATACCATTTGACTTATCCTCGCAAATGGAATAAATATTATTGTTCCCGATACTGTTGCTGTCAATTGCCGAATACTCAAATCTTCTGAATCTTATGTCGGAATAGTTTGCGGAGAATTTATCAAGAGGTTTTGTGGATACGCTGAGTCCGTAACCTTTGGACCCAACCCAGAGGTATCCCCTGGTATCGTTCAGCAGGGAATAGGTAATATTCCTGAATGATTCAAGTCCAACTCCCGGCAGTGAATAAAAAGTCCTTCTTTCTTTAAGCAGGCTGTCGAACAGGTGCACCTTGCCTGCTTTGGTTGCGACCCACAGATATTTGTTCTGATCTTCGAGCATTGCCCTTGACACGTTATCAAGAAGATCAACTGGCTCCTTTTCAAGGAGATAGTGCTTAAACGCCGAATTCTCAAGAATGACTTTTTCTACTCCCCCAAGTACCTGACCTGTGCCTAACCATAACTGACCGGTTTTATCTTCAGTAATACAATGCACTATATTTGATGAAATCGAATTTGGGTCCTTTGGATCATTCCTGAAAAACTTAAAGCTGTCATTTTCACGGTCATATAAGCCAAGGCCATTCCCATGGAGACCGATCCAGAGGTTATTGCGGGAATCTTCATAGAACTGCGGTCTTTCAAGATCGGTGAGAGGCTTTATTTCCTCAGGGGTCAGAATATATTGCCTGGTTTCATGGTTTTTCAGATCAAGTCGTGTCACACCGAACTCAATGGCTGTCAGCCATATCTGCCCAAAACGATCTTCGTAAATTTTATCCAGATTTTCAGAGTGGAATTTTACTTTTTCCCAGGATTTACCATTAGCTGATAATAATAAGCCATTGTCCTTAAATCCTGCAAGAATTGCGTTTGTAGTTGTATAATAAAGATTAGTTATCTGGTCTGACTTAAACTCCGGTGTATTTTGCCTCGATATTTCCCTGGTGGCTCCTGAGATCTTATTATGAATCAGAATCCCCGATGTCTCCGTGCCGAGCCATATTTCGTCCTTGTTTTCGCAGGCTGATGTAAATGAGTAATTTAAAAATTTATTACTGAATTTTGGATCTCCTTTTTTTATATCATCCTGAGAAATAAAGCTGATTCCTTTTCCGGTCCCGACCCATACATTTTTTGAAGAATCCATATGCAAAAACCTGATCCTGCTGTCAGAAATTGAATTTGCCTCGCTTTGTGTAAAATGACTTATCAGATAAGTATTTTTCAGGTCATCAAATTTCAGGAAATATACGCCTGATTCAGATGAACCGAGGAGTATGATGTCCTTCGAATACTGGAGAAAGAACCTCATTGCTCCATTTTTTATATCTGTCCCTTCATATGACGGAATCGACTGAAAGATCTCTGTTTCAGGGTTAAAGAAATGGTAATAACCGTCATAGGTTTCAAGCCAGATAAAGCCTTTAAGATCTTCCCAGAGGTTTGTGACCCTGTTGTTTGTGAAACTTGCCGGACTACCCGTACTACTTTTGAATATTTTGAATTCATATCCATCATACCTGTTCAGACCATTCATTGTCCCTATCCACATGAACCCTTTGCTGTCGAACAGTATACTGAAAGCTGTGTTCTGGGATAGTCCGTCTTCGGATCCTATATGATCGAATCTGAAAATATTCTGACTTTTGCCTGAGACCGGAAGGAGTATCAGAATAATAAAAATCAGAATTCTGGGGGCAGGTTTCATCTAAACCGGTTATATTATCAAAATTAGTATAATCCCGGCCAAAATCAACCAATATGTCTACCTAAAACAGATAATTTATATACCATTCGTTTTGAAGTAATCAGGTAATTTAGATTGACAAATACGAGCCAATCTGATCTTGTCATGAAAAAATCTGTAGTTTTCCTTATCCTGATTGCATCTGCTGCGTACGCAAATTCTCAGCCTGCATGGACGAATGCGGTGACATCCGGAGCCGACCCCTCAGGCAGAACCAGGTGCACAACGATCGTAAATGAACTTATTGACAGTCTTGCCGGCAGGGGAGGAGGAACGCTTTTTTTCCCCGCAGGAACATTTCTCACCGGTCCGATTATAATGAAAAGCAACATCACTCTTTACCTTGATGCCGGATCGGTTATAAAATTCACAGATGACTTCGACGACTATCTTCCTATGGTTCAATCGAGATGGGAAGATGTAAGGGTAAGGAATTTTAAATCTCAGATCTATGCTTATCGCTGTGAAAATATTGCGATCAGGGGCGACGGTCATTTTGAGGGTCAGGGTGCTAAATGGTGGGATTTCATGAGAAGTGTTCTTGCGGGCAAACAGGTCGGCAGTAAATGGCAGGAGATTTTTAAGAATGAGAACCACGACCTGCTTGTTAAAAACTCTTATATAAGGGGGAAGAATAATTTCCTGCGTCCTCCTATGATTACCACCTACGAATGCAGGAATGTTTTAATTGAGGGCGTGAGCTTTTCAAATCCCCCTTTCTGGACAATAATGCCGGCCTTTACTGATAATATTACGATTACGGGTATCACTATTGACAACCCGGGAGACTCGCCAAACACTGATGGTATAGATCCTTCGTCATGTACCAACGTCCATATCTCAAATTGTCACATTACTGTCGGCGACGACTGCATCGTGATTAAGTCGGGAAGGGATGAAGATGGAAGAGAGGCAGCAGCGCCAACTGAAAATATAACAATTTCAAATTGTACTATGCTTAAAGGACACGGAGGGGTTGTTATAGGAAGTGAAATGAGCGGAGGGGTGAAAAGAATAAACATTTCCAATTGCGTCTTTGAAGGGACCGACATAGGTATCAGAATAAAGACAATGCGCGGCAGGGGAGGGCTGGTTGAGGACGTAAGGGTCTCCAATGTTTCAATGTATAATATAGTAAACGAGGGTATACTGATTACCTTGCGTTATCAGGATTCGCCACAGGAAGTGTTGTCGGAGAGAACGCCGGAAGTAAAGAACATCCAGCTTTCGAATATAAATATAAACGGTGCCCGGCGACCGGTTGCGGTTTATGGTCTTGATGAGAGGGATGTATCACAGATCTCTTTCAATGACCTTCAGATCATTTCAGATAAGGGAGTTTTGCTTGAAAATACATCAGGGGCCAGCTTCCATGATATACGGATGGTGATAAATGAAGGAAGTGCACTCGATGCAAAAGACTCTGAGGAGATAACCTGGGACAGGGTTACAGTCAGGACTCCGGCCGTAGAAATGCCTTATCTGAAACTTATTAATTGCCATGACGTAATTGTATCAAATTGTTTCCAGCCAGGGAAAATAATGGATTATATTTCTCAGGATGAGAATTGTAAAAACATTTACCTGGTGAATAATGTGCTCCCGGGAACAACTTTTTCGAATAAAAAGAAGGCCGGAATAATATTGTCTAAGAATAATATAACAGGAAAATCACTCTAAACCACTAATTAATTAATTATGAAAAGAATCCTATTTTATCGCAGTTTTGTCTTTCTTCTCATGATGCTCCTGACTTTGGCATCATTCGGGCAGAATGGCCGGACTATAACCGGCAGGGTCACCGGCTCTGATGGAGCTCCCTTACCCGGCGCTAACGTTGTACTCCAGGGTACTACCACAGGAGTTCAGGCTGACGCCGGCGGGAACTACCAGATCTTCATTGAAAATCCGTCGGCTGCAGTTCTTGAGTTTTCATTTATAGGCTATGGCAAGCAGCAGGTAACTGTTGGAGGCCAGATTGCAATTAATGTTGTCCTTCAGGAAGAATATATAGGTCTTAACGAGCTTGTTGTAGTAGGTTACGGTACAGTCAGGAAGAAAGATCTCACTGGCGCTGTCTCTTCAATAAAGTCGGCCGAGATCACAAAAACCGCAACCAACAATGCCCTTCAGTCAATGCAGGGGAAAGTCGCCGGACTTGACGTCACTAAGGCAAGCGGAGAATCCGGTTCAGATATTAATATCTCGCTGAGGGGAAACCGTTCAATAAATGCCTCAAATACACCTTTATTCCTGGTTGACGGGATAGAATACGGCTCCACGCTCGACCTTAATGCGTCCGACATTCAATCGATAGAGGTGCTCAAGGATGCTTCATCCACTGCCATTTACGGAACCAGAGGTGCCAACGGGGTCGTAATCATTACTACAAAAAAGGGTTCTGCAGGTGCAGGCAAATCGAAGATATCCATAAATTCTTACCTGTCTTTTAACAGTCCTACAAACCTCCCCAAATTAATGAGCGTTCAACAGGACTATCTTCTTATTGCCGAGCGTCAGCGCTACAATGCAGAAAGAGGGACTGCAGCCTGGGGAACAACAAGTCTAAGTGATTATCCTCCGGAAACTGTTCTTTCAAATATTGTGAGCCCCCCTTATGAAAAATCTGTTTATCAGCTCTACCAGGAAGGCGGGGTAAACTGGTTCGATCTTATTCTGAGGAATAGCCTTACGAATAATCACGAGATCTCCCTTTCCGGTGGCGATACCAAAACAACATTCCTGGTCTCTCTGGGATTTATGGATGAGCAGGGACTTTTACGGAATGATGTCTTAAGGAGGTACAACGGAAGAATTAACCTTGATCATAAAATTAAAGATAACCTTAGTGTCGGTGCAAATCTCCAGTACACTTACCGCAACTGGAACCGACGCGACGACGATATATTTGGCCAGCTGATCAAGATGCATTCAATGGCTCAGCCTTATTTATCGAACGGTACCATCCTTGACAGGCCTTCAGAACTTGCAATAAGTCACACAAATCCTCTTTTAAATGAAGTGCCCGGTTATTACAGCAATAATGAACAGGGAAACAGACTTTTTGGTAACCTGTTCCTGGAATGGGAACTTATAAAAGGCTTAAAATTCAGATCAGTCTTTGGAATCGACCAGCAGTCGAACAGAATCGGGACGTACGAAGATTACATGTGCACTGAAAACTATCAGTTCGGACGGGGATCTTCCTTCTCAGCGCTGAATGAACAGTCAGCGGGTTATACTCTTGAAAACACCCTGAATTACACATTCTCAGTTGGAACAGCCAATAGTTTCCAATTACTTGCAGGTCAGAGCGCCCATCAGGGAATTGAAGAATCACATGGGGCATCGGGCATAGGAACTTTTGATCATTATTTAAAGAGCTCATATTATGATCTTTCATTTATACCTACCGCAGGACGCGCAATTACAAATAATTATATAAAAAGCAATATGCTGTCATATTTCGGGCGTGTCAATTACAAATTGCTCGATAAATACCTTCTTACAGCCACGCTGCGTGCCGATGGATCTTCAGTTCTCTCACAGGGAAATAAATGGGGATATTTTCCATCAGTTGCCGCTGCATGGGTAATTTCAGATGAACAGTTCATGAATTCGTCAGATCTGATTAATAACCTCAAGCTTCGCTTAAGCTGGGGCAGGGCAGGTAATGCTGCCATTGATCCTTACCAGACCCTTACGATTCTGGGAATGGATAAGATCCCGTACACCTATGGAAGCATTCTGGTTCAGGGCCAGGTTCCGGCTAACCTTGGGAACCCTGACCTGACCTGGGAGACGACAACAACTTATGATGCGGGGTTGGATATAGCTTTGCTGAAAGACCGCGTTTCAGGTGCACTTGATGTATATTATTCAAAGACAAATGATTTACTCGTTTACAAGGGTTTGCCTGCCTCTTCGGTTTATCCGCAGGTTCTTGAAAATGTGGGCACTACGGAAAACGTAGGTTTTGAAGCCGCACTGAGTTTCAGAGTTATTGAAAAAAGCAACTTTGGCTGGATATCAGATATTACTTACTCAATGAACAGAGATAAAATTGTGTCCCTTGCCAGCGGTGAAATAAAGGATGTTTCAAATCCCGATCAGGCTCTGATTGTAGGTGAACCCGTAAGAGCGTACTACAATTATGAGGCGAATGGCTGCTGGTCGATTGCCGAAGCTGCCAGGGCGCTTACATATGGTAAAGTACCCGGAGACATAAAGCTGGTTGATGTAAATAATGACGAGGTTATCAATGATCTCGATAAAAGGATTTACAATAAAAGCCCGAAGTTTATCGTAGGATGGAATAATAGTTTCAACTATAAGAGTTTGACATTATCGGCATTGGTTTATGCCCGTGCCGGACAATGGATACAGTACGATTATAATACTGCCTACAAACCAACAGAGGCAGATGGTTCCCCGGCTGTTGATTTCTGGACTCCCGAAAATCAGGGAGCAAAATTCCCTCGCCCGGGTATTGCCTCGCAGAGCAACATGCCTGCTGTAGCTTTTGAAAATGCCTCTTTCCTTAAAATAAGGGAGATGACTCTTGGTTACACAATACCAAAACAGGCAGTTTCCCGTATCGGGATTTCAAATATCAGGATCTATGGTTCGCTCCAAAACTATTTCACATTCAGCAATCTTAATAATTATGATCCTGAACGCGGAGGTGCTATTTCAAATCCCTTGTCGAAGCAGATGGTCTTCGGTGTAAATCTTGAATTTTAAACATTAAAAATCAACATCTATGAAAACAGGATTAAAATATATTTCAGCAATATCTGCGATTTTTATAATCTCAAATATTGCTTGCACCGACTATCTGCTTGAAGACAATAAGACCGGTGCAAGTGAAGACGTAATTTATTCTACAAAATCCGGCCTTGATGGTCTGCTGGCTGCGAGTTATTCCTATCTGCGTGGATGGTACGGAAAGGAAGCTGCCTTTGGCCTTAGTGAAGGAGGTACTGATATCTGGCTGACCGGATATGACAACAGGCAGAAAGTGCTCATCGATTATTCGGGAGTCACCCCTGAGGTTGCGACGAGCTCCCGTGAAACTATGAATGCATGTTTTGATGAGTTCTGGGAACTCTTCTATACAGCTGTTAATACCTGCAATACAGGGATAAAGTATGTTGAGGAAGCTCCTGCTGTTATTCTATCTGAGGCAGACAAAAATGCTTACCTGGGAGAACTTAAAACCTTAAGGGCATTCTATTACTGGCATCTTGTGGAAACCTGGGGGCCGGTGCAGATTAACAGGGAACCGGTAAGCAGCGTTTCAACAATTGCTCACCGCGATTCCGAGGAAGCCGTTTACACTTTTATGCTCGAGGACCTGGATGACGCTATCGTTAAACTGGCAGCCAGAACCACAAAAACCGGACATATTAATCTCTGGGCGGCTAAAGCCCTTAAAGCACGGGTTCTTCTTTACAAGGGAAGTAAATTCAATGATAATCAGGCCTATCTTGATGCTGCAGCAGCTGCCGAAGAAGTTATCTCCGGAAGTGGGTTGTCATTCTACAATAATTATTCCGACTGCTGGAGCGGTACAAATGAGAATGGAATTTCGAACAGGGAAGTAATATGGTGGGTTGACTATTCTGATGTTCTTGAAAACAATATTCTCCCGAGACGCCTGAAACTGGATGCCGAAGGCTCCCAGTTGACATGGTCACAGATGATAATCCGTAATGCTGCCAATTCCATCGGCGGGAATGCTTCACATCTGATGTTCGTCGGCGTGTGGAATTTAATTCCCGGCCTGACAACTGTTTTCAGGCGTACAGATACAGAAGCTAATAAGATACTCAGGTACTCAGGTGTCGATTATAACCTTGGTACGAGCTATCAGGCTTACAGTAAGGGTTTTACAAGGTTTGTACCTTCCGGCTACCTCCTTGATCTTTTTAATGATGCTGATGATCAGAGATATCAGGCTTCATTCAGGGATACATATTACCTTGCTCCTGCCTTCCAGACTGCATTTGCCGGGACAGTGGCTCCTCCCTCAGGTTATGCAAATATGCGGGATACTGCGATCTTCATGACAAAAAGCACTGCTACTCCTGCACAGATTGCGAGAGCATCAAACCGGTATCTATTGTTTTCCAGGACTGATGTAGGGATAACAACTGTTCATCCCCTTTACCAGGATGCGGCAGGCACTTTGCCGACTATCGCCACCGGAACGTCAGGAAATGAAAACTTCAGGGGGAACAGGATTTATATCCAGCTTAAGAAATTTGACGACCTCACCGGTTCAATTATCAGGGACCTTGCATCGCGTGATGCTTTTGTCATACGTTTATCAGAGATGTATCTTATAGCCGCTGAGGGTTATATGATGGGAGGTCAATCGTCGAATGCAATCCAGAAATTGAATGATCTCAGAACCGCACGTGCCATCGCAGGTCATTCCAATCTATTAACTGCTGCTGAAGAAACAATGGTAACAGGCAAGGATATATCAATAATTCTCGATGAAAGGGCACGTGAACTCTGTGGCGAACAACAGAGATGGTTCGATCTGAAGAGAACCGGTAAACTTTTGGAGAGAGTAACTGCATTTAACGGGAGTGCAAGGGATAACATTAGGGAGTTTCATACTTTAAGGCCAATACCGACACCACAGATCGATGCCATCACAAATCTGACAAGCGGACCGGATCCGGAAGGATTCTGGCAGAATGCAGGATATTAGAATTTCATTGGTTAGTTTAGTTTAGCTCCGGTATTACGCAAAGGAATGTACAGGTAATTAAGTAATATCCGGGATGAAAAGAGACTCTGGCAAGGGGTCTCTTTTTTAACCTCTCTCCCTCGGTCCCCCTCTCCCGGGAGAGAGGGGGAAGCCTTTTATTTTAATTTAATATGTCTTTTAATACGTCTTTTAATATGTCTTTTAATATGTCTTTTAATATGTCTTTTAATATGTCTTTTAATATGTCTTTTAATTTATCAACATAAATAAATCCATATGCAAACAAAGGGTGTAATTATTATGATAATCATGCTGTCTGCATGTAATTTTCAATCGCAGGGTAAGAAGGAAAAATCCAGTGCAGCGACTGATAATAAATGGTCAGTAAGGATGGCAAATACGGTTATTGCACGTTCGGACAGTCTTGTCTACTATGTCGACAGAGATCCGAAATGGGCCTACGATGTGGCATTTCTTGGAATGGCTATTGACAGGCTGGGAAATATTGACAAAAGGTATTCAGACTATATGAGGGACTGGGTAAATTACTTTGTCCAGCCGGACGGTTCGGTCATTGATTACAAAAAGGATGAATATAATCTCGACCGGATTTTCCCCGGAAGAAATGTAATGACTTTATACAAACGTGATCCTGAAGCAAAATATAAAATTGCTCTTGATAACTTCATCGATCAGTTAAAAACTCATCCTAAAACCAATTCAGGCGGCTACTGGCATAAGAAAATCTATCCCTGGCAGATGTGGCTTGACGGTATATTTATGGGCTCTACATTTATGGTACAGTATGCGAAGGAATTCAATGAACCTGAATGGTTTGATGTTGCTGCAAATCAGACTAAAATGATCTATGAAAAAACTCTTGATACCCTGTCCGGGCTACCTGTGCACGCCTGGGATGAAAGCCGTCAGCAGAAGTGGTGCGATACTGCTACAGGCAAATCGCTTTACCCCTGGAGCCGCGCCACAGGCTGGTACCTGATGGCTATCCTTGATATACTTGATTACCTGCCTGAAAACCACCCTGACAGGGAAGCCCTTACTACAATCCTGCACGACATCAGTGAAGCACTTTTAAAAGTCCGTGACCCGGAAACCGGTCTCTGGTTTCAGGTCCTGAACCAGGGTGGGAGAGAAGGTAATTACATTGAAGGCTCAGGATCTGCTATGTTTACATATGTTTTCGCCAGGGGAGCGCATTCGGGGTACCTCGATAAGAAGTTCCTTGAAATCGCGAATATTTCTTTTGATAGTTTTATAAAAGAACTTGTTACTGTTGACAAAAAAGGACTAATTACAATTCATGACATCTGCGGAGGATGCGGTTTAGGCGGAACTCCCTACAGGGATGGTTCGTATGAGTATTATGTAAACGAGAAACGAATCGACAATGATACCAAAGGCGTAGCCCCGTTCATTCTGGCTGCCCTCGAACTTGACAAATAAACCCACTTCTGTTTTCCGCGGGGGTCAATTTGGTCAGGGTGTTAAGGTAAATCTATCTGCTTTAGATTGAATAACCTGCAGATGTGTCTGTTATAAATGTTCTCAAAGACACATGCTGAAACAACGTCTTCATTTTCGTCCAGGAGCCTGAAATACTTATCCATTTTCTGTGCCGCCAGTTTATAAGCAACATGAACAAGCTGCCGCATATTAGGATTATAATCTTTATTGCCTGGAATGTGCCTTAAAGAAGCTGCAAATTTTCTGCCGTCCCAACCTGATACTTCACTGACTGAAGGGAGAGCAGTTATTTTGATGTCGATCACATCGGCATAGGGTGCACATAACTCTTCAATTTTCTCAAGCGATTTCAGATAAATCTCTTTTGCAAATTCAAGCGATTCTCCACCTGCTTCCGCCAGACCTATTACCTCTTCAAGCCAGGTTGTTCCGGCGGTCTTGAGGTGGATCCCTGCGCCATGTTCAAGCAATAATGATCCGATGTGAGGATAAATGGCAAACTTGTCTGAACCTGAATGAACGCTGATCTTAAGGTTTCCGGGAAGACTGAATTCAGATATCGCTTTGGCTATTATCAGCAGGTCCGTTTCAAATTCTGAAGCAAATCGGATTGGATCGCCAACATAATCTACCCCTTTATTAAACCTGCCGGTGAATTTGGGAGCGATCGTCTGAAGTGGGATTCTTTCAGCTCCAAGCATACATAAAATGAAAAACAGCTCAACCGGAGTTTGTGGCTGTGCTACTTCATCCATTGAAACCTCCGTAACAAAATTGCCTGTTCCTTTCCCGTTTTCTATTTTCCTGTAGATCTCTCCTGCCTTTTTTGCGGCAAACAGATATTTTTCAGCAATCACCCTGAGCTGAGCTCCTGAGCACTTAATTGTTTCTTTAATTCCCGGGACATTAAGCCCGTCGCAATATTTCCCGGCCAATGAAAGAAATTCAGATATTTCCGGTTCTGAAGCTTTTTTGCCAATATATGAGGCCACATCAATAGTGAAGAAATCCGAGCTCCCGATGAACCGGTCAACTGTGTCGAGGTTAATATGATCTGCGTCGACAAAGTAAGGCATGTTGAAACCGGCTTTTCTGGTAACTGCATCGGCCTCAACCCTGACGTCACCGGGCTCTGTTCCGATTATCTGGTGCTCCCTGTTCGATTTGTTCCAGACCGGAGTGATCTCGATGCCATTCTTCTCTGCTTCAATAATAGCCTTAAGCTGGGCCTGACCCTGATGACCGAACCTGTCGCCAAGGCCGAATGAATATTTCCCGAGTTTTTTCATTAAAAGAATCAGATATATGTTAATTTATTATCAGTCAAGCACTACCTTTTTGTTCTTCGGAGCGAATACCGTCATTATTGTCCATGCAAGAAGATAAGCGCTCCCTGCTATGCAAAACATTACAACGTATCCTGTTTCAATATGTCCAAGTGCCTTAAAATGTTCCAGTATTCCACCTGCAATATATGAAACAAAGGCACCGCCGACAGCGCCCGCCATTCCACCGATTCCTGTTACAGAGCTGACAGCCTTCTTCGGGAAGGCATCCGATACTGTGGTGAAGATGTTGGCTGACCATGCCTGGTGCGATGATGCAGCAAGAGCAATGAGGCACACTGCGCCCCAAGTGCTTACTCCGGACGACTGTGCAAAAACGATTGGCACGACCAGGAGGGCAAAGATGAGCATTGTAATTTTCCTTGCTTTGAAAGGCGACATCCCTTTCCTTATCATATAGCCGGAAACCCATCCTCCACCAATACTTCCGATTGTTGTCATCGTATAAATGAAAGCCAGAGGTAATCCGAATGAGGATACGCTGAGACCTGCACCTCTGACAGTTGAAAGCCAGCCGGGGATCCAGAAGAGGTAGAACCACCAGATAGGATCGGTCAGCCCCTTACCGATGAAGAATAACCATGTCTGGCGGTATTTGAGAAGATTCAGCCATGAAACCTTTTCTTTGGTTTCAGCCTGTTCATCAGCATCGCTATGAATGTAAGCAAGCTCGTTTGCCGATACCTTTTTATGTCTTTCAGGTACTTCGTAGAATATGAACCAAAGAATCACCCATACGAAGCCTATTGCTCCGGTAATTATAAAAGCTGCCTGCCAGCCCCATGCAACTACAATAGCCGGAATAGCCAGAGGTGCAACTATTGCCCCTACATTAGTGCCTGAGTTGAAAATCCCCGTTGCAAGAGCACGTTCCTTTTTTGGAAACCATTCTGCCACTGATTTAATAGCTGCGGGAAAGTTCCCGGCTTCACTTACACCAAGGAATCCTCTCCAGAATCCGAAGCCCCATACACCTTTCGCCAGGGAATGCCCCATTGCGGCAATACTCCACAGTATTACAGAGATTCCATATCCTAATTTGGTCCCGAATTTATCAATCAGGCGTCCGGCAATGACCATTCCAACCCCGTATAAGAGCTGGAAAACCATGATAACATGAGCATAATCCTTTTCGCCGATTCCCAGGTCAGATTCCAGGAGAGGCTTGAGAATTCCGATTACCTGTCTGTCAAGATAGTTTACAGTTGTTGCAAAGAATATTAGTGCACAGACTGTCCATCTGTAGCTTCCGATTTTTTTTAAGTCCGACATGTCGTATGGTAGGTTAAGTTTGGTAGGGTAATTTAATTTACTTTATAGTTGATTATAGGTTATATGTAGATGAGGCAGTGTTTCCTCCATGCCCTGTCCAGTTGGTGTGGAAGAATTCACCCCTGGGTTTGTCGGTCCTTTCATAGGTATGCGCCCCGAAGTAGTCGCGCTGAGCCTGAAGCAGGTTTGCCGGAAGCCTCTCGCATCTGTACCCGTCAAAGTAGGTAAGAGCAGAAGAAATTGCCGGAACGGGAACCCCGTTTGTGATTGCTGTCGCAACAACCCTCCTCCAGCCAGCCTGGGCTTTATCCACTTTTTCCTTAAAGAATGGATCAAGAAGAAGATTTTCCATGTCAGGATTATTAGCGAATGCCTCCTTGATTTTACCGAGGAAGGCAGATCTTATAATACATCCACCACGCCACATCAGGGCTATCCCTCCATAGTTGAGCTTCCATCCATATTCAAGGGCAGCAGCCTTCATAAGAGCATAACCCTGTGCGTACGAAACTATTTTTGAAGCATACAGGGCATCCCCGATATTTGCAATGAAGCTGGTTTTGTCCTCGATATTCAATGGTATGGGGCCTTGCAGGATTTTGGAAGCCTTTACCCTCTCTCCCTTAACAGCAGAAAGGCATCTTGCAAAAACTGCTTCCCCGATAAGTGTAAGGGGAATCCCAAGATCGAGGGCTGCAACACCGGTCCATTTGCCGGTACCCTTTTGTCCCGCTGTATCCAGAATCTTGTCTACGAGAGGTTTGCCGTCAGTGTCTTTAAATGCCAGGATGTCCCTGGTAATTTCGATCAGGTAACTGTCAAGATCTCCTTTGTTCCACTCTGCAAAAATGTTATGCATTTCATCAGCGCTCAGCCGGAGAAGGTCCCTCATAATCTGATAAGCTTCACAGATCAGCTGCATATCGCCATATTCAATACCGTTATGCACCATCTTGACAAAATGACCGGCTCCGTTTTCCCCTACCCAGTCGCAGCAGGGTGTACCGTCATCTACTTTAGCGGCTATCGACTGAAAGATTGGCTTGATTTCCGGCCATGCAGCTTTAGATCCGCCAGGCATAATCGAAGGACCCAGAAGGGCACCTTCCTCACCACCTGACACACCTGTGCCGATATAGAGCAGACCCTTGCTTTCGACGTATGCAGTGCGCCGGTTGGTATCTGGGAAATGAGTGTTCCCTCCATCAATAATTATGTCTCCTTTCTCCATGAAAGGGAGGAGAGTTTCAATCATATCATCAACCGAGCTGCCCGCTTTTATCATCATCATTACTTTTCTTGGCCGTTTAAGGGATTTGACAATCTCCTCCATTGAATGGTGTCCTTTAATATTCTTTCCCTTTGCCCGCCCGGCAAGGAAATCATCGACCTTTTTTGTCGTCCGGTTAAACACTGAAACCTGAAAACCCTTGCTTTCCATATTAAGCACAAGATTTTCACCCATAACTGCCAGTCCGATCAGTCCGATATCCGATAAATTATTCATAATTATATTGTTAAAGTTACAAAAATTAAATGTTCGTTACTCGTTATTTTTTCCTCGGTTCCCTCCATTCACCGTTTTTTTACCCCCTGCCCCCACCACATGCCTCCCCTGCAAGCTGGCCCCTTCGCTAAAATTACCCACCGGGCAATTTTTTAACGCTCGGTCCCCTAAAGGGGGTTCCATAAGTTTCTGTTAATCAATAAGACCCCTTTAGGCCTGCCTGCCGGTAGGCAGGGTAGTCAGTGTTTCATCTTCCATAATACGCCCTGACCACCTCCTCCATCACCCTGCTGGTTCTTGCAGCAGTGACTCCGGTGCTTACAACTGCACCCTGACCTGTTAAATATTTAACAATCTGACCGATAAGATAGTACTGGATGTTTTCCGGATGCTCATTGACAAATTCCTGGCGACCCTTTTCATTTTCAAGTACAATCGGTTCATAGCTGAAAGTTGATGTCCGTATCAACCCTTTTTCACCGATGAATTCGAGTGAGTCCCTGTTGGCTTCCGGAGAAACGGTAAAACACCAGTTTCCCGTGACAGCTATATTACCGGGAAATTCGAATCCGGCCGAAACAAAATCTTCTGCTGCATATAATCCGGCCTGGTTTAACACAACAGAGCTGACTTTCTGAACAGGACCAAATAAGAAATCGAGGTAATCGAGCTGGTGTGACGCGAGGTCGAAGAAATGGCCACCGCCCGATATTTCGGGTTTGACCCGCCAGGGAAGATTTCCCTTTTTCTCATCTTCCGATAAATAATTGAATATCTCGATCTGAACAAACCTGACTTTCCCGATCTCTCCTTTCTCAATAAGTTCTTTAATCTTAAGAAATCCCGGCAGTGTTCGCCTGTAATAGGCCACAAAAACCGGAAGTTTGTATTTTTCCGCGGTCCGGTTTATCTCTTCACACTCGTGATAATTCAAAGCCATAGGCTTTTCTATGTAAACAGGTTTTCCTGCTTTAAGCGCCTTAATTGCATAACCGGCATGACTCCCGGGAGGAGTCGCCACGTAAACTGCGTTTATATCCCTGTCGTTTATAAGATCGTCAGCATTTGTATAAAACCTCGGAACTTTATGCCTGCTGGCGTAATCTTCAGCCAGAGCTGCGTTCCTTCTCATTACTGCCATCAACCTTGAATCGCTGTGCTTGTTAAATGCCGGACCACTTTTGAGCTCGGTGACCTTTCCGCATCCTATCATCCCCCAGTTTATCATCTGAGCTTATCTTTTGAAGCCCAGAGACCTGTTGCCGGATTTGAGATGTAATAAATCTCTTCTCCGTCAGCCATCCTATTGATGCCTTCTTTCAGTTTATCAGGACTATATTTTTTAAGCATCGGATTCAGGTCTGCAAACCTGAAATTTACTGATTCAATCTCTTTTCTCGTCAACACACCCGGACAATAGGTGATTGAAAACCTTCCTTCCGAGCTGCCATGTATAAGATGTGCCGCTGCGCTAAGGTTATTCCTGAGTTCTTCATTTTCGCTTACCGCCTTGAGAGTTGCAGGAGTTCCGCGATACCCGTACTTTCTGATCAGTCTGTCTATTTCCTTGTCTTCGCCAAACTCTTTAAGTCCGGGAGCGAGAATAATCAGTTCTCCCTTATCAGCCATAACCATCCTTGTGCGGTAAATGCTCTTGTTTCCCAGCCAGGTGCTTTTAAATTCTGAAGGATCAAGATAAACAACAACTTTTTTTAAAGGCTTATCAAGAACTTCGAAATTAACCTTTACCGAAAGCTCCGATGCCAGCTTGAAAACTTCCTCATCATCCCCGATATAAAGACCACGGATTACAAGCTTCCCGGTATCATCACGACCTATAACTGTCTGGATATAAACTACAGGCAGATGCTGTATGAAATTCCTCGAAGCATAATTAAGCAACTGCCTTACAGGCGTATCTGCTTTTCCCATCATCCTCTCCATTCCGTATACTGCGCCTACAAAGTGGCTCTTATTGATGCCTTCAGGGCCACCTGTTCCGATAAAGAGATTCTTGTTGTAATTCGCCATCCCCACTACTTCGTGCGGAACAACCTGACCAACAGAGATGATAAGATCATGACCCCCATTAATTACGAGTTTATTGAGCTGAGCCGGCCATGAGTAATCAAGCTTGCCTTCGGTGATCTCCGAGACAAATTTCCCGGGGACGGTCCCCACTGTAACCACATCTTTTCTCCAGTCATGGATTCTGAAAAGCTCTTTCGGGACTCCCTTATACATAACTGAAAGCTCATTTTGAGTCATAGGAGTGTGCGTTCCGAGTGCCGGGAGTATATCCGTTAGATTTTGTTTGAAATAATTATAGAGGAGTGTGGTTATATCACCCGATCGCGAATGAAAGCGTGAAAAATCCGGAGGAACAACAAGCACCTTTTTCCCTGGACCGATCTTCACAAGGGCTGCATATACCCCATACTCGAGGTCATTCGGACCGATTACCGTATTTTCTGAACCTGACTGATAATAAATCATGATGTCTAATCTATGAATTCTGGTGTAAAATTATAAAGAATTCAGCAATTTGGTGCCCTGCGCCCTACGCCCTAGCCTGTGCCCTGAGCTCTGTGCCCGTGTCGCCTAGCATTGCCGCAGCCGTGGCGAAGCCTGTCTTCTTCCCTGACGCTCTGGCTCCCCTGTGCCCTGCGCCCTGCGCCCTGAGCTCTTCGCCCTCCTACACGCCGCTGTAAGCACTGAATCCTCCGTCGACCGGAATAATGATCCCTGTTACAAATTTCGACAGATCCGACACAAGATATATCATTGTTCCTGTCAGTTCTTCAGGTGTTCCGAAGCGTTCCATCGGAGTGCCGTTGAGTATTTTCTTTGCTCTTGGTGAAAGTTCCCCGGATTTTTCATCTATCATGAGGAACTTGTTCTGATTTGTAAGCAGGAAGCCGGGAGCAATGGCGTTTACCCTTACACCGGTCTTTGAAAAATGTACTGCCAGCCATTGTGTGAAATTATTAACGGCAGCCTTGGCAGCAGAATAAGCGGCAATTTTTGTCAGAGGTCTGTAGGAATTCATAGAGGAGATGTTAACAATAACGCCCGATCCCTGTTCTATCATATCCCTTGCAAAAACCATTACAGGCAGATAAGTGCCTTTGATATTGAGATCAAAAACCTTATCAAATGCTTCTGACTTAAGCCCGAAGAAGGTGTCATCCGGATTCTCTGAGGCTGATCCTTCCATTTTTTCAACCTTTGTAGTTGCGGCGGGTGAATTCCCTCCGGCTCCGTTTAAAAGAATATCAACATTCCCGAACTTTTCATTTATTATTTTTTTTGAAGCTTCAAGTGAAGCCTTATCAAGAACATTGGCAGATAATCCAAGACATGGAGTTTTAAATTCCTGTTCAATTTCAGTTGCAGTTTTTCTGGCAGCTTCATAATTCATATCCAGGATGACAGTTTTGACTCCCTGGGAGGAAAGGGCCCTGGCCATCTCGGAACAAATAACCCCGGCTCCTCCGGTGATCACTGCCGTTTTGTTTTTTAAATTAAGATCGTTCATTTATGGTATATTTTAATATAATCAGGATGTTATCTCTGTTGAACCGGAACACTTTCAGCTTCCCGGGATGGTACTATTCTTTTTTAAATCCAAAATAATCCTTTGCATTTTGATATGAAATCCCTTCAATCAAAGGTTTTATGAGGTCATTATCATCAGGGATCAGCCCTTTTTCAATCTCCTTTCCTACGAAGTTACAGACGATTCTTCTGAAATACTCATGCCTGGGGTAGGAGAGAAAACTCCTTGAGTCTGTAACCATACCGACAAATCTTCTGAGCAGTCCCAGCGACGCAACATCCTTCAGGTGCTTTTCCATACCGTCCCTTTGATCCAGGAACCACCAGGCGGGTCCGTATTGAACCTTCACTTCCTGTGACCCGTCGTTGAAGTTACCGGCCATTGTTACCATAAGTTCGTTATCGGCAGGATTCAGATTGTACAAAATAGTTTTTGCTAGCTGGTCGGTGTCATCGAGTGAGCTGAGAAATTTTGACATCTTAAATGCGTCCTGCGGAACACCGATTGAATCCCAGCCGGTATCAGGTCCCATCTTCCTGAACATTCTTGTATTGTTATTCCTCAAAGCTCCCAAATGGAATTGCTGGGTCCAGCCTCTTTTGTGATTCATCCTGCAAAGCTCAAGCATTACTGACGTCCTGAATTTTTCTGTCTCATCAGGAGAGATTTTTATTCCCTTAAGAAGTTTTTTAAGTATTGTTTCAACCTCACCTGATGTAAACTGAACAAAATAAAAGCGGTCAAGCCCGTGATCTGACAAACGGCCTCCGTTTGAATGGAAGAAATTGTGGCGGTTGTCGAGCGCCTCAACAAGAGTTACAAAATTTGATATTGTTATTCCGGAAGCATTTTCAAGTCTTTTTACATAAGCGTTGAATATGACCGGATCTTCTGTTTTTATTATGTTGTCGGGACGGAATGTAGGAAGAACAGTAACTTCAAAGGAACCCTTAAGCTGCCGGTGATATTCGAGCGTATCGGCAGGGTCATCAGTTGTGCAAATTGTCTCCACATTCATTTTCTTTATCATCGACCTTATGCTGAAATCCTTGGATTTCAGCAAATATGAAGCTCTTTCGTAAATCGAAGAGGATGTCGAAGGAGAGAGCAATTCGAATATGCCAAAGTACCTTGCCAGTTCAAGGTGGGTCCAGTGATAGAGCGGATTTCCGACAGTGGCGGGCACTGTCTCCGCCCATTTCTCAAACTTTTCTCTGGGTGTTGCAGTTCCTGTGCAATATCTTTCATTTATCCCGTTGGTCCTCATAGCCCTCCATTTGTAATGATCACCTTCAAGCCATGCCTGTCCGAGTTCGTCAAACTTCCGGTCGTCGGCAATCATTGCAGGCGAAAGATGACAATGAAAATCTATGATGGGCCTGCCTTCGGAAAAATCATGATACAACCTCCGGGCAGTTTTGTTATTAAGAAGAAAGTCTTCATTTATGAAGTGCTTCATAAGAGTTCTTTTAGTAGATTTAAAATACGTGAAAGGGCCATGTAAAACGAATCCTGACGAAAATAGCAATACGAAACCAATTAACAAAGTAATTTGGAAAAGAGTTTGGAATTAATCGTTTTAACCGTATTTTTCAAAAGAAGAGACAACGGATAGTTTTCTTTCCGCGCAAAGATTGTACTTTTGAAAAAAGATGTGTCTAATTTAACTTTCAAATTATGTTCAGGAAAAATTACTTTTTATCAATCATTCTGGCAAGTATCTCCCTGACAGGCTTTTCTCAGGAAAAAATTGCCCTGGCTTTTAAATCGGACCTTAATACGACAGAGATCAGGAGTATCCTCAGGGCAGTTGCTGACTGGCAGGTTAAGACTCCGCTTACACATCATCCGGCTGACTGGACCAATGGTGCTCTTTATGCCGGAATGGCCGAATGGGCAGCAATAGCTGGAAATGATTCTTGTTACGAATGGCTGAAATCGCAAGGAGATAAGAACAACTGGGGATATTATCATCACGAAGAACCCCTGCGAAAGTATCATGCCGATGATTATTGCGTCGGGCAGATGTATGTTGAGTTATACAGGAAGTATAAGGATAAGAACATGATTATGCCAATGAAAGCTTACCTTGATCAGATCCTCAGATATCCTGCAAAAGGAGATCTTTTATTCGTTAATACCAAAACATATTGGTCAAGTCAGAGGTGGTCGTGGTGCGACGCCCTCTTTATGGGTCCTACGGTATGGGCAAAAATGTCCAATATCACAAAGAAGAAAAAGTATCTCGACTTTATGTTCAAGGAGTATAAGGCAACTACAGATTATTTATATGACAAGGATGAGGATCTCTATTTCAGGGATTCTAATTATTTTACCAGGAAAGAAGCAAACGGTGAGAAGGTTTTCTGGGGAAGAGGCAACGGATGGGTGTTTGCAGGTTTGCCGGTGATTATAAGGGAACTTCCGGCAAAATATAAAAACAGGGATTATTTTGTTACCATTATATAAAGAAATGGCTGCAAAACTATTGTCGCTTCAGCAGCCTGATGGGTCGTGGCATGCAAGCCTGCTCGATCCTGCAAGTTACCCGAATCCGGAAATGAGCGCAACTGCTTTCTTTGTTTTCGGGCTCGCCTGGGGTGTCGATAACGGTTATCTCGATAAAACAACTTACCTGCCGGCAGTTGTAAAAGGATGGAAGAGCATGGTAAGTTCAGTCTGGCCCGACGGAAAGGTTGGATTTATTCAGCCGATCGGTGCAGATCCAAAGGCTGTTACACGTGAAATGACAGAGGTTTACGGAGTTGGCGGATTCCTGATGGCTGGAACTCAGCTTTACAAAATGGCTCAGAAAGGAATGTTTTAGTTTCCGGATATATAATTGAAATCCATTAACTGCAAATTCTTCTACTATGAGAAACAACCCCAGATTAGCAGTCTTATTGCTTTTGATATTACTTACCACAACTAATTTGTTTTCACAGGGATTCCTGAAAACAAAGGACAAACAGATCGTTAACGGAAAGGGAGAAAACGTGCTGCTGAGAGGCATAGGCCTTGGAGGATGGATGCTGCAGGAGCCTTATATGATTCAACTTTCGAAAGTAACTGTTGCACAATATGACATCAAAGCCAAAATAGCTGATTTGATTGGCAGGGAAAACTGTGACAAATTTTATTCCGCCTGGCTGAACAATATGATAACTGAACAGGATATCGATTCCCTGAAAGCATGGGGATTCAATTCAATCAGGCTTCCAATGCATTACGATCTGTTTACCCTGCCGATTGAAAAGGAGCCCGTCAAAGGCGGTATTACCTGGCTGAAGACGGGATTTGAGCTTACCGATAACCTTCTGGCATCGTGCAGGAAGAACAGGATCTACCTCATTCTCGATCTTCACGCGGCACCCGGAGGTCAGGGTGATGATAAGCCGATAGCTGATGTTGATACTACCAAACCGCAGCTCTGGGAAAACAATTATAATAAGCTCAAGACAATAGCCCTATGGAAAAAACTGGCTGCCCGGTATGCAAATGAGGAATGGATAGGAGGTTATGATCTCATTAATGAGACTAACTTCGAAATGGAAGGTAACGAACCCTTAAAGAAGTTATTCTTTGAGATCACTGATGCTATCCGGTCCGTCGACAAAAATCATATCATTTTTATAGAGGGTAACAAGTTTGCGAATGATTTTACTGGTCTGACACCTCCATGGGATAATAACATGGCTTACAGCTTTCACAAATACTGGAGCCCTGCTACTCCGGAATCAATTGCGAAATTCCTCGATATGAGGGAGAAATTTAATGTTCCGCTCTGGATGGGTGAATCGGGTGAGAACGATAACGAATGGTACAGATCGGCCGTTAAGCTGTTTGAATCAAACAATATAGGATGGGCCTGGTGGACTATTAAAAAAATAGGATTCGGAAAGCGGGATAATGAATGTGGCAAAGCCTGCCGGATACCAGAAGATAATTGACTACTGGGCAGGAAAAGGTGTTAAGCCCGGAAGTGAAGGAGCTAAATCGACTTTTATGGAACTGGCTCAAAATGTGAAGATTGAAAAGTGCCAGATCAATTATCCGGTATTAAATGCACTTTTTGGCAAATAATTTAAAAAAAATATCATGAAAGCAGAACTACGGTATGCCGCTCATCCGGCAGATGTTAAAGGTTACGATACAGCGAAATTAAGGAAAGAGTTCCTTATCGGGAATGTGTTTATCGCTGATGAAATCTCTCTTGTCTATTCATTGTACGACAGGCTTATGGTAGGAGGGGCAATGCCTGTAAAAAAGAGTCTGAAGCTCGAAGCAACCGACGAACTTAAAGCTTCCTATTTCCTTGAGAGGAGGGAGATGGGAATGATCAATGTCGGCGGAGAAGCAGAGATCAGTGCTGATGGTATAACCTATTCTCTTGGATTCAAGGAGGCTTTATATCTTGGCAAAGAAACCAGGGATGTCATTTTCAGATCTGTAAGCAGTTCCACGCCTGCTAAACTTTATATCAATTCAGCCCCTGCCCATCACAAGTATCCTTCAAAAAAGACCACTTTGAGTGATGCTGAAGTGGTAGTTACCGGTTCACCTGAGGCTTCCAATCACCGTACTATCAACAAGCTCCTGGTCAACAGCGTATTGCCTACATGCCAGCTTCAGATGGGGATGACAGAACTTAAGCCGGGAAGTGTCTGGAATACAATGCCTGTGCATACCCACAACAGGCGGATGGAAGCTTATTTCTATTTTGAAGTACCCGAACAACAGGCTGTCTGCCATTTCATGGGCGATCCTGATGAGACACGGCATATCTGGATGAAAAATGAACAGGCTGTTCTTTCTCCATCATGGAGTATCCACAGCGCTGCAGGTACTTCAAATTATACTTTTATCTGGGGCATGGCCGGTGAAAACCTCGATTACGGGGATATGGATGTCAGAAACCCTGATTCACTAAAATAAAATTAAGCGCCCCTAAATCCCCTAAAGGGGACTTTTTGTCTAACAATAACTTTTGGAACCCCCTTTAGGGGGCAGGGGGTAAAAAAGCGGGAGATGTTCTGAAAATCTGGCCTTCAGTTGCGATCTCTTAAAATACTTAATTTATGATAAAAGATTTATTTGATTTAACCGGGAAAGTAGCCCTTGTTACTGGCGGTACCCACGGAATCGGTCTTGCAATCGGACTGATCCTTGGCAAAGCGGGGGCAAAAGTGTGTGTTAACGACCTTAATGAGGAGAAACTTCTTCTGTGCAAAGAGGCCTTCAATAAGGAGGGTCTGGACGTATACACCCTCAGGTTTGATGTTACAAGTGAGAAAGAAGTCGACATTGGAATTTCTGAGATTGAAAAGAGTTTGGGAAGTGTCGGTATTCTTGTAAACAATGCAGGGATAATAAAAAGGATCCCGATTCTGGATATGCCGGTTGCAGACTACAGGCAGGTGATCGAGGTAGATCTTGTTGCACCGCTGATAGTGTCAAAAAGAATTGCTCCCGGTATGATCGCTAAGAGAAGCGGGAAAATAATAAATATGTGTTCTATGATGAGTGTCTACGGGAGGAACACTGTTTCAGCCTATGCTTCGGCGAAGGGTGGATTAAAACTTCTCACTCAGAATATGACCTGTGAATGGGCAAAATACAACATACAGATTAACGGGATAGGGCCCGGGTATATCATAACAGCACAGACCGGTCCTATTCGCGAGAACGGCCATCCTTTCAATGATCTTGTCATGACAAGAACCCCTGCGGGCAGATGGGGCCAGCCTGAAGAGGTCGCCAATGCCGCTTTATTCCTTGCTTCGAAAGCCAGCGACTTTGTTAACGGACATGTTCTTTATGTCGACGGAGGAATACTCGCAAACTTTGGCTACGTTAAGGGGGAAAATGATGTTTAGGTATTAATTTAAATCATTTTCGGATTTTTTCTCCTCATTTTCAGATAAGGGCCTGGCATAGAGATCTTCAACCTTTACCTTTCCTTCATTATTATCTTTTGGAGGTTCCCACGAAGCCTGCTGTTCTTCCCTTGCTTTCCCGTTAAAATAAAGGATGCAGGCAAATATCGGCAGGGAAGGAAAAATAAGAGCGCTGATCAACGCATTAAGAATAATATAGGCAGGATTTGAGGCCAGTCCGGTCATTGCGGAACTATCAGCCGGATTTGAAAATACCTTCATAAAGTTTCCCGAGAAAGGAAGAAGAACCAATCCCGACATAACAAGCGATAAAACAATCAATATTAGAATAAATACCGCCGTCCATCCGATATTCGTCCAGAAGTTTCTGTGTGCCAGTGTGAAACTCCTGCTTATGGTATTCCCGATATTCGGTCCCTCAACCATTAATATGGGGAGAATGAAGAGGTAGATCGTCATTAAATAGAGAGCAGCGAAAAAGATACCTATAATAAGGGCAAACAATCCAAGAGCCAGGGCGAACGATCCGAAAAATGCCATAAGAATCATAATTATAAGGTATGGAAAGAAATATCTTAATGACTTTACAATGCAGCGAACCAGGGTATTCTCTTCATCAATAGGATTATACAAAATATAGTAATGCATTATTGTCGAGAACAAAAGACTAATAACTGAAATGAGTATGACCGGCCAGACGTTTTCCCGCATCATTAGTACCAGTTCCTCCGGATCAGTAATCTTCTGCAATTCAGAGATATTGATCATCGTCGACAGATATTGACTGATCGCTGCCAATACGATTGAAATAATGAATAATCCGACGAATTTCTTTTTATAGAAATCCCACAGGGAACTCATTGCAGTGTCGATGTTGTGAATTTTATAAAGCGGGTGGTTGCTGAATTGGTCCATTGTTGATTAAATTTATTGGAAAGGTCAAAAGTAAAGGTTTTAATATTAAATCAGGTTTGAATGCTTAAATTTCCACCTGTGCCCCGTGCCCACCACATGCCTCCCCTGCTTTTTTAACGCTCGGCCCCCTGCGCCCTTATTTCCCTTTCCTCCACTCCCTCAGTATATACGCGAAGGGGAAAACAGAATTTGGCTTTCGCGGGTTAAATATTCCTTCATTTACTGCTTTTACATCTTCAACAGTGAAAAATGCTTTTGGATTGAAGCAGGTTATGACGTTAAGTACTTTTTCGAGCTCATTCCTGTGTACAATTGAATACACGAGGGAAACCTTTTCCTTTGACCCCTGGGCTTCAACACTGGTTGCCCCGAAGCCATTGTTGTTAAGTATCTGAACAAGTTCCATGCCCCGCTCACTTGTAAACACCCTTATCATCTGAATACCCATCGCTAATTTCTCTTCGATGATCATTCCCACAAAGTTGCCGGTCGCAAATCCTGCAGCGTAAGCCACATAGTTAACATAATTATCAAGATTTTGCATAATTTTGCTTATTGCAGTAATCCATATTAGGACTTCAAAAAAGCCAAGTATGGGAGCAATATTTTTCTTTCCCTTTGAAACAAAAATAATGCGCATTGTGCCGATTGAAACGTCACATATCCTTGCTGTAAAGATAAGCAGAGGAAGGATGAACGTTGTGAATAACTCTGAATTGAAAAATGAACTTTCCATATGATATCTCTTAATAATATTGTGTGTTTTGTCAACTAAATAAATAAGATGCGAATTTTTAAATCAGCAACAAATATATAAATTGTAAAGGTTCAAACCCTATGAAAGATTAAGGAGTCAAAAAGTCAAAATAGTCATTAAATGAGATCGCTTAAAAATATTCCATATCTTGGCGCTGTAAATAAGAATATTAACCTGAATACAGAATAATTATTTATAAATCAAAATCCATAAAATCATGAAATTTAGAAACTTGTCTTTATTCTTAACAGTGGCTGCACTGATCGTCGCATTTGTGTCAGCGTGTAATCAGACACCATCGAAGAAAAATTCAAATCCCGGAGTGCAGTATTTCAGGAATCTCCAGTTCAGCGAAACCCCATACGATCTTGAAAAGGGAACACATCCGTTAACCGCCGATGAAGCAAAGAAAATTAACAACTACCGGCTCACCTATGATAATACCGGACGCCTTCTTTCCGTAGAATTTGTAAGAGGTGATGAATTACTGGGTTATTCTTCAATGCAGACTGCAAAGATTACGTATGAATATACAGGTGATAAACAGATAAAGCGCTACTTTGATGAAAATAACACTCAGGTGGAATCAGACGGTGTTTTTACAGAAGAATATACACTTGATGGAACCGGGAACAGAACAGGTCTTAAGTTTTTCGATAAGACCGGGCAACCTGTGGAGAACAGAGATAAGATCCATTCATATGTATGGAGCATTCTGCCCGACGGTATGGTCAGGGAACTCAGGTATAACCTTGCCGGAGAAGAGACTGTTATGAATCCCTTCTGCCCGTTTTATGAGCTTAGGTTTTCATATAACGACAAGGGTTACGTTGTAAGGATGGCCAACTATATGGGCGATACTCTTTATAACTGCACTGCTGAAAACTGCGGCGACATCGGGGTTTCGTACTTTACTTTTGAACCCAATGAGCATGGTGATATAGAGAGATTTTCTGTTTACAATGTAATAGGACAAATGTCAAACCTCTACTGGGGCTGGTCGAAACGTATTAGTAAATTTGATGAGAACGGTTATGCCATCGAGAATGCTGTTTATGATCAGGATGATGAATTTGTAGCGGGCAAATTGATCCCGGTAACACAAAACATTTATGATGATCACGGCGCTTTGATTGAAACCAGGAACATGGACAAGGACAGGAATGTTATAAACAATCCGGAAAATGGTGTAGCGATCACGGAGTACAAATATGACGAAAAAGGTAACCGGACCGGAACACTCAAATTCAACAAGGACCGGGTTGCCTTAGCTGAATAATTGTTAAGCAGATTAAATATGAAAAACAAAATCTGTCTTTTTGCTTTCCCCTTGTTATTTTTTGCTGTTTCCATTTCCAGTTGTTCGGGAGGCAAGGGTGAAAAGAAACAGGTTCCTGCCCCAACTGCAGCAGCCGCTCCCTCTATTGATAATGAATCTTTGTTGCTTTTGAAGGATCTTGAAGAAAATGGGGATTATGTTAACAGTCAGTTCTTTCCATCACTGATAAAGTCATCTGTTGTTCAGGCTGAATTGGGTAAGAATAATCTTATAATAGATCTGAGACCCTCCGGATCATTTTTAAAGGGACATATTACAGGAGCTGTAAACAAGCAGTTTAAGGAGCTTCCCGAGTATTTTGAAACGGGCATTAAACCATATGAATTTGAAAAAATAATCATTGTATGTGATGATGGGCAGGTTTCAAGCTATACAACATCTCTTCTGAGGTTGATGGGATACGGAAATGTGTTTGCCTTGCGCTGGGGTATGTGCGGATGGAACAATGATTATGCGAAAGAAGGTTGGCTTAAAGGTGTTTCCGGGAAATTCGAGTCATCACTTGAGGTCAAAGAAAATGAAATGCCTCCTGCAAAAGGAATGCCCAAACTCGGGACTAATCTTTCGACCGGAAAGGAGATTAGCGATGCGAGGTTCCGGAAACTGTTTGAAGAGGGGACAGGTAACATCCTTATAACTGCGGATGAAGTATTCGGAAATCCTGATAAATATTTCATTATTAACTTTGAAAGGAAAGATAAGTACGATGATGGACATATCCCTGGCGCCGTAAGATACAAACCTGAATCCACTCTCGGGTTCAGCGATGTAATGGCAACAATTCCTTCCGACAGGAGTGTTGTTGTCTATTGCGGGACCGGGCATAATTCAGGATTTGCCACAGCCTTTCTGAGATTGTTCGGATATGACGCAAGAACCCTGAGGTATGGGAATAACAGCTTTATGTATGACAGGATGGTAAAGCAAAAAACAGCTTTATCCTGGCTTCCGTTCACACTTTCCGAATCAAATGATTTCCCGGTTGTAAAGTAGGGATCTTCCTGTAAATGATTATTATAATTCCGGCGTGGATATCGTATCCGGCCGGAATTTTACTTTTTGGACTTCCGGAGATGGGTCGCTGGTAAGGATATAAATATTTCTTATACCCATCTGGCTGAGAAGCATCCAGACCCTTGCAGAAATGCCGATTTCAGATGATTTCAAAATCACAGGTCCCTTCCGGCTTCTTATAATCTCAAGATTTTTTGCGTACAGAATAGAATCGGGACTTATCTCAATCGAATTGCCTGAAGAGCTTTTCGCGGAAGTTCCGCTTTCCTCCAGGCTGATAATAAGTTTTTCTCCTTTAAGATCGGTAAGCTGTGTTTCAGTTATAAGATTTGATCTTAAAACGGACGCTTCAGCCCATCTTCCGGAGTTATATTTAAAGTTATGGTGGCTGAATGTTCTGAAAAGTATGGCGCTGACCACAACCAAAAAGATTGTAAGTACGATCCAGTATTGTTTTAATATTTTCATTATCAAATCCGGATAAATTTAATTTTCACTCACAACCACCATCAAGTTTTTTGGCAGAAAACTTTTTCGACTCCAAATATTTCAATTTCAGGCTGTCCGGAAGGCTGTTCAATTCAGTAAACTGTTTTCCGGCTTTGGTCCTGATCTCGAAAAGGGCATTCTCCCTTGCGGAAATCCTTTCTCCGCTGAATTTGGTATCGATAATTGTACTAAGCCATTCGGAAAGTCCTCCATTCATCGCATATGTATTCTTATATCCCAGACCTCTTGTGTAAACAAGAGCATAATTGGCATCAATATCACCATTTGAATAAAATATATTCTTTATGTTTTTATTATTCAGATAGATATCAGGATCTTTACTGATAAGATCCCTATACGGTATATTTACAGAACCGGGGATGTTTAGCTTGCCATACTCTTCTGCTGTCCGAAGATCTATTAGCTGAAATGTACTGTCCTCCAATACGATGAGCTTTGCGACCTGGTCAACACTCAATGTTACTTCATGGTTCAGGATATCTGAAAGCAGTTTTTCAGGACGGGCTGTAAATGACCTGTTAGCGGAAAGAGGGAGCAAAGCCAGAATAAGGCTGAGTACCAGAAGCAATATTGTTAATTTCTTTCTCATTTCTTTAAAAAATTAAACTTCACCGGTTATATCGGGCCTGGCAAATTTCTTCTCAGCAATCTCGGCTATCCAGAACATAACTGCAGCCGCTGCCACTAAAAGGAATGTAAAGAGTCCGGCTGAAATGCCGAAAGTTTCATTTATCCTTACAGGCCCCTTATAATTTGCATCAGCAAGCTTCTGGATAAGGGGATAGCTCTCGGCGAAGAGGAACGCTCCTGCGAGACCTCCTGCCACAAAAACTATCGCGTCAATTTTCCCGATTGAGAGAGCGCAAACTCCCGTACCCGGGCAATACCCTCCCATAATGAATCCTGCTCCCATAATAATGCCGCCGACAATTGAGGCGGAAACGTAAAATTCATTGACATACACAAGGTTAAGATTCAATAGTCCCAGGTAACTCATAAGCTGTGAGCCTATCAGGGCGACGATGGCAGCTGTAAAAAATACCTTGATTACCGTTGCATCGTATCCGTAGAACATACCTGCCAGCTTCCTGCTTGATGAAAAACCTGCCTGTTCCAAAGCGAATCCGAATCCCGTGCCGATAAGGAACGCGATAAGCAGGTCGAGCCACTCAGGAAACAGAAAATATGTTGAAATAGGTCCCATTTCTTTAATTTTTTTCTTGTTTCATTTTTTCAGCTTCTCCTCCCGAGGGAAATCCCGATAGCTATCGGGTGGGAAGAGCGTCTTATTAAAAATTAAATCCAGTTCTTTCTGAAGAACCATGCAAATATATATGCCGATCCGAAGATGGCAATCATTGTCACAAATCCGGCGAGTGATAGAACAGCCATTCCGGATAAAGCTGCACCGCTGGTGCATCCACGGGCAAGCTGTCCTCCATAAACAAAAAACACTCCGCCAATGAATGCGAAGACCAACCTCCTCGTGTTTGAGATTTTCGGGGATTTCTCGACCTTTAATTTCAGTCTGCCTGAAACTGCACCTGATATAAAGCCTCCTGCAACCACGCCGAATATTTCAAGAGTCAGCCAGTTTTTCAGGGGCTTCTTTCCATCCTCAAAATACTTGCTGTAATAGATTGATTTCTCAGCATGTGGGCGGTCGACGGCGCCAACAAGTGAAACAACACAATATTTTATTCCACCGCTTGCCCCCAGTCCGCGGCCGGCAATATACATCGCAAGCAGCAGCACAATCCCAAGTAGAGTTCCGGCTAAATAAGGATTCATGTAATTCTTCTTCATCCTTTACAGATATGTTAATTACGATCACTTCGAAACTACAAAAATAGCAATTGTGAACCATTTGGTACCGATAAGCAACCATGAAACTTGTTTTCTGCGCCGTTACGCCTTAACGCCGTTGCTCCTTTACGCCGTTGCGCCTTTTAACCTGAGAAATTATGCAATTGTAACTTATTAGATATAAACCCCCTTTCCTGTTTCCACGCCGTTGTGCCTTTGCGCCGTTACGCCGTTACGCCGTTGCGTCGTTGCGCCTTTTAATTATTAAATTAGCACCTGTAAAATACATTACAATGTCACGATTCAAACTCACAATCGAATACGAAGGTACCCGTTACTCCGGCTGGCAGATGCAAAAGGGCGGAAAATCAATACAGGGCGAAATACTTGATGCCTGCAAAGATCTGTTCGATAGTGATTCCATTGATGTTTACGGCGCCGGGAGGACAGACGGCGGAGTGCACGCAATAGGACAGATCGCTCATCTTGATGCCCTGACCGACCTGCCTCTTCTGAGGATACGCTATGGCATAAATGACAGGTTACCGCCTGATATCTGCATATTAAATGTTGAGAATGCCGATAATGGCTTTCATGCAAGGCACGACGCGGTTGCAAGAAGTTATATCTATCAGATTTGCAGGCGCCGTACTGCTTTCGGTAAAAAATATGTCTGGTGGATAAAGGATCAGCTTGACGTTCAGAAAATGAATGAGGCTGTGAAGCACTTTGTGGGATTAAAGGATTTCCGATCGTTCACAGATGAAAACCAGGAACAGGCTTCAACAAAAGTTGAAATAAAACACGCGGCTGTCACCGAATTCGGGGATCTGATTATATTTCATGTCGTTGGTTCTCATTTTCTGTGGAAACAGGTCAGACGAATGACAGGGGTTGTGGCAGAAGTTGGACGGGGGAAGCTTGATCCTGACGATATTGTATCGTTCTTTAAACAAAAATCGGATATTCCGGCAAAGCTTACCTCGCCTCCAAGCGGATTGTTTCTTGAAAAGGTGTATTACAATAAATCGGACATTGTATATTCAACTAAACCGGTTATAAATATTTAGGGGGAAATTTCACCGCAATCCACTTCTATGTGCCTCTCGAGGGCATATCCGTCAACCTAACGGTAAAAATTTAAACTGATTCAGCAGGAGTGGACTTATTCCTAAGGTAAGATCTGACCGGCTTCAGATCTTTTCTATTTAAAAGATGATTATTATTCAAGATAATAAAAGTAAGAAAGAAATGAATCAACCACCCCGGCCCGGAATTAACTAAAATTCAAGCAGTTGCTAATAGGCCGGGCCACCCCTCCTTCAAAAGGAGGGGAAACTTATATGATTGTATCTCTGCTAATTACAAAGACCTCAGTCTAAAAATGATTCTTAGGTTGATGGCTATGCCCAAAAGGGGACTTATTGAATAATAAAAACTTATGGAACCCCCTTTAGGGGGCAGGGGGTGAAAAACCAGGGAAGGTCATTTTGGATCTGTCGAAATCTTTTTTTTACAAATAAGAACAAATGTCTATCTTTTGGGGTTGAATTGTTAAATCTTAATTCATAATTATGAAACGTCGCGATTTTATTAGAACAACAGCGGTTGCCGCTCCGATGATCAGCATTTTTCCGGCCGATCTTTCCGATATGGTGCGCAATTCGATACCTGGTAAACTTGAAAAGAGAGCCCTTGGGAAGACAGGTGAGATGCTTTCAAAAATCGGTTTTGGCGGTATTATTGTAATGAATGCCACGTCAGAAGAAGCTTCTGAACGTGTTAAGCTTGCGATTGATTCGGGTATCAATTATTTCGATGTAGCACCCTCATACGGCAATGCAGAAGTGATGCTGGGTCCTGCCCTCGAACCTTACCGTAAGAATGTTTTCCTGGCTTGCAAGACGGGAAAAAGAAAAAAAGAGGAGTCCCGTGCTGAACTTGAGCAGTCATTAAAAAACCTCAGGACTGATCACTTTGACCTTTATCAGCATCATGCAGTTACAACGATGGAAGATGTGAACGCCATCATGGGACAGGGGGGATCAATGGAAACCTTTGTGGAAGCAAGGAAAGAAGGGAAGGTGAGATTTCTTGGATTCTCAGCTCACTCGGTTGAGGCTGCCCTTGCGATGATGGATCGTTTCAGTTTTGACACCATACTTTTCCCGTTTAATTTCACGACCTGGTATTCAGGCAACTTCGGTCCGCAGGTACTGGCACGGGCAAGGGAAAAGAATATGGGGATCCTTGCCCTGAAAGCGATGGCAAAAGGTCCATGGCAGCCGGGCGCCGACCGGTCAAAATATCCCAAATGCTGGTATGAACCACTTACTACTTCTGAGGATATTAAAATGGGACTTCGTTTTACTTTGTCCCATCCCGTAACCGCAGCTATCACGCCAGGTGAAGTTGAATTGTTCAAAATTGCTGTGAGCTTAAGAAATGAACTGAAGCCTCTTAAAAAATCAGAAATACTTGCAATAAAAGAAAAAGCTGCAGCAGGGGTGCCTCTATTTAAATTTGAGGGATAGAAGTAATTTTTAACTTAATTGGCAGGGTTAATGATCAGTTCCCGGGTGCAGTATATTTTAACCGAAGATCCAGAACCCTGTCGTACACAAAGTAGCATGCTTCTTCACACTGGTCTTTAGTGTATTTCACCCTTGGAACTGCCGAATCAACAGCTATATAAGTATTGCCATTTATGCGATAAGTGGCGGCAACAGTATATTTTTTATTAAGACCGGCATCAAGGGTAAATGTGGAATTGTTGGTTACGGCAGAATAATAAAGCACACTGTCTTCAAGCTCACCTTCATAAACATCGATAAATACAGAAACTTCGATCTCATCAAGCTTCAGCTCAAGCTGAGCTTTTTCGGGTTCAGTCGTTTTGCAGTCGGAGCATTTCACAAGCCAGCCCTGTTCTTCACACGAAAAACATATTACAATTGCCAGAAACACAATTATTCCTGATATTCTTTTCATCGATTTAGTACCATTTAATCATTTTGCCTGTGGCTCTTTCTTTACTGAGATATATATTATAGGAAAATCCTGCCCTGAGCCACAAAGGACCAACATGGTAAAAAGGTGACCGCATAATTTCAATCCCTCCTGAAATCTGAAAGTTCTTTTTCTCGAATTTTAAGCCGGCCGACGGAACAACCTTTAGTTTGGTATCAGGCGTCAGGTTTGTACCTTTTAGCTTGTCACCAAAAGGATAAGCGGCTACAAGGGATGCCGAGAATGTAATTTTTTTGCCTGAAAGATTTGCATTAATTATAAAATCCTTAAAAAATCCACCGTAAACCATCGAACTTCGATCCATATATTGATAATAAGTATAATCGCCTGATTTCATCAAAAGTCTTGTATACCATGGTTTTATATCGATGCCGGCAATAATCCCCCCATTGAGCAGGGGTTCTTTGGCTGAAACACTAAGCCCCACGAAATAATCCCTGAAGTTGACCCTTGAATTAGCATTTATGGCAATTTCATCTATTCTCCGCTTTGGTTTGCCGGGGATGTTTTTCATCCCGAGAAGATCATAGATCTCTTTTCTACCAAAGGCTGATGCGACGTAATAGGGATTAACGCCTTCCACACCGGATGAAAACCATTTATTTCCCGAATCAAGCAGTAATTCTACAGCTGGCTTATTATTGGATCCAATTGCAAGGTCAAGGGCATTATAGTCAGCACTGTTTTTTTCATAAAGATCGACTCCTTCCCTGATCAGAAGGTTCATAAGCAGAGTGTCCCCATTCTGTGAAGCTATCAGGAAAGGCGTAAATCCTTCCTTGTCACGTGATTCCATATTCGCTCCATTCTGGATAAGTAAATCAGCAATATCGGCAAATCCTGCCCAGATGGATGCCATGAGGGGTGTTGTGCCATCAAATGTCTTTTTATCAGGATCTGCTTCATAATACAAAAGCAAGTCAGTCAGCCCAAAGTTGCCGTGTATCGAAGCGTAATGCAATGGTGTGGCACCATAGCTGTCGGACTTTCCAATATCGGCATCTGATCTTATCAACATCTCTGCAATCTCCTGATTATCATTCTTTACAGCAATTATTAGCGGTGTTTCACGGGTAGCAGTTATTTTGTTCACATCAGAATTATGGTCCAGGAGTATTTTAACTGAGCTCGTACGGTTATTGGCAACCGCAAATATAAGAGCAGTAGCGCCTTCCGAAGTTTCAGCAGTTGGATCGGCGCCTCTCGTGAGTAACCTTTGAATTTCCGCATCGTAACCTTTTGAAGCTGCTATCATTAGATTGAAATCAAGATAGTTATCGTAATAGGCGGGGAGGTAATCGGAGGTGTCAGGTTCCTGATATATATTAATTACATCCTCCTGTGCGTTTGCACACGCAAAACGAAAGAGAATAAAGGTGATTAAAAAAAGCCCGGCAGATAAGGTTTTCGTTGACATCATATATACAAAGTTAGCTTTTTGCTTATTTCAGGATTATTAATGTTTAACAAAAAAAAGATATTTGTTAAAACTTATGTTAATATTTTGCGTTGAATATGTAAATAATATTGTAAATAAACTGTGTATCTCTGTAAATAAAACGTTTATTTTGTCGGATTAAATGATGGATTTTAATTGATGCTTAAAAAAATAATTCTCGCGGCATTTTTTGCATTGTTTCTAAGTTACAATCCCGGTGCAATTGAAAACACAGGAGAAGTTGCTGATAAACTGGCAGTTGGAAATATTCGTTTAACTAATTCTTTTTCTTCCGGAACAGTATTTGACGGCTGTGAACTTCCTGTAAACGCCTTCATGAAGAAGTGGACAATCGAAGGCGCATCTATTGCTGTTGCGAGAGATGGCAAGCTAGTCTATGCAAAGGGCTTTGGATTTGCCGATACTGCGTCAAAAGTTGAAACGCAGCCTTATAGCAAATTCCGCATTGCAAGTATTTCCAAGCTTGTGACAGCTGTAGCTATCATGAAACTTCAGGAGGAGGGCAGACTTAGTGTCAGCGATAAGGTTTTCGGGCCTCAGGGCATACTTAACGACAGTTGTTACTGCCATCCGAAGGACAAAAGGGTGTTCAGCATCTCGGTGGCTCATCTGTTAAGCCACGAAGGGGGTTGGACCCAGCGGTGGGGCGATCAGATGTTTATGCCGCTTGTTATTGCTGACCAGATGCATGTTAATCTCCCTGTTGATACAAAAACAATTATCAAATTTGCACTGAGCAAAAAACTTCATTTTACGCCCGGCTCCGGACGCTCGTATTCAAACCTTGGCTACAGCATTCTTGGCCTGGTCATAGAAAAAGTAACAGGTATGTCGTACGAGGAATATTGCAGAACTCAGGTACTGGAACCTCTGGATATTTACGACATGATGCTTGCAAAGAACCTTCCTTCTCAAAAAGCTCCCTTCGAGGTAACATATTACGAACCTTCAGGCATGCCGTTGGCCCAGTCAATTTATGGGACAGGCGAGCTGGTTCCGAAGCGATACGGAGGCAACGATATTGAAGCGTTGGGCAGTGCAGGTTCATGGCTTGCAACTGCGCCTGATCTGATGCGGCTTTTACTTGCCGTCGACGGATTCAGCACACGGAAGGATTTTCTCAGCGACGAGAGCATCAGCTTTATGACCGATATTAATAATAATTTTGCACCTGTCGGATGGAAAAGCACAGTTATCAACGGCACATGGATCAGGACAGGAACATTCTCCGGAACCGCAGGAATGATGAAACGACAGCCTGACGGAATATCGTGGGTGGTTCTCCTGAATTCCAGCGCCTGGAACGGTCCTGAAATACATCCATATATCGACAGGATGATGACAAAATTTACTTCTGCAGTAAATGAATGGCCCGAATCTGACCTGTTCGAATATTCCCTTCCTTTGCCTGTTAAAGTGGGTATTTCGGGAATTAATTGAATCAGCATGTGCTTTACTGTAAATGTTAATCTTGTAAAAGATGAACTGGAGAGCAGGTATGGCGCGGAGTTTCCTGACCACGACAGATATCAGCCCAGCTATTATTATCATGCCTATGGACTGCCCGAACTTCCCGCAGTCTGCTCAGGGTCGTCCGGAAAAATTCAGCTTCTCAGATGGGGACTGATCCCTTCATGGGTCAGGGATATTGAAAAAGCAAACGATATCAGATATAAGACTTTTAATGCGAGAGCCGAAAGCGTAGATACAAAGCCATCTTTTTCAAAAGCCTTTAAGTCAAAGAGATGTATTATTCCTGTGGCCGGATTTTATGAATGGCAGCATGCGGAAAATGAAAAGATCCCCTGGTATATATATGCTGCTGATAACGGGATAATCTCGCTGGCGGGAATATTCGACGACTGGGTTGACACAACTACGGGTGAGAAGTACAGCACCTTTTCAATAATAACAACAGAGGCAAATGAGTTGATGGCCGAAATCCATAACTCGAAGAAACGAATGCCTGTCATCCTTGACAGGTCGGGGGAAAAAGATTGGATAAGCCTCTCTACCTCCCCGGAGGATGCGATGAGCCTGCTTAAACCCTGTCCGGTGGAATTTATTAAGGCTCACACAATAAGCAACCTTATAAATAACAAATCTGCCGACAGGAATACCGGGGAAGTAATACGTCCATTTTACAGACAATCTAATTTAGGGCGGGAGTGATGCTACTGTGCTACAAATATGTATGTAAGTGTACCTTTTTGAATTTTGGGTGCATTCAGATCTCCGTTGAATCTTGAAGAAAGCGCAGCATTAACTGCTGTTTCTATAAGACACTCGTCGCTCGTCGTACTCTGGCCTGCAAGAACACTTGCATTCCTGACGGTTCCCTTCTCATCGACTTCAATAATAAGAACTATTTTGCCCGATCCCTGGCACATATAGATAGGTATGGGAAGATAAGTATGAGTCCGTCCTGTCAGATCATAGTAGATCCGGGTCGGACCCTTGTAATTTGCAGCCATCTCCTGTGATTCTTCCTTCTTCTCTATCTTATTATCCTTTTTTGGCTGCACTTCGACAACGGCACTGTTATCATCGGCAGCCTGGTTCCTTCCCCTTTGGTCATCAATATAATTATCAGTCCCCAGCTTGCCGCTTTCAATAAGTTCTTCCTTAACCTTGTCGATATAATCTTTCGGATTAATCTTTACGTCGCTTTTACTGGCCAGGTTCCTTGCAATGTTAAGCATTTCAGCATCATCGTGAAGGACATTTTCTACGGAGGTTGGGGGTGGTTCAACAATCTTGTTTTCTTCCTTCGGTTTCTCTAATTCCACAAACTCTATTTCAAATTTTTCGGTCCGTTGTTTTTTCAGAGTCTGCAGCTGAAACGACATGAAAAGGATGCCTGCCAGAAGATGTATTATGACAGTACCCAGAATTCCAACTATCCTGCCTTCATGCTTTTTCACTGTTTCTTCCTTTTCTTTGATCTTGTCCTTGCCTTTGCTTTTGCAGGCTTATCAAAATGCTGATTTTTAAACAACCCGTTCTTCACTCCGTTTATGAACTTTGCCCAGGCGAATGGATTCAGCAGGTTATTTGCAGGCGACTGATTCCGTGTTGCCAGGTTGTTGAAATTCTGCTGCATCGCATACCGGTACCCTGCCTCTGGAGTAATCTGGATATCAGCTGAATTCGATACTGCCGCTTCTATGGCGGCTATGTTATCATTCATGTTTTCAATCTCAGGCGATATCGGCGCAGGAGTTGTCATATCCTTTATAAACTCACTATATGTCTTCCATGGCAGTACAACAACATTTTCTATCGGAATCGTGTCCGTACTCATTACAATATCTTTGGTTAAAATCCTGTCCTCATAAACCCGGGGAACAATAACGAACTTCTTTTTAAAACCGAGAGCTTTAAATAATATTGTGTCACCCGGAGTGCTGGTGATGGAATAAATACCTGTTTTTTCGCTTAACGCTCCTCTCTTTAGCTTCAGGGAAACAACTCCCACATTTGCAAGCGGACGGTTTTCTTCGTCGGTAATCAACCCGGTTACCTGAAAAAACCTCTCCTTTTCCTGACCGAGAGTGACCAGAAAAGGAAGAGCTAAAAAAAGAATTATATAAATGATTCTGGTCACTTTAATAGTTTGTAATGTTCAAAAACAATAATCTGCCAAAGAATGTGCAAAATAAGCATTATTGAACGGAACCTTAAAACATTTAACGTAATTTTAAGCAAATTTGATGCCGCGTAAATCTGGTATCTTCGTATTTATTCATTTTTATTAAGATCTGAAATCTTCGGTACGAAAATTATGCATAGACTACTTTTATTAGGTGATGAAGCAATTGCTCAGGGTGCAATGGATGCCGGACTTAGCGGGATGTATGCTTACCCCGGTACTCCTTCAACTGAAATCATGGAATATATTCAGACTTCAGGGGAAGCAGCGGAAAGAGGCTTGCACCGTGTATGGTCGTCAAATGAGAAAACGGCCATGGAGGCTGCACTGGGTATGTCGTATGCGGGGAAAAGGGCAATGGTAGCAATGAAGCATGTAGGACTGAATGTTGCAGCCGATAGTTTTATAAATTCTGCCGTTACGGGTGTTAATGGCGGACTGATTGTTGTTGCAGCTGATGATCCTTCGATGCATTCGTCACAAAATGAGCAGGACTCCCGTTTTTACGGGAAGTTCGCATTCGTCCCGGTATATGAACCATCAAATCAGCAGGAAGCTTATGATATGGTTTTCGATGCTTTCGATATTTCTGAAAAATACAGGATTCCCGTTCTTATACGGATCACAACACGTCTGGCCCATTCACGCTCTGCAGTAATCCGCCGTCCTGTGGAGCCTGAAAAAGTTTTTCATCTTCCGGAAGATCCCCGTCAGTTTGTTCTGCTCCCCGCCATTGCCAGAAAGAAGTACAGGACTTTGTTATCTACTTACGAATCGTTGAAATATGATAACAGATTGTCGAAATTCAATACTTTCCGCGATGGGAAGAATCGCAGGCTTGGCGTTATCACATGCGGCATTGCATATAATTATCTTATGGAAAATTTTCCTGACAGAGATCCCGGATTTCCGGTTCTTAAAATTGCTGCCTACCCCTTCCCGAAGGATCTTGTCATTGATCTGACAAGCCGGTGCGAGGAAGTTCTGGTACTTGAGGAGGGTTTTCCGATAATTGAAGAGTCGCTGAGAGGTATGCTTGATAACACTCTTAAGATACTTGGTCGTCTTGATGGCGCTGTTCCCCGCGATGGAGAACTGAATCCTTCGATAGTAGGCAGGGCAGTCGGTCTTAACTGCGAACCGGTTTCAAGGGTTCCTGCGATCGTAAAAATGAGACCTCCTTCTTTCTGTAAAGGCTGCGGCCATTCTGACACTTTTTTTACCATTATCCAGGCTCTCGGGCCATTTAAGTCGGAGGGCGTCTTTTCGGATATCGGATGTTATACTCTCGCGGCGCTGCCACCATACAACATAATAAATTCGTGTGTTGACATGGGCGCTTCCATTACAATGGCTATCGGTGCCGCCGACGCTGGTTTATTCCCGTCAGTGGCCGTGATTGGCGATTCGACATTCACTCACTCAGGAATGACAGGCCTTCTCGATGCAGTTATAAAGAATTCTCCGGTTACAATAATTATATCTGATAATTTAACGACAGGGATGACGGGCGGCCAGCCATCACAGGCCACAGGCCGTATCGGAAAGATCTGCGAAGGTCTCGGAGTCGATCCGCAACATATACGGACGATAATACCAATACGTAAAAATCAGGAAGTAAACGTACGTGTAATGCAGGAAGAATTCGGATACAGGGGCGTTTCTGTAATTATTTCACAGCGTGAATGCATCCAGACAGCTTCAAAAAGAAAAAAGGCTGAAGCTTCAGAAATTAAAAATTAAGATTAGCTTGAATGAAAAATGATATAGTCCTGGCAGGAGTAGGAGGACAGGGTATACTGTCGATCGCATCAATTATAGGCCTGGCCGCAATTGAAAGAAACCTTTTTCTAAAACAGTCTGAAGTTCACGGAATGAGCCAGAGAGGCGGGGATGTGCAATCGCACCTGCGGCTTTCGGATAAGGAGATCGCCTCAGATCTTATCCCGTATGGCAAGGCTGACCTTATTTTATCCGTAGAGCCGATGGAATCACTTAGATATCTTCCATGGCTCTCAAAAAGCGGATGGCTTGTCACAAACTCGGAACCTTTTATAAATATAGATGATTACCCGCCGGTTGAAGAATTATTCGAAGAGATCAGGAAGATAAAAAATCATAAAATAGTAAACGCCGATGCTATCGCCCGGGAAGCAGGTTCCGCAAGATCAGGGAACATGGTAATACTTGGGGCTGCTTCTTCTCATATCGGGATGCCTTTCGAATATCTTGAAAATGCCATCCGGAAGTTCTTTGCACGTAAGGGAGAAGAGATCATAAACATAAATCTGAAAGCCCTCAGAGCAGGAAGAGATGCATAAATGCAAATAATGGGTAATCCGGAATAAAAAGTCAGCCTCAGAATTTAAACGAGGCATTTATAAAAATGGCTTTCGATGGCTTATTCTCAGAAGCATTGGGGTAAGTTCCCTGATAATCAACAGCAAGCTTTACATTTTCTACGGGTGAATACTGAAAACCGGTTACAAGGAAGCTTCCGTCGTTTAAACGGTTCCAGGGTGTCATCTCGCCAGGACCAATCATCGAAGCTGAGTAATCATATCTTGTAAATATTTCGGTTTTATCAGTCAGTCCAACAGAACCTGTCCCTGAAACTCCCCAGGCATGATGTCCCATGACAGGCTCAAGGTTTGATTTGTAAGTCACTTCCCCACCTACAGTGATCCTTTCGTTTTTAAAACCTAAAAAGCCGACAAACATTGGCTGCCACAACCCGCTGGACTTTAATAAATCACCATAAACTCTGATTGCCAGCTGTTTGGCAGGTGTAAGTGTAAAGCCGAGCGAGGTACGGATACCATTATCAAGCTGAATATTTGAATATCCTTCACCGTTCATTATGGTTACATCGGCTTTCAGAACATCGCTGAAAACATAATCCATCGCAACACCCAGATCTGCAACATAACCATATCCGTTTATCGACTGATATGTATTTGCAATGTATCTCTTACCCCAGAATCGCTGCTGAAAATCAAAGAGCCTGGTTCCGGTAATGCCGAAAGCAACCTTAAGCCGTTCTTTTGCCCAGGTAATGGAGGCTTCACGGAAAAAAGCATACCTTCTGGGTTCAGATTCGGGAGCAAGTTCATCAGGGGATCCGATATTTAAAATGATCGTTCCGTAAAAATTATTGACAGGTAAGAACTTGTATCCCAGGTAAGCCCGGTTCAAGCTAAAACCAGTTGTCTTTGAAGTATCATTAAGGTTTAAATGAAAATCTGTAAATATCTCCGTTATGGGAGTTCCTGGTGATTTAACAGTCTGGTTATAAATTATCTGGTTGATGAATATCAGCGATATCGTAACAGCGAAGATTTTTTTCATTTTTTGGTTCAGGGGTCAGGCCTTATTTCTGGCCGAAAGGTAAAAGTAAAATTTAAAAACTTTATAACTATTCCGGCTTAAAGTTTTTATGATTTATGCAGGAAGGTCTGAGTGATATTAAAATATTTTCAGTTTATTTGATTTCGATTTAGAACCAATCCAAACATTATGAAACATATTCTTGTGCTAATCCCGTTTATTCTTTTATCTCTTTTTTCGAATTGTCAGAAGGCTGATTTCAAAGCTGCAGAGAAGTTCAGGGGAGATAATATTGCGTCGCGATATGGTGATCTCTATGTAAACCCAACCTGGATAGAGGAATCAGATGTTTTCTGGTACTCGTTTAAGACACCTGCAGGAAAAAACTATTATTTCGTTAATGCCGCATCCGGGACGAAACAGTTATTATTCGACAGCAAGTATCTGGCTGCCGAGCTGCGTAAACTTACGCGCCACCCTTACAACGATCTTGATCTTCCTGTCAATGAGCTTAAATTTGAAAAGAAAAGCACCACAAAGTTCACCTTCAAGGTCGACTCGATAAAATTTGGTTATGACATGACTACCCGTAAACTTGTGATCAGGGACACAGTTGGAAAGGAGAAGAAGCCGTTATGGGTTACTTATTCACCCGATTCTACCTGGATCTCTTATGCTAAAAACCACAATCTCTTCCTTATGAAGGCAAAGGACAAGGACAGTGTGGAAATTCAGCTTACGACCGATGGTGAGAGGTACTACAGTTTTGCAGGCTCAGGCAATTCCGAAGATACTGTCAGGAACAAAAAGGTAAGGGCCAATGCTCGATGGTTTAAAAATGAAAAAAAGCTCTATGTGATCAGGGAGGATGAACGGAAAGTAAAGGATCTTTTTGTTATAGATATTCTTGCCCAGCCGAGGCCAAAACTTGAAACCTACAGGTACTCAATGCCCGGTGACGAATTTGTTCCACAGGAGGAACTTGTTGTTCTGGATGTAGCAACAAAAAACAGGGTAAATGTTGATCTTAAGAAATGGAAAGACCAGACTATCAACGTTGAATGGACATCGCAGGAAAATGCGGATAAGCTCATCCTTGTCAGAAAAGATCGACCGCTAAGAAACCTTGATGTATGTCTTGTCAATGCTGAAACCGGAGCCGTTTCGGTTTTATTCAGCGAGGAGACCTGGCCATACTTTAACAACGAGTATTCAAATCTCTCGGTACTGAATGAGGGTAAAGATATTATCTGGTGGTCGGAGAGGACTGGCTGGGGTCAGCTTTACCTGTACGACGGATTGGGAAAAATGAAAAGGCAGATCTCCGACGGTTATTTTGTGACCGGGAGGGTGGAACGCATTGACACACTGGGTAGAGTTATTTATTTTGAAGCTTTTGGAAAAGAAGAAGGAGTTCACCCGTATTACAGCATGAAGTATAAAGCTTCACTTGATAAGGGACCCATGTCGCTTATTACAAAGGAGCCGGCAAACCATTCGTTTTCAATGTCAAAATCGAATAAATACTTCGTCGACACATTCTCAAGGATTGATATGGTCCCTGAAGCTGTCATCAGGGATAACAACGGGAATATTACCCTCAGACTTGAAAAGGCGGATATCTCGCAGCTATACCTGATGGGATGGAAAATGCCTGAAACAATTAAAGTCAAGGCAAAGGATGGCGTTACAGACCTGTATGGGGTTATGTACAAACCGTTTGATTTTGACTCAACACGGAAATACCCGGTTATATCGTATGTTTATCCGGGCCCCCAGACTGAATCCGTTCCCTATCAGTTTACTGTAACAGGGGGTAAGAATATAGCCCTTGCACAACTTGGATTCATAGTTGTGAATTTCGGCCACAGGGGAGGGAGTCCGATGAGAAGCAACTATTACCATACATTCGGATACAACGATTTGAGAGATTATGCGCTTGCCGATGATAAATATGGTATTGAACAGCTTGCAGAGAAGTTCAAGTTCATTGACATTGAACGTGTAGGAATTTATGGTCACTCAGGAGGCGGCTTCATGTCGACGGCAGCAATTCTTTCATACCCCGGTTTTTATGATGTGGCGGTTTCTTCGTCCGGTAACCATGATAATAACATCTACAACCAGTGGTGGGGTGAAACTCATAACGGAATAGCAGAAGTTAAAAAAGCTGTTAAAGCAAAGGGTGAAGAAAAAGACTCTCTTAATAAGAAGAAAGAGAAAGAACTAACATATAAGGCAGAAGTAGAAAAGAACCAGGACCTTGCAAAAAACCTTAAGGGCCATTTGCTTCTGGTTACCGGGGACATTGATAACAATGTTCATCCGGGTAACACGCTTAGGGTTGTTGATGCACTGATAAAGGCTGAAAAGAGGTTCGATTTTATGATACTTCCCGGTCAGCGTCATGCGTATGGTAACGACACAGGGTACTTTGACAGGCTTATGTGGTATTATTTTGCGGAGCATCTGCTTGGAGATTACCGCACAAATACCGGTCTGCTGGACTATTAATTTTATGTTATAAAACATAAGACGCTTATTTTCATGCTAATCTGACCTGTAAATTTATGTTTTATAACATAATGCATTGATTTTCAGGCTGAAACATATAATAATATTATGTTTTTTAGCATAAAGCATTTATTTTCAGGTTAATTTGAATCATGTATTTATGTTATAAAACAAAAGAGGCTGATTCCTGACTGAAACAGCCTCTTCTCCTTGAGGTGCAGCGAGTGAATTCCCGTATCCGGACTATTCATCCTTCCCCTGTTCCTTCTGCGGGGTAAGGAAGAGGATTTCATTGGCAATGATCTCGGTGACATATTTCGTCACGCCGTTCTTGTCGTTATAGTTCCTGTAAACGATCCTTCCCTCGACCGCTACCTGGCTTCCCTTTTTAAGGAACCTCGAGGAAGTTTCGGCAAGCCCGTTCCACGCAACAATATTATGCCATGTGGTTTCCTTTACCTTCTGGCCTTCGCCGTTCTTGTAATCATCATTCGTGGCAAGGGTGAAGTGGGTGACCTTCTTTCCGCCGTCGAGGCTTTTCGCTTCCGGGTCCTGACCGAGATTGCCGATCAGATTGACTCTGTTTCTTAATGAGTTCATGTTTTCTGAGTTTAAATTTGACTTAAAATTAATTACTCTACAAACTTACACCCGTCCTTTAAGCTGTCCCGGTCAATAATTACTTATATGCGTTTTGAAATCATTTAGAGTCGTTTGTAAATGTTTAAATAGTCTATATATTTAATATTCAATACATTAACTTTAAGGGAGGCACATACACCTCCTTTTTCTTTTTTACATAACTGAGATGCTCGATATTCGAATAAAAATTTATGTCAAACTATAAAAATTGAGAAACCATGAAAAATTCTGACAAAACTGAAACAGGTAACACAGAGCTTGTCACTCTGCCAATGAAAACTAATCAAAAGCTGAATTCTCTCCAGTGGTTTTGGGTACTGGAGATTCAATAATAACCTCAACTGGATAAAAATCATGAACAAATTGTTATCTCTTGTGTTTGTTTAGACGATATTGACAAATGCAGGAAGCCGAAGTACATCGTGAGATATGATGAAGCACCTGAAATATTTGACCTCTTCTTTAAATAAAAGAAATTTACAATTATCCGATATAATTATTAAAACAACTGTAGACCAGAAAACAGAATAAAACGGGGCGAATCCGAAAAGCCATACGAGTAGGAAAAAATAATTAAATCAAATGGTAAAAATGTACGTAAGGCACACCGTTGCCGATTTCGCAAAATGGAAACCGATTTATGAGGATAACGAGGCTACACGTAAAAAATTTGGTGCTAAAAAAGCAGATGCATTTGCCAATATTAAAAATCCCAATGAAATTATTGTAGTCTCTGAATGGGATAACAAAGAGCAGGCAACCAAATTCGCTGAGAGTTCTGATCTTAAGGAACGCCTGAAACAAGCAGGTATTAAAGGTGCTCCTAATATAAGTTATTCAGAATGAATGAAAGAGTTATTTTTTGGCAGTGTCTGATGGAAATATCAGACACTATTTTTTTAATATGTTTATTGAAACGAGACAGTAATAGGTGCCTTCTATCTACTGTTCCACGACTGCTTCCTGTGAATCGTTTATATGTGTAATAAAAGTAAACATAATATTCCAAAACAAGTAGTTATAAGCAGGAGAGGACAAAAGCACTAATAAAGAAATCAAGTTAACCATATAACCGTTTGAAAACGTTTTTTTTTGTATCTTACATGGGAAAACACCCATTACTGATGAACCTGAATCATTCAACAACAAGATTAATTAACTTTTTTACATGGATCATTCTTACAAGCCTGTTGGCGACAGGCTGTTACAGGATGAAGGATAACTCCGTTAAGATTAAAAACCCTAACGGCAGAAACGATACCTGGGGCTTTACCGGGTACGGCGGAGGTGGTGCAATGTTTTATCCGGCCATAAGCCCGCATAATGCAGACTATGCCTATGTGGCCTGTGATATGACCGGGTCATTTGTAACCTATAACGGCGGAGTGTCGTGGAGAATGTTTTCATTACGCGGACCTGTTAAATACTTCGTATTCGATCCGGTGGATCCGGATATTGTATATGCAAATTCCATTGCCCTGTTCAAAAGTACCAACAGAGGTGTTACGTGGAATATATTATATCCTGGTCCTGCTGAGATTAAAGGAATTGTGGCAAAAGGAGATCATGCCGAAGAGATAATTATAACTAATGACAGTACCCGACGAAATGTATTGGCTTTGGCGGTGGATCCTGATAACTCAATGAAATTACATGCGGCAATCGCTATTGACAATATCGTTGCCTATTACTTTTCAGATGACCAGGGGGGGCATTGGACGAAGGAAAAAGAGCTTGAAAACGGAGCAAAAAACATTTATGTTGTTCCTTCATCTCCGAAAAATAACCGGACCATATACATTACTGGCAAAAACTCTGTAACAGTTAGAGAAAATGGAATTTGGACAACCAATCCCGGACCAGAGAATGTTGGCTCTCTTACTGCGTTCTCGGGTGGTTTTGACAAGTTCCTTAATAAATATATCATTTATGCCATTTCAGGGAAATCATATTTTAATCCGGAGGGTGATCCTTCAGGTATTTATTATACCGAAAATGGAGGTAAGACATGGGAGAACCGGCAGGATGGATTGCTTAAATTACGATCAGAGAATACTGATTTTCCCGAATGGCGATGTATTGCCACCAGTTCTTCACATCCCGGGGTAGTGTACGTTTCCTATAACGGACTGAAGGTGCATAATGATACATCCTGCATCGGAGTTGCAAAAAGTGAAGATTTTGGTAAAACCTGGAATCTGGCCTGGAAGGACTGTTTGACAAAAGCAGGGGACCTGTATTCCGTCAATTATAAAAAAGGCTGGATTGATGAACGATTTGGTCCCACATGGGGCGAGAATCCTTTTTCAATAGCAGTATCGCCTGTTAATGCTGATATCTGTTTTACAACTGATTTTGGAAGAACTATTAAAACATCGGATGGAGGCCTGACCTGGGAACAGGTTTATACTAAAAAGAAAGAGGGGGCAGGATGGATCTCCAGGGGACTGGAAGTTACAACCGGATACTGTATTGTGTTTGATCCTTTTGATATGAACCATGTGTTTATGGCAAACACCGATATCGGATTGATGGAAAGTAAAGACGGAGGAGAAAGCTGGATGAGCGCAACAATGAACAACGGAATCCCCCGGAACTGGATAAACAGTACCTACTGGATGACCTTCGACCCGGAAGTAAAAGGAAGAGCCTGGGCCGTAATGAGTAATGTACATGATCTTCCAAGGCCCAAAATGTGGAGGAGAACTGCAGTTGCCGGTTATGAAGGGGGTATTCTTGAAACAGAAGACGGCGGAAAATCGTGGCGTCCCATAAGCCATGATATTGGAGAAGCAGCTTTTACACATGTTATGATTGATCCGGCCAGCAGCAAAGAATCAAGAACATTATATGCATGCGCTTTTGGCGAAGGCGTATATAAATCGGTTGACGGTGGTAATACCTGGAAACTGAAAAACACAGGAATTAGTGGCAAGGAACCATTTGCCTGGAGAATTGTAAAGAATGATAAAAACGGGATGCTGTATTTAATCGTAAGCAGGAGAAGCGATGACGGAAGTATTGGAAATGATAAGGATGGTGCCATTTATGTATCATCTGACGGGGCGGAATCATGGAGAAAAATATCGCTTCCAGCTGGCACAAATGGTCCAGCAAGTTTAGTGATTGATCCGTTAGAAAATAACCGTCTTCTGCTTTCGGCATGGGGACGAACTACTACAGGTCAGTTCTCCCCTGATACTGGTGGGGGAATTTTTCTTTCAAAAGATAACGGTAACACCTGGAAACAGGTTCTTGAAAAAGATCAACATATACATGACATAACATATGATTCCCGTAACAATACTTATTATGCCTGTGGTTTTAACGGTTCGGCATATCGTTCCGATAATCAGGGTGAAACATGGATCCGTCTAAAAGGCTACAATTTTAAGTGGGGGAAAAGGGTGGATCCTGATCCACGAGATCCTGAAAAGATATTTATCATAACCTTTGGGGGAGGTGTTTGGTATGGACCTGCCAGAGGCGATAAAAATGCATCGGAAGATATTGTAACACCAAGCCTGGCTTATTAAAGTATTTACTAAAAACTTCAGGCTGAAAAAAGTCAGTTGAAGTAAGTTGAGGTAACTGGAATGTTTTTTAGACATATTCGCGTAAAACTCCTGTTTTTTATTTGAAATTATTAGAAATCCTTGTAACTTGTCTCTTTGTTAATGAAAGCACCTTATTAAATCGAACAAAGTGCAAAATGAAAGTAAGATAATTCCCCTTCAGATAATTGATTCTGAAATTCAAAGAGACTTTGTTGAGGTATGTTGAATATTATATAACATATCAGTTTGTAGGAACTGATCCTGGAAGAACAGAACAAGGTAAAAAAGTCGGATAAGATTAGAACGATAACTAACCTAAACTTAAAATTATGATTAAATTATGTGAAACTTTTTACAAAGCTTTTCTGCTGATTATGCTTTGTGAGATCTCTTTCGGTGCACGCACCTATGCTGCGGCAGCATTGGAAGAAGATAAAAACGGTGGATGGGTAAATGATGCTGTCCAGCGGGCTATTTCTGGAAAAATTACGGATGCTAATGATGAACCCATTGCAGGGGCCAATGTTACAGTCAAGGGTACAATAGTTGGTACAACAACTGATACCGATGGCAAGTACAAATTAACTGTTCCCTCCGGTGCTAATACTCTTGTAGTATCCTTTATAGGTTACCTGACACAAGAAGTGATCATTGGTAATCAATCGGTCGTTAATGTTGTGCTCGAATCTGATATTCAGGCACTTTCTGAAATTGTGGTTGTAGGATACGGCCAGCAGAGAAAAAGTGATATTACTGGTGCTATAAGCTCCGTTAAAGGAAGGGAACTGGTGCAGCTGCCTATGCAGCGCGTTGACCAGGCCTTGCAAGGTCGTGCAGCGGGCGTATTAGTGTTAAATACTGCTGGTGCACCAGGCGCTAATACTACAATCCGCGTAAGGGGTATGAACTCTATAAATGGAGGCAATAACGCCCTCATAGTTGTCGATGGATTGCAGGGCGCCAATCTTAATGCCCTGAATCCGAATGACATTGAGTCAATAGAGATATTAAAAGATGCGTCTGCAACGGCCATTTATGGATCGAGGGGTGCTAACGGTGTTATTTTGATCACGACCAAAAGCGGGAAGAAGGGTAAGCCAACCATCGATTATAGTTTCAGTTATGGTTCTCAAACTATCAGGCATAAGCTGGAACTGATGGGTGCTGCTGATTATGCAATAACCAGAAATGCCAATAGAGCAACGGATAATGCTTCAGGTGTGCCGGTTCCTATTTTTACCGATACTCAGATCGCGGAGTTGAGATCGGGCGGAGGAACAGACTGGCAGGATGTGATTTACAGAACTGCACCCATTTCTAATCATCAGCTGACGATCAGTGGCGCAACTGAAAACATGAAGTATCTGGTCTCCGGTGGATATCTCGATCAGCAAGGTATACTTATTAATTCTGCATATAAACGGTTTACATTACGCGCAAATCTGAGTGCTGATATAACTAAGAATGTAAGCTTTGGTTTGAACTGGTCAGGTTCGAAAGAAGCCGGCAATTCACCTCCATATGGTGGCGGAACGGCTCTTAGTTTCCTTGGCCAGGCCGTAAATATTGCTCCCCGCTGGGATCCGACCACTCCTCCTTATGACGCAGAGGGTAATTATAACAGACACCCTTTAGGTTATGGGGCATACGATACATGGAATCCTCTGGCTGCAGCTAAGGAACCGGATATAATGAACAATACAATCAGAAATAGTATCAATACTTATCTGGAATTCAAAATTATAGAAGGGTTAAGACTGAAAATTACAGGTGGAGCTACTATCGAAAACGGCAAAAACAAAAGTTATTTCAATAGTAAAACCTGGGAAGGTAAACCTATAGGCGGCAAAGTTGGATATGCAACCCTTGATGACGCATTTAGTACTTATTTTCAAAATTCAAATATCCTGACTTATGATAAGAATTTTGGAGAAATGCATCACCTTACCCTTATGGCTGTTGCTGAACAACAATATTCAAAATCCGAGAGCAGTGGCCTGGTTGCTTCAAAATTTACAGTAGATCAAACCGGAGTTGATGATTTGGGAGGAGCAGAACAGATTAACTCAAAATATTCTAACGTTAGTGAAAGGGTTCAAAATTCATACCTGGGCAGAATTTACTATGCATTTGCCGATAAGTACCTGGTAACTCTCAGCTATCGTGCAGATGGATCTTCAGTTTTTGGTGCGAATAACAAGTGGGGATATTTCCCATCCGGTTCGCTGGCCTGGAAGATGTCTGAAGAATCATTCATTAAGAACCTTAATATCTTCACAGAACTGAAACTGCGAGGTAGCTGGGGTGTTGTTGGTAATCAGGCAATTAGTCCTTATCAGACCATTTCGTCAATGAGTTCTGGCTCTAATTATCCATATAGTGGAAATGATGCCACGGATCTCGGATTTGTTATAGGGAATCCTCCGAATCCGAACCTCAAATGGGAAAGTACCACCCAGAGCAATATCGGATTAGATGTATCGGTATTCAAGGGCAGATTAAATGCAACGATTGACTTGTACAAAAAAACCACAAAAGACCTGCTTTTAAGACGTACCCTTCCTGGTTATACCGGTTTCCCAAGTATTATGGATAATGTTGGATCAGTTGAGAATAAAGGACTTGAGTTATCAATAAGCGGAGATCCACTGGTGGGATTGGTAAGATGGAATTCAGGATTTAATATTTCACTAAACAGGAATAAAGTGCTGGATCTTGGAGAGGTAAGCAGATTAGAGTTTAAAACAACTTACGGCGGGTATAGTCTTAAAAACGGATTTATGCAACTGCGTGTTGGTGAACCCTTCGGGCAGATGTACGGATACGGATATGAAGGCACCTGGAAGACAAGTGAATCAGAAGCGGCTGCCGCTTTCGGACAGTTACCCGGCGATCCTAAATACACTGATTTCAATCAGGACGGGAAAATTAATACATCAGATTTAATGATGATCGGTAATGCGATTCCGAAATTTATATTTGGATGGTCTAACCGCTTATCCTACAATAATTTTGAGTTGACGGTTCTTATCCAGGGTTCTAAAGGGAATGATATTTTTAACCAGGGGAGAATACGTCTTGAAAATCCTACTGAAGGAACAAGCGTTCGTTTGCTGGACCGTTGGACGGAAGGTAACCAGGATACGGATGTTCCTGCATTTATTGATGCAGTTACCCGTCAGAACGCAAACCTTGTAAGTAAAGTTAGTCTTGGCAGTGGCGATGGCGGCCGGCTCCAAAGGTACGTTGAAGATGGCTCTTATGTGAGATTAAAGAATATCACACTGGGTTATTCTTTGCCATCAGGGCTGATCGACAGAATCGGAGTAACGAAAATAAGAGCCTACGTGAGTGGAACTAATTTTATTACTCTCACAAAATATACCGGCTATGATCCTGAGGTTAGCGCCTATAATAGTAATGATGCTATGATCGGTGTAGACCTGAGTAATTATCCTACGGCTAAAACTATTACTTTCGGTATAGATGTAACATTTTAAATAGTATATAGATATGAAAAGAAATATAATTTACCTGCTTCGTTGTTCCTCGCTCCTTGCAATAATTGTGTTTATCTTTGCGTGCAAAAAGCTTGACGAACAACCTGTTAGCTCAGTAACGCCGGCCAAATTCGGTAACTCGGTACTTCAGATAGAAGCTGCTTATGCAGGTTCCCTGAACTATTTATGGGATTACTGGTCAGGTTACGGTTATGCTTATTCTCCTTTCATCAATGATGACCAGCTTACTGGCGGCGATTTAAATATTGCTCCTGATAATGCAGATGACCTTTGGAACAGACATTATATGGCTCTATTGAATATAAATGCCGCACTTGGCTCAATTAAAAAGGGTAACATCAAAGGGGAATCTCAGGAAACAGTCGACGCACTTGAAGCCCAGGGAAAGTTTCTTCGTGCCCATAATTACTTTATGCTGGTACGAATGTTCGGCGGTGTTCCGCTAGTAACCGAAGACACCCCTGATCCCATTCAGAATCCAATGGCTAAAGCTTCATTAGCCGACGTATATAACCTGATTGTAAGCGACTTGATCTTTGCTGCGGATAAACTTCCGGAATCCTGGGGTGATGCACCCGGCAAACAAACCAGCGGAGCAGCCAAAAGTATGCTGGCCAAAGTATATCTTACAATGGCAACATTCCCGCTCAATGATGCAACTAATTATCAAAAGGCTGCTGATATGGCTTTACAGGTGATAGAATCAGGTACTTACTCATTGGTTGATTCAGCGAAGGATGTTTTCAGCCTGTCAAATAAATATGGCCCTGAAATGATATGGAGTTACAATTCGACTTACGATGATATAGCTACCGATCCGGAGATCTGGACAACTGAAAATTATGAGGATGGGGGATGGGGCGATGCAGCTGTTGACACGGCATTTGAACGCATGTGGCCGGATCAGAGAAGGAAACAGGCTTATTTGTTTACTGACTGGGATGGTGTTCATTATACTGATTTCCCGGAACAAACACCCTTTTGTAAGAAGTTCTTCTTCTATATTACTGCAGACGATTTTAACGGTTATTCGTCTACCATGAATTGGCCGATACTCCGCTACGCTGATGTTCTTCTGATCTACGCTGAAGCAGCCAATATGGCAAATAATGGGCCTACTCAGTCAGCTGTTGATGCCGTCAATCAGGTTATAGAACGTGCTAATGGTTTTAAAATTAATGTTGCCCATCCATTACTGACCACATCCATGACCAAAACAGCATTTGATGCGGCAGTTATTCAGGAAAGAAACTGGGAACTGGTATTTGAGAACTGTGATCGTTGGTTTGATATCTGCAGAAAAAGAATATTGGACGATCCGAAGGTGACAGTCCGTGCTGAAGACAGGTTAAACTTCTCTGTGGATGACTACCTGTTCCCGATCCCTGAAACGGATTTAAGAATAAATAAATTGCTGGAGCAAAACCCGGGTTATCCTACACCTGAGAGGTAATGTAGTGGTGCCAGTAATTAAATGTCATATAAAAGTCCTGGGTCTGTGCCCGGGACTTTTGTTTATTGTATAAATTTGAATTGAGAATTACCATTAAATAGTACGAAATGAGTAATCCTAGCTTTAAAAAAACCTCATCAAGCATAATAAACTATGAAAACAAGAATTATCTCAACAAAAGGATTATTGGCAATCTTTATTTGCTGCATCATTTCAATACTTAACTTCCCTTTATCGGGTCAGAATGCCGATAACCTTTTGCTGAAAAATTTCCGGCCGGTTTCTATTTACAAAATCCCGGTCACTCATGTTGACAAGGCGGCTTATCAGGTAATTGATGTCCATTCCCACAACTATGCCAAAACTGACAAAGAGATTGTACAATGGTTAAGAAACATGGATGCCTGTGGCATTGAGAAGTCAATTGTATTGACCCAGACATCAGGTCCAAAATTCGATACGATCTGTAATTTATATGCCAAATATGGAGATCGATTCGAAATCTGGTGCGGTTTTGATTATACCGGTTATGACAAACCCGGCTATGGACCAGCCGCTGTGAAGGAATTGGAACGTTGTTACAATATGGGAGCCAGGGGAGTTGGTGAAGAAGGTGATAAAGGTTTAGGGTTATTTTTTAACGATCCCGTAAAAGCCTGGGGAATGCATATAGATGATCCGCGGATGAACCTTCTATTTGATAAATGTGCCCAATTACGTATGCCTGTAAGTATTCATGTTGCTGATCCAATCTGGATGTATGAAAAAATGGATTCTACCAATGATGGGCTCATGAATGCACAGGAATGGCGAATTGATATGACAAAACCCGGAATCATCGGGTTTGATGCGCTTATTCAGACACTTGAAAATGCCGTTAAAAATAATCCGAAAACCACCTTCATCGCAGTTCATTTTGCCAATCTGAACCATGATATGGCAAAACTGGGGATTCTCTTTGATAAATATCCAAATCTTTATGCAGATATTTCAGCCCGGTACGCCGAGTCAGCAACCATTCCACGTTATATGAAGGCATTTTATGAAAAATATCAGGACCGTTTGTTATATGGTACGGATATGAGTATTGATACATCAATGTACAGGATAACTTTTCGTGTCCTTGAAACTAATGATGAACATTTTTATGAAATTCCGTTGTTTGGCTACCATTGGGCATTAAATGGATTCGGGTTGCCGAAAGAAGTGCTTAAAAAGCTATATCATGATAATGCCGCAAAGCTATTGAATAGACGATAAGGATGCCGACCCATATTCAACGACCCGATCCGGGATACTCTTCCCGTAGTTCACAAACATATATCGTTGCAACCGCGTTTCTATCCCTCTTTGCTTTAGTGGGATTTGCTTATTATGGATTACCCTTCTTTTTTGATTTTATGACCAGGGAATATGGATGGTCAAGAACTGTCGTGACTTCGGGTAATGCCCTGGGCAAATTGCTTGTCGGTCCTTTGTTTGGTTTCATAGCAGGCTGGTTGATTGACAAGTATGGGCCAAGAAGGCTAATGATGGCCGGTGTGTTAATGATGGGAGTAGCTCTGATCGGATTAAGCTTTGCCAACTCTTTAGGTTTGTTTTATCTGTTTTACATTTTCAATGCACTGGGATATGTGTGTGGAGGTCCTTTGCCTTGCCAGGTATTGATATCAAGGTGGTTTGATAAAAACCGCGGAAAGGCAATGGGTATTGCATATCTTGGAATTGGGACAGGAGGGGCTTTGGTCCCTTTGATTGCAGCAGGTCTCGAAAAGAATTATGGATGGCATAATTCTCTTGCTGCGCTGGGCATACTTGTAGTAATAATCGCTTTCCCGATGGTTTATTTTATTAAGGGGTCTTTTTCAAAAGTAAGTCTGCCAGGTAATGTTGAACCAGCAGTACCCATAAAAAATATACTCAAAAACCGCAACTTTTATCTGCTGGCTATCGGTAGTATGTGTGCAATTGGTGTCGTGGGTGGAGTAAACCAGCACCTTAAGCTTTATCTTCGCGACCTGAACTTTACACAATCACAGGCAGCACATGTTATCTCACTTGTTTTATTGTCAAGCCTGATTGGCAGAGTTCTGATGGGATGGCTGGCCGATTTAATTCGCCGTAAATACGTAATGATCCTTATTTACCTGATAGTAGCTTCCGCCATACCTTTATTACTGATACAGGATTTCCCGGGTCGTATCTATATCTTCGCAGTTACTTTTGGAATCGGCCTTGGCGGTGATTATATGATCATTCCCCTGATGGCCGGGGATCTTTTCGGAGTCCGGGCACTCGGCAGGATAATGGGAATTATCCTTGTAGCTGATGGAGTTGCGGAATCTCTCTTCCCGATGCTCCTGGGAGCTTTGTACAATGATGTTACTAAAAGTTATTTAGTTGGATTTATCATTCTTATATTAACTGCTCTTGCGGGTGCCATTATAGTATCTTTTCTGCCGAAAAGTGTAAGGACAAACGAATGACAGAATATCGGGATTAAAATATCATCATTATCCTAATTCAGGCCCGCAAATTAAAAATTGATTCCTGGAAATGCTATAATTATTTCTTCCAAGATACATCCTGTTAAAATGACGTTGGGTGGAAAAACCAATTGATTGAAGCCAGTCAGCTAAATCTTCCTTGTCCTGCATGATATCCAGGGCAACAGGTTTATTAACCAAAGATTTCAAAGCTTCTGAAATCAGTATTTTTGCTTCATCGGATGATTCCGCAAACACAGGTCCGATATAATTAAAACGGATTCCTTCCCGGCCGAGCATATAACCAGCGATTTTATTGTTTCGCCTAAGCAGAATAGCTTTATCAGGATAATTCCGAAGGAAAATCTCCAGAAGATATGTCCGGTCAACACCAAAAATTTTCCTGTCGTATTTTATTACATCAGAAAGATCTTCAGTTGTAATAAATTCAATTCCGCGCCTGATATCTTCGCATAAAAAGTCTTCCAGGGAATTGTTTGTCATTCTGTTAATAATCAGTTCATCATTCAAATCCTGATTTAAGATATAAAGGATAGCCTGCCGGTGTAGCATCGAGTTTAATTGAATCAAAATTTTTTAGTTTATCTATAAGATAGTTCAGGATCAGCTTTCCGGCACCGTGTCCTCTGAAATCTTTATCAATCAACACCATGCCGATCCAGGCAACCTTATTGCAGTAGTTCATTGCAGTTGCCGTTCCGACCATATTTCCTCCAGCTTCAACAATCAGGCAAATGTTCGCAGGATTATCAAGCAACAATCTCCAGTCTTTTTCAGTCTGGTTCCACCCTTCAGAATATGATAAATTCATTGCAGAAGTCAGGTCGTTCAAATTCATTGCACGTACCTTAAATGAAGTAGATTCCTGCATAACGAAAAACTAATTTTAAATTATTGGCAAGATGATAAAAAAATTGACAGCTTATCTACCCGCGACAGCAGAGACAAGCCAAATTGCACACAGATTGGAATATATTACCTATCTTTGTAGCCATTTGTGTCCCCCGATAATACCAGCATACCCGAAGGGACTTCACATGTGATGTCCCTACAAAACATTTGTTGTAAATACATATCATAATAAAAAAAGATGAACAATTACAATCCAAATATCCACCACCGCAGATCTATCCGCCTGAAAGGATATGATTATTCGCAAGCCGGATTGTATTTTATTACAATTTGTGTTCAGGATAGAAAATGTCTGTTTGGGGAAATTGTAATTGTAGATGATGTAAGGGTTGAAAATTTTCAAGCCCGATCCCGTCAGAAAATGTTATTGAATGATGCCGGGAAAATTGCAGATGATTGTTGGTTGGAAATTCCCAGACATTTCCCAAATGTTGTTTTACACGAACATATTGTAATGCCAAATCATGTTCATGGTATAATTGAATTGATTAAAATCGTTTCACCAAATGTAGGGGCAGAAAATTTTCTGCCCCTACATTCATCAAACGAATCATTATCATCAATACGGGTTGAAAATTTTCAACCCGAACGGAATGAATTTCAAAAAATCATTCCACATTCAATCGGATCAATTGTTCGTGGATTTAAAATCGGGGTCACAAAATGGTTCCGGAATAATTCCATACGGGTTCAAAATATTGAATCCCTACAATCGCCAAACGAATCATTATCATCAATACGGGTTCAAAATATTGAACCCCAACAAATCTGGCAACGAAATTATTACGAACATATAATTCGAAGTGAACAATCCTTTCGACAGATTGCAGATTACATAAAGAATAATCCCAATACCTGGAACAAAGATGATTTTTTCAATGAATAAGACCATTCTCTCAACCGGGCCATTATGACAACCATCTGTCAATATTTTCTGCCACAAAAGAGTCATCATTTAAATCGGGATAAGCTTCATACACCCGGTCGATCTCTTGTTTTTGTCCATACGATAACCCCTCGTTTTTGTTAAGCGTCCATATTCCTTCGAATAAACCCTGCCGGCGCAGAACCTCATGCAAACCCGCGATGCATCCGGCAAAATTATTGGATGCATCGAAAAATGCTGCGTTGCAATCGGTGATCTGGTTTGCCAGGTTCAACGCTTTTTGAACATCATTGTCATATTCTCCTGCCTGAACCTCTTTTAACAGTTTAACTGCAGAATGCGTCCATATAGCCCAATGGCCCAGAAGCCCGCCAACTATTCGCTTCTTAATGACCTTGCCGCCAAATGAAATCTTATATTCCGTAAGCAGGTCGGTGAGAATATTATCATCATTCCCTGTATATAAAGCAATTTTATCTGCCCGTCCCGATTCTATGACACCTCTTACAACATCAAATGTCTGATAACGGTTAAAAGGAGCAATTTTAATAGCAATTACATTTTCTATTTGTGCAAACTCCCTCCAGAAGTTAACATCTAATTTTCTTCCTCCCACGGCATTCTGAAGATAAAAACCAATTACCGGGATAACTTCAGCTACATCCTTGCAATGCTTAAGGATAGTACTGTTGGGAGAATCCCTGAATGCGGCTACACTTAATAACACAGCATTAAAACCATTTATCAGGGCTAAACCGGCTTCATTAACGGCTTGTTTGGTTTTCCCAATGGCACCTGCAATGCGGAAAGCCGGTTTATTGGTTTTTGAGGTATACCTGTTAAATTCTTCCTCAGCAATTTCCAGGAGTGGTCTGAACAGGTCAACCTCAGGCAGACGTATTTCAAACTGGGTCGTGTGAACTCCAACAGCAATACCACCTGCCCCTGCATCCAGGTAATACCTGAATAATGCACGCTGACGGCGTTCATCAAGCTTCCGATTGCGGTTCAAAGCAAGCGGAAGGGCAGGTATAACCATTCCATTATTCAGGTTAGTCAGAATATCCCCGGATTTATTTGTCTTGCTCATTTCTGTAACAGAAATTAATATTTTCCATCCCTTACTTCAAAATGCGTAGGTTTTCCCAGAATTTTATGGTCTTCATTCAGCCAGTCAGCAATCCAGCTGATTATTTTGTTTACAGGCACTTTCGGCTTGCCAAAGAGTTCAAATGCCTGTCCGGCATTACTCAAAAGAGCAGTGTCAGCCTCTTTGTTCACAAACTTTGGCTTGATATTAAACAGTTCTCCGAATTTTAAAGCAACTTCACGGACTGAAAGTATTTCCGGACCGGTTATGTTTATTATTTTAGCTGGTTTCGCTGTTTGTTCAAGGGAACGAAGGACAAAATCATTCATATCTCCCTGCCATATTACATTGAAATAGCCCATGGTCAGATCAACTGGCTGGTTGCTCCTGACTTTTTGTGCAATATCAACTAATACTCCGTATCGCATCTCAACAGAATAATTCAAACGGATAAGGGCTACTTCTGTATTGTATTTCAAGCTTCCATATTCAAACATTCTTTCTCTTCCAAGACATGATTGAGCATATTCTCCTATGGCAACCGGCATTTCAGACTCTACCGATCCTCCTGATTTAACAGGTACAAGCGGATATACACAACCAGTTGAAAATGCAACAATTCTGGAGTTCCTGAAATGATCAGTGACCAGTGCAGGCAAATAGGAATTTATAGCCCAGGTCAATGACAGATTTTCATTTGAGCCAAACTTCATACCTGCCAGGAAGAAAACATTTTTGGGGGCTGGCAGACTCCCGATAAAGTCGGTATCAAGCAAATCCCCATTAATAATTTCAATCCCTGCTTTGTTAAAATATTGCTGTTGTTCTTCATTTATATAACGTGAAACACCCGTAATTCGCTTCGTTACACCGGTTTTTTCACATGCCCTTTTTGCCATAAGGGCAAGTGATGGCCCTATTTTACCGGTGATTCCCAGAAATATTATGTCGCCATCCAGATGGGAAAACAGTTCGACAAGTTCCTTGCCGGGTCTGGAAAGAAGTTCCTCAAGCTGCCCTTCATCCGCTATTTTTTCAGGATACTCAATCATTTGTTTACACTACTATGTAATATTATGTTTTTGTAAATATCAACTGCCTGTTCCAATTTATCGAGAGAACAGTATTCATCTGTCTGATGTGCCAATCCAGGATGCCCCGGACCCAATATGACTACCGGTACTCTTTTGTATATCGTTTGCAGCACTGATCCGTCGGTCAGATAGGGAAGGGCTTTATAGGTTATTTTGTCTCTGTCAATTCCACAAACATTGTACACCATTTGAATAAATGGATCTCTTTCATCAGTGGCAACCGGTTCGAGATCAACCAGCTTTTCAATCAGGATTTCATCGCTAAGTTCGTTGCCCAGTTTTTTAAGAATTTCTTTATGGTTTGTCTTTGTTGTCGATCTGATATCAATAGTAAATTCAGCATGATCCGGAACGGAGTTTATATTCAGGCCTCCGCTGATCTTTCCTACATTAATGGTCGGAAAACCGAGCAATGGATCTATAACCGTTTTAAAATTGAAATTCATAATCTTCATGATTGCTTTTGCAGCTTTATAAATGGCATTAACCCCCAGCTCAGGCATAGAAGAATGAGCTGTTACACCGGAGGTAATAGCATTTAAATAGAGAGCACCTTTATGTCCGATCATGGGAAGGTTTGAAGTTGGTTCCCCGATAATTAAAGCACTTGCTTTACCAGGATTCTTCATCTCTTTAACAAGATGCTGTGCTCCAAGACACCCTGACTCCTCATCCGCAGTAAGTATCAATCGAACACCTCCCGCAGGAGATGATTCTTTAAATGCCTCAATTGCTGCGCATATCATTGCTGCAATTCCACTTTTCATATCACTCGAACCCCGGCCAAATATTTTATTATCTTTAATTTCTCCGGCAAATGGATCAACACTCCATTTCTTTGCACCAAGCGGAACAGTATCAAAATGGCCGGAAAATACAATTGGAGGACTTAAATTTGATATTCCTTTCTCTGCAACAAGATGTAACCGGTTTTCACCGTAAACCAGGTACTCATTATGAAAACCGTTCTTTTCGAGTAATCTGCCTGTGTACCTGGCAATCGCCCCTTCATTGCCTGGAGGATTTATATTATTGAATGATAAAAGTTTCCTTGTTAATGAAATCACTTCCATAGTAAATAATCAGTTTATGCTAAAATAACCACTTACAAGGTCAAATTATAAAGATATCAAAGAATTATGTTGTATACATTTGGAAATCAATTAAATTTAAGTGGATATTTTGGTTAAGACTATAATGAGGAAACCTTTAAATGACTGATACTTAGTGAATCAGGCTTCAAGATTATTAATAACAGATGAGAGAGCAGGAAAATAAAACAGGGAATTATCGTTACAGGATTCTGGCACTCGTGTTCATGGCCACGACAATCAATTATTTCGACCGTAGTATTGTTGGCGTAATGGCTCCGACTTTACAAAAGCTTTTTGAATGGTCTAATAAAGATTATGCAGCCATAATGGTTTCTTTTAAAGTTGCTTATGGAATAGGATTATTGTTCATGGGCGGCATTATTGACAAACTTGGAACAAAAATAGGATATACTATTTCAATTGCCATATGGAGTATATTCGGTATGTTGCATGCTGCAATAAAGCCGGCCTTCAGTTTAATTGGTTTTATTGTGGCGCGTTTCGGATTGGGAATTGGGGAATCGGGAAATTTCCCTGCAGCAATTAAAACAGTTGCTGAGTGGTTCCCAAAAAAAGACCGGGCTTTTGCTACCGGTATCTTTGATGCATCAACCAGCGTCGGGGCAATTTTAGCGCCATTTATTGTTGGGGCTATCGTTACCGTCGAAGGTGCAAACTGGCAAATACCTTTTCTGTTTACAGGAGTTCTAAGTGCTCTATGGGTATTTTTATGGATAAAAACCTATAAAAAACCCGAGGATCATCCAAAATTATCAAAGAAAGAACTGGCTTATATCAACAGCGATTCTGAAGTGGAGACGACCGGAAAAATTCCCTGGTTAAAACTTTTGCCAAAGAGAGAGACCTGGGCTTTTGCTCTGACTACTTTAACTGATGGTGTATGGTGGTTTTACCTTTTCTGGGGTGCAAAATTTCTATTTGAGCAGTTTGGTGTGGATATTAATAACATTGGAGTTCCTTTTCTGATTATTTTTGTTATGGCTGATGCCGGAAGCCTGCTGGGAGGATTAGCCTCTGGTGGATTAATAAAAAAAGGCTGGTCGATAAATAAGGCAAGGAAAACTACCATGCTGGTTAATGCGATTATTATTTTACCCGTTGCTTTTGTACCCGTAATTGCAAGCAAATGGCTCGCTGTCTTTTTAATTGGGATTGCAGCTGCAGGGCATCAGTCATGGTCGATTAATGGTTATACTTTAGTTTCAGATGTTTTCCCGAAAAAAGCAACTGCATCTGTTATAGGAATCGGAAAAATGGTCGGAGTAGCCATGGCGATAGTTGCTGATATTGCATTAGGTGCAGTACTTGATACTGCCGGTAATTCCGGTTATTTCTGGGCATTTATGATTGCTGGGTTCTCTTACATCATTATATTGGGATTTGTCCACTTGTTAATGCCCAGGATGACACCTTTGAACGATAATCTTGAATATATCAATAAATAATTTACGCTTATATTGAAAAGAAAATATTTAAGTACAACAAATTAAAATATATTCATTATGACTAAAAATGAATTGTCACGCAGAAAATTTATTGGGAAAACTGCAGCCGGATTTGCAGGTGCAGCAGTTTCAATGAGCGCCAATCTGAGCGCTGCATCCTACAGGAGGACTATAGGAGCTAACGACCGTATTAATATTGGATTTTTGGGTTGTGGCAGCCGTAGCAGCGGTCATCAGAGCATGGTAAAAACCTCAGAAAAAGAGAAAAATCTTGCCGTTGTTGCAGTCTGTGATATCTGGAAACTGAACAGGGAAAAAGCAGCAGCAAACTGCAAAAAGTTGTTCGGAACTGACGTGAAACAATACAAATACTCCGAAGAAATGTTGAAGATGCCTGAGCTTGACTGTGTTATGATCGGCACAGGAGATTTTCAACACGCAAAACTATTGGCAGAGGTTGTTACAGCCGGCAAAGACTGTTACTGTGAAAAACCCATGGCCACAGATGTAGAGGATGCCAGGCTTGCAAGAAGGGTTGTGCTGGGCTCGAAACAGATCGTACAGATGGGATCCCAATGGGTGAGTGATCCTGTACAGAAAAAAGTACGTGAAATTATCCGGTCAGGAAAATTAGGTCAGATCACAAAAATAGAACAGGTCTGGAATGATAATAATCCACGCTGGCATGTCCCTGATGATCCGGATGTAGCTGCGATTCGTGAACAGGATACCGATTGGAACAGATGGCTTCTTGGTAAACCCTACGTCCCTTTTGATCCATGGAAATATTTTGAATTCAGGATCTTCCGCGATTACTCAGGGGGGATTACCTCACAATGGATGAGCCACGGGTGTGGATTGGTTCATTTTTATTTCGACACGGACATTCCGGATTCCATGGTTGCAAACGGCGGGATTTTTGGCTGGCCTGATATCCGGCAGAACCCCGACACGTTCCAGGCTCTTGCTACTTATAACGATGCAAAACTTCTATATTCCTACACAACAAATCTTGCAAGCATGTTTGGCGATTATAGCTGTATCCGGGGTAAAGAAGGCACTTTATTTTCACATGGAGGAGAGGGGAGTCCGCGCTGGTTTTTTATTCCGGAGCATCAGAGCTTGCCAGGAGGATTTGATTTCTATGAAGGTATGAAGGAGTCAATTAAAAATGGGAAAGCTGAAATTATAACAACTCCGGAATATGATAATAAACTCGGCCCTGTAAGTTTAAGTGATGACAGCAAATTCCACCTCGACAATTGGGTTGATTGCATTCGCGACAGGAATCCAAATACAAACGGACATATTCATACCGGATTCTGGCATTCAATAACAAGTATAATGGCAACACGCGCTTATCGGGAAGGTAAAAAGCTGTACTGGGACCGGAATAAAGAAGAGATCACAGATCACCCGGTTAACATTTAACCTGATAAAGTTTTTATATGATTCATTATAACATATAGATATACAATACTTAAGATCTTTACTACGAATAGATAAGATTTTGTATCTTTATCAAAACATTAGTGCTGTGGAAAAGAAATGTCTCGATTGCGGTGACACCATCCGGGGTCGCACCGACAAAAAGTTCTGTTCCGACCAGTGCCGGAATAATTACAACAACAGGCTTAACCGTGACACTAATAATTTCGTAAGAAATGTTCACGGATTGTTAAGGAAAAACCGGAGGATCCTCTCTGATCTTTATGAAGAAGGAAGGCACAAAGTTCATAGAGATGCCCTCTTTGCCCTCGGTTACAACTTCAGCTTCTTTACTCATGTAATAGAGACCTCAGAAGGGCATAAGTACCATTACTGTTTTGAATATGGCTATCGCGAAACAGGCGATTTTGTTGAGCTGAGTCAGAATAGCCGGTACATTGAATATCAATAGAAAGGGAAATAATGTTTAATATTTTCTTTTGTGAGGCGTGTTCCGTACCCGGAGTCCTCGAAGGGTTCGCAGTATTTTATCTGTGATCCTTTTTCCTTACCGTAATGCTCAATAAGCATATCCCTGAATGGTTCTGCATTTGATCTGGAGGACCATGTTTTTCCAAGCCATGCCCTTCTCTCTTTTTCTGTCGCCGGAACCTGGTCAAGTTCTCCCCTGTTGAAAGGAAGCCATTCATACATCTGTGAAGTATGCTGATGGTACATATCGATCTTTTTTTCAATAACGTCATCAATAGCAACGCATACATCAGCTTTAAATGCCTCGGGGTGAACAAAATGATCATAGGTATAGAGAAAAACAGGATTTTTCTCAAGGAATGGTACCTCAGGCAATATTTTAGGCACTGTGACCATATATGCTGCATCGAGGACCAATACTCCGGTATAACGGTGATCGGGATGATAGTCGTACGGACGGGGGAATATAACAATATCGGCTTTCTGTTCGCGTATAAGCTTAATTACCTGAAGCCTGTTTTCGTAGGTTGGCATAAGCTGTCCGTCATGATTATCAAGGGTTATATATCTGACACCAATAACCTCTCCGGCTCTTCTGGCTTCTTCTCTCCTTCGCTTTGCAAGTGCCTCCGAGCTCATAGTCTGATGCCCAGCGTCGCCGTTTGTGAGCGACACCATAAGGACATCGTGGCCTGCCTTCGCCCATTTATAAGCTGTTCCGCCTACTTCATCAGGATCGTCGGGGTGAGCGCCTATAATTATAATGTGAAGCTTATTGTTCTGACCTGCTTGCTGTGCATTAAGCAATGTGAACGGAACCAGCATGATGCAGATCTGAAATAAAGAAATGATGGTTTTCATCTTATTAAAATTTATGGTGGACAATTTACAAAAAATCAATATGTCTCTTCAAAAATTGTGATTTGTTTCCTTATTTTTTAAGGAGGCTGTATCAAAAGTCATAATTTTTACACCATTTCCGTTTTTTTACCCCCTGCCCCCACCACATCCCTCCCCTGCAGGCTGGCCCCTTCGCTAAAATTGCCCACCGGGCAATTTTTTAACGCTCGGTCCCATAAAGGGGGTTCCATAAGTCTTTGTTAATCAATAAGTCCCTTTAGGGGATTTAGGGGCGAAATACAAATGATGTACTTTTTGATACAACTTCTTTAGGTGGAAACATTTACCAATCACTATTTGCAAGTTCCCAAATATTGGTAAAGCTTATTTTTACTATCTTCTCCATTATATCCCAGTTCAAAGTGTTCACTTCATCGGCAGGTGTATGGTACTGCTCCCTGTGCCCGGGTTTGAACCTCATTATGGGTATGCCTGCTGCGACAAACGACCTGTGGTCGCTGCCTCCCGGAGGATCTTTCGACGGCTGGTAATCAACCGTAATGTCAATGCCGTACTTTTTAATATTGTTTTCCGTTATGGACTTGAATCCGGGACACGATTCCGTGTATGTCATTATCACCTTATTGGGATCATCATCAGCGATATATCTTGAGATCATATCAAAGTTTACATTAAGGCGGAGGCTTTTTAACGGGTAATTAAGGTGCCGGACATAATATTCAGATCCCAGCAGGCCTTCCTCCTCTGCGGTCCAGAGTGCTATAATTATGGTTTTTTCGGGCTTTTTCCCGCTTTCTGTCAAAGCTTTTGCCAGGGTCATTACTCCGACAGTTCCCGAAGCATTGTCATCCGCTCCGTTCCAGATGTATCCGTTAATCGATCCCATGTGATCGTAATGGGCACCGAGAACAATGACCTGGTCGGGATCGGTTCCCTCAATAATGCCGATCACATTCCTGACCCTTACAGCTTCAGTTTTTACAGTAGTTTTGAAATAAACATATTTGCCTGTAATTACAGGAAGTTGAAAATTCCGGTTTGATTCAGTCTTATTGATAAATTCTTCAATAGAGATCCCGGTTCCGCTAAGTATCTCATTTGCAGCACCTGATGATACAGTAATTCTTATCGGATTCTCCTCTCTGATCTCTCCCGGCAGGGAGTAACTTGCATAAGCTTTCCCTGTGCGGGGATTTGCTTCTGAAGGTGACATATTTATTGTAGCATTTCCACGGATATTGGATACAGTTTCAGAATTTGGATTTATTTCAATGATACCTGCCGCACCCATCGACTTTATAAAATTATCAGTTTCCCTGTCAGATGCTGCCAGTTCGGAAGGGGAGAGGGACTCCCGGGCAAATCCCGGACTCCCCATTATCCTGAGGACAAACTTACCTGTGAGGTCAAGTTTGCTGAAATCATTGTACTTAAGTTTATCATTCTTAAATCCGTATCCTGCAAAGACCAGGGGTGCGTCAATCTCAATATCTTTGTCAAAAGGGCGTAATGTGAAATCAAAATTGTAGGTAAAACCGGTGGCTTTTGTACCGTTCCCATCGACGGATCTTATTTTCAGTACATGTTCATCACCCGGGGAAGTTTTCTGCAAAACAAAGTTCTGAAAGTATGTTTTTTCATTTCCTCTCTGGATATTTGTAAAACCCCGTGGCTGAGGGTAATCACCCCAAGGTTTGACTCCATATAGTTGAAGCATGCTGGCGATATAGTCTGCGGCCATATATTCGCCTTTCTCGCCGGCTTCCCTGCCTTCAGTCCAATCGGAGGCCAGGAAGCCAAGCTGTGCCTTCAGGACATCCGGCCTTATTGCATTGAGCCCTTTTTCAACCGGGGTCATCTGGCAGATTAAGGCAGGAGAGTAGAGCAATGCCAGTAATATGGCAGAGAGCAATGTTCTTTTCATGAGCAGCTTCTTTATAAAACAGGTTTCGATTAACTGACTAAGATAATTAATTATTATAAGAACCGGATTTCGGCAGAATGTCTTAACAACTTTTAACAAATTAAGAATTAATTCTTCCTCCTGATTCTCCTCTTACGCTCGGTCCCAGGCAGCTTCAAGAAGTAAAACACCTGGTTTCAAAGACATGTAATTCCGGATCAACACAGTATGACCTCGTGGTTAATAATTCATAACTTAAATTATATTTGCAAGATTTAAATTCAAAAAATGAAAACAAAATTTTCGATAGCAATACTGGTACTGTTAATGTCTTACGGGTCAATTACAATTGGTCAGGAAAAGAAGGTGTATGATGAAGGCTATATTGTTAAGGCTGGGGATATGGCTCCCGATTTCGTGATAAATGAAGCCGGGGGAAAATCATACAAACTTTCATCGCTCAGGGGAAAGGTTGTAATGCTTCAATTCACGGCAAGCTGGTGTTCTGTTTGCAGGCAGGAGATGCCGTTCATTGAAAAGGAGATCTGGCAGCCGGGCAAAAACTCAGGTTTGGTTTTGGTCGGTATCGACAGGGATGAACCCGTGGATAAGGTATTGAAATTTAAGAAAGACATCAAGGTAACTTATCCGCTAGCCCTTGATCCGGGAGCAGACATCTTCGGACTTTATGCCCTGAAGGAAGCGGGTGTGACCAGGAATGTCATTATCAACCGATCAGGTAAAATAATCTTTCTTACCAGATTATTTGACAGGAAAGAATTCGATAAGATGAAAAAAGCGGTATCTGAGGAGCTTGCAACAAAATAATCTGCGGTTGATCACGTTTTGATTAATGTCAATGGTTGAAATATTGAACTAGCCATGTAACCTTTTTACAAAATCAAACGTTATACTGGCGTTATTCAGTGATTTGACTACTGGCATGTTGAACTTTCAAAACTAAAAACTGGAAATCATGAAAAAATTATTTGTAATTATCTTAACAGTATTTATTGCTATTCCTTCCTTTTCCCAGCTTCAGTTCGGCCTTAAAGCCGGCTTAAGCACTACAAATGTAAAGATGGATGACGTGAAAACACTTACTTCCGGAAATACACAGGTAACTGTTGAAGCTCTAAAGCAGGCAAACTACGGTTTTCACGGAGGTGCATTTTTAAGGTTGAGTTTTTTGGGTTTGTTTGTTCAACCTGAACTGTTATTCACCTCAAGAACAGATGAGTATACAGTAGTTGATCTTGCAAATCCGACTATCGGAATTATTTCAAAACAGCAGTTCAATAAGATCGATATTCCTGTTATGGTTGGTTTTCACATGGGTCCGCTGCGTGTAAATGCCGGTCCTTCTGCAAATTTGCTGATTAACTCTCCGAAGGATCTTATCGATAATCCTGATTTTAAAGCAATGTACAATAACCTGACCTTTGGTTATCAGGCCGGACTTGGAGTGGATATTTTGAAGAAGCTGACCATCGACCTGAGATATGAAGGGAGCTTGCAGAAATATCAGACAAAGATCGAAAATGCAACGGGTACTACCTTCAAACTTGATGACAGGCCAAATGCATTTTTGCTGAGCGTTGGGCTTATATTCTAAGTTCTATTTCGAAAACAGCATTTTTGTTGCCACCAGGATCAGCAGGACAGCAAAGATCTTTTTTAGCAGATGCTGCGGAATTTGCAATGCCAGCTTCGAACCGAAATATGAACCCACAACAAAAGCAATAGCCAGTATCAGCGCAAATTTGAAATTTACCTGTCCTGCCTTATAGTAGTTAAAGGCAGCCAATATTCCGATAGGAGGCAGCATTACAGCAAGACTCGTACCCTGGGCATTTTGCTGAGACAATCCCAGGAGGAATACAAGAGCCGGGATCATGATGATCGCACCACCAATTCCCAGCAGACCTGCCATAGCTCCTGTTAATATTCCGATAAGGACAAGGATCAGAAGTACTGAAGTTGACATTTTCATTTGTGTTAATTGTTTTTCAATATTAAATTTTCAATGGGTAAATGTATAAATTTAAAACATAAATTGTAAAAATGAAATCCATTACACAGGGGTCCACTGAGTCTAAATGTTAAACCCAATGATTCAGTATAATGGTTAAAAAACTTACGATATTCTTCTCCTTTTTACTGATCATCTGCATTATCTGCTTATTTTATGTATATAACCTGATATTTGGCTTAAGCATCAGGCCTGATGGTAAAAGCTCCGCAATTTATATTCCTGATGGGGCCTCTTATGAACAGGCTTTTGACTCGGTTAAGGCTAATCTGTTAATTAAAAACCAGAAAGTTCTTGAATGGGTGGCTTCCAGGAAAGGTTACCCGGGTCTTGTAAAACCTGGCAAGTATGTCATTGACAGACCGATAAGCTGCAATGGGTTGATCAATATCCTTAGACTTGGACTGCAGACTCCTGTTATGATCACGTTCAGCAATATCCGTACCCTGAACGATCTGGCGGGAAAGATCGGCGGACAGATTGAGGCTGACTCTGCTCAGATTCTGGCTTTCCTGTCAGATCCGGAAAACTACATCGCCGATGGTTTCACCAGGCAGGACGTGATCTCAGTTTTCATACCTGATACTTATGAATTTTACTGGAATACGGGACCTGGCAAGCTTTACACAAGAATGCTCAGTGAATACAGAAAGTTCTGGAATTCAGGACGTCTTGAGAAATGCGGATCGATAGGACTTAGCCCGAGGGAGGTCTCGGTTCTTGCTTCAATAGTGGATTATGAGGCTATAAAGGCTGATGAAAAGCCCAGGATCGCAGGTGTCTACCTTAACAGGCTGAAACGAGGGATTCCTCTTCAGGCAGATCCGACTGTTAAATTTGCACTTAACGACTTCAGTATTTCCAGAATATTATACAAGCATCTTGATGTCGATTCACAATACAATACTTACAGGCATCCGGGATTACCTCCCGGTCCCATAGGTTGTGCCACTGCCGAAAGTATTGACGCTGTGTTGAATGCGGAGAAACACGATTACCTTTATTTTGCAGCGAAAGCCGATTTCTCAGGGTATCATAACTTTTCGAGGACTCTTTCCGAGCACAACAGGTATGCTTCGCAATATCAGAAAGAACTGAACAGACGAAGGATTTTTAAATAGTTCCGACAACTTCGACTTCACGTTCAAGTGAAATACCGAATTTATTGAGTACGGATTCCCTTATTTGCTCAGAGAGTTTAAATAGCTCCTTCCCAGTGGCGTTTCCATGATTTACCAGAATCAACGCCTGTTTGTCATGAACTCCTGCTTCTCCTATTCTTTTACCTTTCCAGCCACATTGTTCGATAAGCCAGCCTGCGGCAAGTTTTATGCACCCTGTCCGGTCCTTGAAAACCGGCAGTCCGGGATTTTTTGATTTTAGCTCTTCCGCAACTTTATCTGTCACAACAGGATTCTTGAAGAAGCTCCCGGCATTCCCAATTTGTAACGGATCGGGAAGCTTTTTCTGCCTTGTATTTATAACGATCTGTCTTACATTTAAAAGAGAGGTGGAACCGAGCTTATTTACCTCGTCTTTCAGTGATCCATATTCAAGACTTAGTTTTGGCCTGGTCGAAAGCTTGTAATAAACTTTTGTAATAAGATATTTACCTCTGAGCTCGCCTTTGAAAATACTATCCCTGTAACCGAATCTGCACTCTTTGTTTGTGAATTCCCTCACCGAGCCATCTGTCATGCTTACAGCTCTGACCTTTTCGATTGTTTCCCTGACCTCGGCACCGTATGCCCCGATGTTCTGGACAGGAGTAGCCCCAACCAGCCCTGGAATGAGTGACAGGTTCTCCAGACCTCCGAATCCGTGATTAACAGTGAGCTCTACCAGCACATCCCATACAACACCCGCGCCGCTTGATACGATGACATAATCACTTTTTTTCTCCTCCATATTTATGCGATCCAGATCGGGATGGATAATTGTGCCGTGAAAATCACTTGTGAAAAGAATATTGCTTCCGCCGCCGACAATCAGGAATTTGCCGTCGGATTCCTTTTGTTGTTCAAAGAAACGAATGGCATTCTCCTCCATCTTAAAGGTGATCAAACGGTCAGCTTTTATGTTCAGTCCGAATGTGTTGTACTTCCTTAAAGAGATATTTTCGTAAATCATTTCAGACCCTTGTTCAGACTAAAATTCAAGAGTTGAATATAACAATATAACCTCTCTTTAAAGAATATCCCGGTTTCTTTTTGATAAGTCGAACCCGGGCTGCTGATCTATCCATGAGGCCGGGTAGGGGATTTATCATCTCAGGTTGCTTATTTCTTAAATATTACTGTAATTTGCAGGCTAAATTCTTGTAGCAATTATTAACCCGATAACCTCTATCCTAATTATGAAAAGTAATCGCCGTGATTTCCTGAAAAAAGCAACCGTTGCTGGCGCCGGAGCCTTTACCGGAAGTCTCCTGTCCGGATGTGCTCCCAAACAACCTGAATCGAAACTTGCCACAATCCTCGAATCAGTAAAAAAAACACATGTGCAGAAATTCAACATGTCAGGCCATGCGGCTCCTCCACTTCCTGTTGTCAGGATAGGTGTTATAGGTCTGGGTGATCGCGGAAGCGAAGCCGTTCAGCGGTTGTCATATATCGAGGGTGTTGAAATTAAAGCTCTGTGCGACAAGAGGGAGGTTGCGGTAAAGGAATCCCTGAAATATCTTCAAAGGATTGGAAGACCTGCAGCAAAGGAGTTCTCCGGTGACGAGAACGCCTGGAAAAAGCTGATCGAACTTCCGGATCTTGATCTCATCTATACATGTACACCCTGGATACTTCATACTCCGGTCTCACTCTATGCGATGGAAAACGGAAAGCATATTGCATGCGAAGTGCCCATTGCAAGAACTATTGACGATGCCTGGCAACTCGTTGAGACTTCCGAAAGGACCAAAAAGCATTGCATGATGCTTGAGAACTGCTGTTATGATTTTTTTGAACTGCTGACTCTAAATATGGCGCGTCAGGGAATGTTCGGCGATATCGTCCATGCTGAAGGTGCTTACATCCACAACCTGATGGGTTACAACTTTAAAAAGCCTCTCGACGACCAGCAGGCCGACGGAGCCTATACTGACATGTGGAGGCTCAAGGAGAATGAGATCCGCAACGGGAACCTGTATCCTACCCATGGCCTCGGCCCCGTGTGTCAGGCCATGAATATCAACAGGGGAGATAAAATGGAATATCTGACCTCAATGTCGACAAATGATTTTACAATGGGGAAACATGCAAATGAGCTGGCTGCCGGAGATCAATTCTTCGCACCCCATGCAAATAAATCCTTTCGTGGTAATATGAATACTTCTCTGGTCAGGACAAACCTCGGCCGGACGATAATGATACAGCATGATGTTTCATCAGTGCGTCCATATTCAAGAATACACCTGATCAGCGGCACGTCGGGAGCAGCCAGTAAATATCCTGAGCCCGAACGCATAGCTTTGGGTCACAGCTGGCTGAATGATGAAGAACTGAAAGCTGTTACTGAAAAGTTTACTCCTGAGATCGTTAAGCGGGTTGGAGAGATGGCAAAGAAAGTCGGAGGCCATGGAGGGATGGATTTCATTATGGACTGGAGGCTGATAGATTGCCTGAGAAACGGGCTTCCTCTTGATCAGGATGTCTATGACGGTGCTCTCTGGAGTTCAATTTCGCCGCTTAGCGAATGGTCAGTAGCTAACCGGTCGCAGTCGATCGATATACCTGATTTCACGGGAGGATCATGGAAAACAAACAAGCCACACGACATAAACCTCGAAAAAGGTGGTACAACACAGGTTGTTGAGATAACCGAAGTTCAGCCGGAGCTTCAGCCCAAAATTATTTAATGTCGTTCTAAATCAGATCGAAAGTTGATGGTTCCGGTATTCTTCATGCTTGTTTTAGTCCTTCCGTTTCTTATTTTCATTATTCCCAAAGGATTTAAGTATTACTATACCCTTGCTGTACTTACCACTGCCGTTATAATAACTTTGGTCTGGTGCTTTGAGGTCCTGTCAGGAAATGTTAACCTGCTTGAAATACCTCTCATTCCATGGGGCGGAGAAGGCTGGCTGATCCTTACGATCGACAAACTTTCAGCATTCTTTATAGCTGTCATAAATATAACAGTCTTTACGGGTTTCCTGTATGCGAAAGGATATCTGCGGCCTTATTATAAGAGTAAGAATTCATTGGGGTTTTCGATTCATTACCTTTCATACATCTGGCTTTACCTGTCAATGATCCTTGTGGTGGTGATCCGCGATGGTTTACCGTTCCTGATTGTATGGGAAATAATGGCGCTTTCATCATTTCTCCTTGTCATATTTGATGCCGAGGATACTTCTATCATGAAAACAGGTATCGCTTATCTGATACAGATGCATGTTGGAATGTTCTTCATTCTGGTGGCTTTTTTAATTGTTTGGAGAGATACGGGACAAATGAGTTTTGACGCTCTGGGACCATACTTTTCAAATCATAAAAACCTGCCGTTGTTTATCCTGTTTTTTACAGGTTTTGGAATAAAGGCAGGTTTTATTCCCCTGCATACCTGGCTTCCAGCCGCACATCCGGCTGCACCTTCACACGTATCCGGCGTAATGTCGGGTGTGATGATTAAGATGGGAATTTACGGCATCATCAGAATCCTTATGTCAGTTCAGAACGACTTATTCATTATTGGTGTTATAATTCTGGCCATTTCAATGATATCGGGTGTTCTTGGAGTCATGATGGCAATCGTACAGCACGATCTTAAGCGATTGCTGGCCTATCACAGTATTGAAAATATCGGCATAATTGGTATCGGGATAGGTCTGGGAATGATAGGTGTTGCTATTGATAATCCTGTTCTGAGCCTGCTCGGGTTCAGCGGTGGACTGCTTCATGTTCTTAATCATTCGCTTTTCAAATCCCTTCTGTTCTACAATGCAGGTTCAGTTTATCAGGCTACACATACCCGCAATATAGAACAGCTTGGAGGATTGATGAAAAGAATGCCTTTCACTGCGGTTTTTTTTCTGACCGGTTCACTTGCGATTTGCGGGCTACCTCCTTTCAACGGTTTTATCTCGGAATATCTGATATATCTTGGGATGTTTAAAAGCCTTTCGGCGGCCAGTCTCTTCCAGTCGATCCTTATCCTGGGCACCATAGTGGGACTCTCACTTATTGGCGGGCTTGCAATCTTTTGTTTTACAAAGGCTTTCGGTATTGTATTTTTGGGAGAGCCCCGCACTGAAAAGGCAGGGGGGGCAATCGAAGTGGAAAGAGATATGATTTATCCCCAGTTTCTTATAATAGGTTTTATAATTCTGATCGGATTAGTATCTGTCTGGTTTGTTAAACCGGTATTTGGAATAGTTGCCTCAGCGTTTAGCCTTTCAGGCATTGTCGCTGTAACAGCCCCTTCCATCAGCAATCTTACGCATATAAGCCTCATAAGCGGTGTATTTCTGCTTATTATTGCTTTACTACTGGTTTACAGGTTTTTTAAACTAAAATCAAAAGCTGTCAGCCATGGTCCTACATGGGGATGCGGATATACTGCCGCTTCTCCAAAATTTCAATATACTGCAACTTCATATGCGTACAATTATAATCATCTCGCAAAACCTGTACTTCAGACAGAGAAAATAATGAAGGATATCGGGGAGGAGGAATTGTTTCCCGATCGGCGAACTTTTGATTCGAAAAGCGATGATATATTTAAGAAGGTCTTTATCGATAAGCCTGTTGACCTGGTTTCAGGATTGCTGAAAAAGATAGCTGTAATGCAAACCGGGCTGATCCAGCACTATATCCTTTATGCATTTATTTATATGCTTCTCGTGTTTTTACTGACATATTTTAACCTTATCTGATAATGGCAGGATTCCTTTTGATAGTGATTGCAGCTTTCTTTTTCCCCGGGGTGATAATCAGGACAAAAAGCATTGCCGCAGGCCGTAAAGGTCCGGGTATTTTCCAACCTGTCAGGGAAATGGCCATCCTGTTGAAGAAAGGAAGTGTTTTCAGCACCACATCAGGCCTGATATTTCAGATCGCTCCCGTAATATCATTGTCGTGTATCCTTTGTTCATTGCTTGTCATCCCTTTCGCAAACCAGAATGCTCTCATTTCCTTTGAAGGTGATTTTATCTTCTTTTCATATTTGCTGTCACTGGGGAAATTCTTCTCAATTATTGGCGCTCTTGATACCGGAAGCAGTTTCGAAGGAATGGGAGCCAACAGAGAAGTATTCTTTTCGATGCTTGTTGAGCCCGCTTTCTTTATTCTTCTGGCCACTTTTGCTATGTTTACCGGATATACATCATTTTCAGACATCTTCAGTAACTTTTTCATAACCGGAAGCCATTATGTTTTAATATACAGCATCATAGGATTTTTTCTGCTTATTCAGATAGCAATGATCGAAAACAGCAGGCTTCCTGTCGATGATCCGAAAACACATCTTGAACTTACGATGATCCATGAAGTAATGATACTTGATAACAGCGGATTCGATAAGGCACTGATACATTTCGGGTCATATCTGAAATTTGCAATTTATGGCTCCCTGATTTACAATGTAATTGTCCCCGCAGAATGGAATCTCTTTCTTCAGGTCGCATTGTTTCTGGCTGTTCAAATGACATTTGCACTTATCATAGGACTTATTGAATCATTCAGGGCAAGGAATAAAATGAATAAGAATCCGAAATTCATTCTTACCCTTTCCGCAATAGCATGGATTGCCTTTGTTATTATTTTGATACTGACAGATAAATTAATTTGATACCAGGATGGTAAATTATCTTATCGTACTTTTTGCAATAACTCTGGTCTATTTTTGTTCAGCTGAACGGCTTATTATTTATGTCAGGCTGATTGGATTCCAGGGATTATTACTTTGTGGCATTGCGCTATTTGAGCTCAGCGAGGTCAATACCGCAAATCTTGTTTTTATAGTTGCTGAAACCCTGGTTTTTAAAGCGCTGCTTATGCCTTACCTTCTGTCGCGTATCATTAACAGGTCAGGTGTAAAGAAAGTGCATCGCCAGGCCATGCCTGGGTTTTATCTTCTGATTTTTTCAATTTTTGCATTATTAATAAGCGTGATTCTGGCTAATTCGCTGATAAATACTTTTGTAAACACAATTTACATGGTGATTGCCCTTTTTACCCTTTTTACAGGATTACTGCTTATTGTAACGCACAGATTAATAATTTCACATTTAATTGGTTTCCTGATACTTGAAAACTCGGTTTTCCTTTTTTCACTTGCTGTGGGAAATGAAATGCCAATGCTGATAAATGTTGGAATCCTGCTCGACATCTTTGTGGGTGTTTTGATTCTCGGTTTCTTCGGACTCAGGCTCAAACCGAACACTAACGAACTGACCAGACTAAAAGATTGAAAGATGACCCTCTTACTTTTTTTCATTGTTTCTACCCTGATGAGTATCTCGGTCATCTTACTGAGAAATAAAGCCGCCACGAAAATAATTACTGCCGGCTATGCTGTGCTTCATATCTGGTTCACAGTTTATTGCTGGCTAAACCTTAATATGACCGAACTCAGTTATTTTTCATATAACAGCACAGGTGTTCTATTTCTCTCTGTTATGACCTTTATGCTGATCCCGACAATTTATCATGGATTTGTTTATGCTTCGGGTGACGATGCAAAAAAATTCAATATTTATCATTCAGCACTTATCGCCCTGGCAACCTTTATGTCTGGTGCTTACCTTGCAAACGGAATGACAGTCCTCTGGATCTTCGTGGAGGCAACTACTCTTGCTGTGGCTGCGCTTATTTATCACGACAGGACAGAAAGTGCTCTGGAGGCTACATGGAAATATGTGTTTATCTGTTCAACGGGCATTGCACTGGCATACCTTGGGATTCTGTTCCTGGGATTTATTTATGGTCGTGAGGATGCTGCAAATCTTTCCTTTATTTCTCTGGCAAATATTATAAATCAGGCCAATCCTCTTTATCTCAAAATAGCTTTTGTCTTCGTTGTGATAGGATTCAGCACTAAAATGGGATTATTCCCTATGCATACTGTAACTATCGATGCACATTCAGTTGCCCCTCCTCCAATTAGTGCCTTAATATCAACAACTTTGATGAACGTTGGCTTTCTTGCCATATTCAGGGTTTATACTCTTTTTTCATCCTCCCCGATATTACCGTTTATGAACAGCGTTCTGATCATTTCAGGGATCCTGTCATTGCTTACAGCGGCAGGATATATGCTTAAAGCCAAGCATCTGAAACGCATGCTTGCATACTCGAGTCTTGAAAATATGGGACTTGTTGCAATAGCAATCGGGGTGGGAGGATCAGGTTACTATGCCGCATTGTTGCTGCTCGTACTTCATTCTCTTGCGAAATCAAGCCTTTTTTATCAGATGGGCCAGCTGTCAAGGGTTCTGCATACTTTTCAGCTCGACGATTGCGGCAGGTATATGAAACTTTACCCGGCAGGAGCTCTTGTGCTGATTACCGGGATGATATGCATTCTGGCAATACCGCCTTCCGGACTGTTCATAACTGAATTTCTGATCTTCAGAGGATTGGTATTCAATGGTCAATGGTTTGTGCTCATCATCACCATAATTCTTCTTTGCTTTGTCGTCTATGCGATGAGCACCAGAGTGATGCATATCGTTTTCTCTAATCCAAGGAGAGGTGAAAGCGAAATACCACCCGGCAAAATCAACTCTGTTGAAACACTAAGTCAGTTCATATTTCTGGGTCTGGTAATCGTTATGTGTTTTTATCAGCCTCCTTTTATTGTTGACCTGATAAATCAAAGTATTGCAGTATTACAGAGGTAAATTATGACAAGTCAGGAATCATATCTGGAATTATTTATTAACCCGTCGTCAGTCAATACCGGCGAGGTGCCGGTTCTGGCTTACAGCGTTTTTTATGAACTGGTTACCGCGCAGCTTAAAGATGAAGCCATGCATTGCGTTGCCTATTATGTTGTGGAGGAGGCCGACAGTCTTATGTTTTATTGTTGTGTTGCTGATGACACTAATGGAAGGATCAGAGTATTTGCGCACGAACAAAAGAAAGCTGAAATACGGTTAAAATCGCTGACACCGGTTTGTCCGCAGTTACATATTTTTGAACGGGAGATCCATGAAAACTTTGGGGTGGAATTTACCGGCCATCCATGGTTAAAACCTGTCAGGTATGCACATGACCGTTCAGACAAATCGCAGGTAATGAATAACTACCCGTTCTATGGGATTGACAGCGAGGAATTGCATGAAGTTGGAGTCGGACCCATACATGCCGGGGTAATTGAACCGGGGCATTTCAGGTTTATCTGTAATGGTGAGAAGGTTTTGCACCTCGAAATACAGCTTGGATACCAGCATCGCAGCGTTGAAAAGTTATTTATTGAAAAAAGTGATCCTTTGTTGAGATGCATTCTTTCAGAAAATATTGCAGGCGATACATCTATTGGTCATGAGCTTGCACATGTTCAGGTTGTCGAATCACTGGCGGGCATCGAAATAAGCGAGGCTTTGCAGATAGAGCGTTGTATCGCGCTCGAACTCGAAAGGCTTGCCGTTCATATCGGCGATACCGCAGCGCTCTGCGGCGATATTGCATACCAGCTTGGGCAGGCTGTATGCGAGGCGCTCAGAACTGCAATTATAAATACTACCCAGCTCTGGTGCGGGAATCGTTTTGGAAAAGGTTTGATTCGTCCGGGTGGAAGCAATTATCCACTGAGTAAACCTGTAGCTGACAGAATTTCGGAGATAACTTCCGAAACCGGCAAACGTTTTGAGGAAGCTGCAAATCTTATTTATTCGTTGCCAAGCGTCCTTGCCCGTTTTGACGACATCGGGCAGGTCACAAAAAATCAGGGGCTCTCAATCGGCGCTGTCGGGATGGCAGCCCGCTCCTGCGGAATATTAAGAGATATCCGGATAACACATCCATTTCAGTTTTATAAAAATTATCGGATACAGCCTGTGATACTTGAATCAGGAGACGTATTGGCACGTGGAACCCTTCGCTTTCTTGAGGCCATGGAATCGGTTAGAATAATTAACAGGCTCATTGAAATCTGGCGCACAAAAGACCTGAATCCGGTTAAGCCGGATTACAGTTACAAATTAAAGCCCGGCAGCTTTGCAATTTCAATTGTTGAAGGCTGGAGGGGAGAAATTTGCCATGCTGCTGTTACAGATTCCGGTGGCAACTTTCGGCAATATAAAGTGAAGGATCCTTCATTTCATAACTGGATGGCTTTAGCATTGGCTGTCCGTAACCAGGAGATATCCGATTTCCCGGTCTGCAATAAAAGCTTTAACCTTTCTTATTGCGGGAATGATCTATAAGAATTCAGGAGATGTTAAAAGAAGTTAAAGTTCTGGCTACTCATGGCCGGCAGTATATAAAAGACCTCAGAACACAGCCCATTGCAGAGCTCTTCAGGGGAAGACCGGTTATATCTGATGGGATAACCGGAAAAGAAATTATTGCAGTCAGTAATATATGCCCGACAGACGCAATTAATGGTACAACTGGTTCAATTGACATGGGGAAATGCGTATTCTGCAAAGAGTGCTCTTTTCTTCTTCCTTCAAAAATAAAGTTTGAAAATGATTACCGGATTGCAGTTAACAGGAGGGAGGACCTCATCATTAAACCCGGGGACGAGAATCCTGTAAGACTCGATGACAAAAGTGTAAGAAAAGAAATCAGGAAAATTTTCAGAAATGCGCTTAAACTCAGGCAGGTATCTGCCGGCGGCGATAATTCGTGCGAGATGGAGCTGGCTGCAACAGGTAATGTCAATTTTGACATGGGGCGCTATGGTATCGAATTTGTTGCTTCTCCGCGTCATGCCGACGGTGTGGTAATAACCGGTCCGGTAACGGAAAATATGGCTGAAGCTCTGCAAATTTGTTATGATGCTATCCCTGAGCCAAGGGTGATAATTCTGGTTGGCACTGATGCTATAAGTGGGGGAATATTTAATCGTAGCAGGGTATTGGATAGAAGATTCATCGAACATAATCACATTGACCTCTATGTTCCCGGCAATCCTGCCCATCCACTCACATTTATTAATGGTATTATGGACTTGTTGGGTTTACCCCCAACCCCCTAAAGGGGGCTATAACTTTCTGAATTGAGATAAGTCCCCTTTAGGGGTCCCGATAGCTATCGGGATAGGGGTAGATAGTTTAATACCCCGCCGCCTGCCCGTCCTTCCGTGATTCAGATGCCCCGTACCAGACCTTGTTTTTTTCATCTCTCATTATCGCCTGATAACCGCCATAACCTCCAAGGTCCCACTGAATAACATGTCCCATGTTGAGGAGCTTCTGAATTTCTTCCCATCTGAAGCCGTTCTCAAGCAATAAAACACCACCATCGGTCATCTGCTGACCTGTTGGTTCAGACGAACCAATATGGTGCATTCTTGGAGCGTCGCCTGCCTCCTGCAAGTTCATTTTAAAATCAATAAGATTGATAATGATCTGTGCCTGTCCCTGAGGCTGCATGTCGCCGCCCATTACCCCGAAGCTAATCAATGGTTTTCCGTTTTTGGTAATAAATCCGGGGATAATTGTATGAAAAGGCCTTTTTCCCGGGGCATAAGCATTTGCATGACCCTCAGCCAGACTGAACATTTCTCCCCTGTCCTGCAAAACAAAACCCAGACCGGTAGGACACATACCGGAACCCATTCCCCTGTAGTTACTTTGTATCAGCGAGACCATATTACCGAATTTATCTGCCACGGTCAGGTAGATTGTGTTCTGTGGTTCAATTTTACCGGGATCATATATTTTGGCTGCCTGAGTCGGGTTTATTAGTCTGCGGCGTTCAGCTGCATATTTTTTTGAGATCAGCTGGTTTACAGGAACCTGGCTGAAACGCGGATCAGTGTAGTATTTGGCACGGTCTTCAAATGCAAGTTTTTTGGCTTCCGTGAATAGATGCATATATTCAGCTGATCCAAAACCCATTGACGCCAGATTAAATCCTTCCAGGATGTTGAGTATCTCAAGCGTCGCGATTCCCTGTCCGTTTGGAGGAAGTTCCCATATATCATAACCTCTGTATGAAGAACTTACAAGCTCCACCCACTCTGAGTGATGACGCGACATATCATCGTAAGTAAGGAAGCCGCCCTGTGCCCTCATAAATGCGTCAATAGTTTTTGCTATACTGCCCCGGTAAAATTCATTCTTTCCACCTTTGGCTATTTTGTCGAGTGTATTTGCCAGATTAGGGTTCTTGAAGATCTCCCCCTTTGCAGGTGCTTTACCTCCAGGCATATAGGTTTCCCTGATATTAGGGTACTCTTTAAGTGCCTGGGTTCCCTTATCGAGGTAATAAGCTATGACTTCAGAAACAGGGAAGCCATTCCGGGCGTAATTTATTGCAGGCTGAAGGACATCCCTTATTGGCAGACGGCCGAACATATCGTGCATCTCAAACCAGCCGTCAACACAACCTGGCACCGAAACCGGAAGCGGTCCGTATGATGGGATAAAGTCTAATCCATTATTTCTGAAATACTCTAATTTCAATGAACGTGGCGACCTTCCACTTGCATTCAAACCGTAAAGTTTTGCTTTCTCAGCGCTCCATATTATGGCGAAGAGGTCACCCCCAACTCCGCTCCCCGTCGGTTCAACCACCCCGAGAACAGCGTTGGCTGCTATTGCTGCGTCTATTGCATTTCCCCCTTTTTTGAGAATATCGAGTGCAACCTGCGTTGCCAGCGGCTGACTTGTTGCAGCCATACCGTTCTGTGCAATGACTTCCGACCGGGTTACAAAATCTCTTCCGGAAATCCTGTCCTGCGAAAAAATGGTAGATGGTGCTGCTAAAATAGCGAGTGTAAAAAATGTACTCTTAAACATAATTTGTTCGGGCTTAGAAACAACCCCAAAGTTACTAAAGAGCTGTCATTATTTTGCCATTGCCAGAACTTTTAGTTCGTGAGGCATTTTTTCAATTGCATACCTGAGAGAAGTGCGCGGCATAACTGCTTTATTATTCATTACATAGTCGAATACCTCCTTCTGCCAGGGCTTGCTTGCTGCTTTCAGCATCCAGCCATAACCTTTCTGAACCATGTCTTCCGTATCAGTCAATAAAATCCCGGCAATCTCAAAAATATCACTAAGAAATCTGCCCTCCCTGGCGGGAATAATTAGAGAAACTGCTGAAGCCCTTCGCATCCACAGGTTTTCAGATTTTGCCCATCTTTTAAGGTAGCTTATATTCACGGGGAACATATCGACTGCCGACCCAACAGTGTGGTTGCAAAATGTGTCGCATGATGCCCAGTTTGCCACGTAATTATTTATCCATTTTTCAAAAATCTCAAAATCAGAAGGCTTAAACTGATGCCTGACGTAATATGACCAATTGCAGGCAACGAATGATTCCTCCATATAACCCGATCGCCAGAGCTCCTCGCAAAGGCTGAAAATATTGGATTTTTCTTTATCGGGAAGTTTTTCATAAAACTCTTTCCCGATACGGATAACTGTCGCTGATTTAATGCCGTAGAGTTTTACATTTTCTTTAAAGAACCGCTCTCCTGACGATCTTGTTATTTCGTCAGCATTTTTTGTAAGTTCCTCCCTTAGTGATTCAATTATGTTTTTCATGACAAGTTATATTAAAATCATTCTTCAGGAAGATCACGGCCATAACCATACAGATCCATATGAGCCTGACCGATAGCATGGAATGTGAATTTGCCGGCGTCCCTGGGCCATTTATCAGCTTTCCTGCCTCCTTTAGCAACTAAGCCCGTTACCGGCTGAACAGCATCTCAAGAGCTGTCCGATCCCCATTCCCGGCCGCTATTGCCACGTCTTTTGTTGTTATTTCAGCAATGTCTTCAACGCTTTTGCAAAATAATAAAGGCATTCCGGCTTCTAAACTTTCCCTTGCAATTTTCTGTGCTGTCCGGGCAATTCCGGTTCCGCTGCAAAAGCCTTCGAAAGATCCTTTTTTACCATAAGCTTCAGGACCGTCTTCAGCCAGTCTTATATGACCTACTTCACCGGCCAGGTCATTTGTTCCGGAATATAATCTGCCGTCAGTAATTATCCCGGCACCCATTCCTGTCCCAAATGTCAGGAAGATCATATTCTCTGCACCCTTGCCGGCTCCGAATTTCCACTCGGCAAGGGCACACGCGTTGGCATCATTCTGCAGATATGAAGGCACCTTAAACCTTTCTGCAAACATCTGAACAACAGGTATATTATCCCAACCAGGAAGGTTAGGGGGAGACTGAACAACCCCTTTCCTGCTGTCGAGTGGTCCGCCGCAACTGATACCAATTGCCTTAAGTCCCTTAATTCCGATCTGACGGGTAATTTCTGAAGCGGCATTTAACAGATGTTCTAACGCATATTCAGGTCCTTTTTGGGTATGGGTTGGGAAACTGATCTTTTTCAGGATTTTCATATCCTCTGTCCCCGCAATCACAGCACACTTGGTGCCGCCAATATCAATGCCTATAAAATAATTAATATTCATTTTTTTCTCTCTGATTTAAAAGTGCCTAGAGTTTGGAGTGCCTAAAGTGCCTAGAGTTTAGCTCACTCTAATTACTGATTTTTAACTTTAAGTACTCCAAACTCTAGCTCACTCTAAGTACTCATTTTATGTTCTTCCAGAACTTTTCCTCAGACTGCCGAAACTCATTTTTTCTTTTTCTTTCAAAAAAATAATAAAGTACGATCGCAACAATACCTGCAATAAGAAGGCCGGGGAGAAGATACCGCATAACATTTGATATGTACGCGTCCATGCCTGCTGTCTGGCCATTTTGGAATGTAGCTTCCATACCCGGTTCAATTTTCCTTCCGACATCGATGCTGAAAATATTTTTAACAAAGAATAGAGAGAAAAAAGCCAGAAGCCCTGAAAATACAGGTGTAGCGATCCAGCCTATTGATATCTCCCCAAGTATCCTGAAGTTAATATTTCTGGCACCTTTGTAAAGGCCGATACCAATTACGCTTCCTACTATAACCTGGGTACTGGAAACCGGTACCATTGGAATGGGAGGGAAGCCGATCCTTTCAAACAATGTTGACAAACCTGATGAAGAAAATATGAATAATACGAGTGCCTGAGCAAGTACAACGACAAGAGCAGCTTCGGAAGAAAGTTCCACTATGTTACTCCCGACAACTTCCATAACCTTATCTGAATATGTCAATATACCTGTTGCGATGGCCATTCCGCCAAGCAGGAAAAGCTGCTGGGACGAGGAGAGGGTAATTATTCCAAGATTCAGTTCGTGAAGATTGAAAGCCGGAATGAAAACTCCCATAACGTTGGCAATATTGTTTGCGCCCAGACTATATGCTCCAAATGCACCAACAATGATAAGTCCTGTCCTGATATATGATTCAAACCGTACAAGGTGGATCCCTGAATTTTTTTTAATTGTTTTAAGAAGCATATATAACAATATAGCGAAAACTGCCCCAATGACCGGTCCCGATATCCATGTTGAAACGATCTGCACAAGGGTATGACTGTCGGTCGGATTTCCGGTGAACAGATTCCATCCTATAATAGCTCCCACGATTGCCTGCGTTGTAGAGACCGGAATCGCAAATTTTGTCATAAGGTAAACTGTAACTGCAGCCGAAAGGGCAACCGTAAACGAACCCCCGATTGCATTAACTGCTCCAAGTTTGCCAAGCGTGTGTGAGGCACCCGCACCCTGGAGGACAGCACCCAGGATAACGAAAACTGAGGCGATGATAGCGGCCTTTCTAAAGCTCACCATTTTTGATCCCACAGCAGAGCCAAAGACATTGGAGGCATCGTTTGCACCCAGGGACCAGCCAAGGAACAAACCGCTTGTAAGGAAGAAAAGGATCATCACATCATTATTTTAATTGCCATTCCCGAAAGGAGATCCGCTGCCTTTTGGGCAGTGTCGGAGATATTCTCAATATGATGGATTATGTATCTGAGATGAGCTTTGTGTGCAAGGTCCAGCTCCTTCATATCCTGGAAAATGATTTTCTGTGCATTCCGTGATACTTTATCGGTTTCACTCTCAAAATAATAGACTTTAAGAAGTTTATCCCTTACTGTGTAAGGAGCCTTGAAATATGCCCTGGCTGCAGGCATCAGCTCTTCGCCGGCACAGACAGATGCTTCCATGATACTTATAAAATTATTATTCAATGATACCGGTATGTCAGGCATTTCAATACAGAATTCATTGAGAGTGCTCTTTATTGAATCAATGATCTCATCAAGCACGTCGATAAGGGAACTCACTTCAGCTCTGTGCTGGGGCAGGATTGAATGTGTTATCATCTCTGTCTCAATCTCACGCTGGAGCTTGTCGGCATTTTTTTCAAGCGACTCAACCTTCTGGACATGCCTGTTGAAGGCTTCCATATCTTTATCAAGATATGCTTTTACTCCTTCCCTGAAAACGAGCAATCCGAGATCAATGTTATCGAAAAACTCATCTATCCTTATGATAAGATTTTTAGTAGTTCTTGTAAATAAAGCCATCTTTTTCCGGGTATTAGGTACTCATAACAAATATAGAGATTTACGGATAAACGTGGATGGGTAAGTGGTTATTCTTTGTAATCCCGATTATGTAATGGTGAAATTGAAATCCAATTACAGCAAAGTCATACACCCATCAATGATATGAGAACATCAATAAAAATAACATTTAGTTACACAGAGTTACACAGAGAAGTCACAGAGGGCCACAGAGGTAAGAAACCAAATCTCTGTGGATCTCTGTGACCCGATAGCTATCGGGTCTCGGTGGACCTCTGTGTAAGTTTTTAATTTAGTTATATAGTGGTCCGCAAAGGTCTCAAAGCATTTGACTAAAGGGATATACTTTGCGTTCTTTGAGGTTGTTTTAAAAGTCCGGATTTTTACACCATTGCCGTTTTTAGATCAAAAATTAATTTCAGAATTCGATGATTTTATCGAATTTGTACCCTTTAAGATACTGTTTAAGAATAACGTGGATATCGCTGTTGTCTTTTGAGGACAGGATGCAGTCGTGGACGGCGCTCAGTCCGAAACCCATTTCATTAATATTGAAGTAACCGTAACCTGTGTATTTCCCATTTACTACTTTAACGGCGCTTCGTTCCTCTTCCTCCCGTCCTCTATCTATTATGAAAAAATTCCTCCGGGAGAACAGGAACTCCTCAGCTGCCTTACCGGCACGTTCATTATACCTGATGTATGTTTCTTTCCCGCAGCATGCGCCTTTGCAGATACCGACATGGTAATGAAAACATGGTCCGTCGGTGTCGTAAAGTCCGGTGAGTTTCTGACACAGGTCATATTTTTCAACAAGTGATAAAAGCCTTGATTTGGCTCTCTCACGTGAAGTGAAAACGGAGACGGGGGTATCACCAGTGTTTAATGTTCCGCAGAAGAAATTGATATAACCGTTTTTGTCGGTAAAGGTGAAAATGCCAAACTGAAATCCGGTCCGCCGCTGAGCCCTGTTATAGACCGGCTTATTTGACTTTATTTCCGACGATTCCTTAAGAAGTGCTATCAGTTCGCTTCCAGTCACTTCCCAGTCGATATCAGCGATCTGGTCGCGCATTTCCATGGAACGGTTTGAGGTATTGTTTGAGAGGTGTGTTTTTATACGTTGCAGAAGGTTTCTGCTTTTACCGATATAGATAAGGTTCCCTGCTTCATTATAAAAATAATAGATGCCGGCTTCTTCGGGTATTAATTCGAGTTTCGAAAAATCGAGTTTGGGATTGAGCTTTGATAACCTTGTGTTTTTCAATAACCCTTCGATACTTCCGTTCATTTCCCTGTCCCTGTCGGAAAGAATTTCAAAAAGTCTGGTAGTGGCTAATGCATCGCCTGCAGCCCTGTGTCGTCCATTTATGTTGATGTCCAGATCCTTGCAGATATTCCCGAGGCTGTACGAGCGGTGTCCGGGGATGAGTTTCCTGCTCAGGGCTACCGTATCAAGTATATTTCTCTTAAAATTGTAACCAAGCGATTTGAATTCCTGCCTTATGAATGAATAGTCAAACCTTGCATTGTGTGCTACAAATGTGCGGCCTTCGGTGAATTCGATGATTTCACGTGCGATCTCGAAAAACCTGGGCGCATTTTCAACCATTTCATTTGATATGCCTGTCAGGTTTGTAATAAAGTATGGAATATTTCTTTCAGGATTGACAAGGGATACGAATTCCCCTGTAATTTTTTCCCCGTCGTGCTGATAAATTGCAATTTCAGTGATCTTTTCAATTCTGGCACTTCCCCCGGTCGTCTCAATATCAACTATTGCGTACATGAACTGAATTCCTATCTCTTAAAACACCCGCTAATATAAAGAGAAATAGGGTCATATTGGCTGACAGTTTGTATTTTTGTGTTAAATAAATCCTGTTATCATGAACGAATGTACTGGTAAAAAATTCATACTTAACGGAGAGCTCCAGCCATCGGATCTTTTTGATAATACACTTGTTTATGAGGGTGATTCAATCTATGAGGTGATACGAATGGTAAAAGGCAACCCTGTATTCTTTTCCGACCATATGGAACGTCTCGTTTCAAGCGTGAAGATTCAGCATAAGAATCTTATTGCCGGGCCATCGATTATAAAAAGAGATATAATAAACCTCACAAAAACGGACAGAAGGAAAGATATTAACCTTAAGATAGTCTTTAATTATAATCAGGATTCGGCGAATTACCTGATTTACTTTATTGAACCCATCTACCCGACTGAGGAACAGTACAAAAAAGGAGTTAAAGGGATACTTTTCTTTGCTCAAAGGAAAGATCCAGAATCAAAAGTGATTAATCATAAACTCAGGTCGTCGATCTTTCATAACCTCATTCTGTACGGAGGTTACGAAGCGCTTCTTGTAAATGAGGATAATTGCATTACCGAGGGAAGCCGTTCAAATATTTTCTTTCTCAAGGGGGATGTCCTGTTCACTGCCCCTGATGACAAGGTCCTGAATGGTATTACAAGAAAATACATTCTTGATATCTGCCGCGAGAATAAGATCAGGGTTGAGTTCAAATGTATTCCCTCCGGTTCAATCTCCGGATATGATTCAGTTTTTATGACCGGGACATCTCCTATGGTCCTTCCTTTCAACTGCATAGATAATACCTGTTTTAATGTCAGGATACATTTAATTGAACATCTGAGAAAGCTCTATCTCGAAAAGGCAGAAGAGAGTATCCGCGGGTTTATGAATAATACCTGAAAATTCAGAAATTCAATTGACTGCAATTTTTATTATCTTTGCCAATTACTAAAAAATTTCCCCGATATGGCAAGTGTCAGAAAACTCAAAAAAGATATTGATTATCTTATATTCGAAGTGATATCAGACTGTTTTACTTTTGGCACGCTTCACCCGGAGGACAAGGCTGATGAGGTTTCATCAATAATTTCAGACGCTGTGAACCTTAGGAACGATCTGATAATGAGGGTCAATAATCCTGAAAGTACTGATGATTCTAAGCTTTTAAGGTCTCATTTTCAGCAGATTACGAAGGATCTATTAGTTGGAGTTGATCAGCTTTGCAGCAGGCTCAGCCTTCTGCCCGGGAAGGGAAAGTAAAATACCGGTAGACCTGATTGCCGCAGCTTATACAATAGCCATCATTGTCCAGGTTCAATAATCGCGTTTTATAACCAGATCTGTATGTCACTACAGTGCCACATACGGGGCACTTTGTAGCCTGTCCGCTGCCCGATTCAGTATTTCCCATATATACATTTCTCAAATATTTTGAAGCTTGTTCAAAGAGTCTGTCAAGGGTTGATTGCGGAGTTGCCGGATCATCTCTTTTATAAGTCGGGAAATAGCGGCTCAGATGGAACGGTGTACCAGCTCCAAGCTCATTTGAGATCCACTTCGCCTCCTCATCCATCTCTTCAACGCTGTCGTTTTTTCCCGGTATTATTAAGGTAGTGACTTCAAGATGCTTACCTGCCCTGGCTATTTGTTTCAGGCTCTCTTTCACGGGCTCGAGTCTTGCACCGGTCAGCTTCCTGTAAAATTCATCATTAAACGCTTTAAAATCTATATTAAATGCATCGATAAATCCTGTAATTTCACCCAGAGGGTAACTGTTGACATACCCGTTACTGACCATAACGGTGTACATCCCCTTTTCCTTAATTTTAAGAGCAATGTCCCTCATAAACTCGAACCACACAATTGGCTCATTGTAGGTAAAAGCCATCCCGATATTGTTCTGCGCTGTGAGTGCATCACTTACAATTTTATCAGGATCAGCGTTATGCGTGAAACCACCGGTGGTCTTCTGGGAAATCCGCCAGTTCTGGCAAAAATCACACCTCATATTGCATCCGTATGATCCTGCAGAAAGAATATTATACCCCGGGAAGAAGTGAAAAAGTGGTTTTTTTTCGACGGGATCGAGCGAATAACCGGAAATAACGCCATACGTTGCAAGCTCAACTTTATCTCCCGTATTTTTTCTTACGCCGCAAATCCCGGTTTTGCCTGGAGCAAGCCTGCACAAATGAGGACACAGTGTGCACTCGATGTAATTTTCATATTTATTATATAATGGCATCATTGCAGGATATCATTTTAGGTCAAAATTACACCAAATCAGTTTAGAGTTTAATAAATAAATTACTTTTATAGCTAAGCTTCACTGATGTTATCATGAAAAACATTCTTTTCATAATTTTTTTCTTACTGATCCTGCTTTTTAGCTGTTCGAAACAGGTTTCCCCCCCTGAACTATGGTTTAAACAACCTGCTGCTGACTGGAATGAGGCTTTCCCCGTCGGAAATGGCCGGCTGGGGGCAATGGTATTCGGAGACCCCGTAAATGAGCGTATCCAGATAAATGAGGAAAGTATCTGGGCAGGCTCTAAAATCAATAATAATAATCCTGAAGCTCTCGCTAATCTGCCTGCCTTGCAGCAGGCTATTTTTAAAGGTGATATAAGGCGGGCGGAAGGGATTGCAAATACCAGCTTTCTTGGAACTCCTCCGCGTATCAGGTCGTATCAGCCTCTTGGCGATCTGCTTATCAGGTATAACTGGAGCGGGCCGGTTGCAAAATACAGAAGGGGACTCGACATCCGTTCAGGTGTTGCTTACTCTTCATTTGAGGTAAACGGGGAATCCTTCTCCGAAAATGTCTTTTCAAGTGCAGTTGATAATGTTTTAATTGTTGAAATAAAGGCTGGTGGAAAAGGACGCATTAATTGCCTTTTCGAACTTAATCGTGAAAAAGATGCAACAGTCACAGTGACAGAGGATGGTAAGATGTTCCTTACCGGTCAGATCGTGGATGAGGATGACCCCAAAACCGGTCCGGGAGGCAGGCATATGCGGTTCGCATCCGAGGCAAGGTTCAGGATAAAGGGGGGGAATATCAGAGCCGAAAACAATTCAATCCGGATAGGGGATGCATCAGAAATAACAGTGATCCTGACTGCTGCAACAGATTATAATATTAATCTGCTGGATACCGATAAATCAATTAACCCCGGGTCAGTTTGCGCGGAAATACTCAATAAAACAGGCAACAAAAGCTTTACAGGCTTGCTGAAAGATCATTTAACAGAGCACCGAGCCTTGTTTGACCGTGTATCAATTGATTTTGGAGCCGACACCCTGAATTACCTTCCGGTGAACGAACGGCTTGAGCGTGTGAAAGCAGGAAATCCCGACAACGGTCTGATCGCTCTCTATTTTCAATATGGCCGCTATCTTCTTATGGGTTCTTCACGTTATCCGGCAGTTCTTCCCGCTAATTTGCAGGGGATCTGGAATAAGGATATGAAGGCACCCTGGAATTCCGATTTCCATACAAATATCAATCTGCAGATGAATTACTGGCCGGCTGAAGTCTGCAATCTTTCAGAAACATCGCTTATACTCTCGGACTTTGTAAAAAAACTGACTGTTCCGGGTAGCGTTACAGCAAGAGAAATGTATGGGACACAAGGATGGACAATGCATCATCTTACCGACCCATTCGGAAGGACCGGCGTTGCAGATGGTGTATGGGGACTGACTCCGACAAACGGTCCATGGATGACGTTTACTTTATATGAACATTACCTGTTTACAAGGGATACTGATTTTCTTCGAACGACTGCCTATCCGGTCCTCAAAGGTTCGGCTGAGTTCCTGCTGGGTTTTCTTATCAGATCACCTGAAGGTTACCTGGTTACAAATCCTTCAACCTCTCCTGAAAACAGGTATTATCTCCCCGGCAGAAGGGAAACAGCGCAGCTAACATATTCGGCAACTATCGATATTGAAACAGTGAATGCTGTTTTCAGCTATTATATTGATGCTGCCGGGATACTGAACGTTGATCCTGATCTCGTAAAGAAAATAAAGGAAGCTCAGTCTAAGCTTCCCCCCATCAGAATTAACTTAAACGGCACGATACAGGAATGGATCAGTGATTATGAGGAAGTCGAGCCCGGTCATCGTCATATGTCCCATCTTGTCGGATTATATCCTCTGGCACAGATAACCCAGGGCACACCCGACCTTTTTGAGGCAGCAGGAAAAACAATCGAAAGGCGTTTATCTTTTGGCGGTGGCCATACAGGGTGGAGCAGGGCATGGATAATCAATTTTTATGCAAGGCTGCATAACGGGGATAAGGCTTATGAACATCTCATGAGCCTGCTGCAGAAATCCACCCAGAATAACCTTTTTGACAGTCACCCGCCATTCCAGATCGACGGCAATTTTGGCGGTACTGCGGGGATAGCCGAGATGCTTCTTCAGAGTCACCAGGGATTTATTGAATTGCTTCCGGCTCTTCCATCCGCCTGGAGTGAAGGCAATTTCAAAGGACTAGTTGCACGCGGCGGTTTTGTTGTGGATATAAGCTGGAGTAACGGAAAGCTTGCAACTGCAAAGATCTGCTCACGAAAAGGAGGAAGCTGCAAGGTAAAATATGGGGAGAAAATACTGGAACTCGAAACTATTCCGGGGAAGGAATATGATGTTAAGGACTTTTAAGTGATACAGAGTTTCACAGACCTGCCTGCCTGCAGACAAATCTGTTTATGGATTTTGGTGATGTTGTTTTTAAATAATATTGATTGCATTTAATCCGAAATGGTTGAATTTATATCCTACGATCTGATGAAATCCGAATTTGTCAGGATCCTGACAAAATATGGATTTCCCGATGCCAAAGCTGACAAGTGTGCTGAGATTTTCACAGTAAACAGTCTCGAGGGAGTCTATTCCCATGGTGTTAACCGGTTTCCGAAGTTTATCGAAAACGTCAGTAAGGGATTTGTAAAACCCGGATCCGACCCGTCACTAGTGAACAGCATCGGATCCCTTGAACAATGGAACGGCAATCTGGGTCCGGGACCGTTAAATGCAACATTTGCAACTGACAGGGCCATGGACCTGGCAGCTCAAAACGGAATCGGACTTGTTGCCATGGCGAATACCAACCATTGGATGCGCGGCGGAACCTACGGATGGCAGGCCGCACGGAAAGGTTTTGTATTTATCGGCTGGACCAATACGGAGCAAAACATGCCGGCCTGGGGTGCAAAAGATTACAGGCTTGGCAATAATCCCCTTGTGTTTGCAGTGCCATTTAAGAACGAAGCTGTGGTCCTTGATTTTGCAATGTCATTATATTCTTATGGGAAACTTGAAGTCTATAAGCTTGAAGAGAAATTGCTCCCATTTCAGGGAGGATACAATAAGGAAGGAAACCTGACCTTTGATCCGGGTGAAATATTGTCGACACGTCGCCCTCTGCCGATTGGCTATTGGAAAGGTTCGGGTTTATCCCTGCTTCTTGATATTCTTGCATCAGTGTTGTCAGGTGGATTCTCGACCCGGGAAATATCACAAAAAGAAGCTGAGTATGCTCTGTCCCAGGTATTCATCGCCATAAGTTTAAGAAAACTTGTCAACTCGGAAACAATTGAGACAGCCATTCAGGATATAATCACAAATGTAAAGGGATCAATTCCAGTGGACAGTGGTATAGAAATCAGATATCCGGGGGAGAATGTCGTAAGGGTGAGGGAAGAAAATCGAAGGAAGGGGATCCCGGTTAATAAGAAGGTATGGGGTAAAATATTATCTTTTTAACAAGCCGGTGTTCATAAAGTTTCATTCATGAATTCGTACTTCAGATTATTGTTACGGCAAAAGCATTCAATTGCTTTTTTTGCCGGCTCAATTATATCCGTATATGTAGTTCCGAATCTCAGATTTAATTTCTTACCGGTCTTCAGGAAGAAGACAATATTAACAGGAAAAATTTCGATCTTTTCAATGTCGGAGGCATTCATGTATCTGACAGGCAGAAGTGAATTCTTTTTAAGTTTCAGTGTAGATTCGCCGAGTTCGATGAATTTAGCGCTTCGGCCAAGACCTGAGTTTACCTGGAAGTAAGCAAATACAATCAGAAATATAATTGTGACCCAAACCGATCCTGTCATTTGCACTGTATTCATATTTATTATCAGCCATGCAACAGCCACTACGAAACACAATGCTCCAAAAACAAGCTGAAATATTCTTGTCACTTTATTGCTTCGGTTTACATCGAGTGAGTAGTATTGTTTATCCATCATTTTACATTTGCGGCAATTTATTAATTTTTAGCAGGATTCCAAAAGCGTTAAGTGCTTTTCTACCCTTCCCTGGGGTGTTGAAAAAGTCAAAACCCATTAACCGCAGAGGACGCAAAGAATTTACGCAAATGCCGATAGCTATCGGCACGCAAAGAGCTTAATTTATGTGTTTTAACTTTGCGTTCTTTGCGCCTTCTTAGCGTTCTTTGCGGTTTAAAATGACTTTTTAAACAACTCCTGAAAAAGGCTTTTTCAACAACACCTCAATTCAAATTTATCCGTTCAATAATGTTAAAATTTATGTAATTTTAGAAAGTGTAAATAAATTGCTCATAAAATTCAAAGTTTTCCGGGAACAATTTCATCCTCAAAACGTAATCCTTAAGTTGTTCTTTTTATTTTTGTCGTACCCATCATAAACAGCCGGAAGTAAAATGAAGAGAAAATACTACCTGGTTATCCTTATTTTCCTTATCTTCTTTGCAATATCTTTTTTAACCAATATACTCGGGTCGATAAACCCCAATGTAAGCGACAGCTTTTCGTTGAGCGGAACCATGACCGGGATGCTTCCTTTTTCTTTCTTTATTGCATATGCCCTGATGTCGATCCCTTCGGGAATGATAGTTCAGAAATACAGCGAAAAGAAGAGTCTTGTGTTTGCATGGATACTGGCTTTCTCAGGTGCCGTACTGTTTTCTATGTTACCGTCGTTTATGGTTTTCCTGTGTTCACTGTTCCTCATCGGTTGCGGTATGGCGCTTTTGCAGGTTGCACTGTTCCCCCTTCTGAGAGTAACCGGCGGGGAGGAGCATTTTGCATTCAATAATGTTATTGTACAACTGGTATTCGGCATTGCATCATTTTTAAGTCCTTTTACCTATTCGTATCTTGTAACAAATCTTGGAAATCAGCCGGTTAGCCAGGGTATTTTTATAAAATTCATGTCTTTGCTTACACCTGATAATCTGCCATGGGTTTCGATCTATGTTATTTTTGCTTTTATATCGTTTATAATGGTTTCCATAGTACTCACTGTACGATTTCCAAAAGTGGTGAGAAAGGAAGAAGAGATCGTGGGAGCCTGGGAAACTCATGTTCAACTATTCAGGCAAAAGACTGTAATTCTATTCTTCTTCGGAATATTTTCCTACGTCGGTCTTGAGCAGGGTATTTCAAACTGGATCTCAGAGTTTCTTCGTACATATCACCGCATTTCTCCGGAAACCGGGGGCGCTGCAACCGTAGGGTTGTTCTGGGGTATGATGACAGTCGGCTGTTTTCTTGGACTGGTGCTTTTAAAGATAATGGACAGCAAAATTGTACTGCGCATTTTTAGTTTTACAGCCTTGATAGTATTGTCCTTTACCCTTTTCGGAAGTGAGAGAATTGCCCTGATCGGATTTCCGGCACTCGGATTCTGCCTGTCAGTAATGTATGGCATTATCTTCTCGCTTGCTCTAAACAGTGTATCAAAATACTATGGTTCTTTTTCAGGTATCCTGTGCACTGCTATTGCGGGCGGAGCAGTCTTCTCGCTGCTTATCGGAAAGCTTAAGGACCTTATTGGATTACAAACCGGTATGATGATCCTGTACCTGCCGCTGATCTATATCGTAACCTTAAGTTTTTGGGCAAAACCTCTTATTGAGAACGCGACAATAAATAAGAAGACCGGCTGACAACCATCAATAATGAGAATGCCGAAGCCTGAATTCCGGGAATTATGTCAACATTTCGACAAGAATTTGGTTATAATCTATAAATGAACATGTGACAATTTTAAAAACCCGGCATTTCTGATACCGGGAATATTTAATTTAAATAACTTGCTATAACTTAAACTTAATTAATTATGAACTTATTAAATGCATTAATCGTCATTTACTGTATGTCCGGAAACATGGAAAATCAGAATGACAATCTTTTAGCTGCCATAATTCCGGCAGTTGTTCCACAAAAAAGCGAATGGAGACAGTTATTCAATGGTAAGGATCTTACAGGCTGGAAACATGTTGGTCCCGGAGAACAATATGTTGAGGATGGTCTCATCAAATCACATGGCGGGATGGGGTTACTTTACTGGCCGGCTGAAAAGTTCGGGGATTGTACAATTCGGATAGTTTACATGATGCGTGATGAAAACAGTAATTCCGGAGTCTTTATCCGGATACCTGTCGAGCCGCGCGAAGAATGGATGCCGGTGCATTACGGTTATGAGGTTCAGATAGATAATAAACCGGAGCTTTCAGATGAAGATGAATACCATTATACCGGTACTCTCTACTCTCTTACAAAACCGCTTGCCAAAACCGGTAAACCAGGGCCTGAATGGAATACGATGGAGATAACTCTCGACGGCCCGCGCACAATAGTCTATTTAAATGGAGTAAAGGTTACAGATTATAAGGAGGGTGATCCAGTTCCAGCCCGTAAATTTGATTTTGAACCCTTTCGCGGGATTCGTCCCGACACTGGTTACATGGGCATTCAGAATCACAGCGATAAGGATGTTGTTTTCTTTAAGGAAATAGCAGTTAAACCGCTTGACAAAAAGATGAAATAATTCCAAAGCACATATATCCCAATATTTTAGCCGACAAAAAATGAGAACAAGAAACCAGGAATCAAAGAATTCCGACATTTCGAGACGGAGTTTTGTAAAAACTGCTGCTTCGGGAGCTGCCGCTCTGACAATTCTTCCAAATTATACCATAAGTGGTCTTGGACATGTTGCTCCAAGCGATAAGCTGCTGATAGCAGCTGTTGGATGCGGCGGTGAAGCGGCTGATGACATACGCCATTATGCAATTGCACCAAAGAAAAATGCCGAAATTGCCTTCCTCTGCGATGTTGATGACAGGCAGGCCGCTCCAAGAATAAAGGATTTTCCGAAAGCAAAGTTTTATTACGACTGGCGTGAGATGTATGATAAGGAGAGTAAGAACTTCGACGCAGTTTCAGTTGCAATACCCGACCACAATCACGCGGTTGTAGGACTTGGTGCGATGCAGTTGAAAAAGCACCTTTATCTGCAGAAACCGCTGACTCACGATATCTATGAAGCAAGGATTCTCACCCAGGCTTCTGAGAAATATAAAGTTGTAACACAGATGGGTGATCAGGGTGCCTCGTGTGATGGAATGAGGACACTGAGAGAATGGATTGAAGCCGGCATACTGGGAGATATTGAGGAGGTTTATTGCTGGACCGACAGGCCGGTATGGCCCCAGGGTATTCCATGGCCCAGCTCCCGACCGCCCGTCCCGAAGGAACTGAAATGGGACCTCTGGCTCGGAACAGCAGAAGATTCCGGTTATATCGATAATCTTGTGCCCTTTAACTGGAGAGGCTGGTGGCGGTTTGGTACCGGAGCACTTGGGGATATGGGATGCCATATTATCGGACCACCTTTCAAGCTGCTTAGCCTTGGTTATCCCACGGAAGTTTCATGCAGTGCAAGCACGGTTTATACCGGAATTTTTAAGGAAGGGATCTTCCCCGAAAGCGGACCAGTGTCAAGTTCGATCCGTTTTAAATACAAACTGAAAAACGGGAAGGATCTGAATCTTTACTGGATGGATGGAGGGATTACACCTGAACGTCCTTATGAGATTGACCCTGATAAAAACATGAACGATATTATGGGTGACTGGCCCGGGTTAAATGACTACGAGGGAGCCACACTTTTTATCGGGACCAAAGGAAAAGCCGCATGCGGATGGGGTGGCCGTAATCCAATCCTTTTACCCCTGTCGAGAAATAAAGATATAAAGGTTCCGCAAAAATACCCTCGTGTAACAGGGGATATGGATGGCCACTGGTGGCAATGGATTGATGCCTGCATTGCAGGCTATGGCAACGCCGAAGTCGATTCTCCATTTGTAGGATACGCAGGACCATTGACCGAGACCGTTCTTATGGGTAACTTATTGCTCAGAAGCTTTAATATTCAGGAGAAAATATCCAGAAAAGATCCAGTCTATGGCCAGATGGAAGGATTCGTCTTCCCCGGACGGTACAAGAGCTTTAAATGGGACGGCGCCAATATGAAGATCACAAATTTCGAACAGGCAAATCAGTTCGTAAAAAGGGAATACAGAAAAGGTTGGGGGGAATTGAAGATTTAAGACAGACAGAAGAAGAGATTCCTCACACCGATCGGAATGGGATGTTAAATTTCAAGCATTTAGTTTAAGAGTTTTTATTTTTAAGTTGCTTATTTTCAATAGGTAAACAATTCAATTGCTAATTAATTCTTTTAACGTGAAACAAATAATCTACGAAAACTACGACCAACTTTCAAAAGAAACTGCAGATCTGATTGCCGGCATTATCCTTGAAAAACCTGATGCCTTGTTATGTTTCCCGGCAGGGGAAACCTCTGTTGGTACTTTTAGGCAGCTGATCGAACTCAATAAATCTGGAAAAATCAGCTTTAGTAAATGCAGGATTGTGGGATTGGATGAATGGGCAAATATTGGAGAGATGAGCAATGAAAACTGTTTTTCATTTCTGAAGAAACATCTGTTTGAGCACATCGATTACAACAAGAATAATCTTTGCTTTTTTGACGGCGAATCTTCAGATCTGAAGAAAGAGTGTAAGAAGACAGATGACTATATAAAAAAGTATGGTCCGATCGACATGATGCTGCTGGGCGCAGGGATGAACGGTCATCTGGGTTTAAATGAACCCGGTACGTCCTTTGATCTTTACTCACATATTGTCAGTCTTGATGATACCACCAGGACAGTGGGTCAGAAATACTTCTCCGGCAAGGTAAACCTCACGGCAGGTATAACTTTAGGATTAAAGTATGTGATGGAGGCCAGAACAGTGATTTTGCAACTAAACGGCGCCAGAAAAGCTAAAGTTGTCAGGAGTATCGTCGATAGCAAAGTAACCACTGCTTTTCCTGCTTCAATAATAAAGTCACATAAAAACTCTTATCTGCTCCTCGACAGGGAGGCTGCTGCTTTGCTGAATTGAGCTAATATGGACAAAAAGATTACGGATTGCATTCCTTTAATAGTATCTCTTCTTGGAAAGGAGAAGATTGCAGATACCAGCGCGTTTCTGGGATTTGATGCATGCATCGATATTATCGCCAAAGTAGTAAAGAACAGATCGGAAGAAGGTCAGCCCGGCTATTTTGCCGGGAGCGGGGAACTCGGGGAATTCCTGATAAGCCGCCAGAACAATAGTTGCGATATAGAACTGCAAACCAGGAGGTTCAAGCCGGGCGGGAACATGGTAATCATGGCGAATGCACTTGGCCGCCTGGGAGTCAGGGTGGAATGTGTCGGAACCTTCGGATTTCCTGAGATCCTGCCAGTTTTCCGGTCAATGTCACCTAACTGCAACCTTCATACCATAGGAGAAACTATCTCAGCCACTGCACTCGAATTCGACAATTCGAAGGTAATACTTTTTGACCCGGGACCATATAATACGTTAACCTGGGAGGGGATCCGGGATCTTCTTGGTATAGAGAAGATAAGATCGCTGTGTTCAGGTAAAAAGCTGATCTCGTTTCTTAACTGGAGTGAGATTGAGCAATCCTCGGCGATCTGGAAAGGATTTCTTGATGATATTTTACCTTTACTAAAACCTTTAGCCGGACAACAATATTTTTTTACTGATTTTTCCGATTGTTCGCGTAAAGCAAGGAATGAGATACGTTATGCAGTTGAACTACTGGGCAGGTTCAGAAATCACTTTAAGGTAATTGTAAGCCTTAATCAGAATGAAGCCGCTCTGATAGCTAATGCCCTTGATGTTTCAGGTGATAAGTCGGATCAGGAGTTTATTAGTTCTTTGTTTAAGTTAATTAATACTGATATACTGATTATTCACAGGGTAAAAGAAGCACTTGCCTTTGACGGCATTAATTTAGAACAATGTGACACTTTTTATTGTCCGGAACCTGTAATACTAACAGGCGGGGGAGATAATTTCAATTCAGGCTTCTGTTACTCAATGTATTACGGACTGGATCTCTTCCAATCCTTAATTGTTGCAAATGCTGTCTCAGGTATATACGTAAAATCAGGAATAAGTCCTGATTATGAAAGCCTGACAGGTTTTTTGGAGCAGATTTAAGAGTTTTACAGTTTTTTGTTTTGTTATTAAGAAAAAATTGCTATATTTGAGAACCTAACTACATTCAAGACGAAGTTCTTTCGTGATTGATGAATATTTCAGATTCGAAGATATGTTTTTCGAATATTGGAATTCTATTTTTATGTCCTTTAATTAACTAACCAAAAAACTAAATCATGGGTACGTTCCGAAATTCTGTATCTCTATGGAGGAGGAGTATTCTGTCTCTTCTCCTTTTAAGCATTACGATCAGCCTTACCTGGGCCCAGCAAAAAACAATAACGGGGAAAGTGACTTCTGATGCAGAAGGTCCGCTTGCAGGAGTTTATGTTGTGTTGCAGGGGACTACAACGGGTACAATGACCGATATCTCAGGAAGCTACACCATTACGGTTCCTGGTCCGGCAGCTGTGCTGATGTTTACCTATATTGGTTACACAACGCAGGCGATAACCGTAGGCAGTCAGACTAAAATCGATGTTTTACTGGTTCCGGCTGTTAGTGCGCTTGGAGAAATTGTAGTAACCGGGTACACCAGCCAGACAAAAAAGGAGCTTACCAGTTCCATCGTCAAGGTAACTTCTGATGAATTCAACAAAGGCAGCATCACGGCACCTGAACAGTTGCTTGTAGGTAAAGTAGCTGGTTTGTCAATCAGTAAAGCAGGAGCAGATCCAAACGGAGGTTATAACATCCGGTTAAGAGGCCTGAGTACAATTGGGGCCAATACCCAACCGCTTTTTGTTATTGATGGTGTCATCGGCGGATCACTCGATAATGTCGATCCTAATGACATTGAATCTATGAACGTCTTAAAAGATGGTTCCGCTGCCTCTATCTATGGAACCAGGGGTTCGAGCGGTGTGATTATTGTTACCACCAAAAAAGGCAAGAAAGGCCTTGCTCAGATTGAATACAACGGATATGTTACTTCTGAAATGGTTGCCAAAACTGTCCCCGTGATGAATGCAGCCGAATGGAGGAAATTATCAAATGAAGTAGGACAGGGACATGATTTTGGCAGTAGTACCAACTGGTTTGATGAAACTACACAAAATGCGATATCTCAGGTACACAATCTTGCCATATCGGGCGGGACAGATAAATCCACTTACAGAGCTTCTCTAAACTACCGTGATGATATTGGAGTCCAAATCACTACCGGATTTACCCAGCTTAACGGACGGCTAAATTTCACTCAAAGGGCATTGAATGACAAACTTACAATGGATTTCAATGTGGGCGCCACAAAAAGGGAATCAAAATACGGTTTCAACCAGGCATTTCGTTATGCCACAATTTATAATCCAACCGCCCCTGTAAGAAGTACTGATGCTGCATATAAAATTTATGACGGATACTTTAATCAGAGTTTATTTGATTATTATAATCCTGTTCAGATACTTGAAGAAAATAAAAATGAGGGACAGGACAGGTTGCTGAATTTCGCTCTGAAAGGAACTTATGAAATTATTAAAGGCGTGTCAGTTGACGCTTTCTATTCAGTGCAAACCAGTGATGGATTGAGAGGCCAATATTATGACAAGAACAGTTTCTATGTTGGGATGGGAAGGAATGGATTAGCTTCAAGGACTGAGGATGTTTCTACCAGTCAGCTTTTTGAAACTACTGCCCGCTATACTGGTAACATTATAACCGGACTGAACATTAATGCTGTCGCCGGCTATTCATACCAGGATTTCTCCTATGAGGGTTTTCACACCGAGGGCGGCAATTTTCTTACCGATGCGTTTACTTATAATAATCTTGCTGCAGCCCTTGATTTCAAGAATGGTATAGGAACTATTACAAGTTATAAGAACTCAAACAAGCTGATAGCTTTTTTCGGCCTCCTCAGCCTTAACCTGAATGATACCTGGTTTTTAACAGCCAGCGCAAGGTATGAAGGTTCCTCCAGGTTTGGAGCAAACAATAAGTGGGGCTTGTTCCCGTCAATCGGCGGTGGGGTTGATCTGGCTAAATATCTGAACATTGGCGCCATTGACGCTCTTAAACTGAGAGCCAGTTATGGTGTAACAGGAAACCAACCCGGAGAAAGCTACCTTTCTCTGCTTCGTCTGGGACCTCAGGGTAATTTCTTCTATAACGGAGCATTTGTTCCAGGGTATGCCCCTGTCAGTAATACGAATACAGACCTTAAATGGGAAAAGAAAGGAGAAATAGATGCAGGAGTTGATTTTGCCTTCTTCAAATCAAGATTGACGGGTTCGTTCGATTATTATACAAGAAAAACTACCGATCTGATATTTGAATATGAGGTACCTGTTCCTCCAAACCTTTATACTCAGGCATGGTTGAACCTGGGAGAAATAAAAAGCAGCGGCCTGGAACTGAGCCTGTCATGGGACATAATCAAATCAAGAGGTTTCACTTATAATTTAAGCCTTACACCTTCATATAATCTTGAAAATACACTTGTTTCCCTCTCTGGTAGCTTTAACGGCGCGGAATTGAACTACGGAACACGCGATCTGACCGAAATGGGTTCGCCGGGGATGACCGGTGTGCCGTTTGTAAGGGTACAGGAAGGCAAACCTATTGGTCAGCTGTGGGCATTGGTTTTTAAGGAGATTGATCCGGACGGCAACCTGATTTTCGTTGATACAAATAAGGATGGGACTATTGATCCGCTCGACCGTCAGGTGGTCGGACATGGTTTACCAAAAATTCTTTTGGGGTTTGGAAATACCTTTTCTTATAAAAATTGGGATATGAATATCTTCTTACGTGGGGTATTCGGACATGACCTCATCAATTCCTATCGGGCTTTCTACGAAGTTCCGTATGAGATCGGATCCTATAACTTGCCTAAAACTGCGGCGGATATGAAAAATAAGACAACCGGTACGTTTTTGAACAGCTCTTCAGGTGTTTTTTCAAGTATTCATGTTGAGAACGCATCTTTTGTATCTCTGGATAACGCTAGCCTGGGTTATAGCTTTAAAGTTCCAAAAAGTTCGGGATTCAGTAAAATAAGAGTGTACGTTGCGGGTAACAGGTTATTTTATATTACAAAATACAAAGGTGTGGATCCGGAACCAAGATACGGAGACAGTGAAGATAACAATAATCCGCTCAAACCCGGTATCGACAGAAGAGATACATGGTTCAGGACCAGATCGGTATCTTTTGGTGCAAACATTGTTTTTTAATACTCTAAATAAGTAAGACATGAGAACTATAAATAGTAACAAAATGAAAAGATCACTGTTTCTGGTACAGTTTATACTGATCGCCCTGCTTGCATCAACCTTTAATCAGTCGTGCACAAAGCTCGATGAACAACTTTATGGCGAGGTCACTCCTGACAATTTCTTTACTTCCGATGCAGCATTTGTGTCGGCATTGGGAGCAGCATATACTCAGTTGGGAGGATATGCCATAGGTGCAATAATGGATGTTCAGGAACAACCTACCGATGAGATCGTAGTTCCCACAAGGGGGCAGGACTGGGATGACGGCGGTGAATGGAGAAGACTTCATTTGCATTCCTGGACAAATGAAGACAGCTATACCGGTGATGCATGGGATTTTTGTTTTAGTGGTGTAAATACTGCCAACAGGTTGATATTCCAGTTTACAGCTCTGGTTCAAAGTGGTCAGGTTGAGCAGGCCCAGGCTGATGCCTATATTTCAGAGCTTCAGGCAGTAAGAGGTTTCTTTTACTGGCAGCTGGTAGACGTTTATGGTAACGTTCCGCTTGTTACTGATTTCGGATCAACTGATGCTGCTCCTGCAACCAAATCAAGGACTGAAGTTTATAATTTTGTCATTGGTGATCTTGAAGCAGCTGTTCCAAAATTGTCACATGCAGTTGATGGAACAACTTATGGCCGTATGAATTATTACGCCGGTCAGACTCTGCTGGCTAAGTTATATCTGAATGCAGGAGTTTACACCGGGACCGTACAGTGGGATAAAGTTATCGCGGCATGTGATTCAGTGATCAATTCCGGTAAATACTCATTGGAAAGCAATTATTTTACCAATTTCGATGTCGAAAACTCGGGATCAAAAGAATTTATCTTTGCAATTCCCTATGATCAGGTATTTTTCAAGGGATTCTCTTTGGGAATTCAAACTCTTCACTACGGCAGCCAGGCTACATATAATTTGACTCAGCAGCCATGGAATGGGTACTGCACCCTTGAAGAATTCTATAACTCATACGATAATGCTGATTTGCGTAAGGGAGATGTTGGTACCGTTACTACTCCGGCAGGTAAGCGTGGGAATTTCCTCGCTGGCTACCAGTATACTTCAGGAGGCGTAAAGGTTGTCGATGATGGTTTCGAAACACCTAAACCAAACCGGTTACCTGTTCCCCTTTTGGGTGACCCTGACGGTGCTCCGGTTAATTTTGGAAATATGTTCTCAACCCAGCCTCAGATCAATGAAGTAGGTCCTCAGGCATATCGCCAGTCCGGTGTAAGGATTGGTAAATGGCAGTTTGGACTGGGATCTGATCCTGAAAACATGAGTAATGATTATGCTGTTTTCCGCTATGCTGACATCTTGCTGATGAAGGCGGAAGCACTCTGGCGCAAAGGCAACACAGCTGACGCATTGATTCTTGTAAATATGATAAGGACCCGTGCCGGTGTTCCCGCCCTGACTTTACTTGACGGGCCGCTCAGCTATGATCTGGCCGGCGGCAGTATTCCCGGGGGAGAACTTTTCAATGAGATGGGCCGTGAAATGTTCGACGAGCATAACAGAAGGCAGGACCTCATCCGCTTCGGATTCTTTGATCAGGTTGCCAAATGGACATTGCCAACCTACGTTCCTGGTGACGTAATTAAAACAGGAAGTTACCTTTCCATTTACCCGATCCATAAGGATAAACTTTCAGCTAATTCGAATCTTACACAGAACCCGGGTTATTAATACTATTATTTAAAAAACTCTGCAAAGAGAGCAGGCAATTATTATATTTGTTTGCTCTCTTTCTTTTAGGTAAACCTCTGGCCAAAATCCAATCGGGGAGGGAGCGGAGATAATGCGTCTGAATATGACAAGAATATCAAATTGGTTGCTTCACAGTATATCGTATTTGATCTTTAGAAGTCTCTCTGCAGATTTAATTCTGATAATATCCATTTTTACATTTTCATGCAAATCAGGTCAGAATCCACAATTCACTCCGCTGTTTTCACTTCTTGATGGAAAACAAACACATATCAATTTTATAAACCGGGTTGATTATACTGAAGATTACAATACCTATACTTACCGGAATTTTTATAATGGGGCAGGAGTGGGACTTGGTGATTTTAATAATGACGGGTTGACAGATATCTATTTTTGCGGAAACCTTGTTGATAATAAGCTTTATGTCAACAAAGGCAATTTTGTTTTTGAGGATATAACTGAAAAGGCAGGTGTGGCATGCCATGATGTCTGGTCAACAGGAGTAAGTATTGCGGACGTTAATGGTGACGGATGGCTCGATATCTATGTCTGCAAATCGGGCAGGCCTGGTGGAACCAACCGCCATAACGAATTATTTATAAATAACGGCGACTTAACCTTCTCGGAAAAAGCTGCCTTATATGGTCTTGCCGATGTCGGATTATCAAACCATGCTTCGTTTTTTGACTATGACCGCGATGGTGATCTCGATTGTTATTTACTTAACAATTCATTTCAGTCTGTAACTGACTTTGATATAAAACCAGGCCAAAGGGAAATACGTGATACCCTCGGAGCAAACAAGCTCTACAGAAATGACAGAGGGCATTTTACAGATGTCAGCAGGGAAGCCGGCATCTATGGAAGCAAGATTGGCTTCGGGCTTGGTGTCAGTGCCGGGGATATTAACAGAGATGGATGGCTCGACCTGTATATCTCGAATGATTTTTTTGAACGTGACTACCTCTATATCAACAATAAGGATGGCACTTTTAAAGAGTCGCTGACAGATTACATGAATGAGATAAGTCTGGGGGCTATGGGCGCGGACATGGCCGACATAAACAACGATGCTTACCCTGAGATCTTTGCAACGGAGATGACTCCCGAAGGAAACTCGAGGCTAAAGACCAAAGCATTGTTCGAAACCTGGGAAAGATATCAGATGAAACTGACAAATGGCTACTTTAATCAATATGCCAGGAATGTACTTCAGCTGAATAACAGGAACAACTCTTTCAGTGAAATAGGAAGGCTGAGTGGGGTCAGCGCAACCGACTGGAGCTGGGGCGCGTTGATAATGGACCTGGATAATGACGGATGGAAGGATATATTTGTAGCCAATGGCATTTACAAGGATTTATTAGACCGCGATTACCTCGATTTCTACTCCGATCCTTCCGTCATGCGGTCAATGATCAAGAGTAAGGAGAAGGCTATATTAAGCATGATTGATGCTATGCCCTCAGTCAGGGTTTCAAACTACGCATTTCACAACAATGGAGATCTTACCTTTACAAATTTATCAGCATCATGGGGGCTTGGAGAACCCTCATTTTCGAACGGAGCTGCTTATGGTGACCTTGATAATGACGGTGACCTCGACCTGGTTGTAAATAATGTAAACATGCCTTCCTTTATTTACAGAAATGAGACAAGCAGTCAGCCGGGTAGAAATTTTCTGATGCTGAAGCTAAGAGGATCCGGACTGAATACATCTGCAATAGGTTCGGAAGTTACTCTTTACTATGGTGGAAAAATTAGTTACCAGGAACTTGTGCCCGCGCGTGGTTTTAAGTCCACAGTCGATGACAGGCTTCATTTTGGACTGGGTGAGACAAAGCTGATAGATTCTATCGTTGTTATCTGGCCCGATTCCCGGAAAACTATCTTAACCAATATAACACCGGATCAGTTTTTAACTCTTGATCAGAAAGATTCCCGGGAAATAAATTTTCCTGAAAGAAATGACCTGGCAAAACCTGTTTTCACAGATGTTGAAGAGATAAAGGGACTTGATTTTGTACACAGGGAGAACAATTTTAATGATTTTGAACGCGACAGACTTTTATTCCAGATGCTTTCAAACGAAGGACCTCACATGGCAGTGGCAGATGTTAATGGAGATGGTTTTCAGGATCTTTACCTCTGTGGCGCAAAGGATCAACCCGGTGCCCTTTTTGAACAGGATGCAAAGGGAACCTTCAGACAAACCAATGTAAACTTGTTTGAAGCTGATAAAACATCGGAAGATACAGATTGTGCATTTTTCGATGCAGATGGTGACGGGGATACTGACCTGTATGTTGCAAGCGGTGGCAATGAGTTTCCATCAAGTTCGTCAGCTCTATGCGACCGTCTGTATATTAACAATGGAAACGGAGTTTTTAAGAAATCCGGCCAGGTACTGCCTGCAGGAATGTACGAGAGCACTTCCTGCGTGGAACCGGCAGATTTTGACAATGATGGTGATATTGACCTTTTTGTGGGAATAAGGTTCCGTCCTTTTGAATATGGTTTACCGGTTAATGGCTATCTGCTTGAAAACGATGGTCACGGCACTTTTAAAAATATTACTCCGGAAGCTGCACCACAACTTTTAGAAACCGGAATGATAACAGACATGACCTGGGCTGATATTGATAATGATAATGATCCCGATATAGTAATTGTTGGCGATTGGATGCCTGTAAAAGTATTTGTTAACAATAAGGGAGTATTTTCAGACGAGTCAGCGCGGTACGGGTTAACAAATACTGAAGGATGGTGGCATGTGGTCAAAGCCAAAGATCTGAATGGAGACGGGAACGTTGATTTTGTTCTTGGAAATCATGGATTGAATTCTTTTTTTAAAGCTTCTCCCGATAAACCAGTGACAATGTATGTAAATGATTTTGACCTGAACGGCAGCATCGAACAGATAATATGTACATTCAACGGCGACACAGCTTATCCGGTTGTTAAAAAAGAAGATCTTATAAAACAAATACCGTCACTCGAAAGAAAATATGCAAAGTTTGATCAATATAAGGACCAGACGATTGAGGATATTTTTTCCGCGGAAGTATTGAAGAGGTCAGTAAAAAGAACTGCGAAGATCATGGAAAGTTGTGTCTTGATTAATAGCGGAAATGGATCCTTTAAGCTAATTCCGCTCCCGGTCGAAGCACAGTTTTCACCTGTTTATGCCATAACCGCCGGTGATTTTGACGATGACGGGATCTGTGATATTGTCATTGGCGGTAATCAGTACCGGGCAAAACCGGAGACCGGGATATATAATGCCAGCTACGGACTCTTCCTGAAAGGCAATAAAGGGGGAGACTGGCAGTCAGTTCTGCCACTGAACTCCGGACTATTCACAAAAGGGGAGATCCGTGACTTTGAAATACTTAACATACATGGAACGAGGATCATTGCAATTGCACGGAATAACAGCAATTTAAAGTTTTACAAATATTAACAGGATACCATGAATACAAGAACTCAGTGGATTACTGCATTTTTATTTTGCGCTACCATAATCTCAGGTTGTTCCCCCAGAGAAAAATACGAACGCAGGTTGAAGCATGAGTTAGCCAGTGGAGTGAGGTGTGATTCTTTGTTTATGGGATTATACCTTGGAATGACCCAGAAGGATTTCTATGTCCAGTGCTGGAATCTTAACGGGAAAGGTTTGGTTAAACAAGGTGAAGGTAATGCAACGGTTGAATATAAAATGAGAGGAGAGCTCAAATATCCCGGGAAAATGGATTTCTATCCAAAATTCAAGGATGGGAAAATATATGAAATGCCGGTAAAATTTGCCTATACCGGGTGGGCTCCGTGGAATAAAGAACTCTCTTCTGAAAAACTCCAGATTGACCTGTTAAGGTGGTACAGTAGTGTTTATGGCCGCGGATTCATTGAAGTGAAGCATCCAAAGAGCGGATCAGCCTTTGTTAAGGTCGACGGTAACAGGAGGATTACAATATATAAAGAAGACGATCTGTATGTATGGGCAATTTTTACTGATTTGCTTGTTAAAAAAGACACGGCAGATTCAGCCTCAAATGGCACGAATTTTTATCGTTATACCACTAAGGACTCAATAAAATAAAATGGGCAGAGCAGAATGGTCATACAAAATTCGATTGTTAATCTGGTTTCTGATACCATTCTTGTTCTATAACTGTGCCAGACAAACTAAACCCGGGTCCGGGAACCCATTATTTACTCTTATGCCTGCTTCAGTGACCCATGCTGATTTTGTCAATCAACTGGATTATGAACAGCAGCTCAAAAGTAAATTTAACGTTTATACTTTCCGTAACTTTTATAATGGAGGAGGAGTAGCGCTTGGGGATGTAAATAATGACGGTCTCCCTGATATTTTCATGACAGCAAATATGGGTACCAATAAACTGTACCTGAATAAGGGAAATTTTGAGTTTGAAGATATATCCGGTCGTGCTGGTATTGAAGGCAGGGGATGGTCAACCGGTGTTAGTTTTGCAGATGTTAACGGAGATGGCCTGACAGATATTTATGTATGTAAATCCGGAAATGCCGAAGGAGTACAGTCAGACAACGAATTGTTTATCAATAACGGAGATCTGACATTTTCTGAACAGGCCGAGCATTATGGTATAGCTGAACGGGGTAATTCTACTCAGGGTGTCTTTTTTGATTATGATAAAGACGGCGATCTTGACATGTATCTTTTGAAAAACTTCCCAAAAGCTATTGGGAGTTTTGATCTTAAAGATAATCAGCGATTTGTTCGTGATTCTTCAGGTGGCCACAAGCTCTTCAGAAACGATCACAACAGATTTACTGACGTCAGCGCTGATGCCGGGATATTTGGAAGTGCAATTGGATTCGGGATGGGAGTTTCAGTGGGCGATATTGACCAGGATGGCTGGATGGATATTTACGTTTCGAATGATTTTTTTGAGCGGGACTACATCTATATTAATAATCACAACGGAACATTTAAGGAGTCGTTGGTAAATATGATGAAGTCAATTTCTTTATCATCCATGGGAGCAGATATGGCTGATATAAATAATGACCATTATCCTGAAATATTTTCAACTGACATGATTCCCGAACATAATGATCGCTTAAAAACGAAAACAACATTTGACGATTGGAATAATTACAGCATGAATATTAAATACGGATATTACAATCAGTTTACGCGCAATATGCTTCAGCTTAATAACATGGATGGCACTTTCAGCGAAATAGGACGATTTGCCGGTGTATCATCCACAGACTGGTCGTGGGGATCATTGATAATGGATCTGGATAATGATGGATTGAAAGACATTTTTGTGGCAAATGGCATTTACAAAGATCTGACGGATCAGGATTACATTCAGTATTTTTCGAACCGTGATATGGTCCGGACAATTGTTTCAGGCAATAATGTGGATTACAGAACACTGATAGATGCGATACCTTCGGTTAAGATCCCCAGCTATGCTTTTAAAAATCTGGGGAACTATAGTTTTAAGAATGTTGCAACTAATTGGGGATTAGATGCTCCCGGCTTTTCAAATGGATCTGCCTATGGTGATCTGGATAATGATGGTGATTTGGATCTGGTAATAAACAATGTTAATATGCCGATGTCCGTTTACCGTAATGAAGCCAGTAACCAGCTGAAGGAAAATCACTTCCTTAAAGTTATCCTGTATGGAGAACCCGGAAATACAAACGCAATTGGCGCCAAAGTAACTGCCAGACATAATGGGAGGATTATTTATGTAGAACAGATGCCAATGCGGGGATATTTGTCAACAAGCGATTACCGACCCAATTTGGGTTTAGGATCCTTAGCCATGATAGATTCGCTGATTGTCGAATGGCCTGATGACAGGGTTACATTAATGACAAATGTTGCGGCAGATCAGATTTTGACATTGTATCAGAGAGATGCACAGGCAATTACACTTATGAAAAGAGATCCTCAGGACAACGTGCAAACTTGTTTAAAGGATATTAGTTCAGAAAAGAGAATAAACTTTATTCACAGGGAGAATGATTTTAATGATTTTGAACGCGAACCGCTCTTGTATAACATGATGTCGACAGAAGGGCCGCGGATGTGCAAAGGAGATGTAAATGGCGACGGTCTGGAGGATATCTATATCGGCGGAGCAAAAGGCGAGCCTGGCTCATTAATGATTCAACAAAAAAACGGAACATTTGAATCTGTTGATAAAGCTTTGTTCGAAGAAGATAAAATATCCGAAGATACTGACTGTGCAATGTTCGATGCTGACCGGGATGGGGATCTGGATCTGTATGTGGCCAGCGGGGGCAATGAGTTCCCCGAGAGCTCATCAGCTCTTGCGGACAGGCTCTATATTAATAACGGCAAAGGATATTTTGTAAAGTCGAAGCAGGTATTGCCTGCAGGAAAGTATGAGAGTACCTCATGTGTCAGGGCAGAAGATTTTGATCGGGATGGGATTATGGAATTATTTGTTGGTATACGTCTTAAGCCATTCCTGTACGGAGTGCCGGTAAATGGTTATTTACTTGAGAATGACGGAAACGGGAGTTTTTCAGATGTCACCATGCAGATAGCGCCTGAACTAAACCAGGTTGGTATGATAAGGGATATGGAGTGGATCGATATTGACGGGGATGGGGATAAAGATATCTTACTGGCAGGTGACTGGATGTCATTAAAGGTTTTCCTGAATGAAAAGGGAGTGTTCAGAGAAAAAAAAGATGCATTTGGAACTGTAAAAACTGAAGGCTGGTGGAATTGCCTGGCTGCTGCCGATTTTGACTCCGACGGTGATATTGATTTTATCGCAGGGAATCACGGACTTAACTCCAGGTTTAAGGCATCATCTGAAAAGCCTGTCAGCATGTATATTAATGATTTTGACCTTAATGGCACCGCAGAACAGGTTATTTGCACCTTTGATGGAGATTCGGCTTTTCCACTGGCGCTAAAACATGATCTGATAAAGCAGATACCGGGACTGGCAAAAAAATATCCGAAATATGAGCTGTATAAAAATCAGCAAATCACTGACATATTTCTACCTGAGCAGTTAAGGAGTTCTATCCGGCGTAATGCATTCCTTCTTGAAACAACATTATTTTTAAATGACGGCACCGGAAAGTTTACAAAGGGATCCTTACCGGATGAAGTACAGTTTTCTCCTGTTTATGCTGCTGAAACGGGAGACTTTGACGGTGACGGCAATCCCGACATCCTGCTTGGTGGTAACCTGTATAATTCGAAACCGGAGGTAGGACGCTATGATGCGAGCTATGGGTCATTTCTAAAGGGTGATGGTCGTGGCCGCTTCAAAAACATCCCTCCGCGGCAATCGGGATTCCATCTTGACGGGGAGATCAGGGATATATTGGAAGTGAATACTTCTGCAGGTAAAATAGTGGTAGTCGCCCGGAGCAATGGCCCGTTACAGGTGTTCAAGATTTTACCCTGAATACTTCTTTTCAGCCCCGGGAGGTTGTATCAAAAGTCCGGATTTTTACACCATTTCCATTTTTTCACCCCCTGCCCCCTAAAGGGGGTTCAAAAAGATTTTGTTAATCAGTCTAAAACTGATCCTTAAGTTGACGTATATGCCTCCGGAGGGAATCAGGGGGTAGTTACCTAAAATTCAAATTATTACGCAGGGGAGTTAGTGGCGAAAAACGAATGACGTACTTTTAATATTGCCTCTTCTTTGAACAATTATTAAAAAAGATTAATTCAAATAAAAGCAGTATTAAAAGCAGTATTAAAAGCAGTATTTAATTCAAATAAAAGCAGTATTAAAAGCAGTATTTAATTCAAATAAAAGCAGTATTAAAAGCAGTATTAAAAGCAGTATTTTATTTAATTAAAAGACGTATTAAATACTACTTTAGTAATTCGAATATTTGAAGGTCACTGTCATTTACTGCTGCAATCAGATAGTGTTTTCCCAGGACGTCAATGGGAAGTAACTTTCTGGCATCCCCTTTGATCTTAAAACCGCTGATTACCGGCATCAACGGTTTATATCCATGATTGGCATCACCCAATAAACACCAGCCAAAACTAGCGTCGTAACGGCCCATCGAGGGTCTTACTGAATAATCGTTCCCGGCAAGCAGTAGATCCATTATCCCATCCTTGTTAAAATCGCCGGCAAGAATATCGCGGACCGGAGAAAACTGGACAACAACAGGGAGTTTATTTGTTTTAAATGTACCGTCTCCATTATTTATGAATATGCAACTTTCAAACAGCACCGCACTCTTTAATATTGAATGGTCCAGTATCTTTTTGCCAAAAATATCTTTTGCTGTCTTTCCTCCAAAATCATAATAATGATCATACTTTTTCGCCAGGCTGGGCATCTGACTTATCAGTTCATCAAGTGAGGCAACAGGGTAGCTGATGCCATTCTGATATGAACAGATCACCTGATCAAGAGATCCATTGCCATCAAAATCATTTAAATACATTTCGACGGGTTCCTTTACTGAAGCCTTTAAAATGGAATTCAGTCCCAGATTGCCCGCTATTAAATCCAAATCACCATCTCCGTCCACATCAGCTGCGCGTATGCAATTCCACCATCCTGACGTTTCTTCCATACCGGCGCGGGGTGTTTCGTCAGTAAAAGAACCCTTTTTATTCTTTAAGATATAAACTTTCATCCATTCACCAACTACGATCAGATCCTTATAACCATCTTTATCGTAATCCATCCAGCAGGCATCAGTGACCATTCCAATCTTCTTAAACCGTTTCATTCTATTATCCGTCACATCCTTGAAATGTCCACGTCCATCATTTTCTAGCAGCAGCTGATTGGGGGATAACCCATATGCACCAGGTACAGATCTCGAACCTACAAACAAATCCATATCACCATCATTGTCAAAGTCGCCAGGCCGCACACACGATCCATTGTTAGCTGTAAATGGCAATGAACCTTTTTCGCACTCCTTAAAATCTCCTTTTCCATCGTTTATAAGCAACCTGTCATCCAGTAAGGGATTTCCAACGATTGCCGCGTTACCTCCACGTACAATATAAAGATCAAGATCGCCGTCCCCATCTGCGTCAAAAGCTGCTGCATCCACATCTTCGCAGTTAACGTCTTTTAATAGCACAGGCGTATCCAATGGTTTGAAAGTTCCGTCATCCTGTTGAATAAATATCCCGGATGCCTGCCCTTTAGCACCCCCCACAAACAGATCTTCCATTCCGTCACCGTTTAAGTCCCCAACGGTCAGAGCAGGTCCCTCCGCTAAAAGACTATGCGGAACCAGATGCTCCCGTTTAAAATCAACAAAGAGGTCCTCATTGTGCCTGTACTTCATTCCCGGCAGCAGGGTTTGGGAAAACAATTTCAGATTTTCATTTTTCAGACTATCTCTTCTTAAAGGTTTCCCTGCATTTTTCACTTCTAATGTAATAATCGTATCAGAAGGAACATCTTTAAGCACTTGTTCTGAAAGATCAGGCCAGCGAACGGCAATTGAATCGATCATATTTGTCATTCCAAGCCCAAAATGTAAAACATCGGAAGTGGAAGACATAAAGCCCCTTGTTGCAAATTGCTCGGAAACCTGTGTCTGACCGTTATAATATAAGCTGACCCTGGTCCCAACTCCCCTGGTATTCAATCCATTTCCTTTCAATATTACAGACAGGAAATGGTTATTCAATTGTGCTGAACCGTTATTCCTATAAATAGATGCCGGTTCGTTAATATTATTAACAACTAGATCCAGATCCCCGTCATTATCGAGATCAGCATAAGTGGCTCCATTTGAATAAGTACGCTTCTCGAACCCCCATGATTTGGCCATATTCGAAAAAGTCAGATCCCCGTTGTTCTTATACATATAATTGACATTCGGATAGAGTGGCATTTGGTCGTATAATACCTTATCAGGAGTATCTTTATTTTCCTGTAAGCTAAAGAAGCTGTTTTTTGTTAAAAATTTGATATAATCCAGATCGTTAGCCCTCCGGTAAATGCCATTGGTAATAAAAAGATCCTTTAGGCCGTCATTGTCCACGTCACAAAACAAAGGAGCCCAACTCCAGTCAGTCGCGTAAACTCCGGCCAATCGCCCGATTTCACTGAACATTCCGCCACCCAGATTAAGCTGCAGATTATTACGGACAAACTGGTGACCATAACCATGTTTCAATTTTAACGTGTATAGTTCATAATCATCCTCTCCTCCCGATTGTTTCCGGATTTTTTCCTCTTCAGGGAGCATATCCAACACCATCACATCCAATAAACCATCATTATTGATATCACCTACATCATTACCCATTGAGGATCTGCTCGTATGTTCCATAAATTCTGTCAATCGCTCCGAAAAGGTACCATTGCCGTTATTAATATACAGATAATCATTTTCGTGAAAATCATTCGAGATATAAATGTCAGGATAGCCATCGTTGTTTATGTCACAGATATTGACTCCCAGTCCGTATCCGATCTGACTGCTGTAGATACCTGCCATGCGGGTAATATCACGAAAAATCCTTTTCCCGTCAGCCTCATCATTTCTGAATAACCTGTCACCGGCAAGGGGATCCTGATCATAGCGGAGAGATACATCACCATAGCTACGTGCAGTATGGACCGAATGATTGAGAAGGTACATATCAAGATCCCCGTCCATGTCGTAATCGAAAAAAGCCGCTTGTGTGGAAAAACCCTGGAAATCAAGCCCATATTCAAGAGCTTCATCTTTAAAGGTAAGATCACCCTGATTTATAAACAGCTGGTTTTTCCCATGAACAACCTTGTAGTTTCCGACCTGGCAAACATAAATATCCAGAAAACCATCTCCATTTACATCTGCCATTGTAACACCTGTCTTCCAGTCACCTTTTCCAGCTATTCCGGCTTTATCAGTGATGTCCTCAAATTTAAGATTCCCCTTATTCAGGTATAATTTATTGGGATTCTGATTTGATGTGAAGTACAGGTCTGGCAAACCATCGTTATTGATGTCCCCGCAAGCGACCCCTGCACCGTTATTGAAGTAAAGATATTGTATGATATTAAATTGCCCGGTTTCTGTCAGCTGGTTTATGAAATCAATATTCGTTACAGACGGTGATAACAACGAGAATAATTCATCGCTTTTCTTTTCTTTTTCCCGCGGTTTACAGGAAAAAATCAGCAGAAGTACAATTATAATGCAAGCTGACCTTTTCATCTTAAAGCTTTATCGGCTTAATTTGAAACGTTGATGCGGACTACCGGAAATATCAATACACATTGTTTTCAAAAGTAATAAAAAATTCCCCGCCAAAATAAACCCCCTTTCTTTCCCCCAGGTACAGGGTTTTTCTCCTTGGGGAAGGCCGGGTTGACGGCTATCCCCTGGGGAAGGCCTGGAAGGGGGTACTTCTTCCCCGATCTAGAATTAATATGATCAATTTTAATATTTATTATGCAATTAAATCTTGACTTTTCAATTTAAAATTAATATATTGCTATGTTCAATCATCTATAAATTGATTCTCTGTATTTCTTGCCGTTAATGGGAATCATGAAAATTTATGATTGATGTTTTTAACCTAAACTAACCTGTACGCCTATGGAAGATCTCTGACCCGGGAAGGGCCGGAGATGTTTATATCCCCGTCTCTTCCAACCAAATTGTCTTTTAGCCTCAAAGCCATTTTTAAACTCTAAAATTTACTTGTATGACAAAGAAAATTTTACATTTTGTTTCATTACTGTTGCATTTTAAAAAAATCAGAATAGTAATGGAGCTTACAACTGTTTTGTTGTTGTCAGGATCCGTACAGATCTTTGCTGCGTCATTTCAGCAGAATGACAATGATGGCAATAACAAAAACAGGGAATTGCTTGCATCTGTGACATTTCAATCCGGTTCTTCCGATAGGCTTATTGATTTGTCAAAAGGAAAAGTGACAGCTGACGATCAGCAAAAGACTGTAACAGGTCGAATTACCGACTCCAATGGTCAGGCACTGGCAGGTGTCAATATTCTTGAAAAAGGAACAATTAATGGAGCGATTTCAGATGTAGACGGAAAATTTAGTCTGAATGTTGCCTCGGCCAACTCAGTCCTTGTGTTTTCGTTTATCGGATATACTTCACAGGAAGTAGTCGTTGGCGCCCAGACTGCAATTAACATTACCCTCGTTGAAAGTGCTGTCGGTCTTGACGAAATTGTAGTTATTGGTTATGGAACCCAGCAAAAAAGGGCAATATCCGGATCAGTTACCAATGTTACCGAAAAGAAGCTTTAATGCAGGTATTACAAGAACCGCTGCTGATTTTATTCAGGGTAAAGTCGCCGGATTAACAATCACAACTTCAACCGGTGATGTTACTGCAAAATCAATCCATGAGGTTAAGAGGTACTTCGTCATTAACTGGAAACAGTGAACCATTTGTTGTGATAGATGGTGTTCCGGGATTAAGTCTGAACTCAGTTGCTCCTCAGGATATAGAATCGATCAGCGTATTGAAGGATGCTTCAGCTGCAGCTATTTATGGTTCAAGGTCAGCAAGCGGGGTAATTCTGATCACCACTAAAAAGGGAACCCAGAACAGAACGACAGTAGATTATAATGTATATGGTGCTATTGACATTGTGAGCAACAAGCCTGATGTCCTTACTGCTGATGAATACAGGCAATGGGCTAAAGATAACAGTGTTGATATCAGCGTTTTTGATAAGGGAGCCAACACCAGCTGGTTTGATGAGATCATGAGAACAGGAGTCAGCCAAAACCATGATCTATCTATTTCAGGAGCAGGAACAAATAATAGTTACAGGGTCTCTGTTTCCTATCTCGATCAGCAGGGTGTCGTGATGGACAACTACCAGAAACGGCTTAATACCAGGTTTTCAGTCAATCAAAAGGCTTTGAAAGACCGGTTGGATCTGAATATATCCGGTGGTCTTAACCAGCGGGACTATCAGTCTACAGCTACAGCAAATTTCGTTCTGGCTTATAATGTGGTGCCTACCATTCCGGTAAAAAATGCAGACGGAACATGGTGGGATTCTGATGAATATGACCAGGGAAATCCGGTCAGGAATATGACATACAACCTGTTCCCCAGAAAAACGGGCCTGATGTATATAAATGGAAAAGCAAATCTGAAAATTACCAAACGGTTTGTCAGCAGGAATAAATTTTTACAAGGAACGTGAATCGCGAGATTACGGCAATTACACTGATTCGCGGACCCGTTATGGGAGAGCATCTAATGGAACTAGCATCGCGCGAATCCAGAACATATGATAAAAACCTTATTGAAACAACATTAAATTATGCCAGGAGGTTTGGTAGCCATGATATAAATCTGTTGGGGGGTTATTCTTATGAAGATTATCATTACCAGCAAGCCTTTGCACAAAACCGATATTTTGTGACAAACCTGTTTGGTTTTAACAATCTGAGTGCAGGGGAACAACTGTTAACATGGTGATGTATCCTCAAGTGCAAATATGAATAAACTAATCTCGTTTTTTGGAAGAATAAATTATTCACTTGCTGATCGTTACATTATTTCAGCCGCTTTGCGCCGTGATGGTTCATCTAAATTTGGTCCTAACAATAAATGGGGTACATTTCCCATCAGTGTCTGCTGCATGGAGATTGATAGATGAACCATTTATGGAAAGGTTTAAAGGAGTGGTGGATGAACTAAAATTGCGTGTTGGTTATGGCGTTACTGGTAATCAGAGCGGTTTGGATCCTTACCAGTCAATGTCACTGTATGGTTCCTCGGGATTATATTTTGATAACGGATCATGGCACACTGCATATGGGGTAAGCCAGAATCCAAATCCGAATCTGAAATGGGAGTCGACATCAATGTTCAATGTAGGAGTTGATTTCAGTATTTTCAATGCCAGACTTAATGGAACAATTGAATATTACAATAAAGTGACAAACGACCTTCTTTATAAATATTCAGTACCCGTGCCACCATATATGTATTCAACAATGGTAGCAAATGTCGGATCGATGGAAAACAAAGGACTTGAACTTACGCTGACGGGAGATGTCATCCGGAAATCCAATTTAAGATGGACTATATCCGTAAATGCTGCCCATAACGATAATAAAATAACTTCGCTTTCAAATGAAGAGTTTACCACATCAGTAATCAAAACAGGAAGCGCATGGGTAAGAGGAGGTTCAACCAATACAACTCATATAATCCAGGAGGGATATCAGGTGGGTCAGTTTTTTGGACCGCAATGTCTTGGAATTGATGACGCCGGAAAGTATATCATAAACGACATGATAGACGGAATAGCTGGTTTTACAGTTGCTGACTATACATACATCGGAAAAGCGCAACCCAAATTGACATATGGTATCAGTAATAATATTTCATACAAGAATTTAGAGTTATCCTTTTTTATCCGGGGAGTATTTGGTAATGATGTCCTGAATTTTTCAAAAATGTCATATGCTAATTTACAGTGGTTGCCCGGTGCAAATGTGCTTCATTCAGCTTTAACCATGGGATTAAAACAGAGTCCGTTCTATAACAGCTTTTATATCGAAGATGGATCTTTCGCAAGATTGGATAACCTGACTCTTGCTTATTCATTATTACCACAAGACCTGTTGGGAATTAGCAGAATAAGGATTTATGCAACGACCCACAATTTGATCACCATTACGAAATATAAGGGAGTTGATCCTGAAGTGCCAATGTCCGGACTTGATCCCGGCATAGAGGGAAGGGAATATTATCCGAAATCAAAGACCTATATTTTGGGCATAAATGTAACTTTTTAACTTTAAAATTGACTCATTATGAAAAAGTTAACACTATACTTAGCATTGATATTGCTCATGGGATTATTGACTGTAGGATGTACAAATCTGGATGAGGAAGTATATACTCAATTGCCCATGGATTCATATGGTACAACCGAAGCAGAGATAAATTCATTAATAGCTCCGATTTACACACGTCTGAGGGATTTTAACTGCGTAGGTAGCCCTGCTCCGAAAGAAAATTGCACAGATATGTCAGTAACTCCAACCAGAAGAGGTGGAGACTGGTGGGATGGGGGTGCATATAAGGAGATGACAATGGGTATGTGGAGACCACAAACCAGTGCTGCCATTAGAATATATAATGACAGTTATTCCCGCATAACAAACTTCAACCAGATTATTTATCTGATTGAAAACAGTCCTGCGATCAGTGATAAAGTACCGTACCTGTGCCAGGTCAGAGCTGCAAGGGCCCAGAGGTACATCGAACTGATCGACTGCTACGGGAACGTACCGCTTGTGACTGATTTTACTGATCTGACCAAACCAGTCACCAAAACACGTAAAGAGGTTTATACCTGGGTTTTGTCTGAACTGAACGATATAAAAGATAATATAAGGTCAGATGTATCTGCATCGAGTTACGGGAAGTTTACCAAGGGAGCAGTATACTTTATGCTTGCTAAAATGTATCTGAACGCCATGATATGGAACCCTGACGGTGGTCCGAAATGGCAGGAGTGTATTGACGCCTGTAATGTAATTATGTCCCTTCCTTATTCTCTGGAAGTTGATTGGAAAGGTCAGTTCAGTGCTAATAATGAAGGTTCAAAAGAGGCGATTCTGGTAGCTGTAAACAGTATATCCAGCTCATTTCCATCCCGTGGTTATACCCTTCATTATCTGGATCCGAAGGCTTTAGGACTTCCGGGAAGTGCAAATAATGGAATATGTGCTATGGCGGATTATGTTAAGTCATTCGACACCGGATGACAAACGGTATCTCGGGAGTTTTCTGATTGGTCCGATGATAGATCCTTCAACCGGACAGGTCATTATTACGGCCCACGGGCGACCACTGATCCATACCGTTGATATTACCATAAAATACGCTATCGATGCAGATGGATGGGGACAGGTGGAACAGGAAGACGGAGCACGCTGCAATAAGTGGGAATTTAAGAAAGGTGCTACCGCAATGGAAAATGATTGTGCAATATTCAGGCTTGCTGATGTCTATCTTATGAAAGCTGAATGCCTTGTAAAGCTCGGATCAGGATAATACGGAAGCAACAAGGCTTGTAAATGAGCTCAGAAAAAGAGCTTTCACCGATCCTGCTAAACTAAAAACCAGTGTTACCCTGGATGATATTTACCTGGAACGCCGGTTTGAGTTGGCCTGGGAAAACTGGGGAAGACAAGATATGATCAGATTTGGTACATTTTTAAATCCAATCCCCGTCTGGAGGCCTAATTGCGCTTCCTGCATTTCGTTTATTGTTCCCTATTCCGCAAACAGCAATAGATGCAAATCCGAATTTAACGCAGAATCCTGGTTATTAAAAAAAGTTAAAACTATCTCCGGATAGCTGCTTTGTTTAAAATGTATTTAATTTTGAGAGGGTGTATTGCGATTTGATGATTTTTATCAGTCGGACAATACATCCTCTTGATTAATAGGATCCGAAGATCCTGAAGAAGTTGAATGCTTATTTTTACTATGGACTTTAATACGAACTAATTTTAACTCAAATGAAACAACTACTGATTTTCTGTTTATTGTTTGCAATATCTGCCCTGGTTTCAGGACAGGAACAGCAAAGAACTACACCTCCGGCCCAGAGACCACAATCCCAAATGGGCACAAGGGATACTACTGTAAAAATGATACCCTACCAGACAGAGATCTGGGATCCGGAAGTACCAATGGTTACTCCAGCTGCCAGAGTTGGTGATCCTCCTGCCGATGCAATCATTTTATTTGACGGAACTGACATTAATAAAGAATGGGAAGAAATGTCCCGTGGTGGTGTAAAACCTGCAACCTGGATCATCAAAGATGGCGGTATGGAATCAGTTAAGGGTTCCGGTTCCATCAGAACAAAACGGCTTTTTGAAGATTTCCAGCTGCATGTAGAATGGAAAACGCCTTCTGTAATAACAGGCAATAGCCAGGGCAGAGGTAACAGTGGTGTATATTTACAGGATCTCTATGAAGTCCAGATTCTGGATAGTTACCATAATCGCTCGTACCGCAATGGCCAGGCTGGTGCTTTATATAAACAATATGCACCACTGGTTAATGCAAGCAGAAAGCCGGGAGAATGGCAATCTTACGATATCATTTATATTGCTCCGCGATTTGGTAAAGACAGCCTGACTTATTTCACTCCGCCACGTGTTACGGTATTACATAATGGCATAGTAATTCAGAACGATGTGGCTTTGAGGGGTCCTACCACTTATATCGGAATTCCGGAATATCTTGTCAGGAAACATGGACCTGGCAGGATCCAGTTGCAGCAACATGGCAATCCGGTTGCATTCAGGAATATCTGGATAAGGGAGCTGTAACTTTTATACTTATTCGTTATACAATGATTAATAATTATTTATATTTTTCATCCAGATTTTATTATTTTTACATATAAATCAAATCCAGTTAATTTAAAATACTTTGCAATGAAAGAGAAATCTAAAAACATTACACGCCGTGAATTTATTGGAAGAACTGGCGCAGTTGCTGCTGGCCTGACAATAGTCCCCGGATCGGTTATAAGCGGTTTTGGGCACAGAGCTCCGAGCGACAAGCTGAATATAGCAGTTGTCGGTATCGGAGGGATGGGCAACTCAAACCTGAAAAATGTTTCGCCCACAGAAAACATTGTTGCGCTTTGTGACGTTGACTGGGGCTATTCAAAAAAGGTCTTTGAAGCAAATCCAAATGCAAAAGCCTACTGGGATTGGCGTAAGATGTATGATGAAATGGGCAAATCGATCGACGCAGTTATAGTTGCAACTGCAGACCATTCACATGCCATTGTTGCCTCAAACGCAATGACAATGGGCAAACATGTTTATGTTCAGAAACCCCTGACGCATACTGTTTATGAATCAAGATTACTTACCAGACTTGCAGCAAAACAAAAAGTCGCTACACAGATGGGTAATCAGGGCTCTTCAGATGAAGGTGTTAATCTGACCATTGAATGGCTGAATAATGGTGAAATTGGTGATGTAAAGAGGGTAGAAGCATTCACCGACCGTCCGATATGGCCACAAGGGCTTAATGTACCGAAAGGTGAATGGGTTCCCGACACTCTGAACTGGGATCTTTTTATAGGCCCGGCTAAGATGCGTCCTTATAACAGCATCTATACTCCATGGAACTGGAGAGGCTGGTGGGATTTCGGAACCGGAGCTCTTGGCGACATGGCCTGCCATATTTTGCATCCCGTTTTCAAAGGACTGAAACTTCAATATCCTATTAAGGCACAGGGAAGTTCAACCTTGCTTTTGACAGATTGTGCACCCAATGCACAGATGGTTACACTGGTTTATCCTGAAAGGGTAACTCCGAAAAATGCCAAGATGAAACTTCCACAGGTTGAGGTAATATGGTATGATGGTGGCCTTCAGCCTCCAAAACCTGCCGGATGGCCTGCCGGTAAAAATATGAATGATCAGGGTGGTGGAGTTATTTTCCATGGAACAAAAGACAAGCTGATTTGCGGATGTTATGGAGTACGTCCCTGGTTACTATCAGGCCGTACACCTGTGGTTCCAAAAACTGAAAGAAGGATTGAAAATGCAATGAAAGGCGGACATGAAATGGATTGGGTACGCGCATGCAAGGAAAGTCCTGAAAGCAGGGTTCAGACTAAATCTAATTTTGCCGAAGCAGGTCCTTTCAACGAAATGGTTGTAATGGGTGTACTTGCCGTCAGACTCCAGGGTTTGAATAAAGAACTCGAATGGAACGGTGAAAAAATGGAATTCACCAACATTGGTGCAGACGACAAAGTAAGACTTACCATTTCTGATAATTTCACAATTATCGATGGTGATCCTAAATTCGACAGACCAAACATTACTATTGGTGCAAGAGAGTTTGCCGGAGAAATGATCAAACATACGTACCGCAAGGGCTTTACATTACCTGAAATGCCTGCATAGTATATAAATCAATAATTTTTATGTTAGAGACGGAATGCATTCCGTCTCTAACATTTTAAACAACAATTATTATGAAGCGAATTAACGTAATTTTATCTTGCATAATTATCCTCGGACTCGCAGCATCATGCGGATCAAAAGGGAAAAAGGCACAGAATGAAGCAGCTACTACAGAACAGTCAGCAGCGGTTCCCGCTGATAACTGGACAGTTCTTTTCGATGGAACCTCTACCGCAGGATGGCGGAGTTATGAAAAGCCTGCATTTCCCCCTTTAGGCTGGGAAGTAGTTGATGGTACCCTCCACTGCATCGCTTCCGGCAACGGTGAAGCCGGCGGACCCGGAGGAGATTTGATCTACGACAAGAAGTTCAGCAATTTTGAGCTCTCCTTTGAATGGAAGATAGGCCAGGGTGGCAATAGCGGTGTCTTTATACTGGCCCAGGAGATCCCGAATGAACCTATCTGGAAGTCAGGTCTTGAATTTCAGACTCCTGGATAATGAAAAACATCCTGATGCAATCTTAGGAGTAAATGGTAACCGCAAAGCTGGTTCTTTGTATGATCTTATTCCGGCAGTCCCCCAGAATACAAAACCTGCCGGTGAATGGAACCAGGCAGGTATACTCTGCTATCAGGGAACTGTAGTATTCAAACAAAACGGAGCTAATATCGTTGAATTCCACCTCTGGACTGAAGACTGGAAGAAGATGGTCGAGGCTTCAAAATTCAAAGAGTTCCCGGCATTTCTTAATCCCGCACATGAAGGTTTCATTGGCCTTCAGGACCATGGCAGCGATATATGGTTCAGGAATATTAAGATCAAGGAAATGTAATTAATTGGGCGTAGAGCGTAGAGCCAGGTCGCGACCTGTAGAGGCAGGTCGCGACCTGCCTCTACCAGGTCGTCCGCCACTTCCCTCATTCCCATTATGCAGTCAGTTATCAGCTCATCGAGCGGGATGCCGAGCAATTCAGCCCCTTTTTCTATGACAGACCTGTTGACTCCGGCGGCAAACTTTTTATCGTTCCATTTCTTTTTGACTGACCGCGCCTCCATGTCGAGTACACTTTTTGAAGGTCTTACAAGGGCGCTTGTGGCAACAAGTCCTGTAAGCTCGTCGACGGCGTAAATGGTTTTCTCCAGTTTTGTTATGGGTTCAACATCAGTCGCCAGTCCCCAGCCATGACTCAGCACTGCCCTGATATATTCCTCCGGCCAGTTGTTTTCCCTGAGAATTTTTTCAGTCATAATGCAATGCTGTTCAGGATACATTTCATAATCAAGATCATGGATCAGTCCAATAATGCCCCATTTTTCAACATCATCGCCCGATTTCCGTGCCATGTATCTCATAACTGCTTCCACTGACAGAGCGTGTCTGATCAGGCTCTCTGATTTGTTATACTTTTTAAGGAGTGCAAAGGCTGCCTCCCGGTCAGGTGTAATTTGAGTCATATCTGTTTATATTAGAATCTGGAGGTATTGACTTGATTGCTAGTACCTTTTGTTTATTTCCGGACTTTAATCAGCCGGAAGGTTTTTGCATAGCTTCCACCAGTGATATTCAAAAGATAGAGACCCGAGCTCAATTGATATGTATCGAGGGTTATTGAATTCCTTCCTTCCACCATTTCTTTTTCAACACTGATCCGCTGTTTGCCGGAGATGTCAGTCAGAGTAAACCGCACATTATAATTATTATTAGCATTAACAATTATATTAAGATCGCTGGTAAAAGGATTTGGGAAGACATCAATTGATTCTTCGATCTCTGTATTTTCCAGATCAACCGACAGGGTGTCATTGAGGAGATAATCGTCGGAGTTGTTGTATGCATATACTTTAACCTCGTATTGACCATTCAGGTCAAGGTCAGCCCTTTTATCAAAAGTCACTGTAACCGTGTCTCCGTAGGGGACAAGTTTGGTGTTAAAATATTGTCCTGCCGGAAACCTGTTATTTATGGTATAGGCAAGGTTAAACCCGTCCAATGTATCAGCGCCGGTATTCAATACCTTTACCTTTACAAGCTCCTGGCCATAAGCTTCTTTCTGCAGGGGAGCTGCAATCCCTGCTACCTCTATATCCCTCTGTATATATTTCAAAGGACTTGAAACAGAAAAATCGATAAGGTCGATCAGGGCACAATCGGCACCCTGCGAAACAGAGTTGTCTTTCTTATAGATCCACTCCATCTTATTCAGGCCCTGGGGGAGTGCAACAGTCTGTTTCTCCCATGGAGTTTCTCCTGATTTCTTTATTACTTCAACATCATTTAATTTGAACTGGAAATAATCATAGTTTGGCTCTGATGAGACTTTGCAAAAGAATTTTAAAGTGTCGGGATTGGGATAAAAAGTTCTCATCATCAAAGTGGAGCTTCCATTATGGATTATTGCGCCTGACCTGGCGGCAAGATTTCCATCGGTTGTTGTTGATTCAATGATCGTCCACGGATTTGAGCTGACATTTATCCACGGAAATACCCTGAATGAGGAGGATTCAAAGCTCTCCCTGATCCTTCCTATTCTGAATACAAAATCTCTGTTTACGATAAACGGACTGCAATCGAGAGTAGATTGAAGAGAAATAAAATCACCATAAAGTGCCGATTCTGATAGTTTCACAGTGATTGGTATGTTTGAAATTTCCCCGAACTGAAGAACTCCGGATTTAACATTCTGATCGAGTATTTCAAGATCGGATTCAGGGCTCCCTAAATCCAGCTGACCCGAAGTATTGCTGCTACCGCGATTCCTTACCTGGAAGACGAGGTTAAAAGTTTCCCCGGGATCAGCCACAAAGTTATTATTGCCGGATGCAGAATCATCTATAATACAATTTATTATCTCAAGATCAGGGGCATGAACCAGAATATCAATCTTATATTTCTTTTCAATCTTATTGTCCCTGAGGGTCAGGTCGATTGTAACAATACCAAGATCAGGAACATTGTTATCAAAGGTGAGATCAAATTTATTGTCAAGGACTGTTTCTGATTTGCCCGGAATGGTACCGATCATGGCATAATTTGTGCCAATTGTTACCCAGGGAGAGCTTGAGGATATACTTGCTGAAAGATTTGTTGCTTCATCCTGGCCAAAGTTGGATATTTTTAGCTTCAGAAATAAGGTTTCGCCGAAATCAGCCTTGTTATTATTATTAGCTGCAACATCATTTATCCCTGATCCGGAAAGATTGATAAATTCTCTCTTTAAATTCGAAAAATAAATGGTCTTAATAAGCGGGGTCCTGTTCTGCCCCGTTACTACTACCAGACATGAGTCGTCTGACAGACCCGGAAGGTCAAGGACTGCTGACCCTGAGGGACTCGCATACGATGCATCCCAGAGCGTATCAAAATGAGAAACGGCTATATAGGAAAAGGGTTCTATTGTAACAGCAAGCGATCTGATGCCATTAGGCAATGTGTCGGGCAATGAAATATTGAAATGTTTTGGTGTACCTATTATTGGTAATGTACTGGGGTCGCCTAACAGAGCATAGGTCTCCCAGTAATATTTTTTTCTGAGAGAAGGAGAGGAGCTTACAGAAAGATTCCCGGCATAGTTTACCTGCCCCATCGTTGTATACCAATCAGATGGCAATTCTCCATGTGTGTGAAATAACCTGTCATAAGCGCCCAGACCTGTTTCAGTATACTTCGGATCTGAATTTGGTGTCCCTGTACCTACTGCCCAGTAAAAGTCCTCATCCCAGTAAGAATCGTTTGTGCATCCTATATAACCTATTGCACCCTTTTGTGATGTCAGTACCATTTTATTGCCAAATGAAGCGGTATCGTCGAATTGAGCTGTCCTGCAGGCATTACCAATGACAAAAGGGTACATATTTCTATTATCCATTTTGATTATATCCGGGGATTTTATTTCAAGGTGCAGCCATCCGGCTGAGGAACCATGGCCTGTATAGTTTATGAAGGAGAGACCATTGGAGATAAGCTTCATTACGGAATCTTTTTTGGTGGCACCTTCAGGAAAATAAAAGTGATACTCATTTATGCTGTTTGCCGGTTGAAGGTAGTTCGTTACGGCATATTTTACATGCCCGTTCATATAGTTTGAATATGCTAAATCCTTACCTGCAACAGCTAAGGCACGTGAATAAAATTTATTTGTATCAGCAAACTCAAATTTTTCATACTGCACGATTTTCTGAACAAATGACTTTACAGAAGTGGTATCAGGTGCCGGTACCCTTCCAATAAACATATCGGGAATAAAATCGCCATGTCCGTCCAGTTCTCCGTAATACATATCTGTAAGATACCCTGTTCCATATGTGGGAACTTTTTTAGAATCTCCAATAATTAAAAGATATTCAGGAAGGTGACCTGTTTCAGAAGAAGCTGAACAGATCCTGGAAATAGTTTCCTTGATTTCCGCATAACTGTCCCCGGCCAGACCTGTACCTCTGTAAATAACGTCAAGCTTGAACCCTTTCTGCCTTTTCCACCTGAAAAATGGTTCAAGATATTTCTTAAAGGTTGTGTCGGTAAGGATGATCATTTCGACCGGCTGATCAGAGTAGCCGGTTATTACATCTTTAGGATAATAATTTAAGACTCCTTTTCCGAGAGATTCGTTGAAAAGCAGGGATTCCGATGCTATAGATTTGGCCGGGGCCGGGATAACCTGGTAAAAGCTCACTTCGATTTTCATTGAAGTGATCACTTCAAGACTGTTAGATGCGGGATTATATGTCACAGGAGAAATGACAAGATTAGAAAGCTGCTTATTGCGGACTTTACCCAGAAATTCGATCTTAACTGTATCAGACTTTATGAATCCCCGGGTTGCATATAACTTTCTGTCCATCACAAAATCTCGCTTTCGGGCCTGAACCTCCTTTACCTCTCCTTCCTGGGTGGGGAACAATAATCCTTTAATGTCGGCTTTTGAAGGAACTATTTTTGATGATTTTACATCAGAAATTTTTATTCTGAATTTACTTCCCTCCGGTACAGTTATCAGGCGACTCAGGACAGGAACTTCAGGTTTGCCTGGATTTGCAGCGGAGGAGTGTCCTGGAATCTGTATTCTGAAAAATGGTCCTTCTTCAACTGAAATACTTTCGACGTCAAGTTCTGATATTGAGTAGTTTATGGTCAGAGATTGATTTTCGGAGATAATATCACCTTTCTGCAAAGTACCATTGAACCGGTATTTGTAGCTTTTTCCTGCCTGCCCAAAGGCTGAAACCGATATAATCAGGAAAACAACGAATATGTTGGCACGCTTTCTTTTCCCTAAATACATCAATGTTAATTGATTAACATTGCACCTAAATTCATGGGAAAGATATTTAAAATTTCGATACTTCAACTTCTATTTAAATAAAAAATGCTAACACATGATATTAAGATATTGACAAATGAAAGACTCTTTCCAATGGACTATTAAAATTCTGACATCTATCTTAACTCTCAGATTCAAACATATTTTGTATATTGGGACCTTGATTCTGGTCATTTTAGTGGAATTAAATCGACTGAATATGAAGAAGTTAAGTTTAACTCTAATGCTTACAGCAATGACAGCAACTGCTTTTTCCCAGGACATGCCTGCATCTGATTTAATCAGCACTTCTGCAGGTAATGTTGAAATGTTTTTTATTGGTCATGGCTCGCTAATGTTTAAGGCGGACAATTTTGTGATTCACATCGATCCGGTTAAGAGTTCAGGAAAATATGAAAACCTTCCGAAAGCGGATCTGATACTTGTTACCCATGATCATTATGATCATCTGGATCCCGCTCTTATAAATGATTTGCGAAAGCCCGGTACCATTATTCTTTGTAATGAAAGTTCTGCTTCAAAAATTAAGGGGGCCCAGGTGATGAAAGCTGGTGACACTAAAGTTGTCAATAATATTACTATCGAAGCAGTTCCGGCTTATAATATTGTTAATGAGCAATCAAAAGGTCATCCATATCACCCCAAAGGTGTCGGAAACGGATATGTTTTGAAAATAGGCGATAAGAAGTTTTATGTGGCAGGTGATACTGAAAATACTCCCGAAATGAAGGCCCTGAAAGGAATAGATGTGGCTTTTCTCCCCATGAATCTTCCATATACAATGACTCCTGCTATGGTTGCAGATGCAGCGAAAGCATTCAAACCCAAAATATTATATCCATATCATTTTGGTAATACGAACACAGATGAAATAATTAAATTGTTGAAAGGCACAGATATTGAAGTAAGGATAAGAAAACTAAATTAAACAAAATCTTATGAAGAGTTTAAGCAGAAGAGGATTCCTTAGAACGGGAATTACAGGAGTCGCAGGAGTAGCTTTGTCACCTGCATTTATGAATGCAGCTATACCGATACAGCAGGACAACATAATTTACAGGACCCTGGGTAAAACAGGGATGAAAGTACCTGTAATAAGCTTTGGGGTAATGAGATCCGATAATTCAAGCCTGTGCAAGGCTGCGCATGAAAAGGGAATTAAACTTTTTGACACTGCCAATGGGTATCAGAATGGTAATAATGAAATTATGCTGGGCAATCTTTTCAAAGATTACCCCAGGGATTCATTTTATCTTGCAACAAAGGTTAAACCTGCAGGCGTCGACAGGGAAGGCAAACCATCATCTCAGACTACCGAAGAGGATTTTTTATCAAAATTCAATACCAGCCTTTCAAGGCTTAGATTGGATTATGTCGACATTCTTTATATCCACGATATAAGTAATCCCGACCTTTTGAATTACAAACCCATTGTCAACGCAGTTAAGAATCTTAAAAAAGAAGGAAAAATAAAGTTCATGGGTTTCTCGACCCACAGGAATGAACCGGTTGTGATCGATGCTGCTTCATCGATGGAAGAGTGGGACGTTATTCTCACATCCTATAATTTTCAACAGGCATACCGTAAGGAGCTTGATGCTGCAGTTAAGAAAGCTGCTGCTGCAGGAATTGGCATCGTGGCAATGAAGACTCTGGCAGGAGGCGGGTTTCTTGACAGGGAAAAAACCAAACCGATAAATACCTCGGCTGCCATTAAGTGGGTTCTGTCGAACCCCGATATTTCCACCACAATTCCGGGGATGACTGCATTTGATCAGCTCGACCTGAATGTTAAGCTACTAACTGATATTACCCTGACCGAACAGGATAAGAAGGATATACTTATTGCCGGAACCCAGCCTGGATTATTCTGCTCAGGTTGCGGCAATTGTACCCTTTCGTGCCCGAAGAACCTGCCTGTTCCTGATCTTATGAGGGCTTATATGTATGCATATGGTTATTCAAGTCCTTCACAGGCTTACGCTCTGCTCAACGAACTTGGGGCAGGAGATGACCCTTGCAAAAACTGCGACAGTGGTTGTTATATAAAATGCTCAAGGAATTTTGATATCCGGGGGAAAATCGCTGATGTTTCAAGACTTGTTAATGTGCCATCAGATTTTCTTGCATAATTGATTTTGGCCTGGTAAACCTGAAAATATGAAAAATAAAGTTCTACTGCTTCTATTACTAAGTTCAGTTACAATGGTAACACCTGCACAGGAAATTACATATCCGTCCCTGCAGGGATTCAGGATAAAAACCAGTTACCCGGTATATCTGCCCGATAACCTCTGGGATTTTATAAACGGCGCCGCTGACACATACCTGTCATACGGCTTTGCCGATCTGCACGTTGCCGAGTATAAGAAAGGCAGGGATGTTATAAAACTTGAGATTTACAGGCATGCCGATCATACAATGGCGTTTGGAATATATTCATCCGAGCGCTCGCCAACCTTTAATTTCATGAATATAGGCAGTCAGGGATATTCAGCCGATGGTGCGATCAATTTCTTTAAGGGAAATTACTACGTCAAGATCAAAACCTACTCAAAAAAAGCAAAAACCCTGCATGCAGTTGAAACCCTGGCAACCAGGGTTGCCGGTATTTTCGAAGGCGAAACTACTATGCCTGCAATGCTTGCAATGTTTCCTGCAGAGGGCAGGAAGGTGAATGAGGAAGCATATATTAACGAAAGTGTTCTTGGCCATAATTTCCTTAATAAGGCATTCAAAGCCATTTATCAGGTTGGCACTGATAATTTTACAATATATCTTATTCAGGGCGATTCTCCTGAAGCTGCAAAAAAGACACTCAATACTTACGTTGCTTCAACAGGCATTGATCCGGTCGAATCAGGCGAAGGAAGATATATGATTAAGGACGGATACAATGGAACAATATTTTTGGCCGGTGAAGGCGATAAGATTGTTATTATTTCAGGTCTCGCCCAGGACCAGGCAGATATTGCTGATAAATATACTTCGGAGATCCTGAAATAAATCGATTAACTTTTTTAGTTACACAGAGGTCCACTGAGTCCCGCACAGAGTCCCGATAGCTATCGGGACACAGAGAACTGATTTCTTATAACTCTGTGGCCCTCTGTGACTTCCTGCCTGCGGCAGGCAGGTCTGTGCAACTCTGTGAAACTAATAGTTATTTTTATTGATGTTCTCATAATTCATTGATGGGTGTTTGACTTTGCGGTTAATGGATTTAGACTTTTTGAACGCCCCAATGGAACTCACTGTAAGTTCCTGTCAGAAAAGGTATCTGTGGCACTCTGAACAGTTGGCCTCTTTCCAGGCAGTACCAATATCCACCGGATGAGTGAATTCCAGCGTATCCCTGACTGTCGTAAGCATCATTGATCCCGGTTTCCCCTGACCCACGATCGTGTGGCAAAGATTGCAGTCACGGGTTATTATTCTCCCATCTTCGGTTTTAAAGGCATCATTATGGCACCTGAAGCATCCCTCGGATTCAAGATGCCCTATGTGCTCAGGATAAACATCATAAGTAACTTTCATCGCCGGGAAGGTATTTTGTGAAAATTCCTTCTGGATCGAACTGATTGAGTTGTCTACCAGTTTATTATTATTCTGCAAAAAGTCACGGTATCCTGTCTGGTAAAATTTCAATACACTGTCATGGATAACAATGAGAGCGCTGTCTTTGTCTTTAAAAGTTTCCCTCAATATTCCCATTGCGACTTTCTTAATAAACGGGATATTCTTTGAGACATCTCCGGTAAGGAGTGCATTGTCGATATATACCGGAGGTGAATTAAAGTTATGGGTCGGACGATTATGACAATCGATGCAATCCATTGTCCGGGTCGCCTGAGCCGAAATTACACTATCGCTGACAGGATTATCGGGATTCCTGTAAATATGGACTTTCCCTGTAACCTTATCGGTATATTTTACATAGGTTATATTTTCCCTTTGGTCATTATCCGAAATGTACTCAATATTTACTGATGGATTAATATGCCAGTGAATTCCTTCACGGAATCCAAGGCCGCTGAATTCCGGGCCGGTTTTCATCTGGAGCATTATATCCCATTCCGAATTCAATGAATCTGCCAGAAAGTATTTATTTGATTGAAGCGTCCGTGCATAGAACTTTTCCGGCCAGTGGCATCTCTCGCAGGTTTCACGTGCAGGACGCAGATCATGAAGAGGAGTACCAATCGGAGTGGGAAAAGTCTTTGTAAGAACAGCATAAACCTGATGCATACCCGATAATTTTGATTTAACATACCATGAAGCTCCCGAGCCTACATGACAGTCAACACATGTAACATTTGCGTGGGGGGAATTCTGGTATGCTGTATATTCCGGCTCCATAACTCTATGGCAAAGCGTCCCGCAGAATGGAACTGACTCTGTTAAATGGAAGGCTTCAAAACTTCCATATGTTGTAAGAAACAGGAAAACAATCGTTCCAATCGAAAACATGATGAAGGTATTCTTTTGTTTTGGATTATTCAGGTCGATGATGGGAAGACGGGCTGCTTCCGGAGAGATGTTTTTCCGGATGCTTACCCGCCTGAAGTACATGCCGACAGGAATCAGAATAAGACCAAACACAAGGAATCCGGGGAGAATAATATAAATGAAGAGTCCCAGGTAAGTACTGGCTTTGTCAAATAACGTCGAGATAACGAACAGCAGAATAATGAGAATGAAATTAATAATGGCAATAATAGAACCGATTATTGAAAGCCAGTTTTTAGAGGAAGGAGGAAATTTCATATTATTCTGGTTTGGATTAAATATCGATAATATCGGCAATGACCTGCTTTAATTGGCTGTATGAATTTACAATCTTAAGATCGCCGTGATCATCTATTACATTCTGAGGAGGTTTATACAGTATTCCGAGGTCGGATTTGCGGAGCATTGAAATATCGTTATATGAATCACCGATTGCAATAACCTTGTAATTAAGGTTTTGCATTGCCTCAACAACTTTCTTCTTGGCGTCCGGCTGTCGAAGGTTGAAGTCTGTTATGTTGCCATCCCTGTCAATTGAAAGATGGTGGCAGAAGAGAACCGGCCATCCCATTTTTTCAAGAAGCGGATCAGCAAATTCCCGGAATGTATCCGAAACGACAATCAGCTGTGACCTTCCATGAAGCCAGTTTATAAAGTCGAGGGCTCCCGGCATAAGTTCCAGCAGTGAAATAACTTTCTGAATATCTTTAATGGTGATCCCGTGCTGCTTTAAGATCTCAAGTCTCCTGGTCATCAGGGCATTATAGTCGCTTATATCGCGGGTAGTCAGCTTTAGTTCGTCAATCCCGGTCCATCGTGCGACATTTATCCATACTTCAGGGACAAGCACACCTTCCAGATCACTGCAGACAATGTACATTTTTATAATTTGTTTTAAATTAATAATTTTTTATAAGCAAGCTTTTAAACGCTTCATAATTATTTTCTAAAGATATATAATCTTCATTTTTACCTTCAACTTTTAAAAGCGATTCAGGCGTTTCCGGCGAAAAATTTAATATCCTTTCTATTTCGTTACCGAATTTAGCCGGATGGGCCGTTTCAAGGGAAACACAGAGTTGTTGTTCACGTAAATCATCAGAATGTTGCTTTAAATAAGATTGTAATCCGTGCCAGGCAACAGCGCCATGGGGTTCAAGCACGAGATGGAATTTCTTATAGCATTCCGCAATTGTCTCTCTGGTAATGGTGTCCGTTACGCTTATTGAAAAAAGGTCTTTTCTGAGCCTTGTCAGATCGGGCGCTTTTATAATGCTGCCTTTTTCATCCATCATGCCGCCATAGAGGGCAAATACCCTTGCCAGGTTGCCTGGATGGCCAACATTCATCGCACTTGAAATACAGTTTAATGACGGAGAAATCGGACGGTATACTCCCGTTCTTAAGTATTCAGGGACCTCATCGTTATCATTTGTCGATACTACAAATGATTTTACCGGCAATCCCATCTCCCTTGCAATGAGTCCTCCGGCCAGATTTCCAAAATTTCCGCAGGGAACGCTGAAAACGATTTGTTCACCATTTTTATCTGCCAGTTTAGACCATGCGTAGAAATAATAAACTGACTGAGGAAGGAGTCTGCCAATATTAATTGAATTAGCTGATGAAAGGTTGTAATCATCCAATTCCCGATCCATGAAAGCCATTTTTACAAGCCTCTGGCAATCATCAAATTTGCCATCAATCTCAACGGTTTTTATGTTCTTTTGGAGAGTTGTCATCTGTCTCCTTTGCATTCCGGTAACTTCACCTCTTGGGAAAAGTATGATGACTTTTATATTGTCAAGGTTATAAAAGGCGTTGGCAACTGCGCTTCCTGTGTCGCCGGATGTTGCCGTCAGGATTGTAATGAATTTATTTTCAGCTTTAAGAAAGTACTGCATCATCCGGCCCATGAACAAGGCTGCGAAATCCTTGAATGAAGCTGTCGGACCCTGATCAAGCCGCATGATATAGTTTCGCCTGACTACATTTTCAAGTGGTATGGTAAAATCGTAAATTTCGTTGCAGATTTCTGCAATTTCATTTTTCAGGGTTTCATCACCAATAAGTCTGCCAAGGATCTCTGTTGCTATTCCCGGGTACTCCAATGAAGTGAGGGCCTCAAGGTCGTTTTTGGAAATAGGGGCTATCTGAACGGGAAGATAGAGACCGCCGTCAGGAGCAAGACCATTAAGGAGTGCTTCTTTGAACGAAACCAGTGGCGCCTTTAGATTGGTAGAGTAATATAGGTTGCTTTTCTCCAAGATGTTCCGTTTGTCTATACATTTACTACCCTCATGATATCGGCAAAAACACCTGCTGCCGTAACGTCCGCTCCTGCACCATAACCTTTTATTACCATTGGGAGCTCACGGTACCTTTCTGTTGTTATCAAAACAATATTGTTACTGCCCTCCAGGTCGTATGTCGGATGCGATTGACCTACTGTTACAAGTTCGACGGTGGCTTTACCATGGTCCATTGTGGCATAATATCTCCACTTTTTATTCTGCTTCAGGAGCTTTTTTCTCTTTTCCTCAAATTCTGAATCATGCTCCTTAACTTTGGCATAGAAATTTTCTAACCCTCCTTCAAAGCATTCGTCGGGCAGGAATTTTTTTACGGCGACATCTTCCCGTTCAACCTTATAACCTGCCTCTCTTGACAGGATCATGATCTTCCTGACAACATCAGTACCGCTGAGATCAACCCGCGGATCGGGTTCAGAGATTCCTTTCTCCTTTGCAAGTCTGATTGCTGAACTTAATGAAATTTCAGGACTGATAGTGTTGAAAATGAAATTCAGTGTTCCAGAAAGTACAGCCTCAATTTTAAGAACCTTGTCGCCGCTTACCACAAGGTCGCTTATGGTTTTAATTACAGGCAGTCCGGCACCTACTGTAGTTTCATACATAAGCCGCACTCCCTTATCAAAAGCAATTGACTTCAGATGCTGGAAGTAAGAATATTCAGATGAACAGGCAATCTTGCTTGCTGTTACCACCGAAACATATTTCTGAAGGATCTCTCCGTACAATTCCGCCACCTTTGCGTTAGCCGTGCAATCGACAAAAACAGAGTTCCGAATGTTCATCTTTGTCATTTGCCTGATAAACAATTCTATATCACTTTTCTCCCCTCGTGAATCCAGAATTTCCCTGCAATCACCAAGCGGAAAAGGTTTGCTTTCAATAAGCATTTTACGTGAATTGATAATTCCGAGAAGGTTTATTTTCAGATTATGTTCTTTGAGAAGAAGATCATATTGCTTTTCAAGTTGTCTTAACAGGCTGGATCCCACAAACCCGGTCCCGGCAATAAAGAGATGAAGTTCTTTAAATCTTGAAAGAAAAAAACCATCATGGATCACATTGAGCGCTTTTTTCAGATTGTCGTTTTTAATAACGACCGATATATTAAGTTCTGAAGAACCCTGTGCAGTAGCTATGACGTTTATTCCATTCCTCCCCAGCGATCTGAAGAGAATTGCAGAAATGCCTGGAGTATTTTTCATTTTTTCACCGACAATGGCAATTATAGACAGATCCCTTTCAATCAGTATTTTAAGTTCCTTTCTGAAAACAATTTCCTTTTCAAATTCAAGATTAATGGCTTCGACAGCCTTCCTCGTTTCCGGAGGATTAATTGCAAAACATATTGAATATTCGGAAGATGCCTGAGTTATCAGGATAATATTGATGTTACGTCGTGCCAACGATCCGAAAAGCCTCATCGATGTTCCTGTGACTCCGACCATTGACGGTCCCTGGAGAGTTATGAGATCGATATGATCAATTGAGGATATCCCCTTGATGGGGCTTTTCGTTCCGTTCTTTGATTTCCCGCTTATCAGCGTTCCTTTAACCTTTGGATTGAATGAATTCTTAATAAAGACAGGTATCTGTTTCTTATAAACCGGTCGAAGGGTAGGGGTGTAGATTACTTTTGCACCGAAATGTGATAATTCAATTGCTTCGGAATAAGTAAGATTCTCAATTGCGTAAGCCTTTTCAACCTTTTTGGGATCAGCAGTCATAAAACCATCGGTGTCGGTCCAAATTTCAAGGACCTCTGCGTTTACTGCAGCAGCTATAATAGCTGCTGTGTAATCCGACCCGCCTCTTCCCAGGGTTGTGGTTGCATCGCCTGCAGTGCTTGCGATGAACCCGGGAACTACGATGAGTTTCTTCTTCCTGAGTATCTCTTTCCTGATAAGGGAATTAGTGACTTCAAAATCAACGGTAGCATTGCCATAGTTTTCATCGGTCTTGATAATTTCCCTGGCGTCAACAAGCAAAGAATTGCTAAAATAACCGGCTAAAATTGCTGATGATAATCTTTCCCCTGCACTGAGTACCCGGTCAAGGGAAATGCTGCTTAATTCTCTCAAAAGGAAGATTCCGTTAAGTGTCTCCTTGAGACCGCAGAATATTTCATTGGTTTTCTGAAGAACTGATGTGAGTGTTTCGCCGTATAGAAGGTCATGGCAAATTGCTTCGTGTCTGGTAATGATCTCATTAAGGAGAGACTTATAATGAAGATTATGCGAAGAAGCTAGCTCGCTTGTTTTCTTAAGTGAATCGGTAACTTCATGAAAAGCTGAAACTACAACAACACAGGGAAGCGATTCGGCATCAATTATTTTTTTTACATTCCTTATCCTTTCGGAATTACCTACCGAAGATCCGCCGAATTTCAGGACTTTCATATCCGGTTATATTTTATGATAATTTAATTTGAAGGGTAAAAAAAATAAGTTACAAAAATACTAAAAAATAGGTATTGAATGGGAAATATTTTAAGATTATCAGATAATAAGGATCAATTGGTTCAAATATTTAAGAATTAATAATGAAATTCTTAATGAAACCAATGCAGCCACCTTTTGTGCAAGGTCTCTCAACTATCGATTTAGAACCCTTTAGGGCATATGCGTCAACTTAAGGAATATGATAGTTTTCCCCTGCAGGCTGGCTCCTTTGCTAAAATCAGCCACTGGCTGATTTCTTAACGCTCGGCCTCCTTTTCAAGGAGGGGTGGCCGGGACTATTGACTTTTAGATGTTTACAATTTCCTTTCCCGGCCGGGGTGGTTAAGAATTGAATCAACCACCCCGGCCAGACGAATTTAGTTTCGGCCTTTGAGATGATTTCACCGTCTGGCCACCCCTCCTATAAGCTAAACTTTATACACATCTTTTCAAGAGGCGACCTTGCCTGTGGGTTATTGATTCCTGCCTGGCGGTCGGAGGCTGTTTTATTAGCTGCCTCTGAAAGAGGTCATTTTCCCGATAACTGTCTCTGAAAGAGACAAATTTGAATAACCTCCGGTGCAACCGGAGGTAAACGCTATATTACAGACATCAGCTCTGAAGGAGCTGAACCTGAAATCTAAGGAAAGTACTTTTCGTCAATTTTAATCCCTGACAGCATTATCAAACTCCTGTACTCCTCTTCAAACGTCTTTTTCTTATGATGTTCCGGTTGTGTTTTTATGTAGTCAATCAGATTTCCTAAATCGCGCCGGAGGTTATTCAAATCATGCCACTTTTGTGGCATTTTCTTTAAGTCCCTTTGGGACTTTAAATGATTTAGCAGGTGATATACCCTGACAACCCGGAGATTGTATTTTTTGTTCAGGAATCCTGACGCCAGGCCCTATTACTAAATAGTTATATATATCTGTGTGTATAATAAATATATTAATAATTAAGATTATATTATTAACAATCAAGCAGATACATAGTTGTGTATAAAGATTAGCTCCTATAAGGAGGGGAAAGTTATTTAATTGTATTTCTGCCAATTATATACTAAACAGCCTAAAACTGATTCGTAAGTTGAAGGCTATGAGAAAGCCCCTCCCTCTTTGGGCCATCCTGGGGGAGGGTTCCGATAGCTATAGGAATGGGGAGAGGTCTTGATGAATAGTTGATTGCATCCGGATGTATATATAAAAAATGAACGTACGATAATATATATAAGCGCCCTTATAATATGTCTTATAATATGTCTTATAAGACGTAGATATCTTAACTACAACTAATTACAGCGAGCGACTTTTAAAATGTTCTTCAGCTTGCAGCTGCTTTTTCAAGACGTTTTATGATTGAGAATATAAATGCCGCCGACAGAAGGCAACAAACGATAAATACCAGCCAGAGAGTGCTTAATGCGACTTTATCCCAAAGGAGTGTTCCTATAAACAGCAGTTTATTCCCAACTGCGGTTGCGAGCAGCCAGCCACCCTGCATAAGTCCCTGAAAACGAGAAGGTGCAACTTTCGAAACAAAGGAGAGCCCCATAGGACTCAGGAAAAGCTCTGCAATGGTCAGAATAAGGTAACTGCTAATGAGCCAGTAAGGCGAAACTCTGTCAGGGTCAGCAACAGGAACACCGTTTAAGGAAGAAGGCGACGGGGCACCAACTGAAGAAAAGAATACAATTATAAATCCCAGTGCGGCAACGATCATCCCGATACCAATTTTCCTGGGTGTCGAAGGTTCAATCCCTCTCTTGTTCAACCAGGCAAAAGCTCCCATAACTGGAAATGTCAGCGCAACTATAAACAATGGATTGAATGATTGAAATACTTCAGGTGATATATCATTCTGCGGTCCGAATGAAGTGAATAATTTACCCATTAAACCTGTAGGATCGAATCCCATCGTAAAAAACAAACCGGATAACAGGGCTATGACGAATAATATTCCGCCTGTAATTTTAGCATTTGTTTTAAGATTCTTATACAGTAGCAAAACAATACCTGCTACACCACCTACAACAGCAAGCATTGACGGTAATGTAAAGAACATATTTGTAAAGGGACCGACCTGTTTAACTGTGTAATCTCTTGCGAAAAGAGTCAGTGTAAGTCCGTTCTGATGGAACGACATCCAGAAGAATACTACAACAATAAATACAAGGACGAGTGCTGTAATCCTGGCCCGTTCCTCCTTACGCGAACTTAAAAATATCCAGGTAACGAATCCCGCAAACAATCCGAATGCAAATCCGTCGTCCCATCCTACCTGTTTTATAAAATGTAAACCGAATGCAGTTACACCCATTGCAATTATTGCAGCAAATAGCGCTGATGGAATAAATTCAATCTTTTCTGCCGATGGTGATGAAGCTGATTTTGAACCAGCTCCTTTCTCTTTGTCAGGTAATGACTTATTGAAAATAACATATACAAGAAGCGAAATGACCATCGCAATCGCAGCAATCCCGAATGCATAGTTATAGCCTTTTGAAAAGACCTCGAGATAACTATGTGCAAAAGTCTGGAGATCGGTTACCGGTCCGCCCAGATTCACCTTATCAGCCAGCTGCTGGAAAATGGTGGTGTCGGACATCGTTCCGTTAATATACTGGTGACAGAGTGAGGGAAGACTGGCATCGTGTGCAAATCCATTTACTTTAAGCCACCAGTTACGCATAGTTGTTGCAGCGTAGGGAGCAAAGAAGGCGCCCACATTTATCCCCATATAGAATATCATAAATGCAGAATCCCTGAGTTTCGAATATTTCGGGTCGTCGTACATCTGACCGACCACCGCCTGAAGATTCCCTTTAAAAAGACCATTCCCAAGCGCAATAGTGAAAAGACCTATAATAGTTATGGTAAGCGTCATCCCTGGGATTGTCATAATAATATAACCGGCAAACATTATTACGATCCCGGCAAGGATCACCAGTTTATATTTCCTTGTAGAGTCGGCCAGGATACCACCTAACAGGGCAAGAGCATAAATGCTGAAATAAAACCAGCTGTAAATATCGCCGGCATCTTTTGCCGGTAGTCCATACCTTGCCTGCAGGAATAGCACCAGGATTGCCATCATAGTGTAGAAACCGAATCTTTCACCCATATTGGAGAAAAATGCAACAAGCAGTCCTTTGGGATGATTTTTAAGCATTTATTTTTATTTTAGGTAGTTAATTAAACGGGTTGGATAAAGCCAAATCAAAGTAAATAATTTCCCGGTTTTAGTCTTAAACTTTTAACAAACTTTACGATCGGGAACAAATATATTAATCTTTTTGAAATGAATAAAAAGATATAATATTGCGAGTACGGCTAACTGATCACTCCCTCTGATCTTTCCTTATGATAACGGTTAAAAGATTTTCAGTACTTGTAATCATCATATTGATTTTTTCAAAATGCGAAAAGCCGCCTGACTTTAAGGCTGTTCCTATTTATCCTCCCTATGCTCCGCCCTATGCAGCTCTCGAAAAAAAAGTAAGAGGGATGTATGATTTCAGGGCTGTTTTTACATGGAGTCAGTATATTGACCTTCTCCTGAAGCTGTCGTCAGGAAAATTCATAGTTCTTCCGCTTGAAGAAATGAGAACAACATTTGATGATTCCAAAGTTGTTGTCGGATTCAGGCACGACATCGACTGGAACCCCTTTAAAGCGATTGAAATGTCAAAAATTGAAATGGAGTTTGGCATACGCGCCACTTACTTCATATTGCCAACCAGTTATTATTATGGAATTCTGGACCGATCAGGACTTACAAGAAACACTTGCATGGATTCAGTCTATATTGAATTAGCTGAGAACGGGGCGGAAATCGGCATTCATAACGATCTTTTGACGGTAATGATAGAAGATGGAATTGATCCCTTTACATTTAACCAGAATGATCTTATTTACTTCAGGTCGTTGCATATACCCGTCCGGGGAACAGCCTCACACGGATCGCCTCTCGCCAAAGTTACAGTTCCGAACTTTCAGATATTCAGCGATTTTGCAAAAAGTGACACCGTAATTTATCATGGCGTTCCTTATCCCCTGGGACAGCACAGCCTGAAAGATTACGGCTTTGATTATGAGGCTTACTTTATAAACTTCAATAAATATTATTCTGAATCAGCAGGCATGTGGAATAATCCGGTGGGCTTCAATGGCATACTCGATCAGCTGGAGAAAAGTGTCCCTGGCGACAGGATAGAAATACTGACCCATCCGGAATGGTGGGGTAAGAAAATCAATTAGAATATTCGGGTTTGATTTAGTAATTTTATAGATTAAAGAAATTGATTTAGCCTGACTCAAAGCTATGAAGATATTCCGGTCAGAACAGATAAGAGAGATTGATGCATTTACCATAAAGAATGAACCGATAGCATCTGTTGACCTAATGGAAAGAGCTGCATCCCAATTGCTTAGATGGTATATCCGGAACTTTGACAGGTCAAGGAGAATAGTTATTTTAACTGGTCCCGGGAACAACGGTGGCGATGGTCTTGCGCTGGCGAGACTACTCTATGTAAACAGGTTTAATGTCCAGATCCTTAATTTGAAGATTTCAGGAAAAACCTCTGATGACTGGAATATTAATTATCAAAGAATTGAAAAGGAGACAACAGTTCCTGTGATTCATATCGAAATGGAAAATCAGGTTCCATTCATCGGTGATGAGGATGTTGTGATTGATGCAATTTTCGGGTCGGGGCTTACACGTCCCGTAGAAGGATTGGCTGCATCCGTCATAAAATATTTAAACAGGACCCGGAGTACGGTCATTTCGATCGACATTCCTTCAGGTCTGTTTGGTGAAGACAACAGCACAAATAATCCTGAGAATATTGTCAGAGCAGATTTCACTCTGAGCTTTCACTTCCCGAAGCTTTCCTTTATGTTTGCAGAAAACGCAAAATATACCGGAGAGTGGGAGATTCTTCCCATTGGCCTGAGCAATAATGCAATAAGAAATACCGAGTCACCTTTTTCATACCTCGAACCTGATAGTATTTTGCCACTCCTGAAGAAAAGAAACAGGTTCGATCATAAGGGAATGTATGGACATGGTGTACTTATAGCCGGGTCATACGGTAAAATGGGAGCAGCAATTCTTGGTGCAAAGGCAGCTCTTAGAACGGGGATCGGACTGGTAACCTGTCATATCCCATCATCCGGAAACTCAATACTTCAGACTGCAATACCGGAAGCTATGGTGAGGATCGATACAAATGAAAAACTTATTTCCGATATAGAGTCTATTGATAATTATGATGCAGCGGGCATCGGTCCGGGAATCGGAACAGACCCGGTTACCCAGAAGGCTTTTCATAATTTTCTTCTGACCCGTAATAAACCCATTGTTATAGATGCCGACGGCCTGAATATTCTCGGTCAGAACGAAAAATGGCTTTCCGCATTGCCTAACAAAGTAATTCTGACCCCTCATGTTAAAGAATTTGAAAGGATTGCGGGCAAGGCTGAGAACAGTTTTGCACGGCTTGAAAAACAAATGGAGTTTGCTTCCAGATATAACTGCATAATAATTCTGAAAGGAGCAAATACTTCAATTGCCGCACCTGATGGTAAGGTGTGGTTTAACAGTACAGGAAATCCGGGAATGGCAACTGCCGGAAGCGGGGATGTGCTGACCGGTATAATTCTTTCACTCCTTGCTCAGGGTTATTCTCCTGAAAATGCTTCTGTTGCAGGAGTATACATTCATGGGCTTGCCGGGGATATTGCAGCGGTAAAATCGGGTTATGAATCAATTATTGCGTCTGACATAATTAATAATATAGGGAACGCGTTCCTTAAACTAAGATCAAGTGAATTAAATAAACCAGAATAAATTATGAAGTACCTTTCCAAACAAATAGTTTTTGCATCAATACTCTTTATTGCTGTATCCTGTGCTTCAAACAGGAACATGTCAGAATCGAAAAACATTATAACTCAGCTTTCAGGGCAGGGAGTCGTGGAGGGAAGTGTTGTTTACAGTCTTCCCCAGACTGTTTTTGACATAGTTGTCGAAGCTGAGCGGGTCATTGAAAATCCGGGCCCCTATGCCCGCTTTGCCGAAGACCTGCTTGGACTTAGGGATGTCATCAAGAGTGAAAGCGAAAGCTGGTCGATAAGGGGAGTCGTAATTAAGTCACATGAAGAACCCGATCCGTCGGAATTCTATGTTATTGAGGCAAGCTCTATCTTCCGGTCCAATGCCCTTTCACTTAAGAAAGAAGGATTAATCCTTGATCTTAATCCTGACATATATAAGACTGAAGACAGAAATTCAACAAATGGTTCGGATTTAAGTACTTTACGAATTTCAGATCTGGGAGCCGACGAATATTTCCAGGCAAGAAAAGATACCGTTTACAAGCTGGTAAGTGTCGACACGGCATTTATTAAGATACCATATCTTGTTGAAAAGAAGCAAAAGCTTTCATTAGGAGAACTTGCTGAAAAAGCAGCTGTCAGACTTATGGAATTAAGGGATGGCAAGCATATGATACTTACCGGGGAAGCAACTGTTTTTCCTCAGAACGAAGCTTCGATCAATGAGATGAACCGTCTGGAAAAGGAGTATACCGAGCTATTCACAGGAAAGACATGGAAGGAAACCAGGAAGTTTTCCTATCAGGTAATTCCGCGTAAGGATCCGGCAGGAAGTAAAATCACCTTATGCAGGTTCTCGGAAACGACAGGTCCGGCAGCAGCCAACGATCAGTCGGCGACTCCGCTGACTATTGAGCTGTCACCTGAGGCAAGGACAAAGGATCTCACAATTATTCCAGGGAAACAGGGTGGATCAACCACTAAGTTTGATAAGCTTTATTACAGGGTTCCGGATGTTGTAAATATTAAGATTACTTTAGGGAATGAAGTTTTCAAGACTTCCCGTCAGCTCATCTATCAGTTTGGATCGGTGATCCAGTTACCTGCAAACTATATTATCGGGAAATAAAATCGGGTTCCGCTTTATTGAATTTTGCCTTTGAAAGTTTTCTGATATTCCTCCCATGCCTGAGTCTGGTATGCTTTGTCAGCGAAATAGCTTAGCAGCATTTCCATCTCCTTCGGTTGTCTGAAACCCGGTACGGGTGAGGCCTGGTATTTGTCATCCTGCATTGTGAAGAATACAACAGTTGGATATGATAACTGCCCACGAAGTAGTGCAACTGCCAGCTGATGCGCCTTACCATACTTCCCGTCGTTAACATAGGTCTTTCCGAAAAAAGTAATGCTCTCTTTTCCCTCTGCATCAAACTTTACAGGATAAAACCTGGTATTCAGCATATCGGAAATAACTGAATTAGTGAATGTTTCCTGGTCCATCTTTTTGCACCAGCCGCACCAGTCGGTATATGCATCAATAAAAAGCGGCCGCGGAGATTCCTTGCTTAACTTTTCAGCTTCCTCAATTGTGTACCATTTTACTGCAGAATTCTGTGAGTAAGAACTAATAGCTATAATTGAGAAAAGTATTAGTATTAAAATCTTTTTCATGAAGTATTTTTTTTATGCATGCAAATTCTGTGCAAATTAATAGAAATATTCTCTATGTTGCTTTGGCACCAGGTATTTTTATAACAGTAAACAACTCACTATTATTTTAGTTCATAACGGTTTTTTATTAGAAATTACTTTGGAAAATTTTTTTACATTTACCGGCACAAAAAAACCCTCTACTATATGGAAGCTACTTTAAAGACTCTGCGCGAATCTTCCGCCCTGAGATGGCTGGTACTCGTTTTACTGAGTGCACTTATGTTTGCAACGTACTGGTTTCAGGACTTCTTTTCGGGATTGAAAGGGTTAATGGAGTCTGAATTAGGTTTTACAAGTGAAGAATTCGGCCGGCTTATAGGTTTAACAACAATCGCCAACATGTTTGGTATGATAATAGTTGGCGGAATTATACTTGACAAATGGGGTATCCGGATAGCAGGACTTGTATTCGGGGGCCTTGCCGCAGTAGGCGGTGCCCTGACAGCAATGGCTTCAGCCGGTGTTTTTGGCCAGGAACACGGGAGAATGCTCACAGTTATGATTATCGGACGTATTATGTTTGGCTCAGGTCTTGAAATCACATGTGTTGTTGCAACCAGGACAATTGTAAAATGGTTTAAAGGTTACGAAATGGCTCTGGCTATGGCCATTAACATCGGATTTGGGCGGCTTGGTTCAGCATTGGGTATCGCAGTTTCACCCGATATTGCAAACGGTCATGTATCACCGGCAGTAACATTTGCTGCCACATTGATCGCACTTGCATTGATCTTGTTCCTGGTCTACACATTTTTTGACAGGAAGCTCGATAAGCAAAGATCCGGTCTGGGTATTGTAAGTGCCGAAGAGGAAGAGGAGTTCAAGTTTTCAGATCTGATTAAATTAGCAACTAATCCATCATTTATTTATATTGCCCTGCTATGTGTTTCATTTTATGCAGCAGTTTTCCCTTTTATACAGTATGCTCCTGATATGCTGGTGAATAAATTTGGTTTCGATTATGTACTGCCGGATGATCCACACAGCAATATTATTCTTTTCGGAAGCAAAGCAATTGGAAATTCAAGCGTTTTCCTGGCTTTGTTCGCTTTCGGATTGGCATTCTCACTTGTCCCGTCAAATATCAGGACCAGGACAAATAAGAACATTTCAATGGTGCTGATATTCGTAGCGTTCCTTGTATTTGTATACCTGCTGAAAGACACTTTCAGGCTGTGGTTTTCAAATGGCCCGAAGACTGCATCCCTGATACCCCTCGGTACAATTTTGTTTACACCGATTTTTGGAAATTATGTTGACAAGAAAGGGAAAGGCGCTTCATTAATGATATTAGGTTCATTGCTCCTGATATTTGCACATATTGCACTTTCACTTTTCAGTGTAAGGATCCTTGCTTACCTGGGGTTGTTAAGCCTCGGAATTGCATTCTCCCTTGTTCCGGCCGCAATGTGGCCATCTGTTGCCAAGATTGTCCCTGAAAATCGTCTGGGAACTGCATATGCTTCAATGTTCACTGTCCAAAACTGGGGACTGGGACTGTTTTTCTGGGGCATCGGGGCGGTACTTGACCTTGCAAATAAGCCAAATCTTAAAGCGATCAGAGCCGGGGAAATGCCGTATAATTATACGATTCCTATTTTTATTCTTGTTATTTGCGGGGCAATATCTATATTCCTTGCTTACAAATTAAAGAAAGCAGATAAAAAGCAAGGTTATGGACTGGAGCTCCCTTCCGGTCAAAAACCAGTAAAAGATCTTTAATATGTCATCAAACGAATTTGGTAAATCAGAAATTTTTGATTTTGCAGACTCAGTTGAGTATGCTGACGGGGCTATTGTAAGTAAGACCGTACTAAAGAAGGAGTCAGGTAATATTTCTCTCTTTGCTTTTGCGAAGGGTGAGGCATTGAGCGAGCATACTGCACCGTTTGATGCTCTTTTGCAGGTTGTCGACGGGAAAGGGGAAGTAGTTATCGGCGGAAAATCATTTATCCTTGAAACAGGTCAATCAATAATTATGCCTGCCAATATACCTCATGCTGTGATGGCGGTTGAGAGATTCAAGATGGTACTCATCATGATCAGAAGTAACTAATACCCTGCCTACGCCATCTTGATCAGGATTGCCCTTATCGCATCCGTAACATCCTCTTCTTCATCAACAGTTCTTTCCAGGATCTCAAGTATCTTGTTGTTTTTCAGAAGTTCAGCTGTGTCCTTCTCTTTTTCAAAAAGTTCAGAAACCGCCACATAATAATATTCATCTGTTTTGTGTTCAATCTCTTTTACCTTGTCGCAAGCCTGTAATATCTCTTTTTTATTTGCTGCCACATCGTTAAGGCAATGGACACAGACCTCAATTTCAAGGGCGGCAGCATGTATCAGATCAGCCATCTCCTTATACACCTCCATAAGTTTTTTGGGTTTGTAAAGGCAGATCCTCCGGCTTACTCCGTCGATTGAATCCACAACATCATCGATCGTAGCTGTCAGCTCATGTATGTCCTCCCTGTCAAAAGGTGTAATGAAGGATTTATTCAGCAACTGAAAGCTCTTGTCAGTTATCTCATCACCAATATGTTCCAGCTCCTTGATCTCCCTGTGAATCCTTTCATGAACTTCCTGATCACCGCTTGACATTTGTTGCATTAGAAGTTCAGTGGCTTTCACCAAATTTCTGGCATCCTCTTCAAAAAGAGGGTAAAACGAATGGTCTTTCGGAACAAAAAACTTAAGGAATTTATCTATATTCATATTCCAGATTTTATTTTAATAGAATTAATTTATCCAGTTAAAAAAGAAGTACATTAAAGCTCCGATTGCACCCGATATGGGAAGCGTAAGAATCCAGGCCCAGAAAATTTTTGTTGTGACACCCCATTTTACGGCAGATAATCCCTTTCTGGCGCCAACACCAATAATAGCGCCTGTTATTGTGTGAGTTGTACTGACAGGAATCCCGAAATGTGTAGCTCCGAACAGGGTAAGCGCACCCGCTGTCTCAGCGCAAAATCCTTCGAATGGCCTGAGTTTGGTAATTTTTTGGCCCATAGTCTTTACTATTCTCCACCCTCCGAATAAAGTGCCGAGTGCTATAGAAAGTTGGCAAGAATAAACGACCCACCTGGGCATTGCTGACTCTTTTGTTAAAATGCCGGAGATTACCAGGGCCAACCAGATAATCCCCATGGATTTTTGCGCATCATTTCCACCGTGCCCCAAACTGAATGCTGAGGCGGATAAAAGCTGGAGCCGCCGGAAGTGTTTGTCTATGCCAAACGGAGTGCTTTTCCTTGCAAGGAATTGAACTATGGTAGAAATAACAAATCCGATTAACATTCCGAGAAGCGGAGCAATAACAATGAATGCTGCGATTTTAATAACGCCTCCAGTTATTACAGAACTTGGCCCGGAACTGGCAACAGCTGCACCAACCAGACCTCCTACCAAAGTGTGCGATGAGCTTGACGGCAATCCCCACCACCATGTTATCAGATTCCATATTATAGCTGCAACAAGTGCCGCTCCGATTACATTAAGGTTCATAACGTCAGGGTCCACGACACCTTTTCCCATGGTTTCCGCAACTTTATGTGTGAAAACTGTAAAAGCAATGAAATTAAAGAAAGCTGCCATCGAAACCGCTGCCAGTGGTGATAATACCTTCGTCGACACTACTGTAGCAATTGAATTAGCTGAATCGTGAAACCCGTTTATGAAATCAAATATAAGGACCAGGCCAACAATAACGTACAGGAATGTCATTTTTAAAGGTTTAGGGAGTAAAAAAGGGATTTATTTTGAGAAACAGGATAAAATTAAAGAAGTTACTGATCATTTCCCTCTGAGTAGTTGAATTCTGAAATTCATATTACGGGGGCCAAAATTATAAATACTCGACCATAATTCAAAATGATTCGGTTAATTGTTTCTCTTAACTTTTAATTATTCTGATTCAAATTTTTATAATGTAACAAGCACCTGTCAACAGGAACAATTCATTGTTTTTCTTAATTGATTTTCGTAATTTTAGACACTTAAGATAAATCTAATAATTATTGAAATGAGCGACATCCGTAAACTTGAACCGAAAGATTTATGGAATTACTTCCATGAAATAACACAGATCCCAAGACCCTCAAAAAAAGAAGCCAGAATGATTGAATTCATGAAGAACTTCGGGAAAAAGAATAACCTTGAGACGATCGTCGATAAGGTCGGTAATGTTATAATACGTAAACCTGCAACTAAGGGAATGGAAAACCGCAAAGGTGTGATCCTGCAGGTCCACCTTGACATGGTTCCACAGAAGAATAGCGATAAGAAGCATGATTTTGAAAAGGACCCTATTGAAACAATTATAGATGGTGAATGGGTAAAGGCAAACGGAACTACCCTCGGTTCGGATAACGGTATTGGTGTTGCATCTGCGATGACTGTTCTTGCATCAAAAGTGATCCTTCACGGACCTCTCGAAGTATTGTTTACAGTTGATGAAGAAACCGGAATGACAGGTGCCAATGGATTGAAAAAAGGGTTGTTAAAAGGTGATATCCTTCTGAATCTTGATTCGGAAGATGAAGGCGAGCTTTGCGTCGGATGTGCGGGAGGAGTAAATGTTGGCATCACTAAAGATTATGGTCAGGAGAAATCGCCTCAGGGTATGGCAGCTTTCAGGGTGGAGGCTAAAGGATTAAGAGGCGGCCATTCCGGTGTGGATATCGCTCTTGGACGGGCAAATTCAAACAAGATAATGTTCAGGTTCCTGGTAAATGCAGAGACCGAATTTGGGATCAGGATCGCAGAGGCAGCAGGCGGTGACCTGAGGAATGCAATCCCACGGGAATCATATTCATCTGTACTTGTTCCTGAAATCAAAGCCGCTGAATTCGGTAAATTTGTAAAGGGATATGAGAAGATTTACAGGGCAGAGTTTTCTGAAACCGAGCCTGATCTTTCATTTAAAGCGCATAAGACAGAAATGCCGCCCAAAGTAATGAAGCAGGCGGACCAGTTTAAAATAATCAGGGCTTTGTTTGCCTGTCCCAATGGCATTCAGCGAATGAGTCAGTCAATGCCCGGACTGGTAGAAACTTCAAACAATCTTGCAATTGTAAAGTGTATTAACGGAAAATTTGAAACATACTGTCTTACACGCAGCTCGGTTGATACATCAAAGGAGGCAACTGCCATGAAGATTGCAGCTGTCTTTAATCTTATCGGTGCAGAAGTAAGTCTTTCAGGCGGTTATCCGGGCTGGAAACCTAATATGGCCTCCTCCATTCTGAAGACAATGACGGAAGTTTATAAGAAGCAATTTGGAAAAACTCCTGAAGTTAAAGCAATTCATGCCGGACTGGAATGTGGTATCCTGGGCGGTGTTTACCCAAACCTTGATATGATTTCGTTCGGGCCAACGATTAAGTATCCGCATTCTCCGGATGAAAAAGTAAATGTGCCTTCAGTGGTGAAGTTTTTTGATTATTTATGTGAAACGCTGAAACAGATACCGGCGAAATAAGTAAGGTAAAATACATTAAGAACTTACACGGAGGTCCGCTGAGTTATGATTTAATTGAACCGCTGTGGATCTCCGTGTAAGTTTTTCAATTTGGGAATAAGATTAATCAACCTTGATTTCAACAAGGATATCATCCTTCATAACATTCGTATTGGCTTTGGCAAGCACCTTTACAACCTGTCCGTTAACAGGCGACTGAATTTCATTCTGCATCTTCATCGCCTCCAGGATAACAAGGGGTTCTCCCCGGAGCACGGTGGATCCCTCCCTGACAAGCACATCGAGGATCTTACCCGGCATTGGCGCTTTCAAAAACTCCTTTTCAATTTTCCCCTTACCCGTATTAAGTACCTTCATTCTCTTCATCGAGAAAGGAGTTTCGACAGTGAATATGTAGCTTATATCATTAAAAAGGATCTCGTACTTATTCTGGCTCGATCTGACAACCTCAACAGGGTATTTTCTGTTTTTCCAGAGTATATATGTACCGAATTTTTCATCAGTCTTAAGCTTGACTTCATAATCGCGGTTACCTATTCTTATTGAATGTTTTAATGGAATGGGAAAACAGAAGCGTTTATTTTCGGAGGAAAGTGCGTATAGCTTCTTTATATTCAATCTGTCGTTTGCCATCTTTAACCGTATGATTTAAAATTGGTTAATTCGTTTGTTCAGAAGCCATGGACTCATTTCCTTCCCATTTTCAAAGTCGATATTAATGCTGTTGTCCATCAGGTTTTCGTCAATGAATAGCTTCGTGGCAAGCCATGCGGCAAGCATCTCTTCATATTCACTGTTGAGGTAAAATTTAATAAGATCTTTTTCAAGAAATGCCGTTGTAAATTCACCTTCCAGGAATTTAGGATTACGGACAAGCATCCGGAAGAAGGGGAGGGTTGTTTTTACTCCCTTGATCCATACCTTGTCGAGAGCCATTTTGCAGTTCCTGATTGCGTCTTTCCTGTCCTTGCCTCTGACAATAAGCTTAGCGATCATTGAATCAAAGCTTGCCACAATTGTAGAACCAGCGTGAACACCGGTGTCTATTCTGACGTACGGGTCAGTTGGCAGACTCAGCTTTTCGATTTTGCCGGGATCGGGTGCAAATCCGGCCTGAACATCCTCCGCATTTATCCTGCATTCAATTGCCCACCCTTTTAACTTAACTTCGTTCTGGCTGAATTTGAGCGCTTCGCCATTAGCTATGCGTATCTGCTGTTCCACCAGATCAATTCCTGTAATAACTTCGGTTACGGTATGCTCAACCTGGATCCTGGTATTCATTTCCATAAAATAGAAATTCTTTTCAGAGTCAAGGAGAAACTCAACTGTTCCGGCCGAATAATAATTTACAGCTTTTGCGATCTGAACAGCAAGTGTGCCCATAGTTTCCCTGAGAGTATCGTCAAGTGCGGATGAGGGAGCCTCTTCGAGGAGCTTCTGATGTTTCCTTTGAATTGAACATTCTCTTTCCCCAAGATGGATTACATTTCCTGATGTATCTCCAAGTATTTGAAACTCAATATGTTTTGGGTTCTCAATATATTTTTCAATGAATACGGAAGGGTCGTTAAATGCTTTTTCAGCTTCCTTGCTGGCTATGATGAAGAGCTTTTCCATTTCGTCAGCTTTTCTGACGATCCTCATCCCTCTTCCGCCGCCACCGGAAGCAGCCTTGATTATGACAGGATATCCGATCTTTTCAGCTACAACTATTGCTTCATCTTCGTTCGCAATGTTACCCTGGCTTCCCATTGCTATTGGAATTTTTGCCGCAAGGGCAATCCGGCGGGCAATAGTTTTATTCCCCATTTTGTAAATAGCGTCAGGAGAAGGACCTATGTATATCAGATTGTTATCGATACATTTCTGGGCGAAATAAGCATTTTCAGCAAGGAATCCATAACCCGGATGAATGGCATCAGCTTTTGTCGCAAGAGCTATTTCAATTATCCGCTCAATATTTAAGAAAACCGGGATTTCAGATGAATCTTCAGTATCATCAAAAGCAACATCCGCAAGGGTGACATACATAGCATCAGGCTCGGCAGCAGTTTTAACAACTATTGTCTCAAGTTTCATCTTACGGGCTGTTTTAATGATCCGCACTGCTATCTCACCACGGTTTGCTATAAGTATTCGCTTGATTTTCATTATTAATGTTTAGTATCCATTCTTTAACACCTCCCTGCGCCCTGCGCCCTGGGCTCTGAGCTCTGAGCTTTACAGTGGCATATTGCCGTGTTTTCTGGCCGGCACTTTAACCCATTTGTTATTGAGGGCTGTAAACGCTGAGATAATCTTTTTCCTGGTAACTGCCGGATCAATGACTTCATCAATATAGCCGCTTTCATCTGCTATAAACGGATTTGCCACCTTACTACGGTATTTCTTTACGAGGTCTTTTTTAAGTTCTGCAGGATTTTCTGACTCCGCAAGTTCCCTTCGATAAAGGATTGCTACGGCACCGTCGGGGCCCATCACCGCAATTTCAGCTGATGGCCATGCAAAACTGAAGTCGCCGCCGAGGTTCTTACTGTTCATTACAATAAAAGCGCCACCGTAAGCTTTTCTCAATATCACCGTTATTTTTGGAACCGTTGCCTCGCTATAAGCAAAAAGCATTTTGGCTCCGTGCCTGATAATACCTGCATGTTCCTGATCAACCCCGGGCAGGAAACCCGGTACATCTTCGAGAGTAAGTATTGGAATATTGAAAGCATCGCAAAATCTTATAAATCTTGCACCTTTTGTAGAAGAATCAATATCGAGCACTCCGGCCAGCACTTTGGGTTGATTTGCCACCACTGCCAGAGTTTTTCCCCTTAACCTTGCCAGTCCGGTAACGAGGTTTGGTGCAAAAAGTTCAGATGTCTCAAAAAAGCTATTCCTGTCGACAATCTGATTTATAACTTCTTTAACGTCATAAGCTTTATTGGGATCCTCCGGGATTATATCTCTCAGCTTTTTGTTAAAATCCGGTATTGATCCGTCATCGGCAACAACAGGCGGGTTTTCAACGTTATTGGATGGAAGGTACGAAAGGAATTTCTTAAGAGCCAGGATTGTATTTTCTTCATCATCGTAGATCATATGTGCAACACCGCTTTTGCGTGCGTGCACCAGGGCTCCTCCAAGACCGTCAAAAGATACTTCTTCGTTTAAAACTTCTTTCACGACATTCGGTCCGGTGACAAACATATAGCTTGTGTGGTTCGTCATGAACACAAAATCGGTCAGGGCAGGGGAGTAGACAGCTCCTCCGGCGGCAGGCCCCATTATTACAGAGATCTGAGGTATTATCCCTGACGAATGAATTATATTCTGAAAAATGGAAGCATATCCGCTAAGACTTGCGACACCTTCCTGTATTCTCGCACCTCCCGAATCGATTAGTCCGATAATGGGAGACCCCATCTTAAGAGCCATTTCCTGGATCTTTGCAATTTTTCGTGCGTGAACAATTCCCAATGAACCTCCCATAATGGTAAAGTCCTGAGCATAAGCAAAAACCAGCCTTCCATTGATCTTTCCGTGTCCGACAATAACGCCGTCCCCATACGACTTTTCCACTTTCCCAAATTCCACCGGCTGGTCAGCAGGGGTCACAAAAGCGTCTATCTCCTCAAACGTCCCGGTATCAAAAAGAAGATTGATCCTCTCCTGGGCTGTAAGTTTCCCTTTAGAGTGTTGTTTCTGAGCCTGCTGTGGGCTGTATTGCTTTTTAATAGCTTCCTGCCGCTCAATAAAAGCTTTGTAATACTTACCCGATAAGTTCATATATCAATCTCTATAATTAATTACCAGGAACATAACAAAATTAAAACCTGTCCGGCTTTAAAACCATGCCATTTTGCGGGTTCAAAAATAGTTATTATAAGGGTATTTCCAAATTAATCTTTCGACCGTGTCCTGATTGAAATTTATAAATCTTTAAATATCAATATAATAAAACGAATTTTCTTTCGACCGTCAATAATTCACAATGATTTGACTAAATCAGCTATCCGTTGGTTTAAACAATCCTTCTTCATTTGATCCTAAAAGCCCTGCCTGTAGCATCGATTCACTTGCAGGCTTTAGTTTCCCTATCATTTCATCTGAGACAACCCGATAGTGATGGAGCGATTCGATCTTGTCACCCACATATTCGAGGTCTTCATCAGTAGTAGCCCATTGACGGTTGTTGTATGCCGACAGGTTAAATGGAACAGAATATGAGCGGAGTGACTTTACGCCGTTGAGATTAAAGTAAAAATCAAAATATGACATAATAAGCTCACGGAGTGAACGGTAAACAGGTTCCCTGTACCGCAGGGAAGTGAAGTTCGACTTAGCTACCGCTCCCCAGTAACCAGAATCCCTGAATACAGCAATTACATGATCATCGTCATTATAAGCCTTCATGTCCACTATAAGTGGTTTATAACCAAGATAATCGAGAACAGCTGCTGCAAAAAGAGCGCCTTCAAAGCAATGTGCTGATCTTTTTTTAATGATAAACCGTGGTGATCTGCATTCATAACCGGGATTATAGACAATTGAGTCAAGGTAGACCTGAATTTCCCATGGATGGTTAAATCCACTGAGAAATTCGTATTCTTCTTTTGACCAACTTTTAATTCTGCCTGTTCCACTCATAATACTTATCTCCTTAACATAGGTTTTATGGCATCCGCCCAAATCAGGTAACCCTGGTAATTTAAATGCAAACCGTCAACCGTTAATTCCTTTCTGAGAAGATCTTTATTATCACACATAATGTCAAAGAGATCAACATATCCATAGCCTGTTTTAAGGGCGAGGTTCAGGAGACTCTCATTCACAGCCTTGATTCTTTCAGTTTTGTTTGTGTGATTTGGAAACTGACCATAACACGGGTTTACAGGCAGGATACTTTCAACATAAACCATTGTTTTCGGACTTTCTTCCCTTATTCTTGACAGTATTTTTTCATAATTGGCGATAATTAATGAATCAGATAATCCTCTGGAAAGGTCATTCACTCCGATCATCAGGAAGATCTTTGCAGGTTTGCATTTTGTTATACCGTCGAGCCGGAGCAATATCCCTTCCGTGACATCCCCGCTGATACCCCGGTTTTTGCATCTTTTATCATTAAATATTTCAAACCATTCAGCACCATCGGTTATACTGTTTCCGAGAAAGAATATTTCATTTTTTGTATCCGGAAGCTTTTCAAACATATCCTTACTGTGCCACCAGTATGATCCCCATCTTGCGCTGTCTGATTTTGAAAAGGCCTCCTGCCCGTTTACCGGTAGAAATTGTGAGGATAACAGTAGAAATATAATAGTCTTTATAATTTTCATGGGCTTAAATAACTATTCAAAAATTTTTGGGAATTAAGATTAGCTTTACCTATGGGGTCTTATTAAAACTTTATACCAGTTTCCGGATTATCTTTTTCATTTCTTCATACTGTTCCTCCATGCTTTCAACAAGCTTAAGCTGAGCTCTTGCCCTTTGGAGGTTATGATGTTCGTGATGGATCTTGAAATAATTATCACCGTCGAGATAGTCGGTCAGGAACCTTAATGCAATAGTATAGGTAATTAAGCGCGGAGCAAATGCCAGATATTCTTTCTCAACGGCATTGAGAGTCTCCCTGGTTTCTGAAAGATAGCCATCAGCGTAAGCTTCAAAGAGATTTATGTCCATTTTAACTTTTGAGAGTTCCTTTTCATCCTCAGCAGCAATATTAGCAGCCGTTCTGATTGCATCACCAAAGTCATAATGAATGTATCCCGGCATCACAGTGTCAAGATCAATCACGCAAAGCGCCTTGTCGTTCTCATCAAGAAGGATATTGTTGAATTTCGTATCATTATGTGTAATTCTCAGAGGTATCTCGCCTTTTCTGCCAAGATGAAGAATGATCTTCATCTCTTCCGATCTTTTAATGACGAAATTAACGGCATCTGAAGCAGCTTCAGCTCTCCCGGCCTTATCAGCCGTTAAAACCTGTCTGAAAGTTTCAAGCCGTTTTTCGATGTCATGAAAAAATGGTATCGTTTCATACAAAGGTTCACCCGGCAAGTCAGAAAGCATTGCCTGAAATCGTCCAATGGCTTTACCTCCTTCATATGCTTTGAATGGCGAATCTACAATATTATACGACCTGTGATTTGAGATGAAGATATACATCCTCCAGTAATTGCCATCTTTATCGGTAATAAAGGTAGATCCGTTTTTTGCCGGGATAAGGGTCAGGCATTCCCTCTTTGTATCCGAACCCGGGATGGCAATCAGTTTCTGATTAAGGTGTTTTGTTACCCTTTCAATATTATTTTGAAGGTGTGGGATATTTTTGAAAACTCTCGTGTTCAGTCTCTGCAGGATATAATCATCGCAGACATCTTCAAGAGTCTGAACACGAAAGGTGTCATGGATATGCCCGCTGCCAAACGGACCGGCATCTGAAAATGTTCCTTCTCCAAGGAATGATTCATAAATTTCTTTCAGATTGTTTTCCATATCTTATTTACCCGCTTTATGACCAATAAAAGCGTAATACATGATGACAAAATAGGCAGGGACACAAAGCCAGTATGCAGTCTGAGTTGAAAAGGTGACAGCCAGTTTCCCATAAAGAAGAGGTAAAACTGCACCACCGGCTATTGCCATTATAAGCATCGCTGAACCTGTTTTTGTGAATTTCCCGAGGCCATTAAGGGCGAGAGGCCACATTGCCGGCCAGACAAGTGCGTTGGCAAGACCAAGTAATGCAACGAAAAGGACGGTAACAGGGAGAACCATCTGAAGTGGTTTGAAAGTAACAAGGTCAACGAACGGAATATTAATTATGTCAGTTGCAGGAGTAAGAATTGCTCCAAGAGAGAATATTACTCCAAGTATGGTGCAAATCTTTAAGGCAGTACCCTGCTTCAGATATTTTGGTATTAAAATGATGCCAAGGAGATAACCAATGATCATAGAGAGCAGGGTGAGGGAGGTATAGTATTTGGCAGATTCCATTGCAATACCAAGGGATTGCCCGTACCTTATTATACTGTCACCGGCAATGACCTCCACACCGACATAGAAAAACAGGGCAACTACACCCAGTATCAGGTGAGGAAACTGCCAGATGCTTGTTTTTTTGAGATTAGCTTCTCCTACTGCTTCATCTTCAGCTTCCGTATCAACATCCGGAAGGTGGACAAAGCGCAACAAGAGACCCAAAAGGACAAGGATAACAGTCATAACTATATATGGCATTATTACTTTTTGGGCCATTTCGTCAAGAAGTATGGCGCGGGATGCTGCATCAGCTGCCTTCGATAGATTTTCTTCCAGTATATGGGAATCTTTAAGAATGATGCTTGCCAGAATAATCGGCGCAATAGCTCCTGCAAATTTATTGGCTATCCCCATTATAGATATTCTTTTGGCAGCACTTTCAGGCGGACCAATTATTGTTATATAAGGATTGGATGCAGTCTGAAGCAGGGCCAGACCTGTTCCTTCAACAAACAGGCCCGTGAGAAACAGACCGAATGTCCTTGTCATTGCAGCCGGAATAAAGATAAGAGCTCCCGCTGACATGATCCACAACCCGATAGCCATTCCATTTTTGAATCCGGTCTTTTTAAGAAGAGCGGATGATGGCAGGGCCATCACAAGGTAAGAGACATAGAAGGCAAACGTTACGAAATATGCCTGAAAATCATTTAACTCACATGCTGTCCTGAGGAATGGGATAAGGATACCATTCAACCAGGTAACAAATCCAAAAATAAAAAAGAAGAGACCGATAATGGTGACTGAAAAGATATAATCTTTTCTGCTGATGGCTACTTGGGTACTTGCGGTTGACATAGGTGATTCTTGTTTAAGGTAAATTATCCAGAAAGAGCCAAAACTAATGTTTTTTACTATTGCGACCAAAAAATCTTGTTTGTTTTCACCAATGATTTGAACGGGAGAGGGAAAATTATTAAAACAAAGTTATCAAAAGTTCCTCTTTCCGGTCGCCGCCCGCCAGGTACTTTGTAATAATTCTCATTTGATATAAATAAAGTTATCTTATTTTTGTATACCTCATAAACCCTTTAGACTGCAACCTTAATGGGAAATCATCCTGTAAATGCCAAAACCGGGTCTGTTAAACAGAGCTCCCAGCCTTATATCATCGCAACCGCATTCTTTTCACTTCTTGCAATCGTCGGTTTTGCCCTGTACGGATTACCGTTTTATTATGACTTTTTTGTAAAGGAGTTTGGCTGGACGCGAACGGTGGTTACTTCAGGTAATGCATTAGGAAAGCTTCTTGTTGCGCCATTGTTTGGTTTTCTAGCGGGCTGGCTTATCGATCGTTACGGACCAAAACGGATGTTGCTCGCAGGTTCACTAATGGCCGGATCGGCACTTATAGGATTAAGCATGATGAATTCGCTGAGTGCATTTTACCTTTTTTATGTACTAAATGCTCTCGGATACGTGTTTGGCGGTCCGCTGCCATGTCAGGTTTTGATTTCCCGCGGCTTCACCAAAAACCGTGGTAAGGCTATGGGAATAGCTTACCTTGGAATTGGTACGGGAGGAGCGCTGGTACCACTTATTTCGGCCGGACTTGAAAAGGATCTGGGCTGGAGCCTTGCACTAACAACACTTGGTGTACTCGTCATACTCCTTTCTTTTCCGCTTGGATTCTTCCTGAAGGAACCTGGTGCCGCAAAAGAGTCCGCCAAAAAAGAGGAAGTGAATGTTCCTGTATGGGATATACTCAGAAACAGAAACTTCTACCTGCTGGCGCTTGGGAGCATGTGTTCCATAGGCGCAGTGGGAGGTGTTAACCAGCATTTGAAACTATATCTCCGTGACCTCAGCTTCTCACAATCGGAGGCAGCACATATTATTTCACTGGTGCTTCTTTCAAGCCTTGCGGGAAGGGTATTGATGGGAATGCTTGCCGACATCTTCCATCGTAAATATGTGATGATACTTATTTATTTGATCGTCGGATCATCAATACCACTTTTGCTGGTACCCGATTTCCCAGGAAGGTTGTATCTTTTCGCTGTTATCTTTGGAATAGGTCTTGGTGGCGATTATATGATAATCCCCCTGATGGCGGGCGACCTTTTCGGAGTAAAGACCCTTGGAAGGGTGATGGGGATAATCCTCGTGGCTGACGGAATTGCTGAATCCGTTTCCCCAATGATGGTTGGTGCTCTTTATAATGAAGCTTCGAAAAGCTATGCCACTGGGTTCTCAGTGCTGATCGGGATTGCTATTGCAGGAGCTTTAATAGTCTCATTTCTTCCGAAACGAACACCAGCGGAGCCTGTTCCGGCTTCCTGACCAAATTACATTTTTAAAAATGGCTAAATTTATTAAATGTACTTAATACACTTATTCCATGAAAAATTCATTGTCTAAAATGTTGCTTGCTGGTCTGCTCTTCGCATCAGTTTCATTATACGCCCAGATACCTGAGCAGCTGGTAAAAATTATCGTATCCCCAAATCACGATAACTGGGAGTATAAGATGGGTGAAAAGGCACTTTTTACGGTACAGGTTCTTTATCATTATAATCATCTGAAAGGAGCAAAAGCCTATTATGAAATTGGTCCTGAGAAGATGGAACCTGTCAAAAAAGATTCCATTCTGCTTTCTGGTAAGGAATTTACTTTGGATGGAGGAACCTTATCTTCACCAGGATTTTTGAGATGTATTGTAACACTGGAATTTGATGGAAGGAAATACCGCGGGCTTGCAACTGTCGCTTTCAATTGGGAAGCTATCAAACCAACAGTGAAGCAGCCGGCTGATTTCAGGGGGTTCTGGGAAGCAGTGAAGGCTGATCTTGCAAAAGTTCCCGTGAATGCCAGGATGACACTTATGCCTGAAAGGTGTACTGAAAGCGTAAATGTTTATGCCGTAAATCTTCAGAATATAGGGAATTCAAGATTATACGGGATAGTATCCATTCCCAAAAAGGAAGGAAAATATCCTGCAGTTCTTGAGGTACCCGGAGCAGGGGTAAGAGCATATTCGCCTGATATAAATCTGGCTTCCAGAGGAGTGATCACCTTTGTTATTGGAATTCATGGCATCCCGGTTACTCTTGACCCCGGAGTATATACCGATCTTGGTGGAGGTGCATTACGTGAATACTGGACATTCAATATGGATAATAAAGACAGGTATTACTATAAGAGAGTTTATTCAGGTTGCGTGAGGGCTAATGATTTTCTGACATCACTTCCACAGTATGACGGTGCTAACCTTGCGGTGACGGGTGGTAGCCAGGGAGGGGCACTCACGATTGTCACCGCTTCGCTCGACAGCAGAGTGAAGTTCCTTGCAGCAGCATACCCGGCCCTCTGTGATGTTACAGGATATTTTTCAGGCCGGGCAGGAGGATGGCCGCACTTCTTTGACAAATACAACATACAGTACCATAATAGCAGGGAAAAGCTCGAAACAATAGAGTACTACGATGTCGTTAATTTCGCAGGGAATATAAAAGTTCCAGGCTATTATGCCTGGGGATTTAACGATGAAACGTGTCCGCCAACCTCAATGTTCGCTGCTTACAACCTGATCAGTGCACCAAAAACACTGAACCTGGTCCTTGAAACAGGTCACTGGACTTATCCGGAGCAGAATATCAAACTTAATAACTGGCTTATTGAACGCTTAACGGGAAAGGAATAATGCCATAGGACGTTTTAGAATAAAATTTAGTTTTTGATGAAAGGTGTCTAATTGACCATGAACTAAATCTTTCTACTGATAAATGAATAAAAATGCCGTCTTTAGGAAAATGAAAAGCAATCTATTCATCCATGTTGAACGCATAAATATTTGAATTCGATCTATAAAATTAATACCTTTGATACAAATTACATTTATTAGAAATTGGGTTGATTTCTAAACTTTTGACTCTTTTAAAAGGACTGGAATGGAAACTGATAATTACCCTGAATGGTTGGAGTTCCTTAAGGAAAGGGCGTCGAGATTTTTTCATACATACTCCGTACCAAGATGGATGTTATTTATTCACGACAGCGCAATTGTATTCCTGACTTTTACTCTCGCTTATCTGCTTCGCTATAACCTTATCCCAAATAGTTTTCCCATAGAGATGGCATTAATACACGGGTTAGTAGCTCTTTTTGTCTATTCAATTTCTGCAGTGATATTCAAATCCTATGCAGGTCTCATAAGACACACGACTCTTACTGACATCTCACTTGTATTTGTTTCCACAACATTAGCAGCTTTTGTACTCTCGATGTTGTCGCTGTTATTAAGACTATCTCACATCGGCCATTACTTTACCATTCCCTTATCCATTATACTGATACATTATGTTTTAATCACGGTATTCCTATTCTTCATGCGGATTTCTGTCAAGATGCTGTTCAGATTTGCTACAAGCTCGGTCAAATCGTCAACAAAAAGGGTAATTATTTATGGTGCCGGTGAAATGGGATTCATTGTAAAACGGGTAATCTTAAGCGATCCGAGAAGCGGTTTTGAAGTCTTTGCTTTTATTGATGACAGCAAAAACCTTCAGGGTAAAAAGATAAATGGCATACCGGTTTATAATCCAGCTTTGATAACCTCGGAATTCCTGACAAAGCACAAGGTGCATACGTTAATATTCGCTATCCGTAACATCTCACCGGTAAGAAAAAGCGGAATGATCCTCAAGGCTATTAACTTTGGTCTTGAAATACTTGAGACTCCGGCAATTGAGAAATGGTTAAATGGTCAACTCGAGATACGTCAGTTGCAAAAGGTCAGGCTCGAAGATCTTCTTGGGAGGAATCCCATAAAGCTCGACATGGAAATGATAAGAAAAGGGTTGAATAAACGAACTATTCTGGTAACCGGAGCTGCCGGCTCGATTGGATCTGAAATAGTCCGTCAGCTTTCGCGTTTTTCAATTCAAAAAGTTATTCTGGTAGATCAGGCTGAAACACCTATGTTCCACCTTGAAAATGAGATAAGAAAGGTATACGGTCATATTAATTTTAAAACGCAGCTTGCTGATGTGACCAACTATAAGAAAATGGATCTTATATTCAGAAAATTTAGTCCTGATGTTGTTTTTCATGCTGCCGCCTACAAGCACGTGCCGATGATGGAGGAAAATCCGCACGAAGCTATCAGGGTAAACGTCGGCGGGACGAAGATAATAACCGAACTGTCAATAAAATACGGAGTAAAGAAGTTCGTTATGATCTCCACCGATAAATCGGTTAATCCGACAAACATAATGGGTGCCTCAAAGCGTGTATGTGAAATGCTGGTTCAGTCCAAAGCGATTCATGAAGGCATGCAAACCCAGTTTGTGATTACCCGGTTTGGCAACGTGCTGGGTTCCAATGGCTCGGTAATTCCACTGTTCAGAAAACAAATCCAGGATGGAGGGCCTGTTACCGTTACCCACCCTGATATCACCAGGTATTTCATGACGATACCCGAAGCCTGTGAGCTCGTACTTGAAGCAGGTTTTATGGGAAAAGGCGGTGAAATATTTGTCTTTGATATGGGTAAACCGGTCAGGATCGTTGATCTTGCCAATAATATGATCAGGCTTTCTGGATATGAACCTGGCAGGGATATAAAGATTGAGTTCACAGGATTGCGGTTGGGGGAAAAGCTTTTTGAAGAACTGCTTTCGGAAAAAGAAAACTTACTTCCAACCCATCATAAAATGATCAGGATTGCACAAGTTGAAAGTCGGGATTATTCTCAGGTTATCCCAAAAATCAATAGTGCTCTTGAAAATCTATACAATTTGACCGAGGAAGAAATAGTAAAAGTAATTGAGGAAATGGTGCCTGAATTTCAGACGTCGAAAGAGAAAAACGGTTATTCCCACAAAGAGCCTGTTGAAGCCAAAATAACAACATCTGCGGAATCTCAATCCTGATAATCCTCTATCGATAATATTCCGGCTATGCTATTCAATGTTTGTGAAAAACATAATGTGAATGATAATGTATATGCTCTTCATTGCCATGTTTATGAGTATGTGCATGTATCAGATTCACACTGATAAGAAGCTCTTCATCACTAAGTATTTCTGAAGCAGTTCCGGTCTTCCGGATTGTATGTTCATCCGAAAGTACTGCAACTCTTGGCTGCAGGTGGTCAATAAGATCAAGCTGATGTGTCGTGAAAACAATTGTCTTCCCTGCCTGGTTAAGTTCGAGGAGAAGCTCAATGAAAAATGTTTGAGTTTTGGGATCAAGACTTGACAGAGGTTCGTCAACTAGCAAAACATCAGGATTCATTGTAAGAACAGATGCAATGGCGACCTTTTTTTTCTCACCTCCCGAAAGCATATATACAGGGCGATCTTTCAGGTAGCCTATTCCAAGATATGATAAAATCTGTTCTGCTCTTTCCTGTGCAGTTTCAAGAGGAAGATTAAGTTGTAACGGACCAAATAAAAGTTCATCAAAAACTGTTGGACAAAATAATTGTATATCTGAATTCTGGAAAATATACCCCATTTTTTGCCTGAATTGTATTCCGAAATTTTTGTCCTTCAGCGATTTTCCCGTTATGGCATTCCCTTCGAAGAAAAGTTCACCAGAATCCGGAATGATCAGTGCATTGATTAAGTGAAGCAATGTTGATTTCCCGCTTCCATTAAGTCCTATGATAGAAAATATTTCACCTTTTTTCACGGAAAAGTTAATATTCTTTAATGCCGGAATTTTACCGTAGTAGGAATAATCAATATTTTTTAATGTTATAATATCCTCCATAGTATCTTTAGACAAGAAAAAGTAATATGCCGGTTGCAGCAATAATTATAAGTGAAACCAGATCCATAAGAGTAAAATGATATTGTGAATGCAACTTTATTTTTCCATTGTAACCTCTTGAAACCATTGCAAAATAGGTATTCTCATAGATTACCCCTGATTTCTTGAAAATAAAAAATATCCTTCCACTGATCAGGTTCCTGATGTTCTTATTCTTTACATTCCCGACAAGCCTCGATTTTAGAGCAAAATAAGTCTCTTCAATTGTCCTGGAAAGAATAAAAATATATTTATAAGCAAGCGAAATGATCATTAGAAATGTATCCGGTACTCCAATTATTTTAAAAGACTTGATAAACGATGGAAAAGGTGTTGTAAACACTATCAGCATAGCAAATGAAATGGAATTTAGCACTCTTAGAAATACAAGCAAGACCACCTGAAATCCATTTTCAGTAAAGCCTATGTTCCGGGGTATGTCATAAATCCAGAGATGTGAAGGTTTATCAAATGAAATAATGTTAAAAATAATTTCGCCGGGAGTTATGACGTTGAGTGAAGCCGGAAGTACTACGAGGAAGCCGAAAATAAAAGCAAGAAAAACTATTTTCCTGTATACCTGGAAGATCTTTAATCGGGCCGCAAGAAATAAGAAAAAAATAAAGGCAGTAGTTAGCAGTTGTGCTTCCGGATTATTGACAATACTTATCACTATTATAATATAAATCAGCGATATAAGTTTGACATGCGGGTTGATATTCTGGATGAAATTCTCCTTTGCTGCATTTTCGGCCTGCAGATAAATTGATTTTACCGAACTTGCAGAGTTTATTATGGTCTTGTCAATAAAGGATAGCTTTACCCTTTTTACATTCAACAGTTCATGCTGATCATGTACATTCTGAATCAAATATAGAGGGACCTTATTTTCCACTTCTGACTATTAATTTGGAGATCAACAACATGATAACGTAAGCGGCTGTCGCTCCCATAATACTTGATACAATATAATATCCCGATTGATGAACAACCGATTTGTCTTCTTTGCTGATTGAATAATCAGGAAGCGGTGCTTCCCATCTATCGGTATATTTTACCAGTCCCTGAGGTACATAACCTGTTAGGTCTTTAACTGTCTGGGCCGACCATTCACCCCACGCATCACCCGCATTAAAAACTATAGGAAGCAAAATTCCTGCCGGAGTCAGTAGACATAATACAAGAAGCACAATAAGAATTTTCTTCTGAAGTTTACCTGATTTCATTTTTATCTGCTTTTCTGAATGCATAAATAAGTCCGGGTTCATTCTTTAGAAAGTATTTAACGATCAGGGTGGTAATGATCCCCTCCACAATACCAAAAAGCAAAAAATGTCCCACAGCCATTGCAGGTATAGTGATGCTGAGTCCATAAGGGCAATATAATGCTTTGCCATCGGCGGTGGATGCAATCAGAGGTTGGATGCCAAATTCAACTGCCGTTAGTGTTGCAGCCATAACCAGGCCAAAATATCCTGAAATAAATGCCGCAATGTATACCTTATGTTTACCAAGAGGGATTTTGCAGAAAAGTTTAAAGATGAAATATGCTGCAAAAGACATAAATACTGCCATATTGAAGCAGTTTGCTCCTATTGCTGTAATACCGCCATCCCCAAAGATAAACGCCTGGATAATCAACGCCACCGAAACTGCGATAGTGGCAGCCCATGGGCCAAAGAGAATTGCAATAACTGCAGCACCAACCGCATGACCGGTTGTACCTCCGGGTACAGGCAAGTTAAACATCATTATAATGAATGAGAAAGCCGCTGCCATTCCAAGATACGGAATATCGCGGGCAGAAACTTCTTCTTTTACTTTTTTTACAGCAACAGCTGCAACCATTACAAATATTCCGGTTAACGGGATATAGGTTTGTGGGCTGAGATAACCATCTGGTATGTGCATGCTACTATTATAGTACTCCGTGTTACAGTATACTCAAAAAAATTATTCAGCACGGCTCATCACCAATTTACCATGAATAATCCCCTTTATTCCAATCAGTTTATCAGACAGTTCGGTTAACCTGTTTGCTTTACCTTTTACTGCTACAATTTCAATACAATTATCGTGACTTAAATGGAAATGCTGCGCAGAAAGAATAACATCAAAATACTCGTGCTGAATGTCGTTCGATTTTGTCGTCACATCACCCTTGTGATGGTCATAAAGCATTACCACTGCACCGGCAACAATCTGATTGCAGTTCCATTTCTTTTCGACCAGATTTTTTTCAACCAGATAACGAATTGCCTGGGAACGATTGGGCAAACTGTTTTCAATAACAAAGTCATCGAGAGCTTTAAGAAGGTCTTCATCCAAACTAACCCCAAAACGAGCTAAAGGCATAGTGTGTTACTTTTTAAATAATTCGTGGCATAAAACTACATATTAAATTATTCAAAGCAAATTATTTTTAAGTTTTATGGTCTTTATCCGGATCAGATGCGGTGTTCAATAAAACTCTCACAGTATGACAGGAATGACATGACAGGCTTATTTATTGGAGGATTTTGATGAACTTTTTTTTGCAAAATACGTCTAATGTTAAGTCAATATTAGACAAAATGATATTATTGTTAAGTATAGTTTATGACATTAATATTTTTATAATCAATTTAAAAAGTTTAATTATGAAAAGGTTAGGAATTTTATCGGTGACATTTCTGATCGCATTGTCTGTAGCTCAGGGACAAACAGCAAAATCGGGTAACGCACAAACTAAAGAGACCAAAAAAGAACAAAGGGTAGCACTAAGAAAGCTTGAAGGAAAAGCAGTAAGTCAGACAGCTAAAAACAGTTTTAATGCAGACTTTGGAAAGCTGCCAAATGTACAATGGAGAAGAATCGAAACCTTCGATGAGGCTTCATTTATTAAAGATGGGAAAGAAATGAAAGCCTTTTATGATTATGAAGGAAAGTTGGTTGGAACAACTAAAATCGTAACCTTCGCTGATGTGCCTGCTAAAGGTCAGCAGGAAATCAAAGCCAGGTATAAAGATTATTCAATCGGGCCAGTTGTCTTCTTCGATGATAATGAATTAAGTGCAACTGATATGTTGTTGTATGGCGTACAATTTGAAGATGCAGACAACTATTTTGTGGAGTTGACAAAGGGGACAAGTAAGATTGTTATACAGGTTAATACCATGGGAGAGATATTCTTTTTTAAGCAGCTATAAAAATATTAACACAACGGATCAATTAATTTAAGATAAGCCAGCATCCCTGCTTTTTCAAGTGCTTTTCAATTCTCGCGACATGAAATTTCCTTTTGGGCGATGATGTCATGATTTCAATTACTTTAAGTACAGCCATGGGATAGGTTACATAATTCACACATCCCCAAATCACCTCACCTTAACTTTCCGGATTGACCCAAAAGCTTCTTGCAATATGGGAATACCAGCTATCCCAGATCATAAAATATGTAAATTATATAAATCTATTATGAAATTGTGTAAAGATTCCTGGCAACAAAGGATTTACATTTAAGCATTTGAAATTCGTTCAAAATTTATAATCATGAGAACCCTGCAAAAATTCATTCTGGTAACTGTATTAATTACTCTTAGCCTGTTTTTATCCGGTCAATCCATTATAGATATAAAGTAACCTGAAAATGCATGGCACTATTTAAAATCTTAAAAACTAAAATCTTATATTATGATGGAAGGAATAAATAATGCCTGGGGAATGATATTGGGATGGATAACAGGTCTTTTGGTTCTTGTTGTTTTTATTTTGCCATTAGTTATGGCTTTGAAGAAAACAATAAATAATAATCCAAAATAAGCCTGACTGATTACCATGAAATGAGGCCATATAATGGACTTAATTAGATAATACCCAAAGGATTTTAGGTAAGAAGACAAATATTGTATTATTATAACAAAATAGATTTTTTGAAAAAGATATCCATAATAATTTTTCTTACAATAAATTCTTCTCTCTTTGCACAAACCAGGCTTACGATAGAAGGGACTTTTATTAATAATACTGAACCAGAAACCTGGGTGGGAGTAAATATTCCAAGAAGTGAACCCACTGCATTTTCATATCGTAATAACTCTATCACATCAATAAATTCAACTGGTTATTTATTACAGGCCGGAGATGAAGTAGAAAATTCTAAGAATAACAATCTTGATGGAATGATAATATCAGGCAATAAATTTTCATGGAATGGAACAGCCGATTCAAGCATTACACATGCTGTATTTACCGGTTACAATATTAATTCAACAGTAATTTATAATTATCTTGACAGAGCCCCTCACGGGATATTATTTAAATCAGGGTCTGATGATGGTTTTAATATGACATATACTTCCGGAGGAGCTGCCTATAATATAGTGAAAAATGCCAGACTCTCACTGAGAATCAAAGGTATGAATGGCGTTCATGTGTATAATAATACTTTTTTTAATGATGCAAATACCGATTGGTCAATATCAATAATAGAAATTGATGCAAATCGCGACAAATTAGTTCCTGCACCTTCACTTGGAACCAGAATATATAACAATATTTTTTATACGAAATATCAGATTCCGAATATAAGTATAGAAGCATGGTGTTTAAGTGATTTTGAGAGTGATTATAACGTTTTCTATTGTGAGACCGGCACGCCGGTATTTGTTATCAGCGGTGAATTGAAAACATTTACAGAATGGCAGGCACTGGGTTACGATATACACTCGGTTGTTGTCAATCCCGATTTTGTAAATACAACCAGTTTTGTCCCCGTTTTAAGATTGGATTATGGTACTAATCTTGGTGCGGAATGGCAAACAGGTCTTTCTACAAGTGCAATCTGGAGTTCAACCTATCCAACAACTACGAATCAATATGGAAAATGGCAGACAGGTGCAAGGGTTTTCGCAGTGGATTACGAAGATCGGAAAGTAGTGATATATCCGAATCCGGCACTTGATCGTATCATCATCTCGATAAGTGATCCGACAGTAGTACTTGATTATATCAGAATCATTAATTTATCAGGAAAAGTTGTTTTTCAGGATAACATGAATCCGGATATCAAAGAGTTTCAAATTCCGGTAAATCTTTTACCAGGTATCTATTTCGTACGGATGGGATTAAATAACCGGCCCCATTTTACTGAAAAACTGGTTGTAACCAACTAATGTTAAGTCTCTTTAATACTTATGGTTACATTAAATGTAAAGAAATAGAACAGAAATAAAATGAAACAGTTCAATGATAACTTTATAATTAATAGAAATGAAAAATAAAAACAAAATTTCAGGTCACTTGCCAATAATAATTGCATTGGTAATATTTTTTGCCAGTAGTTGTAAAAAGGACAATCCGGAAATTTCTTATGGGAGCATGACAGATCAAGACGGCAATACTTATAAAACAGTAGAAATTGGTACCCAAACCTGGATGGCTGAAAATCTCAAAACCACTAAATATAATGATAACACTGCCATACCTAATGTGACCGGTAATTCTGCATGGAGTAACCTGACTACTCCGGCTTACTGTTGGTATAATAATGATGAAGCTGTAAACAAACCTCTCTACGGGGCATTATATAATTGGAATACGGTTAAAACAGGAAAATTGTGCCCCTCAGGCTGGCATGTTCCGACAGATGCTGAATATAAAACACTGGAAATGTTTCTTGGTATGATTCAGGTACAAGCCGATGGTGCTCTATGGCGTGGAACTGACCAGGGCACTCAGTTGAAGAACATCACCGGATGGAAAACCGGAGAAAATGGCACCAATACCAGTGGGTTTTCTGCCCTTCCGGGTGGATTCCGCTACTATGCTGATGGTTCATTCTTCAATGAGGGGACACTAAGCTACTGGTGGTGTTCAAATGAAAGTAGTCCTGCAACAGGCTATTATCGCCGGTTGGACGGAAGTAACGCTGGTGTTTTTAGAGATGGCACATTAAAAGCAGCAGGGAAATATGTCAGGTGTCTTAAGGATTAGAGTGCGCCGTTTGCTGAATGAAAAAAATAAAACGCAACTCATTGATATTTAATTGAATCGCGTTTTTTCAAGTGAACCTGAAGGGACTCGAACCCCCAACCTTCTGGTCCGTAGCCAGATGCTCTATCCAATTAAGCTACAGGTCCTAAATTCATAGGTGGACGCAAATATAGCAAATTTTTATTTTAAGGAATATTATTTACTTTTATTTGTCGCCACTGTAAAATATTCCGGGATTTATATCGTTGACGATCAGTAATAAACATTCGCGATATGAAAAAGATGACTGGCTTAATTCTTAAGATATTTCTTGGACTCTTTTTAGTCATTCTGTTATTGGCATTTGCAGTTCCGATAATATTTAAGGGTAAGATCAGGGAAAAGGTAGTTCAGGTAATTAACGGATCCGTAAATGCAAAAGTAAGTTTTGGAGACTATAAACTGGGGTTTTTCAGGAATTTCCCAAACCTTACTTTTTCACTTGATGATGTATCCGTCACGGGAATTGACAAGTTCGAAAACGACACCCTCACAAGCTTCAAAACACTGAATCTGGTTTTTAACCTCTCCAGTTTGTTTAAAAAAACCGGATATGAAGTAAAATCAGTTGTGATTAATGATGCAACAGTTAATGCTTTGGTTCTGGAGGACGGATCTGCAAACTGGGATATAATGAAAGAACCTACGGAAAATGAGACTCCTGAGGAATCTTCAGCGGGCATGAAAATTCAGCTCAAAAATATTGAGATACTTAACAGCTCAATATCTTATATCGATCGAAGTTCAAGTATCGAAACATGGTTGAATAAAATGAATTTCAATATTAAGGGCGATATGACTTCAAGTGAAGCCGACCTTGAAATCCTTGCAAACTCTGCTGAAGTTACATTCATAATGGAAGGGATGAAATATCTGAATAAAGCAACAGCTGATGCCAGGATAAACGTCGCTGCAAATCTCGACAGCATGGTCTTCAACCTTCGGGACAATTATTTACGGATCAATGACCTCGGATTAAATTTTGCAGGTATGGTTGCCATGCCAGGTGAGGATATTAAGACAGACCTGACTTTCAAATCGGAACAAACTTCATTTAAATCTCTCCTGTCAGTGATTCCTGCAGTATATATGGCTGATTTTAAGGATCTTAAAACTACAGGTGAATTTAATCTGTCAGGCTCGGCAAAGGGCGTTTACAGCGACGCCGACAGCACCATGCCTGATATTTCCCTTGATCTGAGTGTCAGCAACGGAATGATCAGTTACCCGGCGTTGCCTGAACAAATAAAAAATATAGCAATCAAATCAAAAGTTTTCGTTGATGGAAAGGATATGGATAAGACAACAGTAAATGTTGATAAATTTCATATGGAGCTTGCTGGAAATCCTTTCGATATGTCATTCGATCTGAAAACACCAGTAAGCGATCCCGACTTTAAAGGGTCAATGGCCGGCAGGATCGACTTTACTGCCCTTGCCAGGGCTATACCGATGGACAGCCTAAACATCTCGGGATTGATGGAGGTGTCGCTAAGTATGGCGGGAAGAATGTCGATGATCGAAAAGGAGCAGTACGACAAGTTTAAAGCAGCAGGGAATATGGACATCTCCAATATGCTGGTATCAATGACCGGGTATCCGGATGTAAAAATTAATACTGCAGGCTTTAACTTTACCCCCGCTTATGCTGCCCTCGAAAATGCCGACCTGAATGTAGGAGGGAGGAGCGATTTTTCCCTTAGCGGGAGACTTGAAAATTACATTCCCTATGTATTTAAAAATGAAACTATAAGGGGGAATCTGTCACTTCATTCAAAAGTGGTTGATCTTGGGGAGATAATGTCGAAGATTGTCACCGACACAACGGAAATAAATGATACGACTTCCCTTGCCGTAATAAAAATACCTGAAAATATTGATTTTGACTTCAATGCTCTCATCGACAAGTTCGTTTATGACAAAATAAAAGTTTCGAATTTAAAAGGACATATAATAGTAAAGAATGGAATCCTTAGTATGAAGGAGACTGGAATGAATCTTCTTGGCGGGTCAATACTTATGAATGCCGATTATGACACACGTGATACTCTCAAACCATTGGTAAGAATGGACCTCGGAATTCAGAATCTGGGTGTCAACGATGCTTTTACTACGTTCAATACAATTCAGCAACTTGCACCGACATCAAAAGGAATAACCGGTAAGGTCAATTTAAACCTCTCATACAGCAGTCTACTCGGACGGAATTTCATGCCTCTCATCCAAACAATATCGGGGGGAGGAAAGCTTCAGTCCAATGAAATAACGCTTGTTGAATCAGCAATTTTTAATAAGATGAAGGAAACGTTAAAACTGGGTAGCAACTACAGTAATACCTTCAAGGATCTTAATGTAAGCTTTAAGGTAAAAGACGGCCGTATTTTTGTAAGTCCATTCAATACTAAAGTTGGTAACCTCAAGATGAACATAAGCGGTGATCAGGGTATCGATCAGACGATTAACTATATAATTAAGACTGAATTGCCAAGGTCCGACCTGGGGAGTTCAGTAAACTCCCTTATCGACAACCTGTCGGCACAGGCTGCCCGCTTTGGAATTGTTTATAAGCCTGCCGATCTGATTAAAGTAAACGTTAAAGTATCGGGAACATTTTTAAAACCGGTGGTAGCTCCATTCTTTGGCAATGCCCCATCTGACAGTACAGGGGGAGTCAAAGCAACAGCAAAGGAGAGTGTTAAACAGGTAATTGACAATACTGTTGACAAGACTAAGGAAAAGGCGAGGAGTGAAGCCGAAGTCCAGGCGGAAAAAATCATGAAGGAGGCAGAGGAAAAAGGACAGCTTCTCCGGGATGAAGCTGCTAAAGCTGCAGAAAAGATACGTCAGGAGGCTGATCTTCAGGGACAAAAACTTGTTAAGGAAGCTGAAACAAAGGGGCCGGTAGCAAAACTGGCAGCTCAAAAGACAGCGGGATCGCTTAAAAAAGAAGCTGATAAGAGGGCTGTACAGGTAGTTCAGGAAGCTGATAATAAGGCAAATACTCTTCTAAAGGAAGCACAGACAAAACGGGACGATTTGCTCAATAAAATAAATTGATATTATTAAATCTCTTTATTACGCAGAGATCAAAAAAAAGCTGTCCTTTTTGGACAGCTTTTTTTTATGACAAAAATGTCTTAGAATTTCTTTTCCTTAATACGTGCTTTTTTACCTGTAAGATTACGAAGGTAGAAAATTTTTGCCCTGCGTACTTTACCATGTTTATTGACCTCAATCTTATCAATAAATGGTGAAGCAACAGGAAATATTCTTTCAACACCAATATTTCCCGACATTTTCCTGACAGTGAAAGTCTCAGTATGACTGCTTCCGGTCCGTTGTATCACAACACCCCTGAACTGCTGAATTCTTTCCTTGTTCCCTTCTTTAATCTTATAATGAACAGTAACTGTATCTCCTGCAATAAATTTTGGAAATTCATTTGTTACTGCAAATTCCTTCTCAACAACGTCCATTAAATTCATCTTGCGAAATTTTGTATCCTTATTAAATGAGCTTTTGAAATCGGACGCAAAGTTAAGATAATATTTCAGAACCAGCAAAAGTAAAGTTTAATATTTTCGAAGAATTAAACTGCATCCGTTTTTGTATTTAGCAGGTATTAAAGTTTTATTCTAGTGAGTCCCTCCTGAAGGGACTAATAATTTGCTGCCTGTTTCAAGAATTACTGATTTTTTCCAGGAATCCGAATAACCCGGCTGAAGGGGCATTGAAGGGTTACCCCATTTGTTTCTTACGAATTTACCGTCTTTTTCCTGCTTAATGTTGCCATCAATGTATTTAACAAGAAGGTATTCACTTAGTCCTTTCCATTTGTCAAAGGTATTTTGCACGCTTTTGAGAGAATATCCGGTAAGATAATCCCTGGCCTGCTTCTCATCTGATTTGAAAAGGCCTGCTGCCTTTTCATCAACTGTGGCAGTCTCTGAGATATAGTGCGATTCAAGTTCTCGCTGAAGCCTGACAGCATCTCCACTGATTGAATCATATCGCATATAACAGAAATTAGCTACCTGGTTAAAGAGCCAGAAAGCTGAGGTGGGAGAGTAGGTCATCATATCTCCATTACCAACCTTGAAACACTCTGGTATACTTGTGATCCCGCAGTAAACAGGGTTAAAGACCGTTGTTGCTGCATCGTCAACTCCAAACCAGAAAATTCCTCCTACCGGATCAGGTAGCCAATTACGGCATTCTGCAACAAAGACAAAACCGGTTTGCTGGGTGGAGGTAGCCCTTTCATTGCAATAGGATTGTGCATTCGGATCACCGGACACCTTCCATTCAAGCGGACGCCAGCGATAAGGAAGGCCAAAAGACCCTGCTCCGATGTCTTTTCTCATATCGAGAGGCGTACCTTCAAGATGATCGCGCATGTAGTTCATCATATCATGGTTTGAGATTTTATGGTCAGGCTTTATCCATAATGGCATCCTCTCGCTAAGATCGTGGCCTGAGGCATAGTTGTAGTACTGCTGCATATCGCCATTCACCGATTTGAAAAATGACCATACCCGGATTTCGCAGGCTCTCGCACCTTCGAAGGTGATCGGTGCATAAGTGTCTGAAAAGCTAAACTCGGCATCCTTACCCGCAAACAGTTTCTTTGCCCTGGCAACATCCACCACATCATATGCATAAACGCATTCCACTATCGGATCATTGATCCTGCCAAGGTCCTTTGAGGTAATTGCCACGCTGTTCTTCTTCCCGGTAGCGAGCGGAAAAGTCCGGATTCTTGCCTGATTTGCATGTCCCGAAACATATCCATCAGGGATTCTGAGTGCAACCCATACTGCACCCTTATTCCCGGGACCTTTGCCTATGATCTCAAATATCCACACTTCATTGGGGTCAGCTATTGAGAAAGACTCTCCTGAACTTGCATATCCATATTCGGAAACAAGTTCTGAAATGACCCTGACCGCTTCCCTCGCATTCCTTGCCCTCTGAAGTGTCAGATAAATCAGGCTCCCGTAGTCTATTACAGCAGAAGTATCTACAAGGCTTTCATTACCACCATATGTTGTTTCACCAATAGCCAGCTGATGCTCATTCATATTACCCACAACTGAATAAGTATGTGCAGCCTGCCTGATCTTCCCCATGTACCTGTTTGTATCCCACTCATAAACATCCATCATTGTACCGACCGGATGGTCACCTGCCGGCCAGTAATATAACTCACCATAAAGCTGATGCGAATCAGCTGAGTATGTTATCATTGTTGATCCGTTAACAGAGGCTCCCTTTGTCACGAGGAAATTGGTGCATGCGTTCGACAGTTGTACTTCCAAACCGGCAATAAAAAGTGTAGCCAGAAGTGTCAGAAAGAAATTTTTCATAAAAACTGATATTTTTAGTTTAAATTTTCTACAAAAAGATAAGAGACGCAAAGGTAAGAAGCCGCAGATAATTTCAAAACAGAATCGTCATTTCAGTTTGAGTATATTGACAATATTCCTTATTTTTTCGGTATCGGCTACTTTACGTGAGAACTCGGAATATCCTGTGTTACTTCCCATATTTATACCCTGTCTTCTGAATATCATCTGGCTGTTGATTGTTTTTCTTCCTGTCAGGTGCAACTCCTTTGCTTTCGTTGCGCTTGCTATCAGAGCGGCATTGGTCTCGTCAATTCCTCCGCCGGGCATAATTATAATTCTTACCCCTGCCTGTATTACCAGCTCGCTTATCAATTCAATCCCATCCTGGGCTTTGTTTTTCTGACCTGAAGTGAGCAACCGGGAAGAACCTGTAGCTATTACATCTTCCAACCCTTTCACCGGATCATCGCACATATCAAAAGCCCTGTGAAATGTTACTGACATGGGATACGCAAATTCTATAAGCTTTGCCGTGCGGTCAACATCGATGGTACCCCCTGCTAAAAGTAATCCCAGAACCACACCATCAGCCCCTGCTTCTCCACACATTTCAATATCCCTCCTCATAATGTCAAGCTCAGGATCGGAATAAAGGAAATCTCCTCCCCTTGGTCTTATTATAACATTCAGACCTATATCAAGATTGCTTCTGGCTGAAATAATGGTCCCATAAGAAGGTGTGGTCCCACCCTCATAAAGGTTATCACACAACTCCACACGGTCAGCTCCGGCAGATTGGGCGTTCATTGCCGATTCTACGCTGTCAACACAGATTTCAAGCTTGAGACTCATCTACAAATTTCATTGTGGTTAATAAAAATAGCAATATTTTCTGTATAATTGTGCATCTAATTACAATTTACTTATGAAACCAACCCTCTTAGTTCTCGCGGCCGGAATGGGCACCCGTTATGGCGGAAATAAGCAGCTTGATGAAGTCGGACCGTCAGGCGAGACAATAATCGACTATTCAATTTATGATGCTATCCGTGCAGGTTTTGGCAAGATTGTATTTGTGATCCGGCGCGACATCGAAGAACAGGTTAAAGAAAGATTCGTCGACAAGCTCAACGGGAAAATTGAGGTTGATTACGTTTTCCAGGAGATCACCAATCTGCCTGAAGGAGTGAAGGTTTCACCCGAACGGCAAAAACCATGGGGCACCAGTCATGCGATACTTGTAACAAAAGATAAGATAAAGGAACCTTTCGGGGTTATTAATGCAGATGATTACTACGGGGTTGATTCGTTTAAGATCCTGCACGACTTTCTGGTAAATGACAAAAGTGTAAATAACTATTGTATTGTAGGTTATAAACTCGGCAACACCCTTTCAGATCATGGAAATGTAAACAGGGGCGTCTGCCAGGCCGGTAAAAACGGATTTTTGGAAAACATTGTAGAGACGCGGCAGATCGAAAAGACAAGGGATGGTGCAACCGCTCCGGGACCTGATGGCAAACCGGTTCATTTTACCGGGAACGAGATAGTTTCGATGAATCTTTGGGGTTTTAAACCATCCTGTTTTGAATTTCTGGGTAAAGAATTCCGCAGCTTTATTGATAAATATGGAATGGATCTTAAGTCAGAACTCGATATACCGACATCTGTGGATAAATTCGTAAAAAGCGGTGAGATAACCATTAAGATCCTTATGAGCAATGAACGCTGGTTCGGTGTTACATACCGTGATGACAAACCCTTTGTTATCGAGAGTATTAAGAATATGATAAGAAAAGGAATTTACCCGGCAAGAATCTATTGAAAGTTCATTGTTCACCAAATAAAATTCCAATTGAGTGTACTTATGTTATCCCTTGCATCTGAAACAGTCAAAGACAGAGTATGCCGGGTTCCTTTTTCGATTCTTTTGGGATCAAATCTGTAAATAATTACATTATTCTTCTGATCATATTCGAACAGAGCCCATTTATTGTCAATAAGAGCCTCATAAGTCTTTATTCCTGAAAAGCTGTCGGTGATCCTGAACCGCATCTCCTTTCTTCCTCTCAGGTCTGCACCCGACTTCAGACCATTTGAAGATATTAAAGGAGCCACTGTATCTATGCCTATATAAAAAGTTCCGAATGAAGCAGGATTTGTAGTCAGGGAACCATCTTCCCAGGAGCATTGAAGCGGATTTTTCTGATTGTCTCCGTTGATCTGAACTATAAGAAGCTTTGATTCTTTTCCCGATGGTACCCGTTCAGGTTTAATTGATAAATAGTAGGATTTATGAACTGGTGTGTACTTGTTATGTATCTGGTAAATATCCGAATAGCCCGATTGACCCGTCGTTTTCCTGAATTCAAAATAAAGAGTGTCGTAAAGCGCACCTGCAGGGATATTGACTATCACATTTTTTGAAACAAATTTGTTATTTCTGTTATAAGGCATCACAACAGCTTCAGCCCGATTCGTTCCTGACGATTGCACATGACCTGAAGGAACCGATTTTGCATCGAAGGATAGAGATGATTTATTTCCTTTTATATCAGTTACTATCAATTCAATGTGGTGTTTTTTATCATCACTGAAATTGAACAGACCTTTATTTATTACATTATGGTACACACTAAGTTTATCATTTGGCAATACGAATGCCCTCTCGATTCTGATATTATCCCTTACATAGGATTCATAGTCAAGGTGGCTGTTGACGTACCTGGTTTCATTAAATGAAAAAGCATTCATTATGTAATTGAAAACATTAACCGAGTCGATATTAAGCTCAATTGAGAATACCGAGTACTTGTTAACGCTGTTGTTCATAAGATCGTAGGAGGCGATACCAAATCCTGCAGAGCCGCTTATACTTAGGATATTCCTGGACGGGACAAAGTACTTTCCATTGCTTCCGATAACATTTATTTTCAATGCTTTACTCTGATTGTTGATTAAGGTGCCTCTCCTTCCCGGATAGATTACAAGCTGCTGAATCACCGGTTTGATATTGTCTTCGATCCCAAACCCGAAAATCAAAGGATTTACCGGTAACTCATCATCCGATTTACGGATCTCATAATGAAGATGCGGTCCTGAAGAGCTGCCTGAATTTCCGGAATAGGCGATGAGATCTCCCCGGTTGAATCTGAACTTATCTTTTGGCAGCCATAGGGTTACCATATAGCTTTTTTCTTCATACTGTCTCGATTCAACATATTCCTCAATTTCAGGTATGAATCTGTCGAGATGGCCGTAAACCGTTGAATAGCCTGACGGATGTCTCATATAAAGAGCTTTGCCAAATCCACCGGGTGATACACTTATTCTGTAAATGTAACCAGATTCAGTGGCAACAACCTCTTTCCCTGTCACACCCTGGGTCTTAATATCAAGTCCGGAATGAAAATGGTCTGCTCTTAATTCACCGAAATTGGCTGAGAGTGCAAGAGGAATTTTTACAGGTGGAATAAATATCGTCTTGTCAATTTGATTTTCACCTATTGTATTGGAAAACAATATGTTGATAAGCAATATCTGGATCAGGTACATTACAGTTTATTATTTGTGATCATAAGATTTGCAAAACTACTCTTCCGGCTTGTCCCGGCAAACTATTTAGGCTAAATTTTTGAAAATATCATTAACAATATTACCTTTGTCCTAAAGAATGCATTATGTCCGACCAGGCTATTGAGGAACTGACATTGCTGAACAGAAAGATTGATGAATTGTTGAAAAGATACGATAACCTGAGGAGTGAAAATAAGGAATTGAGAAGGGAAAATGAGGCATTTAAACTCAGACTTAAAGAGAGTAATGATAAAATTAATGAATTAGAAACTAAATACGACAGGATTAAGTTATCAGGAGCATTGATGGGAGATGGCGTAAATGCCACGGAAGCAAAGAAGAAGATTAGTGAATTGGTGCGGGAGATTGACAAATGTGTTGCTCTATTAAACAGATAAGATATAGCAATGGATGATAAACTTTCGATAAGAGTAAATGTAGCCGACAGATATTATCCATTGAAGGTGGATCGGGAGAATGAGGAAAAGATCAGGAAAGCTGCCAGGATGATAAACGAAAAGGTGCTGCAATACAAGCAGCGCTATAGTGACAAAGACGTGCAGGATTTTCTGGCAATGGCTTCACTTCAGTATGTGATTAAACTCACAGATGAAGAGGAAAAGTCAAATAATGATCAATTTCCCGAAGCTTTACAGGAACTTATCGGTAAGATTGATGCAGTTCTTCAGGAGAAGAGTGACAGCGTTCTTTAACATAGCATAAACTTATTGCCCGCATTGTTTCTTCATTCATTTTTGAAACTCAACAGTTAAAACTTTGGAGCTTTCCTTAGTTCAGGTAGAACAGGCCTCATCCCGATCCGTCGGGATCCCGCGTAACAACGGGACAGTGGAAGTTCAAACTGGATTAGCGGCTCCAACCATTAAGATATGGGGTTTTATAAAAGCTGAGGAGACTTTGCGGGTTTTTTATATATTTTAAATATTGTAAATCGTAAATAATGACTTTAATGATAAGTAATTTCAACGGACTGACCATAGTCCTGATCATCTTATCCCTGCTAGCGGGATTTGGTGTATCATATATTATATGGCAGAAGGCTCTGAAATCTAAGAGTCTTAAGATAGTCAGCGAAGCCGAGACAGAAGCTGAAGTTATCAAGAAAGAAAAAATACTGCAGGCTAAGGAACGGTTCCTCCAGCTAAAGGCTGAGCATGAAAAGGTCATAAATGAAAAAAACAGCAGGATCAGTCAGGCTGAAAGCAGGATAAAACAAAAAGAACTCACACTCTCCCAAAAGCTTGAAGAAACCCAGAGAAAGAAAAATGAGGCTGATGCAATTCGCGAGAATCTTACTTCGCAGCTCGACCTTGTTGACAAGAAATCAGAGGAGCTTACAAAGCTTCACAGGCAACAGGTTGATCAGCTTGAAGCCATTTCAGGTTTATCTGCCGAAGAAGCAAAAAATCATCTCATCGAGTCTTTGAAGGAAGAAGCAAAAACAGGGGCTATGTCGTATATTAATGAGATACTGGATGAGGCAAAAATGACAGCTAACAAGGAAGCAAAAAGAATAGTGCTTCAAACAATCCAGAGGGTAGCTGCTGAGAATGCTATCGAAAATGCAATTACCGTTTTCCATATTGAGTCAGATGAGATGAAAGGCCGGATAATCGGACGGGAGGGTAGGAATATAAGGGCCCTCGAAGCTGCCACCGGTGTTGAAATCATAGTTGATGACACTCCTGAAGCAATAGTTCTGTCAGCCTTTGATCCGATCCGCAGGGAGGTTGCAAGACTGGCACTGCACCAACTTGTTACTGACGGGAGGATCCATCCCGCACGAATTGAGGAAATGGTTGAGAAGACCCGGAAACAGGTTGAGGAGGAAATACTTGAAGTTGGTAAAAGAACTACGATCGACCTTGGGATCCACGGACTGCATCCTGAACTTATCAGGCTTATTGGCAAAATGAAATACAGATCGTCGTACGGACAGAACTTGCTTATGCATTCACGGGAAGTTGCTAACCTCTGCGCTATAATGGCCGCTGAACTCGGGTTAAATCCAAAACTTGCCAAGCGGGCAGGTCTTCTGCACGATATTGGCAAGGTGCCTGATGATGAACCGGAATTGCCGCATGCAATCCTTGGGATGAAAGTAGCTGAAAAATATAAGGAAAAACCGGAAATCTGCAATGCAATCGGGGCACACCATGATGAAACCGAGATGACGACCCTTCTGGCTCCCATAGTTCAGGTTTGCGATGCTATATCAGGCGCTCGTCCGGGTGCACGGCGTGAAGTCGTTGAATCGTATATCAAACGACTTAAGGAGCTCGAATCGCTTGCTCTACAGTACCCCGGTGTCACAAAAACTTATGCTATTCAGGCAGGACGCGAGCTACGGGTAATTGTAGGGGCAGAAAAGGTCAATGATAAGGAAGCCGAGAACCTGTCGTTTGAGATCGCACGTAAGATACAGAATGAAATGACCTATCCGGGTCAGATTAAAATAACAGTTATCCGTGAGACCAGGGCAGTGAATTATGCCAAATAACAGAAATTTAATATTTTATATGGGTATCATCGCAAGAAGATACCCATTCTTTTTATTTGTTTTCCGAAATTAAAATATTTATACCTTTAAGAACTAATTAACTTATCTCCTCAAAAATAATGTCAAAACTAAAACTCCTGAATATAGTAGGAGCAAGGCCTCAGATAATAAAATCTTCAGCAATTAGCAGAGCTATTCGATTACATTTCCTTGATGATATTGATGAGATCACGGTACATACCGGTCAGCATTATGATAAGGAACTTTCGGAAGTGTTTTTTGATGAGCTCGAAATTCATAAACCGGATTTCAACCTTGGCGTGGGGTCTGCATCGCATGGGCGGCAGACATCAGTGATGATAACCGGGATTGAAGAAGTTCTTTTAAAAGAAAAGCCCGATTGTGTCTTATTATATGGCGACACTAACTCAACGCTTGCAGGTGCAATTGCAGCATCTAAACTTCATTTTCCTGTCATTCATATTGAAGCTGGTCTGAGGTCATTTAACAAATGTATGCCTGAAGAGATCAACAGGATAATGAGCGATCATGTATCGACCCTTCTTTTCGCCCCGACAAATGCCGCCTTTAAAAACCTGATGAATGAAGGCTTCAGACCTGAAAACAGTCCCCCCTATACCATTGATAACCCCAAGATCTATCTTACCGGAGACATTATGTTTGACAATTCTCTCTTTTTTGCTGAACTGGCAGAAAGGAAAAAGGCCTCATTGCTTAATGATATGTCTCTTGAACGCGATAAATATGTTCTTGTAACCATCCACCGCGACAATAACACTGATGATCCCGCTCGTCTGAGGGTAATTCTTTCGACATTAAAAGAGCTTGCCGAGGAGTATTCCCTCCGCATGGTAATGCCCTTCCATCCCCGAACAATAAACTCGCTGAAATCAGGTCTGAAGCAACTCTACGACGAATTGAATGATTGCGGGTGCATAAGTATTATCCCGCCGGTTTCCTATCTTGAAATGACATTGCTCGAAAAAACATGCCGTATGATAATAACCGATTCAGGCGGAGTTCAGAAGGAATCTCATTTCTTTAAAAAACCATGCATCGTTTTGCGAAAGGAAACAGAATGGATAGAGCTTGTGACAAATGGCACCGTCAAACTTGCTGATGCAAGTCCCGACAGGATCAAAAACGAATTCAGGGGATTTTTATTTGCAGAAAGCGAACTGGAATACCCGGGCTTCTATGGTGATGGAAGGACATCCGAGTTTATCCTGAAGGAAGTCCTTCAGCTATTTGAAAGTTAACTATTTGTCAATACTGTCTGAACTTTGATTCAGACAAAGATTGTACCTAAAATATGTTTTATGGAACGAATTCTGAAAGGAGCTAAGGTACTGATAACCGGCGGCGCAGGTTTCATCGGCTCAAACCTTGTTGAATCAATGCTAAGGGCAGGGAACTCGGTTGTATGCCTTGATAATTTTTCAACGGGCAAAAGAGAAAATCTCAAAGATTTCATGACTGACAATAAGTTCACACTTATTGAAGGCGATATACGAAATTACAACGATTGTGAACAGGCAGTTGCAGGAGCTGACTTCGTATTCCATGAGGCGGCTCTCGGATCAGTGCCACGCTCGATAAAGGATCCGGTAACATCAACGGATGTGAATATCGGCGGATTTGTCAAAATGCTTTATGCCTCGGTTCAGGCAAAAGTAAAAAGGTTTATTTATGCTGCAAGCTCTTCCACCTACGGCGATCATCCTGATCTTCCGAAGGTTGAGGAGAAGATAGGGAAACCGCTTTCACCTTACGGAATCACAAAGTATGTGGATGAGTTATTTGCTGAAAACTTTGCTTCAGCTTACGAAATTGATGTTATTGGACTGAGGTACTTTAATGTGTTCGGACGGAAACAGGATCCCCAGGGAGCCTATGCAGCCGTGATACCTTTGTTTGTTAAAACACTGATGCAGCATAAATCGCCGGTGATCAACGGAGACGGACTCTATTCACGTGATTTCACATACATTGACAATGTGGTCCAGGCAAACCACCTTGCTGCCCTGGTAACAAACCGGATGGCTTTAAACCAGGTTTATAATGTTGCACATGGAGAAAGGACAAACCTGAATGAGCTGTTTGAATTAATAAAGCAGGAGATCGGAAATTTTGATAATGAGGTGCTTAATATACAACCACTGCACGGACCAAACAGGGCAGGAGACATACCTCATTCACTCGCATCGGTTGAAAAAGCTAAAAAGCTGCTTGGTTATAATCCTTCTCATACTGTAAGGCAAGGGATGACAGAGGCGATCAAGTGGTATAAAATAAACCTCTGAAAGGTTGTTGAATGTTTCTCAGATAATCTTCATCACCCTGACTGCCAGGTCGGTCATAATTGGCTTATAATCATTTATAAACTCACCTGTAACCCGGTTCCCGATAACTGCGCAGATTGTTAATGCCTTATGTCCCAGTAAACCTGCCAGGCCATACATTGCAGAACTCTCCATTTCATAGTTGCATATCGTTCTTCCCATAAGGGAGAACTGTGCAAGTTTGTTGTTGATTTCACTATCAAATGTCTCAAGTCTGAGCTGCCTTCCCTGAGGTGCGTAAAATCCCGGCGCAGAAATAGTTATTCCCCTGATAAAGTTTTCGTGCCGGAACAACGCCACCAGTTCTTTATTTGCATTTACCGCATACGGGAACGACAGGGTATCGGGCCATTCAAGATATTCAGCCAAAATCGTAGACAAAGCTGTATCCAGGATCCAGTCGTATCCTTCGTAGAAATGAAGCACCCCGTCAAATCCGACTGCAGTTTCGGTCAGTACGAACGAACCTGCAGGAACATCAGCTCTGAGTCCGCCGGAAGTTCCCAGCCTGATTAATGTAAGTGAAACCTTTTCTTCCTTTATTTCTCCGGTCTGAAGATCAATATTTACAATGGCATCCAATTCATTTATCAGGATATCAATATTATCTGTTCCGATACCCGAAGAAATTATTGTTATCTCATTGCCCTCAAAACTACCCGTGACAGTCCGGAATTCCCTGTTTCCTTTCCTTACCCTGATGTCGGTTAAAAGGGATGAAAGCAAGTCGACGCGTCCGGGGTCGCCTACAATAATTATTTTGTCAGCTATGTCGCCAGGAAGAAGGTGCAGATGAAAAATGCTTGCATCCGGATTGGTTATCAGTTCGGTTTTCTTTTGCATTGTGGAAGATTATTGGCAAATATAAAAATTTTGATCAACCGATTTCTAATAGTAATCCAATATTCTTCCGGAGATCAAAAGCAGGGATATCTCGGCAAGCTTCGCCTGGTATTCGACTGAAAAGAGGCTCTCCCTGGCATCAAGGAGACTTTTCTGGACTTCACGGAGTTCGATGCCTGATAGATTTCCAAGCTTGTACCGTTCCATTGCAATATCGAGGTTTTCAGTGGCAGTCTGAAGGTTTTGAGTTTCCAGCGTTATAAGCCTGAGGTAGTTGCTATATGCACTATAAAGAGTAATAAGATCAGCTTTCACACCCTGTTCAACTTCCTTGTACTGTAGCTCGGTGTTTTTCAAATCAATGGCTGAATTCTTAATATTTCTTCTCTGGTTCAGACCATCAAACAGAGTCATTCCAAGAGTCAGGCCATAACTCATTCCGTTTGTCTGTTGATTTCTTGTTGTGCCGGCTGAGAAAGTGTTGAAATTATAGTTATATCCTGTTGACGCGGTCAAAAACGGGTAAGACCGGGAAGCAATTATCTTGTAATCGTACTCTGAAATTGATTTGTTTCTGGAGGCAATTAGCAGGCTTGTGTTTTTTGCCATTGTTTCTTCGAGCAATTTCTCATAAAGGAGATTCGGTTTCACATTAATGGAAGTGTCTTTTGAAATAAACTGCAGGCCAAGATCTTCAAGAGCCATCAGCTCATTGAGCCGGATTCCTGCGGCCCGCACCACTTCAACCTGCCTTGACACGTTTGAACTGTCAGCATTAAGATAGACCCTCGATTGAAGTACCTGCAGCTTCGAATTCGATCCGAGAAGATAGCGGTCTTCATCAATTCTCAACCGTTCCTTTGAAAGGGTACTCGCATACTTCAGATTATTTAAAAGTTCTACCTGCTGCACAAAATTGTAATATCCTGATGTGATGTCTGCTACAAGATTTTCGATAGCCATTTGGGTATTGAGTTCGCCAATCTGTTTTAATTCGTTCAGTTTCTTATAAGTTGTCTGAACACTGAATCCGTTGAAGATTGTCAATCCCATTGAAACTCCGGCAGATGTTGTAGTGTTATTAACATTGTTTGACACTATCTGGTTCCCATCACTGAGGTTTTGTCTCGAGTCATTCAATGTCCCGTTGTAACGGCTGTTAAGATCAATCGTTGGCAGAAATCCTGCGTTCCCGGGGGTGAAATTATTTTTCGAAATTGTCTCATTGTTTTTCGCTACCAAAAGCGAAAAATTCCTTTCAAGTCCGATTTTAATACAGTCCTTAAGGTTGTAGCTTTCCTGCCCATTCGAAATTGATGAAGAAGAAAAGATCAGGCAGTTAAGAAGCAGAAACTTTATTTTCATCAACACTCTTTTTTGTTTCACTTGAAATAAATGTATATACTGCAGGCACTATAAAAAGTGTCAGGAATGAAGCAAAAACCATTCCCCCAACGACAGCAATACCCATTGAAACACGGCTTTGTGCGCCTTCTCCGAGTCCAAGTGCCAGTGGCATTATACCAAGGATGGTTGCCAGACTTGTCATCAGAATGGGGCGGAACCGTGCTGCTGCAGCATATTTTATGGCATCAAATTTTGACATCCCGGCATGTTTTCTCTGGTTTGCAAATTCCACTATAAGAATTCCGTTTTTCGAAACTAGTCCGATAAGCATTATAATTCCTATCTGGCTGAAAATATTCATTGTGACACCAAAATACCACATAAATACCAGTGCTCCGGTAAGCGCGAGGGGTACAGTCATCATTACGATAAGCGGATCCTTAAAGCTTTCAAACTGGGCTGCCAGAACAAGAAATATCAAGACCAAAGCCAGTGTAAAAGCGAACATCAGACTTGAAGAGCTTTCACGAAAATCTTTTGAATCGCCTGAAAGGGCGGTCCTGAATGAATCATCCAGAACCTGATCAGCAATTTTATCCATTTCTGCAAGTCCTTCACTTATGGTTTTTCCTGGCACAAGACCTGCTGAAACAGTAGCAGCAACAAATCTGTTATACCTGTAGAGCTGAGGTGGAGCGGTTTCTTCTGTCAGTGTAACCAGATTGTCGAACTGGATCATCTCACCCTGGTCATTCCTTACATAAAGCGATTTAAGATCCAGAGGTTTATTCCGGTTCTCCCGGGCAAGTTCCCCAAGAATCTGGTACTGTTTGCCATTCATGAAAAAGTATCCGAATCGCTGGCCGCTTAATGCGAGCTGAAGAGTTTGTCCTATGTTTTGTGTTGACACTCCCAGTGTTATGGCTTTTTCACGGTTAATGTGAATCCTCAGTTCAGGTTTAGTGAATTTGAGGTTTACGTCAGCCATCTGGAGAATATCACTTTCCATCACCTTGCTCATAAATGCGGGAAGAATTTCCCTCAGCTTATCAATGGATGTTGCCTGTAGCACATATTGAACAGGCATCCCCATTCGTCTGCTTCCAAAGGTCGATTGCTGCATAACAAATGACCTTGCTTTAGTTTTCTTCCTCAGGTCAGCGGATAACTGATCAGCTATCTCCTGCTGGGTACGGTCTCTCCCATAAGGTTTTGCAAGCATTATTCTGATGTTCCCGAAGCTGCCGCCCCTTACCATCGTTGTATAACTGAGCCTTTCCGGAATCCTCGCCTCAACAAGTTTTGCAATATCGTCGGTATAACCAAGCATGTATTCATATGTGGCTCCTTCGGTTGCAGAGGTGTTTATTGTAATCTGTGACCTGTCCTCAAGGGGCGCCATTTCAGCCGGGATGGATTTCCAGAGCAAAATAACGAGTCCAAGGGCGGCAACCAGAATTATAAGAGCGTATTTTCTGTGATTCAGGAATGAATTGAGTAATTTTTTGTATCCATTATTCAGGTTATCAAAGAAATGCTCTGTCTTTCTGAAAAACCAGCTGTGCTTCTTCTCATGCCTCAGAAATTTCGTTGATACCATCGGTGTAAGTGAGAGGGCCAAAAATGCGGATATTGCCACAGCGCCTGCCATAACGATACTAAACTCCCTGAACAGCCTGCCGGTAATTCCTTCAAGGAAAACGATCGGAAAGAATACAGATATCAGTGTGATTGTTGTAGATATGATCGCGAAATATATTTCTTTTGAACCCTTCAACCCTGCTTCGACAGGATTCATTCCGGCCTCTACCTTCACATAGATATTTTCCATGACCACAATAGCATCGTCAACAACTATCCCGATTGCAAGAACAATTGCAAGAAGGGTAAGAACATTAATTGTAAATCCCGCCAGGTACATTATGAAGAACGAACCTACAAGAGAAACAGGAATAACAAGGATTGGTACAAGTGTTGCCCTCCAGCTCCGCAGGAAGACGTAAATTATTATAACAACGAGTAAAAATGCAACATAAATTGTGCTCTTTACTTCTTTTATTGATGATCGGATATACTCGGTATTGTCATAGTTCACATTGACTTTTACGTCATCCGGGAGATCTTTTCTAATATAATCGAGGCGCCTGTAGACCTCATCAACAATATCAATATGATTCGATCCGGGTTGTGGTATTATGGCGATCTGGACCATTGGAACACCGTCACGTTTCAATATTCCCCTGATATCTTCAGGGCCAAGCTCAGCTCTACCGATATCCTTGAATCTTACTATCTGTTCCCCTGATTGCTTAATTATAAGGTCATTAAATTCCTTGGGAGTTGTCATCAAGCCAAGTGTCCTGATCGTAAGCTGGGTAGTTGTTCCCTCAATGGTCCCTGATGGTAATTCAACATTCTCGCGGCCGATTGCGTTCCTTACATCCATTGGAGTAAGCTCATATCCGGCAAGCTTGACCGGATCGATCCATAACCTCATAGAATATCGTTTTTCTCCGAAGATACTGACGGCGCTTACACCCGAAATTGTCTGAAGCTGCTGTTTTAACGTAAGGTCAGCAATTTCAGAGAGTTCAAGCAATGAACGTTTACCACTTTCAACGGTAAGGAACAGGATAGGGTTGGCATCTGCATCAGCCTTGGACACGGTAGGAGGGTCACAGTCGCGCGGGAGAAGCCGTTGAGCCTGTGAAACTTTATCCCTGACATCGTTTGCGGCAGTTTCAAGATCAACAGTCAGCTCAAATTCAACTGTAATATTGCTTCCACCCTGGCGGCTTACACTTGTCAGGGACCGTACACCGGGAATCCCGTTGATAGATTGTTCAAGAGGTTCGGTGATCTGTGTTTCAATAACATCGGAGTTGGCCCCGGGATAGGAAGTATTTACTGATATGATGGCCGGATCGACGCTTGGGAATTCCCTGATACCAAGGTATGTAAGTCCAACAAACCCGAACAGGAGAATTACAATTGCAAATACTGTTGCCAGTACCGGCCGGTTTATACTTACTGATGATAGACTCATTTTTGTTATTTATACCGGTTACATGTTCTTTACAAGAGTATCCAGTACAACAGGCAGATTATGACGCAGTTGAAGGATACCGGTAGTAAGCAGCGTATCTCCGAATTTAAGGCCATCAACTATCTGGACCAGCGATTCAGTACGCAGCCCTGTGGTTACCTTAACTGTTGATGCTTTCCCGTTTTTGTAAATAAATACGGTTTCACCCTCCATTTCCGGAATGACAGCTTCGGAAGGGACAGCAATAGCATTGTCAATCTGTGAAAGCAGAAGTGTTACGGAAGCAAAGCGTCCCGATTTAAGCTCCTCCTGTTTATTCGGGTAATAAGCCCTGATTACAATTGTCCTTGTTGCTTCTTCGATCTGGGGGTCAATAGCATACACCCTGGCTTCATAAGTCTGATTGCTTCCATCCACTGTAAACTTAACGGGATAACCGATGTTTACCTGGTCGGCATACCTTTCAGGAATCGCAAATTCAACCTTAATGGGGCTTATTTTCACTAATCTGGCAATTTTTGCGGAAGGATTGGCATAACCCCCTTCGCTTATATAACGTAACCCTATTATTCCGTCAAACGGAGCCCGGAGTTCAGTCTCTGATATTCTGGCTATTATCAGGTTTATATCCGCCTGGATTGTCTGAAGTTCGGTTACTATCTGATCATAGCTTTCCTGGCTTATTGCGTCTTTGTCAAGCAGACTGCGCTGACGGAATTCCTTTTCTTCAACAAGCTTCTTCTGGGCCTGAAGTTTTTCGAGCTGCGCCTGTAAGGGCCGGTCATTTATTTTAGCCAGCAGATCACCTTTCTTTACACGAGTTCCTTCTGTAAAGTTAATCCCAACTATTTTTCCTGATGTCTCGAATGACAAGTCAACATCCTCATCAGCTCTCAGAGTCCCGGTGCTATTGTACAGATCACTCATACTGGCAGGTTGAATCAGGAAACCGCTCACATTCAGTACCTGTCGTCCCTGCATCCCGCCCGGACCCGATCCGGGACCAGTATTACGAGACCTGCTTTCAGCAGAAGCGAAGATTGGTTTTATCTTGGGATAAAAAATTATTCCTGCAATCACTATAATTAACAAAATAGTGATTATCAACCTTAATCTTTTATTCATATTTTTTAGTCCGTTTAATAATGTAAAGTCTTTAATATTAAATAGTACAGTTCATTATGGCCTCTTCAGTCGGTTGCTAAAAATCAAAGCATGCAAAAATAGGTAATTTGCAGTTTACAAGCCTATTCATGCTTTGAAAATTATGTTAAATATTCATAAAATTGTTTTCTGTGCGTTCTGTTTTACTTCCTTCGGTGGATCATGAATCAAATAAAACTGATTATTTTTGCCAGGCAATTATAAACCAGTTACAATGATCCAGAGAATTCAATCAGTTTACCTGTCTCTGACAACGGTGCTCTCATTATTATTCCTTAATGGTACCTTTTTAAAGTTTATTAACAATACAGGTTCTGATATTCAATTGAAATTCACGGGCATCTGGAAAAATACCGGCGAGAGCGGGCTAAGCCTTTTACAGAACCATTTACTGCTTTCGGCTGTATTAATTTTGATACCGGTTTTATCAGTTGCTGCACTTCTTGCCTTCAGGGACAGGAAACTTCAGACCAGGATAACCAAAGGACTGATACTAACCGATATAATCCTTATCGGTCTGATAATTTACTCCGCATACTCAATAATTAATAACTATCAGGCGGAAGTAATTCCCGGCTATAAGATGTTCATGCCGGCGCTGATACTTATACTTGGGATTCTTGCCCTGAGAGGGATCAGAAAGGATGAAGATCTCGTAAAATCATATGATCGGCTAAGGTAAACAGAGAAGGTTTCAGATTATCTGCATGTTCTCCTGAGTTGTAATCTTTTCGCAATAATGGCACCTTAGCGCGACATTCTTTTTTGAAACAACCCTGAAGCGTGTCGTGACGCTTTCAAAATTAGTTATGCATTTCGGATTCATGCACCTCGCAATTCCGACAATGTTATCCGGTACCTCAACAACCTTCTTTTCCACGACCTCATAATCCCTTATTATATTGAGTTTGGCGTCGGGAGCCACCAGGGCGATCCTGTTGATGTCGGCATCCTCAAAAAATTTATCTGAGATCTTTATAATTGCCTTGCGGCCAAGCTTTTTACTTTCAAGGTTTGTGCCGAAAGTAATCTGACTGTCGATGTGATCGAGACCAAGGATCTGAATGACCTTAAAAAGATTTTTTGCAGGCACGTGATCGATAACTGTCCCGTTTTGTATAGCGCTTACGCTTAATTGTTTTGGTTCTTTCATGATTCACAACCCTTTATTTAATTCCTAAAAGAGAACAAAGAATAGCCTGACGGGTAAAGACACCGTTTAAAGCCTGTTCAAAGTAATATGCTTTCGGATTGGCATCAACATCGGTATGTATTTCATTGACCCGCGGGAGAGGATGAAGTATCCTCATATTGGGCTTCGTATTTGCAAGCATTGAATTCTTAAGCACATAGACATTTTTAACCTTTTCATATTCAATCGGATCGGAAAAACGTTCCTTTTGAACCCTTGTCATATAAATTATGTCTGCCCTTGAAATGATATCTGTGAAGTCGGAGTGTTCGTAATATTTCAAACCCAGATTTTCAAGGTAAAGCTTGAATTCATCCGGCATTTTAAGCTCATCGGGCGATATAAAGTTGAAAGTTGTATTCCATCTCGACAATGCCATCATCAGGGAGTGAACAGTACGTCCGTATTTCAGGTCGCCAACCATGAAGATATTCAGGTTATCGAGTGTCCCCTGGGTTTTACGTATGGAATACATGTCCAGAAGAGTCTGGGTAGGATGCTGATTGGCGCCATCACCTGCGTTGATCACAGGGACAGAAGCTATTTCACTGGCGTAACGTGCGCTTCCTTCAACAGGATGTCGCATGACAATCAGGTCGCTGTAATTACTGACCATTTTGATTGTGTCATGAAGAGTTTCCCCCTTTGAAACACTTGAACTGCTGGCATCTGAAAACCCTACGATCTTTCCGCTCAGCCGGCTGATCGCACTTTCGAAACTTAGCCTGGTGCGAGTTGAAGGCTCAAAAAACAAAGTTGCGATGACTTTTCCATCGAGCAGGTTTTGAACTGGATTTTTTTCAAATTCAACGGCAAGGTCGAGTATTCTGATTACTTCATCGGTAGTCAGATCATCTATCGATACTAAACTTCTGTTTTTCATTGAGATGGCTATGTTACCCGGTTCCGGTTATTTATTATCAAATTTACCCAACAAATGTGAGTTCTTATTTGGCTGTTGATAATTATTTAACAACTTTTGATCAAAACGGATCTATTAATACCTGCCAATAAACCTTGTTTCAAGTCCCTCGATCCTTGACATCAGATTTAATATTCTTTCCGCTGCAGAGATGCGGAAATTGATGTTGATACGGCAGCTCAGGTCGAATTCATGTCCGGTCTGATCTATGTCTTCTTCCTTTATGATTCTCATAACATCATTCATTGCAATATAAGGGAATGAGATCTCATAATAATCCCGTATAGTGTATTCAACAATTTCACCATTTAAAATTGCAGATTCGGCGGCCGACCGGTAAGCGTTGATCAATCCGCTGACCCCGAGAAGTTTTCCTCCAAAATATCTTACTACGATTATTAAAACATTAGTAAGTCGGTGGGAGTTTATCTGGCCAAGAATTGGCTTACCAGCAGTTCCGGATGGTTCACCGTCATCATTTACGCGAAATGTTTGCCTGTCATGTCCCAGAACATATGCAAAGCACTTATGCCGGGCGTCATGATGTTCCTTTCTTATACTTTCCAACAAGGGTCTGGTTTCTTCCTGAGAGAAGACAGGGTAAGCGAATGAGATAAACCTGCTGCCTTTTTCCTTATAAAGACCCTGGGAAAAAGATTTGATAGTCAGGTAAGTATCAGAATCGGTCATAAAATAATGCAGACTATCTGCCGTTGATATGAAAATGCAATATTAATTATTTTGAAGAGACACTTCCGGATTATTGTAATATTTGATACTTTTGTTACTAATTGTGAGAAAGCATGAGTGTCTTATTAGATGAGAAAGATCTTCAGAAACTTATTGTCATTGGTGACAGGATCCTTATTAAACCAAAGGTTCCTCAGTCGCAGACAAAGAGCGGACTTTTCCTCCCGCCGGGAGTAAATGAAAATGAGAAGGTACAGATAGGCTATGTTCTGAAAGTCGGACCCGGCTACCCGATTCCGTCGGTAAACGACCCCGACGAGCCCTGGAAAAGCAGTTCGGATGAACCAAAGTATGTTCCGCTTCAGCCTAAGGAAGGAGATCAGGCTGTTTATCTTCAGAACAGCGCTATAGAAATAGAATTCAACAAGGAAAAATACATAGTTGTTCCACAATCAGCAATTTTGCTGCTGCTCAGAGATGACGGACTATTTGAGTAAAAATGTCAAAAATGGAAAATGTATATCTAAAAGGGAGAAAGATTCTGATAGTTGAAGACGATGTGTCAAGCAGGCTGTATCTGAATAAGATCCTTGAAAAAACGGGTGCTGTTCTTATTAGCGCCTGCGATGGTAAAGAGGCAATTGAGGCTGCCACAAACGATCCTGATATTGATATAATTCTTATGGATATCCAGCTTCCCATTATCGATGGATATGGTGCTGCCAAAAAAATAAGGGACTTCAGGAAAGAAATAATTATCATCGCCCAAACCGCATATAGTCTTCTTGGTGACAGGGAGAAAATAATTGCATCAGGTTTTGATGATTACATTGTCAAGCCGATCTTTCCACAGCAATTGATAGATAAGCTTACAAAAGCAGTTCAGAAAAAAGAACCGTGATCAACCGAAACTCCTGTTTCTTATTCCGGATAAACTAAAAGCTCGTTAAATTCTTTAATAAATTCTTCCGTTTCATTCTGCCATCTTTGCTTTTCAAAGATTACAGGGGTCCTGCTGATAAGCGAGTTTCGCATTATTGAATCCCCTGAAAGAATATCAAAAGGCATGAGTCTGTATTCGTATTCATATGGCGGCATTTTGAATTTCAGAGAACCCGGAGGTGAAGTTTCAATAATCGCGTCAAAGATTTCAAGGGCTGTTACTACAGGATGATAGTTTCCGGGATCAGTGACATGAATTTGAAGCCCGTTGCAATACTCTCCAGCAAATTTGTTGAAAGTGGGAATGAAGCCGTGTATCCTGAAAGCGCATCCGGGGATCTTCCTGGCGTCCAGATTTTTTTTAAGCAGTCCGGAATTAATGAATGGTGCCCCGAATAGTTCAAATGGAATAGTAGTCCCGCGTCCTTCAGACAGGTTAAGCGCTTCAATAAGAACTGTCCCCGGATAAACTATTGCACTCGCGACTGTTGGCATGTTGGGTGAAGGGATTACCCATGGAAGGCCTGTTTCATTGTATAAGGAGCTTCGTCTCCAGTTCTTCATCCATACAACTGTAAGATCGCAATTCCTGTAATACTTCTCACGGATCCACAATGCCATTTCTCCGATTGTCATCCGGTGACATAAAGGGATTTCAGCTCCCCCTACAAACGTGAAGTACTCTTCTTTCAGAACAGGACCGTCGAATGCTAATTTCCCCACCGGATTCGGTCTGTCAAGGATCCACACAGGGATGCCTGCTTCGGAACATGCTTCCAAACACAGCTTTACGGTCCATATGTAAGTGTACAACCTGGCTCCGACATCCTGAAGGTCTACAATGAGGATTTCAATATTCTGAAGCATCTCATAAGTGGGCTTGCGGTGCTCACCGTAGAGACTGTAAACCGGAATCTTGTAAACAGGATGATCGGTGCTTCTCCATTCAATCATATTATCCTGTGTCTGACCGTACAAACCATGCTGTGGTCCGAAAATAGCCGACAGGGTACACTCTTTTATCGAGCTGAACTGATCAGTTATGTGACGGAAATCAGGTGTTATACTTGAAGAATGACAAAGAATACCCAGCTTCTTTCCTTTCAATGCAGAGGGAAACTGCCTGATTATCTGTTCCAATCCGGTTTGTACCATTTTTTGAATTTTAATATCTTTTTATTCTTTAACTATATTTAACGCAGGCAATCCTGTATTTAAATATCTAAAATTAGCCGAAAGTAAATATTCTTTCATAAGTTTATGCCATTAAACAAATTAACAAAATTAAATACCTCACCCGGTTTTATATGCTTCTTTAGTTTTTTTGAAGAAGATTTCATCGGACTTAATCTTATTGAGGAATTGATAAAGAAATTAAAATGACTGATAAATATACAATAACAACACTCAAATATTTGGTTCTGGTCATATTCCTGGCGTCCTGTACAGAAAAACCAGAACAAAAAGTTATAATTCTCGAAACCACCGATGTACACGGAGTTATTTTACCGTATGACTTTACAGAAAAACAAAAGCTGGATGCTTCCCTTGCAAATGTATCAACATATGTAAAGAAGACAAGAGGCGAAAATAAGACTGTCATACTTCTCGATGATGGCGACAACTTACAGGGTCAGCCTGAAGTTTATTATTATAATTTCATCGACACCCTATCGCCTCATTTCAATGCGGAAGCAATGAACTTCCTCGGTTATGACGCCGTAACTGCAGGTAATCATGACATAGAGACAGGTCATCCCGTTTACGACAGGCTCATAGGGGAATACAAATTTCCAGTTCTGGCAGGGAATGCGGTTGACATTAAGACCGGGAAACCTTATTTCAAGCCCTATGTTATGATTGAGAGAAATGGAATAAAGGTCGCTGTGTTTGGACTTATTACACCGGAAGTTCCGACATGGCTTCCCCCGGAACTTTACTCCGGAATGGAGTTCAGGGATATGGTCGAAACTGCAAAAATATGGATGCCTGTCATGAAGAAAGAGAAACCGGACATTATTGTCGGACTTTTTCACTCAGGATGGGATGAGAGAGATGCCGGTACCGGCAAAGCAGGCTCTGCTCATGTAGATGGATCTGCTGCTGTTGCCCGCGAAGTCCCCGGTTTTGATATTATTTTCAACGGGCATGATCACAATGTTGTAAACACAAAATTTGTCGATCCATCCGGGGACACACTTCTGATCCTCGATGGGGGAAGCAAGGCGGAGAAGATAGCAAGGGCAGACATAACTTTTTCAGCCGGGGGAAAACGCAAAACTTCGACCGGAGAGATAATTAATGTTGACTACTACCGGCCGGATCCGGCATTTGTCAAAGAATTCAGCCGTCAGAATGAAGTGGTTAATAAGTATGTCGACAAGGTAATAGCAACATCCGAAGCTGATATTTCCTCAAGGGATTCATATTTTGGTTCGTCTGCGTTTATTGACATGGTCCATGTAATTCAGCTTGAGATAACCGGAGCAGATGTCTCTTTTGCGGCTCCGCTTTCGTTTGATGTCAGGATTTCAGCGGGGCCGGTCACTGTCGGAGATATGTTTAAGTTATACAGGTTTGAAAATATGCTTTACACAATGTCTATGACGGGAGCTGAAATCAAAAAATATCTTGAATATTCATATTCCGAATGGCTAAATACTATGAGAAGTCCAGGCGATTTACTTTTAAAGCTGAGGCTTGATAAGAAGGGTAAACCAATGCTCACCAAAGGCAGGGCATGGCTTAAAAATCAGCCTTACAATTTTGACTCAGCAGCCGGAATAAATTATGTTGTGGATGTCAGGAAACCGGAAGGGTCGCGGGTCACTATAAGTTCTCTTTCAAACGGGCAGGCATTCGATATGAACAAATCATATAAAGTGGCTGTGAATTCCTACAGGGGAAACGGCGGAGGTGGACATTTTACATCGGGAGCGGGGATAAACCGGAATGAATTGCCGAATAGGTTAATAACTTCAACAGACAAGGATCTGAGGTATTATATTCTGAAATCTCTTGAGTCACAAAAAATAATTAAGCCGAAGGCTTTGAACAACTGGAAGATAATTCCTGAAGAGTGGATCAGCAAAGCAAAAAAGCGTGAATACAGGTTACTTTTCGGCAGTTAGCGCCTTCCAATTTTCAGATTTAATATCCTGCCGGATCTGAAAATTCCCGGGTTAAAATGTACTTTGATGAATTACCGGATAATTACTTAACAGTTATTTCGTTTTAGAACATGGTGACACAACGTATTAATATTGATGACGGGAAGAAGCTTCCTCTCGTTGAGGAGTTTTTCTCGGTTCAGGGGGAAGGTTATCACAGCGGAGAGGCGGCTTATTTTATAAGGCTGGGAGGATGTGATGTGGGGTGCAACTGGTGTGACTCGCGATTTGCATGGAATCCCGAGATGCACCCTCTTGTCGAAACTGACACCATAATAGAACATGCGGTTAGTTCCGGCACAAATTCTGTAGTGGTAACGGGTGGAGAACCGTTAATGTGGAATCTGGATATATTATGCACAGGACTTAAAATGAAAGGCATCGGTACTTTTCTTGAAACGTCGGGCGCTTATCCGCTGAGTGGCATTTGGGATTGGATCTGCCTTTCCCCGAAAAGAAATTCTCCTCCGGGAAAAGCAATCTGCAGTGAAGCGGATGAGCTTAAAGTAATAATTGAAGAAAAAGGTGACTTTGAATGGGCTGAGAAATACCGTAAAATGGTTGTTGCAAAGTGCAGGTTGTTTTTGCAGCCTGAATGGAGTAAATTCAAAATCATTATTCCTGAAATTGTTGATTATGTAAAGAAGAATCCTGCCTGGACAATATCCCTTCAGATTCATAAATATATGCGTATCCCCTGACCGGCAATGAAGCTCCTTCAACTTATATCATTATTTTTTGGTTCCTGCATTCTATCAGGTACAATTGCAGCGCAGGAATATCATACAACCTCCGGAAAAGCTCTGAAATTGTATAAGGACGGAGTTACAAACTATGACTATCTCGATTATTCTAATGCAGAACTTTACCTTAAACAGTCGATTGTTGTTGATAATAAGTTCTTTGAAGCTTATATGATGCTTGGAGAGCTGTTGCTTAAACAAAAACGGTATTACGAAGCTGCCGAGAATTACAAAAAAGCCGTTCTGATCGATTCAATGGTCTACAAACCGGTTTACTTCAGCCTGGCAACGGCGGAATGTATGTCGGGTGACTATCCGAATGCGCTGATACATTACAGAAACTATCTGATGCAGGACAAGATCTCTGAAAAAAATAAGGATCAGGCCATAAAAAATGTAAAGAACTGCCAGTTTGCGATCGAAGCAATGAAACACCCTGTCCCTTTCAGTCCGGTCAGCGTAGGTGATGGCATAAATTCATCGGCTGATGAATACTGGCCATCAATTACGGCTGATGGTCAGACAATGATGTTTACCCGGCAGTCCAAATCAATTGAGGCAGGTGAAACAAGAAGCATGCCACAGGAAGACTTCTATCTCAGTTATCTTAAGGATAATGTCTGGCAAAAAGCGGTGAATGCAGGGTATCCGCTAAACACACCGGATAACGAAGGAGCTCAGACCCTCTCTTCCGACGGTACATATATGTATTTCACGGCATGCGAGCGTCCCGGGGGAATTGGAAGCTGCGATTTATACTTTTCAGCTTTCAATAGCGGGAAGTGGACTTTTCCAGTGAACCTGGGAAGCCCCGTTAATACAATAAAATGGGAGTCCCAGCCCTCAATCAGCGCTAATGGGAAAATGCTGTTTTTCTCAAGCAACCGGCCCGGAGGGAAAGGAGGGAAGGATCTGTGGTATTCTATATTCAACGAGAACGGCAGATGGTCCAAACCTGTAAATCTGGGTGAAACAATTAATTCCACCGGCGATGAAATGTCACCTTTTATTCATTTCGACGGCAAAACATTGTATTTCTCTTCCGATGGATGGCCCGGCATGGGAGGATTTGACCTGTACAAAACGCGGATGAATGAAGACTCCACCTGGTCAGATCCGGTGAACCTCGGTTATCCTATCAATTCCTACAATGATGAAATGGGTCTGATTATCGAATCAGGTGGCCAGAAAGCTTACTTTTCCTCTAAAAGGGATGAGAATGGCGGGAAGAATATTTATTCATTTAACCTTTATGAAGCAGTCCGGCCCGATCCTGTTGCTTATTTCAAGGGCAAAGTAACTGACAGGGAGGACGGCAGGATGCTGACCGCGGAATATGATCTGATTAACCTGTCAACCGGGAAATCGGTTGTAAACAGCAGGACCGACAAAAACGGAAATTTTCTGGTTTGCCTGCCTTCCGGCTTTAATTATGCACTGAATGTAAGCAAGTCGGGCTACCTGTTTTATTCGGAAAATTTCATGTTTGAAGGGCAGCATTCTGTACTGAAACCGTATACAATGCTGATTAAATTAAGTCCCCTTAAAGTCGGTGAAAAGATGCTTCTTGCCAATGTGTTTTATGAATCAGATTCATGGGAATTAAAAAAGGAATCACTTGCAGAACTTAACAAGCTTCTAAAACTTCTGAACGACAATGTGCAGCTTGTTGTTGAAATCGGAGGCTACACGGATGCGACAGGAAATGATGAGCATAACTTTGTCCTGTCGGAAAAAAGGGCTCTTTCGGTCGTAAATTTTCTTGTCGAAAATGGAATACCGGCTGAAAGGCTGAAATACAAAGGTTATGGCAACACTTCACCGATAGGCGATAATGTGACATCTGAAGGCAGAAAACTCAACCGGCGAACTGAAGTAAAGATATTGGACCTTACTGTTAAAAAGAAATAGTTGCCGGGGAGGGCAACTATTTCGGCTCATGCCTTGGGGGGGCATTCAGACATAGTAAGAAAACAGACATCTGGTATCAGATAGTGATCATGGTGTTTGAATATTTAATTTTAGGATCTTTTGGTTCTGCTACTTTTGCAGGAACAGAGAAATAAATACCTGAACCGGTTAACCCATTGCATTCAATCCACAACGTACCGCCCATAATTTCAATGAGCTTCCTTGTGAGAGTGAGATTAACGGCTGAAATCGGGTCATTAAATTTTGAAAGCGATTCTGTAATATCCCGGGTCTGCAGAAATTCCATGGATTTCAGATATCCCTGGCCGGAATCAAGAATATAAAATGTAAGTTTATCTTCCCTGGAATAATAGCCGGCTTTGATATATCCCGATTTGGTATTTGTTATTGCATTTTGAAACAGGTTACGGATTACCCTTGTTACCCTGTTTATATCGATAAGGTACACAGCTTCATTAAATGACTGATTCTCTGTTACAAGCAGTATTTCCCTGTATCTGTCCTGCTCAAGTATATGCCGGAATTCGAGGCATAGATCAATAAATGTTTTGTCCGGATTGCATGGTTTTGTCTCGGTTCCCGAATTACCGGTTTCGATTATTGCTGAATCAATGAAATTGTCAAACAGAGAAATTATCAGTTCACAGGAATCATAGATCTGATCGCAGTATTCCTTCTTCTCCTCCTCATTATTTTCTTTATTGTTAAGCAGATAAGCAAATGCTACGATTACGTTCATCTGGGTCCTCATTTCCCTTGACATCCCGGTTAGTATTGCAGGACAATTAATCATATTTTGACTCAATGCTTCCATAATCTTCGCTGCATCCTGGTTTTTAGCCTCAGTTTTACCCGCTTCAGATTTATTGCTTGCTGACAGATTGAACATCGAATTCAGGGTATATAAGGGCTTATTTTAAATTCCTGAGAATTTTTTTGGCGTCCTTGTTGTAAATGCTTTTTGATTTTTCAATTATTGCCAGCATTTCAGCAGCTTTCTCCTTTTCATCGGTTTTAATGTAACACAGGGAAAGATACCACTGTGCGTGATCGATGTAAAGGTTCTTGTTATCATCAATTACCCTGACAAATGATTCTTCTGCTTCAGGATAATTCCGGATTTCAAAGTTTGAAATTCCTTGAAGAAGTGCAGAGTGCATATCACCTGGCTGTTCAGAGAGGGTTCGGCTGAAATAAATTGCCGCATTCCTGTAGTCATGTATCTTGTAATATTCAAGTGCAAGGTTAAAATCAGGATTGGGGTTAACCTTGTCTGAACGCAATGATGAAGCTGCGTCGTATGGTTTATAATACTTTTCAAGAATATCTCTATCGGGCTGGTTGGTAAAAATGACAAGCCCTCCGGTTGCAATCAATAATGCAACAACTGCTGCATATTTAAAGTAACCAGGAATCAACCGCTTTTTGGCGGATACTTCAGTCTCCCTTGATTTTTCAATAGCGGTTAGCTTTGCCCTAAGGTTTATGACATCCTGCTTTTTGAGTATTGCATCGGTACTTCTGCGCAGTTCTACTTCCTTCCGGAGCTTTTCATTTCCGTCCAATTCCTTTTGGAACCATAACTTTTCAGCTTCATTCATCTCGCAGGCATTATACCTTTCGATGAAATATGAAAAATCTATTGTTTTCATTGGCGTATCAGTTGTTTATTATTATTACCATATATCATGAAACTAATTCATAATTCAAACCAGTTGCTCATCTCCCCCACAGCACCACTCTTCAGCTTATGCATTATTTACTGATAACTAACCCTCATAAATACTGCATACAATGCTAAAACTACGAGCTATTAAGACTTTTAGTACTTTCTGGTTTTTCAATTACAGAAAGTATTTAATATACTATTTAAATTTTTACTGGTGGAGGTGTTGGACGAAGTAATGGATCGCTTGCATCCCCGCCTTTTACACAAATCATTTCTTCAATTGAAAGGAGATAATCAATAAATAATTCATTGAGTTTTTCATTATTCAGGTTCTTCATTTCTTGTAAATTAATTGTTGATACTTTCTTTGCTGATTCCTAATTCTATTGTTACATGTCGGCAAGTGCCATTTTGTGACACGAAAAATCAATAAATTTTTAAAATATTTATTTATATCCTGATAATCAACGACTTAATTTTATACTAATTTTAATAATTATCCCGACTTTTGTTATTTCCATCTTAACTTGTGATCTTTAACAGGGAAAAAATAACAAATAATCAGGCTAGCGGTGATTTCCAGGAACCCAATAAAGTTGGTTATTACATTAATTATCTGCATTTTAAATTTCTATGTAGAATCTTATGCCGGCGAGACCCGGATTTCATTCCCTGTGTTCAGCTTTAACAATATTCTCGCCCGACAAACGGAACTGCAGGGTGACAACGCCGGCAAGATCCTTGAAAAGCTGAACACGGATCTTCACGCGAGTATAATTTCGGGCGATACAGTTAAAGCAAAGTTGCTGATCAATTCTATTTCCAGGTCCCTTAAGCATAAAAACATTGACAGTTTAATTATTTCCGATTCACACTATTATACCGGGGTTTTTTATATCGTAACCGGGAAAAACAGTGAAGGGATAAAGGAACTGAAGCTTGCTTTTACAATCCGCGAACAATTAAAGTACACTGATGCGCTCAGTGCCAAATGTCTCTATAACACTGGATTAGCTTATTTCAACATGGGAGACTTCAAAAACATGGAGCAATATACTCAAAGATCTCTTGAGATTGAAAGAAAATTATACGGTGAATTCAGCCCCTCACTTTTAATAAGTCTGTTAAGTCTTATAACTTCTAATTATGGTCTGGATGAATATTTCAAGGCAATTGATTACGGTAATCAGGCATTAAAAATTATTAACGGAATGCCGAAGGATTTTAGCAAGAATTCAATCAGAATGAATACGGATATAATTTCTATTTATACAAATATTGGCATCTGTTACGTAAAGCTTTCAGAGTATTCAAAAGCAGTTCTTTTTCTTGAAAAAGCAGAATTATTATATGATGAAGTTAGTATCCCAAATGTGGAATACTATATAAATCTCCTTAATAATCTTGCTACTACATATTTTTTGATGGGATTAAGCGATAAATCAGATGAATATTTCAAAAAAGGATTTGAAATGGCAAGTTCATCAAGCTCAATGTTATCGCTCAACTTTATAAATAGTTTTGCAATTATTCTGGGGAAGGCAGGGAAAGTTAACAGGGGTGAGGAATTGATTAAAAAGTCTCTTGAAAAGGCAAAGAATTCTTCCGGTGCTGATTCAAAAGATTATTATGAAATTCTGATGTATTATGCCGATTACCTGAAGGAATTCAATATTGACAGGAAAAAATCGTTGCTGCTTTTTGAGCAATGCATCGATTACCTTAACAGTCACGGAGAAGATATTTCATTCAGGAATAAGGCGCTTCTTGGATATTCGCTTGCATTGATGGAAAATAATGAATCGGCAAAGGCGCTCGAAAGGGTTCAGGAATTGATCTTCTCCCGGGTAGCCGGCAGCCCGGATCACTCACAAACCGGCAATCCCGGACTTGAGCTGATCGAACCCAATCTGGTGTCGCTCGACATGCTGGGTGCAAAATACATGATCCTGTGGGATATATACAGGAAATCATTGGATTTTGAATATCTCCTGGCAGCATCAGGTACCTCCGAACTTATTGTTTCCCTGCTCGATAAGGTAAGGGTTAACATCAGCGAGGAAGAGAGTCGTCTGATACTCGGGGACCGGCACAGAGATTCATACCTGTTTGCAATCAGGGATTTTGATATGTGCTTTAAGCATACGGGGAACCCGGCTTATTGGGACAAAGCATTTGAATATTCGGAAAAAAGCAAGGTGGCCGGCCTTCTTACTTCAACACGCGAATTAAAGGCCACTCAGTTTCACATTCCTCAAAACATTGCTGATCTTGAAAGAAATTTTAAATCGGAGATTGGTTTTTATAATGCAAAGATCTCCGAAGAGAATGCCAGAAAATCACCTGATGTTAACCAGCTTTCAATATGGAAGAATATTGTTCTTAATGCAACACGAAGACGGGATTCGCTTATTAAGGTATTTGAGAAAGAGTATCCTGAATACTACTTGCTGAAGTACAATACACAGGTCATTAAGCCTGGTCAGATACAGTCGATTGCCGGCAGGAACATTAACTATCTGAATTATGTGTTGTCGGATACCGTCCTCTACATTTTTGTAACGAACAGGAAGTATAATAAGCTTATCAGGGTACCGGTCGACACGGGATTCTTTAATAATATAAATGCGTTTAGAAGGCTCTTGTCAATGCCATCGCCTCTTGATGACGCAAAAGTTGAATTTATTAAATTCCAGCAATCGGGTGTCCGTCTGTATAAGACTGTTTTTGAGCCGGTTAGAAAATTCCTTATTTCCGATAAGTTATTGATCTCAACTGATAATATTCTTTCCTATGTTCCATTCGAAACTATACCGATGGCACAGGTTCCGGGAGAAGAAATAAACTACGGTGATCTTCCATATTTAATGAATGAATTCAGGATTTCATATACATATTCGGCCACATTTATGGCGGAATCATCAAAAAAAGGCCACAGCCTCTCCACAAGCCTTATAGCTTTTGCCCCGATTTACACAGAGAGGATAAATGTCGATTCCCTTTTACTTACGAGACAGGGCAGGTTTTCAGGAATAAGCGATCTGCCATATGCCCGGCAGGAAGCTGAATTTGTGTCTGATCTGACCGGAGGTGAGCTCCGTGTTAATGACATGGCGACTGAAGCTGAATTTAAAGCTCTGGCCGGTAATTACGATATTATCCATCTGGCAATGCATGCGATTCTGAATGACCAGGACCCGATGCATTCCAAGATGCTCTTTTATCAGAAGAAAGATTCTGTTGAAGACGGGAACCTGAATACCTATGAAGTTTACGATATCCCGCTTAAGGCAAAAATGGTAATGCTAAGCTCGTGTAACACAGGATCGGGATTACTCAGGTCAGGAGAGGGTATACTTAGCCTTGCGAGAGGATTCATATATTCGGGCAGCCAGTCGGTTGTGATGTCGATGTGGGAAATTGAAGACAGATCGGGCACGGAAATCGTCGAGAACTTTTACAGCTATCTTAAAAGTGGAAAAACGAAAAGCAATGCCCTGAGAAGGGCTCGCCTTGACTATCTTAAAAATGCTGACATGCTGCGGTCGCATCCTTATTTCTGGTCGGCGCTTGTAATTTACGGGGATAATGAACCCCTTTATTATTCCCGATACCTGTTGTTTTTTGCAGGGGCCGTCCTGTTAATCTTCCTTATTATCAGGCTGTTGCATTATTATTTGTCAAGATGAAACTTATATTCGGGATCCTCTTTCATCAGTTTCAAAAGCTCCTCCTTGCTCAGATATTTTTTTCGCCTCGCATATATCTCACTTTTAAAATTCATTTTTTTTGCGATCTCTTCATATGTGAAACCTTCTGAGAACATTGTCAGCATCATCCGTGAATCTGATTTCAATTTCAGAAAAGCCCTGCTCACAACTCTTTCAAGGATAAGATTGCCATCCTCCTCGACAATATCAGAATCAGGAAAGTCATCTTCAAGAATGGTATTTCTTAGCTTCTTCCTGAGCTGTGAGTTCCAGATGTTTTTTGCAATGCCGTAAAAATAACCTTTAAGATCGGAAGTAAGTTTCAGCTCGTTGGAGGATATCTGATTATAGAGCATTATTATTGATTCCTGAAACACGTCGGCGACGTCTGCTTCAGAACCGCTGTTTTTCAGCACATGGTGGCGTACACTCTCACGATAATTGTCATACAGCCAGTTAAGGATCTTATCGTCCTGCCGGTATATGCCTTCAATTATTGTTTTATCTGGAAGCTTACGGAACAATTGCTGATTTTTTCTCCATAATTAGTTGACAAATATAATATTTCCTGCATATTAAAGTATTAATCCGTAAGTTATGGAACTGATATAACGAAATGCCAAAGGATTCTTTTATTGAAAAATAAATGTATTTACTTTACGGAATTAATCAGCAGCTCCGAAAAAGATGTTTTTCCCTTTTGTAAAACAATTTGATGCCATGGATTGCGGACCCGCATGCCTTAAAATGGTGGCAGGGTTTTACAAAAAAAGTTATTCCATTGAGTACCTCCGGAAAAGATGCTATATAGTAAAAGACGGTGTTTCCTTTCTCGGGCTTTCGGAGGCCGCTGACTCATTAGGATTCAGAACATTAGGAGTTAAGATATCTTACGAAATGCTTGCAGAAAAGGTCACCCTCCCCTGTATATTACACTGGAGACAAAAGCATTTCGTTGTCGCATACAAAATTAAAAATGACAAAATTTGGATAGCCGACCCAGCTGCAGGATTACTAAAATTTACTCGCACGGAGTTTGAAAAAAACTGGGCTAATACGGTCACTGATGGGAAAAATACCGGACTGGCATTGATAATTGAACCTTCACCTGATCTTAACAGCAAAGAAGGTGTGGAGGAAGAATCAAGTGGATTCAGATTCCTGCTAAAATACTTTGGATTATACAGAAAATACCTTGGACAATTAATTCTGGGCCTCCTGCTGGGCAGTTGTATACAATTGATTATACCGTTCCTGACCCAGTCAATAATTGATATAGGTCTGAACAATAACGATATTGGTTTTATCTACCTTATCCTATTCGCCCAGCTTGCCCTTGTCGGTGGACGGATGTCGGTTGAATTCATCAGGGGATGGCTTCTTCTGTATATTGGCTCAAGGGTAAACGTGGCAATAATTTCGGGTTTCCTTCAGAAACTCATGGCACTGCCGATTGCATTTTTTGATACGAAGCTAACAGGCGACATCCTTCAGAGGATCGACGACAACAATAGAATTGAAGCATTTCTGACCTCGGCAAGCCTGAGTATCCTCTTCTCATTCTTTAACCTTGTTATTTTCGGGATAGTACTGGCAATATTCAGTTTCAAAATACTTGCGATATTCCTGACTGGAACAGCCCTTTATATGATATGGGTTACCCTGTTCATGAAATCAAGGGCAAGACTAGATGATATGAGGTTCAGGGAGATGTCGGCTTCCAATTCCAAGCTTATAAATATTATTAACGGGATGCAGGACATAAAGCTTTCTCAAAGCGAGCTCAGCAAGAGGTGGGATTGGGAAAAGCATCAGGTATCGCTTTTCGGATTGAAAGTCAGGGGTCTTGGTTTGATTCAATACCAGTCGGCAGGAGCAACACTCATTAATGAGGTTATGAATGTCCTCATTACAATAGTATCAGCAACTGCCGTATTGAAAGGGAATATGACGCTTGGTATGATGCTGGCAGTTCAGTTCATTATCGGACAATTGAATGTCCCTGTCAGCCAGATTATTGAATTCTTCAGGATGTCGCAGGACGCAAAAATGAGCCTCGACAGGCTTGCTGAAGTTCATAATATGGAAGATGAAGAACCCGACAGCACTGAGAAAGTAAGTAAGATGCCTGATAATAAGAATATCAGGGTGAATAATGTTTCATATCAATATGAAGGTCCGCGATCGCCTTTTGCATTGAAAAACACTGATCTTCTGATTGAACAGAATAAGGTAACAGCGATAGTGGGAGTTAGTGGTAGTGGAAAGACGACATTGCTCAAAATGCTGCTTGGATTTTACAAGCCGGTAACGGGAGAAATAACGGTGGGAGATATCCCCCTTGCAAATCTGAGCCTGAAAGTCTGGCGCCAAAAAGTGGGAGCAGTAATGCAGGATGGCTTTTTATTTCCCGATTCCATTGCAGGTAATATAGCCCCCGGATCTGAAGCAGTTGACGAGGTCAGGATGAAAAATGCTGCGGAAACTGCTAATATCAGGGCATTTATCGAATCTCTTCCGCTGGGGTACAACACAAGGATAGGAGCTGACGGACATGGTCTCAGTGAGGGTCAAAAGCAAAGGTTGCTGATTGCCAGGTCTATATATAAGAATCCTGACATTTTAATCTTCGACGAGGCCACAAATTCACTTGATGCAAACACTGAAAAGGCAATTGTAGGGAACCTGTCAGATTTCTTCCAGGGCAAAACCGTTATCATTGTAGCTCATAGATTAAGTACCGTAAGAAATGCCCATAAGATTGTAGTCCTTGATGGCGGACAAATAACCGAGACCGGCAACCACGAATTTCTGATCAGTAAAAAGGGTGCATATTACAACCTTGTTAAAAACCAGCTTGAGCTGGGCAATTGAAACTAAGGATGGAAGGAAGAAAACCAGATATCATTTATTCTGAGCCCGTTAATGAAATAATGGGCCGCCCTCCTGACAGAATCATAAGATGGGGAACAACTATCATGGTAATAGTTTTTGCACTCTTTCTGTTTTTCGCCTGGCTGATAAAATATCCAGACATAATTCCGGCACCGGTTGAAATTACTACAGTTAATCCTCCCGTAACTATGGTATCAAAGATCACCGGAAGAATTAAAAACCTGTACGTTAAGGATAAAGAAACCGTTTCGGAAGGACAATTACTGGCCGTGATGGAAACCGCTGCATCACCTGATGAAATGAGCGATTTAAGGCAATTTTCCGATACGGTTAAAAGTCCGGAAACACTTATATTTTCAGCATTGCCAGACTTCACGGAACTGGGAGAGGTCCAGGGATACTGGGGCCAGTTCCGGAAAAGCCTTTCGGATTTCAGTAATAATAACCATAATGACTTTTACGGAAATAAAATAAACTCGGTTAACGAAGAAATTAAGGGAATCCTCTCATATATAAACCAGGTAAAGGTTAAAGAGAAATTTTATTCCGAAAACCAGGTAATTGAGGCAAATAAGTACAAAAGGGATTCGTTGCTGCATCTAAGCGGCGTCTTTTCGGAAAGTGAACTTGAAAAATCACGTCAGGCACTTATCAGAATCAATATAGAACTTGAGCAGGTACGCCTTGATCATTCAGCAAAGCTGATAGAGCTTGCAGAAAGAAGACAACTTTTACAGGATTATAAGATCAAACGCGTCGAAGACAGAGAAAAATACTTTTCTGTCCTGAATGAGTCTTTTCTTAATCTCAAAGCACAGGTAAAAATATGGGAGAACACCTATCTCCTTATCTCACCAATGAGTGGTGTTGTTACTTTTACAAAATACTGGAGTGAGAATCAGTCTGTTACAAAAGATGAACCTGTATTGAGTGTTGTTCCTCTTGAAACGGGTGAACTGGTTGGCAGGATATTCCTTAAAATGTCACGTTCAGGGAAAGTCACACCCGGTCAGGAAGTAAATATCAAGTTAAGTGGTTATCCCTATCTTGAATACGGCATGCTGAAAGGGGTCGTGAAGTCCCGATCGCTTGTACCTTCGGGAGATACTTATGTAATAGAGTTAACGTTCCCCTCAGGTCTTACAACTTTATATGGAAAAAACCTTGTCTTCACCCAAAATATGCAGGGCACTGCCGAGATTATCACTGAAGATCTGAGGCTGCTACAGAAAATACTGAATCCATTCCGCTATCTTATCTCAAGGAATAAGCGGTAAATTATTTTTTCGAATATGGTTCATAGTCATCATCTTTTGAAGACGATGACATATCAGAATGTCCAGGTTCCCCGGTCCCCCCGGGTTTGACCGGATTCTTTTTCCCGTATTTCTGATATAACCTGAAGCCAATGAAGGCAAAGACGGCCGCAAAAATAATAATATCCTTTGTATCCATATCAATCAGTATTAATCCGGGAATGGTTTACAGATAAGCATTAAGTTTATTTTTTCAATTCAAAGATAAATATTTGTAACTAATCAGTACATAATAAACTAAAGTTTGGAATGCCTTGTTCAAGCCCTTAATATTTGATTATCATTTTAATTTGGCCTAAAACTTTGAGTTTAACTAATAATTCAATATTTTCGTACTCTGAAAAATCTATGGTTTGCCATGGAGAATTCAGCGTGTTAAGATATTGAAACTTAAAGGATTGAATATGATTATAGAAAATCCGGAAGACTCTGTTCGTAAAGAACAAAACGGGGCAAATGAAGATGCTGCCGGTACTGAGAACTCTGATAAAGCGGAAAAAGCTAAAGAAATTGAATCTTCTGAAGAAAAAAAACCAAAAGAAATTAAATCTTCTGAAATAGCTAAAGCGGAAGAAACTGAATATTCTGAGGTAGTTAAAGCAGAAGGATCTGAATCTTCTGAGGTTGATAAACCTGAAGAGCTTGAATCTGACAAAGAAGACAAGCCTGAAGCGAAGGAACCTGAAGTTATCGAAAAGAAGATCGTTAAAGAGAAAGATTTAGCACCCGCTTCGATCGAAAAGCGCACTTCTGTACCGGAAGTGTTTCGTGATCTGGAAGAAATTGAGCTTCCTCCCGTAGATTACTCAGGTTTTTCAAAACATGAGCTGGTAGAGACACTTGCTTTAATTATCGATAACCGACCTCCATCAGAGATCCGCGAGGATGTGGAGAGGATAAAATCTCTGTTCTACAAAAAGATCAAGACTGGAATCGGAAGAGAGGAAAGCCAAGTTTCTGGAAGGAGGCGGTAAAATTGAGGATTACAAAGTATGGGTTGATCCTCTCGATTATCGTGTCAAGGAACTTCTTGACAAATTCAGGGAGAAGAAGAATGACTTTAATAAGGTTCAGGAAGTTGAAAAGTACGAGAATCTTAAAAAGAAATATGATATAATTGATAAGATCAAGGATCTTGTCAACCGCGAGGAATCTATTAATAAGACTTTTCATGATTTCCGTTCACTTCAGAACGAATGGCACTCAATCGGCGTAGTGCCACAGGCATCTCTTAAAGACCTTTGGGAGAACTACCATCACAGCGTTGAGGTTTTCTACGATTATATCAAGATAAATAAGGAACTCCGGGATCTTGATCTGAAGAAAAATCTGGAAGCCAAAGTTGTGTTATGCGAAAAGGCCGAGGAACTTTTGCTCGAACCGAATCCGGTTAATGCTTTCAGATCTCTTCAGGACTATCATAATCAATGGAGGGAAATAGGTCCTGTTCCTCCCGGAATCAAAAAATGAGATATGGGAAAGATTCAAGGAAGCTACGACTCAGATCAATAAAAGACATCATGAGTATTTTGAAAAACAAAAAGATGATCAGAGGAAGAATCTCGAAGCCAAAATAGCACTTTGCGAAGAGGTAGAAGCAATTAATCTTCAGGAGATAAAGAACTTCAGGGATTTTGATGAAAGGGCTGATAAAATAGTTGCTCTGCAGAAAATGTGGAGGACAATAGGATTTGCTCCCAAAAAGCAGAATAACAGGGTTTACCAGAGGTTCAGGGAGGCATGCGACTACTTTCTTCGAGAAGAAAAGGAGTTTCTATGCCGATAATAAGGAAACACAACTGACAAATCTTCAGCTGAAAGACCGAATTGTGTATCCAGGCTGAGTCCCTCCAGGAAAGCACTGACTGGAAAACGACTTCAGATGCTCTGATAAAGCTTCAGAGGGAATGGAAGGAAATAGGACCAGTTCCGAGGAAACAATCTGAAAAAACCTGGAAGAGATTCCGGAAAGCCTGTGACCATTTTTTCAACAGGAAAGCTGAATTCTTTGCTAATCTGGATACTTCTTACGAAGACAATCTCAATGCAAAGCTTGCTATTATAGATGAACTTGAAAAATTTGAACCCGGTAACGGATGTTCAGGCAGCCTTTGAACGCCTGAAAGACCTGCAAAGGAGATGGACTGAAATAGGTTTTGTTCCTTTCAATAAAAAAGAGGAAATTACAAACAGGTACAGAAATGCCCTGAATAAGGAGTTCGACAGACTGAAAATAGCCGATGAGGACAAGAGTATTCTTAAGTACAGGACAAAACTTGATAATCTGAAAACCAATCCCAAGGCGTCAAGAAAGGTAAGAAATGAAAGAGACAAATTCTTTACCAAGATCAAACAGCTTGAAAGCGATATTGTACTTTGGGAAAACAATATAGGATTCTTTGCAAAATCAACGAATGCTGATACCATGATAAGAGAGGTTCAGGAAAAAATCGAGAACGCAAAGAAAATGATTAAAACACTTGAAGAAAAAGTCAAGATGATTGACCAGTCCGGTCTCGACGATTGACTGTATAATAACCTGAAAATATAATTATAAAACTTTTCTTAATTGGCCGACGTTAAATACGTTTTTGTAACCGGAGGAGTAACCTCCTCCCTTGGGAAAGGTATTATTTCTGCATCACTTGCCAAACTTTTACAGGCAAGAGGCTATTCAGTCACAATACAGAAACTTGATCCTTATATAAATGTTGATCCGGGAACACTGAACCCATACGAACATGGGGAATGCTATGTCACACTCGACGGAGCTGAAACCGACCTCGACCTGGGGCATTATGAGAGGTTTCTGAATGTCCCGACGAGCCAGGCAAACAATGTTACAACCGGAAGGATCTACCAGACTGTAATCAATAAGGAGAGTAAAGGTGATTACCTCGGGAAGACAGTCCAGGTAATACCTCATATCACTGATGAGATAAAGAGAAGGATTAAACTAGTCGGATCCGGAAATAAATTTGATATAGTTATCACCGAGATCGGCGGGACGGTCGGTGATATTGAATCTCTTCCATACATTGAATCGGTGAGGCAGCTTAAATGGGAACTTGGATCACAGAACTGTATTGTTATCCATCTGACACTGGTTCCATATCTTTCAGCTTCCGGCGAATTGAAAACAAAGCCGACACAACACTCGGTAAAATTGCTTCTTGAAGCGGGAATACAACCTGATATTCTGGTACTCCGGACAGAAAAATGCCTGACAGCGGATATAAAACGCAAAGTAGCCTTGTTCTGCAACGTTGAAGAAAGCGCTGTTGTTGAATCGGTCGATGTATCAACAATTTACGAGGTTCCGTTAAAAATGCTTGAGGAAAAGCTCGATCAGACTGTTTTGAGGAAAACTGAACCTGCCAATCGATACCGAACCCCAGCTTAAAGGTTGGAGGGAGTTTATTGTAAGGCTTAAAAATCCGAAACATTCAATCAGGGTAGGCCTCGTTGGAAAATATGTTGAATTACCCGATGCATATAAATCTATCACTGAATCATTCATTCATGGCGGTGCTATGAATGAATGTGAAGTTAATGTCGAGTTCATTCATTCCGAAGAGATAACTGACGAAAATGTTAATGAACGGCTTAAGGGATTGAATGGTATTCTTGTTGCTCCTGGTTTTGGATCACGAGGAATAGAGGGCAAAATAATAACAGTCAGGTATGCCAGGGAAAAAAATATTCCCTTTCTCGGAATATGTCTGGGAATGCAATGTGCGGTTATTGAGTTTGCAAGAAATGTACTTCATTTTGAAGGCGCTCATTCAACAGAAATTAACCATAAGACCAAATATCCTGTCATCGACCTCATGGAAGAACAAAAAAGTGTGACTGACAAAGGCGGAACTATGAGGCTTGGAGGCTATAAATGCATAATTAATAAGGAATCAAAGACTTACGAGGCGTACCAAAGGACTGAAATTATTGAAAGGCACCGGCACAGATATGAATTCAATGACCGGTATTTTGAGGATTTCAAGATGAACGGAATGGTCCCGGTGGGAATTAATCCCGAATCAAACCTTGTTGAGATTGTTGAAATACCAGCCCATAAATGGTTTATAGGTGTTCAGTTTCATCCTGAGTACAGCAGTACCGTTATAAATCCGCATCCTCTGTTTGTGAACTTTATAAAGGCATGCATTGATTGATAAAATCAATAAAGTAATTAATAATCATCTCCTTAAAGAATGGATAAAAATACAATAACCGGCATAATTCTGATATTTCTGATATTCATAGGATTTAGTGTCTATAATGGCAACCGGATGAATAAATCATATGAAAAGACGATTGCCAGGGCAGATTCGCTTTATGAAAAAGGTGATATGGAAAATGCGAGAGCTGAATATATAAATGCTCTCAGATTTAAACCAAACAACCTGAAGCTATTGCCAAAGTTAATGAGATAAACCAGAAACTGGTTCTGGTACCTGTGCAAAAAAGTACGGATTCTCTTGAAGTTAAACAAGTTAAAGAAGAACCCGTGAATACAAGTATCAGGAGTCAGTAAAATTGATTCCAGTCAGTATGGTGCATTTGTGGGCTGCAGCAATCGGCGACACAGGTCTGATCACTCTTGAAAACAATAAGATTAGAACTGAAAATATCCCCTAAAGGGAGGCAGGGTTTACTCTGCACGTCTTAAGGATTACAGGACATATGATTCACTTCCTCTTATATTATTTTCCGGCGATTCAACAGTATTTGGATTTAATTTTTATACTGCAGATAACAAAGCAGTCCAGACCAATGATCTCTATTTCACTCCGGTATCAGACGACAGGGCATTCATGGCTACCGAACAACCGGAGAGTGTTGTTCTCAGGCTGATGGCGGGAGAGGAGAAGTATATCGAGTATAAATACACTCTTGCCCCTGACAAATACATGGTTGATTTTGATGTGACCTTCAACTCAATGGAGGATATCATAGCCTCAAACCAGAACAGTCTCACTTTCGACTGGCGGATGTACATACCGCAACAGGAAAAGGGAAGACAGAATGAAGAATACTATACAACAATCAAGTATAAATATTTCCAGGATGATGTTGAAGGTCTGAAATTAAGATCAACAAAAGGATGTCGAAAAAGCGGATATTACAACAAAGCTGAGCTGGGTTGCATTCCAGGATCAGTTCTTTTCTTCAGTTCTTATTACCAAAGATTACTTTCTGAACGGATCAGTATCATCTACAAAAACACGTTGCATCTCCAAAATATATAAGATATTATACTTCTGAAGTTGGTGTTCCTTTCAATCCAGGTCCGTCAACAACGATCGGAATGAAGCTGTATTATGGTCCAAACCATATTTCAACACTGAGAAAAGAGGGACTTGAGCTTGACAAGCTGGTGTTTCCTGGGCAAAAATATTATCGGCTGGATAAACAGGTTTGTAATAATTCCTGTATTTAACTGGCTCGAAAAATATATTGCCAGCTATGGGATAATTATTCTGATCCTGACTATACTTATAAAAATTGTACTCTTCCCGCTTACTTTCAAATCATACCAGTCGCAGGCAAAAATGCAGGTTCTCAAACCTATGGTAGAAGAGATTGGGTAAAAAATTCCCAAAGAAGGAAGATGCAATGAAAAAGCAGCAGGCCACAATGGATCTTTATAAAAGGGCCGGCATGAATCCTATGGGAGGTTGTCTTCCCATGCTTCTTCAGATGCCTATACTGTTTGCCATGTTCAGGTTTTTCCCTGTTTCGATCGAATTAAGGCAGGAACATTTTCTCTGGGCAACCGATCTTTCAACATATGATTCAATACTGACACTGCCATTTCAAGATACCAATATATGGAGATCATGTCAGTCTCTTCACGCTGCTTATGACTGCTTCAACGCTTCTTGACAATGAAGATGACAGGATCATCTCCCGGCTCTGACCAGCCCGGTATGAAGATGATGATGTACATGATGCCTGTTATGTTTATGCTTATGCTTAATAATTTCCCGTCAGGACTTACATACTATTATTTTCTTGCAAATATCCTTACCTACTTCAGAATACTGGATTTCCAAAAGATTTATTGACGAAAATAAAGTTCTGGCAACACTGGAAGAAAACAAGAAAAAGCCTTTGAAGAAATCAAAATGGCAGCAGCGGCTTGAAGCAAGCTGCAAAACAAAGAGGTATACAGACCTCCAAAAAGATAGGTTTTAGATATTTAGGGATCGGGCAATTACTAAATTATTTAAAGGAAAAACCGGAGAATTAGTATCATTATTGTTTATATAATGTTAAAAATTCTTAATTATTTGTTTAGAAGTTAAAAAATGTTGTATATATTAGTTCTCCAAATTAAGGGGAAAATGGGGAAAAAAGTTAAAAATAAAGATTTAGCCGAAAGGCTTAGGTGTATCCAGTACTTTGGTTTCGCTTGTTCTAAACAATAAAGCTGACCAGCATGGAATACGGAAAGATACACAGGAAAAGTGTTCTTGCACTGGCAAGACAAATGGGTTATTTCGATCTGCAGAAAGAACAGCAGGAAATATCTCCTGTTGAAGAAAAACCGGGTGTGATAGGAATGATTGTACCGTCACTTCATGATCCTTTCATTTATGAAATAACTCCGTTCCTTCAGAAAGCTTTTGCGAGTATCGGAGTTGGATTTTCAATTATGACAAAAGATCCGGATGATGGCAGATATAACAGGCTTGTCGGTGCCTTCAGAAAATTCTACAGTGGTCTTATTCTTGTCGGAGAAGCTGCTGATGATTATACAATCAGGTCTCTGAGGTCGATCGGCTTATCCGTTTGTACTGCTTGAGAAATCAGTCAGAAATACTCCGGCTGAATACTGTTTGCACCGATATTGCCGAAGGTTCACAACGCGTTATTGATCATATTGAAAAATTAGGTTATAAGAATATCCTGATTGTAACCGACAAGAGCTTCCTTCAGCCAAGGATACACCGGTTATTGAAATTCTCAAGGATACGCATCGACGAAAAAAGCCGGAATGAATAAACCTGCAATTGTTGAATTTGACCTCCAGATGAATGGCAGGGACATTGAACTGGGCCAGATTGAAAAATATCTGCGTCCTCCTTACCGTGCTGAAATAATGATTAGTACTGCAGGCTGAGCTTGTTTACAGGGTTATGAGCTTTCTGAGGAAAAAGAAACTCCGTGTTCCACAGGATATTGCATTGATATCGATGGAGGAGGGAATAGGTTTTGATCTTATGTTCTCTCCTGTTACCTGTCTGCAGAAAGCCTCTTACCGGAATGGCACTTAAAGTGGCCAATATGATATGGTCGGAAGTAAAGAATTCAGGAAAGACAAAATACAAAAGGCAGGTAAACATTGCTCCCGAACTTAGTTGTCAGAAATTCCTGCGGAACAATTTAAAGACCAGACTCAAATCAGCCGGTTATCAACAATTGTTAATATCTGGTATCAATCAGTCTCAAAAAATCATTTACCTTTGGTTCAGTATTGGTTTTACAATGAAATAGAATCATTGTAATGAAAAGGGAATGCGGTATGAATCCGCGACAGTACCCGCTGCTGTGATGCCTGATCACGTTATAACGGATGATGGTTTTCAGAAATACCTGCCACTGTCCCGAGTTCTGCGGATGGGAAGGCTTCTTAAAACCGGGACAAGTCAGAAGACCTGCCAGACAATTTATATGTTCAAAGCTTTCGGGAAGAAAAGCACAGAATCATCCTGTGATTCCCCTGTGTAACTATTCCCGGCAGCATAAAATGAGATATTGTTTTGAGAAATATTGCTTTTTATACTGTTCTGTTGCTGCCAGTCCTCCTGAATGGTCAGTCACCTGTTGAGAGCGATACGATAAGGATTAATGAAGTTGTAATAAATGGCAAATCAGATAATTACACGCATTCAGGATTTAAGGTTATCCGGCTCGATTCCGCCTCAATCAGTGATTATAACAGCAGATCAATTGCCGAATTGCTTTCGGATAACTCAGCCCTTTTTGTCAAGTCATATGGATCGGGGGGTATTGCAACTCCTTCATTCAGGGGAACCGGCCCGGGACATACCCAGATAGCGTGGAACAACATAAACCTGAATAGCCCGATGCTTGGTCAGTTTGACCTGTCACTTTTTCCGTCGGGATTTGCAGATGACGTAATCGTCTCATACGGAGGCGCATCGATGGACCTGAACAGTGGCGGTATAGGAGGGATCATCAATATTGAAACAAAACCCGACTGGAACCAGGAAAATGTATTATTTATCAATCCCCGGTTCGGAAGTTTCAACAGGTATTCAGGGCTGGCCAGAGTGAGAACAGGAAGTCCCCGCTTTCAGTCAGTTACCAAAGCTTTCCTGAGCTCGGCAGAAAATAATTTCCTCTACCTGAATAATATAAGAAGTCAGGTACCTGTCTGGGAGAAAAGGCAAAACAGCCAGGTGAGCCAGGAAGGATTTATCCAGGAACTCTATTTCAGGGGATCAAAAGGCACCCTTTCAACAAGATTTTGGTATCAGACAACTTCCAGAAACCTTCCGGTACCCCTGACAATGTTTTCATCGGGCCAGGGAGAAAAACAGGATGACAGGTCTTTAAGAGGTCTTGTAAGTTATGAAACCCTGAAGGAGAAATCCAAATACAGCATGACTGCTGCGTTTTTATCCGACAGGCTAAACTACTTTAACCGTCTTGCATCCATAAACTCTGAGAATCTCTCAAGGAGCGTTGTAATGAGGGCAGATATGATTTCACATGTTGCTGATATGTCAATTTTTAAATTGTATCTTAACAATGAATTGAATTTCATCAACTCAAATAATTATCAGGGAAAAAGATCAAGAAATATAGCATCGGCCGGTGCCTCGGTTGAAACCCGGTTAACAAAATGGTTCGGGACAAAGGTACTCGTCAGGGAGATTCTTCAGGACTCTAAACTTTTGGTCCCTGATTTTTCCATTGGTGCAGAGTTCAGACTCATTCCTGTCAGGGAGTATTTCATTAAAACCAATTTTTCAAAGAATTCCAAAGTTCCTACACTTAATGATATGTACTGGTTGCCAGGTGGGAATCCTGATCTGAAAAATGAGACAGGCTACACTGCTGAATTGGGAATGGCGACTGAAGAATCATTTTCGCCATCCTTAAAGTTCAAAGGCGAGCTTACTGTTTTCAGAAGTTCTGTAACTGACATGATCCAATGGCTCCCGGGTGAAAATACGTACTGGGAAGCAGGTAATGTTAATAAAATAACAATAAACGGACTTGAATCGAACATTAACATGGCTTACTCCCTTGCAAGGTTTAAAGCCCTTGTAAACCTTATCTACACTTTTACTCAGGCTGCCTCGCACCGGATAATAAGCGGAAATGAACTTTCTCCAAAAAAACAGCTTATGTATATACCAAAGAACAAATTAAATTCTGTCATGCGCCTGAGCTGGAAGAGTCTGCATTCCTCTCTGAATGCAAATTACATCAGCCGGAGATATCTGACTGCTGATAATTCGCAATATCTTCCGGGATACACTGTAACAGACATTAATTTTGGTGTTAAGCTTAATTTAAAAAATACTATTTATGACATAACCCTGATGGTTGAGAACCTTTTTAATACAAGTTACCAGGATATTGCATGGTATCCGATGCCGGGCAGGGCCTGGTCGTTATCAGTTGTTTTTCAATTAAAAAAGTAAGCTATGAGTAAATTATTTATATCAGTACTAACATTGATGGGTCTGGTGTCCTGCCTGAAACTTTCAGATCCGGTGATCGATGGTGTTTATGATTCCTTTCTGTCAGGTCCGGGAGTATTTATAGTTAATGAAGGTAATTTTAAATCGGGCAACGGATCGCTTTCATTTTTTTCTTACGATTCATTAAAAACCTATAATCATGTTTTTTATTCGGCAAATCAGCGTCCTCTGGGCGATGTCCCGTATTCAATGAATATATCAGGCAACAGGGCATATATTGTAGTCAATAATTCAGGGAAAATTGAGGTGACGGATATCAACTTCCTTAAGTCGGTGGCGACTATCAATGGAATAACCGCTCCCAGATATATCTCATTTGTAACTGATACAAAAGCTTATGTGTCGAGTCTTTATTCTGACTCCCTGGCTGTTATTAATTTAGCTTCAAACACAGTCTCGGGTTACATCAACCTCGGGCATACTTCCGAGTCGATAGCGGTGTCGTACCCTGAAGCATTCGTTGCAAACTGGGCAGGAGGGAACAAGGTTTTTGTCTTAGATATAAGTACTGACCGTGTCATCGATTCCATTGAAGTGGGCATGGAGCCTGAAAGTATGGTAATTGACCGCGACGGCACTTTGTGGGTGCTTTGTAACGGGGGATGGCAGCGTGAATTTTATGCTGAGCTGATAGCGATCAATACTTTGAATCATGATATCGTAAAGAGGTATATCTTTCCTCTAAAAACGGATTCACCTACATGCCTTCAGATTAACGCGGCCGGAGAGACTTTATACTATCTGGATAACGGGGTGAAACGAATGTCAGTTTACGCGCAGGATCTACCTGTGGCGACCTTTATCGCCAGGGCAAACCGTAATTTTTACAAACTGGGGATAAATCCGCTGAATAGTGATGTTTTTGTGACTGATGCTACGGATTACCAAAACAAGGGCTACCTCCTGAGATATGACAGGAATGGCGGACTTATCTCAATGGAGCAGACTGATATTATTCCGGGGAGTTTGTTTTTTAAAACAGAAAGATCCTCCGCCACTCAATGACTTTCAAGCAAAATATAAGTCACTGCTCCGGCAGAACATTTGAAATTTTCAGTCTTGGTCTGTTGATTTTGATGATCTCCTGCGATGGAAAAATCAAAAAATCCGATAACGCCAAAACAGCTGAAATGCCCACTGTGTCGGTTGCGAAGAGATTTAAAATTGAAAAGGGAGAGGGGTATTCGCAGGTTTCAGTCTTCAATCCCTGGCAGGGAGCAAATAATGTAGTGCAGACCTGGTACCTTGTACACAGGGGTAATAAAATTCCGGCGGGAGTTGACCCGGCTAGGGTAATATTTGTGCCTGTGGAGAACATAATTTGCATGTCCACGACTCATCTTGCGATGATTTCTGCTCTGGGCGAAGCAGGATCAGTTACAGGTTTTTCGGGTACAAAATTTATCTACTCAAAAGAACTTGCAGAAAGGGTGGCACAGGGTGCGATCCATGAAGTCGGCTTTGAAGACAACCTTAATAAGGAGTTGATATTAAAACTTTCGCCCGACCTGGTTATGGTATATGGGGTGGGAAGTGAATCATCAGGGTACATAGGAAAACTGAGGGAACTGGGAGTAAAGGCTTTTTTTAATGCAGATTATCTTGAAACTGATCCGCTGGGTAAAGCTGAATGGATAAGGCTTGCGGGGGCACTTTATTGCAGGGAAGCAATGGCTGACTCAATATTCAGGGCACTGGAACAAAAGTACACTGCACTCAAAAATTTTATAAGTGATAAAATTACTGTCCGGCCAAATGTACTTTTGGGATTGCCGTTCAAGGATACCTGGTATATTTCTCCGGGGAATTCATATATAAGCAGGCTTATCAGCGATGCAGGAGGAAACTACTTGTGGGCTGATACTGAATCTTCTTACGCCTTACCCACCAGCATCGAAAATGTTTATTTGAAAGCGCTGAATGGTGAATATTGGCTTAATACCGGAACCGCCCGGTCAAAATCAGAGATTTTATCGCTCGATCCGCGGCTTGGCGATCTTGGATGTTTTAAGAGAGGCAACCTTTTCAATAATAACAAGCGGGTAAACAATGAGGGCGGTAATGACTACTGGGAAAGCGGATGTCTCAAGCCTGATGTCATACTTCAGGATCTGGCAACCATCCTGCACCCTGAGCTGTTTCCGGACAGGGAGCTGATTTATTATAAAAAGCTGGAATAAACTTTTGCTTGAAGGAATCTGAAACCATACCCGCAAATGAGTTTCCTTTATCGGGAAATAGATTTAAAGTGCTCTTTTTAATACTGATTCTGCTTGTTTGCGTGTTTTTCATCCTTGACCTGTTTCTGGGTTCAGTTATATTCAGGCCGGTTGAAATTTTTAATGCGCTTTTTAACAAATCAGGCGATATTGCGGAAACAATCGTTTTAAAGTTCAGGCTGCCGAAAGCAATGACATCCCTGCTCGTAGGGATGGCGCTTTCAATCAGCGGCCTGCAGATGCAGACACTATTCAGGAATCCAATGGCAGGTCCCTATGTGCTTGGACTGAGCTCGGGAGCCAGCCTGGGGGTGGCATTTGTGATACTGGGCTTTTCTTCATCATTAACTCCCGACAGCATCAGCGGGATAGGGAACTGGGCAATAGCAACCGCATCCTGGGCAGGAGCCGGAGCCGTTATGATTCTTATAATGATAATATCTGCAAGAGTAAGGAATATAATGACAATACTTATTCTCGGAATAATGCTGTCGAGCGGGATTTCGGCAATTGTAAGCATAATGCAGTATTTCAGCAATGAAACCATGCTCAAGGCTTACGTAATCTGGACAATGGGAAGCCTTGGAAATCTTACCTCTTCACAAATGAACGTTATGCTGCTATCGGTCTCTGCGGGGGTCATTCTATCTCTGATTTCAGTGAAGATGCTCAATGCAATGCTACTTGGTGAAAATTATGCCGAAAGCATTGGCCTTAATGTCAGGTTCGCAAGGTTTGTAATAATTACGGGAACAAGCATCCTTACCGGCACCGTGACTGCATTTTGCGGGCCAATAGGGTTCATTGGAATTGCAGTTCCCCATCTGGCAAGGATAACATTCAGGACAGCGGATCATAAGATCCTGATCCCCGGGACAATCCTCACCGGCGCCTTTATTATGCTGCTTAGCGATATCATCTCGCAGATGCCCGGGTCAGATAATGTTCTTCCCGTGAATTCAATAACCTCCCTGATCGGGATCCCTGTGGTTATTTGGGTTATTCTCAGGAACCGACGATATGCTGATATTTTCTGATGGAAAAAGAGAAAGGCGGCATATTAACGTTTGAGTCGCTGGAGATAGGATACATCTCCGGAAAGTCCAGGAAAATTCTTCTTCCTCCGCTTAACGGTATTGCAGAAAAAGGAGAACTGATAGCTGTTATTGGGAGAAATGGAATCGGTAAAAGCACCCTTCTCAGAACCATAGCAGGATTGCAGCCTGTTATCAGCGGGACCCTGCAAATAGACAGGAAGAGTATATACGATTACTCGAGACTTCAGCTATCTGCAAAAGTCGGATACGTCTCAACTGAGATAATTAAGGTCAGCAATATGAAAGTATATGATCTTGTTTCTCTTGGACGGTTCCCCCATACTGACTGGTTTGGAAGGATTGATCCCTTAAACCACGAAGCGATTATGGACGCTCTGGCAAAGGCAGGGATGAACGGTTTTATTGACAGACCGGTAACAGAGCTGTCGGACGGCGAGCGTCAAAGGGCAATGATTGCAATGGTGCTTGCCCAGGATGCCGTGGTTATGGTAATGGACGAGCCGACAGCGTTCCTCGATATAAATAGTAAATTTATGGTTATTAGCCTGTTGCGCGAATTGACGCAAAAAGGAAACAAAACCATTATTTACTCGACCCATGATTTCAATACCGCGATCAGTCAGGCCGACAGGATCTGGCTCATGCTTGATGATTCATTTATAGATGGCGCACCGGAGGATATAATGATCAGCGGAGCATTCAAAAGACTCTTCGATGAATCAAAGGTCAGCTTTAATATTGACGACGGCAGCTTCTCGATAAGAAATGAGCCGAAGGGCGAGGTTTGCATAAAAGGGGAAGGAGTTACAAGGTACTGGACTGAAAGGGCGCTGATACGTGCGGGATTTTCAGTTACACAGCCTGAATCGGAGATCATCATTCATTTACCTTCAGAAAATGAAACCGTTTGGAAATGCGCCTTCAGAAACTCCACTTTCAGGTTTGAATCCATCTATGATCTTATAAAATGGATACGGACCGGTTCATCTATTTCCTGACGTACTTCCTGTAGTTTTCTATGAATGAAGGAATATCTTCAACTGAAAGTTTTTTGGCGATTATCGTTTTGTTCCTGTCAAGGATGTAGATCATTGGTGTGGACTGGACGTTATAATAAAAACCGAAGTTTGTTCTCCTTTCGGGATCCCAGCCGTTGATCCAGGTTATTTTGTTATCAGTGATGTATTTCTCCCATTTCTCCCTGTCGGAGGTAGTGCACACTGCAAACACCTCAACGCCGTCATTTTTAGCCTTATCGTAATAGGCCTTTAGTTTTGGGGTTGCCTCAATACAATGACCGCAGTCAGGTTCCCAGAAATAGAGTATGGTAAATTCCTTATCAATATCATACAGGGATACAAAAATCCCTTTAAATGAGTCCATTACAAGGTTCTGGGCCTTCCTGCCGATAAGGTTCGGCCGTATAAGATCGACCTGTTTCTTAAGATCCTCCTTAAATTCACGTGTCACCCAGTCGGCTTTGCCTGAAAGGTAAATGTCATCTGCAAGCTTTACCACAACAGCATCGTGCCCCATTATCTCGCTTTCCCTGAAATGGTTGAATAAATAAACTGCTACGAACTGGTATACTTTGTAGTTATTTTTTACTTTATTTATCAGCTTGTCTATCTCTTTATTTATGGAATCGGGAGCCTGGATAACAATGTTTGTAAAAAATGCATTCAATCTTGCCTGCAGTATAGGTGTTCTGACAAGCCTTTCATCCGTAAGATCGATATTATCAAAAAAATGGTTTTTGTTATAAAGATATGTACGTATCCATTTCACGGAATCGGGGTTTTGAGTTCCGGGAGGTAAGGTAATTACAGGAGCTTCTACAGGAAGCATAGCCTTGACCAGGACTGAAAGCAGGTTCCCGTCGTTTTCACTTACAACACTTTTTAAATATACGATCATCGATTCCTCATTAACTTTTTGTTTTTCTGAAAGAATTTTAAGAGAGTCGGGATTCTGCTTGTTGCCCTGAAGCCTTTTATTTAATGCTGAAGCCTTTTTTTGCATCTCGATCCATCTTTTCTGGTAGACAATAAAGGAGCTGTTTTCCTGGGAACCTGTAAATTTCAGTGTGTTGAAATAATCGGAAAAGGAGCAGGCAACGGAGAAAAACTGACCTTTTGAAATCAGGACTTCAAAGTATTGTTTCCCGGGAAGAACTATCATATATATGCCCTGAGGGAGTTCTTCATTTCCCTTAAAGATCCCGTATCCTTTTCTGTCGAGCTTTAACGTGTCTTTGATATACTGTTTGTCGCCGAGGTGGTAGGCAAGGTAAATAGTTGAGTCAGGAAGCCCGGAGATATTTACTGAAATTTCATAGCCTTTTTTTAACTGTGCATTGGAAATCAGCGATGCAAGTACCATTATAAAGCAGAAGTATAACTTTTTCATCAATAAAATGACTTGTTTTATCAAGAGCAAAAATAGTCATTGCAATTTCTTTGCCAAAGTAAGGATTTCGGAATATTAATAAATAATATGTACATTTGATAGGTTAACCCGAATTTCCTGCCAATGAAGATTTCAATCCTGATCCCTGTCAACGATTTTGACGTTGTTGCGCTGGTTAGCAGCATGATCAACGGAATGGACAAGGTTCAGGAATTCTCCGAAATAATAATTGGTGATGATGGTTCAACCGAAGAGTTCAGAAAGAAATACCAGTCACTTGAAAATGACAAAGTAAGGGTGATTGTATCAGAAGAGAATATCGGGAGGGCTGCCATCAGGAACCGGTTAATAACAGAAGCGAAGGGTGATTACCTTTTGTTTATCGATGCTGACACAATGATCCCCGGAACGGGGGAGGCATTTCTGCATCGGTGGCTTGATTTTATCCCGGAAGCAAAAGTAATATGCGGCGGTATTATTTACACCGATTCACCTCCCGGCGACCCTGACAAATTACTACGCTGGAAGTATGGAAGGCAAAAAGAACAAAAGCCGTCAGCTGAACGCAATAAGCACCCTTACACAAGTTTCTCAACATTTAATGTTCTTATTGACAGATCTGTCTTTTCAAGGTTGCGATTTTATGAAGAACTTAAAAAATACGGATTTGAGGATATTCTTTTTGGCTATCAGCTGAAAATAGCCGGAATCGATGTTCTCCACATCGACAATGGTCTTGTTCATGAAGGACTGGAAACAAACAGGGATTATCTGACCAAGACAAAATTCAGTATTGAGAACCTTAGCAGGCTCTATGATAACGTAACCGACAGAAAAACTTTTACGTCAATAGTAGGAATTTTGAAGGCCTTCAGGTGGCTAAGGTTTTTTCACCTGACAAGGGTTTTGGCAGGTTTCTTCATCCGTTTCAGGGATAAAATGGAGATCAAACTCGATTCATCAAAGATATCCCTTGCCCTTTTCAATTTTTATAAGATCAGTATGTTTTGCACCTACCGCGAGATACACAGGAGGAGAAAAATCCTGCCCATTTTCAACATACCTCCCGACGCTATCTAAATATCTATCCGTTCAAGTACCATATTTCCGTCCGATCGTTTTGCTGCTTTAAGTACGAAATCGAATCTGTCGGTCATTGTACACAGAAAAAAATCGGTAGGAGGGGAGAAATCGATATTACATGGTTCGAAAAATCTTTGCCCCGAACTGAATCTAAGGTCTGATATCTCCTTGTCATATGACCTTTTACAGCCGGTTATCATCGATTTAATATACTCGGCACAGAGCAGGTCTTCGTGAGCTGATTCCGTTGCCCGGTATCCCATGGCAACCAGTGATACGAATTCAGGCCTGGCAGTCATTATATATTCCGATATTGCAAGCGCATTTACAAGACTTCCCGTCAGCAAAATACTTGCATTTGAGGCATTGACCAGACCGTTTGTCCCTGCCGTCGTCGTATGGATTACCGTTTTACCGGTCATATCGCATTGAATGATTTCTGTCGGGCTGTTGCCGAGGTCAAATCCTTCTATCTTCTTTTCATCACGTTCTCCGATAAGAATCGAATTCCGGTAATTTTCCCTGAGCCTGAATGCATCACATACTTCCCTGGTTGCTATCACTTGCGATGCACCGGCGTCAAAAGCATAGCAGGCTGCGGAAAAAGCTCTGAAAACGTCGATTATTACGGTTAAGCCTTTTGCCTTCCTTGCGCCTTCGACAAACTCAAGTATTTCGATTCTCATTCAGGGTTATTTCGGGGGGAAATTAACAAATATTTTAATTAATGAGGGTAAAACAATAATATCATGTCCATTAGTGTTAAGTATTTGGCCTGTTATAACAGTTAAATTATCGGAATATTCTATTATACAGGCTGATGTATTTTGTATATTTGGACCTGTGAGTACTAGAAAGAACGATATGGCGAACCCTATTGCCTGGACAATTGAAAAAATCAGATATCTTAACGATGTTCTCTGGCATACATCATTATCAGATATCTCAAAAAGAAGGTCCTTTGTAATAAAGCAATCACGTATCATCGTTCTTGCAGGACGCGGCTTCATGAACGATAAAGTCCAGCTCAGGGCTTCAGCACTGACACTTTATACCTTATTGTCGGTCATCCCGATTGTAGCTATAGCTTTTGCAATAGCTAAGGGATTCGGACTCGATCAGAATCTGCAGGAGATGGTAATTAAAGAGTTCAAATCACAACCGGAGGTGTTAAACTGGTTGCTCACTCAGGCTACGGACGCCCTCCAGAAAACAAGGGGCGGGTATATCGCAGGAATTGGGGTAATAATCCTCATTTGGTCTGTAATGTCCCTTCTTGACCAGATTGAAAGCTCATTTAACCATATCTGGCAAATCCGGCAGTCAAGACCGTGGTACAGGAAATTCACCGACTATCTGACAATAATGCTTATCGGTCCCGTAATACTTATTCTTTCAAGCAGTATAACAGTCTTCGTTGGCATTGAGCTTTCCGACTTTATCTCAAAGGCGCCGATACTCGACTTTTTTAAGCCTGTGGTGAGCTTACTTGTAAAATTTATCCCATACATTCTGACATGGTTTGCCCTTACTTTGCTTTTTATTATCATGCCGAATACAAAGGTGAAATTTAAGCCGGCCTTTATAGCCGGCATTATAGTGGGAACTATCCTTCAGCTTTTACAGTGGCTCTATATTGACGTGCAATTCGGTATTTCAAAACTGAGTGCCATCTATGGAAGCTTTGCAGCAATCCCGCTATTTATCATCTGGGTTCAGGGCAGCTGGACGATGGTCCTTATCGGCGCAGAGCTGTCATTTGCTAACCAGAATCTTTCGCGCTACGAATTTGAATCCGACTCGCTGAATGTGAATCACTTCCAGAAGAAGGCCCTTGTTTTGATGATTATGAACAGGATAATCAGGAATTTCTCAGCGGGTCAAAAACCAATAGGAGCTGAAATCGTAGCGTCAACGCTTAAACTTCCGGTCAGGCTCGCAACCGACATCCTTCAGGACCTGCACAACCTGGGTCTGGTATCTGAAATACACGAGAATGAACATGAAGAGCGGCTTTATCAACCTGCAATAGATGTTAATAAGCTGACAGTGAGCTTAGTATTGGGCAGACTTGAAAAGACAGGCTGTGAACATCAGATATTGATAAAAGGAAAGGAATACGACCAGGTGGCCTCTATGCTTGAAAAGTTTGACAAGCTCATCTATAAATCCAAATCAAATGTTTTAGTTGGTGATCTTTTGGGGTCATGATTCCGCGGGTATCTTAAAGTCTTTGACAAAGCGAATAAAATCTTCGAACGACTGCCATTCATGAAAGAAATAATGCGGCAGCGGCAGGACTATATGTTTGGTTTCTGTTTTCTTCTCCCAGTAGTCATTGAGGCTTCTTACCGGGAATACCCTGTCTATTTCACTCGTCACTGCATAATCCCATTTGAAGGCTGATTCATTTTGTTCCATGATTCGGTTATAAAGCCACCTTAGTTCATCGTTAAGCGATTTAACAGACCTGTGAGGGATCCTGTCGCAGTTCCTCAGAAAGGTCTTTTTGTCGCCAAACATTCTCAGATAGAATTTATTCATATTCTCCGGCGTTATATTATTCAGAGTCCCTTCAAATATATTGAGAGGAATGCCGTAATGGTTATCAGCGGGGATCGGGGTTCCGTTAACCGCAATTGTCAGGTCAGGATGAATACCGGTCCTTGGCGACAAATATTCAGCAGCCCACACTCCCAGCGACCATCCTATCAGAGTTATTGATCTGTATGTCTTTGTCTCGGGAAGTATCAGGGCTTCATCGGCAGAATAATTGTAGAAAAGAATGAAATCAAAGTCATCGGTGCATAATGGAGTGAATACATTTTCATCCGTACCCCATCCCCCATAAAGAACGATAAGGCTATCATTTTTTTCCCTTCTTTTAATGTAGGTCTTCATTATTTCCCCGGGGCTTTAAGAATAGAACCGTCTTCCCCCACGACTGTGCCAAAGATAGCTTATTTATCTAAATAAATATTAATGACATAAGTTTGAAGCTGTAAAGGGTTGAAAAAAAATAAGAGGAGGAAGGGTTGTTGTGAAAATCAGGGAGCGGGCTTTATTAGTGAGATAATTCCCGTGTCTACTGTCTGATAAAAGGACGGAACCATGGTTAGCTGGCGCTGATCCTCAGGTTCCAGATGTGAAAGTCAATGTCTGCAATACAATCCTGATGATTTCCACTCACAACCCTCGCTATTCTCCTCTTATACCAATAGCATGAGCTTGGAACAAACTTACGAATTAATTATATAAATAGCAAATAAATTCTTAAAAATTTTACTTACATAATTCTTGCTCCGGAGTGTGAAATTTTATTTACATTTGGTAGTAACCGGTACCCTCTAAAATTACTCTCGTATGATTGCGGAACTTGAAAAAATTGCCTACGACGACAATGGCGGATTCAGGGCTGAATATATAACTGAACCAAACGGATTCTGGCATTTCCATCCTGAATATGAAATTATCCTTAACACAAAAAGCAATGGGACGCGCATTGTAGGCGACAGCATTGAAATTTTCGATAAAAACGATCTTGTATTGATTGGAGGGAATATTCCGCATTGCCTTAATTATTACAGGAAAGATACATATATGCCGGGGTATCAGGGTATTATACTCCATTTCAAACCTGCATCGCTCGGTGAGGCGCTTTTATCGCAGCACGAGCTAAGGTGCGTAAAGGAATTGCTTATTGAATCTGACAGAGGAATTGCATTTTCAATCGATGATGCAGTTGCAGCTGAGGAATTCCTTGTAAACATGGTGAACACCAGGGGAATTGATAAGATGATTAATTTATTCAGTCTCCTGAAGATCATGTGCAATTCCGGGAAGAGAACTTTACTTTGTTCTGATAATTATAAGAAGGCATTTGATGAGAGAGGCAACAAGAAGATGACAGCTGTTTACAATTATGTCAGGGAGAACTATTCCAAGCCTATTTCGCTTGCAAAAATTTCAAGAGTTGTGCACATGAGCCCGTTTTCTTTCAGCAAATATTTCAAGCTTAACTGCGGTGCAGGATTTATTGAGTACCTTAACAGGGTGAGAATGAACAAAGCCTGTCACCTTCTCAGGGAGACAGAATATCAGATCCAGGATGTGGCAGCAGCATGCGGATTTACCAGTGTTTCAAATTTTAATAAACGGTTCCGCAAATCCGAAAGCATCTCTCCCAAAGATTACAGGACTCAGTTCAAATAGTCGCTGAAAATTGCTAATTTTCTCCCGTTTTTATAATATTCTTTCCGGATGGCAATGACCATTATAGAGAAGATACTGGCCGGGCATTCAAAATTTGATGACTTAAGGCCCGGTGATATAGCAGACATTGAAATCGACGTCAGGGTGGCACGTGATTTTGGAGGAGCTAACGTCGTAAGAAATATTCAGGATTTTGATCTTCAGATAGAAAACCCCCAAAAGACATATTTTACTTTCGATTGCAACCCGACAGGATCAGACCAGAAATACACGGTGAATCAGCAGATCTGTCGAATGTTTGCGCGGGAAAACGGTATCAGGGTTTTCGATATCGATTCAGGAATAGGCACTCACATCCTGATGGACGAAGGTCTTGTATTTCCCGGCGTAACGGCCATATCAACCGATTCCCACGCAAACATCCTTGGCGCTGTCGGAGCTTTTGGCCAGGGAATGGGGGATATGGACATAGCTGCTGCCTGGTCAGGTGGAAAAGTATGGTTCAAGGTGCCTGATTCTGTCAGGTTAAACCTTACAGGCAAACGCCCCGATGCCATAACCGCTAAGGATATTGTTCTGAATCTGCTCAGAATTTTTGGTGCCAGCACCCTTCTCGGATATTCGGTCGAGATTTACGGGGAAGTTTCGGAGACTCTTTCACTCGATGAGCGGATTACAATTTCATCAATGGCCACAGAAATGGGCGCCATCATTATCCTGTTTCCCCCATCAGAGGAAATAATTGAATATTGTGCTTCCCGTTCGGAAACCGGATTTGAACCGGTTTTTGCCGATAACAACGCCGTATATGCAAAGACATATGATATCGATATATCCCAATTCAGACCTGTGGTTTCACGTCCCGGGGCACCTCACGACGTAGTGGATGCCACTGAAGTAAATGGTCTGAAGATCGATTCTGCCTTTATTGGCAGCTGCACTAATGGACGAATGGACGATTTGAACAAGGCAGCAAAGATCCTGAAGGGAAAGAGAGTGGCACCGGGAGTGGTTTTAAAGATCGTACCGGCAACTGACAGGATCTGGAAAAGCTGTCTCAAAGATGGCCTTATCGCAATTTTTAAGGAAGCCGGGGCCCTCGTATCAAATGCCGGCTGTGCCGGGTGTGCTGCAGGACAGGTAGGTCAGAACGGTCCGGGTGAAACCACAGTAAGCACAGGGAACAGGAATTTTCCCGGGAAACAGGGGAAAGGAAGCGTTTACCTTGCATCCCCTGAAATAGTGGCAGCATCGGCAGTAGCCGGATTTATTACTACACCTGGCAGAATACCTGAAAAACCTGCTGATTTTAAACTGATCTTTGCACCAGCCGGCAGCACACCTCACAAACAAAGGGCAGAAACGAAAATCAACAGACCGGAAATTCTGGAAGGACGGGTATGGGTCATCAGGCAGGACAACATCGACACTGACATGATCTTTCATAACAGGTACCTCGCAATCACCGACAGCAGGGAAATGGGTAAGCATACATTCGATAACCTCAAAGGATATGAAGCTTTTGCCGGCCAGGTAAAACCGGGAGACATCGTCATTACCGGCAGGAACTTTGGATCCGGAAGCTCCAGGCAACAGGCGGTTGACTGCTTTGTCTCTCTGGGAGTACAGGCTATCGTTGCAGAATCATTCGGCTCAATTTATGAAAGGAATGCTATAAATGCAGCTTTCCCGGTCATAACCTGTAAAAACATTAATGAACTTAAGACAGCTGATGGTGATACTGTAAGGATAAACCTCATTACCGGGCAGATTGAAAACCTGCGGAACGGGTTATCGGTATCCGGCGATCCTTTCTCTGAAGTACAACTTAATATCTACAGAAACGGGGGGCTTTTATGATAGCTGAAAAACCATATCAGAACAGCCTGAATACATCAGCTTACCGATTTAATATGTTATGTATTTGAGTCCTTATTATCTGATCTGCAACCAGCAACCAGCAACCAGCAACCAGCAACCAGTAACCTGCAACAAGCAACCAGCAACTTTGAAACAATGGAACCATTAACTTTTGCCGAAAAGATATTCAAAGCAAAAAAAGGGACAATAGTTTTTGCGCGTCCTGATATTATCCTGACCCACGATAATACAGCCAGTATTTATAATACCTTCAGGAAGATGGGAGGGGAGAAGGTCGCAAATCCTGATCAGATGCTTGTTGTCCTCGATCATAATGCACCTCCGGCCGATGCGAAGCTTGCCACGCAGTATCAGAATATTCGCGACATTATCGCCGATCAGGGGATCACAAAATTCTATGATGCAGGGAAAGGGATCTGTCACCAGATAATGTCGTACCATGCCAGGCCGGGTATGCTTATCGTGGGAAGCGACAGCCACACCTCCACTGCAGGGGCTTTCAATGCCTTTGCCGCTGGAATTGACAGAACTGAGTCAGCAGGTATTTGGAAGAGGGGAGAAACCTGGTTCAGGGTTCCTGAATCAATGAAGATAAATCTTAAAGGCAGCCTTCATGAAGGGGTCTTCGCAAAGGATCTTGCACTATGGATCGTAGGCATGACCGGATCGGACGGAGCAAATTACATGTCGGTCGAATTTCACGGCGACGGGGTAAGGAACCTTTCAATTTCAGACAGGATGACCCTGGCGAATCTTGCCTCAGAAATGGGTGCCAAAAACGCTGTCTTTCCTGCAGACGAGATTCTTAAAGAATTCCTGACTGGTAACATAAATGATGCTGTCTGGGCAGATGAAGGCGCTGATTATTTTAAAGAGATCAGCATTGATCTGGATGATATCGTCCCGGTCGTTGCCGCTCCACATAATGTCGACAACGTGAGATCAGTTTCTGAGGTCGCAGGTACAGTTGTGCATGAAGGGCTTATTGGCACCTGCACGAACGGAAGGATTGAGGATTTGAGAATTGCAGCTGAAATAATCAGGGGCAAGGTTATAAAAGAAGGATTTCAGCTTAATATTATACCCGCTTCACAACAGATATTGCTTCAGTCTATCAGGGAAGGGCTTATCTCAGATTTCATTGAAGCGGGAGCCAATGTTCTCACTCCATCATGCGGACCATGTCTGGGAACGGGTCAGGGTATACCTGCAAGCGGACATACTGTAATTTCAACTGCCAACCGTAACTTTCCGGGGAGGATGGGTAACAGGGAGGCATCGATCTACCTGGCGTCTCCGGCAACTGTTGCTGCATCTGCGCTGACGGGGATCATAACAGATCCCAGGAATAAACCTGATAAGGTCAGGTACCCTTTCCATATCGTGCAAAGCAGGACTTTCGAAATTAAATCCGGAGAGAACAGGAGAGAGGGACCGGTATGGAATTATTCGGATGTTGATAATCTCAATACCGATCAGATGTTCGCAGGGAAACACACATATAATATTTTAAGCTCCGAACCGGCTTCGATTGTCCCGCATCTTTTTGAGGATTTTGACCCGGCTTTCAGATCAAATGTTAAGCATGGGGATATCATCATTGCCGGTGAAAATTTCGGTTGCGGAAGCTCGAGGGAGCACCCATCGGTTGGACTTGCGCATGTGGGTATAAAGGCGATCATTGTTAAGTCGGTCAACAGGATATTTTTCAGGTCATCCATCAATCAGGGACTGGCTCTTATAGTTCACCGGGAGGCAGTTGAATCGTACAGGCCGGGAGATGCCGTGAATATCAATTTTGATTCAGGTGAAATAAGGGTAGGAAAACTGAGTTTCAGGTTTGAGCCGCTACCTGAAAAGCTAAAACAGATACTCGACAAAAAAGGGCTTGTAAACTACATGAAATCTGTATGATGATCTTTATTGTTAATATTATGGCAATTGTGAAGAGCCTACGGCAAAAATTCAGGTTGGTTAATTTGAAAAAAGATGTATTTTTGCAGCCGGCAAAAGGGTTCCGTAGCTCAATCCCGAGGCTTCAGGATGGGGCGCGTGTTCTTTTTTAAGATTATTTTGGTTCCGTAGCTCAGTTGGATAGAGCAACAGCCTTCTAAGCTGTGGGTCGCGCGTTCGAGTCGCGCCGGAATCACAAAGAATATCAAGGAGTTAGGGGAGTTTAGTCTCCCTTTTTCTTTTTAAATTTGCACATATTTTGCACACAGCCCTCCTCCTTGTTGTACCCTGAATCAATGATGTTAATGATTTTTTCTCTTGATTCATGCACTGGTTTTAATAAGTTTAAAACTGCTAGGATGTATTACTGGTAATATTGCTTGGTGTAAATAGGTGCCTTTAAAGTGAGAAAACATAATACCTCTGATAGTGGAAACTGAAATTGAATTTAAGTTTGTTTCAAAAGAAACTGGAAACTTGATTGCTCCTGTATTTTTGTTCATAAAAGGATCTAAGCTTTTAATTTCAAAAATATTAGCAGTTTTAATACTTCCATAAGTAACATTTTCATCACTTGATTTAACTTCAACTTCAACAATGACAATAATAACCTTATCTTCTTTTTTTATTTTATGGCGGATATTGATTGAAAAATGAAATTCTTTGATCTGATCTGGCGGAATGGGAGAACAAACCATTTTTTCTTCAATGATTTCGATAGTTTTTAGCCTGTAACTTAAGAGAGTATCCTCAATATCTTCTGCCATATATTTTAAGCTTTAGTTATTTCACCTTTAAAAGTTTTGAAATAAGCAATATCTAATCCAAACATAGGGCCATAACAATAAGTCTCGAAAAGCTGGGGAGTAACTTTTACACTGTCAGGCAGTAATATAGATTGAACGGCTGTTCTTTCATGTTTTTCTCCGATAGAAAAAATGTTAGTCTTTAGTTTCTCTTCTATTTCAACTAATGTGTCGATAGTAAAATTATGTGATCCGCTTAACCACCTTGTTATTTCTGACGGATTCTTTTTGAACTTTTTTGCCAGATCTATCTTACTAAGATTCATTTTTTTCCTTGCATCATCAATCTTAGCTGCGATTATCATTTTTGCAACTACTTTCTTTTCTAATTCCGGAGAAAGATCATCAAATAAAGAGTCAAGTCTTTCCCTTTCTGATTTTATTTCTTTTGTCATGGTTTTACATTATTATCAAGGTCTAAATTGCCCAAAAACCTCATTCCCTTAGAATGAATATAGATTTCTCCTAAATTCAATTTTTCATCTATTAATCTTGATACCTCACCCATTAACGCATTTTCTTTCAATAGTATTTGATCTGCTGCTACTGATCCTTTGCCGCTTACTATCAACCCACCCCCCCCAAAAACCACTAATTTTTCACTGAATTTTATACAATATATTCTAAGTCTATGCTTTGGGTGTATATTAAATGAAAATACTTTATCACCCTGGTTAATTTCTGCAGAATCAAAATAGGAACCTTTTGCTCCAGTAATTTGACCCATTGATTTTAGTTGCATTTTGATTACATCAATTTCTTTCTTGTATTTCTTAATGTATTTATTATTAAATTTTTCAAATAAAGTAATAGAATCTGAACCATAATATAGAGTATAAAATGTAGCAAAGTCTTTCGAAGGTAAATGTAACTGTACTAATCTTATTCTCATCAATTACTCAATTAAACAAAGTTAAACAAATTTCACTTAAAAGTAAAATATTTATTGTTTTTTGATTTTTTAACAGGTGCTTTGATCAAAATTAATAAGATCCTAATTATTAGCAAAATATATTTAAGGCAAAACCCCAGTTTTTTAGTTCCGGTAATTATTGACCTTTAGTATTGCTTATATGAGTTTCTAAATCGGAAATAACCTTAGGTAAATATTGGTGAATTTGATCATTTAAATTAATTGAAGATTTTGAAATATCTTTTATGCGCCTCGAATATATTTCTCTATCTACTTGAAAAGAAATTTGAGTGGTTGTCCCCATTAAAGAAATTAAATCTTCTATGCGATTAACCTGATTAAAGTTATCAGCAATAGCATCAAGATTTCTTAGAAGTAAGTCATTTTTAATTATTCCTTCTGCGATCAATCTATTTATTACGGAGGTTGAATATCTAAAATGAGCAACAGCTGAACCCTCAAGCATTAAAGCTTTGTCTCTATTAAAAAATTTAAGAATTACGTCGTTGTTCTTTTTTAGCTCGAATCTTAGCGACTCCAATTGGTTCAGATATGTATGTTTTTCATTTTCCCTTATCTCATTCTTGTCATTCCAAAAAACATACAGAGCAAAGAAAATAGAAACAATTGTAACAACGCTTGCCCAAAAATTAATATCACAGAGCTTATTAGTTTTTTTCATTAATTCTCAATTTAATCTCGTGTAATCAAAATTACTAATTTCTTGCATAGGTATATTCAATATAATTATAAGCTTTCAGGATACAACAAAAACCCCGGCTGTTAACGGTCCGGGGGCTGTCTGTTTTCAAGAAATTACTCTGTCTGTTACATTGTCAGGTCAAATTTAAGAAGCTCCGGGGCCAATTTCATTTAGAATCTGTCTAAATTACATGAGTTCATTGTGTTGATTTTACCATAGAATCAGCCGTACTTCCGAAAGTCACTAAAACACTACCAAATGTCAGCGTATTTAATTGATAATAAGTTTGTTACATTCATTTTATTGTTTTACCTTTACCCTATTATTAACTTAAAAAATACGGAAATGAAAAACACTGAATGAGGTTATTGATGAATTGTTTTTGAGCTATGCCAGAACTGAAAACTTTGTTAACATGGACGAAGATTCCAGAAACAAATTTGTTGATCAGATTGAAGAGTTGAAACAACTGGCCGCCTCTGAAGCGTAACAATTAAAAGCCTCCGAAGAGGCTTTTTTTATTTAAAATGTGTTACCTGTTGTTACCCGTTCGAAGATCTCTGGAGCATCACGTTTCAGTTTTGCAACTATATATGCCTTACCTCTATTTAATTTAACTTCCGTAGTATTACTACATAAGTCTGTGCGCTTGCCTTGTTCTTTTATAGCTTCATTCCATAACGCCAGTAATTCAACATCATGCTCGATCAATCCCTGTACTTTATCAATGGATTTGCCCCCATACTTGACTATCGCCCGCCCTGAGATCGCGCGTCCTGGTGCATCCTGTAAGGTCGTTTTTAGTATAACCGTCTCATTTAGTCGGTTTTAAGAGATTTGCAGATAAATTCCCTGAATTGCGTGATGACATCACGTAATTGCCGTTGTCCGATACTATCGGACAATATCCTGAATTGTCTGACGGCGTCAGACAATTTATACCTACCCTAAAAACAGAACAGGGCCCCGGTTTCCCAGGACCCTGTTCAAGCCAGGAATTTGAAAACGCCGCTCTGGTTAAGCGGAACGCCTTCCTTAGCCTGCGATTTTCAAACAGGCCGTTTCTTAATAACTATCTGCAAATAACCTTTTTCATTGCCTCAATCTTACATTGTAACTTAGCTTCTTTCAGTTGCGCCCGTTCGCGCTTATCCTTTTTGAACACGCTGCGATCAATGTTCACGACGCCTAACGTGCGGATCCTTTGACCTGGCTCACGGGATTCGTTTAATACAAACGTTGATCGCTCTTTTGTCTCCATTTCTTTAATTCAAACAGGGTATTTCGTTGACTTTCGCTTAAACTGCCGTGCTCTTTAAAATACTTTTTGAACCCCTCTATAAGGTCACGTTCAAGGATTGTTAAGCATCCCGGATGTGATGACAAGAATTCAAATGCTTCTTTTATTTCTGTTTCTGATTCCATTATGGGAGGTATTGACAAAGTTCCTGAATACTCATACCCGGCTTCCTTTGGGGGAATGTCTCCCAGTACATACGCATCAGGAAGTTATCGGACCAGTCAGGGGAATGACCTATGGCCTCCTTTACAAGTGCCTTTGGCATAATCCTGAGCTTACCCTCACTGTCTCCCTCGTAAGTCCGGATCAAACCAAGCTCAGTCTTTATGATCTCGATTTCATTCTCAGGTAGTTCACAGTTAATCCAGATCTGCCCTGCCATCTCTGCCATCTTATAACCGCATTCGGACTTCAAGTTCTGATAGGTCGGGTTAGTCGGGGAGCTGTTATTAACAAATCCCTTGCATTTCAGGTTATCGACAACACCTCCACCGATCCCGTCCTCATCGACTATAATCTGTGAAACGGGCGCCTGATGTCTATTTCGCAGGGCATTGATGGCGTTCTGGATTTCAACCATGGATGAGATCTTGAAAATCATATAATCAATCAACTGCAACCCTGACCATACCGTTATGATGGCCCGGTCCGATCCATAGCGGGCAACGTCACAAACTATGTACATCTTACCGGGTTTAACAAAGGAATTCGTGAACATGTTGCTTATGGTCTCAAAGCTTATCATTGCATTGTCAGGGTCCTCATACTCCCAGTTACCCATCAGTAACCTCTCTCTTGTACTCTTATCACTGAGGCTCTGCAGCTGCCCCTCATAACCGTCCGGCAGGTGCGGATTATCACCATGTAGCGCCTGAATAAACGCATACCCTTCCGGTAGAGTGCCGTTCTTCCATGGCAAATAGAAAGTATTGTATAGCCAGTTCTTTTTTGGGTTCGCTGTTAGTAATAGGGTAGGACGTACACCAAGGTTCTGCCTGCCTATCCTTGTTTTTAATATATCAAATGCCCGGAAGTCAACCTCTCCGGCCTCTTCAATACACCGGTCACTATATTCCAAGCTGCCAAACCTCTCGTATAGCGGATCAGACGGCAGATATTTCAGATCCAGCAGGTCAATGCGTGACCCATTCTTAAACAGTATATACGAATATTGGCCATTGAACACCCAGTCATCAGTCGGTACATGATGAAACTCGCAGACCTTACCCCATGTTTCATACCAGGAAGCAATTAGACGCTTAAGCTCTTCCCTGCCTACAAACGTCTTGTAACCGGGGTAGAGGTAGCAGTAAATAAGAGTCTTCTCTGCAGAGAGCCACGTCTTTCCACCACCACCACCACCACCAAAGAGAACAACATTATTCGACTTCAGAGATTCGTATGCCTGATGTTGTTTCGGCGTCGGCTTTATTACTATTTCCATTTTCTCCTGAGCAACCCACAAATAAATGTTACAATCGATACAGATGACATAACAGAAATTGGTCTATCTGCTCTAATTTCAATAACTCTTTCTGAGTCTTTGCCAAAGGCAACAATAATCAAAGAACTTGATGATAATATACAAAAGTACTCAAAAGAAGGTGCCATATCAGATGGTGATGTCCTAAGGATTGCTACACGAATTGCAACTAAACAACTTACTGATATTGATCACTTAAATAAGTTGGCAAAAGAGAATAAGGAAGAGTTCGTTAAAAGGTTGAATGATGAAGCTAAAAAACAGAAACAACAAGAGGACCAACGAATTGCCGATATGAATAAGACTCTTAGGGAGTTTGCTAAAAGTGCTGAAGAAATGAAACTATTAAAAGATGATCTACAAAAGAAAGCGTCACAACTTGACGAAAAGGTTCAAAAACTTGAGAATGAGAAAACATCGAAAGATGATAAAATAAAAGAACTTCAAGAGAAATTAAGAAACGAAAAGAATAGTCAAATACAACGTGAAAATCAAATAAGGGAAAAGGAAAGGGATGAATACATTAAAAAGTTTGTACGAAAATGGAGACTAAAAACGATAATTGAATTAGTTTTATTCATTGCTATCCTAATTAGTGGAACTTTTTGGTTACTGGCAAGCTGTGATTGGAGTCTAAATCAAGCTTTAATAAAATACAAAGATCTTTCGACCAATATAATTGTGAGTACATCCCTTTCGATCATTGGATTAGTATTTTCATCAATTTTGCTGAATAGTCTTTTTTCAAAATATCGTGATTATTCAAATATTGAAGCGTATATTAGGACTATCAAAATTCCGGAAGAATTAAAAGAAATTAAATTAAATTAATCCGGCAACTAAAACGGACAATAAGGGTAAGCTGTTTGTCACACTTTTTGATTTTGCTCCTGCATCTATTGAAAGCTCTATAACCCTTGATTAATCAGGATCGACCCAGTGCAACTCATTTAATTTAGGGAAACCAAATATGAAAGGAAAAGTACTTATAACTTACTCCACAAGAACAGGGTCATCAAAAGGTGTTGCCGAGAGCATAGGGACTACTTTATCTGGTCTTGGAGAGGTCGTTGACGTTGCTCCTATGCAGGAAGTAACCGACCTTTCACAGTACAGTGCTGTGATTGCCGGAAGTGCGATTCAAGCCGGAAAATGGTTACCTGAAGCTATGAGCTTTATTCAGACGCACCAGCCTGGCTTGAAGAATAAAAATTTTGCTGCATTCCTGGTCTGTATGACTCTTGCAATGCCAAAGGGGAACAGTTATAGAGGAACGGTATCCAGCTGGTTACAACCGGTCAGGGACATCGTTAAACCTGTAAGTGAAGGTCTGTTTGCCGGGACATTGGATATAAAAAGAATAGCCTCTTTAAGTGACAAACTAAAATTCAAGCTAAGCGTTTTATTCGGTGTCTGGAAAGAAGGTGATCACCGTGACTGGGATTCAATTAAAAACTGGACTCACGACTTAAAGGAGCTGCTTGATTCGAAGAAAAACTAAAGTAGCTTGTCTTCCCCTCTCTTGTAGTAACATTGTATTATACAATTGATCAGCGCTTTCATAATCGCTTTGCCTGAAATTTTTCCAAAGAAAATTTCCCGAGATGCAAAAGCGAGCTGTTCAACGGCAATTTAATGTTTACTCTTTTGACTTCTCACTTATCGAAGCTAATAACATGTATTAGGTCAAATAACAAAGAATATTCTACCTGTTGAAATCCGAAGTAGATATTCCCAGATAAAACTAACTTTGTGTTATACGCATGATAAATTCAGCACTGCAGCCAACTGCAGAAACAGTTTTCATTTATAAGCTATTACATGGGTTAATTTTAGTCAAATGGACATTGTAACTATAGTAGGAAATGCATGATAAGTTTTTAAAATATAGTGAATTCCATTACACCCCGGCTTTCGATAAGGCGCAGTGTGATAAATGGATAAGGTTCACACTAAAAAGATACTCCAGAACTATGTGGCTAAACTTACTCTCTGATGTCGCAAGGAGAATCATAATTGGCAGCGATCGAGAAGTATTACTAAGCGCCCAAAGAGATTTAATTCAGTTTACAGACGGGATCATTATTCATAAAAGAGCTAACTTAACCCTAATCCAATTTATTTTTGACATCAAAGAGTCTGAATTTAATACTAATACGTTAATTATTATCGAAAATATTAGAGACATCTATTTGCTTATTAACGAGTTTATGGATGTGTGTGATGTAGAAAATCAGAATGGAGAAATAAATCAATTTATTCTATTTACAACTTATAAAACTATTCATACCTCATTCAACGATAATGACTTAAAATACTCACTCGAATATTTTAATGAATATTACAACGAGATAGAGAAACAACCAAACGCTAATAACATAAAAAGTATTGCCTCATCTTATCTTGGATGTGATTTTGGCGAGGTAGTGAATTTCTTAAAAAGTTTTCATCAAGACGAGGGAAGAAGATCTACAAGTCAAATATCATTTGCCTTCCAATTAGTTGGTCTTGAGTATGAACGAATTGATGAAAAGTGGGAGAACAGAATCCCAAAACTCGATATTCCATATGAATTCAACTTCTTTGAGAATGCTGCAATAATTTGCCACCAAGAGAAATATTACGTTTACGATGTTTTCAATTTGTTTAACTCGATAGTTAGAAAGATATACAATGCTCTATTTAATCAAGTTTATTTTGATTTTCCGAATTTCTTTGGCAAAAAAATCGCCGAACCAGTTATTATTAGAAGACTACTCTCACAATTTTACAACACCGACATAGATGTTCTTAGAGTAAAAATTAGGTCTAAAGAGTACGCTGACTTTGGAATTCGATATCAAAAAAGAATATTCCTTTTTGAGATTAAATCAACCTATTTCAAACCAAGTATTAGGTCAACTCCGGACATAGACTATTTCATACAATCATTCGATGGTAAATATGTGTTGAAGTCAGGTGTTAGGCAACAAATTAATAGAATCAAGGACTTAGATAATGACTATGAGTTCTTCTTATCTCAAAATAGGTTGGATCGAAAGGCGTACACCATTTACCCAATTTTGTTGTTATTTGATGAATCGCTCCAGTGCTACAGGAGAAATGTATATCTTGACCAAAAATTTCAGTCTCAGGCTTCAACTATGCTTTTAAAGAACATATCTATAAGTAATAATTATGCCTCGTTCACGATCAATGAATTGGAGGCACTAAAAACCAAATATCCAGATCCTATTCTTCAACTGGAAACAATTGTCAAATTTATACGAATGCAAGATTATTATCCCGACACTTTTCGCGGATACCTTGAGGAGAGCTAAAAACCTCGCATACAACGCAATCCCTTTATAAATAAATCCAAAAAATCTCCTCGTAGTATTTCTATAGAACAACCTTAATTAGGGTAAAGCTACTCGATATTTCCTGTTTGTACAATAAAGTTAAATAAAGCATAATAAAATCTTCTACCGGTATCTTAATTATTTTCGTAATTTTTGCTAATTTTAATGGAGAAATCGAATATGTAGGTATATCTGAGGAATGATATACTCTTTGACATTCAAAATAAAACCAGGGGCATGCGAAAATCAAGATTAATGATGCTACTCAATTTTATCAGTTATATCACCTTATCATAATTAAATCGTTAAATCATGATGGAAAGCATTTTCTCAGGAATCATAGCAAATTTGCTCTTTGCCATCCTTTTAATAGGGGTTGGTTGGTTAATATACTTTTGTACTGAAAGGCGTAAAATTATAAAGTTCTTTAATATTGAAGATACTAAGAGACTTGTAATATATATATATCAAGCTTAAGAATAGTACCTGGTGGCTCTATTGGTATTGATAATGTGCGACGCAGTTACAATGGATTAGCGGTTGTACTCAATGAACAATTATATGCGGCAAGGTTTAGGGAGAGACTTAATTATCTTGTTCCTTCATTAAGTGAATCTCATTCTTTTCTTAGAAAAATAGTATTTTCTGATATAACCGTTTCAATTATTTCGTCACCATTGTTAGAATCTGAGATTGAATCAAATACCTCTATTATTTCATTTGGCAGCCCTGGTTATAATAAAGCATCATCATTCATTGAAAAAAGTAAAAATTCTGCAGTAAAGTTCGTTAATGACAATACGGTCATACAAATAGAAAATGAATCGGCTATAAATAATCCATTGAATGGTATTATTCAAAGGTTAGTATCAAATTCAACTGATAATAAAAGAAATCTATTTTACGTGGCTGGATTATCCGAACGAGGTACGATAGGTGCTGCAAACTACTTGGCAAAAAATTGGAAAAGTCTAAGCAAGAGGTACAAAGACGACGAATCATTTATTGTTGTTGTAACCTTCCCAACAGAAAATATAGACAACTATTCTGTAGTACTTGAAAGAAAAATCGAATAATATCACTTAGGATTACCCGTGGATTCAAATTCTGTCATATTTAAAAAATTCGAAAAGAGTCTTGCGAACTCACCAAAACTTGAAAGCATAGTCCTATTATTCAAATCGCTTCTGAGTTTATCAATAATTGGTTCTCCGATTTCTGTACTCTTATCAGAGTTCATTCCTTCACGACGTTTCATAAGATTAGAATCTTTTGTGGAGGAGCTATCAAATGAATTTAGAAAAGTCGAAGAAAAAATTGATATTGAATACATTACAACCGATGAATTTGCCTTGCTTTTTGAACAATGCTTTAAAGCAGCATCTGAGAACTATCAAGAGGAAAAGATAACTGCTTTCAAAGCAATAATAATCAACGCTACCATTGACAAATCAACAATCCCTCTTGAAAAAGAATTCTTCCTCAATCTTACAAAGCAATTGACCGTACTCCACATTCGGATGCTTACTTTCTTGCAAAACCCACGTGAATATATTAAGCGAATTAACATTTCTGAAAATCAGATTCAAGGGGGATATAAGGATTTGCTACCGAAGATTTTACCCAATCTTGATTTTGACACAATTAGAATAATAACAGATGACTTAAACAATTATGGATTAATTACTTTAAAAAGTAATCAATTTAGAGTAATTACAGTATCAAGCGGACTACATTTGATTGGCGATAAGAGAACAACATCGTTTGGAGACAAGTACTTAAGGTTTATTACACTGTAGACAAGATTAGACACCTGGCAGTACATATACAACGAGAAAATCATTTTGCTGATTTTCTCGCTATTACGTTACCCTTATTCCTATTAAGAAAACAATAACATGAACATTAAAGCAATCATTTTTTAACGACGGTGTAATATGATACCACTTATCGGAGATAAATGATACCATTTATTCAATTATTTCAAGAGTTATATTGCTAATAATCATAAGATTGAAAATATGAGGTTTTTTGTAAAGCCGGTGAAAAATTGCCACCCTGCAACTGGGATTTGGCAACTGACATCAGTAAATAATTCATAATTAGGGATTTCATTGTTTCCTGTAAAGCAAATTTAGCCTTCATGATATGAAAATACAAGACCAAGCCCTCCAGGTTTACCAATAAAAATCTCCACCCTACGGGTAGTATTTTTATTCGTAAAGTCTTGTATTTTCGTATCATTACGTCATATAAGGGCTTAACAGGAAACAATGAATTAACATAAACAAGTGGTATCAAAATGTCTTGTTAGGTGGTAACGTTTGTATCCGGTATTAAAAATCATTGAACATCTTGACAACTACCTATCAAAATCTGGACAAATTAGTATTGGTCCAGTTGAAGCAAATGCAATTCTTGCGAAAACAGGTTTACTGCACGACAGTAGAAAGAGAGCCGGAAAACCATTAAGAATCTTGCTGAGAAAAGGACTCCTGCCACATGCTTATCAGTTAGGTGGTAAAGGATCTGATTGGACAATTCCTCATTCAAGTAAACGCAAGTCTATTGTTTCAAATTACTATCCGATCCGAACAGGTAGAAAAGTTATTAAAGGTGGTTCTGATGTCAGGTTTGGTGCTTTAATCCTTCTGGATGGATACGAACTGGAAGATGCAGGAATTGGTTTTGTCCTCAACACTCCGATGAATGCCATTGACAGGATCGATATACTTAATGCAACTCCTCTTTACGGAATGAGAGGAGCCAATGGAGTTATTAACATTATAACAAAAGTAGGGTTGAGGAGAGAACCTGTCACGCTTGCTCCGAATTCAGTTTATACATCTTTTCAAGGTTTTGAAGTTCCAAGGATCTTCTATTCGCCGAAATATGACAATAAGACTGAACAGACCGCAGCTCCTGATTATCGTTCAACTATCTTCTGGGAACCTGAAATCAATCAAAATAACGATAAAAAAGAAGTGGATTTCTTCAACTCTGACAGACCAACAAACGTGAATATAACTGTTGAGGGTGTAACTGAGAAAGGCATTCCTTTATCATGCAAAACTAATTATGTGGTAAAATAAAAACAATAAACCGAATCACTACACATGATATCTTAAAAATGGCAGTAGCTAATACAGACAAGGCTGGTACGAAAGGGAACTGCTGTCGGACTTATTTTAGCGGCTGCAGAGGGAACAGGTCCAGTTTTGTCAAACACCTTTTCGCTATACAGCGGGTCTACACTTATCGACCTACACAAGAATGTCACTCGCTTATCAGCCTCTTATGCTGCAAGTTGAAGGATCTGATGCAGGCTTGGATGATAATTAAGGCTATATTATATAAAGATCAAAATTGTTGATGGTCCCAATATGTAAAGAAAACCGGACTTATTAGAAGGTGTCATCCTCAATAACTGTCTGTCGAACTTGTTTTATTGCCTGTATGAACAGTCCTTTACCTGCACCTCCCTCTGGTGTTACAGAAAGATTAGCGTCCATGAGTATAATTGCTTTCATTTTTGACAGATCTCTGTATTCGTGAATTAAATACCCTGTGATCGATAAAATTGATTCATAGCGATTCCAATCAATGCCAGGATCATCCGATTTGCTAATATGTCTAAAGAATTGGTAGAATTCAGATGACTTAATGTGTTCAATATCTGTATTTACCTCAATGTCAAACTTAAGAATCTGATCTTCCCATATAACTCCGGGAGCGTCCGAATAATCAATCTCACTAATTCCTTCGTGTTTGACAGCTACTACCTTATTTCGGAAATAGATGTAGATCGTATCCCTGGAATCAGTCATGAACTCAAAATGCCTAACCTTGAGCATGCTCTACATGGATTCGGGTTTTGAGACAATGGTGCTCATAAAAGCACCATAGATCCTGATGCGCTGCTTGAGTTCGCTAACTCTTTCGTTAATATACAGCCTGCCTAAGGTGATAATTGTATCCCTCGAATTTACATGAGCGATATTGTTGTTTACCCTGACATATGTTGGTTCTATCTTGTACTTTCATCATGGGGCCGGGAACTTAATCAAATTTGGAAAGCTTGCTTAGCTTGGACATTGGCGACAGGGGAACCCAGCCACTTTTATTAAGAAAATCCCGGCTTGTCAGTTCCGGGATTTATATAAAAAGGTCATCGCAACCAAAGTTAAGCAGTTACTCAATGCAAAACAAGTTTATTCATTCATAAACGAAAAGCCATACGATCTGATTTCCGAGGGCCACACGTTGACGACTTCTTCGTCAACTATATTTGAGATACCGGAATGGAATCTTTTGCTTTCAGGGCATTGATAGCGTTCTGAATTTCAGTAGCTAAGTACTGGTTCCGGAGAAACTTGTTTAATACAATTATTCAGGAAAGATTCCACTAATAAATCGGAAGTGAAAATGTTTTTAATTTTTTTCGACTTCTTAACAATCTTTAATTTTGGATCATACTTATCAACAAAAGATTCAAGGAATAATGGTTTAAGTTCACCCTGACGTCGTTCAAATAAAAGTTCTTCCTTATAGTCATAGGAAAATTCCTTAAGCAAACCAACTATAAATTCATTTTTACGTCTTCCGGAAGGAGTTTTGTACGGTTTTGAATATACGACATAAACGTGATTATCAGGCATACCGTAAAAAAATGCAGGGAATGATGTCGGTTTGTGCCTCTCTAATGATTTGTAAATGAGTTTTGGAGGGGTGCTTTGCATACTTACTTAATTGTCTGATTCAACATAAATCCTATTGCATCCATTTATTGGTTCTACGGGCGAACGAATATTCACAATACGAAAATCGGCACTTCTACCCGGATAATCGTTACACTATTCCTGATAAAAGTTATATAATTCACAGATATGAAATTTGATTCAACGGCATTTCCTTCTTTAAGTGTCTCAGCGAGGTTTTTATCCAGCGAGCCATAATTAAACTCTCCCGATAGATATCCGTAAAAGTCATGGAAACATTTATTGAAGTAAGCCGGATGGCCGAAACCTATTGCCATCTGAAGTTTACATAAAACATATTATCCGGCAATTATATTAGCCCGGATGAAGTTCTTAAAGTTGAATTATTTAATTTCACTGCATCATTGTTATTTTTTACAAGTCTATTAGATAAAATTCCTTAAATTCAAAAATAAGGGATGTCATTAAAAAGATATTTAGCTTAAGTAACCCTTTTTAACCGGATATATATGTTAAATAAGCTTATCAAGCTCAGCCTGAGGTCTTTTAAAAGACAACGTGCCTACATTATTATAAATATCCTTGGACTCTCAATTGGTATAGCTTGCAGCCTTTTGATTGCATTATATGTAATTAATGAGGCCAGTTATGATAAGTTTAATACCAAAAGAGACAGGATATACAGAACAATCCTTAACGGAAAGATTGGAGGTCAGGAAGTAACAACCTCATCGTCTCCTGCAATAATGGGACCTACAATCGTAAAGGAATTTCCGGAAATCGAAGACTACCTTCGGATGAACAATAATGGTCCGACTGTTCTGGAATATAATAACCAGACCTTTACTGAGGATCATCTGGTGCAGGCAGACTCTTCATTCTTTAATTTCTTTTCAATACCTGTTTTAAAAGGCGATCTGAAAAACCTGCTTAACGCTCCACGGAAGGTGGTTTTATCAGAATCCACAGCTAAAAAGATCTTTGGCAATGAAAATCCGATTGACAAACCGATCAGGATAGGATCTGATACTGTAAGATACATCATCTCAGGAGTTTTTGCCGATGTTCCTCAGAATTCTCATTTTGAAGCAAATGTAATTTCCTCATTTTTAACAAATCCAAGGTCCAAAGATCCTACATGGATGAATAATAGTTTCAGCACCTACCTTCTGTTAAAACCAAACACATCCTATAAGACTGTTGATGCTAAATTCCCGGCATTAATGCAGAAATATGTTGGTCCGGAAATCCAGCAATATGCCGGTATTTCACTTGACGATTTTATTGCACAGGGCAACAAATACAGATTTTACCTGCAGAATCTCAGCTGATATTCACACTGATACTACCGTTCAGCAGGATTTTAAAGCTCCGATTGATCCCAAATACCTTACAATATTCGGAAGCATAGCCATACTTATTGTTTTAATCGCAGCCATCAATTTTATGAACCTCTCAACTGCGCAGGCTTCCAGAAGAGCCAAAGAAGTAGGAATAAAGAAAGTGGGAGGTTCAACCAGAGGGATGCTTATCGCTCAGTTCCTTTTTGAATCATTTATACTGTCATTTATTTCGCTAATATTGTCTGTAATAATTATAAATGTAACACTCCCTTATTTCAATAATCTGCTGGGAGCTAAACTGGTGCTGAATCTTCTTGCTCCCTGGTATACAGTGCCTTCTCTTATCCTGTTTACACTTTTTGTTGGTTTTCTTTCAGGTACCTATCCAGCATTTTTTCTTTCTTCTTTTAACCCTTACGAAGTGCTTAAAGGAAGTGTAAAAAACAGTACGCGAAACGGCCAACTCAGAAGGGTACTGGTCGTATTTCAGTTTGCTGTTTCAATTCTGCTTATTGTTGGTACAATGATTATGTACCGGCAAATAAAATATATGCTGAACAAAGATTTAGGATTCAATAAAGAACAATTAATTGTTATTAACAGGGCAGAAGCGCTTGGCACAAAAATGAAGTCGTTCAAAGATGTTGTGAAGAATATTCCGGGAGTAGTAAATATTTCGAGCTCAACTGCAATTCCGGGACGCACTAACAATAATAACGGCTACTTGATTGAAGGAAGAAAGGACGAGACTTTCCTTATGGCCACCAGCTGGGTAGATTACAATTTTCTGGACACTTATGGAATGACCCTGGTATCAGGAAGATCCTTTAATGAGTCATTCACTTCCGATAAGAATGCCTGTATTATTAATGAGACTGCCCGTAAGGATTTTAATGTTACAGATATCGATAATACAAGATTTATGGAGCCACGCGATTCAGGCAAAGTAAATTATTTACCGGTTATCGGTGTAGTAAAAAACTTTAATTTCGAATCACTTCGTAATCCGATTGGCCCATATTGTTTAAAATTCCAGAATGATAACATGTTGTGGGGGTATATTACAGTAAGGCTATCTCCCCAAAACTATACTAAAACCATAAGTGCTATTGAAGATAAATGGAAAGAGTTTGTTTCAAATAACCCCCTGCAGTATTATTTTCTTGACGCTGATTTTGAACTGATGTACAAACAGGAAAAACAGAATGCTCAGATGGCTGTGATCTTTTCAATACTGGCGATATTTATTGCATCTCTCGGACTTTTCGGACTCACTTCATTTACAGTTGAACAGCGTACCAAGGAAATTGGTGTAAGAAAAGCAATGGGCTCTTCAGTGGCAGGCATCTACGTGGTTATTTCCAAAGAGATCGTTATACTTGTCACAGTTTCAGCTCTTATTGCCTGGCCGGTCATCTATTATTGGGCAGGTAAGTGGCTTGAGAACTTTTATTATAAAATAAATCCGGGATTATTCACTTTTGTAACAGGATTGGCAATTGCCCTTGGAATTGCAATCCTGACTATCAGCTATAGGGTTATGAGAGCAGCCAGTGTAAATCCCGCACAATCGCTTAAATATGAATAAAAGCAAAGCCATCTATATGAAGCCTTTAAAAATCTGCTAAATGGCCAACAGCATTATCTGGCTTTTCCTGCCTTAAGAGATCAAATTACTTCTATTGGTTCCCAGATTATTCCCTTACTGAAAGAATCCATGCATCAGAGATAATGGTTTTTCTGATATTTTTACTAATAATTGTGGCTTTAGCATCTTCAATTGCAGAGTATTTCCCATAGCTGATTCTGTAAAGACCTTCTTTTGTTGGTGGAAGTATAATTATATTTGTATCGAGGTCATTCATTAATTTTTCTGCTTTTTGCTGAGCCTGCCTGAGATTTCTAAAACTTCCAACAATTATATAATAGTCAACATGTCCTTTAATATTGCCATCCTTTGCTGAACTGTCAGCCCGAGTGGTTTTAGGCAACGCAGGTTCCTGCCGGTCTGTGTGTGGAGCAACGTAAGAATTAAGTTCATTTTGATCAGTGTCCCTTTCCGGAAATACGTCATAAATAGTAGACTCCTCCTTATCCGAATCAATTGTTAAAACTCCTATGCCAAAAAGGAACAATAAACCGGAAATGCCACATATTGTGCCGGCAATTATGCTGTTGGTAATGCGCGAAGACCACCTCATGGGAATATTATTTATTCCTGACTAATCGGGAGATCTGATATTTTTTGATTGTTGAGAATCCCGGTAGCTTTTAGTAACAGGTAAAGTTAATATTACTTCTTTATCTGTTTCAAGGAGGTATTGACTATCGTCTCGGAAATATCAAATTAAAGAGGATCAAAATAATTATTGACCCGATAGCACCTGTAAGAATGGCTCCAATCCATCCGGTACCAAGATTAACACCAAGTTTCCCTAATGCCCAGTATCCGACAAAACTCCCGATAATTCCGACCACAATGTTTCCGATTAATCCCAGGCCACTTCCTGTGTAAATAGAGCTGCCCAGCCAGCCAGCTACTGCTCCAATGATAAGAATTACAACTATTTCCATTTTCTATAGTTTTAGTGATTATCCAAATTCTTTATCAAAGTTACACGTTGCAAAAGACAAAGTCAATTATATTATGATAGTAAAATCCCTGATATTCATACCGGGAGTCTCGCTGCAACCACAACGCTATCTTTAATACATGGATACAACATATCCGTAAACGAATCTGACAAATAAATTACAAACCTGTTTAATATGTCTTTTAATATGTCTTTCTTTTAAAAATAATATGTCTTTTAATACTGCTTTCTTTTGAAATTAATATGTCTTTTAATACTGCTTTCTTTTGAAAATAATATGTCTTTTAATGACGCTTAGTTGTTGTTCCATGAAGGCCGGGTGTATTTACCTGAGAAAAAAATTAAACCTGCACTGTTGATTCTATTTTTTTTCCTAACTTGTTTTTGATTTGAAAGCAAACTGTCAGCCAGATTTCTTTGGGAGATAATTCAATGAAAGTGGAGTTTGAACTATTGTGGCTGACGGGGCAGTGCTATACCATTTGATTTTTGCTATGGCGGATTCAGATTAGAAGTGGTGGAATATAAATTTAAATAATTAATACTGAATGAAATTTCTAATCCCTGGTTTAATTCTGTTCCTTCTGTTTCTCTTAATGGATAATTCATCTTTTGCTCAGAAAAAAAGCAATCTGATAGGCCTGAGTTTCGGTAGCAGCACTTTACACTTATCTGATGAACATGCCTCACCTATAATTTTCAGTGGTACAGGTATCGCTCCGACAATCCAATATTCTCATAAAGGTGACAAGAACAGTCATTCTATAAAAGGATCCTTTTATTACACTAATTTATACACTTCTTCTGACAACTTTAAAACCGAAATTTTCAGCGCCGGAGTCAGGTACAGTTTTCTTCATTCAACTTTAAACACTAAGGTGTTTGAAAAACAATTTAAAATATCTCTTGGCGGTTCAGTCACATCATTCTTTCTGAATTCCGATTATTTTTTCTATTTACAGACATTCTGGGCCAGGTCTATTGCTTCCTGGTATTGGAGTCACTCTGCGGATCTGGCTTTCCAGTTGGATTATTATTTAACTGACAGAAAATTTCTTTATTTTGAGATCTATATGCCGATGGTTAGCAATGTTTCCAGACCTCCCTATTCTTCAAGTGGTGATTATGATTATGTGAAAAATGACTGGGTAATAAAACCTTTTGGACATACAGTGTTCTTCCCGGAGAATTTTTCTGTCAGCACACAACTAGTTTATCAGCACCCTGTCATGGCAAAAGTCAATCTCCGGATCAGTTACGAGTTTTATTATATAAGTTATAGCAAGCCTGAAGATATAAGAATGTACATGAATAATTTCCGGATAGGTATCTTTTATGTTTTAAATTAATCTGGTATGAAAAAGAATTTTTTAATAGTCTTATTACCACTGATTTATATTTGCGGATGTGAAAATATACTTTTAGGACCCGATCCTGAGGATACACCTGCCGGTAATTTTTATGTCTTATGGAAAACTCTTGATGAAAAATATGGACTATTCCCTGTAAAAAATGTCAACTGGGATTCACTTTATTCCGTTTACAGTAATCAGATAAGTTCATCAACCACTGAAAAAGAATTATGGGATATATGTTCCCAACTCCTTTCTCCTTTGAATGATGCTCATATAGGATTATTTAACCGGGATTATACATCCTTATATTGCCCCTGGAAAGTGGACTTTGAAAAAAACCAGGGTTTTAGTATAGATTTGGTAAAAAATAAATTTCTTAATAATCCAAAGATTAGCGGGGAGGGTATAATTACTTATGGGAAGATTAAAAACAGCAATCTTGGATATATTTACTTTTCGACCTTTCATGCAACTTCAAATGAGAGAAAATGGGTTTATGATATTGATAATGTTTTAAAAGAATTATCCTCTGCAGATGGAATTATTATTGATGTAAGAAATAATGGAGGAGGATTTCTTGTGAATGTCCTGTATGTAGCTTCTGCGTTTATTGATCGTGAGATAACTTACTTTTTTTCCAGACGGAAAACCGGCCCCGGACATAATGAATTTGGTGAACCAATTGCCAGAACAGTGTCCCCACGCACAAATATAACGGGATATTTTGGGAATAATGTCCTGCTTACAAACAGGTTTTCGGGCAGTGGTTCTGAAGTTTTTGCCCAGATTTTAAAGAACATTCCATACTCTGTACAAATCGGGGACACCACAACTGGTGCAGTTGGTGAAGTTACTCATGTGGCACAACTACCAAACGGTTGGACATTGAACTATCCCTGCACACTAACCACGACACCTGATGGTAAAAGCCCGGAAGGCATTGGGATCATTCCTGACATATACGTTGAAAATACTAAAGCCGATATTAATACAGGAAATGATAAGGTGTTAGATTATGCAATCAATTATTTGTTACAATAAAGTTTTCGTTAGGGTTAACAATAATAACACATTATGGAAAAATACTCTGAAAATTTGAGCAAATGCCCGGTAACCGGAGCTACTCAAAAGCACAGTGTAGGAAGCAGCGGGATCAAAAACCGCGACTGGTGGCCCAATCAGTTGAAATTAAGCATCCTTCGTCAACATTCTTCATTAAGCAACCCAATGGGCGGGAACTTTAATTATGCTGAAGAGTTTAAAAGCCTTGATTTGAAGTCTTTAAAAAAAGACCTTCACAATTTAATGACCGACTCACAGGACTGGTGGCCTGCAGATTTCGGTCACTATGGCCCGCTGTTTATCCGTATGGCATGGCATAGTGCAGGTACATACCGCACAGGTGACGGTCGCGGTGGAGCAGGACATGGTCAGCAACGATTTGCGCCCCTGAACAGTTGGCCTGATAATGTCAACCTTGACAAAGCCCGAAGACTGCTCTGGCCAATCAAGCACAAATATGGCCGAAAAATATCCTGGGCTGATCTGATGATTCTTGCCGGTAATGTTGCTTTGGAGTCAATGGGATTTAAAACCCTTGGTTTTGGCGGAGGCCGTGAAGATGTTTGGGAACCCGGGGAAGATGTTTACTGGGGTTCGGAAACAAAATGGTTAGAGAATGATAATCGTAACCTGGATAAAAGCGAAGCGGATAACCCTCTTGCAGCCATTCAGATGGGACTTATTTATGTAAATCCGGAAGGCCCGGATGGAAATCCCGATCCAATCGCAGCAGCTAAAGATATCCGAAATACTTTTGCCCGTATGGCCATGAACGATGAAGAAACCGTGGCATTAATTGCTGGGGGACACACCTTTGGAAAAACCCATGGTGCCGGCGATGCCAAACATCTGGGACCTGTACCTGAAACCGCTGCAATTCAAGAACAGGGTCTCGGTTGGATAAGCTCCTTTGGCGTGGGGAAAGGCGGCGACACAATTTCAAGTGGTATTGAAGTTACCTGGACCCAAACTCCTGCAAGGTGGAGTTTTTATTTCTTCGAAAACCTCTTTAAATACGAATGGGAGTTGACAAAAAGCCCGGCAGGTGCTCATCAGTGGATTGCAAAAAATGCCGAAAAGGTTGTTCCGGATGCACACGACCCATCAAAAAAACATGTTCCGACTATGCTTACTACCGATCTTTCTTTGCGGTTCGATCCGGTTTATGAAAAGATTTCAAGGCGTTTCTATGAGAATCCATTGGAATTTGCCGACGCTTTTGCACATGCATGGTTTAAGCTGACACACAGGGATATGGGGCCACGAGTGCGCTATCTGGGCCCGGAAGTGCCCAAAGAGGTACTGATATGGCAGGATCCGATTCCGGAAGTAAATCATGAATTGATTGATGACAAGGACATTACTGCGTTAAAAGCTAAAACATTAGCTTCAGGGATACCGATATCACAGCTGGTGTCTGCCGCCTGGGCTTCAGCGTCAACCTTTCGTGGTTCCGATAAACGAGGTGGTGCTAATGGTGCACGCATCCGTCTTACTCCACAAATGGACTGGGTGGTTAATAATCCTGCTCAGCTGAAGAAAGTTTTGGAAGCGATTGAAGGTTTTCAGAAAGCATTTAATAATGCTCAATCAGGTGGTAAAAAAGTTTCTCTTGCTGACCTTATTGTATTAGCAGGTTGCGCAGCGGTTGAAAAAGCAGCCAAAGATGCAGGTCACGAAATAAAAGTTCCTTTCACGCCCGGTCGTATGGATGCTTTGCAGGAACAAACTGATGTAGACTCATTTGCATTACTGGAGCCGGTAGCCGATGGTTTCCGGAACTATATGAAAACGAAATATCCAATATCCGCAGAAGAATTGCTTATAGATAAAGCTCAGCTTCTGACGTTAACTGCTCCTGAAATGACAGTTCTTGTTGGAGGGCTGCGAGTTCTGAACACAAACTTTGACAATTCAAAACATGGCGTATTCACGAGAAGTCCGGAAGCTCTGACCAACGATTTCTTTGTAAACCTGCTGGACATGAATACTGTGTGGAAACCAACCTCAGAATCGGAGGAAATGTTTGAGGGGCGTGACCGGGTATCGGACGATCTAAACTGGACAGGGACAAGAGTTGACCTCATTTTTGGATCAAATTCAGAACTCAGGGCACTTGCCGAGGTTTATGGAAGTTCAGATGTCCGGGAAAAATTTGTACAGGATTTCGTGACAGCATGGAATAAAGTAATGAACCTTGATCGGTTCGATTTAGCCTAATTGTTTATACAGGTTGCATCATGCCTTGCGAATTCAGATATAATATTATACATGATATAGAGAAACAATATGGAGAAAAAACAATGGTACGAGAGTCTCTTTGAAGTCTATGGACAAACTTATGACTCCGAAAACTTTACACAAGGAACAATAGGCGAATGTGATTTCATTGAGCGGGAGCTTGATTTCAATAAATCTCTCAAGGTATTAGATGTTGGTTGTGGAACAGGCAGACACTCTATTGAACTAACCAGGAGAGGATACAAAATCACAGGGATTGATCTGTCGGAATCAATGCTTCAAACGGCAAGAGATAAAGCAAAATCTAACAACCTTGATATAGAATTCCTGAAACATGACGCAAGAAACCTTCCTTTCAACAAAGACTATGATGTATCTATAATGCTGTGTGAAGGTGGATTCCCGCTAATGGAAACAGATGAGATGAATTTCGGGATTCTTCAAAATGTGTCCAAATCATTGAAAGATAAATGCAAGTTCATATTTACAACTTTAAACGGACTATTCCCTTTATATCATTCCGTAGAAAAATTCATGACAGAAAACTCTCGGAATGATAATGCGACGTACAGGAGTAACACTTTCAACCTTATGACCTTCAGAGACCACAATGTTACTGAATTCACTGATGATATCGGAAACAAGAAGACTCTCGATTGTAACGAAAGATATTATGTTCCAAGTGAGATAACCTGGCTTCTGAAATCACTGGGATTTAATAAAATAGAGATTTTTGGTGCAAGATTGGGGGCTTTCACACGAGAGAATCAGTTAACTACCGAGGATTTTGAAATGCTCGTAGTTGCCGAAAGAGAATAACAAAGCCCTAATGCCCCAATGTAGGGTCACGCCATGGCGTGACCCTACAATCGACACACGATAATGCTGTAGGGACATGCCATAGCATGTCCCTACATGGCATGTCCCTGTAATAGATAAATTGCAGCATTTCATTAATATGATCGTCTATATTCAAGCATAATACATTATTTACAATAAAAATTAAGGTGACATGTTAAAGAAAATATTTTTTATTACAATATTCTTTGGGTCAGTATCAGTAATTTTGTCAGCGCAGACTCAATCAAATTCATCACCCTGTATACCATGTGAACAACTTAAAGAACTCCGGCTACCTGACGTGACAATCCTTGAGGCAAAAGAAACCCCCGAAGGTTATTGCCGGGTATCAGGGAGAATAAGTAAAGAAATAAATTTTGAGTTGCTCTTGCCAAAAAACTGGAACTCTCGGTTCCTTATGGGTGGCGGTGGTGGATTTGTTGGATCCATAACAAATCAATTCCGCTATAGTGTGGATGCTGGTTTTGCAACTGTTGGGACAGATACAGGTCATGAAGGCCCAATACAGCTTGCAAGTTGGGCCCTTAACAACATGGAACGAGAATTGAACTTTGGAAGGTTAGCTGTTCATCGGACGGCAACAGTATCTAAAGCAATTATCAAAGTTTTTTATTGTTCCGATCCAATTTATTCCTACTTTCTGGGTGCTTCCAGAGGAGGTGGTCAAGCTATGGTTGAAGCTCAATTTTACCCGGAAGACTTTGATGGAATAGTTGCATTTGCACCTGCCATAAGTTGGCCAGCGTTTGGAGCAAAATTTGTTCAAAATATCCAAAAAATTTACCCTGACTCAAAAGATTTGAATCATCCTGTTATTACCCTTGATAACTTAAGATTACTTCAGTATTATGTTCTTAAACAATGTGATGGTCTTGACGGTATTAAAGATTCAATAATTAATGACCCTGAAGATTGCAAACTCGATTTTTCGGTTCTTCCGATTTGTCAGGACAATAAGGCAAATTCAGATTGTTTTACGGTTCAGCAACTGGCAGCTATCAAGACAATATATTCACCCCTTAAAAGTCAGAAAGATACCGTATATCCAGGATTTCCACTTGGTGGAGAAGATGAATCTGAAGGATGGCGACTTTGGATAACTGGTTCAGATACTACCAGAAAAATTTCATGCCTGCAATATTATTTTGGGACTGAAATATTTAAGTATTTTGTTTTCAATGATCCTGATTGGGATTATACAAAATATGATTTCTCAAATTACTTTAACGATACAAAATATGCATCTTCGTTTCTTGATGCTACTCAAACTGATTACAGCGAATTTAAAAAAAGAGGAGGTAAATTGATTTTTGTACATGGCTGGAGTGATCCTGCATTATCTGCTTTTGCAACTATTAATCATTATAAAGCTCTTGAACAAAAGGATAAAGATTTAAGATCTTATGCAAGACTCTTTTTATTACCTGGTGTACTGCACTATGAAGGAGGTCCGGGGCCCGATAAAGCTGATTGGATCAAATTAATAACTGGTTGGGTAGAAAAAAACGAAGCCCCTGAACGTGTAGTTGTTTCAAAAATAACAGACAAGAAAATCGTAATGACGAGACCAATTTATCCATACCCGAAAAAGGTAAGATATGACAGTACCGGGAATCCGAACCAGGAAAGTAGTTTTATATTAATTAAGGATCAATAATATTGCCTTCGGCAGCCCGGGCAGCTTTAACTACTTCTAACATCCTTAAAATAGCAAAAATTTTCGTCCACTGGCACATGATAGCTATTTAGCAGGAAATATGGGTTTTCGTTTCCAAAAGCCTGGAGGGAAATTTGTTTTTCGGACGGGTATTGGTTGGCCTGAATTTCTATATTTAAGTCTGGGTTGTAGTTTTTAAGACATTTAGCCCTTCGTAAACTGCGAGAATAGAGATGTTTACTAATGCCCGGCCTATTGCCGGGCTATTAGGAGCAAGTACTCGTGCGATACTTACTATATTTGATGCTAAATCGACAATTAACTTTATGAAACAGTTATTGACAATCATTCTGATTTTCTCTTTTCTTCCCTTAAAGGCGCAAAAATCATCAGTATACTCACAAGTTGATAATTTAGCTATCCAGATTCCGGACACAATAACAACATCAACTTCTGGAATTGCAAATTATATTGATTCAAATTTTTCATCACAAAAAGATAAATCGAGGGCAATATTTGTCTGGATCACTAAAAAAATTCAATATGATATTGATAATATTTTTGCAATCAATTTTTATCAAAATAGTAATGAAATAGTTACTGAAGTTTTAAATTCAAAAAAAGGAGTTTGCATGCATTTTGCTGAACTTTTCAACGATATTGCCAATAAAGCCGGAATTACATCATTTGTTGTAACAGGTTACACTAAACAAAATGGATTAGTTGATTACATCCCTCATGCATGGTGTGTTGCCAGGATAGATTCGACCTGGTCATTATTTGATCCCACCTGGGGTTCAGGTTATATACAAGATGCTAAATTCATTAAAAAAATGAATGATTATTACTTCATTACCAGTCCGGAATCATTGATAAAATCACATGTTCCATTCGATCCAATATGGGAATTATTGAATTATCCAATTAATAATCAGGATTTTTATCAAGGCAAAACTCAAATCAATAAAGAAAAACCTTATTTCAATTATAATGATTCAATTTCTAAGTACTTGCATGAATCTGAAATCGAGCAATTAATATCCTCTACAAGGAGAATTGAACAAAACGGAGTAAAGAATTCCTTGATCTTTGACAGAATACAACATAATAAAAGAGAGATCGAATATTATAAAAATAATAAGGCAGTCGAAATGCAAAACAAAGCAGTCAATGCATATAACGAGGCTGTCAATTTATTTAATGATGGTACAAATAAACTTAATAAATTCATTGAATATAGAAATAATCAGTTTGCACCCAAAAAAACAGATATTGAAATTAGAAAAATGTTAGAAGATCCTGATTCTATTTTCAATTTAACACGGGAAAAACTAAATAGCATTCATAATTCTGATCAAAACCTTGCTACATCAATCCTTCAAATGAACAGATCATTAGATGAAGCAATCATTAAACTCAATGAACAAAAATCATTTCTTGATAAGTATTTCAGTACAGGAAAACTATTGAGAAAATCACTCTTTTATAAATATAACTGGATGGGAATTCCAATTGGAAAATAACAAAATGTCAGCACCTAAAGTCAATTACTTTAATCATTATAAGTTGTTTAGATTCAAGTGGTCAACGAAATTTAAAGATTCAGATGAAAAATCCATGACATTAAACCGGAGAGTTGAGGTAAAATTACTTGACAACTTCTGACACGAGACAAAAAAAAACCTAAGCATAACCCGGACTTTAGTTGACAATTAGAAGCATAGAAAGAAAAATTAATCTTCCCGAAATTTTTAAAATGTTCCATTATTAGTTAACTTCAGGCAACCTTGTCGCGACAAAGCATTGAAAATCAAAGAAGAATATTTTAGGCTAAAAAAGTAAATAGACCATGAAAAATAATAAGAATATAACAACTTTTGAGGAGCACCTCGAAAAAAGATATGGAAAGATCGGGTCCAAATCGAGGACCAACTTTGACATAAAAGCAAAAGCTTTTGCCATTGGCGAAATTATAAATGATGAGCGTAAGCATGCCAATATGACCCAGGAGGAACTCCCAAAACGTACTGGGACCAGAAAGAGCTTTATCTCCAGAATTGAAAACGGTCATTCAGATATTCAACTCTACTTCTAACATCCTTAAAATGAGAATACTGATTATCATAATCTTCTTTTTTTATATAAATATATCTTATAGCCAAGGACTTAATAAAGATATTAACTCAAACAAGCTTAAGAAAAATGTAATCTATGCCACTCTGGGAGTCTATCCCGAGGAATTCTATGGTACCTTAATGGGTAATTATGAAAGGATGATAATTGAGTTCCCAAAAACATTTATTAGTTCTTTATGGGTAAGGGTTGGAGCAGGTCCATGGGTATGGTGGACTGGCAAAGGAACCAATTACGTTTCCACCATTTCGTTCCTTACCGGGAGGAAAGGAGTTCATCTGGAAACCGGAGCAGGAGCTTTACTGACATACCATCCTGAAAGCAAAAATTTTCATCCCCTGGTACATGATAGCTATTTAGCAGGAAATATGGGTTTTCGTTTCCAAAAGCCTGGAGGGAAATTTGTTTTTCGGACGGGGATTGGTTGGCCTGAATTTCTATATATAAGTCTGGGCTGTAGTTTTTAAGACATTTAGCTCTTCGTAAACTGGGCCCACAGGGCTCTTTACTAACGCCCGGCCCTACTGCCGGGCTATTAGGAGCAAGTACTCAAGTGGTCAACGAAATTTAAAGATTCAGATGAAAAATCCAGGACATTAAACCGGAGAGTTGAGGTAAAATTACTTGACAACTTCTGACACGGGACTAGAAAAACCTAAGCATAACCCGGACGGTTGCTCGCCACAGGAGTTTTAGCTGACAATTAGAAGCATGGAAAGAAAAATTAATCTTCCCGAAATTTTGAAAATGTTCCATTATTAGTTAACTTTGCAAAATGGATCAACACCGAAAATTGATTTTCTTTAAGGACTATTTTGAGCATTTCATCAATTCTTTACCAGCAAACGTCCAGGATAAAATCGATTATGTGTTATTCCTAGTGACTGTGGCAGATCGGATACCTTCAAAGTTTTTTGAACACCTTCCTGGTACTGATGGGTTATATGAAATAAGAATTGAATTTGAAAGTAACATTTATAGAATATTCTGTTGCTTTGATTCAGGCAACCTTGTAGTTCTTTTTAATGGATTTCAGAAGAAGAGTCAGAAAACACCCCAATCCGAGATCGACAAAGCATTGAAAATCAAAGAAGAATATTTTAGGCTAAAAAGTAAATAGACCATGAAAAATGATAAGAATATAACGACTTTTGAAGAGCACCTCGAAAAAAGATATGGAAAGATCGGGTCCAAATCGAGGACCAACTTTGACATAAAAGCAAAAGCTTTTGCCATTGGCGAAATTATAAAAGATGAGCGGAAGCATGCCAATATGACCCAGGAGGAACTCGCAAAACGTACTGGGACAAGAAAGAGCTTTATCTCCAGAATTGAAAACGGTCATTCAGATATTCAACTTTCGACGCTTTATAAATTAATCGAACAGGGTCTCGGAAAGAAAATTAACCTTTCAATCCAGTGATGTCCGACTGAACAGAATAGCACCCTACGGACTTTTTTTTTTAAAATCTTTCCTCTGCCGTGTAGCCTTAACTGCTGACTTCGTTGAGTTTTCTAAATGGAATTGATATGTACGGATATGCAAAGGATCTTCATCTCGCCTTGACAATTGACTTTCGCCCTTGACAATAAAAATTTAATCACATGAAAAACATTACGATTCTTAAAAGAAGAATATTAAAGAAAGTTCTTATTATTATGGGAGTGTGCAGTGCAGGATTAATGGCATCTTGTGCTAAATATGGAACTATAGTTTCGACCATTTATATGAATCTGAAAGGAACTGTAAGGTCGAAAGCTTCTACTCAAACAATCCAAGGCATTCAGGTTGAATTAAGAAATAGCCTGTCAAACCCTAAAGCTCTGACAAACATTAATGGTGCATTTTCAATAAATTCAGAAATTGATGAAATTGATAACACTGTTATTTTGCATATTTCAGATATTGATGGGGCTTTAAATGGCAGCTTCCTGCCAAAAGATACTATTCTGACTTTAAGTCCTGGCGAAAAACTGGCCCAAATCAAAGAAAACATTGAAATCAATTTAGAGGGTGAATAATCGAAATATTTCATTCAAAAAACGTTTAGCACTCAATGTTTTTAGAGAATATTGCAAAACTGAAATTTCTCTGCATGAATTGCAGTATCTTTTCTGGGAATGTACTCATCGTTGCAATTTACAATGCATTCATTGTGGGAGCGACTGTAAGCAAAATAGCATAATTCCCGATATGCCCAATTCTGATTTTCTTCAAATAACTGAAAAAATTAAAACTCAATATAATCCGAATGACATAATGGTAGTTATTACGGGTGGAGAACCCTTAATGAGAAGGGATCTGGAATTCTGCGGGACAGAATTAACAAAGCAGGGATATCCCTGGGGGATGGTAACTAACGGCGTGCTGTTGACGAAACAGCGGCTAAATAGTCTGCTAAATGCTGGCTTGCGTTCCATTACAGTAAGCCTGGATGGATTGGAAGCTAACCATAACTGGATGAGAAATAGAAAATGCTTTGGAGAAGTTATCAGGTCAATTGTTTTGCTCGCAGAACAGGATGGGCTAATCTTTGATATTGTAACTTGTGTTAATCAGAAGAACTGCAGTGAGCTAAACGAAATTAAAGAGTTATTAATAACAATGGGTATAAAGAGGTGGCGGCTATTTACCATTTCTCCCATTGGCAGAGCAAAAGCCAATCCGGAATTACTGCTTACAAATCATCAACTAAAGGATTTGATGGAATTCATAAAAAAAACACGCCGGGAAAAACAAATCGAAACAAACTATGAATGTGAAGGGTTTGTTGGAAAATATGAAATGGAGGTTCGCGATGGATATTACTTCTGCAGGGCGGGAATAAATATAGCTTCAGTTCTGCTTGATGGTTCTGTTTCAGCTTGTCCCAATATTGATAGTCGTTATTCACAGGGTAATATTTATAAAAACGACTTTTTAGATATCTGGAACAATCAATTTAAAATAATGCGTCAACGAGCCTGGATGAAATCAGGAATATGTGAGCATTGTGAAGTATTTAAATGGTGTAATGGAAATGGAATGCATCTTCGGGACTTTGATTCGAAAAAAGTTTTATGCTGTCAGTACATTATGCTGAACAAAGAGTGAGGAGCTTGACCAGCCTAACGGTTGGCGACACAAGAAAGTAACATTACCTTAATTTTTAGCATGATTCTTGTGGCAATAACTATTGATCAAAAAGCTTTACCCTGAACCAGCTATCTTAATTGTCATGAAAAAAACAATAATAACCATCCTGACATTCTTAATAGCGATAAACCTTGTTTATGCACAGAAAGAAAATAAAAAGAGTGTCATTGGTGTAAGCTCGGGCATATCCATCCCGTTTGCCGATTTCGCCAATAAGAAGATGGTACAGAATGCCGGATTTGCGGGAATCGGCGCCAATATTGAGGTCGACTTTCTTCGATATTCCGGAAAATTTTTCGGCCTCTCCTCAAACATCGGCTATACCAGTATATCTTTCAATGAGAATGCCTACAAAACCGAATATGACCAAATCCTGGGCCATTATGGTGAAACTGAGGTAAATGCAGGCAACTATCAGGTCTTAAAGGGACTATTGGGCTTAATCTTAAAAATACCAGAAATAAAGCATACTGAAGTGCTGTTTATTTTTCAGGTGGGTTATGCCTTGAGTGTACATCCCGAACTACTTGTCACCAATTCGGAACTTGGAGAGATCAATACCGTTCAGAAAGTCACGGACTGGAATCCAATCAGTAACGCAGGAGTAAAAATTAATTACTGGCTGTCTGAGAAATATGGCATTAATTTGAGCTATAATTTGAATTTCACAACCCCGGGTTTCTTTGACTACACCGGCTTTGGAAAGACATTCTTTCTGCCGGTCAGATATAAGAACATTAACGTTGGATTTGTAATGAACTTATAATAAATGTATTAATGAAGACGAAAACTTTTATATCCCTTCTGTTGATTTTGTTTGTTTCATGCGACGATCAACGACTGAATTTTGATAGGGGAATAATTCCTCCTTCTCCAGTAAATTTTTCAAAGGTCAACTCGCAGTATGACGATTATAATTCAGATCTGGACATAACCTGGGTCTCGAAAGACTTTACTCTGATCTTTTCAACCAACCGGATTTCCTTTGGACATGATTTCGATTTTATTGCATATGGTTGTCATATCGAATCCGATCTGATAACCGGGAAATTTGAGATAACAACAGCCGGCAAAAATAATAGCCTTATTAGTGCGATAAATAGTACGAGTAATGAATTAGGTCCCTGGTTTACTCATGGTCTTGAATCTGAAGGGTCAGGAAATGACGCGATTGAGGTCAAACGATTTTTTTATACGACCGATAAAAACGGGAATAATGATATTTACTTCAATTATTACACAGTCAACGTTTATGATTTTACACCTGATGGTGATCCTGCAGAACTTCTGGGCATAAATACGGTTTATGATGAAGGTTATTTAACAATTCACGAGAATGAGAGTGTAAACAGGGAGACGGTCTATTTTACTTCAGACCGGGATAATACTTTTGACATATACCGTGCTGTGAGTGAGGAAAACAAGCTGATTGACCAGTCGTCCGGCCTTATTGTCACTAAAGTCGAGCAGCTGAGCAGCGGTGCGGATGATAAATGCCCTTATATCAATGGAAACATGATGGTATTTACATCGGACAGAGAGGGAGGTTTTGGCGGTTTCGACTTATGGTACTCCCTGTATAACGGGCAGGAATGGTCAGCACCTAAGAATTTTGGAGAGAACATCAATACGGAATATGATGAGTACAGGCCAATAATTGTCTCAACGGACGACAGGGGATTTTTAAATGACCTGATGATCTTTTCATCCAACCGCCCCGGAGGCAAGGGAATGTTCGACCTCTATTATGTCGGACTGAACAGGAGAGATTAGCCACTTCTGCACTATATCATGTCCCTGCATGGCATGTACCTGCCAATACAAAACACATCCACCATAGGGTAAACCAATTTCTTACCGGTCATTATTATTGTTAAAGAAATTATAAACAATTATTTGAAATACTTTAAAGAAAGTTCTAAAAATGACAAACACACCAGGCAACAAGGCCGAACAATGGATCGCACTGGCTCTCTGCGCCGCAGTGCTGGTAGCCGGGGTAGTGCAGAAGCTCATTCCTGACCGGCCGGCCTATGCTGAGTCCTTCGCTCCGGTTTGGATCTCCCTCGCTGCCGCCGGTCTTGCAGCGGCAGGTATGATGCGAATAAATGATCGCCCCCGGTTACTTCGCGTACAACGGGCGCTTCTTTGGGGTGGTCTCCTGCTGATGGTGTGGACAGCCAATGGACTTCCCTTCGACTTGTTACGCCTGACACCCCTTATACCACTTGGCGTCGACTGGCCGGGGCTTGTGACCCGGACGCTGGCTCTCGCCGCCGTTGTCGTGCTCGCACGTATTGCCCTGGCGCGACCGGCTGCTTCTGAATTAACCCGCAGAACTGCCTGGTACGGTTATGCCGCATTTGTACTGGCGCTGCCTTACCCGGTACTCAGAACGTGCTGGGCGTTTGGAGGGACGATCGGGCTCATGTACCCTGGCGCGGCCGGTAGTGGCTTCTCCCCATTGTTGATTGCCATCCCCTGGCTTCTGGCGGCCGCTCTTTCCCTGCTTCTGGTTTCGCCGCGACCCCGGATGCCGCGCCGGCTGTTGCTTGTAGCAGGCTGGTCTGCCACTGCCATTGTCGCCATGATCGGACCGGCAGCCTTCTGGTCGATGATCACCCAGCTAGTGTCGGGAGGAGACCTTAGCATCAAGGGCATGGCGACCTGGGTTCCCTGTCTCTTCTACAGCAGCTGGTTCCTCTGGGCAATAGCCGCCGGTGCTGCCACCCGCTCGTATCAATTGCGTAGTGCCGGCTCCGACTGATGTCCTCACCATTAGATTAAATATGTCTTTTAATACTGCTTTCTTTTAAAAATAATATGTCTTTTAATACTGCTTTCTTTTAAAAATAATATGTCTTTTAATACAGCTTTCTTTTAGATTTAATATGTCTTTTCATTGGTATATAATTTTTCTTTATCAGTGGAAGAATTTTGAGTGATTTAGTCTGTGATTCGTTGTTGCTCAAAGAAGGGCAGGTGTTTATTTTTTTATTAGTTTTAATCCCGACAAAAATATTATTAAAATGTACTCAAAGAAACAGCTGACAGCCATGGCATTGGCCAGGTTTATACCGGGGATAATAATTATTTCGGGTATTTTGTTTATTCCTGCCGGATCAATTAAATTCTGGAATGCCTGGTTATTTATGGGAGTACTATTTATTCCTATGATTCTTGTGATAATTTATCTGATTATTCGTGACCCTGAGCTATTATATAAGCGGATGAATACAAATGAAAAAGAAAAGACGCAAAAGAAAGTTGTATTGCTTACTTCAATAGTATTCTTGTCTGCATTCATTATAGCAGGGTTAGATTTTAGATTTCAATGGTCGGCCGTTCCATTACTTCTGGAAATATTGTCCGGACTAATAATACTCATTGGATATATTCTGTTCTTTATGGTCATGCGTCAGAATTCTTATGCGTCCAGAGTAGTCGAAATTCAGGTAAAACAAAAGGTAATTGACACGGGACTCTATGGAATTGTAAGGCATCCAATGTATTTTGCAGCAATTTTAATGTTTATGTTTATGCCACTGGCACTTGGGTCATTCTATGCATTAATTCCGCTTTCAATTTTTCCTTTTCAGATGAGTGCCAGAATGAAGAACGAGGAAGAAATACTGGAAAAAGGACTGGATGGCTATATCCAATACAAAGAAAAGGTCAGGTACAAGATCATACCATTCTTATGGTAATGCCTGCGTCGGGTAACGCGGATTCCGTTATCTGACTTCATAAGAAAAGACAATATCACTATAATGAAAAAGTACCTTTCCAACGATTTTGATTTTGCAGAATACGTTGATGTATCTGATGAATGTTCCATTTGGTCTGCTCCGTTTGGACTTAAACTACTCGACTATATCGATTACAGATCTGATATCTCAGCCATCGACATTGGATTTGGAACCGGATTTCCTTTGACTGAGATTGCAATGAGACTTGGCGAAAGTTCAACGGTGTATGGGATTGATCCATGGACTGATGGGATTAAAAGAGCAAACAAAAAGATCGATTACTATCGGATAAATAATATTAAAATTTTTGAAGGAGTTGGCGAATCAATTCCCCTCAGGGACAATTCAGTGGATTTGATTGTAAGCAATAACGGCCTTAATAATGTAAGTGATATTAACCAGGTGATCTCGGAGTGTTCGAGAATAATAAAATCGGGTGGACAATTTGTTCAAACGATGAATCTGGATAAATCAATGTTTGAGTTTTATGGACAACTGGAGAAAGTATTGTCTGATCTGAGGATGAAAAAAGAGATTAATTTAATGAGACAGCATATTTACGAAAAACGACGTCCTCTTGATGAAATGATTTCAATGATTCAGGACCATGGGTTTATAATCAAGGATTTGGAACATGATCAGTTTGATTATAAGTTTTCAAATGGCACTGCAATGTTAAACCATTATTTCATTCGACTGGCATTTATGGATTCCTGGATTAAAATTCTCCCGGAAAATAAATTGGAACAAATATTTGACACGATTGAAATGCGACTTAATGATCAGGCAAAAATCCTGGGTTGTCTGAAACTAACCATTCCCTTTGTTTTGATAAATGCAATTAAAAAGCAGGGTACATGGATTTGAGCGGTTGGCTGATGCCAGTCGGGGAGGAACAGGACTCAATCTAACACGACATTATTAGGTATTAACCTCTATGACATTGGTATTCTTGCTTTATTTTTCCTGGTCTGCCTGTCCCTTTTTGACAAAAGATATTTACTACAGCCTTCAATAATTAATAACTTTGTCTCACAGAGCAACATGACAACACTGAACAAAGAACTGACAAATATGCCTATATAAATCCTACTGCTATGAAACGAAAATCCTTTTTAACCGCTGCCATTTCATTACTGATTCTCTTCCCTGGAACTCTGTCCGCTCAGAAGAATAGTCAGATACCTATACAAAAAACCAGGAAATTAAAACTACTTAAAACAGAAGATTTTAAACATATTGATGTTGGAAATCCGGCAATTGCAGGTACTGTAACTGAGTCTGACGGAGGATTTGACATTGCTGCAGGTGGAGCAGATGTCTGGGGTGTAAAGGATGAATTCAATTTTGTTTACATTGAAAAAACCGGGGATTTTGACTTCGCAGCCCGGATTGAAAGCCTTAGTCCTACACATCAGTACACCAAAGCGGGATTGATGGCTCGTGAAGATCTGACATCGGGAAGCAGACATATTTATTTTCAGATTTTTCCCAATAACAGTCCACGGAATAGAAACAATGGTGGATTTGAATATCAGTACCGTCAGACAACAGGTAGTGAGATGAAAGCAATTTATCCGGTCAGGTTTGACGGGACACCTGACTTTCCGGTTACATTTCCGAATACATGGATCCGGCTTAAAAGGGTCGGAAACAAATTTACCGGATATGCCGGCACTGATTGTAAAGCATGGAAGGAATATGCAACATTTACTCTCGATCTTCCTGAAAAAGTTTACCTCGGAGCGGCTGTTACTTCCCATCAGACAACTGAGACTACTACCGCAAAATTCAGGAACTTAGGTAACATACTCAAGTAACGTGGGATAGTAAATAATAAAAGTTTCGGATTGCCACCAAACTTTGCTGGTGACAATGTGAATTACAAATAGCAATGAAAATCAAAGTTATTATTACCGGATCTACCGGGATGGTTGGCGAAGGTGTACTTCACGAATGTCTATCCCATCCTGATGTCGGGAATATTCTTGTTATTAACCGCAGACCCTGTGGAGTTTCTAATCCTAAACTGACTGAGATAATACACGACAATTTCTTTGATCTTTCACCTGTTGAAAACCAATTAATCGGATACGATGCATGCTTCTATTGCCTTGGTATAACGTCACTGTTTGTGAAGGAGCCTCAATATTATGACATCACATATAACCTGACTTTATACATGGCAGGGCGGCTTTCAAATCTTAATCCCGAAATGATTTTTTGTTACGTATCCGGGTTTGGAGCTGATACCCCTGACAAGGCAAAAATCATGCAGGTAAGAGTTAAGGGAATGACAGAAACGGAGCTTTTCAAACTTCCGTTTAAAAGAGTATATTCATTCAGGCCAGGACTTATGAAGCCTACCAAAGGCCTTAAACATGTTCACAAGAGCTATTATCTGTTTAATCCGTTTTATCCTGTTTTGCGACTGATCATGCCCGGATTCATTTTAACCCTGAAGGAACTGAGTCTTGCCATGATCAATTCAGTATCAGTTGGTTATGAAAAACAAATACTTGAGGTAAAAGAGATCGTAATCCTCTCGAAAACAATAGCATCTGAAACATAGACACTATTTTTCTGTGAATGACGAACACAGTTTGGCTATTCGGATTAATCTATTTTATTAAGGCTTTCATTCAATTATCATCTCATTGCTGTGATCCAGATCACTAATTCCACCTTCATTTTTAAACAGCACCTTTCTGTGAGCAATCGATAAGCACTCTATATATTTGCCTATATTCGAAACATTAGCGGGATTTCTTACAATCAGCGGGATAACGCCAATCACTGGCAGACCATCCTGGGGTTTTAAATCCTGGTCGCAAACAAAGTATAGTTCTCTGTTTATTTCAAGCGGATCACCATCTGTTGGCATCTGATCAACAGATATTTCCGGGAGGCCAGATTGCGCAACAACATCATAGGGTTTTATTACAACTTTATTCATGTTTAGAGGAGTTATGGTTTTTAACAGTGAATATTTATAGTTATCGCTTCTACAATGCAGGAATAACAACATAAGACCATGAATGGTTGTATCCTGTCTCATGTTTCTTTTAAAATTAATAATTTTTGTAATGGAAACTTCGCCATTTTTAAAGCTTAACTTTATGCACTCTAAACTTTAGCTCACTTTAAGTACTGATTCTATAATGGCGATGGCAGAAATTAATTTCAGGGATAGGGCAAAAAACCACCAGATAAAATTCCGGAAAGAAGTTCTGGGCGCAGGTTATGCTGATTTTGAGACGATCCTGAATGATGAGGATGCTAAGAAAGGATTGATATTTTTTGATGGATTTAAAGTTATTGAAGCTGCCCAGGCCAGGTACCCTCACTTCAGACTTAACCAGGCCTGCTTTGCCAATATGCTCAGGAGCGAACATATTCCATTTAACTTTTTCATTCCTCTTTCCAAAAATCCGGAATATGCCAGGGCTGTTCTGAACAGGTTCATGGGTGGTGTGATAAATATGATAACCGATATCAGAATTGATTACTCTCCTGAGCCGGGGAGAGCTCTTTTGGACAACACCTCCTTTGATGTCTTCATAGAGTACAGACATGCTTCCGGAAGAACCGGGATGCTCGGTATAGAAATCAAATATACCGAAAAGGAATACAGACTGAGCAGGGATTCTAAGGAGAATAAGGAGATCCATGGGGATTCATCGCGCTATAACACTCTGACCAAAAAGACCGGAATATACAGGAAGGATAAAACTGAGGAATTGATGAGTGACAGGTACAGGCAGATCTGGAAGATCCAGCTCCTGGGGGAAAGCATGACCAGGAAAAACAATCCCGAATCGACCTGTGAGTACTTCACATCAATCTTACTTTATCCCGAAGGAAATGATCATTTCAGCGACCTTATACCGGCATATAAAAGTTTACTGACACCCGGACATGAGAATTCTTTCATTGGGATAACTTATGAAGAGTTCATAAAATCTGCAAGACAGATCACAGAAGACGTGGATTACATACGGTGGCTTCAGTACCTTGAGGACAGGTACATCGTTAAGGACTGACAATTTTATGGCAGACTGACAGGCATCATTTCAAGCCTGAATTTGCAGTACCGGGATCTTTGTACTGTGTCTGATTTCCGAAGCAACCGATCCGAGTATTATGTCGCTCAGGAAGCGGTGTCCGTGGGTAGCCATCGCAATAAGGTCACACTTCTCTTTCTCAGCTAATAGCAGTATCTCTTTGTAAGGTTCTCCAAAGAGGAGTATCGCTTTTGCCTTAAATCCATCATTTTGAAGTTCAAGCTCACGGCGCTTGAGGTACTGGTAGTCGTCACGCATCTCTTCTGACTCTCCAAGATCTTTCTGGTTTCTTGCCATAAAACCGTCGGCAACGTGCACGATGGTGATCCTTGCCTTCGTAAGCTTTGCAAGCGGCCTGATGTGCTTAAGGATGACTTCGTCAGCATAACTGTTTTCGAGGGGTATGAGTATGTGCTTATACATCGGTAGTCTTTTAAAGGGTTTTAATAATATCAGAATAACCTGAGAATGAACTGGAACAACATAAATGCATTAAGTGCAATGACAATAATGGCAACACTCCACGAGACTGTCTTAATCCAGAGTGAGTTCACAAACTGTCCCATCTTACGTTTATCACCGGTAAACATAACCAGCGGCACTACCGCAAAGCTCAATTGCAGGGAGAGTATTACCTGTGACAGAATGAGAAGACTTCCAACGCCTCGTTTCCCATATATTGCGGCGACGATAACAGCCGGCACTATTGCAACAAGGCGGGTAAGTAAACGTCGTACCCATGGCCGCAAACGTATATTAAGGAATCCCTCCATAACAATTTGTCCGGCCATAGTCCCTGTCAATGTTGCATTTTGACCAGATGCCAGCAGGGCTACCCCGAAGAAAATGCTTGCGAGCGGGGCTCCAAGCAGAGGACTTAGCAGCTTGTACGCATCGTTTATGTCGGCTACCTCCTGGTGCCCGCGGCTATGAAAAACTGCTGCGCTTAGTATTAGAATAGCGGCATTTATGAAAAGTGCAAGCATAAGGGCAAATGTAGAATCAATAGTCGCGAACCTGATCGCCATGTCTTTGCCCGGAGCGGTGCGGGTGTAATTACGTGTCTGAACTATACTGGAGTGCAGATACAGGTTGTGCGGCATAACTGTTGCCCCCAGAATCCCTATAGCAATATAGAGCATTGAGGGATCAACCACAATTTGAGGACTGGGAATAAAGCCTCCGAGTATTCCCCTGAATGATGGTGCGGAGACCATTAGTTCATAAAGGAAACAGATCCCTATTACCGAAATAAGACCGATAACCAGGGCTTCGATATATCGGAATCCTTTATTTTGAAGATACAATACTATCAGAACATCAAAAGCTGTCAGGATAACCCCAATTACCAAAGGGATCTTAAAGAGAAGATTAAGTGCTACTGCAGATCCTATTACTTCGCCCAGGTCGCATGCAGCAATTGCTATTTCACAAAGCACCCATAAAAAGATAGAAACCTTCCTTGAATAACTGTCACGGCATGCCTGTGCCAGATCGCGACCTGAAACTATACCAAGTTTCAGCGCCAGATGCTGCAACAGGATAGCCATCAGATTGGAGATCATTACGACCGAAAGGAGAGCGTAACCGAACTGCGCACCGCCCGCAAGGTCGGTTGCCCAGTTTCCAGGGTCCATATATCCTACAGCAACAAGGAATCCAGGTCCGGAGAAGGCGATCAGCTTTCGCCAGAAATTTGCTGATGAGTCGACTGCAATTGTTGAATTAACCTCAGGCATGGATAACGAGGCCGGCTTCGAATGCCAGCCATTTTCAGGAATGCCGGCTCCGGCATTGGTCGCTATCTCCTGGTTTTCTTTAATAACTTCATTATCATCGTTTTCAACAGCCATATTTTATTTTCCGGATAGGAGTTTGAACTCTCAGGTAATGCTGAATATCGCAATCCCAGGCGCTACAGATAAACTATTAAAATGCAACAGAAGCTTAAGTGATTGTTTCAAAATTGACTAGCTAATCTGTCATAATTCCAAACAAAATAAATGCATGAATAGTTCATGCATTTTTTTGCATTTACTTAGTAGATCCCGGGTAAACAAATCCGGTATCTTCTTCCTTCATTTTCACCGGGCGAACTTCAATTAATGTGTTTTTGTTAAATGAGAATTCAGGATTAGCTTTTGCAATTTCTGTTGCTTCTTCTATGTCTTTTGCCAGTATATGGTAGTAACCCCCGATTACTTCCCCTTTCCCGTCAAAGGAGACATCCTTCCATGAACCTTCTTTTCCGGAAATAATTTTACCGCTCCATTCAATAGGTTGTGCGGAAATAAGTTTCCCCTCTTTTTTAAGGCCTTCAATATAAACTTCACAGGCCTTGAGAAACTGACGAAATTCAACAGGAGATAAGGTTTCGCTACTGTTACCGTGCTTCCGTATGAAAAACATAAACTCTTTCATTTTATTTGTTAATTAATCGATTAATACACAGACTGGTGTGGTTCCATTAAATAATATCTGGCATCTCCCCGGGAAAATTAAATAACAAATAGAAATGAAGTTTTGTTGCTCAATATGCATGATTTTAGGCCGGAAGACGGAAACCAGAAGTCCCCTCACCCCCATAGCCGTCAACCTAAGAGTTATTTTCGTAATAGGAGATCTGCTATTCTATAATAAGATTTGGAGTTGTTGAAAAAGTCTTTTTTAACCGCAAAGCACGCTAAGAAGGCGCAAAGTACGCAAAGTTAAAACATTAATAATTAGCTCTTTGCGATCTTTGCGTAATCCTTGCGATCTTTGCGGTTAATGGATTTAGACTTTTTAAACAGCACCAAAGTTATTTCCCTGCAACTTAACACATGAACATATGGGCAAAGGCAATCTGTTTAACTTTTTCCATAGTTACATAAGCCCCAATATTATATGCATTTACCTAACTTTTTACCATTAGGTTGAAGGCTATGCCCTCACCCCGGTATAATTCCTACAATCTCTTAAACGGTACAAACCTAACGAATGTCAGGCGGCTTTTCCTGATTTTCCCATTCTTCTTTTCAAGTAATATCAGCTCCTGAACCGCTGTGGGAGCGCCCACAGGAATTACCAGTCTCCCGTTCTCGGCCAGCTGTTCAACAAGTGGGGAGGGGATCTGTTCTGCTGCTGCAGTAACGATTATTATATCGAATGGCGCATGCTCTTCCCAACCCTTGTATCCGTCGCCAAATTTTACAGTGATATTTTTGTAGCCGAGATTTTTAAGTCTCTCATACGATTCCAGGGCAAGATCAGGAACAATCTCTATACTGTACACATGGTTTACAATCTCGGCCAGAACCGCAGCCTGGTAACCTGATCCGGTGCCTACCTCCAGGGCAATTTTTTTTGGCGAAGGTTCTGCAGCTTCAGTCATGAATGCTACAATATAAGGCTGGGAAATGGTCTGACCGTATCCGATCGGCAGGGGAGAATCATTGTATGCCTCGCTCTCGTATTCTTTCGGAACAAAAAGATGGCGGGGTACTTTTTTCATTGCCCGCAGAACAGCCGTGTCGGTTACACCCCTGTCAGCTATCTGGATGCGCACCATCCTCGATCTGGCAGCCTCAAATCTGTCGGTCTGCAGTAAGTTTAAATCATTCATATAGAATTAATTAAGCCCTGATGGATATTCGGCTGACTTACTTCTGATATGCAAATTTAATACCTAATTTATGCAAATTTAATACCTAATTCCAATGATTGGCAGGTTTTGCACCGGTTTTTAACAATCGGTCGGGTCCGTTATGCGAATAACCCGTTAAGAAATGACAGAAGTCCGTCTGCAAAAAATCTTATGACATTTCCCAGGGGCAAAAGGTTGATTTTTGTGATTATCATTACCAGAATTATTCCAAAGAAGAAATATGAACCATACTTGTAAAGAGCTTCATAGACTGAAGGAAACTTCTTGAAGTAATTTAGTAAAAGATGAGATCCGTCAAGAGGAGGGAGGGGTATCAGATTAAAAATAAACAATCCCCAGTTCAGGTAAATGGCATACATGGTGACTTCGTATAGTATCCCTGTGGCTGTGTTCTGATAAGACGGCAGTAGTTTATATACCAGTGTAAAAAGAACTGAAAGAATTATTGCCGTAATTGCATTTGATAAAGGTCCGGCTATAGCAATTTTAATAACATCACTCTTAGGATTTTTAAGGTTCTGCTCATTGAATTCTACAGGCTTTGCCCATCCGAATCCTGCAACGCATAGCATTATGAAACCAAGCAGGTCAATGTGCTTAAAAGGGTTCAGCGTCAGCCTTCCCTGTTCCTTTGATGTTGAGTCGCCGCACCTGTGCGCAACCCAGGCATGACTGAATTCATGGACGGTCAGCCCAAGGATTATTCCCGGCAGGTATTTTAATACTCTGACTAGATCAAATTCCCCCATATCAGGTAGTTATTTTCTGATGCCTGTCAGGGCTTCAGTCTAAGGTAAAAAATCAGATGCGGCTCTTCTTTACAGGCATGAAGAAGTCTTTTTCAGTAAGCTTGCATTCCCTGATCATCTTCAAAGCATACGCAGCTCCGGAAAAATTCTCATCAGCATTGTTTGTTCCAACAGTGAACTTAACGCCTGCCTGTTTGGCTCTTTTAATAAAATCAACAGAAGGTATCTTATACCTGTTATTAATTTCAATTGCAATGTTATTGTCTTTTGCAGCCTTTATTACTTTATCCATCCTCTCAGGGGTCCAGAACTTATCGTACCTGCCGGCCATTTGTTCAGGTAAGAATGTGCTATTGACATATACATCGATCGGCTCATTATTAAGGATGGTAACAAGAGTATTTACAAGATAATCCATGAATTTCTCTTCATCATCGATCCAGGTCTCGGCGGGCATCCAGATGCGGTTCCTTCTTCCCTGTTCATCGGTGAATGTCATTGCATCGGTAAAAACATAGTCAAATTTATCGATCGATTCCTTTGAGAATGTATTGACCCATTCCCTTCCTTCAGCCTGCATTGCAACGAAGAACTGGGGATAATTCTTAAAAGTTGCCAGGACGGAATCGATCTGACTGTCTTTGTGAACAGGGAATCCGACACCGCAATTAACAGCAATACCGTAGTTTATGTTTTCCTTTTTTGATTTTGCAAGAGCGTCATCAATTGTAAGTTTCCCTTTAAGATGGACATGGAGATCGGTGATGGGGAATGATGCTTGTTTGTTGCAACTCATTGAGATAAAAAATATTACAATTGAAATCAGCAATAAATGTTTTTTCATGATCCTGCGGTTTTGATATTAAAATGAGTGTTCCGATCAAATTTTTACTAAAAATGACAGATAATTATATCCGGCATAAATCTATACAAAAGGAGTGGAACAGACAAGGTAAATGAGAAGAACGTCTTCTCTATTTATTACCGGTAATCTCCCCAAGCAGTCTGAAGAATCCCTTTTTCCTTGCGGAATTTATTCCCCAGTCTGTCGGTACACTCTGATACCCATCCTCATACGCTTCATCCTTCATTCTGTAATCAAAGTACCCCCAGGATGCGTAACCTTTTATTGCCGAAATAAAATTATTGTTCTCTTTTTCAAAATCGAAATGATCATCTTCGTTAAAAAGAATGGGCTTGGGAGTAAAACCATCCACCTTTCTTGTTTTCTGAACCATATTTAATATCTCATCCGGATTTGAGACACCGTTTCCGTGAAGTAATATAAAATCAGCAGTCGACACAACATTTGGCAAGGGTATAAATCCTCCGCCATAGCTTGTCCCGGCATAAAACCTGTAACCCTTTTTATCCTTATTCTTTACCATTTCTATAAGCTCATGCACCCGATCGGGTTTAAGGATTTGGTGGTCATACCGTACATTGCATTCATTATTTATTTCAATCAGAACATTTCTGTAGTTTTCGCTGAATAACCAGTCAATCATATTATTAACAGCAATCTTTATAGAGTTTTCATCAGTAAGCTGCTCATCCTGTCCAAAGTAAAACAGCCCTAATATAGGAACCATTCCAAGCTCATCTGCCCTGTCGAGGATCATTTTCAAACGTGACAGGTACTCAGGTTTAACAGAACCATCGGGGTTATAACCGGAGTTTATCCAGGGCTGGGATTGCGAATAGCCCTGGGGGCTGCCGCCCTGCATATTGATGGTAAAGGATAGGAGTCCGTTATCGCGCCAGGTTTTCATATTACTTACGAATTCCGAGGTGTTCCTGTCCGGATCCCACTTTTTAGTATCGGGATACGCCCACAGACCAACGGTTTCAGGATTCTGATCATCAAATATACCCTGGACCATCCTTGAATTTAAAAGCAATCCTTCAATTTTGAGTCCTTTCCAGTACCTTCCCTCATATGCAGGCTTTCCATTTATAAAGAATTGCTCTCCTCGTATTCCGACGATAGTATTTCTGCGCTGCTGTGAAGAACCTGAAAGGAATAGAGCTGTGATAAGAAGAACGACGAGAGGCAAAGATTTCTTCATAATATATGGTTTAAGTGGTTCTTTTCGAAATATACTCAAAATCGAATCATCTGAAGCCGGAGCCCGAATATTTCCCGCAGATCAGGCTGATTTTCGGTGATTCTGTCTTACGTCTCCCGTCTTCTGACTTTTGTCTTTCTCCTTTTATCTTTTATCTTTGATTAAACAATGTACACTCTTTCATGAAAAAGATTTTTCCATACCTCTTTGCCCTCCTGAGCCTGATTCCAACACAATTGCGGTCGCAGGAAGCCCCTAAAGCAGAGGTATTTCTGATAACCTGTGGTCCGGGCCTTGCGACTTATTCAGTTTACGGGCATAGTGCTCTCAGAATAGTTATTCCGGAGAAGGGCAGCGACGAAGTATATAACTGGGGCGTTTTTGATTTCAGCGCTCCGAATTTCACATGGAAGTTCGCAAAGGGAAGGCTTGATTATTGGCTTGGCGTTTATTCGTATGAATCGTTTCTTCAGGAGTACATATATGATAAGAGATGGGTGATGTCTCAGAAGATCAACCTGAATGATCAGGAGATCGGGACACTTTTTTCACTGATTGCAGATAACCTGAAGCCGGAAAACATAAAGTACCGGTACGACTTCTTTTATGACGACTGCTCAACAAGGATCCGCGACCTGCTCGAAAAAGCGGTAGGGGATAAACTTATTTATCCGCCTGAGGAACCAGGACGGAATAAGCAGACATTCAGGCAGCTGACCGGCGAATACCAGAAGGGGCACCCATGGATGAAGTTCGGAGTCGACCTTATTATGGGCTCCCCCGGCGACAAAAAAGCCTCATTCCGCGACAGGATGTTTCTTCCTATTGACCTCCGGAATGGATTATCAGCGCTCGTTATAAGAAGAGAGGGATTGATGATACCGTTACTTGCAGATCCTGAAACTGTTGTCGAATCTGATCTGCCTGCCAGAAAAGTGAACTTTTTCACATCGCCAGTTTTTGCTTTTTCATTTCTATTGATATTATTAATCGCTGTGACCGGCATGTTCAGAGAGAAGAAATTCAACCGGATTCTGGACATTGTCATATTTACGGTCCTTTCTGCTCTCGCAGTGCTGATGATCTTCTTTAATTTCTTTACCGACCACCAGCAGATGAAGTGGAACCTTAACATTATCTGGCTTAATCCGTTTATAATAATGTGTCTTGCCAGCCTTATCCTGGACAAAGACTGGAGGGGATGGTTCCAAATAACATTTTATCTTGCCCTTACTTTTGTGGTTATTTTCTTCTTCCTTCCGCAGCATTTTAATGATGCATTCGTTCCCATTACAGGTATTTTATTGTTAAGAAGTTCAATAAGAACAGGTTCCGGATGGAATCCATTGACATTGCCTTATTTAACAGAATTTTAACACTTCTTAACTCCAAATTAGAATTTAGTAAGTTTCTTTTGTGTGATTTTTTTTCCGGACCTTGTACGGAATTTCAGGGATACTTTAATTACTATTTTTGCTACTTAAATTTTTAAAAAATGGAGCAAACAGCAGATATCAGATTACTTAACGAAAAGATCGAAAAAGAGAGCTCTTTTGTCGACATCATACGGATGGAAATGAACAAGGTGATCATTGGCCAGAAACATCTTACCGATTCGCTGATGATTGGCCTTCTGGCCAACGGGCATATTCTCCTCGAAGGAGTGCCCGGACTTGCCAAAACACTTGCAATAAAATCGCTGGCCTCAATAATCGATGCAAAGTTCAGCCGGATCCAGTTTACACCCGATCTTTTGCCTGCTGACCTTATAGGGACGATGATCTACAGCCAGAAAAAGGAGGAATTTTATGTCAGAAAAGGGCCGGTTTTTGCCAACTTCATCCTTGCCGATGAAATTAACAGGTCGCCTGCAAAAGTTCAGAGCGCCCTTCTCGAAGCGATGCAGGAGAGACAGATTACAATAGGTGAAACAACTCACAAGCTCGAGGAACCTTTTCTGGTTCTTGCAACCCAGAACCCAATCGAACAGGAGGGGACATATCCCCTTCCGGAAGCACAGGTCGACCGTTTTATGATGAAAGTCCTGATTGGTTATCCTTCGATGGAGGAAGAAAAACTTATTGTCAGGGAGAACCTGGCAAAAGATTTTCCAAGAGCCAATGCGGTTTTAAAGACAGCTGATATCATCAGGGCACGTAACGTGGTGAGGGAGGTTTATATGGATGAAAAGATCGAAAACTATATTCTGAACATAGTTTTCGCCAGCCGTAATCCTGAAAAATATGGCCTGCCGGCTTTCACAAACATGATTTCATACGGGGCATCACCAAGAGCTTCAATAAATCTTTCCCTTGCTTCAAAAGCTTATGCATTTATTAAAAGAAGGGGTTATGTCATTCCCGAAGACGTCAGAAGCATTTGTGCCGACGTTATGCGTCACAGGATCGGACTTACATACGAAGCCGAAGCAGAAAATGTGAATCAGGATAAGATAATAGCTGAAATACTGAATGTTGTAGAGGTTCCATAATAATTGATCAAGTTAATTTATAAAAAAACCGGGAAAATATCCGGAAAGTTTAAATCCTGGTATAGTGGAAGCAATTGATTTATTAAAGAAAGTACGACGCATAGAGATCAAAACCCGCGGATTATCCCGGCACATATTTGCCGGGGAGTATCACAGCGCCTTTAAGGGACGCGGAATTGCTTTCAGCGAGGTAAGGGAATATCAGTATGGCGACGATATCAGGAGTATTGACTGGAATGTGACAGCAAGGTTTAATCATCCCTATATTAAGATTTACGAAGAGGAGAGGGAACTGACTGTTATGCTGCTCATTGATGTCAGCGGCTCGGGGAGTTTCGGGACGACAGTCGGATTTAAAAAGGACATCATGACAGAGGTTGCTGCAGTCCTTGCCTTTTCAGCTATTTATAACAATGATAAAATAGGTGTTATATTTTTTACCGATAATGTCGAGAAATTCATCCCTCCGCAGAAAGGACGGAAGCATATTCTGAGGATAATAAGGGAACTTCTTGATTTCAAACCAAACAGTAATAAGACTAACCTGAGTGAACCTCTGAGGTTCCTCACCAATGCAATTAAAAAAAGATGCACCGCTTTTATCATTTCCGATTTTTTAGTCCCCGATTTTGAAGAAGCACTTAAAATCGCTGCAAACAAACACGACGTGGTGGCTCTTAAGGTTTCCGATCCTCTCGAAAAATCAATTCCTGATGTGGGTTTGATCAAAATGCTCGATTCTGAAAACGGAGAAGAGAGATGGATTGATACCTCATCGGGCCATACCAGGAGAGTCTATGAGGAATGGTGGAACAACCATATCGGAAACATAAGGAGCACCTTTAAACGATGCGGAGTTGATTATACGGAACTGAGTACAAAAGAGGACTATGTGAAACCACTTATTCAGTTGTTTGAAAACAGGTGATTAAAATGAAGAGGCTGAATATCTATATTATTATTTTTGTTTCGTTTTCAACATATGTGCTGAAAGGACAGGATATCATTGTCAAAGCCGCTTTCGACACCTCAAGGATCTATATCGGTGACCAGATACATTTTTCGGTCACTGTCGACAAGCCCTCAGGGATGAAAGTTGATATCCCGGTCTTTAAAGACACGCTGAATAAGCATATCGAAATAGTTACGGGTCCCGTAACTGATAGTACACCTGTATCTGCAGGCAAGATAAGGATCAGCTCCAAATACCTTGTCACATCATTCGACTCCGGCATGTACCGCGTAAATCCTGTTTACGTGGAATTAAGAAATCCTGGCGGGATCAAGAGGTTCTATTCAGATTATTCTGTCCTTGAAGTCTCAAGAGTCAGGCTGACGCCACCCGATACAGCCTCTAAAATCTTTGACATAGTGAAACCCTACAGGGCTCCGGTTACACTCGGAGAGATTTTGCCATGGATACTGCTTTTGCTGCTTGTTGCGGTATTCGTATGGCTTATTATCAGGTTTTTACCGAGATTAAGAAGACCCGGAAAAGAGATTGTCGTGCCCGTCAAAATTGAATCTGCGCATGTAATCGCATTCCGCGAGCTCGAAAAGCTTAAGGTAGAACAGCTCTGGCAGAAGGGAGAAACCAAGAATTATTATACAAGGCTCACTGAGATTCTGAGACAGTATCTTGAAAACCGGTTTGAGGTTTATTCCCTTGAGCTTACAACTTCTGAAACCCTTGATGCCCTTGTAAAAACCGGGTTCAGGAAGGACGAAAACTACAATAAGCTTAAATCGGTTCTCAACGGGGCTGACCTTGTCAAGTTTGCAAAATACAAGCCCGAACCACCTGAAAATGAGTTGAGCTATGAAAACTCATGGGATTTTGTTTCAGCTACCAAAAAGGAGGAAATAGTCACTGAACCGGTAGCTGCAGTTGACGTGAAGAAGGAGGTGGGAGTATGAACGGGATCACATTTGCCGAACCTCTTTTCCTTTACCTGTTGTTACTTGTGCCGGTAATTATCGCATTCTATGTCTTTAAACAGCAGAAAGCGTCCGCCTCCCTTCGGATGCCGGGTTTACAGCCCTTTGAAAAATCAAGTCCCACATTCAGAAACTATCTGAGGCATATACTTTTTGCCCTCAGGGTGATTGCTGTGACCCTTCTCATTATAATAATTGCACGTCCTCAGACAACTGACAGGTTTCAGGACGTATCGACAGAAGGGATTGACATAATGCTCACCCTCGATATTTCGGGAAGTATGCTGGCCCGCGACTTTAAGCCCGACAGACTTGAAGCTTCCAAGGACGTGGCAACAGAGTTTATTTCAGGCAGACCATATGACCGTATCGGCCTGGTTGTCTTCAGCGGCGAAAGTTTTACCCAGTGTCCGATAACAACCGACCATGCTGTACTGATAAATCTTTTAAGAGAAGTTCAAAGCGGTATGATTGAAGATGGAACTGCAATAGGCATGGGGCTGGCAAATGCTATCAACAGGCTTAAGGATTCGGAAGCCAAAAGCAAGGTAATCATACTTCTTACAGATGGTGTGAACAACAGGGGAGAAATCGCTCCTGCAACTGCTGCTGGCATGGCAAAAACCTTTGGGATAAGGGTTTACACTATCGGGGTCGGCACTATGGGAACGGCGCCGTATCCGGTGCAGACACCTTTTGGAACACAATTCCAGGATATGCCTGTTGAGATTGATGAACCTATTCTGAGAGAAATCGCCCAGACTACCGGTGGAAAGTACTTCAGAGCCACAGATAATGACAAGCTTGCTGAGGTTTATAATGAGATCGACAAGCTGGAAAAGTCTAAGATAGATGTAAGACAATTTACAAGGAAAGATGAAAAATATCTTATCCCTGCAATTTTTGCCTGTTGTCTTGTTGTTCTTGAATTGCTGATAAAGAACACGGTGTTCAGAAACCTTACTTAACAAGGAAAGAATATGCAGTTATTCAGATTTGCAAATCCTGATTTCCTTTACCTGTTGCTTCTGCTCCCGGTCCTGATCATATTGTTCATAATTAATATTATACGGAGGAACAGGTCACTGAAGAAACTGGGTGATACAGCTCTTATAAGCAGGCTTTTGCCAGAAATGTCGGGCACAAGGACAATCATAAAATTTCTTTTGCCTGTCATTGCCTTATCATCTGCAGTGATCATGCTTGCCCGCCCGCAGTTCGGGTCTAAAATTGAAGAGGTTAAGAAGCAGGGGGTTGAGGTAATAATAGCACTCGATGTAAGCAATTCAATGCTTGCCGAAGATATACAGCCTAACAGGCTGACCAGAGCAAAACAGGCTATAGAAAGGCTGGTTGACAATCTTAAGAATGACAAAATAGGATTGATAGTTTTTGCAGGCGATGCATACACACAGATACCTGTAACAACTGACTATGTGTCAGCTAAAATGTTCCTGTCAACAATAGGCCCGGAAATGGTGCCAAAGCAGGGAACCGCAATTGGTGCTGCTATCAATCTTGGAGTAAGGTCATTCAGCCCGGGTGAGGGAAAGAGTAAGGCTATGGTAATTATTACCGATGGAGAGAATCATGAAGATGATCCTGTTTCGGCAGCAGAAGAAGCAGCTAAGGCAGGTGTTGTAATACACACTATAGGCATCGGATCACCCGATGGTGTACCGATTCCTGTCTATTCCGGAGGCAGGATGGATTATTTAAAGGATACCGACGGTAAAATCGTAATTACAAAGCTCGATGAAGATATTCTGAAAAAGATCGCTATTGCGACAGGAGGCAATTATATAAGAGCAATTAATTCAAATATCGGACTCGATGAAATTTATGGTGGTATCAGCAAGATGGAAAAAGAGGAACTGGAAAGTAAGATGTTCACCGAATACAACGACCAGTTTCAGATTTTTGCCTTAATTACACTGGTTTTCCTGTTGATCGATTTTTTAGTAATGGACCGGAGGAACAGGAAGCTTGCGAACATAAGGTTGTTTAAATTTAAGATCTGATAAATAATAAAAATATGAAGATTTTGAATTTCAGACGGTTAATAAATACAAGTATCAAAATATCTGTATTTTACATTTTCCTGATTATACCGGTTGCTGCTTTTGGACAAGCTGAGAAAAAATATGTAAGGCAGGGTAACCGTGAATTTGAGAAAGATAAGTTCTCCGAATCTGAGATCTCCTACAGGAAGGCATTGGACAAGAATAAAACGTATCCTGATGCCGTTTTTAATACGGGTGATGCCCTTTATAAGCAGAAAAAATTCGAAGACGCCGGTAAACAGTTCTCTGAAAATTCAACCATGAATGAGGACAGATCAAAAAAGGCTGCCTCGCTCTACAATCTTGGGAATTCGCTTCTTATGGCCAAAAAAGTTCAGGAAAGTATTGAAGCCTACAAGAGTTCTCTTAAGGTCAGGCCTGATAATATGGAAGCTAAATATAACCTCGCATATGCCCAGGATCTGCTGAAACAGCAAGAACAACAGCAACAGCAACAGCAGAATCAGGATAAAAATAAGGATGATCAGAAAAACAAACAGAAGAACGACAAGGAGAATAAGGATAATCAGAATAAGGATAACCAGAAACAGCAAAACAATGATCAGGATCAGCAGCAACAGCAGCAGCAACAGACAATTTCAAAGGAAGATGCTGAAAGATTGCTGAATGCTATTGCAAATGATGAAAAAAATGTCCAGGAAAAGGTTAAACTTGCAAAAGCTGCCAAAGAGAAGGTCAGAACTTTAAAAGACTGGTAACAGGAACCTGATGAGAACAAAAATTATTATATTGTTTTCAATGATCTTAATCCTTCCTGCGATTGCTGCAGGACAGGATATTTCTGTTAATGTTGACTATCCCGCGTGTTGTGAGGGTCGGCCAGCAATTCACTGTTGCGTGGATCGTAAATTCGGGAGGCGGAGAATTTTCAGCACCGTCTTTCGGGAGCTTTTACAAACTAATGGGTCCACAGACCTCCTACAGTTCAAATACACAGATAATAAATGGCAAAGTTTCAAGGGAGACGTCATATACCTATGTTTACTATCTTCAGCCAACGAAGGAAGGTAATTTTGTAATACCGCCTGCTACTTTTACATTTAAGAACAAAGCCTACAGTTCCGATTCATTGAGAATTGAAGTTGTTGGAAGCAATGCTGCCCAGACAACCCAGGCACCGGGAGGTAATGCCGGCTCAAATGAACAGGTGCCGGAAACGGGAGAAGATATCTTTGTAAATCTTTCACTCGACAGAAAAGATGTCTACATTGGAGAGCATATACTGGCAACAGTTAAAATCTATACACGGGTCGATATTTCAGGAATTAATGAAATAAAATTCCCGGGATTTGAAGGTTTCCTTAAAACAGATCTTAACACTCCGCCGCTTACATCTCTGAGACAGGAAAATGTAAACGGAAGGATATACGGGACGGGCGTAGTTCAGCAATTTCTGCTTTATCCGCAGGTCTCGGGTGAGATTGAAATTGATCCTGTTCAGTTATCGGTACTGATCCAGCAAAAATCAGGTCAGTCTGATCCATTTTTCGGTGATTTCTTTTCTTCCTATACAACTGTGCCTAAAATGGTTGCAAGCCTTCCTCTTAAGATCAGAGTAAGGCCGCTTCCGGGCACCAAACCTGATGATTTTTCAGGTATCGTCGGAAATGCATCGCTTTCGGCTTCAATTGACAAGGATTCGGTTAACGTAAACGATGCCCTGAATTTAAAGCTCGTTCTCTCAGGCAGCGGTAACATTAAGCTGGCAAATGCCCCTTCGATAAAGCTGCCACCGGATGTTGAGGTATATGACCCCAAAATATCGGATAATCTGAAGAGCGGACCATCCGGCTCGTCAGGACAAAAAGTATTCGAATATCTCCTGATCCCGCGTCATTACGGCGAATTTAAGATCCCGCCTGTAACTTATTCATATTTCAACGTATCAACAAAACAATATGAAAGACTTACCACACCGGAATTGCACTTTTATGCACGGAAAGGAACCGAACAAACAACAGGCATTACTGTATATGGAGGTGTTGCAAAAGAGGATGTAAGATATCTTGGTAAAGATATCCGTTTCATTAAATCAAGTCCCGGATTAATGAAGAAGACAGGAAACATCATTTCATCCAAACGCTCATTTTACGTATACTATGTCCTTGCAGCTATTCTCTTCCTTACTGTTCTTTTTATAAGGAGGGAGCATATAAGGAGGAATTCCGATCTCACCGTTGTTAAGAACCGAAAAGCTGCCAGGGTTGCCGGGAAGCGGCTGAAAGAAGCTGAACTTTGTCTGAAAAACAATACTTCAGATAAGTTCTATGAGGAAATTCTTAAGGCAATATGGGGATACCTGAGTGACAAATTAAGTATACCGGTTTCAGACCTTACAAGAAACAGCGCTGTTGATTCGCTCAGGCAAAAGGGTATCGAAGAAGCTGAAATAAACAACCTTACTTCAATACTTGACACCTGCGAGTTTGCAAGGTTCGCCCCATCAACATCGGAAGCGGAAGCAGAAAAGATTTATGAGGGCACTGCCCGTTTTATAAGGCTGGTCGAAAACTCAATCGGATAATAAATGAAGCTGAAATTAAAACACATAATATTATTTATTCTGCTTTTTATAGCAAGCGGCCTATTATTTTCGCAGGAGCAGCATGATGTGAAATTTCAGCAAGGAGTTCAGTTTTATACAGCCGCCAAATACCAGAATGCCCTTAAGGAGTGGGTTGACATTTACAATACAGGTTACAGGTCGGCATCTCTTGATTATAATATAGGCAACGCTTATTTTAAACTGAATAATATTCCCGGAGCGATACTTTTCTATGAAAGGGCAAAGTTGCTGAGTCCGGCTGATGAAAGCATTCACTATAACCTGGAGATTGCAAAAACTCTTGTTGTCGATAAATTCAATGAAATACCTGAACTGTTCTTTATAAGGTGGTTTGATTTCGTTTCACTGCTGATTTCCGCCAATGGCTGGGCTGTTTTAAGCATCACCACATTTATTCTGTGTCTGGTATTACTTTCAGTCTATATTTATTCTTCTCATTACCGGCTAAAAGTACTTAGTTTCTGGGCAGCCCTTCTGCTTCTTATAATTTCGGCATCATCGCTTGCATTTACACTCCGCAATAAATCGCTGGTATACGACAGTCGTGAAGCAATTATTTTTGTCCCGTCAGTCAATGGCAAGAGTTCACCTGACAGCAGTGGTACCGACCTGTTCGTCCTTCATGAAGGCTCGAAAGTAGCAATTCAGGATGAAGTAGGAGATTGGTATGAAATCAAACTCTCTGACGGTAATGTAGGTTGGGTCCCTTCAAACAGCCTTGAAATAATTTAACCACAAACCAACTTATTTCTTAATTTTCCTGTCAGAAAATCTGTTGGTTTTTGTGTCTATATGGAAGAATTCCTGACAGCGTGCCCGAGAAATTGTTACAGCACCTGTACTTTCAGAGTACAGGTTGAAAATAATGTCATTAAGAGGATCCTTCCTTACGCCGGAAACCTTGCCACCCCTGAAGGTCCGTGCATCAAGGGGCTTTCATCAATTGAAAGAACAAAATCTTCAGGAAGGATAATCCATCCCCTGATAAAACGATCAAATGGCTCTTTTCAGCAGATAGGCATCAGAGAAGCCCTTGAAATTGCTGCCGGTAAACTGGAGGAAATAAAGGAAAGATTTGGGTCTCAGAGCATATTATGGTACAGGGGCAGCGGGATGTCGGGATTAACAAATGAGATCGGCTATTCATTCTGGAAATCTTTCGGAGGGGTTACATTAACTTACGGCAACCTGTGCTGGCCGGCAGGATTGGAGGCCGTGCGGCTTACGCTGGGTTCGGTAAAGCACAATGTGCCCTGGGATCTTGAAAATGCAAGACTTATAGTTATCTGGGGTAAAAATCCTGCTGAGACCAACATACAGGAGGTAGCTTTTTTGGAAAGAGCAAAAAGGAACGGCGCCAAAATAATTGTCATTGATCCCAGAAGAACACAAACTGCAGATAAAGCGGATATACTGTTCTGTCCAAAACCTGGCACAGACGGGGCTCTTGCACTTGCTGTGGCTAAAATCATGATTGAGAATGACCTGGTCGACATTCCGTTTATCGACAAACACATAAAGGGATATGATCTTTTCAGGAGATCGTTGAATATTTCTCCGGAAGACGCTGAAAGGATGACGGGTATTCCTGCTGAAAATATAATTGAACTTGCACATCTGATTGGGGAAACAAAACCGGTTACAATCGTGCCCGGATATGGTTTACAGCGGCATCAAAACGGAGGGCAGACAATCAGGGCAATCCTCAGCCTGATCGCATTAACGGGGAATATCGGCAAGCCAGGTGCAGGATTTAATTATGCAAACCTCCAGAGTTTTATCTACGACAATCCAAAGGAACCTTTGTCATATTATCCGGAACCTGAAAAGGATAAGCCATTCAGGCGGAGCATTTCAATGACACGGCTTGGATATGACATACTGAATTCAAAAGAGCCCCAGATTAAGGCTCTCTGGGTCGAAAGAGGTAATCCGGTGTTGCAGGCTCCCGACTCAAATATTGTCCTGAAAGCTTTTTCAAAACTTGAATTCAGGATCGTTGTTGACCAGTTCATGACAGACACCGCCGCCATGGCTGACCTGATTCTTCCTGCAAAGGACATTTTTGAACAATCGGACATAATCAGCTCTTACTGGTCGCCTTATGTACAGTTCAAGCCAAAAATCATAGATCCGCCAGGAGAGGTTTTACCTGAAAGTGAAATATACTATCATTTGGGTAAGCTTCTGAAGACAGGAAATAGTCCTGAATCTGTCCCTGAACCCGGGAATGAAAACATGGAAAAATGGTTAAGTCAAAGAATCTCATCGCAATCCGGATTAAGTATCGCCGACTTAAAACCTGGACCGGTCCTTGCGCCCGGCCTCCAGAAAATCGCTTATGAGGATATGAAATTTGACACACCTTCAGGCAAAATAGAATTGGTCTCGGATCAGGCTTCTGAACTTTGGGGTGTTTCTATGTTACCGGATTATCAGGAAGATAAACCATCGGACCGGGATGTAAATTTCCCTTTGACTTTTATAACACCAAATACAGGTAGCAGAATTCATTCACAGTACGGGAATCTTGAAATCATCAAAGAGATGAGCGAAATACCGGCTGTTGAGATATCACCGCCAGATGCGTCGGAACGAGGCATCTCAACAGGCGACAGGGTGAGAGTATTCAATGATAACGGTGAGATTGGCAGCGTCGCCAGGATCTCGAACAGGCTTCCCTCAGGATGCATAGTTCTTCCAAATGGTATCTGGTTTGAGGAGGGTGGAGGAGTTAACAAGCTTGTGCACGGTATTGAAACTGACATGGGATATGGAGCGGCATTCCATGATGCAAGGGTGGAAATTGAAAAAATAATTTAAGCATGCGGAAGGGATTCATTTTCAATAGTTTTCTTTGTGTTAACTGCAAAGCATGCAGCGCTGCCTGTATAATTGAAAATGGCTGGTCATGCCACCCCCGTGAAATATTAGTCTATAATTCTGAAGCATTACCCTCTTTGCCCGTGGCGAACCTGTCACTTGCATGCAATCATTGCGAAAACCCGGTGTGCATGGATGGTTGCCCGGCAGGAGCTTATTCAAAGGAAGTGGTCACCGGGGGAATTGTAATAAATGAGACCCGATGCATCGGTTGTAATTATTGCGTCTGGAACTGTCCGTTTGATGCACCTAAGCCGGCATCAAAAAAAGGAATCGTCGAAAAATGCCAGCTGTGCTTACCGGGACTTACCGGGGGGATTGAACCGGCCTGTACATCTGCCTGTCCGACTGGTGCACTTAAATATGGTATTATTCCGGATGGCAGTTCTGAAAACAGACCTGAATGGTTTCCCGATAAGAATACGGATCCTTCAATATTTTTCACCGGACAAATTAATAACAAGCCATTAAGAATAGTACCTGAGCCGGGGGTTATTTCTGACCTTCCCCCGGAAAACGGAATAAAATCCCCCACATTTTCACACTGGAGCCTTGTGATGTTTTCATTTTTAACGACAGTTTCGGTTGCTTTTATCTGCTCCTCGATGATAAACGGAACATTCATAAATGCACTTAATTTTAGTGCTCTGATCGCAGCAGCCGGTATTGCATCGCTGTTTCATCTGGGACACATGATAAGGGCGTGGAGGGCTGTAACCAATGTAAGAAAGTCACCATTAAGCCGCGAAATCGCCTTTTATATTGTCTTTTCCGCAATTTCGGTTGCCTCTTTGGTCATTAATAGTCCTGAATTGCTTCTCGTATCTTCGATAACCGGTCTGATGCTGTTATTGGTTATCGATTCTGTTTATATTTTCTCTGATTATTCCTCTAAAGTTAAGCTGCATGCAGGCCAGACTTTTATAAGCGGATTGGTGCTGATTTCCCTTTTATCGGGTGCTGTAATTCCGTTTATTTTTATTACCACAGTCAAACTTGTGCTTCTTTTCTATAACATGTTTTCAGAAACAAGAAATCAGGATGTTTCTATTCTGAAATACTTCAGGATTGCTCTTCTTTTAATTGCCCTTGCAGGTTTTGCTACAGGACTATATTCATCAAAAATTGCCATTTTTGCAATGATCTTTGCAGGGGAGCTTTTTGACAGAATAATATTTTACAGGGACTTTGATCCATTAAATATAAAGTCATTGATGATCAAAAACATAAAAAAAATTAAAGATGAAAAGAAAATTGGTTAATACCAGCCGTACACCAATATACCGTGATGCAGGTTTTGAGCTTTACGACGCAGAAACCACACAAAATGCTTTCGAAAAAGAGTCCGAACATAATCGTGAGCCTGATCTCTATATTTATTCAAGATACCGGAATCCCACAGTTATTGCAGCGGAAGATGAAATAGTAAGACTTGAGGATAGTAAATGGGCGCTTCTTACACAGTCAGGAATGTCGGCAATAGATACTGCTTTATCGATATTTCAAAAAGGTGTATCAACCCGGCCGTGGCTATTCTTTAATGAGATTTACGGGGGTACAATATCATATATTGAATCGGTATTGAAGGGGAGGAGAGGGCTGCAGATCCATAATTTCTATCCGGTAAATGACAGATATGATCTTTCAGAATTTGGAAAGATCATGGAAACAATAAAGCCTGAAATTGTTTACATCGAGGCAATCTCAAATCCCATGCTGATTGTAACCGATGCCGGAAATGTGATAAGTATAGCTCATAAACATGGAGCAAGGGTTATCGTTGACAATACATTTGCCACTCCGTTTCTGTGGAAACCTCTTAAGGACGGAGCAGATCTTGTTATTCACAGCGCTACAAAATACCTGTCGGGCCACGGTAACATTACGGCAGGCGTTGTATGCGGAGATGATGAGGATCTTATGAAGTCGGCAATTGAATACCGTAAATTTGTAGGACATATGCTTTCGCCCGACGATGCCTACAGGCTTAAAACCCAGATCCAGTCGTTTGAGCTGAGGTTCAGGCAGCAATGCTCAAATGCTGTACGGGTCTGCAAATTGCTTCAGGAATATAGATTTATAAGAAAAATTTGGTATCCCGGACTTGAAGGACACCCGACACATAACGAAGCTGTGAAACTGTTCGGAGAACGTGGTTTCGGTGGTATGATAACATTTGATTTTGAAGGGATGAACGGAACTGAAAAAAAGATCCGGCGCGACAGTTTCATCAAAGCAGTCTCTGACAAGATAAAGCTGATCCCTTCCCTGGGAGATTCAAAGAGTATCCTTATGCCGGTGGAATCGGTCTGGAAAATCAAGTATCCCGAACCGGGAATGATCAGACTGTCAGTCGGGTTCGAAGATCCTGATGAACTTGAAAATACGATAAGTGAGGCTTTGAAAAGTATAAATTAACATCGCCGGTACTGTCAACTCCAGTTAATGGGATTTATTCCATTCATAATAAGGTAATCATTGCACCGGCTGAAATGCTTATTACCGAAAAACCCTCTTGAGGCCGACAGAGGTGATGGATGAACAGATTCAAGGACCAGGTGTTTCGATCTGTCAATTGATTCGCCTTTTTTCTGGGCATAAGCGCCCCAGAGGAAAAAGACCAGATGCTCTTTTTCGTTGTTGAGGGTTTTGACAACATAATCCGTAAACTCTTCCCAGCCTTTTTTCTGGTGCGAACCTGCCTGGTGCGCCCTCACCGTAAGGGTGGCGTTTAAAAGGAGAATCCCCTGCTGAGCCCATCTTGTAAGGTCCCCCGAAACAGGCCTCGGGATATTAAGGTCAGATTCAATTTCCTTGAAAATGTTTAAAAGACTCGGCGGGAATTCAACTCCGTCTCTTACGGAAAAGCATAAACCATGAGCCTGACCAATGCCATGATACGGATCCTGGCCAAGGACAACCGCCCTGACTTTTTCAAAAGGACACAGATTGAAAGCATTGAATATCAGGCTACCCGGAGGATAAATTGTTGTCTTTTGGTACTCCTCCCTGACAAAACCGGTTAACTTTACAAAATAGTCCATTTCAAATTCAGGACGAAGTCTTGATTTCCACCCGTCTTCTATCTTAACATCCATATTATTTGGTTATTGAATCAAAGTTGATTCGCTTTATCAGGAATTCCTGCAAATATCTGTCAAAAATAATCATTTCCATTTAACTACTGAAAACAAATGGACTGCCGTCATAAGACGGCAGTCCATACACAGATATCTACCCGCACAACCTAAAACTACGTATTTCTATCAAACTTATAATAAATTAGAGTATTAACCTAACAAATTAAACAAAAATATCGCTATTGATGTTAAATTTTTGCAGTAGCCTGTGAGCCGGGAAATTAATAACTTTACATAAAAACAATGGCAAAGGAAATCGAACGAAAATTTCTTGTAAAAGGAGAATTCAAATACCTTGCAGTTAAGGAGATAAATATTACACAGGCTTATCTTTCAGTCGACCCTGCCAGAACAATCAGGCTAAGGATTGCTGATAGCGAAGCTCATCTTACAATAAAATCACCTGTCAGGAAAACATTTGCAAGAAATGAATGGGAGGTTGCAATACCTTTGTCGATAGCAAAAGAAATTATGGAATCGTGCCTGCCCGGCAGGATTGTAAAGACAAGATATATTATTCCATACCGGAACCACACCTTTGAAGTGGATATCTTCCACGGAAAAAATGAAGGGCTGACGCTTGCCGAAATTGAATTATCGAACGAAAATGAGAAGTTTGTTAAGCCCGACTGGCTTGGGGAAGAGGTGACCGGTCAACCTGAATATTACAATTCCAACCTGATCTGAAAAGATCACTTCTTAAAAACGAAGTAGACTGCCAGTACCAGAAAGATGAAGCCTATCAGGTGATTCATCCTGAAATGTTCATTCCTGAATGCTACAAGAGTAAAAGCTGTAAAAACCAGGATCGAGATAACTTCCTGTATTACCTTAAGTTCAATCAGTGAGAATGGCCCCCCATTTGACCTGAATCCTATCCTGTTCGCAGGTACCTGAAGCGAATATTCAAACAATGCTATTAACCAGCTTAGAAGAATGACTGTGATCAGGCTGATGTTTTCAAACCTGCTGATAGTCCTTAGTTTCAGATGCCCGTACCATGCAATTGTCATGAATGCATTTGAAAGTATAAGTAAAAGAATCGTATATAAACCCTTCATCTCCTCTGATTATTACTGTGGAACAGATTAGTGAATTCTGGCCTGCTTTACAGGGTTCTTGAATATATTTGTTTAGGGTCGCCGGGACCGTAGAACTCTTTCAGGCTTGCCTGAAGCTGATATCCGTTATTTCTGTAAAATCCTTCAGTTGAAGCATACTGGGGTCGTCCTGAAGTCTCAATCCAGAGTATTTTTCCCCCCATTTTTCTTACGTCGTCCTCAACAGCCCTCAGCAGCAGGGTTCCGAGCTTCTTGTTCTGTGAATTCTGATGCACTGCTATCCAGTACAGATCCCATGAGTGAGTGGAGAATTCATTTTTACCATAATTTGCAAAAGCAACGAAGCCGTCGTTGTCGGTAGCCTTCAACCAGTAATACCCGCTTTTCTCAGTACCATTTGCAAGAGTTTCATCAGCAATTTCGAGAGCAGTCTGAATCTCAAATTCGTAGAAAAATCCTGTTGACCTGAGTATTTCTTCTATATCTTTTCTGTCGGATTCTATTATACCTCTGGTAACTTTAGCCATATTTAACTAGATGTTTAAATCGCTTATAATACGTTGAAGCACTTCGGTAATGGGAATCCCTGCCTCCAGGGTTGCTGCAACAAGCCCGCTGTCGGGCGACATGCATGGATTGGCGTTGATTTCAATAACATATGGATTTTCGTTCCTGTCAATTCTCATATCAACTCTTGCGTATCCCTTTAATCTGAATACATTCCAGCATTTAAGGACTATTTCATTCAGTTTTTCCGAAAGTACGGGATTAAGCTTTTGACGGGGAAACTCGCGTATAGTATTCTCATATTCAAAACTTTCCGATACCCATTTTGCCTTAAAATCCACAATCTTTGGCTTGTCACCCTCAAAATTATGAAACACCATCTCAGCGGGAGGCATCACCTGAGGTCCGTTTTCGCTGTAAAGCACACTTATGTTAAACTCGCGGCCGTCGATATAATCCTGAATTATCCAGTGGGCATCATCATACTTCTCAAGGTTCTTTTCGTAACCCTGACTATAGGTAAATACGGAATCGACTGTTATTCCCTGTGAACCATCTTCCCATACCGGTTTTATTATATATCGGTTCCCGGGGCGGAGCTCGGTATAACGGGAAGGAATGAATGAGTCGGGTGTACTTATGCCCTCCTTAACCAGGAAATTGTAAGTAAGTGCTTTGCTTGTAGTTATAAACATTGCCTCAAGCGGATTGCCGGAATAGGGTATCGAATACATATTCAGTAATGCCGGGACAAAATAGCATAATTCCCCTTTATTGTTTATTGATTCAACAAGGTTGAATACAAAATCAGGCTTATTCAGAGCGAGCGAAGCTACCTCATTCATAAAATCGGCAGTGATCCCTTTCCTGTATGTATTTACACCCAGCTCCCATAGGTTCTTTTCGACATATTCAACCTGATCAAGTACATCGAGTTCATCAGGAAGTGCATTTTCCCTGGGCTGATTGAATAATATACAACAATTCTTTTTTGTCATTGAATCAGATGATGTCTTTTAATGGCTGATTTCATGATCATCTCCAGGAGATTCTGGTATTGAATGCCGCTCATTCTCGAAAGGATAGGAAGGTCGGAATGAACAGGGTGCAGTCCGGCAAGCGGATTCACTTCCATAAAACACATTTTGCCATTCCTGTCAGCCTTCAGGTCGACTCTTCCTCCGTCAACAGCGCCTAAAGCTTTCCAGACATTAAGGGCAAGTGATTTACATTCGTTGGTGAACTCCTCTGCCATTGGAATATACTTACAGTATTGCTGATAGTTTTCCTTGTATTCAACCGAATAGGGAAGGTTATCCTTGCATTCTATCTCCATCCCGCCGATCGCAACGGCTTCATCGCCCGATCCGACAACACCTACTGTAAACTCCCTTCCCGGGAGATATTCTTCAACTAGTGCAGGCTGTTCAAACCGGGTCAGTATCCATTCGCCCATTTTCTTAAGCTCGCCAGGCGAGTTCACAAGGCTTTTTTCCGTAATCCCTTTACCTGTACCTTCCGATACTGGTTTTATAAAAAGTGGATACGTGAGTTTGCATTTATCAAGGTCTTTCAGTTCTGAGATCAGCATGCCCGGACTGACCGGAACGCCTGCGGCAGATACGATAAGCCTCGTAAGATGTTTGTTTAGCGATATTCCCAGTATTACGGGTCCGCTGAAGACATATGGTATCTTGTACTGGTCGAGTATTGCCGGGATTACCGACTCCCTTCCATCACCATACAGTCCTTCGGCAATGTTGAATACAAGATCCCATCTTTTGCCCGCTGCAAGAGCTTCAATAACCTGGAAGCAGTTGCCTATCTGTTCGGTTTCAAATCCCATTTTTTGAAGAGATGCTTCGATTGAATCAACAGTTTCCTGCTTATCGAACTCTGCAGTATCTTCCATAGAGTAACCACGGTCAAGGTACCATGACCGCAAATCATAAGTCAAACCGATTTTCATCTATACAGACCTATTTTTCAGGATATTCACATAAAACACCTTTGTAGTTTCGCAGGACGATATGTTCGTCATTGTGCTCAACTACATAATTTGGAAGGAGAGGGATTTTTCCGCCTCCGCCGGGAGCGTCGATAACGAACGTCGGAACTGCGTAACCGCTGGTGAAGCCTCTGAGGCCTTTTATAATTTCCAGACCTTTTTTTACAGTGGTCCTGAAATGACCGGAACCCGGTATCAGGTCGCACTGATAAAGATAATATGGTCTTACTCTGACCTTTAGTAACCTGTGCATCAGCTCTTTCATCGTTGGGACATTATCATTTATCCCCTTGAGCAGCACTGTCTGGCTTCCAAGCGGGAATCCACCGTCGGCGAGTTTATTACATGCTTTTGCGCATTCTTCGGTAATCTCAAAGGGATGCGAAAAATGCAGACTGATAAACAGCGGGTGATACTTCCTGAGAACATTGATCAATCCGTCTGTAACACGTTGTGGAAGTACCACGGGTATTCTTGTCCCGATCCTGATAATTTCAACGTGCTCGATCCTGCGTATATTCGAAAGTATGTAATCGAGAGTTTCATCATTGAGTGTCAGCGGATCACCGCCACTAATAAGTACGTCTCTTACTTCCTTATGAGCTGAGATATAGTTAAATGCCTTCTCAAAATCCTGTCTTCCAAGTTTATCGAGCCTTCCCACCGAATGGGAGCGGGTACAATACCTGCAGTAGTTTGAACAAACCTGTGTAACTGTAAACAATACCCTGTCGGGATATCTGTGCACTATACCTTTAACAGGAGAAAAAGACTTCTCATGAAGCGGATCAGATTGTTCACTGCCCGATTGAAGCAATTCCTCAACCACCGGTATAACATTCCTGCGAAGAGGATGACCTGGTTTTGAGTCGTAAATCAACGACGCAAAATATGGGGTAATCCGTAGCGGAAGCCTTCCTTTAAGGTTATTAATAGCCAGAATCTCCTTCTCAGAAAGATGCATGATCCTCTTTAGATCTTCGATGCTTGTGAAAGCATTCCGAAGCTGCCATTTCCAATCATTCCAGGATTCAAGTGTGGTTAGGGGGAAGTAGCGGTGCATGAAATCCGAACTTCGTTTGCTAACTAACTGGTTTGGGATACCGTTTTGCGAAAAATACGTGGTTTTCGCGCCAGGCTCTTCATCAGAAGAGCAACCCACGAGGCGGCCCTCTCCGTGGAGGGCGGCAACCTCATTATTGTTAGCGTTCATAAAAGTCGATGAAAATTTTCACCTTTTGCTTTAATTTCTTGATTTAGAAGTTTAAGTTTAAAATAAATTGGGACGAAAATATATATTCTATAAATACATTGTATCATTCGACCCCCATAAATATTAACATGAATATCAATTTATCAACACCAGAGAGGTCAAAATTTAATTCATTGAAAGCTATATCATTGAAATTATGAATATTAACATGCCCTAGCCCGGTATTCTGCGCCCGTCCGATTCCGTAATTTTTTCTACAGGAATATTTTACATTATTACCAGAATCCATAATTGAAATCTTCTTCTTTTTAAAAATTTTTAAGAACTGTGTTTTACAACAATTATGCCAGATTTTATTTTTATGATGAATGTCGTTAAATTAAGTTACTATTCCATAATTATAAAAATTAATATGCTTAATAACGCAGCAGTTGAGCATTAATTATTTTGATTACCGGGATTCTGAAACAATTACTTCCCGCAAGGTAAACTATTAAAAATGGAAAGTCATCAACTTATTCAGTGTCAGAATGATCCAAATCTTTCCGTAATTTTTTCACCAGGCTTCGTTTTCGTTTCCCCTCAAGCCTCTCAATCTTTGATATCCTGGTGGGGGATGTGGCTTTCCGTTCAGGAGGCTCTGTCAATGCACCACTCATAAGCTTCAGCAGCTTTTCCATTGCTTTTTCCCTGTTAGCCAGTTGGGTTCTCTCTGACTGAGAGGTTATTATGATTTCATCCGCTGAGTTTATCTTATTCCTTAGTTTATTCCGGATGGTTTGCTTCTCCTCTTCAGAAAGAGCATTTGACAAAAGGATATTAAAGCGGATTTCTACTTTTGTATTGACTTTATTGACATTTTGTCCTCCCGGACCGCTGCTTCTGGAGGTTGAAAAGATAAATTCATCATCAGGGATTCTGCCTTTTAGTTCTTCCGGTTTCACATCAGTATCAATTTTATTAAAGAAAGAAGAGGGCAACTCCACCCACACTTATTACGGCTCCCGCTATTTCCCATACTGTCACCTTCTGTTTGTAAATTATTACTGCCGGAAGGATGATGAGAACGGGTACAAGTGCCATAATCGTTGAAGCGATACCGGTTTCGGTAAATTTTATCGAAATCAGCGAGAACGACACACCCAGGAAGGGACCAAAAAATGCTCCAAGCGATGTTGCACCCATCGCACTTTTATCTGAAGTTGCCTTTATAATTGACGGCCACCTTCTTAATAAAGTAATAAGAAGGGCGAATCCTGCAATCCCGGCAATAATTCTGATCTGTGTAGCTGCAAACGGGTCATAATCTTTTAATCCCAATTTACTAAGAACCAATCCAAGTGCCTGACCAACAGCCCCCCCTAATGCAAACAAGATCCCTTTTGGAGCAAGTTTCAATGTTAATTTTTCACCTTTGGCATTACGGCTGAAAATAGCGACTGCTATACCTGAAAAAGTCAATGTCATTCCCAGGTAGTTGAACAGGGTTAACCGCTCCCCAAGAATGAAAAAACTGAACATTGCAGTGATGGGAGGGACCAGCGTCATTATAAGCATTGAAAACCTTGATCCGATAACCGTATACGATTTAAAAAGGAAGAGATCGCCGAAGACAAAGCCAACCAGTCCTGACAATATGAGCCAGAACCAATTATCAGGTCCTGCATCCAGAGGCAGTATCATGCCTCTTCTTATAAGCGTAAAAACACTTAGAAAGGTCAGTCCTAAAACCAGCCTGATGATATTGACAGAAATCGATCCTATCCTGTTGCTGGCTTTTTCGAATGACAGGGAAGTAATTGTCCAGAAGCAGGCTGTAAATAATGCAGCAAATTCGCCGAGATGGTTCTCAAAAAAGGTCATCCCTGCTACTCTGCAATTTCGAATACAAAATGGCCAGAACCCGATTCAAAAAGGATATTGTTATTCTGTGTCCGTATCTCTGAAAAATTCGGGTTTGAATCAAGCGGTTTGCCTCCCTCAGTTACCATGTCAGTCGATTTTGCAGGCAAACAGATTGTTGCTTTTGTATTTGCAGGTAGGTTAACAGTTATAATAGTCTTCCCGTCCTTCCTTTCCCAGCCGGAAGCAACAGTACCATAGGGACTTTCGAATGAGGCTTTCGAATAACTCATCTTATCAGTCGGATGCGGCTGAATAAGAAGATGTTTATAACCCGGATCCAGAGTTTCAATCCCTGCAGATACCCTGTACATCCAATCGCCGATAGCTCCGTAGGCATAATGGTTGAATGAGTTCATTCCCGGATCCTGGAAAGTGCTGTCGGTCTTCTGACCGTCCCATCTTTCCCAGATGGTGGTGGCGCCCATTTTGACCGGGTAGAGCCATGAAGGATAAGTTTGTTGAAGAAGAAGATCATAAGCAACATCAGTATAGCCATTCTGCGTCAGTACATGACACAGGAAGGGCGTGCCAAGGAAGCCGGTAGAAAGATGATTCCTCCTGCTTTTAATATCGTTGACAAGAAATGCGGCAGATTTTTCCCGGAGTCCGTCAGGAAGCAGGTTAAACATCAGGGCAAGAACATAGGAAGTCTGGGAGTTGGTCCCGACGCGACCTGCAGGTGTAACATACTCATCATTAAATACTTTCTTTATCTTATTAAAAAGATCGGTATAATACTTCTCATCTTCAGTCTTCCCAAGTTCTTTTGCTGATTTTGCAAGAAGGCCTGCAGAATAGGCAAAAAAAGCTGTGGCAATGAAGTCATGTTCGGTAAATCCGTCTGGTTCGGGATGGTTATTTACCGGTGGATGATAAAATAACCAGTCTCCATATTTACTGCCCCCCTTCCAGATATAAGAGTCTCCGGCTTTCTTCCGAATGTATTCAACCCAGGCTTTCATACCGGGATATTGTGTCTCAAGTAGCTTCCTGTCACCGTATACCGTATACATAGTCCATGGTGCGATAACCGCCACATCGCCCCAGCCCGCTGATGGAACAGCTGTTTTGGCATCCTGCCGGTTAAGTACATCAGGAATTACATCAGGTACTTCACCGCCCGGTTTCTGGTCAGCTGAAACATCCCTGAGCCATTTTGTAAAGAATGCTGAGACATCGAAATTAAATGCAGCCGTTCTGCTGAAGGCCTGAGCATCTCCTGTCCAGCCAAGACGCTCATCCCGTTGCGGACAATCGGTTGGGACATCAACAAAATTACCTTTTTGCCCCCACTGGATATTGTGCTGCAGCTGGTTAAGCAGGGGGTCAGAGCTTTCATAAGTTCCGGTTGGTGACATATCGGAATGAATTACAACGCCTGTAAGGTTATCTGCAGTAAGCTCCCCGGGAAAGCCGGTTACTTCAACATAACGGAATCCCATAAATGTAAATCTTGGCTCATAAGTCTCCTGCCCTGTTCCGGCAAGAGTGTATGTAAGCTGACATTTGGCAACACGCAGGTTGGTAGTATAGAATTCACCATATTTGTCAAGTACTTCAGCGTGACGTAAAGTAACTACCGTTCCTTTTGGTCCCGAAACATTAAGCCTCATCCAGCCTACCATGTTCTGCCCCATGTCAACCACAAGACTTCCTTTTGGCGTTCGCAGGATCTTTTGAGGTTTGATTTCCTGGATTTTCCTTACAGGGGAACCATCGGAAGCAATAAGGTTGTTGTTTGAGTAATTTCCGATACTTACACTCTTCCAGTTGGTGTCATTGTATCCTTTCAGATTCCATCCGGTAAGTTTTTTGGTTGCATCGTATGTTTCTCCGTTATAAATATCATTCATTCTTATTGCTCCGTCCTGAAATCCCTTCCATGATTCATCCGTAACAATCAGTGATTCGGTCCCATCAGTATAAATGATGCGCATCTGCATGAGGAGTCCGAGCCGTTTCCCATAAATAGCCCAGTTGTTTCCCCAGGCAAGAGTGCCTCTGTACCAGCCATCTCCCAGTACGGCACCGATTGCATTATCACCTTTTGCTATCATCTGTGTTACATCGTAAACCTGATATTGAAGTCTTTTAAGGTATGAGGTCCATCCCGGTGTCAGGACCTGGTCACCAACTTTTTTCCCGTTAAGGTGAAGCTCATAATACCCGTGCGACGTAACATATACTCTCGCCGATGAAACTGTTTTGGAAACTGTGAACTCCTTTCTGAAATGCGGTGCAGGGGAATACCTTACCGTATCACCCTCAAGCTCGATCCATTTTGCTTTCCAGCCTTCCGGGGTCATCAGTCCGGTTTCCCACCAGGCGGTCTCACTCCACTTTGATTCCTTTCCCTTATTATCCCACACCCTGACCTGCCAGTAATATCTCTGACCGGGTTTAATGTCTGAACCACTGTAAGGGATAAGAACCGACTGATCTGAAGCGACCTTACCGGAGCTCCACACTGTTTTGGCAGCCGGAAATTTTTGGTCGGTAGATACCCTGATTGAATATGAAGTCTGCATTACATTAAATCCATCGCTTTTTAGTTTCCACGATAGTCTTGGCTGCAGAACATCTATCCCAACGGGATTTTTTTTATGCTCACAGGTGAGGTCATAAAGTGACAGACCCTGCGAATGCAGGCATCCGCAAACAAAGGAGAGAAACAGGATAAGCTTAATTGATTTCATGGTATATTAGTTTAGTCGAAAATTCAGCTTTTGAAAATTATCTAATTTTATCCGATTTCTGAAAGGTAAAATAATTAATTTTAACTTTTTTCATAAAACCACCTAAACTAACCAATTCCTCATGAATCCCATTGCAGGCATTTTATTAATAGCACTTGGCAGCATAGGTGCTGCAAGTTTTTATGTACCGTTCAAAAAAGTAAAGGTGTGGGCCTGGGAGTCCTACTGGTTATCGCAGGGCGTTGCAGCCTGGTTAATTGCTCCGTGGCTTTTTGCATTGATCTTCATTCCGGGCGGTGAGTTGATGCCGATCCTGAAGGAGGCTCCTTCGTCAGCAAAATTAATGTCAGTATTTTTTGGTGTGTTATGGGGTTTCGGAGGCTTAACTTTCGGACTAAGCCTGCGTTATCTCGGGGTTGCGCTCGGACAGAGCATTGCGCTGGGATTATGTGCAGCTTTTGGAACACTTATCCCGGCAGTTATCTCCGGGCAAGACTTATTCTCATCAAGGGCCGGAATTCTTACTCTTATTGGTGTAGCGCTGACCGTTTCAGGGATTGCGATCATCGGATATGCAGGAGCTTTGAAGAGTAAAGAGATGACCGATGAGGAAAAAAGAGCTGCAGTAAAGGAATTCGCCCTTAAAAAAGGCATCCTTATCGCTATCTTTGCCGGTATAATGAGCGCCTGTTTTAATTTCGGATTTGAAGCTGGTAAACCAATTGAAAATATTGCACTTGCCCACGGAACAAATCCTCTTTTTCAAAAGAATCCAACTCTGATTTTCATCCTATTTGGAGGCTTCCTGACAAACTTTGTTTACTGCGGTTATCTGAATATAAAAAACCATACTTACAGGGATTATACTTCAGTATCAGGCAAAATTCTTCTTAACAATATCCTCTTTACCTGTCTTGCAGGCTTTTTGTGGTTTCTCCAGTTCCATTTTTACGGCATGGGTTCAAGCAAGCTTCCTGAAGGAATGGCAGTATTCGGCTGGAGCATACTGATGGCTCTCAATATTGCCATCAGCAACATCTGGGGAATAATACTTAATGAATGGAAGGGAGTTAAAAGCAAGACAATTGTTGTACTTATTATTGGTATTGCCATTTTGATTCTTTCTACTTTTGTAGTTAAACTAAGTTAATATCAATATGAAGAGATCGGGCTTTAAAATGAAATTGTACCCTGGCTTTAAGGAGGAGTACAGAAAAAGGCACAGCGAGATCTGGCCGGAACTTGTCACTTTGCTTAAAAATGAAGGCATTGGAAACTATTCAATCTTCCTCGATGAAGAAACGAATACTTTATTTGCATACCAGGAACAGACCGGGGATAGCTCCTCCCAGGATCTCGGCTTAACCGAGGTCGTTAAAAAATGGTGGAAATATATGGCTGATATTATGGAGACAAATCCCGACAATTCACCGGTTACTGTGCCGCTTGAGCAGGTATTCTACATGGAATGAAACACTTAACGGGATTGAACCAAAACTAAATCAAACTCAAAAACCTATAAAATGAAAAAAGAACATATCAAAAAATCATATCAGCTGGCAAAACAACAATATGCTGAATCAGGGATTGATACTGATAAAGTACTTTCCGAAATGGGAAATGTCGTAATAAGCCTGCATTGCTGGCAGACAGATGATGTAGGAGGTTTTGAGAGGGAAGGCGCCGAGCTGGGCGGAGGAGGTATACAGGCAACGGGTAACTTTCCAGGGAAAGCACGTAGTCTGATCCAGATGCGAGGGGATCTCGATAAAGTAATGTCACTCATCCCCGGAAATCAAAGATTGAACCTTCATGCCATCTATGGCGAATTCGGAGGACAGAAGGTTGACCGCGACCAAATCGAGGTAAAGCACTTCCAGGGATGGATCGACTGGGCAAAAAAAAGAAACATAGGACTCGATTTTAACTGCACCTGCTTTTCGCATCCTCTTGCCGATGATGGTTTTACACTTTCAAGTAAAAACCCTGAAATCAGGAAGTTCTGGGTGGAACACACCAAAAGGTGCCGGGCGATCGCCGCTGAAATGGGAAAACAGCTCGGAACTCCTTCGGTACATAATATATGGATACCCGACGGGTCAAAGGACACCCCGGTTGACAGGTATTCACTGCGCAGACTGTTGAAGAAATCGCTTGATGAGATCTTTGCTGTGAGTTATCCGAAAAAATTTCTAAAGGATTCCGTTGAAAGCAAATTGTTCGGCATCGGATCAGAATCGATGGTTGTGGGGTCACACGATTTCTACCTGGGATACGCCATTAAGAACAATACAATGATAACGCTTGATAATGGTCATTTCCATCCGACCGAACAGGTGGGAGATAAGATTTCCTCTATTCTTCTTTTTGTTGATGAGCTACTTTTGCATTTAACCAGGGGAGTAAGGTGGGACAGTGACCATGTCTTAACATTCAATGATGAACTTATGCTCATTGCGCAGGAAATTGTACGTGCAAAAGCATTGAACAGGGTAAATATCGGACTCGATTTCTTCGATGCAAGTCTTAACAGGATAGGCGCCTATGTGATTGGAGCGCGCTCAGCCCGGATGGCCTTCATGAACGCCCTGCTTGAACCAATTGAAACTCTTGTTAAATATGAAGAGGAGGGAAAGAATTTTGAAAGGCTTGCTTTGTTGGAGCTAATGAAATCAAAACCATGGGGAGCCGTATGGGATTATTATTGCCTGGTAAACAATGTGCCTGTCGGTCAGGATTACATTGAAGAGATAAGCGAATATGAAAAAGAAGTTCTTCTGAAGAGATAAAAAGGTTGTTGGGAGATAACGGAGTTATGAAAGAGAAGGTAATTGCGATATTTGATATTGGTAAAACGAACAAGAAGATTCTGCTGTTTGACTATCATCTTAAAGTCGTATTTGAAGAAGTAACAAGATTTGAGGAAACATTTGATGATGACGGATTTGAATGTGATAATATTGAACTTATTGAGCAGTGGATAAAAGACACCATTAAAAAGCTTCTCAGCTCAGATAAATTTGATCTGACTGCCGTTAACTTTGCAACCTATGGTGCAACCCTTATTTATCTTGATGCGGACGGGAAAAGGCTTACTCCTGCCTATAATTACCTTAAACCGATAGATGAAAATATTCCTGAAAGATTGTACCGAAGGTATGGGGGCCAGGATGAGTTCTGCAGAAGGACAGCCTCTCCGGCCCTTGGAATGTTAAATTCAGGTATCCAGGTACTCTGGCTTAAATCGGTAAAACCGGAGGTGTTCTCAAAGGTGAAATTCATTCTTCACCTGCCACAGTACATGTCGTACCTTATCACCGGTAAAATTTATTCCGAACACACATCCATCGGTTGTCATACAGGTCTCTGGGATTTTGACAATATGAATTATCATCCCTGGGTTGCCGACTACGGATTAAATCTTCCCCAGCCGGTTTCTATCGAGACTTTAGATGAAGTTGTTATCAGCGGCAAAAAATTGTATTGCGGTATCGGTATCCACGACAGTTCAGCCTCATTAGCTCCCTACTTTACGGGCAACAGGGGAAAATTCATTCTGGAATCAACCGGGACATGGTGCATAAATATGAATCCCTTTAATTCCGAAAAGCTTACAGTTGAACAACTTGACCGCGATTGCCTTTGCTATATGAGTGTTGCGAGACAGCCTGTTAAATCCTCACGCCTTTTCCTTGGACATCTGCACGAAACCGGGGTAAAGTTGATTAACGATCATTTTCACACTACGGAGGATTTTTATAAGGATGTCGAGTTTGATCCCGATCTTCTATCAGTGTTGAAAGAGCGTTATTCAGGAGACAAGAGGGCATTTTTTGATATCGGACCCGGATCAAGAGAATTCAGGGAACGGATCGATCTTTTCGATTTCAAATCGTTTGATGAAGCATATCACCAGCTGATGATCGAGCTGACAGATCTTACAATTGAATCCGTTAAACTCATCCTTCCCGCGAATGACGATACTGAAAACCTTTATATTACCGGGGGCTTCGCAAGGAACGGGATATTCCTGAAAATGATTGCAAAAGCATTCCCGTCTAAAAAAGTATTTACATCAGAAGTCAGCAACGGAACCGCACTGGGAGCAGCTCTTGTATTATTCAATTCGATGAATCAAAAGCTGCCTGAACTCAACCTTGGACTTACAGAATTACGGTCTTAACTGAAAAACCGGAAACGAGCTGAAGACTTGAACTTTTTAAAATTTTGAAGATGAAAACTGTGCAAAACCTTTTATTGATCCTGATTTTTATGGGTACCGGGATGCGCTTAAGTGCCCAGAATGAAAAACCTGAGAGTAAGATCAAAAGCATCATTGTTTATCAGGAAAAATATGATATGCTCATTTCAAAGAAGGACAAAGAGATGGAACAATACTTCGATATCCGCGGAAATCTTCTTGAGGATATCACTTATAAACAGGGTAAAATCTCCAGGCATTTCAAATATCAGTACGATTCTGATAACAATAAGATCAGAGAAGAGGAATTTGATCAGGCCGGACATCTTATGGAATATTCTGAATACAGGTTTGAAAATGGCCTGAGGACCGAAAAGACAGTGTATGATGCCAAGAAAAAGATGAAGTCCAGAAAGATTTATCAATATACTACTTACTAAATGACAACGATCCCCGTTTTAAATGATATTCTTGAGAGTTTTGTCAGCGTGGGTTTGGAAGATATGGGGACTGTCAAATTTATGGACAGAGTAGAAATCAAATATGTTTTTCCCACCAGACGTATTTCAGACTTGTTGAACCTGATGGATGGACGTTATAAGGTGTTGGAAATAAATAACTTTAAGTTTTCAGGATATAATCAGACATATTTTGACACACCTGAATTCCTGTTTTATTACCAGCATGTAACCAGACGGCACGAGAGGAACAAAGTACGCTTAAGACAGTATGAATCAACAGGAGTAACATTTCTGGAAGTTAAAAAGAAGACCATGAAAGGGAGAACCATCAAATGGAGGATTGAGAACACCCTTACCGGAAACGCCAGCGATGGTTGCGCGAATGATTTCATACATAAACATATACCTTACCTTAAGGATGGCTTAAAGCCTGTCCTTGAGAGCAGCTTTAAAAGGATCACATTTGCAGGCTTTGACGTTCCTGAGAGAATAACTCTGGATCTCAATCTGTCATTTAAAGGTGAAAAGGGGGAAATAGCCGAATTGCCTTTTCTGGCAATTGCTGAGCTGAAATGTAATGGACTTGGATGTCGCACTCCCTTTGCGGCCCTGATGAAAAAGCTATCTGTCTATCCCACAGGATTCAGTAAATACTGCATCGGCAGTACTATTGTTAACGATGTACCCCATAAGAATATTCTTAAACCTAAATTAATGCAAATAAAAAAATTTGAAAATGAATACCTCAGGCCTCATGAACCTCAGTAACATAAGCCTTCCTGCCATAACCTTTATCGATTTCCCGGACCTTATAGAGTTTATACTCCGGTTTTTGCTGAACCTTGTGGTCATTTTGGTGCTAGTAAGGTGGTTATACTATTCAAAAACAAAAAGGAAGGATTATCTCTTTACATACATCCTTATCTCAAGCATAACTTTTCTGCTCTGCTTTCTGCTTGAAAATGTGAAATTGCAGATCGGCTTTGCTTTAGGGTTGTTTGCAATTTTCGGGATTATAAGATACCGGACCAATGCGATACCAATTAAAGAGATGACATATCTCTTCCTTACAATAGGGGTTTCGGTTATAAATGCACTTACAAGCGCGCAAACAAGCCTTGCCGACCTGCTTTTTTCAAACCTGATAATCATTTTTATTACCTATTGTCTTGAAAAAGTATGGCTGCTAAAGCACGAGTCATCAAAACTGATAATTTATGACAGGATTGACCTGATAAAGTCCGAAAAAAGAGATGAGCTGATCAATGATCTTCAGGCAAGAACCGGTATCGCTAAGATAAACAGGGTGGAAGTTGGAAAGATAAACTTCATGAGGGACGTTTGTGAACTCACTATATTCTATTTTGATGTCAGGGGAAAGGAATCAAATGTAAACGGCAGCGGCTTTTACAATAAAGACGACGACGATGATTAAAAGATCCCTTTTGATCCTTATCCTTTCCGGTCTTGCGATATCCGGGTATTCTCAAAAGGATGACTTTGGAATTTGGTATGGCATTTCAACGGAATTCAAAATCATCAGGAAACTCGATCTCGACCTCTCAACCTGTGTAAGAACTTTTGACAATGCTTCCAAAGTTGAAGAGGCATTCCTCGAAGCGGGTTTGTCGTACAAATTCAATAAATATTTAGCAGCAGGAGGAGCTTACAGATTTACGGAAAACAATGATGGCAACGATCTGTTCCATATAAGACATAAGTGGTTTCTTGATGTAAAAGGCTCACTACCGGTTGGCAATTTTGACCTGACTGGCAGGGTCAGATTTCAGGAAAGATATAAAACCTATTTTAAGGATGAAGAGGACAGGATCCCTGATTCCCATGTCAGATGCCGGCTCAAGGTCCAGTATGATATACCTTCATTCCCCGTCAATCCTTATGTGTCCGCAGAAGTATTCCTTCCCGTATTTGCTGAAATTTCAAGAAAGGTCGACAAGAACAGATTTGTTCTTGGCTTAGAATATAACATCTCAAAGAAGCACTCCGTTGAAGCTGAGTATATCTTCCAGCGCGATTATCTGCCTCATCTTTCCGATATAAATATCCTGTCCTTAAATTACAATATTAATTTCTAGTATTTTTATTCCTTTCCCATACCGGAAATAATTTATAAACCATAAAATAAATGAAATCAAGAGCCCTGATTCTGACATCGCTGTTTTTGTTTACTCTATGCACTGCAATATCATTCGGGCAAAACCCTGAGAGACAATGGCCGGGCTATCGCGGTTATATGTTATCGGGTGTCCTGGATAATGCAAATCTTCCTGAAACATTTGATCTTCAGAACAGCCTGAACATAAAATGGAAAGTTGAGATCCCGGGAATGGGGATTTCAAGTCCCGTTATCTGGGGAAATAAGTTATTCCTGACAACTGCTGTAAGTGATGCCGATAAAGCTGGATTCAAGCCGGGTCTCTATGGTGATGTAACACCTGTCAGGGATTCTTCTGTTCACGAATGGAAGGTATTCTGCTTCGACAAAAACACAGGGAAAATGCTTTGGGAAAAAACATCATGCAAAGGAGTTCCGAAAATTAAAAGACACCCTAAATCTACCCATGCAAATACATCAGTTGCAACTGACGGGAAATATGTAGTTGCCTTCTTCGGGTCGGAGGGTCTGTATTGTTACGACGTGAATGGTAAATTGCAGTGGCAGAAGAATTTCGGAGTATTGAAGTCTGTCTTTTTCATCATGAAGAATGCGGAGTGGGAATTTGCCAGCTCCCCTGTAATTTATAATGGTGTCCTTATTATTCAATGTGATGTCCTTGAAAATTCTTTTGTTGCAGCCTATGACCTGAAATCCGGAAAGGAATTATGGAAAACAATGAGAGATGAGTATCCCGGATGGTGCACTCCGAATATATATAAAAACGGAGGCAAGACTTATGTGGCCGTAAACGGATATAAGAACAGGGGAGGGTATGATTTTGAAACCGGAAGGGAGATCTGGAAGATGTCGGGAGGCGGTGATATTCAGATCCCTTCCCCGATAACCGGGAATAACCTGATTTATTTCAACAGCGCACATGGCAAAAGCTCGCCCATATTGGCAATAAGTAGTGAGGCAACAGGCGATATTACATTAAAGGAGGGAGAAACCTCAAACCAGTTTGTTAAGTGGTGTCTGCCAAGGAGCGGTTCATACATGCATACGATGCTCCTGTACCATAATTTGCTTTATAACGTCAATTGGAATGGCTCTGTTAATTGTCTCGATCCCCTTACCGGCAAGGAGGTCTATAATGCCAAACTGGGCAAGGCAAAAAGTTTTATAGCCTCCCCGGTAGCCTCTGACGGGAAGATCTATATTGTGGATGAAGAGGGTACTGTTTACATAATTCAGGACGGCGAAAAATTTAACCTTCTTGCCGAAATTCCGTTTAACGACATATGTATGACAGCTCCGGCAATAACTGACGGAATGATATATTTCAGAACACAGAAATTTCTGATTTGTGTTGGGAAGAAATAAATATTATTCTTTCCTGAGCTGATTTACGAGCGATTTGCTTTTAACCATTCGCACTGATAATAAAAGAGCTGTCAGACCGACTGCGGTTACGGTTATTATCATAAGTAAAATTATTTTCCAGGGAACCTCGGATCCGTTTATGAGGGACGGCATTGTTGATACCAGTCCTGAGACAGTACCGGTTAAAATCCCCCAGATCAGGATAATTATCTGATCGTTAAGGAGAGTGTTTCTAATCTGTTTGAGTGAATAACCCGTTGCCATCATTAAGGCAAATTCCCGTTTCCGCTGCCTGAAATTCCGGATAAGGATAAATCCCAGACCTGCCACGCCAAGTATCATTCCGAACGCACCCAGAACTGTAAATACGTCAAGGTATGTATTGGTTACCCTAAAAAATGAAGCGAGCTTATCGCCTGCAGTTTCCACTGACAGACCATATCCTGAAAACCTTTCGCTTAATGCTTCCCTGTACTTATCCGTAAAGCCGGGATTACCCTCAGCAAGAAATACTGAACTTCCTGCAACGGAAGGAAAGTACTTTTTAAGATTGTTCTCCCCGATAATGATTTGCCCCTGGAATATTGAAGATTTAAGTCCTCCGGCTATAATGATATCAAGAGTTTGCCCGTTCTCCGCCCGGTATTTCAGTGTATCGCCTGTTTTGATTTTCAGACTCCACTCAAGTACTGTCTGATCTGCAATGCCATAAATCTTATCACTGCCGGGATTGATCTCCAGAAGCCGCCATGGACTTTCAATATTCGGCGTTTTAAGGCTGGTTGCGAACGAAAATGACCCTTTTGCAATGAATTGATCCGGATCCAATCCAAGGAGGGACGGTGATGTTACATGATTCAGATTCAGGCAGCTGGCATCATCTCCCTTTACCCTGGCTGCCTGTACAAATTTCAGATCCTTCAGCTCCGGTTCATCAAGCCCGAACTCTTCCCTGCCTTGCTGTGAATTAAGATCTTCCGGTACCGGAACTGCCGATTCCATCCATAACAGGTATCCACCTGTACCCCCCCCGGGTAGGAGCATTTTTTCATTCAAGACCTGTCTGTTGGCACCCGTGATCATGACTGCAAAAATCCCGGCCGCAATGAAAATTACAGGGGTTATGGCCTGAGATGGAAAGAAAAAATAGAACTTACGTGAATAATTTTGTATGGTTTTTTTCAGGGTAGAAGCTGTCTGCACATTTCTTATATAGAACTGCCGCAGAGCCATTACCAGTGCGACAAAGAACAGTGAACCTGAAACAAAGGAGAGTATTGTTGATGAGTTTTTATGTAATAATGACATAGCTAAAAATAAAGCTGCTGCCATAAATGAGAGAAGAAGGAATAGGAAATTCCAGCGTCCCCTTTGGATGCGAAGCGATCCCTTTTCAGGATTATGAAGGTTCTTCAGAAATCTTCTGACAGCTATAAGAAGCAGGAGGCCGGCAATAAATACTGTGATAAGGAACCCTGAAAAAATTGGTAATATCCCGAATTTCGGAGTGAGAGTATCTGTTTGCACTGCACCCTGCCAGACTGAATTCAATGAATCTATTATTTTGATGTTGATGAGATATCCGAGAAAGATGCCCGGAAGAGCTCCTGCAACGGAAAGGAGCAGGCTCTCTGTAAATAGGAGTTTTCTTATAAATGAATTCCTGAAGCCAAGGGCAAAATAGGTTTTCACCTGGTCTTTTCTGGAATCAAAAAACATCGTAACTGCCAGTGAAAGTAATATCAAGCAGGAAAGTACAATAAATATGCCCAGCGACAGGAAGAGGCTGCTGAAATCCACTCCGCCTTCTGCCGCCTTCCTGCTCTCAGTTCGGTTATCAGAAACCGTAAAGCCCGTTCTTGCCGGATCAAGTGAGCCGGTAAGAGTTTTGAAGATCTCTTCCGTGCTCATTGATCCGGGAAATCGTATTGCCGTTGCCGGTCCGAAGTTGTTTCCCCAGAGTTTGAGTCCGGATTTGTAGCTTATGAATGCCTTGGGGGTTCCCCTGAATTTATTCCAGTAGATTTCATCCTTTTCCCTTATTTTATCAAGCATGATCGGAACTCCGGCATCCCAGCCCGAACACGTTGTGCTTCCCGCTATTCCCGGGAAATCAGGCATCAGGGATGAATCTGATAAATTGCTGTCTTTATCAAGTATCCCTCCTATAATGAATTTCCTGCTTTTCTCCTTTAAAAGTCGTCCGGTTCCCGGATCGTACCAGGTCAGCTTAAGAGAGTCTCCTGTCTCAGCTTCTATGTCTTCTGCCAGCCAGCGGCTTATGATAATTTCATCGTCTTTAATCTGCGGAAAGCCTGCCGGCGGCAATGCCGTGACAAATGAATAGGGAGTTGCATTAGCTCCGGCTTCCAGTGAATTGGCAAGATAAGTTATCAGGGGCCATGCTGATGGGATTTTTCTAAGCACATCCGACACGATTGCACTATCGATGAATATCCTGTCGGAAATGATTTCCGGCTGACCCGTCTTCTCTGATCTCCTTATCGTTAGTCCGATATCATTGATAGTCAGAAGTTTTGACAGGACCTTGATAATATCGTTATCACTGTATTGATGTGAGTTTTGAACAAGCAGCCTGTTTGCTTTTTTGGACTTGATATTGCCCTTCTGAAGATCACCTATATTTATAAAAAGGTTCATCGGGGATATCTGGCTTATTCCAAGGGAGAAATCACCCGACTGCATCGGACCAAGTACCTTTCCGATCTTCATGACCACCGAACCCTCCCCGGTTTTTGACGGCGCAAAAGGAGCATTTGCAGGCAGCGGATCCACCTCACTGAAATGAATAATTATCTCATCTCCTTTATTTAAACCCAGAAAACCGGCAAGCCGGGAGTTGACTGAAACGGTACCTTGTTCAATCGTGACAGAATCATTTCCATTGAACTGGAAAAAATCATTCCCGATACCGTAAATTGAAGTATTTAAGCAAGTTGCTCCTGTTGAAAAATTCTGAACATACCCGCCGGTCTCAAAAATGGCGACCACCTTTTCATTGATCTGACCGGAGATCCTGCCTGCCAGGGAAGCATCAAAAAACCTTAATCCTGAACTTATTGTGACATCGGTGTTGCCAAGTTTTTCGGAGGCCTTCATTTTCATGCTGTTTCTTACCGAATACCCTGTAAGAAGGCATCCGGTAATTACAGCTGCCAGTAAAGCCACAATGATGATTTGATTAACAGAGGTTCCGGAATAAAACCGGAGTGATCTTGCAGCAATCTTTAGAGTGACAAGCTTCATTAAATCAGGAATTTAGGATCAGTTAACAAGCTTGCCGTTCTCCAACCTGAAATGTATATTCATTCTGGAAGCAAGGTCAGCGGAGTGTGTGGCAGCTACAAGAGTAAGCCCGAATTCCTTGTTCATTTCTACAAGTAATTCCCCGAGGAGACCGGCATTTTTTGAATCAAGCGATCCTGTAGGCTCATCTGCAAGCAGGAGAGCGGGTTTGTTTATAAGAGCCCGCACAAGTGTTGCCCTTTGTGCTTCCCCGCCGGATATCTGAAACGGATACTTGTTTGAAATATCTGTGATGCCGGTCCTTTCCATAAGTAGTTGACACCAACTCTCCTTTTCTGAATACATGTCTTTGGAAACCGCATTTGCAAACACCGGAAGCAGGATATTCTCCCTGACTGTGAGATGAGGAAAGAGAAGATGATCCTGAAACACAAATCCTATGTTCTTATTTCTATATAATGCTGATTCGTCAGGATTAAACTTAAGAATTGAATGTTCACGAAAATATACGTTACCCGAATCAGGGTGGTCAAGAAGGCTTATAATATTCATTAGAGTCGTCTTACCAGACCCGGATGGCCCTGTGATGGCTATTGAATCGCCCTCATTGACTTTCATTTCAAGTTCATCAAGTACGATCCCACGGTTGATAAACGATTTTGTTACGTTCTCGAGCCTTAACATTTTTTACTTTTTTGCTGTCAGATCGAATTATATACACCTGATAATCCGACTGACATTTTTTTGAGGGAGAGCTCTTTTCTGACAGTATTGTATCCTGTTTTTCCTAGTCCTGTCCTTAGATCCTTGTTTTCGAAGATTGAAAGCAGGGCTTTTGATAACCCTTCAACATCGTCGGGAGAATAAATAATTCCCCCACCGGTAATATCAATTATTTCAGGGAAGGCTCCTGTATCAGGCTGTACCACAGGAACTCCGGCGCTGTTTGCTTCCAGAATATATAGGCCGTAACCGTCGTATTTTCTTACAGGGACACTGATCACATCAACATCACTGAAGAATTCAAGTTTCTTATTGCCCTGGAACTGAGGATATATCTTGACACTTTTCTGGAATCCGTATTCCCGTATCTTTTTTATTTGCTGAGCAATAAATGGTTTGTCGTCCCCGGTATAACCACCGCACACATTAAGTACCAGATCCGGTATGACTTTTTCCGATTTCAGTTTAATGAATGCATCCGTAAGCTTATCGAATCCATTCTGATGGCTGATGCGGCAAAAATATCCCAACGCCGGCGGTCTGGTTTGTTCGCTTCGCAGTTCAAAATCTTCAGGGTCAAATCCAAGTGGAACAACGCTAATATTTTCACCTTTTAACCTGGTTCGCTTTATAAATAATTCTTTATAGTACTTACTCGGAGTGATGAACCTGTCGACATGAACCGCTTCCCTGGCGATCATCTCCCATGCTTTGCCCCGGTATGGCTCCTTCATTTCGTCAATCCAGTCATCCTCGTTCAGCAGGGAGCAGACTATCTTTACATTGAGGCGTTTTTTAAGCTGCCTTGCCAATCCCAGGATCAATGCGTTGGAGAGATGGATTACATCGGGTTTGCCTTCCTTCACAAGGTACCTTACCAATCTGTCAACTTCATTCTTCCTGAATGCATTGTCGCCTTCGATCATATTTAATGTAAGATCTTCAAGGCCTTCAGTTCTGGTTGTGCCTGCCATATGAGCAGCCATTTTCAAAAACGGACCGGAATCAAGGAACTTTTCAAGAAGAAGAGGCATATTCCTGAGCATCTTTACCTTTTCCCGGATATACATTGAGATTGCTCCGAAAAAAACCTCATTTTCAAAGGAGTTTGCTGATGCAGCTTTATCAGGTGGCAGGTATAAGGGTATGCCCTGTGCAGTTATGCCGGGGACTTTCCGTATGGCCCTCAGGTAGATCATATCGCGGTAGCAGTTGCCGCAATAGAATGATCCCCCTGATCCTGTTATGAGATAAACTATTTTCATCTAAACTAATTACTAAATCCCACTCCTCTGTGGAACAGGGCGTGTTGAAAAAGTCATAAAAATGACATTTTCAACAACCCCAGTCCGGAAATTTGTTCATTTCTTTGTTCCAAATGCCAATAACCTTCCATCTTCGGTCAGAAAATAAAACCTGTCTTTTGTTACAACAGGAGAACTTGTTACCGGGGACCCTGCATTAAAACTCCATTTCTTCTTTCCGTCCTGCAAACCCACAATATAAATATTCCCATCAGAGCTTCCGAAAAGGACTTTTGTCGGGGTAACCACTGCCGATCCGGTAATAGGCCCATTGGTCCTGTATTTCCAGATCAGCTTGCCCGTTAAAGCATTGTAACAGTAAAGGTACTTATCCTCGGTGCCAACCACTACATTATTACCTCTTACCGCGGGAATTGCAAGGATTGAACCCGAACCCTCCCTTGCAGGTATCTTCCAGACTATCTTTCTGGCCTTCAAGTCGAGGCAATAGAGATCGCCATCATAGTCCCCGAAGAAAGCTTTCCCGCCTGACAGAGCAGGAGAGGCAGCTATATAGATGCCTATCTCTATTGTATCTTTTTCTTTCCCCGTTAATGGATCCGCAACCCTTATTATACCGTCGCAGCCTCCAAACACGATACTGTTGTCTGCAACTGCCGGTGTACCATTTACATAATTATCGGTCTCGAGCTTCCACATAAGCTTCCCTGTCAAAGGATCAACGCAATGCAGATAGTAATCATAGCTTCCCAGGATAATTCCGGCTCTTTTTCCCGAGGTCCATACATTTGCTGATCCGACTATCTGGTTGTCGGTCGGGTAAGACCACAAAAGCCTCCCTGTCGTTTTATTGATTGCCCTGAGCGTCCCGTCGGATGAACCTGCATATACCTTATCGCCATAAACTAATGGCGGAGCTTCAACAGTACTTCCTGTGTCAAATTTCCATAGTACCTTGCCATAGTTTCCTGCGGCGATGAGAGTTCCCTTTTCTGTTCCAAAATAAAGAACTCCGTCACTGAGTACAGGAGAAGACTTGCTCCCTTCACCTGACGCCAGACTCCATAACAGTACAGGAGATGCCGGAAATTCAAAGTCAGTATCCCCTGAAAGATTATTTTTCCCTCTGAAAACCGGCCAGTTCTGATCAGGTACCTGTGCAGTCAAAGCCGGGCCAAACAGAATAATAAGAACTATGAGTTTCAAATTCTTCATTCAATACCTTTCATATAGCGGCTCAAAGCTCCTGTAGGACAAATGTCTATACAAATATCCGATTTTGTCGGCAGAATATCATCAAACTCTTTTGTCAGAGGTTCAGATATTATTGAAACAAAACCCCTGTTTATAAAACATAATCCGGGTTCCTCTTTGCTGTCCTCCAGTACTCTCACACAAAGACCGCACTTAATGCACTTTGCATTTTCAAAAATCAGGCCGGTTTTCATGTTGATCTTTTTGGTAATCGCGGCGTTGACAAGCTTGCCCTTTGGATCTTTTACAGAATATTCACTGGCCAGATTACGTAATTTACAATTATCAGCAGCACGGCAATCGCAGTGCATGCAGTTTTCAGCTTCTTCCCTCGCTTCTTCAAAATCATTGATCTCTGCGTGGCGCGCAGTCACTTCGTTGCACTCCTTCAGCCATTCTTTAAGCTCTGCAGGTTCAAGGGAACCGATACGTGACGAAAACCTTTTTCTGTTAAAAGATGGAGCTGCAGCAAAGGCAGATTCTTCTCGCACCGGTATAGTCGGCACTCTGAAATAAAAACAACTTCATATTCCTTATAGAAACGGGAATATCGACTTTCTTCCTGCGGCAGGCATTTTCACAATAGCCCGGACAACTTTTGCATCTAATTTCGGCACTATTCACCTCTGAGCGGGTTAGCTCAATGGCTCTTTCAATGTTGCCGGATGCAATAATTCTGTTAAAAAGCGGTATGTTGTAACCTGCGGGACAAACAACTCTGCATTGGGCTTCGCATTCTGCCCTGTGTTCTGAAAGCAGCAGATCAAGGGCTTTTCTTCTCATTTCGATGACCTCTTCACCCGACGCATCAATTTCCATATCGTCCTGGATGAGAGCCGAGCATGAAGGTATAAATGTTCCCTTCCTGTTATCCTTTACAAGACACACCATACACGATGTGTAATGTTCAATTCCATCTTTGCTGCAAAGTGTAGGAATAGAAATTCCTGCTTTCCCGGCAACCTCCAGGATCGTTTGCCCGTCAACGGCTTCCAGCTCTATGTTATTTATTCTTACCCTGATCATTTGCACTTATTATTTCAATGGCTTTTTCAGGACAGACTACCCTGCAGGTATCGCATTTTGTACATAACTGCTGGTCAATTTCATGCCTTTCATACGGCTTAAATGGTATTGCATTTACAGGGCATTCCTGGGAACATTTTGTACAACCCGTACATTTATCAGTTATTGAATATCTTATAAGATGGGTGCACTTCCCGGCAGGGCAATAGCCCCGGGTGTGGGCCTCATATTCCTCTCTGAAATACCTTAGTCCCGTAAGCACCGGATTCGGGGCTGTCTTCCCCAGGCCGCACAGGCTGCCGTTCCTTACATCAATGCACAGTTTTTCGAGATCGTCAATTTCTTTAAGGTCTGCATTCCCTTCGCTTAATCTGGTTATAATATCAAGCATCTTTTTAGTTCCTATACGGCAGAATGTACATTTGCCGCATGATTGCCTGTGCGTGAATGTGAGGAAATACTTTGCCATATCAACCATGCAATCGGAATCGTCAAGAACAACCATTCCTCCCGAGCCCATCATGGCACCCATTTTTGTAAGCTGCTCATAATCAATAGGCGTATCAGCCAGAGCTGAGGGAATGCATCCTCCCGAAGGACCGCCTATCTGTACCGCTTTAAAAGTCCTGCCCTCAGCAACACCGTCACCTATCTTTTCCACTATCTCCCGGATTGTAATTCCCATGGGGACTTCGATCAGTCCTCCGCGTGATATTTTACCGGCAAGCGCGAATACTTTTGTCCCTTTGCTTTTTTCAGTCCCGGTAACACTGAATGCTTCAGCGCCGTTATTAATTATCCATGGAACGAGAGCAAGGGTCTCGACGTTATTAACAAGTGTCGGTTTTCCTCTGAAACCCTTTACGGCAGGGTAGGGAGGACGCAAATGAGGAGTGCCTCTCCTGCCTTCAAGAGAAGCAATAAGAGCGGTTTCCTCACCACAAACAAAGGCGCCGGCGCCTTCGAATATCTTAATGTCGAAGGAGAAACCTGATCCGAAAATATTTTTACCGATAATTCCTTTGCTGTAACAAAGCTCAATGGCATTTTTTACCCTTGATACAGCCAGCGGATACTCAGCCCTGATATAAAAAATCCCTTCCTTAGCGCCCGTGGCGAAGCCGGCAATGAGCATTCCTTCTATGACCCTGAACGGGAACGATTCAAGAAGCATCCTGTCCATAAATGCCCCGGGATCGCCCTCATCGCCATTGCAGACCACGTATTTTGTGACGTTGACGGTTTCTGAAAGGATTTCCCACTTTTTACCGGTAAGAAAGCCTGCACCTCCGCGGCCTCTCAATCCACTTCTTGTAATAGTCTGCCTGATTTTTTCCGGTTCCAATGATGAAAGGCATTTCTTAACGGCTTCAAAACCTCCTGTAAGAATATATTCATCAATTGAAACAGGGGATGCAATTCCGCTGTTAAGTGTTGCATGACGGATCTGGAATTTCAGGAAATTATTGAGATACTTCTCTCTAACTTCCCCGGAAAGATTAACAGGACTTTGAACTTTATCATCTGAAATAAAGGTATCGGCCAGATCGTTAATTCTGTACCTTACCTTTTTTCTCAATGAACCGGGCCTGACGTGTTTCAGCAATATCTCCTCGACCTGATCCTTTCTTACATTCGTGTATCTTGAACTCACGTTCCCCCTGGATATAATTTCGAGAAGGGGAGTCTGGTTACAGACACCGACGCAACCGACAGGCTTTAAGTTTATATTAAGTTCGTACCCTTCTTTGATTTCCAGAAGTCTTGAGAGTATTTCCCTGCTTCCTCCGGCCACACAGCATGAACCAAGCCCTATCCTGACTTCAGCTTCTGTATCATCTTCCTTGTCTGATTCAGTTGCCGGTACACTTGCGCCCCTAAATGACAGAAAGTCCTTTATTATGCCTTCTGCATTTGCCGGTTTGACATGGCCATAAGTTTTGCCGTCGATCTGAACAACGGGTGCTAAAGTGCAGCAACCAAGGCATGCAACTTCTTCAATAGAAAACAAGTTGTCGGGTGAGCTGTTTTTTAAATCGGTTATTCCGAGAGTACGCCTGAATGCATCCAGTATCAATGGAGCTCCCTTTACGTGGCACGCCGTACCTGCACAGATCTTTATGGTATGTTTGCCAACAGGCAGATGCCTGAACTGAGAATAGAATGTCGAAACACCCGATATCTGGCCGGGAGTGATCTCTGTGACCTCACAGATATGCCTGAGGGCTTCCGATGGAAGGTAATTAAGTCTTTTCTGAACCTCCTGAAGGATAAGGATAACCTTTTCTTTTTCCCGGCCCGTGGCTTTCACGACATCATCAACAACAGAATTTATTTCTTCTGTTCCGGCAACAGGTTTACAGTTGCATTCGTTGGTACTATATTTTAATTCCTCGCTCAATTTTCCGAGATGCAATAAATATTGTTTCTTCCTCTTAAATAAATATTCTTGTCTGAAAATGCGGGTGTGCAATCGGCGCTTTCACCGAGAGGAGATTCAGCAACCAGTTCATATTTTTCTGCGGCTTTCACAATATGCATAACTCCCTTCCTATCAAGAATATATACCATATCACCTGCAATAACAGGAGAAGCATAAAATGATTCCATGAAATAGTGTGTCCAAAGTGTATCTCCCTTTTGAGCGTTATAACATGCAACATCCCCGCTGCCAGTTGCAAGAAATAAGAATTCATCATTGGCGACAGGACTCGATACGTCGGGAGTGAATGTATTGTCTTCCCAGGCAATTGAAGCACCGGTACCTGCTTTAATTGCAGCAAGTTTTGCATAATCTGTCACTGCATAAGCCATGGTACTGTTTGCCGCAACAGATGGCGCTACATCACCGCTAAGACACTCAACCGACCAGATTTCTTCTCCGGTTATGGCATCGAACGATGTGACTGATGGATTTCCGTTAATAACTACCTGGGGCTTCCCGTTAAAGCTCGCAAGCACCGGAGATGACCAGACGGGCCTTCCTGTTCTCAGTGTTTCCCATTTCAAAGTCCCTGTCTCAATGTCATATGCCATTATTGAAAGCTTATCCTGAGCGTCAAACTGGACTATCAGGGTATTATCGTAAATCAGCAATGAGGAAGAGTATCCATATGAATTCCTGGGAGTTCCGATGTTTTTTGCCCATCTTGTTTTGCCATTATGATCAAGGCATATAAGGTTTCCGTTGGCAAAAATAGCGCAGACCACCTTATTGTTCACTGCCGCTGTTGATACTGCAAGACCTCCGTCCTGATCCATTTGCGGCAGTTCCGATGGTTCACCGGGGATTTGAGCTGCCCGGGCGCTCCAGAGGATTTCACCATTATCTTTGTTAATGCAACAGACCTGACCTGTATTGCCATCAGCCCCGGTAATAAAGAGTTTGTTTTCCCAGATCACCGGCGAACTCTTGCCATAGACCGGATTTGCGATCTTCCACTTGATATTCTTTCCTGCCTCACCATTCCATTCAGTAGGATAGCCCGATCCGCCTGCAATGCCCCGGCTGTCCTGACCCCTGAAGAACGGGTAGTTAGTCTTATCAGGTTTGAAATCTGAGCCGGCACTTCTTTCTCTTTTTTTAGAAGATTTACCCGGTTCTCCTGCGGAAAGGTCGGGCAGGTTGCTTCGAAGAAAGAAGGATGAGACGATCGCTCCGGACATTATTACTAAAACAGAGATAAGCTGGTACTTACGACGTCTTGATCCGGATGCAGCCTGGCTTGATTTTTCTCCGGGAATGGATGGGATCCGTTTCTCATTGCTTTCTATGAGTCTGAGGCAAAAGATGAATATGGCAGCACCGGCAAGAAGAAGGTACGATCCTGTTTCAATCTGCCGTCTCGTAGCAAAATAAGCTTTTCTGGACATCAGGTCAATCGCACGGACCTGCTCTGCAATATTTGGACCTTCGGGATTTTTATCGTATTGATCCTTAACTGCAAGGACTGCAGGATTGTCAAGCGGATTAATAGTTTTAAGCTGCACAAGACTTAACATCATTATCAGGCCAACTATCAGCGTAAAAATACCTGCAATCCGGCTTACCACTTTGATGATATCTATCTCTTTCTCAGTAAATTTCATTTTCAGATCGTTTTTTTAGCAGGAACGGGGCAGTACTTAAAGCACCTTCCGCAACTATAACACCTGCCCTGGTGCGGTTTATATTCTGTTCTCAATTTGGTAGTTGTCAGCGCCACAAGACTTAATCCTATTGAGAGTCCAAAAAAGATCCCGATCCAGGGGGAGGCTTTTTTAAATCGTGAAATAATCTTTAGTTCATTGGCAAAAAGATCTGTTTCGGTCTTTCCGGCCTCTTTGAATGCGATTGCCGTTTTGGAAACTGCTTCAATTCCCTCTTCTTTCTCAACCCTTATTTCCCTTGCCAGACGAACATCCCTGTGCATTGTAGCAAGAGCCGGTGCCAGGTTGTGCATAATCAGCGCTCCGGCTCCGGCAAATAAAGGGACCAAAAGAAGGTAGACAAAAAATCTTTTTCTCGACTTTTCCGGTTCCTCCTTAATGGTTGCACTGTCGGAAGGAATAATAGCATCGTAGGGACAAACATCCTCACATAGTCTGCAATTTGTGCATTCGGCAGGAGTAATGGTAAGATGCTTTCCGGCAAACCTCGAAAACAGGTTCAATAAAACACCATAGGGGCAGAGGTACCTGCAATATGGCCGGTTGATGAAAATTCCGGAAATCAGAAGCAGGGCGCCAAAGATTATCATAGTATAAGGGGCATCAAGCCGGAATATACCGACAAACGGATCATACCTGCAGATTAAAAACTGGCTTTGCATTGCTGCAAAGAGGATCGCCAGTCCCAGGTAGATGAACGGGACCGATGCCATTATTGATTCAACAGCTTTCGGTAGCTTAACCGGTTTAAATCCTGTTAGTTCCTGAATTGCTCCCAACGGGCAAACTCCTGCGCAAAACACTCTTCCTCTGAAAAGTGCAAATACCAAAGGAATAATAAAGAAAAGTAATGCGGTTAATGGTATCGAATAACCATCGTTGAATAATGCAAGAGCAACATTCTGAACCGAACCTACGGCGCAGATACAACCCTGGCGATAGAAGCCGAAATAAGCAAGTGAGAATACCGATATCCAAACTAAACCCTGTCTTGAACGTTTCTTAAGCGCCAGCCAGGTAGTCACCGACAGGGCAGCTATAAGTACGGCAACATCAATATACTCCCATCCGGCCGGCCTTTGCAGCGGCAGTTGCTCCACGGGATAAGTGTATCCTGATTCAAATTCGGGTCTCGGGAACCTGTCCTGCGAGTAAGCAACTGCATGCCAGATTAAGAGGATCGTTACCAGTATATATGGAACTTTATTTTTCAATCTTTTTATCTTTAGGAATATATTGAGTCTTCACCGGCACTCTCGATATCGCCTGCGACGGACATGTTCTCGCTATTGAACAGTCATTGCAATTCACGCACAGATCCTGCCTGATCTGCATGTAAAGGGAGCCGTTGCCGAAATTTGAACAACCCAACACACATTTGGCACAACCATCGCACAGATTCACGTCGATCGTATACTGGAAATAGGGTTCCTCGACGAATTTCCTTGTAATGGCGCCTGTCGGACAAAGCTGATTTTCAGCGCCTGTGCTGATAGTTTTTACTCCCTGTCTTAAATATCCGCCGCACAGGTCGCAATATCCGCACATTACATATGCATGTGTGGCTTTTGAGGCAGAGGGAGTCAGGATGCAGTTTGTTTTACACTGGCCGCACTGGGTGCATTTAAACGGATCGATCTGCCAGACATATCCCGAACCACTGGTTTTCTTTGCCAGTGCCAGCGGCAATGCTATCAGAGGAGCAACGACAAGAATCTTACCTGCCTTCCTGACAAATTCCCTGCGTGTCTGATATTTATTCTTCTGATCCATCATTAATTCGGAATTCCGGATTACGAATTACGACTTCCGGATTTGTTGTTTTATTTACTTCTTAAGACTTCACAATCGCTTTCGCCTTTACATATTCCTTTTGAAGGGCATCCCGAACAGGCATCACCTGAAACGATTTTACTGCCGAGGGCAAGCGAAATCAGGGCAAGCAGGAGCAGAAGCCCGGCTTGCATCAGTTTTTTAAAGAAATCTGTCCTTGACATTATCATTTCCTTTTAAATACATATAATTTAGAATTTTCAGAATTGGCAGCATAAATTGTAATGCCGTCAGTTGAGGCCACATCAAGAGGCACTGAAGCAGTGAACTCGTTGTTCGCCGACACAAATTCCCTGAATTCGCCCGATTGTCCCAGGATCTTGATCCTGTTTATCCCTTTTTCAGCCGTTACAAATCCCTGGGGAATAACTGCAAAATGAGCAGGATTGCAGCAACCACAGAATGCCCCCGGTGCTGTTCCCGGTTCCCCGAAATACTCAAGAAGCTTTCCGTCGGTAGTCCAGGTTTCTATCCTGCGATGACCCGTATTTGCTGCATAGAGTATCCCTTCGGACGAAAGCGCAACGTCAAAATACGGACTTGGAATAACGAAGTTCTTGTCCGTCTGACCCATCATGGAGTGGACTTCCCCCTTTTTATCAAGCACAAAGATTGTTTTAATTCCCGCATCAGCAAAGGCAACATAATTCTTATTTACTGAAATTGATGTGATCAGCCCATTTGCGTCATACGGGCCCCATTCATCTATCAGTTTTCCACCGGTGCTGACCAGGTAAATATTCTCACCCGAAGCTGCGAAAATTGTGTCACCGTATACTGAAATTGCCTTTATCCCAGCTTCAGTTTTAAGGCTCCAGAGTTTTGAGAGGTCCTGGCCGAGGCACGAAACATAAGCGTCTCCTCCAAGGAATATCTCCCCGTTCCGGCCAACCGCAACCGATAAAAGTGGTCCATCCGTTGATTTTATCTCCTGCGACACAATCCATTTATCCTCAGGAGTGATTCCACCGGCTGAAGTTGAAGAGGCAGGTGATCCGGACCGGGAGGTAACGGCATCATAGATAATGTAACCTATAAAGGCTAAGATTATCATCAGCGAAAAGATCCCGACTAACTTCTTATTCATATATCACTTTTTTTACCAATGTTAAGGCATACAAGGTTCCTGGCATCTCTCAGTATAAGATAATTTTCGGCAAGAGCCATAGGGCCCCACGCCTCTATTCCATTCATTATTCTGTATTTTGCGATCTGGGAAGCACCTGAGTCCTCAAGCCTGAAGATATACAGATTTGCGTCATCATCGAGGAGGAATAACTTATCTCCGCGCAATATATATGGCCCGAGTCCCCGCCCGAACCTGTTTTCTTTTCCGCTTGTCCAAACAGGTTTTTTCAGATCGGAGTTATTGTAACATACAAGTTGTTTCTTCAATTGTCCGGCATTTTCAGGCATAACGGTCCAAATGCTGTTACTTATCAGGATGGGAGTCTGCTGATCGCTGGCCATACCCTCGGTTGCCTTATGAGATTCTATGAGTGAGGCTGAAAAACCTGAACCGTCATAGTTTATTTTCAAACGCGCCCCTCCGGCTCCATAACTTCCGAAAACAGCGATCTCGCTGTTTCCAATGAGAAGGGGAGAAGCAGCAACGACAGCAGGATTCCATTCAGTTGTTTTCCAAAGCAGCCTGCCTTTATCTTCACCTTCAGCGGAAATACCAAGCACACCTCCAATTGCATTGTAAACGTACATCTTTTTACCATGGATGACCATGGGTATTATGGAACAATGCGACATCCTGAAACTGTCGGGATTGGGTGTTTCCCACAGCACTTTTCCTGTAGCGCAATCAACTCCGATCATTAAAGCCTTTCCCCCGGGAGCGAGTATTGCAACATCATTGTCGATAAGCGGACACTGCCCGGTATAAAAATCCGGAGTTATCTTCCCCTTATCACTTCCCGGGATCCCATAAACCTTCTCAAGATCAATGCTCCACAAAAGGTTACCCGTTATTGGATCAAGACACATTACATGCGACCTCGGACCCATTGAGACAAGGTATTTATCAGTTACTGCGGGAATTGTCCTTGAATAGCCATGATTCCGCTTCAGCTCTACGTAATACCATCTCCGCCAAAGCTCGATACCCGACTTAAGCGAAAAACATCTTAGTACATCGGCTTTACGCCGTTCGTTGTAATCGAGAATATATACCCGTCCTTTGTAAACTGATGGTCCGGCATATCCTTCGCCAAGAGTAACTTTCCATCTGACCGGCGGTCCCGAAGTATCCCAGGAAGCAGCCAGGGGTGTCGTGTCACTGCTTATATTATCAAAGTTGCTTCCCCTGAAACGTGGCCAGCTGCCGGGAACCTCACCGTCGAAAATATTAAGAGAATCAAAGAATTCCCCTATTATGACAGAATCAGATCGTGGTTCGACCCTGGGTCTGTTGTCCATTCCGGGTACACGAAGAACTACGGCAGAAGTAAAATGATCGCCCATAAGCCACCATAAAAGGATCCCGGCAAAAAGCACAGTAATCGCTCCTGAAATAATAGTTCTGTTTGGTTTTAAAGGGATCACTTAAAAAGTTTGAAGTAAACGGTTCAAAGATACTAAAAATCTTTTTTAAGGCCTTAGGTTGACGGCTATGCCCCTCCGGGGGGTTTGGAGGGTGAAATCAACTTAATAATTTATAGCTAATTAAAATTTGAAGTTAATATTATTAATTAATTACTGCTAATTAATTAATATTATAAATATTTCGTACATTATTTGCGTATATCTGTTTAATTTATTAAAACTATTATTAGCTTTGCTTTTAATTATTAACCTGATCTTCTTTATACTGATAATTTATGTGCGGAATAGTAGGAGTATTTGATTTGAAAGTGAGCCATATTGATCTTAAGGCCAGAGTTCTTAAGATGTCTAAAAAAGTCAGGCATCGCGGACCTGACTGGTCAGGTATCTTTTGTTGTGAGAAAGCCATCCTGGCACACGAAAGGTTGTCAATTGTTGATCCGCAGTCGGGACGTCAGCCGCTTTACAGCAAGGACGGCAACCTTGTTCTGGCAGTTAACGGAGAGATCTACAATCACCTGGAGATCAGAAAAAGGTATGAGAACTCTTACGAATTCCTTACACATTCCGACTGTGAAGTCATTCTTCCGCTTTACAGGGAAAAAGGTCCGGCATTCCTTGAGGAAATGAATGGCATTTTTGCTTTCGCTTTATACGACAAAGAAAATGACTGCTATTTTATTGCACGTGATCATATAGGTGTAGTTCCCCTTTATATGGGATGGGACCAATACGGAAATTTCTACGTAGCCTCAGAGCTCAAAGCACTGGAAGGCGTGTGTAAGAAAATAGAGGAGTTTCTACCCGGGCATTACCTCTACAGCAAGGATGGGGTAATGAAAAAATGGTACACCCGCGACTGGATGTCCTATGATGCTGTCGAAAATAATGATACGTCAATTGAGGAGCTCAGATCGGCACTCGAAGCCTCTGTTCACAGACAGCTGATGTCGGATGTTCCATACGGTGTGTTATTATCGGGCGGTCTTGATTCCTCTGTTGTTTCAGCGATAGCAAAAAAATTCGCACCCAGGAGGATTGAAACTGACGACAGGGCGGAAGCATGGTGGCCGCAACTGCACTCATTTGCTGTCGGCCTCACCAGGTCGCCTGACCTGGCAGCTGCAAGAAAAGTTGCTGAACATATCGGTACAGTCCATCACGAGATTAATTTCACCATTGAAGAAGGACTTGACGCAATCCGGGATGTAATTTATCATATCGAGACATACGATGTAACGACGGTAAGGGCTTCCACTCCGATGTACCTGCTCGCAAGAGTAATAAAATCGATGGGAGTGAAGATGGTTCTTTCAGGCGAAGGCGCTGATGAGATTTTCGGCGGATACCTCTATTTCCATAAGGCTCCGAATCCTAAAGCATTGCATGAGGAAACCGTAAGAAAACTCAGTAAATTACATCTTTATGACTGTCTGAGAGCGAACAAATCACTTGCTGCCTGGGGTGTTGAGGGACGCGTCCCGTTCCTCGACAAGGAATTTATGGATGTCGCGATGCGTCTTAATCCGAAAGACAAAATGTCAACAAACGGGCGTATCGAGAAGTGGGTATTAAGGAAGGCTTTTGAGAATTACCTCCCCGCAAGCATTGCATGGCGGCAGAAAGAACAATTCTCGGATGGCGTAGGCTATAGCTGGATAGATACCCTGAAAGCTATTACATCAAAAGAGGTTTCCGACGAACAGCTTACAAACGCAAAGTATCGTTTTCCCATAAATCCACCTATGTCGAAGGAGGAATACTTCTACAGATCAATTTTTACAGAGCATTTTCCATCCGATTCGGCTGCTTCATGCGTTCCTTCAGTCCCCTCCGTGGCCTGCAGCACTGCTGAAGCCCTCGCATGGGACGAATCATTCAAAAATATGATTGACCCCTCCGGGAGAGCGGTCAAAAGCGTACATATTGATTCGTATAAATAGGACCGAGCGTTAAAAAATTGCTCAGTGGAGGGCCGAGCGTTAATAAAACACCCTGTGGGTGTTTTTAGCGAGGAGCCAGATTGCAGCGATGGCAGCCAGCCTGCAGGGGAGAATTGTGGTGAGGACCGAGCCTACCTAACCTGCCAACCGGCAGGCAGGCGTTAAAAATCCCGCCATTTGCCGGATCCTTAACATCATTTTTATTTTTTATCAGAAAAATATTTTAATTTAACGCAATCGTTAAATCTAATTTCTATAATATGGATGACGAAGACCTCAAAATTCTTAAGCTGGTCATTTACATTATCATATTCCTTCTTTTCGGTATCGTGATAATCACCTGCAAAAGCCTGCCAAAGGATTATATAATGACTGTAAGCGGGAAGATTCCTGCTTCCGACATGGGCCGGACACTCGAACATGAACATATTCTTGTTGACTTTATCGGGGCCGACAGCACCGGATATTTCCGCTGGAACAAGGCTGAAGTTATCAGTAAAGCATTGCCTTTTGTACTGGCAGCAAAGGGAAAAGGTCTTGAAACATTCATTGAATGTACTCCTTCATATCTTGGCCGTGATCCATTGTTATTAAAGGAATTATCCAAAAAATCAGGGATCAAATTTATCACAAACACCGGATACTATGGTGCCAGAAGCAACCTCTTCGTCCCCAAAAGTTTTGATACTTCTGATGCCTCACAGATAGCCGAGCTATGGATAAGAGAGTTTGAAAATGGAATTGAGGATACCGGTATCAGACCCGGATTCATTAAGATAGGAGTAGATCCCGATGATTCTTTATCGGAGAAGCATTTGAAGATAATCAGGGCAGCTGCGCTTGCCCATCTTAAAACAGGTATGGAAATTGTTTCTCACACCGGACCCGACGGGCCGGCATTGCAGCAGATAAATATTTTAAAGGAAACGGGAGTCGATCCTTCAGCCTTCATATGGGTGCATGCACAGGGAGGTTCTGCAGCGGGCAATATAAAAGCAGCAAAAGAAGGAGCCTGGATCTCACTTGATAATATCCACGTAAGTCCTTCTTCGAATCCAGGTGAGCGGGGGACCATAGACTGGTACTGCAACAGGATAGTCGATCTGAAGAAGAATGGACTCCTTAACAAGGTCCTGATCTCTCATGATTCAGGGTGGTACGACCCAGCAAAACCTGAAGGCGGTGTATTTAACGGCTATACTGTCATTTTTGACTCCCTTGTCCCCGCCCTTAAAACATACGGCATAACCGACACCGAAATTGATCAGATTCTCATTAAAAATCCCCGGGAAGCCTTCAAAATAAAAATAAGAAAATTATGATATAGTTCCTCTGAACCCTGTGCCCTGTGCCCTGTGCTCTGCGCTCTGCGCTCTGTGCCCCACCTTTGCCTCCCTCCGGTCAGCTTCGGTGGGCGAAGCCTGTGCCCTGAGCCCTGCGCCCTGAGCCAATATTCTTCCACAAACAACCCTAACCCATGAATCCCAAACTCAACGCCGCTTTATGTAGCTCCCTTGTCCTGGCATCATGCACCCACACTGAAAAAGAGAAGCCACTTCCGAACATTGTATTTATACTCGCCGATGACCTTGGTTATGGTGATCTGAGCTGTTATGGCCAGCAAAAATTTTCAACCCCCAATATTGACCGGCTTTCAAAACAGGGAATGCTGTTCACACAACATTACACGGGTTGTACGGTAAGCGCTCCATCCCGTTCCTGCCTTATGACCGGATTGCACACAGGTCACACACCGATCCGGGGCAACAAACAATTGGTGCCTGAAGGACAATGGCCACTACCGGCAAAATCCATCACAATGGCCGAAATGCTGAAAAACAAGGGTTATGTTACCGGTGCATTCGGAAAATGGGGGCTTGGCTTTATCGACAGTGAAGGAGATCCGAATTCACAGGGATTTGATGAGTTTTTTGGCTTCAACTGCCAGACACTTGCCCACAACTATTACCCCGACCACCTTTGGCATAATCATGAAAAGATACTTCTTCATGAAAATGATTCAGGAAAGACAGGAAGTTATAGTGCCGATCTTATTCACAAAGCTGCACTTTCTTTCATCGAAACTAACGAGGATAAGCCTTTCTTTCTTTTTTATCCTACAACAATACCCCATGCCGAGCTATTCGCAAAAGAAAAATATATGAATATGTTCAGGGGTAAATTTGAACCTGAAAAGCAGTTTAAGGGTAAGGATAATGGCCCTGAATTCAGGCTCGGACCTTACGGATCACAACCGGAATCGCATGCGGCTTTTGCTGCAATGATCAATGAGCTCGATGATTATGTTGGTGAGATCCTTCAAAAGCTTGAAGAGCTCGGGCTGGCAGAAAACACAATTGTGATCTTTGCATCCGATAACGGACCACACCTTGAGGGTGGTGCCGATCCCGATTATTTTAACAGTAACGGAGAACTGAAGGGTTATAAGCGTGATATGTATGAAGGCGGAATAAGGACTCCCTTATTGATCAGGTGGCCGGGAAAAGTGAAACCGGGTTCAGTTTCAAACCATGTCTCAGCCTTCTGGGATTTCATGCCAACTCTGGCTCAGATTACTGGTGGCGAGACACCTGACGGAACGGATGGAATATCTTTCCTCCCGGTTCTGCTGGGAAAAGAGAGTAAGCAGAAACAACATGAATACCTTTACTGGGAGTTCCATGAGCAGGGCGGCAAGGTTGCCGTCAGAATGGGTAACTGGAAAGCAGTGAAACGGGATATCGACAAATCACCACAGCTCGCCACTGAACTTTACAACCTTGAAAATGACATCAGTGAGACAAATAATGTGGCACTTTCAAATCCGGAGATTATAAGAAGGATGGAAGAAATCTTTAAAGTGGCGCACACTCCTTCCGAGGTATTCCCATTCGCATTTGAGAACTTAAATAATTAACACCATGAAAACAAATAAAACCCGGATACTCAGGAGCTCTCTCGGATTACTTGCATTGGGAACTCTCCAGTCCGCTTTAAGTCAACCTGTTGAAAAGCCAAATATCATAATCATTTACGCCGACGACCTGGGTTACGGTGACGTAAGCTGTTATGGTGCGACGAGTGTAAAGACCCCGAATATCGACAGGATTGCGAGTCAGGGACTCAGATTTACGAACGCTCATTGCACCTCCGCAACCAGCACACCATCGCGTTATTCTCTGCTTACGGGAGAATACGCCTGGCGTAAGAAAGGGACTAATGTCCTGCCGGGCGATGCATCGGCCATTATTCAGACTGGCCGCACTACGATCGCATCTGTTATGAAAAATGCCGGCTATGTAACCGGAGTGGTCGGAAAATGGCACCTTGGACTGGGGCTGGAGGGCGGTCCTGACTGGAATGGAGATATTAAGCCGGGACCTATGGATATCGGATTTGACTATAATTTTATTCTTCCTGCCACCGGTGACAGGGTTCCCTGCGTGTTTATTGAGAACAGGAGAATTGTAAATCTTGATCCCTCTGATCCTATTTCTGTAAACTATAAAGAGAAGGTAGGAAACTGGCCGACCGGAAAAGAGAATCCAGAGTTGCTGAAAATGCATCCGAGCCATGGCCACGACATGACAATTGTAAACGGGATAAGCCGCATTGGCTTTATGAGCGGAGGAAAATCAGCATTATGGGTCGATGAGAATATTGCCGATGTAATAACAGGTAAGGCAGTCAGCTTTATAGAGAAGAATAAGGATAACCCTTTCTTCCTCTATTTTTGTACTCATGACGTACATGTTCCCAGGGTCCCCAATGAGAGGTTCGCAGGAAAGAGTGGTATGGGGCCCAGGGGTGATGCAATTCTTGAATTCGACTGGTCGGTGGGTGAGATAATGAAAACCATTGACAATCTGAATCTTTCACGCAAGACCATAATAATCGTTACCAGCGACAATGGTCCGGTGATTGATGACGGCTACAAGGATGAAGCACTTGAAAAGCTTGGTAACCATAAACCTGCGGGACCACTAAGAGGAGGAAAGTACAGCGCCTTCGACGGCGGAACACGCGTTATCTTTATTGTAAGATGGGAAAAGAAGGTCAGACCGGGTACATCTTCCGCACTTTTCAGCCAGGTGGATCTGCTTTCTTCATTTGCTTCGCTGACAGGTCAGACCCTTCCCGAAGAAGCCGCCCCTGACAGCTTCAACGCCCTTAACAGGTTGCTGGGAAAATCAAAAACAGGAAGGGAGTGGGTCGTTGAACATGCATCAGGCGGCAGACTGTCAATAATAAAAGGTGACTGGAAGTTCATAGAACCTGGTCCCGGAGCAAAAATTCAGGCAAATTCAAAGACCGAAACCGGAAATGACCCTATGCCGCAACTTTATAATCTGAAAGCTGACCTTGGTGAAAGAAATAATGTAGCCCCTGATAACGTATTAATTGTTAATGAATTAACACAACTTCTTAACAAAATACGAAAAGAAGGGAGGACAAGAAATTAGAATCCTCCGCCCCACAAGGTGGAACTTAATAAAAAGATCATGATTAACCTTAAACCTGCAATCGGTATTGGATCAGCCTGCCTCACAATTCTGCCTTTAGCAGCACAGAATTCACCCTCCCTGAAATCAGCTTCTCCGAATATAGTACTGATCCTGATGGACGACATGGGATATGGAGATATTGGAAGGACGGGGGCCAACCAGTACGAAACCCCGAATCTTGATCGTCTGGGCGCCCAGGGAATGCAGTTTACCTGGTATTATTGCCCCCAGGCTGTAAGCAGCGCCTCACGAGCCGGATTACTTACAGGCTGCTACCCGAACCGTGTTGGAATTTCAGGAGCCCTGATGCCTTGGGCAACTACAGGAATTAATCCCGAAGAGACCACAATAGCTGAGATTCTTAAATCCAAAGGATATCATACGGGAATTATAGGAAAATGGCACCTTGGCCACTATAAACAGTTTCTTCCTCTGCAGAATGGCTTCGACGAATATTATGGTCTGCCGTATTCGAACGATATGTGGCCTGTGGATTTTGACGGAGTGCCCATAAAGCTTAAGGATACCACCAGTAATAAAATGAAGTATCCCGTTCTTCCTCTGATCGAGGGAAACGAAAAGGTGGGGGAAGTAAGGGATCTGAGCGGTCAGGACAAACTTACAACTGACTATACCGTGAGAGCAGTGAGGTTCATCGAAAGTCATAAAGCTGAAAAGTTCTTTTTATACTTCCCACATTCCATGGTACATATCCCCCTTGGTGTTTCAGAAAAATTCAGAGGCAAAAGCAAACAGGGAATGTATGGAGATGTCATGATGGAAGTTGACTGGTCGGTTGGCGAAATATTGAATGCCCTTGACCAAAACGGGCTCTCCGGCAACACTCTTGTTATATTTACAAGCGACAACGGACCATGGCTCAACTTCGGAAATCATGCCGGAACAACCGGTGGTTTGCGCGAAGGTAAAGGGACCGTTTGGGAGGGAGGTCAGAGAGTGCCATGCATTATGAGATGGCCGGGAGTTATACCCGCAGGCACTATTTGCAGTCAGCTGGCCAGTTCCATAGACATCCTTCCCACACTGGCCATGATTACCGGTGCAGAACTGCCGGATAAAAAAATTGACGGAGTGAGCATTCTTTCGTTGATGCGTGATGAAAAATCGGCTGCACCAAGGCATGAACTTTATTATTACTACGAGCAGAACAGTCTGGAAGCCGTCCAGCGCGATTTCTGGAAACTGGTTCTTCCCCACAAGGGCCGGACATACAGGGATTTAAAGCCCGGGGCTGACGGATGGCCCGGGAAAACGGGAACGGAAACTATCCTGTCGCCACAACTCTATGATCTCCGGCGCGATCCGGGTGAGTGGTATGATGTAGCAGCATTTTATCCCGAAAAAGTCAGGGAACTTCAGGCACTGGTTGAAGTAGCCAGAAAAGATCTTGGAGATGACATCACCGGCAATCCGGGTTTAAACAGAAGAAAAGCCGGAACTTTAAAATAACCCCCCAACCCCCCTGAAGGGGGGCTAAATCCAATAGAAAATAGCTAAATAACCTATGATTAATATTAAACCTATTTTGGAAATAAGCGCAGCTTCGCTCATATCAATCAATATTTCCGGTCAGCAACCGCAGAAACATCCTAATATCCTCTGGATCTCGACCGAAGATATGAGCCCGCATCTGGGTTGCTATGGCGACAAGGTTGCCATGACACCCAACATTGACAGGCTTGCTTCCCTCGGTATACGCTACACCAATGTCTTCACAACCGCAGCCATAAGCGCACCGGTAAGGGCCGGGATTATAACAGGAATGTACCAGACATCTATAGGGTGTATGCACATGCGAACAACTTCGTATCGGAGGTCGGCCGAAAATCCAATCGAATTTACTGCTGTTCCTCCTCATTATGTTAAAGCATTTACTGAGTATATGAGAGCTGCAGGTTATTATTGCACAAATAATAGCAAAACAGACTATCAGTTCGCCAAGGATCCTGTCCCAGCCAGTATTTGGGATGAATGCAGCAGAAATGCCCATTACAGGAACAGAACCGACAAAAATCAGCCCTTTTTTGCTGTCTTTAACTGGATGGGCACGCATGAAAGCCAGAACTGGGATATCACCAAAGTCAAAACTGACCCTGAAAAGGTTAAGCTGCCACCTTATTATCCAGATACTGAGATAATAAGAAGAAATGTCGCAAAAATGTACGATAATATTGCCAGACTCGATTCAGTTGTGGGTGTTCTGTTGAACGAGCTTGAAAAAGAGGGCGAGCTCGACAATACTATAATTTTCTTCTGGGGCGACCATGGCGACGGTCTGCCAAGAGGTAAAAGATGGCTTTATGATTCCGGCCTCAATATTCCGTTAATAATAAAATGGCCCGACGGGAACAGGGCAGGGCAGGTAGATAACCGCCTGATAAGCTCAATAGATCTGGGTCCTACGGTGCTTTCCCTGGCCGGAATTCCGGTGCCCGCACACATGCAGGGGATTCCCTTCCTGGGCGATCAGACGGGAACTCCGAGGGATGCCGTGTTTGCAGCCCGCGACAGAGTTGATGAATCTTATGATATGATAAGATCAGTGCGAACAGATAGTTACTTATATGTACGTAATTATTATCCTAATGAGCCATTCCCGATCTGGGTTCCATACCTTAGCAATATGCCTATTTATAAAGAGATGCTTCGTCTGGATGCCGAGGGTAAACTCACTGGCGCCCAGAAAAGCTGGTTGGCTTATTCCCGTCCGCCTGAAGAGCTTTATGATGTTAAAGCCGATCCGTATCAGATAAAGAACCTGGCGAATGATCCCCAATACAAGAGAGTTCTGGCCGGCCTTCGCCAGCGACATGAAAAGTGGACTCTCGAAACTGGCGATATGGGCCATATGAATGAACCTGAGATGATCAATCAGATGTGGCCGGGAGGAAAGCAACCTGTAACCGATGTCCCGTACTTCATTGTCAATGCACCTGAGGATCGTTCTTCAAAGAATTATCGTGAAGGAGGTACATATACTTCACCTATGACGCTTGGATTTTATTGCCCGACTCACGGCGCATCAATAGTGTACACTTTCCAGGATACTGACAAACCTCACTGGCTTATCTATACCGGTCCCATTCGCATCAAACCCGGAACCTGCAAAATCAGGGTTAAGGCTGTCAGGTACGGCTACAAGGATAGCGAAGAGCTAACTGGCAACTTTGTAATCAGATAAAAAGCTCTTAAAATTAAATAGTAAACTTAAAAATATGAAACCTGACTTAAGACTATTAACAATTCTGGGCATAAGCACATCATTTTATCCTGTTCTGAACGCACAGCATAAAGAGACAATGAGGCCGAACATAATCTATATAATGTCCGATGACCACGCTTACCAGGCTATAAGTGCTTATGGCGGCCCTCTGAAAGATCTTGCCGCCACACCCAACATCGACCGTATTGCCAGGGAAGGGATAAGGTTTGACAGGTGCCTTGTCACAAATTCAATATCTGGTCCATGCAGGGCGGTGATCCTGACCGGGAAATACAGTCACCTGAACGGATTTGTCAGGAATGAGGGACAGAAACCTTTTGACGGATCTCAGCAGACATTTCCCAAACTTCTTCAAAAGGCAGGCTATACAACGGCAATGATAGGTAAATGGCATCTTGGTTCCGATCCCACAGGATTTGATCACTGGGAGATACTGCCAGGACAGGGCAGTTATTATAATCCTGATTTCATAACAACCGGGGGACGTCATGTTGAGAAAGGATACGTTACCGAACTGATCACCGAAAAATGTATTAGCTGGCTGAAAGAAGCAAAGGATACAGGAAAGCCGTTTATGCTTATGATGCACCACAAGGCACCTCACAGGGAATGGCAGCCCGGGCCGCATGAGCTTACCCTGTACAAAAATGTGACCTTCCCTGAACCGGCAACTCTGTTTGATGATTTCTCAGACAGGGGAACGGCGGAGAAAACACAGGATATGACGATCTCCAGGACAATGAGAATTGAAGAGGATCTTAAATTGTACAAGGATAAATCAAAAATGAAGACAACCGGACTTACACGGATGGATTCCTTACAGAAGGCTGAGTGGAATTCAGTATATGATCCGATTATCAGGCAGTTTTATGCATCCGGACTTACTGGCGAGGAACTGGTAAGCTACAAATATCAGCGTTATCTCCAGGATTACCTTGCCTGTATATCTGCTGTCGATAAAAGCGTGGGGGAGGTGCTCGATTTCCTGAAAGAAACCGGACTCGATAAAAACACAATTGTCATCTATGCTTCCGACCAGGGATTCTACCTTGGAGAACATGGCTGGTTCGACAAACGATGGATGTTCGAGGAATCATACCGTACTCCGCTTCTGATGCAATGGCCTGGTGTCATTGAACCATGCAGGGTTAACGCAGATATGGTTTCAAACATCGATCTTCCCGAAACATTCCTCGAAATGGCAGGAGTTGATGTCCCGTCTGATATGCAGGGCAGGAGCCTGGTTCCGATTCTCAGGGGAAAAACACCTTCAGACTGGAGAAAAGAACACTACTACCATTACTACGAATATCCGGGACCACATATGGTGAAGCGGCATTATGGAATGAGCAACGAAAGGTACAAACTGATGCATTATTACTACGATATTGATGAGTGGGAACTTTACGACCGCAAAACTGATCCATTGGAAATGAAAAATGTGTATAACGATCCGGCTTATGCATCGGTAAGGAAAAACCTTCATAAAAGACTTGCGAAATTAATGAAGCAATTTAAAGACAGCGAGGAGTCCGCAAAAAGCTTTTTGCCTCAGTAATTCCCCAATACCGTTGAACAAACATTTCCATGTGAGGATTGTTAACTCCTGAAGATAGCGAGTACTAACTTTAAATCACAATTAACATGGAAGCAAAACTGTTTATTAACCTGCCAGTAAAGGATTTGGAAAGGACTAAAACTTTCTTTTCAGGTCTTGGATTTACATATAATCCTCAATTTACTGACGAAAAAGCTGCATGCATGATTGTAAATACTGAAAGTAACGTCATGCTGCTTAGGGAGGACTTCTTCAAGGGCTTTACCAAAAAAGGTATAGTCAACGCACATAACTGCACTGAGGTGCTAACCTCAATTTCAGCCGATAGCAAGGAGAGGGTGAATTCAATTGTCGAAAAGGCAATTTCGCTGGGGGCTACTGAGGCAAGAGGGCCGGATGATTACGGGTATATGTATTCAAGGAGTTTCAACGATCCGGATGGCCATATTTGGGAAGTGGTCTGGATGGATTTAGCGGCTATACCTCAGGCATAATACTACCAGAATTTCACTGACAGGCATAAGTTAATTAAGATTTATGCCTGTCAGTTTTTTTTGACATTAACAGCAGTAAGACCTTTCGGACCTCTTTCAACTTCAAAAGTCACTTTATTACCTTCCGACAGCGGCTCAGTCAAAACATTTATATGCACAAAGACACTTTCCTGCGACTTCAGATCCTTAATAAATCCATAACCTTTTGAATCATTGAAATAGGTTACTACGCCGGTACGTATTAAATCAACAGGATCCTGTTCCTTGCTCTTATAGCCGGTTATATCGATGTCTTCAGCATTTATTATCTTTCGTTTCGTCAGATCAGGAGGGGTGGAAGAAAGGTTCCCATTCTCATCAACATAGGCAATCATGTCGTCCAGGCTATTGCCATTCCGGCTTTTAGTTTTTCTTTCAAGCCTTTTTTTCTCTTTTTCTTTCCTGTTTTGTTCCTGTTTCTTCCGTACTTCTTTCTTACTGCTTGTTTCACTCGATCTTCCCATTATTTTCCTGTCCTTTAATAAATATTTAATAGTTTTCGAAAACTCCCATAAGGGTCATGGAAATCAATTCAAGAATCCGGTATGGGCAATTCGCAGTTACAAAGGTAATCTAAATCACGGTTGTTTAAAAATTTATATCAGGTTTCGTTAAACCCCTGTAATTATTAACTTATTTCATAGTGAAAACCAATAGGAAAATTTCAGAAGAAATACATTGTGCGGTTTTGTATCGAAAAGATCTTTTACATCATTCCAGTATTTATATATACCGTTTATATCGGAGTTGGTCCTGCCCTGAAGGTAAAAAAGTCCCTGTAACCCTGATATTTTCAGGGGTGAAAGGATACAAATAAACAATGATGGGTACTGCTGGATTTAAACTCGTGACAACATTAAAAGAAAGGGAAAGACGTTGAGGGATCCAGGTAATATTAAGCATGAAGAAATGCATCCTTGGTGTCGAGGTTAAAGATATATGTGATGTATATATATTTCAAAAGCTATGTTTTACGGAATACAATTTAGGTACAGCCGAGTGTTTATGAAGAATTTTAATAAAGGTTCTCTTAATTGTTTCCAAAGTTTGTTTACTTTGATAAAATTTGCAAGGTGATTTCAATCTTCTATAAAATTGAAAAGGACTGGATTCCTTCTAAATCCTTTTGTTCTTATAGCGTAATACATGATCCCAAACAATAACCAAGAAGATCCAACTATTTTTGACAGAATTGGTAAGCCAAGCCACATTATTAAGCAAAATCCAAATCCAATTAGGGGAAGGAGTAGATCATGAAATAGATTACGATGATGTTGGGAGTTCACAGGCTTGATATAATAGCACCATATCGTGGCTAAATTTACACCCATATAACCTAAAAAGGCTCCAAAATTGAGCAGATCGCAGCCAATTTCCAGTGGTAGGATTAGAGATCCTATGAATACAAATCCCCCTAAAAGCATAATATTTCTGGAAGGGTTTTTCCTTTTCTGACTCAGGTAACCAAAAATCTTTTTTGGGAATATATTATCACGTCCCATGCCATATAGAAGACGTGCTGCGCTTACCTGGCCTGTCATACCGCAACCAAACTGACTTATACTCATTATTACTGAAAATAACCCGAATAATAGGGATCCGCCAACTAAATGCATAATATCCAGATAAGCTGTGTCAAGGTTGGAAAATGTATTCCAATCAGGCCATGTCATATCAAAGAAATAGAGTTGAATGCTACTTAAAACCCCTGTGAATAAACATATAATGAACATTGCAAGGACAATATTACGTTTTGGGTTTACAGTATCTTCAGCCAGTGTTGAAACCTGATCAAAACCTATATATGTCAGTGCCGCTAATGATGTTCCGGATAAAACAGCTCCCATATTGAAAGAATCAGGATTATAAAATGGTTTTGTCGAAAAAATGCCAGTCCATCCTGCGTGAATGAAGAGATAACGGATTGCAAGAACGAGAAAAAAGATAACTACCGTACTTGTGATCAGTAAAACAAGCATATTAGCTTTGTTAGTAATCTTAATTCCTCCAAGATTTAAAACTGACATACCCGAGGCAACTATCAGGGTGAGAATAGGATATGGTAACCATGGTAAGAGCCTATGAAGGGCAAGGGAAGGGATAATAATGCTTATCAGCGGCACAATCATATAATCTAGGAACATAGACCACCCAACAATAAATCCAAGGTGAGGATTTATGCCTCTTGCTACATATGTATAAGCTGAACCGGCAAGTGGAAATAAATTGACCATTCGCCCATAACTTACTGCAGTAAACATAATTGAAATGAGGGCGAAGATAATAGTTGGAAGAGCATTACCTGCAGATCGTGACTGAATAAGACCGTATATAGGAACAGGTGAGACAATCTGCATCAAAATAATTCCATATAGTATAAGATCCCATAGTCTTAATTCCCTTTTCAAATGAAGTTCTGAAGACTGGTCTAATTGTGGTTTAGACTCCTTGACCCTATTACTCATTTATTCGCATAAAATAATCTACCAATTACGCCTCCAATTCTAGCTTCCAGTATAATTAACCTGATGTTTTGCTATAATGTCTTTTTAAACCCGATTCAAATTCCTGAATTATTAAATCTAATTTTCTTATAACATCTTTATGCAAAACTTTTGTATTCCCATCCTTAAGGTAATCCTGAACAATTTTGGCAGCGTTCTTCTCTACAAGTGGAGCACCTGAGTTGATCCAATTATCATAATTATTAGTGTTTGATACCTTAACTTCCCTGAATTCTCTACTAAATAGGTATTTTAAAGTATGATCTTCAGTGAGGAAACTTCCTTTTGGACCGACGTTGTTAATGACCTGGGTTGCAATTGTATCCTCGCTTACATCTATACCTCTATAAAGTCTCCTTATAATTCCATTTATCTCATCATCAAGCACTAACTGTTCAAGACTTATAGTCAACCCTGTCGCGAACATTCCGGAATTCACGACCAAATCATTACCCGCGCAAATAGCACAAATATTACTTAAAGTTTTTTCCCAGGAATTCTGTTCATCATGAGCGTTTGAATCTGAATTGGGGGCAGTAGTATGACTTGGCATATTGTAATATCGTGCCATTTGACAACCTGCCACCCTCAATGCACTTGTTTCAGGACTACCAATTATAGCGTTGGTATACTTCATATCAAATGTAGTCCATGAGCTGCCATAAATCACAGGTGTTCCAGGTCTCATAAGCTGGGATAAAACAATGCCTGATAAAATTTCACTGTTATGCATAGTTAACAAGCCGGCAACTGTATACGGGGCGCTTACTCCAGTCATTGGCTCTGGCAATAAATTCAATGGTATTCCCTCTTTCGCGACATCAATAAGTGAATCAACTGCTCCGGGTTCCCATAACAATGGGCTGGTTGTAGAGAGTTGGCTTATTGCTGTTGGACATTCTGAAATGTTCTTTTTCCCAGCTATAATTTTCATCATTTCAATAACCGAAGCATTTATTGCCGAACTCTCGGTTGAAAAAAATAAAGGTTTGGTAGTATTCTCGTATAAAGCTTTTACTGCATATAATAAAGTTGTTTGTGGAGTAACATCCTGGGGCATTACTGGTACCCCAACAACATCGATGTCTTCTAATTTGTCTGATATTATCGCAAACTTTTCAACGTCCCTAAGTGTAGAATTTCTTCTGATATTAGTCTCAGCATCAATTATGAAAATCGCGTTATGCCCTGATGCACATTTTGGTATACCATCGCCAAGGGTCAGGTATTTTTCCCCATTTCTGTCATAAAGATCTATCGTCTTCACCAGACTTTTTAGGCAGGATTCAACCATTTTCCTTCCAATTTTGACCAACTTTTTGTCATAGTCTACTCTGGCTCCCTTTGAATTCAAGAAATCCAATGCTTTTTTGCTATAAATTGATATGCCAGTGTTTTCCAGAATCCATACAGATGCTTCATGTATTTGTAATATTTCATGGTCTGATAAGACTTTAAAATCCTGAAATCTCATTTAGTTCTCTTCTTAAACAAGTTATCATATCAAATAATTACTGATATCTAAAGATATCTATTTGATGTTTTATTTTAAATATAATTTGTATAAATAACTATGACGATCTTACTTAATGAGATTTTCTAGAATAAATCTTTCTAATTCTTCATAATCTCTATTTTCTACCATCTCTTGAATTTTATTCTCATCAAGACTTCTGGAAATTTCTAGTAATCTCAGGAATACAAATCGACTGTTTGATAAATGTTTGGTTGCCCCAACATCCTTCTGTGAACGCATAGCTTTTACATCCAGACCGACACATTCCCCGTTTTTACCATAATCATTTTTATCCAGGATCCGTACCTGATTGAACGCTCTCCGGATATCAACAGCACCGAATGTTTTGTCCTGATCAAATTTTAATCCATTCTGGTCGTTTAGATGTACTGTCCATAATTTTTTAAATGCAAGAGCAAAACCCATTTCATCAGACGGATCGAGTCCTGCAAGTATTGCATGTGCACTCTCTATATTGACACCAACGCGTTTAGGGTCATCACATAATAAGCTTAATGCAATAGCGTGGCCTGCTGTCGGAACATAGGAATGATCCATAGGTTCATTTGGTTTTGGTTCAATACAAATACGAATTTTAGGATCATATCTTTGCATAAGGTTTATAGCTTCAATTATTCTTTCTGATGCAGCCTTACTGTCTTTTGACTCTCGTATGTAAGTTCCCTCTCGGGCTAACCATAATACTAAAAGATTCGTCCCCAAAGCATTGGCAATGTCAATTGCTATACAACTTCTTTCTATTGCATATTTTCTACAAAGTGGATCATTCGAAGTGTAAGCCCCGTCAATAGTTCTATTATCCTCCCATAAACGTGGAGCAACAAACTCAGAAACAAGGCCATTATCGTCCAGCTTCATTTTTAATTCCATCGCCTGTTTCCCTATCTGAGCTGGTTTCAGGTTATTCAATTCTGGAACAGCGTCATCATCATGGAATTGAACTCCATCAAATCCCAGAGCCTTATATTTAGCAAGTTTTTCATCAAATTTAATTGTTTTGCGGACCTGAGGTCCAAAAGGATCCGCACCTTCATGGATATTCCATGGGCCGAAAGTAAATTTAAACTGTCCTGCCATAATTTGATATTATTTAGATTCAATAAATTGAAGTGTTTTTCTTAAGGATGATACATCTGATTCGGATGGCCAAAATTCAAGGCCAATATATCCATTATAACCAGAATTATCTATAGCCTCAATAATTGAAGGATAATTTATTTCTCCTTTATAAATCTCATTACGTCCGGGGACTCCTGCCAAATGGAAATGTCCGATCAGTGAGATATTTTGCATGATCTTTGTTATATGATTGCCTTCCATGATCTGCATATGGTAAATGTCATACAAGAGTTTAAGGTAGGGATTATTTACAGTTTTAACTATTTCGAAACCAGTTTTTGATGATACAAGAAAATATCCAGCATGATCAACATATGAATTAAGGGCTTCAAGAACCAGGATGAAATTCGATTTTGAAGCTATTATTGCTGCTTCAGAAAGTACTTCCACAACATTTTCAAATTGTTTTTCAATAGATTCACCTATCATTTCATTCCCCGAGCAAGTAATAAGTTTGTTACATTTTAATTTGCCGGCTATTTCAATTGTCTCATGTAAACGTTCAAGATACTTATTTTTGTCTTCTGGTTTTGTGAGCGAGCCTCCAATAGATCCATCAGGTGAATTTACAACAATATCATTTATTGTGACTTTTAATTCCTGGCACACGTCTGTGATATCGTTAATTTCCTTTTTCTTATATTCGAGTCCAGAACCGGTAAACTCATGATCCCAATACCAGAACTCAAATGCATTAAAGCCAAGTTTATGTGCCTTGATGATTTTATCTTTTGTTTTCGAACCTATAAAAAATGGTTCGATACACAAGTCCAGTTTTGCCATGACACCTTATTATTTAACTATAAATATTCTTCTGCAACCTTGATAATACCTTCACTTATCATATCACAATCCTGTAATGTCAAACGTGGGGGTATATCAATGTGAATAGAGCGGCCAAGTAAATCAAGAGTTCTTGGATTCATCTCCACTGAATATTCAATTTCTCCTCCTTTTTGAGTATAGAGGGGGCAGGTATATGGGCATCCTTCAGGAGAAGCGGTCCATTTATTAAGAATCATATCCCAATGTCTGTAAATATGCCAGTCAGGCACAGATTTATCATGAAGTGAGGAGGCCCCTATCCCCTCGGCATTTAATGCAATAGCAAACTGCCCTGCAATTTCGTCAGAAGGAAGATAAAAAATAAGAACAATACCAGTGTCACCCTCATTATCGTTTAATCTGCGAAATTTAATTCCTTCTATCCCGGAGATCGAATTTTTTATACGATTTTTATTAGATCTCATCATTGTTATCAAATCGTCCAATCGTGTAAGCTGAGCACGCAAAACAGCTCCTGAAAGTTCGCTCATGCGATAGTTCACGCCCGGGAATAGTTCTCCATCATACCTAGCTTTTGCAAAACGGCCTGCTGTACCACCTGGTCTCCAGCAAGCAGCAGTGTCATGATAGGCCATTGCACGATCAATCAATCTCTGATCATTGGTGGAAATGAATCCACCTTCTCCTGCCGTAATAATTTTATGAAACTGAAAGCTAAAGGCACCCATTTCCCCAATGCTGCCTAAGCTATGTCCTTTATAAGAACCACCCGTTGCCTGAGCCACATCTTCAAGGACTTTAATATTATGCCTTTTAGCTATATTTAAGATTTTATCCATATCACATGGTACTCCCCGCATATGAACTGCAATTACGGCTTTTGAGCGTGGTGTGATTTTTTTTTCAAAATCGTCAGGATCAATTGTAAGTGAATCATCCACTTCAACAATTACCGGAATTGCTTTTGCGGCAATAATACAAGCACAGGATGCAAAAAAAGTATAACCTGGTACAATAACTTCATCTCCCGGGCCAACACCCAAGGCGATGAGTGATGAAATGAGGGCAGATGTACATGAATTTGTTGCAAGTCCGTAATTAACACCAATTTTGGCAATAAATTCTTCTTCAAATTTTTTAACTCTTGATTCAACATTGGCAGGCCCATAATACCTGAAAAGGTATTTGTCATTTATTACTTCTATAACTGATTGTTTCTCAAGCTCTCCTATTTCATAACCACCAGGATACATAGGAATATTTGGGGTAGTCTTTGCTTTTGCGCCACCATTAATTGCAAGTCTTTTCGGGTTCTTAATCATAATTTATCAGATTATTAATGAAATGAAATTAATTATGTTGTATTTTGCATACAAACTATGTTAAAATAGTATTGGTTAATTGTGTTTAACTATTACTTAAATTTGAATTAACTATTTAATTATTGTCAGAAAGAAAAATCGAATAATATGGGAAATGTTATCAGGACTAGGAACTACAATAAAATTCCCGGTTTAATATGACATAATCAATACAAGTCGCATTCCAATATTTAATAAATGCCATATGCAAATTAACCTTGAAGTAATTAATCCCTACCAGAATTCAACATATTTAATCAGGGAATATATGCAAACAAGTTTTACTTCACCAAGGCATTACCATCACCAATTCGAATTAACATATATTAATGAAAGTTATGGGAAATTATATATTGGTAACTCTATTGCTGATTTTAAAAAAGGTGAATTATTTTTGTTTGCACCTAGACTTATTCACTGCTTCAAGAATCCCAAAGGATATGAAGATAATAAAGAATTAGCTAAAGCAACTTGTATTTTTTTTATGAAGGATTTCCTAGGTGATGTCTTATTGAATAGTATGGAATCAAAAATGTTAAACTTATTACTTCAAAAATCTGAATTAGGTTTAAAATTTCCCAATCCTACACCCGATCTTATTGATTTATTAATTTCCATAATTTCAGCAGAAAATCTCAACGGATTAATTAACCTGCTTATTATTTTGAACAAATTATCTCTACAAAAGAATGCAATCGTTTTATCAGACACATTGCTGAATAAATATTACTATAAACATTCGAAAGACAACAGAATTGATAAAATAATCGATTATGTTTCCAGAAATTATCAAAACAAAATGACGGTTAAAGAGATTGCAAATATGGTTAATATGAGTGAAGCTGGATTTTCCCGATTTTTTAAATCCCGAACAGATTTAAATTTTACCAAATTTATGAATGAGGTTCGTATTTCAAGATCACAAAAGTTGCTAATTGAAACCAGCAAATCTATACAAAGCATCAGCCAAGAATGTGGTTACGATAATCTCTCTTATTTTAACAGGCAATTTAAATTACATAATCATTTGTCGCCTAAGGTTTTTCGAGAGTATTTCATCAACACAAGTTCAGAAGTTTTATAATAATGCTGATTTGACATTCAGTATATTTAATTAATCTGAATTTATCTCATTTCCATCCTCTATTAGATCAAAGTACTAAGACCGGAATTCGGGGATTATTTATAATTAAAATGAAGTTGCCCAATATCCAATTAAGTATAACTAATACTATTTTAACATTATTTTTTAATCGAATACTTAAAAACTAAAATTGTATTTTGATCGTATGTTAACTCAATATTTATGAAAAAACGTTGTAAAGTAATTAGTATTAATGTTCTCCAGATATAGAGTAAGGTTGGTTAATTACATTATTTAATGACATGGATTTGAAGCGATAGAGGTTTTATCATTGAGGGTTATTGACTGAAAAATGACATATTGAAATTAAATCTAATGCCTTAAGAAATATTAAAAACACAATGCCTATGAAAATGCCCTTTACAACAACGGAGAAGCTTTGTTAGCCTATCTGTAAGTATAAATAACACCTTTTCTTTAAACCTAACTATAAACTTATAATAATTATGAAAAAACCGTTTGATTTATGGGTGTTTTCCCACCCTAGTTTAAAAAAGCTAATGATTGAATTTGAAATCTTATTCCTTTTAATTCTGGTTAGTTCTTCAGATTTAGTAGCTGCATCACTTTATTCACTTGATGACCTAATCCCGAAATCTAAGACTTCATCTAGTGATGAATTTCAACAGAAGCAAATTACGGGTAAAATAATTGATGAGAATGGGAATCCATTACCAGGTGTTAACATCGCAGTAGAAGGTTCAGTTATTGGAACCATCTCTGATAGTGATGGGAAATATTCAATTAATATTCCTAATAATGGCGCTGTGTTGATTTTTTCATTTATCGGTTATCAAACTCAAAAGACATCTGTTGGGAATAATACGACATTGGATATGAGGTTGGTACCATCATTATCCACTCTAGAAGAAGTGGTTGTGGTCGGATATGGGGTTCAAAAGAAGGCTAATGTTATCGGTTCTGTTACAACAATTTCCAATGCTGAACTTAAAGTTGCACCGGTCGGTCAGTTATCCAATATGCTATCTGGGCGACTGCCAGGAGCTATTGTCCAGCAACGTAGTGGCGAACCTGGAAAAGATGCCGCGGATATTCTAATTAGAGGAAGGGGCACTTTAGGCGATAATTCTCCGTTAGTGATTATTGACGGAATTCAGGGAAGGGATTTAAACTTGATTAATTCGAACGATGTAGAAAGTATTTCTGTTCTCAAAGATGCATCAGCTTCTATATATGGCTCAAGGGCTGCAAATGGGGTAATTCTTATTACTACAAAACGTGGAAATGAAGGTCCTGCTAGAATAAGTTACGATGTATATGAAGGGTTGTTAACACCAACCAAATTGCCTGAATTGGCAGATGCAGCAACTTTTGCATCGATGATCCGCGAGCGTCAAGTTTACAGAAACACGTCTGAATCAAGGATGCTTTATTCTTTGGATGATATTGCAAAGTATAAATCCGGAGGATATCCGTGGACACATCCGAATACAGATTGGTATGACGCTACCCTTGCAAAATTTAGCAGAACCCGTAATCATAATCTGTCAATTACCGGAGGAAACCAAAACGCCGTTTATTATTTGGCTTTTGGCACTCATTACGATGGTGGAATCTATAAACAATCATCCACCTCTTATAACAGATATAATGTTAAAGCTAATGTTGATGTAAAATTAAACAAGTTTTTAAATATAGGGATTGATCTTGATGGTTCGATGAGTAAAGGTAAATATTCTGCAAGTGGCGCAGGTGCCATATATACCAATGGGATAGCAAGAGAATTGCCGGTATACGCTGCATATTGGCCAAATGGTTTACCAGGTCCTGATGTGGAAGGTGGAAATAACCCAGTAGTGACAAGTACTTCAGCAACAGGATTTAATCATACTGATACCTATATAACCAATAATAAATTTACAGCAAGTTTTAAGGTGCCATGGGTCGAAGGTCTGTCTTTATCCAGCTATTACGCATTTGATATGAACTTTGGGACAAAAAAACTGTTTCGCAAACAATGGTTTTTATATAATCTGGATAAAGGAGCTTATTTGGCAGCTGGGAATACAGGAGTTGAAGATGGTTCCGCTTTCCTTGTAGGATCGCCTAAAGGACCTTCTGATCCAAATTTGAGAAATACCTATTCAAAGGAACAAGGAAGGACATTTAATCTCAAGGCAAATTATGAAAAAACTATCAATGGAATTCACAATATTAATGTATTTATTGCATATGAAAGTTCTCAATTTGATTATAATGGAATTTCTGCTTATAGAAGGTATTTTATTAGCGATCAGTTGCCCTATCTATTTGCAGGCGGAACATTGGAACAAGAGAATTCCGAAGATGTCAGTATCGATGCTAATGTAAATTATTTTGGTAGGTTAAATTATAATTTTAAAGAAAAATATCTTTTTGAATTTGATTTCAGAAGGGATGGGTCCTTAAGGTTTTCAAAAGAATTTGGGCGCTGGGGTAATTTTCCAAGCTTCCTTGTGGGTTGGAGGATTTCTAATGAAAACTTTTGGAAAGACAGAGTTCAATTCATAGATTATTTCAAATTAAAGGCATCATGGGGCATAATGGGGAATGATCTTATTCCGCCCTTTCAGTACTTAACAAATTATGAATTTGCATCAGGTTTGGTGTTAGGACCTGACAAACAGTATTTATTATCGTTAGCTCAAAGCGGAGTGCCCAATCCACAAATTACCTGGGAAACTGCTAGAACCTCAAACATTGGCTTTGAATCAAGATTATTAAATAACAAAGTAATTTTTAATCTCGACCTTTTCTATCAGAGAAGGAATAATATTCTTGTTCATAGAAATGCATCCGTGCCTAATTTTACTGGTCTTTCCTTACCGGATGAAAACTTTGGTATTGTTGATAACAGAGGCTTTGAATTGGAGTTGGGTTATAATCATTATGAAGGATCATTAACATTTGGTGTCAATGGTAATTTTGCTTTTGCCCGGAATAAAGTGGTTGAATTTGATGAGCCAGCACAAAATGTGGAATGGCAGGTTCGTACAGGCCATCCTCAGGGATCTGAATTGGTTTATCATTCTTTAGGAGTCTTTAAAGACGCAGAAGCAGTTGACGCTTATCCCCATGTTGATGGTGCGGGCCCGGGTGATATTATAATAGAGGATTATGATAAAAACGGAGAAATCACGTCGGATGACAGAATTATACTGGACCTGACAAATATACCTGAAGTAACATATGGACTATCATTCTTTGCAGGTTATAAAAACTGGAGATTGACAGGTCAGATTCAAGGTGTAGGAAATACTTCAATCCGGATCATGAACAGTTTACAAGGACAAGCAGGTAACTTTTATAAATTTGATACTGAAGACAGGTGGACTCCTGAAAACACTGACGCATCAAATCCCCGGGCATTTGAAAGGGATCGGGAATATTGGAGGGCCACCTATGCCACAGATCAACAATGGCACAATGCAGCATTTGCTAGGATGAAGAACTTACAACTTTCATATACATTACCACCAAACTTATTTCGGACTGTTGATGCACAGTTATATCTTTCAGGACAGAATTTATTCTTCCTCTACACAGGTAATAAAATAATGGATCCTGAGCTATCTGATATAACACAGTATCCGTTAATGAAAGTTTTCACTCTTGGCGCAAGAGTCTCCTTTTAAATAATCAATAATAATTTAATAAATATTATCATGAAAAAATATCATATAATAATTTTGTTTTTTGCGGGAATTTTAATATCTAATTCCTGTGAAAAAAATATATTGGATAAAACCCCTGTGGACAGATATTCAGATGCGACCGTCTGGACTGATATTAAACTAGCCGATTTAAATCTTCTTGAAGCCTATAACGCTTTGGAATCAGATGTCGAGTACAGGACATTAGCGGATTGTACCGAAGAAACTCATTCGACGCATATGTTTGGATCAGAGAATTATACTAGCGGTAATATCAATCCGGATAATCCCATGCCGTTCGATGGTGGTGGCGGAATGGCTGGTATTTCTTGGGAAACGCAATTTAAATGGATACAAAGGATTAATACATTTCTAAGTTCAATTGATAAAGTACCTGATGCTTACACCGAGCCTAGGAAAACAGAAATAAAGGCAATAGTAAATAGAATGAAGGGTGAAGCAAGATTCCTGAGGGCATACTGTTACCAACAATTGGTGTGTAACTATGGTGGAGTCCCAATTATGGATAAAGCAAATCAACTAAATGATGATTTTTCCACCCTTAAAAGAGCCACTTTTGAAGAAACCATTAATTTTATTGTAGCTGATTGTAATGCTGCTTTTGATCAACTTGATGATAATATGGAGATGGGAAGGGCAACCAAAGGAGCAACACTTGCATTGAAATCTAGGGTGTTACTGTTTGCAGCATCTGATCTTACTGCTGATGGAACTGCAGCAAATAATCTGGTAGGTTACACCAGTCCCAACAGGACAGCCCTATGGACCTCAGCAAAAGATGCTGCGAAAGCTGTTATGGACTTGGATCTTTATGATCTTGAAGATTTCGGCGCTCCTGACACGAAGGCAATTGCTAAAAACTATTTTGGTCTGTTTAAATCTAAAACTTTGGCAAGTAAAGAAATAATCTGGGGAAAAATGTTTCTTTCTAAACTTGGCGTAACAAACTTTGCAAATCTTTTTCATGGTAGCAATGGATTTGTTGATTGGGGGTGCTCAGCGCCTACTCAAAATCTAGTCGATCTATACCAAATGGAAGATGGTTCAGATTTTTTTGAACATTTCGCGTTAGATAACAATAATTATTATAGAAATGTATCTGCAAAGTATACTAATAAAAATATATACTATCATCGCGATCCTAGATTTTACGGTACAATACTTTATGATAGTGCGAAATGGCTGAACCGTTATGAAGATCTTGTTGGTCTTGATCCACTTGGTATATATGACAGACGAACTAGAGTGGTTATACAGGGAGGAGAGGAGATCAGTAAGATTTTTGGCATCGACACACAAGGCGGACCTGTTGATGGTGAAGATGCCACCTATACAGGTTATGTCATGAAGAAAAATTTGGATGATGAATGTTACAGCCAATATGGGAATAATGAAAATGTATGGGTTGAACTCAGATACGCTGAAGTGTTGCTTAACTATGCTGAGGCTTGCTTAGAACTTGGTGAAGTAGGTGAAGCTACTACTTATATTAATATGATCAGAAATCGTGCTGGAATGCCTGATTTTACTGGAGATGTTACCAAAGCACTCCAATATGAACGACATATTGAACTTGCTTTAGAAGGAAGAAGATGGTATGATATACGAAGGTGGAAAATACTTGATGAAGTAGTGGTAAATATTAAAGGCATTGATATCATGGAAATAAAAAACCTGGATGACGGAACAACAACTACCACATGGCAACAGATCGATGTTGAAGAACGGGGCCCGGTTCAAAGCAAAATGTATTGGTTGCCTATTGCCAGAGCCGAAATTAACAGAGCTCCACAGTTAGAAAATAACCCTGGTTACTAATAATTTATTATGAAATATATATAGGACGGTTAGAGGGTAAATCGAGATTCACCCCAACATTAGAAGTAGATTGAACCTAAATTCAATAACCTTCGGCTTGGGGTGAATTTATTCATAAATTTATTGATCTAAGTATAGCGTGAGAATAGAGTCGACGAATTATGTTTTAAGGACTTTTTGTGGGTTGATATTTGATGCATGAATTAAAGATATAAATATGTTTTTTATTAGAATTGAAATATGAAAAAGAAGGTGTTTACTTTAGTTTTTATTTTAACCAGTATAAGTCTCAATGCTCAACCTTATAGGTTCAACACCATTTTATATGGGGCAGCTTATTATCATGAATATATGCCTTATGATAGACTAGATAAGGATGTGCAATTAATGACCGACGCTGGATTATCAGTCGTTCGCCTCGGAGAATCGACTTGGAGCCTCTTTGAACCTTCAGAAGGCAAGTTTGAGTTTGAATGGATGGACAGGGTAATTGATAAAATGCACAATGCTGGGATAAAAGTTATTTTGGGTACGCCAACATATTCGATCCCAGCATGGATGGCCCTTAAATACCCGGAAATACTAGTTCAAAGACTTAACGGATCAAGAAGTGGTTATGGCATTAGGCAAAACTTTGATATAACTAATCCAACATATCGTTTCTATAGCGAGAGAATAATAAGAAAAATGATGGAGCATTATGCAAAACATCCTGCCATAATTGGATTCCAGGTCGACAATGAAACAACTACTTATGGTGCTGCAAATTTCGATTTTTTCAGGGGATTCATAGATTATCTTAAAAATAAATACAGAACCACGGATACAATAAATAAATTGTGGGGACTGAATTATTGGGGTATGACCTTGAATGATTGGGATGAATTTCCAACCCGCCAAAGTGCAACAAATCCATCCTATAAATTAGAGTGGGACAGATATGGTCAAAAGGTAGTAGCTGATTTTATCTCCTGGCAGGCTAAAATTGTCGGAGAATATAAACGGCCGGACCAATTTATAACACATTGTTTCATGCCTTGGCTTACCAGTGTTGACCAGATTGAAACTACTCGAAAGTTGGATTTTCCTTCACTTAATATATATCATGGAACGCAGAATGAGGCTAGGGGTGAGGATGTGATGTGGGCAGATGATTTTTACAGAAGTGTTAAAAAAACTAACCATCTCATCACTGAAACAAACGCACAGGCTACCGGTTGGGATTCAAAGGAACAATTTCCCCCTTTTGATGGACAAGGAAGATTATTCGTCTACTCACATATCGCAAATGGTGCAAATATGGTAGAATATTGGCACTGGCATTCAAACCATTATGGTCAGGAAACTTATTGGAAAGGTGTGCTGGGCCATGATCTGGAACCGAACAGGTTTTATAAGGAAGTCAGTCAGACCGCTCATGAACTAAAGAAGATTGGACCTAAATTGGTTAATCTGAGTATTGAAAACAAAGTAGCTATACTTTACAGCCGTGATTCAAACTTTGGATTGGGGTATATGCCATTTAAAGATGGGAACCCTTATGAGGAAGTTTTAAGCCAAATGTATAAAGCTGCTTTTAGATTAAATATCGGTATTGATTTTGTTCTTGCTGAAAACGCTGATTTTAAAGGATATAAACTATTACTTGTGCCGCCTTTATATGTTGCCAGTGATTCATTATTAACTAAAATCTCAGAATTTGTCAGCAATGGAGGCCATGTTATTATGTCTGTAAAAAGTGGTTTTTGTGATGAAAATTCTGTAGTTCGCCATGTAAAGGCTCCAGGTCCCTTGAGAGAAGCGGCAGGATTCTATTATCAAGAGTTCTCCAATATTAAATCAATAGCACTTAGTAATGATCCGTTTAATGTAGGTAGTGAAAAAAACAATGCCTTATCCTGGATTGAATTTATCATTCCGGAATCATGCAAAATAATTGCCAGATATAATGATACCTTTTTCGGTAAATATCCTGCAGTCACTGAAAACAATTTTGGGAAAGGAACTTTTACCTATGAAGGATGCCTTTTGACGGATGAGATTCAATCACAAATTATTCTTATTAAGGCATTGGGAATCGGATTAGTTGATAAAGACAAATTGTTGACATATCCCATCGTCATGAAATCCGGGATAAACGATCAGGGTAAGACGATTCGGTATTATCTCAATTATTCAGATAAAGTGCAGAAAGTAGTTTATAAATTTAATAAAGGGATTGACCTATTAACAAACAAAGCTATAAAGCAAAGTGATAATATTTCGATTAAACCTTGGGACGTTCTGATAATTGAAGAATAATGAATAGCTTTAATTTAAATGGTATATTAAATCTGCAGAATTAATAAATATCATGTTAGAAATAAAATTTTAATAAGCTTGAAACCATTAAACTTCAGGGTTTCCCTGGATCATTGTATAAATTTATGAATAGGATTGCATTTTGGACTTTTAAAACTATTATTTAAATAAACACCATGACCTACCTTAAGAACTCTCGCCGTAATTTTTTAAAAACATTGACTACCACTACCATAATATCAACTACCCCAATTGCGGGATTGGCAAGTATTGTTAATAAGAATTTTAAGGATTACAATTCTGAAAATATCGGATTAGAATCTGACCAGGAGGATATACTCCAATACGTTGACGGTCCTGGCTCTCCACTTTTCAAACCCATAAAGTTTGCGGGCAATTTTGATTTGTCAAAAAATGATGGGTCAATTGTAACAAAAAAGATGGCTGAGGCTACTAAATCAGCTCCTGTTGGAGATTCAGTGGCATATGGAATTCCATTTGAAATCAATCCAAAAGTAATTTGTATTAAAAATGAGCCTTTCAGAATAAACATAGAGCCTCAAACGACGAACTGGATTATCTTTATGCATACATCTGACCAGCATGATCTGAAGAGTAATACAGATGGTTTTTTTGAAAAACCATTCAAAGGATTCGGACAACTAAATGAAATAGTGGCAAATTATGTCATTATTTTTGAAGATGGTACAAAGATAAGTCTTCCTGTGTCCCACCGACATAATATAGGTATGTTCCGTCAGGGCTGGGGCGAGAATTGTGTTGAATCTGTAGCTCATAATAAGCCCAGATCAATTAGTTTTCGTCGCGAGATCACAAGCGAAGAGTGGGGTTCAACCCAAACAAGGGTCGAAATGGAGGACCGGAGTGATTGGATAAATTGGTTATGGGCTTGGGAAAATACAAATCCATCGAAAAACATCATAGGGATTCAGTTTGAACCTCTTGATAAAGACGCCATTATAATCTCAGGTATATCTCTAGGAAAAGTAAAATCCAATCCGTTAAGATGGAATGGAAGGCAGAAGGCTCTGCTTACCATTCCAGTAGGAACTAGTTTTAAGCCTGCCTATGACAAAAAAGGGCAGCTCAATAACATTCGGATGGATTTAGGCCAAGTTATTTTTGCAACTCCCAGATTACTTTATCCAGAACAAGATTGGCCAGAATCATATAACAATAAATTGCCAAAGAAATCCAAAACCGAATATATAATCGAATATACAGCTCATCCTGAAGCTTTATTTTACCTGTCCGACAAAGATGTTATCCCAGTATCAGAATTGACCCACGCTGAGAAAAAAAACAGCTTGATGCAGGTAATAAAATCTGCTGATCGGAAAGTAAAAATCCGAATCGTAGAAAAAAGTAGTGGTAAGGTGATTCCAGTGAAATTTCATGCACACGGAGAAGTTGGAGAATATCTAGCACCTGTGGACAGACACCGTCAACCAAACTATTTCTGGTATTCTGATTTTAGTGTCGATTTTGTCCATTTAGGAACTCATAACACCTCCTATATCCCAGGAGAAACAGTTATAAAAATGCCTCTTGGTAAAACATATATTGAGATCTCTAAAGGTTTTGAGATAAAGCCATTACGAAAAATATTTGAGATCACTCCTGAAACTGAACTGATCACTATAGAAATCGAGAAAGCCCTTTCATGGAGGGAAAAGGGCTGGGTAACTGCAGATACTCACGTTCATTTTTTATCACCAGCATCAGCAATGCTAGAAGGTTGTGCTGAAGGTGTAAATGTCGTCAACCTGCTTGCCAGTCAGTGGGGAGAACTCATGACAAATGTGGGGGATTTTGATGGCAAAACAACCCATGGTTCAAAGAAATATGGTGGTGATGGGGAATATTTGGTGCGTGTGGGTACTGAAAATCGACAACATGTTATGGGTCATATATCCCTGTTAGGGTATGAAGGTAACATTATTGCTCCAATGACAACAGGTGGACCGGATGAATCGGCTCTGGGTGATCCAATAGAAATGTTGCTTACAGAATGGGCGAAACAATGCAGGAAACAACATGGGATTGTAGTTTTACCTCATTTCCCTGATCCAAGACTTGAAAGCGCTGCGGCTATTGTATCAGGGGATGTTGATGGTGTGGAAATGACTTCTTGGGGTAATCTCTATGGAGGAATTGATCCTTATTCTCTCACTGACTGGTACAGATACCTTAATTGCGGCTATTTTGTAGCTGCTGTGGGTGGAACAGATAAAATGGATTCAGGAACGGCAGTAGGGACAATCAGAACTTACACCAAAGTAAATACCAATACTGAATTTACCTATGAAGCTTGGAAGGAAGGCATTAGGACTGGTCAAACATTTGTTACTTATGGACCTTTAATTGAATTTAGTGTTGAAGGGAAACCTTCAGGTAGCCAGATAAACATGCCTCCGAAAGGGGGTACTGTAAATATTACTTGGGAGGTAGCTAGTGTTACTGTACCAATGACCCGTGTCGAACTTATTGTCAATGGTAAAATAAAAGAAACCGCTAATATCACAGATTGGAAAGGTAATGGCAGCTGGAATATTAATGTCCCTGAAAGTTCATGGATTGCCATCCTTGTTAGAGGTAAGTACCCAGATAAACCCGAAATCATTGCAGCCCACTCATCTCCTGTAATGATCAAAGTAAATGATTCCCCAATGCTGATAGCTGAAGATGCTATGACAATCCTTGATCAGATCGAAGGTGCAATGGCTTATCTAGATACCATAGGTACTAGAGCTGATGATATTGCCTATAAGAGAATGAAACTTGTGCTAATATCTGCGCAGAGGGCTATTCACAATAGGATGCACTCAATGGGCTATTTCCATCAACACACACCACTTTATGATCATTCAGAACATCATTGATTATTTTCCAATATCTACGGAAAAGGCTGATTTTGGGGGATCTTCGGTTGGAATAACGAAGGAAATGTTTTCCATGATTAATGACATTTTTGAATTTAAATTGTTTAAGAACTCCAAGCAACCAAAATAAAAATAACTACCTATGAAAAAAATGTGTTATTTAACCAAAAGAGATCTTGTAGGAGGTTTGATGACAATTTTCCTAATTTGCACAAACTGTGGTGATCTAGCCGTAAATCCTGATCAAATAATTAAAAAAGTTGGCTGTTCAAATGGTATTGGTGTTTTATTGGAAGATAAAAGCTGTCAACTGGCAATAGAGTTAGTTCGGACAAGCGAATTTTTAATATATGTTCAGATTGACAATGATGCGGAAATGGAACTTGCCCGAAAGGCAGCTGATGAGGCTGGATTCTTTGGATCTCGAATCTTCGTTGAAAAAGGCTTAATATCAAAAATCCATTTAGCGGATAATATAGCTGATTTTCTTATTGTTGCGGATAAAGAAACCACTATAAATGAGGCAGAAGCCCTTAGAGTTCTTCGTCCACAAGGGATAGCATTTATTGGCAGTAGGGAATTGATAAAAAAAGTTCCTGCAGGAATTGATGAATGGAGTCACCCTTATCATGGTCCTGATAACAATCCTCAGTCTAATGATAAGGTAGCACGGGCACCTTATTTGACTCAGTTCCTTGCTGAACCATACTATACTCCTTTACCACAAGTCGCCGTTGCCTCCAATGGTAGGGTGTTTAAAGCCTACGGTAATATCGCTTTCCATAAACGGGAAGAAGCGTTACTGAATTCACTTGTTGCATACAACGGATACAATGGAACGATTCTCTGGAAAAGGAAATTATCACCTGGCTATATGATTCATCGTAATACAATGATTGCATCTCCAGAGGTTTTATACGTTGGCGATGACCAGAGTTGCAAGATCATAGATGCGGCTTCCGGGAAATTATTGACACAGATCATCCCTTCGGTTGACAAAGCTGGTGGTACTTTCTGGAAGTGGATGGCTATGGAAAACGGAATTCTCTACGCTTTGATAGGAGATCAGGAACAAAAGGATCCTATTGTAAAAACAAGGAGGGAACAGCATGGATGGCCATGGGATCCTCTTTCAAAGGGTTTCAATGAGCCTGAAAATCCATGGGGATATGGACGGAATCTGTTAGCAATAAATCCAAAAAACAAAAAAGTATTGTGGAGCCGTTCGGAAACAGAAGATATAGATAGCCGAGCACTTTGTATGAAAAATGGGCGTATTTATTTCTATCGTCATGGTGAGTTTTTGGTTTGTTTGGACGCCAAATCAGGTAAGGATATTTGGAGAAAAACTCCAAAAGATTCACCTGATCTTTTCGAAGCAATCGGGGGAAAATTAAATCGTCAGGATTTTGAGACAAACTGGCGGACAACAGCTTACCTTAAAGCAAGTGATCAAGCACTTTACTTCGCAGGGCCTACAATTGGAAAACTTCTTGCAGTTTCAGCAAAAGATGGTACAGTCCTATGGGAAGATCCATATAATAATTTTCAAATAATTATTCGTGATGACGGATTATATGGTATCAGCGGAGAAATGGATATGCATGTAAGCAAAAAATTTGATCCGCTTTCGGGTGAGGTTTTGGAAGAAATTGACACAAAACGACGAGCCTGTACACGTCCCACGGGCTCAGTGGATGCCATTTTCTACAGAGCTTCAGTTGGATCCATCCGCTTGAATTTAGAAAACAACTTAACAGAAAGAATTTCACCTATGCGGGCACAATGTCACGACGGAGTAACAATTGCAAATGGTCTATTATACTGGTGGCCTTCAGTTTGTGACTGCCCAAATACATTATATGGAATTACATGTCTAAGTCCAGCTGGTGATTTCAATTTTTTTCGGGAAGCAACTGAAAAAGAGAGATTGGTACAGTATGATCTGGCAATTAAGAATAAGCTTGAAAGAACATCTTCAGACTGGCCTACATTCAGGTCAAATAATTATGGTGATGTGACAACTAATGCTAAGATATCCGAAAAAGTAGACCGCATTTGGTGGTATTCTCCAGATGTGTCCTTTACTCCAACAGCACCTGTTACTGCAGGTGATCTAATATTTTTAAGCGGTTCGGATGGGATTGTGAGGGCTCTTGAGGTGTCGACTGGTAATTTAAAATGGAAGTCATACACCGGAGGTCCTATCCGATTCCCTCCGACCATATGGGAAGACCGTTTATTGGTGGGTTCCGGTGATGGATGGGTTTATGCTTTTGAAGCTATGACAGGAAGGCTATTATGGAAATTTAATGCTGCACCAGTTAGTCGTAAAATACCTGTATATGGATCTTTAATGTCCACATGGCCTGTTTCAAGCGGTGTCATTGTTGAAGATGGGATTGTTTATTTTGCAGCCGGGATTGTTAATTATGATGGAACCCACATTTACGCGCTTGATGCTGCAACAGGTTCGATAAGATGGCAAAATAACTCATCTGGTCGCCTAGATACCGATATTCAAACTGGAATTTGTGTTCAGGGCCATCTGTTAATTAATGATAATAAACTATACCTAGCTGGCGGGACTACTGTTTCTCCTGCAATTTTTGACTTGAAAGATGGAAGGTGTCTGAATAGCCCAGCAGTTGATTCTTTGTCCACAAGAGGTATGGAACTTTATAAGATTGGAGATCAGATTGTGGCAGGTGGTCAACCCCTCTATGGAGATCCGGAATATAGTGTTTTAGATTTTCTGGTGTCACAAAAAATTCTGCATACCTCTGCTGATAATAAAGATGTTATGTTAATAAATAATAAGACAATAATGGCGTTTAAAAAAATTGATAAGCAAAAATTAAATAAAATAGGGGCAGGTGTCGGATTGGGAGAATTTGAACTTCCTGGTGTGCCATTATGGGAATACGATTGCAAAGACGCTGTAGCAATGGTCCGATGTAAGAATGCAATCTTGTTCCTAGCTAATCATACTGAAGAACGTCCAATTAATTTTGTACGGGCCCTTGACATAAATACTGGGAAAAGAATCTGGTCTCAGGAATTGATTTCCCCCCCTCTTGACTGGGGTTTAATTGTCGACCACGAGGGTCGGATTATTGTAACACTGAAGGATGGACAGATTATGTGTTTTAGTTAATACGAATTGAACGATGATCAATATAAAATCTTTCATTTTATTCTTTTTTGTGTTAAATATTCAAAGCCATAATTTACTTGGATGCAGATATACTATTCGTGAGACCGGGTTCGTTGATCTCGTATCCGAGCCCTTTTATCTTTATTATTTTTTCAAAGGTGATAGTTATGAAAAAGATATAGAAACCTTTAATGAAATTACTAATTCTATTTTGTTCAATTGCAATATTAAAGCTGAGATGATCAATACTGTCAAGCAAAAAGGTCATCCAGCATTACAATACTTACAACCACCCAATGAGCAGTCCCTGCCAACAACAATTCTGGTTTCGCCTGAAGGCAGGTCGTTAATATTACCTTTGAAAGGTGATATGGCATCATTTGAATCATCATTGAGGTTTTTATTAAGCGAAATTACTTCCTCACCGCTTCGTGAGGAGATAATGGATGAAGCTATTAAATCATATGGAGTGATTTTGCTAATAGAAAGTGAGAATGCTCAGGAAAATAATGTTTATAGAAAAATTGCCTTACAAGTTATCGAGAGAATAAAACAAAGAATGAAAACAATGGTTAAAGAGGTTGATTACGCTCCATCTCTTGTTGTATTACCGCCGGCATTGTTCTATCATGAGAAGTTATTACTTTGGAGCTTGGGTTTAGAATCAGAGATTACACAACCATATGTGGCAGTTTTTTATGGAAAAGGGCGTTGGATTGGACCCCTTATGGAAGGTGAAAAGATAAATGAATCGAATCTGTTAAACATCCTGCAAATTTTAGGTTTCAATTGTGAATGTGGACTTGATATTTCCTGGGTAAGAGGAACTCAGTTCCCAATGAACTGGGATCAGGACAGACAAAAGAGCATTGCTGGATTTCTAGGGTTTGATCCTGAAAATCCATTCGTTAAAATTGAAGTAAATAGAATTCTTAAAAAAGGATCATCTTCATTTCCTGGTATTCCTATAGTCTTCTCTGATTCTGCCTACATTTCTTTAAATGAATCTGATGGATATGTCGTTGATAAGCCAAAATCGTCTTTAAGAATCATAATATACTTCTTATCGGGTATGGCATTATTAATTATTATTATAGGATTCATTGTACTTTATAGGAATAAAATGAAGACCTTATGATTTTCCATTTTTTAATTAGGAATTCTATTTGGTCGAAATTATAATAGTTGTTCCATAAGCAAAGATCTCCATGATTTTTCATTTGATTATTAGAGAATTAAAATTCAGAGTTCATAACTTCTTCCTTGCATTAGCTGCTGTGACTTTAGCTGTAGCTTTTTTCGTGTTTTTCATTACTTCTAATGAGGCGTCAAAAAGGGAAACTGTAAGACTTACCAGAGATATGGGATTTAATCTCAGAATAATTCCAAAAGAGACAGATATGAACATTTTCTGGGCTACAGGATATTCAGAATTTACTATGCCAGACGGATATGTTAAACGTTTCATGAATTTCAAAGACTTCTCATTTGCCCATACTACCGCAACTTTGCAGAAAGCAATAATTTGGCATGATAAAAAAGTAATCCTTACTGGCATTGCGCCAGAAATCGATCCGGCAGGAAGACCGGAAATGGGAATAAAAATTGATTCAGGAGAGGTTTATATTGGTTATGAAATCGCACATGAGCAAAAATTGAATGTTGCAGAAACAATTGAAATCCTTGGAAAGAAATTTACTATTGTTAAAATTTTGTCAGAAAGTGGGAGTAGCGATGATATACGTATTTTCGGTACATTGTTTGAATTTCAGGAGATATTAAATATGAAGGGGCAAATTAATGAAATCATGGCACTAAACTGTCTTTGTATTTCACCGGAGGAAGGCGATCCTCTAGTAATGTTACGGGACCAGTTGGATCAGGTTCTTCCGGAAGCTAAAGTAGTCATGAATACAACGATTGCCAATGCCCGCGAAAAGCAGAGATATATGCTTGAACAGTATTTTGTTTTGGTTTCTATTTTCGTAATCATTCTAATTGCAATCTGGTTAGCTGTATTGACCATGATAAACACAAAAGAAAGGGAGCAGGAAATAGGGATATTATTGGCCATTGGCCATTCTAGCGAAAAAATCTTATATATTTTTCTGGGTAAGGCTATGATAATAGGATTCATAAGTGCAGTTTTAGGGTATGTATTAGGTACCTTTCTTGCAGTACAATTTGGCAGTGACATTTTCAAAGTTACAGCATCATCTATCAAACCCATCTATTCACTTTTATTCTGGTCAATACTTATTACCTCTCTTTTTTCATCATTTTCAACTCTTCTCCCTGCCGTTATTGCCTCATCAAAAGATCCTGCAGAAATCATTAAAAACTAATTGAGAATGATCTATCTTGAAAACATAAGTAAAACATTTGAATCGAAGAGAGGGAAAGTTGAAGCTCTTACCGATGTGAATTTTCAAGCAAAGGAAGGGGAATTCATAGTTATAAAAGGGCCGAGTGGGAGCGGAAAGACCACTTTGCTGTTAACTATCGGGGGAATATTAAGACCAACTTCAGGAGTTATTAAGTTGGACAATATTAATATTTATTCCCTAAAGCCAAAAGAACGTACAATATTCAGGGCAGCAAGCATAGGATTTGTTTTTCAAATGTTTTACTTGTTACCTTACATAAATGTTATCGAAAACATTATGCTTTCCCCGGATTTATCAAGGGATAAATTAAAAAGAGAAAAAGCATTGGCATTGGCAAATGATTTAAAATTGACAGAAAGGCTTATACACTTTCCATCAGAGTTAAGTGCGGGAGAATGTCAACGTGTATCTCTCGCACGTGCCCTAGTTCATCAGCCTAAAATCCTTCTGGCAGATGAACCAACGGGCAATCTTGATTATGAAAATTCACTTGATGTTGTTAGAATAATTAAATCTTATAATCAGCAGGGAGGAACTGTCTTTTTTGTCACGCATAACAATATAACTGATCCTTTTGCCGACAAGATTTTCTATATAAAAAACGGAAAAATTTCAGGAATAAAGATTTAGTTTGTGGCAATTGTAATTTCTCCAGGCACAATTCCTTCTGATGATGCTTTTAAGACAATTGATCCTGGTCGTTTTTCCGATTTAATAATCACCTGACATCTACCCTGGAATGCTTTACGCTGGGGGCTTTTAAAACTTTCGGAACTCATGGGATCGGAGCTTCCAACTGAAAGTATAGATCCTGGACCTTTTAGCTTGAAATGTATAAGATCTGTTGCAAGTGGATCCCTATTATTATTGGAATCCAAGACCTCAACGGTGACATAAACCAGGTCCTGCCCATCGGATTTTAATGTTTCCCTGTCAGCTATCATTCTTAATTTCATGCCTTTACCGGAAGTAGTTAATTTGCTCTCTGTTACATTAACTGAATCTTCATAGCCTTTGGCACAAAGTATTCCGGGTTCATATGGAACATTCCATCTAGTTATCCATTCGTTTTCCCTGGAATTAGGCTTTTTCCCGAGTGATTTCTGGTTTAAGAATAGTTCAATCTCCTCACATGAGCTATAGACTTCGACTTTAAGTACTTTACCTTTATATTCCGGCCAGTTCCAATGTCCAATAACGTCTTGCCAGTTCCATTTACTCCATTTTTCCTTATTATGATTGACCGGGAAGGAGGGAGTTGGAGAAATTACAAATAAGGAGATCTGGTTCCCATTCTTCCACAAAATATCCCTGTAATAGGATTGCGGTCGTTTAAAACCGCAAATATCTAGATCTCCACAGTAAGCATGGTTCCAAGGATAAAAACTACCTTCGTGCGGGTGTCCACGCCAACCTATACTAGCTTCCCCAAGATAATCATATCCTGTCCACACAAAATCGCCGATCACCCAGGGATAATCTAAGACAGCCATCCAGTATTTAAAAGATTCGAGTGGAAAGGATTCAGTTGATAAGATGATCCGATCAGGAAATCTTTTATGATCACTTAAATAGTTGCTGATTGCATAATTATAGCCACAAATGTCTAGATTAGAAAAAAAATCATCTAGATCTGAGTTGACGGAATTCACCGCAGCGGTGATTAATCTGGAAGAGTCCAATTGTCTTATGAAATTATGTAACAATTTTGCAATCTCAGTACCTTCAGGTCTTTTTCTTTCAGGAATTTCGTTACCTATACTCCAAAGGATAATTGATGGATGGTTTCTATCACGGCGTATCATATTTTCAATATCCTTTTGCCACCAGTCATTGAAGTAAAGATGATAGTCATCAGGATTTTTTGGTTCTCTCCACATATCGAATGCTTCATCAATTACTAAAATGCCAAGCCTGTCACATGCATCTAAAAATGCAGTTGATGGTGGATTATGGGAACACCTGATAGCATTAAATCCGTTAGCTTTCATTAATTCTACACGTCGTTCTTCTGCCCTGTTATACGATGCTGCCCCAAGTGGACCATTATCATGATGCATACAGGCACCTTTTAACAAAATTGGTTTGCCATTTAGCTTGAATCCTTCAACAACATTGAACTCTAAACCTCTAATGCCAAAGTTGGTTTGTATCCTATCTTCCATGTTCAACTTGCCGTCCTTAGTTATTGAATAAACCTCATTTATCGCTGTATAGAGAGTAGGTTTTTCCAACGACCAGAGTGTAGGATTTAATATATCGAAACTATTTACAAACTCAAAGTTGTTACCTGGTTCTATATTTTTACTTAATTTGGATTGAATAATTTCACTACCCTCTTGATCTAAAACTCGAGTTTTTAATATAATTTCACTTGATTCCTCAGATTCATTATAAACCCTTGTATTAATACATACTTTTGCTTTTGAAACATCCACTATGGGTGAGGTAATTGCAATCTGCCAGGGGTCAATATGCACAGGATTAGTAACTTCTAACCAAACATGCCTGTAAATACCCGACCCACTATACCATCGGCTATTGCGTCCTTCATTACTGACTTTAACAGCCAGTATATTTACTTTCCCCTTTACTATGAAATCCGTAATATTAATTCTGAAACTGGTATATCCATAAGGATGATAACATATAGGCCTGTCATTTAGCCATATTTCAGCATTTTGGTAAATTCCATCAAACTGAAGTACAAGTTCTTTATTACAAAGATTTGAAGGAATTGAAAACATTTTACGGTACCAACCAGTTCCTCCCACAAAATATCCGGTATGAATTCCACCAATAGCATTTGAATCAAGAGGGGAATTAGTCCCTGAAATATCTTCAATACTCCAGTCATGAGGAAGATTCAGAACACGCCATGATGAATCATCAAAGTCAGCTGATTCTGCACTTTCGGGATTACCTCTGAAAAATTTCCAGTTATCATCAAAAAGTATCGAGCTGCGACCATTTACCTCAATTGCTTTACCAATAATCTTTGTTTCCGAATTTGAAGAACAATCTTGATTGACAAGACATATTGCAATGGTAAACAAACAATACAGCATATTATTTACATTCATTGATATCTTAATTACATCCAGAAATAGAAATAATACTACTAGCTAGGCATTTCAGGCAGCGACCATCCACTGCGATAAATGTGTTTAATCATTTCCTTAGCATACTGTTTTGCATTGATCTTGGTAGTTGGCCTGTCAAAATTTGGATCGCCATCAATTATGGAGAAATTATCCGAAATGGTGATATCCAAAGTATCGGTATCATTAATATTTGTGAATTCCATCCTCTCCCCATCCCATTCAAGTTCCTTATTCAGCCCCTGCAATCTAACGGCAAGTACACCCATAACAACCATTTCATTGAATGGTCCTGCTTCTGCAAAATTTGATTTAGTCTGAATTCTACTTTCCGGGTTCTCTTTGCATGCTCGTACCCAATCCATGTCATGGTTTCCACCTTCGATCCTTAGTTCGGTTTTCGGAACATCAGGAATCCGTCCTGACAAAAGCCACGGTTCATAACCTGAACATCCGCAGATCAATGTATCTTTTGAACCATAGAAGATAACTCCGCCACCTCCAATGTTCATGTCTTTTCCAGATGGCCATCCTGATGGCTTGCATGGCTGTATTCCGCCGTCGTACCATATAACCTCTAACTGAGGATATGTTATTTTTGATTTTTTCGGTGCTTCCCTTTCCGGGAAAGTCATTTTAATCATTTGTGCTACGGGAGCACTATCAGTTAATAACAATGTTGAGCTTCCCTGGATTTTGTAAGGATATTTTATGTTTAGACTTTTAAATACTGGATGCAAAACATGGCTTGCCATGTCACCAAGTGCACCAGTTCCAAAATCCCACCAGCCTCTCCAGTTCCATGGAGTATATATGTTGTTATAGGGTCTCATTGGAGCAGGACCAACAAAAAGATCCCAGTTAAGAGTATCAGGTACCCACTGACCTTTTGGACGATTTAAACCTTGAGGCCAAATTGGACGATCGGTGAAAGCTTCAACTTTTTTTACATCCCCAATCTCCCCATTTTGTATCCATTCTACAATCAGGTTCACACCTTCACCCGAAGCACCTTGATTGCCCATTTGAGTTGCCACTTTGTATTTATTAGTGAGTTCGGTTAATAATCTAGATTCATAAACTGAATGGGCAAGTGGTTTCTGAACGTAGACGTGTTTCCCCAGTGAAATTGCATTTGCGGCAATTATGCAATGCGTATGGTCAGATGTAGCAACAAGCACTGCATCGATCGATTTATGCATTTCATCATACATTTTACGCCAATCCCAATAAAGCTCAGCATCAGGATAAGCCTTAAAGACTTTCTTGGAATAACCCCAATCAACATCACATAAAGCAACTATATTTTCTGAAGGTGCCAATTCTTTAATGCTTCTTATCCCTATACCCCCGATCCCTACCGCAGCTATATTAAGTTTATCCGATGGGGCTTTATACCCATGTCCGCTGATGACAGAACCCGGAATAATAGTTAGGCTTGCAGCAAGGGTACCGGTCCTTTCAATAAAATGACGGCGTGATATGTTCTTTGAATTTTTTTTCATAGTCGGGTTTTTAATGTTTACAAATCTATCTGGACCACATTATTTTACTATTTCCTGTTGGTTTACATAAAAATATACAATAAAATTGATTTCTTTAACAATCATTTATTAATTTTCTTGGAGTTTTGGATTATCATATATTTGATAAGTATTTAGTTATATTGATTTTATAATTAGCGGCAAGATGTGAGGATATAAAGAAGCTTAAAACATATTAATTAGTTTTATTATGAGAAGTTATTGTAGTAAAAAGAATCTGAAAAAGTCACTTACGTATTCTGGATTATGTTTATTTGCCATGCTATCCTCCTGTAAGCAAGAGGAAAAGCCAAATATTTTGTTTATTCTTGCTGACGATCTTGGTTTTTCCCAGCTTGGTTGTTATGGAAGTAGTTATTATCAAACACCCAATATTGATAAACTTGCAAAAGAGGGATTGAGATTTACGAATGCTTATGCAGCCTGTTCAGTTTCTTCGCCAACCAGGGCAAGTCTTATGACAGGAAAATATCCAGCTCGATTACATTTAACCGATTTTATACCTGGGAATAATAGAAATGATTTTCTCTTAACTCAACCAGAATGGCAGAAGTTTCTTCCGCTTGAAGAGATAACGGTTGCTGAAATTCTTAGGGATGCTGGGTATAACACTGCAATTTATGGAAAATGGCACTTGAGTGTCGAATATTTGCCACCTGCGAGTTTACCTTATAATCCTGACAAACAGGGTTTTAATGAAACGTTTGTAACTCATAAACCTTCAAAAGGTCTAGCTCAATCCTGGCAGGATTCAGAACATGATGCACACAATGTTGATACCTTAACAAACCTAGCCATTGATTTTCTTCAGAAAAATAAATCGAACCCTTTCCTTCTTTTTATTTCTCATAATACAATTCATAATCCATTGAAAGAAAAAGCTGTTGCAATAGAGAAATATAAAAATAGGAGAGATTCTGAAAAACCTGAAAATAATCCTGTTATTGGTGCTATGATAGAACGATTGGATCAAAGCTGTGGCAAAATCTTTGAAAAAATCAAAGAACTTGGGCTGGAGGAAAAAACAATAATTATTTTCCTTTCGGATAACGGCGGACTTCAATCTGATGCAATGCAAACTCCTTTGCGTGCAGGTAAGGGGTGGTTGTATGAAGGAGGGATAAGAGTACCAATGATAATTAAGTGGAAGAACAATATCCAGCCATCCAAAGTTTCCCAATCTATTATCAGTTCAATAGATTTTTTCCCAACATTACTTGAAATTGCAGGGATAGATACTTATCCTGAAAATGTAGATGGGAAAAGTATGGTTCCTATTTTAAAAAATCCAGAGACTGAAATCCATGAGTACCTCTACTGGCATTATCCACATTACCATAATGGACCACCTAGCGCAGCTATAAGATATGATAATTGGAAATTGATAGAATGGTATGAAAACAGCCTCCAAAGTACGGGAAAACCAGCGTTTGAATTATATGACTTGAGAAATGACATTGGCGAAACTATTAACCTGTCTGATAGCCTGAAAAACATAACAATGAAGTTGTCAAGTGAATTGAAACGATGGAGAGCTGAATTGAATGTACAAATGCCAGTTGCAAATGAAAACAGGTAGTATTATTTTAATTATCAATTCAATGCCTTCATTATCCTTATTCGTCAGCTAGTTAAATTGAAAAAATAACAACAATTGCAAATCTTATGTTCAAGTGGAGATTTATTTTGGTTGAATTAGTGTTTTTCTGTTCTTTTATTGCTTTAAATGCAAATAATATTTCTTGGTTTGGAAAACCTTTTAAAGACGCAAATTTTCGCGTAACAATTCGGGATAAGAATGAATCCGGAATATTTTATAAACTTCCCGACAAAAGACAAATAGAAATAAAGTTTGATTTAATTAAGGGCAGTGGTATGCCAGATGATCCAATAATATGCGATATAACCGTTAAAAACAAACTGGAAAAGGATTGGCAGGGAATCATACGTTTTGAAATTAGTTTATCAGATTCAAAACGGACCAGATTTTTTCTTCCTGGATTCATGTACGGACAGAACAGGGGTGAGGTTGAAAGTCCATCTTCATCAATGCCTTATCCGAGACTTAGAAGCGGGAATATTGATTTTCCTTACTCACCTTTCTGGATGGTACGTAGTGACAGGCTTTCTCATCCAATTGCCATTGTTCAGGTTGATAGTATGTACTATGGTATATCAGGAACTCCTTACCTTTATGCCAATGGACACAGCCTTGAGGAATGGAATCCTGGGAAAAAAGGTAACTTTTCAAATTATAATGGCTTTGGATGCTCAGTAGAACATCAAGCTGCCATATATTACACACTTGGGTATGAGAATGCACCAGGTATGTATGATGGAAATAAAATAATCCCTAATAGGGCTTTATCAGATAACTGCATCAAAATCCCTCCTGAGGGGCACGCTTCCTTAAGATTATTTCTTTATGGATTTAAAAATATTAACCAAGTGACATCCATTGGAAGCATGGTGAGAAACACTTATTACCGATACCACCAGTTGCCACGTAAACTTGCAAGACCAGAGGAAACAGTAAAGAATATCTCCCAGGCTATTTTCGAAGATGCCTGGGTGCCAAGTATTAATAATTACTCTACATTAGTTTCTATGAAGAATGGGGAAATAGTTCAGAATCCTATGGCTTCAATCAGCTGGACAGGTGGAGTTGAGATTGCCGTACCAATGTTGCAGGCTGCTCTTCGACTCGGGGATGAAACAATGAGACAGCAAACTTTATTGTGTATTGATAATATTGTGAACAATTCTCTAAATACAAAGTCAGGTTTACCATTTGAGGCATTTAATAATGGACAATGGTCTATCAACGGCTGGTGGATAAATGAACTTAAAGGTTCAGTAGGCCATTCTTCCTATTTAACTGGTCAATGTATCTGGTATATTTTAAAAGCCTACGAACTTGAAAAAAAATTCAAAAACATAGAACACAAAAGGTGGTTAGAGTTCTCATGGTTGGTACTTGATAAAGTCATCAAAACAATTAGTAATGGAAATGCAATACCTTATACATGGTCAGCTGAAACAGGTCAAGGAAAAGATTATGACGGATTTAGTGGATGCTGGTGCCTAGCTGCAATTTCCTATTATATGAAATTAACAGATAACAAGGAGCTTCTGACTATCTGCAACCGGGTGGATGATTTTTATTATACGAAGTTTGTCAAAAACATGGAATGCTATGGTACGCCACTTGATACCTGGAAAGCTGTGGATTCAGAAGGAATACTTTCATTTATCAAAGCAAACAGGATATTGCATGAACTTACCGGTAATGACAAGTATTTAAATTTTCTTATGGCTGGACTAGAGTATGAATTCACTTTTAAATTCTGTTATAATGTGCCGATACAGATTCCTCCTTTAAGCACGCTGGGTTGGTCGAGCTGTGGTGGCTCGATTACAAGTACTTGTAATCCTCACATTCATCCAATGTCTAATAATGTGCTTGATGACATACTATATTGTTATAATATTTCAAAAGATCCATACCTGAAAATGAGATTAAAAGATACATGGCTATGGGGATTGCAGACCTATAATACCATGAATAATGAAATGGATTTTGGAAAAAAAGGGTGGATGTCTGAACGATTTTCATATTCAGAAGCCCTCTTGATCGAGAAATACCCAGATGGATCCCCTTCAAGTGTGTGGTTTTGTTTTCTTCCATGGGGTGCATCAAGTATATTGGAGGGATTATGCGGGGATCTCTGGAATAGAAGATTCTAAAGCGAGATTTTTATTTTACGTGGAATTCTGGGAGAATTATATTTTGTTTTCCCATCAACAATAACAGAAAATCCTTTATGTAAATGATATTTTGAACCATCCTTATCCCACAGAACTGTTACAACTTTTTCATGATATTTAACATTGTCCAAGCAGAACCAATCCCAGTATTCTTCTTCAATCAATGGCTCTATAATGAGATTTTTTCCCATTGAGGGTCGAATCCCGACCAAATCGCTTATAATTATATCACAGAATGCTGAATGGTTATAATCTTTACCTCGTTCCTTTCGTTTTGAATTTTTGGCTTTAAGCATTGTGCGTGAAATCCAGTCACCGGTATAAGGGTTCAGATTCTCATCAATCCAGCAGACTTCTTTTCCCTTTTCATTTATTCTGCGATGGGAATTTGAATAGGTGATTAATAGTTTAATAAAATCTTTTTTCGAAATGACTGATTGATTATAATTACGTAAAAGATTTCCCATAGCTTTTAAGGTAATTGAAGTAGAATAAGGCCAGCTTGGACCGTTCCACTGACATTCGTGTCCTTCATAAGATATCTTAAATCCGGGGTGACTTTGTTCAGCTGTTGTTGGACCGTATGTAGCTTTAAATCCTTTATCAGAATTCAGAAACTTCCATGCAACCGAATGCTTACTTTCGGGAATATTGAAATACCATGGCGTATATCCATATAGTTCTCTGACATCCACAAATTCTAAGGACTTTTTTGATATAGTCTTAAAGAATTCAGCTTTTTTATCCCAAAGTTTTTTTAAAATCAGTAATCTAAGTTGTCTCGATTTTTTCGAATAGTCTTTCCTTATTTTTTTATTATCTGCGATCTTTGCTATTTCATTAATTGCTCTTGCATCGCCATACATATATGAATTAATTGTAGGTCTTTCACCTGCACAACTAAACTCTCCATAGCATCCAGCTGAAACTTCCATTCCATCAGCATCATCAACCTGCCAGAATAAACCATTTTCTGATAAATTCCTTTTTTCCCATTCAATATAATTTTTATCCAGAAAGGGGAGTAGATCAATAATTAACTTTTTATTGGAATGAACACTTGCAAATGCTAATATCGAATTTGCAGCCCAAAAGCTATAGAGTTTTGGGTCACCTACTCCACGAAACCAAAAGTTTGCATAGTCAACCAAATATTCCTGATTGTGAAGCCATCTGCCTTCGTAGAAATGATGTCCTGCTGCACAGCAAATGGTATTATACTTTCCTGCCCAACTGACCTCAGGAAGGAATTCAGTAATAACAAAACCTTCGACGGTGTTTTTTATATGTTTCCTATAAGTCCACCACCTGAAATAATAAGTCTTTTCCAGCTCCTGATCAGGGCAATTAAAATATGGAATATTTTCTGCTAAAAATTTTTCAGCCTCGTTATTCTGAATGTACTGGACATATAATTCGTCATCTTCCTGGTTGAATTCCCTAATATAAGTACCAGCTTTCCCCCATTCCAAAATCTGGGAAGTCGAAGTTGGTGTGCTTTTTTGTGATGAAGCTACCTTAGGAAATATAGGTTCTATTAATATTACCGACAATCCAAAAATAATAGTTTTAATAAACATCATTTCATGGAATTATATTGTATATTAAAAATACTAATGATTCAAATATAAATTTAATTAATTTCTTCGAATCATTAGAACCTAGTAAAGAAGGTAACTTTAAAAGAAACAGTATCTATCAAACTTTAATAAAGAAAAGAAATAATGAAATATAATACCTATCTTGAATAGATTTTTTATTGAAAGATAATAATCATAGTTATATAAAGAATTACTTTCTCATAAATAAATTTATTAATAGAATGAGACGTCGCCAATTGATAAAAAACTCAATAATTCTTGGAATAGGGAGTGCTATATTTCCTAAATCAAAAGCTGCCAATACCTCTTACTGCCATAGAATAGGAATGAGAAATTTGGATCTTAAAAATACTGGCCCCGGTAAACCAGTGAATATCTACAATAACTGGTCTTCATATGATGAACTTTCGGATAATATTCCTCTGACCGAGTCATTGGCAATGAAGCAGTTGGAGGAGCTTCTCAGACTCAAGAAAAATGGCGTTCAGGTGGATTATTACGTAATGGATGCATTCTGGTTTGACAAGGCGGGAGGTTACAGAATTTGGCACAAGCAACACTGGCCAAATGGACCCAATAGATGGTTAGAAGCATGCCTGAAAAATGATATCAAACCAGGTATGTGGTTCTCCATCAATGATCGTATTGAATCCGAGAATGGGTTTTTCTTAGATATGATCTCCGACTGGAAGGATTCAGCCTGCTCCAATCCCAAATTATTGTGTTTATTTGAGGGAGGCTATCTAAATCATTTGACAGATACGTTACAGTTATGGGCAGACAAAGGAGTAAGGGCTTTTAAATTCGATTTTGCAAATTTCAGAGCTGCTAACGATGAGATGGAGAAACTCTATTTACGGTCGGATATCGAAGAAATGAACAAAGTCGCATTCATTAAGATGCTGAAGCATTTCAGGATGAATAATCCAGATGTGCTTATTCTGGGGTACAATGGATTAGGTGGTGAACAGAGGAATACTTATACACCCTTTTATAAAACTGTTGAAAACCGTTGGCTGGAGGTCTTCGATACATTATATTGCGGGGATCCAAGATTTTCTGACGTCCCAACAATAAATATCTGGCGGTCTCAGGATGTTTATTCTGATCATATGGTTCGTTATTATGAATTCAATGGGTTTCCACTGAAACGTATCGACAATTGTGGATTTATGATAGGAACAACGGGTACATGTTATAAAAGAGCGAATAATGCATGGAAGAGCATGATGCTTTTAGAACTTGCACGAGGGGGATGGGTAAATGTTTATCATGGAAATCTGGAATTACTTTCTGATAGTGATGCAGAATGGTTTTCTAAAGCCCAGAAACTATTCAATGGACTTCAACAATATGGTATCAGCAGTACATTTGGTGGAATACCCGGTAAAGTTGAACCATATGGTTTTTTGGCACAGGGGATAAATGGAATAGTCGCAACTGTGGTTAATCCATCACAGATCATTTCAGATATTAAATTACCCGTGGGTAATTATAATACCTCTTCAATTATTTTTACAGAAAATGGTTTTAAACCTTTGTTGAAGGGCAACACTCTTTCCCTAGGTCCAGAACAACTTGTTGTGGTTGGTTTTGAGGAATATTCCAGTGAAGAATACAATTTAGGGGTGGATCGAACAATCCAAATACCTATTTATATTGAGAATATTGAAGTCAATTTCCAAGAAACATCAAAAAATACTATTACTGGTTTAATGAATCCCGTTAAAGGAACAGATATCCGTATTTTATTTCAACAATTCACGCAGGATTTCCTTCCAAAACGATCCTATGGTGGATTCCCTCCAGACGCAAAAAAAATGAATGAATTTTTTATTTTAACAGTTTCCCAAGAGGATAAAATTATTCCAGTAGTGATCCAATATGATAAAATGATTTGGAGTGGGTTATCATGGGCTGCGGGAGAAGTTAAAAGCACTTCTTTTAGTTCAGATAAACCAATAAAAATACAATGTTCTACAACAGAAACGGACAAATTGTTACTGAAAGCTAAAGTGTATGCTGTGTCATATAAATGAGAACTCTTACAAAAGTTAGGTAAATATAATTTCTTAGGTCAAATGTTACGTAGAAATTTCGTTAAAAAGACTGTTCTGGCAGGCATAGCTACTGGATTTAAAAGCTTAATTCAAAGGAGATCTACACATATTTTAACTTTGAGTTTTGATGATGGCTTTAAAAAATCTTTCTATCAGATTGTTGAAATTTTTGAGCGGTACAATCTGCATGCATGTCTTAATATAATTGCTTCAGGACATTTATCAACATTTAAAAAGCCTGATGAGTATCATAATGCTCAACGAGGGGATTTTAATGACTGGAATCTGCTTAAAAAAAGAGGGCATGAAATCATGCCACATAGTTGGGATCATTCAAACCTCACTTCAATGCCACTCGAGAGGGCGAAGGAAGACATTAGAAGATGTTTTGACTATTTTGAGAAAAATCTCGATGGGTTTAATGCATCATCTGCGATCTATAACTTTGCATATAATGCTTCAACAACGGATCTGGAAAAATATGCCCTCACAAAAGTCAAAGCAATAAGGACCTATAGTGAATTGCCCATAAATCCTATTCCAATTTCTTCAAATCCTGTTCGGTTAGGATGCTTGTCATTTGGACCTGATAACGCTGATAAATGGGTAGAGAAGATGATAAATGATTTTCTCAAAGATTCAGGTGGATGGCTGATACTAAATCTTCATGGTCTTGATGAAGAAGGGTGGGGCCCGGTTAGTTCAATATACCTTGATTCATTACTTAAAGGTTTGGTAAAAATAAATTACCTTGACATATTACCAACGGGTGAAGTACTTTCGTTAGGCTAAGTTCAATATTGTCATTACCCAATTCTATTGTACACATTCTCAATACAAAACAGAAATGTGGATATCTTTGGATAACTGGGGAATAGTTATAGATTCACTTTCTCTGTCCCAATCTTTCCATTCTTGACCATTCAACATTACTGATAGTATAGGTTTTTGAAATGGAGACCGGACAAATAGTAAAATTTTGGCGCAGTCAGCGACTGCCATTTTAATATCCGCTTCGATAGTCTCGGTTTCTTTTCCATATTTTAACCTGTAACTAACTTCTCCATACGATGTTTTCGCCTTATTTAGTTCAATAGTCTGTCCTGGTTCAAGCCAGCGCCGAGGCGTTCCCACTGCTAGCCAGAGTTCATCCTTTTTTTCAAGCACAAGAAGATCATAGATCTGGCTAATAAAACGTGCTTCATCAGGACACTTATAGAATGGCCCGCTACCATGGCCCCATTCCCTGAATTCTTCAGCAAGTGCGTTAATATCAGGATATAAACAGGCAACAAAATTATTATATAATCCCCGTATAGCTGCTTGAATCTCTTGCCTAATAAGATATATTCCTACAGGATTTTGAAGATTAGCCTGAAAAACCATTCCCCCTCGGCTGAACCAAAACTCATCATCTACAACTCCATGAGCATTCAGATTCAGGGAAGAGGAAAGAGTAATATTATTTTCCCAGTCTTCCAGGATCCATTCTGCCATTGGTTCATTAGCTTCAATGAGACCAGCTTTCAGTAATACGACAGGACCATACAAAACTTCGCGAGTAGCGGATAGTCGTAAATTTGGATATACTTTCAAGTTATAACGATCATAAAACTCAGCCTTTTTAGGCCCAAAATATCGAAATCGCTGATAAGGATGAGATGGTATATAAGGTACATATGTATTGTTCCTGAGTTTTACAACTGGGCACAGCTCACTTGCCCTTTCCATACTCTGTCTGATATCATTGTGATATTCTTCAGCTTCTTTCCTGTAAAATTCAGCTTCTGGTAACCCCGCCTTTTTAAAAGCTAATGCCATGGATTCTATCCCCATCAAGGCATATGCATTTGTGGCGTACCAGAACTGCCAGTCATGTACATCTTCGAGTACCCCCGATGGTAATAAGCCGTAATGAATTACCTTATTCCCGTTTTCATCCTGAAGCTTTGTATGGGAACGTTGTTCAATAATCCAATTTGCTGCTCTTATCATGCTTGGAGCTGCCTTAAATAACCATTCGCGATCTGTTGAATACAGATAATGTTTTGCCAATCCCCAAAGTACTGTTCCATGGTGCATATTGTATCCATTGCTTTCTGTCATATTATATTCCTTGTCAATACGGGTTCCATAGTAGACATCTATTTGATCTCCGGTGAAAGTCCCGGGAAGTCTAGCACTTCCTTGAAGCTCAATAAATGTATTTAGATAATCGCTGGAAGTACTAAAGTCTCCAATACGGTCTAATAATAATGTTTGAAAGATGGATTCATTTGGATAGACCTTATATTGAAAGGTGGCTGCAGGTACCAAATAGAGACCTCTCTTAGGATCTTTAGTCACACTCATTCGAATATGAGGTATGACCGCTTTGGCCATTTCATTGAATTTCTGTTCAGGGACATTAAAGAAGGATGTTTTCGTTACAATATCCCTCCAATATGAAGCTATCCTATTTTTCTGGATTTCAAAGTTTAGGGATGCAATCTCCTGACAGCTGTCTTTTGTCATATCGCCAACAAATGGAAAATAAAGTAATAGGCTTTGTGAAGAGTTACCTTTGATGACCGTTTGTCTGTGTATCTTCCATTGAGTCCCAATAGTATCATAAGCAATATCAATTTTCTCATCAACACCTGTAATTGGAGGCATAAAACAACGTATATATTTTTCCCCCTTTATTTGATCCATCAAGAAATCTCCATCTTTGCTTAGATCCGTTAATGCCCTATTTCCTGAGAGCCAGAAGTGTGAGGTATCTGAATGATTTGAAGGATTTGATATTGTCAGCTTAATCATTAGTATTGCAGGTGTTTGTTCATTCCTTTTTGAATCTGATGGAGAAAGTGGCCCATGCAATAAAGTTGCAAAAGCTTCTTCCCTGTAAATCAGACCTTCATGGTTCCATTCAACTTCTACCACAGGAAGATAATTATTCATAATTGACATCATGCATCCTTGCCTTGTCCTTTTGAAAACTGGTTCTTTTCCTGTTCCAATTTCCCAAGTAAGATTATCACCAATCCAGTTGCATCGTAAAAGTTCACTTCCGCGTACCTTTGCTTTTGATTTATCAATTAATACATTACCTCCCCACTGAACAGAGAATTTTTGCCAACTGGCATCAGGTGCAAGGGGAAGGTCAATATAACCCCCACCAGCCCTATTTGTAGGATCTAAAGATGGTATTTCTTGTCTAGCCCTGTCAAATGTTTGCTCTGCTTCGTCCTGAATTCTTTTAAGGGTAGTCTTCCCTGTTATTACATCAGCAACTGAAAATGGGGCAACATCAGTTGCTAGAGTAATGTACGTTTTGTAGTGAGGAATATAAACTGGTCCCTTTTCTATATCAGCCAGCGAAACTGAAAAAGTTCCCCTTGTTGTTCTCAAGGTAATTACTGTTTCATCGTTTGATCCGGGTAGGCTCTCTGTAGAAGCGTTGATATGAGCAATAATTCCCTTAAGTTTACTGTTCAAATACAATATAAAAGACTCTGCAGAAGTTCTTTTGTCCCTATTATTCCAATTCCATGGTGAAAATCGTTGTAATTGACCATTAAACACATCAATACTAACATTTAAATAGGATTCATTCCTATTGTCTTCAATGAATTCTATTCGAATTGAAGATTCTTTTACCATAGAAACAGAATAAACATGTATTGTGTTAATTGATGGGTGATGAAATGGATAGACTAATCTGACTTTCAGGGTCCTTCTGTAGGTAATGTCCCCTGGCAAGTAACCAGCATCAGGATTTTCATTGGATTTCATTGGTTTAAAAGTGAAGATTTGGGATTTATCCTCTGAAACTATATAGGTTTCAGCGGTTATCCATTCTCCCTGCCACAGATCATCTTCAAGGTCATTTTTGGTTGGCATTTCAGGAGGAGTTTCTGGCCAGGATTGATGCCAGTATTGAACAATTGGTAGACCATGGGTTTTCTGGTTTATTTTGTCATTATAAATAACTTTAATTCTTTGTATATCACGAGCCTGCCACCAGATGAAACCAATATCTGATGAATCTTTTTTTGCATTTTGGTTAAAATCATTATAGCTTATTTTCTGACCTAATGGATCTTCTAAGTTGTTCCATGATTTCAAAAGACCAAAAGGTGCAATATTTAAATTCTGGGTTGCAGTAGCATTAAAAGTTTCAGAAGGTATTATTGGCAGTGTAGCAGCTTTTAGTGAAGCAATATTGATGATTACTAATGCGGATAAAATCCTTTTAAAAGCGATCATTAGGAACTTCATTTTCATTTTGTAAAATATATAAAATATCATAAAAAACTCAAAATATTAATAAAGGTAAGGTTAAAATATTTACCCTTCCCTCTTGAGCAGTCACTAATCCACAGTTGATAGGGCGGGAGACTAGTTTATTAAACGTGAAATTAAAATAATTCCTCGATTCGTATCTATGTTATTCAAATACTTTTATGTGGAATATTTAGAGGTTTGGTCGGCTGTAACATTAAAAGACTTTGACAAATAGTTAATGTTGCATCCGGGTTTGAAGTTTCTTGCACTCGCTACAAAGCGGATGCCCTCATTCAGCTTTTCTGAAGAATATATTGCCGCTGATTGTGCCGAGTTTAATAAGCGGACCGCCATTGTTCAGGTGGTCCCTTATCTCTGAAGAGTGACTTTTAGATCCTGAATTCATTGCCATGGAGTGATTTGTGTACACTGTCCCCGAAATTGTTGAAAACTCTATGTCGGCTTTTTTTGATGAGGGTACTGCAAGATCAATGAATCCGCTTATGGTTTTAACGGACATTGACTGCGTTTCTCCTGTTATAGTGATATCTCCATTAATAGTCTCCAGAGAAAAGGAAGTTTTTCCGGGAATATAGACCTTCGGTGCAGTAATCTGAATGAAGGTTCCTGGCAATCTGATAAACCCAGGATATGACTGCGCTTCCGTTCTTATAGGAATTCCTGTATTTTATCATTCTGTAAAAAAGATTCTGGGTCAAATCCTGGCTGACATCCATTTCAAGTCCCATTTTCAGGAAGAAATTAAAGATCCTGATATGATATCGTTCAAAGAGGACTGACATCTCCGAAAGATTTCCATTCTTTACATTCATCATTACATTTTCGTCGGTAATAATATCAGCCATCTTTATTTTCGGTTTCCTGAATTGGTTACCTGTAAAGTTACAAATGGTTACATGAAAAACGCGGAATTATTTTTCATCAGCCTTCCAACTAATTTCATTGAACATTGAAGAGTCGAAGTACTGTTCCTTCAGGATTGATGAACTTGTCAATTCTGTCATTCTGACTGACGGTTATGAGGATAAGTTCACAATTCTTAAGACAGGTAATGAGTTCGGAGGATTCAGTGTGTCAGGAAAATATGTTGATGCTTCTCTCAGCCTGCCAAAAACCGCTGACTACAGGTTCAAGGCTAAAATCCAGTATCCTAAGCTCGAAATGAATGAATCGCAGCTAAAACTCAGAACTAAGATAGTAGAGAACTCAAAACTCGGATACGATGCAGTTAAAGGCACTGAGAAGGAGGGAATGCCACTTATTGAAGTAAAGGGATACGAGATGTCTCTAAAGATAATCGAAATATAAGAACCATTCTGGCTCTGGACCACTTTGGAACATTGGATAATAACTTTCCCCCTGAGCCGTTGCACCGTTGTGCCGTTGTGCCGTTATGCCGTTGTGCCGTATTTCTTTTACAAACCGTACACATTCTTCCCGGCGCAGCAGTTCTTGAACTTCTTTCCGCTGCCGCAGGGACACGTTTCGTTCCTTCCGGGAATAACAGGTTTGATAACCTGTTTTTCCTTATTTCTTATCCAGGTCATTACATTTGCGGGGGGACGTTTATTTTTCAACTCCTTAGCCATGAACTCCATATAAGGCTCAGAATGTTTGAAGAACATCTTATAGCCTTCACAGAGATAGTTTAAACCGGCTTCACCATCGGGAGTGAAGAGGAATCTGTGTTTCGGGCATTCCCCATGGCATGCATAACGTACATCGCATTGAAGGCAGTAACGTGGAAGCTTGTTCCGCTTGTTAATCCCGAAGTCAAACTGCTTCTGTAATCTGACAATATCTGTCAACGGATCGTTGGTTATGTTGCCCAGGAAATATTCCGGATAAACAAAATGATCGCATGAATAGACGTCGCCGTTGTGCTCCATCACCAGAGCTTCCCCGCAGGTATCATTAAAGACGCACAACCCCGGGTTCTCACCTGTATAATTGGCGAGTGTCGCATCAAATATCTGGACAAATATCCTGGCAACATCATTTCGTACCCATTCATCGAAAATTGTTACCAAAAAGGATCCAAAATCCCTGGAGCCAACAGACCAGCCTGTAACTTTTGCATTTTTTTCATGCGCCGGAGCAATAAGCTGCAACTCTTCTTCAGTCCGGTTTTGAGCGAGATGTTCAACGACCGGCAGAAACTGAATAAATCCGCTTCCTATGTTTTTAAGGAATTTATAGGTTTCCGGGGCAAATTTGACATTATAATCATTAACGACACTCAGAGTATTGAATTCCACCTTGTTACGGTGAAGAAGTTCAACCCCTTTCATAACTCTTCTAAATGTGGGAGCACCGGAAGATGTTTTACGGTAGTGGTCGTGATTATGTTCTGCACCATCAATTGAGATGCCAACGAGTATGTTATTGTCAGCAAAGAATTTACACCAATCCTCATTAAGCCGTGTACCGTTCGTCTGGAAAGCGTTTTCAATTCTCTTTCCCCCCGAGTATTCTTTCTGATACTCCAGGGCCTTCCTGTAAAAATCAAGTCCCATGAGCGACGGTTCTCCTCCCTGCCAGGTAAAGGTCACAACAGGTACTTCGTGGGCTTCAATAAACTGCCTGGTAAAGCTTTCAAGAAGTTCATCCGTCATTCTGAATGCAGATCCTTCAGAATAAAGCTTTTTCTTCTCAAGATAATAACAATAGGTGCAATTAAGGTTGCATGATGGTCCCGCCGGCTTCAGCATTACCTGAAATGCAGTTGGACGTTTCAGTTTGAGAGCATCTGAAAAAAGCAGGGTTGGCTTCATCATTTAAGTGTGTCCTGCAAAATTACAATTATACTTCAGATGATCAAGATGGCTCTTTTAATCCCTCAAAAAGTCTTTTGTTGATTTATTATCTCTCCGTGATGCAAAAATCAGGTTTTGATTACTGATCTGCGGGCAAGGTACCTGTTCAATGCTTCAACCGGATCAGCGTCAAGCGCAATATAGATTTTTGTTCTATGGTCAATCACAACAGCCTGTAATTTATTCAAATCCGGAGATTTAAGAACAAACTGTTTCTTTTCGAACAGATTATTTTTCATTTTATTGATTTATTAACATTTTCAAACTTTGGCCAGCTTACTTTTCCGGTAGTAACGCAATAAATCTGACCATTAAGAATAAAAATCTACCGGAAAAAACAAAAAAGTCCCGCAATTGGCGGGACCAAAAATCTTAAATGATTATTATAGATAAACTAAGCAAGTTTAACATTTACAGCATTTAATCCTTTTTTACCCTGCTCCAGATCAAAGGTCACTTCATCATTCTCTGTGATAGTATCCTTTAAACCAGTTGAATGCACAAAATACTCTTTTTGTGAATCTTCTTCCTTTATAAAACCGAATCCTTTTGACTCATTAAAAAACTTAACTGTTCCTTTACTCATAATGTGATATTATTAATTCGGCGCAAGGTACGATTAATTATCGAGATATTCTATTTATTTTCAACAGATTAAATTATTACATCTCACACCGACCTTAAAATCCACTAAAAGAAGTCCTTGGAGAATCAAAATTAAGAAACTATTTTTTTAAGCGTTAAACAAACATCACTAAATATCAGTTATATAAATATAATTGAAATCGGGTGTCCAAAATTAATCAGCATTATATTTGTTTAAGATACAAACTATGGAACAGGTCAAAGTTCATCGGTTATCTATGAGATCATTTATAAAGGATCGTTTTAGTCCGATACGCGAAAACAGCAGGCTTATTGCAAGGTTTTTGATTGCACTTCTCTTTATCGCCGTCGGAGCCTGGTTTTTCAAACACCAGCAGGCAGAACTTAGACAGATCAAAAATGTGTTGCTTACATCAAGTGTTAAATATGTCATTCTGGGACTTCTGGTGACATCGGTTTATATTACGCTTCAGGGATTAATGTATAAACTTGCCTTTGCGACAGTCAGAAGAAGAGTTCCTCTCAGCCTTACTACGACGCTGTTCCTGAAACGTAATCTGATAAGCATTTTTATTCCTGCAGGCGGAGTAACTTCCCTTGCTTTTTTTTCAGGTGACATCGAAAAAGAAGGGAATTCAAAAACCAATATCCATTTTGCTTCGTCCATCTATGCATTTATCGGCATTCTGACGATGGTACTGGTATCGATTCCTATCATTGTTTATGCTTTGTTCAAAGGTTTTTCAGGTATTGGAGAAGTTCTCGGTTTAGTGACACTTATCGTTTTGCTTTCAGCTCTGTTTCTCATATACCGGTCTATAATTAAAAAGAAATTCCTGTATGGCATTCTGGTGAAATACTTCCCGTCCACAGAAGTACTTATTGAAGAGCTTGAAAGTCATACAGTTGACACCAAATATCTTATTTTCACAGTTCTGGTTTCTACGCTTATCGATATATCATGCATCGCTCTTCTTTATATATCCATGTTAGCATTGGGTTTGAAGGCTTCACTCTTTTTTGCAATGCTGGGATACATAACAGCTGCTGTTTCCCTCGTTATTTCCCCTTTTATGCGTGGACTTGGGGCTGTTGAAATATCTTTGTCGCTGATACTTACAAGTTTAGGGTACTCCAGCATTGAGGCAGTTTCTGTCACAATTCTTTACAGGGTCTTTGAATTCTGGCTGCCGCTGGTAGCCGGGGCAATAAGCTTCATTCTCAAGATAAACAATTTCCTGATGCGGATCTTTCCGGCATTGCTGATCTTTCTCCTGGGTGTCATAAACATAATTTCTTCCATTACACCTGCAATTATTGAAAGGGTTCGCCTGCTTGAGGATTTTCTGCCCTTTAATGCAATTGCAGCCTCTAATTACACAGTTTTTATAGCCGGCGCTTTTATGCTGCTCACTGCTGTTTATATGCTGAAAGGTTTGCGGAATGCCTGGTGGATTGCTATAGCGCTTTGTGTTGTGTCGTTCGTTGGACATCTTACAAAAGCAATTGATTATGAGGAAGCTGTTTTTGCCCTTATTGTAATGACCGCGCTTATCTTTTCGAGGAAGCAATATTATATACGCGGCAACCCAAAGTTATATTCCATCGGCATCTGGTCTGCGATCCTGAGCGTGGTTTCCGTTCTGGTTTACGGGACAGTCGGATTTTATTTTCTTGATAAGAAACACTTTAACATCGACTTTAATCTGTGGCAAAGTATCAATTACACGATCAGGAACTTTGTTCTGATCGGTAGCACTGATCTGAAACCAGTGAGCCACTTTGCGAAATACTTTCTTATCTCAATCAATATCAGTGGTTTATTATCTCTTTCTTTTTTTTTCTACACCATTATACGGCCTTACTTTGCACGGGAGAAAACCGGTCAGGAACAGCTTGTTCCGGCAAAAATAATTGTTGAAAAGTATGGACGATCCGGTCTTGACTATTTCAAAACATACAACGATAAAATCATTTTCAAACCGCCTGAAATTGATTCCTTCCTTGCTTACAGAACAGCCGGAAGCTTCGCAGTTGTTCTCGAAGATCCTGTTGCCGATAATCCCGAAACAATGAAAAAGTGTGCCGCATTTTTTGACAGGTATTGCTTTGAAAACGGATTAAGGAATATTTATTATCGGGTCCCTGAAGAAAGTCTCCCGATATATAAGGAACTATCGAAAAGATCCTTGTTCGTTGGTCAGGAAGGGATAGTTGACCTTAATAAATTTACATTGGATGGAGGCAAAAATAAGGCGCTCAGGAATGCCATTAACAAAATTATTGACGAAGGATACCATTCATCAATACATAAGCCACCGATAAAGGATGGATTGCTGCAAAAGCTTAAAGCTGTTTCGGACGAGTGGCTGAGTACCACAAACCGGAACGAAATAGTTTTCTCGCAGGGTATGTTCATGTGGGATGACCTTAAGTACCACACCATCATCACCGCTGAAAATCAGGAAGAAAAGGTAATTGCATTTCTTAACATAATTCCTGATTATGCACCCGGAGAGGGAACATATGACCTGATCCGTAAAACTTGCGATGCGCCGAACGGAGTCCTCGACTTCATTATGATAGAACTCTTTAAATACCTTAAGTCACAGAATTATTCATCCGTGAATTTAGGATTTGCACCGATGAGCGGACTTAACGATCCGCATTCATTTCAGGAGAAATCGATGAAGTTCGCTTATGAAAAGATCAAATCCTTATCCCATTATAAAGGGTTGCGGAATTATAAGGAGAAGTTCTTCCCGGTCTGGTATAACAGATATCTGATCTATTCCGACGATTACGATCTCCTCCAGATCCCTACAGCGCTTGCTAAAGTGATCAAACCCAACCATGACTGAGCCGAGGAAAACAATTGTAATTTCAGGCGTAATCGCTTTAGTCCTGGGTTGTATCGGAGACCTGTTATTTACATTTATACTTGGAAACCGGTTTCCGGATTATAGTCAGAAGTCAGATATTATCAGCACGCTTGGCGCTACCGCTAGTCCTGTTTCGAGAATTATTTCCTTGTGGTGGATTTTACTCGGTCTTTTAATTATTATTTTTGCGTTCAGTTTCAGGACAGCTTTTTCGCCGCCGGACCGGAATGTAAAGATTTCATTCTGGCTTATAGTTATATATAGCCTCGGCGAGGGATTTGGTTCCGGTTTATTCAAAGCTAACCTTGTTAATAATTCATATACAACGTCATATATAATTCATGATATTCTGGGAGGGATCGGCATTATAGCAATTCTGATCCTCCCGGTGGTTGTAAGGAAGATAGATCCGTTCTCGTCAAACACCTGCTTTCTGAGATACTCCGGTTTTGTGATTATCGCGGGTATCCTGTTCTGGGTATTTTTTTCACTGCATTTTTTTGGCGACAGGACCAGTTTTTTTTCAAGGTATCGGGGATTGTGGCAGCGATTATTCCTTCTTGATTATTATTTATACATGTTTGTAATCGGATTCATTATGACAAAAAAGGCGCTGCAATGGAAGTTATGATCAAAAAAGAGGGATAAACAAATCCACAGTAAGGTTGTTTAATTAAAGTATTAATAAAAACTATTTTTATGCCTAAAGTTCAGGGAGCAAGTAAAATTATGTCAACCCCACTGGGGAAATTCGGATATTACAGTCTGAGGGATCTGGTAACGGAAGGTTATGATGTTGAACAACTTCCATTTTCCATCAGGATCCTGCTCGAAAATATAATCCGGAACCAGAATGGTGTTACATTTACTTCAGCACATCTCGAAAATATCCTGAACTGGAAACCTGAGCCTCTTATAACTGAGATCCCGTTTCTCCCTGCCAGGGTTCTGATGCAGGATTTCACCGGAGTTCCGGCTATTGTCGATATTGCGTCCATCAGGTCAGAAGTTGCACGTAAGAAAAGGGATGCAAAGCTCATCAATCCGCAGGTTCCTGTTGACCTTATAATCGACCATTCTGTTCAGGTTGACTATTTTGGAACCGACTATTCGTATCTCAGGAACGTCGAAATGGAGTACGAACGCAACCATGAAAGATATGCACTCCTAAAATGGGCTCAGTCGTCATTCAGGAATTTCAACGTTTTGCCGCCCGGTTTGGGTATCTGTCATCAGGTTAACCTTGAATATCTTGCACAGGTGGTTACCATAAGAGACGGGATCTTGTTTCCTGACACTCTGGTTGGGACTGATTCACATACTCCGATGGTGAACGGGATTGGAGTTGTTGGCTGGGGAGTAGGAGGAATAGAAGCAGAGGCCGTAATGCTAGGTCAGCCAATCTATTTTATGCTGCCCAGGGTCATTGGCCTGAAACTGACGGGAAAGTTAAAAGAAGGCACAACTTCGACTGACCTGGTATTGTCGGTTGCAGAACTCCTGAGAAAGAAAGGCGTCGTTGATAAATTTGTCGAAGTCTTTGGCTCCGGTTTGAATGGTCTCACTGTGCCCGACAGGGCAACAATCTCAAATATGTCGCCCGAATTCGGGTGTACAATAACGTATTTTCCTCCTGATTTAAAAACGCTGGAATATCTGAGTATAACCGGAAGGGATAAAAAGCATATTGAAACTGTTGAAGCCTACTTAAAGGCTAACCTGATGTGGCGCGAGAATGAGGAAAAAATAAGATTCACGGAGGTTGTGGAATTGAATCTCGACGAAATAGAACCTTCTATTGCAGGTCCAAAACGTCCCCAGGATAAAATTACCCTTTCCAAAGTAAAAAGTAGTTTTATTGACAATTTGAAAAGCACCTACTACAGGGAGTATATCTCAGTGGACGAAAGGGTCGTAGGAGGATGGGCTAACGAAGGCGGGCATCCTCTTGAGACACCCGTACAGACCGATACAGGAAAGACAAAGCTTGAAAATGCCGGAATAGAACTTGATACGAAGCAAATAATAAAGAACGGACTTAAAAGCGTCAGGATAAGAGCAGGTTATTCTGAGTTTCAGCTGAGTGATGGAGCTGTTGTAATTGCCGCAATAACAAGCTGTACAAACACCTCAAATCCAGGAGTAATGCTTGGAGCAGGCCTTATTGCCAAAAAGGCTGTAGAGAAAGGCCTTAAAAGCAGGCCATGGGTAAAAACAAGCCTGGCACCCGGTTCAAAAGTAGTTACCACTTACCTGGATAAGGCAAACCTTTCCCCATATCTCGATGCCCTTGGTTTTCATACCGTAGGGTACGGCTGTACAACATGCATCGGAAACAGCGGACCATTGCCACCGCACATAAATAATGCAGTTATCGATAATGAACTGATTGTGGCTTCAGTTCTTTCAGGCAACCGGAATTTTGAAGCAAGGATCCATCCCCTTGTAAAGATGAATTTCCTGGCTTCGCCGCTGCTGGTAATTGCGTATGCCATAGCAGGCAGGATTGATATCAACTTCTATGAGGAGCCGCTTGGTTATGACCCTAACCTTGAACCCATATTTTTGCGCGATATCTGGCCCGATAATAATGAAATTCAGAATGCCATGAAAATGGCTCTCGATTCAAAAGATTTTAAGTCAAATTACGAGAGCATCTTTACGGGTGATGAGCAGTGGATGAAACTGGAAAGCACAACAAGTGATGTTTACAAATGGGACGGGAATTCATCATACATTAAAGAAACTTCTTTTTTCAGGGATATTTCTGATGAAGCCGGTAAAGTCCCTGAAATCAAATCCGCGAGGGTCCTGCTGAAGCTTGGCGATTCTATTACGACTGATCATATTTCGCCTGCCGGTTCAATTGCAGAGAATTCGCCTGCCGGAGAATATCTGAAGGCTCATGGCGTCGAAAAGAAGGATTTTAATTCATATGGTTCACGAAGAGGGAATCATGAAGTAATGGTAAGAGGAACATTTGCCAATGTAAGGCTGAAAAATGAACTTGCAGGCAGAGAGGGCGGATGGACGCTTTATCATCCCGGCGGGAAGGAAATGACAGTATATGATGCGTCAATGAAATACCAGGCTGAAAATATCCCGCTTATCATTCTCGCAGGAAAAGAATATGGAAGCGGCTCCTCGCGTGATTGGGCAGCAAAAGGAGTATCGTTGCTCGGAGTCCGGGCAATTATTGCTGAGAGCTTCGAAAGGATCCACAGGAGCAATCTTGTCGGGACCGGAGTCTTGCCGCTTCAGTTCAGGAAAGGTGAGAATTCCAGGTCGCTTGGCCTTACCGGAGATGAAACTTTTGATATTTTAAATCTTGACGGGTTAAAACCCAATAAAGAAATCAGGGTAATTGCCATTAAACCATCAGGGAACAGAACTGAATTCAATGCAGTTGCGCGTCTTGATTCGGAGATTGAGATAGCTTATTATCAGAATGGTGGCATCCTTCAGTATGTGCTTAGAAGTTTTTTTAGAAAAAGCTGACCTGTAACACCGTCAATGTTTTTGATTTATTTAGAATTTCGCTATTTTTGTTTAATATCGGAGGCACAAAGACTACCAGATGATTATAATCAGACGACTATATGAACCGATGGGTCCCGGAGAAAAATATAAAGTCCTTGTGGACCGGCTCTGGCCAAGAGGCATTTCAAAAGAGAAGGCAGAATGGGATGAATGGACGAAAGAGATCTCGCCGGGCAATGAGCTCAGGAAATGGTACAATCACGACCCCGCCAGGTGGAAAGAATTCAGGAAGCGTTATAAAGAGGAACTGGCCGGTAAGGGAGCCGAACTTAAGAGATTAAAAGAACTCGAGGCTAAATACGGGACATTGACATTGCTCTATTCGGCTAAAGAAAAAGAATTCAATAATGCTGTCGCACTCAGGGAATTTCTGATGGATCTTGATGAATAGCCTCACCGCTCTTTAACTAACGATGCTGACACTTCAGACAATAGTATTCTGGCCATTTCTGGTCTATGCCATGGCGGTATTCCTTATTGCCGGCATCATGATCGGGCTCTCACATATTCTGGGTGAAAGGCACAAGGATAAACTGACAGACGAGCCTTTTGAATCCGGAATACCCCCCACAGGCAGTGCACGTTTACGGTTTTCATCGCATTTTTATCTTATAGCTATCTTCTTCGTGATCTTTGATCTGGATGCGGTGTTTATTCTTGCCTGGGCTATCTCATTCAGGGAACTCGGACTTGCCGGTTATATCGGGATAGTTGTTTTCATCGGTCTGCTGATAGCAGTACTGGTATATGAAATAGGAATAAAAGCGCTTGATTTCGGGCCAAAAGGAAAGGAAATTCTGAAAAATAAAGACAGGATCTCAAAATGAATATGACAATAAGAAAGCCATCTGATCCTACCACAGGAACTGAATCAATCCTTCTTACCCGGCTTGAAGATCTGTTAGCCTGGGGAAGAAAGAATTCCATATGGCCGTTCAATTTTGGACTGTCGTGCTGTTTCGTTGAAATGGCAACTTCAATAACGAGCCGGTATGATATTGCCCGATTCGGTGGAGAAGTGATCCGAGGCACACCGAGAGAGGCTGATATGATGGTTATTGCCGGCACCGTATTCATAAAGATGGCGCCCATAATCAAAAGATTATATGAACAGATGATGGCGCCGAGATGGGTAATTTCAATGGGCTCGTGTGCCAACTCAGGAGGGATGTACGACATCTACAGCGTGGTCCAGGGAGTTGACAAGTTCATGCCTGTCGATGTCTATGTCTCAGGTTGTCCTCCGCGCCCTGATGCATTTCTTGAAGGACTGCTTCTTCTTCGTGATTCTGTGGGTAAGGAAAAGCGGCCCCTGAGCTGGGTTATAGGACCACAAGGCCTGTCGCGACCTGAAAAAGTTTCGATCAGAGACCTTAAAAATGAGGAAAGGATGAAGATGGGGAATATCAGACCAATGAATGAGATTTAAAGTAATTTTTCCCGAATTGAATAGCTAACAGCTAACCTATGAACGAAGATCACCCTCTTCTTACCCGGATCAAGGAAAAGTTCGATCAGCCGGTAATTATCGCCAGTCAGCCGACTGCTGATAAAATACTGACAATATGGGTTTTCAGAGAACAGGTAAATGATCTTTTAAGATTTCTTAAAAACGGGATTTCCGGACCTTTCGGCATGCTTTACGACCTTACTGCTATTGATGAAAGGCAAAGGCTGGGAAAAAACGGGCAGCCTGAAGGTGATTTTACTATGGTCTATCACCTAACTTCATTTGAAAGGAATGAAGATATCAGGATTAAGGTACCTCTTGCGGGAGAATATCCCTCGATAAAGAGTGTAGCGGAAATCTGGCCTGCTGCAAACTGGTATGAACGTGAGGTCTTTGACATGTTTGGGATCACATTCACCGGTCATCCCGATCTGCGGCGGATTCTGATGCCTAAATCGTGGAAGGGGTATCCGTTACGTAAAGAGTATCCCGCCAGGGCAACCGAAATCGGACCTTATACACTTGACGATCAGATGAGGGAAATCGAGGATGCTGATCTTAAATTTAATCCCGAAGAATGGGGCCTGCAGATGCAAAACGAGGATACCGATTTCATGTTCCTGAATCTCGGTCCGCAGCATCCCGGGACACATGGTTTACTGAGGCTCGTTCTGCAGCTCGACGGAGAGGACATAGTAGCTGTTGTACCGGATATCGGATTCCATCACCGCGGAGCGGAAAAAATGGGTGAGAGACAGTCGTGGCATACTTTTATTCCTTATACCGACAGGATTGACTATCTGGGCGGTGTAATAAATAATCTTGCATATTGTCTTTCAGTTGAGAAAATCGCCGGGATTGAAATACCTCCGAGAGCTAATATCATCAGGGTAATGATGACAGAGCTGTTCCGTATCGCAAGCCATCTTGTCTGGCTGGGGACCTATGCTCAGGATCTTGGACAGATGTCGCCGGTATTTTATGCGTTCAACGACAGGGAAAGGGTATTTGATATCGTTCAGGCAATTACCGGCGGACGGATGCATCCGTCATGGTTCAGGATAGGAGGGGTTTCACATGATCTTCCGGACGGCTGGAACAAGCTTATTCAGGACTTTATCGATTATTTCCCGAAAAGTATCAGGGAGTTTGAAAAAATCGTGATCCGGAACAGGATCTTTAAGGCAAGAACAGTCGGAATTGGAGCTTATAACGCTCAGGAAGCAATCGAATGGGGGATCACCGGTCCTGCCTTGCGGTGTACCGGGGCAGACTGGGATTATCGTAAAAAACGTCCCTACTCGGGTTACGAAAACTTTGAATTCGACATTCCTCTCGGGAAAAACGGTGATTGCTACGACAGATCAGTAGTGAGGATGGAAGAGATGCGCCAGAGCCTGCGCATCGTTCAGCAATGTGTAAATAACATGCCTGAAGGATCCTATAAATCGGATCACCCGCTGGCAACTCCACCCCTGAAGGAAAGAACAATGCAGGATATTGAGACACTGATTACGCATTTTCTTCAGGTGACATGGGGACCAGTAATCCCAGCCGGGGAGGCTATGGTTCCGGTTGAAGCATCCAAAGGAAGCAATGGTTATTATCTTATTAGCGACGGCGGCACTTCCTCTTACCGCTCCCGGATAAGAACACCTTCGTTCCCGCATATTCAAATGGTCCCGCTGATCGCCAAAGGCTATACAATACCCGACCTGCTTTCTATACTGGGTGCTATTGATTTTGTCCTTGCCGACCTCGACAGATAAACAGAAACTTATAGTCAGATATCAAAAGTATTTAAATGCTGAGTGATAAGGAAATAGAAGAAATAAACGAGGAGAAGAAGCTTTATCCATATCCTTCATCGGCCTGCATCGACGCATTGAAAATTGTACAGCGGCACAGGGGCTGGATATCCGATGATGCCATCGAAGATATCGCATCAGGGCTTGGGATGTCGGTTGATGAAGTTGATGGCATTGCCACTTTCTACACAAGAATATACCGGAAGCCCGTCGGAAGGAACATCATCCTGGTTTGCGATGGAGTAAGCTGTATGGTAATGGATTATGTTTCAATTTATAAACATATTTCAGATATTCTTAACATCAGATTCGGTGAAACGACTTCCGACGGAAGATTCACTCTTTTGCCCGTATCGTGCCTCGGCGATTGCGATCATGCGCCCGTCTTAATGATAAATGACGACCATTTCAGTAATGTGACTTTTGAAATGCTTGATGAAATACTCGGTAAATATCACTGATTAATGATGGAAACTCCTTTAACAGAACATATCAAAGAGGGAAAGCTTCCGCCGGGAATAGATGAATACCGGAAAGCCGGTGGTTATGAAGGTGTCGAAAAAGCGCTGAGAAGAATGACTCCCGATGAAATTATTACTCTTGTAAAAACGTCAGGATTAACAGGAAGGGGAGGAGCCGGGTTCCCGACAGGTCTGAAATGGAGCTTTGTACCGAAAAAAACTGATGATAACGACATAAGATACCTGATTGCCAACGCTGATGAAATGGAGCCGGGCACATTTAAAGACAAGTATCTTCTGGAGGGTAATCCGCATCAGCTTATTGCAGGAATGATAATCTCATCATACGCTATCAAGGCACAGAAAGCATACATATTTATCCGGTGGGCATATAAAAAGGCTGAAATTCTTATAAGAAAAGCAATTGCGGAGGCTTATGAAGCCGGATATCTCGGCCGGAATATCCTTGGTACCGGGTATGACCTTGATCTCTATGTTCACAGCAGCGCCGGCCGGTATATCTGTGGAGAGGAAACAGGACTTATCAGTGCCCTTGAGGGGAAAAGGGGTATCCCCAGGACTAAACCGCCTTTTCCTGCTGTCAGCGGCCTCTTCGGACGCCCGACAGTAGTAAATAATGTTGAAACTCTTTGCTGGATACCCCACCTTGTTGCGAAAGGAACAGAATGGTTCATGAAACTTAGTCTTTCCGATGAAGGAGGAACAAAACTATATGGGGTAAGCGGCCGCGTGAAAAGACCGGGCTTGTGGGAGTTACCTATGGGCACCACAATGCGGGAAATAATCTTTGAACGTGCCGGTGGTATGCTCGATGGTTACAAACTGCGCGGAGTTATCCCGGGAGGTGCATCAACTGATTTTATGACAGAATCACATCTTGATACCAAAATGGATTTTGCGTCGGTAAAACCAACCGGCAGCAGGCTTGGGACAGGCACAATGATAATTCTTGATGACAAAACCTGTCCGGTGGCATTCATACATAACATGATAAAGTTCTTTGCCGATGAGAGCTGCGGATGGTGTACGCCCTGCCGCGAAGGGCTTCCCTGGGTCGAAAAGATCCTGGCATCATTCGAAACAGGGGATGCAAGACCCGGCGACATCGACATTCTCGAGTTTAATACACGCTATATGGGACCCGGCAACACTTTCTGCGCACATGCGCCCGGTGCTATGGAACCCTTGCAGAGCGGGCTCAAATTTTTCCATGAGGATTTCAGGAGACATATTGACGAAAAGCATTGTCCATGGAAATAAAACTGATAAAAATACAGGTTGACGGGACGAATTATGAGGTAAGGCCGGGGCGGAATCTCCTGCATACCTGCCTTTCACTTGGATTTGACATACCGTATTTTTGCTTCCACCCTGCATTGGGCTCAGTTGGAGCATGCAGGCAATGCGCTGTCAGAAAATTCCAGAATGCTGACGACAAGACGGGAAGGATTGTAATGTCGTGTATGGAGCCTGTAACGGAAGGTCTTATCATATCAACGAATGACCCCGAAGTAAAGGCATTCCGGGCAGCAATTATTGAGAGCCTTATGACAAACCATCCTCACGATTGTCCGATCTGCGATGAAGGCGGGGAGTGTCATCTGCAGGATATGACTGTTATGACAGGGCATACATACAGACGTTTTAACTTTAAGAAGAGAACGCATAAAAACCAGTTCCTGGGACCATTCATCAGCCACGAGATGAACCGATGCATCCAGTGCTACAGATGTGTAAGGTTTTATAAAGATTATGCCGGAGGTACAGATCTTGAGGTTTCAGGTTCTGCAGACCGTGTTTATTTTGGCCGTCACAAGGAAGGAGTGCTTGCAAGCGAATTCAGTGGAAACCTTGCTGAAGTTTGTCCGACCGGTGTTTTCACCGACAAAACGCTTAGGGATCATTATACACGCAAATGGGATTTGACAAATTCACCTTCGGTATGTGTTCATTGCAGTGTTGGCTGCAATACCCTTGCAGGTGAAAGGTATGGATCGATAAGACGAATCCTGAGCAGATATAACGGTGCCGTAAACGGGTACTTTCTCTGCGACAGAGGCAGATTCGGCTATGAGTTCCTTAATAGTGCAGGAAGGATAAAAAATGTACTTCTTAAGACGTCAGAAAAAGAAAGCTTCGAAGAAGCTAAAGATGACGGATATCTTTCAGCTGTCAGGATTGCACTAAAGGGAAAGAAGGTTGCCGGCATAGGTTCGCCGCGCGTATCGCTTGAATCAAATTTCGCGCTGGAAACACTTGTCGGAAAAGAAAATTTCTATAAGGGATTTTCTGACAGGGAATTTGAGTTAGTTGAAACAGCAATTCAGATTCTGAAAAACGGACAGGTACATTCACCTTCCTTAAAAGAAATTGAGAAAGCCGATGCAGTTTTAATTCTTGGAGAGGACCTCACAAACAGCGCCCCGATGATCGCTCTTGCAGTCAGGCAGGCCACAAGGAACAAGTCGATCGCTCTTGCTTTGGAATCGGGTATACCCGCATGGAATGATGCTCCGTTAAGGGAATTGGCTCAGGAGACAAAGAGTCCTGTTTTTATTGCAACTCCTTACAGCACAAAGCTCGATGATCTGGCCCTGGGATTATACAGGTCCGCTCCTGCTGAGATCTCAAGGCTCGGATTTGCAGTTGCTTCACAAATCGATAAATCTGCTCCAGAGCCTGAGGATCTGAACGACTACACAAAGCAATTGGCAACTAATATCGCCACTTCCCTGATTAACGCTGAAAACCCGGTTATAATAACAGGACTACAAAATAATACGGCATCACTGCTTCATGCAGCCGCTAATATTGCCCTGGCTCTTTCATTTACGGGTAAAAAGCCATCCCTGTCTGTTGTTTTCACTGAATCAAACACAATGGGACTCGGTTTAATGGATGGCAAACCGCTTAAAGACCTCTTGAATTCTGTTGAATCAGGATATGTTGAAACACTTTTCATACTTGAAAACAATTTGTACCTGCGGGGTGTTAAGGAAAGAATTGATGGACTCTTAAGCAAATGCAGTGTCATTGTTCTGGACAGTCTTATGAACGAGACGGCAATGAAGGCTGATATCCTGCTTCCGGCGGGGACATTTGCTGAATCGACAGGTACTTTTGTAAATAATGAAGGGCGTGCCCAGAGATACTACCGGGTGCTGCCTGATATGGGAGATATAAAAGACAGCTGGAAATATATTTCAGAAATGATCGGGTCTGCAGATAAGAACAAAAAGAATACCTGGGAACATTTTGATAATATAGTTGATTTATTTACTGAATCATATCCTTTATTTATTAAAGTAAAAGAAGAGATACCTGATTCCGGATTCAGATACTACAATGAGAAGATTGCCAGGCAAACGTCGAGGTTCAGCGGACGCACCGCAATTGATGCGAATGTTGAAGTCAGCGAACCAAAACCGCCCGACGATGATGACTCTCCTCTTGCATTCAGTATGGAAGGGTACAAGGGAGTTCCCCCTTCGTCCCATATAATCCCGTACTACTGGTCGCCGGGTTGGAACTCGGTCCAGGCAATGAATAAATACATGGATGAGCCTGCAGGTTCATTGAAAGACGGCAATCCGGGAGTACTCCTGTTCAATGGGGCAACCGGTTCTCAACGCGGATTTTTTAAGGAAATCCCTGATCCTTTCAGACCGGAACCGGGCAAATTTCTTGTGGTTCCGGTCAGTCTGATTTTCGGATCCGATGAGTTAAGTTCGGAAAGCAAATCAGTGTCAGAATTAATTCCGGAACCATTTCTAATTATAAATAAAGAAGAAATAAACAGGCTAAGAATTGCTGAAGGTGATATAGTTAAACTAACAGTAAATAAAATAAATATAAATGTAAAAGTCAAAGCAGACAAAACAATTCCCCCTGGAATTGCAGGTCTGTCAATAATTAAACCACGCATGCCATTTATCGATCTTCCGGAATGGGGAAAAATTGAAATTTTAAGGGATGAATTGCAAATAAGTTAATGCAATGAAGTATGTTTTTATAATTGCCGGTGTTTTACTGATCGTCCTGACAATAGCTGCCGGGCTGATATGGGTTGAACGCAGGCTGCTCGCTCTGTTCCAGGACAGGTACGGACCAAACCGCGTAGGACCTTTTGGCCTTGTTCAGGTTCTGGCTGATGTCGTGAAGATCTTTTTTAAGGAAGACTGGATACCGCCATTTGCCGACAAAGCTGTCTTCGTGATGGCGCCGGGGATTTTGATCGCTACCATACTGCTGACGTTTGCTGTGATTCCTTTTACAAGTACCTTTCTTGTGCTTGATTCGAATATAGGCATTCTTTTCTTCCTGGGTAACTCATCGCTGGGAGTCTACAGTGTTGTTCTCGGTGGTTGGGCTTCAAATAACAAGTATTCGCTTCTCGGATCAATCAGGGCTTCGGCCCAGATGCTTACATATGAAGTATTCATGGGGCTGTCGCTGGTGGGAGTGGTCATGATGGCCGACAGCTTCAGCCTGCGTGAAATTGTTGAAGCTCAGCAGGGTGGCTGGTTTTTTATTCCGCAATTTGTCGCATTCGTAGTATTTTTTATTGCGGGAATTGCAGAGACTCACCGGACTCCCTTCGACATTCCGGAAGCTGAGGGAGAACTGGTAGCCGGATATCATTCTGAGTACTCGGGAATGAAATTCGGGATGTTCTTTGTCGGAGAGTATTTGGGTGTAACACTCATTTCCTCGCTTATTGTGACTCTCTTCTTTGGAGGCTGGCTCGGTCCTTCATTTCTTCCACCGGCATTCTGGTTTTTCTTTAAGACAGCTGTTTTCATCTGCCTTTTCATTCTGGTACGGGCATCTCTTCCCAGACCACGTTATGATCAGCTTATGGAAGTGGGATGGAAGATATTGCTTCCACTGGTACTGCTTAATATACTGGTCACTGGTGCTATCCTCATTTTTGTAAAATAATTATGAAATGCGGCAGACACACTGATTAACAAAAGATTAAAAGAATAATGATAAGTATTTTAAGGAGCATATGGTATATATTCCTGCACGCATTTCATAAGCGTGAAACAAGAGGCTACCCTGAAAAGAAGCCTTATCTTCCGCCCCGTTACCGTGGCAGGATAATATTATCGCGCGATACTGACGGTAATGAAAGATGCGTTGCATGCTATCTGTGCGCCGCAGCCTGCCCTGTAGATTGTATTGCGTTGCAGGCTGCAAATGGCAAAGACGGAAGAAGGTTTCCCGGGTTTTTCAGGATCAATTTTTCGAGATGCATCTTTTGCGGTTTTTGTGAAGAGGCATGTCCGACATATGCTATCCAGCTCATTCCCGATTTTGAAATGGGAGAGTACGACAGGCAAAATATGGTTTATGAGAAAGAACATCTTCTTATCAGCGGTGAAGGAAAGTACCACGGTTATAACTTTTACAAAGTTGCAGGTGCTGACATGGGTGTAAAAGGTACGGGGGAAGGAGAAAATGAGGAAGCTCCGGTGGATTTGAAAAGCTTAATACATTAAGATGAATACAATCTTCTTTATAGCCGCGGCAGCTGCAGTAATCTCGTCGTTGATGGCAATTTCGAACCGTAATGCCATTCACTCACTACTTTATCTGATTCTGTCACTGCTCTCAATCTCGGTGATCTTCTACATACTCGGAGCTCCGCTTATTGCTGCTCTTGAAGTCATTGTGTATGCCGGAGCTATCATGGTGCTTTTCATTTTCGTTGTCATGATGCTGAATATCGGCATGGAAGAAGAGACTGAAAAAAAATGGCTGACCCCAAAAATGTGGATAGTTCCGACAATTATTTCTGCAATTCTTCTGATCATTTTGATTTATGCGGTCAGGGGATTTCACAATGAAAGAACCGGTTCAGTGGGTATCGGTCCAAAACAAGTCGGGATTTCGCTTTTTACAACATATCTTATTGCTGTGGAATTGGCCGGGGTACTATTACTTGCCGGCATAGTCGGTGCTTATCACCTTGGAAAGCAAAAGAAGAAAGTCATTCACAGGTTCCTGGTGAAGGATACTATTGAGAAATAAAACTTAACAGATTTGACAGGTAGCAGAATATTTAATTTATTGATTTAAAGATATTTAATAATGGTTACAGTTTCGATGGATATCCAGATATTATTTGCCGGATTGCTTTTTCTGACAGGGCTCATCGGATTCCTCGTTCGCCGCAACATAATTTTCATGCTGATGTCCATCGAAATAATGCTGAACAGCGCCGCGCTCGTTTTTGTAATTGCAGGCTCGCACTGGATGCAGACTGACGGTCAGGTAATGTTTATTTTTATACTTACCGTATCAGCGGCTGAGGTGTCTGTAGGCCTTGCTTTGATACTTCAGATGTACCATCATTACAAAACTCTCGATGCCGATGCTTTAAGAAAGCTGCGCGAAAAGAGCGTAAATGAAAACTGACACGAGATGGAAACAATTGTAGCCCTGATTCCTGCACTTCCTCTTCTGAGCTTTTTATTAATAGCTCTGTTTGGACGGCTTCTCCCAAAAAGTACAGTAGCAATATTGGGAGTTGGTTCGGTGGCTTTATCAGGTTTGCTAACTATTGTCTCAGGTATTGACTTTCTTTCTTCTAAACCTGCAGGAGGAGCTGTTACATCGACTATTTACACCTGGATGAGCACTGGCGGCTTTACCGCAAAGATCTCATTTATACTTGATCCTCTGTCAATTGTCTTTTGTTTTGTGATCACCTTTGTGGGTGCGCTGATCCACCTCTATTCTGTTGAGTTTATGAGAGAGGATGATGGATTTGCACGTTTCTTTGCATACATGAACCTGTTTGTAGGCTCGATGCTGATCCTTGTCCTCGCAGATAACCTCCTCCTCCTGTACCTTGGATGGGAAGGTGTCGGCCTTTGCAGCTATCTTCTGATAGGATTCTGGTACAAAGTACCTGAAAACGGATATGCGGCAAGGAAAGCATTCATCGTTACCAGGATTGGAGACACTGCCATGATAATCGGCCTTTTTCTTCTTTTCATCTCCTTTGGGACACTTGATATACGGGATTTGATGCAGCAGGCATCATCAAAATGGGTTTCCGGGTCACCACTGGCCGTAATTTCAGCCTTCCTTCTGCTCGGCGGAGCTCTGGGTAAATCGGCCCAGCTACCGCTTCAGACCTGGCTTCCTGACGCAATGGCAGGCCCGTCACCGGTAAGTGCACTGATACACGCTGCAACAATGGTGACAGCCGGAGTCTATCTGATCACCAGAACGCATGTGCTGTTTGCACTTGCTCCGGTAGTAATGTTCGTAGTTGCCATGATAGGAGCACTCACCCTGCTGATCGCAGGTTTCAGTGCTCTTGCCCAGACCGACCTTAAGCGTGTGCTCGCCTATTCAACTATAAGTCAGATCGGTTATATGTTCCTGGCAATGGGAATCGGTGCCTGGTCAGCCGGAATTTTCCATTTCATGATACATGCTTTTTTCAAGGCTCTTTTATTTCTTTCAGGAGGAGCCGTTATACACCTGCTTAACGACGAGCATGACATATTCAGGATGGGTGGTTTGCGTAAAAAGATGCCTGTTATCTTTTACACCTTTCTTGCCGGTGCAGCTTCTTTATCCGCGCTTCCCCTCATAACAGCAGGATTCTACAGCAAAGATCAGATCCTATGGTTCGGCTGGTCTTCAGCTGCGAGTAATCACTGGTTATGGCTGGCAGGTATCACAGGAGCTCTTCTCACTTCCTTATATACCTTCCGGCTTGTTTTTATTGTGTTTTTCGGAAAAATCAAAACCGAGCCTCACCACAAAGCAGGCAACCTGATGACAACACCGCTGGTCATACTTGCCGCGCTTTCAATAGCCGGAGGCTTTATTGAGTTGCCTGAAAACCTGGGGCCTGTTCATTTATTCTCAAAACTGTTTGAGGGAGTACTTCCTGTTGCAGGAACAGCCGGGGGAGAAATACCGGAATTCGTTTTCCAGTTATTGTCTGCAATAATCACACTTGCAGGGATCTATTTTGCGTACCTGCTATTCTATAAGAAGCCGACTCTTGCAGCAAGATTCAGGACAGGCAGCCTGAATAATTTCTTATACCTCGGCTGGCAGTTTGACAAATTGTATGATAAATTGTTTGTTAAGCCTGTTGTATGGCTGTCCGAAATCGACAAAAAGGACTTTGTTGATGTGATATACACATCTATTGGCAGGGTAACCGTGTATTTCAATATTCTGGTGAGCAGGACGCAGAATGGAAAGCTTCGATGGTATGTATTGTTTCTTACAGCCGGGATTGCCATTATATTAACAATTCTGATCAGTCTATGATACTTCTTTACCTGATACTGATTTTAATGGCAGGCGGGATCTGCGCCTGGATAGCTGGTAAGAGAAATCCGCTCATTTCACGGATTATTTCACTTCTAACAGTTCTGATCGACCTTGTCCTTGTTATCATTTTGTTCTTCCAGAGCGCGGGCAATGGGAGAGACTGGATAGTTGAATTCTCTGCCGTATGGATTCAGAGGTACGGTATCGGAATTCACCTGGCTCTTGACGGTCTGAGTCTCCTGATGCTGATCCTTACATTTTTTATAGGCGTACTGGCTATATTGATCTCGTGGAAAGAGATCAGCAAAAATAGCGGCTTTTTTCACTTTAATATCTTATTGATTTTATCCGGAATTGCCGGAGTATTCCTGTCAATAGATTTATTCCTTTTTTATTTCTTCTGGGAAGTAATGCTCATTCCGATGTATTTCCTGATTGGGATATGGGGGCACGAAAATCGTATTTACGCTTCTTATAAATTCTTCATTTTCACCCAGGCAAGCGGATTGCTAATGTTCCTTGCAATTCTCGGGCTCTACCTGGTACATGGAAGAAACACAGGAGTATATACGTTTGATTATCAGCAGCTTCTTGGAACAATTATGACTCCTTCAATGGAACTTCTTCTTATGGCAGGGTTCCTGGCAGCCTTTCTGGTAAAACTGCCGGCTTTCCCATTCCATAACTGGCTTCCTGATGCCCACACCGAAGCTCCTACAGCAGGGAGTCTTATCCTCGCGTCGCTCATGCTCAAGACAGGGGCTTACGGACTTATCCGGTTTGCAGTTCCGTTGTTCCCCAATGCATCCCTGACATTTGCACCTTTGGGAATGGCCCTGGGAGTTTTGGGCATTCTTTACGGGGCGAAGCTGGCTTTTGCCCAGACGGATTTTAAACGGCTTGTTGCCTACACAAGTGTAAGCCACATGGGCTTTGTTATATTGGGAGTATACGCTTTTAATGAAATTGCTTATCAGGGAGTTATTATACAAATGATAGCACATGGTATCAGTACAGGGGCTTTATTTATTATAGTCGGCCAGCTTTATGAAAGGCTTCATACACGCGATCTTAATAAGATGGGAGGATTGTGGGAGCAGGTGCCTGCCCTGGGTGCAATGGGACTTATTTTTTCAATGGCCTCGCTGGGTCTTCCGGGTCTTGGCAATTTCGTTGCTGAATTTCTTATTCTTACCGGGACTTTTAAATCGAGCATCCTGTTTGCCTGCCTTGCAAGCGCCGGTCTAATTTCAGCCACCATCTACTCATTAAGGATCCTGCAGAAGGTTTTTTACGGAAAGAAAAATCAGGATCAGAAGATTAAAGATCTGTCTCTCCGTGAGTCCGTCGTTCTTGGTTCACTGGTTATTGCCATTGTTTTTACTGGTTTGTTTCCACAGCGGGTGATCGAAAAAGCCAAGCCCGCAATCATCAAAACAATAAATGTAGATAACGTCGCATATAGTATTGATAATAAAAATACTAATAGTTTGAAAACTATTTCTTCCATACCTGAATTAATGACTGGCGATGAATAAAATTCCCTTTTATGACTAGTCTCGATTTCCTGTGTCTGACTCCTTTCCTGATACTTGCAGGTGCACCTGTTATTATCATGCTCACTATTTCGATTTCAAGAAATTTCAGGATAATTTACGGGTTCTCCTTATTTATGTTCATCGCTGCATTCCTCTCGGTATTCGTGGTAATGCCACAGACACCGCATGCAATTGGTCCGTTGTTCATTATCGATGGCTACAGCATCCTGTTTCTTGGAATCATATATTTTACAAGTATCCTTATTACAATCCTTTCGTACGAGTATCTCAGCCACCAGTCAGGTGAAAGGGAGGAATATTTCATAATACTGTTTGTCGCAGTTCTGGGGGCATCGGTTCTGGTAATTTCAGAGCATTTTATCTCGTTCTTCCTTGGACTTGAAACCCTGAGCATTTCGCTTTATGTATTGATTGCTTACCTGAAGTGGCGTGATGAATCAGTTGAGGCAGGAGTAAAGTTCCTTGTGATAGCTTCGGTTGCTACAGCCTTTTTACTATTCGGTATGGGTCTTATTTATGCTGAAACCGGGACTATGAGATTTACTGAAATTTTTCCGGCTGAAGGAGGCAACGGTCCCTTGTCTCCGCTTTTACTCACAGGATTCGGTCTTATCCTTGGGGGAATAGGTTTTAAGCTTGCTTTGGTTCCCTTTCACATGTGGACACCCGACATTTACCAGGGCGCTCCTGTGCCTGTAACGACATTCATAGCTACAATTTCAAAAGGCGCTGTTCTTGCCCTGGCGTTAAGGTTGTTTCTTGATACCAGAGGATTTAACAATGGTACTATCGTTATTCTTGTATCGGCAATTTCGATCCTGTCAATGTTTACCGGGAATCTTCTTGCCCTGAAACAGACAAATACAAAAAGACTATTAGCCTATTCTTCAATAGCGCATCTTGGCTACCTGCTCATCACCCTTCTTGCCGGTACACAGGCCGGCACGGAAGCTGCAATATTTTATCTGGCTGCCTATACGGTTACATCGCTTGGGGCTTTTGCAGTAATTTCAGTTTTATCAGTATGTGAACGCGATGCCGATGACATAGAGGATCTTAAGGGATTGTTCTGGACTAATCCATGGATTGCCTCAGTGCTGACCCTGGCACTGCTCTCTCTCGCCGGAATGCCGCTAACGGCCGGCTTTATGTCAAAATTCTGGCTGGTACTTGCAGGTGTCAGGTCGGGTCTGTGGCTGCTTGCATTCAGCCTTGTTATTAACAGCGTTATAAGCCTCTACTACTACCTGAGAGTAGTTAAGACTATGTTCACGGTATCAGTAACAACTAAGAATGTTCATATTCCTCTAATTCTCAATATTGTACTGGGAATAATAGTAGCCGCGATCCTTTTCCTCGGGATATTACCATCTTACCTTACAGATATAATCAATAGATTTTCGGCAGGATGACCTGTTGGATACGAATGTAATCCAATCTGAGAAGTGTTCCAAAGGCTATGTCCCATCCTGTTGATCAATGAGCATTTCCTCGATTAATGCTGCAATAAGCCCGGTCCATCCTGTCTGATGCGATGCTCCCAGACCCATACCGGTCTCTCCGTTGAAGTACTCATGGAAAAGAATCAGATCCCTGTTCTCATGACGCTTATAAAAATCATTATACCTTCCGAAAACAGGTCTGGAGTTATTCTCCCCGGCAGTGAATAACTTAAGCAGGCGCATTTTAAGCTGAATTGCTACTTCCCTCAGGTTCATAAAATTGCCTGACCTGCTGGGGAACTCAACCTTAAATTCATCTCCAAAATACTGATAGTATGCTCCCAGTGATCTTATAATCAGATAATTGACCGGAAACCATATTGGTCCCCGCCAGTTTGAATTGTTTCCAAATATATTAGTTGTTGATTCACCGGGTGTATACTGAAGAGAATACGTCTCATTATTTATCTCAATTTCGTAACTTTTAGTATGGTTTTTTGAAACGGACCTTATGCCATAAGGAGAAAGGAATTCTTCTTCGTCGAGTACGGCATCAAGAAGCTTTTTAAGTTTTTCGATATGGATCAGGGAGATAAGTCTGTCGGTCTCTTCCTTTTCTTCTTTCTGAATAACTGCCTCATAAAGTTCCCTTTCCTGACAATACTTTCTAAACCAGCCCAACGCATGTCTGAATTGTCCGAGATTGTCCAATGAAGTTCCTGAAAGATACAGGGTTGCAAAAAAAGAGGTCAGCCCGACTATGGAACGTACTCTTAACGGTACTCTCAGACCTCCATGGCATTTAAGCACATCATAAAAGAAATTCTGTTCTTCATCCCAGAGGCCGTTTGTATTTAATGATTCTGCTATCAGGGTGTATTGTTCAAAATACTTTATCGCTACATCCTGAAAGGAGTCATCATACCTGGCAATTTCCAGAGCCATCTCCAGCATATAGGTTGCAAACATTCCCATCCAGGAAGTACCGTCAGCCTGCTCCAGTATGCATCCCTGCTCAATGATAGTATTGCGGTCAAGGACGCCAATATTATCAAGGCCAAGGAATCCGCCTTCAAACACATAATTCTCTTCAGCATCTTTCTGGTTTGCCCACCAGGTAAAGTTGATCGTTAACTTCTGAAAAATTCGCTTTAGAAAATCAATATCAGGTTTGCCTGTCTTTGTCCTGTCAATCTCATAAACCCTCATTGCTGCCCAGGCCTGCACAGGGGGGTTCACATCACTGAAATTCCATTCGTAAGCGGGAATCTGTCCGTTGGGGTGGGTATACCATTCACGGTTGATCAGGATTTCCTGGTGCTTTGCGAACTCAGGGTCGATATATGCATAAACGATCATATGGAATGCCAGGTCCCATGAAGCATACCATGGAAATTCCCACTTATCGGGCACCGAAATGACATTACGGTTATTAAGATGTTTCCAGTTGGAGTTCCTTCCGGTAAGCCGCTCGGCAGGAGGTGAAGGTTGCCCTTTATCGCCTCTGAGCCATTCCCTGACCTCATAGTAATAAAACTCTTTGTTCCAGAGCATACCGGCAAAAGCCTGCCTGGCAATCAAAGCTTCCTGGTCGGATAGTTCCGGGGGTAATATGCTTTTATAAAACTCATCAGCTTCTGCTTTTGACTTTGTGAATGCTTCAGAATACTCCCTTCCGAAGGGGTCACGCAACTCCTCTTTTCTGGTAATCCTCATCCTGAAATTTGCCTTACCACCCGATTCCATACTTACCGTGTACAGCGGAGAGAATTTTGTTCCTGAAGTCTTATCATTGAAAATAGAAAAGTCATCCTTGATTACAGAGGTGTGAAATGCATCTTTTACAAATGGCGTCTCATTCAGGATCCCAAAGATTTTTTCTTTATTTGTCTCGTTCTCAGTGAACAATAATTTTTCAGCCGGATCAAAATAGAAATAATACATGCCGATGGAGGGGTGGCTGGCACAAACGCAAGGCGGGCCCTCTGGATTCGTTTGCAGGCAGATTACCGGCCTGCCGGGTATCAGGTCAGGTGACCATTGTTTACGGTACCAGAGCGTTGGTAAAAGCGTCAGAGCGGCTGTTTCTGATCCCCTGTTTACCGCTTCAATATTAATACAGATGTCTTCAGGATCAATTTTGGCATAGGTAATTGTTATGTCAAAGTAAGCTCCATCGTTAAAAACTCCAGTGTCAAGCAGCTCAAATTCTTCTTCAAGTAATGACCGTTTTTTATTCTCCTTCAATAATTTATCATATGGAAAAGCTGCCTGCGGATACTTGTACAAATACTGCATCCATGAATGTGTGGGAGTATTGTCAAGGTAATAATAAAGCTCCTTCACATCCTCACCATGATTGCCTTCAGGATTGCTGAGTCCGAATAATCTTTCCTTCAGGATAGGATCTTTTCCGTTCCAGAAAGCGGGGGCGAAGCATAGCTGGCACTGGGAATCGGAAATCCCGGCGATGCCATCCTCGCCCCACCTGTAAGCTCTTGACCGTGAATGTTCGTGTGGAAAATACTCCCATGCATTGCCTTCCCTGCTGTAGTCTTCGCGCACAGTACCCCATTGACGTTCGCTCAGATATGGTCCCCAGGCTGCTGTAGGAAGTTTATTTTTATGTTGGTTTAAGAGCCTTTGTTCTTCAGCAGTTATTTTTTTGTCCATCGGGAATAAAATTTTACCTTTCTCCTAGTATTTCCCAATTCAGCCATTAGTTGAAAACCCGGGATATAATGTCATCCCCCCATCGACAAAGAGGGTCGTTCCATGTACATAATCACTGTCATCTGAAGCCAGCCACACTGCTGCCTTTGCAATATCCAGGGGTTCACCAACGCGTCCTGACGGAATAAGTTTAAGTAATTTTGCTTCTGCCTCCGGCGTATTCCATGCAGACCGGTTGATTGGCGTTTTAATAGCACCCGGAGCGATGCTGTTAACCCTTATTTTATTCGGTCCCAGTTCCTGGGCTATTGATTCCATCATAAGTTTTATACCTCCTTTTGAAGCCGCATAATTTACATGTCCTGCCCAGGGTATGATTTCATGAACGGAACTTATACATATTATCTTCCCGAGAGCAGATGACCGTTCAGGGACCATTCCCCTTCGCAGGAATTCGATGACAGCTTCCCTTGAGCAAAGAAACTGACCTGTGAGATTTACATTCAATACCAGTTGCCAGTCCTCAAGGCACATTTCAACAAAAGCAGCGTCTTTCTGGATCCCGGCATTATTCACCAGGATATCGATGGTCCCGTACTCATCAAGCATATGCCTGAACATGTCTTTGACCTGAACCTCATTGCTGACATCGGCATTAATTGCAATGGCAGTTCCTCCAAAGGATTTTATTTCGTCAAGTAATTTATTTGTCGCCTCCTCATTCGAGACATAGTTTACAACAACTCGGGCGCCTTCCTTTGCCATTTCAACGGCAATAGCCCTTCCGATGCCTGAATTGGCACCGGTCACAAGTGCTGACTGCCCTTTAAGCCTTTGTAATTCGTTCATTTGTAATTTGATGTTTTGATTAACTTAATTTATTTTATATAAAACACATTTAAGCTTGAATATGTTCCAGCTGTCGATTTATAATTTTTTTGTAACCATGTTACTACACTGTGTTTTCAAGTAGCTTAATGGCATAAAAACCCAAAGATTTATGGACTAAAGTCCGAATCATATAGGTTCATCTTTCTACGGCCTGAAGGCCGTAGTTTAAGGAATTAAATCCACACAACAAGATCAACTACTCCGCTTTGTAAGTCGGAGATCAGCAGCAATGTATTTCGCCCCTTTCTCTATAGCTTTCGGGGCCCCTATGGGGGACTTATTGATTAACAAAAGCTTATGGAACCCCCTTTAGGGGGCAGGGGGTAAAAAAACAGAATTGCGTAAAAATACGGACTTTTGATATAGCCCCCAATCTTCTCCTAACAGAGGCCAAATTCCGTGGTTAAGAAATATCATTGTATTTTACTATAGCATATTTAGTTATCAGTGTCCCTTTCCCATTGACCTTGTCACTGCTTATCAGCTGCAATTCGATATTGAGTTTTTCTTCTGCAACGAAATTGCTTCCGGTGCCGAATATTCTCGGTTCAATAGTAAGCCATAGCTCATCAATAAGTTTTTCTTTTAAGAATGAGGCTGCAATACGTGGACCGCCAACAACCACCATCTGATCGTAGCCTTCCTTAATAAACCTCGAGGCCAGCAGGGCAGGGGACTCGTCAGTAAATTCAACATGACCGGCGACCTCATATTTTTCATAGGCAGACGGGTTACCGGTCATAACAACAAGCAGGTTCTTTGAAGATGGTTTCAGAGGGTCAGCCGTAAAGGTATTGCTGCCCATTACAATCAGTGGTGAATCCTCCCATATCCTGCTGAAATATTCCTGATCTTCCCGTGAAGACCATGACCTTACAAACGGAATACCCCATTTTGTTACTTTTCCGTCGAGGGTTGAAACAAAAACGAGTACTATTTTCATCATAAGTAATTATTGATTCTTACCAGTTCCTGGCTTAATTACAGATGGTTTCTCAATAGCCAGCGGCAGCGGCCACGAATGCCCCAGCCGGGAGACAAGCTCTTCAGCAGCTTCAGGCCCAGAGGAGCCTGCGTCGTAATTTGGAAAATCGTCCGGTTTCTTTTCTGACCAGGCATTGAGCACAGGCATAAGTATGTTCCAGGCTGCTTCAACCTGATCAGCACGCATAAATTCAGTTGCGTCATTTTGTATCAGGTCCCAAAGCAAAGTTTCATAAGCATCCGGAAACGGTCCGGCAAAGCTTTCCTTGTAATTAAACCTCATCTCTACAGGTTTTAAAAGCACCCCTGGTCCCGGTTGCTTTGCCTGGAAACGAAGGACTATTCCTTCATCAGGTTGTATGAGCACTATGATCCGGGCCGGCTGCCAGTCGAGGGTTGCTTCCCGGGGAAAAGCCTGGTGAGGGACTGCACGAAACTGGATTACAATGCTTGATGATTGCCGGGCAAGCCGCTTCCCGGTGCGCAGGTAGAAGGGTACATCCTGCCACCGCCAGTTATCGACAAACATCTTCAGTGCAACAAAGGTTTCTGTCTGAGAATCAGGCGATACTCCTTTTTCCTCACGATAACCCGGCACGCTTTTGCCTTTTATCCTGCCTCTACCATATTGTCCCCTGACAACAAACTGATCAACTTCATTTACCGGTATAGGCCTTACAGCATGCAGGACATCTGCCTTTTTGTTGCGGATTTCATCAGCGTCAAAAGAAACCATGGGCTCCATTGCCACAAGACATAGCAGCTGCATCAGATGATTCTGGACCATATCACGCAATGCTCCGGCCCTTTCATAATAATCGCCCCGGTGCCCGATACCCAGATCCTCGGCAACAGTTATGGCAACATAACTTACATAACGCCTGTTCCAGATCGGTTCAAAAAGCGGATTTGCAAAGCGGAAAGCCAGAATATTCTGTACTGTTTCCTTACCAAGATAGTGATCAATCCTGAAGACTTGTGATTCATGAAAATTGGCGGTAAAGATCCCGTTTAGCTCCCTTGCTGATTCAAGGCTATAGCCTATTGGCTTCTCAATAATGAGTCTTGTCCTTTCCCTGTCGTTCGACAGTCCTGCCTGTCCAAGGTATTTTGGTATCTCTCCGAACATGACCGGGGGTGTAGCCATGTAAAAAATCAGTTGAAGTTTTGATCTCCATTTTTTTTCAAGCTTTTCGCATTGTGCTTTAAGGACGGTATAAGTCCCGATCTTCCTGAAATCGCCCTGCTGATAAAAGATGTTCTTTGCAAACTTGTTCCAGCTACTTTCAGCAACCGTACCGGTCCGGGAGAATTTATTAACACCGTCATGCAGACGCTTCCTGATTTCATCATTGCTAAGGGCTGCCCGGTCAATAACAATAATTGACAAATTTCTTTTCAGCTTCAGATCTGCCGACAAATCATACAATGCAGGCAGCAGCTTCCGCCAGGTGAGGTCGCCCGCTCCGCCAAAGATGACAAATACAACCGGTTCAATCTTATTATCTTTTATCAAAGGATTTTAGATTTGTTATTCTGCCTGACTATACAAAAATGTTATTCACAGACTGTCAGGTATATTGTTCAAATATTGTTTAATATAACTCATCATTATTGAAAACAATTAATAAGTTAAGTGGTTCGCAGTTGTTTATTTCCCGAATCGAAAGGATAGCCGGCTAATTTTGATATAAACCTGACAGAGCTTTAATATCAGCTGGCCGACGGGGGAAAAATCTTAAGAAATTTGTTGAAATAAATTTTTTTTTTAAGACCACGAACATCCATAAAATATTTTTTGTTTATGCTTTGAAATATCTGTCTGCGATATTGGCCGGGCCCATCACACGGACAATATTTCCTGGAATGAGACCTAAATATTTGATGAAAGCAGGCAAATTCTGATGTCCACCCATTCTGGACACCTGAGTTTATCGGTAACGTAATGACAGTCAATGCCAGGGACCACCTATGCCATGACAATACACCTATAAAGATTAGCTCCTGTGAGGAGGGGAAATTTTATTACGGAATAGCAGATCTCTTCCGATATTTAAGTATTTCCTCAGCCTGTTTTATTAATTTTGACAATCAGAATTAAAAATTACTCCCTGGCTACCTTTCAGGGATGAAGAACATTTTGATATGAAATTGTAAAATGGACTACAAACTTTCGAAAATAAACAACATAGCACCTATCGGGCCTTCCTGTAAGAAGAAAATTTACTATTCGCTTCAAGAAGCAGAGGATATGATCAGTCATATCAAAGAAAGCCGGAGGGTCAGGGAAATCCATGCCTATAAGTGCCTTATCTGCGGCTTCTGGCACTTAACAAGTAAATCTAAATAGTCTGATGTTGAATACTTTTAGTTTCAAATCTATTCATCCAATCTTATCATTTCAGTTGGCACATTACGGTTCAGAATTAATATCTGATGTTTACCATTCAGGTTAATGCCCCTTTCTTTGAAAGTGCAGTGTAAGGTCTGAAGAGCTAATTCGGGCGTATTATTGTTTTTACTCAGATGGGCAAGACAGATATTTCTGAGTTTGTCACTGATAATATCAGCCAGGAAAGCTGAAGTTTGATGATTCCCCAGATGACCATGGTCTGAATGTATCCTTGCTTTTAAAAAGTGAGGATATTTACCATTCATCAGCATCTGCTCATCGTAATTTGACTCTATAACAAGCAGGTTGGCCGCTTTAATATATGGTGCAGACGTCTGGCAGATATGTCCAAGGTCGGTCGCAATCGTTATCTTTTTGTCTGCGGCACAGATATGAAATCCTATGGTTTCAGGAGCATCATGACAAACCGGGAACGCCTCGATATCAAAGCCTGCCAGATGAAATTTTTTCTGTAATGGAATTTCGCGGATAGAGTAATTAGAAATTTTCCTTTGTGGAGTGAGAATGCTTTTCCAGATGTTATGGGTAGTGAAGGCAGGAAGATTATTTTTCCTTGTAAGAACTTCCAGTCCTCTGATATGATCTATATGATTATGTGTTACAAGAACACCCATAATAGTTTGCATTGAGATGTCAATATCCCTCAGAAACTTTCGGATCGAAGTGGCTGAAATACCGGCATCAATCAATATTCCATGGAACTCATTACCAAGGTAATAACAATTTCCGCTGCTTCCACTGCTCAGGCTGCAAAAATTCAGTTTCATCAATATTTTGTATATTGGAGGCAAAGGTATAATAAAGCCTTACATAACCTGGATTTGATTTCATTATAAATCGACCCCCCTTACCGGCATAGCCGTCAACCTAAGAATCAGTTTTAAACTGAGGTCTATGTAATTAGCAGAAATACAATCATATAAGTTTCCCCTCCTTTTGAAGGAGGGGTGGCCAGACGGTGAAATCATCTTACAGCCAGAAACTAAATTCGTCTGGCCGGGGTGGTTGATTCAAGTCGGAACCACCCTGGCCGGGAAAGAAAATTATTTACCTATACAGAAGTTTTTAAATACATTGCTAAGTATCTCATCCGTTGTGATTTGGCCCGTGATCTCCCCGAGATAATGGATCGCCTGACGGATATCAATGGCGATCAGGTCTGCAGGTGTGTTATTATCAAGACCTGAAATGACTCTTTCAAGGCTTTCCGAGACGTGCTGCAGAGCCTCATAATGCCTTATATTGGTAATGATAACGTCATCCGCCTCAGCATTTCGCTTTTCAAATATCCTGGCAAGTCTTTTTCGAAGTTTATCGAGGCCTGTATGATTTTTTGCAGAAATAAACAACAGATATTCATCAATATCGAGGTAAATCTTTCTTGAAAGTGTTTCAACAACTGAAGGCCCGGAAACGTCAATTTTATTTATAAGGATTATCAGTCTTGTATCAGGGTCGGTTATTGATTTTCGGATTGAATCTGCTCTCTTGTTTATCTCTTCTGCAGGTTCTGTAACTTCGTCAACCATAAGGATAACGGAAGCCTGCATCATTTTTTCGCGGGTCTTCAATATGCCGAGGGTTTCGATTTCATCTAAAGTATCACGTAAGCCAGCAGTATCTATAAATCTGTAAATAAGCCCATTAATGTTTATGGTATCTTCTATTGAATCCCTTGTTGTCCCGGGGATTGGCGAAACGATTGCCTTCTCTTCATTCAGCAGGGCATTCAGTAATGTTGATTTGCCGGAGTTGGGCTTCCCTGCAATCACTACAGGAAATCCGTTCTTGATTACATTACCGATTTTAAATGAAGAAGCCAGTTTATCTGCAAGACCTTTAACCTTTAAAATTATGGCACGAAGTTCCTTCCTGTCGGCAAACTCAACGTCTTCTTCTCCAAAATCGAGTTCCAGTTCAATCAATGAAGCAAATCTTAGCAGTTCAGATCTCAATCCTGCTATATTGGAGGAAAATCCTCCGCGCATCTGGTTTATGGCAACACGGTGTGCTGCCTTGGATCCTGAAGCTACAAGGTCAGCAACAGCTTCAGCCTGAGAAAGATCCATTTTGCCATTAAGAAATGCCCGTTGGGTAAATTCCCCCGGCCGGGCTGCCCGTGCTCCGTTCTTTAAAAGAAGTTCCAGAATCTTTGTAACGATATAACCTGATCCATGGCAGGAGATCTCGGCTGAATCTTCTCCGGTGTAGGAATGGGGCTCTTTAAATACACTTATAAGAACGTCATCAATGATCTCATCTGCGTCCCTTATCTCCCCGTGAATTATCTTATACCCCTCCTGTTCTCTTAAGTTCAGATCTTTATCAGCAGGCTTGAATATCTTATCGCAAATAGTCAGGCTTTCCGGTCCGCTGATCCTGATCACCGCGATAGCCCCGCCTGATGAAGTTGCCGGGGCACATATCGTCTCTTCATTCATTATCATTACTTTATTACTTTTTGCAGTAAATTTATGAAACTTTAACCGCCCGACTTAGAGAAGCCAGCAGAATTGTGTTAATGTTATCTCAATAAACTGTAAGTCAGTTAATTAAAATACGTCTTATAATACGTCTTATAATACGTATTATAAGACGTATTATAAGACATATTAAAAGGGCTCATATGCAAATTATCGTAGACCCGGGACCCTGCATCGGGTTTTCTACCTCTCCAGATTCTGAATACTGAAAAAAGAATCATCAACATTAACTCCTACCTTGATATCGGAAAAGAGTATTTCTGATTTTCTGCCTGTAATAAGGTTATCTGCCAGCATGTCCTTCACAAGATATTTACCTTCGGGCAGTGGATAAATGCTTATTATCTCAAGGGTCTTAAAAATCTTGTTATCAAAATTATAAAACTCTATTTTTCGGATCTGGTAACTCTGAGCATTAATATAACTTACCTTTCCTGAGAAACCATATTCATCAGCCAGGTCGGCGCTTGCGGGTTTACTTTCAATGATCCACTGATTATTTTCACCTGATTTTTCAAGGTGCCTGCTGACAAAATCGGACAGAGGTGGGGAAGTCAGATCTGCGTTTGAGAATTCCGAACTCATGAAACTCTTTCTCTTTTCTGAAGTAACAATCCGGCGGACTTTTTTAAGAGCGGGAAGATACACCCACATCTCATCAGCACTGTTCTTATTGTCAACAATCAGCATTGCTGTTCCCCTTACATCAGGCGGCTCAACAAACCTGATGAATCTTTTTTCAGATCCATCCTGAAAGCTTTTTGTTGTCATTGAAATTGTACGGTTCCTTGTTGAACCACCCCTTTCGGTAATTATTAGCCGTACTTCAGCGCTCATCGATCCGGTAATTGTCAGATCGCGGCTCTTTCCCATTATCTGTTCCGCATCAGGCATCTGAGCGGCCAACCGTAAAAGCGGCAGAATTATTAAGGCTGGTAACATCATTATTAGTTTCATCTTTTCCGTATTTAATATTTCCTGTTATATCCGATAAAGTGAGGCTTGAATTTTAATAAAAAGGCTGGTATGACTATAATTGCACCAATAAGACAAGATCCGATCGAGACAATTACCAGGTAGCCGAAAAACCTGATAGATAGAAATCCCGAAAAAATCAATGCCGCGAATCCTGCCATAACACTAAGGGCATTTATAATTATGCTTCTGCCGATAGTCCGCAATGCGGCTTCCGTTGCAAGAGGATAAGACAAGCCGCTTCCGACCTGTAAATTAAAGCACCAGATATACTGTATAGTAAAGTCAACCCCGACGCCGATCATAATTGAAGAGAGAAGGGCAGTAGCAGCATCCAGAGCAATGCCTGCAAAGCCCATGAAACCGAAAAGCACAAGAACAGAGGCAACAAGGGGAATAGAGCCGATGAGTCCGCCCTTAATGGACTTGAAGATAATTGTCAAAAGTATCAGGACAGTTACGAAAGCAAATAGAAGTGACCAGATCTGTCCCCTTATCAGAGACCTGGCAAAGTCAGCCATTATTATCGCATACCCGCCTGTAGTAACAATGCCGGGAAAATTTTCAGTAAGTCCGGCGATCCTCGCTTTAATCCTGGTAATTACACTGTTCTCAGGATCAGAGAGTCTGATCAGAATTTGTGCATTTGTGTTGTCAGTATTCATCAGCTGTTTAAAGTCTTCCTGATTGCCGCTCATATTGTATAGCTCAAACATCTGGGCAATGGCTTCTTTTGTTGAGGGGATCTTGTCAAAACCACCTTCAGTGCTTGTGAAGATAGCTTTGCTCATCTCCCTTACTACCTGCGATATGGAAAACACGCTTCCGACACCTTTTTCCTTTTCAAGATTGCGGGTCAGTTCATCGATCCCGCGCATCACTGCCGGATTTTTAATATCCCCGCTGATCATTATTGAAATAGTCTGGGAACCTCCGAACTTTGAATTAATAATTTCTGAAGCCTGCCTGACGGGATATTTCCTGGTAAAATATGTTTCCTGATTGGTATTGATTTTAAGGAACACAATACCGGAGGAGATGATGATAAGAGCCAAACTGAAAGCCACCAGTGTTTTTCCCTGGTTTTTAGTGATTACCGCTGACAGCATTTTCATTAATTTACCAAAGGTATCAGTGCTGTTCTTCCTGTTATTTCTGACCTGCAATCGCGTTCCGGTCACAAATATTAACGCAGGAATCAGTAACAGACTCATCAGCAACGCCATCGAAACTCCCGCAGCAGCGAGTACACCAACCTGTTTTGCCGGTATTATCGAGTGGGTAAGTAACCCAAGGATCCCCGCAACTGTTGTGAAACCGCTGAAAAGGATCGGCATATTCAGAGATCTGATCAACAATTGAATAAGTTCCCTTTTTGAGGCATTGCTATGAAGAATTCTCAATTCCTGAAAGCGGGCTACAAGATAAATTCCGTAGTTATTGGCCACAGCAATCAGAATTATCGGCACCAGGAGCGTTATTAGAGACATTTTCCATCCAAGCAATGGTATCAAGGCAATGCTGAATCCTGTCGATAGAAGTACAACAGTAAAGGGCATCATTACCAGCCGCCATTTCCCGATGTTTACTTTCAGGACCATAAGCATAATAATGAGAGCAAGCGGAACAAGAATGAGTGCATCCCTGGTCACATCATTCATTATACTTTGCCGGATATAAGGGAGACCACCCTTCAGGACTTTTGTCTTACCGGGATGAGATGCAATAACAGAATCGATTTTGGCGAGGATGACAGCTTCCGCTTCCTTTTTGTTGAGTGTTGCTGCAATAGCAGCTGTGGTAAGGTCAGAAGATATGACTATGTCCCTGGCAAACCGGTTGTTGAGAATTTCCCTGCCTAATTCCTTTAGCCCTGACGCATCGCCAGGAATCCTTTTTATCAGTGGGTCAACTACCATCATACCCTCCTCACTTTTGATACTTCTGACCGTAAAGGGTGACACTCTTCCATCTACTCCATTAATTCTTGAAATAGATTTGTCTATTTCCTTGATCTGATTAAGGTTATCACTTGTCAGGATGCAGCTGTCCATGAACAGGACCATTATCATATCCTGCATACCGAACTCCTTTTCAATCTTATCAGTCTCAGTTCTTGACTTTAAAGAGACAGGAACATAATTTCTGATTTCGGGATCAATTTGTATCCCCGGAATCAATGTCAGTGATAATATCCCGACAACCAGACAGGAGACGAAAATTATCCACCGGTATTGTAAAATAAAATCTGTCATTGTGTTAAAAATCAACTCTCAATGAGACATAAAAACTATTCATAAAACCATCAATCAGGTCATAAAGTGAGTCTGACCTGCCTGAGTAAATCTCCAGACCGGCCGTAAACGCCAGTCCATCTGATGGTCTTATCTTTACTTCAGGAATTGCCAGAAAATCGCCTGAAGTGAAGTTGTACATTGCAAAAAATGAAGGTATCAGCTTACCGTAAAGCAGCTCCGTTTCTGCACGGAGACCAGCTGAGTGGTAATACCGTTTTATCTGGTAGTTATAAAGCCTGTTAAATGCTCCAACCTGATCCCTCACATAGTCCTCAGGATTAAATCCTGGAACTGCTAACAGACCGGCGAGCCGGGTGTAATCAGGTTCGCTGCCGATGAGTGGAACAACAGATACAGGTGTAAAGTCCATGACATATTTCCCGCTGTATTCGGCGGTTAAACGCCATGTCCCCGATGACCAGTCGGTACCGGCGACCCATTTTATTTCAGGTAGTGGCACATACTCATTGATATTATGCGAAAGAACCGGATTTGACCATGCAGCTTCACCCCGGAACCCGAAAGCGCCGGCAGTAGTTTCAAAATCGACGCCGAGCACCCTGTCTCTGTACGCCTTTTCCGAAAGGATGGTGTTCGTTAGCAGTTGAGTTTGTGCAGGTATCACTTCAAATTTTATCAGCGCAATGCCCGGCATTGGATCGAAGCCATCAAACCAGGAGAGGCTCCAATCGATTTGCTTCATGAAAAAATCAGCTTTTAATCCATAGCTGAACGTTTCTTTTCCTGTTTGCAGCGAGGTTATTTTATTTAACACTACGTTGTCGGGCAGAGGAAAAGGATCAATCACGAGAGTTGACGACCTGTGCAAAGGTACAAGGACAGCCTGCAGGCTTACATGTTCAGAAGGAAAAAAATTGAAAGACGAAAGCAGGTTACCAATGTCAATATCCTCCCGGTCGGGAGATCTCGACACCATGTTTTGCGGGCTTATCCTGGAAGTTGGATTTGTAAAATCGCAGCGTCCCCATTTAATTATTTTCTGACCAACCGAGAGATCCCATTTTTTGCTGTTCACTGTTAAAAAGGCTTCTCTTATGTCAAACCTGTTCACCGGATCAAGAAATTCAGAACCGTATCTGAAGCGGAGATCAGCATATGCCCTTAAATTTTGCCCGTTTCCGGATTCCAGCTTTAGTCCGAGATCTGAGAACGCACTTGAAACATAAGCCTTCTTATCGGTATTATCTATCCAGGAATATAGCCCGCCTCTTATAAAACCTGTTAAGAATCTGGTTTTGTTTCCACCGTCGTCGGACTTATACAAAGTTGAATCCTGTTCAAAAGCCGCACTACTACACAGGAAAAGGGATAAGACAACAAAAACAGCACGCTTCATAGATATCTTTTCCTGCAAAAGAATATCATAATTAAACCTCTGTCGTCTAATCCGCTAATTCCGGACCAATTGTAGTATGAATAGTCGTTCGTCCCGCTAAGGATGCACCTTTTTACGCTGATATGCCTGTCAGCTTCTCCCTGTATTTACTGGGTGTCTGTCCGGTCTGACTTTTGAAAATGGAATTGAAGGTTGTTTTTGAGTTAAAACCGGCATCAAGAGCAATTGCCAGTATGGTGTAATGATTGAATTTCGGGTTGCTGAAACGTTCAATGACCTCCTTCACCCTGTATTCATTAATGAATGTGAAGAAATTTCTTTTGTATTTCTCATTAAGTACCTGCGTTATGTGGTGCCTCAATATCCCTGTCATTGCAGACAAATCATGAATAGTCAGGTCGCGGTCGAGAAACGGTTTGGAGGTTTCCATGAATGAGATCAGCTTATTCAGATATTTTTCTGCCTGGTTATCCTTTAATCCGCTTCGCAGGTATTTCTCGGTTACATTTTTCCTGCCGGCCTTTTCTTTGACTACTTCACCAAAAATTACTGGTTGTTTAATGCCGTAAAAGCTATAGACAAAAGAAAACAGGGTAATAAAGCCGAATATTACAAAATAGGGATCAAAGGGGATGAAATTTCCTATCATATTAAGTCCGCCGAGAATAAATAATAACAGGAATGCAATATAAAAACTGATGGATACGACCTTCAGCCAGTTAAGCGTGACAACCCCGGAAGTATACGAGATGAGGTTCTTAAGGTTATCCTGATGCTTACCAATGTCGATGAATGCCAGTACGCTATAAACGGTGACTGAAAGGAAGAAACAGGTACCATAAACAATTCTTAAAGAGATAAACCTGTCGGGAGCAAAAAAAGTACGCAGATCCTTCATCAGCGGGACGGATCTGAAGATAACGGAGACGGCAAAGAATACAAGGAATGGAATGAAATGTGCCAGGGCGAGCCAGTTGAACTTCCTGTCCTGGTCGGTCATGAATTTTACATAGAGATAGAGCAGAGGCCCGTAGGTGAATCCAATAAAGTAGAATGAATACACCTCAAGGACTGTGATGTTAATCAGTGCAGAGATCAGTTCGATACAGATCAGTGAGAGCCACGCCGCCATTAACCTGTTGGCAACTGTTGCCGGCTTCTTTGTGGATATGAGGAGTCCGGCAAAGAAGGACTGGGATATCCCGATATACAGGACGGGTTCAATACCGAGCATGATGGCAAATGTAAAAAGACAAAAGACAAAAGACAAAAGTAAAAAGTCGAAAGCAAAAAGTCATAAGTTGAAATTCATTAACGATACTTGAAGAATCGGACTTTGTAAGGTCACCCAAAGTGCAATGTTAATGTGTAACGCCGTTACGCCTTGGTGCCGTTGCACCTTTGTGCCTTTAACTCACACATTACTATCTAAATATCAAATATAACAAAAACGAACCAATAAATTAAGGTATATTTGAAGCTCCGGATTCGGAATCTCTCAGAAAACAACGTAAATTTGAAAAGTCTTACTTCTTTAAATATCTGATTCTTATGAGCATTCTTGTTAATAAAGACTCAAAAGTTCTTATTCAGGGATTCACGGGTAGCGAAGGCAGCTTTCATGCTGAGCAAATGATTCAATACGGCACGAAAGTAATGGGAGGAGTTGTTCCCGGAAAAGGAGGGATGGTTCATCTCGGTTTGCCGGTGTTCAATACTGTCAGGGAAGCTGTAAAGGCAACCGGAGCAGATGTGTCAATAATATTTGTGCCCGCGTCCGTTGGTGCAGATGCGATTATGGAAGCAGCAGAAGCCGGAATCAGGATTGCAGTGACAATTACCGAAGGCATCCCGGTATCGGATATGGTAATAGTAAAGGAATACCTTAAATCATTTAACTGCAGGCTGATAGGTCCGAATTGTCCTGGAATAATAACACCAGGCGAAACCAAAATCGGAATAATGCCCGGATTCATCCACAAAAAGGGAAGTGTCGGGATCATATCAAGATCCGGAACACTGGCTTATGAAGCCGTTGACCAGGTGACCAGACTTGGAATGGGAGAGTCGACAGGCATAGGAATCGGTGGCGATCCGATCATCGGAACCTCGGTGCTTGATATTGTTAAGCTTATGATGGATGATCCTGAAACTGAGGCAATAGTGATAATCGGAGAGATAGGAGGGGATATGGAGACCGAAGCGGCAGAATGGATAAAGGATCACGGTACTAAGCCGGTAATTGGATTCATTGCGGGTCAGACGGCTCCAAAAGGAAGAAGGATGGGGCATGCCGGTGCAATAATAGGTGGTAAATCAGATACTGCGGCCGCAAAAATTGAAATAATGAAGAATTGCGGGATATATGTTGTACAGTCGCCGGCGGATATCGGTGCTACGGTGCTGAAAGTACTACCACATTAGCCTCTCACCCTTAAACCCTCCCATGAAAGAGTGTGGGCCCGGTTGAAGCAGAAACCTTTTAGTAGTTAAATAATGAGTATCTAAAATAATTTTATCTTTACATAAATTCTAACTCGTGTTGTATGAAATTACTTGAAGGAAAAACCGCTCTTATCACTGGTGCATCAAGAGGTATTGGAAAAGCTATTGCCCACAAATTTGCTATGGAGGGTGCATCCATTGCCCTTACAAATATTGTTGAAGATGAAGATTTTATCACTGCCGTTGATGAGCTCAAGCGCCTTGGTGTTAAGGTAAAGGGCTATGTCTCAAATGCTTCCAGCTTTGAAGATTCACAGAAAGTTGTAAATGAAATTGTAAAAGACTTTGAGAAGATTGATATACTTGTTAATAATGCAGGCATAACAAAGGATACTTTGTTAATGAGAATGACTGAGGATCAGTGGGATGCGGTAATCTCAGTTAACCTTAAATCGGTATTTAATCTGACAAAGGCCATTCTGCAGACGATGCTGAAACAAAAAAGAGGTTCAATAATTAACATGAGCTCAGTCGTGGGAATCTCAGGAAATGCAGGGCAAAGCAATTATTCAGCTTCTAAAGCCGGAATACTTGGCTTTACAAAGAGCGTTGCAAAAGAGCTTGGGTCGAGAAATATCCGTTGTAATGCCATTGCCCCGGGGTTCATTCTTACGGAAATGACTGAAAATTTGCCTGCTGATATAAAAAGTGAGTGGATAAACAGGATACCTTTAAAACGAGGCGGAACCCCTGAGGATGTGGCTAATACGGCTCTTTTCCTGGCTTCTGATCTGTCAAGTTATATAAGCGGACAAACAATTCATGTGTGCGGAGGTATGTTAACTTAAAAATATTTATTATATTTGTAAAACCGCAGGGCGCCTATCCTTATAGCACGAGGAAATGCAGCGAGACATATTTATTCCACACTTATTTTAAACGGGCGCCCTGCTTCTTTTTTTATAATAGCCTGCTTTTCAATGTATAACATCATATTTTTTCTAATACTTGGTATCCCGGTTGCCGGTTTTTTGCTTGAAAGGTATCTTGAATATCTTAATTCTCAGATGCGGTCCGAAAGACTTCCGGAAAAGCTTAAAGGGATTTGTGATGAAGAAGAATACAGGAAAACCCAGCTTTACGAAAAGGATAATAAAAAGCTTTCTTTCTGGTCATCATTGTTTAACCTTGCCGTAATACTGATAATGATAATTGCAGGGGGATTTGCTTATGTCGACCATGTTGCCAGATCTATTAGCGGTCAGATAATAATTGTGTCACTTATCTTTTTTGGCATAATCGGTTTTGCCTCCGAAATTATCAACCTGCCCTTCAGCTGGTATGATCAATTTGTAATTGAAAAGAAGTATGGATTTAATACCATGACTATCAGGACATTTATAACTGATCACCTGAAGTCATGGTTTATTGCACTCATTGTCGGGATTCCGGTACTTGCACTGATCACCTGGTTATATTACAGGACCGGCAAGGGGTTCTGGCTATATGCCTGGGGGTTCATAACACTTTTCTCGGTATTTATCAATCTGTTCTATTCAGAGCTGATAGTGCCTCTCTTCAATAAACAAACTCCGCTTGGGGAGAGTCCGTTAAGAAGGCAGATTGAAGAATTTGCTGCTAAAACAGGATTCAGGCTTAAGAACATTTATGTTATTGATGGTTCGAAACGAAGTACAAAAGCAAACGCATATTTTACAGGATTCGGCCCGAAGAAGAGGATTGTACTGTACGACACCCTGATAAAGGAGTTTTCGGAGGAAGAGATAGTAGCCGTTCTGGCTCATGAGATCGGGCATTACAGGAAGAAACACGTCCTCAGGAACCTGATAACATCAGTATTGTTGACAGGACTCATGTTGCTCCTTTTTTCACTGGTCGTTGAAAGCCCATTGCTTTCAAGGGCTTTGGGAGCAGGGACACCCAGTTTTCACCTTGGTTTGATAGTTTTTGGCATACTATATAGTCCGTTATCGTTATTGATCGGACTTGTAACAAACTATATGTCGAGGAAGAATGAATTTGAAGCGGATGGATTTGTAAGGGAGAATTTCAAGCCGGGACCGCTTGCAGAAGCGCTTAAAAAACTGTCGGTAAAGAATTTGACGAATATGATGCCGCACCCGGCATATGTTTTTTTCCATTATTCGCATCCTCCCTTGCTCGACAGGCTGGCTAAATTGGAATGAATTTCTATATTTGCAGTGATTTTGCCTCCTTAGCTCAGCCGGTAGAGCAGCTCATTCGTAATGAGCAGGTCGTGGGTTCGAGTCCCATTGGAGGCTCAAATAGTCGAGACGAAACCGAGAACAGCAGCGAGACCATATATTTGCGTTTCGCGATCTACATCGTATAACAGACTACCAACCTGTTCGTGGGCAACCTTTCAATAGCTGGTCTCTTGTAGATCATGGCGTTCCATACAGTCCGACTTTCAACAAAACCAGCATCTCCGGAGGTCAATAATGGTCCCTTAAGCCGCATCTTTAAACTTTCGAGAATATCGTGTTTCAGTTCGATCTTGTTCCCATCCATTGTTTTTACTTTCATATCTATAAAGTATTGGAACTTAGTCGTTTTCAAGGTAAATACTTAACAAATTACCCACCTCCTTGTTTAAGTTAACGTCAAGTTTAACAAAACCACCATTGGTTTGTCTTAAATAATAGAATGAATTCAATTTTTGTAAAACATTTAATTGTCGCCCCGTAAACCGTTTAATTCTCAAATCCAATAGAATTGGTTCCAGGGTTTATAAGATTATTGAACATAAAATCAGGAAGTTATGAAAACAATTATCGTTCCCCTGGATTTCTCAGATGAGTCGTTAACTGGTTTAAATCTTGCATTTATGCTGGCAAACAAAACCGGAGCGAATATCCGGATGGTTCATGTTATTGGGAAGAATATTGCTGCCAATAAGGAAATGCTTGAAAAAGAGAATCAACTCGTAAAAGTGAAATTTGAAGAAATACTTCAAAATTATAAGGAGAAAAGAAATTTAAATTTTACCTTGAATTACACAATCAGGGAAGGTAAGATATTCAAAGAAATAGCTGATCTGGCAGATACCTACGAAGATTCAGTTACGGTGCTTTCTACTCATGGTGCATCAGGTTTTGAAGAATTGTTCATTGGAGGTAATGCTTACAAAATAACCTCCCATTCGAGGAATCCGGTGATCACAGTCAGAAGAAGCAAAATATCTTCAAATATTGACAGGATAGTATTACCTCTGGATTTTACTTTTCAGACCCGTGAAAAGGTTCCATATACTGTTAAGCTCGCAAAAATATTTAGTTCAAAGATTCACCTGCTTACTATACGCCTCTCAAATTCCAGGAGTATTGAGAAAAAGCTTCATCAATATGCCGGACAGGTGGCTTCTTATCTCGACACTCATAAAATTCCATATATAGTCGAACATCTTAATGGCAAGAATCTTACGGATTTGACTCTTGATTATTCACGATCAGTTGATGCTGACCTGATTTCAATAATGACCGAGCAGGAGAAGAGTGCTTCCAATCTGCTGTTAGGTAACTTTGCTCACCAGATGATAAACAAAGCTTTTATCCCTGTATTATCATTCCCTAATTATCATTTACGGATAACTGCAGAAGATGTCTGGACTTTGGGAGCATTTAATCCCTGATTCCCGTGTAAGGATCTAAGTGAGCTGCTTAACAAGATAAAACGTGTACGATAGGTAGCTATGATTCTTTGGCAACATTAATCTTATATCATGGAAAAAATGAATTTAAAACAACTTTATAAAGTTGGAATGGTGGGCTTAGGTGTCATGGGACGCAACCTTTTATTAAACATGGCCGATCATGGTTTCTCTGTTGCCGGTTATGATAATGACCCGGCCAAAGTCGAAGCTCTTCGAAAGGAGGCAGATAAAAGAGATATCCACTGCACAGGTAATCTTAAGGATTTTATCGCAAGCCTTCAAAAACCACGCTCAATAATCTTACTTGTCCCTGCAGGTGCACCGGTCGATTCCGTCATAAACGAGATGTCTGAACATCTTCAGGATGACGATCTTATTATCGATTCAGGTAATTCTTACTTTAAGGATACAAATCTGCGCACAATCAGGCTAAAAGAAAAAGGAATCATTTTTATGGGAATGGGAATATCAGGGGGAGAGGAAGGCGCAAGACATGGTGCCAGTATAATGCCTGGCGGACTAAAAGAAGCGTATGAGAGGGTAAAACCGGTCCTTGAGGCTGTTGCAGCCAAAGTGGATGGTAAACCTTGCGTTACATATTTAGGACCTTTATCTGCAGGCCATTTTGTTAAAATGGTACATAATGGCATTGAATATGGCTTAATGCAGCTTATCTCAGAGACCTATGCATTGATGAAGCTGGTACTTGGTTTTTCTGAGGATGAATTAAAAATGATTTATAGCGAATGGAATAATGGCGAATTGAATGGTTTCCTTATGGAAATTACCGGCAATATATTTGGCAAAGTAGACGAGAAAACAGGTAAACGGCTGATTGATGAGATTCTTGATATAGCCAGGCAAAAAGGTACCGGCATGTGGACTTCGCAAAGTGCCATGGAATTGCAGGTACCCGTTCCAACAATCGATACAGCAGTTGCAATGCGCGACTTATCTGTATTTGAAAAGCAGCGCGAAATGGCGGAAAAAATCTATCAATACCCGGAAACTCATTTCAAAGGCGATCGGAAAAAGTTTCTTACACAACTGCGTAAAGCTCTTTATGTGTCAATGCTTACTACTTATGCACAAGGTTTTGCACTCCTGGTAGCAGCGTCAGCTAAATATGGGTATCATCTTGATCTCGAAGAAGTAGCACGGATATGGCGGGGTGGGTGCATAATTCGTGCAGCAATGCTGGAAGAGATTCAGGCAGCATTTCATACCAATCAGGATCTGTTAAATCTGCTGCTCGACCCGAACCTCTCTGAAAAGATTAAAGAGAATCAGGAAAGTCTTCGTCAAATCGTATGCCAGGCGGGCACCCTGGGTATTCCCATTCCTGGCATAATGGCTACTCTTGGCTATCTCGATGCTTATCGCAGTTCGTGGTTGCCGGCAAATCTTATTCAGGCACAACGCGATTATTTTGGCGCTCACACATATGAACGTTTCGATGCCAAAGGAACCTTTCATACGGAATGGCAGAAATAATGAAATTATTCAGATGCCACACGATTATTTTGAAGCTCACATTGGTAGCGTCCGAAAATATGTGAATAATGTAACTTTTATTAGAAGTTTTGTAATACTCAACCGGTTGTCTGTTCTTAACTTTAGAGCCTTAATTTTCCCTTTTGAGAGAAATGATATTAATAAGGACCCGTGCTGTCAGTATAGTACTTAGTTAATATAAAATCATAATGAAAGCAACAAGGATCAATTACACGACAAAAAAAGTTTCATTAGGTGTTTTAATAACACTAATGGTAGCTTTTTCTACATCATGTGCCAGAAAAATGACTTTTTCTACATCATCAGTCGTTCCGGCAGCACAAGGTTCTGTAAAAGTAAGTAAAGACAATAACAAGAATTATGTTATTAAAATATCTATAACGAATTTAGCTGAGGTCGAACGGTTACAGCCCCAAAAACAAACATATGTTGTATGGATGGTTACAAACGAAGGTCTGACAAAAAATATAGGTAAGTTGATTAGTTCGAAAAGCTTCCTGTCGAAAAAATTGAAGGCCTCTTTAAAAACAGTATCCTCATTTAAACCGGTTAAAATATTTATAACGGCCGAAAATAATCCGGATGTTCAATATCCGGGGTATCAGGTTGTATTATCAACAGAACGTCTTTAGAACAGGTCTTCATTCGAATATGAAATTATGATAGCGCTCGATATTGAACAGGTACCAGCTGAACATGTTGTATTATATGGCGAACTTTTCCGGCTATCGGAAACAAGAAGGACAGACCAGATAAGAAGAAAAATTCATAATGGATGATAAAGAAAATTATTTTAGCACTTTTATTTTTGTTCATCGCCATAATTGCTTCGTTTTTTATCTGGCGTTATTGGAACTATGTACGGGATAAGGACCCAAACAAAACATTTTTGCTGCCGCGACTGGAGTTGTCAGAGTTAGATATAACTTCCCTTACTTCTAAGAAAATAGAAATGACGTTAAAGTTGGATATCAAAAACCAACTTCCACTGTCATTCACTGTAGACAGTTTGCATTACAGGATTTTTATCAATGATACTGAGATATTGAAAGATCATTACAAAAAATCAATTTCACTGAAAAGAAATGCAAGCAGCCAGATTTCGTTTCCAATCACCTTTTTCAATGATTCAATTTCTTCGGTTTTTAAAGCAAATGAGCGGGAAAATGCCGATTCTGTTGAATTTCATTTTCAGGGATCTTTCTTTACACGTATTTTCTTTAAAAAGCAATTTAATGTTGATATTAATAGATTAATTCCGAGGATCTATCCTCCGGAGGTAAATGCTGAGCACTTCAAAATAGATTCACTTAATTTCTCAAGAGCAGTTGTCCGGTTGCTCGTTTCAATAAATAACCAGAATGTATTTCTGTTCAAAGCAGAGAACATCGCTTATGAGCTTTCCATTGAAGACAATCAATGGATTAAGGGGGTAATTCCTGGTAATATTGATGTAAAGGCAAAAAGTATTACCGACCTGACAATCCCAATAACAATTTCTTTTAAAGAAGTGAGCAAAACACTATTTGGTTTGCTGACAAAAGGCAGTAACGTACGTTACAAGCTCCATCTCACATTCAAAATAGAATCAGATAATAATATGATAAGGAACAGCAAAGTAATTCTTGAAAGTGAAGGCTCGGTAAAATCATTAATGAAAGCTTTAAAGAAATAAATCATATCTTCCATTTACAGCAAAACTGATGTGTCTCAGGTAAAAGGAGGAGCACCTTCTTATTTTGATCTTACTAAAATTAAAATTCCTGGAAAATGAACAAATCAATCCCGACAACATTGTTTTTAGATATAGGTGGAGTAATGCTTTCAAATGGATGGGGCCATGAATCGAGAAAATTAGCTTCTGAGGCATTTAATCTGGATTTTGTTGATATGGAAGAACGGCATCATCTCACATTCGTTACCTACGAAGAAGGGAAGCTCACGATGAGTGAATATTTAAACAGGGTTGTTTTCTACCGGAAGCGCGATTTCACCCCTGATCAGTTTCGTGATTTTATGTTTGCCCAATCCACTCCTTTTACAGAAATGATCGGGTTTATGCGAAAGTTAAAAGAAAAGAACTGTCTAAAGATTGCGGTAGTCAACAATGAAGCACGGGAGTTAAATGAATATAGAATAAAGAAATTTAAATTGAACCGGTTAGTGGACTTTTATATTTCTTCATGTTTTGTCCATTTTCGAAAACCCGATGCCGATATATTCCGGATAGCATTGGATATTGCACAGATACCTGCGGAACATGTTGTATATATTGAAAATACGCAGATGTTTGTCGATGTTGCCAGGGATTTGGGGATTAGAAGTATTTATCATAAGGATTATTTATCAACATCTGCAGAATTAGACGCAATGGGACTAAGGATCGGTTAAAACAATTAGAAATCATTTATGAATAAGGATCATGCATGTATATTAACTATTAATGCAGGTTCGTCCTCAATAAAGTTTGCGCTTTTTAAGGCCGGCAAAATCCTGACGCGTTCACTTCAAGGAAAAATAGACAGGATAGGCCTGAAAGATCAAGAACTAACCTTCCATGACGGGAAAGACAATCAGAAAGATGCCCTTAAGTTAAATGCTTCGGATCATCAATCGGCAGTGAAGTTCCTGATTGACTGGCTTGAAAAGCAGATTGATTTTACCTTGATCAGTGGCGTTGGTCATCGGGTGGTTTTCGGTATGAAACATACTGAACCGGAACTCATCACCCCGGAATTGTTAAATGAACTACATCGCATCAGCCCGTACGATACGGATCATCTGCCTGCTGAGATTGAATTGATAAAAGCTCTCTGTCAGCGCCATCCAAAACTGATCCAGGTAGCTTGTTTTGATACAGCGTTTCATTCTGAAATGCCCCGTGTGGCTAAGTTGCTTCCGATTCCCCGCCGTTTCGACTCGATTGGGATACAGAGATATGGTTTCCATGGATTATCCTATGCATATTTGATTAAGGAACTTGCAAGTGTTGCAGGAATAAAAGCAGCAAAAGGCCGTGTGATTCTGGCTCATCTCGGTAATGGAGCCAGCCTGGCTGCTGTCCGCAATGGTAAAAGTATTGACACCAGCATGGGCTTCACACCTGCCGGAGGACTGATGATGGGCACAAGGCCTGGTGATTTGGATCCGGGCGTTGCGTGGTACATGATGAAATCAGGGAATCTGACACCCAAACAGTTTAATAATCTGATCAATCATGAATCCGGTCTTCTGGGAATTTCAGAAACCAGTTCCGATATGAAAGATTTACTCGCGATTGAATCGGATCACATTCGGGCAGCGGAAGCCGTGGCATTATTTTGTTATCAGGCGAAAAAATGGATAGGAGCTTTCGCAGCTGTGCTTGGCGGAGTAGACACGCTGATTTTTGCCGGAGGAATTGGTGAAAACTGCCCTGTTGTCCGATCGCGCATTTGTGAAGGACTGGGATTTCTTGGAATAGAGATTGAGGAAAAACGGAACAAAGCAAACGCCCCTGTAATTTCAGCAAATAAAGGGCAGGTAACAGTTCGCATCATTCATACCGACGAGGAATTGATGATGGCTGGAACAGTCAACCAGATTATAAACCATAATATCAAAATAAAACATGATCATAAAGAATAAAAAAGTTAAAGAAAAGAATAACACGTTATCGAAGGATCTTCTGCGAAAAATGAATGCTTATTGGCGTGCTGGCAACTATCTGTCGGTTGGTCAGCTCTATCTCTGCCACAATCCTTTGCTACGGGAGCCTCTGAAACTGTCACATGTGAAGTCGATGCTGCTTGGACATTGGGGTACGACACCTGGTCAGAACTTTATATATGTGCATTTGAACCGGATCATTAAAAAGTATGACCTGGATATGTTCTACATTGCAGGTCCGGGTCATGGTGGTCCGGCACTGGTCGGCAATACTTACCTCGAAGGCACTTATAGTGAAATTTATCCGAATATCACTCAGGACGAAGCCGGACTGAAAAAACTTTTCACCCAATTTTCTTTTCCTGGGGGAATTCCGAGCCATGTATCGCCGGAATGTCCGGGATCGATCCATGAGGGTGGAGAACTGGGGTACTCACTCAGCCATGCCTTTGGAGCTGTATTCGATAATCCGGAACTGATCGTTGCATGCATAATCGGTGATGGCGAGGCTGAAACAGGCCCGTTAGCGACTGCCTGGCATTCCAATAAATTTCTTAATCCGATCACTGACGGAACTGTATTGCCGATACTGCATCTCAATGGGTACAAAATAGCTAATCCGACCATTCTTGCGCGCATCAGCCACGATGAACTGGATCAGCTGCTCCGTGGATATGGATGGATTCCTTACTATGTGGAAGGCGAAGACCCGGAAATGATGCACCAACTCATGGCCGGTGCGTTGGAAAAGGTCATCGGGGATATCCGGCAAATTCAAAGTAACGCACGGAATAAGAACGATACTACCCGACCACGCTGGCCAATGATCGTTTTCAATTCGCCCAAAGGCTGGACCGGACCGAAAGAAGTTGACGGGTTGCAGATTGAGGGGACTTTCCGTGCACACCAGATCCCACTACTGGTTGACTCCGCGCATCCCGGTCATCTGAAATTGCTTGAAAACTGGATGAAAAGCTATAAGCCTGAAGAACTCTTCGATGAAAGCGGTCGTCTTTTGCCGGAATTGGCCGAACTGGCACCAAAAGGTGAACGACGAATGGGTGCCAATCCGCATGCAAATGGCGGTTTACTTTTGCACGACCTCATAATGCCCGACTTCCGGAACTACGCGGTAAATGTACCAGCACCAGGATCACTTCAGGCTGCCGACACACATGTGCTTGGTGTGTTCCTTCGTGACGTGGTTAACCTTAACAGGAAGCAACAGAATTTCAGGATTTTCGGCCCTGACGAAACACTTTCCAACCGGCTGAATGCCGTTTTCGAAGTCACTGACCGTCAGTGGATTGCCCGGACGAAAGAGAACGATGAGTTTCTCGCATCCGACGGCCGGGTGGTTGAAATGCTGAGCGAGCATCAATGTGAAGGCTGGCTCGAGGGATATCTGCTAACCGGAAGGCACGGTTTGTTTAACTGCTACGAGGGGTTCATTCACATTATCGATTCAATGTTTAACCAGCACGCCAAGTGGCTGAAAGTTTGTGCAGGATTACCGTGGAGACGTCATATCGCATCACTGAATTACCTGCTTGCTTCTCATGTCTGGCAGCAGGCACATAATGGTTTTACCCATCAGGACCCTGGCTTCGTAGATCATGTTGTAAACAAGAAGGCCTCAGTAGTGCGCGTATATCTTCCACCCGATGCCAACTGCCTGTTATCAGTATGGGACCATTGCCTGAGAAGCCGGGATTACGTAAATGTTGTAATCGCAGGCAAGTACCAGGCCCCTCAATGGCTGACCATAGATGCTGCAATTGAGCATTGCACAGCAGGCATTGGCGTCTGGAAATGGGCCAGCAGCGATCAGGGTGCGGAACCAGACGTAGTGATGGCATGTTGTGGCGATGTGCCAACGCTCGAAACTCTGGCTGCTGTATCTATCCTTCGTAAATATCTGCCCGATCTGAAAATCCGCGTAATTAATGTTGTCGATCTGATGAAACTGGAGCCGAATACGGAACATCCGCACGGACTGAGCGATCCGGACTTCGATGCTTTATTCACTAAAGATAAGCCGATCGTCTTCGCTTTCCATGGCTACCCCTGGCTTGTGCACCGGTTAACCTATCGTCGTACAAATCATGATAATATGCATGTGCGGGGCTATAAGGAAGAAGGCACTATCACTACATACTTCGATATGACGGTATTGAATGATCTTGACAGGTTTCACCTGGTACAGGATGTGATAAACAGGCTTCCCCAATTGGGTGCAAAGGGTGCCACTCTTAAGAAAATTGTACAGGAAAAACTCATCGGGCATAAGAAGTACATAAACCAGCATGGGGTGGACATGCCTGAAATTCTTAACTGGAAATGGAACGACTCAGAATGAATATACAGGGGGCCGAGCGTTAAGAAATCAGCCAGTGGCTGATTTTAGCGAAGGAGCCAGCCTGCAGGGGAGGCATATGGTGGGGGCCGAGCGTTAAGAAATCAGCCAGTGGCTGATTTTAGCAGAAGGAGCCAGCCTGCAGGGAGCCATGTGGTGGATGGGAAATGTAAACAATTGTTAATCTGTTGCATGCAGTTTGATTCACAAGTTACAGAATCCTTAAGTTGACGCCTATGCCTATTGGAGGCTCGGGATAATTGGCTTTTTCCTCCTGCTATTTGTTGCTCTTATTCATCATTACAAGAATCTTTTCGCTGAAATCCGGAGTGACAATATTTCCTACATCTGACCAGTCCGAATTCATAATACTCATTGAGAATGACATGGCATCGGAGTTTATTTTAAAGACTTCTCTGGAAATACCAAATTCCATTTTTATAGTATTGCCTTCTTTTGCAATATAGCCTGGTTTAATTGCTTTTTCATTATCAAAGCCGACAAAGGGCCAACCCGGATCACCATTAACAAGATCAACTTTGCTTGGTGCAAACCATCCGCCATCGTATAAATTCCCTTCACATCCATAATCGACACCCATTTCTTTCATCGAAAATCCCGTTGAGACAGCATTATCAACATCCATATATACACCAAAGATATGATCTATTAAACCAGCATTCTCTGCAATAGAGTCGAATTCAACATATATATAAATGTAATTGGCATCATAATCGACTTTAGCAGTATCAATTGCATCCTTACCAGAAAGTAAAAAATCAGGATATGTTACTCCTTTCCAATCCTCGAATGTACCGTCTTCAAGGTTAATTACAGATTGTTTATCCACCCTTAATACGGTATGGAAAATGTAAGATTTGCCATTAAATGTTCCGTTCATTGTAATAACATAGTTACCTATTGAAACATATGTATGTTTCACGGAGTCACCGGGTAAAACCGGTGAATTATCTCCAAACTCCCATGAAATATCTGTTGCACCTTCTGTTGCATTGGCGAAAGTAACGGTCAATCCATCATAGTAGGAACGGAAATCCAGAGGAGGAGTATCTTCAAGATTATATTTTCCCTCCTTGCTGCACGACATTACTAAAAACATCAGAAATACAGCATAATATAATTGCACTTTTTTGAAGTAGTTCATAGTCTTTAAATTATAAGTTAGGTACACAAAGTTTGTTTGTACTGATCTCACTGGATGGAATCGGGTATATCAGGTTAGGATCATTGAAATGGAAAAGAACACCGGGGGCACCGAGACCAGGTTCATTACCAGACGGAACACCGTTGTAGCTGTCAAGATGAAAACCCCAATAATTGCGGGTAACGTCTTTCCCATTTCGCAAAAGGTCAAATATCCGATGTCCTTCAAATGCCAGTTCAATCCTTCTTTCCTTAAGTACTACGTCGACAATTTCTCCACTTGTAATTGATGCTTCATCATACAGGTAATCATTAATATTTTCACCTTCAGGAATTATGAGACGGTTTTCAAGTAATATATTTAAATCCGCAACTGCACCTGCCACATCTGCTGTTTTAGCATACGCTTCTGCCCTGTTGAGGTAGATTTCGGATAATCGGAACATGACAGGGGAGCTAAGCGTCGGGGAACCGTCCTGTCCCGAAAACTTGCTGATATAGAACATATTAACTCCATTCTTAACTATTGGAGCATCTGTTACAATATATTTCCATCGCTGATCAATATCCATCATACCTGTTCCATATCCCATGTCTTCCAAAATAGAAAGACTGGCTCCTTCCTCAGCCCAACAATTATTACCGTTAAAGATCATTGATGCAACTGAACCATTAAGCTGATCATCGATCAGATTGTAGGGGATAAGCCAGATACTTTCAGATCCGGTTTTTGCAGAAGCAAAATAACCTGGAAAATTTTCTGATGTTTCTAATTGAAACATTTCAGAATTGATCAGCTTGTCAGAATATAAAATGCAACTATCCATCTCCCCTTTATAAAGGTAGACTCGGGAAAGCATTGACCAGACGGAGTAAATAGAGGCAAACTTATGGTTATCATTATTCCTTTCGGCAGGCATCTCCTCACTCATAACTGACTCTGCTGTCTTCAGACTGCTGATAATATAGTTATAAGTATCCTCAAGGGTTGCTCTTGCTTTGGGCATATTGTCCGATTTACTTTCCCTGACAATAATACCAGGAAGTGATTTATTCGCATCACTGTATGGTTCGGCAAAAAAGCGAACAAGATTATGCGCTGCAAATGCTCTGAGAAAATAACTTTCTCCCTTTAGTTGATTAGTGAAAGGATCATCACCTTTCAATTCAGCCATAGATATAGCAACATTTGCACCATAGATAATTTTATATGACATTTCCCAGAAAAAGTTTATATTGGACTTTTCGGCGCTCCTGTCCCTATACCTGAAACTATTGATAAGGTCGTCCTCTGTTTTGTATGCGCAAACAATATCATCGCCCGCAAAATCACTCATTTGATAATACTGGCGGATATAGCAGTTATTGCCGTTGGATTCCTTAAAAATGGCATATAATCCATTCACAAGACTTGACAAGCCATCAGAGGTGCCTGTAATTTGGTCGCTGGTGAGTGCATCCTGAGGTATAACATTAAGCTCGCACTTAACAAGTGTTAAAGTAATCACCAGCAGTCCTAAGTATTTTAATATCTTTTTCATATAATTATTATTTGCATTGTCAGAAACGAATATTCAGGCTTAAAACATACTGCTTGTTATTCGGGTATTTAAACTCAGCATACCCCGGAAGATTTCCGGAACCGGGATCAATTGAAACCTCAGGATCCTGTCCCCAGAAATTGGTAAATGTATAAACGTTATCCATAGCAAGCGAAACTGCCAGACCACTGAGTTTTATTCTTGATATTACCTGCTGTGGAAGTTCGTAGGTTAGTGCAATATTTCTGACTTTCAGGAAACTGCCATCATCTATGAAACGCGTTGAAGGATCAAATGAATTCCTTGCGTTCTGAGGCAGCGGTTTTGTAGCTATATCGCCTGGTTTTTGCCAGAGTTTATAGTCATCACGTGGCATCATGACATTAAATTGTGTTTCCTGCAGGTCATGGTCAACATATCTTCTGAAATAATTGAAAATCTTATTACCGGACAAATAGGAAAAATTACCTCTGAGAGAAAAAGCCTTATACCTGAACTCAGTAGATATTCCTCCCTGAAACTTAGGCATAGGGGTACCATATTCTATATATCTGGCATCCTGGTATTCGTGTGTTGTCTGACCATCATTTGCTACCCATAGCACAGAACCATTTGCCGGATCGATTCCATAGAACTCTTTTGCATACCATGAATAAAGAGGTGATCCGTTATGGTATGCCTGAATCACACCGTATGAATTCGAAGTCAGAATTGTATCACTTCCAAATCCCGACAATTTATTCTTGTTATACCCGACGGAGAGGTCTAATGACCAGTTGAAATCTGTTGTTTTAATAAGGGCCGCACTCAGACTTAACTCAATACCACTATTCATATCCTTTCCAATGTTTTGCCATTGTGTTCTGAATCCCCCGGAAGGAGGCAATGCTCGTTCGACTAATAAATTTTTGGTCATGTTTTTGTAAAAATCAACTTCCAGATCGATTCTTTTAAATAGTCCGATTTCAATTCCTGCATTTAACTGATCCGTTTGTTCCCATGTCAGGTCCGGATTGGCCATTTGGGTTGGAACAGCTGCCGGTTGACCATCATATTGGGAGGAAAAACTGAACATTTCCATATACCGGTATGGTCCGATATCTTTCATCCCTGTCCGCCCCCAACTGGCCTTAAGTTTAAGATTTGAAACCGCCGGCACACTCTTTACAAAATCTTCATTACTAATCAACCATGCTGCTGAAATACTGGGGAACATTGCAGTTCTTTTATTTGGCGCAAATTGTGAAGATTGATCTATCCGATAAGAACCAGACAGGAAATACCTGCCGAGATAATTATAGTTCACCTGCGAAATGAAAGATTGCATTACTGATTTGGTCGGAGCTCCTTCAATCAGGTATTGACCTGATGCAACTGATGGAACTCTAAGCCCTTCAGGGATACCCATACCTGACCCGAGGATATAATCGTCGTTTCCTGCCTGGGCCTCAAATCCAACCAATCCGCTTAATGAATGGCTTGTTCTGATAAAATTAAATTTTAACAAATTTGTAGTTATGCCACTATAATTAAAACTGTTTTGAGAGCTGACATAACCTGTTCCAAAATATGAAAGGTTGTCTGCAGCTTTTGAATAGAAGGTCTTGTCCATAAAGGCAAAACCACTCAACCTGTTTGAAGATGAAAATGTTAACCATTTTGAAATCTTAATACTTAAGTCAATGTCGTAGTCAAAACTAAAAGATTTATTGCTGAGCTCAGAATTTTCTGCTGCCTGAATGGGATTTATCTTGTCTTTCGACCATATACCTTCAGCAGTTTTGAAACTTCTTGCTATACCATTTTCATCATATGGGTTATCCCATGGCATGCTGGTGTAAGCATAATAAATATTCATATAATCGGTACCAAGGTTTTTCGAACCGCTAAGATTAATATTATTGGTCAATGAAACTCTGTCGGAGAATTTATAGGTGGTGTTAGCTCTGAGGTTGGCACGCTGAAAATTGGAATTTATAAAAGTTCCTTCTTCGTCGTAATAACTGGCACCCAGATAATAAGAGAGTTTATCACTAATCCCTGACGAAGACAAAAAATAGTTCTGTATCCTGCCGTTTCTGAAAGTTTCAGATAGCCAATCGGTATTCACATCCAGCAGTGATAAAGGTCTTGCAGACTTGAATTTTCTGTCATCAACAACAAATTTCTGAGGATCACGGAAATACTCCCGATGATAGGCATATAAAGTTTTACTATCCATCATTTCTACATTTCCATGATCGGCAGTGCGGAATCCATTAACAACTTTAAACTCAAACTGGGGCTTAGATGAGCTGGCTTTCTTGGTTGAAACCACAATAACGCCCCCATTTGCCTGTGATCCGTACATTCCGGTTGCTCCGGCATCTTTCAACACAGTTATTGTTTCAACATCGTTTGGATCAAATGTTCCACCGATAATACCGTCTACGACATAAAGAGGTCCCTGTGGTGCACTGAATGAAGAGATTCCTCTGATGCGAATTTCAGAATTTGCTCCCGGTGCACCTGAACTATTGATGACCTGAATACCAGCTACTTTCCCCTGGAGCATAGTTCCGATATCATTAGATGTAATGTCAAGAAGCTTATCAGATGATACAGTGGTTACAGCACTTGTAATTTCGTTCCTCTTTTTGGTGCTGTAGCCCATAACCACCACAGTTTCGATCTCTTTCAGATCGGGATCCAGGGTAATATCAACGGACGTTTTATCACCAACAACGACCTCTTTTGTAATAAAACCCATAAAACTGAATACCAGAAGATCTTCCTTTGTTCTGGCAGAAATACTGTAAGTACCATCGACGCCGGATATCACTCCCTGAGTAGTACCTTTGATCGTGATATTCACACCGGGCATTCCCAGGTTATTCTCGGAAGAGACTACCCTGCCCTTTACGGAGATTTGTCCGTAAACGAATGTGCAGGTTGTAGATAAAATCAAGAATAGCCCTACTTTTCTTAGTTGTCGGTAAAGTAATTTCATAGGTTTAAAGGTTACATTTAATTAGGGAAGCCAACTTCTGATCTTCCATTTTACTTGAGAAATAAAATTACTAATTAAATTAGATAATTGTTATTTTCTTTTAGATTATTGGAAATTTTTAAGTAAAAAAGAGTCAGACACAGTCTAACTCTTTGATTATCTGTGAGCGGGAAACGGGGGTCGAACCCGCGACCCTCAGCTTGGGAAGCTGATGCTCTACCACTGAGCTACTCCCGCAAATTCCTGGCAAAAATAACAAAATGTTATTACGAAGCTGTAATTGCATTCTAAATTCTTGCACAATGATATCAAAGTAAACCGGTAAACAGGGAAGCAGAGTATGCATACAAGAGAAAAAATCCTTCCTGATTCTGTACCTTTGTGCTTTATTCTTTGAATTCAGCACAATGAAGGCAGAAATTATCACAATAGGCGATGAGCTTTTAATAGGTCAGACAATCGATACAAACTCAGCCTGGATGGGAGCGGAGCTGAGTCTGGCAGGTTTTGATGTCCGGAAGAAAACATCAGTTCATGATCTCAGGTCCGACATTTTAAAAGTACTATCCGAAGCAACGGGGAAATCAGACGTTGTACTGATCACCGGAGGCCTGGGCCCTACAAGCGACGACATAACAAAACAAACGTTGTGTGAATTCTTTAACACTAGACTTGTTGTGAACAAAGAGGTTCTGACAATGATAGAAAAAATGATGCAGCGACGGAACTTCCCAATGAATGAGAATAACAAGAAACAGGCTGAAGTACCCGAATCATGCAGGGTGCTTTCGAATGCAGCCGGGACAGCTCCGGGGATGTGGTTTGAGAAAGAGGGGACTATATTTATTTCAATGCCCGGTGTTCCCCATGAAATGAGATATATTATGATTGAGCACGTCATACCGGAGCTCAGGAAACGCTTTACATCACAGGTAATAATTCACAGAAACATAATGACATATGGTGTTCCTGAGGCAAGGCTTGCCGAGCTGCTCACAGAATTTGAAGCTTCTCTCCCTGAAAACATTAAACTGGCATACCTGCCGGCAGCCGGAGTAATCAAACTCAGACTGACCGGTACAGGAAAAGATAAAGAGGTGGTTTCTGAAATGGTAAACATACGGGTACAAAAGCTTTATTCACTGATTCCCGACCTTATCTTTGGGGAAAATGAAGAATCGTTTGAAACGGTTATCGGTAAATTACTGACAAAAGCAAAAAAGACAATTTGCACTGCAGAAAGCTGTACCGGCGGGAATATTGCACATCTTATCACAAGCGTACCCGGAAGCTCAAATTACTACAGAGGCTCAGTTATTGCTTATTCAAACAATGTTAAAACTAAACTGCTCGGCGTTGATGAAAAACTTATTGAAAAGGATGGCGCCATAAGCGAATCAGTTGTAAAAGCCATGGCCGAAGGTGCCAGACGGCTTCTTGAGACCGATTTCTCGGTAGCCACTTCGGGAATTGCAGGTCCGGATGGGGGAAGTGAAGAAAAGCCTGTCGGGACACTTTGGATTGCAGCAGCCTCTGAGGAAGGTACTGTGGCAGAAAAGCATACTTTTGGAAGCGACAGGATAACAAACATAGCCAGGTTCTCAAATTCAGCGCTAAGTTTGCTTAGAAAGCAGATTATCAAAGGATAACAATCAATATTAAAGGGTGTTTAAAAAATTTGACCTGAATATTTGGTTAATCAGATAAAAATCACGTATTTTGCGCTTCGTTTTAAAAAGACAAACGTTAGCTAAGAAGTAAATACCATATCAATGTCAAAGATTTGTCAGGTTACAGGGAAGAAAGCGATGGTCGGAAACAACGTTTCGCATTCAAAAAGAAGGACTAAAAGGAAATTTTATCCTAATCTTTTTACAAAGAAATATTTTCTCCCTGAGGAGGATAGATGGATTTCTCTTAAAATCTCCACTTCAGGAATGCGTCTTATAAATAAAAAAGGGCTCACGACTGTTCTCAGGGAAGCTAAGGAAAAAGGTTACATTCTCAATTATTAATCAGGTTAGAAAATGGCAAAGAAGGCAAAAGGCAACAGGCAGCAGGTTATACTGGAATGTACCGAACATAAGGAAAGCGGTCTGCCGGGGACATCCAGATATATTACAACAAAGAACAGGAAAAACACACCTGATCGTATGGAAAGGATGAAATACAATCCGATTCTTAAAAAACACACACTACACAGAGAAATAAAGTAAACAGATAACACAATGGCAAAGAAAGTTGTTGCAACACTTAAGACAGGGTCGGGAAAACTATTTACCAAATGCATCAAGATGATAAAATCGGATAAATCAGGTGCATATCAATTTAAGGAAGAAGTCGTTCATAATGACCATATTAAGGAGTTCTTTTCAAAAAAATAACCGGAACACCTGTCAGGATACAAAAAGCTTTCTTCCCTGCCGGAGAAAGCTTTTTTTATATTTGAAATAAACAGCTTAAAAAATACAACCTGATGGCATTGTTTGGATTTCTTAAAAAAGAGAATAAAGAGGTTCTGAATAAAGGTCTTGAAAAAACCAAAGAGAATGTTTTTTCAAAATTGTCACGTGCTGTAATCGGCAAGTCAAAGGTTGATGAGGAAGTGCTTGATAACCTTGAGGAAGTTCTGGTTTCCTCCGATGTCGGGGTTACAACAACTCTCCGGATCATCGAACGTATCGAAGCAAGGGTCGCAAGAGACAAATACCTGAATACCAGTGAGCTTAACAAGATCCTCAAGGAAGAGATTGTTTCGCTTCTTGAAAACAATATTTCTGTTACCCAAATTGATTTTTCTGCTGCAACGAATGTCACCCCATATGTAATTATGGTTGTCGGTGTGAACGGATCGGGGAAAACAACAACAATTGCAAAACTTGCACACCAGTATAAGAATGCCGGCAAAAAGGTTCTTCTTGGCGCAGCCGATACCTTCAGGGCAGCTGCAATCGACCAGCTTCAGATCTGGGCCGACAGGGCAGGAGTAGAGATGGTAAGACAAAATATGGGATCCGATCCGGCATCGGTAGCATACGACACTCTAAAATCGGGAGTTGCGGGCAAATATGATGTTGTTATAATCGATACGGCCGGCAGGCTGCATAATAAGATTAACCTGATGACCGAACTTTCAAAGATCAAGCGGGTAATGGAGAAAGTGATTCCGGATGCGCCGCACGAAGTCCTGCTGGTTCTCGATGGATCCACGGGCCAGAATGCTTTTGAACAGGCAAAACAGTTCACCGCATCGACAGATGTAACTGCGATGGCAATTACAAAACTCGATGGAACGGCAAAAGGGGGGGTAGTAATCGGGATTTCTGACCAGTTCAGGATTCCGGTAAAATATATAGGGCTTGGTGAGAAGCTGGATGACCTCCAGATATTCAATCCCTATGAATTTGTAGATTCATTATTTGAAACTGAATAAGGATAGTGACGAAAAAGGAAAATCATTGAAAGCTTCACTTCAAAAGAAAATAAACGTTGTAACACTCGGTTGCCCGAAAAACCTTGTTGATTCTGAGAAGCTTATGCGCCAGATTAAAGCCGGAGGATATGACCTTGTTTACGATTCAGATGATCTTTCAGCTTCCACCGTCATAATAAATACCTGCGGATTCATAAATGATGCAAAAGAACAAAGCATCGAAACCATACTGCGTTTTATAAAAGCAAGCCGGGCAGGGCATATCAGCAATCTTTATGTTATGGGTTGTCTGTCAGAGCGGTATATGGACGCCCTCAAGAGCGAGATACCTGAGGTCAAAAAGTATTTTGGCGTAAACAATATGAAAGATATTCTGGAGGAACTTGGTATCACACTTCGGAAGGATCTGCTGAGCGAAAGAGCCCTTACAGGACCGGGCCATTATGCTTACCTTAAGGTTTCTGAAGGTTGTGACCGGACGTGTGCGTTTTGTTCAATCCCCCTGATAAGGGGAAGATGTATTTCGCGACCTGTTGAAGAGATTGTTGAAGAAGCTGAAATCCTTGCCGGACAGGGTGTTAAAGAGCTGATACTTATTGCTCAGGATTTAAGTTATTATGGACTGGACCTTTATAAAGTCCAGAAGTTGCCTTACCTTGTTTCTGAATTGTTAAAGATCAAGTCACTTGAATGGATACGGTTGCATTATCTCTATCCTGCTAACTTTCCGATGGAGCTTATCACCCTGATGAAGGAGAACAGGAGGATCTGCAGGTATATTGACATTCCCATTCAACATATCTCCAACAGGGTACTAGGGTTAATGAAGCGTTCGCATTATGGAAAGGAGACACGTGAGCTTCTTCAAAAAATCCGGACTGAACTCCCTGACGCTGCAATCCGTACAACCCTGATAGCAGGTCATCCCGGAGAAGATGCAAAGGAATACCGCGAACTCAGAGATTTCATTTCAGAATTCAGATTTGACAGGCTCGGAGTATTTGAATATTCGAATGAAGAAGGCACATTTGCTTACAATAATTATAAGGATGAGATATCCCGAAAGGTTAAAAAAGCAAGAGTTTCGGAGTTAATGGCCATCCAGCAGTCCATTTCAGAAGAACTGAACCATGAAAAGATCGGGAAAGTATTTAAAGTTGTGATCGACAGGAGGGAAGACAAATTTTTTGCTGGAAGAACGGAGTACGACAGTCCTGAGGTTGATAATGAAGTGCTTATCGGTTCCGAATACGATTTACACCCGGGTACTTTCTATAATATCCTGATCACCGGGGCAGAAGAATTTGATCTGTTCGGGGTACCTTCAAAATAAAAACAAATAGACTTACTCCGAATCCACAGAGGGTTTCCAGAGTTCTACTGATATGTTTAAATCCACAACTCTATGGAACTCAGTGTTCTCCTCCGTGGAACTCTGTGTAAGTTCTTATAATTAATTAACCGAGGGATCAGTTTTTTCCGGAAGCTCGGCTTTCTTCTTCTGGATCTTTATTTTGATCTCTGATTTAACACTGTTAAATCCAACATGGATGGTATCGCCTTCAAGCAGTTCGGCTTTAATAAGCACTTCGGCCATAGGATCTTCGAGGTATTTCTGGATAGCCCTTTTCAGCGGCCTTGCTCCATAGTTTGCATCGAACCCGCGCTCGGCAATAAAATCCTTTGCTGCCGGAGCGATTTTAAGCTGATATCCGAGAGATTTAACCCTGTCGTACAGACCTTTAAGCTCGAGATCGATGATCTTATTGATCTCTTCCTTGCCAAGTGAGTTAAACATTATAACATCATCGATCCTGTTAAGGAATTCAGGAGCGAAAGTCTTCTGAAGAGCTTTCTGCAGGATACTTTTCGTCTGCTCGTCCCTGGTAGATTTCTTTGCCGAGGTATCGAATCCTATACCATGGCCAAATTCGGCTATCTGCCTGGTTCCTATATTTGAGGTCAGAATCACGATAGTATTTCTGAAATCCACACGCCGACCGAGGCTGTCGGTAAGCTGCCCTTCATCAAGGACCTGAAGCATTATATGAAAGACATCAGGATGAGCTTTTTCAATTTCGTCGAGAAGTACGACCGAGTAGGGTTTCCTTCTTACTTTTTCTGTAAGCTGGCCTCCTTCTTCATACCCTACATATCCGGGAGGTGCACCAACGAGTCTTGAAACGGAGAATTTCTCCATGTATTCGCTCATATCGATCCTGATGAGATTATCAGTGGTGTCGAAGAGAAATTTTGCCAGGACTTTTGCAAGCTGGGTTTTTCCAACCCCGGTAGGACCAAGGAAAATGAATGTACCTATCGGTTTATTCGGATCCTTAAGTCCTGCACGGTTACGCTGAATTGATTTAACAACTTTCCGTATAGCTTCATCCTGACCGATTACGCTACCACTGAGTTCATCAGCCATTTTAAGCAGGCGGGTGCCTTCTGTCTGTGCGATGCGCTGGACCGGAACGCCGGTCATCATTGCAACGACTTCTGCAACTTTATCGGCATCGACGGTCTCACGGTTCACGGCAAGTTCCTTCTCCCATTTCTTCTTTTCGAGTTCTATCATATCGAGGAGGTCCTTTTCCCTGTCGCGGAAGCTGGCAGCTTTTTCGAAGTTCTGGTTTTTAACCGCCATCATCTTTTCCTTCTTGGTATCTTCAAGCTGTTTTTCGAGCTGGAGGATCTTTTCAGGGACCACTATATTTGAGATATGAACCCTTGAACCTGATTCATCAAGAGCATCAATAGCCTTGTCGGGGAGATGTCTGTCTGAAATGTATCTGTTTGTAAGCTTTACACAGGCATCAATTGCTGCATCAGTGTAGATAACGTTGTGATGCTCTTCGTATCTCTCCTTTATATTGTGCAGGATATGTATTGTTTCCTCTATTGAAGTAGGTTCAACGATCACCTTCTGGAACCTTCTCTCGAGAGCACCGTCTTTTTCAATATGCTGACGGTATTCATCAAGAGTGGTAGCGCCGATGCACTGGATCTCGCCCCTCGCAAGGGCAGGCTTAAGCATATTTGCAGCATCCAGGGAACCTGTGGCTCCGCCAGCACCAACAATTGTGTGAATCTCGTCGATGAATAAGATGATGTTGTCGTTTTTCGACAGCTCATTAAGTATTGCCTTCATCCTCTCTTCAAACTGACCGCGGTATTTAGTACCGGCAACAATTGAAGCAAGGTCGAGGGCAACTACCCTTTTGTTGAAAAGTACCCTCGATACATTCTTTTTTACAATTCGCAATGCAAGGCCTTCGGCAATAGCGGATTTTCCTACCCCGGGTTCTCCGATAAGTACGGGATTATTCTTTTTCCGTCTCGACAGGATCTGGGCAAGCCTTTCTATCTCCCTTTCGCGCCCGACAACCGGATCGAGCCGGCCTTCTTCAGCTGCTTTCGTAAGATCAATACCAAAATTATCAAGAACAGGAGTATCTGATGAAGGTTTTGATGAAGCAGGAGAGGATTGCCCTTTTCCGGGTCCTCCGAAAGCCTGGCCTTCATCATCCTCTTCTCTTGGAAAATCAGCCCTTGCGGAAGGAGAACCAGCCTCAACGGCACGCCGTACCGACTGGTAATCGACATCCAGTTCCGTAAGAAATCTTGTAACAAGAGCATTTTCGTCCTTTAGTATTGCAAGCAAGAGATGTTCAGAATCGATAGTATTGCTTTTTAATGACTTAGCTTCGAGATAAACGAGCTTAAGGATCCGTTCAGTGCTCCTCAATAAAGGAATAACCTCATGATCAGCTACAGGTACCGGGCTCTCAACCTTTATGCTCTTTTCAAGGGAACCTTTAAGTACCAAAAGGTCGATTCCCTGATTCAGCAGGATATCTACCGCAACACCTTCACCATCCCTGAGAATCCCTAAAAAAAGATGTTCCGGGCTTATATGACTGTTTCCCAGTCTTATAGCTTCTTCTTTGCTATATCCCAGTATATCTTTTACCCTCTGCGAAAATTGTGAATCCATATATTTAAACTTTCTTTTTTTAGTCACTTCCGTTAGCAGGCCAATATGTCAGTCCAAATAGGACAAAACTGCTTATGGCAAGCAAACCAAAGTTAAATTTAATGCAAATTATGTATGGCAATATTCGTGCCTCTTTATAAACAATTAATGTTAAAAAGTAGCCTATATAAAACGGTAAAATTATACAAATAATCACTATTTTCGTAATCGAAATAATTTATACCTAACAAATTTATATCTGTTTAATTTATAATCATTTATGGCAGAGAGAGAAAAGATAGTACAGGTAAACATAGAAGAGGAGATGAAGTCGGCATATATCGACTATTCGATGTCGGTAATAGTGTCGAGGGCTTTACCTGATGTAAGGGATGGCCTGAAACCGGTACACAGGCGGGTACTTTTTGGAATGTCAGAGTTAGGGGTTTATTCAAACAGACCTTATAAAAAATCAGCAAGAATAGTAGGGGAGGTGCTTGGTAAATTTCATCCCCATGGTGATACTTCTGTTTACGATGCGATGGTGAGAATGGCCCAGGATTGGTCGCTGAGATACCCTCTGGTTGACGGGCAGGGTAACTTTGGCTCAGTCGACGGCGATAGTCCTGCAGCAATGAGGTACACGGAAGCAAGACTTAAAAAGATAGCCGAGGAGACTCTTTCAGATATCGAAAAAGGTACTGTTGATTTCCAGCCAAATTTTGATGACTCTCTTACGGAACCGGTTGTCCTGCCAACAAGGATACCAATCCTTCTTGTTAACGGAGCTTCAGGCATTGCTGTTGGAATGGCAACCAACATGCCTCCGCATAACCTTGGTGAAATTATAGATGCAACAATTGCCTTTATCGATAACAGGGATATTACCACTGATGAAATTCTTAAATATATAAAGGGTCCCGACTTTCCCACAGGCGGGATAATATATGGAGAACAGGGCATAAGAGATGCATGCGAGACTGGCAGGGGAAGAATAATGGTAAGGGCAAAGACCGAAATTGAGCTTACCCATTCGGGACGTGAATGCATTATTGTTACCGAAATCCCGTATATGGTAAACAAGGCAGAGATGATTAAGAAAATTGCCGACCTTATAAATGAGAAGAAGCTTGAGGGGATATCATACATTAATGACGAATCGGACAGGAACGGTATGAGGGTTGTGATCATCCTCAAAAAGGATGCAAGCGCCAATGTCGTTCTGAACAATCTGTACAAATACACATCGCTTCAGACATCATTCAATGTTAATAACATTGCGCTGGTTAAGATGCGTCCAAGAACTCTGAATACCAAAGACCTGATCGATCATTTTGTCCGTCACAGACATGACGTTATCGTACGAAGGTCAAGGTTCGACCTCGATCAGGCAGAAAAACGCGCCCATATACTTCAGGGACTGATAATTGCCAGCGATCACATTGATGAAGTAATTGCAATAATAAGAAGTTCCAAAACTCCCGACGAAGCCAGGGAACGGCTGATGGTCAGATTTGAGCTTTCGGATCTGCAGGCAAGGGCAATTGTTGAAATGCGTCTGAGGCAGCTTACCGGACTGGAACAGGAAAAGTTAAGAGCTGAGTATAGCGATGTTATGGCATTAATTGAACAACTTAAAGCTTTACTCGCAAGTGAGGAACTTCAGATGAAACTAATAAAGGAGGAACTTCTTGAGGTAAAAGAGAAATACGGAGACAAAAGGAGAACCGAAATCATTCCAAACGCGGAGGAGTTCAATCCGGAAGATTTTTATGCCGATGAAGAAATGGTGATTACCATTTCACATCTTGGTTATATTAAAAGAACACCGCTTACTGATTTCAGACGTCAGAACAGGGGAGGTACCGGAGCAAGAGGAGGTGCAACACGTGATGAGGATTTCATCGAACATCTGATCATTGCGACGATGCATAACACCATGCTTTTCTTTACCAGCAAGGGAAAGTGTTACTGGCTCAAGGTTTACAGTATTCCTGAAGGATCAAGAACTTCAAAGGGAAGGGCAATGCAGAATCTTATTAATATAGAACCCGATGATAAAGTCAGGGCATTTATAAATGTTAAGAATCTGAATGACGCCGAATATATCAACAATAATTTCATTGTGCTTTGCACCACAAAGGGCATAATAAAGAAGACTTCACTTGAAGCATATTCAAGGCCCAGGACAAATGGTGTCAATGCCATAACTGTCAGGGAAGGCGATGAACTGCTTGAAGCAAAGATGACTAACGGCAAGCACCATATAATGCTGGCAGTAAAGTCGGGAAGGGCAATCCGTTTCCGTGAAGACACGGTAAGAGCTATGGGGAGAACCGCATCGGGTGTGAGAGGGATCAGGCTGGCAAATCAGGCGACTGATATTGTTGTTGGAATGATAACAATTGAGAGCAAGGAAAAGGATGTTCTTGTCGTATCTGAGAAAGGTTATGGAAAGAGGTCTGATATAGATGCTTACCGGATTACAAACAGGGGTGGCAAAGGAGTAAAAACCATAAACATAACTGAAAAGACAGGCTCGTTGATTACACTGAAAGATGTAACTGATAATCACGACCTTATGATCATTACGCAGTCCGGCAATGTTTTAAGGAGTCCGGTTTCAGCGCTCAGGGTGATGGGAAGGGCAACTCAGGGGGTCCGACTTATCAATCTGAAAGAAAATGATACTATTGCATCAGTGGCCAGTGTGCTTGTAAATGAGGAAGATGAAACAGCCGGTCAGGGTGAGGATCTTCAAAATGATCAAAATGCTAAGGAAAATGGCAAAGAATTTGATGATTAGTAACTAAAGTTTTAAATTTGAAAAATAATTAATGCAATTTAAATTAAACTAGAATTATAATTATGAAAAAGTTATTTCTGCTTTTTGCAGTAGTATTTATCTCTTTCAGTGCTTTCGCTCAGAAGGGAAAAGTAACCAGCGCTTTGAGCTTTATAGAACAAGGTTCTCTTGATAAGGCAAAAGAAGCTATAGACCAGGCAATGGTTGATCCAAAAACTTCAACCTGGTTTAATACCTATTTTGCCAAGGGAAAACTTTGCCAGGCTGTTTTTAAATCGGACAATCCGAAATTCAAAGCCTTTTACTCCGATCCTCTTGGCGAGTCCTACACCGCTTATGAAAAAGCTATGGAGCTTGATCCCAAAGGCACTACCAAAAAAAGAATTATCACAAATATGATTTATAACGCACTGGCCCTCGATCTGTACTCACAGGGTGGTACACAGTTCGAGGCAAAGGATTATGCAGGTGCTTTAAAATCGTTTGAAAACCAGATAGCGATAACCGAAAGCGATAAATACGTAGGAGTAACCGACACCGGGATGTATTATAATGCAGGACTTGCTGCAATGAATTCAGCTAAATATCCGGAAGCAATAAAGTATTTTGAAAAATGTGCTGAAATGAAATATCTGGGGATTACTCCTTATTTCCAGATCTCACAAAGTTACCTTGAAGAAGGTGATACTTTAAAAGCCGAAGCTTTGCTGAAAAGTCTGCCCGACAAATTCCCCGGTGACAAAAACGTTACATTGCAGTTAATTGACCTTTATATCAAAGCAGGGAAGAACGAGGATGCCCTTAAGAATCTCGAGGTTGCCAAAGCGGCCGACCCCGGGAATTACAGTCTCTACTTTGCAGAAGGTATTATTTACCTTAACGAAAACAAATTTGATCAGTCAATTGAAGACCTTACAAAATCTGTTGAACTGAAATCAGATCTTTATGACAGTCAGTACGGACTCGGCGCTGCCTATATAAATAAAGCATCCGATATGTTTGTGAAAGCCAATGATATTATGGATGTTAATAAATATAATGCAGCAATCGAAGAAGCAATGGCAGTTTTTGCAAAAGCTCTTCCTTATATGGAAAAAGCAAATGAGCTAAAACCCGATGACCTGTTTGCCATGAGAAGTCTTAAGGAGCTGTATTACAGGCTTAAGATGACTGACAAGTATGATGCAGTAAAGGCAAAGCTTGACAAACTTGAACAAAAGTAAGATCAACTGTAAATCCGCAACTGTTTCACTTTAAGAATAAGCATAAATTCATAATTCTGCACAAGCCTTCCCTTCAAACAGGAAGGCTTTTTTTGCAATAGTTTTTTGCATAAATTGCAGCGTAAAGCTTTAAGCTTCCAATGAAAAACAAAATCGCCCTTTTGACTATTGTAATTCTCTTATTTACAGCATGTTCTAAGCAGGAAGAACCTATTCCTCCGAAAGAAGGAAAGATCCTTGTTCTGATGTACCACAGGATTGTTAAAGAGAATGCCTCTGATCTGTATGAGCGGAATGTAAAAGATTTTGAATCAGATCTGAAATATCTCGTTGCTAATAATATTAATGTAATCACTTTCAACGATTTAGAAAACATTGTGGCATCCGGTAAAATGCCGGATGGCAATTCGGTAATACTGACTTTTGATGACGGTGATCAATCATGGTACCCGCTTGTAAAGCCATTGATTCTCGAGTATAAAATGAGGGCTACATTTTTCCTGTGGGCACATTCGATCGGTGAGACATCATTTATTTCATGGGAGGAAGTTGGGGTGATGAGCCGTTACACGCTGGCCAGCGGGGAAAGACCCTTTACTTTCGGATCTCATACATATTCGCATGCACATCTGCTGCAGGGCAAAGGCAGTTACGGGACCCTGAATGAGTATAATTCCTTTCTTGATTATGAACTCAGAAAATCAAAAGAACTTATTGAATCCCATGTTCCCAGTGACGTCAATGTTCTTTCGCTTCCATTTGGTGATGGGGCAGGTGATGCCGATATAATTGCAGCAGCCGGGAGGAATGGTTACAAATTTATAAGAACGTCAAAATGGGAAGCGATCAGCAATCCGACTATAAATCTTTTTGCAGTTCCTAGCTTACCAATTCTGGTCGCAACAAAATCGGAAACGATAGGGACATATCTTAATAAATAAGCCGGTTTTGCATTTTTTGGTTATTGTAATAATAGGTGAGGGGAATTCCGGCTTACACATTAAATCAAAAATATTCTATTTGACATAATATTAATTATAGGAAAAAACCACCTAGAGATAATTTTTTAAGGCCCTAAGAAACAAGTTAATTGATAAATTCAATTTCGTCAACATCTATGCTTAAAGATGTTTTAAGTTCACCGGTAGTTTTGTCGTGCCATCCTTTTGAATGTACTTTACCATTGAGACCGACACGCGTTCCTTTTTTCAAATCTTCTGCAAGTTTTTCTTTGCCCTTTGTTACAAAGATCGTACATGCAACCCATTCAGTTTTTTCAACCTTTTCACCTTTAGAGTTTTCAAACTGTTAGCGACAGAAAAGTTTATTGGCGACTTCGCTTCGTTGACTTCGTTCGCATCTTCGCCCAAATTTTCAACTAAAATTGTTCTTAGCATAAGGTTTTTCTTCCGTTTTGTTTTTCGTTAATAATAAGACGTTAATTTTTGGTCTGACAAACAACGCCAAAAGAAAATTCTACGCAATAATAATTTCAACAATCGTTAAAAATACCGTAATTGCCCTAATACAAATGAACACAACGATAATGTTGATGAATAAGTAACAAAAGTCGCTTGCTTTCTGAATAACGTTAAGATATAAATAAAATTTAATATCCTTTTGAGAGGAGATTTCTTTGTTAAGTTCACAGTTCTTAGCTTTCTCAAGGTACTTAATTGCTTGTGCGTAAATATTAATATTAAAAAATGAGTTGCCCATAAGAAACATATTATAACAATCTATGGCATCGGGACACAAATCATATGCTTTCTGGTAGGTTTCAGCAGCAAGAGTATATAATTCATCCACAGAGTAATTATTTGCTTTACTTGCTAAATTTTGGGCTTCACCGCAATTATTAACTGCTGATTGCGAAGTTGGTTGCATAATTATTAATTCATCCCCTTCTAATTGGATCATCCCTAATTTTTGAATAGCTGATTGGCCTAATAAAACCGGTGCAGAAAGTTCATGAATGATAACTGCTTTAATATCGTATAATTTCAATCCTCCGATATCCATCTCTCTTAGATTAACTGTTGTATTTTCTACAATATTTCCATCAGCAATTTGTGCGTATGAAGATCCTGTTAAATCAGATTCATTTAAATAACCGTTTTTAAGCATGAATAATGCTTCAAATAACGAAATTGAAACATTACTTGCCCCAGTATCAAAAATAAAACTTAGTCGAAGCCCATTAACAGTGCATGGAGTTGTATAAACTCCGTTTTCTTCTTGCATTCTAATCCGGATTTGGGAATTAAGGAATGAAGAATAGAAAATGAGAATGGATATTATTGAAATTAATCTTCGCATGAGATAAAGATATAAAAATCTAAATTTTAAAAAACCATAGATACAGGTAATATTTATTTTTTCCTATTCAAAGCCAATTTTTCGAAAACAGATTTATTGTATAGGCAAACCTACGGTTTCCTAAGACCTTCCCTCCCACCGCACCTGTTAAATTGTGGTATCCAAAATGCTGATCCGGAAACCTTAATCCTTCAGAATCTGATGGTAAAATTACATGCAAGATCCAAGAAGCCGGAAACCTTTTGGATATTCAGCTTCCTGATCATTTAATTATTTACGATCTTAATTAGACAACTTGTCCCGGGAACTCGGGAGACTCGCTTTACAGCCATGTATAAATATAAATCTAAAATTAAATTTGTTTCCTAATAAAGAAACATTTATCTTTGTATAAACTTTTTTTGCATGACTGAAAAATTTCAGGTCCTGTTTTTAGGAGAAGCAGTTGAATTTTTAGAAAACCTTGATGAAAAAGCGCGTGACAAAGTGATCTATAATATTTAAAAGGCAAGATTTACTAGTGACAGAGAACTTTTCAAAAAGCTGACGGATGAAATTTGGGAATTCAGGACTTTATTTAATAAGAAACATTACAGACTTTTTGCTTTTTGGGACAAGACTGGGAAAGATGAATCAATTGTAATTTCATCTCATGGACTAATTAAAAAAAGTGACAAGACCCCAAGGACTGAACTGGAGAAAGCAGAGAGAATAAGAAAACTTTATTTTGAAAGGAAAAACAATGAAAAATAAGCCATTAAAAACTTATAGCCTTGACGACATTACTGACAAATACATCGGTAAGACAGGGACCCCAAAGCGGGAAGCATTTGAGAACGAATTAAGACTTGACCTGATTGGTGAAGCGATCAGACAAGCAAGAAAAGAGCGCCATTTGACGCAAGAAGAACTAGGACAACTTGTTGGTGTAAAAAAAGCGCAAATCTCCAAGTTAGAAAACAGCTTGACAGACGCAAGATTTGAGACAATAATCAAAGTATTCAAAGCATTAAATGCCAGGGTTAATTTTAATGTTGAATTGCTGAATCAGACAGAAAACTAGCTTGACCTCTAATTAAACCTGGCTGTTTAGCGCCATGACTGTAGCCAAATGTGCTCCAATGATGCGGGAAAAAGTTACCGCGATCTTAAAGTATCCAGGCTTTGAATCGCTGTGCCCGGATCAGGAACTGCCGCCTCATGAGCAACAATAAGCCATTTCCCGCCTGTCTTTTTCAGGACGACTATATTAACGCCAAATGCTTTTTGTCCATTGTTGGTAGCGTCATAACGGGTAATCGCATAGCCAAAGTCGTCTGAGCAATCTATATATAGCGTCCGGATCGAATCGATATGATATTTTGCATCAACACCAAGCTGAACATAAGCCTGAATTGCAGCCCGTCCCCTGATAATGCCTGTTATGAAATGTTGCGTCAGGTAATATGCATCTTCAGTATAGAGTTCAGCGACTGCTGAAGCATTGCCGCTGTTATAACCTTCTCTCCATTGATCAACAATTTTTAATATCTCATTTTTATCTGCGTGATAATTTGAACGGATCTGTTTCACAGGAAGATCAATAACAACAGATGGATTATCCTGAGCTTTGACAGGAACAACAAAAACAAAAAGCAAAAAGAGACACAAAAGTTTCTTCATATTCTTAGTTATTAAATATTTACAGGAATATAGCTTAATCGAATCAGTTTACCGTCTCATCCCATCCTGTTTTAATTCCTGGGAATTCAGCGGTTTATCGACGAAATATTGGACCGGTCCTTACGTTATTGATTAATGCAATACGACATCCTGCCTCCGGAAAACATTTAACCTTAATCAACTTCTATTTTTCGATACATTAATCCATTATCATGAAAACCACCCTTTTCCTAAAAGCCACCTTTTTCATAACCTGCATAATTTTAAGCTCTTGTATAAAAAGGAATCACGCACCGGTTATAAATGATCAGCAGTTTTCAATTGCTGAGAACTCCCCTGCCGGAACCCTCGCCGGCCAGGTCCTTGCTATTGATGAAGAGGATGACCAGACTCTGACCTATTCAATATTGAGCGGCAATAAAGATAATGCTTTTGAAATTTCAGCAACGGATGGAATGTTAAAAATAAACAATGAGGAAGCTATTGATTTTGAAACTTCCCCGGTATTTAACCTGGTTATCGAAGTAAGAGACAGCAAGAATAAAAGTGCTTCTTCAGAAATTACTGTTTCACTTACAAATGTCGATCCTCCTACGGGCGGTTTAATATTGTATTACCCTTTCGACGGGAACATGAATGACCTTAGCAATGCCAAAAACAACGGGATCAATTATACTGCAGGGAAATATGTCGCAGGGAAATGGGGACAGGCGCTTGATTTCAATGGCACCTCGGATTATTTTCAATTGTCAGATCCTATTAATTCTTCATACGGACTTAGCTTTTCCTTCTGGATCAATACCAGAGGTGTTAATGGTTTGGAGAATAATGGTGTAATTATAAGCAAGTATAATATGACTGCACAAATGCGATGTTTCATGGTATATTCATTCGGCAGCGGAACGGCAAGAACTGACAACCGTCTTTCGGCAGCATTTTACAAATTTTCAACTTCAGCAAGCTATCACGATCAGACAAAGTCATATTTTGAGACAGCCGAACTGGCCGTTTACCCGACCCCTGCATCGTTCTGGACCCTGACCAATCCAAAGAGACTTGAACCAGGAGTCTGGACTCATTGCGTTGTAAATGTTACATCAACCTCAATTGAAGTATGGCTTAATGGCGAATTATGTACCAAAAAACAAAGGGAATACACTTCTTATTTTGATACGCCCGACGAACCAGTTTATATAGGGAACAATCTGGCAAGCGGAGAGGGCACTAATAATCACTTTAACGGGATCCTCGATGAATTCAGGATTTATTACCGTGAACTAAGTGTTGAGGAAATTCAGACTCTGTTTAAAGAAAAATAAAACTGAGTTAGTTTATTTTCCGAAAGCCATAAGATATTTCCGGGTTCTGAAGAAGATCATACCATCTGTAATAGCAGGTGCAGTCAGGCATATATCATTGAGAGGTATTTCATTCAGCAGTTTGAAGGAAGATCCATCCTGCAGAATATAAACAGTTCCTGATTCGTCCACTATATAAAGTTTCCCGTCTGATACTATCCTTTACGGATTTCTTCCTTGATACGTTGAATATGTCCCCGGCCGAGTCCCTTGACTTCACAGCCAAGCTGGAAATATCGCCTTATCTTATCATCAGTTAAGATACCGAAGCAATCGATAATAGCTGCCGGCTGTCCGATTGCTTTCACAACTTCATCAGGAACAAGATCAAGATAAACTTTATGAGGGACAGCCAGGATGACCGCTTCTGCATGATTAAGTGCCTTATTGAGATCCTGTTCTATACGGATCTCCTTAAGTTTTTCCTGATTCCTGAAAAACCGTGATTTGCTCTGACCAACCCCGGGATAAGAATCCTGCTGCTCAAACTCCCACCAATGCTCAACATAAGGATCGTGAACCCTGATCTCGGCACCCATTTCGGCAAGCTTCCGGATCACAATTTCAGACCCGCTGTACCTCGTATCCCCGACATCTTCACGGTAGGCGGCGCCAAGCACCAGAACATCTGCTGCTGCAATCGGTTGTCCCATGTTACGTAGTGCATCGCGCGTAAGTTGTCCGACATGGAGGCCTCGTGTATCATTAATATCAATGGCAAGCGGAGTGATCTGGAAAATATCATCCTCAAAACCCAGGATATGCTTGTAAGCCCATACTCCCAGTCCGCCATCCTTCGGAAGGCAGTACCCTCCTATTCCGGGTCCCGGAAAAATAATATTACTGTGAGTAGGCCTGACTTTAATTGCTTTTATAACCTTAACCAGATCGACACCATTTCTTTCTGCAAAGAGGCTCCACTCGTCAAGAAAAGCAAGAATTGTAGCTCTGTAACTGTTCTCTACAATCTTGGCCGTTTCAGATTCAATCGGTCTGTCCATTACTGTCAGAGGAAATTTGTCGGTATTCAGGACTTCATTCAGAAATTTAACGACCCTTGTTTTTGCTTCCTCGTTAATTCCGCTGCAAACCCTCCAGAAGTCGCGGATGCTGGCAACATAGTTCCGGCCGGGCATAACTCTTTCATAGCTATGTGCAAGCAACGGATCAGATTTAATCCCCCTCTTTTTGAATATTTTTTTCATTATCGGATAAGCCACCTGCTCGGTAGTACCCGGTGCAACTGTCGTTTCGATAAGTACCAGAGCTGAAGGCCGGACACGTTCTGCAATTACACCGAGGGATGATTCGAGAGCTGCCATATCCGTCTGCCCGTTCCGGACATCGCCCAGGTCTTCCTTGAGATAGTCGCACTGGACATCCACCACAACGACGTCAGCCAGTTTCAAAACATCATAGGTGTATGTTGCAATCAATGTTTTCTTATCATTTACACATCGCGAGATCATTGGGTCCACTTCAGGATCTTCGGCTTTTACCGGAGAAATACCGCGGTTAAGCATTGGGATTTTCCAAAAGCTTCTTACACTCGGACGCTGCATCCCGATTACAAATTTTGAAGGCTGACCACTTTTATCAACCGTGTCGGCAACAATCGCGGCCATCACGGCGCCGACAAATCCGACGCCCATAACAACTACAATTTCACGTTTATTTGCCCGTTCTTCTTCGACACGTTTTGCAAGTCGTTCGAATTCGATTTTGTAGTCTTCAGGTTTTGGTAACGGGAATTTTTCTCCCGCGGGGCTTATTGAAAAACTTTCATTCATAGAGTTTCGGTTGTTAATTATAAGTATAGAGAACGTTCATTCTTCAATTTTAATATTTTAGCAGGATATATAAACTCATCGGTAACCCAACGCCGCATATCCTACCCAGTGACAATCAGTTGCTATTGCTGTACGCCCCATTCCAATATCATCAACAGGGATGTGTTCTGATGTAATACTTGTTGAATAGCCCACTAATTCTCCGTTTAAGGGCTGAGAACCATTCAAATAGTACGAAAAATAAAGTGTAACTGGTACACTATATCTTCCGCACCATGTCCATTTATATTCCCTGAAGTTTTCAGGCTTAAGTGTGTATGAGCTGAAGAGTTTGAAATTCCCGGGATCAGTTTTCCCTGCCAGACAGTTTTCAATGATTTCTTTCTCATGCATCAGAGCTTTTCTGTTGCCTGCGGTATCGCAGCCGAAAAATGCCATATCGGCGCCTCCCCAATCTTCATTGCCGTAATGGACTGCATCAGTTGTAACAATTACGGCAAAATCCTTTCCCCACTCCCACCCGTACTTTTCTGCTACATGCCTGACTGCATCGGCTAAGGCTTTTCCGCACTCCTGCATCCTTTCAGGATCCATTGAAGGAACAAGGATCGGAATTATTGAGATATCTTTATTGAAGTACTGAAGAAACGGGACCATGGCTTCAAGAGAGTGCTCAACCTGATGGAGGGAATCATTAATAATTGCGAATTTTCCTTTTAACTGTTCAAATATCGCATCTCTTGCAGGGGAAACCGGAACTTTTTTCCAGGGACCTTTCCAGAAATCAAATGTGTCGAAAACAAGCGAGTCCTCTATCCCGAGCCTGGCAGCTTTATGTGCAACTCCTATAAGGATAAGATTGGGAGCTTTAATATTCTGAAGAAGCTCAGGATATAAGGTTCCGACGTAAGTGTAATCATCGTGAGGACAAATTACCAGCTTCCAGGGTGCCCCCGTTATTTTCTTCCAGCCTTTTCTGCCAAGCCTTGCCATTAAGGAGTCCATTTGCCAGGGATACTGCGCAAAACCCACAGTATCAACCAGCTGCCTTGTATTGTCGTTAGAGTTGGTCACTGTTCCGCTACTTTTGCATCCACAATTAACTGAAATCAGAAAGCCAAGAAGGCAAATCAGATTAACGAACTTCATAAAGTATCCTTTAAGGCTGATCTTCTAAAAAATAAATTTACTATATAAATTTCAATTATTCCTCTTTCGAATAAATTCCAAAACAAAATAAAGCAGAGTCAAAATTGAAATAAATATTACCATTGCACCCAGTTCATTAGCCGGAATGTTAGTTAATAGCCAGGCAATAACCAGCGCTGAGAGTGAGGGGACTAAATAGCCTCCAGGAATTTTGTAGGAACCTTCAACAGGTTGTCCTGCCATCCTGAACCGGATAACTGAAAGCACGACGCCAAAGTAGATCAATAAATATGATGCACTTGATAGCAAAGCCAGCTGCTTGAATTCTCCAAGTGATGCAAAAATAAAGCCCAATGCTGAATAACATATTATTGATACATACGGAGTCAGGAACTTGTTATGGACTTTTGCCAAACCGCTGAACGGTAGAACTTTGTCCCTCGCAGCTGCAAAAAGCACCCTGGGCATGTTAAGAACCATGCCGCTGATATTTCCAAACATGGAAAACGTTGCTCCGATTATGACAATTGTTGCTCCTGCAGGACCTATCATTCTTCTGGCTGCTTCAGCAAGAGGGGCATCTCTGAACCGGGTTATCGATGTTCCCAGAATGCCCTGTACAGTTGTCTGGATCAAAACATAGAGGATTACAACTATCAGAACACTCAGCATTATACCTTTGGGAATAGTTCTCTGAGGATTTTTTATCTCTCCGCTAACATTAAGGGCAGTCTCAGCTCCAACAAAGGCGAATATCAGAATAAGCGACATCTCCCCGAGATCCGGAACTGAATTCACAGTTGTTCCGGTAAGATTTGAAGGAGTAACAAAGAACCATCCAAACAATGCAATAAGGATTAAGGGAGTAAGCTTGGCAATGGTATTGAACTTGACGATGAAAATCGCGTCACGGACACCCCTGACATTGGAATATGCCAGGCCTCCGAAAATAAAAGCGAAAAACAGAACTCGTACAAAATTCAATTTAAAGAAAGGGAAGAAATATGCCAGGGTATCAGCCAGACCGTTGGCGACAGCAGCGTTTGCCATTATTGCAGCTCCGAAAATAAAAATATTTGTCGTCAGGAATCCTGCGTATTTTCCGAAAGCATCCTCAATATAAGAGTATGCCCCTCCTGTCCGTGTTATTTTCGTTCCGACCTCTGCAAAGCAAAGCATGATAAGCATCATAAGCAGACCGCATATAATATAAGCCCAGATGCTTCCGGTTCCCAGACGCTCTGCAATTATAACCGGCATAATGAATATGCCTGCTCCTACAATAATATTTATTGAGTTGGAAACAAGCCCCCAGGTGCCAATCTCCCTTTTTAGTCCTTCATTGACGATCATTTCCTGTTACTGTCTGTTTAACTGAAGAGTTCAAAACTAACTAAAGATATCGAAAAATCAATCCCGAAGGAAGTTGATCCGATCAAAGATTATTCGTCAAAAGTTTATTAAACTTGTATTGTCAAAACTATTATCCGGAAACGTTATGGTACAGATCCAAAATCCGACGTTGCAATTTCTGACAGACCTTAAATGCAACAATAACAGAGACTGGTTTTTACAAAACAAGAAACGGTATGATCAGGCGAAGAAGAACTTTGAAGAATTTGTTCAGGCGCTCATTGACGAAATCGCAACATTTGATCCCATTATCAGGGGACTTGAGGCCAAAAGCTGCACATACAGGATCAACCGCGATATAAGGTTCTCTGAAGACAAGACCCTCTACAAGACCCATCTCGGCGCTTTCATTGTCAGGGGCGGGCGGAAATATGGCGATCGCTTTGCCGGATATTATTTCCATGTTGAGCCGGGTGACAATAGCATGCTGGCAGGCGGCTCATATATCCCGCCGATGCCCTGGCTGACCTCAATAAGGGAGAAAATTGGTGAAGAGGGAGAAAAGTTTCTCAGGATTATAAATAACAGGGAGTTCAGTGATTTTTTTGGTGAACTTGAAGGGGAGAAACTAAAAACTGCACCAAAAGGTTTCCCCAAAGACCATCCTTATATTGAACTTCTAAAGATGAAAAGCTTCCTTGCTTCCAGGATTATTAAAGATAAAGATATCGTGAGCGATAAATGTTTTGATCTTGTTCTGAAAGGATCAAAAGTGATGAAGCCGCTTAACGAGTTTCTGAATGATTATTAACCTTAGAAAAACCAGAACTGATTTTTGAAATAGCTATGACAGGACTTGAGCGGAGCATTCAATTTATAAAGGGAGAGCCTGTGGACCATCCTCCATTTCACCCGATAATAATGCGCTGGGCAGCCAGATATGCCGGAGTCAGTTACCGTGATTTCTGCACTGTACCGTCGGTGAAATGCAATGCCATGATCCTGTGTGCAAGGGATTTCGGCATTGACTGGGTTACAGTGATGTCTGACCCCTGGGCTGAGGCTTCAGGCTTCGGTGTTCAGATCCATTATCCCGTAGACAGCCTTCCCGTTGATACCGGTGGCCATCAGCCCGATGCGAAAAGCGCTTCACAGCTGAAACCTTTTGATGCACTTCAGAACACTCGTTGCAGGAACAGGATCATCGAGATAAAGGAATTCATAAAGAAGGCTGGTGATGAATTATTCATTGTTGGCTGGGTGGAAGGTCCGGTAGCGGAATACGTCGACCTGAGAGGAGCAACCGGTGCATCAATTGATTTACTGACAGAACCCGATGATGTTGAAAAAACACTGGATGTAATTACAGAAAATGCAAAAAGATTCCTCTCACTACAGATCAGAGCCGGGGCACATTGCATCGGGATCGGAGATGCCTTTTGTTCACAGATCGGACCTGATTTATATTATCAGTTTGCTTTTGCCAGACAGCAAGCCCTGGTGGAACACATTCATAATGAAGGTGCTATCGCAAAGCTTACATATTTGCGGGAATACTGAATCAATTCTGACCGGGATGATTAAAACCGGAGCCGATATTATTGACATCGATCATCTTGTTCCTTCACTCGCTGAATTTGCTCCGTTACTCTCCGCACACCAGGTCTTTTCCGGGAAAAGCGATCCAGTCAGCGTTATTCAGTCAGGAAGTGCTGAGGACATATTGAGATCAGTTATAGCGGATTTCCACGATTCGGGTAAACGGTGTATTGTCTCTGCAGGATGTGAAATTACACCCGGAACAACCGCAGAGAATATGAATTCCTTCAGAGATTCAGCAAAGATCCTGATATAGAGTGAACTACTTTAAAGGAACCTGTTAACCCTGGAGTCGTCAACTTAAGGATCGGTTGTTAGACTGAGAATTAATTAATTGGCAGAAATACAATTAAATAAGTTTGGAGTTGTTGAAAAAGTCATTTTTAACCGCAAAGCACACCAAGAAGGCGCAAAGAACGCAAAGCTAAAACACATAAATTCAACTCTTTGCGTGCCGATAGCTATCGGCATTTGCGTAAAATCTTTGCGACCTCTGCGGTTAATGGATTTTGACTTAGGTTGACGACTTTGCTGTTAACCCTGGAGCTTCCCGTATCCGGGAATTTTTCTCATCCTGAGATTCAACGGGGTGACTTCAAGATATTCATCATCCTTGATCTGTTCCATTGATTCCTCAAGAGAGAATCTCAACCTTGGAGCTATCTTCAGGCTCTCATCCGAACCTGAAGCCCTCATATTTGTAAGCTTCTTTCCTTTCACAACATTTACTTCGATATCACCCGGACGGGTATATTCCCCGATGACCTGCCCCTTATAAACATGTTCACCCGGATCGATATAGAATCGTCCTCTGTCCTGAAGCCTGTCAATAGCATAACCTGTTGCCATTCCCTGTTCGAGCGAGATAATGGAACCATTTTGTTTTGGCACGAGTTCGTCGCCCTTGTATTTGTCATAACCCCTGAACCGGTGATACATGACAGCTTCCCCGGAAGTAGCCGTCAGCATGTTGTTCCTTAAACCAATAATGCCCCGTGCAGGAATGTCAAATTCAAGATGCACCAGGTCTCCTTTGGGTTCAATAACAGTCATCTCACCTTTGCGCATGGTAACAAGTTCAATGGCTTTTCCTGAAAACTCAGGAGGAAGATCAATTGATAAAGTCTCATATGGTTCCGATCTGACACCATTTATATCCTTTAGAATAACTTTAGGTTTTCCGACCTGAAATTCGTATCCCTCTCTTCTCATGGTCTCGATAAGGATCGAAAGATGCAAAATTCCCCTGCCATAAACATTAAAGGTATCCTCCGATTTGGTCTCCTCCACTTTTAAAGCAAGATTCTTCTCAGTTTCCCTGGATAATCTTGTTCTGAGATGTCTTGAAGTAACAAATTTTCCCTCCTTGCCAAACAAGGGGGAATTATTTATTGTGAAAACCATACTCATTGTCGGCTCATCAACTTCAATCCTCTTTAATGCTTCAGGTTCAAGAAGATCTGCCAGGGTATCCCCTATTTCAAAATCTTCGAGGCCAATAACAGCACACAGGTCCCCGCAGCGGACACTTTCAGTTTTGACCCTTCCAAGTCCCTCAAAAACGAAAAGTTCCCTCACCCTTACCTTCCTTACCTCACCGCCTTTTTTGCATAAGGTATAATCCTTGCCGGTAACAATCTCACCCCTGAAAACCCTTCCTATTGCAATTCTGCCTACATAGCTCGAATAGTCGAGCGAAGCTACCTGCATCTGGGCCGTACCTTCAACGAATACAGGTTCCGGTATCTGCTCAAGGATCGTGTCGAGCAATATGGTGATATCGGTTGCCGGCTTTTTCCAGTCCCTGCTCATCCATCCGTATTTTGACGAACCGAATACAGTTTCAAAATTAAGCTGGTCATCAGATGCATCAAGGTTGAACATCAGATCAAAAATATCCTGCTGAACCTCATCCGGCCTGCAGTTTTCCTTGTCAACTTTATTTACTACAACAATTGGCTTCAATCCAAGGTTGATAGCTTTCCCAAGGACAAACCTTGTCTGTGGCATAGGTCCTTCAAATGCATCCACAAGTAACAAAACTCCGTCAGCCATCTTCAGAACACGCTCCACTTCTCCTCCAAAATCAGCATGCCCGGGCGTATCTATGATGTTTATTTTAACCCCTTTGTATATTACAGCTACGTTCTTTGAGATTATTGTAATACCCCTCTCCCTTTCAAGATCATTGCTGTCAAGTATCAGTTCCCCTGCCTCTTTCCTCTGATCAAGGACCTTGCATTCCTGAATGATCCTGTCAACCAGCGTGGTCTTTCCATGATCAACATGAGCAATAATCGCAACATTTCTTATTGATAACATAAAAATATTTAAGACCTGCAAAAGTAATATTGTTGCTCCATAAATGCGTAAAAATCGACGAAAATTACATTATGATAAAAATTTTATATATTTCGTTAAAATTAAACTCCACGAAAATGAAAAAACTGACCTTCACTATTTTAGTTGTTTTCCTGGTCCTTTATTCCTCATTTGCCCAGACGGGCAAGCTTGAAGTAGGTATGAAGGCTCCGGAATGGATGTTCACCGATGCGGATAAAAAGGAATTTACGATGGATTCATGGGCAGGCAAAGTACTCCAGGTTAATTATGTTGACCCGGATATATCAGACATGAATGATACTTTCAATGATGCCGTTAATAAGGCGGAAGATGTTGACAAGACAATTAACAAGGAATTTTTTAAGGGCATGGGGATTGTTGACTGTAAATCGACATGGAAGCCCAACGGTCTGATAAGGATGATAGCAGGCAAAAAGGCAAAAAAATATGACACAACGATTTTATTTGACTTTAAAGGTACCCTTCAGGAGTCGTGGGGATTACCAAAGGACAATTACACTGTTGTAATTCTTGATAAGAACAGGATATGCAGGGCTCTTTACACAGGTAAGATCCCTGAATCGGAAAACCAGAAGGCGATTGATCTGATAATCCAGCTGACAAAAGAGTAAATACCGTTCATAATTTTAAAAACTTACACGGAGTTCCACAGAGTCCCGATAGCTGTCGGGATAACAAAGGTCCGGAGAGTTTAATATTGAGAATGACACTCCCTAATCTTCTGATAATAGCAGGCACAGGCAATAAATCGGGCAAGACAACCATGGCTTGCCGGTTGATTGAGCAACTTAATCATCCGGATGTGATCTCCGTCAAGATAACTCCACATTTTCATGAAACAACACCAGGACTGATCCTGCTGAAGGATGAGACCGGCTATTCGATCTATGAAGAGAAAAACAGAGAGACTAGGAAGGATACTTCAAGGATGCTTCGGGCTGGAGCGTCGCAGGTGTTTTTTGCTAAAGTGACTGATAATTCACTTTTGAAGGCATTTTCAGAGATCATGACTTATATTACGGCCGGAACCCCGGTAATCTGTGAATCGCCTGCCTTAAGGTATCATGTTGATCCGGGATTATTTATAATTATGACGTCGCTCAGGGAAAATAACCAGAAGGATATTAACAAGTTATTTGATTTACCTCATGAGGAATTTGATCTGAATTTTTTGTCAGGAAGCAAAAAATTACCAATCCATTTTAAGGATGGCAGGTGGATCAGCAGCCGTCAAGGCACATGATCAGTTCACCTCATTGATGTCAGAAATGTCCTTGCCAAGTTTAGCCTTGATCCGTTCAAGATCGTGTTTCATGTTGGCTATCGACTGGAAGATCTGTTTTTCGGGCAATACAGGTTCGGGGATCTCGCTGCTTATATAATTAACAAATTTCCAAATCTCCCTTACCTCATTAACATGCACTTCGTAGGGTTCGTAAATAGGATTAAGTGAATAAAGGACGAGTTTACCGTCGCTGGTAATCTTATTTTCGAGGATCTTAAAGACGATGCCGTCATTTATGGTAAAGACCACATAAGCTTTGCCGCTTATAATATTCATCCAGTCCTGCAGGAATTCTCCTGTAACCCACGATCCGTCAGGGATCGGCAGCATTGAATCGCCTTTCAGCTGAAAGGTCCTGTATTTACGTTTATCCGAAAGAAACGGCAGACGGAAAACCGGCAGTTCGCCTATATATTCAGGGTCGGCATAGCCTGTTGCGTAACCTGCTTTAGCTTTTTCTGCCACAAGTTCGATGTTTTCCCTGTTGTCAGAACCGATGGTTGTGGTCAGCACCCTGAGGTTGCTTCCCTTAATATAGGCATCGTATCCCCTTTCGAGTTCACCGAGCTGGCTTTCTGATAACTTCATAATATCGATCTTCAGCAGAGTGTCGATCGACAGGTTGAAGTACCCGGAAAATGCCACAAGAGTATCAATTCCCGGCTGAGCTACTCCGTTCTCATATCCGCTGAGGGTGGAACGTTTCATGTTAAGGGCAACAGCAACATCATCCTGTGTTCTGCCCCTTCTTTTTCGTAAAAATTTTATGTTGGAAGCGAAGTGCATATAAAAAATTGATTATATTGTAATCATAAAATTGATTAATTTTTAATCAAAACTAAAACTTATTTGTTATATATACAAGAAAAAAAATAAAAAAATGATGGATCTCTGTTTTTTCACCCCCCAACCCTCTAAAGGGGGGCTAATTTAGTGCACTGAATTAACCCACTTTAGGGCACGCGGGGTGAAACTGACAGAGTTCCACAGAGAAATATGAAGTTTAGAATATGCTTTTATCCGGTAACATAGAACGCTCCGTCCTGCACCTCGACCTGGATACATTTTTCGTATCGGTTGAAAGGCTTAAGAACAGCAGGCTTAACGGCAAACCCGTCATAATAGGCGGCATGTCGGACCGTGGCGTTGTATCGAGCTGCAGCTACGAGGCGAGAAAATACGGTGTAAGCTCTGCTATGCCCATGAAGATGGCAAGGAACATGTGTCCCGATGCCATTGTGATAAGAGGCGATATGGAGTTGTACAGCAACTATTCAAACATTGTCACTGAGATAATCGCCGCAAGATCGCCGCTGTACGAGAAGGCTTCGGTTGATGAGCATTACATCGACCTGACCGGTATGGACCGCTTCTACGGATGCTATAAATGGTCGCATGAGCTCCGTCAGTATATAATAAAGGAGACCGGACTGCCCATATCCATCGGCCTCTCAGTTAACAAAACCGTATCAAAGATAGCAACAGGCGAAGCAAAGCCAAACGGGGAAATAGAGGTAAAAAAAGAGATAGTCCTCCCCTTCCTCGATCCTCTCTCAATAAGCAAGATCCCAATGGTAGGCCAGAAGACTTATCACACGCTTCGCTCGATGGGTATTGCAACCATATATACTCTGAGGAATATACCGGCGGAGATGCTTGAAAAGCTTATGGGAAAAAACGGGATAGAGATCTGGAAGAGAGCAAACGGTATCGACAACACTCCGGTCATAAGCTACTTCGAACAGAAATCGATAAGCACCGAGCATACTTTTGAAAAAGACACCACCGACCTGGCAAGGCTGAACCAGCTGCTGGCAGGCATGGTCGAAAAGATCGCCTATGAGCTCCGGAGACAGGAGAAGCTCACATCGTGCGTCACAGTGAAAATAAGATACTCGAACTTCGATACGCACACCCTGCAGAAAAGGATACCATACACCTCTTTCGACCATGTCCTGACGGATGTAACAAAAGAGCTCTTTGCAAAGCTCTACCAGCGCCGCATGCTCATCAGGCTTATCGGGGTCAGGTTCAGTCATATGGTCAGAGGAGTCCAGCAGCTCGATATGTTCGACGATACCCCCGAAAAGGTAAATCTGTATCTGGCAATGGACAGGGTAAGAAACCGCTTCGGGCGCGATGCAGTGCGGAGAGCTGTCGGGGTTATGACTATGGAGGAACGGGAGGAAAAAGCCCGCAAACAGCTTGAAAATGCGATCAGGGAGCAGAATTTGATGGAGGAAAGGCTGAAGGGATACTGGTACTAAACACAAAGGCGTAACGGCGTAACGGCGCAAAGGCGTAAAGGCGTAAAGGCGTAAAGGCATAAAACATTCATTTTGGGTATAATCTGTTTTGCCGTTGAGCCGTTGAGCCGTTGAGCCGTTGAACGGCGCAAAGGCGTAAAGGCGTAAAGGCATAAAGGCTAAAAACATTCATTCTGGGTATAACCTGTTTCGCCGTTGAGCCGTTAAGCCGTTGAGCCGTTGAACGGCGCAAAGGCGTAAAGGCGTAAAGGCATAAAGGCTAAAAACATTCATTCTGGGTATAACCTGTTTCGCCGTTGAGCCGTTGAGCCGTTGAGCCGTTGAGCCGTAATAAACAAACGAGGATCGGAAAAATGTTTTTAAACTGCCACTCATATTACAGTTTGCGTTACGGGATGATGTCCGTGGAACAGCTGGTGCAGAACGCGATTTCTGCAGGCGCCGGCGCTATTGCCCTGACCGACATAAACAATTCTACAGGAATACCTGAATTTGCCGGAGAATGCAGTAAAAACAACATGCGGCCGGTGGCGGGAATCGAATTCAGAAACGAAAATGAACTGCAGTATATCGGAATCGCTCGCAACAACAAAGGATTCAGGGAGCTGAATGAGTTCCTCTCAAAAAGTAACTTCGAAAAAACACCAATCCCGTTTCCGGCACCGCGGTTCTCAGAATCATATACGATATATTCCCTTCAAAAAGTCCCTGAAAGAAAGCTTTTTGATAATGAGCGCATTGGTATAAGACCTGGTGAGATCAACAAACTTCTGACCCTGCCGAAATCATTTGACAGGAATTCAATGGTGCTTCTGCAGCCAGTGACTTTTGCAGCAGCCGACGATATTTTTATCCACAAAAGCCTGAGGGCTGTCGACAACAATATTCTTCTGAGCCACCTCCAGCCATCGCAGCATGCCGGTGAAGATGAGTTCTTCAGGACACCTTCATTCTGGAAACAAATCGAAGAGGCTCATCCCCGGCTTGTAAAAAATACGAAAGACCTTCTTGAAGGGTGCACACTGAACTTTGACAGGGAAAGCCTTAAAAATAAAAAGATCTTTTCAGCAGGCAGGTACGACGATAAGCTTCTTCTCGAAAAACTTGCATGGGATGGAATGATATACAGATATGGAAAACAGAACAGCGAAGCAAAAAAAAGGATCAGACACGAACTTGAGATAATAGATAACCTGGGATTTTCAGCATACTTCCTTATAACATGGGATATTATAAGATATTCAATGGCCAGGGGCTTTTATCATGTCGGCCGTGGCAGCGGGGCCAATTCAATAATAGCTTATTGTCTGAAAATCACCAATGTTGACCCTATCGACCTGAACCTCTATTTTGAGCGATTCATTAACCCGAAACGCAGCAGTCCGCCTGACTTTGACATCGATTATTCGTGGAAAGAAAGGGATGAAGTTATTGACTATATCTTCAAAAGATACGGGTACAAACAAACTGCCCTTCTCGGGATGATGAGCACTTTCAGGGGGAAATCGATAGTGCGCGAGCTTGGGAAAGTACATGGTTTGCCAAAGGAAGAGATAGACTCACTTATTGATAATCCCTCTTCGGAAACCAACAGGAATGATATTACTGACATCATCTTTTCCACAGGTCTCAAAATTGCTGATTTCCCCAATATGAGAAGCATTCATGCAGGCGGAATACTTATATCCGAGGAACCCCTTACCTGCTACACAGCGCTCGACATGCCTCCCAAAGGCTTTCCCACAACACAATGGGATATGTACACCGCTGAGGAGATCGGCTTTGAAAAGCTTGACATACTCAGCCAGAGAGGTATTGGACATATCCGCGAAAGCGCCGAGATAATAATGAGGAACCGTTCAATAGATGTTGATGTTCATGCAATCCATAAATTCAAAAATGATCCAAAGGTTAAGGAGTATCTTAAGACCGGCGAGACAAAAGGGTGTTTCTATATCGAGAGTCCTTCAATGAGAGGTCTCCTGCAAAAGCTTCAGTGTGAAGATTATCCTACGCTTGTCGCCGCCAGCTCTATAATCAGGCCGGGAGTTGCCCGTTCCGGAATGATGCGTGAATATATTTACAGGTTCCATAACCCCGATAAGTTCGAATACATACACCCCGTAATGAAAGAGCAGCTTGCCGAAACATTCGGGGTTATGGTCTACCAGGAAGACGTATTGAAAGTCTGCCATCATTTTGCCGGCCTTGACCTTTCAGACGCCGATACGCTTCGCCGGGCAATGAGCGGTAAATACAGATCTAAACAGGAGATGCAGCGGATAGTTGACAGGTTCTTTTCCAACTGCCGCGAAAAGGGTTACAGTGATGAAATTACAAAAGAGGTCTGGAGGCAGATTGAATCGTTTGCAGGTTATTCTTTCTCAAAGGCTCACTCAGCATCCTATGCAGTTGAGAGTTTTCAGAGCCTTTACCTCAAGGCCCATTTCCCGCTCGAATTCATGGTAGCGGTAATCAACAATTTCGGTGGGTTCTACAGGACATGGGTATATGTTCATGAAGCGACGAGATTCGGCGGTGTAATTCAACCTCCATGCGTAAATAAAAGCACTTACAAGACAACTATTTATGGCAAAGACATATACCTGGGGTTCATTCATATTCTCAGTCTGGAGGATAATCTGGCGAGGTCGATTGAAGAGATCCGGAATGCTGACGGCCCCTTCAGCGACCTCAATGATTTTGTAACACGCGTTCGTCCCGGACTTGAGCAGGTTATACTTCTTATTCGTGCAGGAGCATTCAGGTTCACCGGAAAAAAGAAAGCGGTATTGCTGTGGGAAGCACATATGATGATGAATAAAAGCAAACAGGAGATCACTCGCCCGCTTTTCTCCCAGCCTGTCAGGAACTTCACGCTGCCTGACCTTGCCCACGGAAGTCTCGATGATGCGTATGACGAGATTGAATTACTGGGCTTTCCTGTTTCGTTAAATTGGTTCGAAATGCTCGAAACATCATTCCGCGGGGAAGTCTCAGCAAAGGATATGATAAAATATACAGGTAAAAAAGTAAGGATGGTAGGTCATCTCGTCACTATAAAATATATAAAGACAATAAAAAAAGAGTGGATGAACTTTGGATGTTTCATTGATGCTGAAGGCAATTTCTTCGACACTACGCACTTTTCACAGTCGTTGAAAAACTATCCCTTCAAGGGAAGCGGGACATATCTTATCCTTGGTAAAGTCGTTGAAGAGTTCGGGTTCCCGTCTCTTGAGGTTGAAAAATTGGCAAGGCTACCTGTTAAACCCGATAAGCGGTACTGAAAAAGCTGAAAATCACTATAATATCCCCTCATTGTCCTGATCGTCAGGTATATTTTTGAACTCAGAGGCGTCCGACAACTTTGTCATCTTCCGTAATCCCGTTATCCAGAAATAGATGAACAGGGGGATAAATGAAATCATAAGAAGAGGCGAATTTGACATGAGCATGAAATCGTATAATCCGTGGAAAAGGAAAGGAAGTAAGAAAGCTGCAACCAGAAATATCGACTGCCTCTGCGGATCAAAACGGGCAATACCAAAATAATACCCCATCACAATCCCGAAAAGTGCATGGGCGGGGACAGCTGTCAATGCGCGAACAACGCCAACTCCATAGCCGCCTGAAAAGACATAAAGTATATTTTCAATACCTGCAAAGCCAAGTGCGATGTAGACGGCAAAAACGATGCCGTCAAATTTTTCGTTAAAGTTCTTATTCTTCCAGAAGAATAAGTAAAATGCAAGGAATTTCATGCCCTCTTCTGTAAATGCCGCCACTACAAATGCAGTATATGCAACATATTTCATTCCTTCCATGTTCCTTGACGGCAGGTCCAGAAGCTTCTCGATGATCATTACAGGTAACACAACTAAAACTCCTGTAAATAAGGCTTTTAACAAAACAGAAAAGGGCTCCTTTTCATATTTGTCACGGTTATAAACGTAAAAGGCGATAATTAATACTGGAGCGAGTGAAATAAACAAAAGACTGTTAATCATTTAACAATAGACTTGTAGGTTACGGTCAGCTGCTTACCTGCCTTGTTGCTTTCAGGACCCCTTTAATCGACTGGATTTTCCTGATGATACCATAAAGAACATCGTTATTTGGTACCATTAAATTAAGTGATCCTTCGAACATACCTTCGTCGAAGCTGTAGTTGAAATTTCTTACACTGACATTGTAGGTAGATAATATATCTGCTATTTTATTAACAATGCCGACATCTTCTATTCCGGTAATTCTGATAGTAGATGTAAATGAAGAAATGCTCTTTGATTTTGTCCATCGTGCAGAAACAACCCGGTATGGATACCTTGCCATCAGGTTATGGGCGTTCGGACAACCTGTTCTGTGAATTTTGATACCTTCGGAGATCGTTACAAAACCAAAGACAGAATCGCCGAAAACCGGATTGCAGCATTTTGCAAGTTTATAGTCGAGGCCTTCAACTCTGTCTTCAATTATAAGATAATCTGCATATTGAGCACCTGAAACTTCTTTTGGTTCCTTTTCGGGAAGTTCCTGGGGAGGTGCAGGAGGTTGAACGGCCTCGCTTTTTGACAAAACCTCTTTGATCTGCAGAATGTCGATCTTCTCCGATTCAATAAGGGAATAGAGATCCTGTGCGGTTTTAAGATTGTAGTGGAGAATCAGTTTCTGGATAACGGCATCACTATATGTAATTTTCCAGTTCTTCAGTCTGCGCATAAGCAGCTCCTTGCCCTCTGCAGCTGCTTTTGCCTTTTCTTCGTTAAGAGCCTGTTTGATCTTTGCCTTGGCCTTACTGGTGACGACAAATGAAAGCCAGTCCTGTTTTGGTTTCTGGTTCTTTGATCTTATTATTGAAACATGATCACCATTTTGCAGAACATATTTTATTGTGACATTCTTGCCATTTACCTTCCCTCCCACGCATGAGGCGCCGACAGCAGTATGAATATCGAATGCAAAATCAAGGACCGTTGCTCCGGCAGGCAGCTGGCGAAGGTCACCGTTGGGTGTAAAAACAAATACCTCGTCAGTGTAAAGCCCCGACCTCACCTGGTCAAAGAATGCATTATCCTCTTTTTCAGGTGATTCCAGGATCTCGCGCATTCTGCTGAGCCAGGTATCAAGGCCTCCCTCTCCTTTCACCCCCTTATATTTGAAGTGTGCTGCCAGCCCTTTTTCAGCAATCTCATCCATCCTTGTGGACCTTATCTGCACTTCAACCCATTTCCCTCGTGGACCAACAACCGTGGTATGAAGTGATTCATATCCGTTTGATTTTGGCACTGAGATCCAGTCCCTCAGCCGGCTTGGATTAGGCTGGTAAAGGTCTGCCACTATTGAATAAACACGCCAGCAATCTGATTTTTCGGTTTCCGGTTTACTGTCCAGGATTATTCTGACTGCAAAAAGATCATATACTTCATCAAACTCCACTCCCTGTTTCTTCATTTTCAACATTATGGAATGGACTGACTTCATACGGCTCTTTACAGTGAATTTGAAGCCCTGTTTCTCCAAAGCTTCATTCAGCGGAAGAGAGAAATCTTTGATAAGTTTATTTCTGGATGCCGTGGTTTGCTTTAACCTGCTTTCAACATAGGTATACAGCTCCGGTTCCAGAAATTTAACAGCCAGATCCTCCATTTCCGATTTGAGGTTATAGTATCCCAGCCGGTGAGCTAAAGGTGCGTACAGGAAGTAGGTTTCGGATGCAAGAGGCAACCTGTCCTTTTCAGGTGCATTCTCGAGATTGCGCATATAATCAAGCCTTTCAACAAGCTCGATCAGAATTACCCTTACGTCGTCTGCAAGACTAAGAAGAAGTTTCCTGAAGTTTTCGGCCTGGTAAGAGGATTGCATTGAATTAATCCCGCTTATGCGCGAAAATCCCCTCAGGATCTCAACCACTTTTTTGCCGAACTCCTTTTCAAGCTCCTGGGGGGAGATTTCAAGACGATCGTAAGAGTCATGCAGAAGAGCTGTAATTATGGAAGTGGCCCCAAGGCCCATTTCCCCTGCGACAATTGAGGCAACCGACAAAGCGTGAAGAATTTCAGGCTGACCTGTCAGGATCGAACTTCCTTTGCAGGCATCTATAGCAAGGTCTAAGGCTCTTCTTATCTTGAGGTTATCCCCGGGAGCAAGTGAGCTTTTTGATGCCTTCAATAAAGCCCTGTAAGCAGTATTTATCTTTTGTGCATCCAATATCAGATACTTACCTCACCATTAGAAATTACCGGAAAGTAACTAATTTAGATACACTTTAACAATTTTTATGACCAATAAGTTGAATTTTGGGGGACCAGTTTTGAAAATTTAAAAAATCATTCCTTCGGTTTATTTTTATCAATCTTTTCAAGATCTTTGAGCTCGTCTATGCCAGTGCTTTTGGAAAGTTCGGAGATCGTCTTCAGATCAAGGTCTCCCTGAATGGAAATCAGTGTATTATCATCCGGTCCTCCTGTAATTATAAGCAGTTCAGTAATAATATCTCCTTTTTGTTTTATTAAAAACTTTGAGACATCATTACCTTCCTTTACAACCAACAACTCCTCGTAAGCCGACAAATCAAGCTTTTTACTGAGCTCTTTGTAAAAATTAACTGTGTTATTAAGCAGGGAATCTCCAACCGAAAGTATCCTTATCGATTTCAATCGCTTTACAATGTTTGTCTCATCATTTGTTTTTGAATCATTCCCGGCAAACAAACCCAGCAGTTTGCTCGAGATATAAACGGTTGTAAAACCTTCTTTTTCCGAGTACTTATCGAACATTTCGTCTATCGCGTTAGTTTGGGCCTGCAATGAAGTTGCCAGGCAAACTAAAACACTCAGGAAAATTAACTTCTTCATCTTTTTAATTATTATTTGTTTACGTATATCTTTCTATTTCAGACCGTTTTAATCTTCTTTAAAACTGCTTATTTCTATTTAGGATTCCCATTTCCCGATTTCATCGAGATATCACCGACAACCTCCACTGCCTTATTGAACTTGTTGAGAGGCTTCAGTTTTTCTTCAATAATTTTTTCAGGTTTTTGTATTTCATCAAGGCTTTTGACAGCTATTTCCTGCATCCTGGCAACGGGCTCCAGAGCCTGAGCTGCTTGATTCATACGGACAGAAACATTATATAGTATTTTCATTGTCTCCGCATATGCGATCTGAGGGTCTGTGAAAGTGTCAATTGGTTCCGATTTCCTTAAAAAGAAGAAGTAAGATCCTGTCAGAATTAATAGCCCTGCTGCAATTCCGGTAATAGTCAGAAAGATTCTTCTGTTTCCTGATCTACCGGATTTCAGTTCTTCCGTGAAAGCAGCAGCAATGATCCTATCAGCAAAATCCTCAGGAGGATCGGCGATTTCAGATAAATCATGATAATACGAGAAAATCTCTTTCTCATTAAGAAATTCGGAAGGGACATCTTCATCAGAGAAGAACCTTCTTAACTTAAGTTCCTCTTCTTCAGACGTTTCAGCCTTATAATACTTCTCCAGCAGACTCTTTATTTGCTTTTTGTTCATATGAATATTTTAAGAATTCATTCCTGACGATTTTTCTTGCCCTTGATAAAGTTACTCTTAAGGTATTGATTTTCAGGTCAGTTTTTTGTGATATTTCCTCGTACGAAAGTCCTGCTATATCCCGGAGCTGAATCAATTCCCTGTAGTTTTCTGGCAAGGTTCCAATTATCTTATCCATAATCGACATTGTTTCGCTTCGCTCCAGCTGTTCGTAGGGAGATGGATCATCTGACTGATGCAGTGTATAATTATCGATGCCGCCGCTATCCTTGAATTTTTGTTTCCTCAGCTGGTCGATGCAATGGTTTTTTGTCATTGTTGTAACCATTGCTTCAATACTTTCAAACTCCTCAGGTTGTGTGTTCATTTTCCAAAGCTTCAAAAAGACCTCCTGGACTGCATCTTCCGCTCCTTCCTGACTTCTAAGTATCCGGAACGCATATGTATAGAGTTTCCGGCTTAATTTCTTAACAAGGTCACTGAAGTCTGCCCTGGTCATTTAAAGGGAAGGATTAATTGCAGGCAAAGATAGCCGCAAATTCGATCAGTTTTTGTCAGACCACATATTCCTCCCATGATCTTCCCTGGCCTCGGAGGCAAACTTTTCAGCATCCTTCAATGACATGTCCCCCTTAACCTGGACTATTACATTGTCCTCACCACCTGCGATGAGTAAAAATTCCCTGAACCGGTTGCCTTCGGTGCGTACCAGCATCCTGAGGTCCTGATCTGATTCCTTTACTCTCATGAATTCCTCATAATCCTTTGTATTGATGTCTTTTATTACAAGGTCATAGAAATTATCCACCTTTATTCCCTCGTCTTCCTGTGCAAGCACCCGTATTTCGGTAATTTTGCCGGCTACCCCGTCACCTTCTTTATCATCGTCAAATTTACATGCCAGTTTTAACAGGTTCCCGCTGATTGTAACAGTAACAAAACCATCCTTTCCGGCATAGCGGTTAAATAATGCATCTATTGATTTTTGAGCATAGGAAGCCGAAAACGCCACTGACAAAACCATCATCCAGAATACTCTTTTCATAATAATTAAATTAATAAGGTTACACATAATACTTTTATATGCATGACGTGTTATCTCTAATTTCATTACAGAGGCACATTTTTAAAGATCAACTTACCACTGTGGAGGGTTCTAAACAAACAAAAAAAACAGCCGGGAGGCTGTTTGGTGATCCAGCTGGGATTCGAACCGGACCGAGCGTTAAAAAATTGCCCTGTGGTCAATTTTAGCGAAGGTGCCAGCCTGCCGCGGGGGCGGGTTCGAAACAACCATAAAAAAAGACAGCCGTCCGGCTGTTTGTGATCCAGCTGGGATTCGAACCCAGGACCCCATCCTTAAAAGGGATGTGCTCTACCAGCTGAGCTACTGAATCTTCCTTTTATTTTTGCGGTGCAAAGTTAAAAGAAAATAAGTCTTAAACAAATATTAATCCCCTTTTTTAATCGCCTGCTTAAACTGAATACACTATTGGCAGGAGCAGTTAAAAAGGGATCGGGCTGTGGGACGTACTGGATTCGAACCAGTGACTTCTTACCTGTGAAGCAAGCGCTCTGAACCAACTGAGCTAACGTCCCATTAAACAAAGATAAACAATAATTTCCTGTGATTTGGAGGAACATAGTCAATCACTTTTTAACTTTAAATGAAGATGTGACAGATATTGCGGGATCGTTTTCTGATCGTACCGACAGGATCACTTTTGCCGAGTTTGAGCACTTTTTAACGTGTGATATATATACCGGTATCTTTTCTGAATTCCCCTGCACGACCGATGTCAGGATATTTAATAGTTGTACATCCCAGCCTTTACCTTCAACTGAAACCGACAACCGGTAAATATCATTATTATTTAAAGGATTGGTTTTTGAAGTTGTCCCTGTATTGGTTATTGTATAAATACAATACTCCGCCGGATTTTTCATTTTTACAGTTGACGGTGGAACAAGGATAGCTGCACGCTTTTAGAGGACCCGATCCGTCAAGAGATCTTACCCCGATTTTGTATGAAAGTATCCCGGATGAATTCTTTTGCAGATCGATAATATAAAAATGCAATCTGTTTGGAGCATCTACATATTCAAACTGACTGCCTGAATTATTACCTGCATGGAACAGTGCATCATTAAGCTGTCGGTAATCGGCTATAGTTCTCATTACCACGCTTCCATCAGGTTTTTTATAATCGGCTTTATTTATGTCTTCCGGATGTGCATCTATAACCCAGTTAAAGCAATTGAATCCATTTGTTCCTCCGTTACGGCTCTCTTTGTCCTTGTTTTTTGCCAGGAGCACACCGTTGTCAGGGCAGAAAGAATCGTACCCGATCCTCTGGACTGTTTCAAGTGAATAAAAATCATAATTAGGGATGCCCGGAGAAAGTGGGTTCACAGCAGGATCATCAACAGGACTTCTGTCGTGTGGCTCAGCGCCATCCAGCCTGACAATAACCCCTGCATATTCGCCTGGCAGCGGTTCCACGGCTCTGGCCGTAATTGTCGCAACAACGGACCCTGATTTTGCAAGACTGTCACGGCTGATAGTCAATACCTGATTTTCAGAGAGAAATCCGTTTATTATTCTGTTTCTAAGCATTAGTCCTGCGGGCATTGCGGCTCCCATTGTCGCGGGAACAACCCACCGGATGTGAGGTCCCCCGGGGCCATTGAAAGAACCTCTGTCCATCATATCCCATGGACCGGAACCGACCCTCCTGTAGGGTTGGATATATGGATTATTGTTATTATCCCCGGTCCTGAATGCGAAATGACCGAGTTCATGAGTTATTGTACCGGAGTTTTCACCCTGTCGTATTGAAGAGAGTCCCCACTGCATCTGTCCGGCTTTCCAGGATGTCCATGGAACATACCTTGTGGGGATCCATCGGGGCTTTGAAGTATCGGGGTTTCCCCATTCGGCAGGGATATTCTCTTTGGACAGAAATTTCATTTCTCCAAATTCCTGCCAGACCCCTGTTTCGTCATAACCTGCATATATCCTGAGAATTGCATCGTATTGTTTCTTAATATCTCCTTCTGCCGCAATCCAGAGAGCATCAACATCGGGTTCCATTCTGCTTGAAGCTCTGGTGCTGTCAGGAGTTGATAAATTCTGCTTATATTCATTGAGTCCGTATTCCCAAAGTTTCTTTGGCATACGATATGGACCAAATGCATCAAGCACCGTAATGCCAAATTCCCCGCGCGACTGCTCCATCCAGTAGCCATTGATTGTCTGTCCGTGGTTAACGGCTGACGGTCTGAGCCAGAAATCTGAATAGAATTTCGGGACATCTTCTCTTTTTACAGGATCAATCTGTGGATTTCCGAATAGATCAGATTTTTTCGGAAGTGTTATTACGAACGGTTGATCGGGAAAGTCAACTGCAACCAGTGCCATTTTGAATTGACGTTCCGGGATAAGTGACGTGTCTGCCCAGTTTTCGCCGGGTATGGGATGATAATTATCCCATGTCATATCGTCTTGGTCCTGAACTATTTGCTGGTCAATTGGTTCTGGAGGCAGAATCTGCTCCTTAACTGTCTTACCGGAAGAGAGTTTGTTTTTCCGGCTTTTCTGTGACCACGAGATTGTTGCAAATACCAGTAGAAAACAGAGAAGAAGACTTTTTTTCATTTTTACACAACTAAATTGATTATTTAAATATGATCTAATATTAATGCCCGATCATTCCCTCTTGCATTTTCACATGGTGGATCCCGGAATCAAGCCTTCGCCTATGGTTTGATCTCAGCCATATCACAAATATCAGCCCACCTCGTTATCATGAAAGTTTTTCAGCTAATCTTATAGCTTCCACCATACTCGATTCATTTGCTTTACCCTGCCATGCAATATCGAAGGCGGTACCGTGATCGACAGAAGTCCTTACGAACGGAAGTCCGACAGTTACGTTTACACCGGTATTAAAGCCGATAAGTTTCAGGGGGATGTGCCCCTGGTCGTGATACATGGCAACGACAATATCATATTTACCTTCCAGTGCCTGCAAGAATACTGTGTCGGGCGGACATGGCCCATGAACATTAAAACCAAGGGCTCTCATATTTCTGACTGCAGGGATGATCTCATTAATTTCTTCATTTCCAAATAACCCATTTTCTCCGGCATGAGGATTTATGCCGGCAACAGCAATCCTTGGCTCACATTTACAAAGTTTTTTCATAAAGTCATTTGCCATTCCGATCACTTTTTCAATTCTTTCCCTTCTCAGACCAGTTATTGAATTCATTAATGAGATATGAGTAGATATATGAATAACACTCAGCTTTTTATGGTATAAAAGCATTGCATAATCCATTGTACCTGTAAGGTCTGCTAATATTTCAGTGTGCCCGGGATATCTGTAGCCTGCCAGTTGCAGGGCTTCTTTGTTCAAAGGGGCTGTTACAACAGCGTCAATTTCTTTACTTTTAGCAAGGTCTATTGCTTTTCTGACAGCTTCGAATGCAATCCTCCCTGAAATGGCCTGAATTGTTCCGTGATGAAAATCATCTGTATTTAGCAACTGAAGGTCCAGAATGTTTAATATTCCCCTGTTAAATGAACATTCCTGCATATTCCTGATCCTGTTAAGTTTAAAGGACTTAATCTCTAAAATATCCAGGACGGTCTGCATTATTTTGTGATCACCGATCACCACTATTCTTCTGTTCCTGATATATGGTTTTTCAAAACTTTTTAGAATTACTTCCGGTCCGATACCCGATGGATCGCCCATTGTAATTCCGATTATCGTATTCCTACTCATATTTTTGATCTGTTAGTCAGAAAGTCAAATACCCGGAGTATTGCATCTTCGCTTCCAAATCCTCCTGCTTTCGTGACAATGGTGACATTCTTTATATTGCTCTTCCGTGAAATGGCCGTAAGGTATCCCCGGTTGAATTTCATCCAGAATGATTGTTCCGGAAACCATTAATGACTGAGCTGTCTTAATTGCAATATCCCCTCCCGTTAAAAGTATACCATTGATTTTGATATTTCTGATAATTTCGCCGGCGATCTCTCCGAGAAAGAGTGCAATGGCCTCGCTTATCTCGGATCCCGTAAGTCCATGTTTTTGACCTGCTTCAAGGCTCAAGGCAACAGAGTCGTTGTTTGGCGCACTTCTTATAATAATATTCTCTCCTTTCCCTGAGGATTCTTTAACAACAACAAATATCCTTTTCTTTTCCAGTGCCTGATCCCCTCCAAGTATCTTTTCAATGTCAATATCAATCAATCTGACGGATGACTTCCTGCTTGCATAATCAATTTGTTTCCTGGTTATCTCGCTAACACTTCCTGCAATAACGACAACGCTTTTTTTCTCTTTTTCAGGGATGAGGTATTTTGGGAGGTATTCTGCGAAACCGGGAGACCCAGCAAACAATATTCTGTCTTTCATGGGTGCCGTAACAGATGCAATCATATCCAGATCTCCGTCATCCTGTGCATCAATGACGATCATCCGGATCCCATCCTTCATTTTTTGCTGTAAACTTTGAAGTAAGATTTGCTTTCCTGCGCTGACCTCATTAAAATTTATTGTTCCGATACTCTTATCCGTCTGTTGAGAAAGGATTTTGGGAATAAATGACTCCTTTACCGGAGTTCGGGGATCGGACGACACTTCTGTTTCAGCTAATAATTTCCCTTTTACATAAACCAGTCCCTCTTTCGTGATCCTGTTATTTGACGGGTATGCCGGAACTATTACCGCATACCGGATTTCCAATGAATCCATCAATCCTGAGATCTCTGCGCCTATATTACCACGCAAGGTTGAATCGAGCTTTTTATAAACACATTTTATCTTATTTGCTTTAGCTATTGTCCCGATTTCGAATGTTTTCCTATATGCTTCTTCCCTGTCATCGAATCTGCTTTCAGTATCTACAACGAGTACGTCACAATCCTTCAGTGATTTATTGAAATTATCCTTATTTGTTATTACTATACTTTTTAGTTTTCTCTTGCTGAACTGGACCCCCGTATCATTGGAACCGGTAAAATCATCTGCAACAACAAGGATTTTGCCATCTCCTTCGTCCGGTTTCTTTCTGACTTCAACACTTCGTTTATTCCGTCTGGCTACAAATGCTGTGAGAACAGGAGTTAATATCGCTGTTGTAATTGTTGAGGCGGCTATCTGGGGCGCTGCAATTGAAGATAACGCTGCAAATCCCGGATCGGCCAGCGCAACTGCAGCAGGTGTCGCAATGGCATTCCCGGCCGTGCTGGAGGCTGCAGCACCGGCAATGCCGCTTCCTCCGGTCAGCCTGTCTGCAGTGATTGTAAAAAATCCTCCAATAACTGTTGTCATTATGCCCAACAATATTCCTGATAGCCCGGCCAGTAACAGCATTTCAAAATTTATACCTGTCCCCAAAGCGAAAGCGAAGAATGGGATTAGTAATGGTCCTCCCGACATTAAGAACTTTTTCATTCTGTCATCAAGATTTCCCAGTATCATTCCAATAACGATCGGGATAAGGACTGCAATGAAACTATTGATTGGAATCGTAGCAATACCTGCTGTACCCAGGGCGATCATCGTAAGGAAAGGTCCGTCGTTTACCGATAAAACGGCCATGGAACCGACATCAGTCTCATCGCCAAATTCACCTGTTAATGCAGCAAAGAGTCCATTGTTACTGTTTGTCATTGCTGCAATTACAGCCAGCGATGACAGGCCGAAAAGGCCTTTGTCTCCAAAAAGTCTGGCTATCAGCAGCCCTATGATGGCACCTATAAGGAATTTTGTAAGTGTGATAACCGCTCCCCTTTTAAGAGCCCTGGGTGCAGTTTTGAAACTTATACCTGCTCCCATGCAAACCAGAAATACCCCTATTAAAGCTGATGAGCCCTGGGCAATGGCTGTAGTAAACCCCCCGATTTTAAGTGCCTGTGGCCAGAGTGTATTTATAAGGGCACCTGCAATAAGCGGGATTATCATTATCGCACCGGGGATCCTCTCAAAATTTTTCCTTAAATTCATTATATTCGTTGAACATTGTTACATTTTCTTCAATGATATCGATGTTTTTTGAACCTTTTATATTATCCGCAATCTGGTTTGAAATATACATTTGATCCAGATGAAGTGTATCCCTGATACGGATTATTTTCTCCTTACCCTCCTTTATATAGCCACAGCTCCTCAAGGCAATTTCAAAGGCTTCCCTTTCATTCCCGGCAACAACCGGGACCTTGGCCCTCTCAAGGAAGCTGCTTGTTATCACATTGGTATAGGTGGAGGGAAAATCAATTTTGTCAAAAAGTCTTTTTGTAATCACATCGGATAAACCGATCCCAATTGCATTTCCGTGGGATTTATCAGTCAGGTCGAGTACTGCAATTGCTTTAATTGCGGGTCGATCCGGTTCATTCTGCCCGGCAATTTTTATTCTTCCAATTATGTTTGGATCCATTCCGACACCGCTGATATCCTTTCCCATCCGGTCGATTATCAGAACATCAATATCGTCAACGGGAAGAGAAGCAATATTCTTCCGTGCGATCTCAAGCAAACCAGGTTCCTCTTCCAATAACTCATTGGCTAACAAGGCTCTCAAAAGCATGGTTTCATCATATGCATTTTCGACAAGGGCAATCCCCCCTATTATTTTTCCAGACGACAGAACTTGTTTTGCAATCAGGGGTACCATAACACTTAAACCATATACTCCGTACCGGTGGACAGCCGATGCCTGTTTTTCTTTGCCAAGACCTATGACCGCCATTTTTATCAGTCCGCTTTCATACTTTCCATGAAAGTCCGTATGGGGTTTTACCCTGTTTATAAGAATCACTCCGTCAGAGTTATATGCGTTTTTATCCATAAAAACAGGCACAGGGGAATCTACATGGGGTAATTCAACTACTTCCATTGAAGATCTGACAGGTGCACCGGTTGATTCTTCAGTAATTCCATATCCGGCAAGGACCTCCGCCTGTCCTTCCGCAGTTGCCCCACCGTGGCTTCCCATGGCAGGAACAATAACCGGATAGGCTCTATTCTTCCTGATGAATTCTGCGACTTCTTTAACAACAAGAGTTAAGTTCCTGATTCCACGGCTTCCAACGGCAAGGGTAATTGTCGCACCAGGCTTGATAAAAGGACGAAGCCGGATTAACTCTTTACTTAGTTCTCCTCTTACATCAGCCAGTGAATTATCACTAAAGTGCTGCTTTATTTTGGTCAGATAATAATCATACATAATTAACTGAAAAAGTTATGCTATATCTTCTAATAAACCCTTTATTCAATAAAATGTTATAAAATTATAAGGCTTAACAAAACAACTGCCAGTGAAGCACAGACTCCGACTGTAAGTGTACCCAGGGTCTGTAATTTATAACCCTGATTAACACTAAAGTCCGACATCTGGGTCACCACCCAGAAATAGCTGTCATTTGCATGGCTTGCAATCATCCCTCCGGCCCCAAGGGCAACGACGACAAGAGCTTTCCCTGCGGATGAATCCATTCCAAGAGTGCTCAGAAGTGGGGCCATAAGGCTGGCTCCGGTTATTATCGCTACTGTTCCTGAACCCTGGGCTGTCTTAAGCGACGCTGCGATAATTATTGGCAACAGGATACTGAGACCTTCCAGTCCTTCCATATTATTCTTAATAACTTCACCAATACCTGAATTTTGCAACACCTGCCCAAACGCACCGCCGCAGCCTGTTATAATAATTATTGTTGCAGCTCCTACAATTGCCTCACCCATCCAACCTCTCGTGGAGATCATTTCACCTGTCAGTTTCTCCGGGAGCAGAAATGAAAGCAGGACGCCGATCATAAGGGCAACCACAGGTTGTCCGAAAAAATCAATGAACGGGACGAACCAGCCCGAGCCGAAGGGATTAGAAGGGAGGGCATTGACTGATCGCAGAATAATCAGTAGGATCGGCATAAAGATTGGCAAAATTGCCTTAACGACAGATGGTTGCCTGGTTGGTGTAAGTTCCCCTGCAGGTAAATCAGGCAGGGGATTGATCTTGATTTTCGAAGCAATCTTAATAGAAAAAAGCCATCCTGCAAGTAATCCGGCAAGACTGACCGGCAATCCAAGGAGAATAACCAGTCCAAGGTCAGCATTTAAAATCCCCGCAGCGCCTACCGGTCCTGGTGTAGGCGGGATTATTGAATGAGTGACAATAAGGCCGAGACTTAAGGCCATTGCGCTGATGGCATAGGAAATGTTCACCTTTTTTGTCATGGCTTTCGCAAGAGGCGAGATAATTATAAAACCTGAATCACAGAACACCGGGATGCTTATAATGTAGCCGATAATACTCAGGGCAAGAGGAACATTCCTCTTTCCAACTATCTTAAGAGTAGCGGCAGCGAGGGCAGATGCCCCTCCTGATTTTTCAAGGAACTTGCCGATTATTGAACCTGCAAGAATTACTATCCCTATGAATCCGATTGTATTGCCGAAGCCTGTATTTACTGATTTAACAACCTCATCCAATGACATTGTGCCCGATAATCCTCCGAATCCAAAAGCAGTGATCAGAAGTGAAAAGAACGGATGCCATTTCAGTTTTGAAGTGGTAAAAATTATAAATGCAACAGAAATAAATAAAAGAATTATCAGACGCATATTAATACTGATATAAGGGCAACTCAAAAAACTTATGAAAATTAGTGAAAGAATCCAATTTTCATAAGATTTTGAGCCAATTTTAATAGTGCATCAAATCCAAGCTGATTTAAATCCCGGTTTCGCGGGATGATTAAAAGCTGTATTTAATTAAAATAAAAGCAGTATTAAAAGCAGTATTTAATTAAAATAAAAGCAGTATTAAAAGCAGTATTTCATTTAAAATAAAAGCAGTATTTGTGGATCTCTGTGCGGGACTCAGTGGAGCTCTGTGTAATTTTTTCTTTGCGATCTTTGCGTAAATCCTTAGCGATCTTTGCGGTTAATGGATTTAGACTTTTTGAACAGCCCCGATCGAGGGGAAGAGGCCGGAATGCATTGTAAATTGTACCGCTGCAATTAAATAGTGTTTGTTAATCGTTTCTTAATATTATATTAGCGCCATTTAAATACTGTTTTATAGAATTTATTAATTATTTTTTTGATTTTTCTTAAGGAATTAAATAAAAACTCTACATTTGCTTCATTTATTAAATAAATGACAAATATTTCTATTGAAATTCATTTCCTGGTTGGGATAAAACAATCCGGATTAAATCTAAAATAAAGTAACTTATGGAGCAGGAAATCCTTCAGGCTGAGACATCAACAACATCAGATATTTTAAAGACAGAAGAAGCAATTTGTTTTATTAAAGACAGATTCAAAAAAAGACTGGCGCTTAGCCTTAACCTTGCCAATGTCTCTGCACCGATTGCAGTGCCTGACGGAAATGGGATCAACGATGACCTGAACGGAATTGAAAAGCCTGTAAGCTTCGAACTCAAGAGTATAAAAGGACAAAAGGTATCGGTTGTTCAATCCCTTGCAAAATGGAAAAGGTTACGCCTTAAGGAATTTGGCATTGGAGCAGGAAAAGGCATTTTAACTGATATGAGAGCCATAAGGCCTGATGAAGACCTGAGTCCGATTCATTCAGTTTATGTCGATCAGTGGGACTGGGAAAAGAGAATACACTCTGAACAACGGGGTCTGTTATATTTGAAAGCAACAGTAGAATCAATTTACGAAGCGCTCAAATCGACTGAAAAAGATTTATATAACATGTATTCCGAGTTCACTCCTATTCTGCCTGACAGGATACACTTCATTCATTCTGAGGAGCTTTTGAGGCAATTCCCCGGTCTGACTTCAAAACAACGTGAGTCAAGGATTGCGCAGAAATATGGAGCGGTATTCATTATAGGCATCGGCTCCAGACTAAGCAACGGGGAACCGCACGACGGACGTGCTCCCGACTATGATGACTGGAGTACTCCGAATGAGGATGGCTATGCAGGATTAAATGGGGACATTATTTTATGGTACCCCGGGCTGAATACGGGGCTTGAGATATCTTCAATGGGCATAAGGGTCAACAAGGAAGCCCTTGAAAGACAGCTTGAAATAAAAGGATGCACTGACCGTAAAAATTTACTTTTTCACAAATTGCTGCTGAATGGGGAGTTGCCAAGTTGCATAGGAGGCGGTATCGGCCAATCGAGGTTATGCATGTTCCTGCTTAAGAAGAGCCATATTGGAGAGGTACAGTCAGGGATCTGGCCCTACTCAGTCCTGAAACAATCAGAAATATCAGGCATGAGGCTCCTTTAATCAGTGGAATAATCAGGAGCAGGTTTCCCTGCCCATCAATTCAAGCAGGACAAGGAGAAAAAAGAAAAAGGATAGCCGGCAAAGTCAGACCGTGGGTTAAATTTTGTCGTAAACCATCGTCTCAGACATATCCCCGTACGAAGAGGATGCAGCAGATTCGATTACCAGGTTTGCCCCATCCATCTTATAAACTTCAGTGATAGTCATTTCGCCTCCCTCACCAACTGTCAATTTGGAGGTAACCTTTAATGATTTTTTGTCGTCGGACCAGGCAGTAGTTGATTTCTTTTGTGAATCCTGCCATCCCGGGTTGATACATTCCTTTCCATCGAGAGTTAACCTATCCTTAGTTGTAAATTCCTGGTCCTGCCAACTGGAATGTTTTTCAACATTGAATTCATTTCCGTCCTGAACAATAATAATTTCTTTAGGAGCCATACTGAACTGATCTCCCAGCTTACTTTTTCCGGTGTTGAGTTTCCAGCTTCCTGAAAAGTCGGGGCCTTGTGCTGCCGCAATTAAAGAAATCATGACCACTGCTGAGAGAAGTACAATTTTTTTCATATGATTGAGAATTTGGGTTTATTATTTTGAAAGGACAGGGATCTGCCTGTTAATTGATTCTTCGAGAGATATTAATGTTTCTGTCCGGACAACCCCCGGAATATTCTGGATCTTATCCGTAAGAATATCGCGAAGATGTTCATTATCGCGTGTATAGACTTTAAGAAATAATGAGTAGTTACCAGTTGTATAATGGCATTCAATGATTTCAGGAATATCTTTGAATTTCATTATTATGTCGCGGTAATGACCCGGATGATCGAGATAAACTCCAATATATGCACATGTCTTAAAACCCACGAGAACCGGATCGACCTTAAATTCCGAACCTTTTATCACTCCTGTCTTAATGAGCCTTTGAACGCGTTGATGAATTGCTGCGCCGGAAACATTGCATACGCGGGCAACTTCAAGGTAAGGAATCCTTGCATTTTTGGTGATTATATCAAGAATCTTCTTATCAAGATCGTCTATATGAACATTTTCTGACATGATTTTGAAATTTTGTTTAGGGATAGCGTTTTTTGTCTCTTTCTGTTACAAATCTACCTGTTTTTGTTAATTAATCCAACAATTTCCTTAATATCTCTGATTCCGTTGTCAGTAAGATATTTTTCAATACCCTCAATAATTGAAACCGAAATTCCCGGATCGATAAATGAAGCTGTGCCGATTTGAACAGCATCAGCACCAGCCAGGAAGTATTCAATGGCATCAGAAGCATTCATTATCCCTCCCAGGCCTATAACAGGAATACTGACAGCTTTAGCAACCTGCCAGACCATTCTTAAGGCAACAGGTTTAACAGCCGGTCCTGAAAGTCCTCCTGTGATCGTGGAGAGGGAAGGTTTCATAGTTCTGATATCGATCTTCATACCAACCAGCGTGTTTATCAGTGAAACAGAATCTGCTCCCTCCTCTTCAGAGATCCGGGCAAATTCCGTGACATCGGTTACGTTTGGCGAAAGTTTAACGATAAGAACTTTTGAATAGACGGCTCTGACTGCTCTTACCACTTCGCGTGTGGAAGCAGGATTTGTACCGAAAGCCATCCCGCCCATTTTTACATTCGGACAGGAAATGTTAAGTTCTATTGCCGGTATTCTGTCAAGTTTGTTAACATGCTCTGCCAGTGCTACATAATCGTCAAGGCAGCTGCCGTTCACATTGACAATCACATTTGTATCGTACAATGATACTTTCGGATAGATGTTTTTCTCAAAATAATCAATTCCTTTGTTTTGAAGCCCTACCGTGTTAAGCATTCCGGAAGCTGTTTCGGCCATCCTTGGATATGGATTGCCTTCCCTTGGTTCCAGTGTGGTTCCTTTGAGAATGATGCCTCCAAGCCTTGAAACATCGATGAAATCATCAAACTCCGATCCATAACCGAAGGTCCCTGATGCAGTAATAACAGGGTTTTTAAAGTAAAGATTGCCTATTGTAACACCAAGGTTTACCATTTTAATTCCTTTATATTAAATACAGGTCCATCAGTGCACGTGCAGAGATTTCCCCTGACAGTATCCACGACACAACAAAGGCAGACTCCAATACCGCACGCCATCAGGTGTTCAAGTGATACTTCACAAGTTATGTTATTGTTTAAACTATACTGTGCGACAGCTTTCATCATTGGTTTTGGGCCACAGCAGCAGATATTATCGAAATGTCCATTACGTAGTACTGAATGATCAGTAACAAATCCCTTTTCTCCCTGCGATCCGTCCTCTGTAGCCAGATAAACTGGTCCGATCGAATGAAATTCTTCAAGCTCAATGATCCTTTCACTGTTTTTGAAACCTAACAGTATTTCAGGGATATGACCGTTAGTTTTAAGATATTTTCCAAGAAAAAGCAAGGGTGCTGTCCCGCAGCCACCTCCCACAAGCAGGGTGCGTGCACTTTTCTCAGGCAGACTGAAAGAATTACCGAGCGGGTAAATAATATTAAGCGTTCCCCCTGCCTTTAGTTTCGACAGTTTCTCAGTCCCTTTACCTGCGATCTGAAAAAGAAATTTTATAGAATTGGTTTCATAATTGACATCATGTATCGACAGGGGCCGGCGCAGGAATGTCTCCTTGCTTTCGTCTATTCTTGCCTGAACAAACTGTCCGGGCTTCAGCTCGGGAAGATAAGTGTTCCCGGATACCTCAAGAATAAATATGTCATTACTAATTCGCCTGTTTTCCCTTATCGTAAAATCTTCAATTCTCTTTGCCATCTGAGCATATTTAGCGCAAAGATAATTAATGATATCAACTGTGGAACGGACGGTCAGTCATTCCTTGGCGAAAATTCTTCAAAACTGCCATCATTATAAAACCACACAATTTTTCTTACACCAATTATATTTTCTTCTTTCTTAAATGATAAAGTATCAGTGTCTCCGGGTGATGAAGATAATGGTAAATCACTTATCGTTTTTTTACCCGGGGCAGTATTCGTTTGACTTTCTGAAGGCAACGGTCCAGGATCATCGAAAAGGGTTGGCATTTTATGGTCCTTGTACATCTGACCTTTTCCGAATAATAGCCAGTCGGATGAAAGGAACTGATATTTTTCAAGCATTTTAAGGACAAAATCGAGACTCGGGTTATTCCTTCCTGAAAGAATATGAGAGATACCTGATGGCTGAACGCCAATTTCTTCAGCAAAATGAACAGATGTTTTGTTCTCCCTCTTAAGAAACTCCAGAATTCTGTCTTTCATAATAGTAATTTATCTGATTACAAATGTAAACAATAATAAAATTACATTCATAACTATTCATATATTACAAATGTAACTTAATGAACCGGCTCGATTTGCCTGAAAGTATCTGGAAAAATGTAATGCTGGTTTTAAGCCAGTTAAGTTATGATGTTATCTTAAGCAATTATTAAGTTTAGTTGTATACGTTTCTGGTATTGTGCCTTTTATGAGCTGAATAAATAGCTTTCTAAAGCATTTACTTATATTATTGGTGTTATTATTGAAGCTTTAAGTTATATAGAATTAATTATATTATTGATTAACTGTTATTTATAAATAAATGCTATCAACCAGCTTAAATATTTAACTCTGTAATTTTATTTCTGTAAAAAACAGAATTACTGATGTAATTACAATGATAATTTAATTGGTTTACAAATGTAATGTAAGTAAAAATAAGAACTAATACTGAGTTCCACAGACCATGCTTGCCGGCAGGTTCATTATACACCCCTAAATCCCCTAAAGGGGACTTATTGATTAACAAAAACATATAGAACCCCCATTAGGGGACCGCGCGTTAAAAAATTGCCCGGTGGAGGGCCGAGCGTTAATAAAACACCCTGTTGGTGTTTTTAGCGAGGAGCAAGATTGCAGCGATGCCGGCGAAGGAGCCAGCTTGCAGGGGAGGTATGTGGAGTTCTGTGTAAGTTTTTTAATTAAAATCAGTACAAAGTTAAATCCAGAAATTCCGTTGATTTTTGAATGCTTCCGGCTGGATATCTGCAAATATTAAATTGTGGGGGGGTTAACGGACTGGACGGTTTATTCGGTTATTATCCAACATCGTGCTTGCAGTACGAGGGGGAAACTCTTAAAGTCTATCTCCCTCACAATCCGTGACCTAGAAAAGAATAGAAATCCTGATATCCGGACTGCCGTAAATCCCGTAACCTGAATCATTCAAAGCCCAGAGGAACATAAAGTTAAGTGAAGATTTTTTGCCCAGCTGTTGTCTGATCCCTCCGCCTGCAAGCACCGTATTTATCAGAAAACGACCTGAACCGGACAGTACCTGATTTAAAAAATGCAGACTCGAGGCTGAGCGCTTCATCCTCACCATGAAGGAACAAGCCGGCATGGATACCCAACGGGAGAATATTGTTAAGATCCTGAAGGATTATATATTCGACATATGCCCTGCCCCCATAAATAGTGGTGTGGTCAACCGGATCCTTGTAGTAACGGAAGTTAGGTCCGACAGCCACGCCAATCCTTGGCAAAACCCAAATTCCGATTATCGGCGAGACCTCAATATCTGTGAATGTTCCAAACTGCAAACCAAAGCTGCCGCCGTAGAACAATCTGTCTTTAAGCGGTGGCACGTCCCTGGTTGCCTTTAGTTCCGGCGGTTCATTCTGACTGTTGGCTGTTAAATAGAACATAAGCAGGAAGATCAGCATTAATCCTGTGTTCATTATCTTTAAACGACCGGATCTGTTTTCAGGGATGAATTTCATACTGACATTTTTGTAACTTTACATAAAAGCACAACAAATAAACAAAAAATACTAATCAAAAAATATACCGAACTATATGAACATAATTATTAATGGCGGTTCGAGGGGAATCGGCAGGGAGATAGCCTTTAGAATGGCAGATGATAAGAACAATAAGATACTTGTAACGGGCAGAAATGAAGATGACCTCAGGGATTTAACAAGGTTCTGCGCAAACGAAAATATAACTTATCTAAGGTTGGATCTACTGACTCTGGATAATGTTATTGAAGCAATTAAGAATCAGATTTACAATCGTTTCAGCAAGGTTGACATACTTATCAACAATGCCGGAAGTGTAGTTGTAAAAGATTTCCTGAAAGTTTCGACCCGGGAAGCAAGGGTCATGATGGAGACTAATTTTTTCGGTCCCGCAACTTTAATCCGCCTGCTAGTACCATTAATGCCAAACGGATCGCACATTGTGAATATATCTAGTATGGGTGGATTTCAGGGCAGCTCAAAATTCAGGGGACTAGCATATTACAGCGCTTCCAAGGCGGCGCTGGCATCTCTTACCGAGTGCCTTGCCGGTGAACTGAAAGAGGCTGGAATATGTGTAAATTGCCTGGCGCTCGGATCGGTTCAGACTGAGATGTTTGAAAACGCATTTCCGGGATTAAAAGCTCCCCTGACACCCGGTGAGATGGCTGAGTTTATTGTTTACTTTGCAATAAACGGACATAAATATTTCAATGGAAAAATTTTACCTGTAGCATTGGGTGATCCAAAGTAAAATCCGTCCGGATTGATCTCTGCTTTAAGGCTTCATTCATAGTTCCTTATCTCTATTTTTCCATCAAGAGCCAATAAGCCATTGAAGGCAAGAGCTTTAATTTCATCCTCGCCCGGATAAACTACGACTTCTGCAATAAACTCTGTCATTGCGCGGATCTTCTGAACATGTGTTTTCTCAAATGCAAGGCCGCCGGTCAGGATAATAGCATCGACCTTCCCTCCGAAAACAGCGGCTATTGCACCTATTTCTTTCCCAATCTGGTATGCGATGGCATCGCGAATAAGAATAGCTTTCTTATCGCCATTATCTGCCCGGCTGCACACTTCAATAAAATTATTGGTTCCCAGATAGGCCATGATGCCTCCATTCCCGGTAATCATCGATTTAAGTGTGCCGTAACTAAACTTGCCACTGAAGCACAGGTCGATAAGCTGCCCCGCGGGGAGACCGCCTGAGCGTTCCGGAGAGAACGGACCATCGCCATTGAGTGCATTATTTACATCAATTACTCTTCCCATTTTATGCGCCCCTACACTGATCCCTCCCCCCATATGCGCAATGATGAGGTTCATATCTTCATACTTCCTGTTGACAGACGATGCATAAGCCCTTGCAACTGCTTTCTGGTTCAGCGCATGAAATATTGAGATCCTCTCAATTTGGGGATGTCCTGATATCCTTGCAACCGGCTGAAGTTCATCAACAACAACAGGATCGACAATGAAGGCCATTGCTGAGGGTAAAGCTGATGCAATATCGTCTGCAATCAAACCTCCCAGATTACTCGCATGCTGTCCGAGGACTCCCGTCTCAAGATCCTCCTTCATCTTATCGTTAACCCTGTATATTCCCGACTCAATTGGTTTGACCAGGCCCCCCCGACCTACCACCGCCGCAATTGCCGGGAAGTCTGTCCCCCACTTCTCGAGTTCCTTCATTATAAGGCCTTTCCGGAAATGGAACTGATCGGTTATTTTCGCGAAACCTGATAGCTCATCCGTAGTGTGTCTGAGCGTCTTTTCAAACAGCAATTTGTCTTCCTCAAACAATGCAAATTTTGTCGACGTTGATCCGGGATTTAATGCAAGGATAAGTCGTCTGGTCATAAGATTTTTTTAGAATAACACTTTACTTACTGATAATCAAACTTTAAGCCATAAGACAAGAAAGTGCTATGCAGTAATATTTTGATTTTTCGCTTTCACTTCTCGACATCACAATAACAGGCTTAACAGTACCCCTTATTAATCCACCAAGTTCAGCATTGGCAAAAAGCATCAATCCTTTATAAAAAGGATTGCATGATTCGAGTGACGGGAATAGCAGGATATCTGCATCACCGGCAACGGGTGTCTTAACTCCTTTTATTCCGGTGCTGTTTTTGTCGCATGCAAGGAAGATATCCAGCGGACCGTCCATAATGCACTTGCCGAAATGGCCGCGGTCAGCCATTTTACACATAACTGCATAATCGGCCGAGCTTTCAAAATGACGGCTCATTTTTTCAGTAGCGCTTACCAGAGCGATCTTCGGATTGTCTACCTCAAACCTTGACGCCATCTCAACAGCATATTCAGCCATTGCTGTTTTCTGCTCAAGGGTTGGAAAAGGGATGACGGCAGGATCGGTGATGAAGAGCAGTTTGTGATAAGCAGGGATTTCAAGGGCACAAACATAACTCAATACCGAATCCGGGAGCATCAGTCCTTCATTTTTATCCATAACAGCTTTAAGGAACTTATCTGTCCCCACCAAACCTTTCATCACGATGTCAGCATCGCCTGAACGGACAAAACTGACGGCTTCAGCTGAAGCGGCTGACTCATTTTCCGAATTAATTATCCTGAATATATTGGCATCTATGCCTGAGTTTCTGCAGGTGATTTTTATCTCAGAAGAACGACCAAATAAAATAGCGTCAGCAAATCCGTCGATTACAGCCTTACTGACCGCAGTGATAGTGTTTATATCATGTGCCCATGCTACGGCAATACGATGCTTTGTTTTCATCGAAAGCACCTTTAACACCATCTGGTCGAGCGATCGGATCATGAACAGGTTATTAACTTGCTGCTGCGGAAAGCAGTATACTGTCGTATTTTGCCTGTTCCGAATCGGATCTTGAAGTCAATACTATCGGGACGAGGGCTCCGAGAATTATTGATGCAACTTTTGCTTTGGCAAAGAAAACAAGTGATTTATACAGGACATTGCCCACTTCAATATCAGGCATAAGTAAAAGATCAGTATCGCCTGCAACTTCGCTTCTGATTCCCTTGAGCCGGGCACTTTCAAGGCTTATGGCATTATCGAACGCAAGCGGACCATCGATTATACAATGTTTTATCTGGTCGCGTTGATTCATCTTCGAGAGAAGTGCAGCATCGAGAGTGGCTTCCATATTCTCATTTACCATTTCGACTGCTCCGAGAACCGCCACCTTTGGCATTACATACCCGAGCTTGTTCAGGAATGCAACAGAATTATTCACGATAGCGATTTTTTCCTTAAGGGTAGGTGCAATATTCATTGCTACATCCGTAACAGCTATCAGTTTATGATATGTCTCAACTTCGAACAGAGCAATATGCGAAAGCAAGTTTCCTGTTCTCAGTCCCCACTCCTTATTAAGAGCGCTTTTAAGCAATGTTGACGTACCCACCTTCCCTTTCATTAATATATCTGCCTGGTGAGTACTAAGCATTTTTACAGCCATTTCAACAGATATATCCGTGTCAGGCTCATGAATAATCCTTAACCCAGTCAGATCATAGTTATTTTCGGCACAAATATTCTGAATGACTTCTTTATCGCCAATTAATATAGGTTCAACAATTTCGTCTTTCCAGGCTCTCAGTACCGCGCCTAAGGAATGCTGGTCCTGAGCTGCTGCAAGAACCAGTTTCTTTCTGGGTTTGCCTGACACAATGGCTTTAAGGTCCGACATACTTTTTAACACCATGGGTCTCTGTTTTGTTGTTAGGATTTATACCGTATGATGCTCGACTATATATGTTGTGTCGGCAGCAATAACATACTCTTCATCAGTTGTAACGCACATAACCATGACTTTCGATTCAGGGCTTGAAATTAACTTATCTTTACCTCTCACTCCTTCATTCGCTTTAAAGTCAAAGATAATACCGAGATTTTCCATATCGGAGCAGATCATTGCTCTCATTTTAAAGTCGTTCTCACCTACTCCGCCTGTAAATACAAGTAGGTCAAGTCCATTTAGGGCTGCAATATATGAACCAATAAATTTTTTCACCTTATAGGCATACATGTTAAGTGCAAGCAGGGCTTTCTCATTACCTTCCGCTGACGCCAGTTCAAGATCGCGCATATCGGAAGAGATCTGAGAAATACCTGCTACCCCGCTCTTTTTATTTATAAGATTATTCACACCGGTTACATTAAGATGTTCCTTATCGGCAATATAAATAAGAACCCCCGGATCAATCTCTCCCGTACGGGTTCCCATTATCAATCCGTCAACGGGTGTGAAACCCATTGAAGTATCGATCGATCTGCCATTTTGTATCGCAGTGATTGAGGCTCCATTTCCCAGGTGACAGGTTATAATTTTCAGATCGCGGAGATTCTTTCCAAGAAGGTTCGCGGCTTTTGATGCCACAAACTTGTGGCTAGTACCATGATATCCGTATTTCCTTATCTTATATTTATCATAATATTCGTACGGGAGTGCATACATAAAAGCATAGTCAGGCATTGTCTGATGAAAAGATGTATCAAAAACAGCAACCTGCGGTATGCCCGGGATGAGCTTTTCTACAGACAGGATGCCTTTAAGGTTGGCAGGGTTATGAAGCGGGGCAAGCTCACTGCACAACTCTATTTGTTTTTTAACCTCATTGTCTATAAGTACGCTATCCTTATAATTTTCACCCCCATTTACGACTCTGTGACCCACAGCCTTGATCTCATTGACGTTCTTTATAACCCCATGTTTTGGATCCGCAAGTGCAGCCATTACAAGATTTATCCCTATTGTATGATCGGGCACATCACTGATCATTTTGTAAGGTTCCTTTCCTGTAGGTTGATGAGTTAAGACACTGTCATTCAAACCAATTCGCTCCAGAAGCCCTTTTGCAAGCAATTCACATCCATTATGCATATTAAATAACCGGTATTTAATTGAAGAGCTTCCGCAGTTTAAGACAAGAACAATCATAACATTAAAAAATTATATAGTGGTTGTTTGGTTAATTTTTACCTGCAGCCTGGTTTGAGGTTATTGCTATCATGCTTACAATATCGCTGACGGAACAGCCGCGCGACAGGTCGTTAATCGGAGCAGCCATACCCTGAAGAATGGGACCTATAGCCTCTGCGTTGGCAAGTCGCTGAACAAGCTTATAGGCTATATTACCGCAGTTCAGGTCAGGAAAAATAAGAACATTTGCCTTGCCTGCTATTTTGCTTCCCGGAGCTTTCTTCAGCCCGATTGCCTCAACCAGGGCAGCATCGCCCTGAAGTTCGCCATCGATCATCAGGTCGGGAGCCATTTCCTGGGCTATTTTTGTTGCCCTGACAACCTTATCAACAAGTTCATGCTTTGCACTCCCCTTTGTTGAAAAGCTCAACAGGGCAATTCTGGGTTCGAATCCTGCTATTGCTCTTGCTGTGTGGGCTGTAGCCACAGCTATTTCTGCAAGTTCCCTGTCGGTTGGGTCAGGATGTACTGCTCCATCTGCAAAAATAATTACCCCGTCTTCTCCGAATTTCTTGTCAGGAAGGATCATGATAAATGCACCTGAAACAACTGAAATGCCCGGGAGGGTCTTAACATAATGAAATGCAGGCCGAAGTACGTCGCCTGTTGCATGATCAGCACCGGATACCTCGCCATCAGCGTCACCATTCTTGATCATGAGAACACCCAGATAGAGGGGATCTTCAATCAGACGTGAGGCTTCTTCCCTGGTCATTCCTTTGGCTTTTCTGAGCTCAACCATGATATCAATATAATGAGCTTTCTTTTCATGCGATTTTGGATTGACTATCAGGGCTTTTGAAATATTCTTCAGGCCAAGTTTTGCTGCATGGGAAGTTATCTCTTCCGGATCACCCAATAAAATAATCCGGGCAAGTCCCTCAGAAATTGCTTCATCGGCAGCTAAAATATTTCTTTCCTCATATCCTTCCGGAAGGACAATACGCATGTTATGTTTTTTGGCACTCTGTTTGATGCGATCCAATAATTCCATTGTGTATCAATAATTTAAATAATTCGAAATTCAGGTTTAAATGTACGAAAAAAAAGTCCTATTAAACAATCATGTTGGTCATGATTATTAAGTGCCATCCCTCTTTTTAATAAAACATAGCTAATCGCCCGATTATGTTCCAAAAGATAATCAAATCATTTCATAAATTTGCGGTTCATAAAAATAACGAGATGGATACTTTCAAAACACGTCTGGATATACTTAAAGAAAATCTTGAGGGCGATCTTAAATATGACGTTATCACTAAAACTATCTATTCAACAGATGCATCTGATTACAAAGAACAGCCTGTTGCAGTTGCCTGGCCAAAAGGGGCACAGGATATAAAGAAAATTTTATCCTTCGCCGGAGAGGAGAAGACCGGTGTAACAATGAGAGCCGCAGGAACATCGCTTGCAGGCCAGGTGGTTGGACCGGGGATCGTTGTTGATATTTCAAGATACATGAATAAAATCCTTGAAATAAATAAGGAAGAAAAATGGGTTAGAGTGGAACCGGGAGTGGTACTTGATGAATTAAACATCATGCTCAGGCCATTTGGATTGTTTTTCGGACCCGAGACGTCCACTTCGAACAGATGCAACCTAGGCGGTATGGTTGGCAATAATTCATGCGGTTCGCATTCGCTTGTATACGGGTCGACTCGCGATCATACCATTGAAATTAAGGCTATCCTGAGCGACGGTAGCGAAGCAGTATTTGGCCCTGTCGATGAAGCGATGTTTAATGAAAAATGCAATTCCGAAAATCTTGAAGGGAGAATTTACAGAAATATAAAAGAGATTCTCGATGACCCCGAAAATAAAAAAAGTATCCGGGAAGGTTATCCTGATCCAGGAATTCCCCGGCGAAATACCGGCTACGCTCTGGATCTGCTTCTTGATTCAGATATTTTCGACGGACAATCCGGAAAGAAGTTTAACTTCTGTAAACTTCTGGCGGGTTCCGAAGGCACCCTGGCAGTAACAACGGAAGTCAGACTTAACCTTGTGCCTCTGCCATCTTCACATAAATCGCTCGTTTGTGTGCATCACAGGGAACGTGATGAATCATTTAAGGCTAATCTCATAGCTCTGAAATTCAACCCCACCGCAGTAGAACTTACGGATGACAGAATTCTGGAACTTACAAAAAATAACCTGAGTCAGAAGAATAACCGATTCTTTCTTGATGGTGATCCGGGAGCAATAATGATGGTCGAGCTTGTAAGGGACACTGAGGAGGAAGTTGACAGAGTTACAAACGACCTGATCGATGCCCTCAGGGCAGCAGGTTACGGGTATTCTTATCCTGTATTAAAGGGAAAAGATATGACCCGGGCATGGGAACTCAGGAAGGCCGGACTGGGAGTACTTGGAAGAATGAAAGGTGACGGAAAAACAGTTTCCCTTGTGGAAGACACAGCTGTCAGGGTTGAAGATCTTCCTGCATATATGGAAGATTTTGAAAAACTTCTTGCGGTTTATAACAAAGATTCTGTATATCATGCACATATCGGAACGGGTGAGCTTCATATCAGACCTGTATTGAACCTCAAGAACACCAGGGATGTCGAGCTGTTCCGCACAATCGGACTTGAGACTGCAAAACTTGTAAAGAAATACCATGGTTCCCTTAGCGGCGAACATGGAGACGGAAGACTTAGGGGCGAATTTATTCCCCTGGTCCTGGGGGAACATAACTATGGTCTTCTTAAAAAAGTCAAGCAAGCCTGGGATCCGGGGAACATCCTGAATCCGGGCAAAGTTGTAGACACTCCCCGGATGGACACTTGCCTGAGATACCAGCCGGGCACCTTAACTCCGGAACTTGAGACTGTTTACGATTTCTCAATGACAGAGGGTATCGTAAGAGCAGCTGAAAAGTGCAATGGCTCCGGTGATTGCCGTAAATCGATGAAAATCGGCGGCACTATGTGCCCGAGCTTTATGGCTACAATGGATGAGGATAAGACTACAAGAGCGCGGGCAAATATCCTTCGTGAGTTCCTGAGCAAGAAGAATGGGAATCCATGGGATCATCAGGAAATATATAGTATCCTTGATCTGTGTCTGGGTTGTAAAGGCTGCAAGGCAGAATGTCCCTCGGGTGTTGATATCGCCAAGATGAAGTCCGAATTTCTCCAGCACTGGTACGACAAGCACGGAGTACCATTGAGAACGTTGCTGATCGCCTATATTTCAACCTTTAACAGGCTGGGTTCGTTCGTTCCCCTGCTTTACAATTTCTTTCTCAGGAACAAATTCTTTTCAGGCCTCATGAAAAAAACTATAGGATTTGCAGCAGAAAGGTCAATCCCGCTGGTGTATAAAACCAGTCTGAGAAGGTGGACACGAAAAAACCTGGCAAAAATAAATCCCTCTGATCCCACAGGTTCTGTTTGCCTTTTTGTTGATGAATTCACAAACTATAATGATACCGGGGCAGGTATTGCGGCAATAAAGCTTCTGACAGAATTAAATTACAGGGTTGTTATTGCTGACCATGACTTAAGTGCAAGGACCTTCATTTCAAAAGGGCTTGTCAGAAAAGCTAAGAAAATCGTGACTAACAATATCATGTCATTGTCCGGAATAGTAAATGAGAACCTGCCGCTGATCGGAATTGAACCCTCTGCCATCCTCGGATTCCGTGATGAATATCCGGAGCTTGCCGGAAACGGGCTTGAAAAAAGAGCACTGAAACTGGCAGCCAACAGTTATCTCATCGACGAGTTTATTGCAAATGAGTTCAAAGCGGGCAGAATAAAACAGGAATCATTTACTGAAGAGAGTCATGAAATACTTTTGCACGCGCATTGTCAGCAAAAGGCCATTGCCTCATCCGCCTCCAGCATTGAAATGCTTTCCATCCCGAAAGGATATATCGTCAGGGAGATCCCATCCGGATGTTGCGGAATGGCCGGATCGTTCGGTTATGAAAAAGAGCATTTTGAGCTTTCAAATAAAGTCGGTGAGCTGATACTTTTTCCGGAAGTCAGAAATTCAGGTAATGGGACTATAATTGCAGCTCCCGGTACAAGTTGCCGGCATCATATTAAAGATGGCACCGGCAGGATAGCAAAACATCCTGCTGAGATTTTGTACGAAGCTCTGAAGCGATAATATCAGTTAACCCGGATCGTATTCACAAAAAAATGCGACCTGAAATAGTATCTGTTTTATGTGAATTAAAGCTTTACAAATTCTACCCTGCGGTTAAGAGCTTTATTGGCCGGTACATCGTTAGGTGCAACAGGTTGTCCTTCACCCATTCCATCCGATTCGAGCCGTGAAGCATCCAATCCAAATGTTTTCACCAGTTCATTTTTAACAGATGCGCCCCGGCGCTTTGAAAGGTCGAGGTTTGTGGCGTCAGCGCCGTCGCTGTCAGTGTGGCCGACAATTTTAACCTTTACGTCAGGGTTTTCATTTAAGACAGCTGCAATTTCCTTCAGCGTTCCATAAGATTCTGGTTTTACCACATCCTTATTGGTATCGAAATAGATCCCATAACTTACCAGCTTCCCTTCAGTAAGAAGCTTGTTTCTCATATCGGGGGCCCCGACAGCGATGCGAATATTACCAACCATGGCAGAACCGGTTTCGAACCTGATCCTGTCCATTACAACACTTGAAAGGGGAAATGCCTTTGGAAGATCCACTAATTTGACCTGTTCCTGGTAAAGACGGACCCTTGATTTCTGAACCCATATAGATATATGATATTTCTGATTAATCTTCTGATAAACCTTTTTATCATCATTATATCCGGTTACTCCAAGCCCTTCTCCCTCTCCTCCGTTTATGTAGGTACGGTACCCGGGCCTGCCAAAATATTCAACAAAATAAGTAAAACCCGCTTTTCCGGGAACACTCCCTGAATCCCATGCTTTTTGATTTAAGCATTGATATAACCTGAAGGTATAACCTGCCATTCCGTCGCCTTCTTCTCCTTTAACAGGAACAATATCAAACTCAATTGTATAATTTTCAGGGAGTTTCAATAAATTATCAGTCCAAACGCATTTATTACCTGCAAATTTCATCCAGTGCCCCGGGTAAAGATTAGTTGTAACCACCTCAGCCGACCCATTTGTATTCCACAAAGCAGGGAAATCGCCAACCGCATCCTGACTAAAATCTTCATAAAAAACTACCTTTTCGCCAGGAATAAAATCAAATTTTGAATATGCCTGAAAAGATGTCTCATCCTGATTGGCAGTCTGATCTCCCGTTTTCGGTTCATTATTCAATGTTGGCTTCTCCCCCTGGCTTTTCTGGTCGCCGGCGGCCTGATCCGCCTGATCCTTATTCTTCGAATCTTCCCCGACACCGGCTTCTACTGCATCAAGTCCTTTATTAACGGCCTGGTCTGTCTTCTGATTGGCTCTCCTGTTGATCTGATTCTCCAGTTTCTTCCTGAGGTCAATTTTTACCTGACCTTGTGCATTCATTGTCAGGCCAATTAAAGCCATTGCAATGATAAATTTAAAGGTGGTCTTCATTTTTAACTTGTATTTAGGTTTGGTACTATTGATCTTTTCCGGGTAATAAGTCTGCAAGTGTTAAATAACCTGTCATCAAGGGATTTTTGTTGATCCAAATTTAGTAAAATCCTCAACGAAGTACAAGATCCTCATAAAAAAGAGCATCTTCACTGTAGATAAATTCGGGAAAAACCTGCTTCATGTTCTTAAAAAAGTCACAGGCGGATATTAAACTCATCAGCATCCTTCCAAACCGAAAACTTCTTTCTGAATCTCTCCAGTTCCGCAATTACAATCTCTCCCGATATCAGGCTTTCTTTGTCAGATTCACCTGCAGCAATAACTTCTCCTTTAGGACTAAGTATCAGAGAATCACCAAAATATTTTAAACCCTCCCCATCTGTACCGATCCTGTTAACCCCTGCCACATAACATTGATTTTCAATAGCTCTCGCTTTCAGCAATGTTGTCCAAACCTCCCTCCGGCTTTCAGGCCAGTTGGCGGAATTGATAAGCAGGTCATAGTCATTCCGGTTCCTGCTCCATACTGGAAAGCGAAGGTCGTAACATATATTGGGACAAATTCTGACACCCCTGTAACTGAACACAACACGCTTTCTTCCCCGGGTAAATGTTTTATTCTCATTTCCCGGGCTGAAAAGATGTCTCTTGTCATAAGTATAGACTTTATCTTCCTCAGAAACAAAGACCCATCGGTTGAAGAAGAAGGATCCCTCCCGGATGATATAACTACCACAGATGGCAAAATTCCCCATTCCGGAAACACTTTTCATCCATTCAAAAGTGACAGATCCGGGAGGTTCTGCCAGGTGTGCAGCATTCATTGAGAAACCTGTATTAAACATTTCAGGAAGTATCACTACGTCGGTATCGGAAGTTATCTCTGATATTATTTTCCCGAGCTTTTCCAGGTTCCTGAACTTTTCTTCCCAGAAAATATCCGATTGTACTATTGCTAATTTCATCCTAAAGTCATAATCCATTGAATGGCACGTACAAAATTAACATAAAAAAAGACAGGCTGTCTGAGCCTGTCCTATATTAGTTAATCAGAAACTGTTGGATTTATTTTCCGCTCAATGATGTATAATAGTCGGATAAGATAGTGTTTATTAATGGTTTATAATAAAGCCAGAAGAATCTCCGGGCGTCATTGGGTTTATCGGAATACAGAACTCCTTTGAGTTTGTCAAAACCTTTAAGTCTTGATGTCCAATAAGATACCTTATTTGTTGCAAAATCACCTGAGAAATAGTAAGTTCTCTTCTCAACCGGTTCCTGAATAACTGCAGGGAATTCACTTGAAAGAGAGTTGTTGCTTAATGCAGTATCGCCCAGTGCAGTCGTTTCGAGACGGAACTTTGAAATCACGTTACTTTCGAGTGGATTTATAATATCAAACCAATTATCGAAGCCAACCGAGGCAGGTACACCATACTTTGTACAGTTTGCTTCATCCGTAACAATATAGGGAAGCGGATCTTTCAGTTGTGTTCCCTCTTCGAGTACAATAATGTTTTTCTCAGTCAGAAGGACTATTCCCGCTTTGGTAAAAGTCCAGGGTTTGTTATACTCTTTCCTGTACATTGAGGTCATCCAGATAGGAAAGTTTTTTGATGTGCTATCCAGTTTTGCAAAGTATTTGCCTGACCACCCTGTAAATGAAATCCCCATTTTTTCCTGAGCCCGGTAGGATTCAAAAGCAGGGGTCGGATAGTCAAAGGAATTGTATTCAAGTATAACAAGCTTATTTTTCTTCCTCATTTCGTTGATAAGCAGATAGTCAACATTGTTAAGACCACCGTATATCTTTCTTGATTTCCTGCTCTTATTGACTCCTGCATACCAGTCATTAAAAAATACTCCGTAAGTGTCGGCAAAATAGATTGCATCAATTTTTTCGGGAAGATCCATCATTTCCGACAGATGATATTCTTTTTTGGTGAACCCTTTTTCTTTCAGCGGCCGTGTCGGGGAGAATCCGTAGTAATCCTTCCTGTATGAATAGCTGCTTTTATTTTCTTTCTTGACAAAACGTTCATTTGTGAGAATCCAGTTGAACGATCTGTGGTTCAATCGATCAAGTGTTGGCACAGTCTTGTCAAGAATAACTATATCAATCGGTTTTTTCGGCTGAAATGACCAACGGAAAAAGTTAATTGCAGGCAGGATCAAAATAACTATCAAAACGATAATTGTTATCAGAAGAGGTTTTTTCATAATTGAATAAATATCTGAAAATATTCAAATACTATATTAATATATACTGCTTTAGACAGTTTATAATAACTGTTAAAAGTATCATTTTATTTTATCGGGATAAAATAAAATTGTACCAATTTAACAAAAATTATTGAATTGCAAAGCCAATCAGAAGCCCTTTGCTGAATTATTGCCCCTGAAATCTGCTCCGGCTGCCTTCTTTCCATCGGGTAAAATCATAATGGCATTCACCCTCCCAAGCGAAGTCCTTGGATTCAATTCATAGCCTAATTCCTTAAGCTTTAAAACAGTAGAAGAATCTAACGAGTTTTCCTCATAGCTGATATAATCCGGAAGCCATTGATGATGGAATCTTGAGGTGTCGACGGCCTGTCTGATGTTCATCCCAAAATCAACAGCATTGACAATAACCTGTAGCACTGAGGTCGGGATTGTTGATCCTCCAGGGGATCCGGCTACAATAAAAAGATTACCATCCTTTTCGACTATTACCGGCGTCATTGAGCTTAACATTCTCTTTCCCGGTTTCACTGAATTTGCCTCCCCGCCAATAAGGCCGTACATATTTGGCACTCCGGGCTTTATTGAAAAATCATCCATCTCATTATTCATCAGGAAGCCTGCGCTGTCAACAACTATGCTGTTTCCGAAAGTGCCATTAAGAGTTGTTGTTGCTGCAACCGAGTTTCCCCATGCATCGACAACCGAGTAATGTGTTGTCTCTTCACTTTCAACAGGGACCGGAGAACCAGGGCTGACCCGGGAAGAAGGAGAAGCTGAGTTCTCTTTAAAATCCATCATCCGATTCCGCAAATAATCAGCGCTCAGAAGGCTGGAAACCGGAATGTCGGTAAACGCCGGATCACCAAGGTATTGTGACCTGTCGGCAAAAGCTCTTTTCTCTGCCTCAGCCATAAGGTGGATGGCCTGCCAGGAATGAAATCCCATTTCCTTCAGATTATAAGGTTCTATCATTCCGAGTATTTGAAGAAGTATTATCCCGCCGGCTGAAGGAGGTGATGCAGAAATGATCCTGAAACCCCTGTAAAGAGCCGACACAGGATCCCTGAAAGCTGAATTATAATCAGTGAGGTCCTGGGCGTTTATAATGCCATTCCCCTGCAGCATTTCCTTCAAAATTAACCTTGCGGTCGTGCCAGAATAAAACCCATCCCTGCCAAGATCCCTTATCCTTTCAAGCGTTTTTGCCAGATCGGGCTGCCGGAGGGTATCACCGGCTACCCATAGAGAATCTTTAATAAATACCATATCGGGATCATTTCTCGACAAAAACTTTTCCCTGTTAGCATTCAGATCATAAGCCTGAGCTTTAGTAATCGGGAATCCGTTATTTGCAAGATCGATGGCAGGCTGGATAACCTCTTTGAACGGAAGAATACCATATTTGGACTGGATGTTAAGCATACCGTCAACAGTACCCGGAACTCCTGAGGCAAGGTGCGTTTCAGTGCTCATTCCCTCAATCACCTTCCCTGTGGCATCAAGGTACATTTCTTTTGATGCCCTTATGGGAGCCTTTTCACGGTAATCGATCATATCGGTGCTTCCATCCGCAAGTCTGACTATCATAAAACCACCACCACCGATATTTCCGGCTTCGGGGTAACAAACTGCAAGGGCAAATTCTGTAGCTACGGCAGCATCAACGGCATTGCCTCCTTTCCTCAGCACTCCTACCCCTATACCTGAGCTTTCAGGGTGAGCTGAAACCACCATGCCGCTGTCAGTAATTATGTTGCGCCCTTCATTAGCCGACAGTTTTTTGGTGTCCCCGGTTTCACGGCAACTAACGAGTAATAGAATTAAAAGCCCTGAAGAAAGAGAATCCCTTAACATGGTTGTTAATCAAAAGATGAATCGGTTACAATATAACAATAATCTATAAGCAATATTTTAAGGCCCTTATAATTACTTTACATCAACCAGTGTTTTTTACTATTTTTGCACAAATACTTGACGATGATGGCCAACCAACCGCTTGCTGAAAGGTTACGACCCGCAGATCTTGAGGAATTCTCGGGTCAGGAGCATCTTGTCGGCAAAAACGGTGTTTTAAGAATGGCCATAGAATCAGGAAAAATACCTTCCTTTATTCTATGGGGACCTCCCGGTGTTGGCAAAACAACGCTGGCCCGCATAATTGCCAATAAGCTGAAAAGGCCTTTTTTTCAACTCAGTGCGGTTCATTCAGGGGTTAAGGATGTGAGGGAAACGATCGAAAAAGCAAAAAAACAACAGTTTTTCGATCAGCCCAACCCGATCCTCTTCATTGACGAGATACACCGTTTTAACAAATCGCAGCAGGATTCACTTCTGAGCGCCGTTGAACAGGGGATCATTACACTCATTGGCGCCACTACCGAGAATCCGTCGTTTGAAGTCATCTCCCCCCTCCTTTCACGGTGCCAGGTATATGTTATGAATCCCCTTACCGAGGAGGAACTGACAGATCTTCTCCACAAGGCACTTAAAAAGGATGTCTTCCTGGCAAAGTATGAAATTGAAATAATTGAATACGAAGCACTTCTGAGGGTTTCAGGAGGCGACGCCCGTAAATTATATAACGCTGTGGAACTTGTTGTGGCATCTGAAGCAAGCGAAACAGGATTGGCAAAAATCAGGATTGATAATGAAAAGGTATTGAGGCATGTCCAGAAAAATCTGGCTCTGTACGATAAGAATGGGGAACAGCATTATGACATCATTTCAGCGTTTATTAAATCGATGCGGGGAAGCGATCCCAATGCTGCAGTGTACTGGCTTGCCCGCATGGTCGAAGGCGGTGAGGATCCCAAATTCATAGCAAGACGAATGCTGATACTGGCCGCTGAAGATATCGGACTGGCAAACCCAAATGCCCTTTTACTGGCACAGTCCTGTTTCGAAGCCGTTAACGTTATCGGATGGCCCGAATCGAGGATCATCCTTTCGGAAGTGGCAGTCTATCTCGCCACTTCGCCGAAAAGCAATGCATCTTACATGGCCATTGAAAATGCAATCGGGATGGTCAGGGAAAAGGGTGACCTGCCGGTACCATTGCATATAAGGAATGCCCCGACAAAACTTATGAAGGATCTTGGTTACCACAAGGATTATAAATATGCACATAGCTTTGAAGGAAACTTTATCCTTGAAAATTACCTGCCGGAAGAGATAAAGGGAGCCAAATTCTATGATCCGGGATCAAATCCCAAGGAGGAAGAAATAAGAAAGAGGCTCTACGGTTTGTGGAAAGATTTTTATGACTATGAAAAATAGTGGATCCTACCTCCCAACCCCCACGGCTATGGGCCCCGAGAGGGACACCCCCGAAAGTGCCTGGTAATAACTCTCAGAGATGCCTATCTGAACTCAACTGGATTTCGAACCCCCTCCGGGGCATAGCCGTCAACCTAAGAGTTATTTTCGTAAGAAGAGATCTGCCATTCTATAAGAAAATTTCCCCTCCTTATAGGAGGGGTGGCCCGGACTATCGGCAACTGTTTGAACATTAGTTAATTCCGGGCCGGGGTGGTTGATTATTTTTTCTTACTTTTATTTTCATAAATAACAATCATCTTTTAAACAGAAAAGATCTGATGCAGGTCAGATCTCACCTTTGGAATATGTCCACTTCTGTCGAATAAACCACCCCCGCCTGACCAAATTGGTCTCACTTAAATAATATTGTTTGCTTTGGTCAGGCGACCCCTCCTTCAAAAGCTTCAAAAGGAGCGGAAAGTTATTTAATTGTATTTCTGCTATTTAAAAAATTCTCAGTCTAAAACTGATTCTTAGGTTGACACCTATGCCTAAAGGGGGTTCCATATGTTTTTGTTAATCAATAAGTCCCCTTTAGGGGATTTAGGGGCGAAAAACAAATGAGGACTTTTGATAAAGCCTCCTATTCGCACAAAAAGCTAAGGAGAATTAAATTGGAAAATAATTTGTTAACTTTACAATTCAATGATAAGAAGTGGAATAAATATTCGTGGCGTCAGATACAACTTCACTGATATATTCCTTCTGATTACCCGATGTATCATAGTTGCACTTAGAAAATCATTAATTCCATCAAATAAATTTTAAACCAAATTCAAATTTTATGAAAAAGCTCATCCTTCTCTTTTCAGCAATTATTGCAGTTACAATAATTAATGCCCAGACACTTGAAGAAATAGTAAAAAAATACTCTTCAGCAATTAATTCCGATAAGCTCGCCAGTATCTCAACAATAAAAATCACTGGAAAAATGTCGGCTATGGGTATGGAAATGCCAATGACGATGTTTATGAAAAATCCAAACAAGATCAAGGTTGTTTATAGTTTCAATGGGCAGGAAATTGTATCTGTTTTCGATGGTGAGAAAGGTTACATGGTCAATCCTATGACCGGATCCACTGAACCCGTTGAATTGACGGGCGATCAGCTGAAGCAGGTACAAAGTACCAATGCATTTACAAATGAAGTACTTAATTATTTCAAAAGCGGGAAACTCAGTCTTGAAGGTGAAGAAAGTGTGAACGGGAAGCCGGCATTTAAGGTAAAAGCCACAACTGAGGGAGCAAACCCGATCTTCATGTTTATTGACAAAGATTCATATCTGCTTGTTAAGACCACAACTGTAGCCCAACAGATGGGAACTTCGATGAACGTTGAATCGTTAATGTCAGATTATACGAATGTCGAAGGAGTTGTAGTTCCGAAGAAAACTACTGCTTCGGCAAACGGTATGGAAGCTGCGGTCATTTCTTTCGATAAGATTGAAGTTAATGTTCCTATGGAGGATAGTGTATTTAGATTAAAGTAGTCAGAAGCGCGATGCATCGCGCTTTTACACTTCAGAGGCGCTTTTACATCGTCAGAAGCGCGATGCATCGCGCTTTTACAAACGATAACAGGGATGCAAAAAATTGCATCCCTGTTATCGTTTGCAGCTGGCCTGTAAGCCGGTTTCTGTGCCGGTTCAATTATCTGCAAGAGAAGTCAGAACCGGTTTCCATCATTTATCTTGTCACGCAATCGCTTGCGGGATCATACGACCTACCCCCCGGCATTGGACGAGCAGTCCGTAGCGCCGGTATACATGGTCTTCCAACCCATAAGGTGTACGGCTGCGGGTGTTGCCACCGGCACCGGTAAGCTCTTACCTCACCTTTTCACCCTTCTCCGTCCCCCGATAGAATCGGGATGGCGGAAGGTTATTTTCTGTTACACTACTATACCCTCACGGATATCTTCCCGTTAGGAAGCATGGTGCTCTGTGTTGCCCGGACTTTCCTCCCTCCGCATAAATCGAAGAGCGACAGAACAGCCAACTGCACTACAAAGATAGGCAAATCCTCTGAGAAATTGTAAAATTGGCTACTTTTGCCAGTCAGCAGACAGAAGACCGAAAACAGAAGAAAAAAGGGGAATGGTAAAAGTAAAATTAACTCAAATAAGACAGAATTAAGCTGAGCTAAAGTGATAGACATTAATCTGGATAATTATGATTATGACCTTCCTGAGGAGAAGATCGCACAGTATCCGCTGAAAGAAAGAGATGATTCAAGGCTTCTGCTTTATGACGGGAAAACAATTTCATCATCCAATTTCAGTGATATCGATAAATATATAAGTCCGGGATCGTTGCTTGTTTTCAATAATACCAGAGTAATCAGGGCAAGGCTTCTGTTCAATAAGGAGTCAGGCGCAAATATCGAAGTGCTTTGTCTGGAACCCCTCTCCCCTGCTGATTATGAGACTTCGCTCGGCTCTAAAGAACAAGTCGAATGGAAGTGTATCATCGGGAATCTTAAAAAATGGAAAACCGGATTAATTTGTCTTGATTTTGACTTTAATTTTGATAAGAACCGGTTATGTGCAGAGAAAATCAACCCGGAAGGTAATGCCTGGAGGATCCGTTTCACCTGGGACAATCCTGAGATCAGTTTCAGTGAGGTAATAGAAGCTACAGGGCATATACCCCTCCCACCATATATTAACCGGGAAGATGAACCTGACGACATTTACAGGTATCAGACTATATATTCAAGCATCAGGGGATCGGTGGCTGCCCCAACGGCTGGCCTTCACTTCACTGAGAATACTTTTAAAAAGCTTTCAACTAAAGGTATCAGACATACCGAGCTCACATTGCACGTTGGAGCCGGGACATTTCAACCCGTCAAGTCGCGCAATATTTCGGACCATGAAATGCATTGCGAGCAATTTTTTCTCTCAAGAAAAACTCTAAGGATGCTGATTGAAAACCGGGATCCTCTGATAGCTGTGGGAACGACATCCGTCCGGACAATTGAAAGCTTATACTGGCTGGGAATAAAGGCTTCAGGTAATTCGAAAGCTTTAAATTACGGTCTGGAAATAGGTCAGTGGGAACCTTATAATAATGATACGGCAATTTCACCCGAAGCTTCTCTTACAGCTCTCTACGATCTTATGGTTAAAAAAGAACAGGAGGTTATCTCTGCTTCAACAAAACTTATAATTGTTCCGGGCTATAAATTCAGAATGACGGATGGCATAATAACCAATTTCCATCAGCCCCGCAGCACGCTACTCCTCCTGATATCAGCCTGGGCAGGTCCGGATTGGAAAAATATCTACAATTACGCCCTTGAGAACGATTTCAGGTTTTTAAGCTATGGCGACAGCTCATTTTTATGCAGGAAACCCATCGGATGAATTAATTTCGTCATCTGATTTCTGAGTCTGATCACATGAATTTAAGGTTATGTAAAAATATTTTTTGATAGTACAATGATTATATGTTAATTTGTTAACTAAACAATTGGGTATGAATGACAACAAGATAATGGAACAAATTACAGCCATTTTTGGTATCTTTATGGTATTATTTTATCTGGGGGCGGGTATATTTCTTATCTTCTTTTTTGACAACACTACCCTGCAGAAACCGGTGCGGGTAATAATGGGTTCTTCGTTCCTGTTTTACGGGGTTTACAGAGCTTTTGTCACCTACACTAAAATTGCAGAGTTGTTTTTTAAACGTAACAAAAAGGATGACTGAAATTATTGAAGGTTTAATAATAAGAGTTGGCATACACTTTGCAGATATAGAGTAAGTAAAAAATTTTAAACCGACAAAATTAAAGGATATGAGCAAAGTAAGAATTAATCAAAATTTTATTATTATTGCGTCTCAAAATATCTTTTCAAAGATCAGTAAATTAGTGATAAAGTTTACGCGGAATAATTTAGGATCAGGAATTCCATTCCTTTACCTTATCTTATGTGTTATTTTGGTTTCATGCCGGAATTCAAAATCTCCGGTATCGGACGAAAGCCCAACCCGGGGCAATATAAAGATTGCTGTCGACGAATCATTTCAGCCACTTATCGATACAGAAGTTTATACATTTACGTCATTATATCGCAGTGCTAAAATCAAAACTAATTACAAGCCGGAAATAGATATCGTAAATGATTTTATGAATGATTCCATAAAGGTTATGGTCACAAGCAGGAAGCTTACCGATGACCAGATACAGTATCTTCGCGACACTCTTGTAATTGCCCGGACAATCACTTTTGCTTACGATGCTCTTGCCTTAATAACAAACAAAGAAAACCAGGATACCCTGTTAAAATATGAAACTGTAAAAGATATCTTTAAGGGAAAAGTAACAGAGTGGAAAGAGATAAATCCCAAATCGAGGCTCGGAAAGATCAGGGTTATCTTTGACAACAGCAAATCAGGTAACATCAGGTATTTTAAGGAGCTATACAATATAAGCGATACCCTCGGCTCTAACTTCTTCGCCGTAAAGAATAATCCTGAAGTTGTCGATTTTGTCTCCAGAAATCCAGATGCCCTTGGTATAATAAGTGTCAACTGGATAAGCGATAAAGATGATTCCTTAAGCATGAGCTTCATAAAAAAGGTAAATATCGAAGCTATTTCCCAGGAGTTTATAAACGACGGATCATTTTATCGTCCCTATCAGGGTTCCATTTATGATAAGTCATATCCTTTCGTAAGAGAGGTTTACTTCATATCAAGAGAAACTTTTAAGGGTCTGGGTTCTGGTTTTATCCAGTGGGCCACTGCAGAGCAGGGACAGAGGATAGTTCTCAAATCAGGCCTTGTACCGGCAACGATGCCGATAAGGCTTGTACAGATCAAACATTAGCAACACGAATAAGATATAAATAACTACTAATTAATAAGTTAGGAACTCAAAAACAGAAATAAATAACAATAAACTGATATCAAATTAAAAAGCTATGAAACGTTCAAAGTTAAGTCCGGTTATTTTGCTGGCAGGTGTGTTCTCGGTATTTCTGGCTGGTAGCCTTCAGGCGCAGGATCTTGCCTCCGCAATAAAACTTACCAGAAGTGAACAGTATGATAAGGCTGAAGAAATGTTTAATGCGTTGATTCAGAAAGAACCATCGAACAGCAAATATTATTTTTACCTGGGTGAAAATTATTTACTTGATTATTTTGCAGATACAATTTCCAACTCTCTTGTTGTTGCCACAAAGGCTGCTCAGGAGGCTTATGATAAAGGAGTTAAAGCAAATCCCGGCGATCCGCTGAACTATGTTGGGCTGGCAAAGGTAGCCAACTACCTGGACAATGAGGCAAAAGCCAACGAACTGCGTGCAAAAGCTAAGAGTTTTCTTTTACCCTATAAGAATATTAAGAAGATTATTCCTCCCGCAAAGGAATATGCATTTGCACTTGCAAAGATTGCCGAATCGTACTCAAAAGACGGCATGGTCGACACTTCACTTGCTCTTCCGCTTATCAGGCAGGCTGTCAGGATTGACCCAAAGAGTGCCGATATTTTTTTAATAGCTGGTGATCTTTACATGCTGGTAAATGACGGCTCGGATGCAATCAGGAATTATAATCTGGCTCAGTTTGCGGATCCAACATCATCAACCGCAAATATGAAAATCGGCTACGTATATGTAAAAGGACGCGCATTGCAGCAGGCAATACCATTTTTCGAAGAGGCTATAAAGCTGAATCCCGACTATGCCCCCGCTTACCGTGAACTTGGGGGACTTTACTGGCGTGCAGGAAGGCTGGAACAGTCAAAAGCAAATTTCAAGAAATATCTTGATCTCTCCCAGGGAAATATCCCTGCAAAAATCAGATATGTGACATCACTTTTCTATGCAGGTGATTATGATGAGGTCATCAAAAACGTTGAGGAGATCCTGGCTGTTGATAAATCGAGGTCATATATGAACCGTATCGCAGGCTATTCATGCTATGAAAAGGATAATCCCGATTATGATAAAGCTCTTTCTTATATGGAGACATTATTTAAAACTGTTGCTCCCGAACGAATCCTGAAGAAAGACTACCATTATATGGCAAGGATCCTTGTTAAAAAGAACCAGAATTACCCCAAGTTGGTCGACGAGCTAAACACAACCAAAACTCAGCTTGACAGGGAAAAATCAAGACTGGCAACTGCTTCAGCTGCTGACAAGGCAAAATACAAAGCCTCGGTTGATGATTTGACCGGTAAGGTAGCTGCCCTTGAAAGTAATAAAGCAAAAGCCGACAAAGAGATCGACAGGGCCTTCATTGAGTATAACAAAGCATTCAATTTCGACCGCAAAGATGCAAATGCACCTCTCACATCCCAGGACCGCGCGATGCTGGGCGAAATGGCATCAGCCTATTACAACTTCAGGAGATACGGAGATGCAGCAAACATATGGGCTAAACTGATCGATCCTTCCAAAGAGAATAATCTTGAAGATTACATGAAGGTCGGCAGGGCATATTATAACGGAGAAAAATATAAATCAGCTGATTCTACATTTAGCGTTGTACTAAAGAAATCTCCGGATTACCTTCCTGCACTTACATACGTCGCCCGTACCTACACTAAGATGGATCCCGACACAAAACAGGGGCTGGCTAAACCTAAATTCGAGAAGGTCCTTCAGGTAGCTGCAAAAGACTCTGTTAAAAATGAAAGTGATATGATAGAAGCTCTGACATACCTTGGTTATCTTAATATGGATAACGGCAATTATACAAAAGCCAAAGATTATTATAACTAGAATGATCAACCTTGACGCCTCGAGCAAAGAGAATAAGATCAGAGGCTATAACGGGATTGCAAATATTGAGTCGAAGGCAGCAGGCGCCGAAAAGACTCTTGAAGGGAAACTCTCTTTTCTTGGAAGAGCTGCCGAAGCATACGATAAGATTTTGGCTATTGATCCCGCAAACGCTTCAGCAAAAGGCAACCTTAAGTGGGTTCAGGATTATCAGGCATCAGTTAAGAAAGGTATAAATCCGAACGAAATCAAAGGATTGGTTACAAACGCCACAGGTCAGCCTGTTCCCTATGCTTCAATACGCGTAAAAGACACAGCTGCCGAAAACCTTACGAATTCCAAGGGCGAATACAAATTCGAAATACCCCAGGGTTCTGAAATTCTGATTATCAGCGCCAAGGGTTACCAGACTCAGGAAATTGCAATCACCAAATCAAGAGTTTATAATGTTAAACTTTTACAATAAAAGGTGAAAATATATAAGGAGGAGAAAGAAATTGAAAATAATGAAGTTTTTGGACAGGGTTAATAGTTAACTTAAGTGTCCTATTTATTAGAACAATTATAAACTATAATAAAAGTAAAACAATATTTTTTTATGCTATTGGAAAAAAACAATTGAAAATATATATTTGCAAGTCGTAAAAAATTTTAACCTAAACAAAATCGATAAAAAAAATGAGTAAACAAGGAAGTTCGTTCAAAGATGCGTTGCAAAATGTGTTTGCAGCAAGTGCTATTTTAATAGCTTTTGTGGTATCCTATTTATTGTTTCAAAATGTAATGGGAAATCCTGTAAACTTCGAAGGCGGTAATAATGCCGGATCCCCGCTTGAGAAAAATTATCTTGGAATAATATACAAAGGAGGTATGATTGTTCCTATTCTTATGACCTGCGTTTTAGTCCTCATTATCTTTATTTTCGAGAGGTCAATCACTCTTGCAAGGGCAAAGGGCAAAGGCAGGTTAAATACTTTTGTCCGTGATCTTCAGGATCTTCTTGCAAAAGACAAAATTGAAGAAGCTCTCGAAGCATGCGATAATCAAAAAGGTTCTCTTGCAAATGTGATGAAAGCTGGTCTTGAACGTTACCGCGACCTTCAGAAGGACAAGGAACTCGAAAAAGATCAGAAGATCCTTTCAATTCAGAAATCATTTGAAGAAGCATCTGCACTTGAGATGCCTATGCTCAGCAAAAACATGGTTATTTTCTCAACTCTTGCTTCAATTTCTGTGTTGATTGGTCTGATCGGTACGGTATTAGGAATGATCAAGGCCTTCGGTGCTCTGGCACAGTCAGGTGCTCCTGATGCCCTTGCTCTGGCAACCGGTATATCAGAAGCTCTTGTTAACACAGCATTCGGTATCACAGGATCAACATTGGCTATCATTGCATTTAACTTCTTTTCATCATCGATTGACTCATATACTTATAAAATTGATGAAGCAGGTTTCAGCCTGACGCAGAATTTTGCTGCTTCACTGAAAGAGAACTAATAATGAATTTATCTTTTGGTTTAAACATATAATAATAAAAAACTACAATGCCAAAGATTAAATTACCAACTAAGTCGCCCCATATTGACATGACCCCTATGGTTGACCTTTTCTCCGTGGTGTTGACATTCCTTATGTTAACTACTACAATGAGGCAGCCTGAGCCGGCCAATGTTGATACGCCTTTTTCAATATCAGAAACACCAACACCTGATTTTAATAAGATGGTATTCCTTATATCGACTGATGATAAAGTATATATCAACTTTGACAACGGACCCGATACGCTGCTCAAATTCAGACCTAAGATCCTTGCGGAAATGGGCAAGAGATACGGAATTGAATTTACTCCGGTGGAACTGAGGGAATTTGAAAAGTATCCCTCATCGATCGGAGTTTCCATGGCAGATATGAAAGCGTTTCTGGATGCCAAGGATTCAAAGGTGAGAGATACCTTCCAAAAAGGGATCCCTCTTGATTCGCTGGATAATCAGTTGTCATACTGGATCCTTACTGCACGTCAGGTTAATCCGGCTATCAGCGCCAGCATAAAAGGTGATAAAACTACAGGATTCCCTATCGTTCAGAAGGTTCTGGATATTCTTCAGGACAGGAACGTAAACAGGTTTAATCTGATCACGAGCCTCGAGACTGCAAAAATAAACCTTGAAGAAATAAAATAGTGATATGGCAGAAATAATTCAAGAAGAAAAGGGAAAAGGCAAGAAAAAGGCAAAAAAGCATGCACCGCATATTGACATGACACCAATGGTTGACCTGATGTGTCTGCTTATTACCTTCTTTATGCTTACCACTGCTTTCAGCAAAGCCAAGGTTATGGAGATCATACTTCCTGAGAAAATCAAGGATCCAACCAAGCAGGAAGCTCCAAGGATTGCTGCGAGCCGTACTCTGAACATCATACTGGGACCGGACAATAAAGTCTATACATACCCGGGAAATGTTAAACCAGAGGATTATAATAACCTTCCTCCGCTTAATCCAACAGATTTTAGCCCTACAGGTATACGTCAAATACTGCTCGAAAGAAACAGGACACTGGCCAAAAAGATCGAAGAATTTAATCAGCAGGTTATCGCGGGTAAAATTACTCTGTCACCGGATTCTGTCCGAAGCTCTATCAGCAGGCTTAAAACTATTGACGATACAGGCCCAATTGTGCTTATTAAAGCTTACAAAAAAGCCAATTACGGTAACTTTGTAGATATTCTGGATGAGATGAATATCTGCGGAATAGCCCGTTATACGTTTGTTCCAATTGCATGGTATGAAGAAAAGATGGTGGAGACTGCTGCCGGGATAACACCCGCAACCAGTACTACCCCAACTTCAACCAATTAACCCGTAAACCTTCAATAAAATGGCAAATGAAGATATAAAAGCCCCTGCCTTTGATGATATTGTGTTTGAAGACAGGAATAAGGAGTACGGAGCTTATAAACTGCGTAAGAAGTATAGTCGTACCCTGCTCATTGCAATGCTGATAGGTATTGTAATTCTAAGTACTGCTGTAATTACTCCTTATCTGAATGCTAAGGCTTTGGAAAACAAAACCAAGCGTGCTGAAAGACAGGTGGAATTAAAGATGGAAAACCTGGATCAGCCAAATGAAGTGATTGCTCCTCCACCTCCACCTCCACCACCTCCTGCCGACGTAGTTCAACAGGCAAGATATGTGCCTCCCGTTGTGGTTGACTCTGTTAAACCTGAAGAGGTTGTTCAGCTTATGACAGCTGATCAGGCACAGAACGAAGTTAAGAACGAAGAGGTAGTTGAACAGATTCAGGAGGTTAAACAAGAAGTTCAGGAAGAAGATCCTGAAGCAGAACCTTTTGTTGTTGTTGAGGAAATGCCCATGTTCCCGGGCGGTGAAACAGCACTTTTAACATACATCGCCGAACATACCCAGTACCCCGAAGTTGCAAAGGAAAACAACATCCAGGGAAAGGTTATCGTCAGATTCTGTGTAACATCCAAAGGTGGCGTCGACAAGGTAAGCATCCTCAAGGGTGTTGATCCTGAACTCGACAAGGAAGCCATCAGAGTTGTTCAGACACTTCCGGCATTCAAGCCAGGTAAACAGGGTGGAAAACCCGTCCCTGTCTGGTACATGGTGCCAATAAACTTTACTCTTAAATAAATAGTCTTCCTGATTTATTTGAAAAGCCGGATTTTACAATCCGGCTTTTTTTATCTCTATTAACAAAGAAACTTACACTGAGTTCCACAGAGTTATTATATCAGCAGCTTCTGTGGATCTTCTATGATTCCTCTGTGGATCTCAGTGTAAGTTCTTAATTTTTTCATTCTTTACCATTTCTTCATTAAGGAGTGCTGCAAAATTCTCAATATCCTCCTCCTCTGTATCCCAGCTTGTCATAAGCCTGTATTCGGAAGTCATTTCATTCCATGGATAAAAGAAATATGATTTACAAACTCTTTCGGCTACTTCACGAGGTATTACCGCAAAAACACCGTTCGACTGTACCTCCTGGGTGATTGTTATTCCATTAATATCCTTTAACTTTTTATTAAGAAGTTGCGCCATCGAATTTGAGTGGCTGGCACACTCCTTCCAGAGATCGTTTTTGAAAAAGGCAATGTACTGTGCCGAGATGAACCTCATCTTCGATGCCAGCTGCATACCCTGTTTCCGGATATACTTAAAACCGTCTGAAATCTCCGGTTTTAAGAAACACACAGCTTCACCATACATCATACAGTTTTTGGTGCCCCCGAAAGTCAGAACATCCACTCCGGCATCAGTTGTAAAAGCCTTAAAAGGCAAACCGAGATAAACAGCAGCATTGGAGATCCTTGCACCATCCATATGGAGAAACATCCCGTTTTCATGGGCATAATCTGCCAGTTTTCGGATCTCCTCAGGTGTATATACAGTACCCATTTCGGTAGCCTGTGTTATTGAAATTACTTTTGGCTGTGCATGGTGCTCAAAATCAAATCCATGCATATGCTTCCTGAGCAATTCCCTGTTTATTTTGCCATCGGGAGTATCTACAGTCAGAACCTTACAGCCTGCAAATTTCTCAGGCGCTCCGCACTCATCCTGTTCTATATGTGCGGTAAATGCAGTGATTATTGAATTCCACGACCTGGTTATGCTGCTTAGTCCAATAACATTGGCTCCTGTACCTGTGAAAACAAAGAAAGTCTCAGTATGCTTTCCCAGATGTTCCCTGAAGAGCTTTATTGCCATTTCAGTATAAGGATCGGAACCATATCCAAGCTCATGTCCTGTATTGATAAATGCTATTTCCCTCAGAACTTCAGGATGAACACCCGCGTTATTATCGCTTGCAAAACCTCTTTTAATATTTTTATTGACCATTTTCTTTTTATTCAAATAAACACTTCTGGCAATTCTGCATTGGTGATTCAGTGTTCCTGAATTAATCCGGAATCCGTAATCCGTAATTCACAATTCGGAATTCAGCCTTTGATTATTTTACCCATATACTCCCTTGCGAGCTTTACCTGTTCGTTCACGTAATCGATTCCGGCGGCTGAATGATCCTCATTCAGCACCGGATGGCACAGTTCGAAAGTAAAATATCCGCTGTACCCTATTTCATTCATCAGACTGATATAATGTGCATAATCAGGAAAAGGCTCACCAAAATGAGATTCAATAACTTTTTGTTTTATGATCCCGCTTGAATCGCGATAATACTCTCCGCCAAAGTGGGAATGCACCTGAAGCTTACCCACATTTCTGACAGCATTGGCCACGTATTCATTATCAAGGTTCTCAAAAATGGGCAGATCGAGGCATACCTTAAGCCAGCGAGAATTTACTTCTTTCACAAGGTCATAGGTATCCTTCCAGTGCCTTATAAGAGGTGCGTGGTTCTGAAGCGCCATCACAACACCGAATTCCTCCCCCATTTTTGCAGCTTCAGCCAGGCAACTTCTTACAAAGTTCCACCTGTCGAGCCGGGTGACAAATGGATACTGGCTTGTAAAAGTGTAAAACTTATCACTGCCGCGCACAAATTCGTAAGTTCCAACGCCTTCATGAACCGGAACTCCCGGCCATGCTGCAAATAGGCGGACCACCTTTGCTCCCAGATCCTTCGCCAGTCTGGCAGTCTCACGCACCATCAGCAACTGACAATCGCGGTATTCAGGTATGGGGCTTGAGAAATCATTATTTGCTGCCACACAGGGTATTTCAAGCCCATACTTTGAGATCGAATTAAGCATTTCGGCTCTTTTGCGCTGGTCAAGGTCCATCGGATTTCCCATCGGACGCTTGTTATCGAGCTCAATACCGTCAAATCCATATTCTTTTGCGCGTTTGCATAATTCATCAAATGAAAGTGCCGGACCCTTGTACCAGATCCCGCCATAGGAAATGGAGTATAAGCCGAGTTTGATATCAGCACTCCTGCCGGTTTTCTGTTGTTTTCCCGGGGAGCCTCCAGTAGCAGCGACTGGAGTAGTGCCAAGCATGGCAGCCCCGGCAGCTACACCGGATGTTTCGATGAATTTTCTTCGGTTCATTGGTTTATTGTTAGTTACAAAATGAATAACCGCAAAGTTCCTCTCCTATAAACTGCAATATGAACTTCAAATATAATAACACTGAAAAAACCAAAAGAATTATAGATGCAAAGAAAGTAAGAACTAACACAGAGTTCCACTGAGAAGTCACAGAGATCCACAGAGTTAGTACCTGACCGTGCTCATTGTACCTCTGCGGAACTCTGTGAGTCCTCTGTGGACCTCAGTGTAAGCTTTTAAAACAACCTCTCCCCATTTTCTTACTCCTCCAGGAGGAAGTGGCTTAAAACCAGGTTCTTAAGTCCCCCTCTCACCTGGGAGAGGGGGATTTAGGGGGTGAGGTCTCTATGCCTTTTTCTTCTTCCGTGTAAAGAACAGCATTACAACACCAAAAACAAGCATTAAGATGCCCATTATTATGTTCACATTTATATTGAGGGATATTTTATACATCTCGGTATCAGAAATTGTAATAAAACCAAATACTGTAATTAATACTCCTAAAATCGTGAACATCAAACCTATTGGAATTCTTATATCTACCATTTTAATTTCCTCCTACCAGAATAATATACTTAAGATCAGGCAAACAACACCAACAATTACAGCGAGTCCCGCCGGACGCTGGTACCATGGTCCAACATCAGCAAGCGTCCGTGGAGTGAGGGAGTAAACTAACCCATGTAACTCGGTATCAGTTTTTAGCTGCCTTGTCGACAGGCTGAGTCCGACTGTTACCAGGGTTGAAACACAAAATGCTATCATGGCTGTCCAGAAATTCTGAGCCATTTCAACAGGATAAGTATGCACCGTCGCTATCCATCCGCCTTTTACAAGGGTTGTTGCTCCTTCAGGTATTGTAAGGCCATGATGAACCAAAGCCATAAGGAAGCCCAACAGAAGTCCGGTAAATGCTGCATGACCGGTCGTCCTCTTCCAGAACATCCCCAAAAAGATTACAGCAAAAAGAGGAGCATTTATCATTGAAAAGATTGTCTGGAGAAAATCCATCAAATTACCAAACTTGGTCGCGATATAAGCCGATGCAATACTCAGCAAAACACCTGCAACCGTTGCTACCCGTCCAACCCTGAGGTAGTGTTTGCCATCGGCTTCTTCATCACCGGTAGTTTTGCGGATATAGCTCTGATAGATATCATAGGTGAATACTGTGTTGAAAGCTGAGACATTTCCTGCCATTCCCGACATAAATGACGCAAGAAGGGCTGTTATACCTAATCCGAGCACACCTGCGGGGAGATATTGCTTTAGCAGCATAATGATGGTGTAGTCATAAATTGGCTTACCTCCCGCATCCAATGGTAATGCAAAATGCTTTGAAGGATCGTTTGCAAGAACAAGGGCTATGATACCCGGTACTATGATCAGGAATGGAATAAACATTTTAGGCAAAGCTCCTATAAGAGGCACTTTTCTTGCAGCTGTTTTTGACTCAGCTGCGAAAGCTCTCTGAACAATGAGAAAATTTGTACACCAGTATCCAAATGAGAGCACAAAACCAAGTCCGAAAAGGATGCCGTACCATTCGATACCCATAGGATTGGTACCAGCTTCACCTGTATATTTCCAGGTTGTTGCCCAGGTATCAGCAGCATAACCATTTGCAGAGGCTATCGGAGCGAGTTTTTCTTTCAGGCCTATCCAGCCTCCGACATCCTTCAGACTTAATACTGCCAGCGGTAATAAACCAATCACAATAATAAAGAACTGAAGAACTTCATTATAGATAGCTGAGGATAATCCTCCGAGATAGGTGTACCCAAGTACGATAAGGGCTGAAATCCACAGACTCAGGCTGAAATCCCATCCAAGAACTTTTTCCATCAGTAATGCAAGTGCATACATGGATATTCCGGAAGCCAGGATTGTCATAACTGCAAATAGAATAGCATTAAGAGCCCTGGTTTTCTCATCATATCTGAGTTTCAGAAATTCCGGAACTGAGCGTGCCTTTGATCCGTAATAGAATGGCATCATAAATAGTGCAAGAAATATCATTGCCGGAATCGCTCCGATCCAGTAAAAGTGGGTAGTCAGCATCCCGTATTTCATCCCTGACCCGGTCATCCCCATGACTTCGAGAGCGCCCAGGTTAGTGGATATGAATGCCAGCCCCGCTACCCATGCGGGTATTGATCGTCCGGCTTCAAGAAAAGCATTGGCATTTTTCATGTATTTTCTCAGGAACCAGCCGATACCGAGAACAAAAACAAAATAGATTATCATAATCAGATAATCTATCCAACTCAGATCAAGTCTTTCAAGCATAACAATATGGTTTTAGGGTTTGAATAATCATACGGTTCAGGTTATCTCAGGTAATGAATAGGTCTAGTCAGATCATGGGTAAAAATAATTATTAAGATCGATTTTCACGCTATATTTGCAGAAATTTGAACTTGAAAACCCGCTATTTTATATTTCTTTCATTTAAAGGCACTTCCTATCACGGATGGCAGTTACAGCCAAATTCTGTGACCATACAGGGAATTATTGACAATGCCCTTTCCATGGTATTGGGTGAGAAGATAAGGTCAACCGGTGCCGGACGAACCGATAGTGGTGTTCATGCCTGCTTTTTCTGCACTCATTTTGACTCTTCGGCATCCGATCTGGCCGAAAGGGAAAATCTGATTTTTAAGCTTAACCGTTTCCTTCCCAGGGATATCTCAATAACAGGTCTAAAGAAAGTGCTGCCCGACGCAAATGCAAGATACAGTGCAATTTCAAGAACCTACAAATATTTTGTATCGAGGAAAAAAGATCCTTTTTCTGAGGATTCAAGCTGGTTCCTGTATGGAAATCCTGACGTCGAATTGATGAACAAGGCAGCGCTGCTGCTACCAGATCATTCAGATTTTACAAGTTTCTCAAAGCTTCATTCAGATAATAAAACCAATATCTGTAAAATTTTTCAGGCACGATGGGAAGAAGCCGGAGACAAAATTGTTTTCACTATAAAAGCTGACAGATTCCTCAGGAATATGGTAAGGGCTATCGTTGGCACAATGATCGATCTAGGGCTTCATAAATTATCACTTGAGGAATTTGAGGCAGTTATCAAGGCAGGGAACCGTTCTCTGGCAGGTATGTCAGCTCCGGCCAGGGGATTGTTTCTCGTTGCAGTTGAGTATCCCCCTGAGATATTCGCCTGAAAAGAAATAATTAATTCTATTTGTCGTTTGCTTATATAATTGATTAATGCAATAAAATACTTAAAATATATGATTCTGACATTTGCACTTATTGAACCTGCCGCAGCAGTTTCCAACGATCAGGCCACTACCCTGCTGGATCTTATGATGAAGGGTGGAGTAATCATGATCCCTATCATCCTCTTATCACTTTTCAGTATTTATATTTTTATAGAAAGAATTGTGTACATACGAAAACTGTCTCTGATAGATGATGGTCTGGTTGTAAATGTAATGAACGATATAAAGGGCGGAGAGAAGAATAATGCCCTGCAGCATGCCAGGAATAACGAAGCTTCAATAGGAAGAATACTTGAAAGCGGTCTTGAAAAACTAGGCAAGCCGGTAAGTGAGGTTGAAAGGAACCTGGAAACCATAACCAATCTGGAAATCACAAAAATGGAGAAAAATACAGGTTACCTCGGAATTATTGCAGGTATTGCTCCCATGCTGGGATTTATCGGTACAATTTCCGGTGTGATAAAGATATTCTATAATATTTCGCTTGCCGACAATATAAGTATTGGTATTATTGCCGGTGGACTCTATCAGAAAATGATCTGCAGCGGAGCCGGCCTGATAGTCGGCGTATTGGCGTATGCTGCTTACCATTATCTACAGATGATGATCGACAGGTATACAATAAGGCTTCAGGAGTCGCTCATTCAATTCTTAAAAGTCCTCTAAAATGAATATCCGCAGAGCCAGACACTTTAAGCCGGAGGTAAGCACCTCGTCCTTAAATGACATAATGTTCTTTCTGCTTCTTTTCTTTCTTATAGTATCTACACTTGCAAATCCTAATGTAATAAAGGTTCTGTTGCCCAAATCCAAAACGGCCCAGGAGATCGATAAGCAACAGGTAAACCTTACAGTTACAGCTAACAGAAAGTACTTTATCGACCAGAAGGAAGTGCTCCTGTCGGAACTTGAGCAGAAGTTGCAGGAACGAATAAAAGGGATCGAAAATCCAACTGTCGTCCTGCGATTCGATAAGGCTTTAAATATACAGGATCTTGTGGATGTCCTTGAAGTAGGTGTCAGACTTAACATTAAAATGGTAATGTCGACCGAAAAGTCAAACGCACCGATTTAAAACCGATCCCAGAAAGTCCGGCTTCAAAGCATCTCCCCAGGAATATCCCGCACTTGCAATCATTTCCTGTTCTTGTCCGGGCAGGATTGACACCGGAGTGATAACTATCATTTTTTTTAATTGCTAATTATTTCACAATTAAAAAAATGAGTACTAATTTTGCGGGGTTTTTAATAAGAACTAATTCTTGCATTTTATGAGTAATGAATGGTTAATTCTGTTCTTTCTGGTCGGGGCAATTTTTGTAGGATTGGTACTAGTACTTTCCGGAATCATTGCTCCCCGTTCAATAAATCCCCAGAAATTTGAACCTTATGAATGCGGTATACCTACTCAGGGGGTTACCTGGCTTCAGTTCAATGTGGGATACTACCTTTTTGCAATTCTATTTCTTGTCTTCGATGTAGAAACGGTCCTGGTATTTCCATGGGCTACTGTTATGAAAGAGGTGGGGCTGACGGCATTTGTTGAGATAGTGATATTCTTCTTTATACTGGGTCTGGGTTTGCTTTATGCCTGGAAGAAACATGCTCTTATATGGGAATAAAAGGAATCAGAAATGAGGAGTTCAAAGATAATGAGACCCTCGAAAGTATGAAGGAATCCGGAACCAATATTCTCTTAACAACAATCGATGATGTAATCAACTGGGGGAGAAAGAACTCCCTGTGGCCATTGACATTTGCCACAAGTTGCTGCGGAATCGAAATGATGGCAACCGGAGCTCCGCGGCACGATTTTGCAAGGTTTGGGATGGAAGTTTACAGAGCCAGCCCCCGACAGGCAGATGTTATTGTTGTTGCGGGAACTATAGTAAATAAAATGGCACCTGTCCTGAAACGTCTTTATGATCAGATGTCTGAACCAAAATATGTAGTCGCTATGGGTTCCTGCGCAATTTCCGGAGGCCCGTTCTTCCTCAATTCTTACTGCGTTGTAAAAGGTGTGGAGCACGTTATACCCGTTGATGTATATGTACCGGGATGCCCTCCGCGTCCTGAAGCATTATTGTATGGAATGCTTCAGCTTCAGCGCAAAATAGAGACCGAAAGTATACTTTCGAGGAAAAAACGGAACGAGTCACACAATTCAAAATAAACTTATTTATAAGCAGAAACCTGAATTCCAATGGATAATGTTAAAATTGAAGATCTTATCAAATCACTTGATAATGATCTGGATATAAAAGACGGAAAGCAGTTTCCCGAAATAAGCGTTCCTCCGTCAAAATTGTATCAAACGGCACGGCAACTCAGGGAAAACAAGGACCTCGATTTTGATTTCCTTGTCTGCCTTACAGGTGTGGACTATGGAAGCGATCTGGGACTGGTCTATCATCTGCGATCGACCAAAAATGATCATATGGTCGTGCTAAAGTCCAGAACCTCCGACAGGGAGAAGCCTGAATTTGCCTCTGTCACCGATATCTGGCGGACAGCTGAATTCCATGAACGCGAAGTATATGATTTACTCGGTATAAAATTTAAGGGCCATCCCGACTTAAGAAGGCTCTTCCTTGACAGTTCATGGGGTTTCCCGTTCCGGAAGGACTATGTTGATGATATAAATATTGTTACAAAGTAATTAATGGAAGAACCGGTAAAAGAAATTATCACCGACGAACAGCAGGAATACGTAATCAACATGGGGCCCCAGCACCCGTCAACACACGGTGTGCTGAGACTAGTGGTATCACTTAAGGGAGAAACAGTAAAGAATGTGGAGCCTCACCTTGGTTATATCCACCGCGGTATTGAAAAGATGTGTGAAAGCATCACTTACCCGCAGATAATTCATCTGACCGACAGGATGGATTACCTCTCGGCTCATATTAATAATGAAGCTGTTTGCCTTAACGTTGAGAAAGCGCTTGAAATTGACATACCCGACAGAGTAAAAGTTATACGTACAATTATGTCGGAACTTACACGTATACAATCACATCAACTCTGGTGGTCATCCTTCGGCATGGACCTTGGAGGTCTGACCTGCTTCTTCTACGGCCTTCGCGACAGGGAAAAAATACTTGATATTTTTGAAGAAACCTGCGGCGGGCGTATGATTGTCAGCTACAACTGTCCGGGCGGATTAATGTACGATATACACCCGAATTTCCGGAATCGTGTGAAAGAGTTCATCAAATACTTCAGGAAAACACTACCGGAATATGATGATATACTGACAGGTAATGTGATTTTCAGAGAACGTTCAATAGGTATCGGAAAGCTCTCGCTTGAGGACGCAATCTCATATGGGGTCACAGGTCCGTCGGGAAGAGCTTCAGGTTTTTCATGCGATGTCAGAAAACACCAGCCATACAGTGCATATGACCGGGTTACCTTCAATGAAATACTGTACTCTGAAGGGGATACTTACCACAGGTACATTGCAAGAATGCAGGAGATGAGGGAATCTATGAATATCATTGAACAGCTGATTGACAATATACCTGAAGGTTCGTACGCCGTTAAGATGAAGCCGGTTATAAAGTTGCCTGAAGGTGAATATTTTCAAAGTGTTGAGACGGCCAGAGGCGAACTTGGAGTTTACATAATAAGTGACGGGAATAAAAATCCTTACAGGATTAAATTCCGCTCACCTAATTTTTCAAATCTCTCAGCGCTAAACCTTATGGCCAAAGACTTTAAGATTGCGGATCTTGTTGCGATCGGCGGATCACTGGATCTGGTAATACCCGATATTGACAGGTAGCGGGCAGTCAGAGCTCAGAGCACAGAGCACAGAGCTCAGAGCACAGAGCGCAGGCTTCGCCCACCGAAGCTGACCGGAGGGAGGCGAAGATAGGGCTCAGGGCTCAGGGCGCAGGGCGCAGGGGGCAGGGGACACCGAGGAACGAGAAATTAGAAACCAGAAACGAATTGTAAGGAAACAATAAGAAACTAAATTACGAACTATGCCATTTGATATATACAATTTTTCTTCTTTCACGAAATGGATCGATACCAGCCTGCAGAATGCAATGTCGCCATTCTGGACGACCACTGTTGAGATGCTGATAATCGGGGTGCTGATACTTTTGTTTTATGCGGTTATCGGACTGTTCCTGGTATATGCCGAACGTAAAGTATGTGCCTTCATGCAGAACCGTCTGGGCCCAAACAGGGTAGGTCCATTTGGAATATTTCAGACCATCGCTGACCTTACGAAGCTTTTGCTTGTGGAGCTTGTGCCCATTAAAAATGCCGACAAATTTCTCTTTAACCTTGCCCCTTTTATTGTTATCATTGCCTCATTCATGGCTATTGCCGCAATACCTTTTGCAAATGGTTTACACGCAATAGACCTCAATATCGGAGTTCTTTATGTTATTGCAGTCTCGTCAATGGGGGTAATTGGAGTATTGCTGGCCGGATGGTCGAGCAACAACAAATACTCCCTTATAGGCGCAATGCGAAGCGGGGCCCAGATTGTAAGTTATGAACTCTCTGTAGGACTTGCACTTATAACTGTTGTTATACTGTCCGGGTCAATGCAGCTGTCTGAAATCGTGGAAGCACAGCGAACAGGATGGTTCATCTTCAAAGGTCATATTCCTGCTTTCATAGCCTTTATAGTCTTCCTGATCTCAAGCACAGCCGAGACAAACCGTGGTCCTTTCGATCTTGCTGAAGCTGAATCCGAGCTGACGGCTGGTTACCATACCGAATATTCGGGAATAAAGTTCGCATTCTTCTTTCTTGCCGAATATATGAACATGTTTATCGTTGCATCAATTGCTGCCACTGTATTTCTCGGCGGCTGGATGCCGTTTCATGTCGGGAACTGGGATGGGTTCAATTATGTAATGGATTTCATACCTCCCTTCATATGGTACATCTCGAAGACCTTTTTTGTGATTTTTCTTATGATGTGGTTTAAATGGACTTTCCCCAGGCTCCGTATCGACCAGTTACTTACCCTCGAATGGAAATATCTGTTACCCATCAATCTTGTCAATGTACTTGCAATGTCATTTATTGTACTGATGGGATGGCATTTTTAACCAATTTATAAATATTATCTCTTAATGAGAAGCATCATAAATTATCTGAAGGATATCATCGAAGCCGTAATTTCACTTTTGAAGGGAATGAGGGTTACCGGCAGGTACTTTTTCAAGCCGTCAGCAATAGTAACCCAGAAATACCCCGACAACCGGAAAACGCTTGTAATGTTCGATCGATTCAAGGGTGAAGTAATAATGCCCCACAATGAGAATAACGAGCATAAATGCACCGGTTGCGGCATATGTGAAATAAGTTGCCCGAATGGCTCAATTGAAGTTATTTCAAAGATGATAACAACCGAGGACGGGAAAAAGAAACGGGTTATCGATAAACACATCTATCGTCTTGGAATGTGCACATTTTGTGCTCTTTGTGTAAAGACCTGTCCATTTCATGCTCTTGCTTTTTCGCAGGAATTTGAGCATGCTGTTTTCAACCGGGCAAACCTGATCAAGATTTCAAACAAACCAGGATCACAATTAATGAAAGGAGTTGAATAATGGCCTCTAATCAACTTATGTTTCTGCTTTTCTCCCTGATGATAGTAGGATTTTCAGTACTGACAGTAACAACCCGCAGGATATTAAGGGCTGCCATTTACCTTCTTTTTGTACTGGTTTCCACAGCAGGACTCTATTTTATGCTAAATTACCAGTTTCTGGCGGCTGTACAGCTCACTTTGTATGCCGGTGGTATAGTTGTGCTGATTATCTTCTCAATCCTTCTTACAAGTCACATAAATCAGAAATTTGAACCAGTCGGCTGGAAGAAATTGGTATTCTCCGCGCTGGCAGCAATAGCAGGTTTAATTCTTACAATCATTACAATACTTGATTTCAGTTTCTCAGCCTCAACTGAAGCTGCCATTGAAGTAAATATGAAACTGGTCGGAAGAAGTCTTTTGTCAACGGAATCAGACGGTTACATATTACCGTTTGAAGTTGTATCGATACTCCTTATAGCGGCAATGATCGGAGCAATTGTAATTGCTAAAAAGGGAGGCCCTGAAAATCCGGAATCACAACCAGCAGATAAATAACCAGAATAAACTAACTATTATATGAACTCAGGTATTCCGTTATACTATTTTCTTATCCTTGCTTCCTTAATGTTTTTTACAGGAGTTTATGGATTCCTTACCCGCAGAAACCTTATTACGATACTGATGTCGACCGAGTTAATACTCAACTCAGTCAATATCAATTTTCTGGCATTCAACAGGTATCTGTTTCCACATAAGCTTGAGGGTTTTTTCTTTAGTCTGTTCGTAATTGCCGTAGCTGCATCCGAAGCCGCAGTTGCCATTGCCATAATAATCAATATCTACAGAAGATTCACAACCATTAACGTTGAAGATGTTGATGTTATGAAGTTCTGATAACCATTAAACAAGGGAAATACCGGATATGATAAATTTCACCTATACCATTTGGATTCTTCTGATCCCATTCCTGATGTTCATCCTGCTTGGACTTGCAGGACATAAATTGAAGCCACGGCTTTCGGGATTGCTGGGCACATCAGGACTGGCGGTTATAACCGCACTTTCATATATTACGGCATGGCTTTATTTCTTTTCAGGTGAGAAGACTGACCTGGGCTTCCAGAAGATAACAGCGGTAAATACCACCTGGCTGCAGTTTACTGATAAGCTTCATATAGATCTCGGGATTTTGCTTGATCCCATCTCAGTTATGATGCTTATCGTAATTACAACTGTTTCGTTCATGGTTCACATTTACAGCCTGGGTTATATGAAGGGAGAAAAGGGGTTTGAGCGTTTTTTTTCGTTCCTTTCACTCTTCACCTTCTCCATGCTCGGACTGGTTCTGGCAACGAATATCTTCCAGATGTATATCTTCTGGGAACTTGTTGGTGTTTCATCATATCTCCTTATAGGTTTTTATTATCAAAAACCGTCAGCTGTAAGGGCATCGAAGAAAGCTTTTATAGTTACAAGGTTCGCCGATCTTGGATTTCTCATCGGTATACTAATATTATCTTTTAACACAAAGACATTTGACTTTGTCAGCCTCACAAATCCCGGCGGACCGGCTATTTCCCAGGCATCAGGTGCAGGTTTTCTGGGGCTTTCGGTAATTACATGGTCGATGATTTTTGTTTATATGGGCGGAGTAGGTAAATCAGCAATGTTCCCGTTCCACATCTGGCTGCCCGACGCAATGGAGGGTCCTACCCCAGTCTCGGCACTTATACATGCCGCCACAATGGTGGTTGCCGGAGTGTTTCTGGTCGCCAGGATGTTTCCAATTTACGTGTTTTCAGCACCGGTCGCGCTGGAAATTGTTGCATGGGTCGGCGCATTTTCGTCACTTTTTGCCGCAATAATCGCATGTACCCAGACAGACATCAAACGGGTACTCGCCTATTCGACGATGTCGCAGATCGGTTACATGATGTTTGCGCTCGGTGTATCGGGGTACGGAGGGCATGAAGGTCTGGGTTTCATGGCTTCAATGTTCCACCTCTTCACCCATGCAATGTTCAAAGCGCTCCTGTTCCTTGGAGCCGGTGCAATAATCCATGCTGTTCACAGTAACTTCATGACAGAGATGGGAAGCCTGAGGAAATATCTGCCGATCACCCACATAACATTTTTGATCGCTTGCCTTACTATTGCAGGAATTCCGCCCTTTTCAGGCTTTTTCAGCAAGGATGAAATCCTTTCAGCAGCCTTTCATCACGATAAGATCCTTTTTGGCATTGAATATGCAGTTGCCGGAATTACAGCATTCTATATGTTCAGGCTCTATTTCAATATTTTTTGGGGAGAAGAAACCCAATACCATCACACTCCTCATGAAGCACCTGCAACTATGACAATCCCTTTGATCATTCTGGCGATTGGGGCTGCAATATCGGGATTTATTCCGTTCAACGACCTGGTTACATCAGACGGGAAACCGTTCGAGACTGAAATCGAACTGGTAGTTGCCATCCCATCGGTATTGATCGGTTTACTCGGCATTTCAATTGCATGGATTCTTTATGCTAAAAAGACAACGATCCCCGACAGGCTGGCTGCAACATTTAAAAACACTTACAAATGGGCCTACAACAAGTTTTATATAGATGAAATTTACCTGTTCATTACCAAAAAGATAATTTTCGGATACATAGCCGCACCGGTTGCTTGGTTCGACAGACATGTGGTAGATGGAACGATGAACGCCATTGCGTCGGTCACCCAGGCTACATCCTTAAGGATAAAGGGTTACCAGTCGGGTCAGTTGCAGAAATATGCCTTTGTGATCATTACGGGCGTAATATTACTCGCTGTCTTATTCATCTACCTGTGGCCTTGAAATTAAAAGAGAAAGTAATTAAACTATGGATATTTTAACTCTCTTCGTTGTTATACCGGTGCTGACAATCACCGGAATAGTATTGATAAAGGATACCCGCCAGGTCCGGCTTGTTGCTGCTATTGGCATGAGCATCCAGCTTATTCTTGCAGCAATTCTTATATATCTGTATGTTTCAGCACGGCATGCCGGCAACACTGCTGAAATGCTGTTTATAAAGGACGTGCTCTGGTTTAAGAGTTTTAATATTCATTATGCTGTGGGTGTGGATGGAATTTCGGTAGCAATGATAGGGCTTACTTCTGTGGTTGTGTTTGCCGGAATTTTTGCCTCGTGGGAAGTTGAATACCTGACAAAAGAATTCTTCATATCTCTTATACTTCTGGCAACAGGTGTTTTTGGGTTTTTTATCTCGATCGATCTGTTCACGATGTTCCTTTTTTATGAGCTTGCCGTAATACCGATGTACCTTCTTATAGGGATCTGGGGGAGCGGTCCAAAGGAATATTCGGCAATGAAACTGACACTGATGCTTATGGGAGCCTCTGCCCTGCTTCTGGTAGGGATCCTTGGAATTTATTTTAATTCAGCTCCCGCAGGTGGTCCTCTCACGTTCAATATCCTCAGTATCTCAAAGATAAAGATACCTATGCAGGCTCAATATATTTTCTTCCCCCTTACATTTGTCGGTTTTGGAGTCCTTGGTGCATTATTTCCCTTCCATACCTGGTCGCCCGATGGCCACTCTTCAGCTCCGACAGCAGTCTCGATGCTTCATGCCGGAGTACTTATGAAACTGGGAGGTTATGGAGCATTCAGGGTGGCGATCTTTCTTATGCCTGAAGCTGCAAAAGAACTTTCGTGGATATTTATCATCCTTACATCAATAAGTGTTATATATGGCGCTTTTGGTGCAATTGTTCAAAAGGACCTTAAATACATCAATGCCTATTCCTCTGTAAGTCATTGCGGCCTTGTGTTGTTTGCGATACTCATGATGAATAAGACAGCGATGAACGGAGCAATTATCCAGATGATATCGCATGGGCTGATGACAGCACTCTTCTTTGCTCTGATCGGAATGATTTACGGCAGAACGCACACAAGAATGATTAATGAAATGGGCGGATTGATGAAGATAATTCCCTTCCTTTCAGTATGTTATGTAATTGCAGGTTTAGCTTCACTCGGGCTTCCGGGACTTAGCGGATTTGTAGCTGAAATGACAATATTTGTGGGAGCTTTTCAGCACCCTGATCTGTTCCACAGAATAGTAACTATTATTGCGGTTACGTCAATTGTAATTACAGCAGTTTATATATTGAGGGTAATTGCCATCCTGCTTCTGGGTCCGACTACCAACGAGCATCATGACCATCTTGCAGATGCAAGGTGGTTTGAAAAGATCTCTGCTGTGACACTTATCAGTTTTGTGGCAATAATAGGGCTTGCTCCATTCTGGCTCTCCTCGATGATAGGGATCAGCCTGCAGCCTATTGTCAATAAGATACTTGCATTGAATCCATTTTAATACAATACATCGCGGATAATATACTCATATGAGCTTAGAAAATTTCATTTTAATGCGGCACGAACTGCTCCTGACAGCTGCAGCACTTTTGATCCTGATTGCAGAGATATTCTGGAAACCGGAAAAGAGAAAGTCGATAAGTACTTTCTCCGTGGTTTTGTTCTCACTTATAACTATTGTCGGATTTCTTCCTTCACCCGAAGGTTCGCTTTTTGGCGGAATGTATCAGGTAACCGGTTTAAGGCTGATCATGAAGAATATACTAAATATCGGAACATTACTTGTTTTGATCCAGTCAGTAGCCTGGTTAAGGAAGACTGAAAATTCTGAAAAGGTCGGGGAGTATGTATTTCTTATTTTATCGTCTCTGATCGGAATGGATTTTATGATCTCAGCCGGTCACTTCCTTATGTTCTATCTTGGTCTTGAGCTCGCAACTATTCCTGTTGCCGCACTTGCTGCTTACGACCGCTACAGTAATAAATCAGCCGAGGCAGGTATTAAGTTCATTCTTATCTCAGCTTTGTCATCAGGTTTTCTCTTATACGGATTATCGCTTCTTTACGGATCTACGGGAACCTTATATTTCAATGAAGTTACTGCACGTCTGGGGAACAGCAGCTTGCAGGTATTGGGGTTTATTCTCTTCTTTGCCGGGATGGCATTTAAGATTTCCATAGTGCCCTTCCATCTATGGACAGCAGACGTGTATGAAGGATCACCGGTAAACATAACTTCTTATTTGTCAGTCATTTCAAAAGGAGCCGCCATCTTTATTTTCATAATTATCCTTTTCACAGTACTCCCTGTTATAATTGTAACTTGGCAGAAAACCATTCTTGTAACGTCAGTCCTTACAATGACAATAGGAAACCTGTTTGCCATTCGACAACATAATTTCAAAAGATTCCTTGCATTTTCTTCAATATCCCAGGCAGGGTACATTTTTCTTGGCCTCATTGGCGGGAACCAGGCAGGTATGGCATCCGTTGTTTATTATATCCTTGTATATATATTCTCAAACCTTGCTGCATTTGGAGTTGTCGCAGCAGTCCAAAATTCAACGGGGAAAGAAAATATTGAGGACTATAACGGCCTCTATAAAACCAATCCGGGTTTAAGTCTTGTCATGACCCTTGCGATGTTTTCGCTTGCAGGCATCCCTCCTGTCGCCGGATTTTTCGGGAAGTTTTTTCTGTTTACCGCAGCTGCCGAAAAGGGATATTATCTGTTGGTATTGATCGCAGTTTTGAATACCATCATCTCACTTTACTACTATCTTCTAGTTGTCAAAGCGATGTTTATAAACAAGAGCGAGACTCCTGTTGAAAAGTTCAAAAGTGACGGTTACACGCGTTTTGCCCTTGGCATCTGTGTGGCAGGTATTTTCATAACTGGTTTTGCAAGCATAATTTTTGAAGCTATAAGGAATTTAAGTTTTGGGATTCAATAAAGATCTAAGATCATGGGAATTAACAACGCTAAACATATAATTGCGGAGATTGACGGAATAAGATGCACAATAGTCGAAACAGGTGCTTCAATCGACCGTGCCGCATTCCTGACCGATCTGCTCCGGTTTAACAATTTGGAGGTCAAGGAACTCATTACACCTCCTGAAAAGGAAGGTGATGAACCAAAGTATGCGATTGGGGTCACGGATGTTGTCTTCAACCCCGTCTTCGCACTTTATGACCGGAGTCTGAAAACCAGGGAAGGGTCGTATGTAACTCCCGGATACTGGCAACAGGAGTGCTTTGAATGCGATCCCAGATACTGGATGAGAAGGAAGAAGTCAAAATAGAAAACCCCTAAAGGGCATTCCAGATTTCCCACGATCTTTCCGCCTGCCGTTCCAGCATCTTTAAACCATTCATAACGGTTGCCCCCCTCTCCTTTCCCAGTTTTAGAAAGGTTGTCAGCTCAGGATTATAAACAAGGTCAAACAAAATGTGATCCTCACTAATCAAATCGTAGTTCAGATCAGGTCTGCCTGAAAGATCAGGATGCATTCCCAGGGGAGTAGTATTAATTATAAGAAGATGGCTTTTTAAAATAGTATCATCGATATCCTGATAGGTCAGACAGTCAGCTTTCCGGCTCCTTGAAATAAGTGTATAATCTACACTTATACTTTTTAGAACATGGCATACTGCCTTTGAACTTCCACCGGTCCCCAGCACCAGTGCTTTTTTAATCCCGGGAGTAAGAAGCGGTGTTAGGGTGTCTCTGAAACCTGTAATGTCACTGTTAAAACCTGTAATAGTTGATTTATTCTTTGACTTTTTGATTTTCAATACATTAACGGCTCCAACCTGGGCAGCTTCGCTATCGATTCCATCCAGAAACTGTATCACTTCTGACTTATAGGGAATAGTAACATTCAATCCCGCAATGTCAGGGTCGGAGGAGATCAGGCCGGGTAACTCGTTGATATTTGCAATAGGATAATTTTCATATAAGTAATCAGTGTATCCTTCACGTAAAAACTTATCAGTAAAGTACTTCTTTGAGAAAGAATGTCCGAGAGGGTAACCTATAAGGCCAAATTTTCTCATTACTGGCTGATTAAATTAAAGGAATTTTGTTCCTGGTTATTACTTCAGATCTCCGGGCAGGAACTGGAAGAAGGTATCTCCCCTGAGTCCACAGCGGAGCGCTTCCAGTGGGATAATTTCCCCTGGCTCTATATTACCCAGGTTTACATTGGCACCGAAGTGCTTAATGAACCATGCCTGCTGCGATTTTAACGGGGCTTCCCAGATAACATTTTCAAGCTTTACGTTTTCTGAAATAGCGTTTATTACCGCAGTATTGACCGAACCGTCGTCATTATAAATACCGATAGTCCCCGATTCACGTGCCTCGGCAATGACTTTAACGGAACCTGCATTTAATTCCGATTTCATCATAGCGACCCATTCGTCGGGTGTATAGACAACATCTTTCTTCTTTGATCCGACTTCGGAAATGACAATTCCCCTTTCAGCCAGCCGGCTTATATAATCCAGCTTCTCGCCATGATCTATGTCGTACGATCCGTCGGATACTTCAACAAGTTCAATTTCGTTACTGTCGAGGAAATCAAGATATTCCTTAAACATTTTCCTTATAATAAAAGCTTCGAAAAGTGTTCCTCCGAAATAAGGAGTGCAGCCTGCATCCTTATATATCCTGAGTTTATCTTTAATACCGGGAGTCAGCAACGAAGTGCCAAAACCCAGTTTAACAAAATCAGTATATTCACTGCCTACCGACATAAAATCCTCAGCTTCCCTTATGCTGAGCCCTTTATCCATTACCATTGTCAGACCGGCGTTTCTGGGTTTTGAAGGTCTGTCGGGCAAATAAGGAAGCAAATGTTTCAAAGTAGTTTTATCAGACATAATTAAGGTTTAAGGTTTAATATTAAAGGTTCAAGGTTAAGTACCCCTTTCGAAGAAGCTCCGGCCAACATATTGATCAGAAAAAAGAGGGGATACGATCAACAATTCAGATAAGATTATAATTATCAAGCAGTTTCCTGATCTTCCTGTTAAAAATATCAGGAGGGAAAATATCACTGAATTCTTTGAATAGTTCCTTGTCGACATCAAGGGCAAGCGATAAATGTCTGTATGCCTTATCGGTCGATCCAATCTGAAGATAATAGGCGGAAAGAAGGTAATTTATTCCGGGAACATCCCCTATTACCTTATAAGCTTTCTCAAGATAGGGCAAAGCTTTGTTGAGAAACCCGTCATTCAGGATGATTCTGCCAAGGTCGGACCACACTTCGTTATAATCAGCATCAAGTTTCAGAGCTTCCCTGAAACATCTCAGGGCGGCCTTCTTCTCCCCTTTTACATAATGCGCTTTCCCAAGCATATGCCATATCTCCGGATTTTCATCATCAAGTCTGACTGCCTTTCTCAGAAAGATAAGGCTATCGTCGGGATTCCCCGATTCGAGGGCGATTATGCCCAACCCGAACCAGGGATCGGCAAACTCAGGCGCAAGTTCAATGGCTTCCTGGTAATACTTGCGGGCAAGTGTAAGATCGCCGGTTTTCTCATAACATTCGGCCAGGTAGGTCATAGCCTCATAACTGTCAGGCTCATTTTCAAGATATTCATGATAAACAGGGATCGCTTCACTGTGCCTGTCAAGGTTACAATAGATATTGCCCTTATTGAAAATTGCGAAGGTATTCTGCGAGTTCACGGCAAGAGCATAATCATAAGCTTCAAGGGCTTCCTCGTATTTCTCCTGCTTATTGTAAATTATGCCAAGATTATACCATGCGCTGTCAGAAAACGGTTCCTCCTCAAGGTATCTGAGATAGTATATTATACTGTTTTCATAATCCTCAGTTTTCTCGTAGGCATAAGCAAGGTCGTATAGATGAGCATAAAAGTCAGGTTCCAGCTCAATAAGCTGCTTCAGATAAGGGATCAGGTACTCGTAATAGTTAAGATTCTGAAGTACTGAGGTAATTGAAAACAGTATATTCCCGAGATCGTCTGAGTCGAGTGTAAGCGCATAGTCGAACATCTTCTTTGCACCCTGGATATCACCAAGAATTCCAAGAGCAGTACCTTTACCGACATAAATCTCATGATTTCCGGGTTCGATGTTTTCAAGCTTCTTGAGTATTCTCATTGCTTCAACGGCACGTCCCTTTTCAAGAAGGACCTTTGCTTTACGGATCTGGATCGACACCGAGTTAGGGTGCTGCTGCGACGCAAGGAGGGCTGCTTCGTAGGCTCTTATCGAGTTGTTACTTTCAATATAGAAATCGATAATTGTCTCAAATTCAATAACATCAAAAAAATAATTCTCATTATTTTTTTTCATACGTTCAAACTTCTGAACGGCATTCTTAAGCTCTTCCTCATAAAAAAACCCAAACCTGTCGTCATCCATTGCTGCAAGAATATAGTTTACAAAATTAACAACATTTTCAACAACGTGTTTTTGACAATAATTAAATTATAAACATTTAATTTATTTTTTAAACAACTGTATCTTAGACCAATACAATTTTTTTTAAAAAAATCTTTCTATTTTTTGTTTTTCGCACGCAACCCGAAGATACATTTTTCCATCTATTGATTAGAAACAAAACTTAAGACAATATATATCTATTTACCCTAGAATTAACCTAAATTCTATCATCGAAGAACCGGGCATAAACCCGGTTTTTCATTTTAACTTGGTATCTTTGTAGTTATGTTGTCCATTTAAAAACACAGAAATGAAAAGAATATTTTTGAACATACTGGCAATCAGTTCTGTAACAGCTTTAATCTTCATGACATCAGGCTGTTTGAAAAGTAATAATCCGATAAAGTATCCTACTGGGACATTCCCTGATACGATACTGAACCTTGTCGATCTCAATTCTACCTACGACGATTACAACCTGGGAATCTATAACTTATCTGCAAATATCCCATTGGTCTTTTCCAGTAACCGTCATAGCCATGGCGGCCAGTTTGACCTTGTCCAGGGAATTCTTTCATATGCCTTTGATCAGACAAACGGCAATTTCTGGCTTGGAACTGATACTATTAACGATCCTTTCCTTACCAGGCTGATAGGTAAAGTAAATACCCCCGGAAATGATTACGGACCCACACGTCTCTACAGTTCGGCTGATGGTTACGAATATCTGATCCTGGCATCGGAGAATGCTAATGGAGATCTTGACCTGGACTACACCAGGAACCTTCCGGTGTTTGGCAGTGCTGTCCCAGATGTCGAGGGTCCCTATCCTGTCACACTGTTGAATACAGCCTCAAATGAGGCTTATATAACCTTCAGTACCGGTCTCGACAGCGCATATTTTTCATCAGATGCCAATGGCTCATATGATATCTATCTTCATGAACGGCCTGCCGGAACCAGTCTCGCAACCTGGTTCAACCACAGTTTTGAAGCTTCAACAGCAGTGGATAGTCTTAACAGTCCGGGCGACGACAAATGTCCATACCTTTATGGTAATGTTATGCTTTTTGCATCAAACCGTACGGGAGGACAGGGAGGTTTTGACCTTTACTACTCGATATTGAAAAATGGCAAATGGGGTAAACCTGTTAATTTCGGAGCACCTATAAACACAGCGAGTGATGAATTCAGGCCCGTTATGGGAGGTCAGGCTGATTTTGACAACGTTTTTATGATGTTCTCATCGAACAAACCCGGAGGGTTGGGTGGATTTGATCTCTATTTTACGGGGATCCCACTGCCTGAGTGACAGGAATTTAAAGGAAACAGGATTTATTTTGATTCAACGGCCATAAGTGTGTTCCTGAGCAGTGCAACTCTGGTCATGGGGCCTACACCACCCGGTACCGGACTTATATAGGAACATTTGGGAGCCACATTTTCAAAATCGACATCACCTACAAGTTTCAATCCCGATTTTGTATCCGAAGCAGGGACATAAGAGGTGCCCACATCTATTACCACGGCGCCTGCTTTCACCATATCGGCTTTCACAAATAAAGGAGAACCCATAGCAGCCACAATTATGTCGGCCTCCTTAATATAGTTGCGGATGTTTTTAGTTTTGCTGTGGACTACAGTGACTGTAGCGTCCATTCCCTTCTGCGACAGGAGAATGCTCAGGGGACGGCCGACTATATTGCTGCGACCGATAATAACACAATATTTTCCTGTTGTCTCAATCTTATATCTTCTGAGAAGTTCTACAATTCCATATGGAGTTGCCGGAAGGAATCCGGGAATGCCAATTACCATCTTTCCCAGATTAGCCGGATGAAAACCGTCAGCATCCTTTTCCGGGTTGATTGCTTCGATAACCTTATTTTCGCGGATATGGACAGGCAGAGGAAGCTGGACGATGAATCCGTCAACATCATCATTCGTGTTCAGTTCGGATATCTTTCCAAGAAGGTCTGCCTCCGATGTTTGTATATTGAGACGGATAAGAGTGGATTTGAATCCGACCTCGCTGCAATCCTTTACTTTATTCCTGACATATATCTCGCTTGACGCGTTGTCTCCCACAAGTATTGCAGCCAGATGCGGGATCTTCTTTCCTGACTGTATGCGCTTTGCGACTTCTACAGCAATCTCCTGTTTGATCGTGGATGCTGTCTTCTTCCCGTCAATGAGGTTATACATTATAAATGTTATTTTCTGCCCATCATTTTGGCAACATTCTTTCCCTTTGTCATCATCTTCATCATCTTCCTCGTCTCATCGAACTGCTTGAGAAGCTTGTTAACCTCCTGGACTGATGTTCCGCTTCCCATTGCTATTCTTTTACGCCTGCTGCCATTGAGCACCATGGGATTTGTTCTCTCCCCGGGTGTCATACTTCTGATTATTGCTTCGATACCCTTAAAAGCATTGTCATCAATATCAAGGTCCTTTACTGCCTTTCCAACGCCGGGGATCATCGACATCAGGTCCTTGACATTGCCCATTTTCTTGATCTGCTGTATCTGGGCAATGAAATCATTAAAATCGAACTGGTCCCTGGCAATTTTTTTCTGAAGCTTACGTGCTTCTTCGGTATCAAACTGTTCCTGTGCTTTTTCGACAAGGGAGACGATATCACCCATACCGAGTATCCTGTCGGCCATACGTGCAGGATAGAAGATATCGATGGCGTCCATTTTCTCACCTGAACTTACAAATTTGATCGGCTTATTTACGACAGACTTTATCGATAATGCAGCACCACCTCTGGTATCGCCATCAAGTTTTGTAAGTACAACACCGTCAAAATCGAGACGTTCATTGAATTCCCTGGCCGTGTTTACCGCATCCTGACCGGTCATAGAATCAACGACAAACAATATTTCATGAGGAGTCACTGCATCCTTTATTGACGCGATCTCCTTCATCATTTCCTCATCTATGGCAAGACGTCCTGCCGTATCAATGATCACAACGTCGTATCCCTTCAGCTTTGCTTCCCTGACGGAGTTTTTAACAATCTGTACAGGATTCATATTGCCCTCTTCTGTAAATACCGGGACTTCAATCTGTGTACCGATTATCCTGAGCTGCTCAATAGCTGCAGGCCTGTATATGTCGCCTGCTACAAGAAGAGGGTTTTTGCCTCTTTTGTTTTTCACCCATTTAGCAAGCTTCCCGCTGAATGTGGTTTTTCCGGATCCCTGCAGACCTGCAATAAGTATTATGGAGGGATTGATCTTAATATTGATATCGGATTTGTCGCCACCCATCAGTTCGGAAAGCTCATCATGAACTATTTTAACAAGCATCTGCGACGGGTTGACCGATTTAAGTACTTCCTGACCAAGTGCTTTTGTCTTTATGGTATCGGTAAACTGCTTTGCAATCTTGAAATTGACATCGGCATCAAGAAGCGCTCTCCTGACCTCTTTAAGTGTTTCGGCAATATTTATTTCTGAAATTCTTCCCTGTCCCTTAAGTATCTTAAAGGATTTCTCAAGCCGTTCACTCAGATTTTCAAACATAAATATAAAGGGTATATTAATTCTACAAACTACATTCTTTCAGGCATTTCGATGCCTAGCAACCACATACCGGAGGAAATTACCTCGCTTGTCACCTTTGACAGAAATAACCTGAAATTCCTCAGGGAATAATCTTCTTCTCCAAGAATTGAGAAGTCGTGATAGAACTGGTTGTATTCTTTTGAAAGGTCATACAGATAATTTGCAACAAGTGCGGGGCTGTAGGCTGAAGCCGCTTCAGATACAGTATCCGAGAACTTCCTCAGGAGTTTAATAAGCTCTATCTCTTTAGGACCGGGATTCGCCGGGGTTATGGCTGACTGGTCGGGAATAATCCCCATCTGTTCAGCCTTTCTGAACACCGACTTGATCCTGGCATAGGTATACTGGATAAAAGGTCCGGTATTTCCGTTGAAATCAATCGATTCGACAGGATTAAAAGTCATATTCTTATGCGGGTCGACCTTAAGTATATAATATTTAAGGGCTCCGAGGCCGATTTTTCTGAAAATATCCTCCTTCTCTTCTTCAGTATAATCACTAAGCTTACCAAGTTCAAGGGAGACACTCCTTGCTGTTTCCTTCATCTCCTTTATAAGGTCATCAGCATCAACAATCGTACCTTCGCGCGATTTCATCCTGCCTTCGGGTAGCTCGACCATTCCGTAGGAAAAGTGAATAAGTCCGTCGGCCCATGGATAACCAAGGATCTTCATCAATGCCCTGAGCACCTGAAAGTGATAGTTCTGTTCATTACCTACGACATAAAGGGATCGATTGAAACCGAAGTCATTATACCTGGCTACAGCTGTTCCGAGATCCTGGGTCATATATACAGCCGTTCCATCAGATCTTAGTAAAAGTTTGTGGTCCAGCCCCTGTGAAGAAAGGTCAGCCCAGATCGAATTGTCTTCATTCTGATAGAGAATACCTTCCTTAAGTGCAGTCAGGACTATTTCTCTGCCGGTTATATATGTTTCCGACTCATAGTAGATCTTGTCGAAATCAACTCCCAATGCTTTATAGGTTTCATCAAAACCTGCATAAACCCATGAATTCATGGTTTTCCAGAGACTTACCACTTCGCTGTCGCCCGATTCCCATTTCAAAAGCATTTCTCTGGCCTCTTTAATAAGAGGAGCAGAATTCCTGGCTTCGGCGTCGTTCATACCATTCATCACAAGGCGTTCGATCTGAAGCTTGTATTCCTGCTCGAATTTAACATAGTATTTCCCGACAAGATGGTCGCCCTTCATGCCTGTCGACTCAGGCGTCTCTCCATTACCGAATTTCAGCCATGCCAGCATCGATTTGCAGATATGGATGCCGCGGTCGTTTACAATATTAGTCTTGATTACTTTATGGCCACAGACCGACAGTATACGGAAAAGCGAGTAACCAAGAAGGTTATTGCGTATGTGTCCGAGATGGAGCGGCTTATTTGTGTTTGGAGAGGAATATTCGACAAGGATGACCTCAGGTTTTTTGACAATACTGTTCTCAAAAAGATTCTTCCCTGAGGAAAGAGCGGCAAAATATTCAATCCACCATTTATCTGATATTTCAAGATTCAAAAAACCCTTGATTACATTAAATCCTGAGACCTCCGGGAAAGATGTAACAAGGAATTTGCCTATGTTTTCTCCAGTCTGTTCCGGTGTGTTTTTTGAGAAACGAAGGAGCGGAAAAACGACCAGGGTAAAATCCCCTTTGAAATCTTTCCTGGTTTCCTGCAACTGGATAAGTCCGTCCGCTACTTCACTGTTATAAAGGACCTTTACAGCCTCCTTTATTTTATCCTTTAAAACAATCTCCATTTCTCTCAGAAAATTTCCGCCTGCAAATATAGCATTTTAATAATACAGACATACAATTGCGTGATATCAGGAAGCCGTAGCCATCAATTTTTGGAAGATACCATTTGATTTTATACCAATAAACAATTTTATTTGACAATCGATCATTTCTTTTTGATTAAAAGTTCAGGAGGAAATAAAAAGATGTTATACTTTTGAATATGGTATTAAAAATAAAATATACAGACAATATAACAGAGCCTGCTATGAAGGAGCTAAAAAACATGTTCATTGAACAAACCGATAAGACGCCACTTGTTGATTTAAACTATATAAGCGGTGAACTTATACTCTCAGGTAAATCTATTCCGATTAATGCTCCGAGGATCTTTGAACCTATTCTTGACTGGGTAAATGATTATATCAAAGATCCAAAGCAGACTACAAATTTAAGGTTAAATCTCGAATATTTTAATACCGCTTCTTCGATCTGGCTTGCAAAAATTGTGAAGGCTCTTACGGGCATAAAAAAATCTGACTCCGTACTTATTCTTCATATTTATTTTCCTGTTGAAGATTTCGATGACATAGATGATATTAAGGACGATCTCAGTCCTGTAATTGACGTTATTAGCAGCGCTACTGTAAGTGTGGGGCTCAAGATTTACGGAACTGATGATGCAGGGAAGGTATTGAAAGAATCGATGATTTTCATTTAGCATTTATATTCCGGCAATACTCCTTCAAAAACTACCATTTTTATTTTATTTGACCTACCTTTATTTCGGTAAATTAATTGCATTTCATCATGCGTAAAGTATGTTTTGTTTTGCTAACAACTTTTATCGTTATGGAGGCATATTCCCAAAACAGATCAAATGACCGGCAGCCTGTTGCAGCAGGTCGATTTTACTCCGCAAATAAAGAAACCCTGACAAATGAAATAAAACAGCTTTTTGAAAGTTGCGTTAAGCCATCGGAAAAACTGGAGATCAGGGCAATCATAAGTCCGCATGCCGGATATGTCTATTCCGGAAAAATTGCAGCCGCAGCTTTTTCTTCAATCGACAGAACCAAACAGTTTAAAAATATTTTTATTATAGGATCGAGCCATATCATGGCCTTCGAAGGGGCTTCTGTCTTTGATTCCGGAGACTTTATTACTCCGCTCGGGAGGATAACAGTTAACAGAGAGATAGCTGAAAAGCTTAGAGATGAGAATAAACTGTTCAATTTCCCAATCAATGCCCATCTTCAGGAACATAGCATAGAAGTTCAGGTACCTCTTATCCAATACTATTTCAGCAGTACTCCGGCAATCGTTCCCATAATTATCGGGACAAATAATACAGGTACAGTAAAGAAAATCGCAGCGATATTAAAACCCTGGTTCACCCCTGATAATCTCTTTGTGATAAGCAGCGATTTCTCACATTACCCCCAATATGAAACTGCAGTTGAGGTTGACAAGTTAACAGCAAATGGAATAATCTCAGGAGATCCGGATAATTTTCTGGAGGTGCTTAGAAAAAACTCCCGGAAGAATTATAATGGTCTCGCAACCAGCATGTGCGGCTGGACATCAGGCTTTCTCCTTCTTTGTCTTTCAGAGGGGAATACTAATCTTGAATATAAGAAAATAGATTACTGCAACTCAGGTGACTCACGCTACGGAGGAAAAGAGGAAGTGGTTGGCTACAATGCAATTGTCCTGACTGAAAAAAAGGCTGAAAATGATCAGTCCTACAAGCTATCCGATCAAATATCATTTACATCGGAAGAAAAAGAAAAATTATTCCTGCTCGTAAGGGATAATATCAAGTCGCTGCTATACGACAAGAAGAAGGTTAGTGTTAATGATCAGAAATTGCCTGAAATATTTAAAAAGCCCCTTGGTGCGTTTGTAACTTTGAAGATCGACGGTACCCTGAGGGGATGCATTGGCAGATTTATCTCCTCGGATCCTCTTTATGAGGTTGTACTCGAATCTTCCCAATCTTCGGCCTTTGAAGATCCCCGCTTTCTGCCCCTTACAAAGGAAGAACTGCCAAAAACTGAAATTGAAATAACGGTACTGGGACCATTGATCAAAATAAAAGACATCAGTGAGATTGAACTTGGCAGACATGGCGTCTATATAAAAAAAGATTCCCGGTCGGGTACAATGCTTCCACAGGTTGCAACCGAAAACGGGTGGACACTTGAAGAGTTTCTCGGATATACCTCCCGTGATAAAACGGGAATCGGTTGGAACGGATGGAAAAATGCCGATATTTATAAGTATGAGGGCATTGTTCTTGAAGAAACGAAAAAGTAACTATGTATCATGTAATTGGCACGGGATTAACAATCATCCTGCTCTATCTGCTCAGTTACTTTTTTTACAGGAATAATTTCTATTCCAAACAGTTCCACAGTAAACTCTGGAATACAATTCTTGCCTCGGCGTTTATACTTGCTGCTCTGGCCGGTTTATTCCTTGCCCTTCAGATCAACTATAAATGGAATATTCCTTTTATTAAAACTATTCTTAAATGGCATGTGGAGTTCGGGGTGGGACTAGCAGTTACAGGGATATTTCATACCCTCTGGCATCTCTCTTATTTCCTGGATTTCTTCAGGAAAGAAGATAAAATTCCGGAAATCAAATCAAAGTTGCCGCCACTCCGATCAAGTATCTCAGTAAACCTCTTTGTAATCGGTTTGGTAAGCACTTCAGTCCAGCTGCTACTATTGAAGGAGATAATGAATATATCAGGGGGTTACGAGCTTATTGCCGGAACCTTCCTCGGTTCATGGCTTATCGGATCAGCTGCCGGATCAGGTCTTGCAGCGAGCTCAAAACTGACGGACATCCGGAAAATCAACATTTACTTTTCGGTGAGCCCGCTGGCTTCCATACTGATGATGCTGATACTTGCACGACTATTCATGAAGACAGGAGAAACTCCCTCATTTCTTGCCGGCATCATATATACATTTCTGGTACTGATACCGTTTTGCTTTGTTTCGGGATTTACTTTCATTAAGCTGACGGCCCTGGCTCGGTCAGCCTCCAGATACCCTCCCGGAAAATCATTCTCAATTGAAACTATCGGAGGAATTGCGGCCGGAATTCTTATATCGGTTCTAAGTTCCGGAATATTAAGTACATACAGGGCATTGTTGCTTGTGATTTTGCTTGGTATTTCATATGCCTTACTGACTTTTTTTATTAAGAAAAAGAATCAAAAGCCGGGCTTCAGGATTTTGATTCTGGCAGCTGCAGTTGCTATTATTATTTTCCCTCCCGACCTGTTTTTCAGAAAATTATTGCTGAGGGGCATAAATGTTACCGAATCCGTCGATACACAGTATGGGAATATAACAAGAGGTGAATATGGAGGTGAAACAAGTACATATTATGATCAGAGGCTTCTTACCTATGCCGGCGATGCTGCTGAAAGAGAAGAGGATATCCACTATGCCATGCTCCAGACTGAAAACCCGGGAAAAGTTCTTCTGATTTCAGGATCGGTTAATTCTCACCTTATGGAGATTGCAAAATACCCGGTTACGAAGGTTGTTTATGTTGAACGAGATCCGGAACTGGCAAAAATAGAAAAACCTGAATCATTCAACCTGATGACCGAAGTGCTGGTCGAAAATGACGATGCTTTCAGTTTTGTAAAGAAGACCGGCGAAAAGTTTGATGCTGCAATAGTGCTTCTCCCCCCTCCTTCTTCGCTCCTGCTGAACAGATATTATACGTATGAATTCTATAAGAGGGTAAAAGAATCGATGAATCCGGGCGGAGTTTTCACATGCTCTCCTGGTATCAATCCCAATTATTTCAATAAAGAATCAGTCAGTTACTATTCTTCAATCTATAACAGCCTCAAAGCAGTGTTTACCAATGTTATCCCTGTAAGCGGGAATAAGCTTTATTTCATTGCTTCCGATAAAGAAATCTCAACAGCTTTTTGCCAGCTTACGGTTGAAAAAAAGATCCGGAATATTTATGTCGGGCCTGATTATCTGTCAGATGACCTGATTAAAGCAAAGTCGGAGGAGATCGTGACACTGATGGATACCAACGTAAAGCTAAACAGATCTGCAGTACCCATCGCCTGTTTCTATTATCAATCTTTTAATCTCAGTAAAAATCTTAGTGAGAAAATTCCTGCAATTATACTTTTGATTATCCTTTTCGTGATGCCGGTGATCACTATTAAGAGGAACAACCTGGTGATGTACTTCAGCGCTTCGGCGCTAGCTGCATTCGAGATCACTCTTTTACTGGTACTCCAGCTTACTGCAGGGAACATGTATCAGCTTACAGGTCTTATTATAGCCGGAATAATGGGAGGTCTGGCAATTGGTTCAGGCATAAGCTTAAAATGGCCTTCCAGGTACCAGAGAGCCCTGAAAGCTTTACTTTTGATCCTGTTTTATGTACTGTCGGCGGTTGCGGTCGGGCACGTACTGTTATTAAACGGACGCGTACTTGTAATTACCCTTCTTATAATGTCAGGCTTTATACCGGCAATTCTCACCGGGGCAATTTTCAGGGAACTTACTCCGGGTAAAGACGTGATTTCGGTAACCTCATCAGTTTATAATGCTGATCTGGCCGGATCTGCGATAGGATTTATCGTTTTCTCAGGTTTCATTATTCCGGTTATTGGAATAAGATTGTCTCTTTTCCTGCTGCCTGTTTTAATTATTGCCGGATTTCTGATCTCAACTTCGGGGAACAAACACTAGTTTTCTTAATTTTGAAAATCTAAAATGCAAATAAAATGCAAAATGTTAACCATTGTCTTAATAAACGGCAATTCCTGAAAAGATGCGCTTCCATCTCTGCAGGAATGTTCTGTCTTCCGGGGCTTGAGGTTATTTCACGGGTTGTGCCGGAAGACCAGAAAAGTTTCAGAAAAGAGGCTATGTTTCAGGAAGAGACCGCAAGAGGTATTATGTGCAGGATATGTCCAAATGAATGCGTTCTCAAGGAAGGGGAATTGAGCAAATGCAACAACAGGAAAGTAATTAAATCAAAGCTTTATACTCTTGCATATGGGAATCCGTGTTCAGCCAATGTAGATCCGATAGAGAAGAAACCGCTGTTTCATTTCCTTCCGGGCACAAGGGCATTTTCAATAGCTACCGCAGGGTGCAACCTGGTTTGCCTCAACTGCCAGAACTGGACGATCTCGCAGATAAGTCCGGAAAAAAGCCGAAATTTCGACCTTATGCCCGAAAAGGTGGTTGCGGAATGCGTCAGCAAGGGGTGCGAGTCAATTGCATATACCTACTCCGAACCAACGACCTTTTATGAATATGTTTACGAAACAGCCACTATTGCCCGAAAGTCAGGAATAAGAAATGTCGTTAAATCAAACGGGTATATTTATCCTGAACCTCTTAAAAAGCTTTGTAGTGTTATAGATGCAGCCAATATCGATCTCAAGGCTTTCAGTGAAAGCACTTACCTTAAACTGTCGGGAGGCAAGTTGCAGCCGGTGCTCGATTCACTTAAGGTATACAGGGATACGGGAGTCTGGCTTGAGATCACAAATCTAATAGTCCCAACCTGGACAGATAACTCTGAAGAGATAAGGAAAATGTGCAGATGGCTGAGTGACAACGGGTTCAGGGATACACCGCTTCATTTCAGCCGGTTCTATCCTACTTACAAGCTTGAACAATTACCCCCGACTCCCGTTGATATTCTTAACAATGCCTCACAGATCGCAAAGGAAGAAGGAATGAATTATGTTTATACAGGCAACGCACCGGGAAATGAGGTTTCTGATACAAAGTGCCCGTCATGCAAAAGTACTCTTGTCGGCCGCCAGGGTTACAGGATCACCGCAAATAATCTGAAAGACGGCAAGTGCAGTAAATGCGGCAACACAATAAAAGGTGTCTGGAGTTGAAAACCCAAAATTTACTAAACAAATTAATTGTCAGGTTTTTATGAAGGAGGCAGAAGCAAAGGAGCGAATCGAAAAGCTCCGGACGGAAATTGAAGAACATAATAGAAGGTATTATGTTATTAATCAACCAGTTATTTCCGATTTTGAATATGATCTCCTTGTAAATGAGCTTGAAACACTTGAGAAGAGTTTTCCCCAGTTTGTTGTAAAAGGATCGCCGACTCTCAGGGTGGGAAGCGACATTACAAGGGAGTTCAGACAGCATGAACATCAATATCCCATGCTCTCGCTCGGAAATACTTATAACTTCGATGAACTTCATGAATTTGACAACCGCGTTAAGAAATCAGTGAAGCGACCTGTGGAATATGTTTGTGAGCTTAAGTTTGACGGAGCATCGATAAGCATTACCTATTCTAATAGTACGATGCTGAGGGCAGTTACACGTGGAGATGGAACCAGGGGCGATGATGTTACTGAAAATGTGAAGACAATAAAGAGTATCCCAAAAATAATAAAGGACAAAGAAGTACCTGAGGAGTTTATAGTAAGAGGTGAGATCCTTCTGCCCAGAGCTGCATTCAGGGAGTTAAATGAAGAACGCAGCCGGGAGGGCCTCAATTTGTTTGCCAATCCAAGAAATGCAGCCTCCGGGACCCTGAAAACGCTTGACACCTCAATAGTATCTTCGAGAAAACTGGAATGCCTCTTTTATTACCTTCTGGGGGAAAACCTTCCGTACAATACTCATTATGAAAACCTTATGCAGGCTGCCCGGTGGGGATTCAATGTTGCCGACAGCCTGAGGATATGCAAGGACCTGGAAGAGGTGATCGGCTTTATTGAATACTGGGAAGACAAAAGGGAAGCTCTTCCCTATGCTACTGACGGAGTTGTAATCAAGGTCAATTCGCTTGATCAGCAAAAGGAGCTGGGAACGACGGCCAAGTCGCCCCGTTGGGCTATCGCATATAAATACAAGGCAGAACAGGCATTGACAAGACTACTGTCGGTTTCATACCAGGTAGGAAGAACCGGCACGGTAACTCCGGTTGCAAATCTTGATCCGGTAATTCTTGCAGGAACCACGGTAAAACGGGCTTCACTCCATAACGCCGATCAGATTTTCCTCCTTGACCTGCATGTAAATGACATGGTATATGTTGAAAAGGGAGGAGAAATCATTCCCAAAATTGTCGGAGTCGATCAGGAATCGCGGAATGAAAAAAGCAACGCTATAAAGTTCATAGATACGTGCCCTGAATGCGGAACGGCACTTTTGAGAAACGAGGGAGAAGCAAACCATTTCTGCCCAAATTATTTACATTGTCCTCCTCAGATAAAGGGCAGAATTGAACATTTCATCAGCCGAAGGGCAATGAATATCGAAGGCCTTGGCGAAGAGACAGTTGACCTCCTTTTCAGTAAAGGGCTCATCAGAAATATTGCCGATCTCTATGATTTACGCCTTGAACAGCTTACTCCTCTTGCGCGGATGGGTAAAAAGTCAGCTTCAAATATCCTTAAAAGCATCCAGGATTCCAGGAATGTTCCCTATCAAAGGGTGATCTTTGCCCTTGGCATCAGGCATGTCGGTGAGACTGTGGCAAAAACGATTTCGCATAAATTCACGTCAATCGACGACCTCATGAATGCCGGTCTTGAGAAGTTGACAGCAGTACGTGAGATAGGTCCGAAGATTGCATCAAGCATCATCAATTATTTCGCAGATTCTGAAAACCTTGAAATAATACGGCGTCTTAAGTTAACAGGCATCAGGTTGTCCGGGGAGAAACAGGCAGATATCTCCGGAGGTTCACTCTCAGGAAAAACCATTGTCATCTCAGGAGTATTTAATGTACACTCCCGTGATGAGTATAAAGAAATCATTGAAAAAAACGGAGGTAAAAACTCCTCCTCAATATCCGGTAATACTTCATTTATCCTTGCGGGGGAAAATATGGGCCCATCAAAGAAGGAGAAAGCTGATGAACTCGGTATCCCACTTATAATTGAAGCAGATTTCCTCAAATTAATTGGTGAAGATTAATGGTTTTATGTAACTTAGATTAGCAAAAAACTGTTAGGTTTGCACCATGGAACTATTTGGAAATTTAAGGGTGAGAGCAGGAAAATCGATGCTCGCCGGCAAGGTCGCCAAAATTAAAAGAAAGCCATCATATATAAATTTCAACAGCATCAAAAGTATCGGCATTGTTTGGGACGCATCCAAAACTGAAGAATTTGTTGAATTAACAAAGTTCCATCAGAAAATGTCAGAAAAAAATTTAGAGGTGAAGATCTTTGGTTATTTCCCCGGCAAAACACTTCCTGATCAATACACTGCAATAAGATTCCTTACATGTCTCAAGACACAGGATATCGATTTCTTTTACAGGCCGGTCTCACCCGAAACGGTTGCATTTACAGGACATAATTTCGACGTGCTTATCGATTTAAATTTCAGGCAGCTGTTCACGCTTACCTATATAACCTCCCTTTCCCGGGCAGGACTAAAGGTAGGGCTCGCTGATACCAGACCAGAATCTTCACCCTTCGATCTTATGATCTCCCTGAATAATAATGTTACCATTGAAAGGTATCTTGATCAGGTTCTTTACTACCTTGACATGATAAACTCAGAATCAGAGAAAAAAGCTGTATAACCATTCAGACTATGAAAAAACTTAAAGGGACTGGTGTAGCCATCGTCACACCTTTCAAGAACGACTCGAGTATCGATTTTGCAGCCCTTGGCCGGGTGATCGATCATGTTATCACCGGCGGGATCAGCTATATAGTTGTAATGGGTACAACCGGCGAATCGGTGACTATCACGAAGGATGAAAAGCAGGCGGTATTTTCTTTTGTGCGGGAGAGTGTCGAAAAACGGGTACCCATTATAGCAGGTATCGGAGGAAATAATACACAGGAGGTTATCAATAATATCCGGCATACTGATCTCACGGAATTTGAAGCCATACTGTCGGTGGTTCCATACTACAACAAACCAAATCAACGCGGTATCATTCAGCATTTTAAGGCTGTCGCAACATGTAGTCCGATTCCGGTAATAATGTACAATGTTCCAGGGCGTACATCATGTAATGTCACAGCAGAAACATGCCTTCAGCTGGCTCACGAATGTGAAAATATTACAGGTATCAAGGAGGCATCAGGCGACCTTAACCAGATAATGAAAATTGTAAAGGGCAAACCGGAGAACTTCAGTGTTATTTCGGGTGATGATATGCTGACAATTCCGGTTATTTCTGCAGGCGGCACCGGTGTGATCTCAGTTCTTGCAAATGCATTTCCTGCACAAACATCTGAACTTGTCAACAACGCTCTGAAAAACAATTTCAAATCGGCAAGGGATGTTCAGTTCCGATTTCTCGAGATGATTGAGCTCCTTTTTACTGAAGGTAATCCGTCAGGTATAAAGGCTGTCCTTAACGTTATGAATTTATGTCAGAATATCCTCAGGCTTCCTCTTGTTCCGGTAACCAGGGTTACTTTTTCAAGAATTCAGAAAGCTATTGAAGATGTGACAAAAAGCTGATCATCTTCCTGCCCTTGGTACAGGAGCCACATTCTGCTGCTGCCCGTGACAATTCTTGTATTTCTTACCGCTTCCGCATGGACACGGGTCATTCCTGCCGACTTTCTTGTCAACCCTTACAGGTTCTACTTTCTGATTTTTATCGGCCCCTCCACCGCTTGTACTGCTGTATTGCGAAAAGTCGCCCTTTGATGCACGAAGTTTACTTGTGTCGACCTGTCTTCTGCGCTGGGCTTCCTTAACCTGCTCGGGATCCTGGGTTGGGATATGTCCTTTCATAAGAGTGCTTATAACATCCTTATTGACCTTGGTGATCATTGTTTTAAACAACTCAAACGATTCAAACTTATAGATAAGCAAAGGATCCTTCTGCTCATAAGTTGCATTCTGAACCGATTGCTTAAGGTCGTCCATTTCGCGGAGATGATCTTTCCAGGCCTCATCAATAGTCGAAAGAACGACAGTCTTTTCGTATGACCTTACCAGCTCTTTTCCTTCTGACTCAGCTGTGGCCTTCAGGTTGGTAACTACCTGGTACACCCTAACCCCATCAGAAATCGGAACTACAACATTTTCATATATATGAGCCATCCGTTCATACACATCCTTAAGAACAGGATAAGCCTGCTTTGAGATCACTTCTACTTTTCTCTTATAAGTGTCAAGAACTTTTGCGTAAACTTTATCTGAGATCACATCCGCAGATTCTTTAAGAAATTCCTGACTTGAAACGGGCGAATCCATTGAGAAAGAGCGGATAAGGTCGAACTCAAAGTTGTCAAATTCGCCGGCTTTATGATAAGTATCGACAAGGCTTCCCGTAACATCATACATCATATTGGCAACATCGAGCGACAATCGTTCACCCAGCAGGGCATGTCGTCTTTTCTTATAAATGACCTCTCTCTGGGAGTTCATTACATCGTCATATTCGAGAAGTCGTTTCCTGATGCCAAAGTTATTCTCTTCGACTTTTTTCTGAGCACGTTCAATCGATTTGGTGATCATGGGATGCTGTATCATTTCCCCGTCTTTAAGTCCGAGTTTGTCCATTATGCCGGCAATACGTTCAGAGCCGAACAATCTCATTAACTCATCCTCGAGCGACACAAAAAACTGTGACGAACCGGGATCACCCTGACGTCCTGAACGACCTCTCAGCTGCCTGTCAACACGTCTTGATTCATGCCTTTCGGTACCAATGATTGCAAGACCTCCGGCCGCACGTACTTCGGGAGTTAGTTTTATATCCGTTCCCCTACCGGCCATGTTGGTAGCTATGGTGACAGTGCCTGTTTTTCCTGCTTCAGCAACGATCTCAGCCTCACGCTGATGCAATTTGGCATTCAGTACATTATGTTTCAGCCCTTTCATCTTGAGCATCCTGCTGAGAAGCTCTGATATTTCAACGGAGGTTGTCCCGACAAGTACCGGACGTCCCGCCTTGTTCAGCTGAACGATTTCATCAATAACGGCATTGTATTTTTCCCTCTTGGTTTTATAAACGAGATCTTCCCTGTCGCTTCTGATGACAGGTCTGTTTGTCGGAATAACTACAACGTCAAGTTTATAAATATTCCAGAACTCACCGGCTTCTGTTTCTGCAGTACCAGTCATTCCTGCCAGCTTGTGGTACATCCTGAAATAGTTCTGGAGTGTTATGGTGGCATATGTCTGAGTTGCATCCTCCACCTTAACATTCTCCTTTGCCTCAATGGCCTGATGGAGCCCGTCTGAATAACGCCGACCCTCAAGAATACGGCCAGTCTGCTCGTCAACAATCTTAACCTTGTTATCTATAACGACATATTCCACATCATTTTCAAAAAGTGTATATGCTTTTAGCAACTGCGTCATTGTATGGACACGTTCAGATTTAACTGCATAATCCTGAAGCAGATCATCTTTCTTTACAAGTCTCTCCCTCTCGCTGAGAGACGACTTTTCAAGATCAGCAATTTTGGAGCCTACATCAGGCAGTACGAAAAAGCTGGCATCTTCGACAGATGTTGAAATAAGGTCAAGGCCTTTCTCAGAAAGTTCGATTGTATTTGCCTTTTCATCAATAACAAAGTAAAGCTCTTCGGTAACTTTCGGCATTTCCTTGTTATTGTTCTGCATGTAGAAATTTTCGGTCTTAAGCAAAAGGGACTTGTTTCCTTCTTCACTCAAAAACTTGATCAGGGCACTATTTTTAGGTAGCCCTTTATAAGCCCGGAGAAGAAGCAGGCCTCCCTCCTCATTTTTACCATCGGCAATAAGCTTTTTGGAGTCGGCAAGAATCTGAGTGACAAGCTTTTTCTGGGCATTTACGAGGGTAACAACCTTAGGTTTCAGCTCATCAAATTGCTGAGTGTCGCTTTTTGCGGTAGGACCTGAAATTATTAATGGTGTACGGGCGTCATCGATAAGCACCGAGTCGACTTCGTCAACTATTGCGTAGTGATGTTTCCTCTGAACAAGATCTTCAGGATTGATCGCCATATTGTCCCTCAGGTAATCGAACCCGAATTCATTATTTGTCCCGAATGTAATATCGGCATTGTAAGCTTTTCTTCTGTCAGCTGAATTTGGCTGATGTTTGTCGATGCAGTCTACAGTCAGCCCGTGAAACTCATATATTGGCCCCATCCATTCGGAGTCACGTTTTGAAAGATAGTCGTTTACCGTGACTATGTGAACACCTCTGCCGGCAAGAGCATTAAGAAAAACAGGAAGAGTTGCGACAACTGTTTTTCCTTCTCCGGTAGCCATCTCCGAAATCCTGCCCTTGTGCAGGGCAACACCTCCAATAAGCTGAACGTCATAATGGACCATATCCCAGACAATCTCATTGCCGCCGGCTATCCATTTGTTACTCCATAATGCCTTATCTCCTTTTATGTTAATACTTTCTCTGGTGGCGGCAAGATCCTTGTCGTATTGCTGTGCCGTCACTTCAAGAACACTGTTCTCTTTGAATCGCCTCGTCGTTTCTTTAACAACCGCAAACGCCCTGGGAATCAACTGATCAAGTTTATTTTCGAGCTTTACCAGAATCGCTTTCTCGATTTTGTCTAACTCATTATAGATTTCTTCCTTCTTATAGACATCTTCCTCTGATTCTCCCTTAATCTTCAGAGTTTTTATTTCATTTTCTTCCGGTTCGGTCTCGAGAAGGATCTCCTTTTTTAACTCTGCTGTTTTCTCTCTCAGCTGATCATTTGTGAGATCGTTAAGTTTCTCAAACTCCAGACGGATTTGTTCAACAAAAGGGGATATCTCCTTTATATCCTTTTCGTACTTATTCCCCAGAAACAAACCCAATACCTTATTTATAATAGCCATTTTAAACTAAATTACAGATTACAAAAATTATCCCGCAAAATTAGCGTTTTTTTAGGAACAGTCTCCTTTACGGTCATTATTTCAGCAGACTGTATCTGAGCGTTCTGACTCCCGAATTAGTTTGGATCACAATAAAGTAAATCCCTGAGGGATTGCCTGAAAGATCAAGCTTTATTTCATTATCGGGTGAAACCGGTTTATTCAGAATACATTGGCCTGTAGAATTATAAACACTTAATTTTACGGGTTTAAAGTTGTTATTATCCCTCGAAATTATGGTTGCTATTCCGTTCCCCGGATTCGGATATATTGTTAAATCTTTCACATTCAATTCTTCTGCATAATCTGCGAGCGGATTGATTTTCAGATCATCAATTGCCCATCCCCATCCGTTGGCGTAAGGATCTGAAAAAAGCCTGAAGCGGATAAGCACTGAGTCACCTGATAAAATTAAATCAGGCAATCTCGGATATAGGGTATGAGTCACCATCATTGATTCTTTTCCAACAAAGGTTGAATTCTGTCCGTCGGTCAGACTGTTATAGGCAGTTTCCCAGGTTGAAATAAACCGGCAATCATAGCCGTCTGCCAGGCTAAACCAGCTCTTACCGTAATCCTTCGATCCCTCAACAATGACATAATCGTAAAAGTCGGAAAATCCAAATACCGATCCCTCAGCGCCGGGCTCAACAAGTACCAGTTCCCTGTATGAGATCACCATCCCTGAAGGGTGAAAGACTACCGGATGTCGAAGCACTGAACTGAAATTAAATTCTTTATTATCTACTTCCGGACTCTTATACGGATGATCGGAGTTCAAGCCCGGAGAGCTGAAATCAGGAGGCTGGGTAATCTGGAAACCTGAACTGAAAAAATCAGCTGCGGCGTTTGAAAAATCTGTAGCATAATTCGTTACTACAGATTCAAGAGCTTCGATCTTAATTGAATGAAAACCTGTTGAAGGTGAAATTCTTGTATTCTTACCAGCTGCCTGGTCGACCGCAATAATACGGTAATTAAATGCATCGCCACCTTTAAGCGATTCAGGCCGGACATTCAAACTTCTTTTGTAATTATCCTGATCAAGGAGCGACAATCCAAAAAACTTTGAAGGTCCGTCATTTACTTTATACTCTACATAAACAGTATCAATTCCAAGATTATCTGTCACATTTGCGTCAAACAATATTGAATCAATCTTCTCGAAAAAGTACTCAGAAGGAGTATGTGTTATTACCGGTTTGACGGTGTCGGTGCCTATAAAAACGATTGCAGGAGCCTCCCTAGCCAGCGATGGCGATCTGTAAAGACGCAGAAAGTTGTCTTCCGCATAAATGTAATAATCCATCCTGACCTGGTAACCCGGTACCGTAACGATCCGGCTAAAATTGTTATCAGATGCCGGGGAGATCATTATCAGAGTATCAGATGTAGCGAAACGGTCAAAGGAGTAAACCAGACCGACCTTATTTCTGTTGTATGATGTATCCGATTTAATAGAAGCAGTAACTTCAATCTGGGTGAGATGGGCTTCTGTATCTTTTAGCTTTCCCGGGGTGATTTTGGTATTTATCCAACCAACATCACCAAGGATGGCAGATGTAAGTCTGGCCGGGTTATGGTTTGCCTCTCCAAAGTCGATGAAGGGTGTCATCAGAGAATTCTCCGGAAGAGTCCTTAATTCATCAAGGTGCGAAACGCTTGAACCGGGGTCAAATGTGGACGGGGCATATAGTCTCGCCCTTCCGCCCGAAAGGTAACGGCTGGTTACCGGTCCGTTGAAATAGAGTTGCCCGCCTGTAAGTTGTTGATATAGTGCGGCAGTGTTTTGACTGAATTTCAGTGTGTCTGTTAACCTTTCTTCAGTAAGATTTTCAACAAAAGTATCATAAACAACAGGAATTCCTCCAAGACCGTACGATCCCAGAGAATTCTGAACATCCATGCTGTCGAAAAAACCAAGTCCGTGGCATAGCTCATGAAGAATCACTGTAACAAGATCATAGCTGGTTGTGGGGGTGTTTCCGTCGGTTCCGAGATACCAGTTAATTGTACTGTTCACCACAAGTTCGACATCGGCTTCGGTATCTCCATTCAGCCCCTTGCCGGCTATCTTTTCAGCAACGGTAACAGGGTAAAATGCGTGCGGTTCTCTTGCATCTATTGAAACTCCCGATGCAAAACTGGTAATTGAAGTGTTCGCAAGTACACCGGCATCTGAAATTCGGGTCCACGACATTTTTACATAAACGTTGACTCCCTTCGGAAGGATTGTTTCAAGAAGGCTTTCAGCGAAGGCTGCGGCGGTTTTGGCCGGGGCTGTAAACCCTGTGTAGCTGACGGTTATCGTACCTCCTCCTTTTGCTCCCATCCTGCCTTCAAATCCTTTGGGCGGAGGAAAGTAGACACGATTAACTTTCTTGCCTGCATAGCAGACTCCAGTAATTGCTGAATTCTTTATAAGCTCCTGTGACCGGAGATCAGGAACTGATATAATGATCAATAAACTAATGGATAACAAAAGAGATTTTTTCATTTAATGGCAGATGCCTGAATGTGGTTGATATAAATTTTATAACGCATTACTTATGCCGATTGTTCAATATTTAACAGCACCTCGATTTTTGAATCTGGTTTATAATCGACTGTCCTTTTTTTACAGCTGCAATGATCTTATCTGTCTTTTCAGCGAGCAAAGGATCTTTCCCAAAGTCCTCCCCGATCTTTTTCTGACCGGTAACGCCATTCCGTGTACTGAGTCTCTTTTGCAAATCTATGACTTTTAAAGGAGCAGGTGAACCCGCTGTGAATTTCAGGTCTAACTTATATCAAGATTAAATGCTTTCTTAAACTCTTTAAGTTCAGGATATTTCGAAACGAGGTAGTTATATTTCTGCTCATCTGAATAAAGAATATCATTTGTGTCGGACGTATCAACAACAGTATCAATATCAAAATCGTCGGCCCCGAATCTGGAGTTCAGGAAACCCATTAGTTTTTGTTTATAGGTCTGGACAAAGAGATCTTTTTGGGCTGCATTGCTCAGGTGCACTTTTATCACGTGATCATTCTCAAGCTCGGTTTTAATCGATTTGAACATGCTGGCAATCCTGGTACCATCACGACCGAGATGATTTGTAAATTCAGCCCAGGCTCTCTCAAATGCCTGAAGGCTGAAGTCTTCCACCGAACCCGGGGGATTTGCCGAAGTAGTATCTGCAACAGATTTCAACTCATTTTCGGTTGCTTTTTTCTCTTCAGAGATGATTTCTTTAATTGAAAATGACCTGGAGGGCTTTTCAATGACCGGTGCATGCCTTACCGAAGGGTCCCCGTGTACTCTTTTATCCGGTTCAGCAGGTCCGTGATTCTCTCTTATAATTTCAGATTTTGAAGGAAGGGGAAGATCTTGATTCTCCTTTTTGTCCGTTTCTATCTCGTACTTTTTTTTTCTGCCTCTTCTGCCTGATCATTTAACAGGTGGCATAAACGGATAAGGAATATCTCCACGTGAAGGCGGGGATTCTTACTCGTTTTATAAGCAATGTCACAATTGCTTCCTGACTCGAGAGCCCTGAAAAGAAAATCTTCTGAACACGCTTTTGTCTGCTTAAGGTACCTTTGCTTCACTGAAGGGGTGCCTTCCAGCAGACGTAATGTTGATTCATCCCTGCTTACAAGCAGGTCGCGGAAGTGACTGTTAAGGCCGGAAACGAAATTATGTCCGTCGAAGCCTTTTTCAAGGATCTCATTGAAAGTGATCAAAACCGAAGAGACATCACCCCTCAGAGCCCCGTCGACAGTTTTAAAATAGTATTCATAATCGAGGACGTTGAGGTTTTCGATTACATCTTTATAATTAATCTTTTTGCCTGAAAGGCTTACTATCTGGTCAAAAATTGAAAGCGCGTCCCTCAGGGCACCGTCGGCTTTCTGTGCTATGATGTGCAGGGCTTCCTCCTCAGCAGAAATATCTTCATTTTTAGCCACGAACGACAGGCGTGCAACTATATCTTCGATCCTGATCCTGTTGAAGTCAAAGATCTGGCATCGTGAGAGGATTGTAGGAATGATCTTATGTTTCTCAGTTGTTGCCAGAATAAATATTGCATGAACAGGCGGCTCTTCGAGTGTCTTGAGGAATGCGTTGAAAGCGGATGAGGAGAGCATGTGTACTTCGTCGATGATGTAGATGCTGTATTTGCCAATCTGCGGGGGGATCCTGACCTGATCAGTAAGGCTCCGGATATCATCCACTTTATTGTTTGATGCTGCATCGAGTTCATGGATATTAAAGGACCTCAGAGTATTGAACGACCGGCATGATTCGCAATCATCGCAGGCTTCGCCGTTTTCCTGTATATTACTGCAGTTTATTGTCTTTGCAAAAATCCTTGCGCAGGTTGTTTTCCCCACACCCCTCGGTCCGCAAAACAGGTACGCCTGAGTCAGATGTCCGCTTTTAATTGCACTTTTCAGCGTATTTGTAATCGAATCTTGTCCGACAACCATATCGAATGTCGCCGGACGGTATTTTCTTGCTGAAACTATAAAGTTTTCCATAAGTTATCGACTCTGGTTCTGGTTTTAATGTTGAAGTACAAATATAGTCAAAAAGCATACTTCTTAAAATAACGGCCAAATTAGGAAAAGACAATTTTATGTCAATTAATTTTTGTTTAAACTAAAAATATCTTACTTTTGCGAGCCAAAATCATTAAACTAAAAAACAATTAATTACTATGTTGAATCAGTACGAAACCGTTTTCATTGCAACTCCCGTTTTATCTGAGAACCAGATGAAGGAAGCGGTACAAAAATTCAAGAAGGTCATCTCCGAAAACAGCGGTGAGATCGTTCATGAAGAGAACTGGGGCCTGAAAAAACTGGCTTATCCTATTCAAAAGAAGTCTACAGGCTTCTACTACCTTATTGAATTCAGAGGGGAAGGTGATCTTATAGAAAAACTTGAAGTCCAATACCGGAGGGATGAGAGGATCATCAGGTTTTTAACCTTCAGGATGGAAAAATTTGCCGTCGAATATGCGGAAAAGAAAAGAAAACAAAAAGAATCAGGAAAAGCAAAGGAGGAATAAGATATGGCACAGAACGAATCAGAAATCAGATATTTGACCCCACCGACCGTTGACGTCAAGAAAAAGAAATACTGCAGATTCAAGAAGAACAGGATCCGTTATATCGATTATAAAGATCCTGAATTCCTGAAGAAGTTCCTGAATGATCAGGGCAAAATACTGCCTCGCAGAATTACCGGGACATCACTTAAATACCAGAGGAAAGTGGCAAAAGCCGTAAAAAGAGCCCGTCATTTAGCTCTTCTTCCTTATGTTACAGATCTTTTAAAATAAGGAGGGAATTATGGAAATCATTTTATTACAGGACGTTAATAAACTCGGGCAGAAGGACGACATTATCCAGGTAAAAGATGGATATGGAATTAATTACCTCATTCCCAAAGGTTATGCTTTAGCTGCAACACCGTCGGCTAAGAAAATGCATGCTGAAAACCTGAGGCAAAGGGCTCATAAGGAAGAGAAGATAAAAGTGGCTGCCCAGTCAATTGCCGAGAAGCTGGGTGGTATAAGCCTTGTTGTCGGGGCAAAAACCAGCACCTCAGGAAAAATATTCGGGTCAGTTAATACTATTCAGATTGCTGAAGCACTGAAAGAAAAGGGATTTGAGATTGACCGCAAGAGTATTACACTTCCTGAAGATCAGATAAAGGAAGTAGGAAAATACAAGGCAGTCATTAAGCTTCACAGGGAAGTAAAAGTAGAAGTTGAATTTGAGATTGTAGCTGAATAATTACTTTGATTAATATCAGAGAAAGCCGGATTAAGTCCGGCTTTTTTATTTTGATGGCTTCACCCTCCTTGTATCAAAAGTCCGAATTTTTACACCATTCCAGTTTTTTTACCCCCTGCCCCCTAAAGGGGGTTCCATAAGTCTTTGCTAATCAATAAGTCCCCTTTAGGGGATTTAGGGGTGAAAAACGAATTTAGGGGCGTTCTAAAATTAATAGATGTTATCATGGTAATCTTTCCGGCGTTCGTATTTAAGATCGGAAAGAACAGCTGCCTTGACCCTGATGGTAAAGTTCCACATCTTCATTGTGCCGTTTGGTACCCAGTTAAAGCTCATATCCCAGCAATGAAGGTCGCGTGTGATTCCTATGTTTGTCATGGTGATCGCTTTTCCCTTAAAGTCGTAACCGCTTGTATATGTAACAGCCATTTTCTTTGTAAGAGTTACGGTACCGTTTACCGAAAGCGTCTGGCTTATCGTGGATTTAAAACCCGGTTTGGCATAGTTGAAATTATAACTGACTCTCATCGTCCAGGGAACATCAAATACCGAGTAACCATATTCATCCCTCTGGCCCACTCCCCTGCCGGCTGCCTGGGCTGCCAGGGCTGCGCTCCCGGCTGGTTCGGGACCTGTACCCGGTTGGGTCCGGCCCGTTGTTGATTGTGGTAAACCTGTACCCGGTTTTTTCTTGCCTCCGCTCAAAAGCTGACTCAGGTCAAAATCGAGACTGACCATAAAACCTGTAAGTCTCATTAGCTTCCCGTTCTGAGCTAAAGCGAAATTTTTGATTGTCCGGCCTTTACTGTCCAGCCCATAAATTGAAAAATTACTGTTTGCTGAAATTCCCACATTATTAAAAAGTGTGGTTCTCATGACCATTGCAATGGGAGACCATCTCATAGAATCCTTAAACACATCGTATGATGTTGTTATTCCCAGGTTATCAATAATTTTTACTTTTTTTGGTTTACCGGTGGTATCATTCTTATCGAACACCTTAGCTTCAATGATATTGGTAAGGTTAAAGGAAATTCCGCTGCTACGTTTTGTCAGTGAGGGTGTTCCATAAATATTGCCCTCAAAAATTGAATATTGTGAAATACGGCCCATAGTATCTGTCTGAACATTTCTGTAGAGATCACTGCTAAGACCCGGAATCGACGGGATATAGCTAAAGCTTACAGAAGGTTTCATCACATGACGTATAGTCTGTATCCTCGAATCAGGTTTAAAGGTATATGTTCCGAAGATCTGTGGATTGAAGCTTGCACTGATTGAAGGATTAATCGAATGACCATAGAATGCTCCCCGGGTTGTATCAGTGATTACCTTTCCCACGTACTGATTCAATTCAGGATCAAAATAATCAGCAACCCATTGTTTGTCAAACTTCTGAGAATAAAGTACTCCGGTATAAGTAACTTGCGGGGATATTGAAAAATTCCTGAAAGGCCTGATCTGAAGACTTAATGGTGCTTCGTGCTTGAAACCGTTTTGCATTGATTTCCAGACCTTATTTGTAAAGAGAAGGCTATCGTAAGTTGCTATCCGGTTATCAAGGGATGCCGAATATTGAAACTGCAATTCCTGGTACCATTTTTTTGGTCCCACACTATTCCTGCCTTTCAGGGGATATATTCTGCCGGCATTAAAGCTTACTTTCGGCAGGTTCAGATTTATAGTCTTTTTCTGTACATTCTGTGTGTGGTTCATGCTGGCAGACAGGTTAAAAGGAGTACCTTCCCAGGTCTTTGAATAGCTGACGCTCGACTGACGCTGGGTGTTTACATGGTCTACAACCTGATAGCTGTTGGTCTTGTCATATCCGCTTGAGCTCATATTAACGTTTGCAGAAAACCTCGATCCCGGCCTGGCTTTTGCATTCTGGGTAAAAGTCCAGGTGATCTTGTAATTTGAGATTTTGCTATAGTCCGGCAATCCTTTATGGCCTGCAATGTTATTTGCATAACTGAATGCCATCTGACCGTTGTATCTGTACTGTTTGTTATAATTGGTCTCGGCTGAAGCAATCCATGTCCCATTTGTATAAATGCTGCCTTTGAGGGCAAGGTCAAAGTAATCATTGATGGCAAAATAATAGCCCCCGTCGGTAAGGTTGTATCCCCTGAGTTGTTCCTGTCCGATCTTTGGGATCAGAATTCCCGAAGCAGCTCTTTTTGTTTGTATCGGGAAAAAACCAAAAGGGAGGGCAAGGGGCAGTGGAATCCCCTCAAGCACCAGGTAGCCGGGACCTGATATGATCTTTTTCCCCGGGTAGATTTTGGCTTTTGCCAGACTTATATAGAAATGCGGAGGATTAGCGTCGCATGTTGAATAAGTGCTTCTTGAAATATTTGATGTACCGTCATCAAGAAGCTTGGTAACAGAGCTATGTAATAAACCCTCATCTTGTTTGGTTATAATATTAAATGCTATTGCCCTGCGGGTTACAAAATTATAAATAAGAGAGTCGGACTGAATTTCCTGGGTTCCTTCTTTAAAGACGGGTGTTCCCTGGACTTTACCGGTAGTATCCTTTCTTCCGGCGGCAAAAACTGTATTTTTGGCCATATTGAATACGATCGAGTCGGCTGTTATCTCAATATTACCGTATTTGACCGATGCTCCCTCTATCAGGGTCGAAGTCTTTTTTATAAGATCATTTCTTTTGTAGCCCTTCGCCGAGTAAATCACCTGCTTGTCAATAGCATCAGGTGATATTGATTTTAAAGCTGGTAAAAGTGTGTCAACAATCAGAGTATCATGTTTTACAAGGAGTGTATCTGTAACCGGTTTGCCTTCCTGAGAGAACAATGGAAAAAATTGGACCATCACAAGGAATACTATAACTAACCGTTTTTCTTTAAAAAAATACAACTTTAATACTATTTTTGTACAGTTTTTGAGTGATGTCCTGATGTCAGGCGCAAAACTAAATAAAAAACATGAACTGAACATGTATACCGATGTTAAAAACCGCAAACTGCGTACCATTTATATATATATTCCGAAATTGCTTTTCCTTCTGACTTTGTTGATTTTCACTATGGAACCAGCTTCCCTGTCTGCCAGTGAAAAGACATGGGTTATAGTTATTGATGCCGGCCATGGAGGAAAAGACCCGGGAGCGATCGGCGTAACCAGCAGGGAAAAGAATATTAATCTTGCAATCGCCCTTAAAACAGGGGAATATCTTGAAAAATACATCAAGAATATTAAAGTTCTTTATACGAGAAAGAGCGATGTCTTTGTAGGGCTGAAGGAAAGGGCTGAATTTGCCAATAAGAACAAAGCTGACCTCTTCATCTCAGTTCATGCAAACTGGGCCGGAACAAAGGCTATTAAGGGAGCTGAGACATTCGTTATGGGACTATCAAAGGATGAACAGAACCTCGAAGTGGCAATGAAAGAAAATGAGGTTATCCTCCTTGAAGATGATTTCTCATCAAAATATGAAGGTTTTGATCCTAAATCACCCGAATCATATATTATCTTCTCACTGATGCAGAATGTATTTCAGGAACAGAGCCTTGATCTTGCAACTAAGATCCAGAATCAGTTTAAGGATAGGACGGGCAGGATTGACAGGGGTGTCAAACAGGATGGCTTCTGGGTCCTCTACATGACATCCATGCCCAGTGTGCTTGTTGAAACCGGTTTTATCACAAATCCGGAGGAGGAAAATTACCTTAGTTCAGAAAGCGGCCAGGATTATATAGCATCTGCAATTTTCAGGGCATCACGCGATTATATAAATTATCTTGACAAGAAAAGCCAGATATCAACGAGCTTTGACCAGGCTCCCCTAAATAATGGAAGCTCATCGGAAGAAGCCGCTTCAGTCAACGGCAACCTGTCTTTTATGATCCAGATCGCCACCTCAGTAGAAAAAAAAAACCTGAAATCTGAAAATTTTAAAGGCATTAATGATGTAACAGAGCTCCCGTCAGATAACAGGTACAAATATGTCACAGGCAGGTTCGGAAAGTACTCGGATGCAGTGGAGTACAGGAAAAAGATTGAAACAATATATCCCGATGCTTTTGTAATTGCTGTAAGAGACAACAAAATACTACCTTTACAGGAAGCTTTAGACTCAAGACAAGAAAAATAAAACCTTTCCCTCAATGAAAAAAATCTCCAATGAAGTCAAGGTTGGCGCTACGGCCCTGATAACAATCTTAGTGTTTATCTGGTTGTACAATTTTCTTAAGGGGAAAGATCTTTTTACAAGTACATCACACTATTATGTTGTTTATGATAAAGTCGGTGGTCTCGCCGAATCAAGCCCTGTTGAGGTTAACGGATTTAAAGTAGGCGTTGTCCAGTCAATAAAGTTCCTCAATCCTGAAAGCGGTAAACTCCTTGTGATGCTATCGGTTGACAATGACTTCAGTCTCCCGGTTAACAGTGTTGCTGAAATCACCACAGCTTCCCTTATAGCCGGTATGAAAATTCAATTCGTATACGGGAACGGACCGGGGGCTTATTCAAACGGTGATACAATACCCGGCAGACTGGCTGAATCTATACTCGATAAGTTTGAAAACGATTTTTTGCCACTCAAGGATAAGATTGCGGGTCTTGTGACAGCTCTCGATTCGGTGATTTCTTCAATTAATGATATAATGGATCCGCAGTTCAAAAAAGACATCAGATCCGGAATATCGAGCCTCAGCAATACGGCAAAAAGCATTGATGAAGCAGGGCTTAAATCATCACTGGAGAATATTAAGAAATTTACTGCGATGCTTGCTGAAAACACCGGTAAATTTACGAGCACATTTAATAATCTGGAAGCAGTTTCAGATACGCTTGCCGCTGCCGATCTTTACAACTCTGTAAATAATCTTAAGCGGAGTCTTGAGAAAGCAGCTTTACTTATGGATAATCTTAATGGCGGTAAAGGAACTGCCGGAAAGCTTATGACAAATGACTCACTTTATATGAACCTGTCAGGCTCCCTGAAAAGTCTTAATCTCCTTTTACAGGATATGAAGGCAAATCCCAAAAGATATGTCCACTTTTCCCTCTTCGGGAAAAAAAATCTTCCGGCTGAATAGGAATTTTCTAAAATTCTGACTATCTTGATCTTAAATTTAGCCTCAAAATTGATGGCAAAATAGTCCTCCTTTTTCATTCGTTTTGTTGAATTTTGATCAGGATTTATAATAAATTGTTATACATGACCAAGCTCCAAATACCCACTATAAATGACTGGATATCAATTCATTAAAATAATAAAAAATATTTTGTTCTATAAGTTACTGATGATTAAAAACATACACAATTTTTGAGAAAATCAAGCAAAAAAAATTTTTTTTTTAACCTTTTTTTTTACAAATATTGCTTGCTGAATCAGCCTGACTTAACCTTAAAACTATTTAACAAAAGATTTTCATGAATAAATCGCACAGTGATGTCTGGAATAACTGTCTTCAAATAATAAAGGATATTATTCCATCCGTCAGTTTTAAAACATGGTTTGAGCCGATAATTCCCCTGAAACTTGAAAACAATGTTCTTACAATTCAGGTTCCAAGTCCTTTCTTTTATGAATACCTTGAAGAGCAGTACATCGACATCCTCAGGAAGACTTTAAGACGGGAAATCGGCACAGATGCAAAGCTTGAATACAATGTTGTGCTTGAAAATGCAAATTACTCCGACGGGAAACCTTATACTGTCAGATATCCTTCAAGAAATAAAACAGATCTGAACAACAAACCTGTTCAGGTTCCATTCGACGTTACACAACCCTCAATTAAGAACCCTTTTGTTATTCCGGGAATTAAAAAAGTTCATTTTGATCCTAAACTTAATCCCGACTACAATTTCAACAACTATGTTGAAGGTGAATGCAACAGGCTGGCACGATCGGCGGGAATGGCCGTAGGCAACAATCCGGGCGGTACAGCTTTTAATCCCTTAATGATTTACGGTGATTCTGGCCTGGGGAAAACTCATCTTGCACAGGCTATCGGAATACTTGTTAAGGAAAAACATCCCGACAAGGTTGTGCTGTATGTCAATGCCAATAAATTTCAGACACAATTTGTTGAATCAGTAAGAAATAATAACAAGAACGATTTTCTGCATTTTTACCAGATGATCGATGTCCTTATCCTCGATGATGTTCATGAGTTCGCAGGAAAGGAAAAAACCCAGGATACGTTCTTTCATATCTTTAACCATATCCATCAATCAGGGAAACAACTGATCCTGACATGCGACAGGCCGCCCGTTGAGCTTCAGGGAATGGAACAGCGTCTTCTGTCAAGGTTCAAGTGGGGTCTTCAGGCTGACCTGCAAAGACCTGACTATGAAACAAGGCTGGCCATTCTGAAAAGGAAAGCCTACAATGATGGTATTGAACTTGCCGATGAAATATTCGAATACCTTGCTGCCAATATCTCAAATAACATCAGGGAACTTGAGGCAGTCCTTATTTCATTGTATGCCCAATCGACGCTGAACAGGAAAGAGATAACCCTTGACCTGGCCCGCCAGATGGTTGAGAAGCTTGTAAGCACATCGCGTCGCGAGATTACCATCGAATTCATCCAGAAGATCGTTTGTGATTATTACAAGATACCCATCGACCTTATCCAGGGAAAAACAAGGAAACGCGAAATCGTTCAGGCAAGGCAGGTCTCGATGTTCTTTTCAAAGAGCTTAACAAAAGCCTCACTTGCGAGCATTGGCTCACATATAGGTGGAAAAGATCATGCAACTGTACTTCATGCATGTAAAACAGTTAACAATTTAATCGACACCGATAAACATTTCAGAAACCAGATCACTGAAATTGAGAAAAAGCTAAAAGTTTAATTATGGATATTAAGAACCTTACTGACAAATTTTTTGAAAAATACGGTAACAGGAATGAAAAACCTGTTATTTTTTTCTCGCCAGGGCGGGTCAACCTTATAGGTGAGCATACTGACTATAACGGTGGCTTTGTATTCCCCTGCGCCCTTAATTACGGAACTTATCTCTGCATCAGAAAAACAAGCGGTAATGTGCTGAAGTTCAGCACGCTCAACTTTAATGCTGATGAAACCGCAGAATATAAAGGCCTTTTTGTCAGAAATGGGAAAAAGTGGATAAACTATCCCCTTGGCGTTATAAATGAGTTTACAAAAAGAAACATCAAAATATCCGGTCTTGAGATGCTCTATTTCGGGGATGTTCCAAACGGGGCAGGTCTCTCCTCTTCAGCGTCGATCGAAATGGTAACTGCTGTGGCTGTAAATGATCTCTTTAATGCAGGAATTGAAAGGCTCGATCTTGTAAAGATGAGTCAGAAGGCTGAAAATGAATTTGTAGGCATGAATTGCGGTATCATGGACCAGTTTGCGGTCTGTTTCGGCAAAAAAGACAATGCTATTTTCCTGAACTGCGACACTCTTTATTTTGAGAACGTCCCGGTACAACTGGGTGATTGTTCACTATTAATTACAAATACAAATAAAAGAAGAGGCCTCACAGATTCAAAATATAATGAACGAAGGGCTGAATGCGACAAAGCTGTCGAATTGCTCCAGGCCTATAAACCTATCCGGAATCTAAGTGAGCTTACTTCAGACGAAATAGGGATACTTCACAAATTCATTAAAGATCCCGTGGTACTTAAAAGGGCAAAACATGTGATCAGCGAAAACGGCAGGGTTACAGAAGCCGTAAAGGTACTGAAGCAGAATAACATTGTCCGTTTTGGCGAGCTCATGAATCAGTCACACGATTCATTGAAAGATGATTATGAAGTCACCGGTACCGAACTTGATACTCTTGTTTATGAAGGAAGAAAGTTAAAAGGGGTTGTCGGAACAAGAATGACAGGTGCAGGGTTCGGAGGATGTACGGTGAGCATTGTTAAAAAAGCCAATGTAGAGTCGTTTATTTCTGAACTGGGAGCCGTTTATGAAAAGAAAACCGGACTGAAACCCGACTTCTATAAGCCCGAGATAGGGAATGGAGCCGGAAGACTGTAAATCACTTTTTATTCCTGATCTCCCGGCTTTCAATATCCTTTACGCATCTGAATCCGACAGTTGAACTTCTGTCAAAACCCGGGGATACCAGAAGCATTATTTGTGTCTTGTCGAGTGATTGAGGCCCGCCCTGGATGTACCACCAGCTTGATTCCGGTTTGTAAAAGCTTCCTCCTCTTATAACCATGAAGTAGTAAGAACCATCGAAATACATATCATTAGTCATCTGCCATACATTTCCTACCATGTCTATCACACCATAAGGACTCATACCTTTGGGGAAAGCATCAACCGGTGTAGGCTTATTAAAGGCATTATTGCAAAGGGTCCCATGAAATTCGTCGCCCCATGGCCATTTCCGTTTATCAGTACCCTGGGCTGCAAGCTGCCATTCGGCCTGTGAGGGCAGTCTCTTTCCGGCCCACCTGGCATATGCCTTCATATCTTCATAACCAACATTCACAACGGGATATTTTTCCTGGCCCTGTTTATAAATGCCTGATTCCCAGTGCCTCAGATACCCGGATGTATCGGCCGTTCTGTATCCAGAATTTAAAAGGAAATCATAGTACTGTGCATTGGTGACAGGATATTTATCAATAAGGAAGCTGTCGATTCTGAATGTTATCCCGCTGACTTCAGGATAAGGGATAAATTCTTCAGCTGTTGTAACGTTAAATGAAAAATCTGTACCCGGAACAAGCACCATATCTGAAGGAATTGAATTTGCTCTTTCAGTTTCAACCGTTTTGCTGACGAGCCACGGTGTCCCTCCTTTGATCATAAGAACACTTTCATCCTTAAGTCGTTTATTATCAATAAGCTGCAGAACAATCTTCCCTTCATAATAACCAAAGATGTCTTTTATACGGATCACCGTATCGTTGACTACTTTAAATTCTTTATGCTCTGTTTTATATGAGGGATTGCCCTTCCAGATCGTAATGCGTCCGGTTCCCGGATTTCCAAGTGCGATTGAATCACCCTTCAGGACCGGTTTGATTAGGTCTGGCAGTTCTGCAATGCAATCCACTGAGCCTTCTTTCCGTGTACCTGAAGCGGATGCAGGCCATCCGTCGGTCCTGGCAGTGAGATAGGAAGAACCGTTGGCCGTTTCGGGTATAATTACCTCATGACGCCAGAGTGAAACATAATGCTTTTCATAATTTGTCCTGACATTGAACAGTTTTCCCTCAAACCCGTCAGGCCTCATATTTAATACAGTATAAATTATCTTTTCACCTGATCCCCATCTATTTACAAAAATGTTATCAATGGTGGTAGTAATAAGAGGAGTCCAATCCTGATCAAGAAAGACATCGTTATTCTGTCTGAGAATGAAAGTTGTACGTGCAAGGTACTCAAGATCGGATCTGTAATTATCATCCCTTCCACCAGGGTGGTACATATTGAGTTCGGTTCCATAACCATTGAAAAATGCTATTGCAATCTCCCTGTGAATGAGGTTCTCTCCTACGTCGCATACCCTGAATATCGAGAAATCGGGTTTTATGAGCTTGTTCAGATTAAGCTCCGGGCTGTAGAAAATTGCATTATGAACGCGTCCTGAAATGATTCCGGGCATGTCTTTGGTGATCGCCATACCTTCCGAATACATTACAACACCTTTCCTTACACTGTCGGCAGATGCCTGAAGCTCACGGCTTGAACTCCCCTGTGTGTCGAGGACAACGCCATCAGCTTCAATCTCCTGTATCATCCTTGCCATACCCCTGAAATGATCTTCAGGCCGTGTGCTGTTATCCCAGGGATTATAGGCAATGAAGAACCTTGTATTACTCTGCCTCGACAACCGGGCAAAATTCCTGAGCTGCCCTGTTCCGCCGGGAAGGTCCCTGTAAAGGTCCCACTGATTGCGGGGATCAAGTCCAAGCCTTGGCCAGGTAGGCCAGATGCCATAAACATCTATATTGCCAAACATCTCATTGCCTTTCCTTATGACTTCGGGGTAGGTATATTTACCGGTCGTCCTGTCAAAAAATTCCCGGTCCCATGCCATCTGAAGAATGATAAGATAGCTTTCCCTGATCCAGGCAAGATCGGGCCGTTCGTAAAGTGAATTGTCAAATTTTTCGAGGTCAAATAAATACTTGTCCCTGAACATCAACCTTAAGCCGTTTTGCCATTCACCCTTAAAAACTTCGGAGTATAGCCTGTAAGTTACCTTTGCTTTGGGCGGCAGGATGGTTCTGTATCTTTGTTTCTGACCTCCTTCGGTCTGCTGCCGTCTTGCCAGACCGCATACTGAGAATCCCCTGCCAGCTTCAAATGACGAGTATCCCAGTTCCCATGCATTATCCGGCAGAATTACTCTGACGGGTCGAAATCCGGGACGGAATAACCAGGCCCGTGCAAGATCCGCCGGACCCTTTCCTGTAATATTAACAGACTCATTATCTGAATCAAATGGGATTACATTACTGATAGAAACCGTGTCGCCTGAAATGTTTTCAAACACAGCGTCGTAATTCCAGCCTTGCTCGTTTAATGAAGGTATTTTAACAGCAACTTTTAGCTTATTCTCATAGATCAGAGAATAACCGTTTACTTCTTTTAATGCAAAAACGCCATCGGTAGTAAAGATTTTTTCATCAAATTGGAAACTTAAAACAGGTCTTTTCCGTTTAAATACAAGTTGGGAGTTATCGGACAGCGTTAAACTGTCGGAATTTAAGCCCGTTTGATCAGAAATATGAACTTTATAAAGGGTTTGTGATCTTAAGGGAAGCGATGAAAACAGAATTAATGCAATAAATTGAATACTGAAAAAGCGGTTCAGCGACATCATCGAAAAACAGGTTATGGATCAAATAAAATTGTTTGCAATTTAATACTAAATAAATTGTTTTTACAACAAGGTTAAGTTTTACACGTTTAAAGATTGCCTGACGATGAATGTCAGTTGAACTCAAGACAATTATTTTAAAAAGAGATACTTAAACCAACCTGATCAATGCAGCTGTTAAATAAAATATCCAGGCTTTTATTTTACTTCCTCCTGATCTTTCTCTTATCGGCATGCGCTTCAGGGAAAAAGAATCCTTATTATGAAAAGAGGGAGAACGCATCACATACTAATGCGTCTCAGCTTGGAAGGAACAGGTACTACTTTTCAAACACTTACCAGAAAAAGCTTTATAAAAGCTACAAAAAGAGGTAACCGGGGGCATATTTAATCGTCACAGGGGAAACTGAGGCCGTCGTATGCAAGTACAATTCCGGGAGGTAATTCTTTTAAAACAACTTCGTGCCTTCCCATCTGATGGCTGATGTGGGTAATAAAAGCTTTTCTTGGCGAAATCTGCCGGATAAAATCAATAGCTTCTCTCAGACTGTAGTGCGATATATGCTTTTCTTTTCTTAAAGCATTTACCACAAGGTATTTAACGCCGAATATCTTTTCTTTTGTATCTTCAGCTATATAATTGGCATCGGTAATGTATGCAAAATTCCCGATCCTGAATCCGTAAACCGGTAAACGGTAATGAAAGACCCTTAGTGGAACTACTGAAACATTTCCCACTGTAAAAGGCTCATCGGTTATTGTATTCAGTCGCATTTTCGGTATACCCGGATACTGATATTCTGCAAAAACGTACGAATACTCTTTTCTGACAGCTTTCTGGACTCTCTCTTCTGCAAAAATATCTATGGCATCCTGGCTTTTGTAGTTGAAGGCTCTCACATCGTCCATTCCCGCAATGTGATCCTTATGCTCATGGGTCAGAATAATTGCATCAAGTCTTTTTACATTTTCCCTGAGCATTTGCTGCCTGAAATCTGGTCCCGCATCTATTACAAGTGAAGTATGATTCTTTTCAATCAGAATTGAGGTTCTCAGCCGCTTGTCATGAACATCCTCTGAACTGCAAGTTTCACATTCACATGCAATAACAGGTACACCCTGTGAAGTACCGGTGCCAAGAAAAGTTATTTTCACATCGGAATAATTTCATGGCAAACCTATACTAAATATCCCGAACAGGCAACAGATCAGCCTCATTATTCTTAAATTTACGATACCAAAAAGAAATAAATGGCAGGAAGTATATACTTAGTACCTGTAACGCTCGGAGGGGAAGACTACAGTTATGTTATACCCGAAAAAGTTCTCTCCATTACAAGGTCGTTGAGACTGTTTGTTGTGGAAGACCTCCGGAGCGCAAGAAGATTCCTGAGAATGATCGATAAGGAGTTTCCTATTAATGAGACAATTTTCCATGAACTTAATGAACATACTGACGACTCTGAAATAAAATCCTATCTCGACCCCGTCCTCGATGGTTCTGATTTGGGGATAATGAGTGAAGCCGGTCTGCCCGGGATAGCTGATCCGGGTGCAAAACTAGTCGCACTTGCACATAAAAAGAGTATCAGGGTCTCTCCTCTGCCAGGGCCATCTTCAATTATCCTGGCCCTCATATCGTCAGGTTTAAACGGCCAGAATTTTTCTTTTAACGGATACCTTCCTGTTAATCCGGCCGATCGCTCAGCTGCGCTGAGAGCACTTGAGAAGAAGTCAAGGGAAGGCTTTGCCCAGCTATTTATGGAAACGCCATACCGGAACCAGAGAATGATTGAAACAATTCTCAAAACATGCAGCAGTGAAACGAAGCTTTGCGTTGCAACGGATATTACGTTACCCGATGAAGAAATAAAGACAATGACAATTTCAGAATGGAGGAAAAACGTGCCGTCAATAAATAACCGCCCGGCAATTTTTATCCTTCAATAGATTTATTTCGAAAAAGGGTATGATTTCACTTTGATGAGGTCAACTCCAACCAGTAAGCGTAAGTAATCCGGGACTGTCTTAAGACCATTTAATCCTTAAGCCAGATTTGACGATAATCATTCCGGGAAGGGTTAAGGTAAAATGCTCACCTCGTATATGATTATCGATCGCGGAGGTATCTTTTTGCCATCACCAACAAAACCGTATGCAAGGAAAGGGGGTAAGATAAATACAGCCCTGGCACCGGGCTTAAGAAGTCTGAGTCCTTCATTCATCCCCTGCTCCACTTCACTTTTACCAAGAATTATTTCTTTAGGACCAAGAGTTCCGGAAGAATAACATTTTGTGCCATCAAGAAGCGAGCAGTCGTAGTTCATTTTAATTATATCGTTGTCTTTAAAGAGATTACCTGAACCCCCATTTTCTATCATATACCAAAACCCGGTTGGAGACTCGGTCATCTTAAGTCCTTTACGTTCTATATAGTTTCCTATTATTTCCCTGTCTTTCTGCACAAGGTACCTGTTAAGGTCAACCATCTCTTCCTTGCCTGGTGGCGAAGCGTTCGCAGGCACATCTTTTTTTGTATGACAGGCGATTGTTAAAGCGAAAATAATAACAGATATGATGATGCCTGATTTCATAAATTCTCTATTGATCTGATTTTAAACGTTCCCCGTTCTCTTCAAGTACTTTCAGAAAATATAAAATCGTGTTATCGAGTGTGTCGTGGAACTCGCCTCCGGAAGCATTCATATGTCCGCCGCCAAAAAAGTATCTGGAGGCAAATTCATTTGTCGGGAAATTTCCTCTTGAACGGAAAGAAATTTTTATATAATTATCCTTTTCAATGAACAAAACTGAGAAATTAATGCCCCTGATCGATAGCGGCTGATTTACAAAACCTTCAGTATCGCCGTTAACATGGTTATACTCAGCCAAATCCTGTTTCGTAAGAAAAATATATGCAGTTTTATATTCAGTCAAAACGACCATCCTTTTATTAAGGGCATAACCCTGCAGCCGCATCCTGTCAGCAGAAAAATTATTATACACTACTTTAAGTATCCTCTCCTTTTCAATACCCGTTTCGAAAAGATCGGCTATTAGTCTGAAAGTCCTGCCTGAATATGGTCCGTACTCAAAGTTGCCAGTGTCGGTAACGATACCCACGTAGATATCTTCAGCATATGATTTGTTCAGGAAAGGCTTCCCGTTGATCCCGGTAACAAGCTCATGCACCAGTTCAGCAGCAGAGCATTTTGAAGGGTCGGTTATGACAAGCGTTGCAATATCATAAGGATCAAGATGATGGTCGATAATCACCCTGGTCGCTGCCGATGCCATGACGTATTTCTCTGCTTCCCCGAGCCTGTTTGGCTGATTGAAGTCGATCATAATAATAAGGTCAGCTTCCTTTATCAGGTTAATGCATTTCTTTCTGTTCTTTATGAAAACATTGATCAGGTCGGTACCATTCATCCATTTAAGAAATTCCTGGAGGTTATTGGGAGAAATCATGCCGACACTTTTCCCCCTGTGTATAAGATACTCGTAAAGAGCTAACTGAGAACCAATTGCATCACCATCCGGATTGATATGAGATATTAATAATATATTGCCTGAGGTTTCGAAAAGTTTTGATAATTCTTTTGTATATTTGACTAAATCTATCACTTTTTCCGACATTTATTGGGAGGTTAAAGATAAATAATATTCCTTTAGACCGGGTTTCTCAATAAGAATATCAATAACTAACGAGTATGAACGGATATTATACCTTTTCAATTATCAAGCCAAATGCTCTGAGAACAGGAAAAGCAGGTCCTATTCTTGCCATGATAAATGAGGGCGGATTCGAAATAGCTGCCATGAAAATGGTTCAGATGACGGTCGAGCAGGCTGAAACTTTTTATGCTGTCCATAAAGAAAAATCGTTTTTTGAAGAGCTCGTTGAGTTTATGAGCAGCGGACCTGTCGTTGTAATGGTCCTTAAGCACCAAGATGCAGTGGAGGAGTTCAGAAAGCTTATCGGAGCCACTGATCCGGCAAAAGCTGAGCCGGGCACCATAAGAAAAACTTTTGCCATCTCAGTTAAAATGAATGCAATACACGGCTCAGACAGTGACGAAAATGCACTCAGAGAGATCCGTTTCTTCTTTTCAGACATTGAAAGGTTCCTATAGTATTCCGGGATTCAAACCTGATATTTTGATCTATCCCTTAAATTTTACTAAAAACATTGTGGGTAAAATAATGTTATTAGTTTTGCACAACTTTTAACTAAGTTATGGATTCTGTATATCTAAATGATTTTTCAGACAAAAAGCTTCTCGAAAAATACTCCTCGGCATTCACGCTTTCCGATATGGAGATTTTTATTTTTCCTGAACTTTATTACCCACTTGTCCTTGCAAATATAATGTCGCCCATCATTTGGAAATGGAGGGATGATCCATGGTTTAAGGATATTGAAAAGAAGAGCTTTGTCACCAGATCAAACCGGATCAAACAATACATTATTCAGAATTATGTTTTTAACCTTGATCTTTCGACATGGGGTCTGACAACGAAAACAACCGAAATAGACAGATTTCGCGAATTCTTCGATATGGAACTTCTGAGGCAGTCAAATGCTCTGTTCGGATATGAGGGGGATAAATATTATTTCAACATCGATATCAGGAAACACTTCGGGCTTGATAAATTCAACTCTGATATAATTCCATACTGGAAAACAGAAACTATCGAAGCCATGACTGCTTTCCGGTACAAGGACAATTTTTCTACCGGTGCGGGTGAGTGTGTTTCGCTTTCGGCACTTTATGCTGCAGCAATGTATATTGTTGGCAGAATACCTGTCGAAAAGATCTTCCTGATTGCTACACCGCTTCATTCCCAAAATTTTATCATAGAGAAGGACGGCCTGTTAACGAATAACAGAAGGATCGTAACAAAGAACATGTGGTTTAATGGCACTTCACTTTCGGAGATGGCCAGAAGAGCTCTCGAAAACGAAAAGGTAACGATTGTGTCCCATATATCAGGCTATATACATATGCTGTACAACGAAGCTACTATTGACAAATCAGCATTCCTTGAGTTCTCGAAGAACCTAAAGAAATTCCTTGTAACGGACCTGACTGATATAATTTTCGTCAACTTCCTCAGGGTTAGTTCAAAATATAAAAAGCTTTTCCAGTACCGCTGTAACTTCGATGGAAGCCGGAGGTTTATCGGACTCGATAAAATGTTTGAGTATGAACATTCAAGCAAGTTTAATGTATCTTCCGACACCCGCGAACAGTTGATCAGGGAGATTGAAGAGGATGAGTTTCACCTTAGTCCTGTTCAGGGTAAAATATTGCTCAATGACGTTGAGAAAATCCTGAGTGAAAGAAAGTTTAAGGACCTTAAGGAATTTGAAACGGAATTTAAAAAGTACGCATGCGATACTCCTGAGCAGGTGATACATGAAATGGTAATAGAGATTTCGGAGTTCATAAGGACCGAACCTAAAATACCATCGGCAGATAAAAAATATGTCCAAACGATTGTTCCGGAAATTTCACCGGAAGATACCCGGGCAACGATTATCAGGAAGATAAATCAATTGGCTGCAACTTCAGAGTCTGCTCTCCTTGCTCTTTATGTTTACAGGCAGATGGACAGGATAAGCTGGATACCATACCTTAAAGCATCTGTTGAGAGGAATCCTGTTTGCTTCAAGGATCTTAACAGCAAATCGACAGGTGAAGTGTTTGAAATTCTGATAAATATGGACAATATGTCAATTTATGATGATAACAGGCTGGCCCTTCCTGATGAAGTTTGGAATTTTAAAAGAGGCGACGGAGTGGAAAAAGCAATGGTGCTTGCTGATTTTATTTTGCAGAAGGATAGTTCATCTTCCATTTCAATAGAAATTGACAATAAGAAAGTTGTGCTGGGATTTGATGGCAACAGCTATGGGTTTAAATCTTCAAAATCTTTTAAAAAGTCTGTTAAAATTTCAGGCAGTACGTACAAAGTAAATTAACCTGTACGTATTGTTCTTACTATAGGGTTAATAACAACTTTTATGGAATTAAACCTGATTATTTAAGAACGATTTCCTTTATTACTTCACTTCCTGCTTTTTCGTTAAGCTTTTCCTTTAGCGCCTCCCTGAGCATAAGCAATTCGTTCCTGACCACTGAAGAGCTAAGGTGTACGAACAATATGTGATCTTTAATATAAATTTTTGAGGTCCTTGAAGATATAGCTTTGCCGACCGTCTCTTCCCATGAGTTTATAAGATTGACCTCCAGAAGTTTGCCTTCAAGATTCATCTCCCTGATATAATCTTTCATTGCCTCGGCAATCGATATTGTTTTACTGCGCCTCATCAGAGTATCAGTTGTTTTTTACAATTTCATCAATACCCTTCTCTCCTATCCTGAAAAGCTTGTAACCTGTATTAAGTGTTTCAAGTATCTCCTGCAGCCTGTTCTGGTGTGTATCGGTTATAAATATCTGTCCAAAACGATGATTACCAACAAGTCTGATGATCTGAGCTACTCTTTCAGCATCAAACTTATCAAAAATATCATCAAGAAGCAAGATAGGCGAAAATCCCGCTTTCCTTTTTATATAATCGAATTTTGCAAGTTTAAGGGCTACAAGATATGACTTCTGCTGACCCTGCGATCCAAGTGATTTTACAGGGTGGTCATCCATTTCAAAGACAAGGTCGTCTTTGTGAATTCCTATAGTTGTGTATTCGAGAGCCATGTCCTTATCCACATTATTCTTAAGCGCCTCTGCAAAATCGCTATCGTTCAGGTGGGAACGGTATTTCAGCCTGACGCTTTCCTTTTGATTGGAGACCGTTGAATAGTATTCCTGAAAGACAGGAATAAGTTCATTAATAAGTAAACCACGTTCAGAGAAAACAAAAGTTCCGTATTTCACTAACTGAGAATCCCAGATTGAAAGCATCTCCGCATCAAAATTCCTGTCAGCCTTAAAGTCCTTCAATAATTTGTTTCTCTGCTGAAGAGCTTTATTGTAGTTTAGAACAGAATCAAGATATTCTGCACTATACTGACTTATGATCTTGTTCAGGAATTTTCTTCTTTCCTCGCTGCCTTCTGTTATAAGCGCACTGTCGGCGGGCGAGATCATTACTACAGGATATTTGCCAACGTGATCGGTGAGCTTCTGATATTCCTTCCCGTTCCGCTTAAGTATTTTCTGTCTTTGCCTTTGAAATGAGCAGAAAATATTATCGGTTTCATCCTCCCTGCCGAAAATTCCCTGTATTATAAAGTATTCCTCATCATGCCTTATATTAACGCTGTCAATATTATTAAAGAAGCTTTTTGTAAGCGACAGGTAGTGGATTGCGTCAAGAATATTAGTTTTGCCGACCCCGTTGTTCCCGACAAAGCAATTGATTCTCGGTGAGAATTCCAGCTCAACCTGACGATAGTTCTTAAAATTTGTAAGCGAAAGTTTCTTTAAGTGCATGAGTTGATATAAGTTTTATGTCACTTTTAAAATTTGTCCACAGTCCTGAAAACTAACTGAGCCCCAAAGTTAGGAAAAAGAATTTGTAACTGATTTTAATATTTAAAAATCTGATATTCAATTTTATATGCAGTCAATTCTTTATTTCTATTTTTTTGTTTATTTGTTTTATTATTATTTTAAAAGCGCTACTTTTGCGAAGTTAATTTTTAAGTGTTTTAAGCATAATCCGTTATGGCAAAAAGTAAGAAAGAATTAGATCCACAAGGCCTTAAGAATGTAGAAGAAACATTAACAAAGACAGAACAGTATCTGGAAGAAAATTATAAACCTCTCTTAATAGGATTGGGGGTTATTATTGTTCTGGTTGGTGCATTCTGGCTGGGAAGGCTTTACCTGAGCAACAGGAACAAAGAAGCTGAGTCCCAGATGTACCAGGCACAAAGGTATCTTGAAAATGATTCATTGAAACTTGCCCTGAACGGTGATGGCAACTATCTTGGATTTCTGGATATTGCTAAAGACTATAAATTTACTAATGCGGGAAACCTCGCACGCTACGGCGCCGGAATATGTTACCTGCATCTTGGTAACTATCAGGAAGCAATAGACTTCCTTAATAAGTATTCCAAAAAAGATAAAGTAATCGGTTCAATTGCGATCGGAGCAACCGGCGATGCTTATGTTGAACTTGGCGAGACAGATAAGGGAATCGAGAAGTATCTTGAAGCCGCCGATTTTGCAACTAATTCATTTAATACTCCCGTTTTTCTTATGAAAGCCGGAGAGCTTTATGAGATGAATGGGAATTACGCAGAAGCCCTGAAGATCTATCAGAGGATCAAAGACGAATATCCCGAAAGCACCGAAGGCACCACAATTGACAAGTATATAGCAAGGGCAAAACTCCTGACCAGTAAATGAGTACGGCCAATTTGTCGGAATATGATCCAGGCTCAGTACCTGATGCAGGTAAAATGAGATTCGGAATCGTTGTCTCCGACTGGAATCATGAAGTAACCTCGGCGCTTCTTGAAGGTGCTGTCAATACGCTTAAAAAGCATGGCGCAACAGAAAAAAACATAGTGGTCCGGCACGTCCCCGGAAGTTTTGAACTCACCATCGGAGCTCAATTCCTTGCAGAATATGATGATCTTGATGCAGTAATTTGTCTTGGTTGTGTAATCCAGGGTGAAACCCCACATTTTACATTTATCTGCCAGGGTGTGACACAAGGCATAACCCAGCTTAATCTTGATTATAATATACCTTTTATTTTTGGCGTGCTTACAACGCTTAACCTCGAACAGGCACTTAGCAGAGCCGGTGGCAAACACGGAAATAAGGGAGATGAGGCAGCAATAACTGCTATTAAGATGGCTGCCCTTCAGCGGGAAATTGAGTAAGCAAACAGCATGTCAACGCTGACATAAAGCCCTGTATGGGCAATAACTGCATTTTCTGGTCTCAGTAGTCATTATGAAGTTCTCTTCCGGGCTGAATATTGTTCCAACCAGGTTTCTGAGGGAGCTCATGAAATCTTTCCTTACCCAGTTGTAATCCTCAATCACGTAATCATCGCATTTCTCCACCTTTATCCTTAAGGTATCGTAAAAGTTCCCATCCGACAACTCCTTAACTTTGTAAACTGACGGTTTTACAATTGCTTCAGGGTTACCCGAAAGAAATGCTTCACAATAGATAAGGGTTTGCAGCCAGCCATCCAGTTCCCCCTTGCGGTCATCTTCAAAGAGATCATCCAATGAATTGATCCTGTGGGCTACCATTCCAGTCTTATAATCGACAATTCGTGTTTTTCCTGAAACGCGGTCTACCCTGTCAACCGTCCCTCCTGTTCTGATAGTTATGGCTTTGCCTTCCGGATCAAGTGGAAGGTTGAAGTTGAATGGCTTTTCAAGGCTTACGATCGTGAATGGTGATATAGATCTGTCTGCCTTCAGCACACGGATCAGGTATATTTGCAGGATATCCCTCATTATAAGTTCATTGCCATCCATAGGACGGCTGATGTCTGAGTTTACCTCCTCTTTAAACGATTTATCGATGATAGCCTCAAGGTATCCCTCATCCTTAATAAGAGAATCCAGAAACTCAGGCAATATTTCAATGCCCGGAGAATCTTCATAGATATGCTTCATTATGCTGTGCAGGATCTGACCGAACAGGGCATGGTCAATTTCAGAAGAGATTGCTTCCGGTTCTTTCAGGCCATTCACATAACGGTAATAGAACTTCATCCTGCAGTTAAGCCAGGTGTTAATGGCAGTGGGCGAAAGAACTGTTTTACCTCCATTCTCAACATATAGCTTAAACAGGGCTTCATTATGCTTTCCCTTTCTTTCGATCTCTTCTCCGATTTCGACAGGTGTTTTTATGTCAAATCCCAGATTAATGATATCAGTTTTCAATATCTGCTCATACTTCATCTGGATGATAAACCTGCTCATTTCTCCTGTACGCAGTCCTTCGGAGTTCGAATTGTACACTAAAGTTACCCTTTCAGCTCTGTGCAACAGTCTGTAAAAGTGGTAAGCAAATATTGATTCCTGGTGATTGATGGTCGGCAGTCCAAAAGCCTCCCTTATTGTATATGGTATGAAAGAAGACCCCGAAGTGTTCCCTGGTAAAATGCCTTCATTAACCGAAAACATAATTAAATTCTTAAAGTCAAGCGCTCTTGTTTCCAGGATCCCCATTATTTGTATACCTGATAAAGGTTCGCCGGAAAACGGCACCGACTGGTTCCTTAAGATTTTGTCAAGTATCCTGATATAGGTTTCGGTTTTAAAGCTTATTTCTGATGACCGGACTACCGATTCCAACCGGTTGATTGAAAGCAATACCCTGTAAATAAATTCATTCTTCAGGTTTCTCTCCATCCCCCCTTCCTTAAGACCGTCAGCCGAAACTGACATAAGGATTTCCCTGAGGTGATCAGATAACTGGGAAGGAGCTTTATCAACCCTGAATATTAACTTTAAAGTTTCAGTCCTTGCAAGAAATTCCAAAGGCACTCTTGTGAGATTTTTTTCAACTATTTCATTAATAATCTTCTTTTCTCCTTTTTTCAGGAGAAATTCTATAAGCTGATGTCTTAAAATATCGATGACGTCCCTGTAATTGAAAAATACCGTGTAATTACTGATTGTGATATTCCTTTGAAGATTAAGGACATACCTGACCAGGGCATAGACATCTGTCATTTTCAAAGGATAACCCATTGAGATGTTGATGTCGGCAAAATTTTCCGGAAGGCTTGTAAGCACAGGCACCAATAGGTTTTCATCTGCCAGAATTATGGCAGTATGATGGGCGTTTTCAGGAGTCAGTCCGGGCAGGCGTCGTATAAGTTCCGGGATCAGTTTTACCTGGGCAACGTCGGAGGTTGTTTCAATTACAGTTCTGGAAGTTTCTCCGGCAGGCATCGAAAGGCGGGTGTTATAATTCCAGTCAGCAGGCATATCGTTCTTAAAAAGTTTAAGGTTCCTCGAAAGGAATAACCCTGCAGAATTCAGCTTCCCTCCCTTAATATATGAATTATCATAGTCCCAGTAAAAGCTGGCGCGTCCCGATTTCTGAAGCCTCGCCAAAACAGTTTCTTCGCACCTGTTAAGGGCATTAAAGCCAATAAAGTGAACCTTATCCCATTTAATAGCGATGTTTTCATCAAGGGAGGCATTCTCAGCAATATCCCTGAAAATCATTCCTTCATAAGCCAGGTTCTTTGAGCGCAGCGAGCTCCTGAATTCGTTATAGAGTTCATTGAGTATTGCCCATACAGCTTTAAATTCAGCTTTTTCGACAGAAGGTTTTTCAGGTTCGAAGTTTATCCAGAACCGTTTAATTATTTCAGCCTGCTCCTTATCAATGTCACCAAACTGGAGATCGATATTCCTGAAATCCTGTACATTCCGGAACAGAACCGGAACGTTAGCCATATACTTGTCTACATCATCAAAATCATTGATGAGCATATCGCCCCAGAAATAAAAGTCATCAAAACTCTCAGCAGAATTATTTAATTTCCTGTATGATTTATAGAGTTCACAAAGGAGGATCTCACTTTCTGCAACACTTAGCTCCGACAGGCCCGCAAAAAAATCATTAATTGTCATTATAGCCGGAGTCCAGACAGGTTTTTCTATGCGGGCGCCAAGGTATTTCAGGAAGTATATCCCCGCCCTCCTGCTCGGAAACACCAGGCAATGACGACGAAGATCCCCTCCTGTCTGGTCATATAATAAATTTGCTATCCTCTCGAGAAAATATGGCATTAAACCCTCATTTTAAATTCTAATACAATTACACCATTACACCGATGCGCCGTAACGCCTTTGAGCCGTTACACCGTTACGCCTTTACGCCTTTACATTTATCTTCTTATCTCCCCTTCTCCCACTCTCCCACTCTCCCCTTCTCCCACTCTCCCACTCTCCCACTCTCCCATTCTTTCTTCCTGTTGCGCCGTTATATTCCTTCCCCTGCCAAAGATCCAGGACCTCAAGCTTATTTTCAATCATATTAAGGATCTGGTCCGTGCGTTTTTTGTCCCAGGCTTCCCTTGCCAGATACCTGGGCGGCGCCTCTCCGGTAAACCTCCCGACAACAATTGCAGGATTCAGCTTAACGAGAAATCTTGTAATGAAATCGAGATATTCATCCCATGTAAAAAGCTTAAAATCAGACTGATGATTTACGAACTCCCGTTCCATTTCAGTCCCCTTTATGATCTGAAGCTGATGAAACTTCACGCTGGTGAGTGGAAGTGCGGAAATTATCTCAGCCTCCGCAAGCATCTCCTCACAGGTTTCGCCGGGAAGTCCGAAGATGAAATGCGCTCCCGAATCAATCCCCCGGTCAGCAGTAGCTTCGAGAGCCTCTTTTGCGTCTTCAAAAGTATGTCCGCGGTTTATCCGGATGAGCGTTTTATTATAACACGATTCTATACCATATTCAACTGCAATGTAACACTTCTTTGACAGCTCCCTGAGGAAATCCAGTATTTCATTATTAACACAGTCTGGCCTTGTACCAATAATCAGGCCTTTAATATCCTTATTGGCCAGTGCTTCATTGTAAAGTCTGTCAAGTGTTGTCAGGTCGGCATAAGTATTTGAATATGCCTGAAAATAAGCAAAGTATGAATCAACTCTTCTATACCGGGTTTTATGGAATTGAATACCCTCTTCAATTTGCAATGCAATTGATTTCTCTGCACGGCAATAGGAAGGATTAAATGCCTTGTTAACGCAAAACGTGCAACCTCCGGTTCCTTTTGAACCGTCGCGGTTAGGACAGGTAAATCCTGCATCTATGGAGACTTTCTGGACGCGGTTACCAAAAATCCTTCTGTAATGTTCAGTAAAGGAGTTAAACCTTCTGTCATGACCCCACGGAAATTCCCTCTTAATATTTCTTTCTATCATTCAGACCTGCACAATTTTTTCAGAATCAACATACCATAAAAAAGCCTCCACCTGATTGTAGCCCATCTCTGTCAGCAGATGTTTGTACTGGTTTATTTGTGTGAAGTAATGCGGGTTCTCATCCCCGAATTTGAAATCAACTATAATGGTTTTTCCCCCTCGTAAAATTATCCTGTCCGGACGTTTAGTTGCACCTCCCGGCAAGAGGATCGAAGCTTCGTTGAGAACTTCGTTTCCTTTTTCAAACCAATCCTTTATACCAGGACGGTTTACCTGGTCAGTTATTTTCGTCATTATTCCGGCTTCATCTTCCTCCGGAAGCTCTCCTTCAAGCACTTTTTTTCTAACAGCAGACTTAATGTCATCAAATGAGATTATCTCCTCAAAGATTTCATGCATAAGCTTTCCATAATTTATTCTGGCACGGACTTCAGTATTACTCTTAACAAGATAGTTTTCCCAATGAAGCTTAAGTTTTAGTGATTCAAGATCGGCGCTCACAGGATAGTGGCTTATATAAAGATTCTCCCCGCTCTTTAAATGTGGTCTGCAACCGGGGAGTTCCCCAAATTCAAAAACTTTTGTTTCAGGATTTAAATAACTGAAAAGAAATGGCTTCTCGATCCCGGGAATTTCTTCATTGAATTTAACTGCGTCCTTAATTACCTCTGCAATGCGGCTATCACTGGTGGCATGATCAGGTGCGAACCCATATATCCCATTTTCAGCCCTGGTTAATGCTACGTACAAAAGATTTATATTATCAACATATGCCGAATACTTTTCCTCAAAATAATCTTCAGAAAAAATAGTCTCTGCCAGATCACTTTTATACCTGACAGGGACAATTCCGAGCCTGCTGAAAGGAAATGTGCCGGGTTTAACCCATAAAATGTTGGAATGAAACGATTTATGATCCAGATTCCAGGCAAGGAAAGGCAGAATGACAACTCCGAATTCAAGTCCTTTGGATTTATGAATTGTAAGAACCCTTATGGCATCCTGCTGTTCGGGAAGTGAAATTGATTTCTTTGCTCCCTCTGTCTGCCACCAATCGATGAATGATGGGACCCCCTGGTTTTTACCTGAAGCAAAATTGATTATAATGTCCTGGAAACTATTCAGATATGGGACATTATATGTGTAATTCCCAAGTCCAAAAAACCTGATAGTCTTCTCCGTGATATCCCAGAGGGTTAAGAACCTTATTTCATTAAGGAAGTTTTCATACCCTGACGGAAAAATGCAAGCCGAATAACTGATCAGATTATCACATTCCAGATCAGCCTTCTCTGCATCCGCCTTACCTGTTGCCAGCAGAAAATTGCGCAGCATAAGGGCACGGGCTATCATATTATCAGGGTTATCGAGAACCTGAAGAATAGCGACAATGAAAGTTACAACCGGTGCATTTACAAGAAGTAATGAATCGTTGGATACAATGTTGAATTTCTTCTTTTCTTCTTCAGGTAACGAAGAGGCATAGCCAATTATTTTTTTTAGAATACGGGCGCCTTCACTGTTATCCCGGACCAAAATTCCAATGTCGGATGGATTATATCCTTTTTGATAGATCGTTCTGATAACCTCCGGCAGTTTATCCAGAACGATCTCCTGCCACTTCCCGGAAAGCGGATCAGGGACGAATTCAAGCCTGACGTATCCTCCCTTCTTGATCTGCGGGTCCTTCTGGGAAACCGATGAAAAAAGCTCTGAAAAACCTGAAGAGATGTTTTTTCCGGCAAATTCGAAATCCAGCTCACGGGGAATTATAGAAAAGAGCTCATTGTTAAATTTTATAATGTTTTCACAGCTTCTCCAGTTGGTGTCAAGCGACAGGCTTTTGATACGCTTATTGTCTGCCGACCGGTTGAGATCCCGGAGAGTCTGCCAGTTGCTGTTCCTCCATCGGTAAATAGATTGTTTTACATCGCCGACCAACAGGTTGTCAAAACCCTGGGACATACTGTTTCCGATGAGCATTTCAAAGTTCTTCCATTGTATTTTGGAAGTATCCTGAAATTCATCAATCATAAAATTCTCAAAGGCATTGCCGACCTTCTCATAAATGAAAGGAGTCTGGTCCTTCCTGGTAATCAGATATATAAGCTCAGGAGTATCAGTTAACAAAAATGTATTTTCATCCTTTGTGATAATGCGAACCTGTTTAAGGACATCAGAAAGGATTCCCAGAGTGTAAATATTTGTAAGAATGGTATTTGCACTGTTGTAATCAACAACGTTACTGTCATAATAACGGATTGCCGCCTTTACTGATTCTTCAAGTCCCGAACACAAAGCATCCATCAGCAAAGCAGGCGTTTCCCCCTTTGACCATCGGGGCGGATTACATTCAATTTCCCTGACATAGGTGTTCGGTGGCCTTATAATTCCTTCAGCCAGAGACCGGACGAATCCCGGCACTCCCCTTCCCCTGTAATAAAAGAGATCGTCTTGTAAATTAAACCGGGAGATAATTGAAAGACATTTCTTCCCCAGATTCTTCATCTCTCTTTCAAAACGTGAAGATATTGATCTCATCTCGTTTATGTAGGAGGTCAGAAAATCCTTATCCTGAAGCTTAGTTTTTTCTTCCTCTGAAAGAAGCCTGAACTTCTCGTTGAACAGTTCTGCGGCAAGGCTTATAATATTTTTCCGTACATCCCAGCTTTTCTCATCTTCAATATTTGACCTTACATAACCTGTCAGCCATTTTTTTACCAAAGGATCTACAGCTGCCGAGTCGATCATTTTGTCAACAGCCAACGCAAGGATCAGTGAATGATCCAACTCAATATTGAAGCCCGAATGAAGGCCGATATCCCTGACAAATGCCCTGAGTATCTTCTGAAAAAAACTATCGATTGTACTGACAGAAAAGCGTGAATAATCATGAAGGATCATGTACAGGATCTCGCCAGCTTCCCGCCTGATTGTTTTCTCATCTTTCCCTGTCGATTGGATAAGTCCTGTCAGGTATTTAGACCTGGATCCGACTGCAAGTTTATTCAGTTCCTCGAGGATCCTGCTTTTCATTTCGGCAGTGGCTTTATGCGTAAAAGTCACCGCCAGAATCTTCCTGTAGCTGTACCTGGACAAAAACAATTTTTCGAGGTATGCCCCCGCCAGATTGTACGTCTTCCCTGAACCTGCTGATGCACTGTAGATCGTTAATGTACCGGCTCCCATGATGGTTTAAAGTTAGCCAATTTAATTAACTTTGCACCGTGAAAAAAAGGGTCATAATTGGATTATCAGGAGGGGTCGATTCGAGCGTTGCAGCCTGGGTATTGAAACAACAGGGCTACGATGTTGCAGGGCTTTTTATGAGGAACTGGCACGACACGACGGGCCTTATTCAAAGTGATTGCCATTGGGAAGACGATCTGATGTTTGCAGAGATGGTCTCTAAAAAGCTTAAGATCCCTTTCCATTTTGTTGATCTTTCAGATGCCTACCGCCGGAAGGTTGTAGATTATATGTTTGCGGAATACGAAAAAGGGAGGACGCCAAATCCTGATATACTGTGCAACAGGGAGATAAAATTTGATTCCTTTGCAGATGAAGCCAGAAAGCTGAGTGGTGACTATGTCGCAACTGGCCATTATTGCCAAAAAGCAATTTTAAATACCGAAAATGGACCGGTTTTCAGGCTGCTGGCCGGTAAAGACACAAATAAGGACCAGAGTTACTTCCTTTGCCAGGTGAACCAGGAACAACTTGGATTTTCACTCTTCCCGATCGGTGATATGATAAAGCCTGAAGTAAGGAAACTTGCTGATCAACTGGGACTTGCAACTGCACAAAGGAAAGATTCCCAGGGAATCTGTTTTGTGGGCAAAGTACATCTTCCGACTTTCCTCCAGCAGAAACTCAAGGCAAAAAAAGGCGATGTCATTGAAATCACCGACGGATTCAACTTTAACCCGGAACCCTCCGGATATCCCGATGACAAGGTGACCGTGGATGATCTTATAACTATTGCAGACCAGTATAAATATGCTCCCGGAACAGGTAAACTGATCGGATCGCATGAAGGGGCACATTTCTTTACAATCGGACAGAGAAAAGGCATTAATATAGGCGGATATAAAGAGCCATTGTTTGTCATTGGCATCGATATTGAAAAAAACCTGCTTTACGTCGGGGAAGGCCAGCAGCATCCCGGATTATACCGCAAGGGGTTGTTTGTAAGAGAAGAAGAGATTCACTGGATCAGAAGGGATCTGGAAATGAAGGATGATGAAGTTCGTGAATATGAAGTCAGAATAAGATACAGGCAGCCTTTGCAGAGGGCCAGGCTTTATAAAAAAAATTCTGGCATGTACTTAGTTTTCAATAAGTTGCAGCGAGGAATTGCTCCAGGTCAATTTGCTGCCTGGTATAAGGGGGATGAGCTTCTGGGTTCGGGGGTTATTGATCATTAAAGGCGGTGCGGCGCGTGCATTACCCGGCGTGCGGCAGACGCTACGAGGCACACGGTTTGAGGGAATGTTTTCTAAAAACTATAATACCAACTATGAAAAAAATTTGCATTGTAAGCGGAGGATCAAGCGGCCTGGGTCTTGAGATGGCGGAACTCCTTGTAAAGAACGGAAAAAATGTAATCATTCTCGGCCGTGATAAAGAGAAGCTGGGTAAGTCTTTAAACCGGCTCAATAGCTTTCCACATGATTGCTTTGCAGAATCATATGTTTGCAACATAGGAAAGGAAGCTGATGTCAGAAATTTCGGGAAATACATCGCTGACAATCAATACATGGCAGAATACCTGTTTAATAATGCAGGCAGGGGTCTTTTTACCAGGGCAGTCAACTCAACTTCTGCTCTTATAGATGCCGTGTTTGAACCAAATCTTATTGGCCTGATTCTTCTGACTTCTGAAATATTAAAATTAACCCCCGAGGAAGAAGAGCTTTCAATTGTCAATATCATGTCGACTTCAGCTTTGCTGGGACGTGCAGAAGAAACGATCTACTGCGCTGCGAAATGGGGAGCAAGGGGGTTCACTGAAGCCCTCAGGACCGAATACAAAGGGAAGAAACGGAACTTTATTGCAGTTTATCCCGGTGGAATGAGGACAGCGTTCTGGGACGTAACCGGGCATAGCAGGGATATCTCAGGCTTTATGGATCCTGCCGGTGTAGCGGAAAAGATTGTCAATGCTGTTCTGGTAAAAGACAGGCTGGCTGTTACAGATTTAACAATAAACCGAAAATAAAAAAACGTAGGGAGTTGTTAAAAAAGCCTTTTTTAACCGCAAAGCATGCTTCTTTTAAACAGCCCCTACGACAATCTGTTTTTATAATCGGAATACCCGAATTCCCTGATCAGTCTGAATTTATTATCACTGGTCCAGATACCTATCGCAGGATGTTGAACACCGTTGAAAGTTGTCGTCTTGACCATTGTATAATGAATCATATCATTGAAAATGACTCTGTCTCCCTGTTTAAGATTGTTTTCAAATGACCAGTCACCCATAACGTCTCCTGAGAGGCACGAATTACCTCCCATCCTGTAGGTCGGCTTTCCGGGAACCGGATCGGTAGCCCCTTGAATTTTTGGCTTGTAAGGCATCTCAAGGCAATCAGGCATGTGGGCTGTAAATGAGACATCAAGAATTGCAGTTTTAATTTCCTGATTTTCAACAATATCTTCCACCGTTGCCACAAGTTCCCCGGTTTCCCATGCAAATGCGCTGCCAGGTTCCAGGATTACATGAACTCCATAATTCGCCCTGAATCGTTTCAGGATTTTTATAAGATGTTCAATGTCATAATCCTTGCGGGTTATAAGATGGCCACCGCCCATATTAATCCATTTAATACGAGGGAAGAATTTGCCGAATTTCTTTTCAACAACTTTCAAAATCTTCTCAAGCGCAAACGAATCTGATTCAAACAGCACATGAAAATGCAGGCCTTCAATTCCATCAGGTAATTTATCGTTCAGATCTTCAGCCGCTATGCCAAGTCTTGATCCCGGAGAACACGGATTGTACAGGCTCTGACTTATCTCTGAAAACCCGGGATTTATTCTTAAACCCGGCGAAATCCTTTCACCATAGCCTGAAATTATCTTTGAATACTGATCGTACTGTGCAAGAGAATTAAAAGTAATGTGTGAACTGTATCTGAGAATGCTCTCAAAATCGGCTGCTTTGTAAACAGGTGAATAAGTATGTGCCTTCACGCCTATCTCCTCATAACAAAGCCTCGCCTCATGTACTGAACTGGCAGCGGCACCGTTGATATACTCTTTCAAAATAGGAAATACACCCCACATGGCAAACCCCTTGAAAGCAAGAATTATTTCTGCTCCCGATTCATCTGAGACATGTCTTATCAGGGCAAGGTTTTTCCTGAACCGTTCTTCTTCAATAACATAACAGGGTGAAGGGACTTTTGAGTAATCAACCGGCATTTTGGATGAATGTTGAGATCTTACTTAAAGCTCAAGATCAATGTCATGCAATTCAACCCATGGAAGGCCAAGGAGATTGAGCTGCTCCATAAACGGGTCAGGGTCAAATTCTTCAACATTGAATACTCCAGCTTTTTTCCATATTCCCTTAAGATACATCATTGCCCCGATAGTGGCAGGAACTCCTGTTGTATAGCTTACTCCCTGCGCCCCTGTCTCTTTATATGCCCCTTCATGGCTGCAGTTATTGTAAACATAATAGGTTTTCTCATCTCCGTTCTTAATCCCTTTGATCCTGCAACCGATTGAAGTCTGGCCTTTATAATTTTCACCAAGCTCACCGGGATCAGGAAGGACAGCCTTAAGGAATTGTATAGGTATTATCTCCCTTCCGTTAAACATTATAGGTTCAATCCCCGCCATCCCTATGTTCTGTATCACCCTGAGATGAGTCAGGTATTCCTGTCCAAAAGTCATCCAGAACCTGGCACGCTTAATTGTCGGGAAGTTCTTTACAAGCGATTCAAGTTCTTCATGATAAATAAGATATGACTCTTTCGGACCTATTTCCGGATAATTTAAAGGTTTGTGGATCTCATGAGGTCTGGTATATAACCATTTCCCGTTTTCCCAATATCTTCCCTTCTGGGTAACTTCCCTTATATTGATTTCGGGATTAAAATTTGTGGCAAAAGGTTTACCATGATCGCCTGCATTGCAGTCGACTATGTCGAGGTAACGAATTTCGTCGAAATGATGTTTTGCGGCATAAGCTGTAAATACTGAGGTAACTCCCGGGTCAAATCCGCATCCAAGGATGGCAGTTATACCGGCGTTTTTATATTTATCCCTGTAAGCCCATTGCCAGCTGTATTCATATTTTGCCTCTTCAAGGGGCTCATAGTTGGCAGTATCGAGGTAGGCCACGCCTTCCGCAAGGCAGGCTTCCATTATGTGAAGGTCCTGGTAAGGCAGCGCTACGTTTACGATAATATCCGGACCAAATGATCTGATAAGCTTTCTGAGCTCAGGCACCTTATCCGCGTTAATCTGGGCTGTTTTAATGCGGTCTGATCCAACCCGTTCAGCCAGTGCGTCACATTTTGATTTTGTACGGCTTGCCAGGAGGATCTCGGTGAATACGTCCGGAAGTGAGGCCATCTTATGAATCACGACCGAGCTTACTCCTCCGGCACCTATAACTAATACTTTTCCCATATAGCCGATTATTAAATATAAGTCTTTCCAAATATAATACTTAAAAACGACCAATCAATGATACGACATCGCACAAAAAACTGAATCAGAGTACTAAATCGGTCTAGGGTCATGAACAACATTATTTCTGATTATATTTGCGATGAATATCTTCCTGACCAGCCTATGAAACTGATAAATCCATTTGTTATTATCCGGATTTTAAGTACTATTCTTCTGATTGAAACCATTTCATTCCTTGCATGCCTGCCGGTTGCGTACATTTATAAGGAATCGGCTGATCCATTCCTGTGGTCATCATTGATATCCATATCCCTTTCAGTAATATTTTTTATAATATCCCGGAAACATTCAACCAGATCAATCAGGAACAGGGAAGGTTTTCTGGCAGTTTCTTTATCATGGTTAATGTTCACATGCCTGGGTGTATTGCCATATATCCTGAGCGGAACAATTCCATCTCTTATAAATGCATTTTTCGAATCGTCCTCAGGATTTACCACAACGGGTTCAAGCATTGTTGCTGATGTTGAATCATTACCCTATTCAATTCTTTTCTGGCGAAGTTTTACTCACTGGCTGGGAGGCCTGGGAATCATACTGCTTGTAATAATCATAATCCCTTTATTTGGAATGACTGCAAGCCACTTGCTTCCGCTTGAATCGTCACTGAAGGAAAAAATACATCCGAAGACAAAAGCAGTAGGATTCAGAATCCTGTATGTCTATCTCGCTCTGACTGTAACTGAAATAACTCTTCTGAACATAGGGGATATGAATTTATTTGACAGTATTTGTCATACATTCGGCACGGTCGCAACAGGGGGTTTTTCAACAAAAAACTTAAACATAATGGCATATTCTGCTTATAGTCAGTATATAATTGCCTTGTTTATGTTTCTTTCAGGTGTGAGTTTTGTTGTGTATTATTATATCGTAAAACTGAATTTCAGAAAGGTTAAACATAATGATGAACTTTGGTTTTATCTCGGGACAACCCTGTTCTTCGGGACTATTGCCACATGCATCCTTCTTACCAATACAACCTTATCCCTTGAACCAGCATTCAGAGCCGGATTTTTTCAGGTTATCTCAATAATTACCACGACCGGATATGTAACAAACGATTATCTTTTCTGGCCATCGGCAGGGCTTGTTGTTATTTTTGTCCTGCTCTTTGCCGGAGCCAGTACAGGATCAACGGCCGGGAGTATCAAAATGGTCAGGCATCTGATAGTACTAAAGAATATTAACAATGTTCTTACAAAACTTGTACATCCGAACGTCATTTCCCAGGTTAAACTTAACAACAAACCTGTAACAGAAAACTTTAATGTTTCAGTTGTGTCATTTGTAATACTATATCTTTTCATTTTCCTTACCGGGACAATTATAATAGTAATAACCGGACTTGATCCTGTCACAGCTGCGAGTGCAGTTGCAACCTCTCTGGGTAACATTGGCCCGGGACTTGGATCAGTTGGTCCAATGTTTAATTATTCAAATTTGCCTGAGCTCAGTAAATTGATTTTCAGTTTTTTGATGATTATTGGCAGGCTTGAGATATATACTATATTCATACTCTTTACAAGGTCGTTCTGGAAACTGTAAGCCGGGATGGAGCGAGGGAGCGAGAGAGCGGGTTAGTGATTACTCAGATACGATCTGACCAATTTTAGATTTTCCGGGGTTCCGACATCAAACCAGTAACCGTCGTCATACCTGAAAGTATTAATATTATGCTTGCCAGCCAATTCCAGATAGAGGGAGGTCATGCTGTAAATACCAGCAGACATATAGCTGAAAATCTCAGGATCAATTATATGCAACCCCGTAAATGAGATCTCTTCAAGTTGTTCACCTGAGGGATTTGCCATTTTAGTTTCACCGGTCGCTTTATTGAGCCAGCCGCGCAATACTCCATCCCGGTTTACAAGGAAGAACCTGTTCCCGCGGCGTTTCCGTACCGCAAGCGTCGCGAGTACTTTATTTACCAGATGAAATCTGTAAAACTCCGCCAGATCCAGATCAGTAACAATATCAGCATTATACAGAAGGAAAGGTGAATAGTCGAAGAAATCCCTTGCCTTAAACAGTCCGCCACCTGTATCCAGAAGCTCCTTCCGTTCGTCCGAAACGGATATATGAAAACCCATTCTGTTAAGCCGTGCCGCTTCCTCCTCAACAAGATCAGCGAAGTGGTGAACATTAATAATGATATCATCGAAACCGGAGGAGGTACATTTCTCCACGGCAAGCCTTAGCACGCTTTTCCCGTTTATGTCAACAAGAGCTTTGGGCTTCTCAGATGTCATCGGGCCAAGGCGTGTACCAAGGCCCGCTGAAAGAATCATGGCTTTCATTGGAAGAGATCGTTATTGACAGTTTGCCGATAGCTTTATAAACATCGGAGTGTCCGAAACCGAACGTACAGTGTTGTACAACTCGTTAAGGTGTATATGAACGTTTGCCTGTTCAATGATCTGCAGCAGAATATTCACCCCGGGAACTATGCTGTCGGTAAAAGTAGGTTTCTGCTCATATAATCCTCTGAAGCCAAAAGCTCCAAGGGCCTGCATTACCCTTATCATGCTGAATCCGGCATAATAGCCTCTGAACTTATGCCTGTCTTCCTTCGATTCTGAGCAGAAGTTGCTTATGTAATATTCGAGAAGATCCTCCCGGTCCTTTACTGCCATCGGGATCTTGGCATCGTACAAAAGTGAGGCAACATCATATTGAGGCGCTCCTTTTCTTCCTCCCTGGTAATCAATAAACCAGGGCTCATTCTCAACCACCATCACATTTGCAGTCTGAAAATCTCTGTAAAGAAAATAGTCCTGACCCGTCTCGAGCAGATAGTCTGCGAGAGTATTGAAGTCATGTTCAAGACGTCGTTCATTGAAAGATACAGCGATGAGTTTCAGGAACATATACTTGAAATAGTTCATATCCCACATCATCGACTGCCTGTCAAAGCTTTTATGCGGGTAACAAAGCTCCAGGTTCAGGCCTTCTATCCCTTTTGTCTGGAACAGGATCAGATTATCAAGTATCTTATGGTAGAGTATTTTCGCAGAATTATCGAAAGGTGAGATTTCACGTTTTTTGTGAAGCCATGTATAAAGGTTATCGTCACCAAGGTCCTGAAGGAAATAAATGAATTTTTCAGGCAGATAGCCAAAAATCTCAGGAACCGGAAGAGATTTTGACCTGAAGTGTTCAGTGAAACCGACAAAGGCTTCATTTTCTTCAGGATTAGCGTTGTATGCCCCTATTATGCTTCTCCTTGAGGTATTAATCCTGAAATATCTCCTGTCAGAACCCGACCTGGGAAGCGGAGTTATTGCTATTTCCGATTCGCCAAATAATTCTTTAAATCCTTCTGCTATAATCTTTATTTCATCCATTTGTTGAACTTATACTTTTTTAAAATCGCATTTACTTAACGGATGATCCAAAAATTCTTCATTCCAACCCTATCCTTTTTTTTACCTCCAAGAGATTGTATCAAAGGACTGGATTTTTACACCATTCCCGTTTTTTTACCCCCTGCCTCCACCACATGCCTCCCCTGCAAGCTGGCCCCTTCGCTAAATCCCGCCACTGGCGGGATTTTTGACGCTCGGTCCCCTAAAGGGGGTTCCATAAGTTTTGTTAATAAATAAGTCCCCTTTAGGGGATTTAGGGGTAAAAACATGTCTTCTTACAGCCTTATCATTATTTTCTTCCTGTAAAGGATCAACGTAACACTCCAAATCAGCATCATCTGTATCAATGCAAACATAAGGCTTCCGTTCATATTACCTGCTACAGGAGCACAGATCTTTTCAAAAAACCAGTTGTATAATGTGATCTTATTCCCGCCGGATGGGATCTTAATATACAGCATCAGCTTTGTCCAGATCCCGGCGAGAAAAAATGAGAACAATGCATTTGTTCCGAAGACTGCAAAAAAGAGGCCCCATTTTTGAAACTTTACAACATCTGCGATCCAGTAAATCAACGAAAGCACTGCCATAGCAATCCCTGCTGAATAAAGCACATATGAGCTTGTCCATAGCGGTTTGTTTATCGGGAAGAATTTACCCCACAATAAACCCAGGCCTGTAAGCGCTGCTCCGATTACCAAAATCTTTAACGCAGTCTTTGCTCCGGCGCTTTTCTTACCGACAAGTTCCCCGGAATAAAATCCAATTATTACAGTGCATATTGCCGGTATTGTACTTAATAATCCCTCAGGTTCAAATGGTATCCCAAATCCTGTGTACATGTGCTGCTTCCCCAGGATTGCCTGATCGACTTTAAGTGCAAAGTTGCTTTCAGGAGCGTAGGGAGCTGTGCCTCCGAAAACCGCCAGAACTCCCCAGTAAAGCAGCAGGAATACGCTAACAACAATCCAGAGATAATCCCGGTTCACCATCATGCAAATCAAAGCTCCAACCCCGTATGCAAGCGCGATGCGCTGCAGTACACCCATTATCCTTAGGGTTGAATAGTCACGATCAAAGTAAGGGAATATTGTAAGAAGAAGGCCAAGTGCGAAAATTGACAGTGTTCTTCTTAAGATCCTCAGAAACGTAGCCCCATTAAACTCGTGCCCGTACTTTTTAAGCGAATACCATGAGGAAACTCCGACGATGAACAGGAAAAAAGGAAATACAAGGTCAGTTGGCGTGCAGCCGTGCCATTTGGCATGCTGTAAGGGGGGATATACATATTTCCAGCTTCCGGGAGTATTAACTATTATCATAAAAGCCACTGTCATCCCTCTGAAAATATCGAGGGAAACAAGTCTGCTGTTTTTTGCCATGGTGATCTGAAATTCTCGCCTGTAAAAATAGTAATTTATGGCAATTAATATTGCTTTGGCCTAACTTACAGGCATTCCGGCCTCTACCCCTCCATCGGGGCTGTTTAAAAAGTCTAAATCCATTAACCGCAAAGGTCGCGAAGGATTTACGCAAAGATCGCGAAGAGCTAACTATTAACGTTTTAACTTTGCGTGCTTTGCGCCTTCTTAGCGTGCTTTGCGGTTAAAAAAGACTTATTCAACCACCCCGAAGCTTATCAGTATAAAACTGATTCTTAAGTTGACGGCCTGTGGGGAAGTTCCCATTTTATATGTCTTTTAATACTGCTTTTATTAAAATTAAATATGTCTTTTAATACTGCTTTTATATAAATTAAATATGTCTTTTAATACTGCTTTTTTTTAAATTAAATACTGCTTTTTTTTATGAACGATCACCAAATAACCTGACCTGGCTTAATCTCTCAAAAGAATGGGAGTCATTCCGGGTGTAATTTGGGTGAAAAAGAATTATTTTTGAGAATTGTTTTTTGATTCAAACAAAATATATTTCCCTGTCATGAGATTTAAAAACGCTTTTATTCTGCTGGTATTCACTTCATTAATTTCTATCATTACTGTCAGTGCTCAGATATCGGATCCCCCTTTTCTAAAATATCTTAACCATCCCTGGGTCGACTCAGTTCTTAAAACTCTTAATGTTGACCAGCGCATATCCCAATGTATATGGATAGCCGGTTATTCAAACCGGGATGTGGCTCACGAGGTTGAAACAAGCGATATCATAAGGAATTATGGCGTTGGCGGTATTGTTTTCTTCCAGGGAACTCCTGAAAAACAGGCCGGGCTGACTAACTATTACCAGAAAATATCCAAAGTCCCGCTTATCATAGCAATGGATGCCGAATGGGGACTTGGTATGAGGCTTCAGAATGTTGAAAAATTTCCTTACCAGATGACCCTGGGGGCAATACAGAACGACTCCCTTTTATACAGGATGGGAAAAGCTGTTGCTGAACAATGCAGGAGACTGGGGGTCGGGGTTAACCTTGCTCCGGTGGCCGATATAAACAATAATGCCCTGAATCCGGTCATAAATTACCGCTCCTTCGGTGAGAACAGGGAGAATGTAACTTCGAAAGCAGGCATGTACATGAAGGGTATGCAGGATAATGGGGTCCTTGCTGTGCTTAAACATTTTCCCGGACATGGTGATACCAATACCGACTCACACCTCGACCTGCCTGTGATCACCCATCCAAGGACGAGGCTCGATAGTGTCGAATTATTCCCTTTTCTAAATCTGACATCCGAAGGAGCAGGCGCAATAATGACAGCTCATCTTAATCTTCCTTCCCTCGATTCAACATCAAAACTACCATCAACGCTCTCACCGATCATAATAAACGGCCTTTTAAAGACAGAGATCGGATTTAAGGGACTTGTCATTACTGATGCAATGAATATGAAAGGTGTCACAAAATATTTCAGCACAGGCGAAGCAGAAGCTCAGGCACTTCTGGCAGGGAATGATGTTGTCGAATTTGTTACAGATGTTCATGCAGCTGTGGAAGCAATTAAAAAGTCAGTGGCTCAAAAGAAACTCACAAATGCCGATATCGAAAGTAAATGCCGTAAGGTTTTAGCTTTGAAATACTGGTCAGGTTTAAGCAGGCCTTCAGAGATCAGGAAAGAAAATATCGTAAATGAGATCTCCACTCCCGCCACTGTTGCCCTGATCCGTGATCTGTACTCAGATGCCATAACAGTCCTTGCAAATAAGGAGGATATCCTGCCTCTTAAAAACCTTCAAAACCTTAAGATAGCCACCATTGCCATAAACAAAGACAGGATTTCGGTATTTCAGAAAAGATTACTCGATTACCTGCCTGCCGACACCTTTGCCATCGATCCCTCAGATAATAAAAAAACGGAGGAGTTATTAAAAAGCCTGTCACACTATGATCTGATAATTGCAGGTATATATAACACCGATCAGCGAGCGAACATGAATTTCGGGATAAAACCTGAACTCTCCACCTTCCTTGATAAACTGACTAAAGCCGGTAAGACTGTCATCACTTATTTTGGAAATCCATATGCAATCGATAAGGTAGATGCATTTCGCAATGCCAGCGCCCTTATCCTGGCATATCAGGAGAATGAATACACTGAGGATCTTTCGGCACAGTTGATCTTTGGAGGTGTTGAGGGCAAAGGAAAACTTCCTGTAACCATAAATAAAAACTGGCCATCCGGCTTCGGGATTACTACTGAGGGAAATCTTAGAGTTAAATACGGATTACCCGAAAATGCAGGTATGTCATCTTCCTGCCTGTCAAGGACAATTGACTCAATTGCAAACTCCGGATTAAAAGCCAGGGCTTACCCGGGATGCGAAGTTGTGATCGCACGGAAAGGCATCGTGGTTTTTCAAAAAACATACGGATTCCAGACATATGATAACAGGATAGCTGTAGAGAAAGATGATCTGTATGATCTCGCATCAGTTACGAAGGTCTCATCCACTCTTCCGGGATTAATGTTGCTCGATTCAGAAGGTAAGTTCTCTACAGATAAAGTTCTCAGCGATTACCTTCCCTATTTCCGGAAATCGAACAAAGGGAAGCTTTCAATGAAGGATCTTCTTACTCATCAGGCCGGAATGAGAGCATGGATACCCTTCTGGATGGAAACCGTCAAAAAGGATTCCACTTTTAAGAGGCATATCTTCAGTCATGAATATTCGGCAAAGTACCCTCTTGAGGTTGCAAACGATCTTTATATAAATAAAAACTACAGGAAAAAGATATTTGCAGAGATCAGGAAAAGTCCTCTCGGGGAGAAAAAATATGTCTACTCTGATCTTACGTTCATTATTGCACCGGGTATAATTGAAAATCTTACAGGAGAGAAATGGTATGATTTTGTAACTAAAAATATATATCATAAGATCGGAGCATATAACATCGGATTCAACCCATACAAAAGATATCCCCTGAGCAGGATCGTCCCTACGGAATATGACTCTCTTTTCAGAAGGCAGCTTCTGCATGGTACTGTCCATGATGAAGGTGCAGCTATGCTTGGTGGTATTTCAGGTCATGCCGGATTGTTTGCCACAGCGAATGACCTGATGAAGCTGATGGAGATGTATCGCAGGATGGGTGAATATGGAGGAGAACAAATTATCGGAAAGGAAGTTTTTGAAAGATACACCAGGGTGCAGTTTCCGGAAAACAATAATAGAAGAGGTCTTGGATTTGACAAACCGCTTCTTAACAATTCTGAATTAAGCCAGAAAGACTCATACCCCACAAAGGGCGCAACACCTCAAAGCTTCGGGCATTCAGGCTATACAGGCACCTTCGTTTGGATCGATCCGGTCTACGAAATAAGCTATATATTCTTTTGTAACAGGGTTTATCCGACAAGAAACAATAACCTTTTGTCGGATATGAATATCAGAACTAATATTCTGCAGGCGGTATACAATTCTATCATGAAATAAAAAAGCTGACCCGATAAAGAGTCAGCCTTTCGTTTTTTGGTGCCCAGAACAAGACTCGAACTTGCACACCCTTGCGAGCACCAGCCCCTCAAGCTGGCGTGTCTACCAATTTCACCATCTGGGCGAAGAAAGGCTTAAAGGCGCAATGGCACAAAGGCACAAAGGCTTGAAAACCTGGAATATTATTAACTATTTAAAAGAACTATTTCTTTACGTTATGCCGGTATGCCTTAGCCGTTATGCCGTTAGGCCGTTACGCCGTTGCACCGTTTCCTGTGCCCAGAACAGGACTCGAACCTGCACATCATTGCTGACACTAGTCCCTGAAACTAGCGCGTCTACCAATTTCGCCATCTGGGCAGCATATTAATCGCGGCCAAAAATAATAAAAATATGATAATAAAATGCTCTGTATAAATTAAAATTATATTTTTGCTCACTGATGAAAAGAGATGAAAAAACTGATAAAGAAACATGTCCGGTCGATCAGGAATCTTTGATGCAGGTCGCTATCTTTTTTTCATGATTTTGTAAGAGATAACCCTGACCTGCAAGCTGATGCAGGTTTTTTTATAAGATAAAGACAAGTGATGGGAAAAATGAAAATAATGAAGTTTGGAGGTACCTCAGTTGGTAGTCCCGAAAGGATGAGAGCGCTGATACCATTAATAACTGATGAGGAAAGGAAAATTGTGGTATTGTCGGCTATGGCCGGTACAACAAACAGTCTTGTTGAGATTACCGGTTATTTATATGCTGACAAGATTGATGAGGCTTCCAGGAAAATAGAGGAATTGAGATCAAAATACCACCAGGTAACCGACGATCTGTATGCAACTGAAAGTTTCAGGAACACGGGACATGCGCTCATCGACTCTCATTTCAATTATATAAGGGAATTCACCCAAAGAACAATTACAAAGCTTCAGGAGAAAACGATCCTGGCCCAGGGTGAAATAATCTCTACTTCGTTGTTTTATAATTTACTCCGTGAAAGAAATATCAGGTCGGTGCTTCTGCCTGCGCTTAATTTCATGAGGATAGACAAGGATGGAGAACCTGATTCTTTTTACATAGCCGAGAATCTGAAAAGAGAACTCGGTGGTTGTATGGAGGAAAGCATAATCATTACACAGGGATTTATCTGCAGGAATGCATACGGGGAGATTGACAACCTGAAACGTGGTGGAAGCGATTTCACGGCATCGCTGCTGGGAGCCGCCGTGGATGCCTCCGAGATACAGATCTGGACCGACATTAACGGATTTCATAACAATGATCCGAGATTTGTCGAAAGAACCAAAGTGATACGCCAGCTGTCATTTGATGAGGCTGCCGAACTGGCATACTTCGGTGCCAAAATACTTCATCCTTCAAGTGTTAATCCGGCAAGAGAGAAAAACATACCTGTACGGCTGAAGAACACAATGGATCCGCAGGACGAAGGAACGCTCATCACATCAGACTGTATCCTGGAGGATTATAAAGCAGTTGCAGCAAAAGACGGGATTTCGGTGATCAGGATCAAATCGGACAGGATGCTTATGGCATATGGTTTCCTCCGGAAAGTTTTTGAAGTTTTTGAAGCATACAAGACACCCATCGACATGGTCACAACATCTGAGGTTTCAGTTTCCGTTACAGTTGACAATCCGGAGTTCCTTAACCAGATCGCCCATGACTTAAAGGAATTTGGATCCACAGAGATTGAGCAAAATCAGACAATATTATGTATTGTCGGTGATTTCCGGACTGAAAGAACCGGATCAGCACCCGAGATCTTTGAAGCGCTGAACACTATTCCCCTGAAAATGATATCATACGGAGGAAGTCCACACAGCCTGTCACTGCTAATTGATTCAGGGGATAAAATTAAAGCACTCGCACTTTTAAATAAATATCTTTTCAATCTGTAATATGTTCAATAACAACACAATAAACAAATTTAAGGATCTGCCGACCCCTTTCTACTTTTATGATCTTGATGTCCTGAACTCAACCTGCGAAAAAGTAAGGAAGGAATCTGCAACCTATGGATTTAAGGTTCACTATGCCGTAAAAGCCAATCCGAATCCGAGGATCCTTAAAGTCATGGCATCGTATGGTTTCGGAGCCGACTGCGTAAGCTGGAATGAAATTGAAGCAGCGATCAAAGCAGGAATCAGCTCATCTGAAATTGTATTTGCGGGTGTCGGAAAAACCGACAAAGATATTGAAGCTGCCCTGAAAGCGGGTATTCTTTGCTTTAATTGCGAATCAATTCCGGAAATGGAAGTCATTGACTCCATTTCGTCCCGGTTACAAAAAAAAGCAGTAATTGCACTACGGATAAATCCAAACATTGAGGCATATACCCATAAATATATTACAACAGGTATTGAAGAAAGTAAGTTCGGTATTAATCCCTCGCAACTTGAAGATGTCCTGAAGCGATTATCCTCATTAAAGAACCTGGTTCTTAAAGGAATTCATTTCCATATTGGTTCGCAGATAACCAAACTGTCTGTAATTAAGAGTCTTTGTACCAGAATAAATGAACTTCAGGACTGGTTTGCAGATCATAATGTGAACCTTGAAATTATAAACGTGGGAGGCGGGCTTGGAATTGATTATGATAATCCTGAGGAAACTGCACAGTTTGAAGACTACTTCTCAATGATCAATGAGTTTATAACACTCAGGCCCGGGCAGGTCATCCATACTGAACCCGGACGTTCGATTGCAGGACAATGCGGATCCCTCATTTCTAAGGTGCTCTTTGTAAAAAACGGTACCAATACCATGTTTGCAATTATTGATGCCGGGATGAACGATCTCATAAGGCCCGCCCTCTACCAGGCACATCATAAAATAGAAAATCTTACTTCAAATCGTAAATTGTTAAGGTATGATGTTGTCGGACCTGTATGCGAATCAGCAGATACTTTCGGAAAATATATCGAACTTCCGGAAACCAGTCGCGGAGATATAATAGCAATACGGTCTGCAGGAGCTTACGGTGAATCGATGGCATCGAGGTACAACCTGCGTGATCTGCCGCGGTCTGTTTTTTCGGACGAGATTTAGCGAATTAAGTATTTAACTTGCTATTTCCCTTCATTAAAGTCCTTCCTTACTTTACTATGCCTGATGCCATAGAGGAAATAGATAAAGAATCCTATTGTCATCCATATCACAAGCCTAAGCCACGTGTCGAGAGGCAGGGCAATCATCTGCAGAAAACAGAATGAGGCACCCAGAATAGGAACAAGCGGAACCAATGGCGTCCGGAATGGTCTGTGAACTTCAGGTCTCGATTTTCTGAGAACCAGCACACTTATACAAACAATAATAAATGCAAGAAGTGTCCCGATTGAAACAAGCTCACCAAGTATGCTTATCGGAAGTATGCCGGCAATGATCATGGCGACCACGCCTGTTACTATTGTACTGATATACGGAGTTTTAAACCGTGGATGAACCTTTGAGAATACGGGAGGAAGCAGACCGTCCTTTGACATTGTAAAGAAGATCCTTGGCTGACCAAGGAGCATTACAAGAATTACTGAGCTTAATCCTGCAATTGCTGCAACCTTTACAATAGGCCGGAGCCAGAACATACTGGGACCCATTGCATTCACACCAACAGCCACCGGATCGGGAACATTAAGGGTTGTATAACTTACAATGCCTGTAAGCACTATTGCAACAAGTATATACAAAACTGTTGAGATCCCGAGAGATCCGAGTATGCCAATCGGCATATCCTTCTGGGGATTCTTCGCCTCCTGGGCAGCTGTTGACACGGCATCAAATCCGATATATGCAAAGAATATTACTCCAGCCCCCCGGAGTATCCCGCTAAAGCCAAATTTCCCGAACTCCGCGCTGTATGCCTTTAACCATCCCCAGAAAGACCCATATTGGGAGATGGGAGCTGCTTCAACTTTGTTGGCGGGTATAAAGGGATGCCAGTTAACAGATTTTACGAACATGAAACCAATAACCACAAAAAGGACAATAACCGAAACTTTTGTGATTACCATGACATTATTAAAGTTTGCAGATTCCCTTATGCCAATAACCAGAAGCGTCGATAAAAGGGCAACAATAAACATGGCGGGTATGTTAAGGATGCATGTAACGTGGGCTAACGTATCAACATTGATCCCCGATGCCGCAAGGGTCTGGGCAAATACGTCGGTAAGAGGCTTCCACCCCATATCCGGCACATTGACAAGAACAGTCCCTGAGGCTCCTGTAAACTGGGCAGGCAGATTTATGTTCAGATCCCTGAGGAAACTTACAACATACCCTGACCAGCCGACAGAAACGGTTGATGCCGCAAAAAGATATTCGAGTATCAGATCCCAGCCTATTATCCAGGCCAGAAACTCCCCCAGCGTTGCATAAGAATAAGTGTAGGCGCTACCTGCAATAGGTATCATTGAAGCAAATTCCGCATAGCATAATCCTGCAAAACCGCACGCAAGTCCGGAAATAATGAACGAGATCACAATTCCCGGACCCGCATACTGCGCGGCAGCCTGACCAGTAAGCACAAATATGCCGGCACCTATTATTGCTCCGATCCCCAGCGTGGTCAGATTAAGTGCAGTCAAAGATCTTTTTAAACCGCCTGATTCCTTGGATTCATTCAGAAGCTGACCCAGGGGTTTGGTTAGGAACAATTTACTTTTTGACATTGATTTAAATGTGATTTAATACGGGAAGTTGAATTAGCAAATGCAAACGTAACTTTTTTTTTGTAAAATAAGTTATTTAATATGTAGCTAATCCTGCCATGAAATACTTCGGATAGTTTTTTTCAATTTTTTTAACATTTAAGAGTTACATTTGCAATATACATGTCAAAACTACAGACCATGAAGCGAAATTTTCTTTTAATAGCCTTAGTACTAATTACTTCGTGTGTTCCGATAAAGGAATACGGTGAACTCCCTGAAGTAAAGGCGTGGGAAGCTGACATCGAAAAATTTGAACAGAACGACATCTCGAAGTCGTATCCGTCAGACGCTATTTTGTTTGCCGGAAGTTCAAGCATCAGGTTATGGTCTACAATAAATAAGGATATGCTGCCTTATAGTGTTATTCAGAGAGGTTATGGAGGTGCCAAACTGAGCGACTTTGTTGTCTATGCCGACCGGATCATCTATCCGCACCCCTGTCAGGCAATTGTTCTCTTCATAGCCAACGATATAGCAGGTAACGACGATGACAAAAGTCCCGAGGAAGTTTCGCGGTTGTTTCGCAAGACGTTGTACATAATCAGAAGAAAATTTGTTGATACACCGGTTTTCTGGATAGGCGTCACTCCTACTCCGGCAAGATGGCATGTCTGGCCTGAAATAAAGGAAGCAGGTGAGATGATACAGAAAATATGTGAAAGCCACCGGAACACTTATTACATCAATACTGAAAAAGCTTTCCTCACTTCAAGCGGTCTGCCTAATAACGAGCTATTCGGAACCGACAGATTGCATTTAAATGCTGACGGATACGCTTTGTGGTCGAAGATCATCAAGAATGAACTTGATAAGGCATTGGTCAATAAATAACCAGTTACAATTCCCAGCCTGGTCTGTATGAAGGCTTAATAAGTTTATTAGCCTCTTCACTATTGGTTTTGAAGTTTACCGGATCCCAGGTCAGCTTTTTACCTGTACGCATAGAAATGACAGCAAGATTAAGAGCTTCGGTTATCGGAGCAGTTACGTCAAATGTGCACCTTGCAGGTTTCCCTCCCCTGATCGCATTCACCCAATCGGTATAATGTCCTTTCGAACGCTCGATCATTGCCGGTGGTTTTATGTAGGTTTTATTCTTTGATGCAGGGATAAGGTGCGGGTTTCCACCATGGAATTCACAAAGGATCTTTCCATAATCGCCCACGAACATCAGTCCATCGGGATCGAATTCTATTCCATCCTCTTCAAATTCCTTCGGGCGCGGGGGCTTCAGTCCTCCATCGAGCCAGTAAAGCTCCACCTGGGGCATGCCTGCCCTTGCGGGAAATGAGAAGTGAGCATTCATTGCGTGAGGATGGGATACGTACTGTAATTGCTCCGGATTTCCGTTGACCAATCCGACAATAGTATTTTTTGATGCTTCCACACTGCTGAGATTCCCCAGCTTCAGGGCGCGCCAGATAGCCGCAAAAGAATAACATCCCATGTCGCCAAGAGCACCTGTACCGAAGTCATACCACGATCTGAATACCGTATGGGTGTAGTAATAGCTGAAGGGTCTGAATTCTGCTCTTCCAAGCCAGATATCCCAGTTAAATCCTTTTGGTACTTTTTCTTCAGCCGGCAGGCTTGTAAATCCGGTTTGCCATACGGGCCGGTTCGACCAGTTATAAACTTCACGGACGGGTCCGATAGCTCCGCTCCAGATCATCTCACAGAGAAGATCAATATCTTCTGATGATGCATTTGCAGTGGCGACCTGAGTAGCAAGGCCTGTCTTTTTCGATGTTTCAGCCATTAGTCTTGCTTCATAAACTGAATTGGTCATTGGTTTCTGGCAATAAACATGTCTGCCTTTCTCCATTGATTTCATTGCTACCTGGGCATGCTGATGATCCGGAGTCCCGACTATCACACCATCAATACCCGACTCCTTTGCAAGCAATTCCCTGAAATCTTCATGGGAGGTACATGCTTTAAAAGTCATATTCTTCTGCCTGGAGTACCATTTATCAATTATCTGTCGTGCCGGTTCTCTGCCTGCCCTGCAACCTTTCACTCCCTCATCCCATTTTGGTTCTTCAATAGCCTCCCGTATGTTATTACGAAGTTCGAACTCCCCCCAGTTCTGATAACGGGTATCTTCAAGTACAGGGTCAGCCACTGAGATTACCTGAACTTCAGGTATTTTCAGAAGCTCAAGCAATACCCTTGTTCCCTGGGTACCAGTTCCAACGCACGCCAGGTTTACCTTGTCGCTGGCAGCAGTAAAACCAGCGCCTCCAAGCACATGCCGTGGGATTATTGTCATTCCTGCAGCAGCTGCGGTTGTAGAGATAAATTTTCTTCTTTTCATAGTCATTTTGTCAATTATTGGGTTTTGAAATCGAATGGAAAAAGTTTTGCATTAGCTCTCTTAAAATTACAAAAGAATAATTAACAGATAAATGCAAATAAGAATAATATTTTAATTTGATACAGAACTAAAACTTAAAAGGATTAAGGATTAAAGTCCTATTATTTAAAGATCTCCCGGAGTTGTTGAAAAAGGCATTCTTAACCGCAGAGAACGCTAAGAAGGCGCAAAGAACGCAAAGCTAAAACACATAAATTCAACTCTTTGCGAACTTTGCGTAAAATCTTTGCGGCCTCTGCGGTTAATGGATTTTGACTTTTTCAATAACCTCCATATCGGATGATCAGGGCTTCAGCCCTAAGTTTTATTCAATTTTCGCAGTTAAAGCAAACCTCATTCACCAGCTTGCGGTCTGAGAAGAAATCATCGAGATTCATAAGAGTTGTCTCTGCAATATTATGAAGGGCTTCACGCGTAAAAAAACCCTGGTGTGAAGTTATTATGACATTATTAAATGAAAGCAGCCGCGCCAGAACATCATCTGCAAGAACCCTGTCTGAAAGATCCTCAAAGAAATACTGGCTCTCTTCTTCATATACATCAAGTCCGGCAGAACCGATCTGCCCGCTTTTAAGTCCCTCAATAAGGTCAGAGGTTTTTATAAGCTTTCCTCTTCCGGTATTGATCAGCATCACTCCCTTTTTCATTGAAGCCAACGCTTCGGCATTGATCATGTATTCGGATTCCTTTGTAAGCGGACAGTTCAGGGAAATAATATCAGACCTTTTAAAAATCTCATTCAATGAAACATATTTACACCCCGATTCCGCTTCGAATTTTTTATCCGGGAATATGTCATTTACAAGTACTTCCATCCCGAAGCCTTTCAGTATCCCTGCAAGAACCTTACCGATCCTTCCGGTTCCTACGATACCTGCCGTTTTCCCATGCATATCAAATCCGAGCAATCCATTCAGTGCGAAATTCGTGTCGCGTGTTCTGAAGTATGCCCTGTGAATTTTGCGGTTAAGCGTAAGCATCAGGGCAACAGTGTGTTCAGCGATTGCATATGGAGAATAAGCTGGCACCCTTACCACTCTGACTTTATTGAGAGCTGCTTTAAGATCTATGTTATTGAACCCTGATGAACGTAATGCAATCAACCGGATCCCGTACTCCTTTAGCTTAAGAATCATTTCAGAATCAACTGTATCGTTCACAAATAACACTATCGCATCATAACCCTTTGTAAGAACAATGTTATCGGGTGTAAGATGAAATTTAAAGTATTTAATTTTGAAGTTGTAATTTGAGTTTACATCATTAAATGACTCAATATCATAAGGTTTTGCATCAAAAAATGCAATGTTCACTTTATCATTATCCATTTTTTAAGTATTGTTAATGAATTAACATAAGCATAAGCAGAATGTTCAGTAAAAATATATATGATTACGAACATCATGATTCCCGGGACTTAAAATTCCTGTCAGATTAGTTTTTTATGTAAGTTTGAGATTAGTTTTATTAAAAAAGAAATCAAAATGAAAAGTCAGTTATCACGCCGCAAATTCGTTTTCAGGACCATAGGCGCCGGCACAGGTGCTTTTATTTTCCCTTATGTCATCACAGCTAATCCCCAGCAGAAAAAACCAGGAGGCATAACTCCCATGATTGTTACGAGCCACACCAATCAAACGGGACAGAACGCGATGGAAGCAGGCTGGGAAATTCTTAAATCAGGCGGCACTGCCGTCGATGCTGTTGAAAAGGCAGCCAATGTCATAGAAGTGGATCCTGAAGATACCAGTGTCGGTTACGGTGGCTTGCCCAATGAACGCGGGGTAGTTCAGCTCGATTCTTCATTTATGGACGGGAAGACCTATTCCGCCGGTGCAGTTGCATGTCTTGAGAACATAATGACCCCTTCATCAGTGGCAAAACTTGTAATGCAGCATACCGATCACGTTCTTCTTGTTGGTGCAGGTGCACTCGAATTTGCGAAAGCGTGGGGTTTTAAGGAAGAAAATCTACTTACTGAAAAAGCGAGGAAGATCTGGCTCCGGTGGAAAGAAGAGATGAGCACAATCGACGATTGGGGAATACCCGAGCACCTTATGGGGTTGTCGGACAAGAAAGCCTACTGGCAGGATTTTCCGGATATTGAGCATCATTACGGAACCACTAATGTACTTGCTATCGATGCAAACGGCAATATAGCCGGCTGCACAACAACAAGCGGACTCAGCTTTAAGCTTAACGGACGGGTGGGCGATTCACCACTCATAGGAGCCGGATTGTACGTCGACAACGAAGTTGGTGCTGCCGGTGCCACAGGTCGCGGTGAAGATGTCATCAAGTCGTGCGCTTCATATTTTATGGTCCTTAAAATGAAGGAAGGAAGGTCACCGCAGCAGGCTTGCGAAGAAGCCTTACAAATGATTGTTGATAAATATAAGAAGGTGAATCCTGCATTTTTTCCAGGCGAGAAATTTGTCGCTATCAATAAGAATGGTGAAACAGGTTGCGCCACCATGATTGGTAAGAGTAATCCTCAGATGTCGGTAAGGAATGAAAAAGGCTTCAGTAAATATGAAGGTATAATTGCATACCCAGGGAAGTCATAGAACCAAAAAAATACCTGAATTGTAAAAGAGCCTTATTTTTTATATATTTACACCTGAAAACAATTATTATCAATTAATTATGTAACGATAAGGCTCCTTCACCGGAGAGCCTGTTTATAATCTTGTTCAAAAAATCCTGGTATGAAACGACTGATGTATCTTACCTTAGTTTTTCTTGCTTCCTGTGCAACATCGAAACAAACATCCATTCAGGAAGATTCTCTGATGCTTACCAGAAAGTATGTCGGAAATTTTGTAGAATACAGGCAATTTATCCCTGAAAAGCTGGGAGATCCTTACCTGATATGGATTAAAACAACTATGGACAGCACTTATGGCAAGATAACTGCCTACTCGGAAAGATGTGATTTCATGAAAGGTGACAGATTGTATATTAAAAGGACCAAACTCTCCCCGGGACTCATCTCATCCTACTGGGAATACCAGATCGAATCAGATGATAATCCCGTTTATTACAGGCTCAGCACTTTTCAGCATGACAAGAAAAATCTTATTCAAACCTGGTTCTGAGCTGAATTCGTATCGGATCGTCTTATTTTATATGGACACTCTTTAAAAAGAGCCTCTGCCAGTCTGTTTCATCAGAATATGGTCCGGGTTGACTTTTGTCCGATGCTTTCCTTTCAAGCTTTTTAATTATCATGGTCCTGTCCCCTCTTCTGGCAGCCTTCCCGTGATCCACATAATCAACATATGCAATAAATCTGTTGATCTTGTTTGGCAATATTTCGGGGGTACGAATAAAACCAACGTCCTCATCGCGTAATCCATAGTTGTCGTGAGTTGCCTCCCATACATCAGTATAGTAAACTATATTATCCAGATCTGAAAAGACAACTATCCCGTCAGCATCCGAATATCCTTCATATACTGAATTGGTTTCGTTATCCCAGTCACTAAGTGTTGAATAAAGAATTACGCTTGCTCCTGAAACGGTGTAGTCATCATAATACTCTCTGACTTCAATCTCAAGGAGTGTCGGGATCTTAACCTCAATGTTCAGGGAAGCCTCATCCAATGCTCCGTTCCTCGACCATGCCTTCAAAGCAACGGTGAAAGTCCCTGAAGCCGTGTAAATGTGCGAAGGGTGAACTTCATTCGAAATAAAACCATCGCCAAAATCCCACTCAAATGATTCAGAATTTTCGGATTCATTTGAGAATAGAACCTGCTCCCCTACCACAGGATCGCCTGGCGAGGCTGAGAAATAAGCCCTTGGGCTCATTTCACACGAAACTATGATCAAAGAGATTACTGCCGCGAGGAAGATTATTTTTTTCATTTTCTTAAGTATTAATGATCCGGTAATGCAAAGTCAAATTGCGTGCCACTAATCATATAGACGCTTTTCCAAAATTATAATTATCTTTGCACTCCAATAAAAAAATATCTTATAAAATAATGATTAAGATAAAATTTCCCGACGGCTCCATTAAAGAGTATAAAAATGGCATTACAAGTCTTGAGATTGCTGAACAAATAAGTCCAAGACTGGCTAAGGAAGTATATTCTGCCACTATTAACGGTGAGGTTTTTGATCTTTCAAGGCCGATAAATTCCGATTCAACATTAAAGTTGAATAAATGGGAGGATGAAGACGGCAAGCATGCATTCTGGCATTCGTCGGCACATCTGATGGCTGAAGCACTCGAATCGCTGTATCCGGGCATTAAATTCGGGATTGGTCCGGCTATTGAGAACGGATTTTATTACGATGTGGATCCGGGCGACGGAAAGGTAATAACAGAAAACGATCTGCCTCTGATCGAGAATAAAATGAAGGAACTGGCTTTAAAAAATCTTGTATTTACACGCCGTGAAGTAAGCAAGAAAGAGGCCATGGATCTCTTTACAAAAAAAGGAGATGAATATAAAACCGAGTTGATAAGTGAACTCGAAGACGGCACTATCTCACTCTATACCCAGGGAAACTTTACAGACCTGTGCAGGGGACCCCACCTTACTTCGACTGAGCCCATTAAAGCAATAAAACTGCTGAGCCTTGCAGGAGCTTACTGGCGTGGTGATGAAAAGCACAAAATGCTTACAAGGATTTATGGGGTCACCTATCCGAAACAGAAAATGCTCGACGATTACCTTGTCTTTCTTGAAGAGGCAAAAAGAAGGGATCACCGGCGTATCGGGAAAGAACTTGAACTTTTTACCTTTTCTTCTAAAGTAGGTTTAGGCCTTCCCTTATGGCTTCCCAAAGGATCGGAAGTACGCCAGAATCTTATTACCTTCCTTACCGGGCTCTTAAAAAAGAGAGGTTACAAAATGGTAACCACCCCGCATATCGGTAATGTTAACCTTTATAAGATTTCGGGTCACTTCGAAAAATACGGAGCAGATTCTTTCCAGCCGATTTCGACACCTCAGGAAGGTGAACAGTTCATGCTGAAACCAATGAATTGTCCGCATCACTGTGAAATATACAGTTCGATGCCCCATTCATACAAGGATCTCCCGGTGAGAATGGCGGAATTCGGAACAGTTTACAGATATGAACAGAGCGGGGAGCTGCACGGACTAACGCGGGTAAGGAGTTTTACCCAGGATGATGCCCATCTTTTTTGCAGGCACGATCAGTTAAGCGAAGAGTTTAAAAGCATAATCGACCTCATTCTGTATGTATTTAAAATACTTAAATTCAACGAGTTCTCCGCACAGATATCCTTAAGGGATCCGGACAACAAGCAAAAATACATTGGCACAGATGAGAATTGGGAAAGAGCAGAACAGGATATTATTGAAGCTGCCAGGGAGAAAAATCTGGAGACCACAGTTGTCAGAGGGGAGGCCGCATTTTACGGTCCCAAGCTCGACTTTATGGTAAGAGATGCCATCGGCAGGAAATGGCAGCTTGGCACAATCCAGGTGGATTATAATCTTCCGGAAAGATTCGATCTTACCTACAATGGCAGTGATAATCAGAAGCACAGGCCCGTAATGATACACAGGACTATTTTCGGTTCCATGGAGAGATTTGTGGCTGTCCTGATTGAAAACACAACAGGTAAATTCCCGCTCTGGCTTGCACCCGATAAGGCCGTTGTTCTGCCAATAAGCGAAAAATTTAATGATTATGCAGGAAAAGTTTTGGAAATTCTAAATAATTCCGATATTTGCACACTGATTGACGACCGGAGTGAAAAGATAGGTAAAAAGATCAGGGATAATGAATTAAAGAGGATCCCCTACTTGCTGATCATAGGTGAAAAAGAGGTCGCGAACGGTACAGTTGCTGTCCGTAAACAGGGTGAAGGCGATAAAGGTAGTATGAAAGTTGATGAATTTGCTGATTTTATAAAAGCCGAGATTGCAAAAGAAATCGCTTAAAAATCGGTGTTGTAGATAAAACATAGTATTAACAAAAGTAAGGAGGAAAGAGTTATAACCGGACCAATCAGGCGAAGCCCCGGCAGAATCACCCAGCCGGCTCACAAAATTAATAACAGGATCACATCAAGAGTGGTCAGAGTTGTCGGTGATGAAATAGAAGCAGCAGTTATGAGTCTCCAGGATGCCCTTAAAATGGCAGACACAATGGAACTTGATCTTGTTGAGATTTCTCCAAATGCGGAACCACCTGTTTGTAAGATAGTTGATTATCAGAAATACCTTTATCAGCAGAAAAAGAAGCAGAAGGAAATCAAGGCAAAAGCTTCCAAGATTGTGGTAAAGGAGATAAGATTCGGGCCAAATACCGATGATCACGATTATAATTTCAAGCTCAAGCATGCAATGAGATTCCTTGAGGAGGGAGCAAAGGTCAGAGCTTATGTGTTCTTTAAAGGAAGATCGATTTTGTTCAAGGAGCAGGGTGAAGTTCTTTTATTGCGTTTCGCCAACGACCTTGAAGAATATGGCAAGGTTGAACAGCTTCCAAGGCTTGAAGGAAAAAGGATGATAATCTCCTTCTCACCAAAAAAGAAAAAATAGTTTCTTAATATATTTTGATTTTAGAAAAATGCCAAAAATGAAAACCAACTCCGGTGCAAAAAAGAGGTTCACCCTTACCGGAACAGGAAAGATCAAACGTAAGCATGCATTTAAAAGTCACATCCTGACAAAAAAATCGACAAAACGCAAGAGAAATCTTACATACCACGGAATGGTTGATAAAGCTGACAGGAAAAATGTGAAACTCTTACTTGCAAGTAAATAATTGCTACACTTTGATAAATAAAAAGAGTATTAACAGATTGTTCAGCTCGAAAGAGTCCGCTACAGACGGAACGCTGACTTTCAAAAAAAAATGAATTATGCCAAGATCAGTAAATTCAGTTGCATCAAGAGCCAGGAGAAAAAAGGTTCTTAAGCAGACAAAAGGGAACTTCGGTTCAAGAAATAACGTTATAACAGTTGCAAAGAACACCCTGGATAAAGGTCTGGGGTATGCATATCGCGACAGAAGGAAGAAGAAAGGTCTTTTCAGAGCCTTATGGATTCAAAGGATCAACGCCGGTGTCCGTCAGTACGAAATGAGTTATTCAGAGTTTATCGGCAAGCTTGAGAAGAAAGGGATTGCCCTTAACAGGAAGACCCTCGCCGACCTGGCAATGAATCACCCGGAAGCCTTTAAAGCCGTTGTGGAAACCGTTAAATAGATACATATATTTATAACAACAAAGCTGACCACAATGAGTCAGCTTTTTTTATCTCTAAAAGGCTTTCCCGGCAGGGGTGGTTTATTTCACTTTCATAAACATCCTGTTGAACCTGATCTTCTTCAGACCTGTCGATTCCTTATCCAGTGACAACCAGATGAATTTGGGTTTGCCAACTACATGGTCTTCCGGAACAAAACCCCAATACCGCGAATCAGCAGAGTTGTGACGGTTATCTCCCATCATGAAATAGTAGTCCATTTTAAATGTATAACTGTCGGCGGGTTTGCCATTAATATAGATAGTCTTCCCTTCCACTTTAAGATCATTGTCTTCATAAACATCTATAATCCGGTCATACAGGCACAAATTTGCCGTGTCAAGCTTCACTACTGATCCCTTTGATGGTACCCATAGCGGCCCGTAGTAATCCTCGTTCCATCTGTAGGTGATTTTGTGAGGGAACATAAGAGGAGAATAATCTCCCTCCGATGCAAGGTTCGGAGTAACTTCCTTAATATTGGTAAATTTCGAGATTGCCTCAACATTTGGTCTGGTAAGAGGAACAAAATAGACTGATCCCGAAATCAAAGTCTGATCCGATTTATAGATCCCAAGTCGCTCAAAAGCTTTTGGATTAATAGTTGTGCCATTTGTGACTACATAATAATTTAACTGCTGTGTATTGTTTTCAGGGACGACCTTACCATTAACATAGACTGTTCCCTTCTTTATTACAAGCGAATCCCCGGGAATACAGATGCATCTTTTAACATAGTTATCTCTCCTGTCGACAGGTCGATAGACTACATCAAAGCGATCCTTTACCTGCTGCCTTGCAGCACTCATATAGTACGAAAATGGCTGCGGTGTTTTGTTATTACCGTACGAACCGCTTTGCATTAAATCCCTGGCTGTCCTTCTTACAATTTCATAATAACTGGTTTCTGTCTCCTGCAAAACGACCGTATCTCCGGCTGGAAAATTAAAAACTATGGCATCATTATTTTTTACTCTGCCAAGCCCTGCAAGCCGTTTATATTTCCATTGAATAAGGTTTGACCATGAACGTCCCTTTACCAGTGGCATAGTGTTCTGAGTGAAAGGAAATGCCAGAGGTGTATTAGGCATCCTGGGACCGTAAGAAAGTTTACTTACAAACAGATGATCACCTATTAAAAGAGATTTTTCCATCGAGCCAGTCGGGATACGGTAGTTCTGGAAGAGAAATATATTGATAAGCGTTACCGCAATAACTGCAAAGATCAAAGCATCAAGCCACTCGACAAAAGAGCTGTTTTTGCCGTGCCTTTTCTTCCAGAAGGTCCAGTTTACTTTTTCAGAAATATAGATATCGTATATTATGCCAAGGCCAAGAAGAAACCAGTAATTGCCTATCCATATAACCACAAGAATATAAATCAGGGCAACAATGGCAAACCTGATATTCTTTCCATTAAATAAATCAGTCATGATAAGTTGTTAATTGTAAGGGCCAAAAATATAAATAATAATCAGAATCCCAGCACGTCATGCATGGTGAAAATACCTTTTCTGGCAGATATGAACTCGGCGGCTACAACTGCCCCAAGCGCCAGACCCCTCCTTCCCTTAGATTCGTGTTTCAGGCTTATCGTGTCAATTTCAGAGTCCCAGACTATCTTATGTATCCCCGGGACCATACCTTCCCTGACAGACCGGACAGGGATCTGATCATTTCTGTTTGAACCCTTAAAACCCCATCCGGTGAATTCCGGATGCTCCTTAATTATCCCTTCGGCAAGTGTAATTGCTGTCCCGCTTGGTGCATCAAGTTTCTTTATATGATGTATTTCCTCGATAAAGGGACTATATTCCCTGTAGGCGGCAATTAGTCTTGCAAGTTCGGAATTCAACCGGAAAAGTATATTGACTCCGATACTGAAGTTGGTTGAATGCAAAAATGAAGTTTCATTCATCCTGCAAACATCAGCCGCCTTTTCATAGTCTTTAAGCCAACCTGTCGTACCTGAAACCACAGGAGTCTTGAAACTCAGACATCTTACTATATTATCAAAAGCTGAACCGGGTGATGTGAATTCAATCACGACATCGATGTCATTTAAACGAGTCTTGTTGAGATCTGCAAGATTATCCTGATCAACGATCAACCTGATAATGTGTCCGCGGCTGACAGCCACATTTTCAATTTCATGGCCCATCCGTCCATATCCGATCAACGCAATGTTCATAAATAGAAGTTTATGCGAAATTAGAGGTTTTGAAACATATGAATCTAAATAAGATCATAAATTTACTTAATAAGCTGTTAAAATAGGTCTTGGGGCTGTATCAAAATTACCACGTTTATTTTTCGCCCCTAAATCCCCTAAAGGGGACTTATTGATCCCTTTAGGGCATAGCCGTCAACCTAAGAATCAGTTTTAAGCTGAATATAGGGGCTTACTCAACGATGGAAAAAGTTGAAAGATTGCTTTTGCCCACACTCTCAATGTTTTAAGTTGCAGGAAAATAATAGCTAATCTTTATACATTTTCCCCAGAGGTGACCTTGCCTGTGGGTTAGAGATATCTGCCTGGCGGTCGGAGGCTGTTTTATTAGCTGCCTCTGAAAGAGGTCATTGTCTTGATAACTGTCTCTGAAAGAGACAAATTTGAATAACCTCCGGTGCAACCGGAGGTAAACGCTATATTACAGACATCAGCTCTGAAGGAGCTGAACCTGAAATCTAAGGAAAGTACTTTTCGTCAATTTTAATCCCTGACATCATTATCAAACTCCTGTACTCCTCTTCAAACGTCTTTTTCTTATGATGTTCCGGTTGTGTTTTTATGTAGTCAATCAGATTTCCTAAATCGCCATAGGAACATGTAAAAGATCCATATCCATCTGCCCATCCATTAAATAAAGGGAAAAGACCACTCTCTTTAATCCATAAAATATATAAAAAAGAATTATTAAGTGGTTTAACAAGAAAATACGGTACTGCTGCTGCAACGAAAATTATTAATAAGGAAATTTGGCTAGGGATGACTAGCGAAATGGCAATCTTGAGTAGGGGTAAGCCAGTGGATATAAACAGAAGTGTAGGTTCTTGGGGTGTTCATGAACAATGGGTATATTATGGTAATTTATATTTATATTTTGAGAACGGCACATTAACAAGCTGGCAAGATTAAATATTTTAATTATCTGTTATAAAGGGACTTTTGTAATTTCTGACAAAAGTGAATGGAAAAATTTGACTGTATATCAAATAAAAGAACGTTATTCCCGTGATGTGTGAAGTACAAGTGCATGAGCAAAAATAGTTGGGAATACCGCAATAAGGACAAGTTTTATTCATTGATAAAGCCTCCTGACAATAGTTATTCATTAGCCTGTGCTGAACCTGGCCATTCGAAGATCAGGAAATTTGAAACATTAAAGTCAAAAGGCATGAATTATATTTAGCAGAAATAGAATTAAATAAGTTTGAGGTAAGAAGTCTAAATCCATTAACCGCAAAGATCGCGAAGGATTACGCAAAGATCGCAAAGAGCTAATTATTAACCTTTTAACTTTGTGTCCTCTGCGCCTTCTTTGCGTGCTTTGCGGTTAAAAAAGACTTTTTCATCAATCCCACACAACAACAACATTTATGTCTTTACAATTTATTTTTTTATATATTTCCTGCCCGAAATATTCCAAAATGAGAAAACTAAGTATCTGTTTATTTTTAATTCTTATGATTATCGCCGGTTCCTGTCACAAAAATGAAAAAGCCGACCTCGTAATAATCAACGCCAGGGTTCTTACGATCGACCCCGAAAACCCTTCCGCTGAAGCAGTTGCCGTAAAAGGTGAAACCATAATCGCAACCGGTACATCAAAAGAGATCTCTCTTTTTATCGATAAGGGTGTTACTGAGGTGATCGATGCTGCAGGCAGACTTGTCATTCCGGGTTTCAATGATGCTCATGTCCATTTCGGACCTCTTGATCCCGATTATATAGAACTCCGCTACACCACCGATCCATCTGTTATTACCGAAAAAGTAAAAGCACAGGTTGCCAGATCAAAACCTGGTGAACTTATTAAAGGCGGGCACTGGGAACATGAAATGTTCATTGACAGGAAATGGCCTGTGAAAGCATTGATCGATAAGGTCTCACCTGATAATCCCGTAGTTTTAAGCCGTGCCGACGGACACTCGGTTCTGGTAAACAGCTATGTCCTTAAAATGTCCGGAATAACAAAAGAGACTCCCGATCCGTTCGGCGGGGAGATTCAGAAAGATCCCGTTACAGGTGAACCAACAGGAATACTGAAGGAGAATGCTGAAAGCCTTGTCAAAACAGGCGCCTCACAAACTGAAAGAACACCTGCCGAAGAGGCGAAAAGAACATGGCAGGGATACCTGCTTGCAATGAAGGAGGCGCGCGAGCTTGGTGTGACAAGCATCCAGATTCCCGGTGCTGCCGATTTCAACGCTTACGAGAAGCTTCAGAATGAGGGACTCCTGACAAGCAGGATAGACATTGGTGAATCTCTGACAGGAGACACTGCAACTCTTCGCAAATATCTCACTATTTCAAAGTTATATCCCAGAGAAGGGAACTGGATCCGTTTTGGTTACCTGAAAGCATTTATTGACGGGACGATAGGTTCGGGCACTGCACTTATGTTCGAACCATTTGCAGATAATCCCCAATCATCGGGACTTGCCATGATGACCTATGAAGAATTTGAAAATATGGTTGTTACGGCCGATAAGGCAGGCTTTCAGATTGGAGTGCATTCCATAGGCGATAAAGGGAACAACTGGACTCTGAATGCATATGAGAAAGCCCTGAATGTTAATGGGAAGCACGACAGCCGTCACCGTGATGAGCATACTCAGACTCTTCAATTATCAGATATCCCCAGGTTCGCGAAACTCGGAGTAATAGCTTCAATGCAACCCACTCATTGTATTTCTGATAAGAAATTCTATGAGAAGCGCATCGGTGCTGAACGGTGTAAAGGCGCATATGCCTGGAGGAGTCTGCTTGATGCCGGTGCGATGCTGGCCTTCGGGACAGATTACCAGGTGGAACCCCTGAATCCAATGGAAGGGCTCTATGCCGCTGTTACCAGGAAAGACAGACTTGGTGAGGAAGGCGATGGCTGGTTCCCCGAACAAAAGCTTACTATGGAAGAAGCAATAAAATATTATACACTGGGCTCAGCATATGCCCAGTTCATGGATGACCGCAAAGGTATGATCAGAAAAGGCTTCCTGGCTGATATGGTAATCACCGATAAGGACCTGCTTACAATTCCTGAAACAGAGATAATGAAGACAAAGGTGGATTTTACAATTACAGGAGGAAAGATCGTATATGCTTCGGGAAGATTAACGGGAAAGTGATACCAGGATATTCATTGCCTCATCCCTTGTCGCTCCGCAGAACTCAGGTTCCGGCTTAAATGCCGAACACACTTTGGGCCTTTCCGGAGTATTATAAATACCACAACCATAATCATCAAGAAGGTGGATACACCTAACTCCAGCAGGTTTGCCTCCGGGCATTCCCGGAATTGGCGATGAGATAGACAATGCAATACAACAGGCACCACAGTTCTTCCTGCAATCCATTATTAATTATTCATTTATGAAGATGCAAAACTAATATTTATTTCCTTTCAAAATACCCGTTACCTTTCCCGATAGATCCTCCCGGTCTTGCCGGTTGTCCCTTTTTATTATATTTGTGTAAACAAAGAATATGAGGATCGATATATTAACTGTATTGCCTGAACTGCTTGAAAGTCCCCTGAATCATTCGATAGTAAAAAGGGCAAGGGAAAAAAACCTTGTCGAAATAAACATAATTAACCTGCGCGACTTCACCAAAGACAAATACAAAACCGTTGATGATTATGCATTTGGCGGAGGAGCAGGGATGGTGATGATGATAGAACCTGTCTACAAGGCAATTGAATACCTGAAGGGCGAACGGGAATACGATGAAATAATCTATACATCTCCTGATGGAGAACGGCTTACCCAGAAATTAGCAAACAGGCTGTCACTTAAAAACAATATAATTATACTGGCAGGTCATTATAAAGGAGTCGATCAGCGGATCAGGGAACATCTGGTTACCAGAGAGATATCAATTGGTGACTATGTTTTATCGGGAGGCGAGATTCCGGCAGCAGTGATCACAGATGCAATTGTGAGACTTATCCCGGGAGCAATGTCTGACGAACAGTCTGCCCTCTCCGATTCTTTTCAGGATGACCTGCTGGCACCGGAGGTTTATACGCGGCCGGCCGAATTTAAAGGATGGAAGGTGCCGGATATACTTCTGTCGGGGAACACTGCAGAAATCGAAAAGTGGAGACACGAGCAGTCGCTGGAGAGGACCAGAAAGCTGAGACCTGACCTTGAACCGGAATAATAGGAAGATGTCATGAAGGAGCCTGTAATTGAAATAACTGACCTTTCAAAATTCTATGGAAAAGTCAGGGGAATAGAAAATGTAAACCTTGAGGTTGATGAAGGAGAGATTTTCGGATTCATAGGTCCTAACGGAGCCGGGAAATCGACAACAATAAGAATATTACTGAACCTGATCTTCCCCGACAGCGGTAGTGCCAGTATCATGGGGATGGATGTCATCAGGGAAACAAAGAAAATCAAGCAGAAAGTCGGATACATTCCTTCCGATGCCAACGCTTACAGCCAGATGGATGTAAATGAATTCCTGAGTTATTGCAGCCACTTTTATGGCCAGACCGGCAAACCTGACCGGATTGCTGACCTGTCGGCAATGTTCGGTCTCGACCTTAAAAGAAAGGTGAGCGACCTGTCAATGGGAAATAAGAAAAAAGTATCTATAATACAGAGCCTGCTTCATTATCCGAAGCTGCTTATTCTTGATGAGCCCACTGCCGGGCTTGATCCTCTGATGCAATCGGTCTTTTTCGACCTTCTGCGGGAAGAAAACCGCATGGGAATGACAATCTTTTTCTCTTCACACATACTCGGAGAAGTCCAGACCTTCTGCAAAAGGGTTGCTGTTATAAAGGATGGGAAGATTATAAAGATCGAGGATATAGATACCCTGAGAAAGAAACAGCTGAAAAAGGTATCAGTCGAGCCTGGCGAAAGAAATATTGTTAAAGATGTACTCAACATCCATGGAGTTGAAAGTGTTAATACAAATAGCAGTAACATGCTCTCATTTATGTTTTCGGGCGATATCAATGAACTGGTTGGAAGCCTGGCCGGGAAATCAATTGTTAATCTTATAATTGAAGAACCCTCCCTCGATGAAATATTTATGCACTATTACAAATAAAACAGGGCAATTCCGATGAACAGGAACTTATTTTTAATGGAGATTAAAAGGAATGCACTGAGCATTTTAATATGGTCTTTCCTTATCGCTTTACTTATTACCCTGACGATGTCTGCATTCCGGACCTTTGTCGAAAACCAGGCAAAGGTAATGGGGATGATAAACCTGGTTCCCAAAGGCATTCTGGAGTTCAAGGGTGTATCAAGTTTTGATGAGCTTTTCTCGGTCCTCGGATTCTACGCTGTTAACAATATCATTTATATGATGGTACTCGGCAGCATCTTCGCCATCGTGCTGTCATCCAATATCCTTCTTAAGGAGGAGTACAATAAGACTGCAGAATATCTTCTCACACGCCCCCTTACACGCAGAAACATATTCCTGAGCAAAATCGCTGTGGTTTTTATCAATGTTTCCCTTTTAAATCTCATTACTTCCCTTGCAGGATTTATCTGTCTGGAGCTTGTGAAAAAAGGACCATTCAGCATCAGGGCATTTTTAATATTGTCAGCTTATACCCTGCTGCTCAACCTGATGTTCGGATCGATCGGCATTTTTTTATCAACGATCGTTAAAAAAGCCAGACCGATAACTACCCAATGCATTGCACTGGTGCTTTTCTTCTATTTTATCTATACTTTATCAAAAATCACTGCAAGCATCTCAGACATCGGATATATAAGTCCATTCAAATTTGTTAATGTAAATGTCACTAATCCTGATTACAAGCTTGGGTTCTGGAATCTTCTCTATTTTGTCGGGATATCACTGACTCTGACAGGAATTTCATATAAACTCTATAAACGGAAAGATATCTATACCTGATTCTGTCCTGTTTTCAGCATATTTTGAAATTACCAAAAGCTTTTGTAAACTTGTATCCTATTTTGCCATAAATCATATCTAATTAATAATCAACATTATGAAAGAAGAAGATTACGTCAGTCGTGAGGATAAGTATGGAGCACATAACTATCATCCTCTTCCGGTTGTCCTCGACAGAGGCGAAGGCCCGTTTGTATGGGACGTTAATGGAAAAAGGTATTTTGATTTCCTCTCCGCCTATTCAGCGGTAAATCAGGGCCATTGTCATCCTAAAATTATTAAGGCTCTGACCGACCAGGCAAAAAAACTGACGCTTACATCAAGGGCATTCTATAATTCGGTCCTTGGCGAGTATGAAGAGTATGTAACAAAATATTTTGGTTTCGATAAGGTTCTTCCAATGAATTCAGGTGCCGAAGGCGACGAAACTGCTCTTAAGCTTTGCCGTAAGTGGGCTTACAAGAAAAAAGGGATCAGTCAAAACAATGCAAAAATAATTGCCTGTGCAGGGAACTTCCATGGCAGGACAATCACCATTATTTCAATGTCGACCGATCCTGAGGCAACCAACCACTATGGACCTTTTACCCCGGGATTTGTAATAATTCCTTACAATGATCTCAACGCTCTTGAAAATGCCCTGAAAGATCCTGATATTGCCGGGTTCCTTGTAGAACCCATTCAGGGAGAAGCAGGTGTGTTTGTTCCTGATGAAGGGTATCTGAAGAAGGCTTATGACCTGTGCAAATCCAAAAACGTCCTTTTCATCGCCGATGAAGTACAGACTGGTATCGCACGTACCGGAAAACTGCTTGCATGTGATCATGAAGGCGTTCGTCCTGATATACTTATTCTTGGCAAAGCCCTCTCAGGCGGTGTGCTACCGGTATCTGCAGTTCTGGCAGATGACGACATAATGCTTACTATCCTCCCCGGGGAACATGGTTCGACATTCGGGGGCAACCCTCTCGCAGCCAAAGTGGCAATCGCATCACTTAAGGTCATAAAAGAAGAAAAGCTCGCTGAGAATGCCGAAAAGCTCGGCAAGATCTTCCGTGATGAATTACGCAGTATTAAGTCAGAAATGATTGAACTGGTGCGTGGCAAAGGACTTTTAAATGCAGTTGTGGTACGGCCTAAGGGAGGCAAGACAGCATGGGATATTTGTCTGGCATTGAAGGATAAAGGTATTATAGCCAAACCTACTCACGAACATATTATCCGCTTTGCACCTCCTCTGGTAATTACTGAAAAACAGATCAGGGAAGCCATCGGTCTCATTAAAGAGACTTTTAAATTATTTGAATAACAAATTTTTATTTTATTAACACAATTCAATCCTCTTTACGGGAAATCCCTGTAAAACCATGTTATATGCATAGTTACAATAATGTATTATATCTTCTTAACAGGCGAACTCCTGTTATATTTCTGATATTTATCCTGAGTTTATCCTGTAACAGGGGCAGAAACCCTGCGGTTACAACTCAGGAACTTGAGGAACACATCAAATACCTGGCTTCCGACTCACTTAAAGGAAGGGAGACTGGCACAAAAGGCGACAGCCTTGCAGCAGAGTATATAAGGTCCCAGTTTGTTTCAGCAGGACTTGAGCCTCTTTCAGGAGATGGATTTCAAAGATTCAAGGTCACAGATAAAGTGATTCCAGGTAATAAGAACTTCTTAATTTTTAACGGTAATGAATACAATTCCGGTAAGGATTTTGCACCGTTCTCGTTCAGTTCAAATTCAGCGCTTGAATCAGACGTAGTTTTTGCAGGCTATGGTTTTAACATTAACAATGACACTCTGAAATGGAATGATTACGAAAATGCTGATATCAGGGGCAAATGGGTTCTGATATTAAGGGGCGATCCGGAACCTGAAAAAACGGTAAGCGGATTTATTCCTTTTTCACGCGACAGGGATAAGGCGCTTTCGGCAAAAGATATGGGTGCAGCCGGAGTACTTCTGGTTTCCGGCCCGGTTTTCGATCCCGAAGACAAGTTTGAGCCACTCTCAACTGCCGACTACTCATTGGAGATCCCTGTTTTACAAATTAAAAGGGAGGTTGCTGATATACTTCTCAGGAAATCAAAAGCTACAATTTCGAACCTGGAAGCCAGATTGATAAAAACGAGGAAACCGGACAGTTTCAAAACAGGTGAAAAGATAAATGCAGGATCAGAAGTCCTCATGGAAAAATCGGAAACCAGAAACGTGGTTATGATACTCCCCGGAGAAGACGAACTTCTTAAAAACGAATATCTCGTGTTTGGTGCGCATTTCGACCACCTTGGAATGGGCGGACCCGGATCATCCAGCAGAGCGGTCGATACCATTGCGGTTCACCATGGAGCTGATGATAATGCATCGGGTGTCAGTGAAATGATCGAACTGGCTGAAAAATTTGCCATGACAAAAGGTAGCCATAAAAGAAGTCTTGTGTTTGCAGCTTTTACAGGAGAGGAAGAGGGACTTCTTGGTTCCAAGTATTTTGTTGAAAATCCGGGAATTGACCTGACGAAAGTGAATGTAATGATAAATCTTGACATGATCGGAAGAATGCAGGAAACAAATACCCTTCAGGTTGGAGGAGTTGGAACTGCTGAAGGATTAAAGGACCTGCTGATCTCACTTACCGACACTTCCCGCTTAAAGCTCACATTTTCGGAAGAAGGTTACGGACCGTCGGACCACTCGTCGTTCTACGGGAAAAATATACCTGTCCTGTTTTATTCAACCGGTGCTCATCTCGATTATCACACACCGTCGGATACATGGGACAAGATAAACTATAAAGGTATGGTATCCATCTCCGACGAGATCTTCAGTGTTGCCGAAAAACTGTCAAATACTTCCGAAAGACTTCAGTTCAGGGAATCAGGTCCGAGAACTGATGTCAGCCGAACTGTCAGACGAAGGGGAGTTACCCTTGGAATAATGCCCGATTTTGCGGGAAATGTCAGGAACGGCCTTCGTGCCGATTTTGTAACACCCGGAAAGCCTGCTGCACTGGGAGGTATGAAAAAAGGCGACATAATCACTTCAATTAACGGGATGTCGGTCAATAATATTCAGGATTATATGTACAGGATGGGCCAGCTCAAACACGGCCAGACGATAAGTGTTGAAATTCTCCGAAATAATAAAAAAGAGGTACTTTTGATACAATTATAGAAGTTTAGCGTCTTATTGGATAAAGATCTTTCAAAATGAAAAAATTCATTCTGTGGTTTCTTGCATTTTTTATTACCATCGGAGCAGCCTACTACCAGAGAAAGACCGGCCCAACCTATCCCAAAAGGGTAGATGTTGCCATTAATGATACCACTGTCGGTTTGAGATTTGTTCGAAGCATCGGACTCGATGAGCGGCCTGAGGTCAAAATCGCACTCACCGATACTTCAATAAAAGCAAAGCTATTCTATAAACGTTTCAAATCAAATGACGATTATAAGATAAGCGATTTCAGGTTTAAAGTTTATCCTGTAAATTCCTTTCTGATGAATAAGGTATTCAAGATGACAGAAGATAAGGGATTATTTGCAGAAATTCCCATGCAGCCGGCAGCAGGAAAGTTGCAATATTATGTTGAAATTACTGACTCCAATGGCACTAAAGTACTGTTTAAAGATAATCCCGTTGTAATCAGGTTCAAAGGCAGCGTTCCCGGTTATATTCTTGCGCCTCATATCCTTTTGATGTTCGTTGCAATGCTCTTTTCCACACTGGCGGGTCTAATGGGCGCAATAAATCATCCGCAGCATAAAAAATACTCGGTATGGGCGCTCATCCTGCTGTTCCTTGGCGGCATGATACTGGGACCACTGGTTCAGAAATTTGCATTCGGAGATTTATGGACCGGAGTACCTTTCGGTTGGGATCTTACTGATAATAAAACACTTATTGCTTTATTATTCTGGATATTGGCAGTTGTAATGAACCTGAAAAAAAACAGGCCTGTTTACTCGGTTCTGGCTGCCGTTGTTTTGCTACTTGTTTACTCAATTCCCCATAGTTTGCTTGGTTCAGAACTTGATTACGCAACCGGACAGGTAACTCAGGGCTTAATTCTGTTAGTCTCCTTAAAAATTTTGAAAAAATCTTAAATTAGGTGCAGCAAATAAGAATTACCCGCGTCTTTTGATTGAATTAATTAAAGAGACAGTGGGTGCAGCTACTAAGATAAGTACAAGTCTTTATGTAAAGATGGCAAATGTAGAAGCGGCATTCAGAAACTTACACCAGGACCTTTTGGACGGGTGTAAAACAGGTGACCAGAAGGCGCAGTTTCAGATATACAAGTTGTACTACAAAGCTATGTACAATACAAGTCTGAGAATAGTTAACGACACTATGGAAGCCGAAGATATAATGCAGGAATCGTTCCTGTCGGCCTTTGAAAAGATTGATACATATTCGGGAACAGTGAGTTTCGGGGCATGGCTCAAGAAAATAGTCATAAACCGCTCACTCGACGCCCTGAGCAGAAGAAAAGCGATCTTTGAAGATATTGATTCTCACACCGGCATCAGAGATGAAACCAATGAGGATATTTCAAGACAGGAAGAAGTTGATTTCAAGGTTGAAGAGATAAAAGATGCCATTGAGAAATTGCCCGACGGATACAGGATAATTCTTTCACTTTATCTTCTTGAAGGTTATGACCATGATGAGATTGGCGAAATACTTTCAATTTCAAGCAGCACATCACGGTCACAGCTCTCAAGGGCAAAACAAAAATTGATTACAGAGCTTAAGAAGAAATAAATATTTACAGGTCATGAAAAATTTAGAGGAATTGATAAGGAATAACAAGGACTTTTTCGAAGAAGCGGAACCTTCGGAAGGACATCTTGACCGGTTTACCAGAAAACTCGAAATGAGATTTTCGGTTGGTACCATAAAAAGAAGTATTGTTCCTTACCTTTTAAAAGCAGCGGTAGTTACATTACTGGTTACACTATCGTCACTGTGGACATGGGATCACTTCCTCAGATCTGACAGGGACAGGATGACACTGGGTGAAGTATCTCCGCAATACCGGGAGGTCGAAAACTATTATGTTCACCAGGTGAATAATATGGAAAGTGAACTTCTGAATATCGATCTTAAAAACAATCCGGAACAAAAGCAGATGCTTCTCGAAGAAATGAAAAGTATGGATTCCATTTCGGTACAACTTCAGAAAGAACTTTATGCCAACCCGAATGACGAAAGAATTATAAATGCAATGATTGAGCATTACCAGACTAAACTGGAAATTATGAGCTATATAGTCAACCAGCTCAAGGCAATCAGAAATGAAAATAAAACAACTACTGAAAATGGAAAAAGTACCTTATAAATCAGGTTTACTCCTTTTTTCTGCGCTAATCCTGTCAGCTGCATTATCAGCACAGCCGGTTACCAGGGAGTATCATAAGCAGTACACACCCGCTCCGAATACAACTCTTGACATCAGCAATAAATATGGCGATGTGATAGTTGAGACCTCCGATCAGAACCAGGTTACAATCGACGTCAAGGTGACTGTAGAGTTGCCTAACAGGGAGAAAGCTGAGAAGCTGTTAAGCTATATCGATGTTCAGTTCCAGGAAGGTAATGACCTGATCTCTGCAAAAACAGTTATCGACGAGAAATTCAATTTTACCGGCTGGGGTGGAGAATCAAGAAGATTCAGCATTAACTATGCAGTGAAAATGCCTGTCGGGATAAATTTCACAATGTCGAACAGATATGGCAATGCAGAACTTGGTGAAATATCCGGACTCGTTAACCTCGATATTAAATACGGTAACCTGACCGCAGACAAACTTACAAGAGGAAACCAGAAACCTATTAATCACCTGAGCCTCGCATATGGAAAAGCTTCTATTTCTTCTGTGGGGTGGCTCGATATACTTGTAAGATATGCCGGAAGCTTTGAAATTGATAACAGCCAGGCTCTGCTTCTCGACAGTAAATATTCAAAACTGCAGCTCGGCGAAACAAGCTCGCTGGTAGGAGAATCGAAGTATGATAACGTTCGCATTGATAAAATCAACAACCTTGTTCTTGATGCGGGGTACTCTGATGTGGTAGTCGAGACTCTTAATAAAAAACTCAGGTTTAATGGCGGATATGGCGCACTGACTGTCGGCAATGTACCTGCGGGCTTTGAATCGATTGATACCGATACAAGATATATCGGAGTAAAAATTGGAATTGAAACTGATGCCAGCTATAATCTGGATGCCAAATTATCATACGGCGATCTTAAGTTTGATGAAGAAAATTTCCAGAATCAAAAACGTATCGTTCAGAATAACTCAAATGAAACATCAGGAATAGTGGGAAAAGATAGTGCACCGACAGCAAGAGTTAACGTAAGGGCTTCCTACGGTTCCGTCAGACTCTATTAACACTGAATTTTATTTTTCGCGGATCAGACCCCTCTCATAAAGAGGGGTTTTATTTTTCCCCCAGCCCGTTAGCTACCGGGATTTAAGTTGCAAGAAAATTACTTTGGAGTTGTTGAAAAAGTCTAAATCCATTAACCGCAAAGATCGCAAAGGATTTACGCAAAGATCGCAAAGAGCTAATTATTAACTTTTTAACTTTGCGCCCTTTGCGCTTCTTAGCGTGCTTCGCGGTTAAAAAAGGCTTTTCCAACAACCCCTCGCCTGATCAAGTCAAAGAATATTAATTAAGTGAAGCTAACCTGGTTAAAAATCCATTTCAACGACAGTTATCCCCGATCCTCCCATTTCAATATTATCATCGTGGAATGATTTTACGATGTTAACAGTTGCAAGATATTGCCTTACAAGCTGTCTCAGTATCCCATTTCCTTTCCCATGGAGTATCCTGAGATTCCGGTGCTGGACTACCAGGGCATCATCGATAAAGTCGCGCACCATATTTATCGCTTCATCCCCCCTTACACCCCTGATATCAATTTCAGGCTTGAAATTTAGTTTTCTCAACCCTATGGCAGGGTCAGCTTCGAATGATTGCTGATTCGTCCGCAGACTCTTTTTCAACTCCGACCTGCTTATCCGTTCAATTTTGTCGACAGGAACAAAAAATCTCATGGTTCCCGTTTCGATCTGAATCATTTTACCTTCAATTTTAATTATCTCACCAGCTGCCATTGTATCTGTCATCCTTACGGCATCACCAGGTTTGAACGGCGTTTCAGAAACTTCCGGCTCCGGTTCTTTCTTCGCTATTCCTGGTTTAATCTTTTTTACTCTGGTATTAAGCCTTTCAATCTTCTCTTCTGAATGTGTCTCTGCAGGCTTAACCTCCTCAATAACAACAGTTTTAAACTCTTCAAGCTTCTGTCTTACATCTTTTGTCTTTTCCTTTTCAGCCTGCGATTCCCTGATCTGACGGATAGTATTTTCAATCAGCCTGTTTGAGGCATTAAGAAGGGATTCCGCTTCATTCTTAGCTTTGGATATTATTTCTTTCCTGAGATTTTTTGCACCCGAAAGCTCCTTCTCATACTCTGCAATCAGCTCCTCCAGGCGTTTTTCATGCTGTCGTATATTCTGCCTCTTTGTCTCCCAGTACCTTTTATCTCTTGCAATCTCCTTTAAATGTTTGTCATAATTTATATTTTTTATCCCGACTTTTTCGGAGGCTGTCCCCAGGATCTCTACAGGCAGACCGATTTTCCTTGCAATTTCAAAGGCAAATGAGCTTCCCGGCTTTCCGATGCTGAGCTGAAAAAGAGGCTGCATCAGATTATTATCGAATAACATCGCACCATTGGTTATCCCTTCGGTCAGCGATGCAAAATGCTTAAGGTTTGTGTAATGGGTTGTGATCACACCGCTGACCCCCGATTTTGTCAACTCTCCGAGTATTGCCTCTGCTATGGCCCCGCCAAGCATCGGCTCTGTACCTGTTCCAAACTCATCAATAAGAATAAGGCTGCCTGCCGAGGCATACTTCAGGAAATATTTCATGTTGATGAGATGAGAGCTGTACGTACTCAGGTCATTATCAATGCTTTGTTCATCTCCTATATCAATAAAGATGTTTTTAAAAATGCCTGATTCCGATCCTTCCCCTACGGGGACTGTCAGTCCGCACTGGATCATATACTGAAGTAAACCAACGGTTTTCAGGCAGACAGATTTTCCGCCTGCATTGGGTCCGGAAATCAGTACGATACGTTCTTTATCATCAAGTTTAATATCAAGCGGGACAACTTTCCTGTCCTTTATCTTTCTGAAAGTCAGATATAAAATAGGATGAACAGCTTTTCTCCAGAATATCCCGGGCTTTTCTGAAATTACGGGTTTAATCGATCCAAGCAAGTTACCCAGCAATGCCTTTGCCCTTATGAAATCAATCTCTCCAAGAAAAGTGTTCGATTGCATCAGGTCGTCTATATATGGCCGTATGTCATCGGCAAATGAAGTCAGGATCCTGACAATCTCCCTCCGCTCCTCATATTCAAGTTCAATAATTTCATTGTTAAGTTCGACTATTTCCTCCGGTTCGATATAGACTGTTTTTCCCGATGCAGACTGATCGTGGATCAAACCTTTGATCTTACGTTTATCGTAGGAATTAACTGGTATTACCCCCCTCCCATTTCTTACCGAGGCTGCTACATCTGAATCGACTATACCGTCAGCCTGTGCCGACTTGAGTATCGCATTCAGCCTTTTTGTCACAAGCAGGCTTTTAGCTGCAAGATTGTTGCGGATGTCTTTCAGTTTTGGAGAGGCATTGTCCTTTATATTGCCGGTTTTGTCAATGATCCGGTCTGCAGCTTCAAGCACATAAGGATAGACCTTTACTCCGCCACATATTGTCTTCAGGACCGGATAACTATTATCCACCTTCTTTTTGAAAAAACTGACTATGGCTTTGACAGTCTCAAGTGATCTCTTCAGGTCAAATACTTCCTGGATCTCAGGAAATGTACCAATTACCCTTATTTTGGCGAGACAATCGGATACCTTGTAATAATGCTCGGATGGAAAATAATTTTCAAACTGAAGCAACTGCTGGAATTCATATGTGGCAGCAAGGTTGAAACTGATCGTTTCCTCATCTGAGAGGAACTTAATTGCATCAATCTGTTCCAGACCCATGGGGCTCAGACAGTTTTCGGCAAGCAGTTGCCTTATCCTGTCAAAACCAATCTTCGATTCAAAATTATCAGGGTAAATCACTTAATTAAGTCAAAAGTCAAAAGTAAAAAGTTCAAAGTAAAAAAGTCAAAAGTAGAAAGATAAAAGACAAAAGTAGAAAAGTTTAATTAAAGGCACGTTAAAGTCAAAAAGTCAATCAGGCATCTCTTTAAGTTATTTCCTGGCAGTTTTTACCCCCCCTCCGGGGCATAGCTATAAACCTAAGAGTTATTTTCGTAAGAAGAGGTCTGTCATTCCCTACTAAAATTTCCCCTCCTTTTGAAGTTAATCTTTATACACATCTCTGAACATTATAAAAGATTATCTCAGGCGACTATGAAATAAGTCAATTTCACCACACTGACCACGTTTTTTCACATAGCGTTGAGAATAGTTCAGGGGTTAATTTACAGGCTTCAGATTATCAGTACTTTGTATATATTTTGACCAACAAGGCCAATAAGGTTCTTTATACAGGTGTCACCAACGATCTTGAGAGACGATGCAATGAGCATAAGAGCAAGCTTATAAAAGGCTTTACTATGAGATACAATGTTAACAGAGTGGTTTATTTTGAAATATTCGACCAGGTTGAATCAGCAATTGCACGAGAAAAGCAAATAAAAGGAATGCTCAGGATAAAGAAGGTAAGTCTTATCGAAGAGTTTAACAGGGAATGGGAAGATCTTTGTAGGGATGGGAAGGTGGGGTATCCTTCAATAATGAAGAATAATTCCTGCTCGCATGAAGGGGATCCTTCGCTTCGCTACTAATGACAACATTCGTAACTCATACATTATAAACAACTTGTACATTTAGTTCTTTTGCTAGTCTGTTAAGGGATCGCTGTTTTTGTATCAGGAGTTGTTCCTCATACTTTTTAGTTCCTTCTTCTACGAAGGCCATCCCTTTTACCATTACTCTCCAGTAAAGTACTGCAAGTTTGCGAGCAATTGATTTTATCGCAACTGGTGACCCTTTTCTAACGCTGAGTCTGCGTCCAAATGCTCCAAGTGCTATACGTTTGCTTGTTAACAGACTTTGAGCTATCTGTCTGAAGATTTGGCCTGCCTTGGGGCGTCCTGATTTTCTTCTGTTTCTATTAGTTCTGCCCGAGTTATGCTGACCCGGTGCAAGACCCAACCAGCTGGTATAATGTTTTTCTGTTGGCCATCTGGATAAATCACCACCTGTTTCTGAGAGTAGTTGCATCCAGCTGTAATCTGTTATACCCGAGACTGTGGTGGCATCCCTTCCGTTAAAGATTTTCAGCATCATTGAGCCAAGATTATCAATATCAGGTTTATTATGACGTATTGGTTTTCTGCGAACATCTGTTTTTTGATCTGGTTTACCTCTACTGATCTTTTGAAGAACCTCATCGATCATCTGGTCACACTGCTCGATCTGATTCTGATAAAAGCAATATGATTCAAAGGCTTGCCTTAGTGCAAATAATCCTTGTTTTGTATACCTGCCATTTAGAGCTTTTAATACCTCATCTTTCTTGTTTTTAATAATTTTTGTGTGGCAGAGTTTTAATAGTTTTTCCTTATCTCTTTCGCCTTTCAGGATAGCTTCTATCATAGCCAGCCCACTCACTCCATGGATCTGATCCAATACTTCCGTAAGCCTGATATTCATTTCAGTGAGGGCTTTTTGCATATGGTTAATATGCATTGATGCCGACCGGATATGGTCTTCTCTCAGCCGCTGATATGACCTGAGTTCCTTTATATCGCTTTCTGCAACAAAACACCTGTTTAATAGTCCATAGCTATGTAACTGCTGTATCCATTGACAGTCTTTAACATCAGTTTTTCGGCCAGGTACTTGTTTTGTTTGACGACCATCAACAAGCCAAACGTCTATTCCGGCCTCTTCCAGCATTTCATACAAAATACCCCAATAGACTCCAGTGGCTTCCATTGCTGCAGTCTTAATATCGTTCTCAAAAAGATAATCACGTAGTTTTTCAAAGTCTTCAGTAAAGGTGTAAAAACTTTTTACCTCCTGTCCTTCGATTGCAACAAATACCTTCTTAGATCCAATGTCTATTCCAGCACAATCTTTTCTGATTTTTTCCATACTTGTAATACATTTTAAATTATAAAAAAGATTACACCCGGAAGGTCTTTGGAAATTGAAATGCTACTAATCGGACATTCCTTTTAGGAAGTACCATACCTGAAGACTTTATCTTCCGGAACCATACTCAGGAGCAGGCAAAATGCACTATTCAAGCGAAGGTCATGCTTGTGTAACCCGTACAAAATTAATTGATTCTGGTTGTCATAATACCAGAAGTACAAAACTTTGGATAAAAACTCAGGATGACAAGCGGAGTTGAGTCTAGTTTAGGGGGGAGAAGCAGCGAGCCGCCATCCGGCATTCTTCATAGTTTATTGATTAGCTAAATGGCGGCTCGCTGCTTCTCCCCCCTCTTCCAATATATTCGCTAATGACCTGTCATCCTGAGCGAAGCGAAGGATCCCTTTATCAATTAAACAAGATGTTATGAAAGATTAGCTTCAAAAGGGGACCGAGCGTAAAAAAATTGCCCGGTGGGCAATTTTAGCGAAGGGGCCAGCCTGCAGGGGAAGGGGAAGCATGTGGTGGAGGGAAAACTTATTTAATTGTATTTCTGCTAATTAGATAATTATCGGCTTAAAACTGATTCTTAAGTTGACGCGCATGCCTGAAAGGGCTTAATATTCAGCTCCTTCAGAGCTGGGAAGTGTTTAGTGGTCATCTACCCCTGGCTGCGCCAGGGGTTATTCATATTTGGCTCTTTCAGAGCCAGATGGACTAAAAACGACAGAGTAAATTCAGAATTTAAAAAGATGTGTATAAAGATTAGCTTATAGGAGGGGTGGCCCGGATTGTCTGCACCTGTTAGAACCTTAGTTAATTCCGGGCCGGGGTGGTTGATTCATTTCTTTCTTACTTTTATTATCTTGAATAACAATCATCTTTTAAACAGAAATGATCTGAAACCGGTCAGATCTTACCTCACGAATAAGTCCACTCCTGTCGAATCAACCACCCCCGCCTGACCAAATTGATTTCACTTAAATAATATTCTTTGCTTTGGTCCGGGCCACCCCTCCTTCAAAAGGGGACCGAGCGAAAAAAAAATTGCCCGGTGGAGGGCCGAGCGTTAATAAAACACCCTGTGGGTGTTTTTAGCGAGGAGCCAGATTGCAACGATGGCAGCCAGCCTGCAGGGGAGGCATGTGGTGGAGGGGAAACTTATTTAATTGTATTTCTGCTAATTAGATAATTATAAGTATAAATCTGATTCTTAAGTTGACGCGCATGCTCTTTCGGGGGGTTGGGGGGTGTCCCTTCCCCTTCAGAGCTTGTGATCATCATTCAAATATTATCCGTTTTACAAAGTTAATTTATGTTAAATCACCCTTGTATCTGTTACCTTAAACTTTCTTTATCTATTTTTGATTTTCTCTAAAAAACCTAATTAAAACTCAAATGAAAATTAAAACAAGTTTTATCAGTGCTTGCCTGCTGATCTTTATCCCGTCAATTTTACTTTCTCAAACTGAAAAAATTGACCTGAACATGATCAATAAGATCAAACAGGAAGGCTTGAGGAACTCCTCAATTGAAGAACTCGCCTTCGGTTTAACCGATTTTACTGGTCCCAGGCTTACCGGATCAACCGGAGGCGCAAGGGGCAATGAATGGGCTAAAAAGAAGATGGAAGAACTTGGATTTCAAAATGTAAGAATTGAGGAGGCAAGGGATTTTGCCCGTGGAGGATGGGATAATCTTAAGACATATGCTGCAATGACAGCACCTTACTATGCGAATTTTGCCTGCAATCCAGTCGCCTGGACAGGAAGTACAAAAGGACTCGTAAAGGGAGAGGTTGTCCTTCTTGATGTAAAATCGGAGGCCGATCTGGATAAATATAAGGGAAAGCTTAACGGGAAAATTGTTCTGGTTCCTTCAACAACACCCTACGAAATAAGTTTCGAACCACTTGCCAGCAGATATACCGATGATCAGCTTAAAGAGCTCGCCAGGTCAACCCAGACTCAGGGAAGAAGATCTCCGATGGGCGATTTTGCAAATTTTGCTGCACAAAGAGCTTTAAGGACCAGGATCTCAACCTTTATCAGGGATGAAGGTGCTGCAGTAATACTGAACAGCTCAGGCACTTTTAATGTCCCCAGATCAGGAGGCGGAAATTTCACATCCGGAAATCCGGAACCGACATCCGAACTAAACCTGCCAATAGAGGACCATGGCAGAATGGAAAGGCTTTTAAGACACGAAGTTCCAGTTGAAATGGAAGTTGAGATCCAAAACCAGTTCATTCCAAGCCCTAAGCTTTACAACGTTATCGGAGAGATCCCCGGTACTGACAAACTTCTTAAAAATGAAGTGGTTCTTTTGGGTGCGCATATTGACTCATGGCATGGAGGGACCGGTGCAGCCGATAATGCTTCGGGATGTATTGTGATGATGGAGGCTCTGCGGATACTGAAAAGCCTCGAAATAGCACCACGACGGACCATCAGGGTGGCACTCTGGGGTGGTGAAGAACAGGGACTGAATGGCTCACGGGGATACGTCGAGAAGTATCTGGTTGATCCTAAAACAAGGGAACACAAGCCTGATTATGACAAGTTTGCGGCTTATTTCAATATGGATAACGGTAGCGGGAAATACAGAGGTATTTATTTACAGGAAAATGACATTTTAAGGCCTGTTTTTGAAGAGTGGCTGAAGCCTTTCGAAGATATGGGAGCTACAACAATAACTATCAGGACCACAGGCGGTACTGACCATCTTTCATTTGATGCCGTCGGATTGCCCGGATTCCAGTTCATCCAGGATGAAATTGAGTACGACCGAGGTTATCACACAGTGATGGATACTTATGAACGACTCATAATGGCTGACCTGAAACAGAATGCAATTATTACAGCTTCATTTGCATATAATGCTGCAATGCGCGATTCAAAATTGCCGGGCAAACCAGTGCTGAAATCATTGACCAATGTTCAGCAGGAACGGAGACCGGTGCCGGTAATGAATTAGAAGGGGATATAATTTGTTGCCAATAGCAGGGACGTCAAAGCGCCCCTGCTATTTTTTTCCTGAGTGATCAGCTATTTTATTTCAGGATTTTTGATTCCTGCCAGATCAAGCATGAACGCGTATTCAAGGGATGTTACTCTGTACCGTTCAAATCTTCCCGAAGCTCCTCCATGTCCGGCTTCCATATTACAATCCATTATCAGGAGATTCTTATCGGTTTTCATATCCCTCAGTTTTGCAACCCATTTTGCAGGTTCCCAATACTGGACCTGCGAATCCCAAAAACCTGTAGTAACGAGCAGGTTGGGATAATCCATCGGTTTCACCTGATCGTATGGTGAATAAGATAACATATAGTCATAATATTCTTTTTTCCTCGGGTCACCCCATTCATCATATTCGAATGTTGTGAGAGGAATGGTCTCATCGAGCATAGTAGTTACAATATCCACAAAAGGCACTGCTGCTACAACTCCTTTATACAGATCAGGTTTCATATTTATTATAGCTCCCATCAACAAACCACCTGCGCTTCCTCCCATTGCAAAAAGCTTACTGGTGCTTGTATATTTTTCATTTACAAGAAATTGGGCGCAATCGTTAAAATCAGTGAAAGTATTCTTCTTCTTCAGAAGCTTCCCGTCTTCGTACCAGTGCCGTCCCATTTCACTTCCGCCACGGATGTGGGCAATAGCATATACAAAACCTCTGTCGAGAAGGCTTAAAACCGACATGCTGAAAGAAGGATTCATCGAGATCCCGTACGATCCGTATCCGTAAAGCAGCAAGGGAGCGTTTCCATCCTTTACGAAACCCTTTCTATAGACCATTGAGACAGGTACTAACGTGCCATCCTGGGCTTTTGCCCATAAACGCTTCGATTCATAGTTCGATTTATCAAATCCTCCAAGAACTGTTTCTTCTTTCAGGATCTCCTTCCCTTTGGTTTTCATGTTGTAATCGATAACAGAGCTGGGAGTAGTCAATGAAGAATAGCTGTATCTGAAAATGTCCGTATTTGCATTTGGGTTTACATTTATCCCTGCGGTGTAAGCCTCTTCACCAAAGTCGATATAATGCTCAGTGTTTTCCTTTAAATTGATGATGCGAAGGTTATTAAGTCCCTTAATACGTTCAGAAGCAACCAGATAATTGTCAAAGAGTTCAAATCCTTCAAACAACACATCACTCCTGTGAGGAATAACATCCTTCCAGTTCTCCATCGAAGTCTTTGCTTCACCTGTTCTCATCAACTTAAAGTTGGAAGCTCCTCCCGAATTTGTTCTGATATAAAAGCTATTACCAAGATGATCGATCTGGTATTCATGGTTAGCACTTCTCGGTTCAAACAGGACAGGTGCTACATCGGGTTTTGAAACATCAATGAGTCTTGCTTCCGTGGATAGAGTCTGTTGTGACTGAATAACAATATATTTTCTGCTTTTGGTCTTGTCAAGTGATACACTGAACGTTTCATCAGATTCGAAATAAACAGTGTCATCCTCACTGATATTGTTCCCCAGCTTATGGCGTAATATTTTATCATCCCTGAGTGTTTCAAAATCTTTACCGGTGTAAAAAAGAGTTTTGTTGTCAGCTGCCCATTCCATATCGCCGGCAATATTATCAACCTTATCAGGTAAAAGCATTCCCTTTGTGAGGTCGATGACATGAATAGTATAACGCCTCCGGCTCACTGTGTCGATACTGTAGGCAAGCAAATTATTATCGTTGCTGACGTTTATTCCGCCTACAGAGCAATATTCCTTACCTTCAGCAAGCTTATTGACATCGAGGATAATTTCTTCAGAGCTTTCTAAAGTGCCTTTCTTCCGGTAATAAACCGGATACTCCTTACCCGCCGAATACTTATTATAATAATAGTATCCGTTATCAAAATATGGAACCGATTGATCATCCTTCTTTATCCTTCCGGTTATCTCATCAAAAATAGTTTTCTGAAGGCTGTCAGTATGTTTCATCATAGCCTTTCCATAGGCATTCTCACCGTTAAGATATGTGAGAACCTTTGAGGTTTGTTCATCAGGAGATGTTGCAGCCTTCTGTTCATCAGTGAGCCTCATCCAGAAATAATTATCATTTCGCTTGTCAACGACTTCGTGGGGTATCTTCTCTGCAACAGGAGGTTGCGGCTGCTTATTGCAGGAAATAATTAGTAGTGTAATAATTACACTTAAAAAAACACTGGTTTTTTTCATAGCAATACCTATTTAAAATTTCTAATGTATAAACCCCCTTTTTAATTCATTTCTGCTGAACATCTTTCATTGAAAGCTGAATCCTTTTCCGTTCAATATCAACATCCAGAACCTTCACAAAAACATGCTGATGCAATTTAATAACTTTCGACGGATCCTGGACATAAGTATTGCTCAGGTTCGATATGTGGACCAATCCATCCTGTTTGATACCGATGTCTACGAAAGCCCCGAATTTTGTAACATTTGTTACAATTCCGGGCACTACCATCCCTGGTGTCAGGTCCTCCATTGAGTGTATGTCGGCAAAACTGAATGCCTTGATTGTTGATCGCGGGTCCCTTCCAGGTTTTGCAAGCTCATCCAGTATATCCTTCAGAGTCGGTAGTCCTGCACTTGCCGTAATATAATTTTCAAGCTTTATGGCTTTTCGTTTTTCGTCATTGGTCATCAATTCCCTGAGCTCACATAAGGAATCCTTCGCCATTTTTTCAACTATATGATAGCTTTCGGGGTGGACTGCACTCGAGTCGAGTGGATATTCAGCATTTCTTATTCTTAGAAATCCGGCACTCTGCTCAAAAGCTTTCGGTCCCATTCTTTTAACATTCAGCAGTTCTTTGCGTGACCTGAAAGCGCCGTTTTCTGTGCGGTGATCAACTATATTCTGGGCTAACTGCGGCCCGAGACCCGAGACATAGGTCAACAGATGCTTGCTGGCAGTGTTGACTTCGACCCCGACACCATTGACGCAGCTCATGACAACCTCATCCAGACTGCTTTGAAGCTTCTGCTGATCCACATCATGCTGATATTGTCCAACACCGATCGACTTGGGATCGATCTTGACAAGCTCTGCAAGCGGATCCATCAGCCTCCTGCCTATCGACACCGCTCCCCTGACGGTAACATCATAATCGGGAAATTCATCACGGGCTACTTTGGAGGCCGAGTAGATTGAAGCACCTGCTTCACTGACGACGAAAACCTGAATATCCTTTTCAAATTTCACCCATTTGATGAATTCTTCTGTCTCACGGCTTGCAGTCCCGTTACCGATAGCTATTGCTTCAATTTTATAAGCATTGACGAGTGAAAGTATTTTCCTGACCGATACTGCAGTCTCATTCTGTGGTGGGTGCGGATAGATGGTTTCATTGTGAAGAAGGTTGCCCTGACGGTCGAGACAAACAAGCTTGCAGCCCGTTCTGTACCCGGGGTCAATGGCAAGTACATTTTTCTCTCCAAGCGGAGGTGCCAGAAGAAGCTGCCTAAGGTTATCGGCAAACACCATAATTGCATCTTTGTCGGCATTTTCCTTTGAGATATTGCGGAATTCCGTTTCCATCGAAGAGGCCAGAAGCCTTTTCCAGCTATCACTGACTGCACCGGAAACAAGTTTTGATGAATCATTTCTGCTTTTAACAAACAGTGAATCAAGGATATCAAGGGCTTTCTTCGCGTCAGGCTCAATTGAAAGCCTCAGGAAGCCTTCTTCTTCACCTCTCCTCATAGCCAGCAGACGATGCGATGGACATTTCCTAAGCGGCTCGGACCAGTCAAAATAATCACTGAACTTTATTCCTTCCGACTCTTTACCCTTAACAACCCTGGAAATAATAACAGCCTCTTTTTCAAAGAGATGTCTCAACTGCTTCCTGGCTTTTTCATTCTCGCTGATCCATTCAGCCATAATATCACAAGCTCCGGCTATTGCTTCTTCTACAGTAGGTACATCATCATTAAGGAAAGCTTCAGCTTTATGAAATGGATCCTGTTCTCTCTGACCCATGAGAATTTCCGCAAATGGTTCAAGTCCTTTCTCACGCGCAATTGTTGCACGTGTCCGGCGTTTTGGCCTGTATGGCAGATAAATATCTTCAATTTCTGCTATGGTAAGGGCAGCATCGATCTTCTCCCTTAATTCGGGAGTCATCTTTTCCTGTTCCTCGATTGACTTTACTATGCTTTCGCGACGGGCGTCAAGCTCTTTCAGCCTTGCAAACTCATCCTTAATATGCATCAGCTGCACTTCATCGAGGCTGCCGGTCATCTCTTTCCTGTACCTGCTGATAAATGGTATGGTCGCCCCGTCATCTAATAGCCTGATGGTATTTTCTACCTGCCATTCATGAAGGCCAAGTTTTTTTGCAATAAATTCAATGTGTTTATCTGCGCTCATATCACACGATAAAAATTTTCAAATTATTCCCTTTACCTACTCAACATATAGAACCAATCCTTTAAGATACTCACTTTCAGGATGATAGATATTCACAGGATGGTCGGGGGGCTGACTCAGCTGGTATAAAATTTTCACTTTCCGTCCTGTATTGGCAGCTGCGACAAAAACCGATTTCCTGAAGTTTTCTTTTGTTACAACCTGTGAACAGGAAAAAGTAAATATTATCCCACCAGGTCTAATTTGTTCAATTGCTTTCATATTCAGTCTCTTATAACCCTTAAGGGCGTTATCAAGTGCATTGTTGTGTTTTGCAAAAGCAGGAGGATCGAGGATTATAAGATCGTATTTACCACGGATATCATTAAGAAAATCAAAGGCATCAACCTGGTATGACTTGTGTCGCGGGTCGTCGCCAAAATTCAGTTTTATATTCTGGTCGGCAAGTTCTGTGGCATAAACCGAACTATCAACAGTATGGACCATTGAAGCGTTTTTCATTGCATAAACAGAAAATCCGCCTGTATATCCAAACAAATTCAGGACGCCTCTGCCACCTGTGAAATCGCCAAGAAGTTTCCGGTTGTCCCTCTGGTCAATAAAGAAACCTGTCTTTTGACCTGATTCCCAGTCAATTTTAAATTTAAAACCGTTCTCATTCACAACAACGGGACTTGAATTACCGTAAAGAAATTCGTTCACCCCTTTTATTCCCGACATGAAAGGGATTGTAGCCTCGCTCTTGTCATAAATTGCAGTGATATGGTCACCCAACAGCTCTTTTAGAATCTGAGCTATCTCTTTTCGCATTCTGTACATGCCCACCGAATGCATCTGCATCACAACTACGCCGTTATAATAGTCAACAATGAGTCCCGGAAGGTTGTCTCCCTCTCCGTGAACAAGCCTGTAAACATTGGTAAGAGGATTCTCTGTCAGTCCGATTGATGCCCTGTAGTTTAATGCTTCCCGTATCTTGTTACGAAAGAAATCTATATCAGGGTCTACCTCTTCAAAGGAGAGTATTCTTACAGCAATTGAAGCCGGTTGATAATGGCCAACAGCAAGGAAAGTGTCCTTATTATCAAAGACGTTGACGATATCGCCTTCAACAGGTTTTCCAACTATATTTTTTATTGCTCCTGAAAATATCCAGGGATGATACCGCCTGATCGACTGTTCCTTCCCGGACTTAAGGATAATTTTGGGTTTTTCCATCCGGCTTCTATTGGAACATGTTCATTGAATTGCCCGTGGGTTCTCCGTTGATCAGCTTTTTATATATCTGGTAACATACCCATGCATCGGTAGCTGCATATATCTTCTGGGCATCAGTAAGTCTGTCGGCTTCCCAGTCGGTAACCTGCTGCCTCTTTGAAATCTTGAAACCCAGAACTATAGCGGTAAGTTTCTTAAGACCCGAACTCTGTATCCCATAATCCTTAACAAATTTCTGCAGATCGATAAAACCTGAGGGAAGGAATTTCTTCACACCTCTCAAAAACCGGATATCATCGTGCACAGCCACACCGGCTTTGATCACCTGAGGATTTGCAAGCAATTCGGCCAGTTCCTTTGGAATACCAACCTTGTTTATCCTTATAAGGCAAGCTATATTTTCGTTTGCCAGCTGGATAAGGGAAACTTTATTCTTTCTCCCTTTACTGAACGAAGGCCTTGTTTCGGTGTCGAAGCCCAGAACGGGCGAATTAAGGAGTTTGGGAAATGATTCTCTGAAAGCTCTTAAATCGTCGATGAGCAATATCTCACCTTTAAACCACGATAAATCATATTTTTCAAGATCTTCCGCCGTTATCGTCTCCGGATATTTATTGTTTACCATCTTTTCTGTACTCCTTTTGCCGGCGCGAGATAAACCAGTCGGATCTGTTTACGGCGTCTTCATTTTCTACTTTATTTTCTACCTTACCAATCTCCTCTCCCGAATAAATAAACTTATGGATAGCTCTCAGGGAGTTTGTCAGCTTCTGACCCCAGTAACTTTCAAAGTTAAGCCTGCATCTCCAGACAGCATCATTCATCACTTCCCGGGTACCTGTCTGATAAAGCAGAAGGAAATCCTTGAGATCCTGGTAGATATCTGCCATGTTTTCGGCAAGGCTTGAAACAACAGGTCCCTCCGATTCGTTTATTTTTTCATCGAAAACTTCCAGATAATCATTAGCGGTGCCAAATTTTTCCTTAAGTGTATCATTCACCCTGAACCAGTCCGATTCTGTAACAAATCTCTCATTGTCATCCTCAAAAAACGGTTCAAGCGACGGCAATAAGGAAGCTTTAAGATACAAAAACGGCAGAAGACGCTGCATAATCTTCAGCATTTCGTCACCTTTTATTTCCGCAGCATGTTCCTGGTATTTGCAAAACTCATTTGCAGCAGCCACAAACTCAACAACATTCCTTGAATAAAGGGGATCGGAACTATTATCCATTTCCAAACATCTTATTAACGGACAAAATTAGGTAATTTTTGTTCTGGAAAGCGAACTGAAATGCCATTATCTCAGGATTTGAAAAGATATTATAATATATTTACATCCCAAGTCTCTTAATCCTTTATGGTATAAGACATGAATAAAACATTGATTATCGGATTAGGAATTTTGCCTTTTTGCGGATGTACCCGGGATATGAAGAAACCGGCAGAAAAGCCGGAACAATCCAGACCGAATATTCTTTTCTGCATTGCCGATGATGCATCCTATATGCACTTCAGTGCTTATGGCTGCAAATGGGTCTCAACACCGGGCTTTGACAGGGTAGCAAAGGAAGGAATACTTTTTAACAATGCCTATACACCCAATGCCAAATCGGGACCATCAAGAGCCTGCATAATTACCGGCCGCAATTCCTGGCAGCTTGAAGAGGCAGCAAATCATATCTCAAACTTCCCGGCCAGGTTCAGATCTTTTGTTGAAGTCCTTAAGGAGAACGGTTACACCACGGGCTACACTGCCAAGGGATGGGCACCCGGCAATCCCGGTACCCTTGACGGTAAACCACGTGAATTGACAGGCAGGGCATTCAACGGTAAGACCGTGATACCTCCTTCCGATGGGATAAACAAATCTGATTATGCAGCCAATTTTATTGATTTTTTGGATGTCAGGCCGAAGGATAAGCCATGGTTTTTCTGGTATGGCAGCACTGAACCCCATCGAAAGTACCAGTATGGTTCGGGGGTGAGTCTGGGAGGCAAGGATCCTGACCAGATTGAAAGAGTCCCTGGTTTCTGGCCCGAAAATGATACTGTCAGAAATGATATGCTCGACTATGCGTTTGAAATAGAGTATTTCGACAAGCAGCTGGTTAAAATGATAATGGAGCTCGAACGACGTGGAGAACTGCAAAATACTGTCATAATTGTAACTTCGGATAATGGCATGCCGTTTCCACGCTGCAAAGGACTCGAATATGAATACTCGAACCACATGCCGCTTGCAGTTATGTGGCCTTCAGGCATCAAAAATCCGGGAAGAATATCAGATGATTATATAAGCTTTATCGATTTTGCCCCGACTTTTCTCGAACTTGCCGGTGTGGTTTGGAATAAGTCGGGTATGGCTGCATCGCCCGGTAAAAGCTTTAAAGATATCCTTTCAGATACAAAACAGCCTGTTGACAGAAGTTTCATACTTCTCGGCCAGGAGAGGCACGATTACGGCAGGCCATTGAATCAGGGATATCCGATCCGCTCAATAATTAAAGATGCTCTTCTCTATCAGATCAATTTTAAACCAGACCTCTGGCCTGCCGGTAATCCTGAAACAGGATATCTAAACACTGACGGATCTCCGACAAAAACGTTTATCCTGAATCTCCGTCGCAAGGGAATTGACCTGTCATACTGGGAAAAATGTTTTGGCAAACACCCTGAAGAAGAACTCTACAATATCGGGATCGATCCTGAATGTTCATTAAACCTGGCCACGACTGCAGGATACCTTAAAATGAAAGAAGAATTACGGCAAATACTGCTGGATGAATTGAAAAAACAGGATGATCCAAGGGTTTCAGGTAATGGTGATAAGTTTGACAATTATCCATTTGATGATCCGGCAGACTGGAATTTTTATGAAAGATATACAAAGGGAGAGATCAGAAAGTATCAAACGGGTTGGGTAAACCCCGGAGACTACGAGTATGTTCTGCCCGCCGACAATAATTAACCTGTTTTTTAACCCGAAAACTAATTAACATGATGAAAAAGAAGATTTTTGAATTACTTGTAATCCTTATCTCCGGATTGTCTTTTATGGGCTGCAAGGAGTCCGCGAATAAACTTTCAGATCAGGAAGCTGCAGAAGGCTGGACACTCCTGTTCGACGGTGAAAGCCTTCAGGGCTGGCGTGATTATAACGGTGAAGGTGTTTCAGGTCCCTGGAAGGCTGAAAATGGAACACTTACAGCTCTGGGAAAGGGCAGCGATAGTACCGGGTACATTGTTACTGAAAAACAATACGGGAATTTTATAATATCATTCGACTGGAAAATATCTGCCGGCGGCAACAGCGGCCTTCTCTACCATGTTGTGGAACGGCCGGCGTTTAAAGTGCCTTATGTTACAGGCCCTGAATACCAGGTTATTGATGAAGCCGGTTTCCCTGAAAAACTTGAAGAGTGGCAAATGGCTGGCGCTGATTATGCAATGTATGTCTGCGACAAGGAAAAGAAGAAACTCAACAAGGCAGGAGCATGGAACACTTCAAAGATCGTATTTGACAACGGTCATGCGGAATACTGGCTCAATGGAGAGAAGATGCTTGAGTTTGAAGCATGGACTGATGACTGGTTTAAGCGTAAATCGAGCGGCAAATGGGACTTTGCACCGGAATACGGCCTGGCAAGGAGCGGACTCATTGCACTGCAGGATCACGGGAGCAGGGTATGGTACAAAAATATTAAGCTGAAGGAGTTGCCGGCAAAACCAGCCACGGAGAGCCTCTTTAACGGGAAAGATCTTACCGGCTGGGATGTCTACGGCACAGAACTATGGTATGTCGACAATGGTGAACTTGTCTGCGAAAGCGGACCTGATAAAAAGTACGGCTATCTGGGAACCAGGAAATATTACGATGACTTTGACCTGAATCTTGAGTTTAAACAGGTCTCTGACGGCAACAGTGGGGTCTTTATCCGCTCTTATATCACCGAAGGAGTGACAATTTCAGGGTGGCAGGTAGAAGTAGCCCCTCCGGGACATGACACCGGAGGCATCTACGAATCGTATGGGCGGGGCTGGATAGCCCAGATACCTGATGAGAAGGAAAACATTCTTAAGAAAGATGATTGGAACTCTATGCGCATAAAGCTGGAGGGTGATAATGTAAAGACCTGGCTAAACGGAGAATTGATGACCGATCTGACCGACGAAAAAATAGGTAAGGGCAAGGGACGGATCATGCTTCAGATACATGAAGGGGGAGGAATTAAAGTTAAATGGAGAAATCTTAATCTTACAGAATTGTAGCAAAAGAAAAAAAACGAAAGTAAGCCTCGCCGTTACGCCGTTACGCCGTTACGCCGTTATGCCGTCATGCCCTAACTCTTCCACGCAAGTTTATAATCGCCGTCCCTCACGATCTTATTATGATCGAGAAGCCACCTGAGCACTTTTATAACTTTGTTTTCGGGATAACTTATCATCTTCACAAGTTCTTCGGCATCCGGTCGTCTGTCAGAGAGGTTTGCCTTGATCTCTTCAAGTATCATATCAAATTCGTACTTGCTGAGATCAAGTTCATTCCTTTCGCGGCATACATCGCAGGTACCGCATCTGTCGGATTCCTCACCAAAGTAATCGAGAAGAATTACCGACCGGCACCTGTTCTTTGATTCGGCATAATCGATCATTTTGTCAAGACGTAAGGAATACTTCTCTTTTACATGAAGATAATTGTCGGGAGAGATCATCAGGGCTTTCCTGACAAGGCGCTCTTCCGTGAAGATCACCAGGGCTGTTCTCTTGCCGGGAATAAACTTTATAACATTCATTGATGAAAGCTTTACAAGATATTGATATACAGTATCTCTAGTTACAGCAGCCTTCTTTGACAAAGAATCTTCGTTGATAGCAACAAACTCTGTAAACATTCCCGTATAGGACCTTAACAGCAACTTTATAAAACCATCGAATGTTTCGTTTGCAACCTGAAATTTGTAGAGATCATCACGCCCGACTATAAAATGTACCCTTGAGGGATTATTTATTTCTTCTGTAAATTCTATATAGCCTTCCCTCTGCAGAAAAGCCAGGCTGTTGAAAGTCTCTATCACGGGAAGCCTGAAACGCGAGACAAATTCAGCCATATTAAAGTCAAACACATTGTCCTTGCCCGATCCGAGTGGCACCTGAAGATAGTTGCAGAGAGCTTCGTAAGTATCTTTTATCCTGTCTATCGGAGGAAATTTGTGCCTCAATGACTCATTAAGCCTGTTTTTATCGGAAGTTGAATAGAGCAAAACAGCCCAGGCCTGTTTGCCGTCACGTCCTGCCCTGCCACTTTCCTGAAAGTAGTTTTCAATGGAATCCGGTATATCCCAGTGGATTACAAACCTGACATCAGCCTTGTCAATTCCCATTCCAAAGGCATTGGTTGCTACAATAACCCTGGTATCTCCTTTTGACCAGGAAATTTGCTTTTTATCCCTAAGCTCATCCGGCAAACCCGCATGATAGAAATCGGCGCTGATACCGTTTTCAACAAGAAGCTCTGCAACTTCCCTGCATCTCTTTCTGCTCCGGACATAGACAATTCCGGTGCCTTTTACATTCTTTACTGTCTTGACCAGATATGTGCCTTTCTCCTCTACCTGTCGTACGAGATATGAAATATTCTTCCTTTCAAAGCTGGTCCTGAGAACATTCTTTTCCCTGAATTCCAGCCTGTTAATTATATCGTCAATTACCTGTGGTGTCGCTGATGCGGTAAGAGCCAGGAAAGGAACTTTATCTGAGATAAGGTTCCTGAGAGAGGCTATTTTAAGGTAGGAAGGCCTGAAATCATATCCCCACTGGGAGATACAATGTGCTTCATCGATAGCTACAAGAGAAAGGTTAAGCCGGCCAGCCTTTGCCTGAAAGATGCGGGTTGCGATCCTTTCGGGCGAAATGTAAAGGAATTTATAATCACCATAGATGCAGTTCTCAAGAGCAATATCTATTTCCTCCCTTGACAACCCTGAGTGTAAGGCTATTGCTTTTATTTCCAGGCTATTAAGGCGGCTCACCTGTTCTTTCATCAGGGCAATGAGGGGAGTAATAACAAGGCATATCCCCTCATTTGCCAGGGCAGGCACCTGGAAAGTAATAGATTTGCCCCCTCCTGTCGGCATCAATCCGAGCGTATCCTTTCCTTCAGCAACAGATTTAATAATATCTTCCTGCAGCGGCCTGAATGATGTGAATCCCCAGTACTTTGTTAAAACCTGCCGGTAATGTTCAATTTCCATACTCAGTTGACCTGTATACAAATGTAGCAACTGTAATTAAATTAACGGCTATATCACAATCTTTTGACAGCAGACTCTCAAACCTCCCCCGGTCGCTGTTACCTGACTAAAAATAAACAACATTTTTCCAGAGTCCTTATTTTTTAGTAATTTGCGCCACAAAAATTTAACAGTTCAGGCAATGTCATTTATTAAGGATAAGATACTTTACGAAGGACTGACCTTTGATGATGTACTTCTGGTCCCCGCCTATTCCGAAGTACTCCCAAGGGATGTGGATCTAAGTTCCATGTTTTCCCGGAACATCAGGATAAATACGCCAATTGTCTCTGCCGCAATGGATACTGTGACCGAAGATGAACTAGCCATTGCCATTGCAAGGGAGGGAGGAATCGGAGTTATTCATAAGAACATGACGATTGAAAAGCAGGCGGCCATGGTAAAACGGGTTAAAAGGGCTGAGAATGTAATGATACTCGACCCTATCACCATAAACCTGGATGCTACTGTGGCTGAAGCGATAAACCTCATGTCGGAATATAAAATAGGCGGAATACCTGTTATCGATAACAATGGAATTCTGAAGGGCATTGTAACCAACAGGGATCTCCGGTTTGAGAATAACCATTCCAGAAAGATAACCGAAGTGATGACCACCCCGGTTATCACAACTGCACATATGACAAGCCTGGCTTCAGCAGCCAGAATCCTTCAGAAACATAAAATCGAAAAGCTGCCCATGGTTGATGAAAATGGAAAGCTCACAGGTCTGATTACATACAAGGATATCACAAAAACAAAAGATCGACCCAATTCATGCAAGGATGAGAATGGAAGACTCAGGGTCGCCGGCGCTGTTGGGATTGCCTCTGATACCCTTTTGCGTGCCGAAGCTCTTATCAATGCCAATGTGGATGTTATCGTTATTGATACTGCTCATGGCCATACAAAGGGCGTTATCTCCATTTTAAAGGAAATCAAGAAAGCCTTCCCCGGCACTGATGTTGTTGCCGGAAATATTGGCACTGCCGAAGCTGCAAGAAAACTTGCAGATGAGGGAGCGGATGCCCTTAAAGTGGGCATTGGCCCCGGCTCCATTTGTACAACAAGAATCATTGCAGGTGTCGGAATCCCACAGCTTTCAGCAATATATAACGTCGCCAGGGCCATTGATGGCTCCGGTATCCCCGTAATAGCAGACGGGGGAATAAGATATTCGGGCGACATCATTAAAGCTCTGGCTTCGGGAGCCGATTCAATAATGGCGGGTTCGCTTTTTGCAGGTGTTGAAGAATCGCCGGGTGAAACCATAATTTATAACGGACGCAAGTTCAAGGCATACAGGGGAATGGGCTCAATTGAAGCAATGCAGATGGGCTCCAAGGACCGCTATTTCCAGGATATGGAAGATGATGTCCGCAAACTTGTGCCCGAAGGAATAGCCGCCAGGGTTCCATATAAGGGAACATTGGCTGAGGTAATATATCAGATGACAGGAGGGCTCAGGGCCGGAATGGGATACCTTGGAGCAAAAAATATCACGGTTCTTAAAAAAGAGGGTAAATTCGTCAGGATCACTAACTCAGGGATCATCGAAAGTCATCCTCATGATGTTACGATTACCAGGGAATCGCCCAACTACAGCAGAAAGTCCTTTGAATAACGGTTCCCACAAAATCCCGATGAAAAGAGGCTTAATTCTTCCAGTCTTCATGCTGTTTTTATTCCGGAGCGTATGTCCGGCACAGGAACCAGATAAAAAAATCCTGATGACGGTAGCAGGAAGGAACGTTGAGGAGGGGGAATTCATCAGGATGTTCAACAAGAGCCTGGATCCGGGCAACAAATCAGAAATAGACAAATTCCTTGAACAGTTTATTGCCTTTAAGCTTAAGGTGGCCGATGCCATGTCGGAAGGTTATGATACCACAAGAGCCTTCAGCGAAGAATTGAACGGCTACAGGGAACAACTTGCCCAAAGTTATCTTACCGATTCTGATATAAAGGAACGCCTTCTTAAAAGGGCATATGAGAGGTCGCTGCTGGAAGTGAAAGCATCTCATATCCTGATTAGCTGCCGTCCGGACGCAGCACCTGCTGACACAGTCAGGGCATATATGAAAGCTCTGGAAATCAGGAAGAGAATACTTGACGGTGAATCCTTCGAAAGGGTTGCAAAAGCTTCATCCGACGACAAATCAGTGTCAGTTAATAACGGGAACCTGGGCTATTTCACTGTATTTCAAATGATAGCCCCTTTTGAAGACGCAGCTTACAGCCTTAATCCCGGAGAGCTTTCAATGCCCGTAAGAACATCGTTCGGTTATCACATTATTCTCGTCGCTGATAAACGACCCTCAAGGGGTAAAGTCAGGGTAGCGCACATAATGAAAGCAGTTCCGCCGGGCTCCAATGATACCCTCGTCCGGAAAGCAAAATCAGAAATTGACGATATTTACTCACAGCTCAGAAGTGGAAAATCATTCCCGGAGCTTGCTTCAAAATATTCCGACCATAAAGAATCAGCAGTCAGAGGAGGCGAGATGGACATGTTTGGAGTCGGAGAAATAATTCCCGATTTCGCTGAAGCTGCTTTTGCGATTAAGGACACAGGCGAATATTCGGAACCCGTTAGAACGGCCTACGGATTTCACATTATAAAGCTCCTCGAAAGGAAAGCCCCGGCTTCATACAACGAGGCAAAACCTTACCTTGAGAGCAAATTAAATCAATCAAATCTTAACATGATAGGCAGGAAATCCTTTATTGCACGCCTTAAAAAAGAGTATAACTTCAGGATTGACACAACCGTATACAATTGGTTTACATCCCACACCGATTCTCTTATCGTCGTTGGCAAATCGGAGTATAAAAGGGATAACCTGCCTTCAGGGAATATTTACACCTTCAGCGATCAGCATCTTACAGCATCGCAATTTGCCGATTACCTCGAAAAGCGAAGCAGCCCGGTCATAACAACTGGTCCTGTGAGCTTTATAAACGCATCAATTGAGTCGGTGGCTGAAGATGAGATCGGTAAATATGAAGATGCGAACCTCGAAAACAAGTATCCCGATTTCAGATATTTAATGAATGAATTTCATGACGGAATACTGCTTTTTGAAGTTTCATCAAAAAAAGTCTGGAATAAAGTACAGGAGGATTCCACAGGCCTGAAGGATTATTATGAAAAGAATAAGAGTAATTACCTGTCGAAGAAAGGAACTGAAGCAGAAAAGACTACACTTCCTTTCGATCAGGTTAAAGCTGAGGTACTGACAGGTTATCAGGATTGGCTAACAAGCGAATGGATCAGGCAGCTGACCGAAAAATATCCCGTTAAAGTTGATAATAGTGTGTTTGAGGAAGTAAAGAAGCGAATTAACAATGAATAGGATAATAACTGTTCTGGTGATCCTGATTGCACTCAGCAGCTGCGGCCAAAAGAACAATGGCTCAAAACGGATCTCTATTGCAAAGGCCGGAAATTCAACGCTGTACTACGATCAGGTCCCATCTGCTGTGACGGAGGGAATTTCAGGGGCTGACAGTGTGGTACTTATTCAGAACTTCATAAATAAGTGGGCAAAAAAGGAACTTTTGTATCAGAGAGCAGAAGCCAACATATCTCCTGATTTGAAGAAGGATATTGAATCACAGCTTGATGAGACGAGAGTGAATCTGGTCATCTACGAATATCAAAACCAGATGATGCTCCAGAGAATGGATACTGTAATATCCGATGAAGAACTTAAAAGTTATTACGCAGCAAATGAAAGAAGCCTGATGCTGACATCCGATATAGTAAAGGCGCTCTATATAAAATTGCCGGTTGAAACTCCGAATCTGGCTAAAATAAAGCTTCTGGCACGGTCGGAGAAACAGAAGGACATGCAGGAACTTGAAAGCCTCTGCTATCAGTTTGCTGAGAAATTTGATGATTTTAATGAGGACTGGGTTACAATTGACAGGCTTTCAATGGAATTGAATGAAAATATTATCAATCGCGATATTTTCCTTAAGAAAAATAGTTTTTATGAAACAAGCGACTCATCTTCGGTTTACCTGATTTCGATAAATGATCTCAGACTCAGGGGTACACTTGCCCCGTTTGAATACGTAAGGAATGATATTAAGAGAATTATCTGGAATAACAGGCGCATTGGATTTATTCAGACACTTGAAAATGGTATCTATGATGAGGCGTTGAAAGAAAACAGTTTTAAGATTTATTGATGATGAAAAGAAAATTACGTAAAGGTTTACTTGTGGGTATAGCTCTGATCTCAGTTATTTCAACTGCTACACCCCAGAAGCTTGTTGAATCGGTTGCGGCAATTGTGGGGAATGAAGTAGTATACCTTTCAGATGTTGAAACTGCTGCAAATGATCAGAGGAGGGGTGGTAACAGGGCTTCACTTGAAGACCTCCGCTGCACTGCATTTCAGGAACTGCTTATTTCCAAGCTCTTCCTCGACCAGGCAAGGATCGATAGCATAATAGTGACCGACGATATGGTTGATGGCGATCTTAATATGAAAATGAACGACGCTATCAGACAGGCTGGAAGTGAAAAAGCACTTGAAGATTTTTTTAAGAAGAGCCTTGTCGAAATCCGGCGTGACATTAGAAAAGTTCTTGTTGACCAGCAGATAGTATCGGAGGTCCAGAATAAAATAACTGAAAAGTTGTCCATTACACCTAATGATGTAAAAAGATATTTTTCGGCAATTCCAAAAGATAGTCTTCCCGTTGTACCCGCTAAAGTTCAGCTTAGCTTAATACAGCTCGATCCACCTCAAAATGAAGAAAATAAAGCGGAAGCACGGCAAAGACTTCTGGACATCAGAAGCCAGATCCTTGCAGGCAAAAGCTTCAGCGTTCTGGCTATTCTGAATTCCGAGGACGGATCTGCTTCAAACGGTGGGGAGATAGGGTATAAATTACGGGGAGAACTTGAAAAGGAATATGCAGATGCTGCATTCAGTCTCTCAAAAAACATGGTATCCAAGATCGTTGAAACAAAATATGGTTTTCATATTATTCAACTGATCGATCGTAAAGGCGACCTTGTAAATACCCGGCATATACTCATCAGACCGAAGGTAAAGCCCCTTGAAGCAGAGAAGGCTCTGAATAAGCTTGACAGCCTTACAAAACTTATCAGGAAGGATAGCCTTAAATTTGAAGTCGCTGCCCTCCGGTATTCGACTCATGCCGACAGCAGGATTAATGGCGGTAAATTTGTGAGCACAAATCCCGGCGACAGAACCAACTGGTTTTCATTGGATGAGCTAAGTAAGGATATGTATGTAAAAGTCAGGGAACTTAAAGTAGGTGAAATCTCTGAACCATTCCAGACTACAGATGAAATCGGGAATGCGGTTTTCAGGGTTGTAAAGCTTGACGATGAAGTATCTGCGCACCGGGCAAATGTAAAAGATGACTATCAATTCCTTTATAATGCCGCCATGATGTATGAAAGGCAGCAGGCATATACAAAATGGATAAAAAAGAAGCTCGAAACGACGTACGTTAAGATCAGTGACGAATTCAGATCATGCAAATTTCTGGAGCAGGGATGGTTACAATAACATTCTCACGGAACCAGCACATTACAATAAATATCAGTCTGGTCACTTTTATCTTTGTCCTTTTGGTTTCAGCAAAGCTTACTGGCCAAAACCCAACTAAGACTAAAACCGGCAAAACTAAAATTGAGGTAATCCATTCTGCAGAAGGAATCGACGAAATTGAAAAATCAACAGGAAGAAGACTCACACGCCTGATTGGTGACGTATCCCTTAAACATAAGGAAATACTGATGAAATGCGACAGCGCGCATTTCTATACAGGCTATAACCAGATCAAAGCCTACAGCAGGATTAATATGGAACAGGGTGATACGCTCCATCTTCGCGGCGACAGCCTTTTCTATGACGGCACCTCAGAATCAGCTTCGGTCGACGGCAATGTCGAGCTGATTGATAAAGAAACACATCTCTATACAAAGTCGGTTAAATACGATGTGGCTAACAAGATTGCACGTTATAACGATCACGGGAGAATTATAAACGGCAAGAACACACTCACGAGTATTATTGGCATTTATTACACCACCCAAAACCTTTTTCATTTTAAGGACAGCGTTAAAATTGTTAATCCTGATTATGTAATGACTGCCGACACAATGGATTACAATACTAAAACAGAAACTGCTTTCTTTACCGGGCCTTCAGAACTGGAGGGTGACAGTCTTTATCTTTATTGTGAGAAGGGCTGGTACGACACTAAAAACGATATCTCCCGGATATGGGAAAACGCAATGATCGATAACAGACAGCAGATCATCAGGGGTGACTCCCTGTTTTATGATGGTGTAACAGGTTATGGACAATCATTCAGGAATACAAGCATTACAGACACTACAAATAAGATTATCGTAAAAGGTAACTATGCATGGTACTATAAGACGCCCGAACGTTTCCTGGTGACTGACAAAGCGGTGTTTATCCAGGTTTCGGACAAAGACTCACTTTTCCTTCATGCAGATACAATAAGCGCAATAACCAGATCCGATTCTTCTATGCTAAGCTACAGGCTGATGAGGGCATACCATGGCTGCAGAATATTCAGCAAGGATCTTCAGGCCCGATGCGACTCCCTCTCCTACTCTTTCCGTGATTCGGTCATCAGACTTTACAAATTTCCTATATTATGGTCAAAGGAAAATCAGCTTACATCTGACTCTATTGCGATATTTACGAAGAACAGGATGGCAGATAAGATGGAACTGTATAATTCAGCGTTTGTCTCGAGCCAGGTCGATCGCGACCGGTTCAACCAGGTAAAAGGAAGGTCCCTCACCGGTTATTTTAAGGATAATAAGTTGTATAAGATCAATATTGAGGGTAACGGGGAGACAATCTATTATATGCTTGACGGAGATAAAATTGTAGGCATAAACCAGGCTAAATGTGCTAACTTACAGATATTTGTGGATGATGGGAATATCACAGCGATAAATGAACTCCAGAGTCCGGAAGGAGTAATTGATCCGCCGGTACAGGTTAAGCCCGGAACTCTGAGGCTTGAAGGGTTTTCGTGGCACGAAGCCTTAAGACCCCTTAAAATGAGCGATATTTTTAGTAAATAAAAAAGGCCGACATCTGTATGTCAGCCTTCTTTATTAATACTCATCTTCATTAAAGAAGAAGTCATCCTTACTCGGATAATCAGGCCATATATCTTCTATGCTTTCGTAAATATCGCCTTCATCTTCAATTTCCTGCAGGTTTTCTATAACTTCCATCGGGGCACCTGACCTTATGGCGAAGTCAATCAGCTCATCTTTAGTGGCAGGCCATGGAGCATCTTCAAGCTTCGATGCTAATTCAAGTGTCCAGTACATATTACTGACTAAGTTTTAGTTTAACAAAGTTTGCAAATATATATAATATTTTAAAAAAACAATATTATATTTTAACTTTTTCGGATGATTAAATAGGCCATGTAATTTCCTGAATATCAAGCTCTAGGGAGAGAAGCCGGGATAAAACGAATAAGTAATCCGAGAGTCTGTTTAAGAATTTAGGGATTATTTCAGGAATTTCTTCAGCATTTTTTAGTCGCAAAACAGCTCTTTCGGTCCTCCGGCAAACACATCGGGCTATGTGACAATATGATACGAGAATATGACCTCCGGGAAGAATAAATTTTACAGTTTCAGGCAGTTTAGTCTCCATGCTCTCAATTTCTTTCTCGAGGGCTAAAACAGATTCAGGACCGGGTATAAATTTTTCAGTGGTTCTGTCGGCTTTCCCTGCAGCAAGTGAAGCGGTGCATTTCATTAACTGATCCTGAATGAAAATGAGGAATTGAGCGCGCTTGCTGTTCTCTTTAAAATCGCGCAACAGACCGATCCAGGCAATAAGTTCGTCAGCTGTACCAAATGCTTCAACACGCAGACTGTGCTTGGGAACTCTTTCACCTCCCTTCAGGCTGGTTGTCCCATCATCACCTCCTCCGGTGCAGATCTTCATAATTAAATTGTGATTACCCTGGAAAATAAGAAAGCTGAACTGAATATTTTCAGGCCTTTACATACTTTTCATTAATAAAGTCCTGTGCTATTTCACCGTCGAGCAGCCTGATAATGCGGGCAGCATGTTTTGCGATATCTTCCTCATGTGTAACAACGATAACAGTATTTCCTGCCTTGTGAATTGCATCAAGCAATCCCATGATATCAAGTGAAGTCTTGCTGTCAAGGTTTCCTGTCGGCTCATCTGCAAGAATAATTGACGGTTTATTCACGAGTGCCCTGGCAATTGCCACACGCTGCCTCTGGCCGCCTGAAAGTTCATTCGGCTTGTGGCTCATCCTGTCGGCAAGTCCAACCTCCTCAAGAGTCTCAATGGCAACTTTTTCTCTGTCGATTTTTGGAACTCCGGCATAGATTAATGGCAAAGTAACATTTTCAAGAGCTGTATATCTCGGTAAAAGGTTGAAAGTCTGAAATACAAATCCGATCTCTTTGTTCCTGATCTCGGCCAGATAATCGTCTTCCATCTTGCTGACATCAGTACCATTAAGCACGTACGATCCGCTGGAAGGGGTATCAAGGCAGCCAAGGAGGTTCATCAGAGTTGATTTTCCCGAACCGGAAGGGCCCATTATGGCAACATATTCATTCCTTCCAATATCTATACTGACCGACCTTAAGGCTCTGACTATCACTGATCCAACCTGATAATTCTTAACAATATCGTGAATCTCAATTACTTTATCCATATCTGTTAAAATTTGAAGTTTCGAAATTAGACTAATTATATTAAATAAGAAATTATTAAATCTTATTTTTTGTTAATACCTGATCACATAATTTAAATGATTAATACCCTCCCTGAAGAACGCTATACCCATCCTGCATATATCAATTGTAAATGTCACTTTATTATGGTTCCTTATCTCCGACCAGGCTTCACCCATTCCGCGGGTAGTATTGATGTCATCAATAATGACAACTGTTTTGAAGTCAGACATTTCTGCAACCTGGTTAAAATAACTCATAACGGGTTCCTTCCTGTGATTTCCATCAATAAATACAAGTCCAGGAGTGATTTTCTCCCTCCTGATTTCCGGTAAGACCTCTTCAAAAGGACCATTGAACATCCTGATATTTGAAAGTCCGGCTTCCCTGAAATTATTGAATGCGATTTCTGAAGCAGCCTTGCACCCTTCCATTGTATAAACCTTTGTTTCAGGGCTTGAAGCTGCCATATACATAGTGCTTATACCCAGAGAGGTTCCAAATTCAAGAACCATGGGGCCTGCAAAAGTTTTAGACATATTGGAAAGGAGAATTCCGTACTTCCTCGGTACGGCTGAATATCTTGCTATATCTGTCACTTTTCTTAAGCTGCTTTTCATTTTCACCGATCCCGCACCCAGATCATTAACAACAATTGTTTCCTGGTCCGAGATCATTTTACTTCTGATGGACTCAATACAAGAGACAATGTCAGGATCAATTTTATTCCGGAAAGTGCCTGAAACAATATCAAATACAAAAGGACTGTGAATTCCATGTCCTCTGCGGTGTTTCGAAAACAGGAAATACTCAGCATATTTCAGAAAAGGTAACAGATCCATCTCCCTTGTATTAGGTAAGGTTCCCAAAATTAACTAATTTCGGACTTCAATAAAATTTTGATTTATTTGATAATAGAAATAATTGTATGATTTTCTTCGTTTGCCCCAACCCAAAAGGGTGCGAAGAAAATCAATTTCCTCCTTTTAGAGGGGGATAAAAAAATGATTTTCAAAATTAAGTTATAAATTGTTACAATAAATTGTTATGATCCGGAAGGATAAAAATGCAGGATTTTCTTGATACAAATATCACATATTTAACCGGCGTCGGGCCAAAACGTGCTGAATTATTAAACAAGGAGGTTAACATATATAACTACCGGGATCTGCTTTACTATTTTCCATATAAATATGTCGACAGAAGCAGGTTTTATAAGATCTCCGAACTTGATCCCGATCTGCCATTCATCCAGGTAAAAGGGATGATCAGGGGCTACTACACCGAAGGCCATGGTTCAGCTAAAAGACTGGTTGCAGACTTTGCCGACGATACGGGAACAATCAAGCTTATCTGGTTCAGGGGAGCCAAATGGATCACCGGGACTTTTTCGCCGGGAGTTGAGTTTATTGTTTTTGGGAAACCCGGGGTATTCAATGGAATGATTAACATCATTCATCCTGAAATTGAGGAGTCTGTCAAAGCTGCCCAACGTATTACTTCACCCCTTCAGGCTCAGTACAGCACGACAGAAAAACTTAAGAACCAGTTTGTAACTTCAAAGACAATAAGCAAACTCATAGGAAATCTCCTGAAACAGATAAAAGTCAGGATCGCTGATACCCTGCCGGCTTACTTAGTATCAGGCTATCATCTTATGGATCTGCATGATGCGCTTCACTTTATTCATTTTCCCTCAAATCAGCCTGAAATTGAAAAATCGAGGTATCGTCTGAAGTTTGAAGAGTTGTTCTATATCCAGCTGAATCTTTTAAGGTACAAGACCAACAGAAACCGTAAGTACAAGGGATTCGTATTTTCAAGTGTTGGCAATTTCTTTAACAGCTTTTACTATAATAACCTATCTTTTTCCCTTACAGGAGCCCAGAAAAAGGTAATAAAGGAGATTCGCAGGGATCTGGGGTCAGGGAAACAGATGAACCGGTTGCTTCAGGGCGATGTCGGTAGTGGTAAGACCCTTGTAGCTCTGATGAGCATGCTTATCGCAATCGATAATGGCTATCAGACATGCCTGATGGCTCCTACCGAAATACTTGCAAATCAGCATTATAATACAATAAGCAAGCTTCTTGAAGGGATAGATTTAAAAGTGCGTTTGCTTACAGGTTCATCAAAGAAAAGTGAAAGGAAAGTTATTGATGAAGCCCTTAAGGACAGCTCGCTCAATATCCTTATTGGCACACATGCCCTGATTGAGGAAAGTGTGAGGTTTAATAATCTTGGCCTCGTTATTATCGATGAGCAGCACAGGTTCGGTGTTGAACAGAGGGCAAAACTGTGGGAAAAGAATCCGAATCCCCCTCATATCCTGGTAATGACTGCCACGCCGATACCAAGAACCCTTGCAATGACACTTTACGGGGATCTGGATGTATCGGTAATTGATGAGTTGCCTCCGGGCAGAGTCCCTGTAAAAACGATGCATTTCAACGATTCCGAAAGGAACAAGGTATTTGGCTTTCTCCGAAAACAGATTGACGAGGGACGCCAGATATTTATTGTTTATCCATTGATCAGGGAGTCTGAGAAAATTGACTATAAGGACCTTGAGGATGGCTGGGACACCATTTCAAGGGTTTTTCCTGCTCCAAAGTACTGTATCAGCATTGTCCACGGGAAAATGACGCCTGCCGAAAAGGATGCATCGATGAAACTCTTCAGGGACGGGCACGCACATATTCTTGTGGCAACTACTGTAATTGAGGTCGGGGTGGATATACCGAATGCGTCGGTAATGGTCATCGAAAGCGCCGAGAGGTTCGGTCTTTCCCAGCTTCATCAGCTCCGGGGCCGTGTTGGAAGGGGGGCCGATCAATCGTATTGCATTCTTATGACCGGTGATAAACTTTCAAAGGAGGCCTCTAAAAGAATTGAGGTGATGATAAGCTCAAATGATGGCTTTGAGATAGCTGAAACTGACCTCCAGCTTCGTGGTCCGGGAGATATTGAAGGCACTCTTCAGAGCGGAATACCGTTCGATCTGAAAATAGCCAACCTGGGAAAGGATGGTCAGATAATTGAGTATGTACGACATATCGCTGAAGATATTCTTTCGAAAGATCCGACTCTGTCGGAAAGCCAGAATCTGATCCTGGCCACTGAGCTGAACAGGCTTTTCAGCGTCCGTCAGTCATGGAGCAATATCAGCTGAATATTGCTTATATGGAACATTTCTAAATAATAATAAGGAGCTCAAAAACTGACAAAAGGCAGGTACTATTTTGGCAGGATTTGTAAATTTGCGCCCTTCAGCCTGATCGGCATTTCTAATGAAAAAGTCAGACATTCACGATACAATTCAACATGAAGGCGTTGTCAGTAAAGTGGACACCAATTCGGTCCTTGTGACCATAGTGTCAGCGTCTGCGTGTTCCGGGTGTCATGCTGAAGGATTTTGTAATATTTCGGGTAAAGAAGAGAAAGTCGTGAGTGTTGAGGGTAAATACAATGTTGCCCCCGGTGATAATGTCACGATCGTGATGAAACGATCGATGGGATACAAAGCAGTCGTGCTCAGCTATCTCACTCCTTTGATCCTCGTTATTGTAAGTCTGGTAATATTGCTTTCACTTAAAATCAATGAATTGACTGCAGGAATGGCTTCCATTTTGATCCTGATACCTTATTTTCTGGTCCTCTACCTGTTAAGAAATCAAATAAATAAGAGTTTTACTTTTACGTTAAAAACATAAATAATGAGTTCTACTGTTCTGATAACCATTATATGCCTTGGTTCACTTGCTTTGTTTTCAGCAGTCATTCTCTATTTTGTTGCTCAGAAGTTCAAAGTGTTCGAAGATCCGAGGATTGATGAGATACAGGCAGTGCTTCCTGCCGCAAATTGTGGCGGCTGCGGGTTTGCCGGTTGCAGGAATCTTGCAGAGGCCCTTGTAAAAGCCGATACATTTGAAGGTTTGAACTGTCCTGTAGGCGGTGCACCGGTAATGGCCGAAGCAGCAAAGATCCTTGGTAAAATCGCTCCGGTTGTCGACCCGACAGTAGCTGTATTATTATGTAACGGCACCCCTGATGCCCGTCCCAGGACCTCAGAATATGACGGTGCATCCGACTGCCGGATAACCAACAGTCTCTATATTGGTGAGACAGACTGCAGTTACGGTTGCCTGGGTAACGGCGATTGCGTGAGATCATGTAATTTCGATGCCATCCATATGGATCCTGTCACCCAGCTTCCTGTGATTATTGACGATAAATGCGTATCGTGTGGGGCTTGTGTAAAAGCCTGTCCGAGACATATCATTGAATTGCGGAAAAAAGCTAAAAAGGACAGGAAGATTTATGTAGCCTGTTCAAACTGCGACAAGGGAGCTCCTGCAAGAAAGGCCTGCAAAGTAGCCTGCATTGCCTGCAATAAATGTTTTAAGGTTTGCGCCTTCAATGCCATTACAATTGAGAATAACCTTGCATACATAAATGCAGCAAAATGCACATTCTGCAGGAAATGTGCCCCTGAGTGCCCGACAAATGCCATTATCGAACTTAATTTCCCGCCACGGAAACCTAAGGTTGAAGTTGAGGCTGAAGTTGTTAACAGTTAATTCTATTGTCAATTAAACCAGTATAAAAGTGTTGAAAACATTTCCCGTTGGAGGCGTTCATCCACCTGAAAATAAAATAACAGCAAATACTCCCATTGAGTACCTTCCTCTTCCTGAGAGCGTTATTATACCTGTAAGCCAGCATATCGGTTCCCCTGCTACACCAGTCGTAAACAAAGGTGATATAGTAAAAACCGGACAGATAATAGCTGAAGGAAAAGGCTTTGTTACATCAAACATTCATTCATCAGTATCCGGAAAAGTAAATAAAATAGACTCTGTCGTTGACGGAACAGGATTTAAACAGACCGCTGTCTTTATAGATGTTATCGGTGATGAATGGGTCGACACCATTGACAGAGATAAGGAGATCAACAAAGAAATAAAACTTTCACCCGAAGAAATAACAAAACGGTGTTTTGAATCAGGTATAGTGGGACTTGGGGGAGCAACATTTCCCTCACATGTAAAACTGACGATACCATCAGGAAAAAAGTGTAATGTGCTGATAATAAACGGTGTTGAGTGTGAGCCTTATCTTACTTCCGACCACAGGGTTATGCTCGAAAAAGGAGAAGAAGTCCTCATTGGAGTTTCAATACTTATGAAAGCCCTTAAAACCGACAGGGCGATGATAGGTATTGAGAATAACAAACCCGATGCTATTGCCCATCTGACACAACTTGCCTCAGGATTCAAAGGCATTACTGTCCATCCCCTTAAAGTAAAATATCCTCAGGGCGCTGAGAAACAGCTCATTAAAGCTCTCATAAACAGAGAGGTGCCATCCGGCCGATTACCCCTTGATGTGGGAGCAGTTGTTCACAATGTTGGTACCGCCTTCGCAGTGTATGAAGCTGTTCAGAAGAACAAGCCCCTCTTTGAACGTGTTGTAACTGTCACGGGTAAATCTCTTTCCAAGCCCGGAAATTTCGTTGTACGCATAGGAACTCCACTTATCAGACTGATCGAAGCCGCCGGCGGGATGCCTGATGATACAGGCAAGGTAATAAACGGTGGTCCCATGATGGGCAAAGCTGTAAGCAACACTAATGTTCCGGTTGTCAAGGGAATGTCGGGTGTTATCCTCTTTCCAAAAAGTGAATCGGTGAGAGACAGTATCAGGCCCTGTATAAGGTGTGCAAAGTGTGTTGCCGCATGCGCACTTAATCTTGAACCATACCTTTTAATGAGCCTTACGGAGAAGGGATTATTCGAAAGAGCTGAAAAAGAAAGAATTACCGATTGCATGGAGTGCGGTTCATGCAGTTTTACCTGCCCGGCCGACAGACCATTACTGGATTATATAAGGCTTGGGAAATCGACAGTGATAAAGATGGCCCGCGAAAAGAATTTAAAATAGTAAGGAATTTTTATAACCTATATGAGTAATCTGCTTAATGTTTCTCCGTCGCCCCATACGCACGGAACAGAGTCGACACAAAGTCTTATGTTCAGCGTTGTACTGGCTCTGGTGCCGGCACTCCTGGCATCGGTCTTTTACTTTGGCGTTGGCGCTGTTATTGTTACAGCAACATCTGTAAGTTCATGCCTTCTTTTTGAATACCTGATACAGAAGTTTATCCTGAAAAAGCCAATTTCAATAACCGATGGGTCAGCTATTGTTACAGGTATCCTTCTTGCTTTTAACCTTCCGTCGAATCTCCCGGTTATCATAATAATAATCGGGAGCTTTATTTCAATTGCAGTTGCAAAAATGACCTTTGGGGGATTAGGTAACAATCCCTTCAATCCGGCACTTGTGGGACGTGTTTTCATGCTTATCTCATTTCCGGTCCGGATGACCAGCTGGCCGGTACCATCCGGCTTCAATACGGGTTATGCCGATGCAGTTACCGGTGCAACCCCTCTGGCAATCATAAAGGAAGGATTGAAGAACGGGGAGCCCCTTAAACAGCTGATGGAAAATATACCTTCTCCCGCGCAAATGTTTATGGGTGATAAGGGAGGCTCGATGGGTGAGGTTGCCGCGATTGCCCTTCTTATAGGTTTTATCTACCTCCTTTATAAAGGGGTTATTACCTGGCACATACCTGCGGCTGTTATAGGAAGCGTTGCAATCTTTACAACAATTCTCTGGCTTGCAAATCCCGAAAAGAATGCTAATCCGATGTTTCACATTCTGGCAGGGGGCGTGCTTCTTGGGTGCAATTTTCATGGCTACCGATTATGTAACCTCTCCTATGGTTCCGAAAGCAATGATAATCTATGGTTGCGGTATCGGCATTATCACGGTTGTCATTCGCGTTTATGGAGCTTATCCCGAGGGAGTTTCATTCGCTATCCTGATTATGAATGCATTTGTGCCCCTTTTGAATGCTTATATTAAACCAAAACGATTTGGTGAGGAGGTAAAAAATGGCTAAAACTGAGTCGACATTTAAAAACATGGTTTTGTCGCTAACCCTTATCTCTCTGGTGGCATCAGCATGTCTGGGTTTTGTGTATGAATTCACTAAGAAACCTATTGAGCTTTCAAATCTGAATAAGAAGCTGAATGCAATCAGGCAGGTTGTGCCGGAATTTACAAATAATCCGAATGAGGAAATGTTCCGTCTGCCGACAGGCGAAGGCGATAGTCTGGAAGTCTATCCGGCTAAAAAAGACAGTGTCCTGACAGGATATGCTGTAAATACCTACACACAAAAAGGATTCAGCGGATATATAAGTCTTATAGCCGGATTCAAACCCGACGGCACCATAATCAATGTTGCAGTACTGGAACAAAAAGAGACACCCGGTCTCGGTTCGAAAATGAAAGATCCTGAATTCAGCAGCCAGTTCAATGATAAGAATCCTGCTGAGTTTGCACTGAAAGTTAAAAAGGACGGAGGTCCCGTCGATGCCATTACAGCAGCCACAATAAGCTCAAGGGCATATTGCGATGCATTGCAACGCGCATATAACACTCTTCAAAAAGGAGGTATAAAATGAATCAGCTTCAAAATTTTACGAAAGGATTTCTAAGAGAAAATCCAATCTTAGTTCTCGTTCTGGGCACCTGCCCTACTCTGGCAACCACATCCTCTTCCCTTAATGGGATGGGAATGGGGATAGCAACAACCTTTGTGCTTGTTGGATCAAATGTTGTAATAGCATTGCTGGCAGGTCTTATTCCGGATAAGGTTAGAATTCCGGGATTCATTGTAATAATTGCATCATTCGTTACAATAGTCGACCTCGTCATGCAGGCGTATGTTCCGGATCTTTATAAAACGCTCGGGATCTTCATACCGCTTATTGTCGTTAACTGCATTGTGCTGGGACGTGCTGAGGCATTTGCAAGCAAGAATTCTGTAACGTCATCGTTACTTGATGGTCTTGGAATGGGACTGGGTTATACCATGGCTCTGGGCATATTGGGGGCTTTTCGTGAAATTTTAGGCAGCGGTTCAATTTTTGGCCATAAGTTTATTGCAGGTGATGGCATACTTGTTTTTGTTCTTGCTCCCGGAGCTTTTATGGGACTCGGATATTTAATTGCACTTGTCAACAAGATCAGAAAGACCTAAATAAAGATTTAAATGGAATACATCTTAATTATTATTTCGGCTATAATAGTCAACAATGTCGTACTGGCGCAGTTCCTTGGAATTTGCCCTTTCCTGGGGGTTTCAAACAAGGTCGGCACAGCAATGGGTATGGCAATCGCGGTTACATTCGTCATTGTTCTTGCCACAATGGTAACATATCTTGTTCAGGTATATGTACTGGATAAGCTCGGTATCGGTTTTATGCAGACGATTACATTCATCCTTGTTATTGCGGCATTAGTTCAAATGGTGGAGATCATCCTTAAAAAAATCAGCCAACCTCTTTACCAGGCTCTCGGGATTTTTCTTCCCTTAATAACAACCAATTGCGCTGTACTTGGTGTTGCCATTCTTGTAATCAAGAAGAATTACCACCTCCTCGAGGGTGTCGTTTATGGCGGAGCGACTGCAATAGGTTTTGGCCTTGCACTTATAATACTGGCAGGCATAAGGGAACAGCTTGAACTTGCAGATATTCCCAGGGGAATGAAGGGAGTTCCTCTTTCCCTGGTTATCGCCGGTATACTTGCCCTTGCATTTATGGGATTTACCGGGATAGTAAAATAGAACGATCGGATCCTTTTCCCCTTCGCACATACCCACTCAATCCCGCCTAGGCAGGATGTGGGATGATGTACAAAAAGAAGTATGGAGACTCAGAATTCATACTTTTAGTCGGACATTATTTATTTTATAACCCGAAAATTCTGTCGTCAGGAAAATATTTTGTTTATTGTATAATATTTTGGAATGGTCTGAATAATGATACAATCTGAATATTACAAAATTCTCGGACTCACCGGCAACTGCAGTGTTGATGAGATAAAAAGAGCTTACCGTAAAAAAGCAAGGTTGTACCATCCCGACATTAATCATTCCCCGGAGGCACAAGATGAGTTTGTCAAAGTTACCGAGGCATATGATTTCCTGTTAACAAACCACGATAAGCCGATATCTGATGACCAGGAATATATCAGGATAATGGAAGAATGGAGAAAATACAGACAGGACAGGTCACGTCAGCGAGCCCAGTATTATGCACGGAAATCATACACGAACTTTAAAAACAGCAAATATTACAAGTCCACAAACATACTTAACGGTCCAGCAATTATTTTCAACTTTGCCATCTCGATAATGGTATTGATATATACAATACTGGGTTATATTATAAAACTCAGAAACCCTGATCCTGAAGAACCCCCGGCGATATTTTCATTTATCCTTCTTTTGATTTTTAGCCTCATTCTCTTTACGGTCTCCTTCATCTTTCTCGGGGCATATATCCAGACACGTAAAAAACGCGGTAAAGGCAAGTAATTCAGTGGCATGATTTTTGCGCCATTTCCTGCTGTAACCCTGACGGAATTTAATTGAATGATGCAGTTCATTATTTTCTGTCTGTAAATGAATCATTATGAAAACCCTGAATTTTAAAAAGACGGCTGCTCTTTTGATGATCATGACTCTGTTCTTTATATCATGCAAGAAAAACGATGATAATCTGCCCACAGAACCTGTCCCGATAAACCTTACACAGGATCAGGTTACGATTGTGGGTTCCGAAAACTCATTTGCATTTGACATCTTCAGTAAAGTCCTGAACAGCACCGGTCCCGTCACAAATGTGATAATCTCCCCGATGAGTGTCTCATACGCTTTATCCATGACAGTTAACGGAGCTAACAGTACCACCCGCGACTCAATTATTAAAGCGCTGAAACTTAACGGAATAACTCCTGAATCCCTGAACATTTCTTACAGAGACCTTACAAAGGCGCTTCTGTCTGTCGACAAACGCGTACTTATTTCAATTGCAAACTCTGTATGGATCCGGGATAACTTTGTTGTGAAGCAGGACTTTATCGACATTCTGAAGAATTATTATGATGCCGAATCGGGCTCTTTTGATATCAATGATCCTGCAGCACCTGATAAGATCAATAACTGGATCGATGCCAAAACTAACGGATTGATCAGGAATATGATCGACCGTATTAAAGATAATACAGTGATGTTCCTGATAAATGCTATTTATTTTAAGGGTAAATGGCAATCCCAGTTTGATAAGGCAAAAACCATTGATATGCCTTTCTACAGTGCAGGCGGCTCCTCAACAGATGTTCCGATGATGAAACAGGAATCAGAATTTAAGGTCTATGAAGGAACTGGATTTGTCCTGGCAGAGTTTCCATACGGTCAGGGCAATTTTGTTATGGATGTTATTCTCCCCGTCAACCAGGAAGGAACCAATAATCTGCCTCCGGTTATTACTGATGCCAGTTTCAACAGCTGGATAAGTCTGATGCACAATATGAAGGTTGATCTCTCCTTTCCAAGATTTAAATTTGGTTTTAAAGCACAGCTTAAGGACATCCTCACAGCTATGGGAATGGGAATTGCCTTCACGGAGGGAGCCGATTTTACAAATATCTCAGAACAATATGATCTTTTAATTGACGATGTAACGCATCAGGCATTCATTGAAACCAACGAAGAGGGAACTGAAGCAGCAGCTGCTACCGTGGTAACTGTAGGTGTTACTTCAATGCCACAGATACTGGAGCTAAAGCTGGATCATCCCTTTATCTATTTCATCAGGGAAACTACTTCAAATTCAATACTTTTCATGGGGCGTGTGGCCGATCCATCAGTGAATTAATGCGGAGGTTACTGTCTGTCTGAACTTCCGTTTGGACCTTCCACCGAAAGGGGAAGGTCCTTTTTATTTTAATTAGTTCATTGCTAATAAAATACGAAAAGTCAAAATCCATTAACCCTGCCTACCGGCAGGCAGGCGCAGAGGGCGCAAAGAATTTACGCAAAGTTCGCAAAGAGTTGAATATATGTAATTTAGCTTTGCGTCCTTTGCGCTTCTTAGTGTGCTTTGCGGTTAAAAATGTCTTTTTCAACACATGGAGGAGGCATCAAAGGCAAAATAAATATTAATGGGGGTTGCCTTCGGCGATCCCCTGCGGGGGGAGAGGCTTTATAAGCCCCTTGGAAATACTGCTTTTAAGACGTATTTCTTTTTTTGGAAATACTGCTTTTAAGACGTATTTCTTTTTTTGGAAATACTGCTTTTAAGACGTATTTCTTTTTAATCTTCCAACTCCCGAAGCGAATTGGATAAGTTTAAATTGCTAATATCTTCTCAAATCAGATAATCATTATTATTTTTAAAGCCTATACTCCACAGAATTATGAGAATTTTGACTCTGCTGTTTTTTGCAGTACTATTTAATGTTCCGATTCATGATATGAATAATATGAGTAAACCGGATCCTTTAATTCAGAATGATAATCCCCTCTTCTCTTTCGGACTGATAGCTGATGCCCAGTATTGCGATTGCCCTGCTGCAGGTACAAGGTATTACAGGCTATCATACGATAAACTCAATGAAGCTGTTAAGGTTTTTAAAAAGGATCAGGTATCGTTTATTATTGATCTCGGTGATCTTATCGACAACAATTTTGAATCTTACAAACCTGTTCTTGAAGTTTTAAATACTTCCGGACTTAAAACCTTCCATTGTACAGGCAATCATGATTATTCTGTCGATCCGGGACTAAAAAATCAGCTCCCGGTGCTGTCCCATTCAAAAACCGGATATTATTCATTCAGAATAAATAATTTCAGGCTTGTATTTCTGAACGGAAATGAGATAAGCACCTACGCATCAGCCGATAAGGATGTTATCGACCAGTCAGCATCCTATATCCGCAAGCTGAAGGATGAAGGGGCCGTCAATGCCATCGACTGGAATGGAGGCATTGGCAGAACACAGCTTTTGTGGTTTGAAAACCAGCTCAGGGAAGCGCAGGGCAAGCACGAAAGAGTTATAATATTCTGTCATTTCCCGGTTGCTCCGGAAAATATACATAACCTTCTAAACTATAAAGAGATACTTCCATATGTTGAAAAGTACAAATGTATAGTTGCCTGGTTCAGCGGGCATAATCATGCAGGCAATTATGCGGACTACAGAGGAGTGCATTTTATTACGATGAAAGGTATGGTTGAGACAGAAACTGTCAATAACTTTTCAACTGTCGGTGTTTACCCTGACAAGCTCGTTATAAAAGGCTACGGAAACGAAAAGGATCAGACTCTTCAGATTAACTGAAAGCCAATCGCCTATGACAAAATTAGCAAGAGAGCTTTCGCTTTACGGACTGATAATGGTGGCGATCGGCTCCTGCATTGGTTCAGGCATTTTTGTCACCCCTTCTGAGATTGCCGGCCTGATACCCTCCTCAGGGATCATCCTGGTTGTATGGGCACTTGGAGGTCTGATTGCCCTGACAGGCGCTCTGACCTTCGGGGAGCTTGGTTCATTGTTCCCTAAGGCGGGAGGTATTTATGTCTTCCTGAAAGAGGCATATGGAGGATGGCTTGGTTTCCTGTACGGCTGGGCATACCTTGTCATAATAACTTCAGGCTCGATTGCCGTTCTGTCACTGGCTTTTGCTCATTATCTGAGCTTTTTCATACCTATGGACAATACCTGGAAAATGGTAGCAGGCATAATCACGATTTCTGTCCTTACTGCAATCAATGTATTCAGGGCAAAATTCGGTGAGATCTTTTCAAATATCTTTACCGGTCTGAAGCTTCTTGGCATACTGTTGATAATAGGTTTCGGCTTCGTTTTTGGCAACAGCGACCTCTCATTCGGGAATATAAGCTTACCGGCTGCCTCAAATGCCGGTCTCTCTGCATTCGGCGTAGCCTTAACCGGGGTTTTGTTTTCTTACGGAGGATGGCAGCATGCCTCATTTCTTGCAGGTGAAACAAAAAATCCCTCAAGGAACGTACCTGTTGCTATGATAACAGGAGCAGCCGTTGTTACCCTGATCTATCTCCTCGTAAATATTTCCTATATGCTGCTTTTGCCGGTCAGTTCGATAATGTCGTCTGAAAAAGTTGCCGCCGAAGCTGTCAGTACTATATTCCCATTTGGTGGGATGCTTGTGGCAGGATTAATTGCCGTCAGCACTTTCGGTACAATTGGTATATATACACTTTCGGCACCCCGAATATATTATGCGATGGCTTCCGACGGTCTTTTTTTCAAGAGTATTTCAAAGGTCCACCCTGTCTTCCGCACGCCGGTAAATGCAATTCTTGTACAATCGGTCTGGTCGATCGTCCTTCTCCTGTTCTGGGGCACTCTCGAAAACCTTATTACGTACACTGTATCAGTTGAATGGATTTTCTTTACACTTGCCGCAGCCGGTATATTTATTTTCAGAAAGAAGCTGAAGAACGTCGATCGCCCCTATAAAACATTTGGATACCCTGTAACTCCCCTGATTTTCATTGCAATAATTACCTGGTTCGTCATTAACATAATGATCAACAAGCCATTGCATATGGCAATCGGAGTAGGATTCCTTCTTCTGGGAGTACCGGTTTATTTGTTTTTCAGGAAAAAGAATACCCCCTTCCCAGGTTAAAAGAATGGTCCGGATGAGGCACAATCACTGATGGATCCTGACCAGACGTTCGCTAAAATTATGTGAGTCTTATAAAGTTAAAGGGAATTTTGAGAACAGAGGCGAAATACTCACCGCGTTCCAGAATATCCTCATCCCCTTCTTCGTAGTACCAGTTAATTATGAATTTCTTGTACTTAAGTTGCACGTAGGAGAGTCGCTGACAAAGCTTGATAAGGACCTTTGCGCTCGCGCTGTTGAAATATTCAAGAGTGATATCAATGCAGGTGACATCGGCAGGCACCTTTACATATTCATTTACCCAGGCCTCTACAGGCTTGTAAAAATCAATAATATTCTCATGAATTGAACGGCCTTTTATCTTAAGGACTCCGTCGGTGCTCATAATTATTTCCGGTGAGCTTTTAGTAGCTTCAATCCTTAGTTCATTCATGCCGGATAGATCTTTGTTCGAAATTAGCGATTAAAGTTTGAAATTTTACTGATTAATTTAACCTTGCCAGTGGTACAACATCATGACCGGCAAATTCACCCCTAAGATACTTAAAATATCCGGTAATAGCAATCATGGCTGCATTATCTGTCGTATAACCTACCGGAGGAATAAAAACGTTCCATCCCCTTTTGATACCTTCTGCCATTACTGCATTTCTTAATCCTGAGTTCGCTGATACTCCTCCTGAGATGCCTATTTCTATTATCCCTGTCTGGATAGAAGCCTTCACAAGTTTATTCATAAGAATGGTGACAATAGTATGTTGAAGCGATGCACAAAGATCAGCTTTGTTCTTCGCTATGAAGTCGGGATCTTCCTTTAACCTGTCCCTTAGAAAATACAGGAAACTCGTTTTAAGTCCGCTGAAACTGAAATCAAGTCCTCTTATCGAAGGTTTTGCAAAGACAAATGCATTTTTATTTCCCTCATTTGCAAGTTTGTCTATCAAAGGTCCTGCCGGGTAAGGAAAATTCATGACTTTCCCGCATTTATCGAAAGCTTCGCCGGCAGCATCGTCAATGGTATTCCCTATGACTTCCATTTCGAGATGATCTTTAAGGATTATAATCCTTGTGTGGCCCCCTGAAACGAGCAGGCAAAGAAAAGGGAAAGCGGGGACTCTGTTCTCCCTGTTTCTTTCAAGAATAAAATGAGCAAGAACATGAGCATGAAGATGATTGACATCAATAAGAGGTATATTGCAGGCGAGAGCAAAACCCTTTGCAAATGATGTGCCCACAAGCAGCGAACCAAGCAGTCCGGGCCCCCTTGTAAATGCAACCGCATTAATATCCTTTGGAGCAATTCCGGCTTTTTTAAGAGCAAGGTCTGTAACAGGTACGATATTAACCTGATGAGCCCTCGATGCAAGCTCAGGGACAACCCCTCCATAAGCCATATGTATATCCTGATTAGCTATAAGGTTTGAAAGAATATAGCCATCCTTTAACACAGCAACCGAGGTGTCATCACAAGAAGATTCTATAGCGAGGATCGTAACTGCCATCTGCCCTTTGATATTCCGTATATTTCAGGTTATTTTGACCTGTGATTTTAATACTCTAATAAATGCTCAAAAGTATTTATTTTTATATTTTTATTCTCATTCTCGTCTTACTTATATAGTCGATATTATTTCCTTTTAGCGTCCTGAGTACAACAAGTAATCTTCCATAAAAGTAATAAACAATTTTTGAATCTTTCCTTTTCCGGTTGCCGGAAGGGCACGGTTGCGGGGGGATTAGTCTTCGTTTTCACCAGGAGTCTTAAAGCCTATCGCTTTCCTGGGTTTTTCCTGGATGTAAATAAACTTTCTAAGATACTGAAAGATCATGGCTATATTTTCATCCTGTGTGCCAACTCTTTTTTCCAGCTGTTCCAACTTTAGTAATATGTCTTTATGGGTCAATACCAACTCCCTCATTTTAATGTAAATCTCTACGATCCGTATCGATGCCTCTATTGCCCTTTCACTGTTCAAAACGTTTGCAAGCATAACAGATCCATGTTCTGTAAAAGCATAAGGTAAATATGGGGAGTATTTCAGGTTCTGGAGGTGGTCGCAAATTGCGACCACCTTTTCTTTCTCATTTTCAGTTAATTGGAACATAAAATGACCAGGGAAGCGTTTAATATTTCGTTTTACCTGCTCATTAAGTCTCTTCGTTGACACTCCATATAATTCAGCCAGATCATTGCTTATCATAACTTTCTGACCCCTGATCAGGATAATCTTACTCATGATCACTTCATCCGGGATCATTATCTGAGTGTCTTTCTTTACCATTAGTATTGTGTTTGATGTTTGTAAATTTAATTATTTAATCTTGAGGTCACAATTTGTGATATCAAGTTTGGAGGCGCCAAATTGGTACCTCCATTTTAATCCAGAGGGTGACATTTATTTATTGATTCCTGAAGATCCTCCAGATAGTCTACCTGGTACCTTTCAGTGGAGCTGATCTACTTATGCCCGGACATGTACTGAACGGTTTTCAGGTCATTCCTCTTTAATCAGCTGGTAATCACACTCTGGCGGATATGACTGCAGCTGCGGACCTTCGGATTGATCTGTCTTAATTAATTCTACAAGTTTAAGATTGAGGAAACAGGCGAAGGCACTATATTTGCAGTGTTGTCTTATACAATTTTGCGGACTTGGAAGTTGATAATATAAGACCTTTTGTCGGTAGTATGCTCAAAAGTATTAAAAAATCAATTAAGTACCTTTTAATCCTGATTGGTATCATCATACTGACCCCTTCCTTCTTTTACCTTATTGTCCGTATACCTGAAGTCCAGACTTTCGTTGTAAAAAGAATAACAAGCCATTTCTCTGACCAGATCAAGTCGACAATTACGGTCGGCAGACTCGAATTTTCTTTCTTTAATAAATTAACTATAAGTGACTTACTCATTACAGATGTGAATAAAGACACAATGATTTATTCAAAGCAGGTAGTGGTAGGAATAAGGAAGCTTGATTTCAGAAATAAAATTATAAAGCTGGGACAGGCTGAACTCATTGAGCCGTCATTCGCGCTTATTACAGATACGTCCGGAGTTATGAACCTCAAATGGTATCTCAACCTGCTTGGATCGTCGGAGAAAACAGGAAAAAAGAGTAACAGCCTTATTTCAATAAATCAGATAGCCATAAGGGATGGCCGTTTCTTGCTCCTGAATAGAAAAGGCAGTAAAAGCAATATGCTGATCAACTTTAATGACCTGAGGCTATCCGGTATTAATGCGGCCGTTGAAGATCTTAGTATCCGGAATGATTCAGTATTATTTAATGTAAAAGGCCTGCAGCTAAGTGAATCCGGAGGGTTTGCCGTAAAAAAGATGGACAGCCATGTAGTCCTGTCAGGCAGTAGTTTCACCTTTAATGATCTGTTTCTTAATTGCGATAGCTCAGTGATTAATGCCGACCACATAGCTTTGAGAGCTGATTCGTCGGACTCTTTCAGCAGGTTTATCACCGAGGTCAGGCTTGATTTTGCTCTTCAAAAATCGCTGATAAGCGCTGCAGACCTCAGGTATTTCCTTCCGTTCCTGAAGGATTCAAAAGAGACGGCAGGGATTTCCGGCAGGGTATCCGGAACAATAGCGGAGCTAAAAGGAAGGAATATAAACCTGACATACGGGGACATAAGCAGCCTTGAATGCGATTTTGACCTGTCAGGTCTTCCCAAAGTAGAGGAAGCCTTTATTTATGTAGGAGTTCAGAGCCTTAAGACAAGTTCAAACGACATTTCAAAGTTTAGGGTTCCCGGAGGCGGAAACATCAGGTTACCTGATGTCATTGCCAAACTGGGAAACATTGCCTTCAATGGAAGCTTTACCGGCTTTTTTAATGATTTTGTGGCATACGGGAAGATCGCCTCCGACAGGGGTGGTTTGATGATCGATGTCTCCCTGAGGCCTGAGGAGAAGAACAGGTTCAAAATCAAAGGACTTGTAAGGGGAAATAACATCGACCTCGGGGAACTTACTGGTAAGCCTGACCTTCTGGGCAGGCTCACTATGGAAACTAATCTCGATGGTTATGCTTCATCCGACAGGAAGCTGGCCGGTAATGTAACCGGGAAGATCGACAGTATCGAGTTCAATAAATATGTGTACCGGAATGTTGCCATGAATGGAGTATTTACCGAAAAGACCTGGGATGGAACGATAAACATCTCCGACAAAAACATAAAAATGGATCTCCTCGGAATGTTCGATTTCAGTAATGTCCTTCCCGAATTTAATTTTACTCTTAATCTGGCAGAATCGAACCTTTACAATCTCCATTTAGATAAAGCTGACAGTACGACACATCTGGCAATGTTGCTTACCGCCAATTTCAAAGGAAATAATATCGATAATCTGTTTGGCGAAATCAAGATGCTTAATTCGACTTTTGAGAAGCAGAATAAAAAACTCGAGCTCTACGATTTCTCATTGAAAGCATTTGCAGAAAACAACAAACCGGCCATTTCATTGCGAACCGATTTTGCCGATGCCGACCTAAGGGGGTATTACAATTTTGCAGATATACTGAATGTTCTGAAAAGGTCACTTGCTTCACTCATGCCGTCACGCTTTTCAGCTCCCCCGAGGGGAAAAGAAGTTGTTAAAAATAATTTCACTTTTGCCTGTAACTTTAAAAACACGGATAAATTAACAAGTTTCTTCAAAACAGGGATACAGCTCTCGGATAAAAGCACTCTGAATGGATCATTCTATCCTGACAGCGTTATCAAAGTGGAGATGAAAGCAAAATCCTTAAGCTTTAAGAATAATACTTTCACTGATTTAACGATTAATACAAATTACTCAGGAACCACACTTACCTCCGATCTTCAAAGTTCTTCACTCTCGATTCTCGGGCAATCAGATCTAAGGGGATTCAACGTCGGGCTCGATGCAAAACCTGACAATTTCGTTTTCCATTTCGACTGGGATAACAAGGAAAAAGAGTTGAATAAGGGTTCATTTATTGCAAGGGGCTCGATCATAAGGAAAGAAGGATCGAAGGATGGTATTATCATGAAAATAGGCATAGATTCTTCAGATCTCTACCTGCAAAACAGTCTGTGGAAAATAGGCAAATCGGACATATCCATTGATTCAAATTCTGTAAGTATCAATAAGTTCATTGTTGGAAACAATCAACATTACTACCTGATGGACGGCAAGGTATCTGAAAATCCTTCTGATACGCTGAGGCTTGCATTCAAGGGCATCGATCTCAGTCCTTTAAACAATGCTGTAGAAAAAACAGTTAAAAACGACCCGGCAGCAATCCGGCTTAATGTGCAGGGCATAATCAATGGTGACTTATCCGTTTCGAACGTCTTTAAGAGCCCCCTTGTCGAGAGTAACATAACTGTCGGAGGTTTTTCCTTACTTGGAGGCAAGTACGGTGATGTGTCTATAGGTTCTACCTGGAATGCTGCAAGGAAAGTTGTGGATCTGAATGCCAGCAATAACCTAAACGGCGTGAGGAATCTTGACGTTACCGGAATTTATGACCCGGGGACTAAAAAGATCAGACTTAACGCAAAAACTACAAAGTTACCAATTGAAGCTCTCAACCCTCTGCTTGGCTCTTTTGCTTCGAATATAACAGGCACGGTATCGGGAAAAGTAAATCTTTCAGGCGAGATCAGCAAGCCTGTACTTACCGGAGCGTTGATGGCAGAAAATGCTTCAATGAAAATTGACTACCTGCAGACGACATATAAAATTAACGATACCATACGGTTTGACGAATCGGGGATTAAATTCAGAAATATAAAGCTGACTGATGAAAAGGGCAAAACAGCCGTGCTGACAGGATCTGTTAATCACAGGTATTTTAAGGATTATGTCGCTGATCTTTCTGTTACAATGAATGATTGCCTGGTATTGAATACACAGGCCAAGGATAACGAAATGTTTTATGGGACTGCCTATGCAACAGGTGTTACGACAATTAAAAGCGGGACAAATTTCCTTTCATTCGACATTTCGGGAACAACAGGGAAGAACACCAGGGTTTTTATTCCGCTTAATTCAGGTCTCTCTGTATCTGAATACTCTTTCGTTTCGTTCGTTAACCTGGATACATTGAAGAAGACAGGAGCAAAAAAGCAGAATGAAGGTCCGGTGAAGGCCAATGGCACCAGTCTCGAACTTAATATCGATGTAAAAGTTACCCCTGATTCGGAGGTTCAGTTACTTATCGATCCCAAAGCTGGTGACGTTATTAAGGGAAGGGGTGATGGTGAACTCAACATAAATCTTAACAGGGAAGGTGTGTTTAAGATAACGGGAGACTACACAATTGATCAGGGGGAATATCTTTTTACGCTTGGCAACATTCTTAATAAAAGATTTGATGTTGAAAGCGGAGGTAAAATAACTTTCCGGGGTGATGTTGAGAGTGCTGAAATCGATTTAAATGCAAATTATAAGAATTTAAGGACCTCGCTTTATCCTATTATTCAGCTTGAAGAGTACAGACCAAGGGTTCCGGTCGAACCACAAATAAAATTAACGGGAAAGCTTTTTAATCCGATTGTCACTTTTAACATTTATCTGCCAAATTCTGACGAAAATGCCCGTGCATACCTGGCAAATGCAATTTCAACCCAGGAGGAACTCAGCAGGCAGTTCCTGTTCCTGCTGGTGATGAACAGCTTCTATCCCGAAAACTCTTATCGTACAACTCAATCAAATTCTACAGTCTCGGGTACGGCTACCGGAACTTCTGCTGTGGCAGCGACCACTACTGAGATGGTCTCGAACCAGCTAAGTAATTGGTTATCGCAGATCAGCAATGATTTTGATGTTGGATTTAATTACCGGCCTGGTACCAAGGATCTTAATTCCCAGGAGGTTCAGGTCGCCTTATCCACACAGCTTTTGAATGATAAAGTTATGATAAACGGGAATTTCGATGTCAGAGGAGCCAATAGTCCTACCGGTTATCCCATTACAGGCGATTTTGATATCGAATATAAGATAACCAACAAAATCAGGTTCAAAGTGTTCAACCGGTTTAATAATCCTTACTATGAAGGTCATGGGGTACCATATACCCAGGGCTTAGGCATATTCTTCAAGCAGGATTTTAATAAATTCTCAGATCTCTTAAATAAAAAAGAGAAATCCGCAATCAAGAAAGAGGATGAAGTTAAAGTCAAATAAAGGGAGTTGATAAATATTATCAGATTGTTATTAACCCTGAATAATAGACACTGTTGTTTTTGCGTTTTTAAATATCTTCGCTTCTGAAAAAATACTTGCTAATAATATATAAATCACTGTGTTTAAATTAATTACTTAAAAGAGAAGAAATGGCATTTTCAGAGTTCATTATGCAGCAGACTCCTGTTACTGTTGAGAAGGCAGGTGAGATGAAACTTACACTTCTCGACCTTGCGATTAAAGGAGGATGGGTTATGATACCAATCATCCTTTTATCTTTTGTTGCAGCATATATTTTTATTGAAAGGTATTTTGTGATAAAAAGGGCTACACGGGAAGATATAAATTTCATGAACAGGATAAAAGACTACATACATGATGGAAAGATAGACGCAGCAGTTGCCCTGTGTAAATCGACCGACAGCCCATCGGCGCGTATGGTTGAAAAGGGGATCAGCAGGCTGGGACGGCCGCTTCAGGATATCACAACTGCAATTGAAAATGTCGGTAAGCTTGAAATTTCAAAGCTTGAAAAGGCGTTCCCTACCCTTGCTACAATAACCGGTGCTGAACCTATGCTTGGATTTCTTGGCACAGTAATTGGTATGGTTCAATCGTTCTATGCAATGTCGCAGGCAGGGAATAATATAGAAGTATCACTGCTTTCTGACGGTATATATACCGCTCTTATCACTACAGTGGCCGGTCTGATTGTAGGTATTTTGGGTTACTTTGCATACAACGTACTTGTAGTAAGAGTTGAAAGGGTGGTTTTTAACCTCGAGGCAACATTGACCGAATTTATGGACATTTTAAATGAACCGATAAAATCAGGAAGATAAAATGGCAATATCAGCAAGAAATAAAGTCAGTGTGAATTTCAGTTCTGTCGGAATGACTGATGTAGTATTTAATTTGCTCATCTTTTTTATGTTGACTTCAACACTTGTTCATCCCACAGCGGTTAAGCTGCTTCTTCCCAAAGGGAGTACACAAACATCTGCCAAACCGCAAACAACTGTTTCCATAACCGCCGACCAGAAATACTTTGTCGAACAGCAGGCTGTTACAATTGAAAACCTCGAAAGTGTTCTGAAGAAGAAGCTGGGGGCAAATCCCGAGACGTATATCGCATTACATGCAGATAAATCTGTTCCTTTTGAAACTGTAGTGGCTGTATTGAATATTGCGCAGGCTAATAACTATAAATTAATAATTGCAACCTCACCCAAATAACGATTTGCGCCGGCTCCCTTCTGAAAAAAAGAAAGGGCTGGTTGGAACGACAATTATCCATGCTGTGCTTTTTGCCTTGCTCGTCATCGTAGCATTTAAGGCTCCAAAGCCCCCGGACATTGAAGAAGGGATACTTGTGAATTTTGGAACAGATGAAACCGGACTGGGAATGATAGAGCCTTCGCCTCCGGCAGTACAGGAAGAAGCTTCTGCTCCTCCCAAGACAACTGCCCCGAAAGTCCAGGCGGATGATCCTATGCTTACCCAGAATAATGAAGAGGCTCCGGAAGTCAAAAAAGTCGATCCTGCAGCTGAAAAGAAGAGGCTTGAAAAGATCGAAGCCGACAGGAAAATAAGAGCTCAGGCTGAAGCCGAAAGAAAAATAAAGGAGCAGGAAGAGATTGAAAGGAAACGGATTGAAGCCGAACAAAAAAGACAGGCTGATATAATGAACCGGACAAAGAATGCTCTTGCAAATTCAAAAAATGCAGGTACCTCAAGCACCAGTGAAGGTGTAGCAGGTGGTACCGGCAATCAGGGGGTCCCGACAGGATCGGTTGATTCAAAGACCAGGGGAGATGGTAGCGGACTTGGCACCCAGGGAGTTTCTTATTCTCTTTCCGGACGTGGATTCAGGTCGCTTCCCAGTCCAAAATATGAATACCAGGGGGAAGGAAAAGTCGTTGTCGAGGTAAGTGTCGACAGATCAGGGAAAGTTACCCAGGCTATTCCGGGATCAAAAGGCTCTACAACACTCGATGATTATCTTCTCAGAGTGGCCAAAGAAGCAGCTCTTAAGGCCACATTCGATCCCAAACCCGACGCTCCCGTCTTTCAGAAGGGGACTATTACCTATAATTTTGTTTTGAAGTAATTGCTTTCGGTTACTCTGAAAAAAGAGGGAATGATTTCATCATACTTATAACCTTCTCGCCCACCTGACGGATGACAACCTCATTTTCAATATTTGAAATAACTTCATCAATAAGCTCCACTATTATGCCCATATGCTCCTCTCTGAGTCCCCTTGTGGTGATTGCCGGAGTACCGACCCGCAGGCCGGAAGTCAGGAACGGGGAACGGCTGTCGAAAGGAACCATATTCTTGTTAACTGTAATATGGGAAAGCACAAGCGTATTTTCAACCTTTTTCCCTGATATTTCAGGAAATTTTGTCCGCAGGTCAATAAGCAGAAGATGGTTGTCGGTTCCGCCTGAAACTACTTTGTAACCTTTGTCAGTAAAAGCCTGAGACATTACTTCTGCATTCTTTTTAACCCTGACCTGATATTCATTAAACTGCGGCATAAGAGCCTCCCCGAATGAAACTGCTTTAGATGCAATTACATGTTCAAGAGGGCCGCCCTGTACCCCCGGAAACACAGCCGAATTTATCAGTGAGGACATCATCCGTACCTCCCCTTTCGTCGTAGTGATTCCCCATGGATTTACAAAGTCTTTACCCATAAGTATGATGCCGCCTCTCGGTCCCCTGAGGGTTTTGTGAGTAGTTGAAGTAACAATATGGGCATATCTCAGCGGATTTTTGAGCAGGCCTGCCGCGATGAGCCCTGCGGGATGCGCCATATCGATCATCAGTATAGCGCCAACAGAGTCAGCAATCTTTCTCATTCTTTCATAATCCCATTCCCGGGAATACGCTGATGCTCCGCCGATTATCATCTTTGGCTTCTCCCTGAGCGCGAGCTCTTCCATCATATCATAATCGACAAGGCCGGTCTCTTCCCTGACACTGTACGCGATTGGCCTGTACAGTATCCCTGATGAGTTTACAGGAGAACCATGCGACAGATGCCCTCCGTGGGCAAGATTTAAGCCCATAAATGTATCGCCTGGTTTAAGAACAGTCATGAAGACAGCCATATTTGCCTGTGCACCCGAATGCGGCTGGACATTAGCATATTCAGCATCGAAAAGTTGTTTGAGACGATCAATTGCAATTTGTTCGGTCTGATCAACAATCTCACATCCCCCATAATAACGGGCACGGGGATAACCTTCAGCATATTTATTTGTAAGAACCGATCCCATTGCGTCAAGGACCTGCTGACTGACAAAATTCTCGGAAGCAATCAGTTCAATACCGTTTATCTGGCGCTGCCGTTCTTTTTCAATAAGGTCAAATATTAAAGTATCTTTCTCCATAATTATTATGTTTCTTTTTGATTATGATAAGGTTAACACAGGAAATCCGTACTGCATTTAAATCCGTAATTATTGTTGAGGCCTCTCCTCAACCCCTCCCCCAAAGGGTGCATCAGGCAAATATACTTGTAAAAAATTAAAAGATAACCGGGAAGCAATAATTATTCAACAGTTACATCCCTGGCTCTCTGTGCAACAGTCAATTTTATTCTTCGGAGAATTTCAAAAGCAATTCCCTGTAAGCTGAAAAAATCCTTGATTTTGAAATAAATCCGACATAGTGACCCTTATTCAGGACCGGCAGGTTCCAGGCCAAGGTTTTTCTGAAAGTTTCCATCACCGTTTCGATATTTTCCTGAATGTCAATATATGAAGGAGGTATAGTCATTAAATCCCTGACTGTGGTTGTCTGATAAAGTTCGCTCTTGAACATCACCTCCCGCACATCATCAAGATTTACAACTCCCTCCAGCACATTATTGTCATCCACAACCGGGAACAGGTTTCTATTCGACTTTGAGATGACTTTGACAAGATCGCCAAGAGTGTATGTTGATCTTACCTTTATCAGATCCTTCTCGATCTCCTTCTTCCACTCCATGAATATCAGCACAGCCTTATCCTTGTCATGGGTAATCAGCTCACCCCTTTCGGCCAGCTGAACATGGTAAATTGAATGTCGCTCAAAGCTTCTTGTCGTTATAAAAGCCACGGTCGATGTCATAATAAGCGGAATGAGAAGGGAGTACCCTCCCGTGATTTCGGCTATCAGAAATATAGCTGTAAGCGGAGCATGCATTACACCGGCCATTGCTCCGGCCATTCCGACCAGGACAAACCTGTTGTCGGGAAGGTCGACACCGGCAAATTTATTTAACAGACTCGCCACCACAAACCCGGTAACACCTCCAAGGAACAATGTAGGAGCAAAAATACCACCCACCCCTCCTGCTCCGTTTGTGGAGCTGCTCGCCAATGCCTTCAGGATAACCAGACCAACGAAAAATAATATGTAAATAAGGTAATTATCAGCAAATTTTGAAAATACCGAGTTTCCTATAACCGAACCCGGGTCACCCGCAAGGAGAGCTCTTATTGTATCGTACCCTTCTCCGTAAAAAGGGGGGAAAATAAAGATCAGCCCTCCCACTGCGATTCCACCAATCACAAGCCGGATAAAAATATTTCTGATCTTTTCATATTTCCTTTCGATGAGGAGTGATGTCTGTGAAAACAAAAGTGAAACCGCACCCGAGACAATACCAAGTAACAGGTACCACGGTATGTTTTTAATATTGAATGCTTCGGTGATGTTAAAGGAAAAAGGCACTTTATCACCCATGAGGAAATAGGCTACCGTAGCGGCAGAGACTGAAGATATAAGCAGGGGAACTATCGATGAGATAGTAAGGTCGAGCATCAGTACCTCGAGCGTAAATACCAATCCGGCAATGGGAGCTTTAAAAATACCTGAAATCGCTCCGGCTGCACCACAACCGATAAGAAGGGTTATATTCCTGTAATTCAGCCTGAAGTATCTGCCAATAGCTGACCCGATCGAAGAACCTGTAAGAACTATCGGAGCCTCTGCCCCTACCGAGCCCCCGAATCCGATTGTAAGAGTAGTGGCAACAAGAGAGGTCCAGGTGTTATGCCTTCTTATCTTGCTTTTCTTCTTTGAAATGGCATATAAAACCCTGCTGACACCGTGCCCGATATTATCCCGGACAATGTACCTGACAAAAAGAAGTGTAAGGAACATCCCCAAAATGGGATACGTAAGATAAAGATAACTGCCCGATTCGGGCGTAATACCTTCAGAAAGAATTTTCTGGGTGTAATGAATTGCATTTTTCAGAACTGCAGCGGATATTGCACTGAGAAGCCCGACTATCAGGCTCAGAAAATATACAACCTTGACCTGATCAATTTCTAACAGACGGTTAGTTAAAAACTTATAAAATACCCTGCTTCTGAGCATAATTTTGCAAATATAAAAACAATACTAAACCTTCATTGTTTTTTGATTAAGTTTGTCGTATCGTTAATCCCTTCTTTCCGATGATAGACTTTAGCAGATTCGGCCTGAACAATGGTCTGAAAGTTCTGGTACATGAAGACAGGTCAACCCCCCTGGTTGCTATGAATATTCTGTACAACGTCGGTTCAAGGGATGAAGATCCTGAAAAAACCGGAATAGCGCACTTGTTTGAACACCTGATGTTCGGTGGTTCTGCAAATATCCCGGAATATGATCTGCCTCTCCAGCTTGCAGGAGGAGATAACAATGCCTTTACCAATAACGATATAACCGATTACTATCTTACGGTGCCATCTGAAAATATTGAAACCGGCTTCTGGCTTGAATCCGACAGGATGCTGGGGCTTGACTTTTCCCAGCGGAACCTTGATATTCAGAAGAATGTGGTAATCGAAGAATTCAGGCAGCGGTACCTGAATCAGCCATATGGTGACACAATGCTCCTGTTAAGGCCTCTGGCCTTCAAGATTCATCCCTATATGTGGCCGACTATCGGACGGAATATTTCACATATTGAAAACGTTGAACTGAAGGACATTACAGATTTCTTTTTCACCCATTATGCTCCCAATAATGCAATTATAACACTTACCGGGAACATCACTCCTGACAGAGCTTTCAATCTTACGGAAAAATGGTTCGGATCAGTCCCTGAAAGAGTCATAAACCCACGCCATATTCCGTCTGAGCCGCTCCAGAGCCTGGAAAGAAAGCTTACTGTTGAAAAAGACGTACCGGCCGATTCCCTTTATAAGGTATGGCACACTTCAGACCGCAAAAGTGATGATTTCTATTCTCTCGATCTTCTGACCGATCTCCTGTCAGGTGGTGATTCAGGCCGCCTATACAATGAGCTTGTCCGAAAGAAAGGTCTCTTCAGTGAAATAAATGCCTATATAACTTCCGACCTCGATCCGGGGCTGATGGTTCTGTATGGCAAGCTAATGAAAAATGTTGATATCTACGTAGCGGAAAGAGCTGTAAATGAAGTAATAAGCAGCCTTAAGGAAAATGTAATAGGAGATGAAGAGATGGAAAAGGTAAAAAACAAGTTTGAATCCTCTACAGTTCTGGGCAACACAAGTATACTTAATAAAGCCATGAATCTTGGTTTTTATGAATTGCTGGGTGATCCGGGATTAATTAACAAAGAGGTCGAAAATTACCGGCAAATTGACCAGAGAAGAGTAAAGGAGGCGGCTGAGAAGTACCTGAATCATGAAAATTGCTGCACTCTCTATTATCTTTCCTCAAGAAAAAATTAATTATGACCACACCCCAAAGGATACAGCCTCCGGTTTTCCCATTCGCATCAAGGATCAACACTGCGGTGAATAGTGTGCAGCTAAATAATGGAATCCCGGTCTTCCTGATTGAGGCAGGTACTGAGGAAGTTATGAGAATTGAATTCATTTTCAGGGCTGGAACCCTGAAAGAAGACCTTCCCCTTCTGGCAACATCGACGAATATGATGCTCACTGAGGGCTCAGAACATCATACTGCAGAAGAACTGAACAGGATCCTTGATTTTTATGGAATTTTTCTGAACCCAAACGCAGAGAAGGATAATGGATGCGTTGTTGAATATTTCCTGAGCAAACATCTTGAAAAGGCTCTCGAATTATCAGCTGAAGTGCTTTTCAAACCCGTTTTTCCTGAGAAAGAGCTTTCGCAGCTGATGCAAAAACGTCAGCGGTGGTACCAGGTCAACAGGGAAAAAGTTCAGAACCTGGCTATGGATCAGTATTTTGAATCGATCTTCGGATCTCATCATCCATATGGCAGGCAGGTAAAAGAATCAGATTTCGAGACAATTACGCCCTCAGTACTTAAAGATTTTCATTCCAAATACTACCGGCCCGGGAATATGGGAGTGATAATTTCGGGACGAATAAATGAAAAAACTATCGAACTTCTGGATAAATACTTCGGCGGTATCAGTGCGGAAAATATTTACATTGAAGATCCGGGTAATTTCATTAAAGGTGAAACGCAGAAAAAGGTTCGGATCAATAAACCCGGGGCAGTTCAGGCAGCTATAAGAGTCGGCTCTTCAACCATCAAAAAGACCAATCCCGATTATCCCGGACTAAAATTCGTGAACTCTTTGCTTGGTGGTTACTTCGGATCGCGGCTGATGAAAAATATAAGGGAACAAAAAGGGCTTACTTATGGGATCCATTCCTCATTATCATCGCTTGGACTTTCGGGTTTCAAGGTAATATCAACAGAGGTAGGCAATAATAACATCCAGAAAACAGTTGATGAGATATATAAAGAGATTAACCTGATGCGTGAACAGCCTGTCGGTGATGAGGAAATGAAAGTAGTAAGAAACTATATGTCAGGAGAGCTTGTAAGAATGTTTGACGGGCCCTTCGCACTTGCTGAAAGCTTTAAAGCTGTTTGGGAATTCGGTCTCGATTTCTCTTACTACGACCTGCTGGCAGAAACTATAAATACAATCACTTCTGATGAAGTAATGAAACTAGCCAGTACGTATTACAATATTGAAGATCTCTATGAAATTATCGCCGGATAATTTGACTCCTGCCAGAAAAAACCTTATCATTCTGTCCTTCCTTTTGTTATCATTCCCGGTTTTTGGTCAGATTGATGAAGAACCTCCTGTGTCGCCTGTTTTCAGAATGGTGACAATCAACCAGGTTACAGGAAATACTGAGATGACATGGTCGTTAAGTCCTTCCGCTGACGTCGCAGGGTATATTGTTTACATTTATCAGAATGGAGAAGGATATGGTATTGACACACTCCATAACCCCTCGGCATCCTTTTATTCGGTATTTCGCCCGGGCACCGGGCACTTCAGTGAATCGTATGTGGTTGCAGCCTTTGACACTGCAGGGAACATAAGTCCCCTTTCGAATGATCTGAATACTATTTTTACAGATTCCCGCATCGACACCTGCAATAAGAAAATTTTAATTTCATGGAACAAATATCTGTCTTATCCTGTGGCAGTTACGGGCTATGATGTGCTTGCTTCAGTTAATGATGCCTCATACTACCTTGCCGGACATGTATCTGATGCAGTTACCAGCTTTACAGTTGATGATTTTACGAATGGTGCCGGGTATTGTTTCGTCATAAAGGCACTTCTGGAAAACGGGCAGGCTTCAGCATCAAACAAATCGTGCCTGACGGCAAAAATGCAGAAGCCCCCGGAATGGATAAATGCAGATTATGCAACTGTTACATCACCAAATGAGATTTCGTTAAAATTTACAGTGGACCCGTCTTCGGAGATCAGCCTTTTCGGCCTTGAAAGGAAAAGCGGCAATGCAGGTACATTTCAGCAGATTGATGAGATAAGGGTTGATATCGGTTCCGTAACCTATACAGATAAAACCGCAGATTTAAGCGTCATTAATTATTACCGGCTCGCTGCTATCAATAGCTGTGATGTCAGGTCGGTTTATTCAAATGTTGCTTCAAATATGGTATTGACTGTTTCTGGTGCAGGGAATGAAATTGTACTCACCTGGAACAAGTATCGCAAGTGGCTTGGATCTGTTTCAGGGTACAGGTTATTTATGAATACCGGAAGCGGATTCACCCAAAAGGCTTCATTGCAGCCATCAGATACCATTTACAGCGTCAGCATACCGGAAATAATGTATACGGTTAAAGGAGGAGAGGTCTGCTTCTATGTCACCGCTGAGGAGGTCTCCAACCCATATGGCGCATCAGGAGAATCCTTTTCAAACCAGGCGTGCTTTGCAATTGATGAGGTTATTACGGTCCCAAATGTATTTACACCTGATGGTGATTCTAAAAATGATCTGTTCCGGCCTGTTATTACATTTTCACCTTCCGGTTATCAGCTGGTGATCAGCAACAGGCAGGGTAAGATTGTGTTTACCACACGAGATTTTACAGAATCATGGGATGGTTCGGATAACGGAAATCCTGTATCTGAAGGAGTATATATCTGGATATTAAAACTGACCACCCCTGCAGGGAAAAGCATCACAAGAACCGGCACCCTGACGCTGGTTAAGAATAGGCGCTAATTTCTCTGCTCTTAATCAGTTAATAGAATAAGTTTAACCTAATTCAGCTATCTTTGTGTAAGGTAGAAAAGAACATGTGGAGTTTTTATGGGGAGTAAGGATATTTTTGATGATGAAGATATAAATCATATCCAGCGGGAATATGATTCGCTCGTTAACAATCTGCTGAGATCCGGTAAACCCGGGGAAAAAGAACTCATCGACAGAGCCTTTAAAATCGCGAATAAGGCTCACTGGAATATGAGGAGGAAATCCGGTGAACCTTATATAATCCATCCAATTAACGTTGCTAAAATAGTTAACCAGGAAATCGGCCTGGGGGCTAAATCAATTGCAACTGCCCTGCTTCACGACGTTGTAGAAGACACTGAATATTCTCTTGATGATGTTAAAAGGGATTTTGGTGATAAAATATCTAATCTTATCGACGGGCTTACCAAGATATCAGGCACTTACGATAAGGGTACCTCATCATCAATGCAGGCAGAGAACTTCAGGAGAATGCTTCTTACAATCTCCGACGATCTCAGGGTAATTCTCATAAAAATAGCCGACCGTCTTCATAATATGAGAACCCTTGAATCAATGCCTGAGAACAAGAGGATGAAGGTTGCAGGCGAGACAATTTTCCTTTACGCGCCGCTTGCAAACAGGCTTGGGCTCTACGCCATAAAAAGCGAGCTTGAGGATCTCAGTTTTAAGTTCAGACAGCCACAGATCTATCAGGAGATAGCCTCAAAGATGAGGCACGGTGAAAAGAAAAATATCGCTCTTATTAACAAGTTCAGTCTTCCCATAATTCAAAAACTGACGGAAGCCGGGATTGATTTCGACATAAACGGACGGCCAAAATCGATATTCTCGATATGGAATAAAATGCAGTCGAAAAATGTTCCTTTTGAGGAAATCTACGACGTCCTGGCTGTACGCATTGTATTTAAACCTGTAACCGGAATTCCCGAAAAAACTACATGCTGGAATATCTATTCAATAATTACAGATTCATATCTCCCCAAACCCGACAGGCTCCGCGACTGGATAAGCAGGCCAAAGCCAAATGGTTATGAAGCCCTTCATTTAACGGTTATGGGTCCGGAAGGAAAGTGGGTCGAAGTCCAGATAAGAAGTGACCGGATGGATGAGATTGCCGAAAGAGGTTATGCAGCTCACTATAAATACAAGGGTGATAGTTCACCCGAAACCGAACTCGACAAGTGGATAAAAAAGATCAGAATGATGCTGGAAAATCCTCTTGAAGATCCGATCGAGTTCCTTGACGAGTTCAAGATGAACCTTTTCTCTTCCGAAATTATGGTCTTTACGCCGAAGGGCGTCCTGGTAAGCCTGCCCAAGGGGGCCTCAGCCCTCGATTTTGCGTACGAAATTCATACTGAAATCGGTAACAAGGCTATTGGCGCCAAAATCAACTACAAGCTCAACCCTATAAGCGCCACCCTGATGAGCGGCGATCAGGTCGAAATAATCACCTCAGAAATAGCAAAACCCGAAAAGGAATGGCTTTCCTTCGTTACAACATCAAAAGCCAAAGAAGCGATAAAGAATCAGCTTAAGACTGAATCGACAAACAGGATCCGTAAAGGGATGGAAATATTTGAGGGAAAGCTTGGAGAACTTGGGATGGCGCCTAATTCTGAGATTGTCAAAAAGCTGATGCTTACGTACGATCTGCTTAGTAAGGATGAATTATATTCAGGTATTGAGCTTGGCACAATTAACCTCGATAACCTTAAAAAGATCGTCCGGCCCAGTCCTACGAAAAATGTAATAAAATACTGGGAATTAAAGCTTCTGGGAACCAAAAAGGGTAAAAAAGAGGATGAGGAAGAACATGTTGACAAAATAGACGGCAGCGTCCCATTCCTTCTCCGCGAAAATATTGAAAATGCGGGACAATCGTACGAAATAGCAAAATGCTGCAACCCTATCCCCGGTGATGAAGTTCTGGGATACCGGTCGCCGGAAGGCTCGATTATAATACATAAGCCAAAATGTCCGGTGGCGATCAGGATCATGTCGAATGAAGGGAACAGGATAATCGCTGTTAAATGGGCAATTCACAAACTGATCTCATTTCTTGCCCGCATAAGTATGACAGGAGTCGACAGGATCGGGCTTGTGAATGACATCACAAACATTATTTCATCCGAGTTGAAGGTCAATATGACTAATGTAAACATCAGTGTCAAGGAGGGAATATTTGAAGGTACCATCGACCTGTATGTCCATCATACTCAGGACCTCAACAATCTAATCCTGAAAATATCAAATGTCAGGGGAATCGACAAAATCAAAAGGGTCGAAGACTTTGTCAAGAGCACCGAAGATTACTCCGAATAATGAGATCCACGCTTTCTTCCTGTTTTCAGCTGTTTAAAAAGCTTAAATCCATTAACCGCAAAGATCGCGAAGGAATTACGCAAATGCCGATAGCTATCGGCACGCAAAGAGCTAATAATTAACGTTTTAACTTTGCGTGCTTTGCGCCTTCTTAGCGTGCTTTGCGGTTAAAAAAGGCTTTTTAGCAACCCCAAAGTTATTTTCTTGCTACTCGCTTTCTTTTATGATAACTGGAAAAAAAGCATACATTTGTTATTATTTTAAATTAGACCAGATATGATTAGTGATGATACCAGGTCAACTGTGAAACAGATATTTACCGAATATCTCGAAAAGAAGGGACACAGAAAAACTCCTGAAAGATACGCTATCCTCGATGAGATATATTCCCGGAGCGGTCATTTTGATATTGAGTCACTTTATATCTTCATGAAGAATAAGAATTACAGAGTAAGCCGTGCAACTCTTTATAATACAATAGAATTACTACTCGATTGCAATCTGGTTATCAAGCATCAGTTCGGGAAAAACATAGCCCAGTTTGAAAGGGCTTATCAGTGCAGCCAGCACGATCATCTGATCGATATTGAGACCGGTAAAGTAATCGAATTCTGCGATCCCAGGATAGATGAGATAATCCGTACAGCCAGCGGATTATATCAGTTTACACCCATGTATCATTCACTTTATATCTATGGGCATCTTAAGAATCCGTTATAGGATTAAGAAAATGGAACTCTGTGTAAGTTTTTTTAGCTAGAATGCAAACCCAATGGCATATCCTACCCTCATTCTGAATCCTGAGAATTTGGTGATATCAGGTGCTTCAGTTCCGGAACTCAGGTTTAGATTTGAACCGGAATAATGCCCTCCGAAAAACAGATCCATTGCGAATCCTTTACGGAAGATCCATTGCATTCCAAAAGCAGCTCCTCCCCCCATTGCTGAGAATGAACCATTAGAATTCTCGCCGTCAAAATTATATTTTTGATAACGTAAGTATGGCGCAACATAGAAACCGTCTATTGCATTCTTCTTTACATAGAATCTGACTTCAGGAGTAAGTATAAGTCCATTGAATTTTGAATTATCAATTTTGTAGTTCAGATAACCTACACCTATTTGGCCTGAAATTAAATCAGACAATTCCCGCTCATAAAATACAGACCCTGTGCCTATTATAAGGGCTAATGTGTTAACCTTAAGCACATTTTTTTCAGGGGAAACATCAGGATCATCCTGGCAAAAAGCAGGAACGGCGGTAGCAAGCATGGTAATTCCAATGATAAGCGAATAAATCAATTTTTTCATAACAGGTTGTGGTTAATAATAAGTTAAATAATTAATACTAAGGTAATAACGGATTTAAATGCTGAACAGTCCCCAAAACTGTTCTTATTGACATTCATATTCCATTTATTAACAATGTTTAATCAACGGTATAATTACCTGAATTATTTTGTAACTTGGAGACTGTTTTTAAAAAACCTGATTAATATCTAATATGAACATTGACATACTGTTAGGACTTCAATGGGGTGATGAAGGTAAAGGGAAACTTGTTGATGCCATCAGTCCGGGTTATGATGTGGTTGCCCGTTTTCAGGGAGGACCGAACGCCGGCCATTCGCTGGAGTTCAATAAGGTTAAGCATGTACTCCACCTGATACCTTCGGGTATATTTCATCCTGAAAAGCTCAATATCATTGGCAACGGAGTAGTTTTTGACCCGGCAGTTTTTAAGAAGGAGATCGAAAAACTGGGCCCCCCCGTTGATGAATTAATTAAAAGGCTGGTCATCTCTACCAGGGCTAATCTTATTCTTCCCACTCACCGGGCTCTTGATGCTGCCTATGAGAAGAATAAAGGCAATTTAAAGATAGGTTCCACACTCAAGGGAATTGGGCCGGCATACACTGACAAGGCAAGCAGAAATGGCTTAAGGGTTGGAGATATTCTTAAAAGCAATTTCAGAGCTTTATATGACGAACATGTTGCCGCACATATTTCAATTCTTAAAAACTATAACTTTGATTTTGACCTTAAGGAATATGAAACCGGCTGGTTTGAGGGTATTGAATTAGTAAGAAAATTCAGGATTGAGAATACCGAGTATCTTATTAATGAGCTCTCATCACAGGGGAAGAGGATCCTTGCCGAAGGCGCTCAGGGCACCATGCTCGACCTCGATTTCGGTTCTTATCCCTATGTCACCTCTTCGAGCACAATCAGTGCCGGTGCATGCACCGGGCTGGGCATTTCTCCAAAAAAAGTTGGTGAGATCTATGGCATATTTAAAGCTTATTGCACCCGGGTCGGCAGCGGTCCGTTCCCTACCGAACTTAATGATTCAACAGGAGAACTTTTGAGGGAGAAGGGTTGCGAATTTGGTGCAACAACAGGCCGGCCAAGAAGATGCGGATGGCTCGATATTCCTGCACTTAAATATGCAATTATGATCAATGGCGTTACAAAACTCCTGATGACAAAAGCTGATATCTTATCAGGGTTTAAAACTGTCAGGATCTGCACCTCATATTTAACAGAAGGCAAAGAGCATTGTGAAATTCTGTTTGACAATAGTGCAACAATCACACCTGTTTACACCGACATTGAAGGCTGGGATGAGGATATCTCAAAAATAAACGATTTTAACTCCCTGCCGGCACCGCTTAAGCGCTTCATCCAATTCGTTGAAGAACAGACAGGTGTACCAGTATCAATGGTTTCTGTCGGACCCGACAGAAAGGCAACAATATTCAGGTAAAAGTGTGATTTTTTCGACATTGGTTTTCTATGTCATATTTACAGATTCTTCGGACTTAATCAATTTACATGATGAAATCGTTAATTCAATTTTTTGAAGAAAGTGTAGAAAAGTACGAAAGCAATGTTTATATGTGGGAAAAACCACAGGATAGATATGAAGGTACAACCTACGGAGAAACAAAAAAACAGGTTTATGAATTTGCGGCAGGGCTTATGACCCTTGGTATCAAAAAAGGTGACAGACTGAGTCTTGTTTCCGAAGGCCGCAACAGTTGGGTTGTTGGAGAACTGGGCATACTTTACACAGGCGCAATGAATGTACCCCTCTCTGTAAAGCTGACACCCGAAGAGATAAAATTCCGCATAAATCATTCTGAATCAAGAATGGTCCTGGTCTCCTCGGTTCAGTCGCGCAAGCTTAAAAATGTGATAAACGAATGTAAATCAATTGAAAAGATAATTCACTTTGACACCCAGGAAGAATATTCCGATAAGGAAATACACTTTAATGAAGTAAGAAAGCTGGGCAGGGACTGGCTTGAGTCGCCGGAAAACAAGACCAGATTTGAGGAAATATCAAAAAGCATCAAACCCTCCGATTTTGCCAATATCTGTTATACGTCAGGCACTACGGCCGATCCAAAAGGTATAATGCTTACCCACGGTAATTATGTTACCAACGTTTATCAGGCTTACAGTCTGATGGATATACCTTCCTTTTATAAGACCTTAATTATACTGCCATGGGATCATTCGTTCGGACATACCTGTGGCATTTATGCCTTCATGGGAAAGGGTGCAAGCGTCGCATCAGTAAAAACAGGAAAAACTCCGATTGAAACCCTGAGAAACCTGCCGGTGTGCCTTAAAGAGATAAAACCTAACCTCCTCATGAGCGTTCCTGCTATTGCCAAGAATTTCAGGAAAAATATTGAGAAAGGAATTAAGGAAAAAGGGAAGATGGCCGAAATTCTCTTTAATCATGCAATAAAGATCTCATATTCATACAATAAGGAAGGTTGGAATAAACGTCAGGGAATACAGAAATTAAAAAAGCCTCTTATTGACCTCTACGACAGGATCCTGTTCAGTAAAATCCGTGAAAGCTTCGGAGGAGAACTCGATTACTTCATAGGCGGAGGTGCCCTGCTCGACATTGAGCTGCAGCGATTCTTTTATGCCTTAAGAATTCCGATGTATCAGGGATATGGATTGACAGAAGCCTCGCCTGTTATCTCCTCCAATTCAACAGGCAGGCACAAACTCGGTTCTTCAGGAGTTCTTGTAAACAATATGGACCTTAAAATTTGTGACGACGACGGGAACGAACTCCCTGCAGGTCAGAGGGGTGAAATTGTAATCCGGGGAGGAAATGTGATGTACGGCTACTGGAAAAATGAAACCGCTACAAAAGAAGCAATAAAGGACGGATGGCTGCACACCGGAGATATGGGTTATATGGACAGCGACGGATACCTTTATGTACTTGGAAGATTTAAAAGCCTTCTCATTGCCGACGATGGCGAAAAATTCAGTCCTGAAGGAATCGAGGAAGCAATTTCAGAACAGTCAAAATACATTGATCAGTGCATGCTTTACAATAACCAGAAACCATACACTGTAGCTCTGGTGGTTCCAAACCAGAGTGCCCTTAAACTTTACCTTGAGGAAAAAAATCTCTCTGCAGATTCAGATGAAGGCAAAAGACTGATACTCATGCTTATCGAGAATGAAATAAACGAATACCGGACAAACGGGAAGTATGGTAATATGTTTCCGCAGCGATGGCTTCCTGTTTCCATTGGCATTCTCGAGGAGGGATTCACCGAAGAAAACAGTCTGATGAACTCTACAATGAAGATCGTACGGGGTAAGGTAATGGACAAATATCAGGAACTTATTGATTATCTCTATACTCCTGATGCGAAGGACGTTGCAAATGAAAGAAATATAGAGGAAGTCGAGAAGATGATGCTTGGCTGATCATGTTTACCTGTTAAACAATAAGCCGGCTTTTAAAAGGCAGAAATGTCATAAAATCGGCATGATGAACAATGTATGCCTCGGTTGTCCGCTTAACAAGATCGCCTTCGTGTGCATGAGCCGCAATGATGTGGCACACTTCAGCCGGAATCCCGCATTCTTCAGCCAGTGAAACACCCGAAAACGGGTGACGAAGAAATTGACCATATTTCCCCTGGACAGCTTTGCCATCTGGATCGAGTTCATATTCAAGCAGTTTACCGACATCAGCAAGTATAGCGCCCGAAATCAGCACATCCATGTTAACCGGAAGTTCTTTCCCAAAGAATTCATTCATTTTTTCTCCACTTGCTTTTGCTATATGTACAACGCACCTTTTATGCGCCATAAAACTGACTTTCAGATCCGGCCCGCATAATAGGGTAAAAGGAATAACTTCAAGATCTTCAACTTTCAGAAAGCTCCTTTCCAATGCTTTTTCCCATGTTCTTGCCGTCTTCTCCCTGAGCGATTCATCAACGATCCAATCGAGTTCAGGCCACAGTTTCTTTACAGTTTCGTTCATTGCGGAAATTATTTAAGCAGATTATGTAATTGGTTATTTATCCGGTTCTAAAGTGCCATCTATCTGATTTTGGAAATAATTGCATCAGTCATTGCAACTGTCGATGCCGCCCCGTTCTTCACTACATCCGGACTACCCGTCATCTTCATCATGTCGTATGTCCTTACTTTTCCTTCTTCTATTACGCCGGCAATAGCTTTTCTTATTTTTTTTGAGATATCAGTTTCATTAAGGTAATCAAGCATCATGCAGGCCGATTCAATCATTGCTATCGGATTGACTATAGGAATTTCGTAACCGGCATATTTAGGCGCTGATCCGTGGGTTGGCTCAAATACGGCAATATTGTCTGAGGAAAACTGAGCGCTGCAGGCGAAACCGAGTCCTCCTATCAGGCCTGCAAATGCATCCGAAGCTATATCACCAAACATGTTCCCCGCAACGATAACGCCGTAATCCTCAGGATTTTTTGTAAGCCACATCATCTGCGCATCGATGTTTGTATTTTGTAATTTAATTCCCGGATAGGAGTTTTTCTGGATTTCCTTTGCCAGCCTCCACATCAGCCCCGAAGTTTCCCTTATCACATTTGGTTTTTCGCAGAGAGTCACTGAAGAATAACCATTCTTTGCCGCATGCTCAAAAGCAGCGATTAAAATTCTTTCGGTTGCCTTTTTTGTGAAGATCCTTGCTGAAATCGATAATTCATCAACCGGGACCTTCCCGAAATTCTCAACAAACTTCCTGTGTGTCATAAAAGCCCGGTAAACCTCTTCAGAAGGATTAGTCCATTCAACTCCCGAATACAGGCATTCGGTATTCTGGCGAAAGATAACCACATCTATATAAGGCTCTTCTATAATACCCTTACTCCCTCTTCGTATAAAGTTAAGAGGGTTGCCTTTATATGATCTGCAGGGACGGACACAGATATCCAGGTTAAATTTCTGCCGTAAGCCCACAATGGGACTTGAGTAGACGAAACCTTTTCCCTGAAGGGACGGATCAAGTTCAGCCTTTGCTTCATCATTCGGTTTGGATGTTATCGCCCCGAATAATGCGATCTTATGCTCCATTAAAAGATCCAGGGTCCTCTGTGGCAGCGGATTGCCCTCCCTGCACCAGAATTCCCATCCAATATCACCGTGTACATAATCTGCATCGAATCCTGCCGAGTGCAGGACCCTGAGAGCCTGAACCATAACAATATTTCCAATTCCATCGCCTGGTAATGTGACAATTGTCCGTTTCGCCATATTAATAAATTTGTGTTTGACTGTAAAACTGTTAAAGGTAAAATTAATTAAAAAAAGAGTACTTTTGGAGCTTATTTTAAGATCCTTAGAAAGAGCATGGGCATTTTATCCCGGTTAAATCCGGAACCAATCTGGACCTATTTTGAAGAGATTTGCGGGATCCCCCGACTGAGTAAAAATGAGGGAAAAATAAGAAGATATCTCCTCGAATTCGCAGCAAAATATAAACTGGCTTCAAAAGAAGATTCCACAGGCAATATTCTTATAACCAGGCCAGCTTCACCGGGAATGGAGGGCAAAAAGACGCTGGTACTGCAGAGCCATATGGACATGGTGGGGGAAAAAAATACCGATTATCCTCACGACTGGTCGATTGATCCCATTATTCCATATATCGACAATGGATGGGTGGGAGCAAATGGAACCACACTTGGTGCTGACGATGGCATCGGTTTGGCATCACAGCTTGCAATTCTGACCGACAAAAATCTTATGGCCGGAAGAATAGAATGTCTCTTTACGGTTGACGAGGAATCCGGAATGACCGGTGCGATAAACCTTAAACCTGAATTTTTCGAGGGAAGGACATTGCTGAATCTCGATTCAGAAGATGAAGGCATATTGTTTATCGGATGTGCAGGAGGCATGGATACAGTCGGCAACCTGAAATACAACGGTATCCCATGCCCTGACGGCATGATTGCCTTCGAAGTTGCGGTTACCGGTCTCCACGGTGGTCATTCGGGTGACGAAATTCATAAGGGATTCGCGAATTCGGTAAAACTGATGAACAGGATACTCTGGAATCTTTCAAATAAATTTGATATTTCCCTGAGCTGGTTTGACGGAGGAAATCTCAGGAATGCGATCCCAAGGGAAGCTTTCGCCCTTATTACTGTTAAGCAATCATTCGGAGATCCTGTCAAAGACTGGGTTGCTGACTTCCAAAACATCCTGAAAGATGAATTTGGCGAGACTGAAAAACGGCTTAAGGTCTCAATAAAAGGAAAAGAGACTCCCACCACTGTCATGGATAAAGAGACTCAGACAAAGCTTCTCAATCTGCTTGCCTGTTGTCCGCATGGGGTTATTGCCTGGTCAAAGGAAATGGAAGATCTGGTTGAAACCTCAACCAACCTTGCATCGGTGAAGTTCACCGGCAACAATAATATCAGAATTATAACAACGCAGAGAAGCTCTGTTGAATCTTCAAAGCATGATGTTGCCAGTATGGTCAGTTCGTGCTTTAATCTTGCAGGAGCAGAGGTTACTCATTCCGATGGTTACCCGGGATGGAAGCCAAACCTGAAATCGGGGATACTGAGGATAACCAGGAAATCATATGTTAAACTCTTTGGCAGGGAGCCGGCAATAAAAGCCATTCACGCAGGCCTTGAATGCGGACTCATTTACGAAAAATTCAAAGGGATCGACATGATCTCATTCGGCCCGACCATAAGAGGCGCCCATACACCTGAAGAGAAGATTGAAATCAAGACAGTTCAGATGTTCTGGGACCTTCTATTATATGTTATAAAACATATTCCAGACAAATCAGGGTAACCTATTCGTACGGGTAGAATTCATCCTTGCCAGTACCGCATACCGGGCAAACATAATCGGGCGGAAGCTCACTGAAAGGAGTTCCGGGCTCATATCCCGAAGCTACTTCACCCTCTTCAGGATTGTAAATATATCCGCAAACTGGACATTTATACATTTGCATCTATTTTAATAACCAGACTTTAATTTTCTGACGACGTCAATAACAGTTCCATCGACCCATTTTATGGCAGCTACAATTTCTTCATCAAATTTAGCCTTCTCCGGTTTGCCGCAAATCCGTTCGGCTTCATCTTTGAGCTCACTAATGGTTTTAACAGGTAAACCACTGCTTCTCACGTTTTCTATAAGGTCCTGCCGTAATGGATTGATGGCAATACCCCTTTCTGTTACAATCACATCGATCAGCTCACCCGGACCGCACAATGTGGTGACTTCATCCACTATTACCGGTATCCTGTCGCGGAACAGAGGCAAAGGAAGGATCACGTTCCGTGCATGAAGACAATTTTGCCAGCCCCCTATGCCATGAAGCAGGCAACCGTCTGAATGAGTTACGACGTTGCCATTGAAATTCAGATCCACCTCTGTAGCGCCGAGGATCATAATATCCATCATGCTTGTAAGGTTTCCCTTTGAATGGTAGTTATAAGCGTTAAAAACCGGATATGGAATATGATTTGGATTCTTACTTACCGAAACAACAGCATCCAGATCAAATGCCTGTGCATCAAGGATGTAACCCATCAGTCCCTCTTCAAGCATATCGACCATGTATTTTGTGCTCCCCCCGAATCCGAACTTTGACTTCCAACCTTTTGCCTTAAGTATTTCGCTAAGGAAAACAGCGATTGCAAGCGAAGTTCCACCAGCGCCAGCCTGCAATGTAACTCCGTCTTTCAATATTCCTGATTTTTCAAGAAAAGCTGCCGTCATTTCAGCAATCAGCAGTCGGTCGGGGCTCTTCGTGATCTGAGTCGTACCTGAAACTATTTTCTCCGGAATACCAATTTTATCCACAACTACAACAAAATCAACATAGTTTCCTTCTATCTCCATCGGGAAGCAGGGGAGATCAATAAGATTATCAGTAACAACAATTACCTTATCGGCATACAGGTAGTCGGCCTTGGCATATCCAAGCACACCGCAGGCCGAGTTACCACCGGTCCCTCTTGCATTGCCGAAAGAATCGGCAGCCGGAGCTGCAAGAACGGCGATATCGATTTTTACATCACCATCCTGGATCGCCTGAACGCGTCCGCCATGAGAACGCAGGACAGCAGTTCCCTTCATTCTGCCTTCAGAAACGAACCTGCCCAACGGACCATTCATGCTGCCCTCAATTCTGTTAATTGTTCCGTCTTCGAGATATTTGATTACCGGATCATTACACGGAAATGACGCCGAAGGGAACCAGACAAGATCCTTTACCCCCATCGCTGATGCAAGGTCAAATATCTGGTTGCTTATCAGATCGCCATCGCGCAAATGATGATGAGTCGAGATCGTCATCCCGTTGCGCAGACCGCATTTTCTCAGAGCTTCCCCGAGGGAGGAGACAACCTTGTTGCCATCCCCGGGGAAATCGGAGCAGGCAGGAATCGGAGGTCCGTATTTGTTTCCGGCAGGCCGATATTTTCCAACGCCCATGAACGGAATGACAGGTTTCCCGTTAACCTCAAGGGGAACTGCCCTTCCTGCAGCATTAATAACAGTCGGTATCGTCATAAAAAATGTCTGATATAACTTAAACGGAGTCCAAACCGTTCCCGATAGCTTTTTCAGGTATCAACCCGAGCTTAACCGCCAGATCAATAGTCCTTTGTGCCCTGGCAACCACAGGTGCGTCGATCATCTTTGAGCCAAGCGCCACAACACCAAGCCCCTTCTTTCCGGCTTCTTCAAATGCAGTGATGATCTTCTGTGACTTCTCAATTTCTTCCTTTCCCGGGGCAAATCCTTTCTGTACCACACGTACCTGACGTGGATGGATGCATCCCATCCCTTCAAAACCCAGCGACTTTGAGTCAAGTACATTCCGATAGAGTCCATCCATGTCGGCAACGTCTGAAAACACTGAATCGATCGCCTGAATACCTGCAGATTTTGCGGCTACGACAAGCCTGGTCCGGGCATAAAAAGATTCCTTTCCCTCATTGGTTCTTGGAACCCCAAGGTCGGCAGTATAATCTTCGAGACCGATTGCCAGTGCAACAATATTCCCTGAAGATTTTGCTATCTCAAAGGACCTCTCAATCCCTGCTGCCGATTCAATTATTGGCATCAGGAAAACCGGATATGTCAGTCCGTATTTTTCTTTGATATCAGAAATTCCGGAGTCCACAATTCTTACCTGATCAGGACTTTCACATTTAGGGATGAGAATAAGGTTTACCTTATGGGGAATAACATATTCCAGATCCTTTAATCCGCGATCCCCCTGGTTAATCCTGACCATACGCTCGGCTCCGCCGAAATTGATCTGCCTGAGTGCATTCCTTACAAGTATCCTTGCCTCATCCTTCTTGTCTGGTGCCACAGAATCCTCGAGATCGAGGATAATACCGTCTGCTGAATGAAGTCCTGCATTGATCATCATGCCGGGTGTATTTCCGGGTACATAAAGGCGTGCAAACCTGAACCTGCCGGGAGAGGTCGTATCTTTACCATCATTTGAAAAGTCAGGGAGAAATTCCAGGTCAGTATTTACAATTTGTTTTACAGCTGCCTCAAGCCGTGCTGATATTACAAAAGGAAGTGCACCTGAGTCATTTATGTTAAGGAGGGCATCTTTTATCCCGAAAAAGCCAAGGATCCCGGTGCATTGATTTATTATCGATGTTCCATACAATGCTTTTACCCTCGATTTAAGATCGATGCTTATGCCGCCTTCATTCCGGAGCACGAGCGTCATCTCGCAATCTGACCTGACCTTTGGACCGGAGTTCCCTGAAGTTGCAGAGTTACTGTTCATTATTCCGGGAGGTTTGAATTAGTATACAAACCTACTAAATTATTTCATGAAATCCGGACAGAAAATCTACTGCTTGTCTTCACATATCTCAATAAGGACCCCTCCGGTTGACTTAGGATGAAGAAAGGCGATCTCAAGCCCCTCCGCTCCCTTTCTCGGGATAGCATCTATAAGTTTAACTCCCTCTTTTTCAGCATGTCTGAGCTTTTCTTCAATATCCCTTACAGCAAATGCAATGTGATGGATCCCCTCCCCCTTCTTCCCGATGAACTTTCCAACCGGGCTGTCGGGGTCTGTCGGCTCAAGAAGTTCAATTTTCGTTTGTCCGACCATAAAGAAAGCAGTCCTTACTTTTTGTTCAACCACTTCTTCAATATTATAGCACTTAATGCCAAATAATTTCTCGTAAAGCTTTATCGAATTCTCAAGGTCAGAAACTGCAATTCCGATATGTTCAATGTGTGATGGTTTCATTATAGTGATTTTCAGGATTTTTCAGAAAACTATGCAACGTCGCGTCAGAAGGGAAACTCAACAGGTGTTTTAATTTCCGACTCTTCATTCTTAGGCTTCTGGGCGGCAAGATGAACAGGATTACCGTCGACGAATATTGCCTTGTAAGGAACAACCGGACAGGCAAATTCACAATGCCCGCATCCAACGCAGATATCCTGGTTCGTTTCGGGAATTAAAAGATTCCCTTCGTAGGGTATCATATAAACAGCTTTTGTCGGACAGCTCTCCGAGCAGGCGCCGCAAGCTGTCTTCTCCGTCTTCACAATACAATTGTCCTTAATGAAGATGGCTTTACCAAGCTGGGTTAGCTTTTTAGCCTCAAGTGCCAGTGGTTTTAGTGCATATGTCGGGCAAACTTCCGTACATACGGTACAGTTATAAGTGCAAAAGCTTTTGTGATAATTCATCACCGGTTGCATCATCCCGGCAATGCCATATTGTTTTACAGCAGGCTGGAGAACATTGTTCGGACAGGCAGTAATACACATGGAGCAGGCGATGCAGTGTTTTGTAAAATCCTCAAATGACCCGGCTCCGGGAGGACACACCGGAAATGTCTTATTTTCCTTTACCGTCGTTTCTCTCGTGGGAACCGGGACACTCTTTTTTTCCTGTCCTTTAGCGAATTGTGTGAGGCCAAGAAGCATCAACACTGATCCCGCAATAAACTTTCTCTTACTTTCATCAGTCTTGTGTTCTCCCTTTTTTAACCTGACGACACCATAAGATAATGCTTTATCCGGACAAGTGCTTACACAGTTAAAGCAGTCGACACATCTTGTTATATCTACCCTATAATTCAGGAAATCGATGCAGGAAGATTTGCAGACAATTGAACAACGTCCGCAACGGGTACAATTAGTGACGTTAAACTTTATCCTTAAAACTGAAACTTTTGAAAGTAGTCCGAGGAGCGTTCCTACAGGGCAGATCATGTTGCAGTAAAGCCTTCCTCTTATTAATGATAACGTACCCACAAGAAGCAAAAAGGCGGCAGGAATTGAATAGGCAATCAGTTCGAATCCCTTTATCTGGACATGGCTCAGAGTATAATTATCAAACCTGCCGAGTATGCCTGCAAAGAAATTATTGACAACCAGAACAACAGGTTTGCCAAAATATGTCATTATCCTTCCGAAGATACTGTATGGATCAAGGAGTGTTACAAGATAAATTCCCCACACTATTGTAACTGTTAAGGTAATAGCCAGCAACAAATACCTGACAATGGTGAATGGCTTTTTATATCCGAATCGTCTGAATTTCTTTTTTATACGACCGCCTAACCTGCTTACAACATCCTGGCTTATACCAAGGGGACACAGGAAAGAACAGTAAGTCCGGCCTGAAAGCAATGTAAGCAGCAGTATCACAAGAAATCCGCCGGCGGCCAGGGTTTTCAGATCAAGAAATTTAATTACGGAAGGAACAAATTGCAGGAAAAGGAGATAATTTTTATATGATTCGGGAATCAGGGAACGGTAATCAACAAATACCAATACAAAACAAATCAGAACAACTACCGAGAAACCTGTCCGGAATTTTCTGAGAAAGGATGACGTCATTATATTACATTTTTATACGCTTAATATTCAGGGATTCCAGATTCATGTTTCCCAGACCCATTTTATTTGCAATGGGAATATAGTCAATTCTTGAAGGTTCAACACCAAGCATCTTCGCTGCTGCGGCATCGCCTGCGACCCAGTCGGTTGTGAGAATCAGGGATTTCATCAGGACCACATCTTCTTTCGAAACACCCTGAGGGCCATGTTTTACCATAACATTGTAACAATCAATGACATTTAATGCCGGTTTCTTTTCGAACAATGCAAAATCAGCAATACATTGATGCAAATTGTTTGAATGCCAGAAGGCTCTGTCCCAGACAAGTCCCATGTTGTTTTTAAGACAGGCGGTCATTCTTGTTGAATTATGGTCTTTCAGGACAGGGACATTAATAAATACATCTGCTTCAAGCAACACTTCATGTACTTTTGCGCTTTTGAGCTTTACTCCGCCGGGTATTTCAACCTGCTGGTAGTAGTTTTCAGTATTCGCCGGTACAACTTTTGCCCCGGCAGCCTTAGCTGCTTTTTCAATTCCCGAATTCTTATATGTGTTCACCCAGTTATCGCAGGTGTGATCAAAAACATACACTTCTTTGGCTCCAGCCTTGAAGCAGTGTTCAATAATCCTTTTGACAAGAAGCGGATTTGTGTTGGCGGCAAGTTCAGGAATTACATCCCACCCGATATTGGGTTTTACAAGTACCTTTTGTCCCTTTTTTACAAAGGAGCCTATTCCTCCAAGTTCCTGGATACCCAGGTCAAACATCGCCTCCGGAGTTCCGCCCATAACTGCGATCATATCATAACCTGCCGCTATCGGCGATGATGCCCATAACTTCTGATACCCACCCAGGCTTAATGCTGCACCTGCAGCAAGCCCAGCTCCTACTGATGTTTTAAAGAATTCCCTTCTTCTCATGACTTATGTTCCCTGCTTACTTAAAACATTAATAAAAAAGTCCCCAAAAATACGACTTTTTTTTAATTATTCCACATGAATGTAAATTGTATCTTTGCAGCCGGATTGGCTTTAAAATCATTGTTATAATCTATGAATAAGGTTGGTCAGTTTTGGTTGTTTATAAACTAATAATGGTTTTATGAAAGTACTTTTTTATGACTGCTTTTCAGGAATTAGCGGTGATATGAATCTGGGTGCAATGATCGATCTGGGGATAGAAAAGGAATACCTTATCAGCGAACTGAACAAGCTAAACCTTAAAGGATGGGAGCTTATCGCTGAGAAGGATCAGAGGCACGGGATAATGGGGACAAAAGTTACTGTCAAACAAACAATCCATGAACATGCGCACAGGCATTTCTCAGATATTGAAGCCATAATTTCAGGTTCGTCACTTTCAGAAGACATAAAGAAACTAAGCTTAAAAATCTTCCTTAAGGTCGCAACTGCAGAAGCAACAGTTCATGGAATACCGTTGGAAGAAGTTCATTTTCATGAAGTCGGAGCAATCGATTCAATAATCGACATTGTTGGTGCAGCAATTTGTTTCAATGCCTTAAAAGTTGATATCGTGCAGGTATCAGAAGTTGAGCTGGGAAGCGGATTTGTAAATTGTGAACATGGGAAATTGCCGGTGCCTGCCCCTGCAACAGTTGAGCTTATTAAAGGCATCCCGTCACGTCAGGGAGGTGTCGATTTTGAAGCAACCACACCTACCGGTGCGGCTATACTCTCGGCATTGGGCACTGATTTTGACCCTTCATCAGCTGTTAAGATCGAAAAAACTGCATACGGTGTGGGTCACAGGAATAATCCATCGGTTCCGAATCTCCTCAGAGTGTCAATCGGAGAAAAAACTCCAGAGTCAAATTCCGGTCATGAAGCTCAACTTATACAATGTAATATAGATGACATGAATCCCGAGTTCTATGACTATATCTCCGAAAGACTCTTTAAAGCAGGCGCTTCTGATGTCTACTACTCAAATACAATCATGAAAAAGGGAAGGCCGGGAATTGTAATGAATGTAATATGCGAGACAGGATCGGCCGATGTAATCAAAGAAATAATATTTACCGAATCGACGACGCTTGGACTGAGAACATTTAAATTTCAGAAAGAGACACTTGTCAGGGAATTCAGGAATCTTAGCACCAGATATGGCGAAGTAACAATCAAGCATTCCTTTCTCAACGGCAAGGAGGTTTCAGCTAAGCCCGAATTCGACACATGCCGGAAAATTGCAGTCGAAAATGGCATTCCTGTTAAGGAAGTCTATAATTACCTGATGTCGGAACTGACACAGAAGAAGAATGATAAAAATTAAAGATTTATGACCAAAAACGATATTGAAAATCTGTTGAAAGAAGTAAAATCAGGCGACAAAAGTATTGAAGAGGCGCTTGATGTGTTAAAGAATTTCCCCTATGCCGATCTGGGCTTTGCAAGGATCGATCACCAAAGGGAGATGCGGACAGGTTATCCCGAGATTGTTTATTGTGCCGGGAAAACTGTGGAACAGGTTGCCGAGATCTTCAGAGTAATGTCTGAGAGGGAAAACAATGTAATCGGCACAAGAGCTGATGAACAGATGTTTAAAGCAGTAAAAGATAAAATTCAAAATGCTGTATTTTACCCGAAGGCGAGGATCATCAGTGTTCAGAAGAAAAAACCTGCTCCTCCCAAAACCAGAATAGCTGTTATTACCGCAGGAACTTCCGATATTCCGGTGGCAGAGGAAGCCGCAGTTACGGCGGAACTACTTGGTAACAACGTACTTAGAATATATGACGCTGGTGTTGCCGGTATTCACCGGCTTGTTGACCAACTTCCCGATATACGAACATGCCGGGTAATTATAGTGATTGCAGGTATGGAAGGTGCACTTGCTTCGGTGGTCGGAGGTCTTGTCGATATTCCCGTTATTGCCGTACCAACGAGCGTCGGATATGGAGCCAATTTCGGTGGCATCTCTGCACTGCTGGCCATGCTTACCAGCTGTTCGGCGGGAGTCACAGTTGTAAATATTGACAATGGTTTTGGAGCAGGATTCTCTGCAAGCATGATAAACCAGATAAAGTAACGTTGCTATATGCCGGGAGAAATTCTTCTTTCAACGGCTTATTTTCCCCCTCCTGAATACTTCAGTCGGATCAAAAATGCCGGCAGCGTCCTGATCGAAAGGGAAGAAAATTACATCAAACAGACTTACCGTAACAGGTGCCGGATACTCTCCTCGAACGGGATACTTGTCCTTTCTGTGCCAGTCATGAAAGGAGACCTGCTTAAAACACCAATCAGGGAAATCACTATTGATTATTCAAAAAGATGGCAGCAGGTTCATCTAAGGGCAATTATCTCTTCGTACGGCACATCGCCGTACTTCCAGTTTTATTTTGAAAGCTTTGAAAAGGTAATTCTGCGGAACCGGAAATACCTTATCGACATGAATGAAGATCTGTTGAGCATCTGCCTTGAGATCCTCAGAATAAAGCAGTCAATATCGCCTGCTTCTTCATTTGAACCCCCCGAAGGAAAGGAATATGATTTCAGATACTCAATATCCCCGAAAAAGAAATCAGCGTATCCTGCGCGTCCTTATTATCAGGTATTCGGTAACAATGAATTCGTTCCCAGTCTCAGCATCCTTGACCTGATCTTCAACATGGGTCCCGAAGCAAATGATCTGCTCTGACAAAAAGATCAAAACATGTCTTTTCGGAGTTGTTGAAAAAGTCATCTTTAACCGCAAATCATTCACTCTTCCATGAAACATGAGAACGTCAATAACAACAACTTTTGGTTACACAGAGTTACACAGAGAAGTCACAGAGGGCCACGGAGTTAAAAGAAATCCCAGTGGTCTCATGGTGTCGGTCATCATTTGCGGGACTCGGTGGATCTCTGTGTAATTTTTAACATTAGTTATATAGTAAAACGCTAAGAAGGCCCAAAGACGAAAGCTAACGCACATAGATTCAGCTCTTTCGGCGAACGTTTGCGTAAATTCTTTGCGTCCTTTGCGGTTAATGGATTTTCACTTTTTCAACACCGATCGAGGGGATAGGTCTGAACCCTTTAATATGTCTTTTAATATGTCTTATAATACGTATTATAAGACATATTTCTTTCATACACTGACAGATAGATTAAATCATGGAAATAAAAAAAGGCTGTTATTTTCATAACAGCCCCAAAATCGGAAGTAACTCAAAGTATTAATAGCCAAATTTGTAGCCAACCGTAACCGCAAAATTATTTCTTCCGGTACTCAGATTCGCAATAGCAGATTCTGATGCGGTATTGTAAAGAATATATCTCTGGGGATTCTGAATGTTTGAAAAACCAAAGTCAACATTCAGGTTTTGTTCCCTGAAACCAAGTCCAAATGAGATTGCACTGTAGTCCATATTATCATTTATCTCACCGAGTTTAAAGACCTTACCGTAATATCCGTAACCACCTCTTAAATACATTTTATTCAATCTCAGTTCACCGCCTACCCTGATATTGCTAGTTGGCTTTAAGGTATTTTTTATCTCGAGATTTTTCTCTGTGTAATCATAATTGTCACCGGTCTGCGAAAATTTAGTGGTGGTGTAATCGACAAATTCATAATCAGCGCTCAGAAGGGCTATTTTTTTAATCTGCACGGCAATTCCTGCGAGAGCCCTGAAAGGTGTCGTAAGGCCATAACTGTATCGTGTAGGCTGGTTTTCAAATTCGTAATGTCCGTTACCCGTGAAATTTGAAGTTATATTGTCATAATAATATTCATTTATCCGATAATACGTCGGGGCATGGAATGCAAGGCCTATCCTTACAGCTTCAACAGGTTTTAAAACTGCGCCTATTTTAAATGTAAAGCCTGTTCCCGTATTATTAAAATATTCAGTATATGTGAAATTCTGAAAACCAGAGGCAAGATTATAGTCGGCCTGTTCGTGATGGTCATAAGTCCCGGTGTAGTTTATTCTGTCAATTCCAAGGGTAGCGCCAAAAAAGAATTTGTTCGAAAAGTTACCACCTATCGTTAGGGCGTGTTCACCTGTATAGCCTGTATTACTTATAATGCGTCTTATGGTCTGACCGTAAGTTGAACCAGGACTATCGCCGTAGTTCGAAAACACAGTACCATAACTTGTTGCACCGGAACCGGTTATCGTGTCCATAATCCAGGCGTCGTAAGCAATGCCCGGAGCTCCCGACAGGTCGGAATAATATGTGCCGGAACCCTGGTCAGCCCATGCGTCAGCCAGAGAGTTTGATGTACTTATGCCTTCAATTCTTATTGAAGTATTCAGGTTATTGGTTTTGTTGAATGAATATCCGACGTTAAGTGAAATCAAACCTGTTGTCCTTGTGGTATTTTTTATCAGACTGCTGACAATGCCTATCTGGCCAATATTAAAGTTATACATGTAGTCTTTTGAGAGGCCGTGAAAATTGGAAGTTGTACCGATATGAAATAGCTGTGGGGTGAAGGATATTTCGGATGATCTGAAAACCCCAATACCGGCAGGGTTCTGGGTAAAAGTCGACATATCGCCTCCCAGGGCAGTGAAAGCACCACCCATTGACATAAACCTTGCGGTTCCATTATAAAAGATCTGAGAATACCTTAATGCATCATCGACATTCTGGGCAAAAATCCCGGAGAGAGTCACGAATGCTGCTGCTAATGTGAGTGTTATCCTTTTCATTGATTTTTGTTATTATTGAAAACTATACCTGCACTCTGATTCAGAATGAATTATAATTAGTAGTATTAAATTTTGATCGTAAGGACTATCTCCTTCTGCCTGATGAAGAACTTCCGGACGAAGATGATGATGAGGATCCTCCCGATGAGTAAGAACCACCACCTGAGCTTCTAGAAACTGAGCCGCCTCCTGAGGAACTTCCACCGCTATAGGATGATCTGCCACCTGATGAACCGCCGTATGATCCCGAGGATGAAGAGGAGCTCCTTCTGGGCACTGAGTAGCTGCTGCCACTGCTGCTGCTTCTGGGGGCACTGTATGAAGATCCCGATCTGCTCTGTGAGGGTGAATAGGAAGAACCCGAACTGGTGCTGCGTCTGCTGTTAGAGTAAGCCGGCACAGTTTGCTGGCCTGGATTCGACCGTGGAGCACTGCTGTTGGCCCTGCTGCCTGAGTTATTATACTGGCTGCTGTTTGAATTAACCCTGGTATTGCTGCTGTTTGAATTAACCCTGGTATTATTATATGAGGGCCTTGTGCTCAGCCTCGGATTGCTATAGCTCGGAGTGTAGCTCCTGTTCACGGAATTATATTCAGGCCTTACGGCAGCCGGTCTTCTGGTCTGGGTATTGCTGACGTTTCCGTTTCCGGATTTAACGGCATCCTGGGTTGTGAGTTTCCTTTCAGTTGCGGTTACTCCCTGAGAACCTGCAGACTGTGTAACAGTTCTTCTGGAACCGCCTGTGACTCCCTGTGTTCCTGTGTTCAAAGCGCCCTGATTTGTTGAGCCGCCTGAGATGCCATTGCCTCTTCTCGACGAAGAACCTGTTGGTGATGCTGAAGAACCACCGGTCCATCTTGTTGAAAGATTGCTTGCCCTCTCTCTGCGTCCGTAAGCAACGCTGTTCCTGTCATTGAATATAGAATTGTTGTAATAGTTTCCGTAGTAGTATGGAGAATAATATGAACCATAAAAAGGAGAATAAAAGCCGCTGTAAAGTCCGCCATAACCGAAACCTCCATAAAATCCTCCATAACCGTAAGGATTATAGTAATAAGGACTGTAGTAATCATAATAGAACGGATCATAAAAATAAGGCGAGCCTCCGAAGGAATTATAACCGAATGAAGGATACCAGTTGAAGTAGAAAGGATCCCTCCAGTACGGGTCGAAGTAGTTTCCGTAGAATCTTCTTAACCTGCCGGAGTATGAATAGTTATCATAATATCCATAATTTCCGGAGCCGTAGCTGTCATTAATTGTTGCATAATCAGAATCGACCGCATTTGAATATTCCTGCGAAACAAGTGTATCAGCCGCATATTTGTTATCATAATAGTCGCCGGCTCTCAGATTACCTTCTGCCAACGGCTGATTAACTCTTGTATGAACTTTAGTAACTGGCTGATCTGAAGGTACATAGTAAAGATCATCATATTCAGTTCCTACATACAACCCTGATGAACAGGATGCAAGTGTAAGAAGCGCACTTCCGAATATGTAATATAATGCTTTCATTTCTTTCCTTTTTAATTTACTGATTATACTCAAATATTATACCAATTATACCTTTTCAATGATCTTTTTCCTTTAAACCAATTTTATTATTTTTCCGAAGGTACAAATTTATTTGAAAGTAACATCTCTAAACGGCCCCGCTATTTTCTTCTTCCTTTTTTTGAATCGGATGAACCTGAAGCAGGGGCAGTAGTTTCTTTACTTGTTTTAGTACGGCTTTGTCTTATGGTCGACTCCCTGCTGCCTGAAGATGTTTTGACCGGAGGTGTCACTGTAGCCTTACGCTCGTTTCTGACCGGCCCTGCCTCGCTGCCGGATGTTCTCTTGTTAACATTTCTGTTGCCAGTGTTATTACGGACTTCTCCCGTTCTGCGCGTATTTTCCGCAGCTCTGCCGTTATTTGCCGGATTGCTGTTGTTGGTGCGACCCGTCTGACGGTTGTTTACAGTCGAATTTGAATTTCTTCCTGTTTCTCTTCCACGGGCTCCCGTATTTGTGTTGTTTTCCGGACGGGTCCTGGTTACTCTGGTATTTGTTGCTGGTGTATCTCTGCGTGATGTGGTACTCTGGGATCGCGTAGAAGTGGATTCCTGTCTCCTGGACTGGTTACGGCTGTCGGTGTTTACAACCTGATTATTGTTCCTTGTCGAATATCTCGTGGATGAATTGTTGTAGTAATTATTATAAGTATTGTAAACAGGCCTGTATTCGCTGCCTCTGTAGTATCCGTTCCAGAAAGAATGTCTGTCCCATCCGCGATAATGGTTGTCCCACCTGTTTCTTATCCCGATGTTGATAATCACGGGGGTGTACCAGATAGTGCTGTAGTATGGCTGATATCCCCAGTAATAGGAATTGTTGAAGAAGGGATCATACCAGCCGTAATCATAGTAGTTATCAAATCCCGTATACAGGGGATAATAAAAATTGTAACCCGCGCTGAATCCAAGACCTCCCCTGTAGATACTCAGTCCCCATGTGTTAGGCCGGTAATTATACCAGTATGTTTCGGTATAAACAGGAGCATAATAGTTGAACGTTACAAAATCCCTGTGGAACCTGTTTATTCTTGAAGAATAGTAGTAATCGTAATCATCTGAGTAATTACTAATTACAGTTCCGGTGCGATATCCATTACCTGCATACTGTGCTTTAACAGGAAGGCCCGTAAGCAGCAGAGCTGATAAAATCCCGATGAAATATTTTGTTTTCATGATGAACCTCCCTTTTTTTTAATCTCCAAGTTTTGTCTATTTTTACCGGCCAGATTTACTAATACAAATTAAACAAATTCCATACCAAAAAAATGGCCAAGTTTTTAACAAACAGGGACGAAAATTATGCACAATGGTATAACGATCTGGTTATCAAGGCTGATCTTGCTGAAAACTCAGCAGTAAGAGGATGCATGGTGATTAAACCTTATGGTTATGCGATATGGGAAAACATTCAGGCTGAATTAAATAGGATGTTTAAGGCCACAGGTCATGTCAATGCCTACTTTCCACTTCTTATTCCGAAATCATTTTTCAGCAGGGAAGCATCACATGTTGAGGGCTTTGCAAAGGAGTGTGCTGTTGTTACCCACTACCGGTTAAAGTATGATGAGAACAGCGGGGGAATAATTGTTGACCCTTCCGCAAAACTTGAAGAGGAACTTATAATACGTCCGACATCTGAAACCATTATCTGGAATTCATATAAGAACTGGATCCAGTCATACCGCGATCTTCCCATCCTTATCAATCAATGGGCAAACGTTGTACGATGGGAAATGCGTACAAGGCTTTTTCTCAGGACAGCTGAATTCCTCTGGCAGGAAGGTCATACCGCTCATGCCACCAGCCAAGAGGCAAAAGAAGAAACCGAGAGAATGATAAACGTTTATGCCGACTTTGCTGAAAACTTTATGGCTCTTCCTGTAATTAAAGGTTATAAAAGTGAAAGTGAGAAGTTTGCAGGAGCACTCGATACCTTCACGATAGAAGCGTTAATGCAGGACGGGAAGGCACTTCAGGCCGGAACAAGCCATTTCCTCGGGCAGAATTTTGCCAAAGCCTTTGATGTTCAATTCACTGACAGGACCGGGAAGCTTGAATATGTATGGGCAACTTCCTGGGGATTATCAACAAGAATGATAGGCGCCCTGATAATGGCTCATTCCGATAATTACGGACTTGTTTTGCCGCCCCGCCTTGCACCATTACAGGTGGTGATTGTGCCTATTTACAAGACCTCCGATCAGCTCATGATAATCACCGAAAAAGCAAAAAAGGTTAAAGCTGATATTGAAAGAGCTGGAATGTCAGTGAAATATGATGACAGGGAAAACTATAAACCCGGATGGAAATTTGCCGATTATGAACTTAAAGGAGTTCCGGTCCGCCTTGCGATTGGACCGCGTGACATTGAAAACGGTACAATTGAGGTTGCCCGGCGTGACACTCTTGAAAAAGAGACTATTCCGGTGCAGGACGTGGTAACACGGCTTCCCCTGCTCCTCGGGGAAATCCAGGCAAATATTTACAGTAAAGCCATTAAATTCAGATCTGATAATACATTCTATGTTGACAAATGGAGCGATTTCCTTGAAATTCTTGATAATCAGGGAGGCTTCATTATGGCTCACTGGGATGGGACTGCTGAAACCGAAGAAGCAATTAAGGAGCAGACCAAGGCAACAATCAGATGTATTCCCTTCGACCCGACTGAGGAGGAAGGCAAATGTATTTATTCAGGCAAGCCTTCAAAAAGACGCGTACTTTTTGCCAGGTCCTATTAGTTCATTTAAATTAATATTTGCTAAATTAGAGGCCGTTATACCTTAATTAATAAGTTTAATCATGTCAGAATTGGACGATAAGAAGCTGGCAATTGTCGGAACCCTCAAAGAAAAATCCCTCCTTAAACAAAAAGTATATGACAACACTCTGGAATGGTTCGGAGTCGTCAAAGATATTCTGAAGACTTTATCGAAGGACGTAAATATTACCCTGGGAGGACTTGATTCCAGGATCAAGATGGAATATACCGACAGAAGCAATTTTGACGCACAGGTAAAGGTCGCAGGTGACATTTTGCTTTTCAGCATGCATTCTAACATCTTCCAGTTCGACAGGGAGCACCTTGCATGGAAAACCGCCTATATTCAGAAAAATAAATTCAACGCATACTCAGGTATAATAAATATATACAACTTCCTTTTTGACTCCTTCAAATACTCAAGGTTTGATGACCTTGGGTACCTGATTGCACGAATTTTCATTAACCATGAGAACCAGTACCTGGTAGAAGGGAAAAGGCAGATGGGTATGCTCTTTTCCAATTACGGAAATGAAGCTATCAGCAGGCTTGCCCTGCAGAACATTATTACTACGGCAATACAGTACTCCCTTGAATTTGATCTTCTGGTTCCTCCTTACGATACCGTTAAAATTGCAACGGTTGGCCAGGCAGAAGCAAAAATTCAGCACTCAAGGGTAATAACAGGTAAACGACTTGGATTCCAGTTTAACTCTGATGATGTGTTGATCAATAATCCGCATGATATCTAAAACCTGCAATACAAAAAAACAAGGGATACTTTTAAGGCTATTGTATTATCCGGCATTCCTGTTTTATTGTAGTATAGCATACCCTCAGCATCCACCCGAATATGATCAGTTAAGAAAAGAACCATTTTCATTACCTCCGATAAGTCTCATCAACCTTAATTTGTCATACACCGGACTTCCCTCCGGTTCACCTGCAAAACTCATCCCTTATTCCTTCAGGGAAGATACCAGAACATTGATTTTACTCAATTCGCTGAAACACAAAGCTTCAAAAAGGCTTATAACACGGAAGCTTTATGATTTTGTAATAATCGCCCACCTTCCGGTTTCAAAGAAAGCGATAACGGGATCGAGCCAGGGAACCTATCTTGGTTATTCAGGAAAAAGGATAAGGAAGATAGAAATAAGGAGGCTTGATGTTTTCGGATCGGATATTAATAATCCGGCTTTAACCAGTCCGAACCAGCTTGAGAAATTCCTTAACAAGACCCGCATCAACACCAATGAGCATATTATACGGAAGAACATACTCTTCAATATCGGAGATACAATTTCGCCCCTTATACTGAGCGACAATGAACGGCTCCTCAGACAGCTGCCCTTTATCGACGATGCAAGGATTATTATCGTCCCCGTATCGGAAACCGACGCCGACATTATAGTTCTGACAAAAGATGTCTATTCGCTTGCTGCCAGAGTCAGTACAAGCGGATTTAAGAAAGGCTCATTCTCATTGTTCGATAAGAATATTTTCGGTATGGGGCAGGAATTGGGCATTGACATACCGTACAATTCTGATTTCAGCGATTCACCGGGTTTCGGAGTTCATTATGCTATCAATAACATCAGAAAGTCATTCATCGATCTTAATACATATTATCTTGAGGGACTTGGCAAGAAAACCTACGGGTTCGATCTGAGCAGGAAATTTGTAAGCTCCGCTACCAGATATGCCGGAGGTATCTCGATAAGACAAATGTACACATCCGATGACCTTGACTCATTGGCGGAACCCGCTAAGGTTAAATACAATTTGCAGGATTATTGGCTTTCACGGTCATTTCTTATAAACGATGAGTCAGTGTCAAGATTTATAATCGGGGCCAGGTATACCAATAACAATGTATTTGATCACCCCTTTATACTTCCCGAATCATTCCACAATCTCCAGAGATATAAAATGTTCCTGGGATCTGCTTCATTGTCATTACAGAATTATCATAAAGCCAACCTTATTTACGGTTACGGACGGACTGAAGATGTGCCGTTCGGAGGATTATTGAATACCACCATAGGAACAGAAATTAATGAATTCAAGAAGAGAACATATATTGGCGGCTCGCTTTCAATTGGCCAATCTATTAAAAAAATCGGTTACTTCTACAGTTCGGCAGGATTAGCAACCTTTATAAATCAGGGGCATACAGAACAGGGCATGCTTTCATTAAGAACAAGCTACATCTCAAATCTTGCATATCTTGGAAAATACCGGATGAGGAATTTCATAAATATCGATTATACAAGGGGATTCGACAGATACTCCGACGAACGGCTTGTCTTTAATTGCGAAAACGGCTTTTCAGGATTCAGAAGTGACTCAGCAAGGGGAGCTCAGCGGCTGACTGCAAATATCGAATCAGTTTTGTTCAGTCCGGTAAATTTTTACGGGTTCAGATTTGCATTATACGGTTTTGCCGACTTTGGCTTTCTGTTTGGAACAAATGATTTTGTAGGCACTGGCGACTATCTTACTGCAATCGGACTCGGCATCAGGATAAGAAATGACAACCTTATATTCAATACTCTGCAGATCAGATTGGGATTCTTCCCAAACGTTCCGGACAATTCATCGGTAAATCATGTTTTAATATCCGGAGAGCAGCTCTTGAAACCATATAACTTCGAACCCGGCCCTCCCACCCCGCTTCCATACAGATAGCTTCATGGAAATTACGATGTTCACTGACTTTAAAAGATATATTAAAGAATATAATCTTTTCTCCGGAAGCGACAGGGTTTTACTTGCCGTCAGCGGAGGTATCGATTCAATGGTTATGGCTCATCTGTTTCATAAAACCGCAATTAAGACAGGAATTGCACACTGCAATTTTGCTTTACGCGGTGAAGAATCGGATAAGGATGAGGAGCTTGTAAAAAGGTTTGCATCAGAAAACAACCTGCCATTTTATTCTGTGAAATTCGAAACTGAAAATTACGCAAAGGAACATGGGATCTCGATTCAGATGGCTGCACGTGAACTGAGGTATAACTGGTTTGAAACCATAAGAAGGGAGTACAATTTCGACTGCATCGCTGTTGCCCATAACCTGAATGACAATATTGAAACCCTTCTTATAAACCTTGTAAGGGGTACAGGAATTGCAGGCCTGTCGGGTATGAAACCTGTCAATGACAAGATTGTCCGGCCTCTGCTTTTTGCATCCCGTACCAGAATAGCCGGTTATTGCGATACACATAATATCACCTTCAGGGAAGACCAATCCAATCAGGAGACCAAATACACAAGGAATAAGATCAGGCACCTTGTCATTCCTGTTCTGAAGGAGATTAATCCTTCAATTGAGGAAACCCTGAATGACACCGCGGCAAAAATGGCGGGAATAAATGAGGTGGTAACCAACTATATAGATAACCTCAGAAATCAGATCTCATTTGACAGAAACGGAACAACATTCTTCAGTATAAATAAGCTACAGGTCCAGCTGTCAAATACAGCAATCGTCTTCGAACTGTTCAGACCATATGGTATCACTGCCTCTTTAATCGGGGACCTTATAAAAGTTATTAACGGAGGATCCGGCAGGCAGATACTGACCCGTTCGCACCGAATGATTAAAGACAGGGGGGAGTTGATCATTTCGAAGCACGGGAAACTTCCGGACAGGATTTTTGAAATTTCGGATATTGATGATCTGCACGATGTCCCGTGTATCGGGTCAGCGGAGATCATTGCCACCGGGCCGGATTTTAAGCTCTCCCACGATCCACATGTTGCATTCATTGATTATAAGATGATAAGTATGCCAATGCTTATCAGGCCCTGGAGGAAAGGGGATTTCTTTTTCCCCCTTGGGATGAAGAAGAAAAAGAAGCTTAGTGATTATTTTATTGACGAAAAATATCCGGTTACAAAAAAGGAACAGGCGCTGATCCTTGAATCAGCAGGAAGAATAATCTGGATTATCGGAGAACGGATCGACGACAGATTCAAAGTAACTGAATCGACGGTAAAGGTTCTCAGGATAGAATCAACCGGTTGCTGATCATTCCCTTTTCAAGGAATCTCCTGAATGATACACTGCCCTGTCGATCAACAGAAGGTCAGCCATTGCAATTGCGGTTGCCGCTTCCACAATAACGGGCATTCTCAATGCGATGCAGGTGTCGTGGCGTCCCCCTACTTTCAATGTTGTCATCTCTCCCTTTGCAAAATCGAAAGTACTCTGCCCTACACCTGTCGAAGATGTGGGTTTTACAGCCACCCTGAAAATCACCTCATTGCCGTTGGTGATGCCACCGTTTATTCCACCTGCATTATTAGTAGCTGTTAAGCCGGAACTTCCGATAAACCTGTCATTATGTTCTGAGCCTTTCATGGAAGCGGCAGCAAAACCTGAACCGAATTCAATCCCTTTGATTGCAGGAATTGAAAAGATCAAATGGCTTAATGCCGACTCAAAGGAATAAAAGAAAGGCTCACCCAAAGCTCTTTGGGGATCCTTTACCCTGCATTCTATTATCCCTCCTATCGTATCTCCCTCAGTGATTGCTTTTTCAAGTGCTGCCTCGATATCCGTCATTCCCCCGGCTGAAATAAGCTTTGCGGAAATTTCAGCAGGCTTCACGATGTTTTTGGCTATGACTCCGGCTGCTACTAGTCCCCAGGTAATCCTTCCTGAAAAGTGGCCACTTCCTCGCAGATCTGAGAATCCAGAATACTTTAGTGTTGCAACATAATCGGCATGGCCCGGACGAGGAATATTCCTGAAATCCTCGTAGTCGGCTGAAATCTTGTCGATGTTTTTTGTAATAATTGTTATCGGGGAGCCGGCTGTTACACCGTTGTAGATACCGCTCAGAATCTCTGGCTGATCAGGCTCGTGGCGTTTTGTTGTACCTTTCCCGCCGCTCCGCCTCCTTGAAAGATCTGAAGTAAAATCTTCAGGTTTAACCGGTACGCCGGGAGGGCACCCGTCTATTACAACACCTATCCCATTTCCATGCGACTCTCCGAATAGTGAGACTCTGAAAACAGTTCCGAAAGAATTCATTGTTTTGAATTTTAATTACTTGATTTATTTTTCAGATAGAAGTCAACGATCTCACTTACCCGGATCTTTTCAATAACAGCTTTCCCAATGCCTGCTGTAAACACAAAATACATGTCGTTCCCGGCTTTTTTCTTATCATGAAGTATCAGTTGACCTATCTGATTATCAGGTATATCATGTCGACGAAGAAGTTTAAAGACTTTAAAAAGATTTATTATCCTTTCGCATTCGGCTTTTGTTATGAAACCTCTGGCTAATGAAAATTCAGTGGCCAGCGCCATCCCCGCAGCCACTGCATAGCCGTGCCTGAATGATTTGTAAAGCTCAATAGCATGGCCGTAGGTATGGCCGAAATTGAGCATCCGTCTCAGACCTGTCTCCGTTTCATCCTCCATGACAACTGATGCTTTAAAGTTGACTGCCATTGAAATTATCATTGAAAGCAGTTCAGTATCCCTTTTTACCAGTGCTTCCCTGTTATTCTCAATTATATCAAATAGCTTGTCGTTACCTATGATCGCTGTTTTAATAAGTTCAGCCAATCCTGAGAAGTATTCATCTTCGGGCAGGGTCTTTAGCATTGCAGGATCGCAAATTACAAACTCAGGTTGTCTGAAACATCCGAGAAGGTTTTTGGTACTGCCCAGGTTCACACCGTTCTTCCCCCCGGTACTTGCATCAACCTGCGAAAGTAACGAAGTTGAAACGAATGCACATCTTATCCCGCGCATATAGATTGAAGCGAGGAATCCGGCAAGGTCGGACACTACTCCCCCTCCTATCCCGAGAATGAATCCGGTGCGGTCAATACCTGATTCAAGCAGCCGTTCAGCAAGTAATTCAATAACTTCTATCTTTTTGCTGACCTCACCCGGTTTTACCGAGAAAACAGGAAATTCCGGAAAATTATCGCCGTATATCCGATTAACGTTGTTGTCGGTAATAATCGCTACTCCGCTTCCGGGAAGGAGTTCTTTTACAGATTCCCAATTTGCACCTACTAGAACTTCCGAAGAAGCACTATTTGTATTTATTACTATTTTCTCCAATTATTTTAACATTTTCACGTTAAAGTTATGAAATCATTCTGTTATTTTCAGTAACCAGGAATCATTTGAAGCTAAAATTCGTTCTTCTCTGAGTTCCGGGATTTTGAAGAGAATAAAATAGTTAACTTTCCATCGTTTGTTATCTTTATCGATCGTGACCCTAAAGGAGAGATACAGGCTTACTTTTAAATACTTTCAGGAGAGCAGGCCGGTTGTGGAAACCGAGCTTAAGTATACTGATCCCTTCGGACTTATTGTGGCCACAATACTGTCAGCTCAGTGCACCGACAAAAGAGTGAATATGATAACTCCGGCTCTTCTTGAGAAATATCCCAACGCCGGAGCACTGGCAAAAGCTGAAATCCGGGACATTTTTGAACTTATCAGGTCGTGTACCTATCCAAACAGCAAGGCAAAGCATTTAACCGAAATGGCAAAGATGCTTGTAAATGAGTTCCGCGGCGTTGTTCCTTCAGACCCGTCATTATTGCAACGTCTGCCTGGTGTTGGGAGGAAAACTGCAAATGTGGTGGCCTCAGTGGTTTTCAATAAACCTGTTATCGCTGTTGATACGCATGTCTTCAGAGTTTCGGTAAGGATCGGACTTGTACGTAACGCAAAAACACCTCTGAGCGCTGAGATTCAGTTGTCGCGGAACATCCCTTCAGAATTAATGCCAAGGGCTCATCACTGGTTAATCCTGCATGGAAGATATATCTGCAAAGCGAGGAATCCACTTTGTGAAGAGTGCGGTTTAAGGGAATTCTGCATGTACTATTCCAAAATCAGAAAGAAGAAAAATGAGCAACCCGGAAATGCACACAGGAGATGATGGATTATAAAGACAAATACGAAGAACTTCTTAATTCAAATAAAAAGCTCAGGGAAGAACTTGAAGCCCTCAGGTCCGGACATAACCCGAACCAGGTTTCTGAAGAGCTGATTAACGGGAATGTGAATGAAGAACAATCAGCAATTTTAAGGGAGAATACTATTTTTGAGGAATTTGCTGATATGCTGCCGGAGATGGTCTATGAGGTAGACATCACTGGCAAGGTTGTATATGCCAACGCGCAGGGAATGAAGTTTTTCGGTTACGGGAAAGAGGATCTGAGAAAAACAGTTCATATATCTGAACTCTTTCCTGAAAGCTATAAGCAGATGATTGAAAACCTTAAGGGATTAACTTCTCCCGGCCAGGTTTCAAGTAATGAATACATTGCAACAAGAAAGGACGGGTCAAAGATCCCGATACTTACCCACAGTTTTGCAGTATTCCATCATGGCAAAATCAGGGGATACCGGGGTGTCGTTACAGATATCAGCCGGCACAAGAAATATGAGGACCAGATAAGCAGGGAAAAAGCATTCCTCGAACATCTTATCGACTCCATCCCTGAGGCAATCGCAATAATTGACTGCAGCGGGAACATCACTTCAATCAATAAGGAATTCACCAATCTTTTCGGATATACTAATGATGATGCAATACACAGAAAAATCGACGACCTGATTGTCCCTGAAGAGATGATTAATGAAGCAGTCGGCATCGATACACTGGCCGCCGAAAAGCATAAGGTGGTAAAACAGACAATAAGAATGGACAAATCCGGAAAGCGAATCCAGGTTTCTCTCATTGCCACTAATATTGTAATTAACAATGAAGTTGTCGCATTTCTTGGAATTTACAGGGACATTTCCCTGGAAAGAAAAAATCAGATTATCCAGGAAATTTTGTACAACATTTCAACGGCGGCACTTAACCAGCTCGACATAAAGGATATTTATCCGACAATAGTCCGGGAGCTCAGTAAGATTTGGGACACAAATAATTTCTTTATCGCCCTTTACGATAAGAAAGGCGACACTCTGTCAATGCCCTTCTTTTCAGACGAACAGGACAATTTCGACAAACTACCGGCTCCAAAGACGATCACCCGTTGGGTAATAGGACTTAAGAGATCTGTTCTCCTCAAGGAAAACGATCTCAGGAATCTGGAGAACTCAGGAGATATCGATCTCGTTGGAGCCCCCTGTAAAATCTGGATGGGTGTTCCGCTAAAAGCAAACAAGGAGATAATCGGTGTAATGGCCCTCCAGGATTATCATGATGAGAACAAGTTTACCCAGGATGATGTAAACGTGCTGGAATTCATTGCAAATCAGATTGCTATAGCAATTCAGAGAAGGACAATGCTCGACAATGTGATTCAGGCAAGCCGAAAGGCCGAGGAAGCAGCCCAGTCGAAACAGCAGTTTATGTCGACCATGAGTCATGAGATCAGAACACCTCTTAACGAAGTAATCGGAATAACAAATCTGCTGCTTCAGGGTAGACCCAGGGAGGACCAGATGGACTTTATAAAGACCCTCAGGTTCTCAGGAAACCATCTCCTGACCCTGGTTAATGATGTGCTGGATTATAACAAAATGGAATCTGGTAAGATCATATTTGAACAAACGCGATTCAACCTGACCGATTTCCTTAAAGATATAATGCGAGCTTATTCATTCAGGTCGAAATCAAAAAATATTGAATTCGAGATTATAAAAGAAAATAATCTTCCTGATGAAGTTATTGGTGATTCAATAAGACTTAACCAGATCCTCTCAAACTTCCTCTCGAATGCCTTGAAATTCACTCAGGAGGGTAGCATTTTTGTGATTATTAAGGAGCTGGAACACGGCCCTCAGAGTTCCCTTATAGAATTTCAGGTAAAAGATACAGGTCTGGGAATACCTGCCGACAAGCATGAAATGATATTTGACAGTTTTACCCAGGCATCACCTGATACAACGCGGCATTACGGAGGTACCGGTCTGGGTCTGGCAATCTGCAAAAAGCTGGTGGAGCTTCAGGGAGGTAAGATCAGTCTTGAAAGTGAGCCGGGAATAGGTTCAACATTCAAATTCTCCCTCTCATTCGGAATTCCTGAAAAGGGTACCACTGTTCAGCCAAGCGAGATTTCAGAGCCGTGTTCGGGACTTGAAGGCAAAAGAATTCTGATCGCTGAAGATAATAAGATAAACTTCTTTGTAGCCAATAAATTCCTTATTGGGTGGGGTGTTACGGTAACCCATGCCGAGAACGGTAAAATTGCACTCGAAATACTTGAAAAGGAGGATTTTGACCTTGTTATTATGGATCTGCATATGCCGGTAATGGATGGCATTGAAGCGACACGGATAATCAGGAAATCAAAAGATCCCAGGATAAATTCAATCCCGGTAATAGCTCTTACGGCAGCAATTATGTCTGAAAGTCATGACAAAATTGAAGACCTTAGTATTAATGATTATGTTCTTAAGCCGTTCAAGCCTCAGGATCTCTTTAATAAGATCCTTAAAAATACAAGGTAGGATTTTTGAGTTTCCCTACTTAATACAATTCCTGCTTATAAGTTCGGTGGCTTTCTTGTTTCCAAGGTTGAAGGCTTTTCTGAAGTCGTGACAGGCATCACTTATGTCCCCTGAATTAAGCAGGGCAATTCCTTTATTAAGCCATACCTCTGAGTTTTCGGGCTGAAGATCGAGCGACATGCTGTAATCCTTGATGGCCCAGTTCCAGGTTTTAGACATGAAGTATGAGTTTGCCCTGTCAACGTAACACTCCGCATCATTCGGATGGAGCTTTATGTTATCCGAAAAGTATTCGAGTGCTCTTATGTTATCACCTGAGGCAGATTCGATTCTCCCTGCAAAACTTAAAGCTTTTTTGCTATCAGGATATAAATCAATGTATTTTTGGACATCTTCGAGTGCCTTCCCGGTCTCACCGGTTTTTTTATAAGCCTCTGCCCTTTTTAGAAGCAATTCGGCGTCAGGAATACCAAGATTGATGAGATGTGTGTATGTCGATGACGCGCCTGCCTGATTCCCTCCTGCTTCCTGAGCCCTGGCAAGCAACCTCAGGTACTTTTCATTCTGTGGCTCTTCGGCAAGCAATGTCGTAACAGATTTGACTGTTTCAGCAAATTTGCCTTCGGCAAGGCTGATAAGCGCTGAGCCATAAATGGTGCCATTATCCGTTGGATAATCTCTTGAAAGTTCAGATAAAACTGCTTTGGCTTCTCCGGTATTCCCGGTAGAAATATAGTAATCAATTTCCGATATTCCTGTTTCCTCCTTTCCATACCATTCAGTTTTCCAGAACTGACGCCACTCAGGCCTGTTTTCGATGGTGCTGAAGGAAGGATCGAGTAATACTTCCTTTTCACTTTTCCTGAAAGAGGATTTCAGGTTTGCTTCAAGGTGATAAATTGAAGTAGCAGCATCCCCCTTCAATCCGTAAATCCTGGCAAGTCCATATTCGCCGGATGATGGGGTAAGGTTGTTGGCAGAATTTAAATCGCTTATTGCCTTCGAATAGTCTCCTTCCATAATGTAAGCGTCAGCACGCTGAAGATAAACAGAACTTTCGTCAAATGATTTCAATGCTTCAGTGAGTATGCTGATTGCCTCCCCGGGTTTTCCGCTTTCCATAAGGGCTTTGCCTTTAAGCAGAAAATCGACAGGTTTCTGTCCGGTCACTATACCGGTGCAAAGTAAAATCGCAAACAGAATATAAATCTTCTTCATTTGATTTCTCCCTTGTATTTATTTTAAGTTCTGCACCTTCGCCCCCTCTTCAGTTATAACATGAACAAAACCTGACAGATGGAATTGTTCAAGACCTGCAATCCTTCTTTCAAAGACATCGCACTGGTAAAAATAGACTCCGGGTGAAACAATTTTACCCTTATAGGTTCCGTCCCAGTTTATCTTAGGTTCATCCGTCTGGAATATCATAACTCCGTAACGGTTGAAAAGTTTAAAGTCGATTTTTTCTACAAGACCTGAAGTTTTCGCTACCAGCCTGTCATTCATATTATCACCGTTTGGTGTGAATACATTCGGGATCTCATAGAAATTACACGAGTCAACACAAACCATCACTGACCTGTCGCTTTCATTTCCGGCCAGGTCGAAAGTTGAGACTGCATAACAGCCTGAGATAACGTCTCCCGGGTAATGCCTGTAGGTAAATGTATTCTTGTCATTTATAGTTGCCACTAGCGATAGGGTTTCTTCATTTGTGAGTTTATAGTACACCTTGTAGCCGGCAACATCACTTAAACAGACCGGATCGGTAATGCTCCAGACAACAGTGTTGTACAGACTGTCGCACTGGCTGTTAACCGTTATCTCAGGTATACACGGAGCTTCATTGTCGACTGCAGTGGCACAGGTAGTCTCTGAAAAGTTAATAAGATTTTTCGGCAGATTGATATTTGAATAGCCTCCCACCGACCTGACCATATAGCAGTATTGCTTACCATTTACAAGGCCGATATCTGCAAATGCAAGCTGGTTTGTTGTAGCAATGGAATCATATTTCAATGTCGTCTCATTAAGCCTGAAGAGATCATAGCGTGTGTTAACCCAGGGTACATTACGGATGATAACAAACCGTACCTTCCGGTCTCCCGGATTTGCCGACAGGAAAACCGATGATGCAATGCTCGGTTCACCGACAAGGAATCTGTTACCTGGGGCATTGTTGTATAATTCGATTTTATAGATATACCCCCGTATCTGGGTATTGAGAAGAGTATCTACAAAAACAGTGTCATTTAAATTTACCGTCTGTATCGACTTTACCTGTTGATAGTTTGTTCCTGTAATTCCATCAGCTCTGTAAATGAGGTATTCATAGGGTCCAGGGGCAGGAATTGTATCAAGTCTGTCGGGCTTCTTCCAGCTTAAATAAACAGATCCATTGGTTGCAGAAGTGTTTCTTATGCTTACATGAGTAATTACCGGCACGCCTGAAACAAGGTTTGACGGAACTTCATTTGAGGCCTTGCTCTCGGCGCCATTAGGGTAAACTGCAACTATCCTGTAAGCATATTCTTTCCCGAATTGAAGACCCTGGCCGTTGTCAGTGTCAACAAACGACACCTCACCGCTGCCAGTTACTGATCCGACCTTTTTAAAACCGGTTGAAGAGGGAATACCTGAAGTACACGAATCGGGAACGAACCCCGATACTTCTTCACGCCGGTAAATGTTGAAGCCTGAGATGACGGAGGTGCCATAATTGTTCCATGTCAGCCGTATGAATTTCCCTTCCGGAACGGCGCTGACAAGAACAGGTGGAGGACCCAGAACCTTTATCTGCATATTGTCAATATCAGAGAGTTTCAACTCACCGCTATAGTCATCTGCCTTGATCAGAATATCATATGGAGAATTCCTTACAGCCTCATGGCAGGGTATCCAATGGAACCTTGAAGAAGCCCTGCCGGGGACTGAGTCAACTTTGGTGAACTGGGCCGGACAGACAAGTCCGAAAATACCCGAGGTTGCTTTCAGACCTACAGGGTCATTATCGGGGTCGGTGGCAGTAACCAGGAAATCGACAACGTCGCCAACCTGCACACAAAGATTTTTCAGGGGACCGTTTACAGGCGGCTTGTTTTTGGTGTCGTAAACTTCAATCTGCATATCCCTTTCCACAACACTGATTTTCTTGCCGAGGCGCCACTCACTGATCTCCATGGCTACATTATATTTTCCGGTATCGCGGGGAGTGTCCCAGATAAGGTCGCCGGTTATTGAATCCAATCTTATTGAATGAGTTGCAGGAGGGAGAGTATAATTCTCTATTGGTTTTCCGTCTTCCCGGGTACAAACAGTCAGAGCGTATGAGAGGCTATCGCCATCCGGGTCAAAAGCTCCCGGGTTATGAATGAATATATAACCACGGGCAGCTTTATCATAAGGTGGATTAAGGAGGACCGGAGTGCTGTTACGACCAATTGCGGGATTAACTATCAGAGTTGTGTAAATTGAAAAAACAACATTGACCGAATTGGGGATATTCCTGACATCCGCATTCCTGTTGGGGTCCTGCATTATTATCCTGTATACACCGGGACCAGGATACGTGTGAGTCATCCTGTAGATATTTCTTTTATAATAGTTTGGAAGGTAAAGAATGCTCTCCCTCTGCACTACCGACGAGGAATTGTCGCCCCACTCGATTGTCAGTTCCCGCCTGTCAGCGAGGCTCAGGGTATACGTGAAGGTTGTGAGGGTAATCCTGTAGGTCAGATCTGATATCTGTTCATAGGTTATCTCACCAGCTCTGTTATGAGTTGCACCTAATTTTAAGAAACAAAACAATAATAGAGTAACTGCACCGATTTTTTTAATCATCGGTTTCTTTACCGTATATAATTTCCTCACAACTTTATGTTATTAAATTTTAAATGTCTTTTCAGTTTCATCTGAGGTCATTTCTGCCCCTTTTTTGAGATCAGCCACTCTCTGGTTATCAGCATATTGTCTTAATCAGTTTAAAGCTTCATAATGGTATTGCTCTTAATCTTGATTGAGGATAGGAATTTAATCATCGGTTGCCGTTTAAAGCATAATAATTCCTCAAAAATCAGACCAACAATACATTTTCAATCTATAATATCAACACGGCTTTTAAGATATTCAACAGTTCCTACTTCGATAAATGAAAAGCCTGACCCTCCTGAAAAGTTACCGGCAAGAACCACAATAATATCCTCCTTTTTCAGGTCGTGCCTTTTAGTCAGATCCTTTAGCGCAATACTAATAAAGTCGTCAATTGACTTCTTCTTTTCCTGGTAGCTTGCATAAACACCATATGAAAGGGCCAGCTCCCTCATTGTTCTTGTCGAATAGCATTGTGCCAGGACCAGGTTGTATCCCCTGTATGCCGCCATGTCTCTGATAGTGCGGCCTCCGACAGTATCAGCAATTATCCCGCTTGCACCGATCCTTACCGATGTTTTAACCGCAACTTTTGCAAGGTAGGCAGAGATCTCTCCTGTTACATTCACGGCCGGAGTGTCAAGAAATTTTTCCTTATCGTTTTCGACCTCAATTGCAACTTTTGACATTGTCCTTACTGCTTCAACAGGATATTTCCCGTTTGCAGTCTCACCGCTTAACATTATTGCATCACTCTGGGAATATATGGCATTGGCAACATCACTTACCTCTGCACGTGTCGGCCTGGGATTGGTTATCATTGAATGAAGCATCTGTGTGGCTACGATCACCGGTTTCCTGCTGGTTATGCATTTTGATATTATCATCTTTTGAATGCCGGGGACTTTCTCGTAGGGGATTTCAATGGCAAGGTCACCTCTGGCTACCATAATGCCGTATACTTTTTCAAGTATCTCATCAATATTTTTAACACCTTCCTCATTCTCGATCTTGGCTATTATTTTAATATCACTCCTGTATTCATCAAGAACCGACTGAACATCAAGAACATCCTGTTTTGACCTTACAAAAGAATGTGCAATAAAATCAACTCCGTTTTCTGCAGCCATTTTAATGAAAGACTTATCCTTCGGAGTAAGTGATGGAAGGCAAATACTGATGCCGGGAATGTTGACACTCTTTCTGGAGCCAAGTACGCCATCATTTTCGATCAGGCACTCGAGCGATTCACCAATTTTCTTCAGAGCTTTCAATTCAATTTCTCCGTCATCGATAAGTATTTCCGAACCCACAGGTATATCTGAAGAAAATGATTTATAGCTAACATAAATAGATCTGTCAGTGCTTGTTTTATCAGGATCGCCTGTGATCAGAATAGTTGATCCTTTTTTAAGCTGAATCGGTGTATCACATATTGTAGTTCTTATCTCCGGACCTTTAGTATCGATAATTACAGCGATTTTATCCGACACCTCCCTGGCATTTTTGATAATCCTCAGTGCTCCCTCTATGTCAAGATGGGCAGAATTGATCCTGACAACATTCATCCCTTCCTCATAAAGTTCAGATATAAATTCCTTCTCACACCTTTTATCAGAAATAGTGGCAACAATTTTTGTCCTTTTTCTTGTCAGGTTCATTTTACCGGGAGTTTGATAATTTCATTCAGAGCTTCTACTGCAAGCCTGTATCCGTCGAGGCCAAATCCTATTATGCTGCCTGCACAATATCTTCCAACAAGGCTGTTATGACGGAATTCCTCACGTGAAGCGACATTTGTGATATGGACCTCCACTACCGGCGTTTTAACCGAAGCCACAGCGTCAGCAAGCGACACTGAGGTATGTGTATATCCGCCGGGATTAAGGACAATGCCATCAAACGAAAAACCTGTCTCGTGGATCTTGTTAATCAGCTCTCCTTCAATGTTTGACTGAAAGTAGTGAAATTCTGTTGCGGGATATAATGATTTCAGACTTGTCAACCACTCCTCAAAAGTAGTGGTACCGTATTTTTCAGGTTCCCTTTTCCCGAGAAGATTCAGGTTAGGTCCGTTTATTATTTGAATTTTCATTACTTCCGTTTTCCGGTTTAAATTATGGTAAAAATAAATAAAAAATGTGAGGTGGCTCAGAGATCGTAGATAAAGAATTGTTCTGTTGAAGAGGTTATATCAAAAGTCCGGAATTTTGTACACCACATACCTTCCCTGACTTTTGATACAGGCACCATTTTCCCGATATCTGTCTCTGAAAGAGACAAATTTGAATAACCCCCGAAGACTCCAAACCTATAAATCAACCCCCCAACCCCCCAAATGGGGGGGAGATGTGAATAAAGATTAGCTTGAGAAGGAAGGGTTGGCCCGGATTGTCTGCACCTATTTGAACCTTAGTTAATTCCGGGCCGGGGTGGTTGATTCATTTTTTTCTTACTTTTATTTTCATAAATAACAATCACATTTTCTAATCCCCGATTGATATTAATATTTTTACAGACTCAAATCAACATTGCCCGATGAGCCTTTCCTGGAAAGAGTCATTAAAGAACTTCGAGAACTATCTCAGGCTTGAGAAGTCATTATCGGAGAATAGCATAGAAGCTTATCTGGATGATATTCATAAGCTCGAAACCTTCTCAACCGTGCAGGGCAGGGAACTGACACCGGTATCGGTGACGTATGCCGATCTGACGGATTTCATAACCTGGTTTGGCTCCGATAATCTTAATACCAGGACGCAGGCAAGAGTGCTTTCAGGTATAAGGGCTTATTTTAAGTACCTGCTCATTGACGGGGAGATAAGTGAAAATCCGTCATCACTTATTGAATCACCTAAAACCGGGTTGAAACTTCCCGAGGTCCTTTCAATAGCTGAAATCGACAGAATTATTGACGTTATTGACCTCAGTAAGCCGGAAGGACACAGGAACAAGTCTATTATTGAAACTCTTTACGGGTGCGGACTCAGAGTATCAGAACTCGTCAATCTCCGTCTGACAGATATACATTATGGCGAAGGTTTCATCAGCGTTACCGGGAAAGGCAATAAGCAGCGACTGGTACCAATCGGCCGCAAAGCGCTGAAGGAAATTGAATTGTACAAAATTGACAGGGGCAGACTCCCCCACATTTACGAGGAAAATATTGTTTTTCTAAACAGGCGGGGAAGACGACTTACCCGTGCCATGATCTTCCATATAATTAAAGTACTCGCCGGAATGGCCGGAATTACAAAGAAGATAAGTCCACACACCTTCCGCCATTCATTTGCAACACACATGATCGAAGCCGGTGCAGATCTGAGGGCAGTACAGGAAATGCTGGGGCATGAATCGATCCTTACAACTGAGATTTACACCCACATTGACAGGAGCTTTCTGCGCGACACATTGATTATGTTTCATCCCCGGTCGTGACACAAGTTTTGGTTGCAGAAATTAAATATATTATTTTAACTTTGCACCTTATTTTGAAAATCCTAATTAACATTTATCTCAAATTCATAAAAGTATGTCAAAAGTAAAAAGAGTTTACTCCTTTGGCAGGAAGACTGCAGAGGGTAAAGCCGAAATGAAGAACCTTCTCGGGGGTAAAGGTGCCAACCTGGCCGAAATGTGTCTGCTTGGGTTGCCTGTGCCTGCCGGTTTCACAATCACTACTGACGCCTGTAACGAATATTATCAGAATGACTGCATTCTTCCGAAAGACCTGATGCCTGAGGTGTGGGCTGCAATGAAAAAAACTGAAGAAACAATGGGCATGAAGTACGGAGATCCTGGAAATGCATTACTTGTATCGTGCCGTTCAGGTGCCAGGAAATCAATGCCCGGAATGATGGATACAGTTCTGAATATCGGACTCTGCACTGAAACTATTCCAGGTTTCCTGAAAAAGACAAATAATCCACGCTTCGTATGGGATTCATACCGTCGTCTGATCATGATGTACGCTGATGTTGTAATGGAAAAGGCAGAAGGGATTGAACTTGGTGAAGGCAAAAGCATCCGCAAACAACTCGATGAAATGCTTGATGAATTTAAGAAGAAAAAAGGATATAAGACAGATACTGAGATCACAGCTGATGAATTAAAGGATCTTTCAGAAAAGTTTAAAAAGAAAGTAAAACAGGTACTTGGCAAACCCTTCCCTGACGACGCAAAAGAACAGCTTGAAGGAAGTATCAAAGCTGTTTTCAAAAGCTGGAACGGTAAAAAAGCAGTTTCTTACCGCCGCATTGAAAACATACCTGACGACTGGGGAACAGCCGTGAACGTACAGGCAATGGTATTCGGTAATATGGGCGACACATCTGCAACCGGTGTAGCTTTCACTCGTAACCCGGCAACAGGCGAAAACCTCTTCTATGGTGAATGGCTTGTAAATGCGCAGGGCGAAGATGTTGTCGCAGGGATACGCACTCCGAGTCCTCTTAACAATGAGACAAAGAACGAACAGAATAAACATCTGAAAAGTATGGAACAAGCGATGCCCGGAACCTATAAGGAGCTTTGCGAGATCCGTGATATACTTGAAAAATCGTTCCACGACATGCTCGACATCGAGTTTACCATTCAGGAAGGTACTCTCTATATGTTGCAATGCCGTACTGGAAAAAGAACCGGTACTGCAGCACTGAACATGGCTATGGATATGCTGAAGGAAAAGCTGATAGATGAAAAGACCGTCGTGATGCGCGTTGACCCTGCACAGCTTGATGAGCTTCTTCACCCGATCTGCGATCCTGCGGCTGAGAGAAAAGTGAAACCTGTTGTAAAGGGTTTGCCGGCCGGTCCTGGTGCAGCCGTCGGCAAAATTGTCTTCACCGCTGAAGATGCAGTTGCCTGGTTCCGTAAAGGTGAAAAAGTAATTATGGTCCGTGAAGAAACCAATCCCGAAGACGTTGAAGGTATGAGAGCTGCTGAAGGTATCCTTACCGCTCGTGGCGGGATGACCTCTCATGCGGCACTTGTGGCTCGCGGATGGGGCAAATGCTGTATAGTTGGCGCAGGCGGCCTTCATGTTGATGCATCTGCCAAACAGGTAAAAGTTACAGGTACTGATATAGTGCTGAAAGAAGGTGATGTCATAACCCTCAACGGCACAAAAGGCGCTGTTTATACTGGTGCAATTGCGCTTATGGATGCATCGGAAAATCCGCGCTTCCAGGGATTCATGAAAATTGTTGATAAATACCGGACCATGGGTGTCCGTACCAATGCCGATACAGCCGACGATGCTAAAGTAGCACGTAGTTTCGGAGCTGAAGGGATTGGCCTGTTCCGTACCGAGCATATGTTCTATGGAAAAGGTTCCGAACAACCACTTTTCCTGCTCCGGAAAATGATCCTGAGTGCTAACGAAGCTGAACGCCGTAAAGCCCTTACCGAACTTTACAAATATGTTAAGAAGGATATGAAGGATACCATGGAAGCTATGGACGGACTTCCAGTTACATTCAGGCTTCTCGATCCCCCGCTGCATGAGTTTGTTCCACAGGGCGCTGAGAAACAGGCAGAACTTGCAAAGGCGCTTGGTATAAAGAAAACAGATATTGCCAAACGCGGCGAAGCTCTTCATGAAAGCAACCCGATGATGGGTCATCGCGGAGTTCGTCTTGGTATAACTTATCCTGAGATTACTGAAATGCAGGTTAAAGCAATGTTTGAAGCAACTGTCGAACTTCTTGCCGAAAAGAAACATCCGAAACCTGAATTAATGGTTCCGGTTACCTGTGATGTGTCGGAGCTTGACGTTACCAAAAAGGTTGTGGACCAGATCTATGCAGAAGTTTGTAAAAAGGCAGGCGTTAAAAAGATCGACTACAAATACGGTACCATGATCGAAATACCGAGGGCTACTCTTCTTGCCGACCGTATGGCAAAAACAGCCGAATTCTTCTCATTCGGAACGAACGACCTTACGCAGATGACCTTTGGTTTCAGCCGTGATGATATCGGAAGCTTCCTGGATACCTATCTTGATAAGAAAATGCTAGCTGCTGACCCTTTCCAGACTATTGACCAGGACGGCGTTGGACAGCTTATCAGGATGGCGGTTGAAAAAGGACGTGCAACCAAACCTGAACTTAAAGTTGGTATATGCGGTGAACAGGGCGGAGACCCTGCTTCAGTGGAATTTTGTTTCAAGACTGGTCTTACCTATGTAAGCTGCTCTCCCTTCAGAGTTCCTATTGCCCGGCTTGCAGCAGCCCAGGCAGCTGTTAAATCCGGAAAATAAAATTCACATCTGACCCAATAAGAAAAGGGCACCCTGGCGGTTGCCCTTTTTCTTTTCATGGCAGTTCTGACATTTAACTATTACTATGAACCTAAACCATTATTAAGACCTCCTGAAGGATGCAATACCCTACCCAAACTGAATAAATCATTGGGAAATTGATATTTTTGTGACAATTTTTAAAGATAATAATTGATACCTTTGGCACATTAAAAGATAATTGATAAAAAACCTACAAATGTTTTCTGCTGAAGATCTAAAAAATTACGGAATCGAAAATACGATTGAAGTACTTTATAATCCCTCCTATAATGTACTTTTTGCTGAAGAGATTAAACCGGGATTGAACGGATTTGAGAAAGGGATAATTACGAGATCGGGGGCTGTAGCAGTCGATACCGGAATATTTACCGGCCGTTCTCCCAATGATAAGTATGTTGTTCTTGATGAAACAACAAAAGACACTATCTGGTGGAAATCGGAAAAAGTAAAAGTCTCGGATAACAAACCTATATCAGCTGAGATATGGAAGCATTGCAGGAACATTTCAGCCTGTCAGCTTTCAAATAAACGGCTTTTCGTAGTCGATTGCTATTGCGGGGCTGACAAGAACACCAGGCTTGCCGTCAGATTCATTCTGGAAGTGGCATGGCAGGCTCATTTTGTAAAGAATATGTTTATAAGGCCCGAGCCTGATGAACTTGAGAATTTTGAGCCCCGGTTTGTTGTCCTGAATGCCTCGAAGGCAACTAACCCCGATTGGAAAAAACAGGGTTTAAATTCCGAGAATTTTATAATCTTCAACCTTAAGGCCGGAATGGCCGTAATCGGTGGAACCTGGTACGGTGGTGAGATGAAAAAGGGCATCTTCTCAATAATGAATTATTACCTGCCCCTGAAAGGAATAGCCTCAATGCATTGTTCTGCCAATGTAGGAAAGAATGGAGACGTCGCTATATTCTTCGGGCTTTCGGGAACAGGTAAAACAACTCTTTCAACCGATCCTGACCGTGCTCTTATCGGTGACGATGAACATGGCTGGGATGATGACGGCATTTTTAACCTTGAAGGCGGATGTTATGCCAAATGTATTAAACTGAACAGGAATAATGAGCCTGATATTTACAATGCGATAAGACGCGACGCATTGCTCGAAAATCTTGTTGTGCTGTCGGATGGTACTATTGATTTTGACGACGATTCAAAGACAGAGAATACCAGAGTTTCATACCCGATCTATCATATAAACAATATTGTAAAGCCCGTCTCAAAGGCTGGTCATGCCAGTAAAGTTATATTCCTTTCATGCGATACCTTCGGAGTTTTGCCTCCTGTGAGCCGGCTTACGGAAGAACAGACAAAGTATTATTTCCTTAGCGGCTACACTGCAAAGGTAGCCGGTACCGAAAGAGGTATCGTTGAACCGGTTCCCTCGTTCTCTGCTTGTTTCGGAGCAGCATTTCTTATGCTCGATCCGATTGTCTATGCGAACGAGCTAACAAGGAAGATAAAACTTCACAAAGCTGAGGTGTGGCTGGTAAATACCGGATGGACAGGCGGGCCCTATAGTACCGGTGCCAGAATTGATCTCCCGACAACGCGCCGGATAATCAATTCAATACTCGACAGCTCTATTGATAAGAGCGACTTTTCGAATCTTCCGGTATTTAATCTTCACATACCAACCAAATTAAACGGTATTGACAGCAGCATCCTCGATCCCGGAAGAGCCTGGCTTTCGCCTGTCAGATGGCATATTGCCGCAACAGATCTGGCATTGAAATTCATAAATAACTTCAGTAAGTTTTCATCGAATGAAAAGACCCTGCAGCTTGTGGATTATGGTCCGAAGATCTGATAATGTAATGTCTGAATGAGTATTCTTAAAATAGTTCTTACATTGGTTCTGTCTTACCTCCTTGGATCGGTGGCAACAGCTGTCTGGGTGGGAAAAGCTTTTCATAAGGTGGATGTAAGGGAACATGGAAGCGGCAACGCCGGCGCTACCAATGTTATAAGGGTACTGGGATGGACAACCGGAATCCCGGTTCTGATCGTCGATCTTTTCAAAGGTTGGCTTGCAGCAATGCTTCCGGTCTTCCTTAATCTTGCTGAACCAGGAACAGCACTTCTTACAAACCTTCAGATATATGCAGGTCTATTAGCTATTATAGGGCACATCTTTCCGGTGTTCGCCGGATTCCGGGGAGGTAAAGGCGTGGCCACTGTCTTCGGAGTGCTGCTTGCGGTCAATCCACTGCTTACACTTGCCTGCATGGGAGTTTTCCTTTGCGTACTTATTATATGTGGTTATGTATCACTATCTTCGATGAGTGCGGGAATTGCATTCCCTATCCTTCTATTCCTGTTTTTTAAGACACCGTCGATCCTTTTCAGGATCTTTTCAGTAATAGTCGCAGTCTCACTTATTATAACACACAGGAAGAACATTTCAAGGCTTCTTAAGGGAGAAGAATCAAAACTATTCAGAAAGGCCACCCCTAAATCCCCTAAAGGGGACTTTTCGAACCCCCTTTAGGGCATAGCCGTCAACCTAAGAATCAGTTTTGGACTGAGGTCTATGTAATTAGCAGAAATACAATCATATAAGTCTCCCCTGCAGGGGAGACATGTGGTGGGGGCAGGGGGTTCCGCTACCTAATACTGCTCCAAAAGCTGAATCCTCTTTTCTATCGGGGGATGTGTTGAGAAGAGGTTTGCAAAATTAAATGACCCTTTTTCTTCTTTTACCTGAGGGTTCTCAATGAACATCTGTGCCACATCCTTTCTTTTGACAGCTTCTATCGTCGGATCGGCTGACACTTTTCTGAGCGCCGAAGCAAGCGCAACCGGCCTTCTGGTGAGCTCAGCGGAACCAGCATCAGCAAGATACTCACGTTTCCTCGAGAGAGCGAATTTGAATAGTGAAGCTAAAAGATAACCTACAAGTGCCAGAAGAATCGCAATAAGAATCGCTCCCCCCTGCTTCTTGCCCCTTCCCAGACTTCCAAACCTCATGGATCTGAATAACATTTCGGTTATGAATCCGAATATCCCGACAAAAACTATTGATATGATAAGCAACCTTACATCCCGGTTTCTGATATGTGTCAGTTCATGTGCAATTACTGCTTCAAGTTCATCATCTTCAAGCTTGTTAATTATTCCCCGTGAAAGAGATATCGAAAAAGTCCTGGTATTGATGCCGCTCGCAAAAGCGTTAAGTGAATCGTCCTCGATTACATTTACCATAGGCATAGGCATCCCGGTTGAGATGCACAGGTTTTCTACGAGGTTATAGACTCTCTTATTCTCTTTTCTTTCAAGGGGCTTTGAATTTGTTGCAATGTTAATTATTGCCGTATGTGAAAACCATGCTATTATAAACCAGACTATCACACCAATTGTGATCCATGGAATAGTAGTAAGAAAGCTCCGGTTGACATTATAAATCGACATCTCCGAATCCTTCGTGCTGATCGACAGAAAAAAGAAGAAGAGCCATACCAGGGCAAAGAACACAAGAGGAAACATCAGCAGGAGGACAACTGAGTTTATATTGTTCTTCCGAATCTGGCCTTGTAATCCGAAGTACTTCATCGGATCAGAACTTTATTTGCGGAGGTTCACCGGCTGTTGCACGCTGATCTCCAAGATCGAACAGAGGTTCGCGCTTGAAGTTGAAAAGGGTGGCAATAAGATTGGACGGGAACATTTCAGTAGCAACATTAAGTTCTTTGGTTGCTGAATTGAAGAACCGGCGGGCTGCAGCAATCTTGTTTTCAACATCTGATATTTCATTCTGCAGGTCAAGAAAGTTCTGGCTTGCCTTCAGGTCGGGATAAGCTTCAACCGAAACCTTTAACCCCTCCAGAGCTGTCGATAACCTTGTCTCAGCTGCTATCTTGTCATTTATGGTTGTGGCCTTCATTGCATTTGCACGGGCTTCGGTAATCTCGGTAAGAACACCTCTCTCGTGCTGCATATAACCCCTGACAGTTTCAACAAGCTGAGGGATAAGGTCGTGGCGCTGTTTAAGCTGAACATCAACATCTGCAAAGGCCTGCTCCCTGTTATTCCTGAGTTTTACAAGACGGTTGTAAAGGGAAATGACCATAAGTACCAGAACAACAATGATCAAAAAAATTACTAATAATGCTCCCATCTTCTTTGGTTATTAAGGTTTAAACTAAATTGATTCAGATGAATTTAAGAATAAAGGTAGAAATTTTTGCTAATTTTGTATCGTTTCTCTGAGCAATTAAATAATTCAAAATCTAACTCAATTTAAAATAATCTTTATGGAAAAGAGCTTAAAGGGTACAAGGACTGAATTGAACCTGCTTAAAGCATTTGCAGGGGAATCACAGGCATCAAACAGATATACCTTTGCCGCAAAGGTTGCAAAAGAAGAAGGATACGAGCAAATCTCGGGGATCTTCATTGAAACTGCCGCACAGGAACAACAACATGCCAAAAGGTTTTTCAGGCTCCTCGAAGGAGGAATGGTTGAAATAACAGCCACCTATCCCGGCGGAAAAATCGGCACTACCAGAGAAAATCTTGTTAACGCTGCCAATGGCGAGCATGAGGAATGGAGTGAAGGCTATCCTATGTTTGCACAGGTTGCAGAAGAAGAAGGTTTTAAAAATATTTCAGGTGTATTTAAGGCAATTTCAGTTGCAGAAAAAGGTCATGAAGCAAGATACAGAAAACTGCTTGAGAATCTTATGAATGATAAGGTTTTTGAACGTGAAGAGAAAGTATTCTGGATTTGCAGAAATTGCGGCTATATCCATTACGGCACAAAACCACTCAAGAATTGCCCTGCCTGCCTGCATCCCGAAAGCTATTTCCAGGTAAACGCTGAAATCTATTGATTCATGGTTGACGGAAAGGATATCCTTGAGCTGATCCTTAAACGCCAGAGCGACAGGAAATATAGCAGCAAACCTATTGAAAAAGAGAAACTTGACCGGATAATTGAAGCCGGCAGGATGGCACCTTCAGCATGTAATGCACAACCCTGGAAGTTTGTTATAGTAACTGATGCCCTACTTCTGAAAGAGCTTTCCGAAGCAGCTTCTGCCAAACTGTTGGGGATGAATAGCTTTGTCAGCCAGGCACCGGCTATCATCGTTGTAGTAAGAGAGAAAGCAAATTTCTCTTCAAAGATCGGCGGGACAATTAAAAACAAGGATTACTCACATATAGATTTAGGAATTGCAAGCGGAAACATTTGCCTTCAGGCCGCTGCAGAGGGAATCGGTTCGTGTATTATGGGCTGGTTTGATGAGAAAATGGTAAGAAAGATCCTGGATATCCCATCCTCAAAAAGAGTTGAGCTTTTAATTACTCTGGGATATTCCCTCAGTGAGCATCGTGAAAAGAAGCGAAAACCGCCTCAGGAAACTGTAGCGTATAATAAGTATTAGGAGCAATTAAAAACCTCACCCCAACCCTCTCCTGAAGGAGAGGGGGATAATTAACATCTATTCAGGAAGATATGTTAATTAAGTCTCTCCAGTGCTCCCCTTATCCTTTTTACAGCTTCCACAAGCAGCTCATCGGAATTGGCATATGAGATCCTGATGCACCTGGGTGCTCCGAATGCATCGCCCCCTACAACTGCAACCTGAGCTTTATCAAGAAGATATAAAGCAAGATCATCGGAAGTGTTGATTTTATTAGTGCCATCCGATTTACCAAGGAAGTAACTGATATCAGGCATAACGTAAAATGCTCCCTTAGGGACCCTTACCTTTAGTCCCTTAATCCCCTCCAACAGGCCGCAGATAAGGTCGCGGCGGCGAAGGAATGCATCTCTCATCATCCGGCGCGAGTCATCCTTTCCCTCAAGCGCTGCCAGGGCTGCACGCTGGGCAATGGAACATACCCCGGAGGTAAACTGCCCCTGCAATTTATTGCATGCCTTTGCAATCCATACAGGTGCTCCGATATACCCGATCCTCCATCCTGTCATGGCATAACCCTTCGATACCCCGTTGACGGTGATAACCCTGTCGTAGATAAATGGGAAGGAAGCCATACTTACATGATTTCCTTCAAAAATAATATGTTCATATATTTCGTCAGAAATTATAAAAAGGCCTTCGTGTTTTTCGATAATCCTTGCAATAGCTTCCATCTCTTCACCCGTATAAACCATACCTGTCGGATTTGAAGGAGAATTGAAAATTACAAGTCGTGTCTTATTTGTAATTGCAGCTTCAAGCTGATCCGGAGTGATCTTAAAATCGTTTTCGAGAGTAGCCTCAACAACTACAGGTGTGCCTCCTGCAAAGATTATCTGATCGGCATAACTTACCCAGTAAGGAGCCAATATTATTACTTCCTCTCCCGGATTTATTATTGAAAGAATAACATTTATGAGAGAATGCTTCCCACCTGCCGAAACTATTATCTGATCACATGAATAGCTGATGCCATTCTCCTCCCTGAATTTTTTGGAAATAGCTTCCCGCAGATCGTTATACCCCGGTACCGGTGGATATTTCGTATAATTCTCATCTATGGCTTTCTTCGCTGCTTCTTTAATGTAGTCGGGAGTATTGAAATCGGGTTCGCCCAGACTCAGGCTTATGATATCAAAACCTTTTGCTTTTAATTCCCGGCTCTTCTGAGCCATTGCAAGAGTCTGAGAGACTGAAAGAGCTTTAATTCTGTCTGATAAATATTCCATGTCGTTTAAGATGAAGTGAAAACTGTTTACAAGGCCGGAATCAAATGTATAAATATTTTCGCGCAGATCACACACTTTTCCGCAGATCTATTTGTCATTTTATCGGACAGTTTATTTACCCAGGTTGCTGGTTTCTGGTTGCATGTTTCTGGTTAGTTGCTGATTAATAAAGTAATATGCAAATTCATTATGAATTTTACAGAGTAATGTCGGCTATATCAAAATGCTAATTATCAACCAAACAGAAACCAGCAACCAGCAACTGGGCAATCTGGAACAATTATATGAAATTTTAAAATCAGCGATTATCTGCGAAATCTGCAGGAAACCTTCTTTCAAATCTATCTTTTTAATTAAAAATGTCTTACGTTTGTGTTTAAAACCAATAGATTATGGAAATTTTAGCAGATATCCTGAAAATCACGATCCCGGCGCTGATAGTATTTTTAACGGCCTGGATCCTTTTAAGGAACATGATCAGGAATGACCAGGACAAAAGACGGCAGGAACTTATTCTGCAGGGGGCCAGGACCGTAACCCCAATAAAGCTTCAGTCATATGAGAGGATCGTTCTCTTCCTGGAAAGGATCTCGATGGAATCACTGCTTGTGAGGGTAAGCACACCTGACATGACATCTGCGCAGCTTCACTCAGCGTTGCTGACTACAATCCGGAGTGAATTTGAACATAACCTGTCGCAGCAGATCTATATGAGTCCTCAGGCATGGGAGGTTGTTAAAAATGCGAAGTCAACAACTATCAGGACGATAAACAGTGAAGCTGAGAAAATGCCACCCACTGCTACCGGTATCGATCTCAGCAGGCAGCTCCTTGGGCAGGTCATGGAACTCAACAAAGAACCGACCAGAGTTGCCATCGAATTTATTAAAGAAGAAGTAGCCCGTATTATATAATATTTATAATAATTCGACGCTCCGTTTTACGAATGTACTCAAATCCTCACCCCTGAGCATATTATTTGCCAGAAGTGCAAGATCTATAAGCTGCTTGACAATTTTGTTATTCGATCCGTATGATTCAAGGATATCTTTTCTTGCAGATTCAAAAGATTCAAGTTCTTTACGGAGTTTTTCAAGGTCATCCTTTTCAAACTGGCTTATCTCTTCGCTCTTCTTCTTTTCGTGCTCCTTTTCCATGAACGAGATCTCTTCTTTCACTCTTTTCCGTTCGGTATTATTCTCCAGAAGTTTTGTTCCTTCCTTCGATTGCAGATCTTCTGAAATCTGTACTATAAGCGGATGATTCGGATTCAGGACCAGATTATATGTATCAGGTAGTTCTCCATAAAAATTCATCCCCCCTCCCATCTGCGACATGTCCTTCATTCTTCGCATGAATTCCGACTGGGTTATTATCACGGGAGCATCGCTTTCGTCAAGCTTCTCAACTACAACATTATACAATTCTTTGGATTTAACCCTGACGTTGAAAACACCCTTCAGATCTTCCTGCTGGTCTTCCGTCAGCTTTGATTCCCTCTTTTCTTCCTTCTGAATCAGCTTGTCAATAACATCTGAATCGACCCTTACAAATCTGGACTCCTTGAATTTTGTTTCAAGATGGTTTATAAGATGCACATCCAGCTGACCATCAAGAAGGAGGACGTCATACCCTTTGCTTTTGGCCTTGTCAATGTAAGAATACTGATCGGTCCTGTTTGTTGAATAGAGGTAAACCAGAGATTTATTCTTGTCGACCTGGTTTTCCTTTATCTTCTTTTCATATTCTTCAAATGTAAAATACTTATCATCAGTATTTTTAAACAATGCAAACTTCGAAGCCTTCTCATAGAACTTTTCTTCGGTTATCATACCGTAATCAATGAACAGCTTAAGGTTGTCCCACTTCTTTTCAAACTCTTCACGGTTATTCTTAAAGATCTCATTCAGCCTGTCGGCAACTTTCTTTGTTATATGGGTTGAGATCTTCCTGACGTTTGAATCGCTCTGAAGGTAACTTCTTGATACATTAAGCGGAATATCAGGAGAATCGATCACTCCGTGAAGCAGTGTCAGAAAATCAGGCACAATCCCTTCAACAGAATCAGTTACATAAACCTGGTTGCAATATAACTGGATCTTGTTCTTCTGAATTTCAATATTGCTTTTTATTTTGGGGAAATAGAGTATCCCCGTAAGCTTAAAAGGATAGTCGACATTAAGATGGATATTGAATAACGGCTCATCGCCCATGGGATATAGCTCCCTGTAGAATTTAAGATAATCTTCATCTTTCAGGTCGGCAGGTTTCAGGGTCCATGCCGGTTTGGTGTTGTTGATTATCTTATCTTTTCCTGTATCAATATATTTGCCGTCCTTCCATTCTTTTTCCTTTCCGAAGGCTATTTCAACAGGCAAAAATTTACAATACTTTTTCAGGAGTTCTTCGATTTTATTTTCTTCAAGGAAATCCTTTGGATTCCTTATCGATGTAGAGGATAACATCGGTTCCCCTCGACTCCCTTGTTGTTTCTTCGATCTGATATTCAGGACTGCCATCGCATATCCACTTAACGGCAGGCATCGAATCCTCGCACGATTTTGAAATAACTTCAACTTTATCCGAAACCATGAAAGATGAGTAAAAACCAAGACCAAAGTGTCCGATTATGGCATTTGTCTGATCTTTATATTTATCAAGGAACTCATTGGCGCTCGAAAAGGCAATCTGATTGAGGTATTTGTCAATTTCTTCGGCAGTCATTCCAATCCCGTTATCGGTAACCTGTATTGTTTTTTTCTTCTTGTCGACAGAAACACGGATAGTCAGATCGCCAGATTTCGCCTTTATAATCTCCTGCTGAAGCCATCGTCTTTAGTTTCTGCGTTGCATCAACGGCATTTGAAATGAGTTCACGGAGAAAAATTTCATGATCAGAATAGAGGAATTTTTTTATTATCGGGAATATGTTCTCTGTTGTTACTCCAATTTTTCCTGTTTGCATATCGTTCAATTTAATGGTTAAACATAATCAACGCGGGTTTCCTTTCAAAAGATATGCCGTTAAGTTTGGACTGACAAATAGTCACATCTCTTTATCATCTGCGGAATCTCGTGGGAACGAGGGTCAAAAATATACCGGGAATTTTAAAAATGTAACCAGAATTATGATCCCCGACAACAGCAGAAAAGCAAGAAGTACATATATCGAAAGATTTCTCCGCCGGCGGTAAATGACGAGATTGTGTTCGCTTATAAGTTTCTTGACAGTATTATGGAGGCGATGTATCGTATTGTCATTCCTTGGGATGTACCCGTCAATATTAAATTTTATTGATTTCCTGATCTCTTCCGACTTATCCGGAGGAAAAATAAGTATAAGTCCGGTTGCGGGGTCAGTTCTTTTGATTTCCCTTGTCAGATTTTCTATCAGTAAAGCCTGTTCTGCCGATTCATTTACAGTCAGGATTGCCACCTTGCAATTACGGTGCTCCCTTTCCTTATTAAAGCTTCTCAGGAACTCGATGTGCGATCCGAAGGGGAATATTTTATACTTGGTCAAGTCGGAAAACCTTTTCTTGACATCCTCGATAAAATTCCGGTGTTCATCGAGACAAAACAAATATGCCTGAGTTGCTCTTTTCATAGCTGACCAATTATTTTGTTTTTGACCTCACCCCCTAAATCCCCTACCACAATACCTCCCCTGCAATCTGGCTCATCAACGTTATAAATTCTTCATTTCTTATTCTTAATATCAACATTCAACTCCAGCTTCCACATACCCTTATTAAAGTTGTAGGCATCGTATGAGTAGTCAGGAGCATAGGATTCCCTTTTTCCTGCCAGGTCATTTGATGTAGGAACCAGATGATCGAATACTATCGATTTGTCAGAGATAAACTTCAGGGATATCACCGCAGTACTTGCGTACTCAAGCACTTCCCTGTACTTTATTGCATCGCCGGCATCAAACCACTTTTTCCCAAACAGGATCCCTCCATCCGGAGTAAATTTCATTACATCAATTATCTTTCTCGTGGTTGAAAAATTTCCGTAATCTATTCCCAGCAACATCCAGGTACCCTGGTATTCCTTCTTTAATTGTCTCATATCATAATAAAGAGCACCGTACCAGTCGTTCGCGGAATAAGTTGTGTCAGTCCTGATGGGATTCGTTTTATATGTGGCTGTCAGCCTGTAGGCTTTGTTCTCTTTCCCCGATCGGAGGATGAAGTAGCAGAAATACCTGCTTGCGGAATTTTTAAGAAGCAGATTCCATGTAACAATTTTAAGCTGCTGATCAGGAGATATTATCTGCCCAAGGTACCGCAGGCTTGTAAACTTGTGCCGGAATATTGAATCGGATCTGACATAACCGTCGATTATTATGGTTATGGAATCATTTATCCTTAACCTGACAGAATCTTCCGTGCTGTTAACCAGTCTGCCGTACAATTTCTCAAGAACCGATGTCACGTCCTGACCCGCAGGTTGACCATCTGTTGCAGATGAACAAAGCGAGATGGTAAAAATGATTATAAGGGCAAATTGTTTCATTTGGAACCGGTATTTCTTTCTGCATCATCAAGAAGCCGGGATATGGTATCGCAGGCAAAAGCTATCTGATCCTCCGAAATTATCAATGGAGGGGCAATCCTGAAAGCATCGTCGCAGAAAAGAAAATAATCAAGGATCAGTCCATATTCAGGAGCCTGTGAAATGGTGAATTTAACATAACCGGGGTCTCTCAGACCGACTGCCAGGAGGAGTCCTTCTCCCCTCACCTCTTTTATAAGAGTGATGCTTTAGTTTACTTTTAAAGAGCTCAGATTTGGCATTGCAGGAATCCACAAGACCTTCTTCCAACAAAACCTTCATTGAGGCAAGTCCGGCGGCACAGCATACCGGATGACCGCCGAAAGTTGTTATATGTCCGAGTGCCGGCCTTGTCATAAGCGATTACATAATTACGTGAGATGAGATAAATGCACCCAGCGGCATACCTCCTCCCAGTGCTTTTGCAAGCAGAAGTATATCCGGCACAACTTTATATCTGTCAAGAGCAAACATATGACCTGTCCGTCCGAACCCGGTCTGGATCTCATCGAATATCAGAAGTGCGTTTGTCTTTGTGCATTTTTCCCTGACCTTTTCAAGAAAGCCATACTCCGGGAAGATCTGACGCCTGCTTCGCCCTGTACGGGTTCGATTATTACGCAGGCGGTCTTGCTGTCGATCATTTCGAGAGCTTCAATGTCGTTGAACCTGATCTGAAAAGTATCGGGCAGCAAGCGGACGGAAGGCATTCCTGAACTCTTCGTTACCCTGGATGCTCATGGCCCCATGGGTACTTCCATGGTATGAATTCTTAAATGAAATTATCCGGCTTCTGCCGGTAAATCTTTTGGCAAGCTTCAGTGCTCCTTCGACGGCTTCACTGCCTGAGTTCACGAAATAGCAGCAGTTCAGTGGCTGCCGGAAGATGTTGGGCAAGATACTCAGCATATTTAACCTGGGGGCTCTGGATCAATTCCCCATACACCATAAGGTGCATATAAGCATCAACCTGATCCTTGACAGCCTGAACGACTTCAGGATGACTGATGACCGGTATTGCTTACCGAGACACCTGAGATAAGATCGAGGTATTTCTCACCTGACGGGCCGTACATAAACACACCTTCAGGCTCTTTCTATTTCAAGCAGCAGTGGAGAAGAAGAAGTTTGTCCGAGATGTTGAAGAAAAAGCTGGCGGTTTGTAAGCATGCGTAAAGAAGGATGTTATCTGGCCATCACGTTTATATCATTCAGGAGTGAATCCTTGAATGATTTTCCAACCGGAATGTTCTTAACAGAATGTCCGACGCTTATATCCAGTGAATTCTCCTTGATAGCCTGGATCATGCTCTTATTTATGATGAATGACCTGTGCACCCTTATAAATACTCCTGAGGGCAGCTGGTTCTCGATTGCTTTCATTGTAAAATGAATTGTAAACTTATCGGTATTGGTATTCAGGGTAACATAGTTTTCAAGAGCTTCAACAAAGACTATGTCCTTGAGTTTCAGTTTAACGAGTGATGATCCTTTTTTGATAAAGATTTCTTCATCGCCTGATATACTGATCTCTTTAGGAGAAAAATATCTTACGGTTTTATCGATAGCCTTGCAGAATCTGGCGTATGAAATAGGTTTCAGAAGGAAATCGACAACATTGAAATCGAAAGCTTTCAGGGCAAATTCCCCGCCTCCCGATACAATTATGATATTAGGCGGGTGGTCGAGACTTCCTATAAGATCGAAGCCGTCCATTTCCGGCATTTTGACATCGAGCAGTATAAGGTCGATGTCTTTATGTTTTGACATTTCGTTGCGGGCTGAAACAGGGTCATTAAATACGCCTAAAAGATTAAGGGAGGCATATTTATTGACATAACCTTCAACAGTTTGCAGCTCAGCTTGTCATCATCGACTATTATACAGTTCATCTGTGTCCTTATTTGACACCGGGATTCGCAAATCAAAAATAGTAAAAAAATTGAAATCAAAATTAACTTTGGTTATTATTAAAAATAAAGGGGTTTGAAATTTCGTATATGATGACTTCAACGGAAGGCGCTATTCAGTATAATATGGAAAGCGGCAGACAAAAAAAGGGGTGTAATAAACACCCCCGTTGCAATCTCAATCATTTAAGATTTTAAAATTAAAGACCTTTGTTAAGTGCCGGTGCTGGTTTGAATTTAACGACTTTTTTGGCAGGAACATTAAGTTTTGCACCTGTACGCGGGTTACGAACTACTCTTGCACTTCTCTTGTCAACTTTAAAGGTCCCCATGCCCGGAAGCTGGATTCTCTGACCTTTTTTCATTGCATTTCCGAAAGCTCCAACAAATGCGTTGAGAGCTTTTCCCGAATCTTTAATCGAAAGACCTGCTTCAGCAGCAATTGCATTAACTAATTCTTTTTTTGTCATGATAAAAGATTTAAAGGTTAGACCAATGGTTCTAATTGAGTACAAATATATTTTTTTTTAATTCATGAACAAATAATATTTCTCTATTTTCCACAATTAGTGGCACTTTTAGCTTAAAAAAGACATATTTTCCGGATAAAATGGAAATAAACAGAAATCAGCGCAATTCTCCATCAGGATCTTAATTTCCGGTTAATTAAAGAATAATTTTGTTCAAATCGTGTTAATAAATATGTTTAAATTACTCATTATCTGATCATTTACGATATTTTTCAAAAAAGACTGAAAAATCAAAAAAATATTATCTTTGCGGCGGAGAAATTTCCACCTGAGTAAACGCCCAAAAACAGCAACGGGTGGAGAATTATTCAGTTGATATATAGGATCTTTCCGGAGAAATGGCAGAGCGGTCGAATGCGGCGGTCTTGAAAACCGTTGTCCTGTATCCATGGGACCGGGGGTTCGAATCCCTCTTTCTCCGCCAAAGGCATCAGATCAGTCCCCCCGCGCGAGCGGGGGGATTTTTGTTTTACTCAAATCCCGAACCCGGCTTGCCGGAGTGAGGGAGTTGAGTAAAACAAAAACCGCCATAAGGCGGACTGATCTGATGCCTTTGAAGCTCCCCCTGCGAGGGATCACCGACGAGCCGCCGACAGGCGGTGAGGAGGTAATCCCTGGCGACCGCCTGCCCGAACCCGGCTTGCCGGAGTGAGGGAGTTGAGTAAAACAAAAACCGCCATAAGGCGGACTGATCTGATGCCTTTGAAGCTCCCCCGCGAGGGATCACCGACGAGCCGCCGTCAGGCGGTGAGCGTTGGGGCCAGCCTGCAGGGGAGGCACGTGGTGGAGTCCGGTACGCTTCTTGCCTTCTGTGATTTTTGCTTCCGGTATTTCAAATACTTTTTCGTTCCACTTTGGATTGGTGAAACGGTGCGCAGCACCAAGTAATGAAGTCCAATTTGAACTAAATCCCTTAAATATCCAATAATTAATGCCTACCATTAATGGTTATACTGTAATAAGACTGTGTTTAAAACACTATTTAATTTGTAATATTACCAGGGACAAGTTGAATAATTACGGTTTAGATGAAAAAGTTTGAATGAAAATTGAAATAACAATGAGAATGTCATTTTTTTATTACGCGGGACTTATTCTCACAATAATGGGTCTTATTGGAGTAATCAGTGAAACCGGGGAAGTATGGTCAAGGTATCTTGTTTTAAGCTTGGGACTTATCTTTCTATTAATAGGATACTTTAAACGTCCTCGGAAAACAAAATAAATTTTCATCGCGACGGCTTTTGCATTGACTTTCTTTTAATTAGAAAGCTTTTTAACTTGTGATAAACCCGGACTGCGCTACTACGACGCATTATATTTAGGATTACGAAATATGAAAGGCAAAGTACTTGTAACATACTCCACGAGAACAGGATCAACAAAAGGCGTAGCTGAATGCATCAGAGAAGAATTATCTGATCTTGGGGTAAATACCGACATCGCTCTTATGCAGGAAGTAACCGACCTTTCACAGTACAGGGCTGTGATTGCCGGAAGTGCGATTCAAGCCGGAAAGTGGTTACCAGAAGCTATAAGCTTTATTCAGACGCACCAGCAAGAACTGAATAATAAGCACTTCGCAGCATTCCTGGTCTGCATGACGCTTGCAATGCCAAAGGGGAACAGTTATATAGGAACAGTATCCAACTGGTTACAGCCGGTCCGGGACATTGTTAAACCTGTAAGTGAAGGTCTGTTTGCCGGTACACTGGATTTAAACAAAATTCCATCGTTTAGCGATAGACTTAAATTCCGGCTAAGCGTTTTATTCGGTGTCTGGAAGGAAGGTGACCACCGCAACTGGGAATCAATAGATAAGTGGGCTAAGGATCTTAAAGCGCTTCTTGATAGGGTTGATAACGATAATTCATAAACCACCTGAACACGAGTATGGTACAATTTTTGTGCATGGAATTGTAACCTAACTACCCTTATAATGAAAAACATAAACACATCAGGAGTGCCAACAGCCTTTTTGAGTCTGTTGCTTGCCTTGTCTTCCTGTGAAAAGAACAGTAATAAGGAACAACTCATTGATCCAGGAGATCCCATTAACATACCTATTGAGGTCTACCAGAAAGAAGTAATCGATTCCGCAAATAAGTTTGCATTCGATCTTTTCAAGCCCATCCTTTCAGGAGCAGGAGAGCAGGAAAACATTATGATCTCCCCGTTCAGCATCACCAGCGCTCTTTCAATGACCCTGAATGGTGCATCAGGAGTGACCTTTGAAGCCATGAAGAAGACATTAAGGCTGGATGGAAAGACCCTTGAGCAGATAAATAACACATACCTCAAGCTGATGACGGAGATGGTTCAGGTGGATGAACGTGTGGTACTTGAAATCGCCAATTCAGTGTGGGTCGAAAAACGACTTGCAGTAAAACAGAAGTTTATGACCGATGTTCAGAACTGGTACAAGGCTGAAGCGCGTGGAATAGATGTCACAGACCCTGAAGCAGTAAATATTGTCAACGGATGGATTGAAGAGAAAACCCACGATAAGATCACTGATATGCTCGCTTACCTTGATCCTGATCTTGCCATGCTTCTGATTAACGCTGTCTATTTTAACGGCAAGTGGAGGTATCAGTTTGATAAGGCTGACACAAAGGAAGAGCCGTTTTATGTTACACCAACAGCACCCAAAACAGTTGCAATGATGCATCAGGAGGAGAACCTGAAAGCTGTTAAGGATAATAATCTGACAATTGTAGATTTCCCCTACGGTCAGGGCAATTATTCAATGTTAATCGTTTTACCCGATACCGGTATTTCCGCTTCTGATGCTGCTGAGGTTCTTACGTCAACACAGTGGAATAATTGGATGTCGCTGCTGAAAAATAACACTCATGTTGTTGAACTGAGTATGCCGAGGTTCAAATATAACTACAAGAGGCTCTTAAATGATGATCTGATTGGTCTGGGAATGGGGATAGCTTTCTCTGGTGGAGCTGACTTCTCCAATATCAGTGACCAGGCACTTCTAATCAACAGGGTAATTCACCAGTCATTTATTGAGACAAATGAGGAAGGTACAGAAGCTGCGGCAGCCACAATTGTTGAAATGATCTTCAATACAGTGGGGACATCGGAGCCTCCGGTCTGGAAAGTGAATATTGACCGTCCCTTTCTATATTACATCCACGAGAACTCTACAGGAACTATCTTATTTATGGGAAAGGTCGGTGATCCTACAGTTGAATAAATCACACATATCATATCGTTAAACCTGAATAAAGAATGGTCAATATGAAAACAAAATCTATATTATTCGGCATCCTCCTGCTGGTATCCAGCTGTGAAATAGACAAGGTGAACAGGGATTTCGAAGATGATCCCTCGATCCAAAACATCAGCGGGACCTGGGTTGTGAGGTGACAAATGACCATGAGAAACGCCTAGGCATGACATCAAATCGAATTATCAGTGCTTACCCAGACATATTCATAATCGATACAGGACACTAACTATTATGACTTTCTATAAAATTTTAATAATTGGACTCTTATTCATTTCCTCGGAATGTTTAGTTGGGCAAATGGGATTGTCTGATAAACGTAGTTACTCTTTGCAAATCATTCTTGAGCATCAATCCTACCTGGAAAAGTCATATCACAATTCCAGATACTATGATGTAGAAAAGAGTTGTGCCACGTCAGTCACCTATGGTCTCGATATTAATAAAGAAAAAAATGTAACAAAACGGTTTGATCTTGACTACGGAATAGGATTAAAACTTATTAGTCAAGAATATGAATTTAATGAGATTACTTCTTCACATTCGGAATATAGGGTAATGGCTTCGTCTAAAGTAAATTGCCTGTTTCTGAGCGCATCGAGCAGACTGTTTTATAATAAACAAAACTCCAAAAAGTTCCATTTAGCACCTTTTATTGGAATTGGTGTAAACCTACCCATATCAAAATACGAAAAAATAAAACAACTTAAATCGGGGTTTAGCGACGTAATTGATCCCAAATTCAGGTTTAAATATGTAGTCCCTGCCATTTCTGTTGGATTCTTACTCATTTATAAACCTACGAATATGAAGTACGGCTTTGCAATAGGACCATCAATAAATAATAATTCAAAATACTTCAAGGAATCAGTTGGAATTCTGACCTATCCATTATCAATTTCAATTAACCTCTCTATTATTCGAAAATATCAGGACCATATAATTCCACAGCTTTTAAAAGATTGACTATGGGTTTAAGCCATGTTAATCTCTCCACAAAATCGAAGGTCCGCTCAATTTGGTTAGCACAAATATCGAGCAACATGACAATACGCCAACGCGCTTCATTAAAGAAGAATACTATTGATATAAAGGTACCTACCTTCATCAGGACTTAGCCTCCGCACAACATTTATTAATAAATACTTGTGCTAACTAATTGTGATTAATCTATTTGTTATTCGCAGGGTAGAAGAAATGAAAGAGTATATTTATTAAACAAAGTTGATGTAAATACTTATCTAAGGCAGCACTTCATATAGATGAACATAACCACAGAACAAGACAATCGAATTAAATCTGGACTATATAATCCTAAACAATTGTTCATTGCGACCATAATCGGAGGTCCAGCAATTGCCGGATTTATAATATCCTGTAATCTATGGGCCAGAGAAAAGAAATTATTAGCAATTATTCCTGTAATTCCCGGTCTGGTCTTCAGTTTTGTTATAGTGCTTCTTATTGATTCAATTGCTCACTTTTGGGGTTCAAATTATCCTCACTTTATGCCATCACCTGTTCTTAGGCATATTGTAGCATTTTCCCTATACTTTCTCTTCCTCCTATTATCTGCTCTTCTGATCAGGTTTATTCTTAACTGGAAATTAAAGCTGAAAGCATATCATTTTCCCTGAAATTAACGCCACAATTTTTCATCCAAGAAAGATATTTCCGGTAATAATTATAAGTTTTATCTATTTGCTCGCAGTTTTTACATTTAATATATATTTATTCTCTGTTCTGGTTTTCTACCTATTTACACATATCTATAGCTATAATTTAATCCATAAGGTATTTGGAAACAGTAAAATTGCAAAACCATTTCTTGTATCTATCGTTATTCTTGCTTGTCTTTTACCACTAATAGATTCAACTGGGCATATTCTTTATATTTATGGAAATCTAAAATTATCATCTTTTACCTATTTGAATTTAGTCATTGGTTATTATGCAATTTTTGTATTCTATGTTTTCCTTATTATTCTTGGCTTGCATATCCTGTTGTTAATTAACAGATTAATAAAGATCGTACCTGATATTATTCTTAAGAAAAAACTCTTATTACTTGCTACAATATTCTTTATTATCATATGTGGAGTTAGCATTTTGGTAATTGGGACTCATATCAATAACAATCCCCTTATTAAGAAATATTCAATAACAATACCCAAAAAATCCTCCTCACTTAGTTCACTAAAAGTTATTAGTGTTTCTGACCTCCATTTAAAGAACCTGACTATGAGCATCTTTCTTAAAAAACTTGTTGACAAAATACGGTCAGAAGAACCAGACATTATATTTTTGCCTGGAGATATTGTTGAAACATATGGAAATACGAATGAGGTAAGGCTTAACCAGTTTATTGAAATATTGAAAGATATAAAATCAGTAAATGGCATTTATGCAATCAGTGGCAACCATGATTTACCAGAACGCAATGTGACTGACAAAATTGATTTTAATAAGCGCATAGGCATCACTATGATGTCAGATTCGCTGATCGAACTAGAAAACAAAATTTGCATTATCGGACTAAAATACCGAGGCAAAAATGAAAAAAGACCGATCGATTCGCTTTTAAAGTTCAGGACAAAAGATCTTCCTATAATACTCCTCGATCACGCTCCATATTGCTTAGAAGAAGCTAACAGAAACAATATTGATATTCAATTCTCAGGGCATACACATAACGGGCAAATTTGGCCACTTAATTATGTTACTGATGCAGAATATGATATTGCGTGGGGTTATAAAAAAACCTACAATACACATCTTTTTGTCTCCTGCGGCGTTCAGGATGCAATAATGCCTGGAAACCAAGATTTGAGTATTCCTGTTCGTACAGGAAGCGTCTCGGAGATTATGGAAATAAACATTGAGTTCAAATAATATAATATGCACAATTCCGGAAATACCAACCTGACTACCATTAGATTTAGCTCATTTAAAAATGAAAGTACATATTGTACCCAGACTAAAATAATACTTGTTCTAACACGGTCAATATGGGTAAGTTGCTTGTCACATTTTTTGCAATTTGCTCCGGCAAGTAAGACTAATTAGTTAATAGATTTAAACCCGGATGCGCGCCACTGAACGTAATCAAAATCCTACACTATGACTAATTTTGGCTTCGATCTAGTTTGTGCCGCGACGATGCGCTAGGCGGCTTCGACTCAGTTTTGCAACCGTGACATATTCGTAACCCAATTAAGTTTGTACCGCAATCGCGCCAGAACGCAATAAAACTCGGATAGGTATCCAGGGATTTAATTGATCTTGATGAGTTATTAGACAGACTCCCGTTAGCTTGCACTCCGAACCATACTGGCACTGGGAAATACATAATATTAATCAACAAGTTTATTGAGATTATATAATGACCGAAATCTTTACTGTAAGACTTTATTTTCAACAAAAATTTGGAATCACGTAATAAAGTACTTATATTTGTACTTAATTAGACACTTAAAAAACAATACTTATGATTGCAGCAAATTATACAGAATTCCGAACCAGACTTAAAAACTATCTCGATAACGTGGAAAATAACAATGAGACGTTGATTATTAAGAGAGGATCTGGAAAAGGGACAGTTTTAATATCCCTTGAGGAATACAATTCAATAATGGAGACCTTGCATTTATTAAGTTCCAAGAAAAATGCAAAAAGGCTCTTTGAATCAATCGAGCAAATGAAAACCGGTAAAAGGGTTAAACATAGCTTGATTGAGGAATGATGAAAATTATTTTTTCCAAAAATGCTTGGGAAGATTATGTCTATTGGCAAACCGAAGACAAAAAGACTCTCAAGAAAATTAATGCTTTGATTAAGGATATTCAACGAACTCCTTATGAAGGTATTGGAAAACCTGAACCATTAAAATTTGACCTGGCGGGATATTGGTCGAGACGTATTGACCTGGAGCATAGATTAGTCTATCAGGTTGACGATTCTGATCTCCTGATATATGCTTGTCGGTTTCATTATGATAAAAAATAAGAGCACAAGCTAACACGGACAATGCTAAAGGTCTTAATTCAGACTTAAATTCCGGCTAAGTGTTTTATTCGGTGTGTGGAAGGAAGGTGACTATCGAGACTGGGATTCAATAGATAAGTGGACTAAGGTTCTTAAAACTCTTCTCGATAGGGTTGATAAGGATAATTCATAAACAACCTGAACACGAGTATGGTACAATTTTTGTACATGGAATTGTAACCTAACTACCCTTAAAATGAAAAACATATCCAAAGTTGGACTATTTGTTGCAGCATTCATTTCACTTGTTCTGGTTCCTTCCTGTGAGAAAAACAGTAATAAGGATCAACTCATTGATCCAGGAGATCCCATTAACATACCTATTGAGGTCTACCAGAAAGAAGTAATCGATTCCGCAAATAAGTTTGCATTCGATCTTTTCAAGCCCATCCTTTCAGGAGCAGGTGAGCAGGAAAACATTATGATCTCCCCGTTCAGCATTACCAGCGCTCTTTCAATGACTCTGAATGGTGCCTCAGGAGAGACCTTTGAAGCCATGAAGAAGACTTTAAGGCTGGATGGAAAAACCCTTGAGCAGATAAATAACACATACCTCAAGCTGATGACGGAGATGGTTCAGGTGGATGAACGTGTGGTACTTGAAATCGCCAATTCGGTGTGGGTCGAAAAACGACTTGCTGTTAAACAGAAGTTTATTACCGATGTTCAGAACTGGTACAAGGCTGAAGCACGTGGAATAGATGTCACAGACCCTGAAGCAGTAAATATTGTAAACGGATGGATTGAGGAGAAAACCCACGATAAGATAACCGATATGCTGGATTATCTTGATCCTGATCTTTCGATGCTTCTGATCAATGCGGTTTATTTCAAAGGCAAATGGAGGAATCAGCTTGACAAAGCTGACACAAAGGAAGAACCATTCTATGTCATGGCGGCAGCACCTAAAACGGTTCCAATGATGCATCAGGAGGAGAACCTGAAGTGTACAAAACAAGATAATCTGACACTTGTTGATATCCCATACGGTCAGGGTAATTATTCAATGTTAATCGTTTTACCTGATGCAGGTATTTCTGTCTCCGAAGCAGCGAAGACCCTTACACCATCTCAATGGAACGAATGGATGGGACTTCTGGAAAATAACACTCACAAAGTTGAACTTAGCATGCCAAGGTTCAAATATAAATACAAGAGGCTCTTAAATGATGATCTGATTGGTCTGGGAATGGGGATAGCTTTCTCTGGAGGAGCTGACTTCTCCAATATTAGTGACCAGGGACTTCTAATCAGCAGGGTAATTCACCAGTCATTTATAGAGATAAATGAGGAAGGTACAGAAGCTGCGGCAGCTACAATTGTCGAGATGATCATTGTTTCTTATCCACCACCAGAACCATCTGTATGGAATATTGATATTGATCGTCCCTTTCTATATTTCATCCACGAAACCTCTACAGGAACTATACTATTTATGGGAAAGGTCGGTGATCCTACAGTTGAATAAACCTTTAAGCAATTTCCATGAGAAACACACCGAAAAAATTAATTTTCGTATCTATGTGCATCGCTCTTACAACTTTTGGATGCGAAAAACAAGAAATGGATAAACAAATTCAAGGGAACTGGAGAATCATGGGCATATGAGGAAGCATTGTTGGATTCCAGTCAATTCGCGACTTCTATGCAGTAAGTTTTAATCGTTCAGACAAATATTCTGTCTATTTCAATAATTCATAAACAACCTGAACACGACTATGATGCAATTTTTGTGCCTGGAATTGTAACCCATCATAAAGGTTTGCATATCAACCTACATCCTGTCAAAAACCATTTTTATAATTTCTTGCCCCTGTGTCAGAAGAAACGTCGGGATAATAAAATGTGCGGATGATCAGATGCTTTTCATCATCACTGAGCGAATAAGTTTCAGTTCTCTTATAGTCTTTGAATAATCCAAGTTTGCTTTTCATCTGATTAGTGACTGAAAAGGATTGTCCGTCAGCAGCAATCGAACATGTGATTGTGGATTTAGTGTTATCAAACATATTTGATAGTTTCGGTTTTAACTGTATTGAAGACAAAACTGTTACTACTATTAAGTTCTCTGTTTTTTTCAGTAGTCATTGAAGTGTTTATCATTATAGAATCAGAATCATTTTGACGAATATCGTAAACATAATTAATTAAAGGGAAAGGCGTCCCGGATAATTCTTTATCGTATTTCCATTTACCTGAAAAATCCTTAATAGTGTTATTAACCCAGACTCATATTTTGATCCGGTTCATTCTTTTTGTCAAGAGTTATTGTAAGATCAGATGTGAAAACCATTCCCTTAACTTTAAAATATAAAGGTTCGTATCCTTCTGCAGATAATTCAGCCACAGCATCTGACCTTACATCCTCCAGAAGAAATCGCCCGTCCTTCTCTGTTGTCACCTTGGAAGGGTTGTCAGTGACGGTTACCACAACTCCCGGTAGTGGTTCACCATTCTTCTGTATAACCTTTCCCCTTATCCTGTAAAAGTCCCTGGTCATTACATCTATCGTCCTCCACCGCTTCCTGAGGTCTTGTTGTGGGAAAATCGGATAAGTCCAAATACTTAATGAATACAAATTCGACAACGGGATAGTTATTGATCCTTCCGGAACCTTATTGTTTACTGTATAAATTGGTTTGAAATACAAGGAATCAGGTACAGATCTTTTGTCGTTTTCAAATGTGCTTATTACAACTACACCGTTCTTCGCGATTCTGCCATATTTACGGATTGCGGTGCGATCCTTTAAAATATAGATGGTTTTAATATATTGAGGGTCAACATTAATTGTATCATTGATATCAAGCTTTTTACCATCTATTACAACCAGAGCTTTCAAAGGATTGAAATCATGGTTTCTGAAATATACTTCTTCAACAACAATATCATCATTTTCTGCAATCTGCTTATTGTTTTTGCGCTCCTGAGTATCAGGGTATGCAGGTCTGATACTTAAAATAATCATCACCAATATTGATATAAACAGAGTAATACTCATTCTGATGTTTTTGCCCCGTTTACTGGTATTCGTGTTCAGCATTAGTAAACGCTTTTTGATCATCGATGGACTGAATCCGCTTGTAAATCTTACATTTACTCTGCGGCTTATGAAATTTATCAACTCACCTGCATAGGTCTCCAGGTCTGAAGAGCTTCTGATTACTGCTTCATCAGCAAGATATTCATGGTTGATCCTTGCTGCCCAATTGTATAAAAACAGCACAGGGTTGAACCAAAAAACTATCTGAAGTATCTCAAAAAAGATGATATCGTAAGAATGTGATTGTCTTACATGTTCAAGCTCATGTCTGAGAACATTCAGAGCAATCCTGTCTTCAATGTAATCCTGCTTATTTAAAAAAATTATCCGAAGGAAGCTGAAAGGATTAACAGGATAGTCAATCAATGCAATCTTATACCCTTCATGATCAATTCTTTCAGATCGCCTATACATCCGGTTTACCAGTAAAATATTCCTGAAGAACCTGACTAACATTAGCATCAACCCTGACAGGTAAATTATTAAAAGGATTTTTTTACTATCAATAGGAGTGGATTTATTTGATACAGATTGACTTATAAAATAAGTATCGGTAATGCCTGTTAACGCTTTTTCCTGATGGTCAGTTCCTGCTCCATGCTCTATAGGATTTGGCTGAAGCTTATGGTTCAAAACTGTTACTATTTCGTTAGTTACTTTTTTAGAACCAAGATCTATTGGGATCGAAATAAAAGGGACGATTAAAGAAAAAAGAACTGAGAAGATCAGGTAATATCTGTTGAAGATGAACAGCTTTTCTTGCCTGAGAATCAGCCAGTATAGCCCGAATAAGATGACCATACAGATACCTGATTTTATGATGAAAGCAGTCACTTTTTTGCCTTTTTATGAGCAATTTTTTTATCTACTATCTCTCTCAATTCCTCAAGCTCTTCCTTTGTCATGTCAGTTTCATCAGCAAAAAATGATGCAAACTGTGCAGTAGAGTTGTTGAAGAAATCCTTAATTATGCTGCTAATCTGATCAGAAAAATATTCACTCTTGCTAACAAGAGGATAATATTCCCGTGAATTTCCGTACTGTCTGAAACCTACAAAGCCCTTATCAATCATTCTTTTTAACAATGTGAAAACAGTCGTCTGGGCAGGTTTTGGATCGGGAAATTCGTTCATTAAGTCCCGTATGAAGGCTCTTTCCAGGTCCCATAGCACCTTCATAACTTGTTCTTCGGCATTGGTAAGGTACATTCTGTCTACTTTTATTGACAACTATCTACAAATGTAGTTTACAGTTTGCAAATTTCCAAATTTTTCAAGACATTTTTTTAATTTAGCAAAAGTACAGAGGAGAACGAAGATCAGATCGAGATCCATGTGGCCTGGAAGATATGGGTGGATCAGGTTTCCTTTATATTATATGTGGAGGTCATGACCGGCGAAGTAATCAGACAGGAGCTCACTTGGTCTTGTAATAATCTTTCAGTTCGTTGTACGATTTTCCTGCAATAATAAGTTTGATTGCATTCGTCGAATAAATCCAGTCATTAAAGAACCTCTCAGTGTTAAAAGGACCTGATCTTCCGCAGTTATTTATGAAATCATCGAGAGTTGCGCCTTTATCCCCGAAAGATGAATAAAACGATCGTATAACCTGGTTGAACCTTTCCTGTCCCATCAGGTCATAAAACAATGAAAATACAACCATCCCAAGTGTATATGAGTAGGATGTCATGTTACGAATGCCATAGTCTTTGATTGAGACGTCCTGATATTCGGGTTTCTCCTTGAAATCTTTTCTTACATTGTCAAGATACTTCTGTGCGGCATCATAAACAGCATGCTCCTTTTTATCTAACTTCTCTGATATCAGAAACTCCATGAACTGTGCTAATCCTTCACTTTCAAACCGACATGGTTGAGTTTCCAAAGGTTTCACATTCCATAAATGGGATATTTCATGATATATACTTAACATCCCTTCCGGATTCTTAAAATTGTCTGCTGTAATATTAAAAGAAGTGACATCCTGCTGGGAACTATAACCCTCCGGTATCTCTATAATGCTATATCCCCTGAAATCTTTGACAGGTCCGAACCAGTCCGTGAGCAGATTAACAGTTCTTTCCATTGAATGCAACATTGTTGAAGCAGAGACGCTGTCTTCCTTAAAATAATATATTTTGTTGCCGTTCTTATCGTACACCTGGTAGTCATCAATAGCTACATCAAGGCGCCAGGAGGGTTTCTTGCTTCGAAAAGTATAAGTTGTTTCTTCTCCGGCTCTTACCTTATTTACAAGTTCAGCCCCGCTTACCGGAGTTACACCTTCAGGGAGAGTTATATTTATCAGATAATCGTATCGTTCTTTAATAACTGCCATCATATTCTGCTCATCAGGGTAGCCTATAACAGGATAATCAAACCCATCTGTACGTATTATTGTAAAGTCCTTGCTTATATGGTCCCTGACATATCTCCATCCCTCGTTTGCATATCCAAGCAGGTAGCCTTCATAAGCTATAGTAATAATTGACTCCTCGCCAGGGAGAAGGCTATGTTCCAATGAGATCTCTATAAAATTTACCTGTAGTTTTTCCCAGCCTGTAATACTAATAACTTTCTGATTGTAGTTTAAAGGTCTACCGTCACCTCCGCTAACAGATGTTACTGTAAGTAACCGGTATAATAATACCGGAACATTTATTACAGGTTTATCAGTACAGTTGGATATGGTGATCTCACATAAACCAAACATCTTTTCTGAATTATAGTCAATCCTCAGATCGAGCTTATATCTGAGAGTATTCGGTAATCCAACAATATTCGCTGTAAGCGTCGATGCATTCAGGTTTAACAATATCAGTAGAGATAAAACGAGGTTTTTCATGATACCATCTGATTGAATTAATAATAGAACGACACAAACTAAAGACTGGAAGAATTCTTATTTGCGTCAAGAGGTTGTACAATTTTTTGGCAGCAGAAATGTTGCAGCACTCGTAACTGTAAATCCTACCCTGCCTACCCTACTTGCAACTATTACATTTCCAGCTAATTATTAACTGATGGAATTTGAGATAGGTTCCTTCTCCTTGTCGCGTGTTCTGACTTACTGAACCCGGACGGAGCAATCATGGCAAGATTCTTTGCCGGACTCCTGATAGGAATCGGCGTTATCCTCTGGCTTAGCAGAAATGCTGACTGGAGCTTACTAAAACACATTACACTGTCGCTGTTCATTGCTGACACCATTGGTTTCATCATTGCCCTGACTGGTCAGTTAGCCGGGGTTATGAACACAATGGGCTGGATAATAGTGGCTATCTGGCTGCTGTTGGCTCTGGGTTTGGGTTATTTCCGATTCTTAAAACCGGCTACCCCCTGAACCACATCATCGGTTGTATATTAATAGCCTCTAAACTCATAGATTGGGATGTGTTTTCTGATGGCTTTTTTCAGATCTCAATTATTGAGATGGTATGATTTTTGTTCTAAAAACAATGAACATAAGTAACCACTATGAAAAAGTCAATGTTGTTGGTTTGTACTATTCTCCTGGCTCTAATAAGTTCCTGTAAAAAAGAAGAGTATATCAAACATAATTCGCAAATCTTTTTGAATGATAATGCTCTCGTAATTGGCACCTGGGATTATTTATTTACGATAGTCGGGGGAGGTTATGTAAACATTATTAATAAAAGTTTTCAGGATCTTCCTGATTTGAAAATATATCCAACAGGCGAATATGAAAAATTTAAAGACGGAGTTGTACTTTCAAAGGGAGTGATAGACACCGTAAAAACAATTCATAGTGTGCTTTGGGTAAAATTTTATCCTAATGGGATCAAAACTTTAGTTGAAGAGTCGCCGGCTCTAATAATTCGAAACTCGGATACTTTATCAATTAACACCTCTTCTGGTGATAAATATAAATCAGAATATTATAAAAGGTATTAAATAAAAGAACTAAACATAAATACATAAGGCTTTAAACGGTGCGAAGCAGCTACTGCGTAAAATGTAATAAGACAGTGTATAAAACACTATTAAGTTATGTGGCAATAATGCTGAAATCCAGCCCCATTTTAACACTATAAAGAAAATTGTTAAGCAAATAATTCAATAAACTAAACAAATTAGTGTTTATTACTAAAAATCAAATCAGATGAAAAGATTAATCTTCCTCGTTTGTTTTGTTCAGCTTTTTGTAACAACCTACTCACAGGATCAAGTTACTAACGAGCAACTTAAAATCAAGAATGAAATCGGAATTTCTTCTAATATCAGCATATTGGAATTATCTCACCATCAATATCAAGTTGATATAGTTAAAGAACACGGTAAAGCAGTTTTTTCATATGGCTTAAGCTATATCAGAACTATTTCTCAAAGACTAAAGATAGAAACTGAAATATTTTACGGTAAGTATGCTATTGTGTATCGCGTAGTTAATGAACCTTATGGTTACTTTGATGCCACGGAAAATTTCAAAATAATTTCTATACCAATCTTACTTAGATGCTATTTTCCAAAAGATTATTATCTGAGCGGAGGGACAATTCTTGATTTTAGTTTTTCAAAAGGACCATTTAGAATATCAGATTATCAGAATGGATTTGGTTTGAGTATCGGTGCAGGTAAAGAGATTTCACTTGGTAGATTTTCTCTCTCTATTGCAACTAATTTTGATCTGCTTGCAGTTATTCCGTTTAGTGGTGATTTATCTCAACAAAAATTCTTCGTACCCGGATTTAAAATAGGACTAAACTATAAAATTTAATAAAACTGCCTATAACTCGGACGCTTTGCTGAATTACGCAGCTTTGGCGGCTGTCGCGCTTCCCGATTCGGAATTGAACTCATACGTTGATGTTGGTTGGAGTACGCTTGTAAATGGTGAATTATTAGCTGCAGCATTTTCAAAAGCGATGGGAAAACCTTTTAAAGCAAAACCAATTGTTCCAGCCTTTATATTTGGCATACTTTCCTTTTTTTCATTGCTCATCAATAGACTAAAAGATACGACAGAATTGGTGAAGTGGCCGACTGCAGAAATAGCTCCCTGGCATCATTACTCAAAAATTGGAATTTATTACCCACTAAATGTCAGAAGTCAGGATGAAGGGGCTTAGCATAACTGGCTTGCAACAAATGAATAAGGGATCCCTCATTCGCCTTTTCCCCTTCGCACAAGCCCACCCTTAGGCTCATTCGGGATGACAGTTTGCCTTGGAGGAATGGGAGGAAGAAGCGGCGATTCGCACCGGGATGCCCTACGTTGTCAAAATGCTGTTTGCGAATCGCCGCTTCTTCCCAAAACCACCACCATAGCGGTGTCATCCCGAATCCCGCAGTAGCGGGATGAGGGATCCCTTGATGCAGAGATGAGTACCGTCAATAATTCCTGACTTGTGACATTTTTCGATTTTAGTGTGGTTGCAATTTTTAAATTATTGAATAATAGTTTATTATAGTTTATAAACTTGGATTCTACCGCACTAACGTTCAAAAGAGACATTCAGGTTTACCTCTCCCACTTCAGAAATAGCAAATAGCTCCCTGGCATCATTACTCAAAAATTGGAATTTATTACCCACTAAATGTCAGAAGTCAGGATGAAGGGGCTTAGCATAACTGGCTTGCAACAAATGAATAAGGGATCCCTCATTCGCCTTTTCCCCTTCGCACAAGCCCACCCTTAGGCTCATTCGGGATGACAGTTTGCCTTGGAGGAATGGGAGGAAGAAGCGGCGATTCGCACCGGGATGCCCTACGTTGTCAAAATGCTGTTTGCGAATCGCCGCTTCTTCCCAAAACCACCACCATAGCGGTGTCATCCCGAATCCCGCAGTAGCGGGATGAGGGATCCCTTGATGCAGAGATGAGTACCGTCAATAATTCCTGACTTGTGACATTTTTCGATTTTAGTGTGAAGCCCCCTTTCCTTAATCGTAAAGTCTGATGGGAAATACTTTGCAGGAATAAAATCTTCAATTCTACTTTTGTTGAACTCAACTTTGCTGCAAGTTTCGATGCTTGATCCGTACGACAATTTAAGTCTCATTCTATACGGCAGATCATTTGACTTATTTATCCACATTTCATATCTTGAATATTTCTCATCTTCTGACAAATACGGGCTGTCCGAAGTATAAGGTCTCCCTCCATGAAAAGTGATGATCTTATCAGGAATTAATAATATCCCCTCACTCAAGAGGAAGAGAAAAGGATTAGCGAATTCCTTCTATCTCTTGCTCTGGTTCATTCATCCTGATTCACTTTAAACATTTCATAAAATATTCTAAAAAAGACTTGTTTTTTCGAAAAAAATATCTACATTTGTAGAGTTACATTATTAAAATGTAGAGAAACATGTATCTTACCAATGCAGAAGAACAGATAATGAAGCTTCTTTGGAAACTTGACAAAGCGTTCACCCGCGATTTATTGAATGAGTTTCCTGAACCCAAACCGGCGCCCACGACAGTAATAACTTTGTTAAAACGCATGATTGACAAAGGATTTGTCAGTTACAGACAATGCGGCAACTCAAGGGAATATCATCCACTTGTAAAGAAGTCAGAATATTTTTCCAATCATCTTGAGGGAATAATTAAGGATTTCTTTAATAATTCAAATGCCCAGTTTGCATCATTTTTTACAAATGAGACAGATATGAGTCCGGAAGAACTAAAAGAACTCCGGGATATGGTGGACAAGAAACTTGCGTCCTTAAAAACAAAGAAATGATTACTTATATCCTTAAATCAAGCATAAGTCTGATAATACTCTTCGGACTTTACTGGCTTCTGTTACGGAATGAAAAGCTATTCGTATTCAACAGGTATTTCCTGATATTATCAATAGTGTTTTCCCTTTCAATGCCGTTTATTTCCATACCTGTCAATTTCCGTACAACTCCTGGGCTTAAAACCTTATATCCATCGTATGAATATGCCAGTCCGGAAATCAATATAACAGATAACATTGTCCCTGATTCCCTGAACAATAGTGAGGCAGATCCGGGGGAAAAGACTTCCCTGATAAACATTGCGGCAATCCTTATTGCTTTATATATTTCAGGGGTAATATTTTTTCTAATCCGCTTTCTGAGGAACATATTTATAATAGTACACAGGAATAAAACATCTGAAAAGATTAGCTTTAAAGAGTATCGGATAATCTTAATTGATGAGATGATGGATCCCTGTTGCTTCTTCAGCAATATTTATCTAAACAGGGACGACTACGTGAACGGTAAAATTGACAGGGAACTGCTCGATCATGAGCTTGAACACATTAAGCAGTCACATACTATTGATATTATGTTGATAGAACTTTTAAAGATATTCTATTGGTTTAACCCTGTTCACGTCTTGTATGACAGGGCAATAAGGATAAATCATGAATACCTTGCCGACAATGAAGTTATCAGAGACCGGTATGACATTGAAAGTTATTCTGATAAACTGCTTGGTTTTATAGCCAGCAGGATCAATTTGTCGCTGACAAGCGGTTCCAAACATTCCTATACCAGGCAAAGACTTGCAATGATGCTGAAATCGGGTTCGGGAAGGCTTATAAACGTAACCAGGATCGCATTTACATTATGCATTGGAATACTTGTCTTTATGCTGCTAAGTTTTAAAGAGACTGATGAGCATTCAATAATTTCGGGTAATTCAGGAACTGGCACTGAGGTTACCCAAAATGTTGTCAGGGGGATTGTGATGACTGAAGACGGCATTGTAATCCCAGGTACCACAGTTAAAACAACAACTTTAAATAATGCTATAATAGAAAGGTCAACTGATTTTGATGGACGGTTTACGATAAACGATGTGCAACCTGGAGCATCGCTTATAATAGAGTATCGTGGTTTCAAAGGTATGACAGTTAAAGCTGATTTTTCAACAGAGATGATCGTTAAACTTGTAAGGGATCCCAACTTTAGAGATCCGGTCTTCGTTACTGTAGCACGAAATGCCAATTTCAGGAATCCTGATTTTTCACCTGCAAATGCTCTTGTTGTGATTGACGGAGTTATAAAAGACAATAAAGAAGACCTGAAGGTCAAACCTGATGAAATGAAGTCGTTTAGAGTGCTGAAGGATAATGAGGCTATAAAGAAGTATGGTGATAAAGGGAAAGACGGAGTGGTTGAAATAACATTATATGGGGAAAAAACAGGTTCCAGTAGGGAAAAAACTTCCGGCAAACTTGAATCTGATTCATTAAAGTACCAGACACTTATTAATATTAACCATGTTGCTAATAAAGGAGAGATTATTGAAATCCCTGTTTCCAATTTACAGTCGGTAGATATCTGGACTTATCATTACCTCGATAAAACGGATAAAAAGGAATTTCGGACTATCAGTATGATGACAAGAGATTATTATAAGGTAAAAGGAACTGTTATCAATGAGAAAGGTGAACCATTACCGGGTGTAAAAATCACAGCAACAGATAATCCGCTGACAGAGATCTCAGATAAGAATGGTCGTTATGAAATCAGGGATGTCAGGGAAGGTGCTTTGCTTGAATTTTCCCTTCCAAAGTATGAATCCTATTTTTTGAGCACATTATACGAAGTAGCGTATAATATAGATTTGACCATACCTCTTCAGAAGGAAAGTTCCCCTGATAATGAAATTTATGAAGTCGCAGAAAGAATGCCTCAATATCCGGGAGGAGAAAATGCATTACTAATGTTTATTGCACACAATACAAATTACCCGGAAACTGCTAAACTACAAAAAGTGCAAGGCAAAGTAATCGTCCGGTTTATTATAAATAAAGAAGGAAATGTTGAAAATGCATCAATATTGAAAAGTGTTTTTCCCGCTCTTGACATTGAAGCGATAAGAGTTGTGAGTAAATTGGAGAGATTCACACCTGGTTATATAGGAGGCAAGCCTGTTAATGTTTACTATATGTTACCAATTACCTTTATGCTCCCAAAATAAAATCCACTAAAATTGAAACAAATTCAAGGGACCTGGAAAATTATGGGTATATCGGGAAGCATTGTTGGATTCCAGACAATTCGCGACTTCGATGCGGTAAGTTTTAATCGTTCCGACAAATATTCTGTCTATTGTCAACCACCCCCGCCTGACCAGGTTAGCTTCACTTAATTAATATCCTTTGCTTTGGTCAGGCGTCCCTCCTATAAGGAGGGGAAAGTTATTTTCTTTACAAGGGTGTCCCGAAAAATTGCGGAAAACAGGAAAATAATTAAATTATACGTAGCCCTTCAGCTGTTGGTATTGTGAAATAGAATGTACTCCCCTTCCCGATTTCAGATTCAACCCATATCTTACCTCCATGTCGTTCAACAATTCTCTTGCAGATAGCAAGTCCTATCCCAAGTCCGTCATATTGTTCTTTAGGTAACAACCTCTGAAAAATTTGAAAGATCTTGTTGTAATACTGTGGTTCTATACCCATTCCTTCATCTCTGACCGAAAAAATGTATTGACCTTCTTCAGATTTCGATGAAATATAAATCCTCGGGGACTTCGTACTAAATTTGATCCCATTTGCAATAAGGTTTTGAAACAACTGGTTCATTTGGGTCACATCTGCTGATATCACCGGTAATTGATCAATTTTAATTACTGCATTCCTCTCATTAATAAGGAGTTCAAGGTTTTGAATCACATTGGATAATGTTCGGTTCAGGTTAACGTCTATAAATGATTTCCCTTGTGTATGTATCCTGGAGTAATCAAGTAGTCCATTTATAAGCTCATACATCCGGTTTGCACCATCTACGGCAAAGCGAATATATTCCTGTGCATCATGATCAAGTTTGCCTTCATATTTCTTTGCAAGCAATTGTGTGAAACTTGATACCATCCGAAGGGGTTCCTGCAAGTCGTGCGAAGCCACGTATGCAAAGCGTTCAAGTTCTTTATTTGATCGCAACAACTCCTCATTGAGTTTTATAATCAGCCGCTCTGTCCCCTCTCTCAATTCCGTGACATCAATGCAGACTCCGGTAAAGCTTATTGGCTTGCCATCATTATCTTTAATCAACAAAGCTTTGGCACTGACATATTTTTGTTTCCCTTTTTCAGATCTTATGCGGAATACGGTTTCAAATGGTAAATCGTTTTCAACTGATAAGCGGATTGATTTTCGAATGTGTGATAAATCTTCTTCGTTCACTAAATGCTCTAAATCCTTAAATGTTGTTCCGGCTGACCCTGAATTAAGTCCGAAAATTTTTCCCAGCCTTTCATCCGTGACAACTTCATCGGTCTTTAAATCCCATTCAAACATTCCAATATTTCCATTTTCCAGTGCGATATTAAGTTTGTCCTGAGCTTCCAGTAATTTATTCTGAGAATTCGTTCGCTCAGTGATATCCATGATTGTTCCTACAAAATGGAGTGGTTGATGAGCATCGTCGAAGGTCACCCTACCTTTAGCATTACAGTGTTTTAAAAATCCGTCTTTGGTTAATAACCTGATATCCAAATCAAGAGGATCACCGGTTTTTAGGCTATCCTCAAACGCTTTATTATATCGTTTTAAATCATTGGGATGAATAAATTTAGTGTCGTTTTCAAAACCCGGAATATAATTCTGCGCCACTACACCAAAAATCCGATAGGTCTCATCCGACCACCAAACCTTATTGGTTCTTAAATCCCACTCCCAGCTGCCGATCATTGCCAGATGCTGAGCCTGATTGAGCCTTTCGAGTAAATCTGATTTAATCCGTTCACTTTCTCTAAGAGAATCTTCAGCCAGTTTACGTTTTGTGATGTCAGTAAGCATACTGAAAGAACCTGTATATTTACCTGTCTTGTCGAATTGTAAAGTCGAGTGAATGATTACCCATAATGGAGTTCCGTCTTTATGAATAAGTTTAAATTCGAAACTTTCTTTTCCTCCTTTTCCTTCCTTACGCTCAATTATCTTTTTATCAGAAATGATTCTGTCATTTTCATCCAGGAATAACGTCCATGGCATGTCTGCCATCTCTTCAGGTTTGTATCCTAACATTTCAGCCATCCGGTCATTTACATACTTCGTTCGTCTCTCCTCATCTACTATCCATATTCCCTCCTGAGCGGTCTCAATAATTCTTCGAGATCTCTCTGCACTTCTTTTAAGTGCATTTTGTACTTTCTTATGGATAGTAATATCATTCCCATATAAATTGGTGTAGCCTTCTTTACCGGTTGTGACAACATTGAAAGAAAAAATCCGGTCACAACATTCTATTTCAATAGGATTTTGAGATTTGCTGTCAATAGTTTCTGAGATTAACCGGTTTATCTTTTCCGGTGCTGCATCTCCGAGTGTAATGTTCCAGGTCTGCATAAATGCCTGACCGGCTTTATTGACATATAAAACTTTACCATCGCTCGTCAGTTGCATGACCGGGTTCGGGTTTTCGGACAAGAGTGCCTCCAGGTTTATAATATCTCTTTTGTTTAATCCCCGCCTGGTAATGCCCTTTTCACTCTTGATACTCGATTTGGTAATAAGGTTTTGATTGGGTTTTGACTTTTTTTGTTTCATTTCGAGATATTAATAAAGTAATTATCCCCGTTCCAGGAAGGAATCGAAATAATGACAAGGTGAATTTAATTGAAAATTATTTACGTTTAGAATATTCGCTGACATTTATAGTACTACTCTACAGTTGTGAGAAGATTAGTACACATTATCCAGGGAGGATAGCATAACCTGCAGGAATTGTCTTTAATTATATGGATGATGCAGAATGTGACGGATGCTCGGGCTATTCGGTCAGTCAGTTTTTTCAGTGCAAACCCGCGCTAAAGAAATAATTATTACTGTTATCTGGCAATCATACCAGCCGGCTGCACAGAATGAAACAGATGTACTCCGGGCTGAGTAAAAAATTGTATTCATTGTAAGGTAAAGTTATCAGTCATGGAGAAGCCTGTGTCCTTAATATTTGGTTCTGAAAATTGGATAACCGGTTTTCCGGTCGATTTCTTTTATTCCCTGTTTTAGATTTGTCCTGATTAATAATTGAATTCAAAAACGGTAAAACTAATTCAGCTTAAAATGTACAACTATCTTAAAATACCCTTACGTAACATCGGGAGGCAGAAATTTTATGCTTTTATAAATATAACCGGATTGACTATCGGATTAGTTACCAGTCTGTTGATCTTCCTTTATATTGTTGATGAATTCAGTTATGACAGGTTCCACAAGGATGCCGGCAAAATATACCGGATTAATCTTACGGGACGCATGTCGGGACAGGAATTCAATTCACCACAAACATCTGCCCCTGTTGCCTCCGGATTCATGAACGAAATTCCCGGTGTGGAACAGGCATGCCGGATTGCTCTCTGGAAAGATATGCCAGTCAAACGCGGGGAAGAGCTCTTTACCGAAAAAACAGTACTTGTTGCCGATTCCAATTTCTTCAATTTCTTTAGTTTTAAACTTCTTTCCGGTGATCCGATAAATGTCCTTTCCAGGCCAAACAGTATAGTATTGACCGAAACAGCCGCAAACAGAATGTTTGGGTATTCAGGGCCAGGGGACAACCGCTGTATCGGGCAGAGTATGGAGTTTGGAAATGAAAAACGGGTCTGTAATATAACAGGTATTTGTGAGGATCCGCCTCCAAATTCACACTTCCACTTCGGTATGATCCTCTCCATGGAATCCTGGGATGATAGCCGTAGTTCTGTCTGGGTAGGCAATTCTCTGCTTACATATATCAAGCTTGGTGAGGAATTGGACCAGGATCTGATAGATTCTCAAATTCAGGAGCTTGTAAAAAAACACATCGGTCCACAGGCCCAGAAATATCTTGGGATATCGTTTGAAGAATTCCTGGAAAAGGGTGGAGCATATGGTTTTTACCTGCAGCCCCTGACCGGGATTCATCTTGCATCAGAAGTTGATCTTCATCTGGAACCTGGCGGCAGTATGAAAACAATTTATTTACTGGCAGGGATAGTGGTCTTTATTATTGTCATCGCCTGCATTAATTTCATGAATCTCTCCACCGCAAGGTATTCCGGAAGGGCAAAAGAAGTTGGAGTAAGGAAATCTATGGGAAGTTCAACCAGCAGTCTCAGGACACAGTTTCTTACAGAGTCGGTTTTGTACACACTTGTATCTTTACTGCTTGCACAGATTATTCTTATATTAATCCTTCCGCAATTCAATATTTTGTCAGGCAAGCTTCTCAATATAAAGGCATTATTTAATTTTTATTATATCTCAGCCATCATATGCCTGGTTGTGGTAACCGGCATAATTGCAGGCAGCTACCCGGCATTCTATCTCACATCATTCAAACCTGTCGATACTTTAAGAGGAAAACTCAAAGCGGGGATAAAAAGCAAAGGCATCAGACAAATACTTGTGATTTTCCAGTTTACTATGTCAACAGGGTTAATAATTTGTACCCTGCTCATATATAAGCAGTTGCAGTACATTCAAAACAAAGACCTGGGCTTTGATAAAAATAATCTTATAGTCCTTAAAAACGCAGGATCATTGGGCACTAATAAAAATGCCTTTAAAGAGGAACTTTTAAAAATGCCGGAGGTTGAAGATGCCAGCATCTGTAACCTTGTTCCCCCTGATGTAAGTTATTCCGATCTGTTCCGGCCCGTAGGAGAGGATATACAAGAACGCGGTAGTAACTATTGTATTGCAGATGAGAATCTTATGTCAACACTAAAGCTAACCATGGTTGACGGCAGATTTTTTTCAAAAGAGTTTCCCTCCGATATTACCGGAGTTGTGATTAATGAGGCTGCAGCCCGTCTTTTCGGTTTTGACAATCCGGTTGGAGAGAAGATACAAACATTCTGGAAAAAGGACAGCCTGGATACCCGTGAAATAATAGGGGTGGTAAAAGATTATAATTTTCAGTCACTGGAAGAAGAGATAACATCCCTTCTTATATTCCAGGGTAAAGCGGGTGATAATGTCGTTGTAAGACTTACTTCCGGCGATATTAACAATAAGATAAACAGCATTGAGTCAAAATGGAAATCATTTCCTGAAAGCGGTTCGTTTGACTACTCCTTCATTTCTGATGATTTCAATGCAAAATTCCGTAAAGAGCAGCAGCTCGGAAGTATCTTTCTTGTATTTACCATTCTGGCTATTGTCATAGCGTCACTGGGATTACTGGGTCTCGCATCCTTTACCGCAGAGCAGAGATCCAAAGAGATTGGTATACGTAAAGCTATGGGGGCATCTTCAGGAGGTATAATAAAACTATTGTCGATGGAATACCTGAACCTTATTTTTGTTTCAGTATTTATTGCCGCTTTGCTGTCGTATATAATTATAAACTGGTGGTTGAATAATTTTGCTTATAAAACCAACATTGGTGTTTTCTCTTTTGTTGCAGGAGGAATAATAGCTGTATTAATTGCGATTTTGTCCGTTAGTTATCAATCGCTTAAAGCAGCCTCAGGAAATCCTGTTGACTCCCTGAAATATGAATAAACACAAGCCACTTTTAACGCCCGGTCCCATAAAGGGGCATAGCCGTCAACCTAACGGTAAAAATTTAGGTAAATGCATATAATATAGGGGCTTATTCAACGATGGAAAAAGTTGAACAGATTGCCTTTGCCCAAACGTTCAATATTTTAAGTTTCCCCTCCTTTTGAAGCTAATCTTTATACACAAATATGTATCTAATTGATTATTATTAACGTAATTGTAATTATTACTATAAATAATTTATACACAGATATATGTGATCGTTTATTTTGTATTTTAATTACATTAAAGACAAACAATATAATGGATTTTTCGAAAATGTCTAACCAGATCCAGGATCCGAAAGACAGCATAGGGCTGGCGTAAGGATTCCTGATCAAAAAATAAAATCCCCAGGTTGTCAGGGTTATCACCCGGTAAATCAATTAAAGTCCTGAAGGGACTTAAAGAAAATGCCACAAAAGTGGCATGATTTGAATAACCTCCGGCGCAAGCCGGAGGTTTGCGCTACACATTGATCCTAAAGCCCTGAAGGGGCATAATAAAGTTGGTTATTTTTATCAGATATCGTAACTTAGACTTGTCTCGTTGTATGATGTCAGGGATTAAAATTGACGAAAAGTACTTTCCTTAGATTTCAGGTTCAGCTCCTTCAGAGCTGATATCTGTAATATAGCGTTTACCTCCGGTTGCACCGGAGGTTATTCAAATTTGTCTCTTTCAGAGACAGTTATCGCGAAAATGACCTCTTTCAGAGGCAGGTAATAAAACAGCCTCCCACCGCCAGCCAGGAATCTCTAACTCACAGGCAAGGTCGCCTCTTGAAAAGATGTGTATAGAGATTAGCTTATAGGAGGGGTCGCCTGACCAAAGCAAGAATATTAGTTAGGAGAAGCCAATTTGGTCAGGCGGGGGTGGTTGATTCAGGGGGTTTGCTTCTGAGTGTAACTTTGTGTAAGTTCTTAATTTCTTTGCATTCTTAAGTTTTTTGCTCCTGAATTACCTGATTATTCGAATTCCTGAAACCAGTAGGTGATTGACCGGTATGCTTCTTAAATTGTGTATTAAAAACCGATTTGGAATTGAAGCCCGCTTCATAAAGTATTTCAAGTACATTCTTCTCTGATTTGGTTGTTGTCCGGAGCACCTCTTTAGCATAATCGATCCTCTTTATGTTAATGTAATCAGTTAAGCTCAATCCGGCATTCTGTTTAATAGTATGTGAAACTATCCTGTCAGAAAGCTTTACAGCCTGCGCTATGTTATGAAGACTGAGATCGGGATCGAGAAATAACTGATTAGAGTTAATTATTTCTTCAATTCTTTGGAAGTAATTAGTACTCTTATCTTTATCTAAATTCAAAGGTACTAATTTCTTTTCATCGATCCCAAGAAACTGGTCAGGCTGTATAATAGCCTTAAAGAAGAAAATATTTAAGAAAATAAGAAAAATGAGATATTCCCAATTCATTGATTTATATTGAGATAAGGAATTGAGAATAAAGCCGGTCACTGAGCTTAAAGTTATGCCGTAGGTAATAATAAAAAGCCAGTTAAGTTTTTGCTTCTCGCTGGCGGAGGTTTGAAATTTTATATCGTATTGATATTTATAAATTGTGAAAAGAGTATAAACATTATATACCAGAAGTTGAACCTTATAACAATAGTAAAAGAGATGGCCAAAATTCGTCCGTTGTTCATGGAAAAAATCGGTTATTACCAGTAAATACAGAATATAGATCATCGCTAGTATTGCTGGTATTCCATGAATAATAAGTTTCAGTGAGGGTACAAACTTTATATATAATCTTGACCGTATATAAAAATAGAAAGTTGGTCCCCAGAGAAAAACACTGGGTATAGAGAGAATAAGTAAGGGCTTGAATATGTGATATCCCGTGATGAAGTACAGATAATTGTTGTATGAAAGGATCTGGAAGATAAGATGAATTTTCAGGAAAAAAGTGGAAGGGATCTTATTCCCTTTGATAAAAAGGTATAGAGTGAAAAAGATAAGCTGTGAAACAGCGATAGAATTTATAATATCCAATAATCCCGATTCTCTCATTGTCGGAGTTTTAATCAACCCTCCGTTACCTTCTCTTAACAAATATATAACTTATTGTGATATCCGGGAAGCGCGGAAAACTCATATTATCAGGTATTGAAAATATTTATGACTATTAATCATATCAGAATTTGGTTCTGAAAATTGAAAAATCAGGATTCCGGTCGACTTTCGCACCACGGAGGTGTAGCTTTGTCATTAAACGATTGGTCCGGATTATCCGGAACCTCAGGATGATTTAAAATAAGAGAATTGCTTTTGAGATTTTATTCGGTTTAATAATTTATACAATATATACAATATGAAAAATAACTCTATAAAAATTGCTGTCCGCAATTTATGGAGTCAGAAAAGCTCTTCCTTAATAAATATAATAGGTTTATCAATTGGTCTGGCTGGCAGCCTGATCATATTCCTTTTTGTTTTCCATGAGATGAATTATGACAACTTTCATGAAAATGGCAAAAATATCTACAAGGTAATTCAACACTCAATGGTCAATGGTGAGGCATCTTTTGATGGAGTGACTCCGGTTCCTATGGCTGCAACACTCATGTCAGATTACCCTGAAGTATTAAATACGGTTCGTTTGTACCAGTCAGATAATATTTACGCAATTGCTGACCAGCTTTATTTTAACATTAAACATGCATTGTATGTTGATTCTTCTTTTTTCAGAGTATTCTCATTCAATCTGATTAAAGGTGATATTACCAGCGTACTTTCTGAACTTCGTTCTGTTGTCCTTACCGAATCCAGCGCAAGGAAAATGTTTGGTACAGAAGATCCCATAAATAAGATGATAAGGTTTGAGAATGATCCAGATAATTTTCGTGTAACCGGAATCAGCCAGGATCCACCTGAAAATTCACATTTCGCATATGACATGCTGATATCCATGGATGCCTTTTGGGATAATAATTCCAGCTTTTGGTTGAGAAACAACGTAAATACTTATGTTTTACTTAAGGATCGATTCCCCTCTCAAAATCTTGAAGAAAAATTTCCTGAAATGATAAAAAAGTACATTGGACCTCAGTTTCAACGGACAATTGGTTTCAGTATGGATGACTTCATAAGGAAAGGTAATTATCTGGAGTACAAGCTCCAACCAATCAGGGATATACATCTGAATACATCAATAAATCATGGATTGAAGCCATCAAGTAACAGAAAATACATATATATATTCAGCTTAGTCGGATTTTTTATCCTTCTAATTGCTGTGATAAACTTTATAAATTTGTCTACTGCGCGGTCAACGAAACGTGCGCTCGAGATTGGTTTACGCAAGGTTTTTGGTTCATCCGCTAAAAAAATAATCTGGCAGTTTCTTTCCGAATCTATCCTGGTAAGTATTATTTCCCTGGTAATAGCATTTTCACTTCTCAAAATAATGCTTCCTTATGTTAACAGAATGACTGATCTGTCCCTCAGACTATCGACATTTAATCCAGGTATTCTGATTTTATTTCTGTCTGGTACAGCGATTATTATCGGTATTCTCGCAGGTTTCTATCCAGCTTTTTTTCTGTCCTCCTTTAAACCTATCTCTGTACTAAAGGACAAATTGAGATCAGGAAGCAAGGGGAGTATGATTAGAAGTATTCTGGTAATTGTACAACTTTTTATAGCCATTGTGATTTTATCATGTACTCTGGTTATTTATAAACAACTAAAATTCATGCAAAAAAAGGACCTTGGATTTGACAAAGAGCGTGTTATGGTTATCCGACGTGCAAATGTTCTGAGCAACCGGTTAGGTGCGTTAATGGAGGAAATAAAAAAATCTCCGGAAATTGTCAATATTACAAATTCAAATGCCATTCCGGGATTTCCAAATGGTGACGATGCTTTTACAGTTGAGGGTGGAAGCCAATCGGAAACATATGTTCTGCAAACTGCGTGGGTCGATTTTTCCTTTATCAGGACATTCAAAATGACAATAGTTGATGGACGGGATTTTACTCAGGATTTTGGTTCCGACAGTTCAGTTGTTATTATCAATGAAGCCGCAGCTAAAAAATTGGAGCTTAATAACCCAATAGGAACAAGGCTTATGCGCCCTGATGAGAAGGGAAATTATACTTATTTTCCGGTTATAGGAGTGGTTAAAGATTTTCATTTCCGGTCATTGCATAATGCAGTCCAACCGTTCATTATGTTTATAAAACCTGGCAAGACCAATTGGGGTGGTTACCTGAGTATTCGTTTAGGCAACGGAGATATAAACAAATCTATTCAGTCGATCGTAAATTCCTGGAAGCGATATACGAATGGCCAACCACTGGAATACACTTTTTTGGACGAGGATCTGAAATTGCTTTATAACGAGGAAGTTCGAACCGGAAGGCTTTCCGTGACTTTTACCATTCTTGCAATTTTCATTGCTTGTCTAGGTTTGTTTGGTCTTATCTCATTCACTACAGTTCAGCGAACAAAAGAAATTGGTGTCCGGAAAATCATGGGGGCTTCTGTCAGTAGTATTGTAGTTTTGCTCTCTTCTGAAACGGTAAGACTGATAATCATTGCCTCACTATTAGCCTGGCCTGTAGCCTGGATCTTCCTCAAAGATTGGCTGGGTGATTTTGCCTTCAGGATAAGGCTAAATCCAGTAATATTCCTTTTTACCAGCATAATTATTTTGGGCTTATCACTATTAACAATTGGTTTTCAGGTATGGTTTGCTGCAACAAGGAATCCTGCGGATACGCTCAGATACGATTAGCGGGATACATAATATGTTTTTCTATAAATAAAGTTAAATAAATTAATATTTCTGTTAATTCTCAAATTATGAAAAATATTAACTTCCCTATATTCTATACAATCATACTTTTTACATTTTGTAACAGTTTTGAAATAAAATCCTCTTCTATTTTAGAAGACCGACTTTCTGCTGTCTATAAAGGAATTCCGGAAAATGGAATTTTTGACCGATGGCTTCTGCTGAGTTCAATTCCGGTTTTTAAGGACAAGCAAAATAATGAAGACCAGACTGCCCAGAAGGAAGCATTTGATACTGATAATATTTTGGCCTCCAGCATATCCCGGGGTATTAAAGAAGAAAAGCAATTCATAGGTAACTCTTCTTACCTATGGCAGTTTGTTCAGGCCGATGACGGTGTATTCGATTTAACAAAAACAATCGGGGAGGCAGCATTTGCAATAACATACGCTTATGCTCAAATAGATATGCCTGAAGAAAAAGAATTCATACTTGGAGTAGGGAGTGATGATGCTGTAAAAATTTGGATCAATGGGAATTTAATTCATTCAAACTGGGTAGCGAGGGGATTATTCATGGATAGTGATCTTATCCATATCAAATTTAAAAAAGGAAGAAATGATATTCTTGTCAAAATACAGAATCGTGGAGGATCATGGGCATTCACATGCCGGGCAATATTGCCTGACCAATACACGGAGAAACTCATCTTTAATACCAGGATTGGTCAGATAGAAAATGTGAAGCAATTAATAAAAAGCGGGGCAGATATTAATTCCCTTTCAAATTTGGGATTGACCCCTCTGCAAACAGCACGTATATATGGTCAGAATAAATTAGTCAATTTATTTTTAGAACAGGGGGTCGATTCTACAATCAAAATGCCCCCAAAAGAGAAAATCGTTGATGCATATTTTAACAAAATTATTAAAGAATATTATCCCGGAGCAGCAGTACTTATATCAAAAGAGGGAAGAATATTATATCAAAAAGCATACGGATATGCAAACCTTGAAAATGATGTTCCTTTTAAAACAGATGCCAAATTTCGTATAGGATCTGTTACAAAACAGTTTACCTCTGCAGCAATTCTAAAACTTCAGGAACAGGGTCTTCTTAATGTCAACGATCCTGTCTCAAAGTATATTCCTGAATTACCACGAGGCAGCGAAGTTTCCATACATCAACTTTTGACTCATACCTCCGGGCTACAAGAGAGTTGGGATGAAGATTTGTTTAAAAATATTCCTGCAGAATTTAAAACCGATGATATCATAGGAGAAATAAAAAAATTAAAATACGTTTTTAATCCAGGCGAAAGCTGGAGATACAGCAATATGGGATACATAGTTTTGAGCATTATTATTGAAAGGGTTTCCGGTTTATCCTATTATAATTTTCTCAGGGGAAACTTCTTGGAAAAGCTGGGAATGATAAATACCGGTATTCCGCAAAGAAATGATCTATTCAGTTATGAAATTCTTAAAAATGAAGCTAGTGGATATTATTATGAAAATAGTAAAATCTATAGAGTTTTCAGCCTTGATAGAAGTTCAGGTGCCGGAGCAATTTATTCAACGCTGGAGGATCTTTTCAAATGGAATGAGGCAGTTTTTAATAATAATGTTTTAAGCCCGGATGATTTAAATATGGTTTTAACACCTGTACAAGCTAATGACGGAAGTCCGGGTAAATATGGATTGTCTTATGGGTATGGCTGGTTTATAAGCAAATTAAACGGGGTTAAACGTGTATATCACGGCGGTGCCATTGACGGATATGAATGCAGCTTAAACAGGTTTATTGAAAACAATATGAGTATTATTGTTTTTGTTAACCGGTTTCCCTTTCCGCCAGGCATAAACGCTGATATTGTCTCCCGGGAAATTGCCAGAATTTATCTATGGGAAGAAATGAATAATTAATTAAGGCCTCTATCAGGAACCTCAGTTTTTATTGATTATAAAATTTCTTTCAGTTTATATGACAAAATCCGGCAAAATAGAAATCAACCCTGGGACCTGTTCAGAAAACGCTGTTTTTACCAGTGATAGCAAGGGCTTTGGAATCAAAAAAAACTAAACCAATGCTGACCGACACGATTGCAACAGAGATAGTTGAAAGTGTAGACTATGATTTTACAAGCCTTCTTTCTTCAACAACTGAACTGAGCAGAATAGCCTGGATAGTCAGAAGCACCTGTTTTGACAGGCTGATTAAAGACTTTATCAAAAGGTATCCGAGAGCCACAATTGTAAATATAGGCTGTGGTCTGGACACTACATACGAACGTATAAATAACGGGTCAATTCTCTGGTATGATCTGGATCTGCCCGATGTAATTGAACTTAGAAAACATTTCATTAATGAGACAGCGAACAGGAAATTTATTGCCTGTTCATTCCTGGATAATAACTGGTACAGGAATATTGATTGTCCTGAACGTATCTTATTTGTTGCCGGGGGTGTCTACTATTATTATGACCAGGAAGTTATCAGAACATTTCTCGTCAAACTCTGTCACGTGTTCCCATCATGTGAGTTACTGTTTGATGTTACTTCAGAAGCCGGAGTAAGGGCAACAAACAAAGTCCTGAGAAAAATCGGGATAGATGATAATTATTTTCTTAAATGGGGTCTGAAAAGTACCGATACGATTTTATCATGGACTCCACGATTAAGGTTATTGGGGAAATACTATACTTATAAACAGGAAGGTGTCACTATGAATCTTAAAAACAGAATACTGGGTATGATTTCTGATGCACTTGATATTCAATACATTGTTCATTTTAAAATAAAATTTGACTATAATCATTTAAATCATGTTCAATCCCGTAAACACTAATTTTTCGTTCCCGATACTGAACAGTCCAGTCTCTGCTGAGCTGCAGGTTAATGCTGATAAGACTTTTACGTTCAGGGTGTTTGCATTAAAACCTGATAACTAAACATTACATCAATGAAGAAATTACCATCCATGTTGCATGTTATTTTATTTTTTGTATTATCCTTTTTGCCCTTCTCATTAAACTGTCAGTCTGAGAAAACGAACACACTTCAAAGCTCATGTATCTCAGTCAAAGCTGATCCGTTGATCATTCATGGTATCCGGCAGGATTTTGTCAGGATACCTGAAGGTGAATTCATGATGGGGTCACATGAAAGACCCGATGAACAACCGGTTCACCGGGTAAGTATAGCTTCATTTGATATGGCGACAACTGAAGTTACCGTTCGTCAGTTCAGGGCATTCGTGCAAGCAACAAGGTACATGACCGATGCAGAAAAGGCAGGTAGCTCATTTGCATGTTGCTGGAGACCAAAACTTGGAATTACATGGCTAAATCCCGGATTTTTACCAGGTGATAATGATCCGGTTGTTGCTATCAGCTGGAATGATGCTGTAGATTATTGCCGGTGGCTCTCCGAAGAGACAGGTGAGCAATACAGGTTACCATCTGAAGCTGAATGGGAGTATGCCTGCCTGGCAGGGAGCAGCGTAAACCGGGATTTGAAGCTCGATTCCATTGCCTGGTATAGTGAAAATTCGTCCGGTCGTACTCATGCAATCGCTGGTAAAAAGCCAAATGACTGGGGTTTATATGATATGCTTGGAAATGCCTGGGAATGGACAAGCGATATTTATCATGATAATTATATTAATGCTCCGTCAGATGCGAAACCATGGATTACAGGTGGCAGTGAAGCGCAGCGGGGATATCTGAAACCTGGAGAAGGAAGAGTTTTAAGAGGGGGAAGTTGGGGACTCTCCGACTCAAAACATCCGGTATCCTACGATTTGAGCGTTACAAGCCGTCCCGTATTCGGTGCAGATAATAGTTGTAATAACAGCGGCTTCAGGATTGCCAGAAACATAGTTAATGTGGTACCGGTAAATCGTGCATCAAAAACAGGATCGTTTATATTCAAAGTTGATGGAATATCATATGAAATGGCAATGATACCCTCAGGCCGGTTTATCATGGGGGATAACAGAGGTGACAGAACTCTTCAACCCGTTCATCCGGTTAATTTTAAGCGGCCTTTTGGCATCGGTAAAACTGAAGTAACCGTACAACAATTCAAAAGTTTTGTGGACGCGTCCGGATATAGTACTGAGGCCGAAAAAAGCGGTAAATGCTGGGACAGCGATTTCAGAAGTCAAAAAGTAAGCTTAAAACAATCAGGAATCAACTGGAAGAATCCGGGATTCAGTCAAACTGTAAATGATCCCGTAACCTGCGTAAGTTGGAATGATGCTATGGCATTCTGCGAATGGTTATCCGACAAATCAGGACGAAGTATCAGATTGCCATCTGAAGCTGAATGGGAGTATGCATGTTCCGACTCAACAGGGTCATATTTTAAATCATATCCTGAAATTGCCTGGTTTTATGATAATTCCGAACTTACAACACATCCTGTTGCAGGAAAGAGACCCAATTCAAATGGCCTTTATGATGTACTTGGCAATGTCTCGGAATGGATGATGGACATCTGGCACCCCGATTATGAAGGCGCACCTCCTGACGGAAGTTCAAGATTGGGTGATCCTGTAACTGCACGAAGTTGCAGGGGCGGTTCTTTTGAAAGGGAATCTTCCGAAATGGATCTTAGAGGGAGAGACTGGTATAATGAATCTGAATCAGTTGTGGGATTAGGGTTTAGAATTGTTGAGTCAGGCAAATCAATAGGTCATCAGTAAGCATCTTTGACCCGTACATCACGTTGTTGTCAGATTTGTCCGGCAACGGCCTGAATGGGATAAAAACCATAATAAACAATGAGGCAAGGGCAAGGCCTGGACAGGAGTCTAATCCTGAAAGCACTACAGCTCCAACTGTTGATCAATCAATACCACATCAATTCAGATTTTTCAAAATCCGATAAACCAGTAACATAATATTTTATGTTTCCATCCTGATTTACATCAACCATAACAGTGCTTCTGCCTTTATAAACAAATAAATAAATTATTCCGGGTACAATAAAGAGCAGGAGAAGAACTATAAAAAGAAACCCTTTTGGTTTTTTATCTCTTACCAACAGGCACTTTGTTTCAGATTTAGTTGCAACTCTCCACCCATGATTCACATGTTTGAAAATATCTTTATCAAGAATTAATGTCCTTTCTTCTATCGACTTCATCATGAATAGTCTTAATAGTGGATTCAAAAATAATAATTTCCATTTACTTATTCTGGCCTACCAGTTTCTGAAAATACGAACAGAAAAACCAAACTTATGGAAGGACAGTTACATATGGATGAAATAATTTTTTCAACCATTGCAATAACAAAAACATTTCGTATATTTGCGAAACATCAAAATGAAACAATTCTCATATGCCAGAAAAGTTAGAATTTACTCATGAAGTAACGGAGGTAGCAAGAATTTCAAAAGCCCTGAGTCATCCTGTGAGAGTGTATATTCTTCAAAAACTTTCAAAAATGAATTCATGCTGCTATAGTGGCGATCTTGTTGAAGAACTTCCAATTGGCCGCTCCACACTTTCGCAGCATTTAAAAGAATTGAAATATGCAGGATTAATCCAGGGAGAAATTAATCCACCATATATCAAGTATTGCATTAACAGAGAAAACTGGAAAATGGCTAAGAAGCTTCTTGGCTTTTTCCTTGATGAAAATCAACCTGTTGAGATTTCCTCTGAATTAAAAGATTCGAATGTTTCAAAGTAATTTTTACCAGCTGGACAAGTTTATACATTAATAGTTAGAAGATAATGGAAATAAAAATTCTGGGCCCGGGATGTCCTAAATGCAAGACGCTTGAAAAAGTAACACGCGAAGCGGTTGCCGAAACAGGTATAGATGCTACCATCGAGAAAGTCGAAGATATCGTTAAAATAATGGAATACAGGGTAATGCATACTCCTGTTCTGATTATTGACGAAAAGGTAGTACTCAGCGGACAAGTACCCTCTGTAAAACAGGTAAAAGACATACTCATTAAGTTCAAAAATTAAAATACTATGAAGACCTACAGACTAATTCTCTCCCTCTTACTTTTTGCCTCATTTATTACTGGCACGGCACAAACCTCGGGCAAGGGGGCTAAAGATCCTTCACACAACTCAGATAAGATTGAAGCCTACTACTTTCATTTCACTGCCAGGTGTGTTACCTGTAAAACAATTGAAGCAAAGGCCAGGGAAAATCTTGAGGTTCTTTATCCAAACCAGGTGAAAAACGGACTTATTACTTTTCAATCCATAAACCTCGATGAAGCATCCAGCAAACCTCTTGCAGAGAAACTAGGCGTTTCCGGCCAGACCCTTCTGCTTGTCAAAGGTGATAAGAAAATAAATCTGACAAACGAAGGTTTCCTCTATGCTGTTGCAAAACCTGAAAAATTCAAAGAGGTTATCAACGAAAAGGTTGCAGGATTGATGATCGAATAATTAGATGGAGTTTCTTACAAATCTATTGGACAACAGCACAATGCCGTGGCTCACTGCATTTCTGCTGGGATTAATGACTGCCATAAGTCCATGCCCTCTTGCAACAAATATCACTGCTGTAGGCTTTATCAGCCGCGATATAGAAAACCGCAACAGGGTATTCGTTAACGGATTACTCTATACACTAGGCCGTGCAATTACCTATTCGGCAATTGCCATTATAATCTTTCTTGGGGCTGATCAATTGAAATTCTCCGGTTTTTTCCAGCGTTACGGAGAAAAAATTGTAGGTCCTCTGCTAATTATAATTGCACTGTTTATGCTTGGTATATTCAATATTACTTTCCCCGGTATTAATAAACTTACTTCCAGAATACGTGAAAAGAAGAAATGGGGATACCTGGATGCCGTTTTACTCGGACTCTTGTTTGCACTTGCCTTTTGTCCTTACAGTGGTGTTCTCTATTTCGGTATGCTTGTTCCGCTGAGTGTTACCAGCGCATCAGGACTTTACCTTCCAATTGTATTTGCAATAGCAACCGGTATCCCTGTTATCATTTTTGCCTGGATAATCGCATATACAATATCAGGAATAGGAGGTGTTTATAACAAGCTGAAAAGCTTTGAACTTTGGTTCAGACGCATTATAGCGGTACTTTTCATTGCAGTCGGTATATACTATATATTCAGGGTTTACCTGTAATTTTTTTATAATAATATTTCGTGCTTTTACGAAATAACCATTTTCAGATTATCTCATTCTCAGTTTTTCAAATTAACCAATGGAACTTAAAAAAGAAATAAAAATACTTGCGTGGATCATATTCCTGTTTGCGTTTGCTTTCTTTCTTCCAATTGAAAGCACCCGCTTTAATACAGCCATTGCAGCGACAATGGATCTTGTAAAGTGGTATGCACGTGAACATTTTATATTATGTCTTCTGCCGGCTTTTTTCATTGCCGGGGTAATTTCAGTATTCGTAAGCCAGGCCTCAGTGCTAAAATATTTCGGAGCACAGGCTAAAAAATGGGTTGCATATACTGTTGCAGCTGTTTCGGGAACGATTCTGGCTGTATGTTCGTGCACGGTACTCCCTTTATTTTCAAGTATTCACAAGCGTGGTGCAGGTCTTGGCCCTGCCATAGCATTCCTTTATTCGGGCCCTGCAATCAATATCCTGGCTATTATTCTGACAGCACGGATACTGGGTTTAGAGATGGGAGTTGCAAGAACCATAGGTGCAGTCTCATTCAGCGTCTTAATCGGACTTTCAATGGCTTTTATATATCGCAAAGAAGAAAAAGCCAAAAAAGAGGAACAGATGAATATTACCGCTCCACCCGAAAAACGGCCAATGTGGCAGACAGCATTCCACTTCTTTACTCTTGTTCTGATACTTGTTTTTGCCAACTGGGGAAAGCCTGCTGAAGGGGATACTTCAGGCACCTGGTATAACATCTGGGCATATAAATGGTATATCACGGGGTTCTTCGGGTTAATGCTTGGATATTCGCTGATCAAAATATTGAAAATCAAGTGGCAGTTTGTCCTTGCCGCAGTCATTGTCACAGCTTTGTCAGCTGTGTTATCTTCAACTTTTGTAAATAATCCGAAGTTTATTCCCCTTATACCTATGCTTGTTGCGATCATTTCACTCAGTGTTATAACCCTTTCAGACAAAAATGATGAAGAAAACAAGGCATGGACCCTCGCAACATGGGACTTTGCAAAATTGATTATCCCGTTGCTTGCCCTGGGTGTTGTTGCCGCCGGGTTCCTGTTAGGCTCAACCCATGATGGAAAAACGATTCCGGGGGTAATTCCCGACGAATGGATCTCTGCTCTTGTCGGAGGAAATTCAATCTTTTCAAATTTCTTTGCATCAATAGTTGGTGCTTTTATGTATTTCGCTACCCTTACAGAGGTACCTATTGTTCAAGGACTTTTAGCAGCAGGTATGGGGAAAGGACCTGCGTTAGCTCTTCTCCTTGCCGGACCTTCCCTGTCACTACCAAGTATGCTTGTTATACGAAAGGTAATGGGAACCCAAAAGACCGTCGTTTATGTAACTCTTGTTGTGGTATTTTCAACTGTTGCAGGTTTGATCTTTGGCGTACTTTATAACTAAAATACAGTCAATATTTTAACGATATTAACATTATACTTAAGCCTAATTATGAAATTAAATCTGATTAAATGAAGAACCTTAGTAACCTCCGGTTAGTTCTTGCAACTTCATTTCTGCTTCTGGCGATAAGTTGCAACTCTCAGTCAAAACCCTCAGATTCAACCAAACCTGCTGAAAATAAAGTTATTAATTATAAGGTAACTTTTATTGAACTTGGTTCAGTCCGCTGCATCCCCTGCCAGCAGATGCAGCCTGTAATGAAATCGATAAGAGAAAAATATCCAACTCAGGTAGATGTAGTGTTCCATGATGTATGGACAGAAGCTGGAGCTCCTTTTGCTAAACAGTATGGCATCGAAGCAATTCCCACTCAGGTATTCCTGGACAGAGATGGTAAAGAGTTTTACAGACATATTGGTTACTTCCCGGAAGAAGAACTTGTGAAAGTCCTTAATCAGAAAGGGATTAAATAATCGCAGCCTGGATAATAATAAAAAGCAATCAGGAATCTTTCTTGTACTTTATGGTTTTATCTTCTCAAATAAACCAATAAGTTTGGTATTGTAGAACTCAGTAATTTGGGCTTCGTGTTCTCCAATCGGTTTAACAGGGATCAGATCAATGACTTCCTGTACTGATAATCCAGATTTATACATCAGATCAAGCGATGCCATAACGGTTTCATTGATTGATTCTCTGGCCTCTTTTTCATTTAGCCCGATTTTTCCGCCGATATCTGCCAGTTCTCTCCACTGGAACCAGAAGTAAGTTGGCAGCATTGCCGACAAAATGGCATAGCTTTCCAGCTTTTCCTCCGAAACTTCAAAAGTGTGCCCCAGAACTTTCAAAAGATCCATAATCTCCTGCCTTTTCCCGGCATCAAAGGATGTGGAAAAAGTAACGGGATTAAAACCCTTGTTAATAAAGGAGGTTGCATTTGGTATCATCCTTGCAATATTTTTTACATGAGCCAGTTTTAAAATAAGCCTGGGAAGACTAATTTTTGGTGCCAGTGAGATGACGACGGAGTCCGGCTTCACATCTCCTTTTACTGCATCCAATGTATCGATGACTACCGGAGGATGCAGGGCAATAAAAACAATATCCTGACCAGCTGCATTTTTAGCATCAGCTGATTCTATTTCAGGGTATTGCTTTTTAAGATTTGTGAGAATTCCGGGATTGGTGTCTGCTACTATAATCTTGTCGAAATTTACATCCTTATTTTTAAAACCTTGAAGAAGAATCTTTGTAACCCTTCCTCCTCCGATAAAACCAATTGACATTTTTCATGACTAATTTATTTTAATAATTTAGATTTATTACAATCTCAAATGTTGGCTCAGAAAGTATACCTCAGCGTAAATCCGGGACAAACAGAATGAGTTAATGAGCATTTTGATATGACTGACTATCCTCTTTAAAATTCATGAAATTGCATATTACATTATTAATCAGAAACTAAGCGGTAACAAGCAACCGGGAACCAGCAAATTGAGATAATTAAAGTTATGAAAGACAATGATGAAAGTCAAATAAATTCCCCATATCTACTGAATATGATAGTAATTCCCTAACAAACTGCGGAATCGTCATAATATATTTATATTTACAAATGATGGTCAAAGTATCTATTTATCAACTTATTGCTGAGACGTGTATAAAAAAGAAATACGTATTAAAAGCAGTATTTCTTTCAAATAAAAGCAGTATTAAAAGCAGTATTTAAATCAAATAAAAGACGTATTTTTTTGAGCGACTCTGAAAGCTATATCAGAATTGGGGCTGTTTAAAAAGTACAAATCCATTAACCGCAAAGATCGCGAAGGATTTACGCCAAGATCGCAAAGAGCTAATTATTAACGTCTTAACTTTGCGTGCTTTGCGCCTTCTTAGCGTGCTTTGCGGTTAAAAAAGGCTTTTTCAACAACCCAGACGCCATACATTATCTAATTTAATTTTCAGTTTTTCCAATGTCCGGTTTCTTATTTCTTAAAGAGACACTGGTGTGAATAATCCCTGGCTCAATGGCGCAAGGGATCAGTAGCAATCCCCCCTTTAAGCCCTGGTTCCTTTTTTGTTTTTACACTGTGTATCTTTTAACAACTTCATGGGCCGCTTCTGCAATCGTTTTGTCCTTAATTCTGCCTCTGTATTTATTGGCAACTTCCAATAATTCTTTTATTAAATCCTGTTTCAAAGCATATTCTCCTGCTTTATCAAATGGAGATTCATCTGAAATCCATTCTCCTTTCCAGTTTAAGTGTCCCATACAAATTTAGCTTAAGTACTTCAAATATATTCTTTTAATAATATTGATTTAATCATTAAACAGAGAACTTGGATATTTGTCATTTAAGAACTTGTTTACTCAATTATTATTAAATAATATTACGCATAATAAATCGAGTACTAAATGAAATACCAAAAAAGTACCACTGTCTGGATTTTAACAATCCTGAGGATTATTATCGGATGGCATTTCCTTTATGAGGGTATAGTTAAATTACTAAATCCAAACTGGTCATCAGCTTCATATTTAATGGAGTCCAAATGGCTTTTTTCCGGCTTTTTCCACTGGCTCATAAGCAATACTATGACATTGCATGCTGTTGATTTTATGAATACGTGGGGATTGATAATCATTGGCTTTTGCTTATTTATCGGTATTGCTACCAGGTTTGCTGGAATTTCCGGAGCCTTGCTCCTATTGCTGTATTATATCGCCATTCCCCCATTTATGTATTCTTCTCTCCCTTCCACAAGCCATTTTTTTATTATCAACTATAATCTGATTGAAGCGGTTGTGCTTATTGGGCTGGCTTCCTTCCCAAAGGGTTACTTCTGGGGCTTGCAGAGATTTATTCTCTTTCACCATTCAAAACGAAAAGACCAGATCTTCCCTCCTGAGGACAATCATGAAAAATCGGGAACTTTCGATACATCACGCCGTGAACTTATAAAAAACCTTGCCGTAATTCCTGTTTTTGGTGCTGTTTTCTTTGGTATGGTTAAGAAAAGAGGTTGGATCAGTTTTGAAGAGAAAAATCTGACTTCTAAAGCTGATGGGATATCCGGTGCTTCGCTGATGACAGCTAAAAATATTGATATCAAAGAGTTGAAAGAGAAAGTACCTTCCGGTAAAATTAAAGATGTTGAAATCAGCCGCATTATAGCCGGTGGAAATTTAATTAGTGGTTTTGCTCATTCCCGCGATCTTATTTATGTTTCTTCATGGCTTAAAACATACTTTACCGATGAAAAGGTAATTGAAACATTATGGCTTTGCGAGGCATGCGGAATTAACACAGCCATATTACGAACCGATGAAAATACTATCAGGATTCTGGATAAGTATTGGAAGCGTGGCGGTAAAATCCAGTGGCTGGCTCAAACATATCCTAAAGGTCAGGATATTACAAATGTAAAATCCGCAATAGATAATGGTGCCATTGGAGCTTTTGTAATGGGGAATATCGCTGATCAGATCATTCTCGAAAACAAGATTGATGATATGATAAGGCCCATTGAATTTATTCATAGTCAAGGGCTCATTGCCGGTACTGCCGGCCACTCAATGTCAGTTCCGGTTGCCTGCGTTGAAAACGGAATTAAAGTTGATTTTTTCATGAAAACCTTTCATCACAATAACTACTGGTCTGCTACCCCTGTTGATCCGTCAGATCCATATCTTCCTGAACAGGGTACCCGGCATGACCAGTCATATGATAATTTATGGTGTATGAGTGATAAGGCTGTAAGTGATTTTTTCAAAAATAATGCTACACCGTGGATAGCTTATAAAGTTCTGGCTGCAGGTGCAATAAAACCTGAAGATGGCATCAGGTATGCTTTCTCAGGCGGAGCTGATTTTGCATGTGTCGGGATGTTCGATTTCCAGGTTATTGAAAATGCAAATATTGTTTGTACTATTCTAAATTCAGACTTGCAACGGGAACGAAAGTGGTATGCCTGATATAGGGCATTGGTCGTGGAGCGTGGGGTGTGGGGATATTAATTAAGTTTGGGATTCATAAAAAGGTCAAAACATTAAAATAAAATAAGAATGAAGAAAACGTTACTATCACTATTAGCGGGTTTTGCGACCATCACGATTGCATTTGCACAAACCGATTCTGCTACATTAACCAGAATTGGAGATCAGGCACCTGGATTCTCATGTAAAACGATCGATGGCAAGACAATAGATATAAGCAAGTTACAAGGTAAGATTGTTATGATCAATTTCTTTGCTACATGGTGTGGTCCCTGCAACCTTGAATTACCTGTATTGCAAAAAAATATCTGGAATAAGTACAAGGATAATTCCAATTTTGTTCTGATAATTATTGGCAGGGAGCATAGCGAAAAAGAAGTCATGGATTTTGCAGCAAAGAAGAAATTCACAATGCCTTTCGCACCGGATCCTGAACGGGGGATTTTTAAGCTTTATGCGACACAGAATATTCCACGGAATGTTATTATCGGGAAAGATGGAAAAATTATTTACCAGAGCTCAGGATATTCCGAAAAAGAATTTAAGGAACTTGAAGATTTCCTAGCTTCAAAAATGAAGTTGTAAAAATGTCAGATCCTGGTTTTGGGAGCAATGCCAGGAAATGAATGTACTCAATATGAATTCCATACCTGGATGAATTAGTTATAAGATCAGATCATCCCGAGGGTGAGTTATGATATTTGACTAATATCAAATAATTTGCTACCTTTCCATTACAATTTACTCAAATACAGCTATTATGAAACCAGAGGATAACAATGTACCTGTTGATATCTTTACCGGATCGGGATGGGAAGCGGCAATGGTGAAAAACCTCCTGGAGAATGAAGGGATCGAGGCTTTTATTAAAAACGAGAATATGTCAACCATTGCGCCTATGTATGTTTCTCCCGGAGCCTGGAATACAGTGACGGTCACTATTTCGGGCCTGGATTACGAAAAAGCAAGGTTGATCGTAGAAGAATACGAAAAGAAGTATAAGAAGAATAAATAACCGGCAGGGTGGAAAAAATTGTCATTTCAGTAATGCTGGCAGTTACCGATGCATCTGCAGCTGTAGCATGGTATAAAAAAGCGCTTGGCGCAACCGTGCTATGGGATCTTGGCGGAGTAGCCGGCTTGCAGATTGCCGGCACAGCCTTCTTCGTTGGTGAACCCGCCGGGAATGGTTGGGAGAGCCCTTCAAAACTTGGCATCACATCCGCAAGAGTGGAAGTATTTTGCAGTGACCCTGATTCTTTCATTTCCCGTGCCGTAGAAGCCGGAGCAAATGGTGATTTTGACAAGATCAGGAATCATGAAATGCCATGGGGAATCCACAGGCAGGGAGGATTTATTGATCCCTTCGGACATATCTGGCTGGTTGGCGACAAATCTCCGTTAAACTCATTTCCTCAAAAAATCTGACCCGTTTTACAGCAATTTGAAAGTACGGCTCTTTTATTTAATTTTGGGCTCTTATTACGGGGAAGTTTGTATTTATTAAGAACAAATCATCATTCCATACTTCCACCCGGATATTATGGTTCGAAAACTAATTTCTTTTAATTGATCTTATCAGAATGAAAGTAACCGGATTTACATTTGTCAAAAATGCAGTTAAGTTCGACTATCCGGTTGTCGAAGCCATAAAATCTATATTACCAATTTGCGACGACTTTGTTGTTGCGGCAGGCAATTCGGAAGACAGTACAACTGACCTGATCAGAGGTATTGACAATCAGAAGATGAAAATAGTTGAAACTGTATGGGATACATCCCCTGAGATGCTGAAAAAAGGTATGGTTTACAGTTCGGAAACAAATAAGGCAATTCAGGCAATTACTGCCGATTCGGACTGGGCATTTTACATTCAGGGCGATGAAATTATTCATGAAAAATATCTTGATGTAATTTATTCAGCAATGGAAAAATGGAAGGACAATCCAAAAGTGGAAGGCCTTCTGTTCAATTATCTTCATTTCTACGGATCATATGATTATTTTGGTCTCTCACCCGAGTGGTACACCAACGAGATCAGGGTGATCAGAAACAATAAATCAATCTATTCATTCAGGGATGCCCAGGGATTCCGGACAGAAGGAAACAGGAAACTGAATGTCAAACCGGTCGATGCCTGGGTCTATCACTATGGATGGGTTAAGGAACCTTCAAAAATGAGAGACAGGTTAGAAAATACCTTAAAATTTTACCACGACATTAACTGGCTTAAAAAGCTGATCTCTGAAAAGGATTTTGATTATTCAAGCAGGGTTGAAGCACTCGGACTATTCAGGGAAACTCATCCGGCCGTTATGCAGGAAAGAATAAATCGCAAAAACTGGACTTTTGAACATGACATTTCATTTAACAGATTGTCATTCAGGCACAGAGCCAAAATCTTCATAAAGGAATACTTCGGTATTGATACTTTTTACCAGAATTATAAGGTTATTTAAATCGATCTCCTGTTATAGAGATCTGCTATTCCATAATAGACCTTCTTAACGTGCTTTGCGCCTGCCGGTAGGCAGGGTTAAAAAAGACTTTATCAACAACACCAAAGTTATTTTCTTGCAACTTAATTGACTTTTCTCCTAACTCTCCTCAGTTTTTACATCTTTTGCCGCATCAGCCAGTTCTTTTGCAAGCCTTCTTGCAATTGCTTCATTATTTTCGCTTGCAAGCAAATCTCTTCCAACGGAATATCTCTCTCTGCGTTTGTCCGCGGCTTTCAAATTTTCCTCTTTTAATTCAGGAAAATGTTCGGGTATTGTTATTTCATTTTTCATCCGGCAAAGATACTACAATTTCACCGTTTTTGTCCTGCCTGTTCAAGGTAATCTTAATTATTTGTTAATTATTGAATTTTAGAGTATTGCTTTATCTGTCTGGTATGTTATTTGCAATATTTGTAAACTAAAAGCAGAGGTTATGAAAACACAAAAAGTTAATATATTGAGCCTCTTTTGGGTCCTGGGCTTCATGCTGATTTCAATTAACAGCATTTCTCAGGACAATAAGCTGAGCCGTCAGGAACGAAAAGAGGTGAGAAAAGCTCAGTTAAATGCAAACTTTAATATTCTGGACTCCCTTCTGAGTTCACAGAGCTTTGTGCTTGAAGCAGATTTCCTTCAGAGCAGGTATGGCGACAGGGTGCCTGTTACTCCCACTTTGAATTTCATAAAAGTGGACAAGGAAAGAGGAATACTGCAAACCGGTTCAACATTCAGCATGGGATATAATGGTGTTGGGGGCGTTACTGCCCAGGGTCGGATAGGAAGCTGGAAAATTTATAAGGATGCAAAAAAGCAGTCGTACAGAGTCCGGTTCAGCATACTTACAAATATCGGGAACTATGATATTCTGATGATGGTAACAGCCGATAATTACGCAATGGCAACTATCTCCGGATTGGGACCCGGTGAACTTACATGGAAGGGGCATCTGGTGACAATAGACAATTCGAGGATCTTTAAGGGAGACGAAACAATCTAGCAGGTTTTTACAAAAGTAATTCCTGCCTGGTTTGCAACTAAAAATAATATTCTGTCGTAACCATTTTTTTCACTTTGATCCGTTTTCCAGTGGAATATCTTTATTATTGCATTGTAATGTAATTGTTCTACCGGCGAATAATATTAAATGAAAATCAAAGATCTGTCACGTCTTCTTCAGTTTTTTGTAACAGGGTTGTTCCTGCTGAGCTGTGTTAAGGAGGAGAAGGACGTCACAGACCCTGAAAAAGAAGTATTCAACTTCCTGGTCACGGATTCACAGCTTCAACACATCAATGCCAGCCGGGGTGAACAGTACGAAGTTACCGATCCGGTTCCGTCATTGGATTTCGCCGGGGAGAATTATACAGTCGACAGGTTTGAAATCCGGGGCGATAATACCCTTAATTTTACAAGGAAAGGGTTTGGAGTGAATATGGGTCAGAAACTTACCCTCCCGAGCCCCGAAGACGGCATAGAGAAGAAGTATGAGGAATTTAAGCTTCTGGCTATGGTTTACGATTATACCTACATCGAAAACAGCACAGCAACCGGCTTGTTCAGGAGAGTCGGCATATGGCCGGTCCTGAGTTTTTTCACCGAAGTCCGGTTGAATGATCAAACCCAGGGCTTATATCATTTTATTGAGGATCCCGTTGAATATTTTATTGAACGTAAAGATGCTTCATTTGTGCTCCGCCGCGGGTATGACCATATCATTAAAGCTTATTCGGTTTCACCTGTTGCCAGGTATGATCCCCAGACATATATTTCCCGTTTCAGGAAGATCTATTCAAATCTCGTACTCTATTCAGGGAGCCAGCTATACGATACTCTTTCAGCTTATATGGATATGGAACAGTATTTTACGAAGCTGAGCATCGACTTTCTTATAAAAAATGGGGATTATACCGACGAGATATTTTTCTACACAAAAGTCAAAGACAATAAAGAAGTTTTTGGCGTTTTTCCGTGGGATGTTGATGATATTTTTGCAGATGCTCCTCATGAGATAGGGAGATCGTGGGCGACAGGCACTGTTTTTGGTCACAGGGAGTATAACAGCATGAATGATGTGATTGCCGATGTAGGATCCAAATTGTTGTATTCAATAGAAGAAGATATCGACTATAAAATTGCAAAGGATAATTTCCTGTACCAGAAATATCTGGAAACACTGAGAAATGTAGTCGAGACAATCGACCTGCCCGCTATTGACGCCGTTTTTGATTATACATTTGAACATATTGGTGCTTTTTACTATGACGCCTCGATAATTGCGCAATCGCGCTACGATGTCGATGAGACAAATTATAACCTTTTTACTGCCAACCTTTCGCAAAAAAGGCAAATGCTCAAGGAAAGAAGGAACTGGATACTCAGCGAGCTCGATATCCAACAAATCCGGTAATATGAAACCTGAAAATCTGCTGCCCCTGATTCTTCTGCTGCTTTTTATTCCGGCCTGCAATAAAGGAGATAAGCCGGTTCCCGGGATCCCGGAGGGTGCTGTTAATCTTTCTGATTTAGAGACCCGGAATGACTATTACCTGCCTTTTGCACTTGTAAATGACACTGATATTATTCGTCTGGCAATACTGAACTACGACACCATAGATTTCCCATCAGGAGGCTTCATTAAATTCGATGAAACCGGATTTTATCAGCTTATCCTTAAATATAAGGATACCTTGCAACCTGATAATACATTTTTGTTTACAACCATGACAGCAGAGAGAAAGAATTCAGAATGGGGAATCAGGTCATGGATCCCGGCCCCATATGAAAATATGTACCTCGGTCCGGAAGATGTCGAAATTTACTATCCGCACAGATACACCGACTCGATAAAAGTGCCTTTTATCTTTTATGTCAGGGAATCAGGAGTCCTGAAACCAGTCTATTGCGAGGGATGGTCCGCAGGATCACGTGACACATTTAACATAAAGCAGGGAGCAGGTTCCGTAAACATCGATGCCGCAAGGGTCTCAAGCCGGATGGACTTTGTGATCGGAGGCAGGCACTCACTTGCTACTGTCACCAAAATTTCAAAGCCTGTAATAGTACTTCAGGGAACAATAAGTTCAGGTACTGAGATTCCGGCAAACAGCCTGGTAAGTATCCCGAACAACCTTGAAATTACTTCTACAGGCTCTTTGACGGTAGATGAAGGAACCCTGATACTGATTGATGAGGCTGTAGACATAAATATCAGCGGTCCCATACACTTTACCGGCGCCGCTGCGAACCCTGTACTTGTGACATGCAGCAGAAAAAACAAGTTCTGGGGAGGGTTTATTACCCGTGTAGCCGGAGGAACAATTGATGCACAATACACTATATTCTGCCAGAGCGGATACCACAATTCGGATGGTTATAACTGGGGTCATTCGGGAAGACAGGCCCTGTTTTACACAGAAAACAGCACACTTATTCTGAATCATTGTTTTATTCTCGATCATATCGGACAGATCTTTTATCCGCAAAACTCAACGCTGACATTCGATGATATTCTAGTACAAAGGGCACAGACAGGGGGTCAGATCAATTCTTCCAATCTGACTCTGAGGAATTCCATTTTTACAGATTTCCCCGATGATTCCTACATTTTTGAGGATGCCGACAACGATGCTTTGTACCTGAGCGCCTCCGATGCATTGATTGAGGATACCCGGTTTATGTTTGCCAAAGATGACGGACTCGATTCCGGAAACGAAGAGGGAGGTGATATAACACTGATAAACTGCAGGTTCGAGGCTTGTTTTCACGAAGGTGCTGCGCTCTCGAGCGCCAATAATGCTGTTAAGAACCATACATTCACAAATTGTGTATTTACTAACTGCGGGCAGGGTCTGGAGCTTGGATTCAGTTCCCCTGATCATCTTGTCATAGCTGAGAACTGTATGTTCCTGAATAATGGTATAGGCATCCGCTATGGCGACAATTATAACTGGTCGGAGGTTGATGGTAAGATGGTCATCAGGAACTCATTGTCGTTATATAACGACCTGGATGTCTGGAATATGGTCAGGATGGACTGGAGCCCGAAGCTTGAAAACCTTAGTTTTGAGAATACAATGGTTTCAAAATTTTGCCATCAATATCCGGGCCTTGGAATAAAAAGAAATTAAGAACTAACACCTCTCCCCTTCTCCCCATAACCCTCAAATTAAGAATCAGCTTTAGTTTGAGAATTATATTTAGCAGAAATACAATTAAATAAGTAGGGGTTGCTTAAAAATTCTAAATCCATTAACCGCAAAGATCGCGAAGGATTTACGCAAATGCCGATAGCTATCGGCACACAAAGAGCTAATTATTAACGTTTTAACTTTGCGTGCTTTGCGCCTTCTTAGCGTGCTTTGCGGTTAAAAAAGGCTTTTTCAACAACCCCAATGTAATTTATTGCAAATAAGCTGCATACAGTTTGATTCATAAGTTATCCTATTTCTTAAGTTGACGACTATACCCCCTCTCACAATCTCCCTGTCTTCCACTTATGATTACCGTACAAAAAAGGCTATCCCACCGGATAGCCTTTTTCTTAGTTCCATTTCTTTTCTACTTCTCATTTATGTCTGTAAGCTTAATCTTAAAGTTATGGGTAGCGCTGATTGAACTATTCTGGAAAAACCAGTTATAGAACATAAAGCAATCTTTTCCCTTGTACTTATAATAATAGTTCTCAAGCCCTTCTTCTGTACCAACGTAAAGGTGTGATATGGAGAAAGCCAGATTAACATCGGTAAGTTTCACTTCAACGTTGATGAATTGAATACCTTCTTCCGAACTTACCCATAAAGACAATGTTCCTTTTACGTCATCCGGATTACCCCATTTAATGAGGTTATAAACATGCTTTTCAGTATCATCGGTTTGGAATTTATTGAAACCGATGCCCAGACAGTTGTCAGATGTTCCGATACCGTTGCTTACAACCCAGAATACGGGTTCATTATTACCCTGGGCAACTAAATCAGGATTCACAACATACGATTTCAATGCAACAACGAGTTCCTTACCTTCGCATCTTTCAGGGCAGTAATTAATTAACCAACCCCATCTGGATATTCCGAGTTCATTTTCAAAAGAGAGATCACCCTTCCCCCATGCCGTTTCTTCCTGTCCGTCCCTGACTACAACTGCATGTGCGGCGATAATAAAGCAATCTTCAAGAGCATCAATGGGAATCTCATAAGTCACCATTTCTACGGTCGGATCAAATGTTTCCTTAATTGGAAACTGACCAGGAACAGGCACGTTATGCAAATTTACAGGCAAGCCTGCAGAGGTTCCTGCATAAAGATGTATCTCTTTAATTTTCCAGCCAAATTCAGATTTATAAGTGATATACAGGTTAACATCATCATTTGAAACGCTTATCGACCCTGCCGGTATTGTTTGTCCGGCTATCAGGTCATATGCAACCTGCTGGCAGAATACCTTTCCGGTTAATTGCGTCTGGGCAACTCCGTTTTTTGAAACAATGATTTCCGGCATTTGTGAACTCCCGGATTTAATTTCGTTTGTTACGTAAGTATTGTGTCTCATTCGTGCCATGTTCGGGTCAAATCCGTTTACCGGCCCCTTTTCACATGATCCGAGCAAAATAAGAATTGAAGTAAAAATCAATGTCAGTTTTTTCATACTCTAAATTTTAATTTAATTATATATTTTAAGTTCCTTGTTTTCATTAATCAATATCAACTCATAAAATATATATGCTGGTAGGCGATTCCTTTTTCACGAAGCCACCACCGTAATGCTTTGGCGATTTTTCTGCGTCTGAGCTTAACCGTTCCGGTTTCAGCTGATGTAATTTGACAATGTAATTTCATTTGTTAAGAGGTTAAAGTTTTTACGTTTCATTTCCCCAGGTAAAAGTAATTGACAAGAACATTCCAGGCAAGTCGCCAAGGCCCATTCAGTGGTAATATGAGTATCGCAGGGATTCACTTCGTCTTTCAGAATGCACAGCTTGTTTACAAAAACTGACATTTGCCCGTCTTAATGGCATTCATTGGTCAAAAACGGGCAGGAATTTATAAAGAGAATTGGTGAAAATCAGAAATACGGAAGCGCATTCAAGATACACTTCTGATTATTTGTGAATTAAGGAGGAAGTATTAGTTAATTACGGTAAAAAGTGATTTTTGACAAACGGTTTGTTTAATCTGATGAAAAATCATAAATACAACAAATTCCGGGGCGGTTTTGGACTTGCATTATTGAAAAGGCGTCGAAAAATCTGATTTCATCCTCCATTGCCAGCCAATCCGGCAATGATAAGCAAAACTATCAACCCTGTCAACTCAAGGAAAAAACCGGTGTTAGTCGTTGACTTTATATAAACCTGGTTTGAAGGCTGAAATGATCGCGAGGCGGGACCCTGATAAGACTTATAAATATCTGAGGCCCAGAATGTATAATCATAAAATGTCGGGGAGGAATAATCCTCGTAGGGAGTCAGGGCTAATGATACCCTGTAAAACAAGGGAGTTGTTTCTACATCAAAATAAGTCGCATTACTTTGAGAACCAATTTTTTTCAGGCTTACCAGTTCATCCTTTAACTGATTGCTTTTGAAAGTAACATAAGCGAGCGGAGCAATAAAATTCACCTGTTCCTCAAGGTAAAATGCATCGTTGATCTGTTTGTTATTGAGAATTACCGTTGATCTGCCGAGGTCAATATATAATGGCTGTTGAAGCTTATTATATATGGTAACGCTTACCCGTAGATCCTCTCCCGAGAATTTATATTTTATATTAACTGTGTCATTATCTATGATAAATTCTTTACTCTCATCCTGTTTGAGATCGCTGTTCAATGTTATATATTGATAACTGGCGCATCCGGACATCAAAATAAATGTAAGACAGGTAAGAAATAATATGATTTCCTTTTTCATTTGAATTTTGAGGTAATGTGCTAAAAACATAACTTATAACTTTGTTCCCATACGCTATTCCGCCTCCCAGACAGCAATCACAAGGGTAAATACCGGCAACAAAATTTCTCCGTAAAGCGGATTATACCAGCTGTACAGAGCAAAAGGCCCTCCCAGGGCAAAAACCCAGATTACAAACGAAAGAAGTGATATAACATGCTGTTGTAACTTCCTGACTTTTTGAACTCTCCAGAGGTACAATGGTGTCAGTATGCAAAAGATGAGAAACAATAACCACTGAAGGATCCTGATTTCCCCTGTATCCGTTAACCGTTTCATAACGCCAAGAACAAAAATATACCCTGCAACGAGTTCTGCTGGAATGTATTTGAAGAGCCTGTCAACATAATTGTCTTTCCCGACCGGATAGACTGCCTCTTCGGCGGGACGGACGGAATCCGCAGATTTATTGTAATTCCGGATATCCTTTAATGTCAGTACTTCACGCATAATTTATTGAATTGGTTTTTATTTTTTTTCTTCCGCCTTTGTTTTTTACCCGGGATTTGAATTCCATTGCACGTTTCACAGCTTTTTCCGCATTAACCCGACCATACCCGTAAAAGATGCTGTGACCCTGTTTATCATACTTTCCCTTAGCCTTATCGATTTTTTCAGAAGTCTCTTTAAGTATCTCCCTTACCTGCTGCCAGCCAAGCTCCGGATTTGCAGAAAGGATCAACGCTACTGTGCCGGCCACACCTGGACATGAGCTTGATGTACCGCCAAATTCATCAGTATAATCACCATCAGGATTGTATCCTTTTGATCCCATGCGGTCGGTTGTATATATTCCACTTGTCAGTGGTTGCGGGTGGTCAAAGGGTGTATAGCCGAAATCGCTGCTCGGGAAGGAGCACCAGACTGCGTCACCGTAATCGCTGTAGACACATCTTTTCCCGGTATCGTTGCAGGCAGCTACCGCTATAACTTTTTCGTAGCTTGAGTAACCATCATACTTTACATCCTCGTTCCCGTTTCCGGCGGCGAATGTGATTATGCATCCTTTTCCGTTCCGGCCGTGAGAGACAGCATAATCCATTGCCAGACGAGTGCTGTCGGGTAAACCTGTCTCACTTGTATGAAGGGGATCTTCCGGATCGCTCCAGTTACCATCCTCAGGACCCCAGCTACAGGATATGATATCAGCGCCATGATCAGCAGCCCATTTGAACGCGTCTGCTTCGGCCATTGATCCCAGGTTGGAACTGAGCCGTACCGGCATAAACAGGGCTGCCGGAGCAACACCCGAAGCATTTATGCCTGAAGCAGTTGCAACTCCGGCGCAGGCGGTTCCATGGTTGTTGTAATTATTTTTTGGACGGGGATCATTGCTGTTTGATGACATATCTCTTGAATGAACGACTTTACCCGGTCTGTTAAATTCAGGATGGTCAATGTCGAAGCCATCGTCGATCAGTGCGATTATTATGTTTTCTCCTTTTGTTATTTCCAGGGCGAGATCAGCATTTACACCGGCATTAATAAGAAGACCATTAATTGTTGTTGTCTTAAGATGCCACTGAAGCGGATTGATGGTTTTAAGGCTTCTTTTCCGGATGAGCTCCGGATGACAGAGCTCGACTTCTTTTCTGGAGAGTAAAGCTTCGGCAAGTTCAAATATCCTGACACCAGTGTTTTCAGGAGCGCTGGCAAAATAGGTATTTCTTGCATAATCTGGTTTCTGTTTGATTTTTAGTTTGTTCTCTGCCAATATCTTTTCACATGCTTCAGCCTTCATCTGGTCATAAAATTTTATGAAGATATTTTCGGTGTATAATACCAGGGTTTTGCCATCTTCATCAACCAGGACCTTTCCCACGAACCTTAATTCGGGTTCTTTTTTAAGGGCCGACCTTGCTTTATTCCTTACTGCAATATCATCCCTGACCGATTCTTTTGTCTGAAACACAGTAATGTCAGCTTCAGGGAACTCCATTAACACTTCGAAATCCTTCAATACCTTCTTCCCTTTTTCAGAGACCACTGCATTATTAATATCTCTTGAATTTCTTGTACGGACAGCCACCAGATCATCACTTTCGCGAAGAGTGTATTTTTTACCGTTTTTGCCACCCAGTGTGTAAGTGTACATGATTTCAGAAATTTAAACCTATTATCTAAAACTCTAACTATTATTCCTTTACTCTTTCCATAACCTCCATGCACATCCTGCCGTTATGGTAAGGACAAACCCAGAAGCCAGCCTTATCACCTCTGCCGGGTTCTCCTTTTTCAGTTACAGAACTGAACCATCCACCGTTTTTTGAGTCGACAAAATGCTGCTTCGTGTAGTTCCAGCTGTTAAGTGAATTATTGAGATATGCTTCATTTCCTGTTAATTCGAAAGCATTAAGGTAACCTACAACCGTTTCAGCCTGCTCCCACCACGAAAGTTGTGTTCTTACATGACCAGTCGAATTATCCTTGTCGGAGAGCATGCTCCCGTTCTTTTGCAGGCCCTCTGCTGCAGCATTCGCTATCTTTATGCTTGTTTCCTTTACCCTTGCGGTAAGTTGAGGATCTCCTATCAGACCTGCAGCCTCATACAGAAGCCATGATGATTCAATATCGTGGCCATAGGAATCTACAGTCGAAGTACTTTTCCAGTTCCTGTCAAGAAAACAAATCAGGTGGGAACTCTTTTTATCTATTATTTTATCAAGAAAAATCTCAACCAGGTTCCTCAGACGATCGCCTACAACCTTATCGCCCGACACTCTGTAAAGATTGGCATAAGCTTCCATGATATGGAGGTGAGTATTCATTGTTTTCTCGTCCTTATCAGAGCTCTCGCCTATAAGCCTGTCACGCACCCGTTGCCAGTCGCGGCTAAAAACTTCAAAATAACCGTTTGCCTCCTTATCGGATGCATACTTTTCAAACAGATTGAAGATCTCCATCGCTTTATTGAGGGCTTCCTTATCACCTGTTGCCCTGCTGTATTCTGCCAGCCCATAGATAAAAAATGATTGAGTATAAACCTGCTTCCGGGTGTCGGAAGGTTCGCCCTTTGCATTCAGACTGCGGTACGCACCTCCATACTGGCTATCGATAAAATGTTTCAGGATATAGTCCCTGGCGCGGGTGGCAAGATTTAAATAAGCAGGATTGTGAGTTACCCTGTAAGCCGATGAATAAGTCCACAATATCCTTGCATTCAGGATGCCGCCTTTTTCAGCTTCCGGATACACCTTGCCTGAAAAATCAGCCCGTCCATAGAATCCCCCGTTTTGGTTGTCAACCATTTTATCAGTCCAGAAGGATAGTATGTTATTTGTCAGGTTATCCGACACTTCTTTCCTGAGTTGTTCAAGACTGACTTTTTGGCTCGTTGTAATTTCCTGACCTTCAATACAATATCCAAATAAAGACACTAAAATAAATGCCGATGAGAATGCAAATATTCTTTTCATAAGTTTAAGTTTGATTAAGCCCTGATGCTACAATTATTAAGATTCAAAATATAACCAATATTATTCACATTAACCAGATATTTCAGGTTAACTTTTTTAAATTTGATTTTCAAAAACCTCCAAATGAAAAACAATACATTTAAACTTACTTCCAGATTCTTTATCCCTCTGGTCTTATCATGCCTGTCATTATTTAACCTGAACTCACAGGTTAAAGTCTCCGAAGAAAAGTGGGTGCTTCCGACCTATCTCGTGGCTCCTCCTGACAATAACCCGATGTTCTTTAAAGGTGAATCCTACCAGGGTGCATCAAGATACGTTTATCCCTATGGATTGATCGATGTGATATCTGATGAGAAAACAGATAAAGCATGGAAAGCATTAATTCTTGAAAATGAATATATTAAGCTTTGCGTTACCCCTGAAATCGGCGGAAAGCTTTATTATGCAACAGATAAAACAAACAATTACAATTTTGTTTATAAGAACAATGTTGTAAAGCCTTCAAACATAGGAATGCTGGGAGCATGGGTATCGGGAGGCATCGAATGGTGCGTTCTGCACCATCACAGGGCTTCCACTTTTCTCCCTGTCGACTATTCCATTGCTGAAAATAAGGACGGAACCAAAACCATCTGGATCGGAGAGACCGAACCACGGCAGAGGATGCGATGGACCATCAGCATTACAGCTTTTCCGGGTAAATCCTATTTTATGGCTGAAGTCAAGATCCTCAACCCCACCCCGTTTACTCATTCCTTCCTTTACTGGGCCAATGTTGCCGCTCATACAAACAAGGATTACCAGGTGATATTCCCACCCAGTGTCCAATTCGCCACATTTCATGCAAAAAACAGCTTCACCAGGTGGCCATTTTCGACCCAGGTTTATAACGGCCAGAATTTTACAGAGGGTGTCGATGTAAGCTGGTGGAAGAATTCTCCAAATTCAAATTCATTCTTTGCGTGGGATTTAAAAGAAGATTTCATGGGAGGATATGACCATGGCAAAGAGACCGGTACTGTCCATATTGGTGACCATAATATAGTAAAAGGGGCTAAATTATGGGAATGGGGATCGGGTCCCAGAGGCCAGGCAACCGAAGGGAGACTGACTGAAAATGACGGGCCTTATGTTGAAATTATGACAGGTGCATTTTCTGATAACCAGCCCGATTATAGCTGGATAAAGCCTTATGAAGTAAAGACTTTCAGGCAGTTCTGGTATCCTGTAAAGGATATTGAAGGATTTAAATATGCAAACCTCAATGGTGCCGTAAATCTTGAGGAACGTGAAAAGAACCAGGTATTCCTCGGGTATTATTCAACATCCAGGATCGAAAAGGCAATTGTAGTCCTGAAGAATAAAGATGTTACGATCTTTAAAAAGGATCTTGAAATATCTCCCGAAAAGGCGTTCACACAGTTAATTAAGATTGACACACCCTTCGGGATCACCGATCTTTATACCGAATTAACAAATTCTGAAACCGGACAGGTCCTGGTTTCATATAAGCCGGTTAAAAAAGAGGCCGAAAAGCCTCTGCCAGAAACAGTTAAGCGTCCAGAACTGCCTAAAGATATGGCTACTATAGAAGAGCTCTATCTGACAGGGAGCAGGATCGGACAATTTGGAAACCCGACGCTGAATGCAATGGACTATTACGAAGAAGCCCTTAAACGAGATCCATCAGATATCAGGACTAATGCGGCCGTTGGAAATATTTACCTTAAGAACGGAGACTACGTCAGGGCAAGAAGCTATTTTGCCAGGGCAATTAAAAGATTAACAAAGGATTATACCCGGCCTTCAAATTGTGAGCCACTCTATCTTCAGGGATTGACCCTTAAAGCAATGGGACTCTATGATGAGGCTGTTGATACACTTTACAGGGCATCATGGGATTATGCCTGGCATTCGCCGGCATTCCTGGAGCTTGCAAGGATCTCTTCAATAAAAGGTGACATCGCTAAAGCTCTTGATCAGATAAATGAGTCGCTTTCGACAAACACCAGAAACAACAGTGCGATAGTCCTTAAGGCATCTCTACAGAGAATCTCAGGCGATTACCCGGGCGCTAAAATGACCCTGGAACCTCTGATTGCCAGCGATCCTCTCGATTTCAGGGCTGCCAATGAGTCTTATCTGACAGCAAAAGCATCCGGAGATATCCGGAAAGCCGAAGAGGAACTTTCATCCCTGATACTTAAAATGAGGGATTTCGATCAGAACTATCTCGAACTGGCAGTGGGTTACCTTAACGACGGTCTTTTTAAGGAAGCCGGAGAGATATTTGCAACGTTATAAAGGAGTAAACCCCATCGTGAAATACTACCTTGGCTACTTAGCTGATAAAAACGGTGATAAACCAACAGCGGCAAAATACTTTAAAGAAGGATCATCAGAGCCGGTTGACAATTGTTTCCCCTTCCGGCTTGAAACTGTGAAGATCCTCGAAACTGCACTGAAATACTCACCTGAAGACAGCAGGGCTTATTATTATCTCGGAAATATTCTTTACGACAAACAACCTGAAAAAGCTATCGGATTCTGGGAAAGCGCTGTAAAATATGACCCGGCATTTGCGATTGCATACCGCAACCTTGGCTGGGGATATTATCAGCATCAGGGTGATGGCAAAAAGGCAATAACTTCTTATGAAAAGGCAATGGCTCTCAGGAAGGATGAACCGGTTTATTATGAAGAACTTGATGCATTGTATGAGATGAGTAACGCACCCGTGGAAAAGAGGCTTAAGCTGTTTGAAGGTAATAATGAAACTGTCTCAAAACGAGACGATGCCTTTGCCCGACAGCTGACAGTCCTGACTCTTGCCGGAAAACCTGAAATGGCTGTAGAATACCTGACCGGGAGAAAATTCAGTTACCGTGAAGGCGATTCGCGGGTAAGGGATATCATTATTGATGCTCATCTAATGCTGGGGAAGAAAGCCTGCTCCGGAAAGAATTATAAAAAGGCTCTTGACGAGTTCATTCTTGCCCAGGTACCCGAAGAAGAGGCTGGAGGCAGCAGAGCAGGGAACAGGAATATCCAGGTTGACTATTTCATCGGCACGGCATATGAAGCGTTGGGGAACAAAGCCAAAGCCAAAAATTATTTTAATCTTTCCACCGGCAAAGAGACAAGAAACCCAGGCTTTATCAATTACTATCAGGCATTAAGCTATTCAAAACTTGGAAAAAAGAAGGAGGCAGCTGTGATATTTAACACTCTTGTTTCCGAAGGCGACCGGCAGGTCGGGCAGAGCTCCTCGAAAGAGGTAGATTTCTTTGCAAAATTCGGAGAAAAGGAAGCAGAAAATGCAAGGTTGTCTAATGCATATCTCCTGAAAGGTCTGGGATATAAAGGACTGGGCAACATCAGCCTGGCAAGGGAGAATCTTCAGAAGGCCGTCGAATTATCGGCCAGTAACCTTTATGCGATTACTGAGCTGCAGGATTTGTAAAATAAGCCAACCCCCAACCTGCTGATTTCATGGCCTCACCGGTCTTATCGTCACCGTAAAATCAAACCTCTGAGGCATTACCTGGTATTGCGGGAAAACCCCTGCAGCAGTGCAGCCTACCCCGCTGGTAGCGTAATCGAGGTTAAATGTAACACCATCAAAAGGATGAAGCTGGTATGTGTAAAGCGCTTTTGTCAGGTTGTCCGTTGAAAAAGGCTGGGCGCTGAAATTAAACAGCTTACTGCCCCTGAATTCCAGGCCCGTACCGCTATCATCGGTTACCCTCACCCACCGGTTATCTGTCCGAAGTCCATAATCCTGTGGAATAAGGTAAGGTTCATACATTTCTTTTACTGTTGAACTGTATTCACCGATCCTGTATCCGCTCTTCCTGTCGGGGTAGTTCTCCTGCGGGCCACGTCCGTACCACTGAACCCTGTCAAGACTCTTATCAAGGATCCATTGCTGGCCGACCCTTGGCAGCCAGGAAGGGACATCCCCATCTGGGATCACCGTATTCTCAAGTGTTATAACACCATTGCCATCAATATTATATTTTAAGGAATTAATGAAAGCGCCTCTCTGGTTTCCTGTAACCGAGATGGTTTTCACCCTGATAATTACACTATTTTCAGAAGTCTTCTCCCATGAAAAATTATCCGGAATCGTGGTAAGCCTGTCAATTCCTGCTGAATACCATTCTGTTGCAGCCATTTGGCCATAACCGTCAGTATGGTGCTTGATATTTGATGAACGATAAGTCCATTCATCCGTTTCATTGGCAAGAGGGGCGTGCCAAACATTCAACTCGCCCCCTTTATGTATAAGTTCCCTTTTATTTACTTTCATTGACATCAGAAGGCCTGTTGCTGTACTCATTATGTATTCGAAGTCCCTCCCCTTTATCATAAGCTTCTGCCCATCCTCGTTAACTTCGAGTGCCGAAGGACTATTATCCACAATTCTTTCCGGTTTTTTGTACCAGGGGAGTTCAAGCTGGTCCCACGCAATTTCAAATCCGGGTTCAGCCCAGAGCGTTTTTCCCTTCTGCCGGAAACTGACAAGAAGTCTATACCCGGTTCCTGCATTTATTTCAGGTTTTGTAAAGGGTATTTTCACAACAGCTTTATTCTGAGGATCGATATCGAGCTTCATGGACCCCTCCTGGATGACTCTACCATCCGCCTGCAGCATCCAATCAGTGTTAAGAGCGCTAAGATTTGTAAAAAGGTATCTGTTTGTTATCTCTGCTTCCCCTCTTTCAGCCGAAATAAGTTTTACCTGAACAGGCTGAGCAGATTTTTTTATCTGCCACATTTCCGGCTGAGGACGACGATCAGGCCAGATTGAACCGTAAGTTCTTGCTCCTATGCCGTAGCTGTAAAAATCAGATCCTTCAGTAATCTCTTCAAAATCGAGCCACAATGCAGCCTGCTTCTTAATTTCCTCCGAAGGATTTATCAATGAAGCAGGATCAAGGGATTTTGAGAAAATCCCTGCCTGATCAATTATCGCATCACATATGTAAACCGAAGTTTCCTGACCATGAATTTCAGCGTTTCTGCCTATGTTGACCGGGAACGGGGTATTCCTGATATTTCCTGAAACAGACAAATGGGGGCTTTCAATACCGTCGATTGTCAAAAACATTGAAGAACCGTTATAATTTGCCGTAACATGATGCCATGTATATTCCCAGTTTACAGGAAGTACCATTTTAACCGTGTGCTTTTCTCTGGTTGTTAAATAGAATTCAAGCGAGTCTTTTCCTGCCTGGCATATCCCAAACTGCCAGTTTCCCTTTGTAATAAGAGTTCCCGCAGAGGAAGATAATGAACGGGGATAGACCCATAAGGTCAATAACAAACTGTCGCCGTCTATTTCCAGTTTTTTATCCCTGTAAACTTCAACCCACTGATCATGCCCGTTAAGATCAATACCCTTACCATCTTTGCCAGGGACCAGTTTGGCCCTTCCCATTATATCGACCTGTATATTATTCCCCGAGGCCTCTTTCAGCGCCCTCTCCTTCTCCCTTATCCCGGTACTTACAAAATCCCATATTGCACCTCCCATGCTTCGGGGATGGCTGTAAAAAGCTTCCCAGTAATCGTCGAGGGCTCCTCCTCCGTTTCCGGTCACGGCAAGGTACTCGTCAAGGAATGAAGGCCTGGGATCAACATTTTCCGGGATGTTATAAACCCTGGTGAGCAGATCCCGTATCTGCGGATATCTCGGGCCGATTATCTCCTCGCAAGGATGGCTGAATGCATTCCCTCCGTACATCCAGAAACGGGTGCGGTCGTATTTTTTACCTTCATCTATAACTGCGCAGATATTATCACCTTCACCACTTTCGTTACCTGCGCTCCAGAAAAGGATACAGGGATGATTCCTGTCGCGGAGTACCATTTTCCTCGCCCTCTCACGATACATGGCTTCCCAATCCTTTTTTTCAGATACATATTCAGTAGCATGAGATTCATCGCCAGTCTCATCAATAATGTAAATGCCATATTCATCGGCCAGTTCAAGGTATCTTATTACCGGTGGATAATGGGATGTCCTGACGCAATTTATATTGAACTGCTTAAGTATGCCAAGATCCTTCCTTATTGTGGCTTCATCCATAGTGTGTCCGTTCAGAGGGTGCTGCATATGGCTATTTATCCCATTGAGCTTAACAGGAACACCGTTAAGGTAAAATATCTGGTTCCGGATTTCTGTTTCCTTGAATCCGATCCTCCCTGAAATAATTTCAGCTGTTTGTCCTGATGAATTGACAAGTTCCATTGTGAGACTGTATAGTGCGGGGAACTCTGCGGACCATTTTGCAGGGTTTATAATTGTCTCCGAAAGGCTGACGGTCTGCTTGCTGCCCGATGTAACTGAGAACTTTTCTGATGTTAATGTTTTAACAATTTTCTGCCTGTTATCATATAAGGTTGCTTTTACTGAATAGTTCTCAAGTTGTTTTTCAGAATAATTTTTTACGTCAAGTTTAATATTTAACAGTGCATCAGTATATTTTTCATCAAGATCTGTCGTAGCCGCCCAGTCGAAAATATGCGCTTTAGGAGCCGCAAAGAGCCAGATATTGTCAAAAATTCCGGCAAGGCGCCAATAATCCTGGTCTTCAAGGTAATAGCCATCAGAATATTTGATCACACATACGGCAATTGTGTTCTTCCCGGGATTAACAAACCGGGTAACATTATATTCGGCTGGTTCCTGCCCTCCTTCATTATATCCCACCTCTTTCCCGTTTACCCACACGAAGGAAGCCGAGGCGCACTTTTCAATTCTAAGGAATATCTCTTTTCCGTTCCAGTCTGAAGGCAATCTGAATGATCTGCGGTAAGATCCTGCCGGATTATATTCCCTGGGAACGAAGGGTGGATTGGGATTAAACGGAGTTGTGACATTCCTGAAAATGGGGTCACCGTAACCCTTCATCTCCCAGTTTGAGGGAACACTTATAGTATCCCATCTTTTATCGTCGAAGCCTGTTTTATAAAAGTCAGTTGGAACACCTTCCGGTGTATCAGAGTAATGGAATTTCCATATACCATTCAAAGACTGATAACTGGCAGCTTTACTAAAATCACTCTTAAGTGCTTCAGTTGTTGTGGAGTATGGTATGAGCGGCGCATGCCCTTCCTCCTGATTCAGTTCAAAAACAGACGTGTTCTCAATAAAGTCATAAATATTGTTCAGGAAATTTCTTTCCTGGGCTGAACTTATTGAAATCAGGGTCATAAAGATTAAAGTGCCAAGGATTCTTTTCATTTGGAGGGGATTTAAAATCAGAGTCTAAAATAGTTAAAAAAATGAGGGTTTTTTCTTCGTGAACTAAATTTCAGTCAATTATACCGCCTAAGTTATTTTACCCCCCTCAGGGGATTTAGGGCATAGCTGTCAACCTAAGAGTTATTTTCGTAAGAAGAGATCCGCAATAATAATAAACTTTTGTGTTGTTGAAAAAGCCTTTTTTAACCGCAAAGAACACTAAGAAGGCGCAAAGAACGCAAAGCTAAAACGTTAATAATTAGCTCTTTGCGTGCCGATAGCTATCGGCATTTGCGTAAATCCTTCGCGATCTTTGCGGTTAATGGCTTTAGACTTTTTAAACAGCTCCAAACTTATTTAATTGTATTTCTGCAAATTAGATAATTATCGGTCTAAAACTGATCCTTTAGTTGACGCGTATGCCCAAGGGAGTTCAGATGAAAAAACATAATTTTTTTTAAACTATCAGTGAATGCCAATAATTTAATAATTTCGTATGGCTCTTCTATCAGCTTAATAATTCTTCAACTTTAAAACTATCAAGATGAATAAATTCAGGTTTTTAAAAAAGGGTGCCCTGCTCCTGTCGATTATTCTTATCGCATCAGCTTGTAAAAAGACTCAGGTAAGTGACAAGCTGAGTCTGCCATATGAGAAGTATGTAATGCCCAACGGATTACAAGTAATTCTGCATACCGATCATTCTGATCCCATGATCTCGTATGCCATAATGTATCATGTCGGCTCAAGCAGGGAAACACCGGGTAAAACTGGCTTTGCACATCTTTTTGAACATCTTCTTTTTGGCGGATCTGAAAATGTACCTTCGGGTACATTTGATAAGATCATTGAAGGAGTCGGTGGCAACAACAATGGATTTACATCACGCGATGTAACTACCTATTTTGAAATGTTCCCCAAAAATGCTCTTGAGAAAGTTCTGTGGCTTGAATCGGACAGGATGGGATTTTTTATTAATTCGATTACACCAAGGCTGCTTGCCATTCAGCAGAATGTTGTCCAGAATGAGAAAAGGCAGGGTGAGGATAATTCACCATACGGTTTTACTGATTATGTCATAAGCAAAAATCTCTACCCGGCCAGTCATCCGTATAATTGGGAAGTCATAGGAGAAATGGAAGACCTTAAGAATGCTACTCTGGATGATGTTAAAGCTTACTACAATAAATTCTATGGACCAAACAATGCTACGCTTGTACTTGCGGGCGACTTCAATCCTGATAGCGTTAAGCTATTAATAACCAGGTATTTCGGGGAGATAAAATCGCATGGTGAGGTTGCTCCGCGTTCACCAATGACAGTAACTCTTGACACGATAAAGAAACTTTACCACGAAGACAATTTCGCAAATGTACCTGAGCTAACTCTTGTGTGGCCTGCACCACAAGCCTATAGCAAGGATGCATATGCCCTTGATTTCCTTGCAAAGATCCTTGCTGATGGAAAAAAGGCTCCATTATATAAGGTCCTTGTAAAGGAGAAACAGCTGACATCAAGAACCACCGCTTATAACAACTCAGGTGAACTTGCAGGAGAATTCACAATAAGTTTGAGAGCCAATGAAGGAAAATCCCTGAAGGAAATTGAACAGGCAGTATCCGAAGCTTTTGCGAGGTTTGAGAAAGAAGGCATAACTGAAAAGGATGTGGAAAGGATCAAAGCTTCAAGCGAGAAAAGCTTTTATAATGGTATCAACAGTGTCTTCGGAAAGTCACTTCAGTTTGCATTCTATAATACATTCCTTAACGATCCGGGCTTTATAGAAAAGGATATCGAGAACATAAAGGCAGTAACTCTTGCAGATATAAAGACTGCATATGAAAAATATGTTAAAGGCAAACCTCATATTGTGACAAGCTTTGTTCCTAAGGGTCAGGCTGAACTAACGGCTGATAATTCGGTTCCTGCAGGAGTAAAGGAAGAAAACATTGCGGAAGCAAGCCAGGTTGAAATTTCCAAAGGAGGTAATGAGAAAATCACCAAAACCCCGTCGACCATCGACCGTAGTTTTGAACCTCCGGCAGGGAAGGAACCTGAAGTGCATATCCCTCAGATCTGGAAGTCAGAATTTCCTAACGGCATCACAGTTTATGGGATTGAAAACAAAGAGCTCCCTCTGATAAACATGAGCATTGTTCTTGAGGGTGGTGTTGAGCAAGACAACATAAGCATGCCGGGGGTAGCGGCAATGGTGGCTGCTGTACTTCCACAGGGCACCAAAAACAAAACGCCTGAGGAACTTGAAGAAGAAATTGAACTCCTTGGCTCAGATATCAGAATGTATGCCGGCCGCGAAGATATTTCAATGAATGCGGGGATGCTTTCCAGAAACTTTGAGAAGACCGTTTCGCTGGTAAAAGAGATGCTTCTTGAACCGAGATGGGATACTGCCGAGTTCAGAATTGCAAGGACCCGGACCAGGAACAGCATTATTCAATCGGAGGCTCAACCCCGAAGCGTGGCAAGTCAATTATTCTTTAAACTGATCTATGGTAAGGATAATATCTTTGGATACAATACTCAGGGAACACTGGAGTCTATTGATAAAATTTCCCCCGGTGATCTGACAGCATATTACGAAAGGTGTTTTTCACCTTCGGTGGCAAAGATCTTCGTGGCCGGTAATATCACTAAAGAGCAGGTCACTGCAGCTCTAAAGCCACTGGCAGATGCCTGGAAAACAAAAGAAGTCACGGTAAACAGAAATCCATCGCCTCTACCACCGGAAAAATCGACAATATATTTTGTCGATGTGCCGGGATCGAGGCAATCAGTGATCTACATCGGATATCCGGCAATTTCAAGGGACAACCCTGACTATGTAAAGGCTGACTTTATTAATTACAGGCTGGGTGGTGCTTTCACAAGCATTCTCAATCAGATCTTAAGGGAAGAAAAAGGCTATACTTACGGTGCTTCAAGTTATTTTATGGAAATGAAATCAATAGCCCCGTTTATTGCAGCAACCAGTGTGAGGTCGGATGCTACATTTGAATCTGTCAATATATTCAGGGATGAGATGGAAAAATACAGAAATGGCGTGTCAGAGGCTGACCTCCAGTTTATTAAGAACTGTATGATAAGGTCGAATGCTCTCCGTTTTGAAACAAACGATGCGCTTGTGAATATGCTTTCAACAATGGGTAGATATGGATTGCCTGAAGATTATATCAAGAAGGGAGGAGGATGTCATTAAGAACATGACGATTGAAGAACATAAAGCAATCACGGATAAATATATAATTCCCGATAAAATGTACTATGTCGTTGTCGGGGATGCTGCCACGCAGCTCAAACCTCTTGAGAAGATCGGCTTCGGAATACCGGTTTTAACTAAGAAATAGAAAAACTTACCCCCCTGGAGATGTTGAAAAAGTCATTTTAACCGCAAAGCACGCTAAGAAGGCGCAAAGAACGCAAAGCTAAAACACATAAATTCAACTCTTTGCGAACTTTGCGTAAAATCTTTGCGGCCTCTGCGGTTAATGGATTTTGACTTTTTCAACACCCCCTTTAAAGCCAAAGTTTTGTCCGAAGCCTAACGATGGAATATGTTAAAATTCACTTCCCAGTCATATTAAGCGTCGCCACATAATAATTCGGATCAACAACTATTGTAGCATTCCTGATGCCCAGATCGATCGTTGTGAAGGCAGAGGTCGGAACTATATTCCTTTCCACTCCCGACACGTAGATTTTCAGCGGCATGTTGAATTGTGGCACACAATTGTTCCACCTGAAAGTCAGTTTCCCATCCTTAACAGCGTATTCAAAAACCGGGATCCTTACATCCCTGAGGTACTGATCGAAAAATGACTTCAGGTTCAGACCCGTCTTGCTGCTGAGATAATCTTCTATCTGCGATCCCTTTACAACGGTATGATAGAAATCCTTATTCATTCCCCGTAATATGCCCCTCCACTTTTCATCATCGTTAACAATCTGACGAAGCGTCTGAAGCATATTGCCTCCTTTTGGATACATATCTCCGGAACCACTGTTGTTTACATTATAAATACCGGTAATGGGACGGTCATTTCTGATGCCCCGGCGCGTTCCAAGCACATACTCTGTTCCCGCATACTTACCATAATAATATTCCACATAAAGATTTTCCGCATAATTTGTAAAACTCTCATGTATCCACATATCAGCGATATCCTCATAAGTTATGCTGTTGGCAAACCATTCATGACCTGATTCATGGATAATTATAAAGTCAAATTTGTCACCCCATCCCGAACCGCTCTGATCCACACCATGATAACCATTTTTATAACCGTTACCATAGGTAACAGAGCTCTGGTGCTCCATTCCATAATACGGAGCTTCAACAAGCTTATAGCCATCTTCATAAAATGGGTACGGACCGAACCAGTATTCAAATGCAGCCAGCATCATCGGTGCCTGTTTGAACTGTATCTTAGCCTTTTCAAGGTTTTCTTTAAGTACATAATAATTACAATCGAGCTTACCCTTCTCCCCGTTAAAGATCTCTGAGAAATGCGCATAATCGGCTATGTTAATATTTACTCCATAGTTGTTTATCGGATTTGCAACAAACCAGTTATAGGTTGTAGTGTTATTTTTCTGCTTTACAACACTTCTGAGCCTGCCGTTTGAAACATCCATCAGTTCTGATGGCACATTGACACTTATAAGCATACTGTCGGGCTCATCGTACATATGATCCTTGCACGGCCACCACAGACTGGCCCCGTCACCCTGGCATGTTGAAGCTATGAAAGGCTTTCCGCTCATATCTTTCTTCCAGGTAATCCCTCCTTCCCAGGGCGGTCTGTTTGAAATCTTTGGTTTACCGCCATAATTCAGGATCACGGAACACACCTGTCCGGGTTCCTGACGATCCGTCATTTTGATCCAGTATACATTCCCTTCCCTTTCAAATTTCAGGGACTTCCCGTTTTGCTCAGCGCTTAAAAGATCCAGTGGTTCCTGAAGATCGATCTGCATTACTTCAGCACTTTTCAGAACCCTGTAAGTCACTGTGTTTTTCCCAAAAATGGTACTGTCAGAAGGTTTTACGGTTATGTCAAGGTGGTAGAATGTCAGATCCCACCAGGCTCTCTCAGGCGTTATTGACCCTCGCAACGTATCCTGGTGTGTAAAAGCCTTTTGTGCCGGTGCAAGGTACTGTCCGGCGGCAGGTAATGTAAAGAGTAATGTTATGATCAATGCACTGCAATAAAATAAATTTTTGGTCATTGTAAGAAAGTTTAAAAGAAAAGTATGAAAGATAAAAGACAAAAGTAAAAAGATAAAAAACATTCCAAAATGCAGAAACAGTTTAATAGAAGACTTTCCCGGCATCTACTATTTTTATTTATTCAATTGGTTTTTATACTTTAGACGAATATTCAAATACATAATAATATTACCATGAAACGTAACCTGATCCATGCGCTTTTTATCTTTTGTCTTTTAATCTGGAATGCCGGGTTATCACAGGCTCAAAATTCTCCCCGCTCCCGCGAATCATTCAATCAGGGATGGAAATTCATCAAGTACTTCAATGCCTCAACCGATGCGGTAACCACAGATAAAGAACCTGAAGGGCTTCAGCTTCCGTCAGTGAACGATAACAGCTGGCGTACCCTCGATCTTCCGCACGACTGGGCGATTGAAGGACCCTTCAGCGATACCCTTGAAAACAACACCGGTCTTCTGCCCTGGAAAGGAATAGGATGGTACAGGAAACATTTTACTTTAAATGAATCTGACAATGGGAAGCGCATTTACATTGACTTTGATGGTGCAATGGCTTATTCTGAAGTCTGGGTGAACGGTAAATTCGTTGGAGGCTGGCCTTATGGGTACACTTCCTTCAGACTCGATCTTACACCCTATATTAATATTGGAGCCGAAAACCTCATCGCCGTCAGGCTCGACACAAAAAGCTGGGATTCAAGATGGTACCCCGGTGCAGGGTTATACCGGAATGCCTGGCTTGTAAAGACATCTCCAATTCATATAAAATATAATGGCGTGTTCTGCAAAACTCCTGAAATTAAAAAAGAGAGCGGAATCCTGAGCGTTGAAGCTGAGGTAGAGAGCCATTTCGATAAGCCGGTCCCGGTTACAGTAAAAGCCGCTGTCTACAAGGTTAATGATAAAGGTTCGGCTACTGGTGGTCCTGTTGCAGAATCGATTACAGCAACTGCAATGATACCAGCCTCATCAGATCACATTTTCAGGTTCGATATACCTGTTAAAGAACCTGTTCTCTGGAATCTTGATGATCCTGAGCTTTACAAAGCTGTTGTAACAGTTTTGCAGGGTACTATTGTTACTGATACTTATGAAACCAATTTCGGTTTCAGGACACTGAACTTCACTCCACGGGACGGTTTTTACCTTAATGGCAAAAAAATCCCGGTACAGGGTGTATGCAATCACCACGATCTTGGCGCTCTGGGAGCTGCATTCAACATCAGGGCTGCAGAGCGTCAGCTTGAGATCCTGAGAGAAATGGGATGCAATGCCATCAGGACCAGTCACAATCCTCCTGCACCGGAACTGCTCGACCTGTGCGACAGGATGGGTTTCCTGGTTGAGGATGAAGCATTTGATGCCTGGAAAACTCCCAAAAAAAGGAATGATTACAATAAGCTGTTTTATGCCTGGCATGAAGAAGACCTGAGGGCGATGGTTCGCCGCGACAGGAACCATCCTTCCGTCTTCATATGGAGCACCGGGAACGAAGTAAACGATCAGAACAATCCTGCCCTGTCTGAAAGCCTCAGGGAAATTATAAAATCGGAAGACAACACCAGGCCGGTGACCGTAGGTTGCAACTGGGATGAGTCGGGTACAAATGGTTTCCAGAAGACAGTCGATGTATTTGGCATTAACTACCGCCTTTACAGATATGATGCATTTTTTACGCTAAAAGAAAACGATAACCTGCCGTTCCATTCAAGTGAATCAGCATCAACGATAAGTTCAAGAGGTGAATATTTCTTCCCTGTTGTGCAGGGCGACCTGAATAATAACCTTCCTGGAAAAGGTATCTTTCAGATCTCATCATACGACCTTGCATATCCCGCCTGGGCCTCAACCGCTGATCAGCAATGGGAAATGCAGGATAAATACCCGGGAGTATTCGGTGAATTTGTCTGGACCGGATTTGATTACATCGGAGAACCTACACCTTACGGAGGGGATCTCACAGGTTTAAGGCCGGGAACCAGAAGGTATGATATGGCAAAAGAACTACTTGATAAGCAAAATGTTACAGAAGTACCTTCACGCAGCAGCTATTTCGGAATTATTGATCTGGCAGGATTTAAGAAAGACAGATTCTATCTTTACCAGGCGAAATGGAGGCCAGAACTGCCAATGGCACATATCCTTCCACATTGGAACTGGCCTGAGAGAAAGGGCCTGGTAACTCCGGTCCATGTCTATACATCGGGTGATGAAGCTGAGCTGTTCCTTAATGGTAAATCGCTGGGCAAAAAGAAGAAAGGCCAGTACGAATACCGGCTGAGATGGGATGATGTTAAATACCAGCCCGGAGAACTCTCAGTAGTTGCTTATAAGAATGGAGTCAAATGGGCTGAAGATAAAATTGTTACAACAGGAAAACCCACCCAGCTTACAGCTGTTGCCGATCGTTCTTCTGTTCGTCCTGATGGAACTGATCTTGTGTTTATTACAATACAGGTTGCAGACAAAAATAAGTTAGTGGTTCCCGGGAGCAATAACCTCGTAAATTTCAGTATTGAAGGTCCGGGTAAAATCGTTGCGGTCGATAACGGTGACGCAACCAGTCATGATCCGTTCAAGGCATCATTCAGAAAGGCTTATAACGGTATGTGCCTGGTTATTGTAAAAGCAGATAAGGGTGCATCAGGACAATTTACTGTTAAAGCACAGTCGAAAGGAATAAAAGGCACCGAAGTGGTTATCGGAATTGAATAATAAGACAGATTTTTTGATAGAATTTAATTATGGAGCTTTATTTCAGGAACCTTGAAGAATGGCATAAGTGGCTTAAGGAAAACGGCAGCTCTGACAAGGGGATCTGGATGATAAACTATAAAAAGCATACCGGCAGGGAATGTATCACTTATGATGAAGCTGTTGAAGAAGCCCTTTGTTTCGGCTGGATTGACGGTAAGATAAAAAGGATAAATGACGAATACTTTATCCGGCTGTTCACTCCCAGGAGACGGGGAAGCCGATGGTCAAAATACAATATTGAAAGGGTTGAAAAGCTTATTAGGGAAGGAAGGATGATGCTGTCAGGCATCAATGCTTACAATGAGATAATTAAAAAACCTCATCTTGCTTACGATAACAGGCTGGCAGGAATTCCCGAAATCCCTGAGGATCTTTTATCAGCCTTAAAGGAGAATAAGACCGCTTTTGAAAACTTTATGCATTTTTCCGGAGCTGCAAGAAAATTATATATAGGCTGGTACAATGATGCAAAAAGAGATAAGACACGGATTGCCAGAATTCAAAAAATAATCATGTTCTCGGAGCAAAATCGCCGGCCGGGAATACTATAGATGAAAAACTGATTACTTTTATCCTCTTATGTTTTAAATTAAATCTTAAATAACGGAATCATGAAAAAGAGTACATTCTTTTTAATTTTAATTGCTTTCACATTTGCTTCATCTGTCACTGTTACAGCACAGAAATCGGATCTTTCGGGGATCTGGAAACTGGACCGGACGAAGTCTACAGTATCTGAATATTTTCCGACATTGCTTAAAATAAATGTCCTGGTCAGAGGAGACAGCCTGCTGACAGAAAGGACGTATGATACAGGTGATGGACAGGAATATCCTTTTACCGAGAATGTCCCGCTCAACGGCAAAGAGAATGCTATCACTATCTACGATATGCCGCGGAAATCAAAAGCAGTCTGGACAGAAACTGAAGGAGTTCTAAACCTTGAATCGACAACCACCATGAGCGGGTCGAACGGATCAGAGGATTTCAATTCAAAAGAGACATGGAAAGTTGATGGTGCAGCCAGGACTCTGACAATCAGCTTTAAAAATACCAGTTCTGCCGGACAGATAGATGGTGCCCTGATCTTCAATAAAGCTGAATAAAGGCTGCTGATATTCTCCAACAACCGGGGAGTTCAACTTTTTGCGCAGTTACTTGTTACTGTTTTGATTCCTTTCTTATAAAAAACAGTAACTAACTTAATAAACCGGCAAAATGAAAATTGCAATCCTGGGGACCGGGGCAGTGGGCCAGACATTAGCGTCAAAGCTTTCAGATCTGAGCTATGAAGTAATGATTGGTACAAGGAATGTCAGTGAAAAATTGTCTGATGTTTCAAACGATAAAAGCGGTAATCCTCCATTCAGTGAGTGGCAAAAAACAAACAACAAGGTAAAACTAGGTACTTTCGCTGATGCGGCAGCATTTGGTGAGATAATTATAAATGCCATAAACGGGGAGAAATCATTGAACGTCCTTAAAAAAGTAGACTCCGACCTTAAGGGAAAGGTTCTTGTCGATGTCGCCAATCCGCTGGATTTCAGTAAGGGTATGCCTCCAATCCTTCTTGATGGTTTGAGAATACAACTTCTCTGGGAGAGGAGATCCAGAATGCATTTCCTGAAGCAAAAGTTGTTAAAACCCTTAACACAATATGGTGTGGTTTAATGGTAAACCCGGGGATGCTGGAAAAGGGAGATCACATTAATTATATCTCAGGAAATGATCAGGATGCAAAACAAGAGGTAAAAAAGATCCTGAACCAGTTCGGCTGGAGTGATGAGAATATCATTGATCTCGGAGATATAAGCGCCGCCAGAGCCGCTGAAGCATTCCTCCTGGTATGGATCAGGTTGCTGGGTGTAACAAAAACAGGACTCTTTAATCTTAAACTCGTAGTTCAAAAATAAATCTTAACTTGTACAGGTTTAAGTTTCAATTTACAAATTCAGATGAATTTTTACTATGAGAAATTGCCTGTACCTGATCTCTCTGATATTTATCATATCATGCGGTCAGCAAAAGAACCTGCCAGTTAAAGAAACAGGTAAAGTCAGTAATTATAATTCCGAAGGTAAAATCATAAAAGTCTTTACCACTGCTGACAGCACCTCTTTAAGGCTTGCACCGACTGATACTGTCGATCTCGCGAAATCTGATCCTATCCTTGAATCGAAAGTTTATGTATTTGCCGATCCTGACAAAACATATCAGACCTTTCTTGGGATAGGAGGCGCTCTGACCGATGCGTCTGCCGAAACATTTGCAAAACTCCCTGAAATCAAACGGGAAGAGTTGCTTCAGGCTTACTATGACACAGAAAAAGGTATCGGATATACCTTCGCCCGCACAAACATCAACAGTTGTGATTTTTCTAGCGCCAGTTATACGTATGTTGCTGAAGGTGATAAAGATCTGAAGACATTCAGTATTGATCACGACAGGCAGTTCAAGATCCCGTTAATAAAGAAAGTCCTTGCCGCGACAGGCGGTAAGCTGACACTGTTTGCAAGTCCCTGGAGTCCGCCTGCATTTATGAAGGAAAATAACGATATGCTACATGGAGGTAAACTCAAACGGGAATATTACCAGCCGTGGGCAGATTATTTTACAAAGTTTATAAAGGATTACGAAAAAGAGGGGATTCCCATTTGGGGCATAACAATCCAGAATGAACCTATGGCAACACAGATATGGGAGTCATGCATCTATTCCTCAGAAGATGAACGGGACTTCCTTAAAAATTACCTCGGACCCACAATGAATAAAGAGGGACTTGGTGATAAGAAGATTATTGTATGGGACCATAACCGCGATCTTATCGTCCAGAGGGCACAGGTAATTTTCGATGATCCCGAGGCTTCCCGGTATGCATGGGGTATGGGATTCCACTGGTACGAAGACTGGAGCGGGGGTCAGCAGATGTATGGCAATGTAGGCCTTGTGCATGAAACATATCCTGACAAAAACCTGATATTCACCGAAGGTACTCCTGAGAGCTTCGATGAAAGGCGTTATAATTTATGGAGTCTGGGTGAAGACTATGGAAAGTCGATGATAATGGATTTCAATAATTGGACTGTGGCCTGGACTGATTGGAATATACTGCTTGATGAGACAGGCGGGCCCAACCACGTAGGAAATTTTTGTTTTGCACCGGTTCATGCTGACACAAGAACAGGACAGCTGATCTATACAAATTCATATTATTATATTGGTCATTTTTCAAAGTTCATCCGGCCGGGAGCCAAAAGAATACTGAGTGCATCAAGCCGGAGCCAGCTGTTAACCACGGGATTTATTAATGAAGACGGTAAAGTGGTGATAATAGTAATGAACCAAAGCAATAAAAAAATAAACTATAATTTATCTATGAAGGGCAATTCAGCTGAAATTACAAGCCTTCCCCATTCAATTCAGACACTGTTAGCAGAATAGGGATCACATCAACCGGATGGCACTTCCTGATAGTCACGAATAAAAAAATGGCGGTACTTTGAAAGTACCGCCCCGGAGATGCACAGAATTTTCAGCTATTTTTTCTTAGGCACTGGTTTATGGGCCATGTGCTTGCTGCCTTCTTTCATGCCTGATTTCTCATAGCTTCCTGTTTTCAAGGTTTCCTTGTTCAGGAATTTACCGTTGCTATCATATACAAGAGTTTCCGAAGTGGTTCCCTTGGTAATAACCACCTCGTATGTTGTAACGTTATTGTCCACAATCTTCAGTGCATCCTTGATTGTGAAACCAGCGTAATCCTTGGCGATATTGTCCGTGATTGGTTTCTGAAGGTCAGAAACTTTAATGGGAGTACGCTGAGCATTGGCAATAAATGCTGCCATCACCAAAACCATAATCAAAGCTAACTTTTTCATGATTATACAATTTATTGGTTATGCCACCAAATTAAAATATGATTCTGAAGAGGATCTGAAGTTGGAAAATTTTAACAAAAATTTAAGATCTTCCTTTCCAGCCAGGATAAATTTCTTTATCGGAATAGGTCAGTCGTAATTCATGAACATTACCCGAACAGGTATATGTTATGTTCATTTTGTAGGTGTCTGTTATTTTTTTAACAATTGAAAGGCCCAATCCCACCGACTCAGGATTATTACTAAGCTTATGAAATCTGCGAAAAAGCAGTTGGGGATCGGTTTTCAACGGCAGGCCGCTGTTCGAGATACTAATAGATCCGGCGCTGATCGAACATTTAATAAATCCGCCATCTATATTGTATCTTACTGCATTACTTAACAAATTTGAAATGAGAACCTCAGCCAGAGTCTCATTCATTTTAACAATTGCGGGATTATGATCGTCCAATTCGACCGTGATCTTCTTAAGCTCCATAATCTCCCTATAATTCAAGACATTTTGCTCAATTATCTGATTAAGCGATACTTCCTTTTCCTCCCTGAAGTAAGAATTATCGATCTTCGAAATCAGGAGAAGACCCTGGTTAAGCTTATAAAGCCTTGTCGTTGCATCGTTTATAGATTTGATTATGTTAATGCTCTCCCTTCTCAACTCTTTTCGCTGCATCAGCAATTCCATCTTTGACCTGATCACTGCAAGCGGAGTCTGAATCTCATGTGCAGAGTTTTCGTTGTATTCCTTAAGACTCAGGTAATCATCCCTCATCTTCCTTGTCATCCTTGAAATGACGGAGTTTAGCTTACGGAACTCAACTATATCTGTTTCAGGTAAATCCACGGTCTTATCCGATTGTATATCAAATTTTTCTGCCTTTGCCACAGTATCATAAAAGGGTCTCCACAATTTCCTCGAAATTATATAATTCAGAAAAATTGAGATTACAAACAGCGACAAAAACAGGAAGAACATATAAAGTCCAATGGATTCAAGAAGCATGTTCTTTTCATCAAGGGTTCGCAATATTGTAACAGTATAACCTTTTTTCCGCTGTGTGTTGCCGGCAAAATATAAATAACGGAAGGGCATATTATTTCCGGAAATAGTATCGGCGACAACAGTATCATTTAATATTTCAACCGGGCGTACAGGATTTTCAAGCAGCCGTACTTCAATCTGGTGACCAAACGAAGCGTTGAATTCAGGTATGGTTCCGGTTTGTTCTATCTGATCCTGAATAATTAATTTCTCAGTTATCAGATTATTGTCAATTTCTTTGTAAACCTGTTTCCTGATAGTGAAATACAGAAGCGCTCCCACTGCAATCATCGCACCACTTGAGAAAAGCAGGAAGTAATATGTGCTCTTAGTTATTAATTTCAACTATCAGTGAATTTGTAGCCAAAGCCATAAATGCTCTTAATATAATTCTTGCCTCCCGCTTCGGTAATTTTCCTGCGAAGGTTCTTTACATGTGTGTACACAAAATCGAACGAATCTGTTAGAATGACCTCATCACCCCACAAATGCTCAACAATCGATTCCTTAGTTATTATCCTGTGGTTGTTGGCAACAAAAAACAGCAGCAGGTCGTATTCTTTCCGTGTGAGATCGAGAGAGTTCTCATTTACAAAAACCTTATTGTCAGAAGTTATAACCTTGATCTCATTAAATGTTAATTCATTAAGACCCAGATGATTGTTCCTTCTGTAGATTGAATTGATACGGGCGCTCATCTCGGCAAAATGAAATGGCTTTGTAAGATAGTCATCGGCTCCGGTTTTAAGCCCTGAAAGCTTATCCTCAAGTGAGTTTTTCGCAGACAGGATCAAAATTCCGTGAGGGGATTTATTTGCCTTGAGTTCCCTTATTATATCCAGACCATTGCCGTCGGGCAGACCGATATCGAGAATTACACAGTCATACAGATTGTCAGCTGCCTTATTCACCCCCTCCCTGTAGTTATGGGCAGTTTCGCATATGTGTCCTTCCAGCCGCAGGTAGTCGTTTATGGCAATGTTAAGGGACCTGTCATCTTCAACGATGAGTATTTTCAAATCTCATAGGTTTTAAATAAATTAAAAAATCCCGTTTATCTATTTCTTATAACAAAAAAAGGTTCTTTGTGTTTAATAAAAAAAAGGAAGCCGGCAGAATCATTCTGTTTGAACGATCCAAATTTCCGGCTTCCAATTACTAAAGAGAGAACTATAATAATGTATTCAGACGTAAATTAATTACTGTCCGAATATCTTTTCCTTTCGGACACAGCTAATTCTTAACCGGTTCATTAAAGTTAAAAGCAATGCTTTTCCTGACATTGTTCTTCTCGACAGTAACTTTCACGTGTTCTTCAACATTATTTTTTGAATTATAGTATTTAAGAAACTCTTTGTCACCGACTATCTTCCAGTCTTTGTACTGGCTTTTTGCAAGAGCTTCCTCCACATCACGGGGTAAGGCTGCATTAACTCTTATTGTTCTTGATTGGACTATCGTCCCGTCGGGTTTATATATTGCATAGATCCTGCTGCCGTCGCTGGCTTTGATATATGCTTCATAAAGATCGGGTTTAGCGTCTTTAGAGTCCTGGTCAACTACCCAGGCATATTTCTGAAGGACATAAGGAAACTTACCATACATAAAGGCCTCACTATTTTTAAACTCAGAGGTGACTGCTTTTACAATTGCAGGAGGAACCTGGTCCTTTTTGAGAGTAAGTGATTCAACAGGAACTTCTTCACTTTCTGTCAGCTCGTGATCGACCTGAGCAAGCAAAGGGAACATAAATCCTGTAAAAGCTAATAGGGAAATGATTAATTTTTTCATGACTATGCATTTTTAAGTAATACATAGCCAAATTATGCGGTAATTCTGAAGAGAACCTGAAGTTAGAAAAGTTTAACAAATATTTAATATATCGCCATCACCTTAAAGACCAATCCTATAAAGATACTTTTCAGTTCTTAAGATAACGTTATCCCTGAGGATCGGAGGGGTTGCCCAGATCCCTGATTCCATCTGATTCTGTGCAACAACCTCGTATTTCCTTCCTGCCCTGATCGCAAGTACTTCTCCCTTAACTGAAAAGAACCAGATATTTCCGTTAACATATATTGGTGATGCATTGAAGTTCGCTCTCTGGTGAGCCACCCATATTTCCTCGCCTGTAGAAGCATCAATACACATGAGATTGTTCCTTGAGTTAATTGTATATATCAGACCGTCCCTTATAACAGGAGTAAGCATTTGGGTCTGAGTCTGCTCATCATGTTTCCGCCAGAGCACATTGGTAGCAGTTATATCGCCCTTGCCAACAGGATTGACAGCCAGCATTTCAGTGAAAACCGAGCCATCAGGATTAGGCATGGTTCCGGTGTAGAAATAAATTATACCATTTTCAGCAATTGGCATCGGAACCGTTGATTCGGCTCCCCTGACAACACTCCACACTTCTTTTCCCGTAAGGGGTTCATAGGCATTACAAACAGCTGATCCGTTTGAGATTAGAAGATCACGGCCATTCACCCTAAGGATAAGAGGAGTTACATAAGCTTTTTTACCGATTTCGGGGATCGATTTGTAGGGTTCTTCCGGACGGTTTGTTTTCCAGACAGTCTTACCCGTCGATTTATCAAGAGCAATAATAAACCGGACATCGGTGCCCTCAAAATGCAGGATCAGGAGGTTTTTGTATAAAACCGGTGAGGATCCGGGTCCCTGGACATGCTTACATTTAATGTCTGTCCGTCTCCAGACTATCGAACCATCGGAGGTATTAATGCATGCAGTTCCGGCGCTGCCGTAACTGACATAAACAAAACCTTTCTCAATGCAGGCTGTGGGGCTGGCATAGGTATTTATAGAATGCTTACCAAACACATCTTCGGGTGTAAATACTTTAATATCGTATATGATCTCCCCCGTATTGTAATCAGCGCAAACTGCATAAAGTTCACGGCCATCTGTAGTTGCTGTAGTAATCCATATCTGGTTTCCATACACTACCGGAGATGAATGACCCCTTCCATGAATTTCCGTTTTCCACCTGATGCTCGAATCATCCCATTTAAGCGGGATGTTTTCACATGTCGATATGCCGTTAAGATTACTTCCCCTGAAATGAGTCCAGTTCTCTTCCTGAGCCGCTAAGGTATTGGATCCCAAAAGAAGATATGTTAAAACACAGCTACCAGCGATTATTGCCCTCCTTATCATACTGTTGTCCCTCAAAGATTTGATTCTAATTCTTTAAAATAATTTTCCCAATATAATAAAACTAATCTTTCTCCCATTCTCCCCCTCTCCCATTCTCCCATTCTCCCACTCTCCCCTTTCCCGTCTCTCTTACATCTTCCCGGGCCACATACCCAAAAACAAGGTTTACGAATATCAGAATGACCAGAATGACGGACCGCTTTCTACAAAATAAATGGGTTTGTCGGTAATAAAGCCTTTTAACCATTGGGCACAGAATTCCATCCCGGCTTCCTCTGAAGCAATGTGGCCAAGGAAGATAACGGCTTTCTTCCTGCCCTGGGAGACGGCATCACGCATATATTCATAAGTCTCCCACTGAGGCGACTCACCCGCAAGAAGAACATCTACATTGCTGTCTTCAAGCGATTGTATATGCGATTGGCTTCCGGGTGCTCCGGGAGAAAGCTTCACTTTAGTCAGCTTCATATCCGGGTCACCAACAACATAAAACGCATTTTTCGGAAATATCTTTTTGAGATATTGAAGCAATTCTTTCAGCGTCGTTTCAGGCAGATTGAATCTGTTCAGGTTACCATCGACAGTGTAATTCTGCCAGCCGAGTTTCTTAACCATCCCCGACTGAATGCCATCCGGCCGGATACTGTGAATGTAATCATGAAACCTCCATATGACAAGATTGTGATCGTTAATGTATTTTTTCTTCTCCCGGAATACCGGATCATTTACGAATTGCCTCGTTTCATCCAGATGGTTATAATACAGAGGCTCATGTACCACTATCAAATTACATTTCAGTTCAACCGCTTTTTTAAGAACCTCCATTGTTCCGAACATGGTTGTTATTATTCCGGTAACAGGCGTTTCAGGGTCACCCTCTTTTATAACATCAACTGTTTTGGGGATCAGGGGACTCCCGGTGTTCTTTATAATGGCAGCTATAACCTGTGATGCAGAAGTTCCTGTTCCCTTTGAGGTAGCCTGACCTGAAAGCGAAATACCAAAACCACTGATAATCAGCAATGAAAAAATGATCTTTATAGTTTTCATAACAATGCGACATTAAAATGAACGGATTAGTTGCGGTCTATAATAAATGTCTGCCCAAGTTAGCTATAACCGTTCAATATCCGATCTCCCGACCGAACATTTAACCCTGCGGTTTGTTTCTGAAACAATGATAACCTGCAACATAGTTTTGAAAAATTAAAATAACGTGATGAATAAGAGGTTAGGACTGACATTAATAGTGATAATTCTGGCTTCTGCAGGCTTAATAATCTTTTACAAGGCTACTTCTGCCAGCAATAGGAAAGAACTGAATTTTACAAAGGCAACGAAAGGAACTTTTGAGATAGTTGTTTCCAACACAGGGGAACTGGTTCCGGAAAGGTCGATGGACATCAGAGGACCGGATATTGTCAGAAACAGATATTTCAGGGTTGCACCTCTGAAAATCACTGATTTAATTCCTGAGGGTACGATTCTCAGCAGAGGTGATTATGTCGCAACTCTCGACAGAACAAGCTTTGACAACACGCTGAAGGACGAGACGACAACGTTGAATACCCTCCAATCTGATTACGACATGAAACTGCTCGATACAGCTGTGGTTCTCAGTACATTAAGGGATGACATCAAAAATCAGATTTATGCCGTCGAAGAAGCATCCATTGTTGTTGATGAATCAAAATATGAACCGCCTGCAACCCAGCGTCATGCTGAAATCGAGCTCGACATGGCGAATCGTGTTCTTGAGCAAAAGAGAAGGCTCTATTCGCTTAATCTTGCCCAGACCTCACTTGAAACCAGAAAACTTAAGTTGACCCTCTCGGAACAGGATGAAAAAGTGAAGGATCTGCAGAATATCCTGGCATCATTCACAGTCACTTCCCCTTCTGACGGAATGATTTCATACAAAAAAGACCGGATGGGCGTAAAAATCAGGACGGGTGCGATGCTGAATCCTTTTGACCCGGTTATTGCGACACTCCCTGATCTTTCATCACTTGACTCAAAAACATATGTCAGTGAGATAGATATCAATAAAATCAAAGCCGGACAGCCTGTTGAAGTAGGCATTGATGCTCTTCGGGGGAAAACATTCATGGGCAAGGTTTCGGGTATAGCCAATATCGGCGAGCAGCTGGCAAATTCCGATTCTAAAGTCTTTGAAGTGCAGATCAGATTAGATGAGTCAGATCCTGCGCTCAGACCCTCAATGACTTCCAGTAACAAAATAGTTATCAGTACATTTTATAATGTTGTTTCGGTTCCCATGGAAACTGTGCAGGCCGGCCCCGACAGTATACCATTTGTCTACACAAAAAATGGTATGAAACAGGTTGTTCTGCTTGGTAAATCGAATGATAAAAACATAATTGTAGAAAAAGGCCTCGAAGCAGGTACAGAGGTTTACCTTTCCACTCCGGATAAGTTCGGGAAATTCACCCTTTCCGGTACTGGTCTTATACCTGTTATAAAAGAACGTAATAAAGCCAGAATGGCTGAGTATAAAAGGAGCATGAAAGAACCTAAAGTAATTGCAGGTACAGGCAAATCACCTTCTGAATAGTCTTCTGAAAAAGGGTTTTCTGGTCCTTGCCGGTCTGATTACTTTTTTGACAGCTTCCGACCTGTCTTTTCTAAAGAAGTCCTCAATTTTGTCAATAATATCCTTTTCCTTAAAATCAGGACAGTCGAGTGCCGCTGATAATTCAGGGGACAATGCAGGAAAAGGCAGGATAAGTTGAGCTGTCAATTCCGGATTCTGCTCCACTTTTCTCAAAGTTAATGCGACCAGCGGCAAGGCAAGCGCGCTTCCGGAACCGTTTGATCCCGAGTTGAAATGGATTAACTGCGATGAAGCTCCAACCCTGCTTACGATCGTCAGTTTAGGATTAAACGAAGCAAACCAGGCGTCAGCATAATTTTGTGAAGTCCCGGTTTTTCCTGCAACCGGAAGCGAAACGCCATAAACGCTCCTTAATGAAGCCCCAGTCCCTTCGTTTACAGCTTTCTGTAAGATAGCGCTCATCAGAATAGCAGTTCTGTCAGAAATTACTGCCGGTTTTTGATAGATGAAATCATTTTCCCATATTGACTCTCCATCGGGCTTTTTAATCGATATTATTGTCTGGGGACTTACTTTATAACCACCATTTGCAAAGACAGAATAAAGAACTGCTATTTCCTTCAGGCTTGCTTCAGCAGTACCCATCGGAAGTGACGGGGTGTCATCGAGCGTAAAAGAGAACCCCATTTTTTTCCAGAGTGAATCAAGTTTTGGGAAGCCTATTTTAAGGTAGAGACTGAATGTCGGAACATTCATCGATCTTGCCAGCGCCCCGGCAAGGGAGTATTTTCCGCCATAGGTGTGGTCAAAGTTCTCGGGACTCCAGTCTTCAATTCCCGACAGGATTATAGAATCATTATCAAGATACTCGCAGGGCCCAATTCCTTCTTCAAGAGCCTCAGCGTAAAGCACAGGTTTAAAAACGGACCCGAGCTGTCTTCTGGCCAACACCTGGTCATAAGGCTGGGTTTTAAAATCTATTCCTCCGACCCACGCTTTTACAGCGCCGGTAGAGGGATCTATGGCTAACAATCCTGCATGCAGGAGAGTCAAAGCACGGGTAAGGCTGTCCCGCACAGTAATTGAGTCTGAATAGGGGCTATTCCAGTCAAATATTTCCTGAACTCTCATTTGACCAGCCTTTTCCGTTAGATTTAGTCTTTTCAGTTCGCTTTCTGTTATTACGGCGAGGATTTTTTTCCCGGAAGAGTACCTGTATTGGTCATCCAGCCTTTTTTGCATTACCCGAAGGTGGTCATGAAAAGATCTGATGGCATAATTCTGAAGTGCCAGGTTTAATGTTGTTTCAATAGTCAGGCCATCCTTTTCAAGATCCCATTTTCTGTCACTTGCGGAATAAAGGTCCTTAAGGACTTGTTCTGCATCATTCCTGACCTGGACCAGAAAATAATCAGCAGGTCCGACCATTTCAGTATTCGTATAATTTAAAACCAGGGGAAGACTACACAGAGAATCCACCTCAGATTTCTTAAGGTAATTGTATTTCTCCATCTGCCTCAGCACCACATTTCTTCTGACTTTGGCATTTTCAGGATGCAGACGCGGATTGAATCTTGTATTTGCCTTTAGCATCCCCACAAGTACTGCAGACTCTTCGACTCCAAGAAGCCCGACATTTTTATTAAAGTATCTGAGCGATGCGGTTCCAATGCCATAGATGTTTTCTCCGAAGGATACTGTATTCAGATAAAGGGTAATGATCTCCTCCTTGGTAAATATTTTTTCAAGGCGAAAGGCGAGCAAAACCTCTTTCGTCTTATTTACAGGGAGAGTCAGAGGTCCAAAATTGCGCCTGCCAAACATGTTTTTTGCAAGTTGCTGTGTTATTGTACTTCCCCCTCCGGAACTCTGTTTCTGAAACAGAACAGTTTTTAATAAAACCCTGAAAATGCTTTTTAAGTCAATTCCCCCATGGTCATAAAATCTTGCATCTTCAGTTGCGATAAGAGCATTTATCATATTTTCAGGGATCTGCTCAAATTTTATGTTGGTACGGTTCTCTGAAAAAAACCTGCCTATAAGCTCCCCTTCCTCAGACAAGATGGTTGAAGCCGCTGCATTTTTGTAATTCAGGAGTTCCTTCTTGCTCTCGATATGGCCAAATACCCCAAGGCAGACTGAAACAATAAACAGGCAGAGAGCTGTTATAATTATCAGACCGATCTTCAATATTACTTTCCAGTCTATTCTTTGAAGCTTCTTTCTCATTTTTTATCTAAACCAATGCAAATAAACCAAAAATTTTTGTTATGAAAATTTCTAAAATATCTGGCAATGATTTAATTTGCGGTAAACTTAAAACACCGTATCAGGTTGGAGCAACTCGGTAAAATATTGATCTTTGCAGGTATAGTTCTCATTATAGCCGGACTGATTATTTATTTTGCGGGTAATAAGCTTGGTTGGATCGGTCATCTGCCAGGTGATATCAGGATAGTCAGAGACAACGTAAAAATTTATTTTCCAATAACAACAATGATCATTCTGAGTCTGCTTCTTTCACTGATCATCTACCTGATAAGAAAACTGTTTTAGGACTCATAATTTTCGACCTCGCTCTCTAAATGGGGTCGGCAATAAATCCAAAGATAAACCAAGTTAATTCCGGGCACATTTAATTCGTCTTTTTCCGGCCTCTCCCCCTCAGTCCCCATCTCCCAAAAGAAGGCCTCTCCCCAAACCCCTCCCCCAGGAGGGAGGGGCTTTGCGGGGCTTCCCCCTCTCTCCTGGGAGAGGGGGATTGAGGGGGAGAGGCCGGACTGCTTTTATTTAAAAGAAATACTGCTTTTAATACTGCTTTTATTTAAAAGAAATACTGCTTTTAATACTGCTTTTATTTGAAAGAAATACTGCTTTTAATACTGCTTTTATTTGAAAGAAATACTGCTTTTAATACTTATTTCTTAATATCTGTCAAATAATTGTACATTTGCGCTCTGATTCACGGAATAATCCCCGCCATTGCAAGGCAGTTTTTATTTCACATCTACTCACTAATAATTTATTATGCATTTTGAATCATTGAATATAATTGAACCTATTCTTAAATCTTTAAAAGAAGAAGGATACACTTTGCCAACACCAATCCAGGTTCAGGCAATCCCTATAATCCTTAAAGGAATCGATCTGATAGGATGTGCCCAGACGGGAACAGGAAAAACAGCCGCTTTTGCAGTACCTATTCTGCAGCTATTAAGCAGGAACAGGGCAATTGACAAAAAGAGAAGAATAAGGAGCCTTATTGTAACTCCAACACGGGAACTCGCAATACAGATCGAGGAAAGTTTTAAATCATACGGCCGGCACACGGGGCTTACATATTCTGTAGTTTTCGGAGGAGTGAACCAGAATCCCCAGACAACCGCTTTACGTAACGGTGTGGATATTCTTGTTGCAACACCCGGAAGACTTCTTGATCTGATGAACCAGGGGTTTATATCATTAAAAGATGTTGAGATTTTTGTGCTCGACGAAGCAGACAGGATGCTCGACATGGGCTTTATTCACGATGTCAGGAAGATCCTTGCAGCTCTCCCTAAGAAAAGACAATCACTTTTCTTCTCCGCCACAATGCCTCCTGAGATCGTAAAGCTGGCCGGCACCATTGTCTATTAAACCATTAAAAGTGGAGGTTACGCCATCGGCATCGACAGTTGAGATAGTTGACCAGTATGTATATTTCACGGATAAAGTAAACAAAAATGCCCTGCTTATCGAGCTTTTAAAGGATGAAAAGATCAAAACAGCCCTTGTATTCACCCGGACCAAATTTGGAGCCGATAAAGTTGTAAAAGTGCTTAAAAAGAAAAATATCACCGCCGAAGCTATTCATGGGAATAAAGCACAGAATACCCGTCAGCGGGCTCTTTCAAATTTCAAGGCACAGACAACCAGAGTTCTGGTTGCAACAGATATAGCAGCCAGGGGTATTGACGTCGATGACCTTGAATATGTCATCAATTACGAGATCCCCAATATCTCCGAAACGTACGTTCACCGTATTGGAAGGACAGGAAGGGCCGGGGCAAATGGCACAGCCATATCATTCTGTGATGCAGAAGAAAAAGAGTACCTGAGAGACATTGAAAAATTAATAACCAGGAAATTACAAGTCATTGATGATCATCCGTTCCCTCTGCTTGACAATAATCCGGTAAAAGCACCAAAACAGCAATATGGGGATCACAGCCATTCCCGGAACGGTTCCTTCGGAAGAACTAATACGGAGAATAGGCGGAAAAGACGATAGAATACAGATTAGGCTGTATCAAAAGTACCACATTCGTTTTTCACCCCTAAATCCCCTGCCTACCTAGCCTACCGTCAGGCAGGGCTTATTCAACGATGGAAAAAGTTGAGCAGATTGTCTTTGCCCATAAGTTCAATGTGTTAAGTTGCAGGAAAATAACTTTGGGGCTGTTTAAAAAATCTAAATCCATTAACCGCAAAGATCGCGAAGGATTTACACAAATGCCGATAGCTATCGGCACGCAAAGAGCTAATTATTAATATTTTAACTTTGCGTGCTTTGCGCCTTCTTAGCGTGCTTTGCGGTTAAAAAAGGCTTTTTCAACAACCCCAAGTTTTATAATAGAATAGCAGATCTCTTATTACGAAAATTACTCTTGAGTTTCCAAATCAACAGCCACTATTTCATGATCCCCAATTTGAGGAACTTTTAGCCTGATAATATTATCAACGACCTCAATATCAGGTTTTTGATCCCTCACAAGCAACCTGACTGCTTCTGCCTTTATTCCTGCCTGAATATTGATCCTAACCTCAGCATCAACAGGTATCAGCTCGCGGAAAGGACCCTTCATCATCATCGGATTTGTAAGATTGACAAGATGTATGGTCATTGAGTGCTCCTGCCGCCATACAGTCACATCAATAACACCCTGTCCTTTTACCTCCACTATGGGTTCTTCATTGAGAGCCCAGAATATTGTATTGCGGAGCAGCTTGCCATGATCTGCCGACATGATCTGCCAGAATGAACGGTCAATATCGCCCGGGAAATAAGCAATACGGCTTTTCCCCTTTTCATGCAGGAACAGCTGCCTTATATTGGTGTCCGGAATACGTGGGTAGACATCTTCCATTGGCAGATCGGGATATGTGGGAATTAGCGTTACAGGAGACGGAAAATCTGCATTTGCAACGACTTTAACCCTGTAGATAGTATTAATTATGCGGTAGGCGTCTTCCAGATCTTTCAATACCGGATGAAACTGATTCGTCGACTGATCGCTTTTTAATCTTAAGTAACTGTTCTGCATCGGACCTTCCACACCCTGTTCAGATGAGACACCAAAGAGGTCGCTCAGACCAAAATCCTTTCGCGGTTCTCCATTCTGATTATAAAGTGACGTCTCAAATGTGGCTACAAGACTCCCTCCTCTGTTTACAAACTGGCGCAACTGGTCGCATTGCTGATCGGAAAGCGTTGCAATATTTGGTAATACCAGGAGCTTAAAAGGCTTAAGATGTTCCGGATCAAGAATTCTTGCATTTACCATTTCGAACGGTATGCGGTTTTCAAGTAAGGCATGGTACATACCTGAAGCATGATCGGCGTTCTTCTGCTGCCAGGCTTTACCACCGTAATTCGGATATTGCTCCGAGAACACCATGCCGACACGGGCCATAGGATAAATATTCCGAAGGTAATTCTCGTTCCTGTAAAGAATCTGGTAAATTTTATCTACTGTATTGAGCCATCGCCTGTCATAGAGCACACCCGAGAATTTTGTAAACCACGGGCGCATTCCATTTGCAACGCCTTCAGCCACCCACACCCTGATCTCAGCCTCACTCTGCACTGAATCTTTCCAGCGATATTGTTCTTCAAATCCTACACTGAAAATGCCGCCAAGGGGTTTCATACCAATAGAAGCACGCAGTTCTTTTGCAACTTTTCCATTTGACCAGGGTGGTGTTACACCGCTCCTTGCCTGATGATCGGTAAAAACAATATCCGAAAGATTACCTGTTACAACCTTATCCGGGAATCCATTTGGAATAAACCGGGATGTGGATTTACGATTACGGATTACACCATCCCACTTTGTCCAAAGCTCCTTTAGCCTGCCCGTGCTCCACTCGCTGTATTTCTGATATACCGGGTCGAATCTGTCTGCCGAACGGGGCAGGTCGAGACCCGTGGACTCCCTGAAGTTCCGCGAGCAATGTTCACAATAACAAATTCCATGACCTGCCCACCTGTTTGAAAATATTCCGTCAGGCTGGTATCGCTCCATTATCTCGTTATGCACCAGGGTCATGAACTCAAAATTATAAGGGCCCAGAGCACAGGTAACCCATAGTTCCGGATTAGCCCAGTGGCGACGTTTTTTGCCATCAGATGTTACAGCAATCCAGTCAGGATGGGCTTCATATACCTCCTGCCGGGCCGCATGCGGATCGGTACGGGCAACTATCGACATATTCATTTTACGGCATCCATCCACCAGGTAACCAAACGGGTCGGAGTTTCCAAGCCAGTTGCTCCGGTGATGGAGCGGGATATCAGTAGGATAATAAGCTACGATGCCTCCTGCACTGAGTGTTGCAGCATCAGCATGAATTTGCCTGAAGTAGGTCAGCCAGAAATCGGGATCAAAACGACCCGGATCATTTTCAACAAGGGTCAGCTGAGCCCACCTCATAGGGCGGTCGAACCACGTATCGTTTTCAAGAACTATAAAATCAGCCAGAAGGGGCGATCCGATCAAAGCAAATGTGCTTCCGGCTCCGGCTGTCTTTATGAAATTCCTTCTTTTCATTATATTATGTTATAAAACATATTAAAACATTATAATCAGCTGCTTATCAGCCATTCACAACCTGAAACTTCTTTATAAAGTCAGGGTCAATATCAACTCCTGACCCCGGTCCGGTTGGTACCTTGATCATCCCTTCATCAACTGTCAAAGGTGAGGTATTGCATTCAAAAACTATATCAGTTTTCAGACCTTTGAATTCATGATATGGCAGGGCATTTGGCAGGGAAGAAACGAAATGTATCATATACAGAAATCCCAGCCCGCCACCCGTCATATGTGGAGTGCAGCTTTTACCCATTGCATTTGCCATGAGTGCAACTTTCATCGAGCGTATCATTCCTCCGAAATAATAGAGATCGGGCTGTACGACCTCCAGACCATTATTTGCAATAAGCCATCTGAATCCATGAAGACTGTACTCCTGCTCCCCTCCTGCAACCTGGATTGAAAGCGCGTCAGCCACCTGTTTTGTTTCTTCATACCAGTCAAATGGGACAGGCTCTTCAAAAAACTCGAACTTATACTCCTCAAGCAATTTGCCAACACGTATTGCCTCGTCAACCGAATAGAATCCATTTGAGTCGGCATATAAAACCATCTGGTCGCCAAAGGTTTTACGCACAAGCGGGACTATCTCTTCAGTTCTTCCTGCCGGACCAACTGCATACATATCTTCTGTCCCGAACATAAGTCCTCCAACTTTAATCTTTAGGGCTTTAGCCTTGTACTCGTTTACATCCCTGATTATGAGTTCCATGGATTCCGCAACCGGCTTCTCCCGGTATTCGGTAGCCTGGTAAACACCAACTTCGGGTTTATGGATTTCACCTATCAGCTGACCTACAGGCTTTCCGGCGATCCTCCCCATCATATCAAGGATCGCAAATTCTATCGTTGCAAGGGGAACTCCGAGGGCCATTCCATTCAATCTGAAATTTAATCTGTATATAAATACTTTTTCAAGTATTAAATCAAGCTCGCGTGCATCCTTGTTGATGAAAAAAGGTTGTAATAAATTTGTAAATATGGGGTATTGGGATCTCAGCTGCCCACTATGACCCACTGAAATACCTTCAGCTCCGTCTTTTGATCGTACGCGGCATAAAAAGTTGTCTTTAAAGCGCAATAATTCAAGAGTTTCTATAATAACAGGAGCCGGAAATAATTCCTTCCGGAAGACGGGCTGTTTAAGTATTTCATCCAGCCTGGCATAGTCCGGTTTGATCACCGGGATGGCCGGACTCGCAGTTTTTGAAGTGCAGGATGAAAGTGGAAGTGCTGCAGCCAGGCTGCCCGCAATAGTTGTTCCTATAAATTGGCGACGGTTTGTTTTCATAATATACATGTTAGTGAGCAAATTGATATGTCTGTCTGTATTTACGTAAGATTATTACAAATTGAAATTCTTCATTAATTTATAACTGCAACTTCATGATCGAGTATACTTTGGATCTCGAACCTGCACCAGCCATCTTTTACCGTAGTCCGGACATTCAGGTTCGAGACAAGCAGCTTAAGGTTCTTCCCCGAGACATCCTCTTGCAGTTTAATACTGACCGTAAAGGGACCAACCGGGATCAGCTCGTCAACAGGTTGCCGCCATGTTCCCGCACTCGTCAGATTCACAATATGCAGAATCATCCTGCCAGTCTGACTGTAGAGATGACAATCCACAAGACCTTTACCATCAATAGTTAAGGGGATATTATCCTTCATAGTCCAGCGGATTATATTTGCCAGAAGGTTCCCATGGTCCGGCAGATTGTATCGTCCAAATTGCCTGTCAATATCTGCAGGCAAAAAGACTACTCTGCCTTTCTGAGACATTGAATTGAGAATTAACCCCGGAATATCTGTTTTTGGCTGCCGCATCCAGGCTGTTTCCGGCGGATAGATTGGAAACTCCGGGATGAAGGTCAGCAGTACTTCAGTTCCCGGATCAATACGTCTTGGCTGAAGCAGTCCGCCATATGCAAGAATATCAGTCTCATCAAACCCGCTTAATATTCTGTGCCGCGTACCGCTAACGGGCGGTTCAGTGCCATTTTTGGGACCATCGGTCTGCCCCCTTAATTCCGGTGAGAGACGAAGATATGTGTGCAGGGTTGGAGTAGTACCGACAGAACCGGCAGCGTGAGCACCGAAAAGGTCAGCCAATGCATAATCCCCACGCGGGTCACCCCATTCATTGAAGAGACTGCTTTCACCGGTAGCCAGCAGGCCACCACCTTTTTCCACAAATCTCCGTATACTTGCTGCCTGGTTATCAGTCATTGCGCAAAGGTTAGGAAGCACAAGCGCGGAGAAGTGGCTTGCATCCCTGTCGATATGATCGGCGTGTACCGGAAGATACGGAATCCTGGAACGGATCAGGGCCTGTGTTATTCCACGCCATGGGAGCTCGACAAGCTGATCAGGCGAATCCTGGCCATAAAAATCCATATTCTGCTGCGACCAGACCACTCCTGCCGTCGCCACCGGTTTCCGGTTTATCAGGAATTCTTCATTAGCCTGATGCCATTTGAGTACCGGACCAGCTGTATTATACATCCGCCGGTCTTCGTGATAAGCGCCTACATGATGCCACCACGGCTGGATTCCTCCGGCAATACCCTCTAACATCCACATATGTGCTTCAGGAGCCGGCTTTGCTGATAACCTGAACGTCGGCCTGCCTGCCTGGTACATTGCCATACTTTCGGGAATAAGCTTATCCCATCCCAGCAGGCCATGTATAAGCTTTCCAATGCCCCCATTCTGCTGAAAACCATCAGCATCGCTCCGGGCCTGGCTGTCGAGCATTATGATATCAGCTCTCTTGCATATTTCCCTGTAATCCCTGAAACTTCTGCTTTGCCCGCTTATTGATCCGCTGTTCATGCCTGCCCATATGCAATCAGCGCCACCTGCAGATCTGGTGGTCTTATTGTTCAGGTCCCAGATTTCAAGTCGCCTCTCATAATTCCAAACTATCCACTGCCTGTAACCGGTATTACTCCAGTCTGCCTTAACAGGGATTTCCCTTCCTGTCTTTTCACGGAAGCTCCTCCTGCAATTCTCACAATAGCATATTGAATCACGGCCAAGTCCGCTCCAGCTGTTATCAGTGAAACCCTCCGGACGATACTCAGCTATGATTTCGCGCATTATTGCAGGGATATGCTCATTATAATAAGGACTGTTGATGCAAGTTATGAACAGATCACCTGCTTTATACGGCTTACCCGCAGCATCAATTGCAAACCAGTCAGGGTGAGCTTTATACAATTCTTCATGGGCCCTGTTCGAGTCCATCCTGGCAAAGACAACAAGTCCATCTTCGTGAGCAGCTCTACTTAAGCTGCCAAATAGATCACGTCCGCCCAGATATTCAGCTTGCCGATGAAGAGGTACCTTACTTGGATAGTAGGCAACTATACCCCCGGCATTTACAATAATACCCTGGATCTGTGTGCGTTTCCAGTAACTGCGCCACCATGAAATGTCGTAGTTTACCGGATCTTTTTCAGTAATGTTTGTCTGGCCCCACCGGGTTATTCGCCTGTACCAGGGAATTTCGAGGTCTGCGGATTGAGCTGAATCCGATCTCTCCGGTGGAAACTTAAGATCAAATACTGCAACGGAGGCTACAGCCGCACCGGACTTCTTTATAAATGACCTTCGGCTTTCTCCCTGATTAACAAACCGATTGCCATTGCCATTCTTTTTCTCTTCCCCTTTACTCATGATATTCAGGTATTACGAACAGGTATTATTCAGGACAAACATATAGTTTTAAAAATAAGAAAAAAAAAGGTTGTATCAAAAGTCCGGATTTTTACCCCATTCGCTTTTTTTTTTACCCCCTGCCCGCACCACATACCTCCCCTGCAGGCTGGGCCCCTTCCTTCGGTCGCCGCCTTCGTCGGCCGTAGGTCGACTTCGGCGACCGAAGGCCGAAGGCTTGCCGAAGGCGATGCCGAAGGCGATGCCGAAGGCGATGCGCTAAAATCAATTTACTCTGTCGTTTTTAGTCCAGCTGGCTCTGAAAGAGCCAAATATGAATAACCCCTGGCGCAGCCAGGGGTAGATGACCACCAAACACTTCCCAGCTCTGAAGGAGCTGAATATTAAGCCCTTTCAGGGCTTGAGATCATAGGGTTAGCCGTACCCCCGGCTGGCGCCGGGGGTTATTCATATTAAGCCACTTCGTGGCTAATAAAACGAAACTAAATTCACAAAACCTTTTCAATCTGCGAGATAAAAAATGGTGCCATCTGAAGCTTGTAAATTAACCCCTGAAATATTCTCAACGCTATGTGAAAAAACGTGGTCAGTGTGGTGAAATTGACTTCCATTGAAGATATCACCGGGTTTCCCGATTATTTACCATCGTCTTTTGGATAGTTAGATTCAACCCATTTCTTCTGTTCGGGAGTAAGCTGATCCATTATTTTTTTCCTGTTATCTTCACGCATGCTCTTCATTTTTGAGGCAGTCTCCTCTCTGAATTTTTTCATCACAGCCTGGTTATCAGCCCTGATTTTCTCTATAACAGTTTTTTGATTATCAGTGAGATTCGGAATTCTTTCAAGCATATTACCTCTCATTCCCATCCGGTTTCTTCCCATCCTGTTCATCATTGCTGAATCCATTCCTCTTCCCATCGGACCCCACCAGCCCGGCCCCATACCTCTTCTCATGTACGGATTCATCCACATATGGTCCATTCCTCTTCCCACCGGACCCCACCACATCGGCCCATACCACATCTGCCCCATTCCATGCCTCATAGATCTCATGTTTGTTGAATCATGACGCATATCCATTCTCATCCTGTTCATTCTTGCAGAATCCTGCATCATTCCTCTCATGCCGCGCTGAGCGTTCAGCATGCTGCTGCCTGCCAGAAGCAGCAGAAGAAACATTCCCATAATTATTTTTACTCTTTTCATTTTTGTAATTCTTTTAAATAATTGTCAAGTTGCGTTTACTATGGATCTGCTTGTTCTTTAACCACAAATTCAATTATTAGACAAATCAATTTTGAAATTTATTTTATCGAAGGATAGTATTAACAAATCATTAATACTCCGGAATTATTTCACGGGCCTTCTACGAAGAGAAAGCAGGTTAAATATTACGGAAAGTACCAGAGAAACGATGAAGGTATATAATGTGACATCATCGATAAGTGATGCATTTATATCAAGCCCGGTCAGCCTGTCGGCAAGATATTTTACATATGAATTGGGAAGGTCTGTTTTTCCGAGTTTTTCCAGGATATTGAAATGCCAGTCAGTAAGAGGGCAATAACCAGGAGTACCTACAATCATTCCAAGGAATAACCATGATCCACCCGTCAGCAACAATGTTATAAGGTTCAGTCTCCTTGTTTTTCTCCAGATCCAGCCAAAGCTGTTGAAGAATATCAATGCTGTATGAAAAACAACAAAGAAAATATCAAGTATGTGAAGGACCACTAAACATTGAAATAAATGAGACGAGTATTACTGAACAAAGCTTACTCCCGATTTAGCTCCGACTTCCCTCACATAATCAGCAGCAAGCTTATAATCTTCCTGCTTTTCAAGGTGTTCCAGCATAAAAGGGATATCTTTCAATTTGCTTGTTTCCTGAAGCAAAACAGCGTAATCAAGTTCTCCGAGTCCAGGTCTCCGTTCTTCAAGATGAACTGTCAGTTTAGGTAAAATGACGATATCCTTTGCATGGATCGATTTTATATATGGGCCCAGTTTCGCAAAACACTCTTTAATAAATGCAGCATTTCCGTAGTACCTCTGAGGGCTTGAAATCATATTTACAGGATCTAGATGTGCTGCAAACTGCTTACGGTCGATAGCTTTGATTAATTCAAGGTAAGAATCGGGTGAATCGGGAAGCATATAGGGCATTGGTTCAAGTGAATAAAAAGAATTCACAGGTTTCGCATTATCAATAATCTGTCTGACATTTTCAACAATCATATCAAAAGTCTCCCTGGCATAGTTCCCAGGATAAGGTCCGTCCCATATCTCCCCTCTCGCTCCTGAAATATTCACGCAGCAACGTGCACCTAATTCATCTGCAAGCTGAAGACTTTCAATATTTTTCCTTATATTTTCTTTTCTTGTGGTTTCATCGGGGTCAAAAACATTATTCCAGACCCCGACCTCAGCAATCAGTAAATTGCTTCGCTTTGCTTCCTCCCTGAAAGCTTTTATAATTTCCAGGGGCGCCCCGACCTGGACAGGGCTATAGGCTGCACTATAACCAAGAGCCCTGACTGCCCTTACCCATCCGGCTGGATCAGTAAAATTTCCCGTGATCGGACCGCCCAGTCTTACCGGATTTCCGGCCGGACGAAGATTCGATGCTTTAATTATCCCGGGAGCAATTGCCAGACCAGATGATATCAGTACTCCTGTCCTGATAAATCCCCTTCTGTTGTATTTCTTAAACATGATTTCTTCAAATATTTAGTAATACCTTCCTATGTATTTATTCTCAACGATCAGTTTTTTCATTTTAGCCGGCTCGATCGTGCCCTGATTTCTATATATTACTTTCCCTCCCGGCTCAATAAGAAGAGTATATGGAATTGCTCCCTGCCATGCAGGATCGACGGCTTCGATAAGCTCATAAACATCATCCTTATTGAATATGTAGTTTTTATTTGAGGCCTGATGTCCTTTGAGAAATTTCAGCGCATCGGCCTTCTTTGCCGGTTTATCGGCACTTATCGTAATAAACTCAAACGGGCGCCCCCTGTACATGCGGTCAATTATGACAAGGTCGGGGAATTCCAGCGTACACGGCCCGCACCAGGTTGCCCAGATATTGATAAGCCTGAGCTTGTCGGACGGGTTTTTAAGCAGTTGTTTAATTCCGTCAGAGCTTATATCTTCAAGAGAAACAGGCAATTCCGCCCATTGCTTATAAAGTGCCTGAGTATATTCATCCTTCCAGGACCATTTTATGGAACAACCAAATACCTTGGTAACGGGGTTTTTTACCGGTCGACCAGCCAATACGGCGTCGATCGCAGCTCTTATATCTTCACCATGGCCTGTACCCGGTTTTTCAGATCCGTCAATGCGCCCGAGATATTTTAAAATCCGGGAGCTGTCAAAAACAAAGCAATGCGGGGTTGCAACAGGTCCATAGGCAAGAGCTGTTTTCTGTTCATCCCCATCGTATAAATATGGAAAGACAAAACCTTTATTAACAGCCCTGAGTTTCATTTCGTCAAAACTGTCGCCCATATCGGTATATCCCAACTCGGCATAGTTCAATGCCTTTGTAGAATTTGGCGATATCATTACTACTTCAACTCCTTTGGGTTTATAGTCTTTGGCAAGAGCTATTATCCTGTCCTCATATGCCTGTGCTGTTGGACAATGATTACAGCTGAAAACTATTACCAGGACTTTTGCTTTCTCAAAAGATTTAAGACTGTAATTTTTACCGTCTACCCCGGGAAGACCGAAATCAGGCGCTTTCGAGCCAATTTCAAGGGTTTTGGGTTCAGGATGAACGGTTTGAGCAAAACCCGTCTTTGCGACAAACAAAATGAGCAGAAGAATAAATGATTTTTTCATGATTTCGGTACTATATTACAATTTTAACCAGTTTTACACCATTACGCGTTTTTTCACCCCTACTGTGTTCTTAACCTACTCCTCCGGGCTAATTGAAAAGAGTCAGATATAACAGAATCTCCGAATGAAAGATATATAAGCTTAATTTCCATTATTTTTGATATAAATTTAGCAAAACATTGATGAAACAGAAAAAAATTGTTGCCGGATTTATAGGCGCCGGAGGTATTGCACGCTCACACGCTTTCTCTCTTAATTCGCTGCCATATTATTACGATGATTCTCCTGAAACAGAAATGGAATCAGTATGTTCAGTTACAGAAGCACATCGTGAAGCATTTTCACATAAATATGGATTTAACAGGGCGCAACCTTTAGAGGAGTTTCTTAAGAACAGGAGAATCAACACAGTTTTTATCCTTGGACCCAACAAAGTTCATTATGAGCATCTTGAAGCTGCCATTAAGATGTCTTCCGTAGAAAGGATTTACCTTGAGAAACCTGTTTGTTCAACAACTGAAGAAGAGATAAAAATTGCTGATCTGGCAGGGAAATATCCAGGAACAAAAATTCAGGTTGGTTTTCAGTATCTGTTTTCAACGCAGATAATGCAGGCGCTGGACTTCTGGAAGTCTGGCAAGCCTGGGAGGCCGATTCATTTTGATATAAAATATTATCACGGCGATTACCTTCAGACTGAATACCGGTCAAAGCGCCGGAACCGGCTCACTCCTGCCCCCGATGGAGGTGCAATGGCCGATCTCGGTTCACATGCCGTAAGTCTGGCTATAGTATTTCTTGGCGATAAGATACAGATCACCAATGCTCAGCAAGCCGGTAATTTCGAAGATGTCCCTTACAACTCGGATCTCTTCAGCCTTATTAATTTATACGAACCTGCAACAAGGGCAGCAGGAACGCTATCAGCCAGCCGAATCAGTTCCGGGACAGGCGATATGATATCTTTTGAACTTTATTGCGAAAAAGGCATGCTGAAATTTTCAACACTTACTCCGGAATATTATGAGTACTATCTGGAAGAAACCGGCGAACATTACAGACATTTCACAGGCAGTGACTACAGGCCTGTCACCAGTTTTCCATCCGGCCACGTCCCCCCCGGATGGTTAAGATCGATGATCCACGCACATTATGTATTCTTAACAGGCAGCCATAAAGAAACTTTCATTCCGGATATTACTCATGGCCTTGCTGTTCAGAGGATCGTAAGGGAAACAGCTCATCATCTGCAAAACTTCAGAACAAAAGTAAATGGGGTTGGTGCCGCACCTGATTGTTAAAACTTGTTAAATAAGGATACCTCAGAAGACAGGATTTTAATATTTCCTAATTTTGCGTTCGATTCTGCTTAAAAGGATTAAACATTCATATATTTGAGATTATGAAGAAAACACTTATTATAACAGGTATTGTTATCTTTTTCACAATAGTCGTTTTGACAGTATTTAATAAGCTTACCTCAAAAAAAGATAACAGTAATTTGTTTGCTGAAGTTGAAAAAGGCGAATTTGAGATTGCCATTACCGCAGCCGGCGAATTACTGGCTGAAAATTCAACCGATATAAAAGCACCTGAGATTGCTCAGGGCAGGGATTTTCATGCGCAGGAAATTAAAATCACTGACCTTGTAGCTGAAGGGACAGAAGTAAGGGAAGGGGACTATATTGCTACTCTCGACAGGACTCAGTTCGATAATACCCTGAAAGATGAGACAGAAAGGCTCAAGACATTCAGAACCAATCTTGAGACAAAAATGCTTGATACTGCGGTTACACTTACCGGATTAAGAGATGCAATTAAGAATCAGAGGCATACTGTTGAAGAAGCTGAAATTACCCTGCGAAATTCAAAATATGAACCTCCGACTACCATAAGACAGGCGGAAATAGATCTTGATAAGCAACAGCGTATGCTTGAACAGAGTCAGAGAAGCTACCAGCTCAGGGTTGCCATGGCTGAGAGAGATGTCCGGAATCAGAGAATGTGGGTCTCAAGGATCGAAAGGCGGGTTAGCGACCTCGAAGAGGTGCTTGCCGGATTTGTTGTTAAGGCACCCTCATCTGGAATGGTAATTTATAAAAAGGACAGGCGGGGTAACAAGATCAAAGCCGGATCGTCGATAAATCCGTTTGAGAGAGTCGTTGCTACACTTCCTGATCTGTCTTCAATGCTGTCGAAGATTTATGTAAGCGAAATTGAGATCAGTAAAGTAAAATCGGGGCAGAGTGTTAAAATTAACGTTGATGCTTTCCCTGAAAAAACTTACACCGGTAAAATATTTGCAGTTGCCAACATAGGAGAGAAGCTACCCAACACCGATTCAAAAGTATTCGAAGTGATGATAAAGATTGACGGGTCTGATGCATCCCTTCGTCCTACCATGACAACCGGCAACAAAATCATAATTAAGACATTTAACGATGTCATCTATATTCCGACTGAAGCGGTAAACACCGGAGCTGACGGAATCCCGTTTGTCTACACTAAGAATAAAACAAAAAAGATTGTCATCCCCGGTGATTCAAATGAAAAATTCATTGTAATTGAGCAAGGTCTCAAACCCGGAGAGAAAATTTACCTGGCACAACCTCCAGATCCTGAAAAATTCAGGATGGAAGGAGAAGAGCTTATTAAGACAGTCAAAGAAAGCTGATCTTCTGACTCAACCTGTTTTTCTGTGTTCAGTGTTGGGACACCCCAAATATTCTAAGCCGCCTCTTTAAGTGACAGTGTCGATTTTTCCTGGTACAATATCCTTTCCAATTCCTTGTAAAACGTCAACCTAATAGTTATTTTCGTATTGCGAGATTTGCTATTCCATAATAAAATTCGGGGCTGTTTAAAAAGTCAAAATCCATTAACCGCTAAGATCGCGAAGGATTTACGCAAATGCCGATAGCTATCGGCACGCAAAGAGCTAATTATTAAAGTTTTAACTTTGCGTGCTTTGCGCCTTCTTAGCGTACTTTGCGGTTAAAAAATGCTTTTTCAACAACCCCAAAGTTATTATCTTGCATCTTCATCATGGTAAGTCATTTATGCTTATCAGATCTGATTGCCAAAGTATAAAAAAATAACCGCAGGAGTCAGGCCCTTGCGGTTAATTAAGTTATAAGTCAGGTAATGTTACTTTTTATCGTAAACCATAGTCGTTTTGCGCTCTCCGTTAGGAGTATTCATAGTTGAAGCTATTGAAAGTGCAGTCGGACTTGTAAGAGTCCACACTTCGGTGGTTTTCATTTCTGTCGTCTGTCCGTCACGTTCAAATGACCTTGTTGTCACAATTGAAAGAGATTTCCCATCGGCCGACCATGTTGCGGTTGATTTGCTTTCGCCTCTGCCCGTAGTATTAACACTGACATTGCCATCGAGGGTATATTTACTGGTAGTGGTTGTGCTCTGACCATCCTGACCTGTTCTTGTGCGATCCACCGTTAACAGGTTTGCTTCCTGCTTGGCAACAAAATTACCTCCTCCGAAACCTCTCTGGCCTCCACCCTGACCCTGTGACTGACCCATCTGGCTCTTTTCGGCATTAAAAGCCCAGGTACCTGCGAAATTAGCCTTTGAACCCTGGGCATTGGATACCATCGGGAGGCAAAGAAATGCAAAAATCACTGTGTACGACAGTATTTGCAACATTACATTTTTTTTCATTTGGAATAAGATTTAATGATTAATACTATTAGACAATTAATCAAAGTTAAATATTCCATTTATAATCATGATAATAGAGAAGGATTTTCAGTTTTTTTAATAAGATTTTCTTTATTTTAGCATCGCTAAACTTAACTATTTATTAATTAACTAACTAAACTCACTTCATCATGTTCAGAAAGGTTTTTTCATTACTCGTTCTTGCAATATTTATTTCGTCATGCGGAAATTCCGGTAAAAAAGATGCAAAATCCAACACTGAAGAAAACACAGGGATTTCAAAGGTAGAATTTGCCTCGTTAATTGAAAATCCGGGTAATTTCATCGGGAAGACAATAAGCGTTGAAGGTAAAGTTGTTCATGTTTGTACCGAAAGCGGGAAGAAATTGTTCATAACCGGGGAAAATCCTGATGTCAGATTATATGTCCAGGCGGGTGAAGCTATGCCGAAATTTCCTATGGAGTTACTTGGAAGCGAAATAGTGGTTGAAGGCATGCTTACACAATTGGCAGCAACACAGCCTGGCGAAGGAATGGAAGGAAGGAGTGGAGGTAAAGGAGATGCAAAAGCTCCTGGTGCTGATACATGCGTAACCGCTAAGGCAATGGCGGCCCAGCCTGTCCTTTCCGACCTTATGATGATATATAACAAGCATACCCTTGTTAAATAGGCTTGTTTAACTATTAAAAAACACAATTAGTTACATTGAGATCCACAGATCTGCCTGCAGGCAGATCTGTGGATCTTCTGTGTAAGTTCTTTTATAATATACGATTATGAATATCTCAAAACTGAACAGGATAACCCATCGTGACATAGGGTATCTCATTGCAGGACTTACAATTATCTATGCAATATCCGGGATTGCACTGAACCATAAGAACAACTGGAATCCAAACTACATAATTGAAAACCGGAAGTTTACCTCAGCCATTGAGGTCACCAGGGAAACACTGAATAAGGAGATTGCCAGTAGCATTCTTAAGGATGTTCCCGGGTCTCCTGTTTATAAAACGTGGTACTTCCCTTCCGGTGATATCCTGACTATATTCATTGAAGGAGGTTCGGTAAGGCTGAATACCAGAACCGGTGAAGGGATTATTGAAAGGATAAGCAAGCGGCCGCTTTTTTACCAGATCAATTTTCTCCATTACAACCCCGGCAGATGGTGGAAATATTTCAGTGATATATACTGCATAGCCCTGATGACCGTAACAATCACCGGGTTATTCTTAATTAAGGGCAAGAACGGCATTACACGCAGGGGTGCAATACTGACGGCAATAGGTATTGTGCTACCGCTGGTGTTTCTGTTCATTTATTAGAAACCTTTGGGGCAAGGCTCTGCGCCCTGCGCCCTGCGCCCTGTGCTCTGTGCTCTGCGCCCTGCGCCCTGTGCTCTGTGCCCTGCGCCCTGCGCCTGTGCTCTGTGCCCTGCGCCCTGTGCTCTGTGCCCTGTGCCCTGTGCCCTGTGCCCTGTGCCCTGTGCTTTTCCTACACCATCTTCAGCGCCTCGAGTACTCTTGCCGGAGTCATCGGCATTCTGTACAGCCGGGCACCCGTTGCGTCATGGATGGCATTGGCAATAATTGCGCCCATGCCAATAATTGCAGGTTCTCCGCCTCCCTTAGGCGGCTGATCCTTTCTGTCGAGGATTACACAGTCAATCTTCGGAACCCAGGAGAAACGTGGAATTTCAAAGCTGTCGAATCCGCGGTTTTTAATATTACCGCCTTCAAACTGTATCTCTTCGGTAAGCGAATAACCCAATCCCATTGTAATGCACCCTTCCATCTGGATCAGCGCTCCCTGCGGGTTGACGCATAAACCCATATCCTGGGCACAGGCAACGCGGATTACCTGAACATGACCGGTGGTCTTGTCAACTTTTACTTCAGCCATCATTGCAACCCATGTTCCTGCATCAGTTCCGCAGGCTATACCGATTCCCCTGCCGCCTGGAGTCTTTCCCGGAACGTAGCCAAATTTATCAGCGACTGCTTTCCAGCAGGCAATCATTTTTTCATCCTTGAGGTTTTTCAGACGGAACTCAAGGGGATCGATACCTGCGGCTGAAGCCATGATATCAATCTGTGATTCCCGTGGCGAATGTATTTGTATTATTGTTGGGAGCGCGCCATGCCCCCGTGCCAAACGGATGAATCTGCACCCCGTCCATATTCTGGGCATAACTTGTTGTTTTAGCATCAGGAACATCATAGATTGTATCAGAGCCTCTTGTACCGCTATAGTAAACGTTATAGTCCCATAGTTTAATCAGTCCCGATTTATCCATACCCGATTTAATCCTGATAACTCCAGCCGGATGGAAGGTATCGTAGAAAAATTCCTCATCTCTGGTCCAGACGAGCATTACAGGTTTCTTGCTGAGTTTTGCGATTCTGGCAGCTTCGACCCCCTGCTGATATGCACCCTTACCCCCGAATCCTCCGCCAACAAATGGTGTTATTACCCTTACCTTTTCCACAGGGAATCCCAGGTCACGTACAATGCCGTCGCGAAGACCAAAAGGAGATTGTGTTGAAGCCCAGACAGTTACTTTATCACCCTCGAGATTTGCAAGAGCAGTATGTGTTTCGATTGAAGCATGTGCAACATAAGGATCGTGAAATTCAGATTCAAATATCCTTTCGGAAGCCCGGGCGCCGGCATCAAGGTCGCCATTGGTCCGTATCACATTCACTCTTGAATCAGCGCCAACCATCCTGTCATAGAGTGTTTTATCATTCACTTTCAACTCATTGAAGGAGTATTCCGCTTTAATCTTGACAATTGCCTCATCCGCCCTGTCGCGGTTTTCATTCAGCACTGCTATGAAATCACCATCACGCACTACCTGTGTACCTTTTACCTGTTCGGCTCCCGACACATCGACAGTTGTCAGTTTTGCCCCGTGTGACGGCGGTCTTAATATTCGTGCAAAAACCATCCCCGGAAGTTTGAAGTCACCTGCATATTTAGCCTGTCCGGTTACTTTCAGTTTCGCATCAACATGTTTATATGGTTTTCCGACATATGTAAATTTTGTAAAATCTTCAACTGCAGGCTTGGTTTCAAGAAATTTCTCAAGTTTTTTGCCCTTTGCAAGCTGCGCAAAACTGACCTTATTGTTTGGATTTTTGGTATCTGATACGATGCCATCCTTCACTTCCAGCTGAGATGCAGGTACCTTAAGCTGAACTGCTGCAAGGTCAACAAGCACTCCTCTTGCTTCGGCTGCTGCAGCTCTCATAGCAGGCCCGAAGGTCTGGATAGTTTGTGAGCCCCATGTACCGGCATCCCAGGGGCAGAGATCAGTATCGCCCATTACCATTTTGACTTTAGCAAGCGGGACGTTCAGCTCATCAGCCATCATCTGGGGTAGTGATGTTATGGCACCCTGGCCCATTTCTATTTTACCTGTGAAGCAATTTACAGTACCGTCTTCAGCTATCTGCAGGAAAGCATTGTAATCTTTTGGCAGACCCTTCCCCTGCTCAGCAGGAGCACCAAGAAGGTCAAGTACGCTCCAGGGCTGAAAAAATATAAATATCCCTCCTCCGAGAAGTTTTACAAAACTTCTCCTTTTAATCCCATATGTTTCCCCGTTTTCAGTCGACACCTTAATATCAGTTTCTTTCTGTTTCATGGTTATTTCCCTCCTTTCATTACTTTGGCAGCTGTTTCAACAGCTTCAATAATTCTAACATGTGCTCCGCATCTGCAGAAATTGTTTTCAAGTCCGTCAATAATTTCCTGACGTGTCGGTGAAGGATTTTTCATCAACAGTCCGGCTGCAGTTAAGATCATTCCCGGTGTGCAATATCCGCATTGCAAAGCATCGTGGTCGATAAATGCCTGTTGAACAGGATGGAGTTTACCATTACGGCCCAGACCCTCGATGGTTATCACTTCTTTCCCTGCAATATCACTTACAGGAATAGTGCACGATCTGACAGCTTCCCTGTTAATAAGAACAGTACATGCCCCGCAGAATCCTGTCCCGCATCCAAACTTGGTTCCCGTCAATCCCAGCTGATTCCGCAGAACCCAGAGAAGTGTCTGGGCGGGATCAGTCAGTATTTCCGTCTTTTTACCATTAAGATTAAAACTGATTTTCTCTTCCATATAAAGTGTGATTAAATATTTTGGTTATTATTAATTACAATGACGTAACATTATCATGCTCAGGCTAATCAGGCCTTTTTCAGACTTTTCCCAATGCCTCTTTTACCCTTGCCGGGGTCATGGGCATATCGTAAAGGATGGCTCCGGTAGCGTCAAAAATACCGCTTGCAATAACGGCTCCCATACCAATTACAGCAGGTTCCCCGCCACCATGCGGCGGTTGGTCTAACTTATTAAGAATCACCGTGTCGATTTTTGGAACCCAGGAAAAATGAGGAATTTCGTATGTGTCATAATTTCTATCCAGCATCTTTCCTCCCTCAAAATGTAACTCCTCGGTGAAAGAATATCCCAATCCCATGGTGATACAGCCTTCCATCTGCAGAGTTGTTCCCTGTGGATTGACACAAAGACCCATATCCTGTGCACAGGCGACCCTTATGACCTGAACATGCCCGGTACTTTTGTCTACCCTTACCTCTGCCATTAAAGCCACCCAGGTATCAACATCCGTGCCCACGGCAATGCCATAACCTCTGCCACTTGGACCCTTTGCCGGAGTGTAACCGAATTTATCGGCAACAGCTTTCAGAACTGCTAACATTTTTTCATCCTTCAGGTTCTTAAGGCGGAATTCCAGAGGATCCATACCTGCTTTTGACGCCATCAGACAAATTTGCATTTCCCTGGCAAATGTGTTGTTGCTGTTTCCCGGAGCACGCCATGGTCCGGTTGCAAAGGGATGTACCTGAGGGCCATTCTCCTGTTGGTCATAGCTGGTGGTCTTCTGATGGGGAACATCATAAATTGTTTCTGCCCCTCTGTCTCCGGCACAATATACATTATAGTCCCAGAAGGTTAATTTACCGGTTTTGTCCATTCCTGATGCAAGCTTTATCAGTGCAGCTGACCGGGTTGTATCATAAAAAAACTCTTCTTCGCGTGTAAAAGCAAGCATTACCGGCTTTTTTGTCAGCACTGCTATTCTGGCTGCCTCCACTGCCTGCGGATTGTCACCTTTACCGCCAAATCCGCCTCCGACAAATGGTACAATAACCCGGACTTTATCAGGAGGAAGACCTAATCTGGTAGCAATAGCATCGCGGGTCAAAAAGGGTGTCTGAGCCGAAGCCCACACCGTGATCTTGTCTCCTTCAAGGTTCGCAACAGCAGTATGAGGTTCGATTGTCGCGTGTGCTACATAACTGTGGTGAAAATCAGATTCAAGAATAAAGTCCGACATTTTTCTGCCGGCAGCGATATCCCCTTTCGCATTTACCACGTTGGCTGCGGATGCAGTTTTCAGATAGTGGTCATATACGGTTTTATCGTTTACATCCATTTCATTAAAAGTGTACTCCGCTTTTACCTTAACTATAGCCTGATCGACCATATCACGATCTTCATGCAGTAGTGCTATGAAATCACCATCACGGACAACCTGAATACCTTCTGTCTTTTCGGCTTCCGTAGTATCGGCAGAAACCAGTTTTGCACCATGTGAAGGTGGACGCACTATCCTTGCCTGGAGCATTCCGGGAATTTTAATATCACCCGTATATTTTGCCTCTCCTGTTACTTTTGCAACTGCATCAAGTCTTTTGTAAGGTTTCGAAATCAAATTGAATCTGGATGGGTCTTTAAGAACTGCGCTGGAGTCCAGATGTCTTTCAATTTTCCTGCCTTTTGTTAACTCAGCATAGCTTACACTTTTGCTTTTATCGAGCTTGTCAGTTATCATACCGCTGCCAGCTTCAAGCTGAGAAGCCTGAACGCCAAGCTTTTCTGATCCCAGCTGCATTAAAACTGCTTTTGCTTCAGCAACAGCAGCCAGCATATTGGGTCCGAATTCGCGAATTGAAGTTGAACCCCAGGTACCATCATCCCAGGGACAAAGATCAGTATCACCCATTACCATTTTGACTTTTTCGAGCTGGACATCCAGTTCATCGGCCATCATCATAGCAAGCGCAGTCATGTTCCCCTGGCCCATTTCAATTTTACCTGTAAAGCAGCTTACAGTGCCGTCTTCTGCAATATGCAGAAAAGCATTAAAGTCTTTCGGAAGGGATTGCTGTTCCTGGTCTGGTGTCGCTTTTGGTCTACATCCCTGAAAAGGATTGAAGATTATCACTATTCCGCCTCCCAGATATTTTAAAAAATCCCTCCTGGGAATTGAGTAATGCTTTTTAGCTTTAGCTGACCGGCCTGATTCTTCAAATCTTCTATTTCTCATAGCCTGGTCCCTCCTTTCATTTCTCCGGCTGCCGTTTCAATGGCATCGATAATCCGGACATGTGCTCCGCAACGGCAGAGATTCTCTTCCATTCCGTCAATTATTTCCTGCCGTGTCGGGCTGGAATTTTTCATCAGAAGTCCGGCAGCTGTCATTATCATTCCAGGTGTACAGTATCCACACTGCAATGCATCATGGTCAACAAATGCCTGTTGAAGGGGATGAAGCTTACCGTTGCCGGATAGGCCCTCGATCGTTATCACTTCCTTACCTGCAATGTCACTAACAGGTATAGAACACGACCTGACAGCTTCCCTGTTAATCAGGACTGTGCATGCTCCGCAGAATCCTGTTCCGCAGCCGAACTTAGTTCCGGTCAGTCCCAGTTTGTTCCTCAGCACCCACAGGAGAGTGCGTCCAGGATCTGAAAGGATCTCGGTCTTTTTACCGTTAAGATCAAAACTGATTTTTTCTTCCATAGTTAGGTCATTCGATTAATCTCATTCAGATAATCTTCTTTTGTATCAAAATCTTTAAGGATACCAGGTGATTCAGATTCAATTTCCAGAACGTCTTCCGGATATCTTTGGGCAAGAGAACGCAAACCTTCTGATTCATCAAGATTGTATATTTCCTTCGTGTACTTTTTGTCAATAAGAAGAGGATGTCCCCTCTTTTTATCGTACACCGGAATTACAATTCCTTTCCCTGTTCTCCTGTACGCCGAAATAACCAAATTAATATCGGTTGCGTCTATCAATGGCTGATCTCCCGGGAAAATAAGCACCGCCTCATAACCGGCAGTCAGATTCCTGAAACCACATTGTACTGAAGAGAGCATTCCTTTTTTGTAATTATCATTGTAACAGCAACATACAGGAAGGCTCCTTGTTACTTCCAGGATTTCGTTCCTGGATGAACCAAGAACTACTAAGATATTAAAAACTTCTGATGCGGAAATATTTTCGATAACCTTTTCTATCATAGTTTTACCATGAAAAGGCAAAAGCATCTTAGGGACCTTCATCCTTTTTGATTCGCCTGCTGCCAGAACTATAGCCCAGATTCCTCTCATTTCAATTAGTAAAAACTTTTATCATTTTACTTTTATACTTTTATTTTTTATCTTCTGTCATTTCTGAACTGAACAAGCTGTGCCGCTATACTTACTGCTATTTCTTCGATGGTTATGGAGTTAATTTCCACACCGATGGGGGCATGGATTCTATCCCATTGCTTTTCTGTTGACCAGCCGTTATCAATGAAATCCTTCCGCATCAGCGCGACTTTCTTCCTGCTTCCGATCATCCCGATATATGCCGCATCCGATTCAATGCACGCTCTGAGGGCGCTTGAATCGTCTTTATGCCCACGGGTAACAATAACTATAAATGTGTCATCTCCCTTTCCAATATCTGAGATTGCCCTTCCAATATCCTCAGTAATAATATGATCAGCAAACGGGAGATTTTCAGAATTGGCAAATTCTTCACGATCGTCAATCACAGTTATCTCAAAATCAAGCATTTGTCCAATCTTAGTAAGGGCTCTGCCTATATGCCCTGCGCCCGCTATTATAAGATGCAATGGAGGAATAACCGGCTCAAGGAAAACATGATCAGGGCTTTCTCCGTGAACAGTAAGTTCTATTTCACGGAAATCGCCACGCTCCAATGATGATATCATGCACAAAATTTCAGGTCCGTACTTCGTCATGATTTCCGGTGGAAGGGAGAGTTCGGTCCCCTTTGGAATCCAGTACCTTTTAATTGCAACCTGCTCATCTTCCATGTCTTTAACAACTGTTGCAAGAAATCCCTGTATCCTGCCTGCATCTGCTTTCCTGATGGATTCAAATACTGAGATATGGTTTTCAAGATTACCATCAATCAAAACGGTTATCTCGCCCCCGCAAAGAGCATCCTCACCTCCTGAAACACTATTATCGAGAGTAAAAAGATATTGACCTGATTTTTTTGTTTGAATTGCCCTGGCGGCAATCGCCCTTGCTTTTCCTTCGACGATGCCTCCTCCAACAGTTCCAAAAACCAGTCCTTTACTGTTAAAAAGAGCTGAGCTCCCTGGTTTTTGAGGAGTTGATCCAATGGTTCTGGTTACAGTTGCCAGGGCGAATCCTGATAGTTCCTGAGGGTTTAATGGTATCTGAAGGTAAATGTTTTTCATCGCAGGGAAGGATATTGATAAATACAAATATATTCAAAAAGCGGAGAAATTAAGAACTTACACAGAGTTCCACTGAGAAGTCACGGAGATCTACAAAGTTAGTACCTAACCGTGCTCATTGTACCTCTGTGGCCCAAAGTTAGACCATTTAACGCCCGGCCCCTCTTTTTACTATATTTACATTTAAAACAAAAACCAAAAACCTGATCAATATGAGAAACCGTCACTTAATTTTTGTTGCCAGTTTATTAATCCTTTCGTTTCTATCCGCCTGCAAATCGGGGAAGAACAATCCTGAAGTCACAGCAGAACAACCTGACAATAAATGGCTTGAAGAAATGACAATAACCACACTTCAACAGGGATACACTGAGGGAAAATATACTGTTAAAGATGTCGTTTCAGCCTATCTCGACAGAATTATTGAGATAGACAAAAATGGTCCTGCCCTGAATTCAATAATGATAATCAATCCTGACGCTGTACAGATTGCAGAAGAACTTGACAGGGAAAAGGCAGAAGGAAAAATAAGAGGACCACTCTTTGGAATACCCGTTGTAATAAAAGATAACATAGATACCCACGACCGAATGCCAAACACTGCCGGTGCAACGGTGCTTCGGAACTCATACCCCCAAACGGACAGCTGGGTTGCAAAAAAACTCAGGGAGGCAGGTGCAGTCATTATAGGTAAATCGAATCTCAGTGAATGGGCAAACTTCCGCGGCAACTCATCCACAAGCGGATGGAGCGGTGTGGGTGGTCAGACCCGGAATCCCTATGTTCTCGACAGAAATCCATGCGGCTCGAGCTCCGGCTCAGGAGTTGCTGTCTCTTCAAATCTCTGCATGATTGCAATCGGGACTGAGACTAACGGTTCCATAGTTTGTCCTTCAAATAATAACGGGGTAGTTGGATTGAAGCCTACTGTTGGCCTGATAAGCAGGTCAGGTATAATCCCGATATCCTTTTCCCAGGACACACCAGGACCAATGGGTCGCACAGTTGAGGATGTTGCCAGGTGCCTGGGTGCATTGACCGGTATAGATTCTGCTGATTCCAAAACCATTGCATCTCAGGCTAAGTCACTTACTGATTACACCAAATCCCTTAAGGAAGACGGATTAACAGGAAAACGTATCGGAGTAATCAAGGGCTCAGGAAACTTTTCCGGCAAAGTGGATTCGCTCCTCGTTAAAACCGTAGCATTCCTGAGAACGAATGGGGCGGAAGTAATAGAAGTTGAGGAGCCGCGTGGAGGTGGTTACGAAGGAGCTTCATATGAGGTAATGTTGTATGAATTTAAAGATGGTCTTAACAAATATTTTGCCGGTCTTTCCGGAGATACTCCTGTCAAAAACCTCAGGGAGCTTATTGAATTCAATAAAAAAGACAGTATCGAGCTTCGCTTCTTTGATCAGGAGATCCTTGAGATGGCTGAGAAGAAGGGCGATCTGACATCATCTGAATACAAAAAAGCGCTTGAAAAGATGCTTAAGGCAACAAGGGAAAATGGAATTGATAAAATGATGAGCAGCAATAAGCTGGATGCACTTATGGCGCCAACAGGTTCCCCGGCATGGAAAACCGACCTTATCCTCGGCGATCATTTTGTGGGAGGCAGTTCATCTCTTGCTGCCATTTCGGGTTATCCCGCCATAACTGTTCCAATGGGATTTATTGACGATCTGCCGGTTGGTGTCACATTTTTTGGAAGAGCATGGAGCGAACCGCTGCTTATCGAAATAGCATATGGTTATGAACAGGGCACAAAACACAGAAAACCACCGCAATACAAGATTACCGATTCATTTCTGAGGTAGCTTTGCGATCTTAGGTTTGAAATCTTAGCGGCTTATAACTATATTAAAACTTACTTAGAGGTACGGAGTTGTTTAAAAAGTCTTTTTTAACCGCAAAGCACGCCAAGAAGGCGCAAAGACCGCAAAGCTAAAACACATAAATTCAGCTCTTTGCGAACTTTGCGTAAATTCTTTGCGCCCTCTGCGGTTAATGGATTTTGCTTTTAAAAAACTCCCCTCCGGTATACCTTAAAATACTTTCATAAGGGCTTCAACTATTTCCCTTGATCCGGCTATTACAGGGAAATTCCTTTCGATAATGTTTTTATCAAAAGAAAACTTTATATCATCTCCGAACATATCTTTCATAACACCTCCGGCTTCCCTGATAATTAATCCAAGTCCGGAAATGTCCCAAACTTTAGTATAAAGATTGATGCATCCGCCAAATTTCCCTTCCGACACATAAAGAAAATCCACGAGCGAATTAGTTGACCGGATATTCCTTGAGCCTTTGATTATGAATTTATAAATCTCAATGCCTTTATTTAAGAAATCTTCATCTTCAGTATAATCAACAGAGAATGCTATTAAAGAATTTCTCAAATCAACATTCCGGCTCATTGTCAGCGGTTTTTCATTTTTGAATGCACCTTTCCCGTTTTCGGCAAAATATAAAGTATCCGCCAGCGGCAGATAGGCTCCCGCCATAAAAGGAGTGTTATTTTTAAACAAAGTTATCAAAACCCCGAACCAGGGTATGCATGACGCAAAATTGGAAGTCCCGTCCAGGGGGTCAACGACCCAGGTATAATCCGATTTCTTATCGGTAAATCCTGTTTCTTCCGAGATGATGTTATGTTCCGGAAATCGTTCCTTTATAATCTGAACTATTATTGAATCACTGGCAAAATCTGCTTCTGTAACGATGCTGCTTTGAGATTCTTTTTGTTTTATCCCGACCGGCTTATCAAAATATTCAAGAAGTGTTTTGCCCGAGATCTTTATTGCTTCAATTAATGTGTCTTTCATCTTCTTTTCACTTCTTCCACCATGTAAAAATATGCAGGGCATCTTCCGCGATCCCCTCACGTTTCACTGTAACCGGTTCAGACTGGCCAGTATCAGTTTTGAGATACTCCTCCTTTATATTGATTGGTGACTTCATAATATAAGGTTTGCATGATGGAATATCTGCAACTGCCTTTTTAGCTCCTTCATAAAGGGCTTTCCGGGTTTCTTCAAACGGGTATAACTCCGCAGACTCACGTGAGATCCCCTTCTTTACCGCAACAGTTACGACATTATCACCAAAAAATTTCCTGCCTTCACGACAGGTGGCTTCATCACCCGTTACCATTATTACCGGTACTCCATAATAGCCTGCAATTGCTGCACCCTGAGCCAGTTCGCCTGATTCGACTCCATTATACCAGTAACGATTTTCGGACCTGGAAGATTGCGTATGATTTAGTACACCATCGGGAGTTCCCTTCATAGCATGGAATCCCAGCATTATCATTCCGGTGAAGGATGAATCAAGTCCTGTGAGGTTACCGGCTCCGGGACGTGGCAGACCTGTAATATATTTTGCTCCAGGCACCATCATGTCAGGTATCACACATTGTGACCCGTGTCCGTCAAGCACAACAATTTCATTTGCTCCTGCTTCACGAAGTCCACGGATTACTGCTGCAAGATCGTCCATGAAATATTCACATGCTTTGATATTCAGCGGAGTATCCTTTTGACGGGTTTGATCGAACTTGTAAACCCCGCTTATACCCTCAAGGTCTGTATTGATATAGATTTTCATCTGGGCTTCAGCCAGTTCCGTACTCATTAGAAGAGAAACCATTACAGGCAGGAACAGTTGAAGTAAAAAGTTCCTGTTATGTTCAGCAATATAAAAATTCATATTTATAATTGTTGGTTAGTTATTTTTCATTATCACAAAGCAAAATTATAGAATAAATTCCTGTCTGAGTTTGAATAAGTGTTGATAATAACATTATATTCGAAAAAATAAATTGACATATTATGGATACAAAAGTGCAGGATCTTAATCCTCCGTTGCCGGGCAGGATTAACTCAGTAGATTTCTTTCGCGGACTCACAATGTTTCTTCTTGCAGGAGAGAGCACTGAGCTTTATGAACACTTTCTTGCTGCAGATAACAGTGTTTTACATTTTTTAGGCACACAGTTTAGTCACCATGAGTGGCATGGACTTCATTTCTGGGATTTAATACAGCCTTTCTTTATGTTCATCGTCGGGGTTAGCATCCCTTTTGCGGTAGCCAATCGTAAGAAAAAAGGAGATTCTGACAGGTCGATCACCTTGCATGCTTTTAAAAGATCACTTCTGCTGCTATTCTTTGGCTGGGCTTTATATAACATGGGCCCGGGACATATTGTCTGGAGATTCCAGAATGTTTTGGCTCAACTTTCAATAACATATATTGTTGCATTCCTTATCAGAAACAAGAGTTTTTCATTCCAGCTTGCTTTCACTCTTATAATATTACTTCTTATTGATCTGGCTTACAGGTTTTTCCCTGTCGATGGATTCAACCATCCATGGGTAAATTTCGAAAACCTGGGAGCCTGGTTCAATAATAAAATTGAGGGTGTTGATAAGGCCAGCGAATGGGCAACATTGAATTTTGTTTCAACAACTGCCCATACGGTCTGGGGTGTTTTATGCGGCAAGCTCCTGATGAGTGATAAACCGGTTATGACAAAAGTCCGGACTCTGCTGATAGCTGGTGTTTCTGCTTTAGTTATAGGATATTCACTTGATCTTCTGAACATAACGCCTATCATTAAGAAAATTGCTACTTCTTCATTTGTATTTGTCAGCGGTGGTTGGGCAATACTTGCATTATGCCTGACTTACTGGCTTATTGATGGGAAGAAATTGTTCGCTACCGGGGGGAATATGTTTAAGATAGTGGGTATGAACTCAATATTCATCTATTTATTTTTCAGCCTTGGCGCAACCGGAATTCTGCACAAGTTTTTTCTTCCGTTAACTAAACCGCTGTTTTCATGGGGAGGGGAAATTACCCTGGCAATCATTACCAGTCTGGTTATGTGGGCAGCTCTCTGGTATATCTGCTACTGGCTCTATAAGAAAAAGATATTTATTAAGATCTGATTCTGATTCTAAAAATCTAGCTTTGCGTTCTTTGCTCCTTCTTAGCGTTCTACTATATAACTAACTTAAAAATTACACAGAGGTCCACCGAGAACCGCACAGAGGCCCACAGAGAACTGATTTCTTATAACTCTGTGGCACTCTGTGACTTCTCTGTGTAACTCTGTGTAACAAAAAGTGAAGCTAACCTGGTCAGGCGGGGGTGGTTGTAGTATTTTCTATCTGATTACAAATTCCCTTGTTATTTCTTTCGATGCAGTACCTTTTACTGCGCGGATGGTGATCTTATTGTTCTTATAATTGAGATGAAATTGTTCAAGGAATTGGCCGTCGTCGCCTAAAGGTAATTCAGTACCATTAACCGCAATTTTTGTTCCGGATTCCGTCCAGCCGAAAACTTCAACTGTTGAACCTGATGTAATTTCTGTTCCTTCAGCGGGATTGGTCTGAACAAATAAACCCGGCGATTTACCGAAGCTCAGTAACTCATTTACAACCTGCATTTTAGCATAATTCAAAACATTTGGATCACCTGTACGTTCTGCAAAACCCTTGACAACCTTTCCGGCAATCTCCTTCCCACGTTGTTTTGGGTTTATCCAGGAGAACCCTGACCCAAGTGAATCCTTCAACGCCATTATCCTGTTCTCAAGCATCCAGAGATATTCATAGTCCTGAATCCCGTTACGCATCTCTTCCCATCTGATCGAATTAAGCACGCCATCCTTTGCGGGGTAAACATGCCAGCCGTCACCAATATGCATCCCGACATCTTCGTAGGGATTCTCATTCCACTGATTCCATCCCCAGTGAAGATATCCTGTTGCGTCATATTTATAATTAAGCCAGTGCATTATCCTGCAGTCAATTAGAGGCACGTCAATAGTTTTGTTAGGAAACAGGCTGCCCTGATAAATACCGACTGAATAGAACCATAATTCGTTTCCTTCCTGCTGCCATTTTTTAAATGATTCGTACCAGTTTGAAAAATGATCAAGCTTCGGAATTGCTATTTCTAAATCACCAAGTACGTTTGTGGTCTCTATGGCATCAAAACGTTTAAGATCGGGAGCATATCTATGAAAATAGGAAGAAACTTCCCCGTATGAGAGGGAATTATGAAGCGAAGGTTCATCCTTTATGCCGAAAATGGCCTTATTAAGCCATCCTTTCTGTCTGAGATGACTTTCAAATGCCGGCATCAATAAAGGAATAACATCCTGACCAGCTACTGTTAACGTCTCACCACCTCCCGGATTCTTCACTCTAAAATCCTGCAGGTAAATTTTAGTACTGTTCCATTTTTCTTCCCCGAAACTTGTAAGTTCTCCTGTTTCGAGGTAATCCATCTTGCCTGTATTCCAGAAGACCTGAGCAATCTGATCAAATCTGGCAAAATCAAACAGAAGCTCACCTGAAGCGGACTTTGTAATTTCAATCGACTCCAAAGGTACCTGAAAAATGTTCTGACGATGGGCAGCCATGTTGGCTGCATATTTTCCAAGCATGTCAAACCAGGCAGGTGAGTATTCCTCCCTGATGCCATGAAACCTTGAAAAACCTGCAGTGTTATACCACTCCACAACTTTCAGATGACGTTCTGCCGGAATCGTCAACGGGAAAACGGTAACACTGACAGGTATTGCTTGTTCTTCCTTTCCGCTTCTGACTGTCACCATTCCTGAGAAGACGCCCTCCGGCGAATTCGCCGGAATACTTATCGTAAGCCACACTGACTTCCATGTTTTCTCTCTGATATCCAAGACCTTCTCAGCCATCAGATATTCAGGAAATCTGGCTGGCGCCTGACGAACAAGTGCACTGGGTGGCTGATTAGGAGTATTTTTAATGAGCGGAATACTTCCGACAAAGTTCCACTCTATTGCATCCCTGGATATATTACTCCCTCCTTTCCGGTTAGTGAGCACGCCTGCTTCAACCTTCACTTCTTTGAGGTCCTTTTTTGCATTAACAACAAACTGGCATGAAACTACTTCTCCCCTGATTCCAAATACCTTTATTGTATCAGAAAAAGGCGGCAGTTTATATCCGTCTTCAAAGACGCGGACCATATCGCTGACAGAGTATAATTTAAAGTTCTGTGCATTAAGCAACGGACTGAAAATCAATTGTGCAGCTAAAACAATCAAAGCTGTCTTCCACAGCGTGGATTTAAATTTTATTGTCATCTTCATGGGTCGGATATTAAAGAAAGAGGAAAATAAATAAATTCAATGCATTTCAGTTTCGCATGTACCGATACCACCCCGAAAATAGTTGAACTGAACATTGGGATGTTCTGCCAGCAGCGACATCGGAACTGCGCTGTCAATTATCCGTTTGCCGATCATAAATGCAGTGAGTCTCTGGCCAAACGGGTTATCGTGTGTTCCTGCATGCCATATTGAGACTTTCTCAGCCTTCCAGGTCTGAACAGGGCCAACACTCAGAGCCTGTGCCGGAATCCCGGTTACCACACCACCGGCGCTTGTACGTGCATTTTGCATACAGGTGACCGGGTGCAGATCCACAACACGAGTTGTCAGCTTCCTGAATTCTTCGGGTGCTGGTGGCTGATCCCTGTACCTGCCTTCCCGTTTTACCGGGTCGTTGAATGCCCAGTGTTTGGTATCACCCTGCCCTCCCTGCATAACAGCACACCGAACTCCGTTTTCCCAGCTCTTTATATATGGCGACGTATCACCTTTAGGAAAATGCATATTGGAGTCAGGCATCCTTAAATTTTTCTTTATTCTGTTGAAGCAGAGCTCTCTGTCAGCTTTTTCAAATGATAAGGGATGTGTAACATCGACCTCCCTCCCATTGACATACCACTCATCCATTCCCCAGAAATGAGCATCTGATAGTTTCATATTCAACTCGTTAACTATTCTGGCAACAAGGGGAAGCTGTTCAGTAGGTCCTATCGGACCGCATATTCCGGCGGGATTATCTGCTGTGGCCTGCCTCCAGGAAGTTATATATTCAAGGGCCTCAGCCAGATAAAAATCTTCAATTGTATCATAAAAGACAACCCTGAAACCATCACGTGAAAGCTGGAGAATATCTTTCGGGGTTAATTTTGCTGCGTCATTCAATATCTCATTGTCAAGTGTTGTAAAATCCCACCAATCGGGGGCTAGCATACTTATTTTACGGCCCATAATTTCTTATTATTTATCAATTCTTTTGCAAACCAGGTTGCCAAGATGTTCCTTTAGAATATCCGTCTGAGGGTAACCATGTCCCAGATGCTGCCTGAATCCTTCCGCGAAGAGAGTGCACGTTTCCTGACCTCTCTTTTCAGCAAACCTCTTCATTGACAGAATATATTCATCCATTTTATGATGCACGAGCAACCATTCGCGCTGACTTTTATGGGAAGCAAGCATGCTTTCCTTTATATCTATGGTACCTGTTATGTCGACATAAAGTGTAGGATCTACACTTATTCCCAATTTGGTTTTACCTTCAAGCGGATCAGCATAATAGAGCCAGGGGACCTGATCAAAAGGTTCGTTAACTGCCTCCATGTTTTTGATACCGGCTGAAAAGCAGGCTGTCTGAACTATTTTGCTTGTCATTTCATGATCGACCATATAATCATCAGGACTCGCAGTAAAGACTATATCAGGACGTACTTCACGGATCAGTGCGGTGGTTCTGTTAATTGTGTCACGGTCGTAAAGTATATAAACATCCTCGAATTCAAGACAATGATAATCTCCATCAAGCAATCGTGCAGAGGCTGTGGCTTCGGCTTTTCTGATTCTGCTTATTTCCTCCCTTGTATGGTCAGCTGATCCCTTATCGCCGGGTGTCATTGAAGCAATATGTATCTTCCAACCTGCCTTTCTCAAAAGGGCTAAAGTTCCTGCACACATGAATTCAGCATCATCAGGGTGTGCGAATATTCCCATGGCTATCCTGTCAATCATTTAACCTTATTTAATTTCAACGACTTTCCCTGTCTCCGCTGAAGAATAACATGCAGCCAAAACTTTCTGACTTCTCAGGCCCAGTTCATAATTATTTGCAGGCTCCCTGTTTTCGAGTATGGCATTGCTGAATTCTTCAATTTCCGCACAGTACGTATTAACGGGTTGCGGAGTAATCTTAATGCCATCGCCGGTGTTTCTTTCCTGTAATGCATTGTATCCGGTATCATCTCCTTCAAGAAAAGCTGTCATTTCTCCGGAAGGACCCTGCCCAATGGTTCCTCTTGCCAGTATACTTCCTCTGGAGCCATAGAGTTCCAGAATATTTTTACTGCTGTTATCAGGGATACAGAAATATGTATCGACGGTCGCCATTGCTCCGTTTTCAAATGACATAGAGACCACTGCACTATCTTCCGATTCATACGGGTGCACGTTATTGCCGGTAAAACAGCTAACACTCTTAATTTTACCGTAGAACATCTCAAGAAGATCGATACAATGGCTGCCCATATCCATCAGCGAGCCTCCACCTCCTGATTTCGGATCCTGCCGCCAGGCTCCTTCAATCGGAGGGTACCAGCATGAGAGCTGTGCCCTTGCATAAACCGGTTTGCCAAGCCTTCCGTCGCGGATCAACTTAAGAGCAGCCTGATGCTGTGCCAGGAATCTCATCATTAATCCGATACCAAGAATTACACCTTCCTCTTTACACATACCAATCATCATTTCAGCCTCTTCGATCGTCATACCCAGAGGCTTTTCGCACAGAACATGTTTCTTCCCCTCTGCACAGGAAATTACATTATCGAGATGCATATTTGCGGGCGATGCAACATAAACCGCATCTATTCCGGAATTAACAAGCTCACCAATGCTGTCAACAGCTTTTGCATTAAATTCCTTTGCTACACTTTTATTAATTTCAGAATTGATGTCATAAACCGCCACAAGTTCCGCATTTCCAGCTTTCATTATGCCTTCAGGGATTGTTCTTCTTCTGGCAATACCTCCTGATCCGATAACTCCCCATTTAACTTTATTTATCATTTTCATTCCTCAGTTAATTATTAAATTGAATTTTTATCATCCGGTATAACCGGTTGAACTTTGATCTTTACTGCCGCACTCTTATTCATTTTATAGTCCGCAAGGGTTATAAGAAGGGTAGATAAAAGTACCAGAACCCCACCGGCGATCGCCTGACTGTGAAGGGTTTCTCCCAGCCATATCGCCGCTATCGGCAGTCCAAAAAAAGTGATAAGGTAGTTTGACAATGCAACCTGCATGGCATCCAGAATTTTTAAGGCTTTGAAAAACAGTACCATAGAGAGAAAGTTATGAAAAACCGTGAGAAGTGCCATGCCAGTCCAGGTCTGCAGTGTAAATTCAGGTATCCTGGCAAAAATGTCACGCTCATAGTACAATACCAGGGGCGTAAGAAGTATGACAATTACAATGTAGGTATAAAAGACCATCTCAATTTCGCTATACCTGGCTGAAATTTTTTTACAACCTACGTTGAAGTAAGAATTCCCCACGATCGCCAGAAAAATCAGGAGATTTCCGATAGCATATTTTGAACTGAAATTCAATTGTTTGATGTCGCCTGTCGAAATAAGCAGCACCCCGGCAATGGCAATGATGAAGCTCAGCCATCTTACCCTGTTCATTTTTTCCTTCAACAAAAGAAAAGCAAATAAGGCAGTAATCACCGGCAGACACAGTGTCAGGATTGCCGAATTGCTGGCAAGGGAATACTGGGTTCCCCATGTCATCAGCACCTGGGCCGGGAAAGCACCAAGCAGGGCAAGCTGTCCGAAGATCAGAATATCCTTAAACTTCTTACCATCTTTTCGAAAGTCCCTTAAAACAAATGGTGCAAGAAGCAATACAGCAAAAAGCATCGGAGCCCAGACCGTAAAATATGGTCCTACCTGATCCTGGGTCAGCTTGATGCATGTAAACTGAAGCGACCACATCAGGTTACATGCAAAAAGCAGGATCCAGGAGATCACAATCTTCCTCATAAAGCAAGATCAATAAGAACAAAATTCATTGGTAATAATTATGTTACGTTTATTTCCTCACCTTATTCGCAGTGTTTTTCACACCTTCAATGATCATATCAAGATCATTTTTTGTCAACCTTGGATTCATGGGAAGGTTAATCTCACGGGCATAGAAGAATTTCTCGGCATTTATGCACAGCTTATCGGGATAATTGTACTTCTTCCTCAACCCGGTAAAATGATATGTAGGCTGATAATGGAGAATTCCCTGAATGCCTTCCTCCTGGTACAATACTCTTAAAAACTCATCTCTTGATGCTCCCAGAATTTCCGGCTCAATACACAGAGTATAAAGATGAAATGCATGTTTGCCATTCGGATCTTCATAGGTAGGAGTCACTCCTTTAATGCCTTTCAGCCCATCATTCAGATAATGGCCATTAAACCTCCGCATTTCAACCATCCTGTCGAGTTTCATCAACTGAGCTCTGCCAACTGCTGCCTGAGCTTCATTCATCCTGTAATTGTTTCCCCACTTGCCGTCATCGTCAATAACATCGAAATGTGAAGGGATCCAGTAGTCCATTTCGCTCTTCTTTTCAAGCCTGTGCCCTCCAAACTCCCAAACTGTCTGATCAGGGGCCCAGTGAGTTATACTCATTACCCTCATTCTCTGAATCTTATCAGTAAGTGCATCATTGCTTGTGGTAATCATACCACCCTCACCCAGTGTTACCATATTTTTCAGCGAATGAAAGCTGAAGCAGCCAATGTCACCAATACTTCCGGCTTGTCTTCCCTTGTAGGTTGCTCCGTGAGCATGGGCACAATCTTCAAGTACAAAGAGTTTATGTTTTGCTGCAATCTCCATAATGGGATCCATGTCGCACATCTGACCGCCATAATGCACAACGTAAATTGCTTTTGTCCTTTTGGTTATCTTGTCTTCGATCTGTTTCGGATCGATGTTGAATGTCCTTGGGTCAATATCAGCATATACTGGTTTTGCACCTTCCTTCAGAATAACCAGAGATGTTGCAATAAAAGTTATTGGTGTGACTATCACTTCGTCACCCTCCCCGATCCCAAGTGCCTGCGTAGCCGCATGCATCGAAGTTGTGCAGTTTGACGTGGCAAATGCATGTTTGACATCAAACCTTTTTGCAAATTCCTTCTGGAACAGGGCAACCTGAGGACCCATTGTCTGCGATTCCTGTTTCAATACGGCCATAAGAGCCCTCTCCTCAACTTCGTCATAAATGGATCCGAAGAATGAATAGGGCACTTTCAGTTTGACACCGTCGTTCATCTGGTACCCTGAGGTTATCCCACCCTCAGTATCCGAACCTGTAAACATCAGATCTTTTTCTTCTTTCATAAGGCTAAATATTAAAGATTATACAATTAATAAAATTCATCAAGTTATCATTTAACGGCAGACTCACTGCCAAAAATCGCTCTTTTCTTTACTTTGCTCATTGCAGCCAGAATGATGGCATTACTTTTCATAGGCTCATATACAGGCTTGCCGTAGTCGGTCTGGGTAGCCTGGTAATTTACTGATCCGTGTAAATTTACTTCTTTAATTCTCTTTCCGAAACGGGGATTGATCCATTCAAAAGCAAAGAAAGTTATGGGACTTTTGGTTGAACTGGAAGAACAGCTGACAGGATCGGCCTTGTAGCAATAAACATTCTGCGGTGAACCGGTTTCACCCTCTCTTTTGTCAAGCCTGTCTTCACCAACAGGATTCCATTCAAGGATATTTACCCCGTATTGAACCGGTACATTTATCCTGAACCCGTCCTCATATACAATTTCATACCAACCCAGAAGGTCTGCCGTATCAAAGAAGTCGGGTATATTGAAATACGCTTTCTGATTCTCTGAAGGAAGGGCGCAGGCATGAAGAAAAATGAGGCTGCTTACATCTTCATTTACAGCGATACCTTCGACATTTGAAGGAAGGAGATTTTCTCCCTCACCTTTTGACCCTACGGCAATAAGTGAATTTCCTTCGGATTTCCCCGGTGTGCCCAGGTTGAATACCTTGTTGTCACTCCGGATCCCTCCTGATAGCAACGTACTCAGTCTGACATTAAAAACATTCGTGCTGGCTGGTAAATTAAAATGTCCGGAGATGTCGACAGGTTCGACAGGGTCACCATCTTTACCTGGTATTCTGGTTATATTTAAATTAGACCGGATCGAGGGCATTAATCCGGCCACGATCCCTGCAAGATCTTTCTGATCAACTATATGGCTCGACCAGATAAAGTTGGCACAGCCGAGAAAGTCGAGGATCAGATCCTTACCGAAGTTATATTCATTTGTTGAAGCCCATGAAGAGGGAGCGCCACCCACCAGATCAATTTTCTTTACCCGCCCCGCCCAGTTGCTTATGTTCGGAGTAAAATTCCCGTATAATTGTTTGAATCCGAAGTCTTGTATTTCTTTCTCTTTTTCCTGATCCTGCCAGAACCAGTTGAAGATTAAGATATCCTTGGGTATCGATTCCCTTACAACTTCAGGACGGGTTCCCCCCGGAGTCTGGTATTTGACTCCTGTTGAGGAAGTTCTGTTCTGTGGTCCCTTTTCACGGATACTTTCGAGAAGGTAGTCGCCCCACATTGCGATCTTAATTCCCTTACCGGCCATGTAATCATGAATTTTGTTAATATCACCTGCGAAAAGCTCCGAAAAATCCTTACCCTTGCAAAGGGGACATACATTCAATGGCGCTCCCCACCATTCATCGTGCCCGATATGGATCATTTTCGGTTTTATCACTTCAATATACTCATCATAAACATCAAACATTAGTTTATAGGAGTCCGGATTTGAGGGACAGTAGGTATCGGGCCACCTGTCGCCCGGATATTCAGCAAGTTCAGGATGACGTGTAAGAAGATAATACCCATGAGTGAGGGAAGGAATTTCGGGTATTACTTCAAGAAAATTCTCATTTGCATAATTTACCAGTTCCCTTACATCATTTTTCTCAATGATAAAACCATCTCCTGCATCAAAATGACTCGAGTTTTTTTCTTCTCCGTGTATCCCTTCCGTTGAATTGGAACGGGTATACTGCATATATTTCGAAAATTCTATCCATCCGGCATTAACCTCTGGATGTTTATCAAGCCTCATGCAATTCAATTCAATAATGACTTTATTGTACTTATAGAGCGACATAAAATCCCTCATAAATCTTTTGAAAAAAGCTATGTTGTCCGGTCCCGGCACATAGAGCCGGATTGCCCTGAATGGAAAAGCTGGCCAGTCGCGTACCTTTAATCCCTGAACATTTTTCCCTTTTCCTGCATCTATCAATTGCCTCAATGACTGCAATCCGTAAAAAGCACCTGCATCGTCAGAACCGGCAATCACAATTTTATCGGATGAAACTTCGAGCAGGTAGCCTTCCGGACCAGGATTTTTTCCATCAATTTTTAATTTGCCGGCATTACAGAATTTGCTTACAAGTGGGTTGTCGAATTTTCCCATTATCACAACCTTTCTGCCAGATGGTATATCTGATACCTGCTCTATCCTTACTGCCAATCCGAATCTATCGCTCAGTTCCCTTACGAGAAACCTTGCCAGAAACATGTCATTCCTGGCTGCATCGGCTGGAACAATAATCGTCATCGTCTCATCAAGGGCAAATCCGCTACTGGTAAGCTCCATCTGCTGGGGAAACGGGAATATTAATGGCCTTTCAGCCGAAGTCACATTTACTGAACGTAGCAGAGAGAATAAGACTATCATCATTATGCTGATAATCTGATGCCTGGGAAATAAATATCTTCTCATAAATCCTAATTTAAAACATAATATTCATTTAACAATAATATACTTCTGAATGCAATGAGCATAATGATCAGTAACATAAATACTTCCATCACCTGAGACTGTTATTCCAAGCGGAAAGTGTTTACTGTTGTCCAGGACACCGGAAGTCAACCACTGAGCCTGATTTACTCCGTCAGTACTGAATTTTTGAATCCTGAAATTGTAACGGTCACAAATAAAAACATCTCCCTGTTTATTGACAGCAACACCATGAGGCTCACTGAACCGGCCACCTTTTGCATCACTTCCTTCACCAAATTCACCAAATCGTTTAATCAGAGCTCCTTCTTTCGTAAAAATGGAAATCCTGTGATTTTGCCTGTCACTCAGGATAATATGCCCCTGGCGTGTGGCAACTAATTCATGTGGCATATATAGTTTAAAACCGATACTTTCCTGTGTCCCCCACTTAGCAAGAAAATTAAGATCCGAAGTGAATTTCTGAACTCTGTAATTGAAGGCATCTATCACATACACAACATCATCTTCGTCAATTGCAACCCCATAAGGGTATTTAAACTGGCCATCTTCCATGCCATACGATCCTGTTGAGGAAATATATTCACCCGTCGGACTGAATTTCTGGATCCTGTTGTTGTTCATGTCCGAGACATAGACATTATTCTTTGAATCAAGAGCAATGCCGTATGGAAAGTTGAATTCTCCGGCATTGCTCCCCTGCTTGCCCCACATTAAAATGAATCTACCTTCACTGTCAAACTTTTGAATCCTGTGATTGTGCTGATCGACTATATAGATATTTGAATTCCTGTCGGAAACTATCATTGCAGGATATTTGAGCTGCCCAGGTTTATCACCGAATTGACCCCATTGTTTGACCAGTGTCGCAACTTCCTGAGCATAAATTGAAAATGGGATTAGCGTCACCATCAAAATTGAAAAAAATCTATATAAAAACCGATATCTCTTCATAACCCGGTAATCCTGATTTTAAAATATTGGTACTTTAATTTCATTTTGTATTATCAATAACTGTTATAAACTCTTCAATCACCTCTTTTGGCTGAGTCTCATTTCCAATTACATAGGCTCTTCCGAAACCCCCATTCTGGCTGACATGTTTATTGAGCGCCTCATACTTTGTTTTAAGATAGTCCCTGACATCAATATGAATGTCAGGTTTTCCCCTGCCATTTTTAAGAGAAGTTTTGTCAAGCAGCCACCCGTTAACGGTCATCCATAATTTCCCCACAGGCACATTATTGTCCATGGCTTTCTTAAATGCAAGGTACATCATATAGGCAGTCCCCTCATGATCAAGCTTTTCTCCTCCCAGGGTATGTGTTATCACAATCTCGGGCTGGTATTTCTTCAATAACTCATAAACTACATTTACATCTTCACTGTACCTTGTTGCAAGGCTTATCTGTTTTCTTCCCGGCGCATCGTAATTTAAAAAATCCCGGGTTCCGTAAATTATCACTTTACGGCCAAGATATATTTCAGGTTCACAGAAATCGAGAAATATGGCTTCAGCTCCATATACAGCAGCAGCGGCTCTGGCTTCCTCCGACCTTATCTGATTGGTTTCAAGTCCTCCGGCCGGATATTTAAAAGGTGAATCAGAAACAGTAAACTTTGGTCCCTCAGACCAGGGAGTTCTCTCAATGTTGCATCCGGCAAGGTTATTGGTAACAGAAACATAAATACCTTTGTAACCCATAGCAGTATATCTGGCAAAAGTTCCGCCTGCGATCTCGTCCACATCGTCTGCATGGGCTCCGAAAACCATAATGCATTTCTGCGGCTTGAGGCTGGTTTGTGAAAGTACGGGAGCCCAGTAGAGTGAGATCAGAAATAGCAGAAGCCACTGAAATCTAAAAACACAGGAGGTCTTTATTGTCATCTTATCATATTATCAAATTATCATATTCTAATTTCATCATATTAAAAAACCATCATATTATAGTATCCCAATATTATCATATTATCATATTATCATATTATCATATTATCATATTATCATATCCCCATATTTTCATATTTTCATATTTCATATATCATATATTTATCATTATCATCTGCAAACTTGTTATACTAAGAATAATCTCTTTCATCAGTCGGTCTTCCTCACATCCTGATACCGGATGTAAGCTTTTGAAATTTTCATATCAGAATCCCGATCTCCTGCCAAAATTTCAAAATCCACATTTCTGTCCGATGGATATTCTTTTAAAAGAGTTACCGGTGCCCAACCCCATTCTGACCAGTCGACTCTGAACTCCTGGATAATTCCATCGAACTTTACAAGAAGTCTGCCCGGCTTTGCTGAATTATTAAGTACCAGCAAGCATAGCTGAAGCGACCCTCGTTTTGTTATTTCAATATTGAATTTAAGTGGATTATCCCGAAGTCCCCGGCTCTCTAATCCTTTAAACTTTTCTCCTCCATCAACGGAAAACCTCAAGTCAGTCTTAAAGTCTTCAAAAAAACTTTCATCCTGTAATTCAGCAACTTTTACCACCTCTTTCTGACCCTTTTGAAGGCGATTGTCAGAAAGGTAATAATTTTCAACATTGTTTCCTTCTATTGCGAAAAGGGCATCACTCTCTCCTAATGACCTGCAAAATTTTGCGCTTACATTTTCAGAATTTCTGAAATAGGCCAACGGAGTTGTTTTATTTATTGTTTCTCCTTTTGCCCCCAACAACTCGAGATTACTCACCCTGTCGAATCCAAGGGCAGGCCTGACCTCATTTTCAGCTGAATACATAAAAATATTCTCCATATGGAGTTCATCAACATTTCTGCAATAAAATCCATAAGCAGGCAAATTTTTGAACACATTGGCGGCAGGATAAGAAAACTCTTCAAACGGGACCATGTTAAATGCCACCGGATCCTGCGCAACTGAGCTTCTGACCGAAAAGTTATTTATTACAACATTCCTTATTTTTTTGAAATTCATCCCTATAATGCCCGAAGGCAGTTTAGCATTCAACACAGTAATGTTGTTAAGATAAATATCTTTAACATCATCAATGTGATTAACATACTGTCCTGCTTTAAATGGTCTTGCACGGTTCCCTAACCTGATAAAAACCGGGGTGGCGACATTTTCCATAGTAATGTTCTCAAGGAGGATATTCTGCATTATGCCGCCATCAACCGTCATAAGTTCGATCCCGGCATGGACAGGCACATCCCTTATTACACAATTACTTACAGTGATGTTTTTAAATCCGCCATTGGATTCAGTGCCTGTTTTAACTGCCGAGGCATCAGTTCTGATAATGCAATTGGTGATGGTAACATTCTGACATAGAATATCATTGGTTGACTTCATTACGATTGCATCATCGCCTGTCCGGAATCTGGAATTTGAAACTGTCACCCTGTTACATGCATCAATATCAAGTCCATCCCTGTTAGACCTGGTTCCGTTTTCAATTACAATGCCGTCAATATTAACATCTTGACATCCAAGCAAATGTAGCGTCCAATTTGCAGATTCCAAAAGCCTGACATCCCTGATGGTTACATTACTGCAGTTCACAAGCCGGACCATAAACGGCCGGAGGTTCTGAGGATCACTTTTCTGATAATTTTTAAGTCCGTTACCATGAATTACTCCGGTTCCGGTGATCGCTATGTTCCTTGCCCCTTCAGCAAATATCATAAAATGTTTAGCATAAAGACCATTTGTCCTTGAATCGAACTTGTGGATTATTTCAGGATAGTCTTTATAATCAGGACTCCCTAGAATTGTCGCACCGGGCTGGAGATGGATTTCAACATTATCCTTAAGAATCAACGTGCCGATCAGGTAAGTGCCAGCCGGCACATCAACAACTCCTCCCCCATCCTCAAATGCTTTATCTATAGCGCGTTGAATGAAGCGTGTGTCGGGAGATAAACCATTGCCTTTTGCTCCGAACTTCTTTACATCAAGTTGTGCATTTAAACTGAAGGTTAACGATTCAGTCAGGATCAGAAGAATTATGATTGCTTTGTTTCGCATGGATTTATCCCTTGTGGCAGGTTTCTATTTAAGATTAAAGCGGAGAGAGGACAAATACCTGGCATTCATGCGACTGCAATTTTGAAGTAAGAGCGCCCGCCGGCTGCTTTACGGTTTCATGCTTCCATACATCATACACGGTATATTCCGCCTTGGGGTCGAGCTCCAAAGATTCAAATTGTGAGGTTACAGTTCCTTCAGTTGAGTTCCTGTTCAGGAATGCAACAGCTATCCGGTTTCCTGAAAGAGGTTTTTTCCATGCTTCAATGCCGTCTTTCCTCATAACCCTGAAAGCCTGCTTTCCAAGCGGATCCTGGTCAATTGCTATAATATCCTTATTCAGAAGGATCGTTTTGGTTTCTTCACTCATATTATTGAGGTCGCATCCGATCAGAAGCGGAGCAGAAAACATACACCACATGCTCATCTGCGTACGGTATTCGACATCTGTGCATCCTCCTCCTTTTATGAAACCTGAATTTCTTAGTCCGATCACAAGCATATCAGGATCATTCCATCCGCCGGGTACAACGAATCTTTCAAGATTGGTCATGGCATCAATAGCTGTCAGGATCCCGATCTGGCTGTGTTCATTCCTGGGTTCATCCCATTTGTCGCCAACATCATAGGAGATGCGCCACAGATGGCCACCTACTTCTTTGCCCCAGAGCCATGGCGAACGGGGACCCCACTCACAAATACTGTATACGATCGGGCGTCCCGTAGCTTTGAGAGCGTCACCCATTGCTTTGTATCTGGCTATTGCCTCCCTGTAATTGTTATTCTCCGATCCGTAATCATTGCAATAACAATAATCATACTTCAGATAATCTACACCCCAACCGGCAAACATCTTTGCATCCTTTTCCTCATATCCGAAACTGCCGGGTTGATCCCCGCAGGTCATTGTTCCGGCATCGGAATAAATCCCAAATTTTAACCCCTTACTGTGCACATAATCTGCCAGAGCTTTGATTCCCGACGGAAACCTTTCAGGATTGAAATTCAGCACACCGGTCACAGTGTCCCTCGTCCCCTGCCAGTAATCGTCGATTACTATATAATTGAATCCTGCATCTTTTAAACCTGAACTTACCATTGCGTCAGCTGTCTCCCTGATAACTTGTTCACTTACATTCTTGCCGAACGGATTCCAGCTGTTCCAGCCCATTGGGGGTGTTGGAGCAAGGTTGTCCATAGCGCCGGGAACAGGCGGAGTACCAGACTCATTTGATTTTTCCGGTGTTTTGTTTACGCAACCGGTGGTAATCAGGGCTAATACTATAACACTGAAGATCAATTTCTTAATCAGTTTTTGCATATTATTTCCTCCTTTAATTGTTTTGGTTAGGTTTGTTTTGGTTTATTTATATTTTTCAGAAGTTCTGTTACCTTGTAATAATTTCAAGTTTGTGGGTTCCAAGACCTGCAGGAATCTCAACCTTTTGCACCAGGCCCATTTCAGGCGAGATCATTTTACTATCTACAAATACCGATGAACCTTTGGGAAAGCTTTGGCTGAAACTATCCGATAATTCAAGCGTCCATACAGATGGTTCCTTTTCAAAATATTTGCAGTAATGTCCGTCATAGCTTAATTCAATTCCAAAGCCATCCTTTCCGGAAACAGAAATTCCGGAATGAAGATAGGCACATGTTTCATTAAAGCCCATCCAGTGTTTATCTTTTTTAGATTCGATCCAGTTGAGATTGTCACGGAGATTGATTCTTCTGCCACCTGCAATCTTCGATCCGATAAGCTGTTCCGTGGTAAGGGTCCAGAGTTTATCCCAGCCTGCTTCAGTTTCATCTGCCGGATCATTTGTCTTCGCGGTCAGGTCCAGGTCGTGACAGGTAAACTGTTGAGGCATCATCATTTTGAACTCTATTGTTCTGTCAATACCCACATAACATTCACGGCTGACCCCCAAACCGGCAATGGCAGCAATCCGGCCATTATCATCTCCACCATGGGTACCTTCCAGTAACTCAGCGCCCGGGCGGACTTCGGCAGCAAGAGGAACAACACCGAAGGATTCCCTGATTGCTTCGATGCCTTTTTTGTAGATGAAAAGCAGATCGTTGGAAGGAACAGGGGCATGGCCCCGTCTTACGTCTACAACCTCATTGTACCAGTCGGTAATTTTAAGTTCACCGTCAACCGGACTCCCCCACCACGGTCCGGGTGGTGAATCAAGATCCCAGTTCATATGCGACCAGGCCCTGTGTGGCTGCATTTCGAAAACTCCACGCCGGAGACCTTCATCAAGACCCGCCTTGGTGGAACCATAATCCTGCCAGTTGCCAAAAATATCCTTGAACGGAGGAACCTCCCATGATGATTCAATCAATTTCTTTTCAGGATTTGCAAATCCCGGCGTTAAGTTCATTACCATCATAAATCCGTATTTTTCAAGAGGTTCAATGAGGTATTTAATCAGAGTATCCTTTGCAGGTGTCGGGTAATGCCAGGTCAGGCTCCAGGCATGTTCGCTGCAACCAACATCGTCCATGATGAATATGAATCCGTTTTCAAAATTATCGTTAAAGACACCATAACCAATCGAATAAACCAGCGCCTTCCTGAAGATCTTTCTCATGACCGGATATTTACGGAACCAGTCCCTGCCGCCGCCAAGCCAGATGGTTTTTGTATCATTATCGATATCCCGTACAACCATCTGCGGTGTATTTCCTATATTCCCAAGGATAGTAGCATCGCCGGAAACGGAACAGTTTACCATGCCTATGTCTGAAATATCCGTCACTTCGTCAGTACTGTTTACTGTTATCCCGTTTGCTTCAGGAATGCTCGATCCGGCAAGTTGCTTACTGTCAGGCAGGCTTATGCCCGCTGCACCGGAAGTGATAAAATGATTGCCGGTAATTTCAAGCTTTTCCCCATCTCCTCCAAGCCTGACATTTTTGACATCACTGTACCTGATTCCTGCAAGGGCGGCAACCGGATCTGTCTTTATATAATCGAAAAGTGCGATCATACTTATTCCATATTCATTTACTGCGCGTTGCAGTGTCTCATAATTAGCTGACATTCCGGAGAGCTTACCGGGATCAGCCATCCAGATAACACATCCGTAAGCCGGTCGGGCAGCATAATCCAGAAACCTGTTAATCTGAAGCCGCTGCTCATCGAGCCGTAAAATATCAAACGGGATGCCCCATATCTTGAGCATAGTTATAACATCAAGAAAATCATCGCCTTTTACCCGGAAAGGATCGATACTGTAACTCAGGGGATCTGTCCACTGATCACCGATGACCACCAGAACACGATTTGGTTTGATATTTACTTTTTCCCTGTTCCCCCGGTTCCCGGTAAGGCTGGTTACTTTTTTATCAGAATTCCCGCAACTTTGTAAAATGATAATCAGCAAACAGACAGTTACTGTTATTAAACGGTTTTTGGACATATATTTCATTATGTATTAATTATTTATCATAAAACTTATCAAATCGTAAAGTTACTTCACCTGCCATCGATGGAACAAGAAAATCTGCTGTACGATAGTCAGGTATCTTGTAATGGAGATCCCCTATGAAGGCACACCTCAGGTCAGGCCCCTGCTTATTGCTGCATGAGCAAAACAATACCAGGCAAAATAACAGCAAACAACTGAAAAACTTCCTTTTCATAAATCAAGTTTTAAGGCCTCTCCCCATTCCGATAGCTATCGGAACCCTCGGAGTTGTTGAAAAAGCCTTTTTTAACCGCAAAGCACGCTAAGAAGGCGCAAAGTACGCAAAGTTAAAACGTTAATAATTAGCTCTTTGCGTGCCGATAGCTATCGGCATTTGCGTAAATCCTTTGCGATCTTTGCGGTTAATGGATTTAGACTTTTTAAACAGCCCCAATGTGGGGGAGAGGCCGGAGTGCTTTCCATCAGTTAAATTTTAATAAAAGCTTTCTTCAGGTACATCCAGTAAAGTATGAGCCAGATTACGGCAAGGGCTGCTGAGGCTTCCACAAAGCCGGCCCACGGTCCCAGCCATTTAAATAATCCGCCGACAAACACATTGCCTATCTCCTTAAAATCAAATAAATGTGTCGCTACATAGACTGCAATTGCATTCATCCCGATAACCACAAAAAAGAATGCCCATTTCCTGTAACCCCATATATCGATAACGAGGTAAAACAGAGCCAGAAGAAGAAAGCTTAATCCTCCTGCAAAAAGGACCAGAGTGCTTGTCCAGATATGGTGGATTATGGGGAACCAGATTCCCCAAACCTTACCGGCAATAATACAACTAACTCCGGCAAGCGCCAGCAATCCGGCTTTCTTCATTGGTTTGAGATCTGACTGAAGTAACTGTCCTGCAAAAACGCCAAGCATGACAGAACAAATAAATGTCATGTTGGTCAGGATGTAAGTCCAGCCGGCCCCTTCCTGCCAATGACCTAAGATCAGATTATCAACATAGATAGCAAGGTTTAAATCAGGCTCATAAATCCCTGCACGATGACCAGGAACGGGTATAAAAGCCATTACCAGCCAATATAGAATTAATAATGACGCTGTTGTGATCAGCTGCCATCTCCTGCTCACCTCAAGAATAAGGATCGAACTCACAAGATAACCAACAGCGATTGCGTGAAGGGTGTCGGTCCACAGATGCATCTTTGATGTATCAAATGTAAACAGGTGACCGGAGGCGATAAGACCAAGGATATACAGGACCACCACTCTTTTAAGGATATGCCTGTAAAGCATTTTCTTACTGTCGCCGCGTTTCAGCCGCTTCGCAAATGAGATTGGCATTACAACTCCGACAATGAACAGGAATAAAGGCATTATCAGATCATAAAAATGGAATTGTCCCCAGCTGTGATCAAACTGAACTTCCAGATTGCCCAGAAATCCAATGCCGGATGCTTTTCCCAGAGCAATCAGGACTTCTGCACCGCCTATTATCCATAACATGTCAAAGCCCCTGAGGGCGTCAATGCACATCAGCCTCTGGCTGCCTCCTCCGGTCTGGACTTCAGTATCCGAAACAATGTTGGTCTTATTCATTTTACTGATAGATTATTTCACTTTGTCAATCAAAATAAAGTCATACTCCTTAAGCATTTGCCTGAAAGGTGCAGCATAAGTAAGGGTCTCCTCTGACTTTTTGTTGCTTTTATTATCCCAGATTACCACGTGGATTTTTGAACCTTCGGAAAGACCGGGTATTTTAATTTCAAGCTCTGTTGTTTCAATGGCAAGTAGGGCTGTAACATTTTCGCCGGCTATACCCCAGACATTAGATGAGGGTTTAATACCGGATCCTGAAAGAAGATCAGAAACAGGATAAGCGGCTTCCCAGTTCAGAGAAGTGGCTGTGACTACATATTTTTTACTCTTCCCTATTATGTAAGGGCCCTTCCCGTATGTTTTATTAGGAGCACAGTAAATAGTTCCGTCTATTGCATCACCCGGAATTACAGTTCCTGAGCGCAGATCGATGCCACGCTGAACATCTGCCCCTGTAAACCTCAGATATACACCATTATAGTACCCCGTGTAAGGAATGTCTTCCTCCTGGCTGGGAGGAAGGGAAACAGCCTGCTGATCCTTTTTTTCAATTCCGTAACCGAACATTTTTGTTCCGTCAACTCCGCATTTTTCAAGGGCTTTCTTCCATCCCGGTGAAATTGATGTCCCGTTCGGAATACCGCTTCCGCACTGGATAAAAACAGGCTTATCTGTATCGAATAAATCGACCACCTCTGAGGGAAGAGTGTCGTTATTACCTCCACCGGAATAAATCCAGTAAGCATCTGCAGGGACTACTTTATCACTTACTATTACATTATATCCGGCATTCATTGCTCCCGAAGTGATGGCATCCCCGGAATTGAAAAGCCGGTTCCAGCCAGGCTCTGCTGTTTCGTTTCCGGAATAATCAGTTTGTTTCTTCAACAATACGACCAGATTAAATAATGGTCTGTCAATTTCTTGTTTTTCAACATATTCATTAATCCACTTTTGAGTTTTAACAGGATCAAAAGCGTTATAACCTCCGAAGATTATAAAATTGTCAAGTCTGAATTGAAGTGCCCTTATCATGCACAGATAAGAAATAACTGCAGGAGAATAATCACCGGCGATTCCCCAGTTCCTGTTTACCGGCGAAATTAAAGATGTCGGTTTGCCCCAGTATTTGGCCCATCCATAACCCAATGATCCGTGCTGGGTCAAGGTGGCAATATTAAATATCTTATCACGCTTGAGATAATAATTGTAAATGTCGATTATGCTTGTCTCAGGCCATAGAGTCGGGAAATTTGGCTCCCTCAACAGCATAGGATCCGTGCCTGATATATAATCAACATCCTTGCTCTTGAGCTCACGCGCAAGCGAAATAAATACATCTGGTTTTACCTCAAAACACTCTTCAAACACTGCATCAACACCTGAGGCAGCAAGATCCCCGGCAACTGACTTTATGTTATCAGAGGTCCATCTATTTTGTTGCCAGTGGTACGGATTAACATCTTCAATGTTGATCATAACCCGCAGACCCTTTTCATGTGCTGCCTTAACAAGAGGAGTCAGACCATCCTTCCCTTCAACTGCCCACCCCTCGTTTTTGAGACTTGGAGAATTAAAGTAATAAGTCATTTCCTCACCTTCACGGTCAGCTCCCCAGTAAGTTACTCCACGCCAGCCCTTTGCATAAACATCGTCAGTTATTTTCCTGGCTTCTTCGTAAGTGAGATCTCCCTGTTTCCTTTCCACAGCCCCTTCAACCCAGTAAATGGGGTTGTAGCCATCTCTCTTTTCGACAACCTGGGCCGGGTTATTGCATCCGGGCACGATCAAAACAAGAATGACATAAAACAATCTCAATAATATTGAGTTAAGAGCCGATGAACGGAGATTTTTTTTCATTGTCTTTCGTTTCCTTTTGACTGGACCTTCTTTGAGTTTTCAGTAATGCTTATTGCCAGGAGTATAATGGCATTTTCGTTGTTCTTACCATAGTTTGCGGATTTCAAATTAATTTCCTTTATAGTCTTGCCGAATCTTGGGTTTTCCCATTCAAAAGCAAAAAAGGTTACAGGTCCGGCATTTTCACCTGTGCATAAAACTGACGGAGCATCATAGGCGTATTGATCCTGGTTGTATTTAACCTTAGGCTTTTCTAAAGAAGCAATTCTCTGCTTCCACCTCCAGTCCAGAATGTTCACTCCATACCTTACCGGAATTGTCATTATAAGCCCATCTTCATATATTACTTCATACCAGCCAAGTAGCTCGGAAGTATCATAGAAATCGTAGATTGCAGCATAAGCTTTCTGATTGATTCCTTCCCTTGCACATGCATGCAGGAAGAGGACGCTGTTCACATCCTGGTTTATTATTATGCCCTGAGCACGATCATTCCGGAGATTATCTTTCTTGTTTGAAACAACAACAGCCCTGAGATTGTCAGCTGAAGTACCATTCAGATCAAAAAGCCGGCTACCCGACTTTACGCGTCCTGTTAAAAGGCTGTTAGAGTCCAGACTGTCAATTCCTTGTTTTAAGTCAGAATTAAAATATTCTGAAATATTTACCGGGGTAACTTTGCTTCCGGCTTCGGACGGAAGCTTTTTCCCGCTGAACCTGTAATTAATATTGCTTACCAGAGCATCTGTAATTATTGCGAGCATGTCAACAGGAACATACTGTTCAGACCACAGGAGATTTGAACAACCAAGGAAATCGACAAGCTGATCCTTCCCCAGATTAAATTCTGTCGTTGCAGCCCAGGACGACGGTGCCCCACCGAGAAGCCCTTTGATTTTATTTCTCTGATCCCATCTGTCGATATCAGCACGCAGGTTTCCGTAAACCTGACTGAATCCAAAATCAGAAACCTGCTTATCATTGGCAGGATCATCCCAGAACCAGTTGAAAACCAGGATATCTTTCGGGATAAGCATAAGCACCTGCTCCGGCCTTAATGCACCGGGGATCTTATACTGGTAACCGGCAGAAGATTTCCAGGTTTGAAATTCCTTTTCAGTGACCGATTCAAGGAGATGGTCTCCCCACAAGGCTATCTTAATTCCCTTCTTTGCAAGGTAATCATGGATTTTTGTTACATCGGCTGCATACAGTTCCCCGTAATCCTTCCCTTTGCACAGCTCACAGAGGTCCTTCTCCATCCTCCATTCATCATGTCCGATATGAATAATTGAAGGGTGGATGACTTCAATATATTCGTCAAGGACATCAAAATAGAGCTTGTAGCTACCGGGTTTGAGGGGACAGTAAGTATCAGGAACAGGCTGGTTCATGTTCTCCGCAAGTTCTTCATGTCCGGATAGCAGATAATATGCATGAGTAAGGGATGGCAGTTCAGGGATGACCTCAATGTTGAACTGCCTCATATATCTGACAAGATCAGCTACTTCCTCCTTCTCAAGGATACCTCCGTCGGCATTATCCTGATGTGAGGAATTCTGATACTCCATATGTTGACCGGGAGGCCTGTCAAGTCTGCTGAAATTAAGCATCCGTTCGAATTTTACTGCTCCGGTATTCAGTTCAGGATGCTTCTCAAGACGCATATTTGCATTCAGTTCAAGAATGATTGTGTTGAACTTATAGTATGCCACAAAATCGCTTATAAATCTCTTGAAAAAGGTAATGTTCTCTCTTCCCGGCAGGTAAAGTTTTATACCCCTGAAAGGATATTTCGGAGCATCCTTTACCATAACCTTTGGTACTGAAAGCCTGCCGTTTGAAACTGTAATAAGCTGTCTCAGTGACTCAAGACCGAAAAGAGCCCCTTTACCGGTGTTTCCGGCGACCACAATGTTTTTTGATGTCACTGAAATAATGTAACCTTCATTACCCAGGGCTTTAAGCTCACCTGTAAGTCCCTGCTGATCACAAAAAGTTTTCACAAGGGGATTGTTAAGGTCCCCGATCAGGATGCATTTATCTGTACCATTTAGTGACAGCTTCCGGTTTATCATCACCGGGATCTCATATTTATCTGCAAACTCGTTTGAGATCAGTCCGGCAAGAAAATTGTCAAGTTTGCCTGCTTTCTGAGGAATTGTAATAAAAGTGACTGAATCAATCCCGAAGCTTCCTTCAGAAACCTTAATATCAAGGGGAAAAGGGAATATTAACAGTTTGTAGTCCCCGGCCGGAGCAGCCGGTAAAATCCTGGAAATCAATAATCCTGCAAGAATCAAAATGCATTGTACAGCTCTTTTCATCATTAACATTTTTAGTTCATATTGATGATAACTCCCTGTATCATCAAAAACTGTTAAGTTTCTTCTTAGCTTCGGCCACTTGACCTGCAGCCGGAAAATTCTTCAACCTTTCAAGAGTGAATCCGGACAAAAGGTTATCGAGCTCTTTCATCTGAACTGCTTTGTTTCCGTCTTCAAACTGCTCACGAAGTATCCTTATCTTTTCAAAATCCTGTATCCCCTCGATGAATTTCTCAAAACGTATCGACGAGCGGGGGCCGGGGTAGATCTGATAAAGATCGCCCCCGGGCCATGTCCGGAAACGGGAATCTAAGAGTGGTTCCCTGTTCCAGTTATTATATGCCCACCTCAGGTATCCGGTAAATCCTGCGGCTGCTGCGTACCAGCTTATCCACACATTTTCTGCCGGGGATGAATAAGTGTATGCATTTGGAATATCGGTACCGCAGGCATTGTAAAATGTTGAAGGTTTCCCAGTACCTTTCCGTTTCTCCAGTTCTGTCTTTGTAAATGTCTGCCCGATATTCAGGCAATAGTCAAAGATATCATAAACTATTTCGGGGTGATAATCCCCTGCCAGCGCCACTTTCCATTCAGGGTCGATATTTCTTAAAAGTGAGATCACTGCTTTCATGCTCTCCATGTCACGTTCATCCATGGCAACAGCTGTTTTACCAAACCAACCTTTATCCTTTAGATGACCGGTAAAGTCTTTTATCATCGGAGTCCAGAAGTCATTATAGCTTTTCGAACCGGGTTTTGCATTTTTGACCGTGTCGACCCGCCCCAGAGATTCATCAAAATAAATGAAGGAGAGATCCCAGGTTACCATTGTATAGCAGTTTATCCGCTGATCAATCCCGCATTCCATCAGAGTTGAAATATACCTGTCAAATAATTTGTAATCGTATGCCCAGTTGCCGTCCTTCTTTTTCGTCCAGTAAATAAGTGTAGGATCGTCATGATAAACATGACCCTTCCCCCAGGGCTGATCGATTATATTTGCCGTGATAGCTTTCTGCCCCGCCTTAGCCAGCAATGTAAAGTATGGTCTCATCAGATTGAAATGTTCATCACTCCATAGTCTGACATCATGCACTTTGGCAATTGAAGCAGCGCTCTGCCAGAGGTCAAGGTCATATTTCCATTTAGCGGGTGGCGGCAATAAATGGTCCAGAACATTCAGTACAATATTCATGGTAAATTTGCCTGATGCATTGACTGTCAGAGTACCTTTGTATTGACCAGCAGGAATATCTCCAGGCACCTGAATACTGATCCAGACAGGTTGTACAGAATTAGCCTTAACCGGGATTATATTTACAATATCAATCGGATCTTCAACGAGGGAGGAATCATAATCAGTTGTTTTCCTGGTATCGCAGCCACCGCCAAATTCGTCGGTCATCACATAACGGACAAAGCCAGGTCGTATATTCACTGCACTTATGCGGTCGCCTTTTGCATCACTGAGATCACTCACCGTTATGACTCAATGCAGGAATATCAATTTTAGTCCATACCAACAACTGAGTATGGATTTTTTCACCTTTCCAGGCTATCGCATTCCATGTTTTTTCAATTAAGCCTGTTGGTACATTTTGCTTCGGATACCTGATATTGTCATCTGCAAAACTAACATTAACATCACTTTTGAGTTTCGACCAGGTTTCCAAGTCTGCCTTTGCAGGATTCGGCATCTCAGCATAGATGTTTTTACCCGGTTTGCTAAAACTAACATCCTGGGAAAATGATGAAGCAGTGATGAGGCTAAGGATCAGAAAAACAATAATTTTCATATCCCGGAGATCTGCTGCACAAGCAGTTATGATTACTTTTATTTGGCTTCTTCCTGTTGTTTTCATAACTTAATTTGAGCTTATGTACATTTATTTGTTCTTAATAAATTGCCTGCTGTCAATGCCCTTCCTGACCTTTACCAGTAAAAATCCATAGTCCGTCGGATCAGTTCCGTATGCAGTAGATCCACCTGAAACATAACTGACTCCTTTAAAAAAGAGGTCCATGAACAGATGTGTATGACCTTCCAGCACCATTTTCAGATTATAGCCCAGGAACAAATTCAGGATAGCTTCCGAATTAGCCGACAGAGCCTGAGAATCCGAACTTGAAATTGCATGCGGATCAATTAATGGCGAGTGAATTGAAATAATTACCGGAGTGCTTTTATCTGTGGAAACCAGTTCCTTCCTGATCCATTCCATTTGTAAAGAATCGACCCCCTGGGTGTAGTTTTTCTCCTTTTCCAGTATCCTGATCCCATCCAGGACAAAAAATTTCCATCCATTATAAGTAAAAGTATAATACCTGCTTCCATAGCGCGATTCATACATTTTCTTGCCCCACATGGGATTTGTCTTATCAATGCCGCTTTCCTGAGTGATACCAACGTTTTCATGATTACCCATTGTTAAATGAACCGGCATTTTAAGCTTCTTAAATTCCTTGTCCATCAAGTCAAAAAGAATTTGAGCCTTCTTATCATTGACATTTTTTGCCGTATATATCATATCGCCTCCGGTCAGGACGAAATCGGGATGAAGCCGGTTAATTTGTTTTGCAAGCTTTTCAAATCCTGCCACTACTGCTGAATCCGGTTGCAAATGTATATCGGGCAGAAAGACAAATGAGAAATTTTTCTGGGCTTGCAGTAAAGTTAACTGGAAAAAAAGAACAAGGATCAGCTTAATACGGTACATATAAATCTGTCTGTTAAGTTATGTTACAATCTTGTTATGTTATATAACATATTAATAAGTTTCCCATGGTTCCTAATTACAGATCCGTAAATACCGGTTGAGTCCATGCCATTTTCCCTTCGGCATTTGTAATTTTTGCCCTGACATAATAATTGCTCTTCTTTGTACGGAAAGTAGCCTTGTCCCCAATAATTGTTTTAAGCAACTTCCCGTTCTTACCGATAAACTTAATGGTATCTCCATTCTGAGTGTCAATTCTTATGGAGTTTTTCACAACTACGTAGTCATTCAGAATTACGCCTGTAGTTGCATAGAAGTTCCCGGAACGTACGCTCTCTAAAATGTTTGATTTTGTAAGTGAAGGAGCTTTTACCATTATCCATCCTCTCCCAACATTAGCTTTTTTGTAGTGGTTATCATCTGCAGCCACAGCATACACCAGGCGTCCATTTGGCGCAGAGAGAACACTGTCCCAGAGAGCTTCGGTAGCAGGTGTGTCCTGAAGTCTGCCACCATTCACAACTTCCAGATGATTAAGACCCTCGGTAGCAATAAATGCTGACGCAGATACGACAGGATCCTGAGGATGATTAAGTATTGGCAAACCACCTGCTGCCAGAATTTTGGTAACGCCATCCTGTAATGAAGTCTCCCCTCCGATGAAACTATTTATTCCAAGTGCAGTATGATGCCTCGTTTCACTGAGCTCATTACCACAAAGCATTATGAATCCCGGAGGATTTGATGCTTCATCATGGCAAAAGGTCTTTTTTTGAATAACATGGTCGTTATGTTCGGAAAGGAGAAGGAAATTATAACCGGCGTCTTCATACCATTTTGCAATCATCGGTACATCATTGGTATCATTTTCATCAGAAAACCTGGCATGTGTGTGGGTATTTCCCCGGTACCATTTTTCCTGAGACAATCCGGCAGTTTGTTTCATATTAACATCACCTGAAACAGGTTCAACAAAAACCGGATTTGAATAGAACCATAAGTCCGAAAAAGCCTTTGCCTCATTATTTTCTTCTGCAATATCGGGGAGAGGATTGCCTTCGCCGTCAAGGTCTCCGGGAGTATTCAGGGCAAGGTTTGTACCGCGAAGCCTGAAATACATTTTGCCGTTTATTTCAGTCTGAAATGAAATCTTTTTCCAACCGTTCCCTGAATCAGTCCATTTCAAGCTTTCCAAATCGTTTGCATCCTTCACGCCTCCTGTTGCGTCGAAGCGTGCAATTACCTTTGTTGTTGATACGCTATCCTTCGAATAATCCGGACTTGAAGGCGGGATAATTCCTGAAACCTGGCCTGCAATCAGATCAATATGATCCAGTTTAGGATTGGTATAGTCGCTGTAAGTATTGAAATTCGGGGCATCCGGATCAAGTAGTTCGATCTCTATATTTATTTTATTCTTATCTGTTTTAAAAGTTTGTCCCATCATTGCATTGCCTATCTTAAACTTTAAACCGGTTAAAAGATCACCTGTTACAATAAACCTGTTTCCTGAGCGCATTCCATCCATTAAAGCCTGTGCATCATTCTTTTTTGACACATATGTATAGGTCTTCTGGTATTCACCCGGGTAAAAGTCATCATCAGAATGATAGTCGGAACTTGCAGAAATCCACCAGTTTCTTCCTTCACTAAGAAGAGCATCCCACAGGCCACCTATTTTTGACGCAAAAATACCCGCACCGCCGAATGTCGCTCCTTTTTTCCCGTTCATCTCGCCTGAATACGGCGAATCTTCCAGGTCATAGCTTCCCCGGATGGTATTTCTTTGATGACCCGGCATCCCGTCAAAACCAAAACAGACATCAGGAGCAGCATTGTTAAAATCCCTGAAGTCAGATATTGTATATCCGCCAGATTTATCGGGATGGCTTGGGACTACATAAGTTTGCATCGGATAATTAGCCTGCAGCCATTTAACTGCTTCAATAGCCTTTTCCTTACCCTCCAGATGGCTCTTCTTCCATCCGAATTCCAGTCCTCCAGTTGTGTCTTTATCGTCATCATCAAACATATATTCGAATTGAGCCAGTGGGTCACAATTCTCTTTACCCGAATCAAACTGGTTGGCGATAATTGAAACATTTGCATGTTCATGGCCGGGCACATTCCATTCAAAGGCCTGAAGAATAAGTTTGTCGGGAAAGATCCTTCGGCAGAGTATTATATCCTGAAAATTGTAATACTTGAGCGATTGCCATCTCCACATAAATCCGGCATCTTCCGTCTCCTGAGGGGAACCTAGCGGCTTTATTCCGGCGCAGGTCCAGGTTACTGAAGAACCAAGATCAATACCCGAAGCCCTTCCCCAGTTCTCACGGGTTCCTCCATGATCGCTGTTCGCCCACCAGTCGAGCCCGAATTTATTTGAGGCCTCCATTACATGCCCGATTGAATAATCGCCGCCGGAATAAGTGGTGTGCTGATGAAAATCCCCGGAGACATAAACACCATTATCAGCATTCCCCGGATTTGTTGTGGAATTGGTACTATTACAGGAGATAAGTACTGTAATTGCAAATAAGGAAATTAGTGGTAAAACAAATTGTCGTTTCATTTTGATATTGCTTTTATAATTACTGTTCTATTATGAATCCTTTAATTACCGTTCTCCGTTTAGAACACCCCTAAATCCCCCATTTTATGTCAACCCCCTAAATCCCCCATCCGGGGGACTTTTAAATCCATTTATCCTTCTTAACCCCTTCTTAAGCCCCCCATTTGGGGGGTTGGGGGGTTGACTATTTAGGGGGTAAAACAGCCTCCATCATATTCAGAACAAATTGATTTGCAACCGGATCAAACCGGATGCCATACAAGCCCTCTTCTCCAAACCCCCTGGCTAATCTGCCTGCTGTAAGTAACTGAGAAACAATAAGCTTACCTTTACCCTCTCCAAAGCTTATCATTATCAACGGTGTACGCGTGAGATTTTTACCTGCATTGACCATCGGAATAAGGTTCTCTACCATTCCATTCTGAGATTCCTTATAAGCTCCCGAAAGATCAGTAACTGTGACGGGAGCAAGAGGATTCAAAGAGCTTGCCAGTGCCGGGGCATCGTTAACAAGAAAACTGACTTTGTTCTTTAACTTCTCTTTTGCCCCGCTATCATATCCGGAGTTTGAAAATTCATAAAATCCTTCAAGGTTATAAGCAAAATAGTTTTCTTTTTTAATTTTAGCCTCATCAGCACCTCTTGGTAACCATTGCGAAAGGAATGCCCGGGAACTTAAACCTCCGAATTCAAAGCTGGTCGCCGGAACGATGAGTCCACCCCTCATGCCGTTCCAGAGCCAGGTATGATCGAACGGAATATTCTTCCAGAGGGTTGAGTCGTTCATATCGGGGTGGATATGACTTTCCGGTTCTGCAGCTTCGCTGAATGAAAGCTTAACCCCTCCGAATAAATTATATGTTTTCACAGGAGTATTTGGTTTACTGGCAACACCCTGCAACGGGCCGAGGTCGTTTTTATCACTGGGATACCCCTGTCCAAGATAACGGTCGCCGGCATCCAATAGAATTACCGATGTTCCTTGATTGACTGCTGCTTCCAGCCTGTTGATAAAGGAGTTATCTCCATTTGCGATCCTTTCCCATCCTTTTTCAGATACCATTATAACTTTGGCGGAGGGATCAGAGATTGGTACATTCCGTATATTCCAGAACTTAAGAAATTGAATTATTTCAGGTTCATCTGCTGCAACTGCAATACCGGGCCGTAAAAGAACCTCCGGTACATGTGGTTTAAATACATGTATCTCCCACTGCGAAATAACCGGATATTTTACCTCCTCGGGACGGTTGAGCAGCTCAGCGCTTATAATATACCTGCCGGGTTTTTGGGGCAGCTCCACCTCATCATTCTCAATCCTTGTAGTAAAAGGAAGTACATCTGTGTAGTTCAATATGTGTTCTGAATAAATTTTACCGTATCTGTCCTTAACGGAATACCTGACACTAAAACCGCTTTTATCACGGGTGTCATTGAAAAGATACAAAGGCAGGGAAAGTTTTTGACCCGGACTAAAGTTCCTGTCCCACAATTCGATACTGACCGACCGGGGCGACCAGGCGCAGGTCAGCTCATTCCATACCGGCTTGGGAATTCCTTCCTCAAGCCTGCCAAGGAACCAGTGATTGCCATCGTACCAGCTGCCTAAAATACAGAAGGGGGAAGCGCCGGCAGCTCCAATCCGCCTCCAGTATTCTGCAACTTTCCCGTTTGACAGGGTATTCAATTCCATTCTTGATTCCCGTGTATTATTCCGGCCGAGAAAACGTAAAAAAGCCTCTGCACTGGTCTTATACCCTCCGAACATTCCTTCTCCGTCTAAATAATTACCTCCGAATTCGTCAACCATAATAGCCTTCGGGAACTGCTCGGCGCTATCATAATAAAGTCCAAGGTTTTCGAACAGGCTCCACCAGTATTTATGAACATGGATCACATCGCGTTCTTCAAGCACCATGGGCGGATATTCCCTGACAATTTCATTCAAAGCCGACCAGGCCACCTTAAGTTGTTCTCCCTCAGTCTCATTATATGGATGAAACAGCACAACCGAAGGATGACGCATTGCCAGATCAAACCATTTTGGATATTGTTCAAGCAGGCTTTCCCTGCTCGCCGGCATACCATGAAAAAAGCTCCATTCATATTGTACTACAAGCCCATATTTATCGCAAAGGTCCAGAAATGCTTCAGGAGGGACTCCAAGGTGAAAACGAAGGTAGTTGGCTCCGTGCTCTTTAGATCTCAGAATAACATTTTCTGTAAACCATTCTGTGTCATAACCCAATGTCCTCGCTTCCTTATCCCGGACCCACCTGTGCCACACAACAGTTCCCCCGAGAAGAGTGATATGTTCATTGTTAAGGTAGAACTGTTTACCGATGACCCGGAAATCTTTCACACCAAAAGGCATCACAGACTGGTCGATTGTGTCCCTTCCCTCTATCAGGCTGAGTTTTACCGTGTACAGGTCAGGATGTTCAGGTGACCATGACTTGAGCGTGTTGCCATACTGAATAGCGATCCTGAATGGATATTGATTGACTTTTAACTCATTTGAAAGCAGCAATTTGCCGGAGCCATCGAGGATCTCAACCCTGCTCTTCACGTTTTTGCTTTTCCGTGATCCAGGGTTTGAGACATAAACTGAAAAATCAGCTTTCTGACCGTTAAAATCGATGAACGGGATCACCCTGTCGATCCGCAAATCGCCATGCAACCTTAATACCACATCGTTCCATAATGAGGAGGAAATATTCGTCCGCCATTGATCAGCCACCGGAATATAGGAAGCATCCGATTCCGGCATGTCCTTCAACGATTTAAGAGCTATCTCCAGGATGATCTTTCTCCCCGGCTTTACATCTTTATGTTTTAAAAGATGGAACGTTGGAGCCATTCCCCCGTTTTGTTTTGATACACTCACCCCGTTTATGAAAACCTCGGGTGAAAATCTTGCCCCTTTTAATTCCAGTGTGGCATATTTCCAGCTCCCTTCGGGTAAAGTTATCTCCTTCCGGTACCAAAGTGTTTCAGGCTCCATCGCGGCAGCATCGGTATGAATTCCCGGAACTGTTACCGATTTCGTATATTTCCTCCCATAACCCATCTCCCATTTGCCATTCAGGCTGACAGTTCCGGCTGAATTATTTGCTATTGATCCGAAACATGAAACGCCAAAAAGGGAAATAACAAGAAAAAGTACTTTTGAGGATCCGGGAATATTCATCTTAAGATATCTGAATTTTATTCTTCTGGTTTCAGGGAATTTATAAAAGCTTATTCTCCAATATTTTTCATAACATATTCATAGATCTGGCCATATCCACCCCCTTTATTACGTGAGAGCCAAAGCCTGTAATCCAGATCTTCCGACGGAGATATGAAAGATTTAATTGCTGGTTCGGTTGCTGTTATTACCATCACCATTTTTCTGCCATCAGTGTCTTTGCCTGAAACCACAAGTTCAGATCTGAAATCACCGGCAAGGTCAGCAGTAAATATCAAATCAGTTTCCGGGAGAGGATTCGGAACAACTCCCGTTACAGGAATTATCTCCGCTCCATTAAAGTTGCCTAAAATTTTCCCGTTATTGCCCAATAATTCCCTTGTGGCATCTCCATCCCATTCAACAGGTGTAAAACCCATCGGAAACGATTCCATCAACTTATTGCCGTCAGAAGAAAACAGCAGAAGGGTATGATCATCATGGCCCGCCCTGTTTGAAACAGCCTCCATTCCGGGAGATTTATCCCAGATATCAGCAGTCCAGCCAATGTGCCCGTGTGTCCAGGCAGGGTCATCTTCCCTGTTGTTTTTCCATATCACTTCTCCCGTGTTGGCATCAACCATGTATACTCCGGCATAAACTGACGATTCAACAATGTAGAATATTTCAAGTCCTTGCCTTTCCGGCAGGTAGTCATGAATAGAAATAAGATCGGGATGCTGACGATAAATCGACCAGCGCATCGTACCGTCAGAATTAAGACAGGTAGTGCCGTAAATTATTTCCTGTCTCCCATCACCATCAACATCGGCAACTTCGATCTTATGGCCTCCGCTGCCGGAGGTTTCCCTGAAGCTTTTGAAATCCCATAGTTTGTTCAGCTTATTATCGTAAGCGGAAATAATTTCATTTTCATAGATACCTGTCTGTGTAATAACGGAGGGATTTTTCCCGTCAAGATAAGCGATGCTCATTTGTATCCGTGTCGACGATAAGGAGAAATCCGTTGCCATCGCAGTCCAGGGAGTTTTATAAAGAATATTGCCTGACATTCCGTCAAGGATAGCAGTAAAGTTTTGATCCCCTGTCTGAAGAAGTGTAATCACTTCATCCTTTCCGTCGCCATCCATATCCCATACATTGAACGGAGCATTGCTGGCACTCCCGAAAATATTCCGGTGAAAAGCAATATCCTTTCTCCACAATGATTTGCCGGTAGATGAAAATGCTTCAAGCTGAACAGGGATCCCGGGATCCTGCGACATCTCCACATTCCCGTTATCAAGCCGGATCACGCAGCCCTTTTTATTCCATCCCTCAAGATCTCCGAATACCGGAGTCATTCCTCCCTTTTCAAATAGTGGTTTGAAAGACATTATTACAGGATTCATTTTTTCAGAGACAACTAAACCTTCCCATTCCGAAGGGTTTCCCTCATTACCGGATTCGTCAACCTCCACGATCCGGTACTGGTATCGCTCACCCGCCTTTAGTTCAGATGTATCTGTGAAAGAGGTAATAAGAACCGGTTTTTCGTTAATCCTGATCCCCGCCTGATTTCTCCTGATCCCTTTTACACGGTAAATATTAAAAGAAGTGTTCTTAGTATCTTTTTTAAGGGCCGCCCAGCTGAGGACTATTTGCCCTTTATCGTTTGTGACGCCGCAAAGCTGGCGTGGAACAACTGACCATTGTCCTCCTTCGGGTTCCCTGACGAGCCTGAAGCCCAGATCGGGATACCTGATCCCGGGTGATTGCCCGAAAGTCGATCCGCATTTCAGGTATTCTTTTCCGCTGTACCATCCGCCGCCCATAATGGTTTTGTTGTTTGAAACAAGTGTCTCTATCCGGTACCGCCAGCTCATAGTTTGCGGATCTATATTCTCTTCGATCAGCTGCCAGACATTTCCAGCCATATTGAAGAGGCCGAATTCATTTTTCAGACCCCATGATACAGGTTTAAGGTATTTCTGCCATTCGTTGAAAGTTCTGGTTCCGTCGGGATTAAAATTGACATTTTCAGGTGAAATAAGCTTTTCATCATCATCACAGGGAAATTCTCTGGTGATGTTTCCACCGGATGCTGCCCAGAAGAATTCACCTGATGAGGGCAGTCTGTAAATCCTGCCTGTAACCTGTGTAAGCCACTTTATATAGGCTTCGGCATCATCACGATTGATAAAGATCACAGGAAAATCTCCGGTTCCTTCAGGAATCGAGCCGTCATTCCAATGAAGCGGCGGGGGATAACCTGTCGCATCAACGAATTTCTTGTATTCCAGATTAGTTACAGTATGATCAGATATCTCAAATTCATTAAGACAGATCGTTTCTCCTTTCCATTCAAATTGAGTTGCTGGGATTACGACAAAACCCTCAGGCTCATAGTGCTTCATTTCATTCGGGGAGGAACAGCCAAGGAACAAAAGAAGAATCCATGGGGCGATATTTTCGACTGTGAATTTCATTTTTCCATCTAAATCAATATAATTTTACGTTTCAAAGCAACGATCATTTAAATTCAGTTAAATTTCTCTTTTATACAGCTTACCACTCCTCTCTGATACAGGCATTGCAGAGCATCTGAATAAGCCTCTGTAAATATCCTGTAATTAATAAGGTCGCCAAAAACAGGCTCGATTCTAAGGAAAGCAAGCGGATCGTTATGTGAACGAAGAGCCATATCCTGGAGTATAGGTCCCATATCGTCCTCAATTGGATAATTATTTCCGGATTCATCGTGCCCCTCAGCATAACGGCACCAGCATGCCACGACAAAGGCAGCCCTGTCGACCGGACCTCCCTTCTTCAGCTGATCATAAACAGTCGGTAATAAAAACTTGGGTATCTTGGCTGAGCTTTGAAGACAGATCCGTGAAACATTATCCCTGATACCGGGATTCCCAAACCTCTCAATCAGACTATCCTTGTAAGAGTCGAGGTCAATACCCGGAACGTCATCAAGAACAGGAGTGACTTCTTTGTCCATAAAATCGCGAAGGAACCCTGAAAACAGCTTATCGCTAACAACTTCATGAATAAAAGTATATCCATGCAACGCTCCTGAAAAGCCAAGCAGTGAATGACCGGCATTCAACAGACGGATTTTCATTTTTTCGTAGTTTGTAACATCTGTTACAATCTGTGCACCTTCATTTTCCCAGACCGGCCGCCCATTGCAAAAATTATCTTCAATAACCCACTGACAATAAGGTTCACATATCACAGGACAACTGTCATTGACACCAAATTCCTGCAGAAGAGATTGTCTCACAGCTTCTGTAGTAACCGGAGTAATCCTGTCCACCATACAATTTGGAAAGGCTGCATTTTTCCCGATCCAATCAGCAAGATCAACATCTTTACTTCCTGCAAAAGCCAGCAACATACCTTTTGCCACATCCCCATTATGCTGAATGTTATCACACGAGAGAACAGTAAAAGCCTTTAATCCTCTTTCCTTTCTCTTCTTTAAAGATTCTGATAAGTAACCAAAGATAGTTTTCGGCTTTTCCGGATTATTTAAATCCCACTGGATATCAGCATTTTTAAAGTCAAATTCGCCGGTAGACTGGTTAAAGTTATACCCTCCTTCGGTGATTGTTAAAGATACAATTCTGGTTGACGGATCAGCCATCTTTTCAATGACTGAACCGGGATCATCCGGGGCAAACAGATACTCAATAATTGATCCGATCACCCTTACAGTGTAGGACCCGTCGGAGTGGCTGACCATAAGTGTATAAAGATTATCCTGACTTTTTAGTCTCATGTACAATGATCTGTCAGACTCCAGCAAGCCGACTCCGCATATTGCCCAGTCTGATATTCCGAAAGAATCTATCAGCCTGTCGGTGTAAAAAGCCTGATGCGACCTGTGAAAGCCACCTACACCGACATGCACTATACCGGTTTTCAATTCTGACCGGTTATAGGAAGGAGTTTCAACTTCTTTGGGAAGAAGCGACAGGTTTTTTGCATTCAGATCTGTATTCCTTAACATAAGCCGTTAATTTCTCTTTATCTGAAATCGCTGTAACAGAACAGCAAAAATAATGATCAATCCTTTTATTACCTGTTGAGAATAAGCCGGGATATTCATCAGGTTCATTATATTCCCTATCATTCCCAGGATCAAAACTCCAAGAAGGGTATTTATGGCTGATCCTTTGCCACCACTTAAACTTGCACCACCAATTACCACTGTGGCTATCACATCAAGCTCCATTCCAACTCCCATTACCGGAGACCCGACGGAGGTCCTCGCCGTAGTGATAACTGCAGCAAGAGCAGCCAAACCACCTGAAATGGCATATACACTGAACTTATAAAAGGATACTTTTATACCTGAAAGCCGGACTGCCTCTTCATTGCTGCCAATGGCAATTATGATACGCCCAAAAACATTATACTTCAGCAGAACCGAGGTTATCCCAAAAATTATCAGAAGTACGAATGCAGGATTAGGAAATCCTAGAAAACTACCACTGCCAAAGTCTGTAAGGGATGACGTGTTTTCACTTACCAGGACCGGTGCTCCCTTCGAAAAGATAAACCCGAGACCTCTCACAATTGACATCAGCGCAAGGGTCGCAATGAAAGGTGCGATTTTATGGACTGATACAAGATAACCTGAAAAGCTTCCTACCAGGAGCCCGCATGCCATCGATGTTATTATTGCAAGAGGCAGGCCCAGGCTTTGGGTAAATAAAGCACATAATACCCCAACCATTGCCACGATTGAACCTATCGAGAGATCTATGCCCCCCGTCAGGATCACTAATAGCATACCCATACTGATTATGCCGACAGGAGTTACCTGACGGACAAGATTAAATAAATTGGCAGAAGTAAAAAACACATCTGAAACTATAGCTGAGACCAGGAGCATGACCAGGAATATAAATACAGTATTGTATTTAATTATGAACTGCATGATCCCTTTTAAGCTGGTTTTTGTCTTCATTTTGTAAATGCCTGATCAAATAGTTTGGACTCTGATAACTATAACGTTGATTAAAGAACCGATTCGCCCACTGTGACATTCTCAGCCACACCGATTGAAAGCCTCAGGATTGACTCTTCTGAAAATTCTTTTTTCGTAAGGCTGCCGCAGATCTGTCCTTTCCGCATAACCAGAATCCGGTCGCAGATACCCATTAATTCAGTTGTTTCAGAGGAGATCACAATTATTGCCACCCCTTTTTGTGAAAGTTCGCTGATGAGGTTGTAGATCTCAACCTTAGCTCCGACATCAACACCCCGGGTTGGTTCATCAATAATCATAACCCTGCAATTCCGGTTCAACCATTTTGCCAGAACAACTTTTTGCTGGTTCCCTCCGGATAGTTCACCTGCTTCCTGATTTTCGTTTTCCGCCTTTATTGCCAGCTTTCTTATCAGTTCCCGGGTATTCCCGATTTCCTTTTTTGAGCTGATGAAGCCGAAATGATTTGTGATTTCTTTATAATTGGTTAAACTTATATTCTCTTTTATAGATAATTTTAGGATTACTCCATGCTGTTTTCTGTCTTCGGGTACCATTCCGATTCCCATCTTTACAGCATTACCAGGTGACCGGAGTTTTAGCTTCTTTCCGTCAAGGAAAATCGTGCCTGATTTTGGTTTATCTGCTGCAAATACGGCCCTTGCAGTCTCACTGCGGCCGCTTCCAACCAAACCGGCGATGCCAAGTATTTCTCCCTGTTTTACTTCAAATGAAACACCCTTTACTTTGTCTTCCAGATTAAGGTCAACCACCTTTAGTATTTCTTCTCCAATGACTGAGTCACGCAGAGGATACATTGCATTAAGTGAGCGCCCAAGCATCAGCCTGATAATTGAGTCTCTGTCAGTCTCCGATGCCTGCAAACTCCCGCTGGACGTTCCGTCTTTTAATACTGTAATCCGGTCAGCGATCCGGAATATTTCGCTTAAGTGGTGTGATATGTATATAATTGAGACTCCTTCTTTTTTGAGTCCCTTCAACATTTCAAAAAGCTTTTGAACCTCCTGTAGTCCAAGGACAGCGGAGGGTTCATCAAGGATCAATATCCTTACATTTTCAGATAATGCCTTGGCAATTTCAACAATCTGCTGCTGGGCTATGCTAAGTTCTCCAGCTTTGAGAGAAGGATCAATGCTGAAACCAATACTATTAATGAGTTTTTCTGCTTTTTTCTTCAATTCACCCCATTTCATCCAGAAGCCGGTCACTCCCAATTGATTAAGGAAAACATTTTCCGCTACCGACAATTCCGGTACAAGGGAAAATTCCTGATAAATAATGCCAATGCCAAGCTTCTTGCTGTCGTGGGTATTTTTAATCTGCACTTCCGTACCGTCAATAAAGATCCGGCCGCTATCCTTTGCATAGGCACCGGACAGAACTTTCATCAGGGTAGACTTACCGGCACCGTTCTCACCTACAAGTGCATGGATTTCACCGGGCAATACTTTTAAGGTGACATTTTTCAATGCAGCGATCCCGCCGAAGGACTTTGAAATATTTCTTAGTTCTACCCTGTTCATTATAATAAATCCGTCACAGGCATCAGAAAAGAGCCTTCGGATCATAGTATTTATCCACGTTATCTTTTGTGATCAGGACCGGTGTGGTATAAATGACCTTATCAATTTGTTTTTGGCCATTCAGATATTTCACTACAGCTTCGACAACAAGTCTTGCCAGTTCTTCAGGGCTGTTCAGTGCTGTGGCACCGAATTTTCCTTCTTTTATCAGTTCATATGCCTCTTTTTGTCCGTCGAATCCGGCAACTGTGATAAAAGCTGATTTTCCTGATTCATTAATTGCTTTAAGGGCTCCCATCCCCATAGCATCATTTTCAGCCACCAGAAGATTAATATCGGGATTTGCCACCAGTATATCTTCCATGGCTTTAAGTCCGCCATTGTTTGTCCAGTTACCCCAACCCTGCGACACGATTGTAAGGTCAACATTTCCCTGGGTCATCAACTGTGTTTCCGAAAAACCGCGAATGAATCCAAGCCGTTTCTCCCTGCCGACGGGATTGCCCTGGCTGCCACTTATCAGAGCAGCTTTAATCCGGGTTTTGCCCAGTTTCTTTACAATCCATTCCCCGACCAATTCCCCGTTCCCCTCATTATTTGCCTGAACCGAAGTAATGTAGTTTGCTGCCGGGTCGATAGCGCTGTCGACGATAAAAACAGGAACTCCCGATTTTACAGCAGCATTTACGGCCGGTACAAGAGCCTTGTGATCGAGGGGATTCAGGATTAATACATTTACTCCTGTCGCGATCAGGTCCTCAAGAGAAGTGATCTGCCTGATTATATCGTCCTGCCCGTCAGCTGAAACGAATTTCATGCCCGAAGATTCCGAATATTTTTGAATATACTGTGCAAGAACTACATAGAAAGGAGCATTAAGTGACGGGGTACAATAACCCACCTTAATATTTGACATGTCTGCCTTATTAAGAGCAGACGCCGGGTCTCCTGCCAGGGGCAGCGAATTATTGTTTGCAGCCGGTTTGGAATGACAGGAAATCAATGCAATGAAATATACACTGATACAGTATAAAATTAGGCTATTCTCTCCCCTTTCAATTTTATTTTTTATTAGTTGTTTCTGCATTTCAGTCAGTTAATCAGGTTACTTTCAATATTGTATCGCTAAAGAACAAGCATTACTTTAATGCACTTGTCTCCCTTTTCCTCTATGAACTTATAGGCATCGGTATAATTTTCAAACATGAATCTTGCAGTGAGAAGGGGTTCGGTTAGAATTTTTCCTGAAGATATCATTTCAACAGCAGTTTCATAATCTTCATGGCGGTACATCATTGAGCCATAGACATTAAGCTCATGCTCGCCAAGATAGAACATATTGACAACAGGATTTTTTGAATAAACTCCAAGAATAACAATATCGCCTCCTTTTTCAACATTTTGCATCAGGGCATCAAGAGATCCCTGTACTCCGGCGGCTTCAAATCCGACCTGGAAACCTTCGTTACCGAAGAATGATCTGACACCTTCTTCGAATTTTACTTTTTTGACGTTTAAAGTCTCCGTCAATGCCGCATTGTCGTAGCAATGTCCAACCTGTAATCGCTTATATCGGTAATAAGGACCCTTGCTGCTCCCCTGGCTTTTGCAAACTGGGCAACTAAATTTCCAATTGTTCCCGCTCCTGAAACTACAACATTTCTGGATTTCAAACCTGAAATACGGTTTGTCGAATGAGCTCCGACAGCTGCGGGTTCGACCATGGCACCCTGTTCAAGCGACATATTCTCCGGTAATTGAACAATTCTGTCTTCCGGAACTACGAAAAGATCCTGGGCAACTCCGGGTGCCTGAAAACCCTGTACCTTCAGGTTCTGGCATGCATTATATTGTCCTCTCCTGCAGGGACCGCATTTACCGCAGACCAGCTGGGGTCTGGCAGTGACTTTCATTCCGGGTTTCACCCGGAGAACTTTTTCTCCTGCAGCTTCAACAATTGCTGAATATTCATGTCCCTGTACGACAGGATAACCTGTTGCAGGATGTGTTCCGTGAAATACATGAATATCGGAACCGCAAATCCCTATTCTTTTAACCCGCAGCAAGATCTCATTTTCATTCAGATACTCCGGTTCCGGAACTTCGCGGAACTCAATAATACCGGGAGAGATCATAATTGCCTGCCTCATAATGTTTTTTCAGAAATAAATGAAATAAACAATCACAAATATCAGGAGATCAGAATACAAGACTATGACCCTGTAAACTACATCGGGGGTAGTTGAAAAGCTTAAATTGACATATTCAACTACCCCTTAGTAGTAATCTGACAAAAAAATTCAGATTTCTCTTTAATCTATTTAACTATCCCGTCTTCTTTTAGTAGCCCGGATTTTGCGGGAAAGGAGCGGTCAGGTTTGAATCAATAACATCCTGCGGAATGGGGAAAATTGTATCCCGTAAGGTGATCTTTTCTCCTCCGTAGAAGTTATGGGCTTTTGTCCTTTCATACCATTTGTGTGTTCTCACCAGTGTGCCTCTCCGTTCCTCCTCAATAAAGAGTTCTCGCGATCTTTCATCAAGAATGAAATCGATATTCACATCGGCACCAGTTATTGGTGTGGCATGTGATCTGGCCCTAATGATATTGATCGTTTCAGCGGCATTGTCTGCCTGACCAAGTTTAAACTGGGCTTCTGCTTTCAGAAGATATGTATCAGCCAGTCTTATGTAGATCTGGTCAGTCCAGCCGAAGTCTGCCTGCACATCAATTGTACTTGTTCCTTCAGCTTTTCTTGAATAAGGCCAGTCATTGACTTTATTCCTTGCAGCTGTAATATCCTGGTCCCAGTGGCACCAGATAGTGTCTCCGTAGTTATAACCGGCAGGCAGTTTATCACCCGGTAATTTCCCTGTACCTGTGTATCCTATATTATTCTCTGCTTCAGTCTGAAGCCTGTAGGAAGTACGGAGTATATAGTTCTGGGCCCTGTCATCGGTTTTTTCATAGCTGTCGACCCACCATTTTGTCGGGGCAAAATATGATTTACCCCTGCCTCCTCTTTCAACAGTATATTGGATGGGAGCTATGCCACCAACCTTAATGCTATTGTAGGTACCTACCTCTGAGCGAGACAGTTGATGACCCTGCTCGTCGATACTGTTGTACAGCTCGAACTGGAATACCCAAAGAACCTCTTTGTTACCCTGTTCCCTGTTCTGGTTGCCTTCCTTGAACATATCTCCAAAGGCGCTTCCTGTCGGATCTGATGCTTTAACACCGTATCTTTCAGTTGTAAGGTTATAGGCAGTATTGTTTATCACCTGGTTGCACCAGTAAAGGGCGCTGTCCGGTTTACCAACAGTCAGGTACATGTCAGCAAGAAGAGTCTGAACAGCCCCCTTTGTCAATCTTCCCCGCAATGAGGCTTCGGTTGGGATATACTGCTGGGCCCATTTATAGTCAATGATTGCCTGTTTTCTGACTTCAGCAACCGGTGTTCGCTCCCAGTCGGTCTTTATGGCCGAACGATATTCAAGGTTAAGAGGTACATCTCCCCAGGAGTAAGTTAGCCTCCTGTATGCCCATGCCCTTATAGCCCGGGCTTCTGCAACAACTCTGAGCTTATTGTTCTCAGGGGTATCCGAACCGCCTCTCCAGTCGACATCCTGATCTGCAAAGTAGATGATTGTATTGGAAGCATTAATCATCTCGTACAACCATTGCCAGGTCTGCAACAGGTCCTCATCTGAAGGATTGTTTGATGTGGTCCACATCCAGTAAATATCGCTTCGTCTGGCATTGCTGCACATGTTATCAACTCCGTTAAGGACATTTTCAAGTTTTTCCGATTGCCACCTGGCATACCTTGCCAGGTGGTAAAGTCCATTCAATGCTGCTTCGAATCCATTATAGCTCTTGAGAATAGTCGGACCTGACAAAATGTTGGGTGGATTTTCATCAAGGACCTCTTTGGAACAGCCTGCCAGCAAAATGATCACCAGCATAACTCTGATAGTATAGTTCAATATTTTCATCGTGTTTGATTTTACTGTTATCATATTTTAAAATCCAAAGTTTAGGCCGAAAATAAGCTCTTTCTGCATCGGGATATTCCTCTGTGCATCCTGGTCAACCAGTTCAGGATCCAACCCGCTCCAATCCGTAAAAGTAAGCAGGTTACGTCCGGAGACATATACTTTTACATTGCTCAGGCCGATCCTGCTTATGGCGTTCTTAGGAAGATCATATGCAAGGGAAAGATCCTTCATCCTTATGAAATTCGTGCTTTCATACAGAGTTGCACCGTGTCCTGACATCTCATTGGCCATCTTTCTGTTCATAAACCAGGTGGTACTTGGATTGGTCGGCGTCCACCAGTCCTTTTTTATCGTGTTGTAGCGAAGATCGTCCTGGACATCATCGGTCATCCTGTCATTATGTGCAGTTATACCGGTGACACCATGGAAAAAGATGCTGAGTGAAAAGTTGCCGTAGACAAAAGTGTTTGTCAAGCCCCATAATATTTTCGGGTCTAACTGCCCTATGATCCGGCGATCATTATTAGCATCAATCTTCTGGTCTCCGTTCAGGTCTTTCAATTTGACATATCCGGGCTGTGAATTATAAACAGCTGCAGCTTCCTCTTCGCCATTCTGCCATATACCATCCCACACATAATCGTAGTTCACCCGCACAGGCTGACCGATGAACCAACCGTTTGAGATATCATCAATTTCTTTTCCTGTTGCTGCATCCTTAATTCCATAAAGTGATACGATTTCATTTTTGTTAAAAGAAAAGTTCCCATACATTGTCCACTGGAATTTTTCGCGAACCACATTTCTTGAATTAATTGAAAGTTCAAACCCTGAATTCCGTGTTTTTCCTATATTCTGTGTAACAGCAGGATGGGTCCAGTCTTCACCTTTTGCAGTTTCCTCAGTTAACCCATGGATTACTGAGATGCTTCTGTTCAGCAGCAGGTCAAACGTGTTCTTCCTGTACCAGTCAATGGTACCGGTAATGCGGTCTTTAAACAACCCGAAATCAAGCCCGACATTAAATGTCTTGGCGGATTCCCACCCCAGGTCTGCAACGCCCATGACCATCGGCTTGTACCCAATCTGCGCTTCAGTGCCCGACATTATACTGGCAACTTTAAACTTTGGGAGAGAAGCATAAGGACTGATTGCCTGGTTACCGTTGAGACCGTAAGAACCCCTGAGTTTTAATGTATTAAAGACATTCTTAAGAGTGAAGAAGTTTTCATTGGAAATATTCCACCCAAGAGCAAAGGACGGGAAAACACCCCATTTGGTATCTTCACCGAATCCTGAAAATGCGTCACGCCTTATCGTAAATGTAGCAAGATACCTGCTGCTATAGGAATAGTTGGCACGGAACATCTGTGAAACCAATGCAGAATTCCTGTATGAAGTTGAAGGAGAAACAATAGCTGCCTGGGCTACTCCGTACCATGAAAGGAAATCATTCGGGAACTGCTCTGCACTCAGGGAATTTGATTTATTGGTGTTTGATTCATAACTATATAATCCGGTCAGAAAGACCGAATGATCGCCAAAAGTCCTGTTGTAATTCAAAATATTTTCAAGAACCACGTTGCTGTTGACCGAGTTGCTCGACCTTGACTCTCCTTTACTCCTGAATCCACTATACGTATTAACCCCGCCGTATCTTGCTGCATCGGTGAACCTTGTTCTGACACCTGTATTCAGCCTGTATGTCAGTCCTTTTATAAATGGCACATCGACATTCAGATAATTGTTGGTAAGTATCTGGTATGATTTATCAAGATCGTCATAGGCCAAATCAGTCAAGGGATTGATTATGGTTATATTTTCGGGAATCGGGTAAATCAGGTAATTGCCATTCTCATCATACGGTTTTCCAAGGGGATTGGCAATCATTGCCGAATACCAGCTCACGTCATTTCCGCTGGCATCATCATAGTTAAGCTGGGTTCTTGTTCCTACAGCAAGCCAGTCAAACAGTTTGGTTTCAATGTTTAGCCTGGTAGTTATACGCTTGAAATTGTCGCCTCTCGCGACTCCCTTGATATCAGTCAGACCGGCGCCGATATAGAATTTCGTATCCTTAAAGCCTCCGGAAACAGAAACATTATGCTCCTGCGTCTGACCTCTTCTCAATGCAAGACTAAACCAGTCTGTTGATACGCCCTGGGCCAAGTTATCAGTCTCTGTCTGATATACATATGCGGGATCTCTCGTCATTTTAAAATCATAGAACTCGGGGCCGTTCAGAAAATCATATTTATTGATGAACTGGCTGACGCCATACTTTCCGTCATAGGAAAATGTCGTCTTACCTGATGCACCCTCTTTTGTTGTGATCAGGATCACACCGTTTGAACCCCTCGACCCATAAATTGCTGCAGCAGAAGCGTCCTTAAGGATTTCAACCGATCCGATGTCTTTTGGATTGATGTCGGACATACTTCCGCCATAAGGAATTCCGTCAACAACAATCAGAGGCTGGTTATCAGCTGAAATAGAGGCCCTTCCCCGAATCATTATTGACTGGTCGGGGTTGGCGCCCGCAGTGGCCGTTTGGATCATGACTCCGGGTACAGCGCCCATAATAGCCTGGGTGACATTCAGGTTGGGAACCATCTCAAGCCTGTCTTTTGAAAGCGAAGTGACTGTTCCTGTAATGTCACTCTTTTTTTGTGTTCCGTAACCAACTACGATAACCTCTTCGAGAGCCTTGACATCAACTGCCAAAGCAAGGTCGATTGTTGTTCTGCCTGCAGCCAGAATCTCTTGTGGCAGGTATCCAACGAAAGTAAATACCAGTGTGGAATTAGGCGATGGAACGTTGATCGTGAAATTTCCATCTATATCCGAATTCACACCGGTTGTAGTGCCTTTAACAACGACACTAACTCCGGGAAGGGCTTCGCCGGTTGAGGCATCGGTTATCTTTCCCTTAATGGTCTGCTGCTGGTCTTCTCCTGAAGTCATAGCAGTTCCCATTGCCGACAGATTCAGGGTTAACAATAATGTGAGAATTATTGTCAGCTTCAAATAAAAAAAGTGTATGTACCTTCTCCAATGGAGAGAATGAAAAAACAAAGATTCTTTCATAATTAATAAAGGTATTAGGTTTAGTAAGTTTAACTGTCCTGATCAGTTTAATCTGGTCTGAACTGTGAATAACTAGAAATTAATAGTTGCAAAGGTTAAATGAGTTTGCTTCTCATTTCATGGTTTACAAAATTTTCATAGGCATTGAAATTTAGTTAGTTAGTAGGTTTGTACGTTGTCAGTGTTCAGGTAATTATCCGGAAAAGTTAAGAAAATATTTCATAAATTTTACAAATCCTGATTTTATTTTGTCACTACTTCTTCCGGATAATAATAAGCTTTTCAGTTAATTTCAATTCTGTTAATTAAATCCGGGATTTTGCGGCATCGCTTTAGTAATATTTGCATCAATCACCGACTGGGGTATCGGGAATAAAGTATCCCGCTCAACTATATTTTCTCCGCCAAAATGATTGTACAGTTTAGTTCTTTCATACCATTTTCCTGTTCTGAGCAATGTGTACCTGCGTTGTTCTTCAAGGAATAGTTCACGTGAACGTTCGTCAAGTATAAAGTCAATGTTGATATCAGCTCCGGTTACCGGAGTAGCATTGGCTCTGCTTCTGATAATATTGATAGTCGCTGCTGCATCATCGGGACGACCCAGTTTGAACTGTGCTTCAGCTTTGAACAGGTAGGTTTCAGCAAGCCTTAATTCAATGTAATCATCAAAATTCGGGCTTTGGGTCACATTATCCGGATTAGTGCCTTCTACTTTTCTGGAATATGGCCAGCTTGGTCTCTGCCAGGTTGCAGATGTGAGGTCATTGCTCCAGTTAAGCCAGATAGTATCGCCAAATTGATAGTTTGGGGGCAATTTATCTGAAGGGTAAGGAGCATTCCCTGCAGCATCCTTTAATATAAAGAACTTTCTCATTGCATAGTTGGATCCCCTGTCATCCTCTGGTCCATAGATATCGATTGCATATTTGGTGGGAGCTGTATAAGCTTTGCCTCTTCCTCCCCTTTCATAGGTGATCTGTAAAGGAACAACTCCCCCGATCTTCATATCCATGAACCTTCCCTGATGATGGGCCCGTGTACAGGGATCGGAACCACCACCGATGGTTTCAAATTCAAACTGCCATACCCAGAGAGCTTCGGTATTTCCTTCCTCCCTGTTTTTGTTTCCTTTATAAAACATATCCATAAACACAACGCCCGGTTCGCTTTTCTTCACGCCATATCGAGACGTAATCAGCTTGTATTCAGGGGTGTTAATAACTTTGTCAGCCCAGTAAAGAGCACTGTCGGGTTTGTTCATTGTAAGATACATTTCAGAAAGGTAGTGTTGAACCGCTCCTTTTGTAAGCCTGCCGGTAACAGCCGGTTCGACAGGTATATATTGTTCTGCGAATGACAGATCGGATATTATCTGTCTCCGTACCTGTGCCACAGGTGTGCGGTCCCAATCGGTCTTGATTGTCGATCCCAGTGATTCCTCCAGGTTCAGGGGAACATCTCCCCAGTTGTAGGTCAGATGACGGTAAGCCCAGGCCCTCATAGCTCTGGCCTCGGCAATAACCCTGTTTTTGTTTGCATCACCTGAGCCGCCCCAAACAATGTCTTCTCTTTTTTCTGCCTGATTTATAATTGTATTTGTAGCGTTGACAATACTATAGAGCCAGGCGAATACATCCTCAAAGTATTCATTGGAAGGATTGTTAAGATCGCCCCAGAATGTGCCGATAACTCCAAAACCCTGACGCCAGTTCGCACAAAGATTATCAGTGCCGCAGGTAAACATACTGGAGGTAAAGTCGATGCTGCCATTATGTTCAGCCCTGATAAGTGAATAAGCGCCATTCAGTCCGGTTTCAAATCCGGCTAAACTGGAATAGAGAGTTTCAGACGTTATCAGATGCGGTGGCTTCTCATTCAGCGAGTTTCCTTCGCAGCCGAAAAGGAATATCATTAATATGACTGCTGTGAAAATATTGATTGATTTTGTTTTCATCTTTTTATCGTTTTTAGTTTTAGTTCAACGAGTATTAAAATCCCAGAGACAATCCAAAAACATATTCTTTCTGTAGAGGAATAGTTTCTGCACCGGTTAATTCAGGATCCAGACCACGCCACTTTGTGAAAGTATACAGGTTCCTTCCTGTGAAGTAAACTTTCAGTTTGTTTAATCCTAATCTCGACATTATGTTTGCCGGAATATCATATCCCAAAGAGATATCCTTAATACGTGTAAAGTCTGCTGATTCATAAATCGTAGCCTCAACACCGGCCATCCTGTGGGCGTCGACATGGTTCATCCAGAAATCATTTGAAGGATTTGTCGGAGTCCACCAGTTCTTATTAATTGTATTATGACGGACACCTGCCGTAACTCCAAGATCCGACATCAGTCCATTACTCCTGGTGACTCCCTGAACTCCATGGATAAAGATGCTGAGTGTGAAATTTCTGTAGGAAAAAGAGTTTGTCAGCCCCCATATGAATTTAGGATCTCTCTGCCCGATTATCTGCCTGTCCTCAGAGGTAAGCTTACTGTCATTGTTGATATCCTTTATTTTAATAAAACCTGGCTGAGAACCCCATGCAGCAGCTTGTGTAGCTTCGCTGGTCTGCCATACACCGTCAAAAACGAATCCATAGTTAACCCTGATAGGCTCACCTATAAACCATTCATTTACAATATCATCTACTTCTTTACCTTCTGCATCCAGATCGCCGTAAAGTGAGACAATTTTATTCTTTACGAAGGAGATATTGGCTGAAGTGTTCCAGCTAAAGTTATTCTTAACTATGTTCCTTGAGTTAACTGAAAACTCTAAACCGTCATTCTGCGTCTGTCCGATATTCTGTGTTATTGAAGTAATTCCGTGCACAGCTGAAATGGTCCTGTTCAGCAGAAGTTCAGATGTGTTCGTTCTGAAGAGGTTGATCGCTCCTGAAACCCTGCTTTTAAAAATACCGAAGTCAATTCCGAAGTTCGAGGTAAGTGAAGATTCCCATCCCAGGTTATCGGACCCCAGCTTGCTGGGTTTATAACCCGGCAGTGATGTGCCCAGGGCTACCATATTTTCCTGACTCAGCCTTGAGATTGATTCATACGCACCAACAGCCTGGTTGCCGTTGAGCCCATATGAGAACCTGACTTTTAGTTCATTGAATACGTTCTTCCATGGGAAGAATTTCTCGTTATTAATGTTCCAGCCCAAAGCAACGGAAGGGAAAACACCCCATTTACTGTTTGTGCCAAATCCGGAAAAACCATCCCGGCGCATTGTCAGGGTCAAAAGGTACCTGCTTGAATAAGCATAATTAAGACGAAGCATCTGTGAGATCAGTGACGATTCGTTGTAAGAATAACCATTGGTTACCAGTTCAGCCTGTGCTGTGGAGTACCAGCTGAGAAAATCGTGGGGGAATCCGGATGCACTTACCGTATTTGAAGTACTCTTATTACCTTCATAACTCATAAGGGCTGTTGCAAAAATATTATGCTGACCAAATTCTCTTGTGTATGATAGAATATTTTCAATAACAGTATTGTTGCTGATGGATCGGGCAGTATTTGCGCTTCCTCGTGCATCGAGCCCGGTTTTTGTATCACGACCCCTGTATGTGCCCTGATCAGCGACTGTAAACCTTATCCCTGTATTGATCCTGTAGCTCAAGCCTTTAACAAAAGGAAGGTCAATAATAGCGAAGTTATTGGTTACAACCTGGTAGGCTTTATCAGTATTCTTAAACAAGGTTGTCTCGAGTGGATTGTTACGAAGAGGATCATCCAGGATTGGCGTAACGGTTAAATTACCATTTTCATCATAAGCCTGGGCAAGCGGGTTTCTTTTGAACAGATCTTCCATATTAGGTGATACTCCGCTCATATCATCAGATGAAAGCTGGGTTCTCGTTCCAAAAGTGAGCCATTTTGCAATTTTGGTGTCAACATTTATTCTGTTTGTTAAACGCCTGAAATTATCATTCACAATTAATCCTTTAACATCCAGTATACTACCTGCGATATAGTATTTTGTGGACTGAGTTCCTCCGGATATGGCAACATTGTGCTGCTGGCTATTACCCTTACGCAATCCTAAATCAAACCAGTTTACCCACTTCCCTGAATCATAAATATCCTGTTCCGACTGGGTCATTCCGGATGGCAGACGTAACATCTTGAAATCATAATACTCCTTTCCATCCATTATATCAGGCAGTTTGGTATAGCTTTGAATTGAATACTTCCCGTCGTACGTTATTGTTGTTTTTCCTTCAACACCCTCTTTTGTAGTAATAAGGATAACCCCGTTGGATCCTCTGGAACCATAGATAGCTGCGGCGGAAGCATCTTTCAGTACCTCTATGGATTGTACGTCGTTTGGATTGATATCACTTAAAGATCCTCCGTAAGGGATTCCGTCAACTACCATCAATGGGTCATTGCTGGCTAAAATCGAGTTGCGTCCTCTGATCATAATCGACTGTGAAGGAGTGGCGCCTGCATCCGTAGTCTGGATCATTACTCCCGGAATGGATCCCTGGATTGCCTGCGCGATGTTAAGGTTCGGCGCCATCTCCAATCTTTCCTTTGGAAGCGATGCGACAGTTCCTGTTATATCGCTTTTCTTCTGGGTCCCGTAACCAACTACCACTACCTCGTCGAGTGCAGTAACATCAACTGCAAGGCCGACATCAATTTTATTTCTCCCTGAAACAATAGTTTCCTGGGTAACATAACCGATAAACGAGAAGACAAGAGTTGAGTTCGGAGAGGGAATATTTATCGAATAATTGCCGTCAAGATCTGAATTTACCCCTATTGCCGTGCCCTTGACAATAATACTTACCCCCGGCATCGGACTTCCGGTTGATGTATCAGTTATCCTGCCGGTGACACTGACCTGCTGTGGTTCATCCTTAAGCGTGATCACGACCAGGTTATTTTCCAGGATCTTATAATCAAATTCCGTTGATGCAAAAAGTTCATCAAGGATCTGGTTAATGTTCTGGTCCTTAACCGCGAGATCAACACGATTGTCTATAGATCTCAGATCATCATTATAGAAGAATCTGTAACTTGTCTCTGTCTCCAGCTCTGCAAAAACTTCCTTAAAAGTCTTCCCCTTTGCATCCATGGAGATCTGTCCGAATCCTGTTGCTGAAAGATTCAGAGCTAATACAAACATCAGAATAATCGTAAGTTTCATACATAAAAGTATTTTGTAGATTCTCTGGTGAGGAGAATAAAAAAACAATAATTTTTTCATAATTTTGAATGATGTTAGTTTGAGTTAAACATGAATGGCCACCAATGTAAATCAGGCCATAATTCTAATTAACATGGACTTTTTAATGGGAAAAGCAGCCGCAAACTGTTTTTCCCTTTTTTATTGTCATTTGATGGTTACATAGGCTATAGTTAGGTTAGAATTCAGGGTTTATATTCTCAGGGTTTTATATTTTATGTTACGTATTTTATGTTACGTATTTTCCATTACATGTTTTAAATATTTCTTTATTTCAGATGTTTTGAAAAATCATTAAGCTGTTCCCGGTCTGATCTCATAAACACCGATTTTCCCTCTACATAATGCTTTATCGGAGCAGTAAGCTCAATAACGTTCAGTACCTGCTCAAGTGTCTCATCAAGGAGTACGCCCGAGAACCGGAATTTCTTGATCTCCTCATCACCGAATATAAACGTGACGTCATATTTCCTCTGCAGTTCCACGCAAAGCTTTTCGAGACTTTCACCCCTGAAAATAAGCTTTCCCTGTGTCCATGCGACTACCTGGCTTATATCAACTTTAGGAGAAATGAGTATGTTGTCGTAGATGGTCCTTACAGGTTTAGAGACAGGCGCAACAGTATTTTTAATTTCAGCAATTGTAAAGTCTTTAGTTTCCTTTATATATATAGCTTTCTGATTTGGATTAAGGTCAACATACTTATCAATGTCTTCATTCAGCCCTGACTGGGATATCTCAACTTTTCCCTCGACAAGTGTTGTTTCAATTGTACCTTCATCTTCATAAGCCTTAATGTTGAATTCGGTCCCAACTGCTTTTACATTAATGTTTCCGGCGCTTACTTTCAAAGGAATTTCTATATTCTTCGCCACCTTGAAATATCCTTCCCCTATCAGAGAAATGTCCCTGTTATCTGTATTATAATCACTGCGATATCTTAAAATACTCCCGGCATTCAAAATAACCTGAGTTCCGTCAGGCAGGCTTACTTCCGAGTTGGAACCCAATGGCGCTCTTATCTCGCTAAAGGTCGTTGCAACTGCAGCACGCGGAGTGTACATTTTTACTTTGGTAATGTAGAGTTCCCCAAGCAGGAATGCCACTATAAGACCTGCTGCGATACCTGCAACCCGGAAAGCGATCCTTCGTAAACCCGGTTTCCCGTTCCGGTTTAAAATGGAGGTCTGACTTCCAGGTACCTTCTCAAGCTTTAGCTCTGAAAGAACCTTATTGAAAATTTTGTCAGAATCAGATTCATCTGAAATCTTTTCGTCAACCTCAAAACTATTCAGATGTGACAAGATATATTCCTTTGCCACTTCTTCAGATTCTGTATAAGAGATCAGATCAAAAAATTTCTGTTTCTCAAGTGAAGAAATGCTCCCGTTAATATATTTTTCCAGTAATATATTTACATAAGATTTATCGTCCAGTCCCATTATAAATGTTACTTCGTTTTTATGTAATACACCCGGGACATATAAAGTACTCATCCCCGGAATAAATTTATTTTCAGGGACTCTCCTTTCACCCTGCATGCTTCCTCCCAGACTATCACCGGCAATAATTTACATTTGGGGTTGTTGAAAAGCCTTTTTTAACCGCAAAGCACGCTAAGAAGGCGCGAAGCACGCAAAGTTAGACGTTAATAATTAGCTCTTTGCGTGCCGATAGCTATCGGCATTTGCGTAAAATTCTTCGCGATCTTTGCGGTTAATGGATTTAGACTTTTTAAACAGCCCCAACTTATTTAATTGTATTTCTCCTAATTAAATTGACTCATAAAAAAGAAATACGTATTAAAAGCAGTATTTAATTCAAATAAAAGCAGTATTAAAAGCAGTATTTTAATTAATAAAAAGACGTATTTAATTTTGGTTGGCTATGGAAGTGGTGGCCAGTCTAAAAATATCAGGATCCGGAAGAAATATTTTTCCTGATGACCTTTAATGTTCTGTAAATCTGGTTCTCAACTGTACGCACCGAAATATTAAGCTTTTGAGCTATCTTTTCATAGGAATACCCGTTCCCCCGGCTTAAATAGAATATCCTTTGCTGCTGTGCCGGAAGAGCGGTGACTATCTCGTCAAGTGACTTTTCGAGATCGTTGAAATAAACCTGGTCATATGTCTGGTTTGAAAAACGATCTGATCTCCTTAGTTCATACTCAATGTACCTTGAACGGATAGCCCTCTTTTTCAGACAATTGTAAATCAGATTGGTAACCGACTTGTACAAATAACTTTTAACAGGTTGATTCAGGTCCAACGATTTCCTATGCTCCCATAAGCTGACAAAAGCTCCCTGGACAAGGTCCTCAGTCTCTACCTTATTCTGAAGATATTTAATCGAAAAATAATAAATTCTACGGAAGTAGCGGTTATATAAAATCTCAAATGCCTGCTGGTCGTCATTTTTTATTTTACCGGCAAGAACATCATCATTGGTTATGGATTTAAGAATCCTTACCATCAGGGGGAACTTATTAGAAGCGTAAAGGTCCGATTAGGTCGATCTAAAGATAAGTTACTTTTTAGCTTTATTAATTACTCAACCGGGGTTTTCTTTATGATATTAAGCATATTTAACATTTCAGGTAAATCATAAAACTTAACACACATGAAGCAATGATCCCAATGTTATCAGGCTTAAAATGTGTTTTTATGAAGGCTTCCCCATGACACCATTACCGAACCAGTTTAAGAGAATTGTAATAAACTTACATTGATGTTTACTTTTTTTATACCTTTTCCCGCTCAATAAAAAAGTTAATGACGGACAGAGCCGGTTTTCAATCCGGATTTTAAAAAGTCTAAAAACGAGGGAATGCTATGAGAATGAATAAATGTTTATTTCGCTCATTAATAACAGCTTCGCTGATTATTTCACCTCTGGTTCTCCTGTCCCAGGAAAAACCCAAAAATAAGGAATATCAACCGGAGCTGGGACAGGAAGGAAAGGATGTCAGGTGGTTTCCAACGCCTCAGTTGCTGGTGGAAAAGATGCTGGATATGGCAAAAGTAACTCCAGCCGATTTTCTTGTTGACCTGGGTTCCGGCGATGGACGCACCGTGATCACAGCTGCCAAACGTGGTCTGCATGCAGTTGGGATTGAATATGATCATGATATGGTTGAACTGTCAAGAAAAAACGCGATAAAGGAAGGTGTGGCTGACAAAGTTGAATTTATCGAGGGAGACCTTTTCGGGTATGATTTTTCAAAGGCAACTGTAATTACAATGTTCCTTCTTCCGGAAATAAATCTCAGGCTCCGCCCAAAGCTTCTCGAGTTGAAACCCGGGACAAGGATTGTTTCGACGACTTTCACAATGCAGAACTGGCAACATGATGACATAGTAAAAATCGAGGATAAATCAAGTAACTGGACAACAGCTTACTTGTGGATAATCCCGTCAAAAGTTGCCGGCACATGGAAATTTGACGGTGGGGAACTTAAACTGACACAGCAATTTCAAATGGTTTCAGGACAACTAGTCAGGGATGGGAAATCAGTAAAGGTATCTTCAGGACGCCTTAAGGGAAATAATTTTAGTTTCGGCGCCGATGGCACACTTTATACCTGTACCATAGATGGGAAAACAATGAAGGGAACTGCCAAAAATAATAGTAAAGCTTCCGGCTGGACTGCAGTAAAAGTGAATTGATTTTTTCGACTAAACAGAAGGAAATCCCCGTTATGAAGAGCTACCTGACTCATTGCAAAGTTTTCTTGTTTATCGCATGCCTGATCTCTCTTGTCTGTTCGTGCAAAAGCAAATCTCCCGGTTTAATTCTGACAACGACAAATGTATCAGGCGTTACCCAGACAAGTGTGGTATCCGGAGGAAATATCTCATCCCGTAAAACAAATACTGTAACCGCCAGGGGTGTATGCTGGGGGACCGAAGCAGATCCTTCATTGGCGGGCAATAAAACCGAAAATGGGACTGAAACAGGTAGCTTCATCAGTACCCTGACAGGCCTTCAGCCCGGAACAGATTATTTTATAAGAGCTTATGCCGTCAGCGGATCCGATACGGTTTACGGAAGCAATGTATCATTTTCAACACTCGATTATGAAACTGTTTCCGATATAGAAGGCAATGAGTACAAGGTAATCGCAATTGGCAGGCAAACATGGATGGCTGAAAACCTAAGGACCACAAAGCTTAATGATGGCACACCTGTACCTCTCGTAAAAGACGAATCTAAATGGACATCATTGTCAACCCCGGCATATTGTTTTTATAAAAATGACGAAGAAGCATTCAAGCCCGTCTATGGGGCACTTTACAACTGGTACGCGGTAAACACCGGTAAACTTTGTCCATCAGGCTGGCATGTGCCGGGGGATCCGGAATGGAAAGCCCTTACAGACTTCCTGGGTGGAGAGAATATAGCCGGAGGTAAACTTAAAGAGATCGGATCAACTTATTGGGTGGAGCCAAATGCGGGAGCTACAAATGAATCAGGATTCACGGCCTACCCGGGTGGTTTCCGATTTTCCGACGGTAAGTTTTTCGACTTCGGTTTCAGCAGCTACTGGTGGGCATCCGGAGAGTTCTCTTCTGCCAGGGCTTTCTTCCGATTTCTATATTATAGTGATGCAAACATTTACAGGTTTGATAATGTCAAGAAGAATGGATTTTCTGTCCGTTGTCTTAAAGATTGATTTGCCAAATTCAGACAGTTTAAGATCCATATTGCTGGATGATCCAGGAACTGATTGGTAATGATGAAGTTAAATCTAATAAGGAAAATATGAACAGCATGAATAATTCCAAAACAATTATCGGACTCACACTGATGAGTTGTTCCCCAATGCTCACAACTGTAGCTCAGGTCAATCACAGGGAAAAGATGAATGTATTGTTCATTGCCGTCGATGATATGAACGACTGGGTCGGATGCTTTGGAGGAAATCCCCAGGTTAAAACGCCAAATATGGACAGGCTTGCAAGGAATAACTCGCTGATAATGATGAACGCCCAGTGTCCATCGTCGGTAAGCTGCCCTTCCCGGAGTGCGTTCCTCACAGGACTCAGGCCTTCTACAACAGGAGTTTATCAAAACACACAAAACCTCAGAGATTCAAAAGTTGCCACTTCCGTACCTACTATGCCGCAGTATTTTTCACAGAATGGTTATTTTACACTTTCGACAGGAAAGATCTTTCATAAGCATGTCTTTAAAGGGGAACCGGATGAAGGTCAGTGGGCATTCGACCTGTGGGAAGATGAAAAAGGCGGTTTCCCGATCGACAGGTCAAAAGTTCCTATGAGCGGTATGGATGTAACCGGGACTGTCGGAACATTAATGGATTGGGGACCTACTTCTGCAGGAAAAGAGAAAACTCAGGACTGGATCTCTGCACAATGGGCTGCAGAACAGCTTCAGAAGGACTATAATAAGCCATTCTTTATGATGCTTGGGATTTCAAAACCGCACCTTACATGGTATGTGCCGCAGGAATATTTTGACAGGTACGATCTGAACAGCATTATTATACCGGATATTCATGAAGATGACCTGGACGATATCCTGACTCCTGACGGGAAAAAGAAATTCGAACCAACCGAAGACTACAAAATCATAAAAAAATACGGCAAGTTCAAAGAAGCAGTAAGGGCTTATATGGCATGCATCAGTTATGTCGACGATTGTATCGGCATTGTGCTCGACGCTCTTGAAAACAGTAAATATAAAGACAATACAGTTATAGTTCTGCTTGGTGACCATGGCTGGTTTCTGGGTGAGAAAATGAGGTACCGCAAAACATTTCTCTGGGAAGAGTCTGTCCGTTCACCCCTTATAATCAAGGTACCCGGGATGACGGCAACGGGCAGGTGCACCCGCCCGGTTAACTTTATGGATCTCTATCCCACCCTGGCTGATCTGTGCGGACTTCCTGTTCCTTCACATTGTGAAGGCCGCAGTATCGTTCCCCTTTTGAAAAATCCGGATAAAAAATGGTATCCTTCACTTACTACAATGGGATATAAGAACCATTCGGTAAGAAGTGACCAGTTCAGGTACAATGTTTACGAGGATGGTACGCAGGAATTATATGACCACTATACCGACTCTATGGAATGGAATAACCTGATAAATGATCCAAAATATAATAAAGTTGTTAAAAAACTCAGAGCTTACCTCCCTGCAACAAATGCTAAACCCTCTCCCGGGTCTGATGATAATACTGCAATTATTACCGGGAAGAAACCTGTTCGTGATTTGCGTACCGTTATAATTAATGAAGAGGACTTGGAGTACTAAACAACACCTCAAATACCAAAAGCTATATTAAAAACTTACAAAGAGCTCTAGGAGTTGTTGAAAAAGTCATTTTTAACCGCAAAGCTAAGAAGTCGCAAAGAACGCAAAGCTAAAACAAATAAATTCAGCTCTTTGCGTGCCGATAGCTATCGGCATTTGCGTAAATTCTTTGAATCCTTTGCGATTAATGGATTTCAGTTTTTTTTTAACCTCAGGAATGGAAATTCAAAAACTGACAAAAAAACGTTTTTGTCCGGGGAGTGTTTCGACTTTCCTGGTCTCAAAACCATTAATACCGGGGATAACAAATGTCAGCCTGACAGGAACAAACCAGTCAGTTTCAATTGATCCGCTGACATTGTTGTTATTGTAGTCAATATCTGCAATCTCCAGTCCGCCGCAGGAGAAATTCAAGTCAGTACCAAGGAACATTGGAGACTTCCCGTCCCAGGGCACAATTTTTAAAAGTTTGCTCTGATGGCCTTTTACTCCGTTTACATACAATGTCTCCATATTTGAAAGCTGAGCCACAATCTCTCCATTTTGAAAATCATATACAAGGAAGAGGTTACCTTTAAGGTTCCCCGTTATTTTCTGATCAAGAATTATCTGGTAATCTCTGGTGTCGTTGGTCCAGTTGACTATCGAGAGCATATTCCAATTACCGAGCTTTTCACAAACCGGAGATATATTTGTCACCATCATTTCAGGGCAGCTGGTATTAAATGGATCCAGCGGCCTTGAGGCGGAATTGACCGATGGAATGACATGTTTATACAACATTTTCCTGTCAGCATCCATTTTCGCAAAATCTTCTGTAAATGTTATAAGGTTCCCCCCGACGAACTGGTTTAATGTATTCGTGAAAGCTTCATCATCGGTGAAAAGTCCTGTTGTCAGTCCTCTTTTATCAGTCTGAAGCGCCGTTTTCTGACGTCGCACCATCATTGCATCGGGATCTACATGCCAGAGACCTGCCATCCAGGTACGCAGGATATTCTGCCGGTATTTCGGCAGCTCCTTTTCATCCCATTGCGACTTAACATCACTTCCTGACCGCTGTGTATTGGCAATCCCATAGGAGGCTCCGTAATGGCCTCCGCATACCGAGATGTAAGCCTCGTCGCCTGTCCCGCGGCGTATAGCTTCCAGTCCTCTCCTGTAGGCTTCAAGAGATGTTGCCGACTTATCAAAGAACTGCTGATCCGAGTCAATAAAGACCGACCGCATGAAATCGAACTTAAAGTAACTGTAACCCCAGTCCCGGGAAATTTTCCGGAACTGATCCTCAAGGTATTCACACACACCGGGATAGGTAAGGTCCAGAATATAATGGTCCCGTTCATTCATATTAAATGTACACAACTGTCGTTTGCTGTTCTTCAGCAACCATGAAGGATGTTCTTTCGACAGGGAGCTTTCCCCATCTACAAGGAAAGGTGCACACCAGATTCCCGCAGTATAACCAACTGAGTTTATTTGTGATGCGACCCATTTCATTCCGTCAGGGAAAGAGTTGTTGGCTTCAAAATCACCCCAGTCATTTACATCCCAGCACTCATCGATAAGAAAAACATCAAAAGGCAGATGCTCCCTTTTAAATTGTTCAATATCACCTTTGAAAATCTCTTCGTTATAATTATCTGCATGGTAATACCATGTACAATATACTGTCGGAGCGTTTTCGGGAGGCTCTTCCTTATTATAGAAAGACCTTATCCTCTCTGTATATTCATCTATTAACTGATTAGCATCAGGACCCTGGGATATGATGACCCACTGACTTGTCCTGCTTCCATCCGGGGGCACTTCTGCACCTTCAAAATCACATTTTGCGGTAATATTTTCAAGTTGAAGCTTTTTGTCAAATGTAATGTCCATCTCGGCGAGATGCAGACAGAAGGTCTGATACCCGATGAAAAGGTTTTTGCCTTCTCCTCTGTTTTTGTTTATTATAAAAAAAGGATCGCATGAAAGAGACTGGCCGGCAACTGGCACTTCACTTTCAGGGAGATCGTTCTTATGCCGGAACTGTTCCAGTATCCTCCAGTCAGAGGTCGTTCCAAAGCTGAAGGATTCTTTCCCGTCAATGAATAGCGGAAACAGGTTGTTTAATTTAACCGGTTTCCCTGTCTTATTTATAAAGGTCTGACGGAAAGCTACAAGGTCCTTTTTATCAGAGATCCATGTCTCACTTTGCACCTGTCCGGTATTCGTGGACCAGTAAACTGAATTAATCTGACCGCTGATGCCTCCGAGATTTTTATATCCTGATGATTTGGAAATCACTTTCCAGGTAGCCTGATCGGATGTTTGCGGAATAGTATTGGGTTTAAGGTTCCTGACAGAAAATTCAAGGTCCTCTGATGAAACTAAGGTTACCATATCCCCGAGGCCGACCTTGAACCTGTTGTTATCCGGAGTTTTATCCAGGGGAAATAATTTAATAAAAATAAAAATAGCCCAGATAAAGGTTATTAGCTTTTTTAATCTCATATTCCTGGTTTTTTCTTTTAAAGAAGAAAGTGAAACTGATACATCGACATTTATTTATCCGTTTATTTTACGGATTCCAGAATTGAGGTTAGTTCTTTGGCCTTCTCCGGGAATTCTTTTGCAACATTATTCTTTTCACCTGCATCATCCGTCAAATTGTAAAGCTGGGGAATTGTATCCTGACCAAGTTCGATATGGGTGTTCGGATCAAATCGGTCAGCTTTGCTGGGAGTAATGTATTTCCAGTTACCCCGGACAATTGATAAAGTTCGTGAAAGTGACTGCTGAATAACATAATCCCGGTCTTTATCTGATTTGCCAAGCCAGGAATCGAGGGACTTATTACTGTCAGTTGCTGAATTCTCAGGTATTACCTGCCCTGTAAGCTGTGCGAGCGAACCAAATAAATCAATTTGACTTATCAAAGCTGATGAGATCCCCGGATTCACTTTTCCTGACCAGGAAATTATAAACGGAACCTTTGTACCTGCTTCAAAGGAGCTGTATTTACCTCCCCGGTAAATTCCGGCTGGTTTGTGATCGCCCAGGAGTTCAACTGCCTGGTCCTTGTAGCCGTCGTCAACAACCGGGCCATTATCACTTGTTAAAATAATAAGGGTATTATCTGTTAAACCAAGTTTTTCAACGGCATCAAGGATCTGTCCAACTGACCAGTCAAATTCCGCAATAGCATCTCCCCTCGGCCCCATTCCGGTTTTTCCGGTAAAACGCGGGTGTGGAACACGCGGTACATGAACATCCTGAGAACAGAAATAGAGAAAGAAAGGTTTCCCGGTTGTTTTGGGATCGTTTTTTTGAATGAACTGAACAGCTTTCCTTGTAATTGAATCAGCGATGTTTTCATCTTTCCACAATGCTGATTTTCCACCACGCATGTACCCGATGCGGCTTATTCCGTTTACAATTGCCATATCGTGACCGTGACTTGGATGCATCGTAAGCATTTCAGGATTAGTGCGTCCTAATGGTTCTCCGTCAAAAGGAGTTGTATAACTCACCTCAATAGGATCGTTCGGGTCGAGATTGACCACCTTATGGTTTTCTATAAAGACACATGGAGTACGGTCTCCTGTTGCAGCCATAATATAGGAATAACCGAAACCTATATCTTTCGGACCGGGAGTAATTAAACCATTCCAGTTCTGGCAATTAAAGTCTCCCTCTCCTAAACCCAGATGCCATTTACCAACAGCAGCTGTCGAATAACCGGCATCCCGAAGCAGCGAGGCCACGGTATATTGATCTTTACGGATAACCATGGGAGCATCTCCGCGGGCAATCCCGGTATCTTCACGCCGCCATGGATAAAGACCCGTAAGCAAACCATATCGTGAGGGAGTGCTCGTTGCAGCGCATGAATAAGCATTGATAAATCTGATCCCGGAGTTTGCAAGTCTGTTTACATTCGGAGTCCGTACTGATGTTGCACCATAACATTCCAGGTCTCCATATCCCAGATCGTCGGCATTAATAAAAATGATGTTGGGTTTTTGCGGCTGCTTATCACTACAGCCTGTCATAACCGCCCCTGAAAGACAACAAGCGGATAGAATAAGGTTTCTGTTCATATGGTTTGGTTTTAACTACAAATCTTATAAGCCCGCAAACTGATTAACATTACTGTGAAAGGATCAGTAAACTACAAGAATGAGGATCAAGCGATCTGGTTATCGATTTCTTAAAGGTCCCAAGATCTTTACGATTTATGACATCTCTCACTTTTACCTTTCCGGACAAACCTGCATCTTTCAGGCTCAGGGAGACATTCCGATTGTCTTTTATATCCAGGTTCAGCAGGAATACTGCAACCTTTCCTCCCTGAAGTTTTTTCATCCAGATCTGTGAATCAATTTTATCTCTTATTAAAAACCCCTGTCCTGACGGATCCTGATTGATTGCGATCATTTCTTTGTTTGTTATCAGATCCTCTTCAAACTTATTCATATTCCTGGGGTCATTCCCGAGGAATAATGGAGAACTCATAATGCACCAGAGGGCAAAATGAGAAGCCTGCTCCGCATCTGATAATCCCTGGTTCCCGGTTACCATCATATCCGGATCATTCCAATATCCATTTCCGGCGTATTTAGCAGATTTATTGTTGTTTACGGCAGCCGCCATTACACTGAGGTAATTTTTGTTCGACCGGTCCGGCTTGTCAAATACCGCTCCCTCCTTATTGATCCTGCATTGTATATCATAAGTTGTCCTTGACATATTGCAGACTTCAGGATTCCAGTCACGAAACTGATAGGCGCTTATACTGAACAGGATATCTCTTCCGCAATCTTTGAGCAAACGGCTCCATTTGGCGTAAGTCTCCTTTATCAGGGGCTCGCTCCATCCACCATCAGTTTTCTCACAGGTTGAACACGGATCTTCAGTTTGCCTGCAAAGATCGAGCTTGATAAAATCGAGTCCCCATTCCACAAATTGTCTGATATGTATTTCCTCCCTGTTGAACCCGCCAACCCAATCACCGCCGCAATCTCTGGTTCCCGGTACAACATGAAGTCCGAACTTCAGACCCCTGGAATGTGCATAATCGGCAAGCGGTTTAATGCCATGTGGAAATTTTACAGGATGGGGAACCAGCTTCCCTTCCTCATCAAGTTTCACGTCGCGCCACCCCCCGTCTACAATAATATAATTATAGCCGGCGTCTTTCAGTCCACGATCAGCAACGGCATCGATTACTTCCCTGACGATTTGTTCATTTATTTCCTTTTTCCCGAACCAGTTCCAGCTGTTCCAGCCCATGGGCGGGGTCCTTGCAAGCTCCGGATTTTTCTGTGCATACATTAAATCGGCGACGAGCAAAATCAGAAACAAAATCACTAAAGCTTTCTTCATACTTCTTCTATTACAATGTTATATTTTTCTCCGCCGGACAAATTCAATTCAATCCCGTTCCTTAAATCAGATCCTTTAATCTGCTTTTTTAGCTTGTTATTGTAATTAATTAATTTATAATTCTTTTGATCAGTCACGGTGAACCATTCAGGGAACTGGTTAATACGCGGGTAGTCGATTGGAAGATGCATTATTTCCTTATGTCTTAAGTAATCAAAAGTCAGTTTACCCTCCCATGGACTTTCCGATGATATGGAAACATACAATTTCCCGTCTTTCATTTCAGATCCGAATTTTAAATCTTCTCTCCATGGCGAACAATGGGCACCCTGGGTTTTCCACAAAGCGTACATTATAGCTGTACGTTCAAAATTTCCATCCGGATGGGCGCCGCCAATAATACCGTTCTCCTTTTGCATTCCCCACATTACCTTCATTTCACTGTCGATCCAGTTTTTCAATGCAGGTACCGGTTCCCTGTTATACAAATTAATTCCGCTTTCCAGGGCATCAGCGTAACCGTCATGGCTTGTACCTTCCCATGCAAAGTTCCTGTATTTTTCGTTAAGGTTTCTTATCGCGTCCAGGAATGCCCGTCTGTATTCTTCTTTTTTATCTATCAGGTAGACAGAATAATAAGCATCCAGAATATAGCCCCAGTTATCAACCACCATACTATCCACTACTTCTCCTGTCAGGGCGTTAACAGCATTATAAAACAGGCCGTCTTCATTTCTTCCGACTTCGAGGACCCTGTCAAGAACTTTATAGTACCGATCCTGGTATTGCTTTTTCTTTTCAGGTCTTTTATAATTCAATGTTACATACAACTCGCTTAAGCCACCTATAATTTCACACCCATGGTCCCGAAGACGAAGGTATTCCACCTTACTTAAATCCCTGTCTTCCACCAGATAATAGTCCCCGATTTTTATGGCCCAATCGAGGTATTTTTCGTCCCCTGTCATCCAGTAAATACGGGATAAAGCCTGGAGCATAGAACCATTAACCTCTTCTGAAACAGCCTTGTAAGTATCCATCTGATCCAGATTTTTCAGAACTGAATAATACCCGCTGAGGTCATCGAGCATCTCCATCATGCGGTCCTTCCAGGGTGAGGGTCCGATATACTCTGTCAAAGGGATAAGACCATCCTTGATATATTCTGATGTTCCAAAAATAATCCAGGCTGTATCTGCCTCTTTCAGGTCGAAGCTTCGGGTTGAAAACCTGTATACATCGGGAAGAGATTTTATCCTTGAAGTCAGTTTTTTCTCGGCATTAAGCATATCGAGCATCGGGCCGTTGTAGAGATCCTTATCAAGAAGATATGAGGTAAGCACCATAAAAGCATAATTGTCAGCCGCTGAATTAAATGGTTCCCAGAGATCTGTTTTACGTGTTAAGTCAGAGGGAATCAATCCGCTGATGCTGTCGCGTCTTTGCATCCAGGCATTCACGCAATTAAGGGATCTTACATATGACTCATTTGCAAGTCTGCCGTTATCTGCAGCGACTGCAAAATCATCTTCAGTATAATTGGATGAATTACAACCAATTAAAGAAAAGGATAAGAACAATATTACCAAACTGATTCTCATAGCAGGCAGGATAAGGGATTATCTTCGCATCTAATTTACAACTCTTTTATTGATTAATTCAAGTTGCTTGTTACTGGTTGCTTGTTACTGGTTGCTTGTTACTGGTTGCTTGTTACTGGTTAGTTGCTGATTAATAATGTAATATGCAATTTTATCATGAATTTTCCAGAGGATAGTCAACCATATCAAAATGCTCATTATCAACCAACCAGCAACCAGTAACTTGTAACTAGCAACTTAGGTTAATCAGGCGCTAGTGAGTGCAGAAAGTTAAACCTTATCCCTACATATATCATCCTTCCAAAATCGGGATAACCAACAACAGTTGAATATTTTTTATCTGTCAGGTTGCGGACCCTCAGGTAGAGCCTTACTGGCATTTTGCCCTTCAGCGTATAGCCCCCGTTTAAATCTATTACAAAAAAATCTCCCAGAGGCTGAGGTCCTGCATCTTTTGGAGCAAATCGTGCATTTTCAAAAGAAGAAACGTACTTGCAGAACACATTTAAATCGAAGTTCTTTTTATCAATTGAGACTCCGGCACTTGTTATAACTGCCGGATTCTCCCGGTTAATGATCATGTCGCCGTCAGATCTCAATTTTGATTTCATTATGGCAATATTGAAGAATGGTTCGGCCAGGTTAAAGATCCTGGGTGATACAATTTCGAGCTCAACTCCCAACTGATTCTGATCACGGTTCACATAAAGCTCCCTTATCATACCTGCAGCAGTATCGGTATATACCGTCCCGCTTAATGCAATGGCATTCTTCTGAATTACGGCGAATGTTGCCAGGGTTACTCTTCCTGAGTTTGGAAGCTGTTTTACAAAACCAAGATCAAGTTTTAGTCTCGTTTCATTTTTTGGGACGTCAAGATTTATATCGAGCGTTCCTTCCCTTGGTTTGACCTGTCCCACAGCTGAATTGAAATTAACAGAGAAGGCTCCGCGGGAATTAAATGAAGCGCCAAAGCTTCCCTGAACCGTTGCCGGATCCCAGATATCATGCACCGGTGTTACATTTTTGAACGGTCCGCCTTCACCCTGGATGTTAAATGCTGCATAGTCAATCAGATAGGTTTTTGTAAAACGCAAACCTGCATCAAGGGTAATGGGTCCAAACCGCTGCTCATCCACAAGTACTCCCGAGAAAGTTTCAGTGTTACACTTCTTCCCTGTATAAAACCTTTTACCATTCGGTGCTGACCAATGATCATAAAGGCCGCCAACCCTCAGGGTATTTGAACTTGTAAAAGAAACAGACTGCATAAAATTCATCCCCCACTCGATATCCTTCTCATTTGTTGAAATGGAGGTTACTTCATCATTAAACTTTGGATTACGATATGAATAGAATACCTGTAGCTCCGAAGAGACATTTGTTCGCGGCCTGTAAATCATCTTTACATTTGAGAGAACCGACCAGTATGGATCGAAGTTTTGTATCATATTAATATATCTAACGTCAGCCGGTGGTTCTGCAATTGTAAGCTCCCTTTTACCATCAAGAAAGTATAAGCTCCCAAGCACGTTCAGCTTTTCCGACAGTTGCCAGTTAAACCTTGAATATAAGGTTCCCATAGCTTCCTTCGAATGCTTGCCTGCCGGTCCGTCGGTCTTATCGAAGCCAGCCCCTGCCGCAAATGCAAAACGTCCTATCTTGTTCCCACCGGATATGTGAGTATGAATATTATTAAACGAACCATACTCCATTTCAAGGGAAGCTTCGGGTGAGTCATACTCGCGGGTTTTGATATTAATGAGGCCTTCAATACCTGACAGACCGGTTAAGAGTGCAGCGCTCGACCTTACTATCTCAATCTTTTCAATATCGGAGGCTGAAATAAAATAGGGAAGCTCCTCAAACTCCTGCTGCCATATTCCATTCAAAGCATAATCGGGATACGGATATTTTTGTCCCCGGACCGAAAAGAACTGCTTTACCTGTCTGCCGCGTGTTTCGATCAAACCTCCCGGGATGTAAGACATGGCATCGATGACAGTTGTTGCACCCTGTTTACGGATCTGACTGACATTAACAGTGCTTATTACGGGCAATAAAGAAAATGGTTCGGTATATGGTTCTCTCAAAAGGCTTCTGGATTCTTTGGGTGCTGTAATATTAACGGAATCAATCTGAAATAAGCGGGTGTCCAGATTTAACCTGTTTTCCTGAGCATCAAGGTTAAATGAAACTGCAATCAGTATTACCGGAAATAATAATTCTTTTATCAGTGGTTTTTTAAATTGCATTTCTTTTGAGTCTGAATAGTATATTATTGATGATTATTATAAGAACTTTCACAGAGTTCCACAGAGAAAACACAGAGGTACACAGAGTTATGATTTAAGATCCCTCTGTGGAGCTCCGTGATACCTCTGTGGATCTCAGTGCAAGTTCTTATTTTCAGTAAACCGCATAATTAGCAAGAACTTTTTGATAATTATTTCTTTTAACAAATTTTAAGAATTAAAATCTTTATTTTTGGCATTAAGTGACAGTTTTAATTCTGTAAAACTAAGAGAATTAAAGTAATGCAAAAGATAATCCTGAAACTAACCGCAGCATCGTTATTTCTATTAACAGTCCCTGTACTCCATGCCCAGCATTACGACTGGCCAATGTGGAGATACAACCACGAAAGATCGGCATCAACCCCGGAACAGCTGGCCGATAAACTTTATCTTCAGTGGCAGGTTCAGTATTCACCAAGAATCCCGGTCTGGGACGATCCCCTTAATCAGAACCTGATGCAGTTCGACAGGATCTTTGAACCAATTGTTGCCGGGAATAAGATGTTTTTGGGCTTTAACGACCAGGACAAGGTTGTTGCACTCGATCTGAATTCAGGAAAAGAATTATGGCACTACTATGCTGATGGTCCTGTAAGACTTCCGTTGGCTGAAGCCAAAGGTAAATTATATTTCACAAGCGACGACGGCTTCCTTTACTGCCTTAATTACAATAATGGATCACTTGTCTGGAAAGTTCTTCTTGCACCGGCATCAAACAAGCTACTTGGCAACAAAAGGCTTATTTCAATGTGGCCCGCCAGGGGCGGTTTAGTTATTAAAGACAATATAATTTACACTGCAGCCAGTATTTTCCCTTTAATGGGTACTTTCATTTATGCAATAAACCCGGAAGACGGTTCGGTGATCTGGAAAAATGACGGAACAGGAAGTAATTATATCCTTCAACCTCACAGATCTCCCGCTTTTGCCGATGTTGCTCCACAGGGCACGTTTGCCTTAAGCGGCAACAAACTTCTTGTTGCCGGCGGACGAACGGTACCGGCTGGTTTCGATGCAAAGACCGGTGAGGAGCTTTTCTTTCACCTTGCAGCCAGTGGAAAAACAGGCGGTTCCTTTACCTGCGGTAACGACAGGGTCTACTTTAATCATTTCAGGGGCAGGATGACATATATGTATGACTCCAATACCGGACTCTTAATTAAAAAAGATGCCGGAGAATATCCCGTAGTTGATGGTAACAACATTTTCTTTTCAGGTAAGAACATTATTGCGACTGCACTTAATGCAAAAAACCAGCTCGATACGCTCTGGGCCGTTCAGGTACCTGCCACCAACGACCTGATCAAAGCAGGCAATTATCTTTACTCGGCTGACAGTACAGGGATTAATGCATTAAAACTCAATGGCAACAATACCCCCGACCTGGCATGGAGGATTCCCTCGGATAAGATCATCGATCGTCTGGTAGCCGCAAACGGAAAGCTTATAGCGGTATCAAATGACGGAACTATAAGGGTTTTTGGCGATAAACCCGCATCAAGGGTTTCCTATTTTTCAGGACCGGAGATCTCGGTAAAAGGGGGATCTTCCAATGCAAAGAAAATCATTGCCTCTGCTGGTGTCACAGATGGATTTGCACTTGTTTTCGGGACAAAAAACCTAAAGCTTCTTAAGGGACTTATCTCAAAAACATCCCTTTCCGTTATTGCCTGCGAAAAAGATCCTGCCAGAATAGCTTTCCTGCGTGAATACTTTGATAAGCTGGGAGTAACAGCAAGCCGGATGAGCTTCCTTCAGTATGGTAAATTCCCTCCGTTGCTTCCAAAATATTTTGCATCACTCACTATAGTAAATGACAATGATTTTCTTAACGGATATGATAAGGATATCCTGAACCTTATTTATGAATCGACCCGGCCATATGGTGGCAAAATATTGATAAGGGCAAAGGGGGCAGACCAGAAAAATCTTTCAGAAACAATTAAGAGTATGAATCTTTACGGGGCCGGATTAGCGCTGGATAAAGGGTTTACGATTATTTCACGTAACGGCCCGCTTGAAGGTACCGACAGTTGGACAGGTAACTACGGTGATGCTGCAAATACCCTGAAATCGGATGATAAGACGGTAAAGGCACCTCTTGGTATCCTCTGGTTTGGCGGGAATTCAAACCTTGATGTGTTGCCGCGTCATGGCCATGGCCCGGGAGAACAGGTAATTGATGGGAAACTTATTATAGAGGGTGTCAGCTGTATCAGTGCACGTGACGTGTACACCGGAAGGGTACTCTGGAAGAGGGATTTTCCAAAGCTAATGGACGACTCATGGCTGGTATATATTGATGAAACTTACGATGGTGAGAGTCCTCTTGATACCAAGTACAATCAGGTGCATCTTGCAGGTTCCAATGCAAGGGGTACAAATTTTATTGCAACAAAGGAATATGTATATCTCATCGAAGGAAATATATGCAATGTGATCGACATTAATTCGGGAGAACTTGTAAAGACTTTTACAACCGGAGATGAGGGAACGCAGGAAATTGGTTTTATCGGCGTATACGAAGATCTTCTAATCCTGGGCAACAATTTCTCCGAATTTAATAATATGCTGGAGTCCGATACGTTAGCAATCAAAGATCCCAGATTCGCCAATTTTGATGTTTCGGCAAGCCAGGAGCTGGTGGTTCTCGACAGGTTCAGCGGCAAGAAATTGTGGAGCATTAAGGCAGCCAACGGATTTATACACAATTCGGTCATCGCTGGCGACGGAATGTTGTTTTGTCTTGATAAACTCCCGCAATATCTTGAAACAAAACTCAAAAGAAGGGGTGAAACTCTTCCCGGGGAATCACGATTGCTCTATCTTGACGTAAGGACAGGAAAGAAATTATATGAGGAAACCAAAGATATTTTCGGCACCTGGCTGGGATATTCGGCACAGCATAAGCTTCTTCTTCAGGCAAGCCGTCCTTCAGGCGACATGCTGCATGGAGAGGAAGGCAGAAGGATGATAGCTTACAACATAGTCACAAAAGAAAAAATCTGGGATAAGGCGATGACCTATGGTAATCCGCCGATCATTCATAATGATCAGATCTTAGCCAATGGTGTTGGATGGAACCTTCTTACCGGCGAACCTTTTACAGAGAAGGATCCTATTACAGGTGAAGATCTCAAATGGACTTTTAAGCGCGAATATGGATGCGGTAGCATTGTTGCCAGTGAACATCTTTTAACATTTCGTTCTGCCTCAGCAGGTTTTGTAAATCTCGATGTATTTGAAGGCACAGGCAGCCTTGGGGGATGGAAGGCAAGCTGCTCAACCAACCTTATCGTAGCCGATGGTGTATTGAATTCACCAGATTATACCCGGACATGCCAGTGTCCATACCAGAACCAGACTTCACTGGCCCTTATAAACATGCCCTGGATGACCTACTGGACCAACAGCAATTATAAATGGGGCGGCAGCCAGATCAAACAGCTGGGCCTTAATTTAAATGCTCCCGGCGACAGAACGTCTGATAAAAACGTTCTCTGGCTTGAATTCCCGGTTGCGAGCGGAGCTTCTCCCGAAATTCCGGTTAAAATTGACACCGTAAATTACTTTGCAATAAGGAAGGATCCTCTTTCAGTCATTTCGGAAAACACCTCATGGGTAAGTTCAAGTGCAATAGGAGGAGTAAGATCAATTGAAATAACACTTTCAAAGGAAAATGAAGTAGCTGAAACCACATATAATCTGAACCTCTATTTCTCCGAGCTCGAAGGAAAAGGACCAGGCGAACGTGTCTTCAATATAAAGGTTCAGGATAATACAGTGCTTGAGAACTTTGATATTGCCGGCGAAGCCGGGAAGGCTGATAAAGAAATTGTAAAGACGTTTGCAGGGATAAAGGCAGGGAAAACATTAAAGGTTGACCTAATACCCGTAAAGGGAAATACAATTTTGTCGGGGATCGAGCTGGTCCAGGAACCGGTTGCCCTTAAATAAAATTATTAAAGATGAAGTCTTTCTATATTAAGATATTGACCCTTGCTGCAATCCTGAGCCTGGCCTGTACAACAAAGGTGTCGGAATGGGTTTTACTCAACACTGTACCTGGTCAGTATACACTTGTTTACTTTCATAATTCGCCCCTGAGCGAGTCGGTCAAAAAACAGAACGGAATAATAAGCAACAACTTCAAAACTGCTAATGTGGATTTCAGAAGCGTTGAAAGAAAGGATATTAAGGAGCCCTATTTTGGCCTGTATTATGGAAGCAGATTTTTCACAAAGTACAACGATCAAAAGGAGCTTGCAGGATTAACCTCATCTCCATTGCGTGAAAGGATTGCATCAGAAATCATGACTGGGAAACTCTGCGTTCTCCTTTATCTTACTACCGGCAATAAAGCTAAGGATGATATGGGTCTTCAAATAATAAAAAGTGCGCTAAGCACCTCCCCTTTCAAAGACATTATCACTGTCACCGAACTTGGCAGGACTAATGTTGAAGAGTCTCATTTCGTATCGCTTCTCCTGAATGTTGAAGATGATCTAAAAACAATTCCCGAACCAATGCTCTTTGGGATATTCGGAAGGTTTAAAGCGCTGGAGCCGTTGCTGGGGAAAGGAATTACTGAAGAGAATATAAAACTGATGATCGATTTTCTTACAGCCGACTGCAGTTGCCTTATCAAGGATAATCTCCCGGGAACCGACATACTCTTCACAAATAACTGGGAAAATCCCACAACAGCACTTGTCAACAAGATCCTTGACGAGAATCCGTCATTACTGCATTATTAATGTTCCAGGATAGTTCAGCATATGACTCCCTTGCAGAAAGACCTCTGCCTAAATGGCTTACGGACCAGAGAGACGGGTTGAATACAATTCAGCCTGTTAAAATGGAAATGAAGGAAGACAAATCGCTTAATGTCTCTTTTGTCCTTACAGGAGCAGTTATTTTGCTCATAATAACCATTATGACGGTTTACATAATTAAAAAGAAAAGAAAAGGCTCAGTATGAATCCATTAAGATTAGTTATCAAAGAGCTGTTATACAGAAAGATAAACTCCCTTGTTATTTTGCTGACTGTCATTATCGCAAGTACTGTTACCGTTGCGATCTATACTTTAAGCAAGGCAAGTGAAAATGAGACCAGAAAGATAATGCGGGAACAGGGTCTTAACCTTTATATATTCCCAAAAGGTACAAACCTTATTGATTTCTATTCTGTAAACAACACTCCAACATTCCCTGAAGATTATGTAGATAAACTTGCAGAATCAAAAACATTTGATGCCGTAAGGCATCTTACAGGTATCCTGCAGGTAAAATATCCCGACTGGATAGATCCCAACGGGTCGACCCATCAGATCGTACTGTTCGGCTACAAGGATGAAGCTATGCAAAGGTTTCTCCCGGCCCAGGAGACTATGGGCTTTGACGTTAAGAAAGGGGTAGTCCACGTTGGCGCTCTTATAGCTAAAAACATAAAGGAGGGAGATCCCTTCATTATAACAGGTGCGGATGGGAATTCTCATCGGTACCCGATCGAAAAGAGACTTGAAGAGGGAAGGGGAATGATTGACCAGGGCGTTGCTTTTAATCTGGCTGATTTGCAGGAAGTACTCGGCGTGCCGGGGAAAATCAACAAAATTGAGGCTCTGGGATGTGTTTGTAAGGACGGAAGAATAAAAAATGCCAGGAACCAGGTTCAGGCAATCTTTTCCGATCTTGAAGTGACAGAGATCAGCACTATTGCTGATGCCCGTGAAAATCAGCGGCTGATGATGAACAAATACGGAGCATTCATCATACCGTTTGTGATGTTGTCGTGTCTGCTGATCACAGCCCTGTTATTTTACCAGAACATCACTGTCAGAAGCCGTGAGATAGGTCTCCTTAAAGCAATGGGCAACAGCACCAACAGCATCTTATTCATGATAATTTCAAAGGCATTTATTCTTGGTCTCGCAGGCGGTATAGCCGGATTTTTTGCAGGTCATTTTGTGGCGGGGTATTTCGGACAGGAGATATTCAGATTCACTGCTTCGGACATTAAGCCCCTCTGGAATGTTTTTTACTATTGCATCGTTCTATTTCCTCTTCTCTGGATGCTGGCCAGCTGGATACCCGCCCTGCTGGCTGCACAGATTGATGCCGCAAAAACACTCAGCCAGGAATACTAATCCTTACCAGATGATGATTGAGTTAAACAATATTTCAAAGAAATATACAAAGGCTGCTGAAGTTTTCACAGCTCTTAAGGATGTCACCTTTCAAATCGAAAGGGGGGATTTCTGTTCGGTTATTGGGCCAAGCGGAGCCGGGAAATCGACCTTGCTTTATGTTATCGGCGGTTTGATCCATCCTGATTACGGAAGCGTAAAATACAATGGCAAAGACATATACAAGCTGAAAGCCAGTGAAAGCAACCAGTACCGCAAAAAGCATCTGGGATTTATGTTTCAGCAGTTTCATCTGATGCCTTACCTTACTGTAGAAGAAAATATAAAGCTGGCATGCTACGATAAGAAGCATCCTGAAAAAATAGGATATTATCTCGGGAAATGTTCACTTACTGAGCTGAGAAACAAATATCCCTCGGAGTTAAGCGTCGGGGAGAAGCAAAGGACAGCATTTATACGAGCAATCATTTCAAAACCGGATCTCCTGCTTGCCGATGAACCCACCGGAAATCTCGACAATGTTAACAGTGAAATCCTGATGTCACTCGTAAAAGATTACAATAAAGACGGAGGAACCGTTGTACTTGTTTCACATGATCCGGGAATAGCGGGTTATGCCAACAAAAGCATTACCCTTAATAAAGGGAGCATTCAATAAATCGATTCTCAAATTCAGAAACTTACACGAAGGTCCACAGAGGTATCACAAAGGTCCACAGAGCAATCTTAAATCATAACTCTGTGGAACTCTGTGTCTTCTCGGTGGACCTCAGTGTAAGTTCTTATGATTTCCGTAAATTGTCCGATAGATTTATTCCTTTTTAGTATCTTCTTTTGAATCTGTTTTCCCCTTTTCCGGTTCATCATCAACCCGTGAAGCTTTTTTGAAATCTTTCAACCCCTGTCCTATCCCCTTCATTAATTCAGGGATTTTACGACCGCCAAAAAGAAGAACAACAACAAGAAGAATAAGTATTATTTCTGTAGCCCCAAAATTTCCCATTGTTTCGTGTATTAATTATTTCATAAAGCTACTAAGAAAGCTCATAACTTCAAAGAAAATTGCACTGACGCAATATACAACTGAGTAGCAATCATTTACATTTCCCCTCCACCACATTCCACCCCTGCAGGCTGGCTCCTTCGCTAAAATCAGCCACTGGTTGATTTCTTAGCGCTCGGCCCCCTTTTGAAGGAGGGGTGGCCCGGATTGTCTGCACTTGTTTGAACCTTAGTTAATTTCCGGGCCGGGGTGGTTGATTCATTTTTTTCTTACTTTTTCAAAAAAATTTTTCTCTTTCTTCTTGTTGATCGCACAATCATAACCTAAGAACATCTGACCGTCTTGCTTATTCAGAGTCGGCCGTGGCTGAAAACTGAACCCGAGAAAATCAAACTGTACTGCCCATAAATCTGATTCTTAAGTTGACACGCATGCCTTCAGGGGGCAGGGGGGTAGCCTATATCTGCAATATCCCCCACGCAAAAAGTATCAGCAACCCCACAACGATCCAGCTTAGAAGGAAACCGCCCAGATCTTCGCGATAATTTCTGAAGAAGTGCTTCCACCGTTCCTTTTTTCCCCATCCGGGAAGGTCAAGAAGCAGCAGATCATCACCTGTCAATGATGCTAATGGCTTCTTGCCATCTGCACCAGGCTGCCTGGCGTCTGATTTTCTTCTCATATTATCGAAAAATTCTTCCGTTTTTTCTTTTTCTTCAGGTCTGGTAAGTATACTAACGAACCAGAACATAAAGAATCCCGAAAGCATCGCTATTCCGAAAGGTCCGGGTGTCCATTTATACACAAGCACCAGATTACCTGTTGTTATATAATTAACAATGTAATATACGGACACGGAAACAATTACAGCTGCTGCGGCTCCATACCTGTTTGCCCTCTTCCAGATCACCCCGCCAAGAAAAATTATTCCCATGAATGCAGCAAGGGATTCTGTAAACAGGAAACCATTCAGGACATTTTTTATGCTGAGTGCAAAAAGGACACCGAGCGCTGAGAGGCAAAGACCTGAATAACGTCCCATCCAAAGGATTGTATGGTCGCTTGCATCAGGTTTTATGTATTTCTTATAGAAATTCTTTGTAAAGAGAGCACCGGTATTGACCATAAAGTTGGAACAGGCCGACATGTTTGCAGCAACAATTGCGGAGAGCATAAGCCCTACAAGACCAGGGACAAGCAATTTGCTGCAGGCATAGCCGAATGCCATTTCAGGATCGGCAAGGGTTGCTCCGTTTTTGATTACGAGGGCCGCGACTACAAGTCCGGTCAACGCCCATCCTATTGTAACAAGCCGTTTTACCATCGAACCGAATGTCTGACCTATCCGTCCTGCCCTTTCAGTATTCCCTGTCGCACACATCGAGATCATATGAGGTTGGGCCGTTATGCCCACAATCCCGTTAACAGCCAGCATGGCGATTGTGAAAGCATCTATCCCGCTGGCGCTGTTAAAAAGGTCGAAGAAATGATCAGGCAGCACAGTCTTCATATAATGAAATCCTCCTATTTCCTTTAACCCGAGAGGTATCAACATAACTGAGAGTGTTATGATAAGGAATGACTGGATAAAGTCGGTGTAGGCTGCTGCTATCAGTCCGCCAATAAAACTGTACAAGATAAAAGCAACGGTCATGAATATCACGACCATGTTAGGGGAAACAAGATTTCCTGATGCCACAGAAATTACTTTTGCAGCCCCCTGAAGCATAACGCCCATATTGAATACAAAAAATGTAATGGCAAAAATTGAATAGACCAGCCCCATCTTGCTTCCATAGCGGTCCTCGATTATTTCCCCCACCGTTGTGCGTTCACTACGCCGGTAAAAGGGGGCAATGAGCCAGTAGAACGGAGTAATCAACATATTCTTCCATTGGTACCAGATTGTTGCAAATCCGTTGCTGAAGGTGGCACCTGTTTGGGCAACGGGCATTTCAGCATGTGTTCCCACACCAAATGCCTGACCGATCATAATGTACCATTTGAATTTTCTTCCTCCCCGGAAGTAACTGTCGCTTGTTTTTATCTTTCGCGAAATCCAAATCCCGAATGTTGTAATGGATACGAAGTAGCCTATCAGAACTATATAATCTAAAGATGTCATTTTTGTTTAGGGTGTGAGGTGGGGGGCCTGGAGCGAGGGGCACAGAGCGCAGGGCACAGAGCACAGAGGGCACAGCACAGAGCGCAGAGCACAGAGCGCAGGGCACAGTACAATGGGGTTCTTATAAATTTGTACTGACAATTTTTCCATTTATTAAGGTTTGTTTTATGGTAATTTTGTTCCCCTCCTTCTCAAACAGGATCAGATCCGCCCTCATTCCAGGTTCAAGTGAACCTCTGTCGGGAAGCTTACAAACCCTGGCAACATTTTTAGTTGCAAGATTAATGGCTTCACCCAGAGTGCATCCCGTGAATTTCATGATGTTTTCCACTCCCCTGAGGATCGGGAACGAGGCCCCGGCAAGTACATTCAGCAAAGGATTTTTAATAAGACCATCGCTGGTATATACAATATCGCTTCCCATAAACTTATATTTACCAGGTTTCATGCCGATCAGGTGCGTAACATCAGATGTCAGAATAATATTATGGGGACCCTTTATTTTGTAAAAGACCTGAACTTCTTCAGGCAGCAGGTGATGGCCATCGGCTATAATTGAAGGTGTGAGAAGATCGTTTGCCATCTGTGCCCATAAGGGATTCAGGTGCCTGTGTATCAAATTTGCACATCCGTTCCCAAGGTGTGTCGATAAACTGGCCCCATTGTCGACAGCCTGCCTGATCTGATCTGCCGACGCATTTGTATGGCCTATCGACACAAGTATGTTTTCACGCAAGCAAAACCTTATGAATTCAATCGCCCCTTCAAGTTCAGGTGCTACTGTGACCTGCCTGATCATCCCGTCAGATGCCTCCTGGTACTCTGAAAATTCCTTCCACACAGGCTGTCTTATGAATTCAGCTGGATGGCATCCGTAAAATCCCTCCTGAGGTGAAATATAAGGCCCTTCAAGGTGGAAGCCGGGTACTGAATCGCTTATGTCACTGTCATTCAGCGTTGCGGTAAGGTTCCTGAAGATCCTTAAGAGGTTTTCGTGACTGTTTGTAATTATTGTTGGTTGAAAAGTAGTAACCCCATCCCTCCTTATAGCCTCAACAGCATGTCTCATCTCATCATGAGCAAGATCAGGACCTGAAAAATCCACACCCAGGTAACCGTTTATCTGATTGTCAATGAGACCGGGAGCAACAAAAAGATTCAGAGGTGGCTGTGAACCGGATATTTCATAAATACTAACGATCAATCCATCTCTGATCTCAATCTTTATTAGTTTGCCGGTTTCGTAATGGATGCCTTTTACTTCTGTGTACTCGCTCATTCTTTGAATGACTTTACTTTAATTAAATTCCCCTAACCATCGCGACCACCCTCTTCCTTGCCTTCTCCCATATTTCAAATGCCGCAACAGGGTTAAAAAGGTATTGCTTCTGAAGCCGAATCATTATCAAGGAACAGATTCCAGTCGGGATGTTGTTTTAACATTGTTGCAGGTACTGTATTTGTCAGATTCTGAGTAAGCGTTTTCTTAACCGCATCAGCCTTTACCTTATGGGGCACTACTGAAATAATTGATTTGCACTGCATAATCTGCCACACACTCATCGATACCGCCTCATCCGGAACGTCCTTTTTCTTTTTAAACCAGCCTTCATCTACCTGCTGCATCTTACACTGGTCATTCAACTTTACAACAATATATGCTTCATGCGTTTCGAAATCGGCCGGAGGGTCATTAAAGGCTATATGGCCGTTCACCCCAATTCCGATAAGTCCGAGGTCAATAGGCTTCTTCCTTAATTCGCTTGTCAGGACAGCAATCCGGTCGGTTATCTCACCTGCCACATCAACCGGGTGAAATTTCCGTACAGGGACCAGATTTATGAACCTTTCATAAAGGTATTTCCTGAAACTGGCTATATGGGTGATCGGAAGTCCGATATATTCATCCAGATGGAATACTTCAACTTTTTTCCAGTCGATCTTTTCCTTTATCAGCGCCTGGAACAATTCAAACTGGGAACTGCCTGTTGAAACAACTATGCGGGCTTCGCCGTTGGTGGCGATGGCTACAGCAATTTTTTCAGCGGCCAGTGCGGCTGCTTTAATTCCAAGCTCAGTGGGGCTAGGGGTTATCGTGATAGTCATATATCTTTATGTTTTATTTAAATGATTAATAAGAAAACAGAGGGCTAAAGCCCTTTTATTTTTAAACATCCTGCAACCAATTCTACTAATACCATAAAAATAGAATAATAAATTCACAAATCAATTTTCTATCTTCGCCAAAATCTCAGTCAATATGTTCAGGTTTACATTAGCTATAATCATTGTATTAACTATATCCAGCTCCCATTCAATATTTAGTCAGACAAAAGCAATTAACCGCGAAAAGTACCGCATAAATATCATCGAGACTGATAAACCGGTTGTTATCGATGGTATCCTGGATGAAGAACCATGGATGAATGCGGAACGTACACAGAAATTCCAGCGTGTAACCCCCACAGACACAGGTTATGCCAAATCGCAGACTGAGGTAATGCTGACGTATGACAAATCAAACCTTTATGTCGGAATAATCTGTCACGATCCCACCCCTGGTAAAAGACCCGTTGAATCATTGCGCAGGGACTACACATTTACAAAGAATGATAACTTCATGCTTTTTCTTAATACCTATAATGATCAGACAAACGGATTTGCATTTGGTATTTCGGCAGCCGGAGCCCAGACTGAAGGCTTGCAGTACGACGGATCCAAGGTGGACTACAGCTGGGATATCAAATGGAGATCAGCTGTCAGGAGCTATGACGACCGCTGGATTAGCGAATTCAGTATCCCATTCCGCAGTATCCGATACTTTGGGGGAGATAAGGAATGGGGCATAAATTTTGGAAGGCTCGATCTGAAAACCAATGAAAAATCGGCCTGGGCACCCATGCCAAGGCAGTTTAATCATTGTTCACTTCCATTTGTCGGGTCATTGATCTGGGACAAACCGACGGATGAAGCAGGATTACGAATTTCTCTTATTCCTTATGTAACTGCAAAAGCAACAAGGGATTATCTGACAGAAGGTTCAAAAATACTATTTAAGGGGAATGCTGGTTTTGACGCCAAGATGATTCTCTCAACAGCTATGAATCTCGACCTGACAGTAAATCCGGATTATTCGCAGGTTGAGGTTGACAGGCAACAGACAAATCTTGACCGCTATGAACTGTTTTTCCCTGAAAAGAGACAGTTTTTTCTTGAAAACAGTGACCTGTTTGCAAGTCTCGGAAGTGAAACAGTGAGGCCATTTTTCTCAAGGAGGATCGGACTTAACAATCCGGTAATTGCAGGAGCGCGCCTGAGTGGGAATATCGGGAACAGGTGGAGGATAGGGATTATGGATATGCAGACCGGCGACAAGGATGAGATTCACGCTGCAAACTATATGGTAACTGCTCTACAAAGACAGATCTTTACCAGGTCGAATATAACAGCCTTTATCACCAATAAACAGGTTATGGGTACCAGGAATGATGAAACATACACCGGCAATAAATTTAACAGGATTGCCGGTCTCGAATATAATCTTTCAAGCCTGAATAACCGCTGGATCGGTAAAGCATACTACCATCAAAACCTGATTGACAACACAAACCTTAAAGATGCCGCAATGGCGGTCAACCTGACATATTCATCACAGTACATGACAGCGACCCTGAACCAGGCCTTTACAGGTTCAGGGTACAATGCGGAAACAGGGTATGTAAGGAGAACAGGCTATTACCAGCTAAGCCCTGCTTTCATGTACAAGTTCTTTCCTAAGGATAGCAGGATTATCAGCCATGGTCCATCACTAAAGCTGGATACATATATGGATCCATATTCATCTTATTCGCTGACAGACAGAGAAACGCAATTATCATATCAGGTTGAATGGATAAACAAAAATTCAGCATCAATCGATTTCAGAGAAGACTATGTTAAACTTCTCGCTCCGTTTGATCCTACTAACCTTGATAGTCTGGAGTTGGCTGCCGGAGAACATTTTAACTGGAATGATTTTGGAGCAACGTTTGGCACTGATCCCCGGAAAATGTTAAACATAAAGTTTTCAGGCAAGTACGGTGGTTATTATAACGGAACAAGACTTATGCTTAATGGGGAAGTGAACTACAGAGTACAACCCTATGGTAGTCTGGCGATGGTCACAACCTATAATGATATATTATTGCCATCACCATACAACAGTGCAAAACTTTTGCTTATAGGACCAAGATTCGATTTTACTTTTACTGATAAGATCTTCTTTACCAGCTTCATACAATACAACAACCAGATTGATAACCTGAATGTTAATCTTAGGTTCCAGTGGAGATTTGCTCCTGTATCGGATCTGTTTATTGTTTATACTGAAAATTCATTCTACCCCAACTATAACATCAAGAACCGGGGGCTTGTAATTAAATTATCCTACTGGTTTAATTAAATCCATTAAACGCAAAGACGCAGAGATTTAAAACCTGAGAACGCAAAGAAATATAAATCAACGTTTTAGCTTAACCTGCCAAAAGAGATTAAGAACTTACACAGAGTTCCACAGAGAAGTCACTGAGGTCCACAGAGTTAGCACCTAAACGTAATCATTGACCCTCTGTGGAACTCTATGATACCTCCGTGGACTTCAGTGTAAGTTTTTGTAATTTCGAAAGATCACCAAAGTTGCTGCACAAGACGATATTAAACTTTATCAGGTACATCATACGGTGGCCTTGGCGGACGGGTCAGCAGAGCATTTGCTTCATCGTCGTTTATGAATCTCTCGGTTGCAGGATCAAAATTCAGGGTCCTTCCAGTGCGGTAAGCTATGTTCCCCAGGTGAGCCAGTCCCGATGAAAGATGTGCTGTCTCAACCGGAGCATTCAGCAGCGATTTATCATGTGCCCTTACAGCCTGGATGAAATTCAGGAAATGATCCCCTCCTGCTTTACGTTTCGGGCCGGGCTTCTTGTCTTTCCCAAGAAATGATTCATATGTATCATACCCGTTTACAACGAGATAACCTTCACTGCCATAGAATATATTCCCCACTCCAACTCCGTTTTCTTCATTGGTGATCCATGGGCGTACTTCAAATTCAATAATCTTTTTCTCTTTGGGATAATAATAAGTTGAAGAAAGAAGCTCAGGTGTTATTTTGGCGTCATTGAAGAGGAATTTCCCTCCTGCGGCGGTTATCCGCTCAGGAAGGCCGACGTTCAGACCCCACATGCATAGATCTGTTTCGTGAACACCCTGGTTGCCAACATCGCCGCATCCGTAATTCCAGGTCCAGTGCCAGTTATAGTGCACGATGTTGCGTGAGAAAGGCTGTTTTGAAGCAGGACCTGTCCAGAGATCATAATCAAGACCTTCAGGAACCGGTTCGGTACCTTTGTCGCCGATATCATCGCGCCATCTGAAGACGAGTCCCCTTGCCATATAAACATTTCCGATGAGTCCGTCACGCAGATGTTTAACCGCTTCCTGAACTGCCACAGAGCTCCGCAGCTGAACACCATGCTGAACTATACGGTCATATTTTGCTGCAGCTTCAACCATCTTCCGGCCTTCAACCATATTGTGTGAACCAGGCTTTTCAACATATACATCTTTCCCGGCCTGACAAGCCCAGATCGTGGCCAGGGCATGCCAGTGGTTGGGGGTTGCAATGCTCACTGCATCAATGGACTTATCTTCTAAGACTTTCCTGAGGTTCTGCTGCTGAATAACCTTCTTCCCGTATTTCTTTTCAAACTCATCTGCACGTTTTGCAAGGACAACAAGATCGGGGTCGCAAAGACATGCCACCTCCACATCGGGGAGTTTCATAAACCCTTCGATATGGGCAGTCCCGCGACCGTTAACACCAAGTACGGCGACGCGTACTTTATCGTTGGCGCCAAATACTCTTGAAGGAATGATCGTGGGCATTGAAAGAAGTGCAGCAGCTCCTGCCGACTTCTGAATAAAGCTTCTTCTGGATACCCTGTTTTTCTCTTTCATAGGTAGGTTTATTTAGGTTAAAGGATTGACTATCATTTGATCATAAAATCAAGCACCGGCTTGTCGCCAAGGTAAGCAACAAGATTGTCATTTTTCTTTAGGACTCCTACACCCGATGGGGTTCCGGTAAATATGAGGTCGCCCGTTTTAAGTGTGAAAAAGCGGGAAACATATGCGACGATTTCATCGATTTTAAAGATCATATCTGAAGTGTTGCTCTTCTGTACAACCTTTTCATTTATCTCAAGCCGGAAATCGAGCTTGTTTACATTCCCATATCGATTCGATAGAAACAAATTTGCCCAGTGGCGCCGAACCATCAAAACATTTTGATAGTTCCCACGAAAGTCCCTGTTTCGACAAATTATCCTGCAGGTCACGGGCGGTGATGTCAATTCCTGCAGTAACCTCGCTGTAATATCTTGGTGCATACTCAGGTGTGATCCCTTTGCCAAGCCTGGAGATCTTTACCACGACTTCCACTTCATAATGTATGACTGATGAGAAATCAGGAAGAAAAAACGGCTTGTTATTCTTCAACAATGCCGAATCAGGCTTCAGAAAAACAACAGGAGTTTCAGGGAACGGACGTCCCATTTCAATTGCATGCTGCCTGTAATTTAGTCCTATGCAGATAATCTTCATTTAATCATTGCCCCTTTCCGAATGATCTGAGTTTAATTTCTGTCAGAACCTTCTTGGTATAAAGAGGGAAATCACCGTTCATCATCCAGGAATAGTATGATGGTTCCTCCTTGAAAACTGTCTCTACCGGTTTTCCCTTGTGCTTACCAAAATTAAATATTTCAACGCCTTTGTCATTTAGAATTATGCGACCGGCAAAGTCAACAATATTATTGAATGAGCTGAATTCGGCAAGCTTTTCAACATCATTTTCAAGGTCATTATACCTGTCGAGCTGGGCTTTCAGAACTTCAAAGGTTGCTGCAGTATCGGCCTTTGAGCTGTGCGCTTCGGAGAGCTCCTTCCTGCAATAAAACTGATATGCTGCAGAGAGGGTCCTCTGTTCTTTCTTGTGATAGATGACCTGAACATCAACGTATCTTCTTTTCCTGAAACTGAAATCAATTCCAACCCGAAGGAATTCCTCAGCCAGGACAGGCAGATCAAATTTTATGGCGTTATAGCCTGCCAGATCACAACCTTCAAGGAATGCCGTGAGAGTTTTAGCTATCACTTTAAAAGTTGGAGCATCAGCTACATCCTTGTCGGAAATCCCATGAATTGAGGTTGATTTTGGGGGAATTGGCATCTCGGGGTTAATCCTGGTGCTCATCCACTCCTCTTTCAGACCGGGACTTATCTTAAGCACCGATATCTCAACAATCCGATCAGTCGAAACATTTAATCCTGTCGTCTCGAGATCTAAAAATGCTATTGGCCGTCTGAGTTTGAGTTCCAATTATCAGGCGTTTATCATCATTGGCATCAGAAGCATCAGGAGATCTTCAGCTTCATTTTCCGTTTCACCGGGAAGAAACAACCCTGCCCGTGTGGGATCAGCAAGTTCAATTGTGACATCCTGTGAGGCAATATTTGCCAGGATCTCCAGTAGGAAGACTGACTTAAATCCGATTTCCATATCATCTCCTTCATACTGGCATTTGATCTTTTCATAAGCAGATATCGAAAAGTCAATGTCCTGTGCAGAAACCAATACCTGGTTTCCTTTAAGCTGAATCTTTACCAGATTGCTTGCCTGGTTGGAAAAGACTGAAACCCTGCGGAGAGTATTATAAAATTCCACCCTGTCGATTGACACCTTGCGAGGATTGTTCTTCGGAATAACCGAGTTATAATTGGGATAGTTACCTTCAACAAGACGGCAAACAACTTTATAGTTGTTCAGATTGAAGAAGGCATTCTTGTCGTCGAATTCAACGGTAACTGCCCCCTCTTCCTTTGGAAGGATGTTTCGCAACAATGAAGCCGGTTTTTTCGGAAGAATGAACGATGAATCATCATCAGCTTTTGCATCACTTCTCTGATACCTCACAAGTTTGTGAGCGTCGGATGCGACGAATGTAATTTTATCAGTTGACGCTTCCACGAAAATGCCGCCCATTACCGGCCGCAGCTCATCATCAGCAGTAGCAAACAATGTTTTGCTTATACCGGCGAGCAGTAAATTTGCATCGATTACAAAAGAAAACTTCTTTTCTTTTTTAATTGCCGGTAAAGCCGGGAAATCTATGCCATTCTGACCGACAACATTAAACTTACCATTCTCGGAAGTGATCACAACAGCCAGGGTATCGGGATTAATGTCAAAAGCAAGAGGCTGAACCGAAAACTCTTTTAATGTATCGAGAAGTATCCTTGCAGGAAGGGCAACTGTTCCATCGTCACTTGCGTTCTCGAGCTTCATCCTTGTAATAAGGGTCGATTCAAGGTCGGATGCCGTAATTTCAAGGTCATTTCCCGACAGGTTAAAAAGAAAATTATCAAGGATAGGCAATGTGTTTTTTGAGCTGATCACCCTGCTTATTGCCTGCAGATGACCAAGAAGCTCTGTGCTGGATACAACAAATTTCATTTTATATGGAGTTTAAGGTTATTTGTGGTTATTAAGGTTTACTTAATTAACTGCAAGTAAATAAATTGAAGCATCATTTCTGCTCAATTCCGAACTATCAATATTACAAAAAAAACTATTAACCTCAAACAAAATATTATTCAGTGAAGAAATAAGTCTTCTTTTTAAGCAACGGATCAATATCTAAATACCTGATCACAAAAATTTCATTCCCGCTTCCGGTATTTCCCCACAATCTGTCACTATCCGGCTTTGAATCACCCTTTTCGCCGGTGTGCCGTTCCCAAAGGTTAAGAATGGTACTTTCTCCGTCTGTTTTAACAACATCAAACCTGAAGAGGGGCTGCATTGATTTGATCGATTCTTTTTCTGAGGAAGAAAGGTCGAGAGCCCACGACTCGAACTGAATATGCGTAAAATAAGAAATATAGCGGTTAACTCTCGATGAATCCCATCCTGCAAGGTCGCTTTTCAAACCGGAAAGAATAAACTTTTTATCCACCCTCCTGATCATAAAAGAGGATTCCGGATCCTTCACGTTTTCAATAGTTACCGAGGATATCTCAGAGGGAAGAAGCTCAAATACAGTAAACGGTTGCCAGAAAAGCTCATTAATATTAAATGCAGAACCTATCTCAACCTCATTTCCGGGAACATAAACAATGAATGGCCTGGAGTTCTCCTTAAGCTTCATTATGTTCCCATAAACATTTGATCCTGTCCTGTAAACGAGGAAAGACCTCAATAGCTTCCTCCCCTGGAAGACCTTTACTTTTACAGGAAGAATGCCTTTGTTAACAATCTCGTCATTAAATAATTCAGGAGTAACCGGCGATTTTATCTGCAGCTCCGACAGGATTTTTAAAATGAAAAGGATACTGCTTTTCCGCGTTTCATATTTTTTGTTTACGAGCCAGGTCTCTCCTTCTCTTGAAAGTGTCAGTTCCCCGGTTTCGAGGGAAAACTCAATTCTGGTGATATCCATTTGAGGATCAATAGCAAATGAGCTGTTCCGGGCACCAAAAGGAGACCTTTCTCTAAACAAAAGAATAACCAGGATTAAAACAGGAACAGAAAAAGCTAATCCTCTTATGACTTTCCGTTTCATTCTAAAGCTTTGTGAACTTTCTCTTCCTGAAAAACTCATAAATAAACCCTGCCAGAACAACTAAAATTACAGGACCTGCGATGTTTATCATTTGCCATCTGAACCGCCCGCTCTTTATTCGTGAACTGTCGAGAAGCCGTAGTTTCAATTCCCTTGACCTTAGTTCCATTATACCGTTGTCATCAACAAGGTAGTTAAGGCAATTCACAAGGAAATCCCTGTTGCCATAAATTTCGCCGGTATATTTATCCTGCCCAAGCGGAGCAGGAGTTTCGGCAGTGCCGCTTCTTCGAACTTCATTCCGGATGATGTCGCCATCGGCAATAACCACCATTTTCGTATCGCTGCTTTTATTCTTCTGTCTGAATCCTTTATCTATATTTCCGGGCATCATTCTGTTCCTGAAAGCTGATTGAAATTTTCCTTCCAGGAGAAGAGCAACCGGAAGATTTGATTTATTGAATTCCTTTTCATCGGGAATCAGTTCTGCTTCTTTCAGGCTTATCATGAACGGAGGGGTAAGGATCCTGGAATAGGCTGATGTTGAAAGTAGTATCGTTTTCTTAATGTCCGGGTCGAGTCCAACGGTATCAATATAATTAACGAACTCACCTTTCACCTTATTCAGATTCCGGGTAACAGGGTGGCCGGGAGCAGGTGTCAGCTTCGGAAAATATAACCAGGGTGCCGGAACTATCTGCTGGCGGGCTCCGCCGCTCATGACGGTAAGCCTTATCATTACACATTCAAGATCCTGAACGATCACCGGGTTTATCCTTGCTCCATACCTGAATAACTGGTCCTCTATATTAAGAGGACGGTAAAGGGCAGCTGTCCCGCCATAAACCAAACTGTCAGGGTTAACATTCACCTCATCGATAAGCCAGACAACCTTGCCGCCATTCATAATATACTGATCGAGAATAAACTTATCACTTTCAGTGAACTCCTTTTCAGGACCGGCAATAATTACCGCAGCGTACTTATCGAGTATACCGGGATTACCGTTAAGAGTTCCCCTGTCGATGGTGAAAAATTTTGCAAGATTGATAGTGATGTCCGCCACTTCTATTTCGGGAATTTCATCCTGCCCTTCGAGAAAAGCAACTTTATAAATCGTATCTGAACTTAAGGTCGCAATTGTCTGGATCATCTCATACTCAAGCCCCTCTTCAGAATGGAGCAGGTTTTCTTCGGCTGGTACGGATTGATTGTTCTTCAGAAAATTCACCGGGACTTCAATACCGTTATAATTCACGATCATCCCGGGAAATATAATTTTCTGACTCGATCCGCCTTCAGCATCACCTGCCTGAACCTGGACGGGATTAAGTCCTTTTGCAAGAAGCGACTGATACAGGGCATTCCGCTTCTCAGCATCGCCCCCTTCAGATGGATTTATAAAATCATAGTCGATCTTCCTTCCCGAAGTGATCCTGAACTCATCAAGCATCTCGCTGACTGACCTTTTTAGTCGCTTAAAGGGTATAGGCATCTCACCATCGAGATATACCTGTACAAAAATGTCATTTTTTATACCGGAAAGCACTTTGCGGGTTGGTTCCGAAAGAGTAAATCGTTTATCTTCAGTAAGATCAAGTCTTACCCTGAGGAATGAACCCACTATTGCAATGAATAAAACAAGAATGACTGCTGAAGCAAATTGCTGCCAGCTCCTCGTCCTGATGCCTTTTATCCTTTGGATGTCAGTCATGGGTCAACTCTTTTTCCATTTGCGTGACAATAAAACAAGTCTTGTCGCTTCATTGAAAATCGCAACTACTGAAGCAAAATATATTAAATCCCTCAGATCGATCACTCCGCGGCTCATCGACCTGTAATGCTCATTTATTCCCAGACGGATTACAAATTCGTCAATTTTCTTAAGGCCCGGCAGGTAAGCAAAAGAATCGAATCCCGCGAAAAGGAAGAAGGAGATCAGAACTGCAATAATAAATGCAATTACCTGATTATCCGTAAGAGATGAGGCAAAAATGCCGGCTGATGCATATACGGCAGCCAGGAAGAACAAACCCAAAAAAGCCCCCCAGGTAGCTCCAGCGTCGAGGTTACCGCGTGTCTCTCCCAGAAGATAAACTGAGACATATGCAATCATTACCGGAATGAGTGCAAGCAGTACCAGGGTTACCGAGGACAGGAATTTACCATAAACGATCTCCCTTTCAGTTACAGGTTTAGAATAGATAAGCTCAATGGTTCCAAGGTGTTTCTCCTCGGCGATCATCCTCATTGTTACAGCGGGAACCAGGAAAAGGAAGACCCATGGTGATAGGAAAAAGAGGGTATCCAGTCCTGCATAGCCGCTGTCGAGGATATTCCATTGACCCGGGAAAACCCACATGAAGAGGGAGTTGACGAGCAGAAATACAATTATTACAATATAACCTGTAAGGCTGCTGAAAAATCCGGTTATCTCTTTTTTAAATATCGCAAACATTAATTTTGTTCTTCTTGATTTACAGAGGTTTTACCACTGGAGGTTGTATCAAAAGTCCGAATTTTTACACCATTCCAGTTTTTTTACCCCCTGCCCCCTAAAGGGGGTTCCATAAGTTTTTGTTAATCAATAAGTCCCCTTTAGGGGATTTAGGGGTGAAAAACGAAGGAGGTACTTTTGATACAGTCTCTTCTTATAAGTTCCGTTTACGTAATTCAGGGTAAAAATACTGAATCACTTGTTTGAATGAGCGTTTCATTAAAAATTGTTTATTTCTTTTTTGATATTTTTAACATCAGTAACAATAACATTCGTAAAATAAAAATCCAGTATCTGTTTGAAATTAAATCCTTTTGCCGCCATAACCATCGCTCCCTCCTGGCACAGACCCACACCATGACCGAAGCCTCTGCCTTTAAGAGTGACTGAATCACCATCCGAAAAAACAGAAAAGAATGCCGAACGGAGTTTCATATCACCTCTTATCCTTGTAAATGGTAAAGAAAATGTTCCAACATTATAATCAGAGAGACGTGTGATCTGCGAAAAATTAAAAACTGAAGGATCATTGCTTGCAGCCTTGTAACCTGATTTTTTAAGGTACTCCTTCCAGGCCTCGAGCGATATTGTTTTACTCCATTTTGCATTACGCGAGTTAACGCAATAGGGATCAATAACTTTTTTGAGGTATGTATACCCGGAGAGCCACACATTTTCCGAAACTGTGGTCTCACCACCGCAGTTTGAATGGAAAGCTGAGTTTATAAGCACACTGTCGTGATTCAGAACTACCATACCCTTCGTCTCAAAGGCTGCCCTTAATATGGTACTGTCGGTGGTAATGCCATTGAACGCCTGACAATGTGTATTGTCGCAAAGGTTATACCTGTCTAGTATATGCCGCTGATAATATTTGTACATATAGCTGCGGACCAGAAGTGCCTGCGATTTGAAGTATTCTATGTTTTTCCCCTCTCCGCCTTCGGCTTTTACAACACCGGCTACATATTGTTCTATATCGCAGATATTAATTAAAACCAGCTTACCCATATCAGGAAGGCATTGAAGATCACCGGCATAAATCTGCTTTGCAGAAGTGGTTCCGGTCATCCTGAGGGAAAATCCGTCCTTGCCTGTTATTCCTCTAAGAACTAATGAATCACACGAAAAGCTCTGTTCTCCTGATGTCTTAACAGCTATTTTACCATTGTAATACGCAAGTATTACAGGATTATCTTTTTTAAGTGAAATCGGCTTCCCGTCAAAAAGATCGAGTACGTACCCGCCCTGAGTGACCGAAAACATCGTTGATCCCGACGGCAGATTGGCAAACAGACGTATCCGCACCTGGCTGTGGGAGGTGGCAGATATTGTTAATAAAATTATATAGAAAAAAATCAACTTCACCTGAATGATATTAAATATAAATCCTCCTGTATCAACTGCGTAAATCCGGGTGATCTGAGGGAATAAATCGCACTATCTCTCCATCGCTCCTTCGCTCCCTCGCCCCACTTTCACCTCTTTCAATACAGTCACCATATCCAGCGCTACTCTATTAGACGCACCAGCAGGACCCAGAATACCCCTTATCTTTTTATAATCTTCAAGCATCTTATCACGCTTTGAACCGCCGGGTAGGATAGCCTTTAATTCTGAAAGAAGTTTTCTTTCTGTCAGAGAGTACTGCACCAACTCCCTGACAGCTTCATAACCTAAAATCAGGTTTACCAGGGAAATATATTTTACTTTAATAACTATCCATGCAATTATTATTGAAAAGAAATCGCCTCTGAAGCAAACAACCTGAGGTACGTTGAACAGAGCAGTTTCAAGAGTTGCTGTGCCTGAAGTAACAAGGGCAGCATCAGATATATACAGAACTTCGTAAGTTTTATCACTTAAAAGCCTGACCGGCAAGTCCTTAATAATCTTAAGGTAGAGGTCGTCCGGCAAATTTTTGACACCTGCCAGAACAAACTGATAACCGGGAAAATACTTTACCACCCTGAGCATATCAGGGAGGATCTGAGCGACCTCATTTTTTCTGCTTCCGGCAAGAAGAGCTATTACCGGTTTATCATCCAGCCGTAATGATTTCCGGACTTCATTCCTGTCCGGGAAAGACATTATCCTCCTTTCAGTTTCATCAAGCAGCGGATTTCCCTGATATACCACCTGTATGTCATGTTTCTTATAAAATTCAACCTCAAACGGAAAGATTATGTACATCCTGTCGACGAATTTCCTGACCTTCCCGACCCTCTTTTCATTCCAGGCCCAGAATTTGGGAGATATGTAATAAAATACCCTGAAGCCTGATTTTCTGGCATATTCTGCAATACGCAGGTTAAATCCGGGATAATCGATAAGGATGATCACATCAGGTTGAAATTCAGATATCTGGGATTTACAGAGAGTCAGGTTCCTTGCTATTGCACCAAGGTTTTTTACAATGGTAACGAAACCCATGAAAGCAGTTCTTTTATAATGCATTACAAGGGTCGCTCCTGCGGATTCCATCAGATCGCCTCCCCAGCACTTTATTTCAGACTCTGCATCTGCTCTTATGAGCTCTTTAACAAGATTTGATCCATGAAGATCTCCTGACGGTTCTCCTGCAATAATAAAATATTTCATAAGAGGAATTTTATTGCAAAAACGAGCACAGCCCAGAAAATTGTGATGCCCAGTACTCCTCTTGTGGCGCGCAGCATATCAAGGCGGTTAAAGATCAGGAATAGGAAAAGATTCGAAAAAACACAAAGAGAGATCACATGTGTGAGTATATCAGCGGTAACGATTCTGTTAAAGTACTGGAAAAGGCTTCTGTTGCCTGAAGAGAAAAAGTAAAATATAAGGCTGATAATAACGGGTAACAGGAAGCCGGCAATGGCGCCGGCAGCAACTTTATCATATTTCCCGGAAAAGATCATAAACCGAGCTGTTCTTTTAAATTGCCCATATACCAGTGTGCTGTCATATCAACTGATACCGGAACAACTGATACGTAACCATTTGCCAGAGCCCATTCATCTGTATCATTAGCTTCAGGCTCATGGTTCTGGAACAATCCGGTAAGCCAGTAATATGTCCTCCCCATGGGATCTTTCCGCTTTTCAAATTCTTCTTTCCAGTTGCCTCTCGCCTGCCTGCATACCTTCATCCCCTTTAATTCATTTTCAGGGATCGCAGGGACATTCACATTCAGACATACGCCAAGGGGAAGGGGATTTGATGCCAGCCGCTCCATCACAATTCTGATATACTTTTTGCAGACTGAGAAATCAGGGTTACGTGAGATATCGTTGAGCGAAAAGCCCACGGAATTAATGCCATAAAGACAACCTTCTATTGCGGCAGCCATTGTGCCGGAGTAAAGTACGCTTACGGAAGCATTGGAGCCATGATTTATTCCGGAAACAACCCAGTCAGGTCGTCGTTCAAGCAACTGATTTACAGCAAGTTTTATGCTGTCGGTTGGAGTACCGCTGCAATTATAGATCCTTCGCCTGTCATTTTCTTCCAACAGCTTGACCCTGAGAGGCGTCTTAACGGTGAGAGCCTGCGACATACCCGACATACTTTCAATGGTGGAAACCAGAACAACCTTCCCAAACTCATCCATTACTTCAAGGAGAGTCTTCAGACCGGCGGCATACAGGCCATCATCATTGGTTATCAATATCAGTCTGTCATTCTGTTCGAGAACCATAAATCAAAAGTTAGATATGCAAAGATAGAGAAATAGTAGTTTGATCAACTTCTAAGTTATCAGAAGTAATCACCATCTGCCTCAAAAGTTTACTGTCAACTTAAGGTCAACTTTTCGTAAATTGTTTACTTTTGCAATCTTAATGGAATAAGAACTTTCACGGAGGTCCACCGAGAAGAGACAGAGATCTACTGAGCGAATTTTATCATGCCTGTCCACTATTGGGAAAGTCTGAAGACAGACTCAGTGGAACTCTGGTGCACTTCTGTGGAGCTCTGTGTAAGTTCTAAGTTTTCTTTTAAAGGGACTCATCAATTCAATTGGACAATTATAATGTCCTGAAGCTTAAAAATATTTTATATTACAGTAATGAAAATTTCGTACAACTGGCTCAAAGAGTATCTGAAGATTGACCTCGATCCACACAAATTATCTGAAATACTTACAGATATAGGTCTTGAAGTGGAAGGAATGGAAGAATGGGAATCAGTCAGGGGAGGATTGAAGGGTATTGTAATCGGTGAGGTGCTTACTTGCCGGAAACACCCTGATGCCGACAAGCTTTCGGTAACGACCGTAAATATCGGGACTCCTGAGCCTCTTCAAATAGTATGCGGTGCACCCAATGTGGCTGCAGGACAAAAAGTCCCTGTCGCCACGCCCGGCACAATAGTAATCAAGGGCGATCAGAGCTTTGAGATCAAGAGATCTAAAATAAGGGGAGAGAATTCGGAAGGTATGATTTGCGCAGAGGATGAACTGGGCTTAGGAACTGACCATCAGGGCATTATGGTGCTTGATCCGTCTGCAGTACCCGGAACACCTGCAAGTGAATACTTCAAGGTCATTAAAGATACTGTCTATGAAATTGGACTTACTCCGAACAGGATCGACAGCGGATCTCATTATGGAGTAGCACGCGACCTTGCTGCATACCTGACAGTTAACACTGGTAAGACATATAAAGCTGTCAGGCCTTCTGTTTCGGACTTTAAATCTGACAATAATAAAAACAGGTATGAAGTATTAATTGAAAACAATGCTGATTGTCCAAGGTATTCAGGCATTACAATCAGCGATGTTAATATAGGTGAATCACCCGACTGGCTTAAGAACCGGCTCCTTTCGATTGGCCTCAACCCCATCAATAATATAGTCGACATAACCAATTTTGTGCAGCATGAAATTGGTCAGCCGCTCCATTCATTTGATGCCGATACGATAATCGGAAAGAAGGTTATCATTAAAAACCTGCCTGAAAAGACGAAGTTCATCACCCTTGATGAAACAGAAAGGCAACTCTCATCCCGCGATCTTATGATCTGTAACACTGAAGAGGGAATGTGCATAGCCGGTGTATTCGGAGGAATTAAATCGGGTGTAACCGCTTCAACAAAGAACATCTTTCTGGAAAGTGCATATTTCAATCCTGTTACAATACGTAAAACCTCAAAGAGACACGGATTGCAAACTGATGCCTCGTTCAGATTTGAAAGGGGAACTGATCCCAACATAACAGTCTGGGCATTGCAAAGGGCTTCAATGTTGATGAAGCAGCTTGCCGGCGGAAATATTTCATCGGACGTAATCGATATTTATCCTGAGAAGATTGAAAATGCAAAGGTTGATGTTAGTTATAAAAACATCACCAGGCTGACAGGGAAAGAAATCGGCAAGGAAACAATCCGTAAGATCCTGGAATTGCTTGATATAAAGATCCTGAACGAAACAGGTGATAAAATCAATCTTGAGATACCGGCATACCGGGTGGACGTAAAGCAGGAAGCTGATGTAGTCGAGGAACTTCTTAGGATTTATGGATATAATAATGTTGAAATAAACAGTCATGTAAATTCAACCCTGACTTATATTGAAAAACCGGATAGGGAAAATGTAGCGAATGCAGTGTCCAACCTTCTTTCGGATAATGGTTTTGCTGAAATAATGTGCAACTCGCTCAATCCTGCCGCATGGTATGAACAAAGCGGGGATTTTGACAACGATCAGATTGTGAGACTTGCAAATCCATTAAGTTCTGACCTTAACGCAATGAGAATGTCGTTGATTTACGGAGGATTAAGCTCGATTCTTTGGAATATAAACAGGCAAAATACTGACCTTAAATTATACGAATTTGGTAATTGCTATTTCAGAATAAAAAGGGAGCATCAGCTGCCATTAGTTGAAGATTTTCTTGAGAAAACATCTCTTGACCTTTTCATATCGGGCAAGACAGGAAAAGAGAGCTGGAACCATAAAACCAATCCCACGGATTTCTTCAACATTAAATCTGCGACAGAAATGGTATTCTCAAGGCTGGGTATAAAAATAGAATCATTTGCCCGGGGGGAGAGTCGCAAAAGTTATTTTGCCGAATCCATAACTTATTCTTTGAATAAACAGTTGGTTGCTGAAACAGGTCGTATTTCAAAGGGTTATCTTTCAAAATTTGATATTGGGCAGGATGTTTTTTACAGTCATCTCGAGTGGGATTTGATCCTGAAAATGATAAAAAACAACTCAATTTCATATCAGGAGCTTCCAAGATATCCTTCTGTAAGACGCGATCTTGCGTTATTAATTGACAAGGGAGTTAAGTTCAGTCAAATCAGGGAAATTGCATTTAAGACAGAAAAAAACATACTTCAGGAAATCGCTTTGTTTGATGTTTACGAAAGTGAAAGCCTCGGAAGAAACAAGAAATCCTATGCGGTGAGCTTTCTTTTGAGAGATGACCTCAGAACCCTGACCGACAAAGCAATAGACAAAACCATGAATAATCTTATAAGGGTTTTTGAAACGGAACTGAATGCAAAAATCAGATGATGAACATCAATTATTCAGATTGTTGCTGAGCTGTTATTTGATAGTTTTTTATGAGTAGTCCCGGAAAGACAATCATTAATTATTTTTCGCTTGTAAGATTCAATCATACAGTGTTCGCCATGCCGTTCGCGATGATCGGTTTCACCCTGGCAGTTTCGGAAGAAGAATATAGTTTCAGTATCAGGTTGTTGCTCCTGATAATCCTGTGCATGATTTTTGCAAGGAATGCTGCGATGGGTTTTAACCGACTTGCCGACAGAAAGTACGATTCCATTAATCCCAGGACTAACAAAAGAGAGATACCTGCCGGTAAAATAGGTCCGGGAGCTGCAGCAATTTTTGTAATTATAAATGCCGTGCTTTTTATTGTAACAACCGGATTTATTAACCGGCTGACGCTGATACTTTCACCGGTTGCGCTCATTGTTATTCTCGGATACAGCCTGACAAAAAGGATAACCTCACTGTGTCATTTCATCCTCGGACTGGGTTTGAGCCTTGCGCCAATTGGTGCATATATCTCTGTTACCGGTACTTTTAAATTAGTCCCGGTTATTTATTCGTTAATAGTGCTTACCTGGTCAAGTGGTTTCGATATAATCTATGCACTACAGGATGATGAGTTTGACAGAGAAAATGATCTCCATTCACTTCCCTCATCCGCAGGAAGGAAGCGGGCTCTTATAATCTCGGGAATACTGCATTGCCTGACATTCATCCTGGTATTAGGTGCAGGATTTATGGGAAACACCGGGGTCTTTTTCTGGGCAGGATCTGCAATATTTACAGGGTTACTGGTATATCAGCACGCAATAGTTAAACCGGATGATCTGAGCAGGGTTAATCTGGCGTTCGGGACAACGAATGGCATTGCAAGCATACTTTTTGCAATTTTTGTAATTGTGGATCTTATAAAGATTTAGGTAAGTTTTAATCAATGGTATCCCCAAATTAATATTTTTGTCTTTTCATTTCTTTTAACCTGATAGCAGTAAAACATAATTGATGGGAAATATTGAAGTAAAAGAGGTACTGACAAAGAAAGATCTGCGTCAGTTCATTTATTTGCCAGCCAAGATCCATAAAGACCACCATGACTGGCTTCCTCCGATCTATATGGACGAATGGCAGTTATTTAACAAAAAGAAAAACAGATCTTTTCAGTACACCGATGCCATCCTTTGCCTTGCTTTCCGTGATGGTGAACCCGCAGGCAGAATAATGGGCCTTGTAAATAACAGGTACAATTCAATACATAATGAAAAACATGGCCGATTCTGTTTCATGGAATGTTTTGAAGATCAGGAAGTAGTTCATGCTCTGCTTAAACATGTTGAAGAATGGGTATTGAGTAAAGGTATGGATAAGATAGTCGGACCGTTGGGTTTTTCAGACAAGGACCCTCAGGGTTTTCAAATCGAAGGTTTTGACCTGCCTTATCTTTTTACAGCTGCAACGAACAAGCCTTATCTGCCAAAAATGGTTGAATCTGAAGGCTATATAAAGGAGGTTGATCTCGTAAATTTCAATGTTCCGGTACCGGATCCTATTCCTCCGCTTTACCTGAAGGCTTTTGAGAGAGCATCGAGGAATGGCGATTTCGAAGTTGTGGAATTTAAATCAAAAAAGGAAATAAAACCATATATAATTTCTGTGCTGGAACTCATGAATGAGACCTTCAGCGAAATCTACGGTTTTGTTCCACTCAATGATAAAGAAAAGGAAGAATTTGCAAAACGTTATCTTCCGCTGATCGATCCTGAATTCATTAAGGTTGTCAAAACAAAAACAAAACTCATTGGATTTGTAGTTGCCATGCCTGATCTAAGTGCAGGAATAATAGCTACAAAAGGTAAATTGTTCCCATTCGGGTTATTCAGGATCCTTAAGGAAATGAAAAGATCAAAGAAGATAATGCTGATGCTGGGGGGAGTAAGCAAGGATTACCGCGGACAGGGAATCGATATAATGATGAGTGTCAAGTTGCTTGAATCCATCAGCAGGAGCCATATGAATATCATCGACAGCCATCTGATCCTTGAAACCAACACAAGGATGAAGGCAGAATGCGAACGGCTTGACGGGAAGATAGTTAAGAGATTCAGGATATTTCAGAAAGTTTTTTGACACCATTGGGTTTGTTTTAAAAAGACTTTTTTAACCGCAAAGGACGCTAAGAAGCGCAAAGGACGCAAAGTTAAAACGTTAATAATTAGCTCTTTGCGTGCCGATAGCTATCGGCATTTGCGTAAATCCTTAGCGATCTTTGCGGTTAATGGATTTTGACTTTTTAAACGACCCCAACTTATTTAATTGTATTTCTGCTAATTAGATAATTATCAGCCTAAAACTGAGACTTAAGTTGATGTGTATGCCTGGAGAGGGGCTATTAACTGAAGGCAATGCATGTGGTGGAGCAGGGGATAATAAAACTCAAAATCTGAACACAAACGAAAGACCCAGTATCTCCTTAAACTGCACTCTGGCTGTTTTCTTCTGAAGCCCGTCCAATCCAAGGACTGGCTCCTTAGCTCTGTTAAAGACATCTGTTCTTGTGTCGTCATCAAAAATAAGATGTGTATTTAACCTCACATCGGTAAACCAGTTAAGGTTTGCAACAACAATCATTTCCCAGTCGACATCGATATTCTGAGGATTGTTTATATAATTCGTAAAGAGTTGCAGCCTGTTTGTTACAAAAATGTTTTTCAACGGCCTGAATTCATTTGAGATCATAAAGCTTGCTCCCGGTTCATTTTTTGAACGCCTGTTTGCAGCAATACCGTATATTGTCTGGTCAATTATAGCAGTGTCAGGAACAAAGGTCCCCTTATATGAGAAAGGTGAAAAGTTTATAGAAGTGAACTTGTTTGGCTTGTAGTCGAGTCCGAATCCAATTGTCAGAATAGCGGGATTCAGAAATTTTGAGACAAGGATGGCAGTATCCCTGTCTTCACCGTTTACTTTTATCTTTGTATAATTGAATCCTTTGGCTATCTGTGTCTTAAAGAGCATAATTGCACTGAAGTCAAACTTTCCGAATGCTTTATGGTTAAGTTTAGAGTTGGTCTCAAGAAGATCGAGGTTCTTCATAAGTCCCTTTTCGCGGGAGGCAATCATACCAAATTTCAGCCTCGCAAAATGGTTCGATGACAAGAGCATCGGCTTGTTAATGTAATCAAAAAAGGCTGTTACGTCAAGAGCTGTTGAAATACTGCTCTCCCCTCCCCTGACCCAGTTGGCAAGCAATCCCTGATTAAGTGCGAACGATGATTCAGTATGGTACCTCCAGTACTGAGTTTTTGTTATTATCTTACGGATTTCAAGGAGTTTTGACTGGTCAAGTTTCTTTACATTTACTTTTGCATCTGAAACATTACCCTGCATTGCCGGCCTCCTGAAGCTGACGCCATGCTCTAGATAAAGTCCGATGGTATTCCTTTCGGGATTTCCTATCCAGACTGTTACTGAATCGCCAAGGTCGCTTTTTAACCAGTACCTGACCATCCTCCCCGATTTTGAATTGAGCCAGACGGATGTCTTCTTATCCGTAATCCCGGTTACACTGAGGATACTTGAATCCCGGGCCTGCAGGTAGTTTTCAAGTACATTCACTGCTGCCTCTATTGAATCACTTTCGTATGGATACCTGAAATACCTGAAGGGGAATTCCTTAGATGAGGAAGTGACCCTTGTAAGTGTGTCCACAATTACCATAACGGTAGTATCCTTATACTCCGCTGAGCCAATGTTTGCATTAATTACGGACTTTAAAAGCAGAGTATCGGAACGTAAACTATCCTTATACACCCCGTAACGGCTTGTATCCGATCCTGTTGTCCGGATCCTGAACTTCATTGGCTCCCAGATATAAAACTTTTCCCACGGGATACTTAATGAATCATAGGGATAGTCTTTCAGAAAATACTCCGTCGAATCATGAGGAGGATGCGAAGCATCAAAAATCAATTGTTCGAGGGCCGTACGCAGCGGATTGCGGGCGTCTTTCCATCGAAAGGGGCGGCAGTTTTTTTGCAGAAAGTTTATTGCCTGATCACGTGATAAAGTTATATCCGGCTTTTTCCTGCTGGTATCCGGGACGATACCCATTACTTTCAGAGTATCGATGAAGCCTTCTCCCGTGCGGATCCCGGAGTAAACACCTTGTGAAATGCCAGGCAACCTGAATGTCAGGAAACAAATAATAATTACAGGGAGTAAAATTCTTCCTCTCATGAATAGCGATATTTTGAGGTAAAACTAATAAGTTGAATATTTTACAGAATAATTTTTCTTTAAATGAAGTGCAATTTCATAAAATATCAATCTATCATAACGCTAAATTGTGTCGTAGAAATATATTCGTTCGCCTAAAACGATCACATTTTACGAACAGAGCCTTTTGAAATCCGTATAAATGGCTTAATGCGGGTTATTTTTGGCAGTTGTTTAATATAATGAGAATTTGTAATTTTCACGACTTTTAAATACTACCCGACCAAACAAAAGCGCAGATGATAAAATCCATGACTGGCTATGGGAAAGCAATAGCAGAAACCCCTCAGAAAAAAATCGCAATCGAAATAAAATCGCTGAATTCAAAACAGCTCGACCTCAATACAAAACTCCCCTGGCTTTATAAGGAGAAGGAACCCGAGATACGCAACCTCATAAGCCAAAATCTCGGAAGGGGTAAGATTGATCTTGTGGTTTATTTTGATGTTATTGAGGATGAAGGTATTCCTGTGATCAACAAAGCCATTGTGAAAAACTACTACAATCAGATGAAGGAGATTGCAGGTGAACTTAATATAGTTGTTGATAATGAGATACTCTCTACAATAATGAAGCTCCCCGATGCGTTGAAAACAGAAAAGCCTGAATTATCCGAAGAGGAATGGAATCTTGTAAAACAGCAGATACTGGAATCGGTGAATATGCTCGATCTCTACAGGATAGAGGAAGGGAAATCGATAGAAGAGGATCTTAAAAAGAGCATCAAAGCTATCCTTGGTTCACTTCTGACAGTAGAAACATTTGAAGAAGGAAGGATAACCAGGATCAGGGAAAAACTGATCTCGATACTGGCTGAGAATAACGGAACTGAAAATATTGATAAAAACAGATTTGAACAGGAGCTTATATTTTACCTTGAAAAATATGATATTAATGAGGAAAAAGTAAGGTTGAGGAAACACTGTGATTATTTTCTGGAAACTATCGCCTCCCCTGGACCAAACGGCAAGATAATCAGTTTCATCGCTCAGGAGATCGGCCGGGAAATTAACACTATCGGATCAAAAGCAAATGACGCTTCAATTCAGAAACTTGTTGTAATGATGAAGGATGAGCTTGAAAAGATAAAGGAACAAACCAACAACATACTGTAGCAGCGTTAATACTATCGGATAAAATGAAAGGTAAACTGGTAATAGTCTCAGCTCCGTCGGGAGCAGGGAAAACGACAATTGTAAATCACCTGCTCGGGAAAGGTCTCGATCTTGAATTTTCAGTATCGGCAACTACCAGAAAGCCAAGAGGAAAGGAGACACACGGAAAGGAGTATTACTTCATATCTGTCGGGGACTTTAAAAAAAGGATTAAAAACAATGAATTTGTAGAATGGGAAGAGGTTTATAAAGACAACTTTTACGGGACGCTGAAAATAGAGATAGAAAGGATCTGGTCGCACAAAAAAAATGTAATTTTTGATGTTGATGTAAAAGGAGGGATTAATCTTAAGAGAACATTCGGAAAACAGGCTGTTTCAATTTTCATTATGCCACCTTCGGTGAAGGAGCTTGAGAAGAGACTGCTGGTAAGGGGTACCGACAACCATGACAAGGTACAGGTCAGGATCAATAAAGCCCTTGAGGAGATGAAGCTGGCGGACAAATTTGATTATATTATACTGAATGACCATCTGAATGATGCTACAGAAGAGGCAGAATCAATAGTGATCTCATTTCTTAAAAGATAAATCCAGCAAACAATGGCTGCTGTCGGATTATATTTCGGATCATTTAACCCGGTTCACATAGGTCATCTTGCTATTGCAGGATACATGAAAGAGTTTACAAACCTTGATCAGGTCTGGTTTGTAGTGAGTCCCCAGAATCCTTTTAAACAGAAAGAGACACTGCTTGCTGATCATCATCGTCTTTACCTTGTCGAGCTGGCTATCGGGGATAATGACGCACTGAAACCTTCAGATATCGAGTTCCGCCGTCCGGTTCCCTCATACACTATCGATACAATGGCCTGGCTGACAGAAAAATATCCGCAGCATAAATTTTTTCTGGTAATGGGGGAGGATAATCTTTATACACTGCATAAATGGAAGAATGGCTCTGAACTTGTCAGCCACTATCCTCTGTATGTTTATCCGCGGAGAGATGTAGTTAAAAAGAAGAATGACCTTCTTGATGAGATAATGGCAAAGGCGACGATAAAATGGGTTAAGGCGCCGTTGATCGATATTTCCGGGACCTTTATCAGGAACGGCATTAAAAAGGGGAAAAATATGTCATACTTCCTTCATCCGGCAGTGTGGAAATACATAGTGGATATGCATTTCTATGAGGAGTAGAGGCTCAGGGCTCAGGGCTCAGGGCTCAGGGCTCAGGGCTCAGGGCTCAGGGCTCAGGGCTCAGGGCTCAGGGCTCAGGGCTCAGGGCTCAGGGCTCAGAGCTCAGAGCGTTAAACATTGGGCGTGGGAGCATCGTTTGAAAACCCCCTCTGCCTCGTAAACTCGGCATCTCCCCCAGGGGGGCATAGCCGTCAACCTAAGAGTTATTTTCGCCTTTACGCCGTTACGCCGTTACGCCGTCACGCCTTTACTCCGTTATAACGAGTAATACTTAAACTGTTTGTACCTCCCTGATGATCTCCTCACCCCTTTTTAAAGCTATTTCATTTTCAGGTATCAGCTTGTGATATCTTTCGGGGAGGGATTTCTTAAGACCTTTAACAACATTTTCAATACTAAGAACAGGTTTAACTTTCAGGAACCCGCCAAGAACAATCATATTGAAGGTCTTTGAACTGTTCATCCTTGAAGCTTCCGCTGTCGCATCCACACGGTAAATGGCAATATCTTTCCGCTCAGGATGCCTGGTTATCCCGTTACCGTCATAGATCAGGATCCCGCCTGGTTTGACAGAATTCTCAAATTTATCAAGCGATTGCTGGTTCAGTATTATAGCTGTGTCGAAATGTCTTATTATAGGAGAACTGATGCGCTCACTGCTAAGTATCACTATGACATTTGCAGTTCCACCGCGCATTTCGGGTCCATACGACGGCATCCAGCTTACCTCCATGTCCTGCATAACACCCGAATATGCCATAATTTTGCCCATCGACAGGACTCCCTGTCCCCCGAATCCGGCTATTAATATTTCTTCAGTCATCTTAATCATTTGATTTAATTTGTTGCACAGGCTCTTCATGAGGCGCTTTAAGATCTCCTAAAGGATAAAACGGTAACATATTCTCCTCCATCCACTTGTTTGATTGTACAGGAGTCATTCTCCATCCCGAAGGGCAGTTTGATACTATTTCGATGAAACAGGTTCCTTTATTAAGTTTCTGATACTGAACAGCCTTTCTCAAAGCTCTTTTAGCCTTTCTTACATTAACAGGTGTATGAACACTTTGTCTTGTGACATAATAAGTACCTGGTAAAGTAGCAACTATGTCGGTCATCTTCAGCGGATTACCCATTATTTTAACATCCCTTCCGTAAGGCGATGTTGACGACTTCATTCCCGGCAATGTTGTAGGAGCCATCTGGCCGCCGGTCATTCCATATATCCCGTTGTTTATGAAGATTATAAGTATATTTTCACCCCTGTTGCAACTGTGAATGGTTTCCGCAGTTCCGATCGCCGCAAGGTCGCCGTCGCCCTGATATGTAAAAACAAATTTATCGGGCAGCAGTCTTTTTATTGCAGTTGCAAGAGCCGGAGCCCTTCCGTGTGCAGCTTCCTGCCAGTCGATATCAATGTAATTGTAGAGAAACACGGAGCACCCCACAGGTGAGACACCAATTGTATCCTGCTGAAGTCCCTCCTCTTCGATTACCTCTGCAAGAATGCGGTGAGTAGTGCTATGCCCGCATCCGGGACAATAGTGCATTACGTCTTCGGTTAATATGGCGGACTTTTCGTAAACCAGATTCTCTGGTTTGATTATTTCTTTTATCCCAGTAACTTCTTTCATTGCTCAACCTCCTGTTATCCTTGCTTTAAGATTATCGACCACCTCATCGGGTGTAGGGATCATTCCCCCCATCCTTCCGTAATGATAAACAGGCACTTTCCCGCTCACCGAAAGCATCACATCCTCTATCATCTGCCCTGCACTCATCTCAACAGTCAGCATGAGCCTGACGCTATCGGCCAGCTTATTTAATTGTTTGGAAGGGAATGGAAAAAGTGTAATCGGACGAAGCAAACCTGCCCTGATTCCCTGTTCTCTGGCAAGTTCCACCGATTTCTGGCAAACCCTTGCACTGGTCCCGTAAGCTACGAACAGATAATCGGCATCTTCACATTGGAACTCCTCAAAACGCACCTCGTTTTCCCTGATATCATTATATTTTGCAATAAGCTTTTGATTAAAGATTTCCTGTCGGTTTGGATCCAGCTCAAGGGAGGTAATTATATTCCTCTTCCTTGAAGCCGGTTTACCTGTCGTGGCCCATTCAGGGACTGTTTTTGACCTCTCCCTCTGAGGACTCAGCCATACCTTTTCCATCATCTGTCCTATTGCGCCGTCGGAGAGCATCATTACAGGGTTCCTGTATTTGAATGCAAGCTCGAATGAGAGACCGACAAAATCGGCCATCTCCTGAACAGATGCGGGTGCAAGTACTATCAGGTGATAATCGCCATGTCCCCCTCCCTTTGTTGCCTGGAAATAATCGGACTGTGCCGGCTGGATTGTACCAAGTCCCGGACCGCCCCTGACAACATTCACTACCAGGCAGGGCAATTCGGCGCCCGCTATATAGGTGATCCCTTCCTGCTTCAGGCTTATTCCGGGAGAGGAGGAGCTTGTCATTACTTTTTTACCGCAGCCGGCACCGCCATAGACCATGTTTATGGCAGCAAGCTCGCTTTCAGCCTGCACAACAACCATACCTGTGGTCTCATAGGGTTTAGCTTCCATCAGATACTCAAGTATCTCGCTCTGGGGAGTGATAGGGTACCCGAAATATCCGTCAGCACCGGCCCTTATAGCAGCTTCTGCAACTGCTTCGTTACCCTTCATCAATCTTAATTCTTTTTCCATCTGGTGAGCTATATCTTTGTTTTATATACCGTTATCACGCCATCGGGGCAAACTACTCCGCAGTTGGCACAACCGTTGCACAGCTCCGGATTTGCCGGGTAAGCATAATTGTAACCCTTGCCATTGACCTCTCTTGCCATGGCTATGGTCCCCGTCGGACATGAGACCATGCAAACCTCGCAACCTTTGCATCTTTCAACATTTACAACAATACTTCCTATGATCTTTGCCATATTTTCAAAATTACTTATGATCCTCATTAAACTTTTTCAATCTGTATTCAAGGTCATCAAACATTGTCCTTGGAACCTGCGACACACATGCACGCAATCCTTCACGCCGTTCACTGCCGGTCGTATCAAGTGTTATTGCGCTTACCCCGTACTGAAGAAGCTCATTTAGAAGATATTCACCCGACATCCCCTGATAAGAGATTGTAAAATAGAAACCATCGCCCACTGGTTCATCTATATCTTTTTCATATACAATTTTAAAGCCATTCTCGGTGAACATTTTCTTCATCAATCTGGCTTTCTCACCATATTCAATTATATCATTCCGGAAGTTATAAGTACCATCATTCACTGCCTTGAGAAGTGCGGCAAATCCATACTGGACTGAATGTGCCACTCCTGCCGAAAGCCCGTACAGTGCCCCGAAAATTGCAGAATGACCAAATTTATCAGAAGAATAAAATCTTAAAAGATCAGGATAAGACCTGTTGAACAAATGATCGGAGATAGCCATTACACCTATCCGCTGCCCGGCATAGCTGAATATTTTTGAACTTGAGATAAGCAGAATATAATCATCTGCATAGTGTGCAATCGTAGGCTGATGAGGAAGCTTGCCCGGTTGTCCATAATCCTTTCGGAAATCCATCCCGAAGTAAGCCAGATCCTCAATTACAATGACATCGTACTTATGTGCCAGTTCTCCGATTATTGCAAGCTCCTCCTCAGTCAGGCATAACCAGGTTGGATTATTAGGATTTGAATAGAGCAATGATGACACTGTTCCTTTCTCAAGGTATGATTCGAGTTTGGCCTTAAGTTTATTCCCCCTGTAATTATACACATCAAAGGAATAATAATCATGTCCAAGCATTTTGACCTGCTGTTTCTGAACCGGGAAACCCGGATCAATAAAAAGTGTTCCTTCCTTATTTCTGTCGTTCCTGTTCGCCACAAGGAAGCAAAGCATTGAACCAAGCATTGATCCTACTGTTGCAACACAACCCTTCGGATCGACATCTGCATTCAGGAATAGTTTGATAAATCTTGAAGCTTCTTTTTTAAGTATATCCAGTCCTGCAATATCGGGATATAAGGACGTAACCCCCCTCCTGAGCGCTTCAATTTCTGCTTCAACACCAATTGAAGGGGATGGAAGGCCCGGTACTCCCATTTCCATCCTCACAAACTTAATACCCGTTTTATATTCTATCTTATTAACCAGCGAGACTATTTCACGGATGGAAGCCAGTCCCGGAGACTTCATCCCGGCTTCCTCCTTCAACGTCTCAATAATTTCTTTCGAAATCGGAATATTATTCATTAACGACGATCAGTTAAAATTTTCTCTTATCGATAACCCTCTTTGCTTTCCCTTCACTTCTTTCGATCATTTTGGGTTCAACCAGTGTGACTTTAATACCCAGCCCAATTGAATTCTCAAGGTTATCCTGGATTTTCTTTCTCAATGCTTCCAGCTGGCTTATCTTATCAAGGAAAAATGCTTCATCAACTTCAACTTTAAGTTCGAGAGTATCGAGGTTATTTACCCTGTCGACTATCAGAAGATAATGTGGTTTGATCTCACTCATTTCAAGAAGAACTGTTTCCACCTGCGAGGGGAACAGATTAACTCCCCTGATTATAAGCATGTCATCACTTCTTCCAAGGCATTTATCCATCCTCACCAGAGTACGGCCACATCTGCATTTTTCATAATTGAGACGTGTGAGGTCGCGGGTCCGGTACCGGATCAAAGGTAATCCTTCCTTGGTAATTGTTGTAAAGACAAGTTCCCCTGTTTTTCCTTCAGGGAGCACTTCGAGTGTGATCGGATCGATTATTTCAGGATAAAAATGATCTTCATTGATGTGCAAACCTTCCTGGATCATGCATTCGCTGGCAACACCCGGACCGATCACTTCACTGAGACCGTATATGTCGATGGCTTTTATCTGTAATTTGTCTTCTATCTCCCTTCGCATGTTTTCAGTCCACGGCTCAGCGCCGAATACACCTGCCTTAAGTTTCAATTCATCGCGTTTTATCCCGCTTTCTTCAATAGCTTCGGCAAGATAAAGTGCATACGACGGAGTGCAGGCAAGCACCGTGCTTCCAAAATCGTGCATCAGCTGTATCTGCCTCACAGTATTGCCCCCGGAGATGGGGATAACCGATGCTCCTATCTTTTCACCACCGTAATGCAATCCGAGTCCACCGGTGAATAATCCGTAACCGTAAGCCACCTGAATAAAATCATTTTTGTTTGCTCCGGCGCTTGTGAGAGTTCTGGCCATTACCTCCGACCATGTTGAGATATCATTTCTGGTATACCCGACAACAGTTGGTTTACCAGTGGTACCTGAAGAGGCATGGATCCTTACAATTTCGCTCATAGGTACAGCAAAGAGACCAAACGGATAGTTATCTCTTAAGTCCTGCTTTGAGGTATAAGGAAGCTTGTGTATATCCCTGATTGAACGAATGCTTTCAGGACCCAAACCGGCTTCCTGCATCTTGTGGCGATAGTAGGGAACATTGAAATACGCCCTTTCAATAGTTTCAAGAAGCCGTTCGCTCTGAATCCCGCTCAGCTCCCCGCGTTCCATACATTCGAAATGCCTGTTCCAGATTTCCATATCTTCGTTTAAAATCCTTTTCTATCTCTGCTTTTCAACTCCTATTTTGTCCACCCCATTTCTTCATTTGTCCGCCCCTATCCCGACCCCTAAATCCCCTGAAGGGGACTTTTGGAACCCCCTTTAGGGGGCAGGGGGTGAACCCTTCCCTTTTTTCAACCCCTAAATCCCCTGAAGGGGACTTTTGGAACCCCCTTTAGGGGGCAGGGGGTGAACCCTTCCCTTTTTTCCACCCCTAAATCCCCTGAAGGGGACTTTTGGAACCCCCTTTAGGGGGCAGGGGGTGAACCCTTCCCTTTTTCGACCCCTAAATCCCCTGAAGGGGACTTTTGGAACCCCCTTTAGGGGGCAGGGGGTGAACCCTTCCCTTTTTCCACCCCTAAATCCCCTGAAGGGGACTTTTAAGAACCCCCTTTAGGGGGCAGGGGGTGAACCTTCCCTTTTTTCCACCCCTAAATCCCCTGAAGGGGACTTTTAAGAACCCCCTTTAGGGGGCAGGGGGTGAACCCTATTAAATCTTATATAGATCACTCGCCTTCAGCAGCTCCATTTCATGTTTTTTAAGTGCTTTTATTGCTTCCTCATTATTGCTGCAACGAAGGATGATTATCGATTTAGATCCGCATGAGAATGCATAAGTGTATTCAACGCTTATATCCAGATCGGATAATATCTTCAAAACCTTTGCATAATGTTTTGCCTCATTTGGCGCCATAACCGATATGACTTCCGAAAGATTGACAGAAAACTGTTGTTCCTTAAGTATCGATTTAGCCTTTTCAGGTTCATTTACAATAAGACGCAGAATTCCAAACTCCGAAGTATCGGCAACACTCAGAGCTGTTACACGGATATTCTCCCTGCCGAGAACTTCAAGTACTTCTGTAAGCCTTCCTGATTTGTTTTCAAGGAACACCGAGAGCTGAGGTATTATCATAGTTTAGTATTTTTCTTACCCTTTTAAAAAAACGCGAATTTACAAATAATTCTTTCAAGATATTTGAAACCCTTTCATTATCACTTTTCAATTCTGATCCTGGCATCAACAACGGTTAAAGTTTTCTGACTGCCAATCAGTGGATTAAGATCCATTTCCTTGATCTCCGTAGCATTACGTAATAATGAAGAAAGTCTTACAATTATCTCCCCAAATTTTGTTTCATTAATCCCGGCCTTACCGCGGGTCCCTTTAATGATCGGGTACGCTCTCAGGCTCTTTATCATTGAATCGGCTTCACTAAACGTAAGGGGAGCCAGTCCTGATGATACGTCGCCAAGTACTTCAACAAAGATCCCACCGAGGCCGCATAAAATTATATGGCCGAACCGCGGTTCGTACCTTGCTCCTATAAACAGCTCTGTTCCCGAGATCATCTGCTGGACCAAAACGCCTGTGACACCTTCAATGTTTTTCATCCTGACGAATTCTGCTTCAAGGTGTTTCTGGGATTTGATGTTCAGGGTAACGCCGCCCACGTCAGATTTATGCACCGGTCCGACAACTTTCAATGCAAGCGGATATCCCATCCGGGAGGCAAGGGATATAATTTCATTCCTTGTTGTTGCAACAGCTTCCTTTACAACAGGGATATCAGCGGCAATGAGCAGTTCCTGTATCGCGGAAGGTTCAAGGTATCCGTTTTCAGATCTCCCGATGATATCCCTGATCCCGGGTACATCGATATTTTCGAGAAATACATTCATTTCCGCCGGATAAGGCGTATTCATTATTTTAGTCAGCGCCCTTCCGAGAACAACTTCATCCGGGAAATTAACATGACCTTTATTCATAAAACCTTCGAGCTCCTCGTGTGAACTTGATATTGAAGGCAGAATGGGATACAAAGGTTTATTGCAGTCTGTTATTTCTTTATGAAGAAGTTCATATACTTCATTCATATTCGTAAGACCGTTATTTCCGAAAATAACGCTCATACCGTCAATATTCTCAAGCTTTTTGTCAACATATTCAATAACGCTTTCAAGCTGTTCAAGGGTTGCCGTAGCTATCATATCAATCGGATTTATAGCCGATGCTCCCTGGTTCATCATTGAAAGTATTCTGTTCTGGTCTTCTTCGGTAAGTCTGGGAATATTCATTCCTCCGGAGGAGAGGGCATCGGTAAGCATAACAGCAGGTCCGCCGGCATGTGTGATGATAGCAATATTCCTTCCTTTAAGCGGTTTATGCATAAAGACGGAAGCAACGGTAGTCAGTTCTTCGCGTCCGGAGCACCTCACTATGCCTGCCTTGCGGAAGAGAGCCTCAACTGCCGAATCGGACGAAGCCATAGCTCCGGTATGAGAGGAGGCTGCCCTGCTTCCAGCTTCAGTTGTTCCGGCTTTTATTGCTGCAATCCTGCAGCCTTTTCTTATAAGAGATGAAGCATGAAGAAGCAGCTTATCGGGGTTCGGAATGGTTTCGATATATATAAGCTTTATAGGAGAGCTTTTGCCGGGATCATAGGTTTTATCCCAGTATTCAAGCACCTCCTCGACCCCTGTCTGTGCACTGTTGCCTACTGAAAATACACTTGAAAAGCTTAGCCCTTTCGGGAGGGCTGATTCAATAATGAATAGTGCTGTAGCCCCTGACCCTGATACAAAATCGCACCCCTTGTCGCTAAGTTTCGGTACTGGAGTTGTAAAAACACCATGATAAGTTGAAGTGACTACTCCAATACAATTTGGACCAATAAGACAACCTCCGGCGTTTCCGACAAGGTCTGCAATACTTTTTTCAAGCTTTCTGCCTTCTTCATTAGCTTCGCTGAAACCGGCGGATATTATTATAAATGCACGTGCTGCCTTTTCCCTTACGAGAATTTCAATGTTCTGGTAACAAAATTTAGCCGGTATTGCAAGAATTGCAAGGTCGACAGGCGGAATTAATGTGATATCCCTGTAAGATTTTACACCCTGAATGCAATCCTGTTTAGGATTTACTGTAAATAAATCTCCCCGGAAACCTCCCTCAATTATATTCTTAAGGATTTTCCCGCCCGGTTTTAAAAGGTCTTCTGAGCCACCGACAACTACAATGCTGTCCGGATTTATAAGCTTGTCATTAATCATAAGTAGCTTTTGGTTGAGGTCTGATTTCTATTCCGGATAAATGAATTCGAAAGGAGAATCAGAGACCGGCAAACCGTTTAAGAAAACCTGCATTATGTGCAACTGCAAATAAATAGGATTCTGATATATAGCAATTTACGAACACGCTTATTTTAAGTTTCAATAGGGCAATATAAGAAAAATAAACTGTACAAAACAAATGAGTCGTCATGATAATTCAATCGGCTTTGTAAACCAGCCATTGTTTGAGAAACAAATCATTCATCCTATACCTTTGATCATCATAGTATATGAATCCTTTTTCCTCAAGGCTTTTTACTGCCAGGCTTACCGAACTTGCGGCACCGAGATCAAATTTATCAAGGAACTCGCTGGATGTAGGATATTGAACTCCTTCATTCCGCGCAATCGCCCTTAAAACCCTGAACTGAAGGGAAGTGATAAGAAGTATGTAGCCTGCGTAAACAGGTTCGTTCTCGTTTATGATTCTAAGTATCATCTGCTTTACCTGGGAAACATCAATCTTTCTGAATGAACTGTAGAGCCGGTTGCAGAGGAACTGCACATAAAATGTGTGACGATCGGTAATGTCAAGGATCAGGGAGATTGCCTCAGAGGTAATTGATCTTGAAGCCGAAGAGAGTCGTTCCGAAATGAATCCGGAATAGCTTTCAGTACTTATTTTTCCTATCTCAAGAATCTGTGTGCTGTTATAAAATGGTCTGGAGGGATCAGAAAAAATCCCGGTCAAAATGTGTTTCATACTACCTGAGAAAAGAAAGGTCACATTTTCCGATTGCTGGATAAATGATCTCAACAAGGGTTCCATATTCTTTTCAGGATACTCCATTATCTGTTGAAACTCATCCAGAGCCACAACAAACTTTGTCTTCTGTGACCTGAAATAATTAAAAATTATCTCCATGGAATTTACGGTCTCCTGGCCATCAGCAAATGAAAAAGTCACTGCAGGAGCGCCTGAAAACTCATCAATTGTAAGCTTTGGGCGCAGTGATGCCAGCTTTTTAAGAATTCTTTTAAGGGCAGTCTCATTTCTGGACATGGCATTAAAGACAGCTTTCCCGAGGGTTTCAACAAACTCTCTGAGGGAAGTTGTCGCCATAATGTCGGAATAAACCGGCGTGAATAATTTTTCCTTTGAGCCCTTATAGAAAACCTGGCTGATCAACCCCGTTTTGCCTATTCTTCTCGGGGAGAAAATTGTAATGTGCCGGTTGTTAAGCAGAGCCTCAGTAACCGTTTCGGTCTCTTTTTCCCTGTCACAAAAATAGTCAGGTGAAATATAGCCGCTTATCAGGAAAGGATTCGATTCCATAGTTTATATTACATATTATATATTACATACTTTATGTTACGTAAGATATGAATTAATTTTAAAATAACAAAATGGTGATATCCATAACCGCAATCCCTCACTCAGCCGCTCCCCCTCAATCAGCAAATCTTTTCCCTCTCCCGGAATTAAGAACAATAGGTGAAATCATTTTAAAAGTTATTTTTGTAGGAAATCTAAAAATCAAACAAATTCCGATCCTGCATGAAAAAGCTTCTTTACCAATTCACCATTCTTATTTTATCTGGTTGCTTTTCAATGAGCCTTTCAGCTCAGTACACCGACATTGATACCGATGGACCTGGTTATGCCGAGAGTTGTACAACCATAATGGTTGGCCGCCTTGCATCGACCGACGGCTCGGTAATGACTTCCCATTCATGCGACGGCAACTACAGAACATGGCTTGAGATCTTTCCTCACAAGAAATATGAAAAGGGTACAATGCACCAGGTTTCCTGGGGGAATCTTCATACTGAAGAAGCCAGGGATCTGGTAAACGTGACAAAAAAAGGTGAGATACCGGAGGCAGAAGAAACATTCGCCTTCCTCAATACAGCCTATCCTTGCATGAACGAAAAACAGCTGGCTATCGGTGAAACTACAATTTACGGAAGGGAAGAGCTGGTCAATGAAAATGGACTTTTTCTTATAGAAGAGCTTGAAAAAATTGCACTTCAAAGGTGCAAAAGGGCAAGGGAAGCAATAAAACTAATTGGTAAGCTCGCTGAGGAATATGGCTACGCGGATCTTGCAGAATGCATTACAATTGCAGATCCCCTGGAAGTATGGCAACTGGAGATTGCCGGATCGGGTAAAAAAAGCAGGCCATCAGCATTATGGTGCGCCCAGCGGATCCCTGATGACCATGTAGGTATCGAAGCCAATATTCCCAGAATATCTTCTGTCGACTTCAACAATCCGGACTATTTCATGTATAGCACGGATTTAAAGAATGTTGCAAAGAACCTCGGTTATTGGGACGGTGTGGAACCTCTCAAGTTCTGGAAGGTAATCAACGATAAAAAGCCGTTTGCCATAAGGGAATTTTACGTACTAAGCACTCTTGCTCCTGACCTGAATCTGTCATTTGATGCAGAAGAGCTCCCTTTTTCGGTCAAACCCTCGAAAAAGCTCTCCGTGCAGGATGTAATGAAATACTTCAGGGAGACATACGAAGGAACTCCATGGGATATGACCAGGAACCTTTTAATAACAGTAAAGAAGAAGGATGACAGCGGAAATGAAGTTGAAGAAAAGGTAATATCGCCTGCCCTTAGCAACTGGATGAACAATGATACCAGAACATTGATAAACGAGCTAAAGCCAGGCACTATTGAACGCCAGCGAACAATTGCAATCCAGGGTTGTTCCTATTCACACGTCATACAGTGCCGGAGCTGGTTGCCAGATGAGGTGGGTGCAGTTGCCTGGTTTTCATTTGACAATCCCGGGGAGAGTCCGAGAATACCGATTTTTTCGGGTGTTCTGAGCCTGCCGCAGTCATTTGGGGTGTGTGGTCAGCAGCGTTACCGCGACGACGCTGCCATCTGGTCATTCAGAGAAGCAAACAGACTCGCAACAGTGAACTGGTCAAAAAGCAGATCGATTATCGAACCGGCAGTCAGGGAGTTTGAACTTAAGGCATTCGGGGAATTACCTGCTGTTGAAAAAACAGTGAAGGATCTGGTAAAGGAAGGCAAAAACGAAGAAGCACAGAAGTTTGTGACAAGCTATACCAACAGTTTTGCATATTCTGCAATGAAAAGGTGGGAAGAGATAAAAATAACGCTCTGGGGAATGTTCGGAAGGGGATTCTAAGGGCGCAGGGCTCAGGGCGCAGGGCGCAGAGCTCTTTGGGCAGGGCTCAGTTAGAAGACCCCCTCTGCCTCGCAAGCTCGGCATCTCCCACAGGGGGGCGAGAAAAATACTGATGCAGCGGTTCAGGATTAGCTGGGGTTGTTGAAAAAGCCTTCTTTAACCGCAAAGCACGCAAAGAAGGCGCAAAGTGCGCAAAGTTAAAACATTAATAATTAGTTCTTTGCGTGCCGATAGCTATCGGCATTTGCGTAAATCCTTAGCGATCTTTGCGGTTAATGGATTTAGACTTTTTAAACAGCCCCCTGGGTAGGGGGTCTAATTTATAAGAGAATGATATTAAATAAAATTCTGGAAAAAGAAACATTTTCAAGAGATGAAATTGTAAGACTTCTTACCTCTGAAGGCGAAGAGAAAGCCCTTCTTTTCAAAAAATCAGCTGAAATAAAAGAAAAATATATTGGCAAAAAGGTCTGGTTCAGGGGACTTATCGAGTTTTCGAATATATGCAGCAAGGACTGTCTCTATTGTGGCATCAGGAAAGGGAACAAGAATCTTGTACGATACAACCTCGACGATGAGGAGATACTGGCAGCTGCCAGGTTTGCATATGATAACCGCTACGGTTCAATTGCCCTGCAGTCGGGTGAGCTTGAAAGTAAATCAGTTACCAGCCGGATTGAGAACCTTTTGCATAAGATCAAGGATCTTTCGCATGGGGAACTTGGCATCACCCTTTCGGTTGGAGAACAGGAACCCGGGGTTTACAAAAAATGGTTCGATGCCGGTGCCCACCGGTACCTTTTGAGGATCGAAGCTACAAATGAAGAGCTTTACAGAAAGATACACCCCGGTAATAAAAAACATGACTTCAAAAGAAGGCTTGACTGCCTCAAAAGCCTTCAGGATATTGGTTACCAGACTGGGACAGGCGTAATGATCGGATTACCTTTTCAGACATTTGATGATCTTGCGGGAGATCTTCTATACATGAAGGATTTCAACATCGACATGTGCGGAATGGGCCCGTATATCGAACATGCAGACACCCCACTCATCGAATATGCCGGTAACCTGCTGCCTCTCCGGGAAAGATTTGAACTTACACTGAAGATGATAGCGGTCCTGAGGATAATGATGAAAGACATCAACATAGTCGCTGCAACAGCCCTACAGGCAATCGATCCCATAGGAAGGGAAAAAGCGGTTAAGATCGGGGCAAACATTATGATGCCTAACATCACCCCTGGGAAATACCGCAATAGTTACAAACTGTACGATAATAAACCCTGCACCGATGACTCTGCTGAAGATTGCCAGAGTTGTCTGGAAGCACGTGTCAGCCTTGCGGATAATGAGATTGTTTATGGGGAGTGGGGGGATTCGCAACACTATGAAAGAAGGCGTAACGGCGTAACGGCGTAACGGCGTAACGGCGTAAGGCGAACGGTAAGCATAACGGCATAGAATACGTTCAAGTTTCCATATTTTATATCTACATAACCCATGAAAAGAACCCTTACAATTGCTGTCTTTTTGTCTGTATCATTGTTGATTAATTCACAGGTTACGCTGGATTACTACCTGCCAAAAAATATTAAATACAATCCATCCGTTCCAGCCCCAAAGAAGTTTTTCGGCCATGAAATCGGTGAATGGCATCTCAGTCATGACAAACTTTACTACTACATGCTCGAGCTGGCAAATAACTCCGGACGAGCCATCTGGGAAGAATACGCAAGAAGCTATGAAAATCGTCCGCTTGGAAATCTTATTATAAGCTCCCCTGAAAATATAAAGAACATTGAAAAGTTGAGACAACAACATCTACTGCTGTGCGATCCATCGAAATCAAATGCCGATATTACCGGTATGCCTGTTTTTATAAAGCTGGGTTATGGCGTACACGGCAATGAATCAAGCGCACAAAACGCTTCAGCCCTTGTTGCATACTACCTTGTTGCAGGAGAAGGAAAAGAAATAGACGAACTCCTTAAAAATGCTGTTATTCTGATAGATCCGTCTCTTAATCCCGACGGGATGCAGCGTCATTCAACATGGGTCAACTTTGCAAAAAGTCTCAACAATAACCCTGATCCCGCCTCCTGGGAATTCAGCGAAACATGGCCGGGAGGAAGGACAAATCACTATTGGTTCGACCTGAACCGCGATTATCTGCTACTCCAGCATCCCGAATCTGTGGGACGGGTGGCTGCCTTTCATAAATGGAAGCCCAATATCAATACGGACCATCACGAAACCGGTGCTAATGAGACCTTTTTCTTCCAGCCGGGTGTTCCAAGCCGGAATAATCCCCTTACCCCCAAAGAAAACTATGAGCTCACGGCTGAAATCAGCAAATACCACGAGAAATACCTTGATTCCATCGGCAGCCTTTATTTTTCCGAAGAAGGCTATGATGACTTTTATATCGGGAAAGGATCTTCCTACCCCGATATTCATGGCTCGGTCGGTATCCTCTTCGAGCAGGCAGGTGTAAAAGGCCATTTGAGGGAGACTGCCGGAGGACTGTTGTCTTTCCCGTTTGCAATCAGAAATCACGTAATGGTTTCACTTTCAACCCTTGAGGCAGGATTCAGAATGAAGGACAAACTGCTTGCACACCAGCGTGATTTCTATAAAGAGGCTATAACTCAGGCAGATAAGTATCCGATAAAGGCTTATATCTTTACAGAGCCGGATGATAACGGCAGGATGTCAGAATTCATTAAGATTCTCCTGCAACATCAGATTAAAGTTTATAGGACAGGCAGAAATTTTACTAAAAACAACGTTGAGTTCAAATCGGGGAACAGCTTTCTTGTTCCTCTGAGGCAGCCGGAGGAAAGGTTTGTAAGGAGTCTGTTTGAACCTGTTAAAGAATTCACAGACAGCATTTTTTATGATATCTCTACCTGGGTTTTGCCAATGTCGTTCAATATCAGTTACAGCGCACTTACGTTGCCAAAAGAGATGGAGGGTCTTGCAGGACCTGAACTTACGGTGGCGCCTGCTGCTACGGGAAAGCTTGTTTCACCTGATAATCCATATGCATTTCTGTTTGAATGGAATGAATACTTTGCACCAAAAGCTTTGTATACGCTTCAGAGTGAAGGGATACTTGCGAGGGTCTCAACTGAGATTTTTACCTTTAACAATGCAGACCTGAAAAAAAGATTTTCATACGGGACAATTGTTGTTCCGGTATCAGGACAGCCTATCCCCATAGAAACTTTAAAAAGCCTCTTAACGAAGATAGCTGAAGAGTGCGGAATAACAATTTACGGAGTTGAAACAGGCCTTACTCAGGAAGGTATCGATCTTGGCAGCAACAAAATAGTTCCGGTTAAGAAACCTTCGGTTGCAATGTTTGCAGGTAGCGGTGCCAACAGCAGTGACGCAGGAGAGATATGGCATTTGCTGGATGAAAGGTTTAAGGTCCCGGTTACAATGATCACTGTTTCAGGTTTTGGATCTGTTGATCTCGAAAGGTATAATGTGCTGATAGTTACAGGATCTCCTGAGATCAACGCGGCCGGTATAGAAAAAATAAGGGCATGGAACAGGAAAGGCGGGACTATAATTGGGTTTGAAAGCGGGAATGCCTGGCTTGCGAAAAATAATCTTGCCGAAATTGACTTTGTACCCGCTGCAACAAAAAAGAGGGAACAGGGGATTTATGTCAACAGGTCAGCTGAAAGCCAGGCCGGGCAGATACCCGGTTCATTCTTTGAGACAAAGCTTGATCTCTCCCACCCTCTCTGCTTTGGTTATACGAGGGAACTTCTTCCGGTCTTTAAATCAACCACCACCGTAGCGAAGAAGGACAGTAACATCTATAACAATCCTGTCCAATATTCAGACAAACCCCTGCTCAGCGGCTATTGTACCAGGGAAAATATTGAAAGGCTCAGGGGAACTGCTTTTGCAAGCGTCCATGGAAGCAGGGTCATATCGATTTATGACAATACCAATTTCAGGGCTATCGCGTACGGGACGAATAAGATATTCCTTAATGCGGTCTTCTTTGGACAAATTATAAGATAACCGTTAATTTCTTCTCCTTCAAAAGAACCGGGTAAGGTTTTAGCCTGACGAGTCCGGCCAATCCAAATGAACCAAAGAAAAGGAGGCCGGAAATGATATCTTAATTAATGTTAAAAGTGGCTCTAAATCTCAACTAACCCTAAGAAATAGCATTGTTTTTTGAATAAAATTAGTTTACGTTTGCCTGCTGCTTAATAAAATACAAATAATGATTGGATCTTACAGATATAGTTACTGTTACTATCATTATTGCATGCTTATTGGGTGGGTCACTGATAATTAGGTGCTAAAACACTATATTAAAAACAGGGCTTACCGGAAAATGGTAAGCTTTTTTATTTTAAAACCTTTATTAACGGAACTGATATGGAACAGAATTTAAAAAATGGCGGGGTAAAATTCTTTAGCAGGAAGAAGCTTCCACTCGAAATGCATAAGGTAAAAATAGTACAGGCAATAAGTCTGGTACCGATTGAACGGCGCCTTGAAGCAATAGCCGAAGCAGGTTATAATTCTTTTTTACTGGGCACAGCCGATATATTTCTCGACATGCTTACCGACAGCGGTACAAATGCAATGAGCGATGCACAAGTCTCCAAAATGTTTCTTGCGGATGATGCCTATGCCGGCTCACAGAGCTTTGTTAAACTTCAGAAAAGCGTACTTGAGGTTTTTGGAAAGAAGCTGGTTTTGCCTGTCCATCAGGGTCGAGCTGCAGAAAACATTATCAGTAAGACATTTATAAAAGAAGGCTCAGTTATCCCGATGAATTATCATTTTACCACGACACTGGCTCATATACAGTTAAATGGCGGTAAAGTCCTTGAACTGGTTTCCGGGGAAGCCATGAAAATCAAGAGTGTAAATCCATTTAAGGGAAATATCGATATCCGGCTTCTTGAGGAAGTGATTGTAAAGACCAAACCTGAGAATATCCCCTTTATCAGGATGGAAGCCTCTACCAACCTTCTGGGAGGACAGCCATTCTCAATGGAAAACCTTAAACAGGTGAGGCGGTTAGCTGATAAATATGGCATAATGATGGTTTTGGATGCAAGTCTGATCGGTGAAAATGCCTGGTTCATAAAAATGAGGGAACCTGGTTATGAGAATGAATCTCTTGCTTCCATACTTCTCCAGATGAGCGGGTTATGTGAAATAGTCTATTTCTCGGGAAGGAAGGTAAGCTCATCCCGCGGAGGCGTTATATGTACAAACAGCACAGAGCTGTTCAACAAAATGAAATACCTTGTTCCTCTTTATGAAGGATTTCTTACATACGGAGGCATCCCGATACGTGAAATAGAATCGATGGCCGAGGGCCTTTTGGAAACAAGGGATTGCAACGTTGTATGCCATTCTCCGGAGTTTATAAACTATATGGTTGAGGAACTTGACAAGCTTGATATACCGGTTATAATGCCCGGAGGAGCCCTTGGTTGTCATGTGGATGCAATGCACTTCGTCGATCATATTCCTCAGACTGAATATCCGGCGGGGTCGCTGATCTCTGCTTTTTATATAATATCAGGCATCAGGGGAATGGAACGCGGAACAATGAGCAATAACAGGGATGCGAATGGTAAAGATATCCTTTCTGATCTTGAGCTGATGAGGCTTGCTTTCCCACGCCGGGTTTTTACCCTTTCACAGGTTGAATATGCTATCGACAGGTTAAGCTGGCTCTATCAAAACAGGAGACTTGTAGGCGGATTGCGGTTTGTTGAAGAACCGCCAATTCTCCGGTTCTTTACAGGAAGACTCGAGCCTGTATCGGACTGGCCAATAAAACTGGCAGCAAAATTCAGGCAAGACTTTGGTGACAGCCTGTAAATGGTTGAGTTCAAAATACCATTTTCCGGATATGCACATCAGGGATCATCATAAGATCCTTTTCAAGCAGATCCATCTGGATCTCGTCACCTGTAAGCTCAATCAGGATTAGTCCTGCAGGCCGGCCGAAAAATTCTTCATTAACACCAAGCCTTGTACGGATTACACATCCGTAGGAAGTGAGGGTCTTTTGAACAGCAGTTACTGCTTTATGGCTTCTTTTATCAACAAGGATTCCAATAAATCTAAGGGCACCTTCATCTGATGTAAAGTTGATAAACTGGTCGGTGTCGTCAAATTCCATTTCACGTATCTCAATGCCGCCAAGCTCTTTAAGGTCAGCAAACAGCTCCTTCGCCTTGCCGGCTTCTCCTGAAATATGAAGGATGATGTATGCTTCGCGGCTGCACAGCTCAGTTGTCAGTTCATGAAAACCAAGCCTTGTTGTGATCAAAGAAGCGTACTTTGAAAGGACTTCCTGTGTCAGGCCGGCTTCTTTAATTCTGTCGATGATCTTGATGCCGAGGATTTTAATCATGGATTGGGTGTTGAAATTTTAGACAATATGTTGGGCTTGGGGCTTGAGGAATCTCAGTCTTAAAAGTAAAGGTCCCTTTCCCCCATTTTTATTCTTTCAATTTTCTGCCTGGTACTACCGGCAATAGTCGGTTCAAGCTTTTCAATATTCTTTTCAATGACCTTCCAGCCCTTTTCAGCCACCCCATCCGTTGCATAATCACAAATATATTCCGACAGGGTAAGAATAGCGTTCGGTGTGCAGAATCTCTTTATGAAGCCCGGTACCGAAAACTCCATAAAATGTTCACCCGTCCTTCCCATCCTGTAGCAGGATGTACAGAATGATGGCAGATAATCATTGGTAAGGAGTTCATCTATCACTGCGGAAAGAGATCTGGAGTCATTTATCCTGAACTGCTCACGGTTAAGGCTCTGATCCTCACTTTTAAGATCAGCATATGAGCCTATTTCAAGCCTGGTGCCTGCATCAATCTGAGATACACCATATTGAATAACTTCCTTTCGTACGTCAGGAGTCTCACGGGCTGTTAAAATCAGTCCGGTGTATGGAACTGCAAGACGTAAAATCGCAACAAGCTTTTTAAAATCCTCATTACTTGTCTGATATTTATTATCGATATTCAGGCTCAGAGCGTCTTTAATACGCGGAAAAGATATTGTATGAGGACCAACATCATAACATGCTTCAAGGTGATTAGTGTGACGGATAAGCCCAAGCACCTCATACCGCCAGTCATAAAGACCGAATAAAGCCCCTATGCCGACATCATCAATACCGGCTTCCTGTGCCCTGTCGAGTGAAGTAAGCCGCCAGACGAAGTCTCTTTTTTTCCCTCCCTTGTGATACCATGTATAAGCTTCCGGATTGTAGGTTTCCTGGAAGATCTGGTAAGTACCGATACCTGCCTCTCCTACTTTCCTGAAACCTTCAATATCGAGGGGAGCAGCATTTATATTAACTCTCCTAATTTCTCCATGTCCCTTTTTTACGCCATAGACGACTTTAACTGTGTGAGCAAGGTAATCGGGGGAATAATCAGGATGTTCACCATAAACAAGTATCAACCTCTTCTGCCCGTTATCTTCAAGAGCTTCAACTTCGCTGATCAATTCCTGATCCGTCAGGGTTTTGCGGATGGCATCCCTGTTTGATGTCCTGAAGCCGCAATACTGGCAGTTGTTTATACATTTATTACCAACGTACAAAGGTGCAAAAAGCACAATCCTGTTACCATAAACCTTTTGTTTGAGCTCGCTGGCGCCTGCCTTTATTTCATCTGCAAGATCAGTACCGACTGCATTTATCAGGACAGCAGTCTCTTCCATAGTCAGTCTGTGCTTATCGAGCGATTTAGCAATGACATCCCTGACTCTCGTCTTTTCAGGCTTAGTATTATTAATAAGATTCCAGATCTCTCCGGGATCAATGAACGGCTTCATCCTCTGATCCGGAATGCTCAACTTCTCAGGTGAAAAACGCATTATTACTCTAAATTAATTTTGGCGCAAAGATACTCAAAAAACGGGTAAAAAGGAAGACAATTAATCTGCAGTTTTGTGGTGCCGGGTGCCCGGTCCCCGGGGCTATGGAAAACCTGAGTCAACCAGGGACCCGGCAACCAGTAACGAGCAACCATTAGAAAATGAGCTCCTCTATTTCATTCATTGCCAGCCGGATCCCTGGAGTGGAATTTTTATTGTCGGTAAGATCGACAGCTCCGCGGATCTTTTTATGGAAGTAGATTGTGGAATCGATGTTGTAAGGATAAATTTCATCATTAAATAGATGAAGAAGCACTTCGGTTTCATCGGATGGCTTCCTGCTAATTATGACCATACCCTTTGTGTTTTGAGACCCGCATTCAAAGGATACAGCATAGATCCCGGGCGCGGGTAAAAGCTTGCACTCTTCCGTAAGAGGGATCCTGGCAAGCGACAGAGGGTATTCCGGATTATCATACTCATATTTTGAAGGTATTCCCATAATGATATAGTAATGGTCAAGATACGCGTTGGCCCTCTGAATGTATCCTTCGGCTATAGCCTGACGAATCTTTGTCGAACTTACTGTTTCATGCTGCACCTCCTGTTCAGGTATTTCCTCAGCTTCAAAGTGGTATTTCTCACGCATCGACCACAACTTTTTGTAATCGCCTTCCTGCTGGAATCCGAAATGGTGATTAAAACCTGCAACGACTACCTTTGCTTTCAATATCCCGCAAAGGTAATCCCTTACGAATTGTTCGCTGGTTGTTCTTGAGAATTCCCTGGTGAATTCAATGATAATTAAGTTTTCGAGGCCGGCTTTTCTAAGGAGTTCAAGTTTTTCAGGCTGGGAGCTTATAAGCTTAAGATTCTTCCCTGAGGTTTCAGGATAGAGAACTTTTCTTGGATGCGGGTCAAAAGTTATCAGAACAGATTCGCCGTCATATTTCTCAGCGAGCCTCTTAAGCCTGTTTATGATCGTTTTGTGACCGATATGTACGCCATCAAACGAACCCGTAGTAACTACCGGGTTCCGGATGCACCTTGCTTCCTCAAAACTCCTGAATACCTTCATACGCCAACCTGACTGCTCAGCTGGTTTCCTTTAGCAAAATATGCAACCTTTTCGATAGAAGTTATCATGTCATATTCTTCAAGATATACATCTGACGGTACGTTTAGCGGGATTGTTGTGAAGTTCAGGATTCCCTTAATACCATAGCGCACAGCCTCCTCGGTAATATCCCTGGCAGAATCGGCCGGTACCGTAAGGATGGTAATCCTGATATTCAGATCTTTTATGGTTTCCCGGAGAGCACTGTAAGGGTAGCATTTTACACCGGAAATGACTTTATTGATTTTTTGCGGATCATTGTCGAACGAAGCCACCAGGTTAAGTTTCGACCTTTTCCCCTTGAAGTATCCTGCAACTGCTCTTCCAAGGTTGCCGATACCTATAATGGCTACATTCATACCCACTTCCGAATCTATTATCTTTCCTATTGTGTCGATGAGTTCCTTAACGTCATAACCCTTTCTCCTTACGCTTGAATAACCGATTAGCATAAGGTCGCGCCTGACCTGAACCGCAGTGATATGAAGCCTTCCAGCCAGGTCGTGAGAGAAGATGAAGTTTCTGTTTTCACTCAGGCATCCAAGCAGTGTTCTTCGATATTCGCTGAGCCGTTCAACGGTTTTTCCGGGTAAAGTTTTCATAAGCTATTTATTGTTAATTTGTTTCCTGGGCAGCCGTACTGTGAAGGTGGTTCCCACGTCCGGAGTACTGTCGACTGCTATAGTGCCATTATATAGTTCAATTACTTTTTTTACTATGGAAAGTCCCAGGCCGCTTCCCGAGATATTCCTTGTCTTTTCATTCTTGATTCTGACAAACTCAGCAAAGAGGGTTTCCCTGTCTGTTTCTGTTATTCCAATTCCCGTATCTCTGAAAGATATCATGACTTCGTCTTCATCACCGTCAATAATAATTTCAGCTTTACCTCCCATTTTATTGTATTTAACGGAATTTGACACCAAATTGTTGAAAATTATCTCCATATCCGTAGGATCAGCCATTATCACTGCGTCAGACTTAACTGTCAGTTTAACGTTAACCTCCATCTGGATGGCGTACGGCTGGACTGTTACTATTGCTCCTGATGCAATATTTGACAGGTGGACTTCCTCAATCTTTTCTTCTTTTCTCTCGAGTCTTATCTTGGTAAAGTCGAGCAGGTCCATTATAAGGTTCCTCATTCCCTGGATACGCTGAAGGGATCTTTCAATCGGGGTGGCATAATCGTCTATCCTGTCGCCGGATTGTTTTTCCTGCATCATGTTCAGGTAACCCTCAATGGCATTAAGGGGAGCTTTCAGTTCGTGAGACAGTACCGATAAAAACTGATATCTGATCTTCTTGCCCTCCTCATTCATCCTGTGGGTTATCCTTTTCAGGTACAGTTGTTTCGTTATATTTTCGATACTCGATTTTAGCTCCTGTGGCGTAAAAGGTTTAGGTATAAAGTCGGTTGCGCCGAAACGGTGGGCTTTGATAGCCACGTCGAGGGAAGCATAGGAGGTGATCATTGCAACTACAATATCATACTTCTTATTCCTTACATATTCAAGGACATCGACACCCTGAATTCCTGGCAGCTTATTATCGAGCAGCAGGATGTCGGGCTTGTCACGTTCAAGGATCTGAATCCCGTCCTCTCCGGTACCCGCCTCGGTCACTTCAAAATTATAATCCTCATCCATGAAGGGATAGTTCACTCGGAAATTATTAAGAATGCGCGATACACCAGAACGTATCCCCGGTTCATCATCAATTACAAGTACTTTAAGAACGGCCATTTCAGATTTTTAAAAGTTTCATTACCTCCTGGTCGAGTTGTTCCGGCCTGATTCCTTTTTCGAGGTACCTGTCAGCCCTGATCCATGATTTGTCATTTTCAGAATCGAGACTGAACGAAATGCCTGTCTCGTGAGCTACTGCCGTAGCAAGTATGACAGGAATCCCGGGATATTTCCTTTTTATCTTATAGCAAAGGATAAAACCGCTGTCGTCACTCTCCATCATAAGGTCAAAAATTGCGAGACTTGGCCTGAATTTGGCAATTACCGATTCGGCTTCAGCCTGGCTCTCAACTGCAACAGTCTTGTAGCCGGCTTTTTCAAGGCTGAAGACCGTCTGAAAAAGATAATCAGGATCATCGTCTGCAACCAGTATTGTGTAATCACTTTTTTTCATTATGTAAATGTCATAAAATTTTTCCAATTGGGACAAAGGGGTTAAACTTTACTCCTTCCTCCTTGGCAACACCAGCTTAAAACTCGTTCCGGTAGGGCCTTTTGTGGGATCGGTATTTGATTCGATCGTAATCTGCCCCTTGTGCATCTTTACAATTCCATAAGCTGTTGCCAGTCCCAGTCCGGTTCCATGTCCTATCCCTTTGGTTGTGAAGAACGGCTCAAAGATCTTTGCCTTGTCCTCTTCCCTGATTCCCGTACCTGTATCCCTGACTGTTATTGAAACATCCCCCAGGGTATCCTCAAGCAGTATTACTATCGACCCTCCCCTGGACATGGCTTCGAAAGCGTTCCTGACAAGGTTTGTCAGAACCTGTGTCATCTGCTCGGCATCGAGCATTGCTTCCGGATTTGTTGTACTGTCAGTAATTACTATCCTTACATTATCCGGTACTATAAGGCTTTCAAGGCTGTGATCAACAAGCACCCTTATGCTTATCAACTGGTGATTCACCTGATTTTTCCTGGCGAAGTTAAGCAAACCGCCAACGATCTTCTTGCATCTCGCTGCCTGGTCCACGATAAGCTTCAGGTCCTCCCTTACGGGATCTCCTTCAGCGCTCTCTTCCAGGAGAATATTGCTGTACATGATAACCACACCAAGAGGATTATTCAATTCATGAGCAATTCCGGCCGACAGCTGACCCATATGAGCCAGCTTTTCCGATTGTTTTAATGCCTGTCTCATCGAAGATAGTTTTTCATTTGACAGGGCAAGGTCTTTTATTGATTTATGGAGCTTTTCGATTGTATAGGGAAGGCACATTTCTACTTCTGCAAGGCCTTTCTTAATTGCGATAGCGTGTTCCACACAGCTTTCATATCCGCATGCGCCACAGTCGAGCTGATCCTTTTTTGTCGTTTTACCCATCGAGTTCAATACTGCGGCTATCTCTTTCTCGTTGTGGTAATCGATCCGGTGTTCTTCAGGCCTGTGTTTGAAGGAAAGATCAAGTTCAGAATACTCATTAAAGGCTTTTTGCCAGGTTTCCTTGTCAAGTAACTGCATTTTCGAGTTTGCGTATGAGCTTACAAGGGCTCGTCTGTTATATTGCTTGCCGTTTTTTGACAATCCGGGACCCATAATGCAGCCTTCACAGCAAAGAAGTTCCATATGCTGATCCTTTATCAGTCCGGCTTCGAACTCTTTCAGTGCGCCCTGGAAATCGATGCGACCCTCAGCGGCGATAATATTTCCGGTGATGGCATCATCGTTAATATTTGCTGTTTGAAGTAATCCCCGGGTAACCGGGAATATAGCACCCCTCCCTCCTACAGGCTGATCAAACTCCGACAACTGAGTACTTTCGGGTTCTATATTATGCTTATCAAGCATTTCCCTTAACTCGGTAAAAGTCAGTGCTTCATTAATCTCTGTACTTTCGGCTTTTTTAGCCACACAAGGTCCGATAAAGACAATCCTGGCTCCATCTCCGTATTTGGCATGCACCACTCTTCCCATTGCCACCATCGGCGAAACGATCGGTGCAAGTCTATCAACAAGCCCTGTGTGATAGTGCTTTATATAATTTACAATTGAAGGGCAATCCGAAGAAATATAATAATCCTTGCTCTCCGTCACCAGTTTTTTATATCTGTCGGCAACAAGGTCAGCTCCGAATGACACTTCCAGAACATGTTTAAAACCAAGGGACCGGATCATCCCGACAAGAACCCTGTAATCGGTCAGTTCAGTAAACTCAGCAGGGAAACTCGGCGCAACGATCGCAGTAACATTTGACTCATTTTCAATGAGCTTCATGACCCTGTCTGTGGTGTTCAGAAATACTTTAGCTCCCTGGCTGCAAACCTTTGTGCAATTCCCGCAGGCAATACACCGTTCGTCGATCACCTCAGCCTGACCTCCCACAATGCGTATGGCTTTGGCAGGGCATTCCCTGACGCAGGTGTAGCATGTACGGCAAAGTTCTTTAATGGTGTAGACAAGCATAATTTAAGGTTTAACGGCTTAACGGCGTAAAGGCGCAACGGCGCAACGGCGCAACGGCGTAAAGGCGTAACGGTTTTAGTTTATTCTCTTAAAATCAATTCAATATTCTGGTTATCTCAACTTAATTTATCCAACTTACCTTTCCACCTTCTCTTTTTTTACCCCTAAATCCCCTGAAGGGGACTTTTTTGAACCCCCTTTAGGGGGCAGGGGGTGGTCTTTACAGCAACACATTTCTCTTCTCAAAATGAGTATAAAAAATCTGTTTATCAGATATTTCCTTGTTTTCTTTTAAGAGCTTTTCATAAAGGTTGATAAGAGAAGGCGATTTACATGGAAGACTTATTGCTTCCGTGTCGTCGGCCTGATAAATAAGTTTTGCCCTGTTCCTGAGATCATCCTTTGATGAGATGAATGGTAGTCCTGCTCCATGAATGCATCCTCCCTGACATGTCATAACTTCAATAAGGTCATAATGAGTGCCTGATGCCTGTGAGGCTCTGAGTTTCTCAAGTCCTGTAAGACCATCAACCACAGCTACCCTGATTTCATTTTCACCGATCTTTATAGCAATCTCCCTGAATGTCCCTGATGAACGTAACTTTTTAAATACCTGTTTGTCAGTATCTTTATCTGATTTCCGATGATTAAGCAATCTGAGGACTGCCTCTGTGATTCCTCCCGAAACCTCTGCGAGGAGTGCCGATGAGCTTCTTCCGTTCAAAGGTTCATCGGCTGGTTCCTTTTCAATATTTGTAACATCGATCCCGTTTAACCGGATTAGTCTGGCAAGCTCACGCACTGTAAGGACAGAATCCACATCGCTTATGCCTTTTCTCATCATCCCGTCGCGGCGTGCCTCAAATTTCATTGCCATACAGGGAGATACTGAGACCGAAAATATCTGTTCAGGCTCGACACCCATCTCGCCCGCAACGATAGTTTTGATGAGTATCCCTGTAATCTGCTGGGGTGATTTAACCGTTGAAAGCATTGGGATTATATCCGGGACGAATTGTTCCGCGTATTTTACCCATGCAGGGCATGCTGTTATAATTAAAGGCTGACCGGTTTTTTTCTCCATACGTTCAGAAAGCTGGTCAGTAAGCTCTGAAATGCAAATGTCTGTTCCTGTACCGGTGGTAAAAACTTTGTCAAAACCGATTTTACGCAGAATCGCATTCAGGTTCTTATCAAATTCCCTGCTATATTTTATTCCCAGTTCTTCTGCAATGCCTGCAGAAACCAAAGGTGAATATTGAATTGCCTTTATGACTCCCTGTTTATTCAGATACTCCTGAACCTCCGTTATATTATGTTTTTCATGCAGTGCACCGGTTGGGCAAACCAGGACACACTGACCGCACTGGATGCAGCTCGAGAAGTTGAAATCCCTGTCCATGGCAGCGCCGATATGCGTTTGCTTACCGCGGTTTATGAAGTCGAGAGAAGTTGATGTTATAACTTCTTCGCATACCCTTACACATCTTCCGCACAGTATGCATTTTGCCAGTTCTCTCACAATTGCAGGGCTTGACTGGTCGAGACGCTGTTTTATTTTCCTGCCTTTAATCCTTCTTTCTCTTATGTTCAGCTCCTCTGAAAGCCGTTGAAGTTCACATTTTAAATTCCTGTCGCAATAAAGGCAGTCGTCAGGATGATTTGACAAGCAGGAGTTCAACGATTGTTTTCCGTGCCGTTATTACTCTTGGTGAGTGTGTCCTGATTTTCATCCACTCCTCAACAGGTTGTGAACAGGCGGTAACAAGTCTTTCTCTTCCTTCAACCTCAACAACGCACATTCTGCAGGCACCGGTAGGAGTAAATTCCTTCATCCTGCAAAGGGTTGGAATTATTATCCCGTTACGGTTAAGGGCCGAAAGGATTGTTTCACCTTTTTCAGCTTTGATCTTCTTATTATTTACCTGGATTGTAAAAAGCATGTTGCTGGTTGCTGGTTGCTGGTTACTGGTTATTTAACGATTACCGCACTGAACTTGCATACATCATAACATATACCACAGCCGGTACACTTATCCTCGACTATAAAGAACGGCTGCAGCCGGGTTCCATAGATTGCATTAACCGGGCATTTACCGGCACAGACAGTACATCCTGTGCACTTATCAACATTGATTGAGAAGGTCCTGAGTCCCCTGCAGATATTTGCCCTGCATTTCCTGTCGAATATATGTTCTTCAAATTCTTCCCTGAAGTTCTTAAGGGCGCTCACAAAAGGATTCGGTGCAGTTTGTCCGAGTCCGCAAAGCGATGCATCCTTCATTACAGTCGAAATGGTTTCAAGCTGCATAACTCCTTTGAATCTCTCAAGAGTTGTCCCTGAATCCTCATTAAGAGGTTTCTTTGTCACGCTTTCGAGTATTTCAAGCATTCTGCCTGTTCCTTCACGGCAGGGGATACATTTGCCGCAGCTTTCGTTCCTGATAAATTCCATGTAATATCTGATCAGATCCACCATACATATGGTTTCATCGACTACGATGAAGCCGCCCGAGCCCATGCCAATACCTTTCTGCCTCATTGTATCAAAATCGACAGGAGTGTCAAGATCGTCAGAGGTTATAAATGAACCAGAAGCGCCACCCAACTCAATAGCCTTGAATTCTTTTCCGTCCTTTATACCGTCAACAATTTCGTCGAGTATGGTCCTCAGGGTAGTCCCCATTTCGACTTCAACAACCCCCGACATTCTTCCTTTTCCGGCGATGGCAAATACCTTGGTGCCGGGACTTTTTTCAGTGCCAATGCTCCTGAACCATTCGGGTCCGTTTTGCATTATAAGCGGGACATTCATCAGAGTCTCAACATTATTTATGACAGTCGGTTTGCCCGCAAAACCTGCGGTTGTGGGGTAAGGAGGCTTTATCTGGGGCATGCCGCGTTTACCCTCCAGACTGTTTATCAATGCTGTTTCCTCGCCGCATACAAATGCTCCCGGCTCTATCCTTATGGAGATTTCAAGATTATAGCCACTGGAATATATGTTATGACCGATTATTCCGTATTCGCGAGCGATATCAATTGCTTTCTGCATCCTGTTTTTTGCAGTGTCGGATCCGGATTTCAGATATAAAATTGCACTTGAAGCTCCGATTGCATAAGCTGATATGGCCATACCTTCGATCATCCGGTGAGGGTCGCTTTCCAGGATTGTCCTGTCGCTGAATGAACCCGGATCGCTCTCTCTTGAGTTGCAGATCAGAAATCTGGCGTTTGAAGAAGTGCCCAGTGCCTGTTTCCATTTCAAGCCTGTTGGGTAACCTCCTCCGCTCCTTCCCCTGAGGCCACTTCGTTCAATTATATCGCAGACCTCTTCAAAAGTGTAATGCCTGATAGTTTTCATGAATGTGCGGTACCCGCCTCTGGCAATGTATTCGTCTATGCTTTCCGGATCATAGCAACCACAATTTCCAAGGATGATCCTCTTCTGATGTTTAAAAAAAGGAAGATCGTTCATAAAGGGTATTCCAGGCCATAATTCAAAACCTTTTGATCCTGTCTGGCCCAGAAGGTCATCTTTATTTATATCATTATGAAAAACTCCGTTAAGTAATCCTTCGACCTTATCCTCGGTTATGTTCCTGAAGTAAAGTCTGTTTTTACCTGGCATCTGAACGCAAACGACCGGTTCAAAATTGGAAGGACCTGAAGATCCCACATTCACCAGAAGTGCCTTTGGTTCATTATCTTCGATATAGGTTTTAATCGCCTGCCGGGTTTTTTCGGAACCTGCAATAATACTGCCTGAGTTTGACGAAACATAGATTACAGGCACATCAGTCTTGTCGTGACGCACCAGCTGCAAAACCTTTTCTGTATCCGCAGGAAGGGTATCGGACTCAAATAACAGAACCTTATGTATAAGGAATGACTTTAAATCTTCCATTTAGTCATTTTCAATAATATACTTAAGTTTATTAATAATATCCGGTACCTGTTCCGGACGGGTGTGTATCTGGTATTCGCCCCCGATCATGGCAATTGGTCCATGTAGACAGCCACCCATGCATGAAACAATGTCAAGGCTGAAGTTTCCATTCCTTGTCGTTTGTCCGGGGGATATCCTGAGTTCCTCTTTGAATTTTTCAATAATGGCCTGGGAGCCGTTCATGAAGCAGGAGGTGCCATGACATATTTTTATTTTGATTTTACCTGAGGGGATGAACCGGAACTGGTCGTAAAATGTGGCAAGACCGTATATTTTTGTTGTACTTAATCCGAGGTGGTTTCCGACTTTGACAATAGCATCTTCTGACAGATACCCCGATTCAATCTGAATCTCCTGCAACAGAGGGATCAGGTCTTCACGTTTACCCTTCCTGTATTTCCTGATGATAGCTTCAAGATCTGCTGCCATTCTTACCCGGTTTTATTACTGATACAAATATATTTATTTTATTGTTAGAAAATGAACATTGTTATTTTATTAACAATAAAAATCATGCAGTTGGCAAAGGGCAGTTGGCAGTTGGCAAAGGGCAGTTGGCAAAGGGCAGTTGGCAGTTGGCAGTGGCAGTTGGCAAAGGGCAGTTGGCAGTTGGCAGTTGGCAAAGGGCAGTTGGCTGCCGTACGTGGCAGGCTTCCAGCCGCAGGAGATAAGATTTCTGCGAAAATCTGTGAGAAAGAAAAAAGAAAAGAAGTTTCTCGCAGAGTCGCGCAGATAATTTCGCAGAGTCACTCAGAAAAGAGAGTATCAAGATAAATCGCCGGGATTAAAATACTTTTTCGGAGTTATGACTACCCTTTGATATAATTTAAGACTTTCTTTTCAATATCTCTTTTTACAGTTGTCCATTTAAGAGCGGGATCGCTGATAAGGATTGGCCAGTCAGCAACATCCACATCATCGAAATACAGGAGGCTTTTTAGGATCACAGCATCATTTGTCTGGTTATACTTCGTCCTGTAAAAACCAAGAATTTCAGGCACTTCGAATTTTCTGAGCAGATACCAGATATCAATAAAATCTTTCGCTCTTTGTCCGCTTATTGCAATGGCATTCAACTTCATGGCGCAAATATCCTTTTCTGACAAAACTGAAATCCTTCCAAGTCTCACAGGATCCCCGATATACTTGTAGTTATGAGCTAAAAGATCAACCTTAACATTGTTAATAAAACCTTTTAAGGTATCAGGAGCTGAAAAGGAAAGCTGAAACTGAAAATCACTTATTATGTTCCCAAGAACCAGTGAGGCATCAAAACTGAAATTGGTAAATAAATCAATATCTAAAGATTTTCTATGACCATAAAATAGTGAAAGTGCAGTTCCTCCACAAAGGTGAAATCCAATTAAATATTCTTTACTCTGAAGCAGTTCAATCAGTTCCAGAGTTTTGGCATCGACAGCTTCCGTATGTAACACTTAAAGGCTTTCTTTGGTTTTTTAAATAGTTTGGAAACGAAGTTGAGGGTTTTTGGGTCGAGATAATTTAGGGACATCAGAATTTCGACAGTTTTCTTTTCACCATAATGATCAAGGATTAGTTTGATATCCTTCAGATCACCTATGCTGAATACTCTTTCAATAACCAAACGGTCAGATATTTCAGAATCAGGATCTGTTCTGTTAATATCCCAGAAGTAATTCTCTTTTAAGGAATTAACTAATTCTTTTTTAGTTCTCATTGTTGCATAAAGGTAATAAAAAAGCATCATATTTCCCTCTGATCACGATGATTGTCGCTGATTTTCCAGCTGAAACCTGCCTCTGAAAGAGGTCATTGGCCCTAAAACTGTCCCGGAACGGTAATGATTTGAATAACTCCCGGCGAAACCAGGTTGCCTCTTGATTTTAAGCTCTGAAGGTGGTTTTTCAGTTACACGGAGATCCACAGAGGTAACACAGAGGTACACAGAAGTACTTAGAGTACGATCAGAACTTAACTCTGTGGATATCTGTGACTTCTCAGTGGATCTCTGTGCAATTTCTTTTCTTACTTTTATCAGCAAATAGTCCTGTATTGAGGAATTATTTGAATCCGTGATCGATATCACAATAAATAAAAGAGTGAAATTATTACTACTTTTGCAAAAGTTTTGTTTGATGGGAAATTAATGGTTCAAAGGATTGAAATGCAGATTTGTCTTGGCAGTTCCTGTTTCTCAAGAGGAAACAGGGATGTGGTCGCATATATAAGGGATTATCTTAAAAAGAATCATCTGGAAGATCGTATAATCTTCAGGGGAGCCAGGTGCATGAACCTCTGCAGCAAAGGTCCGAACCTGAGAATCAATGAAAGGATCATTCAGGAGGTAACACTCTCAAAAATTGAATTCATCCTTGAAAAGGAATTTGGAAATATTAAATCAGACGCACACTTTGGTAAATAATATGAATGACAGAAAACCTGTCTTTTACATAAATGATCAGAATTGCAGAAATTCTTACTCCTGTGTAAGGGTTTGTCCGGTGAATGCCATTGAGGTCAGGGCACAGAAGGATCATCCTACGATCATATCTGAAAGATGTATTGGCTGCGGACTTTGTTTTATCTCATGCTCACCTCACGCTATTGAGTTCAGGGATTCGAAAGCAGAAGTTAAAACACTCCTTTCATCCGAAAGAAAAACAGTAGCGCTTGTGGCTCCGAGTATCGCATCGGAGTTTGACGACATTACCGATTACAGGAAGTTTGTCGGAATGTTACGCTTGCTGGGATTCGATTATGTGCATGAAAATTCTTTCGGAGTTGACCTCATCGCCGCAAAATACGCAAACTTATTCAAAAAGGCAGAAGGTAAATATTACATGACTGCCAATTGTCCGGCAATTGTAAAGCTCATCGAAAAATATCATCCTGAGCTGGTTCCCAATCTCGCACCTTTTGTCTCACCAATGATTGCAACTGCAATGGTTGTGAAGGAGATATATGGAGAAGGAATAGCGACTGTTTACATTGGCCCATGCATTGATAATAAGGATGAAACGTACCTTTACCATGACGGGAAGCTTGTTGAAGGAGTACTGACCTTTATAGAATTAAGACAACTTTTTGATGAATTCGGTATTCAGGAAAGAGTTGTTAAAATGTCAGAATTCGATCCTCCATACGGGAACTGGGGCGCCCTCTACCCTCTTCCGGCCGGTATTCTGCAGGCAGGAGGAATAAGGCGCGATATGGCTACAAGCAATGTGATAACGGCTGCCGGAAGGGAAGATGTTTTTGAGGGTATTAATGACTTTGACAAATATATTGATACAATTCATCATCATTTTAACTTTTTCTTTTGTCACGGATGCCTTCTTGGTCCCGGGATGGAACGTCATACCGAACGTTTCAGAAGAAGGGCCCTCGTCAGGCTTTATGCTGAAAAGAGAGTCAGTAAGCTGGATAAGGTACAATGGCAGAAGGACATAGAAAAGTGGTCGAAACTCGATTTCACAAGGACATTTACGCCTGATGATCAAAGGATTCCTGACCCGCCTGCAGAAGCTGTCAACGAAGTATTAAAGATCATCGGAAGGGATAATCCTGAGGATGAACTCGATTGCGGTGCCTGCGGATACAGGTCCTGCCGTGAATTTGCAACCACAGTAGCCAAAGGATTGGCCATTCCCGAGATGTGTCATACATTCAACCTGAGAAACAAGCAGGAATATATTGAAACTTTAAGGCAGACAAACAGGAAACTTGCAGAAACCAAGAGGGCTCTTAAAGAATCCGAAGAACTTGCAATGAGGGAGAAAGAGATGGCGCAAAGTGCTTCCGACATGATGAACAACATGCTTGAAAAACTCCCTACAGGTGTTGTCATTGTTGATAATAACCTTAAGATACTTCACTCGAACCGCAGCTTTATAAATATCCTCGGTGAAGATGCGACAGCTATCTCAGACATTATCCCCGGACTTGTAGGTGCCGACCTTAAGACACTTATGCCGTTCAATGTCTATAACATGTTCACCTTTGTATTAAAAGAGGATGAACCTGTCGTAAGCAAGGATATCCATTTTGAGGAAAGCATGCTCAATATCTCCATTTTCCCGATAAAGAAGAACAAGATGTGCGGTGCAATAATCCGCGACCTGTATTCACCCGAAGTGCAGGGAGAAGAGGTGACCAACAGGGTAAGTGAAGTTATAGAAAAGAACCTCGAAATGGTCCAGAAGATAGGATTCCTTCTTGGGGAAGGTGCCTCCGAAACCGAGCAAATGCTGAATTCCATTATAGAATCTTATAAGAAAAGAAAAGGGTCCGGATAAATTTCCCCTGCAGCACGTGATAAAAGATTTTTATATTGAAGTTAACAGCCAGCAAAGGAATCACGACGGTGAGAGGATTTGCGGAGACGTCTTTCTTTACAAATATATAAAGGAAGAAGACAGGGTAGTAGCCGTATTATCCGACGGAATGGGGCATGGAGTTAAGGCTAATATCCTTGCGACCCTAACTGCAACTATGGCGCTTAATTTTACAAGCGAGCACAAGGAGGTCGACCGTATAGCTGAGATAATAATGAATACCCTGCCTGTGTGCAGTGAAAGGAAAATAAGCTATTCAACCTTTACAATTGTCGATATTGAGAGCCGCGGGCGAACAAATATCCTTGAATATGACAATCCTTCAACCATAATTTTACGCGGGAACCAGATTTTTGACCCATCGTGGAAAAAGGTAATTCTCAATAAAGGGAAAAACACTGGGAAAGTTCTGAAGACATGTACATTCACGCCGTCAAAAGAAGACAGGATCATTTTTTGCTCCGACGGTGTTTCCCAGAGCGGGATGGGCAGCGAACTGTATCCCTTTGGCTGGGGAAGGGATGAAATAGCCGTTTATGCCTCATCGCTGGTTACAGGCGAATCGTCAATTTCTGCCATGACCCTTTCAGGTAAAATTGTAACGATGGCGCACAAAAATGATGCGTATAAAGCAAAGGACGATATAAGCTGTGCGACCATTTATTTCCGTGATCCGCGTAAATTACTGATCTGTACCGGTCCGCCTTTTGAAAAAGAAAAAGACAGGGAGCTGGCTTCAAAAGTGAAAGACCGCATGGGGAATGTGATCCTTTGCGGGGGCACAACAGCCGACATCGTTGCCAGGGAATTGAATAAACCGATCGTTGATGAGTTGATCTTCGAAGATCCCGAACTTCCGCCAGAAAGCTTTATCGAAGGAATCGACCTTGTTACTGAAGGGATACTGACTCTGCAGAAGGTAAACGAGATCTTAAAATCATACAACAACAGTGTCAGGCTGGGGAAAGGACCTGCCGATAAAATTGTTAAATTTATAATGGAAAGTGATGAGATACATTTCATTATAGGTACAAGGATAAATATTGCTCATCAGGATCCCAATCTCCCCGTTGATCTTGAGATCAGAAGGACTGTTGTAAAGCGTATCGCCAGGCTGCTTGAAGAAAAATGGCTCAAGAAGGTTAGCTTCGAATATATTTGATGCAGGATTGAGGAATACGGATTACGTATCACGGATTAAAAATTAAGGGTGCAAATTTAAATCAGTCTTCAAAAATCTTGAATCACCTTTATATCAGAGGCTTAATCTTTTCTTAAGGTGGACCATTATCCTTTCGAACAAAATCGGCTGGATGTCAGGGTAGGTAAGGTTTTCAGGTAATGATTCAGTAGTTTTAACCTCTCCGATTTCAGAATTGCCGGGAATGGCTCCCAGTTTAAAAATACTTGCTAAATAGAGTCGTCCATATCCGGTTTTCCCATCCTTTTCGACAGAATAAGTTGCCACACCTTCCAGTGTAAAATCGATTGCACCGGTCTCTTCCATCAATTCCCTGTATGCAGCATCATCAGCTGTCTCATTCTCCTCAATATGGCCTCCGGGAATCTCCCAGGTATCTCTCTTGTTGTGACGAACAAAAACCCAGGAATCTTTATACTTTGCTGCAATAACTGAATATGTGAGCTTTAAAGGAGGTGTCCAGGCAGTATCGTAAAATTTCACTTCGGTCATAAGAATATTTTTGCGTCCGTAATCTTAATTAATTTATTTTGATTTCCATTAAACCTCTGAATTTCCGTTTCATGGTACCTGCCTTAACATAAAGGTTGCTTTTAAACCGCAAAGCACGCCAGGAAAGCGCAAAGGTCGCTAAGTTAAACTATTGAATATTATTACTTTGCGAACTTTGCGAAAAACTTTGCGAACTCTGCAGCAAATGGTTTTTAACTTTTTCTAAATTTACATGTAAATTTTCCTTCAATGATACTCCTCATTGTTCTGATCATAACCGAAGTACTGACCCTGATAGTTATACGTCAGCATTTTTATGACAAATCATGGATGCGGTATTATTTCTTTGTGACCCTCAATACAGTTCTCAGTATATGGCTCTGGATATTATGGTTTAAAGCTGTATCGTATGATGGCATTTTCGATGAACCGGATCACATATGGATACTGTTAAACCTTGCCGGTATGATATGTGCAGTTGTTTTTCCAAGAATATTAATTTCCGTTTTTCACTTTACCGGCAGATTAATCAGAAGGAAATCCGGTGGTCACAACAGGGTGCTTACCAATACAGGTTTAATTTTAGCTTTACTAATATTTACTGTGCTGACAATTGGCACACTTGTAGGTCGCTTTAATTTCAAAACAGAGAACTATACCGTAAAAGTAAAGGGTCTGCGAAATGATCTTAACGGATTAACGATCGTTCAGATTTCAGATCTTCATCTGGCATGTTATTATCACCATAAGGACCTTTTGCTGAAAGTAATTGAGAATATCAATGAACTAAAGCCTGACATCCTGATAAATACAGGTGATTTTATCACATGCGGATGGCGTGAATTCGGCCGCTTTGATACCATTCTGAGTCTTTCCAAAGCTCAGTACGGCAAATTTGCTGTGATGGGGAATCATGATTTTGGCACCTATCAGCCTTTTTTCACAGAGGCCGATAAAGACAATAATGTCCTGATCATGAATAACCTGATAAGATCATCGGGATACAGGTTGCTAAATGATGAATTCACAACTTTAAAAATAGGCGAAGCCGAAATAGCCATAATCGGAGTAATAACAAAGGGCTCTTTCCCGAAGATAATCCATGGTGATCTTAGTAAGGCTATCAGCGGGATTGGTGATGTGGATCTTAAGATACTTTTGAGTCACGACCCGAACCATTGGGAACTGGCGACAAGAGGTAAGACTGACATCGATCTGACCTTGTCAGGACATACTCATGCGATGCAAATGGGAATACTTACCAGAAAGTTTAAATGGAGTCCTGCAAAATTTTTCTATCCCAGGTGGAACGGGCTTTACAGGGAGGGTGAGCAACAACTCGTTGTTAACCGGGGGCTTGGAGTACTGGGCATTCCTTTCAGAATATGGATGCCTCCGGAGATCAGTGTCATTACCCTTGTTTCTGAATAGGGAGAAAACTTCAACATCAGTAAAAGAAAACGGGCAGCATTTATAACATGCTACCCGTCCTGATCGAAACCACCAACCTGTCAAATTAACCTAAACTAACCTTTGACGTCTAACTAACCCTGTTAACCCGATGGAATTCGTTTCTTATAATAATCAGACATTTCAAAAGACCTTATTATTCCACCGTGTTATTATTTTTTTTAAAAATTAATATTCCAGGCTTCCCCTGCGGAAATTTCTTTTTCATTACTTATGAATACCGGAAAAAATCATCAACGGGAATTTGTAAATTGCCTTCCAATTTGGGATCATAATCTACACAGAAACATTATCGACAAAGAATTTTTATAAAATGAGACAATCTCTGTCCCTGGTTTTAATTACTTCAACCCTGTTAATTCTGTCGTGCCGGAAAAACGACAATGAATGGATCAGGATTAATCAGCTTGGCTACAGACCTGATGATATTAAGGTCGCCGTCTTCATCTCTTCCAAAGAGTTAAACCTTAAATCTTTCCGGGTTATTGATGCTGTTTCAGGGAAAACTGTTCTTGACAAAAAAGAAATTGTTTCAACTGAACCTCTGCCTCCTTTTAAGACGTGTTACCGGCTAAACTTCACCGAACTAACAGAAGAGGGTACGTATAAAATCCAGGCTGGGAATGCAGCATCGCCCGAATTCAGGATCGCTGCCATAATATACGACGGCACTGCTGATTTTCTCCTTGATTATATGCGGCAACAAAGATGCGGATTTAATCCATATTTAAAGGACTCGTGCCATATGCACGACGGGTACATAATTTACGGGGGTGCATCCGATTCTTCCCATATCGATGTAACAGGAGGCTGGCACGATGCTGCCGATTACCTTCAATATGTGGCTACTTCAGCGAATGCAACATACCAGATGTTATTTGCACTTTCAGAAAATCCGTCTTCTTTCGGCGATAATTACCTGGCAAATGGATTGTCCGGCCAGGATGGTCTTCCCGATGTTCTGAATGAAAGCAGATGGGGCCTGGAATGGCTTCTTAAGATGAATCCCGGACCGGGAATCATGTATAATCAGATTGCTGATGACCGCGATCATATCGGGTTCAGATACCCGACTGAAGACACTGCCAATTACGGAAAGGGGAAAGAGAGGCCTGTTTATCGTTGCACCGGAATGCCCCAGGGGCTATTCAAATATAAAAACCGGGCAACAGGCATTGCTTCGACAGCCGGTAAATTCACTTCTGCATTTGCGCGCGGTGCACAGGTTTATAGTAAAGTTGACCCTGAATTCTCAAAACTTCTCTTGTCAAGAGCCGAATCAGCTTTCAGCTATGGTCTGGAAAACCCGGGTGCCTGTCAGACTGCACCTGGTACTGCACCGTACTTTTATGAAGAGGATAACTGGGTCGATGATATGGAGCTTGGAGCAATCGAACTTTATAAAGCTACGCAAAAGCCTGCATATATGAAATATGCAATAGAATTCGGGCGGAAGGAAACTGTAACTCCCTGGATGGGTGCGGACACTGCCAGGCATTACCAGTGGTACCCTTTTTTAAATATGGGACATCCGGGAATTGTTTCCCTGACAGACCAGCCGGGAATAAAGGATGAGTTTCTCAGAAATATCAGGGAGGGATTGCAAAAAATTAAAACAAGAGGTGAAAAGAATCCGTTCCTGATCGGAGTGCCATTTATCTGGTGCTCCAACAACCTTGTCACTGCTGCTCTCACACAGGCAAATTTGTTCAGAAAATTGGGTGGTGACAATTCTTTTGAAGAGATGGAAGCCTCTCTCCGCGATTGGCTCTTTGGCTGTAATCCGTGGGGTACAAGCATGATTGTCGGGCTCCCCGTAAATGGCGATTTTCCTGACAACACACATTCTTCCTATGTTGTCAGAGGCGAACAAGTTCCGGGCGGATTGGTTGACGGTCCTGTTTATTCAACAATTTTTAATAGCCTTAAATACATTTATCTGTCGAAGGAAGACAAATACTCTGCGTTCCAGACAAAACTTGCCGTTTATCATGACGACTATGCCGACTACTCAACGAATGAATGCACAATGGACGGTACAGCATGTCTTGTCTACTATTTGTCGTCCCTTCAATCGGATAATAAGAAGAAATAAAAAGAGGACTGTTACCTTTCATTATGCAAAGTACCACTAACTTTAATTATAAGATAAACTTCTCGCGCAGGAGGACTTTAAGCATCATTATTAGTCCCGATAAGGGTGTTATAGTGAAGGCACCATACCGGACACCTGTCAAAGCAATTGCGGGATTTGTAAATGAAAAATCGGATTGGATAGTCAAAAACCTGGATAAGTTCAATTCACTTGTCAGAATGGACCACCATGCAGGGTATTTTGATGGTGATAAGTTATTACTATTTGGAAGGGAACATAAATTGAAACTGATAAATTCCAATAAATATTCTGTGAGACTGGTTAATGACAGTACAATAGAGGCTGACTTTAAAATAGACAATAATCCTTTAATAATTAAAGCTTTACTGGACGGCTGGTTTAAATTTATCGCACGCAGCAAGCTATCGGTGAAATTCAGGGAAACCCTTGTAAAGTATAATAATTATGGATTTAAACCCACCGGTTTTGTTGTAAGATCCATGAGGACAAGATGGGGAAGCTGTTCTTCAAAAGGTAAGATAGCATTAAGTTCAGACCTTATAAGGCTCGATGAGGTTTACACCGAATATGTTGTCGTTCATGAATTATGCCATCTGAAACATCATAATCATGGCGCTGAGTTCTATAAGCTTCTCACCGAAGTATATCCCGGTTGGAAAAGTGTCAGGGAGGGACTGAAGAGATATATAAGATAGGTGTTCGTTACTCCTTACCCGTTACCGGGTATAGGGTAATTTCTGAAAATACCAGCGCCAGGTATCTGGAACCAAAAGTCATCAGACGGTGAATTCCTCCTTCATCGAAGGGATCCGGATATTTTTGAATCCCTCTTCTCCCAGCCGGTTTGAATAATTTAGCTGGGTTTCATATTCACCGTGAACCAGAAAAGTCTGTCCAAGTTCATTCTTATTCTGACAATTCAAAAACCCGATCATTTCCCTGTAATCTCCGTGGCCGCTGAATGAATCAATTTTTCTCACCTCAGCATTTACCTGATAAACTGTACCGAAAATTGAAACCTCCTTATCACCTCTTGCGATCCTTGCACCAAGCGTTACGGGTGAACAATAACCTACAACAAGAATGGTATTCTTTGGATTGGAAATGTTATTGGCAAGGTGGTGCTTAATTCGTCCAGCCTCCATCATGCCTGATGCAGATATGATTATGCATGGTTTCTTTGAGTCATTCAGCTTCTTGGAATCTTCAACCCGTGTTATGTAAGTCAGACTATTAAAGCCAAAGGGATCGGGGTCATTTTCCATTATACGTAAAATATCCTTGTTGAAGCATTCAGGATGCATCCTGAAGATTGTTGTGGCGTTAACTGCCAGCGGACTGTCGACAAAAATATCAACCCTCGGAAGCTTTCCCTGATTGAAGAAAATATTGAGTGAATAAACAATTTCCTGTGTCCGTCCGACGCTAAAAGAAGGAATGATAAGCTTTCCGCCTTTATCGACACAGGTATGAATGACTGTTTTCAGCAGTTCTTCATCTGCCGAAACTGTATCCTGATGCAATCTGTCGCCGTATGTCGATTCAGTAATAAGAATATCAGTTTGCGGAAAAGGTTCAGGTGGGGTAAGGATCCGGCTCGTTGGCCTTCCGATATCACCGGTATAAGCTATTCTTTTTGTTTGCCCGTTACTGGTTAAAGTCAAATTGGCTACTCCGCTGCCAAGCATATGGCCTGTGTTAGTAAATTTGACTTTAATATTGTCATCGATCCTGAATTTCATATTATTCGGAACCCCGATGAAAAGGGACATACACTCTTTAGCGTCATCCTGGTCAAAGATTGGCGTAACTAACGGCTGACCTTTCTTTGCCCTTCTTTTGTTAAAGATTTTTGTATCATTTTCCTGAATGAATGCAGTGTCAGCAAGCATTATGGAACAAAGATCACGCGTGGCATTCGAACAGATTATAGATCCTCTGAATCCAAGTTTATAGACATAGGGAATAAGCCCTGAATGATCAATATGTGCATGGGTGAGAAGGATGTGATCAATAAGCGATGGGTCAAATCCAAGATCCCGGTTCATGGCATCTGTTTCAAGGCCTTTACCCTGAAACATTCCACAGTCAAAAAGAATTCTCTTACCAGAATCTGTCGTTACAAGAGTCTTGCTTCCTGTCACTTCACGGGCAGCACCTAAAAATTTCAGCTTCATGATATTATTATTGGTCCTTTTATTATAAATAACGATTAATGTTTTAAAGATAGCGGATTTAGACTGACCTGTTTCAATCTGAGGAGACCGGAATGATACATTAAACAAAAAGACTCAGGATCATAACTCCTATCAGTCCGGAAATGCCTATTGATGTTTCCATTATTGTCCAGGTTCTCAGTGTGTCTTTAACGCTCAAATTAAAATATTCTTTGAATAGCCAGAATCCACCATCATTAACATGTCCGAGCATCAGGCTTCCTGAGCCAATTGCAAGAACCATCAACTCGGGGGTTACACCGGGAGCTGAAACCAAGGGAAGTACAATACCGGCAGTTGTAATCCCCGCAACGGTGGCAGATCCAACACAAAACCGCAAAACAGTTGCAATGAGCCAACCGAGGAAGAGAGGTGAAAGTGTTGAAGTACTAAGTATTTCTCCAATGTATTTGCTTACTCCGCTATCAACAAGAACCTGTTTTAAAGCTCCGGCACCTGCAATAAGCAACATTATCACTGTCAGGGTAATCACCGAATGAGTAAGGGAACTCATAATATCCGGAATTTTCCTTCCCCTTGCCAGGCCTAAGGTATAAACTGCAAATAAGACTGAAAGAAGCATGGCAATGACCGGATTTCCAAAATATCCCAGGATTTTTCTAACTACATTATCTTCTTCCAGAATGAATCCTGCAATTGTTGAAACGCCAATCAGGATTACTGGCAAAAGAGCAGAGAAGAAACTTATCCAGAAACCCGGCAATTCTTCTTCCTTTAAAACTTTCTGGCTTACAAATTCCTTAAGTGGTTTAGCATCAATCTTACTCAAGGCTTTGGACAATATAGGTCCGGAAATGATTATTGCAGGAATTGCCACAATTATTCCGTAAACCATTGTTTTTCCTAAATCGGCATGAAACATGGCAGTAATCGCAGTTGGGGCAGGATGAGGTGGTAAGTAGCCATGAGTTACAGAAAGGGCTGCAAGCATGGGTAATCCAACGTATAGTAAAGGAAGACCGGTTGAAGCGGCAATAGTAAAAATAAGTGGGATCATAACGAAAAAACCAACATCATAAAACAATGAAATACCCACAATAAAACCTGTTATCATTAAGGCCAGTTGAATATTTTTTATTCCGAAAGTCTTCACAAGCTGTGAAGTTATTTTTTGTGCTGCACCGCTATCTGAAACCAATTTACCAAGCATGGCACCAAAACACAAAATCATAACTATAAAGGCCATCGTATTCCCTATTCCGTTTTCAATCGACACCACTGCCTTGTCAATTGACATTCCTTCAGCGAGTGCGACTGCCAGAGAGACTATAACAAAGGATAAAAACGAATTGAATTTTAATACAAGGATCAGAAACAGAAGCAGACATATTCCCAGGACAACAATCACAAGTGGCATAGACTATGAATTAAAATTAAATAATGCAGGAAAGTATTAAATTTTGGTCAAATTCCTCTGCCATCGAAACCGGGTTCATGTTTCAATGGAAATTTCACGGGGGCGTTATCACGGGTTGAACGGTATATAGCTGAGAATAGTTCGACAGTTTTCCTTCCTGCCTCACCTGTAACGAGAGGATCAGAACCATTTTTAATGGCTTTTATGAAATCTTCAATCTGGCATTGCATATAGTAGATAGTCGGGTCATACCTGTTAAATATATCTGTGTCATCCTTTACCCATTTTTCAAGCATCTTTTCTTCCCCCTGAACTGTCCAGATATCATTTACCGGCGGCTCTGCAACTCCTGTCATCCCTGCTATGAACATTGCTCCTCCATCTGTCTGAACGCCTACCGACGCACCATTCTCTCCATGAACATGAACCTTCCCGTAGATCCCCGGCATCATGGAGTTGCTAACAAGGATGTTGCCAATAGCTCCACTTTCGAACTTTACTATGGCAAGTGATGTATCCTCAACTTCAATATAGGGATGATTCAGGTTCCTCCAGATGCCGTAAACCTCATCCACATCACCCATAAACCACAACATCAGATCAAGCTGGTGTGGTGACTGGTTTACAAGCACCCCGCCTCCCTCGGTTTTCCATTTTCCCCGCCAGTTGTCAGCATCATAGTATGCTTTGTCTCTCCACCCAAGCATTGTTACTGTGGCCAGGGAAGGTTTTCCTATTTTTCCCGCATCGATGGCCTCTTTCATTCTCATTACAGGTGAGTACCATCTTCGCTGGCTGATAACTCCGAGTTTTACATATCTGATTTTACAGGCATTTATAATCGCATCACAATCGCGCAGGTCTGATGCGAGAGGTTTTTCGACAAGTACATTGGCACCTGCCTCAGCGGCTTCAATTGCGGGTTTACGGTGAAAAGGATGAGGTGTACAGATTATCACAAGGTCGACATCATTTTCAATAACCATTTGTCCAATCTCAGGGTAAGCCCGGGTCTTGTACAGAGCCGCAAAATCCCTCGCGCTTTTCTGGCTTCTGCTCCAGACCCCAACCAGTCGCGCATCTGGAATATTTTGAATTGCTTTTGCATGCAGATGGGCGACTTTTCCACATCCTGCTATTGAAATATTAGTGATCTTTTTTGCCATCACACAGGGTTATCAGGGTACAAGAATTACCTTTTTCAAATTACCTTCTTTTCTGTAAAGCTTATCAAACCAGACAGCTCCTTCAGAAAGAGGAGCAATAACTGATATCTGGTCATCAACACATATTCTGCCGGACTTTAATAAATTCAGGACCGTATCATATTCGCCCCGGATTGCACAACTTCCCAGGACTTTCAACTCTCCTGTAACAACCTTCTGGAGGGGAAAATCAACTAAAGGTGAAATATTTCCAACCAAAACAACCTTACCGCCTTTCATCACAAGATCTATCGCCAAATTGACCGTGTCGCTTTTCCCGACAGCCTCAAATGTAATATCCGCCCCTCTCCCGCCGGTCAGGTGCAAAATTTCAGGTTTCAGATCCGGATCACCAGAAAGAAATACATAATCAGCACCTGCCTTTTTAGCGTTTTCGAGACAATTTGGATTATTGTCGATGGCTATCACATTACCTGCTCCTGAAATTTTGAGGAGCTTTAACAGGAAGGTCCCGATCATACCCGCTCCGATAACAACACAATTATCACCGGTTCTGAGGATTCCTGTATTTATTGCATGAAGTGCAACAGCCACGGCTTCAACCATCGCAGCCTGCTCAAATGTAACCTGATCGGGGATTCTGTAAAGGATATGCTGCGGGATTGCGACATATTCTGCAAAAGCCCCGTTCCGTCTGTAAGTGCCGGGCGAAACACCGAGAACCTCCCGGTTATCGCTGAGGTTGTATCGTCCGCGAAGTGTGAACCAGTCTTCCAGAGGATATACGGTTGAATCAAATGTTACTCTGTCGCCGGAATTCCAGTTTTTCACACCCCTTCCGGATTTAACAATGACGCCCGATGCTTCATGTCCCATAATTATCGGAGGAATCCTTCTGCCTGTGCTGCCATCGAGACCATGCACATCCGATCCGCAGATTCCGCAAGCCATTACTTTAATGAGAACCTCATTATCCGATATAATGGGATCGGCGACATCCTTATAGATGAGCTCATTATATTCTTCAAGAACCAGTGCTTTCATGCAGATAAATATAGTTTTATTCCACCAACACAACAATCAAATCCATGACATTCGTAAATGTCGGTCCGGTTTTAATATGACAACCTGTGGACTTAAAAAAATTGTAAGAATCAAATTCTGCAAGGTATTTCTCAGGATCCCTGTTTTTTGACAATCCACTGTTTACCGTTTCTGAATCGACGACTGCACCGGCTGCATCGGTCGGGCCATCATTACCGTCTGTTCCTGCTGAAAGGAATGTAATACCGGGAATATTCCTCAACATCATTGCAACCGACAGGGCAAGATGCTGGTTTCTACCGCCCAAGCCTTCACCACTTACCTTCAGCGTGGGTTCACCCCCATACAACAGACAGACAGGTTTTTGTACATCATTGTTATTTCTATACCGGAGGGCAGATTCAATAATTGATGAGGCAACTTTTTCAATGTCACCATGCAGTTCACTTTCGATAATAAAGGCATTATATCCCAGGTCTGCAGCTGCCACTTTTTCAGCCTCAAGAGCGGTAAAATTTGTGCCTGCAAGAATATTTACCGTCCTGGAGAACAATGGATCTCCGGGTTTGGGAGTTTCGGGATGTATCCCCGCCGCACCATCTCTAAGGTATTTCAGAATGCCGGCTGTAAGGTCGGGGATCAGGCCATGTTTTTCAATTATCATAAGAGCCTCGCCAAAGGTTGATATATCCGGAACCGTCGGACCGGATGCAATTACATCCAGAGGATTTCCGGTCACGTCGGATAATATCAACGAGACCAGTGTTGCTGGCCACACTTCTCTCGCAAGTTGTCCACCTTTGACTCTTGAGAGGTGTTTTCTTACACAGTTGATCTCATGTATGGAAGCTCCGCAACGGACCAGAAGATTATTTACGATATAAAGTTCTTCGGGAAGCAATCCTTCAGGCAGGTCGGCCAGCAATGCCGAACCCCCGCCGGAAATCAAACACAAAACAAGGTCATTTTCAGTGGCCTGAGCGGCTATTTTCCTTATCTCTTCAGTTGCCATGAACCCGTTTTTATCAGGTATGGGATGGCCGGCCTCGGTGACTTTTATCCTTTTTAACTGGCATGAATGGTCATATTTTACAACAATATGTCCTCCGGTGATCGTGTCTCCCAGTATACTTTCGACATAATGGGCCATTGCCGCACTTGCCTTGCCTGCACCTATCACATAAAGGTTGTGTATTTCATCGAGCCGGAACTTATGGTCACCGATCGTCAGGTTGGATCCATTTAATGCCAGATGACTGCTGATGATCCTTTCGGGCAGGACACTACTTACCCCGGAAATAAATATCTTTTCAGCAATACCAGTATTGTTCATCATTAGAAAATTACATAATCTCAGTCAAATTTTTACAAAATAAACAATGAGGTAATCCATACGCATGCAAAAACTACTATCCCCATTATGAGAGTCGATGAGGAATAGACCTTTAAAGTAGTATTGACCTCAAGTTCGCCAAAATTATTTACCACCCAAAAGTAGGAATCGTTGGCATGCGACACTATCATTGAACCTGCTCCCATTGAGAGCATTGTCAAAAGCTTCCCCCACTCACTGTTGAGGCCAAGCATCGGCAGCATTGGTACGATAAAGGAAGCTGTTGTGATTATTGCAACTGTTGACGATCCCTGGGCAGTCTTCATCACCGCAGCGATCAGGAAAGGAACCATAAGACCTATACTTGTACCTTTAAGCATCTCACCCATCGCTTCTCCCACCCCGGTCGATCTTATCACCATTCCGAACATGCCGCCGGCTGCAGTTATTATCAGAATTGGCCCTGCTTTTACAATAGCCTCAGAAAATACAGAATTCATTGAGGATATATTCTTCTTTTTCAGAAGAAGCAGGGAGAGAAGAACTCCTGTAAACAAGGCAATGACAGGTTCTCCCGGAAAGTAAAATATTTTTGAGAATAAACTCTGACCACCCTTATCGATAAGCCCTGCCAGCGACCTGATTGTAATCAGAAGAAGCGGAACCACAATAGGCAGAAAAGAAAGAAAAACAGGAGGCAGATCGCTGACAGGCAATTGTTTACTTAAATCATCAGCCTGAGCGACCGATGGCACGATTCTCCTTGTCATCAATCTGCTCCAGAAATAGGCTGTCAGAGCACCGGGTATAGCAAAAAGAGTTCCGATAAGAATAAGGTAGCCGATATTGACATCCAGCATTCCGGCTGCTGCCAGAGCACCCGGATGTGGCGGGATAAGACAGTGAACCGAGTAAAGGGAACAGGCAAGCACAGTTGCCATGAAGGGCATTGCCACCTTCGATTTCTGACTGAACGATTTTGCAAGGCCGCTCAGGATTATAAATCCCGAATCGCAAAAAATGGGTAAGCCTGTAATGAATCCTGTAATTCCAAGTGCCATCACGCTTCGTTTTTCTCCTGTTTTTGAAAGGATGTAATTTGCAATGCTGATAGTACCGCCTGTTCTGTCGAGAGTGATCCCGATCATAGCCCCGAGTATTATCAGGAAGCCTATCGAACCCATTGTACCTCCAAATCCGTCTTTAATAGTTTTGATGATCGTGTCGGCGGGGAGAGTTGTGAATGCCAGAAAAAGGGATACAACAAAAAGTGCGATAAAAGCATGAAGTTTAAGCCGGGAGGTAAGGATAATAATTGCTATTATACTTATAATGACAAGAATGGAGATTGAAAGGGTACTCATAAATAAGAATGATACAAATATTTATAAAGATAACTTTTTAAGATAAAATTAACCCTGATAATAGATTTTGAAAAGAGAATCCGGAAGCTAAAATCCGAGGTGAATTTCACTCATCGATTTAACTGCACGGTCAGAAAAGAAATCACTTGCCGGGAAGAGCCTGAAAAATCCGCCATCTTCATTCTTTTCTGTCTGAACCAAAAGGAATTCCTGCTGGTCATTCCTGTTAAACAGCTCCGAATAAGAAATCGCACACCTGTATCCGTCTTTGGAAGCGACACACATTATTCCGCTCATCAGGTTCAGGGCTGTAACCGGATAATATTTTAAAAGAAAATCTTTCAAAACTATGCCGGAAAACGGAGATGTGCTGTGTATCCCTTTTCCTCTGCCATAAAAGATTGTATTATATGTAATTTCATTAAGATCAACAGGATCCGCTGAGATTTCACCCTTCAGGCTGCTGTTTTCAAAGAGTTTTAACCTGTCGGAATACATCGGAGACAATCCCTTTATAACATTGAAGGATTTTGGAAAGGACTTTACGGTGATCTTTGCCGGCAATGAGATATTCCTTTCCGTGATCAGATCATTTCCGGCTACTATTTTACTCTCTTCAGGAAGCTGCCAGAGGTCTCCGGACTTTGAAGGTACGATCCTTGAAACATCGGAGGCTATCAGAATCCGGTGAAGAGTGCCGGGGTAATAAATTTCACCCCAGCTGAAAACAACCTTTTCGCCTCTGTCATTTTCTATTTCGACGTAAAGATCAATTATAGGATTAAATTCTGATGCATTTGCCTTTTTGGGCTGCCTGTCATTAAGAATATCAAAAAGTGAATAACCGTCGTACCTGTAAGCACCCACAAATCTGTCGGAATCCGCTTCGTCAAGCAAGGTTTCCTTAACTATTACAGAGTGCTTCCGGAGTTTTGAAAAGTCGACCGGTCCGGGATTTGTAATTTCTCCTTCAATTGTTAACTCCTTAACAATAAGCGGGTATGTTTCAGTATTGTCGTAAAAGTTGTTTGTCATGTCGGTTGAATCTATGGATTGAGGGGAAGATCGGTCAGTATGTTCCTGAACGGCAGCGGGTTTATTTGTGCAGGCCACAAGACCAAGTAAGAAAAGGGGTAGGATTATTCTGTTTTTCATATTTTGATTAAACATTAAAATTCTTAAGCTTTCGGCTCTCAACCAATTAGTTACACTGAGTTTACATGGATTAACCCTGATTTGCCCTGAGCCCTGCGCCCTGCGCCCTGAGCCCTGAGCCCTGTGCCCTGAGCCCTGAGCCCTGTGCCCTGTGCCCTGCGCCCTGAGCCCTGTGCCCTGAGCCCTGTGCCCTGAGCCCTGTGCCCTGTGCCATTATTATCAACCGAAAAACAAGTATGCCATAAGTATTGCTGCAGTGAATCCCGCGAGGTCGGCGAGTAGTCCGCAGCCAATTGCATAACGTGTATTCTTAATGCCAACCGATCCAAAATAAACAGCAATTATATAAAACGTTGTATCAGTAGTTCCCTGCATCGTGCATGCAAGACGGCCAACAAACGAATCAGGGCCGTAATTTGTCATTGCATCGACCATCAATCCACGGGCTCCACTGCCACTGAGAGGTTTCATAAAGGCAACCGGCAGTGCCCCGGTAAACCTGGTATCAAGTCCAAGCCAGGCAAAGAATTGAGTGATACCTGTTATCAGAAAATCCATAGCACCTGAAGCCCTGAATATCCCGATTGCTACCAGGATAGCAACAAGGAACGGAATTATTCTTATCGCTATATTAAATCCTTCTTTCGCGCCTTCGATGAATGCGTCGTAGACATTAACCTTTTTAATAAAGGCAAGGACGATAAAAAGAACAATAATTGAAATTAGTATGAAATTGGCAGCAAAGGTTGATATCTCCGAAATCTGTTCCTTCGGAAGCCTTGTGAAATAGATTATTATTCCTGCTATGATTGCAGTAAGCCCTCCCAGGTAGGCCATTACAACTTTATCAAATAAATTTATCTTCTGTATTATTGCCACACTGATGAGTCCTGTCATCAATGCACAGAAGGTCGAGATCAGAATGGGGATAAAAATGTCGGCCGGGTTTGCCGCACCCAGCTGTATCCTGTAAACGATGACGCTAACCGGTATAATTGTAAGTCCGGCAGCATTAAGCACCAGGAACATTATCTGGGCATTTGATGCAGTCTCTTTATCCGGATTAGCCTCATGCATCTCTTTCATTGCCTTCAGGCCGACAGGAGTTGCGGCATTATCGAGGTTAAGCATATTGGCTGCAATATTCAGCATTATTGAACCGTATGCAGGATGACCTTTGGGCAGACCCGGAAAAAGCTTTTCAAAAAGAGGACCAATCGCTCTTCCTAAAATAGCCACAACCCCTCCTTTCTCACCCACCTTAAGAAGCCCCATCCAGAGTGTCAAAGCGCCGGTCAGACCAAGTGATATTTCAAAACCTGACCTGGCATTGGTAAAAACTGAATTGACAAGCTCATTGAATATCTGGGTATTACCTGTAAACAGGAGTTTGGCGAGTGCAACAATAAATCCAATGAGGAAGAATGCTATCCAGATATAGTTCAGGGCCATTTTGTTAGTATGTGTGGCGAAGATAAAGATTTAAAAGATAAAATATAAAAGGAAAAAGATAAAAGTCAAAAGGCAGATTTAAAAGATAAAAGACAAAAGGAAAAGGATAAAAGTAAAAAGGCTTTTGTTGTCTTTATGTAATCAAATAATTCCATAATTGCACAATTGCACAATTGCATAATTGCATAATTAGAGAATTGAATCCGGAATTTGCAGATGTTTGAATTTTAGATAAATTTGTGTAAACAACATAAAATATTATGGCCAGGTTTCAGAGAGTCGACGTTATACTAAGGATGCGTGAATCGGGAATTATCCCCGTTTTTTATCACAAGGACCCCGAAGTTTGCAGGAATGTCATTAAAGGCTTGCCACGAAGGAGGTGTAAAAGTCTTTGAATTTACAAACAGGGGCGACTTTGCACACGAACTTTTCAGTGAACTCAATAAGTGGGTTGAAAAAGAAATCCCCCAACTGGTCATGGGTGTTGGTTCGGTTGTTGATCCCGGAACTGCCTCACTTTATATTCAATTAGGGGCAAATTTCATCGTTTCTCCGATACTGAATCCTGAGATGGCAAAGGTCTGTAACAGGAGGAAAATTCTTTGGTCGCCGGGATGCGGATCACTCTCGGAAATCAGCTTGGCAGAAGAGCTTGGTGCTGAGATAATCAAAATCTTCCCGGGCTCGTCAGTTGGTGGTCCGGATTTCGTAAGAGCCGTGAAAGGGCCTTGTCCCTGGACCAGCATCATGCCAACCGGCGGAGTTGAACCGACTGTTGAAAATCTCAGGGACTGGTTTGAGGCCGGAGTTTCATGTGTCGGGATCGGGTCGAACCTGATAACAAAAGAGCTTGTTCAGAAGAAAGATTGGGAAGGATTGACAAAACGTGTTGCAGGAGCAGTTAAGATTGCAAAAATGTTCCAAAAGGTCTAATCCGCCCATCACCCCTTCTCCCACTCTCCCTTTCTCCCATTCACCTTTATCATTCTCCGGGAGCACGATAAAGCTCAAGGTTCGAGATTAGCGGACAGGCTTTTGATTTAGTGATTATTACCTTTATCCGGGATGTCTTTACAACCGGAAATTTCCGGATCACCTTATGACCGATCGTAGTTCCGTCCACGAGTTGATTCCATTTTCCGTCAACAAGAGCTTCAACTTTGAATTCCTGAATTCTCTGACCCAGCTTAATATTTTCCTGAAGCAAAATCCTGTTAACCTCGGTTTCAGTTCCAAAATTAATTATAAGACTTGCTGTTGTGATATTATCGGGGGTTGCCCAGTAGGTTTCGGGATCACCATCATTGACATTTTCTGCATTGTAATCTTTTCCCCTGTCTCCTGAGGATGTGGCTTTTCTGCCTTTTGCCAGATCGGGCGAAAATTCTTTCGTCCCGCAACTCCCTGAATGCCAGTAACGATTTGACATCATTCTCATGCAAAAGTCCTCTCCTGTCCGGTGGAATGTTGAGAAGAAGATTGCTGTTCCTTCCAACAGAAGAATAATAAAGTTCCAAAAGGTTTTCAGGTGTTCGGACAAGCGAATCCTGCGATGAGTGATAAAACCATCCCCTGCGGATTGACACATCAACTTCAGCAGGAACCCAGTAATTTCCATCTTCATGACCTTCACCAAGGATTTTTGCAAAGTCCCCTCCGGGATACATCTCATCCTTCTTAAGCAGGCACCAGTTCGTCAGACTTCCCATACCTCTTTCGTTGCCTACCCAGCGCACATCGGGTCCTGCATCGCTGAACATTACTGCTCCGGGCTGAAGCTCTCTTACAATCGTTTGAGTGCCTGGCCAGTCGTAATATGTTTTGTTATCTATCCTTCTTGTTTCTCTTGCACCTCCGTAAAAACCATCCCCTCCGTTTGCGCCGTCAAACCAGACTTCAAAAATATCACCATAATTTGTAAGCAATTCACGGAGCTGGTTCCTGTAATAAGTAAGGTATTCAGGAGTACCGTATACTTCTGAATTTCTGTCCCAGGGTGAAAGATATACTCCCATTTTCAGGCCATATTCGTCGCATGCCTTCCGGAGTTCTTTTAAAACATCTCCCTTACCGTCCAGCCAGGGAGAGTTTTTTACGGAATGTTGAGTGTATGCCGATGGCCAGAGGCAGAATCCATCATGGTGTTTTGCAGTGATAATAATGCCTTTCATGCCGGCTTCTTTTGCAACAAGTGCCCACTGGCGACAGTCAAGTCCGGAGGGATTGAAAACTGATTCTTTCTCGTCGCCGTAGCCCCACTCTTTATCTGTGAAAGTATTAACGGTAAAATGGACGAACATGTAGTACTCCATTTCGTGCCAGGCAAGCTGCCGTTCCGAAGGTATTGGTCCATATGGTTCAGGTGGCTTAACTTGCGAACATGAGGTAAGACTTATAAAGATAGCTGCTAATGATAGAATTCTGATTTTCATGCTAAGTTATAGGTTATAAGTAAGTTAAAACCTCTGTGTAACTCTGTGTTTCTCTGTGGTTCTCCGTGTAAGTTTTTAACTTTCTTTTGGTTACACAGAGGTCCACAGAGAAGACACAGAGGACCACAGAGGCATAATACCGGTTTACTGTGAAAGATCCTTTATCCGGATATTCCGGAATCTGACAACCGAACCATGCCCAAGGAATCCGATATGACCGGTTTTATTCTTTAAGCCCGGATGTTCATTATGATCCATTGTACCTTTATCCCTTGCTTCGGCAATATCACCATCAACAATAACGGTTCCGTTAAGTGTGATCTTAATTTGTGTTCCCTTTATATAAACCTCCTCGAAGTTCCATTCTCCTACAGGTTTCTGATATCCGCGTTTTGACGGAATAACCCCGTATACTGAACCATGGTACTGGTAAGGCTGAAGAGTGGCATAAACAGGAGCTGTGTCATCAAGGATCTGGAGCTCCATACCTGCATATGCTGCATCTCCTTCAAGAGGAGCACGTATCCCAAGACCATTATTCGCTGCCGGTGTCAGCTGAAACTCAAAACGGAAGATAAAATCAGCATATTCCTTTTCCGTATAAAGATTCCCGCCGCTTGTATCTTCAGGTTTGATAACTATCATCCCATCCTCAACAACATAAGATTGTTTATTTCCCACCCAGTTATCGAGATTCCTGCCGTTAAAAAGTGAAACAAAACCTTCTGTCTTTTCTTCCGGAGTAAGATTAAATTCTTTTTCGTTTATTTCTCTGACATATAAATCCCTGAAGGCCAGATCGGTACCGTGCGCCTGAAGTTCAATCGGCCCTTTAGGGAATATAGGGATCTTCCGGTCCCAGTAGTTCTCCATTGTCACATTATCTGCAACAAGTTCTCCATTAAGCCATACCGAGACTTTTTCCCCAATCATCAGTATCCTGAAGGTATTCCAGTCACCTACAGGATTATCTGCGACTTTAACAGGTTTTGAAGGATTCACCTGATTGTTATAGAGTCCTCCTGAACCAACCTGTGCTCCCACTTCAGTTCTTGAAGTATCCCATATCTGGACCTGTGGGGTTCCCCTCAGGTAAATACCGCTGTCACCCGCTTTCGAGATTTTCCAGTCCACCAGCATTTCAAAATCTCCAAAATCTTTTATTGAGCAGAGATTGTTTCCTTTTCCGTTAAACCAGATACAGCCATCTTTCACACTCCAGTTTGCCGGAACCAGAACGTTGGCCTCTGCCTGTTTCCTTTCCAGTTCAACCGTTGTCATTTTAGACCTTGCAACCGGATTTCCGACAAGCCCCTGCCATCCGGTCAGGTCCACACCATTAAATATTGATACGAAGCCTTCATCGGCCGGAAGTGAAGCAAGATATTTATTAACCATTTCCCTGTCATATTCACTTTCGGATCCGGTAAGTTTGGGTGCTGCTTTTGTCAGGATTTCCCTTACATTAGTTCCAAACATACCTGATTTTGTATTCGACGCAGGGAGGGCAATGTTCATTGCAGCTTTTGCAGCTGAACCTGATGTTGAAGGATCGTCAAGGTAGTTTGCCACGAAGAAGAGAGCCGTATAAGTTCTCAGCTTCCCCAATTCGTTCAGTAACTCATTTTTGCGGTCAGGACTCAGTGCGTAGGGCATTATCTTACGAAACAGCAAAAGCTTTTCCTCATCAGGAAGAGAAGCTGTCCTTATCTGTCTTACATATCCTTTAAAAGCGGGCTCCTCAAAAGTTTTATTTCCCGATGCGCATATCTCGTACAAGGCTGATGAGGCAGTATAATCGCGCCATGAGGTAAGCGTTTTGAAACAGACATCCCTCATTTCGGCATTTCCGTTTTCAAATTCCTTAAGGACAGCCGTAAGAGCTTCTCTGCCACCAGTCTTTGCCAGTACCGGGATTACTTTCTCTTTCGTGGCCTTGCCTGTCATTGCTTTAAGGATTGCCTCAGATCTCTTTTCAGGATCATCTATCTGAGTGGCAGCTGATGCGATTGCATCCTGAACATTGAAAATAAAGGTTTTATCGGTGGTAGTCGAAATCAAATCAAGGAGTTTTCCCTGATCATCCGGCCCGACAAGATCAGCAAGAGCTTTGTATGCCGCGGCCTTAACAGGCTCATCGTTCGAGGTGGTGTAAGGCAGAACAAGATCAAAATATTCCTTGTCCCTGTTCCATGCCATCAATTCAATTGCAGTTTTCTTTGCGGCGGCAGGACCATCTTTCAGAACAGGCTTAAGCAGAGCTATCTCTTTATTTCCCGAGACTGTCATCAGAGCTGATTTAGCGGCCTCCTGGTCACCGGGTCCGGTAAATTTACCAAGGTATTCAATAAGTGCCGGAACAGCACTGACCCCGCTGATCTTTGTAATCGCGGCTGCAGCCTCTACCCTTACTGCGACATCCGGATTTGAAAGTGATGAGTTTATAAGCGGCAACGCTGATTCATCACCGCTTCTCCCAAGCAGGGATATGATCTCAGGTTTTGCTGCGGGTATTGCCTTTGGGAAAAATCCTATCCATTTTGCCATAGCCTCTTTCCCCGGAATTGCGAGTGAAGCTTGCAACGCGGCATTTCTGTAAGTCTTGTCAGGATTGCCGGCGGCTTTGATCAGTTCTTTCATTGCATCAATGCCATGGAAACCAGCATATGTCTCCAGGGCTGCTGTCTTGTTTTGAATTGTCAGCTTATCATTACATTTAGCCATAATGAGTTTGCAGATCTTGTCCATTGTTTTCAGGTCACCATTCTGTCCGACAATCTTTGCGTAATCAAGAAGTGCAGAAGTGGCATTGGTTCTTTCCCATTTGTAAAGGACATCTTTTGCAGCTTTGGAAAGGACAGGGTAAGCAAGCGGGCTCCCACTTGCTGCGAGAGCGTTATATGCCGAAGCCCTGGCGTTGTCATCAGTACCTGATGCCCATTCAATATATTCATTCACTGCTAGCTGTGATTTCATTCGAGCCAAAGCATTCATAACACCGGCAGCACATGGCAGATTTTTAATCTTTAACGACTCTGCAAGAGCTGACTCGGCACTCTTGCCTCCAATTGATAAAATTGCTGCCAGGGCAGATTCACAGATGTCCTGATTCTGAAGGTAACTCTTTAAAGATTCAACAGATGCATCGCTGCCAATTAGCTGAAGCTGTTTTATAAAGAAGTCCTTAACACCATTGTCCTTCTGACTGGTCGCATAACTTATACAGATCTTCTCCCACATGCTTCTTTGTGATTCTTTGCCTTTTTGTGAAAGAAATCTTGAAAGACTTTCAACAGCAAACCGTGCTTTAGTATCATCGCCTGTACCTGCCGGAACTATAAGATTGCAGATACGGTTTATGCCTTCCTCTCCCAGTGAGAGCATATCTACCATAAGTTTATCAGTATATTCAGCATCATTCGCCGGGAATTGGGCAAGAAGATCGGCGACTTTTGTTTCGAGAAGCCTTATATCCTGGGAATGAGTGGTTACCGTAATTAGCAGGAGGGTGAGTGCACTAATCAATATTCTTCTGATTTTCATAATTTCTAATTTTCAAATTTTTCAAATTTCAGATTAAATTCTCCTTCTCAGATTTTCCAGGGTCCACGCATTGGAGGATTAATAAGGCGGTTTGCTCCATCATCATCAATAAATTGCTGTTTAACAGGGTCATACTTTAGGTTCCTTCCAAGTCTGACCGCTATAACGCCAAGGTTTACGATGGAACAGGATCTGTGACCATTCGATTCGTTAAGGGCAAATTTCTTGCGGGTAATAACGGATTCTGTAAATGTCGGGATCTGTGGTTCAGGATCAGGTAGTGAATCAATAAGTTTCTCCATGTCCTTAATATCTGACCTGAAGCCCTTATAAATTTTGCCATGCGGACCTTCGATATAAGCGGCGTCCTTATCACGGTTTTCACCGTCAAGAATGATCTTACATCCGTCAGCATAAGTATAAGTTATCCTGCGCCACGATCCCACAGCATCATAATGCTGCTGGGGAGCATCAATTTCAACGGATACGGGACCGGTGTCATCTTTACGAAGCAGGTATTGGACAGGATCAAGATAATGTTGTCCCATATCACCCAATCCTCCACCATCGTAGTCCCAGTAACCACGAAATTTTGCATGAACTCTTTCAGGGTTATATGGCTTGTAAGGAGCGGGGCCAAGCCAGAAGTCATAGTCGAGTTCGGGTGGTACCGGCATTGGTTTCAGATTATGAAGTCCACTCCAGTAGAATTTCCAGTCATATCCTGTAATACCGCTTACCGTGACCTTTAGAGGCCAGCCCAGAACACCACTGTCAACTATTTTTTTGAGTGGTTTGACTGTTGTGCCCAAACCGTAAAACTGGTCCTTAAACCTGAACCATGTGTTAAGGCGGAACATGCGGCCGTGTTTCTGAACGGCTTCAACAACCCTGATCCCCTCACCGATGGTCCTTGTCATTGGTTTTTCACACCAGATATCCTTGCCAGCTTCAGCAGCCATTTTTGAGATGATCCCATGCCAGTGTGGAGGTGTTGCAATGTGAACTACGTCAATGTCAGGCCGGGCGATCAATTCCCGAAAATCGCTATAGCCTGTCACGTTCCCTCCTGCCTCCGCAATTGCCTGGGCAAGGTGATTTTTATCGACGTCACACATTGCCAGCACACGGGTCCCCTCATAAGGTATATGTCCCCGGCCCATGCCGCCCACTCCGATAATACCTTTCGTCAGCTGGTCGCTTGGAGGAGTATATCCCTGTCCGCCAAGGAGATGTCGGGGGATAATTGTAAAAGCCAATGCGGCAGCAGCACTCTTTTTAAAGAAGTCACGTCTGCCAAGATTATCTTTCTTCATTATATTTTAAATTATATCGATAAGATTAATAGTTATGAGTTTAGATTTTATGAAGTTTGAACCCAATTCCAGGATTCAGCAAAGTCTGACCTTCTTCCCTGCAGATAGCTGTCGGGACTTGAGGGTGTATCAAAAGTCCGGATTTTTACACCATTCCCGTTTTTTTACCCCCTGCCCCCACCACAAATCTCCCCTGCAGTCTGGCCCCTTCGCTAAATCCCGCCACTGGCGTGATTTTATCGCTCGGTCCCCTAAAGGGGGTTCCATAAGTTTTTGTTTATCAATAAGTCCCCTTTAGGGGATTTAGGGGTGAAAAACATTCATGGCAAATTTCGCAAATTTCAAAGTTCTATTGTTTTTTCTGACAATATAAAGATACAGCCCAAAGATAAATCATACATGCGATCAGGACGGACATTCCGACAACAATGCTGGTTTTATCGCTTAACCATCCCACGAGTAAAGGAATAACCGCCCCTCCGGAAATGGCCATCATCATAAGGCCTGCAATCTCATTACTCCGGTCGGGATATTTTTCAACGGCAATTGAGAATACCAGAGGCCAAATATTTGCTACGGCCAGACCAATAAGGAAGATAAGTACCCATGCCAGGGCCGAAGATTTGATCAGGAGTATGAAAATAAAACAGATAATTCCGAGGACAGAGGTCCACGTAAAGAATTTACGCGATGCTATTTTTGTCAGCATAATTGCTCCTGCAAATGTACCGAGCATACGACCGAAGAAATAAACGCTCCGTCCTGATTCAGCGACAGTCAGATCGATACCGAAGCGTTTGATCAGGAACTGACCTGAGTTGGAATTGAATCCAACATCAACACCCACTACCAGGAATATGGAAAGGACCATAAGGAGTACAAAACCGTTGTTGAGGAGTTTAAAGGAAGAAGCGAACGTTGCCTTATAACCTTCCACCCGTGTCTCTTCAATTTTTGAAGTGCCAAGCCAGAGTACAGTCAGAACAGAGACTACTCCAAATACCAGAAACAGTAATTTCCAGTCGCCAAATTTAAGAGCAAAAAATCCGGCCAACGGCGCCCCAATCATCGATCCTATTGCTTTTACAAACTGGGAGAAGCTCAGGAAACTTGAAGTCCGGTTCCCCGGAACGACATCAACCAGAAGCGGGTTTGCCGAGACCTGGACTATAGTGTTCCCTATTCCAAGCAGGGCAAAACCAATAAGCACCATTGCAAAGGAATAAAAGAAAAAAGGTACAAATAAGCCCAGCGCAGTGACCCCCATTCCGATATTGAGCATAGCCTTTTTGCCCAGCCGGGATTGCAGTACACCTACAGGAACTGAAAGAATGAAGAACCAGAGAAATGCAGCTGAAGGTATCAGCTGTGCAACAGTTGCACTCAGACTCATATCCTTACTTACCCTGTCGACCCCGATACCGACAAGATCAACAAAGCTCATGACAAAAAATGCCATAAGAACAGGCGCGATTCTGGTAATGTTAACTTTTTGGGTATTCATATTTAAAAGAGTTTAGGGTTTAATGTTTAGCTTTCAGCGGTCAGCTTTCAGCGGTCAGCGGTCAGTATTCAAGAACTGATAGCTGATAGCTGACAGCTGACAGCCGACAGCAAATATATTACATAAGAGGCAGCGCATGTTGAACTGATTTCCAGAAATCTTCATCAAGAAGGTAAGCGCTGCCAATAAATGCTGCATCCTCCTTAAGCTCAGACAGAGCAACTTTACAGTTGCAGCCTTCCTTTTTTAGTCCTTTTTCGAAGATATTTCCGAAAAGATCGTACGCATGTGAGATATTGCCACCAACCACAACTATCTCAGCTTTAAACCTCTTAAGCCAGGGTGCCAGGAAGATTGCCAGATTATTTCCGAATTCGGCGAATAGGTCCATAACCATCTTATCAGTAGATGCCAGGTCTGCAAGTTCCTTAACTCCGCTCAGCTCTTTTCCTCTTAGTTTCTTATAACTTCCAAGGAACCATCGGGTAGAAAAGTAATCATCAGCAATATTGTCTCCGTACGGAAGATGATAGACACAACCAAGTTTCGGAACTTCAGGTCCGTCGACAATCGGAATCCGGTTATCGATAAAGGCTGACCCAAACCCGGTGCCAAGAGTTATTGACATTGATCGTGTTGCTTCAGCGGCTTTTCCGATAAGCGCTTCTCCGACAGCAAAAACAGAAACATCATTCATAAACCTTACAGGAAAGGTTACAGGAAAATTCAATTTTTCAGAAATTGCCTCGCTCACATTACAACCATAAAGGTTTTCGTATTTTGCCACTCCTTTAATATAGCTGATCCCCTTAACGTAATCAAATGGTCCGGGCATGCCGAAACCAACCCCTCTGAGCGAGTTCTCAGGTAATTTCTTAATAATTTCGGAAAGTGCCTGCGACCATACTCCTATTATGTCATCGGCCGGTGCCTTATTATCAACTGACTTCTCTGTGAGAGTATTTCTGAGTACTTTGAAAGAGACCAGGTCAACAGCTGCACAGCTGATATGGCTGCCGCCAATATCAACTCCAATTGCCAGATTTTGTTCCATATAAAAAGAGTAAAAATAAAACTAAGGTTTAAGTGTCAAATACAGGTGTTGAAAGTATTGATTTTTTGTTGGCAATGCAAAGAAATAGCGGTTAAAATTGAAGCCTGAAAATTAAATTAAACTAATCATGTTTTTATTTAATCCGGTTTATTAATTGTAATTTCGGGCACTTAAACCATTATTCCAAAACATTTAATTCATGCCTAAAGTTACAAAGGAAGACGCGCTTCTATATCATAGCAGGGGCCGTCACGGAAAGGTGGAGGTTATACCTACTAAACCTTATTGTACGCAGTATGATCTGAGTCTGGCTTATACTCCCGGAGTTGCATATCCGTGTCTTGAAATTGAAAAAACACCCGACGATGTGTACAATTACACGGCAAAGGGGAATCTTGTCGCTGTGATTTCAAACGGAACCGCAGTTCTGGGTCTTGGCAACATAGGCGCTATGGCAGGCAAACCGGTAATGGAAGGAAAAGGTCTTCTTTTCAAGGTATTTGCCGATATTGATGTTTTCGATATTGAGGTTGACGAAACGGATCCCGATAAACTTGTAGAGATATGTGCAAAGATTGCTCCAACCTTTGGAGGCATTAACCTTGAAGATATCAAGGCACCCGAATGTTTTGAAGTGGAATCGCGCCTGAAAGCAATGGTCGACATACCTGTTTTCCACGATGATCAGCATGGTACGGCAATAATCTCAGGAGCAGGACTGTTAAACTCTCTTGAAATTACAAAAAGGAAGATTGAAGAAGTCAAACTGGTCGTTTGCGGTGCAGGTGCAGCTGCAATTTCGTGTTCCAGACTTTACAACTCGCTGGGAGTCAGAAAAGAAAATATCGTTATGGTCGACAGCAAAGGGGTGATAAACAGGAAAAGAAAAGACCTTAACAAATACAAGCAGGAATTCATAACCGACAGAAATATTGATACGCTGGTTGAAGCGGTTAAGGGCGCAGATGTTTTCCTCGGCCTTTCCACATGTAATATGATGTCTAAGGAGATGCTGGCGTCAATGGCAGACAACCCGATAGTCTTTGCAATGGCTAATCCAAACCCCGAGATCACCTATGAGGATGCCATGGCCACAAGAAGCGATCTGATATTCGCGACAGGGAGATCCGATTATCCAAACCAGATCAATAATGTATTAGGATTTCCCTATATCTTCAGAGGTGCGCTCGATGTAAGAGCATCGACCATTAATGAGGAGATGAAACTGGCTGCAGCTAAAGCACTTGCAATCCTGGCCAAAGAACCCGTTCCCGATTCTGTTCTTTCAGCATACAGCATTGATCACCTTACATTTGGCAAGGAATATATCATTCCAAAACCCCTGGATCCAAGACTGATATCATGTGTGGCCACCTGTGTAGCAAAGGCGGCAATGGACACCGGGGTTGCAAAACGACCGATCACTGACTGGGACGGATACAGAAAGATCCTGGACCGGAGATTGTCCCTGCACATAAAAAAGGTAGGAGAACTAAGCGAATTTTAAAAAACCGACTTAATTTTCTTCTTTCCCGACTTTTTATTGCGAACTTTCTTCTCGAACATTGAAACAATAAGGTCAGCTGTTTCGGTTACAGTGAAAGCGCCTCTGTTCATCGTCACATCAAACAGAGTGTCGATATTTATCGTCTTTTTGTCGAGGAATGTCTGGATAAGATCGAATCGTTTTTCATCGGTATCGATAACGAATTTCTCAGCTACCTCCAGGCTCATATTCCTCTTTCTCATCACATTATCAACCCTCCAATAGAATGGGGCAACGAGCCTTACATGAAGGGCATCCTTTATATCATGGGCAATGGAAACCCCGCCTCTTCCGACAATTACTATATGACCCTCCTTACAGATCGATAATACAACATCCGTGATCGCCTTTTTTACTCTCAGGTCACTTACAAACCCACCTGAAAAAGCCATTATCATTTCTGACAGATTTGACAGTTTAATACCTTCATAGTAGTTCTCAATTCGCTGTGTATCAATGTTCAGATCCTTAGCAATTGCATAGATAATATCTTTGTCAACCCATTTCCATTTTGTCGTCCCGTACTTTAGATTCAGATTGTCGACAACATTTGCAGCAACTTCCCGGCCATCGCATCCCGTAAGCCGTGATATTGTAACTACAGGTCCATCCTCTGAAGAAGGAGTGCTAAGAACTGATTCCCTGTAGCGCTCATCAAAATAATCAAAGAATTTTTCCATTTTAACTCCCCCTTAATGTTTAAAGTAAACTTCAACTTCCGGAATCATAACTGTCTGTAAATTAACTAAATACTTACCAGACATAATATAGCTGTCCACGAGATCCCTTATATTCATTAATTTAAAAAACCGATATAATATACCAAAAAAAATTGATTCCCTGAAATTTTTATTTCTTCCGGTATAAAAATCAGGATAATTGGAGGAAACTCTGACTGAATGGAGTTTTTCTTCCATAATTTTTATATCTTTACTTTATTCAAAACAAAAATCTCGCCAATTATTAAATTAATACTTATGAACACATCTATTTTTTCAAGACCGGAACTGATCTGGTTTATAATCGGGCTGGTGCTCTTCCTGCTTGAACTTGTTTTACCGGGTTTTGTGATCTTTTTCTTTGGCGTTGGGGCCTGGATAACGGCTCTTTTATGTTTGATTGCCAATCCGGGAATAAACCTTCAGGTTGTTGTTTTTGCCATTACCTCAGTCCTTTCGCTTCTTGCTTTAAGAAAAATGATCCAGAAAAAATTTTTCTACAGCAATAATGATCTTTCGGAAAAAGTTGAAGATGAGTTTACCGGAATGGAAGCTGTTGCTGTAACCGACATGGCACCCGCCAAACAGGGGAAAGTCGATTTTAAAGGCACTACATGGCAGGCTGAATCTGATTCAGTTATAAGAAGCGGGCAGGTAGTTATTGTAATAAAGAAGGAAAATTTTAAATTATTTGTTGAACCAAAAAAATAATAACATGGCAGGATCAAGTTCTACTTTCATTCTCATTGGTGTAATCTTTCTGGGTTTTATCCTGATCGCATCAATGGTAAAAGTTGTTCCCCAGAGAACGGCTATCATTGTGGAAAGACTTGGAAAATACAGGGCTACTTTTACAGCAGGTTTCCAGGTGCTAATACCATTTGTCGATAAGATAAGATACAGGCATACCCTTAAGGAACAGGCTATAGATGTAGCTCCCCAGGTCTGTATCACCCGTGATAATATAGCAGTTGAGGTCGATGGCATCCTTTATCTTCAGGTGCTGGATCCTCAAAAAGCCTCTTATGGCATCGATAATTACAGATTTGCTTCAATTCAGATTGCCCAGACGACAATGAGAAGTGTGATAGGTAAGCTTGAACTTGACAGGACATTTGAGGAACGGGAAACAATTAATGTTACAATTGTTGATGCTGTGGACAAAGCAAGCGAGCCATGGGGAGTCAAGGTAACCCGTTATGAAGTTAAGAACATCTCTCCGCCACAAAGCATCCGTGATGCCATGGAAAAACAAATGAGGGCTGAAAGGGAAAAAAGAGCTGTTATTGCTGAATCGGAAGGAACAAAACAGGCTAAGATCAATAATGCAGAAGGCGACAAACAGGAGCTCATTAAGAAATCTGAAGGTGAGATGCAGAAACGAATCAATGAAGCTGCAGGACGCGCTTCAGAAATTGAGCAGGTCGCTAAAGCTACCGCTAACGGGTTAAGGGCCATTGCACTGGCAATTTCTGAAGAAAATGGACTGAACGCTGTCAACCTGAGAGTTGCTGAGCAATACCTCCTCGGATTCAGTAACCTGGCAAAACAAAACAATACAATTATTTTACCGCAAAACTTATCGGATGTTGCAGGAATAGTAGCAACAGCAACATCAATGTTCAATGAGATAAAGGATAAAAAGAAATAAGCACATTTTACCCCTATCCCGACAGGTGAGGATTACACACTCCCGTGTTCGGTCCTGTTTATGATCTCGTTCTGCAGGTCTTCGCCGAGGTCATTGAAGTAATCGCTGTAACCTGCGACGCGTACGATAAGGTCACGATACAACTCGGGATGTTTCTGGGCATCCCTCAGGGTGTTTGCATCCACCACATTAAACTGGATATGGTGGCCATCGAGCCTGAAATAGCTGCGGATAAGCGATGTCAGACAACTGTAGCTGTCTTCATCCTCAAAAAACGCAGGGGAAAACTTCTGGTTGAGAAGGGTACCGCCCGTTCGAAGGTGATCGATTTTTGAAGCTGACTTAATGACCGATGTCGGACCCTGATTATCAACCCCCTGGCTGGGCGAAATCCCTTCCGATAAGGGGGTAAAAGCTTTCCTTCCATCAGCGGTGGCACCTGTCACGCTCCCAAAATAGACATGCGAGGTAGTCGGCAGCATATTAATCCTATGGATCGCCCCCCTTGATGATGGTCGGCCATTAACCGAATTATAATAAATCTCAAATACCGTAACAGCCTGTTCATCTGCGTAGTCGTCGTCATTCCCGTATTTGGGTGTATTATAAATCAGGTCATATCTGAGCTGATCATGCCCGTTAAAATCCGAATTGAGGGCATTTGTCAGTTCAGTCCAGCTATATTTTTTCCTGTCATAAATATTATATTTTATTGAGGTCAGGATGTCGGCAATTGAACCAAGTCCTACTCCCTGAATATAACTTGTGTTATAGCGGGCTCCACCGGTATTGTAGTCTCTGCCGTTTAGAATGCAATCTTCGACAAGCAGTGACAGGAATGGAACAGGCAGCCATTTTGCAAATGTCTTTTCAATTACATTGTTCCCTCTTATTTTGATATCGGCAAAATACTTTACCTGCAATCTGAATGCTTCAATAAGGTCTTCAAACTTTTTAAAATCAGCAACATACCCTGTTTCAAGGCCGATCTGTTTTTTGGTCCGCTTATCGAAACCGTTATTAAGAGTAATTTCAAGGATCTTAACAAGGTTAAAATATCCTGTCAGCCAATAAGCTTCGGTTCCGAAAGCTCCGGTCTCAACACACCCCGATGCTCCTCCGTTCCGGGCATCAACAATGTTTTTACCCTGTCTCAGCAACTCCTGGATTATAGCTTCAGTGTTAAAGCAAGAGGGCTGCCCGAAGCCGGTTCTTATGATATCCAATGCCTTGTGAATGAACCTGTCCGGACTTTTATTACTGATCTGGATCATAGAACTCGGCTGCAAAATCCTCATCTCTTTAATAACATCCAGGAGAATATAGGACATCTCATTCACCGCGTCAGTACCATCAGCTTTAACTCCGCCAAGGTTTATGAGACAGAAGTCAGTATATGTATTGCTTTCACTTGCTGTAACTCCTATTTTTGGCGGAGAAGGATGATTATTGAATTTTACCCAGAAACATCCCAGCAGTTCATCCAATTCACCGTTTGTCAGAGTACCTGATTCAATCTCCTTCCTGTAAACGGGAAACAGATGCTGGTCAAGCCTACCCGGATTGAATGAGTCCCAGGGATTAAGTTCAGTTATGACACCAAGATGGATAAACCAGTAATGCTGAAGCATTTCATGGACAGTTTCCGGAGCAAGAGCAGGTACCTTTATGCAAATTGCGCTCATTTTAATAAGCTCCGATTTCCTCCTGCCTTCCGGTTCCCTAAGAGCCATTTCCTCAAGCACTTCAGCATGACGGCGGGCATACATTATAATTGCATCACAGGCAATATCCATGGCCTTGAGCTCTTCTGCCTTTTCAAATGCTTCATTATCATTAAAATAATCAAGTTTTGAAAGGCTTTCCCTTATCTCTTCCTTTAATTCCAGGAAACCCGTCCTGAACATTTTATAGCCCAGGGCAGTATGCCCCGGAGCCCTCTGTTCCTGAAATTCGGTGAAGACACCGGCATTATATGCATTAATCCATTCAGGTGTCATGAATCCCATTATCCTGTCGCGGTTACTGATGCCATGCCAGTAAGGAATTATCTCCTCCCTGTATATTTTCCTGACCTCATCATCAACTTTGAAATTGACTTTCTCCCGTGAATCAAGAATATCAAGATCCTGAAGTGAATGAAGGCTTACTTCGGGATAGGTAGATGTTTCCTTTGGAGCAGGCCCTCTCTCTCCGACTATCAGCTCGCCTTCGTTGATAGATATTTTTTTATTCCTGAGAAGATATTCAAATGCCCTGGCCCTCAGTACTGGTGCTGACAACCCCCTTGCTTCAGGGCTTTTGTAAAATCTTGTAATAAGTACCGCTCTTTCAGCGGAGATCTTCTCTTCTGTATTAAGACTTTGGTCCCTTAATTTTTTGACCCGATCAGAAATTATCATACTTAAACTATTTATTTTCTTTGTTTATTTACATCAAAGTCGATTCAGCCTAAATCCTTTTTACCCCTAAATCCCCTGAAGGGGACTTTTAGAACCCCCTTTAGGGGGCAGGGGGCAAACCGGCAAAGGGCGAACTCGACAGGGAGCTATCCTCCGATCTTAACCTTTATCCCTGTTTCACCAAAGAACTCCTTCAATTGCCTCATCCTTACAGCAGTTGGCTGCTCTGTATCATTCATCCTGAAGGGAATATTCAGTTTTTTGTATTTCGAAGACCCGATCCTGTGATATGGAAGCAGGTTTATTCTTTTCAGGTTATCACACCTTAAACCTTCAAACAACTTCTTTAACTCTTCAAGATTCCCTGCATCATCATTTTTGCCTGGAATAACTGGAATCCTAAGCATAACATCACATCGGCTTTTAAGGATCAGCTTTAAGTTTTCCAGTATCCCAATATTTGAAACTCCGGTATATTCCTGATGTTTTAAATCGTGCAGATGTTTGATATCAAACAGGAAAAGATCGGTATATGGTATTATTGAATTGATGTTTTCCTGCGAAGAATAACCGGATGTGTCAACAGCAGTATGATATCCATTTGCCTTGCAGGCTTTTAAGGCTTCAAGTAAAAATTCAACCTGAAATAGGGGCTCGCCCCCCGAAAAAGTAACGCCACCTCCTGATTGTTGAAAAAAGACAGAGTCCTTTGCAGCAAATTCAACGATCTCCTCAACTGAATAATATCTTCCAGCTATTTCAGTCTCCTGAAATTCCTTATCCCCCACTTTCCGTGTCAGTAAAACCGGTTCCTGCATTGGCGACATCCCTTCAGGGTTATGGCACCACCAGCACGAAAGCGGGCAACCTTTCATGAAGAATGTCACTCTGATCCCGGGTCCGTCATGTACAGAATATCGTTTTATGCTGAAAATTAATCCCTTCATTTCAAATGGAATATCTTATAAAGAATCGAACCTGTAAAATTGGAAACTATCCGGCATTTTGAATGAAGTGCCGGACCTGGTGTCAGAATCAGAAGTTATAGAACATCAGGCAGTGATAAAGTCTTCTGCCCAGACGCTGCATCATAAATCTGTGTTTAAGCTTTGAAATCATACTAAATTAACAGGCTGCAAGTTAAATATTTTTTACCTGGCAAAATCATCTGACCGATTATTTGTGAATTAAATTTATACCTTCGTCGGGATGTGGTTAATCCGGATTATGAGGTTACTGCCCGCTTTCTGCATAGTTGTCCTTTCTTACATGAATCTGTCGGCACAGCAAATGCCTGCTGACAGGTATACGATCAGCGGGTACGTGAGAGAAGCAGTCAGTGGAGAATCGCTTATTGGCGTAAATATCTACCTTCAGAACAAACAAGCCGGTACAGTTACTAATACTTACGGATTCTATTCAATAACTCTGCCTGAGTCAGATTCAGTGGCAATTGTTTTTTCATATGTGGGATATACTCCCAGGATATTAAAGCTAAGTCTTAGACAGAATACGGAGCTTAATATTGAGCTGAAAGCCGGCAACATACTGAATGAAGTTACCGTTACCGGAGAACGTCAGGAAAGGCAGAGCGAATCGGCAAAGATGAGTTCCGTAACACTGCAGGCTGCACAGATAAAAAATGTACCTTCCCTGCTTGGCGAGAAAGATGTTTTAAAGGTCCTGCAGTTAATGCCCGGCGTTCAAAAAGGATCAGAAGGGTCGAGCGGCCTGTACGTGCGGGGGGGCGGACCCGATCAGAATCTCATAATACTTGACGATGCTATCGTTTACAACGCCAGTCATCTTTTTGGATTCTTCTCCCTCTTCAACGGGGATGCCATTAAAAGTGTGGAACTTACCAAAGGAGGCTTCCCTGCAAGATACGGGGGAAGGCTTTCATCAGTTCTTGAGATGAACATGAAAGAAGGTAACAGGGAAGAATGGCATGGAGATGGCGGCATTGGGCTTATTTCATCAAGATTTACTCTTGAGGGACCGCTTAAGAAAAATAAATCTTCAGTTTTATTATCCGGCCGGCGTACCTATGCCGATCTGATCCTGAGACCAGTGCTGAAAGCAATGGATGAACAAAATACTGGTTATTATTTCTATGACCTCAATGCCAAGATAAATTATGATTTCGGTCGCAGGAACAAACTTTATCTTAGCGGATATTTCGGCAAGGATAAATTCTATCTTAAGAACTACACGAACTATCTCAGGGAGGATGTTGGCTTCCGCTGGGGAAATGCTACAGGTACGCTAAGATGGAATCACCTGTTTAACAGCAAATTGTTTTCAAACGCATCACTTGTCTTCAGCAATTATTCTTTTGGAATTTATGACAGGTACAGCGTGCCCGGGGAAGGAAAGAATTACTATGCTGAATATTATTCCGGAATAAGGGATTTCACACTTAAATATGATGTTGATTTCATTCCGAATCCAAAACACTGGATCAAAGCAGGCACGGTAAGCATATTGCACCGGTTCAGTCCGCATGCTTTTGTCGAGATTGATGCCCAGAGTCAGGTCAATAAGAGGAATGAAATACATTCCACCGGTATTGAATCAGGATTATATGCAGAAGACACCTGGCAACCAGCAACAGATCTAAAAATAAACGGAGGGATCCGTTTCAGCAATTTCATTGCTGCAAAAAAACAGTATCATTTTTTGGAGCCCAGATTATCAGTTGCCTGGAAATTTACAAACAACTATGCTTTAAAGGGATCGTATTCATCTATGAATCAATATATTCATATGATATCCAATACCGGGATCAGTCTTCCCACCGATTTATGGGTCCCAACTACCGACAGGGTCAAACCACAACAATCCAGGCAAATTGCCCTGGGCCTCGTGAGAGATCTGGACAGGCCCGCTCTCTCTCTGTCGGTTGAAGGTTATTATAAAACAATGAACAATGTGATAGGATATAAGGAAGGTGCATCATTCCTTGCACTTGACGATCCGACTTCTAAGGAAGGCAATACCTGGGAAGACAATGTTACTAAAGGTCATGCGTGGTCATACGGCATGGAATTCCTTCTTCAGAAAAAAGAGGGAAGATTTAACGGATGGATAGGCTACACACTTTCCTGGACCCAGATGCAGTTTGATTCCCTGAACTTCGGGAAGAAATACTATGCCCGATATGACAGAAGGCATGACATCTCGGTTGTTACAGTTTATAAGCTAAGTGACCGGATTACCCTTTCAGGTACCTGGGTTTATGGAACAGGGAATGCTGTCACCCTGCCTAATTCTGAATTTCAGGCGCCCGTACATCGGCTGAATCAGGAGAATTCGATGTACGGACAGACCGTTAAGGATTTTGGAGAAAAAAACAGCTTCAGAATGAAAGCTTATCACAGATTTGACATTGGTATTCAATTTCATAAAGAAAAGAGATGGGGAGAAAGGACCTGGGAAATTTCAGTTTATAATCTGTATAACAGGATGAATCCTTTTTTCTACTATACGGAGTACGGTTTCTCAAATGACAAGATGTACGGATATCTTAAGCAGGTGAGCCTTTTCCCGATAATTCCCTCATTTACATATTCATTCAGGTTTTAAAAATGGAATCGTTTAAAATCAAATATTGCATATTAGTTGTTATGATCCTGATTTCTTTTGCCTGCGAGAGAGTTGTTGATAACATTAAGCTCCCCGAATTTAAACAGAAGCTTGTAATTACTTCTTTTATTTCGCCGTGCGATACTGTATCATATTTCAATGTAGCCTCCAATAAGAAGATTTATGGCGAATTAAATACTGAAGAATCACCCGGCAACCTGACAGGTCATCTCTCGAATGGTACTTCAGAAGTTGCTCTCGATACGATAAAATACGGATTTATTCTGAACCGGAAAAAGATGCCGATTGAATATGGAAAGAAGTACAGGCTGACTGTCTCCAGTGAAAATGGGCTATCATCTGAAGCCTATTGTACCGTTCCCCACGAAAGGAAGTTTAATATTAAGGTAGATACCTTTTCGGTAATTAACCAGTATCCCGGACCCGTGACCTTCACTTACAGGAGCCTGGAATTCGCTCTGACAATAAATGACTTTGCAGGAGAAGAAAATTTTTACAGGATCTCCGGCAAGATTACTGACTTTTATAGAGATCCACTAACTGGTATGTCGTACATTAACTCGATTGATCTCGGATTTGAGGAAGAATTTTTCACCGATAAAGGGATGGACGGAAAAGAGATTGTCAGGACCACAAATATAAGAAGCAACGAATTATATTATATGCGTGATTCTGCGTTTCTGGAAGTCGCATTATTAAACACTGAAAAATCCTATTACCTCTATCATAAATCACTGGAAAACTACTACGATGCCGAAAATCCTTTTTCAGAAGTATCTCCGCTCTACTCAAATATTAAAGGGGGATTAGGTGTATTTACATCCTATGCTGTTGATTCTCTGAATTACAGAATTAAATAACGTTAAAATTAATCAACATCTTCCCCTTTGAAAAAGTATTTCTCCTTCCTGCTGTAAATCAATGACTTTTAATTTTTCCAGTGTCCAGCAAAACATATTCTTTGCCTGGTTGTTTCATTTATAGTATAATTTAACAAACGATTAACAAAACATTAACATAAAAGCCGCAACAAAATGATCTCTCAGGCGTCTATATATATAGATACGTAAAAGAGTAATAATAAAGATTGTGGGTAATTATTTAACAGTGTCAAATTTAGAATAAAAATAAATATAAAATATTAAAGATTTCTACATCGGCCGTTCGGCCAAATTCTACGATCAGGTTTAGGTTAATAAAGGAAAGATAACTCCCAACTATCTTTCCTTTTCTTTTTAAGCCTTTTAGTGATGAAATCCCAAATAGGATACATCGGTATTTCAACCTCCATATAATCAGGTATCATTTCGAAAAAGGATTATATTTGCAATTCATTGTTTCCCCTGACAAATGAAATCCTGCAACATTTATTCAGCTCTGTTTATTGTATTTATTTCTTTAAGTCTTCAAACTCCTGGACGCACACCTGAGGCAAAAAGGGGGGTCATGGATCTCAGGAAAATCGAGAATAAGGAAAAATTTGTTCTGCAGTTAAATGGTGAATGGGAATTCTACTGGGAGCAGATGCTGCACCCTCACGATTTTGAAGAGCCTGCAAAGTACAAACCAGATTGTTTTGGAAAAGTTCCTTCATACTGGACTGATTATTCCCCGGATCAGGTTAAGACCACCGGTATGGGATATGCCACCTATAAGCTTCTGGTCCTACTTCCCGCGGGATTTCGTGAAGCTATCGCTTTCGATATGCCAGTATTCGACTCATCATACGATATTTACGTAGGCGGGAAATATTTGGGGGGGAATGGCACCCCCGGGAGGACTTCAGAAGAAACCAAACCCTGGTACGAAAAGAACTTTTTCAGATTCGATCCCACCTCTGACTCCCTCACAATAATAATAAATGTCGCAAATTTTCATCACAGACGGGGAGGTTTCTGGCTGCCGATGAAAATGGGTACATTTTCAGATCTCCGTAAGCGCACTGCCGCATCATGGGCTTTGGATTGGGCAAGCATCAGTCTTCTGGTGGGGTTCTCGCTTTTCTTCTTACTCTTCTTTTTTCTTTATCCCCGGGACAGGATGATGGGTTTTTTCAGCCTTGCTACAACAGGTCTGGCACTGAGACCTCTATTTACATCGAATTTTCTGATACTAAACATAATAAGGCTTCCGTGGGACTGGACAGTAAGGTGTGAATATATCGGATTGTACCTTATCCTGACAGGATTGTTCTGGTTTACAACGTATCTTTATCCTTCAAAACTTTTCAAGACCCTTACCTGGTTCATCACAGGTATACTTTCAGTTGCCCTGATTCTGACACTATTTCTTCCCGTCAGGATTTTCAGTTATATGACGTTTGTAATTTACCCATCGCTTGTCCTCCTGATTGTATATACCCTTACCCGGAATATTAAGGGTATATTGAAAAAGAACTTAATCGATTATGTCTACTTTTCTACCTTTGTCATTCTGTCGCTGGCTACAATTCACGATGTAAGGGTTTCACTTGGCAAGGCTTGGGGCACAACAGGTTACGTACTTACATTTGCGCTTATCCTGTTCGTTTTTACCCAGGCAGCCATCCTTCTTTATAAATGGGTAAAAGCGTACTCTGAAAAAGAAAGGCTACAGGGCGAACTTGAGTATATGAACAGGAACCTGGAGATCCTGATAAATGAGAGGACACAGGAAACCAATAAACGCAAGGAAGAGATTGAAAAACAAAACATAAAAATTGCTTTCCAGAACAAGCAGCTGTCAGAGACCATTCAACTGAAGAACAGGATTTTCTCACTTATTGCGCACGACCTTCGGAGCCCGGTTGTGAATATACTGTATATGCTTAACCTCCTGAAGGAAGAAGAATACCGCGAAAAGTTCAGTTTTTTCGCGAATACCAGTATCCAATATGCCCAGCAGGTGATCAGCCTGCTTGAAAATATGCTGGTCTGGGGCAGGGGTCAGGAGGATAAAATAAAGTTTTCTCCCGAAAGGCGCGACCTCGCGGATATAGTTCTGACCAACATGAGCATATTCAAGGAGACGGCTGATAAGAAGGATATATCCGTAAACTTTACTCAAATTGGCAATTCAAAGGCTTTTTTTGACAAGGACCTTCTGGACATAATCATCAGGAATCTCCTTTCAAACGCCGTAAAATATACCCAACGTGGCGGAAGGATAAGCATCCTGCTAAAAGACAAGAGTCTTACAGGTGAAGGTATCGTCCTTAAAATTTGTGATAACGGCATTGGAATACCTCCCGTTAAACAGAAATACCTGTTCACTTCAACAGAAGTTGAAAGTACGCCCGGTACTGAGAATGAGAGAGGTACAGGTTTCGGACTTAAGCTCTGCCACGAACTTGTTGCAATAAATAACGGCAAGATCAGCGTCGAAAGTAAGGAGGGTGAAGGGACGTGTTTCATGATTACCCTGCCGGAACAGAGATAAGCTTCATTTACACCATAATTCTACTGACAACTATTCAAATCTCAGGTTGGTAAGACCCTGTTTATCAAGGATATTTACATGTTTACCTTTAGTTTGTATCAGCCCTTCATCCTCAAGTTCGCCAATTGCCCTTGCTATTGAGGGACGTGTTACGCCAAAAAACTCCGCGAGGTCGTTCTGTGTCATGCCAAAAACTATTTCAACTTTATCAATTCCTGCTTTCTGAAGAATGTATTGAGCCAGTTTTTCCTTGATCGTTTTGAAACTTAGGAATTTAATTTTCTCCGACAGGAACTGGGAACGGTTTGAGATCATGTCGAGGAAATTGACAAGTATTTTATCATCCTTCATCAGCAACCGCAGAAATTCGGGTTTTTCAATAATAAGCAGTTCCGTATCGGATAATGCTACAACATTAACCGGATAAATGTTCCTGTTCCCGAAAATGAATGCAGGGGCGAGGGCACCCGGAGCGTGAATGTCCTCAATCTTAATCACCTTCCCCGAATAGTCGGCCATCTCTCCTTTCACAACTCCGTTCATTACGACCATAAGTGCCTTAACATGCTCTCCGTTTTGGGCAATCAACGAACCTTCCCTGAATTTTCTTATCCGGTGAGTAGTTGCTGAAAGTACAGATCTTATCTGCTCCTCTGTATGATTTTTAAAAAGCGGGGCTTTAAGAAGAATTGAATAATCCATCCTTTTTAAGGTAAAAATAACAATAAATAAAAGGCTTTTTATTTATCAGGCGGAGCTACTTCCCTTATTTGCCTGAAAAATCTCTTTTGAATCAAATTTAATTATCTTTAGCACCCAAAAATGTAAATAATATGAAAAAAACGGGGATCCTGATCGGTACATTAATTATAATGAGTGTTTCTTATTTAAATGCACAGGATGATTTTGAAACAAAACTGCTTGATCAGTTTCACAAGATCACAAGTGAAGAGATGATGACCTGGGTGGAAAAGCTTTGTTCACCGGAGTTTGACGGAAGGTTATCGGGGACACCTGAATATATGGCAAGCGCAGAGTGGGTTGCTTCGAAGCTAAAGGAATGGGGTGTTAAGCCTGGTGGTGACAATGGAACCTATTTTCAATGGTTCAACGCACCCTATACTGCTGTAAATGACATGGGGAGCCTCTCGATGAATATTATGCAGCCTGATGGATCAACAATCACGAAATACTACACGTATCCTGAAGAGTATTACCCCGGAATGAATTCGGGAAATGGGTCTGTAACTGCCGAAGTTGTATTCGTCGGTTACGGAGTTTCAGCTACGGAATTGAATTATGACGATTATAAAGGCATTGATGTAAAAGGCAAGATAGTCCTTGTCAACAGAGATGTACCCTACATTAACGCACGAAATCCTGAATACAGCAAATGGGTGGGTTATTGTTACCATCAATATAAACTTGAAAATGCTGTTAAGCATGGCGCTGCAGGTTTTCTCTATATTGACGGAGCATTGGGCAATCCGAATATTTCATACGACCCTTCGATAATCGTCTGCGGCATAGGCCCCCAGCCGCTTACTGATATTTTTACGGGATTAAAAACATCCAACATAGAAGTTATTGAAAAGATAAAGAAGACATTTAAGCCGGCTTCATTCAACACGGGAAAGATAATGACAATCAAGGCGCACACAACGAGGCATCCTGAAGGTAAGAGCGCCAATGTAATCGGGTTCATCGAAGGCAGCGATCCTGCTTTAAAAAGTGAAGTTATTATAATCGGCGGGCACCTTGATGCAGTAGGGAACGCAGGTAAGGTAGTAAATGGCGCTCTTGATAATGCCAGCGGCGTTGTGGATATTATGGGTGCTGCCAAAGCCATGGCAATGTCGGGAATCAAACTTAAAAGAAGTGTGATGTTCCTGTTTATTGGAGGTGAGGAAACAGGGCTGAATGGCAGCAGGCTGTATGCACAGAACCCTACTTTCCCCAAAGATAAAACAGTAACGTTCATAAACCTTGACATGGTCGGTAACGGGACCGGACTGGCCGTTGGCGCTTCAGCGCCTTTTAAAAACCTTCTTACATATTTCGAAGAAGCAAACTCAAAATATATTCATCGTCCTTTCCGGGGGTCGGCACCGGAACCCACCGAATATTACGGACGTCCAAGGAGTGACTCTTACAATTTCAGTTCTGTTGGCTTCAGGACAATGTCGATCGGAACTACCGGTGGGTATAAGAAAGTCTTTTACCATCTTCCGGGAGATGACCCGGATGCAGTGAGCATCGATATAATGCAGGATGTGGCAAGGATGATTTATATTGCCCTCACAAACATGGCAAATGATTCTTCGCTGGGATTCCAGGTTATAAATTAATTAAGGATTTTTTCAAATTGTAACATTTGTTACAATTTATATAATTCTCTTTTCTCAATTTTGCATAGGAAATCAAGAAAGGTATTTAAGATGAAAAGAGACATTCTTAAGATCGATGAGGAGCTTTGCAATGGTTGCGGACAATGCGTCCCGAACTGCCACGAGGGAGCTTTACAGGTTATTGATGGTAAGGTGAGATTAATAAGCGAGCTTATGTGCGACGGGTTAGGAGCTTGTATAGGCCATTGCCCCGAAGGAGCTATAACCATCGAAACCAGGGAAGCTGAACCTTACGATGAGGTAAAAGTTATGGAACAGATGAAGGACAAGGGGAAAAACACGATCATCAGCGGGTGTCCCGGGTCGAGGGCAATGGTTATCGAGAAGGGAGACCAGCCTGATAATCAAAACAATCCTGTTGACCAGCAATCTGAATTAAGGCAATGGCCCGTGCAGATGCACCTTGTTAATCCGAATGCTCCATACTTCAGAGGCGCCGATCTTTTACTTGCAGCTGACTGTGTAGCTTTTTCAATGGGTAATTTCCACAGCAGTTACCTGAGGGGGAAATCGCTTGCCATTGCCTGTCCGAAACTAGACCATGGTGCCGAAGTATACATTGAAAAGCTTACAGCGATGATCGATCTGGCAAAAGTAAATACGATAACTGTAATGATGATGGAAGTGCCATGCTGCGGAGGATTGCTGCAGATGGTCAGGGCTGCATTGGCGAATGCATCAAGGAAAGTACCGGTAAAACAAATGATAACAGGAATATCAGGGGAAATACTAAAAGAGGAATGGCTCTGAGTTGCCAAATATCAGAATATGCCAACTGAAATTGGTTCCTAAAAGAAAAATTCATACTTTAGCCCCCCAATTGTAGAACTCATTTTCTCCCTAAAAATATTGTTTATGGAATCTAAAATCCTAACCGGGCCTCATAATGTTAAACTCTACCTTGGTCTTGATATAGGGTCCGTTTCCCTGAACACGGTGCTTTTGGACGAGAACTACTCTGTTCTTGAGGATTTTTATGACTATGTTCATGGAAAGCCATTTAATGTCCTCAGGGATAGGCTCTCTGCCCTCTTTGAAAACCATCCTTCGGAACTTATAGCGGGGATTGCCGTTACAGGTACCGGCGGCAAGCTTGCAACAGAACTTATCGGAGGCATTTTTGTAAACGAGATAATAGCCCAGGCTACTTCTACCGGCAGAATCTACCCTGAAGCACAGACAGTTATTGAGATAGGGGGCGAAGATTCAAAACTTATACTCCTCGAAAAGGACCCGTCTAACGGACATTCAAGACTTGTGGACTTTGAAATGAACAGTATCTGTGCTGCCGGAACCGGTTCATTTCTTGATCAACAGGCGAGAAGAATTGGCGTACCTATTGAAAAGGAATTCGGGGAAATGGCACTGAGATCGGTTGACCCGCCCCGGATTGCCGGAAGATGCAGTGTATTTGCCAAAAGCGACATGATACACCATCAACAGATAGCTACTCCGTTACATGATATAGTGGCAGGTCTGTGTTTTGCACTTGCCAGGAACTTTCGCAGCAATGTTGCCAGAAGGAAGGAGATCAAAAAGCCTGTAATTTTCTCAGGAGGTGTCGCAGCAAACATAGGGATGATAAGAGCTTTCAGGGAAGTTCTTAACCTGAAAGACGACGAACTTATAATACCCAAGCATCATGCCTCCATGGGAGCTATCGGAGCAGTAATGTACGCCAACTCAAACGGTCTGGGAATGAACCATTTTAAAGGAATGGAAGCTCTGGAGGCATACCTGTCGGCAGATTCTACTTCCTTCAACTGTCTCCCACGCCTTGTGGAATCAGAAGCAGTTTATAATAAGATAGTTCACTTCAGAAAAAACGGAGTCGAAAAACAGCAGGTTTATCTTGGAATCGATGTAGGGTCATTAAGTACAAATGTAGTTCTGATTGATCCGCAGCACAGGGTTGTTGCCCGGCGATATCTTCCCACCGCGGGCAAACCTCTCGAAGCCATCCAGAAAGGTATGACCGAAATATTCGATGAGGTTGGAGAATATATTGAGGTGATCGGTGCAGGTACAACGGGATCGGGCCGGTATCTTACCGGTGATTTTATCGGAGCCGATACAATCCAGAATGAGATAACAGCCCAGGCCACGGCGGCTATTGACTACGATCCTACTGTTGATACTATTTTCGAGATCGGTGGTCAGGATTCAAAGTACATAAGCATCGAAAATGGTGTGGTTGTTGACTTTGAGATGAATAAGGTGTGTGCCGCAGGTACCGGGTCATTTCTTGAGGAACAGGCTGAAAAGCTTGATATCAATATTGTTGAGGAATTCGGGTGCATGGCATTAAACTCTGAAAGTCCCGTAAAACTGGGCGACAGATGTACTGTTTTTATGGAGTCGGACCTTAACTCTTTCATGCAGAAGGGTGCAAGAAATGAGAATCTTGTTGGCGGACTGGCTTATTCAATAGTATACAATTACCTCCAGAAGGTAGTAGCGGACAGACGTGTTGGCGACAAGATCTTTTTCCAGGGAGGTGTAACCAATAATAAAGCTGTTGTTGCAGCTTTCGAAAAGGTTCTTGGTAAGAAAATCAGCATTCCTCCCCATTTCGATGTTACAGGCGCCATCGGCGCTGCCATCCTTGCTCAGAGATCGATGAAGGAAGGACAAAAAACAACTTTTAAGGGTTTTGGCATCAGGAACGCAACCTATGGCATGAGCAGGTTTGTCTGTCAGAGCTGTACCAACCATTGCGAGATACGAAAGGTGAAGATAGCCGGGGAAAAGAAACCCCTTTTCTATGGCGGAAGATGTGAAAGATATGAGACTGATGGCAGGAAAAAAACCGCAAATAACATTCCCAATCTTTTCACAAAACGGTTGGAAATTCTGATGGAGGGTTACCATGAAATTAAGGAGAAGAAGACCGTCACCATTGGAATACCAAGAGCTCTTATGGTCTTCTACCAGCAATTCCCGTTCTGGAGAACTTTCTTTGAGGAGCTTGGATTCACTGTGGTAATCTCCAAAGAATCCGATAAGGAACTTATCTCACAGTCTATCGAAACTATAACCACCGAAACATGCCTGCCAGTTGAACTCATGCATGGACATGTTATCGATCTTATTGAAAAAGGAGTTGACTATATCTTCGTGCCATTCATTGTCAATTCAAAATTCAGGGAAGGCAACAAGACCTTCAACTGTAATTGCCCATGGGTTCAGACTTACCCGTTTATGGTAAAAGCTGCCCTCAAGGGGAAGATTGATGAATCAAAACTTCTGATCCCGACCCTTCATTTTAGATTTTTTGAACGGGCTCTGGTAAAGGAGATGACAGCATATTTCAATTCTAAATTCGGCATCGGTAAAGAGGATATCAGGAAGGCAATATACAAAGCTGACGATGTTCAGGTAGCGTTTGAAAAACGTCTTGTGGATTATGGCAAGGAGGTTCTTTCAACCATTCCTGAAAACTGCAGACCGGTTGTATTGCTGGGACGGCCGTACAACAGTTCGGATCAGCATCTGAACCTGGGCCTTGTTGAAAAACTTATTACACAGAATGTAATGCCTATCCCGGTTGACATGCTTGACCTTTCACCATACAATATTTTTGTCAATTACAGGAACATGTACTGGCCTAACGGGCAAAAAGTAATTGCCGCAGCACAACATGTCGCGAAAACAGATGGACTCTATGCAGTATATCTGAGCAATTTCCGTTGCGGCCCCGATTCCTTTATATGGCACTACGTAACCGAGGAACTGAAAGGCAAACCATTCCTCCATCTCGAGGTTGACGAACATTCTGCCGATGCGGGTATGGTGACCCGTATTGAAGCATTCCTTGACAGTTTGAGAGGTTCGGAACAGAACGAGAAAAAAGAAGTCAGGATCTTCAGGCCCAGGCCGAGTCCCGCTTCTCCTCCAAAAGACAGGGTTTTATATTTTCCATATATGAACGACGGGGCATATATGCTTGCAGCTGCTGCCAGAAGCATTGGCGTCCCCTCCGAAGTGCTGCCCAAACAAACCGAGGAGGATCTGGCAATCGGCAGAAAATATACATCCTCGAAAGAGTGTTTTCCAATGATTTGCACTACCGGAAGCTTTATCAAGAAATTACAGGAACCTGGCGCAGATCCTTCGAAAATGAGTTTTTTCATGCCCGATCATAATGGTCCGTGCCGGTTCGGCCAGTATAATCATTTTCACAGAATATTGTTTGACAGGCTGGGCTTTGAAAATGCTGAACTTATAACACCTTCAAATGATACATCTTACGAAGATGTTGCCGGTGAACACGGTCAGAAATTCAGGATCAATGCCTGGAAAGGTTTTATCGTCGCTGATTATATAAGAAAGATATACAGGGAGACCAGACCCTATGAGATCAATCAGGGCGATTCGGACAGGTTGTATCAGGATGCAATAATAAGACTCGAGAAATGCATTGAAAAAGGATCGAAAGGACTTCACAAAGTTCTAACTGGTATTGCTAAAGATTTTATGGCGATCAGGGTTGACAAGAGCGAAAGAAAGCCGGTTGTGGCAATTATCGGAGAAATATTCATGCGCGACAATGCCGGCTGTAATGGTAACCTTGCAAACAGGCTTGAAGATCTTGGGGTTGAGGTAGTTATCGGTCCATTTTCGGAGTGGATATACTATTCTACCTACCGTTTCACCCGTGACAGCCGCTGGAAAAACGATACAAAAGGAATAATAAAATCCAGGATCCAGGGGTTTGGCCAGGATGTTATTGCAAATTCATTGTTAAAAGGAATAAAGGAATTCACCGACCACGAAAAGGATGTTTCTCTTCATGAGATGCTGAAATTATGCAACTCCTATGTGAATGAATTTTATGACGGAGATCCCGCAATAGCCATGGGGACATCTGTGGCTCTGTCCGGAAAAGGTGTTGCCGGACTGGCTGCTATTCTTCCGTTTACCTGCATGCCCGGAACCCTGATAGCTTCCGTAAGCGATTCTTTCAGGAAGGACCATAATAACATTCCTTTCATTAATATAGCTTACGACGGTCAGGATTCTGTTTCACTCGATACAAGGTTACAGGCATTCGTATTCCAGGTAAAGGAATTCGCCGGTGCAATGAAAAAAGTAGAAGTGTAGTACTGAGGCTGGAAAGTCAGTAAAGCCCATAAAATCCCAAAGCCCTGACAAACCAAAGGCTGCTACGATAGGCTAAAATAAAGAGAGAACGGGAAGTTTCAGGCTTTGATCACAGCCTGAACTTTTTTGAACAGTTGTTCAACCTTGACAAAAGGATCACCTTCACCAAGGGTTTCAAGCGGCAGGTATCCTTTATAACCACATTGCCTTACAATTTCAACTATCTTTTTAAAATCAGTATCCTCCTGGTTTTCACCGATAAACACTTTCTCCTTAATCTGCCAGGTTATTGCATGCCCCGCATTGGCTGCAATGTCTTTGTAAGGATCGGCGGTGTGATAGCTTCCTATATCAAGCATTAGTCCCACCCAATCAGAATTAATGAGAGCAAACATCTTCTCAACATCCGAAGAATCTTTTAAAAAGTCATTATGATTTTGAAGGGCCAGCATTACGCCATATTTTCCAGCATATTCTGAGCATTCACGGACATCTCCGGCAATCCATTTTGCCCTCTCACTCCAGGAATAACTTTCCTTAGAAAGTGTTCCCGCAAAAATGCGTAATCCGGGTGCACCAAGTTTGTGAGCAACTTCAATCCAGTCTCTTATGAGTTTCTTCTCTTCTTCCCTTTTCACCGGATCAGCCCAGGTAAAGTCATTTCTCACTCCCGTACAGCCTAATTCAATTCCCAGCCTGAATGCTTTTCTTCTGATATGATAAATATATTCATCCGAAGGAACATCCGGATATCCGGGAAAATAGTAGCCTGTAAGATCAACACCGTCAAATCCGATTTTTGAGCAATAATCAAGTATGTCATCAATAGTCATTGTCCCCGCCTTCAGGGGCTTGTCGAACGAAAATGCATTGAGACTGATCTTCAGATTTCCGTTTTCAGATGGTGCTTCAGAATGATAGCCTGAATTACCAGATTCCCTGAGTAAAGGAAAAGCTGCAAGACCTGCACCAACCAGCGTCGCCTTTCGTGTAAAATCCCTTCTGCTGAAATTCCTGTTTATCATAAATTTTTAATGCCGTTGTGGCCTTACTCCGGAGGATGAAGTACACCGTTATCTTCAACCTTAAATCCCAGTGCCATTAATGCTTCCCCGGCCCGGTCAAAACCTCCCTTAAGCTTTATTGTATATGCGGGAAATTCCCTTCTGACAGGATACTCTTCCCTTACTTTTTCGAACCTGGAAGGATCGAACCTGAGTTTAACGTCATCTTCGGCGATGTTATAACTATGAAGGACTGATCTTCTTATAATCTCCTCACTGCTTTTTCCGTTACTTTCAATTACAAGTACCGGATCAGGAGGAAGTGGAATTTCAGAAGGATACCAGTTCAATGCGGGCAATTTGAAGAAATCACATAAATCCCTGACGATCATTGAGGTTCCGTTTGCTTTGCCGTCGGTTGAATATCCTGCAATATGCGGCGTGGCAAGATAAGCCATATGCATCAGGGGTATATCGATTTCAGGTTCACGCTCCCATACATCTACTACTGTACCCGCCAACCTGTCGCTAACAAGTATATCCTTCAGAGCCTCGGTATCCACAACTTCTCCCCGCGAGGAATTTATTAGCCACGCCCCTTTTTTGACTTTGCTTAGTATCTCTTTATCAAAAAGGTGCCAGGTTTTATCGATACCCCCGGTAGTCAGGGGTACATGAAGCGTTATAATGTCGGATTCCTTTAAAAGCTGATTAAGACTTACGAAATTATCTGTCATTTCATTTCTTGCCCTCGGGGGATCGTTAAGAGCAAGCCGCATATTGAAGATTTTTGCAAGTTGTTCAACTTTTGTCCCTACATGTCCGACGCCCACAATTCCAAGGGTTTTACCCTGCAGATCAAATCCCGATTCAGCAGAAATTTTCAGAAGAGCAGCTGCAATATACTGTTGAACGGAAGACGAATTGCATCCCGGCGCATTTGTCCAGGTTATGTTATTTTGTTCACAATACGTGGTGTCAATATGATCGAAACCAATCGTTGAAGTTCCGATAAACCTGACTGATGTTCCTTCAAGAAGGTCGGCATCACACTTTGTCCTGGTACGGATCAGCAACGCATCTGCACCCTTTATGGCATCCGTGGTAATCTGCTTACCAGGTAACCATGTCACCCGTGCAAATGATTCAAGAACCCCTTTCAGAAACGGTATTTTTTCATCGGCGACTATTCTGATCATTTAACTGTTATTATATGGGAAAGATAGTAATTTATAAGGTCCGGTTACCATTCCAGGATCAGCTAAAATTACTGAAATTGTAATAAACTGTGATAAATTGCAACATCAATTTTCAATAAAGCTATTAAAAATTCATATTTCTTCCTGTTTTTTACCCTACTGTTCCAGCAAAAAGACATCAATTCACAAAGTATTCAGAGTACCGGGGCAAAAAACTTTTATTCGTCAGAATTGTTGTTATTAAAACTTACAAATAAATTAAACAAAATGAAAACAATTGCCAAATACCTCGCATTAACCCTTGGGGGAGTTATAGTCCTGGCTTTGATTGTTGCACTTTTCGCAAAAAAAGAATACACTGTTGAACGTACAATAAGCATTAACCTGCCAAAACAGGATGTATTCGACTACGTTAAATACCTTAAGAACCAGGATACTTACAGCGTTTGGAGCAAGATAGATCCACAGATGAAAAAGGATTTCAGGGGTACTGATGCCACTGTCGGCTTTGTTTCTGCCTGGGATAGCCCTGTTAAGAAAGCCGGCAAGGGAGAGCAGGAAATAGTTAAGATTACCAACGGGGAACGAATTGACTATGTTTTAAGATTTTACGAGCCTATGAAATCGACAGATAATGCATACCTGCAATTAAATAGTAAGGGAGAATCCGCAACAGATGTCACATGGGGCTTTTTTGGCAAAATCAAATATCCTGTGAACCTCATGCTTCTATTCATGAATATGGATTCAATGCTTGGAAAAGATCTGGAGGGTGGACTCCAAAACCTTAAAGCTGAACTTGAAAAGCAATAAACAAATCAGCTTTCCGGTTTAACTATAATAGCCTCAATATCATTTAATTATACCTGGCACTGTTTTTGATTTAAGCTATGCTTAAGTTTTCAATCTGAGTTTAGGTTTTATTTCGTAATTTTATACTTCAATCAGGGTCAGTTAATTAAATAATTCGCTATGAAAACAAATTTTACTCTTATTGTTCTGTTTCTGATTTCCCTAACAGGAATTAAGGCACAGGCTCCTGTCCTTCTATCGGAAGACAGTCTTAAAATAGGTAACAGCTTGTTACCCGGAATATCTGTCACGATTCCTGAAGCAAACTATGAAAAAACTCTAAAAGAATGGGTAAGAGACCTGCAGTCGGGCACAAAATCAAAGGTTATCACCGAAAACAATGAGATGTCGATTTTTGGGGCAAAAATAAAGGACGTAAGTCCGAATCCTGTAAACATTTACAGCAAGCTCATAAAACTCGATTCAGGACTTCAACTCATCGCGACTTTTGAACTTAAAAAGGATCAGTACATTGAAAGAAGCGTCAATGAAGCTGAGTTTATTAAAGCACAGAATTATCTTAAAGAATTTTCGAAGGACCGTTATGCGGAGGTTGCTAAAGATCAGGCTGATGCAGAAGAAAAGAAGCTTAAAGAGCTTCAGAAGGAATTATCATCGCTTGAAAATGAAAAATCGCGAATGCAAAAATCTATCCAGTCAGATAATACAACTATTGCGAATGAAAAGGAGAACATCACGATCCAGAATAACGAACTTACAACAGTTACGGCAGCACTGGTTGAACAAAACACACTTTTACTTTCGATGGAACCCGGACCTGCTAAAAAAGAAAAAGAAGTCTTAATCAAGGACCTTGAAAAAAGAAAGAAAAAAGCCCAGAACTCAACTGAATCATCCGAAAATAAGATAAACAAGGCTAACTCAGATATTGACAAGGCTACCGGTGATATCCCGAGAAACGAAAGAATGCAGGAAAATGTAAGGGAACAGATCGCCCTGCAGGAGGAAGTTTACCAGCGTTATGCAGATAAACTGAAAACAATCAAATCATATTGATCCATTAACATCCGTAGCCTCAGTACCCGTGCCTGTTGACCTATTAATAGGGTTCCCGGAGTTATTCTATTATGGTCATCTCATTCAGAAGATAACCCGCTCCCGCGAACTTGTCGATTATAAACAATGCATACCTGATATCCAGGCTTATATTCCGGCTCTGATCGGGATTAAATGCCATATCGCTTGCAACCCCTTCCCACGCCCTGTCAAAGTTGACTCCGATCAGGTAACCTTCACTGCTTATTACAGGACTGCCTGAATTCCCTCCCGTCGTGTGGTTATTCGCTATGAAACAAACCGGAACTTCTCCGTCCTGTGAATAACGACCGTAATCATGATCCTTATATAGCTGCTTCAGCCGGTCAGGTACATCGTAATCATAAATTGAAGGATTGTCCTTTTCAATTATCCCTTTTAATGTGGTATAGGGTGTAAAGTAGACAGCATCCCTTTGAAAATAACCTTTAACATTACCATAAGCTATCCTCAGGGTTGAGTTGGCATCAGGATAAAATACCTTTCCACTTTCAAATTCGATCTGTGCGGTCATGAAATCCTTATTAAGGTTCTGTATCTCAGAGCTGAGTCTGTTAAGTTCGGGTCTGACATTCTTGCCAATGAAATCATTTGAACCCGCTGAAAGAACATAAAATGGCTCCTTCTTTATCTTTCCTGCCATCGACTTATTGAATTTCCCTATAAAAGATGTGTATTTTGCCTGGTCTGCAAAAACTGTACGCTCATATAATTTGCCGGATATTTTTTCGAAGTCACCTTTACACCTATTCTTCAGGTTAGTATATTCAGGGATCTGCCATTTACTTTCAAGTGTCTTTCCGTACATAATCATAAGTGAAACGAACAATTTTCTGTCGGTCTCCCTGTCGTAGTCCTTAAAAAATTCCGCTGAGGCTGCAATCAAGTCACTTTTAGCCTTTTGTATTTCAGCCACACCTGCATTTTTATCATACAGGTCAACTAACCTTCTTACACCTCTCGAAAAGCCTATGGCTTCAACACCGTTCATAACCTCATTTGTGAAGTTGTTTACGAGTGTATATTCGCGAAGTGCAGAATATAAGGTTTTATAAGAAGGAAGAATAGTGCCATATTTTGATCTTCTCGACTCATCCGCCTGGATCCATTCTGTCAGCTTTCCCTCGTATTCTTCTTTCTTTCCGATCGTATTCATTCTTTCGAGACCAAGGATTTCACCCTGCCATTTCTTCCATGAATTGGCTAAGCCGCTTTTTTTCGAAGAGTATTTTAATCGTAACAGAGGTCCTGAGTTCATTGCTGCCTCCATTATCTCAATTTTTACCGATCTTACCTCAATCAGCTTCGGATCAAGGAAGTTCTTAACCATATCAACATAATAGGATGGCACATACTCGGTTGTAGTTCCGGGATATCCAAATACCATTGTAAAGTCGCCCTCTTTTACGCCTTTCAGCGAAACCGGAAAATAGTAGGCTGGTCTGTAAGGTATGTTATCTTTTGAATAGTCGGCAGGCTTGTTGTCACTGTCAGCATACACTCTGAACAGTGAAAAATCGCCGGTATGACGCGGCCATATCCAGTTGTCCGTCTCACCTCCGAATTTACCGATAGCGGACGGCGGAGCACCAACGAGCCTTACATCCCTGAATGTTTCATTTACAAAAAGGAAGTACTGGTTACCCATGAAGAATGGACGTACAAATGCCCTGTATCCGGTACCTTCCACTGCTTTCAACTGGATCTGTTCAATATTTGCTGCAATCACTTTATTGCGATCAGCAGGATCCTGTCCCTCTGTTACTCCTGCAAATACCTGGTTTGTAACATCTTCCATCCACTTCAAAAATGTTACAGTAAGACCGGGATTGGGAAGCTCCTCAGGTCTTGACATTGCCCAGAATCCATTTGTCAGGTAATCATGTTCAAGTGACGAATGTTCCTGGATCTGACCATAACCGCAATGGTGGTTTGTAATCAAAAGACCTTCGGATGATATCAGCTCCCCCGTACAGCCTCCTCCGAAGTTAACAACGGCATCCTTCATGCAGGCTTTGTTAACGCTGTAGATATCATCGGCTGACAATTTAAAACCCTTTTCCTGCATCAGTTTTATATTATATTTTTCAATCAGCAGGGGTATCCACATTCCTTCGTCAGGTTTTGCAAAACAGGTCAGAGTGATGAACAGTAAATAAATAGCAAAAAACAAGCTCTTTCTCATATGATTATTTTCGTTAAATAATGTAAGATCCGGTAAGATCATTTAATAAACTTCTGTAATTCGAGATATAACTGTTGTACAGGAAGACCCATAACATTAAAATATGATCCTTCAATCCGGCTGCAGGCTGCAAGGCCAATCCATTCCTGGATTCCATACGCACCCGCCTTATCATATGGCTTAAATTCAAGGACATAATAATCTATCTCCTCATCAGAGAGTTTTTCAAAAGTGACTTTCGTAGACGAATAAAAAGAAGCGCTTTTTTCAGCTGAAAGAAGACAGACACCAGTAATCACTTCATGAGTGTTCCCTGAGATCTCACGCAAAATCCTTTTTGCATCGGACGGATCAACAGGTTTATCAAGCACCTTTTCATTGCACCAAACTATCGTGTCGGCTGTTATAACAATCTCATCTTTCTTTATTGAAGATTTAAAGGAGTGTGCCTTTTCCCCGGCAACATATAACGCAATCTTTTCCCGCTTTAATTCAGGCGGGTAAATCTCTGTCCAGTTTTTAACGACAACTGAGAATTTCAGCCCGAGCTCCTCAAGGAGCTCCTGCCTGCGTGGTGAGCGTGACGCAAGGATGATCCTGTATTTATTTATTTCACCGGGAATCATGTCAAAACAGGTTCCGGGTTAATAGCATCCTGACAAGGACTGAATACATTATTCCTCCGATCATTACAATTTTCATGATCCTGCTTGCAGTATGAAGCTGTTCTTTACTTTTGCCTGTTATTAAGATAGTTATAACATACAGTAATGGTAACGCAATTACCAGGGATAAATAAATCAATGTAATTTTGTCGTTCAGGAAAAAGTACCAGACCAGATAAAGCATTGTTAATACAATAACAATCAGGCAAATCGAAAGAATACGAGACGATATAATTCCGATTACAACAGGAATGGTGTTTCTTCCATATGCGGTGTCTCCCTCAAAGTCCTCAATGTCCTTTATTATTTCTCTTGCCAGAGTTGTCAGAAATGCAAAAACGGAAAACCCGCCAACCCAGTAGAATATAATGCTTAGCTGGGGCGGGTAAACTGCGTTAACGGCATAATACCGGTAGAGCGCCGGCCACTCATACAAAACTACCATCAATGGTACCAAAGCTGTCAGAAGAGCCACAACAAAGTTCCCGATAAGGAATTGCCTCTTATAGCTTGCAGAATAAAAGTATAACAAACCGGAGACGATTAGGAACATGGTTCCAAGCCAGAAGTATCCGGCTTTCCAGGAGATATAAAATCCTGCTGCAACGCCTGCAATATTCAAAATGTTGTGCCACATAATTGCCTGGCGTCTCGGGATTTTTGTACCAACAATAACTTCTCCCCTGTTGATAAGGTCGGTTTTAATATCAAAGTAATCGTTGATAACATAACCACCGGCTGTTAAAAACACAGTTGCTGTTACAAGAATAACAAAATCGTACCACGGGAATTTCAGTGATAAAGGAACGGCTTCACCATTGCCGGAATTAAGCATAACGCTTATTTTAGCGATCAAGGGCTCAATAACGGCATACCTCATCAAAACCATTGTCAGAACAACAATGAGAAGGTTTTGCCATCTTATAAGTTTTAAAAATGATTTCATATTTTACCAGGTAAATGCATCGGTGTCCATCCAGTTATTGTGCAGCCTTAAGACCTGTTCTATCACATCCCTGACGCAACCCTCCCCTCCTTTCTTGTCCGAAATGTATGAAGCAACCTGTTTTATCTCACTGTCGGCATCAGCCGGACAAACCGGGATACCTGCCGTCTTCATTACTTCGAAGTCGGGGATATCATCACCCATAAACAGAACATCTGATTTATTAAGGTTATGTTTCTTCAGAAAGCTGTTGAAATGATCGATCTTTGACTTGCTGTTCAGGTAGATATCCCTGATCCCCAGAAGCTTGAGCCTTCTTTGGTACTCCTTTGAGCTACATCCTGAAATTACTGCTATGAAATATCCCTTTTTAACAGCCAGCTGTAATGCATAACCGTCACGGAGGTTAACTGTCCTGTTCGGAACACCGAATGAGTTCAGATTAATGGTCTGTAACGATAACACACCGTCGATATCAAAAACAAATCCTTTAATTCTTGTGAGGTCTTCCTTAAAATTGCTCATCAAATCTTCTTATTATAAAAACTCAATATAGATTTCGTAATCACCCTGTAGAGATTCTGCAGATCGGGAGAAAATGACAATAAGGCAAGATGTTTATCTATTGTACCCTGGTCGTTCCTGAATGCCGGACCCGTCTGTGATAATTCAGGGCCTCTGTCAAGTGCTTTGGAAATAGTTTCGTTTATCAAAGGTCTCAGTATCTCAAATTCAAATCCTCCTTCACCTGCCACCTTTTTACCGGCTGAAAGCATATAGTTGGTGAAATTGCTGACAAAAACGGCTGAAATATGCAATAATCGTCTGTGTTCAGCATCGGTAAAATTGATTTTTTCGCTGATCGAACCGGCCAGATTATGTAAAACTTCAGAAGTAAAGGCGTCGGAAGCTTCAAGAAAAAAAGGAATATCCTTGAAATCAAGATCGCGGTCAGCAGAGAAAGTCTGGAGCGGATAGAATACACCCTTATGCTTTAAACGTGATGGAAAAAGATCAAGGCCAAGGCTCCCTGCAGTGTGTGCAACAATTACATTATCTCCGCACGAAATGTTTTTAAGGACACCCTGAACTGCGTCGTCGGGAACAGCAACAATTATTATATCCGTATCTTCTCTAAAGATAAGGTCCGATTTAGGCCTTGCGTTGCACAGATCAGCAAGTAAAAGGCTGGTTGCCCCTGATTTAGACACTATATCCTGTATCCTGAAGCCGGTATTGTAGAATTGCTGGCACAAAGCTTTTGCAACTTTACCGGCACCAATAAAAGATATACTGTATTGTTCCACCTGGAAATTTTCCTGAAATATACAAAATTGAAATCAAAATCATAGCCGTTTCCAACGGTTTGTAAGTTCTTAAATAGGGCCTGGCTTAACACAAAAAAGGGGTCAAACTGACCCCTTTTGATTTATCTGAAATTATCTCACGCCTGCGCAGTCGGTCCGCCGAATGTCAGAGGAAGTGCCGGACCAGATCCTTTTACTTCCTTTATTTTGCCGTGTACAGCTTCGTACTTGGCAATATTATCCTGAAGTGCCGCCACAAGCCTTTTAGCGTGTTCGGGCGTAAGGATAATCCTTGACTTGACCTGAGCCTTGGGTATTCCGGGCATTATACGAACAAAGTCAATTACAAATTCTGAAGCTGAATGAGTTATTACCGCAAGGTTTGAATATGTTCCCTGTGCAATCTCCTCGTTCAGTTCGATGCTGATCTGGTTCGAATTCTTAGGATCTGACATTAGTAAATGATTTAATATTTATTTTCTGACCTCCTGTTCAACTTCAACCGGTAACTCAGTCAGACTCTCATACTCTTCGAGCGACCCGACTATTATGCTGTTATACTCACGCAGTCCTGTTCCGGCAGGGATAAGGTGACCAACGATCACATTCTCCTTCAGCCCTTCAAGCTTGTCAATCTTACCAAGAATTGCAGCTTCATTAAGAACCTTGGTAGTTTCCTGGAAGGATGCTGCCGAGAAGAAGCTGTTTGTCTGCAAGGCTGCCCTGGTTATGCCCTGGAGAACCTGGTTTGAAGTTGCGGGAACAGCGTCCCTCGCCTCAACAACTTTCATATCGCGGCGTTTAAGTACAGAGTTTTCATCCCTCAATCTACGTGCGGTAACTATCATCCCCGGGCGAAGTGTCTGGGAATCACCTGAATCGACAATGTATTTCTTGCCATAGATCCAGTCATTTTCGTCCATGAATTCAAGTTTATCAACAACCTGACGTTCAAGGAATTTAGTATCGCCCGGATCGATTATTTCAACCTTACGCATCATCTGGCGGACAATTATCTCAAAGTGCTTATCATTTATCTTAACACCCTGCAGACGATACACTTCCTGAATCTCATTAACAATATATTCCTGGACTTTTGTAGGTCCTTTAATTGCAAGGATATCAGCAGGTGTTATTGCACCGTCGGACAAAGGAACACCGGCTTTCACGTAGTCGTTTTCCTGAACAAGGATCTGTTTTGAAAGCGGAACCAGGTATTTCTTAACCTCGTCAGTTTTCGATTTGATCGAGATTTCGCGGTTACCTCTTTTTATTTTTCCGAAAGTTACTTCACCATCGATCTCCGATACAGTTGCAGGGTTCGACGGGTTACGCGCTTCGAATAATTCAGTTACTCTGGGCAAACCACCGGTTATATCGCCGGATTTACCTACAGCCCTTGGGATCTTGGCAAGCACCTCACCTGCCTCAACAATCTTATCTGTGTCAACTACAAGGTGTGCGCCAACGGGCAGGTTATATAACCTGAGCTCCTCGCCTTTTGCACCCAGTACCTTAATGGCAGGGTTCTTTGTCTTATCCCTGCTTTCTATGATGACTTTCTCCTTAAACCCGGTCTGTTCGTCAGACTCCTCACGGAAAGTAACACCTTCAATCAGGTAATCATATCCAATCTTACCACCGAGTTCGGCGATAATTACCGCATTGAACGGATCCCATTCGCATATAAGCTTTCCCTTCTCCACTTCCTGTCCAGGTTTAATATAAAGTTTTGAACCATAAGGAATAGTATGAGTAGTAAGAGCAATCCCGGTTTTCTTGTCTATAATTCTGAGTTCAGCAAGACGACCGATAACAATTTCGATGTCGCCTTTTTCAGGATCTTTTCTTGGTACCGACCTGAGTTCTTCGATATCGGCTATACCGCTGTACCGTGCAACAAGGCGCGATTCTGTGGTGATGTTAGATGCAGTACCACCTACGTGGAAGGTACGGAGTGTAAGCTGTGTCCCGGGTTCACCGATACTCTGTGCAGCGATAACCCCAACTGCCTCTCCCTTCTGAACCATCCGGCCGGTAGACAGGTTTCGTCCGTAACATTTAGCGCAAACACCTTTTTTCGATTCGCAGGTGAGCACCGAACGTATTTCAACCTGTTCGATCGGAGAATCCTCAATTTTCCTCGAAAGTTCTTCCGTAAGTTCCTGTCCGGCTTCAATAATCAATTCACCGGTAAGAGGATGATAAATGTTATGTACGGTGGTACGGCCAAGGACCCTTTCGTAAAGTGATTCAACGACCTCTTCGTTTTTCTTGATTGCCGTGGCAACAAGACCCCGTAATGTACCGCAGTCTTCTTCATTTATTATGACATCCTGAGAAACGTCGACCAGACGTCGTGTCAGGTATCCTGCATCAGCTGTTTTAAGAGCAGTATCTGCAAGTCCCTTACGGGCACCGTGTGTAGAAATAAAGTATTCAAGAACTGACAATCCTTCCTTGAAATTGGAAAGAATCGGGTTCTCAATGATCTCAGAACCGGTGGCGCCCGATTTTTGTGGTTTAGCCATAAGACCTCTCATACCCGAGAGCTGACGGATCTGTTCCTTTGATCCCCTTGCTCCCGAGTCGAGCATCATATAAACTGAATTGAATCCCTGCTTATCAGTTGAAAGCTGCTTCATCAGCGACTGTGTAAGTCGTGCATTGACATGTGTCCAGATATCTATGATCTGATTGTAACGTTCGTTGTTTGTAATGAAACCCATACTGTAGTTACTCAGAACTTCTTCGACCTGTTCATAACCCTCGGTTACAAATTTTGTCTTTTCCTCGGGGATGATCACGTCATCAAGATTAAATGACAAGCCACCCTTAAAGGCTGAATAGAATCCCAGATTTTTGATAGCATCAAGGAAGTCGGCTGTCTTTGCAGTACCTGCAAGTTTAAGGACCCGTCCGATGATATCCCTGAGCGATTTTTTAGTAAGAATTTCATTTATAAATCCAACTTCCGGAGGGACGAACTGATTAAATATAACACGTCCTACAGTGGTCTCAATCAGATGATTGACCATTTCTCCGTTTATTCTGTCATTTGCTTTGACCTTAATTAAAGCATGAAGATCGATTTTGCCTTCATTGTAAGCTATATTTACTTCCTCGGCTGAATAAAATATAAGTCCTTCTCCCTTAACCTTTTCTTTGGGAGTGCTTTTCTTGCCTTTGGTTATATAGTACAATCCAAGAACCATGTCCTGTGAAGGAACGGTTATCGGCGCTCCATTGGCCGGGTTAAGAATATTATGAGAAGCCAGCATAAGCATCTGTGCTTCAAGTATCGCACCATTACCCAATGGCAGGTGAACAGCCATCTGGTCTCCGTCGAAGTCAGCGTTGAAAGCCGTGCATACAAGCGGGTGAAGCTGGATTGCCTTTCCTTCAATAAGCTTTGGCTGGAAAGCCTGAATACCAAGCCTGTGCAGTGTAGGAGCACGGTTCAGCAGTACAGGATGTCCCTTAAGTACATTTTCAAGGATATCCCATACAACAGGATCCTTCCTGTCAACAATTTTCTTTGCCGATTTAACTGTTTTTACAATACCACGTTCAATCAGTTTCCTGATAATAAATGGTTTGTACAGTTCGGCAGCCATATCCTTTGGCAGTCCGCATTCGTGAAGGCCAAGCTCAGGACCAACGACAATAACCGAACGTGCCGAATAGTCGACCCTCTTCCCAAGGAGGTTCTGTCTGAACCTGCCCTGTTTTCCCTTAAGACTGTCGCTCAGTGATTTCAGAGGACGATTGGCATCAGTTTTTACTGCATTGGCTTTTCTCGAGTTGTCAAAGAGTGAATCAACTGCTTCCTGAAGCATTCTCTTTTCGTTACGGAGGATAACCTCGGGAGCCTTGATCTCAATAAGTCTCTTCAAGCGGTTATTCCTGATAATTACCCTTCTGTAAAGGTCATTAAGGTCGCTGGTTGCAAACCGACCGCCATCGAGGGGTACAAGAGGCCTAAGTTCGGGCGGGATAACAGGAACAACCTTGATTATCATCCATTCGGGCTTATTGATGTGCTTTGAATCCCTGAATGCTTCAACTACCTGAAGACGCTTAAGCGCTTCGTTTTTACGCTGCTGAGAGGTTTCAGTATTCGCCCTGTGACGAAGCGTGTATGAAAGTTCATCGAGATCAATACGGCTCAGAAGCTTATAAAGCGCTTCAGCGCCCATATCTGCAACAAACTTGTCAGGATGAGTATCTTCCAGGAACTGGTTTTCCTTTGGCAACGATTCGGTTATTTCAAGATACTCTTCTTCTGTAAGAAAATCAAGATATTTAACCCCATCAACTGCCTTTACACCAGGATTAATGACTACATACCTTTCATAATAGATTATCGAATCGAGTTTCTTTGTAGGAAGTCCGAGCAGGTAACCTATCTTATTTGGCAATGAACGGAAATACCAGATATGTGCAATTGGCACAACCAGTGATATATGTCCCATTCTTTCGCGGCGGACCTTCTTTTCGGTAACTTCAACACCACATCGGTCGCACACGATCCCTTTGTAACGGATCCTCTTATACTTCCCGCAATGACATTCGTAATCTTTAACCGGACCAAATATCCTTTCGCAGAAAAGTCCATCACGTTCAGGCTTATAGGTACGGTAATTAATTGTTTCAGGCTTCAGGACTTCTCCACTGGAGCGATCGAGAATCTCCTCAGGAGAAGCAAGACCAATTGAGATCTTTGAGTAACTAGTTTTTGTTTTGTTATCTCTTCTGAATGACATATACTGAATTTTTTAATTCAAAATTTAAAGAAACATTAAAAGACGGGGACATTAATCAAGTATTACGCTCAATCCCAGTCCTCTGAGTTCGTGAAGCAGTACATTGAGTGATTCGGGGATGCCGGGTTGCGGCATTGGTTCTCCTTTCACTATTGCCTCGTAAGCTTTGGCGCGGCCGATCACATCGTCCGATTTAATCGTAAGAATTTCCTGAAGGATATGGGCAGCACCGAATGCTTCGAGTGCCCAGACTTCCATCTCACCAAACCTCTGTCCGCCAAACTGTGCCTTACCTCCAAGCGGTTGCTGGGTTATAAGTGAATATGGCCCGATAGACCGTGCATGCATCTTATCGTCGACCATATGACCCAGTTTAAGCATATAAATTACCCCCACTGTAGCCGGCTGGTCAAACCTTTCACCGGTGCCTCCGTCGAACAGATATGTTTTACCGTACTTTGGAAGTTTTGCCTTTTCGGTATACTCTGTGATCTGGTCGATAGTCGCACCGTCAAATATCGGGGTTGCAAACTGCAGTCCGAGTTTCTGACCAGCCCATCCAAGGACGGTTTCGTAGATCTGACCCAGGTTCATCCTTGAAGGAACGCCAAGGGGATTCAGAACGATATCAACCGGTGTGCCATCTTCAAGGAAAGGCATGTCTTCCTTACGCACAATCCTGGCAACAATACCTTTGTTACCATGCCGGCCAGCCATCTTATCACCAACTTTTACCTTCCTCTTTTTAGCGATATACACTTTTGCCAGGCGAACAATACCTGCAGGCAGTTCATCACCAATAGTAATATTGTATTTCTTGCGTTTAAATACTCCGTCAATCTCTTTATACTTTATAATATAGTTATGGAGGAGCTGCTTAATGCTGTCGTTTTTCTTCTTATCCGTTGTCCATTTATTCGGATTGATATTCAGAAAATCGATCTCCTGCATCTGTTTCAGAGTAAATTTGCTTCCCTTTGGAATTACATCGACGTTAAGATAGTCTTTAACTCCCTGGGAAGTTTTTCCGTTAACCAGGATGAAGAGCTTATCAACAAGCCTTGCTTTCAGATCCTCAACGCTTCTGTTGAAATCCGATTCAATCTTATCCAGAAGTGGTTTTTCGACTGCTTTGGCTTTGCGGTCTTTTATTGCCCTGGTAAACAGTTTCTTATCAATAACAACACCTTCAAGCGAAGGTCCTGCTTTCAGAGAAGCGTCTTTTACATCTCCTGCCTTATCACCAAAAATGGCACGCAGCAGCTTTTCTTCCGGAGAAGGATCTGACTCACCTTTTGGAGTAATCTTACCTATAAGAATGTCTCCGGGTATTATGTGAGCGCCGACCCTTATCAGACCGTTTTCGTCAAGATGTTTTGTGGCTTCTTCACTTACATTCGGAATATCTGAAGTCAGCTCTTCAAGTCCGCGTTTCGTATCACGGACTTCGAGAAGATACTCATCGATGTGAACTGATGTGAACATATCTTCCTGAACCACCTTTTCGGAGATAACTATAGCATCCTCAAAGTTGTATCCTTTCCACGGCATGAATGCCACCATAAGGTTACGTCCGAGGGCCAGTTCTCCGTTCTTTGTACCATACCCCTCTGTAAGGACCTGTCCTTTAATGACTTTCTCTCCTTTTTTAACTACAGGAATAAGGTTGATACATGTATTCTGGTTTGTCTTCTTGTATTTGGGGAGTACATAGCGCCTGATGTCGTCATCAAAGCTTACGAATTTCTCCTCGTCGGTACGGGTGTAGCGCACTACAATCTCGTTTGAATCGACATACTCAACAACACCGTCGCCTTCAGCTGCATAGAGGATCCTGCTGTCTCTGATAACCTGTCCTTCAAGACCGGTACCTACAATGGGAGCTTCCGGATTGATAAGCGGAACAGCCTGGCGCATCATGTTTGATCCCATAAGCGCCCTGTTGGCATCATCGTGTTCAAGGAAAGGAATGAGAGAAGCTGCAATAGAGGCGATCTGGTTTGGAGCAACGTCCATCAGATCCACTTTTGAGACTTCTTCAAACGGGTAATCGGCTTCATACCTGCATTTAGCCCTTGAATTTTCGAAATGCCCGTCCTCAGCTACTGGCGCATTTGCCTGTGCGATCATTTTCTCCTCTTCCTCTTCAGCGCTAAGCCATACTACGCCCTCTTCGGTAAAATCTACCGTGCCTTTATCCACCTTACGGTAGGGCGTTTCAATAAACCCAAGGTCGTTGATCTTGGCATAGACGCAGAGTGATGAGATAAGACCGATATTTGGTCCCTCAGGTGTTTCAATCGGACAGAGCCTGCCGTAATGGGTGTAATGAACGTCCCTTACTTCAAATCCGGCCCGTTCGCGCGACAGACCGCCGGGTCCGAGAGCTGACATACGACGTTTGTGCGTCATCTCAGCAAGCGGATTGGTTTGATCCATGAACTGCGAAAGCTGGTTTGTTCCGAAGAATGAATTTATAACCGATGAAAGGGTTTTTGAATTAATAAGGTCTACGGGTGTAAACACCTCATTGTCCCTTACATTCATCCTTTCACGAATTGTACGTGCCATACGTGCAAGTCCGACACCAAACTGGGCATACAACTGCTCCCCTACCGTACGAACTCTTCGGTTGCTCAAATGATCAATATCATCGATATCCGTCTTGGAGTTAATAAGTTCGATAAGGTAGCCAATGATCTTGATGATGTCTTCCCTTGTCAGGACCTTAACACTCATTTCAGTGTTAAGTCCGAGTTTCTTGTTTATTCTGTAACGGCCTACTTCGCCAAGGTCATATCTTTTATCTGAAAAGAACAGCTTTTCGATAACATCCCTTGCAGTTGCCTCGTCGGGCGGTTCTGCGTTGCGAAGCTGGCGGTATATATAGATCACTGCTTCCTTTTCGGAGTTGCAGGGATCTTTCTGAAGTGTGTTGTATATTATTGCAAAATCCGAGAGGGTAGAGTCTTCCCTGTGCAATAGGATTGCCTTTGCACCCGAATCAACAATCATGTCAACATGTTCGGCTTCGATGACTGTCTCCCTGTCAAGGATTACTTCATTTCTTTCAATTGAAACCACCTCACCGGTATCTTCGTCAACAAAGTCTTCGACCCATGTTTTAAGAACCCTTGCGGCAAGTTTGCGTCCGATAAGTTTCTTAATATTTGTCTTTGATACTTTGTGTTCTTCAGCAAGGTTGAAGATCTCCAGGATCTCTTTATCGCTTTCGAAACCGATAGCCCTAAGTAAAGTTGTTACAGGCAGTTTTTTCTTTCTGTCGATATAAGCGTACATCACATTATTGATGTCGGTAGCGAATTCGATCCATGATCCCTTGAACGGGATTATTCTTGCTGAATATAATTTAGTCCCGTTGGCGTGGACACTTTGTCCGAAGAACACGCCCGGAGATCTGTGTAGTTGTGAAACAACGACCCTTTCTGCACCATTTATGACAAATGTACCGCGGTCAGTCATGTAAGGTACTGTTCCGAGATAGACATCCTGAATTACGGTATCAAAATCTTCGTGTTCAGGATCGGTGCAATATAGTTTGAGTTTAGCTTTCAGAGGAACGCTGAACGTCAGACCGCGTTCAATACATTCTTCTATTGTATAGCGTGGAGGGTCGATATAATAATCCAGAAATTCAAGAACAAAATTATTTCTTGTATCGGTAATTGGAAAGTTTTCTGTAAAGACCTTAAAGAGTCCTTCTTTTTTCCTGTTTTCAGGGGTTGTTCCCAACTGAAAAAACTCACCGAATGATTTCAACTGAATCTCCAGAAAATCTGGATAATCAAGTTGATTTTTTCTGGATGCAAAACTTATTCTTCCAGTATTTTTCGAGGACATTTATAAAAGGATTAAGTGAACTTATAATTTAAAGAACGAAAAGGCTTAGTCCCGAGTGCTCGGGACTAAACCTATAACCCAGCAATCAGGTATAACTTACTTAAGTTCAACTTCGGCTCCTGCTTCGACTAATTGACCTTTAATAGCTTCTGCTTCTTCTTTTGATACACCTTCTTTAACAGGACCCGGAGCTGCGTCAACGACGGCTTTAGCTTCTTTCAGCCCAAGACCGGTGATATCCTTTACAAGTTTAACAATCTGTAATTTCTGGCCACCTGCGGCTTTAAGAATAACATCAAATGTTGATTTCTCAACTGCTTTGGGTGCTTCAGCAGCGGCCGGACCGGCAACTGCTACTGCTGCTGCAGCAGGTTCGATGCCATACTCTTCTTTCAGTATTTTTGCCAGCTCATTTACTTCCTTAACAGACAGGTTAACCAGTTCTTCTGCAAATTTCTTAAGATCTGCCATTTTTATAGAATTTTTAAATTTGATAATACTATTTACATTTCTCTTTTTGATAGTGTTTCAAGAACACCATGAATTTTATTTCCACCTGATTGGAGGGCTGATATAACGTTTTTGGCAGGCGACTGAAGCATGAGAATGATATCTCCTATCAGTTCCTGTTTTGTCTTTACTGAAACCAGTGCATCGAGCATATTGTCGCCGATATAAACTGATTCCTGAACGTATGCGCCTTTAAGAACAGGTTTATCATGTAGTTTCCGGAACTCCCTGATCAATCTTGCAGGGCTACTTCCGGTTTGTGCAAACATGATGGATGTGGTACCTTTAAGAACCGGATAGAGTTCATTAAAGTCACCTTCAGACATTTCGAGTGCTCTTTTGAGCAGAGTATTTTTTACAACAATGAGTTTAATGTCATTTTCAAAACACTTTCTTCTCAGATCACTGGTGTCAGCGGCATTCAGCTGAGCGGTATCAGTCAGATAGAAGTGGCTGTACTCTTTAAGTTTCTCAGCAAGGCTGTCTATGATAGCATTTTTTTCTTCCCGTCTCATAATTTGATTTGCTTTTAACTTTACAGATTAAGATCAAGACCTTTCGGATCGATTTTGATACCGGGGCTCATGGTGCTTGAAAGGAAAAGACTACGGATGTAGGTTCCTTTGGCGGCAGCCGGTTTGAGTTTGTTTACCATCTGGATAAACTCCCTGGCATTATCAACGATCTTTTGAGGCTCGAATGAGACCTTTCCGATAGAGGTATGAATGATTCCGGATTTGTCAACCTTGAAATCAATCTTACCCTGCTTCACTTCTTTAACAGCCTTACCTATTTCCATGGTAACAGTTCCACTTTTAGGGTTCGGCATCAGTCCGCGGGGACCGAGTATTCGACCTAATTGACCGACTTTACCCATTACGGATGGCATGGTTATGATAACATCAACATCTGTCCAACCAGCTTTGATCTTTTCAACATAGTCGTCAAGACCAACATAGTCAGCACCGGCTTCCTTTGCTTCATTTTCCCTGTCGGGTGTGCATAAAACGAGAACCCGGGTTACTTTCCCGGTTCCGTGAGGAAGGGAAACAACGCCGCGGACCATCTGATTGGATTTCCTTGGATCGATACCTAACCTTACATCCAGGTCGATAGAAGCATCAAATTTAGTCGTGGTGATTTCTTTAACCAGCGACGATGCTTCAGTCAACGTATAAAGCTTGTTCGAGTCGAGTTTTTCTAACGACAGCTTCTGGTTCTTGGTAAGTTTAGTCATTTTTTCGTTAATTAAGATTTACCGGGAATTCTCCTTTGACGGTGATTCCCATACTTCGTGCAGTACCAGCTACCATCTTCATAGCCGACTCAAGTGTAAAACAGTTCAAGTCTTCCATTTTCTCACTGGCAATTGTTTTGATCTGGTCCCAGGAAACTGTTGCCACCTTATTCCTGTTAGGTTCCTGCGAACCTTTCTTTGTTTTGGCGACATCGAGCAGCTGCACTGCAACCGGCGGTGTTTTTGTTACGAATTCAAACGATTTGTCAACATAAACTGTGATTACAACCGGTATTACTTTTCCAGCTTTGTCCTGGGTCCTCGCATTAAATTGCTTGCAGAAATCCATTATGTTCACACCTTTTGATCCCAGCGCGGGACCAACCGGTGGTGATGGATTAGCAGCACCGCCACGAATCTGTAATTTTATAATTCCAGCAACTTCTTTTGCCATAATTTAGTATTTGCGTTTTAATTGCGAGTCTTGACAGTTATTCAGGAAGCATTATGAATATTACAACTATCAATATCTTCTGTTAATTTTCTTTTTCTACCTGCATAAAGCTAAGCTCAAGGGGTGTTTTCCTGCCAAATATCTTGACCATCACCTTGAGTTTTTTCTTCTCTTCATTCACCTCTTCAATAATTCCTGTAAAGCTGTTGAATGGTCCATCTACCACTTTCACTGATTCACCAACAAAGAAAGGAACATTTAGTTCTTCATCACTGGCATTTAATTCATCAACCTTGCCAAGTATTCTGTTTATTTCAGATTTTCTAAGCGGCACCGGTTCTCCATCCTGTGATCCGAGGAAACCGATCACATTGGGAACATTCCTCAACAGATGAGGTATTTCACCTGTCAGCACTGCCTCTACAAGCACATATCCCGGGAAAAAAGTTCTTTCCTTGCTTATTTTTTTCCCTGACCTGATCTGATATACTTTTTCGGTAGGGATGAGAACCTGTGAGATATATTCTTCAAGTTTCAGACGGGCAATCTCACTGTCGATGTATTCCTTTACTTTTTTTTCCTTCCCCCCGATTGCCCGAAGCACGTACCACTTTTTTATATTCTCGCTCATCGGAATTGATCTTCTGTTTTAGTATAACAAACTGTATACAAAATGCATTATCTTGCTGAAGCCGAAGTCCATAAAAGCAACAATAAGGGCAATTATCAACGTAGCAACAAGAACAAGTGTACCGCTGTTTTGAAGTTCGCTCCAGGTTGGCCAGGTGACCTTATGAATGAGCTCAGTATATGATTCCCTGAAATATCCTTTTATATCCATAGTTCTTTAATTAAGTTGCACGGGAGGAGAGACTCGAACTCCCGACACCTGGTTTTGGAGACCAGTGCTCTACCAACTGAGCTACACCCGTGTAGCGTAGAATCCTGATGCACATCAGGATTTTACTATTCAACAATTTGAGTTACTGCACCAGCTCCAACCGTTCTGCCGCCTTCACGGATAGCGAAACGAAGTCCTACATTGATAGCAACCGGATAGATAAGGTCGACGGTAATAGTTACGTTATCGCCAGGCATTACCATTTCAGTTCCTTCAGGAAGTGTGATCTCCCCGGTTATGTCAAGAGTTCTGATATAGAACTGTGGACGATATTTATTATGGAACGGAGTATGACGGCCACCTTCTTCTTTTTTAAGAACATAGATCTCAGCTTTGATCCTGGTATGTGGAGTTATTGAACCTGGTTTTGCAAGAACCATTCCTCTTTTGATTTCTTTCTTATCAACGCCACGAAGTAGAAGACCTACATTGTCGCCAGCTTCACCTCTGTCGAGAATCTTGCGGAACATTTCAACACCTGTACATACTGTTTTGCGTTTTTCTGCGCCAAGACCGATCATTTCAAGTTCGTCGCTTGTCAGGACAACACCGGTTTCAATACGGCCGGTTGCTACAGTACCACGACCTGTGATTGAGAATACGTCTTCAACAGGCATAAGAAATGGTTTCTCATTTTCACGTTTAGGAATCGGGATGTATGAATCGACTGCATCCATCAGTTCCATTACTTTTTCTTCCCATTTCGGTTCGCCGTGCATTGCACCAAGTGCTGAGCCGCGGATAACAGGAGCATTGTCGCCATCGAATTCGTAAAAGTTGAGCAGGTCGCGGACTTCCATCTCGACCAGGTCGAGAAGTTCGGGATCGTCAACCAAATCGACCTTATTCATGAAAACAAGCACTTTAGGAACGTTAACCTGGTGTGCCAGCAGGATATGTTCACGAGTCTGAGGCATTGGACCATCATCAGCAGCAACTACAAGAATTGCACCGTCCATCTGAGCCGCACCTGTAACCATATTTTTGATATAGTCAGCGTGGCCGGGGCAGTCAACATGCGCATAGTGGCGTGTTGCTGTCTGGTATTCGACGTGTGCAGTATTAATTGTAATACCCCTTTCCTTTTCCTCGGGAGCATTATCAATTGAGTCAAAATCCCTGATCTCGGAAAGTCCTCTTTTGTGGAGTACCATCGTGATCGCTGCTGTCAGGGTGGTCTTACCATGGTCAACGTGACCGATTGTACCTATATTTACATGCGGTTTCGACCTGTCAAATTTTTCTTTTGCCATAACTCCAAGCGTATTAAATTTAGTATATCTATATTCAGTTTTAAATTCATTTTCTTGTTGAGCCGGAGGGGGGAATTGAACCCCCGACCCCTTCCTTACCAAGGAAGTGCTCTACCCCTGAGCTACTCTGGCATCAAAAAGTGAGCGGGAGACGGAACTCGAATCCGCGACCCTTAGCTTGGAAGGCTAATGCTCTACCAACTGAGCTACTCCCGCCTGATATCATCCAAAGAGGCCCGTATCGTCTTCACTTAACCTTCCAGGTTTACGGTAACACCGTTTAAGTGGGGAGAGCAGGATTCGAACCTACGAAGGCATTCGCCAGCAGATTTACAGTCTGCCCCAGTTGGCCACTTTGGTATCTCCCCCTTGAAACAGAGTTATTCTCCTAAGACACACATTTACAACTCCTTCAAGAGCCGATGAAGGGATTCGAACCCCCGACCTGCAGATTACAAATCAGCTGCTCTGGCCAACTGAGCTACATCGGCAATTTAAAGAACGTCCCGTAAGGGCATAATAACCCCTTAAAAATCGGTTTGCAAATGTATGAATTTAAATTTCATTTATCAAAATAATTCAAAATATTTTTGGACGGTCCCTTTTCAGGCTCCTCTTTGCTTCTGTTTATGTTTGGTTATCTGCTTCTTAAGAGCATCAATCGCCTGGTCGGTAGCTTCCTCAAAAGTCTTGCTCTGCTTCCTTGCAAACAAAGGTCCACCCGGTAATTCAACCTTAATTTCGCTAATTTTATTTTCCCGGTCCTGATCCTTGTTAAGTCTGAGGTACACTTCAGCATTAACAATTCCATCACCGAAAGTGATCAGTTTTTCAAGTTTCAGGTTAACAAAATCAATTAGCTTCTTGTCGGCATCGAACCGCACTGAATGAATCTGAATGTTCATAGTAGCACCTCCTGTATTTGATTAATATTTAAGCTCTTGGGTGAGCCTGTTTATATATTCTCTTAAGCTTTTCAAATGTATTGTGTGTGTAAATCTGAGTCGCCGAAAGATTGGCATGACCCAGAAATTCCTTAATAGAGTTCAGATCAGCTCCATGGTTAAGCATGTGCGTCGCAAAAGTATGTCTCAGAACATGCGGGCTCCTTTTTTCAATAGTTGTGACCATCGACAGATACCTCGTAACTATGTTATAAACATATTTGTCATATAACTTGTTCCCTTTATTGCCCACAAAAAACCACTCTCTGTCACCTTCAGGAAATGCCTCATTGCGAAGCTTTATGTACTCAGCAATTCTGACTGTAAAAGGTTTCAGAAGAGGGATAATCCTTTGTTTGTTCCTTTTACCCGTGACCTTTACCGTAGCGTCGGCAATATCGACATCCCGGGTCCGCAGACCAGTCAGTTCCGCCCTCCGCATTCCCGTGAGATAAAGCATCTCGATTATCATCCTGTTTCTTACCCCGTTGAAATCATCTCCGAAATCTATATTATCAAGGAGGTTCCCGATTGACTCTTCTTCAACAAAAACCGGCAGGCGCTTCTTAACCTTTGGCAACACTGCTTTTTCAAGAGGATCGTTCTTTATAAACCCTACCTTTCGAAGGTAGCGGTAATAAGCCCTCAGCGATGAGATCTTCCGGTGTATACTTACCGGGGATATGTTATTTTCAAGGAGATTCACGATCCATGACCGTATATCATGTGATGAGACAAATTCAACATCAACAGTTTCATCATTAGCTGTTAAATATTTACTAAACTGATCCAAATCGTTTAAGTAAGAACTTACAGTAAGCGGAGAATACCGCTTTTCGATTTGCAGATACTGTAAGAACGATTCCTTATGATTCATAAAGGAACCCCTTATCTGTTAATTTATGGTAAAAAAGAGTCTGGAGGACTATTCTTCGTTTTCCTGCAGCTTCTGAACGTACTGAGCCTTCTTGATTTCTTCCCTCCGGCGTACTGAAGGCTTTACGAAAGCCTGACGTGACCGCAATTCGCGGATAACTCCCGTCTTTTCAAATTTTCTTTTGAACTTCTTTAAAGCTCTTTCAATGTTTTCGCCTTCTTTTAATGGTACAATTATCATAATGTAAATTCAGTTTTAAAACGAGGCGCAAAGTTAGAAATAGAAAAAGTCTTTTCAAAATTTTTAAGGCAATAATTTAATCATTTCTATTTATTTTAAATTTTAATACTATTTGAAGTTTCTACTAATTATCGTTTTTCGGATTTACTTAAAAATACTCTTTTTTGAGTTTAATTCCAAATTTGCTATGTTAAATAATGGTTAAAGTTGTATACTGACCTCCGACTCGCAGTACAGGGTTTCGCTCCTTCCCCCTGGGGAGGAAGGCCGGGAAGGGGGTTTGCTTCCTCCACCCGGAAGGTCGGTAAGGGGGTTGATCCTTCACGTTCTTTATACCCCCTTTCCTGTTTCCCCCAGGGGGGAAATGATTAAAAGCTCTTCATCTACCCGTTTTCTTGTTTCCTTTATTGGTATAAACCCCCTTTCCTGTTTCCCCCAGGGGGGAAATGGTTAACAGGGTTTCTTCCACCTCCCGATAGATATCAGAAGGGAAGGCGGTGAACTCGGTCCTGGGAACTGGGTCTCGCTCCTTCCCCCCTAGGGGGAAGGCCGGGAAGGGGGTGATCGTTCCCTTTTATACCCCCTTTCCTGTTTCCCCCAAGGGGGAAATGGTTAAAAGCTTTTCATCTACCCGTTTTCCTGTTTCCTTTATTGGTATAAACCCCCTTTCCTGTTTCCCCCAAGGGGGAAATGGTTAAACGGGGTTTCTTCAACCTGTTTACCACATTACTTACTTCCATTCCAAAAATGAACAAGATTACGTTACTCCAATCCTTCATCATTTTTTCGAGTTAATGCATTATTTATAATTTCCAGCACCCAGCCGATGCGCGATTCAACATCTTCATTTTTAATTCGCAAGACTTTTAACCCTGATGATTCCAAAAACCTCGTCTTTTCTAAGTCATATTCTAATTGATTTAGATGAATCTTACCATCCACCTCAATAGCAAGATTTGATTCAAAACAATAGAAATCAAGTATATAAATATAATAGGGATGTTGCCTGCGAAAGTGAAATCCTTTTTGTTGTCCTCTGCGGAGATGAGACCAAAGTAGTTGTTCCGATTCTGTCATTTTCTTTCTCAATTCCCTGGCCTTTGACTTTATATTAAAACTGGCATCAAGGCTCTGGTTCGCTCCTACTATCCTTCTGGAATATACCATTCTAAAATTGATTTATCAAGTTACCATAATCTTTTATCATTTTTTTCCTCCTTCCCTCCTCAGGGAAGTCTTATCAGGAGGAAAGACGGTGAACTCGGTCCCCAGTACTGGGTTTCGCTCCTTCCCCCCGTGGGGGAAGGCCGGGTAGGGGGTGATCATCCACCGGGAAGGCCGGGAAAGGGGTTTTCTTCCTCCACCGGGAAGGCCGGGTAGTGGGTTTTCTTTCTCCACCGGGAAGGCCGGGTAGTGGGTTTTCTTCCTCCACCGGGAAGGCCGGGTAGTGGGTTTTCTTCCTCCACCGGGAAGGCCGGGTAGTGGGTTTTCTTCCTCCACCGGGAAGGCCGGGAAGGGGGTTGATCCTTCACGCTCTTTATACCCCCTTTCCTGTTTCCCCCAGGGGGGAAATGATTAAAAGCTCTTCATCTACCCGTTTTCTTCTTTCCTTTATTGGTATAAACCCCCTTTCCTGTTTCCCCCAAGGGGGAAATGGTTAACAGGGTTTCTTCCACCTCCCGATAGATATCAGAAGGGAAGGCAGTGAACTCGGTCCTGGGAACTGGGTCTAGCTCCTTCCCCCGTGGGGGAAGGCCGGGAAGGGGGTTTTCTTCCTCCACCGGGAAGGCCGGGAAGGGGGTTTGCTTCCTCCACCCGGAAGGTCGGGAAGGGGGTGTTCCTTCACCATCTTCATTCAAATTCCAGATACCCGCTGATCTTCCTCTCCGTCTCCTCCGAAATCAACTTATTCTCAACCATCTCATTTATCCCCGTGATCCTTCCTTTCAACTCCTTAAATTTCAGGATGGCAGCTACTTCCTCCTTTTTAAAATAAGGATGCCTGATAAGATCCCTGTATTCGGCCTTGTTAATGTTGATCTTCCTGATTTTAAGTGAATCAGCAATAATCCTATTGGATATTAAGGTGAAGGTTTCCACAGGCAGTCCGTAAACTTCCTTAAGCTGTTCAACGGAAACAAATCCTCCGATAAGCTTCCTGTACTTTATTATCCGGGTTGCCAATACCGGTCCGATGCCGGGCAACGCCTCAAGGGCGGCGGAATCACCGCTGTTAATGTCGAGCAACTTTCTTTTTACCTGATAATTTCCTGCTTTCTCCCTTCGGGCGGGAATCTCCTGAGGGTTTGAAATCAGGACACTGTCATTGCCCGCTTCGGAAATTACAAGAGGAATCCGGGTAACCGGAATATTCTTCTCAGGCAATACTGACCTTAATCCAAGCACTGTAATTATGATCAGCAACAGGATAAAAGTGGACCTTCTCTCCCTTCGGGTATAGCCAAACCAGTTTTTGAGCGGGTCCATTATGGAATTCATGTCTGAAAAAATTAGGCAGAGAGACTAAATGCAATTTACGCAATTTTAGTAACAGGCATAAAGAAAACCGGAATTATTTAAGAAGTTATTGCAAGGTTCCATCAGAACGGATAACCAATACCAAAAACTAGCGCCATATCACGTTTATAGCTGTATCCCTCTCTAAATATTATCCATTTGGATCCGGAATGTATAGAGGGATCACGAAGTTTCAGGCCAAGATCGAGACGTCCTATAACAAACTTAAAATCAAATCTTAATCCGACTCCGGTACCAACGGCAATGTCATCTAAGAAATACTTTAATTGGAAATTGGCACCGGGACGGGAAGAATCTTTGTTAAATGTCCAGATATTTCCTGCATCCAGAAACGTCGCACCTTCGAGGATCCAGAATAATTTAAACCTGTATTCGGCATTTGCTTCTAACTTTATATCAGCCGTCTGATTAATGAATGAGGTCCCTTTAGGTATGGTTTCCGATCCCGGTCCGAGGGTTCTCACCTGCCATGCCCTTATATCGTTTGATCCTCCTCCGAAAAACTGTTTTTCAAATGGGATAGCCTTTGAGTTTCCATATGGGATACCAACCCCGATAAATCCCCTGTATACTGCAGAACTGGCATCATTAATTATAAAATTATACCTGAGGTCAATATCCGTTCGAAAATACTGGGCGAAAGGCTGCCCTAATATGTTGTAGCTGCCATTATCCTTATTAAGTCCGGCCAGTTTACTTGCAATCGAGAGCATATTGCCGGAAGTTTCGGCATTTACACGAAGAAACCAGTAGTCCCTCGATTTCTGGATCTTCTGATTATTAAATATGAAGGAGTAGTTACCTCCCAGTATCATTACACTGCGGTAACTGTATGCAAGATAGGAGGATGTGTCAATATGAAGTTGAAACCTCTCGTCGATCTTTATCAGCTTAATCAGGTTAAGCTGAATGGGGTTTACGATATGGGTTCTGTAATTACGCGCCGACCAGCTGTATCCGAAAGTGGCATTAGCTATAGTCCTTGTATAAAATGGCAGGTTCTGGTAATTGAAGGCAACTATTAAATCAGTGGTAGGATTTAAGTTCTTTACAATTCCCTCTTTTTTAAGGAACGGGAATAAAAACTTTGGCAATCTCAGACTGGTTTCAATACCAAATTCCTGACTGGCTCGAAGACTTGTATCTTTTTGAATCACAGATTCAAATGCCCCCTTCAAAGTGACCTTGAACTCTTCCGCTCCGTGAAACAGATTCTTGTGCTGGTAAATCAGGTTAAGTGCACCACCGGGACTTCCGGCTGTATTAGTGCCCTCAAGTTCCACATTAAACGATTGCTGGCTAAGCAGGGTAAGCTGTATATAACAGTCGAGCGGTAATTCGCGTCCATCTTCGACTGCGCTATCAGCCGGTTCCCTGAAGAAAATATTTACTAGCCGGTAAGCCTTTAATGACATAAGATGGTTTTGAGTCTGCTCAACGTCCGTTACGTTGTATTCCGCACCTGGCTTAATATAGAACTCCCTCAGGATAAGATCAAATTTTAACGGCTGCTTCTCATTTTTTGAAAGGAAATAGTATCCGTTGTATTTTATTGTATCAAAGCTTTTAAGATAAGCCTCTCCCCCCTCAAGGACATCTTTGGGAATAAAATCGGGGTAGAGATAAACATTTTTTATCCTGTATTTCGAATGTTGAACAGAGGTAACCCTGTTAAACTGATCTACACTCGTCAGGTCTTTTACATTGTAGACTATGTTTACCTGTCTGTTCCCGATAGTGCTGTCGATCTGAAAATAAATGTATTCACCTGAAAATCCATAATATCCGTTATTCTTGATATATCGTTCAATACGTGTGCGTTCAGCCTGCAGAATATCCACGTCATAAGGTCTTCCCCTTTCAATCAGACAGTTAACAGAATCAAAATAGAAAAGCTTCAGGATATTGGTATCGGCAAAATCATAAAAGAGATTTCGAATAGTATAAGGGGTTTTTAGATTAACATCATAAAAAACTGCCGATTTTCTTTTTGAGGTTTCGACAGTGTCAGAAACCGACCCATCGAAAAATCCTTTTGAAGCAATATATGACTTTATCTGCCCCTTGCTCTTTTCCGTTGCTGTTGAATCATAGATAACAGGTGCCTCTCCAATATTGCGCAGCCACGAATGGGGCCATTTCTCCTTATTCAGATCTGAGAGGTTATATAACCACAGGTAAAATCTGGCTCCAAAGATTTTTTTATTGGGTTTTTGCTTAATATATGGTACAAGTTCGCTCTCTTTAACGCCCTCCTTGTTTAAGCTAATATGGTTTTTGTCAAGGAGCGTCTGACCCTGCGGGACATACTTTGTTGGATTGCAAGATGATGCTATTATTATAAACAATAAAACAGGGAGAAAAAATCTCAGTGAACATAGATTTTTATTTGAAGTTTTTTTTCCCAAAATTTGTAACCCAAAGTGTCAGGCAAATATATTAATAAAAATAGATAATACTCAGAGGAAAAGCATTGCAAAATGGTCAGTAAGAGTAAAGCCAACTTCATTTTATCCCTTCAGAAAAAAAAGGAGAGGGAAAAGGAAAAGCTGTTTGTTATTGAAGGAGATAAGATAGTTAAGGAATTTCTAATGGCAAAGATCAGGATAAGGACACTGATAGCTAAACCTGAATTCATAAATACGCTCCCCGAACCGCTCAGACAATACGTCGGGGAAACGGAAGTTGCAAGTTATGAGGAGCTTAAGAAAATAAGCACGCTCAAAACACCACACAATGCAATGGCTGTCGTAGCAATGTCTGAATATAACCTTGATAAAGATGTTCTTTTTCAGAGCCTGACTCTTGCCCTTGATTTTGTTCAGGACCCTGGCAACCTTGGCACTATAATCAGGGCTGCTTCATGGTTTGGCATCAGGGATATAGTCTGTTCCGGTAACTGTGTGGATGTCTATAATCCGAAAGTCATACAGACAAGCATGGGAGCAATATTGAATGTCAGGGTTCACTATTGTGATCTGAAAGAGTTTCTTGCAAGTGCGGCGGACAAGGGTGTCCCGGTTTATGGAACGCTGCTTGACGGGGAATCCGTCTACAAATACCACCTTGGTCCGAAAGGGATCATTTTACTTGGGAATGAATCCAGAGGGATTGCAATTGAACTGATGCCATTTATTAGTGACAGAATAAGAATACCCGGGTTCGCAACATCACCATACGGTATCGATTCCCTGAACGTTGCTATGGCTGCATCAGTTGTACTGTCGGAATTTGCCAGACGAAGGAGTGATTTGTGAAAAACACGTTCGTCGATTGTAGTTTACCCCGATTTGTATCCTGAGTAGACAGCTTCGGCGACCTTCATCCCGTCAACAGCTGACGAAACTATACCTCCGGCATAACCAGATCCTTCACCACAGGGATAGAGCCCTGAGATCCTGATGTGACTCATGTTCACCTGATCCCTTGGTATCCTTACAGGGGAGGAGGTTCTTGATTCGACGCCTACTGCTACAGCTTCATTAGTAATAAATCCCTTCATAACTCCTCCGAACATTCTGAGCCCGGTTCGCAGTCGCTTTCCTATCATCTCCGGCATCCACTTGTGAAGAGGAGAAGAAGTGACTCCGGGAAAATATGACACATCAGGCAAGGTTGCTGAACCAACACCATTAACAAAATCCGAAAGCCGCTGAGCAGGTGCACTTTGAGTTTGCCCACCGTTTAACCAGGCCTGTCTTTCGATCTCTTTCTGAAACTGAAGACCCGCCAGTTCTCCGTAAAGGTTGTATCCGGTAAGATCTTCAGCTTTGATTTCAACTACAATCCCGGAATTTGCATAAGGAGAATTTCTACGTGAGGGGGACATTCCATTTACAACAATTTCCTCCTGGGAAGTTGCTGATGGCACTATAAAGCCGCCCGGACACATGCAGAAGGAATAGACCCCTCTTCCATCAACCTGTTTTACAAGGTTATATGAAGCAGCAGGAAGATACTCCCCACCCGGATTTCCGTGATACTGAATCATGTTGATAAGCTCCTGGGGATGTTCCACCCTCACCCCCATCGCAAAGGGTTTGAATTCAAGGTCAATATTCCTTTTGGTGCAGATGTCATAAATATCCCTTGCAGAATGGCCGGTTGCGAGAATAACAGATGAAGAGAGAAACGTTTCATTTCCTGAAGTTATCACCCCTTTTACTGAATTGTTCTCAATAATGATATCAGTAACTTTTTTGCCCAGCAAAAAAACAGCGCCGGCATCGGTCAGTGAGTTCCTGACACTTGAAATTATACCTGGTAATTTGTCGGTGCCCAGATGCGGGTGAGCTTCGTAAAGTATATTCCCATTTGCTCCATGGAAACAAAGCAGCTCGAGCACCCTCGAGTTATCACCCCTTTTCTTTGATCGTGTGTAAAGCTTACCATCAGAATAGGTCCCTGCCCCACCCTCTCCGAAACAATAGTTGCTGTCGGGGTTTACAATATGTTCCCTGCTTATTGCCGCAATATCCTTTTTCCTTGAGGAGACATCCTTTCCCCTTTCAATAATTACAGGCCGCAGGCCCAGTTCGGTCAGGCGCAGGGAGGCGAATAATCCCGCCGGTCCGGCACCTACTACTATAACTTCAGGCTGGTTCGTAACGTTCTGTGGATTAAAAGGCTGAATGATCGGGTTTATCGGATCGTCCTCAGTAAAAAGTTCAACGGTAAGATTAACCCTGATATTAGGCTTGCGGGCATCAACAGATCTTTTTAATATCCGGATCTCCCTGATATCCTGACTCGTTAAACCGGCAAGGGAAGCCGCAATTCTGCGTATTTCCCCGTCATCGGCAGCAGATGAAGGTTTAAGGTTAAGCTGAACCTGTTTTGGCATCCCTATTCAAAATGAAATGCAACAATCCATATCTGGGACTGCATTCTTTCGATAGAATTTACAAACTGGGGGTTACCAGGTGCGGGATCATGGACAATTATATCCCTCAACCCGTTTGACATTTTAAGTTCAACCGAGAACTTGAAATAAGGGAGGTAAAAATCGAGTCCGGCCCCGAATTCATAATACAGGTCGGCTCTCTTAAGCCTTAAATAAATGGGTTTTTCATCATCATATTCCTTCTTTCCCGCCAGGTCGTATCGAAAATTCAATCCTCCGATTATATATGGCCGTACATTATTTAGCCTGGCACCCTTATATTTCAGCAGGAACGGGAATTCAAGATAGGACGATTCAATCCTCTGCCTCTCATTGACCAGCTCACCACTCTTATAAAACCTGACATTACGCTGGCCGAATGCGACACCCGGAAGAAAACGGAAATCAAAGTATTTCCCGGGTCTCAGGTTTGTGATTATCTGAATGTTTATTCCCGGATTAAGAACACTTACTTCCGGATACAGTGAATCGACCTGATAATTATTCTGTGAACGGGTAATGTTGAAATCCATAAGGTTGATTCCCAGGCTGAAGCCAAAATGAAGTGGTTTATCATCATACCATGAGTCATTTTTCGGTTTCTGCTTCTGGCCGTAGGTCACAGAATTAAACAATAAGAGCAATCCTGCTAAAAGAATATATAAAAGATTTTTTCTCAAGACTCGGGAATCAATTTTCTTACTTACCAGTTAATAAACTTGTTTAAAATCCAAATATTGTATTTATTTTTTAATTCCGGTATAAATACTTACAACCCCCATTGTCAGCCTTTCCTGTTTGATATCGGACAGACCGGCATTTCTCATTAACCCCATGAATTCTTCATTATCGGCAAACCTGGTTACAGAATCATGGAGGTACCTGTAAGCCTTTCGGTCCTTTGAAAATATGCGGCCGATTACAGGAAGAAAATTCCTGAAATACAGGTTATAAATATTTTTAAAAGGAAATCCTTCCGGCTTTGAAAATTCAAGGACCAGCACAAGTCCTCCTGTGCGGGCAACTCTTCTCATTTCAGAAAGACCTTTCAGGGGATCTGAAAAATTCCTTACCCCGAAAGCAGATATGACTACATCAAACGTATTATCCTCAAAGCAGATATTTTCTGATGCACATTTTAAAAGATTTATACTATTCGAATAACCTTTGGCAATGACCTTTCTTTTTCCCAGTTCAAGCATTTTATCCGAAATGTCAATGCCTGTAACACTTACCGGATCCAGTTTTAATGCGGCAATGGCAAGATCGCCGGTGCCGGTTGCAACATCAAGTACAGACGGGTTTTTGTGAGTTTTTGCTATTGTCTCAACTGCCTTTTTACGCCACGAGTTATCAACTCCGAATGAGAGTAGATGGTTGAGAAAATCATACCTCCAGGCAATTGCGTCAAACATCGGACCTACTTCCGTCTTTGCATCTTTATGAGGATTTCCCTTCAATTTGTTACCGGTTAAAATAAAGCGCAAAGATAGTTTTTTGGCCGAAATCAGAAGCCAACTCCTTTTTGTTTAATGATCATTTCGGCCTGCCTGGCCACTTTTTCCGCTATACTCTTACAGGTGGTTACAGAATCCTTTTCGATATACCGGTGTACATTCCCTAAAGAAGAAAAGTCGCACTGAGTGATTTCACGGCATAAAGTGCTTCCGAACTCTTTGGTGAACCACTTCGACATCCTATCGCCGATGTTCATGATCCTGTTGAATTTGTTCAGGTGGTCGGCAAAGGCATTGCCGCCAACGACCATGGTAGCTAACATCCGGATGACCCGAATGTGACTGTTTTCAATCTCACCAAGTTTCAGACCGACGGCCATCAGGCCAGCGGTAAAGGCACTGCAGGTCAGGCCTTTGAACATCGTCCCACCGATAAAACCGCTAGTTCCATCCAGTAGTTCCCGGGTTATGGGAATATTGTCACCCAGATTCTTCAGAACGGCATGGGCACAGTGAAAACCATTGGCGGACAGGTGAGAATACAATAGGAGAAAGGCTTCCCTGGTCTCACCTGATATAGTCTCAGCGTTGTCTTTGCTGTCGGTTTGTCTGTAAAGCTCCGGAGCATGACGGACGACCTTCAGGCATGGCAGTGGGACTCGTCTGTCACCGAGGATTTCCTGGCACAAGAGTGCGTTGTTGCACTTTAGAAATCGCTGATTATAGTCGTAACCCGCACAGATGACTGTAGGCAGTCCGTCCTGCTTTGCGCTGAGACCATGCTCCAGTCCAAACTGAATCAACGGGACCGTAATCCCTCCACATTCGTACCTGGTATTGCCTATTCCCCCCGGCAATCCGGCAGTCATCCTGACCAGCCAGTCTTCTTTAGTATTCCCCAGATCCAGAATAGTCTGCATGATAGCCGGAGCACAATGGCCCATCTTCTGCAAGTTGGACTGGCCACGACTGCGATACATTCTTTTGGTCCTATTACTCAGGACAGAAGTAGCTGGTGCGGTTTTTCCAGTGTCAATCCGTGATGTCGTTTCTGTCATTCTCATGGTTAATTCCTCCCTTGGATTAATTGTTGAATAATTAATTTATCAGAATATTTCACAAGACTTTCATATTATATTAAAGAGCATCGTCGGAAGTACATTTAAAACCGTAATATTACAGATTCTTTGTAAATACCCATTATAATTAGTCGTAATTTCACTGAACCAACCAGCAACCACTTACCCGTAACTGGCAATTTAGATTAATTAACTCAAGTTGCTGGTTTCTGGTTGCTTGTTACTGGTTAGTTGCTGATTAATAATGTAATATGCAATTTCTCCATGAATTTTACGGAAGATAGTCAGCCAATTCAAAAATGCTCATTATCAACCAACCAGCAACCAGTAACTCGTAACTAGCAACTTTAGGTTAATTAGTCTTTTAATTCGTATTTTAATTAACTGAAATACTGCTATTAATACTGCTTTTTGCTTTGAAATAATTTTATATTTTTACATAACCAATAAACTTTCAAAAAAAACAATGAACAAAATCATTCTAATAACCGGAGCTACAGCGGGATTCGGCTGGGCGACGGCATTTAAATTTGCAAAGAACGGATACAATGTTATTATTACAGGAAGGCGGAGGGAACGACTTTCACAGCTTGAAAAGGAGCTTTCCCCATTTAATGTTAAAGTGCTGGCCCTCAATTTTGACGTCAGGAACAAAGATGATGTTCAATCCGCTATAAACAAACTTCCCGAAGAATGGAAGAATATAGATATCCTGGTTAATAATGCAGGCCTTGCCTCAGGGCTTTCACATATTGATGACGGAGATATCGATGACTGGGAAAAGATGATCGATACCAATGTGAAAGGTCTTTTGTATGTAACAAGGTCTGTATCGCCGCTGATGGTTGCAAGGAACAAAGGACATATATTCAATATTTCCTCTATTGCAGGCAAGGAGGTTTACGAGAACGGTAATGTGTATTGTGCTTCAAAACACGCTGTTGACTCCCTTTCACGATCGATGAGAATAGATCTGCTGAAACACAATATTAAAGTAACAAACATAGCCCCTGGCATGGCAGAAACCGAGTTTTCTCTAGTCAGATTTCATGGGAATGAGGATAAAGCTAAAGCAGTTTATAAAGGCATTAAAGCCCTCCAGCCAGAGGACGTGGCAGAGGTAATCTATTTTTGCGCCACACTGCCTGAGCATGTCTGCATAAATGACCTGGAGATAACACCCACAGCTCAGGCGGATGTGAATCACAATATAAAGAAGGCGTAACGGCGTAACGGCGTAACGGCGCAACGGCGCAACGGCGTAACGGCGCAACGGCGTAACGGCGCAACGGCGTAACGGCGCAACGACGCAACGGCGCAACGGCGTAACGGCGCAACGGCGTAACGGTGCAACGGCGCAACGGCGTAACGGCGCAACGGCGTAACGGCACAAAGGCGTAACGGCACAAAGGTGTAAAGGCGCAATGGTGCAACGGCGTAACGACGTAACGGCGCAACGGCGCAACGGCGTAACGGCGCAATGGAGAGACGGCTTAAGGTAAAAAAACAACTTAAATTTAAATATTTATGAAAAACTTTGTCAGTCGATTTTTTCTGTTGATCATTGTATTTTTTTTCATACGGAATCAGGTCTCAGGAATAGATACCAGGGATACGAGACTGATGTCGCAGCCTGCGGTCAGTGCCGATCATATTGCGTTTATCTATGCCGAGGACCTTTGGGTTGCTAATCCCGATGGCTCACAACCGGTAAGGCTTACTGTCAGTGAGGGAATTGAGTCTGACCCGTATTTTTCGCCCGACGGAAGATTTATTGCTTTCAGCGGACAGTATGATGGAAACACTGATGTGTTTATCGTACCGGTTGCAGGTGGCATTCCTGTAAGGCTGACCTGGCACCCGGGGAATGACATTGTAAGAGGATTCACACCCGATGGTTCCAGTGTCTTGTTTGCGTCGCAGCGATCCTCTTTTTCAGGAAGGTATTTCCAGCTCTACACTGTAAAAACAGGTGGCGGATTCCCTGAAAAGCTCCAGATCCCCAACGCCTGGTTTGCCTGCTATTCGCCCGATGGTAAATCAATGGCCTACACGCCTCTTACACCCCAATATCTGCAGTGGAAAGACTACAGGGGAGGAACGATATCAACGATCTGGATTTACTCCCTTGGCGATCATTCCGTTGTAAAAATCCCGCAGCCTCAGGGTGGCTGCAACGATGCCGATCCGATGTGGATCGGGAACCAGATCTTCTTTACTAGCGACAGGAATGGCGAGTTTAACCTGTTTTCGTACGAAATAAATTCAAAGGAAATAAAGCAGCTAACTTCATTTACTGATTTTCCGATCCTGAAAGCCTCTGCAGGCATCGGTACTATAATATTTGAACAGTCAGGGTATCTTCATCAATATAATTTATCACAATCAAAGTCATCCAAACTTACAATCGGGATTGCAGCCGATCTGCTTGAATTAAGGCCAAGGTATGTTCAGGGTAACAACTATATACGAGGTCTTGATATTTCGCCTACGGGATCAAGGATCGTAATGGATTTCAGAGGTGATATCATCACCCTTCCTGCTGAAAAAGGCGATCCGCGAAATATAACCCAGACTACAGGCATACATGAAAAATACCCGTCCTGGTCCCCCGACGGGAAATCTATTGCTTATTTCTCGGATGCAACAGGCGAGTATTCCCTTCACATTAAACCGCAGGATGGTAAAGGTGAACCAAAAACCATAAAACTTACGGGAACCGGATTTTATGCAAATCCGTCCTGGTCACCCGACAGTAAGAAGATCTGTTACGCCGATAATGGAAGAAATATATATATAATTGATCTTGAATTAAATACAATAGCCAAAGTTGATTCTGACGAGCTTTATTTTCCTTCGACATTCAGGGATATTTTCGGAGACTGGTCATCAGATTCAAAATGGCTGCTTTATACCAAATTGCTTAAAACCAACTTCCGGAAGATTCTTTTGTATTCAGTTGATCAGAAAAAATCCTTCGCTGTCACTGATGGTTTAAGCGATGCTTCCAACCCGGTTTTCGACACTGAAGGCGAGTACATTTATTTCTTTGCTTCTACTGATGCAGGACCTGTTGTAAACTGGTTTGATCTTTCAAATGAGGATATGAGAATGACAAATTCCATATACCTGGCCACCCTCAGAAAAGATATTATCTCTCCTTTTGCAAAGGAAAGCGATGAGGAAACAATAAAACCGGAGAAAACAGAGCCGGAAAAATCAGCTGAGAAAAATAAGAAAGAGAGTAAAAATCCGCCACCAGCAAAGGAAAAGCCTAAGTTATTAAAAATTGAGACAGACGGATTGCAGGACCGAATCGTCAACATTCCCGTAAGTGCGGGCAACTACTCCGATCTTGGAACGGGTGCTTCAGGCGATATTTTATATATCGTCAGGCCATCGATACCATCAGAATCTTCTAAAATGCATAAATACAGCCTGAAAGATCGCAAAGATGAGGAGGTTATGGAGCTCGACCGTTACAAAGTCTCCTTTGACAGGAAAAAGATGCTCTATTCCAAAGGCCAGATCTATGGTACAACTGCTACCGCAAAAAAACCTGAACCGGGCAAGGGGGTCTTAAATACAGGAGCAATTTCAGTTAAGATTGATCCAAAGTCTGAATGGCCTCAGATATTTGATGAAGCCTGGAGGATCAACAGGGATTATTTCTATGATCCCGGTATGCACGGGGTTGATTGGAATGCCATGAAGGTAAAATATTCAACATTCCTCCCCGACCTTGCCTGCAGGAGCGATCTTAATCGTGTGATCCAGTGGATGTGCAGTGAATTGAGGGTAGGTCATCACAGAATTTCGTCGCCGGGCGACAGGCTATACAACCCTCAAAAAGTTGCAGGCGGATTACTCGGGGCGGACTATGTTATTTCAGGTAACAGGTACCAGATCAACAAGATTTACGGTGGCCTTAACTGGAATCCTGATCTGAAGTCACCACTGACCGAACCCGGACTTAATGTGAAGAAGGGCGATTTTATACTTGCCGTTAATGGGAATGACCTGACGGCTGATAAAAATATTTACGGCTTCTTTGAAAACAGTGCTGACAAAATTGTTGAGCTTACCATAAACAACAAACCTGAATATGCCGGGTCGAGGGTTGTGAAGGTCGTACCTGTGGGAAATGAGTATTCGCTAAGGAACCGTGACTGGGTTGAAGGCAACCTCAGGAAGGTGACTGAGGCTACAAACGGGCAGGTGGCATATGTTTACGTACCCAATACTTCAACACAGGGTCACGAATATTTCAAGCGCTATTTCTTTCCTCAGGCGGACAGGAAAGCTATTATAGTTGATGAAAGATTTAATGGTGGCGGTTCACTGGCTGATTACTATATTGATATTCTGCAGCGTCCGCTACAGGCATACTGGAATACCAGATATGGGATGGACTTAAAATCGCCCAGCGCTTCGATTCAGGGTCCTAAGGTGATGATAATTGATGAGACCGCAGGATCGGGTGGTGACATGCTCCCCTGGATGTTCCGGAAGTTCAGGGTTGGTACTCTTGTAGGCAAACGGACATGGGGTGGACTTGTAGGGATACTTGGCTTCCCCGAATTCATTGATGGCGGATCGGTAACTGCGCCAAATCTGGCTATCTGGACAAAAGACGGATTTGTTGTTGAAAATGTGGGAGTAGCTCCCGACATTGAGGTGGAACAATGGCCGGCAGATGTCATAAACGGAAGGGATCCACAGCTTGAGAAAGCCATTGAGATTGCTCTTAAAGAGCTCGAAAAGAATCCTCCGGAAACACCGGTCAGACCTCCATATCCGGTGAAGGGGAAGAAGTGAGGGAGCGAGGGAGCGAGGGAGCGGAACGGGGAGCGGGAGAGCGAGAGGGGGGGAATGGGTGAGGGGTAGAATGGGTGAGGAATCGTGAAACTCCGGTTAACAAGGTGGATCTCCGTAGTTAGAAAGGAAATATTTATTTAAAATAACATTTTAAGATGTACACTTATAAGTATCTGCTGGATTTTACGAAGAATATCTTCAGGAAGATGGGGTGCAGTGAAAAGGATTCCAATATTATTGCCGATGTATTCCTGGCTGCGGAGTTGAGAGGTCAGGCATCTCATGGAATGTTAAGAATTAAAGACTACTTTCAGTTATGGAAAGCGGGCAGGATTAACGTCGCACCGGCTGTAAAGCTGGTGCACGAAACCCCGAGTACTGCGGTAGTTGACGGTGATAATGCAGTAGGTATGGTTGCTGCCGTGAGGTCGATGGAAATTGCTATCGAAAAAGCGAAAAATGCAGGTACCGGATGGGTAAGTACTTGCAATTCAAACCATTTTGGGATAGCGGGTTACTACGCTATGATGGCGCTAAAGCACGACATGATCGGAATCTGTCTGACAAACGCCAACCCGCTGGTTGCCCCTACTTTTTCAATAAGCAGAATGATGGGGACCAATCCCATTGCTGTTGCAATCCCTGCATTTAAACAGCCTCCCTTTGTAGCTGACTTTGCCACAACGCCAATCGCAAGAGGCAAACTGGCTGTTGCAGAGAAGAAGGGCGAAAAAGTCCCGTTCGGATTTGTACAGGATAAAACCGGGAAACCTTCTGACGACCCGTCCATCCTCAAATCAGGCGGGTCGATGCTTACTCTTGGAGGAGACAGGGTACACGGGAGTCATAAGGGTTATTGTCTCTCGGCTATTGTTGACATTTTTTCTGCAGTTTTAAGCGGTGCCAATTTCGGGCCGTTTGTACCTCCAAGTGTTGCATATCTGCCGGTTCTCGACAGGAAGGTCGGGAAGGGAACCGGTCATTTCTTTGGAGCAATGCGGATAGATGCTTTTCAGCCGGCAGTTGAATTCAAGACAAAAATGGATGAGTGGATTGAGACATTCCGTACGGCAAAACCAGCTGAGGGGAATGATAAAGTGTTGATTCCGGGGGATCCTGAGAGGGAATCGGAAGAACGGATCATGAAAGAAGGTATCTCCCTGGTTCCGGCAATAAGGGATGATCTGGTAAAGATTGCGGGAGAAATGGGAATCGAATTTATTGATTCATGAAACCCTGATCCTTAAGAACCTGAAGGAACATCTTTGAAAAGTAAACATTGTCTTCTTTCTTATATCTGACATCAGTAAAAACCTGTGCCAGAGTCTCCTTGTTGTTCTCAGCCACAAATTTCTTTGAATCCTCCCTCCGCTCCTTTTCCTTATAGTAACTTTCAAGCTTCTCATTTGTATAGTCAGAATAAGTTTCCCTGTGCACTATTGCTTCAAGAGGCAGCCTGTCGGGCTGTTCAGGTTGCTCGGCAGGCCAGCCCGCAGTTACGGTCGCCACAGGCACAACTCCTGAAGGAAGTTTCAGCGTTTCAATTATCTTATGCGCCATATAGGTGGTGGTACCGAGGTAACATATTCCCAGCCCACTGGCTTCAGCAGCAATGCAAAAAGTCTGTGCAACGAGCAGGGCATCGATAGCCGCCGTCATAAACGACAGAAGATTATCATAGCCGGGCACTGCATTTCTTAAGAGGCACCACCTGTTAAACCTGTTAAAATCGGCACAGAATGTAAGGACAACCGGAGCTTCAGTAATCATATGCTGATTGAAATGCAGCGGCAGGAGTTCTTTTTTCTTAGCAGCATCAGTTGTGATAATTATGCTGTAAACCTGCATATTGCCGGTTGTTGAACTCCTTGTTGCGGCTACCAGAAGATCGTTTAACAGTTTGTCATCTACAGGTTCAGGGGAGTATTTTCTAATGGTTTTGCGATTAACCAATGTCTGAATTAGGTCCGTCATATAAATTTAATGTAGATTATTTACAAAGTAAACAAATTCTGCCAGAAGCAGTGAAACTGATGAAAAGGATTTTGTTATCTTAGCAACTCCTTTAAACCTCAACAATAAATCAGAACAGGAAAAATCCAAGTTTAAACTTAAAAATATACTATTATGAGCAGACCAGTTACTCTTTTTACGGGCCAGTGGGCCGATTTACCCTTCGAAACTCTTTGTCAGAAAGCCAGGGCATTTGGCTATGATGGTTTGGAGCTTGCCTGCTGGGGAGATCATTTTGAAGTTAATAAGGCTGATGACGCTTATTGCGAAGGAAAAAGAAAAATGCTCGACAAATATGGCCTGAAAGTTTTCTCAATTTCAAACCATCTTGCAGGACAGGCAGTTACCGACAGGATTGATGAAAGGCATAAAAGTATTCTTCCGGATTATGTTTGGGGTGATGGTGATCCTGAAGGAGTCCGTAGCAGAGCTGCACTTGAAATGATAAAAACCGGTGAAGCTGCAAAACGTCTTGGTGTTACAATTGTTAATGGTTTCACAGGTAGTCCGATATGGCACCTCTGTTATTCTTTCCCTGCTGTTCCTCAAAAAATGATTGAAGATGGCTACAGGGAATTTGCAAGCCGCTGGAAACCAATTCTCGATTCATATACAAAACTTGGAATCCGATTTGCTCTTGAGCCTCACCCGACTGAAATTGCTTTTGACATAGCTTCCGCCCGTAAAGCAATGAAAGCAATTGACAATCATCCGGCGTTCGGTTTTAACTTCGATCCCTCGCACTTCGGATATCAGGGTGTTGATTATATTGAATTCATTCATGAGTTTGGCAACAGGATATTCCATGTACATATGAAAGACGTCGGATGGTCTGAATTTCCGGCTGAAGCCGGTGTATTCGGCGGACATACGGAATTCGGAACGAAAGGCCGGTACTGGGATTTCAGAAGCCTGGGCCGTGGCAATATCAATTTTGAAGAGATCATCCGGGCATTGAACCGCGTTGGTTACAGGGGACCGCTTTCGGTCGAATGGGAAGACAGTGGAATGGACCGTGAACATGGAGCAATTGAAGCCTGTGAGTTTGTTAAAGCCGTCGACTTTGCCCCTTCAAATATTGCTTTTGACTCAGCATTCGAAAAGTAAAACTTTACACATTCCAAACATTTCCAAATAACCTGACTAAATTCGCTCATTTATGGACACAATTAAGAAGGCTCAATTATTCAATGCAAGCTGTGTTGCCCTGGTGGTTACTGCACTTGCATTTGCTACAAGAGGTTCATTCGTGGAAGCCTGGGCTACAGAATTCAACCTGACGCATACGCAGGTAGGCTGGATTGTTGGCACTGCTTTCTGGGGATTTACACTGGCTATGTTTTTTGGAGGTCCGCTTGTTGACATTATTGGTCTTGGCAGGATCATAACAATTGCATTCTTTTGTCACCTGGCCGGTATTATTCTCACAATCGTCGCAACAGGATTCTGGACTCTGTTTATTTCAACTCTTTTTGTAGGAATAGCTAACGGAAGCGTTGAGGCGGCCTGCAATCCATTAATAACCAGCATGTACACCGGCGAAAAAACACGGCGTCTGAACAGGTTTCATGCCTGGTTCCCGACAGGGATTGTGATCGGCGGACTTGTTGTTTATCTTTTTAACAATATAGGACTTACCAACTGGCGGTACGCTATGGGAATCATGCTGCTTCCTACCTTTGCCTATGGCTATATGTTTTTAAATAAACAATTTCCAAAGACTGAGCGTGTTGTAACAGGTTTCTCATATAAGGATATGTTAAAAGCATGTATCAGCCCGCTGTTCCTTTTTATGGCTTTTTGTATGATCCTTACAGCTGCCACTGAACTGGGCACAAACCAATGGATCGCTGCACTTCTCTCGAATGTTTCCGATAACCCGATCCTTCTATTGGTTTGGATATCAGGTATCATGGCATTAGCCCGTCAGTTCGGGGGGACGCTTATACATAACCTCAAGTCGACTGTCATACTTCTGACATCTTCAATCCTTGCTTTTATCGGATTGATCCTCATGGGTTATGCAAATGGTGCCATGGTTTTTGCAGCTGCAGGTGTATTCGCTTTAGGAGTAGCTTTCTTCTGGCCATCAATGTTAGGATTCGTCTCTGAGAACATTCCTGAAAGCGGGGCACTTGGTCTTGCCATTATGGGAGGGATCGGCTTTCTTGGCGGAGCAATTGCCCAGCCTGTCCTGGGAGCAATCTTTGATGCCCAAACCGCATTGGCAGTTCCGGCCGGTCAAACTGTTGAAGTTCTCAAAACTGCACTGGAAGGGACTCAGGAGGCAACAACATGGGCTACTGCACAACTTGCTGGCGGAGCTGCCACATTAAGATTTGTAGCAATCGTTCCTGCGATACTGATCGTATTTTTTACAATTTTGCATTTGAAGAAGAGAAAACACATTTAAAACAAAATACTATGAAGAAAATAAGAATGGGAATGATCGGAGGCGGTATAGGTGCATTTATCGGTGATGCACACCGCAGGGCCTCAAGAATCTGCAATGATTTTGAACTGGTAGGCGGCGTTTTTGATGTAGATTATAAAAGAAGCAAGATTTTTGCAACCAATGAGGGAATAAGCCCTGATCGCTGCTATGAAAGTGTTGATACCCTGATCAGATCAGAACTTGCTATGCCAGCCGATAAGCGTATGGAAGTTGTAGCAATTGTTACTCCAAATGCCCTGCATTACGGATTTGCCAAAAACCTGCTTGAACACGGGTTTCATCTGGTTTGCGAAAAACCAATGACAATGACGGTTGAGGAAGCACTTGATCTTGAAAAACTTGTTGCTAAGCAAAAGCTTACCTTTGCACTAACGCATACCTATACCGGGTATCCAATGATCCGGCAAATGCGGGATCTTATTGCAAAAGGAGTACTGGGGACTATTCAGAGGATTGATGCACAGTATTACCAGGGCTGGATAAACTCAATAATACACGGCACTGAAAGCAGGATCACAGGCATCTGGAGACTCGATCCGAAACATGCGGGTGTCAGCAGCTGCATGGGTGATATCGGAGTTCATGCCTTTAATCTCATAGAATACACCACTGGATTGGAAATCAAAGAGATACTGTCAGATCTAAGCAACGTAAAAGACGATATAGCTCTTGATCTTGACGGAACTGTATTACTCCGGTTCGGAAAACATCTTAAAGGAGTGATAAGGGCCAGCCAGGTTTGCGGTGGCGAGGAAAACTGTATTACTCTGGCTGTATATGGGTCAAAGGCAAGCCTTAAATGGGCTCAGGAGAATCCGAATTACCTGTATATGTTAAGTGATACTGAACCTACAAAAGTATTTAAACCGGCTCATAGTTATAATGACAAGCTCGCAGAGAGCGGTCATACAATGCCTGCCGGTCATCCTGAAGGCATTTATGAAGCTCTTGCAAATATTTACAAAGGCACCGCAAAATCCATAAGAGGTGAAGACTTTATGGCAGGGGAATTTCCAACAGTTCACGATGGTGTAAGGGGTATGAAGTTCATTCACTCGGTTGTTCAGTCGAATAAAAAAGGCAATGTCTGGGTGAAGATCGAATAATAGGGAGAAAGGCGAAAGGAAAAAAGCGAAAAGAGAAAGGAAAATGGCCAAAGGAGGAAGTCAGAAGACAGAAGCATTATTAAGATTCACATAAACAAATAAATAAATGAAAAGTAAAAACAATTCAAACAATCAGGTATCGCGCCGGAGGTTTTTATCGCTTACGGCAGCGGCAGCTACATTAGCTGTTGTACCTGTTAATCTGGGATTTGGAAGTGAGCCAAAAAAGGTTCAGGCAAAGAAGCCCGATTCAAATTTTGGAGGTGTTCAGGTTGGTGCCATCACTTACAGCTGGCGCGGCATGCCTGACACTGCAGAGGATGTCCTTGGATATTGCCTGGCGTGCGGAATCAGCTCGATAGAACTTATGAGCAACACAGCTGAAAAATTTGCCGGCATACCGCAGGTCACAATGCAAAGGCCGGCTCGTGATGCTTCGGAAGAACAAAGATCCGCATTTCAGAAAGCAATGAAAGCTAATTCCGAAGCTCAGCGTAAATGGAGGGTATCTGCTCCTATGACAAAATTCGAGGAGATGAGGAAGATGTATAATAAGGCAGGAGTAAAGATCCACATTGCAAAATTCTCGCCGGAGAACTGGTCAGATGAGGAAATTGATTACTCTTTCAGGGCAGCCAAAGCATTGGGGGCAGGAGGTGTTTCAACTGAAATCGGAGATGTCTCAGCTCAAAAACTTGCTCCATTTGCACAGAAATACGGGATGAAAGTAGTGCTGCACCAGCATATGCAGCCCGGTCAGCCGGGATGGACATTTGAAAAATTCCTCGACATGTCACCTTTGAATATGCTGAATTTTGATGCCGGACACTATTTCGGGTCTACAGGACTTCATCCCAACGGGATCATCGAAAAGCTTCATGACAGGATTACAAGTATCCACATCAAGGATAAGACCGGACCAAAAGCAACACCGCCGAATACCAATATGGAATTTGGAAAGGGAGAAACTCCGATAGCCGATATCCTGCTGCTAATAAAAAAGAATAAATGGCCGATCTATGTTGATATTGAACTTGAATATCCGATACCTGAAGGTTCAGACGAAGTAAAAGAAACCAACAAGTGCGTTGAATACTGCAAGAAAATTCTGGTCTGATACAAAAAATTATTATTTAATTAGCAGAATTACAATTAAATAAGTTGGAGTTGCTTAAGAAGTCATTATTAACCGCAAAGAACGCTAAGAAGCGCAAAGAACGCAAAGCTAAATCACATAAATATAGCCCTTTGCGTGCCGATAGCTATCGGCATTTGCGTAAATTCTTTGCGTCCTCTGCGGTTAATGGATTTTGACTTTTTCAACACCCCAAAAGTAAATTATTGTTAATCAGCTGTATGCGGTGTGATCCATAAGATATCCTATTCCTTAAATTGACGATTATACCTCTTGGGGGGATGGGGGGTGAACTCTACGAGGATCTTATTCTATTTCTTCTTCCTGAGAAGGAAAAAACCCGCTACCCCTAAAACTACAACGGCCCCCGCGACGATGGCTATCGTACTTCCCGAACCTGATTTGGCATCGCTCTTTTCATCCTCAACTGCATAATAATATGTAGGCTTGGCATCGGTATCCATGTTTACAGTATCTTTTTTCGGTTCAGGTTTATCCTGAGCCAAAGCCACTCCAAGGCCTCCCGGGAGGAGGAATAAGATCATCGAAAACACTAAAGCTGCTTTTTTCATTTTAATCTTGTATTAATTTTACTTTGTTCGTCTTGCAAGTTCATCATATTTCTTTGCGACTGCCGGATCACTGTCCCGGTATGTGTTGGCCAGTGCCAGGATTGCAGGCTTATAACCAGGATTCAATTTCAGGCATGACCTGAGTAATTCGCGTGCCCTGAATATATCTTTACCTGTTAAAAGACCGGAAAGGCTGACATAAGCCTCAAAATATTTACGGTTAACACTTATCAGTTTTTGATAATATTCCTTTGCATCATCAAATTGCTTTTCCGATTTTGCCAGGTTGCCAAGGTACATCAGGATCATTTCCGAACGCGGATTAAATCTTAACCCTTCCTTTAAAATTGAATCGGCTTTTTCAGTTTGTCTGTCTTTGATCAATGCAGCTGCGAAATTAAAAAAAATCATTTCGTCTTTATCATTTTCTTTTAAAGCATCTTCAAAAAAGCCGATTGCTTCCTTTACCTTGCCCTGATTCAGAGCTTCATACCCGTAAAAATCGCTTTTCGTTTTCCTTTCAAGAACCGCACACAACGGAACTGAATCTGCATAGATTAGATGAATTGCATCCTTTGGAGGCCAGATGCCGTTTTTAAGTTTAAACGGCGCAATATACCGGTTTGTGACAATAGCATAGTCCCAGTCAAAAAGACTTCTGTCTTCAAATCTGAAATAAGATGTTTGTATCCCCGGGTAGTTTCGAAATTCCCATTTAACAGAAAATGTTGCCTTTACCTTCACGTCGTTTGTTTTACCTTTTTGCTTCAGGTAATCTAACAACCATCCGGAGGCTTCGGTCTGACTTACATAATAGTAATCTGTTTCATAATTTCCGTTAGCTCCGTTCAGGCCACCAACCAGCTGATTATAATACACATACCAGTATCTTTGATTTAAAATCATGAACTTTAACGGATGGATTGACAAGAGGACAAAAACTAATATCAGGGCCGCTCTCAGATATTTATTACTGAACTTCATAAAAAGCCACGAGAAACCAAGCGCTGAAATAAGGATTATCCCGGGGTATAAAAAGAGGAATTGCCGCCAGGAACTGTAAAGATTGGATTTTTCAAAAATTACAAAAATGACAGGGAAAAGTACTGTAAAAATGACAAAACCGGTTTTAATAGCATTGTCTGAATGAAAGTTACAACGGAGATATCCCGGGAATATCAGGAGTCCTCCTGTAACAATTAAAGGAATTGTAATGGCCATCGACTTAATCAGGTAATACCAGGGCATGGAATCCGACCATTCTTCCCTCCCCTCAAAAATCTGCCTGAATGTCGACGGGAAATGAGCCATCACATTATAGGATTCAAATACATTTTTCACAGGGCTTTGCAACGCATAGGGCCACAGCAGGATAGCAAGGCAGAAAGATATTACGCTAATTCCCGAAATTGTAAGGTATCCGGAGATCATTTCATGATAGGACACCCTTTTTTCCCTTAAGTACTTTAACAGGTAAGAAAATGACAGAAGAAGGAACAGATAGCAAATAAGGACCATCCCTCCTGCCCTGACACTAATTGCCAGGGCAATTGATAGTGTGAGCAGCGCGGCATTGATCAATGACATATTCTTCCCTGAAAAAATCAGCTTAAGAGATAAAAATACAGCTGAAATGTAACCGAGAGCAAATGGGATATCTTTAAGATTATTCAGGGAATGTCCCAGGTAAGTGGGCGAAACTGCAAAAAGAAGGATTACAAAAATTCCGGCCCTGTAACCTGTCAGCCATATAGCGAATAAGGCTGTTACGATAATCGTCAGCCATCCGGCAAATGCACTCATCAGATGCCTGAAGCCATAAACATCATCTATTCTGAACCACCTGATAATAATTGTAACCAGATTATCATAACTCTGCCCATAGTATTTCAAATGTGTTTCAGGGGTATCGAGGGCTGAGAGATCCCTGCCATGAGAGGCAAAATAATTATAAACTGAAACCGAATGATCATAATGAAGAACCTCGTCGCATGTAATACCTGCATTCCGGCTTACAGCGAGCATTACGATCAGGAGAAGTGCAGCCAGGGTGACGAATACATATTTCAGTACTCTCTCTTTCATCATTATTACAGCTCTCCATTGTAATATTTTCTTACAAAATAGACCGGACGGTTTTGTGATTCCTTATAGTTCCTGTAAATATACTCTCCGAGAATTCCCAGGAAAACAAGCTGAATTGAGCCAAGGAAGTATATGCTCAGCATTGTTGATGACCATCCTGTTATGGCAAAACCCGCTATTTTAGCAATAAGAACATAAATCCCGCCAGCCATAAATACCAGGGTACCAATTGTACCCAGCACCAGGCAAAAACGTATCGGGAACCGGGAAAATGAAAAAATTGCATCATTGGCAAGCATAAATAACTTATGGAACGACATTCTGGGATCGCCTTTAAACCTCTTGTCCCTGACGAATTCCACGACTCCCTGGCGAAAGCCTATAAAAGTCCTCAGCCCCGGAAGATAACGGATCTTTTCTTTCATCGACAGTAGTGCATTTAAGGCGTCGCGCGTCATCATTGAATAGTTTCCGTAGTTTTCCATGCCTCTTATTTCCCCTATTCTCCCGAACAACAGGTGAAATAAAGAATTAGGCAGGTTCCTCGTCTTTTTACCTTTCCTCCCGGTTCTCTTGCCGTTTACAACATCACAGCCTTCATTAATTATTTTCCTGAACATTTCTCCAAGCAATTCCGGAGGATCCTGAAGGTCACCATCCATCATTGCGACGATATCACCCTTTGCATGTTCAAGTCCGGCAGTGTACGCAGACTGGTGGCCAAAATTTCGGGAAAGTGTGAGAGCCTTTATTCTTTTGTTGGTTTTCTGCCAGTTTAAGATTTTTGACAGACTCTGATCCGAACTCCCGTCATCAACAAAGATCACTTCATAATCCGATACAAAGGATTCAATTGAAGAGATGGTCCTTCTGACCAGCTCATCAATTGTGTCTTCTTCGTTGAGTATGGGAATTACAAGTGAGAACATCTTATTTCACCTTAAGCCTTTCGGTCGTAAAGGATGCAGCATCCTTTAACTCAGGATCCGGGATCAGCTTCGACACCGAGGCTAAACAATATTCTGATCCCATCCAGCTCAGTTCCTTAAGGATTAGCTTCTTAGCCTCATTTGTGGCATTTTCGTTATCGAGGACGCTTACCATTTTCTTCTCAAGGTCAAGAAGAGCCTTGTCATCACCTGAAGCTTTCCGGATCAGGCTTTGCAGATAGGTGATATATCTGGTGCTCTTCGGGATGTCATAACTCCCTATTTTTTCAAGCGCCTCATCCAGGGTTGTCTCTTTGAAATCGGATCTCAGTACAGCTCCTGCTGCTGTAGGGAAATCAAATGGAACTTCCTGGGTAACATTTCCGGTTGCTGCCCACTCCGCCCCTCTCTGAAAGGTTACGATAAATCCTGCGCACTGCATTGCCGGGCCGCCACCCTCATCGGCATGCCCGATTGCGGTATGGAAGATCCTGCCCTTTCCGTAATTAATGACCATCAGCATTGGTTCATTCCTGCCTGTACCCTTGTAGGCAGTGTCGGCATAGGCTGTTGCGAGAACCTGCATATTTTTTGCAGGACCGCGCAGCTGCTGGTAAAGTTCATCATTGGGATGCATCCATCTCACCGGCAAACCCTTTGTTATGGGATGATCAGTGATCCGGGTCCGTATCTCAAAGTCGTGCCTGGCTCCATGTGAGCCTGCAATGCCGGCCGTCGTATCATAAACAAGCTGATTCCTCGAGTAATAAACATAAGGGCCGTCTTTTTCGTTCCGGTTATTCCAGCCTCCGATCCCGGTCATTTCATTATATTCCTTCCAGTCGGGGAATGAAATGCTGGCACCGTGATAGATGACCACTCCTCCTCCATTCCTTACAAATTCAACAAACTTTGCATTGACATTTCCGGGCCATGCATCGCCGCTATAGTCAAGAACCACCAATTTGTATTTTGAAAAATCGGGGTTAAATGCTGTCATTTCTCCTCCCTTTTCAGGCGTAATAATTACTTCGGTGGCAAATAATCCCGTTTCGTCAAGGATCTGTTTCAGTACCGGGTAGCTTGCTTTCCAGTTATGTTCACTCTGGCCGGTGATTATCAAGGTCTTATTGGATACCTCCTTCTGGCATGAAAAGGTAAATGCTATAAGAACAGATATTAAAATAACTATTGGATATTGTTTTTTCATTTTCTTAAAATTAAACTGTTGGTAAAGTCCAGGGCTGGCGATAAGGTCTTGAAAGCAGCCTGGTGGCTCTGGCATTCCCGGTAAGTATCTCATTTTCAGGATCCCAGAATATGGTCTGACCTGTTGTCATTGCGATTTCCCCCAGGAGCGCAACAGAAATGGCACGATATGCAACTTCCACCGGTGCAATAGCCTGATCCCCCGAGCGCACGCAATCGATAAAGTTTTGCCAGTGATCGGTGCTTTTATAGAGATGTATCTCATTTTCTCCGATTACTTCTTCGAGGATCTTTGGATCGGAAGCTGTAAGAACTCCTCCCCTGTCGGTATGGATCCAGCCCAGGTCTCCATGCCAGGTAGTTCCCATGCCAAACTCCAGCCTCGAGGCATTTGCTACCCGCATTTCAATCCCGTTGGCATACTTGCATCTGAAGTCATATTCAACCGGTACGTTATATATGCCCTCGGGCGGATAGAACCCGGTTCCTGAAATTTCTACAGGACCTGTATGCTCAAGTCCTGCTCCCCAATTGGCAATATCTATATGATGACCCGCCCAATCGGTGAGCTGACCTCCCGAATAGTCAAGTATCCATCGCCAGTCCCAGTGGGAGACACCCCGGTAGGGAACTTTTGGTGCCGGACCAAGCCACATTTCCCAGTTCAGCTCAGGCGGAACTTCCTGAACAGGAGGAGTGCCAATGCCCCTTCCTCCGTCGGGCAGTCCGACTTCAATATATTTTATTTTACCTGCTCTTCCATTTATTGCAAGTTCAGCCCCGCGCCTGAAGTTATCCTGTGAGCGCTGCCAGCTGCCTGTCTGCCAGATAATGTTATTCTTTTTAACAGCTGAAACAATTGTTTGTCCGTCCTCAATTGTCCTGCAAATCGGCTTTTCGCCATATACATTAATCTTCTTATTTGCTGCTTCCGAATAAATGATCCCATGCCAATGATCAGGCAAAGCTATTGAGACAGCATCGAGCTTTTCTTTTTCAAGGAACTCCCTGAAATCACTATAGGTACGGCAATCCATGCTGTTATTGGCTTTGTTGATAATGTCCCTGGATTGTGCAAGGTGTGATGCATCGACGTCGCACACCGCAACGAATCTGACAGCATTCTTCAGCCTGAGAAAATCCCTCAGGTTGCTTGTTCCCTGTGAGCCGGTGCCGATACAGCCCATAACTATCCTGTCGCCAGGAGCAAGTTTACCATTCATTCCCAAAACAGAGGAAGGAATAATATCCGGAAGAACAAATGCGCCCGCAGCAGCTGCTGCAGATCGTTTTATAAATGATCTTCTTGAAGTTTTATTTGCCATATTTTAAAATTAAGGGTTACAATATTTTTTATTTTAATTTAAACCCCCTTCCCTCCCGATAGCTATCGGGACTTCCCTCAGGGGCCCAATTCCTTTCCCCATGGGGTAAATAAGCAAGGGGATCATATTCTCATAATTGAATCGGTGTTCCGGGAACCGGTGTTTCAAATACCATATCGACCGGACCCATCTCGATTTTTGCCGGACCAAGAGCCATATCTGATCTGAAGATCTCGTCCCATGTTACCAGACGTCCTGTATAAGCTGCCGTACGTCCCATGATTGCAGTAAGCGTTGAAATTGCAGTCTGTTCAGCTTCATTTACGTATTCACCCGTTCGTATCGCATGAACCAGGTGCATATGTTCCTGAACATAGGGCGGAATTTTTACAGAATTCATCGGATTACCGTTTTCATCTTTGGAATATTCAAAACTCCATTTCACCCTTCCGTCAAGATCCCAGACAGTATTCACGCAATTTGTGAAACCTTCGGTTCCATTAATTATTTCACCCGTTCCGTTTGCACAGCTGTCGATCTGACGGCACATGCTATGGGAGCTTACTCCATTGCCGTAGTCAAAGTCGACACTGAAAAAATCGTACTGGTCGCCCGTTACCCTTCTGTGCCTTCCGCCGTAACCTATTGCTTTTTCAGGTGGTTTCCCCATAAACCAGTTTATGACATCAATGTTATGGACATGCGTATCGAGTATATGGTCGCCGCAAAGCCAGCAGAAATTATTCCAGTTTCTTATCATGTATTCCATATCGTTCCATCCTTCCTCCCTTTCACGAAACCACACATGATCCTGATTCCAGAATGCCTTTGCCGAAACAATTTTGCCGATAGCGCCATTAGCTACCTGCTTATAGGTCTCAATATAATCCTCCTGATGACGTCTTTGAGTCCCTGTTACAACGCATAATCCGATCGCTGCCGCTTTTTTCCCTGTCGTAATAACCGACCGGATGCCCACGGGGTCAACGGCGACCGGTTTTTCCATGAAGACATGCTTGTTATTTTTGACAGCTTCAAGAAAATGATCAGGACGGAACCGGGGAGGAGTCGCAAGGATCACAACATCGACATCCGGAAGGGCCATGAGTTTCCGATATCCGTCGAAACCCGTGAAACAGTTCTCAGCGGGAACAGGTAATTTGAAGGATGCAAATCTCTCGCGGCAGGCATCAATTTTATCCTGGAAGATATCGGCAAGAGCGATAATTTCAAGGTCGGGGCCTGAACTTATAAAATTTATTGCAGCTCCTGTTCCCCTTGCTCCGGAGCCAACAAGTCCGGCTCTCAGTTTTTTTCCTTTAGGAGCGCCATTAAGGATGGGCGGCAGTCCCAGACTTTTATTGTCAGGGATCCGGCTGCAGGCGGAGACAATTGAAGCTGACCCCGCCAGACCAATCCCCGCAAGGGCTGTAGTTCCGATGAATTTACGTCTGTTTATATTATTCATTTTCAACTTGATTCAACCTTTTTTAATGTAATTCAAATATAATTATGGAATTATAGAATCCACTTCGCAAACTACCCTGAATCCCACATCGATACAGTCAGAATACCACCAGATGCTTTTTGGCATCTGAGGATCCGTCACCAGCCATGCCTGTGTTCTTGTAAAATCTCTGGCTGCACTCCGTAAATCCCTGGCATCGCTTTTAAATGACCCACCCCGGATGACATGTTCCTTCCCTCGTGGCGGGCCCACTGGATTGATAAGCGATATCGAATCAGCCTTATAGGCATTCGCATCATAGAAATCGGAACAGAACTCAGCAACATTACCTGACATATTTTTTAATCCGAGGGCATTTGGTCTGACGAAGGAAGGCTCCTCCGTTCTTGCCCTGCTGTTGCCAATATAGACGGCATATGAAGCGATTACAGAAGTATCGGGCTTGAAGATCTTTTTCAGGAAACCTCCTCCGGAGTATTTTGAAGGGTCACCATTAAAAAAGTAAGGTGTATTCGTGCCACCACGGCAGGCAAATTCCCACTCTGCTTCAGTTGGCAGGCGATATTTCTTCCCTGTGACCTTTGAAAGCCATTTGCAATAGACATCTGCAGCATGCCACGACATTGTAATTGCAGGTCTTGATCCTTTACCCCAGCCCTGGTCAGGAGCTCCCCATGGAGGTGTGGCACCCGAGATAGCATCAACATTTTTATTCTTAACAACTTGTCCTTCAGTCCTTCCCTGCGATCCGGTTGCCCTGAAAAAAGCCATGTATTCATCCCATGTCACTTCTGTTTTTGCAAGCCAGAACCTTGACAGTGTAACTTTTCGCACCGGTCCTTCATCCGGATCCCGAAGTGGTTCATTGTCACCACTTCCCATCTCAAATGCACCGCCGGGAACTGCAACCATTTCAAATGAAACTCCCGAACCCGGGATCTTTTCTGTGAAGTTTTGGAAAGAACTTACTTCTGCAGGTTGAGTGTAATTGATCTGATCGGCTGTTACTGTGACACCAAAACCGGAATCATGTGCATGAATTGCATTCCTGTCATAATGTCCTACATTCAGATGGCAGTTTATACAACTGAGTGGATCATTGCTTGTAGTATAGAAAAGGTGGGCGTTACTTCCGTCAACCGACAGGTTAACCGGGAACAGGTTGGAGTGGCAATTAATGCATGAATTCTCATACACAAAACCTTTTGCATTCTCAAGAAGTTTCTTTTCCCCCCAATTAATTGATGAGCTGTCCTTCAAATAATATCCATATACATCCTTCAGACCATGCCTGGTTTTAGCTGCAAGGTATCCATGTCCCTGGGGAGGCAGGTGGCATTCAACACAATGAATAACCGATCCGGATTTATTATTGAAATGGGTAGAGAGTTTCCAGCTCTGGTCGGCATCGGGGTGAATATGACAGGAAATACAATACTTGTCAGTGGAAGTATAGTTCATTGCTGCCTTCCCCGACAACAGGACAATAATCCCAGCGCTGAACCCCGAAACAATTAACCAGAATCTGACCTTCTTTTTTAATAAAACGGGAATTTTACTTTTTTTTGAAGACATATTATCAGGCGAAATTCGAACCTGATAAAGTTAGCAGTTTATCATGCTAATTAAATAAGGATCCGGAATTTTTTTTAATATGTCAGAACCTTTTGGTATAGACGTGGCAATATGGAGTTTTACCATTATTGAAATAATAATCCTGATGGTATTTTTCAGCTTCATAAAAATCGGATGCTTTTGTTACTGCAGTTGCTACTCTAAGCCCTTTTGCCTTAAGCAGCCCGATGTCATTTTCAGCTATCTTTTTCTGTTCGTCGTTAAGATAAAATATCTCAGATCTGTATTGATCTCCGATATCAGGGCCCTGACCTCCGACCTGAGTGGGATCGTGGATTTCAAGAAACAACCTTAGTAGCTTGTCATATGATGTTTTAGTGGGATCATAAATTATCTTCACTGCCTCGGCGTGCCCGGTATTACCGGTACATACCTGTTCATATGTAGGGTTTTTTACATGACCGCCTGTGTAACCGGAAGTCACGGATATCACTCCCGGAGCTTTCTGAAGGAAATATTCAACACCCCAGAAACAACCGCCGGCAAAAATAGCAGTACCATACCTTCCCTGTTCGAGTTGTGCAGGAACAAAATCGAGTGAGACAGAATTAACGCAGTTTCTTACATTTTTTTGTGTAAGTCCTTCACCTGTAAAGACATGTCCAAGATGAGCCCCACAGTTGGCACATTCAATTTCGACTCTCATTCCGTCAGGATCAGGAAATCTTTTGATGGCGCCTTTGATCTCATCATCAAAGCTAGGCCAGCCACAGCCGGCGTCGAACTTGGATGTTGATGAAAAAAGGGCGGCACCACATTTTTTGCATACATAGGTTCCCTTTTCATAAAACTTGTCGAACTTCCCTGTAAAAGGTGTCTCGGTTGCCTTATCATTAATTACTGATGATTCCAGTTTTGAAAGGTTATTAAGCGGAAGCTTTTCCTGGGAGAAAGATGGCGTGCTCATAATAAAGGTTAATAATAAAATATTTAATACCTGTTTCATTTTACCAAAAGATTATTCCTGGTGTAACAACAAAAATGCAATAATTTTGTTTTTAATATTTTAACCCCGTGATGAATCATATGCTCATTATTCCTCTTTAAAATAATATTTCTGGCATGAAGATTGTTTTTTAACTGAATGTTTTACATTTGTGTCTGAATTAAACCATGGTCTTTATGAAAAAAATGGCTGTCATCCTGGTTGTTTGTTTTATAACTGCTTTATTTACAAGCGCATGCAACAAAAAAGTATGCCCGGCTTACGCTCAAACTGAATCTCAGCAAACTGAAAATAACGGCTGATATTTTCGATCATCATAGTATCCTTTTTTATAAGTTAGCATAAAAAAAATGAAAAAGCTGCTTATAATAGCATTCCTGCTTATTTATTGTACATCAGGACTATTAGCCCAGGGTGAGATAGATGAGCAGCAAAAGATCTTTTTCAGAAATGAAAGATCGTTTGCAGGACTTCTCAGTTCCGATGGCTTTGGTATAAGTTACAGGGAAGCAAAAAGGATTGACTTTCGCAACAAGAGGTTTTTTGAAATCGAAGCCGGAACTTTAAAACACCCAAAGGAATACAGATTAACAAATCCCTTGTACCAGACTCCGGGCACCTTCGTTTTCGGAAAGCTTAATTCAGTATTCTATTTCCGTGGCAGTTTCGGACACCAGCATGAAATTTTCAAGAAGGGAGATCTTGGAGGAGTAGCCGTCAGATATTTTATTTCAGGAGGGCCCACTATCGCTGTATATAAACCTATCTATTACAAGATAATCAAGCCAATCACGCAGACAGAGGCTGTGATAATCATTGAGAAATTTGACAACACCATCCATCAGGCGTATGATATTTACAGCAAAGCCGCATTCACAAAAGGACTCAATGAAACTAAGGTACTGCCGGGCTTGTTTGCAAAAGCAGGATTTAATTTTGAATACAGTAAGGAAGACAAGTTAATACATGCCATAGAGATCGGCGCTTCGCTGAGCGGTTTTCCAAAGAAGATACCGATTATGGCAACTTCTGAGAATAAGGCTATATTCTTTTCATTGTTTGTAAGTTACAGATTTGGAATAGTAATTGATCCATTAAATCCGGAATCCAATAAATTCTCCTATATCTTCAAAAGGAAAAGACCATCTGCAATTTATTAACACCTGTCTGTTTTATAAAAAAAAATTCTAATTTTGTGCGTATTTTATTAACCAAATTATGATATAGTTATGTCAAAGATTAAAGTTGCAATTAATGGCTTTGGCAGGATAGGCCGAAATGTTTTTAAGATCGCTCTTGAAAGAAATGATATTGAGATAATCGGTATCAACGATCTGACCGATACTCAAACACTTGCCCATCTGCTGAAATATGATTCTACTCAGGGAAGGTACCCGGGTGTCACACATGATGCTGAAAATATAATTGTGAACGGGACCAGGATAAGAGTACATTCAGAAAAGAATCCGGCAAATATCCCCTGGAAAGAAAAACCCGATGTAGTAATTGAATCAACAGGTATCTTCACTTCCAAAGAAAGTCCCAAAGGCGGTTATGGTGATCATTTGAAAAACGGTGCAAAGAAAGTCCTACTGACAGTTCCTGCAAAAGATACCATCGATGCAATGATAGTTATCGGTGTAAATGATAAAGATCTGAAACCTGAACACCAGTGTGTCTCGAATGCTTCATGCACAACCAACTGCCTTGCCCCGGTTGCTAAGGTCCTCAATGACAATTTCGGTATAGAAATTGGTTATATGACTACAATTCACTCATATACAAACGACCAGAGAATCCTCGACTTTCCTCATAGGGATCTCCGTCGTGCAAGGTCAGCTGCTTTATCCCAGATACCTACAACCACTGGTGCTGCAAAAGCAGTAGGAAAAGTTATTCCTGATCTTAAAGGTAAACTTGATGGCATTTCTGTAAGGGTCCCCACCCCAACAGGTTCACTTGTCGACCTTGTTGTTGTTCTTAAAAAAGAGGCTACAAAGGAAGAGATCAATGCTGCAATGAAAAAAGCATCTGAAGGTTCCATGAAAGGTATACTTGACTACACCGAAGATCCGATTGTTTCGGTTGATGTAATTCACACTACAGCTTCTTCTATATTTGATTCACTTAGCACAATGGTAAATGGCAAGATGGTCAAAGTCCTGTCGTGGTACGACAATGAATGGGGCTATTCATGCAGGGTTGTCGATCTGATCCCAATGCTGATGAAATAATTTATTCAAATAAAAATTAAAAAGGCTGTATTAAAAATCCGGATTTTTACACCATTCCCGTTTTTTTACCCCCTGCCCCCTAAAGGGGGTTCAATAAGTTTCTGTTAATCAATAAGTCCCCTTTAGGGGTCCCGATAGCTATCGGGATAGGGGCAAAAAACGAACGAGGTTTTTGATACACCTCTTTTTTGTGTCTTCATATCTGATTCTCTACCTATTCGTATCTCAAAGCTTCAATAGGATCCACGCTTGCTGCCTTTACAGCCGGGGCATAACCCGAAACTATTCCGACAATAAAACATACAATGATCCCGGTCATCACCCAAAACCAGGGAATAACGAAACTTGACCTGAGCATCGATGAAACTCCATTGCCGATAAGGATCCCAAGGATTATTCCGAATATTCCACCGAATTGGCCTATTAAGATTGATTCGAACAGGAACTGGTATTTTATGGTCGTCGTTTTGGCACCAATTGCTTTCCTTACGCCAATCTCCCTGGTTCTTTCCGTAACAGATACGAGCATAATGTTCATAAGCCCGACAGCTGCGCCAAAGAGGGTTACAACTCCAATCAGGGTTGCTGCCAGGGTGACAAACCTGATATTCTTAAGCAGCATATTCAATATTGAATCACTTTTGGCAACATTAAAATCAGATTCATCCCTTGGATTAAGGTTCCGGATCACCCTGAAGACTCCTTCTGCTTCGCCTGCCATAACATCAAGATTAACCGGATTTATTGGCATGACCGCTATGTTGAAATTCATATTCGGACGTGAGAAATATTGTCGGGCGGTAGTAACAGGCATCAGACAGATCTTATCGCTTGATACAGCGCTGGCGCCTTTGCTTTTAAGAACTCCGGCAACCAGAAGCTTCAAACCTGCAACCGTGATCTCCTTTCCAACCGGATCAACCCCGCCCGGGAAAACATCATTTGCAATCTCAGATCCCATAAGAACAATACGCCTGTTCATCTGAACCTCTTCGGGGGTGAAGTTTCTCCCGTTGGCAATTTCGTAACCTGAAACCGAAAGATAGTTTTCGTCAACACCCGTAAGGTTCACATTTGGATTCGTCTCCTCCGTACCATATTTAACGGTCGATAATCCTGTAGCATTGAATGAAACGGATACCCAGCATGGTTCGGTAAAACGTTTTTTAAATTCCGTGGCCTGCTGAAAAGTGATACGGGAGAAGTTGCGTGTTCGCTTTCTGTCATTGCCTACCTGTATGTTCATTCCCCGCGAGGTAATAGAAAAAGAATTAGCACCCATCATTGTAAACTGCGAGGTAAGCGAGGATTTTATCGCGTCGATTGCTGTAAGTATTCCAACAAGGGCCATTATACCGAAGGCAATGATGCACATTGTAAGTATTGCCCTTACTCTGTTCGAAAGGATAGATTTGATCGAGATCCTCAGATTCTCCTTAAATATGTTTATTTTCATCATATTAACTCCCTGGCAAGGTCTTTATTTCCATTAGAAATTTTAAAAAACAAAAGTACATTTTTTTTAGCTACAGCTAATGAGGTAAGGATAAAATGTATGTTTATTCACCCCCTGCCCCCACCACATGTCTCCCCTGCAGGCTGGCCCCTTCCTTCGGTCGCCGCCTTCGTCGGCCGCAGGTCGACTTCGGCGACCGAAGGCCGAAGGCGACGCGCTAAAATTGTCCACCGGCCAATTTTTTAACGCCCGGTCCCCTAAAGGGGGTTCTAAAACGATAGTTGCTCCCAGGGATAATGGATTTATTTTACTGAAGACCTGATTTTTTTATTTTTTTTTTAAAATAATTAACAATTTAGTTGCATAACTAATTTTTTCGTTGTATATTTGGTTATCGAAAATAGAGTTAAAAGTAATGAGAGAATTAACAAGGGCAGAAGAACAGGTAATGCAGGTCCTGTGGAAGATCAAAAAAGGTTTTGTAAAAGACATCCTTGAAAGGTTTGATGAACCTAAACCTGCATACAATACAGTAAGCACTATTGTGAGGATTTTGCAGGACAAGGGATTTGTCGATCACAAAGCTTACGGACGGACTCATGAATACTTTCCTCTTATCTCAAAAGATGAGTACTCGAAAATGCATCTCAGTATTTTCGTAAAAGACTACTTCTCGAACTCATTTGAGAAGATGGTAAGCTTTTTTGCCAGGGAGGAAGGAATGTCAGTTAAGGAGATGGGAGAGATAATGAAGATTATGGAAGGTGAAATGAAGAAACAAAAAGCTGTAAAATGAATACCCTCTTAATATATATGATTAAGGTCTCTGTTTTTATGGCAGCATTCTATCTGGTTTACACGCTGTTCCTGAGCAAAGACACTTTGTACGGGCGAAACAGGGCATACGTTCTCCTTTCGGTTGGTTTTTCCCTGGTATTGCCATTTATTACAACATACCTCGAACGGTCATTCAATGTACCGGTATTCACTAAGGTGTTATCTGATATTTTTATATACGGATCGCCCGGAATTGATGGATTAACATCGGGCGATACAGGTATTGTCTGGATCCGGACTGTGTGGGTAATCTATATAACCGGAGTTATCCTGTTTGGTATGAAATTGTTTTTCGACCTGGCAGAAATGGTCCTTTTAATTGCACGCCACAAAAGTAAAGGCGATCATATTATCAGGTTTCAGGGATTGCGGACAGCCGGGTTTTCCGCTTTCGGACATGTTTTTGTAAATAAAAGTCTGACTCCTGAAGAGGTAACCGAAGTTATTAAACATGAGCAGAATCATCTTGACAAATATCATTCACTTGATATTATCCTGATTGAGATCGTGAAAGTAATTCAATGGTTTAATCCGGTAATTTATCTCTTTAGCAGGTCTTTACGCGCAGTTCACGAATTTCAGGCTGATGCAGGCTGCCTTAACACAGGTATCCCTGTCGATAATTATCAGCGGCTCCTGCTTAACCAGGTATTCAAATCGAAAGTATTCACTGTAACAAACAGTTTCTCAAATCCAACTCTTATTAAAAAACGAATGATCATGATGACAAAAAAACGTTCCAAGTCTCTGGCAAACCTGAAACTTCTGCTGGTGTTGCCGGTTATTGCAATTGCTGTCTTTATTATTTCATCCTGTCAGGGGAAAACCAATTCCATTGTCCCCGCAACGGAAGAAATTGCGCCTCCCCCACCCCCACCCCCACCCCCACCGGTTGCTGTCGGAGATTCAACCAATGTGCCATTTGTTGAAGTTGATGAAATGCCAATGTTCAAGGGTGGCGATGCCGGTCTGATGGCATATATTGGCCAGAATACCAAATACCCTGAAGCTGCAAAGACCAAAGGAACTCAGGGCAAGGTAACAGTAAGATTCGCTGTTGAAAAAGACGGAAGCGTAGATAAAGTTAGCATTCTTAAGGGAGCTGATCCAGAACTTGACAAAGAAGCATTCCGTGTTGTCAGCTCTTTACCTGCTTTTGAAAAACCTGGGATCAAGGATGGGAAAGCGGTTCCGGTATGGTTTATGGTTCCGATAAATTTTGCACTTAATTAGCTCAGGCGTAGAAGTATTTTCCAAACTACTTAAATAAACTGACTCTGTAATGGGGTCAGTTTTTTTATTTTTTCACCCCTAAATCCCCTAAAGGACACAGCCGTCAACCTAAGAGATATTTTCGTAAGAAGAGATCTGCTATTCCAAAATAAAATTTGGAGTTGTTGAAGAAGTCATTTTTAACCGCAAAGAACGCTAAGAAGGCGCAAAGAACGCAAAGCTAAAACACATAATTTCAGCTCTTTGCGAACTTTGCGTAAATTCTTTGCGTCCTCTGCGCCTGCCTGCCGGTAGGCAGGGTTAATGGATTTTGACTTTTTCAACAACCCCAAATGTAAATTATTGGCACTCCATACGGTTAATGGATTTTTAAATATGATAAGAAAGAGAGCATTGCCTGAAGGAAAAATAATTCCCTAAATTTGCTTCTTCAATTTTATTGGTGAAATGGAACTCAGGGAAAGGATCGAAGCATTTGCGGAACTCGGTGGAATTCTAAGAGACTCGCTCGATGGCCGGGAGACCGGTTATACAGCTGACCTTTTAATGCTTATCAATAAGCAGCAATATAATAACCCATGGTTCACTCCCGAAAATGTAAGAATGGCAATCAAATCGGTTGCGAACGAACTTACTTATGATAACCTGACCAGATGGACCGGTTCATATCCTGATCTGGGTTCAGTAAACAGCCCAAAGAATGTCTGCATTGTGATGGCCGGTAATATTCCGCTTGTCGGTTTTCACGATTTTCTGTCAGTCCTGATAACAGGGAACAACATCATATCAAAAACTAGTTCAAAGGATCCCGAGCTGATCATTTTTTTTAGCAAAATCCTTATCAATATCAATCCTGGATTTAGTGATAAAATAAGCTTCACCAGCGATTTTGTAAAAGGATTCGATACTGTGATCGCTACCGGGGGAGATAACAGTTCAAGGTACTTCGGGTACTACTTTGGCAGGTACCCTAATATTATAAGGAAAAACAGGAACAGCATTGCCATTCTGGAAGGTCACGAAACAGATGACGAATTAGCAGCATTAGGGACCGATATATTTTCGTACTTCGGTTTAGGCTGCAGGAATGTTTCCAAGGTATATATACCTGACGGATATGACTTTGCAGGTTTAATCTCAGGCTGGAATAAGTTTTCCTCAATCATTTACCATAATAAATATGCCAACAATTATGATTTCAACAAGGCTGTCTGCCTGGTAAATAAAGAACCCTTTCTGGATCCGGGTTTTATTTTGCTCAGGGAAAATGAAAGTTTGTCATCACCTGTTGCAATGCTTCACTATGAGTTTTATAATTCTTTAGATGACGTTAGTCAAAAAAATGAGATGATGAAGGAAAAAATTCAGTGCATTGTGGGCAGGCATTATATACCTTTCGGAAATGCACAGTCGCCACGCCTGTGGGATTACGCTGATGGTATTGATACTGTAGGATTTCTTCTAAAAAAAAATATGGCGGGAATATTGTAAAATAAAAAATACTATATTGCACCTGTCGAATAAAATGTGTTATGGTTTATAAATTCGTTGTATTATCAGATGAAGATGAGTCGTTTGTGAGGGAATTTGAGTTTCTTGATATACAGACATTGATGGATTTTCATAACATCATTCAGGAAGAACTTGAGTTTGACAAATCGCAGATGGCTTCGTTCTACCTTGCTACAGACAACTGGGAAAAAGAGGAAGAATTCACCCTGTTTGATATGGGTACGGGTTCGTCCACAATGGAGACAGCTGTACTTGAAGATATAATATTCCGGAAGAACCAAAAGCTGCTATATGTTTTCGACTTTTTTAACGACAGAGCCCTTTTTGTTGAATATACAGGTGAATCAAAGGAAATAGAGGACCGGGAATATCCGGTTTGTACAAATTCAAAGGGGGTACCACCCAAACAGGTTGTCTTTGGAGGTAGTTCACGAAAGCTATATAATAATATAGTCGTCTCAGATGATGAAGACGATGAGGATGAGCCTGAAGTAGATGAACTTTTCCTTAACGGAGAAGATGAAGAATCGATACCCGATTTCGATAGTATCGAAACCCAGAGCGAGGAAGACGAATAACTTCCGCGGTGCTTTATATCAATGACTAAATTCCTTATTGCAATCCTTGGTCCGACCGGTGTTGGGAAGACCCGGGTTTCTATTGATATTGCCACCCGTTTTAAATCCGAAATCATTTCTGCTGATTCACGCCAGTTCTATAAGGAAATGAAAACCGGGACTGCGGTCCCTTCCGATATTCAACTAAAGAGTATTCCACACCACTTTATCAGGTTCATTTCCATCAACGATTATTATAGTTCAAGTTTGTTCGAAAGGGATGTGCTCAAACTTCTTGATTCCTTATTTGAACGAAGCAGAATTGTATTAATGACGGGTGGTTCGGGTATGTATGTCGACTCAGTATGCAATGGCATCGATGACATTCCCGACATTGATCCGGATGTGAGAAAGAAGTATAACGAACTCTTTAAAAGAGAAGGGATTGAAAGTCTGAGAGTAGCTTTAAAGCTTCTCGATCCGTTGCATTATAAAAAAATAGACCTTAAAAATCCAAAAAGAATAATCCGGGCGCTTGAGATTTGCGAATCGACTGGCAGGCCATATTCATCCTTCCTTACAAAAAATAAAACAGTACGGGATTTCGGAATCATCAAAATAGGACTTGAACGGAATCGGACAGAGCTTTATGGTATGATCGACACCCGGGTTGATTCAATGATTAAGGAGGGTCTCGAGGATGAAGCAAGACAGTTATATGAATTCAGGGAACTTAATGCTCTGAAAAGTGTCGGGTACAGCGAGTTTTTTGACTATTTTGAAGGAAAGATCTCAAGGGACCGGGCAATTGAGTTAATTAAAAGGAACAGTCGCCGTTACGCTAAACGTCAGGTAACCTGGTGGAAAAAGGATAAGGAAATCAGATGGTTCAATCCTGACAAGGTTCAGGATATAATTCAATATATAGAAGCAAAATTGGTGACTTAAGCCAACTCGTCTCGCTGTCAATTTAAAACCTTCAGTCTCCTGATCGTTTCAACCGGATCTTCCGAGCCGAAGACCGAATTACCGGCAACGAGAACGTTTGCGCCTGTTTCAACAAGCTTTGCTGCATTAGATGTATCAATCCCTCCGTCCACCTGAATTTTAATATCGTAGCCTCCGTCGCTGATCATTTTGCTGAGTTCTCTTATTTTATTATAGCTATCGGGGATGAATGATTGTCCGCCAAAACCCGGGTTTACGGTCATAATCAGGATCATGTCGACAAAAGGAAGAGTATTTTTAAGCAGCATAACCGGTGTATGGGGATTGATCGCGACTCCTGCTTTCATACCCAGATTACGGATCTCTGTTACAGTGCGGTGAAGATGAATGCAGGCTTCATACTGAACAGTCAGGTTATTAGCGCCCGAGTCACGGAATTTTGTCAGGTATCTGTCGGGGTCGATAATCATTAAATGCACATCGAGAGGCTTCGTGGATACTTTTTTAACATGCTGAACAATCGGGAAACCGAATGAGATATTTGGTACAAAGAGCCCATCCATTATATCGAGATGAATCCAGTCGGCAAGACTTTCGTTTACTTTCATCACATCCTTTCCAAGATTCAGAAAATCGGCTGCTAATATCGACGGTGCGACAAGATGATCCATGTCAAATAATTTTGGATAAATATAGGAACAATTATTTAACCCAGGTATGATTTGAGTATTTTGCACCTGGTGGTGAACTGGATTCTTTTTATGGCTTTCTCCTTGATCTGGCGGACGCGTTCCCGCGTCAGGGTCAGCTTCTCCCCTATTTCTTCAAGAGTAAAAGGATGCTTCATTCCAAGGCCGAAATAAAGTTTCAGGACAGTTGACTCTCGGGGTGAAAGCGAACTGAGCGCCCGCTCGATCTCGTAGGCAAGGGATTCATTTATAAGGTTCCTGTCGGGACTGGGAGTATCAGGATTTTGCATAACATCGTACATCGTATTCTCTTCCTCGGAGCTTATAGGAGCATCCATGCTGATTGTCCTGCCGTTTGTCTTCATGGAATCCTTTACATCTTCCGGGATCATCTCGAGCATTTCAGCGATCTCCTGTGAAGAAGGTTCACGTTCAAATTCCTGTTCCAGCCTGGAGAATGCTTTATTTATCCTGTTAATTGATCCGATCTTATTTACAGGCAGTCTGACGATCCTTGCCTGTTCGGCAAGGGATTGCAAAATTGCCTGACGGATCCACCATACTGCATAAGAGATAAATTTGAATCCTCTTGTCTCGTCAAACCTCTGTGCAGCTTTCATGAGCCCCAGGTTGCCTTCATTTATAAGGTCAGGCAGGCTCATCCCCTGGTTCTGGTATTGTTTTGCCACGGAAACGACAAATCTCAGATTTGCTTTTACAAGTTTACCGAGTGCTTCAGAATCTCCTGATTTTATTTTTCTTGCGAGAATTACTTCTTCCTCAGGTGAAATCAGATCGACCCGTCCGATTTCCTGAAGATATTTGTCCAGAGAAGGGGTGTCGCGGTTAGTAACCTGTTTAGTTATTTTTAGCTGCCGCATATGCAGTAGAGGTTAGGTTATTATCGCAGTGTACTGGCTCAGGGTACAATTTTAATAAAAAAAATCTCAAATTCAGCATATTACTACAACTTTTTTTTGCAGGATCATAGAATTAAACTAAATTGCATGTTTATTTTATCTCTGCCAATTATCACTTTAGTACTTGAATTCGGGGAAACTTCAATTTATTTTTTAATAATTAACATAAATTATTATTAATTTTAATTAATATTGCACGGTTTTTAAGATATGTGAAGAGTATTGCATATTCCTGCCGGTCCAAAATCATTTCTTGATCCGGTTTTCCAAAAACAAAAATTATAATCACAATTTTCTCATTCAAAATTTATTATGTACGACATTCTTGAATTAAGCAATAAGCTTCTTCCTGAATTAAGGGAAATAGCCAAAGAACTTAAAATAAAAAGAACAGAAGCTCTTAAAAAGCAGGATCTGATCTACAAAATTCTTGACCAGCAAGCTATTGAAGCCACTGAAAGCAGGAATACCATTAAACCTGAAGAAAAGGAAGCTACTCCCGTAACGGAATCTTTAAAAGAGGACCATGAAGCGGGACTACGCCGGGGCAAGCGTCCCAGAACCATTAAGCCGATCCTAAATCGTCCGGGTGACTCGGTGATTTCAGTTTCTCCGGGTGATCTGAAGAAACCTGAAACAAAACAAGGGGAATGGTCTGAACCAATGCCCAGGACTGAGAAAGTCGTGGAGAAACCCGATCTTTTTAAGAAAAGCGAGACGGTCAGGGAAGAAATCCGTGCTCCCAGGTGGAGACCTGATCAGAGTAGCCAGATTAAAAGAGATCAGGATCAGAGATTCCAGGGCAGCCGGTTTCCTGAAAAAAGAGATAAGAAGCCTGAGATTGTCATCGAAAACACACTGCCCCTTAATGGTGATGAACCTTTGTTCGAAGAACCAAAAACGATCACAGAGATGACTCCGGGAGATATCATCATAGAATCACCTGTGAAAGAAATCGTTCCGGATAACCAGCCGGTCAAAGAAGAAAAGAAGGAAAAACCATACGAGTTTGAAGGAATAATTTACAATACAGGTGTTCTGGAAATCATGCCTGACGGTTATGGGTTTCTAAGATCTCCCGATTACAACTATCTAAACTCGCCTGATGATATATATGTTTCGCAGTCGCAGATCAAATTGTTTGGACTGAAAACCGGTGATACCATTCGGGGAACAATCCGTCCCCCGAAGGAAGGTGAGAAATACTTTCCGCTTATTAAAGTCGAAGAAATAAATGGAAGAAGTCCTGACTTCATCAGAGACAGGGTACCTTTCGATTTTCTTACTCCGTTGTTTCCCAACGAGAAATTCACTTTATGCCAGCCCGGTGAGGGGACGCTTTCGGTGAGAGTGATCGATATGTTCACTCCTATCGGCAAGGGCCAGAGAGGTTTAATTGTGGCGCAGCCAAAAACCGGTAAAACAATTCTTCTGCAGGAAATTGCAAACGCGATTGCCAAGTATCACCCCGAAGTTTATCTTATGATACTTCTCATCGACGAAAGGCCTGAGGAAGTAACAGATATGGCAAGGAATGTTAAGGCGGAGGTTATTGCTTCCACCTTTGATGAACCTGCGGAAAGGCATTGCCGCGTGGCTAATATTGTCCTCGAAAAGGCCAAAAGACTTGTTGAATGCGGTCATGACGTTGTTATACTTCTCGATTCAATTACCAGGCTGGCAAGAGCATTCAATACCACTGCTCCCGCATCGGGTAAGGTACTTTCGGGGGGTGTTGATTCAAATGCATTACACAAACCCAAAAGGTTTTTCGGTGCAGCACGTAATATTGAAAACGGCGGATCGCTGACTATTCTCGCGACTGCTCTGACTGATACCGGATCAAAAATGGATGATGTGATTTTTGAGGAATTCAAGGGTACCGGTAACATGGAACTGCAACTCGACCGTAAACTCTCGAACCGAAGGATATTCCCTTCAATAGATATACCCGCTTCAAGTACACGCAGGGAAGATCTTCTGCTTAATAAGAGTATTCTCCAAAAGATCTGGGTTCTTCGTAATTATCTTACAGATATGAATGCTGTGGAGGCAATGGAATTCCTCCGCGACAGGCTTATGCAGGCCAAATCGAACGAGGAGTTTCTTATTTCGATGAACGGAGGATAACAAAGCGAAATTTTTTCTAAATTTGCGCTTTCTTTCAAAAAATCATCTTTTAATTATTTATTTATTCAAAATGGGAACAAAAAAATTTATAACCTGCGACGGCAATCAGGCCGCAGCGCATGTTGCATATATGTTCAGCGAGGTCGCCTGCATATATCCTATAACACCTTCATCGACAATGGCAGAGTATGTTGACGAATGGTCTGCCAACGGACAAAAAAATATTTTCGGAGAACAGGTTAAAGTAGTAGAGATGCAATCGGAAGCCGGAGCTGCCGGTGCAGTTCATGGCGTTTTACAGACAGGTGCTCTTTGCTCAACATATACAGCTTCGCAGGGTTTGCTCCTTATGATTCCAAACATGTATAAGATTGCTGCAGAGCTGCTTCCCGGAGTTTTCCACGTAAGCGCAAGAACAATAGCTGCTCACTCCCTTTCTATCTTCGGAGATCATAGCGACATTTATGCCACTCGTCAGACCGGATTTGCTTTACTTGCAAGCGGAAGTGTTCAGGAAATAATGGATCTCGCAGGTGTTGCCCACCTTTCAGCTATCAAATCGAGGATCCCATTCCTTCATTTCTTCGATGGATTCCGTTCTTCTCATGAAGTTCAGAAAATTGAATATCTTGATATGGAGGACCTCAAAAAATTACTTGACTGGGATGCATTGAAAAGATTCAGGGATAACGCTCTCAATCCGGAACATCCTGTTACAAGAGGCACTGCCCAGAATCCTGATATTTTCTTCCAGGCTAAAGAGGCTATAAACAGGTTCTACGAACCTATACCTGATATAGTTAATGCCTATATGGCTGAAATTACAAAGCTTACAGGAAGAGAATACAAACCATTCACATACTATGGCGCACCTGATGCCGAACATATTATTATTGGCATGGGTTCTGTGACTGAAACAACAAAAGAAGTTATTGATTACCTGAGAGCTAAAGGTGAGAAAGTAGGCTTAATAACCGTTCACCTCTATCGTCCGTTTTCTTCAAAATATTTCTTTAATGTTTTCCCGAAATCGGTGAAAATGATAACTGTACTCGACAGAACAAAAGAACCGGGATCGCCCGGAGAACCTCTTTATCTTGATCTCAAGGAGATGTTCTACGACAAGGATGAGAGACCGGTGATTATCGGCGGACGTTACGGACTGAGTTCAAAAGATACCACGCCGAGTCACATTCTTTCGGTTTATGAGAATATGAAACTGAAGGAACCAAAAAATCATTTCACAGTTAGTATTGTTGATGATGTAACCTTCACTTCACTGCCGGTTCTTCCTGAAATCAATGTTGCACAACCGGGGACCCATTCAGCAAAATTTTACGGTTTAGGATCTGACGGAACTGTGGGCGCTAATAAAAACTCGATTAAGATTATTGGGGATACTACTGATAAATATTGTCAGGCATATTTCGCTTACGATTCAAAGAAATCAGGCGGTATAACCACTTCGCACCTCCGTTTTGGAGACCAACCTATCCGTTCGCCCTATCTGGTAAACACACCGGACTTCGTCGCATGTCATGTTCCTTCATATCTTGATAAATATGATATGCTCAAAGGGCTTAAGAAAAACGGTACTTTCCTCCTGAACTCAATATGGGATGCAGAAGAAACCAAAAAACGCCTGCCCGACCATATGAAAAAATATCTTGCTGAGAATAATATCAACTTCTATATTATCAATGCAACTGCAATTGCTGAGGAACTGGGTCTCGGTTCAAGGACAAACACCATTATGCAGGCAGCCTTCTTCAAACTTGCCAATATAATTCCTTATGAACAAGCCGAATCCCAGATGAAAAAGGCGATTTATAAGAGCTACGGCAGGAAAGGGGAAGATGTTGTTAACATGAACTATGCTGCTGTCGACAAGGGGAGCCAGGTTACAAAAGTTAACATACCTGCCGAATGGGCAAAAATAGAGATCAGGAAAGAAAAAGACACACGGGATATTCCTGAATTCATACGTGAAGTTATGGAACCCATGAATGCAATGAAAGGTGATGATCTGCCCGTAAGTGCATTCCTTGGAAGAGAAGACGGTACTTTCCCTTCAGGAACTGCCGCTTATGAAAAACGCGGCATAGCTGTTAATGTTCCTGAATGGCAGCCAAATGAATGTATTCAGTGCAACCAGTGTTCATACGTTTGTCCCCATGCAACTATCCGTCCATTCCTTCTCACAGAGGAGGAAGCTGCAAATGCTCCGGCCGGAACACAGTTTATCCAGGGGATTCCGGGAGTTCTCAAACAATACAAATTTAAGATCCAGGTAAGTGTTTATGACTGCACCGGTTGCGGTAACTGTGCCGATGTTTGTCCCTCAAAGAAGAAAGCCCTGATTATGAAGCCACTTGGGACACAACTCGCTGAAGCTTCACGCTGGACATATATGCATGAAAAGGTCGGATATAAGGATTATGTTGTGGATAAGTTTTTGAATGTCAAGAACAGCCAGTTTTCACAACCTCTCTTTGAATTTTCTGGAGCATGTGCAGGTTGCGGTGAGACTCCATATATAAAGTCGATCACACAGCTTTTCGGGGACAGGATGATAACCTCCAATGCCACAGGATGCTCTTCTATTTACGGAGGATCCGCACCTTCAACTCCTTATACCCACAATAAACAGGGTCGCGGACCAGCATGGGCAAACTCATTGTTTGAAGACAATGCCGAGTTCGGATTTGGACTGACTCTTGGCGCCAACAAGCTCAGAGACCGGGTTGCACGCCTGATGCAGGAATCCATTGTCAATGGAGTAAAACCGGAAACGAAGGCTGCATTTGAAGAGTGGCTGACTGAAAAGGATAATGCCGAGCCTTCGAAAATAGCTTCGGCAAAAGTAATCGAATCCTGTGGTAAGGATAATTCGGAAGCTGCTAAAGAGATCCTGAGTCTTAAACAATATCTCGTAAAAAAATCACACTGGGTATTTGGTGGTGACGGATGGGCTTATGATATCGGTTATGGAGGTCTTGATCATGTTATTGCATCCGGGGAAGATGTAAACATTCTTGTTCTTGATACAGAAGTTTACTCCAACACCGGAGGACAGGCATCAAAATCTACTCCTGCCGGTGCTGTGGCTAAGTTTGCCGCTTCAGGCAAGAAGATCCGCAAAAAAGATCTTGGCCAGATGGCAATGAGCTATGGCTATGTATATGTTGCACAGGTAGCGATGGGATCAAGCAATGCCCAGTACCTTAAGGCAATAAAAGAAGCTGAAGCTTATCATGGACCTTCATTGATTATCGCATATGCACCATGTATCAACCATGGATTAAGAGATGGTATGGGAAGAACCCAGGCTCAGGAAAAATTTGCTGTTGAATCAGGGTACTGGCATCTATACAGATTTAATCCAATGCTGGAGAAAGAAGGGAAGAATCCCTTCACACTTGATTCAAAAGAACCTGACTGGAGCAAATTCCAGGATTTTCTGAAGTCAGAGGTGCGTTATACTTCGCTGATAAAATCCTTCCCCGACCAGGCTGATGTGCTCTTCAAAGCCGCAGAGGAGAATGCTAAATGGAGGTATAAGGCATATCAAAGACTTGCTGCAATGGATTTTGCAAAAACTGAATAAGTTGTAGCAACACTTATATAAGAGGCTGTATCAAAAGTCCGGTTTTTTACCCCCTGCCCCCTAAAGGGGGTTCTATAAGTTTTTGTTAATCAATAAGTCCCCTTTAGGGGATTTAGGGGTGAAAAACGAACCAGGTACTTTTAATACAGCCTTTTATTGTTTTGCAATAATCACTAAATCTCCGTTCTTATTATTGCCCCAAATAGGGGACTTAAGTCTTATGCCATATCTTTTGCCCCCCATGTGGGGGGTTGGGGGGTTGACAATTTTGGGGGTTGACTATTTTGGGGATTGACTATTTGGGGGTTGGGGGGTTGATTATTAATACAAAAGAGGCTGTCTTTTCGGACAGCCTCTTGATAATCTACCAATTAAGGTTATTTAGTTTTCAGGATCGTCCCGTTCAACAAAGTTCCATTTGTTGTTATCCTGTAGAGGAAGGATGAGTGCGGATACTTTGAACCATCGAACTCAACTGTCCTCGAATCTCCCTGACTGAGGCTTTCATTCAGAATTACATCAAGAAGTGTACCCGAGGTGCTGAAGATATCGATCCTGACATGAGAATCGAGGAGCATTTCGATTTCAAACTTTACAAATTGTGCAAACGGATTAGGATAAACTGTCAGAGTTACCTCATTGATATCTTTTGATGCACTGATTGAAGTTCTTATATCAGTTGCTCCGGCAGTAGCTTTAGGAACTGATGGAACATTCTGAGAGAACTCAATCAAGACCCTGCATCCGTCGAAACCTTTATTAACCGCAATGACTGCTTTCTCGACGTCCGATGCGGAAACTGAAGTTAAAACCCCTCCCAGGACATCGTTGGCCAATTTGTACAGATCATCAATAGTACCGGCCAGACTGTTGCTGCTGAAGTAATCAAGGACGCTCTGCGGGAATTCGACATAGGTTGAAGAATTAGGTACGGTAGTTTCCGATCCGCATTCAGTGCTTTTTGCAGTAACCATATACCTTCCCCTGAGTTCAAACTCACCAAGAGATCCGTCGTTCTCCAGATTAAAGAACAGTGCAATTGTATGACTCAGAAGGCTGTTCATGATCGTACCTCTGTTTGACAATTCGGTTGACCTTGGAATATTGACCCATCTTCCGGCTGTACGTCCTATAGGATCCAATGAACTGGAAGGACCAAGAAGAGCGGCCGGAGTACCTCCTCCGGGTAACATCTGGAAGATTCCTTCATAAGCAGCAGTCCCTGAAATACTTTCTTTCATCAGGTCAAAATACTTTTGAGCTGATTTGTCACCAAACGTTACACTTGTAAGATCAGTAAATGCTGTTGTCATCATTGAAAGGGCATCTAACCTCTGATATGTGCCGTCAACAAAGACACAGTTGGTACTTCCCTGCGATCCATACCAGTCCTGGGTATAGGTACAATGTGATTTATCAATGCATTCCAGCCTGTTAACTGTTATTGAAGAAGTGCTTGAATTACCGCAGGCATCAGTTGCAATGAAGGTTACTATTGTTACACCCTCATTTTCAAACTTGTAGCTTGCAAGGTCAATCTCTGTAGAACCGACATAGGCTTTAAGAATTATTTCACCGCTGCATTCACCGGTTACGGTTGGTTTCGGCAGCCTGAATTCCATATCGCAACCTTCGATAGTATATTCTGTTTCACCATTATCGGGAAGGATAGTTGGAGGAGTCTTGCTGCTGCCATTATATGTGATTGCTGGTCTCGGCAAAACTTCGTTATTATTTCCGTCGACGACACTATAGGTGTAGACAACACTCCAGCTTGAATCGTCCCCGGTTACTGTTCCGGTTAAACCGGTAACTGTAATTTCACCTCCGCAATTGTCCATATAAAGGTCTTTTATTTCTTCAGCGGATGGACCTTCCGGGATAGATGACATTGGTGAGTTTATGCCGGTTTGTCCTGCAGGTAATGTTGCACCAGGTTTAAGTACAGGCGCAGTCATATCACTTCCGCTAAAGGTTATCGTCGGTCTGGGCAATACCTCATTATAGCATGCGTCTTTTACCCTGTAAGTGTATGTTACGCTCCAGTTGCTGTCATCGCCGGAAACCTGGCTACCGAGGTTGATCACTGTTATACTGCCGCCGCAATTGTCCATGTAAAGGGCTTCGATTTCTTCCAAAGACGGGCCTGCAGGAGCTGAAGATTTGCACAGGTTCATTCCGGTTTGGCCAATAGGGAATGTTGCTCCCGGTTTCAGGACCGGCGCAGTTTTATCACCACCGCTATACGTGATCGTAGGCCTTGGTAATATCTCGTTATAACAAGCATCTTTTACTCTGTAGGTGTATGTAACGCTCCAGTTGCAATCATCTCCCGTTACCTGACCTCCAAGATTGATTACTATAACGTTGCCTCCACAGTTGTCCATGTAAAGAGCTTTAATCTCATCCACTGACGGGCCTGCAGGTATAGATGCCTTACAGAGATTCATGTTGGTTTGTCCGGCAGGGAATGAAGCGCCGGATTTAAGCGATGGAGGTGTTTTGTCACCACCGCTGTAGGTAATAGTTGGTCTCGGTAAAATCTCGTTATAGCATGCATCTTTTACCCTGTAGGTGTAAGTAACGCTCCAGCTGCAATCATCTCCGATAACCTGGCCTCCAAGGTTGATTACTATTATGTTGCCTCCACAGTTATCCATATAAAGAGCTTTAATTTCATCCACTGACGGGCCTGCAGGTATAGATGCCATACAGAGATTCATATTGCTTTGTCCTGCCGGGAATGAAGCTCCGGGTTTAAGCGATGGAGGTGTTTTGTCGCCGCCACTATAGGTAACGGTAGGAACACCAACAACATAATTACGGCACATGTCTTTTACAATGTATGTGTATGTAACACTCCATGAGCAATCATCACCGGTAGGGACTCCTGATTTGAATACTACAACTTCACCACCACAATTGTCAACATAAAGAGCTTTTATCTCTTCAACTGACGGTCCTGCAGGTATTGAGGCCTTGCAGAGATTCATGCTGGTCTGTCCAACCGGGAATACTGCTCCTGCCTTAAGGGCGGGTGCTATGTTGTCATTTACTGTGATAATCTGGGTACATTCTGAGGTGAATCCATTCACATCAGTTGCCTTGTAAGTACGGGTGATTGTAAATCTCTGTTCACAGGTTTCATTGCTTTTTACGTCTCCAATCCATTCTACCTTAGCAATTCCGCAATTATCTGTAGCACTGGGCAATACTGGATCTGGAATTGCAGATGCACAAGCAACAGTTATCGGAGCAGGACACTCAATTATGGGAGATTCCTTGTCGATGTTCATGGTAACTTCAATTGCATCGGCTGCTTCACATCCATTAGAAGCGGTTACTGTTAAGATATAGGAACCAGTTGCATTTATCACTGGCGTCAGTGTGTTTCCACCAGATACTATACCAGGACCCGTCCACAAGAATGAAGCGCCCAGGTTTGTGGAGGTACCATTTAATGTTACCGATGTGACAGTGCACGACAGAACTTTGTCTGAACCTGCATTTACATCCGGTAATTCATTATCCAGGTTGACAAGTACATTATCCGTTGACTGGCATCCGTTGGGTCCTGTTACCGTAAGAATATAGGTTCCAGCAACATTTACAGTCGGTACTAAAGTAGTTGCCTCCTGATACTATACCGGGACCAGCCCATGAGAAGGTTGCTCCTTCTGTTGATGATGAGCCGGCTAATGCTATTGAAGTAATGGTACAGTTAAGAACTTTTGGTTCGCCTGCTTCAGCAACAGGTGCTGAGCTATCCAGGGTAACCAGTACATTATCCGTTGACTGGCATCCGTTGGTTCCTGTTACCGTAAGAATATAGGTTCCAGCAACATTTACAGTCGGTACTAAAGTAGTTCCTCCTGATACTATACCGGGACCAGCCCATGAGAAGGTTGCTCCTTCTGTTGATGATGAGCCGGCTAATGCTATTGAAGTAACGGTACAGTTAAGAAGTTTTGGTTCGCCTGCTTCAGCAACAGGTGCTGAGCTATCCAGGGTAACCAGTACATTATCCGTTGACTGGCATCCGTTGGTTCCTGTTACCGTAAGAATATAGGTTCCAGCAACATTTACAGTCGGTACTAAAGTAGTTCCTCCTGATACTATACCGGGACCAGCCCATGAGAAGGTTGCTCCTTCTGTTGATGATGAGCCGGCTAATGCTATTGAAGTAACGGTACAGTTAAGAACTTTTGGTTCGCCTGCTTCAGCAACAGGTGCTGAGCTATCCAGGGTAACCAGTACATTATCCGTTGACTGGCATCCGTTCGGTCCTGTTACTGTAAGAATATAGGTTCCAGCAACATTTACAGTTGGAGTTAATGTACTGCCTCCTGATACTATACCGGGACCAGCCCATGAGAATGTTGCTCCTTCTGTTGATGATGAGCCGTCTAATGCTATTGAAGTAACGGTACAGTTAAGAAGTTTTGGTTCGCCTGCTTCAGCAACAGGTGCTGAGCTATCCAGAGTAACCAGTACATTATCCGTTGACTGGCATCCGTTGGGTCCTGTTACCGTAAGAATATAGGTTCCAGCAACATTTACAGTCGGAGCTAATGTAGCTTCCTCCTGATACTATACCGGGACCAGCCCATGAGAAGGTTGCTCCTTCTGTTGATGATGAGCCGGCTAATGCTATCGAAGTAACGGTACAGTTAAGAAGTTTTGGTTCGCCTGCTTCAGCAACAGGTGCTGAGCTATCCAGGGTAACCAGTACATTATCCGTTGACTGGCATCCGTTGGTTCCTGTTACCGTAAGAATATAGGTTCCAGCAACATTTACAGTCGGTACTAAAGTAGTTCCTCCTGATACTATACCGGGACCTGCCCATGAGAAGGTTGCTCCTTCTGTTGATGATGAGCCGGCTAATGCTATCGAAGTAACGGTACAGTTAAGGACTTTTGGTGTACCTGCTTCAGCAACAGGTGCTGAGCTATCCAGGGTAACCAGTACATTATCTGTTGACTGGCATCCGTTGGGTCCTGTTACCGTAAGAACATAGGTTCCGGCAACATTTACAGTCGGAGTTAATGTGGTGCCTCCTGATACTATACCGGGACCAGCCCATGAGAAGGTTGCTCCTTCCGTTGATGATGAGCCGTTTAATGCTATCGAAGTAACGGTACAGTTAAGAACTTTTGGTGTACCTGCTTCAGCAACAGGTGCTGAGCTATCCAGGGTAACCAGTACATTATCCGTTGACTGGCATCCGTTGGGTCCTGTTACCGTAAGAATATAGGTTCCAGCAACATTTACAGTCGGCGTTAATGTGCTGCCTCCTGATACTATACCGGGACCAGCCCATGAGAAGGTTGCTCCTTCTGTTGATGATGAGCCGGCTAATGCTATTGAAGTAACGGTACAGTTAAGAACTTTTGGTTCACCTGCTTCAGCAACAGGTGCTGAGATGTTTTGGGTTACCAATGCAACATCAGTTCCATAGCATCCACTTGCAGGATCTGTTATTGTCAGAGTATAGGTTCCTGGGGCATCAACTGTTGGTGAAGAAGTATTTGCACCTGATAAAATGTTTCCACCGTTACTTGCAACCCAGGAGTAGTTTAATCCCTGTATTAATGTTGCATCCAAAGAAAGTGAAGTAAAACTGCAATTCAGACCCTTATCAGGACCGGCATTGGCAGAAACTGTTGAACACAGTACATTTGTAGGCTGACAATAGGTGTCGTTTGCTGAATTTATGTCATCGCTTATTGTGGTTATTGATACCTTGTTGTTCAGGTCGCCTGTGCATGATGAACCTGCGGCCCCGGTTCCTGCTGATCCGGGAGTTTTTGTGCCACTATATGGAGGAATCCAAATTACAGGGACTTTGATATAGATAGTTTCTCCAAGGTCAATACTTAGTTTTGCTAAAGTCAGAGTATGGGTTGCAAGGTCAAATGAATGCGACCAGGCCGGGTCATCAACAAATCCTGTTGAAATATTGTGACTGAATAATATAGCTTCGACGTCAACATTAAAGTTATTATTGAGAATATCAGTTATGCTAATATTATTTGCTACTGAGGGACCGTTGTTTGTAACGGTCAGTGTATAAAAAAACTCAGCCCCTATCGCAACAGGATCCTGAGAATCTGACTTGGTTATGAGAACATCAACATCGGTTGTGAAAAAATCTACAGCCTGAAGCAAGGGTACAGTCTGGTTTCCCATTCTGACTGCTTCTCCAGTCTCACATGTTCCCAGTGTTAAGCCATTAACAGCGCCTGTCGGAACATTTGAACCAACTGAAGCAGCAATACTGCTCTTAAGTACCAGCCATACTTCAACTGGGAATTTATCGCCCGGATCAAGGCCGGATACTTCGAACATCGCTTCGATATTATTGTTGATTACGTCATTACTTAGAATTCTGGCACTGGCAGGGCTACCGCCATCCTGAAAAGTAGCTTCAACTGAAGGATCAACGAACGCCGCTATTACTTTATAGTTTGGATCAAAACCAAAATTCCCGCTGTTCTGGGTCAGGGTACTCCATGAACCCCCAAACGAAATCTTATCATTGGGGCAGGCACTGCCTGCATCTGCCGAAATATAAAACTCAAACGAAACGATCTGGCCAAGTCCCAGAAACTGAGGGCTTAAGGATTCCACCGTGTGGGTGTGCATGGTTGATCCGGATGAACCACCCAATGCGAGCGGACTCGTCAAGTTTCCTGTTAATCCCCCATCCGGGATCCCAACAGGGAACAATGTTGGAACAGAGAGACGTTGGTAAAATTGAGGATCATAGGCACTATAGTCAATTGAATAGTCACCTCCGGCGTCGTGAAATACCGTTGTACATACGTGATTGGTTATCGAGCCTGTAGCTTTCAGCTGAAAGAATGCTCCCAGGTTAGCTTCAACGACAGTATAAAGAATGCCGGAAAATTTACCCTGATTGTCACACGTGAAACTTTTGGATGTAATCAGTTTCCCTTCAGGATTAAGGTAGTTTTCGGTAAGAACAACGGAAACTACTTCTCCCGGCTTCCAGGCATAGCCATTGATATTAACAATGTCGCCAGGCATGTAGTCGACTTTGTCAACATAGACAGCTTGTCCCTGAACAGTATGCATTAATGTCCCGAGTACTAAAATGATTAAGAAAAGCATCGAAAACTTCTTTAGAAGTGAAAGATGTGTCTTAATAGTGTTGAAGAGTAAGAGTTGTTTCATTTTTTTTGGATTATGTTATTACTTCGTTATTTCTTTAGCCGGTATATAAAAATGCATCATAGCCCCATGAAATGTGGTTGTCCTTGAGATCAGGGGAAATACTACGGTCATCTTTAGGTGTTCATTTACTGATAGTTGCACATTCATCATTTTAATGAAAAACACTAAGTATCAGCTCAAAACTAATTACATATATTATTCATTAGCAACTAAAAGGAGCCCTTTTTGACAAGCTCAATTATAGTCGTGACAAAGCGATATTTTCTTTGGATAAATAATAATTCCTGTTGACGAATGGAAGAATAATCAAGTTTCAGAGCATCAAAACAAACAGTATTTAATTGATTACATGATCATTAATGGGCTTAACATTCGTCAAAGGGGGCAACATTGAAATATTCACTAAAAAGTCATCTAAGATTCCAATAATATTTTTATAACCCATTTTGATGACTTTTGAAAGAAGAAAAAATAAGAGAAATAATTAGGTGGTTTTGAATAGATCGCATCGATGATTTTTTAGATATTTAGACGCAGGGCGCCGGAACGTTGAAACTGAAGTCCGTGTTTGTCAGACAGGGTGGTGCACTGTCCTATAATATTCCGTCCCTATGGGACTTATGGGTGGAACTGGGATATTAACCAGGCGTTGCCCAGGTCCTATATTCTACTTGACTTACGGGGCTTATAGGTGAAACTGGTTGTATGAACATAACAAAAACAACAAAATGAACAGGCACAAAAACAGACCGTAGGTCTGATATACTTTAGGGATGGGCGAAGCCCGTCCCGGATGTCCCAGAATCCGTTTTCGAGCCCCGGGGGGCATAGCCGTCAACCTAAGAATCAGTTTTAAACTGAGAATTATATTTACCTGAAATACAATTAAATAAGTTTGAGGTGTTTAAAAAGTCTAAATCCATTAACCGCAAAGATCGCGAAGGATTTACGCAAAGATCGCAAAGAGCTAATTATTAACTTTTTAACTTTGTGTCCTCTGCGCCTTCTTTGCGTGCTTTGCGGTTAAGAAAGACTTTTTCAACAATCACAAATGTAAATTATTGCGACTCAGTTGCATACAGTTTGATTCATAAGGTATCCTATTCCTTAAGTTGACGGCTATGCCCGTAGGGGGCGGAAGAAATGAACAGGCACAAAAACAGACCGTAGGTCTGATATACTTTAGGGATGGGCGAAGCCCGTCCCGGATGTCCCAGAATCCGTTTTCAAGCCCCGTAGGGGGCGGAATAATTCATATTCATATGAGTTCCCAAGATTGGATTGCTCCGGTAACATCTTCCGCTCCTACGGAGCTTGGTAATTTAAGGCCTAAAGTAAAATTGGTTATATGTTTCATGTGAAGCTAACAAAAGTAGTTTTAGAATTTAACTAAATGTTGTTATTAATTTAGATTCCTAAATTTTTGGATAGGATATTTTGTCAAACTGATAAAAAATGCTTTGGAATGTTAAAGTTTGTTAAAGAGAAGCTTTCAGCAGTAAGCGGTCAGCGGTCAGCTTTCAGTACTTTTCCGATTGAAGTATCTTAATGAAGTGTATTTGAGAGCAAAGTCATTGCGAGCCCAGCAAAGCAATCCCCAACTCACCTATTGGAAACTACCTTGAAATTTCCATTACTCCTCGCAGACCTGCCTGCCTGCCAGGCAGGATTTCGCTGAGCTAAAAGCGGAGTTACGCAGAGGATGTGAGGTAGGATGATTGCAAAACTGCACAACCTTGCCCCTGAGCTCTGTGCTCTGAGCCCTGAGCCCTGAGCCCTGAGCAATGTCTCTCCCCTTCTCCCCCTCCCCCCACACCCTCTCTCTGTGTTCAGCGCTTAACACCGTTTTAAAAAATTTCGTACTTTTGCAGCCATTGTAAAAGTTATGGGAAGGATCATCGGCATAGATTATGGAAGAAAACGGATCGGACTGGCAATTACCGACCCGCTTGGAATATTTGCTTCCCCTCTTAAAACTGTAGGCAATGATGAATTTGACAGCTTTCTTGCCGATTTTATGAAATCAGAAACTGTCGATGAATTCGTTGTCGGATACCCTGTCAAACTGAACAATAAACCCAGCGAGTCTGTTAAGTATATCAACCCTTTTATCAGAAAACTTGAAAAGTCATTCCCGGGAAAACCGATACACCTTGCAGATGAAAGGTTTACATCAGGGATGGCATTGCAAACAATGATTGAAGGAGGAGTTGGGAAAAAAAACAGGCGGGATAAAGGTATGATAGACAAGATAAGCGCTTCGATCATACTGCAATCCTTCCTTGATAAAAAAAAGCGCCCCTGAATCCTGGAAGGAGGGACTTTTTAAAATATACAAGTTAAAGCCCCCTTTAGGGGGTTTGGGGGTTGATCCGGGAGGAACTAAAAAGAAAAGAAAGACAGGATAAGGGTATGGTTGACAGGATAAGCGCCTCGATCATACTTCAGTCGTTCCTTGAAAAAAAAACACCTCTGAATCCCGGGAGTGGGACTTTTTATTATATACTTTTAAAGCCCCCTTTAGGGGGTTTGGGGGTTGACCGGTTGAAGCCCCTTTAGGGGGTTTGGGGCTTGACCCCGGGAGGAAAAAGAAAAATAGAAAAAACAAGTGTAAATTATGGTCTATCCTATTGTTATATACGGCCACCCTATTTTAAGAAAAGTTGCTGAAGATATCGGAAAAGATTACCCCGACCTGCAACAGCTGATATCCGACCTGTTTGAAACGATGTATAAGTCAGAAGGTATGGGACTGGCAGCTCCCCAGATAGGGAAATCCATACGTATTTTTGTTATCGACGGCAAACCCCTTGGGGAAGATGAGCCCGAACTTGCAGATTTTAAGCGGGTATTCATCAATGCCCATATCGTAGAGAAATACGGGGAGCTTAATCCAATGACCGAAGGGTGCCTGAGCATCCCAAACCTGCGGGAGGAAGTTAACAGGGAATCACATGTACACCTCACTTATTATGATGAAAACTGGGAGTCCCATGATGAAATATTTGATGGTTACAGGGCAAGGATCGTACAGCATGAATATGACCACCTCGATGGTATCCTCTTTACAGACAAGGTTGGCCCGTTGAGGAAAAGGCTTCTAAAGACAAAACTGGCTGCAATCAGCAAAGGGAAATTTGAGGTTGATTATAAGACGATCCTGCCAGGGCAAAAAGTCAAGGCATAAATAGCATTTCCACAACGGAAATTATTTTAAAAAATAAATACCCCTCTGTCGCTGCGCGACATCTCCCCTTAAAGGGGAGAAAAAACACGATTTATAACAAACTCTTACTTAAGGATCAGGATTTTTCCCCCTTTCAGGGGGAATCAAAAGGGGTTAACATTTTAATTTTGATATCACTCTTTCAGGGGAATCAAAAGGGGTTAACATTTTAATTTTGATATCACTTTTTTTCGTATCTTTAACCACATAGTCTCATAGCTGCAGACTGTGCTAATTAAAGAGATTCCATTCCTGCGTATTGGCCTGCCAATCTGTCTGGGAATAATTTCAGGCCTATACTTTAAACCGGATAAAACTTTCCTGTTCATATCTTTATTTCTTGCTCCGTCAGGTTTCTGCCTGAGTCTTCTCTTTAACAAAAAACTTGTCAACCTGGTATACGGTCTCTCACTCACATATTCTCTTTACGTTTGCGGACTTTTACTCTATTCAAACGAAAAGAGCCGGTTATCTGATCTCGATCCGGATACTGCAGACTATCTCTGTACACTTTCAGAGTATCCTGAGGAGAAGGAAAATAGTTACAGGGCAATTCTCAAACTTAATTGTAAGGTTTCAGATTATGGAGATGTTCCCTTAAAAGGATCCCTGATGATTTATTTCAAAAAGGATAAGTTTATTTCATCACTTCTTCCCGGTGATCTTTTGACAATACGATGCAATCCTAATAAAATCATCAACAGAGGCAATCCTAATGAATTTGATTATAAATTCTATATGGAGAATCATGGAATAAAATACTATGCCTTCTCCGGAAAGGACGATATCTTAAATCATGCTGTTCCGGAACACAGAAAGCTCATACACAGCTCTCTTATCACAAGGGAGAAAATCATTTCAATGTATAAAGAACGGGGAATAACGGGCGATACCCTGGCGCTGGTGGCGGCAATAACTCTCGGACAAAAAAATATGCTCGATCCCGAACAGAAACAACACTTTATGAAAGCGGGGATAATGCACATAATGGCTGTTTCAGGGCTGCATGCTGTAATTCTGAGCCTGTTTGTTTTCAATCTTCTCTTCTTCATGAAAAGAAGACTCAGCTATCTAAGATCACTGATCACAATCCTATTCCTCTGGATGTTCGCCTTTATAACCGGACTGACCCCGTCAGTGCTCAGGGCGACAATAATGTTTACCTTTCTTCAGGGAGGCCAGATGATGAAACGCAATGTAAATAGTATCAATTCGGTACTTGCTTCTGCCTTCATACTTTCATTGATCAGACCCTCGGTTATTTTTGATGCAGGATTCCTCCTCTCCTATTCGGCGGTCATCTTTATCATCTGCTTTTACCAGGACATCTACCTGAAACTTAGCATCAAAAACTGGCTGGCAGATAAGATCTGGCAATCGGCGGTGGTAACCATTGTTGCGCAGGCCGGCACTCTGTCACTTACAATTATGCTTTTTAACAGATTCCCCACGTGGTTCATTCTGACCAATATAATTATCGTGCCTCTTTCGTCATTATTAATAATTGTAGGGTGCCTGGTTCCTCTGACATTTCCGATTATTTTTATCTCAAAGCCGCTTGCCTGGGTTCTGGGGAAACTGACAGGATTAACAGAATTGCTTACGGAAAAAGCATCTGCTCTTCCCTATTCTACAATCGATAATATAGGATTGGAATCTACTGAAGCCCTGTTCCTTTTTGTTTTTATTTTCCTCTTACTAATTTACATCCTGAACCGGAGATCCGTTTCAATACTTTATCCTGTTATTGCCCTGTTGTTTTTCTCGATATCCCTTACTATTAAGGATATTTCAAACAGGATCTCATCCGACCTGATTGTCTACAATACCATAGGATCCTATTCTGTCGGGATCAGGACCGGGAGGATCCTGAATCTTTATTCTGATACATCTGAATTCCAACAGGAGTTATTAAAACATTGTGCATCAAGAGGTTTGAAACCAGTGAAAAATGTTATTGTTAATAACTTCACATTAATACAGGCAGGCGACAGTAAAATCCTGATAAGCAATTACCTGAATAATAATCTCCTTCAAAAGGCAATGCCGGATTACATTATCCTGACCGGTAGTTTTCCGCGCGTGGAAGGAAGGTTAACGTCTGCTATACCTGTAAAATCAGTAATTCTAACCAGCAACGTGTCAGCAACATATCATATTGAAGAAAAGTTTCAGGCAGGATCTGTGAGGAAAATCCATTATTGCAAAAAATCGGGTGCCTTTCGATTAAAAATCTGAAAAAACTTGAGTATTATCCTATTTATGCCTTATTTTGTCATGTTTTTATAAGAAGGTTTAATGAGAATAATTATTGCCGGCGCCGGTGAGGTCGGAACGCATCTGGCAAAGATGCTATCGAACGAAAACCATGAAATAATCCTGATCGATAATGAAGAAGACCGGCTAAAACCGATCGCGAACTCAATGGATGTTCTCACTTACCTCGGTTCAGCCACATCAATAAATATTCTTCAGGAAGCCTTGCAGAAGAAAACCGATCTGTTCATTGCTGTTACGCATGGAGAGGACACAAATATCACTGCTTCAATCCTTGCCAAAAGACTTGGTGCCCAGAAAACGATTGCCCGCATTGATAACCTCGACTACCTTGAACATTCCACCCTTGAGTTTTTTAAATCGCTTGGGATCGATTCACTTATTTATCCCGAACTGATCGCTGCCCGTGAAGTGCTGAGCCTTCTGCACGAGACAGGCACAACCGAATTTATGGAGTTTTGCGGTGGCAAACTTGCAATGTTCGTTCAGAAGCTCGACGAAAATGCCCCTATCATTGATAAAACTCTTGAAGAAATAGCCATCACAAATCCTACAGATAAATACAGGGCTGTTGCCATCAAGCGGAATGATGCGACTATTATCCCCCGCGGACAGGAGATGTTCCAGCTCGGTGATCTGGTGTTCGTGATATCAACAAACGAGGGGATTGATGAAATGATGACATCCTCGGGCAAGGAGAATTTTGAAGCTAAAAACATAATGATTGTCGGAGGAAGCAGGATAGGAAAGCACGTTGCTCTCTATATGCAGAAGAATTGCGAGGTGAAACTCATTGATTCCGACCCCGTTCGATGCGATTCACTTTCGGAGATCCTTGAAAATACCATGATCATCAACGGCGATTGCCGTAATGTCGATCTCCTGCAACAGGAAGGAATAACTGAAATGGATGCATTTGTAGCCGTCACAGGAAATTCCGAAACCAATATTCTTTCATGCCTTCTTGCCAAAAAGCTTGGCGTTAAAAGGACTATTGCGGAAGTGGAAAATATGGAATATATAAATCTTGCCGAGAATACCGGGATTGATACGATAATTAACAAAAAGATTTCTGCAGCGAGCAGGATTTTCAGACACACTACCAATCCAAATGTCACTCAGGTAAAGTATATGACAGGTACTGAAGCTGAGGTCATTGAATTCAATGTACCCGCAAATTCAAAAATAACGAGGGGTACACTCAGGAGCATTGACTTTCCAAAAGATGCAATAGTCGGGGGAGGGACAAGAGACGGGGTCCCGTTTATCGCAACCGGAGATACCATTATCAAACCCAACGATAAGGTTGTCGTTTTTACACTTCCGACAGCTTACGACAAGCTTTCGAAATTCTTCACCTGATCAATTATGATCAATTTCAGGATAATTGCCAGGTTATTTAGCCAGGTACTCATCTTCGAAGGCCTGTTTATGCTTGTTTCAGCATTGGTATCCCTGATTTTCAGGGAATCGGCTGCATTATCTTTCCTTTACTCCGCCCTGATCACAATTGTTACGGGAATACTCGTGTTTACACCTCTCAGAAATGAAGAAAAGGTTTACGGAACAAGAGAGGGAAGTATAATTACAACGGGTATATGGCTAATATTCAGCACCTTTGGAACTCTACCCTTCCTGTTAAGCGGGAGCATTAATAATTTTCCGGATGCTTTCTTTGAATCGATATCTGGCTTCACCACCACAGGTGCAACAATTATAAGTGATGTGGAATCCCTTCCCAGAGGAATACTCTTTTGGAGAAGCCTTACCCAGTGGCTGGGCGGAGTTGCGATCATTATGTTATCCTTATATGTTCTTCCTGTCGTAAAAACATTAAATATTCAGCTTTCAACTACGGAATTTTCAGGCATGCTGGCAAACAAGATTCATCCAAAAGCAGTTGAAACTGCAAAGAGGCTGATAACAATTTATGTTTTACTGACATTTTTTGAAATTATTTTTCTTGTAATTGGTAAGATGCCACTTTTCGATGCGGTATGTCATTCGTTCTCAACACTTTCAACAGGCGGATTTTCAACAAGGAATCTGGGTATGGCCGCTTTCACGTCGCCGTTCCTTAAGGCAGTTCTGACTCTTTTTATGTTCATTGCGGGCACCAATCTTGTGCTGTTTTACCATGGTCTGAAGGGTAATTTCAGGAAAATTACAGCCAACAGTGAGCTTATCCTTTACTTTCTGCTATGTATCGGTTTTTCCCTTATTGTTGCAACTGTTCTTATCCTGAAATCAGACTATCCTGTCTGGAAGGCTCTTCAGAGCGGATTTTTTCATGTTGTGTCAATCGTGACAACTACAGGGTTTTACACGGAGGATTATAATAAATGGGGATCGTTATTAATATTAATAGTTTTTATCCTGATGTTTACCGGAGGTATGGCAGGCTCAACAAGCGGAGGCATTAAAATAATGAGGCTGATGATAATTGCCAAGAATAACAGGAAAGAAATAAGGAGACTTGTTCATCCTTACGCATGGCTTCCGGTACGTGTCGACAATAAGAGAGTTCCGCAGAACATAGTTCACAACCTGCTTAAATTCATTACCTTATATTTTATTTCAATTTGTGCGGGAACGCTCATATTTTCTTTCATGGATTACGACATTATAACCTCGTTCAGTACTACTGCCTCCATGCTTGGAAATATCGGGCCCGCTATTGGATCATTTGGGCCATTTGTCAATTATGCTGAGCTTCCGGATGCCGGGAAATTTTTCCTGAGCGGGCTTATGTTGCTTGGCCGGCTTGAATTGCTGACCGTAATAATCCTGTTTACGAGAAGCTTTTATAAGAGATAGGAATAATCCTATAACTCAAGAACCCCTAATCCCTGCCGCACAATTACAATTTCCTCTGAAGTGCAGTCAACTATAGTCGAAGCTTCGTTTTTTCCATACCCTCCGTCAATGACTATTTCAGCAAAATCACCGTACTTTTCATAGATCAGCTCCGGATCGGTTGTATATTCTATCACCTGGTCCTGGTCGTGGATTGAAGTTGTGATTATCGGTCTTCCCAGTTCCCTGACAATTTCCAGAACAATGTTATTATCGGGAATCCTGATACCAACAGTCTTCTTTTTGTTCTTAAACAGCTTAGGGATCTGATTATTAGCCTCAACAATAAAGGTAAATGGGCCGGGCAGATTCCTCTTGAGCAATTTAAATATAATATTATCCCTTATTATAGTATATTCTGATAGCTGACTCATATCATGAAAGATAAGTGACATATCAGGCTTCGACGGATTCAGGCCTTTTAATCGCGCAATTTTCTCGATCGCTTTGTTTGCCTTGATATCACAACCCATAGCATAAATTGTATCGGTGGGGTAAATTATAATACCTCCTGCCTCAAGTACATCCGTTACCTGTCGTACATGTTTCGGATTAGGATTTTCCGGATATATTCGAATTAGCATTTCAGTAAAATAATTTTTGTAAAGTTAATGAAAAGTGCCTAGAGTGAAAGTTTTAGTGCCTAAAGTGACTAGAGTTTGGAGTACTTAAAGTTGAAAGCAACTCTAAGTACTCTAGGCACTCTAGGCACTCTAGGCACTAACAAAAAAATGGGTAAGCTACTTATATCGCACCGCTACAACTACCTACCCTTGCTACCTTCCGATCCTGGGGGAGTTCAGCAGGAGCTGATCGTATAAGACTTACCCGGTGCAAAAGTACAAAAATTCCAGAAGCCGGCAAAATAATAATTCTGAATCAGTGAAGGCTCTCTTTTAAGGATTAACATTATATTTGCCTAAACCTTAGCATATTTATTAATTAAATGATTTAAGCCATGGACGAAAAAGTATCTGTATGGAAAGCTAACCTTACCAACGGCCTGATATTGGGACTAATTGGGATTGTCTATAATCTGGTAATGTATTTTCTCGGTCTTACCTTCAATAGAACTCAGGGATATGTTTTCTTACTTGTCCTGATTGTTTCTTTATTCTTTCTTTTGAAATCTTACCGCAATAATTATCTCCATGGTTACATTACTTATGGTCAGGCAGTTGGAGCCGGGGTGGTTATCTTCCTCATTTATTCAATAATTACAGCTGTTTATACTTATTTATTATATACTGTCATCGATCCTGAGTTAACTGCAAAACAGCTTGCCTTTACGGAAGAAATGATGTCAAAAAAGGGCATGCCGCAGCAAGCTCTTGATGCTGCCATAAATATGCAGAAAAAAATGATGAAGCCCGGAATAATGTTTATTGTCGGCATCTTTGGGAGTATGATTTACGGAGTTATAATTTCCCTTCTGGCGGCTATTTTTGTCCGGAAAGAAGGCAATCCCCTTATTGATGCTCCTGATACAAAATAAACCCGGTCTTTTATGGATGTTTCAGTCGTTATACCTGTTTACAATGAAGAGGAGTCAATCGATGAGCTTGCAGCCTGGATTGAAAAGGTCTGTGCCAGGGAAAAACTATCATTTGAGATGATCTTTATTGATGACGGAAGTTCCGACTCATCATGGCAAAAAATAACGGCTCTAGAAAAAGTTAACAATAGCATTAAAGGATTAAGGTTCAGAAGGAACTATGGGAAGGCAGCGGCTCTTCATACAGGATTTTCTGAAGCTAAGGGAGATGTTGTGATTACCATGGATTCCGACCTTCAGGATAGTCCGGAAGAGATCCCAGACCTGGTCAGGATGATAAACCAGGAAGGATATGACCTTGTTTCAGGCTGGAAGAAGAAAAGGTATGATCCCTTTATAAAACGGTTCACTAGCAGGATCTACAACGGGACAGCACGGATCTTCTCGGGGATAAAGCTGCACGACTTTAACTGCGGGTTGAAAGCTTACAGGAATGAGGTTGTAAAAGGGATTGAAGTATATGGCGAAATGCACCGTTATATTCCAATTCTGGCAAGAAAAGCCGGATTCGCCAGAATCGGAGAAAAAGTCGTTGCACACAGCCCCCGTAAATATGGTTATTCAAAATACGGACTCGACCGCTTTGTGAAAGGCTATCTCGACCTGCTTACGATTGGATTTATAACCCGTTTCGGGAGTAGCCCGATGCATCTCTTTGGGTTACTCGGCACAATTATGTTCCTTATCGGTTTTATAATGGCGGGATATCTGGGTATCAGAAAGCTTATCTTTATACATAATCATTTAAAAGCTCCTCTCATAACCGATAGTGCTTATTTCTATATTGCACTTACAGTGATGATTATAGGTACCCTCCTGTTCCTCACCGGTTTTCTGGGGGAACTCATTAACCGTAATTCTTCTGAAAGAAATAAATATCTGATAAAGGATTCGCTGAATATTGAATAAAATTATGGTGGAAAGCGTTTCAGTAGTGAGCTGCTGAACTTACAGTGACTTAATAAGCTGTTTAAGCAGGCATTTATAAAAAACCTCAGTTATTGAATCGGTCATTTTACTCCATGAGAATTTCTCTTTCTCTTTTTTGACACACTCCGTGAATGCCATACTCCGGTTGTTATCAAAATAGTCTGCAATAGCTTCAGCAATATCAGAGGGTTCAGGTTTCACAACATAACCGCATTTCCGGTGTGGTACAATTTCCTTTAAACCTCCGACATCAGTAACCAGCATGGGTTTGTCAAAATGGAAGGCGATCTGTGTCACACCGCTTTGAGTCGCAGACTTATAAGGCTGCACGATCAGATCGGCACCACTGAAAAAGAGTGCTACTTCGCTGTCTTTTATAAAGTGGTCAAAGAATATTATATCTCCTTCAAGGTTATTTTTCTTAATAAGTGCCCGGTATGGAGCTTCATTTTCATAGAACTCCCCCGCAACTATAAGTCTAAGTCTCCTGTTACGTAACCGCTTATCTGCAAAAGCTTCGATAAGAAGATCCAGACCTTTATAATCCCTTATAAAACCAAAGAATAGAATATACGAGAAACCCGGGTCGAGTTTAAGCGAAGCAAGGGCTTCATTCCTGTCGATCTTTTTTCCATAAGTGTCAAATAATGGATGAGGAGTAAACCCGACAGGAATATCATTCCTGATAGATTCAATATCCTTTTGAACGAGGTTTGACAATGCGATGGCACCGTCAATGCTCCGCATAAAAAATTTAGTTAAAATCCTGTCACCGGGCCTTTTCTCGTGCGGAATAACATTATCAACAACAGCTATTATTACCGTATACCTGTTAAGCTTTGCAATACGGGCTATTGTTCCAAGGCACGGTGCCATGAAGGGGAGCCAGTACCGTATTAAAAGGATATCCGGCTTGTGTTTCTTCAAATTCAAGCCTGATCTCAACCAGTTAAAAGGATTAACAGAATTGACCTCACGAATAATTTTAATCCCTTCGGGTGCAGGACGGTCATTATATTGTGTCCTCCCGGGAAAAAGAAACTCGGGATACTGAAGCCGGAAAGTACGGATTTCCACATCCTTACATTCAGTCGTGAATTGCCTTGCCAGCCTTTCATTAAAGGTTGCCAATCCTCCTCTGTAGGGATATGCAGGTCCGAGAAAAGTGATCTTCATCAGGAAAAATAATCCGTAAAAATATAAAATACAAGTTTATAACACTAATTACTTGAATTTATTATATAATTTTTAATGTACGAAAATCTCATCATGAGCCGGCCCGGATGAATTATAATGGTTTCGCCGAATTAAATGTCTGAGAGTTTAAAGACAAATTCCGGCCCGATTTTTGATTGAAATTGGAAAGTCAATTTTAAAAGTTGTACTTTTGTTCTTTGAATACCGGGGCTGACATGGTTTTGACAGCATAAGAGGTGGTATGTAAGCATGCAGTGTGTGGTGGCGCGTCACTTAAACAGTGTCACAAAACAATAACTGGCGAATCTAATTACGCTCTCGCTGCTTAAGCGAATAACAGTAGTTTAAGCATTCCTGCTTCGGTAGGATTCTCCCGGCACATGTGCCGGGACGAGACGTCTCCCGGGCGGTCCTGCCCTGATCCAACCCGATACGGAGACGCACGCAATCCGGGGCTAGCCTGACGACCGTTCCGTTCAGATGGCGAAACAAACAGGAACTAAGGACATGTTAGGTTGTCTTGCAGCTGACAGGTCCCGACAATCAAGCATGACTAAGCATGTAGAAAGTATATGGTCTCTATGTTTGGACGCGGGTTCGACTCCCGCCAGCTCCACTTCCGCCCTCCATGTCCGCAACCTGGCGAATGAGGAGGGCTTAATATTTTTATTAAGAACGAAGGCTTGATCTGGCTTATAGAAAAGTGGTAAATCCGTTAAACCGTTCTCCCGACTTCTCCGGATATTTGGTTTTACTTATTTTTCATCCATTTAAAACAGCCATTCGTCAAAACAGGCATTGACATTGATTAAAAATAAAGAAGATAAATTTACTCGCTTAACAAACTGAAACTATGAATAATAGCATGTCTTTAGTAACAAAATGCCATGTTCTGAAAGAAAAGATTTATAAATATTATGGCATTTTTGATCAATGAACATTTATAATTGATGAATGGTGGTATTTGATGGATGAACGTTCTTTTCTTTACTGATTTGTCCGTTCTTTCATAACCCTATAAACAGATACCGGCAAATACTTTTTTTGATGGGTTGGTACATAAGTGTTAATTTTATAATTTGGTTTATAAGACCCCTTTAATGGAGAAAACTGCAATTACATATAAAACAGAAATAAATAGTAATCAATTAATTAATAGCGATACCAGCGAGAAGAGGGTTTCGATGGAGGAGAATCAAAATAATCCTGTTTTTGACAATCTGGCAGCCGAAGGAGGTGAAAACTTTTTCCATTATATCAATTGGCTTGGCCTGGCAAAAGATCCAAATTTAATGATTTTGTCATCCATTCACCATTATTATTATGACTTCAACGATCTTAAGGGTGTTAAAACGCTTATAAATCTCAAGCAGCTTAACCAGATAAACCATATCGACAATTTCCTTAATAATGTCTTCAGGGTCCTTCCGCTGAAAGCAAATTTAGTTGGCTGCTTCAAGGATAACAAGATTCATAGCGGTATGGCACTTCCAATCTATCAGTCGTTCAGGTTTCTCAACAGCTTTATCAATTTGATAGACTCCAAAACCGACAGGTTTATGTCGAGGAAGGATGTTATCAGACTACTGGAATCACATGAGTTCAGGATTGTAGATATGACCGAAATCGGTGTAATTACCTATTTCTGCGCACAAAATCTTAAAAAAACAAATTAGTCATCTATCCCCTGGTACAATAATTCATTTTTCATCTAATATTTAAATACATTTGTCAAAAGAAATTCAAATAAATTTCTTCCTTTTTAAAGGTCATATTGCTAATTTATTATCCTGATTATCAGGACATTTACTTTGAACGATTCCTATAGTTTTAACTGATCACCTGAATCACCGGTAAATTTCCTTCTCAATTTGACATAAGTTCAATTTTCTTCTACGAACACCCGAACAATTGGGATATTCGCCGGTTATTATGGGACCAATGATGCCGACATATATCGCATTTAATCATTGGTTGGGCCTTTCCTACTTGACTACGTTATCCTTTATCGATACTTTTACTGCATTATCTAAACAATCAATTTAATGGAAAACATTTCAGCTTACGAAAGGAATAATGCCATCGATACGATTGCCAGGACAAATTTTAATGGAAATTTGGTCTCACGTGAACGATCAGGAGTAAACCCTGTTGTTGAAAACATTCTTTCGGAGGGAGGCGAAAATCTTTTTCAATACCTGAAATGGACAGGACTTGCAAAAGAACAGAACCTGATGGTTCTTTCCTCCATTCAGCATTACTATTATGATCATAATGACCTGAAGGGAATCAAAGCTCTGATAAACCTGAAGAAACTGAATCAGATACGACATCTTGAGAGTTTTTTCCACACACTTTACAGGATAATGTCTTATGATGCCTCGTTGGTAGGATCATTTAAACGCAACCATCATAATGGAAAATCTTTTTATAATTCTTCGAGGATCATAAAGCGACTAATGAGTATCCTGGATTTGAGAACCGAAAGGAACCTTTCAAAGGAAGTTGTAAGGACATTGTTGGAAAATAATGGCTTTACAGTTGTTGATATGACTGAAATAAGCGGGATAACGTATTTCTGGGCGCAGAATAACAGACGACTTTGAGTCTGACCTCCTGATTTAAGCCATGAACCTTGCAAGAAATTTACATAAATAAAAAAATAATCCCAGTTTTTATAAGATATTTGTAAACAAAAACTAGCCTTTTTTTGAGCTAAAACATGGATGTTTTCAACACATTTTTACGTCTGAAAATAATTCCTTTTCTGGAAAAATGGAATCTCATTAACCTGATCCTCGGGTTAATAGATATCCTGGCGATAGCTTTCGCATTCCAGATAGCCTACATGATCAAATTTTACAATGAGGAGGGCTTTTTCTTCTTTGAAAGAAAAGATTTAACATATATCTTCCTGGCCGTACTTCCGCTATGGCTTTTTACTCTGTATATTATCAAGGTTACCGAAATCCCGAGGACAAAAAGGTACAGGACTTTATTATTTGAATATTTTCAGTCGGTTGCTGCTATCAGTATAGTTCTTCTTATCATTTATTTTGTTTTTAAACTGGGTTACCTCTCCAGATTGTTCTTAATTGAATTTGCATTCCTCGGATTCCTGTTTTTGTTTCTTGTCAGGACAATGGAGTATAAGGTATTCAAGATATACAGGGCTAAAGGCTTTAACTTTGTTAATCTTATCCTGATTGCAGATGATTCGTCAATTCAATTTATAGAGGATATCAGGTTAAATCTGGACTGGGGATACAGGATAACCTTTATTTTCTCAAGTTCGGACATGATTATTGAAAAATACAGCAAGATATTTAAGATATTACCCGAAAAGACAATAATGGTCCTGAACGACCTTATGGAAGTTGACACAATTGATGAAGTCATCTATATCAAGAAAGAGGTTTTACCCTCTGAAGTACGCAAAACAATAAGATCGTGTGAAGAGCTGGGTGTTGTTTTCAGATTGAGGTACGGAGATATTCAGCTTAACCTTACAAATGCATTTACTTCAATAATCGGGAATGAAAAGTTCCTTACATTTATCAATATTCCATACAAACCCCTTGATCTGGCTGCTAAAAAACTTATGGATATTAACGTATCAGTTATATTATTAATCCTCTTAGCCCCGTTAATGATAATAATAGGATTGGCAATAAAGCTGACATCGAAGGGTCCGATCATCTACAGACAAGCCAGGGTCGGACTACGAGGGCGTCAGTTTGATCTTTATAAATTCAGAACTATGGTCGCAGATGCCGATAAAGTACGTGATTATCTTGAATCTAAAAATGAAATGGATGGTCCTGTTTTTAAAATAAAGGACGACCCAAGGGTTACAAATATTGGGAAGATCCTGAGAAGGACCGGTTTGGATGAATTGCCACAACTCATAAATGTCTTGAAGGGTGAAATGTCTCTTATAGGACCAAGGCCTCCCCTGAAGAGTGAAACGGAGAAATATAAACGGTGGCAATTGAGGCGCCTGTCCGTAAAACCAGGGTTATCATGCTTTTGGCAGATAATACCTGACCGAAACAGTGTTAAGTTTGAGAAGTGGATGGAAATGGATTTGGCATACATTGATAATTGGTCACCTCGATTAGATTTTATAATTTTGCTCAAGACAATAAAAACTGTTTTTCAAAGAACAGGAATTTGAAAATTTTACTAATCTGCTTTATGAAAAAGGAATTAATTTTTGGAGGAAAAGTTGGAATTGCAATATTTTTAATGGTCTTCGTCAGTTCATGCGTGCCCTCAAGCCAGTTAAGCTACTTCAATGATATTGATGTTCTTGAAAAACCTCTTGTTAATCCAAAGATAGAGAAGACTATTTTACCATTCGACAAATTGTATATCAGAATCCTAAGTATTGATGCTCAGGCAAGACAGATTTTTGACGTACCTGGCGACGTAAGATACTCAACTTCGGGAACAACTGTAATAGGGTATCTTGTCGATGAAGCCGGTAATATAGACTTCCCTTTTGTTGGCAAAATAAAAGTTGGGGCACTATCGCTATCTGATGCAGGCAAAAAAATTCAAACTGCACTAAATGAGTATGTCCCGAATACTACTATTATTGTTAAGTTCGTTGACAATCAGATTTCTGTCCTTGGAGAAGTCCAGCGGCAGGGAGCCTACTCGTTCACACAGGACAAACTGAATATTTACGAAGCGCTGGCTCTTGGAGGCGGCTTGTCCCGTTACGGAAACCGCAAAAATGTCATCCTTATCCGGCAGGAAGGGGAAAAGATAATGCATCACAAACTCGATCTTTCAGACTCCAAAATTGCGAGCAAAGAATTTTATTATGTTCTGCCAAATGATGTTATTGTCGTTGAGCCTTTGAAATCAATATCATCAAGCTATTCGAATATTACATTTACAACTTTTTTATCAGCAGTTACAACAATGTTAGCTATTTTGGTATTTGCCGGAGTAAGGATTCAATAATAATTTGAAAAACAATGTTAAAGACTATAGAACCTGATTCATCAATCGCTCCGTTTAAATACTTTGTTTTAAAGATAGTCTCTTTAAAGTATTTATATATCACAATGATAATCCTGTGTTTTGCAGCCGCTGTGCTGTACAACATGTTTTCCCCGAAAGAGTACCAGGCATCGGCTTCTCTTAGCCCTGTCGAAAATAAAACTTCATCAATCCTGGGATCTCAACAGCTCTTTGGTGGACTGCAGTCGCTCGAAACAATGAACAACATCGAAAATGATATAACTAACCTCAGATCATTCACACTTGTTTACTCAACTGTAACAAGCATGAATCTTGAAGTCAGCTATTTCCGCGAACATAAGAAGATTCTTACCCGCAGTGACGAATTATTTGCAACTTCCCCATTTACTGTTGTCATTGACAAGTCGCATACCCAGCCTATTAACGCAAAAATTTATATTTCTGTTCTTGATGGGTCATCTTATCGTCTGATGATTTCCGAGAAGAAAGTTCCTTTTTATAACTATGTTGATAACCAACTAGTAAGCGAAAACAACACAGTCTCAATCGATACAATATGTAAGTTTAATGAAACAGTAAGTAATAAAACCCTTAAATTGTCGGTTTCATTGAACAAAGACAACTTAAGAGCAAACTCTAAAATCAAATACAATTATTACTTTAAACTGAATCATCTTGACGTTCTTGCAAAAGGGTTCCTCAGAAAACTTGAAATTGAAAAAGCTTCTCCGCTGGCCTCAATAATTAATATCAGATTCGCCGAAAACAATCTTGATAAAACAATTACTTTCCTTAACAAATACCTCTTATCATTTCTTGACGAGAATCTTGATAAGAAGAACAGCGTTGCCCGAAGCACGGTGAATTTTATTGACAATCAGATTTCTGAAATATCTGATTCACTTGCAATATCCGAGTCTACCCTCAAAAATTATAAATCCGCCAACCAGGTTATGGATCTCAGTTTTCAGGGTCAAAGGACCTACGAACAGATTGCACAAATCGAAACTGAACGAGCCAACCTTCAGGTGCAGGAAAGGTATTACAACTATGTCATTAATTATTTCAAAGCAAATGAGAGTGGAGCCGGCTTGGTCCCTCCCACTGCAATGAATGTAAACGATCCGATTATAAATCAGCTTATTACATCCCTTAATGATCTGAATTTCCAAAGATCAAGTGTTGTTGAAGGTAGTAATCCTCAAAAAAATATTTTTCTAAGCCAGATCGACAATAAAATAAAGAACCAGAGGCAAACGATCCTTGAGAATTTTACGGGTAACCTTAATACACTTACCCTTTCGTTAAATGAGCTTGATTACAGGCAGGATAAGCTCTCCAAGGAAATTTCAAAGCTCCCCAGGACTGAAATGAATATGGTCAGCATGCAAAGGAAATTCAACCTCAATGATGTTATTTATACATTCCTGCTCCAGAAAAGATCAGAAGCCGCTATTTCCCTTGCATCAAATTATGCTGACTATGAAATTATTGAACCTGCACGCACAATAACTTCAAGAATCATATCCCCAAAGAAAAATCTGAATTACATGATGGCGATGTTCTTTGGATTGTTTATCCCTACGCTCTTCCTTATGATAAGAGATTTCTTTGATGATAAGATAAGAAGCATTAATGATGCTGAATACATGCTCCACCGTTCAGTCCTTAGCGTGATCTACAGTAATAATCTAAAGAGTGAGGCTGTCGTTGCCGAATTCCCAAAATCTGCAATATCTGAATCTTTCAGAAATCTGAGAAGCAGTCTGTTCCTGAAAGCTGACCACGAAAAATCAAAAGTCATACTTATCACCTCATCCCAGCCACAGGATGGTAAAAGCTTTGTTTCTATGAACCTTGCTTCGTCGATCGCCTCAGTTGGACATAAAACAATACTTATTGACTGTGATTTACGGCGTCCCACACTTCATATTAAACTTAAGGAGGACAACGTTGCCGGTGTTACAAATTACATGATGAAGAAGGCTTCTGTCGAAGACATTATCAGAAACACCGCAGTTACTAATCTGGACTTTATCTCTGCAGGTCCCGTTATTCCAAATCCTTCTGAACTGATGGAATCAGGTGTGCTTGATAACATGATAAACTATCTTAAGACGAGGTACGATTACATAATAGTCGACACTACGCCTGTCGGCATTGTATCTGATGCAATTCTTCTTATGAAGTATGCTTCAAAAGTCCTCATGGTAATCAGGAATAACTACACAAGGAAAGATATTTTTGCCAATGTGATTAATAACCTGAAAACGAATAAGCTAAGTAACTATGATATTATATATAACGACCTGAATCTGCACAAAAGTTCTTACAGGCACTACAGCAATTACTACATAAAGAATTAAGTGCGATTTCTCTTTCGAAATAAATACTAAACTAAAACTAATTCATTTATATTATTATGGATATAGAAACAACTGCAGTCCGCGATAAAGTCAAGGAATATATTCAGCAGGCAACATTTGTGGAGAAGGATAAAATTCTGAATGATTCATTAATATTTAAAGAAGGCTACTTTGATTCAATGGGATTCGTTGTATTAATAACATTTCTTGAAGAGAACTTTGGTATTAAAACATCGGATGCAGATCTGATTGAAGAAAACTTTGAGTCAATAAATGCAATCACTGATTTCATCGTTCGTAAAAAAAGCAATTAATTATGTGCGGGATCGCGGGTATAGTTGATTACAAGGAAGAAGCGCAAAAGAAACCTGTAATCGAAGCGATGCTTTGCGCCATAAATTACCGTGGTCCGGATGAAAGTGGTATCTATAGTTCACCTTATGCCTGCCTGGGCAATGTCAGGTTAAGCATAATCGACCTGGCAGGAGGACAACAGCCGTTATCTGATCCTTCGGGACGCTACTGGATTGTCTTCAATGGTGAAATATTTAATTATCCCGAACTAAGGGATCTGCTTATCAAAAAAGGCCACCACTTCCGTACCCAGTCCGATACCGAAGTCCTCGTCCAGCTCTATGCCACCTTTGGAAAGAAATGCCTGCCGATGTTAAACGGCCAGTTTGCATTTGCAATCTGGGACAAGGTAAAGGAAGAAGTATTCCTCGCGCGCGACAGAGTTGGTATCCGACCTCTTTTCTACAACCTGACTGAGAACAGCTTTTCATTTGCTTCGGAAATAAAATCGTTGTTTACACAACAAAAGATTTCTCCTGAACTTTCATTTAAAAATCTGTCGCAGATCTACACTTTCTGGACTGCAATCACACCCGCTACTGCATTCAAAGATATTTTCGAATTATCACCGGGACATTATTTAACGTATAACAGGGATGGGATCAGGATTGCGAAGTATTGGGATCTGGAGTTCAACAGGATTGATAGAACACTTTCGCTTAATAAAGCACTTGAACTTTTTCACGAGCTTTTCTACGATGCAGTAAGGATCAGGCTAAGGGCCGATGTTGAAGTTGCTGCATACCTTAGCGGTGGTATTGATTCAAGTTCAACGGTTGCATATATAAAGGATATTGAACCCGGTATTCTTAACACATTTTCAATCGGCTTCGACGACAGGGACTTTGACGAAAGCTCTTATCAGAATGAAGCGGCACGATACTTTGATACAAGACATAAATCGATAACCTGTACATCCGAAGAGATCTCACATAGTTTTCCCAAAGTGGTCTGGCATTCTGAAACGCCGGTGACACGGACAGCTCCAGCGCCAATGCTGTTATTGTCCCGACTGGTGAGGGAAAACAATATTAAGGTAGTTATTACAGGGGAAGGAGCCGATGAAATGCTGGCCGGTTACGATATTTTCAAGGAAGCCAGGATAAGAAGGTTTTGGGCTAAGCAGCCTGACTCAGCTTTGAGGCCACGACTGCTGACAAAACTGTATCCATATCTCCCGCAGATGAAACAGGCAAATCCTGCAATTCTCAAGATGTTCTATGGATACAAGCTTAACGAAACCGAAAATCCTTTCTATTCGCATCTGTTAAGATGGAATAATTCAAACCATATTAAAAAGCATTTTTCAGATCAGGTCAGGTCTGAACTTGACGGCTACTCACCTCTCGAAACTCTTGAAGAAAAGCTCCCCTCAGGTTTTGACAAATGGGGATCTCTGGAAAAATCGCAATGGCTGGAAACAACAATATTCATGTCGGGTTATCTCTTGTCATCCCAGGGAGACAGGATGGCAATGGCTAATTCTGTTGAAGGAAGATACCCGTTCCTCGACTACCGGGTGATTGAATTTTGCAATACGCTTCCGGATGATTATAAGCTTAACGGCCTGAACGAGAAGTTTATACTGAAGATGCTGATGAAGAATAAAATTCCGGGATCGATAATTAAACGATCAAAGCAAGCTTACAGGGCTCCCATTAAAAGTGCATTTCTGCTTAATAAACCACCTGATTATGTCAGGGAGATGCTTTCTCCCGACTATTTCAAAAAAGCTGGTATCTTTGATTTTGGGTCCATTTCAAATTTGCTTCTAAAAATTGAGAAGACCGGAAATTCATCGGAAGTTGACGATATGGTGCTGGCTTCGGTAATTTCCACACATCTCCTCCATCATCAGTTCATCGAAAAACATCAGGATGAATTCCCGACTAAGGCTTTGAATAACCTTAAAGTAGTAGACGATTTATAAACCACTTCAATCTGAACCATGAGACAATTCTCGAAAAATATCATTTTACTTGAAAATGTTGAAAAAGTCACCAATGAGATCATCAGTAAGCTTCAGCAGGATGTCCGATATAATTTTAAAAGAAACGGAGGTGTTGTAGGAATAAGCGGGGGTATAGACTCTTCAGTTTGCCTTGCGCTTTCAGTTAAGGCCTTCGGGCCGGACAAAGTCACAGGGATAATAATGCCCGAAAAAGATTCCAGTCCTGAAAGTGAAGAATTAGCCCTTGAACTTGCAGAAAAATTTGAGGTAAAAACAATTAAGGAAGAGATTACATCTGCCCTAAGCGGATTTCGATGCTACGAACGTCGTGACGAAGCAGTGAAGAGGGTTTTCCCGGAGTATGATCCCAAAACATTTAAAATGAAGATAGGTATCAGGCAAAGCGGATTATACAATAATCTTCCACCCCTTTTCAGCCTCACAATAATAGACGAAAAAGGCAGGCAGCAGGATAAGATCCTTAATGCCCGCGATTACCTTCAGATAGTTGCGGCTTCGAACTTTAAGCAGCGAGCCAGGATGTCAATTTTATACTATCATGCTGAAGCTATGCATTATGCGGTTATAGGAACACCTAATAAACATGAACAGGAACAGGGGTTTTTCGTTAAGTACGGGGATGGAGGAGCTGACGTTATGCCAATAGGCAACCTGTTCAAAACCCAGGTTTATCAACTGGCCGAATATCTGGGTGTCCCGGAGAAAATTATTCAAAGAACGCCCACTACCGACACCTATTCAGCATCACAAACACAGGAAGAATTCTTTTACCAGCTCCCCTTCCGGCTCATGGATCTTTACTGGTATGGTTTCGAAAACGGTTACACTCCGGCCGATGTCGCTGCTGTAATGGGTGAAACAACTGAACGTGTTGAAGCATTGTACAGGAATTTTGACCGCAAACGTAAAACAACAGAATATTTAAGGATGCCGCCTGTAAGGGATTACTATTGTGAATAAAATAACAATTCGGGATGAATGCATTTGATTATTTTTTTGAATATACTTCAGGATTTGAGAAACCATTTCTGACAGGGAAGGAGAACCTCTCCTTTAAACAGCTGTACGGTTCATCAATTCTTCTTGCTTCATACCTGAAAAAGGAATTCGGACAGAATAAGAATATTTTGCTTTTATCGGTTAACAATCCATTCTTTCTTATTGCATATTTCGCCATCCTGAAATCAGAAAATGTTTGCATACCTCTCGATCCGAATATCGAACCTGAAAACCTGGCTTACATAACAAACTTAACGAAGCCGGTTTTGATTTTCATGCCAAGGGAACTGGAGCGTAAATTGCCAGCCGGTTCTATCAAGTGTATTTATCCTGACACAATTAACAACTCCGAATATAAAGAGTTGCTTTTCCAGGAAAGTGAGGATTTTAACAGGGAAAACTGTGCTGAAATAATCTTTACTTCCGGATCGACAGGAGTCCCAAAAGGAGTAATGATCTCACATAAGAACCTGATAGCCAACACGGGATCTATAATAACCTATCTGAAGCTAAATCAGAATGACAGGATGCTGGTTGTTCTGCCATTCTATTACTGTTACGGATTGTCACTGCTGCACACTCATTTGCGCGTAGGTGGATCGATAGTATTGAACAATTCCTTCATCTTCATTGGCGGCATAATAAAAAACCTTCTTGAATACAAATGCACCGGATTTGCAGGAGTCCCAAGTCATTTCCAGATCCTCCTGAGAAAGTCGGATAACTTTAAAACATCAAAATTCCCTGACCTGAAATATGTAACACAGGCAGGCGGCAAACTTGCTCCGATATTTATTGATGAATTCCGGAATAGTCATCCTGAGGTTACATTTTTTGTAATGTACGGACAGACAGAAGCGACTGCCCGACTATCCTATCTTCCACCTGAACTCTATGAATCGAAGAAAGGGTCAATGGGAAAAGGCATTCCGGGTGTTGACCTGAGAGTTGTAAATGAAAAAGGCAACAATGTCAAACCCGGCGAAGTAGGGGAAGTCATTGCAAGGGGAGATAATATTATGCTGGGATATTTTGGCGATGAAGAGGGTACCAGGAACACTATAAGAAACGGGTGGCTTTACACCGGCGATCTTGGAACAGTGGATCAGGATGGGTACATATTCCTGACTGCCAGGAAGAAAGAAATAATAAAAGTTGGGGGAAAAAGGATCAGTCCAAAGGAAATTGAAGCCGTTATCCTTGAACTATCCGAAGTTGTTGACTGCACTATTGAAGGGATAGAAGATGAGCTTCTTGGGGAAGCAATTAAGGCAACTATTGTAATTAAGCCCAATGTCGGGAAGGAATTGTTCCTGGATAAGGTAAAGCAACATTGTTCGATGCATCTTGCACTTTACAAAGTACCACAGGTCTTTGAACTAAAAGAGCAGCTCGTAATAAGCGCTACGGGAAAGAAAATCAAGGGGAAACTTTAACATGACAATTGACCATATCTGTTTCGCCGTTAAAAACCTGAGTGAAGGTGTAGCTTACTGGACCCGGGTATTCGGGTATAAACAAAAGACTCAAGCAGTAGTCAATACTCTCCAGAAAGTTAAAGTCACGTTTTTAAATAAGGAAAACAGTCTTGATGTCAAGCTTATCGAACCGCTTGAGGATAATCTTTCACTTGTTAATTTTGTAAACAGGGGAGGCGGTTTCCACCACATTTGTTTTAAATGTGATGATATTGATCAGGGAGTCGAGGATTTAAAGGAGAAAGGATTGATTACACTTGTTCCTCCGCAGCCCGGAGAAGCGTTCAATAATCACAAAATTGCTTTTTTACTGGCCAGGTACGGACTTAATATTGAATTAATCGATACAAATGAAAGGGCAGGTGAAATAATCTGATCAGTCAAATGAATTTAAACAGATAATTCTTAGATAATACCGAAATGATCTTTAACCAGTTTGTCTTTTTGAGTTGTAGTCATATTTCGGGTCTTAAGTAAACCAGGATTCTGTCTGGACAACATCCTCTGTATACCTAATTTTGAAATAACCTGTGCCGGATTTCCAGCTATAACAGAATTTTCAGGGAAAAATCCGCGAACAACGCTTCCAGCGCCGACAATACAATTATCACCAATAGTGGTATTCGAAAGAATAATACAATTTATCCCAATAAACACATTGTTCCCAATCAGAATTTTGCCAAAAATGCCTCCGCCTTCTACTTCCTCTTCAAAACACCAGGTAGCTCCGTCATGAGTTATAAATTCAGTATTTGCTGCAATGGCCACATGATCACCAATCTCAATAAGATAAGGTTCGGTCGAAAATGACATAGTTCGGATCCTGCATCGCTGTCCAATTTTTATCCCAAGACGCTTTCGCAGGTATCTGATCCTTTTTTCATCACTTGCTTTCAGCATTAATAGCTTAAATATGCTTTCCCAGGTCCTTTTAAAATAATTCATAATGTACCAATAATAAAAATTATAGTTAACTTATACTTGAATAGAAGCCATGGAGCATAGGAGTCCGGAGTGAAGAAAAATGATCTGGCTCATATATTATACTTAGAATTTCAGCGTTATATGGTCTACCTGGATGCTCATGTTCGTGGGTAATTTTTGACTAATAAATCAAACTGAAATACTTAAGTAAAATTGTAAAAATATGTTCAAAGGCGCAAAAGTATTTATGCGCAAAATTATAAATTAACTTGCTATATTAATAAAGGATGTTTTGTTACGTCCTCTTTTATTGTTTACGGATGGAATCGATGGGAAACAGACTGAAAATTGTTTGGGTTTGTCATTTTATGAATCAGCCGATTCAAAAACTTCTCGGGATGGATGGGCAGGAAAAAGAGTTTGCTCCCTGGATACCTCTTGGCATCGAAGAGATAAAAAAAAGAGATGATATTGAATTATATGTAATCGCTCCCTTTTATGGCATATTCAGCAACCGGTCATTTTCTGAAAAGAATATCCATTATCACTGTATAAGAGTTGGTGTGCCATTCTTCAGAAGGACCTGGCCACCCGGATTCAGAATTGATTTATGGACAAATTTCAGAATGTTTAATTTACAGGTCAAAAATCTTATCGAAAGAATAGATCCTGACGTCGTAGACCTTAAGGGTGCAGAAAATGCTTACTATTCCTCTTCTGTTTTTAGCATTAAACGGCGTCCGATTCTGGTTACAATTCAGGGTTTTATATCATTGAATTATCAGAGTGACAGTAAAGATCCGTACATTAAAAGGAGACTACAGATTGAAGAAAAAATACTCACTGAAATGAAATATTTTGGTGTGGAAGCAAAATTCATGGAGCAATATATTAAGAATATTAATCCAACTTCCAGGATATTTTTTTACCATTGCCCCTATACAAAACTTGATATTAATACAGATGTCGCTAAAGAATATGATCTGGTGTTCTTTGCCAGAATAGATAAGAGGAAGGGGATAGAGGATCTGATAAATGCCCTGTCGATAGTAAAAACCAGAAATCCAAAGGTTTCTCTGATCATTATCGGACGGGGTGATGAGTCCTATATTAATCATTTGAAGCAGATGACTGCAGAGAGGGGATTAGGAAACAATGTGATTTTCAGAGGTTTTATTCCAACCCAAAAAGAAATGCTTGATGAGGTGGTAAAGGCAAGAATATCTGTATTGCCCACATACAATGATACTATTCCAGGGACAATTATTGAAAGTATGCATCTTCGAATTCCTGCTATAAGTTATAGTGTGGGAGGAAACCCTGATTTAAATCTAAGTGACGAAAATTTAATTCTTGTCGGGAAAGGTAATGTGGAACAACTGGCTTTTGAAATCGATCGGTTGCTCGGGAATAAAAAAAAGCAACTTGAACTCGCTGAAAAAGCATTTAAATTTGCTTCGGTTGAATTCGATAATTCAATTGCAATAGATACAGCTGGTTCTGGCCTACAGAAATATTATTGAAGAATCTGCAACATCAACTTCAAAACAAAATTAAATATCGGACGATTATGGAACGTGACTTTGATGAAATAATAAAATTTATTAGAGAGTTATATCAAAAACCTGAAGGATTTATTTCCTTACATGAACCCGTTTTTATGGGCAATGAGATTCAATATGTTAATAATTGTATATCAAGCACATTCGTTTCAAGTGTCGGAAAATATGTTGACCTGTTTGAGGCAAAGGTTGCTGAATATTCCAAATCTAAATATGCAATAGCATGCGTAAATGGAACGGCTGCCCTTCATATCGCGTTAAAACTTGCAGGGGTAAATGAAGGTGACGAAGTTATCACCCAACCTCTTACATTTATCGCCACAGCCAACGCGATTTCCTATTGTAACGCCAGTCCTGTTTTTATTGATGTAGACAAAGATACAATGGGTCTGTCACCTGAAAAGCTTGAAAACTTTCTTAAAAAATCCACCAGATATGACAAAAAGTCACGGAAGTTGATTAACAAGCAATCATTAAGACCAATTAAAGCAATATTACCGATGCATACTTTCGGAAATCCCTGCAGAATAGAAGCCATAATGGAAGCAGGAACCAGATTTAATTTGCCAATAGTTGAAGATGCGGCTGAAAGTCTTGGCAGCAGATTTAAGGAGCAACATACCGGTACATTCGGAAAGATTGGAATCCTGAGCTTTAATGGCAATAAAATAATCACTACAGGGGGTGGCGGAATGATTCTTACAGATGATGAGGAGATTGCAAAGCTTGCGAAACATATTACAACGCAAGCAAAGGTTCCTCACCCCTGGGAATTCTATCACGATCAAACAGGCTATAATTACAGGATGCCGAATATTAATGCCGCCTTAGGTGTTGCACAGCTGGAAAAGCTTGATGATTTTGTCAGGAACAAGAGAAACACCTCAGCACTTTACCAGTCATTTTTCAAAAAACAAAAGATTCATTATTTTGCTGAGAATGAGAATTGCAAGTCAAATTACTGGCTCAACACTATAGCATTTGCTTCAAAAGAGGAAAGAGATGCGTTTCTTAAAGCCTCCAACAGTAAAGGAGTCATGACACGGCCTGCATGGACGCTTATGCCCAATCTGCCAATGTTTTCAAAGTGCCAGAGTGATGACCTTGCAAATGCAGTTGAACTTGAAAGTACAATCGTCAATTTACCGAGCGGATACAGGCAATAGATAGAACTGAATTAAAAATCCGGGTGAGCTAAACACAAAATTAGTAGTAAATCGCTTGATAATAATAAATTATGCTGCAAGTTGAAAGTATTAAAGTCAAAAACATTTTGATAAATGAAGATGAAACAATCTTATTTGCGTTGAGGAAAATGGATTCCCTTGACCGTAAATTATTGATTGTAATTAAAGGTATTCATTTTGCTGGTTTAATTAGTATTGGTGATATTCAGAGGGCAATTATTCGAAACATGCCCCTGGATACAATCGTTAGAGATGTCCTCAGAGATGACATTACAGTTGCAAGGTCAGAAGATGATCCTGCAATGATCAGGAATAAAATGTTAGAGGAAAGAATTGAATGCATGCCAGTTATTGACAATGGAAATACCCTTGTAGATGTTGTTTTCTGGGAAGATATAATTGGTGGGGAAATCAGGAAACAGGAAAAAGTTAACATCCCGGTCGTGATTATGGCTGGAGGCGAGGGAAGCAGGCTTAAACCACTGACAAACGTACTTCCCAAACCACTAATACCTGTTGTGGATAAGACCATAATCGAGGATATAATGGATCAATTTGTAAAGGTTGGGTGTGGTGAATTCTATATATCCTTGAATTATAAGGCTGATATGATTAAGCATTACCTGAAGAGTCTCAAAAATCCAAATTATCATTTTCATTTTTTCCAGGAGGAAAAACCTCTCGGAACCGCTGGAAGCCTCTACCTGCTTTCAAATAAGATATCTTCAACTTTTTTCGTTTCAAACTGTGACATAATTATTAAACAAGATCTGTCAGAGGTATTTAAATTTCACAGGGAGAATAAAAACAAGATTACAATAATCGCCGCTTTAAAGCACTATAAAATACCCTATGGAACGATCGAATCAGGTCTCAATGGGTTACTCACCTCCCTTTCAGAAAAACCGGAGATTACATTTAAGATTAATTCAGGGGTATATATTCTTGAACCTGATATCTTATCTTTAATCCCAAAAGACAAATTTTTCCATATTACTGAATTGATTTTGAAGTTAAAACAAAAAAAGGCCAGGGTTGGAATCTTCCCTATAAGCGAAAAATCATGGCTTGATTACGGCTTACTTGAAAATTTGCCATTCATAAATAAGAGATGATCAGACACATTGAAACTCATTGACTATTATTAAATGATCTGAACCTTTAGGTTTATCCCCGATTGACCACAGAAAAAGTATAATATTTTAAATATATAACGAAATGGAAAAAGAACTCGAAACAAGCAGTACTGAGATTTTAGGATCCAAACATATTCTGGTTATTGGTGGCGCGGGATATATTGGATCTGTGCTGGTAAGGAAGCTTCTGACAAAAGGATTGAAAGTACGTGTTTTGGATAAGTTGATATATAAAAATGGAAGTTCAATACATGACCTTTTGGAGGAAGATAAGTTTACATTTATTAATGGCAATTTTGGAGATGAAGAGTTAGTAAACCGGGCTTTATCTGACATAACCGATGTAGTCCTGCTTGCAGCGCTTGTTGGCGACCCTATCTGTAAAAAATATCCTGAACTGGCTAAAAAGACCAATTTAGAATATCCTAAAAAGCTAATTCAAATATTAAATGGGAAAGGAATATCAAAATTCGTTTTCACCTCTACCTGCAGCAACTATGGCTTGCGTGGGGATGACACGCTCGCCCGTGAAGATTCTGAACTAAATCCTCAGTCGTTGTATGCCGAATCAAAGGTAGAATTTGAAAGATCGATTATGGAAAGCCTTGAAAAAATTGACTATTCCCCTACGATACTCAGACTCTCAACTGCTTTCGGGATGTCAAACAGAATGCGGTTCGATTTGACAATTTCCGAATTTACAAAAGATTTGGCTCTGGGTAAGAATTTAATTGTATACGATGAGAATACCTGGAGACCATATTGTAATGTTTCCGATATCTCAAATGCGATAATAAAAGTTCTTGAAGCACCTGAAGGAAAGGTTTTCGGGCAGGTTTTTAATATCGGCAGCGACGAGAATAATTATACAAAGAAAATGATCCTGGATCTTATATCAAAGCACATTAAAGACACCAGGATTGAATATAAAACAGGAGGGTTTGATCCAAGAAATTACCGTGTATCATTTAATAAAGTCAAAGAGGTTTTAAATTTCAAAACAAAATTCAACGCTGAAGAATCAATAAAGCAACTAATTCTTGCCATAGAAAACAACCTTTTTGACGATGTTGAATTGAGGAAGAATTTTTACGGTAATTATTTTATTAATGATTGAAGGAAATGTTCCCTTTTCCTGATGAAAGACTTATGAATTCCTGAAAGAAGAAATCGTTTTATCGGACGCTTTCTTCTTTTGGCATTAAATCCTTAAATATCCCATATGTTTCCAAAGCGATTTTATCCCAATTAAAATTAGCTGAAAGAATTCCATTAAAATCGCGTACCGTATTTGTCGATAATTTACTAATAATTAAATTTTTAAGCGCATTTTCGTCTCCAACATTAAAATAATCATCGGCCCCCAGACCGATCTGAAGATTGGCAGGTATATCACTTACCAATACGTCAATGTTGTAACTCATGGCTTCAAGCAATGAAATCGGAAGTCCTTCCGATAATGATGACATTATAAATAACCTCGCATTAGTAAATACCTGATTTAGTTTTTCACCTTTAATAAAACCTGTCAGAATTATGTCGTTAGCTTCTGCAAACGATCTGAATTTCTTAGAGTAAGAGGTAGGATAATCGGTATCACCTATAATTACTAATTTATAATCAGTAATGTTCGTTTTCTTAAAAGCTCTGATCAGATAGTCAAAGCCTTTCTCTTCAAGGTACCTGCCGAGTGCAATTATGTATTTCTGTTTTTCAAGTCCCAGCTGGCTGATATAATCCGATCTGACTGACTTAATGGGAATGCTGACTCCATTAAAGATTAATTTATGTCTTTTAATTTTATATTTTTTTACCATTTCCGATTCAATTATTTTGGAAATAAAAATAACAAAATCAGTATTGGGGAGACTAATTTTCTCAGACAGGTATAAAAAGGCTTTTGCGAAATTATTCCATTTTTGGTGCGTATAACTAATACTGTGATAGGTAAAAACTATTTTCACTCCTGCCAGTCTCAGCAATGGAATAAAAAAACCCGGTCCGATATTATGTATATGCACTATATCATATCCCTGAAATAGTGCATGAATTGAAGAGAAAAAAGAATGCAAAAAAGTTTCAAAATACATCCTCTTTGGCACAGCGATATCGACAAACCTTATATTTTCAAATTTTGCATCCCTGTTTTTCGGATTGATATAAGGTCTTCTCCTGTATACTGTGATTTTTACATTGCTTAGGGCAGCAATCCTTGTATACAATTCCATGCAGTGAGTTTCAACTCCTCCCTGAATACCGGGAAATCCCCGGGTGCCAATAACTCCAATATTCATCATGTAATTCGCTGAAATTTAAGAATTAAAGCGTTCCTGTCCTTGTTCTGAACCAGCTATTTTGCAATACTATGGATATAGTATTATTAGGTTCAGGTAAACTTTCAGGCAGGTTGATAACCTGAACCTGGATTGAGGTGACCACTTAGCACGCCAGCTTTGATTTTATCATTCTGCCTTCCTCCGGTTATTATCCGGTAAGTCACAGGAGTAACCCTCTCCATCATTCGCCCGGTCGCGATACCAAGTAATATGGTTAAAAGAGGGGCAAAGATGTAAATTAGAAATAGGGGAAAATCTCCTGTCCCAAAGATAGCTATTAGCCCCTTTTTAAAAATAGTCAACACTGGTTCATGAAAAGCAAATAGAAAAAACGTATAATTGAAAATGTAGAAATATTTATTCTCATTTATAGCTATCCCCTTGAACAATCTATCATATAACACCCATATGGACAGTATTCCTGACAGAATAACTGCTTTTTCCAGAAACTCCAGAATCATTTGATTTTGGAACTGATTAAAAACTAAAATTGTTTTAGATAGCGCTAATATTAACCAGATAGCGGTTAGAACCAGTGAGTATCGGGAAAAGTCCATTTGTCTGTATCTATCAATTCTTGTGCTTAAAAAAGCACCTGTTACAAAAAATAATAAAGATCTCTCGCCCAGGACTGAAATATTAATTCCGCTTATCCACAAGAAGAATAAAATTAAGATAAAATAAGCTCTTAAATATCTGATCATGATATAAATAGCTGGCGTCAGACAGACTAAAACTATCAAATCTCTCAGAAACCATAGTTGATAGGGAATGGGATTAACAAAAATTAGTAATAGTATCTTATTTAAAGGGAAATCTGTTATAAGCCCTTTTGAAAAAAACCCCCGAAAATCAGGGAAAAGCTGCAACAGATAAAGAATCACAAATCCCCACAAAGACCAAATCAAATAAGGGACAAAAAGTGTTCTTACACGCTTCTTAAATTTTGAATTAAATTCCTGGATGGAACCTCCGAAATTCAGAAAAAAAAGAAACCCCGAAATAATAAAAAATAAAGAAGACGGAATTCTTCCGATAAAGTTAAAAATAAAGTTTTGCAGGAATGAAAAAAAACCTTCCTTAATTTCAAGGGATCCAGAGTTTAAGTTTATTACAAGATTATAGGAATGCTTGTAAATCACCAGGATAATCAAAAGGAACGATAGAATCTTTAACTTAATACTCAGGTATTTACTTATCATATTCTTTCAAAGGGATCTCGATTTATTCTACTTCTGACAATAATTTCATATAACCGTCAAGAAGCTTTTCAGGTGAAAAATCATTACTAATAATGCTTCGACTGTTTTTCCCCAATTCTCCTCTTGCAGATTCCGAATTCATTAAGTATTCAAGTTTGTTAACGATAAGGTTAACGTCTTTGCACGGGACCAGGAAACCATTGAAGCCTTCCTTGACCAGATGTCTGTTATCTCCTACATCTGTAGCAACTATGGGCAATCCTGCTGCCATGGCTTCCATTATTGAGTTTGAATTTCCTTCAAAGAGTGAAGTACTGAGAAAAACATCGCATTTACTTAGAAGGCCCGGAATATCCGGAGGATTTATAAGGATCTTTACATTACCCGTTAAGCTGAGTTTTTCGACCCATGACTTGATATCCTTCTCAAGCGGTCCATATCCTGCAACAATATAACTCATGTTCCCATTCTGATTTCTATCAAGCAAATTTCTGAATGATAGTAAGGCTGTTTTAAAATCTTTTTGTCCCACAAATCTTGAGACAGTTATTATTCTGAATTCGCGGCTGGGAACATCCCAATTTTTAGTTAATGAAGTAAGTTCTATTGCATTATGAATTACACGAATTTTATCAGGATTAAATCCCCTTTTACAGAATTTTTCTTTTGCCGCATAGTTATTAAAGACCGATGCGTTATGAAGGTAGTTATGTATCCATTTTTCGAAACAAAACTTATGAAATGGAAGGGTTTCATTTCTGATACCGCCAATAACCCGGACTTTTTTATTAAATACTCTACTAATTCCCGAGATGAAATTTGGCAATGTCAGAAAAGAGAGGACAACAGACACTTTTTCTTCTTTCAGAATTCTTTGAAATTGGAAAAACTTAAACAGATTAACTCCTTTCATAGGGAAATATCTGAAAGAATTCTCCTCTATGAACTTAAGATATTGTGAATCAATAATATTACCATTCCAGTTTATAAGCGAAACGTGAATTCCCTTTTGAGTTAACAGATTTGTCAGGATCAATGCTTGTTTCTCAGCTCCTCCCTTTAAAAATGTTTTACAAAAAATAGCGATACGCATTCCAGAAAAATGTATGATCTAAAATTAATTACCTGACATTAATGTAGTACCCATGCACGAAATAACCCTTAATGCATAACTTCCAAAATTAACTATATTGTTTCTTAAACCACTCAACATAATTCCTTATTCCTGATTCAATATCAACCTCAGGCAAATAATCAAGTACTTTTCTTGCTTTGGTAATGTCGGCATATGTCTTAATAACATCGCCTTCCCTCATTGGCAAAAAATCAAGCTTTGCCTGCCTCCCAATGTATTTTTCCAGGATCATTACCAGATCCTTTAAGTTTATTGTTTTTGATTCGCCAAGATTGAAAATTTCAAATCCCCTTACTTTTTCAACAGCACGTCGGATACCCTGAATTATATCATCAATATGAGTGTAATCCCTTGATGTAAGGCCATCACCATATAAAGAGATCCGCTCGCCGTTTATAATAGATTTTGTGAATTTACAAATTGCCAGATCAGGACGTTGCCTTGGCCCGTATACCGTAAAGAATCGAAGGCAAAATATGTCCAGTTTATAAAGATGATGAAAGGTATAGCAAAGAAGCTCCCCTGTTTTTTTTGTTGCTGCATAAGGCGATATAGGGAAATCAACATTGTCACTTTCAGAGAAAGGTACTCTCTGATTATTGCCATAGACTGAAGATGAAGAAGCAAAAATCAGTTTCCTCGTGTTGTGCTTTTTCATCATTTCAAGTAAATTTAATGTACCTGTGACATTTACATCAAAATATATCTTTGGATCAAGCAATGAGGGACTTACTCCGGCTTTTGCAGCAAGGTGAACTACAATTTCAGGGTTAAATTCTGAAAAACATTTATCCATAAAGACTGCGTCCCTTATATCTCCCTCCCTGAATCTGTATAATGAGTTCTTTAAAGCTTCTTTAATATTATTTTCCTTAATATACCTGTCGTAAAAAGGGTCAAAGTTATCAATTCCAAACGTTTGAAACCCTGCATGTAAAACCGAGTCCGCAAGACAAGAACCTATAAAGCCTGCGGCCCCCGTGATCATAATTCGCTTAACCATTGTGAGGAAATATTAAACTTTCATTTCATTTCAGATGATCTTTGCTATTGAGTTTTCTGACTGGTTAAGAGATTGAATAATAGCATCCCATTAACTTCCGGAGAAAAAAACTGCTGCCCTTTTTTCATTCCATTAATTCCAATGAGCTTTGCTTTCTCAGGATATTTGACAATTTCAAGCAAAGATTCACAAATTTGTTCGGGGCTATTCGGGTCAATTAAAAACGCATCAGCATCTGTCAGGTAAGTCTCCACGTCACTGACTCTGGTGCAAATAACCGGATTTCCTGTTGCCAGATACTCCCCGAGTTTAAAAGGAAATCCGGCATTTGCAAAACCCGATTCTGTTCTGCACATACAAAGAACATCGGCTTTTCTAAGCATAGGATAGAATTCATTATCCGGAACAAATCCTTTGAATATTATGTTTTTTTGATCTTTGAATTTTTCTTCATAAATTTTTTGCTGTTCACTTTTACCGGTTAAGATTAAAAGGGCATTTTCGAACAGTTTATTAAATAACATGAAGCCTCTGATGATATCGTTCACTCCATCTTTATCAGCGAAAGTACCGGCATAACAAACCTCAAGAGGAGCATTGAAATATTTCTTTTCCTTATCATGATTTAGTTTTGCAGTGATCGGTATGAGGACAACATTCCTTGCTTTGATTTCAATGTATTTATTTCTAAGATATTTTGAAACAACCACAATTGCTTCTGCCCAAACGGAATTAAGATGGTCAAAACGTCTGATTGTCCAAAATTTAAATCTTGAAATAAGTTTTATTTTGTCTTTAAAGTGGCTGTAATCCTCTTCAATAGCCAGGACCAGTTTAAAACCTAAAAATTTTGCCCACAGAATGAATAAGAAATTCTCGATGTTTATTCCGCCAGAATTATAAACGATATTTGAAAAATCTTTCCTTTTCAAATTCCGAATTGCAATGATGCCCCTGATATAATAAAGGATGATTTTATGCAAATGCCATAGATTCATTTTAATTCCAGGCCCGATGCATGAATATGGGATTGAATTACAGGTTCCTTTTATCGCGGGTTGCCTGATATAGCTCCTGAAAGCAATTACACTTATCGTAACATCCTGTGATAACAAATAATCAAGTAGGTGTTGAATTCTTTTAGTGCCCGCCATTCCAACCGGGTAATCCCTTGTAAATACTACGAGATTAACCTTCTTAAGACTCTTCATTTATTAGGGAATATCTTGATACATGGATTCCTTTCACCTTCTTCCAAATCCTGCCCATAATTGTAGTATTTTCCCTCTTAAGACTAACAGAACAAACTTTAAATTATTAATCAGATATCGTCTCCACATCCGTTTTGGTTCACTAATCAGGCGGTAAAGCCATTCCAATCCATGTTCAATCATCCATTTTGGAGCTCGCTTTCTGGTCCCGGCATAATAGTCAAAAACAGCCCCTATGCAACAAATATGGCCAACATTGAGAAGTTGAAGATTAGAATAGGCCCACTTCTCCTGTCGTGGAGCTGTCATCCCAACGAACAAGACATCAGGAGAAAATGAATTTATCTTATCAATAATCGAATGATTTTCTTCGTCGTCAAATTCAGATTTGTATGGCGGAGAATTAATATCAATTACAACATAGGGATAGTCAGAAGTGGCACGCTCAACAATTAAATTCAGAACATTCAGAGAACTTCCAAGAAAAAAACATTTCCCCTTTGAGGCATTTAGTTTCTCCATCTCTAATTCAAAAAGGTCATAGCCGGCAATTTTTTTTACTTTTTCTCCATACAATAATCTGAGTCCAAACACTACTCCGACTCCATCCGGAATAACTATGTCGGAATTCAAAAGTGCGTTAAAAAATTCAGAATCTTTTAATGCAGTTACAAAGGAATGCGTGTTTAAGGTACTTATTAAAACCCGTGATTTAGTTAGATCCCCTACATCCAAAGGATGTTTCAAAACTTTGGAAAAAAGTTGGTTCATAGAACCAGAAGCATTGGTTTTGACATTTAAATCCATGACTCTATGACTAATTAATCCTGATTAATTCATTTTTTGAACTTCCAAAATGATCGTATAAATACAAAAGCTATATGCAAACAGGCAGACAAAAGGCAGGATCATAATTTGCGGAAGACTATTCATGCCGGAGAGAACTACTCTTCTCCCCTTTCACCTCCATTAACACGAAATAAAAGCTAATTAGAAAAAAAATAAATGAGGAAAGAAATTCACTCGCTTCCTGAAGAGAACGGTCATCGGACAGATCAGCATAATGATGACTCAAATAATACTTCAAAGAAAAATAAAAGATGAGATTAAGTACAAAGAACGATCCTAAAATTAATGGTGGAACCTGAAAAGAAATTCTTTGGAAAAACTTTTTCAAGGATTTGGAAAAAAACAAGATAAATGGTAATAAAGCTCCGTAAATCAGACAAAATATTTTCCAGGCAAAATGCATGGAAAATAATTTAAGAAAGCCAGTCGTCCTGACACCTTCTTTAGTAACCCCCTCAAACAAGGGTATGTTATGTATGGTAAATTCAGCCTGCCTGTTAACTTTCTTCAGGGATTCAGGTGTTTCAAAGGCAACCAGTCTTTGCCCCCAGGAAATTTCTTCAGCAAACCCAAAGAAGAACACAAAGCAGAAGATGAGATAAAAAAGCTTCTTTTTTGCTAAAAACAGAATCAAAAATAAAATGAAGGTTGTAAAAAGAATTACTGCTGACAGGTATTCAAAAAGTCCATCCTCTCTGAACAATCTTAATATCAGATCATTCTCCAGGAATAAAAACATTAAATAAATCATTACCAGGAAAGTACCTGCAGTAATTATAAAGCTTTTAAGACTTCTCAATTCATTTAAAAGTGACCAAATTAAATCATTTAATTTATAACCTATTTCTCTTGCAGTCATATTTAGTATTCTTTTAGATAATGCTTTCTTAATTGCTTAAGTATAAACGATATAGTAAAAGACCTGTATTTTACCCTCATACAAGGATTAATAAAGATATTCCCCTCAAGTTGCCTGTTCAGTGATATATGCTCGCAAAGGACCTCAACTCTTTGATCATCATTCCTGAGGCATGAATAGTATTTACCCGATAATGCTTTCCAATCATAAATAGCCAGGCCACCAAATGCAGAATCAACAGCAAATAATGGCATCCCATATTTCAGGAATGAAAATCTTACCCTGTTAGCTGTAATTATTTTTTCGTTCATGATGAATGCACCGCTTCCTTTTTCAAGTAATGCATATGAATCGTGATATTGTCGTTTCAGAGTTCTGGATAGTGATGTTCCATTTGAGGTGATGCAGCTCCAGTTTTGATCCAGGCCAAACGAATGAGCTATGCCATCAATACTGAAATTTGCGATATCAAGATCAATTATAATTACATAATCCCTCCTGAATTCATTCGAGTTAATAATTTCAAGATACTTATTTCTGTAATAACTCAATTTTTCAATCCTGTGTTTTGAAAAAAACGGGTTTGCACCCTGAGTTTTATTTGGAATTGTTTTGTTATGATAATTCTCTGATTTAAAAATGATTTTATCCGAATTCTGTTTCCAGTTTTCAACAACCTGTGCTGTCCTGTCCTTGCTGTCATTTTCAAAAATGACTACCTCAGAATCCAAAAAGCACTTTCGGAGCTTTTCTATTCTTATTATATTACGTTTCAGATTTCTTTCACAGTCCCTAACAATTGAACAGATCGAGACATTTAAGCCAGACATTCTTTTATATCCGTTTTTTATCGCTTCGCTTTCAATCATAAAGACTTTCCTGGTTATTATTCGCACTGTAAACTGTTAAAATACTTCCCAAACTTTCAATATCTCATTTTTAAGGTTACCAGCGCAATATTGCTCCATTTCTTTTGATTTAAATGTGAGATCCTCTTTTGATAAGTTAAGAGCTTGTTGCATTTTATCTGCAAATTCATTTTCAACCCGGTCATGGCAGACAAATCCATTGACATTTTCAGAAATTAGCTCTTTCGCACTGCTGAAATTTGTAGTACAGACAGGCACCCCGCAGGCAATGGCCTCAACCAGCGAGGTTGACCAACCTTCAATATATGAACCCATGATATATAAATTACATGCATTCAGATATAAAGAAATTGTGTGGGGCTCAATTTTACCTGTTAAATGGACATCATTAACCAACTTCGTTTCCTTTAAATAATCAATAATATGCGATCTCTCCTCACCGTCACCAAGGAAATATAAAATGGAGTCAGGAAATGTTTTTTTAAACATCTTAAAGGAATCTATCATAAATTTCCATCCTTTAAGTGCACTTAACCTTCCGGTTGTTACAACTATAATTCTTTCCTGATCAATCCTGAGTGCTGCCCGCGCAACGATACGATCACCAGGTTTGAATATTTGGGTATCAATTCGGGTTGGAAACTGGGCAACATGATGAAATGAGATCCTATCATTACTCCTTTTGCAAAATTCAATTATTGAATTTTTATCAGCAGAAGCCAGTATAGTATTAACTTTCTGAAGGTTCTTAAATAAAATTGTCTCATAGATACCCTTGAGATATTTTGCATACCAGAACCTTGAAGTCAACAGCATATTTTCAACGCCCGGACTTCTGAAACAGATATTTTTTATACCCCAGTTTCTGATAGCAAACAGAACTTCCGGCGTTTGTATAAAGACATTTTCATTCTTGAGGAACTCCAGCTGTTTACGGCAATTTCTCAGGTAAAAATAATATTTTAACCTGTTGGGGATTAAAGGTTTCGTAAAATCTGCTTTTAATTTTCTGATGCAAAAGAAATCATAATTAACGCCACCAATCTCCTTCTTAATCCAGGTTTTAACGGGGACATTTTTTGTTGAAATCCCAATTAAGGCAATCTCGTCACCAAATGCCCTGGCCATCTGTTTTGCAAAACTTAAATGTCCGCCCGTTGGATAGTCTTCGTAGTTGCAAAATTCAATAATAAAAATTTTCCTCATAAGCGGACATTTATCTCTGGCAGTTTTTCCAAAATCCTGTGATGTAAAATCAATGCAAAGGTCCCTCTGCCTAACTTGTTACCAGAAAATCAGCAATTCTTTTCACTGACCTCTTAAATTCCAACAGATGCACAGCTTTTTCATAACCACTTAGTGTTATGCTTTCTAACTCACTGCTGTGTTGCAACATCCATATTATTTTTTGAGCAATTGACTCGGGGTTTCCGCATTCTGCCATTATGAGGTCTGATCCATCTGTGAAATACTTCTTCAGATCACCAAAATCAGTAGCTAAGATGGGCTTTTTGATTGCATAATACTCTCCTATTTTAGTTGGGAAACCGGCTCTGGTTTGAGTTATTGAAGGTCTTGTAATACAAAGTATTTTACATTCGGACAAATATTGCTTAACTTTTAAAGAATCGACCAATCCGGTAAAGAAAACCCTTTCAGTTATACCCAACCGGGAACATTCAGCTTTCAGCGCGGGAATCCTGCTTTTCCCGTAAGGACTGTCACCGACTACGAGCAAAGTAACAACGATATTCTTATCTTCTACCAAACTGATTGATTTGAACAAATCATATAAACCATCCTTAATAGACGGTGTCCCACTATAACCCAGAGTATAATTTACTTGTGCAGTATCCGGCTTCCAGTATTCAAAATCAGTCAGATTAGGTTGAACAATAATGTTTTTCTCGCTATAACCCAGTCTGATGTATTCATCTTTCAGATAGTGACTGAAGACGATAAGTTTATCGGATACCGTGTTTAAATATTTAAAATTAAAATTATCTCCAAGTCCTTTTATTCTTCTGAAAATTGAACCTGTAAATTCCGATTTGTCTATAATTTCAGAAACAAATTTTGTCACTTTAATCCCGGAAAGTTTCGCAATAAGATGAATTGGAATATTGTATTGTACTTCACTATTATAAACCAGAAGGTTTAAAGTTCTGCGCTTATTAATAAATGTGAACAGTAAACCGATGAGGCGAAAAACGCTGACGAATTCTTCGACTATCTTCAGAAACTGATTTACCGGTCGTTGTTTGAAACCAAGATAAGTATAAGGAATTCCTTCCCTGGTAAAATTTGTTCTTGGTCCATTATAGATATAATTTCCAAAGGCATTTCCCTTCAGCAGGAAAACACTAATGCAATGACCCTCCAACTTTAATCCACGGCAGAAGAGATTAAGATATGTTGCAGGTGCTCCTCCGCTTGGAAAATTCATGGAAGTAATCAGGACGTACTTCTGTTCTGTGGCAGAATCCATAATATGCTGGCTACTGCCCTGAATCAGTCCGTCTGGCCCACTCTTCCTGTCCAATATCTTTCCTGATAAAATCTAGTTTTAAAAGTAATTGCTTTGTCTCTTCGAGGCTCATCCTGTAAGTATTATGGGAAGTATATTCTTCCATCTGAGCTATCTGTTCTTCACCTTCAACAAAAAACCTGTTGTAATTCAGATCACGTGTGTCGGCAGGTATTCTGAAATAACTTCCCATATCTTCCGCTTTTACCATTTCTTCACGGTTGACCAGAGTTTCATAGAGTTTTTCACCGTGCCTTGTTCCAATTACCTTGATCACATTATCAGCGTTATACAATTCCAATAAAGCTTGAGCAAGGATTTCAATTGTAGTGGCAGGAGATTTCTGAACAAAGATGTCACCCGGATTACCGTTCTGAAATGCAAAAATTACCAAATCAACAGCCCCATCGAGAGTCATTAAATATCTTGTCATCTTGGGATCAGTTATTGTAATGGGATCTCCTTTCTTAATCTGTTCAACGAATAAAGGGATGACAGAGCCCCGTGATGCCATAACATTACCATATCTTGTACCGCAAAAGACCATATCCGTACCAGTTAAATTACGGGATTTGGCAATCATGACTTTTTCGCTCAGAGCCTTTGACATTCCCATTGCATTTATTGGATAGACAGCTTTATCGGTGCTTAGAACTATCACTCTGCTGACTTTGTTTTCGAGGGCAGCATTCAACACATTTTCGCAGCCCAATACATTTGTTCTGACAGCTTCTGTGGGAAAGAATTCGCAGGACGGAACCTGTTTCAGAGCAGCAGCCTGAAATACAAAATCCACTCCCTTCATTGCACTTTTAATGCTTTCATAGTTCCTTACATCACCGATATAATATTTAATTTTGGGATTTTTGTATAATTGTCGCATGTCATCCTGTTTTTTCTCATCCCGACTAAAAATCCTGATTTCCTGAATCTCTGAATCGAGGAAGCGCCTTAACACCGCATTACCAAAAGACCCGGTTCCACCGGTGATCAAGAGAGTTTTATCCTTAAACATAGTTTTGCCTTTTTGATGTTTTTATTAATAATTGCTGAAATTCATTTCTAACTTTATTTGAATCAAATAGTTCTTTTGCAAGAAGGACGGCTTTGCTGCTCATTCTGAGCCTGTACTCTTCATTTATTATAAGGAATTGTAAAGCTTCCTTAATCTTCTCCTGGCTTTGGTCAGTGACACAATACCCGCAATTATTCTTAATGCAAAATTGTGTAATAGCCATTTCTTCCGGTGCATACACAAGAACTGGCGTTCCGGATACCAGATATTCTGATGCTTTAGTTGGAATTGACAGCCGGGCAAACTTTATCCCGGTTTTTGTAAAATCGAGGGGTAGAAATAACAGGTCGTACCGGGAAAGCAATTCAGGAACACTATTATGGCTGACGGGGGGAGAAATCTTTACGTTGCGTAATTTTTCAATACCTTTTATATAGCGGGAATGAAAATCACAAGTAAAAATATCAAGCAGAACCTTATTTTGATCAATTTTCAGACTGGATATTGTTTTCGCAAATGTATAGATTGAATTCTTATTTGCTACTCCAATCCTACCCAAATATAATATCCTGAATGTCTTATCAGTTTTATTGATATTATTATAGGTGTAGGTAAACTTGGAAGTGTCAATCGGATTGTGAAATGCATAGAATACTCTGGAATATCTTTTCTCATATTCAGATGACATGGCTTCACTTATGCTCAGGGATAAATCAGTCCGATCCAGAAGTTGCCGGAATTCTTTATCTATTTTTCCCCTCCAGTACTTTTTGAGTAGTCCGTTTCTGCTTATTGTTGAAGGCCAGTCATCCATCATGTGTATTGCCGTTGGAATATTCAAATAATCACTAAGTTGTATCGAAAAGTTTATTAATTCACGAGTCGAAACCTGCAGGTATAGAATCTCGGGTTTATAAACGGATAACCATTCCTTAAATCCTGGTGAGAGTGAAATCTTTGAAAGGCCATGAAAAAGCCCAAGCCAGTGTAAACACGGGAAAAATATATTGTCAACAATCGTTTTCCGGATATTACGTCTTTCAGGAACCTGCACCCCAGTTCCCTGACTTTTATCGGATCGAAGACCAGATGGAAATGATTTTTGAAGTATCCTGAAAGGGAACCTCCAGGATTGTTCTTCCCGCCCTAACTGGTAATAAATATTGCAGACATCGATGGATCTTTTATCCAACGAATGACCCGTTGAGGTGACAGCTATCTTATCATTAGGCCATCCCTTAAACAGATTGCTTAAAGTTATACCTCCACCGGAATAATTATTAAACGATTGTCCCAGAATCAAAATCCGTTTAAAAATAATATCTGCCACTTTCCAATTATATTTTCTTACTTATGCAAATAAATTCCGGATACTGAAAGAAGTTGAATTACTTAATAAGATCAGACAGGGATTCTTGAAATTTCCTTCTGACATTTTTTGCATCAAATTTTTCTATTGCCAGATTGACAGCCTTGTGGCTAACGGTTTTTCTATACTCTTCTTCTTCAATCAAAAATAGGATTGATTTTTGCAATTCAGAATTATCTTGTTTCGTAACACAAAACCCGCAATTATTCGTACTGAAAAAACGCGAAACAGCTGTTTTATCAGATGCATAAACCAGCACCGGAGTTCCTGATATCATATACTCAGAGGCTTTTGTCGGCATTGAAAGCCTGAGGTAATCAACACCACTATCACTGAAGTCACTTGAAAGCAGGAGGATATCTGATTCAGAAAAAACTTCAGGCACCTTTTCATATTCAACAAATTGATTGATCACAACACATTTAAATTTCCTCAACCGTTCCAGGGTGCTTCTTTTTTTTGTGGGAGTCTGAATATGCAACTTGATTTTAACGTTTTGAGAGGCAATAGCTTCTATTGCCGTAGCAACCTCAACCAGCGAATCTCCAATTCCATTATCACCCAACCTGCCTGAGTAGAGTATTGTAACGTGTTCAGGATCAATTGCAAAATTAGTCTTGGAATAAGGTAACCAACGGTTTGTATCTATAGGATTATGGAATGGTATGAATATCTTGTGATATCTTATTAAATACTCTTCCGACATTGCTTCACCAATGCTCAAATGAAGATCAACCCTGTCTAAAAGCTGTCTGAATTCGCTGTCAATCCGTCTGCGCCAGTACTTACTGAACCATCCATTTCGGCTAATGGTAGATGGCCAGTCATCCATGACATGGATTACAGCTGGAATATGTAAAAAATCGTATAGATCTTTGGCAAACAATATTGTTTCACGTGTCGACACTTGTAAATACAATATTTCAGGCTGGAATTCTTTTAGCCATTTTTTAAACTTTTCAGATATTGAGATCTTTGAAAGAGAATGAGATAATCCAATCCAACGAAGAAGCGGGTAAAAAATGCTGTTAACTATCTTGTACCTGAGTCCTGCCTGAAAAAAATTAATTGGGACCTTAGGTTCTTCATTGCCAAATGATTTGATTCCAGACTTAAATTTTCTTTGAATCAGGTTAAATGGGAAAACCCATTTGTGTTCTTCGTTGCCTAACTGATAATAAGTATCGCAAACATCAGTGGTGACATTAAATAAACCATGACCTATAAATGTAACACCGATCTTATCTTTAGGCCAGTTTTTAAATAGATTTGTAAGCGTAATACCACCGCCTGAATAATTATTGAAAGGCTGACCAAAAATCAAAACTTTAGGAAATCTCATTCTAAACGAGTGCTTAAACCAATATTAGCATTAAAATCCTTGCCAGATAAAACTATAATCAAGGTTTATTGAAGTTTTTTAACAGGTCTGATAAGTTCCATTATTTCAGGATCTGTCAGGCTTCGTATTTCCTTAGAATAACAAATACCGATTGAAATCCATACCAACAGATAGTTAAGGGAAAAAGTGGTAGGTACTCCGGGATATGCATATAGAAAGAATATAAGAATCCAAATTCCTGAAGCTTTTGCAAGCAAGTTATTTGAAATAAAAATGCCTTTAAAGATTGCGGGAACTGCAATCATTCCCAATAAAGCCAGACTTATAATACCTCCTTTCAAAATAATTTGCAGGAAGCCTGTCTCAATCACTGTCCTGTAAAGGGAGTTTGGGCCTTTATCTAAATTAATACCCGGGCAAAAATATTGCCCGTTCAATCCACGTCCGATCAGCCAATCCTTTGGTTCAAAATCATTAACGAAATTTGCTTCTACGTAAGACCGGGTATTTTCTCCAATTCTTTCATTGATCAGATTAAAAGTATCCTTCCTGTTGCTATCATAAATATTTAGTGCTCCATATGAAACGATCAGAATCACAAAAACAGATAATACCATATTGGTTACCTTTGTTTTATTTGCATACTGATATATAAGAACTGAAAAGAACAATATATCAAATGATATAAAAATCAATCCCCTGCGGGCTCTTATAACTGCGAGCATGAATGTCAGGGCAATTAAGAATAATGAAAACAGATTCCGGAATCTCAGATGAAAGATATATGTAAGCAACAAAAAGCCTGCAGGAAGACTTAGGTACTGAGAAAAGGTTTCTACCATTCCCTGGCTCAGAACATTGTTATATGGGTAAAGTAAATTTTTAATGAAAATCAGTGAAAAGATGAGATAGACAAATCCGAGAAACATGATTACACCAAATAATTTCTTATAATATGAGAGCTTTTTGGGAAATAATAAGACAATCGGAACTAAAAAAGGAAATATCCCCCGAATGGGATTAAAAAGCAATTGTTTGATATAATTATAATCAAAACTTAAACCTCTTAATATTATGATTAGTGACCATAAAATATAAATAATAAAGAATACCCTTAAAAAGGAATTCTCTATTTTCAGCTTACAGAGAATTACAGCAGAAGGGATTAATAATAGCAATCCCAATATTTGGAACACATTTAGCAGAACGTAATTAACCTTACCTGTATAACCTATCGAATCGCTTACAGTATAGATTATGAATCCCAGCCAGAACATGTTAAGGAAGATGACGTCACTTCTCTCATTTTTTTGTTGACTATAAGTTTCAGTAATATCTGTCATACGATTTCTACGATTGGATGCCTCTTTGAACTCTGTTAATCAAATCCAGGTGTTTTGCAATTATCTTATCATCATTGAATTCCGGCAACAAGTGACCTTTGATTTTATTTTCAAGACAAAACTGAATTCCATTGGCAAGATCTTCAGAGTCACGGTATCTTGCAAGGTATCCGTTCTTTTTATGGACGATTATATCAGGCAAACCACCAACATCAAAAGCTACTACCGGAGTCCCGCAGGCCTGACTCTCAAGAACTGCGGTCGGAAGATTGTCTGCTACTGAAGGAGTGACAAGAATGTCTATTGCGTTATACAACAAGGCAGTTGAGTATTCATCTTTAAGAAATCCCATAAACTTTGTCCTGAAGGGAACTGATTCTTCAATAATTCTATTATTACCACCGCCGAAGATCAGAACTGTGAGATCCTTATACGAACCATTTTCACTTAATAATCTTAATGCCTTTATGAGTTCAGACCATCCTTTGTAAGCACTTGACAATGAAAATGCTCCGAACGCAACAACAGTTTCACGTTCCTCAATGTTTAAAATTTTTCTTGCAATATTCCTGCCAATCGGTTTAAAAACTTTGGTATCTATGATATTCGGGATATGAAAAACGGGTTTGTCAAAAGTTAAGAACGACTGTTTTGCACAGTCGTATAACCATTTACTTGGTGACACAAAGTAAAAATTATCAAACCCAGAGTAAAGTTTCTTCTTTTTATTAAATTCCCATGTTGGCCAGTCAATTATTGTATTATTTGGAAACATCTGGCAATCAAAACATTTTGTCTTATACTTTTCACAAGTAAAACTATGATGGCATCCACCTGTTATTGGCCACATATCATGCATGACAACAATGACCGGTTTCCCCAATTTGGCCAACTGACGAAAAGCAGGGAAATTTAAGAATCCCCGCTGGACCCAGTGCACATAAATCACATCAGCCCTTCTGATTAGTTCCTTTCCAGCTATTTTTGTCCCCAGAACAGGGAATGAATACATTCCGTATTGCTGGTGCAGATTCCTGGTAATTAATTTCTCCAGGTTTAAGTCAATGCGTGCAATTATTCTTGAGGATTTACCTGTCGCGGTCATTCTCTCAGTATCATTGATATCAGAATAAAGTGACAGGATGTTAGAGTCAATATTTGATGCAACCATGGCATTATGGAGCCTTAATGCGGCTCTACCGGCTGAAAGTACATCTTTTTGTATATGGACAACTTTAATCATTCCAACAATAATGTCTATTTATACCAGATTACCGCCTTTGAATTTTTGACAACAATCTTATAGTATTGCAACGGCGCCAGGATAAAAGCATTAAAATTAGCAACTATTGATGCAATAAACAGTGAATATACCCCCATATGATAGTTTTTTATCAGCAGCAGCGCTATTCCTAAATAAACAAACGGACTGATTACACAAGCAATAAACTGAATTCTCAAGGCACTGATACCATTTAAAAAGCTCACATATTTGCCACCGAACATAATTACATTGAAGTAAATAAATCCCCATAATGAAAGGGTAAAAGTTATATTAACCTTTCCCTCCCCTATCCATAAACGGTAAATCGTTGCTGAAAAGATCAGCATAAGAATACCCATCAGAATCAAAAGGATATTCAATTGATTATATTTCTTTATACCATTTTTTATCCATTGAATATCTTTTTTCAGATAGGCTTCGGTAGAGGCAGACCAGAAGGGGGTTAAGAAAATTGTAAAAACCATATTCAATATACCGAAATATTTATAAACAATGTTATAGGAGGTAACATCCGATGTCCCGAAATTTCTGGCAATAATAATATTTGCTGTCTGGAATTGAATAATTCCTGCAAACTGGATTAAGAAGAAAATAAGTCCCAGGTTAAATAAGTCTTTCGCATAAGAAAACCTTACTTTCGATATAATGGGTTTGTACTTTTTAAATGCTCCATTGAAAAAAAACAGGTTCGCGCCTGCAAGTACCAGAAGCGGAGACAGGCAAAGTGCAATCCCAAGTTTTAAAAGTGAACCCTCGGTGGTTTTTACCAGAATTATAATAAAGAATAATGAAATAAGTTGTCCCGCAAGGTCCAACAGAGAGGACTTTGCAGGTTGTTGATCAGCCAAAAGGATGGTTGTTATAATTTTTAAAACAAATGACAGACAAAAGTACGTAAAAACTATCAATGCCAGAGTTGTAACTTCCGCATTCATATTCTCCGGCACTTTAAGGATTTCGGACCAGTTCAGAAAGTTATTCGCTATCACAAAAACCACCCAGATAATTAAGAATATTATGCCTAGTAATGCATATGTCGTACTCACATATATTTGAGCAGTCAGATCGTCTCCCCGTGCTTTTGCCTCAGCAAGCTTATTCCGTAATCCCTGCGTGAGACCAATATCAAAAAAACTTAACCACGCCACTATGGAACTTAATGTAAGCCATATACCATAACGCGATGCATTTATATAATTTATTGTTAATGGAACGAGAACAAGACTTATCGCAATACTACAGCCCCTTATAACCAAAGAGGCTGCTATATTCTTTTTAGCCTTGATACTCCGTTCATGACCTTTACTGAATTTGCTTAATATCTTTTTAATTATTTCTGATATAAACAGTGCCATGTAAACAATATTAACCTGAGATCAGATTCTACCTTTTGCTCTGTGAAAGAAAAAAAAGTAATGAAGATGTCTTGAAACTTAATACAGCTTCGCCCCATCAGTCACACAGAAGGACCAACCTGAATATTAAATTGGAAATAAAACTACAGCCCGATACTTTGTCTGAACGACGCTTATGCGGCTATATTGTAAATTATAATATTTTTAATGTGAAAGTAAGGAAAAAGAAATTATTGCTTTTGAAATTTTGATAACATTGCTGAATAATTAATTAACATTTCAGAATCAATATGATAAAACGTTCTGGAAAGAAGTTATGGATAATATTACCTTTTACGATTATTCTGCTTCTGTTCTACTTTTTTATTCGTTCCTCACAGAACAGGCTGGTTGAATTTCTTTCAAAGACCCACACTGTTGATGCAAATATTCTGGTTCTGGAAGGTTGGCTCCCTGAGTTTTCAATAGAAAAGACTTACGATGAATTTGTCAAAAATGATTACAATCTTATAGTTACAACCGGTCTTAAATCCCGCAGCCTGGATTACTGTTTGATGGCCATGAATGGATACCTTATTTTCTACCCAAATTCGGAATTCAGGAAGAATAAGGAAAGGAAGAACCATTCAATTGAAATTGTGGCACATAGTAAGATGAGCGGTAATTACTGTTCACATTTCAACTTTTTTATTAATGACTCATTGGTTGCTGATTTCAATGCCGACACAAAGGAGGGTAAATATTTAGTATCCTGGACGGGATCACTCGAAAAAATTGATTCATTGATAGTTCAGTTTGATAATGATTATGTAGATAGTGGCGGTGACCGGAATTTGCTTGTTAAAGAGATTATCATTGATAATAAAATCGTGATTCCTTACCAATTTAATTCAGTATATGATATCGGGTCACTTGATGGGAAAAATAGAATTTTCAATAATTACGAGTCACATGCAGAATTGGCCAGAAATAACCTTGTTTACTTTGGAATTGACTCTGCCTCCGTTATGGCTGCCATAGGCAAGAAAACTGAGATAAACAGGACTTTGGCCAGTGCACTGGCTTTCCGCAGGTGGCTGAAATCCTATGACGGTAAAGTAGAAGGTATTAATATAATAAGTTTTGGAATTCATTCAAGGAGAACTTATTTAACCTTTAAAAGTGTACTTGACAAATCAATCAGGATTGGGATAATCTCTCTCCCGGAATCCGATGACCCTTCCTTTAAAAAATTTGACTTCACATATATTCTGGGCGAAGTTTTAAGCTTAATATATTATTGGGTTATCCTGATACCCTTTGAGATCAGTTAAAAAATCCCTTTTTTAAAGCATCAAACATCGGAATGAGTACTATTAAATGAACAATAATCATTAGGTGATTTGTTTTTTGTTTGATGGCTTTCGATTTTTTTATTTACAATAACATATTCATTGTCAGATGCCTTTGTAATATTGGCATATTATTAATAAAATGTTCAAAAAATTACTCGCCGATATAAGAATATAACTTATTTATCGTTTAATTTGTAACGTTGATCAATTATTGATCGCCATTCGTCAATTGCTATATTTTTGAACCCTATGAGAAAAGCCCTGATGGTGCTTATTTGCCTGACAAGTTCGTTTGCCTATGCGACAGACTATTATGTCAGCTCATCAGGCAATAACTCAGCAAATGGACTTTCATTATCAACACCCTGGCAATCAATTTCAAAAGTCAATTCAGCTTCTTCCTCATTCAATCCTGGTGACAGGATATTATTTAAGAGAGGAGAGCGCTTTTATGGTTCTCTCCAGATTTCAAAATCCGGATCATCGGGGAGCCCGATTACCGTCTCAGCGTATGGGACCGGTGCCAATCCCGTTATAACCGGATTCACCACGATTTCGGGATGGAATAACTATGGCGGTGGGATTTATTCCAAATCATTATCGTGCCAGTCAAAACCAAATATGGTTGTAGTAAATAATGTCAATACACCCATTGGCAGATGGCCGAATACAGGCTTCCTTACCATCGATTCCCATACTTCAAATACATCTGTTACCGATGCAGAATTACCTACCTCACCTGATTGGACAGGGGCAGAAGCTGTAATCAGGATAACACCTTACATATATGACAGAAATAAAATTACCAGTCATTCAGGGAACACTTTAAATTATATCAGTGGTTCAGGGAACAATGCGAGGGATGGGTACGGGTATTTCATTCAGAATAGTATTAAAACCCTTGACAAAACTGGTGAATGGTATTACGACGGATCAACCTTTTATATGTACTTTGGAACAAATAATCCGGAAAATTATGTCGTAAGGGTAAGCACATTGGACCAGTTGACATATCTTATTGATAAAAACTACATTACGTTTGATAATCTGGCATTTGAAGGTGCGAATATATATGGACTGCAATTAAGTAATTCAGATTACATAACCGTTCAAAATTGCAGCATTAATTTTACAGGTGGAACGGCAATTTACGGACCATGGAACGGAACTTCCCCTTACTGTAAGATATCAAATAATAAGATTAGCAATACAAATAACATTGCCATACAGCTGATGGGGAACCATACTAATGCTTATTTAATAAATAACAATATAACCAATACCGGAACGATAATCGGAATGGGTGGAAGTGGAGACGGAACCTATTGTGCAATCGTAACCAGGGGGGAAAATACTACAATTCAGAACAATAGTATTGAAAACACCGGCTACGTAGCTATTAACTTCTCCGGGAATAATATTACTGTAATAAATAATCTGATCAATACCTTCAACCTCGTTAAAAATGATGGCGGAGGAATTTATACATATGTCGGTACCGGAATAACTTTTACAGGCCAGAAAATAACAGGAAACATCGTTTTAAACGGGATGGGTTATAGAGCAGGCATACCCAATAACGAAGTTCATGCTTGCGGTATTTATACAGATGACAGGGTAAAGAATGTTGTTGTTTCAAATAATACTGTCGCTAACTGTAATTCCACCGGACTATACGTGCATAATGCTCATGAAATAGAAATAAGCGGAAATACTTTTTACAATAATGGAATCGAAAGACCTGACTTTGGAAGCCAGATACTGTTTGTTCATGATACTTATAGCCCCAACGATCCTATAAGAAACATCAAAATGAACAACAATATTCTCTTTGCCAGGACCGAATCAGAGGTAGTTATTGCTTTTTCAACGACTGATAATGATATTGCGAGCTTCGGAACTGCTGACAATAACTGTTTTGCCAAACCGATCAATAACTCCCTCATTGCCAGGACATGGACAAGTGGGTGGAACGGTGCCGCAATTATGCGCTCCCTTTCCGGCTGGCAATCAATTTCAGGCCAGGATAAAAATTCATATATAAGCCCAATTTCAGTAAATGATGTTAATAAAATCAGATTTGAATACAATGCGTCAAATTCAAATAAGGTAGTCTCACTCGATGGCAGCTACCTGGATGTTAAAGGGACTAAATACCCCGGGACGATAACTTTATTGCCCTACTCTTCGGCTGTCCTGATGGTTGACCCAAATCCCACTGCCCCGCCTGCAAGCCCGTCATTTGTAAGCGCCGCTGTTGAAAATGCTGCTCCTTCAATTATTGAGTTGACATATAATCTCTCACTTGCCAATATAGTGCCTGCCGCATCCGCATTTTCAGTTCAGGTTAATTCTGCAGCACGGGCAGTGAATTCTGTCTCTGTCTCAGGTACAAAGGTATCCCTGACCCTTGCGAGCCCTGTTGTCTATGGGAATACAGTCACAGTAAGTTATACAGTACCTTCATCAAATCCTCTGCAAACTCCTGCCGGTGGCAAAGCTGCCTCAATAAGCACCCAAAGCGTTACAAACAGGGTGAGTGCACCTCCCCCTCCGCCTGCAACTCCTTCATATGTCAGTTCCGCTGTCGAAAATACTGCTCCATCTGTCATTGTGATGACATTTAACCTATCACTTGCCAATATTGTACCTTCAACTTCGGCATTCTCAGTTCAGGTAAATTCTGCTACGAGAGCAGTAAGTTCCGTCAGCAGTGTCAGGTACAAAGGTATCTCTGACCCTTGCGAGCCCTGTTGCCTATGGGAATACCATTACAGTTGCTTATACTGCACCTGCATCAAATCCTTTGCAAACCTCTGCCGGGGGTAAAGCTGCCTCAGTAAGCGCGCAGAGTGTAACAAACTCGGTGAGCGCTCCTCCCCCTCCGCCTGCAACTCCTGCTTATGTAAGCTCTGTAATCGAAAATACCTCGCCATCTGTGGTTGTGATGACTTACAGCCTCTCACTTGCCAATATCGTACCAGCAGCTGGTGCATTCTCAGTTCAGGTAAATTCTGCTGCGAGAGCAGTAAGTTCCGTCGCAGTGTCAGGTACAAAGGTAACTCTGACCCTTGCGAGCCCTGTTGCGTATGGGAATACAATTACAGTTGCTTATACTGCACCTGTATCAAATCCTTTGCAAACCTCTGCCGGTGGTAAAGCTGCCTCAATAAGCGCCCAAAGTGTTACAAACAGGGTGAGTGCGCCTCCCCCTCCTCCTGCAACTCCTGCTTATGTAAGCTCTGTAATCGAAAATACCTCGCCATCTGTGGTTGTGATGACTTACAACCTCTCACTTGCAAATATAGTACCAGCAGCTGGCGCATTCTCAGTTCAGGTAAATTCTGCTGCGAGAGCAGTAAGTTCCGTCGCAGTGTCAGGTACAAAGGTATCTCTGACCCTTGCCAGCCCTGTTGCCTATGGAAATACCATTACAGTTGCTTATACTGCACCTGGATCAAATCCTTTGCAAACCTCTGCCGGGGGTAAAGCTGCCTCAATAAGCGCGCAAAGCGTTACAAACAAAGTAAGTGCTCCACCACCTCCCCCACCTCCGCCAGCCCCTGTTTATGTCAGCTCTGCAATAGAAAATGCAGCCCCTTCTGTTATTAATTTAACCTACAATCTAACTCTTGCAAGTATAATTCCGGCAGTATCAGCATTTTCGGTTCTGGTTAATTCGGTTGCAAGAGCCGTAACTTCGGTTACTGTTTCAGGAACAAAAGTTGTGCTAACCCTGGCAAGCCCTGTTGCGTATGGGAACACCATTACAGTTGCTTATACCGCACCTGCATCAAATCCTTTGCAAACCTCTGCCGGGGGTAAAGCTGCCTCAATAAGCGCGCAAAGCGTTACAAACAAAGTAAGTGCTCCACCACCTCCCCCACCTCCGCCAGCCCCTGTTTATGTCAGCTCTGCAATAGAAAATGCAGCCCCTTCTGTTATTAATTTAACCTACAATCTAACTCTTGCAAGTATAATTCCGGCAGTATCGGCATTTTCGGTTCTGGTTAATTCGGTTGCAAGAGCCGTAACTTCGGTTACTGTTTCAGGAACAAAAGTTGTGCTAACCCTGGCCAGCCCTGTTGCCTTCGGAAATACAGTTACGGTAGCATATACCAAACCTTCTGTCAACCCCCTGCAAACTGCTTCAGGCGGGCAGGCTGCTTCTATGACCGGCCAGACAGTTTCAAACAAAGTCAATGCTGTTGTTGTAACGCCTCCTGTAGTTGTTCCTCCGCCTGTTATAAATAATCCTCCTGCTGTCGTAATAAATTACCAGTCAGTTGCCTATTCCGGTTTTGAGAGTGTAATGGATGCAAGCGGAAGTTACGATCTCAACAATGACAAACTGACCTTTAGCTGGACAGTTCCGTCAAACATGCCTGTATCTGCAACGAACGGAGCTATAATTAAATTTCTCAGTCCGGTCGTTGAAGCGTCGCAAAAAGTTGAATTTACATTAAAGGTAAGTGATGGAAAAACGACCGAGACAAGAAAAATTCAGATTGAAATACTTCCATATCAACCTGAATTAAAATCAGCTGAAATAGTAAAGGTTGAAGCCAGCACTTTTCAGACCCCCTACTATCCTCACAACATTATCGATGGAGATATAGGCACAATTTGGTCAGCCAACGGAGATGAACAATGGATTATTCTCGAACTGAAAGAGCCATTTAATATTCAGCATCTTAAACTTGCATTTCAACCAGGACAAACAAGGGAAGCTTATTTTGATATATTTGGGTCAGAAGATAAAGATGTGTGGGATCCGATCTTAATCAAATCCAGAACATGTGCTTTTTCAGGAAACCTGCAGGTATTCGAATTCCCTCCGTCAAAAACAGGGAAAGAATTCAGGTTTGTTAAGCTGGTCGGGCATGGAAATGCTGCTGACATGTGGAACTTTATTTCCGAATTCAGAATATTTGGGCATAACCTCAGGAATACACCTGATTATGAAAAGCAGATCGTAAAGATATTTCCAAATCCCGCCAGGGCATTTACAAACATACTTGTTGAGGAGGGGTCATTTATACCTGATTTTATCAAGATCGTAACACTTGCAGGCAAAATTGTATTCCAGGATAAAGTAGCCCCCGGAATCAGACAGTTTCAAGTTCCTCTTAATTTCAAACAGGGTATTTACATTGTACAGATGGGTACCGGACCGATTACCATGTTCTCACAGAAACTGGTTGTTACCTACTAATATTTTATCTTGGACCGCAACCTGTCTCTAACTGGAATTCCTGAATAAATCCTTTTTTTTCATCGCTTTTCCCCTTTGACACTCATATATTTTTAAAGTATTGCTTTCCTTTTAGTAATACTATCTTCCTGATTGCTTTCATATCAAATTGTATAACAATTCTTTACAAAGAAGCGGTTATTAATATGTTAAAAAGCATAAAGAAAAAAAATTCAATGGCATAAGAAAACATATCATTAGTCGTTTAGAAGATAGAGTTTGTCAAATATTTTTACCCATTCGTCAATAAAATAACTTTTAAGAAACATCTATGAGGAAGGTTTTGGTGGTGTTCCTATGCGCATTAGGTATGGCTGTCCGTGCAGCTGACTATTATGTAAGCTCATCGGGCAGTGATTCGGCAAACGGACTTTCATCGTCAACTCCCTGGCAATCGATTTCAAAAGTAAATACAGCTTTTTCATCATTAATTCCCGGCGACAGGATACTCTTCAGGAGAGGTGACCGGTTTTATGGTTCACTCCGGATTACACGGTCAGGATCGTCGGCAAGTCCTATAACAATCAGTGCATATGGTTCAGGCACCAATCCTGTTATAAGCGGATTCACAACTGTTTCAGGATGGAACAACTATGGCGGCGGAATTTATTCCAAAGCTATCAACTGCCAATCAAGTCCAAATATGGTAACTGTAAATGATGTCAATACTCCAATTGGCAGATGGCCGAATACAGGGTACCTGTTTATTGATTCTCATGTTTCAAATACTTCAATAACCGATTCAGACCTGCCTTCTTCACCTGACTGGACAGGTGCTGAGGTGGTCATACGAAAAAATGAATATATCTGGGACAGGAATAAAATAACAGATCATTCCGGAACTACTCTGCATTATTCCAGCGGGTCTGACTATAATGCCATTGATGGTTATGGCTATTTCATCCAGAACAGTATAAAAACACTTGATCAGACAGGTGAATGGTACTATGACGGATCAACTTTCTATATGTATTTCGGCTCCGTAAATCCTGATAATTACGTGGTTAAAGTCAGCACGACAGATCAGTTGGCTTCCATCCTCAACAATAACTATATTACATTTGAAAATATAACTTTTGAAGGGGCCAACTTATATGGAGTACAGATAAGCAATTCCGATTATATAACAGTAAGAAACTGCCAGATAAAATTTACAGGAGGCAATGCCATTTACGGGCCATGGAATGGCACCTCTACATACTGCATTATCTCCAACAACACTATCACCAATTCAAATAACACTGCTGTAAGGCTGATGGGAGATCATACAAATGCAACCTTAACAAATAATATAATAACTAAAACAGGGCTTATAATTGGGATGGGCCAAAGTGGTGACGGGACATATAACGCCATAGCTTTACACGGTGACGGTGGTTTGGTTCAGTACAACACGGTTGAAAGCGCAGGCTATCTGGGTATCCACTTTTCAGGGAATAATACTATTGTCTCAAATAACTTTATAAACGGATTTAATCTTGTAAAGAACGACGGAGGAGGTATTTACACCTATGTGGGAACAAATACTCCCTGCACAGGCCAGAAAGTAATGAATAATATCATTTTAAATGGCTCGGGATATGGAGCTGGCAAAATCAATAAAGCCGTTAGCGCATTTGGTATTTATATGGATGACCGAGTAAGAAATGTTATAGTAACAGGCAATACAGTTGTGAATTGCAGTTCATCAGGAATTTATATTCATAATGCCCATGAAATTGAAATTACCCGGAATACACTTTTCAGCAATGGAACCGGAGACGCCAGTTACGGGGGACAGATATTATTTATCCATGACAGCTACAGTCCGGATGATCCTGTCAGAAATTTAAATATCAATAATAACATTTTCTTTGCTAAAACTTCTTCCCAGAAAATACTCTCATTTTGCACAATAAGTAACGATATACCAGGCTTCGGATCGGCTGATTACAATTGTTATGCAAAACCAGTTAATAATACTTATGTTGCGAGGACCTGGTCAGGTGGATGGAACAGTGCTGCTACGAACCGTTCACTCGCAAGCTGGCAGTCTTTTACAGGCAAAGACAAGAATTCCGGGATCTCGCCAATCGTAATTAGTGATGTAAATGTAAATAAGATCAGGTTTGAATTTAATCCGGCAAATTCAAATAAGTCTGTTTCTCTTGACGGCAATTATATTGATGTTAAAGGAGAAAAATATACCGGAACTATTACCCTGTTACCATTCAGTTCAGTAGTTTTAATGCCTGATCCAAATCCATCCGCTCCTCCTGCTCCCCCTCCAGGTCCCGCCTACATCAGCTCATCAATAGAAAATGCATCTCCTGCTGTGATTATCATTAACTATAACCTGGCTCTGGCCAATATCGTAATCGCGGCATCTGCATTCCATGTTATGGTCAATTCCGTTGCAAGATCTGTCAGTGCAGTTTCAATTTCTGGCACAAAGGTCTCATTAACCCTTTCAAGTCCGGTCACTTACGGCAATACAGTGACGCTGGCTTATACAAAGCCTTCTTCCAATCCCTTACAAACTGCTGCAGGAGGCCAGGCTGCCTCTATAGGTGCGCAGAGTGTTACGAACCGGGTAAATACAACTTCAGTTCAACCACCTCCTGCAGCCGTAAACGCCCCTCCGGTCCCTGTTGTAAACTACCAGGAATCCGCATATTCGGGATTTGAAAGTGTTATAAATGCCAGCGGAAGTTATGATCCTGATAAAGACAAGTTGACATATACCTGGGTAGTTCCTGAAAACGTTCCAGTTTCGGCTTCATCCGGGCCTATTATAAAATATCTGGGACCTGTTGCTGAAAGATCACAGAAAATTGAATTTACATTGAAAGTCAGCGATGGAAAAACTACGGCATCTAAAATTGTACAGGTTGAAATGCTTCCTTACAAGCCTGAATTGAAAGCAGCTGAAGTATCCAATGTTGAAGCAAGCGGATTCCAGTCTCCGTACTTCCCGCATAACATAATTGATGGTGACATTGGAACAATGTGGTCTGCCCAGGGAATTGACCAGTGGACTATTCTTGAGTTGAAAGAGCCATTTACAGTTCAGCATGTTAAACTGGCTTTCCGACCAGGTCAAAACCATGAAGCTTTTTTCGATGTCCTGGGATCAGAAGACAAAATAACATGGGAACCAATCCTGACCAAATCAAAATCATGTTCTTTCTCCGGAAACCTTCAGGTATTTGAGTTTCCCCCCTCCAAAACCGAAAAGGAATTCAGGTATGTAAAACTTGTTGGTCAGGGAAATGCAATAGATACCTGGAATTACATTTCAGAAATTAAAATATTTGGGTACAGTCTCAGAGAACCAACAAGTTACGAGGAACAACCTGTTAAGATCTATCCGAATCCGGCATCCAATTTTATAAATATTTTAATTGAAGATGTCTCAATGATCCCTGACTTCATCAGAATAATCTCTTTCTCGGGCAAGATTGTTCTTGAGGAAAACATCAGCCCCGGGGTAAAAGAGTTCAGGGTACCTTTTGATCTTGTTCGTGGTATTTATATAATTCAGATTGGGACCGGGAACCTGACATTGTTTACACAAAAACTGGTAGTTAACCGTTGATGTAAAAAAATTTACCTGACCAACGGTAATGCTTAAGTAAATCTTTGGAAGTTTAATCTTTTAGAATTACGAAATCAATTCTATTGTTCTGTTTACGGTCGACCTCAAAATAATTTGAGGCAATAGGTCTCGAACCTCCGAAGCCTTTAGCAACCAGCCTTGAAGCATTCACTCCATTCTGTACCAGATAATTAACCATTGCCTCCGATCGCTTCTGGGATAAAAGCTGACTGGCGGAAGGGGAACCCGTATTGTCAGTATGATTGTCAATCTCAAGTCTTAGGGCCGGGTATTTCACCATAAAGCCCAGGATCTGATCAAGAAACTGGGTTCCTGTTGAACTGAGCTTAAAGTCATTCTTTATGAAGAATACATCGGATAATACTCCAAAAACTCTTTTAAAATTATTAAGGTCCTTTGACGGCTGATCCTGCAATTCATATGTCCTGACCCTGGCATTTGTATACCCAAGTTTCTTAATTTCATTGAATGAAGGATAGGTTGACATCAGATTGACCTCCTCATCGATCACATAACTGTAAAGTTTTTCCTCTGAAAGATAAATTTCCTTCAATGTGTATTTTTTAGGTATTTTGGCGAAAGTACTATTATCCATCGCCAGCCTGGCTTTTGAACTTAGAACTTCAAGCTGAAAAACGAGGTCCTGATTAAGTTCCTTTTCAGCCGAATAAATCCCCGATATTTTTGCCTGTTCATAATCAATTACACTCGAAGGGGTTTGAGCGACGACAGATTTGGCGTCGAAGGCAGCCTTTCCCAATTGGTCGGTAAAGACATTAACCGGTCTCGAAACACATTCATCATGGATTATCCCGGTCTTTCTATCTCTTAGGATAAGCCCCAGTTTAACTTCATATACTCCTTTCTGCAGAAAAGTATGATTGGCCTTTTCACCCGTTGTTCTTGAACCATCTCCAAAATACCAGGTATAAGTAAGAATATCTGATCCCGGGAAATGTGATGACATCCCGTCAAGATTCATTGCGGTTCCCGCTATGGAAGATGAGGCAGCAGTAATAACAGGTTGCTCAAAATCACTAAGTTCAAGGGTATATGATAATTTTGTAAAAAATAGTTCTCCTGTTTTTTTGTCAACTGCATCTAGTCTGACATTGTATTTTCCGGGACCTGCAAAACAATGTTGGGTGCTGGATCCATTGGCTTTACCGCCATCACCAAAACTCCAGACAAGCTGAAGGTATCGTTCGTCGACCTGTATTTTACTCTCATCAGCAAATTTGAAACAATATTGATTTACTCTTTCTTTTTCGCAGTAGTAAAGCTGATGAATGTTGGTTTTGAAACTATAAATATCAATTGTACTGCCACGTTTTGATGAAAAGTAACCATTATTCATCATCGAATCCGCAATAAGCGCAAAATCGTCAAATTTTGAGTTAACGGGAGCGTCAAGATGCACCGGGACCAGCCATTTATTGCCGGATTGTTTTGTGTAAAATATATCTTTGCCCCCTAATCCCTGATGGCCGTCAGATGAGAAATAAAGAGCACCTTCGCTGTTTACGAAAGGATAGGATTCATTGCCGCTGGTATTAACTTCGGGGCCCAGATTTACCGGGTCATCCCAGAAGTCCCCCTTCCATTGACAAAAGTAAAGATCACTACCTCCATGTCCCGCAGGATTATCGGAGGTGAAAAAGAGTCTTTTACCATCGGGTGAAATAAAGGGTGTTGTTATATTGAAATATTCATTGTTAAACCTGATATCAGTTATTTTCTCCCATTTTTCACCCTCAAGAACTGCTGTGAAGATACCAAGTTTGTTCCTTGGGTTTGAATTCTCACTTATAGTGCCATCTACTTTAAGATTCCTTGAATAGTAAATAGTATCGCGGTTCCTGCTGAATGATGCAGGGCCATCGTTAAACCTGGTTGTGAGATATTTTGAGAATAGCCTGACCTTACCCGGATCATTACCGGTCGACATTTCAACAAAATATAACTTAAACAAACCTTTATTATCGGGCGTCGAATAATTGGATATCAGGCTTGTGTTTTTATTGGAACAAAAAACAATCCCGTTATTATAGTAGACCGGAGAAAATTCATCGTACTTATTTGAACTGAAATCAGCAATTCTGACAGAATAAGTTTCGGCCTGACCGATGGCCATCAATGGAAAGTTAAAAACAATCAGAATTCCTGCTAATAGTTTTCTATTCATCTCACAAAATTAGAAATTCAAAGGACTAATAGCTTCAACTTTAAACCGGAATTCATACCGGAGCATTATTTCATGTGAACCGGAACTGAATGTTCTTAATTTTCCAAAATCCATGTCGTAAGTATAAGCAAATTTAAACTGATCGTTTACCTGAAACTGAACCAGTGCATTGATTGAACGATCGTTCCTGTATGAAGCCCCAACCCATAACCGGTCCATCACCCTGAAATGCGCATTAATGTCATACAGCAATTTATTTCCCGGGGAAAAGACTATAAGTGTTGAAGGAAAAAATTTCAGATTGGGGGATACGTCAAAAATGTAACCTGTATTAAATAAATATTGAAAATCACTAAAGTTGTTTTTAAGTACATATTTGTTTTTATTGAAGTCGAACTTGTGTCCCACAAGGCTTGGTACTGAAAATCCGGCAAAATAATTTTGATTTGAGTAGTATGATCCGAAAGAAAAGCCCGGGATAACAAATGTTTTGGAATCAACCAGATAACTCTCATCTCCCGGATCCAGGACAGTCAGATCGGACCATGCTGCATTGGTAAGGCTTAAAGCTGCTCCAAGACCAAAAGACAAAGTTCCGGCTCCCATGCTGATCTTATAGGCATAATTAGTGTTAAACTTAGTCTCACGGGTAACTCCGATCTTGTCATTTGAAATAATAAGTCCTAATCCCAGTTTATTGTCCAGAAATGGTGCATCAACTGCCAGAGTCATGGTTTCGGGCGCTCCTTTAATCCCAACCCACTGTTTTCTGTAAAAAGCTGCCAGGTTCAGGACACCTCGGCTGCCTGAATAAGCGGGATTTATCGTAAGCGGATTAAGTACATAATGACTGGTGACTGGAGTCAACTGTCCGCTTACGCTTAAAGGTATTAACAGAAAAAAAAGTATTTTAATTATCAGTTTCATTTCATTGTCTTATTACAATATAGCCTTTAATAGGATTATCCTTTTCAGGCTTTAAAATATAAAAGTAAGTATCTTCCGGTAGTAAATTTCCATTAAAGTCTTTCCCATCCCAGTTATTCAGGTAATTGCTGTCAGTATAAACAAGGGCTCCCCACCTGTTAAAAACACTCAGCCTGGTTTTTCCCATATTCTCAAGACCGTTGATAAAGAAAATATCATTCTTCCCGTCCTGATTGGGAGTTATCATAGTGGGAATGAAAAGATCATTTATGCGGATCCTGACGGTGTCGGAAGACACGGGACAAACACCGTTGGTCACAGTCCATTTCAGTAAGTTACTTCCAGGTGAGAGTCCTGTCACTCTTGTATTATTGTCATGTTCATCATCAAATTCACCGCTTCCTGAAACCACACTCCATTCACCGGTTTCATTAATCTTAAGATTGCTCGCACCCAGAACGGTATTAAAAGCATATTCAAGTACCTGATCAGGACCTGCATTGATGACGGGTTTATCTCTGACGTCGATGGTCACCTGATCAGTATTCTTACATCCCCACTGGTCAGTCAGAGTTACAGTGAATACTGACGTTAAAACAGGAGTAGCAACAGGATTGGGGATAGCAGGATTATTAAGAAGATTTGAGGGGCTCCATAGAAATGCTCCGGAACCTGTTGCCACAAGGTTAATGCTGTTTCCCCTGCACACCGCAGCATCCACACCGGCATTGACTACAGGAAGGCTGTGAAACACGACGCGTATTATATCAGTTGATGTACATTCAAAACTGACTTCTGTCCAGGCAAAATCGTAAGCGCCGAATTCGGAAACGGTTACAATTGCATTATACCGGTTTGCATTTGGACTGAAAGTTGCAATACCCGGTCCGTTAATCTTTGTCCACGTCCCTGTACCCGTACCCGGAACAGCATTTAGCTGAAAATTCCTGTCACATTCATCGCCTCCATTCCCTGCATTTGCTGAAGAGGTTCCGGTAAAATTGATACTTATTGATTCACTGCTCTTGCACGATCCGTTTACTTCTGTCCACCTGAAAACATAAGTTCCAAAAACTGAGACTGTAACTTTTGGAGTTGGAGTGTTGGCGTTCGGGCTGAACGTTGCATTACCCGGCCCGCTTACACGAGTCCAGGTGCCTGTCCCAATGCTGGGTGTTGCGTTAAGAAATGTTTCGAGACCGCAGTTATTACCTCCCGTACCAGCATCTGCTATGGGCTGACGGTTGAAATTAACAGTAATATCCGAACTGTTCGAACACAAGCCGTTCACCTCCGTCCAGGTAAAAACTTTCGTTCCATATTCTGAAACTGTAACGGTTGCGCCCGGGTCTCCCGCATCAGGCGAGAACGTTGCGGTTCCGGTTCCACCGGTCATAGTCCATCTGCCGGTTCCGATGTCGGGTACGGCATGCAGCACAAAAACCAGGTCACATTCAACTCCACCTGTTCCGGCATTTGCAGCCGGGGGCTTATAAAAATTGACTTCTATATCATCACTCGATTTGCATGAACCTGATGTTTCTGTCCATCTGAATATATAAGTTCCATAAGCAGTAACTGTTACGGTCGCACCGGGAGCACTCGCACCTGGCGAATAAGATGCATTTCCTGGCCCTGTTACTTTGGTCCAGATGCCCTTGCCAATAGTTGGTATTGCATTCAAAAGAAAATTCAGATCACATTCATCACCACCCGATCCGGCATTTGCATCAGGACATGGAAGAGTAGTTGCAGTCAGCCTTACGGGTGACGATTGCAGATGACCTTTACCATCTGCCGCAACAAGGTAAATAGTATGAATTTGATTCGGACTGTTAACATTCAGCAAAGTCTGAAGTATTTTACCCGCATCTCCCCTTCTGACCGGCCTGACAGATGTTTCTACAATGGTTCCGGAAGGACGTGAAAGAGCTATTGATCTCACCATGGACGATGTAAGAACTGATGAATTATCAAAGTCATAAACTATAATATAAACTGTCCCGATCCGGTCAATTCCATAATTCAAAGTAATTGTTAAAGGCCCGACAGAAGCTATCGCCGGGGTATCCTTCACCCAGAGCGGTTGTCCCGGAGTCTCAACAAAAGTGGTCATTCCCAGTGACGCAATTGCAATGATTTTAACGGGTAATGTCATCCTGTAGCCATCTTATCATCTTATCATCTTATCGCCTTATTACAATATAACCTCTTATCATCCCCCTTTGTTCCGTCTTCAGGCTATAAAAGTAGGTATCTTCGGGTAAAGGATCTCCATTTTCATCCACACCGTTCCAGCTGTTATCATAATTCACTTTTTCGTATAACCTGGCACCCCACCGGTTAAATACTGTCAGAGTGGACTTTCCAAGGGTCTCGATTCCTTCTATGACGAAAAAGTCATTCTTACCATCAAGGTTCGGCGTAATCAGGGTATGGATTACCAGGTCACGCACAATAATGTTAACTGTATCGACCGATTCCGGGCAAACTCCATTCGATACGCTCCATGTAAAACTGTTATTTTCAAGACCAAGATCACTTACATGCGACAATGGATCATTTATATTGGATACATCTCCATTTCCGGAGATCAACGACCATGTCCCGGTTTGATTTGTACCCGGAGTAGCAGCTCCCATATTTGTCTCAAAAACAAATGTTAGCTCCTGGTCAGGACCTGCATTAGCAACAGGCTGAGTCCTGACATCTACTATAACCTGATCAGAATTTTTGCAACCAAACTGGTCTGTCAAAGTTACTGTGAAAGTGGTTGGCACCGTCGGAGTTGCAAGAGGATTTGGGATTGCGGGATTATTAAGCAGGTTTGCAGGAGTCCATAAGAATGAAGTACCAGCACCGGTGGCATTTAACTGGATATTTCTGCCTCTGCATATTGCCAGATCCGCCCCTGCATTTACTAATGGAAGATCATGGAAGTTTACCCTTATTATGTCACTTGATGAGCATAAACTATTCACCTCCGTCCAGGTAAAATCATACAAACCAAACTGGGAAACAGAAACGGTCGCATTAGCTGTGTGCGAGTCAGGAGTGAAAACTGCATTACCTGGTCCTCCGGTTTTTGTCCAGGTGCCTGTACCGGCTCCCGGGACTGCATTCAGAATAAAGTTCAGGTCACATTCATTTCCTCCATTTCCCCCATTGGCACGTGGCTGCGCGATAAATGTCACTGAGATTTCGTCGCTCGACAAACATATGCCGTTAACTTCTGTCCACCTGAAAACCTGTGTTCCATATGCTGAGACACTTACTCTTGCATTATGAGTATTGGGATTTGGAATAAATACAGCATTCCCCGGTCCGCTTACTCTTGTCCATGTACCTGTACCTATACTCGGAGTAGCAAGCAGATTATAATCCAGACCGCAATTGTTGCCTCCAACGCCTGCATCTGCAATGGGTTGCTGATAAAAGTTAACAGTTATCGCTGAACTATCACTGCAGACTCCATTGGATTCTTTCCATTGAAAAACTTTTGTCCCATAATCTGTAACTAAGGCCGTAGCAGTAGGAGTATGCGCATCCGGACTGAAAGTCACCGTCCCTGCTCCGCTTATCATAGTCCATGTACCGATGCCTGAACTCGGAACTGCATTAAATACAAAACTCAGATCACATTCGTTCCCTCCTGTTCCGGCATTAATCAGGGGCGGCTGGTAAAAGTTCACGGTGACTATCGAACTGCTGATGCATGGACCATTCGTTTCTGTCCAGCGAAATGTATAGGTCCCGTAAATTGATACAGTGACTGTTGCCGCCGGATTGAGGTCATTCGGAGCAAAAGTTGCAGCTCCGGGTCCCGTTACCACCGACCATAAACCGGTACCAACACTTGGTATTGCACTAAGTGCATAATTCAAATCACATTCCACACCTCCGGGTCCCGCATTCGAAACAGGAATTGTGTATACACGTGCTCTTACAGAAGCAGTATCCTGACATCCGGTCAAACTTGTAACAGTAAGCAGATAAACACCTTCCATGGTTACCTGAGAAGCAGGTGACACGATGGGACTTTGAAGCGAAGAAGAATATGCATTAGGCCCGGTCCAGGAATAGGAAGCCATACCTGCAGGGCCGCCTGAAAGACTCAGCGGCGTTCCGACACATACAGGCCCGTTGCTGGCTGCTGTGGCAACCGGTGACTGATTTACAACGACAGTCGTGGCAATACTATTTGTACATCCACTGCTGTTTGTTATAGTAAGGTTATAAGCACCTGACATAGCGGGTGTTGAAATCAGCGAAACAGTAGGACTCTGGAGTGTTGAAATAAATCCTATTGGCCCTGTCCACGAATAAGTTGTCATACCTTCCGGACCACCTGTAAGAATTAAAGGAGTGCCTGAACAAACGGGTCCGTTATTAGATGCAATGGGAACAGGTAACGGATTAACAATTACTGTAGTGGATATAGAATTCTGGCATCCGTTCGTGTTAATAATGCTGAGTGTATAATTGCCCGACATGGACGTCGTTGAAGCAAGGGAAACTGTAGGATTCTGAAGTGCTGAAACAAAACCGTTGGGACCGCTCCATGAATAAGAAGTCATACCGGAAGGACCGCCGGCAAGCACTAATGGAGTTCCGGAACAAACCGGACCATTATTGGAAGCGGTTGCGACTGGTAAAGGATTGATTATTACGGTTGTAGTAGTTGTACCCTGGCATCCGCTGATATTTGTTATTGTAAGTGTATAAATGCCTCCCATGGCCGGTGTTGCAACAGGAGATACAGTTGGATTTTGTTGGGTGGAAGAGAACCCGTTAGGGCCTGCCCAGGAATAAGAGATCATTCCGGCGGGGCCACCTGCAAGTATTAAAGGCGTACCTTCACATACAGGTCCGTTATTCGCTGCTGTCGCAATAGGCAACGGATTGACTACCACAGTTGTAGTCGCAGTACTGAGGCAACCGCTGGTGGCATTTGTCACTGTCAGCGTATAAACACCAGCCATGGCAACTGTTGCAGCTGAAGCAACAGACGGGTTCTGAAGATTGGAAGTGAAACCATTCGGACCTGTCCACGCATAAGAACTCATTCCTGCAGGTCCCCCGGTAAGTGTCAATGGAGTACCAATGCACACAGGGCCGTTATTTCCTGCTGTTGCAACAGGTAATGGGTTAACTGCAACAAGTGTTGTTGCAATATTCTGACATCCAAAGCCATCCGTCACGGTAAGAATGTACGTTCCTGCCATTGCCATGGTCGCAGACGGGGACACCTGCGGGCTCCTTTGTTTGGAACTGAAACCGTCCGGCCCGCTCCAGGAGTAATCAGCCAGCCCTGCCGGGGTTCCTGTAAGGGTTAATGGTGAACCGATACATACCGGTCCGTTATTCGAACCAGTAACCTCGGGCAACGAACGTAACGTTACAGTTGTAGTTGTAGTATTCTGGCATCCGAAACTGTTAGTAACAGTAAAAGAATAAACTCCTGCCATGGCAGCGGTGGCACTGGTCGACACAACGGGGCTCTGAAGAGCTGAGCTGTAATTATTGGGGCCGCTCCATGAATATGCTATCATACCTCCGGGTCCGCCTGTCAGATTTAGCTGAGTTCCCGGACAGACCGGGCCGTTATTCAAAGCTGAAGCAATGGGAACAGGATTTACAACATTGGAAATCCCCGTTGAGGTAGCACTGCAGCCTTCAGGGCTGGTAACGATAACGTCCACTACCTGCCCATTAATCAGTGAATTGGTAGTAAAAGAAGACGATGGACCATTTTGAACACTTGCTGCGTTTATTCTGAAATTATAATTTATGCCACCGCCTGCAGTAAAAGTTATACCGGTACCGGTACAAAAAATATTGTCCGCGTCGGAACTCGAAAGCGTTGGCACCGGTGATGGATTTACAATTATTGAGTTGGTTGCCAGGTTGGAACAACCAGATATATCTGTATATGTGTATGTTATTGTGTGTGTCCCCACACCGGCTGCACTCGCATTAAAATTTGTGCCTGTAACACCCGGACCGCTGTAGATCCCGCCTGCCGGAGAACCGCCTGTCAAAGTATAAATTGACGAAGTGACGCACTGAGAGGTCAAAGTCCCCGGGAAAGTAACCGGAGGCAACTGATTTACTGTAATGCTGCCCTGTATTGATGGGACCCCAATGCAAATCCCTGTGGTGTTTATTGTATAAGTAAAAGTTCCGGGTTCTGTCGGAATTCCTGAAATTGTGTAGAGACCTGGATCAGATACTCCGATTACACCGTTCGGTAAACCGGCAACTGTTGCGGTAACTCCAAATCCAAGCTGATAAGTGATCGTGGTTATCGGGGCATTAATGCATACATCTTGCGCATCGGTGCCCGGAGCAGATGAAAGTGAAATGCAAATCTGACCAAATGTACTATTGGCAATTATAAAAAAAAACGGGAATAAAACAGATTTTCTTAAATATCTCATCAGGCATTCTTTAAAAATTCAAGTTATGAATTTCACAATGCCGGATGAGCTATCTGATTTATACCACTTATTGTACCCGGCATTGCAACATTGCTATTGCTAAATTAGTAAATAATTAAAATATCGGGCATTTTATTTGACCAAATGCCAGGATTCATCCGTAAAGGTCAGCTTATTTGTATATTGCAGCTCTCTGATCAAGTCTCATATTCATAGGGTTTTAAATTTTTGACCCTTAGTCAGCCAGAAACTTAATTATCACCTCAATTGAGATCTCACTCATGCTGTTAAACTTCTCCCCTGCATTAAAATGGTTGTATCCCGATCTCACAATTTCAATATCCCTATTTATTCTTAAAGTGTCTTTCCTTACACTATTTCCATCAGTTGTCCCGGCAATAAGCAATCTCCGGGGTGCAAGACCTGCTTCAAGATCCGGCAGATCGTATTCTTTCAGCGCTCCGGGTACGGCACTGTTTACCAAAACGGGATTATAGAACCTGTTCATTGCAAGCGACATCCATGATGAATAAGGTTCAAGAAGGATGACCTTACTTATTTCAGGAGCAAATGCAGCTGCATGTAACAGTGCCGGAGATAATTCTTTTACAGCCAGACCTGAAATTTGAAAATCCTTATTATTTTGCCGTAAAACCCTCACCAGCCTGACAATCTCTCCTGCCTGAAGTCCTGTGATACTGCGCTTTATCAGCATTGAAGCATACCAGAGATTATGTGAAACCCCATTAAAGTTCGCATCGCCCTGTAATGCACCCTGACCTAATTCTCCGATACCGGGAAGATCAGGAACTAATACTGTAATTCCCTCTTTTACAATACGTTCTATGTTTCCACCCAATAATGACTCAGCTGATTTTCCACCCGGATGCAAATATATCAGAGCGCTTTTGCCCTGTTTCTCAGGAATGAATAAAAGATAGGGAATGACATAATTGCCTTCCCCCTTAATAAAATACTTCTCAATAGCGAAGCCTTCACGCCTGATCCGTCCTGCAAAAACGGGCTCACCGATGATCAGGGGTTCAATATACCCTGATAATATTCTCGCAGCTCCTAAAACTCTGGGGGCAAATGAAACTGCATCCTTTCTGAAGTTATCCAGATTGGTTTCAAGGTTTAAAGCTGTTTTACTGTTCAGGCTAAAGACAGTTTCACTACTTTGTGTGGTGGATATCTGGCCGGTTTTTGTTACCTGCAACTCGTCTGAAATGAGGGGCTGGATTTCCTCATCACATGAATTACCGGGATTATCAAGCTGCTTTTGAAAGAAAGCATATAGTCGTTCCCTGTTCCTTAATGTTGATTCGTGTCCGGCATCATCTTCAATTCTTGAAAAATTCTCCTCCTTCCCGTAAGCTTTGTAAATCCTGCATACCTCTTTTTCTGTTTCAACGGCTCCCTGGATGCTGAACATGTCACGTGTAGTGGTGATCATCAATGCAGGTCTTGGAGCCCTGACTTCCAGAAAATCAGGATGATCGAGACCGTGAAATACAATGTTGAACAAATTCTGTTCAGCATCCTGGGGACCAATACTCTGAAGTAATCTTGTATAGTTTGTCAGGTAATTCTCAGGTGCGGCAGCATAGATACGGTCATCAAATGCTGCAATATATGCCGATTGAGTTCCACCTCCTGAACGTCCTGTGATACCAATCCTTAAAGGATCGACCTCTTTTCTGGTAAGCAGGTAATCAACTGCCCTGATCCCGTCCCAGATCATGTACATCGCCTGCGAAGAACCTGTCAGAAAAGCCTGTGCTCCCGGGTACGAATGCTCTTTCGTGGGACTACCTGCAGCCGACTTACCGGTTTCCATGTCATAATATTCCAGTCGTTCTCCCTGACCGACAGGATCGAACGCAAATACTATGAATCCTTTCTTTACAAGATTCAATATAACATGCTGATATACTGTGTTTCTGTATCCGTCAGCCGAATGGCCGCTGCAATAGATCACAACCGGAGCTTTGGCTCTCCGATTGATCCCGGCAGGTATGAATAGTGAAGAGGTAACAAAAAATCCGGGTTGAGATTCATAGATAATATGTTCGATCCTGTAGCTTTCTTTGTCTATAGTCCTGACAATCCTCGCATTAAGCGGAGTTTTTTCAGGGAATGGTCCGACTATTTCAGAAAGTGTCTTTCTTATTTCCTGTTGTCTTTTTTGCCAGTCAGATAAAGAATTGATCCCTGCTATTTTATCAGCTCTTTGTTTAAGCAGGATATAGGCCTGTCCTGTAAGGTGATGGTACAGGGAATTGGAGGCATCAGTGAATTCAAGCCAGTTGTCCTTCAGGATATCAAGTTCATTCTGACCCCTGACATTAACATTTACAAGTAACAATAAAAAGATTAATGGGAGTACGGCACGAATTCTCCCGATAATATTCGTCATAAACGATCTCTTTCAGAATAGCCTGTATAAAGATACTAAATGATATGATCCGGTTTCTTTTTATCGAATCAACATAACAAAACATAGTTGAATCAGAACTAATCTTTCCCGGTCTTTCTGTTTATCAGGATCACGCCATTTGACCCTCTGGTCCCATACGCGGTTGCGTCGGGACCTTTCAGGACTTCAATAGATTTCACAGTTTCCGGTGCTATATCATCAATGCTCCTTACAATCACACCGTCAACTACAAATAAGGGTTCAGTACTTACATTCAACGAGTTAGTTCCACGGATTCTTATGCTGTTACCCGAAACATCTACACCGGCAACCCTGCCTCTTATCATATCATAAATATTCTGATAAACGGGAACCTTTGAGTTTTTCATTTCAAGAGTAGCTGCAGGCTTCGGATTATCATTCAGATCTCCTTTTTTATTTCTTGTTTTTGAGGATTCTTTTCCTGCCTCTTCAATAATAACCGGGTCGACAGCTGACTTTCCTGTTAATTTGAAATCAATTTCGGTCCTTCCGTTAATTTTCTCCTCCCCGGCTCCATTGATCAGGGTGAATACAAGAATCTCCTGCGCAGCGGGTTTTACTTTTATCCTGAAAAGTCCATCGCCGTCAGTCACCTGGTCTGTTTTTTCCTTATCTATAAATATTACCGCTCCCGCAACCGGATTGTTATTTGCATCCGTAACCTTACCCGTGATTGTTATTTTTTTACCCTGCTTCTGACCGAATGAAGTTCCGGTAAAAGAAAGCAACAATAACAAAGTGAACAACAGCGCTGATCTCATGTCTGGTTCAAAATATTATTCAAGGATATTCCTCATGTAATCAATACACTTTGCAACTTCTTTGGCAGCATCAGATCCTTCAGGGATAGGATACTCAAGCTCAATATCAACGCTTATAGGCCATTTTTCCTTTTTCAGAAGAAGCAAAATATCGGCAATAGGTGTTTCTCCCTTTCCAAATTGCATATTGGTGTTGGGAGTTGCATGTTTCGGACCCGTTTTATCCTTAATGTGAATACTTCTCATCCGGTCGTGGTACTTAATGATAACATCGTTGGGGTGTAAACCGGTAGCCCCGTAATAATGCCCGGCATCGAGATTTAGCATATTGGCGGGCGAATATGACAGGGACCTGTCAAACGAGAAGCCCGGATCCGCTACCTGTCCGTGAGTGTGGAACATTGCAAGACTTTTGTGCTTTTCGGCAAATTTTCCGAGACGCTGGCATGCAGCATCTGTCAGTTCATCTGTAATACCGATCGATCCAAGTACTTTTGCAGCGTCGTAGGCATAGTCAATTTCTTCATCCGACCATCCTGATGGAGCAAATTTGGTAATATAAACATCTATCCCCGCATCATTGAATTTTTTCCGCATGTCTGCATATCTCTGCATCGGAAGCGATAGTCTCCATTTCCGCTGAGCCTCCCTGGCATTATCATTGGCTTTTGAAATTTCGGCTTTGTCTTTATCGGTTAAAGTCCCCCTTGTTCGTTGCGGCATTTCGGGAATTCCCAGGTCCTCTTCGGCAACGCTTCTGAGCTCAATAGAATTTATACCGGCAAGCAGAAGATAAGGGATGACATCATCTACCTTGTGCGGCATCATCCGGTAGCTGTACGTAGTGCATCCAAGCTGAACGCCTGCGACTTTTGAGTTTGGCTTTTTGCTCCGGGTTACTGAACCCATTGAGAAGTTGAACGGCACCATGCTTATGGCGGCGGTTGCCGCTGCTGTCCCCAAAAATCTGCGTCTCGAAATCTTTGAATTTTTCATATTTTTTTAATTTTTGAAAGAATTGCTACTAAATGATTGAAGTGGTATAATTTATTATAAGGTATTAGCTATTAAAGTTAATCATTTATTGATGACTCCGGTGTGCTTTAACTCTTTTTAACAAAAACAAGTCATGCAAATCTATGTACTGTTTTTAAAATATTTATCTTTAAGTAACATTTTATATCAAATTTCCAGGATTAATATAACAGGCTAAGATTATGAGCAGTACCAGAAGGACTTTTTTAAAGCGATCTGCAATGGGGACCATCGGCGCCTTTGCAGTACCTGACGTTATCCCTTCTTATTTACTTGGGAATAAAGCCCCGGGTAACAGGATAAATGTAGCGATAATCGGGATCGGAAGACAGACCGTAAGTCCCAATATACCACAGTTTCTGAAATCAGATAATGCCCAGATTGTTGCCGTCTGCGACGTCGATTCGTGGCGCCTCGAAAACGGGAAAAAACAGGTAAACGATTTCTATAGTGCACAGAAGGGATCTACTTACAAGGGTTGCCGGACCTACGGCGATTTCAGGGAGGTACTTGCGAGTAAGGATGTTGATGCCGTGATGATTGCCGTGCCTGATCACTGGCATGTTCCAATGGCTATTGAAGCTGCAAGGGCAGGGAAACATATATCCCTCGAAAAACCAATATCCACCTGCATCGAACATGGCCGCCAGCTGGTAAAGGCGATAAAAAAGTATGGAGTAATCACCCGGAACGACAGCGAATTCAGAACTCTGCCAAAATTTGCGAGGGCTGTCGAACTTGTAAGAAACGGACGGATAGGCAAACTGCAAAGGATCTTTGTTGCAGTCCCTTCCGACGGACCACCGTTACCCGTTCAACCAACAATGCCCGTACCCGCTGAGCTTAATTATGATTTCTGGCTTGGCCCTGCATGGGAAGTTCCATACACTGAAAAAAGAGTGCATGATATTAAAGTGAACAATAGGCGTCCGGGATGGATGCGTGTTGACAGTTACTGCAACGGTATGATCTCGAACTGGGGAGCCCACCTTATGGGCATAGTGCAATGGGGACACAATTCTGAATACTCAGGTCCTGTAAGCATTGAAGGGACAGGGGAATTTGACAAGGGATTATGGAATACCCTTAATAAGTTTGACATTAAATACCGTTATGCCAGTGGTGTGGAGGTGTTGTTTAAAATAGAACGGCCTTATGTAAGATTCGAGGGTACTGACGGATGGATTGAAATAGAGTATATGAACAAACTTACAGCAAGTTCACAGGCTATTCTGGATTCCCCAATTGGTGCCGGTGAAGTTACCTTTATGAACCTGCCGTCGGATAAGGAGGATTTTCTACTTGCTATAAAAAACGGGAAACCGACAGCTGAGCCCCTTGAAACTGCACACCGTACAATTTCAATGTGTCAGCTTGGATTGATAGCTATTAAGACCGGGTCGGTTATCACCTGGAATCCTGAAACTGAAGAGATACTGAACGACAATGCCGCATCTGCCATGCTGAATATACCTATACGGGAAAAGTATTTTAAGTTTTGAAATTCCACCCCCTAAATCCCCTGCCTACCCTGCCTACCGGCAGGCAGGCGGTAGGAAGGCCTAAAGAGGACTTATTGATTAACAAAAACTTATGGGAACCCCCTTTAGGGGACCGAGCGTTAAAATCCCGCCAGTGGCGGGATTTAGCGAAGGGGCCTGACTGCAGGGGAGGCATGTGGTGGGGGCAGGGGGTAAAAAAACGAGGCAGCTTTGCGTTGCGACAACCTTGAGCGCTCTGAGGTTAAAAATGAACTTACCAATTACTAATTACTAATTACCAATAACTACTCTATGAAACTCACAAGACGGAACTTTGTTAAAACAGCCGGAACAGGTTTTATTGCTGCCAGCCTCCCGGCCTTTGCTTCTGGGACTGAACTCAGCCATCCTGTAAAAAGTACTGATCCTTTCAGACTCGCTGTTGCAGGGTATTCATTTGCAAAACTCAATCTCGACCAGTCACTCGCCATCATGAAGAAAGTCGGGGTCTCATTGCTGGGTGTTAAGGATTTTCATCTTCCACTTACCAGCTCCAAAGAGGTAATTGACCAGACTCTTGCAAAGATGAAGTCGTTTGGAGTTGAACCTTACGGTGTCGGCCCGATTTATATGAAATCAGAAGCTGCTGTGGACCAGGCTTTTGCCTATGCAAAGCTAGTTGGTGTCAGCCTGCTTGTAGGTGTACCTGATATTAAGTTCCTTCCATATGTAGAAAAGAAAGTAAAGGAGTATGATTTCAGGCTGGCAATACATAACCACGGACCCGATCTTCCACTGTATTCCAGCGCTGAAGATATCTGGAAGGAGATAAAGGATCTTGACCCCCGGATAGGATTTTGCCTTGATATTGCCCACACTGCACGTCTGGGTCTTGATCCGATTGAAACAACAATCAGATACAAGGACAGGATCTACGATTTCCATATCTGGGATGTCGACAAACCTGAAAAGGCAGGATGGTGTGTTGAAGCCGGCCGTGGGATCATTGATTTCCCGAGGTTCTTCAAAACTCTGCGCGAGCAGAAATATTCAGGAACATGCAGCCTTGAATATGGCAAGGATATGAATGATCCTCTTGCAGGAATTGCTGAGTCAATAGGGTACTTTAATGGAGTCCTTGCAGGATTAGGAAAATAAATTTCAGTGATTATCTGCATGGTAAAGAAACCGGAATCAAATATCCGCTGGTTCATTCTCGGCCTCCTGTTCGTTGCAACTACCATCCTCTATATTGACAGGTCGGCTCTTGGGATAATGGCTCCATGGTTGCAGGATAAGATCGGATGGAATGAGGAACAGTATGGCCTGATAAACAGTGCCTTTATGGTTGCTTATGCAGCCTGCTTCCTTGTGATGGGAACCATAATTGACAGGATAGGAACAAAGAAAGGCTACCTTATATCAATAGGGATATGGAGCATTGCTGCGGTGGGGCATGCTCTGGCCCGCAGCTGGATAGGATTCGCGTTTGCACGGTTTACACTTGCAATAGGACAATCGGGTAATTTTCCTGCCGCCATCAAAGTTGTTGCAGAATGGTTCCCGAAAAAAGAGAGAGCTCTTGCTATCGGGATATTTAATGGCGGCTCAAATATGGGAACGATGCTGTCGCCACTTATTATTCCGGCACTTATTTTTTCTTTCGACAGCTGGAAAGCGGGCTTCCTGTGGACTTTCCCCATTTCGCTTTTATGGATGTTCATCTGGCTAACCCGTTTCAGGCAGCCTGCTGCACATCCAGGAGTGTCTGAATCCGAACTTGCATATATCAATAGCGACAGCACCAGTGAAATTCAGACTGAAAAGGTAAGGTGGGGTGATATTCTGGTCCACAGGGGTGCCTGGGCGATCGCCGTAGGTAAATTTATGGCTGATCCCATCTGGTGGTTTTACATCTTCTGGGGTGCAAAATTCCTCAATGAAAAATATGATGTAAACTTAAAGGACATAGGCCTTCCTTTCTTTACCATATATCTTATCTCATGGATAATAGGAATATTTCTCGGGTGGCTTTCGTCCAAATTCCTCAAAATCGGTCTTGGAATTAATAAGGGACGGAAACTGGGACTTCTGGCATGCGGATTATTTGCAATCCCTGTGATGCTTGTACCATATACCGACAGTTTGTGGACCGCAGTCGGACTCATTTCGCTGGCCGCAGGAGGACATTGCGGCTGGTCTGCGAATATTTTCAGCCTGATGTCGGACATATTCCCTAAAAAGGCAACAGGTACTGTAGCCGGATTTGGTGGTTTTTCAGGAGCTGTGGGAGGAGCACTTGTTTCATATGCCGTCGGTAAGATACTTCAGAATACAGGTGTAAATGGTTATGCAATTCCATTTGCTGTTGCCGGATCCGGTTATCTGCTGGCTCTCCTTATTATCCATCTGCTTGTCCCGAAAATTAAAACAGTAGACATTTAAGTAATAGAATGAATAGCAGGGAAAGAATACTTACAGCATTGGATCATCAGGAATCCGACTTGGTACCGTTCGACCTGGCGGGTAGTACCTGGACAGGGATCACAAACGGAGCATATCAGAAATTGCTGGCCTTCCTGGGAAAAGATCCCGAAGAGCCGGACTGGTCTGATGTGGTTCAGCAGATAGTTATTCCATCAAATGATATTCTTGAACTTCTTGGAGTCGATACGAGGGGCCTGTTCCCTCTGACGAGTCACAACTGGAATGTCCACCAGAAACTTACAGACAGGGGAGAAAACTGGGAATATCACGATGAATGGGGTTTTACCCATAATTTCCCAAAGAAAGGAGGATTTTGGTTTTCCCTGGTAAAGCATCCAATGGAAGATATTGAACCCGACATAAATGCTATCCCAGGGTACAATTGGCCTCAGGCAACGGATAAGGAAAGAATTAAAGGACTGAGGGAGAAGGCAATACTATTCAGGAATGAGAACAAAATAGTAATGCTTAAGGGCTTATGCGCAGGCATCTTCGAGATGCAGCAAAGATTCCGGGGCATGACCAATGCACTTGTTGATCCATTCCTTTATCCGGAATTCTCGGATTCCCTTATTGGCAAACTTGCTGACCTTAAGATTGAATTTTGGAAGATGGCATTGGCAGAGCTTGGAGATGTTGTCGATGTTATTGCGGAGGCTGACGATTATGGAACACAGGAATCGCAACTTATTGATCCGGAACATTTCAGATCATTTTACAAGCCTCATATTGCAAGGATTATAAGTGAAATGAAAAAATCGGCTCCGTCAGCGAAGATCATGTTTCATTCATGCGGTAATGTCCGGCCACTGATACCTGATTTTATTGAAATGGGAATTGACGTGCTGAATCCGGTCCATGTAAATGCTGCCGGAATGGAGCCTTACCAGCTTAAGAAAGATTTTGGGAAAGATATTGTCTTCTGGGGAGGCGGTGTTGACACGCAAAAAATTCTTGCCAATGGTACTCCCGCTGAAGTGAAGGCAGATGTAATGAAAAACATCGATGCCCTGGCTCCCGGAGGAGGATTTGTTTTTGCTGCAGTTCATAATATCCAGTCGGAAGTGCCTCCCGGAAACATAATGGCAATGATCGAGTCACTAAAGAAATATGTCTTATAATATGTCTTTTAATATGTCTTTTAATATGTCTTTTAATACGTATTTTAATACGTATTTCTTTAAATTACAACATAATAACACCGGCTCTTAAAAACTTACATACCTGCCCGCAGGCAGGTACCGTTGAACTTTGTGTAAGTTTTTTTGACTGTAACCTGGTATCCCTTAAAAAAAATCAGTGGACTCGTTGAGCCCACTGATTTTATAATATGCAATTTAAGATAATTTACTATACCTCTTCGTAGATCTCTTTTCGGTTAACCCCCAACCCCCTGAAGGAGGCCAGGAAAAGTCCCCTTTAGGGGAATTAGGGGTAAACATAAATGATGCTTTACAAGCTAATTTGTCGGGTAACCCGGATTTTGTTCCATAACCGCATCAATATTAAGGTCGATCTGCGATTGAGGTATTGGCCAGAGAATATGATAGGGCTGAATATTCAATCCCGGATTCTTCGGATTGTTATTTAAATCTTTGACCCTGTCATAAAGTTTTCCAACCCTGCGAAGAGTAAAATGTCTCCACTCTTCTCCGTAAAGTTCCCGTGCCCTTTCATCAAGGAGGTAATCAATATTTACATTTGCAGGATCTACCGGTGTTGCGTTTGCTCTGCTTCTGATCAGGTTGATATCGTTGGCAGCAAGGTCCATCTGCCCCAACTGGATATAAGCCTCGGCACGCAGAAGAATTGTCTCAGCCAGTCTTATTGCATAACGGTCTTTGTTATCGCTTCCTCCTCCTGAACGGGCCGGATCAGTGAAATAGTGACACGGATCGGCAAATTTCATCCAGTATGGATAAATATACTGAGTTGAATCCCTCATGGCATCCCTTTTTCCGGAAATGTAGTCTGCAGCATAATCAACTTTCAGGTTTATCTTCTTTTTATTATAAGTCGAGGCAGGATTATCATAGTAAAAATCCCGCTTGATATTATACTTTGCATTCCGGACATCATTATTCCAGTCACTTCTCCAGATATCATAGGCTGCATAATTGGTAGGATGCACCCATGATACAGGACGGCCCAATGTATCGGAATAACCAGTATACTTGCCTGCAACAAACTCCCCTCTGAAGGCTACTTTCCCATCAGGAGTATTACCAAGCCTGAAATATGCAGGACCAAAAGTCCTGTTACCTTCCACCGAACCTCCTCCGATTGTTGGCGGCGGTTCAACCTGGATTACCCATATCGCTTCAGTATTTGTCCCCAGAGTCTGATTTCCGAATGCAAACAGATCATAATATGGATCACCCGTACCAAATACGACATTTTGTCTGTCGCCAAACCTTTGGGTCATCAGAGCATAATTATAACCTGTTATTACTTCTGTAGCTGCATCTGCAGCTTTCTGATACTGCCCCATATTTAGATAAAGTTCGCTTAGCATATGCCAGGCAGCACCCTGGGTAACCCTGCCCGGAGCCTCTTCTGAACCGGGAACAGGAAGATCGGTTGTTCCGGCTTTCAGATCCTCTTCCATCTGTGCATAAACCTGAGCCTTTGGGGTTCTTGTAAAATCTGTTTTTGCACCTTTGATCACCTCGGTAACCAGGGGAACATCCCCGTAAGTTGATACCAGGATACGGTATGCAAATGCCCTGAAGAACTTAGCCTCGGCAAGATATGCATTCTTCTGGGCTTCGCTGGTCCAGATGACAGGATCTGCATTTGTAATGCCCTCGACAAGGACATTTGCCCTCTGAATGAGTTCATAATTCCAGACCCAGAAATTACGGAGATAACCGTTTTCAGAAGTCACATAGTTCACATAGTTACACATGAATCGTGTGCTGTTAGGATCTTCGCCATGGTAGGCGATATCGCTGCCCAGACCTTTAATAATAGCTCCGGCATCCTGATCAGTTCCGTAAAACCATCTCTGGCGGACTGAGAAATGTAATCCGGTTATCCCTTGTTTTATTCCGGGGAGAGTATTGTAGGCATTCTCCGGGGCCAGAAAATCGAGAGGCGTCTCTTTCAGTATGTCTTCGCTGCATGATGGTAAGATCATCAGCAAAATAGCTGCATACATTAAGCACTTTTGGCTCAATTGATATAAATATTTCTTCATCGTATTATAATTTTTAGGTTTCATAATTCTTTATATAAATCAAATTAGAAAGTAACCCTGAAACCTGCAGTTATATTTCTCATAAGTGGCGTATTATTATTGGTATTTCCGTCAGTAGCATTCCAACCCACAACTTCCGGATCCCATCCTGAGAATTGAGTCCATATATATGGATTTTTGCTGGAAACATAGACCTGAAGCGCCTGAAGGTTAAGTCTGTTCAGTAATTGGCGATCAAAGGTATATGACAGAGACACATCCTGCAACCTTACAAAGCTCCGGTTTTCATAGATACCGCTGGTAACGGCGGGAGAGTTATAGACACCTGTGGCATTATTAACTCCGTTATCCGGTGTCCAATACGGACGGACAGCGGAAGCGTTTATTCTTAAAACGTCATCTGAACGCCATGCAACATTGGTAACTCCTGCATTGTTGTACTGGTAGTACTTCTTTCCGCCCTGAATCGAGTTTATAAATATTGTAAGTGCAAAATTCTTGTAAGTCAGTGTATTATTAATACTGAACCTGTAACTTGGAGTTCTGTAACCAATAATTTTTCTGTCATTATTTGGCTCAATGACCCCGTCTGCATTCAGATCATTATATTTGAACTGACCAGGATACCAGTTGTTATAGGTCTGACCTGCATATAGTTCTGCTTCGGTCCACAATCCGCCGGCCATTTCATAATCATAGATGGAATAGATAGACTCACCGACAAACCATGAGTTACCAACATCCTTATCATTGACATCACCATAGAGTTTGGAGATCTTATCCCTGTTAAGTGAAAATACAAAATTGGTTTCCCAGCCAAGCTTCCCGGTCAGGTTTATAGAAGATAATTCAAGCTCAATTCCTTTATTGTCGATTGCCCCGATATTAGTCCAGACGCTTCCGTATCCGGTAGTTGGCGGAAGTGCCCTGCGTACAAGGACATCAGTTGTTTTGGCTTTATACAGATCCAAAGAACCGGAAATTCTCCTGTTGAATAATCCAAAATCGACTCCGACATTATACGAACCTGTCTTCTCCCAGGCAAGGCCTGCATTTCCAAGTGAACTTGGGTAAACAGCAATTGCGGTTGTAGGCCCGAAGACATAAGAATCAGCTGTCATCCTTGAAAAGCTTGAATAACGTCCGATCCCCTGGTTACCATTTTCACCGTAGGAAGTTCTCAGCTTCAGATAGAGCCAACTGAACTTCTCCATAAACAGCTCGTCGGAAACTACCCAGCCAAGTGATACGGAAGGGAAATTGGCAAATTTTTGTTGAGGTCCAAAACCGGAGAAGCCATCCCGTCGAATTGTAGCTGTAAGGAGATAACGATTCATAAAAGTATAATTGAGACGGGCCATATAGGAAATGCTATTCTCTTTCCAGGCTTCTGATCCGACAGTGACTGTTGTTCCAAGGCCTACGTTATTATACCCTAGAACGGGATTGTCAAATCCCTCGGCACGGATATTAGAATTTTCTGCATTACGTCCCTCCTGACTGTAAAGCAATGTTGCATTTATTTGATGATTACCAAACGTCCTCAGATAGGTAATAATATTGTTATAGATCCAATTCCTTTCTTCTGAAGGATTCTTGATTGCCCGGCCTTTGTTCCCGGAGCCATCCGGTACCGTGGAAGGATAGAACCTGTTATATTTCCTGCTGGTCAAATTATTTGAATAATTAAATTCATATGTCAGTCCCTTTATCCATGGTACCGTTATCTTGGCATTTCCCATCAGCAAAAGGTCATTCCTGTTATCTTTATGATTAACATACAGATTATTAAGTGGATATGGCATATACGCTTCACCTGTAAGATACATGTCATAATTCGGGGATCCAATCTTATTGTTTGCCAGGGGGCTGCAGGCTCTCGCATCGCTTAGATTTGCCTCCAAACCCGAATAGTCACGGAACGAATATGATGTATTTAATCCTACTGTTAACCAGTCTGTGATTTTGCTCTCTACATTGGAGTGAAGTGTAAGCCTGCTGAAATTGTCATTTAACAGAATACCGTCCTCATTGGTATATGAAGCAGAAGCATAGTAATTTGACTTATCGCTTTTACCCGACATACTGAGATTATAATTCTGTATTGGCGCATTTCGCAATACCTGATCGACCCAGTTTATTTCATTTCCGGCAATATAATTGTCCCGCTCCTCCTGCGATCTAAGACGTGCGGCAACAATTTCACGGTTTGTAACATCCGGCCTTACAGGTTTGCCTGTTGCACTGGTAGGCATGGTTTTATACCATGTATATAAATCCTGCTGATAGTAATAATCTACCAGCCTGATAGCATATTCTTCCGCATTCATGACCCTCATGGGGTTATTTGTCATATCCTGATAACCGTAGTACATGTTAAAGTTTATCAGCGGCTTTTCAGTCTTTCCCTTCTTAGTGGTTATGATCATTACTCCGTTTGCTGATCTGTTCCCATATACCGCAGCAGCACTGGCATCTTTAAGAATATCAATTGACTCAACATCACTGATATTTATGTTACTTATGGAGCCATTATAAATAATACCGTCGAGAACAATCAGTGGTGCATCACTTGCTGACAGGGAAGTCTGGCCTCTTATTGACAGGCTTGGATCGCTGCCTGCAAGTCCTGATCCCTGAACATTAACACCGGCAGTAGCACCCGACAGAGCCTGTGAAATGTTCATGTTTGCAAGAGAGGCTTTTTCGTCCATTGCCACCCTCACAACAGAACCTGTAAGGTCACTTTTCTTCTGCGTACCATAACCGGTTACAATAACCTCTTCAAGTTCTGTAGTGGCGGCTGAAAGGGTGACGTTTACAACTGAACGGCCTGAGACTGGTTGTTCCACAGTGTTGTAACCTATAAACGAAAACACCAGGACAGAATTTGGGTCGGTCAGGTCCAGAGTATACTTACCATCTGATGATGTAAGTGCGCCAAGTGTTGTCCCTCTGATAACGACATTTACTCCCGGCATGGGAGTTCCGTCTGAGGCATCGGTCACTGTCCCTGAAACTCTTAACTGCTGGGGTTCAAATCCCCACAAGGAATTTGAAGCTCCAACCAGTGCAATAAGAATTAAAAGTTTCAGATCCAGACATAATTTTCTAAGGTACCTGATGGACAGCACCTTTTGATCTAGATTTTGTTTCATGAGTAATTTGGTTAGTTTAAATTAAAGAATTGATAAAATGTGTGACGATGAGTGGTGAGATTGCCCACTATCCATCAGGGAAAAAATGTATTTCCATAGGCATTGAAGGTTAGTAAGAATTTATACAGGTCGGTTAAAAGCAAAACTGCTTATCTCGTAAGTAAATGTAGCAATTTTTCTTTATAAAGAAACAATAAAGAAATTTTTTTAAATTATGAGTTTCCTGTACAGACCGGGGCCAGGTGTCATTAATCACGTTTGATTTGCAGGGACAAATTAAACCGTTTGTAGAAGCTGCGTTCAACAGGAATTGGTGCAGATATGCTTCAGCGAAGTATGAGTTGTCGCTATTCTGAAATTATATAATATTTGCCAGCCGAATCCGTTATCAGAAATAACATTCTTTCCAAATTTTAATTATTTTAAATAAATGGGAAAATTCGTTGGGACGGGGATAAGATTTGCTTTGATATTGGTTTTTACTTTTACTGTGGTTTCCAGAGGTAAAAGCCAAAGTTCAATTCCGGATGCACTTTTAGAAAACACTATAAAGAATCAGCTGGAATTTATCGAGCAGAAAACAAGGATTTATGAGGATTTCAGGGCGATAAGAGAAGATATGTTCCAGCTGATGAAGGATAATGTAATCGATTCGCTGAATGCTGCAAAGAATAATGTAGCCAGCCTTAAAAGCTGGTCAACAAGGTTAAATCATTCAATTGATTCATTAAAGGCTTCTCTTGATAGCAACAAGCTTGAGCTTAGTGCCATGACGAGGACGAAAAACAGCATAAGGATACTAGGCATTGAAGTCAATAAATCTGCATATAATGCTGTTATGTGGATAATAATAGCTGCACTTGCAAGCATCCTTGGAATAGGGTTCCTTATCTTCAAGAGAAACCTTACGGTCACACAACATGCCAAAAAGGAGTTTGAAGACCTGAAAAAGGAATTCGAAGCCTACCGGACAGCCGCACGTGAAGCACGTGAGAAAATGTCGATGGCACACTTCAACGAGCTGAAAAAGCTTCGTGGAGGATGACAAAGACAAGTACCAGGTGGCGGGTCGTGTGCTTTTACCTGGGTACTGGTTCACCCCCTGCCCCCTAAAGGGGGTTCTTAAAACCTTAACCAGTTTCTCCGGTATGGAAATCTTCCTATATCTTATAATAGCTCTCCCATCCTTTACGCGGAGGCCTGTCGGTAAGCATTGAATTAGCGAACTTATCGTTTACGATCTCCTTTGTGTCGCGGTTGAAGATCAGCTTCCTGTTACGCCGGATTGCAATGATCCCCAGTGAAAATATCTGGGCGAGAGGTGCAAATGTCTGGAAAGGAGAACGTGTCTTCTCTTCTCCCAAACAAGCTTTCAGAAAGTTTACGTAGTGATTTGACGGGCTCTCAGGATATGCCGGAAGTTTTGAAGCCATCTCCTTTGCTTTCTCCGTTGGAATGATGAAGAGAGGTGCAGAATGAGTACCGCCCTTGAATGTCAGTTCCTTACTGTAGATAACTTTACCGGCACCCTGTCTCCTCGGCTGGCCTCCCCGTTGAGCGGGTTTGCCCTGGGGAGCGCCTCCCTGTTGGGGTGAACCACCTGGAGGCGGGATTGTCGGGTCGGCTGAAGCACTTACCGTATCGTATCCTTCGGGAAGCGGCGGAAAGTTTTCGACGCCATCATACCATGTTATATCACATGAAGGCATATCTCCCCTGCTCGGGAAGCGGAATTTGATAGTCGACTCCAGCGGGAAGAAATAGTCGTTAAGGTTACGAACGTGCACAGGTTCAATCTCGTATGGCAATCCAAGATCGAGGAACTCATGGATGGTATCGAGGATGTGTGCACCCCAGTCACCCAGAGCCCCCAGACCAAAGTCATACCAGCCGCGCCAGTTTCCGGGATGATATTTTTCATTGAAGTCGTGGTATGAAGCTGTGGCGAGCCATGTATCCCAATCCTTGTCCGTCATCCCTGAGGGAAGTGCCTGAGCTTCCGGAAATCTTGTGATATTGGGGTCATAGGGGTGCCATCTCCGGCTGCCGTTCATGAAGGCAGTCACTGCGGTAACATCTTTTATGATGCCGGCCTCTTTCCACGCCTTGAATTGAAAGTAGTTTTCACCTGAATGCCCCTGATTCCCGACCTGTGTTACAAGCTTCGGATTATTGCTGGCCGCCTGAGCCATCAATTCTGCCTCGAAGAATGTACGGCACATTGGTTTTTCGACATAAACGCTTTTCCCAAGCTGCATGGCTGCCATGCATACCGGAAAGTGAGCAAAGTCGGGGATGGCAACCTGCACAGCATCGATATCACCGGCCATCTTATCGAACATCACCCGGAAATCCCTGAACTGTTTGGCTTTGGGGACTAATTTTATTGTCTCCTGGGCACCTTTGGAATCCAGGTCCACATCACACACGGCAACGATATTAGCCAGACCCGAGTTGATAAACTGTCTGGCATCACCACCGCCCTGATTGGCAATTCCGATCAGAGCCAGATTTACTTTTCTGGAAGCACCTCCGGTACTGCCCGGGATTATTTCAGGATGAACTAACTTTGCAGAAGCACTGCCTCCGAGTATAACGCCCGAAGTGGCTAAACCCGCTGTTCTTAAAAAATTAAGTCTTGATACTTTGTCTGCCATGATATTAGGTTGTTAGTGTAAATAAAAATATTGACTTTGCGTGCCGATAGCTATTGGCATTTGTTCCAACTTTGAGACCTCTGCGGTTAAAACTTCTCAGACAACAACGCTTCCTATTTATACTTCGCTGCGAAATCCTTTGCCAGATCATTGATCTCCGTATCTTTCAATTGAATTCCGGAGGTGATTATTGTCCTGTATCTGAATGTTGCAGATTTGCCCGCAGGTATTGAAAAATCAACTACTTCCTTCCCATTTGTAAAATCTTTCCCTCCCAGCGGATTTGCTGAAAATAATCCATAACCTCTTGCGTGCCAGTAAGTCGGATAAGAAGGATTTTTGGGATGGTCGCAGATAACGATTGAGATCTTTTCACTGCCGATAGTTCCGTAAAGATCCATCCACTTCGCCCTTGTACCCCAGACAGCTTCTCCGGTTTTTCCTTCACTGCTCAGATAGTTACCGGTGACGCCAATATTTTCCTTGGCCTTTTCTTTCCCAGGCTTCCCTGATGCATCAAGAAGTAAAACATCTTCTTTTGACGGCAGTTCCAGCTGCCTTGCCACCCGAATTGCAAACATCCCCTCCTTGGTGTCGTTCATTTTAACTGTATTGCCGGTAGCCGTGAGAGTTGTAATCCTGTCGATAATATATAAATGATCTCTGGCAATAAAATGATAATCAGTGTTTTCTGCAAGCAATTCCTTCCCTGAGGGATCAAGCCAGCTGCCAGTGACAATCATTGTACCTTCCCCGTTCCCCCCGGTCATTTCTTTAATACCCAGGTGTTTTACCTCTCCCCCATTCTCACTTCTTTTTCCGGTTGAACCATTTCCCCAGAAATCATATCCGTTTACATTTCCGTAATTAAGCCATATTCCAACCTGGTGAATGTGATCATCGCGCTCACCTGACCTTGGTCTTAGCGGGAATCCCCTTGTAATCTCCGTTCCGGCAAGAGTATATACGGGATATAATACAGGTTTGTATACATTTTCGGGCCAGCAATAAGAAGTTATGAGCCTGCCTCCTATCAATACATCAACCTTCTTTCCTGCTTCATTCTTCTTAAACTCAACCTTTTTATTTTGATCTTTAAGGCTAACCTGCGCTGCTGTATCATTGATCAGTAGAAGAATGAGAAAAGCAGAAAGTAAAGTATTGACTTTATAAGTTTTCATGGCTTATACCTTATTAGTTAACTCAAGTTGCTGGTTTCTGGTTGCTTGTTACTGGTTAGTTACTGATTAATAATGTAATATGCAATTTCATAATGAATTTTCCAGAAGACAGTCAGCCATATCAAAATGCTCATTATCAACCAACCAGCAACCAGTAACTAGTAACTAGCAACTTCGGTTTATTATTCAAATTCATGAACTTCCCGTCTTGCTTTCTGAATAATTTTTGCCACATCAACCGGAACTCCTCTTTTTTTCTTACTTTCTTCAGCTGAGGCCATGAATGCAAATATTTCAATAGTCTCTTCCGAAGTGACCGGGGGATTACCGGTCTGAAAGAATTTCACAATCTGAGCAAGTAGTGGATTATATCCGTCATACTTTCCAAGATTTACGATGCCCTTTTCTCCGAAAACAGTACCTCCGTAATCTGCTTTACCTGACCGGATCCCCCTGAAAGTGCCAATTCTGTTATCGTTCCAGATGCCTGTAACCAGGTCCGTATTTTCAGTGAAGCTCCGTGTCACGGTTTTGCATCCTGTGCCCATAACGGTAAAGAGGGTTTCCACTCCATGAACCCCGTACCAGAATAAGTCGGGGTGCGTCTTCTCGAGTGTTGCGGGACTGTAGGTAAAGGCGCCCAATACTTTCCCGACCGATCCTCCGGCAATTTCTTTTGCCCCCTGTATATATCGCAGGGATGATGCCGAAAATACAGGAACATTATAGTGTTTTGAGGCTTCGAAGATTGCTATTGCATCGGACAATGAAGCTGCAACAGGTTTGTCAATGAACATTTTTTTCCCTGCCTTCATTACTTTCAGTGCCTGATCCAGGTGAAGCCGGCCATCGTTGGTCTCGAGCAACACCACATCTACTTTTTGAAGCAGCTCTTCAATTGAATTTACTATCTCAACGCCCAGCTTTCTGACCTCTTCAGTATAGCCTGGTATTCTATCAACGCTCGACTTAATGTCATTGCTCCCTTTGGGGTAAGCAGCAATAACCTTATAACCTCCGAATTCAGGCCCTGCGGAAGGGTCGTTAAGCGTTTTCGTGAAGGCGACACTGTGAGAGGTATCCAGGCCGATAATGCCAACTGACAGGGATTGCTGACCAGCCGTCTGGTTTATCTCCATTGGTTTGCCTATGAGGCTTAAGCCTGCAACACCCGCAGCCGAGGTCCTGATAAAGTCGCGGCGTCTGATTTTGTTTTTTAATGACATAGATGTTTCTTCTATTTCCTGCTAATGTCGGAGGTTGTATCAAAAGTCCGGATTTTACACCATTCCCGTTTTTTTTACCCCCTGCCCCCTAAAGGGGGTTCTATAAGTTTTTGTTAATCAATAAGTCCCCTTTAGGGGATTTAGGGGCGAAAAACGACGAGGTAATTTTGATACTGCCTCCATTGGTAATTAACCGTCAGGTGAGGTCAAACTACACCCGGAACAACATATGGTTTTCTGTATTCCCTTGTAAGCATTGCATCTGCTTCCTTATCCTTGATAAACTTTTCCTTTGCACCATCAAATGTCAATTCCCTGCCAAGTCGATATGAGATATTTGCAAGAAGCGGTAAAGCTGATGAATAGAAGCCTTCTTTTATCTGGCAATGAAGTGTTTCATCTTTCCCTGAACGGATTGCATCGAGGAAGTTAGCAAAATGTTCAGTTCCTCCTGGCGCAGCCAGAAAAGTAGGATCACTTGTCTTTCCTTCACTTTTTTGTGATCCTGCAAAAGGTTCCTTTTCACGTTTCCTGAATGCTTTCCATGTGTCACCGTCAAGCTCAAGATATCCATCAGTGCCATAAAAAGTATTTCCAATACGGATGCCGAGACTCGACTCATCGTTTGTAAACCGGCCTCTTGTCTCGAACTCCAGGACTTTCCCGTCCTTATATTTAAACAGGGAGGTTTGGGTATTGGGTGTCTCCTGAGCACACTCATCAGGGTTTATCCCGTAAAGCCCGCCCATTGAATAAATTTTAACAGGATGCTCATTTTTGTTCAGTCCCCAGCGGGCAATATCAAACTGATGAGGTCCCTGGTTTCCGGTATCACCGTTACCTGTTGGCCAGAACCAGTGCCAGTTATAATGAACTCTTTTTTCGTTATACGGACGGTAAGGTGCGGGTCCGAGCCATGTATCGTAATGAAGTGATGCCGGAGGAGTTCCGTCCGGAGCGATTCCAAACGAATCCCGCGGTTTATAGCATAAACCTTTAGCCATGAACACGTCGCCAATGCCTCCGCTATGCAGGAACTTGATTGCCTCCATGACGTTGGCGATTGACCTGTTCTGGCACCCGGTCTGGACACGCACCTTATACTTAGCGGCAGCCTCAATCATTTTTCTGCCTTCCGACAGATTGTGACAGGCTGGTTTTTCAGCATAAACATGTTTTCCTGCCTGACAGGCCCAGATAGCGCTTAAGGCATGCCAATGGTTGGGTACCCCGAATGAAACAGCAGTAATTTCCTTATCATCAAAAACCTTTCGCATATCCCATTCAGTTCTGACTTTTTCTCCCGATTTGTCGAGAATAAGCTTTGCTGTCTCAGGAAAAAACTGCTCATCGACGTCACAGATAGTCATTATTCTGACATTACGGTTATCCTTGAGCGCACACCAGCTGTTGATATGGTCCCTGCCCCTGCTTCGGAGACCAACGACGGCCATGTTAATACGGTCATTTGAACCCTGAATAGAAGCATAACTTTTGGCGCTCATGCCTAATCCTCCCATGGTGATCCCGGCAGCTCCGATTACACTTGTCTTGATGAAATCTCTTCTTTTGGTCATTTTAAAAATTTTTATGTTTCAAAAAAATGCTTTGAATTCAAGATAATATCCCCCTTCCCTCCCGATAGCTATCGGGACTTCCCCTTTTTTTACCCCCTGCCCCCTAAAGGGGGTTCCATATGTTTTTGTTATTCAATAAGTCCCCTTTAGGGGATTTAGGGGTTAAAAACGAACGATGTACCCTTGACACAAATTCAGCGAGAAGTCCTTTGCCTTTCTCCGGAGTAAAGGGGGTTTCAAAAAATGAATTAAAGAACTACTTGCCTGTCCTATTTATCATCGTGTTGAACAATGAGATCTGTTCCTTCATTGCCAGAATCCTGTCAGCCGGCTCGGTGCGTCCCTCGAGAAGGACCCATCCTTTATAGTTAATTTTGTTGAACAGGTCAAATAATTGCTGATACGGATAATTACCGACATTAAGTTCACGCACATGGACTGTATCCCCGAACCATTTCTTTACGGAATTAAAATTGGCTTCAAGTCCCGGAGGCAGCAGATCCTGGTCATTACAATTCCAGTTCATCTTAACATTCGGTTCAGTAACCTGGTCAAAGATAGCTTTCATATTAGGTATCTCCTGGGTCAGATTGCCATGGACCTCAACTCTGATCAGCTGGCCATAGTCGCGGGCAAACTTCCCTAATTCATTCAGAGATGCGCCGATTTGTGCGATTGTTTTTTCTTTTGGAACCGAGGCAGGCAGATCGTTTGGCTTAACTTTTAAACCTGATGCGCCAATATCGCGGCAAAGTTTTATGTACTCTTTTGATTGTTCAATATTGTCGCGCAACACTTTGGGATCAGGGCTGTGAAATTCAAAATTTGACCCATAGCCAAGACATTTTACCGGGCTGTCGGCAAACCTTTTTTTAACCTCCGCCCTTTGTGCGGCATTCAGATTTATTTCTACCTTATGTGCATGCTGTGTCCTCAGCTCCACTCCAAGATAGCCGGTCTTCTCACAGTTGGCGATCAGGGTCGGGAGATCCCAGTCAAAAGCCCACATGTAAGTTACCAGTCCGAAATTCATTTTCTGCTTTGCCGACAATTCAGGAGCCGGTAATCTTCCAATGGCGGCGAGTCCTATTCCCGCCGAAACGCTCTGCTGTAAAAAACGACGTCGTGATATTAATTTCATATGAAAGTTGTAATTGATTTATTTTCCGCGGATCTGATCATTCAATGGCCTTCGTCCAGGCTTTGGCCATCAATTGTGCGCCTGCAAGTGTCGGATGAACTCCGTCACCGGTCCAGTAAGCGCCCGGAGCCTTCTTTTGTGCTTCATCAAAAATTTTCTGATAAGGGATGAATACTGCCTTGTATTTTTTGGCAATATCTTTTGCAGCCTTTTGATACTCATAGAATTCAGGGTACCATTTGTCATCAACAGCCTTCACTCCTTTAACTGCAAATGGCTCGCATATAATTAGCTTAACATTGGGAAGAGCTGCTTTTGTTCTCTCAATAAGAGCCGTATAATCATTCCTGTAAATTGCGGGTGTCCCGTTATAAGAACCGTTCAGCTTATGCCATAAATCGTTGACACCTATTAAGATGCTTATTACATCCGGATTAAGATCGACGCAATCCTTATCCCACCGTTCTGCAAGCTGGTATACTTTATTTCCCGAGATTCCTTTGTTATAAATTTTCAGATCGAGTGACGCATATTTATTAAGTAGAGAAGCCCCGGCAAGTAAAGGGTATCCGGAGCCCAGACTCCCTGGGGAATTAAATCCCTTATCATCCTTATTTCTCCCGGAGTCGGTAATAGAATCACCCTGAAAAAGTATTACCTGTCCCTTCCCAAGCTTAATCTCTTTCAGTTTAGCCTCCGGCATTGCCGCTGATAATATCTCCGGAATACTTACTGCAGCCAGGGTGCCTAAGGCTGCTTTCTTAATAAAGCTCCGGCGTGAATTGAAATTTTCGTTCATGATTTTTGATGGTTAGGTATTTCTGCGCAGCTATTCCCGGGCAGAAAGCATACAATATACCAAATTTTGTTTAAATGTGTATATCCCTGGAATTGAATTTAATATTTTAAACTTTTTTAACGATTGGCACCTGTGTCCCTCAACGCTAGTTAATTGTTTTTTGGTGGTTCAAATTCTATCTTAAATCCAATTACCTGCCAGGCTGGAAGCTTTACAGGTTTTTTAATCACCAATCCTGTCTCCTTTAGGGACCATCTTATCTTCAGATTACTCCCCAGCATTTTCACTGATGAAACCCTACCTTCAACAAATTTCGAATTTTTTGCAAGAGATTTAATCAGTATATCTTCAGCAGGAGAACCAAGGCAGAATGCATAAAGGCTACCGTCTTTTGTCGTGAACCGTATATCTTTTGAGTTGAATTTATAGTTTTCATTGAATCGCCCGGGTTTGACAGCTTTTGCTTCTGCTGATTTCTCTCCGTAGGTCTTCCATGGGCGCGTACCATATATTCCTTCGCCATTTGCTGCAATCCATACTCCTATTTCATCAAGGATATTCAACATATCCGGTTCAAGATCCCCTTCAGGAGTCTGGACTACATTTAACAGCAGATTCCCGTTCTTACTTACAATATCAACAAGCATCTGCACAACCTCATTTGCAGTCTTATATTTTTGCCCGGTACGGTAATACCAGTCGCCTATCGAAGTATCGGTCTGCCAGGGATAAGGACTGACAGTGTCCAATATGCCTCGCTCAACATCCTGCACCCATTTTCCACCGGATGGCTGTTTGCAGGTATAAACAACGTCAGGAGTCATGTTATTCCCTGATATGCCCTGATTGTAGTAATGAGCAACCAGACTGCGGCCGACATCTCCAAAAGGCATCTGGCTGTCAGAATAAAGAAGGTCAGGTTTATAATTATCGATCAGCTCCTTTATACTGCTGAACCATTCGATCTGGAAAACAAGGTTGTTTGTCAGCCATGCTTTATCATCCGTTGTGGTGGGTGCATGGTAAAGGTCGCTGTATTGAGGATCAGCGCCATCATATGGGACACCTGCTTTAGGTCCCTGAGTGTCAGATTTATGAGCATCCTGGAACCATGTAAAGCTTGCTCCAAGATGTTCAGATACTCCAAATTTCAAACCCTGCGCCTTTGCTGCTGTCTGCCATATCCCCACAACATCTTTCTTAGGACCCATCTTTACCGCATTCCACCGGTGAATATTTGAATTCCAGAGAAAGAAATTATCATGATGAGTTCCCATGCTGACAAAATACTTTGCACCGGCTTTTTTATAAAGAGCCATTAGCTTTTCAGGATCCCATTTCCCGGCTTTCCAGAGAGGGATTATGTCCTTGTAGCCAAATTCTGAAGGATGCCCATAATGTTCAACATGATATTTGTATGCCGGATCTTTCTCCTGGTACATCCTTCTTGCATACCAGTCGCCCTGCCTGGGCACTGCCTGTGGACCCCAGTGGGACCAGATCCCGAATTTAGCATCACGGAACCACTCGGGATACCGGAATTGGGATAATGATTCATCAGAGGCTTTATAGGGGCCCTCTGCGATCGGAAGCTTTCCATACTGGGCGTTCAGGGCAAATGAAATCATAAGATTCAGGAAACTTATAATACATAATCGGAAGAGTTTGTTTTTCATAGCTTTAAATATGAGGTTATTTGGGAAATTCTTTTTTAATTTCTTCTTATTAGTACCTGACCTTAATTTTAATCGCGCTTTTCACCGGCTTATCAGAAACAACGATCACATACCCACCGCCACAGCCAGAGGTTATTGCCCCTGCGTAACCTGGAAAATAACTGGCTTCCATTACATTCATTACCCGGTCAGGGACAGTCAGCGGCAATATTTTTCGCCATGAAAGAAATGTATCCTTCATAGCTTTGCCTAATCCCTGTATATCCTTTTTGAGGATTGCCTGCCAGCACCTTTCGCCGGACTCACCAAGTTCTTTTATCAAAGGCTTTTCAAGATGCATTATCTTTCAAAGGATCATATCCCAGGGGACGTGGTTCAAGAGGGACAAGCCAGAGAACATCTGAAAGCCAGTCGCATAAATCATTCCCGGTAGTTGACTCTATTAGTTCCGGCCAGTAGCCACCATTATAATAAAGTCTGTTGATGCCGGGATATAGAAGACCTATATGATCCTGTGAACCTGAAATATATTTCTTCCCCCTTGGATTCTCAGCATCGAAAAGTAATCTGGCATTTTGCTCATGATCACCATCAGGATATCTGTCGCCCCAGATCTTAATTCCGACATTCCTGGAACTTGTAGCCAGACCCGAACGGTCATTAAAATCAATTGTTGGCCGGATCTGAGCCACCACCACTGATCCGGGGTGAATCCCTGAGACCCATGGCTGATCGATCCATCCACCGGCAAGACAGAGCCGGTAGGGAAATCTCAGATCCCTGTTCGTTTCCGGGATCGAACAGGCCGGTTTTACAGTTTCATGAATGCTTTCCATTTGCCATTTCTTCCTTTATCCAGTCAAATGTTTTTTTCATTCCATCTTTTAGAGGGATGGAAGGTTCCCAACCAAGATATTTCCTTATAAGTGTGTTTTCACTGTTTCTTCCGCGAACTCCTTTCGGCGCTCCCGGATCATATTTTCTTACCATTTTATAATCTGCAATCTCTTCAACTATATCAACCAGTTGATTTATTGAGACCATTTCAGCGCTGCCAAGGTTAATCGGTTCATTTATATCACTGTACATAATCTCCTGGATTCCTTTGATGCAGTCGTCGATATACATAAAGCTGCGTGTCTGAAGGCCGTCTCCCCATATCACAATTTCCTTCTTCCCCGACATTTGCGCATCGATTACTTTACGGCAAATTGCTGCAGGTGCTTTTTCCCTCCCCCCGTCGAACGTCCCATGTGGTCCGTACACATTATGAAACCTTGCTACCCGGGTGGTCAATCCGAAGTCTTCGGAGAAGTGCCGGCACATCCGTTCACTGAATAGTTTTTCCCATCCGTATCCATCTTCGGCAAGAGCCGGATAAGCATCGGATTCCTTCAATCCGGGATTCTCAGTATCAGTCTGTTTATCACCATTATATACACAAGCCGAAGAAGCATAGAAATACCTGTCTATGCCACAGTCTTTCGCAGCAATAAGCAGGTGGGTATTAATCAGGACGCTGATCATGCAGGCGGCTTTGTTGTTTTCTATAAATCCCATTCCTCCCATGTCGGCAGCAAGGTTGAAAACTTCATTATTACCATTAACTGCCCTGTAACAGTTCTCCCTGAGACGCAGATCGAGGACCAGGTTATCAGCATCTCTGGAGATCTGATACCAGTGATTAAGCGGTTTGATATCAACTGCCCTGACTCTATTTCCATTCTTAATAAGCTCTTTGACAAGGTGCCCCCCAATAAATCCACCGGCACCGGCAACAACAATATTCTTCATAATTCAATTATTATATCTACTCGCAGGATGACTTCCGCGGCTATTACTTTATTTCTAAGTTTTATGTCTTATTTTATTCTGTAAAGTCCTGCACCATGACGGGGAATACTCCCCGAAAATGAATCTTTAAACTTCCCGAGTTTCCTGCCATTCCACAGGTCTTTGACGGTGTGAGTCCCTTTTAAACCAAGCTGTTCAAATTTCACTGATATTTCAGCCGTGTCAGCCTGATTCCGGATTGCAATCGTATCGGCGCTCTGTTGCTGATCTGAGGCATTAAAGAGTGCCAGGTATTTATCTCCGGTATTTGGGTCGTCAGCACTCCATGCGATCAGGTCGTTCTCCCGGAAGAGCTGCTTCCCATTGATACTATACTGATTTACATTCAGCACATCTTTGTTTGTTATAAGCGCAAGCGTAAATTCATCATTGCTGGGAAGATCTCCTCCAAACATAAGCGGGGAACGGAAAATTGAAAACAGGGTCATCAGAGTATACTGTTCATCTTTAGTGAATCCTGACCACCGGGGTTCTCCTCGTTCCGCTCTTAAACCTATTTTTCCAAGAGGCAGCATATCACCATCAGGCCAGCAGCCATTTCCACTATTGCCAGCCCAGCGGTCAAGGATCGTAAATTGATTTTTAAGCTGTTCCCAGTTATCCCAAAAATCGTTCGATGTGCGCCACATATTTACATTTTCCTTCAGAAATGCTGCTAATTCAGGATTGTTTCCGCTGGGAGAGATACTTAATACTATCGGCCTGCCGCAATTATCAATGGCTTTCCTTACCATTTCAATTTCACTTGTTCGTCCTGAGAGATCATCAACTTTTACAAAATCAACTCCCCATGATGCGTAAAGCTGAAAAAGTGAATTGTAGTATTCCTGAGCTCCTGGTATCCCGGCAACTATTGTGTACATATCCTTCAGCCATTCACATTGACCTTCGGGTGAGTAGATATCCTGTGCCGAGGCGCTGCTGCCGGCGATCCTGGTATTTTTTTTAACAGCAATAACCGGGATCCCCCTCATTATATGGATCCCAAACTTCAATCCTTTGCCATGAACGTACTCTGCAAGCGGTTTAAACCCGTTCCCGGCTGCGGAAGAGGGAAACCGGTTTAATGCCGGTATAAGGCGGCCATATTCATCCATGACAAATACCGGGTCATTCTCATTATAACCGCCGGCTTTGTCGTTTTCAACATACCATCTTATATCTACAACAATATACTCCCATCCGAACTTTTTAAGATTCTTCGCCATATAGTCGGCATTGGCTTTTACCTCCGACTCAACCACTGTGGGACCATAACAATCCCAGCTGTTCCAGCCCATCGGCGGAGTGGGAGCCCAATTATGGAAAGTCTTCCCGGCATCTGTACCGGAATCAGAAGAATTTTTAGTCTGGCATCCGGCAATAGCGATTTGTATCACCATTAATATCGAGAGAAGACTTTTCATCAGGATAAATATTTATCAAAGTTACTTACTCAGGTCTTTAAACGAATGCAACTGGAGAAGACACCTCAACAAGATCAGCGCAAATCCGCGTATTCTGCAGGAAAGATTTTCTTCCCCGCGGATCTCCCGTATGCTTTCAGATATTAAAACTTATTCTATGACAGATGCAGTTTGAAGTTTCAGATTATACCATTTAACGGCATTTCCGCTGTATAATTTATCGACTACTTCTTTCGGAAGTTTTAAACCCGTGAATTTGCCTCTGAATTTGGTCGAAGTCATCTCATCATCCGTTACAAAGTATTTCCAGTCATCAAGCCAGGTCTCGTGCATCCTCTTTTTGAATGTTTCAGGATCCGAATCGCCGTTGTCGGTAACATCTGTTCCATAAAGGAGCCTGTCCTGGTATTTGATGCAGAAATTCCTTACCCTGTCGCGATCCTGGGCCGACTGATATTGCAGATGGCAGGTCCTGGCCGAGATGTCAACAGCCATATTTGGAAATCTGTCAAGCCTTTTTGCCAGTGAATCGACATTCCATTCCAGGCTTCCAAGGTGACACCCGATGAATTTCAGGTCGGGATGTTTTGCAAGAAGATGGTCCCGTGCATTTATCTGATCCTCATACGAAGGAAACTCGGGATGAAGGAACATATGGTACTGAGGATTCCGTGCAAAATAATTGCTATCACTGGTCACTGTCATCTCATTAAGAGGAAGCCAGCAATTTCTTGGCTCACCAAGATGTCCGGTAATCGGAAGTCCCTTACCAATTATAAACTCAACAACCCGGTCGAGTCCCGGATCATCAGCCATTATGAATTTACCCGATCTGTCGCGAACTGTCATGCCGATATTCTTCCAGATCTTGACCGTTATTCCGCCATCAGAAATGTCCTTGTCAAGCTGTGAGATAACTTTATCGCTCCATGCTTCGGTGCCCCATCCGGTAGTATCGAAGTAGAAAGAAGGCCCAAAGAAAACCCTGCCAGGATATTTACGTACCGAGAAAACAGCATCATTCTGTTGCTTCCTGATGTTTGCAGAGTCGCTGTGGTCGACTCCAAGTGTCACAAGTATGAAATTGTCGGCTATTGCGGCTTCTTCAAAATAGCCTTTATTGCTATTTATGTGAATGTGGGAATCGATCTTCCGTACGTCAGAAAAATCTTCTGAGGTATAAAAATTACCCTGGCAACCAATCAACAAAAGAGAAATTGCCAGGGATATAATATGGTTAAGTTTCATGTCAGAGAGAATACTATTTTGGCATAACAACAAAATCAGTCATATTAAGCCATTCCAGGCTTTTCTGGCAGCTGGTGAATTCATCGAAGTTGTATTCTTCTACTTCAACAATCCCGTATTTCATTCCCGATTTAGCAGCTGCAGCCCATATTGAGGCAAAATCCATTGTACCGTCTCCTATCTCTGCTTTATCTTTAATGTGCCATAATTCAAAACGCCCGGGGTATTTGTTGAAATAATCAACAGGGTTTGCACCTCCCTCAACCGCCCAATACAGGTCGATCTCGAACATCACCTTGGCTGGATCGGTATTCTGAAGCATAAAGTCATATACGGAAATTGTGCTGTCGGGCTTTGTTGAAAACTCCTTGTCATGATTATGGTAACCAAAACGTATACCTTTTGCATTGCACATCTCACCTACCATGTTGAAATAGTCACACCACTGTTTCAATCCTGCAAGGCTCTCATAGGCAGAACGACCCATTGAAGGCTGAACAATAAACTTTGCACCAACTGCAACGTGGGCATCAATACAGGTTTCCCACCAGGCCATTGTTTCGGCCATGCCGGCAGAATCAGGAACCGGTCGGCCAGTATGTGAACTGAGGACCGTCAGTTTATTTTTATTGCAAAGCGCTTTAAATTCCAGCGGATCCAATCCGTAAAACTTTCCGTTGGCATAACCTGCAGGTTCAACAAATTTGTAACCCATTTTACCTACCCTGGCAATAGCACCGGGAACATCATTTTTAATTGAATCACGAACAGAGTAGAGTTGTAATCCTATATTCTTTCCCATCGGCTTACAGGAGTAAAAAGTTGAAAATATAAATCCCCACACAGCTACTATCAGTACAATTGAAATCAGGCTTCTTTTTTTCATCATGGAGGTTTTTAAAATTGGTTTAGATTAAAATATTGGTAAAAATAATAATTCTTTTCAATTGATCACTGCAATGATTTCAACACATTACGGACAGCTTCAGAACCTTTGACAGCCGAAGTAGGCATTGTTCCTTCTTTCCCAAAGACAAGAAGTGCCGGGTATTTTTCAATAGTCACCTTTGATTCGTCAATTTTCCCGGTTTTATCCTTTACAGCATTAATATTAAGGTCGAGATGCCTGGCCATAAAATCGTACATAGCCATTCTTTTTGAAACTCCATAGTCATGTTCTTCATTCGCAAGATGCACATTTTCAATGTTTTCTTTCTTTCCGTAAAGAGAATACACCTTTTGAAGGTAGGGATATTCGATTTCCGGAACCGTGCGCGTCCAGTCGTTGCCATCTGAGATGACTAGCATGGGCCGTGGTGATGCCATCGCAGCTATCTCGGCATTATTTGTCCCGGCGTCGGAGCATGAATGAATCGGCAGACCGCTTTCGCATGGACATCCCCCGAAAAACCAGGATGAGACCATTACTACCGGCACACTTACTTTAACACGGTCATCAAGAGCCGTAAGCAGAAATGTCTGTGTACCACCACCTGATTCACCGGTAACACCAATCTGTCCGGGATCGACATACGGGAGGGAAGTCAGGAAATCAATAACCCGCATTGAGTTGAGAGTCTGTATTGTAAGCGACAGACTTGTTTTATGATCTGCTTCATTGACCTGAAGACGCGACTCCCCGTAGGCAAACATCTCATAGCTGAAAACCACGGCTCCCATTCTGGCAAGCATAGCACACCTGTATTGCTGATCGGGACGGTACCGGCCGTATTTATTAGTGTCGGGATCGCTGAAATGACCATGAGGCGAAAGCACTGCCGGAAAAGGACCCTTCCCTTTTGCAGGCCTGTAGAGAGAGCCACACAGGTAAACACCTGGCAGAGTTTCAATCCCCACGTTTTCAACTGTGTAACCATCAAATTTTCTTTTGGCAGTGTATATGGGATTCAGTGGAGTTTTCTTTGGAAAAGGTGTGAGATTGAGTTGTTTAAGGAAACAGTTTCTCAGTTCGGTTTTACGGTTCTCCCAGTCCGGAAGGTCCGGATAAAGAGACAGTAGTTTATCGAGATGCTTTCTTCCTTCTTCAGGAGGGCGCTGGTAATAAACATATTTGCTTACTGTATATGTATTTTCTGCGGTTTTCTCATATATCATGTCCAATGGCATCAGAATGTTCGAGAGAGTTGCTTCTGCCTCACTGCGGTAACGCCATGAAGGATACATTACTTCCACTCCTTCTACCAGACTTTCGCTGTATTTTACCTTTATTTTATATTTATTCTCAATATCTTTAAGGACTTCCTTAAGGGGTGTCCTGTAAATATCCTGAGGCACCTGGGCATAAGTAATAAAGTTTAATCCGGAAATAAATATCAGAATTAGCAGTTTTTTCTTCATAATTTTTTGGTTAAATTTTCAGCTGAATTTATGAAGAATTTAATTTGAATGGTTGTCTGCCAAAATTTTATTTTCAATTGATCTGTTAATATATTAAATATGTTAAACAATTCAGGTAGATGGTACAAAGGCATAACGGTACAACGCGCAAAGGCGATACGGCTCAACGGGCAGGACAACGGCCATCGTAGCAGAGATGTGTCCAATACGTAATCCTTTAATCTGGATCAATTAACAAACTTGATACCACTTCTCTTAATCCTGTAAAACCAATATATAATATGAAAAAGACATTTTTTGCATTTGCATTGTTAATTCTTGTTTGTCAGGGCATTTTTGCCCAGGATAAAATTACCAACGAGAGAATGGCCTGGTGGCGTGATGCGCGCTTTGGTATGTTCATTCACTGGGGCGTTTATGCTGTTCCTGCCGGCACCTGGGATGGCCGCCAGATAGGTGGAATAGGGGAATGGATTATGAACCGGGGGAAAATACCTGTAGCTGATTACCAGGAGATCGCGAAACAATTTAATCCTGTTAAATATGACCCCGATTCATGGGTAAGAATGGCTAAGGATGCGGGGATGAAGTATATTGTAATAACCTCAAAGCATCATGACGGATTTGCTCTTTTTGAAACAAAAGCAAGCAAATGGAATGTTGTCGATGCCACTCCCTACGGAAAGGATCTTTTAAAACCACTTGCAGAGGCCTGTAAAAAGTATGGGATCAAACTCGGATTTTACTATTCGCAAGCTCAGGACTGGAATAATCCTGGCGGATCAGCAGCACGCAAAATAACAAAAGAAGGATGGGCAAATCCCGATTCTGTTATTATTGATGCCTATACAAAAGAACATCAGGGCCACTGGGATCCCGCCCAGGAAAAAAGAACCTTTGCCGAATATATCGATGCTGTTTCAGTTCCACAGGTCAGAGAACTTCTATCTAACTATGGAGAGCTTGCAGTACTCTGGTGGGACACACCAACGAACATGACTGATGATGCTGCGCAAAAACTTCAGTCGCTTCTGGCATTACAACCGGCAATAATAACCAACGATCGTCTGAAAAGACCCAACTTCCCGGGCGATCACAAAACTCCCGAACAAAGGATCCCAAATCTTTCAGAACTTGACGGTCAGGACTGGGAGACATGTATGACAATGAACGGAACATGGGGCTATAAGAGTTACGATCATAATTACAAATCGCCGGCCAAACTTATTCAGAACCTGCTTGATATTGCCTCAAAGGGAGGCAATTTCCTGCTGAATGTCGGCCCTACAGCCGAAGGGGAATTCCCGCCTGAAAGTGTTGAAATACTTTCAAAGATCGGGGAATGGATGAAAGTAAACGGGGAAGCAGTTTATGGTACAAAGGCAAGTCCATGGGGTCTGTTTCCCTGGGGTCGCTGTACAAAAAAGGAGACTCCGGGTCGTACAACTCTCTATTTTTCGGTATTTGAATGGCCGGCTGACAACAAAATTGTTATTCCGGATTTCAGGAACAGGGTTATCCATTCAAAATTTCTGGCAAATGGGACAAATGTAAAAACTGAAGTCAAAAAAGACGGCTCTCTCGTTATTAATCTGCCTGCTGTTGCAACAGATCCCATTGCTGCCGTAATAAAGGTTGAGGTAAATGGGAAAGTTGCAAATACCTCAACGTCAATGAAATAAAACTATTTTGATATCAATGTAGTATAATTATGATATTAATTTGATATTACAGAAAAAGAACACGTCGTTGAACCGATTCGCCTTTGTGCCATTGCACCTGATATTCAAGAGTTAATAATTGGACAAACCGCGTCTTTTAAAAACCAATTATATTAAGAATTGAAGAAAAAAAGCATTTTCTATTTGATATATTAAAAAAAGGAATACATTTGTCATGCAAATTAAAAGAAAAAGTGATTAAATCTTTAATCCATATTATTGCCCTCATCCTCATTATTGCCATAGGCACATGATCCGGGAATAATATGTGATACTATAAACATACTTAAGCTTCCCGGAAAGACGGGAAGCTTTTTTTTAAAGACCAACTAAACCAGATGAAAATTCAGACGAGAAGTTCAAAGACAATAACCGGAAGGAATATGGCCGGCGCCAGAAGCCTGTGGCGTGCCAACGGGATGAAGGAAGACCAGTTTGGAAAACCGGTTATTGCAATAGTGAATTCATTTTCACAATTCGTTCCCGGACATGTTCATCTTCATAAAATTGGTCAGTATATAAAAAGTATTATTGAGGAACACGGACTATTTGCAGCTGAATTCAATACAATTGCTATCGATGACGGGATCGCGATGGGGCACGACGGAATGCTATATTCTCTCCCATCGAGGGAACTTATTGCCGACAGTGTTGAATACGTTTGTAATGCACACCTGGCCGATGCAATGATATGCATAAGTAACTGCGATAAGATAACTCCGGGTATGATGATGGCTGCGATGAGGTTAAACATACCGGCTGTTTTCGTCTCAGGTGGTCCCATGGAAGCAGGTAATTACGGTAAAAGGCAACTTGACCTGATTGATGCCATGGTTGCAGCAGCAGACAATTCTGTAACTGATTCCGAACTAAGGGAAATTGAAATGTCAGCCTGTCCGACGTGCGGCTCATGCTCTGGTATGTTCACAGCCAATTCGATGAACTGTCTTGCAGAAGCCCTCGGACTTGCTTTGCCCGGAAACGGTACGGTTCTGGCAACACATGAAAATCGTCTGAAAATCTTCAGGAAAGCGGCTGAAGTGATAGTAAATATCACAAACAGGTATTATAATGACGGGGATCAAAGCGTCCTTCCCAGGTCGGTTGCAGTAAAACAGGCATTCATGAATGCGATGTCGCTCGATATAGCAATGGGAGGTTCAACGAATACGGTTCTGCATCTGCTGGCGGTTGCCCATGAAGCCGGTGTTGATTTTACAATGAAGGATATAGATATTCTTTCGCGCAAAATCCCGAATATTTGCAAGGTAGCTCCAAGTTCAAAATACCATGTACAGGATGTTAACAGGGCAGGCGGAATTCTCTCAATAATGGGAGAGCTCGAAAGAAATGATTTAATCGACACCACCGTAAAACGTATCGATTATGACTCATTGCATCAGGCCATTTCTGACTGGGATATCATGGGAGTTAATGTAAAACAGGAAGCAATAAAATTCTACCTGAGCGCCCCGGCAAACCAGAGAAATCTTGAAGCCGGTTCGCAAAAGAGAGTGTATGAAGCACTCGATGCTGACAGGGAAAATGGTTGTATCAGAAGTGTTCAGCATGCTTATAACAAGGATGGCGGACTTGCCGTTCTCTACGGGAACATCGCAGAGAATGGTTGCATGGTAAAAACCGCAGGAATCGATCCTGCTCTTTTCAAATTCAGTGGCCCGGCCATAGTTTTTGAATCGCAGGAAGAAGCTGTGGATGGCATTCTTAGTGGCAATGTTAAAGCCGGTAACGCTGTAGTTATCCGGTATGAAGGTCCAAAAGGCGGACCCGGCATGCAGGAGATGCTCTACCCCACTTCATATCTTAAATCAAAAGTTCTCGATAAAAAGTGCGCCCTCATTACTGACGGCCGCTTTTCAGGTGGGACTTCAGGCCTGTCAATCGGACATTTGTCACCTGAAGCTGCTGCCGGAGGAGAAATAGCTATAATCAGATCGGGAGATATTATCGAGATTGACGTAACCGAACGGAAAATTAATGTATTATTATCCCCCGATGAGATCATTAACAGGCAGAAAAAGGAACAGACAAAAGGTAGCAAAGCTTATAAACCCCAGTCAAGGAACAGGGTTGTACCTCCTTCGCTAAGAGCCTACGCGGCAATGGTAAGCTCAGCTGATCTGGGAGCAGTAAGAATAATTTAAATAATTCCTCTCCCGGGGAGGGCCGGGCGTTAAAAAATAGCAAATAAAACTCTATGATGACAGAAATTGAAACTCTGCAGGTAATAAAACAAGCAAATGGATTTGAGAACATATCCGGGGCCGAAGCGCTTCTCAGGTGCCTTGTTGAAGAGGACGTTGATACAGTATTTGGCTATCCTGGCGGAACAATTATGCCTGTTTATGATAAACTTCTTGATTTTAAGGACACTATCAGGCACATTCTGACCCGACATGAACAGGGTGCGGCACATGCAGCACAGGCATATGCCATGGTGACAAAAAAACCGGGGGTTTGTTTTGCAACATCGGGTCCGGGTGCCACAAATCTTATTACAGGGATTGCCAACGCATATCTCGATTCAGTTCCTGTGGTGTTCATTACGGCACAGGTGGTTTCGAACCTCATCGGGACCGATGCTTTTCAGGAGACCGACATCCTTGGAGTTTCAATGCCTGTTACAAAATGGAATGCACAGGTAAAAAAGGCTGAGGATATACCTGAAACTATTGCAAAGGCATTCTATATTGCCGCATCGGGTCGTCCGGGGCCTGTCCTCGTCGATATTACCAAAGACGCCCAGATTGAAAAATTAAATTTTAAATACAAAAAATGTAATTACATAAGAAGCTATAACCCTCACATACCATTACATAATAGAGCGATTGAATCTGCTGTAATTCTTATAAATCACGCCGAGAAGCCTTTGATCCTGGCTGGTCATGGAGTGCTTCTGTCAGGTGCTGAAAATGAGCTTCTTAAATTTGCCGAAAAGACGGGAATCCCGGTTGCTTTGACGCTTCTCGGGCTTTCCGCATTTCCTGCAAAACACCGCCTCTATGCAGGATTTCTGGGGATGCACGGCAACTATGGCGCTAATTTGCTTACAAATGAAGCGGACCTCATAATTGCAATCGGAATGCGTTTTGATGACCGTGTAACAGGAAACCTTAAGAAATATGCCAGGAATGCACGGATAATTCATATTGAAATAGATGAAGCTGAGATCAATAAGAATGTACTTGTCGATGTTGAATTAAATAACGATGCAAAGGAAGTTCTTAACGCCCTTACTCCGCTTGTCAATCAGAAATCGTACGAAAAATGGATCAGGGAATTCAGAATATGTGATAAAACCGAATATGAACAGGTAATAAAAGGAGAAACGAGACCGGAAGCCGGGAAACTTAAAATGGGGGAAGTGGTCAGGCTGGTATCCGAAATGACAAATGGAGATACAATAGTTGTCACCGATGTCGGTCAGAACCAGATGACGGTAGCGCGTTATTTTAAGTTTTCAGAGCCTAACAGCCTTGTTACCTCAGGGGGAATGGGAACCATGGGATTTGGATTGCCGGCATCAATCGGCGCCAAAATAGGAAGACCGGATAAGAAGGTTGTTGCATTCCTTGGTGACGGCGGTATCCAGATGACCATCCAGGAACTGGGGACAATCCTTCAATACAATATACCGGTTAAGATCATCATCCTTAACAACAATTTTCTTGGTATGGTGCGTCAGTGGCAGGAGATGTTCTACTCGAAACGGTATGCCTCAACGGAACTTGTAAATCCCGATTTTGTAACAGTGGCAAAAGGTTATCATATACCTTCAAGAGGTGTATCGGAAAGGAAGGACCTTAAAGATGCGCTTGCTGAAATGTTAAATTCAGATGGACCTTATCTGCTTGAAGTTAAAATTGATAATGAAGCAAATGTTCTCCCTATGATTGAACCGGGAGCATCAGTTTCGGAAGTTACTTTAAAATATTAAAGACCCGCCTGCCCAACAAACAGGAATAACATAAAAAATATGAAACAGGAATTCACAATCTCACTCTTCACAGAGGACCACATAGGTATCCTGAGCCAGATAACGATCATACTTACACGGAGGCAGATAAATATTGAAAGCATAACTGCGTCCGAATCTGCAGTTAAAGGAGTACAGATGCTGACCCTTGTCGTTAAAACGACACCTGAGATGGTTCAGAAAGTTGCGCGCCAGATGCAGAAGCTGGTTGATGTACTTAAAGTATTTGTACATACTTCCGATGAGATAATCTACCAGGAGCTGGCCCTGTTTAAGGTTACAACCAAAGGTCTGATGTCGGGCAACATAATTGACAATGTAGTCCGTGCACATCATGCACGTATTCTTGAGGTATCTCCGGAATATATGGTAATTGAGAAAACCGGACATAAAACCGAAATATCAGAACTGCTTAAGCAGCTTGAACCGTGTGGTGTCCTGCAGTTCGTCAGATCAGGAAGGGTTGCAATCACAAAACAGGTAAAGGAGCTGAACTCTTACCTGCAGGAGATGGATGAAGCCAATCGTTTTAAACCTGAAAAAATTGAAACATATAACCAGGTCTCCTGAATATGGCGACCAGGAGCAGGAAGGCAGGTAAAATGAATGAAGATTAAAATATGCAGAATAACCACGAATAATATTTTAAAATAAAAACTTAATAACATGGCAAAAATTGACTTTGGCGGAGTTCTCGAAGATGTAGTAACAAGAGATGAGTTCCCACTTTCAAAAGCACGTGAAGTGCTTAAAAATGAAATCGTTGCAGTTATTGGCTATGGAGTGCAGGGTCCGGCACAAGCCATGAACATGAAAGATAACGGTATCAATGTAATTGTCGGTCAGGCTCCTGAATTCAAAGCCGACTGGGATAAAGCTGTTGCCGATGGATTTGTTCCCGGAAAAACTTTGTTTAATGTTGAGGAAGCTGCAACAAAAGGAACAATAATTCAATATCTTGTCTCAGATGCAGCCCAGAGGATCCTATGGCCAAAGCTTAAACCATGCCTTAAAAAAGGTGATGCCCTATATTTTTCACACGGGTTCTCAATAACCTATAAGGAACACACTCAGGTTATACCTCCCGAATATGTGGATGTAATACTTTGTGCACCCAAAGGCTCCGGAACAAGTGTAAGACGGAACTTCCTGGCAGGAACAGGTATTAACTCAAGCTTTTCTGTGTTCCAGGACTTTACCGGGAGAGCACACGATCGTATCCTGGCCCTCGGAATTGCGATAGGTTCAGGTTATTTATTCCCAACAACATTCGAAAATGAAGTTTTCAGCGACCTGACAGGCGAGCGTGGTGTATTAATGGGCGCCCTGGCAGGAATAATGGATGCCCAGTATCAGGTACTTCGTCAGAACGGCCACTCCCCATCTGAAGCATTCAACGAAACTGTGGAGGAACTGACACAGAGCCTTATACGTCTTGTTGATGAAAAAGGCATGGACTGGATGTATTCTAATTGCAGCGCTACGGCACAGCGTGGTGCCCTCGACTGGCGTCCCAAATTCATGGAAGCAGTTCTGCCTGTGTTTGAAGAACTTTACAGAAGAGTGAAATCGGGCGAAGAATGCGTAAGAGTATTAAGGTCCACAGGTGCTCCGAATTACAAAGAAGTACTAAATGCAGAATTAAGTGAACTCGGTAACTCAGAATTGTGGAGAGCAGGAGCTGCAGTCAGGAAACTGAGACCAGGGAATAAATAATATTATAAAACCAATATCAATGGAAGAAAAGGTAATTATATTCGATACCACTCTCAGGGATGGAGAGCAAGTGCCGGGTTGCCAGCTGAACACAGTCGAAAAAATTGAAGTTGCCCAGGCTCTTGAGGCGTTGGGGGTCGACGTCATTGAAGCAGGATTTCCAATATCAAGTCCTGGCGACTTCCGGTCGGTTGTTGAAATATCGAAAGCTATTTCAAATCCGGTAATATGTGCACTGACAAGAGCAATCAAAAAGGATATTGAGGTAGCTGCAGATGCGCTCCAGTATGCAAAGAAGAAAAGAATACATACAGGTATCGGAACCTCTCCTTTTCATATAAAGTATAAAATTAAGACAACTCCCGAAGAGATCATTAAAAGAGCTGTTGACGCAGTAAAATACGCCAGAAAGTTCGTTGATGACGTAGAATTCTTTGCCGAGGATGCCGGGAGAAGTGAAAATGATTACCTGGCCAGGGTAATAGAAGCTGTAATAAAAGCAGGCGCCACAGTTGTAAATATACCTGATACAACAGGTTACTGCCTGCCGGAAGAATACGGGGAAAAGATCAGGTACCTCGTGGAGAACGTTCCTAATATTGATAAGGCAATTATTTCAACACATTGCCACAATGATCTTGGGATGGCGACGGCCAATACAATAATGGGAATCCTTAACGGAGCAAGGCAGGTTGAAGTAACAATGAACGGTATAGGTGAACGGGCGGGAAATACTTCTCTCGAAGAAGTTGCCATGATAATAAAGAGCCACCATTCGATGAAGCTTAAAACCGATATCAACTCAAAACTTCTCTTTGGGACAAGCAGGCTTGTTTCGACTCTGATGAGCATGCCTGTGCAGGCAAATAAGGCTATTGTTGGCAGAAATGCATTCGCCCACTCCTCCGGTATCCATCAGGATGGCGTCCTGAAATACAGGGAAAACTACGAAATAATTGATCCCCATGAGGTTGGAATAAAAGAATCATCAATAATTCTGACAGCACGCAGTGGCAGGGCAGCACTTAGTCATCGTCTTGAAATCCTGGGCTTTATCTTTGGGAAGGAGGAGCTTGACGATATATATCACCGTTTTCTGCTTCTTGCAGATAAAAAGAAAGAGATCAACGACGAGGACCTTAGAATTCTTTCGGGTGAGGTATTCTCGGGTGAGAAAGCGCTAAAACTCGAACTGTTACAGGTTACCTGCGGAAAGTCAGCTATTCCTGTGGCAACAGTCGGGATCAGGATCAATGGAGAGGTTCATACCTCAACGGCTTCCGGAAACGGACCTATCGATGCTTCTTTTACGGCAGTCAAGCATCTGATAAGCAAGACTATCCATCTGGAAGAGTTTCTCATTCAGGCTATTACAAAAGGTAGCGACGATCTTGGTAAAGTGCATATCCAGATTGAGCATGAAGGGAAAACTTACTATGGTTTCTCTGCGAATACTGATATTATAACCGCTTCGGTTGAGGCACTCGTTGATTCTATTTCCAAAATAAAATAATCTTTGATGGAACAAAAAACACTTTTTGATAAAATATGGGATTCACATATAGTTCATTCAATCGAAGAGGGACCGGATGTCCTCTATATCGATCAGCACTATATTCATGAAGTCACAAGTCCGCAGGCGTTCACAGGATTAAAGGAAAGGGGTATACCCGTCTTCAGACCTGCCAGGACGCTTGCCACGGCTGATCATAACATCCCGACAAGAAATCAGAGTTACCCGATAAAAGATGAGCTCTCAAGGAACCAGGTTGAAAAACTTACTGAGAACTGCGCCAATTACGGTATTGAACTATTTGGTCTGAATCATCCGAAAAATGGTATAGTGCATGTGATTGGTCCCGAGCTTGGATACACCCATCCCGGGATGACCATTGTCTGTGGTGACAGCCATACTTCAACTCACGGCGCTTTTGGGGCAATTGCATTTGGAATAGGCACGAGTGAAGTTGAGATGGTTCTGGCTACTCAGTGTATTCTTCAGCCCAGACCAAAAAAAATGCGGATCACAGTATCCGGGAAATTACATAAGGGTGTAACTTCCAAAGACATAATAATGTATATCATATCCCAGATCTCAACCGGAGGGGCCACGGGTTATTTTGTTGAGTATGCCGGTCCGGTTATCAGAGGTCTGAGCATGGAAGCAAGGATGACAGTATGCAATATGAGCATAGAGATGGGTGCCCGAGGTGGTCTTATCGCTCCCGATGAAACAACATACAAATATTTAAAAGCGCTCCCCTCCTTCCCTGATAGTTTTGACTGGAACTCACTCCTGTTGCAGTGGAAAGGCCTCAATAGTGATGCGGGTGCCGAATTTGACCGTGAAATGGAATTTAATGCGGATCTCATTAAACCGATGATCACTTTCGGAACAAATCCCGGAATGAGCATTTCAATTGATGACTCGATCCCATCGCTTGACGATATTAACGGCGAAGCAGCTTCTTCTTTTCTTAAATCGTTGGATTATATGGGTTTTGTACCGGGTATGAAAATGCTGGGGCAACCCGTTGATTATGTATTTCTTGGCAGCTGTACAAACGGAAGAATAGAGGATATCAGAGCTTTCGCGAAGCTCGTGAAAGGAAGGAAAAAGGCTCCCAATGTAACTGCACTGATAGTCCCGGGATCAAAGAAAGTTGAATTGCAGGCAGTTGATGAGGGTCTTGCAATGATTCTCAGCAAAGCTGGATTTGAGTTAAGGGAACCCGGATGTTCGTCGTGTCTAGCAATGAATGATGATAAGATCCCGGCCGGTAAATATGCAGTTTCAACATCAAACAGGAATTTCGAAGGACGTCAGGGTCCGGGTGCAAGAACCCTTTTGGCAAGCCCACTTACAGCAGCCGCGGCTGCTGTAACAGGAAAGATAACAGATCCACGTGAATTTATTGATTAATAATACGATACTAAACTTACGATAGATGCCGAAGATGAAATTTGACATACTGGAAACAACTTGTGTTCCGTTACCCCTTGAGAATGTGGATACCGACCAGATAATTCCTGCAAGGTTTCTGAGTTCAACTTCAAGGGATGGATTCGGAGAAAACCTTTTCCGCGACTGGAAATATGACAAGTCAGGGGCATTAAATACTGAATTCGTCCTTAATAATCCTAAATTTAAGGGTAAGGTCCTGGTTGCAGGGAAAAATTTCGGAAGCGGATCAAGCCGTGAACATGCTGTCTGGGCAATATCAGATTATGGTTTCAGGGTAGTGGTTTCAAGCTTTTTTGCCGACATATTCAAAAACAATTCCCTGAATAACGGATTGCTCCCTATTGTAGTTCCGGATAAATATCTCAGGGATCTTCTCGATCATATAACCCGGAGGCCCGAGACGAGCGTCAGGATTGATCTTGAGAAACAATTATTTACGGTCCTCCCGTCAGAAGAGTCCTTAAAGTTTGATATAAATCCGTATAAAAAAGAGTGCCTTTTAAAGGGACTTGATGATATAGATTACCTTCTGAGCTTAAGGGATCAGATATCTTCTTTTGAAAACAAAAGACAATCATAGAATGAGAATCGAAATAATGGATACAACTCTCCGGGATGGTGAACAAACGCAGGGCGTTTCGTATTCACCTCTCGAGAAGCTCCATATAGCAACACTCCTGTTGAAAGATGTAAAGGTCGACCGTATTGAGGTTGCTTCAGCACGGGTATCATCAGGGGAATTTGAAGCTTTGAAAAAAATAACAGAATGGGCCCGCCAGAATAATCTTCATCGGAAAGTGGAGGTTTTGGGCTTCATCGATGGGGAAGTATCTATAAACTGGGTGCATAATGCAGGCGGAAAAGTTATAAACCTTCTTTGCAAAGGATCCCTCCGTCACCTGGAGAAGCAATTAAGGAAAACTCCTGATCAGCATGTAAATGATATTAAGGTGATCATTAATAGAGCCGAAGAGCTCGACATGGATGTCAATATCTACCTTGAGGACTGGTCGAACGGCATGATCAACTCAGAAAGCTATGTATATTATATGGTCGATAATCTGAAAGATGAAAGGATCTCAAGGTTTATGCTTCCGGATACACTTGGCATTTTAAACCCGGATCAGACCTACGCTTTCTGTAAAAAAATGATTGAAAAGTACCCATCACTGCATTTTGATTTTCATTCACATAATGATTATGATCTGGCAGTAGCCAATATTTTTTCAGCAGTGAAGGCAGGCGTCAGTGGGGTTCATACGACTATTAACGGTCTTGGTGAACGAGCCGGGAATGCACCTCTGTCAAGTGTTGTAGGAGTTCTTCGCGATCATTCCGGGGCTGAGATTTACGTTGATGAATATGCAATCACAAAAGCAAGCAAGATTGTTGAGACATTCAGTGGTATCCGGATCCCCGTCAATAAGCCGATAATCGGAGAAAACGTTTTCACTCAGACCTCCGGTGTGCATGCAGATGGCGACAGCAAGGACAACCTTTATTACAATAATCTGCTCCCTGAGAGGTTCGGAAGAAAAAGGAAATACGCCCTGGGAAAACAATCAGGAAAAGCTACAATCAGGAAGAATCTTGAAGAGTTTGGACTTGACCTTAATCCCGAATTGCTGGCCAAGGTTACACAACGTGTTATTGAACTTGGAGACAAAAAAGAGAATGTCACCACAGAGGATCTCCCGTTCATAATCTCTGACGTCCTGGGTGATGACATGACCGATTACAAGATCTTTATCAAAAATTATTCACTCTCTCTCTCCTTCGGCCTCAAGCCTTTTGCAAGCGTACAGATAGAAATTGACGGAAACCTGTACCAGGAGACTTCCTCGGGGGATGGACAGTATGATGCATTTATGAAAGCTATCCGGGTGATCTATGATAGTCTTGGGAAAGATCTGCCGACACTTACTGATTATGAAGTTTCCATACCTCCGGGGGGAAAGACAGATGCCCTGGTTGAAACTGTAATCACCTGGAATTACAAAAGCAGAGAATTCAGAACAAAGGGACTTGATGCTGACCAGACAGAATCGGCTATTAAAGCAACTGAGAAAATGCTGAATATCGTTGAGAAGATGGGAAGTTTTGTCGATGCCCTGAATGAAAAGGAGATTAGATTTATTACAGTTTAAGTTTCGTTAATACATCAAATATTAATATCTGAAAAATAAAACTATTAAGAGCTAAACAGATGAGCAAATCGTACAACATTGCAGTAATACCAGGAGATGGTACCGGTCCGGAAGTTGTCAGGGAGGGTAGAAAGGTCCTTAGCGCAGTAGCAGCAAAGTCCGGATTTAAAATAAATTTCACAGAGTTTGATTTTGGAGGTGAGCGGTACCTCAGGACTGGCGAAGTCCTTCCGGATTCTGCATCAGATGAGCTCAGAAAATTTGATTCAATATTTTTAGGTGCAATAGGTCATCCGGATGTTAAGCCTGGTATCCTTGAAAAAGGGATTCTCCTGAAGCTTCGGTTCGACCTTGACCAGTATATAAATCTTCGTCCCATCAAGCTCTATCCCGGGGTTCCAACTCCCCTTAAAGATAAGGGACCGGATCATATCGATTATGTAGTGGTCAGGGAAAACACGGGGGATGTATACACTGGCATTGGCGGTGTTACCATGAAGGGGACCCCTCACGAGGTTGCCATACAGAATATGGTATACTCAAGGATGCAGGTAGACCGTTGCCTCAGGTATGCTTTTGAATTTACCAGGAAAAGAAACAGGAAAAAAACATTGGCTCTCTGTGGCAAGACAAATGTACTGACTTATGTTTTCGATCTTTGGGAACGGGCATTTCATGAAATCGGTAAGGCTGATTATCCTGAAATTAAGCGTGAATATTATCACGTTGATGCCACCTGTATGTGGATGGTAAAAAATCCCGAGTGGTTTGATGTGATCGTAACAAGCAATATGTTTGGTGATATAATAACCGATCTTGGAGCAATTACACAGGGAGGAATGGGTATTGCCGCCGGGGGTAATATTAATCCTGAAGGAGTTTCGATGTTTGAACCTATTGGCGGATCGGCACCGAAGTACACAGGTCTGAATGTGATAAATCCCCTTGCCGCTATCTCATGCGGTGCAATGATGCTTGAGCATCTTGGCGAGGAAAAGGCAGCCAGGGCTGTGGAAGGTGCCATTATGGATGTAACAGCCAACAAGGTTAAGGACATGGGTGCCGGCAAGATGGGGTATTCGACAACCGAGGTCGGTGATCTGGTTGCAGAAAGGGTGTGAGGTAGCTTCAAGCCCCGTCAGGGGCGACATACGTTAACCCAGGGCATCGCCCTGGGATATAAGCCTCACCCCTTCTTCAAGCCCCGTCAGGGGCGACATACGTTAACCCGGGGCACCGCCCTGGGAGACAGACTCCATACCTTCAACAAGCCCCGTCAGGGGCGACATACGTTAACCCGGGGCAACGCCCTGGGATACAGACCCCACACATTCTTCAAGCCCCGTCAGGGGCGACATACGTTAACCCGGGGCACCGCCCTGAGAACCAGGCCTCATACACACCTCCAAGCCCCGTCAGGGGCGACATACGTTAACCCGGGGCATCGCCCTGGGATACAGACCCCACACATTCTTCAAGCCCCGTCAGGGGCGACATACGTTAACCCGGGGCAACGCCCTGGGATATAAGCCTTACCCTCTTCCACAAGCCCCGTCAGGGGCGACATACGTTAACCCGGGGCACCGCCCTGGGATACAGACCCCACACATTCTTCAAGCCCCGTCAGGGGCGACATATGTTAACCCGGGGCACCGCCCTGGGAACCAGGCCTCATACACACCTCCAAGCCCCGTCAGGGGCGACATACGTTAACCCGGGGCACCGCCCTGGGATACAGACCCCACACATTCTTCAAGCCCCGTCAGGGGCGACATACGTTAACCCGGGGCATCGCCCTGGTAACCAGGCCTCTTACACACCTCCAAGCCCCGTCAGGGGCGACATACGTTAACCCGGGGCACCGCCCTGAGATACAGACTCCATACCTTCAACAAGCCCCGTCAGGGGCGACATACGTTAACCCGGGGCACCGCCCTGGGATACAGACCCCACACATTCTTCAAGCCCCGTCAGGGGCGACATACGTTAACCCGGCTCCGGCGTAATACCAGATGCAAGTCCAAAACATTATACCCTCTCAGCCGCAGGAGGGATAAACGTTATATCCGGGGTAACGCTCTGGGAACATAGCCTCACACTGATCTTCAAGCCCCGTCAGGGGCGACATATGTTAACCCAGGGCATCGCCCTGGTAACCAGGCCTCTTACACACCTCCAAGCCCCGTCAGGGGCGACATATGTTAACCCGGGGCACCGCCCTGGGATACAGACTCCACACATTCTTCAAGCCCCGTCAGGGGCGACATACGTTAACCCGGGGCAACGCCCTGGGATACAGACCCCACACATTCTTCAAGCCCCGTCAGGGGCGACATACGTTAACCCGGGGCAACGCCCTGGGATACAGACCCCACACATTCTTCAAGCCCCGTCAGGGGCGCTAGAGCAAAAGAGGACGTTTTGTTTATGATTATCAATCTTTTTATATTGTTTCTATGAGAGTTATTAAAAAACCATTATCTTTGCCTTCAGAACATTAAGAATATGTACCAGATTCAGTTACACCATCATCATTTTCATACTTGCTCTCAGGCGAGAAGAAAGTGATATGCCTTGTTCATAATATATCATTAACCCGTCTGAGCCGATCAGCCGGGTTTTTTGTTCCCCGAAGGTCTGCTCAGACAATTTTAAAAGTAAAAATGAGTAAACTTAAAATTGCAATTCAAAAAACAGGCCGGCTTAGCGAACAATCACGCAAATTATTGGAAGAGTGCGGGATAAAATTCTCAAATGGGACTACTGTCCTTAAAACTACTGCCAACAATTTCCCCATCGAGGTCCTGTTTCTAAGGGATGACGATATTCCGCAATATGTCGAACAACAGGTTGCAGATATCGGGATCCTTGGTGAAAACATGGTCTACGAAAAAGACAAGGATGTCAAAATACTTGAGCAACTGGGCTTCGCACAATGCCGGCTCAGCATGGCAATCCCAAAGGAGGACACATTTACCGGACCATCCTGGTTCAGCAACAAAAAGATTGCTACCAGCTATCCCAAGCTTCTCGGTGACTACCTTGCATGTAACAATGTCAAGGCTGAAATAGAGGAGATCAGCGGCAGCGTTGAGATTGCCCCGGGAATTGGCCTCGCTGACGCAGTGTGTGATATTGTTAGTTCGGGCAGCACACTGATGACAAACGGACTTCGTGAAGTAGTCACAATCATGAAAAGCCAGGCAGTAATAATATCAAATAAAAATCTCAGCCAGGGCAAACTCGAAGTCCTTAATAAGCTTCTGTTCCGGATCAGGGCTGTCAAGAATGCGAAAGAGAATAAATATATCTTATTGAACGCTCCCGAATCTGCAATCCCGGTGATCTGCAAGATCCTTCCGGGGATGAAAAGCCCTACAATACTTCCCCTGGTTGAGAAAGGCTGGTGCAGCCTGCACTCGGTAGTAAGGGAGGACGAATTCTGGGAAAGAATCAACCAGCTTAAAAATGCCGGAGCAGAAGGGATACTTGTAATACCAATTGAAAAAATGATCCTGTAATGAAAAGATTTATAAATCCATCAAGGGAAACCTGGGCATCAATTTGTAAGCGCCCCATAAAGAAAAGGGCAGAGCTCGATCTCATTGTAAAAAACATCTTAAGTAAAGTGAAGCTCGAAGGTGATAAAGCACTTCATGAGTTTTCGGAAAAATATGACGGAACAATTGTCTGGAATCTAAAGTCAACACCCGATGAGATATCCGGATCAGCTGAGTTTATAAACGCTGATCTACGCGAGGCAATAAAGGTAGCAAAAACCAATATTGAGAAATTCCATAGGGCGCAACTTTTTGACGAACAGGCGATCGAAACATCAGCCGGTGTAAAATGCTGGAGGAAAAATGTTCCTGTCGAAACTGTCGGACTATATATTCCCGGGGGCACAGCACCCCTTTTCTCAACAGTGCTGATGCTGGCAATCCCGGCAAAAATAGCTGGCTGCAAAAATATTATACTATGTACTCCGCCTGACAGAAATGGCAATATAAATCCATTGATCCTGTTTGCAGCTCAGTTAGCGGGAGTCAATTATATTTTCAAAGTCGGCGGAGCTCAGGCAATTGCAGCAATGGCCTACGGTACAGAGACAATACCGGCCGTTGACAAGATCTTCGGCCCGGGAAACCAGTTCGTCACAAAAGCCAAGGAAATGGTCCAGGCAGACGGGATTTCAATCGATATGCCTGCCGGCCCGAGTGAGGTCCTTATAATTGCGGATGAGACCTCTGATGCCGTTTTTATCGCCTCCGACCTCCTTGCACAGGCAGAGCATGGTATTGACAGTCAGGTAGTTCTGGTGACAACTTCTACTGAGATAATTACGGATGTCCGGAAACAGGTTGAAGCTCAGGTGAAAATTCTGCCAAGGAAGGAAATTGCACTTAAGGCTCTTGAAAACAGCTTGTCAATTAAGCTGCCGACAGCTGACGACTGCATAGAGTTCAGCAATCTTTATGCTCCGGAACATCTGATCATTTCAACATCTGATCCATATATTCTGGCAGCCAGGGTAAAAAACGCAGGCTCAGTTTTCCTTGGAAAATACAGTTGTGAAAGTGCAGGCGACTACGCAACAGGTACAAACCATACCCTGCCTACAAACGGATACGCCAGGAATTTCTCTGGAGTGTCAACAGAGAGTTTCCTTAAGAAAATTACATTCCAGGAACTTTCACCTGAGGGGCTGAAAGTTCTTGGTCCCGTCATCGAATTAATGGCCGGTGCAGAACAGCTGGATGGTCACAGGAATGCAGTAACATTACGCCTTAAATCTTTAAATCATGTCTGATATTGAAAACCTGGTCAGGGAAAATGTAAGGGCTCTTGTCCCCTACTCCTCCGCAAGAGATGAATTTTTTGGAAAGGAGGGGATATTTCTTGATGCAAACGAAAGTCCTTACGGGAACCTTAACAGGTATCCCGACCCTTATCAAAAGGAACTTAAGTCATTCGTCAGCAGATTTAAGGGAATCCCGGAGGAGAATATTTTTCTTGGTAACGGGAGTGATGAAATCATTGATCTCTGCTTCAGAATATTCTGCGAACCTGGAAAGGACAAAGCTCTTATCTTCAAGCCCACCTACGGCATGTATGAAGTCTCAGCTGCTATAAACGGCGTCGGATTGATAAATATTCAACTCGACGACCGGTTTCAGATCAGGGTCAAAGAAGTGATCCCATGGCTAAAGAGTGAGAAGTTAAAATTGATTTTTGTCTGTTCGCCCAATAATCCTACCGGAAATTCAATGAGCACATCAGATGTTGAGTACATTATTTCAAATTTTAAGGGAATAATTGTTATTGATGAAGCTTACATTGATTTCTCGGACAAACCTTCATTTAATAAAATGATTGGGAAATTTCCGAATCTGATAGTTATGCAGACATTCAGCAAGGCACTGGGACTGGCAGCAGCAAGAATCGGAATGGCGTTTACAAACGCTGATATTGTGCACTACTTCAATAAGATGAAGCCTCCTTATAACATAAGTACCATAAACCAGAGAGCCGCTATTCGACGACTTTCACGCATTGACCTGTTCAAAAGTCAGGTTAAAAGGATAATAACTGAAAGAGAAAGGCTTATAGCAAGTCTGAAAAAAATGAGTATAATTGAAGAAGTCTTCCCATCTGACTCAAATTTTCTTCTGGTAAAGACAAGAAATTCCGGAATGATTTATTCAATGCTTCTTAAAAACAAAATCATAGTAAGAAACCGGGATAAAATCGTCCCGGGCTGTATCAGGATTACGGTAGGCACAAAAAATGAAAACAGCAGGCTTTTACTGACTTTAAGGACAATCAGGGTATGAAAAAGGTGCTTTTTATTGACAGGGACGGAACAATCATCACGGAACCGCTTGATGAACAGGTTGACAGCTTTGAAGAGCTTCAGTTCCTGCCTGGAGTAATCTCTTCTTTGTCCCGGATTGCAGAAGAGACTGATTATGAGCTTGTAATGGTAACAAATCAGGATGGGCTTGGTACAGATCTGTTTCCCGAAGAGACTTTCTGGCCGCCCCATAATAAGGTATTAGAGATCCTTCGTGGTGAAGGAATTGAGTTCTCAGAGATATTTATTGACAGAACATATCCCGAGGAACACGCTCCCACAAGGAAACCGGGAACTGCAATGCTTTCAAAATACCTTGCCAGCGGTGTTGACCTTGCATCATCTTTTGTAATAGGCGACCGCGTGACGGACCTCCAGCTCGCAAAAAACCTTGGATGCAGGGCAATTCTTATAAGTGATGAGAAACATCCTGATGCCGTTCTTAGTACAAAAGACTGGTTTGAAATTTACAGGTTTCTTAAAGATATTCCCAGAAGATCGTTGGTTGAAAGAAAGACAAAGGAAACATCAATCACCGCAGAGGTAAATCTCGATGGAACGGGTAAAAGTGCAATAGACACAGGAATCGGTTTCTTTGATCATATGCTCGATCAGATTGCAAAGCATGGAGGTATAGATCTTAAGATAAAAGCCACCGGCGACCTTGGAGTTGACCAGCACCACACCATTGAAGATGTGGCACTGGTACTGGGTGAAGCGATTTCAAGGTCGCTGGGAGGTAAAATAGGAATCGAGAGATACGGATTCCTGCTACCGATGGATGATTCAATTGCTCAGGTCGCCCTGGATTTCAGCGGCAGACCCTGGCTAGTATGGGATGCCGGATTTCAGTGTGAAAAAATTGGAGAAATGCATGCAGAAATGTTTTTCCATTTTTTTAAATCTTTCAGTGATAGTGCCCGCTGCAGCCTCAATATCAAGGCATCCGGAGAGAATTCGCATCATAAAGCAGAAGCGATCTTTAAAGCATTTGGTAAAGCAATTAAAATGGCAGTCAGCAAAACAGAAAATTATAATATACCATCAACGAAAGGGAAGTTATGATTGCAGTATTGAAATATAATGCAGGTAACATTAAATCGGTTCAAAACGCGCTCAATCGTCTTGGATTCGACAGCAAAGTGACAGATGACCCTGAAGATCTTCTGGGCGCGGATAAAGTAATAATTCCCGGGGTTGGCCAGGCTGGCTCGGCAATGAAATATCTGAGGGACAGAGGATTGGATACCACAATCAAATCATTGAGACAGCCGGTCCTGGGAATTTGCCTCGGGTTACATCTTCTCTGTCTGTATTCCGATGAAGGTGAAACAAAGTGCCTTGGAATTTTCGATGCTTCAGTCAAGAAATTTCCCCCTTTTGATAAAGTACCCCATATGGGTTGGAACAACTTTTCAGCTTTGAAAGGCACTTTGTTCAAAGGCATAAAGATAGAAGACGATGTCTATTATGTTCACAGCTACTATGCGGAGATAACTTATTGCACTTCTGCCATTTGTGATTATGTATTGCCGTTTAGCGCCGCTCTGCATAAAGATAATTTTTATGCAGTACAGTTCCATCCCGAAAAATCCGCTGATATTGGGAACCGAATTCTGAAAAACTTTCTTGAGCTATGAGGATTATTATTGCACTGGATATTCTGGAAGGAAAATGTGTTCGACTGACAAAGGGGGACTATTCCACTATCAAAGTCTATAATGAAAATCCTCTTGAGGTGGCCAGGAAGATTGCAGATCATGGACTGGAATTTGTTCATATAGCAGACCTTGACGGGGCCAAAAGTAAGCATATAGTCAATTACAGAATGCTTGAAAAAATATCTTCGATTACTTCACTCAAAGTTGATTTCGGAGGAGGATTAAGGTCATATGATGACCTTAAAATCGCATTTAACTCCGGGGCATCACAGGTTACCTGCGGAAGTGCCGCTGTTACTGATCCTGTTATGTTTCTTGAATGGCTTGCAAAATGGGGCGCTGACAGTATAATTCTCGGCGCAGATTGCAAGGACCGCATCATTGCATCACAGGCATGGGTTGAGAATTCCGGTCCGGATATCATAGAATTTATAAGCGATTACAGGTCAAAAGGCGTCAAATATACAATCTGTACCGATATCGACAGGGATGGGATGATGCAGGGACCGTCAACAAGCCTTTATAAGGAAATACTTGAAATACCCGGTATAAATCTTATAGCCAGCGGGGGGATCACCTCCATCAGGGACATTGAGGAACTCTCAGAAGCCGGATGCGAAGGTGCCATAATAGGGAAAGCATTATATGAAGGTATCCTTAACTTAAAAGAACTAAGCCGCTTATGTTAAAGAAAAGAATTATTCCCTGCCTCGACATTAAAGACGGCAGAACAGTAAAAGGAATTCATTTTGAAGAGATAAGGGATGCAGGTGATCCCGTGGAGCTTGCCAAAATGTACGTCGGGCAAAAGGCTGATGAACTGGTATTCCTCGATATAACGGCAACCATTGAAAAGAGGAAAACGCTGGTTGATCTTGTCGGGAAAATAGCAGCAGAAATAAATTTGCCTTTTACAGTGGGAGGCGGCATCGAAACAATCGAGGACGTGGCGGCACTCATCAAAGCAGGAGCCGATAAAGTGACAATAAATTCCTCGGCCGTAAGAAATCCTGCACTCATATCCCAGGTTGCCAGACAGTTTGGCAGTCAGTGCGTTGTCGTGGCCATTGACACCGATTTCTTTAAAAATGAATGGATAGTCTTTGTTGACGGAGGGAGGACATCTACGCAGCTTAAGACAGTTGAATGGGCTATGAAAGCAGAAAGATTCGGTGCAGGTGAAATACTGCTGACATCGATGAGTTCTGACGGGACCAGGGCAGGCTTCTCAATTGAAATAACAAGGGAGGTAAGCAAAAATCTGAATATTCCTGTGATCGCTTCGGGTGGCGCAGGATCTATGGAACATTTCCGGGATGTCTTTATGAAAACAAACTGCAGCGGCGCTTTGGCAGCAAGTATTTTTCATTTCGGTGAAATATCGATCCCCGAATTAAAGGAATACTTGTCAGAAAAAAGTATTAACGTAAGGCATTAATCTCCTCAGTGTATTTTACCCCTAAATCCCCTGCCTACCGGCAGGCAGGCCTAAAGGGGACTTATTGATTAACAAAAACTTATGGAACCCCCTTTAGGGGGCAGGGGGTAAAAAAAAACTGCAAAGCAGGTTGTGAGTTACTTCTCACGGAGAAAACACAGAAGGCCAAAGAGAAAAAAAATAGTATATGACTGAAATTGATTTTGAAAAAGGCAACGGACTTGTTCCTGCTGTAATCCAGGATCATACCACTTTGCAGATCCTAATGGTGGGATACATGAATCATGAAGCTTTCCGAAAAACAAAAGAGGAAGGGAAAGTAACATTTTTCAGCAGGAGCAAAAACCGTCTCTGGACCAAAGGTGAAACATCTGGGAACTTCTTGTATGTTAAAGAAATAACGATTGATTGTGATAACGATGCTTTACTTATTAAAGTAAATCCGGCAGGACCTGTATGCCACACAGGAAATAAATCATGTTTTAATGAGCAGACTTCAAAAGGATTTATTTATGAACTGGAAAGTATTGTCAGTCAAAGAATTGACAACAATGTTCAGGATTCATATACTAACACGCTATTTAAGAAAGGAATCAATAAGATTGCCCAGAAAGTCGGAGAAGAGGCAGTCGAGCTCGTGATCGAGGCAAAAGATGACAATCCTGATCTTTTTATGAACGAAGCAGCTGACCTGTTGTATCATCTATTAGTACTTCTTAAGACCAAAAACATATCGTTCTCGGATATTGAAGATATTCTCAAGTCAAGGCATAAAAACTAGAAGTACATGGTTTCGTTCATTTGTTTTTGCCCCTAAATCCCCTAAAGGACATAGCCGTCAAGGGGTATAGACACTTAAGGAAATTCACCAAATATTAATAATTTTTGATATTTATTTGTGAATTTTAATAATTGAATTACTTTTGTAACCAAATACCGCATCAATATGAATATTGTATATAAATCTTCTGCCTCTTATTTTTACTTTTATTTTTATTTTAAAAAGAAATAAGGGGATTTTTGTATACACATAAGAAATTATATGGAAAAGCAAGGGTCCCGGAAAAGGGGCCTTTTTTTTTGTTAAAAAATTAAAAATATGAAAATCGCAGTTCAGGGAGAGAAAGGATGTTTTCACGAGGTTGCCGCAAGACAATTCTTCAGTAACGACAATATTGATATCGTCCCTTGTACAACATTTGATTCGACCCTTTCATCAGTTCTCGAAGGTAAAGCCGACCTGGCCATGATGGCCGTTGAAAATGCCCGTTCAGGAAGCATCCTCTATAACTATACTCTTATCAGGGAGTCGGGACTAAAGATGCTCGGCGAACACAACCTCAGGATCAGGCAGAATCTTATGGCTCTTCCGGGTCAGACGATTAATGAAATCAAACAAGTAAGATCCCATCCTATTGCTCTCGCCCAATGCATGACTTTCCTTAATAAATACCCGGCAATCACCCTTGTTGAAACTGATGACACTGCGGGAAGCGCAAGGCTAATTTCCGAGCATAAAATTAAAAAAATCGCAGCAATCGGTTCTTCAGAAGCAGCGGGAATTTATGGCCTTGAAATTATCGCCTCAGGAATTGAGACATACAAGAAAAACTACACCCGTTTCCTGGTGATAGGGAGCGGGGACAGGGGAAATAAAAACGGCAACAAGGTATCAATATGTTTTGCTACCGGACACAAACCCGGATCTCTGGCTGCTGTTCTGGTAAAACTTGCAGAGATGAATATAAATCTCTCAAAAATTCAGTCGGTACCACGCCTGAATGGCGAATGGGAATATATGTTCTATCTTGATCTGGAGCTGCCGGCTTGTTCGGATATTGAATTAATAATGTCGGTGCTTGAAAAATATACAAGCAACCTGGAGATTCTTGGTATTTACAATAAAGGAGAAATGCTTTATGAGAGTTAAACCTGCTGACCGTACTACTCTGGTACAGGAGTACTATTTTTCGCAAAAGTTAAGGCAGATTGATGAGATGCGTCGGGCCGGGGCGGATATCATAAATCTGGGTATAGGAAGCCCCGATCAGCCGCCTTCTCCCAGTACTATAACGCGTCTTGGCAGAGAAGCCGAAAAACCCGGTGTTCATGGCTATCAGAGCTATGTTGGAAGCCCCATTCTGAGGAAGGCATTTTCCGACTGGTATCGCAGATACTTCAAAGTTGAGCTTGATCCGGATAATGAAATCTTACCTTTGATGGGCAGTAAGGAGGGCATAATGCATATAACAATGGCATTTGTAAACCCAGGGGATGAAGTTCTGATCCCAAATCCCGGCTACCCTACATATTCCTCGGTAACAAATCTTGCAGGAGGTAAGATCAGGTACTATGATCTTGATGAAAAGAAAGGATGGAATCCGGATATTAATGAACTCGAAAAGTCGGATCTGAGCAGAGTAAAAATGATGTGGGTGAATTATCCGAATATGCCTACGGGAGCAAAGGCTTCACCTGGATTGTTCAGGAATCTGGTAACTTTTGCGCTAAAGCATAATATCCTTTTGTGCAACGATAATCCATACAGTTTTGTACTGAACAGGGATTATCACAGTCTCCTGTCTGCGGAAGGGGCAAAGGAGATTGCAATTGAGCTTAATTCCCTTAGTAAGTCACACAACATGGCAGGCTGGAGAATCGGAATGGCTGCAGGGAACGGCGATTTTATCAAAAATATCCTTAAAGTAAAAAGCAATATGGATTCTGGAATGTTTCTTCCAATGCAATTAGCTGCCGCTGAAGCTCTTAATAACCCGGATTCCTGGTACGATAATATGAACTCAGTTTATGTTATACGGCGTAAGATCGCTGAATCTATAATGGATCAGCTGAAATGTAAATACGACAAAAGCCAGGCCGGGCTCTTTCTCTGGGGGCGCATACCTGATGAGATACCAGATTGCGAAGCATTTGTAGAAGAGATCCTGAATAAAGTTAATGTGTTCCTTACTCCCGGATTTATTTTCGGAACCAGAGGGGAACGTTATATCCGGATATCTTTGTGTGCAGATGAGAAAAGACTCATTGAAGCGCAAAACAGGATTGCACATCTAACTAACTAATAACCAATCACTAATCGCCAATCACTAATTACTTATCATCAATCACCAATACCAACAATGACAATAGCAATAGTAGGAATAGGACTGATAGGAGGATCGCTGACGATCGACTTGCGGAAACGAGGATTCACTGATAAAATAATTGGGGTCGATGCGAACCAGCAGCACCGGAATATTGCACAGCTTTGCGGATTGGTCGATGAGACAGATTCACTTGAAAATGCAGTTGATATGAGTGACCTTATAATATTAAGCACACCTGTAGATGCAAACTGCAAAATGCTGCCCGGGATTCTTGACAGGATAGCCGGAACATCAAAAGTGGTTACTGATATGGGCTCTACAAAGGGGAGCATTGCAGAAGCTTCAGCTAACCATCCGGGTCGTGGCCGGTTTGTAGCAATGCATCCTATGGCCGGAACTGAATTCTCAGGTCCTCTTGCAGCAATAGGAAGATTATTCGATTACAAAACAGCAATTATCTGTGATCGTGAGCTTAGCGATGATGATGCGCTGAGGGCTGTTGAAAGGATGACTGATGTGCTGAATATGAGAAAAGTATATATGAATTCAACCGAGCATGATATTCATGTGGCATATGTATCGCATATATCACATATTACCTCTTTTTCTCTGGCGTTAAGCGTTCTGGATAAGGAGCGGGAGGAGCAAAATATCCTGGCTCTTGCAGGAGGAGGTTTCGAGAGCACAGTACGTCTTGCAAAAAGCAATGCGGACACCTGGGCACCGATATTTATCGAAAATTCTGCATTCATCACAGAAGTAATTGATAACTACATAGAAAAGATGAACCTGTTCAGGAAAATGATAACCGATAAAGACAAAGAAGGCTTAAAAGCCCTTATGGAAGAGGCAAATAAGATTAGAAAGATTTTGAATTAAAAACCAAAAAATTATGGTACCAGAATTAAAACCAACCCTCGCAAACGACTGGAGAGGTTACAAAGGCAGACCATTCCTGATCTCGGGGCCATGCAGCGCCGAAACTGAAGAACAGGTCATGGAAACTGCAGTGCAGCTGGCTAAAATAAACGAGGTAAGTGTATTCCGCGCCGGTATCTGGAAACCCAGGACAAGGCCAAATTCTTTTGAAGGCGTAGGAATCGAAGGCCTTAAATGGCTGAGAGATGTAAAGAAAGAGACTGGTTTAATGGTGGCAACTGAGGTCGCCAATGAAAAGCATGTTTACGAAGCTCTGAAATACGGCGTAGATCTTCTATGGATTGGCGCCAGAACTTCCGTTAATCCTTTCACAGTTCAGGAAATATCGGATGCCCTGAATGGTGTTGATGTGATGGTCCTGGTCAAAAACCCGATCAATCCCGATCTTGAGCTTTGGATTGGAGCCATCGAACGCATTGCAAAAGCTGGGATAACCAGGATTGGAGCTGTGCACCGGGGTTTTTCAACCTATGAGAAAACGCTGTACAGGAATCAGCCAAACTGGCAATTGCCGATTGAGCTAAGGCGCCGGATCCCGGATCTGCCAATTATTTGCGATCCCAGCCACATTTCAGGAGCAAGGGAATATCTCTATGAGATTTCACAAAAAGCAATGGATCTGAACTTTGACGGACTGATGATTGAATCACATATCAACCCCGAAAAGGCCCTAAGCGATGCAGATCAGCAGCTGACCCCCAATGATCTTAAAGAATTGTTAAGCAGACTTATACTTCGTAGTCCTGTAGCTTCCGATCCAAAACTGCTTGATATTCTGGGCGAGTTGAGACAGCAAATTGATATATTTGACGACTATCTCCTTGATGTCCTTGAAAAAAGAATGAAGATCGCGGAAACCATCGGGCAATATAAAAAGGAGAATAATATTACTATCTTGCAGACTACCCGCTGGGACGAAATAATTAAGAAGGTGCTTGTTAAAGGTCAGTCAAAGGGTCTCAGCAGGGAAATGATCGATGTGATATTCAAATCCATCCATCAGGAATCAATTAACCACCAGATGAAGATAATGAACAATGGCACCGGTGGGAAGATAAAGGAAAAATGACAATAATTCTCAGAAAATGGAAAGATCTGTAGAGCCATCAAGTATTAGCGGTCAGGTAAAGGCTCCTCCTTCAAAAAGCATGACCCAGAGGGCGATTGCTGCTGCACTTTTGGCTGACGGAGAAAGTCTTATTATAAATCCTTCATATTGTGATGATTCACTTGCAGCCATGAATATCGCAGTTGGTTTGGGTGCAAGAGTCGAACCTGCGGTAAATGAAATGAAAATCACAGGCTGCCGCGAATTGAAAGAGAAGAAGCTAAATTGCGGGGAATCAGGACTTGCTATCCGGATGTTCTCCCCGATTGCAGCTCTCTTTCCAGGCGAAATTACTATGATCGGATCAGGATCGTTGAAGAAAAGACCGATGTTTATGATCGGAGATGCTTTAAATCAATTGGGAGTAAGATGCATAAACACAGATGGTTTTGTGCCCCTGACTATACAGGGGCCACTAAAAGGCGGAAAATGTGAAATTGACGGCTCGGTGAGTTCACAGTTGCTTACCGGTCTGCTAATGGCATTGCCTACTGCGGACAAAGATTCGGAAATTACAGTCAGGAACCTGAAGAGCAAGCCATACATTGATATGACTCTCGAAATCCTGAATGATTTTGGGATTAGTGTGGAAAACGACGATTATAAATTGTTCAGGATACAGGGCAGACAAAAATACATCTCAAGGACATTTGAAGTTGAGAGTGACTGGAGCGGAGGAGCCTTCCTTCTGGTTGCCGGTGCAATCAACGGCAATCTGAAAGTGACCGGTCTCAGATCTGAAAGCTTCCAAAGTGATAAAGGAATTTTGCAGGCTCTTAAAAAAGCCGGAGCAAATATGAAAATATCTGATAGCAAAATAGAAATTTCAAAGTCCGGCCTTAAAGCGTTCGATTTTGATGCCACCGAATCTCCCGACCTCTTCCCTCCGCTTGTCGCGCTGGCATCCTATTGTGAGGGAGTAACGGAGATCAGGGGAGCTTCACGGCTTTATTATAAAGAAAGCGACCGGGCTTCTGCACTTTCAGAGGAGTTCAGAAAATTGAACATCAGCGTCGAATTAAAGGATGATTCTCTCTTCATCACCGGTGGAAAAGTAAAAGGGGCCAGGGTAAATTCACATGAAGACCACCGGATAGCTATGGCTGCCGCAGTTGCTGCGCTTGGGGCATCAGATAAAGTTTTCATAAAAGACTCTCACTGCGTAGCAAAATCCTATCCCGGTTTTTTTGATGATCTTAAGAATATAGGTGCTGTCGTAAATGAATAGCATTTTTCACCCCCTGCCCACTGGAAGTTTATGAATTAAAAAAAAAATTACTTTTATATTTGAAATTAAAATAATTGACTATTTTTGATCCGATGAAAAAAGGAATACTATATATCTGGTCCTGGCGCAGCTTGAATAATTATGCTGTGAATAAGGCCATTATATAGTCATTAAAAAGATATTAACCTATAGAGGCACGCTTTCACGGCGTGCCTTTTTTATTTAAAAATTTTTAAGACCAATTAATAATTAAAACTATGGAAAAGCAAAAGATCTTATTGAACGAAAGTGAAATGCCAAGGCAATGGTATAATATCGTTGCAGACATGCCTAACAAACCAATGCCGCCGCTTCACCCGGTTACTAAAAACCCCGTGGGACCTGAAGACCTCGCTCCGATATTCCCTATGGAGCTTATAAAACAGGAGGTGTCGACTGAGAGGTATATTGAAATCCCTGATGAAGTCCTTGACTTCTACAGAACTTATCGCCCTTCTCCGTTATTCAGGGCGCTTAGTCTTGAGAAAGCTCTGGGCACGAAAAGCAAGATCTACTATAAGTACGAAGGAGGCAATTATTCAGGCTCGCATAAAGCAAACACAGCAATCGCGCAGGCATATTACAACAAGCAGGAGGGAGTAAGAAGGATTACCACTGAGACCGGAGCCGGGCAGTGGGGAAGCGCAATGAGTTTTGCGTGCCAGCATTTCGGGATTGAATTGCTCGTATTCATGGTTAAAATAAGCTTCAGCCAGAAGCCTGGCCGTAAGATTTTAATGAACGCCTACAATGCCAAAGTAGTTCCCTCTCCGAGCACAATGACGGTAGCCGGAAGGAAAATTCTTGAAATTGATCCGGAATCACCAGGAAGTCTGGGTATTGCAATTTCGGAAGCCATAGAAGTGGCAGTTCAGGATCCTTATACAAAATACGCACTTGGCAGCGTGCTCAACCATGTTGCCCTTCACCAGACCATTATCGGAGAGGAAGCTCTTATTCAGATGGGAATGACTGGCAATTATCCTGATGTCGTGATTGGCTGTTTCGGAGGTGGTTCAAACTTTTCGGGAATTGCATTTCCGTTCCTTCACGAAAAGTTGGTTAACGGCAAAAACATCAGACTTGTCGCAGTTGAGCCGGCTTCATGTCCTAAACTCACAAAAGGAAAATTCATGTACGACTTTGGCGATTCTGCCGGTATGACCCCGCTCCTTCCTATGTATACTTTGGGACATAATTTTATGCCTGAAAAGATACACGCCGGCGGGTTACGTTACCATGGTGCCGGGACAATCGTAAGCCAGTTGCTCAGAGACGGATTAATTGAGGCAAAGGCAAAGATGCAAAGGGAATGTTTTGAAGGCGGCGTGCTCTTCGCAAGGTGTGAAGGTATTCTTCCCGCTCCTGAATCAACATATGCTATTGCAGGTGCACTAGATGAAGCACGAAGAGCTGATATTGAGGGAGTTTCTAAAACTATTCTATTCAATCTTTCAGGCCATGGTCATTTCGATATTTCCGCCTATGAGAAATATTTCGAAAATAACCTGCCTGATCATGAACTGACAAGCGCTGAAATTGAAGCGTCTTTAGCGAATATGTAATTCCAAGGCTGAGGTAAGATACAAACTCTGTGTATCACTGTGAAACCTCTGTGGAACCTCTGTGTAAGTTTTTGTATTTCTTTTTGTTACACAGAGGTCCACCGGGGGGAACACAAAGGTCCACTGAGGACTAAAAATCAGAATAGTCTGTCGGATGAAGAAGGTAAGCCTTTGTTTTTGATGTGGAATTCTTATACTCTTCCATGCCCGAAATGGTTTTCCATTCGGCCGAATTTCTGAATGCCGTCCAATGGTCATCATGCGATTTCATGTCCGAATAGGTCGTCATGTACATCAGTCTCGGCTTTTGGCTTCCAAGTAGAACCTGAGCATAAAAAACAGCATTGGCTCCGATCTTCTCAAAAATACCGATCTCGCCTCCTTCATTGAACATCTGGATTTTCTTCAGAGCTTTTGCTTCTGTGGCGCTTTCGTAACTCCTCAGCTCATAAATTCTTTCGGAGACAGGTGTGGTGTAGGATGGGACCCTGAATTTAGGCATTTGCGAAAAAGCTTTCATGAAAACACTTTCATATCTTACAAATGGCGGATTATTATACGGTGCATCAATAAATTCTTTGCCGGCCGACTGATATACCTTATCATTTTCAAGAGTGGTGACCAGCTTAAAATACTGATCAGGAGTATTATATGGTATGAAAACATAAATCATTTTGCCGAATGAGGTATCCGCTTCAACAGGTTTAAAAACGCCAACCTTGTTTATACCGGCACGGTGTAGTGCAGGTATGAAGGCATCTTTCAGATACTTGTCTGTAACAGCTGCCTGACCCTGATCCTTAATCCTGAAAATCTTAATTTCATAATATTGCTGGTCAGCAGGCGCACCAAAACTCCTGAAACCAAACGAGACCAATAACAATAAGAGCACCGAAAGTGCACATTTGAGGTTTTTTGCTTTTTTCATAGATAGTTTAATTATGGTTAAAATGTCTTTTTTACCAGTCAATAGTATTTTAATGTTCCCTGGAAAACTCCTTAAAAATTTTATTCGCTTTTTCAGGTGTAAGATCGGAACCTGACTGAACGTAGAATCTATGACGGAGTGTTATTGATTCTCCCTTTGCCAGGTTGTAAACTTTTTTCTCCTGTTTTGGATCATATGAATTTTGTCCAAGGTTATTTAACGAGAAGAGGCCATAACCCCTGGCATGGGCATAAGCAGGGTAACCGGGGTTTTGAGGATGGTCAAATATACCAAAGGCAATAGTTGTATTGTCTTTTACGCCTGAAAGATATACCCAGTCATTTCTTGTTCCCCAGACTGCATCGCCTTTAAGTCCATTGCTTGAAGTAAACATACCTGTTACTCCGGTATTGTCGGTAGCCTTAACTGTAGTGGGATTCCCTTTATCATCCGTAAATATCAGCGATTCGGTTGAGGGCATTTCGAATGCCCTGTCAACCCTTAATGCAAAGAGGCCTTCCTTGTTGTCGGTGATCGTGACCGGACCGTTCACTGCTGTGAGAGTTGAAATATGATCAATAGTTCTTGAGTTTTTATTCCCGGAGAAAATATATGCAGCATCTTCGGCAAGCAATGTGTTTCCCTTATTATCATCCCAGTTGGTTTTCACTTCAAGCACACCTTCCCTCCCGCTTTCGGCTTTTATTATACTCTGGTGTACGATATGTCCGTATGCATCTTTTTTGTCTGCCGGAATGGCCGACGAATTATTCCAGAAATCAAGTCCGTTTATGTTTCCATGGTTAAACCATAAACCTACCTGATGGGGGTGATCTATCCTCTCCCCTTTTCTTGGCTCAAGCGGGAATCCCCTTGTAATGACTGATCCGTTGGGAGCAAAAACAGGATAAAGAAATGGTTTCTCAAGATTTAACGGATAATTGTAAGTTGTAAATAACGTGCCATTAATAAAAATATCAACCTTATGCTGATCGTCGCGTCTCTCAATTCTCACCCCTCTTGCACGGGGTGACTGAGCATTGATAACTATCCCCGTTGCAAGGATAAGCACTTTGATCGAAACAATTAATCCCACTAAACGGCGGTTCCTTAAAATTTTATCTATCACTTTCATTGTTAATTAATTAATATTGAAATACTTTCCCTCCGGCCATAACTTCCTGTGTCTTCTCGTCAAATGTTGCTTTTTCACCTGTCCTCAGACTTGCAGTACACATGATATTTGCAATTGAATGATTATAACCAGCCACAACATCAGCATTCGGTTTTTTGCGGCTTCTGACACATTCCATCCAGTTTCTCATATGGGCTGTAGTCATCGGATCACCTCCGGTGTCAGCGGCAGTTTCGACTTTCATTCCCGGCAGATCAAAAGTTTCAAGAAGGTTTGCCTTCATGTTCATAGCCTTTGCATCCTTTTCAGCCAGCCCGCCTTCGGAAGTTATCTTGTTCGTATCAAGGTTAAGCATACCTCCATTGGAATAGTAAAGTTCCTTGATCCCTCCGGCAGAATTGGTAAAACGCGATGAATATACAACCTGAAAACCGGAATCGGGATTTGATTGATCACCGTAATCAAATACAGCGGTCATGGTATCATAGTTCGAACGGCCATCCTTCCAGAGATAAATACCACCGTTTGCAGCTACACTGCGCGGATGAGCCAGTTTTGTGAACCAATGCACGGTGTCAATCTGGTGAGCCATCCACTGGCCGGGTATGCCGGATGAATAAGGCCAGAAAAGCCTGAATTCAAGATATTTTCTTGGATCAAAGGCTGCAACCGGGCGATTTAACTGGTACCTTTTCCAGTCCGTATCTGTTTCCTTAAGTGTAGGTACAACAGAAGGTCTTCTCCACCTTCCGGGCTGGTTAACGTTCCATGTCATTTCAACCATTATTATTTTACCGAATTTCCCTGAATTAAGATACTCATTTGCAGCAATATAATTGGGGGCGCTACGCCGCTGTGAACCAATTTGAACGATCTTTCCGGTTTTCTGGACAGCTTTCAGAGCAGTACGTGCATCAGACATTGTTTCGGCAAATGGCTTTTCGCAATAAACATCTCTTCCGGCTTCAACAGCTTCAGCACAAAGCAATGCATGTTGAAAATCGGCGGTGCTTAGAATAACTGCATCGGTATCCTTACCACTGTAAAGCTCATCATTGTTCCTTGCAAGTCTGAGATTGATCCCTTTTGCCTTATAAAATTTATCTGCTTCTTCCCTTCGCTTGTTCCATATATCGGATACTGCCGTAAATTCAAAATTCAATTCTTTTGCAAGTCCCAGAAATGCAGGGGATAATGCTCCCCTGAAACGATCTGAATAACCAACAATTCCAACTCGGATCCTGTCGTTGGCTCCTTTAATTTGTGAATAGCTCTTTGCACTGAAAGCAACACCAGCTGCGCCTAAGGCAGATTTTTGAATAAATTCCCTGCGGGTTGACATATCTTTTATTTTAATTTTATGGGTGAATTAATTTCCAGAAAAGGTAAATGTAGTTTAATTCGAACTTATTAGGTAATTTTAGTAATGCTTTTTTTGACTTAAAACTTTAAAAATCCTTAAAATTCACTATCACCATTAATCAGTTACGGAAAAAAACCTGATCCCAAATGCTAAAAACAAATAAAAATACATTGAAGATTCCAATATTTATTGCAACCATATTCTTTCAATTTCAGCTTTCGCACAATCCTCCGGATGGGACTAAGCTGCCCCGGATCGAGACAATTTTAAATAAGGAAGAATGAAAAAGTCTATTTTGGTGGATATGGATGGTGTTCTGGCGGATGTCTATACCCGGTTTTTTGAGCTTCATGAGCTTGAGACCGGTGAAAGACTGAACATAAGTGACGTTGCGGGGCTTCTGGAAGCTGAAGCCTTCCCGAATCAACGGAAATGGGTAACAGCTCCAGGTTTTTTCAGAAGCGTACCTGTGATGCCAGGAAGTCAGAGTGCATTGATAAGGTTGGCTTCGGTTTACGATATAGTGGTTGTTTCGATGGCTACCGAATTTCCGAACAGTCTTACGGACAAACAATTATGGCTCATGGAATTTTTCCCTTTCATAAGCTGGCAGCAGATGGTCTTTTGTGGTGACAAAAACATTATAAAAGCTGATATAATGATTGATGACCACCCGAAAAACCTCGATCCATTCAGTGGCAAAACAATAATGTTTACTCAGCCCCACAACTTGCTTCTGAATAGTACACTGCACAAAAGGGCAGATTCATGGACTGAAATTGAAAAGCTCCTTCTGCCATAAGACAAAAGGAGCTTTTATTATATCAGATAAAATATTATTGATTCCTACCAACCCGTATTCTGCACCAGATTTGTATTCATCAGCCTGTCTGCCTCGGGAATCGGATAAAAATAGTTCTTGTCCTCCCATACCCTGGTAACAGTATTCAGCCAGACCACTTCACCACTTGTATCATTCTTCAGCCTCATTGCGTTTGGCTTTCCGCCAACAGTACCGGATACATCTATATAAGTAACCCCTGAAACAGGCGGTGATGGTTTAGTGCCCTGGTAAAAAGCAACGTCCAGAACACCGTCTTCATTAAGATCCATTGGTGTGACAAGTTCCGGTACATACATTCCGTTCCATTCATTGGCTAACAATTCACCTCTTTTCCATCTGATTAAATCATAAAAGCGGAAACCTTCCATACACAGCTCAATCCCTCTGTCTCTTCTTATCTCGAGGATAACCGGATCAGTAATACCAGGGAAATACCTGGTCTGAAGGTATGTATCGACAACAGTCGGTTTTGTTGTAAGACCGCCTGTTATCCCTGCCCTTGCACGCAATTTACCCACCGTCATAGCCCAATCTTCATCAGTCAGAGTTCCTAATTCGGCTTTTGCCTCAGCATAGTTCAGGAGAACTTCGCCGATCCTGAAAATTGAAACTGCATTGATATTAAGGTCCCTGGTATCATAGTAAACATCATCAAGACACCATTTAATTGGCTGGTACCCTGTGTAAGAGTATGCAAAGCTCGGGGGGGTTGATACCAGAACTCCTGCATTCAATCTCTTGTAATCTCCCATCCTTATTGTCTGCTGCAACCTTTTATCCCTGTCCTTTACTTCATCCTTAAAGAGCATCGTTTCAAAGCCGGGAGTATCCGTAAAGGGAGTTCCGTCGATTTTCAGATAAGTATTGATGAAAGACCGGATAAAATTAAATCTTATTCCTGTTGTAGAACTTGTATATATCCAGTTCGCGGTATTTAGGACGCTTAAAGACAGATCCATTACACTGGCAAGCATTATCTCATCAGAAACCGGTGTTGCATTAGTGAATATTTTCCTGTATGACCCGCCGGTTCCGGCCGCTTCATAAACTTTAAAACCCGCTTCATCAATTACTGTTTTGGCTGCTGTTTCAGCTTCTGAAAGCCACTCATTTGCACTGGCCGTGAGCCCAAGTTCTGAATGATATTTTCTGAATGTGCCTTCAAACAGACAAATCCTGGCTTTAAAGGCATAAGCTACATATTTGGTTATCAGACTACGTGATGCATCGCTGGTTGCTTTGATATTTGCACATGCATAATTAATATCGGCAAGGACTGAATCCATCACAAGTGTTCTCGGATCTCTTGGTTTATTAAGATCGGGATCTCCAACTTCAAGCGGTTTGTTGATCCATGGAACATCACCATACCTTTTAACTTTTTCAAAATAAAACCATGCCCTGAAAAATTTTGCAAGTCCATTGTAATTATTCCTTACATCAACAGCAATATTGGGATTATTGTTATTTACAAGGAAATAATTGATATTTCTTAATGAAGTCCATACCCAGTTTTCATCACCACCCAGCGATACCCTGGCATAACCTGATTCATTCGTATTGTCAGTAGATGTAGGCGTATAGGAACCTGCAACTAAAAAAGCCGGAGCATCCCTCCGGGCTGCATAGTCAGTAATACAATCTGCCCGGACGACACCATCTTCATTAGGTAGCAGGTTATAAAAGGAATTTGCGTATAATTCCAAACCCTTTTCACTGCCAAAAACTGCCTCTTTTGACACTGTAGCCTGAGGAAGTTGTTCGAGCTCACAGCCGGCTAAAAGAGCAGTTATAAGGAAAAATAACCAATATAGTTTTTTCATAACCAGTAATTTAATAGGTAAGTTAGAATGTTATAGATAAACCGAATGTCACATTTTTCATCATCGGGTAATTTAATCCATCGCCTGATGTATCGCCTGGGTTTAAGAACTGATCAGAACCAGTCCCGGTATTTTCAACATCGATATCTTTCGCGATCTTGTAAAGAGGAGACATTGTCCATAGGTTCTCACCTGAAAAATAAATTCTCAGATTGGATGCGCCTATCTTTGAAATGAGATTTGCCGGCAGGTTATATCCTATCTGAATATTTTTCATTCTGAGATAGGCAACATTCTGAAGGTATCTGGTTTGCGGTGCCTCCCTGAGCATTGAACCCGACCTGTTTGTAAGACGGGCCACATATCTTGGAAGATAAGCATCAGTATTTTCCGGCGTCCAGAAATTGCCTAACTGCCAGGTTGGAATACCATTATAAGGTCTGTTATATTGCCCCCAGAAGAGTTCGGCTTCATAACTCGGCCACCATTGCTGCTTTCCAACACCCTGGAAAAATGCAGAGATAAAGAAGTTATTCCAGTCAGCATTCAGGTTTATGGTATAGGTATAACGGGCAGCTTTATTTCCGATTATTTGTTTATCACCTGTGTTGCCGATTCTGTTTGTTCCGTAGTCAACTTTGCCGCTTTTGTCAGTGTCAACAAGTTTAAGGTCGCCCGGGTAATTTGCACCCGAAGAGGTGTTTTTGAAAAGGCTCTGATCAGCATGATTAGCTATATCTTCTGCATCAACAAAAAATCCTTCAGTGACATAACCCCAGATTTCGCCAATTTTCTGCCCTTCGTAATAGTCGGTCAGTACTTTCTCAGGATTATTGTACTTCGTAATAACAGATTTATTATCTGCGAGTGATACCCGTACTTCATAGTTGAATGGCTTAGCGGTAACATCAAACCGGTCTCTCCAGGACAAGCTCATTTCCCAACCTGTTGTTTTGAGATCCGCATAGTTGCCTTTTGGAGGGGTGGCACCAAAAACAGCCGGAAGGGTCATACCAATTGTGTACATATCGGTCGTATTCCTTATATAGGCATCTCCTACAAATCTTAACCTGTCAGTTAACGCAGTTATATCAATCCCTATATTCTGGGTTGTTGCTGTTTCCCATGTAAGTCCTAAAGGCAGAACAGTGGGATTTCTGGTGTACTGAGGTCTTACACCGTTAAGAATTCTTCCGGATTGTGATATCGAAAGCTGTTCCTGGAAGGCGTACGAATCAAAATTACCATTACCCAGCGATCCGTATGATGCGCGGAGTTTCAGGTCAGAAATAATTTTTGGATTAACATTCCAGAATGATTCCTTGGAGATTCTCCATCCTGCCGAATAGGAAGGGAAGAATGCGAACCTTTGATTCGACGGGAATTTGGAAGATCCATCATACCGTCCGTTGATTTCAACAAGGTACCGGTCCTTGAAGGCATAGTTAATTCTGCCAAAGCCACTAAGGATATTCCATCTGTCCCAGCCGCCGGAAGTTGTTATTGATTGTCCGAGTGCAAGATTAATGTCGGTAGCATCCTCAAAGATGAGGCCATTTCTCTGAACACGCAATCTCTGGAAGGTTGACTGTTCATAGTTATATCCGGCTAATATCTTTAAGTAATGCGAATCGTTAAATGTATTTTCATACTCGCTGTACAGATTTGTTGCGAGGTATTGGGTTGCATCCCTTGTTTCCCTCAGGTCATTCATTGTTGTACCCAGATATGCAATTACTCCCGGGTGATTGCTGTAAGGAAGAGGAACACGTCTTTGCTTTTCATTGGAATCGGAGTTACGCAAAGTAAAATCCCCTTTAATCCTGAATTTATTATTAAAAAACTGTGTTGTAAATCCGGTTGTACTCTTAAATAACCTTCTTTTGGAAGTAATGCCATTCTTCCCGTACCAAAAATCACCGGTATTATAAGCGGAAGACATAGTAAGGGTACCATCAGGATTGAACATAGGAGCAAGTACATGGCCCTCATCACCGATATTCCTCCAGATACCACCGCTTTCACCGACGTTGATCGGGTTGAAGTAATTCATATCTGAATACTCAGAATTATTATCAAGTCTTAGCCAGGGAAATACCTGGATTGATCCCTTACCTCTTACATTATGCGTGCTATAATTGTCAGTGTTATACCTGAAAATTCCCGGGTCGTTAAGAAGCCTCCCGGTAACGAGGAAACTTGTTCTTTCACTGCTTCCCGAAATTGCAATATTCTGTTCCATTCCGGTAGTATAATCCTTGTAGAGCTCTTTATATTTGTTATCACTTGCATAATAAACATAATCTCCGGTAACAGGATCAATTTCGACCTCCTTGTCAGTTGGTAAGGGATTCGTAGCCCTTCTTTCAAGTTCATCCAGATAAGCCTGTGAAAATTTCAATGTTTTATTGACAGCTGCCGGAAATGTATTTTCCCAGTTGTAAAAAGACTCAGCAAACATTTTCGCAAAAGTATACCCGTCTGACACCAGATCCGGAACTGCAATCGGTTTTCTTATTGAATAATTTGATGAGTAGGTTATACTGGTTTTTCCCTGGGATGGATTTTTTGTTGAAATCAATACTACGCCGAAGGCGCCCCTTGCACCATATATCGAAGCTGATGCAGCATCTTTAAGAATCGATATGCTGGCAATATCATTAGGGTTGATCATACTCGGATCACCTTCTACTCCATCAATAAGCACAAGTGCACTTCCGCCTACACCAATGGAGGTCAAGCCCCTGATATTATAACTCGGTGACTGGTTGGGTTTACCATCCTTGATGTCAATATTAAGATTTGGCACCATTCCTTTGAGTCCCTGCGTAAGGTTGGCCATAGGACGATCCTCAAGCGCAGCACCGGTTACCTGATCGACTGCTCCTGTCAGATTCGCTTTTTTCTGGGTGGAATAACCAACAACGACAACCTCTTCAAGTCCCTGAACATCTTCCTTCAGGGAAACATTGATCACTGTCTGATTTTGAATTTGTACTTCCTTTGATGCATAACCTACAAAAGAATAGACCAATGTAGAATTTGGACCCGGAATCTCCAGGGAATACTTTCCTGATAAATCAGTCAGCCCTCCCGTTATTGTACCTTTTACCTGAACAGTTGCCCCGGGAAGAGGAACCCCCTTCTCATCCGACACTGTTCCTGTTATTGTCATCCTCTGGGCATATACTGATGTAGATGCCAGAAATAACAAAATCAAAAGAGCATTTTTCATAGATAGTTAGATTAGTTTAAAATTAGATTACTAAAGTTTAGGGCTTGCCAAATATAATGACATCGAAGAATAAAGCCTAAAAAGATTCATTAAAAAATGTTAAAATGGGATCATATTCAATAACATAAAGTCAATTTTCAGTAGATTATATCTTTTATAAATTCTTGTCACCATGCCATTTATCTCCATAACTTCTTCTTTTTGCCTTATGCCCTGTGCCCTGTGCCCTGTGCCCTGTGCCTTCTGCCTTGTACCTTGGTGTCGTTTGCCCTGTGCCCTGTGCCCTGTGCCCTGTGCCTTCTGCCTTGTACCTTGTGCCCTGTGCCCTGTGCCCTGTGCCCTGTGTCCTTGTGCCCTGTGCCCTGTGCCCTGTGCCTTACTTCGTAATTGTAAACCAGTCTATCAGAAGGTTATCCTTATCAAAATTCCTGAAGGTTATCGACCTGTTGTCAATATCCATTATTGAAAAGCTATACATAATTCGTCCTGGGGTAAAAGCCATCGATGGAATATCCTTACCCCCCGTACCTGTCGGATTTCCACCTGCAGTACCATTAGTAATACAGACAGTACCATTTTCTGCAAAGTATTTGGAGTCAGGCTTGTTCTTAACCGGAACACCCTCCTTTATCTGGAAATGACGTTCATAAATGTGTCTGTGCCCTGCCAGACAAAGATTAACATGATGCTTTTCAAGAAGAGGCAAAACATTTTTATTCCAGTCTGCTACGTTGCTCCAGCCGAATGAATACAGCGGGTAATGCATCCATACCACAGTCCATTTTATGCGTTTATCCTTCTCAGCTTTAGAAAGTTCAGATTCCAGCCATTTATACTCGGGTGAACCCGGCTGATACTTTACCTGGCCTGAAGCCGCAGCCGCTTCGGCACATCCCGAAAAGATACCAATAAACCTGACATTCATGTATGTAAATGAGTAGTTAACCTCATCACCAGGGAGGTTAAAGAGGGCATGATACTCCTGGAATGGTTTTTGAAAATCGCCGGATTTTTTGTTTTGTACATCATGATTTCCCAGAACAGGCATTAAAGGCGATACCGCGTTCAACTCCTGGGTTGCGGAAAGAAGTCCGTTCCAGTACGAAGAGACTGATCCATCATCCACTATATCTCCCATATGAAGAGTAAATGATGGTGAGTAAATCCGTACCAGATCAGTTATTCCCCTGGTTTTCTGGAAATTCTCATTATTTGTGTTATTCTGGGTATCTCCAATTATGCCTACCCTGAAACTTCCGGAATCAGGTTCTGAATTGAATGAGTACAAAACACTCCACCCATCAGCATCTGATCCGCATCTATAATAATATTTTGTTCCTCCTTTAAGCTTCTTCAGAGTTGCGGTGAAAACAATCTGGCTGTTGAAATCATTTTTCCTTGCTTTAACAACATTCCCGGTTTCAGGTGTCAGACCGTACTTTACAAATTGAGGACCCGACGATTTTTCATTGCACCAGGTTACTGTGACCGGGGCAGTTACTTCCCGGGATTTCTTTGTACCCAGGCTCAGGTGAATAAGATCGGGCTGGGCATTCAAAGGTGAACAAATGCCCGCCAATCCTGCCACAAAACAAAAGATTATAGAAGCATATAGTGGTCGCAGATATTTCATCAGGTCTTGTTTGTAACGATAAGTTTTACAACAATCAGGTTTTGCTGCCGGCTAATATAAGTAAAATACTAAAACCATTGATGAATTATATTACTCAGAAGTTTTTAAAAGATTTTTTGAGAGAATAACCATAAACTTATCCCTGGAGCAGCATGAGTTTAGTAAAAATTATTCCATCAGGGTGAGAGCAACTAATCCCCCAGGGTCAAAGAGTAATTGGATCCCTGGTTAAAGGAATATCATAATTACCGGTTTACAATTTTTATATCTTTGACCGTAGAGATGATCTCTTCAACCAATAACTTAACCTTAAAAATGGAAAACGAAAATAAAACAACTTCCAGGCGCCTTTACTCTCTTGATGCTCTGCGTGGCTTTGACATGTTCTGGATTATGGGAGGCGAAGCGATTTTTACCGGTCTCGCAACCCTCACAGGCTGGCCTCTTCTTAAGTTGTGGGCTGAACAGCTCGAGCATGTGAAATGGAACGGATTTCATTTTTATGACATGATATTCCCTCTTTTCCTCTTTATTGCAGGAATCTCATTCCCATTCTCACTGGCAAAGCGTATTTCAATGAATGTCAGCCGTAATGCGATCTATAAGCACGTCCTTCTTCGTGGACTGATCCTTGTACTTCTGGGTATTATATATAATAATGGTGTCAGTTTCAATCTGGGGGAATTAAGATTTGGCAGCGTGCTTGGCCGTATAGGACTCGCATGGATGTTCGCCGCACTTATATTTATGAATACAAAGCTTACATCAAGAATAATCTTGTTCTGGTCAATATTAATAGGCTACTGGCTCCTGTTGCTTTTATTTCCGGCACACGACCTCGGTTCATCAGACCCCTTTTCGCGAACAGGAAATCTTGCAAGTTATATCGACAGGTTGATCATGCCTGGCAGGCTTTATCTCGGTGACCATGACCCTGAAGGGATTCTCAGCACTCTGCCTGCCATATCCACAGCTTTGCTTGGAATGTTCACAGGCGAATTTCTTATGTCAAAATACCTTAATGATAAGCAGTTACGAAAAGTACTATATATGGTAATCGCTGCTGCCGGTCTTATGATAATCGGAAAGGTCTGGAACCTTGCATTCCCTATTAATAAGAATCTGTGGACCAGCTCTTTTGTATGCTTCGTCGGTGGACTGAGCCTTCTGCTTTTCTCGGTATTTTATCTCATAATAGATGTCTGGAATTACAGAAAGTGGGCTTTCTTTTTTGTCGTTATCGGCCTGAATCCAATAACTATTTATCTTGTAGAAAGAATAGTTAATCTCCAGTCAGCCTCAAAATTCCTGTTTGGCGGATTGATCGGAATATTTCCTGAGCCCTGGGCACAATTTCTTGACGGAATTGCGATTACAACGGTTGCCTGGGTATTTCTATACTTCCTTTACAGGAAAAAAATATTTTTGAAGATATAGTTAAATAAAACTTTTGCCCGATGAGAAAAACTATCATTTTGATTGGGTTCCTGATAATCACAATACCCAATCAGGTCAGGCCACAGGTACCATCCACAAAAATAACGGATGCGAATACGGCTCTGCATGCAATCCAGCCCGATTACAGTGTTCCTTACGGGCCTCAAAAGTCTGCTGACATCACCGCTGTATTAAATCGTATACTTAATTATCTTGAAGCCTCAACCCCGGCCCGTATAATTGATGGTAAGACAAAAGTAAAAATAAACGACCTGGCGGACCTTACGCAGAATTCGGTTTTCGAACCTGGCGTGTTCCGGCTGATAAGTTACGAATGGGGCGTGACTTACGGGGCAATGTTTCTGGCCGGTGAGATGACCGGAGAACCGGGATTCAGGGAATACACTCTTAAGCGAATGAAGCTCATCGGAGAGGTTGCACAATATTTCAAAAACACCAAAGCGACGGATCCTGGTACAACGCCTGTCAGATCAGTCCTCGATCCGCGGTCTCTTGATGATGCCGGTTCGATGTGTGCTGCAATGATAAAGTCATACAATTTCAACAAAGAAGAAGTACTCCGGCCTTTTATAGATAATTACATCCGGTATATTTCGGAAGAGCAATTCAGATTTGGTGACGGAACCCTTGCCAGGAACCGTCCTCTTCCCAATGCTTTATGGCTCGACGACCTGTATATGAGTGTCCCCGCTCTTGCACAGATGGGAAAACTTACCGGGGACAGGAAATATTTTGACGATGCCTGCAAACAGATACTGCAGTTTTCACGCCTGATGTTCAATGAAGATAATGGATTGTTTATGCATGGCTGGATTCAGGGAATGGAACCACATCCTGAGTTTTACTGGGCACGATGCAACGGATGGGCTCTGCTGGCAATGACCGAGTTGCTGGATGCTCTGCCAATTGAACATCCTTCAAGGAATAAAATCATGAATCAATACAGTGCTCATATTAAAGGTATCACTCCTTATCAATCAGGAACGGGATTGTGGCATCAGCTGATAGACAGGAACGATTCTTACCTTGAAACATCAGCAACAGCGATCTTCACATATTGTATTGCTCATGGTATAAACAATGGATGGCTCGACGCCCGGGCTTATGGTCCTGTGGCAGTACTGGGGTGGAACGCTGTTCAAACAAAAGTGAATAAGCTTGGACAGGTTGAAGGAACCTGCGTGGGGACGGGAATGGCATTCGATCCCGCATTTTATTATCACAGGCCGGTTAATGTTGCAGCTGCTCATGGATATGGACCAACACTCCTGGCAGGGGCTGAAATGCTGAAACTGTTCAGAAATTATCAGGTAGTCATTAACGACTCGGCTGTGATGTTTTACCCGTTAGGAACTGATTGGAACAAATATAAATGATGGCAAAAAGATTTTTGATCATTATCATGTTCTTCTGCCAGGTACTCTCTGCGCAGCAGCTTTCATGGCCTGAGATTACAAGGATGAACAAACCCTGGACACGATGGTGGTGGCCCGGAAGCATTGTAACTCCCACCGGCCTTACCTCCGCAATGGAAAAGTATCAGAAGGCGGGATTGGGAGGGATGGAGATAGCTGTCATCTACGGAGTTAAAGGGCAGGAAGATAAGTTCATCAATTACCTTTCCCCGGATTGGATGAAAATGTTTACCTATACACTCGGAGAAGCTGAACGTCTCAATCTTGGTATAGACCTTGCAAATGCATCAGGATGGCCATTTGGCGGTCCATGGGTTGAACCTGCTGATGCCTGTAAAGACATCAATTACAGAATATATTCATTGCAGGGCGGCCAGACACTAAGTGATAAAATAGAATTTATCCAGCAGCCTCTTGTAAGGGCTGTGGGTCAAAAACCGGATATCAGCAGACTGGTTGATCCCATATCCGGAAATAAAGATCTCCAGCTTTATGCCCTTGATCAGATCCGGTTCAAAAAGCCCCTCCCGGTGTACACATTAATAGCATATTCTGATTCCGGACAGGTAATGGATCTTACCCCAAGGATAACACCTGAAAGAAACCTTGACTGGACAGCCCCTCCGGGTAACTGGACACTGTATGCCCTGTTCCAGGGCTGGCATGGGAAACAGGCAGAGCGTGCGGGTCCGGGAGGCGAAGGAGACGTTATTGACCATTTTTCGGGACGAGCTGTCAATAACTATCTGAAACATTTTGACGGGATTTTTAAAGACTACGATATTAAGACACTCCGTGGCTATTTCAATGATTCTTATGAAGTTGACGACGCAACAGGCCAGGCTGACTGGACTGATAATCTATTTTATGAGTTCAGGATCAGGCGGGGCTATGACCTTTCGGCATTTCTGCCTGCTCTGTTTCAGAAAGATGATCCTGAAAAAAATGCCCGGGTACTTTCAGATTACCGCCAGACAATTTCTGACCTCATACTTGAGAAGTTCACAATTTCATGGACGAGTTGGGCGCATAAGCAGGGCAAATTCACACGCAACCAGGCTCATGGTTCACCCGGAAACATCCTTGATCTTTATGCGGCCTCTGATATCCCTGAAACTGAAGGAAATGAAATTACAAAACTGAAATTCGCCTCATCCGCATCTAACGTAACCGGAAAGCCCTTCACATCATGCGAAGCCGCAACCTGGCTTGGCGAACATTTTACTTCAACCCTTTCTGACGTAAAGAAAGCTGTGGACTTGTTTTTCCTTGCTGGAATCAACCATGTTTTTTACCATGGGACATGCTATTCACCGCAGGATGAACCATGGCCCGGCTTCCTCTTTTATGCATCCGTCGAATTCACACCAGCCAACAGCTTCTGGAACGATTTTGAAGCCCTTAATAAATACGTGGCACGTGTCCAGTCTTTCATGCAGAAGGGAAAACCTGATAATGAAATACTTATTTACTTCCCCGTATTCGACCGGTATGCTGATTATAAAAAGGGAATGCTGGAACATTTTGATGCCGTTAGCCCCTCCTTCGACGGCACTCCGTTTAAATCAGCAATTGAAGCAATGCTCAAAAAAGGATACTCCTTTGATTACATCTCCGACCTGCAGATAACAAACACTGAATTTTACGAAGATCGGCTTGAAACAGAAGGAAATAGCTATAAGATACTTGTTCTTCCGGGTTGCAAGTATATTCCTTTTGAGACATTTGGAAATATCCTGAAACTTGCAAACGACGGAGCTAAAATAATTGTTTACGGGGATCTCCCTGAGAATGTTGCCGGGTGGGCAGACCTCGAAGCTAAAACGAGCGTTTTTGAACGGTTTAAAACAGGAATTAACTTCTCCGGAACAAATAATCCTGCAGTATCCAGGGCGGTTTTCGGCAACGGGTCCATCCTGCTTGGATCCGATCTTGACCAGCTTCTCAGTTTTGCCGGTATAGAACGCGAACCAATGGCTGATGAAAATATAATGTTCACAAGACGGATCAACAGCACCGGTAGTTATTATTTCATAAATAACAGGGGTGACAAACTTTTTGAAGGATGGTTGCCGCTTCAGGCAAAAGCCCCGGCAGCCGCGATTTTCAATCCTGCTACTGATAAATCTGGCATTGCAAAAAGCAGGCTTAATAAGAAAGGGTCAATTGAGATCTTTATAAGACTGGCACCCGGGGAATCAATGATAATCTCTACCTTAAACAAGCCGGTGTCAGGGAAGCCTTATCCTTTTTACAATCCGGTTTCGGCAACAAAAGAAATCGCAGGTATCTGGAAAGTTGATTTTATTGAAGGCGGTCCGGTTTTGCCTCCATCGCAGGAAACTGATAAGCTCACTTCATGGACTGATTTTGGGGGCGATGATGTCAGAAATTTTTCAGGAACAGCACGCTATACAGTGAATTTCAATAAGCCGGCCGGAAAAGTTGATGCATGGAGACTTGACCTTGGAAAAGTGTGCCAAAGTGCCAGGGTTGTACTAAACGGAAAGGAGATAGCAGTACTAATCGGTCCTGATTATCAGCTTACTATTGACAGTAAAGAACTTAAAACGAGCAACACGCTTGAAATTAAAGTCTCAAACCTTATGGCCAACCGTATTGCATATCTTGACCGGAATAAAGTTGACTGGAAGAAATTTTACAATATAAACTTTTCAGCACGGCTCAGAGAAAACACCAAAAACGGTATTTTTGACGCCTCATCGTGGCAGCCTCAGGAATCGGGCCTCATAGGGCCGGTTACCCTGACGCCGGTTACAGTTGTTAAGTAGCTTCTACCTTATAAGAGGAGATGGGGAGATGGGGAGATGGGGAGATGGGGAGATGGGAGATGGGGAGATGGGGAGATGGGGAGATGGGAGATGGGGAGATGAATGATCTGCAGGAAAATATTTTTGATGTGCGAATATTTCTTAATTTTATGCTAAATAACTCAATCCCATGAACCACAGGAATATAAACCGCAGGCTTTTTCTTAAGAACACGGCATTAGGTGCCGCTGCCATAACTCTTTCGTGCACGGATGCATTTTCAATCGATTTACCAGCCGAAAAAAACAAACTGCCCCGCTGGAAAGGCTTTAACCTCCTGGACCTCTTCTCCCCTGCTCCTCCCCGGAATGCTGATTCCGGAAAGACTACAAGGGAAGATCTTAAATGGATGTCCGACTGGGGTTTCAATTTTGTAAGGATCCCAATGGCATATCCAAGATATCTGTCTTTTGACCGTACCAAAGACATTACTGCAGCGGAGATGAACAATTTTGATCCTAAAGTTCTGGAAGAGATTGATCAGCTGATTTTTATGGCGCATGAGTATAAACTTCATGTCAGCCTCAACCTTCACAGAGGTCCGGGTTATTGTATAAATGCAGGGTTCCACGAACCCTTCAATCTCTGGAAAGACGAAGCTGCTCAGAACGCATTTTACTCTCACTGGAAAATGTGGGCTGAACGATATAAGGATATTACACCCGACAAGCTGAGTTTCGATCTTCTGAACGAACCGGCGTACATTGAAGATATGAATGACCAGTTTGCACAAAAAGGACCGGTTCCGGGCAATATCTACAGAAAGGTTGCCGAAGGTGCGGCAAACGCCATATGGTCTGCCAATCCCGACCGGCTTATTATTGCTGACGGTAACGGCGGCGGCAACAGCGTAATACCTGAACTCGCAAATATGAATATTGCACAGAGCTGCCGCGGTTACTATCCGGGATTGGTGTCCCATTACCAGGCATCGTGGGTCTGGAAAGATCCTTCACAGGCCCCAAAGCCGGTATGGCCGGGTATTATTGATGGAAAGTATTACGGAAGGGAACAGCTTGAGGAATTCTATAAACCGTGGATCGCCCTGAAGGATAAAGGTGTTGGCGTCCATTGCGGTGAATGCGGATGCTATAATAAAACACCTCATGAAGTATTCCTTGCCTGGTTCGGTGATGTCATTGACATCCTGACAAGTAACGGGATCGGCTATGCCCTCTGGAACTTCAGGGGTGACTTTGGAATTCTGGATTCACGCCGTGAGGATATCGAATATACCGACTGGTACGGTCATAAGCTCGATAGCAAATTGCTTGACTTACTTAAGAAATACTAACCACTCCTCCACCCCACTATGCATACGCCTCAACTTAAGGAATATGATAGCTTAAGTATCAAACTGTATGCAACTGAGTAGTAATAATTTACATTTAGGTTGTTGAAAAAGCCTTTTTTAACCGCAAAGCACGCTAAGAAGGCGCAAAGCACGCAAAGTTAAAACGTTAATAATTATCTCTTTGCGTGCCGATAGCTATCGGCATTTGCGTAAATCCTTCGCGATCTTTGCGGTTAATGGATTTAGACTTTTTAAACAGCCCTCCAAAATTATCCTGCACCTTAAAAAATAGAGCGTTTTGTATCAGATTATCATGGTCTGAGGAGAATAAGCTGTGCGGTTTTTTTCACTTTTTTAATATTTCCAACTCTTTGAGAACAACAGTTAAACAAAATTGTTATTCATTATAATGGATTAATAATGACAACCGGAACTTATATCCCTGACATCCTGACAGATAAATGGACGATAATTCCTGGTGATAAAAGATAAACATACTCGTTGACAAGACGCTCTAAATAATACATGTATGAATTTAATAAGGAAATCAGTGCTATTACTTTACATATCAGGATCTTTGTGTAACGCATTCAGCCAGGCTAATAATGAACCCCTTAAACTTTCATTATCCGGAGCTCAGACATATGCTATAGAAAATAACCGGACAGTTCAGTCGTCCAGGATTGATGTCGACCTTGCGGTAAAGAAAATCTGGGAGAATCTTGCCCTTGGTCTTCCCCAGATAAATGCAGACGCCAACTATCTTCATCAGTTCGTTGTTCCGGAAATAAGCATCGGACCCTTTCTTGATACAAACTCATTACCCGATGGTCCCCTTACAAAACAAAATCTCATAGATGCATATAAGGAATCAACTCCGATACCTCTTGGCGTAATGGACAATACTACGATAAACCTGACACTCTCGCAGCTGATATTTAGCGGGGAATATTTTGTCGGGCTTCAGGCAACAAAGGTTGTAAAACAGATTTCGGAAAAGACGGTGACTAAGACTGAAGACCAGACAAGGGAATCAGTTGCCGACTCTTATTATGCAATATTGGTCGTTCAGGAAAATATCAGATTATTGAAAGAGAGCCTTAAAGCTCTTGATCAGACTTACAATGAGCTGGTTAAGATGAACCAGCAGGGATTGAATGAGGAAACTGATGTCGATCAGATGAACATCAACAAATCCAATGTTCAGACCATGATCACCTCCCTCGAATCGCAAAAGGAAACAGCGATAAAATTGTTAAAATACCAGCTTGGCGTCGGATTTGATAAATCAGTGCTACTGACCGACAGCCTACCCGGAATAATCGAGCAGGGAAATGTTTTGTATCTCTCCTCCCAAGAATTTAAAGTTCAGAACAGTATTGATTACCAGATACTCGGTACCCAGGAACAGATTACGGAATTGTTGCTAAAGCTGGAGAAAGCAAAGTATCTGCCCACGATCTCTGCTTTTTATCGTCACCAGGAACAGACAAATCAGCCGTCATTTAATTTCGCAGTAAAGGATGTTGTTGGTGCAACTTTAATTTTCCCCATAATGTCAAGCGGAATGCGCTCTGCAAAAGTAAGTCAGGCAAAGTACGACCTTGACAAGATCAGGCTTAACAAGATTGACGCCGAGCAGGGATTGACGATGGAGTTCGAGACGGCACGGAATAGCTATCAGACCGCATATAGTAATTTCATTACAAACCGTGAGAGCATGGATCTTAGCAAAAAGATCTACAACAAAACCGTCATAAAATACCGCGAAGGTGTCTCTTCAAGTTTCGAGCTTGCCCAAAATCAGAATCAGTTTCTAACGGCCGAATCGAACTATTACAATTCTCTTTTGTCGTTACTTAATGCCAGGGCAAAGCTCGACCGTATTTTAAGAACTAATTAACCGGTTAAACTGTTTATTAGTTTTATATACCGGCACAAATCAAAAATGTTATGAGAAGAAACCTAATATTTTCAACCTGTGTGGTAATTGCCTTAGTGGCAATTTCATGTGGAAGTGCGAAACAGGATGATCTCGCAAAACTGAAAAAGCAGCAGGCTACGTTGGAACAAAAGATAAAGAGTCTTGAAAGCAATGCTGTGAAGGATGATCCGCTGGACCCTGGAAAGTTCAGGTTTGTTGGTGCAACAAATGTTAAGGCTAACCCTTTCGATCATTTCATAAGGGTCCAGGGGAAGCTTGATGGAGATCAGAATGCAGCGGTGTTTGCCGATGTTCCAGGCACTGTTTCATCCAAGTACGCTGATGTTGGACAGAATGTAGTAAAGGGCCAGGTGTTGGCTCAGATCGATGACCAGCAATACCGGAGCCAGCTCCAGAGTCTGGAATCGACATATAATTTTGCCTCCGATATGTTCGCTAAGCAACAACGCCTGTGGGAACAGAAGATAGGAAGCGAAGTCCAGTATCTCCAGTCAAAAACAAACAAGGAATCACTCGAACGGCAGATCTCTTCACTTAAGGAGCAGATAGGAAAGTTCAGGATCAAATCGCCTGTTGACGGTACAATTGAGGAATGCAATATAAAAGTCGGAAGTGTTGTATCACCTGATCCTCGTTCACCTGCTTATCGTGTAGTTGCATTCAGAGAATTGAAGGTAAGCGCTGAGGTTTCTGAAGCCTACGCTGCAAGAGTAAAGGTCGGGGATAAAGTGATAGTATCCTTTCCCGATATATCACGGCAGGTCATCGCAAAAGTAGCTTTTGTAAGCAGATATATAAACCCGGTGAACCGGACTTTCATTATTGAAGCGAAGATAACAGACAGGTATCCAGAGATGAAGGCGAATATGGTAGCCATTATTCAGATAAACGATTATCATTCCGAGAACTCTATCCAGATCCCGATGAATGTTATCCAGACCGACAAGGAGGGAAGCTACGTTTATGTCATCCGTAAAAAGGACAACTACGACAGTGCCGTTAAACAGCCTGTCATTATTGGAAATACATACAACGGAGTCGCTGAAATACTACAGGGGCTCGGTGTCAATGACAAAGTTGTAACCGCCGGCTTTCAGGAACTCATCGACGGAGAATATGTAAGATTTAATAATACTTTGTGAGATTCAGGATCACATAATACCGGGATCATATGGAAAAGAAGCGGAGGGAGTTTTTTATGACCAGCTGGGCTATCGACAGCAAGATAAGCATATATGTGCTGGTCTTTATGATCACTTTGTTCGGATTGCTAAACTATTATACAATTCCTAAGGAACAATTCCCTGAGATAGTGATTCCGATGGTTGTCGTCAACTCAATTTATCCGGGCACTTCACCGTCTGACATGGAGAACCTTGTCACCAGGCCTCTGGAGAAGAACCTGAAATCAATAAGCGGTGTTAAGAAAATAACGTCCCGTTCTGTTCAGGATTTCTCATCCGTTATAGTTGAATTCAATACCGGTATCGAAATCCGGGATGCAAAACAAAAGGTAACGGATGCCATCGACAAAACCAAAAAGGACCTTCCAAATGATCCTTCGTTCAATTCACCGACCGCAATGGAGATCGATCTCTCGGAGATACCAATTCAATATATTAACCTCTCGGGTGATATCCCCCTTGACCGCCTGAAAAAATATGCCGAAGCGATCCAGGACAGGATTGAGGGCCTGAATGAGATAACCCGGGTTGAGATCGGAGGCGCTCCCGACAGGGAAATCCAGATAGATATCGACATGTATAAAATGAGGGCGGCCGGCCTCACCTTCAGGGATGTAGACCAGGCCGTAAGCCTCAACAATATGACTGTATCAGGGGGCAACATCGATCTGCAGGGAATGAGCCGTTCGATAAGCGTCATTGGTGAAGTAAAGAATATTGACGAGATCCGGAATATTGTCCTGAGTGCAACAAGTGGCGCTATGGTAAAGCTCAGGGATATTGCTACGGTACAGGACAGCTTCCATGAACCTGAGAATTTTGCCAGGTATAACGGGAAAAATGTCGTCACTCTCAACGTCATAAAGAAAAGCGGACAGAACCTGCTCGCGGCATCAGATAAGATAAAGGCGATCATTACGGACATGAAGCAAACCAGGCTGCCCTCGAATCTTATTATCGAGGTAACAGGCGACCAGTCACGTTACACACGCGATACTTTGAAAGAACTTAACAATACCATAATTATCGGTTTCATATTTGTTATAATCGTTCTTATGTTCTTTATGGGGCTGGTGAATGCCATCTTTGTGGCTTTTTCGATACCTCTGTCGATGGCAATTGCCTACCTTGTCTTACCGGTAATAGGCTTTTCAATGAACATGCTTGTGATGTTCGCATTCATATTTGCACTGGGCATTGTAGTGGATGATGCCATCGTTGTAATCGAGAATACCCACCGTATTTACAGGAAAAGCGGGTTGCCCATATCCCTCTCGGCAAAATATGCGGCCGGAGAGGTGTTTCAACCGATCCTGTCAGGAACCCTTACAACACTTGCTCCATTTGTACCTCTTGCCTTCTGGCCGGGTGTTGTAGGTGAATTTATGGTCTTTATCCCTGTTACCCTTATAATTACCCTGTTTGCATCACTTATAGTTGCATACATTATCAATCCGGTTTTTGCCGTCGATTTTATGAGGCTCGATGACGAAGACCATCCTCAAAGCCGCAGGCATGTTTTCAAAACAACCGGTTTAATAGTATTGTTTGCAATACCTTTTTATCTGCTCAGGAAGATTGGATTTGCAAACCTTATAGTTTTCGTCGCCATTTCATACCTGCTGCACAATCTTTATATGTATAAAGTTTTCAGGAGATTCCAGACAAAAGCCCTCCCTTCAATGATGCGGGGTTACGAAAACCTGCTCAAATGGGCATTAACAGGCAAAAGACCGGGTCGTCTGCTCTGGGGAATGGTTGGCCTCTTCGTTTTTACTATGTTCCTATGGAATGTCGTGAAACCCAAGGTTGTGTTTTTCCCGGATAATGAGCCCAATACAATAAACACGTTTATCAAGATGCCTGTCGGGACGGCAATTGCGGTTACGGATTCTGTCACATATATCGTTGAAAAGCGGGTTGTAGGCGTTTTGGGGGACCATAATCCTATTGTCGAATCCATTGTCTCAAATGTTGCTTACCTGGCATCAGATAACGACTTTGATAATTCAACAAAATCGTCACATCTCGCTAAAATTGCCGTTAATTTTGTTCCATATGATCACAGACATGGCAAGAACACATCCATTTATCTGGATGAAATGCGCGAAGCCATTAGAGATATTCCCGGGGCAGAAATTGTGGTCGATAAGATACAAATGGGACCTCCGACAGGAAAACCTGTAAATATTGAAATTGCAGGTGATGATCTGGGCCAGCTTGTTGAATACAGTGAGAGGTTTAAAAGATATATCGATTCAATGCAGATTGGAGGAATTGAAGAGCTTAAATCAGACTTTGCCGTCAATAAACCGGAGCTCCTGGTTAACCTCGACAGGGAGCGTGCCAATTATGAGGGTATTACCGCTGCGGTTGTCGGTGATGCCATCAGGACCGGCCAGCTTGGTAAGGAGGTCGCCAAATATCGCGATGGAGAGGATCAGTACCCTATCATGCTTCGTTTCGAGGACAATCAGCGCAAAGACATTGAACAGCTGCTTAACCTTACTATAACTTACATGGACGTTAACACCGGCGTGTTGCGAAAGATCCCGCTTTCAGCAGTGGCAAAGGTTGATTACATAAACAGTTACGGCCAGATCAACAGGCTGAACCTGAAACGCGTTATAACCTTATCATCAAATGTACTTGGAGGTTTTAATGCGAATGAGATAAATGCACAGATCCGGAAAGCAATGCCCGAATTTTCACGGCCGCCTGATGTTGATCTCCGTCTTACGGGGGAGCAGGAGGATCAGCAGGAATCGGCGGTGTTCCTTTCGAAGGCAATGATGCTCTCCCTTTTTCTTATAATGTTCATCCTTATAACCCAGTTTAACTCAATGCCCAAGGCTCTTATAATTGTATCAGAAGTACTCTTCAGCCTTATTGGTGTCTTCCTGGGTTATATGATCTTCGGAATGACGGTTTCGATAATAATGACAGGTATGGGTATTGTCGCCCTGGCTGGCATAGTCGTGCGAAATGGGATACTGCTTGTTGAATTTACCGACAGGCTCAAAAGGCAGGGTGTTAAAACCCGTCAGGCGATAATTGAAGCGGGGAAGACCCGTATAACCCCGGTAATTCTTACAGCTACAGCCACAATACTGGGCTTGATCCCTCTTGCCATAGGTATGAATATAAACTTCGGGACGCTTCTCTCATCGTTGAATCCCAATTTCTATTTCGGCGGCGACAATGTAATGTTCTTTGGTCCATTATCGTGGACGATAATCTTTGGATTGAGCTTTGCAACGTTTTTAACACTAATAATGATCCCGGTAATGTATCTTGTTATCTATTCGCGCGGAATAAAAAGGCAAAGGCGCAGGCTTCACAGGGAACTCGCCGGGGCAAAATCCAACGCTTGAGTATCAATCATCAAGGGCCTGATAAACCATGGCTTTGAACTTCGATTCTATGGCAGAGTGGCTCATTGGAGACTGCTGCATAAACAGAAGGCCAAGAAGTCGCTCTTTGGGGTCTGCCCAGTAAACTGTGCTGAAATAACCTCCCCACGAGAACGACCCCTGCGAAACTCCAAGGAGAGACTGACCTTTTTCTGTAGTAATCTCAAAGCCAAGTCCAAACTTATCAGGTCCCAGATCAAGATCGCCGATCTGATTGCAGGTTATCAGCTCCACTGTCCGTCTTGAGAGATACCTCTTCCCGTTATAAACACCGTTGTTCAGCAACATCTGAAGGAATATGGCGTAATCCTTTACAGTTGAGCTTAATCCCGCTCCACCTGAATAATATGTGCCGCTGATCAAAGGGTAGCCAACGCTTTCCTGTGGTAATGCCGCTATATGACCCTGCCTGTCTTCAGTTATGACATCAACCAGCCTGTCTTTTTTATCTTCAGGCAGGTAGAACCACGTATCGGTCATACCAAGAGGTTCGAAAAGATGTTTTCTGAAATATTGATCAAGTGATTCCCCTGACCAGATCTCAACAAGATAGCCAAGTACATCCACATTCAAACCATAGGTAAATTTCTCTCCTGGCTGATGGGCAAGCGGTAATTTGCCGAGAGCTCTCATCTTCTCCCCCAAAACCATCTTATCGGTTCCAAATCCCCCCGGAATGCCGTTTTTTGCATAGATTGCCCTCATTTTGGGCGATCCAATACCCGCATAATCTATCCCGGAGGTATGTGTCATGAGATCCCTTATGGTAATTTCGCGATTTGCAGGAATGGTACTGTAAGTCGTATCCTTTTCGTTGAACTTATCAATTACCTGTGGATGAGCAAATTCCTGGATATATTTGGAAACAGGATCATCAAGGAGAAATTTGCCCTCTTCAAACAACATCATGGCTGCAATACTTGTAATCGCCTTAGTCTGGGAAGCGATCCTGAAGATATTATCACTCTTCATGGCTGATTTCATTTCCAGACTGCTTACACCGAAAGATTTGTTATAGACAATTTTACCATCCCTGGCAATGAAGCCTACAGCTCCGGCTATCCATGAACTGTCGATGCTCTGCTGAATCATTTTATCAATCCGGTCAAGTCTCTCAGCCGAAACTTTGGCTGACTGCGGAGTTGCCTCTTTCAGACCCGATTCTTCCGAGCATGAAAAGGTAATTATGGTTACCAGAATCAGTTGAATTAAGAGAGTTTTTTTCATCTTTTATCTATTTTAATGCTATGTTAACAATGAGATCTCCCGGATTTTGCCTGCATTTATTCCTTCTTACTAAAATTTATTAGTAAGTCAGTCAGGTTTTCCGCTGCCTTCCTGTTCTCAAAACTTTCAGGTAGCCGGTCATGGTCAATGTATTCATTGTAGATCCATGGATCGCCGATTGCAAAAACATACCCTTTTCCAAAATGGTTCTCTGCAATCAACACTTTGCCGTTCTCAGTCAGCACCGGCTTTGCTGTACCGGCCAGGTTAATATCCGAAACTTCTTTTATATAGATCTTTTTAACACCTTTAAAAAGAGGATGTGACGGGAGATTTTTACTTGCCCCCATTTCAAATTCAGTTCCCGTAACAGGGTGAAGGGTAACATGGTTAAATGTAATTCCAAACTCCGACGTCAGATTATTCAGATGTGTGAATTCACAGTTTGGGGCATCATTTCCAAGAATCGCAAGTACACCTCCTTTTTTAACCCACTTTTTAATCGCCTTTATGTCATCACTTCCAATGTAATTAGGTGATTTGGATTCAGTTGTCGTATCCGGGTCAACGATAATATAAATATCTATCCCCTTTAGCACAGCAGGTGTTGGTTTATCAACTGTTTTAATCCCTGCACCTCTCGATGTGAATATTCCTCCCCAGCGCGAGTAACCACTCCATGCCGTGTCAGTCCAAAGGTAGTGGAATGTCAGTTGGGTTTTGGCGTTAGTCTCACGGTTAAACCAGTTATCCAGACCAACAACCGGCTGAGAATATGAGCTTTGTAAATTTATAAACGAATAAATTACAGATAATAAGATTATCCGTTTTGATAGCTTTTTAAGATTTCCCATGATTATTAATGTTTAGTATATCAAAAATATAAAACATAAATGATCATTTGACCCCGGTTAAGGAAAAAAGAATATCTTTTCAATATCTTTAAAGCCTGTATCAAAAAATTATTTTAAAGGTAATAATATGAAGAGGGTCATTTTGTCCTTAATGCTTATCCCTGCCTGTATCGTCCTGTTCTCTCAGGAGAAGGGCAAATCAGTGATTAAATCAGGGGAGGTCTGGCCGGATACCGAAGGCAATCATATAAATGCCCATGGAGGTGGAATAATATTCTATGAGGGGTCATACTATTGGTTCGGAGAGAGCAGGCTCCTGAAGACAGAATCGGACAGAAGCCGTTATGGGGTAAGCTGTTACTCTTCAAATGATCTTTTAAACTGGAATAATGAAGGGCTTGCCTTAAAGGTCTTAAATGATACTTCAAGTCTTCTCCAGCCAGGATGCGTTATTGAACGTCCAAAAGTTATCTTTAATAAAAAGACCCAAAAGTTCGTAATGTGGTTTCACCATGAGTTAAAGGGGCAGGGTTACAAGGCGGCTTTAACCGGTGTTGCCGAAAGCGACAATATCACAGGGCCATACAGGTATATAAGAAGTATTCGTCCAAATGCAGGCGTCTGGCCGCAAAATTTTCCGGATGAATTTAAATCTTCTTCAGTGAAGGAATCTGACCTTAAGAGCTGGTCGGATGAATGGAAAAAGGCTGTCAGGGAAGGCTTATTTGTAAGACGTGATTTTGAAGGCGGACAAATGGCAAGGGATATGACTCTTTTCATAGACAGGAATGGAAAGGCTTATCATATTCATTCTTCAGAAGAAAATATGACACTTCATTTTTCGGAGCTTACCGAAGATTTTCTTGATTTTACCGGAAGATATTTCAGGGTATTGCCGGGAGAGTCGAACGAAGCACCAGCATTGTTTTATGCAAATGGCATATATTTTATGTTCACCTCCGGTACTACAGGATGGAAACCAAATCCGGGACGTCTTGCTGAAGCAAAAAAGCTAACGGGGGAATGGATTCCGGCTGGCAATCCCTGCAGGGGTACTGCAGAAGAAAACAAGGTTACCTTCAATTCCCAAAGTACTTATATCCTCCAGGTTCAGGATTTGAAGAACAAATTTATTTATATGGGCGACAGATGGACTCCCGGAAATCTTGCCGACAGCCGGCATATATGGCTTCCAATTGAGTGGGAAAATAAGAAACCCGTCATAAAGTGGTACTCTTCATGGGACCTGAATAAACTGAAATAAAAGAAATGTTAACATATAATTTACTAACTATTAAATAATCATGAAAAAATTCATTTATGTAATCTTAGGATCTATCCTATTTACTTCAATCGTGAATCCTTCTTCAGGACAAATGAGAAAGCCGGTAAGCAAGGATGTTGCCGTGCAGCAAAATATTCCTGATAATGTATTGACCGACAAGGAAGTAAAAGAAGGCTGGAAACTGTTATTCGACGGCAAAACCTCCGCTAACTGGATGAATGCAAAAACCAGGACATTTCCTGCAACAGGATGGGAGATAAAAGACGGAATGCTTACATCAAATCCTGCAGCAAAAGGTCCCAATGGCGGAGGAGACATAGTTACCACAGGCAAGTATAAGAATTTTGAACTTAAAGTTGATTTTAAATATGAAACCGGTGCAAACAGCGGAATAAAGTATTTTGTTGATACTGAGGCAGAAAATGGGGCATTGGCGTCTATCGGCTGCGAATATCAGATCCTCGATGACCTGTCAAATCCGGATGCGAAAGCAGGAATCTCAGGCAACCATAAGCTTGCCAGCCTATACGATCTTATTTCACCCAAAAATGTGAAGGACAACGGTGCTGAAAAGTGGAATACAGCAGTCATAATTGTAAAAGGGAAGAAGGTGCAGCAATGGCTCAACGGGCAAATGACTGTCGGATATGAAAGAGGCACACCACAATGGAGGGAACTTGTTGCAACAAGTAAGTTTAAGGATTTCAAGGGCTTTGGAGAAGGCGCTGAAGGAAGGATTCTTCTTCAGGATCACGGAAGCGTTGTATCGTTCAGGAATATAAAGATCAGGGAGTTCTGAGAAAAGGTTGGAGATGAGGTGGATTCAAACATTTTTACTACCTTGGTTGTTTAAATTTATACTGATGCAAATTAATTGATCCAGGGTTCTGTTGAAACTTATTGTTAATCAAAAACTTAATATTATGAAAAATCTACTCCTTCTTGTAATACTCCCGGTCTCAATCTTTCTGGCTTCCTGCAATAAATCAGAATCCGAACGCTTCAAACTGCTGACTGGTCCCATCTGGGCTCCTGACAGCCTTCTGGCAAATGGAGTCAGTGCCACAGGTCCCGGGGGAATTCTAAGCGGATTCCTTGGTGATGCAAAATTCAAAACTGACAAAACCGGCTATTTTGGTAAATATACCGGTACGTGGAGATTCAACATTAACGAAACACAACTAACCATTATATCAGATTCGCTGCCAATACCGATCACTGCAGATATTAAGGAACTTACGACTACATCTCTGAAGCTTACCAGTCTTCTCCCAAATCCTATTATTCCATTGGGACCTCCGTACAATATACGGATGACTTTTAAGGCAAAATAATGGGGTCGTTCTTTATAGCCATACTCTTTTTTGCTTCTGGTGTTTTAATTGGTGCTGAAGTTCCCGGCACTATTGTGGGAAAAGTTGTTGATAAAAATACCGGTAATCCTCTGCCCGGTGTTTATGTGATTTATGGCAAAAATCTCGGCACAACTTCCGGCGAGGACGGTTCATTCACAATCAAAAACATTTCCGGCAGGATAACAATTACCTTTCAATTTGTTGGATACGAATCTATTACAAAGGAAGTCAACGTTAAAGAAGGTGAAACATCAAGGGTAATTGCAGAACTCGAGATGAAAGTCAGCCAGATCAATCAGATCGTGATAAGTGCAAATAAAACCCAGCAAAAGGTTGCCGAGCTGACTGTTTCAATGGATGTTATAAAAGGTGCCTTCATCTCGGATAATCATATCACGGATCCTCAGGAGTTGATAAATAAAACTCCCGGAATTGAAGTCATCGACGGCCAGGCGTCGGTCCGTGGCGGAAGCGGTTTCAGCTATGGTGCAGGCAGCAGGGTCATGGCACTTGTTGATGGGTTGCCCATGGTTTCGGCAGATGCCGGCAATATAAAATGGCAATTCCTGCCTTTGGAAAACCTCTCCCAGATAGAGATAATAAAAGGGGCTTCATCTGTGCTTTATGGTTCGTCGGCACTTAATGGAGTTATCAATTTTCGTACAGCCGATGCAAGCAATATCCCTTCGACTAATTTCTTTCTTGAAACCGGTATTTTCGGCAGACCGGGGAACCGGGAACGGATATGGTGGAATACCCCCAGGATCTTCTCCAGTGCTTCATTCTCACACGTGCAGAAGTTTGGGAAAACAGATATCGGTTTGAGCGCAAATCTGCTCACCGATGAGGGTTACAGGTGGCTTAACGGGGAAAAACTTGGCCGGCTGAGTCTAAAACTAAAACATTTCAGCCAAAAGATCGCAGGTTTAAACTATGGCCTTAACTTTAGCTCGGGATATACAGAAAAAAGGGATTTTGTCCTCTGGCAAAATGCAGGTGCCGGAGCATTGAAACAACAGGAGTCGGCAACCATTGTGTTGCATGGAACCTTCCTTGCCATCGATCCCTTTATAACGCTTAAGAAAAGTGAACATTACCAGCATGATCTCCGGATGCGGATCCAGACAACACTTAACCGTTTTCCCGAAAGTGAACAAACCAACAGCGATGCATATTCTGCCTTTGCCGAATATCAGCTATGGCAAAAGCTTACAGGCTTCCTCGATCTCACTGCAGGCCTTTCGGAGAATTACAGCTTTATCAGGTCCAATCTGTATGAGGACCATAACGGATTCAATCTGGCAGGATTTGCCCAGTTCGAAATCCGTCCGTTTTACAGGATGAAAGCTGTGGCCGGAATAAGAGTGGAACAAAATTCGCTCGATGGAATTAACGACAAAATCACACCTGTCTTCAGGGCAGGCCTCAACTGGCAGGCCGCTGATTTCAGCTTCGTCCGGCTATCGTTCGGACAGGGGTACCGGTATCCCTCAATAGCAGAAAAATACGCTTCAACAACCCTAAGCTCTGTCAGGATATTCCCCAATCCCGACATACTTCCCGAATCGGGCTGGAGCACCGAGGCAGGTTTTAAACAGGGCATACAACTCGGAAATATAAACGGGCAGGCAGATTTTTCTCTTTTTATGTCGGGTAATACAAATATGATTGAATATTATCTCTCTATTTATACTGATCCTGACACCGGTATTCCGACAACAGGTTTTAAAGCTACAAATATTGAACAATCAAGAGTTTATGGAGGAGAATTTGAGTTTATGCTGAATCGTGCGATCGGGAATTTAAATACCACATTAAGTGGTGGATATACCTTCATTTACCCGGTGGAGTATAACACGTCAACGCATTCAAATACATCCACTTATCTGAAATACCGGAGAAAACATTCGGGTAAAGTATCTTTGAATGCATCCTGGAAAAAACTGCAGGCTGAATTGAATCTTTATACAAGATCAAAAATCCTGCGGATCGACAGTTTCTTCCTGAATCAGGAGACCGGGGAAGTCATCCTTCCGGGGTTTCCCGAATACTGGAAAACGCATAACACCGGTTACCTTCTGCTTGACGCGTCACTCGGATACAAGCTCAATAATAAGCTGACACTTTCGCTTGCTGTTAAGAATCTGACAAATACCGAATATATGGCAAGGCCCGGAGACATCCAACCGCAGAGGAATTACAGCCTCAGGTTGTCGGGGAAATTCTGACAAGGGGTACGGCTAACCCTCTGATCTCAAGCCCTGAAAGGGCTTAATATTCAGCTCCTTCAGAGCTGGGAAGTGTTTGGTGGTCATCCACCCCTGGCTGCGCCAGGGGTTATTCATATTTGGCTCTTTCAGAGCCAACTCGCATGCTTCGGAGGGCAGGTCACGATGGCCCGGGTCAGCAAACTGGGTGAACTTCTCAATATGGAGGTGGTTAAAGTCTGCTGAAAAGTAATTTTTCCTTTCACGTGGGATTTCTTTAATCATTATATTTGATTGCCAAAACCTAACTCAAACCTGACAGAATGAAACCATTTATTTTTAAATCCAGGGACTTGTTTATAGTTTTCACAATGCTGGCATTAACGCTTTTTTCATGTAAGGAAAGCAGGGTGGGCGACCTGAAAAATAACGATTTTGAATCGCTTTCATCCGGATTCCGGCAGCCATCCAAAGAATACACAACTGCCCCTTTCTTCGTATGGAACTATAAGATCACGAAGAGTGAAATCGACAATTACATGAACGATTTTAAAAAGGCAGGCAGCAGCCAGGTTTTCATCCATCCGCGACCGGGCCTCGTCACTGAGTATTTATCCGGTGAATGGTTTGAGCTGTTTAAGTACACTGTCGACAAAGGAAAGGAGCTTGGCATGAATGTCTGGATCTATGATGAGAATTCATACCCCAGCGGATTTGCAGGCGGCCATGTTCCCGACCAGATGCCTGAATCGTACAATCAGGGTCAGGGATTAAAATTGGTTAAAGCTGAAACACTTCCAGACACAGCTGACAAGTTTTTTATCTGTCTGAAAGATGAAAACGGAGTATACTCAGATATTACATCATCGTTAAGTACTGAAAAAGGGAAAACGGGTAAATACTTTCTATTCTCCAAAACATATAATGAAAAAAGCGACTGGTACGGAGGATTTTCATACGTCGATCTTCTATATAAGGGAGTGACCGAAAAGTTTATTGACGTGACGATGAAGGGATACGAAAAGTACGCCACGAATGAGTTCGGAAGAACAGTTCCCGGGATCTTCACCGATGAACCTCAGATTAACTCTTCAGGCGGCATCCGCTGGACGCCCGATCTTTTTGAAGTATTTGAAAACACCTGGCATTATGACCTGAAAACCCAGCTTCCTTCACTTTATGATAAGGTCGGTGACTGGATGAAGGTAAGGCATAACTACACACAGACCCTCCTCCAGCTTTTTGTCGACAGATGGGCAAAACCTTATCATGAATATTGCAAATCGAGAGGGTTGAAGTTTACCGGTCATTACTGGGAGCACGAATGGCCGAATATGCGTCCCGGAGGCGATAATATGGCAATGTATGCATGGCATCAGCTGCCTGCAATTGACATGCTTTTCAACCAGTGGAATGATTCAACTGCAAATGCACAGTTTGGAAATGTCCGGGCGGTTAAGGAACTCGCCAGCGCCGCAAACCAGACGGGAAGGCAGAGAAAGCTCAGCGAAACATACGGAGGTGCGGGTTGGGAACTGACTTTCACCGATATGAAGCGACTCGGCGACTGGGAATATGCTCTTGGAGTAAACCTGATGAATCAGCATCTTGCCCATATAACACTGGCCGGAGCAAGAAAATATGACTACCCTCTTACCTTTACCTATCATGAACCATGGTGGAACGACTATAAATACCTGAATGACCATTACGCACGTCTTTCCCTGGCATTGTCAGCCGGCAGGCAAATCAATGATATATTGGTTCTTGAACCGACAACATCAGCATGGCTGTATGATTCTTATGTTAAAAGAGATCCGAAAGTCGCTGAAATTGGTCAGGCTTTCCAGACTTTCATTACCAGACTTGAGAAACAACAGGTAGAATATGACCTGGGATCTGAAAATATTATCAAAGACCTTGGATCAGTTAAAGATGGAAAATTTGTAGTCGGGGAATGCAGCTATTCCGTAGTAGTTATACCACCAATGATGGAAAACCTTGATCAGTCGACTTATAAGCTTCTCGAGCAGTTTGTGACCAATGGAGGCAAAATTGTGGCTTTTTCGCTTCCTTCATTAGTGGATGGTTCTCCAGGTGAGGGATTAAAGGAATTCCTTTCGTACAAATCTGATAAGATCATTTCGAAGCAGAATCTGACTTCAGCTATCATTGGTGAGTTTCTGTCAAACCCCGACCTGAGCTTTACCGATGTTACAGGCGGTGACCTGTATCACCACCACAGAAAGCTGGCCGACGGACAGGTTCTTTTCCTTGTAAACTCCAGTCTGGTAAAACCTCTGAAAGGACTTGTAAAGGTGAAAGGCGGCGATGCTATTGAAATGAACACCCTTACCGGTGGCATAAACGGCTATCCCGTTGTGCAGGACGGGGAATATGTTAATTTCTCTTACGACCTGCCACCTGCAGGAAGCCTGCTTTTATTCATTCCCGACACAAAACTTGGGAATTATTCAATACCTGTCAAACCAAAATCGTATGAAGCAGTAAAATCCGCTTCTCCTTTAAATATAATCAGAGACAGGGAAAATGTGGCTTCAATTGAATTCTGCGACCTGATTACCGGTAACGAGCAATTTTCGGACCTGAATACCTATAACGCAGCCGACAAGGCATTCAAATATCATGGGTTTAAAAACGGGAATCCCTGGAATACGTCAGTTCAATTCAGGACCCGTACAGTTGACCGTGACACATTCGGAATTAATTCGGGTTTTACAGCCATTTACCATTTTAACGTTAAAGGTGACTTTGATTATTCCTCCTTCAGGGCGGTAGTTGAAAGACCTGAGTTATGGAGTGTTTCAGTGAACGGAACAGAAATCAGACACGAGGAAGGAAAATGGTGGCTCGACAGGGCTTTTGGCATTTTCAATATCGGATCGTATGTTAAGAATGGAGAAAATTCAATCTCATTGAAAGCATCTCCCATGAAGGTGAATGCTGAAATTGAACCGGTTTATATCACCGGGGATTTTTCGGTTATTTCAGCCGCGAAGGGCTGGACTATTGAACCTCCTGTCAAGACATTAACGACCGGCAGCTGGAAAAACCAGGGGATGCCATTTTATTCATGGGAAGTAACTTACAGCAAGGAATACCAGGTTGAAAAACCTGAAGGCAGATACCAGATCAGTCTGAATGACTGGAAGGGTACAATTGCGGAGGTGTATGTAAACGGACAAAAGGCAACTGTGATTGCATTCCCCCCATATCAGTCGGATGTCACTGATTTTCTCAAGTCAGGTAACAATAAGATTGAAGTTAAAGTAATAGGTAGTCTGAAGAATCTTCTGGGACCCCATTTTAATAATCCTGCCCCCGGATTAGTTTCACCGTGGTTATGGCGCAATGTCAAATCCTATCCCCCCGGGAATGAGTATCAGATGCTGGATTACGGCCTGTTTAATGACTTTACTCTCATTAATGCCATCTGATCAGCATTTTCGAACCATCTCGTTAGCTCCCTACAACCAACTAAATATCAATATACTATTTTAGACCTATTGCATAAATAAAATATTTTTCTACATTTGCCCTTCTTTTGTTCTTTAACTGATCGCAGCTAATTAACCTGAAAACTAATAATATCGCAATCATTTTTTATTAAAAGATGCCTGTTGTTCCGTTTTTTTAACCTTAAAATCTATCCTAATGAGACGACTTTTGACAATTCTTTCAGCAACCCTGATTGCAGGCAGTTTATTTGCCGGCGGACTTGTGACGAATACAAACCAGAGTGCTTCGTGGGTTCGCCTTCCGGCGAGGGATGCATCGACAAGTATTGATGCAGTCTATTATAACCCTGCAGGATTAATGAGACTCGAAAACGGATTCCATTTTTCAATTTCAAACCAGACTATCTCTCAGAATAAAGGGGTAGAGAATTTTTATACCGGGCCCGGTGAAGGTTATGGCCTTAATCAGAGTCTTTTTAAAGGAAAAGTTTCTGCACCTCTTTTTCCAAGTGTTTATGCAGCTTATAAAATGGACAAGCTGGCATTCTCCTTCGGATTCAACCCCATCGGAGGTGGCGGAAGTGCAAAGTTCAGTAAAGGCCTTCCTTCCTTTGAAATGGCTGCATCGGATCTCGTTCCTGCACTGGCTTCTCAGGGAGCAAGCGCCTACAGGCTGGATACTTATTTTGAAGGGACCTCAATTTATTTTGGATTCCAGGGCGGAGTATCCTATAAAATCAACGACTTTATTTCAGTGGCGGCAGGTGTAAGGTATGTTATGGCCAGGAATACCTATAATGGTTACCTGAGGGGCATAGAGATAAATATGGGTGGCAACTGGACCAGGGCAGATGCAATTATGACCGGTATTGCCGGAAGCGCCACGACAGCAGCCACTAGCACATCAGCACTAATCGCCTTCAATCCGGCTTTAGGTGGGATGACCTTGGCTCAGGCCGAAGCTGCCACAGCAATTACCCATCCCCAGAGACTGCAGCTTGAAGGAGCTCTTGCAGCATTTGGCTCCCCTGCAACAGTAACCATTACACAAGCGGATGCAGTTTTTAAAGGAGCTGCTGCCAAATATACGGCAACTGCATCTCTCCTTGGCGACCAGGAAGCAGATGTTGAGCAGACAGGATCGGGTTATACCCCATTCATCAGCGTAAATATCTCGCCTCTTGAAAACCTGAATATTGGCATTAAATACGAAATGGCTACAAAACTTGAGCTGGAGAATAAAACCACATTAGATTTTAAAACAGGTTATACTGCAGAAGGGCAACCGGTTACAATGTTCCCCAACGGTGAAAAGGTGCGGAATGATATGCCTGCAATGATGGCTCTGGGAGTAGATTACGGAGTAACAGATAAACTCAATATTTCAGCAGGCGTTCATTATTATTTCGATAAGACGGCGAATTACGGCCATAAACTTAATGGAGTGTATGTAGCCAATGATCAGATTATCGACAAAAACTCTTATGAACTGGCCGGCGGTTTACAGTATAAGCTGAATGATATGATTCTTGTAAGCGGCGGATATCTTTATGCACACACAGGTATCAATCAGGATTACCAGAGTGATCTCACCTACAGCCTTACATCGCATACCGGCGGCATTGGCGGAGCAATCAATGTGATGGAAAATCTGCAGATTAATCTTGGTTTTGCTTATACAACATACCTGAACGGTGAAAAGACAGTCAACCATGTGTTTACACCAACCTTAACCAACATTCCTGCAAAGGAAACCTATTCTAAAGATGCTATGATAATTGCCGCAGGGATCGATTTTAGTTTCTAGACAGGATAACATAGAACCAAAAGGAGGCTGGAAATTACCCAGCCTCCTTTTTTTTTAAAAACTATTCCCGAAATCCGGCATGATTCGTGTATGCTTTTTTTTAATTCCTGCTGACATTCTAGTACTTAATTCCCTGATCATTTAAATATTTTATGTACTGGGAAAGCCTCGGAGCTCCGGATAATCTGAATTTCTTATACCACAACTCAGCTTTTGCATAATCGCCGGTTTCACTTGCAAGCTTTATGATATTAATGTAGACCATTCCTTCGATACCAATATTTCTTTTATCTATTTCGCCTGCAATATTCATAAAGCTTACAAGAGCTTTTGCAGGTTCTTTGTTTTCAGCAAGTGAAAATGCATAATCAATTCTTTTATTAAGTGTGCTGTCAAGAGTCACCCCATAAAATGAGAAGCAATTATCCGAACAATCCTCGATCAGGTCAACCCACCCGATTTCCTGTTTTATCCGGGGGAATGTAAGGGTAAATTCGAGCTTCTCACCAATAGTTTTAAATTTATATGTTGCCGGACATTTGGGAATTCCTTTCGAGGAGCTCATTTTACTCCTGTTACCGTCGGGATATACGACATAAATATTCTTATCGGCACAGAAAGTTCCTCCCTCACGCCGGTTCTCAATGCTCATATAAAAGACCGTTGACGTCGCATCCGATTCAATCTTCTTAATTTCAAGGGTTTCGTGACTCTTCAGGGCAAAATTGGGATTTAAGAATGTCTGTGAATTAATAAATCCTGTAATTGAAAACAACAGGATTACAATGGCATATATTCTCTTCTTCATGACTCTGATTTAAAACGCAAGTTATAAAAACTACCCGGTTCTCTGATAAATTAAAAATACGGGTTTATTAGCTATATTTATTTTTTAAAAAATATGCCAATATGAAAGAAAAGTGGCTTGAATGGGCTTCGAGGCTTCAATCGATAGCGCAGGCGGGTCTGACGTTCGGTGAAAATCAGTACGACCTCGACAGATATCAGCAGATAAGGAACTTATCGGTTGAGATCCTGCATGAATACACGGGTGTGAGTAATGAAAAGATAAGGGACCTTTTTGCTTCCGAAACCGGATACCAGACGCCCAAGGTGGACATCAGGGCGGCTGTTTTTAACGATGATAAAATATTGATGGTAAAAGAGAAGATTGACGGCGCATGGTCGCTGCCGGGTGGCTGGGCTGATGTCAATACTTCGGTAAGTGAATCAGCGATCAGGGAGTGCCGTGAGGAAGCTGGCGCTCTTGTAATACCGAAAAGGATAATTGCTGTTCAGCTTGCAAACAGACACACAAACATTTTGTATCCACATACAATTTATAAGGTGTTCATGGAGTGCAGTTTTGTTGAGAAAAGTTTCGCTGAAAATACAGAAACTCTTGAGGCTGTTTTTTTTGGACTTGAATCATTGCCGCAGCTTTCTACTGAGAGAAATACCAGGAAGCAGATAGAAATGTGTTTCGAGGCTAAAAGTCATGAAGTTTTCGAAACTGTTTTTGATTAGAGTATAACTTTTAGTTACACAGAGTTACACAGACCTGCCTGCCGGCAGGCAGGGAAGTCACAGAGGGCCACAGAGTTATAAGAATTAAGTTCTCTGTGGACCTCTGTGCGGGACTCAGTGAACCTCTGTGTAATTTTTTAAATTAGTTATAGCACGCAAAGCTAAAACGTTAATAATTAGCTCTTTGCGATCTTTGCCTAAATCCTTCGCGAACTTTGCGGTTAATGGATTTAGACTTTTTAAACAGCCCCAATATCATTACTGAGATAAAGTAATTTTTCCTGTTTTTCAACGACATGACCAATTACTGCGGATTGAAAAAGCCCCGCTTTATGAAGTTCAGCCAGAACCTCATCCGCAATTCCCGGATTCACGCACATAAGTAATCCACCTGAAGTCTGGGCATCCATTGCAATCATTTTCAGGTTGTAATCGAGGTTTCCCGCGAAATCACAATCACTCTCAATAAAATCAAGGTTCCTGAAAGCAGCCCCGGGTATGCAACCTTCATCAACCAGACCGTAAGCATCTCCGATAAGGGGCACACTTCTCATATCAACAGCTATTGAAACGTTGCCTGCCCTTGCCATCTTAAGGGCATGACCCGCAAGCCCAAAACCGGTAATGTCGGTTGCACCTTTAACATTATATCGCTTCATTACCTCAGCACCCGATTTATTTAGTGTTTTCATCAGGTTTTTGGCATTCTCAATATCTTCTGCAGAAGAAATCCCCATCCGCTGACCGGCAAGAATTATTCCAACGCCAACCGGTTTTGTAAGAATTAGTAGATCACCTGGCCTGGCGCCTGCATTTGTAATGATCTTTTCAGGATGTACATAACCGACGACTGCCAGTCCGTATTTTGGAGGGAAATCGTCAATGGTGTGGCCTCCTATTATGCTTACACCTGCCTGTGATGCCATTTCCGACCCGCCTTTAAGGATTGAAGCAAATGCCTCCGGTGGTAATTTTGCGGAAGGGAACATCATTATGTTCAATGCTATAACCGGTGTGCCGCCCATTGCGTAGACATCACTGATTGAATTTGCTGCAGCAATCTGCCCGAATTCATACGGATCGCTGCATACCGGCGGGAAGAAGTCGGTAGTAAAAACCAGGGCAAGATCATCATTCACCCTGTAGACCCCTGCATCATCGTGAGTGTCAATATCAACCAGTATATTGGGATTCTGAGAGAGTGGAAGATATTTAAGGATCTCCTCAAGCTGCTTCGGAGGGATCTTTGCAGAACACCCTCCCGATTCCACCATTCGGAGAAGATCGACTTTCATAAGAATAGTATATTTATTATCAAGGCTTAATTACATTACCAGCTGAGGCCATGATCTGTAAAATTTCAAACATATTGCTTAAAGAGCCCACTTTCACCTTCTCCTCAAGAGCATAGTACCTGACACAGGTGGAGCAGAAAAATACCCCTACTCCCATCTTCTCTATCTCCCTGATTTCTCCGACAACCGGAGAGTCGTTTGAGCCAAGGGTAACACCTTTGTTGTAAAAGAGCATCTTATCAGGCAGTACGTCAAGATCTTTTATTGCTTTCAGAAAATTGGCCATAAGCAGTTGACCTATCTCCTTATCCCCGTCCCCCATGGAATCTGAAGAAAACGCGATAACAAAGTTCCCTCTTGCAAAGTGGGGAATTGCCGTTGGACAATACTCTTCTGCCTCCGGATGAGTCAGAGGAGAGGTCATCCCGGAGACTGTAATTGTCCAGAATCCGTCGGACTCTTCGACCGTAAATCCGGCATTGTTGTCTTTTAAAAACCTTGAAATATTGCTTAATGATGTCTGGCTGTCGGTAAGCAATCCGAATGATTCTCCATTTACCGCTCCCTTTAATGCCCGCTTTGTAGCAATAAGAGGGGCGGGACAGGATTGACCTCTCGTATCAACAATTTTCATTCTGTATAAATAATTGAACCCCAAAAGTACAAAAGAAAAGCAATAACAGGAGCCTTTCAAAAAAGTCCCTTTTGCCGTAACCAGGCAAAGATTTCGTCTTAAAATATTAATTGAATTACAACTGAATGAATAACTTTTAAATCTGTATTTTTGATCCTCAAATAAAAATCATGAAAAAATCAGTTCTATTTCTTATCGCTATATTTTTATCAGGTTATACTTCTGTAACCTCCCAGATTCTTACTGAAAAACAATCCGTTACAGGTTCCTGGATGGGCAAAATTTCTGCCGGGGCAGTTCCTCTCAGGGTGGTGTTCAATCTTTCAATTATAGGAAGGGACTCTCTTATAGCAACTCTCGACAGTCCTGACCAGGGCGCAAAAAATATCAGGCTGGGACCGGTTACATTTGACGGGAAATCGTTGAAGATATCAGCAGGCGCCCTTCTTGCAGAATATAACGGTTTGGTCAGGAACGATACCCTGATTGAAGGAACATGGAAGCAGGGTACCAATTCGGTGCCGCTTAATATTAATAAGCTAAAATCTGCCTTCACGCTAAACAGGCCACAGGAGCCTGGACCTCCATATCCCTACAGGTCGGAAGATGTGACTTTTACAAATGAAAAATTCAACATTAAGCTTGCCGGTACATTGACAATTCCGGAAGGTGAAGGTCCTTTCCCGTCTGTAATTCTTATAACAGGTTCAGGGGCTCAGAACCGGAATGAGGAATTGCTCGGACACAAGCCGTTCCTTGTAATAGCCGATTATCTCACACGAAATGGCATTGCGGTTCTCAGGTATGACGACCGTGGTGTGGGACAATCGCAGGGTAATTACATTAATGCGACTTCAGCTGACCTTGCAACCGATGCAGAAGCTGCTTTCAGTTTTCTTAAAAGCAGGCAAGGAATAAATCCCGCCTCAATCGGGCTTGCAGGCCATAGTGAAGGCGGACTGATTGCACCCATTATTGCTTCAACTAATGCGGATATAGCGTTTATAGTGTCGCTCGCCGGCCCAGGTGTGCAGGGGGAGAAGATCCTCCACAGGCAGAATATGGATATCAGTCGTGCTTCAGGTGCAAATATGGAAGAAGTAAAAAAAGGCATCTCCATCAATAAGAAGCTTTTTGCGATCCTGAAAAAGGAACCGGATAATAAGAAAGCCTCAAAACAACTGACGGAAGCTTATAAGAAAATCCTGATAAAGAAAAAGATGAGCCAGGAGGAGATTGATAAGGCATTAATGCAGCTTAACACAAGTCTTAATCCGGCAACATACGACTGGTTCAGGTACTTTATTAAGACCGACCCTGCTATTTTCTGGAAGAAGGTCAGATGTCCGGTGCTTGCACTGAACGGGGAAAAAGACCTTCAGGTGGCTGCCGATGATAACCTTAATGCGATTGAAAAGGCAGTTAAATCAGGAGGTAACAATTCAGTAAGGATCATTAAACTACCGGGATTAAATCATCTTTTTCAGCACTGCAGGACAGGACTTATTGCTGAATACGGGGAAATTGAAGAGACGGTCTCACCTGAAGTTCTGAAGATCATGTCCGATTGGATCCTCGGCCTCCCGAGACAGAGTCAAGCTTTTTAAGTATAATCCTTCCTCTTGCTATAATGCCGGCTGAGCCTTCTCCCTGAAGCATGCTGACTGTTGCCGCCAGTTCAAACCTGAGTTCGGGATAGATGAGGGCAAGTTTGTAAAGGATCTCCATTGAATAGGCTTTAATTGCGATAGCCGATATTCCGGAATTAAGCGCTTTAAAGCAATGGTCTGTCAGAATACCATGATCCCTGGCAGAAACATGTTCAAAGTCGCTTAATGAAATGATTCTGAGTAATGATCTCTGAGTACTCTCATTATCGATACCATCCAGTCCTTCAATAATTTCAGACACATATGGTCTGAGCATTTCAGGAAATTTATCACACACTTTTGAAAGAGTCCAGGAGGCCCGGAATGACAGTTTCCGGTCGGGTAAAAATGAATAATCAATAAGCTTCCTGAAAATTGCCGGATTTTCTATTGCCGATAATGCAACCCATTCTGCTTCCTTCATACTCATCATCTGGTTGACCATCCTTTGAAGCTCCCTGTCGTCGGCGATTGATTGATCGACATTATTAACAGTACTTTCCGGTTTTAATCCTTTAACATTACCCAGATACTGCCTGGCTATGATAACATCTGCCTCAGAATAATCAACTTTTAAAAGATCGGCTTGTGAGAGCCATTTAAAAGCAATATGTTCGGAAAGTAATGGCAGTTCCTCAAGGGTGTCACATACAAACGGGATAAGCCGGATCTGTTTAATACCATAGTCATATTCGACCTCTTTCAAACGGCTGCAAATGACGATTCCCATTGAGAGTTCCTCTCTTATTTCCCTGATGACGCACTCCTCTTCCGTCTCCCCTGCCTGTAACTTACCCCCGGGAAATTCCCACTTATACGGGTGATCGCTGTTCTCTCCCCTCTGGACAACGAGGACCTCATTCTCCTCGTTCCTTATTATGGCGCAAGTAACTCTGATCATAGCCGACGAGTTAAAAGATCCTCATAAAGTGGGATTACATTTAAAAATTCAGGCCTTTTATTTTCAGGATTTATTTTAAAGGCAAGGTGGACAATTCCATTGGTTACTATAATATATGGCACGTCAAATTCCCTGTTGTAATTATTGACCTGGTCAAAAACGACATTATCGACTATCTCAATTTCATGAGATTTACATTCCACGATCATCACAGGTTTCCCTGATCTGTCGTGAACAAGAATGTCAGCCCTCCATTTCAGTTTATTGTATTTCAATGTAATCTCGATGCCAATAAGTCCGGCAGGATAGTCTCCCTCACGGATCAGATATTGAACAAAATTTTGTCTTACCCATTCTTCAGGTGTGAGTTTCACCCATTTCCTCCTCTGGGGATCAAAGATCACTTCGGAGCCCTCTTTCCCGGCGATCCTGAATGAATATGGAGGCAAGTTTAGTTGTTTCAAGTTTGTTTTGTATTTTTGACAAAATATCACAGTGCTTCTAACCTGAAGAGATTCACCTATGCAAATATATTGAGATAATTATTTCAGTCTTATAAATATGAAAACCAAGGAAGAAATTGTTAATAACTGGCTCCCGAGATATACAGGTAAATCGCTTGAAACCTTTGGCAAGTACTTTCTTCTTACAAATTACCTTTATTATGTTGAGCTTTTTGCAAAATGGCACAATGTTGAAATTGAAGGCAAAGACAAAAACATGCCCAGCGCTACAAGTGACGGAATAACCATAATCAGCTTTGGCATGGGGAGTCCAAATGCCGCAACCGTCATGGATCTGTTGAGTTCGGTAAGTCCTCACGCAGTACTGTTCCTTGGGAAATGTGGCGGCCTCAAAAAGAAAAATAAGCTGGGCGACCTGATACTTCCAATAGCAGCAATCAGAAGCGACGGAACTTCAAATGACTATCTGCCTCAGGAGGTGCCGGCCCTGCCTGCATTTAAGCTTCAGAGTGCAATTTCTGCCTCAATCACCAGACATAAGAAGGAATACTGGACCGGGACTGTGTATACTACAAACAGACGAGTCTGGGAGTATGACGACAGGTTTAAAAAATACCTTGTAAAGACCAGGGCTATGGCAATCGATATGGAGACGGCTACTATTTTCACTGTCGGGTTCGCTAACGAAATTCCAACCGGCGCCCTTCTGCTGGTTTCCGATCAGCCGATGATCTCGACCGGGATTAAAACTGAGGAGAGCGACAAACTGGTTACAAATAAATTTGTTGAACTGCATCTCAGGATCGGCATTGAAGCATTAAAGGAAATAAAGGATAACGGGATATCTGTTAAACATCTAAGATTCTGACAATGCCGGTTACCTACGAAGAAATAATGTCGGATCTGAGGAAACGCATCTTTAAACCTGTATATTTTCTGGCCGGCGACGAATCTTATTACATTGACCTTATAACCGGCTATATTGAGTCAAAAGTGCTGAGCGAATCAGAAAAAGCTTTCAATCAGCTTATTATATATGGGGAAGATACAACAGTACATGCCATCATCGACACCGCACGGCGGTTCCCAATGATGGCAAGTCACCAGGTGGTTATTATCAGGGAAGCACAATCGTTAAAGAAAATAGAGGACCTTCTTTTTTATGTCGAGAAACCACTCTCCTCAACAATACTTGTCTTTAACTATAAGTACAAGACACTTGATAAACGCACAAGGCTTCATAAGCTGCTCGATTCACATGGTGTTTATTTTGAGTCGATGAGGCTTCGTGATTATCAGGTTCCGCCATGGATCGAAAGATATCTTATGACAAAAGGCATCAGGATCAATCCGGATGCATCCGCTATGCTGACTGAATTCCTTGGTACTGACCTACATAAGATCGTGAACGAACTCGATAAGCTTCTTATCACCCTGCCGGCAGGGAAACCGGTCATAACATCAGCTCTTGTTGAACAGAATATCGGAATAAGCAAAGACTATAACAACTTCGAGCTTCAGAAAGCAATTGGAGAAAGGAATATACTGAAAGCCAATATGATAATTCAATATTTTGCTCACAATCCCAAAGACAACCCCATAACCCTGACAATAGCATCAATTTTCAGTTTATTTACAAGACTGCTGACATATCATTATATTACAGATAAATCCAAAAACAATGTTGCAGCTGTACTTAAGGTTAATCCGTTTTTTGTAAGGGATTATGAAACAGCTGCTGCAAAGTACAATGTATCAAAAACGGTGCAGGTCATAAGCCTGTTGCGGACATATGATATGAAATCAAAAGGTTTCGGAGATGTAAGCACAGAACCAGGGGATCTGCTGAAAGAGCTGGTTTATAAGATCCTGCACCTTTAGAAATCATTTAGCCACCCCATTTTTTCTCCCCCAATCTCCCAAAGGGCATAGCCGTCAACTTAAGAATCAGGTTTAAACTGAGAATTATCTAATTAGCAGAAATACAATTAAATAACTTTCCCCTCCACCACATGCCTCCCCTGCAGGCCATAGCCGTCAACTTAAGAATCAGTTTTAGACTGAGGTCTATGTAATTAGCATATATACAATCATATAAGTTTCCCCTCCACCACATGCCTCCCCTGCAGGCTGGCCCCTTCGCTAAAATTGCCCACCGGGCAATTTTTTACGCTCGGTCCCCTTTTGAAGCTAATCTTTCATCACATCTTGTTTAATTGATAAAGGGATCCTTCGCTTCGCTCAGGATGACAGGTCATTAGCGAATATATTGGAAGAGGGGGGAGAAGCAGCGAGCCGCCATTTAGCTAATCAATAAACTATGAAGAATGCCGGATGGCGGCTCGCTGCTTCTCCCCCCTAAACCAGACTCAACTCCGCTTGTCATCCTGAGTTTTTATCCAAAGTTTTGTACTCCCGGTATTATGACAACCAGAATCAATTAATTTTGTACGGGTTACACAAGCATGACCTTCGCTTGAATAGTGCATTTTGCCTGCTCCTGAGTATGGTTCCGGAAGATAAAGTCTTCAGGTATGGTACTTCCTAAAAGGAATGTCCGATTAGTAGCATTGCAATTTCCAAAGACCTTCCGGGTGTAATCTTTTTTATAATTTAATGTATTACAAGTATGGAAAAAATTAGAAAAGATTGTGCTGGAATAGACATTGGATCCAAGAAGGTATTTGTTGCAATCGAAGGACAGGAGGTAAAAAGTTTTTACACCTTTACTGAAGACTTTGAAAAACTACGTGATTATCTTTTTGAGAACGATATTAAGACTGCAGCAATGGAAGCCACTGGAGTCTATTGGGGTATTTTGTATGAAATGCTGGAAGAGGCCGGAATAGACGTTTGGCTTGTTGATGGTCGTCAAACAAAACAAGTACCTGGCCGAAAAACTGATGTTAAAGACTGTCAATGGATACAGCAGTTACATAGCTATGGACTATTAAACAGGTGTTTTGTTGCAGAAAGCGATATAAAGGAACTCAGGTCATATCAGCGGCTGAGAGAAGACCATATCCGGTCGGCATCAATGCATATTAACCATATGCAAAAAGCCCTCACTGAAATGAATATCAGGCTTACGCAAGTATTGGATCAGATCCATGGAGTGAGTGGGCTGGCTATGATAGAAGCTATCCTGAAAGGCGAAAGAGATAAGGAAAAACTATTAAAACTCTGCCACACAAAAATTATTAAAAACAAGAAAGATGAGGTATTAAAAGCTCTAAATGGCAGGTATACAAAACAAGGATTATTTGCACTAAGGCAAGCCTTTGAATCATATTGCTTTTATCAGAATCAGATCGAGCAGTGTGACCAGATGATCGATGAGGTTCTTCAAAAGATCAGTAGAGGTAAACCAGATCAAAAAACAGATGTTCGCAGAAAACCAATACGTCATAATAAACCTGATATTGATAATCTTGGCTCAATGATGCTGAAAATCTTTAACGGAAGGGATGCCACCACAGTCTCGGGTATAACAGATTACAGCTGGATGCAACTACTCTCAGAAACAGGTGGTGATTTATCCAGATGGCCAACAGAAAAACATTATACCAGCTGGTTGGGTCTTGCACCGGGTCAGCATAACTCGGGCAGAACTAATAGAAACAGAAGAAAATCAGGACGCCCCAAGGCAGGCCAAATCTTCAGACAGATAGCTCAAAGTCTGTTAACAAGCAAACGTATAGCACTTGGAGCATTTGGACGCAGACTCAGCGTTAGAAAAGGGTCACCAGTTGCGATAAAATCAATTGCTCGCAAACTTGCAGTACTTTACTGGAGAGTAATGGTAAAAGGGATGGCCTTCGTAGAAGAAGGAACTAAAAAGTATGAGGAACAACTCCTGATACAAAAACAGCGATCCCTTAACAGACTAGCAAAAGAACTAAATGTACAAGTTGTTTATAATGTATGAGTTACAAATGTTGTCATTAGTAGCGAAGCGAAGGATCCCCTTCATGCGAGCAGGAATTCTTCTTCATTATTGAAGGATACCCCACCTTCCCATCCCTACAAAGATCTTCCCATTCCCTGTTAAACTCTTCGATAAGACTTACCTTCTTTATCCTGAGCATTCCTTTTATTTGCTTTTCTCGTGCAATTGCTGATTCAACCTGGTCGAATATTTCAAAATAAACCAGTCTGTTAACATTGTATCTCATAGTAAAGCCTTTTATAAGCTTGCTCTTATGCTCATTGCATCGTCTCTCAAGATCGTTGGTGACACCTGTATAAAGAACCTTATTGGCCCTGTTGGTCAAAATATATACAAAGTACTGATGAATTCTCATATAATCTCCCTTTAGCACTAAGGACTAAATCTAAACATGTTTTTGGAGTTCCAGGCATACTAACAGACATCAAATAAATAAATGTGTATAAAGATTAACTTATAGGAGGGGTGGCCAGATGGTGAAATCATCTCAAAGGCAGAAACTAAATTCATCTGGCCGGGGTGGTTGATTCAATTCTTTCTTATTACGTTTATTCAAATCCTTCATCCCGCTTAGGCGGGATTCGGGATGACACCGCTATGGTGATGGTATTGGGAAGAAGCGGCGATTCGCAAACAGCATTTTCTCAATGCAGGGCATCCCGGTGCGAATCGCCGCTTCTTCCCCCCACTCCTCCTGGCGAACTGTCATCCCGAATAAGCCTAAGGGCGGGATTGCGCGAAGGGAAAAGGCGAATGAGGGATCTCTTCTTCAATTATTGCAAGCCTGTTATACTAAGCCCCCTTCCGAGCTTGTGTTTATCAGGGCTGCAAATATCTAGTAATGTATGAATTACAGTATCTTGTCCCCTCATGGCGGGATGAGTGATGAATCTCATTATAAATTAATAATTAAAACATTCGTCATAGTATCTGTTATCAATTTATTTTGGAGATGAGCATAAAAAAGAAATACGTATTAAAAGCAGTATTTCTTTTAAATAAAAGCAGTATTAAAAGCAGTATTTAAATTAAATAAAAGACGTATTAAATACGCTCGGAATTAAATTGTGTTAAGGGGTTGGAACATGGACACTTTTCCCAAACCTTCCGGAAAGCCGTAGAGGAACTAGTAAGCGATCAGGTTTATTTAATTCATCTCCGGTGATTCCGGAAAATCAGCCCACATCCTGTATTTATTTTTAAACGACCGCAGCAGCCTCTTCCAGCTGTCAATACCACGGCTGTTCATGATAATCTCTGATCTGACCTTTGCAATTACCCACGAATTTTCCTTGATCTCCCGTTCAAGCTGACCTGCTGACCATCCCGAATAGCCAAGAAAAAACCTAATCTGGGTTGGATTAACAGAGCCTGATTTTATCATATTTTTTATAATATCAATATCCCCGCCCCAGTAAATGTCACCTTCAACCTGGATACTTTTCGGTACTGAGGGACCGAGGTTGTGCAGATAATGCAAAGTATCGGGTGCTACAGGACCGCCCATGTTCAGATTTTCATTCCACCCTTCAAATCCCGCAACAGCATCGCTGATCTTTATGTCAAGTTTTTTGTTTAATATAAAACCGACCGATCCCTTTGAATCATGGTCAGTAAGATAAACAACGCTGCGGTTGAAAAATGTATCGGGGAGGAAAGGTTCCGAAATCAGGATCTTGCCTTTTTCAGGGATCTTGTCTTCAGGAAGTATAGCAAAGAGGTCTAATTCTTGTTTCATGTAATTAATATTACAGTACCAAATTACTCAAATTATTTAATCAGTTATAAAAATCGTGCCAAAAGAGATTGAAAAAAAAAGTTAAAATAAAGACTTCAATTAAATAATGTGATATTTTTAAACCGTATAGTTAAACCAAATAATGCAGAAAAATACTTTACGAATTGTCGGGAATAAAGCAGTCCTCAATATCCGGGAGAGGATGTGTGAAACTCCGGAAGAGCTTTTTGAAAGCGCAAAGTTCAGAACTGTCCTCGACCACTGTTTAAATAATTTAAGATCCAAGGATTCACCGTTGCTGGGAATTTTTGGAAACAGAGATGCGGACAGCAAGGCTACGGATGATCTTGTAAAAACTCTTTCGTTACTTGTTAAGTATGAGGGCAGCCTGGTCCCTCATATTTTCAGCGATTCTGCAATCTTCCTGAGCAATCCTCACCTGCTTAATGATTTTGTGGAACATGTTTATGACTACTGGCGACATTTTGACAGGTTCCTGATCAATAATTCCGAAGGTGACCGCCTTGATAAACGGCCATACCGCACATTCAACGAAACAATTGAGTCACTGACGCACCTTATCAGGACTGTCTACCGGCATATCCAGGAAAACATAACCGGGAACCATCCCACAGTTTACAGACAGGTTCCTGCCGGGGCTGAGATGGCCGTTATTTCCCTTCCCAAAGAAATATCATGGACCGATGAAAAATACAGGAAGCTGAATCAGGTGCCTGTCATACGTCAGATACTGATCTATCCTCCGCTGGTGATCCAACAGCCGATGAACAAGAGGACAGGTCATTTTAAAAGGATATGCCAGAATCCGCTCGACCTTGTGGAACTCAATGCAGATGAATGGCTTTGCTATCCGGCAAAAGTTGGAAAGTTCATTATAATGACTTATTTCCATCTGAACTTTTTTGACCTTGGATTATCGATGTGCAATCTTTTCCAGCTCGCTGAAGATGCCGACCTTGAAAAGAAGCCTGACGGTGTTTTCATCTACGGTGTTCCAGGCAATGTCCTTGACAATCTTTCAACATTTCCGACCGTTTTCTACAATGATGAAGAGAATTCAATCTTCGTCGGGGCAATACCCGACAGGCCGGAGTTCGGCTATTTCGGATACCTTAAGAAAATGATGCTTACGCTTCATAATTCGATTGTTATGAAAGCGGGCAACATGCCTTTTCATGGCGCAATGGTAAAGATACTTCTGCATGGTGACAAGGAGGCAACAATACTTATGATGGGCGACACAGGAGCAGGTAAGTCGGAGACACTTGAGGCATTCCGGGTTCTTGCAGAAAAGCAGATAAGGGATTTAAAGATCATCGCCGACGATATGGGGTCGATCGAGCTTGATCCAATAGGGAATGCTATTGGTTACGGAACTGAAATAGGTGCATTTCTGAGGCTCGACGACCTTCAGCCGGGTTATGCCTACGGGCATCTTGACAGGTCGATAATTATGAATCCGAGTCAGGTAAATGCAAGGATAGTTTTCCCTGTAACCACATTTGAGACAATTACAAAAGGCTATAAGATAGACTATATACTTTATGCAAACAATTATGAGGAGATTGACAACGACCATCCCGTAATCGAAAGGTTCAGTTCTCCCGAATGGGCACTGAGCGTTTTCCGGAACGGAGCAGTAATGAGCAAAGGGACAACGACTTCGACAGGACTGGTTCACTCCTATTTCGCCAATATTTTCGGACCGCCCGAATACAGGGATGTTCATGAGAAAATTGCAGGAAGGTATTTTGAGTCATTCTTCAAAAACGGGGTCTTCGTTGGTCAGATGCGGACAAGGCTCGGGATACAGGGTTACGAAACCTCCGGTCCCAAAGAGGCTGCAAATGAACTGCTGAAGATCATTGGAGCTACGGAGGAGAAACTCTTCCCGCTTTCCCCTGTGGAGAAGAAGTAAATGCCTATATATCATTTCCCCCCTGGGGGAAATAAGAAAGGGGGTTTAATTTTCAAAGAGAAGTAATAAGTCATTCAAAGTGTAACTTCCCGTATTTAATATCTTTCCTGAGCTTTCTCCTTTACCATTGCATAGACCACATCGAAGATATCTTCAGCACTTGGCTTTGAAAAATAATCTCCGTCAGTTGTATATGCAGGCCTGTGTTCCTTTCCTGTGAGGGTTTTTGGAGGAGTGTCAAGATAATTCCAACCTCCCTGTTTTTCAAGCACCTGCTGCATCATAAAAGCCGAGGTTCCTCCGGGCACATCCTCATCGAGGAAAAGGACCCTGTTGGTTTTCTTCAATGAATTGACTATCATCTTTTTCCTGTCAAACGGAACAAGCGTTTGAACGTCGATGATCTCAACAGATATCTTATGCGCCTTAAGCTGTCTTGCAGCTTCAGCTGCAATCCTTACGACCGATCCATAAGTCACTATAGTAAGATCGGTACCCTCAGTAATTATTTCAGGCACTCCCAGTTGCAGCCTGAATTCACCGATGTTATCGGGCATTTTTTCCTTGAGCCTGTATCCGTTAAGAGGCTCGATCACAATAGCTGGGTCGTTACCTTCAAGAAGCGAATTATAAAATCCTGCTGCACGGGTCATGTCACGGGGAGCAAGAACATAAACACCTCTCACCGAATTAATCAGCATACTCATCGGGGAACCTGAATGCCAGATCCCCTCAAGACGGTGTCCCCGGGTGCTTATAATCAGCGGGGCTATCATCCCGCCGGCAGTCCTGTAGTGGGTCGTTGCCAGATCGTCGCTCAAGGGCTGAAGGCAGTACATCAGATAGTCGAGATACTGAATCTCGGCAATAGGTCTCATTCCCCTCAGCGCCAGGCCTATGCCCTGCCCCAGGATCGTTGCTTCCCTGATCCCCGTGTCAGTTATCCGCAATTCGCCGAATTTCTTCTGCAGCCCCTCAAGTGACTGGTTTACACCTCCTATCTTTCCGGTGTCTTCTCCAAAAGTTACAAGAAGCGGATATTTTGAAAAAAGCTTATCGTAGTTATCCCTCAGTATCTGTCTGCCCGGCACTTCCGGAGAATCAGCAGAATATACCGGAGGAACTGGCGGAACATTCAAAACTGAAGATGGTGTTTCATTATAAAGAAAAGTATCATAACTGTTTTCAGCATCTTTATAATTACGTTTGAGCCAGCCCAGTAGCTGATCTTTAAGGTTGTCGGCTTTAATACATTTTTCGCAGATATTCCTTAAAATTTTCCTTGCAGCCATAAAATTGTCCTTCCTGATCGGGGAAAGGACTTTTTTAAGTTCATCTGCTATCTCATCGACTGAAGCCTCTTTAACATCATTGTTGCAACGGCAGGTGCGGTCATGAATGATCTTTACGAGTGCGTCTCTCTCTATTTTTATGGGATTCTGGAACAAATCCCATGCTTTTTTCCTCGATTCCTTTACCTCTTCCGCAGCCTCTTCGACGAGAGAATCGAGTTCACCCTCTGTTGCAATTCCTTCATCTATGATCCACTCGCGCATTTTCCGGATAGGATCAAATTCATCCTCCCACTTCAGGCGTTCCTCGCTTTTATATCGCTCATGCGATCCTGAAGTAGAATGTCCCAGGGGTTGAGTCACATCATCAATATGAAAAACGACAGGCTTATGATCGCGCCTGCAAATTTCGATTCCCTCTTCATAAAGCCGGATCAGTCCCGGATAATCCCATCCTTTGCCTTTGAAGAGCAGTATCCCAGGTTTACCGGGTTCATCCTGAAATCCCTTAAGAAGCTCGGAAATGCTTCCCTTGGTAGTCTGATATTTTTTTGGAACTGAAATTCCATATCCGTCATCATAGATTGAAAGGGCTAACGGAACCTGAAGCACACCGGCGGCGTTAATTGTTTCCCAGAAATGGCCCTCGGAAGTGCTTGCATCCCCTATTGAACCAAAGGCAACCTCATTTCCCTGAACTGACAGCGTTGTATACCGGTGCAGTTCTTCATTCTGTCTGAAAAGTTTTGAAGCGTAAGCTAAACCAAGCAGCCGTGGCATCTGACCGGCAGTAGGTGATATATCGGCAGATGAGTTCTTTTGCTTTGTTAGGTCGCGCCATGTACCATCACGATTAATATTGGGTATTGAAAAATGATTATTAAATACCCTCCCGCCACTTCCGGGATTTATTGACCTGTCGGTATTACCATATAACTGATGAAAAAATTCGACTGAATTAAAAAGGCCCATTGCCATCATCCAGGTTTGATCCCTGTAGTAACCCGATCGCCAGTCACCATTCCTGAACTGCTTTGCCAGCGCTATCTGAATGATTTCTTTTCCGTCACCAAAAATTCCGAATTTGGCTTTCCCCGACAACACTTCGCGGCGACCGGTGACACTTAGAAACCGGCTGAGGTTTGCGAGCCTGAAGTCGGAAAGGATAACATCCTTATTAACTATATGTTTTGCATTCATTACATGTTCTGCAGTTGTCTTATTCTGATTCATATTTATAAGTGATTATTCTATACCATCACTGGTTAAACAAATTAAAGAGGGTGTTGTTTAAAGCGGGTTGATTCTTATTCGCCTGCAGTGGTGGAAATGAATCTTTTAAGATTTTCAGATGTCCATGTAATGAAATTACCGCTCTCATCCGAATATACGAGGAATGCTTCATATTCGGGATGGAAACCAAGGAACTCAATAGTTTTGTCTTTACCCATTACCATGCAGGCGGTTGCAATCCCGTCAGCTGTAGCGCAGCTGTCGGCAATTATCGTCGCACTCAATAACTGATTCCTTGCCGGATATCCTGTACGTGGATCAATTGTATGTGAATATTTTATTCCGTTCTCGACAAAAAATTTCCGATAGTTGCCCGATGTGGCAAGCGACCTGTCTTTCAGACTGATAACAGCCTGAAGATCGTTTCCGGGAATAATATTATTTTCTGATGGCCGGTCAATCCCTATTCTCCATAAAACTCCGCCTTTATCGCCCCTGACACGAACTTCACCTCCAATTTCAACAAGATAACTTTTTATACCGATGCTGTTAAAATAATCACAAATTACATCAACAGAGTAACCTTGTGCAATGGCATTGAAATCGAGCATTATATGCGGATCATCCTTAACAATCCTGCCGTTCGTGATCCTCACTTTGTCCATTCCGACGAGCTTCAACAAACTGTCGCGACGGGTTTCCGAGAAGTTTTTGTGTGCATCAGGCCCAAATCCCCAGGCCTTAACCAGAGGTCCGACTGTTATATCAAAAGCGCCATCAGTAATTTGTGTGATCTGTATCGATTTGTTAAATGCTTCTATGAAAAAATTGTCGGGAACAACATCTTCATTCCGGTTTACCTTCGAAAGAATTGAAGAATCCTTATAGAGTGATAACGACATATCAAAATCGGAAAGGATCTTTTCAACTTTAGATTTAAGATCCTGAACATCATGCCTTCCGGAGTTTTCAAATACCATACTATAGGTAGTTCCCTGCACAAATCCGTTAAAACTGTCGTAAACCTGAGCCTTCCTGCAGCCCGATAATATTAATGAAAGAAGGAAAGTGATAATTATAAATTGGTTCTTCATTTGTTTAACTATTCCCTTACAATCGTAAGGTGTTAATGAATTAAGACTAAATCACAAAAGTAATTATAACTAAAAACCGGATGATTGAAAGAGGCAAATAATGTTTTAAATATTTGCACTATTTTTGCTGAAACGATATCAAAAAGAGTCTGATGAGATTTATCCTCTTGCATTTGTTATCCTTTGCCTTCAATACTTCTCCGCTTTTATCGGAGCAGTCAGGTTCGGTTGCATACTCAAATCATGTCTTTAATGACAACATTAAAACAGTTCAACTCTATAAAGAGGGATGGAATCTCTCATACCCGGTCATCAAATTAAAAAGTGATGAAAAGCTGACTCTTCAGTTTGACCTGCTTGGAGATAAGATCGAGACTTATTATTATACATTCATCCATTGCGATAAGGATTGGGAAAAATCGGACATCTTCCCGAACGATTACATAGAAGGATTCCCCGAGAATCAGATAGAAGATTATAAATCATCATTTAATACGACAGTGCATTATATTCACTATAAGCTCAGCTTTCCCAACGACAGGGTCAGCCTTAGATTATCAGGCAATTATATTTTAATGATTTATCCGTTCAATGAACCTGATAAGCCTGTCCTAACACAGTGGTTTATAGTCACCGAAGATATTGCGGGTATCGACATTCAGGCCCACAGGCCAAGGATGACGGCTGACCTTAATGCAAACCAGCAGGTTGATTTTACCGTTAATTACTCGCAGCTGAATGTTAATGACCCGTATCGTGATATTTTTGCATTTATACTTCAGAATGGCCGGTGGAGTAACGCGAAAAGAAATCTTAAACCTGAATTTTATGGAGATAATGAACTTAAATACAGTGCATTATCTGATAAAAACATCTTTCCGGGAGGTAATGAATTCAGGTATTTTGACATTAAAAGCATCAGGTATAAATCGGAATTTGTGAAGGACATACAATTTATATATTCAAACTACAATGTTTACTTGTACCCCTCTGATAACCGGGAGTTTAAGCCATATTTCTACTGGCAGGATTTCAACGGAAAATACTACATAGCAATCCAGGAGGAGAAGAATGCGGAGACCGATGCAGACTATGTCAATGTATATTTTACACTACCGTCAAAGTTTCCTGTTGAAGGAGGAAAGATGTATGTTTCAGGTGCATTTAACAACTGGGAATTCAACAATAATAACCTTATGGCATATAGTCCTGAACATGAAGCCTATGAATGTGTCATCCTTCTGAAGCAGGGTTGGTACAATTATGAATATGTCTTCCTTAATGATAAAAAGCCCGATGGTGTAGCGTCAAAGTTCGAAGGAAGCCATTACGAGACTGAAAATGACTATACTGTGGTGGTTTACTATAGAAATCCCCTTGAAAGATTTGACAGGGTTATAGGGACACAAACTGTCAACACACTCAACAAAATGACCGATTAAGTTTTTGAATGAGTGTCAATGCCGTATTGCATTAACACAGCATGCTTTAAAGTCTTAACAATTTCGGACATATATTCATTCACAGCTTTTAACGACCCGGGAAGCGTATAGATCAATGCCTGTCCGGTAACTCCTGCCACACCTCTGCTCAAAAGTGCATTTGGCTTCTCCATGCCGAATTTCATTCTTATAAATTCCATAATTCCCGGTATCTCCTTAGTCAAAAGAGGAGTAACTGTTTCAACAGTGATATCCCGGGGGCCAATTCCCGTGCCGCCTGTTGTAAAAATAAAGTTATACACCCTGCCCGCACTTATAATAAGATCCTTCAGCATGGCAGCCTCATCAGGTATCAAAGTAATGTCAATATTTGCCTGCCAATTTTCAGCTGTAAAAAATTCAGTCAGCCTGTCCCTGATTGCAGGACCGCTGAGATCCTCGTACTCTCCCCTGGAAGCCCTGTCGCTCAGAGTAATGATCTTTACCTCAAATTTATCTGGCAGACTCATCTCTTTGTTTTTTCGGTAAGGACTACACTGTCGATAACCATAAATTTGTCGACCGCTTTACACATATCATATACTGTGAGCAGCGCAATACCCACAGCCGTGAGTGCTTCCATTTCGGCTCCCGTCCTTCCGGTACATTTAATTTCACTTTTTGCAGTAACTCCCGACTCATCGGGATGAAGAACCACACTGATACTGTCAAGAACAATATTGTGGCACAGAGGGATCAGGTCGGATGTATTCTTTGCAGCATTTATGCCGGCAATCTGAGCAACTGTGAGAACATCCCCTTTTTTTATAAGATTGTCCTCAATAAGTTTCAGGGTTTCCGGAGCAAGTTTAATATGACCGGTTGCCTTAGCGCTCCGTTGCTGGATCTCTTTTTCCCCAACGTCGACCATTATTGCTTTGCCCTTTTCGTCAGTATGGGTCAGTTTGTCCATAATTATTTAACCTCCAATATTATAAAAACCATCTTTTAGATTATGCGAACCATGTGCCGGTTTTGATCCAACTGCCATTTCAATGGCTCTCCGCGAACCCAGTTCCCTTACATCAAATTCAAGGTCGTTGAAAAGACAGGGTTTAAGTTTTCCGTTTGAGGTGAGTCTCAACCTGTTACACAATGAGCAGTTACCGCCGGAACCACCCTCGACTTTTGAAAAGCTGCCTTTGACAAGGTCCATTTGCCTTATATATCTTATCTCCAGATCGTTCTCCCTGCAAAAAAGAGCGACTCCTTCAGCATCCGCTTCGTCTTTAGATTCCCTGACAACACAATTTATTTTTAATGGAGTGAGACCTGCTCTTTTTGCGGCATCAATCCCTTTGAAAACATCATGCAGGTTCCCGCTGCGGGTGATGAATAAAAACTTATCCGGATCAACTGTATCAAGACTTATATTGATCCGTTGCAAGCCGGCACCTGCCAGATCTTCTGCAAAATGTTCCAGAAGAGTGCCGTTTGTTGTCATTGACAGATCATTAATGCCCCTGACCTCCGCGATCATCCTGACAAGATCCACTATTCCCTTACGCACCAGAGGCTCTCCCCCGGTGATTCTCACCTTCCTGATTCCATTTTCAACAGCGATACGGGTAAATTCAGTGATTTCGTCGAAAGTAAGGATATCCTCATGTTTTAACAGGTGAATCCCCTCTTCAGGCATACAATAACGGCATCGCAGGTTACAACGGTCAGTAACCGAAATGCGCAGGTAGTTGATCGATCTGTTAAATCTGTCGTACACTTACAATTTCCCCTTTCTCCAAATTACTTTTCCCGGCAGGCATGCTTATAATACCATCAGCGTCCGCAAGCGCTGTTATGTGTGCCGAACCATGGTATTCTACCGGCGATACTGATCCGTCATCTGTAATGGTTACCGGAATAAGGGCCATCCTTCCGGTATAATGTCTTGTGAATTTGTCTTTCATGGGAAGCCCCATATCAAACGGCTTCCATGAATATCCCATCATCTTGCAGATCAATGGTCTGACAAGCATTTCAAACTGGATAAATGAGGAAACAGGATTACCCGGAAGTCCGAACACAACAGCTTTTGAATGTTGTCCGAAAGTTGTCGGTTTGCCGGGTTGAACGGCAATCCTTGAAAAGAGGATCTTTACACCGGCTTTTTCAAGAACTGAAGGAACAAAATCAAAATCGCCCATTGATACACCCCCGCTTATAAGCACAATGTCATTCTCTTCCAGTGAATTCCTGACCATTACGTAAGTCTCCTCCTCGTCATCCCTGGCAATGCCATAATAATTGCCAGATGCCCCGGCTCTGGTAACCTGTGCCATCAGCTGGCTTGAATTGCTGTTTCTGATCTGAGAAACTCCGGGGAATTCAGTTGGCTCAACAAGCTCATTTCCTGAGCTAATTACTGCAATACGGGGCCTTCGGGCTACTTTTACCAGTGTGTGACCAACTGTTGCCATAACTGCAATATCCTGAGGACGGATCATTTTGCCAGCTTTAAGAACAGTGTCTCCTTTTCGCACGTCTTCACCATTTACAGCAAAATTTTCCTTTACCAAAGTGCCTTTAAATTTCATTTTGCCTGAAGCAAGCACTTCTGAATCCTCAACCATAATCACACAATCAGCTCCGGCAGGCAGAGGTGCACCTGTCATTATCCTGGAACACTGAAGCTTACCAACGCTTTTTTCAGGCCATTTCCCGGCAGGTATTGTTTCAATAATCTCAAGTTCGAAATCAAGATCGGATTTCCGGCATGCAAAACCATCGACTGAAGCCTTATTGAACGGAGGCATGTCGACATCACTTATCACGTCGCCGGCAAGGATCCGTCCGGGTGAATCAGTAAAGGAAACTGTTTCAGTACCGCTTATGAGATCGGTACTCATAACAATTTCGTACGCCTTTTCAAATGAAATCATTTCCAAATCCCTGTTAATTCTCATCTTATATAACTTTCTCCTTTAACCTGTGTTCTGAGCTCTGAACTCTTTACCCTGCGCCCGTTCTCGCAGAGTTCCTTTTGTCTTTTATCTTCTTTCCCCCCATTCTCCCCCTCTCCCCCTCTCCCATTCTTATTTTCCGTTGCGCCGTTAAGCCGTTGTGCCGTTGTGCCGTTACGCCGTTGTGCCGTTACCCCGTTACGCCGTTGTGCCGTTACCCCGTTACGCCGTTCCCTGCAGAGCAATTCCCGCCTCAGCCGGGAAAGTAATCCATGCTTCCGACCTCTCTCTTAAATTAAGGGACTTAAAATCGCCCAAAGTTATGTCGACATAAAATGTTTCTCCTGCATCAACCATGATCTCCATTCCATATTCCGATGAATTAATTTCCTTTACAAAGCCCTTGTAACAGTTTTCACTTTCATTTAAAGGTTTGTGATCGTAAACCTTAATAGCATCACTCCGCAGGATCATAAGTCCGGCTTCAGGAAATCCATTGCCCGAAAGGTTAAATATCAGGTTATTGTCGCTCTTCGCCTTCCATCTCTTATCCTGTGAGAAAAACTTAACTCTGAAGAAGTTTCTGATACCCGCGTATCGTGCTACAAATTTGTTGACAGGTTTGCTGAAAACTTCTTCGGGAGTTCCTTCCTGAATGATATGGCCGTTATGAATCACTCCTACCCTTGAGGCAAGGCTGATGGCTTCCCGGTAATCGTGTGTGACATGTACAATGGTGAGTCCTTTCCGGTTCAGCTGCCTCAGCGTCCGTTTTATATCATCTTTCAGGCTGGCATCAATTGAAGCCATAGGTTCATCAAGAAGCAGGAGCCTGGGTGATGTGATAAGGGTTCGGGCCAATGCAACCCGCTGGAGTTCGCCCCCCGAGAGATTATTAGTAAACCTGTCAAGAATATGGTTTATGTTAAGTTCGTCGGCTATCTGTTTTACCTTAAGTGCAATTTCCTTCCTGCTGGCCTTTCTTGAATGAAGGGAATAAGCAATATTACCCGATACTGACATATTCGGGAAAATGGCATAGTCCTGAAAAACAAGGCCGGTGTCGCGATCGGATATTTTCTTTCGTGTGGCGTTATTGCCGTTAATCCATATTTCGCCGGAATCCGGCAAGGTAAGACCTGCAATAAGTTCAAGAAGCTGAGTCTTCCCGGACCCTGACCTGCCCAGCAGAACATAATACTCCCCTTTTCGTATGTCGAGACATATATCCGAGAGTGAGAAACTACCCAGTTTTTTGTTAATGTTGTTAAGCTTCAGCATCAGGTATTATATAAACATCCTTTCTTCGTACCGAGATAAGCCTCAGCAAAATAAAAACTGCAAGTGCAATTATAATAAAAAGAACCGAAGCAGGCCTTGCATATTTCAGGCCAAAAGAGCTGAACCTTTCATATATCAGTACAGGAGCTATCATTGGATGGTATGCAACGATAACCACTGCCCCGAATTCGCTCATACCCCTTGCAAACATCATTATGAAACCTGTTATGATACTTCTCCATGCAAGCGGGAGTGAGATAGTGAAGAAGACCCTTGATCTGCCCGCGCCCAGAGTAAGGGCAGCCTTTTCAAGTCTTTCCGGTACCGCTGCAAATCCGTCGCGCGCCGAATTAATAAGGAATGGAAGGCTCACAAAAGCCATCGCCAGGGCTATCCCTGCCGGATTGTTGATAAGTGAAAGACCCACTGTATCAGCTGCTTTACCAAGTAATCCGTCCCTCGATATAAAGCCAAGTATAGCAATACCAGCCGCTGTATGCGGCAGTACTACCGGCAGATCGATGATTCCCTGAACCACATTTTTCATCATGAATTTCTTTCGTGCAAGCAGCCACGCAAGAGGTATTGCTCCGATTGCAAACACAAATGTTGCTGCAAAGGATACCCAGAGGGTTAACCAGATACTTGCCTGAACCTCTTTGTCATTCACAGTCTCAAGGAGTTCAGTTCCGCCGGTATGAATGAACATTCCTGCCAGTGGTGCCAGAATAAACAGCAACACCAGAGATGAGAGGAGCAGAAGTACAAGGTTAAAGGGATTGTTCTTCAGCATATCAGATTATTCAATTAAATCATATCTTATTAATTTCTTAAGCTTATCAGGTATCAGTTCAGATTGCTCCGTAGTGAACGGAATAATGGGTTTCTGTCCGTTCTTCCTGAAAATATCCGTCCCTTCCTGGCTTAGAAGAAAGGCGACAAAATCAATTGCTTCATCTTTTTCCGGTGAATTTGTAAGAACTGACAGACTGTAATTTATATATTCTCCCTTTACTGTTATTTTACTTCCGGGTGTACTCCCCGTTACATCATATGAAACTGAGTTGTAAATATTGTTTTTCAGGGGATCCCCAAGATTTATGTTATCCGGCAGTTCAATATACTTTAAATTATGTTGTATAGCAACCGACTTATACTGAAACATATAATCAACAGCATTGGCCTCAACCAGAGCAACAAGGTCAACTTCCTTCGGTCTTATAAATTCCGTGTTTTTTGATAACAGCTTCTCTGTTAGTCCTTGTTTCCGGTAATAATCTTCCGACAGCTTGATTGTTAAAACACTCCTGTAACCACAAGGATCAGAATTCGGATCAGGTCTTGCATATGTCACATCATCCCTCAATAAAATATCCATCCAATTTGTAGAATCAATTTCTGCAGAATATTTCGACTTCTCCTGAAATGCAATAACTATTTCATTTGTTGCAAACCTGATGCCCCATGTGGCATATTTTGGAATAAGAAGTTCATTTATAACGAAATAGTCGGCCGATGCAATAATGTCGCATGGTTTCTTAAGTTCTGTTATCTTCCTGGCACAAACAAGGCTGCCTGCAGGCTCAAGAAGAATTTTAATACCGGGATTTCGTTTTTCATATTCATCGGCAAGCCTTTTAAAAGGGACCGACAGGCTTCCGGCATGAAATATAATAATCTCTTTTGAAGCGGACTTCCCCTTGTTCCTGCAGCCTGACTGTAAGATTAAAAATGTGGCAAAGCCGAGAATTATCAGGTTTTTCATGCATTTCCGTTTAGTTGTTAAAAGGATTGAAGAGTTCCCTCATCCCTGACGCTGTTTCCTTTCAGCAATTTCGAGAATTGTATTTAAAGTGTTCCAGTTCCTGCCTGTTGCTGAAACTTTCAATTTGCTTTCAAAAAAATTTGTATAAAGCTTTGATCTTCCGAATCCATTTGGACAGTAAATAAAAACTTCTCTTCCGATAATTTCAAATTTATCGGGAGGATAGTTGATCTCTTTTATCTTTTCGACAAGAGACTCCTGGGGCATTTCATTCAGAAATATTACAGCTGATTTTGAAGGATCAAAATTCCTCTCTGATAAAAAAGGATTAAGAGAGATCACGCTTTTAATTTCCACGGGCGTTCGGATAAGGGCGGTAACCCCGAATCCGAACCTTACCTTTATTGCAGATTCAATTTCTGAAGCAACTTCAGAAGCAGATTTGTTTTCGCGGCCCGAGAAAATGACATTCCCGCTCTGGATAAATGTCTCTGCATCGGTGTATCCTGCTTCAAGGAACATCGATGTAAGATCTGTCATTTTGATCTTATTATGACCTCCTATATTTACTCCTCTCAGGAACGAAAAATAAACCTGCATTACTTTCTACTGATATTTCTGTACGACCTCGATTACCTCAGGTAAATCCATGCCGATCCGTTTAAGAAACTCTATCGTTGGAACTCCGTTCTTATTCCATCCCCTTCGCTTATACACTGCATCGACAAGTTTTTCATACTGATCTTCCCTGTATTTCCTAAGGATCTTCATTTTTTCTTCAGTAATCTTTCCGGCAGGATCAATGCCTGCTTTTTCTTTCAGTTGTTTATCATACCGTTCCGCCCTCGATTCGTACTCCTCTCTTGTTACGGGACCTGCAGCTCTATAGGGTTGTCTATCATGTGTCCGGGTTCCGAAACCCCGCCTCAGATTAAATACTCTCTGAAAATTATATACTCTCTCGGAATCCTCGATGAGCCTCTTCTTATCAAATTCTTTACCAGTAACTGCCTTATAAATAGTAACATAGTTATCAACATGCTCCGGGACTTTTGCCGGCTCGTCTGATCCGGCGTTACTTTCGGGCTCAACATCATTCCAGGGTAATTTGCACAGTCCCACAAGGCCGAACCAGGTGCGGAACATTGGGAAATAATGAAGGGCTTCAGCTTTGTTCTCAAAGGTCGGGATCTGATTATTGACCATATCCATGAAGATCAGCCATGCCTCATCATGCTGGGGACCCTTATTTGTAAGTGCAAATCCGCCCTGCTGGGCCAATGACTCCTTCGGCATATACTGCGAGTACTCGAGGCCTTTGTTCTCCATTCCGATATCGTTCAGGAAAGCAGAATCACCCCAGCCGTTCCTTATAAAGAGCTCCTTCATTTTACGGACCCCCATCCCGGCAATTTTCCCGAATCCTTCCCCGCGGGCAACCTGGTGGAGCAGTTCCAGTGCATCTTTTGAATTGCCGAACTTAAGTTCCAGTCCCCCTGTCCGTTCCCTGTTCAAAATACCGTTTTCGAAACATTCCATTATGAATGCTGAGAGCGTGCTCCAGGTTATTGTGCAAATCCCGTAGGTATCACAATAAAAATTGGTTTCTATAATATACTGGGGATCGAATATACCGCAGTTCGATCCCAGACCTGCTGCATTTTCATATTCCGGACCATCAACAATGACTTTCTGACCTTTATAAGGTCCGGTTTCAAGCACAAAATCGTCGATTCCTTTACTGCACGACATATTGCATCCGATCCAGCATCCGTCAGGATTATTCTGGGTGAAGTTTCTCTTCCACACTGATGAATCGATTTTATATGCATCAGGATGGCTCCCATACTTATAATTATGAACCGGAAGCAGATCATGGTCATTCATTATTTCCATCAGATGTGCTGTACCCACCTCACGCATCTGGCACTGTTTGCTGTCCAGTTCCCGTATTTCCCTGTTAAACCTTCTTCCCCTTTCCGTTATAGCTTCAAGATCAACCACATTATTAAGATTTCCTTTTACCCCCGGGATCTTGCAAACCAGTGCTTTTATCTTCTTATTACGGAAAACGGTTCCTATCCCTCCTCGCCCGGCTTGTTTCAGCCTTACTTTCTTTCTTTTTGAATCATAGAAGCTGAAGTTCAGCATTCCGATCAGAGAGTGTTCTGCTGCCGATCCCGATGAGACAACTCCTATATTTCTCTTTTCTTTTTCATTATCTGCAAACATTTCAGTCAGCTGCTCAGCAAGCACATGACTGTCGGACATTTCGTAGGGAGCGTCGAAAATTTCGACACTATGGTTAATTCCATCTATAAAAACAATCACATCTTTTTCAGCCTTACCCTGAAGCTCAAGGGCATCAAATCCTGAGAATTTGAGGAATGGCCCGAAGAATCCGCCTACATTGCTGTCCATGACAGAATCTGTCTGGGGAGAAATGCTGACAACAAGTGATTTGCCGGTACCGGAGTACTGAGTAATTCCACCAATCGGTCCGGATGAAATAACTATTTCATTATCAGGATCGTCCCATCGTGTGTCCGGTTTGGTTGCATCCCAAAGCAATCTGAGTCCGTAACCTTTGCCTCCGATGAACTTCTCCTTCATTATCAGTGGAACATCCTTTTCCTTAATCACTGCTGTACCAACATTAATATAAAGAGTTTTGTCGGTGTAGCCTTTGCTTAAAGGAGTCCAGTTGTAGTCCCATTTCTTCAGTTGCCTGTGCAGTGCTTTTATCGACATTACATCCATAAATAAGGTATTTACGACCTATTTTCCTAATTTTTTTCAAAGTTACTCTATTAAAACAAACTATCTAATGATAATAATCAATATGCTGAATAACACATTCAGGATCATCCCCTTTATTCTTTAATAATTTGTCGTGCAAAGTGTATATTTGTGTTATGGTAACCTGGGTAACTTCACTTGCAAATGAAGATTTCTGAAATTGAAGATCATCTTAAGAAATTTACTGTCGGGATTGCCGGTGCAGGTGGTCTGGGCTCAAATTGTGCCGTTGCCCTTGCAAGGTGCGGAGTGGGCACAATTGTGGTTTCGGATTTTGACGTTGTTGAAGAGTCGAATCTTTCCAGGCAATACTATTTTACCGATCAGATCGGTATGCCAAAAGTAACTGCACTAAAGGAGAACATCTTGCGCATCAGGCCTGATACAAAAGTCACTGCACTTCAACAAAAACTGGACCAGGGAAACATTCCCGAGATATTTTCAAGCTGTGATGTTATCGTGGAAGCTTTCGACGGGTCGGATATGAAGGAAATGCTGATAGAGACTGTTCAGACATCCATGCCGGAAACTCCTCTTGTAGTTGGTTCGGGTCTGGCCGGGTGGGGAAACAACGAAGCAATCAGGTACAGGAAAATGGATGAGATGCTTTTTGTGTGTGGCGATGAATCATCTGAAGCTTCGGATGAACTGCCTTCATTGGCTCCCAGGGTAGGAGTTGTGGCCTGTATGCAGGCAAATGTTGTCATTGAATTACTTATGAACCGGAAAGAAGGTAAGAATCCTGAATGAAGATATTGCTGAATAACAGGGAAGAAGAATTCGCAGGCGATACGCTTACGGTAACGGGATTACTGGTTGAGAAGAAATATTCCTTCAGGATGAGGATAATAAAAATAAACGGGATTCTCATTTCAAAAGACAAATATGACTCGACTGAAATCCATGACGGAGATAATGTTCAGATGCTTTATCTTATGAGCGGCGGTTGAAAAAAAAGTTGTAGGTTTGCAGTGTTATGTTAAAGTTGAAGCTGAAATTCATCGATAAAATACCTCCTGTATTCAGGAATAAATACGTTCTGACTCTTATCATCTTTGTAGTCTGGCTTCTGCTTCTGGACTCAAATAATCTGATTTCCAGATTTAAGGAAATGAGAAACCTTAAAAAGCTTAAAGCCGAAAGGGAATATTTCAGCAAGCGGATTGAGGAAGATAAAAGAAAACTGCAAGAACTAAAAACCGATAATCAGAATCTTGAAAAATTTGCAAGGGAGCAGTACCGCATGAAAAAACCGGATGAAGATCTGTATATTATCCTTACCCCTTCGGAACAACGCAAAATAAACAGGAAAAACAATTAAACTGATTTTTCAAGGCTCCTGTAATATTCAAGCATTTTGCGTGGGTCGTCAGTTTCAAAAACTGCACCGGTTTCACGAAGAAGCTCAGAAGCGGAAACCAGTACCGGTTCCTTTTTATAAAAACCTGAATGAACTGTATTAAGGTACTTAACTATCCTGAACATGTTGAACCAGTTGAAAAATCTCTTCTTAAATGATTGGATTCCGCTGGTATTCAATCCGATTTCCTGAATTTTATTTAACCAATCATCCTTCGTTGTAAATTGCTTTAATCCTTCAGGAAGACCTGAATAAATTAACTCTGCATTGCTTTCAGTGAAATTGGAAAACCCGTCAATCATACTGAAGAGTAATTTTAACTCTTTAAATGCCTGAATATTATAAGTAAGAAGTTTATCACTGTTCTTTTCCGTTAATTGCGAAATTGCAGCACCGGTACCAAAGGGAACTCTGAATGATGTTCGGGGTGATGGGAATATTGTCGTCCTGTTCAGGTTAAAGTAACCTCCCGCCGGCACCAGCTTCTGAATAAAATAAAAGTCCTCACCTGCCATCCTTCTGTTCATTCCACCCGCCCTGACATAAGCGTGCGCTTTTGCGGCCATTGCGGAACCGACAGTATGGTGGACATAAGGGAATCCGGTAAATGCAAGAGCCTGAAAATAGTACCTCAGGTGCAATTCGTAAAGTGTTATGGATCTGTATACTGATTCGGGGTAATCATTCCCTTCAAGAGGGTGTTCAAAATATATAGAGCAGGCAGACCGGTCCTTCCTCGTCAGCAATTCATCATAAACTGCCGTAAAGTAATTCTTTTTCACTGTGCAATCGGCATCAAGACAAAGTATCACTCCTTCAGGCCTGTCAATCCGGTTAAACCGGCGGACAGCCTCATCCATTCCCGTCTTTCTTGCCATTCCGACTCCCCATTTTTCTTTTACAAAGGGTGTCGCCTCTACAACAAACAAACTAAAAAAGCCTGAGTGATTTCTCTTCCAGCTTTCAATATTAATGATACTTTGCCTGTTATATTCGAGGCTCTCCGCACTTGCGCCGGAAGGCGCATTAATTACTATAATAATTTCAACTTTGCAACCGGGTTGGGTGCACGAAAAGAGTGAATCAATAAGCTGTAATATTCCGGGTTCGCTATAAGCGGGAACAACAACGATAATACCTGTATCCTTATCCGGCGCCTCTCTTATGAATTCCGGGAAAATTGTCTTTTCTTCGAGCCAGCCGGAGGCAAACCCCATGATGTTATTTCTTCTCAGCCTTATATTTGGAATTAAGTTCATCGAGGACTCTCTGGGTTATATCCAATGAACTGTTACCATAAAGCACTATGCTGCCAAAACTTTTTCCAAGGATGTACTGGTAGTTATATTCTGCTTTGTGTTCTTCAAGGAATGTTGTAATATATTCCAGGATCTGACGGTTCATAACCTGATCTTCTTCCAGGAGGTTGGACTGAAGCTTGTCGCGCAGACTTACAAGCTCCTGTTGCTGCTGGTAAAGCGACTGTTCCATCTCTGCAGCTGTCGTCCTGGTTACGAGACCTTTGTTTACCTTGTCCTGATAGTCTTTAACACCTTTTTCATACTGGCTTCCTTTTGAATTAAGCTCAGCTTCAGCATTTTTCTGCTTTTCAAGAAGTTCTGCCTTTCTGTCAGTAAACATATCAAATTTAAATACTATAGTGTCTATGTTCACATATGCTATTCCGTTTGCTGTAGATTCAACATTGGTTCCGGTGAGACCGGTCTTACCTGTTTTCTTATTTCCAGTAAGCTGGAGAACGAATAAGGCTGCAACTGCTAAAAAAAGTATAACAAACAGAGCGACAGTTAATTTCTTCATTTCAAATAAAATATTTATTATAAAACAATCAGGCGCAAATATAAACAAATTAATAATTTAGACTACTAATCGCAAGTAATTTTAGGGTTTGTTCAAATGAGGACAATAGCATAAATTCTGAAGTTGTCAGAACTCGGGACAGGGTATTGCCCTTATCCTTCTGTGCTGTCCGAGAGAGAATGAGTTAAATTCGTAAACCAGTGAAAGTTCATGTGAACCCGAAGTTGAAGTAATAAGGTTTGAAATTGTAAAGTCGTAGCTATAACCCAAATGGAGTTGTTTTGTCTTTATTCCCACCAATCCAATAACTGCATCACCTGCCTGAGTGGTTACAAACGGAATTCCCCTGTACCAGACACCAAAAATCAAAGGGTCCCTGTAGTAATATAGCCCTATATCAGTCTGGTAAAAATCGGCCTGTTTCTGAAAGTTAATAGCTACTGAAAGTACCTCCTGAAGTGTTTGCTTCAAGCGGGTTCTTCTAAGTATCTGGAGCCCTCCGAATACGTTTAGTTTGATTGGCAGGCTGGCTTCGTTACCCCAAAATGACTGTTTTGGATTTAACAGGTGATCAAGTGTGAATCCTCCCCAAAACCTGTTATTGTAAACAAGCGCCGATGTAGCAAAATCAACATCTGCAACGTTATCAAAGGGAGGAGGATAGACCGATGGGACAGTTCCGGTTCCGGTCATCTGACTTGCAAAGACCAGCTTATTAATGTTCAGACCGAGATAGTTGAATTTAAAATTTATTCCCGGTCTTATGTGCCAGTCCTCGTTAATATTGAAGTCATAAGAATAAAGTAATCCGATATTTGTGGTACTCAGATCACCCGATCCTGCTACGTCATAAGTCGCGAGAACACCTATCCCCGAATTGAAGTTCACCAGAGCCTTATCAAATGATATGCTGTAGGTATGAAAAACACCCGGAATTGCCGGCCATTGATTTCTGTAATTGAGTGAAAACCTGTATTCCTCAGTTGCTCCGGCAAATGATGGTGCCAGATAAAGAGCGTTGGCATAAAATTGCGAGAAAGTTGGATCCTGACTAAAACTGTCTGCAAAAACAATGCAAAACAGTATAAATGAATATTTTATCCTCTTAAGCAAAATCAATCCGGTTAGGTTATCTGACGAAAATAGTTTAATGTTCTAGTCATCAATTACTATTAAACGTAATTTTACCAATAATGTGATAACAGTAATGAACAATTTTTTTACGAAGTCCAAAATATTAGGTGATCTGGCTCATAAACCTGCCTAAAATTTTAGCGTCCGAATGAGCCTTAGTATGGAAATTTATGTCAAACAAGTGACAAAGGTCATATATTAATGCTTACCGATAAGTTTTATTAGCACCTTTAAATTTTACTGTGGAAACCGGATATTTGTGTTGTAAGAGTTTATATTTTAAAAAGGAGAATTAAGATGTTCAACAAATTGATTGCAGCGATACTGCCCTATCTACCAAAGAAGTTTGTTTGGATCTTTTCAAAATCCTACATTTCAGGCGAAACTATCGATGACGCCATGCGCGTATCGAAAAATCTGAACGACAAGAAAATAAAAGTTACCCTTGATGTTCTTGGAGAATTTATAAAATCTCTTGAGGAAGCTGAAGAAAACAAAAGGGATTACCTGAACCTTATTGATATAACACATGAATCGGGTGTTGACGGCAACTATTCTGTCAAACCAACAAGTTTCGGCCTGTTAATCGACAAAAACGCCTGTCACAAGTATATCAGTGAAATAGTTGCAAAAGCTGCCTCTTACAATAGTTTCATCAGGATTGATATGGAAGATTCTCCATGCACCGATCTTGAGATTGAATTATTCCGCAAGCTTAAAACAGAATTTCCAGGTAATGTCGGGCTCGTTATCCAGGCGTATCTTAAAAGGACACTCAATGATATTAAGTCACTTGAAGATCTCAACAGCGAGAAGTATCCACTGAGTTTCAGGTTATGTAAAGGTATATATATTGAACCTGAATCTATTTCATACAGGAAATATGATGAAATAAATCAGCATTTCCTTGAAGATCTGGAATATATGCTTAAGAATAAGATACATGTAGGTATCGCGACTCATGATAAACCCCTGATCGCCGGTGCGTACAAACTGCTGGAAAAGTATCAGGTACCAAAAAATATGTATGAATTCCAGATGTTATATGGGGTAACACCCGGTTTACGTGAAAGTATTGTTAACGACGGGCATACCATGAGGGTATATGTACCATTCGGGAAAAAGTGGTTTAGCTATTCAACAAGACGTCTTCAGGAAAATCCCAGGATAGCAAGTCATATTATGAAGGCGATTTTCGTGAAAGGGTAAGCTGGATAGTTGTCAACCCAAGGAATAGGATAACTTATGAATCAAACTGTATGCAATTGAGTTGTAATAATTTACGTTTCCCCTCCACCACTTTCCTCCCCTGCAGGCTGACTCCTTCGCTAAAATCAGCCACTGGCTGATTTCTTAACGCCTGCCAGTAGGCAGGCTCGGCCCCCTTCTCAAGGAGGGGTGGCCGGGACTGTTGACTTTTAGATGTTTACAATTTGCTTTCCCGGCCGGGGTGGTTCCATAAGATCAGCCCCTGCAGAGGTGGAGTTATTTCTTAGTAATGCTCTGAAAGGTTTTAATCTTTTTCGCTTAAAGAGGTGTTACTCTCCATTTGAATAAAGTTAGTAAGAAAGACTTGAATCAACCACCCCGGCCAGACGAATTTATTTTCTGTTTTTGAGATGATTTCACCGTTTGGCCACCCCTCCTATAAGCTAATCTTTATACACAACTATGTATCTGCTTTATTATTAATAATATAATCTTAATTATTAATATATTTAATAGATACACAGATATATATGATTATTTAGTAATATGGACTGGCATAAGGATTCCTGATCAAAAAATACAAACTCCAGGTTATCATGGTGTATCACCTGCTAAATCATTTAAAGTCCTGAAGGGACTTAAAGAAAATGCCACAAAAGTGGCATGATTTGAATAACCTCCGGCTGCGCCGGAGGTTTTCGCCACACATTGATCCTAAAGCCCTGAAGGGGCTTAATAAAGTCGGATATGTTGATCAGCTTTTGTAACTTAGACTTGTCTCGTTGTATTATTAATTTATTCTTTATTACTATGTCAAGCTATCGACAATTGCTGTATCACATCGTGTTCAGAACAAAAAACAGTTCAGGGATTAAAATTGACGAAAAGTACTTTCCTTAGATTTCAGGTTCAGCTCCTTCAGAGCTGATGTCTGTAATATAGCGTCTACCCCCGGTTGCACCGGGGGTTATTCAAATTTGTCTCTTTCAGAGACAGTTATTGGGGAAAATGACCTCTTTCAGAGGTAGGTAATAAAAACAGCATCCGAGCGTCAACGAGGAATCTTAAACTCAAGGGCAAGGTCGCCTCTTGAAAATATCTGAATAAAGATTAGCTTGAAAAGGAGGGGAAACTTATTTAATTGTATTTCTGCTAAATATAATTCTCAGTCTAAAACTGATTCTTAAGTTGACGGATATGGGGTGACCTGGGTCGTCGGGTAAGCAGTTCGTAATCCGTCTCCTTAAATTTAATTTACTGTTTTCGAATGGTTTCGAGGTATTTTTTATGTATCTGATCCAGCTCCTGCCTTGTCAGAGGTGTTTTCATCGGATTAGGTTTGGGGGGCAAACCGTTAAGAAGGAGGTAGGCTGCAGGAAGCAGCATAAAAGGACTTAATCCTGCGATACTACCGGAAGGTATCCCTCCTTTTTCAGAAGCATCAACACGTTGCTTTTGATGTAATAAACTATAATTTGTGGCCGGATCGCCAAGCTTGCCCTGACTGACCTTTCCCTGATAAGCAGATACTGCCATATTATATCTGGCATTTTCCATTTCCGGTGTAGTCGGAACCGGTTTATTCAAGATGTCAGATTTAAGATTTGCCAGCCGTGGAATTATAATGACTTCACCGATATGGATCGTGTCAGCATTTAAATAAACCCCGGCTATGAACTCACGGCCTGCAAGGGTGTCGTTGATAAGACAGACAGTTGATTTGTAGCCAAGCAGACTGAAAACAATGGTATCTTTCCTGTTAGCCCGGAAAGAAAATGTGCCGTCGGATTCGCTAACTGAGTTAAAAGCCCTGTTCACCTTAATCTGCGAATTTGCAAGAGGGAGGAGTGTGGAGGCGTCCCTCACAATTCCATGGAAAAACATCCCTGATTCGGAAGTAACACCAGCCTGACTAAATCCCGAATAAAATACAATCAGGCAAAACAATAGCGTGACCCCTGTCTTTCTCATTGCGAAACCAAAGTTACAACTTAATGATCAGTTCACCGAGAGTCCTTTTTGGAACATGGTGATTCCCTTCTTCGTCTCTCCAATATTTTATTTCGTCGTCCTTTATATTATCGATTATCACATTTTCTACAGGCTTCCCAAGAGCAAGGATTAGCAATATCTCGAATCTTTCTGGAATTTTAAGTTCAGCCCTCAGCGTATCACGCCTTATCGAAGCTATCATACAGCCCCCCAGTCCGGCTTCTGTAGCTCCAAGCATAATACTCTGGGCTGCTATTCCGGGATCCACACCAAAACCCTCCGAGATTGACAGGTCACCAAGAACAATTATATATGCTGAAGGCTGTTCTCCGTTAACAGGGCCATTCCAGTCTTTAAGATAAGCTGCCCAAACTACTGAAGGGAAAATTCTGTAGCAGTCCTCCTTCGTATTATAAATCAGATATTTCAATGGCTGACGGTTAGCAGCCGATGCAGATAATCTGGCCAGATCTACCAGGTTTTCAAGAGTCTGATAAGCAACAACATAACCCTCGTCGAACCGCCTGTAGGAGCGGGTTTTCAAAACCATGTCCTTTAATTTCATAGCTGCCTAATTATGCTTTAATTTATTTTTTATCCTCGTTCGGGGCGTAAAGGCCCTCCCTCGACAGCAAATGGTCAAGGTTAGAGAGACCGTAAACGACAACAGCAGTAACTACTGATGTATGTTCCTGATACTCAGGAATGCTTTTGGTATAGAGGTCACTTTCAGTATGCCATATCTCCTGATAATTAAAATTATATCCTTTGGCATCCGGTGTATCAAAGGAAAGGACCGGAACACCATTCATGGCAAAGTAGGCGTGGTCCGAGCCGCCGGCTGTGACCGGCTTCGGACGTGGAGGCTGGGTGTTTTTTGTCAGATTGAATGGGAAATCAGGGTTAATCGTGTTTAATGGTTTGCATATCTTTTCAAAATCGTCGAACATGGCTTCGGGCACTGACAATCCCGTTGCCACTGTTGGTCCGCCGTCGCGGTTAAAGTAATTTGATATCTTAGGGAGTTTCTCCCGGTTTGCCTCCACCCAGTGTTTTGATCCGTTCAGTCCAAACTCTTCACCAGCCCACAGACAAACAAGGATTGTACGTTTCGGCTTACCGCCGGCAGCCAGTATAAGACGGGCTGCTTCCATTGCAGGGCTTAAGCCTGAACCATCATCCACTCCTCCTGTGGCAACATCAAATGCATCAAGGTGACCACCCATCATGACATATTCATCAGGATACTGAGTCCCACGTATTACTCCTATCACATTATGATATTTTACCGGACCGGGTTTGAAATGGTTCCTTATATCGAATTCCAGCAGGAAGTAACGATGTTCCTTAACCATCTTCTCTATTACAGCATACTGGTTTTCGTCAAGTTTTATGTCACAAACCGTCGGGAGCGTTTCAAAGGTCATCCTGTCAAGGTTCTTCCTGTCATAAAGAGCCCGTATCGGAACTTCCGACGACTGAATGACACCAAGTATGCCTGCCTCGCACATCTCTTTATAAAAAAGAGCGGGTTCTTCCTTCAGCTTCAGCATCTCTTTCTGGGGTTTGTCGCGGTTGGTATAGTTCTCCCTCATTATATCCCGGTTCAGCTTTGCAATTGAATCATTGAAAATTATGATTTCTGCTCTCATTGAGTCGGCTTTTGCCGAATAATCTACCGGCCAGCCGCTATTCTTTCCGCCAATCAAAACCCAGGAACCCTTTAAAGCACCCTTCATCCTGTCAAATTCCTCCCTGCTTTTGGGCTCAATCAGAACAGGACCAATTTCCACTCCTCTGGTTCCCGAGGTATACGAAGGAGTTGCAAAGTGAAGATCCATTCCATTGTCTGAGAGCATCTTCCCGAACCAGGGGCCTCTGTCGAAGCCAACGGGTACGGTTCCGGCCTCATCCATTATAACTTCCATTCCCCATTTACGGAATTCCGAAGCACACCAGAGAGCTGCATTTGCATATGCATCAGAGCCAACCAGGCGGCCTCCAAACCGGTTGGAGATCACATCAAGATGGTGCATTGTCCGGTTATCTGATTTACCAAGCTCAATGATCCGGTCGACAACTTTTCCCTGTTGTCCGGTCACCGGAATTATCCCCGGGAGCAGAAACGGAAGAATATAAAGGTATCTTTTCATCAGCAAAAAATTTTAAATGTCAATATTAAAACGTATTATTAATTCGCTTTTTAAACTGAAATATTATATAAAATTAGTTTCTTTATTTTCAGTGATATTATATCCCGGTCAGAAATATATCCTCAGGCACAACCGGGGTGACTCCTTTCTCATTTGCAATTCTGAAAAGTTCCCGCACAGCATTTTTCCCGGCCGCACCAAGATCGAGCGAAAAATTATTCACAAAAAGCTTAATATGGCTGTTCATTACACTGCTGTCCATCTCCCTGGCGTTTGAAGCGACAAAATCGAAAGGTGCGAGTGAATCCGCTTCTGCATGTTCAACACTTCTTCTGAGAATCCTATTGACCTTCAATGCTATATCATGAGGGATCCTTTTATTGATTACGATAACTCCCAAAGGGATGGGAAGTCCGGTAAGCTGGTCCCAATACTCACCCATATCAGCGATTTTCAGAAGCCCTTTCTTTTGATATGTAAACCTGGTCTCGTGTATAATAAGTCCCGCATCAACTTCTCCTTTAAGCAATGCTTCTTCAATATCTGAAAAGAGATATTCGGATTTATTTACAGCGTCAGGCCAGGCAATGCTCAGAAGAAGATTTGCAGTTGTGAACCTGCCGGGAATTGCTATTCTGGCACTATTAAGTTTCGACGGTTCAATCTTGTGTCTGCTTATAAGCAGAGGACCATTACCGTATCCAAGGGCGCTTCCGGAGTCGAGTATGCTGTAGTTTTCAGCTGCATACGCATATGCATGGCAACTTATCTTTGTCACATCAACTTCAGAAGCAAATGCTTTTCTGTTCAACTCCTCAACATCTGCAAGGAAATAATCAAACTCCAGCCCCTCTGTGTCGACCCTCCCATGCACCATTCCATCAAATATAAAGGTATCATTCGGACACGGTGAAAATCCAAGCGTCAATTTCATCTTTTATTCAAGCATTAAAATAAACTCACTAAGCTTTTCTGACAGGTTATCAATCGCAAGAGGGATATTCCATTTATTTTTATCACGGGGTTCAACCTTGTTGGAGACTGACCTTAATGCCAGAAAAGGTACTTTTTCCTGACTGCAAATATAAAAAAAAGCTGCTCCTTCCATAGTTTCAATGTCGGGATTGAATTTCCCGGCCAGCTTCTTTATTGTTTGGTTTGAACCTGTGGCAGTATTGACGGTAATTGCCCTGACGGGCTTTAACCCTTTGGTTGCCAGTGTTACAAATTCGTTTTCTGCATAAATTTTCCCATCCCTGAAAGGGAACTTATCAGGGTCTTCAAGTCCGGCCTCAAACCAGGTCTGAAATCCGTCAGGTGTTTCAATGCCAGCATCTGCAAAACAATCAGATACAGGAACCACAACCTCTCCCGGACTAAATATATCCCTGAAACTTCCGGCGATTCCGGCGTTTATCACAAGTGCGGGTTTGGGATTGGCGCTAAACCATTTTGTCATGGCCCATGCTGTGGAATTTGCACCAACTCCTGTTATAAGCACCTCGACAATGAATTTTCCGAACGGAATCAGTCCATTCAGATCTTTTGCACCGGCACTTTTTCTGAATGCATCAGCTTCGGCTAATGTGGCTGTTACCAATAATATCCCATGTTGCATTAAGGATCTTTAAATAATTGACTCTATAAATATATCGTATTTCGAGTTGAAAAAGAGCAACTAATTGGTTAATATTGCATTTTTAATGAGCCAATTAAATGATTTACGTTACCCGGCGCGAAAGATTCAGCGCTGCCCACAGAATGTTCAGAAAGGAGTGGTCGGACGAAGAAAATTTTAAGGTTTTCGGGAAATGTTCAAATCCTAACTGGCACGGGCATAATTATGTTCTGTACGTCACTGTTAAAGGCATACCAACGGCGGAACACGGATTCTTTATAAATATTAATATACTCAAGGAGATTATTAAAGAAAAGATTATAGATAAAATAGATCATAAAAATCTAAACCTTGAAGTCGATTTCATGTTTGGAGAGATAGCTACAACCGAAAATCTTGCTGTGGCAATTTGGAACGAATTAAAACCGGAAATTGAGAAAGTGGGAGCATTTCTCCATTGCATAAAAATTTCTGAGACTGAAAATAACTTTATCGAATACTATGGCTAAAAAAATTGAAACAGTAAATAATGGCAGCGGAATAAGTTCAAACGGTTATAACAAGATTGAATCGTGGGATGCAAAAAACATTGAAGAATTATCGAATATTTATTACAAAGTTCTTAAACTCCTTGGTGAAGATCCTGAACGGGAAGGTCTTAAATGTACACCTTTAAGGGTTGCCAAGGCGATGAAATTCATGACAATGGGTTATGACCAGAACCCTTGTGAAATTATAAATTCAGCCAAATTCAAGGAAGAGTACAAACAGATGGTACTTGTAAAAGATATTGATTTTTATTCCTTATGCGAACATCATATGCTTCCTTTCTTCGGCCGGGCACACGTTGCCTATATACCAAATGGTTATATTACCGGACTCAGTAAAATTGCCAGGGTCGTCGAAGCCTTTAGCAGGAGATTGCAGGTGCAGGAAAGAATGACTACCCAGATCCGGAATGTCATCCAGGAGTGCCTCAGCCCTCTGGGAGTGGCAGTTGTAATTGAAGCACAGCACATGTGCATGCAGATCAGAGGCGTTCAGAAACAAAATTCGGTTACAACGACGTCCGCATTCACAGGGATCTTTCTCGATCAACTAAATACAAGAGAAGAGTTTGTTCACCTTATCGGTTCTAAACTTCACTAAGATCTTCCCGCGGGACACGCAGGTTTTCGCAGATATTTAACCTTGAATCTGCTTAAGTCAACGATCCCGATAGCTATCGGGACTGCGGGTAATAAATAGTTTATATATGAAAGCATATGTATTTCCCGGACAGGGAGCTCAGTTCGTTGGTATGGGCAAAGATCTCTACGACAGATCGCCCCTTGGAAAAAGTATGTTTGAAAAAGCAAATGTGATATTAGGATTCAGGATCACCGATCTTATGTTTGCAGGGACAGATGAAGATCTGAAACAGACTAAAGTTACCCAGCCTGCAATTTTTCTTCATTCAACAATCCTGGCAGCAATTCTTGGTGAGTCATTTCAGCCTGAGATGGTTGCCGGACATTCCCTTGGCGAGTTCTCTGCCCTTGTTGCCAATAAAGCTCTTTCATTTGAGGACGGTCTTGTACTGGTTTCCAAAAGAGCAATTGCAATGCAGAAGGCCTGCGAAAGTACGCCGGGCACAATGGCTGCAATACTTGGTTTGGATGATAAGATAATTGAAGAGGTATGCGCCTCTGTTAAAGAGGTTGTAGTGCCTGCTAACTACAACAGTCCCGGACAGGTTGTGATATCAGGTTCAAATGAGGGTATTGACCTTGCTATCGAGGCATTTAAGGCAAAAGGGGCAAAAAGGGCATTGAAACTGGCTGTCGGCGGAGCCTTCCATTCCCCTCTCATGGAACCAGCAAAACAGGAACTCGAAGAAGCAATCAGCACAACAACTTTCAGGAAGCCGGTATGTCCTGTATATCAGAATGTAACTTCACTTCCCTCAACTGATCCCGGAACCATAAAATCGAACCTGATCTCACAGCTTGTATCCCCTGTAAGATGGACACAATGCATGTTGAATATGATCGCCGACGGCGCTACTTCCTTTACCGAAGTCGGTCCAGGGACAGTATTGCAGGGACTAATCAAAAAAATAAACAAAGAGGTTCTTACTGAAACTGCAACACAACCCTGACGAGGCTTTAAAAAGTCTAAATCCATTAACCGCAAAGATCGCGAAGGATTTACACAAAGTTCGCAAAGAGCTAATTATTAACGTTTTAACTTTGCGTGCTTTGCGCCTTCTTAGCGTGCTTTGCGGTTAAAAAAAGCCTTTTCAACAACCCCAAGTTTTATAATAGAATAGCAGATCTCTTCTTACGAAAATATCTCTAAGGTTGACGGCTATGCCCTTTGGGGGGTTGGGGGTGAAAAAAATGGGAGGGTAAAACAAGCAGGACAAACCGTTTAAGGGCCGACCGTTAAAGCGCAGTGGGTGAAGTAACCGGTTTCAGAATTACCCCCAGATGTCTTTTTCCGTCGACCATTATCTCAAGCGGCTTCTCAAAGGTAATGTGCCTTATAAATTCATCCTCATAAGTGACTTTAAGGCTGTTAAGGTAGTCAACATCGTAATAGCCTTCATTAATATAAGGATTTACAGTAAAATAGCCTACACGGAATGATGTAAGGTTCTGAAAGAAATGAGTTCCCTGACTGGGGTCAATCCTGTAGGTTTTAAGGCCTGATTCAATTATTATCCTGGCTGCCGAGATTTGCGGCCACCTTACAGGAATTCCAAGCCATGGATCTGCAGAGCCCCACCTGCCAGGTCCGACAAGGATATAACCCGAACCCTGTTTTACAAAGGTTATATTGATCCTCTCAATATCAACAGCAACATCTTTATTCTTTGCTGAATTGAACGATTCCGGCTTAACATACACCAGATCCCTGATGCCCTTGAATACACCGTTGCCGAGAGCTGATTCAGAATAAATTATCGTGTCTGCCGGTTTGATATTTGACAGATTAATATTTGAGGTCTCATCGGTGTGGACAATGGGTCTGATCTGCAAAAAATTAAAAATTTTTGGTGCGCCCGGAGGTGTTTCAAGATTAGCTGCAAATTCAATCTCAATCGGATTGTTCATTTCCTGCTGGCCAAGTTCGAGAAGGGTGCTCAGTATCTCTGCCAGAGGGAAGAGCTTATGCTGCAAAACGTTGGCAAAAGTGATTACTCGTTTACCAGGGTAGTTTACCCCGTCGCGAAGTATATTATTGTTATAATCGTAAACGGAAGCTGCATATTTCATTGCCCCCTCATTGTTTGCATCATTAAGTCCAATCTTAAGAATGTTAACTCCATCATCCGTCGAGGGAACAAAGCTGTCAATCTTAAGGTCAAGGGCCCGAAACTCCTTCTGGGTATCCCTTAATGCAGCTTCAATCGACGAAAGCTGAAGTATCTTTTTTGAGTGTTTCGGTGAGAACCGGAGCGACAAACCGCCTTCAACAATAAGTTTTCCAAGGCCGAATGCTATGTTGGCAATTCCGTCTTCTGCCTTCTCAGACCCGATCGGATAATAATTGATCGACTGCGCCACACCGGATAATGTCGGATAGAATATATCACCGTGCCTGTTGCCGCATACCTCCTGAATGATTATCCCCATTTTTTCCTCGTCGATAACATTGGCAGTCGCTGTCATGTATGCTTTGCTCCCCTTGTAATAAACTGAAGCATAAACTTCCTTGATCGCATCTGAGATCATTTTCAACATTATTTTATTGTCGGGATGCCTGGGGATCATGTATGTTGAATAAATCCCGGCAAATGGCTGATAATGTGAATCCTCCAATTTACTTGACGACCTTATGGCAATAGGGTGATTTCTCGAAACATTCAGAAAAGCCAGAAAATCCTGGTAAACCCGACCGGGGAGCTCAGCACTTAGGAATTTGTTAAGAATTTCATCATCCTGAAGATCAGATAGTGCAATTGTATACAGGTTATTGTGGTCCATGAACTCATCAAAAATGTCGGTGCTAAGTACTACGGTCCGCGGAATTGTGATGAGCACATCAGGAAATTTATTGAAAAGCTTATTTGTCTTGATAATCCGGTTAATAAATGCAAGTCCTCTGGCTTTCCCACCAATTGAAGCATCTCCGATCCTTGAGAACACCTGGTATTCATCATAACTCGATTTGTCAAACTTGGCAATGACTCCTCTCCCCTTTCCAAGTCTGAAGCTAGAAATGGCAATATAAAGGAACCTTCTCATCTCATCCATCGTCTCAAAATCTTCCTTCCTGATGTATTTGAACATCTGGGCTACAGGAAAGAGTGCTCTTGCATTGAGCCATTTGGAGAAATGGTTCCGGGTGGCATGGTATTCAAGAGTTTTGTCAGGTATTGTGAGAAGTTTTTGCTGAAGACTTTGAAGATCGGTTGCAATGGCGATGGGCTCCATTGTATCCGGGTTTTTAAAAATGAACGGTCCGAATGCCAGATTCTGAATAATAAAGTTCCTCAGCTCAAGCGATAATGACTTTGAATTTTTGTTTATAAATCCGGCTCCCAGTTCCTCGGCAATTTTCTTATGAACCGAACTTGACGATTGAATCAGAAATGGGACCTTATCATCATCAGCCATCACAGCCTTGCACAGTTCAATCCCTGCATTTTCGTCGCTTACGTTATCCCTTTTGTAACTTATATCTGAAATTACTCCAAGAACGTTGTACTTATATTTTTTATATAAGTCAAGCGCATCGTTATAGTTGTTGGCCAGAAGTATTTTCGGGCGTCCTCGCATTTTAAGCATACGCTGATGCTCGTTTAGAGCTTCACGCTGAAAATCAAGCGACTGCAGTAAAACTATCCTGTAAAGGTTTGGAAGATACGAAGATATAAACCTAATTGAATTTTCAACCAGAATAATTGCCTGGACACCAATATTTTCAATGTCGTAATCAGCATTCATCTTATCCTCGATCAGCTTGATGATTGCAAGTATCAGGGAAGCATCGCCGAGCCAGCAGAATACATAGTCGATTGCACTCAGATCTTCACCCTGAAGCCGTAGCGACACCTCCCGTGAAAAATAAGTAAGGACAACAATCGGGATATTACTGTATTTTGCCTTGATCTGCTTTGCAAGAGCAAATACATCCGTCCCTCTCAGGCTCAGCATTGATATTACAAGGTCAATATTTCCCTCATGAAGTATTTTAAAGGCATCTTCAGCATTATCTGTCTGCACAAAAGTTGGCGGATGCCGCAGATTAAGTGAAACATACTCATTGAAAATCTGCTCATCGATTCTTCCGTCCTCTTCCAGCATATAATTGTCGTAATTACTGCAGATGAGAAGCACACGGTGGATCCGCTTCTGCATCAAAAGATCAAATGAGGTGTCGGTGAAATCGTATTTCTGCAGGTCGAGTATTCCTTCAATGATCGTCATATACGGTTTATTTTATTGATTCATTGAAATAACAGCCATTCCCTTTTTGCCATCCATGCGAATCTGAAGGGGCTTTTCAAATTTCACATGTCTGAAAAAATCACCATGCGACACAAGCTCTTGTTTTATTATATTTTCCCACTTCAATGTATCACCATTACTTTGGTTAATTGAGAAATATCCAACATTCATTGATGTAACATTATGGAAGAAATGGGAACCAAGTGATGCATCGGCAAAGAAATCGGGAAGGTTGATTTCAACAATGATTTTTGCATTTGATATCTGTGGCCATGTGACAGGGATCCCCAGGAATTTATCCCTCGTTCCCCATCTGCCGGGACCAATAAGGACATATTTCAATCCCTTTCTGATCATTGCCTCATTTACCGCTGAAATCTCTTTAGCCATCTTTGCTGTCAGCTTATTATCAAACTTTTCCGGTTCAATATAGACAATATCAGAAATTTCGTCAATTAATCCGTTGCCCATACTCTTTTTTGACATGAGGATCAGGTCTTCTTCCCTGATTGTATCGGGTTCGATATTATAACCTGCAACTGTTCCCAGCAGAGGTTTTATCTGAAGAAGATAAAATGAAGCATTCCCTGTTTCATCTTTAGAAAGGTCGACGGCAAACTCAATCTCGACAGGAGTACCACATGCTTCCGTAACCACCTCAAGTACAGTCTTCAGAGTCGAAGCCAGTGGGATAAAATTGTATTTCAGTATATCGGCGAAATTAATAATACGTGGTCCCGGAGCATCCAGTCCCGGAATAATTGTGTCATTATCAACGTTCAAAACTGATGCTATATGATTTAACGTTCCATGCTTTTCTGCATAACCTATATCCGGCATCTTCAGGCCTGCCTTCTCGCCTTCAAACAGGTTCAGATTTTTTTTTGCAAGGTCCACTGCATAGAATCTTACCTGTGAATTCCTGTAAAGATCTTTTTGTGAAATTATTTCAAGGGTCGGGTAGGCAGGCGAAAAACGGAAAGCCAGTTCGCCTTCCATTACGTACTGGCCAAGGCCAAATGCAACTACTGCAAATCCGTCTTTCGGGGTCATGTGCGCCACGGGATAAAAATTGTACGATTGTGCTGAACCGCTTATATGGGGATAAAACAAATCGTCATATTTGTTACCCACAACTTCCTGGATAACAACTGCCATTTTTTCCAGCTCGATCTTATAGGAAATTGCATCAAAATAAGATCTGGCATTTTTAGAATAGATAGAAGCAAACACCAGTTTAATTGCATCTGACAACTGTTTGAACCTTATTTCCGGATCGCGATCGTTATTTGGAAGAAGATAAGTTCCAAATATTCCCGAGAAAGGTTGACTCAGTGAATCTTCAAAAAGACTGGATGACCGCACTGCAAGAGGTTTTTTGATGTGCTTCAGAAAGATTCGCAGCTTTTTTTCCAGAGTGTAACTCAGGCTGCTTTGCTGAAAGTCCTTCTGGAGGATACCAAAGTCCTTATCGTCTTTTATAACATTCCACAGATGGTTACGCTCCATGAACATATCAAATTCATCTGTGCCGATAATTGCAGTGATCGGAGTCTTAACATTTATACCAGGAATCAGCCTGCCCAGTTCAAAGCTGTAGATCAGCGTATTGATGAATGCAAGTCCTCTGCCTTTGCCTCCGAGTGATCCTGCCGACATACTTACAACATTTGTTTCATCTATTACTGCTGATTCTTCAAAGTTGACCACCCTTCCCTTGTGCATTTCCCGCCTGCGTTGCCTGATTATATCTATCAAAAATTCCCTCAGCTCTTTAAGGCTGCTGAAATCAGTCACTTTGATAGGATTAATAAGCTTGGCTATCTTGACTTCACCACGAGCCATAAGCCATGCGGAGAAATGATTTTTCATTGCATGGTAAGCGAGTGAGTCCTCGGGTACGGTTTCAAGATAAGCCTCAAATTCCTTCATCGATTTGGCGACTGCAATCTGACGTCCAAAATTATCCCTGTATACAAAGTGTCCAAAACCCAGGTAATAATTGATGAATGATTTCAGATCCTGCAACAGGCTGTCGGAATTCTTATTGATAAAATTTGACTTCAGTGTAAAAGCATATTTTGCATTTTCAGGGTCGGACGATTGAAGCACCGTGGGAAGATTGGGCAGATTGCTTTTAATGTGCTGTATCAATTCGACTCCTGCCTTATCAAATACCTCACCATTCCTTGGAAAGCGGATATCGGAAATGACACATAAAAGATTATTACTGTACTTATTGTAAATATTTATTGCATCCTCCCAGTTCGATGCCAGCAGAATTTTTGGCCGTGCCCTCAATTTCAGCACTTTATAAAGCTCATCAGATGAAACATCCTCAATGAGGTTCCTGGTTTGCTCCATAACCAGGTTATAAAGCATCGGAAGGTAGCTTGAATAGTACTCGGCTGAATCCTCAACGAGTAAAATTACACCTGTAAGGCCTTTCTGGGTATCGTTTTCAACATTCACCCTGTCCTCGAGAAGAGAAACCATAGCAAAGAAAACCTTTGATTCCCCTGTCCAGACAAAAAAAATATCAAAAGGTACACCCTTAGCTTTTTGTTTCTTTACGTAAGACAGGTCAGAAGGATTGTTTAACAACAAAAATGTAGGCAGATATGGATATTTGTCTTTTATTTTCCTGCAGAGAACCATAGGACTCTCCTTATCGACACCGATCATGATGATTATCAGATCGTAATGTCGTGCCTTAAGACGGTTGAATGCTTCTTCCTCGCCCGATACTCCGGTAACCCTTGGAATTGAAGTAAGGCTCATCTGGTAGTACTCACCCAGGATATGATCGGCAAACCTTCCTTCACCTTCAATGGAATATGCATCGTAAAGATTGGCGACAAGGAGGATCTCCTTTACCTTGAACGGTTGAAGATCATGAAAGACATCCCTGTCGGCATTATGCCGGTCAAGGAATTTCTGCAACAGCTTTTTGCTGGGTATCTTTGAATAATCAATTTCATCCTTACGCGTGGGGACGCCTGCAGCCCTGATTATATCTCTTGCTTTATAACTGTTGATATAACCTGTTATCAAACTCGAGATATTCTGAATCAGGTTCCTCTCTTCCTTCAGGAAAGGCCCTTCATCTTCTGCGCCGAATTCTTTGGTATAAAAAATTTCTATTAAGCCGTTTTCGTCGTCGATGGTGTTAAAATCCTGAACCATTTTCCATTTTGTCTCCTGGAATTCAGCTGTTTCCAACACTTTATCCATGAATGTAATACGTGCGACTGTATACTCAGGATATTGCCATGCAGCAGGCAGCAGAAGTACAATTTGCTGAAGTGTCTCCTCTATCGGCTTTCCTTCCTTTAAAATGTATGTGGTCTGATTTATACAGCCAAGTTCTTTTAACCTCTCCTGCTGTTCATGAAGTAAACGGCTGAATTCAGGGCTAATATGACTGTTGTTCTCCATAATACCAAATGCAAAATGATCAGAATTTAAAATTACTAAAATTCTGCATCCCCTACGTTCAAATCAGCGAACCGAATCCGGCAGGTAAAAAATTATGGCAAAAGGGTTTGAATAATAAACCTATTCAACCTTCCAGACTGGTCCGCTGTTCAGAAGGTCGTCCATGCTTTTGATTTTTGAGGTTTTCCTGACCTCCTCTATCTGATCTGCAAGTGCGGTTTCGTAAGTTGAGCCCGTGACAGAGCGTATAATGCCAAGAGCAACCGGGTATTCCGGATACCTCATATTTGCAAGCATGTATTGAATGCCGGGTTTTTCTTCCGAAGCATCATGCACCAGGATATTCTTTTCATTAAAGCCGTTTTCCCCCAGGTTAACCACCCTGAGCTTCAGTCCGTCCAGGATAAGCCCCTTTTCACCAGCCTTTCCAAAGATCATTGGTTCTCCGTGTTTCAGGATTATAGTCCGGTCGTCCCTGACATCCCTTCCTCCCACGGTATCATGAATTCCATCGTTGAATATGACACAGTTCTGCAAAACTTCTATCACCGAGGTCCCTTTATGTTCAGCGGCGGCAGTGTAGATCTTTGTTGAGAGGGCTATATTCGAATCAAGAGTGCGGGCGAAGAATTTCCCCCTGGCCCCGATAACCAGCTCTCCGACTGAGAATGGCTCCTCGACGGTTCCAAAAGGCGATGTTTTGGTAACAATTCCTTTTTCGGATGTTGGAGAATACTGTCCCTTTGTAAGCCCGTATATCTCATTATTAAATAGTATTAAATTGATATCGACATTCCTTCTGACAACATGAATAAAATGGTTGCCCCCGATAGCAAGCGCATCACCATCACCGGTTATCTGCCAGACAGAAAGTTCAGGATTAGCTGTTTTTACACCAGTTGCAATTGCTGAAGCACGCCCATGAATTCCGTGAAATCCGTAAGTATTCATGTAATATGGGAACCGTGATGAGCAACCTATTCCTGAAATGAAAGCGAATTTCTCCTTCGGTATATTCATTTCAGACAATGCTTTCTGAACTGCACTTAAAACGGCATGATCGCCGCAACCCGGGCACCACCTTACCTCCTGATCACTTTTAAAATCCTTCGGACTTACCTGATTTATATCTGTTTCCATATGTTATTTTTCCTCCAGTATTTTAATGCACTTCTCTTTTATCTCATTTATTGTAAAAGGCGAGCCCTGAACCTTATTTAACTGATCATATCTAAACTGCTGATGTTTCATCCTCAGATAGTTGGCAAACTGACCTAAATTAAGTTCGCAAACCACAATCCTGCGGAATCTGACTGAAAACCTCGGCTACATTTTTAGGCAACGGATTGATATAGTTAAAATTAACCAGGCTGACACTATGTCCTTCAGCCTGAAGCTCCCTGACAGCGGTCAGAAGATATCCGTATGATCCGCCCCATCCCACAACAAGAAGATCGCCTTTCTCAGGTCCGTAAACATTCAACGGACCTATCACATCGGCTACCTTCTCAACTTTTTCAGCCCTGAGGTTAACCATGAGTTCATGATTCTCAGGTACGTAAGAGACTGTACCTTTTATCGTTTTCTCAAGACCACCTATACGGTGCTCAAAATCAGGCGTTCCCGGGACTGCCCATTTTCTTGCAAGGGTGCTCTTGTTACGTTTATACGGGTAAAATGGGAGCTCGCTTCTATCTGCAAATGGCGGATGAATTTCCGGAAGATCCTTCATTGCCGGTATTTTCCATGGTTCTGTACCATTGGCAAGATAACTGTCGGTCAGAAGAAGGACCGGGGTCATATGTTCAACAGCTATTTTAGCAGCCGTAAAGGCAAATTTAAAACAATCGGAAGGTGTGCTGGCTGCAATTACAACAACCGGGCATTCGCCGTTCCGTCCGTAAAGTGCCTGCATAAGATCAGACTGTTCTGTTTTCGTCGGGAGACCTGTTGACGGGCCTCCTCTCTGAACATCAACAATTACAACAGGCAGTTCTGCCATCACGGCCAGCCCTATAGCTTCAGATTTGAGGGCAAGCCCGGGTCCGGAGGTCGAAGTTACTGCAAGATGACCTGCAAAACTTGCTCCCAGTGCTGTACAAATACCGGCTATTTCATCTTCAGCCTGAAAACTCTTAACTCCAAGGTCTTTCCTGGCAGCAAGCTCCTCAAGGATACCCGTTGCAGGAGTAATAGGATATGACCCGATAAACAACTTTAACCCGGACTTTTCAGCAGCGGCCATCAATCCCCAGGCAGTAGCTGTATTACCGCTAATGTTCCTGTAAGTGCCCTTTGCAATTGGCGCAGGACTTACTTTTATTACAGGGGTCAGTGCTTCAATCGTTTCCGCATAATAGTAACCTGCGCGAAGTGCAATTTTATTCGCTTCTGCTATTTCAGGCCGTTTGCTGAATTTCTTTTCAAAATATTGCTCGGTATATTTTAATTTACGGTCGAAGAGCCAGTAAACCATGCCAAGAGCGAACATATTTTTTGTCCTCAGCACCGACTTGGGATCCAGACCGCGGTCCTTAAGTGCTTCCCTCACCATCGATGAGATAGGAGCATCTATTACATTATAATGTTCCAGTCCTTCTTCTTTTACCGGGTCATTTATATAACCTGCCTTTTCGATATTTTTCCCGGTGAAATTGTCTTTGTCGAATATAATAGTCCCGCCTGGCTTAGTCCACCTGGCATTTGCCTTAATAGCAGCCGGATTCATCGCAATTAGTACGTCCGCATAATCACCGGGGGTATTAACCTCAGAATGGCCAAGATGAACCTGGAATCCGGAAACGCCTCCGACAGTTCCCTGAGGGGCGCGTATCTCTGCCGGATAATCAGGAAATGTCGACAGGTCATTGCCTGAAAATGCGGCAGTATCTGAGAACAGAGTGCCGGTAAGCTGCATTCCATCCCCGGAATCACCCGAAAACCTGATCACTACCTCTTCTCTTTCAACAACTTTTGATTTTTTACCCATAACAACCTATAGTATTATTAAAAGTAACCAGATGTTTAAAATCTCTTTAACACTGACCTGCAAAATTAGCTTAATTAATAATCAAATAATCACTCCCTTATTGATTAATACACATGATATAGATCATATTTCAAGTCCTCTGTGGACCTCCGGGACTTCTCAGTGGAACTCAGTGTGGGGATTTGTAGCAGGGGTCGGATGTGGTTTTTGTAAAATTGGGGCTGTTTAAAAGTCTAAATCCATTAACCGCAAAGATCGCGAAGGATTTACGCAAATGCCGATAGCTATCGGCACGCAAAGAGTTAATTATTAATGTTTTAACTTTGCGTGCCTTTCGCCTTCTTAGCGCACTTTGCGCCTGCCTGCCGGTAGGCAGGGTTAAAAAGGCTTTTTCAACAACCCCAAAGTTATTTAAGTGTATTTTGTTAATCAATAAGTCCCCTTTAGGGGATTTAGGGGTGGTCAATTCCAGATATCGGCTTTTTTCAGGTTTATCTCCCCCTCAAAAAACATCCTTGCAATCTTCTCAAAATATGGAGTGTAATCCGAAATGAAAAACTGGTCTTTTGCCTTCCCTGAATCATTAAGCAGATTATTCTTTTCCAGAGTTTCCCTTAAAATCATCGATACAATTCTTGAAGAATCGACTACTTCAATATTGAAGTTGAAGAACTTGCTTATCTGATTTCTGATTATGGGATAATGAGTGCAACCCAGGACCAGGGCTTCGATGCCCGAAAGAGCTTCGTTTGAAAGATATGTTCGGATTATCGCATTGCTTATATCATCGAAAATAAAGCCTTCCTCAATCATTGGAACAAGCAGTGGTGTTGCCATGGAAACAACCTTTGTATCAGGAGATTTCTCCCTTAGTTTCTGGTCATAGGTACCTGAACTGATAGTCCTTTTTGTGCCGATCACTCCAATTTTATGAAAACACCTGTTGCTGAGAAATTCAACAACCGGATCAATGACATCGATCAGGATGGCCTTACCGCTGAATTCCTCCTTCAGGGAATCAAAGGCTGAAGCTGATGCTGAATTGCACGCGACAAGGATAACTTTTGAATCATACCCGAGAAGGAATTCAGAAATCCTTCTGGAATAGTATTTTATCGATTCGGCCGACTTATCACCATAAGGTAAATGGGCTGTATCTCCAAAGTATACAAGACTTTCTCCGGGCAGGATTTGCTTAATTGCATGTGCAACTGTCAGCCCTCCAACACCCGAATCAAATATTCCGATTGGTTGTTCTTTCACTTTAATTTTAGGTTAAAAAAATGACCATCCGTCTGCAGGCGGATGGTCATCGGTTTATGATCTGAAAACTATTTTAAGCCGAGTTTGGTTTTGGCAAGCGGCATTACATTTATGCTTTTAGCTTCATCATAATAGGCAACCTGGCCGCCGGAAAGATCAAAAATATAGATGAATCCGTTTTCTTTTCCAACATCTTTAATAGCCTTGTCAGCTTTCTCGGTAACAGGAGAAAAAAGGGATACCTGCTTTTCCTGAAGCTGTGTTTGTGCATTTGTCTGGAAATCGCTTAATCGTTTCTGGTAATCATTCAGTTCCTGTTCTTTAGTCTGACGGACAAGATCTGTCAGGTTCTTACTTTCTTTAAGATATGTTTCGTATTTATTATTCAATTCAACCTGTAGAAGTTCGGCAGCATTTTGAAGCTCAGTATTGAGCTTTTCCAGCTTTACCCTGGCAGAGTCAAATTCCGGCATAGCCTGTATCAGCTCATTTCTGTTAATATGTCCGAATTTCAGATTTTGTGCAATGGCTGTGTGCCCTGTAAAGGCAAATATGATAGCAATAGCCGTAATTCCAATAAGTCGTTTCATGTGTGATAAATTTTTTAAAGATTTTGCAAAAGTAATTATTTAATTTTTATAACCTAATTTTAGAAGTACCTGATCGCTGATGTCATATTTGGGATTAGCAAAGAGGATGTTTCCTCCCGAAGCAGTGTCAAATATTACAGCATAACTGCCGTCGGCTGCAATGGTCTTAATTGCTTTGAGTATCTCATCCTGAATTGGTTTGACAAGTTCTTCCCTCTTTTTGAAAAGTTCTCCTTCCACGCCAAAGTATTTGTTCTGAAGATCTTTCATCTCCTTTTCCTTGGCAATGATGGCTTCCTCCCTCTTTGCCTTCATGTCCTGTGAGAGAAGGACTGCATCGTTCTGATATGATTTATACATTTGTTCAACAACTGCATAACCATCAGCGACTTCCTTTTCCCACTGCTGCGAGAGCTTGTCAAGTTGTTCCTGAGCCTTGTTAAAAGCGGGGATGTTCTTCCTTATGTATTCGGAATCGACAAATGCATACTTCTGAGCTGCGGCATATACCGAGGTCAAAACTGCTAAGGCTAATATTACACCTATTTTTTTCATAACATTAATTTTAAATTTTAAATAATCAGAATTGTTGACCTATAACAAAATGGAATTGTGATTTATTAGCATCAGGAAAAGCGACAGGGTCTGACACCGGATCAAAACCGTAGCCCCAGTCAATACCCAGAAGACCAAACATCGGGAGATTAGCCCTTACACCAACTCCCGCCGACCGGTTCATCCTGAAAGGATTATATTCATTTAACTTTGACCAGGCGCGTCCTGCCTCAAGAAATGTAAGGACGTAAATTGTTGCCTGCTGATTCAACGAAACAGGATATCTGAGTTCAAATGTCATTTTGGAATATACGTTACCTGTCGGAGAACCTGTTTTTGGATCTGTAGGTGTGACGGATCCATCGGTATAACCCCGCAGGGCAATGATTTCCCGACCATAAAGACTATAGCCTGTCATACCGCTTCCTCCCAGATAGAAATTCTCAAACGGAGATGGCCCTATATCCTTATTATAGTGTCCAAGGTAGCCGAATGCGAATTTAGCATTTAGCACCATTTTGAGATCCCTTGTAAGGGGATAAAAATAATCTGCCTTAAATGTCCATTTATGGAATTCAATCCAGTTGTATTTAACCTGGTCGCTGACATTAATCATGTTGCGTCCGCTTATCAGGGAGAAAGGAGGTGTCAGCTGCACAGCCAGTGTAAATGTGGATCCGCTCCTCGGATAAATGAGGTTTGGACTGGTTGAAAACCTTGTGAGTTTGGTAGTCAGGCTTAAAAGGTTGGAAGTACCGTTTGAGAACAGAAAATGGTAATAAGTAAAGTCATTAAGGCTGTACCTCTGATAACTTGCTTCACCATAAAGCGAGAAAAAGTCATCGGGCCATTCAAGCCTTTTCCCGAGTCCGATAGTCGCCCCATCCATTATCATTGACTGATAGTTGCTTGCATTCTTCTTCCTCCCGTTTGTCATTAACGACCTGTATAATGAGATGGAGAATGAGTTTGGTTTTTTACCACCGAGCCATGGTTCGGTAAATGATAAGTTGTACGACTGATACAATCTGCCGTTCGACTGAGCCCTGATGCTTAATGACTGTCCGTCGCCCGATGGATAAGGTCTCCAATCCTTGGGATTGAAGAAGTTACGCATCGCAAAATTGTTAAACCTGACACCTACTGTACCAACAAGCATTCCGGCTCCCCAGCCTCCTGATACTTCGAACTGATCATTTGCCTTTTCTTCAAGTTTGTAGAGCAGGTCGACAGTTCCATTTGAAGGATCCGGAACGACATTGGGATTGATTTTTTCAGGATCAAAGTGGCCAAGCACTCCAAGCTGACGAATCGACCTGAGTATCTTATCCTTGCTGAAGAGGTCTCCGGGGAGGGTGTAAAGCTCACGCCGGGCTACATGCTCATTGGTTCTTGTATTACCATTAATTATAATATTATTAAGATAGGCCTGATCGCCCTCAAAAATCCTGACCTCAAGATCAACAGAGTCGCTTTCAACCTTAGCTTCAACAGGTGTCAGCCTCGAGAAAAGATACCCATAGTCCTGGTATAAATTGCTGACCGCGTCTTGTGCACCCGAAGCACCGTTTAATCTGTCGAGTATGTTGGATTGGTTGTAAACTGAACCTTTCTTTATATTGAAGACTTTCTCCAGATCTTCTTTTTTGTAAACACTGTTCCCCACCCAGTCGACGTTCCTTAAGAAGTATTGTTTGCCTTCCTCGATTTTAATCATAAGCGCCACACGGTCTTCTGAAATAGGGTAAAGCGAATCCTTAAGTATTTTAAAATCCTTGTAACCGTTATCATTATAATATTTTAACAGACTCTCCTTGTCTTCGTCATATTTCTCACCGATATATTTCGAAGCCTTGAAAAAGTTAAGATTTTTCATCTTGGTATTCTTCATCTTCCGGCGAAGCTGTTTTGACGTGAAAGCATCATTCCCGGCAAAAATTATCTCACCAATTTTAACCTTCTCCTTTTTATCGACATCGATCGTCAGAATAATATTGTTTGGTTGTGCGGGGTCGTCTTTCTGAATAAATTCAACGGTTGTATTGAGGAATCCCTTTTCAACAAAATGATCTGTTATTATTTTTTTAGTTTTATTTAACAGATATGAAGTGAGCTGTGATCCCACAGGCAGATTAATCTTTCCGGTGAGATCCTGAGTCTCTGAATTCTTCAGACCATTGAATCTTAAGGACGAAATTCTGGGCCTCTCCTGAAGAGCAATATCAAGGTAAACCGTATCAAGCACAGTTTTAGTGATCTTTATTCTGACATCTGAGAAAAGACCCTGTTGCCATAATTTTTTAACAGCTGTTGTGATTGCTTCCCCCGGCACTGCAACTTCCTGTCCCTTTCTGAGACCTGAGATTCCAATAAGAGCATTGGTATCAAGAAATCTTACTCCGGAAACAGAGACTCCTCCGATTATTAAATCCTCAGGAGCATTGTAATCAACTATCTCCTCCTTTTCCTGTGAAAACAGCACAAGGCTTGTCAGATTAAGCAATACAGCCAGAAAAATCAGTTTTAACCTTTCTACTACCATCATCTCTTCATTTATCTGATATCTGTTCACTAGTTTTTCCAAATCTTCTTTCTCTTTTCTGGAAGTCAATTATTGCATTGTAAAATTCTTCCTTACCAAAATCGGGCCAAAGTATTTCAGTAAAATACAATTCAGCATAAGCGAGTTGCCAAAGGAGGAAATTACTTATCCTTAATTCCCCGCTTGTCCTGATCATTAATTCAGGGTCAGGGACTCCAGTGGTTGTAAGGTATTTTTCGAAATCACTTTCGCTTACATTATTAATACTGACTCCTCCCCCTGCGATCTCTGCAGACAGTTTTTTTGCCGCTGCCGTAATTTCCCACCTCGAACTGTAACTCATGGCAATAATAAGATTAAGTCCTGTTGCCTCTGAAGTCAGTTGAATCGTATCCATCAGTCTGGTTTTAACATCCTCTGCGAGCCTGTCGGTATCACCGATAGCACTCAGACGAATGTTATTTTTTAATAATGTATTTGTCTCTTTATTAAGCGATTGGACCATTATCCCCATAAGAGCAGAAACCTCTTCATCAGGCCTCCCCCAGTTTTCAGTTGAAAATGCGTAAAGAGTAAGATATTTGATTTCAAGTTCTGCCGCAGTTTCTATAATCTCTCTTACAGCATTTACCCCCTGCTGGTGGCCAAAAATCCTGTCCATGCCTCTCTGTTTTGCCCATCTTCCGTTTCCATCCATAATAATAGCAACATGGGAAGGGAGTCTATGTACATCAATCTGATTCCTTAAGGACATGTCCTACCGTTTTCTTTTAGCGTCCGAATCGCCAAAAGCGGGACAACCTGCGAGCTTGTTGTATATTTTCCAGGTTAAAGAAATACCTGCAAATGAATACCAGTCGTTGTTGTGGAGCCATGCTTTCTGCGATGGATCTGTTAAATCTTTTAAGCCGTCAAAGTTATCATAAAAAGTCTTACGAAAACCATATTCGGCTTCAAGTCCGAGGTTTTTATGAATATTAACCTTTAATCCAAGCGAAAAAGGTACGACTGGTTGAATTGTCAGGGAAGAAGTATTTATAAAAGCAACTCCTGCACCTGCAGCCAGATAGGGAGTATAGTTCCATCTGCTGCCCTGTGTTGAATAAGGCAGGAAATTAAATTCAAATTGTGCAGCCCATTCTCCGACAATTCCTGAAAAAGAAGCGGCCCGAGTGGTCTGGAAATTGTTGTTGAAGTCAAGGTCATTAGCCCTCAATCCGCCTAAGAAAATGTTAGTCCTGAGCGACTGCTCTGGGATTAAGATTATATCTGTAAAAAAGCCCGCCTGCCGGAAGGGGAGAATAAAACAAACGACTGGTATTTATATCTCCCAGGTAGGAAGAAACACCACCAAAAATCCCATAATCAGCACTTCGCTGACCGGATAGAGATATAGTTAGAAACAGAAACGGAATTAACCAAAACAACTTTTTCATTAAGACCTGTCCAACGCATTATCATCTTAAAGTAGGCCACCCTCTTGCACTCGACTTGAACTTATAGGTAAACGTGAAGTTCAAAAAATAATAAACGTCATTTGCTTTGGAATATTGTAATGATGAATAGCCATCGATATAATCTGTGGTAGTTAACCTGCCTCCCAGCTCCATTCCGAAATTAATGTTCGGAGTGTATATCAGGGTAGAACCTACTCCAAGGGGAAAGACAGCAGCAGATCCACCTGTTACCATTCCATGATTCACGAGATCTGTATTGCCCCTGACACTGTAAGATACCTCTCCCACTCCTGCAAAGGCGTAAAAATCAAGTGATCTGAGCATCCCCCAGATACTCTTTCCCTTAAGAAACAGGTAACTGCTTTCGTAACGGTTTTTGACAAAATAATATTCTGCCAGCAAAGCCGGTTCCAATAAGGACGTTCTTGACTCAAACAGTCTCCCTTCATTTGATCCTCTGGTATCTGTTGAATGAAGCATCCCATAGGTGAAGCTAAATCTGAGATTTGCTGTCCGTGAAAGGCGGTATCTGAGACTCCCGTTAAGATTAAATCTGGTCTGCCTGTAACTTAAGTCCTTGAATCCCAGAATATTCTTACCTATTGTATATCCTCCTATATCAGGAAAAGAAAAAGAAGGTCCAATACCAATCAGTCCTTCCCATCTTTTCATTTTCCAGAGTTGGGCATCGGATATTTGTACGGTAAAACAAAATGCTAAAATAATGAATAACGTCCTCTTCATAGTCAGGTCAATTTTAGATTGCTGTTACAAATATAATAATCTAAAATTAAACAATATGTTTAATAACAACTTATTTAGTTCCTTCTGTCTACCCCCCACATAAGTTTATTGCGCAGAGTACTGTAAAAATCCCTTCCCTTCAACATTACAGTTTTTAGTTTTTCAGACGTCCGTTCAATATATATTTCTTTACTGAAAGGAAGCCTCTTTGACCTGAAATCACATGTCGCAAGATATTCATTGCTTCGCCCTTCAACAACCATCCGGAGTTTGCTTCTTCCTGACAGGATAATTGGCCGTATGGTGAGATTATGGGGTGAGATGGGAGAAATTATAATGCTTTCATCTTCAGGTGATAAAATCGGACCTCCCACACTGAGATTATATGCAGTCGAGCCCGTGGCAGTAGAAACTATTAATCCGTCGGCCCAGTAAGTATTCAGATAAGTATTATCCACATAAACATTTATTGTGATCATCCTCGGATCTGCTTTCTGAATTGTAATCTCATTCAAAGCAGTAGATGAATTTTTTTCAAATAAATCCGCAGGCCGTGGTTAATTTAATCAGAGATCTTTCGATTATCTCATATTCGCCATTGCAGATCAGATCGATGGAATTACTGATCTCTTCATCTGAAATATTTGCCAGAAATCCCATCCTGCCTGTATTTACACCTGCAATGGGAATTCCGAAATCCCTTACCTTCAGCACCGTTTCAAGAAATGTCCCGTCACCGCCTACGCTTAACACCAGATCGGGAAGTACTTTCAGGCTCTCAAGGTTTCTGAACCGCTCAATCATCTCCCCGCCGGAACAGGAAGTAACATCGACAGACTTCTGGTAGATCTGTATCTTTATACCTCTTTTGCAAAACTCCCTGATCAGCCCGTTAACTCCCTCAGTTGTTTTTGAGTTATTATCCTTGCTGTAAATAGCAACTGTTTTCAGCATAAGGTTTCAGATATTCATGTATTTCATAAGAAGATCAAACCGTTCGGAATAAAAACGGTCCATTGAATCATCTGCAGTGATCCAGGTTTTGACGTCGTAATTATACCTTTCGAAAGTCCTGATAACCGAGCCAAGTTCATTGGTGTTAACCTTGATCGTAACTTCAAGTCTCGTTGAATCAGGTGGCGAGGTCACATACATGCTGAGTACCTTAACATTGTTGCCCTCAACAATCTGGGCAATCTGGGATAATGAGTAATCTCTTTCAATAAGTTGAAGTACTATTATCCCGCCAGGCTGATCCATTGAGGAAATGCCGGCAAGATATCTTACCAGATCAGTTGTTGTAATAACACCTTTGTAATGATTGTTGCTATCAAGAACCGGAATAACGGTAAGTTTAAGACGTGATGCAAGCCCTATTACCTCAAACAGATGCTGTTCGGTTGTTACATAAGGTTTTAAGAGTGTAAGCGAATGATTCCCGATTGGTTCATCCGGCTGATTCATATCATAAATATCGGTATCTGAAATTAAGCCGAGAAAATCAAGGTTATTGACAATAGGCAAATGAGATATCCTGAATATCTCCATCCAGTTCAGCGCCGTTTGCCCGGTATCTGAAGTCCTTAATGATGGTACTACTTCCGATATTAAGTCTTTGGCAACCATTTCACAGATCCTTTTCTTTAAATTTTAACCAAAATAATAAAAAAAAACTCAGTTGTTGTATTTTTGTATCACATTAGTACGGTAAATCATCATTTTTATTATGACAAAGTTAAGCGTAAATATTAACAAGATTGCAACAATAAGAAATGCCAGGGGGGGAGATATTCCGAATGTAAAAGCTGCTGCGATTAACTGCGAGCTTTTCGGAGCGGACGGGATTACAGTTCATCCGCGTCCCGATGAACGCCATATCAGATACCGGGACGTGTTTGGAAATAAGACCAGTAATTACCACAGAATTCAATATTGAAGGTTATCCCTCCGACCGGTTTATCGAACTTGTGCTTTCAGCCAAACCCGATCAGGTTACCCTCGTTCCTGACGCGCACGATGCAATCACATCAAACGCAGGCTGGGATACCGTGAAATTTAAGCAGTTTCTTACCGGGGTAGTGTCAACTTTCAAAAAGGAGGGTATCCGGATCTCTCTCTTTGTTGATACCCAGCCTGTAAATATTGAAAGCGCGGCCATGACAGGTACCGACAGGGTTGAACTTTATACGGAACCTTATGCCTCAGGATTCAGCCGGAACGCCGTGACGGCAATAACACCTTTCTTAAATGCAGCAAAAATTGCACGGGATGCCGGGCTTGGACTTAATGCCGGCCACGATCTCAATCTCGATAATCTGAAATACCTGCACCAGAATATACCCTGGATTGACGAAGTCTCAATAGGACATGCACTTATATCCGACGCCCTCTACCTCGGCCTTGAAAATGCCATTCAGATGTATAAAAGACAGCTGACTGACTGACCGAGGATATCCGGATGAAATTATTTTACAGAATATACGGTGACGGTCCTCCATTAATAATTCTTCACGGACTTTATGGTTCTTCAGATAACTGGGTGACAATTGCCAGGAGTATTAGCGATAAATTCACTGTAATCCTCCCTGATCAGAGAAATCATGGCCAGTCTCCACACAGCAGCATTCATGATTACAACTCAATGAGCGAAGATCTTTACGAACTTGCAGGGGATCTTAAGCTTGACACTTTTTTTCTGGCAGGCCACAGCATGGGAGGAAAGGCTGCTATAAATTTTGCGTTAAGGTGGCCTGAAAAACTGAATGGACTGCTTGTTGCCGATATATCACCTTTTGTAAACGAAATTCTCAATAACAAGTCTGTAAATCAACACACTACTATTTTAAATGCTATTCTGTCAATCGACCTGAATGAAATAACTTCACGAAAAGCTCTCGAATTGGACCTCGCATCACGGATCCCGGATGAACGGACAAGGGGATTAATTATGAAAAATATTCAGAGGAATCCCGATAATTTATTCAGCTGGAAAATCAACGCACCCTCACTTCTTAAAAACCTTGATAAATTAATGGAGGGTATTGAAACCGGTATCAGCGATTATTTGCAGATCACAGGATTTCCGGTTTTTTTCCTCAAGGGTGAGAATTCAGATTACCTGCCGGAGAAGGATTTCAATGGAATCCTGAGAATTTTCCCTTCAGCCGAATTCATTGTTGTTCGCGGAGCCGGGCACTGGCTTCATGCCGATGAGCCTGAAGCAGTTAAGAAGGCCCTTCTTCGGTTACTTGACATCAGTTAAGGATCAAACAGTGACGGATTCAATCCCTTCGGGGTTGATCCCGGGGAGATTCATAAACCTCAGAAGAACCTGGGCAACAGCCAGAACGTCCTTTTCGCAATACTTCACAATTCTTTTAATATCGTGTTCGTTGTGGTAAATTCCGCCGACCATGCTTCCGTCAATATCATCCTTTGGTGACGCGATGCCAAGACTGGAAGTGAGCAAGGCAAGGGAAGTGTAGCTTTTATAATCTCCGAATTTCCAAAGGTCGAGTGTATCAAGCAATTTTACCTCCCACGGTTTTTTCCCCGCATTATCGAGAATATCCGGAATTGTAACATTGTTGATTATCATCCTTCGCGCAGTATACGGATAATCAAACTCCCTTCCGTTATGCGCGCATAATAGAGCTTCCCTGTTTTTTGAGAATTTGATAAGCATGACGGCAAATTCTGTCAGAAGAGCCTTTTCATCATCGCCATAAAACGATTTGAGCCTGAACCTGACAGGATTTTTCTCCTTGATGAGTCCAACCGAAATACAGATTATTTTACCGAATTCTGCATATATCCCTGCCCTCTCATAGACATCAGCCGGGCTCTGATCCTCAGTTCTGAACTGTTTTGATTTCTTTTCCCAGAGGTTCTGAAATACCGGATCGAGTTCATCAAATGAAGATGAAGAAGGTACAGTTTCAATATCGAGGAATAAGATGTCCTCGGGCTTAATGTTTGAAAGCATGGCTTATGACTCCTTTGTTAACAAATGTTTTTCAATAATTGATATCAGAACTTCAATCCCGACCTGGTTCTCACCCCCTCCCGGAATAATTATGTCGGCATATCGTTTCGATGGTTCTATGAACTGAAGGTGTGATGGTTTTACTGTGTCATGATATCTTTGAAGTACAGCGAGCACCGATCGGCCCCTCTCAACAATATCGCGCATAATAACCCTGCCAAGCCGGTCGTCAGCATCGGCATCGACAAAAACCTTAATGTCGAGCATATCCCTCAACCCGGCATCGGCCAGGATCAGGATTCCTTCAACCAGCACCACCCTTGCCGGTCTGACATTTATAGTTTCCTCCGACCTCAGACAGGTAAGATAAGAATACACAGGCATTTCAATACTTAATCCGTGTTTAAGTTTATCAAGCTGATCGATAAGCAAACCGAACTCAACCGCATCGGGATGGTCAAAGTTGATTTTCTGCCTTTCCTCAAGCGAGATTTGACCATTGTCTTTATAATAGGAATCCTGAGGTATTACAATTACTTTTTCATTCGGGAAGTTCTCCATGATCTTCTTTACAACAGTTGTTTTTCCCGAACCAGTCCCGCCGGCTATTCCTACTATAAGCATTTATTTATAATTTTGCAGTTACGTACTGTTATCAAAAATAGTAAAAAGTTGGTAGCCAACTAAAGTTTATTCAAATGTCAGAACTTTATCCGTTAAAATTTGAACCTCTTTTAAAAGAGAAATTATGGGGAGGCAACACTCTCGTTGCCAAATACGGCAAAAGGACTAACGGGTTGAAAAATGTCGGGGAGAGCTGGGAAATATCAGCCGTTGCCGGTAACATTTCTGTTGTAAGCAACGGGTTCCTTGCAGGCAACAATCTCGAAGAAATTATTGAAGTCTATATGGGCGATATCACCGGCGATGCCAATTTTGACAGGTTCGGGAATGAGTTCCCTCTCCTCATCAAGCTTATAGAAGCCAGGGAAGACCTTTCAGTCCAGGTACATCCGGACAACAAACTTGCAAAAGAGCGTCATAACGCTTACGGGAAGACTGAGATGTGGTATATCCTCGAAAGTGAGAAGGGAGCAAAAATATACACGGGCTTTTCCAGGCCGGTTTCACGCGGAGAGTATCTTAATGCCCTGAACAACAATAAAATTGTTGATATCCTCAATGTCGAAACAGCTGAACCGGGCGATGCTTTCTTCACTCCGGCAGGAAGAATTCATGCCATCGGGGCAGGAATAGTTCTTGCAGAAATCCAGCAAACTTCCGACATTACATACAGAATTTATGACTGGGACCGGAAAGATAAAAATGGTCGGTCAAGGGAGCTCCACACCAGCCTCGCTCTCGACGCTATTGACTTTTCAGCTGCCGGAAAAAACAAAATTCAAAAGGACCTGAGGGTTAAGAAAGCAGAAAACCTTATAGAATGTGAGTTTTTTGATGTAAATTTATTTAACCTGACCGACCCGGTTGAGCGTGACTATAACCCTTTGGATTCATTTGTTATCTATCTTTGTACAGAAGGCGGGTTTTTGATCCGCTGGGAAAATAACTCGGAAACAGTCTCAAAAGGTGAAACAGTCCTTCTCCCTGCAATGATACGGGATGTTATCCTGGAACCGGCGCCGGATGCCAAATTGCTTGAAATATATATCAGAACTTAATTTATTCACATAGAATTAATTATTAACAACATGAAATTTTTAGGTAATTCAATCCTTTTCCTGGTAATTATGCTGCTGACTTCGGGATGTAAGGGCAGAGGATCATCACGACACACTTCAGCAGAAATTGCAGCAATGGATACTGTTACAGTTCCTGACACAGGTTTTACCGGCATTAAACAATATTACAGCGGCACCCGCATTGTAAAAGAGGTCACATTTAATAATGGCATCCGGGAAGGTGAAATGAAATCCTACTACGCGGGAGGACAATTGTATCAGAAATTCTGGTACAAAAACGGACTCCGTGAGGACTCTGCGTTATGGTATTTCCCTGAAGGACAGGTTTACAGGCTGACTCCCTATAAGCATGACACAATCGACGGTATTCAAAAACAATTTTACCGGACAGGTGAGTTGAAAGCAAAGCTTAAGTACATAAAGGGATTCCGGGCTCCGTTTCTCGAAGAGTTTACCCGTGAAGGAAAGCTGGTTAAGGATTACCCCGACATATCTTTCACTGTTACAGACAACTACAACACAACAGGCAAATACATTATCAATCTCGAACTTACAAATAAATCGAAACAGGTAAAATTTTATCGCGGAAAGTTTACAGATGGTGTTTTTGATACATTAAAATGTGCCAGAATCAATACCATAAACGGGAAAGCCGTTGCAGAATTAAGGAAAACAGGTACCCCACAGGAGGAATCTATTGGGATAATTGCCAGAGTACTTACAGGATTCGGCAATAACAATCTTACATACAAGAAGATTGAGCTTCCCTACAAAGACCTTAAATAATCTTAAAAACAATGATTATCCATTCCGCTTCCTATGTTGGCAGCAGTCCCTCAATCGCCAACTGCCCTGTTACAACGAAGCCGGAATTCGGATTTACAGGGAGATCCAATGTTGGAAAATCGTCCCTCATAAACATGCTTACGGGCCAGAGCAGACTTGCCAAAACTTCGGGTAATCCGGGAAAAACAAGAACTATCAATCATTTCTTAATTAACGACAGCTGGTATCTTGTCGATCTTCCGGGATATGGGTATGCCAGGGTACCCGTGAAAATGAGGCTGAACTGGACAAGAGCTATTGAAGAGTATATTATCAACAGGGAAAACCTGGTCTGCCTGTTCCTTCTTATTGATTCACGGCATAAGCCACAGAGTTCCGACCTCTCTTTTATGGAGTTCCTGGGAATGAATCATATCCCCTTTGCCAGAGTTTTTACAAAAAGCGATAAACTATCGGTGGAACCATTAAAAAGGGCAATGCTTTTTTATGATAATGAGATGCTTAAGAAGTGGGAATCGCTTCCTCCGACATTTGTTACTTCGGCAACGGGTAAAACCGGGAGGGAGGAGATTCTTAACTTCATTGAAGAAACTATGAACAATTTATCAAACACGGACTGATTTCCTTCGGAATTTATAATTTTGTAGCCAGTAGATCTTAATTTTTAAAAATCAAAATCACAGGATAATGTATGGAAAGGCACCTATGAAGATTTTTTCCTGCAGAGCCTCTAAACACCTTGCTCAGAAAATAACTGAGAACATGGGAGTTGAGCTCGGGAAAAGCTCTGTAACTGAGTTCAGCGACGGGGAATTTCAACCTTGCTATGATGAATCTGTAAGAGGAGATATGGTATTTATTATACAGTCTACAAATCCGCCAGCTGATAACCTTTTCGAACTACTTCTGATGATTGATGCCGCAAAAAGAGCATCGGCCTATAAGGTAATTGCAGTTATCCCCTATTATGGGTTTGCAAGGCAGGACAGAAAAGACAGGCCCAGGGTTTCGATAGGCTCCAAACTGTCGGCTGATCTTCTGAGCACAGCGGGTGTTGACAGGATTATAACCATGGATTTGCACGCAGATCAGATACAGGGATTTTTTAATGTGCCTGTCGATCACCTTTTTGGCTCGGCAATATTTGCTCCCTATATACAACAACTTAAGCTTGACAATCTGACTGTTTCTGCTCCCGATATGGGAGGATCAAAAAGAGCCAACGCATATTCCCGTCATCTTCAGTGCGAAATGGTATTGTGCTATAAGCTCCGGAAAAAACCGAATGTAGTTGAAGAGATGTCGATATTGGGTGATGTTTCGGGAAGAAATGTTGTAATTATTGATGATATGGTCGATACCGCAGGGACTCTGATTCTGGCGGCTCAAAAAATTATGGAGCGGGGCGCAAAGAGCATAAGGGCTTTTGCCACTCACCCTGTCCTCTCAGGAAATGCTATCGAAAGAATAAACGATTCCGAGCTGACCGAACTTGTTGTAACTGACTCTGTTCCCTTTGTTAATTCGTCCGACAAAATAAAGGTGCTGTCAATCGCGGAAATTTTTGCAAATACAATCCAGGCCGTTAATCTGAACCAGTCCATCAGTACGAGTTTTGTTTTCTGATTCCTTTGTAATATATTTGCAGGCCGAAAAAATTTTTATGTCAAACGTGTAATGGGGAGTTGTCAGATCGATAACTCTTAGTAGCACAATAACTTTTATCAAATGAAGACAATCGAAATCAAAGGGAGTTTAAGAACAGAACTGGGTAAGAAAAGTTCCAAACAGCTTAGAAAAAGCAATTTAGTACCATGCGTTATCTACGGAAAGGATAAAAACATTCATTTCCAGACTCATGAAAACAACTTTAAAAATCTGGTTTATACTCCTGATGCCCACATAGTTAATCTGAACCTTGACGGAGATGAGTATAAAGTGGTGCTGCAGGATATTCAGTTCCACCCCGTTACAGATAAGATCATCCATGTTGACTTTATGCGGATATTTGACGACAAGCCAGTTGTCATCAATCTTCCTATTAATGTCACTGGCGACTCAGAAGGTGTGAAAGCAGGCGGTAAGCTCAGGATCAAAAAGAGATCCCTCAAAGTCAGAGGTTATGCCGGCGACATACCTGAGTCACTCCCTATCGACATTACTGATGTTAAGATACATCATTCAGTAAAGGTTGGAGATCTTGCATACGATAAAATAGAATTGATCGATCCGAAGATTACTACAATTCTTTCAGTTGCTACTTCACGTGTTGTACAAAAGGGTGAAGGTGAAGGAGAAGAAGGAGCCGAAAAACCTGCTGAAGGAGCTGAAGCCGCAGCAGCTGCTCCAGCCGAGGAAAAAAGCAAATAATAAATATTTGTTCAATAATCAGGCACAATGAAATATCTGATAGTTGGCCTGGGAAATATTGGTGAAGAGTATAAAGATACCCGTCATAATATAGGCTTTATGGTATTGGATGCATTTGCTGATGCATCCAATATTTCTTTTACGGACAAGCGTTACGGTGCAGTGTGCGAGGTTAAATACAAAGGACGCAGTTTTGTACTTCTGAAGCCATCGACTTTTATGAACCTCAGCGGTTTCGCCGTGGACTACTGGTTGAAAAAAGAAAAGGTTCCCGTTGAAAATCTTCTTGTCATTGTAGATGATATCGCCTTACCCCTGGGAAGCATAAGAATGAGATCGAAAGGCAGCGATGGCGGACATAACGGACTTGCCCATATTAACAATATCCTGTCATCAACCGAATATGCAAGAATAAGGATTGGTATCGGGAATGAGTTCCGTAAGGGCACTCAGGTTAAATATGTCCTTGGTAAATGGAGTCCGGATGAAAAGAAATTCATCGGTGAAAGAATTGCACTTGTTGTTGAAATGATAAAATCGTTCGGTACAGCCGGGACTGAACTTACAATGACCGCCTTCAATAAAGCCGGTAAGGTCTCCCCGTCCAGTCGAAAAAGGATCCGGAACCGATACTCTTCCCCAAAAAAATTAATCCTTAATCCTTATGACAGAAAACAATCCCATAAGGATTGATAAATTCCTCTGGTCAGTGAGGATATTTAAAACCCGGAGTATAGCTTCAGAAGAGTGCAGGAAGGGAAGGATAATAATAAATAATGTTCAGGTAAAACCATCAAGGATAGTAACTAAAGGTGAAATAATTACTGTTAAAAAACTTCCCCTGGTTTTTACCTACCGTGTTATTGAACCAATTGAAAAACGCGTCTCTGCAAAACTTGTCGTTAACTTTGTCGAAGATCTTACACCGGAAGAGGAATTATCCAAACTGAATGTAAAACATTCAGGTATTAGCAGTTTCAGGGAAAAAGGAACCGGCAGGCCAACAAAAAAAGAAAGGCGGAATCTCGACAGGTTCATTGGCGATTTCAATGAACAATGAATGGTGGTAAAAAGACTTATTATTTACCGGATAAAGCATTTAGTTAACTTAATAATTGACAGCTGCAAGTCAATTTTTTAACTTGCATTCATACTTTTTTGACCTTGATCGTAATATTTTGCCGGCAGCTCCGGAAATTGCCTTATTAAATGGGTAAGAATAATATAGAAAAATATTCTGCACGCTATGCTTTATTTAAACAGGCTGTCGGCTTCTGGCACGATAAGGTTTATTACAGAAAAATTATAGTTGTCGGCCGCGAAAATATAAATCCTGACGACCATCTGATCTTTGCCCCGAATCATCAGAATGCCCTGATGGATGCGCTGGCGGTTCTGTTCACTCATAAAGGCCAGCCGGTTTTCCTTGCAAGGGCTGATATCTTCAAGAGAAAAGCTATTGCCGCCTTCCTTTACTTTATAAAGATCCTCCCTGTTTACAGATTAAGGGACGGATTCAATTTATTGAAATCAAATGATGTGATCTTCCAGAAGACAATTGATGTCTTAAAGAATAAAAACGGTCTCGTCATTCTTCCTGAAGGGGATCATGCAGGTTTCAGACGACTGCGTCAGCTTAAAAAAGGTATATGCAGAATTGCGTTCCAGGCTGAGGAAGAAACTGATTTTACCCTGAACATTAAAATAATTCCTGTAGGGATCGAATATTCGAACTATAGCAGGTTCAGACAGGTACTTACTGTAATTTACGGGAAACCTGTCGAAGTCTCGGATTACCACCAGTTGTACAGGGAAAGCCCCGAGAAAGCCCTGAATGAGCTAAGAAGCAGATTATCGGTTGAGATAAAGAGGATCATGGTCCATATTGAATCCGAAGAAGACTATGCGGCAATTGACGAGCTAAGAAGCATCCTGAACGGAAGATACAGCGATGATATAAAGATGCCAAAACTCTTCAGGGACAGGAAGCTGATAGACAGGCTCAAACAATTGATAGCAGCTGATCCTGTTGCTTACAAAAAAGTATGTTCCCTGAGCCTTAGCATAATGAAGAATGCAAAAGACCTGAATGTAAGCTACAGGCTGCTTGAAAAGAGAAAACATCCAATCGGCTGGCTGATGGCGGGTATGGCAGGGCTTTTACTGACCTCACCTGTCTGGCTCTTCGGCAACATATTCACGCTTACTTTCCTTGCACTTCCCGAACTAAAGATCAGGAATATCAAAGACATGCAATTTCATGGGACAATACGTTTTGGAATATCACTCGCACTTGCATTCATCTTTATGCCTGTTTACCTGATCCTTTCACTTATCATTTTTTCTCCATGGTGGTTTGCAATAGCGGTATTCTCCACAATACCCATCGCCGGAATATTTGCGTGGAATTACAATACTCTTTTCAGGAGAATAAGGGGAGGGCTAAGAGTAAGAAAATATATAATAGATAAGAATCCGGGTTATACAATTCTTAAAAAAGATTATGACGAACTTATTGATTTGATATCAGGATTGAAAAATGAAGAAAAGTGAAATATTTGCAGGTAAGGTAGCCTGGATCACAGGAGCATCATCGGGTATCGGTGAAGCTCTTGTATATCAGTTTGTCAGAATGGGAGCGAAAGTTATTGCCTCGTCAAATGTACCTGCGGAACTTGAACGGGTCAAAACCCTGTGCGGGGACCGTGCTTCAATGGTTACCTGTGTACCGTTCGACCTTTCTGACACTTCAGAAATTGATAAGATCGTCGGAGAACAGATAAAAACGGCAGAAAAAATAGATTACCTGCTTAACATAGGGGGTATAAGCCAACGGGCCAGGATCGAAGAAACGCCTTTGTGGCTCGATAGAAAGATCTTCGAGATCAACTATTTTGGAACAATAGCTCTTACAAAAGCAGTCCTTCCATTCATGGTTAAACGAAAATCCGGACATATCCTTGCCACAAGCAGTATCTCCGGAAGGTTTGGATTTCCATTAAGATCAGCATATTCGGCGTCAAAACAAGCCCTGCATGGCTTTTTTGAAACTCTTTTTCTTGAAAATAAGGGAAATAATATCCGGACATCAGTTATAATTCCGGGAAGGGTCAGAACTCAGATCTCTGTTCATGCACTTGATAGCAGCGGGAAAGAACATGGCAAAATGGACGACGGACAGGCGGGCGGATTAACTCCTGAGAAAGCGGCAGAAATAATAATCAAAGGAATTATCAGAAATAAAAGAGAAATATTGGTCGGAAGAGGGGAATTAATCCTCCTTTATATCAGACGAATATACCCCTGGCTTTTTTTCAGGATTGCGGACAAAGTAAAATCAACTTAAAAATCTACAAAATAAGATGAAGGAATTTTTGATTGGTGGCATTCAGCAGATAGGTATAGGAGTTAAGAACCTTACCGAAGCATGGAAATGGTACATTGAAATGTTTGGTATGGACTGCCGGGTCTTCGAAGATGAGACAGAAGCAAAAATTATGCTGCCCTATACAGGGGGAAAACCGCAGAGCAGGCATGCTGTACTGGCACTGAATCTTCAGGGCGGCAGTGGTTTTGAAGTGTGGCAGTATAAAGGAAGGGATCCGGTACCAATAAAGGAAGAGATCAGGATTGGCGATCTCGGCATTCTTGTCTGTAAAATAAAAGTGAAAGATCTCAATGAAGCCTTTACTTTTTACAATCAGAACAAGGTTTCTGTTTTAGGCGAGCCTGTTCCCGGACCTTCAGGCGAGAAGAGCTTCTTTGTTAAAGATCCGTTTGGAAATCTTTTCCAGCTTCAGGAAACAAACAACTGGTTCCTGAATGAAAACAAAGTATCAGGAGGACCCTGCGGAGCGATGATCGGTGTTACCGATATCGAACGATCGAAGGTTGTTTATACAGATATTCTGGGGTATGATGAGGTAATTTACGACTCCACGGCTATTTTCCCTGACCTCGCATGTCTTCCCGGAGGCGATAAAGAATTCAGGCGGGTTTTGCTTAAGAGTTCAGGACCGCTTGCCGGGTTCTTCGGCAGAGTATTCGGTCATAGCGTTATTGAACTTATCAGTCCTGTGGGTAGTCCGGGGAAAAAGATATATAAAGATCGATTCTGGGGAGATCCCGGATTTATACATTTATGTTTCGACATTAAAGGCCTCGATAAACTGAAGGAGTATTGTGCTGCGTCCGGTTTCCCGTTTACGGTTGACAGTAAGGAGAGCCAACGGGGGAACAGTTTTGATATGGGCGAAGCTGCAGGCCACTTTGCATACATCGAAGATCCTGACGGTGTTCTGATCGAATTTGTAGAGACACATAAAATCCCGATCTTAAAAAAGTTTGGCTGGAATCTTAATCTTCAGAAGAGGAAGGAATACAAGCCGCTGCCAGCCTGGATGCTGAAAACGCTTAAATTCTCGAGGGTTAAAAATCCGTAGAACCACCCCCGCCTAACAAAATTGGCTCCATTTAATTAATATCCCTTGCTTTGGTCAGTCGAGGGGGTGTTGAAAAAGTCAAAATCCATTAACCGCAGAGGCCGCAAAGATTTTACGCAAAGTACGCAAAGAGTTGAATTTATGTGTTTTAGCTTTGCGTCCTTTGCGCCTTCTTAGCGTGCTTTGCGGTTAAAAATGACTTTTTCAACAACTCTAAAGTTATTTTCGAAAACAGCGGCATTTACGCTTCTTTATCCCTTTTCTCCTCTACGGCCCGCAGCACTCTCATTATATTCCCGCCCCATATCTTTTCAATGTCGACGCGTGAATAACCACGGCGCAGGAGCTCTATTGTAATGTTCTTCATATCAGCAGCCGACATACAGCCTTCTACTCCACCTCCCCCATCGAAATCAGTTCCGATACCGACGTAATCAACCCCAATTACCTGAACAACATGATCGATATGGTCAACCACATCCTTGACAGTTGCAAGCTTTTCATATTTCCGTTGAATTTCCCTGTATTCAGAACGCATCTTACTTTTCTGGTCGTCCGGCAAAGCGTTAAAGTCACCAAACCTTGCCTTTAGTTCTTCAAGTTTAGCTTCCATCTCCGGGTTCGGGTCGGGAGTTTTTATATATCCGCTCAGGATACAGATCTGGATTACTCCACCGTTCTCCTTAAGCGAAAGAAGCATGTCGTCAGTAAGATTCCTCGGACTTTCGCACAGCGCCCTGCACGATGAATGAGAAGCAATTACCGGCGCCTCTGACAATTTGATCACATCGTAAAATGATTTGTCGGAACTGTGGGAAACATCTACCATCATACCCAAACGGTTCATCTCCTTAACAACCTCAACTCCAAACGATGAAAGACCATTATTTTCGGGACCTTTGGAATCGGTCGATGAGTCGCAGATATCATTGTTCTTCGAATGACAGAGGGTGATATATCTTGCCCCCATTTCATAGAACTGCTTAACACGTGCAATATCAATCCCAACCGGATAACCATTTTCGAGGCCTATGAATGCTGCGATTTTTCCGGCTTTCTTTAATCTATAGGCATCTTCAGGAGTTGTTGCTATTTCAGCCAGTCCGGAGTTCTTCACAACATTTTTATGGATTGCTTCAAAAGTCTGTACAGCCTCATTATAAACTTCATTATATGCAGAATCAGTTCTCGGACCCTGCCCGATGAATACTGCAAAAAATTCAGCATCAAGTCCCCCATTGCTCATCCTGGGAAAGTCAACACAACCTTCTTTATGTTCAACACCGAGATCAAAATCCGACCTGACCATATCCATTGGTGTGTCGCAATGGGTATCGACAGTCAGCATGTTTGAATGCATTTTCCGGGCTTGTTTTACCAGGCGTTCTTCATCATTACCACAACCCGCGAAAAACAATGCGATCAATAATAAGCCAGCCAGATTTTTCATAGGAGAATTGAAGTTATTTTTGCCCGCAATATAGACAAATTGATATTCCGAAAAACCTGGATATCTGCATTTAACACTATTTAACACTATAAGGAAACCGTGTTGTTTGAACCAGACTAAAGTACCTTTAAGATTTTCGCTTTATCATTCAATTTAGTCAGGACCAGCTCCAAAATTTCAGGCTCCAACTTTTTTAGTTGCCCGGTTTGCCATTTCCGTTCCTCATCAATTGATTTACCGGCAAGCTTCACGGCTTTCAGGCCGTACAATGCAGCGCCGAGTGAATGGTCAGCCATATGGGCAGCAGCAACGGCATGTCCAACGGAACGTGCAATGGCTACTGAAACCGGATTAGAAGATTCTCTGGCCACTGCATGCGCGCGTAATGAAGCTTTCATTGCCAGGCCTGTTTTTATATTCCCATTCTCCCATTCTCTGGCAACATGCAGGGCATAAACAAGCCGCTCATCAGGACCCTCATTGACAAGCGGCAAAACATGCTCTGAACACTCTATCGCCCATTTCATAAGCTTGCGATGGTTGTCTCTGGTGAGAAGTCCACCCCTGTGTTCAGCAATAAATCTTTTATCCCGCATTATGTTCATTTTCCTGGAGTCCTGCTTGTTGAGCAGGCAATTGTAGCGCATGCAGATGCTTATCTAAATTCTTTGCAATTGTATTCAATGTTAACCAGATTGAATTCACCATAGCAAAATTCTTCGTCAGGATGTTTATAAATTAGTTTTGCACCTGAAGGAAGCTGATAGCCATTAATTTTTAAATAACCTGACACAGGAGTGAACCATGGATAATTCTTATAGATTTTCCCATCCAATGTTTCGAACCTGTCGTTGCTGATAAAGTTTAAAAGTTCTCCCTCTTCGCTGAAATACAATGTTGCACTGATGGTTATATTACCATTGGTAAATTTTGCGTTTACAGTTTTATTGTCAATCTCCTCCCATACAATATTTCGATCAATCAGTGATGCCGGAGCTATAAAACACATATCATTAAATAATGTAACAGTTTCACCCTGGTTCATTTCTTTACCTTTCGCATCAACTACGGTAAACAGACCTAAAATCTTAATGAGCATAATTGCTGTCTGATCTCTATAAAGGTGAATACCTTTTGCGGGAATTCCTTTTTTCTTTGCGACTATATAAAACAACCGGGTTGGTTTATCAGTGAAATTATACTGGACAGATTTAAGTGGCATAAAGTCATCATTTGATGTTGACCTTATTCCACCTTTAAATTCCGCCCTGAAGTTCAGCACCTTTTGTTTGCCAACTGAGCCAGTGTAATAAATATACTTTTGGACGATGGCAGGTAAATGCTGAATATCCGCTTCGGTCAGAATTTCAATCTTCTGGTCCCTTGTCCGCTCTAAGCCTTCCAAAACAGCTTTTTTATAGGTTTTTCTCATCTTCGGTATTTAGTTAAAAAAATCAATCCTTTCAGCATCCGACGAATTTGTTTCTTATTTAGCATTTTCATCCACCTCAAAAATACCAAAAGTATTATTATCCATGTCTAAAAAATAACCTTGCCAGCAGCGGTTCGGAATTGCGAATTTGGGAAGCGCAATTTGTCTATCCTTCAAAGGGATCCCTCATCCCACCTGGGCGGGATTCGGGATGACAAAGAATTAAGGTCAAAAGGGTGAAAGATGACGCATTTTACAGCCTTCTTCTTTTGGTTAAATGACCCCTACCCAGCCTTCCCCAAGAGAGAGGAAGAAGAAACTCTCTTAACCATTTCCCCCCTGGGGGAAACAGGAAAGGGGGTATAAACAGAAAAGACAACAAGAATAAGGTCAAAATGGTGAAAGATGACGCCTTTTACAGCCTTCTTCTTTTGGTTAAATGACCCCCTTCCCGACCTTCCCCCCAAAGGGGAAGGAGCGAAACCCAGAACCGGATATTGCTATTAAAAGCAGTATTAAAAGCAGTATTTCTTTTAAATAAAAGCAGTATTAAAAGCAGTATTTCTTTAACTTCAGGCACTCAGGTCGGTTTCATCTTTCAGACTGTAAACTTCAGTCAGAACTGAAATGTGCTTCAGGCAGGACAGGTTCAAAAAGTTCAACCGGATTTCCTGAAGGATCATCAATTATTATTTGTTTGCCTCCAACACCTGTGACAATATTATTACGAAAATGAACCCCTGATTTCCTCAGTGTTTCAACAATATCAGAGATATCTTTTACTTCAATGGCAAATCGATTCCAACCTCCGGGACTTTGCTGAGAGCCGTCCGGCATTGATTGTCCGCCGCCTCCTGCCGGATTCGGAGAACTCAGAACAAGACGAAGATCACCAAGTGAAAGCATTGCAAACGGAGGCGCAGGATGCATTTCCAACTTAAATCCGAGAAGGAATGTATAAAATTGAATTGACTCATCCACATTATTAACTATGTATCTGACCTGAATCTTAGCCATTAAGTATTTAAATTTCTTAAAAACCTCATGATCAAAAACAGGAGATTCTGTTTAATGTTCAAATTTTATATCTGGTCATAGACCTTAGAATACTTCAGCAATGAGTAAGCTGAGGTATAAGCTTGTTCATTTGCCTTCGGAGAGCTCATTGCCATAAATTGAAATTCGGTTCTATTCCTCCTCTAAATGAGTTCTTGTTCATTTTTTGTTCGCCCAAATTTATTCTTTTACTTTCTTTTAGCCGTAAAAGAAAGTAACAAAGAAAAGCGGGCCGGAACCGAGCGAAAATTACAAATTCAGTTCGCGATAGCGATGGGATGAAATTTCGCGAGCTCGCCGAAGGCAAATGATAACTTAAGCCATGTCCTACGCCCGCTTCACATGCCATATTGGCGCTACGGGCATGGCTTAAGTTCGCGCCATTTCCGGTTTCCCCTCGCGCCTCTGTTCAATATTGGTGTGATAATGAGAAGTAAAAAACTTTCAAGGTGCCGATACCTTTTTTATCGACCAGGCCGGCTTTAATTTCAATATAGTCTTATATCTCCCGCAACTTTCAATGTGGGCTCCCGGTAAATAACCTGTGCTGACCAGGAACTCGTTTACAATTTCTCCACCGGTGAATTTGAATGTTTTTCTGAATAGTTTCGTCCATTCTTCTTTTGATAATGGATGATAAATATCCAGCCAATTTTTGAATGATCCATTTTCCTCCTGCAGATGCAGAATTATTTTCGCATTTTGAATTGCCGCATCGATTTTCAGACGATTTCGAATAATGCCTGCATCATTTAATAATCGTTGAAGGTCCGTCTCTTCATAGGAGGCAACTTTTTTTATATTGAAATTATGGAAAGCCCTTTTGAAGTTGTCCTGTTTTCTTAAGATTGTTGTCCAGCTTAACCCTGCCTGATTTATCTCTAACATTAATCTTTCAAACAATTGATCGTCGTCCGTAATCGGAAATCCATAAGCGGTATCGTGATAAATACGATGTATATCGGTTTTGTCTAAATGCAATACAAATTCGCAATACGATTGAGGTTTATCCATTTTTCCTTCCAATAATTTCAAATGTGTGAGGCAGAAAACTATTTTTATCAATCATCATAGTGAGGAGGGACTTGTCCTGTAGTTTTAGGTCCATGCATCATTGCAACTATATGCATGGTAATGTGTGGAAGAATTAATTTAAGCCATCCGGCAAACACTGCGGCGATTGCGAATCCAAGTAATGAGGCAATCAGGATCCAGATAATACTTGAGACCATAATTAAGTTTTTAAAGGTTTCTATTAATCAAAATTATGAAATGCAATTTGAATTTTAAAAAATTTTAAGTGATAAAGCCCCGATCGTGTGAGAACTTTGCGATACCCTTGAGATCTTTCCGGTTAAAAAGGTATTTATAATACAATCCTAAGGAAATGACCGCGCAATGAATCCGACTCCCTTTATTGCTTGCTAAGTCTGGATAATGCTTCTTCCACAGTTGGGACAAATGAAATTACACCCCGCGTGTTACTTTCCCTGATAAAGTCCCTGAGGCTTTTACTTTTAACTGCAGAGAATTCCCCGACAATAGCAAGTTTCATTCTGTAGTTGGAAAATTTTTGAAGAATTTCCCCTGCCATACCTGATTTAAGCTCGAAGAAATCAGCCGGCAGACATTCCGAATGGATAATTAAATTGTCACAATTGTGATAGCCAACATTTGCCAGAAGATCCAATATGTCTTCCGGCCCTCTTAGCCGGTCCGAATCCGGCAATAATTCTGCTATCGTTACGGAATTAACAATGTGATATTTAATCATACCTAAACCTGTTCTGGAATAAAAGAATAATGTTCAAATCTCTGTGTGGGTACTTGTCTCCGTATTAGATATAGTTAAATTTTCAGAAGACTGTCGATTGCGTTCCAGAGATTTTCAATCGGGACGTCCCTGGCAATAATAATTCCCCTTTTGTCGATCAATAAATTAGAAGGAATATTATATGACCTGTATATCTGGTTTACAGCTCCGACATCTGTCCTGTCAATCAGATTTATCCAGATCATATCATCTGTCACAATCGCCTTTCTGAACAATGAAGGGTCGCTGTCAGATGAAACTCCGATAATCTCAAATCCCTGGTCTTTAAATTGGCTGTAAATCTTAACCAGGTATTTGTTTTGAGCTCTGCAGGGTTTACACCAGGAAGCCCAAAAATCAAGCAAGGTGACTTTGTTTTCAGCCAGTTCGGAGAACCGTCTCGTATTTCCGCTTGAATCGGGAAGTTCAAAATCGGTGAAACGATTACCGGGCAGAACACTCAGATATGTCTCAATCGATTTATAGTACTTTGAATTACTAAGTTTTTCATCAAGGTTATTAAAATGATCTTTAATGGTTTTATCAGATAAATATGGGCGGAGTTCATAGAGAAAATACGCTGATATAATAGAACCGGGATTAGAGCTGATAAAATCAAGTTTCCAATTTTGAATATCTGTTTTTATTATTTCAGTAATTTTTAATATTGAATCTTGTTTAAATGAATCATTGGAAAACCTTTCGTATTCCTTTTCCAGAGCAGCAATATTTAAAAGATATTTTTCATCAAGAACTGATTGTACATTTCTGAATTCTTTATCCGATTTCCCTCCTCTGATTTTTGAAGACATAATACTATCAGGATAAAGGGTAATTTTTATATTTGATCCCGGATCAACGAAAAACCGAAAAGTTTTAAAAGATCCGGAGGGGTCATCTTTCTCATAAGCAATATTGAATTCTTCAGGGTCGTAAAGAATACCTTCAAACTGAAAATGGTTGTCCCTGATCTTGCAAGTCTTTGAATCCTGGAAGCTTTCGCCAAATTGTAAAAGTCTTACGGTGCCGGAATCAGTGTCCGGAACAGTGCCATATATATTAAATGATTTATCGTTTTCGCATGAAATGGTTATAGTTGCAATCAGAATTAAAAGTAAAGTTAACTGTCTCATATATCAATTACATTGTCTATCCGGGAACACACACGATAGAAAGCTATAAGTTCGTGATCTGATCCACCCGCTCCGGAGAAATTTCATTATCTAGACCATAACCTTAAATCTGCAGGCTTTTCCTCCACCTCGAAGCGACTCAAGAAGTTCAGCCTGCACCGGTTTAAAGGTGATTAGTTTTTGAAACATGTATTGAACATATCCCACAGAACATTGGCAATAGGTTGGGGATATGGTCACAGGACCATTCTCGATCATCGGGCAAAGGCAATATCCGTCGGATATTTTTAATCCCTTTGGATTACCTACATAGTTGAAATAGACGACATTGTCTGCCCGGTAGATATTTTCCTTTCCGATCTGGCGTTGCCAGGAAGCAATCTTTTCATCAATTTCTTCAAGGGTTGCTGCTTTACCGTCGGAAATTTCCCCATATGAACCTCTTGCGCATGCAGCTCCATTTGCCCTCATCAATTTTTTACGCGTTTCTTCGTCTACCTGTTGATCCAATATTTCAAAAAATCGTTTAACCCACTTTTGTGTGAACTCAATCTTTTCATTACAGGGTGTCTCATTTTGATCAGCATGTGAATCCATACGTGATGGACTGAGGGATGCGAATATATCGCCTGACTGCAGGCCCAGAGTACAACCACAGGCCATTCCCGTAGTCAGAAATTTAGAGCAGAATTGGGATCTTTTCATGGCTTATAAATTTAATCTATGACGACTAAGTTAGTGTAACTCAAATAACGATATGATTATGCCTTTTAGTTTTCCTGTGTAATGCTAGTATTTGTTCTTATTCTTCCTTTTGAGTATCTCCTTCGCCATTTTTCCGAACTCTCTGTCTTTCTTTCGCTTTTCGGCGATTGTGGACTGAAATCGTTCCTGTTCCCTTAACATTTTTTTGTAATTATCAAGCGAAACTTTATCTATTGTTCCATCTTCTAAAGCTTCTATAACAGCACAACCCTTTTCGTTAATATGGTTACAGTCAGGTAATTTACACTTCAGAGACAGATTGAAAATATCCTCAAATGTTGACCGGATCCCTTCCAGGTTATCTGTAATTCCAAGTTCTCTCATCCCCGGGGTATCAATAATTATTCCCCCGTTCTCAAGAACAAAAAGTTCTCTGTGTTCAGTGGCATGTCTCCCTTTATTTGTACTGGTGCTTATTTCTCTGGTTCTGAGAATATCCTTTTTTAAGAGATTGTTTATCAGGGTTGATTTTCCCACACCCGACGATCCGACAACACAGTATGTTTTACCTTTTTGTATGAACTTAGTTATCTCATCAAGTCCATTATGTGTCAGGTTACTGAGCAGGATATATTTTACACTTTTATCCCTGGTTTTCAGTTTCACGATCGAATTGCGGATCTCTTCTTCAGTTGCCAGGTCTGTTTTGCTTATAACCAGGATAGGCTCAATGTTGGAAGAATAGCAGATTGTAAGATATCTTTCAAGCCGGTTTATGCTGAAGTTATTATCGATGGATTGCATGATGAATGCAAAGTCGACATTTGCTGAAATAATTTGTTTTTCTCCGACTTTTCCTACAGACTGTCGTTCAAGAACAGATCTTCTGGGCAGCACAAAATGTATGATTGCAAAGTCCGAGTCGTATGTTTTCATGGCTACCCAGTCGCCTACGGCAGGAAAGTCTGCTCTGGAACTGGCAGTGAATCTCAGGTTCCCGGTGATCTCCGCTTCATGATCATGGTCGCCTGTTGAGACAACATACCGTTCGCGATGTTCCCGGGTAACGCGTCCGATCGTGAAATCTGAAAGCTTTTGGTCCTGCACCAGAGCAGAAATATCATTTGTAAGTCCGAGGTCAGAAAGATTCATTCAAAAAAAGTAAAAAGTAAAAAGGCGAAAGTAAGAAGTAAAAAGTAAAAAGGCAAAAGGCAAAAGACCTACTTTATTAGTCGAGATCCAGAACTATTCTTATATTTTCTTTTACCCTTAGTTGCAGGTCTTTTGGAATCTCTCCAACCTTTTGAGTTAAACGTCGGTTGTCAATTGCCCTGATTTGGTCTACCATTACATCAGAATCACTTTTCAGGTTAGCAGTACCTTTCTTAATATGCACTCTTAAAATTTCACTTGAGGGTGAGACGTTAGTTGTAATTGGGCAAATCACAGTTGAATGGTGATCTTTAAGCAGGTTAGTTTGCACAATAAGAACAGGCCTTACTTTTCCAGTCTCAGTACCACGCTGTGGTTCGAGATCTGCGATCCAGATTTCAAATTGCTTAAATTTCATCTTGCAGACTTTCAAATTCAGCTAAAACGCTGAGGGATTCTTTTCTGACCAGCTTTGATTCCCTGGAAAGTTGTCTGGAAATAAGGTTCCGTTTATTCAGGTGGTTGTAATAATCCACTGCTTCATTAATGTACCTGTTTCGTGACTTTTTGACTTTAGTCAAAACATTTTCTGTTTCGTTGAAAATGTTATCGTCCAGTTTTAAGGATAAAGTTTTCATTGCATATCTGATTAGTATATCGCAAAGATATATACTAATATGGAATTCTCAAAATGTAGCATCGTTTTTTTGGCGTATGCCAGCTGATGTGAGTCTGTTCAATAACTCAAACCATAAGATCACATGTCTGGGTGCTTACCCGAATCAGATGTCAAATATGGGATTCTCAGAAACTTCATTTTAGTTATCAGACAGTCTGATGGCCGTCAAGGTGAAAATTATTTCTTTTTTGGGTCCGGATTTAACTTAAATCAAGATGCTGATTATTGAGATACAATTAACCTCTGAGTTTTAAATCCCCTTTTTGTGTTTACAGAGATTAAATATATACCAGAATTTATCCCTGACAAGTTCATCTGATAAGAGTTATGGCCTGATAGAAATGTAGTATTTGGTAATATCTCCCTTAGTTTTAATCCTGCCATATTAACTATCGATATCGAGCCAAAAATCTCTTCGGAATTTTCAAACTCTATTGTAACGTAGGAGCTTGCTGGATTGGGATAAAGTTTAAAGTTATCAAGCTTTAAAGATGACTTGCATACCTCAAAATAGTTGCAGGATATTGAATATCCCTTAGAACCATTAGTAATATTATTAAGTTCTGATTTTATTTCTGAACCAATTTTTTTTGGTAATGAATTTAGAAATTCCTGAGTAGGAAAATACCAACAGATTATTACTTCTTGATTTTTTGAAACTATTTCGGATAAGTTGATTCGAACAGGGACTAAAATGTTCATGATTTTTGAGAGTGAGTCTTTATTTGTAATGCTGTTTACAACATAAAATCTGCGTCCCAAAGTATCAGTCATTAACACTGGATAGGGATCTGGAGGAAAAACAAAAAAATCTTCATCATTACCACTTGAATAGGTTCCGGTTTTACATATTTTTAAAGTGTACTTTTTATTTCTGGTTTGAAATATTACGCATTCATCATTTATAAGAACACCAATTTTTTGGAGATCTTCTTTGTTTAAATTCAATACGTTAATCGGGTCTAAGATACGTTCAGATCCAGTTTCAAGATAATTTGTAAAAGATCTTTTTGGATATTTTTTCTTTAAACAAATTAGATTTTTATAAGTAGATTTTAAATATTTATAACGATCTGGTAATAGATTGAAAACGCTTTCATGTGGGGTAAACCAAAATATTTGACCTGCTTGATTATTTGTTACTACGGGAATTAAAGTATCCATAGAGGAATAGAAATTACCAGATCCATCCGGTTCGAATTGAGAATTGGTAGTATAAGCAACAAAAAACTTGTTGAAAGTTGTTGTTTTTTCTTCAACAGGAATCAACTCAGGGTGAGTTGTTAAGGACATATCATATTGTCCTTCAATAATATTGTGGTAGAATGTTGACTGACCCTTTCTCGCTATCCCAATAGCTTTCAATTCCTTATCAGAAAGTTCCAGTAATAGTAATCTTTTATCAATAATTGTATCTGGCGACCAGGCGTATGGTTCAGCTTTAAATGCCAGCTTTGTATTGTCAAATTGAGGTTCATTTACTAAAACTGATTGAACCGGATTATTATCATTTTTAAGTACAAGATCTGTTTTGAATGTTGGATTCTCAAGTTTTGTCTGTTTCAAATCCTTAGTTTTTCTTTGGGGAAAGCTTGAATCCATAGAAACTTTTGCTAATACATTTGTTTTAGATACAACCTTTGTTTTAATAGTTGGATTCTCAACCAGGGGCTGATTCAAATCTGTAGTTTTTCCAGGTGAGAAGTTTGAATCCACGACTACATTTGTTCCAAGTTCTGATTTCTGATATGCACTGATCTCATTGATATCGATTTTTTTTGGATTTGACCAAAATAAAAGGGCACTTAACCCTAAAATAAATGCGCTTGTCATGATAATAAAATTAAAAGGTTTGTAATTTAATTTTAACGAATACCTGGCCTTAGCATGCGGATTATTTAATAGTTGGTGCACCTTTTCTATTTTATAAGGATTTGATAATTTCCTGAAATCGCTTAAGAACTTCTCTATATCTTGTTGTGTAAAAGATTTTTCCATGTCTAATCGTTTAAAAGGTTATAAACATTAGAGCTACCTTCATTTGGTCTTTTGTATTTAGAAGAGATAATAATTTTTCTCTTCCCCTTTTCAGTCGGAGTTTAACACCAGACAAACTTCCACCCTGGATTTTTTGTATTTCTTCCAGAGATAAATCTGATATATGATAAAGGATTAATGCTTCTGCCATTCTCTCTGGCAATGAATGCATCTTCTCGTAGACAATTTTAAAATCCGTCAGATACTCTTGATTCTGGCCAAAATCAATGATTTGATTAGTTTCTGTGTCATTAAACCCGGCTTTAAATTTAAGCCTTCGTAGTTTCATCTTCTGTAAATTACTTGCAACACTGAACAAATACGATTTAAACACATTTTTGTCTTTGATCTTATTAAACCCTTCAAGGCTGTTTAGAATTGTATCTTGTAATAAATCCTCTCCATCTTCCGAATTGCCTGAAATTGCCCGACAAAATTTACTGAGTTGATTATGAACAGGCTCGTAAAGTGTAATGAATTCTATTTTGTTTTGCGTATCCACTGATGGATTAATTTAATCTAATAGTAAGTTGCATAACTAAACAAAAAAGTTACATTGATAAATAGAATATTTCACAATTCAGTTTTCATTCAGTTTAAAATCAAACGTCATCAGGCGCCTGCTATACAATTTGTCAACTTAATAATCAATGAGTTATCTGTTAGCACAAGTGTTTAATAGTCCAGCGAGGGGAGAGTCCCCGTAAAAAGAAGCATTGTTAATTTCAAAACAAAGTGGTTGTCCCGGCGCAGGAGTTTTAAGATTGGCACTGGTGTAGTGGCGCGGTGCTGGCGAGGATTTGGCAATGTGTTTGCAATAGACACTATTTATCTTTCAAAATTCAGTTCTGGTAAAATTATCTTGAATTCGTTTTCTCTCTCAGGATCTTTCCAGAAAATAATGAAGTTTACTTTAGCATTTTTCAGGTGATATTCCTGGTCTTCTAATTGTGCGATTGTTTCCTGAAATTTTCGGGAGAATTTTAACACTACGTTACCATTTGAGTCTGTGCATCCATCATTGCTAATAATTAGATTATCACCAGGGATTAATCTGTTAATTTGGTATTGTCTGTTTTCAAAATATCCAAGAAAAACATCTGCAAATGATATTTGCATTGATAATTTATCAGGTGGTCGGTAGCTTTTTTCATCAATAATTGAAACCAGATTTTCTGCTTTAAAATTGTCAAAAAAACTTCCATTGTGGTGTATAAATAAATTATCCCTGGCTCTTGTCATTGCGACGTACAATTGGCGCTTCTTCTCATCATTTGATAAGTCACAGTTTTCGAGCATGATAAAAACATTGTCAAACTCTTTCCCCTTTGCTTTGTGGATAGTTGATACAAAAATGGTTTCGCCGTCTTCCCCAAGAAAATCTTCCAATTTTGATTCACGTATAAACACCTCTAAATCAGAATAATATTTGACCCTGGTATTTGTGGATTCGAAGTCTCTTATGATGTTTTTACAGATTTCCAGTTTGGAGCTATTGGCAAATTTTCTGAATAACTCTGTCTTACTTCTTGCCCAGTTTTCATCACTAATTGAAGGTGAATCATCCATAGATTTAAGTATTCCCAGGAAGAAGCGAACTTCTAAAAGATTATACAAATTGAAACCGTCATTAGTTTGTATCAGCTTAGCTTTAAATCCATTTTTTATAAGTAGCCCTGTAATGTTAAGTGCTTCCTTATTTGTCAGGGTTAAAATGCATGTTGTTCCGGAAAGGTCAGTCGAAATAATATCATTTACAGTAGGAACTATTAGGTTATTGCTGAGGTACTTAACTGTTTTTATAATTCCATTCCCCTTATCAAATGCAACAATGGGTAAAGATTTTAATCTATGGTTTATTGTGTTAACAAACTGATTTGAAAAGAGGACTAAGTTGTTTTTGCTTCTAAAATTATCAGGGAGTTCATATTTTTTAGCTTTCTTCTCTGTAATGAACTTCTCCATATAAATTGAATCCGCTCCTCTGAAAGTAAAAATGTTCTGATCATCGTCACCGACAGCAAGTACTCTCATATCTTCATTCTCCTCAATAAGGGCATTAATCAGATTAAACTCATCAACATCCATGTCTTGAGCCTCATCAATTACAAGAACCATTTTGGAAATCCTATACTGCTCAACTTCATGATTTTTTATTTTATCAATAGCAGACTGAAGTATTACATCGGAATTTTCCAGACTGCCCACCTTCCCTAATAAATCAAAACAGTATGAATGGAATGTTTTAATTTCTATAAAATTTGCTGCATTCCCATAAAGTCCTATCAATCTTTTTTTGAATTCGGTCGCAGCAGCCCTTGAAAAGGTAAGCATCAAAAGTTGTTCATGTTTAATGTCTTCCATTAAAAGAAGGGAAGCAAGTTTGTGGACAAGTACTCTTGTTTTTCCGCTACCGGGTCCGGCAGCAATAACTATGTATTTGGATTCTTTATCATTAATAATCGCCAATTGAGAAGTAGACAGGGATCCGAATAACTGACGAAATTTTGCTGGAGTTAAATTTCTTTTTATATCATCAAGACGACTTCCCTTAAAGTACTTATTGAGAAAAACTGGATAGTTCAGTGTAAAATAATCTTCCACAAATTGCAGTGCCCCGCGATAATCTTCCACCATTTTCTTTGCATACTCTCCAACAATGTGTATCTGCTGCACTTTGTTCCGGTAAAACTGATCCAGTTTTTGATAATCCTCTTTTTTATATTGAGCTTTATTATTCTGTTCGACCTTTTCGATCGTCATTTTGTTATAGACAACCAGGAATCCTCCTTCAATCTTAATTGCCTCAATTCTTGATAAATAGAATAATGTATCTTCAATATCATCTGTTGTAATTTCAAATTTGAATAACTCAAGACTCTTTTCGTAAGCTTCTTTGAGCTCAATAACTGAAAATTCTATCAATATCTCTTCCGCATTTTCATCTGCGTTGTCCTCAATTTTTTCATAAAGGAATTCAACGATGAATTTTGCAAGAGCATGTCTCTTTTTTAATTTTTCTTGTAAAACAGCTTTAGGTTGAGAGCAAATGATAATAACATGGTTTTTTGAGTTCTCCTGATTTTGCCTTTTAATCCAATTCCTGATTGCCCAAAAATTGATTATGGTTTTTAATTTGTTGGGTGTAACATCCTGACAACCTGATTCGGTCGCCTTCTCATTCAATTCTTTGAGATGATATGTTTTTTCATGTTCTTCCAGTTGCTGAAGGAAGAATTCTTCTATTTGTCGGAAAGTTTCAGCAATTGATTTTGACCGGTTTATAAGCGTCTTCTTTTTTTATGAAAGCAGTCAGGTCTTTGGTGTCTGCTAAGATCTTCTCCTCACGGAGTAAAGTAATGATTTTAATCACTTCCTCTTTCACAATGCCAAGGTGATCTGATATATAGTCAATTCTGGATTCTGCAACTTCGTCGTTAGATTGTCTTTTACTTTTGCTTGAGATGAGTTTCTTTATAATGCGGATTGCTTTTACCTTCTGCTTTTCATCGAATCGTTCTGATGAGTTGATTCTGTCAATTGCATCCTGTGCATTTTTAGTTAAAATGCTATTTGCAAAAATTCGTGGCACATTTTGTCCACGTTTCAGGTAACCAGCTTCCTCCAGAGCTGAAATAGCCGTTGTAACACGTGTTTCAATTTCGGTTATTCCTTCATCCCAACCAGCCTTTCGAGCAATCTCTAATGCAGAATTTGATACAGTCGATCTGAACTTTGTAATCTCTTTAATAGCCTTCCAAACTTGTTTTATCTCCTTGATACTTAGCTTGGTTTGATTAAGCAGTGTAAAATGTTTTCCAAGATCATCCTCATTATAAAGAACATAACAATCAGCAATTATGTTTTCATCTCTGCCAGCTCTTCCTGCCTCCTGGACATAGTTTTCCAATGAATCAGATATTTCGTAATGGATAACCATTCCAATGTCTTTCTTGTCAACACCCATGCCGAAAGCAGAAGTTGCTACCATTATTTGCACGTCCCCTGAGATAAAAGCATTCTGGTTTTCAGTTTTTTCCTTAACATCCATTTTGCCGTGATAAGGTTTAGCATTGAAACCATCTCTTATTTAGAGCATCGGCTAGTAAATATGCTTTTCTTGTTCTGGAAACGTAAACAATGGTCGGACAATTTTTACTTTCAATAAGGTCACGGAGCTTGTTATATTTATCTTGTTCATTGCTGTTTTCAAATACCTTATACTGTAGATTTGTTCTTGACTCACCTGATCTGTAAATTTCAAGATTCAGAGATAATTTTTCTTTAAAATAGTCACAAATATCTTCAATTACCTTTTGTTTTGCTGTTGCTGTAAAACAAGAAACTGGAATTCCTTCCTGGAGATTCTTCTTTTCCTGAAGGGACTTGATAAAGTCTCCGATATATAAGTAATCGACTCTGAAATCCTGTCCCCAGGAAGAAAAGCAGTGAGCTTCATCAACAACAAACCGAACAATAGTTCTTCCTGATAAAAGCCTTTCGATGGTTTTAGACCTCAAAGATTCAGGCGAAATGTAAAGTATTGAAGCGGAGCCATCTTCAACTCTTTCAAAAGATTTACTCCGTTCGATAGGATCAAGTAAGCCATTGATAGTAACCGCATCTGTAATATTAATCTTCTCAAGGTTATCAACCTGATCCTTCATTAGTGACTGCAGCGGAGAGATTACGACAGTCAATCCTTTCATATTCTCTCCACTCATTAAAGCAGGTAATTGGAAGGTTAATGACTTACCCCCGCCGGTGGGAAAAACGACCAGGATTGATTTGTTTTCAATAGCTGCTTTAACAGCATCCTCTTGTAATTGTTTTTCGCCATATTTTCTAAAGGATTTAAATCCAAAATAATGATTTAGTCCTGCATAATGGTCCAATGCATTATTGCAGTATGTGCAGCCGGTTAGGCATGGTTTATTTCTCAGAAGAGACATTATTCTCTCAACTTCCGGATAATTTTTTATTACCCAGGGAGGAGTAATAGAGTATCTGTTATTGCAATTAATTAATGCCAGGCAAAAGGCTAATTCAATTGGATATGCGGCAATTATATCATCTAATTTTGAATTGCTGCAAATCTCTTTGTTGAATTTTTGAAGTATTAATTCTTGTATATTAACGAAACCATCGGATTTGAAGGAAGTGTACTCAAAAAATGATCGAAACTCTTTTTTGTCATTTAGTAGTAGAAAGTAAATACTCTTTAATGAGTTGTCCAGCTCATTGAATGCAGAAACTTCATCATTAAATAAATCTCTGGCTTTTATTGAATCATTCAACGGATTATTTAACTCTTCTGACTGAAGCTTATCGTCTTTTAATAGATGATGATATGGCTTTGTCGGGAATAGTAAGGGAGAGAGATATAATGTATCAATTACATTCAATTTATTTATACCAGAGTTTGTTATGGCGTTTTGAAGATATTTTAAATCATGGTTTAAGATGTTGTGCCCACAAATAAATCTTGTTCCATTGATAAATGAAATGAATTCTGAAGTCGAATTTGAATGGAAAGAATCCCCATTATCCTTAATTCCTCCGATATCAAGTATTTCCTGCCTTTTCAGACTGACCTCGGTATCAATAAACGCAATCGAATTCATGATTATCTATTTTCCCGACTAATTTAGAGATTTCGAACAAAAGTTTTTGCTTTTCTCCAATTCCGAAGGACCAAATTGATTCATCGGTGCCAAATCAAGATCAAGTAGGGACATGCCATGGCATGTCCCTACGGCTTTATCGTGTGTCGATTGTAGGGTCACGCCATGGCGTGACCCTACATGCTGGCGGCTTTCCTTTTTTCAACTGACTCAAATCTTTTCCACGAAGACAAGTCATTTTTTTGTCGGCTCATAGTAAAGTGTTATTGAGCCAGAGCCAAAAGTTTTTATTTTTAAGAGTTTAAGGATAACTCTGTTGTTTATGTTTTTAAATAATGGTAAACCGCTTCCTACTATAACCGGGTGAACACATAGTTGGTATTCATCAATTAAATTGAGTTTCATTAAGGCTACAATTAGACTCGGGCTGCCAACCAAAATGTCTTTACCCGGTTGTTGCCTGAGTTCTAAAACTTCTTCTTTAATGCCTCGCTTTGCCAACTTTGCATTTTTCCATTCAACATTAGTCAGTGTGTGGGAAAAAACAATTTTGGGAATGTTCTGTATTATCACAGCAAATTCATCAATTGGTTTGTTACCAGTAGGATTTATTACTACAGTTGGCCAGTAACTTTCCATAAGCTGGTATGTTATCCTTCCAAATATAATGGCTCCTGCGTGACTTAATAGCTCATTATAATGCTGATGTATTTCCTCATCTGCAATCACTGCCGTGTGGTCGCAAAACCCGTCAAGTGTCATATTGATTGCTGCAATTAGTTTTCTCATACTATTTAGTTTAAAGGTCAGGCTTTTTTCAGGATTCCTTTACCGGCTCAAATAATCAATCAATAAAAGAATCTCATTGAATCTCCATAATACAGTTTAGGGAGGGATTTTGTTCAATGTGGGCTTCATTACTGGGTGCTAAGCATCGTATGAAACCCAATGTATTACCGGCAGGATTTTATTTATTCTTTCAGTAGAGATTCAATCTCTTGGAGAAGGCTCTCAACCGGTTTAAAGAATGTCATAGTTTGTTCTTTATCAAGATCAAAGAAGTCCCCATAATCACCTATAACACTACTCCTTCTCTTTTTATGCTTTTGTAAAGTGGAGTTATTTTATGTCTCGAGGTCCAATCTTTATTATTATAAACAAACATTGATATAATTTCTCCTGTCTCCAACTCCAAATCATATATTTTGTCTCTGAACAAGTCCTCTTTTTCTCTAATGTTTTGACCGTCAATAAGGATTAAAAGATCCCAATCAGAATCCTTTCTGGCATCACCTCTGGCTCTGGAGCCAAATAATACGATTTTTGCTTTTGGATCAATTCTTTTGATATCAGTCCGAATACGAGTCGCTATATGTGTATCCTTTACTTTCATAGTGCAAATTTACAAATAAAGTCTATCAATCTGCAGGATGCGTCAACTTACCGGTAACAGGTGTTTGTCTAAAAACCTTTTCCCGGGAAGAATTATGCGTTAATATTTCATTGAAATTAAGTAAGTTAAGTTTTTCATTACGGGATTATGGTGTTTAGTTCGACTTCCACTATTCCTGCCATGTATTCATCAGGAAAAACGAGTTGAATGTTTGTTCCGATTCTGGAAGCTTTTATTCCAAGATCAACTGGAAACAGAAGTTTTATATTCTTACATAAAATTCCCGGAATAACAACTGTATTGCTGCCCTCAAGTCTCCAGACTGCAATAAAGGCTTTATTTTCTGTTTTCAAACCTACTGATACAGGCAACTGATTGTTTCCCATTGAGGGCATCCCAAGTGGGAAGAACGGGATTGATTTTGCCAGAAAAGGGGCTATTGATGTTTTATATACCTGAATCCCATTTGTCACCTGTTTCAGACTTTCTTTTGGCAGATTCCCCAGGTGCCCGCTTTGATGTATACGGCACAACATTGCATTTACCATATTGAAGGATGCTTCCCTGGCATTTCCATCTGAAAGGGGGTAAGACCATACAGCCAATTGTTCCGGTAAAACAGAAGCCAGGGCTCCTGCCAGAATTGCCGGGTACTTACGATAATTTGTCTGATCGCTCGAGGATTGGAGATTCGTCTGGGAAAGCATGGCGTAATCCATGCGACAGCCACCGCTTCCGCAATTTTCCACCACAAGATCAGGATGACGGTCGCGTATACTTTTATACCAGAGTACCACTGCCCTGTTATGTTCCAGCAGGCCTTGTCCATAACTGTCAGCTCCGGTATCGGTTCCCATGAGAGCATTTACATTATAATCCATTTTAATGTATGAAGCTCCATAAATATCAACCAGCCGGTCTACGACTTCATTTGCATGTGCTATTACTTCCGGATTCCTGAAATCAAGGAGATAACGTCCATGGTCAATAACCCGTTTGCCGTGCCGCATCATAAACCAGCTATCCGGTTTATTCTTTAAAGGAGAGTTTATACCCGCTACTTCAATTTCCAGCCAAAGGCCAGGTTTCATGCCTTTTTTCTGAATGATGCTTAATAAATCAGTTAATCCTCCCGGGAAACGGGTTTTTGAGGGTTGCCATAGACCAACCGCATCCCACCAGTTTTCATTAAGCTCAGCATACCAACCGGCATCTATTACAAAATAATCACATCCGGCTTTTGCTGCAGCATCAATCAGTGGAAGCTCCTTTGCGGTCGTGGGATCTCCATCAAGACAGTTCATATAATCATTGAATATGACAGGACAGTCTACATTGTCATCATGAGCTCTCAATAAAATTTTACGCCGGTATATGGTAAGAGCTTCAACTGCCTGGTCTATACCTCCCATCACACAACCCAAAGCTACCGGAACAGTCTTGTAGCTTTCGCCGGGATGGAGATTTTTCCATGCCTGGTGATGCTCAGCATCGGGTCCTCCGAGATACAAATATGTCCCGGGATTGGAATATGTACTCATCTCACAATGCCATGATCCATTGTGTTCGATTTGCCAGAACCATGTTATTCCCGCTTCAGTATTTTTTACCATGCCCATTGGCAAATATTTTACAGTTGACCACGATCCCAGGTTTGTAAAGTAGACTCCATTTATATTAAAAGCACCGTTATTTTCCCAACCTAATTCGGATGGTCTGGCAGATTTCCACTGACCCTCCTGTTTCCAGCTATTGTTTGCATAATGAATCAGAAGATTCTCCTGTGGGGTACCTTTTGTTATGTTACTGAAATTATTCAGGATGGCCGAACTAAGATATTCAATTCCAACATCTTCAGAACTCAGGTTGGTAACCACTGAATATCTGCGGATAACAGGGGAGAAATTGTTAAATTCATAAACAGACTCTACTTTAAGGTTCTTTACAGGGTCGTGTTGTACCAAAGTAATTATTTTACCTTCGGAGGTTTCAGTTTCAGTCTTTTCTAAAAATTCCAGGCGCCCGGAAGCACTGGCTCCTGTTAAATTAGCTCCATGGTGTGTATTACGATCCTCTCCTGTAATATGAAGAAAGATTTCATCATCACCATCAGATTCCAGATTGTTAAGTTTCCCGGAGTGACTGTAAGAAGAGGGCAGCATAGTCCTCAGGCGTAAATTTTTACCTTTATAAAATTCAAAGCTTAAAGTAATTTCGCTGCCTGCTATGGAAAATGGTTTTTGCGCATCGATGGGAGAAAATATTCCTGCTATAAACACAATGCTTAAAATGATTTCGAATTTCATAGAATGTCAGGTTTAGTTTTAAATCAGAGTCCCGGGATTAAGTAAGAGATTAAAGGGGTAAACAAATATAATCATCAGATATCAATTAAATCGCAAGGATAAACTCTGTGATTTATTTACGTTTTTTCGTTAAAAATACCGTGATTTGAAATCAAAAAATCACTGACCTCTTATAATTTTCTGAATTATAATGTTATCCAAGTTTTATTTTAATAACAATGCAACACTAATGTATTAAAATCATTAAACTCTTTGCTTAGAGTCATTAGTCGGTAAATGATTTTTATCTAATGAAAGATCTTTATTAAACAGTAATGCATAAAGGTTTGATGCAAAACACCACTGGGATACTCCGGCGATTGTTGCAAATACTATCATAAAGATTGCAGGTCCAAAAGCAAGCCATCTAATATTTGTAAGGAAACCGATTCCGCTTAAAATAAACATTATTCCACCAATGGCACACCCAAATCTTCGGGGAGCGCCATGTTTTGGAATAGCTGAAGTACGAAAAATATGTCTTAAAATCAGATTATAAAATCGATCATAAATACTTCGATTTGTCAATCCACCAGTCAAAGTTAATAATCCAAGGATAATGAAGAACCAACCACTTTTTATCCAGAATCCTGTAATTACTGAAATAGTGCAAGGACAAATTATTGACAGAAAAGGGAAAAAACCAAGAGATACACCAGCTGCACCAAATGTCGCACAACTAAGAGGAGTCAAACGAGCTAATCTGCCAATCATTGGATTATTATCAATATCCCTGGTACAGAATCCCTGCATCAATAATAATTTCCGGTACTTGGCAACCATAGTTTTTGATATTTAATTATCAGACTATGCAATATTAATAATATTATTTGCTTAGAAAAAGTTGTCAGGGAGTATCTGCAAAACTGTCACCAGAGGTATTTATTTTAAATCCAGAGTCAATTTCAAGTGACCTCCCAATCCGTCACTGATTATACGCATCAGAGTGGAAAGTCTGATATCACTGGCATCATTTTCAATCCTTGAGATGTAGCTTTTTGTAGTCCCGACTTTAAGTGCAAGCTCTTCTTGAGTCAGGTGCCTTTTTTTACGTGCTTCCTGAATCAAAACACCAAGCTTGAATGCTTCAAATCCTTGTTCGTATTTGTCCCGAGTAGGGGTTCCGGTTTTTCCGTATTTCTCATCAAGATGGTCGTCCCATGATGTGAGATTTTTATTTTTTTGATTTTTCATAATAATACTCCTTTTTTAATTTTTCTGCATTTGTAATCTCTCTTGGTGGTGTCTTTGCACTCTTTTTCTGAAATCCACCAAGTAGAATTACCAGGTTACCTTCATCAAAGAAGCAGAATACTCTAAAAATATTACTGCCAACTTTGATTCTCATCTCATACAATCCATCAGTCCCTTCGAGGTGTTTAAGAAATTTCTCAGGGACGATTCGTAGTGTCCTCACTAAACCAATGACAAAATCAACTTTGCCTTGAACGCTTACTTTCTGAGAGTTATAAAAGTCCCAGAAGTAGTTTTTATATACGAATGTGTCTCGTAAAAATTGTCCAGCCACAAATTGTCGTTTTTGTTATTGACTACAAAGTTATCTAATTAGACAACATTTGCAAAATTTATTTTGAGTCTTTAATTTAAAATACCGGTAGACGGGTGCAAATCTACTCGTCAAAAACACAACTTACCTTCATTGTCCGTGTTATGATGTCGTACATCTACAGAACAAACGTAACCTTTCTTATATGCAAGCTCTGAGGTAAATTGCTTTACCATTTTTTCTAACTCATTGTTATTCATTGTCATGTTCAAAATCTAAGACCTCAAGTTGATCTTTGACCCACTCAATTAATCTCTGGTCTTTAAATTCAAACCATTTCTGACGATATGGTCCGGAATTGTCCACAACCCACTTGAAATTTTGGAAAGGGTGTTTTCTGTTTAAGGCATAAATAAGGCTATCACGTAGTTCCCTACTATCAACGGTTTCCGTAAAATCAGCCATTATTTTAAAAGAATCATGGGATTCCATTCTTTCTATCTCGAAGTATTTGTCCAAATTCTCATCCAATTCATTTAGAACATCTTGCCAAGGTTCTCTATCATCGGTTTGCCAGCTTTCAAAATTCAGAACAGTTTTAATTTCGCCGGTTTCTTTATTAATGTAGCACCTCATGCCGCAGTCAAGTTGCCCGGCAATCTCTTTGATCTGATCTTTTGTAAGATTAATCATGGTGCAAAATTACACTTTTTCGATATTGGAGAGAAGCTTTTGTCTCGGTGGTATGGGGAGTTATATTAAATTTGTCAAGTGTTATGCAATGACATTGCTAATCATCTGCAATTTGCCTATTTTCAATATCAGAGGCAAAACATGAAATATATGAAGCCTGAATAAATATAAGGGACAGTCCAAGAAAGCTCCAACATATTGTAAAAATCGCATCAGGATTCTCTACACCGGGAAAATAACCAAAAATCGATATTTCAAGTGCAATGATAAATGCAACAGATGCAATCCCAACAGAAAATGGCCAGATATTTCCAATTATATGTCTTGCGTTTTTCGGAAAAAACTTGCACCAAAAATTCAGTTTTTTACTGATTTTTGTGCTATATCCAAAGACCGGCAAAAAGAAAAGTATATGTCCCAACCCTCCACCAACCAATGTTATAGCTATAAACGTTAAGAGAAAGACAATACTACCATGTTTCCTGTCAATAAACCTAACAGACCAAATAGCAGCAAAAGTGCTAATTGTCATGGTAAGTAATCCCGAAACTAAATAATTAGGAATAATAGTTATTGCTTCTTCAGTTCCATGCACCCAGAACCTATGTTGTTCACCAATAGCTTGAATCAATAATCCATCTGTTGCTTTATTACCTTGTAAAAACTCAAAAAATCCATGGTGGAAAGCCGCAATTGCCAGAGTAATTCCCAGAATTGATGTTGCTAGTTTGGTAGCCTTGTTATTAAACTCTTCCGTGTTAGCGGTAGTTATTTTTCTCATCTTTAGCTTTTTGTTTATATACTCCCTGCATTTTATCGTTTGGAATTTCGCATAAAAACACTTTTAACCCATTTTCTCTGAAATATTTATTGTTAACAGTGCCTATTTCTGAATATTTTTCAAACAAATTGTCTAAACCAGCAATCTCATAGTTGATATAAATTATCGGGCCTTTAGGAATTGTGTCGGGTGCCCAAAGGACATAACTGTCAAGAAAGGTGATTGCTTCCGCTAAATTGTATTGTTTACCGTAAAAATGAACAGCACCGGCATAACCATAGTTCCGCTCGGCATAAATAGTAGTATTCTTTCTTTCATTTTCAGGTATTTGCAGATAGGCTTTATTGACAAGCATGACCATTTCCTTCCAGCCTGTCATATCTGAAAAAACCTGCGAAACATGATGTATTTTTCCATCTTCCCAACGTGAAAAAGGATAAGAGACCAAACCGGCAGTTTTTTCAGAATAATTACTTAGTTTCTCAAAAGATAATACTGGCAGTGAAAAAGGAACCGACAAACTCGAAAATAATATGATGAGACCCAGAACAAGATAATTAATTAGCTTCAGTTTTTTTGTCAAATATTTTTCCAATATATAACCGCTTACGGCAAATAATACAGGGAATAATCCTAAGACATAATATGCTTTTCCCTTTGAAAGCATGAATAATGAAATTACAATGAGAGTAACAAACCCAAGATACCGAAATTTTAATTCAGATGTTATAAATAAAACACCAAAGAAACCAGCGAGCCAGAAAAAAGTCGAGACATAATTGAGGTTAAACAAATCAATAAGAAAATTTCGATAAGTCATATTCACCATTTGGCTTTTTTCAAGTTCGCTGATTTGCAAAAATATGGGCCAGCCATGTGCATATTGCCAATAAATATTGGGCGAAATAATCAGCAAGCCTAAGATACAGGCGTAAACGAAATATTTGTTAAACAATAATTTACGTTGGGTAGTAAAAAGCAACGCAATTAAAAATCCGATTAGCAGGTAAATTACCAGATATTTATTCAGAAAAGCAAAACCACTGACTACACCAAGCCCAATCCATATCTTCGGATTGCTGGTATTTATCATTTTTATAAACAGGTAAGCAATAACAAGCCAAAAAAACTGGTCAAAAATATTTACTGTAAAAAGACTGCTAAAAATCAGAAAACCCGGAGATAAAACAAAAGCCGTACAAGATAGGATTAATGCCAGCATCTTTCCTCCTAATTCTTTCACGATTTTTGCAATTACTACTACCGACAAGGAACCTAACACCATCGGAAATAACCGTATTCCAAAAACAGAATAACCAAATATAAATTTTACCAGGAAGGCAATCCAACCAATAAAGGGTGGAACCGAAGCATTACCAAAACCTAAATGGTCGCCCTGATTGAAAAATAACATTTCATCACGATGCAATTCATAATTATTAAATGTGAGGAGGTGAAAACTGAGTTTTATTATTATGAAAATTGCTGTGATCAGCCAGTATTTGTCTTTGAAAATTGAATCCATAATTTGTGTGCGATTAATGTTGCATATCGGCCCGGCGGTTGAGGGAGTAAACGTTGGTGGCGCCGTCCGCCGATACGAGTCCCGGTACTTTAGCCAGAAAATTGTCCCGGCGGGCAAGCCACCATGGCGCAATTTTTGCAATCCCGATAGCTATCGGGACCGGCGAACGATAAAGTTGGCTCGGTCGCAGGATTTGTCCAGAGCCGAAGTCGCGGATTTGGTAGATGAGTGCAGAGTTTAGTGTCACGATAAAACTGTAAAGGTGGCGCGCAAAAATTGTGACCAGTTTATTACCCCAACCGTCCGTGTTAGCATTTCGGGCCAATTTTAAAACTGTCTCGTTTCGGCGTAAGTCAGTCAAACGATAATTCAATAGTCTTAATATTCCCCCTTAATTACAAAAAAAGAACCACGAATTATTCCTGCAAGTTTTGATTTTTGTTTTGCAAACTTGAATTTCTCTTCGAGCTCTTCTGGTACTTCCATACCTTCTGAAAGCTTAAAGCCCACTGCTCTTTTTTTAGGATCATTCAGTGTATACATAACGTTGATTGAAAGTCCGCTTTCATAGAATACGTATGTCCATTTTATACCGTCAACCACGAATTCTGATGTTTCAAGGGGCTTTGATGAAATTTTAATATCACGTTCAATCAGAAGAATATTATTTAACATAGTCAAGTATATCTTTGCTTTTGGCTGCAGGGCTAACAGTAAAATCATGATTGTATTTGTTCTTAAAATACCTTGATTCGTTAGCTCGTAAACCTGCAAGTGATTTCGACACAGGTGATGACTCTAAGCCCGCTAAGGATACATTTTCAAAATCAATAATATTTGACATGGTAAACCTCCTTTTTTATTAAAAACAACAGATAATCTTTTGTTTATGGCTGTTCTATAAATAGCTGATTTCATTTCGTATATTTCAAAATCACTCCGCCTGTTAATAGTTGATGTGTCGAAACGAGAGATAAATTTTTAGGAGAAATACCTTGTCTGAAAAGTGGTCTTCCACTACCTAAAATAACTGGTGCAATTCCAATTCGGTATTCGTCAAAAAGGTTGTCACTTATAAAAGTCTCCGAAAGGTTTGCACTACCGAAAACATACAAATCTTTACCACCTTTCACTTTAAGTTTCTTGATTTCGTCAGTAGCATTTTCACTTATTAGAGTCGTGTTGTTCCAATCGGCAAATTTTAGTGTTTTAGAGAAAACAAGTTTGGGGATTCTGTTCATAAGGTCGGCAATTTCTCCTTCTGCCTTAGTCCAATATGCCGCCATGCCTTCATAGGTTACACGTCCAAAAACAAGGTAGTCTGCTGAATGTAATTGCTCAACGCTTAGTTTTTCAAGTTCTTGTCCCCAAACAACATTATGAAAAGTCAAGTCCCAGTTTTGATTTCCTTCAAAGTAACCGTCAAGGGTTATGATATTCCACATTATCAGTTTTCTCATTTTTCCTGTCTGTTATGTCAGTATAAATTCGGATTGGAAAGCAGTATCGCTCATTAAATTTTCACTTGTAATTCTTAACATTTTTAATAATAATTTTGTTCATTTAGTCTGAATAAGAGGACCTGCCTTGTATATAGAATCTGCTAAAAATCAAAGTCATAAAGTATTTTGAATCCAGGTTGACAAGTGTTATTATGCTTTTTCCGTTAGCATTTGGGCCATCTACCTTCGTTAAGTAACTGTCACGTTATGTGTATATTACGTGCTCGTGGAGTTAGCGTTCAGGCATTTTATTGGTTTACTCGATTAAATCAAAGTTTACAATGTAAAATCTGCTATAAATTGGTTTTAGTGTTTCTGTTCGTACTTCAATTTTGGAATCATTGGTAAAAACATTAAACGATTCTCCATATGATTTATATAGTTCACTATTGCGAAAATATCTTTTGCTTCTGTTCGGATATTTATTTTTAATTTCTTCAAGGAATTCGTTTGTTTTATCAGCATAAGTTGAATCTCGTCTTATCATGACTCTGATTGTTTTAATGACCTCTGGTTGTGGCGCATAATTTGGCTCCCATTCATACATGCTTACCTCCACAATAGCTTGATCCCCCTGATTTTTTGGTTTCCAATCTTCCGACTTAAAAGCCCTAAGATCAGGCATTAAAGGATTTGGCATTGTCCCAGGTACAATTACCTTAGTTTCACCGACAGTAGAATATTCAAAATTATGCTTTTCTAAGATTTTTCTTAAGTGGGCGGTATTTGTTAAAGTTATTTCAAAGTCTTCAACTGTCAAAGAAGGATTACTTAAAAGTTGACAATTACCAATAGTTCTATTTAAGCAGCTAAGAATTAAAAGAGCCAGTATTTTTTTCATAGCAGTAAGCATTCGTTATTATTTGGTTCTCTGTTTATTGCACAAAAAGAATGCCATTTGATAAAACTTTAATTCATTTTTCGCAGATCATATATTCAATCATTGTTAAACTTACTCGGAGAAATTGTGTCGGGTGCCCAAAGGACTGCAAACCCACGGCCAGCAATGGCTTATACACGCTGTTGGCTGTAGTTGTTATTTGTCAGGGTCGAAATAGTACTCAGCAATCTGGTCGATGAAATTTTCGGGTGAAGCACCTTGTAAGTTAGTCAGAAGCCGTTCTCCGGGCGGGATTTAGTTCAACGTGGGCTTCATTACTGGGTGCTACGCACCGTATGAAGCCCTACGTTTTAGCGGTTAGTAATAAATTTAAATCAATTGCTTGACTACATCAAATCCTATCTTGTCTCTCTTTTTCACTGAACGAAGATACAGATTTTATAGCGGATTTCCATAGATTATTCCATTTCACATTATGCTGTTTGCGGTAGTAATAATTTGTCCAGGATTACGAATTAGTCACGTTTACAGATTGTGTCGTCAGGTAAATTATTACCGCTAACGGGAGTTTGTCTAAAAACCTTTTTTCGGGAAGGATTTCCGCTTCTTTTAAGCCGTTTTAAGCGATGACATTAATTGCCCGTGACAAATTTCACTGCGGAAAATTAACGCCTTCAGATAGCTTATTTTGAGTCCTGGAAAGGCTAAAACTTCCAAAAACAACGAAGCAGGTATCCTCAGACACTTCTTCAGCCGATCTTTCCCCAATATGTTGATAATTGGCCCGAGACTTCCGATAACAGCCACTTATGCCACTCTAATTCCAGATCCTCTAATGTTTTGCCATAGACATTGTTCCATCTTGCTCTTCTGTCCCCGACGGTATTGTGTTTGTGCATGTACAATTTTTTAAACAATTCCATGCCATAAACGTCAATAATAAATCCTGTGAACGATCCGGCAGCCGGGTATCCAATGGCAGTCTCCTCAGGGAACTGGCCAATATTAAAATTCATCATCCTTTCAAGTGGAAAAAGTTTTTGCTGCTTTAGATAATTTAATGTTGTTATATGATTTGCCATCTTATCGGTCGCTTCAGCTTCGGAATACATACCAATCCCTTCAGAAATAAATGATGTATTATCACCCAGATTATCCGAGAATAATTTATGCGCATTTTCATGTACAATCAATTTGTATTCCTGCCGGGTGTTTTCCAGTACAATGAAAACTCCCATTTCATTTGCCAGGCCTCTGCCGCAATGCAGTGTATAAAAACTCTTTATATCATAACCCGGAAAATATACTGTCATTGTCTTATCCCATTTTAATTCCATTTTTTCGAATAAACCAATCAGAAAATCAACAGATCTGTCATTTTCTTCAGATAAAGCTTCAATATCATTTGGGTTAAAGCTTTCAAACGGATAGTAATAAGTGAAATTTGACTTTTCTAAATGATTGAATCTTCCTTTCAAGTCAATTTTAATGTTACATATAAGTTCCTGGGGAGTGAATTTACCTGTCAACATCCACTGATTATATAACTCTTCCGGATTCTTGCCTGCGCTATGCAATATTTTATCAACACCTCTCTTATCAATCACTATCAATGGTATTTCCTTATTAACATATTCTTCTCCAAACCTGTAATTATATGGACTCTGATTAAAATCGGCAATAATCACAGCACTTGCACCATGTTTTACAGCCTGATTTATACAATCAAAAGTTTCTACCTTATCTTTTATTTTTTTATTTAAAGTATCAGGGAAAAACGTGCACATTAAAACGGCTTTTCCCGTAACATCGATATTTTTATATGGATCATAATCGGGAGCCAGCACTTTACCATCTCCGACAAAAATCATTCTTAAATCGAGAGCAATATCCTTTGTGAAACAGGAGGTGCCCAGAGGAGCCTGTTTGTTATAAATAGCCGGCAGAAATGGGATTTTGGTTTTCGATCCTCCCGCATGGTACACGTAGCAACTTGCCCAGGGCAAATCTGTTTCAGGAGAGTAGTAATATTCTCTATCCGGACATTGGGAAAAACTTTGACAAATAATGCCAAGAAAACAAAATGCTGTTGCAAGCTTCTTTAAAGTTTGAGTGGTTTTCATACTTGATAAAGTTAAAATCTAATGATTTTTAATAAAGACGGGAAAAATTCCTGATTGCTGAATATACCTCCAATATTCTTGAGTATTCAATCTTACTTCTTCTGTTATGGTTAGCTCTTATAAAATTATTCTAACATTCATATCGCCAGAGAATTAACTATAACGGCGCCTCGCCAGCCGTAGCTTCAGCGAAGGCGGGTGTCCGGGTGCAACTTATTCTATCACTTAGAAGTTGTCCTGGGATCAAAAGAACTATTAAATATTAATATGGTCTGGTTGAGATTATTAGTCTAATATTTTAACCTTGTGATCAACTTAAATCAGTATGCCCAGACAGCTGTCCGGGTATACGATATGTCCTAAAATACTGAGCTTTGATCTTGAAAATCAAGTTTTAATTATTTGAGTATAAACTTAATTGGGATAGCAAATTCCATATCCTTATCTTTCCATTCAGGTAATTTAACTTCCGCAAGTTTATTAGCCATACGAAGACATTCGGTTTTTAGTGCCAGATGTTCATTCCCACTCGAATTTTCGTTCTTAGCAACACCTTGTCCAGGTGAAGGCTTATAACCTACGATTACTATTTCTTCTAAGAATGGGACATTTATCCCTTTTTTCTCAGTGTAAGCTTTACATTCTTTTACGATTCCACCCTTATTCATTTTTACAACAACAAATACATTTCCTGTGTCGGAAGAATTTTTTGCTTCTTGAGGGTAACCAGTGTTTTTTGCCAGAAATAGTAAAATCTCAGATTCAGAAGCTTTAGAGAATAGTGGTTTTTGATTACCAGTATTCGCCTGGTCAGACTCCGGTTTGAATGAAAACATTACAAAGAGGATAGCTACTACCGGAAGAATAATAATACTCTTCAGTGCAGCAAAATTACGTGTTGGTTTTTTGTTGATCATAACAATTCGGTTTTTAATTAGACTTGAAAAATTGTGAGCTAATGGGACACTCATTAGGCCTGTTTGAAGATTAAGAAGTTTATATTGGTATTCTTTAACGTTATAGGATCCTTTGATAGAAATATTGTCTGCGAGGTATTCATGATTTAATACCATCGACCTTTTGATGAGCCAAATGAAAGGATTAAACCATAGGAAGGAAATAATGAATTCTGTTAATAGTAAGTCAAAAGTATGTCCTTGTGTAATGTGAGCATTTTCATGAGCAAGTATTTGGGAATAGTCCTCACATTCGTATGATTTTTTTGGAATAACTATATAGGGGAAGAATGAAAACGGAGGGTGATCTAAATCCGATATAATGACTTTTGGAAAACTCGAATCTATCAAAGTTCCCTTTCTGATGATGATTAATGTTCTTATAACACTGATTAATACTCTTAATAGAAAAAGACCAGATATTGAAAAATATATCCAAATAAGTAAATTGTTAATGTCAAAGGAATTAATCTTTTCTGAAACAGTCGCTCCAATTATAGTCCCGGACGAAATAATTTCATTTATAACATTAGAGGTCTCTGATGTGGAAACATCGCTTGAAATATTAAAAACTTTCAGAACAGGAATCAATATAGATAATAGCAATACTGCGATAAGAAAAATTCTGTTTCTCAGGTAAAATGTATCCTCTACTGAAGAAAAGGATATAACTTAGGTAAAACAGTATGATCCCAACTGATACCTTTAGTAGGTATACAGAGTAAATTATCCATTTTTCTTCCCTTTCTCAATGATCTCAATTAGCTTTTTTAAGTCACCTGTACTTAGCTTATTCTCGTCCACAAAAAATGAAACAACATTTTTATAAGATGATCCAAAGTAATCGCTCACAACTTCTTTCATAAATATTTTTCTGTATTCCTCTTTCTTAATAAGTGGGAAATATTCATGGTTTTTACCATAAGCTTTGTGGCCTATATAGCCTTTTTCTTCAAGTCCCCGTATAACTGAGGAAAAAGTTGTATAGAGTGGTTTCGGTCCAGGATGAAGGTCTATCAGGTCTTTTATGAATCCTTTTTTTGCTTTCCAAAGGATCTTCATTGCCTCTTCTTCTTTTCTGGTAAGCTTTTTCATAATTATAACTGTTTTTACAAAGATATAACGGTTTATTCAGTTATGCAACTATTTAATCAGATAATAAACTGATATTTCCGTTTATTATCAATATTACTGGGAAAAGCTACGGAGTCCGAAGGAGGGTATGGCGCACTTTTTGCCGTCATGGTGCAAATTTTATTAAGTTTTGGTGCGATCGGGGTACAAGTTTGATCGGAGCCGCGAGTTTATCCCCGGTTACAAATTTGATGGCGGGCAATGGCGCAGTGTCGCGGTACAAAGCTCTGACGAAGCCGCTTTTGTGTCCACGGCCTTTACCGAATAACTTCTTAACAAACTTCCCGTCAGCAGAAAATTTATAAACCCCGTTTTCGCTATACGCTAAGATGTAACTTTCGCCGACATGATATTCAGTATGGTTATCTAATAAGCACTCTTTCGTGGTTTCCAAAGGTATTAGCCTGAAACTATCTGCAATGTTGCTTAATTTCAGATCAATAAGGTCTTGGGTATTGTCTGCATCAATGTTATAAGTTATATTGGGAGCAGATTCTTTGACTGAATTTTTGCAACCAGAAATTTGAATCAATAATATAAGAGTAATAGGTACATACAGGAGATTCCTAGTTTTCATAACAAGATTTTTTAATCAGTCAAAAGGTTAGAATTTTCAAAAGCATTACGAAATATTCTTAATGGAGTTAGGTGGCCGTAGCATTTAAGTCCGCAAAGTGGCTGAAAGTTGTCACGTCAAGCAGAATTTTGATAAGTACTGAATCACGCCAAAATAGAACACGAGAAATTAGATCGTCAAGGTAAATTCGCAAACTTAGACCCTGTCACGGTCGCACGCGCTATGCCACCTAAAGGGAGTCTGTCTAATAACCCGTTTTGCTTACTTGTTTCTTTGGATACCTGTCATGATAAATTTCAAATATTCGATTCTCAGGGACTTTATTTTAGTTATTAGACAGTCTGACAGCCAGGCAATATGGAGGGCCGAGCGTAAAGAAACAGCCTGTGGGCTGTTTTAGCGCGTCGCCGAAGTCGACCTATGGCCGACGAAGGCGGCGACCGAAGGAAGGAGCCATCCTGCTGCGTGCGGCAGTTACCCGATCTTTTTTGCATGATAAGGGATGGCATTATTCAGGCAATAATATATCAATCATCTCCGTCATTTTGTCTGTACCTGGAAAACCTGTAAACTTATTTTTCAATTGTCCATTTTTATCATAAACCAGATAGGACGGTATACCAGTAAAGCCAAAACTCTCCAGTAAAAAGTTAAATTCATCATCTGTAAGGTAGTATTGTTCACCGCCAATATCTTTGATTTTTCCTTCCCATAAAGGCTTCGGAGAAGAGCCGTCTGTTAAATAGACAAAAACTATGTCCTTATCTATAAGGCCGTCTTTCATCGGTTTCATATCACTATGAGCATCCATGCATGGGTTGCACCATGTAGCCCAAAAATCAACCAGTACAACAGAACCCTTATAATTGGAGATAATGGCATCAATCATTTTTTCTTTCGATACAGGCGGAGTTTCGTTGACTTTCAGATCATTTGTACTCTCAATATTTTTTAGCAGTTCCTCATTCTTCCTGATCAATAATTTGGAAAAATCTTTATTACTGTCTTTGTAATAATTTGAAATGTTTTCAATCTGTTTATCTGTCAATTGCTCTTTTCTGTCATTCATCTGGAGGGCATAGGCATTTGCTGCAAGCATATCATAGAACAAGCCAGAATTAAAGCCAATCACATCTTGTACCGTAGCTTTTACTCCTCTAAGCCATTCGTCTATGGGCATATCTTTGATTTTCGGTATTCTGAATGCTGCAATAGATAAAAATTTCTTCAAAAAGTCTGAATAAGAATAACTGTATAAATATTGTGGATTATTCAGATTAAAATCCCTTAGAAATGAATAATACGATTTATCGGGTTCTACAGCGGTATAATCAGAATAAGAAGGATTTTCTACCTCTGACATTTTAAAACTTTTTTCTGCATTTTCTTTATAGTAGAAAAGTCGACCTTTTAAAAAACGTATGTTAAATTCATCTATCAGGTATTTTTTAATCTTTTCAGATAAAGCCAATGAATCTATTGTAGCAGTTAGTCCTTTCTTTAAGACCGATAGTAAGTTCATGTTCTGCAAACTCTTTAGGGGTCATTTTATAATAATCACCCCATGTAAAATGTTCATCAAATAGTACCATAGCCTTAGGTATATTCATTATATCATCATAGGTAAGACCGAGGTCTCCTTTAGGATCGATCTTAAAACCTCCTTTATCATCAAAAACAATATTCATTTGCAACTCTTTGTCCTGCTCCAAACTTATACAAGCATAACCATACTTTTTTGTATCTGTTCCAACGTTGAAACCAACAATAGCAGTGCTGCATTCTAGAGGGACTTCAAGAGAAAATCGGTTATTTTCATCCAAATTTGTTACATACTTACTTTCTTCACCAGTAACAGGATTTCCTACCCATATTTCAATCGTTACTTTCTTTTCTCCTTCGGGAAGTTTTAAATTGTTGATAGTACCAGAGATTTTAGCTATTCCTGCTTTTACCTTAGGGTCAGGCAGCTTGTCATTGTCATTGTTATTCTGCATAATTAGCACAAGAAAAGGACATCGTACAAAAAGCAATTAACAGAGTTTGCTTCGTAAATGAGGTTAATTTTTTCATAGTTGTTTTTTGATGGAAGGTTATATGAGCCTTTTAAAATGGAAGCTAGCGATTGTGTAAACTCTATAGCGGCTTTAATTTTTTTACTTGGTTATGGTGTTTCTCTGTTTCATGCTTCATGTAAAGATAGAAATATTATAGTCAAAGAACTATTGTGTCAATCGGGCTCTTTATTTGATCTAAATCCCTGGCGGATATGTAGGTGCCAGAACTAAGTGATCTTACTGCTTTTGTATCCCAAGTTGTTGCCGGGCTGGTAAAGTCCAGGAAGGCAGAAAAGTATTTGTTTGGCAGCAACATAGGCTGTCAGTCCCTATAAACATCCGCGAGTCGTACTGTCACGATAAAATTGTCAGGATGGCGATGCAAAAACCATAACACCAAGTGCGGCAAAAACCGTGACAAGTCAACTTACCCATATTGTCCGTATTACCGTTTGTTGTTTATTATGTTATATACATGAAAACCAGGCATCTCTTGTGTAGATGGATATCTTTTGTCTTGAAGACTTTAAGAATGAATTTGACAATTTAAAGGATAAGAAAGCTTATCGGACTCTTGAAAAAGATATAATCTCTTAACTTTGTACTGTCCCCTGCAATAAGCTTTCCGCCGATCAGGTCAAAATGCTTCGCAATCTGAACTGTTGTCCGGAACACTTTCTTTATAGCTTTAGGGTTATCCCTGCGGAAATTGGCAATGGTGTTGTGATCAGGTTTGAGACACCTTAAGAGCCACATTACCTCGATGTTGCGTTTACATTCCTTTTCCATGTCGTGAGATAAACGAATAGTCTATCTATAGAAATCGAGAAAAATTTGATTATTAGAAGGATTGTCCTGAAAAGACAGGAACAATCCTTCTTTAATCAATATTTATAACTTCTTCCCAATATAGAATACATAGCCGTAAAACTCTTTATACTTGTAATATAATTTAGTTTCGTGTCTTTGGTATGCCACGAACTCCTCAGCAGTTTTATTTTCTGGATATTTCTTCAGGAAAGTTTCCTGTGCCATAACTTGTGGAGCATAAAAATGCTCTGTCCAGCAGTCCTCAGGCAGAATGAAGGTTGCAACAGGGATATATCCGGTTTTTTGTATTTGTGCGATCTTATTCGAAATGGTGTCTATCTCAGGATAAGCATTCATCCAAAATTCATCGATTTCAGCAGGACGTTTCCCGGTAAACCACGACGCTTCTGAAACGGCAACATAACCACCCGTTTTCAGGAATTTCCGCCACTCATTCAACCCTCGTTCAAATCCAATATTATAAATCGCTCCTTCCGACCAGATTAGGTCTAATTCTTCATTATGAAAAGGGAGGTTCTCCATTGACCCAACGACACCTTTAATCCTATTTTGAAGATTCAGTTTAAGGGCATTAGAGTTGAACAGGTCTATGAAAATTGGAAATAAGTCGATACCTGTAATATGTCCTGGCGCATGCTGCGCCAGCACCATTGTTTGACCACCGGTTCCACAACCAATGTCGGCAATGTGGGATTCACAGGTAAGATTATTTATAAAACTTAATGCTTTGATGGTTACTTCGGGACTCCCTGGCCCTTGTCGTTCTATGGTTGAAAAATATTCGCAGATTAAATTGAAGTCGAATTCGTGAATTGATTTATTTTCGTTACTCATGATGTTTAAATTTATTATTTTGAAACGCATGACAAAAGACTATTATAGTCCTGCCAGAGCGTCTACTGAAATCATTATATAGAAAATACTCCGACATGAATATGCCTGAGTTTTAATATGGGATAATCCTGGGCAGTATGCACCAAAGATTATTTACTTCACCAGGTCCTTCTTAAATTTAAACATCCAAAGTTTTTAGTTTGACAAAGGTAAGTACTTTTTTAATAATGCTGATTATTCATTTCGATAATTGTCATGGGCCGGTTTTGTATATTTTTCTTCCTACAAAACCGCGAATGCTATATGCAAGTGCCGTGAGCGATGTCCACATATTATTTGAGCCTAGTTGCCAGCACAATTATCTTGTTCTCAGTCCAGACTCCATTAAATTTTTTCAAGTAAATAGTAGCTCACATAAATTTCGTCGTCCTTGACTTTGTTATATCGCAGTACTCTATTTTTTTTCTTCCCGTCAAGAAATTTGTCAATTTTGACTTTTGCCTTTATTCCTTCCCACGTTATTATTTCTCCTTCAATCCGGGTTCTCCCACCAGATATTATTCCATCTGAATAATTCACCCATCCCCTGATTTTTGTACCTGGTTTGAGATCACTGGTTTTCTCTTTTATTGTCTCTTTGTATAGACTGTCATTCTCTTTATTAAACTTAGCGGCATATGCTGTATCATTTTTCATTTTATATTCATGTTCCTGTGCTTTTCTCCAATATTCCTTATAAAATTTTATCTGATTATCGAGTTCAAAATCCTGGCTTTTGATATGGCGATAAAAACTTCGTAAAATAATCCCCGACATATCATCAGGATGGTATATGCCAAGTTCATTAAAATACTTTGATAAATCGCCACTTTTCCATAAATCCCAATTATTTCTAATCCACATTCCTGTGGATAAATGTGAAGTACCTAAGAATTCATTTTCTTCCATTTTGGCGATTTTCTGCTTTGTCGAATCAGGAAATAGTTTGTCAAGTTGTATAATAGCTTCATTGAGATTTTTTGGTTTATAGTTCTTGTCTATATCTTGTGCAATAAGGTGATTTGTAAGAAGAAAGGCAATTATAACCAGGAGATGAATTTTCATATTGAAGGGATTTAGAGAATTCTGGAAGTCAAGTGATATTTGATTTTTAAGTTAGCATTTGGGCCATAGTATTCGTTATGTAACTGTCACTATATGTGTAATTTGTCTCGATGGTCGTGCATTGGGCCTGAATGCTGACGGACCGGCGGTGAGCATTAGTAAACGGTGCTGAGTCGACCGGAGGCCGTCGGCAGGAACAAAAGTTGAGGAGCCCCGCTATGCGGGATAAACTCCGCGACGAACCGGACGAAGTGAGCTCGGCGAAGCCAAATCCCGCCGTGGCGGGGCAAAAAGTGTGACAAGCCCATTAATTATACCGTCCGTGTTGCAATGTGCTTGTTAGAATTGTCTTATGCGAACTCAAATTTCTTGAGGTGATTTATCGAAATATCGATGTATCTTGGGTTAGAAAATAAGCTACGTTTTCTAGTGCTCCATTCATCCAACTTGTTGGAGACAAATTCCTTATCAAATGTTTTTTGATTCGTGACTATGAAGTCAATTGAGGACAATAGTTCTAGAGCAAAGTCCGAATAGAAACCATTTAAAAAGCATATTGTATTCTTTGCAATTTCAGTAAGTTCTGGTTTACTTTCGACATGTCTCTTGACATCCTCGTACCCATTTGAAATTAATGTTAAAGGTTCAAATGGCTTCTTACTCATATCGCTGAAGCCCATAAGATAACTGCCATTTAGTACATTCAAGACAAATCTGACTTTTCCAGAATAGGGACCATAAAAATTTGGTTCATATTTAAGATTAAAATATTTCTTAGCACCGAATTTTTGCAGAAAGTAACAGACTTTTTCACTTGAGAATTCTGAAGCATATTCTCCATTCTTAACTAAATCGTATAGAACATAGAGTAATAAAGCTCTTGCATCGGTAAGTTTTACTCTTTCTTTTTTTAGATGTTCAATGATCTGAGAAGTTGGTTCATATACAAAAATTTCAATATCGATTGAATTCAATTTATTATCGATCATTTTTTTAACTCTTTCCCATTCTAACCCTCCATTCCCTGAACCTAATGGTGGAATAGCAATACTTTTAATTTCATAGTTTTTAATTACTGAAATTAGGTCATTTAAACCGGCTTCAATATAGCTATACTCTGAAGGTTTTTGCCAATCAGTTTTAGTTGGAAAATTTATAATGATCTTTTCACCAGTATTTAAATTGCTATCGCGGGTTACAAATAATTTGCCTACCTCGATTTCTTTTCTCTTACAAGCCTCCTCATATGCTTTTAAGTTATTAAGAAAAGCTTTTTTGAACTGCAATGCAATTCCTTTCCCCATAACTCCTACAGTGTTCACTGTATTTACAAGTGCTTGTGCTTCACTATCTAAAATATTTCCTTTGATATACTTTATCATAAGTCAAAGATTAATAATAACCTTGTGGGATAATCTTTATAATGTTTTTATCTACACCCATCTCGACTAGCCTGTCTTTGGAGTGCTCATTGAAACAACCAAGACCCATCAAACATCTTGGATCTATATCATCTTCAATCAAAATTTCAGCTTGTTTTTTTCGCTTAATATTTAAATTTTCATCGCCACCCCAATAGGATGCTTTAATCGCATTCCAGTTAATAATGGAAGGGAGATCATTAATTTTAGTACGATCATAAAATGTTGTTAAATTATCAGTTGCATGGCCGTCGCTAAAGTAATAATTATAGTCACGTTCAATAATTTTTATGACGGGACATACCAAGTAAATAATATCTGTAGGAGGAGTGGCCCTTTCAACAAAATTACCTCCATTCTGAATGACATAAAGCATTGGCATTTTTAGTCCGAAATAAAAAGGGATGAACTCACCTAAAACAATTTCTATTGCAGTAGTGTTCGAAAAATCCCCATTATCAACATGAACCCTTCTACTGCTTCTTGTGTCAATAAGACTCTTATCACCGATATTCACAAATTGTGGATTGCAATTCTTAGACTTTTTATGCGTAATACCATATCTCAAAATATGCGGGATATTCATGATGTGCGTGATTCGATATAGCTTTATTTCTTCTAGTCTCATGCAGTACTTATCCAAGCTTTCTTTTTACTCAAATCTACACTTTTTTTTGAACCAATTCAATATTGTTTTGGTAACCGGCATGTTGCCTAACGGCAGCCTGACTAATAACCGTTATCCCCGAAGTTTTTCCGGTCAATCTGATACGATTTAAGCGATAGCTGTATCTGTACCGGGGTAAATATTATCCGGTAAAGAAAGGTCTTCAGAAGGCTTATTTTCACTCTGCAGAAGCCCAGAATATCAAAAAACAAAGGAACAAGCATCCTCAGATACTCCTTCAGCCGATCTCTGGTCAAAATATTACCAATCCGTCTGAGATTGTATGCGATGAACATAAATCCGACATCGGAAGCCGCTCTGCCCAACCCCTTCTTTGTCAGAATATAACTGAACCCCCATTGTCGTTTTATCGTTCCATATGGATGTTCCACTATAGTCTGACGGCGTTTATAAAGGTGCTCCTTCTCTTTAAAGTTTCTGCTATTGACTTCATAGTATCCGGCAAACTCGCTTCTGTGAATCAATGTTGTTGTGATCAGGTTTGAGACACCCTAAGAGCCACATTACCTCGATGTTGCGTTTACTTTCCTTTTCCAGGTCGCGAGATGAACGGATCTTATTCAGATACCCGTAAATGAAGAGTTTCAATAAATCTGCAGGATGATATGCAGGACGACCGTTTTCGATAAAATCTATTCTGAATCCATAGTCTTTAATTGAAAGGCTATTGACAAACAGGTCTATTATTCTGACTTCATTACCGGGGTCAATGCTCTCATCAAGCGAAACCGGGAAAAGATGAATCTGATTTCTGTTAAGTCCATGTATGAATTTCATATAATTAAGGTACAAACCAGGGGGCAGAGCAGTATATGAAGAGGGACGTAGTTATCAACAAATTGAAGAGGTTTTTAGACAGTCTGACGGCCCGGCAATAAAAGGCGTTTTTGTTGCTGAGGGAACGGAGGCCGTGGGCAGTATCTATCGTATTGATTTTCAATCTTTATAAGGCCGTAGAGAGCGAAGCATGCCTGCCCCGCCGCAGTGCAACGGAGGCGGGGGCGCGGTTTTTGCCATCTTTTAGCCGCCGAAGCTTTAGCGAAGGTGGCATGGTACAATCTGACTTGCGGGCTGGCGCGATCGCGGTACAAATTTGCTGGCGACCAGGAATTAGTCACGGTGCAGGAACCTGGTCGAAGACGCTTGTGCAGCGAAGGCCGTTACAATGCTCGATAGAACAATATTTCTTATGAGCAGAAAGCTGCTGGAGAGCATTGGCGCGTATCCGGGTACAACTCGCAGCAGGATTTTACTAGAAAGTAGGAAACCCGCAAAAACCGTGACAAAAAAATGAATTTTAGCATTGTCCGTATTAGCATTTGTTACTTATTTGTCATTTCATCTGAGTCAAACGGTTCAAATAAAGAAACTGAAAGAGAACCGGTTCTACCATTTACAAAATAATTAATCTGGATTTTAATATTGTTATGTTCAAGTCTTGGATCATAATTAATCCAATCCAAAGACATATTCCTTATGATCTGTTCAACGTTTGTATCAAAGCTAAAATCCCCCAGAGAATCTATTTTTTTGATATTTAAAGAATCATGGTTGGTTGTAATTTCAAATGTCACATGAGAATTATTGAAAAAAAACGGACTACTTTTTGCTCTTTTTTCAGAGATAGATTGAGAGAATAATGTTTTAAACCGTTCAACACCGCCTAATTGGTCATAACTATTTAAGTTATTATTTTGGATCATCTGATTGGAGGAATAATCATACTTACAAAGTAAAGCTCCATCCCTTGAATAATATTCCCAGATGCCTGTTTTTTGATTGTCATTATAATTACCGATGGCTGCTAATTTAATCCCGGCAGTATCAATCAAAATTTGAATTTCTTCATTATCCTTTTGAGGTATATTAAATGTCGTCAGTTTTTGTGACGCGAGTATTTTTATCAGACTATCTTTCATTAAGACAGGACTGTAGAAGAACTCCCACTGGCCAATTTTTTTGTCACTATCAAATTCTCCAAATGATGACAGCGGATTCAAAATATGTTGAGAATTAAACAAAATCCAGGTTCCAGTCTTTGTATTATTATCAAATTGACCAAATGATTCGAGATTCCTGCTAAACAATACTTCATAATATTTCAAGTATTTTCCCTGCTTAACATATCTATTATCTTTAAGTACATAATAAACTTCTCCATATTCAGGGTTACTTCTAGTTACTCTTTTTAATTCCTGGCCACTAGTTAGAATAGGGATGACAAATAGAAAAAAGAATAAGACTGTTCTCATAATTTGAATTAGTGAAATTCGAAAATAAATATTTATTGCGAAAAATAGTTGCTCCTGTAATGAATGCTAACGGGAGTCTGTCTAATAACTCATCAAGATCAATTAAATCCCTGGATACCTATACGTAAATTTTCTCAAATATACGATTCTCAGAGACTTCATTTTAGTTATTAGACAGTCTGATGGCCCGGCAATAAGGAGGGCCGAGCGTAAAGAAACAGCCCTGTGGGCTGTTTTAGTGCATCGCCTTCGGCAAGCCTTCGGCCTTCGGTCGCTGAAGTCGACCTATGGCCGACGAAGGCGGCGACCGAAGGAAGGAGCCAGCCTGCCGCGATGGGGGTTTTACCCGATCCTGCCCTGACCGAGCTTTGCGAGCGTCAGGGGCAGCACCGGGCAGAGTCCAGGTACTTTAGCCAGAAATTTGTCACGGTGCAGGAGCAAATGCAAAAAGTGTGACAAACAACTTACCCATATTGTCCGTATTAGCAAAAGTTTTGTTAGTTTTTTGGTGTCATGATTAAGAGGAGAGGATTATCAGTCTCTGTCAATGAATCGGCCAGTTTTTTGAGCTCATTTTTCTTTTTTGGATCCATGACCTGTGTATTTTTAAAATCTTCACCTGCGACATATTTCTTTAAGGTTAAAGCATCCACAGTTGAATATAAATTATTTTCACTACAAAAGGTTGGATCAAAAACAGGACCAACATTTAAATCATCTTTCATAGTATTTTTAAAATCTTCCCCAAGATTCATATGTCCAATTTTGAATTTATTATTTACTGATTTGTCATAAAGCATTTTATTTCGTGTCATATTATGCTCATATGTATAAATAATATATCGGGAGGTCTCAATGATTAAATATACCCAATACAAATCAGCACTATTACTTTTGGCATATTCTGTATCATATCTTACTCTTGGCAGGAATCCTTTGCCGTGAGAATCAAAAATCAACCTGGGTTGAAATTCATATGTCTCTCTATTAACAAAGAAAACCGTGTCGCTAAACTCTTCTTTAAAACAAGCGTTGTTTTCAAATTTGTATTGTAGACTTTCATTTATCATCCTGTATCGGGTGCTTATTTTTTCTTTCTCAAACCTGTAATGATTTGGTTTGAAGTTAAGAGTATCACTATTAGAGTTAATCAGGATGCTCAAGGATTGCTCAGGTGCTGTTATAGGATCAATTGATAATAAAATATTGGTTGTCCCCGGAATGATACTGATCTTTGATGGAAATGGCTGCCTGAGATTTATAGATTTATCGAAAATAAATTCCGTCCCGGTATTCATGAATACCAATATATTTCCACTGGTAAGGACAAAAAGAAGTTTATTATCTGAACTTACATCGAAATCATTAATAAATGTATATTCGCCCGGGCCTCTACCAGTTTTATTAAGTCTATAAAGAAAATTCCCTTTTCTACCGAAACAAAGTATATCATCATATCCATTTCTTATGTAAAATTTATTGTCGCACGTTACAATCTTTGTTATAGATTTTACAAGAGAGTTTTCAGTTGTTTGAAGTGGAATATATTCAAGATCTGTTGCTATATCTGAAACCTTTACAATTTCAGATTCAGGTTCTGAAAAAAGATCAATCACCTTGATAGTATCATCAGTTTTCTGGTTGACATTCCTCCCGCAGGAGTAGAGGATGATTATTAAGAAGATAAATAGTTTTATTCTCATATTTCGTAGTATTAGAGTATAATCATTTCTATTTCAGTATAGTATGCTGCGAATTTTTGCTAGCGGCCCGGCAATAAAAGGCGTTTTTGTTGCTGAGGGAATGGAGGCCGTGGGCAGTATCTATCGTATTGATTTTCAATCTTCATAAGGCCGAAGAGAGCGAAGCATGCCTGCCCCGCCGCAGTGCAACGGAGGCGGGGGCGCGGTTTTTGCCATCTTTTAGCCGCCGAAGCTTTAGCGAAGGTGGCATGGTATAATTTTCTTGCGTGCTGGTGTGATCGCGGTACAAACTTTTGGGTGTAAGGAATTAGTCACGGAGCAGGAACCTGGTCGAAGCCGATGGCGCAGCGGAGGCCGTTCACAATGCTCGAACCACTTATCTTCTTTTGAGCAGAATTTCTCAAGAGAGCTTTGGCGCGTATCACGGGACAACTAAGCATGATAAACTTCCTAGAAAGCAGGAGCCCCTGCAAAAACCGTGACAAACAAATGACCTTTGTCCGTGTTAGCGGAGCGTTATTTATTTTCACTTATGTATGATTGCGCAATTCTAAATCCAATATTTGATTCTTTTAAATTCGGATCAATAACTTGTCGAGCAGAAATACTATTTTCTGATTTCCATGATCCACCTCTAATAATACCTGCTTTTTCTCTCATCATAGGTGTAACCCATTCAGAAACATTATTGTCGAGATGAAATAGTCCCCATTCGTTGTTGCTACCTTCATTAACCTTTTGAATTGTAGATACTAAACTGTTTTTATCTCCTTTTGGATTTGGCTGCTGTGCTACATATTCCCATTCTGTCTCGAGTGGTATACGGTAAAAATGGACATTTGGCAAACCTTTTTCTTTCATTTGTTCATTTTCCAACATTGTTTTCCATAGACAGAAGTATTCAGCCATTATAAATGACACGCCAACTACAGGATAATCATTGTACTTTATATTAGTGAAATAGTCTTTATATTTTGAATTTTCCTTTTCAAGACAAAAAGGGTCAATCATTTCAGAGCTGAACTTTGAGACTTCGATAGGATTAATTTTTCTTATCACAGTGTCTTTCATTATTCCTTTTTTAGGGTCACTAAAAACTTCAGTTGAATACTTTACCTGGTAAAGCTTTTCATTTGGATTTTTTTTTGCCCAATCAACAAATTCTCTAAATTCAGCATTGGTAATTTCATTGCTCATCCAGAAGGCACCCACTGACACTTTGGTTAATTTGGTTTCTGAATTCCTGGTAATTTCCATATCAAAAGATCCTTGAGGAACAAATACCATCCCTTTTGGTTTGGAAACGGAAGGTTGGGTCTGTGAATACAAGCTTATAATGAAAAAGAAGCCTACGATAGTTGTGATTGATTTTTTCATCTGTCATTTTTTTAACTGATAATATGTTTCAAATACGGTGAGTTAGCGGGTGTTTTTTTTTAGATATTAGTCAATTCAATCATGTTGATGGAGATGCATCTAAAATTGTGCCAAATGTTAGTAGTCAGGACACTAACTATGTGTCAGGGGGTTTTTTAATGCCCGCTAACGGGAGTCTGTGCAATAATGATTATTCAGAAACGGCTACATTGTCTTATAGACGCTCCTTTTTGTGAAATAGGATTTAATTGAAAATAGTATGGGGTGTAAAAGGTGAAAATTTGTAAAAAACAGCTCAAAAATGGACTAAAACACTCAGAAAAAGCCTTAATGGCTTTCAGGGTTATGTGAGTCCGGCGCCTATGAAGCTGGTTTTTGCGGTTATGGGATTCATCGTGAATTAAATTCTCTTGGTATAAAGAATATCGTCATTAATGCAGCCGATATCCCGACAAGTCAGAAAGACAAGCTGAAGAAACGTGATCCTGTGGACAGCCGTAAAATAGCATTGTCCGTGTAAGCAGCAGTTTATTTCATACTTGTCAATACCTTTTCCAAAATCAAATTAAATTCAGTCGGTTTTTCTATCATTGGATAATGTCCAGTTGCAGAGATAGTTTCCACTTGAAAACTATTTTTACAATGATTATTAAGTCCGATTTCGTTTGTTGGAAAACTGTCACTGTTTATTAAGTATAACTTATAATTAAGCTGTTCCAGTCTTTGTGCATCGGTATAAGCATATTGCATTTGGTTCATAAATGTTCCATAGCCTATAACGGAATCGCAATTTGCAAAATCAGTTTTCACTCTGTCTTTCACTTCTTTTGAAGTTGTTGGGTGAAAAAGCATCATATCTGCATATACAGGTGCAGAATTTTTAAAGTCGTTTTGCAGCATTGGAAAAAAGTCTGTCATTTGTTTCATCTGCTCTGGAGTAAATGAAACATCAATAAATTTGAAATTATCAACGCCTACAATTCCGACTATTTTGGGATTGTTGCTTAATGCTGTTTGCAACATTATTTCGCCAGCCATTGAATGTCCAATGATTACTACATTTTTTAAGTTCATTGTGTCAATAAATGCTGTTACATCATTGGCATATTCTTCTATAGTCCAATTTGTTCTTTCTGCTTTAGTTTTGCCAAAACCTGGTAAGTCAATTGCGTAAACATTGTAATTTTTAGAAAAATATTCTACTTGATTTTTCCAATAAGTTCCGTCAATACACCAGCCGTGTAAAAACAGAAGTGTTGTGTCGCCTTGTCCTTGTTGAAAATAATTGATTTCAACTTGTTTGTCTCTGATTGTGATTTGTTTTGCTGTCATTCTTTTTTGTGTTTGTGCCTTGCTTACACTTCCTGAAAGAGAAGCAATGACGATTAATAAAATTGCTTTTTTATTCATTTTTTGTTGAATTATGAAGCAAAGCTAAAAGGTACATAGGACAGCCCTTTGTCAGGGGTCTAAAATATTTTTTTGAACGTTCTTCTAAATAGCGTTCAATGTTGAAAAGATTTGTCAGGTTGGAAATGATTTTGAAGCAATTTTAGTTCTTTTATTCTGTCAAGCCGAAATTCTCTAAGTTCTTTCCTGAGTTCGCAATAGGCAATTGTTGTCCAAACAGCACCACTAAAGTAAACGGCATAAGGATTAATGATTGGTTCCGTTATTTGGTTTTCTTTTTTTGATTGATATTGAATTTTTATTTTTTCGTTTTCTGTAATAGAATGTTGAATACAGTCTAAATGTAAACTTGTAGGTGCCCAAGGTTTATGAAAACCAATTCTCGAATTTAAAAATTCTAATTTGTCTTTGTCCTTGATTGATAAGACTGCCTTAATTTTTAAGAGTGCCGACTCGTAATTTTGTTTTAGTGAGTCTTCAGTATGATAATTCAAAATTTTGCTTGTCGTAACTAAGCAGGGTTTATTTTCCAGATTGTCTATAACCAATTTTTGGTCTAGGTTTGGAGTCTTCTTTAAGCATTTGTTGAATAGCGGTAAAGACGATCTTAAACTTTGCATCGTATTTTTGCTCAAGTTTTTCAATTTTATCAGCAAGGTCCTTATGGTCTTCGAGTAGTTGTCTGAGTTTTACAAAAGTCCTTAGGATTGCAATATTAACCTGGACTGCAATATTACTTTTCAGAACGCTTGACAACATTGCAATTCCTTGTTCGGTGAAGGCAAAAGGTTTTGCACCGCCAAATACACTCTTAGATGGGATCACATTTTGTGATACCAGTTTGTCGATTTCATCATTTGTTAATTCAAACATAAAGTCAGCAGGAAATCTATTGAGATTCCTTTTTACAGCTTGCTTTAACACTCTGGTTTCTACGTTATAAAGCTTTGCTAAATCAGCATCTAACATTACTTTTTCTCTTCGGATGAAGTAGATAAAACTCGCAATGGTTTTTTCTCGAAGAACTGGCAACTTACTCATAATCAAATGGTGTCACAAATTGTGATACCATAAAGATAAGAAAATAGATAAAATATCATAAGGCTGTCATTTAATAATCATGCGCTACCTTGCTTATAACGGGAGTCTGTGCAATAATGATGAGAAGGGATGCTCTACCATCGTCTGCCGGAGTCTGTATTTTTCTTTTTCAATTCTGACCCTCAGATTATTTGCATCAACTGAGTCCTGATATTGCGAACGTTCAATCAATCTTCCTCTTTCAATTCAATGGGGGAACTGGTACATCGGCATCTCGTCGGACATTCCCTGCACGCCTTTGTTTTGTATTGTTTATCGCGTCAAGATGAATCGTCCCGGGTGCAAAAACCATGACACCACGTGCGTCGGCCCGCAGCCCACGTAGACTTTGGAAACAGTCGTGGTGCACAGAAGTTTATAAACGGGGCAAATTTTTCTCTCATAGACTTTTAGGGCTGACTCTGAAGCAGTCCGGGCTGCGGACCGTGCCAGCCGAAGAGCTTTTTTAAATTCATCTGAGATCTTATCTACCATCTCCCCAATAACAACAAAATTCATCATTGTAGCATCAAAATTTCGATAGTCATTATTAAATTCATCTGCAGAATTGAATCCGGAGGTATATTCAATAATCCTGTCACTTGCCTCAATTATTGTTTCAAGACAATGATGATCTTTAGTCAACATAGACAGTTTCTTTTAAAATTGATTTTTTGATTCTGGGCTTGATGTATTTTTCACGGCAGATATCGATTTCAATTCCGAGCTTGTCCATAAAGTAATCTTTAAGTTGGGTTTTCAAATCGTACAAGTCTTGTGTATTTTCCTCAAACTCAACCAATAAGTCTATATCACTGTGACTGTTTTGTTCGCCCCTTGCGTATGATCCAAATAACCCAAGCCGGACAATATGATATCTATCTCGGAATAGCTTTTTGTTCTGAGAGAGAAATTCTAATATTTGGTCTCTAGTTTTCATTTGATCACAAAGTTATAAAATTCAGGACAAACTTTATCAGGAATTTATTTATGTTCGGAGACGGGATCAATGGTACCTAACGGGAGTCTGTGCAATAATGATTCTTCAGATACTGCTACATTGTATTATAGACGCTCCTTTTTGTGAAATAGGATTTAATTGAAAATAGTATGGGCTGTAAAAGGTGAAAATGGCCTGCAATCCCATGGTTGCCAGTATCTTTCGGTCATTTGAATTAATAACTTTGGTATCTATTACGAGATTGTGCTTGCTATCTACTGTTGTCTGAGCATTATAGGCTACTTCGGCAATATCTCCTCTGATTATTAATTGTCTGGCATCAGGGTCGGTTGTTGATACCTGGTCTTGTCCTGTTTCTCTGAGTTGTCTTTCCAGGTCAATATATTTTTGTTTTCTTACTTCTAACTGCTGAAGGCATTCTTTTACCTTTAATTGACGTTCTCCCTGTTCTTTATGATCATTCTCATCAAGCTCTTTTAAATACTCATCTGCTTTCTGATCGATATAGTTCAGGTGACGCTGGATCTTTTGTTGGTTATAGTTATTCTTTTTTGAATTCACTGCCCGGAATTTACTTCCGTCAACTGCCAGCAGATCTCCGGCAATAAGATCCCATTTCTTCATCATTACCACAAACTGGCGAAAAACGCTTTTTATGGCTTGCTATAAACTCATCAAGACTGGGTGGAAGTAAAAGCAGCTGGTTTCTGTCGGTCCCTATTCGATGTGCCATATTCGTTCTTTATAACAAGTTACAGGAATACAGCGTCTTAGTCAAATATTTGGCAAATAGGTTATAAACAAAACATTAGAGTTTTTGCACAGTCTGACGGCCCGGCGGTTGAGGGAGTAAGTGTTACCCGACGCAATCACCGGGCAGGGTCCTGTTACTTTAGCCAGCTTTGCACGCCATAGCGACTTCAGTCGCGAAGGCGTGAAAGCTGTCACGTTGAAGACCCTGACTGAGCGGAGCGAACGTCATGGGGTGCAAGGAACGCCTTCGCCAAGGCTTCGGCGTCCAAAGGGGGGTATGGCGCGTGTTTTTGCAGTCATGGCAGATTTTAGTGCGTTAACTGAGTGTCGCGGTACAAGCATGGGCGGAGCACAAAGTAGTCCCGGTAACAAATTTTGCAGAGCGGCCACTGGCGCAGCGTTGGCGACGAAAACTGAATCGAAGCCAGAAAGTAGTCCAGATGCAGTATTTAAATTGTGGCAGATGCGGGAATCCGGGTTTACGAGCATTACAAATCTGTCACGGTGCAGGAGCTAAGCAAAAACCGTTACAAGCTTATTACCCCAACCGTCCGAGTTATGTTTAGCCCTTTATTTTGGTGTCACGATAAAGCTGGTTAGAACGAATATAAAAAGATCTATTGTCCAGCAAGTTTATAATCATGAATTAATAGTCCAGGGGAGAGATTTAATCTTTCCGTGAGATTGCGAATCATATAAAGAGTCAATTTACGTTTACGGTTAAGAACCTCTGAAACTCTGTTTTTTCCACCAAGTGCCTCAGCCAAATCAACCTGCTTTAATTGCATTTCTTCCATCCTTATCTTTATGGCTTCAATTGGATCTGGCGCATCAATCTGATAATGTTTCTTTTCATACTCATCAATCATTAATCCGAGTATGTCGGCTTCGTCACTTTCTGAAGTCCCAGTTTTAGCATCAAAGATTTCCCCAAGTCTTTTCAATCCTCTCTGGTAATCTGCTTCCGTCTTAATAAGCTTTATTGTCATTTGTCTCTTTTTTTAAATCTTATTAGCATCAATTTTATCATACTCAACGTGGGTTCCGATGAATCGAATAAAGATCCATTGTTTCTCAAAATTGATCTTTACTATAAGGCGATACGTGTTACCCTTAATGTTAAATACGATTCTACCATCCTTCAAAATACTTGCATTTGCATAACTTTTTTTGATATCAACGGGTGTTTTCCAATCAGAACTCATTGCCATGTCATACCATGTCTTAAGGTACTGTTCAGAATCTGGATATTTTTCCCAAAATTGTCTCAAAGTACTTTTCGCAAATATTCTCTCCATAATTTGTCATTCCGGTTGCAAATATAATCAAAATTCCCATATCGGGAACATTCCTGTGTTTTAATTTTGCTTCTGTTTGCTCGTTTGTTTAGCCTTCTCTGTTTAAGTCCCGGATAGTCAGGATGTTCCGGGTTAAACATAACGGCCCGGCGGTATGTTTTAGTAGGTGTTACCCGACGCAGCATCCGGGTAGAATCCTAGTACCCCGCGCCAGCGGGGCCAGAAGACTGTCACGGTGCAAGGAACGCCTTCGCCAAGGCTTCGGCGTCCAAAGGAGGGTATGGCGTGCTTTTTGCCGTCATGGTACAAATTTTATTGAACACTGGTGCGATCGCGGTACAAGGTTTCTAAGTGGCTGGGAATTTATCCCGGTAGTGAAATTGGTAAAAGGCACTGGCGCAATATCGCGGTACAAATTTTTTCGAAGCCAGAAAATTGTCAAGGTGCAGGATTTTAATTGTGGGCAGTTGTGCGAGTCCGGGTGCCGGGTTATACACTTGTCCCGCTAAATGACTCAGAGTCAAGCAAAAAGCATGACAAACAACTTATCTCTAGCATTGTCCGTGTTATGCTTAGGTTTTTATTTGTTCTTATGATGTAGTTGTCTCGATGATTACGAAGTTGTCCATTTAGGAAGTAACTTTACTATTGGATGTCAGCATTGAGTAATTTTCTAGTTTTTATTATTCCATAAATAATAAATCCAATTCCCACAACAATGTAAGGAAGGCTCAAAATTTGTCCCATATTTAATGTCATTCCATCTTCAAATCCGACTTGGTTTTCCTTTAGAAATTCAATTATAAATCTAGCTGTAAAAAATAAAACAGTTGCAAGCCCAAAGAAGAATCCGTTTTTAAGTCTATCTCTCATTTTTATGTAAAGAATCATCATAATCGCAAAAATGATAAAATAAGCAATAGCCTCATACAATTGAGCTGGGTGTCTCGGTACGTTGTTTACTCGCTCAAAAATCACACCCCAAGGTTTTGTTGTCGGAATGCCGATAATTTCAGAATTCATAAAGTTTCCAAGTCTGATAAATCCAAAGCTCAATCCTGCAACAACCGCAATCAAATCAATGGTGTCAATCATTGAATGTTTAGTCTTTCGAGAATAGAAATATAAGGCAATCAGTAATCCTAGTACACCACCATGACTTGCCAATCCTTGATATCCGATAAATTTTATCCCATCAGGAGAAAAAGTAACTGGAAGAATCATCTCTAGTGGATGTGATAAATAGTAAGATGGCTCATAAAATAAACAATGTCCAAGTCTTGCCCCTGCAAGAATACCAATCATACCGTAGATTGATAATTTTTCCAGATGCTCAAAAGGGATGTTTTCTCTTTTGTAAATCCAGCCTAAAATATAGATGCAAAGGATTAATCCACTTACGAATAGAAGTCCATAGTATCTAATAGAAATGCCGAAAACGTTAATAATCTCTGGATCAACATTCCAATTGATATACTCTAAAACCATAGTCTATAATTGTTTAGGTAAAGTATAGTAATTTTCTCGTGATTACAAATTTGTCCAGTAAGTCAATAATAATTCTCGTTCGGAGTTTTATGCATAACCCTTTGTTGTCATGAAGAAATAGTCTCGTAACGTGCTGGCACTTAAGCATAACGGCCCGGTGGTATGGGGAGTTGCCGTCGGAGCCTGCCCGAGCGCTAGAGGGTCAGGGTTGGCATGTGTTTTTGCACAGTCCCGGTAAATGGGCAGGATTTTCGTGTCACGATAAAGTTGTCCAGATGACTGAGTCCCGATAAATGAGCAGGATTTGTCACGTTATGATAAAATTGTCACAGATGGCGATGCAAAAACCATGACAACGGCGCGACGGCCAGCAGCCCTATTGACTTTGTCACGGTAGCAGGATTAGTCACGGTACCGAAAGTTTGATAAGTGGGAATAATTTTGATCGCATAGACTTATGGAGCTGATTACTAAGCTAGTCCGGGCTGCTGAAGGCAATTACCTATACCATCCGTGTTAGGTTTTCGTTGCAATTTTATTCTCGTCCTGATACCTGTTTGTTATATTTATATTTCATCAAGGTCTGTAACGTATTGATCAGAATAATATCATCTGAAGTTGAGTTGATATTAAAATCAATGTATTTTCATAATGGAAAGTCAAATTTGTTCTTAATTTCTTTTGGGATAGCATCTTTATTTATCATTACTGAAATTGTTTTTAGAAGTAAGTATTCCTTTGACATGTACATATATCCGCCACAATTTCGTTGATCACTTGAATTTTTAACAATGTAGAATCTTTTCCCCTTGTTATTCTCTGCAATTCCGATAATATGCATGTTATGTTGATCAATTGTATTATAATTATCAAAATCGGTTTGCCTCATTTCTTGTGTAATGGTATTAATAGAATCGTCCAATACTGCGAAACCATCATTAAAACCTTCACATCTATATGCGTCACCATCCCAGCATACTGAATAATTGTGTAATAAAGCATAATCAATAACACTGCTAAAATCTCTTATTGGCAGATTAAGGTAGTAGTTATTACTCCAGTTTGATTCAATCTCTAGTATAAACTTTGAATAAAAAGGATGATGACTGAATGAGGTTATTTCAACATAATCATCTGGATTGACTCCAACCATTTCTTTGGCAAACGATTCTGGAGTATATTGCTTTTGGTTATATGTAAAAGTATCAGGGGCTTTGCCCATTGTCTGTGTTAAGATTTTATCCATATCTTTTCTGTACCCCTCAGTTGTCATGTTTCCACGTCCGTATTGGACATAATATTTGACCTTTTCGAGCAGGGCATTGTCCATTTCTCCATGATTATATTTTGAAGTGGAGTCTTTTTTCCCTGAAAAGACTTTCTGAGGAATAGCTCCAAAATTTTTATACGCTTTCAATAGACTGAATGTTAAATCGCCTGGACCAAAATAGCTTTTCCCATTCATCCTTATATATTTCTCAGCTTTGTCTAAATATGTTGGATTCACATAAAACATCGGTGAAAGTACAACAGGATTTTTCCCAAGTCTTATTGCTTCTGTTTCAATGAATGATGTAGTGGCAAAGCTCCAGCAAACACCAGTTGCCTGTTGATCTTTAATCGGTGAACTTTCAATTAATTTAATAATTTTATATCCCTCAATTTCAGGATTCAAATTCGTTTTAAGTGTAAAAATGTAATTGGTACGACTTAGCCTTAAGCTTAGAGCCCCACCCCAGATTCCATCAATAATCGAATCACCAGGGAGTACTCTCCCTTTATAAATAATACCTGCATTTAAAGATTTAGATGCATCGACGAATACACTATCTTGAATAGTCCATGCTTTATCAAAGGGCAAATCCTTAAGTCCCTGGTCTGGGCTGTCAAGAAATCCTTTGATATTGTCATACGTTCCTTCAAATCTTAAAAGTATACGTAATGAAAAATTATCAGTAGTAACCCTCCCCATCCATGAACCTTGCAGGATCTGTGTTTTATTGTTCTGCGAATAAATTATTGAGGGTAAAAGAAAGAAAAGCGATAGTATAAATATTTTTGGTTTCATGAATTAAAATGTTTATTAATAAATGTGTTATACTTAATCATAGACGAGAATATAAATTGAATGTTGCATAATATTTATGGATAGTTACATTTTAAATTCTTATTATTCATCAGAGCAAATTTCTATGTTAAAGCATTAGGCCCGTAGCTTTTAAGTCCCAGGCAAACGGCAGAAATCCAGGCATGTGAAGTGTTGGAAATCATGCAAATGATAATTCACGAATTTGGCAGATGAGTGATAAGTTATTTGCCAAGAAAAAATTGTCAAGGTGGTGAGCAAAAATTATAACAATTTTATTACTCCAACCATTCGTGTTAGGTTTTCGTTGCAGTTTTTCTCAGAATCACCTGATTAATTGTCCTTAAGGCAACGTATAGACATGCCATATTTCTTATTGTTACTGTAGCTGTTTACATAGCAATAGTCATGGTAAATGTCACGAAACATGGCTCCTGGAGTATTAACTATAATCCCTGATAAACCTTGCATAAATGCCGGTCCACCTTCTGTGGTTGACCACCAGTTTCCGATATGTCCTAAATTATAAAAATTGCCATCTTCCAACCGGGCACCACTCGGAAGGGCTGTAAAACCAGTCATGTTGTTACTCTTCTGGTTATTACCTGGAGTCGCCAGTGAGTCATCTGCAACCCAACCTGTAGGAGCCGATAGTGATTTTGCTATGTCCATTCCATTGTATCCCGTGCCATAACCATAATCATTTTTTATAAGATAATCGGTTAAAGTTGTCCACTCTGCATCAGAAGGAACATGCCATCCTGTTGGGCATACATTGCGACTGTCAGTTGCCACATACCATGTATATAGTCTGCCGTGATTAGCAACATTGCTTTCATTTCCATCATAAGCCCATTGATATTTGGGTAACTTCTCATCTTCTATAACCAGTGTTGCAGGCGTCGTTGTTCCGATTAAATCACCATTACTATATTTGGTTGCCTTAAGGTTTTGTGCCATCCATAGCTGTGTCCCAATAGTTATTGCTGAATAAACATTGCCATCAATATCTTTTACTGAATCTGATCGACAATTAGTTAACCCTATACAAAAAAGGGTTATAGTAAAGAATTTTAAATATTTGTTACGCATTTTGTCTATGTTGGGATTTCGAATCATTTTTTTGTCCGAAAAATATTGTCTCAAAAGTCATTTGTCCCGGTAGTCTAAGTTTTCTCGCTGATATTCTTCTAAGTGGCCTGAAATCTAATTATCAAGACACAAACCTACTCGATGCCGTTAGGTTTCGTTGCTTTTTAAAAGTCCCGATAAACAGTAGAAAACAAGGCTTGCGAAGGGATGGCAAGACTTGCAGATGACGCTCATCGGCCGGCTTTGTAAATTTAAATAAACAAAACCATGAATTATCATATGCAAGTGCGCGAGGGCGCAAGCCGGACATGTCAAGATAAAATTGACAGATGACTGAGTCCCGATAAGTGGGTAAAATTTACGTGTCATGGTAAATTGTCTAACAGCTAGTTACTCGGATGACTGGGCAATGAAACCTAACGGGAGTCTGTGCAATAATGATTATTCAGATACGGGTACATTGTATTATAGTCGCTGCTTTTTGTGAAATAGGATTTAATTGAAAATAGTATGGGGTGTAAAAGGTGAAAATTTGTAAAAAACAGCTCAAAAATGGACTAAAACACTCAGAAAAAGCCTTAATGGCTTTGAGAATACCATTTATACCCATTATATTCATTACCCTTTTAATGTTATAACATAAAAATACCAGACTGATTTCTGAATCCGTTTTCTCAAGCCCCTTCATCATTACATGATCGTATCCCCATTGTCGTTTAACAACCCCGAAGGGATGCTCTACCATCGTCTGCCGGAGTCTGTATTTTTCTTTTTCAATTCTGACCCTCAGATTATTTGCATCAACTGAGTCCTGATATTGCGAACGTTCAATCAATCTTCCTCTTTCAATGGGGGAACTGGTACATCGGCATCTCATCGGACATTCCCTGCACGCCTTTGTTTTGTATTGTTTAACCAGGGTTATGTGAGTCCGGTAGAATTTTTTATACCATTTCCCATTACTGCTTAATGTTTGTCCTTCAGGGCAGATATAGCAGTCATCGTGTGAATTATATCTGAATTTATCACCCTGATATTCGGGCGTAGGTATTTTGTTACCGGAGATGTTTTCTTGCGGTGCTACATAAGTTTTAATATTTATTAAGTCGCATTTTTGTAACTCTTCTGCGTTATGGTACCCCTTATCTGCAAGAAGGTCAAAGCTTTCCTTGTTTAGTATCTCTTTGGCCTGCAATCCCATGGTTGCCAGTATCTTTCGGTCATTTGAATTAATAACTTTGGTATCTATTACGAGATTGTGCTTGCTATCTACTGTTGTCTGAGCATTATAGGCTACTTCGGCAATATCTCCTCTGATTATTAATTGTCTGGCATCAGGGTCGGTTGTTGATACCTGGTCTTGTCCTGTTTCTCTGAGTTGTCTTTCCAGGTCAATATATTTTTGTTTTCTTACTTCTAACTGCTGAAGGCATTCTTTTACCTTTAATTGACGTTCTCCCTGTTCTTTATGATCATTCTCATCAAGCTCTTTTAAATACTCATCTGCTTTCTGATCGATATAGTTCAGGTGACGCTGGATCTTTTGTTGGTTATAGTTATTCTTTTTTGAATTCACTGCCCGGAATTTACTTCCGTCAACTGCCAGCAGATCTCCGGCAATAAGATCCCATTTCTTCATCATTACCACAAACTGGCGAAAAACGCTTTTTATGGCTTTTAAGTTTTGCGCCCTGAAATAAGCTATAGTTCTGTACTTGGGCCGTAGCTGGTTCAATAACCATATAACTTCAATATTGCGTGTGCACTCCTTTTCCAGTTTACGGGAAGACCTTATCCTGTTCATGTAACCATAAAGGTAAAGCTTTAACAAGTCGGCAGGATTATAAGGAGGGCACCCTTGCTCTACAGGAATACTGTTTTTGAAACCTGTTGTTTTCAAATCCAGTGAATCAACGAATACATCGATAACCTTTGCAGGGTTATCTTCTCCTATAAACTCATCAAGACTGGGTGGAAGTAAAAGCAGCTGGTTTCTGTCGGTCCCTATTCGATGTGCCATATTCGTTTTTTATAACAAGTTACAGGAATACAGCGTCTTAGTCAAATATTTGGCAAATAGGTTATAAACAAAACATTAGAGTTTTTGCACAGTCTGACGGCCCGGCGGTTTAATTAGGTGCCGGGAGCCTGCCCCGACGCAGGAGGGGTGTCGCGGTGACGTGTTTTTTGCCTCCCGATAGCTATCGGGACCCGGTAGACGGCAGAGAGCTTCGTGTCACGGTGAAGCTGCGAGACGGTACCATGAGTCCGGAGATAGACGGCAGTGAAGTTACGTGTCACGATGAAATAGTCTCGGTGACGAGCAAAAAACAAGGCACCAGCGCGTCGGCCGGCAGCCCGACGAGACTTTGTCCCGGGAGACGAAACTGTTCGGGTGCAGAGAACTTTATAGAACGACCGAAATTTTCTCTCATAGACTTTAGGGCTGACTACGAAGCTGTCCGGGCTGCCGAAGGCACTTAATTAAACCGTCCGAGTTAGACGCCGTAGTAATTTTAAAGGTCATGAAGAGAATTTGTCTAGTATGATAATAATCTGATACTAGGCTGCATGTTCCTTTAATCTTTTAATATGTTTGAATTCAACACCTTTAGATTTCTTTTCCTCTTCAAGATCAAAGTCATTTTGAAGTCCAAGCCAGAATTTTGCAGAATTACCAAAATAGTAGCTTAGTCTTATCGCTGTATCTGCTGTTATACTTCTATGTCCTTTAATTATCTCTGAAGTCCTTGTCTGCGGTATTCCAAGATCCTTTGACAGTCTGTAAGCAGATATATTTAAAGGTTTTAGGAATTCTTCAAGAAGAATTTCGCCTGGGTGTATATTTGAAAGCTTTTCCATTTCTTTTATTTATGATAATCCATTATCGTAACATCACTTGAGTTTCCGTCGTCCCATTTAAAAACAATTCTCCATTGGTCATTAATCCTGATGCTGTAGAAGTCACTCATTTTACCAGAAAGTTTCTCTAGCTTATTAGATGGCGGAACTTTTAAGTCCATTAGATTCTGTGAGTTATTAAGCATCCTTAATTTTCTCCTTCCGATTTGTTGTATTTCTTGAGGTAGATTCTTTACTCTATCCCCATTCCATATTTTTTCAGTCTCTTTAGACCCAAAGGAGTTAATCATTTCCCGTGTCGCGTTACTAACGCCAAAGATAAGTATTAATTATTAAAAAGCAAAATTATTAACTTCACACGAAAATGGATCTTAACTGTTAGGCGCCGAAACATTTTAGTCCAGATTGATGTGCAGGAATTGTCATGGTGCAAAAAGTCGTCAAGATGGCAGAGTCAAGCTAAATGATTGAATATTTTCGTGTCCGATGAAATTCTCTAAATGAGAGACTGTCGGTTGCAGGCCCGGTTTTGTATTGCTTAAATGAGATCAGAATGTTCCTCCTGCCATGGGTGGTGTACCATTTACCCTTTGTCTTAAGAACCTCGCCCTGCGGACAGGTGTAGGTATCGGTTGAGTCATCGTACCTGAAGCGATCATAGTTATATGCATGATCAGGAGCCTGGCTTGTTGACGGCACTCCCGGTATTGCCACAATGGTTTCAATCCCCAGTTCCTGCGCTGTTTTTAGCTCCGAACCGGTGTGGTATCCTTTGTCATACAGCGCTGTGAAGTCATTGCTCCCGAGAATACTTTTAGCCCTCCTGACCATATTGCCCATTGCCTTGCTGTCGTTCTCGTTGGTTACCTTGTAATCAATTGGAAGATTGTTTTTTGCATCAAAAGTGGCCTGGACATTATAACATACTTCAGTGATGTTACCGCGAAGCATTATCTGCCTGCTCTCGGGATCGGAAGTTGAGACCTGCGTTTCCCCGCTTTCCTTGAGCTGATTTTCTATCTCTCTATAGTTCTCTTTTCTCTCCTGCTGCTTTTTAATTTCTTCCCGGATCTGCTCTTCGTTGTCACCATCGTGTTCCGAAAGAGCACGTGTATACTCTTCCAGTTTGTTATCTATATAGGCTATCTGGCGATCTATCTTAGCCTGATTGAAGTTGTTCTTTTTGCTGTTCTGGGCTCTTAACTTTGTGCTGTCGCCTGCAATAAGCCTTCCCCCGATCAGGTCAAAATGCTTTGCAATCTGAACTGTTGTCCGGAACACTTTCTTTATAGCTTTCGGATTGTCTCTGCGGAAATTGGCAATGGTGTTGTGATCAGGTTTGAGACACCCTAAGAGCCACATTACCTCGATGTTGCGTTTACTTTCCTTTTCCAGGTCGCGAGATGAACGGATCTTATTTAAATACCCGTAAATGAAGAGTTTCAATAAATCTGCCGGGTGATATGCCGGACGACCGTTTTCGATAAAATCCATTCAACCATGTAATTATTGATGCAAAGATACTGAAAAAGTCTGCGTTTGTCCTGCTGGGTCGAGATTTGTTAAGGCTAACGGCCCGGTGGTATAATTTAGTTGCCGTCCGCGTCGCGGTTGGTGAGGTTTTTGCAAATCCCGGTAGATGGACGTGCAGTTTTCTCGTCAGGATGAAGGTGTCCAGATGGAAAAGGTGAATCAACCTGGCTGTCTTCGACCTTGTACACTCTGATCGTGCCTGGCATAACTTACATGATCGTGTCTTGTATTGTCTCACCCAAGGCGGATGATATTGCCACTACTGGTGAGTTCCTTATTCCATGTACCGTTTGTTCTGAGAACCTGATCCTGAGGACAGGTGTAGGTATCAGCAGTTTCATCATACATGAAGTGTTCATAATTGTATTCATGGTTTGGAGCCTGGCTGGTGGATGGGACTCAAGGTATTGCAACGATGGTTTCAACGCCAATCTCTTGTGCTATCTTCAGCTCTGAGCCTGTGTGAAAGCCTTTGTCGTAAAGTACTGTGAAATCATTTGTCCTCAGAATGCTCTTGGCTCTCTGCACCATATTACCCATTGCCTTACTGTCATTCTGGTTGGTCACCTTGTAGTCGATGGGGATATTGTTCTTTGCATCAACTGTGGTCTGTACATTATATGCTACCTCGGTGATATTATTCCGGATCATTATCTGGCGGCTCTCAGGATCGGAAACCGAGATCTGAGCTTCTCCTGATTCTTTAAGCTGCTTTTCGAGATTTTTGTAATTATCCTTTCTCTGTTGCTGCTTGTTAATCTCATGCTCTATCTGCTGCCGGTTGTCTCCGTCGTTTTCAGCAAGTGCGCGGTATATTCTTCAAGCTTTCTGTCTAAGTACGCAAGGTGCCGGTCAATCTTAGCCTGGTTATAATTATTCTTCTTGCTGTTCTGAGCTCTCAGCTTTGTGCTGTCGCCTGCAATGAGTTTTCCTCCGATCAAGTCAAAATGCGACGCAATCTGAACTGTTGTACGGAAGACTTTCTTTATGGCTGTCGGATTGTCACTGCGGAAATTGGCAATGGTGTTATGATCAGGTCTGAGACACATTAAAAGCCACATCGCATCGACGTAACGGGTTGCATTCGCTGTCCAGGTGGCGAATGCACGGATCTAATTCAGATACCCGTAAATGAACCGTTTCAATAATGCACTAAATCCCACCCCAAAAAAGGGGGTGGGATAGCTTTCTCAGAATTATTTCGTAAAATGATACTGAACGGGAGAAAGAGCTCCTTATAAAACTATGTCCAATAATTTTAACGTCCAGTATCATGAGAAAAAAAAGTGAATTTACAACTGTTGATCGAGCTGTCCAAACTATTGATGGCTTTCAAAAAGTGTATAATACCCTGAAACAACAAACTATCCTGAGGGGCCAAAGCCAGAGTACCCTTGAGAACTATATCAGGCAGATAGCCCTCATAAGCCTTGAATTTAACAAACTTCCTGAGGATCTCTCAGAAGATGATATCAACGGTTACCTCACTGCACTTGCTTTAAATCCGAAATGTCCCTCACGAAGCAGCTTTAAACATGCCATCTATGGCCTTCGTTACTATTACCGTCATATTGGACAAACCAACAGGGCTATTAACCTGCCATCGCTGAAAAAGGAAGCAAAACTGCCCGTCATATTAAACCGGGAGGAGTTACGGCAGCTGTTTAAAGTGCCAACACTTCTGAAACACAGGATCGCCCTTGCTTTAATCTACTCCGGTGGACTGCGCTCCCAGGAAGCCAGCAACATGAAAATATCAGATATCGACTTTGGAAGAAAAACGATCCATATCCGGCAGAGCAAATACAAGAAAGATCGCATTGTGCCTCTCTCTGAGTATATGGCCAAAGGCCTTAAGACATACCTCGCTGCAGAAAAACCTCACATCTGGCTTTTTAATGGAAGGGATTCCGATGGTCGCTACAGCAGCAAAGGTCTTAACTGGGTAATGCGTGAGGCTCTGAAAAAAGCAGGCATTAAAAAGGAAGTCTCTCTTCACACCCTTCGTCATAGTTATGCAACCCATTTGCTCGAAGACGGAGTAAATATTTTACTTATCAAGAAATTACTGGGGCATGCCAAGATTGAAACGACTATGATTTATCTCCATGTAGCCCAATGCCCCATAGCATCTGCACATAGTCCTTTGGATACGCTGTATCCGAAGAAATAATGCAGCGTCCACAGTATGAGGTTGCCCAGATCGTTGATCGGTTTGGTCAACATTATGTTGACAGTTGTCAGCCCAATAGTTTTATTGTGCGCACTCTTGATGCCATTCAGAAATGCCGTACTTCGGCCCTGGGCGGACACGTAGATTATTGCGACTGCTGCGGTGAGCAGCGTATAAGTTATAATAGTTGCGGCAATCGTCATTGTCCTAAATGCCAAGGTGCAAAACAGGCTCTCTGGGTCGATGATCGGATGAGTGATGTCCTTGATTGTAAATACTTCCATATTGTCTTTACTGTTCCCGGGGAATTAAACCAGATATGTTTACTCGACAGCAAACTTTTTTATAAAACCCTGTTCGATTGTGTCTGGAGTGTGTTGCAACAATTTGGATACACGAAATATGGGGTAGAGAGCGGAGCTATCTGCGTATTGCATACCTGGGGACAAAACCTGAGCCTTCATCCCCATATTCATTGTATCGTTCCCGCGGCAGGATTGACATTAGCCGGAAACTTAAAACGGATTACAAAAAATGGCAAATACCTTTATCCGGTGCTGATGCTTAGCCCCACGTTCCGGAGTATAATGCTCAAGAAACTTAAACTTCAGCTCAAACAGGGTAACCAGGTAACAAAGTATCAGACCCTCATAGATGATGCATGGAAAAAGCCATGGGTGGTCTATTGTAAACCTCCCTTTGGCAATGCTCAGCAAATCGTCAAATACCTGGGGCAATACTCCCATCGTGTGGCTATCAGTAATCATCGTATTAAAAACATCTCAGGTTCAGATGTCACTTTTTTTTATAAAGACTATCGTGACGAAAGCAGAGTAAAGCCATCAACATTATCAGGGGTTGAGTTCCTTCGCCGGTTCTGCATGCACATACTGCCAAAACGGTTTGTTAAGATCAGGTATTATGGTATTCTCAGCAGCAAGCAAAAAGATAAGACTAAATCATTGCTTGCAAAAAAGCCAGAGACAAAAGTCAAAGAAACCAGGCAGGAAAGAATTGTTCGACTTACCGGCTTTGATTACCGGTTATGCCCGGTGTGTAAAACAGGCTTTATGCATACTGTAGAACTGCTCCCAAAAATCCGTGCTCCAACAAATGTGTTGTATGTGAAAAAGGAATTATCGTGCTGATCAGGTCTGCTTTAATTACCCGGCTTACCCGGGATGGGAAGAGTATGTCCAAAAAGTTAAGAAATCATTCGAAAACGGAGCTAATCGTGGTTATGGAGTAACGAAAAACAAATTTAAAATGTAAAACCACATCAACATATAAACCAGAAATCACAATGCAAGTTGGAATCGGGCTGCTTTAGATCTCAAATAACGCCGGTAAGTGCATAGAAAAAAGTCAGGTGCATGGATTTAGAGCAACGTGAGACTTCATGCTGGGCATTACATGCCACATGAAGTCCTCT
>CAVTDE010000006.1:0-386151 GCA_963733455.1 uncultured Bacteroidales bacterium
TGGAAACAGCGTGTTGAATACCATCTGTTACTGAAGGCTGGAAATAACTGACAGGTTCCATGCTTTTGCGGGAAAATTCAGACATATCAATTCTGATACCTGTTAAGGGTAGTAAAAGGGAGAAAGCCACAGAAGCTATTAAGAAGAATCTCTGCTGATGAAAACGGAGCTCTTTTTCAAATACCAGTCTGAAAGCAAGGTAAGAAACGCTCAGACATGTTGTCGATAAAAGCATGTAGCGTATTAAGTCCATCTTATTTTTTCTGTTTTTCAATTTCAGTTTCAAGCATCTTTTTCAGCTCTTCCAGTTCACGAATGCCTATCTCCTTATTCTTTATAAAAGGAGATACCATCTGATTCAGGGAACCGTTAAAAAGACCGGTGAAAGCCTCCTTTACTATATGGTGTGCATATTCCTTACGGGTGATTAATGCGAAATAGACGTGAGTTTTCCCGTAGGTTTTATGTGCCAGGTAACCTTTCCGCTCAAGCACCTTTATCACAGTTGCAACGGTATTGTATGCAGGTTTTGGTTCCGGAAGCTTTTCAAGGACATCTGCAACGGCCCCATTTTCGATATCCCAGATAGCTTTAAGAATATCTTCCTGTGCCTTGGTAATCTCTTTCATTTCTGAAATTTTTTCAAATATACTATAATTATTGTAATGATACTATAAATATAGTAAATATTTCAAAAATATTTGTTGCATGTTGCATGTTGCAGGTTGCATGTTGAATGTTGCAGGTTGCAGGTTGCAAGTTGCAGGTTGCTCCCTGCGCCCTGAGCTCTGAGCCCTGTGCTCCCTGCTCTGTGCCCTGCGCTCTGTGCCCTGCGCCCTGTTGCTGGTTGCTGGTTGCTGGTTGCTTGTTGTTCGTTGATAGGAACCGGTTGCGGCATGTGGCATGCGGCCTGCGGTACGCGGTAAATCTGAATGCATGCTGTCTCCCTGCAAATTCAGCTGTCAGCTGTCAGCTGTCAGCTATCAGGGACCGAGCACCGCAAGACCGCAAGTCATCCTTCCGACAGCCGTCTGCTTTAAATAAATCAAAAATATTACACTGTAAAAATCACAATGACAATAAGATACAAATGATATTTAAAATTGTTTAAAAAATACATTCAAAAACATTTGTTTGATAAAAATCATTTCATACATTTGCACCCGCTTTTAGAGCGAAAAGTTAATTGAAGAGGTGAACGAGATAGGATTCCGGCTTCAGGATGAAGGGAAAAAACGGAGAGAGCAGGCCGGGAAAAATATCTCGATTTTTTTTTGGAGGGGAGCTAATAAAGCGTTACCTTTACCACCCCAAAATTAATTATGTTCTTTGAAATTATGAAGTAGCAACCAGGCGGGAGTAAAATCTCGCTAAAGAACTTGTTAGTATTTAGAAAAGAGCGACAATAGGGATTTATCTTTGTAAGAGACAATAAGAATAAATTTTTACAATGAAGAGTTTGATCCTGGCTCAGGATGAACGCTAGCGGGAGGCTTAACACATGCAAGTCGAGGGGCATCACGAGGTAGCAATACTTTGGTGGCGACCGGCGCACGGGTGAGTAACACGTATGCAACCTACCCTGTACAGGGGGATAACCCGGAGAAATTCGGACTAATACCCCATGAAGATATGAGAAGGCATCTTTTTATATTTAAAGTTTCGGCGGTACGGGATGGGCATGCGGAACATTAGCTAGTTGGCAGGGTAACGGCCTACCAAGGCTACGATGTTTAGGGGACCTGAGAGGGTGATCCCCCACACTGGTACTGAGACACGGACCAGACTCCTACGGGAGGCAGCAGTGAGGAATATTGGTCAATGGGCGCAAGCCTGAACCAGCCATCCCGCGTGCAGGAAGACGGCGCTATGCGTTGTAAACTGCTTTTCCAGGGGGTGAAACTCCGGTACGCGTACTGGATTGACGGTACCCTGGGAATAAGCATCGGCTAACTCCGTGCCAGCAGCCGCGGTAATACGGAGGATGCGAGCGTTATCCGGATTTATTGGGTTTAAAGGGTGCGTAGGCGGATCAATAAGTCAGAGGTGAAACCCTGCAGCTTAACTGTAGACTTGCCTTTGATACTGTTAGTCTTGAGTGTGGTCAAGGTAGGCGGAATGTGTAATGTAGCGGTGAAATGCTTAGATATTACACAGAACACCGATTGCGAAGGCAGCTTGCTGGACCATTACTGACGCTGATGCACGAAAGCGTGGGGATCGAACAGGATTAGATACCCTGGTAGTCCACGCCGTAAACGATGATCACTCGCTGTTGGCGATACACAGTCAGCGGCTAAGCAAAAGCATTAAGTGATCCACCTGGGGAGTACGGCCGCAAGGCTGAAACTCAAAGGAATTGACGGGGGCCCGCACAAGCGGAGGAACATGTGGTTTAATTCGATGATACGCGAGGAACCTTACCTGGGCTTAAATGTAGAGTGCATTTCGCTGAAAGGCGGATTCCCTTCGGGGCTCTCTGCAAGGTGCTGCATGGTTGTCGTCAGCTCGTGCCGTGAGGTGTCGGGTTAAGTCCCATAACGAGCGCAACCCTTATCGTTAGTTGCCAGCGGGTAAAGCCGGGAACTCTAACGAAACTGCCGGTGTAAACCGAGAGGAAGGTGGGGATGACGTCAAATCAGCACGGCCCTTATGTCCAGGGCTACACACGTGTTACAATGGCCGGTACAGAGGGCAGCTACCTGGAGACAGGATGCGAATCTCGAAAGCCGGTCTCAGTTCGGATCGGAGTCTGCAACTCGACTCCGTGAAGCTGGATTCGCTAGTAATCGCGCATCAGCCATGGCGCGGTGAATACGTTCCCGGGCCTTGTACACACCGCCCGTCAAGCCATGGAAGTTGGGGGTACCTGAAGTCCGTAACCGCAAGGAGCGGCCTAGGGTAAAACCAGTGACTGGGGCTAAGTCGTAACAAGGTAGCCGTACCGGAAGGTGCGGCTGGAACACCTCCTTTCTGGAGAAGATTGATCCTTATTCCGCCTGGTATGCACTTCATTATTATAATATTTTGGGTTCGCCCCACATCCCCCCTGAAGGGGGGCTAAACGAGTCCCCTTCAGGGGATTTAGGGGGCAAATCCGATTTGGGTTCACCCCTAAATCCCCTAAAGGGGACTTTAAAGAACCCCCTTCAGGGGGCAGTGGGTAGACCCGATAAAGTTCTTTGACATATTGGCAAAAGTAGAAAGTTAGTAAGATTACATAGAAGAAAGTAAATAAGAGCGCATGGTGAATGCCTAGGCTCTCAGAGGCGAAGAAGGACGTGACAAGCTGCGAAAAGCTGCGGGGAGGAGCAAATATCCGATACATCCGCAGGTATCCGAATGGGGCAACCCACTACGCTGAAGGCGTAGTATTCCGAGCAATCGGAAGGCAAACCCGGAGAACTGAAACATCTTAGTACCCGGAGGAAAAGAAAACAAAAGTGATTCCCCAAGTAGTGGCGATCGAACGGGGAATAGCCCAAACCGTCATCGTTTTGGCGATGGTGGGGTTGAAGGACCTCAATACTTATCATAAATAACAAGCGGAAGTTGTCTGGAAAGTCAAACCACAGGGGGTGAAAGTCCCGTACGCGTACGTATTAATGATAACAGAGGAATCCTGAGTAGGTCGGGACACGAGAAATCCTGATTGAAACTGCGAGGACCATCTCGTAAGGCTAAATACTTCTGAGAGACCGATAGTGAACCAGTACCGTGAGGGAAAGGTGAAAAGAACCCCGAACAGGGGAGTGAAATAGTACCTGAAACCGTGCGCTTACAACCTGTCGGAGCCCCGAGCTTGTCGAAGGGTGACGGCGTGCCTTTTGCATAATGAGCCTACGAGTTACACCTCACTAGCAAGGTTAAGACTTAAAGAGTTGGAGCCGAAGCGAAAGCGAGTCTGAATAGGGCGTATAGTTAGTGGGGGTAGACGCGAAACTTTGTGATCTATCCTTGGTCAGGCTGAAGTTCCGGTAACACGGGATGGAGGGCCGAACTAGTTGACGTTGAAAAGTCTTTGGATGAACTGAGGATAGGGGTGAAAGGCTAATCAAACTGAGAAATAGCTCGTACTCCCCGAAATGCATTTAGGTGCAGCCTCGGCAGGAGTCTTGCAGAGGTAGAGCTACTGATAAGGCTAGAGGGCTTCACCGCCTATCAATCCTTGACAAACTCCGAATGCTGCAAGATGATCTCCGGGAGTGAGCCTGCGGGTGCTAAGGTCCGTGGACAAAAGGGAAAGAACCCAGACCATCAGCTAAGGTCCCAAAATATATGCTAAGTTGATTAAACGAAGTGCGACTGCTTAGACAGCTAGGATGTTGGCTTGGAAGCAGCCATTCATTTAAAGAGTGCGTAACAGCTCACTAGTCGAGCGGTTGTGCGTGGATAATAATCGGGCATAAGCATATTACCGAAGCTATGGACTGGCGTCGAAAGGCGCCATTGGTAGGGGAGCATTCCAGTCGGCGTAGAAGAAGTACCGTGAGGTATTTTGGAGCGTCTGGAAAAGAAGATGTAGGCATAAGTAACGATAAGACAGGTGAGAAACCTGTCCACCGAAAGACTAAGGTTTCCTGATCAACGCTAATCGGATCAGGGTTAGTCGGGTCCTAAGGGTAAGCCGAGAGGCGATCTTGATGGACAACTGGTTAATATTCCAGTACCACCGTGTACTGCGAAGGGGAGACGGAGGAGTGAAAGATCCGCGTACTGACGGAATAGTACGTTAAAGGGAGTAGTTAGATTGCCATGTTAAAAGCTAGGTGATGACGAACCTGAAAGTACCATGAGCCTTCGGGCAAGTGGATAGTGATCCTAAACAGACTTCCAAGAAAAACCTCTAAGCGTCAGGTACATGGTGCCCGTACCACAAACCGACACAGGTAGTCGAGGAGAGAATCCTAAGGTGCTCGAGTGATCCGTGGCTAAGGAACTAGGCAAATTAGACCTGTAACTTCGGGAAAAAGGTCTCCCGCGTAAAGCGGGACGCAGATAAATGGCCCAGGCGACTGTTTAGCAAAAACACATGGCTTTGCGAAATCGAAAGATGAGGTATAAGGCCTGACACCTGCCCGGTGCCGGAAGGTTAAGAGGGGGGGTTATCCTGAGCAATTGGGAGAAGCTCTGAATTGAAGCCCCGGTAAACGGCGGCCGTAACTATAACGGTCCTAAGGTAGCGAAATTCCTTGTCGGGTAAGTTCCGACCTGCACGAATGGTGTAACGATCTGGGCACTGTCTCAGCCACGAGCTCGGTGAAATTGTAGTTCCGGTGAAGATGCCGGATACCCGCAACGGGACGGAAAGACCCCGTGAACCTTTACTATAGCTTAACATTGATTTTGGGTAAGTAATGTGTAGGATAGGTCGGAGACAATGAAGCGGTTTCGCCAGGAATCGTGGAGTCACCCTTGAAATACGACCCTTTATTTATCTGGAACCTAACTCCCGCGTTAGCGGGAAGACATTGTTTGGTGGGTAGTTTGACTGGGGTGGTCGCCTCCAAAAGAGTAACGGAGGCTTCTCAAGGTGCCCTCAGCACGATTGGTAACCGTGCGGAGAGTGCAATGGCATAAGGGCGCTTGACTGTGAGACTGACAAGTCGATCAGGTACGAAAGTAGAGCATAGTGATCCGGTGGTTCCGCATGGAAGGGCCATCGCTCAAAGGATAAAAGGTACTCCGGGGATAACAGGCTGATCGCCGCCAAGAGCTCATATCGACGCGGCGGTTTGGCACCTCGATGTCGGCTCGTCACATCCTGGGGCTGGAGAAGGTCCCAAGGGTTCGGCTGTTCGCCGATTAAAGTGGCACGCGAGCTGGGTTCAGAACGTCGTGAGACAGTTCGGTCCCTATCTGTTGTGGGCGTAGGAGATTTGAGAGAACCTGACACTAGTACGAGAGGACCGTGTTGGACAGACCTCTAGTGTACCTGTTGTGGCGCCAGCTGCATCGCAGGGTAGCTATGTTTGGAAGAGATAAGCACTGAAAGCATCTAAGTACGAAGCTCGTCTCAAGATGAGATCTCCCTTAAGGGTCGTTGAAGACTACGACGTTGATAGGCTGCAGGTGTAAAGGCGGTAACGTCAAAGCCGAGCAGTACTAATTACCCGTGAACTTTCAAAGTCTAATCTTATTATCTTTCTCAGCCAGTATGTCAACCATATTGAAAGTCTTCAGGTGACTATAGCGGCGGGGTTCCACCTCTTCCCATTCCGAACAGAGAAGTTAAGCCCGTCAGCGCCGATGGTACTGCGTTAGTGGGAGAGTAGGTAGTCGCCGACTTTAACAATGAGCCTTCCGGGAAACCGGAGGGCTTTTTTGTTTTGAAGTAAGAATGAAGAATTAAAGAACTTACACAGAGCTACACAGAGGAATCACAGAGGTCCACAGAGGCTATTAATATCAGAACTCAGTGGAACTCTGTGTCTTCCCTGCCTGCGGCAGCTCTGTGTAACTCAGTGTAAGTTCTTTGTTTTTACTTAAGATCGATGCGGTATTATAAGAGCATAAAAAAGGCTGTCATGTATGACAGCCTCAGATTATGACATGATAGTCCGGATTTACGCGATCCGCTAAAATGACTACTAATAGAACTTAAACCTTTTATCCACAATGTTTGCCTGTTTCCGAAGGGCATCGAAAGCTTCGTAGCTTCCCCTCATCTCATAAGTCGTTGTAAGCCTCTCTTTAAGGAGCTTAAGATCTTCAGCGCTGGAGTTGCTTACATTATTAACGGTAAGCATGTAAACTCCGTTCTCTCCTTTAACCGGACCAGCAATGATACCCTGTTTTGAAACAGAAGCTGCAGATATTAAGGCGGGTTCGGTACCAGCACCGGGAACGGAATATGACCTGAAATTTACCTGTGTTGCTTCCTGAACCTGAAGCCCCATCTCCCTTGCAATATCATCAAGAGTTTTACCCGATTGAGCGACTTTGGCAAATTCAGCTGATAAAATTTCAGCTTTTTTGTCTTTCGTCAATATAAACCTGATATCGTTCTCAACATCCTTCATGGGTGCAATACCTTCTTCCTGGGCTTTCGTACAATAAGCCACGACATATTTGCTGCCTACTTCAAATACAGCCTGCTGATTATTATCCAGAACAATCTTTCCCGGTTCAGTCTGAAACAATGAAATTATAAGATTCCTCGGGCTCTCCAGTCCTGGTAAAGTCTTCTGTGCGGGAATAACATCGTTTGCTACCCGTTTTGTGAGCTTATTGTCAGCGATTGCCTTATTGAATTTATCATAAGTGCTGTTGGTACCTGCAAACTGACTAGCTTCGCTGTAATATCTTTGATTGGTCAATGAACCCGGCATAATCTTCCGGTCGATGACACCAATATTATATTTTCTTGACCTTTTGGACTGGTCAATTATATCAATAATATGTATCCCGAATGACGATTCAGCTGTTATAATATCTCCCTTTTTCCCTGAAAAGCATGCATCATTAAAAGGCAAAACCATTCTTCCTTCCGGGAACCATCCAAGGTCGCCTCCCAATTGCGCTGATCCCTGATCATCAGAATTTGTCATTGCGAGAACATTGAAAGAAGTTCCGGATTTTATGAGTTTAATCAGACTGTCGGCCTGAGTTTTGGCTTTCTGAAGTGTTCTGTTCTGGTTTATCGACAGCAGTATATGCCTGGCGTGCACTGAATCAGGCCTGTCTGCAACTGCGATCAGCTTAGCCAGCTTCAGGGTTCCGTCTTCCGTGTATGGGCCATATATCTCGTTAAGATCTTCTCTTTTTACAAAATCCACAAGGTTGGCAGGTACTTCACTCAACGGTACAAAAAAACCGGTATAACGTGTGTCCGCTGTCAGATTTATGAACTGAACAGGATCGGGAGCTGCGGCAAATTCTGCCTTTGTCTTATTTATCCACTCTTCTGCCTGTTTTATATCTTCATCTGAAGGTGCCACATCAAAAGTGATATATTCAACATCCCTTAAAGCACTTCTCTTAAAGTTCTCTTTATGCTTGTTGTAGTATGCTTCTATTTCGCTTGCCGATACCTTAACCAGTGAATCGGTAACTGTGGAATAATTCTTTGAGATGTAACTGAAATCAACAGTGGCGGCAGCAAGATCCTTGTCAAACTCAGCTTGTTTTGAGGTAACATACAATCCTTTCGAGACGAGAGTATTGTATTTTGAACTCATGCGGTCATTTACAATTTCATTCTCAAAGAACAGCCAGTATTTTTTAGCAGTTTCATCAACTTCGGTCTGTTTAAGAAAATTTACAAGAAATGATTTATTGAAAGTGCCGGTCTTCTGGTCGGTAAATAGTTGCCGTACAATCTGGTGAGGATCGTTACCCAGAACCAGTTCGTCAACCTCTTCAGTACTTACTCCGATTCCGAGTTTTTTGTATTGCGGGTCAAGGATCTTTTCCCTTATCATTTGTTGCCATGTCTGTTCTCTTATCGATTCTGTAGTAGCTTCATCAATACTTGAATTGCCCGACAATTTGTAAATTTCAAGAAGGTTTTGAACCTGTTGTTCATAATCCTGATAGGAAACAGTTTCATCTCCGATTTTCCCGATTTCATAATATTTTCTGGCCTGGATTCTCTGCCCTCTTCCATTCCCGAAAAAATCACTGATCACAAACAAGAAAAGCGAAAGACCAATTACACCGGCTACTAAAACCCCTGCTTTTTCCCTTAAAAATTGAAGTACTGACATGTAAAAAATAATTTATGTTGGTATACTAAATCTGCCCTTTTAAATTCAGGCGACAAATATAACAAAATTCCATTAAAAAAATTGAGTATAAATCCTTTCACGCTGCTTTGAAGTTTTATCTGTTGTAACAATTTATCATATGCCTTTTCTGAAAAGAGGGTCTTTATAAATAAATGTGCATAATTATTTACATTTGATTTGAAAATAAGGGGGGGTTACCGTAATAAAATGTATAAAAAAGTCAAAAACATTCAAAAAAAATAGGGTATTTTAAAAATATATCTATATTTGTAATCAAAAAATTAAACAAATGGCAGAACTCAGATTCAGTGCATTAAAGGAAGTATTCAACAGGGTTCCTGTGGAAATAGTAACTCCGGCTAACGATGTATCCAAATATTTTGGAGCAGATGTTTTTAACCTTCATAAAATGGAGCATTACCTCTCCAAGGAAGCATTCACACTGGTGAAGAAGGCTATTGAGGAAGGTAAATCCCTGACAAGGCAGCAGGCTGATCAGGTTGCTATCGGACTTAAAGCCTGGGCTCTGGAAAGGGGTGTAACACATTTTACCCATTGGTTTCACCCGCTTACAGACGGAACTGCTGAAAAGCACGACAGCTTTCTGGAAATGGGAGATAACGGCCATATGGTCGAGAACTTCTCCGGAGCAGTCCTGGTCCAGTCTGAACCCGACGCTTCAAGTTTTCCAAGCGGAGGTATAAGGAATACCTTCGAAGCCCGGGGATATACGGCCTGGGACGTTTCATCACCTGTATTTATTGTAGGTACTACTCTTTGTATACCGACTATATTTGTTTCATATACAGGTGAAGCTCTCGATTATAAGGCACCACTTCTGAAAGCACTTTCGGAGCTCGACAGGGCTGCCGTTGCTGTGTGCCAGTATTTTGACAAAGATGTCTCAAAGGTAATTGCAACTCTCGGAGTTGAGCAGGAGTATTTCCTTGTCGACGAGGCGCTTTACTACGCCCGTCCCGATATCGTCCTTGCAGACAGAACGCTTATGGGCCATCAGTCTTCCAAAGACCAGCAGCTTGCCGATCATTATTTTGGCTCGATACCGGAACGAGTAATGTGTTTCATTAAGGATTTTGAGTGCGAGGCACATAAGCTTGGCATTCCCGTTAAAACCCGTCATAATGAGGTAGCTCCTAATCAGTTCGAATGCGCCCCGATTTTCGAGGAAGTTAATCTTGCAGTTGATCACAATCAGCTATTGATGGATATAATGAAAAGAGTAGCACGCAAACACAGGTTCAGAGTCCTTTTCCATGAAAAACCGTTTGCAGGAATCAACGGATCGGGAAAACATAATAACTGGTCGATGGCAACCAATAATGGCAAGAACCTGCTGTCGCCGGGGAAAAATCCGAAAACAAACCTCCAGTTCCTGACCTTCCTGGTGAATGTGATAAAGGCGGTCCACGACAGCAATGAACTTATCAGAGCCTCGGTAATGAATGAATCAAACTCGTACCGCCTTGGAGGTCATGAAGCACCGCCCGCAATAATTTCTGTCTTCCTTGGCACTTATCTGAGCAATATGCTTGGTGAGATCGTAAGAAAGGTAACCGACAAGAAAATGACTCCGGCACAGAAAACGGAGCTTAAACTGGGTATTGGAAAAATACCTGAGATTCTGCTTGACAACACAGACCGTAACCGCACTTCTCCTTTTGCCTTCACAGGCAACCGGTTTGAATTCAGAGCAGTGGGATCATCAGCTAACTGCAGTGCATCAATGATCGCATTAAATGCAGCGGTTGCATATCAACTTGTAAAATTCAAGGAAGAAGTTGACCAGATAATTAAAAAGGGCAGGAATAAGGATGAAGCCATATTCCAGGTATTGAAAAAATACATTATTGACTCCGAAAACGTCCTTTTTGAAGGCGATAATTATAGCAAGGAGTGGCAGAAGGAAGCACAAAAAAGGGGGTTATCAAGTATTGAAAGTGTCCCCGAATCAATAAGCCGCTATCTTACTCCAAAATCACGCGAGGTACTTATCGGCTCAGGTGTTTTTACCGAAAAAGAGCTGGAGAGCCGTGTGGAAGTGGAATATGAAAAATTCACAAAAAAAGTTCAGATCGAGGCCAGAGTACTCGGCGACCTTGCAATTAACCACATTGTTCCTACAGGAATCACTTATATGTCCTCTTTAATCGAAAATGTAAAAGGTCTGAAAGCAGTATTCAACGATGAGGAATATGAACGGCTCGCCGGACCAAGGAAAGAAGTTATAGTAACTATTTCTGATCACGTTTCAATGATAAAAAAACTTGTGAATGAAATGATCGACGAGCGCAGAAAGGCTAATATTATTGAAGATTCTTACAAGAAGGCTCTGACTTATGAGAAACATGTCAAACCATACATGGACAGGATCAGGACACACATTGACAAGCTTGAACTGATAGTTGATAATGAGATATGGCCGTTGCCAAAATACAGGGAACTGCTATTCACAAAATAATGGTTAGTCAGGATTAGTTAGTTAAAAATTAAATTGAGAGAAAGGGACGTCGCATGCGACGTCCCTTTGTTTTATAATAATTATTTTGGCACCTCGTTTGTAAATAATAATGGTGTCTTTAAAATACTTACTTTTATTGTCAAAATAGTCGAAATTATGAAACGTATTATAATCTTCCTCCTGATAATCGCCGCTGTAAGTTTTCAGGATTCCTATGCACAGAAGCGGAAATCCGAAAGAGCATATGCATCTTACAACGCCGGTGAATTTTACGACGCAATTGACTTGTTTAAAGACGCTTATTCAAAAGCGGGGAAGGGAGATAAAGCAACAAGGACAGAACTTGGGTACATGATAGCGGAATGTTACCGTCTGACCAACGACCCAAAAAATGCAGAAACCTGGTACCGGCTTTCAGTCAGGTCGGCTTTCTCAAAACCTGAGGCAGAGTATTGGCTTGCGGAATCGCTTAAGAAAAATGGGAAGTATCAGCAGGCAGTCGAAGAATTAAACAAATATAAACAGGTTGCACCTTCCGATGCAAAAGCTGATCAGGAAATACGGTCATGTGAGCTTGCCGTTGAGTGGCAGCGGAATCCGGAAGCATATAAAGTAGATGAACTTAAAGACTTGAATTCAAAGGAATCTGACTTCAGTCCTGCTTACGGCCGGGATGACTTTGGAGTAATTTACTTTACATCCTCGCGCGATGATGCAGCGGGAAATAAGACACATGGTGCAACCGGACAGGGGTTTACCGATATTTTCGAAAGCCGTCTGGATAAAAAATCAAAATGGAGCACACCAGTTCCGGTCCCCAAAATCAACACCGAATTTGAGGAAGGTACCCCATGTTTGTCACGTGATTATTCTGTGATGTATTTCACACGGTGTGAAGCGGGGAAACGTGAAAAAAAGGGATGCATAATAATGTATTCGAAAAAATCAGGCGATAGCTGGGGTGATCCAAAAAGCGCTGAGGTCCTTCCTGATTCAATAACAGCTGCCCATCCGGCATTATCTGCGGATGGACTTACCCTTTACTTTGTCTCAGATAAGGAAGGTGGTTCAGGTCTGAAAGATATCTACGTATCTACAAGGGGCAGCGAGAGCGAACCATGGTCGGCTCCATCAAATCTTGGTCCTGATATTAATACATCGGGTAATGAACTCTTTCCTTACATCAGGGAAGATGGGACCCTGTATTTTGCCTCCGACGGTCATATTGGGATGGGAGGTCTTGATATTTTTAAGGCTAAACAACAGCCTGATGGCTCATGGGTTGTTCTGAATATGAAGTCGCCAATCAACAGCTTTGCAGACGACTTCGGTATCACTTTTGAAGACGGTAGTGAGCGCGGGATTTTCAGTTCAACAAGAAAAGGAAAAGGTAATGATGACCTTTTTTCATTTGAACTTCCGCCAATGAGATTTAATGTTGCAGGACTTGTAAAGGATGAAAAGACAGGAAGTCCCATAGCTGGATCACAGGTTCAGCTCATTGCCAGTGATGGTTCAAACCTGCAGGCTGAAACCGGAACCGCGGGCGATTTCAAATTTGCTCTGAAACCCGATGTCGACTATATTTTCCTTGCTTCCAAAAAAGGATATCTTAATGGTAAGGAACGGGAAACCACAAAAGGCCAGGAGAAGAGTCGTGACTTTATGGTTACTATTCCTCTTACTGCTACAGATAATCCGATCGAACTCCCGAATATTTTCTACGACTTCGGAAAATGGGATTTGAGACCTGAATCAATGGTATCGCTCGACAAACTGGTGGAAACCCTTACCGATCCCACCCTTAACCCTAACATCACAATTGAGCTGATGTCGCATACCGACTCACGTGATACTGAGGAATATAACCTTGAGCTTTCACAGAAAAGAGCCCAGTCAGTAGTTCAGTACCTTATTGAAAAAGGTGTGGAACCCGACCGTCTGGTTGCCAAGGGATATGGGGAATCGAGACCTAAGGTTGTTGATGCTGCAATAGCTGCACAATATTCCTTCCTTAAGGCAGGTACAGTACTTTCGGAGCAGTTCATTAACTCGCTCCCGAATGATGAACTGAAAGAGATTGCACATCAGATAAACAGAAGAACCGAGTTCAGGGTGTTGAGAACTGATTATGAATCAATCAAGAAGTAACTATTATGAAGACATTTCTTAGATCCTTCCTGTTGATTCCTGTCGCTTTTTTGACTCTGTCATTTATCAATCTGCCTTCCAAATCAATCCGGATCCTTGTTGTCACGGGCGGACACGATTACAAGATTGAGGAGTTTAATCAGATGCTTTCAAGCCTGGGACCGGAGATCTCTTATCAGGTTGCTGAGTTTCCCGGTGCCTTTGAGATGTTCGAGCCTGCCAACCGGAACAAATATGATGTGCTCGTTTTTTATCATATGTGGCAAAAGATCACCGACAGCCAGGCAAAAGTTCTGGAAGAGTGTATCAGGAATGGGAAACCTCTCGTGGCCCTTCATCACAGTATATGTGCATTTGATGACTGGCCAGGCTATTGGGATATCATAGGTGGAAAATACTTTCATAAAACGACAGTATTTAAGGGCAAAGAATATCAGCCATGCTCATATATCCATGATCTTCACTTTAATGTTAAGATAGCAGACAATAATCACCCGGTTACAAAAGGTATAGTAGATTTTCCAATATTCGATGAAACCTATAAGGGTTATTACGTTGAAGAAGATGTGACCCCGTTGCTTACTACTGACGAACCTTCGAGCACTCCCCTGATAGGATGGGCAAAAAAGTATGGAAAATCCCGTATCGTGGTGCTTCAGAGCGGGCATGATGTTCCGACTTTCGAGAATCCGGATTTCCGGAAACTGCTCAGGCAAGCTATCGAGTGGGTCAGTGTAAAATAGGCGAAGGACTCAAGGCACGCGGCGCAAGGCCTCTGAGCCCTGTGCCCTGAGCTCTGAGCTCTGAGCCCTTTGCCCTGAGGCATAAAATCCCTATATTTGTTTCCTTAGCCATTAATTAATGCCCACTGAATCAAAATACAGCAAGAGAGGTGTTTCTTCATCGAAAGAAGATGTGCACGAAGCTATTAAGAATATTGACAAAGGCTTATATCCCAAAGCATTCTGCAAAATAATACCCGATCTTCTGGCCGGGGACACTGAATACTGTAATATAATGCATGCCGACGGAGCCGGTACTAAATCTTCCCTGGCATATGTTTACTGGAAAGAGACTGGTGATATGTCGGTGTGGAAAGGTATTGCACAGGATGCAATTGTAATGAACACCGACGATCTGCTCTGCGTAGGTGTCTGCAATAATATCCTGCTGGCGTCAACCATCGGCAGGAACAAAAACCTCATCCCCGGAGAAGTCATTTCAGCCATAATTAACGGAACTGAGGAAGTTCTTGAGGAACTTCGGTCCTTTGGCATAGGTATATGGTCGACCGGTGGCGAGACTGCTGATCTCGGCGACCTTGTGAGGACTATCGTTGTGGACTCGACAGTTGTGGCAAGGTTAAAAAGAGCGGAAGTAATTTCAAACCATAAGATAGAAGCCGGTGATGTAATAGTTGGGCTTGCTTCGTACGGACAGACATCTTATGAAAAGGAATATAACAGTGGTATAGGGAGTAACGGACTTACTTCAGCGCGGCATGATGTATTTGGACCTTATCTGGCGGCTAAGTATCCTGACAGTTTTGACACAACCCTGCCATATGATCTTATTTACTCCGGCCGGCTTAAACTTACCGACATGGTCAGAGACCTGAACATTGAAGCCGGTAAGCTTGTACTTTCACCTACACGCACTTATGCACCGGTAGTTAAAAAAATTCTTGAAACTATGCGTCCGGAGATACACGGAATGGTTCATTGCTCGGGCGGAGGCCAGACAAAAGTGATGAGGTTTGTTGAAAAAATGCATGTTATAAAGGATAATATGTTACCTGTACCTCCATTGTTCAACCTTATTCATGAACAGTCCGGGACGCCATGGAATGAAATGTACAGGGTGTTTAATATGGGACACAGGTTCGAGATATTTACAAACGGGGAAAATGCAGATAAAATAATTAACATTGCCTCAGGTTTCAATCTTGAAGCACGGGTTGTAGGACATTGTGAAAAGTCAGTAACAAACAAACTTACAATTGCCACGGAGAACGGGACATTCACCTACTAGAAATGCAGCCGTTGCACTTTTACGCCTTTTTTCCTATCTTTGCACCCTGAAAAATAAAAGGGTATATGGCAAATAATATGATATTGGAGAGGCTGGAAGGGGTTAAATCGAGGTTTGTCGAGGTTGGGGAACTTCTGACCCAGCCGGATGTACTCTCCGATATGGACAGGTACATTAAACTTAATAGGGAATACAAAGATCTGCAGCCGATTATAGAGGCTTACGAGAAATATAAGCTTGCCTTAACGAATATTACAAGCACAAAGGAACTTCTTGGTACCGAGAAAGATGATGAAATGCGGGAGATGGCAAAAGCTGAACTCGAACAGCTTATGTCAAGTGTTCCGCAAATGGAGGAAGATATAAGGTTTTTACTTATCCCGGCTGATCCGGAAGATGATAAAAATGCTGTTATGGAGATCAGAGCCGGTACAGGCGGCGATGAAGCAAGTATTTTTGCTGGTGATCTGTTCAGGATGTATACAAAATTTTTTGAACAAAAGGGATGGAAAGCCGAGGTGAACAGCTATTCGGAAGGTACTGCAGGCGGATATAAGGAGATCGTTTTAAGTGTAACAGGCGATGGAGTCTATGGTATCCTGAAATATGAATCAGGCGTTCACCGGGTCCAGAGAGTGCCACAGACAGAAACGCAGGGAAGGATACATACTTCTGCAGCGTCGGTTGTTGTGCTTCCTGAAGCTGATGAATTTGATGTTGAGATTAAAAACGAAGATATCCGCAAAGATACTTATTGCTCCTCAGGCCCGGGAGGCCAATCGGTTAACACCACTTATTCTGCGATACGTCTTACTCACGTCCCTACCGGCATTGTTGTTACCTGCCAGGATGAGAAATCGCAGATAAAGAATTACGACAAAGCACTTAAAGAATTAAGGACCAGGTTATATAATCTTGAGTATCAGAAATACCTTGATGAAGTTTCACATAAGAGGAAGACTATGGTTTCAACCGGTGACAGATCAGCAAAGATCCGTACATATAATTATCCTCAGGGAAGGATGACTGATCACCGGATCAACCTTACAATTTATAATCTGCCTTCAATACTTGACGGGAATATCCAGGAAGTCCTGGAGAAGCTGCAAATGGCGGAAAATGCTGAACGGCTGAAGGAGAGTACTATCTAAACTACCAATAAATGGACCATGCAAGGTTATTTGAGAACATCATCGCAAAAAGGTCGTTTCTCTGCATCGGCCTTGACTCCGAAAAAGAAAAGATTCCTTCCTTCCTTCTAAAAACAAAAGATCCGGTATTTGAATTCAACAGGAGAATAATCGACGCCACCAGCCAATACGTCGTTGCATACAAACCCAACATTGCATTCTATGAATGCAATGGACCTGAAGGATGGATCTCCCTTAAATCAACGTTGGATCATATTAAAAAGAATTATCCCGACATACTTGTCATCGCTGATGCCAAACGGGGAGATATAGGCAACACATCGAAGATGTACGCAAAGTCATTTTTTGAAAATATGTCATTCGACGCAATAACTGTCGCTCCATATATGGGTGAGGATTCGGTAACTCCATTCCTTTCTTATAATGAAAAGTGGGTAATCGTGCTCGCTCTTACTTCAAACAGGGGTGCAGATGATTTTCAGTACCATAATGAGGATGGGATCAAACTATTTGAAAGAGTCCTTACAGTGTCCCAGAAATGGGGTACTATAAATAATATGATGTATGTTGTTGGTGCAACCCGGGCTGAAATGCTGAAAGAGATAAGGCAGCTGGTACCGGAACATTTCCTTCTGGTGCCGGGTGTCGGTGCCCAGGGAGGAAGCCTGAAAGAAGTTGCAAAATATGGAATGACAAATAAATGCGGCCTTCTTGTGAACTCTTCACGGGCGATCATCTTCGCAGACAATTCCGAAAATTTCGATAAGACAGCCGCCGAAAAAGCATCAGAGGTCCGGAATGAAATGGAGCATTATCTTTCTGAACGAGGTCTGATTTAGTTGGATTTCAATAATTCACACAAGCTCACTTCGTTAATTGAACCCATCCCCGGCCCTTCCCTGAAAGGACGAGCAATCTTTTATTCCCTTAACGAAACTAAATTCAAAATAATTTCCTATCTTTAGGTTCTCGCTGTTATCTAATACATACCGCTATGAAAGAGGAATTTCTGCATTACCTGTGGAAATACAGCTTATATAACGCTGATAGTCTGTGTGATGCAGACGGGAATATAATCACTGTAATTCATCCCGGAGAGTATAACCGGGATTCCGGTCCGGATTTCTTTAATGCAAGGATATGCATATCAAATACCGAATGGGCCGGTAACGTTGAAATTCATACAAAAGCATCCCATTTTGACGCCCACGGCCACAACACTGATCATGCCTTCGATAACGTCATACTGCATGTAGTTGCGGAAAATGATAAAATAGTCTTCAATTCAAAAGGAGAAGAGTTACTCACCGTTGAGCTGGAATACGATCCTGTTTATCTTGAAAAATACACCGATCTTGTTAATAATCCTTCAGTTATAGCTTGCCAGAATGATATCGGGAAGATTGACATATTTTATATTAGGCATTGGCTGCATTCACTTCTGATGGAAAGATTACAGAAGAAATCAGAGGCAATATTGAAAATTTTTGCCGAGACAGGAAATGACTGGGATGAAACATTTTACAGGATACTGACACGTTATTTTGGCTTCAGGGTAAATACGGAACCCTTCGAAATGCTTGCTTCTGCGATTCCTTTCAAGATTTTACGTAAGCACGCCGATAACAGATTTCAGATAGAAGCCCTACTTTTTGGAACTGCCGGAATGCTTGATGAAGGACTTTTCAGGGAAGCGGTATCAGATAAATATTACAGAGACCTTATAAAAGAATATAAGATTCTGTCCTCTAAATATTCTCTTAATCCAATCCATGGATGGCTCTGGAAATTCAGCCGGTTACGGCCGGTCAATTTTCCTACGGTCAGGATTTCCCAGTTATCCTCCCTGCTTTCGATTGCCGGCGGATTGTTTTCGAGAACACTCGATACACGGGATGCAGGGCAGCTTAAGGATCTGTTTGAAGTTACGGCAACCTCCTATTGGGATAACCACTATATATTTGGAAGGAAAAGCAACGAGATCGCCAAAAGAACCGGAATGCAGGCTACAGACATTTTTCTTATTAATGCCGTCATTCCAATAATATTTGTCTACGGCAGGTATACAGACAACACGGATGTTTGCGAAAAAGCACTGGCATTTCTGGAAAATATCCGTCCGGAGGAGAACTCAGTCACTAAAGACTGGAAAACTTCGGGTGTGGAAGCTGAATCAGCCTTCTATACCCAGTCATTATTGCAGCTCACTGAGGAATATTGTAAAAAACGCAGATGTCTGACATGCAGGATCGGGTGCAAGTTAATAAGTGCCGGGAAAACCCTTATGAAGGATAGTGAGCTTATGCTCGAACCATAAATTAAGATGGTAATGTGCAAATGGGGAGGTGATATTTGATAAACTGTAAGGAACTGTTGATAAGTTATTGAATTATCGCTTAGTTCGACGCAACGTTCATAGGTAAATTTACGTCTTTATGATAGATGTCAGTTCGATTTCAGCAATAAGATAATCGGATCTGCGTTAAAAATTAAGATAGTTCATTGGAGTATTTTTTGAATGAAGCACCCGAAAATCAATGAAGATAAAATTGACTTCAGGCAGCTGAAAAAGAATTATTTATTGAATTTTTTAAAAAAAGAGTAAATTGTTTGATAATTTACATAAAAAAGCCTTATTTTTGCGTTCCAAAATTGGTGACTCAATCAATTTATGGATAAACAATATATTAATTAAAGATATGTATTTGACAACGGAGAAGAAACAGGAATTCTTCAAAACATTTGGGACATCGGAGATTGATACTGGAACGGCAGAAGGGCAGATTGCATTGTTTTCATACAGAATATCTCATTTAACTGAACATCTTAAAAAGAATAAAAAAGATTTCAGCACCCAGCGGGCTCTTATTAAGCTTGTCGGTAGAAGGAGAAGGCTCCTGGATTATCTCAAGCTCAAAGATATCGAACGGTATCGTGAAATCGTGAAAGCATTGAAATTACGTAAATAAAGAAAAAGGCAATTCTGAATTGCCTTTTTTCTTATTATCTGCAATTATTTGTAATTTCAAAATCTAAAAAATCATACCTGAATGTTTAATATTAAAGAGAAAAATATAGATCTCGGCGACGGGAGAATTATAACTCTGCAAACTGGAAAAATGGCAAGGCAGTCCGATGGATCGGTCTTGCTTAAATTGGGCAAGACAATGTTGCTCGCAACGGTCGTTTCTGCTAAAGAAGCCAAGGAAGACGCTGACTTTATGCCATTGTCAGTTGAATACAAAGAAAAATATGCATCCTCAGGCCGGTTCCCTGGTGGATTTCTGAAAAGGGAATCAAGGCCGTCAGATTATGAAATACTGATTTCAAGGCTTGTTGACAGGGCTTTGCGACCACTGTTCCCTGATGATTACCACGCTGAAACTTTTGTTACCATAAACCTTATTTCAGCTGATATTGATATTATACCCGATGCTCTTGCCGGTCTTGCTGCTTCAGCAGCACTCTCACTCTCCGATATTCCCTTCAGCGGACCAATGTCGGAAGTCAGGGTAGGCAGGATTAATGGTGCATTTGTTGTAAACCCCACTGCCACCCAGCTTAAAGATGCTGATATTGACCTGATGGTTGGAGCCACTTTGGAAAATATCCTGATGGTCGAAGGCGAAATGAAGGAAGTTTCAGAAGCTGTTATGCTGGAAGCTATAAGGGTTGCACACGAAGCAATTAAAATCCAGTGCAAAGCTCAGATTGAATTTGCAGTTGAAGTCGGTGCCACGGTAAAACGTGAATACAGCCACGAGGACAAGGATGATGAGCTCAGGAAAAAAGTGTGGAACGAGACTTATGATAAATGTTACCAGACAGCCAGATCACTTATTTCAGACAAGCATAAAAGGGAAGAAGCTTTCGAAGCCGTAGTTGAAGAATTTCTTACCCAGTTTACTGAAGAGAACGAGGTTGATGAAACTCTTGTCAAAAAATACTATAGTGAAGTGCATAAGGAAGCTGCAAGACGGCTCGTCCTTGATGAAAATGTACGTCTCGACGGCAGGAAACCTGACCAGATCAGGCAGATTACCTGCGAGATAGATCCTTTGCCGGCAACTCATGGCTCAGCTCTGTTTACAAGAGGCGAAACGCAGTCGCTTACAACAGTTACACTGGGTACTAAGCTCGACGAAAAGATAATTGATGATGTTCTCAACAAGGGAACAGAAAAATTTACCCTGCATTATAATTTTCCTCCCTTTTCAACTGGCGAGGCAAAGGCAGCAAGAGGCATAAGCAGAAGGGAAATCGGACATGGAAACCTTGCTCATAGAGCGCTTAAAAACATGATGCCGCCTGACGAAGAAAATCCATATGCCATCAGGGTCGTTTCCGATATCCTGGAATCAAATGGTTCATCTTCTATGGCAACTGTGTGTGCAGGTACGCTTGCTCTTATGGATGCCGGTATCAAGTTACGGAAACCGGTTTCAGGAATTGCAATGGGATTGATAACGGATGATAAATCAGACAAGTATGCAATCTTATCCGACATTCTTGGTGATGAAGACCATCTTGGAGATATGGACTTTAAGGTAGCGGGGACACGCGACGGAATAACTGCAACTCAGATGGATATAAAGGTCGAAGGATTGTCATTTGAAGTGCTGACAAAAGCCCTTGAACAGGCAAAAATTGGCAGGATGCATATCCTTGATATTATTCAGGATACTATTGCTGAACCTCGTCCGGAGCTTAAACCTCATGCCCCGAGGATTGAGATGCTTACCATACCTAAAGATATGATAGGTGCCCTGATCGGTCCCGGCGGAAAAGTCATCCAGGAAATACAGCGTGAGACCGGTACAACGATTGTCGTTGAGGAAATTGACGGCCATGGCGATGTAAATATCTTTGGCGAAAACAAAGAAGCAATAACTGCCGCGCTCGACTGGGTGAAAAAGATTGTCGAAGTTCCTGAAGTAGGCCAGATTTACAAAGGGAAAGTAAAGACTATTGTGCAGTTCGGAGCCTTCATCGAGATCCTGCCTAACAAGGATGGATTACTCCATATTTCAGAGATAGACTGGAAAAAGATCAGGACTGTTGAAGAAGTATTGAAAGAAGGCGATATTGTTGAAGTCAAACTTATAGATATAGACCCAAAGACAGGCAAACTGAAGCTGTCAAGAAAGGTACTTCTTCCACGGCCTCCCAAAGAGGAAGGTGAACAACAGGGACGACAGGAAGACCAGAAACAGGAAGATCATCGACGTGAAGATCATCGACGTGAAGAACATAGGCGTGATGACCACAGACGCGATGACCATAGAAGATAGAGACTAATCCTGAAGGGGCTGTATGAAAGGGAACTTTCCATACAGCCCCTTCGGTTTTTATATCCCGCTTCCCCAACACCCATATAAGTTTAATTGTTAATTACTGCCTGTTTATTTATATTTGGTTTAATATACCGATCTGATGCACAGGAAATATAACTATGTAGTAATTGAAGGCAACATCGGTGCCGGCAAAACGACCCTTGCCACACGGATAGCCGAACAATTCAACGCATCTCTGATTCTTGAGCGATTTGCTGATAATCCTTTCCTTCCCAAATTCTATCAGGATCCTGAAAAATATTCTTTTGCCCTTGAAATGTCATTTCTGGCAAGCCGTTATAAGCAGCTTTATGAAGAAATTGGTTCCGGAAATCTGTTCAGGACATTTACTGTTGCAGATTATTACTTTACGAAATCCCTTGTTTTCGCAACATCAACACTGAACGGTGATGAGTTTAACCTTTACAGGCAGATATTTTATATAATATACAGTTCTCTGCCTAAACCGGATATTTATGTATATCTGCACCTTAGCCCTGAAAGGTTGTTAAAGAATATTGAAAAGCGGGGCCGCGACTATGAAAAATCAATAACAATAGAGTACCTTCAGAAAATTCAGGATAGTTATTTCGCTTTCTTTAAACAGAATCCCCGGAACAAGTATCTTGTTATTGATATAAATGAGATAGATTTTGTTGCCAGCAAAAACCATTATTCTCAAATAACCGAAATCATTTTTTCTGAAGATTACCCTGTTGGGTTGAATAAAGTGATTTTATAAATCAAAAACGTAAATAGCTGTCATTCTGAGCGGAACGAAGTGGAGCGAAGAATCTCATTCTCAATTCACTATTATCCGATCAATAATGTTTATAAACATAATTTCCAGGAGTGTTTATAAATAATGCACGTGGAATTAAATAATTTATGAATATTTCTCGTTTAAAGAGATATTAAATGTGAATGGTGTAACTTATTTCCAAAATTATGTAACATTTAATATATTAAGAATGTTGACCTTTGTCTGACGATCATTAATAGGCTGTTTAACTTTTAATTATAAAAATTTGGGTAATCATACCAGATAGTCATTTTATTATGTTTAATTTTATTTTAAATTTGCACTTATATTGTACCTTAAGTATAAAGCTCAATATAAATTACCAAACAAACAACTTAAACAAATAACCAGTTAAATTATGAAAAAAATCAGAAGCTATTTTATCCTTACCCTTGCAGCTGCGTTTCTCGCAAGTTGCAGCGGTCTGAATAAAATGAAAAAAGAAGCCACCGACATTAAGTATGAAGTGACACCAAAAGTACTTGAAGCACATGGCGGCATGGTAAATATTACTATCAAAGGTACATTCCCGGAGAAGTATTTTAACAAGAAGGCTACTCTGACTGTAACCCCGGTCTTAACTTATGCAGGTGGTGAAACAGCTTTTGACAAGGTACAGGTTCTTCAGGGAGAAAAAGTTGCCGCAAATAATAAAGTTATAACATATAGCGGAGGCGATTTCACATACACCAGTGTAATTCCTTATAAAGAAGCTATGAAAATGTCGGAACTGGTTCTAAGGACAAATGCCACTCTTGGTAAAAAAAGCCTTGATTTTGAACCTGTAAAGCTTGCCGACGGTGTTATCGCTACTTCTACTCTTGTTGAGAAACACGGAAGGACAATTTTAATGAAAGATAATTATGTCAGAATTACCCCCGAATCACAAACTGCTGACATTAATTATGTAATTAATCAGTCAAATATCAGACCCAGTGAACTCAAGGCAGAAGATATAAAGACATTTGAGACATATATAAACGAAGTTGCTACCGATTCAAACCGTCAGTTAAAGAAAGCTGTTGTAAGTTCATATGCTTCACCAGATGGGAAATTCGATTTTAATGAAAAGCTTTCAGTAAAAAGAGGTGCATCAGCTGACAAATTAATTAAGAAGCAATTCAGCAAAATTGAAGCGGCAAAGACACCTGATTTTTTTGATGAGATAACTACAGCTGAAGACTGGGAAGGATTTAAGACCGCTGTTCAGAATTCAACTATTCAGGACAAAGACCTTATCCTTCGTGTTCTCTCAATGTACTCAGATCCCGATGTACGCGAAAAAGAGATCAAAAACATGTCTACGGCATATGAAGAACTTAAAACCGACATCCTTCCCAAGCTGAGAAGATCAAAACTGGTAGTCGATGTTGACAAGATCGGACGCAGCGATGATCAGATCCTTTCACAGATGAAATCCGATCCTAAAGTAATGAGTGTTGAAGAAATGCTTTATGCAGCTTCCTTAACCAAGGATGCTAATGAAAAACTTGCATTCTACCAGACTGCTGCCGAGAATTTTCCGAAAGACATCCGTACTCACAATAATGTCGGCGCTACCCTGTTAGGCCTGGATAAGCCTGATGAAGCAATGGTAGCTTTCGAAAAAGCAAAGGCCATTGAGAACAACGACGTCGTTAAGAACAATACCGGTTTTGTTTACCTCGTTAAAGGTGACATGGTCAAAGCGGAAGAGTTATTTAATTCCATGACAGCTGCTACACCTGAATCAAAATGGGGACTTGGTGTTATTGCAATAACGAAAGGCGAATACGACAAAGCAGTAAATTACTTTGGTACCGAACCATGCTTTAACCTGGCTCTTGCCCAGGTTCTCAAAGGTGATGTTAACCAGGCAAAAGCTACTCTCGATGGTATGAAAGAACTTTGCAAATGTGGCAAACCTTCATATCTGAAAGCAATCGTTGGTGCCCGTCTCGACGACAAAAACTACATGCTTGCCGGTCTGAAAGAAGCTATTGATTTCAAGGCAGACTGGAAGGCTTATGCAAAAACTGATCTGGAATTTGCAAAATTCTTCGCTGACAGTGCCTTTATGGCTCTGGTTCAGTAAGTAATAATATTTATGTTATTGGGGAGAGACGCGCAATTTGTGCGTCTCTACTTTTTTTGTCTGTTTACCTCCCACAATACGATACCTGCACTTACAGCAATGTTGAACGAGTGTTTTGTCCCGAACTGGGGAATCTCAATACACATATCACATTGATCAATAATCTCTTGCGAAACACCATTGACTTCGTGCCCAAAAACAAATGCATACTTTTGACCTTTATCAACAACGAAGTTCTGTAAGCTAACCGACTCTTCAGCCTGCTCAACACCTATGATCTTATAACCCACTTCCTTAAGTTCCCGTACCGCATCCGCTGTTTTTTCAAAATACTTCCATTCTACCGATTCGGTAGCCCCGAGGGCAGTCTTTTGTATATCGCGGTGAGGAGGTCTGGCAGTTATTCCGCATAAATATATTCCCGATGTAAGGAAGGCATCAGCAGTACGGAAAACAGATCCGACATTATTATGGCTTCTCACATTGTCCAGTACAATTGCAAAGGGCGATTTTTCCGACTCTCTGAATTGCTCAATGCTCTTTCTGCCCAATTCCCTGTTAAGAAGCTTGCGCATCCTTTTTTGTGCTAAAATAGGGAAAATCTCCGTTTATTTTTCTAATTTTCCAGCAGAGAAATGAACTGGTTTATTGACGAAATTTTATTAATAAAATCAGTATGAATATACATGAGTACCAGGGTAAATCCCTTCTAAGCGCCTATAATGTAGACATTCAGGAAGGGGTTGTTGCAGAATCGGTCGAGGAGGCAATATCTGTGGCAAAGGAGATGCAGGAGAAATGGGGCTCCGGATATTTTGTAGTAAAGGCACAGATTCATGCGGGTGGCAGAGGTAAAGGCGGAGGTGTAAAGCTTGCAAAATCAGTCGAAGAAGTCGGGACAATTGCCGGCAACATGCTTGGGATGAATCTTGTAACTCATCAGACAGGCCCGGCAGGAAGAAAAGTAAATAAGGTTCTTATTGCCCGTGATGTATATTATAAAGGTGAAAAAGAAATAGAAGAGTATTACGTAAGTATTCTACTAAACAGGAAAAAAGGGAGATATATATTTATGTATTCCCCGCGTGGTGGAATGGATATCGAACAGGTTGCCGACAAAACACCTGAACTTATTTACGCTGAAGAAATTTCACCTGTTACCGGATTTCAATCTTTTCAGGCCCGTAATATTGGCTTCAACCTGGGATTGAAGGATAAACCTTTGAAGAACATGCAGAAATTCCTTTCAGGGGTTTATAATACCTTTATTGGATGTGATGCCCAGCTCCTTGAGATAAATCCTGTATTAAAGACCAGCGATGAAAGGATCCTTGCGGTAGACTGTAAAGTGATCCTTGATGACAACTCTCTCTTCAGGCATCCTGATCTGGCAGCAATGAGGGATAAGAGCGAGGAGGACCCGGTTGAAGTAGAGGCAGGGAAATACAACCTGAACTACGTTAAGCTGGACGGTAATGTTGGATGCATGGTAAATGGTGCAGGATTGGCAATGGCAACGATGGATATCATAAAACTCTCAGGCGGATCACCAGCTAATTTCCTTGATGTGGGAGGAAATGCAAGTGTAAGCACCGTTGAAGCTGGCTTCAGGATTATCCTTAAGGATCCGGGGGTTAAAGCTATCCTTATAAACATCTTCGGAGGGATTGTCAGATGCGACAGAGTGGCGAACGGAGTTGTTGAAGCTTACAAATCGATAGGGGAAATAAATGTGCCTGTAATCGTAAGACTGCAGGGAACAAATGCCGCAGAAGCAAGGGATATAATCGATAATTCAGGATTAGCCGTTATTTCAGCTACTTCCTTCGGTGAAGCAGCGGAAAAGGTAAGCCAGGTTCTGGCATCGGCAGGTAACGGATAACCCTGCGATGTATTTTTTATTCTTTTGTTTCAGGTGGGTTGTTGCAATGCGTCTCATCACAATAAGGAGTGTTTGTTGTCCTGCCGCAAAGGCATAAACATACCTCCTGGAGATTCACTGTGACGTCTCTTTTAAGGTCCTTTAAAATTATGGGTCCCGTTATCTTAAGAGGTCCACCGTCAATAATTTCAACTTTTATATCTGGATTTTCTTTTTTTTCTGGTTCCATGTCACTCATTTGTCGTCGTAGCCTATCTTCCTGTGTATCCCGTCGCAAAAAGGCATATGTTCGCTTGCTCCGCACCTGCAAATAGAGATTAAACCTTCCCTCACTTTTTTTGTAGTGCCATTGTAAATAAAGGTAAAATCACCTTTCAGCACGATCGGACCATCCGTCAAAACCTTGACAGTCACTGATCTTACTTCTTCGGTCGTCTCTTGCGGCTCGAGCAGTTCAGGCCTTCTGAATATTATATGATTTGTCTGGTTGACATCTATATTCTTATTTTGCGCATCGTCATTCCATTTCCAGGTAAGGGCTTCTGTCGGACACATATTTACAACTTCAATAATCCTTTCGGTAGTTGAACCTGACATATCTACCCATGGTCTTCTCCCCGGATCAAAGACCTCAATAAGCTCCCTGTAACAGTATGATGCATGCACACAGGCACCCGGTTTCCAGTATACTGTTATTTCATCATTTTTATATTTCCTTCCTCCGCTGAAATTTCCATCCTCACTTTTCATGATTTCAACTTATTTGTTCGCAATTTAGCATTTTTTGTGCAATAAATAATTGAGGTTTAGGGGTCATTAAATCGGACGAATTTTTATATTTGTTCCGTATTGAATGGTTGAAAGTTAATCAGACCTTTGAATCACAGAATATTAACATGTCAGAATCGTTGTTAAACTTCACTATGACAGTGTTGGTGGCATTGATCATCATCAGCATTGTTATTATTATTTTTTCAACCAAACTCAGGCATTCAAACCGGGAGCTCATAAAGAGGAACAGGCAGATCGAGGATATCAACGACGACCTCCAGAAAACTAACAGGGAGCTCACTTTTCAGAAAGAAACAATAACCCGTGAATATTCGAACTCTGAAATGTTTTACAGGATGCTTGTTCAATCGGCCGACGATGGCATATCCTTCTATGACAGGGAGTGGAATCTGAAATATGCCAATAAAGCATTTTATTCAATGATTGGCCTTGAAAAGGAGCAATATAATACACTTAGTTCAAATGAACTGATCCACCCTGAAGACAGGAATTATACCATAAACAGAACAGAAGCGCTTAATTCAAAAGGATTCTTCGAAGCCGAACTTCGCCTTAAGCATAAAGATGGAAATTATATAAACCTGTCAACCAGATCGGTCGTTGTAAAAAATGAACTGGGTGAGATGATAGGTTCGCTCACTATTTCAAGGGATATTACAACACTGAAAAAAGCGCATGAGGACCTGGTCAAGGCAAATATTGAGGCTGAAGCAAGTAACCGCCTTAAATCAAGCTTTCTGGCAAATATTTCGCACGAGATACGGACTCCCCTGAACAGTGTTGTCGGGTTTGCCAATCTCCTTCTCGCCAATGATATAACAAACGAAGTAAAAGAAGAATACATTGAGCATATTAATCATAACAGTGAAAAGCTGCTCCAGATAATCGGGGACATAATCGACCTCTCGAGGCTCGAGAGCTCACAAATTGAAATAACTTATGAAGAGGCTTCCGTCAACAACATTGTAGATGAGATCGTTGATGACGCCAGGAAGGTTGTAAAGCGAAATGAGAAGTCAATCATTATCAACGTGATGAACCTTCTCGAAAATAATGGTGATCTGATATTTACCGACAGAGTCTGGCTAAAACGTGTGCTAAACCACCTGATGGACAATGCCGTTAAATTTACTCTTGAAGGCTCGGTCAGGTTGACATATGCCAAGGAAAATGAGAACCTGGTTTTCAGGATTAGGGATACCGGGATCGGGATCAACAAGGAAAACCTTGACCATATTTTTGAGGAATTCAGGCAGGAAATCGATGGTCATCACCGCCCTTTCGAAGGACTTGGAGTGGGACTCACTCTTGCGAAAGAGGTAGTTGAGAGAATGGGAGGCAAAATTTTCGTTCAGTCTGAAAAGGGAGTTGGCTCCGAATTCAGCTTCTCAATACCATACAGGCCTGCAGGAGGAAGCACCAGGATTAAAACAAAACTTGCAGCAACTGATCAGACTAACCTGGCTCTTAACTGGTCTAAAAGAAAATGCCTTCTTGTCGACGATAACAAAGATGTTCTGCTCTATCTTAACAGGGTGCTACTTGATACAGGAATTAAAATACTGACCGCACGCTCCGGCATTGAAGCAATAGAGATCGTTAAGGACGTACCCGATATTGACGTTGTCCTTCTCGATATGCAGATGCCTGAGATGAATGGGATCGAGGCAACCAGGGAAATAAGAAAAATCAGGAGGGACATCCCAATAATTGCACAGACTGCATTTATTTTTGAGGATGACAAGGATATCATCCTTGAAGCCGGATGCGACGCCTGCCTTATCAAACCTATCCGGAAAGATCACCTTCTGACAGTGATGTCAAGTTTTATCAAATCGAATTAGTTTTATATTTACGGCTTTCTGAAACTGATGATGAAGAATCATTTTGCTGATATTATTTTACCTCTTGCCGTAAAAGGAGAATTTACCTACCGGATACCTGAAGAATTAAACGGAACTGTAATCCCGGGCTCCAGGGTACTCGTCCAGCTGGGAAATAAAAAACTCTATTCGGGTATCGTGAATAAAATCCATGACAATTTCCCCGACGCCGGAAATATAAGATCTGTAGTTCAGGTACTTGATCCCTTACCGGTTGCTAATGAAATAATGCTTAAATTCTGGAAATGGATCTCGGATTATTACATGTGCACAACCGGCGAAGTTGAAAAAGCTGCGCTGCCTTCGGTTCTCTGCCTTGAAGGAGAGACCTCGGTCCCTGTGGTTGAAAAATATAAGCCAAGGGAGGAATCATTTATTGAAATTGCATCTGCTTTTTCTGATGAGGAATTGAATGAGATCCTTGATAAACTTGCGAAAGCCCCAAAACAATTGGAAGTTCTGACTACCTGGCTCAGCATAAGCGGGTATGCCGGCGGTCTGGAAATTAAACCCGTAAGAAAATCATTTCTTCTGAAAGAGAGCAGAAGCACGCAGAGTGCAATCGAAAGTCTTGTTAAAAAAGGTATTTTAAACTCAATTGTACTCAAAGTCGGGCGGCTGGATGAGACTCACGCTCAGCGGGAACCTCTTAAAGTGCTGAGTGCAGCTCAGGATGTGGCCATTAAGAGCGTTTATGAGCATCTAATCGAAAAAGACATTGTTTTGCTTTATGGTGTTACCTCAAGCGGCAAGACAGAAATATATATTCACCTCATCGAAGAGCAGCTGAAAAAGGGAAAGCAGGTTCTTTATCTGTTGCCCGAAATCGGACTGACAGCTCAAATAATTATAAGACTCCAAAAACACTTTGGCTCTGTTACGGGTGTCTACCACTCGCGGTTCAGCGAACCTGAAAAAGCAGAGATATGGACCCGTGTTTCTAAAAGCGATACCGAAAAAGGATTCAGGCTTATTATAGGCGTTCGCTCAGCCCTCTTTCTGCCGTTCAATAATCTGGGTCTTATTATTGTCGACGAGGAGCAGGACAGCTCTTATAAACAGAATGACCCTGCACCAAGATATAATGCCCGCGATTCGGCAATCATCCTTGCGGGATTTCACGGCGCTAAAACGATACTCGGATCAGCTTCCCCTTCAATTGAAAGCTATAATAATGCATTAAATGGCAAATACGGCCTCGTTGAACTGAAAGAGAGGTACGGTTGCGTAAAATTGCCCGAGATAATTCTTGCTGATTCCCGCGAAGCTTACAGGAAGAAATTAATGGTGTCGCATTTCACTCCGCAGCTGCTTGAGTCGATGGATGAGGCTCTCAGAAACGATGAGCAGGTGATTCTTTTTCAGAACAGAAGAGGTTTTTCTCCTTATATCGAATGTCCTGAGTGCGGCTGGATTCCAAAATGCATACAATGCGACGTTAACCTCACATACCATAAAGGTATCGGCAGAATGGTGTGTCATTATTGCGGCTACTCGGCTCCAATGCCATCAGGATGCGGTAACTGCCATTCGCCCGGACTGATAACAAGGGGCTTCGGAACTGAAAAGATTGAAGATGAGATAAAAATAGTATTTCCTTCCGCAAGAGTAGCAAGGATGGACCATGATACAACCAGAGGTAAGAATTCCTTTAATAAACTTATAAGCGCTTTCGAGGAAAGACAGATCGACATAATGATAGGTACCCAGATGATCTCAAAAGGTCTTGATTTTGAGAATCTTACAGTCGTTGGGGTATTGAACGCTGACAACCTTCTTAATTTTCCCGATTTCAGGGCGCACGAAAGGAGTTTCCACCTGATGGAACAGGTAAGCGGCAGGGCAGGGAGAAGGAAAAAGACGGGAAAGGTTGTGATCCAGACTTCGGATCCCGGTCATAAGATCATACGGCTCGTCCTGCATCATGATTACAAGAATATGTTCAGGATACAGGCGGACGAACGAAGGATATTCAATTATCCACCTTTTTGCAGGATGATCAAACTGAGCATTAAACACAAAGACAGATCACAGCTGAACAAATTTTCCGATATACTCGGAAGAGACCTTAAATCGGTATTCGGCAAAAGGGTTCTTGGTCCGGAGTTTCCGCTGATATCGCAGGTGCAGCTCTGGTATATAAAAACTATATTGATAAAGCTTGAGAAAGAGAAGCCGGTTGCCAGGTCAAAACAACTAATAAGCGAGGCGATAGAACGTCTTGAAAAAGAAAAGGGAGCCTCCTCACTCAGGATTGCGATTGATGTGGATCCGTATTAATAAAGGCGCAACGGCGTAACGGCGTAACGGCTCAACGGCCGTCTTTTTTATTAGCCTTATGCCTGCGACTTCAGGATTGCTTCGTCGTTCCTCCTCGCAATGACCGTGCCATTGATGAGGGTGATTAAGGCCTAACGGCATAACGGCGACTACCTGTTTTGTTCCATCTGAAAAAGATGCTAAATTTGAGTGGTTTAAATGTCAAAGATGAAGATAGAAGTATCGAACGGGGAGATTATTGATAAACTTACAATCATTCAGATAAAACTGGAGAGGATAAAGGATAAATCAAAGATCAGGAATCTCCGGAAAGAATATGACTTTCTTAAAGCGGCTTCGTCTTCAATATTCGGAGAGGACGACCCGCTATACAAGGCTCTTTATGATATCAACTGCGATTTATGGGATATTGAGGATCATATAAGGAGTCTTGAAAGAAAGAAAGAGTTCGGTGATGAATTTGTTTCTGTTGCCCGGTCAGTTTATATTAAGAATGACAGGCGATCAGAAATTAAAAGAGAGATAAACCTTAAGACCTCATCGGGTCTCATTGAGGAAAAATCATACGGGAAATACTGAAATGCGCCTTCTTGTTATACGAACTTCCGCTATGGGTGATGTTGCTCTGACAACTCCGGTACTGAAAGGAATGAGAGAACAATACCCCGGAGTTGAGCTCACTTTTATGACCAGGCAGGAGTTCGCTCCATTTTTCAGGTCAATACCCGGACTTAAACTTTTCTTTCCTGATTTCAGAAAGCGACATAAAGGCATTGCAGGACTTATCAGGCTTTTCTTTGATGTCAATAAATCAGGTAAGTTTGATTATATAATTGATCTGCACGATGTCCTGAGAACCCAGTTCCTGAGATTTCTTTTCCGGATCTCAGGAGTCCCTGTCAGAGTAATCGATAAGGGAAGGAGGGAAAAGAGGCTTTTAATAAAAGGTATAAAGAAGGAACAGCTAAAGCATTCCGTTGAACGTTACCAGGATGTGTTTGCAAAAGCCGGCTTCAGCACCTCACCGTCAGCAGGACCATGGATAGTTCCTTCGGCTGAAGCAGTAAAAAGTGCAGTTGAAATTTCAGGAACCGGTTCAGGTCTCGATATCGGTGTTGCTCCATATGCAAAACATGAGCTTAAATTATGGCCCGAAAATAATATGGTCGCTCTTTTAAAGATGATCTCTAAAAAATCAGCTGTCAGATTCCTGTTGTTTGGAGGAGCGGACGAATATGATCAGCTGGTTTCGTTTCAGAAAAAGGTTCCGGGATCGTTAGTTATTGCCGGTAAACTGAAGCTTGAGGAAGAGCTGGCGCTTATGACCAGGCTCAGTTTCATGATAGCAATGGACTCCTCAAATATGCACATGGCTGCACTTGCAGGAACAAAAGTGATCTCAATCTGGGGGGCAACTGATCCGCTCACAGGTTTCGGTGCCTGGATGCAGCCCGACGAAAATTTTATAAGCATTTCTGTCGATGAACTGACTTGCAGGCCATGTACAGTTTACGGTAAAGGTGAATGCTGGAGGGGAGATCATGCTTGCATGGAGTGGCTTACCCCGAAAATGGTGTTTGATAAGATCAATGATCTTAAAATATGGTGATTTCAAATTTTGAATTGTTAATGCTATGAAATTTAATTGTGTACAAAATTGGGTTCTCTTTATATCAATTTTTGCTGCTGCATGCTCTCCGAAAATAAATGATCAGGTATTTGACCCTGTCGAACTTGTAAATCCGCTGATGGGCACTGATTCGGAATTCAGATTATCGACAGGAAATACATATCCTGCTATCGCCCTGCCGTGGGGAATGAATTTCTGGACTCCCCAGACGCGCAATATGAACAACGGATGGGCCTATACATACGATGATTACAAGATACAGGGAATAAAACAGACTCACCAGCCAAGTCCCTGGATAAACGATTACGCTGCCTTTTCACTCATGGCTGTAACAGGTGATCTGAAATTTACAGGCGAGAGCAGGTCATCATGGTTCTCCCATAAGGCAGAGGTAGCAAAGCCCTATTATTACAAAGTTTACCTTGCTGATTATGATGTAACTGCTGAGGTAACCCCCACTGAGAGAGCTGCAATATTCAGGTTTACTTTCCCGGAAAATGATTCTTCATACGTCCTTATCGATGCCTTTGACAAAGGGTCGATGGTGAAAATAATACCTGAACAACGTAAGGTTATCGGATATTGCCGTAACAATCACGGTGGTGTCCCATCCAATTTTCATAACTATTTCGTAGCCATCTTCGATAAGGATTTCACATTTACCCATACCTGGAACGGAGAAACCCTGAATCTTAATGATCCTGAAGAAGAAGGGGATCATGTCGGTGCCGTAGTTGGTTTTAAGACCAAAAGAGGTGAAAAAGTTAATGTCCGCGTCTCTTCGTCTTTTATAAGTCCTGAACAGGCTTTATTGAATCTGTCGAAAGAAACTGACGGAAAGGATTTTGAGACTGTCTGTGGTGAGGGTAAAGCAGTGTGGAATAAGGAAATGAAACGGATAAGGGTAGAAGGAGGCAGTGCTGATCAGATGAGGACTTTTTATTCATGTCTTTACCGTACCCTGTTGTTCCCCAGAAAGTTTTTCGAGATCAATGATAAGAATGAAATAGTGCATTACAGCCCTTATAACGGGGAAGTACTTCCGGGCTACATGTTTACGGATAATGGATTCTGGGACACATTCCGGTCACTTTTCCCTTTCCTCACTTTGATGTATCCCGACCTGAACAGCCAGATAATGGAGGGACTTGCCAATACTTACAAGGAGAGCGGCTGGCTTCCCGAGTGGGCCAGCCCGGGTCATCGCGATTGCATGATCGGCTCCAATTCGGCATCTCTTATCGCCGATTCATATCTGAAAGGGATCAGAGGATATGATATTGAAACGCTCTATAAAGCAATTCTGAAAAACACCGACAGCGTCGGACCGGTATCCTCGGTTGGCAGGCTCGGAGCCGGATATTATAATAAAATGGGATATGTCCCTTATAATGTCGGGATAAATGAAAATGCCGCCAGAACCCTTGAATATGCCTATGCTGATTTTTGTATTGCCGGTCTTGCAGAATCTCTTGGACGTCCTGAGGAGGAGATTGAGCTGTTCAGGAAGAGAGCAATGAATTATAAAAATGTGTTTGACCCGGGCAGAAAGCTTATGCGCGGAAGAAACCTTGACGGTTCTTTCCAGTCACCTTTCAGTCCTTATAAGTGGGGTGATGCATTTACCGAGGGAAACAGCTGGCACTATACCTGGAGCGTCTTTCAGGATGTTAATGGACTGATAGATCTGATGGGAGGTAAGGATTATTTTATCTCAAAGCTTGATTCTGTATTTGAGGTTCCACCTGTTTTTGACTATTCATATTACGGTCAGGTAATTCATGAGATCCGTGAAATGCAGGTGATGAATATGGGAAACTATGCCCATGGTAATCAGCCTGTTCAGCATATGATTTACCTGTATAACTATGCCGGCCAGCCCTGGAAAACCCAATACCATGTGCGTGAGGTGATGGACAAGCTTTACACCTGGCAGCCGGATGGTTATTGCGGAGATGAAGACAACGGTCAGACGTCGGCATGGTATGTCTTTTCAGCTCTTGGATTTTATCCTGTCACGCCCGGCACCGATGAATATGTATTCGGTTCACCATTATTCGGGGAAGCCACTCTGGAATTCGAAAACGGGAAGAAACTTAGCATTAAAGCGCCCGGAAACAGCAAGGATAACATTTACGTCGGCTCCATTTCCCTGAACGGGAAGAGTGTTAGTACGAATTATATAACCCATTCCGAACTTCAGGACGGAGGGAAGCTTATGTTCAAAATGCAAGGCGAACCTTACAAAAACAGGGGAATTTCTGAGGATTCATTCCCTTTCTCGATGAGCGCAAAATAAAGCAATAATCCTTACCCGCTTTTCACGCGGATCTTCGAAGATTTATATCCTGAGCCTGATATTGACACGTGCCAGCAGCGCTGTCAGCCCCACCATTAAAAGAGCCCATAACAGCGATCCGGCGACTACGATCAAAGGTTCTGTCGACTGCTTGTAAAAGAGCACAGGAATACCCGACATCCAGATCAGATGATACAGGATATCCGGTGCAAGATATGTTGTAAGTGAATTTTCTCCTGCGGGCTTAAGAAATCCGGCCCAGGTTTTTTGGCCCCTGATATCCGTTATCCAGTAAATTACAATAAAGACCAGGAAACTGACGCCGCAGCAAATCAATCCCCAGCTTGGAGTCGCCTTGATCTTTGATATTATAAACCAGTTCCTCAGGAAGAAACCGGACACAAGGCAAAATATACCCAATATGCTAAAGATCAGGATAGTATTTTTAAATTCAGTTTTGGAATATTTCTGTATTATAAGTCCTCCGAGCAAACCTGTAAGTACTATCAGCGGCACATTTCCTTCGATGATAACACCCAGCAGGGGTTTTAAAGGATTGAGGAATTCCAGGTAGTTCAAACCCGATAGTATGTTCATTGCAAGAAAGAATACTGTAATAACTGCGGTCTTGAATATCGAATCACGGCAAAGCAGCCAGGCAAATGCCGATACAAGGTATCCCCAGCCGATAAGACCCAGTATACCCCACCATGAAGTAATCAGCGAGCCGTTGTTTTCAGGCTGACCTGATCTGAACTTAAAAACAAGCATTACAAATATTGCCAGGGCTGCAAGTTTGAAACCTGCTATTGCGTAGATCCTGTTTTCCCTGTCGCGGTAATCGTTCCAGAAAAGAAATACTGCAATATACATTAACAGCGCCCATAAATCCCTGCTCATGCCTGTAAGCTCAGGATTGACCCTGCCGGTATTAAGCATAAGGACTCCGATTATAATCAGACTTATAGACCTCGTAAAAATATGACGGCTGATACTGACATTCTGTTCCCCTTTTGAAATCCTCTTTGAAAATGCAAATGGGATCGCCATCCCCACTATGAACAAAAATCCCGGAAATACCCAGTCGGCAAGTCCCATGCCGTCAAAATCTGCTTCCATGTGACCGAGCCACCTGGGAGCAATATCCATGTTCAGGTCATTAACAAATAGCATCAACAGCAGGGTCAGACCCCGCATTATATCGATTGAATAGATCCTGTCAGATGACATCGGTTTGAAAATTAGTAGTATTCTGAACGGTCATTTTGAATGTGTTAAGTTAAAAAATTCTATTGAAGTACGATCAAGGGAATTAACATTTATGTTATAGAACATATTTCCTACTTTGTTGCTTAATATTATTAAGCTGGACGGCCTGAAAAGTCATTCCAGCTTAATAATTTGTACTTTGAAATCCGGAAAAGTAATTTAAAGCATTTTCAGTATATATCCCAAATCAAGGAGGAAACGGGAGGTTTAACACGATTTTGTATCAGGCTCTTTTCTCCTTTTGCACTCATCTGCAGCGAGAAATAACCTATATTTGTTAATAAAGTAAAGATTATGAGTAAGAATAAAAAACGGCAAAGAATAGGAATCCTTACGGCTGGAGGGGATTGCCCGGGTATTAACGCCGCGATAAGAGGCGTTGGAAAAACAGCCATTATCAAATATAATATGGAAGTGGTTGGAATTAGTGATGGATTCACCGGGATGATAAATAAAGAATATATAGAACTTAATGAAAGGGACTTGTCAGGTATTCTGACACTTGGAGGCACAATACTCGGGACTTCACGTGAAAAACCATTCAAAGACAGTAGCAAAGGCAAAAACGAGATGAAGAAGCCAGACCTGATAAAAGAGCATTATGAGCAGATGGGCCTTGATTGCCTTGTCTGTATCGGGGGTAACGGAACCCTGAAGACCGCTTACCTGCTTGCAAATGAAGGGCTGAACATAATCGGGATACCCAAGACTATTGATAATGATGTCTGGGGGACAGACGTGACCTTCGGATTTGACTCTGCAGTCAATATTGCCACTGAGGCGATTGACCGCCTTCACTCGACCGCTAACTCCCACAAGCGTATCATGGTTATCGAGCTTATGGGCCATAATGCCGGCTGGCTTGCACTCTATTCAGGCGTTGCAGGAGGAGGTGATGTTATCCTTATCCCCGAGATACCTTTCACCGCAAAAAAAGTTTGTGATTACCTCGTTAAACGTGCAAATGAAAATAAACCTTACTCCATTGTGGTAGTTGCGGAGGGAGTCAAAGTCCCGGTTAAAGACAAGTCTCCGGGTCCATATATAGCAAATATGATTTATGAGCAAACCGGACTTGAATCAAGGGAGACAGTCCTAGGATATTTACAGCGTGGGGGATCACCTTCCCCGATGGACAGGATACTTGCTTCAAGATTTGGCGCTACTGCTGCCAATATGATAGCTGAAAAGGATTTCGGTAAAATGGTAGCCCAACGGAATTGTGAAATAGCCTCAGTTCCACTAACCGAAGTTGCTGGTAAAACACGGCTTGTCGATCCTGAAAATCCGCTTGTTATTAAGGCAAAGGAACTCGGCACAAGTTTTGGGATTTAGTGACCGGAGGTTTCAGCCATATAAGTAATAATATTTACGAATTAGAATCCATCGATATGAATATTGTATAATTATGATAAAGACAGACAGCACTGATTATGATTTCCACTGTTTGCTGACAAACGGTAAACTCATTATTGATTCGGATGCTCCACCATTTAAGGGAGGGCTTGGAAATGGGTTCAGACCACATGAATTTTTAGAGGCAGCCCTCGCCTCATGTATCAGTATAACCATCCGAATGATCGCCAAAGAAAATCATATCAAACTTAAAAGTATATCTACTCAGGTAGAACTGGAAAGAACTGATATTTTAGCTACTTTCAGGTACAAAATTACTTTAGATGAGGACTTAAAAGGCACAGATCGACAATTGTTAATGAACATTATAGACTCCTGTGCGGTTAAACAAACTCTTTGTAAGGAGTTTAAATTTGAACAATATGACTAAAGAAATCCTGCTTCTGTCAACTATAACCTGCCCTGTATGCGGCTTTCAGAAAGAAGAGATGATGCCTGCTGATAGCTGCCAATATTTTTATAATTGTACAAACTGTGGTGAACTGCTTAGACCTAAAGTTGGAGATTGCTGTGTCTTTTGCTCATACGGAAGTGAAAAGTGTCCTCCGGTACAGGCAGGTGGAAAATGTAAATGTTAATTAAAATCAGTGATCGTGAAGTGCTATCCCCACACATGGGGTCAGGCGCTGACCTATCACCCTCAGGTTCACCTTTTGGTTCCTACCGGCGGATTTGGCAGTGATCTTATGGAGTGGTTCAGGAGTAATTCACGGCATAGTTCGCACAGTTTTTTACACAATCTTATTTAGTTGCTAAAAGGATAGGTGTAAAAAAATTAATCCTACCTTTAATGGTAAACCCTAATTAATTGGCAACAATGTTAAGTCAAAGACGTGAGTTCAATAATCTAACGCTACAAAAATAATTTTGAAATTAAAATTTCATTCTGCATGAATAAAATCCAAAAAATTATCCAGAATTTATTATTGATCCCAAAACAAGTTGAATTCATAGATGAGTATTATAGTGAGTATTATAACTTAGGATTGATTGGTGTAATTAAAACCGAACTGCATAAAGGTATAAATATTTATAGGAGTAGATTAAATATGCTTAACATGTCATTCTCTTCGATTGATCAAATTTCATATCCAACTACACCACCTAAAATATTTGGAAGAGCCAATTGTCCAAATTCTACAATGTTTTACGGATCTTATACTCCGGCAGAAGTTCTTGAAGACGAAAAAACGTTAGGTGCGGAGGATGAAATAAAGTTAGGATACGTTACAAACGCATTTGAAATAAGCACTTTTCTCAGAGACACTGGTGCTTCTGGCGAGCAAAAAATTACTATTGGCAAATGGCAAGTCCAAAAGTATATTAAGCTCGCAACAATAGTTTTTCATGAGGAATATATTAATAAAACTCAATTGGCCCAATTTCTAAACAAGGATTTTGACGCTTATTTGGAAAAATTTAGTCAATATAAAAATGAAACAATTTTATGGAATAGTTTTATTTCGAAAGAGTTTGCAAAACCAGTTGAAGACTCAAACCACCGAGAATATATTATTTCAGCAACATATACGTATTTTCTATTGAGAAAAGGCTTTGATGGCATCATATATCCCACCGTTAAACTGGATGGTAGAGGATTTAATTTAGCTCTTACACCACAAGCAGTTAATACCTGCCTCAAATTGAAATTGGTTGCCGAAGGAAAGTTCTACAAGAAAAAGAAGAAAACAGTTCTGGATTGGGAAAAGATTTGCGAAGTCAATGATCCAAACTTATTTGAATTTAAGGATGATCCAACAAAAATAGGCGAAGCTATATGCAGACAGATCATTAATGAACAATAAAACTGTTGCCAACCGTTAGGTGTAAGCGTGTGCCTTGAATGACAACGATCAAATGACCAAAGTCAATTCTGTAATTAAGAGGGATGAATTCCCTCCACAGGTATTGCATCACTTAAATCACAGGAAGTTAGTTTTCACGACACTTCATCAGAGGTTAACTTGGCGATAAATGGGTATTTATTAAAATTGAATTATCTGACATAAGGCTAGCAGTAAAGGCATTCTTTACGGATAAGGTATTTAAAATTGGTTTCCTGAGATTGGGAATAGTTATTGTACCTGAAAACACATGTATTGAAAATAGAAACAAAAACTATTATTCCCAATTGACAAGGCGATATAATTACATTTCACCAGATTATTCACTCTGGATTATAGGTTTGGTATAAATGCTAATCCTTTGTAATAGAAGTTTTTTTCAGGTTTTCACGTATCACCCGTGAAATGCCGCGTACGCTATATCTACCATCAGACTCTTTACCTTTGAATAGCCAGATGTGAGTAAGCATTGGGCCTGATCTAAAATGAAGTCTCTGAGAAGTGTATATTTGAGAAAATTTCCGGATAGGTATCCAGCGATTTAATTGATCCTGATGAGTTATTAGACAGACCCCCGTTATATGGAAACCGGCCTAAATTTTGAGTGTTAGTTTGGTTTACGAGGTTCTCATAATTATAGAAATGGAGTTTATAGTTAAACATGTTCTAATAATTGATGTGAGGAATTAATTACCTTTCTTAGTGATAATCCAAGTAGTACAATGTCAAGTATTCTGCGCATAATACTTGACATGTAAGTATTCTTAATATATTTGTATTACCAAAATTAGATATATTTAATAAATGACTGTTGCAGAGAAAATAGAAAGGAAGATAAATCGAATGGCAGAAGGTACCACATTCAAGTACCAACATCTGGATATTACTGCTAATGAATATAGTGCTGCAACAAAAGCTATTGAAAGACTTATTGCCAGAGGTATAATTAAAAGGGTCTCGACAGGTATATTCTATAAACCCCAAAAGACGCTATTTGGAGATCTGCGTCCAAGAGAGGAAGAATTATTAAAACCTTACCTCTTTTATGATAATAGAAGGATCGCATACATAACGGGAATCTCCCTCTATAATAGGATGGGTATAACAACTCAGATTCCCAAGTTCATAAAGATAGCAAGCAGAAGCAAAAGAATAACTGTTAGTGCAGTGAGTCTGAAAGCAAAACCAGTAAAAAGTTATGTTGACGTCACTAACGACAACTACTATTTACTTGAAATACTTGATGTTCTAAAAGATTTCGGCAAGATTCCAGATCTGGATAAAAAAATGGCAATAAAGCAACTAAAGAGTAGGTTAGATAATATGTCATCTCGAGAATTGAGGAAAATAATTAAGTACGCATTAGAGTACCCTCCACGAACTCGGGCTTTTTTAGGAGCGTTATTAGATGAAGTTTGTGATAAACAATATTCATTGATTTTGAAGCAAAGTTTAAATCCACTTACAACTTTTAATCTTGGAATAAATAATGAGATATTAAAAACTTCTTTAAATTGGAACATAGAATGATATGAAATTACACGAAAACAATGCACTTCTTCACGACGCAATTTTAGCTACATCTCAGTTACTAAAAATTCCAGAAATCTATATCGAAAAAGACTATTGGGTTACTGTGGCCCTTTTTCAGATATTTAATTCTGACATGGCAAATAGTATCGTTTTTAAGGGCGGCACGGCTCTCTCAAAATGCCACAAACTAATAGATAGATTTTCTGAAGACATTGATTTAGTTGTGACAAAAAACTTTGGAGAATCCGATAATCAGTTGAAGAATAAAATTCGTGCTATCTGTAAAATTGTAGGAGCCATTTTACCAGAAATTTATTTGGAAGGAGTTACAAATAAAAGGGGTAATATAAGGAAGACAGCTCATCAATATTCTAAAATCTATTCAGGTGATTTCGGTCAAGTAAGAGAACACATAATAGTTGAAGCAACATGGCTTGGTAATTTTGAGCCATCCACCCAGGAACTTATAAGCTCTTCTGTCTCAGATATGATGAAGACAAAAGGTCAAGAAAATCTAATTGAAGAGTATAATCTGCATCCATTTGCTATCCAAGTTCTTAGTAAAGAACGAACATTTTGTGAAAAAATCATGAGTCTTGTCAGATTTTCAAGACAAGGTGATCCCTACAAAAATCTTTCAAACAAAATTAGACATATTTATGATGTTCATATGATGTTAAAAAACGAACAGATAAAATTCTTCTTCGAGAATGGTGAGTTTGATAAAATGATAGTAAAGGTTGGACAAGATGATTTTTTAAGTTATAAAAACAACAACTCCTGGCTTCAGGAGCATCCTGCAAAAGCATTAATTTTTGAAAAACCCGAACTTACCTGGGAAAATATTAAAACTACTTACAGGACAACTTTTAAAGAATTAGTATTTGGTGAAATTCCAGATGAAACAAGCCTTATAAATACATTAATATTGATTTCAAAACGACTCACCTTGATTAAATGGACACTATAACTAGCCAATTTTAAAAAAGCCTGCATACAATACATTGGGCTGTAAACGGTGCGAAGCACCCACTGGTAAACCCCGGTTGAACTAAATCCCTGGAGGGAAATTAACCTATGAGGATTAAACCGGATTTTATAATGATTAAGTAAGATGATTGATCAGGGCATGAGTTGCAACCGGACACGCGCATCTGGCCTTAATTAAAATCCTACACCTTGATAAAATTCTGGCTTAGAGATAATTTGTACCGCGACACCGTACCAGGGCTCGACACCAATTTTGTAACCGAAGATAAATTCGCGATTCGGATCAAAATTGTACCGAGACACTAGTGATGCTCACAAAACTTTGTACCTTGATTATAAAAACACGAAGTTATCCAGCGATTTAATTGATCCTGATGAGTTATTAGACAGACCCCCGTTAGCTGCCATTTTGGGGGGCAGTGCTTATATTGAGCTGACGAACATTGAACAAACATTTTAATGCAACAGTTTTATTATCAAAATCAGAATCATGAAAGAAAATAAAGTTTGGTTTATCACAGGAGCAAGTAGTGGAATAGGTTTGGAGATTGCCAAATCAGCACTTGCAACAGGTTATAAAGTTGTTGCCACAGGTAGGGATACGGACAAAGTTTCCAAATCTATAAGAGTAACTTCCAAAAATTTGTTGGTTGTAAAAATGGATGTAACCAATTCATTAGAAATTGAGGCTGCTGTAAAATCAGCAATGAATACGTTCTCAACAATCGATGTACTGGTTAATAATGCAGGCAATTTCTACGCAGGTTTTTTTGAAGAATTAAGCCCACGACAAATGGAACTTCAATTGGCTACGGGTTTATTTGGACCAATGAATGTAACCAGAGCAGTGCTTCCTGTTATGAGAAAAAATCATTCGGGACATATCATTTCCATTTCATCAACTGCCGGACTTGTAGGTTATGAATACTGTTCAGCTTATTCTGCATCTAAATTTGGTTTAGAAGGATGGATGGATTGTTTAGCTCCTGAGGTTGCTCCATTTGGAATTAAAACAACTATTGTAGAACCTGGATTTTTCAGAACAGGATTATTGACGCCAACTTCAACAATCTGGGCAGAAAACTCTATTGAAGATTACGCCGCAAAGAATGCAGAGCTTCGTCCATCTTGGATAAGTATGAACGGAAAACAAGGAGGTGACCCAGCAAAATTAGCGGCAGCTTTAATTAAGATTGCCAGTGAAAAGACACCACCAAAACGATGGTTAGCCGGCGCAGATGCAATTACAATTGCAGAACAGAAAGTGACTGATTTTCAAAAACAAATCGATGCTTATCGGGACTTGTCATCATCCTTAGCCCTTGATTAATAAGGGTCACGCCATGGCGTGACCCTACAATCGACACACGATTATGCCGTAGGGACATGCCATGGCATGTCCCTACATGGCATGTAATGGCTTAGTATTCCTGAAAAATTATGAGTTTTTGGATTTGTGGTGTAAAGGTGGGGAAACTGACATTAATAAAAATTTCAACTATCAGATATATTGCTGATAGCATTCTATTATGGTCGGGGTGACTGGACTCGAACCAGCGGCCTCTACGTCCCGAACGTAGCGCGCTACCAACTGCGCCACACCCCGCATTGACCTCTGAAGCAACAAAAATAACATTTTTTTCAAAGGAAATGCCATCAACCTGTTTTTGCCGGTCATAATTTGGTTTTAACGAATTGAGCCTATTTTCACTAAGGACATTGTGGCCAGAAGAAAAAATTCTGTCAATCAAAGGAGAGTCCGGATTCAGACCCTTAGCGAGCCACGGAACCCCCTGGCGGCATAGAAAGAGGGTGCACTGTTGTGATACACGAAGACATTGCCGTAGCGACGATCAGCAAAGAGTGCGCCACCGAGTTTTCTGATATCAGAAGGTGTTTTCACCCAGCTCGACGTTTTCGTATCGAAATTTCCGAGTTTCTGCAACTCCCGATATTGTTCTTCCGTTAAAAGCTCAATGCCCATGGCAGTAGCCATATCAATAGCGTTATCCTGTGGTTTAAAATCTTTCCTTGACTCCCACCCTTCCCGGTCGTAACAAACATTTCTGCGGCCTTCAGGACTTTCCGCTGAACAATCATAAAAAATGTATTCGCCCGTCTTTTTATCATGACCAACAACATCCGGTTCACCGCCAGTTCTTTCCATTTCATTGAGTGACCATAGTTTTTCATCCCGATAGCTATCGGGATTGGCCTCCAGCTTTGCTTGTACATCAGACCATTCAAGTCCTTTATGACGGCTCAGGTTTTTCTCAAAACGGGTTTTAAATGCTCTGAGTAGTTCTTCACGTTGTACTGGTGACAACTTCTTTATTGTTTCAACGTTTGCCATAGTTCTTATTTTAAGAAAACAAGCAGTTCAATTTTAGTTAACAATATTTTTGCATTAAATCATTATTCAACTTAGCCTTCAAAGTACTTGTGGAATCTAATTCTATTTAACAAAGAAGCTGGTTCTGTGTTCAAACTTTAAAACTCTCTAATGTGCCCGAAACCCCTGGCGCGGTAGGGATTAGTTATGATTTACGAAGCTGTTCAGGGAGCAGGGCAGGCACGAAGGCAAAATCGTGACAAATAACCACGAAGTTTTTTAGATCATTGCTCATCTCTTCCAAGCGATTTATAGTCTTTAAGAACAAATATTCATATTTTAGCGAAAACTTCCTGATCCGGATTCTGACATTTTAATAAATTCAAAATGAACATGAAGGAAATTATATCAAATCAAATAACAAGAGTGGCAGAGATTATTGGTAAACATGAGCTCGTTATGGGCGAAGAGGTTTTCAATAATGGCTCATGCCAGATACTTTCACAATCGTCTGCATGTTTTGATCTGATTGTAAGTGATGAGTCAATGCTGGCGCCAATTGAATATAATATCAATATATGGCAAAATGGAACTGTGATTCCCTGTGTTGCAGAAAATAATCAGGAATGGGACAGATACTCTTATGCATGTCTCTTACAAATCGAAAACGAACTCCGGCTTACCGAAACCCATGAACATTTTTTACATAAAAAGTATACGCGCGCAGGAATGATTAACCGTGTGATGAAAGAAAGACGGTTAAAAGCAGACAAAGCTGATTACCGTATTCAATGGGCAGACAATATTTATGGAGACCATATTTTAACAAACGAAAATGGCATAAAGTACAAAATCTTTCTTCGCGATTTTAAAAGAGAAACAGGTTACAGCAATAGCATGGACTCCAGACTTAACAAGCTGGGAACTACCAAACATATTATGTATGCCTTCAGAAAACTAAAGGAGGATAAAAATCTCTCTAAGAGACTTGGAAAGAAATGTCCGTTTATTGAAATCTACTGCGATCCGCTGAATGATTACAGGATTACCTGGTTCTATCCGGACACTTTACAGGATGATGATGAGGTTTTTATTGCCCGCTACTTTAAGAACTCAGCTTTTATAGTCGATCCGGATGTAACACAATTGCTTGGTTTCATTATTAAAGCCAGGGAACATCCTCATATCTGTATACGACCTGAGGTTATAAGTAAAATTGAATCAGCATATGACAATAAATTGCTCGATGATATCAGCAAAATTCGGAAACCTGATTTCAGCCCGATCAAAGCAGATTTATATCAATATCAGAAAGAAGGAATCCAATTCGCTCTTTTCAAAAAGGTCGCAATCATTGCCGATGAAATGGGCCTTGGTAAAACCATACAGGCCATCGGGACAGCTATTCTGAAAAAAAGAATTTTCGGATTTTCCAGGACACTGATTGTATGTCCTGCTTCACTTAAGGAACAATGGAGAAAAGAGATTGAAAAATTTTCTGACGAAAAGGCAATAGTGGTTACCGGCACTCCGGAGGAGCGTTCGGCACAATATAAGAGTGAAGAATTCTTTTTCTTCATTGTCAATTATGAAACAGTGCTACGCGATCATCAGGCAATGAACCGGGCAGGTATTGACATTTTGATACTTGACGAAGCCCAGAGGGCTAAAAACTATGAAACCCTGACAGCGTCATCCTTAAAAAGGCTGGAGGCAAAGCATAAACTGGTTGTTACCGGAACACCGATTGAGAACCGCTTAATCGATATTTTTTCAATTATGAGCATACTCGATCCCGAATTTTTTGGTCCGTTGTGGGAGTTTTCCTATCAGCATTGCCTGTTCGATTCAGAAAAACCAAATAAGATAAACGGATATTATAACCTTCAGAGGCTGAACAAAAAACTGGAGGAGGTTCTCATCAGGCGTGAAAAGCGAAAAGTGATGAACCAGCTTCCTCAAATCAGGCAGATCACTATTCCCGTTAACCTTTCACCCATGCAGGCCGAGTTCCATGCCTCTTATGCAAAGGGACTTTCACATATAATCCGTAAAAAGTTCCTGACACCCTACGATTTACAAAGAATACAGTTGCTGTTAGCTAATATGCGGATGGTTTGCGATTCTACTTTTCTCATTGATGATTCAACAAACGAATCACCCAAAATGGAGGAGCTGAAGTATGTCCTCCTCGAAAAAATGGAGATTCAAAATAAAAATGCCAAGATTATAATTTTTTCAGAATGGATTAAGGTACATCAGCTTATTGGTAAAATGTTACGTGAGAACAAGATAGGTTTCGTTGAATTAAATGGTAAAGTTCCGGTAAAACTAAGAGGAGAGCTCATAAATAAATTTGACAGGAATCCTGAATATAAAGTTTTCCTTTCCACTGAGGCAGGTGGGACGGGACTTAATCTGCAGTGTGCCGACACTATTATTAATTTCGAGCTTCCCTGGAATCCGGCTAAAAAAAACCAGCGTACGGGCCGGATCGACAGGATTGGTCAGAAAAGCAATATTATGACTATCTATAGTTTTATTACCCGCAATTCGATAGAGGAGCAGATAGCATCAGGTCTGATAATCAAGCAATCTCTTTTTGATGGAGTTCTCGGAGATAACAAGACCACCAACTTTGTGGATTTCAGTACAAAAGGGCGTTCGCAGTTTATTCAACAATTGGAAAACTTCATTGAGCAGACGGAAAAACGAAGTTTTCTGGAATTAACAAAACCTGTAGACGAACCTGCTGAAGCTATTGAAAAGGGAACAGTTTCAAATGAGATCAACGTTACTGAGGATATAGATGAAATACCTGATGGACAAGCTGATACCTCACCGTCTACGGATAATAATAATCAGGCCGAAAAGGTTAAACAGTTAGAAACAGTAATGAATTCGGGAATGCAATTCCTGGCCGGTTTGTTTAAAATGACAACGGGTAAAGATATGGGTCTGGAAAACCAGACTGTTGAAGTCAATAAGGAAACAGGTGAAATCACGATGAAATTTAAAATACCCCTCTGAATATCATAATGATTGTTTTCCGGAACACGATGATTCTTTTCAACTCTGACTAAATTTGCCTGAGTAAATTTGTATGTAAATATTACTTCATATGTCAAAACTATTTTCACCGATCACCATAAAGAATATCACCCTGAAGAACAGAATAGTCATTTCACCGATGTGTCAGTATTCATCAACAGACGGATTTGCCACCGACTGGCACCTTGTACACCTTGGCACTCGGGCTGTTGGCGGTACGGGACTAATCATTGCTGAGGCAACCGCTGTATCTCCCGAAGGACGGATCTCTCCGGGTGATCTTGGCCTCTGGAGCGACAATCACATCGAACCTTTAAAAAGGATTGTAAACTTTATCCATTCACAGGGCGCATTTGCAGGGATCCAGCTTGCTCACGCCGGCAGGAAAGCTTCATGTGCAGTGCCCCGGGAAGGAGGGACGCAACTCGATTTGAATCAAGGCGGATGGCAGACTGTCAGCCCGGGTATGACACCTTTCTTCGAATATGAAAGGCCGCCTGAATTTCTTACAAAAGATGGGATTGTCAAAGTGGTCTCCGATTTTAAAGCAGCTGCAGGACGAGCCCGTAACGCAGGTTTCAATGTAATTGAGATTCACAGCGCCCACGGGTACCTGCTGCATCAATTTTTGTCTCCCCTTAGCAATCAGCGCACTGATGAGTTTGGAGGCTCGTTTGACAACCGGACCCGATTATTGCGGTATGTTGTCGAGGCGGTTAAAACGGAGTGGCCTGCCGAAAATCCTCTTTTTGTCCGCATCTCTGCAACTGATTGGATAGAAGGAGGATGGACACTGGAAGATAGCGTAAAGCTGGCTTACCTGTTAAAGGATATGGGCGTTGATCTTATCGATTGTTCATCAGGAGGTAATGTCCCAAACGCAAAGATTCCGGTTGGGCCGGGTTACCAGGTACCATTTTCGGAGGCAGTTCGAAAAACAGGAATATTGACAGGAGCAGTAGGATTCATAACAACTGCTGCTCAGGCGGAGTTAATTCTTCAGGAAGAAAAGGCTGATCTCGTTCTGCTGGCAAAAGAATTGCTTCGAAACCCATATTTTGCATTGAGGGCTGCAGGGGAACTTGGTGAGGATGTAGAATGGCCTGTGCAGTATCTAAGGGCTAAAATGATCTGATTCATCCAAAGATGAAAGCTGCCACAGTAAAAGAGATAGGTCAGGAATTGACTAACCTGACCCCCAGGGAGCTCAGGGATCTCTGCCTGAGTCTGGCAAGGTTCAAAAAGGAGAACAAGGAGTTTATTACTTACCTGCTTTTTGAATCATCTGATGAGACATCATATGTTGAAAGTGTTAAACTTGAGATTGACAGGCAGTTTGAGCAGGTAAACAAGAAGAGTTATTACTTTATAAAGAAAGGTCTGCGCAGGATATTGACCAATACCAGGAAGTATATAAGGTATTCACGCAATAGGAAATCTGAAATGGATCTGATGATCTATTACTGTCAAAAACTGAGGAAATTTACACCCTCTGTTCTGAAGAATAAAGCACTCCGCAATATGTACCTCCGGCAGTTAGAAGCAATAAGGGAAAAACTTGGCTCTCTTCATGAAGACCTGCAATTTGATTATGAGCCGGAGCTTAAAAAGATTGAAGATATGGTCTGAATAAGAATGAGAGAAGGGGAGAAGGAGAGAAGGGGAGAAGGGGAGAAGGGGAGAAGAGGGAGAAAGGGTGAGTGGGGGAGGAAATCTGAGTCTTATTCTGAAATAGATTATCACCTTTTGCCAAATACCCGCCAATTATTGGTACTTTTGCCGGCTGTTTGCTGTTTGATACTACCAAAAAAAATCAGAGACAGACACATTTAGTTAAGTTTACCATAAAGTCGAATGAATTTTACAGAACTCAAGCTTGAGAAACAATTGTTGGAAGCCATATCATATATGGGCTTTGAAACGCCTACTTTGATCCAGGAAAAAGTTATCCCGGTTATTATCGAAAACAAAGATTTAATTGCCTGCGCACAAACGGGTACAGGCAAGACAGGAGCATATGTTTTGCCGATTCTCAATAAATTAATCGGCAAGAAAGGAATCCATATAAATACACTTATAATCGTACCAACCAGGGAATTGGCTATTCAGATTGAACAGCAGATACAGGGTTTCTCCTATTTTATTCCAGCTGAGTCCGTTGCAGTGTACGGAGGCGGTGACGGCAGCGATTGGGATTCACAAAAAGGAGCCTTAAAAAACGGGACCGATATCATAATTGCAACACCGGGCAAATTATTGTCTCATTTGAAAATGGGAAATATAAATTTTGAAAACCTTGAACACCTGATTTTAGATGAAGCTGACAGAATGCTGGATATGGGATTTATTGATGATATCCAGACGATAATTTCATATTTGCCTAAGAAACATCAGACCTTAATGTTCAGTGCTACAATGCCATATAGCATTCGTCAACTAGCTAAGAAAATTTTACGCAATCCCATCGAAATATCTTTATTTAACTCAATACCTGCAGAGGGGATTGATCAAAAAGCATATTTTGTCGTTGATGAACAGAAAGTAAATGTAATTAAACACATTTTAGCTGAGCGCAGACATTATGACAGCATCCTGATCTTTACTTCTACAAAAAGCAAGATATCTGATATCGTAAGGTCGCTAAATCAAAATGGATTTCCTTCAAAAGGAATTTCATCGAATCTGGATCAGGATCAGAGGGAAGAAGTTTTAAGGGATTTCAGGTCCAGACAAACACGCATATTAGTGGCTACTGATGTAATGAGCCGGGGCATAGATGTTAAGGAAATTAACCTGGTTATCAACTGGGATGTTCCGCATGATGCTGAAGATTATGTTCACAGGATAGGTAGAACTGCACGGGTTGATGCGAAAGGTGAAGCAATTATCCTGGTAACTCCCAAGGAAATGTATAAACTGAAAAAGATAGAACAATTAATAAAAAACATTATTCCAAAGATTCAGCTGCCCGGTCACCTGAATAATATGCCGCAACGCAAAGAAGGAGGGATTAAGTCATTTGGCAAAAGGAAATTATACAGGAAAAAGCCTTCAGACGGAATTCCCAGATCAAGGTAAGGTTTTCGTTTCCAGTGTATCTTTTCCGGAGGTTGATTTAATTTTCTCAGGATTTTCTTAATTTTAGGTCTCAACTCTTTGCAATGGAAAAGTTTCCGGGATTTCTCATTCCAGCACTGATCACCCTTATAATATTTATTTTAAACGCAGTGCTTCCCGGCAGATGGGTAACCGGTTATATTGCCAGACCCAATTCAAATGAAAAAATGAGATACCATTTGAATGGGATCTTTGTTTTCATTGTCGTCATTCTTTTATGGTTTTTATCCGGATATTTCAGGTTAGTCCCTTTCGATTGGCTTTATTCTCAGAGATGGCAGTGCCTTGCCGGGGCATGTATTATGGGTCTGATTTTTTCGCTGGCTCTCGTTTTACCCTATCCTCATGTAAGGAAATCATTCCCGGCAGATTTCTTTTTTGGCAGAATAGAAAACCTTCAGTTGTGGGGAGGGAGGGTGGATCTGAAAATGTGGCTTTACCTCACAGGAGCAACCGTACTGGAACTTAATGTATTGAGCTTCACGGCGCACCACCTGATCTTATTCGGTGATCAGCATTCCCCTGGTATCATTTTGTCAGCTGCACTGCTTACCTGGTTCGTGGTTGAGTACCTTATGTTCGAAGAAGTTCATCTTTATACATACGATTTGTTTGCAGAAAGGATAGGATTCAAACTGGGATGGGGATGCCTCGTGTTTTATCCTTACTTCTATGTAATTTCTTTATGGTCAGCTGTTGAATTGCCTGACCCGCCGACACCTCACTGGTTTTTAGTGATATTTGCCTGCTTATTCTTTGCCGGGTGGATACTTTCCCGCGGAGCTAACCTTCAGAAATACAACTTTAAAAAATATCCCGGACGAAAATTTCTTTGGATAACACCCAAAACAATATCCGACGGCAATAAATCCCTTCTTGTAAATGGATTCTGGGGTATCAGCAGGCATGTAAATTATCTCGGTGAAGTTATGATGGCAACCGGCATTATTTTAAGCGCAGGGTATCCCATGCTCATCTGGCCCTGGTTGTATCCTTTGTACTATGTTGCACTGTTGTCGATGCGTCAGGTTGATGATGATAAGAGATGTACCCTTAAGTACGGGGACCTTTGGAAGATGTATGTAAAAAAAGTCCAATACCGCATCATACCTTATATTTACTAATACAGATTTTAGGATCAGAATTTATAATTTGTACATTTTACGTGTTGTATCTCCCATAATATTTATTGCCATTTTCCTGGGCAGAACTTTTTGCATTATAAACGAGGCTATTCTGTTTCCCTTTCCTGTGATGAAAGATGGATGCCTGCCAAGTTTCAGTAAGCATTCGTCGGCGACCTCATCCGGATTAAGAATTCGCGGCGCCATGAAACCGCTTTTTTCAGGTCTTGTGCTTATATAACCTGGCGTTGATGTAGCACCGGCACAACATGCAATAATATCAACTCCACTGCTTTTCCATTCATACCACAGGCTTTCTGCAAGGATACGGTTAAAAGCTTTAGTGGCAGCATAAACTGACAGGTAACCGCTACCCTGGAATCCTGCGAGCGAAGTCATCAGGATTATACCCCCCTTCCCTTTTTCAAGCATCTTTTTTCCAAATAAATGAATCATTTTTAGCGGAGCCATCATGTTCACCTGGGCTATCCGGGTATGCAAATCCTGTGAATTTGCCATAAAAGGACCGATATGCGACAATGCCGCATTATATACCATTAAGTTGACTTCAACACCAATTAGTTCTTTATCGATCTGATTTACAGCGTTTAAATCTGAAAGATCAGATGAAATGCATCTTAGTTTAACTTTATACCTGTTTTCAAGCGAAACTGCCAGTTTCATTAATGGCTCCGTACGACGGGCAATAAGTATAAGATCAAAGCCTTCAGCGGCCAGGCGGGTTGCAAAAGCAGCTCCAATCCCTTCCGAGGCTCCGGCTACAAGGGCTGTTTCGCCATATTTTTGTTTTAAGTTCATGGCGGATTAGTTAGAAGATGTTAAAATAGTAAAAACGATTAAATTTGCACGACAAGAATATCTATGAAATTAATTCCGAAGCTGGTTTTACTTTTTGTACTATTACTATTCTTATTCTCGTGCCATGAAAAACATGACATAAGTACAAGAAAAGCTCCTGGCGCGACCTCGTTCCGGAATGAGGTCCCGCAAAGAAATCCTGATGTCACTCCCCGGAATTACCAGCCAGGGAGGGATACTCCTTCTCAGGAGGAGCAGGAGGAAATGCGAAGGAAAAGGAACCTTGAACGCGCTTCCAATATTGAATGGGTAAAGGAATCCACAAAAAATCATTCTCCGGTGTCCTGGTACCTTTTGATGGCATATGATAGGCTTCCCGAATCAGCAGAGGTCCCGGCAACAGGTAATGCCATTGTTACCACTGAAAAGGCAGCCGGCACTTTTCAGTTCCTCAGAGGACGGAGCAGGATTGACCTCCTTGCCAGCATGGAGAAGAATGTTCATGAGATCGCACATGCTTTTTTTGATCAGAATGTTTACAAATATCTAAGGGAGAACAATAAGCAAATGAACACCGGCGATGCCAGGGGATATGTTTTTATATCCCCTTCAGTCAGCTATTATGTTACGTTTCCATTAAAAGCGATGTTTCCCTCCGGAAAGCTTTCCACCGTTATTCCGAAGGATCTCAGGACATACCGATTCGACACCTATATCGATGGTAACACATCGACCCAGAGCGACGGTGTGATCGGACTTCTGAATGAGCTGAATGCCTATTATCTGGGATCACAATACTGCTACGACATGCTTGATTCGTACAAGGAAGCGGCAGGTTCCTCCGGAGCGGGGCTGTTTGAATGGGTAACCTATACCCAGAGCAGCATGAGTGCATACTATGAATTCGATTTTTTCATAAAGGAATACCTCCTCTTCATGAAGAAGAACCATGAAGCAGATTACGAAAAGTTATTATCAAACCGCACATTCTCTGATTCTTATAAAACTCTCCATAAGTTGTATGCAGATCTTGTAGATAGCTACCAGGAACGGATCCGGGATGAGATGAAACTGCTTAATTCTTCCGGAGAGGCCGAGACAGAGATTGAGAAGGGATGGTTATGGGTTAAAGCAGGCGAAAGCCATGTATCGAGCGGAACGCCTGTTTTCTCAAAAGAAAGGGAGACTTTATTGCCTGTACTTGAAAGCAGGAGGTACCGTGAAATTGAGAAGGATTTTTCAGTGAAACAGGAGTAGCTCCTATTCGAAAATAAAAGTTCCGAAAGCATTATACTCATGGAACGACCTGGTTGTCTTCTGCCACGAGAAATGTGAAACACCATTATCATAATCAATGCGGTACATATTTGCCCTCCATTTTGTACCCGGTGCAGGCGGAACCTGCGGTAACGGATTGAGCAGCTTGTAGGGGATGAAGAACTCAGCTGTCCAGCCTGTTACTGCTGCACCACTTTTCTTTTCTCCGCCGGTAACGCTTGTAGCATGACTTATCCTCTTGTCACCGGTATAATTCCATGGCAGCCAGCCTAAAAATTTCCCATTGTAATTTGGAACTATAATCGGCAATTCGTAATTGGTTGGAGAGATTTCATATTCAAAGTAAACAGGAAAATCTTCTGATGTCCACAGGAAGACCTCAACAACATCTTCTTCCCAAAGATTGAGGTTATCGGCCTGCATGGTGGTTGTCAGCTTTTTATCTTCACAGTTGAATAGAAAATATATGCCTGTTGAGGAGTAAAGAACTTTGGCTTTTGTCTGGTATGAAGATGGATTTGACCCCTGTGGAGGAAGGTTTATCCAATCCGTTGTATTCCAGATCCCGGACTTTCCATCACCGGTAATTTTGAAATCCGGGCATTTCTTAATTATTACCGATCCGGGCTCATCACTTATCGAAGTAAGGGTTAAAGTTGTTTCTGATGCTGAACTATTATCCGGAGGGAAACTGGTCATGATTAATATGAGCAAAAAAAGGAGAATCAGTTTTTTCATTGAGGTAACTATTAAATTTCTGTTATGGTAAGCCCGATAGAAAGTTAAAATAAAAATCCGGATTTCCAGAAGTCATAAAGAAGAAAGTTTGATAAGTTCAATTTATGAGTTTTCCTGTAAGTTATTAATACAATCTTTCTCCCATGGCTGCCTTAAGCCTGTAAATACTTAAGGCATAATCGATTCTTGCTTTAAGCAGCATTAGTTCACTTTCTGAAACTGCTGTGTTGGCGTCAAGCAGGTCAAGATTTGTTATCACCCCTGATCTGAAGCTGGTTTCAGCAAGGGAATATGCCTTTAAAGCCTGTTGGAGCTGAAGCTCAAACTGACCTGTTTTCTTCTCAGCAGCCAGCATGTAGGCCTGAGCTTCATAGACCTCATCAGATATTTTCCGTTTTGTGAGTTGTGATTCGTACGATAATGAAGTAATTTCAGATTGTGCCTGTAATAGATTGTACCTGGTTTTCATCCCATCGAATAGTGGAATTCTGAGACCGAAACCAAGAGCATAATTTGGTGTGAGCTTATTCAGATCTGGAATAAATCCGTTTTTTGCACCTCCGGATGCCATAAAGTTCAAATAGGGCTTATTCTGGAGCTTAACCATACCATATCTTAGTCCCGCGAGTGAGGTTCTCTGTTTGTCAATCTTCACTTCATCCCGGTTATGCAGAGCAAAAGACATTATTGAATCTGAAGGAATGACAAGTGGCTTAACCATAAGTTCGTTTCTTACGAGCGGTTTGGAAATCAGGCTGTCAAGGAGAATGCTCATAGAAGCCTGCTGTGTGGTGAGGGCTGCTATGAGGTCGACTTTCTTGCTGATCGCGGCCGATAATTTAACCTGTGTTGAAAGAACCTGGTACTCCGTACCTGAACCGGTTGCTGCCATTTTTTCAACATACCTGAGATGCTCGGTTAAGGTTGCTACCTGTTCATCCTCAATATTTATCGCGGCCTGAAGGTATACAAGGGCATAAAAATTATTCACAGCCATTAGTGATAATTTTTGTTTTACTTCCTCAAGTGTTTGTTCCCCAATAGCTTTGTTCCCTTTCTCAAGTTCAATATTCTGTCGTGTGCGGCCGAAATCGTAAACAGGCTGCCGGATATTAACAGATGCTGAATAATTATTTACAGGGAAAAGCTGAAATGTCCCCAAATCAGGAATAGTGAGCTTTGTAACAGGTCCGAGATTAGTATAATTACCTGTCAGGTCGGCTTCGGGATAGAAACCTGTCCTTGCCAGTCCGATCCTTGCATTTGCATTCGATATTACTTCTTCGGCGGCTTTTACCGATGGATGACTTGTAACTACCTGTTTTATAATATTATTCAGAGAGAGCGAATCGGAATTTTTATCTAAGGAGGCATCAAAGCTGACCTGGCCGACAGAGATGTTATATGTAAGGACGAAGAATACCGGGACAAAAATTATTGATCTATTGTTTATTATGTTGTTCATTGGCCGGAAGGTTTTGATTTTTTGATTTTTTTGTATGAAGAAAGATTATCGGTATCCCTCCCAGAAGAGTTATTAAACCTGCAAGAAGGAAATCATCATTAATCCCTTGTATATAAGCCTGTTTGTTCAGATTTGAAAGCAATAGGGCCTGGCTTTGCCGGTTAGCTTCTGCCGGAGAGCTGCCGGCTTCATGCTGAATATGAAAATTCATCTTATTAATGGTCTGGTGATAGGCGACAGAGCCGGAATTGACAGCGCCACCAAATACCTGAACGTGATAATTAACTCTTGTCGTTAATAAGGTGGCAAGCAATGCTACACCAAGGCTTCCTCCAAGCTGCCTGATAGAGTTTGTGATGGCTGAAGCCTGGGCCATCTTTTCACGAGGGATTTCCAGAAGGGATACGGTGGTTAACGCAGTGAACATCAGCCCCATTGCTAATCCCCGCAGATATAATGAAAACATAATATATTTTTCCTCAGTAAGCCACGACAGGTTCGCATTAAGGTAAAAACTAAATGAAAAAAGAATAACTCCAATAAACAGAGGAAGCTTAGGACTAATTTTATCAGAAATCCTCCCTGATACAGGTGCAGTTATTCCCTGTATTATACCCACCGGTAGAAACACTGAGCCAGCCTGCAGTGCTGTGTAACCCAGAGAATTCTGAAGATATACAGGTAACAGGAATGTGCTTCCGAACATTCCGAGACTGAATATGACAAGAATAATATTAGAAATGCCGAAGTTATGATTCATAAGAAGCCTCAGATCCAAGAGCGGCTCTTTTACTGTCAATTCCGCAGTTATGAAAATCGCTAACGCAATTAAAGCAACGCCGGCAAATGCCAGTATGTACGGTGCATGCCACCCTGCCGGGTTAGTAGCTGCATTCCCCTGCGAAAGTGTATAAAGAGTAAGGGGAAGAAAAATAGTTACAGAAATGAAACCGGCTATATCAAATCTTCTTGTCTTCGAGTTTTTGTACTCGCTCTGTATAATAATAGTAAATAACATGGCTAATATTCCAACCGGTATGTTTACGTCGAAAATCAGCGGCCAGCTGAAACGGTCGATCAGGAATCCACCAATAAGGGGTCCAAATGAAACAGAAGCTGCAGCGGAAATACCCCAAAATCCAAGAGCAATACCCCGCTGGTTTGGAGGAAATTCACGGGAAATAATGGCCATACCAAGCGGCTGGATCGTGCCTGCTCCAAATCCCTGAATAACTCTGGATAAAATCAGCATATTTTCGTTTGACGACCTGCCACATAGCATTGATCCTAAGGTAAAAAGGAATAATCCGATGAAATACAAACGCTTATATCCGAATTTGTCTGCAAGCCATCCGGAAGTAGGCAGCGCTACTGCCATAGCCAGCATATAGGCGGTTATAACCCATTCAATTTTATCAAGACCTACTCCAAATGATGCCATAATTTTCGGCAGTCCGACATTCACAATAGTGGCATCAAGGACCGCCATAAAGGTTCCAAGCATGACATTTGCAAGCAAATACCATTTATAGGACAGGTGTTTGGGATGAAAACCTGAATCACTGTCCCTGATCAGATTCCTGAGGCGGTGAGCTAGTGTTCTCCTTCTTTCCACTTCTATTTTTTAATGATCTTCACCAATACTGACATTCCGGATAAAATATTCAATGAAGTAATTTCTTTATTATCATCAGTACTATCAATAGAAACCCTGATAGGAACACGCTGGGTAACCTTTGTAAAGTTGCCTGAAGCATTATTTGCCGGAATAAGCGAGAAGACCGACGCAGTGGCGGAACCAATCAGGAACACTTTGCCATTGAATTTTATCCCCGGGAATGCATCAATAGTGAATTTTACACTTTGTCCTGTATGCACATCTGATATTTTTGTTTCCTCAAGATATGCAACAATCCATAAATTTTTACTCAGGGTAAGAGTAAAAACCGACTGACCCGGTTGAACCACATCACCGGGAAGAAGCCATCTTTTAGAGACTATTCCGTCGGCCGGAGCATACAACTTTGCGTTCTTAAGCTGAGTATCAATCACCTTTAACTGGGCATCAGAAGTTTCAACTGCTGCTGATGCACTTGAAATCATCGATCCTGAAACAAGCAATTGTGCTTTTGCAGCATCGAGCTGAGCCACTGAAGTTTCGTAAACATTTTTAATATGGTCATACTGCTCAGCAGTGATAACACCACCGTCAGACTGACTTTTAGCTCTTGCAAGATCTTCTGTTGCCCGCTCAAGGTTAATTTCGAGGACCCTTATGCTCTTCTGATCTGAGCTGAATTTAATTTTTGACTGGGAAAGATTTGCAAGAACCTGAGCTTTCATTGCAACGGACTGATTCCTTTGGGCATGAAGGTCAGAACTGTCGATCTCTGCCAGCAGAGCGCCTTGTTTCACCAGATCTCCTTCACTTGCATATATAGCGGCTAGCCTGCCGATAATTTTTGAACTGATGTTTACATTATCAGCATCAACATGGGCATCGTCAGTAGAAATGTAACGCGAATAATCCCTGTACCAGTACGATCCGCCTGCCAGGACAACAATTACAACAATGGTGAGTGGAATGTAAACCCTGAGCCGGCTGTTTTTAGATTCTGATTTCATGAATTGTGTTAAATTTTATTAGTAATTAACTATCAGTAATTTAAACTGATCGAATTCTTACCTTTTGTGGAAATATGACAATCGATCCGAACATTTTGTTTAAGATGTACCATTAAAACATTTTATGGTTAGATAAGGGTGTTAAGACTATCTGAACATCATTTTGAAACTTTTGGGATTATCTGGATTGAAAACCGCTTATTGTTTTCTTCAATAGCATCCCTGCATAATCCGTTAAAACCACTCCCGCAAAGTAGCACTTCAACATTGTATTTTCTGAAATCGATCCCGTTCCTGGTCCATAAATTATAAACCGCCAGTGCCCTTTGATAACTTGTCAGATAGCCGGTTGTATTGTTCTTTGAAATTGAGTGGTCCCATTTATTGGCCATATTACCTTCAATAACAAGAAGATATGAAAATCCTTTGTTTTGTGTACTTAATTCCTTCAGGAATACCTCTATCTTCTTCCCTGCACTCAAAGTGCGTTTAATAAAATCTCTTTTAATTATAGTTTTATTGGGTTGAAATATTTCAATACCCATTAGATCTTTGACAATAAACTTTTTGCAATCAGGAAGATAATAAAAACTGTTGTCATTGATCAATGGTTTGAATTGTTCTTCAAGGTTTAGCAGTTTTTGAAGTCTCTCAGTCTCCTGTATTAAGCCCTCCGTTTTCGTTTTCAGCTCCAGGATAAGTTTCTCGTTTTCCGAATTTTTAACCTGTAAGAAACCAATTGTCAGAACAAACAGTACCAGCATAATAAAAAACATGCTTGTCATCAAATCAGAGTAGCCGATCCAAAAGAAATTGTTCTTCCTCATGTTCAATCGGCATTTCTTTTTCTTCTGAAAAATAAAACCGGATTTCGAAGCTTTCTGAAGAAGCCTGAACCTGGTTTCCCTGGTTTTGATCTATGGGTCTTTTTTGAAAGTGCAGAATTATTCAGGTTATCCCTGATGCCTGTTAATGAGTTATTAAGTTGATTTATAGCCTCAATAAGCCTGGCAGTATTTGTATTTGAGTCATTCTGCAATTGAGACACACCATCAGATACCTGGTCCTTAATTTTAGGAAGTATCTGTAGATTATTCAGCTGGTCAAACTGCGGAAGTGCATTTGAATAAACCGTTTGAAGCTGGCTTATGTGCTGCGAAGCGACCGATGCCAGATTTGCTCCAATATCATTATAGATCCCGGTCATTTTTGTCTCATTATCAGCAGCATCGTGGTTTAAACGTGAGATTCGATTGTCAATTTCTTCCTTTAGCTTATCTATGGCTCCTGAAAAGTGTAATGAGGATTCATTCACAGCTCTGAAAGCCTGATTTAATGTTTTGTCGGTTTCCTCTTTCAGTTTTTCAATTGCTTCCTTAAAGTGCGAATCAGACAAATCAACTGCCTTTAATGCGGCATTTCCTGCTGTTTCAATTTTTTCAAAATGTAAGCTCAGAAAACGCGACAGGCGGTCATTCTCCTGAAGAGTATTATAAATCTGAGCAACAACATTATCGATGCTTATGGTGCGTGATGCAAAATTTTTAAGATTATCCGAGATCTGACTCATTATAGAAATGTACTCGGAGAATTTATTGAATGCAATCATGTTGTTTTCCAGCCGATTGAATAACTCCAGATTTGTCTTTGATATTTTCAGCACATCCAGGTTAGCCACTCTGTCAATGACTTCCTGCTGTAAAAGAATATTTTCCCCGGTTTTTCTTGCGGCGATTAAGACGTTATCCGAAATGTCTGTTGCAACCCTTGCAAACCTGTCGAGGCTCGCCTTCAACCCTGAAACTCCTGTATCTTCAGCTTTAATAAGTTCGGGCAGAAGTGTTGCCTGGAGATAGGAGATCTGCTGGTTCTTATCTTTTAAAAGCGACCTTTTGGCATTCTTATAAAATATTGAAGATAATAAAGTTGTGCATAAGAGTCCGCAAAGACTTGCAGTCATGGCCAGCTTGACCCCGTTGATAAGAGAGTTAATTCCCAGAGAAAATTTATCGCCATCAAGGCCGGGCATGGAAATCAAACCAAAAATAATTCCAACCATTGTTGCTGCCAGGCCGAAATATAATGGTGTGGGAACGGAGTTGGAAATTTCTTCATCCTTGACATCAACCTCCCGATCGATTATGTCCTTTATAATGCTGAAATTAACTGCAGCTCCGTAATTGTTGAGAAGGTAATTATTGATATCCTCTTTGATCCTTTGAATGATGCCGGTACCTGAAGTTTCTGTTAACGAAACTTTAACCGTTTTACCGTCAAAATGCAATTCATCCGGTCTTTTTTCCAATTCAGGATCTATAAATGAGATGTCGTCAAGTGCTTTTTCGTTATTATTCAGAATTGATTTATCAATATAACCGCTTATAACATTTAGCCTGTCAGTGAAAATTCCTTTTAACTCGTGGATATTTTTAAAGATCTTCCATGAAATATATAACTGGTAAATAATTACACTGACGATTACCAGGACCTCGAAAGTAAACCAAACGCTATAACTTTGATCGGATGTCTGCACAAAGTTTACGGTATCAATTCCCGGCTGAAGAAGGTCCATAATTAAACCAGTTTTACTTTTACTTTATTATTATTTTCTATTTTCCAGTACTCACCTCTTTTTGTCACAAACCCGGGATCAGTCATTAAAATTTTCCGGGCAAAAGTCCTGTCGGAAATGTTCTGAATTTCGCAGACGGGATTCAAATAATAGTCAATATTATCAAGAGCTCTTAAATCGTAGTCGCCCGAGATGAAGTAAAGTTTCCCCTTCTGTCCGGTTTTATCAGGTACAATTTTGTAAAAACAGTCATTATCGTGATCATCCTTAGCGTTGGCATTCTTAAAACTTCCGTCACTTTCAGGTATCGTAAAAAATATTTCCATATTGTTTCCTGTTATGCCGGATGATTTACCCGGTTGCCTTTGTGAATTTACGCCAACTGATGCCTTATATTCTGCGGCAATTTTCAGGTCGGCTATGATTTTATCTTTTTGTTCTGTTTCAGTCCTTAACTTTTCATTCTGAGATTCCAGATCCAGGATTTTCCTGTTTTTTTCCTCGTTTGTTTTCGCTTTTTCATCCTTGCTGCTCTTCAACAAAGTAACAAGACCAATGTATTTAAAGTATTTTTGATGGAGCAGCTTTTGCCCGTTGTCTTTTTTAAGATCGTTAAGATATTTTCTCTGTTCTGTTTTCAGAATCGAATAGATCCTCGATCTTGAATACATGTAGATCAATAAAGCTCCGCCAAAAAATCCCATTAACAATCCGGTCAGAATCCATAACCAACCTGAAATAATTGCTTTTTCCGTTGGCATTTCCGCACCGGCTTCCGGAACAAGTACGATTTTCTCGGCCGGCCTGACAACCCGGGCTTTATTTTGAAGGGACTTTCTGTAACTATCCAACAGTTCAGCCTTTTTTTTATCCCAGTTTTGAGGATTTTCATAATTATGGGGTACTGTAAAAAACTGATCATTGAATGGCTTCCTTTGTTCAAAAGCCTTTTTTAATGGCAGGAAGAAGTTTTTTGCAGTGTTTTTGTAAGCATTATTGTTCAGAAACTGCTCTGATTCGTTGAACGCCTGCTCAATGTCAGAAAAAACTTTTTTGTCAATACCATTGATGTATTTTTCAAAGTAGAGTTTTTTACCTGCCTTCTCTTCATCATTTAACGACTTCGGGTTGTCAAGCATAGATGAATAGATCATTTCCGTAATTCCCCTCTGAGCCCAGTAATTATACGCGTCAGTTGAATCCTTAAAAATGGGCTGACTGAAAAGAGAATATGGAATAAAACTCAAAACCGACAGGGAAATGAAATATCTGAACCTCTCCTTCATTGATTGTCCATGTTTGCAAGTTCAAAAGCGAGTTTGTTAAGGATACCTATTAAGGGATAGAAGAATAACGTCTCTTCAATATGCTTTTCAGGCGACTTGAAAAATGCTTTAAGTCCCTGTTCCAGAAAATCCTGAATGTTTGTCGAACGTAATTGTTTGAACTTCAGATAAGCTGCATTATCGATCCCGAAATTTCCTTCAAGGCTGACACCCTTGAAATAATCATCAAGCAATGTAAAGAATTGATTTATAGAATTTTCAATAAGTGTTTTATTCCCTGCTGTTTCCAGATCGCGGTAATAAGGAGTGATCGCGATATCAGAAGTCTTGTTAAGTGCTTTACTCCAGACTGAATTGTCGTTTCCGCCAAGCCAGAACACCACAGGAGAGTTGATTGAGCTCCCGTCAAGATCTGCCCTTAAAACTCCTTTACATGTTATTTCTTTCGGATTTTCTGATAATGCTATATTGATCTGGTCATTTTCGATGCCCATTACCTTCTTAAAGAAATATTTGAAAAGACCTGCAATATTAGGATTCCCCACCTGAGTATCAATAATTTTAATTGTCTTTGAAGCAGTCCCGCTGAATAGAATATTTTTGGGAGTTTCGGCTGTTCCCTGCTTTAATAAGAGATTGGCTGAATAATAAATAATTGCGCCATAAAAGATCAAAATCGGAAGCTTCAGCTTTCTGTCCTGTTTAAGAAAATCTGTGTAACTGAATTTTATGTCTTTTTCATTTTCAAGCGAAAACAAAAAGCTGCTGAAATCGGCTGAATCTTTCCGGCTTTCAAGGATATCCAGAAGTATCAGTTCTCTCTGAGAGCCTTTTTGAATTGTATTTTCAAGGCTTTTCCTGTAAGCTTTTACAAATCCATTGTTGTCGGAGGAATTTGAGAATGCCCCGTAAGGGAAGCCATCGCCAAAAATAGCATTGCCTGCAAACTTGAAAGACGAAATAAATTCAGGCGAATTCCTTGCGTTTTTAAATACCGCAATATCTGAAGAACCTCCGCCAATATCAACCGAGAGACTTAATCCCGGATAGGCAGTCCGGTAATGAAGATACGGTGCAATGCTTTCCGGGACTGCAGTAATATTATCATTGTCGTCGGATCGGAAGATTTTCTTATAGGCATTTTGCCAGACATCAAAGAAAATACCCTGTTCGAAAGCGTCCATGCTTACCGGATAAAACCATGTTATTTTTGTTTTTCCGGGATCTCCGTTAAGCAGAAGAGTCTTATACAAAACAAGATACATCAGGCATTCGATATAGCTTTCAACGAGGATTTTGTCTTCACGCTTTGAGTAATTGCTCCATTTCAATTTAGTCTGAAGCTGGACGAAAGTAGAATAGAATAATTTTTCAAAAAGGAAAAAGTCGTTAGTGTGCGTAAAAACATCAATGGGTTCGTTGAAGTTAATTGACTTATTGTATGTCAGAGCTGTTCTGAATGGGAATTTGTAATTTGTAGTGCTGTTAAACTGATACGGGAAGATTTCACGATCATAGTTGTTATCATCCGCAATATCCTTTGTTTCTCCTTTTGTCCTGTCGATAAGCGATTGCCACATTGGCAAATCGGCCGCAACGTCGAGGGCTTTTTCAGCATTTACACCATATTTATATTCTATGTGGGTATTCGTCGTTCCAAAGTCAATTGCAAATGAAACTTGTTGATTTGCTTTACATTCCTGCAACAATGGAACAATAAATCCCGACAGGGAATTGTTGCCGGCTCTGATAGCATCAAATGAACTGGTCTTAAAGTAGGTGCTCTTTATGGTATTGCCTTCTCCCTGTTTCCTGACCACCGGTGAACTGATGCTGATCTTTTTACCTGATTTGAAACACCCAAAAAGAAGTTCCTGGGTCCTGTCAAATCTCTTATCCTGCACTCCGAGAGTATAATCAAGATCAATCGCCGAAGTGCGTAAAAAGGGCAATACGGCAAGGTGGATTTCCATTAGTAAAATATCCTCTTTATGATATGTCTTTTTTAGAGTGACCGATCCACCTCTCACCGGGAGATTCAGTTTTGCCACGATCCCTCCGCCTGCCAGTTCTGACAATTTAAGATAATTTGATACATTTTCAGCTTCAAAATACTGAAAGAAGGTCGGCGTTAAGGGCAACAGATGTCTGGTTGCACCACAGGTCTCAAATTTTCTGCTGTCGATGGTGTATGGAAGTTCGATGATCCTGTCCTCAAGGAAATTCCCGGTTGTCAGCCACGGATAATGGTCGCCCTGCACCGGGAGTCTCGAATCTGCAACTGAATCCGTGTTGATGTAAGGAATTACATTATTTGGATCCCACAATACATTGGTTGTGTTATACTTCCAGTTGTGTACAAATCTGTCATGTGGCAGAATCAAGGGTTTTAAACCTGATACAGGTAGCTCCGGCGTTATAACGAAGTCACTTTCCCTTTCAATTTCAACCGGATCACCCACTTTGATCCCCAGAGGAATACCCAGGATCTCGGATGTATTCATTTCATTATCCAGGACAGGACATGGCGGGAAGTTCCGGATATTCGATGCCGGCTGAGCGGCTATACTTGCTTTCCGTTCAGCATCAAGGTGCTTGTAAACTTCATTAAGATATGAATAGACTTCCGGGAAGAGATTGGCAAAACCGGGCTGTTTTGAAAGAATAAAAATGTATTCGATAAAGGTTTTATCATCCCTTTCAGACAACGATGTGTAATCATTGTCAAATAAGACATCGTGTCCGCATGCAATGTTGAGTCCTGCAGATGCTATCCTTACATCGGGCGCAGCAAAGAACATTGTTGCAGGCGAGGTGCCGCCGATAATCTGGTTTGAACTGTTCAGTAAGAAATAGAGTCTTTTGACAATCCCGAAATTATAAACTTTGCTGTCCTGCTCCCAGAATACGCTTAAAGTCTCGGCAAATGCCGAGTGTTTGGTATTGCTGTCATGGGCAAGTTGTTCAAAGCGATCCGCAGGATTCCATGACACTATTTTGATCTTGTCTTTATGTTTGGGATAAATGAAAAACAGCTGGGCTACGTCAAGTGCGTCTGAAACTAATTTATGCTGGGCCGTGGTTCCGGTGATCCCATTATCAGCCACCCACCGGAAGGCGGATTTAACCAGGTCGATCCTTGCAAAAGGACTTGGTATCGAAGTGGCTACATCTTTCCCTTCTGTTTTTATAGTTTCAAGCTGGTTCTTTGATATCGGACTGCTGACGAACCATCCTGTCCCATCCTGTCCCTCGTGAAGTCTGAATACTTTTGACATGATTTACCGGATTAATAAATTTCTTTTTGATAATACTCTGTCGGTTGATCTGCCGAACATTTTTATCAGCATCGTATGCTTTTTCTCCTTATTGCGGATTGAAATGTTGTCTGTCAGCAAACAGTTTTGAATGTCAAGCGCTTTGAAACTCTTATTCCCTTTCGGTGACTGACCCTTAACAATTTCAAGTGCATTATAGGGAGATATTTCTTCGAAAGGACTGAACCCCGGCCTGTTATCCTTCATTTCCTTTATCCATTCATCAAAATAGTTGTTAAAGGTTCTGACCTGTGTCTTGTACTCTGCACTGTTGAAGTAATTCTTGTCCAGAAGCGATTGCTTATTACCCGGAGTCAGTTTTATGTTGCTTTTGGTCCAGCGCGAAGTATTCAGCGACCTTGTTAATCCCTTATTGAGGTACTCAGTATAAAGTTTGAACTTGGTCAATGGTGCAGAAAGCTGCTTTGTGTTTTCAATATTAAGATCGGAGAATGAAATATTCCGGGAATCATGTTCAATACCAAACTCTTTGACCTGGGTGGTCCCCGGAAGAGAATTTATATTTTTACAGAAATCCAGGATTGCAAGTGCACCTGCTAATTCCAGGAAATGTGCTTTATTCTTTTGTTCCTGTCCGCCAACGGCGTATTCTTCCTGATTTGTATTCCCCCTGTTCCCGATGAAATAGAGCGTATTGATCTGATTCAGTGAAATTAAGGTCCTGTTGTAATAGTCAATTGCAATTTTTGCCTTTTCTTCGAATGATTCTGCATTTATCTCCTCATTTTTTGTTAATGAGAAATATGGGAGGTATGTTATTCCGCCTATAGGGGCCACTTTTATTTTGGTGTGCCTGGGAAGATTTTTATTTCCTCTGAAGTTTTTCAGCAGAAGAGGGAATCCGGCTGCACCTGTTCCTCCAAATATAGAGTTGACAATGAAGATGGCATCATCGTCACCAAAAGTCTGACCGAATTTTTTAAAATCTTCCGAATTTGTGAACTGGTTCAGGATGATCGATCCCATATTGGGATTGCCTTTGAATCCAACATCCAGATTTGACTTGAGATTCTGCGCGGAATAAAGCAATCTGACAAAGTTTTTGTCATCCTTTTCAGCAATATCTTCACTTAAACTGTCAAATCCTATATATTGATTAAAAGTATTGGTATCGGTATCTTTCAATTTAAACTGAAAGAAATCGGGATTCACAACCTGGGAATTGACGGTTATTTCATTTATGGTCCTGATTTCCTGTGAATAGAAATCATCAGGCTCCTCCACCTGATTCCTTATCTCCTGATATAAACGAAGAATATCTTTTGTCCGGTTTAAATCACCGTTACCTGTATCGGGATCGATAATAACCGGGATCACGGTATCAAAGCCGTTGCTTATTTTAACCCCTGAAGCAAAAAGCATTGTTAATGCCTTCAGTACCCTCGATCCGGTACCCCCAATTGCAAAAATATATAACTTCCTCGACATGATTTCGTTGGTTTAAAAAGGTAAATGAATTTGTAATTTGCTGAATTGCTTCATGATCAGGCTGTAAATAATACTTAAGATAAGGGCAAGGAGGCTGTTTGCAAGAGCGTACTTTAAAGGCAGAGAAGAAGCGTAATCGGCATAGCCGGTACTTGCGTCTGCCAGTGCCTCATTTAATGCCTGATTATCAGAACCCAGTATCTCATTATTGGCGATTCCGTAAGTAGCACAAAAAACTATAAACACAGTAACAGCCAGCCAGACGATCCAATGCCAAAGCTTTCCGTAAGGATTTCTCCAGAGATAGTAAAACAGGATCCAGCAAGCCAGCGGGATCAGTAAAAATGAGAGTCCGAATTTTATGTAACCGCCGTTTTCATACAGATGCTGGAAGATAAGGAAGTATTTATTAGCGAATATTCCGAACACTGTGTCGTAAATAGTCCCGAAGAATTCATTCATAATTATGTTAGTTTGAAATTGATATCCTGAAAGTTGCCGGATTCATTCCACTGTTTTTATACTCATATGCCTCACCAATGGCATCTGTCAATGACTTGAATCCGAAGGTATGAGAGCTGTCAATAAATTCCTCATTATCAGTATCAGTTTCCGTTACCCATCCCGGGGTAAGGTTTTTAAGCACAATTTCAAGATCTCCGAGTGGGCTCTTATCTGTAAAAACAGTAATTAAGTGCGTTCCTGTAACTCCCGGGATCCTTTTCGAAATTTTTACCACTTTTATAACGTTGAAGTTTGAATTAAGACATTCATAATTAGCGACTGAAGCCAGATAGCTGTCAGAAAATGGCAGGGAACTGAAGTCAGCAGCAATAGCAAACTGGAATTCATTCTTCAATGCTCTGGCATTGATTAATTTGAATTTGTTTTTAAAATCCTGCTTAAATTCCCCTTTCAGATCTACTGAAGGAACTATCTGATAAGGTATGTTTTTCCCGTCATTTATAAAAAAACGGGCGGTTTCGTATGGACCTTCTACTTTGCTTCCAATGTTTTGTTCTGTCAGTATTTTATTCAGCAATTGGGTTTTACCAAAAAATATGATATAAAAGGGTCTCTCCTCATTCACTAATTTTTTTGACCCTTTTTTAGAAGCGTAATGATACAGGCCGTCAAATCTGGAACCGGCTTTAATTATCAGCGTTTGAATGTTTTCATTTCCAAGCCGGTTGCGGAATGCCTGCTGCGTTTTTTGAATTTCAATTTTCAAGGCAGTCAGTGGATCGTTTTCTTCACCCACATCATAGATGCAATCTGATACGAGAGTGGAGATCTGATTCCCCCTTGCTGAATCGAGTGCAATCTCAAACATCTTGTTGAGGTCGCTGTATCTTACATCTCCTGTATTGAATGACTTCTGATTAAGATTGTTCTTGAAAAGGTCAGGGTCACTTCCGACATATTTTATGATTATTCCTGAATTCTTAAGAGGATTGGATGTGCCGTTGATAAAGTAAAAGCTTTTAGCCGCCCTGTCGAATTCGGGGAGATAAGCCAGGCCAACAAGTGAATTCTTAAATTCATTTGCCTGGCTTACGTACCCAAACATTGATCCCGAGTTTTCAATAAAGAATATCACTTTTTCGAGGATCGTATTATCCACTTTTTGGACAGGCACAGGAATATTTTCGGAAGGTTCTGGTTTTGTGGTAACGGCATTATTGCTGTTGCTGCTGCGACTTTTGCATCCGGAAATGTTAAAGGATATAAGAATAATAAGAGTGAGGAATCCGCTAAAAAGTCTGGTCATCGTTTTATTTTTTATAAGAATTATCATCGGCTGCTACAGATGAGGTAAATACAAAATATAATTTTCGCATTGATTCATCCTGCTTATTATTTTGACTGCCCTGAACATCTTTTTAAGAACTAAAAATACGCGTAAAAATCAAGAATCGAAAGATAAATGAAATATGACTTCATATCTGTGATAAAAGTAGGACGATAAAAACAGGATTAATGTTACAATCCTCTGATTGTACAGCTACCCTGAAATTCAACGGCAGATAGAAGAAATTAGTACAGCGTTACAACAATATGGTTATTAACAATTGTTGTTCTTTATTATGTTGCGGGAGATGGGAGGTGAGTTAAGGTTAATTTTACAAGAGCATACAGTCACACTTAGTTATTTTATACGTCCTTCATCAAAAAGATCCCTTAATTCATTAATTTTATTTCTGTACAAACCAATATTAATCCCTATGAAAAGACGCAGTTTCTTAAGAAATGCCGGCCTTGCAGGTACAATGATGATGATGCCTCCGTTCATAAAGAATATAGACGGCCAGAATGGATATGATTTTCCTCTTGTTGACCTCCATGTACATACAACCCAGACTTTTACCATGGAGATGATAATGGAACTCGGAAAGGAAAGGGGAGTAAAGTTCGGGATTGTTGATCATCCGGCTGTATGGGCAATTAAGGACGATGCTGACCTTAAGAGGTACATCGATAATCTGAAGAGATACCCCGTTTATATCGGACTTCAGCCAATGACTCCCAACTGGTCAGGTACTTTCAGTAAGGAACTGCTTAAACAGCTTGACTATGTCCTGATGGACCCGCAGACAATTCCTCTCGGTAACGGACAATTCCAGAGGATCTATGAACTCGAAACCTATGTAGAAAATACTGAGGAATTCATGGAAAGGTATATGAAACACAGTCTGAATATCCTGCACACGGAACCAATTAATATTTTCGGCTGGCCGTTGTTCCTTCCGGTTTGCATCGCACGCGATTATTATACATTATGGACTGAAGAGCGGATGATGCAGATCATAAATGCTGCAAAAGCGCGCAATATCGCGATTGAGATAAACGATATGGCCCATACTCCGCATGATAAGTTCATCCTGATGGCAAAGGATAAGGGATTGAAATTTACTTTCGGATCCGACTCCAGGAACAATAACGCGGGACGGCTTGAATACAGCAAAGCAGTTGCGAAAAAGTGTAATCTTACGACAGCTGACTTCTATGTACCTCATGGATTGACGAATTTGTAATTACCAAGGCTCAACGGCGTAACGGCGTAACGGCGCAAGGGCATGACGGCGTAACGGTGTAACGGCTAACCTTTTTATTAACCTTGTGCCTGCGATTTTAGGATTGCTTCGTCGTTCCTCCTCGCAATGACCGTACCATTGATGGTGGGGTAATTGCACAATTGCACAATTTAAATGGAGGGTTGAGGCGGCCTGTAACGGTCTTATTTATGTAATGTTAATTAAATAACAATAATATGAACCGGAAAGATTTTGCTACCCGACTCGGACTACTTGGTATATGTCCGCTTATCATTCAAAAGCTGTCAGCAACTGAAGTCTTACCAGCAATGCAGGATCAGGATGAAAAGTATAAAACTCTGCTGAACCAGAAACAGTTCATCGAAAACTGGCTTGCCGACCTGCTCGATTCAATGGAGAAGTTCACAGACCGTAAAACATGCGAGAAGATTGTGGGAGGATGCGGTGTCCGGTGTTTTGAAAGACATCAGTTCAAACAGGACATTGCCATTGCCGGTAAAGGAGATATTGATAAACTCATTGAAGCTTATAAAAAGAACTACGAAATCTGGAAGGAAGGTGATAAAGTCCACATCAGGTATGGGGAGGTTTCCGGTCAATGCTATTGTCCGGCAGCAAATTACCGAACTCCAAAACCTGATGATATACATTGTGAATGTACGCGCAATACACATAAGACAGTTTTCGAAACTGCTCTTGGAAAGCCTTTCAGGGTTGAGGTCGCAGAATCTTTAAGAAGAGGAGGGAAGACTTGTCATTTTATTGTTTATCTGACGTAAATTAGAGGTGCAACGGCACAACAGCGTAAAGGTGTAACGGCACATATTGTGCATGTTATTAAAGTTTTTATTACCTTTATTCATTGTGTTTAATGGATCTTGACTCTTTACCGGAACCTGAACATCTTCTTTAAATTTCTGTTTAGCATATAAATTAATAAATGAGACAAATATCATGTCAAAGAATTACCTTTTAATATTTTTAGTTATGTCAGCTTTCACAGGATGCAAAGTTGAAGATAGAAATATAGCCCCTGCCTTGGACAGCATCACAGCCGATGGTCTGAAAAAGCATATCTCGGTACTTGCCTCGGATGAATTCCTGGGGCGGTTCCCGGCAACAAAGGGCGAAGAAAAGACTATAAATTACCTTGCTGAACAATTTAAGGAACTGGGTTTAATACCTGCCAATAACGGAAGCTATTTTCAGGCTGTGCCTCTTGTAAAGATCACACCTGATGGCCCCATGACTCTCAACATTAAGGGCGGGAAAAACAACCTGAGTTTAAAATACTCCGACGAATTCATAGGGAATACATCACAAATCACCGATCAGATAAAAATCGATAATTCTGATATTATATTTGTTGGTTACGGAATTAAATCCCCCGAATATAACTGGAACGATTATGAAGGAATCGACGTAAAAGGGAAAACGGTCCTGATCCTTGTCAATGATCCCGGCTATGCTACAGGCGATACTGCATTGTTTACCGGGAAGGCGATGACTTATTACGGAAGGTGGACCTACAAATATGAAGAGGCAGCGCGTGAAGGAGCGAGGGGGGCGATAATCATTCATGAAACAGGGGCAGCAGCTTATCCCTGGGCTGTGGTCCAGAACAGCTTTGCCGGCTCCCAGTTTGATCTGGCCGACAACGAACTCTCCAAATCTGATCTTCAGTTTAAAGCCTGGGTAACGACAGAGGCGGCAAAGCAAATATTTAAATCAGCGGGCATAGACTATAATGGGTCGTTATCGGCAGCTGCAAAAAAGGGCTTCAAAGCTATTGATATGAAACTGACAGCCAATGTTCTGTTTAAGAACAAGACGGAATATGTAAAATCTAACAATGTGGCAGGTGTTTTGCCCGGTGACGGCAGGTCAGGGGAATATGTGATTTACAGCGCTCACTGGGACCATCTGGGGGTGAATCCTGCGTTACCGGGAGATTCAATTTTTAATGGTGCTGTTGATAATGCCACAGGTACTGCAGCGCTTCTCGAGATTGCAAAGGCATTTACAAAACTTTCTGAAAAACAGAGCCGATCGATTCTTTTTCTTTCGGTTACGGGTGAAGAACAGGGATTGCTTGGAAGTGAATACTATGTCAAAAATCCCCTTTTCCCTCTTGCTAAGACAGTTGCTGTCATTAATATGGATGCCCTTAATATCTTCGGGAAGACTAAGGACATGACCATAACAGGTTACGGGTACTCTCAGCTCGATAATTTCGTGGAAGCTGTCCTGAAAAAATACGGACGTTATGCAGTGTCCGATCCGGAACCTGAAAAAGGAGGTTATTTCCGTTCCGATCATTTCAGCTTTGCAAAGGAAGGTGTTCCGGCATTAGACCTTTCCGAAGGCATCGACAATGCAGAACATGGCAAGGAATGGGGAAAAGCCCAGCAGGATAAATGGACGATGGAGAATTACCATAAGCCATCAGATAATTATGAGCCTGAGAAATGGGATTTTAACGGTATGATCGATGATATCAGGGTCTATTTTGAAGTCGGCTTTGATCTGAGCATCTCAGGAGATTTTCCAAACTGGAACCCCGGAAATCCCTATAAACCACTGAGAGACAAAATGATGCTGGCCGCAGGACATTAACGGGAGATGCTGGGTCCCGTTACGGTTTAGCCTTCTTTTCCTTGCCGAACTTCAGACCGATGTTGAAATTTACACCGGTCAAATCCTTATTGTCCACATGAGTAATTGAAACGTTCTCATCGTTTTCGTTTAATCCTGAAACATAACGATAACTTACTCCGGCGACCAGTGTCAGTCTTATGCCAAGGTTTAATTCAAAGTTAATACCCGGTTCCATTAAAAAGAACCTGGCTCCGGAAATATTCCAGAAATTATCCAGAAGTCCTGACTTGGGATTCTCATAATCTTTGGTAGATCCATATGCAATGACCAACTGGCCACTGAAATGTACCATTTCTTCAGGATGGTTTATATATTGCAGTATACCTCCGAAATATCCATAGTTAACTCTGGGGTGTCCGAGGTTTACTCCTCCGGAAATGCCAATCAGGAATGTGCGGTCGATCAACGCGCCACCATAAACTCCGACAAGGGTTCCGATATCACCCTGGATTGAATTCATTTTGATTTCAGGTGTCCAGAGCTCACTGACTTTCACTGACGATTTGAATAAAGCGTGTGTAGAATCTTGTTGTTGGCCAACTGCTCCCATTGAAAGGGACATCAGAATTATAATCATTACGAAAATACTTTCGTTCAGATTAAGTTTTTGATTTGAGTTTTGTGTTTTCATAGTTTTCGTTTTTAAGTTAATAACTGTTTACTATTCTGATAATTAAATTTTATTCATTTTAAATATTTTTATGGATTGTTTCAGAATTCCCTGGTTTTAAAATTGTGAATCATCCAGCCAAACGAAATGATAAACATGATTCTTTCCCAGACGCCTGCTGTCCGGTCTTCTTCAGAGATAAGGACACATAAAAAAATCGCTGATATACCTGCAACCATTGCCAACAGCTTGTCCTGTTTTTTCTCCAGGATAAAGCTTGTAGCCAGACTTAGTATGATAAAAGATAATGCTGCTGTACAGGCAAAATATGCATTCCAACCCTCTTCCCTTATATCGTATTGGATATCAGGATTGACAGGCCCATGGTTAAAAAAGGCTGTAAGTGTGAGGGAAATGCCGAATAATATCAGGATAATCCTGTGAAGCATAAACCCTTCAAAATATCTCCACCCTGCAATTACAGCACCTGCGGCGAGCGAAACAAAGGTAAAGTTCATTACCCATGCATAAGGGGCATACTGTGCTCCAAGCTCGCTTAAGGTATTCCGGATAATGGAATACTCATGCACACTTAATAACGGAAGAAAGAACATTACCAATAGCGCCAGGATACAGGCTGCTGCAAGTACTACTATCCCCCGGTTCTTTTCCATCTTAATTATTTTATTGATTAAGAACCAGTTCAGATTTGATAGTATTTTGATTCACTCCCGACTGTAAACCGGTTGGTTTTTCCATGACCGGTATAGTAACAGGAGTTAAAGTCAAGCCCCTCTTTGTCCGACTTGATTATCTTCATCCCGAAAATGACTCTTGATGGATTAAATGGCCGGATTAAAAACCAATATAAAACAACAGTCAAAGTAAATGATGAGAATAATATGATAAGGGCTTTCCAGAGAACTGGTACATCCCATTGAATAATAAAATACCCTGTTATAACTATTACAGGTTGATGCAGTAAATAGAAAGGATAAATTGCCTCGTTAGCCAGTCTCCTCAGGTCTGAATTTCTGTTAAAATATTGTTTTGCAAAGCCAATGGCTGTCATGCCACAGCTCCAGGCAAGAAAAACTGAGGAAACTTCCCGAAATATTTCACTGATTATCTCAGATTCTATCAAATAAGGCACCTTAGACATAACAACTGTAATTACTATTACTTCAGCCAGATACCATAATCTGTATTTGCGCATCGCTTCGGTAATATTCCTGACAGGGAGTAAAATAAAACCTGCCAAAAAGAAGATTATATAGTATGCCATGGAAGCCCAATCATTTACAAGATCATTGGTTTCTAATTCGAAATATGGACGAAGAAGGATCTGTGATAGCAGCAATGGAAGAATGAAAATATTAAGCGCAAGAGGTTTTGTCACTATATTTTCAATCCAATGGGTGAATCTTTCAAATCTTTTGCTTCGGAGGAAGTTCAGGAATGGTGAAATAAACAGGGAGACAACAAATAAATATGCTATGAACCAGAGGTGGTGCCAGCTAAAATTGCCATCAGGATAGATACCATTGAACATATGGGGATAGTAATCCAGCAATGAGTCGTACTGAGATACCTTTTCAATATATACCTGGACAGGCACGAGGGTAAATATTCCGACTACAAGGGGAATTATCAGCCGTTTAAAACGCTCAGACAAGATATTGACCTGAAGTTCTCTTTCCAAGGGCAAAATATGTACCTGCACCTGAAACCATGAATAATAAAGGCATTCGCCAGTAATGCAGAAAAGTCATTATTTGTTGCAGCAATCCGCCATATTGCTGATCATTCTTAATATGCCATGGCCAGGTATTGAATATCATTCCGATATGAAACAGGAATACACTTATTATAAGAAGGATTCTTAGCCAGTCGATGTAATACTGACGTTCCGTTTTCTGATCTTTGATTGTTGTCATTATTGCCCAGTTTTGGTATTTCATGACAAACATAAAATTCACTTGACCGGTCAGAACGAATCAGCCTATCGGAACGATGTATGAGCCTATCGGATTATACGGAATTGAAGAATAATTGATGGATTATATATCAGATAACGTGAATGTTACTGATCTTTAAACGATTTTCTGTATTCTGATGGGGTTTTAAGGGTATATTTCTTAAAAGCTGTGTTAAAGGAGGATTTGGAATTGTAACCGACCAGTTCAGCCAGCTCCTCAACTGTAAGTTTTGTATTTTTATCCTCTCTTATCAGCTTTTTGGCATGTTCTACCCTGTAAACCGGCCAGTAATTCAAAGAAATTTTTATTCAGTTTCTCATTGATGACCTGTGAAACATGGTGCGATGATTCATTTATTTGTTTTGAAAGACCTGATAAAGAAGCCAGATTATTTGTAAAATAGCTGTTTCCCTCCATTTCCTTTAATGATCTTTGCTAAGGATCATTTCTTTGTCCTCTATCCGAAAGAGATGATTTCTGATATTTCATGACAGGGGAAAGATAAAAATGAACCTGGATTGTCAAAGAAATCAGATCGGTTCAGGATCTGGTAACTTGTTGTATAGATCATAAACGAAACATACGATGCAACCAGATATCCGCCAATATCACTCCTCATTCCAAAGTAAATTTGGTGGCAAGAAAAATTGTAACGATTAACAAGAAAGTGGATCGTAGTATTGCGCAAAATGATTAGCAATTCATTGTCTGTTTTGAATAAGTGATTGGTTCAGTGATCTGAATTTTTTAAGCAGTATTATCATATCGATGCACCCAAATAGGCAACAAACTGAATCAACGTAAGCTGATTGACGTATAGTCCTGATTCCTAACGGATCATCTGATATCCTGATCAACTACCTCAAGCTGACCCCAGTCAGGATGTTTTGTTTCGCACATAGGAATTATACTTCATTTCATCAGGCTGGATAAATGCAAAAACCATATAGAACATCCAGAAAAATGCGAGGATAAAATGTACCCAGTCTTTTCTCTTTTCATCCGGATTCAGGCTGCTTCTGATATAGAGGTAAAAAAGGGGAGCAAAAGCAAAATTCAGTGATTCGCTGAAATTTGTAATTGATAATACTTTAACAATATAACCGGTATTGTTCAGCCATTCTTCAAAGATTGCAAGTGATAAAGAAAGGAGCAACAAACCCTGGTAAAGATTCGCTCTTCTGTTATTCTGCACGTTTTTTATAAAAAACCATGATAACAGAAATCCCTGGAATACACCTAGAAATATAAATACATCAAAAATACCTACATGAATATCAGTTCTCATCATATTAAAGTAATCCTAAATTTCCTGCAAATCTAACCGCCTCAGGAGTGTTTGCAGCATTGACCTTTTCAACTTGATACTATCTTTGTAACCACAGGGCTGCATTTTAAGTATGATATTTAAAGTAAAATTACTAAATGCTGTGGAATCAAATAACTTTTTAATATTACAGCTATGAAAATAATATGATAAAATTAATACCGATAGAAGTAGAATGCCACTCCGGTTACAAGGCAGATGAATATCCGAAATATTTTTCCCGGGACGATAAAAGATATGAAATCCGGGAGATAACGGACCGGTGGTACCAGGGAGAAACGAATCCTGAATTTCCTGCTTCAAATTACTTTAAGGTTGAGACAACTAACGGGGATCAATATATCATCAAGCATGATCTTGAAAGTGACAAATGGTATTTATGCCAATGATAATAATGATAGAACCCGCTGAAGCGGGATTCGGTTCTTTGTTACTTTCTTTTACGGGTAAAAGAAAGTAAAAGAATAATTGACTCTTAGCCTTATTCCGCCCCTACGGGGCTTAAAATGAGAATCTTATTGCTACCATGGGTTGCGCCTCGTGCCTCGGCTTACCCATGGCTAAAGTATTTCAGGCCTACGGCCTGATCTCGACTTGCAATACTTTCATCTCCGTTACGTCGGTAAAAGATCCTGCTCCAAAAAAGTTTCCCGCTCCGGCGCTAGTTTAAACTTGGGTTTTTCCCACGGCTTAAAAGCCGTGGTTTCAGTTTTGGCATCTGTTTTTATGCTCTATAATGATGGAACCGCTCCGCGGTTTAAATTGGTGACCTGACCTATATGTCTATAATGATGGAACCGCTCCACGGTTCAATTCGTGATCTGACCTATATGTCTAAATGATGGAACCGCTCCGCGGTTCAAATTGGTAACCTGACCTATATGTCTATAATGATGCAACCGCTCCGCGGTTTAAATCAGGCGGGATGCTACAAAATATAACGACTGAGGAGCGGATTCATCATTTCAGCAAATGAGATTACACATAAAATAACAACCGCGGAGCGGTTTCATCATTCTAGTAACGGAAATAACACAAAAAATAACAACCGCGGAGCGGTTTCATCATTCTAGTAACGGCAATAACACAAAATATAACAACCGCGGAGCGGTTTCATCATTATCAGGAAAATCTCTATTTGCAATACTTTCATCTCCGTTACGCTCGGTAAAAGATCCTGCTCCAAAAAAGTTTCCCGCTCCGGCGTTAACTTAACACTCGTTTTTCCCACGAGCTTTAAAGTCGTGGTATCGGTTTTGGCATCTGTTTTTATGCTCTATAATAATAAAAATAAATTAAAATTATAATTATATATTTTATAATGATGGAACCGCTCCGCGGTTCATATTGGTGACCTGACCTATATGTCTATAATGATGGAACCGCTCCGCGGTTTAAATCAGGCGGGATGCTACAAAATATAACGACTGAGGAGCGGATTCATCATTTCAGCAAATGAGATTACACATAAAATAACAACCGCGGAGCGGTTCCATTATTCTAGTAACGGTAATAACACAAAATATAAAAACCGCGGAGCGGTTTCATTATTCTAGTAACGGTAATACGTAAAACAAAAACCGCGGAGCGGTTTCATCATTTCAGGAAAATCTCTATTTACAATGCTTTCATCTCCGTTGCGCCGGTACAAGATCCTGCTCCTAAAAGATTCTCGCTCCGGCGCTAGTTTTATCCCGATTGTTTACCACGGCTTAAAAGCCGTGGTTAAATGATTTATTCTAATTGCCTTAGTGCCTGGAGTTTAGGGTTACTTCGTCTCCCGCATCCGGGGGATCCTCGCAATGACCTTATATTCTAAAAACGTTACATTTTTAGCATAGGTGTGTTGGCAATCTGGAAACGGTGCGAAGTTCAGTCTGTTTCGTAGCGCGGTTTAGGCTTTGTGTAGCGAGCGTAGAAACAGACTGAACTTATCGTTTGCCTTCGGCGAGCTCGCGAAATTTCATACTAGCGCTATCGCGAATTGAATTTGTAATTTTCGCTCGGTTCCAGCGCCTTTTCTTTGTTACTTTCTTTTTGCGCAAAAAGAAAGTAAAAGAATAAATTTGGGCGAGCAAAAAATGAACAAGGCCCTTCACCTTATTCCGCCCCTAAGGGGCTTAAAATGAGAATCTTATTGCTACCATGGGTTGCGCCTCGTACCTCGGCTTACCCATGGCTAAAGTATTTCAGGCCTACGGCCTGATCTCTATTTGCAATACTTTCATCTCCGTTACGTCGGTAAAAGATCCTGCTCCAAAAAAGTTTCCCGCTCCGGCGTTAACTTAACACTCGTTTTTCCCACAGCTTTAAAGTCGTGGTATCGGTTTTGGCATCTGTTTTTATGCTCTATAATGATGGAACCGCTCCGCGGTTCATATTGGTGACCTGACCTATATGTCTATAATGATGGAACCGCTCCACGGTTCAAATTCGTGATCTGACCTATATGTCTAAATGATGGAACCGCTCCGCGGTTCATATTGGTAACCTGACCTATATGTCTATAATGATGCAACCGCTCCGCGGTTTAAATCAGGCGGGATGCTACAAAATATAACGACTGAGGAGCGGATTCATCATTTCAGCAAATGAGATTACACATAAAATAACAACCGCGGAGCGGTTCATCATTTCAGCAAATGAGATTACACATAAAATAACAACCGCGGAGCGGTTCCATTATTCTAGTAACGGTAATAACACAAAATATAACAACCGCGGAGCGGTTTCATCATTCTAGTAACGGTAATAACACAAAATATAAAAACCGCGGAGCGGTTTCATCATTTCAGGAAAATCTCTATTTACAATGCTTTCATCTCCGTTGCGCCTGTACTTTGTTCATTTGACTGAAATGCTTTCTGCTCCGGCGTTAGTTTAACAAGGTTTTTCCCACGGCTTAAAAGCCGTGGTTAAATGATTTATTCTAATTGCCTTAGTGCCTTGAGTTTAGGGTTGCTTCGTCTCCCGCGTCCGCGGGATCCTCGCAATGACCTTGCATTCTACAAGCTTTACGTTATTAGCAGAGGCGCGCAGGCAAACTGGAAACGGTGCGAACCGAGGAAGGCTTCAGCCTGACGAGCTCGGCGAAGCCAACTTAAGTCTGTTTCGTAGCGCCATCAAGGCTTAGTGTAGCGGGCGTAGAAACAGACTTAACTTTTCGTTTGCCTTCGGCGAGCTCGCGAAATTTCATACTAGCGCTATCGCGAATTGAATTTGTAATTTTCGCTCGGTTCCAGCCGCTTTTCTTTGTTACTTTCTTTTACGGGTAAAAGAAAGTAAAAGAATAATTGACCCTTCACCTTATTCCGCCCCTACGGGGCTTAAAATGAGAATCTTATTGCTACCATGGGTTGCGCCTCGTACCTCGGCTTACCCATGGCTAAAGTATTTCAGGCCTACGGCCTGATCTCTATTTGCAATACTTTCATCTCCGTTACGCCGGTAAAAGATCCTGCTCCAAAAAAGTTTCCCGCTCCGGCGTTAGTTTAAACTTGGGTTTTTCCCACGGCTTTAAAGTCGTGGTTTCAGTTTTGGCATCTGTTTTTATGCTCTATAATGATAGAACCGCTCCGCAGTTTAAATTGGTAACCTGACCTATATGTCTATAATGATGGAACCGCTCCACGGTTCAAATTCGTGATCTGACCTATATGTCTAAATGATGGAACCGCTCCGCGGCTGATATTGGTAACCTGACCTATATGTCTATAATGATGCAACCGCTCCGCGGTTTAAATCAGGCGGGATGCTACAAAATATATCGACTGAGGAGCGGATTCATCATTTCAGCAAATGAGATTACACATAAAATAACAACCGCGGAGCGGTTCCATTATTCTAGTAACGGTAATAACACAAAATATAACAACCGCGGAGCGGTTTCATCATTCTAGTAACGGCAATAACACAAAATATAAAAACCGCGGAGCGGTTTCATCATTTCAGGAAAATCTCTATTTACAATACTTTCATCTCCGTTGCGCCGGTAAAAGATCCTGCTCGCAGAAAAGCTTTCCCGCTCCGGCGCTAACTTAACCCTGGATTTTTTCCACGGCTTAAAAGCCGTGGTTAAATGATTTATTCTAATTGCCTTAGCTCCTGGAGTTTGGGGTTGCTTCGTCTCCCGCATCCGGGGGATCCTCGCTATGGAAGCGAAGGGGCCAGCCTGCTGGGGGCATTTCCAAAATTTCTAATCCTGCTAATTCACAACATTAATGGCAGATCCTGCAATGAAAGCCCTCACATTCTGAACGGCAATCTGCATTAATCTCGTCCTTGATTCCAGGGTGGCCCATGCAATATGGGGAGTGATTATGCAATTTTTTGCCCTGAGAAGAGGATTGTCCTCAGGAGGCGGTTCAAGTGACAGAACATCAAGCCCGGCCCCTGCGATAATATTCTCATTTAAGGCATCCGCCAGATCCTTTTCCACAACTATAGGGCCCCGCGATGTATTGATCAGGAAAGAAGTCCTTTTCATCAGGCTGAGGCTGTTTATATTGATCATTCCGGCTGTTTCAGGAGTCAGCGGACAATGAATAGTCACAATATCAGAAAGGGACAGCAGTTCCTGCATTCCGGCCCGGGTGACTCCGGACCTATGGAACTGATCTCTCCGGGACCCGGTTGATACAATAACATTCATCCCAAATGCTGTCGCGATCTCAGTCACCTTTTGTCCGATGTTTCCGAATCCGATAATCCCCAGTGTCTTTGACGCTAATTCCATCAATGGATAATCGCGGTAAGTGAAATCAATTGAACCTGACCATTTTCCGGTCATAACCGAATCACTGTGTTTCTGCACATGAAAGCAAAGCTCCAGGATTAAGGCAAAAGTCAGCTGTGCCACAGAATTCGTGCTGTAAGCAGGTATGTTCGTCACAACTATTCCAAGCTCGCCGGCCTTTTTAATATCAATCACATTATAGCCTGTCGCGAGGACACCAACATATTTTAGTTTTGGAAGTGACTTGATTATGTCACCGTTCATCACGGTTTTGTTAGTAAGGAGAATATCTGCTTCAGCCGATCGTTCCAGGATCTGTTCAGAAGGTGTTCTGTCATAGACTGTTAAATCACCGAGCTCACTTAAATTATCCCAGCTAAGGTCACCGGGATTTAATGTATATCCGTCAAGAACTACTATGTTCATGGAATTATTTTTTAGTTTAACACGAAACAAACAAATAAAATCAGTCCAATTTCTGTTACTGATTAGCAAATTTAAACGGATTAATGTAAATATAAAACAGATGCCTCAATCCGGCTCAATCATGAAACCTGCTGGTCAGAAAAAATTTATTCAAAATGTTTCTCAAACAGCAAAATTACTGATCTTTACCGGAAGGTTAAATCAGGAAATTGACTGAGACAGATTCATTTTACAGATGAAAATAAGCGAGCTTATTGAAAAACATTTCTGGCTGATACTTATAGCAGGTATTCTTTTTGGCTTGTGGTCCCCGGTATCATTTAAAGCTCCACCCTTCGTTCCAAAATTATTGCTGGGGATGATGCTTTTCCTGGCCTTCCTCAAGATTGATGCATTGGAAGTCCTTGAAAACATCAGGAATTTCCGGCTCATGATCTATATTTCTTTCATCTATATGCTGGCAATTCCCCTTGTTTTTTACTTTTCAACACGGATCTTTGACGCCGAACTGGCTGTTGGAATACTTCTCCTTGCAGCCATGCCTGCCGGAGTCTCAACACCTGTACTCACAGATATTGCAAAAGGGAACATTTCACTTTCCATGAGCCTCACAATTGTTAGTCAGCTGCTTGCCCCTTTTACAGTCCCGTTTCTGTTCTGGCTTGTGAACATCAATTCCCTGACAATTAATAAATTATTGATATTAAAGGATATTGCCATCCTTGTTTTCCTGCCGATGATTATTTCCCAGATAGTTAAAAGATATCTTCCCCGTATTATCACAAAGACCCAGCATCTTTTTACTTCTGCAAATGTGTTCCTTCTGTTTTCATTTGTTTATATCGCCATTTCTTCTCAAAGGAAAGTCATTCTTGATAATCCCGCCGGGCTGATCTGGAAGATTGCTGTCCTTTACCTGGTATTCCTGTTACTCCATATAATAGGATATATGATGTGCCCCAAAGACAGCAAAGAGAACAGGATCGCCGTCGCCATAGGAGCCGCATACATGAATAACGGAATGGCTATAGTACTGGCAGTATCATACTTTAAACCTGAGATCCTGGTATTAATGGTCCTTTCGGAGCTTCCCTGGAATACCCTCCTGGCACCCTTCAGAAAGGTATCCCGGCTACTCTGAGAAATAGGCAGTATTTCCGCGCACCGCACGCCATAAGCCCCTCACTGCATACCAATTATTCAAACACCCTTCTTCCGAAAACAAACCTCATCTTCCAGTATGGATCATTTAATGAAGTAATTGTTACACCAATTCTTGAAGAGGTATGTATAAACTTATTATCACCGATATAAATGCCTGAATGGGTTATGTAATGATTTGTATTATATGACCGGTTAAAAAAGACCAGATCTCCCCTTTTAAGTTCATTCATCGCGCCTATTTTCCTGCCATACATGGACTGATCTTGTGAGTTATGTGGAAGTTGAATGCCCTTTTTGGCAAAAACTGCCATTAATAATCCGGAGCAATCAATGCATTTCATTGTTGTGCCGCCCATACAATGCGGCACACCAAGGTATTGTTGTGCGGTCTCAATGATTTCATCAGGGCTGGTATTGTGAGTATTTAGCTCCTTATCGATTTTAATTTCCTTAATATCGTTAAGTTTTTTATGATCAGCATGGTTTTCGATATTATGAACAGCTGGTACAGGTTGAAGTCGTTTCGAGCAGAAAGTGAAAAGCAGCTGACTTCCGGCAACCAGGAGAACAATAAATTTTACTCTGGTTTTAACAAATAATTTCATTATCAGTGATTCACCAATAGAGTGGAGCAAAGATGGGGATTATTTATTCATTTTGGAAACCTGAGTTATCCTCCAATTTCTAATCACGTTAAAATAAATAGCCCGAAAGTATAGACAAAACTATTTTTCTTAAATTTATCCGCTTATTGTTTGGACGAGATAGTTTTAGAGTAATTTTGGTGATTTCTGTTCTGATTAAAGAAAGAAGGATGGGAATAATGAGGGAATTTATCCAACCGATTGCAGATCAAATAGTCGTTTTCACTCTCAATGATCAGTATTATGGGCTACCGCTGAATATTGTACATAGGGTTATTCATGCGGTGGAGATAAGGTTTCTGCCAAAAGCTCCGGAAATCATATCAGGGATTATTAATGTTAAAGGTCAGATTATCCCTGTAATTAATGTCCGGAAACGATTTGGTCTGGAGGAGAGGGAAATTGCCCTTGATGACCGGTTGATAATTGCGGATACAGGCAAAAGACAAGTTGCACTTGTGGCAGACAGTGTGCCGGGATTAAGGCGTTTGCTGCCCGGACAGCAGATACAACCCGGAGAATCCTTACCTTTTGCAGAATACCTTAAGGGAGTTGCAAAGACCGTCGATGGACTCATCCTGATTTATGACCTTGACAATTTTCTCAGTCTTGATGAGGAAAATGAACTGGGGAGGGCAATAAAATCCGAAATCAGATGACCGGTTATCTCACCGACAACGAACTATATCTGGTCAGTGAAATTATCGCTTCCCGCACTGGTTTGTATTTTCCGAAGGAGAGATGGGGAGCGCTTGGGAAAAACCTGACAGCTGCTGCCAGAGAATTCGGATACAGAAACATAAACGAATTTGTTCAATGGCTTTTATTTGCTCCTGTCAGTAAGGAACAAATCAAAATCATTGCAGCCTGTCTTACTGTCTCCGAGACCTACTTTTGGCGGGAATCGCAGGTTTTTTCAGCATTGACCGGTTCCATACTGCCTGGTATAATGAAACCCGGGAAAAAGAAGGATAAACGTCTCAGGATATGGAGCGCGGGATGTTCAACGGGAGAAGAACCCTATTCTATTGCAATAGCCATTCATAAAACCATTCCTGATATCAGGGATTGGAATATCTCTATCCTGGCCACCGACATAAATGAAAAATCTCTTACTAAGGCAAGGTCGGGGATTTATAACCCCTGGTCATTCCGTAATTCACCTGACTGGTTAAAAGAAACTTACTTTCGTTATAACCAGAACCAGAAATATGAAATAATACCTGAGATAAAAAAAATGGTGACTTTCTCCTGTTATAACCTTGCTCAGGAGGATTGCTGGTCCGAAATCCATAAAGCCGGACCGGTGGATATTATTTTTTGCCGGAATGTGTTAATGTATTTCACCTACGAATGCGCAGAAAAAATATCCTGTAAGCTTTCAGATCTCCTTTCAAAAAAAGGCTTTCTTGTTGTTTCTTCATGCGAACTGTCATCTAAATTATTTCCAAAACTTACAGCGGTTAATTTCCCTGGCGCTGTTGTCTACCGCCGTACATTAATTAAGCCCGGTCCGGAGTACTTTCTCCCGCCTGAACAAATTAAAACTTCCAACCATTACTCTGCGAAATCAGGACAAAGACAAACTTCCACACTTCAATCCATTTCAGCAGTCCCGGACCTTTCTCATCAACTTCAGTCTGTTCCAGAAAGTCAGCATGATTCTTTCAGAGATAAAATAAATGCAATCCGTTTACTGGCCAATCAAAACCAGCTTACAGAAGCGCTTACCGCCTGCGACAAGGCTTTAGTCTTATTAAAACTTGAACCGGGATTACATCTGCTGCGTGCTTCAATACTACAGGAGATGAACAGAGGTCAGGAAGCAATCCGGTCATTGAAAAAAGCTATTTATATTGACCCGGATTATATTATGGGCCATTTTACTCTTGGAAATTTATATTTCCATCAGGGAAACTTAAAAAATGCCGAGCGCTATTTCAACAATACACTGGAGCTTTTAAATTTCAGATCAAATGATGAAATACCAGAAGAATCTGAAGGCTTATCCGTAAAATTCATAAAAGAGATCATTCTGGCCAATTTGCATATACCTCAATACAAATGAAAAAAGAAATCCTTTCAAAGCTAAGGAAGAGGGCAGAAATTTTAGCAAAAGAACCTGAACAAAAGAGGGAGGTTTCCGCAGTAATTGAGATAGTTAAGTTTTCGCTGGCTGATGAAACATATGGTATTGAATCTGCATTTGTGTGGGGAGTCTATTCCATAAAAGATATTACTCCTTTACCGGGGGTGCCTTCACACATCCCCGGCATTATCAATTTACGCGGTCAGATACTCCCGGTAATTGAACTTAATAAATTCTTCAATCTTCCGGAAACCGGGATAAATGAGCTTAATAAAGTGATAGTTCTTGGCATTGACTCTATGGAGTTTGGAATATCAGCCGATGCGGTTCAGGGTACCCAGGCTGTGGAACTTGAAGATATTCAGGAAGCTCCTTATACTGTAACGGGGATTGGGCAAAAATATCTGAAAGGGATCACTAAAGAGAATATTGCAGTGCTTGATGCGGAAATTATCCTGAATGATGAGACGCTCATCATCAACGAGAAAGTAAATTAAAGACAAATCTATAATAAGAAGACCATGAAATTTATTTTTAACAGATCCGACAGAACAAAACTGGAAGCGGAAATGCGTGCTGCCTCAGTTTATGTTCGTAATCTGATCGAGGCAAGCCTTGATCCGTTGGTGACCATCAATGCCGCTGGGAAACTCACTGATGTTAACAATGCTACCATAAAGGTAACGGGAGTTTCGCGCGAACAGTTGATAGGCAGTGATTTTGCCGACTATTTTACCGAACCCGAAAAGGCAAGGTCCGGATATAAACAGGTGTTTTCCAAAGGAGTGGTAAGCGATTACCCGCTCACCATCCGTCATGTATCGGGCCGCACCATCGATGTCCTTTACAATGCCAGCGTATTTAAAAATGATTCAGGCGAGGTTCAGGGTGTCTTTGCTTCTGCCCGCGATATTACCGACAGGAAAAAGATGGAGGAAGAAATGCGTGCTGCCTCTGTCTATGCCCGGAACCTGATCGAAGCAAGCCTGGACCCGTTGGTAACGATAAGTGCCGAAGGAAAGATCACTGATGTTAACAATGCAACCATGAAAGTGACGGGAGTATCCCGTGAACAATTAATAGGCAGCGATTTTGCCGACTATTTTACCGAACCCGAAAAGGCAAGGGCAGGATACAAACAGGTATTTTCACGTGGGATCGTGATGGATTATCCTCTTACATTGCGCAACACAGCCGGCTTCACTACAGATGTGCTCTATAATGCCAGTATTTATAAGAACGAATCGGGCGAAGTACAGGGGATTTTTGCTGCTGCCCGGGATATCACGGAGCGCAAACGGCAGGAAGATATAGTCAGGGAACGGACGGAGGCTCTCTCTGATGTGCTCATGGAAGTTAAAGATACAGTAAATATTCTGGTTTCTTCTTCTACTGAAATCCTGGCTGCAACAACCCAGGTTGCTTCAGGTACAATTGAAACTGTAAGTGCCATCGGTGAAACGTCTACATCCGTTGAGGAGGTTCAGCAGACTGCCAAACAATCGGCGCAAATCGCAAAAAGCGTCGCTGATAGTGCAAAACGTGTTGCACAGGTCTCCCAGAATGGTCAAAAGGCAGTGGAAGAAACTGTTAATGGCATGAATCGAATTCGTGAACAGATGGATTTAATTGCACAAACTGTTGTTCGCCTGAGTGAACAGAATCAGTCGATAGGAAGTATCATAGCCTCTGTGACAGACATTGCTGATCAATCAAATTTGTTGGCAGTCAATGCAGCAATAGAAGCAGCGAAAGCCGGCGAACAGGGTAAGGGATTTGCAGTAGTTGCACAGGAAATTAAAAACCTTGCAGAACAATCAAAACAGGCTACTTCCCAGGTCAGAAACATCCTGAACGATGTACAAAAAGCTACAAGCGCAGCTGTACTGGCTACCGAACAGGGTAACAAGGCTGTTGATGCCGGAGTAAAACAAACAACACAGGCTGGTGAAGCAATCCGTATCCTGGCTGAAAGCATCAATGAAGCTGTTCAGGCAACAACACAAATCATTGCATCGAGCCAGCAACAGGTTATTGGTATGGATCAGATTGGCATGGCAATGGAAAACATCAGACAGGCTGGAACAGAAACCGCTTCAAACATGGAACAATCAGAAAAATCGGCCAGGAACCTTCATGAACTTGGCCAGAAGCTCAAAGCCCTCGTCGAACGATTCAAGACATAACCCTCTTCTGTCATTATGAATAAAAAACATGATGAATTTCTTGTGCGGATCCAGGCAACATTCAGGACCGAGGCAGAAGAACATCTGCGAACATTTTCTGCCTGTTTGATTGATCTGGAGAAAACCCGGACTAAGAAAAGAATTTCTGAGATTACAGATACCATGTTCCGTGAGATTCATAGTCTCAAAGGGGCAGCCCGCTGTGTCGGCCAGATAGATATAGAATCTGTTTGCCATCCGCTTGAAAGCCTCCTTTCTGCAATCAGGGATCAGAAAATCCTTCTGTCTCAAAATTTATTTGATATTATTTACAAAGCTGTCAATGGTCTCTCAAAACTAACCGCGGGTAATGATCCTGTACAGTCCACAGCTGACCGGCAAGTCCAGAGAGAATTAATAAACAGATTAAAGGAGGCCGGTGAGGTGCCTGAAACCTATTCCTCAGTTGAGGAGCCGGATCCTGATACTGAAACAGGCCAGGTTGAAACCGTAGCTCCTTTTGAAAAAGAAACAGAGACCATCTCCGGCAACCTTAAAAGCCCAACCCGGATGAGTAAGCATGTGGTGCGCATTCCGGTTAATAAGCTGGACTTACTTCTAATGCAGGCAGAGGAGATGATTCAGACAAAAATTTCTTTGGATCAGCGTTTAAACGAATTAAAAGAAATCAAACGCCGGATTTATGAGGTAAAAGATGAAATTCAGGATTTGGGAAAACGGCAGTTACTCACTCCTTCCGTACCGGGGAATGAGTTAAGCCAGGGTAAAAAGAATAATTTGTATAAACCGGAGGATAAACTATCAGGACTTATCCGTTCGATGGAACGTGACCAGTACACACTTAACCGTATTGTTAACGATCATCTCGGGGACATAAAACAGCTACTGATGCTTCCTGTCTCGTACCTTGTAGAGTCATTCCCGGTAATGGTCAGGGAAATCTCACGGGAACAGCAAAAGGAAATAGAATTTATTGTCCGGGGAGCAGAACTGGAAATAGATAAACGTATTCTTGAAGAACTGAAAGACCCACTGATCCATCTGATTCGCAACAGCATCGATCATGGCATAGGTACTCCTCAGGAGCGGATTTTACACAACAAACCTCCACACGGGACAATAATACTATCCTTTATTGCCCGTGAAAGCGGTATTGTTGAAATTACTGTTTCTGATGATGGTGAGGGTATTAATACGGAACAGGTTCTCAAAGCGGCCATAAAATCAGGTTACCTGTCGGCTGAGGCTGCAGCAAAAATGGAACAGGGGGAAATTCTTTCGCTGATCTGTCAGTCCGGAGTTTCCACAAGTTCTATTATTACCAATATTTCAGGACGCGGACTGGGGCTTTCCATTGTACGTGAAAAAGTTGAAGAACTGAATGGAAGGATTTCGATGGAAACCCGCGAAAATTCAGGCACTTCATTTCATCTGCTCGTGCCTATGTCGTTAGCCACCTTCAGAAGCATCCTTGTAAGAAATGGTGATTCCTTGTTCATGATTCCGTCTGCTAATGTTGAACGTGTGATGAGAGTGGATCAGGAAGAGATCAGGAGAGTTGAAAACAGGGAGACGATACGTATCGCTGACAGTATTCTTCCCGTCGCGGACCTCGGGGATGTATTAGGATTAGAGGAAATTAGACATTCAAATGCTCAGGGAACCGGGTATGCTCCGGATATTCCAAAAAGAATCGTGATGGCTGTTCTTGTTTCAGGTGATAACCGGGTTGCGTTTAAAGTGGATGAAATAATTGATGAAAAACAGGTGCTTGTTAAGAGTCTGGGTAAACTTCTTAAACGTGTCAAAAATATATCAGGCGCCTCTGTTCTCGGCACCGGTAAAGTTGTTCCGGTGTTGAGTATCAGCGATTTAATGAAATCGGCCTTGTTGCAGGAAGGAAAAATCAAACAAACGATAGCTGATGAAATGACATCCGGCAGTTTAAAGAGGATCCTTGTGGCTGATGATTCAATTACAGCCCGGACATTGATTAAAAACATCCTTGAAACCGCCGGATACCAGGTTACTACTGCTGTTGACGGTGCAGATGCATTCAGTCACGCACGCGGCGGTAATTTTGATCTTGTTTTATCCGATATCGATATGCCGCTTATGAATGGATTTGAACTTACTTCAAAGATCAGGAACGATAAAAAGTTATCAGAACTCCCTGTAATACTGGTAACAGCCCTTGAATCGCGTGAAGACCGTGAACGTGGAATTGAGGCCGGTGCCGATGCGTATATTATAAAAAGCAGCTTTGACCAGGCAAACCTGCTTGAAGTCATAAGAAGACTGATTTAATAATTAATTTAATTGCATCCCGGTATTAACCAGGGAAGCAGGAGACTCCGTTAATATTTGATTTAAATTATGATAAGGGTTCTTATTGTCGATGACTCAAAGGTAATTCAGGAATTTCTGGCACATCTCTTTTCGTCAGATCCTGAGATTATGATAGTTGGTTTTGCGAGTTCAGGCTATGAAGCAATCGAGATGGCAAAGGTTAAGAAGCCTGATATAATAACTATGGACATACATATGCCGGGAATAGATGGATATATTGCAACCCGTGCAATCATGGAGAGTGTTCCGACTCCGATTGTTATCCTGAGCGGAAGTGTTAAGACAAATGAAGTGACAAGAATATTCAAGGCTATTGAAGCCGGTGCTCTTGCTGTACTTCTTCGCCCTCCGGGTTTTCTGTATCAGGAAGTAAAAGATTCGCATACAGAGATTATTCAAACCATAAAGCTTATGTCGAAGGTTAAAGTTGTAAGGCTTTTTCCAACGACAAGAATTGAGAAATCCAGGTTAGTCAGTTCAGTGAAGGCAATTGAAAGCAGTCTGAGCAGGATTCAGATCATAGCAATTGGAGCCTCCACAGGAGGACCTCTGGTTTTAAAGAAAATTCTTTCCTGTCTTCCGAACGATTTACCGGTGCCTGTTCTTATTGTTCAACACATCGCCACCGGATTTGTAACAGGATTCAAAGAATGGCTGTCAGAAACGTCAGGCATTAAACTTAAGATCGCTGAGGCAGGTGAATACCTCAGAGCCGGTACCGGTTATATCGCTCCCGATAGTTATCACATGGGGATAAGCATGGAGAGAAAGATAATATTATGCGATCAGCCTCCGGAAAATGGGTCAAAGCCTTCTGTCAGTTACCTTTTTCGATCAGTAGCCAGGAGTGCCGGACAAAATTCCCTGGGTGTACTGCTCTCCGGAATGGGCAGAGACGGTGCCGAAGAGCTCAGAGCTATGAAAGATAAAGGAGCACTTACAATAGTTCAGGATGAAGAAAGTTCAGTTGTATTTGGTATGCCCGGTGAGGCGCTGAGAATTGGCGCATCTGATAATGCATTATCTCCTGAAAGAATTGCCGAAATCCTGGCAAAGTCAGGTATAAAAAATAAACTATGAGTAAAAAATTAAAAGCCTCAGACAATCCGGCTGATATTTTAATTGTCGAGGACAGTCCTACGCAGGCTGCCCGGATAAAATATCTGCTTGAAAGTCATAATTATACTACAGAGGTCACTGAGAACGGAAGTCAGGCCCTCACATGGCTTGCCAGTCATAAGCCATCAATTGTAATTTCGGATATACTGATGCCGGGGATAAATGGTTTTGAACTCTGTGAAAAAATTAAATCGGATAAAAGCACCGCTGATATTCCAATAATATTACTGACGTCACTCTCCGACACTGAGGAGGTTGTCAAAGGACTTATTGCAGGAGCCGACAGCTTTCTGAGTAAACCCTATGATTCAAAACATCTCTTATCCAACATTAAAAGGATTCTTGAGGAATCGGGCACACCCGGATCTGATAAAGAAAATGCAACATTGGAAATTAATTACCGGGGCAGAAAAAGGGTACTCCAGACAAGCCCGAAAAAAGTGATCAAGGTACTTCTTAATATATATCAGGGTGCAATCTTTCAAAACGAAAAGCTGGTTCAGGCCCAGGAAGATTTAAGATTATTGAACGAACGTCTGGAATCACTTGTTGAGGATAGAACTTCTGCTCTGGTGGCAGAAATAAAAATGAGCAGGCAAATGGCAAATCGTCTGTTGGAAAGTGAGGCAAAATACAGGACCATTGTTGAAACTGCCAATGAGGGAATATGGCAGGTCGACAGCAATGTGGCAACGACTTATGTAAATGGAAAAATGGCTGAGATTTTAGGCTATGATTCATTGGAGATGATAGGCAGGCAGGCCTTCGATTTCATGGATGAAGAAGGCAAAACTCTGGCAAAAATGAGATTTGAAAACAGTAAGAAAGGGATTAAGGAGAGTTATGAACATAAATATATTCGTAAGGATGGGACCTATATAATCACTCTTGTAAAGGTTACACCGTTGAAAGATCGTGATGGAACATTTGCAGGCTCAATAGGTCTTGTTACTGATATTACAAAACGGAAAAAGGTTGAAAATGAAATATTAGAACTAAATAGAAAGTTATTAATTTCAAACAAAGAACTTGAAAACTTTGCTCATGTGGCTTCTCACGACTTGCAGGAGCCCTTGAGAATGGTATCAAGTTTTACCCAATTGCTTGAACTTCAGTATAGTGATAGGTTAGATGATCGGGCACGAGAATATATCCGTTTTGCTGTTGATGGTGCAAAAAGGATGTACGACCTGCTAAATGGACTTCTGGCATATTCAAGGATACAGAGAAAAGGGAAAGTGTTTACACCGGTGGATCTGAATCACGTACTTGACAATGTTCTGAAAACCCTTGCAATAACAATAAAGGAGAGAACCGCTATAATAAAAGCGGATAAATTACCCCTGATAAATGCAGATGAGAGCCAGATGAATCAGCTTTTTCAAAATCTTATTTCAAACGGGATCAAGTTCAGCAACGGATCGCCCAGAATTTATGTTTCATCAAGAACTGAAAAAGACAAATATGTTTTTTCTGTTAAAGATGAAGGGATTGGAATTGAACCTCAATATTTTGAAAGAATATTCCAGATTTTTCAACGATTGTTTCCAAAGGATCAGTATGAGGGAACCGGAATCGGGCTGTCAATCTGCAAGAGTATAGTCGAACGACATCAAGGTAAAATCTGGGTTGAATCAGAACCGGGGAAGGGATCTACTTTCTATTTTACCTGCAAAAGGACAAATTAATTTTACTTTTATGTTAATGAAAAGAAGTATTGAGGAGATCAACGAAAAGATCCACAACGGGAAAGCAGTTGTTCTGACAGCCGAAGAGGTTTCGGCAATGGGAAAAGAGATGTCGCATGCAGAAATAGCAAAGAAAGTTGATGTTGTTACTACAGCCACTTTCGGTCCCATGTGCTCGTCAGGCGCTTTCATAAACTTCGGTCATCCTGTCCCGCCAATCCGGATGGAAAAGGTTACGCTGAACAATGTTCCGGCTTACGGTGGTATTGCTGCCGTTGATGCTTATATCGGAGCAACGGAAACAGCAATGCCTCATGATACATATGGCGGGGCTCATGTCATTGAAGAACTTATAGCCGGAAAGGATGTATTGCTGCAGGCATCAGCCAAGGGAACCGATTGTTATCCGAGAACAGGGATAAAGACTATGATCAACAAGAACTCAATAAATGAGTTTATTATGTTCAATCCACGAAATGCCTACCAGAATTACAACGTGGCGGTGAACAGTACTTCAAAATTGAAATTCACCTACATGGGCACCCTGTTGCCTCTTTTTGGTAACGCTAACTTTTCAACATCTGGTGAGCTAAGTCCTCTGCTGAATGATCCGGAATTGCGTACCATCGGGATCGGTACCCGCATTCTTCTTGGAGGCGCCACCGGTTACGTGGCATGGAATGGCACACAGTTCAACACAGGCAAGCCGCTCAATGAATATGGCATTCCAATAGGTAATGCAGCCACCCTGGCCCTTATAGGTGACGCCAAGCTGATGGACGCAAGATTCATTAAAGCGGCCTATTTTGAAAAGTATGGAGTTACAATGTACGTTGGTATAGGAATTCCGGTTCCTGTGCTGGACGAAGATATGGCGAGGAGGTTGTCAATACGGAACTCGCAGATCGAGACTAATATAATTGATTATGGTTCAGGGAATTTTGAGAAGCTTGGACAGATCGACTATGAGACCCTGTTTTCCGGTGAAATAATTCTTAACGGCAGAAAGGTACGTACAGCACCGCTCTCAAGCATTAAGGTGGCAAGGGAAATTGCCGGATTTTTAAAGAATGAGATCACCGGGGGCCGTTTTCTTCTGACAGAACCTGTAGCGCATTTTGCGAAAACCACAGGACTGAATAAACTCGAGATAACTCTTTGATGTTAAACAATCTGAAAATCAAACCATGATAAGCAAAAGATTTGTACTGACATTTCCACCGGCTTCAACCGGTGAGCCAATAACATTTAATCTGATCAGGAAATATAATATTATGGTCAATATTGTAAAGGCTGATATTTCGCCGGGTAAAATAGGCCACCTTGTAATGGAAATGTCCGCACCGGCTAAGGTGTTGAAGGAAGGGATGGCATATATCAGACAGCAGAATGTTGATTGTGAACCTATTGATAAAAAGATATTTTACAGGAAAGATCTTTGCATCCATTGCGGTGCATGCACATCCGTCTGCTTTGCCGGTGCACTCACTATGGGGCGGGAGTCAGCGGAGCTCTCCTTTGATGCTGAGAAATGTGTTGTGTGCGAACTCTGCCTGAAATCGTGTCCGCTTAAACTGTTTTCAATTGACATTGACTAAGAGCCAGGCTTACAAACCCCGTTTCTATCGTGAACTAATGGGTAATGATCGATGGAGGAGCTTCAGGGTTGAATACCGGGAGACAGATCTATGGGTCGCTGTAAGCGCTGACATATATAGTCATTATGTTGAAGAATTCTCATCGGCAAGGATAAAATTTTACAGGAATCTGTTGGACGAACATATAGGTAAATGTCCTGAATTCCTTACTTCCTTAATCCCCCTCTTAATCCCATCCGGTCTGCATCCACTTATTTATGAGATGTATTACGCATCTGAGGAAGCAGGTACCGGACCTATGAGCGCTGTTGCAGGAGTTGTTGCAGAATATGTCTGTAATGACCTTATAGCACAATTCGGCTTCCGTGAGGTCGTGGTAGAAAACGGTGGTGACATATTCATGAAACTCATACAGCCTGCAACAATATCGGTCTATGCCGGCGAATCACCGCTTTCAGATAAGATCGGGCTGATCATCAAACCGGAACAGACTCCGCTTTCAGTGTGCTGTTCTTCAGGAACCGTGGGACATTCATTGAGCTTTGGAACAGCAGATGCCTGTATGATAGCATGTAGAAAGGGAGCGCTAGCTGATGCACTCGCCACAGCGGGATGCAACGAAGTGAAGGGTTTAGAGATGGTATGCGCTGTAACAGAACTGATGCTCCAAAAGCCTGGTGTAATTTCAGTTGTGATCATCAAGGATGACAGGGTCGGGATCGGAGGGAAGCTCGAGGTGACAGTGCTGTAGTCTTATCGTTCCGGGTAAAAAATATATCAAGATACATGTATTATTTATTGTAATACAATATGTAATTATTATATTTACCTGTAAGTAAAAGTTAAGAGAGATGCCTATAATTATCAATCTGGATGTGATGCTTGCAAAGCGGAAAATGAAATTAAATGAGCTTTCGGATTTAGTTGGTATAACTGTTGCCAACCTCTCCATTATAAAAACAGGTAAAGCAAAAGCAATTAAGCTGTCAACGCTTGATGCAATCTGCAATGCACTCAGTTGTCAGCCAGGCAATATTCTGGAATTTAGAAAAGCAAAAGGGTAGAATTACACCAAACGAAATAGATTTGAGATCCGTAGGAGCGTCCTGTTTATAGACCATTTAAAAGCTTTTCCAGCTCTGTAAGGTCAATAGAATTGGGAAAAAACTCCCCATACCACCTGATACAACGGTTAGCATTCAACGGGATCCCGATAACAGGGATATTGCTTTTACGGCAGTTCCTCATTCCGAATGTCAGTTCAGGGATGCAGGCAATGCCCAGGACACCGAAAGTTCTTTTTTCGTGCAATGTTAACTTTGCAAGCTGCTTCATTTTCCCTCCCATCCAGATATAGGGCTCAATATTATGGGCTTCCAGTACCTTACCTGCAAGATTCTGGAAGCATTTCGCCGAGCAATGTTTGCATTGGTAGTCAAACCCGTTCTTTTCAGATTTGCAGCTTACTGAGAAATCCTGCAAACAATACGGCATTAATGCTACTTTTCTGTCTGCTTCGATAAACTCTCTGACAAACAGGCGGTTGGTCAGCTCAATCTCAAGCATATAAAGATGATACTGCTCCCTTGTGGTTGCAAGCCTTCGGTCCCAGAATTTTGACAGAGGCAGAGTCCTTAGATGCTCATCAACATTTTCAGTGTATATCTTAAGATAGGGATCAATAAGATTCAGAATTACGGACATCCTGCTCACCGCATCCAGTGTCCTTAAACTTTTTTTCAGCAACCTCTTTTTTGAAGAAAACTCCTCTATTTCTTCAACCATCTCCCTTATATCCGGATCCAGAGAAAGGACCTTGTCGGCAAGGAGGCCTATGGTTTTATAATATCCTTTCGTCGAATCGGATTTCCCGAATAAGGAAAAGGTTTTGCCGTTTACCTGAATATATTCTGGAAGTGATGATTCCATAAAATGAAATCCTGTTAATTAAAGAGACGCAATTTAGCAACTATAAGGTTACCACGGATCGCATGTATCCTGCATTATTCGACTGGCCAAAGAGTTGTGTCAAATGAAATTACCATCATAATCCATCCTGGGATCGACATATGATAAATCAATAATTCTCTGAAATCCTACATTCCCATTTTTATGGGTCGATGAACCGGCGTTATAACCTCGCGGAATACCCCATGCGCCATGATATATCTTTCCGGCACTTGAAGAATCAGCGTGATAATGCCCAAATAAAATCATATCGATTTTATTTTCAATGATTTTTCTTAATCCTTCACTGTCTCTAAGCTGCATTCCAAGTTTAAAATCAAACGGGTGATGATGAAGGTAAACCACCTTTTTAGTGCCGACAATTTCCGGGTCCTTCAAGATCTTACTTAAACTGGATAGCTGGGCTTTCCCTAATTCACCTTCGCTAAGGAAACGATCCAGCCAATGAAGCTCTTCAGCTGTTGAGTCGAGACCTATAAAAGCAATTTCATCAATTATATCGAGTTTTGGATAAGATATTTTCCGGGTCTTGTAATATTTTTCCTTAAACAGATTAACAAATTTCGAATTTCCCATTGTACCGGTCCCGTAATCATGGTTGCCGGGGATAACCAATACCTTATATCCGCGTTCTTCAAGCTGTTGAATTGCATCGAGAGCTTCGTCTGCCTGTTCACTATGGTTGGCATTATCAACTATATCGCCTGTAATCAGAACGATATAGTTATTCGCAGGTTGTTTTAAAAACGTGATATTGTCAATAATAGCACGAAATTTAGGACCACAGTCTTCATACCCGACATGCAAATCTGATAAATGAATAATCTTTTTCACGATATGTAAATTTATATTAACCCGACCTCGCTCCCTTGCTCCCTCGCTCCATCACCAAATAACGTAACTGATATTCAAAGATAAATATTTACCATGAAGACAAAAGACAAAAGACAAAAGACAAAAGACAAAAGTAAGAACACCCTATGGGGACCTAGCGTGGACCACAAGACCACAAGAGATTGCCTGTTTTCCAAACTCTGAGAAATAATTGATAATTTTAATGTTGCTGAATCTTAATTTTGCAGTTCGAAGGCAGATTTCAAATCTTAAAATATGGATCCCTATCTGAAAAAGTTGATAGCAGAAGGTGAGAACCAACGGCTTGACTTTAAGTATTGTGTTTCTGACAGCCGAAAGATCGCAAGGACGTTATCCGCATTTGCAAATAGCGATGGAGGCATCTTGCTCATTGGAGTGAGGGATAATGGCAGCATAGCTGGAATTAAATCGGACGAAGAAATTTATATGGTTGATACTGCTGCACAAATATTTTGCCGGCCTGAAATTACTTTTAACACAAAACAGCATGCGATAGGGAAGAAAACCATCCTGGAAGTTGAGGTGTCAAAGGGAAACAAAAGACCATATCAGGCTAAGGATGAAAGCGGTAAGTGGTTGTCATATTTCAGGCATAATGATCAAAACCTTGTGGCAAATAAAGTACTGCTTCAGGTATGGAGAAAAGAGGAGAAGAAGCTGGGGGTACTTGTCAAATTTGGTGATGCAGAAAATTCCCTGATGGATTATCTCCTGAAAAATGGATCAATTACACTTTCCAGGTTCAGAAAAATAACCCGGATATCATCAAAAAAAGCAGAAGCTATACTGGCAAATCTTATGATATTCAAGGTCTTAATTATGAAAGCATCAGAAAAGGGATTCAGCTATGAACTTAATCCGGAGGGAGAGGACTTAAGACTGAAAACATAGGTTGGAAGACAAAAGATAAAAGGAAAAAGACAAAAGGAAAAGCCCGCCTACGGGGGGTGGGGGGTTGATTATCACGGCGAAAGGCGATGTTGTTTTGGACAAGTTGATCACAAGGCCAAAAGACTACGTGACTTTGACTCAAGATCAGGATTTTGACTTCAAATCGATTATGACCTGACTCCTTGCCCTGGAGAGCTGCGACCTTGAGGTTGAGGGTGAAATTGACAATATCTGGCTTATCTCCTCATGGTCGTACCCTTCGAGGAAATAAAGCGTAAAGATATTACGGCATCCTGCCGAAAGCCTGCTTAAAGCTTCAATTACCTTCTTTATCCTTGAACCCGTATCCTCAGCTGAAATTGCCTCTTCAGGACACAGAACATCTGACTCCCTGATAGTCTCGATATCTTCAAATGTCATTTTATTATTCTTCCTGAGCAAATCAATCGACCGGTTATGCACTATCCTTTTCAACCAGGCGCCAAAACTTACAGTACCCGAAAAGGTACCTATCTCTTCAAAAGCTGTCAGGAATGATTCCTGCATGATGTCCTCAGCATCTGCCGGATCATTTACAATTCTTAAGCTTATGTTGTACATAGCCTTATAATATAATTTGTAGATCCTGAACTGGGCCTTCTGGTCACCTTCCTTGCAGGCTTGAATCAAATCGGAGTTCTGGTTAAAGTTTGATACGTTGTAACAGGCTGCATTTGTTTTCATCGGTTTATGTTTTGATTCTGTGTCAAAACTACAACCGCACACATGCAACTGAAGAACGTGCCTATGAGGAGGATGTAATTCCCTATAGGGATGTATGTTTTCATTCATGTAATTGTAAGTATATCAGTAGTTTAATGATTTTATGATTTCGGAGAGTTTCATACCGGTTATCTTCCTGGAAAGTGAAAAAAGAAGTCCCTGGCAGCGTTTTGTACTCAGTTAAAAGCCCCCTAGGGGGGTTGGGGGTTTATTGTTTGATTGTCACAGATTATAACTACATTTATATCAGAAAATTAAAGCCTTTTATGAAATTTATAAAAACCGGATTTTCTGCATTTTTAAAACTTTTTGTCGGAATCAACCTGCTGCCGCAGACGGTGTTTGCGGGAAACGATCTGAGATCTTCTTTTGTATACGATAGCCTGAAACGGACTTTTAATATTCACCTGCCATCGTATTATAATAAATCCGTGCAGGTTCCGCTGCTAATTGCCTTACACGGAAGAGGAGCAAACGGAGCGAGCATGATCGTCCTTACACATAAAGGTTTCAATAAACTCGCCGATCAGGACGGATTCGTAATAGTTTATCCTGATGGTGTTGAGCAGAACTGGAATGACGGCAGAATGGATGAAGAGGCCAACGATCGTGCACACAGGGAAAATATTGATGATGTAGGATTCCTCTCTGCACTAATAGATACCATGATCACTGATTATAACATCGATCCCAAACGGGTTTACGTTACAGGTATATCAAATGGCGCAATTATGTCATACCGGCTGGCTTGTGAAATCGCTCCCAAAATCACCGCAATAGCGCCGGTAGATGGCAGCATTCCCTTCCTGCTTTTTCCCGAATGCTCACCATCCGGACCAGTCTCAGTATTAGCGATTAATAACGTTATGGATCCCCTGGTTCCATTTGAAGGGGGTGAAATTTACGGACAATTTCACAGGATTAAACTGGGCAAAGTCCTGTCCGTGGATGAATCAGTCAGATTCTGGGTAAACCGGAACATGTGCTCACCCACACCAGTTGTGACCGAAGAGCCCGACAGGGCTCCCCGTGACGGTACAAGAGTAACAAGGAAGGAGTACCTTAACGGTAAGGACGGAACAGAAGTCATACTATATGTTATAGATGGCGGGGGACATACCTGGCCCGGGGGTTTCCAGTACCTGCCTGCATGGATAATTGGAAAAACAAGCAAGGATATTGATGCCAACGAAATTATCTGGGCGTTTTTTAAAAGACATTCGAAATAGTCATCTTAATCTTAAATATCCGGACAGCAAGTGTCCGGATTGTACTTACCTTTTCTACGTTCAGGAAATCAGTATTCTGATAAACATTTTATCTTTACATAGCTAAAAGGGGGTAAAGAAATTAATAAAAAATCTATTCAGGAACGAGGCTGGTTGAAGCTTGATAATGCCGCAAAACTGTTTCCAGCAATTATTTCAGAAGACCTGACTTCTGTATTCAGGATAACTGCATCCTTAAAGGAACCTGTAAGATATTCGGCAATAAGGGAAGCTGTGGAATTAACCTCACGGAGATTTCCATATTTCAGTGTCTCCCTGGGTAGCGGAATATTCTGGCATTTCCTTGAATTTAACGATAAACCTCCCAGGATCCAGGTTGAAGAGGAAGTCCCCTGCACTGCCTTTGCGGTTAATAGAAAAAGCGAGCCATTATACAGGGTGATTATTAAAAGCAACAGGATCTCTGTTGAATTCATTCATATATTGACCGATGGCGGTGGCGGACTTGAATATCTGAAATCCCTGCTCTACACCTACTTCACGCTTATGGGTAAGCAAATCAATTCGCCAGGAGAAATAATCCTGCCCGGAACACCGGTTTCCGATGAGGAGTCGGAAGACGGGTACATCAGGTTCTTTCAAAAGCTGCCTCCCCCGTCTAAACTTGTTAAAGCGTGGCATCTTCCTTTCAAACTCCGGGAGAGACCAAGATTGAGAGTACTTCATGCCGAAGTGAAAGTTGATGAAATCCTTGAAATCTCCCGCAAGCTTAAAGTGTCTGTTACGGAATATTTTGTGGCAGTCTACTTTTTTTCACTCCAGAAGATTTTTATTTCGGATACAGGGAAAAGGAAAAGAGCTATCCGCAAAGTCCTGAGGATAGAAGTACCTGTTAACATGAGAAACAAACTTCCCATCAGAACAATGCGCAACTTTTCTCTTTTTGTTCTGCCTGAAATTGACGTAAGACTGGGAACATACACCTTTGAAGAGATAGTAAGATCTGTCCATCTCCAATTGCAATTCAGCACTGATATAAAACAGATATCAAGGTTCCTGTCGTCTAACGTTAGCTATGAAAAGCTTTTAATTGTCAGGGTAATGCCTTTGTTTATTAAGAAAATGGTCATTGCTGCCATTTACAGGAAGCTTGCTTCAATGCGATGGACAGGGATGGTCACAAATCTCGGTGTGGTGACTCTTCCGGCAGAAATGGAGGACCTGGTGGATTCATTCGAGCTCTACCCGCCTCCACCCAATGATAAAGTGAAGGTAGTTTGCGCCCTCGTTTCATTCAAGGACAAATTCAGGATCTGTTTTGGGAATATGACACAATCGAGTGAACTTGAACGGCTCATGTTAACGCATCTTTCGGATGCCGGTATCCATGTTAAGGTTTTAAAGTACAGCTAAAAGTAAAGAGTATGATCTTATGTTTGAATTGCGGTGTCGAACTTGATGACGAATTCAAGATATGCCCTCTGTGTGGCAAGGATCCTGTAAAAAAAGACGAAGAGGAACATTTCTCCAATAATTATCCCTCCGGTATCATTCAACTTCAGAGAAAAGAAAACAGGAGGTATTTCTGGGAATTAAGCGGAATAATAGCCTTTTCAGGAATCGCCTGTTGTACGATTATTGAATTGTTGATAAGCAAAGGGTTGAAATGGTCATTGTTATCAGATATTTCAATAACATCAGCCTGGGTAATCCTTACACTTTACCAGTTTGCATATAAAAAACCCTGGCTAATGGTAACCGGCCTGTTGATCACAATTCTGGCAGCTCTGTTTTTGACTGACCTGATTTCTAAAGGCAATGAATGGTTCTTCCCGGTCGGACTCCCATTGACCCTTGCAGCATTTGTTGCGACAAGCTCTGTCATTTTTCTCTATAGAGTAACTCATTTGAAGGGGCTGAACATTATCGCTGCCGGATTTATTCTGCTGTCAGGGTTTTGTGTTATATCCGAAATGATACTTGATAAATTTCTGAGAGGCTATGTTAATCTCCGGTGGTCGCTTATTGTAGCTGTTTCAATTCTTCCCGTTGCTCTGTTGTTAATCTTTTACTATTACAGGTTGAAGAAGGGAAACCGTCTTGACAGCTTTTTCCACATCTGAAACCTGAAATTCATTAAAGGCCCTCCCCCGGAGAGAGAGTTGCCTGGAATTAGTTATCTACTTTTTTCTTCCTCTCAAATGGTACTATACCTGCCATTTCCCCAATAATATTTACAAGTTCGGATCCTGCCGGTACAACTATTTTGGCATTATTTCCCAGCGATGCTTCGAGGGCCTCAAGCTTGCGCAGTAATTGTGCATTTCCGATAAAATATTTATCTGCGGCCTCATTTACAAGTCTGATAGCTTCAGCTTCTCCTTCAGCATGCAATATTTTCGATTGCTTATAACCTTCAGCTTCTTTGATCTTGGCGCGTTTAATACCATCGGCAACAGTTTCTGCAGCAGTAGCTGAATCTATGGCCGCTATTTTTTCGTTTTCGGCTTTTACCACTTTATTCATAGTTTCCTGCACATCAGTCGGAGGATCAATTTCTTTTAGCTCGGTACGGACAATTTCAATTCCCCATGTCTGGGTTTCGTTGTGAAGTGTCTTATAGAGTTCGGCATTAATTTTACCGCGCTCACTGTTAGCCGATTTAAGAGTCAGTGTACCAATAATATTACGCAGGGTAGTTCGTGCCAGATTGACTATCTGCAATCTGTAATTATTAACATTGTAAATTGATCCTTTGACGCTTTCCTCATCGGATTTTACCCTGAAATAAACCTGAGCATCAACGCTGGCATTCAGATTATCGTTTGTGATTATTTCCTGGGGCTGGGCATCTACCATCTGTTCTGTCACATTTACCAGGTATAGTTTGTCAATAACCGGTATAATCCAATGAAATCCGGGATTAGCAAAAACATGATACTTTCCAAGCCTCTCAATTAAAGCTCGTTGTGTTGGCCGTACAATTCTGATACCTGCAAAAAATAAAAGCACTACAACTACAATAAGCACATACAAATAGTTCATTTCCATTTCTTTTCTTTTTATAAGTTATTATGTTTAAAATTGATCTTAAAAATCCCGCAAAACAGTTGGGTATAGTACAGGATATTTCTTATAAAGATAACTAATAATTCTTTGAAATTCAATACGTCTTGAGAGAATATAACAAGTATGGAATTATGCTTCCTGTAAAGATTAGTCCTTCCGGATCGCAAGGATGTTAAATTGTTTACCTGCAGTTAAGTAAGTAATGTAAAAAATATAAAATAAGCATAAGATCAGGGATTTGCAGTGATCTTTTGGTCAATTTAACTACCTTTAGGTTTTAAAAATCTGATATGAATAAAATTAAAATCGCCATACTCGGGGGAGGTAATATCGGAACATCCCTGGCAAAGGGATTGATAGTCTCAAAACAGTTTACAGAGGAGCAAATAATTATTACTGAAAAACGTCTTCCAAGGATCGATAATCTCCGAAAACTTGGTTTTCAGGTTTCGGATAACAACCATGAGGCAGTCAGGCTTTCCGGAATGGTAGTGATGTCGGTAAAACCCCAGCAATTCGGTTCATTGGCTGAAGAAATTAAGAATGACATTAAGCCGGGCCATATTGTTATTTCAACTATCACGGGGGTTACACTGAAGGATATTGAGTCGGTTCTCGGAAAGATTCCCATAATCCGCATCATGCCTAATATTGCTCTTGAGATTTGCGATTCGATGACCTGTCTCTCATTTAAAAACACTGAACATGAACTGGAGGAAAGAATACTTTCAATTTTCGGTAAAATGGGAAAAACTCTGATTATCCCGGAAGACATGATGGGTGCGGCTACCGTTGTGGGAGCCTGTGGTATCGCGTTCGCACTGCGTTTTATGCGTGCCCTGTCGCAGGGAGGTATTGAGATCGGTTTCGATGCGGAAATGGCTCAGCTTATTACTGCCCAGACGATAAAAGGTGCAGCCCGCCTGATCATCGAAACATCCAACCACCCTGAAATGGAAATCGATAAGGTGACAACTCCGCAGGGGATCACAATCTCAGGATTAAATGAAATGGAACACCAGGGTTTGAGTTCTGCTGTGATACGCGGATTGATAACATCTTTTAATAAACTTGAAAACCTTGGGTCAAAAGATAAAAGGTAAAAGGATAAAAGTCAAACGTCGAAAGACAAAAGAAAAAAGGAAAGCCAATTCTTCAGGATCCTTCCCATGAGGGTAGGTGTGGGACTATCCAGCCTTGGCCAGATTTTCTTTTACCCTGAATTTTGTGATCCTGGCGATTAAGTCCAACGGCATTGGTTTATCGAGGGGAAACTGCACAGAACCTTTTCCCTGCTTGTATTTTGAGAGCTCAGCTGCAAACTCCGTATGTCCTGTTGGTGTTGCATAAAAACCTATATGTTTTGCGAACCCGGCAAAATAGACCAATGGTTTGCCCCTCAATTTATAAGCTGGCATTCCATAGCCAAATCCTTCCTCCGCTTCAGGTGCTGCCTGTTTAATAGTCGTCCGGACCTGAGTAAGTAACACTTGTGTTTCAGCGGGGAATGTTTTTATGTATTCATCTACATTTTTAAAGTTTGAGTTCATTCTTAAAGATTTTTTGGAAAATTTGAAATATTGTTATCCTGTACCTGAAAGTAGCACATTAAAAAGTAACAACAAACTTGCAGGTGTTGTTTAATGATGGAAGCGGAAGACTGTTGACGGCTATGCCCTACGGGGGGTTGGGGGTCATGAATGTTAAATCTGTAATAATTTTAAAATATATTACTTCCTTTTTCGTCAATGGTATTATAGATCCTTTGAAATGAGTCCAAAAGAGTCGGAAAAAATAACACTTGCCTACAAGGAGGAACGCAAACGCCTCCTGGGGTATATCAGGAACAGGATTCCCGACCGCCTGGAAGCTGAGGATATCCTGCAGGATGTCTTTTATCAGCTGACTGTAGGATTCCGCGATATAAGGAGAATGGAAAACCTGACAGCATGGCTCTACAGGGTCGCAGATAATCGGATCACCGACTTATTCCGTAAGAAGAAACCTGTTACTATGAGCTACACTGAAAGCAGGAAAGAGGATGAAGACGGACCTTTGACACTTGAGGAGATTTTGCCCGCAATCGGCTCGACTCCCGACGATGAGGAGCTGAAAGAGATTATCTGGGAAACAATTGAAGATACGTTATCTGAATTACCTGAAGAGCAAAGCAGAGTGTTCATTGAAAACGAGTTTGAGGAAAGGAGCTTTAAAGAGATCTCCGAACGTAGCGGAGTAGGGATAAATACACTTATATCGCGGAAACGTTACGCTGTGCTTGTGCTCAGGAAGAGGTTGAATGATTTGTATAAACTGTTAAAAAATAATTAGTATGAAAACTTTGAGAGTATTAAAGTATGTAGGTTTTGCAATACTTGGTTTTGCATTCATAATACTTGTAATCTTCGCAGTCAGAGGCCTCTGGAACTGGCTGGTGCCTGAATTATTTAACGGACCTGTCCTGACTTTCTGGCAAACCGCAGGTTTGTTCCTTCTTTCGAAGATATTGCTTACAGGTATTGCCCCGGGCGGTCCCCGGCACAGGCACGGATATGGTTGCCGCAGGAGGGAGTGGAGAAGGAAATTTGAAGATAAGTTCAGGGAATCAGGCGAGGGAGATCAGAATATTTCAAGTGTAGAACAGCTTTGAGATTAAAAAGTTATAAATACCTTGTCTTCGCCGTATGTGGTGCCAAGCGAATTTACCGCCTTAACCCTGAAATGATATGATGTGACGCTGGTAAGTCCTGAAACACCGGAATACACACTAATGGGGCTGTTTCCCGTAACCGGACTCTGATAAGCTGTGACAGTGCTCCCATACTCTGATGTCAAGCCATATTCAAATGTGACAACCGTTGAAAGATCATTTGCATTTACTGTACCGTTTAGTCTCCCTCCAGTAGCTGACAAACAGCAGGCTGCAAGGGTAACTGCAACCGGTGCCTGACCTAAAGTGGTAAATGTATTATCATTTCCATATGTTGTTCCCCTGGAATTAACAGCCTTTATCCTGAAGTGATATGTTGTTCCTTCCGCAAGTTCTGCTAAATCGACATTGACATCAGTAATTATGTCGCCGCTGACCGGACTCTGGGATGGGGTCGCCGTTTGCCCGTAACCTGTTGTTGTTCCGTATTCAAACGTGACAGTGGTTGAAATATAATTAGCTAATACGACTCCGTTCAACCGGGCAGAATTTGTTGTTACATTCGTTGCCTGTTGAGTCAGTGTCGTAGGTGCCTGACCAAGGGTAGTAAATGATACTGTTTCCCCATACCCTGTACCAGCCCCGTTTACGGCATAAGCTCTCACGTAATACGTGGTAGCCGGGGTCAGATCCAACATTTCGCTGGTATAAGTACCTGAACTTCCTGCAACTATATTTGTACTGCGGTTATTTGAAATATTCGGGGTATTTTCTTTACTCCAGCAAATACCCTTTTCGACCACCTTTCCGGAACCTTCGTCGGCAACTGTTCCTCCACCTGTGGCACTGATGCCGGTAATATTTGTAATTGCAGCTGTTGTCAGTGAAGGAATTACTTCTTTCCTGCACGAAACAAGAACGCTTGCAAGAATAATTAAGACCATACCGGTAGTTATGAGGAAGTTTTTCATTCTGGATAGGGTTATGTAATCCGTTAATTATTAATTAAGAGACGAATAAATTATCGAAATATTGCGGGAAAGATAAGAAAAAAGGAGTAAAGGTGTAACGGCGCAACGGCGTAACGGCGTAGCGCAACGGCGCAACGGCTGTAACGGCACGCGGCCAACGGCGTAACGGCGTAACGGCATAACTGTACAACGGTCTGTCTCCGGCCTGGCGTTTTAGGACTTTTATCTTTGTTCTTTTATCTTTTATCTTTTCTTCAGTAAATGCTGCTTCTTATCGTGCTACCCTCAGCATCATCCATCGATACTATGAGATGGGCATCAATTTCCTGCTGCATTTCTTCAACATGGGATATCACCCCGACAATACGGTTTTCTTTCCGTAGGGCCTTAAGGGTCTCAAAGACTATTCCAAGCGACTCTTTATCGAGCGACCCGAATCCTTCGTCGAGGAAGAAGAAGTTCTGATCGGCTTTCACCTGGTGGTTCACATTATCGGCAAGGGCAAGTGCAAGCGAAAGTGAAGCCTGAAATATCTGGCCGCCCGAGAGTGTTTTGACACTCCTTTGTTTCCCTTCATTCATATGATCCCTGATCATGAAATTATTGTCTTCATCAAGAACCAGCTCCAGGTGCTGCCGTGTAAGCCTGCGAAATCTCACATTTGCTGCCAGTACAATATTTTCAAGATATGCCCGGGAAGCAAAATTTACAAAGGCAGCGCCTCTGAAGAGATTTTTGAGAGTTGTCAGGTTATTGGATCGAATCTTAAGGGCATGCTGGTCCTTTTTGAGTTTTTCAAGTGTTTTCAGATTTATCTCAAGTCCGGCAAGGGTATTTTTCAGCGTCCCCATTTCCTGGTTTATTTCAGCTGTCCGGGAGCGGATCATTGTTAATTGATCTTTTATTTCCTTATGTTCCTGTTCGGGATATTCACGCCCGTTTAGGTCGGTTTCAAATTTTAGTAATTGACTTTTTGCCGCTTCCAGTCCTGCCCTAAATGAAGCAATATCTTTTTTTGCCTTTTCGAGGTTAATGTCCTTCTTAATGACTTCTTCGACATATCCCAGATCAAGTCCTCCGTATTTTGTTAATTTGTCATTTATGCGCTTTGACAGTTGTTCCTTTTGCTCTGCCATTGCCTCAGCCTGCCTTGCAGAGGTTTCAATTGTACCCTTCAGAGTGTCAATAAGCGATCTTTTCTCCTTTACCTTGTCTTCAAGTAGTTTATACTTTTCACTTATAACCTGATGCTCCCTTTTAAGGTTAGCGGATTTGGTCTCCAGATCTTTCAGGGTACGACCCGCCCAGTCATCTCTTTTTACGATAGCAAGCTGACCTTCAAGAAGACCAATTGATGCTTTGTTTTCTGTGAGTTTTATATCGCTGATCCTGATTTTAGAGGTAAGATCATCGCGAAGGGCCTCTTTACCGGCAAGTGATTTTGTAAATTGGTCAATTTTGGTTTCGAGATCTCCAATCTCTTTTGAGAGTTCATTATAACGGCATATTTCTTCTTCAACACCTTCTTTTTTTTCAGGTTCGAATTGCTGCCATATGAACTTTTTCAGATGTTCCTCATGCTTCTTATTTAATGCATCGAAATTATCCTGACGGGTTTTAATCTGAGTTCTTGTCAGCGAGATCTCGCTCACAAGATTTCCAAGCACTTTTTCACCCCTGGTGAAGTTCTTTATGCCTGCTACAAGTTCAGCCTCTTGTTTCCGTGTCATCTCAAGTTTTTCGGAAACATCATGAACATCAAGTATATGCGGATGATCTTTGGAGCCGCAAAGCGGACACGGTTTACCTTCATGGAGCTCTCCGGCAAATGTTTCAAGCCGCTTCTGGATCTCCAGCTCGGAGAGCTCGGGTTTCAGGTTCCTCAGATTGGTTTCAGCATCTTCCATAGCTTTTTCGACCCTGACCATAACCAGAGACGGGTCAAAAGTATCCAGAGTCTCGTTTACTGTAATAAGACTGCCTGAAACCTTGAACGCATCATTCAGATGACCATTGAGCCTTGCTATTTCCTGAATAATTGCACTTTGCTCCCCCTTCAATTGTTCCCTGATCATTTTGTCATCGCGGAACCAGTTTCTGACTTCATTCAGTAGTATCAGATCAGGCAGATCTTTCTTTTTAACAGTAAGCAGTTCGATCGATTGCTTCGAAATCTCTTTCTCGTTTATGATTTTGTTCTCGAGGGCTTTTAAATCATCTTTCTCCTTTTGAATTTCTATGTTGATTGTTTTTACGGTTTCCTCAAAGCGAAAGACCTGTGCCAGTTTGTTCAGCTCCTCGGCATGTTTCAACAATTCTTCCTTTTTTTCAAACTGAGGCTTCAGATCTTCAAGTTCCGTCTGTTTTGTAAGGATTTCATTTAATGACTGATCATATTCCTTCTTCTTTCCTGTGAGTTCGTCTGTTTGTTTTCTAAGCGATAACTGCAAGGAGTTATATTGTACAAGTTCAGGCTGGAATGTGAGGTAAAGCGTTTCATATTCCCTGACTTCTTTTTCGAGGCTGCTGAATTCAGGTTCAGCTGATTTAAGTGATGCTACTTTCCCTTTCTGCCGGAACAATTCCTCCGACAGTTTTTTTAGATCCTCAAGCGTTTTTTCCCTTGTCTGAGCCTTTTTCTGTTCTTCACTTAACAGGGAAAGCGAATTCTGAGTTTCAACGATCTTTTGTTTCAACGATATTAAGTCTTCGGGCTTTATTTCTCCTATCTGGGCCAGCTGACCTTCAAGATTTTGAAGCCGCTCATTGTTTTCTCTTTCAAGAGCGATTGTCTTTTCCGACAGGTCATATTTATTCAGGTTGAATAGCTCTTTGAGCATTGTAACACGCTCTTTTACATTAAGCTGAAGGAATTCCTGGAAGCTGCCTTGCGGTATTATTATCGTCCGGTGAAAGTTGTCATAGCTTAGTCCGGTTATTTTTTCTGCAGTTGTGTCAGCCATTGGAACCCAGGTTACACCCTGAAGCAAATAAAGACTTCTTTTGAACGTAGGCACATCGCTGAAGTTCTTCCTGTTCCTTCTGCCCGATACCTCAATCCGGTAAGATTTCCCGTCATTTGCACTGAACTCGAAACAGATAAAGAGTTTATCCGATTTGAGATTCATCATGTTATAGTTGCGTTTGTCGCCGTTCAGTCTTTCGATCTTGTTGTAAAGAGCAAAGGACATTGCCTCAAGTATAGTTGATTTCCCGCTGCCTACATGACCGAATATACCGAAGAGACCGGCATTGGTAAGTCGCGTGAAGTCGATTGTTTGCTCTTTCTGGTATGAGTAAATACCCTGAAATGTGAGTCTGACCGGGATCATGCCTTATCCTCCCCTGATATGATTTCGTTAAATAGTGATATTATCTCTTCACCCGGTTCCTGTCCTTTTTCTTTTTTAAAGAAATCTAAGAAAAGATCATTTATACCTCTTGTCAGATCGACCTGTAAATCAGCCGTTCCGGTGCTCAGCCCTGAGTTTTTGAGCTCAGGAATGATCATTATCCCGTTGTGGGCATCAAGGAGTCGCTTCCTGTCAACGGCTGAAAGAAATGTTTCGGATACCATTGTAATTTCAACAAGTGAATCCTGATTTTGAGAAAGCCATGCAACCGCCTCATCTGTAAGCTCAAATCTTTTTCGGAACAACCGTTTGCCTGCCTTGAGCCTTATTTCAGTTGTTTTTACATCATTTCCTGGTTCTGCTTCAATTATAATAACGAACTTGTCCTGATCAGCCTCACCGAAGCTATAAGAAACCGGACTTCCTGAGTAAACGATTGGGCAGGGTTCAGTGTCGATCAGCTGTTTTCTGTGAAGATGTCCGATTGCTGCATATTGTATGCCCGCAGGTATGCACGATGAATAAACAGCTTCAGCGCCGCCCGGATGAAGTATCGGGCGCTCATCTTCCGGTTCAGGTATAAGAGGTTCACCTTGTTTGGTAAAAAACAGATGGGCAAGGAGAATATTTACACCTTTCGCATCACAATATTTATCTGCAAGTTCCTTCCATTTTGACCGGAGAAGGTTCCTCATTTCCTCCTCTGAATTTTCGCTGCCAAGATATTTTTTCAGCCTTATCTCACTTGCATACGGGGTAAGGAGTAAACGGAGCGGATAATTGCATCCCGGAAGGCTCAGTTCAATGAAACCCCTATCAGACTTTGTGACCTTTAGGCCTGTTTCAAGCTCAAAAGAATTTACTTCCGTTTCGGGGAGTCCGGAGAATATTATCCCGCATTCGCGTGCGAGAGGATCCGGCGCTTCTATGCGTTCCGGGGAGTCGTGGTTTCCGGCGATGCAAATAACAGCGCGCCTGGCGTTGTCCGAAAGTTTCTTAAGAGTTTTATAGAAAAGGTCAACGGCTTCTACTGCGGGATTGAAAGTATCGAAAAGATCGCCTGCAACAATTACGGCATTCACCTTCTCCTTATCAGCAATCATGCAGATCTCATTGAGAACTTTCTGCTGCTCTTCGAGCCGGGAAAATTCGTCAAGGTGTTTACCGAGGTGCCAGTCGGAGGTATGGAGGATCTTCATTTGAAAAAATTAGCGTGATAAAGTTAACTATTCAGTATTTAAAGTGAGCTAAAGTCTGGTGTGACTAACGTTAAAGTTATTGACAAGATCAACCCTTTTTGTTCATGCTTCAATATACTTATATGAACATTTTAGCCTTTATAAGCGTTTAGTATGCGCATTTTAATTGTGAATTTGTGAAAGCCTCTTCATCCGTTAAGCTAAAATTTATTTGGTTGAAAGGCAGCATGAGTTGTTAATGAAATAAGAAATCCCAGAGACAATTGATTTAATAATGATTGTTATGAGGGGAGAAGGAATTATATATTTGTTTCGATATACCGTATTTGCTGCGATTTTATTACTGACTTCTCACAGTCTGACAGCTCAGGTACAGCCTGACTTCTTCCATGACAGCGTAAATATCGGGGAATGCATTAGCTATACACTCAAACACCAGCCTCTGGTGAACCAGCTGAAAATTGATGAAGAGATCGCGGACCAGACAATCAAAAGCTCCCTGTCTGACTGGTTCCCGCAGATTAATTCAAGTGCGGGATACCAGCATTATCTTAAACAGCCGGTTATTATTTTCCCCAATTTCTCAAATCCTGAAGGCCCCAAGATCGAAGTAACGACCGGTGTTAAAAATAATTCAAATCTTCAGTTTAGCGCAACACAGAAGATCTTTGACAGTGATCTGTTATTTGCCGGAAGAAGTGCAAAGTACTACCGCCGTGAGGTAAAAGAATCGGGTCAAAAGGAGGCAATTCAGCTTGTAGTTGATGTAAGCAAGGCATTTTATGATGTTCTGCTTACAGAGCAGATGCTGAAAATAATAAATGAAGATATTGACAGGCTGACAAAAGGTTTAAATGATGCGCTTGCACTGTTCAATAACGGAGTAAAGGACAAGATTGATTACAGCAGGGCAACTCTTTCCCTTAATTCCGCACGATCCCAGAAGATAAGCGCAACAAATTCAATTACTGCCAAGCTTACCTATTTGAAACAGCTTATGGGTTATCCTGAGGATAAACCACTTACATTAAGGAGCAGCATCGAAGAGATGAAGGTTGATTTCAAGGTTGATACACTCCTGGGAATTAATTACAGTGACCGTATAGAGTTTAAACTGCTTCAGACCAATCTCAAGCTTCAAAAACTGACAATCGGATATTACAGGGAGAATTTTCTGCCTTCCCTTTCAGGGAATGCCAATTATAACCTCGTATTCCAGAACGATGAATTCAGCAGGCTCTACAATAAAACATTCCCCAATTCAACTGTCGGACTCACTTTCTCCTGGCCGCTTTTTGAAGGCGGTAAGAGGTTTCATGATCTGAAGAAATCCAAACTTAATTTCGATCGACTCGTTCTTGACACAATTAATCTGAAGAATGAAATAAATACCGGTTATGTAAGTGCACTTACATCGTACAAGAATAACCTTGCTGAATATAATCTGACTAAGCAAAATATAGATATCGCCCGCGATGTTTACAATACTGTATTTTCTCAATACAAAGAGGGTGTTAAACCTTATCTCGAAGTAATCATCTCTGAGACCGATCTGAGAACAGCACAGCTTAATAACCTGAGTTCCCTGATCATGCTGATGTTCAGCAAGATTGACGTGGATCAGGCTTTAGGTAGAATTTCTGTTGATTACTAATAACTAATGAATTTGAAATTATGAACAGCAATAAAATAATAATATCAGGTCTGGCATTGTTAACCGTGCTTTCAGCTGGTTCATGCAAGAGGAAAGACCCGGGAAGGCAGGTTAACAATGACCCCGTGAAAGTTGTAGCTTACACAGTAAAATCCGAAAGCGTTGTTTACTACGACGCTTATCCTTCAACTCTGGCAGCATTGAATGAGATCCAGCTACGGAGCGAGGTAAACGGATATGTCACCGGCATGTACTTCCGGGAAGGAGGCCATGTGAGCAAAGGAGAAAAGCTCTACGAGGTCGACCGGAGAAAATATCAGGCTGCTTATGAAGCCGCCAAAGCAAATGTTGAAATTGCCAGGACCAATCTTCTGAAAGCCCAGCGCGACGCTGACAGGTATCAAAAGCTGGACGATCAAAATGCAATCGCAAAACAGACTCTTGATGACGGACTTACGATTCTAGAAAATGCTAAGGAGCAGGTGAAATTAGCGTCTGCAAACCTGTTAAATGCAGAAACTGACTTCAACTATTCTCTGATAACTGCCCCTTTCTCAGGAAGGATAGGTTTTTCTTCTGTCAAACCCGGAGCTTTCGTTACTTCCGGACAGACATTATTAACAACCATTTCATCCGATGATCCCATTGGCGCTGACTGCAACATCGACCAGAAATCGCTCAGCTATCTTCTCAGGCTGCACGAAAATAAGGATATTAAAAATGATTCAGTCTTCAAGCTGGTATTACCTGATAATTCTGACTATAAGTATGTTGGAAAGTTAAGTGTAATTGACAGGGCTATCGACCCGGGGACGGGAACAATCAAAGTCAGGGTAGTTTTCCCCAACAGCGAAGGGATCCTGCGTCCGGGGATGAATTGCAATATAAAGGTAATAAATGAGAACTCCGGGATACATGTTGTAATACCTGCAAGTGCTACTTCCGAGCAGATGAGCGAACATCTGGTTTTCCTTATTGACAGCGGTAAAGTTACACAGAGAAAAGTCAGCCTCGGCGCAAACCTTGGCAGATTTGTAGTTGTAAATGAGGGATTAAAAGATGGTGATCAGATTGTCCTTGAAGGGATTCAGAATGTTCGTCAGGGAACGATGGTAGCTGTTGAAAATTCACCAAAAGCTCTACCCGGGGCAGAACCCTGAACAATTCAGGGTTAAACTTTTAATAATATGATTGCCAATACATTCATAAAAAGACCAAATACCGCAATTGTGATCTCCCTGGTAATTGTGATCCTGGGGATTGTATCCATTGTCAACCTGCCTGTCAGTCAGTATCCCGATATCACACCTCCGGTAGTGCAGGTATCTGCAAATTATATCGGAGCCAATGCCCAGGTTGTTGAACAGACTGTTGCAACTCCAATAGAATCGCAGGTTAACGGAGTACCGGGGATGTCCTACATTCAGACAAACAGTTCCAGCAACGGTTCAATGGGCATGAACGTTACTTTTAAGATTGGAACAAACATTGACATTGCAGCCCTCGATGTTGAGAACAGGGTTAATGCTGCATTGCCTAATATTCCGGATGAAGTCAAAACCCTGGGAACTATTGTAAGGAAGAGGTCTCCCAGCATACTCATGGTCATAGGCATCTTTTCACCAGGTAATACGCATGGTATTCAATTTGTTGATAACTACACGAATATTTATATAAGGGAATCTCTTCTGAGGGTTCAGGGCGTGGGAGATGTATTTGTCCGGGCTGATCCTTTTGGAATGCGGCTCTGGCTCAATCCTGAAAAACTTGCAAATCTGAACCTCACACCAGCTGATGTATTACAGGCTGTCAGGGAACAAAATGTGCAGGTTGCAGCAGGTACGATAGGTTCTCCTCCGCAGCAGGACTTCCAGGCATTTGAATACACTTGTTTTGTCGAAGGAAGGTTGGCCTCCCCTGAGGAGTTTGGCAGCATCATAGTTAAGACAAATCCTGCAGACGGTTCAATAGTGTATCTAAAGGATATTGCGAGAGTTGAGCTTGGTAAATTCAGCTACTCCGGAAACTCGTATGTCGATGGGAGGCAGTCTTCATTTCTTCTTGTTTTCCAGCTTCCCGGCAGCAATGCTCTCGAAACTGCAAATGGTATTTACGCAGAAATGGCCAGACTCAAGAAATCGTTTCCGTCGGATCTTGATTATATGATCCCGTTCGAAGCGGTTTCAGTAGTGAAAGTTTCAATCCATGAGGTCGTTAAGACTCTGCTGATAGCCTTAACCCTTGTTGTGATCGTTGTTTTCATATTTCTGCAAAGCTGGAGGGCTACCTTGATTCCTATACTTGCGATACCTGTTTCCATAATAGGTGCATTTATCTTTTTTAAACCCCTGGGTTTCACAATAAACACTCTGACACTTTTTGCGCTTGTTCTTGCCATAGGGATCGTGGTTGATGATGCTATAATCGTTGTTGAAGCTATACAGCATTATATTGATGATCAGCATCTTCCTTCCAAAGAAGCCGCTTATAAGGCGATGGAAGATATCTCCGCACCTGTCGTTGCAATCGCCCTCATACTTGCAGCTGTGTTTGTACCGGTTGGATTTATCCCTGGTATTGTCGGGAAACTTTACCAGCAGTTTGCCCTGACAATTGCTGCATCAGTGTTACTCTCGGCTTTCGTTGCTCTTACCCTGACCCCTGCACTTAGCTCAATTCTTTTAAAACCTCAGAAATCTGACAGAGGCGGGATCCTGAACGGGTTTTTCAATGGATTCAACAGGCTGTTCAACAAAAGTCTCGAAACTTATTCGGGAAGTGTGTTAAAGGTAATAAAACATGCACGATACGTAATAATTCTTCTGGTTCTTGTGATATTCGGGACACTGTTATTGTTCAGAAATAAGCCGACAAGTTTTATCCCGACAGAAGACAACGGCAGATTGTTCATTACTTTCGAACTGCCGGAGGCTGGATCAACTGCCCGTACAGTTGATGTTCTTCAAAATGTTATGGGCATCCTTCAGCAGGTACCGGGAGTCGATCATTTTGCTGCCATTGCCGGATTGAATGTCGTCACTTTTTCAACAAAATCAAACGCAGGTACCATTTTCTGTCAGTTAAAGCCCTGGGATGAACGCAAGGACAAGTCACAGCAGCTTTATGGGATAATAGCCGAACTCAACAGACGATTTTCTGCAATAAAGCAGGCCAGGGTTATTGTCATTGCACCGCCTTCGATTCCCGGCCTGGGCTCAACCGGAGGATTCTCATTTGTTTTGCAACAACGCGAAAGCACTGATGACCTGAAAGGTTTTGAGAAAGTTGTAAGGACATTTATGATTGAAGCAAACAAACGTCCGGAGATAGGAAGTGCATTTACTTTTTTTACAGCAAGCACGCCAAGATACAATATAACGGTTAACAGGGAAATGTGCAAAAGGATGGGAGTCAGGCTTACCGATTTATTCGGGACGCTTCAGACCTATCTCGGCAGTTCATATATAAACGATTTTACACTTTATGGACGGAATTTCAGGGTAGTGGCTGAAGCCGACACCACATTCAGGGAAGATATAATTGACGTTGACAGGTATTATGTCCGTAACATTCAGGGAAACATGCTGCCGCTTAAAAACTTCGTGAGTTATAAATTAAGCGAAAGCGCACCGCTTATTTCCCATTTTAACCTTTACCGTTCCACCGAATTTAACGGTGATGCAGCCAGGGGTTACAGTAGCGGTCAGGCTATTGAAGCTCTCCGGGAAACTGCCGACAGGGTGTTGCCACCAGGTTACGGATATGAATTTTCAGGTTTAAGCCGCGAAGAGATTGAAGCCGGTTCTAAAACAGTTTATATATTCTTTATCTCAGTTTTATTTGTATTTCTCTTTCTTACAGCTCTTTATGAAAGCTGGTCAGTACCATTCTCAGTACTTCTGGCTGTGCCTTTAGGCGCATTCGGGGCGATTGTTGCCCTCACCCTTGTAACTAAGCTCAGCAACAATGTTTATGCCCAGATTGGACTGGTAACATTGATCGGCCTGGCAGCAAAAAATTCAATATTGATTGTTGAGTTTGCAAAAAGGAGGGTCGACGCTGGAATGGATCTTGTAAAAGCAACTTTTGAAGCCATACGATTAAGACTCAGGCCCATATTGATGACATCCCTGGCATTCATTTTCGGAGTGTCACCGCTGATCTTTGCCTCAGGCGCCGGTGCTGTTGCGCGTCAGACCATAGGATGGACGGTCTTCGGAGGTATGATAGCAGCAACCTTCATTGGTATTTTTATGGTTCCTGTCCTGTTTGTTGTTATAACCAGGTTTGCTTACGGAACTAAAAAACTTGAGGAGCTTAAGAAAAATAATAGTGAACTCAAAGATTTTGAATAACTTTATAGATAACCTTTAAACCTGCTTTATCAACCTAATAATTCAACTCATGACAAACAAAAAACTATCAGGATTTGTAACAATTGTTACAAATTTGGTACTGCTATTGACTACAGTCAGCTCACTGGCACAGGAACCTTCAAGACCTTCGGCTGCACCTGCCCGTCCTGCCTTCAGAACACCCCCGAGGATACTCTCTCCGGAGATCCTTCCGGATAACAAAGTTACTTTCAGGCTTTATTCTAAAGATGCTGCAAAAGTTACCGTTTCGGGTGAATGGCAGGCAGGTTTCAACGCCACTGAATCGCTTGTCAGAAATGACACTGGCCTGTTCATCCTGACTGTCGGACCACTGAAGCCGGAACTATACGGATATACTTTTACAATTGACGGTGCCAGGACCATCGATCCCAGTAATGTCCAGGTAAGGCGCGACGGGTCGAACTATCAAAGTTTTTTTATCGTACCCGGACCAGAATCAGACCTCTATTTCCAGAAAAACGGCGTTCCACATGGTACTGTCACAAAAATCTGGTACAAGTCGGTAGTATTGGGCATGGACCGGCGGCTCTATGTTTATACACCTGCGGGATATGAAGATGGTACTCAGAAATACCCTGTATTTTACCTGTTCCACGGGGCAGGTGGCGACGAAGATGCCTGGACAAACATGGGCAGGACAGCCCAGATAATGGATAACCTCATTTCACAGGGCAAGGCCAGGCCGATGATCGTTGTGATGACAAACGGAAACGCCAATCAGGCAGGAGCACAGAATGAGGTTCCGGCTGTTCCGGCTATGGGCGAACAGGGCATGGCAGCTTACCAGCGGTATGCCGGTAAGTTTGAAGAACATCTTGTAAAAGATGTTATCCCATTCATAGAAAAGAAATACCGTACACTAAACGGAACGGATAACCGTGCTATAGCAGGCTTATCGATGGGTGGAGGTCATACTCAAACCATTACAAACGACAACCCCGGCATGTTCGGATATATTGGCGTGTTCAGTATGGGAATCATGAATAGGGGACCCCGGAATTCCGACGTATTAAAGCTGGAGCAGGAAAGGATCACAAAGCTTGAAGCCCTGAAAAAAAGCGGGTACAAGCTTTATTGGATTGCCTGCGGGAAGGATGATTTTGTTTATGATGGAGTGGTCACCTTAAGGGAGACCCTTGATAAAGTTGGCCTTAAATATGTATACCGCGAAAGCGCCGGCGGGCACACCTGGGCTAACTGGCGTATCTATCTGTCGGAATTTGCTCCGTTGCTATTCAAAAAGTAATAGCTAACTGCACATTGAGATTGTGTCAAGAGTCCGGATTTTGACACTCTTCCCGTTTTTTTACCCCCTGCCCCCACCACAAATCTCCCCTGCAGGCTGGCCCCTTCGCTAAATCCCGCCACTGGCGGGATTTTATCGCTCGGTCCCCTAAAGGGGGTTCCATAAGTTTTTGTTAATCAATAAGTCCCCTTTAGGGGATTTAGGGGCGAAAAACGGATTAGCTATATGTAATACAGCCTCAAGTCCCGAAAGCTAACTGTAGGGAAGAGGGTGTAATTTCTTAACCAAGCAGTTGTTTTACTATAGCTGAGATTTCTTTTCCGTCGGCTTTGCCCGCAAGCTCTTTCGTTGCAACTCCAATCACCTTTCCCATTTCCGAGGGGGTTTTTGCACCAAGAAGTGAAATGATTTCTTTAAGAATAACGGTCAGTTCCCCGGCGCTCAGTTTTGCAGGCAGGTACCGTTCAAGAACCCTTGCTTCGGAGATCTCTTTTTCATAAAGATCCAATCTCTTGTTGTCCTTATAGATCTGCGCTGATTCTAATCGTTGTTTGACAAGTTTCTGAATTATCTTCAATTCATCTTCAGGACCAAGGACGGTCCCGGCGCCTTTTTCGGAACGTGCAAGAACAAATGCAGTTTTGGCAGCCCTTATGGCTTCAAGGGCAACTTTATCCTTGCTCTTCATGGCTGTTATCAAATCGCTTGAAATTTTCTCGGCAAGTGACATAATTAACGTTTTAATAAACTCCGGACATAAAGATACTAGTTCTTAAGCTGAAGTACGCCCGCTGCCAAATGAAATTTTACTTTCACAAAAAGTGTTCAGAGAATCAGGTGGCAAACTGAAGCTCGGTAAGTGACCTGTAAAGACCATTTTCGTTTGAAAGCAATTCGGTGTGAGTGCCTTGTTCTACAATTCTCCCGTCATCAAGAACAATTATGGTATCAGCGTTGCGCACCGTTGAGAGGCGGTGTGCGATTACGAGGGATGTCCGGCATTGCATAAGCTTTACAAGTGCTTCCTGTACAAGCCGTTCTGATTCTGAATCGAGAGAGGAGGTGGCCTCATCGAGGATAAGTATTTTTGGATCTTTTAGCACTGCACGGGCAATTGCAATACGCTGCCTCTGACCTCCCGAAAGTTGAATTCCGCGTTCTCCTACAACCGTATTTAGCTTATCGGGAAACGACTGTATGAAATCCCAGGCATTTGCCTGAATTGCAGCATCTATGATCTCATTTTCTCCAGCTCCGGGTTTGCCGTAAGCAATATTCTCACGGATGGTTCCTCCGAACAGGAACACATCCTGCATTACAATGGCCATCTGGTGGCGCAGAGCTGTCAACGGAAAATTTTTGCTGTCGCGTCCGTCGAAAAGGATCCTGCCGTTAACGGGCTCGTAGAATTTCAGCAAAAGCGAAACCAGTGTTGATTTGCCTGCCCCGCTTGGACCTACCAGCGCAACCTGCTTACCAGGTTCAATTGTAAAACTGACATCTTTCAGCACTGTGATTTCATTACGTGAAGGATATCTGAATTCTACCTTTTCGAAAGCTATTTTCCCGTGGAGTGTATTAACAGTCTCAGGGACAAATTTCTCATCAATTGATTCAGTCGGTTCATCGAGCAGGAGGAGGAGTTTCTCGGCTGCACCGATAGTCTTTTGAAGCCGTGTGTAAACACCGGCCATCCCGGCAATGTTTCCTGCAATAAATCCTGAATAAATGACGAACGAGAAAAGTTGTCCGGCTTCCATCTGTCCGCTGGCGATCAATGTGGCACCACGCCAGATCACTGCAGCCATAGATGCAAAAAATCCAAGAACAATAAATGAAGCTGCTGCCTGGTATTTGCCGCCCTTGATGCCGGCATCGGCCACCTCATTTGTTTTGTTGCGGTATCGGTTTATCTCAAATAATTCATTAGTAAATGCCTTTACGTTCTGAATTCCCTGAAGAGTCTCCTCAACTATCGTATTTGACTCGGCAACATACGACTGCGCTTTTTTTGAATATCTCCTGATAGCCCTTCCTGAAAAGAAGGCGAAAAGCGCCATTGCGGGGACAATGGCAAGCATGAAAAGAGTAAGCTTGAAGGAGCTGATCATCATTAATGTTATCCCGCCTGCGATTATAAGCAACTGGGAGACAGTATCCGCCAGAGTTCCCGTCAGCGAATCCTGAAGCAGCGATATGTCCGAAGAAATTCTACTATTCAGTTCTCCGACCCTGTGCTCGGCAAAGAAAGCCATTGGCAATTTAATAAGGTGATTGTAAACATGCTGCCTTATTGATGCCAGGGTTTTTTCTGTTACCAGCACAAATATTCTTGTCCGCAGGTAAGAAAATACTGCCTGCACTACAAGGATACCAAGTAAGATAACCCCCGTGCGGCTTATTTCAGCAAGCATTTTACCCTTGTTCCCCAAATCCACCATATTTCCAAGGAATTTAGGGAACATCAGACTTGCACTGCTTGAAACCAGGAGGAACATCATGCCTAAAGCAAACTTCCACCTGTATGGTTTAAGAAACCTGTATAATTTAAATAACTCTTTTAATCCCGTTCCGGCTTTCCCCTTTTCTTTATCAGACATAGAGTTGGATGTTTGTCAAGTTTTAATATCAGGGGGCAAATTTCGCCTTTTCTTTCCAAACAGGTTAATATTCGGGAAGTGAAATTTTATATTCTTACAGGGTATCAATCTTTGCGGCCATTATAAAATCATTTTCCGACAATCCGTTTATGGAGTGTGTCCAGAGTTCAATATCAACTTTTGCATAATAGACATGCATAACAGGATGGTGGCCCTCCTCCTCCGCCAACGAAGCAACTTTATTTACAAAATCCATAGTCTGTTTGTAGTTAACGAAAAAGAATTCTTTCCTGATCCTGGCGTTCTCCACTACCAGCCAGTCATCCTTTATGTTTTCTTTAAGCTCTTCTATTTCATCCTCTTTTAAAGGAGGAATGCCTCCCTCACAAGGGATACATCTCTTTTTGCTCAGATCCATGATACTATTAATATTTCAATTTAACCCTGACTAACTTCAAATCAAAACACAGGACCTAGGGGCCTGAAATTAAAATACACAGGGGAAACAATTTTCGCAGGCTCTTGTTCGGAATGATTTAGTGGAACTCTTAAATTGAAGAAGTCTTTCCGTAAAAATGGAAAGACTGCTTCTTCGAATTAACCCTATAACTAACCCTGACCTTGAAAAATCTAAAATCCAACTTATAAAATGGAAAAACTTCAGGACGCAAGAGGCCTGTAATTCTCCAGACCAACAGTCTCTTCGAATTCCTGTATGAACTTCATATAGAATGATGAATATTGCTCCGGTTCAAAATAATTATGAATCTCGTCAGGACTTGAAGGTATGTCTTCAAAGTGACAATCCTGAGATGATCTTTTCATCTCAGATTTCGCAAAATCGATCCGTTCACCATCAATCCGGTTATAGAAATGCCAGCCTCTTTTATGATGGGTCTTGAGAATGTCACCACCAAAAATATCATGTATAAGTTGTGAGATCACACTGCTCAGATTAGCTCCGGGATTATCAGGGGTCAATCCCGGATTATTTTGTAACCCCCAGGTCCGTTTAAGTGCTGTCTGAACGACCCTGATGTAAAACATTTTCATTTGTCCTCCGAATTAAAAGATTTATGCTCTTCCAGTGAATTCTTTCATTCCTAATCTGGATCAATTATGAATGATAATATAAATTGAAAGGTAAAAACTTCGAATGAAAAATGAGTTACATAACTTTTACTAAAAGTTACATAATTTACATATTCACCTCGGGTTTGCATCCCGCGATTTTAAATGCCTGAAGATTTTTTTACTTTCTGAGGGCAGAAATATCAACTACCGATAAAAGACATTTCTGTTCATCACCAATAACTACGCCCTCCATATAAACTGAGCACAAAGGTTTACCGTTATAACCAAGAACCAGTTCGCAGATTTCTTTAACATTACTCGTAAAAACCTTTCTGAAAAACCCGTCAAATTCCGGTTGCGATCTTTCAGAGACGAATAATTTAAAATTGCTGTTCACCAGGCTAAAACGTTTATCTCCAAGTATCTCAGCACCAGTAAAGTTCAGCTCGCTTATGGTCCCGTCTTTTTCAAGTGTATAGAACCCAACAGGAGCAAAATCGTACAACACGGTGTATTTTTTAAGAGCTGTTTCTGCAGTTTCATTTGCCTCCCTGAGCTCTTCGTTCTGCATTTCAAGTTCTATCTGGTGAACCTGCAGTTCATGAAGGAGCTTTTTCACGTCTGCTTCAAAAACCTGCTTGTCCCTTTTTTTCTTCTCCTTAAGTTTCTTTTCAGCTTTTATGCGCAAAATCTGAGCATCTGTAAGATCATTTTCTTTGTTAATCATGGTTTAGTAATATTCTATTAGTGATAATAATCATTCCTGCTGGCATTTTCATATTGCTAAGCAGTACATTTACTGAGCATTCAACATCCTGTATTTTACCTCCGGCAGCTACTACCTGCATTTTAACTGTGCCGTTATGCCCTTCATTAAAAATCTTATCCAGATCATTTTGAGCCTTATTTTGAGCCTGTTCAGGGACAAACATCCGGATGTAATTCTCGTTTATTGCCTCCTCACGCCTTTTGCCGAAAAATTTTTCGGCTTCTGAACTGAACTTCACTATTTTCAAATCCCCTGATAATTCAACTATTGCATCTGAGGATGAATTTAAGAGGATACGATTTATCTGTTCTGTTTCATGTAATTTTATTTCTACCTCTTTGAGTTCGGAAATATTGATAAATGTGATGACAAGACCCTCGATTCTGTCATCCAGTGTGCGATATGGCATAATTCGAATGAAAAACCATCGTCCGTCTTTAGCAGGAATTTGTTTTTGAATAAATACAAGTGTCCTTAATACTTCAAGTGCATCGGAAGCCAGTTCGGGGTAAATAAGGTCTGAAACCTGATCGGTAAAAGGTCGTCCTATATCACTTTTTATAAGTTTAAAGATCTTGGTTGCCTGATTGGTAAAGCGACGGATATTCAATTCTTTATCGAGAAACAAAGTAGCTATATCCGTACTGTTAAGCAGGTTTTTCATATCATTATTTACCCTCGAAAATTCATCAACCTTCGACTGCAATTCAGCGTTGACCGTTTGAAGTTCTTCATTCAGACTTTGCATTTCTTCTTTGGAAGTTGTGAGTTCTTCATTTGTGGATTGCAGTTCTTCATTGGTTGATTGTAATTCCTCATTTGTAGATTTAAGTTCTTCCTGCGAGGTCTGCATTTCTTCTAGAGTACTCTGCATCTCTTCCCTTGAATGCTGTAACGCCTTCTCTAACTCTGATTGCTTTAATCCAGTGGATGTTCTCATCCCTTTCTTGTCCTGCAGTTTGGAGTCAGCAATCTCGGGAACATCAGTAAAAATTATCATTACAGTGCCAAATAAAGGCCCGGGATTATCAATCCATTGAATGTTGACATTTAAGGTATGCGTGTCTCCGTTTGTCCCGGTTTTGACATTACGCAAAACCACAGCTTCCTTTTTCATTATGGCTTTTCTGAAAGCTGCAGGAAAGTCTTCCCTCAAACCTTCACGCAACATTGCAAAAACATTGAGGTTCGCCTTACCAACTGCTGGTTCAAGATATTTTCCGGTTCTTCCGCTTATGTAAATGATGTCGCCATTTTCGTTTACCAGAATACCGGCAGGGGAATAATGCCTCAATAGCAACTGATCGGCAAGTATCTGAATATTAGAAGCCGATCCTGCAGGAATTTGTTTTTCAATATTAACCTGCTTGGTCCTTGAAAAAGATGAAGGGAAATCAAATAATTCCGGTAACAAGGTAGTCAGGGAGCGTTTGTAAATTTTCAATTTGGAATCCAAAGGTGTAAAAAGTGGACTTTGCGTCCCAAGGGTTTCAGAACTACCCAGCAGCATGATTCCCTCAGGATTAATGCTATAGTAAAACATACCAAGTAATTTTCTTTGTAACTCAGGATCCATATAAATAAGCAAATTCCGGCACGAAAGAATATCGATCTTGGTAAAAGGCGGATGCATTATTATATTGTGCTGCGCAAACACAACCATTTCCCTTATTTCAGTATTGATCCGATAGCTGTCATCAGTTGCTGAAAAGAAACGGTTCAGTCGGGCGGATGAAACATCGGCTGCAATATTTAAGGGGTATGCGCCTTTTCTGGCTTTATCAACAGCATCATTGTCGAGATCGGTAGCAAATATCTGTAATGAAAATCTGCCGTGGGGATTAAATTTTTCGAGTGCTTCTTTGAATACAATAGCTAATGAATACGCCTCCTCTCCTGTTGAACACCCCGGTACCCATGCACGCAATATTGAACCTTCAGGCAGTTTAGCCAGAAGATCGGGAATAATTGTCACTCTCAACTTTTCCCAGACAGCAGGATCACGAAAAAAATTAGTTACCCCAATCATCAATTCCTTGAAAAGAATGTTGGCTTCCTTCGGATTTTCCTGTAAAAAGTGGACATATGAAGTTATCTTATCAATTTTGTGGACACTCATGCGTCTTTCGATTCGCCGATAGATAGTGTTTTTTTTATAGAGAGAAAAATCATTTCCCGTATGGATTCTAAGCAGAATTATAATTTTTTCGAGAGAGCTCTGGTCTTTAATCTCTGAATCCAAACTTAATTTGACAACAGGAACATGCTGCAGAAATTGAACTAACTTAGAGGGCAAAAGGTTGGCCGGAGCTATTATATCGGCAAGAACTGAATCTATTGCACTACGGGGCATGCTGTCGTATTTTGCAGTGGAAGGGTCCTGTACCAGCACAATCCCGTTTTTTTCTTTTATTGCCCTCAGTCCAATACTGCCATCGGAGCCCATACCGGAAAGAATAACGCCAATACTTCTTTCGTTCAGGTCGTCAGCGAGGGAGCGAAGAAAAAAATCGACCGGAAGACGAAGCCCTCTTGATTCCATAGGTTCAAACAGGTGAAGCGTTCCCTTTAATATAGACATACTCTTGTTAGGAGGAATGACAAATACACAATCTGGTTTTACTGCCATGCGGTCTTTTACCTGGAAAACCTTCATTCCTGTGATTCGTTGAAGCAACTCAGGGAGCATACCTTTCTGTGTCGGATCAAGATGTTGAATGACAACATAGGCCATTCCGCTTTTTTCGGGAACGTTTCTCATAAATTGCTCCAGGGCTTCCAGTCCTCCTGCGGATGCTCCGATACCGACTATTGGGAACTTAGTGTTTTCAGTGACAGAAGTCTTGCCTTTAGTTGCTATTTTTTGATCTTGTTTCCTGGTCTTTAGTTGCATATACATGAATAAATCACCGGTCCTTTAAAATAACTGCAATAATTCATTTCTGACAGAGCTATCATGAATATTTTATGAACATAATATCAAATATCTGAATAAACGAAATTGCGTCATATACAATTACCTGTAAATACAAAATAAATCAAAATATATCTAATTCAAAACAATCAGCAGGCAGTTTAAAATCGGGGAGAGTCACAATCTGCTTCCGAAGCAGGAACCCGGCACTTACTTACGTCCCGTATAATATTTAAGAGCTTCCGGCATAAATTGTTTCAGCTTTCTTAATCTTGTTTCATCGGATGGGTGAGTGCTCAGGAATTCCGGTGGACTTTCTCCACCTGCTTTTGACATTCTTTCCCAGAAAGGAATTGCTTCACGCGGGTCATAGCCCGCCATGGCTGAAAATATCAGCCCATACTTATCGGCTTCCGTTTCCTGTTGCCGCGACCAGGGTAACAAGGCACCCACCTGAGATCCGATACCGTAGGCGGTCATAAATACATTCTGTGTCTCCTGAGGTTTCTGGGACAGTGCAACCTCCAATGCCATACCTCCCATTTGCTGAACCATTGCCTGACTCATTCTTTCGTTGCCATGTTTGGCAATTGAATGAGCAATCTCATGTCCCATAACAATTGCCAGGGCAGTTTCGTTTTGGGTTACAGGCAATAAACCTGTATAAACAACCACCTTTCCACCAGGCATACACCACGCATTTATAACCTTTTTATCATCAATCGTATTAAATTCCCAGGCATAGCCTTCAAGGACTGATTGTTTACCATGGCTGTTATAATATTTTGTAATTGCATTTGAAATCCTTGCCCCTACACGGTCAACCATTGCGGCATCACTGCTGGAGCCGGAGTTAAGTACCTTGTTCTCTGTTAAAAATGTTTTGTATTGGCTTACAGCCATTAACCGTAAATCAGATTCGTTTACCAAACTCAGTTGTTTACGTCCGGTTACAAGATTTAACGCACATCCTGCCATAATGCAAGCGCCAATTAACAGAACTACTATTTTTTTCATATTTACCAGAGATTTAATTTGAAATCTTAAAGCGTTCCCATTTGAAGTACATTTCTAAAACATAAATTTAGATTCAATCACAGGTTTTTCTGTTACATAATTTTTTTAAAAAGTTACAAGATTCCCACCTTTTTAAAGCTAATAGAATAACGGCCAGCTGTTTTTTTGAAGTTGAGCTCATTTCCGATGGCTTGTGCTTCAGAAAAAGGCGAAATGAGGGATCTTACATAAATTTTCAATTCTTTTAAAGAGACAGATATTGGAATTATGTAAATCTTATATGAAATTGTGTAACATGTTTTGGCCTGACTGAACCTACCTTTCGGATTAATTCTGTTAATTCAATAAAAACCGGTCTGCCGGTTGATTGTTATATGCAAACCGGCAAATTAGAGTTAAGGAGTTTTTACTTTAAATAATATGCTATCTATGAAAAAAATGAGTGTGATTTTAATTATTGTATTAAGCGCAGCCTTTATTTTATCAGGTTGTGCATCATGGAACAAGACACAGAAAGGCGCTGTTGTCGGGACCGCTGCAGGTGGTGCAATGGGAGCGGTAATAGGCAGGGCTTCAGGTAATACAGCTTTGGGTGCAATTATCGGGGCTGCTGTTGGAGGTGGTGCAGGCGCCATAATTGGCCATCAGATGGACAAACAGGCTGAGGAAATAAAGAAAACCGTTCCGGATGCAAAGGTTGAACGGGTTGGTGAGGGAATTGTTGTGGAATTCACCAGTAATGTATTGTTTGCTTTTGACAAATCGAATCTGTCCGATGAGGCTAAAACGAACCTTGATAAGCTTGTGAAGGTCCTCAACGGCTATCCTGACACAAATATTGAAGTGCAGGGACATACTGACAGCAAAGGAACCGTATCGTATAATCAGAACTTGTCGGTGAGACGGGCTAATGCCGTATCCGGTTATCTGGATAACAATGGCATAAAAGCCAGTCGTATTACAGTAAAAGGATTTGGTGAATCACTGCCAAAATATGATAACGCAAATGCTGACGGACGTACCCGGAATCGCAGGGTTGAGTTTCTGATAACAGCAAATGAAAAGATGAAAGCTGAGGCTGCAAAAGCAGCTGGTGAATAAACAATACTGACATAATAACTTGATTATCTTAAAATTATATTAAAATGAAAACTAAATTACTTACATTATCTGCAATCCTTATTTTTACAACTTTAGCTTTGCAAGCCCAGGTAGGCTTTGGACTTCTGGGTGGCATAAATTTCCAGAATATAAATGGGAAGGACGGTAATGGCGATAAACTTGAGAATGGTCTTATGACAGGGTTTCATGTAGGAGTTAATGTAAATATCCCGATGGCTCCTGAATTCTATTTTCAACCAGGATTACTTTTCTCTGTAAAGGGGGCAAAGAATAACTTTTTCTCAACAGGAGGTAATGCATCCGGGGATTTAACGACAACTACAAAACTATCTTATATTGAAATGCCTTTAAACCTGTTGTACAGGCCACAATTAGGGAAAGGATATATTCTCCTCGGTTTTGGACCATACATTGCTTTTGGTATAGGTGGTAAGGAGAACTCTGAAATTGGCTCTATCAGCTATAAAAGGGATGTCAAATTCAAGAGCACAGTAACTAATTTGACTGATTTGCTTGGCAATGCTTATTACAGGCCTTTTGATGCCGGTGCAAATATCTTTTTCGGATATGAATTGTCAATGGGGGTCTTCCTTCAACTTAATGCCCAGCTGGGATTATTGAAGATCAATCCCGATTATAGTTGGGCTACTGATAGTAAGGCGTCATATAAAAATACAGGCTATGGTCTTTCAATCGGATATCGGTTTTAACAACTGGTTTTAAGTATGCGAAAAGGACCGTCTTTAACCAACAAATACGGTCTTTTTTTTTGGAAAAATCATGCTTGTATTCAGGGATATACAGACTTTAATCGAATTTAAAAGGGAATTATGTTAACAGGAACCAGATGGTTACTTGCAATGGTTTTAATTATACCAATTGTCATGCTTTTTAATCTTTGCAGTCGATGGACTTTTAAAGATGAATTACCTGCAAAACTTAAGATTATTAATGAAAATATTAAGGAAGGATCTCATTTGGTGGATGGGACGCTAATTTATAATCCTGATATAATAAACCAACTGTATGAAAAAAGCGAAAAAAATCTTTCTGCAACATGGAAAAGCAGGGAAAACATTGATCAGATGCTTTTTGTCCTGCGGAATATATACCGGGAGGGGCTTCACCCTGAAGATTACCACCTTTCAGCAATAGAAAAGCAGGCGAATAAGATAATTTTGTCAACGAAAGTCGAAGTTGGAGATATTGCCCGGCTGGAGTTGTTGCTGACCGATGCATTTTTACAATTATCGTTGCGCCTGGCAGTAGGAAATTCCGACGCAGAAACAATTGATCCTCAATGGAAAGCCCTAAGAAGAGTAATAATTATAGACTGGGGGAAATTTATAGACACCACCTTACAAAACCACCACATAATTGTAAATCTGCAAAAACTGACTCCCCGACATCATGAATACATTAATTTGAAAAGAGCTCTGGCAGATTATCGCAAGTTAGAGGAAAAAGGTGGTTGGGGGCGATTCAATACTGGTTCACTAAAACTTGAGGAAGGTATGTGGCATCCCGACATTGCTTTGCTCAGGAAAAGGCTTTCCTTCACTCAGGGATACATTGAAGATACAAATGATGATATTAATCTGTTTGATCAGTCTCTGTATGAGCAGGTGATGCTCTTTCAGTTAAGAAACGGTCTTACTGCAGACGGGGTGGTCGGGAAATCAACGATTGAGGCAATGAATATTCCCGTTGAAGACAGAATTGCTTTAATAGAGGCTAACCTTGAGCGCTGGCGGTGGCTTGCCGATGATTTTGGTGAACGTTACATAAAGGTTAATATAGCCAATTTTGATCTTCAGATTATTGAAAAAGATGATGTGGTGTTCAAGACAGAGTCAATCGTTGGAATTGCTGATCGAAAAACACCAGTATTCAGTTCAACCATGACATACCTGATTCTGAATCCTGACTGGACCGTTCCCCCAACCATTCTGAACACAGATATTATTCCGTCGGTCATAAACAATCCGGATTACCTTGCGATAAAAAATCTGAAGATACTTCGAGTTGACGGGTCCGAGGTGGATCCATTATCTGTCGACTGGAAAAATATAGTTACCAATGGTTTTCCCTACCGGATGCATCAGGAACCAGGGGCGGGAAATGCACTTGGCAGAGTTAAATTTATGTTTCCCAATCGGTACAGCGTATACATACACGATACTCCCCATCGTAACCTGTTTCAACGTACCGACCGCTCATTCAGCTCTGGCTGCATACGCGTCAACAATCCTCTTGCACTGGCTGCATGGCTGATGAAGGACAATCCTGCTTGGACACCTGCACAGATAAAAAATGTTATTGACCAGGGAAAGGAACGAATCGTTAATCTTGCCAGCCCAATACAGGTACACATATTATACCTTACAGCATGGGCAAGTGATGATGGATTAGTTTATTTCAGAAAAGATATTTACAACCGTGATCAGCCATTGCTGGCCGCCCTTAAGCAGGCTCCCCCCGGAATGGATCAGTAATATCAGGATAATGCCTGCCCGTAATTCCGGAAATTAAACAGTCTGGGAACAGAAATATGTAATCCCGTTAATGTCTGTAATATCCACGATCGTAAGCTTATATTCTTCAAGTAACTTTGAAACCTGCTTTTTTGTTAAACTTCTGTCAGTCCGTGAATCAATATAATTAACCAGTCTGTTAAAAATCTTAGAAGACTGGTAAAATGAAAAAACAGACCCATCCTGATTATTACTTTTAAAACAGCCGATGAAATTGGCTTTCGGAGGCAGGATACGGACAATAGTACCCAAAAAGCTTTGAAGATGCTTTATATTATTCAGTTTTTTAAGGTTTACAAGTGTTTTAATTCTTTTCAAATCATCGGATTCATAATAATAATGATGCGTTGATGAAAGTACCAGCAGGTTTGGTTTTTTTGAAAGCTGCAACCATTTGATATATTGATAATAGTCTTCTCCTCCTTCTGTTCGTATATTCTCCAACACAGGATTGATAGTGGTTGATTCAGGTCCACGTAAATTTTCCCTGAAATGCGATTTTACGAAGTCGTTAAAATTTTTGGTTTTTTCCAAAACTAAAATATTTTCCATTTTTTCCCGGTTTAAATCGCGTAGTTTTTAAAGTATTTCTGACGTAATTGAGTGATTAATAACTTTCTCACATAAAGTTAAACTGTTAATAATCAGAATTGTTACACAATTATATGTTTGTGTTACATAATTCACATACTCTACCTGAAGAGACTCTGATGATTTAAGAACTATTGATCTGCATCCGATGAGAGATCAAGGCATAAGTCTACCCAATATATCTTATAACTTCCACGGGGCAGCTTTCTGCTGCTTCCTTTAATTTCTCCTCATGATCGGCATAATTTACACCTTCAAGTACAGTTGCCAGCTCACTCATTTTAAAAACTTCAGGACAAATATCCTCACAAAGGCCACATGCGGTGCAACCTTCTTCAATCCAAACTTTGCTAATACTCATAGGTTCCATAATTACTACTGAAATATTAACAAAATTTTATGGTTGTTTGTTCTTGATCTGTCAGGAATATAAGAGTTAAAGGCGTCTATTTGCTTATCCAGCAGCAAATGATCCTGACTTCATGCACATTATTAGTCCTGCATCTTTGAGGACTGCATTCGGTGTCCGGTTCTGGTTTATTTACGGTCAGGGAACACGCAAATTTCAGTAAACCGTGATTAAGGTTAAGATCAACTTATTATGAGTGAATCATGTTTGATTGACCAGATAATTCTCCATGCCCATTTGTGCGATCTGTGCAAATTGTATTTCTGCCCAATCGACGTGCCCTTCCTCCATTGTAAGTATTTTAGTCAGGAGGTCAACTGTGCCCTGATCATTAACCTCACGGGCAAGATTAATTGCAGCATTATATGCGCGTACAGCCTCAACCTCACTGCCATTGTCGTTACTGATCATTTCTGAAACAGTTTTACCAATATTTATAGCATTAAGATTGGAAACTGTTGGGGAACCATCAAAGAAAATTATTCGCTCGATAAGCCATTCAGCATGGTGCATTTCATCCATTGCCTGTTTTCTGATAGCAGCGTGAAGTTTACTGTAACCCCAGTTTTCACACATTTCAGAATGTACCATGTACTGGTTTACGGCAGTAAGTTCATCCGCCAGAAGCGAATTCAACACTGTCTGCAATTTTTTATTTCCTTTCATTGTTGATAATTTTTAATTTAATAATAATTATGTAGATAGAATTTCTCTTATCTGTTTGAAGAGATTGCTTATCTGAATGATTTCAGAATTATCATGGATTTTGAATAACAAATTTAGGCACTTGTAAATGGACAATTGTTACATTACTTTTTAAAAGAATTACATTATTCACATATTTTTTGTCGTCGTATTTTTTAATCTGCCTTGCAACTGCATTTACATAGTTCGTTCGTAAACCGATGCAACAAACCTCTTAAGCTGGAGATTAAATTCGCCTGGATTCTCAAGATTGCTAAGATGTCCTGCATTCTCTAAGATTTTCAGAATTGAATCTTTTATTTTTTCATTCAACATCATGGCTGCTGAAGGAGGTGTTATTTTATCTTCCTTCCCAACTATTATAAGAACTGGTATCTTTATCTCAGGTAGTATGTTACAGGTATCTTTACGAACTGATAAAGCAAGCAGGGTATTGAACAATGATTGTTCAGAGGTATTCACTATCATATCCCTTACATCTATAATCTCTTTTTTCCTTGTATTGAAAGATTCATCTGCGAAAAGATTTTTTATACTATCGTCGGCATACTTTTCCACCCCTTTTTCTCTTATACTTTCAATTGCCTTAAACCGTTTTTCTTTTGCCTCTTGTGTATCGGCAATGCATTGAGTATCGCTTAAAATAAGTGCATCAAAACGCTCGTGATATTTTTCCATCGCATTCAAAGCAATGTATCCACCCATGGATAAACCGCACAATATTGCATTGTCAATGTTCAGAGTATCCATAAAACTTATAAGGTCATTTACAAAAAGCTCAATCGTAAAAACCTCATTTCCGGAATCGGACCTGCCATGCCCCCGAATGTCATACCTGATTACTCTGTACTCCTCTTTTAAAGCTTCGACCTGTAAATTCCACATCGACTTGTTAAAAGGGAAACCATGTATAAATATAATGACAGGAGCTTCATCCGGTCCATAATCATCATAACTGACTGAAACGTGATTTACAATAATCTTTATATCGTTCCCAGGATAGGTCAATTGTTTTATTTTTTAATTCATGAATTATTGCTTACTTCATGATAAAGCAACACGTCGGAAGAACTATCATGTTTTAATGATTCCGGGCTGGACTTTCTAAATATTAAGACCCTTCAGGTAGGCGATAACACCAAATATCTTGAGAAGCCAAACAACAACAACAATGACAACCACAATATTCAGGATATTTTTAATCTTACCATCCATAGGGATGTAATTATTGACAAGATATAGAATAACTCCTGCAACAATCAGTACAATTAAAACAGTTAAAATTGGCATAACATTGATTTATTGGTTAATTCAAAGTTAATCAGTGTAACACCCATTAGTGTTACATAACTCAGTGAAAAAGTTACATGATTCACACATCTCTGAGGCATTTCGATACGGCAGATTTCGGGTTATAGATTCAATTTGACTTTTTCCCAGTACACCAATGTGGTTTCGCCCGAACCGTTCCAATTCCTGGCAATTGTTTCATAGTCCGGAAAACATTCCCGATTTGCATAATAAAGGAATATTTCTCTTGAGATTTCAAAATTGTAACAGTGTTCAATTTTATACTTTTTACCGGTTCGCTGGTTATAGTCCAGAATTCTGATTGGTCTTATCTGGAAAGCTCCGACTGCCTCTTCAGTCTTATTATATGCCAGATTATCACCCGAACTTTCAACCTGAACAACTGCCCTTATAAGTCTGTCGAAAGCATCTACAGGCTCTGAAGCTAAGATAGAGGCAACCGTTCTGACAGGAGCTTTTGCCGTGAAAGTCATCATCGAAAGGAAAATAATAAACGCACATTTCAGATACCGGAACTTTAACAATTGTTTTTTATTTTTCACATTACTGTTTATTTGTTACCGGTTTTCTCCCTAACCAGAAAAGGTCGTTTTAAAGCACAAATTTAGTTGCCTGGTTTGGTTTACTTGTTACATAACTTTTTAAAAAAGTTATATAATTCACACATTTTAAATATGTTAAAGGAATCTATTGAACAGATAATGCCAGAACAGATAATGCCAGAACAGATAATGCCAGAACAGATAACCAAAGTATTAACTTCAATTTATCTGTACTGTTAAATCTGATCTGTTATGGGAATCTCAGGTTATAAAGGAGGAGGTTAAGAGTTAAAATTACCTGTGCTTTTTTGTAGGAACGATGAAAAGCGGTATGGAAGAGTGCTTTAATACTTTTTCTGTAACACTTCCCATGACTATATTTTCCAGCCATTTCATGCTGTGTGTACCCATAACAATAATATCTGCATGCATATCTTTTGCGGCCTTCAATATGGATTCAGCAAAATCACCTTCTCCTAACAAAGTTTGAATTGTTTTATCTCCAAGATGTTGTTTTGACTTATCCAGAAATAGTTGAGATGCTTTCCTAAGCGAATCGACATTGTCCGGTTGCCATTGCGCCATATTCATAAAACCATCGAATCCCATGATAGGCGAATATTCAGTTGAAGAATAGTAAACCGGGTCTGAAATTACATGCAGCAAAGAAACTTCAGCATTCATAGCTTTTGCAAGAGAAAAACCTGCTTCGGCTACTTTCTGTGCCGTTGGATTATAATCCAATGCGATCAATACTTTTTTCATTTTATCTGTTTTCATCTTCTTTATTTTATTAAAGTGGATAACCGGATGACATTAATATACAGGTAAAAAGGCAGTGAAACGCGGTCACCATTTCCTTCTGAATGTGAGCCATCCCAGCAGGAAACCCAGACCCACACTAATCAGAATCTGTCCCCAGTGCAAACTCGACATTCCCATAGAGCCGCTGCTATGAGCCATTCCTTTTATCCAGGGTCCTCCGCCCAGAAGTAGAAATGCTACCAGTATTACCATAAAGGCTATCACATAGTAGAGTGTTGTTGTAGTTCTTCTTGTGTTCATGATTTTCTATTTTTAAGAATATTTTATCGCATTAATGATTTGTTATGCAGAATGCCAATCAATATGGCAAATATTGCCATTGCAGGTAGTATGTGGATTAATCCGCTTATATGAAAACCGAAAAATCCTGCAGCCCACACTTTAATCAAAGCAAAACCGTCGATGAAAAAGATTTTTGACATTGTTTTGTAATTATTTTAAAAAACTAAGGTAAAGGTAGGTTGTTGTTCAGTGGAAAGCGTTACACAATTACCGGGGATAGTTATATGATTCACACATTTTGTATCTAGGTCTCGGGAATGTCCGAAAGTTCAAAGCTTGATTTATAATTAAGCCGGATGTTAATTTAAAATTCAAATGAAATATCAGGCAGGACAGGGTTTGCTTACAGACCTGCAATAATTAACAGCAGATCCACTTCTGTTATCCCCAGCTTAGAGCCCAGCATTTCTATCATTTCTTTTTCCTTCCCTTCGTGGAAGCGTAAATCCTGTTTCTTAATGGTTGGATATTTTTGCTTTAATTTTAACTTTTTTTTATTCCAGTAGCCTTTAGCAGTAGTATCCATTATGGTTAATTCTAGATGTGGTGAAATTTTGATAGCCAAATGTAACAACCAGCATTAAAAGAAATATTACACAATTACTTAAAAGAATTGTATAATTCACACACTGTCAAGACCAAGAAATATCTGACCGGAAGGTCACGAATGATTTCGCATATCATCAAAAAATGGCGTTCTTTTTTCTTCAACGCATTTTGCGGCATAAAGATAAAGTGCTGCGCTCCAGGTTTGCCAGTCCTGACCCATTGGTTTACCGTCCTGCCCTTTCAGCCATTCGTTAAATCCGAAATCTACACTACCTGTTCTGGAAGATTTGATGATCTCGGTAAGGGTTATCAGTTTTTTTTCGGCGAGTTGGAACCTTTTACCCGCAACCAGTGCAGCAACATAAAATCCGCATACAAAAGGCCATATACCTCCATTGTGGTATTCTCCGGGATTGTTATATATTGAATATCTGACGTGCCAGTCCGGATCTTCAGGATTAATATATGGGAAGAAATTAGGAGGCATATCTACTGCCAGTTCACCTCTTTTTCTCATTCCTGAGCACTCCTCCTCAATCCAGGAGATCATATTATCAGCCCGGGCAGGCGATGCTATGCCGGAAAGAATGGCAAGACTGTTGCCAAGCAGGTCGAACCGTTCGCTGAAGTGAATTTTATAAGACCATAATGCATAGAAAGGCTTATGTTTTACTTCAAGCCCTTCGTGGACATGATGTGGTATCGTTCCCCGGGTCAATGTAAACCGATTTAACTCATGGAGTACCAGATCTGCTCTTTCATTCCGTCCCAGTAGCCGGAGATAGCAATATACAAGTGTATTCACAAATAAACCATATCCGGTGACCCATTGTTCGTCTCGCCAATCGCTGGTCGGCTGCTGGGCAACCAGATACCGGTCTGAGGGGCTTTGGTACTCCATCCAGATCATTGCTTTTTCAACTGCCTCATTAAGAAAGTCAGATTCACCAGTTAACTTCCTGAAAATGCCAGCCCCTACTAAAAACAATGGAGTTGTATCGCTTGATCCACGATTCTCCGGATCGTGTACCAGCGAAGGGATATGACCATGCATTGATTGATTTACTGCCAGCATTTCCAATACTCTCCGAATGGTTTTTATAAGGATCTGATTCTCAGAAACTGCAATTCCAAATATGGAAAACATCAGGTCCCTTGTATATGGTTCCGGATATCCCCAGCCGGCAGCACGTGGAAGACCATAGTATGGTCCATGTGCATTATGAAGCAGCACGTCAAGGGCTGCTTTCTTTGCTTCCTCAATCTCTAGCCTGTTTTTAGTTTGCATGATATTAACCTGAAGATTATCTTATACCAAGTCTGTCGCCTATTATTTGAACAAACTGTTTCGCAACTACACGGTAGTCAAAATATTTCACAATTCTTTCTCTTGCCGCCTTGCCCATTTTTTCACGCAATTCCGCATCTGTCATAAGGATCATCAAATACCTGGCAATATCATGGACATTTGCCCGGTAATCCACCGTCCGTGGCTCTTTAAAATATACTTTGTGTTTATCTTCAAAACCCGATTCATCACCAAGCATTACCTGGTTGACAATAATTTTTTGTGCTACATTTGCCAGGAAGCCCGTTTCGCCATCTATAAGCGTATCAAGCATTCCCATAGCTTTAATGCCTAAAACCGGTTTTCCGCATGCTCCTGCTTCCACCTGAGGCATTCCGAACCCTTCAAGGCGGGAAGGAGCTGCATAAATATCGCATGCTCCAACCAGATAAGGCATGAAATTACGTGAAATTGTGTTGGTTGCAAAAGTGACATTTTTTTCAATTCCAAGATGTGCTGCCATTTCCAGATCGGCCATGTTTTGATTATTGGTACGTGGCTGCGGCCAAACCTTGCAGACATATTTCCAATCGGGCGCTTTGGTATCGATTATGGCAAGGGCCTGCATTACTTCCTGTGCACCCTTTGATGCCGCGTCTCCGCCGACAGTAAGGATCATTATCTGATCGGGAGAAATACCCAGCGCTTCACGCACAGCTAAAATTTTCGGATCGTCCTTAGAATGAGGAATAAAAGAGTCAGTATCGCAACCTACAGGTAATACCTCAATTTTATCGCCATCAATCCCGTCACGGACATACATGTCCTTTACCCAATTCGAAGTCACCAGAATTAGGGGAAGTGCATTCAAAACTTCCTGGTAATTCGCAATATAACCGTCGGCAACCAGCCATGGTACCGGCTGTACGCCATATCTTTGCGGGTGAAGCACTAATTGGGGTGTATGCCCCCAATAACCCACACCTGCAACTACATGGGGCTCAAACCAACGATAATACCATTCCTTTTCCTGTGCTGATTCGAAATGAACTGCATGTGCATCAACACCCATCTCAAGAAGGCCCCTGTACAGAAGATCTCCCTGCGTTGCAAGCCCTCCGGGGGAAGGCGGGTAATCATATAATACCAATACTTTCATTTATCAAGCCATTTTATAGCATCACACGGATATGTAAATTGCCAGTATGATTCTGCCCGTGGTGTTGTCTGTGCTTCAAAACTGTTTTTTTCAAATCCATAGGTTTCTGTAATAATGCTGAATTTTCGCAACCAGATATGCCTGGTAAGCATATAGTAAATATTGGCAGTTTTGACAGGTTTGGGATAATACTGCTTATTGCCATCCTCGTATGCAAATGTCCATAGCATGTCAGTAGATATTTTACCGGCGCACCATAGCTTAATTACTCCTTTGCTTACCTCCTCATGCCTTATGTGTCTTGTATATTCACCGGTTGGGTTATGGGTAAGAATCAGATCGAAATGGCGGGGAGGTAATAGATCCAATATTGCGTTCCAAACTTCTTTTTCATCCAGCAGTATCTGGTCAGGACCATCATCAAGATCGCCCATTACACCCTCCGATTTGAGTGCTATTAATGCTTTTTGAAATCTGGAAGCTCGTTCTTTATCACTTCCGCGGCAAAGACAAACGATAAAAAAATTCCACAACGGATGGCTAAGTATTGTTCCACCTGCCCATAAAGTTTCATCATCTGGATGAGCAACAATTATGGCAACTGTTTTTGAGGATAATCGGGTCATGAATAAAATGTGCATCCTTCTTGCAGAGTACACAATCAGTATATTTGCTATATTTCCTCAACCAGTTGCTATCTCTTCGGAGATTGCCATATGACAACTCCGCCAATCGCCAATACTGCAAGACCAATCAGTGGTGACCATCTCAGGTTGTGCCGTTTGTTTGCAGTAATTTCAACTTGTCCGAGATCAACTACTTTCTCCCGGGTAAAGTAAGTAAAGGTTGTAAAAATGGTTAATAATAAACCAATAATTATTATGACGATTCCCGCTTTTTTCATATGATTTTTTATATAAATAATATTGTCTGAAAGTTAAAGAAAGGTACTGACCAGAGCGTTACATAATTAATAGTAAGATTTACATCATTCACGCGTTTTACGGAACATCGGTTATTTTTTGGTAATTTCTGATTTATCACTAATTGAATAATAAGGAATTATTGTGGCTGGTCTTTTTATTGCCATCTGAATCAGTTTTTCTTCTTTTTTTGATTTTTTCTCAAAATGAGCCTGCGACTGGCCACAAGGTTTTCTTTCCGGAAACTTATATTTTTCAACCGTCAGTCGTGCCATCAGGTAGCTTAATGTCGACTCGGCACCCTGATTGAGGTTCACATGAGTTTCCTCCAGTCCGTCGTAACAACCACCGGTACATGGATTATAAATAATCTGATGCAGGCGGTTGTTCCCTAAAAACCAGTTGAATGCTGTTTCCATTTCAGACCGGTACTCTTCGTCCTGAAGTGCATCATAAAACTTACTCAGGGTCATAATGGTATAGGCCACATCAATTGGTTGTTCCCCAAAATGACCTGCCTCCTGTCCTTTATTTAACCAGCTTTTATTAGAAATAACTTCTATCCCGTTTTCATTAAAAGTTTGTGATAGAAGAAAATTTAATGACGATATGGCAATGTCTTTATATATGAGTGTCTCCGGTTAACAACCATGCATATAACATGGCTTCAGGCAATATGCTGTTGGCATATGTAAGATAACTCTTCAAACCATTCCCATTTTTCAACCGATTCATGCTTATACATCTGAACCAGGCGGTTTGCCAGAGTTATTATCAGGCTTAGATATCTCAGGCGATTTTATTACACTTTGATAGTAATAGAGACCTTTTATTGCAAATGCCATAGCCCGGGTGGAATGTATCGTTTCCAAATGAGGTATCGTTTTTTGAATAATCGAAATTGCCCCGGATATTATTTCCTCAGGAAGGAAATCCTTTCCGGAGATTAAATATCCAAGCGCCCAAATAGCCCTTCCATTGGAATCATCCAGATTGGTACACCTTATTCTGATCAGTAAACTTGTTATAATTATCTACATAATTTAAAAAATTACCTGCAGGCTGCTGACAAAATCTTATAAAACTGAGATATTTACTGAATATAAACCAGATTCTTTGTATCGCCGGTCAGTTTAAAATGACATACACATGGCAACCAGGGCCCTTGCATTATCATCAAGTGTATATCCTGAACTGATATCAGGTTGATTGATTTTTGAAAACTGAATGATCCCGGTATTGGTTGTCATCTGTTTCAGGTGGTTCAGGTTGATGGCCGGGAGGTTATATTGTATTGGCATCTTGCCACCTGAAATCTTCTCAAATAGCATGGCATGTGCAACTGCAGAATTTTCCCAGGCTGTGGATACTATTTTCTGCAAAGTATTTGACACTGATATTCCTTCGCAATGGTTCATCATTAAGCAATCTGATAACGCTCTCAGCCAATTGTCTGGAATTTCGAAAATCAAAAATAATTCCGGTATCAGTTGTCAATACTTCCTTTGCATGCGGAATCGGTGTGGAAATGATGGGGCAGCCACAACTCATGGCATAAACAAATGTTCCGCTTACAGCCTGATTAGGATCATTGGTGGTAAACAGGTAAATATCTGTAAGCTGCAAATATTCGAGCAGATCAGGTAAAGGTAAAAAGCTGTTAATGAATTTTACATGTTTAGTCAGCTTTTTTGACCTTGACCAGGCTTCAAGCTTATTCCCGGTATTTTTCTCCTTCGCTTTTCACAACTTCGGGATGGGTTTTGCCAATTATAAGAAATACTACCTCAGGATTTGTTTTTATAATGGCCGGTAAAGCATCCAGTGTAGTTTCAATGCTCTTTCCCGAACTTAGCAGTCCAAATGTTGTAAGTACCCGTCTGCCCTGTTAATCCATATTTCATTTTCAGGCATACCTTACTCAAATGGGGCACCAGGTGGGTCCCATGTGGAATAACACTTATTTTTTGCCCGGGGATTTTATATGCGGCAGTTAAAAGGCTGGCTGAGTTATTGGTCATTACAACAACTGACTCGCAGGCATTTGCAATATTCTGCACTTTTATTTTTAGAACTTTATCCGGATTGGGTAATACGGTATGAAAAACAATAACAACTGGCTTTGAAAGTCTATTTAAGAATTGCTGAAATGATTGTTCCTGTTCTTTAAAAAAACCAAACTCATGCTGGATCAGGACGATCTTGATGCAACTGTCGTTATTAATTTTTAGATGCAAGTTCTTCATATCCATCAGCTAATGAGGTCTTAAGGATGTATTTTACTTCTTTGCCATACTTGTAACTGGCATCGCCTGATTCCAGAGCACAAACTTTTATTGATAATGAATTGCTGAATTTGTTATTAAGCGCTTTTATCAAATCCTGCGAATAGGTTGCTATGCCGCATACCCGTCGGAGGATAAGAGGTAATAAACAGGATTTCAGACAAATTGTCGGTTTTATCTTTCATCTTTGCCGATAAAAGTTAATAATTCGGCTAACAGGGCCGGTAAATTCACCGAAGCACAGGCAATAGACGTATCCGCTGCTCCATAATAAATAAACAAAGTGTTTCCAAAAATTGATGCACCGGTTGGAAAAACTACATTATTAACTTCACCATGCACTTCCCATTCATATTCAGGTGAAAACAATGGATAGGGGAGCCGTGCCAGCTCTCTTGAAGGATCATTCAGATCCAGTAGTGCGGCACAGGCAGAATATACAGGCCCTTTTTCTGTTTGTCCCACTCCGTGGTAAATTAGCAGCCATCCATGTTCTGTTTCAATGGGAGGACAGCCGCTCCCTATGTAACATAATTCGTGTCCATACACAGGATCGAGCAGGATATGCTCCTGCAGGTCAAGAATGTAATTTTTCCAGTATTCTTTGGTAAGTTCCCCAAGGTTCCTGACAGACACTATTTGAATGCCCGGTCTGATCCGGTGAAGAAATACCAGATTACCATTTATTTTCCTGGGAAAGAAAGTAACATTTTTGTCCCACAGCATCATTTTCTTTTCAGGATCTGCTTTCTGGTAATAAAACCTATGATTACGGTAATAATTTTCATTTACTTTACCGCCAGATTCAGCCAGGAAGACAAATTCTGCATAAGTCATTGGCGGGACGATGATCCCCTGTTTCGTAAAATTCTTTAAATCGAATGAGGTAGCCAAAGCCCCACGGGCATTTGTCCCGTCGTATCCTGTATAAGTCAAATAATAAAGGTCATCTATCTTAACTATACGGGCATCTTCAACACCATGACTTTCATATTCGAATTCCGGGACCATAAAAGGCTTTTCCCACCGTTCGGCAACTGTCAGCGGCCCATCCAACCGGCAATAGCCGATGCTGGAATGGTTTCCTTTTTGAACAGCACGGTAAAAAAGATGAACGCTGTCGCCCTCCCGGATTACTGCAGGATTCAGAACTCCTTCATTTTCAAATTCCAACTCGGTTTTATATAGAATAATGCCTTCTTTCTTTACTTCTATCATTTAGATTTATTTAAAATTCAAACTATTATATAAATAGCTCTTTGTCCACCGGATAACCCCGGAGGACGATTTTATTATTTGTGCAAAGTTATGACATCCCTTACCTGAACCGTTACAAAATTTCGGGAATAAGTTACATCATTCACACATTTGATATTTTGTACCTTGACCATCCATGGTTTTGAAGTATCTTCGTTATCTGTTATTATTATGGAGTAAAAAATCAGGCCGGGTGGTAATGAGGAAATATTTATTTCTGGTAATTGGAATTATCTGGTCTGTTTTAAATGCCTCATCCCAGGATTATTTTCAGCAGGAGGTAAATTACTTAATTCAGGTTACTCTGAATGACAGAACGCATGAGCTGAACGGATCAGAGTCAATTGAGTACATAAACAATTCCCCGGATACTCTCAGGTTTTTATATTTTCATCTGTGGCCGAATGCCTATTCAAATAATAAAACCGGATTAGCCCAACAGATATTCAGTATGAAGGGAAAGGGAAAATTGTTTAAAGATCCGGAGTTAAAAGGATTTATTGATTCTCTTGAATTTAAGATTGATGATAATCATGTACAATGGGCATTATTGCCAGGATCTCCTGATATATGTAAAATTATTCTTAACAAGCCTCTTAAAAATGGTGATACAATATTAATAACCACCCCCTTTCATGTAAAGATCCCCAAAGGAGTTACCTCACGGTTAGGTCACATCGGAGAATCATATCAGATCTCTCAATGGTATCCTAAACCGGCAGTCTATGACAGATCCGGCTGGCATCAGATGCCGTACCTTGATCAGGCTGAGTTCTATTCTGAATATGGTAGTTTTGATGTAAGTATTACATTGCCTGCTAATTATGTTGTTGGTGCAACAGGCGACCTGCAGAATGAAGAGGAAAAGAAAATGCTTGATATGATATCCGCAGACAGTTCCTGGATTAAGGCATATTACAAAAGAAATACAGATTTTCCTCCTTCATCAAAGCAGATGAAGACTTTGCGCTACACTGAGAAAAATATTCATGATTTTGCCTGGTTTGCTGACAAGCGATTTCATGTTCTGAAAGGTAATATTGTGCTGCCCGATTCAGAAAGGGAAGTTACCACCCTGGTTATGTTCACCGATCAGGAGGCCCAGCTCTGGAGAAATGCCATCTCCTATGTGAATGATGCTATTTGGTATTTTTCAGAATGGATAGGGGACTATCCTTATAACACTTTTACAGCTGTACAAAGTGCCCTGAATTCCGGAGCAGGGATGGAATATCCTGGTCTGACGGTAATTGGGCTGGCAGGAGATCCTTACCTCCTGGATGAAGTTATAGGACATGAAATTTGTCATAGCTGGTTTTACAGCGCAATCGGATCAGATGAACGCAGGTACCCCTTTATGGATGAGAGCATCGCGACAGCATATGAATCGAGATATTTGAATGAAAAGTATCCCGGGAAGAAGCTCTGGGAAATTGGTTTTAAAAACAGGAAACTGGCAAAGTTTTTCCACATCGATAAAATACCTGTCGGAAGAGATCAGGAGCTCGAATGGCTCATTCCCGCCCACGAAAACCTGGAACAACCTGCTGATCTTGCCGCTACCGATTACAGTGATTCGAATTACGGCGGTATAATTTATAATAAAGCTGCCATAGGTTTCAATTATCTGCGGGCATATCTCGGAGATTCCCTGTTTGATTCTGTAATGCACGACTATTATAATAAATGGAAAAACAGGCATCCGCAGCCCCAGGATCTCAGGGCTGTCTTTGAATCCAATACAAATAAAGATCTCTCATGGTTCTTTGATGATTTCCTGGGGACAACAAGGCGACTCGATTATAAAATAGTCCGTCTTGAGGATCAAAAGCTTCTTATAAAAAACAAGGGTGAGTTAAATGCTCCGCTGCTCATTACAGAGATGACCGCAGATTCAATCTGCTCTGAAAACTGGGTAGATGGTTTTAAAGGGAAAAAATGGGTCAGTGTTCCATCAACCAGTTATTCTGAAATAAAAATCGACCCGGAACATAAAATGCCTGAATTTTTCAGACTTAACAATAACATCCGGACATCAGGTGTCTGCCGCAAAGCTGATCCTTTTCAATTCAGGTTCTTATATACAATAGAAGATTTAGAGAAACGAACTTTGCTGTATATCCCTGCAGTTGACTGGAATAGTTCAGATGGTTTTATGGCAGGTTTGGTCTTAAATAATGGGACTCTCATACCCAAAACTGGTAGAATATTCTGTTATTCCTTTTTATACGTTTCGTAATCATGGACTTACCGGTTACGGAAAAATTTCATTCAACATTATTCCATATAATAAACTGATCAGGATTGCAACATTTACACTTGAAGGTGAACAATTCGGGGCACCCGGGAATCAGAATTATCGTAAAGCTAAGATAGGAGTAGACCTGGGTTTCAGATCTGAAAATATGATCAATCCCGTAAATCAGAATGTCTTCGGGTATTTTTTGTCTGCATCGGACCTTCATGATATTGAACTTCTGACACCTGCAAGGATGCGTTCATATCTTCAGTTCGGTTACGTTCTGAACAGATCCGGTAAAATCAATCCTGTTAACATGTTAGTTGCTTTTGAATCAGGGAAGTCATTTCAGAAAACATCACTTGAGCTTAAATATACATATAGCTATAGTGGAAATAACAAAGGTCTTGATTTAAGATTTTTTGGGGGCACAATGCTGAAAAACAGTTCTGCAGATCCGTTTTATGCTTTTTCACCGGGTGGAAGGAGTGGCCGCGAACAATATTTATACCAGGGGTTTTATCCCGACCGGTTTACAACGTTCCCGAAAACATTCTGGTCACGACAGATGACGCTGTCTGAAGGAGGTCTGGTATCGCCGGTTAATGATTCCCTTGGGTACAGTCGCTGGCTTTTTTCACTCTCTCTTGCTACTAATTTGCCGGGAAGAATTTCCTTCATTCCAGTAAAACCCTTTCTCAATTTATTACTGAACGACCATATTTCCGGTACGAATAATCAGTCACTCTTTTTCTATGAAGCGGGGTTTAAGGCAGGCATTCGGGACTTTTTTGAGATCTATATTCCTTTGCTTGTCTCTGACAATATCAAATCAATAACCGGGTCATTAAAAGACCGGATACGATTTGTTTTCAAACTTGATATATTGAATCCTCTCAGACTAAGAGCGGGATAGTAATCTTCTCTCTGCTATCGGGACTTACCCCGCTATTTTTTTACAGATTTTTTTAGCCCTCTCAGGTTGATCGGTTTAATTTTCAATAATGGGGGCATGGTGTCTCCCAACAAAAATCCCCACGGTTTCAGAGGTTCAATATTGTCACAAACGAGTTTTACAATGGCAAGTAGCGGTATTGACAGGAACATACCGGGGATACCCCAAAGCGCATTCCCTGCAATCACCACCACTATGGCGAAAAGGGCATTGATTCTTACTTTTGAGGCAACTATTTTGGGAACAATGTAGTGATTGTCTACGAATTGGATGACTGTATATATCACTATGACGTAAATCATATAAACAGGTGATTTCGTAACTAATGCAACTATCATAAATATTGCTACTCCGATAATTCCTCCAACATACGGAATGACGTTTAAAAATGCACCTATAATGCCCAGAAGGACAGCGTATTGAATTCCTAAAATCATAAGAGAAACGGAATTCAATGTTGCCACTATGACTGCTTCGATGACCAATCCAATAAGATAACGTTGAATAACAGTTTTGGTTTGTGTAACTATCTGGCTCACCTGACTTTGGTTACTTGTACCGAAGAGCCTGCGAATAAATTCAATCAGGATAGGGTGGTAATATAATAGCATGGTGGTATAAACCGGAACCAAAAACAATACTACTACCAGGTTGCCGACAGAAAGAAGTGTCTTCCCGATCGCACCGGTGCTTGAATTAATTATTTCACTTGTGGTTTTTGTAAACCATTCATGGATCTTTTGCGCATTTATGTCGAAATACCCGGAAGCCCAGGTTATGGTCTGGTTGAATATTTCAGTTAATTTATCGACCAGTATCGGCCATGATTCACTAAACCGGCTTGCCTGCGAAAAGAAAAGAAGGCCAAAACCTCCAATGACCAATAATGTAAGGACTAACGTGATTACAATCGCTATAACTCTGTTTATTTTTTTCCCTACAAAAAAGTTTACAATCGGATGGAGCAGAATAGAAATTATGATGGCGAAAAGGATAGGAAGAATTATGCCTCGGGCAATATACAATATCGTGAACAAAGCAATAAAACCGATTAAGAAAAAAATTGCCTTTGCGTAAAATGGTAATTTTAATTCTTTATCTGTCACTGTTGTATGGAATTCAATTTTTTCCTTGAGGTAAGATGTCGAAAAATAACAGTACCAATTGCTCTCAAAGTGCCCTGGTGTTGAGCGACAAGATTTGTGACCCCGAACTGCAATGCAACTCCCAGAAGTTTTTTAATCTTATTACCTGATTGGTTTAGCATTAATTTATTCGAGTAGAAACCGGACATTAAACCCAGTGCACCGCCTAAAATATGATCAATCAGGTATGGCGATTTCGAAATATCATTTAGAGTGCTTGCAATAATATTAGCAGGTTTGAAACTTTCGTACGCAAGGTGGAATTGTTCTTTCAACAGGTTCCCCTTATCAGTTTGTTCAGCTTCTAATAATTGAATTGCATCTTTAAGCCCTGCAATGGATGTTATATTTTGCATGCGATTTTAATTTAGCACATGTTTAACGAGTAGATCGCCAACAATTTTTTTGAGCCTTTTATGCATAAAGAAATGTAAAAAAATCCCTGCAATGCCATAAAAGGCAGCTACTGCAAAAAATCCGTAAAAGTTCCTGCCAAGGATCTCTCCGAGCCATAAGGATAATCCAATACTGAGAAAAAGCATAAAAACCGCAATTAAGACTAAGACAATGGAATGAGGGATAAGAGAGGAAGCAGCATCCAATGTTTTGTCAAGGGCTTTGAGTTTTATCAGCTCAATGCTTGTTTTACCGTATTCTGCAGCTTTTTCCAACAGTGATTCAACCAACTTTGCATTGTCTTCCATAGCTTCAATCCGTGGCAGTTCTGATATCTTTTTTGGTTGATTCTGAGTTAGCCTTATTTTGTTCTTTAAGGTCAGATACTTCATCCTTTACCTCTTCAAATTTTTCGGTAATATCATCAAGGAATTCATTGAATTTTTCTTTTACCGCTTCAGCATAGTCTTCTCCCTTTTTAGCTATTTTTTTCCTTGTAACGGAACCTTTATCGGGGGCAAACAGAATCCCTATCAATGCACCGGCAGCTACGCCAGCCAGAACACCTAGCAATAATTTTCCTGAGCTCATAATTTTTATTTTTAATTAATCGGTTTTCTTAAAAAAATAAGTCCACTCCGAAAACAATAGATTCACTCACATTGCTACCTTGCGTCAGCGCAGAGATTTCCAGGGTGGACTTTTTGATTATTATTAAAGCAAGGATTTTAAAATATTTTTCTCCCCTGGATAACTCTAAGAATTACCGCGATAATTGCAATAACAAGGAGAATGTGGATAATGCCTCCGACATGAAAGCCTACAAATCCGATTGCCCATGCGATGAGCAGGATTACCGCTATGGCATAAAGTAAATTTCCCATGATATCTGTCAATTATATTTTACAATAAAACGATCAAAAGAATTACTATAAGAATGATTGCAGCACCTGACAGGTACACACCACTACCTATATCTTTGAGATTATGTTTGATTGACTTTACTTCTTTTCTCAAATTTTTCTTTTCTTCTGATTTCAATTTTGACATATCGGTTGCCTTGATTTCATCTAATCGTAGAAGTAAGGCTTTAGCTTCTGCATTCTCTGCAGGTTTTGGAGCAGGAACTGAGGTAGGTTCCTCGGTAGTTGCAGCCAATGATTGATATGGTAGAAATGTTAACGACATGCATGCTACCATTAAAGTAAGAACGATCTTTTTCATGATAATTGATTTTTTAAATTAGTAATTTTCATTAAAATGTGAGTTTATTGACTTATATTATTGTTGTGAATAAGATTCATTGGCATTAATCTTAAGTTTGTCAGTTAATTGGTACATTAACAAAGATATGTCTCTCTCTTTCCGGAATCGTTACATTATTTCCGAAAAAAGTTACATAATTTACACTTTTGGAAGAAGGTCAGTTTGAATGAGCGGATATTACCTTACATTCATTTCATTGATATATCATCCTTGCAGGTTTCTCAATTTCAAAATCCCTGAAACCGAAATCGGTAGTTTTAAATGAATTGAATTTAAAAACATCCTGTCCGGTTCCGGGAATTAATGGATAAAATGAAATGGACATCTGGAAAGTTTTAAAAACGAGATTTTCATTTTTAATTAAAACACCCAAACCTATCTGTGAATATACTTTGCTGTTTCTGAATCGTGTTTCTGAATCACTAAGCATGCCAAAAGAATATATAATAAAAGGTGCAAACCGGAACCCTGCTAAATTCAATGGAGCGTATGATTGTGTCTGCAAAGTAAACAAAATACGGTTAGTGCCGGACAAAGCAGGACTGTTAAAGCCATCCAGCCCATAACCATCATTGATAGTTAAACTGTCGTATGAAAACCGGTTTATGCCAATAGTCACCTGCGGCTTCACAAATTGCCTGAATCTCCATTTTCCTATTTCAAATAATCCTGTAAAATAGTTTACACCTACAGTCAGAACCCCCTGTTCCGAATGTGATGCACGAAAGAATGTCCCGTATTCGAAGTTGGAACTGAGGTATCCCCATTCATTATAGTTTCCAAAGTACACCTTCATGCCCAGATATAACCGCCCCGAATTGTCCCTCAACTGATAACCACCTGTCAGAGAATATACACTTCCAACAGGCACGTCCTCTGTTACCCCGAATTTAAAGATATATTTATCCTGTACATATTTCCTGGTAGAAATACCGATTGTGGACAGGTAAAAGTCTTCGCTGGAAAAAATATGTAACGGGTCAGTAAGTTCAGATGGTTTCTCAAAATATTTTATATGCAGATATCTGACTGCAAGGATTAAATTGGTTAAAAGCACATCTTCGGTATTGCCTTTAAAAAGCTGGGTTGCTTTGCCTGCCCAATAATCCTGCGTCTGAAATCTCAGATTAACAGGAACATAAACAGAATTTATATCCTTCAGGGAATCTTTTTTAATTTGTGAAGCAAAAGATAGTCCTCCCGCCCATTTTGCCAATGGAGAAAAAAACGGACGATCGACGGAAACGCTCCTTGTGAAATTTCCATATCCGTCAATTCCAAGATGCAACATTGCGCTGATGTAGGAGTTCCTTATATTAGGGATCGAATAGTTTGTATTAAAAGAACTTATTCCCCTTGTAAAATTTCTTGAAAAAGCATTTTGAAATTCATGGCCATATCCTAAAAAATTTTTATCGGTTAAATCGATCCTGATCCGTGAAGCTGAAACGGATCCTTCCGGAACAATGCTCCAATTATCCAGTTCCCGGATATAGATATCAACTGAATCGGATTTTATCCCTGCCGCCACAACGGAAAATGTGACTTCATGCACAAAATTCTGGCGGCGGATCAAACGCTCCGATTCCTTTACAAGTAAAGAGTTGAAGGGCTGATTTTTATGTATCAGTAAAAGGTTCAGGATCGTGATAACCTGAGTTTTAATATGCATCCCATTCCCCGTTTTGGATAAGAAATTCTGTTTTCCAACTGTAGTATCAGAGGCTGAGTAACCAAAAGGATCGAGGGTGGAGACATCGATATTCCGGATGATTTTTCCTTCAAAAGTACTATATGGTTTTTGTATCAGTTTTTTATATACTTTTTTTTTAACTTCCGGGTGTTTTGGGTCAGGGACTACCGGTTTAAAAATCAGTCTGTACATAAACCTGGTAACCTTGCTTCGTTTAGAATAGGATTCAATATTCTTGTACAGGTGAGTTGTATCAGTTTTGACTGAATCAAGCTGTGCTGATGCAAAATCACTTATTAAAATCAGAACAAAAAACAGTATGAAACATTTTCTGAACCACATTTCCATTTGCCATTCCCGATGTTTTATATCCAGGTAATTATTTTTTCTTTTTATTGATTGCTTTCTGTTCTAATGCTTTTAATTCGACAGAATCCTTCTTTAATTTTTCTGCAGCTCGTACTCTCCTGTTATAATAGCCTTTAAAAAGAAAATTTTCCTTGACTGCATTCATATTTTCATTTAACCCTGTGCTGCTTTTTCTAAGATTCAAGATTGTTCTGTCAATATTTTCTGCAATCGTTGAATCCTGGATTAATCTCCCGAGAGTTCCCTTTCCACTATTTATATTAATCATGATTTCTGCAAGCTGAAATGAAATAATGGCGGCATTATCTGCTGTTATTTGCATACTTTCCATTATGGCCTCCGTTTCAACAGGCTCCTTTGAATCAATGTAGTCCCCTTCTTTTACTAAGGGTGCATTATTACCGCCTTGAGTAATAATTAAAATGCGGTCGCCAATAATCCCTGCGGAACCTATGCCTGCTTCGCAATCGGATTTAATAAATTGCTGAACACTTTTTTTTATTAACATGTCAACACGTATAGTTGAATCATTAATTATAATAATATTATCAACTGTGCCCACATTGATCCCCGAGAAGCGGATATTACTTCCTACCTCTAAACCGCTTACATTATAAAAAGTTGTGCTTAGTTTAAAAACAGGATCAAATAAATTTTCCTGCTTGCCGATTATGAAAATAGCAATAACAAAAACTGCCAATCCTCCTGCAATAAAAAGCCCTAATCTTACTTTGAATTTTTGTGTATGAGTTTCCATATTATTTTTATTTAAAGAATGATGTGATTCTGGGGTCAGTTGACTTTTCGAACTTTTCCAATGCTCCTTCCTGATATACTTCACCGTCGAGCAGCATAATAATGCGGTTTGCAGTAGTCCGGGCACATTCAATATCATGGGTTATGATGATGGAAGAAGTTTTATATTTTTTTTGAACTTTATTGATGAGTGAACTTATCTCATCTGATGTTACGGGATCAAGACCTGTTGTCGGTTCATCATACAACATTATCATAGGGTCAACAACAAGTGTTCGTGCCAGGCTGATTCGCTTGCGCATTCCGCCGGATAGTTGTGAAGGCATTTTATTCAAGGCATCAGTTAAACCAACATTTTCCAGAACTTCTTCTACTTTTTCCCTTATTTCTTTTTGGTTAAGATTCTTTTTTATTCTTCGAAGTGGAAATTCCAGGTTTTGCTTTACAGTCATGGAGTCATACAGTGCACCACTTTGAAAAAGAAAACCAATTTTCTTTCTCAGCTCTCCTAACCTGTCAAAGTTTAACGAACTGACATCTTCTCCCAGTACATTAATTGTTCCTTCATCGGGATCCAGTAAACGAACGATGCATTTTATCAGAACTGATTTTCCCGACCCGGATTTCCCAAGTACTACGAGGTTTTCGCCATCATAAAGTTTCAGCGACACATCTACTAAAACTTCCTCAGTGCCAAATCCTTTTCTGAGGTTATTTATTTCAATGACCTGTCTGGGGTTTTCCGCCTTTACCGGATCAACAGTTGCTGTCTGTGTTGTATTCATAACATATCTGTAATTTGCACGGCAATCAAATCTATAATTATCACAAATAATGAGGATAGCACTACTGCCGAGTTCGCAGCAATGCCAACACTCTCTGTCCCACGCCCTGCGGTATATCCTTTATAACAACCGACAAAACCGATCACCGCTCCAAAAAAGAAGGTTTTGATAAGCGCCGGTATAAAATCAATAAACCCGATTTGTCCGAATGCCTGTGAGAAAAACAAAACAAGAGTAACATCTCCTTTAATATTTGCTCCGGCCCAGCATCCCAATATGCCCAGTGCATCGGCATATATAACTAATAATGGGATCATCAGGGTAGCTGCCAATACCCTTGTTACGACTAAAAATTTTATAGGATTGGTTGACGAAACTTCCATGGCATCAATCTGCTCCGATACTCTCATTGAGCCTAGCTCCGCACCCATGCCCGATCCTATTTTCCCGGCACATATCAAGGCTGTTATTACCGGCCCCATTTCCCTGATGAGAGATATAGCCACCAATCCCGGAAGCAGGCTGACTGCCCCGAAACTCTGAAGGGATGGCCGCGATCTGAATGGTAAGCACCAGGCCAATAATAATTCCCGTGACTGAAATAAGTGGTAATGTTTTATTTCCGATTTGAAAACATTGGCGCAAAAACTCCTTAAGCTCAAAGGTTCTCGAAAATGTTTCTTTAATGATACGAATTAAAAACAGGAATACATCAGCAATATTTGTCAGAAAGTTGTTTGCCTCAGCAGTTTTTGCAATAGTTTTTTCGACAAGCCTTATTGACTGCTCTGTTGCAATATTTTTTACTTTAAGAACAGGATTAAATTTTTTCATGATAAACTGTCAGATTTCATCAGAAATAATTCGAATTATTAAAATAGCCAGAAATCATCCCGAAAAAAAAAGTCACCGCTAAGCGAGAGCCGATTAACGATGACCTGCAAAATAAAATATGTGATTAAATTAAATTGAAGAGATAATCTTGTGAATTTCTTCCTTTGTTTTACCAAGTTTTATCTGAAGTCTGCCAAGCATCTCCTCTTTTTTACCTTCTTCAAATATTAAGTCACTATCGGTAAGTGTCGCAAATTTTTGTTTTAGCCTGCCCTTTTGTTCGTTCCAAATCCCTTTTACTTCTGTTGTGTTCATTTTTTAAATTTATATTGTTAATGAATTACCAGGATACAAAGGTGAGTCCAATAATTCCGGAAAGTGTTACACAACTAAATAAATAAGTTACATCATTCACATATTTCACTACTACATCTTCTCCATATACCAGCTTAAGGCTTTTTCTATTTTCTGATAATGAAAAATGGTGGTAATGGCTTTTTGTAACCGGATGAAAGCTGTTTCGCTTTTAACAATATAATCAAAAGCCTGATGTTTCATACAATTTACCGCTACCTCAATTTTATCCTGGGAGGATAGCATAATGACAGGTATCAGCGGATTTATTGTTTTTATCCTGTCCAGAGTTTCCAGACCATTGATAGCATTTTTATCAATGCTGTTGAGATGATAATCTAAAATAACAACGTCCGGATTTTGTGATATATTTTCAAGACAAAGTTCACCTGTGGCAAAAGTTTTAATATCAGATTCTGTAGTTTCTGCGAATTCAATTTCGAGAGACTTTAGAAATAATGCGTCATCATCAACCAGGAAAAGTAATATTTTCTTTTCGTTCATCATCATTTGGCATTTTTTATCATTTTAAGCTCTTCTATCAGTTCTTCACATGCTTTGGCACAAACATTTTCAAGTAGTAAAACCAGATCATGTATTTCTTCAAGATGTTTTTGTGTGCCTGAATATTCCTGGATTTTTTTTGCAGCGGTCTCAAAATCTCTGTTTATGCCCATTATTGAAAATGAAGGGATCAGTTTATGGGCTGCTTCGTAAACCGAATTCCAATCCTTATCTAACAAGCCTTGTTTCATTTTGCTGACCAATGGAGGAGTCTGCTTCAAATAAAGCCCTATCATTTCCTTCATCAATTCGGGATTAGCTTTTGTGCGGTTGATCAGATATGTCAAATCGGTAATTTTTGATATTTCCTGCGGCATTGACTGTATCTTGCTATCGGTTTAGTCTTCTTTAACAAGTCAAGTATTTTACTATATAAGAGCTTTTCGTCAAGAGGTTTTGAGATGTAATCATTCATTCCCACAGCTGTGCATTTTTTTAAATCAGCAGTGGTTACATCGGCAGTTAAAGCGATTATGGGAATTTGTAGAATTCATTGTGTTACGTATGTATTCGGTCGCTTCAAAACCGTTCATTTCAGGCATATGCAAGATCCATTAAAATAATATCATATGATTTTGTTTTGCAGTTTTTCTATTGCTATTTTCCCATTGTCAGCAATATCGTGTTCAAATCCAAACTCATCCAGAAGTGTTTTCATCAGTAATTGATTAAGTGCGATATCTTCAACCACCAAGTACTTTAATATTTTCAATTTTAATATCCAATTCCTTTATCACGGTTTCTAATTCGACTTCAGCATTTGTTTTCTGAAATGGCAAAGTAAAACTAAACGTAGAGCCTTTATCCAGTTTACTTTTTACAGTTATGGTTCCGCCCTGAGATTCTACTAATTGTTTAACAATGGCAAGCCCAAGTCCTGTTCCGCCGTACAATCTTGAAGTTTCACTTGAGGCCTGCTGAAAGTTTTCAAAAATGTGGTTTATTTTATTCTCAGGGATCCCAATTCCTGTATCGGTAACTGAAAATTCAATGATTACTTTCTCTTCATCTTCATTCACCAGTCTGACACTCACCTTAATTTTACCTTTTGATGTAAACTTGACTGCATTGCTGAGGAGGTTTAATAATAATCTGATGCAAACGGACAGGGTCACCAACCAATACTTCAGGAATTTTATTGTCATATTCTTTTATCAGCTTCAGGTTTTTTTCCTGAATTTTTGTTTCAAACAAATGAATCATGGCCGATATTGATGCAGCCATTTTGAAAGGAGTTTGTTCAAATATCATTTTACCCGCATCAACTTTTGCCAGGTCGAGTATGTCATTAATCAATACAGTCAATGCATCGCCACTCATTTTAATTGCAGTTAAATACTCTTTTTGCTTTGGATCCAGATCTGATTTAAGCAACACCTTTGTAAACCCGATAATTGCATTCATTGGTGTACGGATCTCATGACTCATGTTTGACAAAAACTGTTGCTTGGATTTCACTGCATCTTCAGCAATTTTTGTTGCGCTTTCAGCTTTACTTTGTGCTTCTTCAGCAATTTTTGTTGCCGACTCGGCTCTTACTTTTGCATCCTTAAGTTCATTTTCAACCCTGTTATGGTCGGTAATATCCCTTGCAACCACAACTACCCCAAGTACTTTTCCTGCCTCATCCTTATAAACTGAACCATTAAACAATACTTCAGTCAGCTTGCTGTCGCGGATGGTTAATGGAAAATCAGCGACAAATCCTTCTGTAAAGACCTTCCGGTAAATTTCACGGGCTTTGTCCGGTTCTGTAAAATATTCGAAGAAATCTGTACCAATTAAATTTTCCCGTGTTACTTCCGTTATGTTTATGGAGGCATTGTTTATATCTGTTATTTTCCCTTCAGGACTAATTGTAAACAGCGGATCACGGCTGGCTTCAATCAGGCTTCTTGCATACTGAGATTCCTGTCTGCTAAATATTTGCATGGTTTTTTTATTAAATAACGGTATTACATTACCTGACTTTTACATAATTGTTAAAGGTTATTCGATAATCAAAATCTTTGAATTATCTCCTCCCTCTTCGATCAGATTGTGCTTTTCAATATTTAGTTTCTTAAAATGAGAAGGCGTAAGCCCTGTAATTTTTTTGAATTGATTTGATAAATGTCCGACACTGCTGTAATACATCCTCCAGGCAATTTCTGTAAGACTGAGTTCATCATAAGTAATGAGCTCCTTTACCCTTTCTATTTTATGAGCAATAATGAATTTCTCAATTGTCATCCCCTGAACCTCCATAAATATGCTGGCCATAGAGGTATAGTTGTAATTTAACTTCTCACTTAAATAATCAGAAAGGTTTTTCCTGGGAAGTTCGACAGTGCAACGGACCATTTCAATTATTGCACTTTTTATATCTTCAACAAGCAATGCTTTCTTGTCATCCATCAGCTCCAGACCTGATTGTGCCAGGGCTAATCTTATTTGCTCACGCTGAGTGTTTGTAATATCTTCCATGATATCCACCACCCCCATGTCTGGAATAATAAAGTGAAGACCAAGTTTCTGCAACTCTTCTTTAACCACCATTTTGCAGCGGGTACTTACCATGTATTTGATATACAGCTTCAAGCAAAGTTCTTTTAATAAATTCAATTTTAACCAAAATCAATAACCCTGTCGCTCCTGAATTTGACAATGTCAATCGTTGGAGGCAAACAGGAATATTCTTCATTCATTTTTTTAAATGAATTTAAGTGGAACAAGATAAGGTAAAGGCAGAGCAAAGGAGTTACACAATTTTCAATAAAAATTACATAATTCACATATTCCCTGAAGCCATTCGCCTGTTGTTTCTAAGATTTTTGAAGTGAGACGGAGTAAGTCCTGTCATTCTCTTGAATTGGTTCGACAGATGAGCAACACTGCTGTAATGCAGTTTAAAGGCAATCTCTGTAAGATTGAGCTCGTCGTACACAAGGAGATCCTTTACCCTTTCAATTTTCTGAGCCAGGTAAAACTTTTCAATGGTGGTCCCTTTTACTTCAGAAAAGAGATTAGAAAGGTATGTGTAATTGTGATTTAGTTTTTCGCTAAGGTAATCGGAAAGGTTTGTTTTAATTTGTTCTTCATTAAAATTTACAAGTTCAATTATAATGATTTTTACCTTTTCAACCATTATTTGTTTTTTATCATCCAGTAATTCAAGCCCGATCTTTTTCAGGGAAGCACTCAGATTTTCACGTTGCTCTGTTGAGATCTCCTCCATGATCTCAGTCTCACCTAATTCGACCCTGGTGTGATGTAATCCGAGTTTTTCCAGTTCGTATTTAACGACCATCTGGCACCGGATGCAAACCATGTTTTTAATATACAGTTTCAAATAATCAGAAATTCAATGTTCAATTTAATAAAAAATTAAATATACCATTATTTTTAACAAAGTCCAAGTTTACATCCAACTCATATTACCTCATTATTTAAACAATCACCCAACTGTTTTGTTAAATGATATATTTTCTAATTTCACGACACATTCTATCAACGAGGAATAATTATATGATTAAAACGAAGAAGGCGGTGCATCAATCCGGAAGGACTGTTGAAAAATTATCAGGAGATGTAGAAGCTATTGAAGCGGAACGCCCTGACAAAATGACGGTTCCTGACCAGAAAATTGTCGTTAAGCAGTATCCTGTTACAGGAATGTCGTGTGCATCGTGTGCTTCAAATGTTGAATCGAGGCTTAACGGTCAGACAGGAGTTGTTAAAGCTGCCGTAAACCTGGCTTCGCAGATGGCTACAATTGAATATAATCCTTCACTTATAAAGCCCGAAAGCCTTAAGGAAAGCATAACCTCAATCGGCTATGACCTGATAATAGATGAGTCGGAAAAGGCGAAAGATGAGCTGGAAACTATTCTTCAGAAGACCTACAGGTCGATGAAGAACAGAACCATATGGGCTATAAGCCTGGCAATCCCGCTGGTTGTTATTAGTATGTTTTTCATGAACGTTCAGTACGCAAACTATATTATGTGGGCTCTTGCAACTCCTGTTGTGGTATGGTTCGGTCGTTCCTTTTTCATAAATGCCTGGAAACTTATCCGTTATGGCAATGCAAACATGGATACACTGGTATCTCTAAGTACCGGAATTGCTTATCTATTTAGTGTATTCAATACACTTTTTCCTCAGTTCTGGACTAACAGAGGACTTCATGCTCATGTATATTTTGAAGCTGCCGGAGTTGTGATTGCATTGGTTTTACTTGGCAAACTCCTCGAAGGAGGAGCAAAGGCAAATACTTCTGCCGCTATAAAGAAACTTATAGGCTTGCAGCCAAAGACAGTCCTTAAAGTCCTCGATAACGGGCAGACAAGGGAATTCCTGATATCGAAAATAAAACCAGGTGATACGTTGCTTGTAAAACCGGGGGATAAAATTCCGGTCGACGGAGTTGTTACAACCGGCAGCAGCTATATTGACGAGAGCATGATTACAGGAGAACCTGTTCCTGTTATAAAAGAATCAGGGTCAAAGATCTATGCAGGTACAATTAATCAAAAGGGCAGTTTCCAGTTTGTAGCGGTTAAGGTAGGTTCCGACACCTTGCTTAGCAGTATTATCAAACTTGTACAGGAGGCGCAGGGAAGCAAAGCGCCTGTACAGAGGCTCGTAGACAAAATTGCCGGAGTATTTGTTCCAGTCGTTGTTACGATCTCCCTGGTTACATTGGTAATCTGGGTGATAGCCGGCGGAGAAAACGGATTCAGCCAGGGCCTGCTTTCCATGATTACGGTACTGGTAATAGCCTGCCCCTGCGCCCTTGGTCTTGCAACGCCTACTGCGATCATGGTTGGAATTGGGAAAGGCGCTGAGAACAATATCCTCATTAAGGATGCTGAGGCATTGGAAATGGCGCATAAAATGGATGCAATTGTGCTCGATAAAACGGGAACAATAACCGAAGGTAAACCGTCTGTCGACAAGATTGAATGGGGGAGGGTCAAAGATCAGAAGACTGCAGTAAATATTCTGTTCAGTCTCGAAAAGTTATCCGAACACCCGTTAGCCGATTCTGTGGTAAATTATCTCAGGGAAACTGCTTCACAGGTTCCTCTTACTGAAGTGATGAGCATTACAGGCAGGGGAATTGCCGGCACGTATGCCGGGACAAGATACCTTGCCGGCGGATTGAAATTAATTAGTGAGAACAAAATTCACATCGACAAAGCTCTTGAAGAACTGGCAGATAAATGGGAGGAGGACGCAAATACAGTTATCTGCTTTGCCGACGATAAAGATGTGCTTGCCGTGCTATCAGTTTCAGATAAAATAAAAGAGAACTCCGTAAAAGCCATCAGGCAGCTGAAGGATCTGGGTATTGATGTCTACCTTGTTACAGGTGATAATCAAAAAACTGCCGAAGCCGTTGCAAAAAAGACGAGTATCCCGGGCTTCAGGGCTGAAGCCCTGCCATCAGATAAGGCCGAATTTGTTTCCAGGCTTCAGAAAGAGGGGAAAACAGTCGGGATGGTAGGCGATGGGATCAATGACAGCCAGGCCCTGGCGACAGCTGATATCAGCATTGCTATGGGCAAAGGTTCAGATATTGCCATCGATGCTGCAAAAATGACAATAATCAGCAGTGATCTTTCAATAATTCCTGCTGCAATACGGTTAAGCAGGAATACCGTAAGGACGATACGACAGAATTTATTCTGGGCATTTATCTATAATGTGATCGGAATTCCAATTGCCGCCGGTGTATTATATCCGGTGAACGGATTTCTTCTTAATCCGATGATTGCCGGAGCTGCAATGGCTTTGAGCAGTGTAAGTGTTGTTAGTAACAGTCTCAGGCTGAAATATTCAAAGTAGCTGATAACTCTTAAGACGATCAGCTTGGTTCCACATGAATTGTAACTGTAAGATTGTCATAAACTTTCTTCAGCTCGTCTTCAATTTTGTCGCAATATTGATGTGCAAGTCCGACTGATTGGCTTTCAGGGATCTCGACATGAATATCAATGAATTTGTAGTTACCTGCCCGGCGGGTTCTCAGATCGTGGTAGTTAACGGACATTATATTTAATTTACTTTCAAGATCCGCTATTTCATCATCCCCCCACGCGGTATCAAGAAGCGGTGAAAAGGCCTTTCTCAGAAGAACGTATGATTCTCTTATTATAAAGAGGGCAACGAACATGGCTACTATCGGATCAAGCCACTTAATTCCGGTAAGAATAATAAGACCAAGACCTACAGCTACACCGACTGAAGTATAAACGTCAGTTTTTAAGATGGAGCGCATCTGCCTCAAGAGCAACAGAATTTGTTTCACGTGCTACCTTATAAAGCCGGCTTGAGACATAAAAATTTATTGCAGCTGATATGGACATTACTACAACGCCAATCCAGATCGATTCAAGGTCGGGCGCTTCACCGATTAATTTTTTCAAAGCCTCAATAATTATAAGAATTGAAGCGAGAAGTATCAGCAATGCTTCAATAACGCCGGAGATATTTTCAACCTTTCCATGGCCATAGGGGTGACTTGTATCAGGCGGATTATCAGAAACACTTACAGAAAAGAAAGCAATCAGTGCAGCGATAAGATCCATTGAGGAATGGATCGCTTCCGAAATTATACTCACAGAACCGCTCAGAAATCCCACTACCAGTTTCATGATGATCAGAAGAGTGTTCGAGAAGATAGAGAGTCGTGCAATTTTAATTTTGACCTTCATTGGTGAGCTTTGGATTGTTGCAAGTTAGTCTAAACTTAAGCCTGTAAAGTTAACTTATTTTCAGATTGTTGGAAGTTTTCAGATCGTGATAAGATCGTATTCGCTGTTCCCAAGACCGATTTTAACAGCATGTTGAACACCCGACTTCCAGAAGGTGTTGGGATGAGCAATGGTGAATTTGTCCTTACCAGTGAAATCATCATTATGGTCACTGCAAATTCTGCTGCCCGGAAGGGCAGGAGCTGCTATTACCATATCAGCACAAGCCTGGTCGAGAGCGACAGGATCAAATGAAGCGGCAATTCCAAGGTCGGGTACGAGCGGGTAATCATTTGAATCCCAGCAATCACAGTCAGGGGATACGTTCATTATAAAGTTTATATGAAATGACGGCTTTTCTTTTACTGCAGCAAATGCATATTCCGAGATCCTTTTACAGGCAGCTTCCGAAGTGCTTTGCCATACTACTCTCGAAGCATCGTACTGGCATACGGCAACACATTGACCACAACCCGCGCATTTCTCATAATTAATATGAGCGATCTTGTCTTTGCCAACCTTAATCGCTCCATAATTGCAATATTTTTCACAAACTCTGCACCCTGTGCAGTTCTGTTCAAAGACCCTGGGTGATGAACCCGAGTGAAGGAATAGTTTCCCGCCGATCGATGCACATCCCATTCCGAGGTTTTTAAGTGCTCCCCCGAAACCTGTAAGTTCATGTCCTTTAAAATGGTTAAGCGAAATAACAACATCAGAGTCGGCTATTGCTGAACCAATTTTAGCAGATTTACAAAGATCAAGATTAACTTCAATTTCGCGATAGTCAGTTCCTTTTATTCCATCGGCAATAATTACCGGGCAACCGGTTGCAATTGGATTATATCCGTTTTCGAAAGCTGCCTCAAGATGCGACGGAGCGTTTGACCGCCTTCCCCAATAGAGGGTATTGCAATCAGTAAGAAAAGGAACTGCTTCCTTTCCTTTAAGAAAGCGGACGATCCTTGCAGCATAATTTGGCCGCAGGTAGGCAAGGTTACCGGGCTCTCCGAAATGTATTTTTAAAGCAACTATCTTCCTGTTGAAATCGATCTGCTCGATTCCGGTTCGGATAATCAGATTCTCAAGCTTTTTAAGCAGGTTGATTGAGGGTTTCGTCCTCAGGTTTGTAAAATAAACTTTAGATTTTGTAAAAGCACGTATTGCAGGATTCATGCCGGGTGAATCCCCACCCTGGGTCGATACCCCGATCTTCTTAATTTTCCCCATGATTTGTGTGTAAAAAGGCACAAAGATACAATAAATATTCTTCCGGGCAAAAGGCGGAGCTTTCGATCAATCAGATATTTGAGATAAAATCCCTGATATTTTCAATCAGCCATTTGGGCGTTGAAGTGGCCCCGCAAATCCCAGCCGATCTTTTGCCGGAAAACCACGATCTGTCGATCTCTTCCACCGAGGATACAAAGTGAGTATCCGGATTTACATTTTTGCATACCGAGTACAGCATCTTGCCGTTAGAACTTTCCCTGCCGCTTACGAAAATTATTGTGTCATGTTTCTTTGCAAAGGCTTTAAGTATAGGCTCCCTGTTTGAAACCTGCCCGCAAATAGTATTGTTCACCGAAAAATGAAAAACAGGATCAAGAACACCTCTTTTCTTCATGCTATAAAATATCAGGTCCTTAATCTCTTTATATTCCTTTAATCCCATTGTGGTCTGCGAAAAGAGGTTTACAGGCTTTGTAAAATCTATCTTGCTGATATCTTCAGGAGCTGAAATAAGGATTCCTTCATTGTTTGTCTGACCGAGAAGACCGACAACTTCAGCATGACCCGGCTTCCCGAAAATAACAATCTGTCCGTTCTCAGCCTTGGTCCTGGACCAGGTTTCGCTGATCTTTGAATGAAGCCTCTTCACGATGGGACATGTGGCTTCAATTATTGTAATATTGTTCTTTTCAGCGGTCTCATATGTCCCGGGAGGTTCCCCGTGGGCCCGTATAAGCACATTGCAATCACGGAGTACCCTGAACTGGTCATGATCGATTGAAACAAGTCCAAGCGAGGAGAGCCGTTCAACCTCTTTGTCGTTATGAACAATGGGCCCGAGCGAGAATACCTTTTCTCCCCTGAGAAGAGCCTTTTCAGCTATTGCAACAGCATTCTGAACCCCAAAACAAAATCCCGACCATTTATCAATCTCAACATCCATTTATTCTTACCTCAATCTTTTCTCTTATCCATTCCATCTGTTGTGCTACAGACATCCGCGTATTATCGAGTAGGATGGCATCTTCCGCTCTTCTGAGGGGACTGATATCCCTGTTTTCATCTGCAATATCACGGGCAATAATGTTCCTTTTTATTTCATCAAAAGCAACTTCAATGTTTTTAGCTTTCAGTTCATCAAATCTTCTCTTTGCCCTGACGTCCACCGAAGCCGTCATAAATATCTTAAGCTCGGCATCAGGAAAAACAACGGTTCCAATATCCCTTCCATCCATAACAATTCCCTTAAAGACGCCGATTTGCCGCTGAAGTTCAACCATCCGCGTGCGGATTTCGTGAATCTGGCTTATCCTGCTTACAAAAGAAGTAACCTCAATTCCTCTTATTTCCCTTTCAACGTTTTCAGAATTAAGGTAGGTTTCATATTCAAGAATGTCGGGGTTATAAACAAACCCGATATGAATATCCTGAAGATCTGACAGTATCCCGCTCATATTCAGGTTGTCTTTACTCACGTACCCCTTCCTTATACAGTAAAGGGTTACAGCCCTGTACATTGCTCCGCTGTCGATGTAAATGTAGCTAAGCTCCCTGGCGATTGCTTTTGCAAAAGTGCTTTTTCCGCATGAAGCATATCCGTCGATAGCTATTATCAGTCTCTTATTCATTATTTTTTACTAGTAGCAATTATTTCGTTGTGCCATTCCACTTTTTTTCCCCAGAGGTTGAATCAAAAGTAACTTATTTGTTTTTCGCCCCTAAATCCCCTAAAGGGGACTTATTGATTAACAAAAACTTATGGAACCCCCTTTAGGGGGCAGGGGGTAAAAACAAGGGTTTAACGTAAAAATCAGTACTTTCGAAACATCCTCTTTTAAATCCATTCGATAAAGGGGCAAACCAAAATTATTTACAAAGGTCTTAAATTATGAATTAAATGCAAAGTAACCTTAATCCCTGAACTTTTTATACAGAAGATCAGGTCTAAGGATCAGCGAAATATGATTTGACGACCCCGCGAGGTGGTATGTGGCACGCCCGAATTCGATACTCAGGATCGAAGTATTAATCCCAAAACCCCAGGAGAAGCCTACGCCGGCTACCTTCGACTCAATATGCAACTCACTTCTCCGCTGGTAATTATAACCCAGACTCAGATAGAAATTTTTTTGCGGAATAATTTCGGTACCGACTATTACATGCCTCATCATGTTCTCGAAAAAACCTGAAGAAGAGCCTCCGTTATCCTGTGCTGAGGTGAGATATTTATAGGTAAGATCATATCGTTCAAGATGCCTGAGGGTCAGTGAAAACCTTAACGGAGCATGTGCCAGCCTGGCAGTGACTCCTGCCTGTACTTCAAAAGGAAGTGATTCTCTCGGCTCACCTGCATAAGTTGTTACCTGGTAACCAATATTTTTTAAAACAAGACCTGCCGAAAGCAGATTACCCTTGTTGTGCCATGATGCTCCAAGATCGAATGCAATTCCAAAAGATGTGTAATTCTCAAGATGTGATAAAACCGGTTTAAAATTTACACCAACGTTAAACATTGAATCCAGTTCGCGGGAGTAAATGATCGAAAAGGCATATTCTGAAGCCTTGAATGTCCCTGTTACATTTCCTGAGGGGTCAGCTTCCGTAAATGAGCCATAATTAAGATAAGTGATCCCCGCTGCAATGTTGCCGGTACCCGGAACAGATCCTGAGTACATTGCCAAACCATAGTTAATGCCCGCAAAATAATTTGCATAATTCAGGGCGAGACTTCGGTCCATTTCACCCGCCAGAAGGGAAGGATTGTGGTATGCAAGGTTCAGGTTTTTTCCATATACCGAAACATTAACTCCTCCCAGGGAAGAAACAAATCCTGACTGGGGCAGGTTAAGGAACTCATAAACATGGTCACCGCCTGTCTGTGAAAATGAATACGATAAACAGGCGCAGAAATAAAGAATACTAATAATCCTTTTTACCATTTCTTCCGGAACAAACGTAAATATATTATTATTTGACGTGTTTGAACCCCGATCTTTATTAATAAATGAGCTTTATCAGGCTGTTTTTCCCGTAAGGATAAGTGCTTCTTCAGGCTTTTTCGGGCGGCCGTTTATCTGTGACATTAACAGTCCTGCCACAACAATCATCATTCCGGCAATATTTTGCATCGTAAGTTTGTCACCAAGAATAATGAAAGAGAAGAGAGCCGTAAAAACCGGAATGAAGTTTGTAAAGACGTTTGCTTTTGTGATCCCCATACTCCTGACCGAAAATGCGAAGAGAATAAAGGCTCCGCATGAAGCAAATACGGAAAGCTCAATAATAGGTAAAAATGCGGCGATAGAAACCGGAGTGTTAATAACATGCCGGAAGTCAGTAAAAAGGAACACAGGCAAAAACAATAAAGCTCCAATTGTGTTCTGGACATTCACTATAAAAACGGGACTGTATGAACCAACAAGTCTGCTTAATGTAAGATTATATCCTACAGCCGAGAATACAGCCAGAGCAAGAAGGGCAAGTCCTCTGGGATTGAATGACATGCCGCCATCGCCTCTTATCATGAAGACGAGGATTCCGAGAAAGGAAAGGATGATCCCCGCGTAATTTATTACTTTAAGCCTCTCCCTGAACACTATCCAGGCACCGATCGTTGCAAACACCGGTATCGTTGAAATCAGTACCGAACCTACTGTTGCAGATACATAGGTTAGTCCGAAACTCTCCCCGAGAAAATAAAAAAATGGTTCAAATAATGCCAGCATGGCGAATAACCTCCTGTCCTCTTTTTTTATCTTCATGAACTTTTTCTTTATGATAAGATAAGAAGTCAGGAGAATTACTGAAAAAGTTAACCGTATGAAGACAATTGTAATGGGACGGAATGTCTCATTTGCTACCTTGAACCAAATGAATGAAAGCGACCAGAATATCATCGCCAGCACCACTCCGCCATATATTCTTACTTTGCTTTTCAATCCGTTCAGGTATCGAGGTTGTATCAAAAGTCCGAAGCTTTACACCATTCCAGTTTTTTTTACCCCCTGCCCCCTAAAGGGGGTTCAGTAAGTCTTTGTTAATCAATAAGTCCCCTTTAGGGGATTTAGGGGTGAAAATGAAGAAGGTACTTTTGATTCGGCATCGTGCGAATTTAATTTTAATAATCGTATTATTTTATCAGGGCAATAAGTTTTTATAAAATTGCCCCTGAGACCAGTGTTTCGAATTCGGTTTGAACTTTCATAATAATTAATATATAACATTAATAAATACAGCCATATATAGGTTATTATTATTTCGAACATAAGTAAAAAATGATATTTTTCACATTTGATTGTGAAGCTATAATTATTATATTTGCCGCCTCATGCCAGAATTACGGGTTACCTGACATTCAATTGAGGAGAAAGATAAATAACTAATATTCAATAATTAATGAAAGTTTTAGTATGTATCAGTAATGTTCCTGACACAACTACCAGGATCAGATTTGTTGAAGGAAATACATCAGTTGATACCACAGGGATTCAGTGGGTCATAAATCCCTGGGATGAACTCTCGCTTACAAGGGCCCTTGAACTTAAGGATGATCCGTCGTGTGGTATAAAAACAGTAACTGTGGCACATGTCGGTCCGCAAGCATCTGAACCCACGATCAGGAAGGCGCTTGCCATAGGAGCAGATGATGCAATCCGCATAAATTCAGCTTCATCGGATTCATTTTTTGTTGCTGCCCAGATTGCCTCGGTAGTTAAAAAGGAACAATATGATATAATTATGTGTGGCATTGAATCAAGCGATTTTAACGGATCGGCGGTGGGAGGGATGATCTCTGAATTTCTCGGGATCCCGTCGGTATCATCTGTTTCTGCATTGAAAATTGAAAATGGTGTACCTGTCCTGACCAGGGAAATTGACGGAGGCAAGGAGACTGTAAAGGTTTCTGTACCATTTGTTGCTATTGTTCAGAAAGGAATTTCGAAAGAACCAAGGATAGCTGCAATGCGCGGCATCATGATGGCAAGATCAAAACCGATAAAAATTTTTGAACCGGTTGCAGTTGACTCTCTTACCGAAATTACCGGTTTTGAAAAACCCCAACCAAGGGCCGCCTGTAAATTCGTTGATGCTGAAAACCCGTCACAACTGATTGAGCTTCTTCAGAATGAAGCAAAGGTTATTTGATAGTAATCAAGGAAAAATTAAACATTATGTCAGTATTAGTTTACACCGAAAACTGGGAAGGGAAATTCAAGAAACTCTCATTTGAACTGGTCTCCTATGCGGCTGCCGTTGCTGAAATGCTTAATGTGAAAGTTACTGCTGTCACGATAGGTAAAGCCGATGATAATGAATTGAAAAAGCTTGCCGATTATGGCGCCGACAGGATCCTGAACATCATCGATGACAGGTTAACAACACTCGATAACCAGATTTACACTCAGATCCTTGATACGGTTGCCCGGAATGAGGGCTCCAAAGTAATAATATTTGCCAATAACAATTCAGGTAAAGCCCTGGCACCCAGATTGTCGGTAAGGTTGAAAGCAGGAATCGCAGCAGGAGTGAGTAAGCTCCCTCTGAACCTGAATCCGTTTACAGTCTATAAGAGAACCTATTCGGGAAATGCTTTTGCCCACATGGTCATTAAGTCGGATATAAGGATAATCACCCTCGCCCAGAACTCGTTCGATATTGTTAAGAAACCGACAGGTGCTGTGCCCGGGACAATGAAGATCGAAGTTGACGGAATTGTAAAAACTGCTGTCACCGATGTTCAGAGGCAGATTGGCAAAATAGTTCTGACCGATGCCGATATTGTTGTGTCTGGTGGAAGGGGCATGAAATCGCCCGATAACTGGGCTCCGCTTGTTGAGTTTGCTTCGCTGCTCGGCGGAGCAACAGCGTGTTCCAGGCCGGTGTCGGATGAAGGGTGGAGGCCTCATGAAGAGCATACAGGACAGACCGGAAAGATAATTGCACCAAACCTTTATATTGCTGTCGGCATCTCCGGTGCAACACAGCATCTTGCAGGGATAAGCTCGTCGAAATATATAGTGGCAATTAATTCAGATAAGGATGCTCCAATCTTTGAGGCGGCTCAATATGGCATTGTGGGTGATGCAATGAAGGTGCTCCCGAAATTGGTTACTGCATTGAAAGAATTAAAAAAATAGTGGAGACGTTGCATGCAACGTCCGTACCAGTTTATTAATAACGGCCCTGCCAGTTTGTTAATATTATGACTAAACAGATCATTTTCACAATTGTACTTCTTTTAACCCTTGGGGTATTTTTTTATACCGTTAACCGGCTTATTAAGTTCTTCAGATTTACAAAACCCGCATTTAAGGTCAGAGATTTCTGGAAACGCTCCGGTATAATGATGAAGGTTGCCTTCGGCCAGTCAAGGATTTTCAGGAAACCTGTATTAGGGTTCTTCCATGCACTCGTATTTTGGGGTTTCTGTATAATTATTTTCGGCAGCATTGAAATGGTAATCGACGGGCTGACAGGTTCGGAACGTGCTCTTCATTTCCCTGGTCCTGTTTATAATTTCATTATTGCCTCGGGAGATATATTTGCACTTCTTGTGGCAGTTTCAATCATCCTATTCTTAGCAAGGCGCCTTTTCTTCCATATTAAGCGGTTTGAAGGAATTGAGATGAAAAAGAGATCCCATATTGACGCAAATATTTCCCTTTCTCTTATCCTGCTTTTGATGATCTCACTTCTGGCTATGAACACAGGATATAACGGATTCAAATCCATATCGGGTGGTGAAATACATGGCGTTTATCCTGTGAGTGGATTAATTGCAGGACTTTTACCAGGTGTCTCAGATGAAGGCTTCAGGGTTACTTATGAAATATCTTGGTGGGTGCATATTTTACTAATCTTTTTCTTTGCCAACTATCTGCCTTATTCAAAGCATTTCCATGTTTTCATGTCGGTTCCGAATGTTTTCCTCACAAGGCTTGAACCTCTCGGAAAACTGACTAATATGGATAACATCACAAGGGAAGTCAGGCTTATGCTCAATCCCGATACTGCTTTTGCTGCAACACCTGCTGATTCACCCGTTGAACGGTTTGGGATTAAAGATGCCGAGGATGCTACCTGGAAAAACTATTTCGATTCACTTTCCTGTACCGAATGCGGCAGATGTACTTCTGTCTGTCCCGCCAATATCACCGGAAAGAAACTCTCCCCGCGTAAAGTAATGATGGATCTCCGCGCCAGAATGCGCGAAAAGGGTCCGCTGATGGTTAAGAATGGAAGGGAATTCAGTGATAACAGATCGCTATTGAGGGATTTTATAAGTGAAGAAGAACTTTGGGCGTGCACTACATGTAATGCCTGTGCAAGGGAGTGCCCCATAAATATTAACCACCCATCTCTTATTGTTGATATGCGCCGTTACCTTGTCCTTGAGGAAGGATCAGCTCCCGGAGAACTGAAGAGCGTATTCAGCAATATCGAAAACAACGGTGCTCCGTGGCAATATTCTCCTGAAGACCGGCTAAACTGGACCAAAGACCTGGAATTTGAGGTTCCTGTGATGTCAGAAATAGTTGCGAATGGAAAGAAACCTGAATACCTTTATTGGGTCGGGTGTGCAGGTGCTTTTGACGACAGGTATAAGAAAGTTGCAAGGGCTTTTGCCAAAATACTTCACAACCTGAATGTCAGCTATGGCGTACTGGGAAAAGAGGAGACATGTAACGGCGATCCGGCCCGCAGAGCAGGCAACGAGATGCTTTACCAGATGCAGGCTATGCAGGTAATTGAGATCCTTAAAGGATATGATGTAAAGAAAATAATAACCACTTGTCCACATTGCTTTAACATTTTCAGGAATGAGTATCCCGATCTTGGAGGAAATTATGAAGTAATTAATTACCTGCAATTCCTTAATGAAAAATCAGAGGAAGGAATTCTTAAAATCCGGAAAGGTACTTCTGATGGCGCTGTTATAACCTACCATGATCCATGTTATCTTGGTCGGGCAAATGAAATCTATTCCGAGCCTCGTTCACTTGTAAGAAATCTGACACACAACTTTGTCGAGATGAACAGAAACAAGAGCTTTGCGCTCTGCTGCGGTGCAGGAGGAGCTCAGATGTTCAAAGAGGCAGAAAAAGGTGAAAAGGAAATTTTTATTGAAAGAACTGAAGATGCTCTTAAAACGAGGGCCGGGATTATTGCCACAGCATGCCCTTTTTGTATGACCATGATGACCGACGGGTTAAAGTATAAAAACAAAGAAGAGGAGATTAAGAATCTTGATATTGCAGAGTTAATAGCACAGGCTCTTACATAAAAGACCACCCTTCCCTCCAGGGGGCGGTTAAAACTGTTGTTTAATAAGTCCCCCTGGGGGTCCCGATAGCTATCGGGATAGGGGTGAAAAAATATAAGAATTAATATAACCATCTATGGAAACCAGAAAAGTACTGAAGAGCGGAGAATTTCTTGTTAGCGAAGTTGAAGCAAAAGATATTTTTATCCCTGAGGAATTCGACGAGGAGCAGAGAATGATTGCCCAGACCTGCCAGGATTTTCTTAACGCTGAAGTATATCCTAACCTTGAAGCCGTTGAAAAGAGCGACAGGGAGCTTATGAAAAGCATACTTAAAAAGTCTGGCGAGCTTGGTATGATGGGAATTTCGATCCCTGAAGAGTATGGAGGCTTTGGCCAGTCGTTTGTCTCCCAGATGCTGGTTGCTGAAACCACAGGTGCAGGATATTCTTTTTCAGTGGCTTATATGGCCCATTGCGGTATCGGAACTTTGCCGATAATGTATTACGGCAATGAGTTTCAGAGACAAAAATATGTTACAAAGCTCGCTACAGGTGAACTTATCGGCGCTTATTGTCTGACTGAACCCGGTGCAGGCAGTGATGCAAATTCAGGAAAAACAAGTGCAAAGCTGTCCGACGACGGGAAACACTATATCCTGAACGGGCAGAAGATGTGGATCACAAATGCCGGCTTTGCCGACACGCTCGTTGTGTTTGCAAAAATTGACAACGACAGGGTTCTCAGTGCATTTATTATTGAAACTAATTTTCCGGGCGTTGTTATTGGTCCCGACGAACATAAAATGGGCATAAAGGGATCCTCTACGGCCCAGATATTCTTTAATGAAGTTCAGGTCCCTGTTGAAAACCTTCTGGGTAAGCGGGGAGAAGGCTTTAGAATAGCACTGAGTATTCTGCATATGGGACGGCTTAAACTTGGGGCAAATGTTATTGGTGCTGCCAAGAAGGCGATCAACGATTCTGTGAAGTACGCAAACGAACGGAAGCAATTCGGTGTGCTGATTTCTTCGTTTGGTGCAATAAAACATAAGCTGGCTGAACAGGTCATCAGACTTTTTGCTTCAGAATCTGCTGTTTACAGAGTGAGTAAGGACATTGATGATCTGATGGAAAAGCTGAAGGTCGATTGCGGCGATAAAGGCAGGGCTTCTATTGAGGCTATAAGTCACTATGCTGTTGAGGCGGCAATACTTAAAGTTGTCGGTTCGGAGATGCTCGACTTTATTTCTGATGAGGCTGTCCAGATTCACGGAGGTATGGGTTATTCAGCCGAAATGGATGTGGAAAGAGGCTACCGCGATTCAAGGATCAACAGGATCTTCGAAGGAACAAACGAGATCAACCGGCTCCTTGTTACCGATACTGCAATGAAGCGTGCGATGAAAGGCGAATTTGACCTGTTCGGAGAAGCCGCAAAACTTTTCAACAACCTTGAAAGTATCAGCAACGGGAAAGTTGAAGGAGAGACTTACTTCACGAAGAAACACAGTTATACCAGGAATTTCAAGAAAGCCATACTGCTGTGTATGCATGGCGCTGTCGAACACTTCGGGAAAGGGATGGTATATGAACAGGAGGTCATGAATAACATCGCGGAAATGATGATGGAAACTTATGTTTCCGAATCACTTGCCCTAAGGATTGAAAAGCTCGAAGGCTTAAAGGGTACCGGCCAGGTTTACAGGGATATCCTTGACGTAAACATTTCAGAAACCGCACATATTGTCCGAAAATCAGCCACAGATGCCATTTTTGCCTTTGCTTCAGGAGAAACTGCAGCTAAGCTTGTTAATGCAGTTGAAATCCTGACCAGAGTTGAAGGCGTGGATGTTAAGACTGCGCGAAGAAGAATTGCCGATAAGCTTATAGAAGATAACATGTACAAATTCTAGGAGCCGATTACTCCTGTTTTATCAATTCTGGCTCTGCTGCAATAAATTTGAAACTGGCAAAATCTTCTGCGAATCTGTTGACCTCCGGTGCCAGAGGTCCCTTTTCCCGTATTTCCAATTTGTTCAAAATTTGATACTTCATCTGAAAAAAAGGTAAATATTTTGAACAATACCTTATTAATCTCGTCACATAATATGACAAGCCAGGTTAAACAAGGACTAATCCGACTAATTAAAGTTTAACCCGGAGTGAACCTTAGTGCCATAATATATATCAATTTCGTGAGTGATATAGATCAACTTTTAACATGATAAAACGCACCTTTTAAACGCTAAAAATCAACGTTGTAAAATTCTACTGGTCAGTATTATCGATATCTTTGTGAAAATTTTAACAATAAAAGGAAAATGAAAAGGAAACCTGGAAAGTTTTGGCCTGTTCTGATGGCTTCAATGTTGCTTGCAGGAGCTGGCTTTTTAATGTCCTGCGAAAAGTACGCTTATCAGGCTGAAGTAATTAATCCCGGAGAGACTATCTTATTTGAGACTCAGATCCAGCCTATATTCACAAACCATTGCATCACATGTCACAAAGGAATACGTAATCCTGACCTGAGAGATGGAAATTCTTACACTTCCCTAACTACCGGCGGATATGTGAATCTGCCCGCAGAGACAAGCAGACTATACAAGCAGGTCACCTCAAGCAGCCATGGTTCGTATACTATTGATACCGAAAAACAATTAATACTTCTCTGGATTCAACAGGGAGCTCAGAACAACAAATAAACTGTTAACCTAATAAACCATATTAAAATGAAAAGGACTTTAATATTCTTTCTTTTATCCGTCTTCGTAATTTCAATATACGCTCAGGAAGCTGAAAAACCTGAAGACACATCGAAACCTGTAAGATTTACTTTTGGAACAGGTGTTCTAATAGATAATCAGACTGTTGCAACACCATATAAGGGAAGTTTGGAATTACAGATACACCACAGATTCAGCCTTATTGAAAACTACCATAATCTTTTCGGTATCTATGGCGCTGCAAATACACGGCTCGGCCTGAACTACGGGATCACCGACAGGTTCATGATTGCCGGAGGTACCACAAAGGATTACAAGCTTCAGGACCTTGCCTGGAAGTACCTGATACTTCGCCAGACCGAGGATAATAAAATGCCGGTATCACTTTCATATTATGGTAATATAGTTCTGGACCTCCAGAGGAAGGAAGCTTTTGGTCCGGTTGACCGCTACCGCGATATTCACAGAATATCATATTTTAATCAGCTAATTCTTGCCCGTAAATTCAGTGAAGCGTTTTCTCTGCAGGTTGCTCCATCTGTAATTTACTATAATGCTGTGCCCCAGGTATCCGAAGCAGAGCAATACGAAAACCTGAACTTCGCAATATCAGCCGGAGCAAAGCTGACAGTGGTAGGATCACAATCAATAATTCTTGAATATGACCAGCTCATTACAAAACAGCAGATTCCGGTACAGCCAAAGCCAAACCTTTCCCTTGGCTGGGAAATAGGCACTGCCACGCATACGTTTCAGGTTTTCGTCGCAAACTATTCCCAGATCATAAACCAGCGTAATCTTTTATTTAATACAAACGATTATACAAATGGCGACTACCTTGTTGGATTTAATATCACAGTGAGGTTCTAAAAATTAATCGTACTAAGGAATGATTTTAACTGGATTCAGGAACCTTTTCTTATTGTTGCCTGCCGTATTCTTGATAACAAACACCGCGGCAGGCATCACTTTTAAAACAGATAGCGTTCGCCCGCAGGATACAATTACTTATAAATCTCCATTTTATGCTGACAATGAGCGTTGTTTCAAATGCCATGGTCAAAACGTGTATGAGTATACAAATGAGAACCTGGGACGTCAGGTAAAAGCATTGATGTTTCCTGAAAGAATTGTTGAAAGAAATAAATTTTACAAGTCAAATCATAAAAGTTTCAGCTGTACAGATTGTCATTCCTCCGATTACTCCAAATTTCCGCATCCGGGAGAATTACGAATGGAACAAATGTACAATTGTATCGATTGTCATGGCGGCGACGAAAAATTTGCCAGGTTCCATTTTGAGGAAATTGAAGTTGAATACCAGAAAAGTGTCCATTTTAAGCTGGAAGAGGGTGGATTTACATGCTGGAAATGCCATGGACCACATGACTATAAAATAAGCATAAGGAACAGCACCAATCTGAAAGAGACAATTCTGTACGATAATAATATCTGTCTTAACTGCCATGCCAACTTCAGCCATTTCGAGCTACTTTCTGAAAGGGAAGAAATAAACATCCTTAAGAAGCATGACTGGCTTCCCAACCAGGCCTCCCATTTTAAGAATGTAAGATGTATTGAGTGCCATTCAGAAATCAATGATACTGTACTTGTTTCGCATTTAATTAATCCTAAAGAGAAAGCTGTAAAAAGATGCAACGAATGTCATTCACAGAACTCATTGCTTATGTCAACACTTTACAAATTTGAGTCGAAAGAGCAGAGAAAAGACGGATTTTTCAACGGAATAATACTGAACCAGTCATATGTTATAGGCGCTAACCGGAATGAATACCTGAATGTTGTAAGTCTGGGGATCTTTGGTATTGTAATAATAATTATTGGTGCTCATATTTTTTTCAGGGCGACCAGGAAACAAGATTAAATTGAAATAGAATGTATTTATATCCGATTTGGGTAAGACTGTGGCACACAGCAAATGCCGTTCTGATAATAATACTTATCGTAACCGGGCTCAGCATGCAGTATACCGATAAAACTGATTATATGCTTGTTGTGGGATTTGCCCGGGCAGTAAAATGGCATAATATTGCTGCTTCTTTTCTTACAGTCAATTATATTTTTTTCGTTGCCGGCAATATTCTTTCAGGCAATGGCAAATACTACAGGATCTCAAAAAACAATTTTCTGGCTGATCTGGGAATGCAACTGAAGTACTATTCACTGGGAATGTTCAAAGGGGAGAAGCATCCTTTTCCTGTTACTCTGGACCGGAAATTCAATCCCTTACAGAAACTGACTTATGTTCTGGCCATGTATCTGGCTTTCCCGCTTCTTATCATTTCAGGTCTCGGATTGCTCTTCCCTGAAACAGTTATAAACAGGTTTTTCGGTATAAGCGGCATGATCCTGACGGACATTTTGCATATTACCATGGGATTTTTTCTGTCAGTTTTTATGATAATACATATTTATACATGTACGCTTGGCGCCAGACCAACATCTTTATTTAAAAGTATGCTTTCAGGTTATCATGAATCTGAAGATCATTAATTTACTTAATAGTTAGGCACGGGATGAATGAAAAACGAGGAGATGGATCAGGAGAATCATCACGACGCAATTTTATAAAGAAGCTCGGAGCAGGGATCGGAACCGTTTCAATTAGCGGTATCGCCGGCACTTCAATCGGCTCGGGTGAGAAGACAAAATCAGGAGAAAAGATTAAGCTTTTATCTCCGGAAGGGAAGTTGGTGGAGGTTGATAAAGATGATATCAAACCTGCCCGGGAGAGTGTCGCAGAATTAAAGGCAGAAGCAAAGAAGGGATTGCCGGGACATAAATTCGTCATGGTAATCGATCTTTCAAAATGCAAAAATGCAAGGAAATGTGTTGAGGCATGCCAGGAAGGCCATTTACTTCCAAAGGATCATGAATGGATGAAACTATATCTCCTTCAGGATGATAAGAACACTGCAAAGTACTGGTTCCCCCGTCCCTGTTTTCATTGCGACAAGCCCATGTGCGTCAGCGTTTGTCCGGTTGGAGCAACTTATAAGCGGGATGACGGCATCGTTCTGATAGATAACCAGAGATGCATCGGTTGCAAATTCTGCATGACAGGATGTCCCTACTCGGCAAGGGTTTTCAACTGGAAAGATCCGGAAGTAAAGCTGCCAGAGGGACATGTTTATGATCCTGAAACAAATATTCCTCAGGTTGAGGGAACAGTGGGTAAATGTGTATTCTGTGCCGATAACCTCAGGAAGAACCTTCTTCCCCGATGCGTAACCGCATGTCCGATGGGGGTGATTTATTTCGGAGATATTCTGGAAGACACAGTTACAAACGGAGAAGAGACTGTCAGGTTCAGCAAGCTTATGCTTGACAGGGCCGGATTCAGATACCGTGAAGAATTGGGAACATTACCAAGTGTATATTATTTGCCGCCAAACCAGAGAATGTTCCCGGTTGAAAGTGGCCTTGACGGGTATGATGAAAAAATAAAGGGAAGATATAATAAGGTGGGACCACGGTAATATTTTTCAGATAAACCAATAACTATGCAAGCTGATAAGAAACTTTTGAAGGATCTCACACCTGAACTGGAAAAAACAAGTACAGCCTGGTACATTACTTTTCTTGTATTTCTTTTTGTTTTCGTTATCGGCATTTACGGATTGTATTTGCAGATAACGAAAGGTCACATTGTAACAGGGATGAGAGATAATGTTGTCTGGGGATTTTATATAGTGAATTTTATCTTTTTTATGGGGTTGAGCTACTCAGGAGCTCTCATCTCGGGTGTACTTCATCTTTTCCATACCGGGTGGAGAAAACCAATAATAAGAATGGCTGAGCTGATTACTGTGATTTCGCTTGTTATTGGCCCTTTCTTCATTTTTTTCTGCATTGGCCGGCTCGACAGGCTATATTTTCTATTTATACACCCAAGAATCCAGTCACCCATAACATGGGACGTAATCGCGATTTCCACCGACCTTATAGGATGCTTTATCTATCTGTACCTTTCTTTTGTAGAGGATTTTGCAATATTACGCGACTATGCAGGCCTTAATGTACCGCCCTGGAAAAAGAAGCTCTACAGGATCCTTTCAATTGGTTATATTGGTACTCCGGTACAGGAAAGGCTGCTAACAAGAGCCAGGACGATCATGGCTTCAATGATTATAGCCATAGCGATTATAGTGTACTCCGTTCTTGCTTGGATATTCGGCGTTACTCTGCAGCCAGGCTGGCATTCAACAATTTTCGGCCCGTATTTTGTCATAGCCGCTGTCTTTTCAGGGACAGGACTCCTTATAATCCTGATGTGGATATTCAGGAAAGTTTACCATCTGGAAGAATATATCACAAAACGTCATTTTGTTAATGTTGGGGTACTACTTACGGTAATTGCAGCTTTTTACGGATACTTTACATTCAGCGATTACCTTACCAAATGGTACGGATCAATTAAAATGGATTCAATTCTTATCGACAAACTGTTTTCGCAATACTATTCACTCTTCATTTTTGCCAACTATATAGGGATCCTTCTTCCCGGAATCATTATTGCATTTCCCAGGTTCAGGACTATTCCCAATATTACGATAGCTGCAATTATAGCAGTACTGGCACTGTGGGTTAACAGGTATATAATCGTAATCCCGACTCTTGAGACACCTTTTTTGCCAATTCAGGATATACGTCCCGATTGGATAAAATATTCTCCTACATGGATTGAATGGTCCCTTACCCTGGCCGGTGTTTCAATATTTGGAATGTTATTCATGCTGATTTCAAAAATTGCACCCATTGTTTCGATATCTGAGATGCAGGAAAAAGATAAAGTAGAACTTCTTCATTAAGCGAAAAAAGATAGATTACCATGAAATCCAGGATATCACGAGTTATTGTTTGCATAACATTTCTTTTGGAAGCTTCAGTTCCGTTGTTCTCACAGGATAAGGCAGTTATAAGTCCCTACGTTGTACTTCAGTATTTTAAGAATTCAGATGATTTGCGTTTTCTTCAGACAACGCTCACATACTCTTCAAACAGGATGGAGATCCCTCTTCCGGGAATGGAAATCTCATTTTATTCAACAGCGGGAGATAAAGAATTACTCGGTACTGCTTTAACTGATGAAAAAGGTGTTGCCAGGTTTGAACTGACTAAATATATCAGTCTGCCTTTAAATAATGAAGGACTTTGGGCATTTAATTCTGAATTTACGGGGAATGATACTATTGAAGCCGGCAGTTCGGAATTATTGATCAGGGATGTAAATCTTGAGATGACTCTGTCGGACGCTGATAGCGTTAAGACTATTTCTCTGAAGGCTTACACTCCGGGTAAGAATAAAGATGTTCCGGTATCGGGAGAGACAGTAATGGTATATGTGCCTCGGATGTTCAGCCTTCTACCTGTTGGAGAAGCCACGCTTGACGAAAACGGGGCCGCGAGCCTTGAGTTCCCTTCAGATCTTCCCGGTGACATTGAAGGGAATATTGGAATCATTGCAAAATTCGAAGAACACCCTTCCTTTGGAAATGTTGAAAGGAAGAGTGTCCGGAAATGGGGAGTCCCTACTATAAATGCAGTGCCAGTTGCACACAGGGCGCTGTGGACCAAGACACCTCCCATGTGGATGATAATTACCCTTTCTGTCCTTCTGACGGGTGTCTGGGGTCATTATCTCTTTGCAATAATCAGCCTTATAAGAATTAAGAAGGAGGGTAAAAAGCAGAAAAAATTGTAATTTTAATCCAGTTATGAAATATTTGCACGGTAATTGTAATGTATAACTAAAATCAAAACCGAGAATTATGAAAACGTTAAGAAAAATCTTTATGGGTTCAGTAGCGATTGTCATCGGACTTTCGATGGTAACCATGAATGTAGCCGCCCAGCCTAAACCATGGGAAGCACCAGCTAATTTTAAGTCTATGAAAAACCCTGTTGCAAAGGGAGATGCCAGCAATAAGGCCGGAATGGCTCTTTATGCTAAAAATTGTGCCTCATGCCACGGGAAAACCGGACTTGGCGATGGTGTAAAAGCAAGAGCTCTGAAGGATCATCCTGGTGATTTTTCGGGTGCTGCTTTTCAGGGCCAGACTGATGGTGAACACTTCTACAAAACAAAAACAGGAAGAAGTGAGATGCCAAAATACGAAGGAAAGTTATCAGATGATGATATCTGGAATATAGTGAATTACATGAGAACCTTTAAGAAATAACTGGTCTGAATTATTTTATTGAACATATTTTGCAGGGACGTTGGTTTGACGTCCCTGTTTTTTTGCCTCCTGCCCCACCACAATTCTCCCCTGCAGCCCCATCGCTAAAGCTGGCTCCTTCCTTCGGTCGCCATACCGCAGCTTGCCGAAGGCGAAGCGCTAAAATCCGCCGGACTTTTTTTAACGCTCGGCCCCCACCACAATTCTCCCCTGCAAGCTGGCCCCTACTCAGGCCCTATAGGCGCTACGGGCATGGCTTAAGTTCGCGCTATTTCCGGTTTGCCACCGCACCTATGCTAATAATGTAACGCTTATTAGAACGCACGGTCATTGCGAGGATCCCGCGTAATGATGGAACCGCTCCGCGGTTGTTACATCACGTGCAATCGCATTTACTAGAATGATGGAACCGCTCCGCGGTTGTTATATTTTGTGGCATCCTGCCTGATTAAAACCGCGGAGCGGTTCCATCATTATAGACATAAAGGTCAGGTCACAATTTGAACCGCGGAGCGGTTCCATCATTATAGAGCATAAAAACAGATGCCAAAACCGAAACCACGACTTTTAAGCCGGCGCAACGGAGATGAAAGCTTGCAATTAGAGATCAGGGTAAAATGAAACCGCTCCGCGGTTGTTATATTTCGTGTAATTGCCGTTATCAGAATAATGCAACCGCTCCGCGGTTGTTACATTCAATACAATCGCATTTACTATAATGATGGAACCGCTCCGCGGTTGTTACATCACGTGCAATCGCATTTACTAGAATGATGGAACCGCTCCGCGGTTGTTATATTTTGTGGCATCCTGCTTGATTAAAACCGCGGAGCGGTTCCATCATTATAGACATAAAGGTCAGGTCACAATTTGAACCGCGGAGCGGTTCCATCATTATAGAGCATAAAAACAGATGCCAAAACCGAAACCACGACTTTTAAGCCGGCGCAACGGAGATGAAAGCTTGCAATTAGAGATCAGGGTAAAATGAAACCGCTCCGCGGTTGTTATATTTCGTGTTATTGCCGTTATCAGAATAATGCAACCGCTCCGCGGTTGTTACATTCAATACAATCGCATTTACTATAATGATGGAACCGCTCCGCGGTTGTTACATCACGTGCAATCGCATTTACTAGAATGATGGAACCGCTCCGCAGTTGTTACATTCAATACAATCGCATTTACTAGAATGATGGAACCGCTCCGCGGTTGTTATATTACATGTAAACGCATTCGCTCCCACCATTAAGCTCATTCGGGATAGGCTTAAGCCTTAACGAAGGAGGGGGAGAGGCCGACAGCCTCAAGCCCCTCATTCATTCCAACAAAAAAGCTGAACCAGACGGTTCAGCTTTTTTATCTCTTATCACTTTTCTTTTTTTGATTATACACCTGCCGCATCCAATGCCTCAATTGAATTCTGCAATAAGGCTTTTGTATATTTGTAATTATGAATGCCAAGACTGTACTCCCTCAGGCAGAGCTGGAAATTGATCAATGCACCGGCTGTAACATTTTTTAATGTCGGGAATGTTGACAATGCATTGTTGGCATCTTTCTGAGCCTGTGTCCAGCTATTGGAGGGAGCTGGATTCTTCCATGCACCTGCGGGGTTTGATGAAGGATCATAGACATTTAAATAACCTTCATAATTGCCTGTTGTCAGACCTGCCCATAAATTTGACTCAGGATCAGAATCGCTATGAAGGATTGGTGTTCCGGCTCCAACTGCATTAATCTTTTCTGCGAGGGTATTAAGTAATCCCTGAACGTCAGCTCTTGGAGTTTTCCAGAATGTTGTGGATGAGGAAGTAATAGGTGTTGAATGACATCCTGCAACATTGCAGCCATTGAAATTACCTTTTGCAACAAAGGTGTGCCCTCCGGCTATTCCTGTAATCGGAGCCATGTGGCAATCAGAGCATGAAGCCGCGGTTGTATGTGCTGAGCTTTCGTAAGTTACGGAACCGGGAAATTCCACACCACCCTTGCCTGCAAATATTGCACCTATAGTACCATAATGAACATGCATTCTATATGAGGGTAATACTTTATTGGGTGCAGCATTACCGACTACAGCATCATAAAATGTTGCATTGGGACTGGTAGCCAGTGAGGCATAATCTACAACATCACCATTTGAAAGAGACGAGCTTGTCGTCAAAGGCCTGGGCTGATGACATTTCACGCATAAATTACTTGTACCACCTCCCTGCGTTAGATTTATGCTTTTTGTTCCTTTCCACATGGTCATTGAAACTGCGGCAGTGTTGGTTAAAGGGAAAAAATCAGTTCCCAGATAAGTCGTATGAATACTGCTGTGACAGGTAAAGCAGCTTAATTCACCGAAGGCTATAGATGTTGTCGCTATATAATCGTTTGAATATTTTCCTGTTGTTGCATTGAGCGTGAAAGTTGCAGGAACATTATTCTTGCAAACGTATTTGAATGCTTCAGATTCATGACAGGGAGAACAACCTGCATTTCCTCCCTCTTCAAATGCGGCTTCTCCATACTTATGTTTCGAGAATCCGAACTCAACAACTTTCTGGTCAACAACTGTCGGATTATGGCAAAGCTTGCAGGTTTCATTTGCATCCTTTCCGTCCTTCCCGTCTTTCCCATTAGCTCCTGCAGGTCCCATTGGCCCTTCACATGCAGTGAATAATAAAAGTGCGCAAAAGAGGAGTGCAACCGGAGTAATTAGTCTTTTCATATAAATGAGTTTTTGGTTTTGATTTCCTGTCAAAATGTATAAAATCGGGTCTTGTTAATTAATTAACAAATGTAGCAAATGACTTTTGCTAATTAAATAACAATATACATGCTATTTACAATCCCTAAAATTGATAGATATATGCTTGTGTATTGATAAATATCAATTAAATAAATGATATTTGTGAAATTTAAACTTAATGATGACTGTTAATCTCTTATTTTGAGCTCCATAAAAAAACACCAATGTCCGACACTTATAAAACGGAAAACTGCGAAACTTGTTCAGCACGGTGGAAAAACTTCCAGTTTCTGACCAAAGCCGAATTACAACTCATTAATGAAAACAGGTATGAAGCTACATTCAAACCCGGTGAGATTATAATAAAGCAGGGTTCCCCGGCATCGAATGCGCTTTTTCTTGCTTCAGGAATGGCAAAGAGCTACATCGAGGGTATCAGGGGCAAGAACTTCATAATGAGTATTTTACTTCCGGGCAGACTTATTATCGGGCCGGGTGCTTATGTTAATTCAAGGCATACTTATTCTGTCGCCGCACTTACTGTTGTACAGGCTTGTTTTATAAGTTTCGACGTTTTCAAACAACTGGTAAAGGTAAACGGAGAATTTGCCGAGAGCCTTCTGGAGGATATAAGCGCAAAATCGCTGAGGTCGCATATCCGGATGGTTAATCTGGCACAAAAAAAGATGCCGGGCAGGCTTGCTGAGGTGCTTCTGTATTTTTCTGATGAGATATTTCATTCCGATGAATTTGAAATGATACTTTCAAGGCAGGAATTGGGGGAAATGACTAATATGGCAAAAGAAAGTGTAGTCAGAATTCTGAAGGAAATGGAAGAGTCAGGTGTTTTGCTTTCGACTCCTTCGCACATAAAGATCCTTCAGAAAGATAAGCTTTTACTTATCTCAGAAAAAGGTTAATATTGCACTTTAATCAAATAAAGTTCTGAATGAATTCATTTTCAACAGAACTCTTAAGTCTTAATAACGTCTTGTTAGATAGTGCCTAATAAGTTTAATATTATGAAAATTATAAAATTCCTTATTTCTCCCCTTTTTATGGGAGTACTTCTGGTCGTATTCGCAGCTTCGATGGCTGCAGCCACTTTTATTGAGAATGACTATGGCTCCTCAGCTGCATACAATTTTGTTTATGATACAAGGTGGTTTGAACTGATATTACTCCTTCTGACTATAAATCTGATCGGACAGATCTTTGTCCTCAAACTCTATAAACGATCGAAGCTGACAATAATGCTCTTTCATCTCGCCTTTGTTGTGATGATTGCCGGAGCGGCAATAACCCGATATACCGGATGGGAAGGGACAATCCATATAAGGGAGGGAGAACAGCAGAATGTCTGCTTCTCAAGTGAAAAATACCTCGGATATTTACTCAGGGATGAATCGGGAAAGCAGCTAAGCTCCGGTTCGGAAGAATATTATATGAGCACAAAGTCGGCAGAAAACTACAGGAAGAAGATCAGGACCGGAAACAAAGAGTACGAGCTCGTACTCTCTAAAATCCTGCCGAACGCTTCGGAAGTCATTTCTGATTCTCCTGCCGGAGTGCCTTTAGTTTCTCTTCTTGTCGTTCAAAATATGGGAAGGGAGACCGTTATCCTAAAAAAAGGTGAAATAAAAGAGTCGGCCGGGATTTCATTAGGGCTTGATGCTGACAGGGAAACGGACGTGATCATAAAATCAGACTCTGCCACATTCCATATGATATCAAAGTTTCCTTTTGAACAAATGAGCATGATGACTCAGGAAACAGGTAAGATAGAACCGGGCCAGTCAGTTGAACTTAAACCCATGCAGATAATTACGATCAATGGTATTAAGCTCGTCCCCCAGCAAATGTCAGTCAGAGGTGAGCTGAAACCAGGAACACTTGACATGACGGTTCAGGAGACAGGGAGAAATGCTTTTATTTTTAATCTTTATGAGGGAAATAAAACTACGGCCACAATATATTTATGGGATAGCCAGTCCGAAAAAAGCTCAACTGATTCTGTCAGTGTCGATGGCAATACCCTGAAGATTTCGTACGGTTCTAAGCCTACAACTCTTCCGTTCAGTATTAAGCTGAATGATTTTGTTATGGAAAGATATCCGGGAAGTAACAGTCCTTCAGGTTATAAAAGCGATGTTGTTCTGCTCGATAAAGCTGCCAATGTTGAAAAACCCTTCCTGATATTTATGAATAACATTCTGAAATATAAAGGCTACCGGTTTTACCAGTCATCATACGATCCGGATGAATTGGGAACCGTTCTGTCGGTTAACCACGATTTTGCCGGTATGATCGTAACATATACCGGATATGCATTATTGTTCCTTTTCATCATTCTGTCGCTACTGAACAGGAGATCGGCATTCAATTCTGTTACCCCTGGTTACTGGAATTCACCACTGAGGAAGATTATCCCCACAGTACTTGTCCTTTTGGTTCTGTCGGGATTTGGAACTATCAATGCCCAGAAGCTTATACCTGACAGGAAAGCTGCGGAGGAGTTCGGGAAGGTACTTGTTCAGGACCAGAAGGGAAGGACAAAACCTCTCTTCACAATGAGCAATGATATCCTGCGAAAGGTAACAAGGGAAAATAAATTCGATGGTATGACCTCAATGCAGGTCTTCCTCGGAATTTATCTTGATTTTAATAACTGGAAGGATGTTCCGCTGATAAAGGTCTCTAATAAGGATCTTCAGCAAAAACTGGGAATAAGGGGAGATCTTGCCGCTTTTACTGACATTGTCAATTTTGAACAGGGAGGATCATATAAGCTTTCAGACGATATCAACAAAGTTTATGCAAAGTCGCCCGGACAACGGACCAAGCTTGACAAGGAAGTAATGAAGGTAGATGAACGGGTTAACATTATTTATATGATCTATACCGGAGGGTTTACCAGGCTATTCCCTCTTCGTGACGGATCGCACGCATGGGGAACACCTCAGGAAGCGTTGAAGACAGCTGAAGGTAAGGAGGACTCGCTATATCTTCAGAACATCGTACCAATGTTCGCCGAGGCTCTGCAGACCAACAATGCTGCAACGGCTAAACAGATTTCGGAATCGGTTACCAGCTACCAGAAACGGTTTGCAGGTTATGACCTGCCTCCGAAATCCAAAACCGGTGCTGAAATTCTTTATTACAAGATGATGATTTTTGAAAAGTTATTCCCGTTCTATGCAACTATTGGACTTGTGATGCTTATCAGTCTGATTGTAATGGTTATCAGAGGTAAAAACAGGAATTCGCTGTTAATTAAAATACTTGGCTGGCTGCTTTTTGCAGCTTTCCTGTTCCATACCTTCGGGTTGGGTTTACGGTGGTTTATTTCGGGTCATTCACCAATGAGCAATGGTTACGAATCGATGATCTTTATTTCGTGGGTAACGCTTCTTGCGGGATTTATTTTCAGCCGTAAATCGGTTTTTGCATTGTCTGCTACGGCGGTGCTTGCAGGAATGACACTGATGGTAGCTCATCTGAGCTTTATGGATCCTGAGATAACCAATCTTGTGCCTGTACTTAAATCTTACTGGCTTACAATGCATGTTTCAGTAATAACAGGCAGTTACGGCTTTCTGGGGCTGGGGGCTATCCTGGGAATAATAACAATGATCCTGCTTTCTTTATCCAATGATAAGAACAGGGAACGTATCTCGAATACCATTGATGAACTTTCAGTCATAAATCTAAAAACACTTATACTCGGACTTTATTTCCTTACTATCGGAACGTTCCTTGGGGCTGTCTGGGCAAATGAGTCATGGGGGAGATACTGGGGATGGGACCCTAAAGAGACGTGGTCGCTGATAACGATCATAATCTACAGCATAGTAACGCATTCACGTCTTATTCCGGGGATGAAGGATATTTATACCTTCAATCTGCTGTCGCTTTTTGCATTCTCCTCGGTTCTGATGACATATTTCGGAGTCAATTATTACCTGTCGGGACTCCACTCATATGCTGCAGGTGAAGCTGCCCGGGTGCCGGCATTTGTTTATATTGCCTTAATAGTGATTGCAGGATTATCGCTGATGGCATACGTGAAATATAAAAAGTGGGAGAAGCTGGCAGTAAAGAAATAACTCAATGCTATTGCGGATCGGTAGCATATATCAGGGAATAGAATTCATCAAAGGTTAAAGATTCATGCCTTTATTCAGAAAAGCCCTGTTATCAATCCGTTTTCATCGATATCTATCTTTTCAGCGGAGGGATTTGAAGGCAATCCGGGCATTCGCATTATTGTGCCGGCTATGGGTACTATAAAACCTGCACCGGAAGAAAGCTCCACCTCCCTTATTTTAAACGTAAAACCCCTTGGACGGCCTTTTTTGTGCTCGTTGTCGGATAATGATTTCTGCGTCTTAGCTATACAGACAGCCAGATTACCCATACCAAGCCCTTCAATTCTTTTAATTTGCTGCTTTGCAAGAACAGTGTACTCGACATGATCTGCTCCATACATCAGGGTTGCCACAGTCTCAATTTTCTTTTCAATAGACCATTCGAGATCGTAAAGTGGAATGAAATCAACAGGATGGCCATTCATTGCGTTGATCACAAGTTCTGCCAGGGCAATTGCTCCTTCTCCTCCCTGCGACCAGCATTCATTAATTGCAACAGTGACATTTTGAGATTTACAGTAATCTTTGAGCAACTCTATTTCTGAAAGAGTATCGGAATTAAATTTATTTATTGAAATCACGGGATTGTATCCAAAGCATCTGATATTCTCAATATGCTTATCCAGATTTTCGAATCCTCTCCTGAGAGCGCCAAGATCTTCGATGCATATCTCCGATAGCTTTAGACCTCCATGATATTTAAGTGCGCGAATTGTTGCGACTATCACAACAGCATTTGTTCTGAGATTTCCATATCGCGACTTGATATTGAAGAATTTTTCAGCACCAAGTTCACTGGCAAAACCTGCTTCGGTAACGACATAGTCACTAAAGGTTAATCCCATCTTCGTGGCAATAATGGAATTTGTTCCCTGGGCGATGTTGGCAAAAGGACCTCCATGAATAATGGCCGGAGTTCCTTCAAGTGTCTGGACCAGGTTAGGTTTTATGGCTTCCTTTAACAGGGCAGTCATCGCTCCATGTGCTTTTATGTCGCGTGCAAAAACAGGTTTGCCGGCATAAGTATACCCAACAAAGATGTTTCCCAGTCTTTTCTTCAGATCCATCAGATCTTTAGCGATGCACAAAGTTGCCATCACTTCGGAGGCTGCTGTTATATTGAATCCCGATTCCCGGGGAACACCCTGACTGGTACCTCCGAGTCCGATTATTATATCACGGAGTGATCTCTCGTTCATGTCCATGACCCTTTTCCAGGTGATAGTACGCGGATCTATACCAAGATTCCCTTCATTCAGCTGGATATTGTTATCAATAAGTGCGGATAAAAGATTATGAGCCTTTTCAATAGCCGACATATCTCCTGTAAAGTGAAGATTAATGTCTTCCATTGGAATGACCTGTGAATATCCACCGCCGGCAGCACCTCCCTTGATTCCGAAAACGGGCCCAAGCGAAGGCTCCCGAAGTACTACGGTAGTCTTCTTCCCGATAAGATTTAAAGCCTGGGCAAGACCAATCGATGTTGTCGTTTTGCCTTCGCCTGCAGGTGTGGGGGTTATTGCAGTAACAAGAATGAGTTTTCCGTTCCTGACTTTTTCCTCATTTATAAGATGTAACGGGATCTTAGCCTTATATTTACCGTACAACTCAAGATCGTCGGGGTTAATTCCAAGATTTTCAGCAATACAGGTTATTGGTCTGATTTTTACCTTCTGAGCGATTTCTATATCTGTTTTCATCAATCTTATAACTTTTTTAATGGTTAGAAAGACCCGATTCAGTCACAATTCTCTGAACCACTGCTTCCCATCCCAGCGACATAATGTGGATACCGTTAACTCCCCTGATCTTTTTAACAGAGTCAATCAGTTCCAGTGCAATCTGTGTCCCTTCTTCTGACGCTCCTTCACCTGCTTTTTTCATCCTGTTAAGTATGTTATCCGGTATGGTAACCCCAGGAACTTTTTCATGAAGGTATTCAGCCACTTTATAGCTCTTAAGAGGAGCTATACCAATAAGTATATATACTTTGTCGAGGATATTACGTTTGTCAAGATGTTCCAGCCAGTCATAAATTCGTGCAACATCAAAGACCAGATTGGTTTGAAAGAACTGTGCGCCGGCATTTACTTTTTTTTGATCTCTTATCGCCTGCAAGCCAGGATCTGATGTTGATGGTGATGATGCAGCTCCAAGGAACAGTTTCGGAGGATTTTTCATTTTTCTGCCATCAAGATAAATTCCCTCGTCACGCATTCGTCTGGCTATCCACAACATTTGCACAGAATCGATATCCAGAATATTCATACTGCTGAATGGCGAGGGTCCAACTTTTGGACTATCGCCTGTTATGCACAGGACATTGAATATACCTAACTCATTCAATCCGACAATATCGGCCTGAAGACCGGTCCGTGTCTTTTCGCGTGCCGTGATCTGAAGTACAGGCTCCACGGTTTCTTTTACGGCCGCCACACTGCAGGCGATACTCGACATTCTTGGTCTTGCAGAAGAAGAATCCGTAAAATTAATTGCCGTAACATAAGGCTTTACAAGTTCAAGATCCTTTATGAACTTCCGTGTATCTGAACTTAACGGGGGAGTAACTTCAGTAGCTACTACAAATTCACCGGCTTTCAGACGTCTCTCAAATTCCGATACAGGTTCACTGCTGGCCGGGGCATGGTACTCAGAATCACCCTGCCACCAGGCGGGCTGCCGGATAGTCTTAAAAACCCTGTCCCACGCTTGGGATTTTTTATCTTTATCGTTTGAAAGAATGTCTTTGAAGAAACTGACTGTTCCGCCTTTTCTTATTTCATGTACAACTTCGCCCCAGGTTTCTGTTCCCGTCTTTTCCCAGTCGAGAGGAGGCAATACTTCCAGTAGCTTTTCCTCTCTTCCAAGTTTTTCTGCCCGTTTATAAATGCTGTACCAAATACATTTCCGGGTTTCGTCGACATAACAGTTCTTTTCCGGAGTTGTGCCGCCACATGGTCCATTCCTTATTCCCTTCGGACATCCCATGGGACATATAAAGGCGGTCTCCTGGAGGAGACAATTACCGCACATTCGGCATCCAAACAACGAACCTTTTATCAATAACTCGGTTCTGGCGAGTAACCGTCTGCCAAAGTTTTCTTTCCTGAAAGGATAAAATGCCGGCTGCCACCTGCGCGAAGGTTTTATTGAAGACATAAAGCTTTTTATGAATTAAGGTAATTCACAGCACCCTGGGGATCAGGAGAATAAAAATCAGCACCAATCTTTTTGCAATAATCCAGAGTGACCGGTGCTCCGCCAACAAGGATTTTTGTTGTTATCGATTTTGCCCTGATTTCCTCTACGATCTTTTTCATGCTTTCCATCGTTGTAGTTAAAAGTGCTGAAAGACCGACTACGGCTCCCGGATTTTTCTCCAATGCTTCCAGAAAACGTTCTGAGCCCACGTCTACTCCAAGGTCCACAATAGTCCAGCCTCCTCCTTCAACCATCATTGAGACCAGGTTTTTACCAATATCGTGTAAATCACCTCTGACAGTTCCAATAATAAAAGTACCTTTTGTTTTTATAGCCCCCGATGTAAAAAAAGGTTTCAATTGAAACATTGAGGCTCCCATAGCCTTTGCCGACATAAGCATTTGCGGGACGTAAATTTCCCTGTCGGAGAATTTCTTCCCGACCTTAGCCATTGCGGGGATAAGAGCTTTTTCAAGGATTTCCTGGGGACTTATACCACAATTGATTGCATTGATAGTAATTTCGTGCGACCCATCCTTATCTTTTAGTTGTGGAGGAAAGGGCGACTTTTTATCAACCTTACCCATTTCCACGGCTTCAAGGAGTTTTTCTAGCAATTCTTCCATATCTTATTTGAATTAATCTGAAATGTGAATAAAACCAGGTCAAAAATATAAGAGTAAAATGCAGGAATCTTCGTCGATTTTTACCGATTTTAATACTATATTCACATTTTTATAGTTTTCTGCATATTATATATCATAATGGCTGCTCAATTAGAAAAAATTGGTAAAAGGGAAGATGAATCATTTTATATCGGAATCTTTCAGGACAACATTGAAAAGAACACCTGGCATTATCACAATAACTATGAAATAAGCTTTATCACTGAAGGTACTGGGAAGAGGATTGTTGCAGATTCTATTGTGGAGTTCCAACCAGGCGACCTGGTTTTCATTGGGCGCAATCTGCCTCATGTCTGGATCCCTGATAAAGATTCAGGGGCACCAACAAAAAGATTCCTCGAAATGGTCTTTCTTCAGTTTACAGATGATATTTTGTGTCAGCAACTACTGTCTCTTCCGGAATTTAAGAATGTCGAGACAGCTCTCGCTTTTTCTGAGAGGGGCATTCAGATTGCAGGACAGACTTTGAATGAAGTTAGCGAGATTATGCTTCAACTTCCTTACATGAATAGTTTTGAACGGGTGCTGAACTTTTTTAAGCTGATGAACATTATCGGGGAAAGTAAAACAAATATACAGCTTGCCAGTGCGGAATATCTGAAAAAACGTTTTTACACAGGGAGCCGGCGGATATCGGTGATACACGAGTTTCTGATGAACAATTACCGTGAGGAAGTGAATATAGAAGAGCTCTCGGAACTTGTCAACCTGGCTAAAGGTTCATTGTGTCGCTTTTTTAAAAGTCAGATGGGCATGACATTATTTGAATACCTTAATCAGATAAAAGTGGATTTTGCCTGCAAATTGCTGATGGATCCCGATCTCAGTATAATGGAAGTGGGTTTTGACAGCGGATTCAACAACATAAGCCATTTCAACAAGCAATTTAAAAAAAACATGGGAGTCCCACCCTCTGAATACCGAAAGCGCTTTAAGGGATTAAGCCAGATATAATGTTTAACCTTAATCGATTTTCGTCCATCAAAGTCAGGTGAACTATTTTTTCATCAGTTCATTTTCAATTTCTTCAAGCGACTTACCTTTTGTCTCGGTTAATCTTTTCAGGATAAACCAGAATCCAAGCAAACATATGAGTCCGTAAAGCCAGAACGTCCCTGATGTTTTTAGAATTTTATTTAATATAGGGAATGTATAGGTAAGAACAAAACAAGCCGCCCACAATGCGAAAGTCGCTATTGACATTGCGGTTCCCCTCATCCTGTTTGGAAATATCTCGGAGAGAAGCACCCATGTAACCGGGGCAAGAGTCATTCCATAGCAAGCAATTGCGGCAACGACAATAATCAACAGCGGAAGACCCTGGATATGGATAAAATACATGCTGCCAATGATTGCATAAATAGCTGCCAGGCCTCCCGCTCCAATAAGCATTAACGATTTACGGCCCAGTTTATCTACCGTGAACATACCTATAAAAGTAAAGACCAGACTAACGCTTCCGGTAATAACAATGTTAAAAAGAATATCAGAAACATTATATCCCGCATTTGCAAATATCTCCTGAGCATAGTTAAAAATCACATTAATTCCGCACCATTGCTGAAAAATGGCTAAAACTATTCCCAGGGTAAGTATCCTTGATGCGCCGGGCTGTTTTAAAAGTTTATAGTCCTTCTTCCCTTCTGAATCTATAAGCGTTTCCTCAATCGATTTAAGTTCGGCTCCTGCGTATTCGTCTCCGCCTATTCTTGAAAGTATTTTATGAACCTTAAAATGGTTGGCACTATTTTTTGCAAGCCATCTCGGACTTTCAGGGACAAACCATATCAGGATAAAGAATATGCCGGCAGGGACTGAGCATGCATAAAACATCGACCGCCAGCCCATCTGGCCGTTCCATGATAACAATATATCGGTATTTGTTGCTCCGGGCGGAACCGGCTGAGCTATTCTCCAGTTAATAATCTGAGCAGCCAGAATACCGATTACAATAGTCAGCTGATTGATGGAAACAAACTTTCCCCTCACATCACCCGGAGTTATTTCAGCGATGTACATAGGTGAAAGATTTGACGCAAGTCCGATACCAATTCCTCCCAAAATTCTGAACAAAACAAAGGAATAGAACATTTGTGCCCCTCCCGTACCTATCGATGCGGCAACAAACAGTGCGGCGGCCATGATAAGCAGTTTTTTCCGGCCGAGTCTATCGCTCAGCCAACCGGAAATAAAAGCCCCCGCAAGGCACCCTGTTAATGCGCAACTCATTGCCCATCCTTGTAGGGCAGGACTGCTTTCAATGCCAAAATATAGTTCATAAAATGGTTTTGCTCCTCCGATCACGACCCAGTCATATCCAAAAAGGAGACCTCCCATGGCAGTAACAAGAGAAACACTTACGAGATATTTCCAGTTGTATTTAGATTCTTTCATCAGGTGGTTAAGCAAGAAGAAATTAATTGTTATAAAAACAATGGAAGGCAACTATCAAAATTAGATAATTGCCTTTGCCATTTTTAATTAGTGGGGTGGAAGATGGGATTCGAACCCACGACCTTCGGAACCACAATCCGACGTTCTAACCAGCTGAACTACATCCACCGTTTCAGTTCGCAAATTAAGGCCAAAATTTCTATTTCACAAAATTTAAATTTCAATTTCTGTCAGGATTATAAACAATTACGGTTCATAAATAAAAGGAGAGGGATGAGCAATTTTTAACATAAGTGGCATGTTTACAGGAAGAATTTTAAATACTTTTATTCCATATTGAAAAGGATAAATCTGATAGACAATATTTCGGGGCTGCAGCTGTTTCAGCTGATGCGATTTACTGTCTTCCTGATAATCAGCATTATATTTACAAAAAGCCATCTTACCAGAGCCGAGATCGGTTCCTGGGAAATGTTCCTTTTCATTGCAGGACTCATCAGTTTCTTCTGGGTGACGGGAATAATCCAGTCGTTGCTACCTCTTTACCACAGGAACAGAACCTACAGGAAAATGGGTGACAACGGTACAGGCAAATCACCTGAGATATTTAATGCTTTTCTTCTTTTATGCGCTTTCAGTCTGTTGTTTTTCGCAATTGGACACTCAATAAAGAATAACTTTTCGGTATTCCATATTTCCGGGAATGTACCTTATATTAATCTGCTGTTACTCTATCTACTTCTGAGCAATCCGGTTTGCCTGATCGAATACATTTATCTGCTTAACAACAGGTCGTACAGGATTTTCCAGTATGGTGTCTATACATTTTCACTTCAGCTTATATTGATTATAGTACCGGTCATTCTGGGAAAAGGAATTTTATGGTCAATTTACGGGCTGCTGGCCGTCACCGCAGTAAGGTGGGTATGGCTTATAATCCTTCTGAGGAGATATACCGAGATGAAGGTTTCAGCTAAATTCATGAAGGAGCACCTTTACCTTGGATTACCTTTGATCATTACTTCACTCATTAGCGGATCGGCCCAATATACTGATGGAGTTATCATTTCTGCGGTTTATCGCGACCCCGGGATGTTTGCCTGGTTCCGCTATGGAGCAAAGGAATTTCCTCTTGTGCTGATGCTGGCAAACGGATTAAGCAATGCAATGCTGCCCGAGTTCTCAACAAGGACCAGCATGAAGGAGTCACTCGCCAAAATTAAGGTCAAGTCGAAGAAGCTGATGCATATTTGTTTTCCGGCAACAATGATAATAATGCTCTTTGCAAAATGGATATATCCAAGGATGTTTACACCGGAATTTCAGAAAAGTGCTGATATTTTCCTGATTTATACCCTGCTTGTCATTCCCAGACTTGTTTTTCCCCAGACAGTTATTGTCGGAAGGAAAAAAACCCATATTTCCCTGATTTCGGCATTGCTTGAACTTGCCTTCAACATTCCCATAAGCCTCCTGATGATCAAATGGGGATATGGTATCGTGGGTGTTGCACTTGCTACTTTCATTGTTTACACGATCGGGAAAATATTCCTTGCGGGTTACCTGTGGCTTAAAATGAACATAAAACCCACTGAGTATATTCCAATGAAGATTTACCTTATATATTCATTTCTTTTGGTGGCATTATTCGTACTTATCGACCACGGCATTATAAATATCCATTGATCCGATGTCCCGGCTCTGTCTTTACATTTTAACAAAAACCTGCGCCCCGGGCGCCCGGAAGACAAAAAAAAAACAGAATCGTTTTGGTATTTACAATTTTGTTCATTAATTTTGCAAACCCTAATTAAAGGTTATTTATTTGAATTTAAGGAATTAAAAAAAGAGAGAGATGAAACAGGGTATACATCCGGGCAATTACAGACTGGTGGTCTTCCAGGATATGTCGAACGGCTATGCATTTATGACAAGGTCGACGGCTCCTTCAAGAGAAAATATAAAATGGGAAGACGGAAAGGAATATCCGTTGATCAAACTTGAGATCTCCAATACATCGCATCCTTTTTATACAGGTAAGATGAAGCTTGTCGACACTGCCGGAAGGGTTGATAAGTTCATGAACCGTTATAAGGATCATATTGGCAAAAAGAAATAAATCTGTTGTAATATAGTGTTTGAAAGGGGCTTATAACGTCCCTTTTTTTTGTTTCAACCCCCTGCCCCCACCACAATTAATTCTGGCATAATGATTGCAAGGATACCCTTCTGGCTATTTGTAAAAATTATTATGTAAATTTGACAGCATCAGATAAGTATGGAAAGGAAATTCAGAAGGAATGTCAGAGATTTTTTGCTTCCGGATGTTGGGGACGGCGATGGGGATATAGTCCCTATTATTGCCGATGGCGATGATGGGGATCTTGAGGATGTGGATGTTCCCGATTCAATACCTATCCTTTCGCTTAGAAATACGGTCCTCTTTCCGGGAGTTGTTCTTCCGATCTCAATCGGACGGCCAAAAATGGTGCAACTCGTTAAAGATGCGTACCGGACCGACAAAATAGTTGGTACAGTTGCCCAAAAGGATCCTGATATTGAAAATCCGGTTTATGAAGATCTTCACACCGTCGGTACTGTCGGACAGATTGTGAAGCTTCTTGAAATGCCCGACGGTTCGACTACTGCCATAATCCAGGGACGTAAAAGGATGGTGCTGAATGAAATGATCAGCAGTGATCCATATTTTATTGCAAGGGTCAGGACAATTCCTGAAATAAAACCGGAAGTTCCAAGCAAAGATTTTGACGCGATAATCGGATCAGTTAAAGATTTGTCACTCAAAATTATAAAGATAAATCCCAATATAAGTCCCGAGGCTTCTTTCGCAATCAAAAATATCGAGAACAACACTTATCTTATCAATTTCATCTGTTCGAATACCGACATCAAGGTACAGGATAAACAGAAGCTCCTTGAAATTAACAGTCTGCGCGACAGGGGTTTCACGCTTCTCGAGTTCCTGGTTCAGGAGATACAGGTCCTCGAGCTGAAGAACGAGCTTCAATCGAAGGTTAAAAGTGACCTTGACCAGCAGCAGCGTGAATTTCTCCTTCACCAGCAGATGAAGACAATACAAAATGAACTTGGTGGCAATCCCATCGAAAAGGAAGTTGAAGAATACAGGAAAAAAGCAGAAACAAAAAAATGGACTGCTGAGGTTGGCAAAACCTTTGAAAAAGAACTTGAAAAGCTTCACAGACTTAATCCGGCAGCAGCAGAGTATTCGGTTCAGGTAAATTATATCCAAACCCTGCTTGATCTTCCATGGGGTTTCTATACGGATGATAATCTTGATCTTAACAATGCAAGAAAGGTCCTGGATAATGATCATTTCGGACTTGAAGAAGTGAAGGAGAGAATACTTGAACACCTTGCTGTCCTCAAACTGAAAGGAGACCTTAAATCGCCCATACTCTGTCTTTACGGACCTCCAGGTGTCGGGAAAACTTCGCTCGGGAAGTCAGTTGCCAAGGCACTCGACAGAAAGTATGTCAGAATGTCACTTGGCGGACTGCACGATGAAGCTGAGATAAGAGGTCATCGGAAAACATATATCGGTGCAATGCCGGGTCGTATTGTTCAAAATCTTAAGAGAGCAGGCTCTTCCAATCCTGTTTTTATCCTTGATGAAATCGATAAGGTAGGACAGGATTTCAGGGGCGATCCATCTTCAGCTCTTCTCGAAGTTCTTGACCCGGAACAAAACGGTACATTCTTCGATAACTTCCTTGAATTGGAATATGACCTCTCAAAGGTACTTTTCATTGCCACTGCCAATACCCTGGCGACCATAAGTCCGGCATTAAGGGACAGGATGGAGCTTATTGAGATTACAGGATATCTGGTTGAAGAAAAAATTGAAATAGCCGAGCGGCACCTGCTTCCAAAGCAGCTTGAAAATCATGGTGTCAAGGCTGATCAGCTATCAGTAAGCAAGGAAGTGATGGAAGTTCTGATTGATAAGTATACAAGGGAATCGGGTGTAAGGGAACTTGATAAAAAGCTTGCCAAAATTATAAGGGTTACAGCCAGGAACATTGCTTCCGACATAGGATATGATCCTGAGCTTTCGGAAAAAACATTGATAAAAACTCTTGGGCCGCCGCGGTATGTCCGGGATATTTATGCAGGTAATGATCAGGCAGGTGTTGTGACCGGCCTTGCATGGACGGCGGCAGGAGGGGAGATACTTTTTGTTGAGACCAGTCTGAGCAGGGGAAACGGGAAGCTTACCCTGACAGGGAACCTCGGGGATGTTATGAAGGAGTCGGCGGTGATTGCGCTCGAATACCTTAAATCAAATGCCGAATTGCTCGATCTGCCGGATAATTTCGCCGAGAAATGGAATATTCATATTCATGTTCCGGAAGGTGCAATTCCAAAGGATGGCCCATCAGCAGGAATAACGATGGCCGCCTCAATAGCATCGGCTTTCACGCAGAGAAAAGTGAAGAAATATCTGGCAATGACCGGAGAAATAACTCTCAGGGGAAAAGTTTTGCCTGTTGGGGGAATAAAGGAAAAAATTCTGGCAGCCAAAAGGGCGAAAATCAAGGAGATCATTGTATCGGAGGAGAACCGGAAAGATGTAGAAGATATTAAGGAGATCTATATCGAGGGATTAAAATTCCATTATGTCGATACGATTATGGAGGTTCTCGAGCTTTCGTTGCTGAAACAAAAGGTTAAAAACCCTAAAAAGATATCCTTCGAATGAAAGAAGGAATCCTTTTTGACACAGTCAGGATAATTATCAAATCAGTCTTATCTGCTCGTTATTCCAATATTTTTTGTCGCTTCCTGTTATGAATTTATGTCAACATGGAATATATAATTCTTGCGGACACATTGGAATGCGTCAATTATTAATCTGATCTTATGAAAAAATATTTGTTTATCCTGATTTTAACCATCGTTTTTCAATCTGTTATCGGACAGGATAAGATCTACACCAAAGACGGGCAACAACTTAATGTTAAGATTGTTGAGCAAACCCCCAGACTAATAAAGTATAAAATGGTCGATTATGAAGACGGACCAGTTTTATCTCTGAGCAATAACCGGATTTATAAAATTGAATATAAAAACGGATTTACCGATCTGATGGGGTATCAAAATCCAAGAAAAAACAAACCTTTCGGTATTAATGCCGGAATTGCAATCTGGGTTTCTGAAGAGGGCGGGATGTTCACATCTACCGTGGATTATTTCATCATTCCCCAAATTGATCTGGAGGTAAACATTGGGACCGATCTGGATAATGGATTCTATTTCTCCGGTGGCAGCAGATTCCATCTGAATTCCGGTTTTTCGGATAACAGATTTACGCCTTTTGCGGGATTGTTGCTTGGTACTGAATTCGGTGATGGTTTTCTTCAGGTACCGGTAGGGATCAATTATCTGACAAAAGCAGGTTTTAATACTTCATTAAGTCTTAACGAGATGTTCTTTTTCAATTCATGGAGGGCAACACTTGTTGAGCTCAGAATAGGGTGGAAATTCAAATTGTAATATAGTTAAGATTAACACGGATTACAACCGGGAGGCTGGATCATTACACATCTTTTAAAGAGGCAACATTGCCTGAGAATTTGGGATTCCTCGCTACCGCTCGGAATGACATGCTCTATTTCAGGGATTTAGGGGAAGAAGCGGCGATTCGCAAAAAAGATCTCCGACTCGTCAACAAGCCGGTGCGAATCGCCGCTTCTTCCCCCCACTCCTCCTGGCAAACTGTCATCCCGATTGAGCCTAAGGGTGGGCTTACGCGAAGGGAAGAGGCGAATGAGGGATCTCTTCTTCATTTGTTGCAAGCCTGTTATGGTAAGCTCCAAAACTACCTTAGGGCGCCAGTGAAATAACATATATTTCATAGACTGTTTTCCTAAACACATCTATCAATTTGAACTGGTAGTATAACAGTTTTGATAATGTATTTTACATTTACTCCATTTGTAAAATAATTAATTCACATCCTTATGCTTAAGAGCTTCTTCAAAATAGCACTGCGCTACCTGTGGCGCAGGAGAACATACAGTCTGTTAAATTTTGCATGTCTGACTTTTGGCCTTGCCTGTGCAATTATTGCAGTATTATATATCCTGAATATTACCGGCTATGACAAGTTTCATAAAAACTACGACCGTTTGTATTCGGTTGATGCTTACGTTACCTTCTTTAACGGTGATCGTTTTCCAAAGGAATATCTTTCGGCATCGCTGACCGGGGTTTTGCTGGAGCATGCACCCGAAATTGAGGAGTTGAACCGGATCGCCGAGAGGGAATATTCATTCATCAACGGGGATAAATCATTCAAAGAGAATGGATTCTATGCTGACGACAATTTCTTTGAAATCTTTACATTTCCGGTTGTTCAGGCCACCGGCCGGAATGTGCTGACCGATTTGAATTCGATTGTAATTTCGGAAAGAATGGCAGAGAAATTCTTCGATAGCCCCGATTGTGTTGGCAGGACTATTATGATTGAGGATGGAAACAGGCATGAAGCCTGTAAAGTCACCGGAGTATTCAGGGATGTTCCCGCGCAATCTAAGATGCAGTTTGACTTTGTTCTTCCTTTCTCAAAATTTCTCACAGATAACAGCTGGGCCCTTGAAACCGGGGCAACAGCCAGCCAAACCTGGGTCTTGTTGAAAAATGGTATGGACAGCAAGTTCGTTGAGAATAAAATCAGGAACCTTATCAGGAACCAGGAATCAACACTAAACCAGGAGCTATTTCTCTTCCCGCTTAAGGAACAGATCTTGTATTCGTATGCAGGAGGGAAGAGGGTTTGGAAAGAAATGCAAAAAGTTGTAATAATAGGTTCTATTGGTTTTGCCATTCTCCTTATTGCGTGTTTCAATTTTATAAACCTCGCTATCGCTTTGAATTTCAGGAGATACAGGGAAGCCGGAATCAAAAAAGCCGCTGGTTCGTCTAAATCCGCAATTGTGATTCAGTTTTTGGGCGAAACGTTCATTATTACCATTATAAGCCTTTTGATTGCTGTCATTTTGGTCAGGGTGCTCCTGATTGGTATTAATTCCATGCTTAACTACGATATTCATCTGCAATTGCTTAATATTAAAATGGTTGTTTTTTTTATTGGCGTTACATTGTTTACAGGTCTGATTTCCGGATTATTACCGGCTTTGTATCTGGCGTCATCCAACCCAGTCGATGCTCTCAAAAGAAAAATTATCACAAGTCACAGTTACAGTGTTTTCAGACAAAGTCTTATCGTATTTCAATTTACTATACCTATTGTTCTGATAATATGTATGATGATCATCAAAACCCAGGATAGCTATATGCGTAATTACGATGTCGGCGTGGATAAGGACAGGCTGATCATTCTGGAGAATCCGGTCGGCATTCAAAGTCATTCCGAAAGTTATAAGGCCGAACTGCTGGCAATTCCGGGTATTGATGCTGTCAGTTTTACAAACTGTATCCCGTCGCGCGGTTCAAAGGTTACGAATGAGGTAGCCTGGGAAGGGAAAGATCCTGCAGAAAAGCATATTTTCTGGTGCGTCAATTCTGATTTTGACTATAGCAATGTGGTGAATATAAAACTGGTCGGAGGGAGGTTTTTCAATCCTTCATTTTCTACCGACTCCTCAAGCTATCTGATTAATGATGTAGCTGCCGGGGTTATAAAAAACAAAAATCCTGTTGGTGCTGAGATTACCATTGACGGGAGAAAAGGAACGATTATTGGTGTTTTTAAGGACTTTCATTCTGTCGACCTGGCCGGACCTTTTACACCTACCATTATCCGCATAAAACCTGATGACCGGCCAATCATCCTGGTTAAGTATACGTCTGGTTCTTTCCCGGCTATCATCGGTAAGATAAGGGAGATTTACAGGCGTTATGAAACAGAGGCCCCATTTCAGGCGACTTTATTCCGCGATCTTATACCCTTTTCGAATCTGAGCCTTCCTTCAAACCTGGTAGGCCTGGCGTTCATAATTGCTCTCCTCCTGGCTTGCATGGGTTTATTCGGTCTCGCTTCGTTTACCGCCGAAAACCGGACTAAGGAAATTGGCATCAGAAAGGCCCATGGGGCGACAACCTCCTCAGTGATGTGCCTCTTGCTGGGCAGTTATACCAAATGGCTGACCATCGCCATAATAATAGCATTACCAATATCTTTCCTGTTGGGGAATATATTCCTGGGCAGGTTTTATTTCCACACACAAATGCCGGTTTGGGTATTTTTGGCAGGGCCTCTCATAGCTTTAACCGTGGCAATATTGACTGTCAGTTCTCAAACCTGGCGCGCAGCAAGCCGGAATCCGGTGAAGGCACTCAGGTATGAGTAAAACGACAGATCAGGTAGTGCCTCTACTTTAACAGCCATAACCCTGCATTACAAATGCTGATTATAAAAACTGTTGAAAAATAACTATCTTCGAAAGGCTAAAGGAACTTAATTGGTGCAGAGGCCTTACTGAATAGGTTATTACGTCCGCATGTTTATATAAAATAAGAACGTACGATAATTTATATAAGCGCTAAGTTGTTGAATATCAATCGTATATTAATTTTAGTTGCTTTTGAATGAAAAAGATAGCTGTTTTTCCTGGCTCTTTTGATCCATTTACAATAGGGCATGAAGGAATAGTAAGAAGGGCGCTCGATATTTTTGATGAAATCATTATTGCAGTCGGTGCAAATGCCCTGAAAAAGAGTTATTATCCGCTTGCTGACCGCAAAGAAATGATCAGCAAAGTATTTGCGGATGAACCGCGAATAACGGTTGACTACTATGAAGGGCTTACAGTTGACTATTGCCGCAGAAAGAATGCAAAATATCTTATCAGAGGGCTCAGAACTGCAGCAGACTTTGAATTTGAAAGGGCTATTGCCCAGGTCAACAGACTGCTGGCTTTGGATGTGGAATCAGTATTTCTTCTGACAAGTCCCGAACACACACCCATCACATCAACTATTGTAAGGGATATTATCAGAAGCGGCGGTGATGCCTCACAGTTTGTCCCAACCTCAATAAAATTAAAAGATTATAAGGGAGAAGAAGAATAGTAAATTTTCAGCTTCTTAATATTGAACTATTGATAAGGTCCATCAGCGAGAGCCAGGCTGATCCTTTTATTTTGCTTAATTCATCCGCCGACAACCATTCGACTTTTGTAATACCTTCTTCGAGCTGGGGTTCTGTGATCATTATCCCGTCGTAATCCATAAGAAACCAGTTTGTCTTTTTAAGATAGGAGATTCCTTCCCAGCTGTATGTGTGGTAACTGGGCTGAAGCGGTCTGATAATCGTATGACCTGAAATGCCGCATTCTTCATGCACTTCTCTTACTGCACATACCTCGGGCTCTTCACCCGGTTCAATATGCCCTTTCGGAAGGTCGAGCTTGCCCTTCTTTTCGATAAAAAGATATTTACCCGAAGTGTGCTTTACCAGGCCGCCCGCAGCACCGACTTCAGTGAAATATATCCTGAATATCTTCCAGATATGTTTGATGTCGGGGCCATAAATATTTATTGATGTTAAGGAAGTGTCTGACTGAAAATCAGATATTATTTTATAAAGTTCACTCGTAGCATGAAACTTATAGAATAAGCCGTATTTTTGTATGCGGTCAGGTTCAGGACTGATCAGAATAAATCTGTTTTCAAAATGAACTTTATACATACAAAGATGGAGAATAGTTCCAAAAAAGCCGCTGAATATCTACTACAAATTAAAGCAATTAAATTGCAACCATCAAATCCTTTTACCTGGGCTTCCGGTTGGAAATCGCCCATCTATTGCGATAACAGGAAAACTCTTTCATTCCCGGAAGTCCGGTCTTATATCCGGGATTCATTTGCTGAGATGGTGAGAAACTATTATCCTGAAGCAGAACTTATTGCCGGAGTTGCCACTGGAGCAATTGCACATGGTGTACTGGCAGCGGATAAGCTGAATTTACCGTTTGTTTACGTTCGGTCGGAAGCAAAGGAGCATGGACTGGGAAATCAGATTGAAGGCTATTTTGAACCAGGCCAGAAAGTCGTTGTAATAGAGGATCTTATTTCAACAGGGGGCAGCAGTCTGAGTGCGGTGAAGGCTCTCCGGGAAGCAGGATGTGATGTTCTTGGAATGATCGCTATATTTACATACGAATTTAAAAAAGCATCCGATGGATTTGCTGCGGCGAACTGCAAGCTGCATACTCTCAGTAATTACAGCACACTTATTGAAGCAGCGGTTAATTCAGGATATATCGGCGAGTCGGAAGTTGAAACTTTAAAGGAGTGGAGGCTCGATCCTTCGATATGGGGTGTAGTTAAACAGTAAGAACAGTTTCAGAATAATCATAATGTCAGAAATATCAAAATTTGAAAGCAGGACAGGGAAACTGAGCTGCAAGCCCGGGGAAGTATTTAATTTTGTAACAGATATCAGGAACTTCAAACAGTTTGTTCCGGGTGGAAGGGTTGATAATCTGAAGATAGAGAAGGATTCATGCAGTTTTCATATTTCCCCACTGGGGACCGTCAACCTTAATATTACAAAAAAAGAACCCAACTCGAATGTAACATTTTCAGGTTCCGCGCTGAAATCGAATGATTTCTCCCTGTTACTTGATATCGCAGAAAACTCTTCCGGTAAGGCTGAGGTAAAGGTAACCCTTAACGCCGATTTGAATCCGATACTTAAAATGATGGCTGCAAAACCTGTTATGCAGTTCCTTGAGAAACTGATAGATGAAATGGAAAAGTTTAAGGGGTGGCAGGATTTTGATGCGTAAACTCAATCTCCTTAAATAAAAACTCATGCTTTTTAAGCATTTGATCCTCAATGACTAAACAGCCAAAGTCAGTGACGGATTTAATCCTTCCGTATAAAGTTCCCTTTATGGTCCGGTAATTATGCCACTCTTCCAGACGGTAAAGTGATGAAATGTATTCTTTTTTAATTTCTGTAAGTTCACCTGAAATGAGCTTTTTGTATCTTTTATCGAGGTTACCTGTAAGTTGTTTAAGGACAGAACCGGTATCATAGTCCTTTCCAGTTATTTTTTTTAGTGAAACACGGCTCGGAATATCACCGGGAAATTCCACCTGGTTAATATTAAGTCCTATTCCGGCTATCGTACTTTCAATCGAGTTCCCCTGTATGGAATTCTCGATCAGAATACCTGCTATTTTGTCATCATCAGAATAAATATCATTTGGCCATTTTATTTTGCAGTGAGGGATATACCCGGCCAGGAAATCAGAGATGCCGAGCGAAATTGTCATCGAGATAGCGAACTGGTCCCCGGGACGTAACATATCGGGATACAATATTATGCTGAACAAGAGATTTTTACCATCCTCACTTTCCCACCTGTTCCCCTTTTGTCCCCTACCGGCCGACTGGTAATTTGTTTGGACAATAGTGCCTTCCTGTGGCTTTTCACCATGCAACAAACCGGCAGCAAACGAATTCGTTGAAGTCAGATTTTCGAGGAATATTATTTTTGATCCTATTATCATTGTCAGAAATGCTTTAAAACCTTCAAAATTAACTGCCATTTCAGGGTCTTTTGACAATGGCACTGAAATTGTAAAAAGTGGTTGATCAGTACAAAAATACGGATAAAAGTTTGTACTTTTGCGACTTGATATTTAACTGATTATTATTGATGAAGAAAAGACAGGATGGAGCTGATTTACTACTGGGAAATATAGTAAAGGGGATTTTTGAGAAAAAGGGACAGGATGTTTTAAAAATAGATTTGAGAAAGCTTGAAAACAGGATTACCGATTACTTTGTTATATGTCATGGATCCTCAACAACTCAGGTTGATTCACTTTGTGACTCTGTTGAAGATACTGTAAGAATAGGATCCGGTGAAAAACCTTTGCATGTAGAGGGGCTCGACAATTGTTTCTGGGTTCTTCTTGATTATGGGAATGTGATTGTACATATTTTTCTTGAAGAGTACAGACATTTCTACAGCCTTGAATCGCTTTGGGCTGATGCATCAATTGAAGCGATGAAGGACAACATTTGATAAGTTAATTTATGGCTGAGAATAATAACAAAAATCAGGGAACGGACAAGTTGCCTGATAAGAATTTAAAACCGAAATTCAATTCCAACTGGATATTTGCGATTCTCGCTTTCTCGATAATTGCAATTCAGCTCATTTACGGGGGCAAGACTGTACCAAAGGCACAGACGCGTGACATTAAGGAAATGATCGCAAACCATGATATTACAAAAATTGTTGTCGTAAATAAAGAAGTTGCTGAAATCTACCTCAAAAAGGAAGCCCGTGAATCAGGAAGATATCCCGATCTGGCCAGGACAGTGAACAAAGGACTGGGACTTGGAGTTCAAAAACCTGATTTCTCATATAATATTGGCGATATAAGCACATTTGAGCCATTCATTCTTGATGAACAGAAAGGTGCAGGTTATGCCGACAAAGACATAATATACCCCGAGTCGGAAACCCGCCATAATTATCTCGGGGATATACTTGGATGGACTCTTCCATTTGTAGTCCTTATAATTCTCTGGATGTTCCTTATGAGGCGGATGTCGGGAGGAGGAGCCGGAGGGGCAGGAGGTATTTTCAGCGTAGGTAAATCAAGGGCTCAGATATTCGACAAGGATACAAATGTGAAATTGAACTTCAATGATGTGGCAGGGCTCGAGGAAGCGAAAACAGAGGTAATGGAAATTGTTGATTTCCTTAAAAATCCTAAAAAGTATACCCAGCTGGGAGGTAAAATTCCAAAAGGGGCGCTATTGATCGGACCTCCGGGTACAGGTAAGACGCTACTGGCCAAAGCTGTTGCGGGCGAAGCAAATGTCCCGTTTTTTTCAATCTCGGGTTCTGATTTTGTTGAAATGTTTGTCGGTGTTGGTGCATCGAGAGTAAGGGATCTTTTCAAACAGGCAAAGGAAAAGGCTCCCTGTATAGTATTTATCGACGAGATCGATGCGGTGGGGCGTGCCAGGGGACGGAATGTCAATTTCGGATCGAACGATGAACGTGAAAACACACTTAATCAGCTTCTCACCGAAATGGATGGTTTTGGAACCAACATGGGAGTCATTATTCTTGCAGCTACCAACAGAGCTGACATACTCGACAGAGCCCTTTTGAGGGCAGGAAGGTTTGACAGGCAGATTCATGTTGAATTACCTGACCTGAATGAGAGGGAAGCTATTTTTAAAGTCCATCTCAGGCCTATAAAACTTGATAAGGATCTTGATGTTTCTTTTCTTGCAAAACAGACACCGGGATTTTCCGGGGCCGATATTGCTAATGTCTGCAATGAATCGGCACTTATTGCAGCCCGTAAGAACAAAACCGTTGTTGAAAAACAGGATTTTCTCGATGCAATCGACAGGATAGTGGGAGGTCTGGAACGGAAAAGCAAGATCATTTCGATGGTCGAAAAAAAGACTATCGCTTACCACGAAGCAGGTCATGCAACAGTAAGCTGGCTGCTCGAATATGCAAGTCCTTTGCTTAAGGTCACTATCATTCCAAGGGGCAGAGCGCTGGGTGCTGCCTGGTATTTGCCTGAAGAGAGACAGATAACCACACGCGAACAGCTGATGGATGAGTTGGCTTATGCACTTGGCGGCAGGGCTGCAGAGAAGATTATTTTTGGCAAAATTTCAACTGGTGCTTTAAGCGACCTCGAAAAGATCACCAAGCAGGCATATGCCATGGTCTCCTTCTTCGGTATGAGTGATAAAGTTGGCAACATCAGCTTTTATGATTCAACTGGTCAAAATGATTTCGGATTTACAAAACCCTACAGTGAAAGGACGGCAGAGATTATCGATCAGGAGGTTAAACAGATAATTGAAGAATCGTACGAGAGAGCCCAGGAAGTCCTTAATGAAAATATCAAAGGATTGACCGAACTTGCTGAATTACTGCTTGAAAAAGAAGTTATATTCAGTGAGGACCTTGAAAGGATCTTCGGGAAAAGAAGAGCGGATGTATTGAAAGAAGAGAGGGATGCCGCCCTTAAACAACAAAATCCGGATAAACCTGCAGATAAGATCAAAACAGATGAAATTAAAGCCGACGAGAAAAACCCGGGTAGAATTGATGGTTCCATAAGCGAGGAAAAGAGATCGGGTAAAGAATCAGAGGCTGAGAAGAAAGCAAAAGAATAATAGCGAATAATTTGAGCAATTTTTTCACCAGGACTTTGACGGCAGCCGCTATAGTGGTTTTTGTTCTCGGGGGATTCTGGCTCCATCCTATATCATTCTTTTTAACAGGCCTCACAATTCTTGCAGGTGCTCAGTATGAGTATTACAGGATGGCTAAGAATTCAGGCCGTAATCCGCGTACCAGCGGCGGACTTGTAGCCGGTATTGCCCTTTATTCGATTTCAACCCTTGTGGCAGCAGGCATAATTCAGGCTGTGTATTACCTTGCAATGGTTCCGGTAATCACAATTATAATGATACTTGAACTTTACAGGAAAGAGGAGAACCCTTTTGATACTCTGGCACATACACTGTTCCCTCTTATATATATCGTTGTACCGTTTTCAATGCTGCCATTTTCAGCATTCTCAAGAACAGGTCTCGTTTCCTTGCTTCCTCACGGAAACACTATATTTTCTCCGGGTATTGTCGTAGGTTTCTTCCTGATACTCTGGGCAAACGATACGGGGGCATATATTACAGGAATGTTATTCGGCCGTCACAGATTGATGGAGCGGATATCACCTAAGAAATCGTGGGAAGGCGTTTTCGGAGGAGCTGTTATTGCACTTATTGCAGCATGGCTTCTCTCAACTTTCATGGGAGTAGTCAGCTCCGCAGGGTGGCTTGTAATTGCCATAGTAATCTCAGTTGCAGGTACGTTTGGCGATCTCATCGAATCGATGCTCAAAAGAAGCATGGGGGTGAAAGACTCGGGGGCAATAATGCCGGGACATGGGGGATTTCTTGATCGTTTTGACAGCACTTTCCTGTCGTTCCCTCTGGTTTATCTTTTTATTTCACTTTTTGGATGATTGATTAGTCTTGATTAGTTTTGTGATAAAATGTAATTAATGGCAATTCATAAGGAAGGATATAAAATACTGATAGTGGGCTTTGTTATGCTGCTGGTACTTAACATTCTGGTCTGTATAATCTGGTCAGAATATACTTTCCTTAAGTGGGCTTTTGTTTTCTGTTCGATCATCGTGTATTTTTTTATTCTTTTCTTTTTTCGTATGCCTTCAAGAAATCTGGATCCTGATCCCGGACTGATATACGCTCCTGCAGATGGGAAGGTGGTAGTTATAGAAGAAACTCTGGAGAATGAATATTTTAAGGATATCAGGCTCCAGATCTCGATTTTTATGTCACCTTTCAATATGCATAGCAACAAGTATCCGGTTTCTGGCCAGATAAAATATGTTAACTACCATCCGGGACATTACTTTGTTGCCTGGCATCCAAAATCATCAGAGCTGAACGAAAGAAGTTCAATAGTTATTGAGACTGAAAGCGGTGCTGAAATTCTGGTCCGCCAGATTGCCGGTGCTGTGGCAAGAAGGATTGTGACCTATGCAAAACAGGATCAGAATGTCACTCAGGGTGAGGAATTGGGATTTATAAAATTCGGATCAAGAGTAGATATTTTCCTGCCGGTCGGGACGGAAGTTGAAGTGCCTATTCTTCAACTTGTTAAAGCAAATAAAAGTATAATTGCAAAGATCTGAAATATGAGTATTATGAAAAGGGAGGACGACAGGGTTATCAATATTACAGACAATGTAAAATGGATTGGTGTCCTCGATTATGATATCATGACATTCGACATTGTAATGACTACAGAATTTGGAACTTCATATAATTCTTATTTTATTGATGCTGAGAAAAAAGCTATTGTTGAAGTTGCCAAGGAGAAATTCAGCGGGAAGTACCTTGACAAATTACGGTCGGTAACCGACCCGGCTGAGATTCAGTACATCATACTTGATCACACTGAACCTGATCATTCAGGAAGCCTTCGGCTTCTTCTTGATATTGCCCCTTCAGCAACTGTTGTCGGAAGCGGCAATGCGATCAGATACCTGCACGATATGGTAAATGCGCCTTTCAAATCGCTTGTTGTCAGGGATGGAGATACACTAAGCCTTGGCAATAAGACCTTAAAGTTCATTTCAGCCCCAAATCTTCACTGGCCCGATACAATTTTTACTTACCTCGAAGAAGATAAAATTTTGTTCACCTGCGATTCATTCGGGGCCCACTATTGTGACTATGAAATGTATAGCAAGCTGACTCCCGATTTCATTAAGTCATTTAAATATTACTTTGATGTAATATTGAAACCATACAGCAGGTTTATGGTCAAGGCTATAGAAAAGATAAGACCACTTGAAATCAGCAACATCTGTCCGGGGCATGGTCCTGTTCACCGTGAAAACCTGTGGGAAGTTGTCAGGATCACCGATCAATATGCAAATGAGTACTTAAACCTGACAGGACCAAAACCAAAAAGGAGAGTGCTCATCGCCTATGTTTCAGCTTACGGTTATACAAAAGAAGCAGCGGAGCTTATTGCTTCAGGTATTACCGAAGCCGGTAACCTGGAAGTGGATGTCACCGATATTGAGAATATTCCAATTGGGGAGCTGGATGCAAAATTGATAGAGTCCGATGCGGTTCTTATTGGTTCTCCTACCATTAATCAAAACACCTTACTCCCTGTATATAAGCTATTCGCCCTTATTAATCCGCTCAGGGATAAAGGTAAAATTGCAGGAGCATTTGGATCCTATGGCTGGAGTGGTGAGGGTCCCGGGATAATCGTTGATATTCTTAAAAGCCTGAAACTAAACGTTTCTGATGATCCTGAGCTATTCAAGTTTTCACCGGGTGCGGAAAAAAAAGTATCCCTGATAGAATTTGGAAGGAAGTTCGCCCGTAAAGTCCTCGGGAACTGACAAAAAAAATCCCGGCAGCCTGCCGGGATGCATTGCAATTACGAAATTTTAACCTGTCTTGAAACCTTATTCTTTTCCTCTTCAGCTTTTGGAAGAGAAACTGTGAGTATTCCGTCTTTGTAATTAGCTTCAATCTTCTCTTTGTTTACGTTTTCAGGTATCTGAAAACTTCTGCAGAAGGAAGAATAGCTGAATTCTTTTCTCCTGTAACCGTCCCTGTTGTCTTCTGACTCCTCTTTAGTTTCCGAGGAGACTATAAGAACATCTTCGTCGATATCAATCTTCAGATCCTTCTTATCTATACCCGGAACAGCAAGGTCAAGCATGAAGCTTTTTTCATCTTCCCTGATATTTACTGCCGGCATTGAATCTTTTCTGGTGTTGAATACCGGGAAAAATTCATCTTCGAAAAAGCTGGGCATGTAAAACGGTCTGAATGCACTTTTTGAAATTGATGGTAACATGGTTTTGTCCTCCTTATTTTAGTTAAACATATATTAATTATTTACATCCTTACATTTCAACTTCCGTTCCAAACCTTATAAATAGACAAAATGGCATATAGTATAAAAAAACAGCAGACAAAATGACACATTTATACTCTAACTTCGACATGTACTTCTTACCATTAAGGTCACTTTCAGCTATATGTAAATCCGAAAATTTAACTTAGGTTTGTATTAGGAAAAACCCCTCCGATGAAAGCCACATTAAGGAACATATTGATCTTTCTTGGCATTTTGATTTTTCTATTTGCCCTGTGGTACTTGCGGCGCATCGTGGTTTTCATTCTCGTGGCAGGAGTCCTTTCAGTCATGGGAAGACCACTCGTTGATCTGTTCAGCAGGATAAGAATTAGGAAATGGGTATTCCCCCGTGCGTTATCAGCCCTTTTCACGCTTGTAATTATCTGGGGTCTGATAATCCTGTTTTTCGTAATTTTTGTTCCTCTTGTAACAAAACAGATTAATTTCTTTTCAACTATCGATTCAGAAAAGATCGTACAGATTATCGAGCGTCCTATTCAAAGGCTTGAGAATCTGTTTAAAAACCTGAATCCGGAAATTTCAAATCAGTTATCCATTGAGGGCTATATTGAACAGAAAGTTTCAGGAGTGCTTAACATTGAAATGATCCAGAATTTTCTGGGGTCGCTGATCAGTACACTGGGAAACATCGTGGTAGCTATTTTCTCAATAACTTTCATTACGTTTTTCTTTCTTAAGGACCGGCATTTGTTTTATGAATCCATATTGATGTGGATCCCCGACAAATATGTTGACAATGTAACCAGGGCTCTTGATTCAATCAAAAATCTTCTTACAAGGTATTTCATCGGCATAGTCATCCAGAGCACCTGTATTATGATCCTTATCGACATTGGGATGACAATCGCCGGTATAGAATTTCATCAGGCGCTTGTAATGGGCCTTATACTGGGTATACTTAATGTGATACCGTATGTGGGTCCATGGCTCGGATTATTCATAGCTATTATTATGGGGGTGGCTTCACACATAAACCAGGATTTTACGACTGTTGTAATTCCTCTCGTATATTATATGATCATTGTTGAGGCAATTACTCATACTATTGATAATGTAGTATTTCAACCGATCATATTTTCAAACAGCGTCAGAGCACATCCGCTTGAGATTTTTATTGTAGTACTTGCAGCCGGTTTTACTGCTGGAATTCCCGGGATGATCCTTGGAATACCTACATACACTGTTATGAGGGTCTTTGCCAGGGAATTCTTTTACGGTTTCAAGGCAGTTCAAAAGATTACTTCAGGCTTATCCGGAGGGCCGCCCGGAGATGAAATGCCAATTCAGGTTTTTAATGAAAATGCCGGACAGGAATCCGCCGGGAAAACCCGCGTAAGGAGGAGAAGGCCGAAAGTGAAACCAGACCAGGAGGAATGAACCCAATACTCGCTAAAGCAACCAGATTGTTCAGTTTTTACATTGACGGCTTCAGAAGCATGTCATGGTGGGGCAATAGGGTCTGGCTTATAATATTGATTAAACTCTTTATCATATTCATAATCCTCAGAATATTTTTCTTTCAGGATTTTCTTAAGCAAAAATATGATAGCGAAAAGCAGAAAAGCGAATATGTTCTGGATCAATTAATAAATTCAAAGTAGAAGATGAATGAAAGTCTTGACTTGGCTCTTGTCGACTGGTCAAGGGCACAATTTGCACTGACAGCAATCTACCACTGGCTTTTTGTTCCTCTGACCCTCGGATTATCGTTTATTGTAGCCATAATGGAAACAATTTACGTCAGGACGGGTGATGAAGAGTGGAAAAGGATGACCCGTTTCTGGATGACCCTCTTTGGGATAAACTTTGCCATAGGAGTTGCAACAGGAATAATCCTCGAATTTGAATTTGGCACCAACTGGTCGAACTATTCATGGTTCGTTGGTGATATTTTCGGGGCTCCGCTGGCAGTAGAAGGGATTCTTGCCTTTTTCCTTGAGTCAACTTTTGTAGCTGTGATGTTTTTCGGTTGGAATAAAGTAAGCAAAAAATTTCACCTTCTTTCATCATGGCTGGTTGCTGTAGGAGCTAACCTGTCGGCTTTGTGGATACTTGTGGCAAATGCATGGATGCAAAATCCGGTCGGAATGGTTTTTAATCCGGATACAGCCAGGAATGAGATGGTGAACTTCTGGTCGGTTCTGTTCAACGAAGTTGCAACAGACAAATTCCTTCACACCATTGCTTCAGGCTTTCTGCTTTCCTCGATGTTCGTTCTTGGTATAAGCTCCTGGTATCTTCTCAGGAAAAGGGAGCAACTGCTCGCAAAGAGAAGTATCCTTATCTCCGGGGTCTTCGGCCTGCTTTCATCTCTTCTTGTTGCGTATACCGGTGACAGTTCGGCGAGAACTCTCTCGCGCGTCCAGCCTGTTAAATTTGCGGCTTTTGAAGCTTTGTACGAGGGGAAACAGCAGGCAGGTCTTGTTGCATTTGGCATACTTAAAGATTCTGAAAAGAAGATAGGAGAGAAAACCCGTAAGGAATTTGCTTTAAGGGTAGAAATACCCGATTTCCTTTCAGTCATGACGGGAGGTGATAAGGATGTATTTGTACCGGGTCTGGTCGACCTTATATCAGGAAATCCATCCAGGGAAATAATGCCTGTCTCTGAAAAGATGGCAAAGGGTAAAACTGTCAGAGATCTTCTTGCAGAATTTAAGGAAGCAGGTAAAAATAATGAAACAGCAAAGGCTGAAGGCATCTCAGGGATGTTTCGGGATAAGACCTTTCATGAAAATTACTTCAGTTATTTTGGGTATGCAGCACTTCAAAAACCTGAAGATGCAATACCGAATGTTTCAGCTTCCTTTTATTCATTCCATTTGATGGTTTACCTGGGATTTTATTTCATTCTGATCTTCAGTCTTGCCCTTTATTACGTGTTCAATAATGCTCTTTTAAAGAACCGCTGGTTTCTCTGGGTTGCCCTGTGTTCCATTTTGCTTCCATATGTTGCCGGTGAATCGGGTTGGGTGCTTGCCGAAATGGGGCGCCAGCCATGGATAATACAGGACCTTATGCCGCTCTCCTCGGCAGTATCCAGGTTAGGAACAGGGTCGGTGATTACTACATTTTGCATGTTTGCAGTACTTTTTACAATTCTGTTGATTGCTGAAGTTTCGATTATGATCAAACAGATTAAGCTTGGACCAAAACATTAGGAGGAAATAATATGACATTAATTATCTCACATCTTTTCCTGCAGCATTACTGGTGGATAATCATTTCCCTGTTGGGCAGCCTGCTTGTCTTCCTGATGTTTGTCCAGGGCGGACAATCAATGATCTTTTCACTTCCGGCGAACAACTTGCAGAAAACAATGATAGTCAATACACTGGGACGAAAATGGGAGTTTACTTTTACAACCCTTGTTACATTCGGAGGTGCATTCTTTGCTTCATTTCCTCTCTTTTATTCCGCCAGTTTCGGCGGAGCATACTGGGTGTGGATGGCTATACTGTTCAGCTTTATCATCCAGGCTGTCGCATATGAGTACCGTTCCAAACCGTCAAATGTTTACGGTCAGAAAACTTTTGATATCTTCCTGTTCATTAATGGTTCACTTGGCCCTTTCCTGATCGGGACAGCCGTGGCTACTTTCTTTACGGGTTCGGCTTTCAGCTTAAATGAAATGAACCAGGTAAATTGGGCTACAAAGTGGCATGGGCTTGAAGCATTGCTTAACGGCAGGAACCTTGCCCTTGGACTTACGGTGCTCTTTCTGGCGCGGACCAACGCATTACTCTACATTATTAACTCAATTGACGACGAGGAGATTATTGAAAAAGCGGTAAGGAGACTTGTAATAAATTCCATATCGTTCCTCGTTTTTTTCCTCCTTTTTGCAGTGACGCTTCTGGTTTCATCAGGATTTTCATACGATCAGGGAACAGGTGAAGTTATAATTGAAAAATTCAAATATTTGCATAACCTTATGCAGATGCCTGTAGTGCTGATAGTTTTCCTTGCGGGAGTAGCCTTGGTTTTGTGGGGGATCGTAGCAACAGTTTTCAGCAGAAGCCGGAAAGGCGTCTGGTTTACAGGATCAGGCACTGTTCTGACGGTGTTTTCACTGTTTCTTATTGCAGGTTTTAACGGTACAGCTTTTTATCCTTCAACCTATGATTTGAACAGTTCGCTTACTATTCAAAATGCTTCATCAAGTCTCTTTACCCTGAAAACAATGATGTATGTCTCATTTCTGGTGCCATTTATAATAGCTTATATATGGTATGCCTGGAAATCCATAAATGTTACAAGGATAACGGAGGAGGAGATGAGCGCGGAAGGACATGTTTATTAAGGGCGCAATGGCGTAACGGCGCAACGGCGTAACGGCTACGGTGCTAACGGCGCAACGGGAATACAAAAGATAAAAGTAAAAAGGTAAAAAGACTAAAGTATGTATATTTCAGGGGTGATTCAGTACTTAATCTGGCCGGCATTCATAATTGTCGCGTGGTTCATTATTAAAGCCGGGTTATCATATTATGAAAAGAAATTTCCGGCAAAGGATGAAGAATAAAGGAGAAAGGGGGCCAGAGGTATAGCCGTCAACCTAAGGGTTATTTTCGTAAGCAGAAATCTGCTATACTATACTAAAATTTCCCCTCCTTTTGAAGCTAATCTTTATACACAAATATGTATCTAATTGATTATTATTAACGTAATTTTAATTATTACTATAATTAATTTGTACACAGATATATGTGATCGTTTATTTTGTATTTTAATTACATGAAAGACTAACAATATAATGGTTTTTTCGAAAATGTCTTACAAGATCCAAGGTCCGAAAGACAGTATAGGGCCTGGCGTAAGGATTCCTGATCAAAAAATACAATCTCCAGATTGTCAGGGTTATCACACTCGCTAAATCACTTAAAGTCCTGAAGGGACTTAAAGGAAATGCCACAAAAGTGGCATGATTTGAATAACCTCCGGCGCAAGCCGGAGGTTTCGCCACACATTGATCCAAAAGCCCTGAAGGGGCTTAATAAATTTGGATTTCAGGTTCAGCTCCTTCAGAGCTGATGTCGGTAATATAGCGCCTACCCCCGGTTGCACCGGGGGTTATTCAAATTTGTCTCTTTCAGAGACAGTTATCAAGACAATGACCTCTTACAGAAGTAGGTTTTAAAACAACCTACATCCGCCAGCCAGGAATCTCTAACTCACAGGCGAGGTCGCCTCTTGAAAAGATGTGTATAGAGATTAGCTTTTGAAGGAGGGGTGGCACGGACTATCAGCACCTGTTTGAACCTTAGCTAATTCCGGGCCGGGGTGGTTGATTACTTTTTTTTCTTACGTTTATTGTCATGAATAACAATCACCTTTTAAACAGAAAAGAACTGAAACCGGTCAGATCTAATCTCAGGAATAAGTCCACTTCTGCTGAATCAGTATTATGGAATTTATTGAAATCAAGAAATCTTAAAGGAAGAAAATTCAGAAGACAGCATAGTATAGATAATTATATAGTGGATTTTTATTGCCCTTCAGAAAAACTTGTGATAGAACTTGATGGAGATCCCCATGGCGATTATATCCAAATAGAGAAAGACACAATAAGGGACAAATATCTTGAAGAGCTAGGTTTCACTGTACTCCGATTCGAAAACAGGTTTGTATTTCAGGATCCTGAGTATGTGTTGAATGAGATAATAAATGCCTTTAATGAAAAAGGTTAGTACTCCTGACAGAATAATCAACCACCCCCGCCTGACCAAGTTGGTTTCATTTAAATAATATTCTTGCGTTGGTCAGGCGACCCCTCCTTCAAAAGGAGGGGAAAGTTAGTTGCTTGATAATTAAGACATTGAGCTTATGGGCAAAGGCAATCTATTCAATTTTATTAATTGTTGAATAAGCCCCATTATTATATGCACTTACCTAAATTTTTTACCGTTAGGTTGGCGACCCAATTAGGTCAGGGGGGAGAGGTTTTAAAAAACCTCTGCAATAACGAGGCAACTATGTAAAACGGTATGATCAGAGGGGCGGCAGCAATACCGAAAATAATGAATGAGAACACCACCAGTCCGATAAGGATATACCTGCCTTCATTTCCTTTAAATATCAGACTTTTGATTTTAAGCGACAGCAGTGGCATCCTGGTCACCATCAAACCTGAAAGTATTATGGTATAAATGGCAATTAATACCGGTGATCCCGTAAATGAAACTAAAACAGATGAATCCGAGTAGTTTGCGGCAAGCACGACTGCGACCACCGCAATCGCATTTGCGGGAGTAGGTAATCCTTTAAATGAAGTCGTTTGTGTTGCATCCAGATTAAACACTGCCAGTCGTAAGCCGGCACAAACGGGCATTATTACAGCCACGAAGCAGATAGTTGATGCCATTACATCCTGCATGCCTGACAGATCGGGATGTAATGTATTCATTGATCCGTTGATCAGTTTATAAATTATAAAAGCAGGAGCTACACCAAAACTGACTATATCGGCAAGACTGTCGAGCTCCTTGCCTATATCGGAATAAGCATTGAGAAGACGTGCAGAAAAGCCATCGAGGAAGTCGAATATCATGGCAGCAAGGATAAGCCATGAAGCAGTGACCAACCCGCCATTGGCTGTGTATATAATTGCAATAAATCCTGCGCCAAGGTTCATGCAGGTGATAAAATTCGGAATGTTTTTCATGTGTTAAGGTCCGGTTATGCTGAAGTGAACAAATGTATCATAAATTTAACCAAAAATATTTAATGGATGAGACGAATCGGAGGCCGGTCAGGAATACTTTTTCATTAATTAATACGTTGTTTGTTATGACAAGCCGGCAGAACTCCTGTACTGGCGGGATTGTCATTTATACTTTTTTGTTAGATTTGCATAAAATATTACTGTCTTGGCGGTTAATTTAAGGAACATCAGAATAGCTGTGGATTTCGATGGCACTATTGTTGAACATGAATTTCCCGGGATCGGAAAGGAGAAGCTTTTTGCCTTTCAGACTCTGAAGGAACTTGAAAAACTTGGTGCAAGGCTTATCCTGTGGACTTTCCGGAGTGGCGAACAACTTGATGAAGCTGTTGAGTTCTGCAGAAAGAACGGTATTGAGTTCTATGCAGTAAACAAGAACTATCCCGAAGAGATATTCGATGAAACCGTCAGCCGGAAGATTGACGCCGATATTTATATCGACGACAAGAATATCGGAGGATTTCCGGGCTGGAGTGAGATCTGGCAGACTCTTGTTCCTTTCGACCTTCATCAGAAAGAAATGGAGAAGCAAATAGCCGCAGCCAGGAAGAACAGTATAATGCGATTATTTGGCAAGAAAGAAAAACAGGATGAAAACTAATTACGGCAGGTATCTCCTTTTAACAATCTTCGTACTTCTTATCGTCTGGACAATCTCCTGTTCAGGACGTCCGGGTAAAAATAACATTCAGGCAAAAAAACCTTCCGCTTCTGCAGTTGAAAATATTTCGTCAGGAATAATTAAAATGATATCTCCTGATGAAAACGCAGAATTCAAAATTAAGGATATCATAAAAGTTTCGGTAGCTCCCGACATGACGGACAATCTATTTGACTCTGTGAGGGTTTATTTTGATGGCAACCAGGTAATAACCATGAAATCAGCGCCATGGGAGTATTCTATCCCTCCCGGTATGACAGGTACGACAGGAAGGAAATCCGTAAAAGCCGTGGCTTACACCAAAGGTAAAGTTCAGACAATAACCCGCTTCGTGATAATATATTCTGATTCAAAACCAAAGAAGTACACTTATAAGCTGATCCATACGTACCCGCATGATAGTGAAGCCTTTACCCAGGGTCTGTTTTATGATAAAGGCGTTTTATTCGAGGGAACCGGACAGGAAGCAGGCTCGAGCCTTAGAGAAGTCGAGCTTGAAACCGGCAAGGTGCTTCGTCAGCATAATCTTGAGCCGTCCCTGTTTGGGGAAGGGATAACACTTTACAAAGACCGGATATATGAGGTAACCTGGAGAAACAAGGTAGGCTTTGTATATGACAAGGCTACTTTTAATGTAATTAACAAGATCTTTTATTCCACCGAGGGATGGGGTTTGACAACGATCGGCGACAGGATTGCAATGAGCGACGGCACCAACATAATTTATTTTTTTGAACCCGAGTTGTTTACGGTTGTTTCGAGAATAGAGGTTTATGATAATGAGAAAAAGGTCGATCAGCTTAATGAACTTGAGTATATTGACGGTGAGATCTGGGCAAATATCTGGCAGACTGACCAGATAGCCAGAATTGATCCCGCAAGCGGTAAGGTAAACTCATATATCGACCTGTCTGCAATATTCCCTGAAGCCAGGAGGAGAGAGGTAAATGCCGATGTACTTAACGGAATTGCGTATGATCCTCAGGATAAAAGGATCTTTGTAACCGGGAAAAGGTGGCCTAAGCTTTACGAAATCAGAGTCACTGAATAAGCTTTGTCCCATAAATAATGTTGATGGCTGAAGGAATTATGCTGAACTCGACCGGTGTGTGGCCAAGCGATTCGCCATCAGCTTCAAGGTATACCAGGGAATCTGAAGTTACTTTTAAATTGGTGCTGCGGTATCCGTCTACCCTGGGATGGCTCAGGATTGTTCCGTCATAGAGAAGCTTCAGGCTCCTGATAACTTCAATTCTTCCCATCTCCTTAATCACTGTTATGTCAAGAAGACCGTCATCCGGAAGGGCATCTGGTGTCTGCCTCATTCCTCCCCCGCAGAATCTTCCGTTCCCGACATTGATCGAAAATATCCTGGAAGAATTCATTTTACCGTCAATAGTTATATCCACAGGTTTGATCCTGTACGAAATAAGGCTTGACAAAAGGTTATATAAATAGATTGCCCTGCTGCTTTTTCCTTTATCCTTTTGCTTATTTGTTTTCTTTACAACCAATGATTCAAATCCCAGCCCGGCAATATTTATAAAGTAACGTTTTTCCTGTTGTTCACCATTGAAAAACGTTACTACCCCTATGTCGTGAAGCATCTTTTTCCCCTGCCTGATAACCTGTACAGCGCCTTCATAAACAAGTGGTATTCCGAACATTCTGCCCCAGTCATTGCCAGTTCCTACCGGAATCATGCTTACCGTGACCTCACCGGGAGAACATACTCTCTGGATGAAGACGCCGTTGATAACCTCATTTAATGTCCCGTCACCTCCGACAGAAATAATATTCCTGTAACCAAGTGTAACAGCTTTTCTCGCGAATTCTATTCCCTGGCCTTTTTTCTCCGTGAACTTTATGCTTAAATCAATATTATTCCTGACGAACAGGTCAGAGATCCTGTTCCAGTCTTTCTTACCTTTCCCGTTGCCGGCATTTGGGTTGACAATGGCAAACCATTCCTGGTTTTTGGCGTTATTTTCCATCAAACTGCTTATATGTCAGGCAAAGATGAAAATAAATGTATAGAATACATATTATACTGATTTATATTTTGATCCATAGTCCTGATTCGGATTAGAACTTACACAATTGGAGGCTGTCTCAAAAGTACCTCGTTCGTTTTTCGCTTCTAAACCCCCTGCCTACCGGCATGCAGGCCTAAAGGCGACTTATTGATTAACAAAAACTTATGGAACCCCCTTTAGGGCATAGCCGTCAACTTAAGGAATAGGATACCTTATGAATCAAACTGTATGCAACTGAGTTGCAATAATTTACATTTGGGATTGTTGAAAAAGTCTTTCTTAACCGCAAAGCACGCAAAGAAGTAAACCTTCGCGATCTTTGCGGTTAATGGATTTAGACTTTTTAAACACCTCAAACTTATTTATTTGTGCTAAATATAATTCTCAGTTTAAAACTGATTCTTACGTTGACGGCTATTTTGATTCAATCTCGAGATCCGTTGATCTTCCTACCGGCAGGCGGGGAAGACACAGAGTTCGTGAGCTTAAAAGCAGGTGCGGAGGCGCTAAGGGTCACAATGTCAAAAATATAGGCATTAATTAAGCTTAAAGGCATGTTAATAACGTGTTGAAAACCGCAAATGAAATGTTTACAATTACATAATTTTGCCACTGAGGCTAAAGTTCCTAAATCGTAAATTTGAAGCTCGAATTATAAACCTGATAAATCAAAAGGAAAGCAAATGGGAAGGATAATAGCGATTGCAAATCAGAAGGGTGGTGTAGGGAAGACAACTACGGCGATAAACCTTGCGGCCAGTCTGGCTGCACTTGAAAAAAAGGTGCTGATCGTGGATGCAGATCCGCAGGCCAATGCCACATCGGGTATCGGAGTTGACTCACGGCAGATAAAATGTACAGTGTACGATTGTCTGATTGACGGTAAGGATCCTGCTGAGGCATTACACACCTGCGGCGTTGAGAATCTTACATTAATGCCGTCGAATATCGACCTGGTAGGCGCTGAGATTGAAATGCTCGACAGACCTGAGAGAGAAAAGATAATGAAGAAGCTTCTTGTAAAAATTGCAGACCGCTTCGACTACATCCTCATTGATTGTTCTCCCTCGCTGGGGCTGCTGACTGTTAATGCATTAACAGCTGCAAATTCGGTCATTATTCCTGTCCAGTGCGAATACTTTGCCCTGGAAGGACTTGGGAAACTCCTCAACACAATTAAAATAATCCAGAATAACCTTAATCCCGACCTTGAAATTGAAGGATTCCTTCTCACCATGTACGATTCAAGGCTCCGCTTGTCGAATCAGGTTGCAGAGGAAGTAAACAAGCACTTTCAGCAAATGGTTTTTAAAACCATTATCCAGAGGAATGTCAAGCTTTCTGAAGCGCCAAGCTTCGGACAGCCTGCAATACTTTATGATGTCGATTCAAGAGGCACCGTGAACTACCTTAATCTGGCAAAAGAGCTTATTGAAAAGCAGGAAATAAAGGTGGAAAATTTTTAAAGAGATCTGCTCTTTTACTGTAATCAGGATTTAATATGATAAAGAAAAATGCTTTAGGAAGGGGACTCGGCGCTTTAATTGACGGAGTCGAAAAAGAGGTTCTTGAAAAAATAGTGGAAGCAAATCTTAATATTTCAGTTGATTCCATCGACCAAAATCCATTTCAACCCAGAACTCATTTCGATGAGCAGGCGCTTGAAGAACTTGCAGCCTCAATAAGAAAACTGGGTATAGTACAGCCGCTCACTGTCAGGGAAACAGCTGACGGAAGGTTCCAGCTTATAGCCGGTGAAAGACGCCTCAGGGCGGCACGTCTGGCAGGGCTTACGCATGTCCCTGCCTACATCAGAACGGCTGACGACCAGGCCATGCTGGAATTAGCCCTTGTCGAAAATATTCAGCGTGAGGATCTTGATGCAGTCGAAGTCGCGATAAGTTTTCAGAGACTGATCGAGGAATGCAGGCTTACCCAGGAACAATTAAGCGACAGGGTTGGAAAACAACGTTCCACAATTTCGAATTACCTTCGTCTATTGCGGCTGCCGGCTGAAATTCAACTCGGCATTAAAAATAAACACCTGATGATGGGGCACGCCCGTACCCTTGTCAATATTGAAAATCCTAAAGCCCAGATGGAGGTCTACTACAAGATCGTTGAAAATGAGCTTTCGGTACGGCAGGCTGAGGATCTGGTCAGGTTAATGCAATCGGGAAAGATAAAAGACCCTTCAAAAAACGAGAGAAAGAAAAAGCTTAATGAAGACTTCAAACAGCTTTCTGAACACCTTGACAGGATTTTCGCAACTAAAGTCAATTTCAGGATTAATGAAACGGGAAAGGGGAAAATTGTTATACCCTTTGATAATCCTGAAGAGATGGAGCGCATTTTAGGGGTCTTCGACCGCCTCAACTCCTGAAAATAATTATATTTGTCGAACCGGATTACTTTATTGTAAGTTAAACTCCGGTACCATTTGGCTTGAGAACAGTTGGCAAAATCATACTCATTCTCATTCTTGTGATGTTTTGTCTGCCGTATGACATAACAGCACAGGACACTATTGCCGTTATAAGACCAAAAAAAGTTAGTTTTAAAGCCGAACCCCTTAAAGCAACCATGCTTGCAGTTGCATTCCCGGGCCTCGGTCAGATCTATAACAGGAAGATATGGAAGATCCCACTGGTATATGCCGGATTTGGAGCTCTTGTTTACTCGATAGGCTTCAATAGTTCAAACTATAACACCATGATGAAAGCTTACCAGGATTTTACAGATAAGATACCCGCGACCCAGAGCTATATTGCACTGATCAAATGGGCTGACCCTAAAGAATATGATCCTGTGCTCTATCCCGGGTCGTATGTTCCGTCAAATGAATCGTGGGTAAAGACCAATTTACTTAAGTCTGTTGATTATTACAAAAATTACCGCGATCTTTCCTACATCGGTATTGCTGCCTGGTATCTTCTGTCAGTGCTCGACGCTAATGTTGATGCGAGCCTTTTTAACTATGATATCAGCAATGATCTTGACCTTCAGGTTTCACCTGCGAATTTGCCTGTCCCCGGCGGAATTGGAGTGGGACTAAATATTTGTCTGACTTTTACGTTCTAAATGAAATTTGTATAAATGAAATTAAAGATAACCCTGATCGCCTCTCTTTTTACAGCGATAGCTTTAAACGCCTCGGCAGTTAATGATACTATAATCCTTAAATCGGAAACATATTCCGAAAAGATAACAAGGGATCTTGACAGCCTTGTGAACAGTTGGTACGTAAAAATGGCGTTAAAGGACCTGCCGTATAAATTTGAGAATGATTCGATGGGACAGGAATATCCCGATTCACTCTATCTGGAAAGGCTAAGCAAAGTAAATTCCATTATCAAGCTGCCGTATAACAGCATTATCAGGAATCATATTCATGTTTATACAATAAAACAAAGAGACAAGTTCAGCGCGGTGCTCGGATTGATGACTTACTATTTTCCAATGATCGAAGATATTTTCGATTCATATGGTTTACCTGTTGAACTGAAATACATGTCGGTAATTGAATCAGCGCTCAATGCTAATGCAGTATCACGCGTTGGAGCAACGGGATTATGGCAATTTATGTACAGCACGGGCCGGTTATACGGGCTAACTATTAATTCACTGGTCGATGAAAGGAGGGATCCGGTCAAAGCAACACATGCCGCTGCTAAATATATCAAAGATCTCTATAACATTTATAATGACTGGATACTCGTCATTGCAGCATATAATTGCGGACCCGGCAATGTCAATAAAGCTATCAGGAGGTCTGGTAACAAAAAGGACTACTGGGATATTTATTACAGGCTTCCAAGGGAAACAAGGGGATATATACCGCAGTATGTTGCAGCAACTTATGCAGTTAATTATTTTGCAGAACATAAAATTAAACCACTGCCCCTCAACATACCGGTTTCTACCGATACCATTGTGGTAAACAAGGATATCCATCTTAATCAGATTTCCGAGGTAATGGGAATTCCCCTTGGCGAACTCAGGGCTCTTAATCCGCAGTACAGAACGGGACTCATTCCCGGTTCGTCAAAACCAATGTCCCTTACACTTCCTCTGAGTCATCTGGGTGATTTTATCGACCTTAACGATACTATAAGAAATTATAAACCTGATGTTTATCTTTCAAGGATAAACCGCACAGCCGATCCTTCGCGATCTACTAATCTTCCGGTCGATGTGAAAGGAAAGACGAAACTAATTTATACTGTAAAGCAAGGGGATAATCTTGGATTTATATCCGAATGGTTCAGGGTAGGGCTTTCTGACCTCAGGTACTGGAACAATATTTACCGTAATTCAATACGTGCCGGACAAAAACTTGCCATATACGTCGACCCGTCAAGGTCGGATTACTTTTCTAAAATCAATGAGATGTCCTTTGCAGAAAAGCAGCAGATGAGCGGGAAGGCTGTGCCTTCAAATCCCGTTGCAACAACAACAACCATTCAATCGGGACCCGAGGGTGATTTTGTAACTTATACAGTGCGTTACGGCGACACAATATGGGATATCGTTAAAATGTTCGGAAATGTCAGCACTACTGATGTCCTCTCATTGAATAATATTTCCGATCCCGGTAAGATTCAGGTCGGACAAAAACTAAAAATAAAGAAGAAGAGCTGATCCCTGCTAAGAATGCGTCCTTTCAGATCATTTTTATTATTGCTTCTCTTTCTGATCTGTTTTGCAGGCTTCTCTTATTTATTACCCTGGGAGATCAATTTACCTAAGGCAGAATCACTTATTCCGGCTGAACTCATTAACATCCTGTTCAGGGATGAACCGCATGGTAATGAACCTCCTTTACCGGCTTCTCCTTCTACACTCCGGACTACCGCAGGGAATACCGTTCATAAACCCCCGGGTGATACGTTATTGTCATCCTTAACTGACAGCATTGGTATACCTGGCCAGGAGGGGATTCGTGGCGCTGACAAACCTGATGATACTCTTCGCGGATTTCTTGATTCCCTTAGGTATTCAAAAGGACAGGTACGGATCATGTATTACGGTGATTCGCAAATTGAGGGGGACAGGCTTACTTCATTTCTGCGTTCGAGCCTCAGAGAAGGTCATGGAGGAACGGGACCCGGACTGTTTCTTCCGGTAATGCCTGTAACATATACCCGATCAGTGTATGTCAGGGCATCCTCAAACTGGAAAAGGTTCAATTATTTGTCATTCAGGAATGGGGAGATAACTCACAATGACCTTGGTCCATTTATGGCATTTTGCAGGTATATGCCTGAAAATGAGATATCACAGACGACTGAAAAAGCATGGATCAGAATAGTGCCATCCAAACTGGCCGATAGCACAACATCGAGGTATGATCTTTTAAGGATCCTTTACAGGAATAATCTGGACTTCGTCAGGATTACGATAAAAGCCGGAAATTTCCCATTGTTAACCGATACACTTAAGATAAGCAATGACCTTAAAGAGTTTGTGTGTCCTTTGTACGATGCGGAAAACATACTCATAGATTTCTCCGGCAAGGTCAGTCCTGATATTTTTGGTGTAAGTATTGAAAGCAGTACCGGAGTTGTCGTCGATAACATTCCGCAGCGGGGCAGCGCCGGACTCGAATTTACTATGGTTGACCCTGAAAACCTGAGGAAAGCCTACAGGCTTTTTCATCCCGATCTTGTTGTATTGCATTATGGTTTGAACATAGTCAGGAATGTAAGGGATAACTATTCATATTATGAGAAGGGGCTTTACAGGCAACTGTCATTTTTGAAGGAGATCTCACCCGGTACACGTTTCCTTGTTGTTGGCCTTACAGATATGGCATTTGCCGATGGGGACGTCATAAAATCCTATCCTAATATTCAGGCAATAATTGATGCTCAAAAGAAAGCTTCGACAGAGGCGGGAGCTCTGTTTTGGGATGCCCGTGAGGCGATGGGAGGGCAGTCATCAATAATAAAATGGTTTGGAATGGATCCGCCGCTTGCCAAAAAAGACTATGTTCATTTCACGGATCAGGGTGCTGATACCCTTGCAAAGATGATGGTATCACGACTCTTTTTACAAACGGGAAAGATGCCTTCGGCCGGAGCTGAAGTTATTCCCCATCAGGACACCATTTCCGCCGTTTCAAATGATAATCCGGTTGGCCGGCTGAATGCCGCAGAGAGCAATACCTTCTTCAGGACATTGGTATCAATGGTTTTCAGGTACGATCCGGACAGACCCTTTATATTCTCCACGCCTGCTTTCTGGATATTCTTTCTCTTTGTTCTGGCAGGATTCAGTTTGCTTTATAAACGATTGTTTTTAAGGAATTTATATCTTTTCCTGGTAAGCCTTTTCTTTTATTTCAAAACCGGAGGGTTATTCCTTATTTTACTGATAATTGTAACTCTCATTGATTTTACATGTGGTCTTTTGATCCATAATTCAAAAACGAGGTTTCTGCGTAAGACGTTCATTCTTTTAAGCATTGTATCTAATATAGGCATACTTGCATATTTCAAGTACACAGGATTTTTTATTGAGACGTTGAATCATGTTTTAGGCACTGAATATGTTGCCTCGGACTTTCTTATGTCCTTTTCAAACAATTTTCTGGGCTCGCACTTCAATGTCAGTAGTATAATCCTGCCTGTCGGGATATCATTTTTTACATTTCAGTCGCTTAGCTACACGATCGATGTTTACCGCAGAAAGCTTGAGCCTGTCCGGAATATTATTGATTTTGGATTTTATGTCTCATTTTTTCCGCAGCTGGTTGCAGGTCCTATTGTAAGGGCATCTGAATTTATCCCCCAGCTTTACACCAGGTTCAGTCTTAACAGGAGGGAATTCAGTCATTCTCTTTTCCTCATATCCAAGGGACTGATAAAGAAGATCATAATTTCCGATTTTATTGCCGTCAATTTTATTGACAGGGTGTTTGACCTCCCGACTTCCTTTTCGGGATTTGAAAACCTGATGGCTGTATATGGCTATGGACTTCAAATCTATTGTGATTTTTCAGGATATACCGATATTGCGATCGGACTGGCACTGATACTTGGCTTCAGGCTGCCGTTGAATTTCAATTCGCCTTATAAGGCATCGGGTGTCGCTGATTTCTGGAAAAGATGGCACATTTCGCTTTCACGATGGCTTAAGGATTACCTGTATATTCCACTTGGAGGTAACAGGAAGGGGAAATTCCGTACTATCATAAATCTCATGATCACCATGTTACTGGGTGGATTATGGCATGGAGCGAATCTCAGGTTTATAATATGGGGAGGTCTGCATGGTGCGGGCCTTGTTATTAATAAAATATGGAATTATATCTTTGGTGATCATACACGTAAAAGTTCTGTTATTCGGGCATTATCAGTATTTGTGACTTTCCAGTTCGTCAGTTTTTGCTGGATTTTTTTCAGGGCGCCCGATATGGACAATGTTATTATGATGCTCAGGCAGATATTTAAGAACTTTTTACCGGCAGCAAATAGTAATGTATTTACTGCCTATGGAAGTGTATTTCTGCTTATGGCGGTGGGTTATCTTATTCATTTCCTGCCCGAAAAATTCAAGGAATCATACCGGGGTGTTTTCATTAAGATCCCCTTGCCTGCACAGTTTGCGATAATTATGGTGATTGCGGTTATGCTTTTCCAGATGAGGGCAGATGAAGTAATGCCATTTATTTATTTCCGGTTTTAGCCCCTAAATCCCCTAAAGGGGGTTCCATAAGTTTTTGTTAATCAACAAGTCCCCTTTAGGGGTCCCGATAGCTATCGGGATAGGGGTGAAAAAACGTTCTAGAGATAAGCTTCAGCATTTTCTGATTCACGTACGAAAGGTGCTATGGCCCTTTTATAAATTCCCTGAACATATGCAATTGCCATTCCATAGTTGGTTACGGGGATGCCGGCCTTAATTGCAGGGAGCAGTCTGTTATGAAGCTGTCTTCTGGTTATCATGCATCCGCCGCATTGGATAACAAGAGCATAATCCGTGACAGGGCGTGGAAGGAGATCAAGGCCGGCGACCATGTCGTATTCAATTTTCCTGCCTGTAAAGTTGCTGATCCATCGCGGGATCTTTGTTCGGCCGATATCGTCGCAAGCTACATGGTGCGAGCATGACTCAAGGAGCAGTACTCTGTCACCGTCACGAAGCTGCGATATTTTTGGTGTGCCTTTAAGATAGTTGTCAAAATCTCCCTTAAACCTTGCAAGCATTATGCTGAAACTCGTGAGCGGGATATCGGGTGGTATTGAAGCATCGGCTTTGACGAATACCTGTGAGTCGGTAATAGCCAGGGCTGGCCTGATTTTTGTCTTTTTAAGGAAAGCATCAACTTCGCGCTCCTTCAAAACGATGGCAACAGCATCGTTATCGAGAATGTCCCGTATTGCCTGTACCTGGGGCAGGATAAGGCGGCCTGCAGGAGCTTCGACATCAATAGGCGTTATCAGAATGACAATGTCTCCGTGTGTTATAAGATCTCCAAGAAGAGCAGGCACATTATAAGAGCTCCCGGGGATGGTTTCCCTGATCAGGTTAATAAGGTTTTCGTAATTGCGTTTATCAAGGGCTGAAAACTCAATAAGGTCATTTCCGGAATCGCTTCTTACCTTATCTCTGAACTCTGCTGTGGGTTCGACGAGGTCCGATTTACTGTGAATTATGATGAAGGGAACGTCATGCGATTTAAAATTCTTAACAAGATCATCTTCAAATTTTCCCCATGAATTTTCAGTAATTACCAGCAGGGCAAGATCGATTATCTCAAGCGTCCGGAGCGTCCGTTCGACTCTTTTATGTCCGAGCTCCCCGGAATCGTCAATACCGGCGGTGTCGACAAGAATTACAGGCCCGAAACCGGTTATCTCGAATGACTTTTTCACCGGGTCAGTTGTTGTGCCGGCCTGTTCCGATACGATGGCAATATCCTGTCCGGCAAGGGAGTTGATAAGACTGCTTTTGCCGTTATTCCTCCGGCCGTAGATGCCGATATGAGGTTTAGAATCCCTGCCTTTGGTCATCAGATAAAAATTATGTGCAAAATTAGTAATAATTCCAACAAAAAATTTCCGTCCAAAAAGAGCTTTGGGGTGTTGAAAAATTCCAAATCCATTAACCGCAAAGGTCGCAAAGATTTTACGCAAAGGTCGCAAAGAGTTGAATTTATGTGTTTTAGCTTTGCGTTCTTTGCGCCTTCTTAGCGTGCTTTGCGGTTAAAAAGGCTTTTTCAACAACCCCAAGCTTATTTAATTGTATTTTTGCTAAATATAATTCTCAGTCTAAAACTGATTCTTAAGTTGACGGCCTAGGGGCTTCACTCTCTCTCCTGGGAGAGGGGGATTGATGGGGAGAGGTCGAAAGGTCTTCAAAAGAAATACTGCTTTTAATACTGCTTTTATTTAAAAGAAATACTGCTTTTAATACTGCTTTTATTTTAATTAAATACTGCTTTTAATACGTATTTCTTTTTTGAATACTTCTGTGATCAATTGATATACAGGCACATTAATTAAATATGTAATTACAGACCCGGATAGCTTGTCATTTCGGTACTATGTTCAATTACACTTTAGTCTGATCAGGATCCTAATTCCCCGGATGGTAGATCCTCGGATATTACTGTTGTCCCTTCAGCATCACTTTTAGTGGAAAAAACATTAGGTGCCACCCTGAAATAATTCCCCACCTGCCCCAGTTGAAAATAAAATTATATAAAGTCCTGAAGGGACTTAAAAAAAATGCCACTAAAGTGGCATAATTTGAATAACCTCCGGCGCAAGCCGGAGGTTTGTGCCACACATTGATCCTAAAACCCTGAAGGGCATACGCGTCAACTTAAGGAGTAGAATAGGATATGAATTAAGTTGTATACAGCTGATATGCAATTATTTACATTTCTCCTCCACCACTTTCCTCCCCCTGCAAGCTGGCCCCTTCGCTAAAATTGCTAAAGGGAGATTATATGAGAATTCATCAATACTTTGTATATATTTTGACCAACAGGGCCAATAAGGTTCTTTATACAGGTGTCACCAACGATCTTGAGGGACGATGCAATGAGCATAAGAGCAAGCTTATAAAAGGCTTTACTATGAGATACAATGTTAACAGACTGGTTTATTTTGAAATATTCGATCAGGTTGAATCAGCAATTGCACGAGAAAAGCAAATAAAAGGAATGCTCAGGATAAAGAAGGTAAGTCTTATCGAAGAGTTTAACAGGGAATGGGAAGATCTTTGTAGGGATGGGAAGGTGGGGTATCCTTCAATAATGAAGAAGAATTCCTGCTCGCATGAAGGGGATCCTTCGCTTCGCTACTAATGACAACATTTGTAACTCATACATTATAAACAACTTGTACATTTAGTTCTTTTGCTAGTCTGTTAAGGGATCGCTGTTTTTGTATCAGGAGTTGTTCCTCATACTTTTTAGTTCCTTCTTCTACGAAGGCCATCCCTTTTACCATTACTCTCCAGTAAAGTACTGCAAGTTTGCGAGCAATTGATTTTATCGCAACTGGTGACCCTTTTCTAACGCTGAGTCTGCGTCCAAATGCTCCAAGTGCTATACGTTTGCTTGTTAACAGACTTTGAGCTATCTGTCTGAAGATTTGGCCTGCCTTGGGGCGTCCTGATTTTCTTCTGTTTCTATTAGTTCTGCCCGAGTTATGCTGACCCGGTGCAAGACCCAACCAGCTGGTATAATGTTTTTCTGTTGGCCATCTGGATAAATCACCACCTGTTTCTGAGAGTAGTTGCATCCAGCTGTAATCTGTTATACCCGAGACTGTGGTGGCATCCCTTCCGTTAAAGATTTTCAGCATCATTGAGCCAAGATTATCAATATCAGGTTTATTATGACGTATTGGTTTTCTGCGAACATCTGTTTTTTGATCTGGTTTACCTCTACTGATCTTTTGAAGAACCTCATCGATCATCTGGTCACACTGCTCGATCTGATTCTGATAAAAGCAATATGATTCAAAGGCTTGCCTTAGTGCAAATAATCCTTGTTTTGTATACCTGCCATTTAGAGCTTTTAATACCTCATCTTTCTTGTTTTTAATAATTTTTGTGTGGCAGAGTTTTAATAGTTTTTCCTTATCTCTTTCGCCTTTCAGGATAGCTTCTATCATAGCCAGCCCACTCACTCCATGGATCTGATCCAATACTTCCGTAAGCCTGATATTCATTTCAGTGAGGGCTTTTTGCATATGGTTAATATGCATTGATGCCGACCGGATATGGTCTTCTCTCAGCCGCTGATATGACCTGAGTTCCTTTATATCGCTTTCTGCAACAAAACACCTGTTTAATAGTCCATAGCTATGTAACTGCTGTATCCATTGACAGTCTTTAACATCAGTTTTTCGGCCAGGTACTTGTTTTGTTTGACGACCATCAACAAGCCAAACGTCTATTCCGGCCTCTTCCAGCATTTCATACAAAATACCCCAATAGACTCCAGTGGCTTCCATTGCTGCAGTCTTAATATCGTTCTCAAAAAGATAATCACGTAGTTTTTCAAAGTCTTCAGTAAAGGTGTAAAAACTTTTTACCTCCTGTCCTTCGATTGCAACAAATACCTTCTTGGATCCAATGTCTATTCCAGCACAATCTTTTCTAATTTTTTCCATACTTGTAATACATTAAATTATACAAAAGATTACACCCGGAAGGTCTTTGGAAATTGCAATGCTACTAATCGGACATTCCTTTTAGGAAGTACCATACCTGAAGACTTTATCTTCCGGAACCATACTCAGGAGCAGGCAAAATGCACTATTCAAGCGAAGGTCATGCTTGTGTAACCCGTACAAAATTAATTGATTCTGGTTGTCATAATACCAGAAGTACAAAACTTTGGATAAAAACTCAGGATGACAAGCGGAGTTGAGTCTGGTTTAGGGGGGAAAAGCAGCGAGCCGCCATCCGGCATTCTTCATAGTTTATTGATTAGCTAAATGGCGGCTCACTGCTTCTCCCCCCTCTTCCAATATATTCGCTAATGACCTGTCATCCTGAGCGAAGCGAAGGATCCCTTTATCAATTAAACAAGATGTTATGAAAGATTAGCTTCAAAAGGGGACCGAGCGTAAAAAAATTGCCCGGTGGGCAATTTTAGCGAAGGGGCCAGCCTGCAGGGGAAGGGGAAGCATGTGGTGGAGGGGAAACTTATTTAATTGAATTTCTGCTAATTAGATAATTATAAGTATAAATCTGATCCTTAAGTTGACGCGTATGCCTGAAGGGGCTTAATAAAGTTGATTATTTGTTAATCAGCTTTTGCAACTTAGGTTTGTTTCACAGCCGGAACATCATAAGAAATCGACTTTTAAAGAGGGGGTACAGGAGTTTGAAAATGATGTAGGGATTAAAACTAACGATAAGTACTTTCCTTAGATTTCAGATTCAGCTCCTTCAGAGCTGATGTGTGTAATATACGTATACCTCCGGTTGCACCGGAGGTTATTCAAATATAGCTCTTTCAGAGCCGGGTTTCTAAGCAAATTTTGGAGAAACCTTATTTAAGATCTTCGAGGGAGAAACCTAATTTCAGAAGGTTACCGGGCTGGAGGATTTCTTTTAACCGGGCTTCACCGATGATATTAAGTATCCGGTTTGCTTCAAAGATATCATAATTTTTCTCCTTCATGAGTTTTGCCAGTTCAGCTGCCTTATGATAGCCTGTGTGCGGAGTAAGGGCAGTTGTAACCGAAGGACTGTGCATCAGTGAGTAATACCCTGAACTTTCATTTATCGTCATCCCGTCGATAAGGTTTTCTTCAGTTGTTTTGCATGAAGAAATCAGGAGTTTGATACTTTCAAGAACTGAATACCCGATAACAGGAAGGTAAGGATTGAGTTCCAGGCAACCCTGTCCGCAAAGAGAAGCTACAAGAGTATCGTTGGAATATACTTTGTGAGAAGCAGAGATCACAAATTCGGGTATGACGGGATTTATTTTTCCTGGCATTATTGAGCTTCCCACCTGTTTTTCAGGAATTGTAATGCTTTTGTCACCAACTAAATCAGAGGCAAGAAGCCGCAGATCCGAAACCATTTTCTCGAGGTTTACTGCAAGAGCTTTAAGGGTAGCATGAACTTCCACCCATTTATCGAGATTGGAAGTGGCATCTGAAAGATTTTCACTATGAGAAACGGGAAGCCGTGTAAGATCGCGAAGTTCCGGAACAACCTGCATGATAAAGAACCGTGGTATTGCAAGGCCTGTTCCGATTGCTCCTCCGCCAAGATTTATTGGCTTGAGCCTTTCGATACATTTTGATACCCTCCACCAGTCGCGCGATAGCGCATCATTATAAGTGCTGAAAAGAAGACTGAAGGAAGAAGGCACAGCTTCCTGCATCTGCGTGAATCCGGGACGCAGTTTATCATCTGATTCCCTCTCAAGCCTTTCAATCTTTAAACGCAGGCTGTTGATGCAGCTTTCGAGAGCCTGCAGCATCCACATTGCTGCAACCGTAAGGGCGGTTGGAATTACATCATTAGTCGACTGATAGACATTTGCATGTTCAGTAGGATCAATATAATCGTAGCTTCCGTATTTTCTCCCTGTTTTATGCAGAGCGGCATTTGCAATGATCTCATTTATATTCATATTAATGCTTGTGCCGGCCCCGCCCTGAATTGCAGGTACAATGAAGTGCTCGAAATATCTTCCTTCCGATACTTCTCCGGCAGCTTCAATCATGGCTTCAAGGATATCATCACCTATCATCCTGAAAGAAAGAGTCTCTCCGTATTTTTCCGTGGCTGCGTTCCGGAATTTACGATAAGTGTTATAACATGCCAGTTTTGTGATGCCGACAGCTTTGTACCATTCGAGAGGGAAAGGTGTGTTATCAGGGAAATTCTCTTTTGCCCTCAGGGCATGAATTCCGTACAGAGCATCCGAGGGGATCTCTTTCTGGCCGAGGGTGTCTTTTTCAATACGCAGCATGACAGATCTACTTTTCAAACCCCCCTTCAGGGGGGATGGGGCTAAAACCACTAAGGTTAGATATTCGAACCGGAGACGGGACGAGCATATGCAAGAACATCGGCGCCGGTTATTTCATCCCTGCAAAGGATAATAAGTCTTTCAAGAACATTTCTGAATTCACGGATATTGCCTGTCCATTTTATATTCTGGAGCTCATCAATGGCATCCCTGGTTATTTTTTTCTTGCACATCCCGTATTCACTGCAAATCAATGAATTAAAATATTCTGCAAGAATAGGTATATCTTCAATGCGTTCATTCAGTGTCGGAACATTTATCAGTATTACACTAAGCCTGTGATAAAGGTCTTCCCTGAAGTTTCTGTTCTCGATCTCTTCCTTGATATTTTTGTTTGTTGCCGTGATGACCCTGACATTTACATGTATATCTTTATCGGAACCAACCCTCGAGATTTTATTTTCCTGCAGAGCCCTGAGCACTTTTGCCTGTGCAGAGAGGCTCATATCTCCAATTTCATCGAGGAAAAGAGTACCTCCGTTTGCCTGTTCAAACTTTCCGATACGCTGCTTAATTGCTGATGTAAAGGAACCCTTTTCATGGCCAAAAAGCTCACTTTCAATAAGTTCTGAAGGAATAGCAGCGCAATTCACCTCAACAAAGGGAGCTTTTGCCCTGTTGCTTTTCTCGTGGATCTGATGGGCAACGAGTTCCTTCCCTGTACCGTTTGCTCCTGTAATAAGAACACGTGCTTCAGTTGCAGCAACTCTGTCGATCATCTCCTTCACCTTTTTAATGGCTGGCGATTCACCAACCATCTCATACATCTTGCTCACCTTGTTTTTCAGAACCTGGGTCTGGGTAATAAGGGTCGATCTGTCGGTCGCATTGCGGATCGTTATAAGCAATCTGTTCAGGTCAAGAGGTTTTTCCAAAAAATCATAAGCTCCTTTTTTTATTGCCTCAACAGCTGTGTCGATATTGCCGTGGCCGGAGATCATGACTACCGGGATATCGGGTGAGGTTTCGTAGATTTTCTGCAGCACTTCGATTCCATCCATTTTTGCCATTTTAATATCGCAAAGGACAATGTCGTAAGAATTTGCATTGAATAATTCCAGACCCGAAGGTCCATCCTCTGCAGTATCTACTTCATGCTTTTCATATTCAAGGACCTCTTTCAGGGTATTTCGGATCGCCCTTTCATCGTCAATAACTAAAATTTTGGACATTGCTTTATATTCTTTTACCAGTTTTTTTTACCCCCTGCCCCCTAAAGGGGGTTCCATAAGTATTTGTTAATCAATAAGTCCCCTTTAGGGGATTTAGGGGTGAAAAACGGAGGAGGTACTTTTGATACAGCCTTAATTCCTGTTAACCTGTGTACCTGAGCCACTTCCACATCTCTTTCCAGGAGGTCTTCTTGCCATACATCAGGATACCGGTCCGGTAGATTTTTGCTGCCATCCAGACAAATGCAGCGAATGTGACCAACATAAGTAGCATTGAAACGGCAATTTGCCAGTAGGGGACGTTAAAAGGCAGACGGGCAACCATCACAATGGGTGCAGTAAAAGGTATCAGGGAACACCAGAACGACAGAGAGCTCTCAGGGTTCTGCATCGTACCCATTGCCACCATCAGCGCCAGGATAATCGGTATTGTGACCGGCAGCATAAATTGCTGTGTCTCTGTTTCATTATCAACCGCCGATCCGATAGCTGCGAACACTGAGGCATAAAGAAGATAGCCTGTAACAAAATAGAATATAAAACAAATTATAATCAAACCCCAGGGTTGATTCATTGCACTATCGAAGTATTTTGAAAACTCGGCCATTTGCGGAGTCATTCCTGTTGATTGAGCTGTTACTGCCGCCTGCTGGTCTTGAGTCATTATATTTTTTGTAATATTCTGAGTGGTCTCAGTCACATTGGCTTTTTGCAGAACTGTTGATTTGATCACACCTGCAATTGCTATTGTCAGGAACACCCAGATAAGGAACTGGGTCAGCCCGACAAGGGCAATACCAATTATCTTTCCCATCATAAGCTGGACCGGTTTTACAGATGAAACTATCACCTCTACCACCCGGCTTGTCTTTTCCTCAATCACTCCTCTCATAACCTGGGCACCAAACATGAACACAAGCATATACATAAGGAAACCGCTTATGTACGCGAGGGCCATTGAAATTCCTGTACTCGTTTCCTTAACCTGACCCGTATCATCAATTTTAACAGTCTGAATTGAGATTTTTGTTTCGACATTTTTCATTATCTCATCGAGATTATCGATGTTATATGTCATAAGCTTCTGTCTCTCAATCTCCTTCTCAAGTGAATTCCGGATATGATCCAGAAGGCCTATCGGAGGTTGCTGTTTCGAGATCAATTGTATTGCGTTGGGTGTGGTTATAATCTCGGGCGAAATGTAAAGTATTCCATAATAACCAGCCTTTTCAAAACTGTTTTTAAGGTCGCTGACCTTTGCATTCTCAAGGTAATCGAACTCCAGATTCTCAGTGTTTTTAATGACACCCTTAAAAAGATCAGATCCCTCCTCGATAACCGCAATCTTTTTAAAGTCCTGATCCTGGTTCATCATTACCAGTGTTGGCACAAATATCAGGGCTGCCATAAGGACCGGAGCCAGAATTGTCATAATAATGAATGACTTTTTCCTGACCCTTGTCATGTATTCTCTTTTTACTATTATAGATATCTTATTCATATTCAGAAATTTATATTGTCTGTCCTTATCATTTAATTTTTAGCTTCAACCACTCTGATAAATATCTCATTCATTGAGGGAAGAGACGGATTGAATGAAACAACACTACCTGAATTTACTGCAGTTCTGAGGATCTCATTTGTTGTGATATCGCTTGTAGTTTTCAGTCTGATTATACTTTTATTGTTTTCTGATTTCTTATTCAGGATTTTATACTGGCCATTTCCCTCGATTGTCACATCTCCTGCAAAAACGAGGTCGTACTCGTTGGCAGCCCATTTCCTGCGGATCTCATTGACACTACCTTCGAGAATAGTCTTTGCTTTATCGATAAGAGTAATATTATCGCAGAGTTCCTCAACGGAAGCCATATTATGGGTTGAGAAAATAATTGTTGCACCTCTTTCCCTTAAAAAAAGGATTTCGTTTTTTATGGTATTTGTATTAACAGGATCAAATCCTGTAAAAGGCTCATCAAAGATCAGGAGTTTCGGTTCGTGGAGTATGGTTGTAACGAACTGAACTTTTTGCTGCATGCCTTTTGAAAGCTCTTCAACTTTCTTACCCCACCAGTCGATAATATCAAGTTTTTTGAACCAGTACTTCAGTCTTTTCATTGCTTCAGCTTTTGAGAGTCCTTTAAGCTGAGCAAAATACAAAGCCTGTTCTCCAACCTTCATCTTTTTATAAAGGCCGCGTTCCTCTGGCAGGTAACCGATTGCGAGTACATCATCGGGTTTCAGCTTTTTGCCATTCAGGAAAAGTTCTCCGGTATCAGGACCTGTGATCTGGTTTATAATTCTGATAAGAGTTGTCTTACCGGCACCGTTTGGTCCGAGAAGTCCAAAAATGCACTGCTCAGGTACGGAGATGCTTACATTATCGAGGGCCTTAAAGGTTCCAAACTGTTTTGTTATGTTTTTTGCTTCAAAAAGTGCCATAAAGAATTATTAGTTAATTAAAATGAGATGTAAATATATAAAACATTGTGAATCCCTGTATAATTCCCGGCCGGGGTGGTGAGAATTGAATCAACTTTAGAAAGTCTAAATCCATTAACCGCAAAGATCGCGAAGGAGTACGCAAAGATCGCAAAGAGTTAATTATTAACGTTTTAGCTTGGCGCACTTTGCGCCTTCTTAGCGTGCTTTGCGGTTAAAAAAGACATTTTCAACGACCCCAAACTTATTTAATTGTATCTCGGCTATTTTAATAATTCTCAGTCTAAAACTGATTCTTAGGTTGACGGCTTTGGGGCGGGGAGAGTCGTTATCCCGGTTATCCTTACTGGAAGTATCCCCGCATCCTTTCAAAGAATCCTTTATCGTCTTTGTCGGGCTTGGGGGTAAAAGAATCAGAATCCCTGAATTTCTCAATGATCTTTATCTCTTCCCTGGTAATATTCTTTGGTATCCAGACATTTACATTGACAAGGAGGTCACCGCGGCCATAGCCGTTTACTTCCGGAAGACCTTTCCCCCTGAGGCGGAGTATTTTACCAGGCTGGGTACCGGGTTCTATCTTTATTTTAACGTTGTTGTCGACAGTTGGTATTTCGACATGAGTTCCCAGTGTAGCATCAGGGATACTTATAAAAAGATTATAGATAAGGTCGTTACCCTCTCTTATAAGATCAGGATGTTCCTCCTCGTCGATGACGACCAGAAGGTCACCGTTAACGCCACCGCGCCGCGGTGCATTTCCTTTGCCGCTGACTGTCATCTGCATTCCTTTTCCAACTCCTGCAGGAATATTTATCTTGATGATTTCTTCTTTCTGGATGATACCTTCACCGTAGCATACCGCACATTTTTTTGTGATGGTTTTGCCTTCGCCGCCGCAGGCAGGGCAGACGGAGGTTGTCTGCATCTGGCCGAGCATGGTGTTTGTGATACGGGTTACATGCCCCGAACCATGGCATGTTGAACAAGTTGACATGCTGTTCTGATCTGCAGCACCGGTCCCGCCGCAATTGTCACACGTAACATATTTATTTACCTTGATCTTCTTTTCTGTTCCGGATGCAATCTCCATGAGATTGAGTTTGACCTTAACCCTGAGGTTGCTTCCTTTATTCACTCTTCTGCCGCTTCCCCGCCTTGAACTTCCAAACCCCCCGAAACCACCAAAAGCATCTCCGAAAATATCACCAAAAGATGAAAATATATCCTCAACAGTCATTCCGGCACCACCGAAGCCATTGGCAGCACTTCCGACGCCTTCATGACCATAGCGGTCGTAGCGGGCTCGCTTCTCATCATTGCTTAAGACCTCGTACGCAGATGCGGCTTCCTTAAAATTCTCTTCTGCTTTTTTATCACCCGGATTTTTGTCGGGATGATATTTTAAAGCCTGCTTTCTGTAAGCCTTTTTGATCTCTTCCTTCGTAGCCCCCCGTGAAACACCCAGAACCTCATAATAATCCCTTTTCTCCATCCTGCCTTATTTGATCTTTTTTGCCAAAAGAATTATGACCTTATACTTACTACTCACCTATAACAACTTTTGAATGCCTGATAACCTTGTCTTTAAGATAATATCCCTTCAAAAGAACATCTACTATTTTACCCTTCATGTCCTCGTCAGTTACCGGCGTTTTAGCAACTGCCTCATGCAGGTCAACACTGAAATCGGTGCCCAGAGCCTTAATTTCGGTTAATCCCTGCTGTTTCAGAAAATCAGATAATTTCATGTAGATGAGATCAATACCCTCTTTTACTGCATCGCAGTCAGGCGAAGACACGATATGTTTCAGAGCCCTCTCGAAATCATCCATGAAGGGAAGTATCTTTTTAAGGAGATCTTCACCTGCATATTTTGAGATATCCATTTTTTCCTTAAGGGTTCTCTTTCTGTAATTATCAAATTCCGCTGAAAGGCGAAGGTATTTATCCTGCATCTCTGCCAGTTTTGCTTCAAATACCTTCTCTTCAGGTACAACTTTGTCAGCCTCAGAATCCTGTCCGGCTTCCGCATTTAAAATAGTCTCAGCCTCTTCTTCTTCCGAGGGTAATCCTGGTATGGTTACATTTTCTCCGGTTTCCTGATGCTTAATATCTTTATTGTCAATTGCTTCATTGCCGTTTTTCTCTTTACTGTCTTCGTTCTCATTAGCTCTTTTCTTTACCATTACTCACAATATTACAGTTTGAAGATTATTATTTACAAAATTTCTGCCATAAACAGGAACTTGACAATTTGGCAGGTGGAAGATAACGGCGTAACGGCTCAACGGCTAACGGCTTAACGGCGTAACGGCTCAACGGCGCAACGGCGCAACGGTGAGGGTTAAACACAGAATGAAAGCCTTTACGCCGTAACACCGTAACGCCTTAACGCCTTCATACCCTCATTATTTCCGCTCCCAAAGCATTAAGCCTCTTATCAATATTCTGATAGCCCCTGTCGATCTGTTCAATATTATGGATCACACTTTGCCCATCAGCCGATAGTGCGGCGATCAATAGCGCTACCCCTGCCCTTATGTCGGGGGACGACATTGTGGTTCCACGAAGCCGGATCATCTTATCCAGTCCAATTACAGTGGCCCTGTGCGGGTCGCAAAGAATGATCTGAGCCCCCATGTCAATGAGCTTGTCGACGAAAAACAAGCGGCTCTCGAACATCTTCTGATGGATAAGTACAGCTCCTTTTGCCTGTGTTGCAATGACAAGGAAAACACTCAGTAAATCGGGCGTCAGTCCGGGCCAGATTGCATCCGCAATTGTCATTATCGAGCCGTCAATGAATGTCTCGATCTCGTAATGATCCTGGCCGGGAATAAAAATATCATCATTGATGTGCTCAAAGTTAATTCCCAGCCTGTGGAATGAATCAGGTATAATGCCCAGATTTTCATAAGACACATTCTTAATCGTTATTTCAGAACCCGTCATTGCCGCGAGGCCCATAAATGATCCAATCTCAATCATATCAGGGAGGATCCTGTGAATACATCCCCCGAGTTCCTTTACTCCGTCAATGTAAAGAAGGTTTGAGCCAATGCCGTTAATTCTTGCACCCATGGAAACGAGCATTTTGCAGAGCTGCTGGATATAAGGCTCGCATGCTGCGTTGTAGATTGTGGTACGTCCGGTTGCAAGAACGGCCGCCATTATTATGTTAGCCGTCCCGGTTACTGAAGCCTCATCCAGATGTATATAAGCACCTGACAGTTCTGTTGCATTAACCTTAAAGAAGGGATCTGAAGTGTCGAATTCGAACTCGGCGCCAAGCTTCTGAAAACCTGTAAAATGGGTGTCAACACGGCGCCGGCCTATTTTATCGCCTCCGGGTTTCGGTATAAATGCTTTTCCGAACCGGGCAAGCAGCGGACCGACGATCATTATTGAGCCCCTGAGGCTGGCGCTCTGTTTGCGGAATTCGGCACTCTGAAGGTAAGCAAGACTTACGTTCACAGCCTCAAAACTGATTGAGGATTCTGATTCCCTTGAGATTTTTACACCCAGACAACCAATTAATTCAATAAGGTTATTGACATCATTAATATCCGGAATGTTTTGGATTGTAACTTTTTCGGGAGTAAGCAGGGTTGCGCAAATCACCTGCAAGGCTTCATTTTTTGCTCCCTGAGGTATTATTTCCCCTTTGAGCGGTTTACCTCCCTGAACAATAAAGCTGCCCATTAATGACGGTATTGTCCTTTTTTCTTGATGAATTGTTTGTTTTGCTGTTTCCCGTGTTGTGGTTTACCCTGTTGTTGTGGTTTCTTTCTGACAGGCGGAACAAGTTCCCTGACTTCCAGGATCTTAACACCGTCGGTAATTTTAAGTTTTCCGCGCGACAACAATTTCATGTCACCTATGATAACTTCATCGCTTACCTGACTCCGGTTCCAGGTGATATACGACTTTTTCATCTGGTTCACAATCAGCGTTGTAAGATATTCTTTTTCATCTCCATCCTCCATCTCCGAAGCTGCATCTATCATAAGCTCGATGATTCGGCCATAATGCAGATATCTTATGTCACCTTGTTTATATGGTATCTGATTTGGTTTTTCAACAAATTTTGAAGGCTCGGGCATAGGAAAAGGTGAATCTATATCGAGGTCGAAATTTGCAATAAGTGCAAGGTGATCCCACAGTTTATGCCTGAAATCTCCGATGTCGCGGATCTGGGGATTCAGATTCCCCATGATCTGGATTATCGTCTTGGCCGCCCGGTTCCTCTCATCGCGGTCTTTAATGGTTTTGATATGATCAACCATCTTCTGGACATTCCTTCCGTATTCGGGTAAAGCCATTCTTTTACGTTGTGTATTATAATCGTAATTCATCAGTCATTCTCTGTTTTTGCAAAGCTAATAATTAAAAGCAAATTAATAAAAGATTTGTTTCAGGTCCGTTCAGTTGGGTTTTTAAATTAATTAATGAAATAACCTGATCTTCAGAATCATTTTTAACTTTGAAATATTAATACAACCTGATTTATGAGACCACTTCTGACTCTGGTCCTGGTAATGATTCCGGCATTTTCTGTGAGGGGTTATGACGGATACCGCCGACAGCCGGGAATTGACATATTAAATTATAGTTTTTCGGTCTCAGTAAGTGATACCAGTGATATAATTTACGGAGAGACAACTATTTCCATCAGATTTAACGGCACCGTCGATACCATCAGGTTTGACCTGAAAAATATCAGGCCCGACGGGAAAGGAATGGTAACCGATTCCGTCAGATTCAGCGTGGGAAATATAACCTGGTCCCATAAGGGCAATAAGATCATTGTAATTCCGCATGAACCTGTAATCAAAAATACAAGCGGAACTGTGAGGATTGTTTACCATGGTATTCCTTCTGACGGACTTATAATTTCAAACAACAAATATGGAAGCAGGACATTTTTTTCGGATCACTGGCCAGCCAGGGCAAGCAACTATCTCCCTTGCATAGATCATCCTTACGATAAAGCATCAGTTGATTTCATAATCATCGCCCCGTCTCATTATGAAATAGTTGCAAGTGGTTATCTCCTGGAGGAGAGTCACTTTAAGGAAGGAATGAAGCTTATGCATTGGAGGGAGGATGTTCCGCTTCCTGTAAAAGTAATGGCTTTCGGAGCTGCCCCGTTCGACATTCAGCTGGCAGGGAAACCGGAAAATATTCCTGTCTGGTCATATGTTTTCACCGAAAACAGGAAGGAAGGATTTTACGATTATTCGGTTGCCGTGAAGCCTCTGACTTTTTTTACTCAGCTGATCGGTCCCTATCCCTATGAAAAGCTGGCCAATGTCCAGTCGAAAACTATTTTTGGAGGTCTTGAAAATGCAGGCTGTATCTTTTATTCCGAAAACTCAGTTACGGGCAGGGGTAAGGCGGAAGGACTCCTTGCCCACGAGATCGCCCACCAATGGTTTGGCAACTCAGTCACTGAAGGGGATTGGCATCATATCTGGCTGAGCGAAGGGTTTGCAACCTATCTCGCAGCTGTTTACCAGGAAAAGAACTATGGAAGGGAGAAGCTTGCCGAAAGCATGAAGAGAGCCAGGGAAACTGTGATCAAATTTTACCTCCGGACACCCGGTTCCGTGATTGATACTACAATTACTGACCTTATGAAACTTCTAAGCGCAAACTCATACCAGAAGGGTGCATGGGTTCTTCATATGCTCCGTCATGATATCGGAGATGAATCATTCTGGAAAGGCATAAGACTTTTTTATGAGAAGTACAGAAATAAAAATGCGATGACGGATGATTTTATTAACGTCATGGAAGAGGTAAGCAGGAGAGACCTCGATGCTTTTTTTAAACAGTGGTTGTATTCTACGGGTCTGCCCGAACTTAAGATCACGAGCCAGCCTTCAGCAAGAAATGGAAGAACCGATATCTTTATTGAACAGAAGCAGCAGACGCTGTTCGGTTTTCCTCTTCAGTTGTTAATTAATTCACAGGACGGATCTTTTTCAAAGAACCTTAATATTTCCGAAAGGATTACGAAACTAACTGTCAGAACGGGAAAGATCAATGAGATAATACCTGATCCGGAGGTAAATCTTCTGTTCAGGGTTATAAATTAGAATCGGGCTGTTTAAAAAGTCTAAATCCATTAACCGCAAAGATCGCGAAGGATTTACGCTAAGATCGCAAAGAACATATTATTAACGTTTTAACTTTGCATACTTTGCGCTTTCTTAGCGTGCTACTATATAACTAATTTAAGAAATTACACAGAGCTCCACTGAGTCCCGCACAGAGGTTCACAGAGAACTGATTTCTTATAACTCGGTGGCCCTCTGTGCCTTCTCTGTGTAACTAAAAGTTATTTTTATTGATGTTCTCATATTTTATTGATGGGTGTATGACTTTGCGGTTAAAAAAGGCTTTTTCAACAATGCCGATCCCTTGATGCAGAGACGAAAAAATTTTATTCTTTCAATACTTATCTCTATTCATAAATCCAGTCATTACCTGAAAAGATGAATTCGCTTATATTGACATTCTGATCGTAAAGGAACTTTCTGGAGCTGCGTATAAATGATTTCATCTTCAGGTAATCCGCAGGTTTTTCGAAAAAGTCAGAGCTGTTTTCAAACTGCGAGCACGGAAGTATGAAGAACTTTTTTCTGTATTCACGGATCGGAGTATATACCCATGTAAGATAGTATCCGGCATTTGTTACATATGTTGTATCGTCTTTGTTTTCAAGTTCAATTCTTACCATGGCCCCTCCGTCGGTTTTAGGTCTCCGCTGGTTTGAAACAAAATTGCCAAGCGAATAGACTACTATCCTGTCTTTTGTATCGGTACTTTTCTTTGACCAGATCATCTTCTGCATAACATGCGGATGCGACCCTATAATAAGATCGACACCCTTACTGAAAAAATATTCTGCAAGTTCTGTCTGACTTATTGATGGAATGGTATCATACTCAGTACCCCAGTGAAGGAACAGGATCACAGCATCCGGATTTTTGCTTTTAGCCTTTTCAATATCGCTGGTAATCAGAGTTTTGTCAAGGTAATTTACAATAGCCGGAGGAGAGACTTTAATGCCATTTGTACCATAAGTATAATTCAGGAGGGCAAGAGAGAATCCATTCTTTTCAATTATAGCAGGATAAAGGCTGTCTCTCTGGTGGAGATCCGGGAAAGTTCCGGTATGAGGTATACCAAGGCTGTCGAGCCTATTTATTGTGCTTATGATTCCCTTTTTACCCCGGTCGGCAGCATGATTATTGGCAGTTACGAAAAAATCTATTCCAGCGCCGGCACATGCAACAGCGAGTCCGACCGGGGAACTGAACTGGGGATATCCGGTATAAGGTTGTCCGCCAAGCGTGACCTCAAAGTTTGCGATTGCAACATCTGCCTCAGAAATAGCATCTTTTACATAAGCAAAAACATCGTCATAGTTATATGTATGGTCTTCCCTGTTTTCGGCCGACCAGATCTGTTCATCATGTCCCATTATATCTCCGATAAAGAGAAGCGATATCTTTTTTGAACCTTGCCCGGTGGTTTGTGCAGAAACCTGGAAGCAGCAATAAATTAAGAATATCAGAATGTTTACCTTTCTAATCATAAAATAATTTTGTTTAAGGAATCCTTAAAGTTAATAATTATTAAATTTGCGCGCTTAAATCGGAGAGCCTTGTTACTTTTTCGATATTAATATGAAGAGACCGGGAAATCAGTCAGATATAAAGCAACTTTCTCTGGCAGGTGTGATAATTACCATGGGAATAGTTTTCGGCGATCTGGGAACCAGCCCTCTTTATACCATGCGTGCAATCCTGGTCGGCAGCGGAGGTAATATAAATGATCTGTTGATATACGGTTCACTTTCGTGTATTTTCTGGACACTCACCCTTTCGACAACAATTAAATATGTAGTTATCACCCTCAGAGCTGACAATAATGGGGAGGGAGGCATTTTCGCCCTGTTTGCCCTAATTAAAAGAAAATCCGTATGGGCAGCAGTCCTGACTATGATCGGAGGTGGCGCCCTGCTGGCAGACGGGGTTATAACCCCGTCAATAACAGTTACCTCTGCCATTGAAGGCTTAACGCTTCTAAACCCTGGAATATCAGTTGTACCGGTAGTGCTGCTGATAATCAGTGCACTCTTTTTTATTCAGCAGTTTGGAACCAAAATCGTCGGGAGTTCTTATGGCCCGATTATGGTAGTATGGTTTTCAATGCTTGGGATATTGGGTCTTTCACAACTGATCATCCATCCCTTTATTCTTAAGGCAGTCAATCCGGCTTATGCTTTCAGGTTCCTGACAGAATATCCAGGAGGATTTATTCTTTTAGGAGCGGTCTTTCTCTGTACAACGGGTGCAGAAGCTCTTTATGCCGATCTGGGGCATTGCGGCAGAAAGAACATAAGAGTCTCCTGGATCTTTGTCAAAACATGCCTTCTGCTGAATTATTTTGGTCAGGGTGCATGGATCCTTATTAACCATCCTACAGGTTCCAACATAAATCCATTCTTCGCCTTATTGCCGAAAATGTTGTTGCTTCCGGGGGTCATAATCGCAACAGCGGCGGCAATTATAGCAAGCCAGGCAATTATAAGCGGGTCATTTACTCTTATCAGCGAAGCTATCTCACTGAACTTCTGGCCAAGGATCAGAATACTACACCCCACTCCTGTCAGGGGTCAGGTTTATCTGCCATTTGTCAACTGGTTTCTGTGGATAGCATGTTCCCTTGTCGTATTTTCATTCCAGAAGTCCGACAACATGAATGCGGCATACGGGCTTGCGATTACAATAACTGAGATAATGACAACATTCCTTCTGTCATACTATCTTTATCAGAAAGGTGTTAACCACAGGCTTGTCCTGCTGCTGCTGATGGTCTATCTGACAGTTGAAGGAAGCTTTCTTATTGCAAACCTTCACAAGTTCAGCAGCGGAGGATGGTTCACACTTCTTCTGGCTTCATTTTATTTCCTCTTTATGTTTGGGTGGTATTTCGGCAGGAAGATTAAAAACAGGTATATTACATTTGCAAATCTGCATAACTACATTGAGCTTTTCAAGGCGCTTTCAAAAGATGGGTCAGTGCCGAAAATAGCGACAAATCTGGTATATATAATAAGAGCCAACAGGAAGGACCAGGTCGAATCGAAAGTGATCTACTCCATTTTCAACAAGCAGCCGAAGAGGGCTGATACATACTGGCTTATCCATGTTGACAGGGTTAATGATCCAAACCAGTTTGAATACCTTGTCACTCAGGTCATTCCCGGAGTTTTAATAAGGGTCGATTTCCATATTGGATTTAAAGTCGAGCCAAAAATAAATCTTTATTTCAGGGAAGTGCTTGAAGACCTGGTGTCATCGAATGAAATAAATCTGGAAAGCGGTTATGAATCATTAAGAAAATTTGATGTGCCGAGTGACTTTAAATTCGTTCTTATTGAGAGGATAATGCCCAGGGATTTCAAACTCTCAAACTGGGAGAACTTCATACTTGCAATATACAGTCTTGCAGGGAAGATGAGCATCACCGATATTAAATCCTTCCAGCTCGATTCGACAAATACAACAATTGAACAGGTACCAATCCTCATAGATCAGCCCGAGCATGTCAGAATAAGAAGGATCCTTCCGCGATCCAGGAGTACGGCTTAAACTTATTTGACGTTTTTGTCGGGAAAATTGGAAATGATTATCTTGAGGCAGTTTTTTTAAAAGGACTTTCCTACAAATGAATGCCATGCCCGTTGTGATCGGTACCATTGCATTATTTGCAATTACGTACCGGTTATATTTCAGCTTCGTTGCGGCCAAAGTAGCTGTCAGGAACGACCTTGGTCAGACCCCGGCGCACAGACTTTATGACGGTCAGAATTATTACCCGATGAATAAATGGGTGTTATTCGGCCATCATTTTGCTGCTATTGCCGGTGCCGGACCTCTTGTGGGACCTGTTCTTGCAGCACAGTTCGGATTTATGCCGGGATTTCTCTGGATGCTGATCGGTGCAGTAATGGCCGGATCAGTACATGATTTTGTGATACTGACAGCTTCGGTACAGCACGATGGAAAATCACTTGCTGCGATCGCAAAGGCTGAGATCAATAAGATCAGCGGCGCTACAACATCGTTCGCAATAATCCTGATAATTGTTGTTGCACTTGCCGGATTGGGACTTGTTGTTATAAATGCACTTGCTGAGAGTTCATGGGGAACATTCACCATTGCCTCAACGATCCCGATTGCAATAATAATGGGTGTCTGGATGTTTAAGATCAGAAAGGGGAAGACTGCTGAGGCGACGATCTTTGGTGTAATTATGCTGATCGTGGTAGTCGTTGCCGGCCGTTATGTTCCGGGCTCCCGGTTTGAAAGCTGGTTCTCTTTTGATCACAAAACCCTGACAATACTTATTGCCGTTTATGGATTCCTTGCATCGGTATTGCCCGTATGGCTGCTACTTTCGCCACGGGATTACCTGAGCTCAATCATGAAGATATCGGTTATAGGGTTGCTTGCTATCGGATTAGTAATTGTTGCTCCGGAGATTAAAATGCCGGCATTTACCCTATTCACCGGAGGAGGAGGACCGATCATTCCCGGTAAACTATACCCTTATTTATTTATAACTATTGCCTGCGGGGCAATTTCAGGATTTCATGCTCTTGTAAGTTCCGGCACAACCCCCAAGATGATCATGAGGGAATCGGACATAAAGACCATTGCCGTTGGATCGATGCTGACAGAGGGAGCAGTAAGCATTATGGCGCTAATTGCAGCAACAAGTCTTCTGCCGCTTGATTATTTTCAGATTAATGTGCCTGTGGATAAATTACAGGCTATCCTTCCAAAACTGCATGAGATGGGATTCACAGAATCGAATCTCGGACAGCTTTCGGCAAGCGTGGGTGAAAAAATTGCCGGTCGTACGGGCGGAGCGGTTTCACTGGGGGTCGGAATGGCATACATCTTTTCGTCAATTCCGGGAATGCGGCATCTGATGTCGTACTGGTACCACTTTGCAATAATGTTCGAAGCGTTGTTCATTCTGACGACAATTGATGCCGGAACAAGAATTGGAAGGTTCGTATTGCAGGAAACTCTTGGTAAGGTTTATAAACCATTTCTAAAAACCAACTGGTTACCAGGCAATCTGATTGCCAGTGGATTAATAGTTTTCGCCTGGGCTTATTTTATATATACGGGAACCGTTGCGACCATTTGGCCAATGTTCGGAACGGCCAACCAGCTACTGGCAACAATTGCTCTGGCAATCGGAACGTCATTCATTATTAACCGCGGTAGAATAAGATATGCGTGGGTTACACTTTTACCTATGACTTTTGTAGGCGTGACAACGCTTACGGCAGCTTATCTGAATATTAAGAATATTTATATTCCGCAGGTCGGGGTGCCGGCGACACTGGTTCCGGGAGTCATTAACCTGGTGCTTACATGTGCGATCATACTTTCTGTAATTATTATTTTGTCAAATGCAATACCTCAATGGGTGAGGGCTATTTCAGCCAGACAGGTTCCGGTTAAGGTTTAAAATGGGAAGTATTCGGGTGGAATGTGATTTAATGAATGTTTGGATTGATTATTAATATCTGATATATGGATTTGTTCTATGATCTTTTTGATTGGTACATGGCCAATCTTAATTATTTTACAATAGCGTTGCTCATGATGATTGAAAGCACCTTTCTTCCTCTGCCTTCTGAAGTTGTTGTACCGTTTGCTGCATATAAGGCTGCCCAGGGAGAACTGAGCGTTATCGGGGTCGTCATATTCGGAACTTTGGGTGCTTTAACAGGTTCACTCATTAATTATACTCTGGCTTATTACCTGGGGCGTCCTATAGTCTATAAATTTGCTGATTCAAAGGTCGGGAGGTTATTTCTTCTCTCAAAGGAAAAGGTCGAACATGCAGAGAATTATTTTATAAGGAACGGCAAAACCTCAACTTTCGTTGGTCGTTTAGTCCCCGGGATCAGGCACCTTATTTCAATTCCTGCAGGACTCGCGAAAATGGATCTGCGTGATTTCATGCTGTTTACGTTTGCGGGGGCAGGCATATGGAACATCATTCTTGCAATAATAGGATTCTACCTGTATGAGGTCAGGGAACAGATTTTTCCTTACCTGGGTCATATTCTGGTCGGGTTGGGGGTTTTGTTCGTATTATACCTGATCGTTAAAGCCAGGGTGGAGAAGAAGAAAGATAAAAGATAAAAGGAAAAAGATAAAAGGAAAAAAGCCCCCTACGGGGTATGGCAGTCAACTTAAGGAATAGGATACCTTATGAATTAAACTGTATGCAACTGATTTGCAATAATTTACATTTGGGATTGTGAAAAAGTCTTTCTTAACCGCAAAGCACGCAAAGAAGGCGCAGAGGACACAAAGTTAAAAAGTTAATAATTAGCTCTTTGCGATCTTTCCGTAAATCCTTCGCGATCTTTGCGGTTAATGGATTTAGACTTTTTAAACACCTCAAACTTATTTAATTGTATTTCTGCTAATTAGATAATTATAAGTATAAATCTGATTCTTAGGTTGACGGCTATGCCCTACGGGGTTGGGAGTTTGATTATCACGTCGGTAGGCAATGCAGGCCGAGGACCCCGGGTTTATCTCAGCCATTTATCAAGTAAAGCTTTCTGTTTAGACGTAGGATCCGCCATAGGCTTGATCTCAAAGCTTCTGACCAGTTTCTTACCGAGGACCACATCGAAGGTATTGGTAATATCGCGGTGTGCGACGGTCAATGTCAGTTTATCACCAGGGTTTTTTGTTCCCAACAATTCGTTAAGAAGAGCGGCAGTTGCTTTTTCCCCGTTGATTTCTTTTATGATATCCTGCTGACTTAAGCCTGCGATATAACCCGGAGAGTTCCATTCTGACTTTGTAATAATCAGATTGTCACCCTCTTCACGGGAAGTGATGCCAAGCCATGCGCCAGGAGCTTCGGCCGGGTTCGTATCAATGGTTAATCCTGCATAACCCAGGTATTTTGCATAGTCAATATCGTCGACAGTAGGAATATAGACGTCAAATAGTTCAGAAAGCGACGATCCGGCAAATTTTTCACAGACTTCCCTGAATTCCTTGTCAGTGAACCCTCTCTTTTTATCCCTGTAATAAACCTGGTAGAGATTCATCATGACATCATCGAGCGACTTCTTATTCCCTGATTCGTACCGGATCTTAAGGTCGAGGAGCATACCCATTGCACAACCTTTATCATAATATGAAATTGTTGTATTTGAGGCATTTTCCGACCTGTTGAAAAAGAGCATCCACGAGTCAAAGCTGGACTGGGCAACTGATTGAAAAAGATGTCCGGGGATGTTTTCATAATTTGAAATCGAGGTTTTCATCTCCTTCAAAACGTCCTCACGGTTGAAAAAGCCGGCACGGTTGAGGATAAGATTTTCATAGTAAGAGGTCACACCTTCCGAGAACCATAACATATCGGTGTAGTTTTCCTTATCATAATCAAATGGGCCAAGAGCAATTGGCCTGATAGTCTTTACATTATAGAGATGGAAGAACTCGTGTGCTATAAACGACAGCCACCCGTTGATTGCCTGAGGAGTGTTGAAATCCAGGCGATTTGAAAATACTGCCATTGAATTGGTATGCTCAAGTCCCCCGCCTCCTCTATTCATTATAATGAATGTGTAGTGTTTATAAGGAATTTCTCCAATCAGTGAGGTACTTGTCTCAACTATTTTTTTAAAATCTTCAACCATGACAGATCTGTCGATATTGCCCAGATTTTCACCGGCAATGGTATATGGAATTCCTCCGGTTTCAAACTTCAGGATTTCCTGATTGCCGATAAGGATGGGACAGTCATAAAGAACATCAAAACCCGGAGCAGAAAATGTATTTTCCTTTCCTGCAACCGGGTCGAGCCCGGTGGATATATTCTTAAACTTCTCATAAGGTTTTATTGAGACCGTAACCGGCTGATCCTTCTGACCGGCCGGGTACATAAAGATCCCTGTCGGAGAGATAAATCCCTTTCCGTCATCGAGGAAAGAGTCAGCAACCGAGGTTCTGAAAGCGAAAACATCGTAGCTTACCGATAAGATATGCGTAAATTCAGTATTTACTTTCCAGCGGTTTTTTGAGGTCTTTTCCCACGCCAGACCTTTTCCTGATCCGTCAGCAGCCTTGAATTCAATGAGATATTTGGCATAATCCATTATCATATAATACCCGGGAGTCCACACAGGAAGTTTCAGCTCAACAGATTTTTCATTTATTCCGGTATACAACAGCGTTACATGGAAATAATGATTGTTGGGATTTTCCATTGAAACAGTATATATAATGTTATTCCCGGCTTTTTGATCCTGAAAGTTACCATTGGCAACAAGCGTCATAACTGATGCAAATACCATGCATAAGATGCGGTTCTTAACTAAGACTGCAGAGGCTTTTTTTGTTGGCATATTGATGTTAAAATAGTTAACAATTAATAAAATGATTAAGCTTCAGCTACAAGCTTACTTTTCCGTTTTCTCTGGTGTGTGCTGCTCTTTTTGAATTCCTTTGACAATACACTGATATTGCCATCTGATTCAAGAATTACAAGGTTAACATCTTTTATGGACCTGGCACCATGTTCATGAATAGTTTCTATCAATTCATTAACTGATATCCTTGCCTTTCTGAGATTCTCCTCCTTGATCACTCCATTGTAGACAAGCATAATTGCTTCGCCTGATACAAATTTTTGAAATCCGGGGAATTTATATAACAGAAGCTTTAAAAGATAGTTAACAATGAACAATGTGCCAGCTGCAACAAGACCACCTGCAAGGGATGTGTCGTTACCTACCATAGCATTCTGAACCGCGTTGCTTATAAGTAAAACGAACACCAGATCGGTGACCGAAAGCTGTGCAAATTCCTTTTTACCGAATAACCTTACAGCTATTATGATAAATAGATATACTACAGCCGAACTCAGCATTATTGCTAAATAGCCTTTTAACATAATATTATAAATTTACTCCATGAGATTGCTTCTGGAAACATTCCGTACTTCAATGACAATGCAAACTTCAGGATTACCTAAACTTCAGCAAAGGCGACAATATAGTTATGTCCGTATTTTTTAGCGCATTTGGGACAGTAAGTGTAGTAGAAATAATACTTTTTGGCCTTTTTATTGGTCTCAGCAAGGTGTTGTTCGAAATCCTTAAGATATTTCGGGACATGGTTATAGGGTCCATCATAGACTTTGCTTGCAAAATTTCCGGAGAGTTTTACGTTTTCAGCTCCGGGAACTTCCTTTGTGACATTCATATAAAGCTCACTTTTCCATGGTGAAGGATCGTAAGCCAAGAGAAGGAAATCCTTCTTTTCTGATGCAGCACCTGCATCCTGTGCTTTTTTCCACATCCTTCCGATGACTTTACCCATCATTGAAGGAAGGGGCATATGTAAAAACTGCGGAAGATAATCCCTGATAAAGGGTTTATCGACCCAAACATTTGTTTTGGCATCCCAGGGTTCCGGATTAAATTCCGGGCAACATTCCTGTTCGTTAACTGTGTCGTTCATTTCAGAAAGGTTATGAATGAGGCTGTAAATTAGACATAATCTTTAAAATATGACTATTAAGGAGTCAGAATTTAGTAAGAAAATCAGGTATAAGCGATGGTCAAAGGAAAATAGGAACAGAGAAAAGAAGCAGCACAACACCTATTGAAGTAATAATAGTAGCGGGCCTTATTTTAAAGTTTTCGACCTTCCAGATGTTCACCATCGGGCAGGAGAGGGTGTGATTCTCAACTCTGATTGCGGACGGGGGTCCCGCATAGATGTTTATTTTCCGGAGTTTGTTATTCACTACACTTGCAGGATCTACAATTATTCCCGAAAACATACCATTTTCGGCAGGGACGGGAAGGACTACCCAAACACTGTCGCCTGAATGAAAGGAATAGATTTTCTTTCCTTTCGGCATATTTGTAACTTGCGACGGAGTATCAATCAGGGTTGCACAGCCTGTAACAGTAATAAGTGAAAGTATGAAAACTATAAAGAAGGCATATCGCCGAAATAGTTTAAACGTCATACTGAACAGCTTCATTCAACAATTTCGGCCTCATCAATCCTGCCGGGCCGGATATTGACACGCCGGCGTTGAACTCTGTTAACACCCTTGCTCCCAAAGAATCCCCAGCCTCCGCTTCCCAGAAGGAATCCCAGTGCATACAGGCCTCCATTATTGTTTTGGGCGTACATTGTGATCTCGTTGTTAAACAGCATCCCTATAAAATCAAAAGGAGCAATAAAGCCATGCCACAATCCGCCGAAAAAACCGTATTTATGTCCGCTGAGGCATTGTTCAACTATTTCATTATTAGCACATCCTGTTATAATTATAAGCAAGAATAAAGAAATCAGGATCAGAGAATTTTGCGGTGATTTTAGTAGTTTCATTTTGTTTATATTAAGAATTGTATAATTTTCAAAACAAGGTTCCTTCAACAGGTTTTCCGGAATATTTCTTTTCATGATCAATAAGCCATCTTTTCCTTTCGAGGCCTCCTCCATAGCCGGTAAGACTTCCATCGGATCCGATCACCCTGTGACAGGGAATCACAATAGCGATTCTGTTGGTACCGTTTGCATTTGCAACTGCCCTGACCAAACCAGGATTATTCAACGATCGCGCCTGTTCGAGGTAGGAACGCGTTATTCCATAAGGGATATTTCGTAATTCTTTCCAGACAGCCTGTTGAAATTCTGAACCTTTGATCACCAGAGGAACGCTAAACTTCTTCCGCTTCCCGATAAAATATTCTTTTAACTGTTTCCTTAATCTTCTCAGATGTCTGTTCTCACCGGGTTCCACGGATGTGTTAAATAAAGCAGCAAGTTTCTCAGATTCAGAATTTGTGCTGAATTCAAGGAGGCAAACCCCGTCCCTGGTAGCTCCAGCTGTCATTTCACCGAGTGGTGTTTCGATTTTCATTAATTTTATCATACCCGATAAGCTGTTTCGCTGTTTTGCCGTTACGCCTTTGCGCCTTTGTGCCTTTGTGCCGTTATTTTCCCAATCTCTCAGAAGTCGATTTGATATACTTTTTATTCCTGAACCTCATTGCTGACCAGTCAGCATCCAAAGAAACCAGACGGATACCATAAAAATCAGACTTATTTAAAGCTTTCCATCCGTGATCCCTGTCAATTTCGGAAGTATAGTTCTTTGATGATTTTTTGGGATAACAAAACCACAGGGCACCGTCCGCCACAAGATTATGAAGCGCAATCGGAGCATAATGTTCCACCTCGGAAACTTTTCTGACAAAGACTACCATAAAATCGTAAGGGAATCGCTGATCTATGTCATTATCTATTATTACATCCTCGGGATCAACAAGAGGGGTGATAGTGAAGTTTGCTTCAACGTTAATCACTGCAATCCTTTTCTGACCTTTGTAACTAAGTTTTTCAAGAAGTGTCTTCATACCTGTCCGGTTATTTGAGAACTAAAGGTAGTAAAAATATATATTGGTAAAGGAGAGGGCATTCCTTATGAAAAAAGATCGTATCTTTGTTTTATCAATAATGGGGTGCCTTAATACTACGGGCTGAGATCACACCCTTAAACCTGATCCGGGTAATGCCGGCGGAGGGAAGAGAGAGTTCCATATAAATCAGCTTAGTATAACAACCTCATTTTAAAGACTTAAAATTGAGCTTGTGAAATGATTAAACTGAAATTTCTTTTTCTTATTCTTTTGGGAGCTGCAATTGGTTCCCCTGCTTTTTGCCAGCAACCTGATGGAGCTGTGCTGACCGGAAAGGTCACAGATACTAACGGTGCTCCGCTTGCAGGAGCAAGTGTAACAGTTACAGGAACCTACAAGGGAGTTCAAACGGCCGCCGATGGGACTTACTCAATTCCAAACTTACCCAGGAAAACCTTATCGGTTCGTTTTTCATTCATAGGTTATTCCACTGATATACAGAATGTAAACCTTGCAACTGACTTTGTTTTGAATGTAGTTCTCGAAGAGAGAGCTTTAATTACCGATGATGTTGTGGTTAAAGCAATAAGGGCCGGAAACCGGGCTCCCATGACTTATACCAATATTTCAAATGAACTAATAAGTCAGCAGAACACCGGTCAGGATATACCATTTCTTTTAAGCCTTACACCATCACTGGTTGAAACATCGGAAGCAGGTAACGGAGTCGGCTATACAAGCCTCAGGATCCGCGGAACCGATGGCAGCAGGATCAATGTGACGATCGACGGTATTCCGCTTAATGATTCCGAATCACAGCAGGTCTTCTGGGTCGATCTGCCTGATCTGGCTTCCTCAGTCGATAATATTCAGGTTCAGCGCGGTGTGGGCACTTCATCGAATGGTGCAGGGGCATTCGGGGCATCAATCAACATTCAGACAAAAGGAATTGAAACCAAACCGTTTGCCGAGATTAATTCTTCGGCAGGTTCTTTTAATACCTTTAAAAATAATCTTACCGTTGGAACAGGACTCGTAAATGACAGGTTCGCATTTCAGATGCGCCTTTCCGATCTGGTAAGTGATGGCTATATTGAGAGAACCGGTTCCCGGCACCGGTCTGCATTCTTAAGCGGAACATACAGAACCGGTAAATCAATGTTAAAAGCTAATGTCATCCTTGGAGAAGAACATACCGGAATAGGATGGTGGGGAGTTCCACGCGAAATGCTTTCAATCAACAGAAGATTTAATCCTGCAGGGCAATATACCGATGAGTACGGCGTAACTCAATACTATGGTAATGAAAGCGATAATTATGTTCAAAACCATTTCCAGGTCATTTACAGCAGACAATTAAATAATAATTATTCTTTCCATACTGCGCTTCACTATACAAAAGGAGAGGGATATTATGAAGAATATCAGGAGAATATATCGCTGTCAGATTATGGATTATCTGAAATTGTCAGAGGCGATACCACCATTCGTGAAACGAATCTCATACAAAGAAAGTGGTTGTCGAATGATTTTTATGGTATGGTCTATTCCCTCAATTATAATAACAAGAAGCTTGAAGCTAGTGTGGGAGGCGGAGTGAATCTCTATTCCGGCGATCATTTCGGAAGGATAATCTGGATGAAGGATCCGGGCAGGATCCAAAAAGATTATCAATGGTACCTGAATAATGGTGAAAAATCGGAAGTGAACTTTTTTGGCAAGGCAACCTATTCAATATCAGGCAAGGTAGCCGCATTTGGCGACCTTCAGTACCGGTTTATCAACTATGATCTGAAAGGAATTGATGATGATCTGAAAGATTTGACGCAAAGCCACAGGTTCAGTTTCCTGAACCCTAAAGCAGGCTTATTCTTTTCAATCAGTCAGAACAGGGAAGCCTATCTTTCATTTTCTGTTGCTCACAGGGAACCGACGCGAGCCGATTTTAAGGAGGCTTCAGGTGATCCGGCGGCGATGCCGAGAGCAGAAAGATTGTATGATCTGGAAGCAGGTTATAAGCTCAGATCAGGAAACACATCGTTTGCAGTGAATCTGTACGGCATGTACTATAAAGATCAGCTTGTACCTACCGGTGAACTCTCAAATGTCGGGTATCCGATAACAACAAATGTAAAAAGGAGTTACAGGACGGGAGCCGAGTTTATTGCGGGAATCAAACCTTCCGGAAGGATTAGCTGGGATCTAAGCCTGACTCTCAGCAGAAATAAGATACCTGATTTTACGGAGCACTACCTGGACTATAATACCTCCGACGGATCATCAGAATATAAGAGCAGGAATCTTGGCAACGTGGATATAGCTTACTCGCCATCCGTTATCGGGAGCAGCGATATCTCGGTGAGCATGCTTCCTTCACTGAAAGCTCATTTTATTAGCAAATATGTAGGGAGACAATACTTTGATAACACAATGAGCAACGACAGGATGGTTAACCCTTATTTTGTGAACAATGTCAGAGTTGATTTTGATCCGGTAATCAGGAAAATCAATGGAATCCGGATCCAACTTCTTGTAAACAATGTCTTTAATTCATTATACGAGAGTAATGCTTACGGCGGGAACTGGTACGAGGACGGAATTGAAAAGACCTGGTCATATTATTTTCCGCAGGCAGGAATTAATTTCATGATGAGGCTGGGGCTAAAATTCTGAATGAAATTCAGGGAATCATGATATATGATTGGTTATCAAATAACTGGATCGAAATTTTCGGCGCAGTTACAGGTATAATATATGTATTTCTGGAGATCAGGCAGAAACTCTGGCTCTGGCCTGTCGGTATCGTCACATCCGCGGTCTATATCTGGGTTTTCTTCACCGGGAAGCTATATGCCGATATGAGTCTGCAGGGGTATTATCTGGCTATCAGCTGCGTGGGATGGTACTGGTGGATAAAAGGCACAGGGCGAAGGGCGCAGGGCGCAGGGCGCACAGGGCACAGGGCACAGGGCGCAGGGCACAGGGCGCAGGGCGCAGGGCACAGGGCGCAGGGCGCAGGGCGCAGGGCACAGGGCGCAGGGCACAGGGCGCAGGGCGCAGGGCACAGGGCGCAGGGCGCAGGGCACAGGGCGCAGGGCGAAGAGCGAAGGGGAGAGTGGGAGAGGGGGGGCCGACGGGACGAAGAGACGAAGGGAGTGAGAGACGAAGGGACTCAGGGACTGAAAGTGACCAGATTGAAATTCAGGACTGGCATAACGCTTGCAGGTATTTTTGTCGTGATTTATGCATTTATCTGGCTTTTCCTTACACGGTTGACCGATTCGCCTGTACCAGTCTGGGATTCATTTATAACCTCGCTCTCAATTATTGCCACATGGATGCTTGCCCGGAAGATATTTGAGCACTGGTACCTCTGGGTAATTGTCAACGGTGTTTCAATAGCTCTTTTTATTATAAAAGGTCTTTATCCGACAGTTATCCTGTACATTATCTATTTTATAATGTCTTTTGAAGGGTTGAGGCAATGGAAGCGTTCATTGTAACGAATCACACGAGCATTTTATTTTTTTTTGACTTCTCTGACTAAGGTTTATTTCAATCAGCCTGTTTATGCGCTCATCAAAGCATTTATTGCATTTTGAGAAGAGTTTCAGATCCCATACATCGGCGAAAACTCTTCCTGCCTTAAGTGCAATTCCATATTCAAGAACCTTTTCAAGCGAGCCAATATCGGGCGGAGTGAAGTATCCTTTTTCAAGTAAATGATCCATAGCGCCGTTACCTGCCCTTACAGGGATTATGGTACAGCATCCGACGCCGGCATCGAATGCAAAGTCGACCGACCGCTCAGCCTGATATACTCCTTCTTCTTCCGATATAAAGGGAGGTTTGAGCAAAATAAATGCCCTGGTCGGGATCCTGTTAATTGTCAGGAAGCTGACTGAGCTTTTGAAATCATTCAGCGTCATCTTCTTATTAAGCCTCATGAGTACTTCAGGGTTGGCAGTTTCAAGTCCAAGTGCAATTTGCAGGTCCGGCTTAAGCATATCCCTGAACTGCAGGCATCTTTTATTAATAAAATGAGGATGACTTTCGACGATAACTGTTTTGAAGCTGCTTACAAGCGACGCAATTCTTTCATAATCTCCTCGGGGAATTGCCCTGACATCAAAAAAGCTGCCGCTATTGTAAAGCTTAAGGTGTTTAACATCCGGAAGCTGATCCAGTACCCATTCAATCTGATCCGGAATAGCACCTTCCGGGACCGTTTTATCAGTTGTATTCCTCCACAGATCACACATCAGGCAATGAAACGGACACTCGCGGTTCGTGAGGAAAATGATAGCATAATCTTCAATTTCTCCTGTAATGGTGCGTTCCTTTTCAACTAGCCAGGCATAAGGTCTTTTGGGATTGACACTATTTTTCTTTCCCCGTTTTGAGACAATCCATTTGCCGGTGATCTTCAATTCAGGATCTTCACTCATAAATTGAAAAAAATTCTTTTCGGTAAGCTATCTCTTTTTCGGGGAAAAGTTTATTGAAGTTACTTTTGGAAACTGCCCCATGCTGAAAGCGATTCTTAGGGAATACGGGCATATCAATTCCCGTAATCGCTTTAACTCCCAGCGATACGATCTGACCTTTGAGGTCATAAAGCTTTTTAGGATCCCAGCCTGTTATTTCGATAAAGGGAATACCTTCTGATATTTCTATAACATGGGGTGAAGTGTATGGACTGAATACTTCAAATCCGAGTGAATCGCCTGGGGCATAGGTTCGCATGTACCCCCTGCTAAGTCCGCCGGTATAAGTCAGCGAGTGCTTTATCGATTCCACACCCCAGCCTTCATGGTACAGCATAAGATTATTGAGAACGCTTCGTATTGTAAGTTCAGGATTTTCCTCAATCGGATAGTCTTTAAGGTTTTCATCGCCCCCGTCGCCGTCAAAAATGTATTTCCAGTCAGGATAACGTGACCTGATTGCTTTCAGGAGCGACAGGTTCATTGTTGCTGTTTGTATATCAAGAGGCTTGTAGTCTTCAATAACTTTTATTGCCTCCTTCCAGTCGAGATCGGAGTATTTTATTTCAACAGGCTCAAGAAATAATTCCATCCCCAGGGCTTCCATAAATTTTCTTGCCTGGATCAGATCGCTGCCGTCCCCATCAACTGAAAGAGTGAATGCTTTAAGTCTCGAAAGGCTTACACCCAGCTCCCGCAGGGCATGATACGAAAGAAGAAAGACAGAACCACTGTCGATGCCGGCGGAAAATGTAATACCAACAGGCCCTGTTTTTGCCCGTAATAAAAGCCGTTTTTTGATCTCATTATACACAGCACCAATATAATTATTAGCTATTTTCTGCAAGTCAGTTTCAGAATACCTGTTACGTTCGGGTTCGAAGAACCGTGTATAGACCGGATTAGGGTCGGGACAGCCAAGGAGTTCAATTTTTGTAATATAATGGGCAGGTGCCATCCGGGTATAGGATGGGTGAAACTGGTTTTCCATTCCTTCTTTTTTAAGATAATCATAAATCTTGTCGATACGCTCTGCAATTACCAGTTGGGGCCCTGAAGCCCTTTTTGCAATAAAATAGCGCATCGGACGGCCAATTGATCTTGCCATCCTTATCGTCTTGCCGTCGACGGAGACTAGTGCAAATTGTCCGTCAATGTTGCGGACTTTTTCTAAATCTCCTGATCTTAAATTGTTTTCCGCCTCCTCCAGGGTCATATTATAAATAATATTTTTACCCGGATCCATGAGATTTATTATCTTTTCCAAATACTTATTGTCCATCTTTTTAATTTATTTATTTATAATACCTGTTCCCTGTAAGATTGTGATATACCGGTTACAGGGGATATCCCTGTAAACTTCCTTTTTCCCGTCCGACCAGGACACCTCCAGTGTATCTACCTGTTTCTTTGTTCCGAGTCCGATGTGAAGTCGGGGATCGTTATTTGAGAGGTAGCTTGTAGCCCATTGATTTACGAAGACCTGCTTCTTTCCTGCTGAAGTTGCTGTTACCTTCGCTCCTATAGCAGCAGCCGGACCATTTTTACCCTCAAGAGTCAGACCGAGCCAATTATTTTTATTGCCTCCGTCGTTCCTTAGTAATGAAGCAGTAGCTTCCATATCTACATGAGAAACTACAATATCCAAATCGCCGTCGTTGTCAAAATCCCAAACCGCCAGACCCCTGCCCGAACGTTTTGTCGAGAAATAGGCCCCGTAATCCCTTCCGGCATCCCTGAAATGACCTGTACCATCATTTTCAAGCAGAAGGGGATATTGCAGTATGAGCTCTTCAGCAGTACCATTTGCAGATACTATATCAAGGTCGCCGTCATTATCAAAATCAAATAATGCAGCACCCCAGGCACCCTTTCCTGCCATAGGTCCTGCCACACCGCCGGACTCTGTAATATCTTCAAACATGCCATTTCCGGTATTACGGTATAATGCCCCGAAATCAAGATCGACAACGAGGAGGTCAATTAATCCGTCACCATCAATATCCCCGATTGTTCCGTGCATTGAACCTGTCCCTCTGCCCTCACTGTTTGCTGCCACACCAATCTCAACAGCTACTTCTTTAAATTTACCGTTATCATTTCTGAACATGAAATTGAGCTGATGGTCGTTAGCCTGAAAGATATCAAGGTCGCCATCGTCATCATAATCAAACACTGTTAGCCCCATGCATTTTGAGTCGGGATAATAAAGACCCGTTTTCCTTGTGACGTCAATGAATTTCCCGTCAGGCTGCTGTTCATACAACATCGATGCCTGGCCTTTATACTCCGAAGGGTGGGGCATTCGGCCAGGTGTGACCGGAGAATCATACGAGGGATCAAAAGCCAGGAAGTTACCGGTCATAGCATCAAGCCTACCGTCGAGGTTATAATCAATATATGCCACTCCGATGCTCCATTTTGTAAAACCGTTCAATTTCACAGGTCCTTCCAGCCCAAGTGATTTTGTAATATCAGTAAATGTCCCGTTACCATTGTTGCGATAAAATACATCCGGACCATAATTTAAAAGATAGAGATCCTGGTCGCCGTCGTTATCATAATCTATGGCGCCTGCGGCCATACTCCAGCTTGTATTATTCAGTCCGGAAGCAGATGAGACATCAGTAAAAGTCCCATTCCCGTTGTTCCGGTAGAGATTATTCGACGTATTTCTGAATACTTTACCTTCAGGATCTGAAATGCCTTCCAGATATGTTCCGTTCATCATATACAGATCCATAAGGTGATCGTTATTGTAGTCAAAGACGGTTATTCCCGATCCGCTGCTTTCAAGGATATTCTTATAGGAATAATCGCCGAAGGTATATTTGAAGTCAATTCCGGCTTGCTTTGTAATATCCTTAAATACAATGTTCTTCTTTTGGGCAGATGCGATCGAGGGGATTAAAATGAAGAGGAGGCAAAGAAGAGTTATCAATTTGAGTTTGTTACCCCCTTTCCTGTTTCCCCCTGGGGGGAAATGATTGTTCGGAACTGTCGAAAGAGTCACTTTTAACCGCAAAGAACACAAAGTTGTCGCAAAGTTCGCAAAGCTAAAATCTTTATTTAAACTGCTTTGCGATCTTAGGTTTAAAATCTTAGCGGCCTTTGCGGTTAATGGAGTTTGACTTATATAATTTATCATTTAGCGGATCTGTCAATATTACTTTTCAATGCATTTAAATATCCATCCGAATTTACTACCCTGGTATTATATTCCTGGATGTACTTTTGAAGTTCAGGATCATCGGGATAGATATCCGTACGGGAAGGCGGGTAACTTTTCATACCATGGAAGGGGAGAGGCATTACACTATTGCCGAAGGCAGTGTTTAAGTCGCCATCCTTCACCCAGCCTGTAAAATTGATAAGGAAATCCCTTTTCCAGCCTTTCTTTAATTCAGGAAGCTGACCTGCATTAAATTTAACAGTGGTTTCATCTCCCGCATTCGAGATAATATATTTATTATCCGATTCGGTCAGAAGCGGCAGTACGTCGCCAAAGCGGGTATAGTTGCCCGCCAGATCGCGCCATTTCGGATCTTTGGAGACCTTTGAATAATCAAACCAGTGCGGTCCGAAACGGCCGCCTTTTCTATAGCTTTCAGAGAACCCCCGATAATGGAGGTCAGCTGCCTGAGGGCTCAGACCTGTATAAACCAAAGGATCACTTGAAAGTGCGCCGGAGAAGAAAACATAATCCCAGGAGATATCCATATTTGTCCTTATCCTTATACGGTGATCGTTTGTTAGAAATTTCCCTGAAAGATCAGCAATAACCGTTTTATCCTTGCCCATAGGGAATCCCAGGTTACTAATGACTGTCTCCCAATCGCCTTTTTTATTGATGACCTGGATAAGCGGAGGCACGACTTTTATTGAATCAGATTGTGAAATAGCAACATTAATGCTTGCATCTGTCGGGAATATCCAGCCATTCATTAAAAGATAAAGCCTGCCTGACTGATCGGGTTTGCCGGGATCAAGTATAAGGTCTTTCATTTCAGTTATGCCCTGGTATTTGCCCGGGTAGAGACCATGAAAATATCTGTCATCCTTTTGACTGATTAAGGGGAGCACATTGTTTCCCTCTGCATCGACAGCTGAAACCGGGAGTTGCTTCGATTTAACGCTGTAAACCTCAAACCCGGGAAACGGCGGCGGAGTAAATTGTTCGGCAACAAAGATGTCTGTTGCAGCCGGGTGGTCAACAGCTACCAGTTTTATCTTATCCAGATATATAGTCTCCCATAGTTCGGATGTAACCTGTAGGGAATAGTAGCCTTTATCAGACTTAAGCAATTCTCCCGGGATTTTAATATAATCATCCGAAGCATCCGGAAAAGCATAAGCTGTGGTCCCACCCATGATACCCAGAGGCATGCCGAGACCGCTTCGCCAAAGTACGTCTTTAACAAACACAAATTCTTCTCCGTTCCAGGTATATAAGAATGGGCAGGAGCCCTTTAGTGTCTGTGCCTCAATTAACGACTGATCTGTTTCCGGGAAGAATATGTTCTGTGGCACACCGTTGGTCCATGTGATCCGGATTACCTCAGCCATCGGGCGGCTTCCGATACCAAAATGGACATTGGGGTCAGTTACCACCATTGCCTGGTAGAGATCGCCGGCTCTTATTTCAACCTTTGCACCAATCCCAAAATGGTTGTTTTTGGCACTTCCGGCTCTTAAACCAACGAGCTTGATCCTGACAAAATGATTGGCGTTGCCGCCATCGTTACGGAGCAGTGACACACCTCCGTTAATTCCGGCAATCACTGCATCAATATCCCCGTCGTCATTATAGTCAAACAGAGCTATCTGTCTTCCGGATTTCGGTTCATCAGGCAATATCCGGGTAGCGTCGTTGAACTGTCCTTTACCCTCATTATGATAAAGAAATATTCCCCTGCGCCCTTTTTCAGCTGCTTCGCCGGTTATTAAAAGATCAAGAAGACCATCGTTGTCAAAATCAAAGAACGCAGCATCATATACCCTGACATTCTGAATTAAGCTGAACATCTTTTCCGAATCACCTGCGGTTTCAAAACTGCCGTCCTTCCTGTTATGGTATAATTTATGGCCGGTTCCGCTATCGGAGGGGATAAACAGATCGAGAAATCCGTCATTGTCGTAATCCCCAACCGTTACTGCGCCTGAACCTCCCGTACTTTTGAGTCCTCTTTCGTCTGTAAGATCCTTATAAATCCCCTGCCGTTGATTTGAATATAAGATGTTGCCCGCGTTCTCATTAACAACGATAAAATCAAGGTCACCATCCTCATCAAAATCACCAAATGCTGCATCACGACTTATTGCATCACCATCGGCTACTCCCATTTTTTCAGCCTGTTCCTGAAATGTACCGTCCGAATTATTACGTAACAGAAGATTTTTACCTGTCCTTGCCTCAAAAAAATCAAGGTCTCCGTCGTGATCAGCATCAAAAGGCAAGACCATATTCCCTGCCGTCCTGCCACCGGTTCCGGCACGTTCCGTTACATCTTCAAAAGTCCCGGTGCCCGAATTCCGGTATAAGAGGTCACCGCTTTCCCTGACAATATAAAGATCCAGAAAACCATCATTGTCATAGTCGGCAAAAGCAGCTGAGGATTCTTTTCCTGAATGTTTTAAACCGGCCTTGTCCGACACATCAGTGAATCTTCCCATCTCGTTGTTGAACAGGTAGTGTCGGTAGGATGAAGTTCCCTGGTCATAGCTTCCTGCGTAAAGATCTATATCTCCGTCACCATCATAGTCGGCTGCTTCAATGTGTGTTAAGTAACCGGACCCAGCCTTTTCATTTTCGCCGGAAGATGCTATTATATTCAGTCCGGCTGAGACAGAAGCGTCCGTAAAATTAATAACCTCAAGCAGGGACTTGCCTTCATTGTTTTGTGAAACTGACTGCTGGTCGAAAGTGATTACCGGAAATCCTATAAGCGAACCGCCCGGTCCCTTTAAATCCATCATTCCGGCCTGGAAAGGAGGAGTTACTTTAAGATAATTGTGGAAGATAGTGAATTGAAGAAGAGCTTTTGCCTTGTCCTGGGTTTTAAGGGACAAAATTGCCTGGTTAAAATAGTCTGTTGCTTCTTTTGGAAATTCCGGAAATTGCTTTCGGATGATCTCCATTTGTTCCATTGCCTTATCCAGCTCGTTATCGCGAATATATATCCCGGTAAGGCTTAGTCGTGGTACAATGTTTCCCGGAGCATTTTCAACCAGCATAAGAAGGTAATTTTTATACTCCTTTTGTGACTCAGGATCTGAACCTGCAGAGTACAACTCGGAAAGATCATAAAGTATTTTAATATGGCCGGGAGCTGACTTAAGTGCTTCCCTGAGCTCAGAGACTGCACGGTCCCGCTGGTCATTCATCTGGTATACTGTGGCCAGGATCAGCCTGATGTCAGGGTCGGCCGGATCGATCTTTATAGCTTTCAGCAGACGTTTTTCGGCTTCAGGATACCTTCCCATCCTTAAATAAGTAAGACCAAGGTTTGCATACCCAAGTTTTTCCTTAGGAGCCAGGTTAATGAATTTAAGAAACTCCTTCTCAGCTTCCTCAAGTTTAAATTCTTCAAGATAGGCGAGCCCCAGAGTTCTGGTGGTAACCAGTTCAGTTGATTTTTGCGTTTGCTTTTCCGTCGAATTTTTACAGCTGAAAATGAAGAGAAAGCAAAATAAAACTAACAGGAGGATATAGGTTCTTTTCATGAGTATAAAGTTAAGAAATAAACGGTTACTTCCCTGTCAGGGCCGGTATCCCATTTTTAATTCTCATCACGCTGAAGTTGTCTGAACGGTTTCCTTTACTGTCAAACTTAATATGCCCGGTAATTCCCTCGTAATCAATTTCCGATAAAGCCTTTTGAATTTTTTCGCGATCATTGATCCCCGCGATTCTGATAGCTTCCGTTAACAGATTCATTCCATCGTAAGCATATGCTGCAACAGCTCCCGGAGTTTCACCAAAAGCTTCGGTGTACTCCTTAATAAAAGATACGGCTTTTGGAGCTGTCCATTTCCCAGAAGGGATAAGAAGAAGGTCATTGTAAGACTGAATTCCCTGGATTGATAATTCGTCTTCATTGAGTATAAACAACGATCCGAAAACCGGGATATCCTTATCCTTTTCCCTGATTTGCCTGAATGTTTCAGATGAGGAAACAGGCTTGCAAAACAGAATTATACAGTCGGCGTTTGACCTGAGTATCTGAACGGCAATATTATTTGGACCCTGATTATCGTCTTCAATGGTGAATGCGGCAGGGGGTGGCTTTCCTTCATCTCTTACCTTATTAAGAAAACTGTTAAAGGCAAGCTTTGAGTCATAGTTCTCATTGTATACTATTGCAACAGCAGATAGTTTTCGCTTATTATAAACCTCATCGAACAAAGCCGCAGCCTGTTCGATAGTATTTGGGACACAGCTGAAATACCACGGGATAAATGCCTGGGAAAGGGTGGGATCGGCGGCCCATGCAGAGAGGAAAACAACATGTGCTTTGGCGGAAACCTGTTCGACGAGGTGAGCATTGCGGCCATCGTGAGATCCGAGTATCGCCCAGACCTTTTCCTCAAAGACGAGGTTCACAGCCTGTTTCGAACCTGTTCCCCATGGGCCCTCCATCGATCGGACCACAAGCTGGAATTTATTTCCGTTCATTCCACCGGTTTCATTGGCATTCCGGATCGCAAGTTCTGCTCCATGCCGGGCTGCGGCTGATTTGGCGTCAGTTATCAGTAATCCGATCTTTATGGGTTGGCCTGAAAGATTTACTGAAATACAGGAATTGATGATAATGATATTGATAATGCAAACCTTATGCAGAGCTTTAAATAGTTTATTAAAGAGATACCATTTAACATTCATAAGACCGAAGCACATGGCAATAAGATCTCCCTTCCGATAGCAGAGGCTATTTTCCTGAGATCGTCCATCATAAGATCAAATTCATCAAGGCTAAGCGATTGGGAGCCATCACACAAAGCCTGCTCAGGATTAAAATGGACCTCGACAATCAGGCCATCTGCTCCGGCAGCTATTGCCGCTTTAGCCATTGAAGGAACCATCCATCTGAGACCGGTCCCATGACTTGGATCAACTATTACGGGAAGATGGGTGAGACTTTTTAGCATGGGAACAGCGCTCAGGTCGAGCGTATTTCTTGTGGAAGTTTCGAAAGTGCGTATGCCCCGTTCACAAAGAATAACCTGGTCATTACCCTGATTCAGAATATATTCGGCAGCAAGAAGAAACTCTTCAACAGTTGCCATCATACCCCGTTTGAGTAAGACGGGTTTCCTGCATAATCCTGCTTCTTTCAGGAGAGGGTAGTTTTGCATATTTCTTGAACCGATCTGTATCATATCGGCGTACCCGGCCACCAGTTCCACCTTTCTTGTGTCCATAACTTCCGTTACAACTGGCATTCCGATCTCTTTTTTAACAATACCGAGTAGTTTTAATCCTTCTTCACCCAAACCCTGAAAGTTATATGGTGATGACCGGGGTTTAAAAGCTCCTCCCCTGAGTATGCTGGCACCGCTTTTTCTTACACCACGGGCAGTTTCAAAAAGTTGTTCCCTGCTTTCAACTGCACATGGACCAGCAATTATAACCACCCCGCTACCACCGGCCTCAACTCCGCCAATATTCACAATAGTCGAGTCGGGTCTTGATACGCGGTTCACTCTTTTGGGAATTGGAAAATCAACATATGCCGGATTACTGCATGAATTTGTATCCATTTTATCCTTTTCTTTATATTATTAGTATTTTGATTTACTGCCCGATTTAAAACTCTGGTCCAAAGGAGGCGCCGGAGAAAACACAAACTTTCCCTGGCGGACCTCGGCGAGCCAGATATCACCGATATCATTCCAGCTTTTGTCAAAGACGATCCTGCCCGTAATTCCCTGGTAATTCTGAAAGGTTTTAAGGTCGGAGAGGAGATCCCGAATCAGGACCCGGTTAAGCCCGGCCTTCTTGATTGCCTCTATTATGATATTCATACCGTCATATGCGTGGGCCGCGAAAACGTCGGGTTCCTGACCAAATCTCCTTATGTAATCTGCCTGAAATGTTTTAAGTTTAGGATTGTCATCATTGGGATTATACTGGCATGTAGTAACAATGCCTTCCGCCAGAGGACCCACTATTTTCAGGAATTCAGGCGAGACTATCCTGTCGGAAGCATAGACTGGTTGTTTAAGTCCCAGGGCACGGATCTGCTGTAAGATCAATCCTGATTCCCTTGCGTTTCCCCAGATAAGGATAGCATCGGGGGAAACTTTTTTTATTCTCTCCAGCTGATCTCTGAAATCCGATTCGCCATCGTTAAACCTTTCCTCAATTACATAGGGATAACCCATTCGCGTGGCCGCATCGGCATATTCCATGACTCCAACCCTCCCGTAGCGGTTGTTTGCCCTGATCATTGCTACTCGTGTATGTCCCTTTTTTTTATGCATGTATTCTCCCAGAACATAACCGCTCTGACGGTCGTCACTTATGACCCGGATAGTCCACGGAATGTTGGTCTCAGTAAAGGTGGGATCAGGATCTCCTGTGCAGACCATAAAAATCTCCAGTTTTAGGGCTGCACGTAATGCAATATGTGAAACATTATCATCGATAGATCCAAGGAATACCCATACCTTTTCATCGTCCATTTTAACAACTTCATTTGCTGCGGCACCCCATAATCCGGCATCATTGTGAGGCATTATTTTGAACGGAAGTCCCTTGTAGCCCCCCTTCCTATTTGCTTCTTCCACTGCAAGAGTAGCTCCCTGAAACATTTGTTTGCCCTGTGGTACCAGCACCGAGTTTGTCAATGGCCCGAGAAACCCTATTCTGACTTCCGTAAGATCTTTTGGCGGCTTTTTCTCTCGTCCCGCTCCATAAAACAGAATAGGTTCAAGAAAATGATATCTGTATGCTTTCTGATATTTCTCATACGGGAAGAGCTCATCAGGTGCTTTGCCATAATTCACTTTCTTTTCCTGTCCTTTAAGAATGGCAAGAGACAGAAAAATTGTGCATGCTGTAACTGTTAAGGATCTGAAATTAAGTTTCATGGCTTTACAAGTTTGATTTCAGCAATTCACCGCGGCTTACACCCCTGGAAGTAGCCACCCACAGCACATCATCTTTGGCATCAACACCAATTGTAAAATTATGTGAGATCGAAGGAGATAAAGTTATCTCTTTTACATCCGTTCCTCTGGTGATTATCGCTTTACCATTTTCATCATTATCATTTTTCTTATATGTGACCCATGTCTCGCCATCGGTGCTGCTTAATCCGTTGTCGCTGCAGACAAATACCACCGGGCCTTCGGCTCTTATAAAATTTATGAAATTGCTCGCAAGGCCACTGTCCTCCTTGAAGTAGCCTCTCCAGTTCTTGCCATCGTACCGGCTCATGCCAAAATAAGTAGAAACCCACAGAATGCTGTCGGCCCATGATGTTGCTGTAGTTATATCGTGAACAAGGCCGTCATCGCGCAGCAGGTCTATCTCCATTTCACCATCGGGGTCAGTATAATCCCTGAATTTTTTAGTTTCTGTGGTATACTCAATTACTCCGCCGCCCCAGGCAGCGATGAAAATCTTTCCACCTCCCGCCGATACACCGTATGTCCATGGTTCATGCATCGGAGCGTTTTTTTCGGTGAAAATTTCCCATTCATTAGTGAAAGTGTCCAGATGACCGGCACCTCCGGCTGTAGCAACCCAGACATCTTTCCCGTCGCAGATAACGCAATATACCAGGTCGTTGGGAAGTCCGCTGTTGAATTGATTATACGTTGTGAATTTCCCGGAAGACCACTTTGTCAGACCCCCAAACGTTCCGAGCCACACATCACCTGTCAGTTCACTTACATCGATAGAGACTATTCCGTTATGAGCAAGGCCATCATTGGTAGTGTAGGTTCGCCATTTCCCATTTTCGTAAACAGCCAGGCCGTCGTGGGTTCCTGCCAGAACACGATCACCGTCTATCCTTACAGCATAAGCTTTATCGGAAGGGAGACCGTCTTTTGTTGTAAAGTTGCGCCAGTGCCCATAAACAGGTACTCCTTTGGACTTAATTCCAGAATTCTTACTGATGGGGGCATTCTGGTCGTTTTCATTTGAAGAAGTCAGGGAGGATCTTTCATTTATCCTTCTCTTACCGGCAGCTGAAGAATAGACTTTGCTTACCAGTATCCCGACAACACAAATTACAAGCAGCAAAACCAGTATTATTGTACTTCGAACAGTTCTTCTATAAAAAAATTTATTCATGGTCGTCCTGGTTAGTGTGAGGCGAATTTTGCCTGATATTTTTCTTTAGGGTCCTTATAATATTCCGGTCCGCTTAATGTTTTAAGGTACTCTACCAGCTGGTTAAGTTCAATCTTGGTAAGATCATTTGCCACACCATGCTTATCTTCAGGACTGTACTTTGTCCAGATTTCTTCCAGCGACTCAGCACGCCCGTCATGAAGGTAGGGTGAAGAGGCATAGATATTGTTCAGATGCGGTGTATCTAACAGCATTGAATCGTCGGATGCTGCAAGCGTTCCCACATCCGCCATTTTCAAATTGGTATAGTATGGTGGAGGATGACAGGTAATACAACGGTTTGAAGGAGGAATGATGTTGCCTCTGGTATCAGTTGTGCGTTCAAATATTGCTTTGCCTTTAAGCTGCATTTCTGTTAATTCACCGGTTGGGTTATACTGAAGATTAGGAGGATAATAAACATCCCTCATGATATAAGCCACAATTGCATCCAGATCCTTATAATTAAAGGCTTCGGTCCTGGTCAGAACTGTTGAAAAACGGATCCCGTCCTGCCTGTACACAGTCTGGTTTTTACCACTCCATTTGTATGGAGGAGTATCGCCAATTTCCCTTAACGATTGGGTATTCGTAATATTACGGCCCATATCCTTTGAAGCCATATTATAAACCAGGCCATCTTCATGAGTGTCGGGATGACATGTACTACATGAATACTGGGTCTGGAAAGTATGACCGGCATTGTTAAAGAGTCTGCGTCCCTGCCTGAAAACTGTTATCCTGCGCGGTCCGCCCAGATCAATGGTGTTTACTGTTTTAAGGCTTTGTGTGTTTATAACTGCTATCCTGTCCTCTAGATGTTCAGCAACGTATAACAATTTTCCGTCAGGTGATAGTGCAAGTCCTTTGGGATTCGCTCCCGTTGGAATTCTGGCAATAACGTACATGCTGCTTATCCCCAGATGATTAGGGTAAGTCTTGAGTGTGCCGGGGGTAGAATTGCTTATTAATTTTCTGACTGAATCGATATCAACTACGGAGATAACGTTTACGCCAGAATTTGATATAAAAGCCTTCTTCCCGTCAGGTGTGATCACAACATCGTAGGGATCGGAGTAATATGCATTTGGCTCATCAAGTAACAACTGAATTAATCTTCCATTTTCCTTTTGTTCAGCTATACAAATACCGTGAGTCATCATCCACCCACGTTCCACCTGAATTGTCGGGATCAGGTTCTTCGGACGGATCATGGTCACAAATGCCAGGTCACCCTCCGGAGTGAAACTGACGTTTTCCATCATATATACGGATTCCACATCCCTGCGTTCAGTTACTCTCTGGTTCGTGTCACTGATAAATGTAAGTTCGCTTTTCAGTGGTTCACCATAAGGAGCAAAATTTGCGCGTCTGCTTGTTACTATCAGAGCTTTTCCGTCGGGAGACAACCGGATACCTGTGGGGTTATTGCCAAGGGTGATCCTTTTACTTTCTTCTCCGGTTTGAAGGTTAATAACGGAAAGGTTTGAAGAGTAGGAATTTACCGTGTAAAGCGATTTTCCGTCTGTGCTTAATGCCAGACCTGCCGGGCCTCCGGCAGTTTTCAGGGAATCAGTTACTTTCAGCTGTTCCAGATCAATGACTGACACATTATCAGACCATTGGTTGCTGACATAAGCAAACTTCTCATCCTTACTCAGGATAACCCTGTAAGGATGCTTCCCGACCTGAATTTTATGGATAACCTTATTTGCCCTTGTATCCGCAATCAGCAGAACATCACCCTCTTCGGCAACTATATACAGTTTAGATCCGTCTTTTGATACCGCTAAATTAAACGGAGAATAATAACCGGCTTCTGTAAACTTCCGGATTAACCTGTTTTTGCTTATATAAAGATGACATGAAAGGCAATTTAACGGGTGATCCGTAACACCTGTCTTTGAATAAATATGTTCACCTGCCAGCTTACGTCCGGGGAAATGAATAAACAGCCCCACTGCAAAAAGTAAAGCAACACCCAATAATATTATATAAGGCCTCTTCATTTCTTATTCCAGTTCTATCTCCTTTTCATTCAGTTTTGATTTGTGCACAGGTATCACATGAGGAGGTTTACTTACTGAAAGGCAGTACCTGTTATCAGGAGCCAGCTCCTGATCTTCATGACAACCTGCACAGCCCCTTCGCTCATTTGGCCGTAAATAAATCCAGTCACAGGGTCCGTTAAGGACATTCCCCTTATCATCAATAGTTTGTATCCTGAACGGAATATCTGCCAGTACTTTTAAATAGAACGAACCATCAGTTTCAACGTGGACGGTGCCAAGTAATGAATCAATTCCGATAACCTCAATCCGTGAAGCTTTTGGGACTGAAGTTCCCTCTGTAGCTGATCCGTTTGAACGGGAATTCATGTCCTGGCATAGCAATAAGCCTGTTTTAACTCCCATATCAACTTCACTGGGTAGTTTCCTGGGCCGTTCATAAGTTTGAACCACGACAGCTTCAACCACATCATAATCCGGATTATCATAAATCATCCCGGAAGTGACCTGTTTACCTCTGTCAAATTCATAAAGTGAATAATGATCTGAATCAGCGGGTTTGTAAGAGACCAGTAACCTCGTCGTATCAACAGGAAAAACATCCAGAAAGGTGCCTTTAAGTGCGTTGGTAAGATTGACCCTTGAATGCAACGGCCTTTTATAATTTATAGATATTACATTTCCTTTGTCCTGGTTTATGGGATCTGATTCTATAAAAACCACTTTGCCATCGGGTGTTTCCCGGACACGGTTTAGCAGAACATTTCTTTCATGGCTTTTATAGAACATCTCCGCCTTTGTTCCATCGGGTCGCATCACTGTCAGAATGGCGTCTCCCTTCTCAGGGATCACTGGTCTGTCGATACAAACGATACGTCCGTCCTTTAAAATATCCGAGGCAAAATATACATCCGGAGTGAAAGAGATCTGATTAAGTCCTGACCCGTCAAGATTAATTGTACAAAGAGAATGCGTGGTTTTTAAAGTATCATTGTCTGTAAATTTACTGAATACAATCTTACCGCCGGGCAGGTAAGCAGGATCGATGCAGTTTTCAGTTGTTGTGGTTACCTGCCGTATAGAAGCATCCTTTAAATTCATTTCCCATATCTGCCATGGATCATTTTCAGTCTTTTGCCCGGCAAACAATAACCTCTTGGCATCCCATGAGACTTCAGGCGACCGGGCGGAAAAGAAATCTCCGGAAATCACCTTGATTGATTTCACGGGGTTTTTAGGATCAAATGCAATTATTTGTGACTCAGGAATATACCTCCATAAATCGCCTGTTATAAAGTTTTTAATCCCCATTTTCCCTCTGACCTGTGTCAAAATGATCTCCCCCTGGGTAATCCCTCTGGTGCATGATGGAAGGAAGTATCCTGAAGCGACAAGACTTAATATGATAGAAAATAGGTTAAACTGTTTCCTGAATCTCATAAAAGGTTCATTTTAAGGTTCCCTGACAGTAAGAATCTGGTTAGCACTGACATTTTCCAATACCTGAGTTTTGCCTGAAGGCCATTTTATTTCGATCTTATCTGCCATTACGTTTTTAGCGAGGCCGAAGTGTATCCTTGGATCATTCTGGGAGAGGTAGCCTGTCGTACTTCTTTTCTGGGTGGTCTGGGTTTTGCCTCCGGCGGTAAGTTTCACCCTTGCGCCGATGCCGTCACGGTTACTTGTTTGTCCGACAAGATTAAGGATCAGCCAGTTATTTTGATTGCCCTTATTGTTTCTCAGGAACACAGCCTGGTCATTAAGATTCACAATAAAAGCATCAATATCGCCATCGTTGTCATAATCACCAAAACATGCCCCGCGTCCTACAAATTCTTTATCAAAATACCTTCCTCTTTCCCCTGAAACATCCTTGAATTGTCCGTCCCCCATATTCTCGAATATCTGATCTTCCTGACCGTACAGGTGCTTCAGCGCTCCATTGGTTTTAAAGATATCAGGATCACCGTCATTATCGTAGTCAATAAATGAGGAGGACCAGCCAACAAACTGTCCGGCAGCCATTGCGATGCCGGAAGGGTATGATTTATCACTGAAAACGCCATTCCCCAGATTCTCATACAGCGAACAGTATGAATCATCGGAAACGAAAAGATCCAGTAACCCGTCTGCATTGAAATCAGCAAAATCTACTGACATACTGATTGTAGCTTCCCCTGCCTGGCTGAATGCTGTTCCCGACATTGTTCCCCTGTCGGAGAATCCCTTACCCCCGTCGTTGTGCCAGAGGTAATTCAGTGAATGATCATTTGCAACAAAAACATCTGTAAAACCATCGTTGTCATAATCAGCTGCTCCGACACCCATTGCCCTTCCGTCAATATCGGTGATCCCCATGGTTGAGGTGACATCTTCAAACAAACCATTCCCTTTGTTGTGATATAAAACATCCTTCTGGCTGTCATATGCCATCGGGCCCGGGAAACCGTCGGGGGCATAATAATATTTGTATTGCGGATCAAAATAAAGGTAATTGCCAACGTACAGGTCGAGCAGTCCGTCATTATCATAATCAAACCAGGCAGCACCAACACTGCATTCATTTCCTCCGCTGACACCTGCGCGTTTTGTTACGTCCGAAAAGGTTCCGTTTCCGTTATTCTTTAACAAAATATTAGGGCCATAATTACTTATGTACAGATCGGGGAAACCATCATTGTTAAAATCACCTGCTGTCACGCCCATACCATATCCATGTCCGGCTGCACCTGCTTTCACTGTAACATCTTCAAAGGTTCCATCCTGACGGTTATGATAAAGATGGTTATGAGGCAATTCTTCGGGCTTCTCGCCTTTACTGAATCCATCCAGCCATGTACCACTGCATGCATAGATGTCAATGTACCCGTCCTGGTCATAATCAAAAAAAGCCGCACCACCACCAACTGATTCTACGATGTTATTAAGATCCTTGTCCCCGATAGAGTGAACAAAATCCAGGCCGATTGCCTGGCTGATTTCCTGAAAAAAATCATTATTTGCCACCGGGGCAGAGGCTGATTGTGGTTTTTTTACATTAGATGAATCATTTCCGGACTTGCATCCCGGAAGTATCAGAATAAGAACGAGAAGGAACTGTATGTGCCTGTACCCATTCCTTCTAAAGTAATTATTAAATTGTATACTCATAGCAATTGGGTTCAGCAAAGGATGCAAATATAAAGATAATCTGACTTCAATGTAACAAAGTTAAAGTTGATTTGTTACTACATTAATCTAATCTGATTATTCCAGTATATCCGGATTAGCAGCTGTGAAGTATTTTTTGAAAACCAAACCTAAATTTATTAAAAGTATGACTAAAAATTTCGCGCTGGTTGTTTCTTTGTTACCTCAGTTTAAAAAACTGACCTTAACATTGAAAGTTATAACTATGCTTTTAGCGTTTTGTACAATCCAGATCAGTGCTTCAACAAACAGTGGCGGGATTGTATCTTCAGATGACCTACAGAAGAAGACTGTAAGCGGTCATGTGACCGATGCAGCCGGAACTGCTCTTGTTGGCGTCAATGTTATTGAAAAAGGTACTGTAAACGGAACAGTGACGGATGTTAGTGGAAAGTATAGCCTTAATGTTACTTCTGAAAAATCTGTTCTGACTTTTTCTTTCATAGGTTACACCACGCAGGATGTAATTGCTGGTGCCGGAGCTACTCTTGATATTGTCCTTGCCGAGAGTCTTTCAGCACTGGAAGAAATTGTGGTTGTCGGGTATTCAACTCAGGTAAGGAAATCTCTTACAGGCGCTGTTACGACAATAAGTGCCGAAGCTATGGCAAAAGAGACGACAGCCAATGCCATTACCCGTTTGCAGGGTAAGGCATCAGGTGTAAACATCCTGAATGCAAAGGCACCCGGAGGCGGAGCTAACATCACTATCCGTGGTTTGGGAACAATTAACAACAATTCACCGTTGTTTGTTATCGACGGGGTACCCACCAAATCGTCGATGTCAGAGCTCAACCCCGATGAGATTGAATCACTTACTGTTCTTAAGGATGCATCCTCGGCAGCTATCTATGGAGCACGGGGTGCAAACGGGGTTATACTTATTACAACCAAGCGTGGTGCAGCGGGTAAACCAAAAGTTTCATTCAGTGCACGTTATGGTTCCAGTAAGTTTTCAAAATATTACAACCTTTTAAATACTCAGGAGTATGGTGAGTTATTGTGGCTTGAAGCTAAAAACCAGGGAATAGCTCCTTCAAATATTCTGTATGGTACAGGAAGTACTCCGGTAATTCCTGATTATATTGTTCCTGCAGGTAAGATGGAAGGAGATCCGCTGGTTAATGCTGCCTTATACAATCATACACCAGGTTCTGGTTTTTACAATATCACCAAAGCCAATAAACAGGGAACAGACTGGTATGCCACAATCCTTCAGCCAGGAATCATGAATGAATATAATCTATCCCTCAGCGGCGGTTCTGAAAAAGGGACCTATGCTTTTACAGCCGGTTACTACACTGAAAAAGGAATTGTAAAATACACAGGATTTGACCGTTATTCACTACGCGCAAACTCTGATACCAGATTAACCGATTGGCTTTCTATTGGACAATCTCTTGGTCTGACCTATTCTGTCGGCCATGGCAACCGCGATGAAAATGGAGAAGGAATTCCCATCTCACAGGCATATCGTATGCAACCTATTGTCCCGGTTTATGATATAGCTGGAAATTTTGCCGGTACAAAAGCTACCGGAACAGGAAACGGAGAAAACCCTTTGGCTATGCTCTTTCGTGACAGGGATGACATATCTCATAACCTGAGGGGCATTGGTAACGCCTTTGCTGAAATACAAATCCTTAAAGGCCTTCGTTTCAAGTCGCTTTTCGGATTTGACTACAGGCCGTATGACAGCAAGGATATTTTCCGTCAGAACCCCGAATTTCAGGAGTCGAAACCAACTGATATACTGAATATGTACAGTGGTTCCACAACTCAGTGGAACTGGGCTAATACACTGAACTTTACAAGAGTGATTGGAGCCAATCATACAGTGAACCTTCTACTCGGTTCTGAAGCAGTATCAGTAAGAAGCTTCGATATGAGTGCCAGCCGTTCCACCTACTTTTCAGACGACGTTAACTATATGTATCTGAACTCCGGAGAGAAAGACCAGACAAACGGAGGAGGAGGAAGCGCAGTCAAATGGATGTCATATTTCGGGAGACTGAACTATAATTATAAGGACAAATATCTTGCCGAAGCTACTTTCCGTCGGGACGGTTCTTCGAGGTTTGGTGTAAACAATCGCTGGGGTAATTTCCCTGCAGTTTCAGCCGGATGGAGAATATCTGAAGAAAGCTTTATGGCAAATGCCAAGAATTTTATTAATAACCTCAAAATACGTGCAGGCTGGGGAAAATCGGGTAATGATGAGATCGGAAATTACAATGGTTTCAGCACATACGGTTCAAATAGCGAATCCTCTTTTTACAGTATTAATGGTAGTGTAAGTTCCGCCACAGCCGGGTTCTATGCCTCAGCACTTGGAAACCCCAATGCCAGATGGGAAACTACATCGACTACAAACGTTGGTCTCGATGTTGCTGTATTGAATAACAATCTTTCTGCAACAATAGATGTGTGGCAGAGGAAAACAATTGATATGCTTTTCCAGCTTGCCATTCCTAACGTTTCCGGTGCTGCTTCAGCGCCTTCAGTTAACATAGGTGATATGAATAATAAGGGATTTGACCTGAATATCACATACCAGAATAAATCTATGGGAGGTGAACTGACTTACAGTGCCGGATTAACACTTTCGCATTATAAGAATAAAATAGTGAAGTTATCCAACAAGGAAACTGAGTTCATTAATGGAAGTGACTTCCGACAGATGACTTATACACGTGCTACCAAAGGCACTTCATTCCCTGAATTCTATGGACTTATCGTTGACGGATATTTCGCCACACAGGAAGAAGCAGATGCTTATGCACCGGAATATGGTGGTACATATAACCTGGCCGGTCATTTCAAATTCCGGGATGTTAATAATGATGGTGTAGTTAATAATGATGACCGTACCTATATCGGTAGCCCGCATCCAAAGTTTACTGCAGGTCTGAATGCCGATGTAGCATATAAGGGTTTTTCATTAAGCGCTTTTTTCTATACTGTCTATGGCAACAAAATAGCCAACTATGTTAGCCGCTGGATTGATTACACACAGTTTACAGGTAACCGGACTAAGGATCGTCTCTACAATTCATGGGGCAGCCCTTACCTGACTAATAATGCAAATGCTAAGCTCCCTTTGGCTGACGTTAATACTGTAAGTCAATATCCGTCCACAGCATTCCTGGAAAATGGTTCATTCCTTCGGTTAAAAACCCTGCAGTTAGGTTATAGTTTGCCGAAGAATATCAGCCAGCAACTGAACATAACAGGAGTTGAGATCTTTGTTGAGGGAACTAACCTGTTCACTATCACCAGGTATAAAGGACTCGATCCTGAACTTGCAATCGGAGGGGTTGACCTTGGGGTTGATGATGGTCAGTGGCCAACTGCACGGCAGTTTGTTGTCGGAATCAGGCTTGATATTTAGGCAAATTGATGTGATGAAATGTTAAAAAATTAAAATATGAAAAAGAATATTATATTTTCAACACTCGGCGTGGGACTATTGTTATCTCTGTTGTTTGCCTGTTCTAAAGATTATCTTAGCACTGTACCTACAGCTTCGGCAAACAATGTTGTCCTTGCCAATGAAAAAGGAGTTAATGCACTTCTGGTTGGAGCTTATGCAGCAATTGACGGACAAATTAATGGCCAGGACGGTGCTTCGTGGGCCGGTTCTGTATCCAACTGGGTATGGGGTGGTGTCGCATCAGATGATGCCACAAAAGGATCAGATATTGGTGACCAGTCAACTATTGTCCCGATTGAAAACTATTCTGTAGATGCTACTAACGGTTATGTAGCCGATAAGTGGCGTTTTAACTATGCAGGGATATCACGTGCCAACGATGTTCTTAAAATTATGGCACAGTGTGATCCTGCTCTTCCTGAAGCAACACAGACATCGATTAAAGCTCAGGTATTATTCATCAGAGGCTTTATCCACTTTGAACTGAAAAGAGTATTTAACAATATTCCATACATTACGGAAGAGGGTGATCCTTCAAAAGTCGTAAACACTGTCGATGCATGGCCTCTGATCGAAAACGATCTGAAATTTGCTGTTGACAATCTTCCAGTGTCTCAGACAGATGTAGGCCGCCCTACAAAATATGCTGCTGAAGCTGTCCTCGCAAGAGTATATCTTTTCGAGAAAAAATGGGCTGAAGCCAAAACTCTCCTGGATGATATCATTGCAAGTGGGAAGTATAGCCTTATGCCTAATTTTAGTGACAACTTTGTTGCTGCGAAAAGAAATAATATGGAGTCTATCTTTGAGATTCAGTATAGTGTAAATGATGGTGCAAGTGGTTCACCAAATGCAGGCTGGGGTGATGCTCTCAATTTCCCGGTAGATATCGATGGTACAGGTACCTGCTGCGGCTTCTACCAGCCGACACAAAATCTTGTCAATGCTTTCAGAGTTGATCCCGTAACCGGCCTTCCTGTTGATCTGGCCACTAATTTTACCAATGACATGGGCAAAACCTCTAATGAGTTATTTGTCCAGGATACAGTGACTCCTGTCGACCCAAGGTTAGATTTAACGGTTGGTCGCCGTGGAGTTCCTTATCTCGACTGGGGAATTATGCGTGGCTCAACATGGATTCGTGACCAGGGTAATGCTGGTCCTTACCTGAACAAGAAAAATATGTTCCTGAAGAAAGATAAGGGTACACTTTCAACTACCACGGGTTGGGCAACCGGTGTTAACTCCAACAGCTACAGGGCCATCAGGTACTCTCATGTACTTTTATGGAGGGCTGAGGTTGCAGCAGAATTGGGTGATCTGGCTTATGCCACAGAGCTGGTTAATATGATCAGAACAAGAGCAAATGCAGAAAGGGTGATGGGAAGATGCCGTACGTTCATTCTTTCAAGTCAGACAGGTCTGAACATTGCCGCAAACGTTCCTGCAGCAACCTATCTTGTTAATCCTTACCCCGCTACCTTTGCCTCTGCCGATGCAGCACGAACCGCGATCAGAACAGAGATGAGACTTGAATTTGCGATGGAAGGTCTGCGTCACTTTGACCTGGTTCGCTGGGGTATTGCCGCTACAACAATCAATAACTATATTACCCAGGATAAAGCTTTCAGATCCTTATTGGGAGGGGCTAAACCTGCAGTCTTTACCTCCAATAAAAATGAATACTGGCCACTTCCGCAAACTCAGATTGAACTGGAACCAGGTATCCTTACTCAAAACCCGGGCTATTAGCTTCATGGACAATACGGCTACTTTTCAAACTATATAGAATTGTTCAGTTTGTAAAGAAAACTACCATCAATGCTGCAGCTGCTGAAATAAAGACGCTGCCTGGTACACAGATCTGCAGAATCTGACCGGAAGAGAATTTGGATTCACTCCAGCTGGATTTCAAATTTTGTAAACTTAAATACAATCCTGTCAGAACAAGCAGAGCCTGTAACCAGGGGATATATTGCGGCAGAAACTGATGCCATGGAATATTTGCAGTACCAAAAAAATCCCAACCCCAGCCGAAAGGATCCGAAGCTGATTGTATAATAAAAGTAATATTGACAAAAAGCATGGGTACTACAAATGCAATCCATAGCATCAGACCAAGAGGCAATAAAGCACCGGAATAGACGAGAAAGATCTCCCTTGTGCTTATGTCTGTTTTTGAAATTCTTTTTCCGGAAAATGAGAGTAACCACAGGATCCCGGGAATGATAATAAGTACGGATAACCATAAAACAATGGAATAAACGCCAAATAACCCCCAGTTATGCTTATCAATTATATTTACATAATCACGGACTGCAGGCCATGGTCCGAGGTACACAATACTATACAGGACGGCAACAGTAAAAATTGCAATTGTCAACCAGGCTTCACTTTGGTTGCGGGTACTCCTTTCTGCAGCAAAAGGCCTTCTGAAAATCGAGACATTATTATATGTGCAACTGCGCAGACATTCAAGGCATAACCCGCAATCAGAGTTTTCTTTCATTTCGCCCACATTAATGCCATAGGGACATGCCCATCCGTTTGAATTGCCTTTCTGGCAATAATGCGGTTTGCAGTTCTCGCAAACAACCTGAGATCTGTTCCTTATAGCCAGAAAACTCATTCTGGAAAAAGGGCTTACAAAAACACTTACAGGACACACAAACCTGCAGAATGCCCTCAATTCCCATACCAATGACATCAGGGTTGGTACCATTATTAACATAAGGACAGTAATTCCTGAAACCTTCGGAACGGCTATAAGGGAAGTTGAGAAAGTTGCCAGCAGCATGAATACAAATAGTCTGAGCCAGTGGTTATTAAGCCAGGCTGGCCACTTTAGGAAGAATCCTGAAAATTTATTATTATAATCCCTGGTTTTGCCTTTTTTGGGTGTGAAGATTGATTTCCGCTGAAAAAGATCTCCAAAGAATGGAAGTGGACAAATAGTACACCATGCCCTGCCCAATAAAGGCGTAATTATGGCAACCAGCAAAAATAACCATACAGCCCACATCAACAGCACTCCAAGGTTCCTGCCTGACATTTTTGTTCCGAATATTGAAGTCAGGATCACAATATAAATCATGGCCATTGTTAAGATTGTAAGAACAGCCTGAGACCATCTGGAGATCATGACCCGTCTGAAAAAACCGGATTGCGGGAGAATATCTTTATAACCAGTTTTTTCTTCAGAAGTGTTTTTCGTGGAAATAATGTTTTTGGAGGTTCCCGTCAGCCACAAAAAAAAGATGCTCACAATACAACCCAGGCTGAAAAACAATAATGTATTCGGCAAAATAATAAGTTTCCCCTGTTCGAATGCATGCATAGGACCACACCATACATGGCACCGGTAGTTGCTTTTCGCAACAAGGTAATTCAATACTCCCTGATGCCTGGCTACAAAGGTAAATTCACGTGTTAAGAGCGGCTCTGCGCTCGGATCGGTTGTCTTAAAAACGGCAACTTCTTCACGGCCAGGACTGACCTTCACATCCATATCAAATTCCTCCAGGAAAAAAGAATGACCTGTGTCATTGGTAGAAAATGAAAGATGAAGAGTGTCACCGCGGTTGCACCTGATGGCATAGGGCTTTTTCCCATAACGGAAACTTGTAACATGAATGAACTTCCCGGTCGGTTCCTTTGTAAAAAACTGGCAGATAATTGCGGCAATTAATCCTGCTGAGAAGATTAAAATGAAATTAATTGCGGTTTCTTTTGTTTTTTTCATCTGGTCCGGATATTCCCATTCACGCACTTAAGAGGATGTATCAAAAGTATCTCGTTCGTTTTTCGCCCCTAAATCCCCTAAAGGGGACTTATTGATTAACTAAAACTTATGAACCCCCTTTAGGGCATCTAGCGTCAAAAAATTGCCCGGTGGACAATTTTAGCGGACTTTTGATACAACCTTATTTCTTTTGTTTCCAATTTTAAGTATTATTTCCCAAAGTAACGCAGTTATTAAATTACAACCAAAGTAACGCGGTTATTAAATTACAATTTGATTATTTTTACAATGAGATTCAATCACTTTATTAAACTATGGCGAAAGAGAAGAAACCTTTAAAACAGAAAAAAGGCACAAAAAACTTGATTTTTCTTGTGCTTCTACTTTTGCTTGTAGCAGGCGTGCCTCTGCTTTTACTTAATTATCAGGCGAAGCATAGCGGTATGACCAGGAGTGAAGTCATTAAACGGATCATGAATAAATCAGGCTCAGGAAATACTGGATTAACCGATACAAACGAGAAACCGGTAGGAGAAAGGATAGATTTTCTGAATCTTATGCCTGTGGGACAAACATTTACGGAACCCCCTCTTATCTCACATATCCAGGCCGCGGATCTTGACAAAGATGGATTGCTCGATATAATTGTTTGTGATTGTAAAAGCAATTCAGTGAACTGGATCAGGCAATATCCTGCAGGAACTTATTCAGAAAAAGTCCTCACTGATGATCTGATTGCCCCGGCTCATGTTCAGGTGAGCGACATTGACAAAGACGGAGACAACGATCTCATGGTTGCCGTATTAGGTATGCTCTTTCCGAATAACGATAAGATCGGCAAAGTGGTTATTCTCGAAAATGATGGTAACCAGAACTTTATTAAACATGTAATTGTTGAAAAAATTGCACGTGTATCCGATGTGAGAGCGGGAGATCTGGATAATGATGGCGATCTGGATTTGGCAGTGGCTCAGTTTGGCTACGATGACGGAGAAACAAGGTGGGTCGAAAACCTGGGCAATTGGAAATTTCAGAGCCATATATTGCAAAACCTGTCAGGCCCTATTAATGTTGAAATAGTTGATATAGATAAGGATAACGATAATGACATAATATCACTTGTAAGCCAGGAATGGGAAGAGATATATTGCTATTTAAATGATGGCAAAGGTAATTTTCGATCAGTATTGCTGTATGGTTCAAGTAATCAGGACTTTGGCTCGAGTGGTATATTTATTTCGGATGCCGATAAGGATGGAGATGACGACATTTTATATACAAATGGAGATGCTTTTGATTATATTCCCCCTCAGGGCAGACCCTGGCATGGCGTACAATGGCTCGAGAACAAAGGTAATCTCAAATTTGAATTTCACAGGCTCTGCAACTTTACCGGTGCGTACAATGCCAGACCTGTTGATATAGACGGAGATGGTGATTTGGACCTGTTCTCGGTAAGCGGTTTTAATTTATGGGATAAGCCTGAATCTCAGAGTTTTATCTGGCTTGAGAATTCAGGGAATATGCAATTTGTAAAACATGAAATTGCCAGGAATCCTACTCATCTGCTATGCCTTGAAACCGGAGATTTTAATAACGATGGTCTTGTTGATATGATCACCGGAGGTATGCATACATATCCGCCCTATGACCGTATGGGAAGGATAACTTTATGGATCAATAACGGGAAACTATCATCCGGTAAAAGTAAATAACATTCTTATTGCCAGAACCTTAAGGTAAAGTTATATAATCTTGGTATTTAGTTAGAAGAAGAGAACAGCTTTAGTTCTCTTTCAAGTTCAGCCAGATATTCGACGGGAGAATTTTCGCTTTTGGCGAGGTTTATAGTGATATTCATAAAAACAGAAGCATTCTTATTGTCTCCCAGTCCTGCATAAGCTTCAGCAAGGCTTTTCCCGGAGGATATTAACGTTTCTGCAGGGCAGGAGTTATGTATAAAGGCTCTCTCTGATAGTTCTTTCCCTTCGTTGTAATCTCTGAGTCTCTGATCGGGACAAGATACCAGCAATGTGCCCAGTTTTTCAAGCAGGTAAGGATCATTGGGATGAAATTGCAATGCCTTTCTGTAATGGCTGATTGCCGTGCTCCACTTTTTCTGCTTAACCAGGACATTGCCAAGATATCGGATAGTGGATAAATCTTCGGGATTCTGGAGGAACGAAAGTTCATACATTGTTCCGGCATCCTTCAGATTGCCATCCTGTTCTGCAAGCATGCCTGAAAGTTTCTGAACTCCGGGATCTAAACCGGAATGCTGTTTAATTGCGGCCAGGTATGATCTGGCTTTTTCTGTCTCGCCCAACAGTAATAAATAGTAAATGGCTTCAGTGCTGACCTTTAGATCCCCCTTGTTATTATTAAGAAGATCATCAATCATTTCTACGGCATTTTGCTTCATATTGTTGTTCCCGAGACATAAAGCCAGGTTTAACTGCACATCTTTATCATTGGGTTTAAGTTTTGAAGCCTGGTAGTAATAGATAAGTGCCTGGGAATAAAACTCTTTTTCATACAAGATATCAGCCACCTCCTTCATTTCATCGAATTCATCCTTGAAAATGCTAAAATGCTGTTTTAGATATGCTGATGCCTCTTTACCATAATCAAGCCGGAGAAGTAGCTTTATTGCCTTGGATATCAGGTATTTGTTATCTGGCAAATGTTGAATTGAGCTATTGATTAGCGACAGAGCCCAATCGGGGTAAACGCTCTTCTCTGCTTCATCAATCTGTTTCAAAAGGTAAAGGTCTGATCTTGACATAAGTGCTATCTTATCGATCAGAGTATCGACGGGTGAGGCTAAATCAGCCAGGTCATTTGCCCGTACCGAGTAGTATTTGCTTAATACTGAATCGCCTTTTGAACTGAAGATATTACCCAAAAGCCTGTAAGCCGGGCCAAAAGACCTGTGAAATTCCAGTATCTGCTTCAGAGTTTGCACTGCCAGTTCAGTCCTGTTTGAATTCATATAAATCCTTGACAACTGAAACAATGCATATACTCTCAAAGGAAAATAGTCATTTCTTGTTGTTGTTTTTACTGCAGAATTCGAATTCTTCAGGTTAACAATCTTGTTAAAGGCTACCTCTGCTTTATAACCGGCACCCTGGTTCCGATAACCTTCTCCAACATAATACCAGGCCATCAATGCCTGCGGGTTTTCCCTGATAACTACCCGGAAACTCTCAATTGCAGTCTCAGATTCTCCCATCTCCTGGTTCAGATATCCGAGATAATAACTCCATATCCAGTTTGACCTGTTTCTTTTAACAGCAAGTTTATAGCACTGAGAAGCTTTATCATAATAAGCACATGAATGATACACCATTCCGATCGTTCCCAGATTATCCGAAGTCGGATTATGATGTGCCTTTTTTGAAGCATCCGATATTTGTTCCTGCAGGGCGGACGGGAGTGTCTGCATATCAGGAGTTTCTGGTAAGCCTGACCTGTACGGACCTTCAATAATCAACCGGACTCCAATTAGCAGAACAATCAGACAAATGCCTCCTGCTGAAAAATACAAAATGCGCTTATTTTTTCTGTTCATCGCATCAACGATCATTCACAAAAATATCAAATTATCCGACAGTTCGGATATGCCATGAATAAGTTTGCAATGCCGGAATATTTCAGGATAACATTTGTTCTTTACTTAGATCCTGATTATTAGCTTACCAAAGGCGAAAAAATGTCTTTTTTCTCTTTAATTATGTTAAATTTTGTTAATAATGATTTATTTTTTATATTTGAATGTTTCGAACCTGAAATGTTCAACATAGCGTTTTAATGGAGAATTTTACGTGTTTTCCGTAATTGTACTTATAATAATCTATAATCTAATCAAGATGATGTTAAACCTCTAACCTATTTTGCCTATGAGTGAATTCAAACTATCTTAATCCTTTTTGGAGTAATTTGTTCTCCATTAAACTAACGGGTATTTTCCTGACAACCGATAAGGGGGGTCAAAGAATACCTTAAATTTTATTAAATAACTAACCTTAACCTAATAAAAATATGACAAATAAAGATGCACTAGTTGTTTCTATCTCAAGTCAGTTTAAAAAACTGACGCTGACTTTGAAAGTAATAACTATGCTTTTAATGTTTTGTACAATCCAGATCACTGCTGCAACAAACAGTGGCGGGATTGTATCGTTAGATGATCTGCAGCAAAAAGCTGTCAGCGGTCGCGTTATTGACGCAACCGGGGCTGTTTTGCCCGGTGTCAACGTTGTTGAAAAAGGTACTACCAATGGCGCTATAACTGATGCCAGTGGAAGGTATAATATTACAGTTGCTTCCGAAAAATCGGTACTGAGTTTTTCTTCCATCGGATATACTACTCAGGAAGTGATTGTTGGTACCGCAGCTACTCTTGACATAACCCTTGCTGAGAGTATATCAGCACTCGAGGAAATAGTAGTTGTCGGTTATTCAACTCAGGTAAGGAAATCTCTTACTGGTGCTATTTCGACAGTGAGTGCCGAAGCTATGGCAAAAGAGACGACTGCCAATGCTATTACCCGTTTACAGGGTAAGGCTGCAGGGGTAAATATTCTTAATGCAAAGGCTCCCGGAGGTGGAGCAAATATTTCAATCCGGGGCCTCGGAACAATTAATAATAACACACCTCTGTTTGTTATTGACGGAGTACCGACCAAATCATCAATGTCAGAGATCAACCCTGATGAAATTGAAACACTAACAGTACTGAAGGATGCTTCTTCTGCGGCTATCTATGGTGCACGTGGTGCAAACGGTGTTATTCTTATCACTACCAAACGTGGATCGTCAGGTAAACCTAAGGTTACATTCAGTGCACGTTATGGTACCAGCAGTTTTTCAAATTACTACAACCTTTTGAATACACAGGAATATGGTGAAATGTTATGGCTTGAAGCTAAAAACGCAGGCGTAGCACCTTCAAATATTCTTTATGGTTCAGGTAGTACACCTACAATTCCTGATTATATAGTTCCGGCTGGAAAGATGGAAGGAGATCCATTAACAGATCCGGCATTATATAATCATACACCGGGATCGGGGTTTAATAATATAACTAAAGCTAACAAGACCGGAACAGACTGGTATAAAGCAATCCTTCAGCCGGGTGTTATGAACGAATATAATCTCTCACTTACCGGCGGCTCAGAGAAAGGAACCTATGCTTTTACAGCTGGTTATTACACTGAAAAAGGTATTCTTAAATATACTTCATTTGATCGTTACTCACTCCGTTCAAATTCAGATGCCAAGATAACCGATTGGCTCTCTATCGGGCAATCACTTGGTCTGACTTATTCTGTTGGAAAAGGTAACCGCGGTGAATATGGCGAAGGAATTCCAATTTCGCAGGCTTATCGTATGCAGCCTATTGTTCCTGTTTATGATATTATGGGTAACTTCGCAGGCACCAAAGCTACCGGTACCGGAAACGGGGAGAACGCACTTGCTGTTCTTTATCGTGACAGGGATGATGTATCTCATAACCTAAGAGGTATTGGTAATGCTTTTGCTGAAATTCAACTTATGAAAGGTCTCCGGTTCAAATCACTTTTCGGCTTTGATTACAGACCTTATGACAGTAAGGATATTTTTCGCCAGAATCCGGAATTTCAGGAATCTAAACCGACTGATCAATTAAATATGTCCAGTGGTTCCACTATCCAGTGGAACTGGGCTAATACGCTTAATTTCTCCCGGGTGATTGCAGCAAATCACACAGTGAATATACTTCTCGGTTCTGAAGCAGTCTCCGTTAATTCACTTGACATAGGCGCCAGCCGTTCGACCTATTTTTCTGACGATGCAAACTACATGTTTCTTAATTCAGGGGAAAAGGATCAGGCTAATAGTGGAGGAGGAAGCCAGGTTAAATGGATGTCATATTTCGGAAGATTGAATTATGACTACAAAGGAAGATATCTTGTCGAAGGTACTCTCCGGCGTGATGGTTCTTCAAGGTTCGGTGCAAACAACCGTTGGGGAACATTTCCTGCCTTTTCGGTAGGATGGAGGCTCTCTGAGGAGAACTTTATGGCAAATGCAAAGAATATTTTTGACAACCTCAAGATCCGCGCCGGATGGGGAAAATCAGGTAATGATGAGGTTGGAAACTATAACGGCTACAGCACTTACAGTTCAAATTCGGCAAACGGATCTTACAGTATTAATGGCAGTGCTACTTCTTCTGTAGCAGGATTCTATGCTTCAGCAAATGGCAACCCTGATGCGAAATGGGAGACGACATCGACAACAAACATTGGCCTTGATGTTGGTGCCTTGAAAAACACTCTTACCCTGACACTTGACGTATGGCAGAGGAAAACCAAAGACATGCTGTTTGCAGTAGCTATTCCCCAGGTATCAGGTAATGCTTCAGCTCCCTCTATTAATATCGGTGATATGGATAATAAAGGCTTTGATCTGAATCTGACTTACCAGAATAAGGCATTAGCTAATGAATTAACTTATAGTGCAGGTATTACCATTTCACGTTATAAAAATGAAATAGTAAAGATATCCAGTAAAGAGACTGAATTTATAAGTGGCAGCGCCTTCAGGGAGATGACCTACACCCGTGCTACCAAAGGAACCTCTTTCCCTGAATTTTATGGTCTTATTGTCGATGGTTACTTCCAGACCCAGGCAGAAGCTGATGAATATGCTCAGGAATATGGCGGCACTTACAACATCCCTGGTCACTTCAAGTTCCGCGATGTCAGCGGAGATGGTATTATAAATGATAATGACCGCACATATATCGGAAGCCCCCATCCGAAATTCATCGGAGGCCTTAATGCTGACGTTGCCTATAAGGGATTTTCCCTGAGTGCTTTCTTCTATGCAAGTTATGGGAATAAACTGGCTAACTTCGTAAGCCGTTGGACTGACTACAGTATGTTCACTGGCAACCGCACCAAAGACCGTTTGTACAGGTCATGGGGCAGCCCTTATCTGGCAAACAACGCGGATGCAATTCTGCCATTAGCCGACCTGATTAATGTCAGCCAGTATCCGTCAACAGCCTTTATTGAAGATGGATCATTCCTGCGACTGAAAACTCTGCAATTAGGTTATACTTTGCCTGCGAATATCAGCCAGACGTTAAACCTTAACAAGATGGAGGTTTATGTTCAGGGGACTAACCTGTTTACTCTTACCAAATACAGGGGACTGGATCCTGAAGTATCAAGAGGAGGCTCTAACCTTGGCGTTGATGATGGCCAGTGGCCGACTGCAAGACAGTTTGTCGTCGGAATAAGGCTGGACCTATAGGCAAATTAATATCGAAACCGTTAAAAAATTTAGAAATGAATAAGAAAATCATATTTTCAACAATCGGTGTAGGACTGTTATTATCTTTGTTGTTTGCCTGTTCGAAAGACTATCTTAATACAGTCCCTACAGCATCAGCAAATGATAAAATCCTTGCCAATGAAAAAGGTGTAAACTCAATTTTGGTTGGTGCCTATGCATTGCTCGATGGTTCATTGTCAACAAATGGCAATTCATGGGGAGCCTCGGTAACCAACTGGGTATGGGGTGGTGTTGCTTCAGATGATGCCACAAAAGGATCAGATATAACTGACCAGTCTCCTATTGTACCAATTGAAAACTATACAGTTGATGCCACAAACGTCTACATTGGCTATAAGTGGCAATACAACTATGCAGGTATCTTCCGTGCCAATGATGTTATAAGGGTTATGGCAAAATGCGATCCTGCCCTGCCTGAGGCAACCCAGACATCTATCAAAGCTCAGGCATTATTTATAAGGGGTTTTATCCATTTCGAACTGAAAAGGGTATATAATGATATTCCTTATATCACTGAAGATGTTGATCCTCCTACGGTTGTCAATACTATTGATACCTGGCCGCTGATAGAAAAAGATCTGCAATTTGCTGTTGCTAATCTTCCGACATCCCAGACAGATGTTGGTCGCCCGACAAAGTATGCAGCTGAAGCTGTTCTTGCAAGAGTATACCTTTTCCAGAAGAAATGGAACGAAGCTAAAACACTGCTGGATGATATCATTGCAAGCGGCAAATACGACCTCATGCCTAACTTTAGTGACAACTTTGTTGCTGCCAAGAGGAACAATAAAGAATCAGTTTTTGAGATTCAGTATAGCGTAAACGATCAGACTAATTCGCCCAATGCAGGATGGGGTGATGCTCTCAACTTCCCGGTGGATATTGATGGTACAGGAACCTGCTGCGGATTTTATCAGCCTACTCAGAATCTTGTAAATGCCTTCAGAGTAGATCCCGCAACAGGTTTACCTGTTGATCTGCCAACAAATTTTAAGAACGATATGGGTGTTACCTCAAATGAGGTTTTTGCACAGGATACCGTAACTCCTGTCGATCCCAGGTTGGACCTCACAGTTGGCCGTCGGGGTGTTCCTTATCTCGACTGGGGAATTATGCGTGGTTCAACATGGATTCGCGACCAGTTAAATGCAGGCCCTTACCTGAATAAAAAGAATATGTTCCTGAAGAAAGATAAAGGGACTCTTTCCACTACAACAGGTTGGGCGACAGGTGTTAATTCAAACAATTACAGGGCTATCCGCTACGCACACATTCTGCTTTGGAGAGCTGAAGTCGCAGCTGAAACCGGTGACCTTGCAGCTGCCACCAGCCTTGTAAACCAGATAAGAACAAGAGCAAATACAGAGAAAGTTATGGGAAGATGCCGCACATTTGTTCTTTCAAGCCAGACTGGCCTGAATATCGCAGCAAACGTTCCCGCAGCAAACTATCTTGTTTCAACTTATCCGTCTACATTTGCCTCTTTGGAAGAAGCAAGGACTGCAATCCGGAGAGAGATGCGTCTGGAAATGGCAATGGAAGGATTCAGATTTTTTGATCTTGTCCGATGGGGTATTTCCTCCGCAACGCTTAATGCCTATATTGAACAGGACAAAGCTTTCCGGACCCTGCTTGGTGGAACTAAACCTGCAGTGTTCGTATCACCTAAGAATGATTACTGGCCTCTGCCTCAGACCCAGGTAGATCTTCAACCAGGGGTACTGACACAGCGTGCCGGTTACTAGAATTCATTCAATTACTATAGAGAAGAGGTTGTCCTGAAAGGGCAACCTTTCCTTTTTGGTAGAAATCCGAACTATTCTGTTCTTAAAGTGTCTCCTTTGAAGAATTTATATTTAATAACCTCTTTACAGATTTGACATCCAAAATATGGAGAATCGGAGGCTATCTTCGAAATCTCGACATAAATGACTCTGTCTTTTATTGACAGAACTTTCAATTCGGAATCCAGAACTTTGGCAATTACAAATTTTCCATTCTTCATAATCAAAATCAGATGTTCAGTCAAAGCCAGTTTCTGGTCTCTGAAAACGTATAAAGGAACAATAGCATCTTTGTTTGTGTCTTCGTCAATCTCTCCAATAACGATTCTCGAAGGATCTATAAGATACTTCGTGTCGCTATCCGAAATGACTATCAGACCATCTTTTGATATAGTTTTTTTTGCTTTTTTTAGCTGATCCCTGGCTTGTTTTACTCCAACTGTTATTGCCTGCTTCTTAATCTTATTTTCAGAAGAATTATATATTGCATTTTGGTCGCTTCCATTGCATGATATTAATAAACAAAGTGCAAATAATGAGAATAATGAGTAATAATATATTCCGCATAGCGTCAGATTTATTGGATTCAAATCAAAAATATAATAAAAACAGGATTTAAGAAAAAAAGGTACCTTTATTGCCATGGCATCCAAAGCGGTCATACTTGCTGACGGCAACTTCCCGAATCACGAGATCCCTTTAAGCTATCTCAGGAATGCTGACCATATTATCTGCTGCGATGGCGCTGCGAAAGATCTTGTAATGGCTGGTCTGGAACCTGAAGCAATTGTGGGTGACCTTGATTCGCTCTCCCCGGGACTTGCAGAAAGATTTGCAGACCGACTCTATCAGGATAAAGAACAGGATACAAACGATCTTACAAAAGCAGTAAACTGGTGTTTTAAAAGGGGATTTAAGGATTTGGCAATAATAGGAGCTACCGGGAAAAGGGAAGACCATACCATAGGGAATATTTCGTTACTTACTGAATATTCTAAATATATAAAGGTTATTATGATTACCGATACCGGAATTATAACTCCTTTCCTGACCAGTTGTAAGGTATCAGGTTTTTTGGGGCAACAGGTTTCAATTTTCTCCAATAATCCGGAGACTGAAATAACATCCACCGGATTGAGATATCAACTCAAAAACCTGAAATTACACAACTGGTGGAGAGCCACATTAAATGAAGTAACTGCCAAATCTTTTGAACTGCGCTTTACCGGAGGCCCTTTACTCGTATACCAGAAATTCAGAGAATATTAGGTCTTTAATTGAGCTCTATATCGCCCCCTGAGGCTATCTGCCAAACAGAACTAATTCATGTTAATGGCTGATGACTTCTTTTACCAGATTAATCAGTTGCACCCGGCTTTTTACGTTGGTTTTAATGTAAATATGGTGTGTATGATCTTTAACGGTCTGAAGGCTGATAAAAAGCTTTTCAGAGATTTCTTTATTGCTTAATCCGTTACAGATCTCCCTGACAATGTCGGACTCGCGTGGCGAGACTTCAAATTTCCTGCAGAACTCCCCGAAGGAGACTCCTTTATCAGATTCTTCAGCAAATGCTGATAAAAGCGTTCCATAATTAAAATAGAATGGTAGGAACGTATTACCGGCAAAAAACATTAAAATGAAGATTATACCAGGCCATAACCTGGAAGGATACATTAAAAGCGGAATACACTGAGCGATCATAATTATAAAGATCGCAGGTGAGATTATTCTCCTGTCAAAATCGTGGACAAGCGAACGGCCTTTCCATGGGAAATGTATGAGGTAGGAGGCCAGAAAACAATAAATCAGGTTCATTATGATGAAATAATCCTTCATTAACGTTGTACTGTTAATTAGATCCCTTTTTGTAATGAAGTAACCAACGACCGTAAGTATCGTAAAATTCAGGAACAGGAACCAGAAGATGAACCAGCTGCTTACCCTCCTTCCTGAGAGGCTCCATGAGAACCTGACCAGCATCAGCCATGCAAAAATCAGGAATGGCAATCCCAGGAACATTGAAATATCGGAGAACCTTACAAGAAGATCAGGTGAAATGACAGGACCAAGAAATGCATTTATCAAAACCTGGCCCCATATCCCGTAGAAGCCGAAGGTATAAATGAAAACCTGGTAATAAAGCAGGATTGAAAACATATCTGATTTGTATCTGGTCCGAAGCCTTGATACGAGGATGATACCACCGGCAGCCATCGCAACGGAGACCATAAAAATCACATATACCAGAATCCTGAACATCCTATAAAGATATAAAAACCAAATACATTGTGCATGTTAAAATGAACACTACTTAAGTATTGTTGCTAAAACTAAAGTAGGAATTTTAGAAAACACTACTATGGTATTGAATCTATGAAGAATCTGCAATTTACATTTGTCCCATAAAGTAAATCACATCCACTGGATTTAGCTCCTTCTAAAAAGGAAATTCCATCCACTGGATTTAGCTCCTTCCCCCCTGGGGGGAAGGCTGGGTAGGGGGTCTGAATAATGACACAGGAAGTTTGGGTAGGGGGTCTGAATAATGACACAGGAAGTTTGGGAAGGGGGTCTAAATGATGACAGGGAGGTTTGGGAAGGGGTCTAAATGATGACACAGGAAGTTTGGGAAGGGGGTCTGATTGGTGACACGGGAAGTTTGGGAATGGAGTTTAAATAATGATATGGGAAGTCCCGATAACGATCGGGAGGTAAGGGGGATTAAAAGATTGGGTGGAAAATGCACAAATGAAAATATGAATACCAATAAATAAAATTTTAAACAAGAACATTTAAAAATCTACTTATTATGGAAACTCAAAACACTTACAACTTTAAGCCGACTTTCGGCAACAGCTTTGGGACAGGCTGGAGGGTAATGGCCGATAATTTTCTCAGGTTATTGCTTGTTGTGATCGTGCTTGCAGTCCTGACAGGCCCCACCAAATTAGGCTTTAACTTTGACAAGGGTGATTTCAGACACTTCCCGTGGCATTGGGACCACGATTGGGAAAGCATGTTCAGCCTTGCATCTCTGGGAATGTTCGCAGCATTCTTCATAATGCTCGCCCTTCTTTATACATTTCTGGCAAAACCGGTTGTGCAGTACGGCGGAAAAATGATATTTGTCCAGGCAGTAAGAAAGATCAAACCCGATTTCGAACTACTCATAAGCGGATTCTGGACAAATTACCTTTATATTATACTGGCAAACCTCCTGGTCTTTGCCCTTATTGTACTGGGCTTGTTCGCTCTTATCATTCCCGGTATAATCATCGCCTGCAGGCTTGCATTCACAGCTTATATTGTAATGGATAAAAAGCTCGATCCGATTGAAGCTGTAGAACTGAGCTGGAAACTCACGAGGGGTCATGGATGGACTATCTTCTTTATGGGTTTTGTATCATTTTTCATAGTAATATTCGGACTCTGTCTGATGATTATAGGGATATTACCAGCAATTATGTGGGTGTCAAGCTCATTTGCAACCCTTTATCAGTCGGTCTTGTTTGAAAAGGAAAAGCCAGTTGAAGTCGCAGCAGCTTAACGGAGTCTTATTAATAACGGTCATTCGGGCTGTTTAAAAAGTCTAAATCCATTAACCCTGCCTACCGGCAGGCAGGCGCAAAGATCGCGAAGGATTTAAGCAAATGCCGATAGCTATCGGCACGCAAAGAGCTAATATTTAACGTTTTAGCTTTGCGTTCTTTGCGCCTTCTTAGCGTTCTTTGCGGTTAAAAAAGACTTTTTCAACAATCCCTGGGAAGGGTTTGGTTCGATATGCAGTAAGCCTTTTTACAATTTCCTCAATTTTGCAAAGCGTAGCAACAGCTTTTTCTTACCGTCATTCTCGAATTCGACAGTAGCCGTAGTATTGGGAGGCTGCCCCTCGATACTTATGATCATACCATTCCCGAACCTCTCGTGTTGCACGGCATCCCCTTCCGTTAACCCATTGTCATTAGTAGCGACAAATGGAATTACTGTTCTGGATTCGGTGGCTTTTATCTTCTTAAAATTACCCTGAGCGCCGTAGGTTTTTATTTCTTCCCTGAGGTAAGGGGACCTGGGGCTGGAAGTATTTCTCCCCTGAAATGGTTTTCCGCCCGTCTGAGGATAATCAAGAAATTCCTGATCGATCTCCCGCAGGAACCTGCTGGGATTGCTCCTTTCGAGGTTTCCCCATTTATACCTGTTCAATGCATAACTCAGTGTAGCAAGTTTTTCAGCACGTGTAACTGCTACATAAAATAACCGCCTCTCTTCCTCCAATTCTCTCGGATTACCAACCGACATTGGTGAAGGAAAAAGCGTATCCTCCATTCCGGCAACATAAACAAGCTTGAACTCAAGTCCCTTGGCTGAGTGCATGGTCATAAGCGTTACCTTGTCACGGTCCTCGTCCTTTTCGCTGTCCTGGTCGGTAAGCAATGAAACATTTGCCATATAGGCTTCAAGAGTTGAGGGATCTCCATTGGTTTCCGCCTCTTCTGTAAAGACTTTGATCCCGTTTAGAAGCTCCTCAAGGTTCTCGTACCGGCTTACCTCCTCGGGTGATTTCCCTTCCCTGAGTTCTCTCATAATACCTGTACCCATAGCTATTTCCCGTGCTTTTGTGAAAGCATCCACAGTGTCGTTGTTTATTCTCAGGACATTTATGAGTTCAGTAAATCCGGTCAGCTTCTTAATTGTTCCTGAATTAAAATGTCCTGAGTACTGAGCTGCATCCGTAACTATTTTCCATGCAGGGATATTGAAAAGCTCCGCAAGCTCAAGAATTTTCTGAAGCGTTGTGTCGCCCAAACCTCTTTTGGGATAGTTTATAGTTCGTTTAAATGCCTCTTCATCTTCAGGATTAACCACCATCCTGAAATAAGCCAGAATATCCTTAATCTCCTTGCGCTCATAAAATGAGAGCCCACCATATATTTTATATGGTATGTTTTTCCTGCGCAGTGTCTCCTCAAATATCCTCGACTGGGCGTTAGTCCTGTAAAGAATTGCAAAGTCAGACCAGTTCAGTCTTAACGAAAGCCGTTTATCGAATATGTCTGAAGATATATTAAAACCTTCTTCAGTGTCAGTCATAGCCTGCATCACCTGTATCTTTTCCCCTTCTTCATTCTCAGAAAAGACTTTTTTATGGATTTGTGCCCGGTTGTTTGCAATAATCGAGTTGGCTGCATTGACAATAGTCTGGGTTGACCTGTAGTTTTGTTCGAGCTTGAAAAGTTTATAATCGCTGTAGTCGTTTTTAAATTCAAGGATGTTTTCGATCCTCGCCCCCCTGAAGGAGTAAATGCTCTGAGCGTCGTCACCAACGACACAAATGTTTTTATGACCGGCAGCCAGTTTCTTGATTATCAGATATTGAGAGAAATTTGTATCCTGGTACTCATCAACCAGAATATATTTGAATTTTTGCTGGTATGCTGCCAGAACATCCGGAAAATCGCGGAGGAGGATGTTTGTATTCAGGAGCAAATCGTCAAAGTCCATTGCATTTGCCTTGAAACATCTTGAAGCATAAGCTTTGTAAACCTCAGAGAGTAAAGGCATTCTGCTCGATCTGTCGTATTCCTGCATGGAAGCATCACCGGCATATGCAGTTGCGGTGATGAGGTTGTTCTTTGCCGTCGAGATCCTGGAAGAAATTACTCCGGGCTTATAAATGTTGTCATCCAGATTCATTTCCCTGATAATGGTTCTTATCAGGCTTTTTGAGTCTGTCGAATCGTAAATTGTGTAGTTTGATTTGTATCCGAGTCTTGAGCCCTCAATCCTGAGGATCTTTGCGAAAATTGAATGAAAAGTACCCATCCACAGGAACCGGGCAATTTCCGGATCGACAATCCTGGAGATCCTTTCCTTCATCGATCTTGCCGCCTTATTTGTAAATGTAAGTGCAAGTATCTTACCGGCAGGGATCCCCTGCCGGAGGAGGTGGGCGATCCGGTATGTCAGCACCCTTGTTTTACCGGCTCCCGCGCCTGCTATCACCAAAGCCGGACCTTCGGTGTTAATAACCGCCTCCCTCTGAGATTCGTTCAGATCGTTCAGATAATTATGGGTCATTTGTTAATCAGAATTACAGTATCCAGGATCCGGCAAATTTAGTAAATACAACTTCAGATGATTACTCTGTTGAAAAGTAAAGGAAATAAATTTTGGGAAGAGCCCGAGGCTTATTTAATAAACCAGGTTTTCAGAACCCCCTTTAGGGGGCAGGGGGTGAAACTTTGGGGGCAGCAGGAAAGATACAGAGGTCCATGGAGGGATTAGATAAGTAACTTTCCAATATTTTTATTATACTTGCCTGAAATTATACCAAATAGAACCTCAAACCGTTATTTTACAAAGAACAGATTGCCTGTGCGTTTTTACTTTTTTATTTCAGCTTTATTATTACCTGTTACGTTACTCGGGCAGATTACAGCACCGGGTTCAAATAGCGTTCGATTCACTTCCTATCCATCTTCCCCTGTAACCAAAGATCCGATATTTGTCTTCTGTAATTCCTCAGGAAATCAGAAAGGCAGCCTTAATGCTGTCAGTCCCGGAGGAACAGGACCCTTTAGCTTTTCCTGGTACAGGTGGAATAATCAGACTGAGACCTTTTCCGTTTTTATAAAGACCGATGCTGCTGTGACGAGTTCCTTAATTACCAACCTTGACGAAGGTGGCTACAGGGTTAATATAAGTAATGGAGCCGGTTACAGCACCAACCTTACCGCGTGGATATTTCTGGACAAGCCTGTTGTAACGGCGAAACTTCAGAACAGGACCTGTGATTATGTGGCATTAAGCGGAGAGGCGGCTGTTGATCTGTTTACATACAATGATCCTTCTAATGGAGATGCGGTCAGACTTCCAAATGGAGTGAGGTTCCTCTGGTCGTCGGAGCCTGTTTCATCCATACCAAATCCCGACATTAATCTGAACCCAAGGACATTTAATCCGCCCCTCATGGATGTTACATACAAGCTTCAGGTAACCGACAGCTTAACGTGCACAAGCGAGGCTTCATTCTTTTATGAGTCAATACATGTGAAAGCTGATTTTTCAATCGACCCGGTCGACGGGGAGGCTCCGCTTGAAGTTACATTTACCGACAAATCAGTGAGGGCGGCTACATACAAATGGGAATTTGGAGATGACTCAACCTCGATCCTTGTAAATCCTCCTCCACACACATACTATATTCCCGGTGACTATTGGGCAAAACTAACTGTCGAAAGCCAGCTGCATTGTATTGATGTGACTGACTCGGTTAAAATAACGGTTGAGCGCTCAAAGCTCGAAATCCCGAATGTATTCACACCAGATGGTGACGGAATGAACGACAGGTTCTTTGTTGAAAAGAGCTCATTGAGGTACATAAATGTTCAGGTATTCAGCAGAAGCGGAATCAAAGTATACAGCTTTTACGGTGAAGGACCGGTGTTAAAGGAATGGGACGGCTGGGATGGCAATGTAAATAATTCATCATTTAAGGCAAGTCCCGGAGTCTATTTCTATATAATAAAAGCCCTTGGGTGGGACGATATCAGGTACGGAGGCAAGGAGTACAGGGGATTTGTGTATCTGTACAGGTAAGGCTCAATGGCCCAACGGCTCAACGGCGCAACGGCTTTACGGCTTAACGGCTTTACGGCGTAACGGTTCAACGGCTTAAGGGCTTAACGGTTCATGGCGTAACTTAGATTTGCCCCATGCTCCATACCCCATGCTCCACGCTCCACGCTCCACGCTCCACACTCCACACTCCGCGCTCTGTGCCTTGTGTCTTGTGACTTTTGCCTACACTTCTTTGTGATCTTAGGTTTGGAAACTTAGCGGCCTTTGCGGTTAATGGATTTAGATTTTTTATAAGCTGATCTCTTCTTACGAAAATAACTCTTAGGTTGACGGCTATGCCCCGTGGGGGAAGGCCGGGAAGGGGGTCTACTGCCTGCATTAGAACCCCCTCTGCCTCGCAAGCTCGGCATCTCCCCCAGAGGGGGAGAAAAATATGCGTGCTTTATGGCTTTCCGCTTTGAGCCGTTGTACCGTTATGCCGTTGCATACGCGCCGTTACGTTGCACCGTTACGCCGTTAAATTGTGATTTTCCGCTTTCTTGCGGCAACTTTCCAGCTTTCTGAAGCTTTTCCATCCCTTACAACTGTGACTTCATCATACCGGTCAACGGTGGGGCAGATGTGGTACGGGATTCCGTAAAGCACATCACCGGTTTTCATTTCAGATGCTTTATCTGTCTTTACCACAAGATGTTCTTCGTTATGGCCGATGATCTCATAATTATCGAGGTTCAGAAATTTAATACGTGGCTGAGGCATTTCCGAGGCAACGGCTTTATGTCCAAGATCCAGGCATATTATGTCTTTATTCGGCTTGCTGATAATCCTCGTCAACAGGATTGCAGAATGTAAAAAGTCAAGATCCGCGAAGGAGGTGCTGTATCCCCAATCCCATAGCAACAGTGTTCCCGGGCTTGTTTCAACCCAATGTCGTTCAGCATGAACCGGAAACGTCGGAGTACCTCCGGCCACGATTGCTACTGTGGAATCCGAAAAACTGGTTATTTCATTATAAAGTTCCATAACCGGCCTGAATGCGTCGTCACAGATTTTTTTTCTTTCAGCATAATCCTTTTCATGAATATGACCGTCGTAGACATGCAGTCCTTCAGCTTTAAACATTGGCTGATCGGATATAAACTTATAAAGCCCCGCCGCATTGTTACCGGGAAGGATTCCTGTCCGGTTCATTCCATTATTTATGTCGAGCCAGATATGGGCTTGTTGTCCGGTTTGCCGGGCTGCTTCAGAAATATTTAGAATTACTTCCTCCGAATCAGCAATGCAAGCAATCTTTGTATCTGGAAACTCCTTCTTCAAACCGAAGAACCTTGAAATATTGGGACCTACAGGCTGAATTGCCAGAAGTATATCCCCGGCACCGCATCGCGCAACCATTTCTGCTTCAGCTATCGTAGCGCACTTAAACTTATTAATGCCATGCTTCATCTGCAACCTGACAATCTCCGCCATTTTGTGAGTTTTGACATGCGGTCTGAGCAGACCTGTGCTGCCAGCAACAGAGATCATCTTTCTGATATTGTTTTCAACCCTGTCGGGGTATATCAAAAGGGCAGGGGAGGGAACATCCCTGACATTATCTAATTTATACCATGGATCACTGAATGAATGTTTGCTGTTCATCCTGTCAGTCATTTAGCTCAAAAATGGCTTCCACTTCGACAACAACATTATTGGGAAGCATTGCCCCAACTGCACTTCTTGCACCGACGCCATTATCCTGGCCGAAAACTTCAGCCATAAGCTCGCTGAATCCGTTAATTACTGAAGGCTGCTGGTAGAAATCGGGTGTACTGTTCACAAAACCAAGCACTTTAACCAGACGTTTAATCCTGGTCAGTTCTCCAAAATTGGCTTTAATTGTCGATAACATAGTTAAGCCAACCTGTCGTGCGGCCATCTTGCCATCGTCAGTCTGAATATCTTTGCCAACTCTGCCGGTGATCAGGGAACCATCTGTTCTGATGGGAACCTGTCCGGATACATACAGCATCTTATCGATCACCAGTACAGGTTTGTATACCCCGGCTGGTTTCGGGCTGGGAGGCAATACCAGTCCTAACTCAAAAATTCTCAATTCAGGATTGTTTTTCATAGATTTAATATTTGGTGTTATTTTAAGACAAAAGACAAAAGTAAAAAGATAAAAGGCAAAAGATAATAGGAAAAGATAAAAGATAAAAGGCAAAAGATAAAAGGGGAAATTGAGTGGGGCTAAGGTGGTTGGTTGCAGTAAAATAAATCCTGAGCATTCCTTTATTTGCGGTTGTGTGAAAAAGCTGATTTAACCGCGAAATTGCAAAAGAACCAGGCGTCAACAGCGTATCGCAAAGTAAAGCCATTAATAAGTTGCTCTTATGCGATCATTGCATCGTCTAAGATCTTCGCGACACCTGTATAAAGAACCTTATTGGCCCTGTTGGTCAAAATATATACAAAGTACTGATGAATTCTCATATAATCTCCCTTTAGCACTAAGGACTAAATCTAAACATGTTTTTGGAGTTCCAGGCATACTAACAGACATCAAATAAATAAATGTGTATAAAGATTAACTTATAGGAGGGGTGGCCAGATGGTCAAATCATCTCACAGGCAGAAACTAAATTCGTCTGGCCGGGGTGGTTGATTCAATGCTTTCTTTGCGGTTCAATGGATGTAAACACCTTTTTAACCCGAAACTTATTTAAATTTATATTTCTTAGAAATAACTCCACCTCTGAAGAGCTAATTAAATAATTTTCAGTCTAAAACTGATTCTTAGGTTGACGGCTCTCCCCTGGGGCTTTGGTGGTGAAAGGCATTTGCAAGTAGGCATACAAACATCATTCACCGGTAAAATCCGTTAGCTTGCAGATTTTTTTGAATCTTTACCTTATAAAACTTTGTAAACTTAAAAAGTTTTCTCATTTTTGCACCGAAATCGTAGATATGGATTACAGACAAAAGATTCTTGAAGAAGCCTCAGTTATGTTCAGAACCTATGGGATCAGAGCTGTTACAATGGATATGCTCGCAAATCAGATGGGGATCTCAAAGAGAACTATTTATGAAGTGTTCAGGGACAAGGACGAAATACTTCAGGGTGTTCTGAAATGGATGGCCGCTAAACAGCGTGATATCATAACAAAAATTTTCAATCAAACTGATAATGTCATCGAAGCTATTTTTAAAATGCTTGATTTAATGGCTGATCATTTTCAAAAGATGAGCCCTGCTTTTCAGATGGACATGAAACGACTGCACAGTGATCTGGTTAAAAAGCTCGGTGATACTAATGAACTCCCTTACCTGAAAAATAATTCTGACATTTTAAGGAGAGGAATAGATGAAGGTGTTTTCAGAGAAGATATTGATATTGAGATCACTAATAAGTGCATGCTTGAGGTTGCAAGAATGTCAAATGACAAAGATGTATTTCCTCCTGATGATTTTCCAAATAAGGATGTCATAAGAAATTTTTATATCAATTATCTGAGGGGCATCTCTACCCCTAAAGGTCTTGATCTTATAAATTTTTATGAAAAAAATACCCGAATTGACAACAGGAAAAGTTAGAAAAAAACAAATGGGCGCCAAAAGTGAGACTGGATGCCCACTGAAACAGATACAGATAATTATTTAAGTGTAGAAAAATCAAATTTTATGAAACTCAAATTTCAACTGACAACAATTTTATCACTGTTGTTTTCATGGAGTATTTTAACAGCCCAGCAGCCGGCAGATGAATTGAAACTGACGCTTAAACAGGCTCAGGACTATGCAGTATCAAACAACAAAATGGTGCTTGCAGCAAAGTCGGACGTTCTGGCTTCAAAAGCCGCTGTGTGGGAAACGATCTCTGCAGCATTACCGCAGGTTAGTGCGTCGGGTTCATTTACTGATAACCTGAAGCTGATTACAACTTTAATTCCGGACTTTTTTGGAGGAAACCCTGATAAAAAGATCCCGATTACCTTCGGAACACAATTCAATTCAAGCGCTTCGGTTCAGGCAAGCATGCTGATCTTTAATGCACCTTTATTTATAGGTATAGAAACAACAAAACTTGCACAGAAACTAAGTGAGCAGAACCTTGCCAAATCTGAACTCGATACAAAGGAATCAGTTAGCTCGGCTTATTTTCTTATCCTGGTTTCGGAAAAATCGCTCGAAATACTCGATGGAAATATTGCAAACCTGAATGAGACATTGAAATCGACAAAAGCCATGTATTCGGCAGGTATGGCTGAATCAACCGATGTGGATCAGATGTCTTCGAATGTTACAATGGTTGAGAACAACAGGAGTTCACTTCAAAGGGCTATCGAAATGAATTATAATCTGATGCGTTTTCAGCTCGGTGTTCCTGCAGGTACAAAAATCATGCTTACTGAGACGCTGGAGAGTCTTACTGATCAGATAAATGTTGAGTCGCTTCTTTCGCAACAGTTTGACCACACTCAGAATCTTGATTATAAGCTTATAGAGGGACAGGAAAGTATGTCGTCGCTAATGCTCAAATCCCAGAAGGCTTCAGTACTACCAACACTTTCAGGGTTTTACAGCAACGGGACCAATGGTATGGGTGATAAGATAAGCCAGCTGGAATGGTTCGGGAATTCTATGGCAGGTCTTCAGGTTTCAATTCCGATTTTTGCAAGCGGACAGAGATACGCACAAATTAAAAAGGCACAATATAATCTTGAGAAATTAAAGACCACAAAAGATATGGTTGCAGAACAACTTCTGCTTCAGGAGAAACAGCTCAGGTATAATCTTGTGAATGCCAACCTGCAGTATATCAGCCAGAAACAAAATGTGGATGTTTCAAAACGGGTCTATACCAGCACGGAAAATAAATTTAAGCAGGGGATGGCTTCAAGCCTTGAACTTACGCAGGCCAACTCACTTTATCTTCAGGCCGAAAACAATTATGTTTCAGCTCTGATGAACCTGCTTCAGACAAAAGTCGCTCTCGACAAATTATTAAACAATATGTAACCTCATACAGAAACAATTTAATATCCAACTAATGAAATACTTAAAATTAATCCCGGGGATTCTGATAGCCGGACTCTTATTAACAGGTTGTTCATCTAAAGTCAATAAAAAGGCTGCTGCAAATTCTCCCTCTGATACAACTGCATCTCAGAAAGCTTCTGTCCCGGTCAGGGTAATGACACTTTCAAAAACGAAAATTTCAAGGACAATTGACTATACCGCAACAATTTTACCATTTGAAGAGGTAAATATGGCGCCGTCGACACCGGGCAGAATTGACAGGATTTATGTCGAAGTCGGGGACAATGTACCCAGGGCAGCCAATTTATTCCTTATGGACCGCACCCAGCTTTACCAGCTAAAACTTCAGCTTACAAGCCTCGAAAAGGATCTCAGCCGTTTAGATACACTTTTACGGGTCGGGAGCGCCAAACAGCAGGCCTACGATCAGATGAAAACCCAGTATGATGTCCTGAAGACCAATGTTGAATTCATGGAACAGAACACTCTTATGAAATCTCCTTTTTCAGGTGTTGTTACGGGAAAGTATTTCGAAGATGGTGAAATGTATTCAGGTACACCCACCACACAGTCAGGGAGATCTGCCGTTGTTACCGTTATGCAGATAAATCCGCTGAAGGTCAATGTTAACATCTCGGAACAATACTATCCGCTGATAAAAATGGGGATGAAAGCGAATCTGACAGCAGACGTTTATAAAAATGAAATATTCACAGGCCGGGTATTCAGGGTATCACCGACAATAAATTCAGTTACACGTTCATTCATTGCCGAACTTGAACTGCCCAACAGGAATAACCTGTTGAAACCCGGAATGTTTGTAAGGGTTTCAATGGACCTCGGTGAAGTTGAGACATTTGTTGTCCCCGCCAATACAGTTCTTATGCAGGAAGGTACCAACGTCAGATACGTGTTCGTTGAAAATAATGGTATTGCAAGGCATGTTGATGTTGAAATCGGCAAACGTTTTGATGATAAGCTGGAGATCATTTCCGATAATCTGAAGGAAGGCGACCGGCTTGTTACCGACGGACAGTCGAGGCTCCTGAATGAGGACAAAATTGAAGTGATAAACCAGGACTAAGACCTACAATAATTTTAAAATGAGTATATATAGTTCTTCTGTTAAAAGACCGGTAACAACAATACTGATTTTCGTTGCGCTGATAGTAATAGGTGTGTATTCCCTCATTCAGCTACCGGTGGATCTATATCCGGAAATAGAGCTTCCTTTCATCGGAGTGGTTACAACTTATCCGGGTGCCAGTGCATCAGATATTGAAACCAATGTGACACGGCCGGTTGAAGATGCCCTTAACTCCGTCAGCAATCTGAAAGAAATTACATCAACATCAAGCGACGGTCTTTCTGTCATATTTATGAATTTTGAATACGGGACAAACCTCGATGAAGCCTCAAACGACATAAGAAGCAACCTGAGTTTTATTGAGAACTACCTTCCTGAGGACAGCGAGAAGCCTACAATAATGAAGTTCAATTCAAGTATGATGCCTATAATTTTCTATGCTATTACAGCGAAGGAAAGTTACAGGGGACTTGAGAAAATTCTCGATGAGAAAATAGTCAATCCGCTGAACAGGATTGAGGGTGTAGGCGCTGTCAGTCTGGCGGGAGTACCCGGCCGGAAAGTTTATGTCGATGTCGATCCTCGTAAAATGGAAGCCTACAACCTGACAATAGAGCAGATTGGAAATGTTCTGCGGGCAGAAAACATAAACATGCCTGCCGGCTATATTGAGATGGGGAAAACCGATTATCCGCTAAGGATCCAGGGTGAGTTTCCTGAAAGTGACGTTATAAAAAACATTGTGGTAAGCAGCTTTAACGGGAACAGTGTATATCTGAAGGATGTTGCCTCAGTACGTGATACAATTCGTGAAACAAAGCTCGAGACAAGGATTAACGGCCTTCAGGGGATGTCGATGTATGTCCAGAAACAGTCGGGAGGCAACACGGTTAAGGTAACAAAGGAAGTCGAGGCTGCCCTGGAAACACTTAAGAAGGATCTGCCGCCTGATGTTAAAATTGAGAAGCTTTTCGACAGCGCAACATTTATTAAGGATTCGATCAGCAACCTCACGGAAACACTCCTGTATGCAGCTATATTCGTTGTTTTAGTTGTTCTCTTTTTCCTTGGGCGATGGAGGGCGACTTTGATCATAATTGTCACAATACCGATTTCGCTTGTCGTTGCATTTATTTATCTATTTATCACAGGAGAGTCAATCAACATCATCTCTCTGACATCGCTCTCGATAGCGATAGGGATGGTGGTGGATGACGCGATTGTTGTACTGGAGAATATCACAAAACATATTGAAAGGGGAAGCCGTCCACGGGAGGCGGCCATTTATGCAACCAATGAGGTATGGCTGGCAGTTATTGTTACAACATTAACAGTTGTTGCGGTATTCTTTCCGCTCACTTTTGTGAAAGGCCTTACAGGGGTCCTCTTTAAACAGCTGGGTATGCTTGTTACAATTACAATCATAACCTCAGTTTTGGCCGCCATTACTTTGACACCAACAATGAGCGCTCTTATCCTGAAGTGGTATCCGATAAGGAAAGATGCTCCCTTCTGGACTTATGACGGGAGTATCAGGAAGTGGCTTGACTGGTTTGACCATTTTTACGAGAGAACGCTTCGCTGGGCTCTTCATCATAAAACTATGGTTTCGATAGTAGCCCTTGCAATTTTCATTGGATCGATGAGTCTGTTCTCAGTCATCAGCACTGAATTTTTCCCGCAGGCCGACCAGTCGCAAATGACTGCAAATTTACAGCTTCAGACAGGTACAAGGGTGGATGAGACGGTAAAAACTACAAATAAGATTGACAAGCTTCTCCAGGAAAAGTATCCCGAAGTTGACCTTGTCTCCTCATCCACCGGCACCGACGATCAGGCGGGCTTTGCATCCTTGTTTGGAGCAGGAGGAACTCATGTGATTTCATATACAATGAGTCTGGTTCCAACAGAGGAGCGTAAAAAAAGCGTTATAGATCTGGCTGAAGAGCTTAGGGCCGACCTTGCAAAGGTACCTGAGATAGTTACCTACACTGTCAGCACATCCGAAAATATGGGCAGTTTTGGGAGCAGCGCCGTAGCTGTCGAAATTTATGGCTACAACATTTCTGAAACCAATCTGGTTGCCGAGGAACTTGCAACAAAGATCAGGAAAATAGAAGGAGCAAAAGATGTAACGATAAGCCGCGACAAGTCCAAACCTGAGCTTCAGATAATCCTTGATCAGAACAAGATGATCACCAACGGACTTAATACTGCAATGGTATCAACTGCAATAAAGAACAGGGTGGATGGCCTGACGGCCACAAGGTTGCGGCAGTCGGGCGACGAATATGATGTCGTGGTTCGTTTTAAGGAGAATTCCAGGAGCACCCTTACCGATATTGATAATATTGCAATAGCGAATCCGGCCGGTCAGATAATCAGGCTCGGAGAGATTGCCTCAATCAAGGAATTCTGGTCGCCCCCAAGCATACAGCGTAAGAGAAAGGAGAGGATCGTAAATGTAACATTCACGCCATATAAGAGATCTCTTACGGAAATTCAGGTCGATGTTCAGAAAGCGATAGACGCAACCGTAGTGCCCTCCGGAGTTATGGTTCAGATCTCTGGCGCCATTAAGGAACAGGCTGAATCGTTTGCCGATATAGCTTTCCTGATAGTTGTGAGCCTTATCCTGGTCTATCTGGTTATGGCTTCGCAATTTGAATCATTGAAAATGCCATTTATAATTATGTTTTCCATACCGTTTGCTTTTACCGGAGTGGCTATAGCATTGTTTGTGACAAAAACATCGCTCAGCGTAATCTCGGCAATCGGTGCAGTTATGCTGATAGGTATTGTTGTCAAGAATGCAATAGTTCTTGTCGACTTTATAAACCTTATGCGTGAAAGAGGTTATGAGCTTTATGAAGCTATAGCCCTGTCAGGCAGATCGAGGCTCAGGCCGGTTATAATGACATCAGCAACAACTATCCTTGGAATGCTGCCCCTGGCAATGAGCTCAGGCTCAGGCTCGGAATTATGGAGCCCTATGGGTGTGGCGGTTATAGGGGGACTTATTTTTTCAACACTTGTGACCCTGGTTCTGGTACCTGTTGTCTATGCAATTTTTTCAAAACACGGAGAAAGGAACAAGCGGCTGGCTGTCTACTCCGATTTTGACTCAAAAAACTCAAACGGGAAACCAGGGAAATAATTTAATCTGACAATTTATGAAAGCAGTAATGATGTTATATAACCAGGCCCATACCGAAAGGGTGGAGTATCTGATGGATAAACTGGGTATTAAAGGCTATTCCCTCTGGGAAAATGTTCAGGGAAGAGGAAGTGCTTCCGGGGTTCCACACCTTGGGACCCATACCTGGCCTGAGATAAATAAAAGTGTCCTTACAATTGTTGAGGATGATCTTGTTGATACCCTTCTTGAAAATGTAAAAAAGATAGATGCGATAAATGAGGAGGTCGGAATCAGGGCATTCGTCTGGGACGTGTTGAAATCGGTATAAAATTGTAGGGGTGTTGCATGCCACACCCCTACAAAAACGCGTTATGTTTTATTCCTCCTCCTCTTCTTCAGCGTAAGCCTTGATAACAGCATCCTGAACATCACCCGGAACCTGGGCATATTCAAGGAATCTCATGGTATACATAGCCCGCCCACCGGTTATAGAACTGAGGGCTGTTGAATATTTATTCATTTCTGCAAGAGGAACTCTTGCCTTGATTACCTCAAATCTTTTCTCGCTCGACATTCCAAGAACCATGCCGCGACGGCCCTGAAGATCGCTGATTACATCACCCATGCGATCGGAAGGTACCATGATCTCAACATCATAGATAGGCTCAAGGATCTTCGGGCCTGCATTTTTAAATGCCATACTGAATGCATTCCTTCCTGCCAGCCTGAATGAGATTTCATTTGAATCGACAGGGTGCATTTTGCCGTCATATATGTAAACCCTGATATCACGCGCATAGGAACCTGTTAACGGTCCTATCTCCATCTTCTCCATTATACCTTTTAGTATAGCCGGCATGAAACGGGCATCTATCGAACCCCCGACAATGCAGTTGACATAAACCAGTTTCCCTCCCCATGTGAGTTCAATTTCTTCCTTATCCCGAACGGAGAGTTTTACATCCTTTCCGTTAACCTTCTGTGTTGCTAATTCAGGAGTTCCTTCTACAAATGGTTCTATTATCAGGTGCACTTCGCCAAACTGGCCTGCACCACCCGATTGTTTCTTATGACGGTAGTCGGCCTGTGCAGTTTTTGTGATAGTCTCGCGATATGGGATTTTAGGTGCATTATAGTTTGTCGGTATCTTATAGATATTATCGAGGTGCCATTTCATTATATTAAGGTGGTATTCACCCTGGCCATGGATAATTATCTGTTTAAGCTCCTTGGAGTATTCAATTATTATTGTCGGGTCTTCGAGATGTATTTTGTTAAGGGCTTCGCCGAGCTTCTCGTCATCGCTTTCGCTCTGGGCTTTTATTGCAATGCGGTATTTGGGTTCGGGGAACTTAACGCCCTCGTATCTCCAGTCGTTGCCAGGCACATTCAGAGTGTGATCAGTCTTTGTGTTTTTGAGCTTTACGAATGCACCAATATCTCCGGGGTAAAGTTCGGAAACGCGTGTACGGTTTTTACCTGCGCAAACATAGAGCTGTGAAAGACGTTCTTTTACACCGTTATTACTGTTTATGACGTCGATGTTCTCAATTATCTTGCCGGAATAAACCCTGAAGTAGTTTATTTCGCCGATATGTTCTTCAATTGAAGATTTAAAGACATATACGGAAGCTGGTCCTGATGTATCGGGCTTTACTTCATTTCCTTTGCTGTTGACGGGAGCCGGCATATCGGTTATTGAAGGAGCTTCGCTAACAATAAAATCGAGCAGTCTGTCAACTCCGATATTGTTCTTTGATGATACACAGAAAACAGGGAATATACCTCTTGTAATGATACCTTTTGCAATACCTTTTCTTACTTCTTCTTCGGTAAGCAAGTCGTTTGAGAAGAATAGCTCCATGAGTGCTTCATCACTTTCGGCGGCCTTTTCAACAAGGATGCTGTGCAGCTCTTCTGCCCTTGCTTTCTGATCATCAGGAATATCAACGACTTTTGCGGCACCTCCATCCTTTGGATATTGGAACATCTTCATTTTCAGGAGGTCAATAATTGAATTGAAGCCTGAACCTTCATGAAGAGGATACTGAACCAGTATGACATTATTGCCAAACCGGTCCTTCATCATTTCAATTGACTTCTCAAAATTAGCCTTCTCATGATCAAGCCCGTTTATTACCAGAATAAGAGGCTTATGAACTTTCTCGGCATGACGGAAATGAATCTCTGACCCGACCTCTACGCCATTCTGTACATTTATGGTAAGGACTGCACAATCCGTTGCATACAGGGAGGAAATAACCCCGCCGCTGAAATCATCAAGACCTGGAGTATCGATGATATTGATTTTTTTATTCAGAAATTCTGTATAGAGCACAGTTGAAAAGATTGAGTTCCCGTTTTCATGTTCGATGGGTCTGTAGTCGGAAACCGTGTTTTGCCCTTCAATTGTGCCTCTTCGCTCAACAACACCGCCATTGAAGAGCATAGCCTCAGCTAGGGTCGTTTTTCCTGATCCGGAGTTTCCCAGCAAGGAGATGCTCTTTATCTGGTCAGTCTGGTATGTTTTCATAATTGTCTGGTTATTATATGTTATACTTATTATTATATAAGATCGGGGAGCGACAAAAATAATAATTTTTTAAAAACTGTTTAAGAAAGAGAACATAATTACAAAATTTTTATTTCCTTTGCACCAGTTTTTTGAAATACAGGAGTACCGGTTTTTCTGCCTACGTAAGTTTACAAAAGGTTTTTCATACGGAAAGGTCGGGAAGGAACCTGTCGATAACTTACATTTTTAAGTAAGATATTTTATTTTGAAAGACATTTAATGGACTGATTATCCGTAAGGATCGGTCTGTATAAATGTTATGTTTACTTTGTTGAAATTAATAAAAATGCGTGTTTGGAAATAATTGAATAAAAACAATACCTTTGCAAGCCAATTTTTTGAGTAAAATTTAATGCTAAAATTATAGGATTTATGCCGACAATACAGCAGCTAGTAAGAAAAGGCAGGAAAAAACTTATAGACAAAAGTAAGGCACCTGCTCTTGATTCATGCCCTCAGAGAAGAGGTGTTTGTGTACGTGTTTACACGACCACACCAAAGAAACCTAACTCGGCTATGAGGAAAGTAGCCAGGGTCAAGCTTACCAATCAGAAGGAAGTGAACGCTTATATTCCGGGAGAAGGACATAACCTCCAGGAACACTCCATAGTTCTGATCAGGGGTGGCAGGGTTAAGGATCTTCCAGGTGTCCGTTACCATCTTGTCCGTGGCGCTCTTGATACATCAGGAGTTGACGGCCGTACTCAGAGACGTTCGAAGTATGGTGCTAAACGACCAAAGAAATAACACTTAAAGTAATAAGATAATGAGAAAATCAAAACCAAAGAAAAGGATAATGTTGCCGGATCCGAAGTACCACGATCCGTATGTAACAAGGTTTGTGAACAATCTTATGTTTAGTGGTAAAAAGAATCTTGCTTTTAAGATATTTTACGATTCACTCGAGATAGTCGGGGATAAATTCAAGAGCGAAGGGAAGACACCCCTTGAGATCTTCAGGCAGGCTCTTGAGAATGTCACCCCCCAGGTTGAGGTTAAAGCACGCAGGGTTGGTGGTGCCACATTCCAGGTACCGATGGAGATCCGCGCCGACAGGAAAGTCAGCATAAGCATGAAGAATATGATCTCATTTGCAAGGAAAAGAACCGGTCATTCCATGGCCGAACGCCTTGCCGCAGAACTTATGGCTGCCTATAAACTTGAAGGCGGGGCATACAAAAAGAAGGAAGATACCCACAGAATGGCCGAAGCAAATAAGGCTTTTGCACATTTCCGGTTTTAAATGATTTTCTGAAGGGAGAAGTAAGTAACAGATGGATAGCAACCTGAAATATACCAGAAACATCGGAATCATGGCCCACATCGATGCCGGGAAGACGACTACTACAGAACGGATTCTGTTCTATACCGGTCGTACCCATCGCATGGGTGAGGTACATGAAGGCAATGCCCAGATGGACTGGATGATTCAGGAACAGGAAAGAGGAATAACCATAACTTCTGCTGCTACTACTACTTTCTGGAAATACCTGGGGCAGGATTATAAGATAAATATAATTGATACCCCCGGACATGTTGATTTTACTGTTGAGGTTGAACGATCGCTGAGAGTTCTCGACGGCGCCGTTGCAGTATTTGATGCAGTGGGAGGAGTCGAGCCGCAGTCTGAAACCGTTTGGAGACAGGCAAACAAATACAATGTTCCAAGGCTTGCATTTGTAAACAAAATGGACAGGGCCGGAGCTGATTTTTTCAGTGTTGTTGATCAGATAAGGGAAAAACTCGGGGCAAATCCGGTTCCAATTCATCTGCCCATTGGCAATGACGATAGCTTCAAAGGTCTGGTTGACCTTATTTCAATGAAAGCTATCGTATGGGAGAGCGATATTACGGGTGCAACCTACGATGTATCCGAGATCCCGGATGACCTTTTGGAAGAAGCTGATGAATGGAGGGCAAATCTGATTGAATCAGTGGCAGATGTTGATGATACTCTTCTTGCAAGATTTCTTGAAGACCATAACGCCATAACCGCCGAAGAGATCCTTACTGCTCTCAGGAAAGCTACAGTTCAGGGACTTGCCGTTCCGGTAACGTGCGGTTCGGCATTTAAGAACAAAGGGATACAGAGCCTTTTGGATGCAATAGTTGCATTCCTGCCATCACCGGTTGATATCGGGGCAGTTACAGGTATAGATCCCAGAAATGATAACAAAGTAAAACGCGAGCCGGACGATGATGAACCATTTGCCGCTCTTGCATTCAAAATAGCAACCGATCCGTTCGTCGGACGCCTTGTGTTCCTTAGAATTTATTCGGGCATTCTGCATTCGGGCGATACTGTCCTTAATACCAGGACCAGCAAGAGAGAACGTATTAACCGGCTTTTCCAGATGCATGCAAATAAGCAGAATCCGAAGGAAAGTGTTTCTGCCGGTGACATCTGTGCCGGTGTTGGCTTTAAAGATCTTAAGACAGGCGACACACTTTGTGCAATCAATAAACCAATACTTCTTGAATCGATGGATTTCCCGGAACCGGTTATCGGTGTGGCCATCGAACCAAAAACGCAGGCAGATTTCGACAAACTTTCAATGGCATTAGGCAAGCTGGCTGAAGAGGATCCGACTTTCCAGGTGAGGACCGATCCTGACAGCGGCCAGACTATCATAAACGGAATGGGCGAATTGCACCTTGAGATCCTTGTCGACCGTCTGAAGAGGGAATTCAAGGTTGAATGCAATCAGGGTGTTCCTCAGGTTGCTTATAAAGAAGCACTTACTACGAGTGCCGAATTCCGTGAAGTATTTAAAAAACAGACCGGAGGCAGGGGAAAATTTGCAGATATTACTGTTGCCCTCATGCCGGCTGATGACGATATTCGTGGTCTGGAGTTTGTCAATGAAGTTAAAGGTGGAAATATCCCGAAAGAATTCATACCGTCAGTCGAAAAAGGTTTCCGTGAGGCAATGTTGAACGGACCTCTTGCAGGTTTCCCTCTCGAAAGCCTTAAAGTAGTACTGAAAGACGGTTCATACCATCCGGTCGATTCCGATGCACTCTCATTTGAAATTGCTGCCAAACAGGCTTTCAGAAAATTCGCCGGTAAATGCAATCCGGTGATTCTTGAACCGATAATGTCAACGGAAGTTGTCACACCCGAAGAATATGTGGGTGATGTTATCGGCGATTTCAACAGGCGCAGAGGCAAGGTGGAAGGTATGGAATCGAAAGCAGGCTCAAGGGTTGTTAAAGCAAAAGTACCTCTGGCCGAGAAATTCGGCTATGTTACAGTACTTAGAACAATTACCTCAGGCAGGGCAACTTCAACAATGGAGTTCTCGCATTATGAAGAGGTGCCTGCAGAAATAGCAAACAGAATTGTTGAAATTACAAAAGGAAAAATTCTATAGAGATGAGTCAGAAAATTCGCATCAAACTGAAATCTTACGATCATAATCTGGTGGATAAGTCCGCCGAAAAGATTGTAAAAACAGTAAAATCTACTGGTGCAGTTGTTAGCGGACCAATTCCGCTTCCGACACACAAAAAGATTTATACGGTTCTTCGTTCCCCGTTTGTAAATAAAAAAGCAAGAGAGCAATTTCAGCTTTCATCTTATAAACGTCTGCTCGACATCTACAGCTCGACTCCTAAAACGATCGATGCTCTGATGAAACTCGAGCTTCCAAGTGGTGTAGAAGTAGAAATTAAAGTGTGAACCAGTAAAGCAATAGAAAAATGCAGGGATTAATTGGAAAAAAGGTAGGAATGACCTCCGTGTTCGATGACGACGGAAAGAACATTCCTTGTACCGTTCTGCAGGCAGGTCCGTGTGTTGTTACACAGATCAAAACTAAAGACAAAGACGGATATTTTGCAGTGCAGCTTGGTTTCGATGAGAAAAAAGAAAAGCATACTACAAAGGCTGAATTGGGCCATTTTAAGAAAGTCAATACTACTCCCAAAAGGAAGCTTTTTGAATTTAACGGCTTCAACGAAGGTCAGGTTAAAGAGGGAGAAGTCCTTACAGCTGAGCTTTTCAGACCCGATAACTGGGTTGACGTCAGAGGCTGGTCGAAGGGTAAAGGTTTCCAGGGTGTTGTAAAACGCCATGGTTTCAGCGGCGTCGGCGGCCAGACCCACGGACAGCATAACAGGGGCAGGGCACCGGGTTCACTGGGTGCATCTTCATTCCCGTCAAGAGTTTTGCCGGGTATGAGAATGGCAGGACGAACCGGAGGAGACAGGGTGATGTCAATAAGCATGAGAGTTATCAAACTCATGACCGAGAGTAATTTAATTTTAGTTAAGGGATCAGTTCCCGGTCCAAAAGGTGGTTACGTAATAATAACAAAATGATGGAATTAGCTATTCTTAACATAGATGGTAAGGAAACCGGAAGGAAAGTTAATCTTAACGATTCTATATTCGGTATTAAACCTAACGACCACGCCATATATCTGGATACAAAACAGTTCCTTGCAAATCAAAGGCAGGGTACCCATAAGTCCAAACAGCGTGGCGAGATTGCCGGAAGTACAAGGAAGATCAAACGGCAGAAGGGGACAGGTACTGCACGTGCAGGCAGCATCAAAAACCCGCTCTTCCGTGGCGGAGGCCGTGTATTTGGTCCCCAGCCCCGATTCTACGGGTTCAAACTCAATAAAAAGGTTAAAGAACTGGCCCGGAAATCAGCACTTTCCTATAAGGCTTCATCCAATAGTATCATAGTCCTGGAAGACTTCACATTTGAAGCCCCGAAAACAAAGGAAATGATAAAAATGGGGAGCAGCCTTAATTTCGGTAATAAAAAATCACTAATAGTTTTACCGGAACAAAATAAAAACATATATTTGTCATCCCGAAATGTACGAGGGGTTGAAGTTATAACTGCCGGAGAACTAAGTACATACAACATTATGAAGGCTTCAACTCTGGTCCTTGTAGAGAGCGCGGTTGACGTTTTGCAGGCAACATTTGAAAACTAGTAAACTTTGAGTAATGAATATTTTGCTTAAACCGATTGTGACGGAAAAGATGACTCAGCAGGGAGATAAATTCAATCGCTATGGGTTTCTCGTTGACAAGAACGCAAACAAACTCCAGATCAAAAAAGCCGTTGAAGAACTTTACGGCGTTTCGGTCGACTCGGTCAATACCTTAAGATATGGAGGTAAGATAAAGACCAGAAATACAAAATCGGGCTTTCTTGTCGGGAAAACTTCAGCTGTTAAAAAGGCCGTCGTTACTCTTGCAGAGGGCAATAAAATAGATTTCTATAGCAATATTTAGCAACCAGTATGGCAGTCAGAAAGATCAAACCTGTAACACCAGGCCAGAGACACAAGATTATCAGCGCTTTTGATAATATTACAAGCGCTGTGCCGGAGAAATCCTTGCTTCGACCGCTCAGAAAATCAGGAGGAAGGAACGTTAACGGCAAAAGGACTATGAGGTACATCGGAGGCGGTCATAAACAGATGTACCGGGTTGTCGATTTCCTGAGGGAAAAAGATGGCATGCATGCAACAGTAAGGGCTTTGGAGTACGATCCTAACAGATCATCCCGCATCGCCCTCGTTGTTTATGAGGATGGAGAGAAAAGGTATATAATTGCTCCTACAGGACTTCAGGTCGGACAGAAAATTCTTTCAGGCAAGGAAGCAACTCCGGAAATCGGGAACACCTTGTTCCTTAATGATATTCCCCTTGGAACAATTGTCCATAATATTGAGCTTAAGCCCGGAAAAGGCGCAGCCATAGCACGAAGCGCAGGAACTTTTGCCCAGCTTTCGGCACGCGACGGAAAATATGCGACGATAAAGATGCCTTCGGGGGAAACAAGAATGATCCTTACCACCTGCCGTGCCACTATCGGAACAGTTTCGAATGCCGATCATAACCTTGAGAAATCAGGTAAGGCAGGCAGGTCACGCTGGCAGGGTCGCCGTCCGAGAGTCAGAGGCGTTGTGATGAACCCGGTCGATCACCCGATGGGTGGTGGCGAAGGAAGAGCATCCGGCGGACATCCGAGATCACGTAAAGGAATTCCTGCAAAGGGATTCAAAACGCGTGACAAGAAAAAGTACTCGGCAAAACTTATTATTGAAAGAAGGAAAAAATAACTGATATATTATGAGTAGATCTATTAAGAAAGGCCCTTTCATTGAATACAAGCTTGATAAGAGAATCCTTGAAATGAACGAGGGACAGAAGAAATCAGTGCTCAAGACATGGTCACGGAGATCTGTCATATCACCTGACTTCGTCGGACATACTATAGCAGTTCATAACGGGAATAAATTTATCCCTGTTTACATTACTGAGAATATGGTAGGACACAAGCTCGGTGAATTTGCTCCTACACGAACATTCAGGGGTCACTCCGGTAACAAGTAAAAAGTAATGTAACCTTGAAAAACAATTAGAAATGGGTGCAAGAAAAAGAAATACAGCAGAACAGAGAAAAGAAGCCGCCAAAAGCAGATACCAGGCGATTCTCAGAAACTGTCCTACCTCACCGCGTAAAATGAGGCTGGTAACCGGTCTGATCAGCGGAATGGAAGTCAAGAAAGCATTGGATGTCCTCAGGTTCAGTTCCCAGGAAGCATCCCGCCGTCTGGAAAAACTTCTTCTTTCAGCTATTGCCAACTGGCAGGCCAAAAATGAAGGTGTAAGAGTAGAAGAAAGTAACCTTTTTGTTAAGAAGATAAGCGTTGACGGCGGCCGTGCAATGAAAAGACTGCAAACTGCTCCCCAGGGAAGAGCTTACAGGATCAGAAAGAGATCAAACCATGTAACACTGGTTCTCGACAGTATGACTAAAGAAGTTGAAAATACCTCAAAATAAGATAGATGGGACAAAAAGTAAATCCGATAGGTAACAGATTAGGAATAATCAAAGGCTGGGATTCAAACTGGTACGGTGGAAAAGACTTTTCCGGTAAACTTGTTGAAGATACCAGGATCAGGGAGTATCTCAATGCCAGACTTGCAAAAGCCAGCATTTCGAAGATTATTATCGAGAGAACCCTCAAACTTATTACAGTTACGGTAAACACTGCCCGTCCGGGTATCATAATAGGTAAAGGCGGACAGGAAGTTGACAAGCTGAAGGAAGAACTTAAGAAGATAACAAAGAAAGAGGTACAGATCAACATTTTTGAAGTTAAGAGGCCCGAACTTGATGCCAATATCGTAGGAAACAATATTGCCCGTCAGCTTGAAGGCAAGATCTCCTACCGGCGTGCGATCAAAATGTCGATTGCCTCCACAATGAGAATGGGTGCTGAAGGGATAAAAGTACTGATATCTGGCCGTCTGGGTGGAGCCGAAATGGCAAGAAGTGAAACCTATAAGGAAGGACGTGTTCCTCTTCATACTTTGCGTGCCGACATAGATTATGCACTTGCAGAAGCTCATACCAAGGTCGGTCTTTTAGGAATAAAAGTATGGATCTGCAACGGTGAAGTTTATGGGAAAAGAGATCTCAGTCCCAATATCGGCGCAAGGAATGCAAAGAGTAAAAGCCTTAAGAGAAAAGCAAAGAAATAAGGTTTAAAAAGTAAATAACAATATAACATATATAAGCTATGTTACAACCGAAAAGAACCAAATTCAGGAGAGCCCAGAAAGGAAGAATGAAAGGTAATGCGCAAAGAGGCAACTACCTGGCATTCGGTTCATTTGGTATCAAGGCGCTTGAAGAGTGCTGGATCACCGGACGACAGATCGAAGCAGCCCGTCAGGCTGTCACGCGTCATATGAAACGTGAAGGACAACTCTGGATAAGAGTGTTCCCCGACAAACCAATTACAAAGAAACCTGCTGAAGTCCGTATGGGTAAAGGTAAAGGTGCGCCTGAAGGATTTGTTGTGCCGGTTACACCCGGGAGAATTCTTATTGAAGCTGAAGGAGTTCCATATGATATCGCAAAGGAAGCCCTTCGACTTGGTGCTCAAAAGCTTCCGATACCTACAAAGTTCATTGTAAGACGAGATTTCGTTCAGGAATAAAATTGAGAAAAGATGAAAAATTCAGAGATAAAGGAATTAAGCACACCGGATCTGATCGAACGTATAGATACCGAAAAAACTATGCTCGTTCGTATGAAGCTTAACCATGCAATAACACCACTCGATAATCCTCAGAAGATTAAGCTGGTGAAAGTTACAATTGCACGTCTGCTGACCGAACTGCGTGAAAGAGAATTAAGTAAAACATCAAATAGCTAGACCAGCAATGGAAAGGAATATAAGAAAAGAACGTATCGGGGTTGTAGTCAGCAACAAAATGGACAAGTCTATTGTCGTAGCCATCAAACGGAAAGTAAAACACCCTATTTATGGCAAGTTTGTTAACAAGACAAAGAAACTGATGGCGCATGATGAAGAAAATTCATGCAACATTGGCGATACGGTACGCATCTCGGAGTCCAGGCCTCTGAGCAAAAACAAGACCTGGAGATTAATTGAAATAATCGAAAGAGCCAAGTAGTCATGATACAGCAGGAAAGCAGGTTAACCGTAGCCGATAATTCAGGTGCCAAGGAGGTATTGTGTATCCGGGTCCTTGGAGGCAGCAAGAAGAGATATGCCTCCGTCGGCGACAAGATCGTTGTGAGCGTAAAAAGTGCGCTCCCTTCAGGTGAAGCAAAGAAAGGTACTGTCAGCAAGGCAGTAGTGGTGAGAACAAAAAAGGAGATCCGTCGTGCCGACGGTTCATATATCAGGTTCGATGATAATGCAGTTGTTCTGCTCAACAACCTGAACGAAGTACGTGGCACACGTATATTCGGCCCGGTAGCCAGGGAACTGCGTGACAAGTATATGAAGATCGTCTCACTGGCTCCTGAAGTGTTATAACATTTAAATACACAGCAATGCAGAAGAAATTACATATCAAAAAAGGGGATACGGTTACAGTTATAACCGGTGAATCCAAAGGACAAAAAGGCCGTGTACTTGAAGTTGACAGGGATAAAGACAGAGCCCTGGTAGAGGGAGTGAATCTGGTGTCGAAACATACAAAGCCAAACGCAAAATCACCACAGGGAGGTATTCTGAAAAAAGAAGCCCCGATTCATATCTCAAACCTTATGCTTGTTGATCCTGCTTCAGGAAAGCCAACACGCACAGGCAGAAAGCTCAATAGCAAAAATAAATTAGTTCGTTATTCAAAAAAATCAGGAGAGGAGATCAAATAATGTATACGCCTGCATTAAAAAACAAGTATAAGGATGATATCATTCCTGCATTAATGAAAGAGTTCGGTTATAAAAGCATTATGCAGGTCCCGAGGTTGGATAAGGTAGTCATTAATCAGGGTGTCGGACAGGCAATCGCTGATAAAAAGCTTCTTGAATTCAGTGTTAAGGAAATGACGGATATAGCAGGACAGAAAGCTGTTCAGACATTTTCCACGAAGGATATTTCAAATTTCAAGCTTAGAAAAAATATGCCTATCGGTGTCATGGTGACATTAAGGAAAGAAAAGATGTATGAATTTCTTGAAAGGCTGATTTCTGTTGCTCTGCCGCGTATACGCGACTTTAAGGGTATAAGTGCCAAACTCGACGGACGCGGTAATTATACCCTTGGGATTACCGAACAGATTATCTTCCCGGAAATAGACCTCGACAAGATTGCAAAGATCATGGGTCTGCAAATCACATTTGTGACAACAGCAAAAACAGACGAAGAGGCATTGTCTCTTCTAAGGCATTTTGGTTTACCTTTTAAAAACACTAAAAACTGATTATATGGCTAAAGAATCGATGATAGCCCGTGAAGTAAAGCGTGCAAAGCTTGTTGAGAAATTTGCCGCTAAACGAGCAAAACTTAAAGCCGAAGGCGATTATATCGGATTAAGCCGTCTGCCGCGTAACTCAAATCCTAACAGGATGCACAACCGTTGTAAAATTACCGGGAGGTCAAGAGGTTATATGAGACAGTTCGGAGTCAGCAGGATCACTTTCAGGGAAATGGCATCATTCGGCCTTATCCCCGGAGTTAAGAAAGCCAGCTGGTAAATAAAATATGAATATTAACTATATTAATGAATAAGAGATGACTGATCCAATTGCAGATTTACTGACCAGAATAAGGAACGCTATTATGGCCGGTCACAAGATTGTGGAAGCACCAGCATCCAATCTTAAGAAAGAGGTTGCCAGGATTTTGTTTGAGAAGGGTTATATCCTGAGTTATAAAGTTGTTGATGATGAGAGTGCACAGGGTGTTTTGAAAATCGCGCTTAAATATAACCCGAAGAACAAAAAGCCAGCCATAAAAAGAATACAGAGAGCAAGCCGTCCGGGCCTCAGGCAATATGTCGGAGTCGATAAGATGCCAAGGGTGCTTAACGGACTCGGGATTGCTATAATCTCAACCTCAAGGGGATTAATGACCGACAAAGAGGCAAAGAAAGAGAATATCGGTGGTGAAGTATTATGTTATGTTTACTAATTAGGAGGATAGCTTAATGTCACGAATAGGAAAATTACCTGTAAACCTGCCCAAAGGCGTCACTGTAAGTGTGAGCGACACCAATGAGATTAGTGTGAAAGGACCTTTGGGAGAACTGAAACAGAAAATCGATGACGACCTGAAGGTGGAAGTGGTGGACAACACTATCGTTATAAACAGACCATCAGAATCAAAAAGCCATAAATCATTGCATGGTCTCTACAGGGCACTCATTGCTAACATGGTAACAGGAGTGTCGCAGGGATATAAAAAACAGCTTGAGCTTGTTGGTGTCGGCTATCGCGCCGAAGCAAAAGGCCAGCAGCTTGAAATGAGCCTGGGCTTCTCGCACGAAGTCATACTGGAAGTCCCCGTCGAGGTTAAAATTGAAACCAAAACTGAAAGAAGGAGCAATCCTGTAATTACCCTTACTTGCATCGATAAACAACTTATCGGACACGTTGCTGCAAAGATCAGATCCCTCCGTCCGCCTGAACCATACAAGGGAAAAGGCATCAAGTTCGTCGGAGAACAGCTGAGAAGAAAAGCTGGAAAATCTGCAAGCGTATAAAGGGTGTAATAATCTGGTAAAAAATTAAGAAACAATGGCCTTAACAAAGTTGGAAAGAAGAACCAGGATCAGGATGAGGATCCGGAAAAAAATACACGGAACTGCTGAAAAGCCCCGTCTTGCAGTATTCCGCAGCAATAAACAGATTTATGTTCAGTTGGTTGATGATCTGAACGGTGTTACCCTGCTTTCGGCCAGCTCCAAAGAAAAGGAGATTGCCGCAGAGACAGCCGGAATTAAGAAAACAGAACAGGCTAAACTCGTCGGGAAAACACTTGCTGCCAAATGCAAAGAGAAAGGAATCGAGAGTGTTACATTCGACAGAAGCGGATATAAATATCATGGCAGAATAAAATCATTGGCAGATGCAGCCCGCGAAGGCGGTTTAAAATTTTAAAAAACTATGGCAAACGGAATAAGAAAAGTAAAAACCAGCGACCTCGAACTTAAAGACAGGCTCGTTAGTATCCAGAGAGTTACCAAGGTCACAAAAGGCGGACGTACCTTCAGTTTTTCAGCTATTGTAGTAGTTGGCAATGAGGACGGTATCGTTGGCCATGGACTTGGAAAAGCCAGTGAAGTAACTACAGCTATAGCCAAAGGTATTGAGGACGCAAAGAAGAACCTTATAAAAGTGCCGGTTATCAATGGTACGATCCCTCACGAACAGGTGGCTAAATTTGGTGGTGCAAAGGTATTCATCAAACCGGCAACCGAAGGTACCGGGGTTAAGGCTGGAGGCGCTATGCGTGCAGTTCTTGAAAGTGTGGGCGTGAAAAATGTGCTTGCAAAGTCAAAAGGCTCATCAAATCCCCACAACCTTGTAAAAGCAACTTTTGCTGCCCTTCTGGAGATGCGTGATGCATTTTCTGTTGCCGAGCACAGGGGTATTTCAATGGACAAAGTTTTTAACGGTTAGTAAAGTACACCACGATGGCAAAAATTCGTATCACCCAGGTAAAAAGCAGAAACGGAATGCCCGAAAGACAAAAAAGAACACTTGACGCTTTGGGTATCCATAAGCTGAACCACAGTGTTGAACATGAAGCTACACCCCCGATTATGGGTATGGTCGAAAAAGTAAGGCACCTGGTTAAAATTGAAAATATTTAAGGTATTAACGACATTATATAAGAAGTTATGGATTTAACTAACTTAAAACCTGCTAAAGGATCGGTAAAGAAAGGTAAACGCCTTGGCCGCGGGCAGGGCTCCGGAAGGGGAGGAACTTCTACAAGAGGTCATAAAGGCGCTAAATCGAGATCAGGTTACAGCAAGAAAATAGGTTTTGAAGGTGGACAGATGCCGCTTCAGAGACGTGTCCCCAAGGGAGGATTTAAAAACATAAATCGCAAGGAATATAAAGCCTTGAACTTAAGCACACTGCAGCATCTGGCTGAAAAAGAAAACCTTGAGAAGATCGACCGTGACGTGCTGATTAAAGCAGGTTTCGTTTCAAAGAATGCCCTGATAAAGATCCTCGGAAAGGGAACTCTCGACAGAAAACTCGAGGTACATGCCCATGCATTCAGCAAAACCGCAGTAGAAGCAATTGAAGCTCAAAAAGGTACTGTCGTAAAAATTTAAGTTCATGAGACTTTTTCAGACAATAAAGAACATTTTCAAGATAGAAGATCTTCGCGCGCGATTACTCTATACTCTGGCAATTATTACAATTTACCGCCTTGGAAAGTATATTACCTTACCGGGTATAGACCCTTCGCAGCTGGCAAACCTTAAAAACCAGACTTCTTCAGGCATCATGGGTCTGCTCGACATGTTTTCGGGAGGCGCCTTTTCGCAGGCTTCGATCTTTGCCCTGGGTATAATGCCTTATATCTCCGCTTCAATCGTTGTGCAGCTCCTCGGAATAGTATTTCCGTATTTCCAGAAGTTGCAGAAAGAGGGTGAAAGCGGCAGAAGGAAAATGAACCAGTATACCAGGTACCTTACCGTAGGTATCCTTATACTTCAGGCACCAACATATCTTGTAAACCTTTCAGCTCAGCTCCCTGCATCAGCTTTTGTCCTCTCAAATTTCTTCTTTAAGTTTTCATCCGTGGTAATACTTACAGCAGGTACAATGTTTGTAATGTGGCTGGGTGAAAAAATAACTGATAAAGGGATCGGTAACGGCATTTCCCTTATAATCATGATCGGTATCGTGGCCAGGATGCCGGCGAATTTCATTTTCGAAGCGGGAACCAAGCTCAATGGAGCAGGTGGTCCTATTGCTTTAATAATTGAGATCCTGATTCTGTTTGTTGTCATTCTCGCAACCATATTGCTTGTTCAGGGCACACGTCGTGTTCCTGTGCAATATGCACGTAGGATCGTTGGGAACAAACAGTATGGCGGCGTCCGCCAGTACATTCCCCTTAAAGTTAATGCAGCAGGGGTAATGCCTATAATATTTGCTCAGGCAATCATGATGCTCCCCATCATTATAGCCGGGTATTCAAATTCAAGTTCGGGTTTCGTTGTTGCATTCTCAAATATGTATGGATTCTGGTATAACCTGGTTACAGGGATCCTGATAATTCTCTTCACTTACTTCTACACAGCAATCACAATAAATCCGGTGCAGATGGCTGAAGACATGAAGAAAAACGGTGGTTTTATCCCGGGAATCAAACCCGGAAGAAAAACAGTGGAGTTCTTTGATACAATTATGTCGAGGATAACATTTCCCGGTTCAATCTTCCTTGCAATTGTTGCCATACTCCCGGCTATTGCAGTGAAAGCAACAGTCACACCGCAGTTTGCACAGTTTTATGGCGGAACTTCGCTGTTGATCCTGGTAGGAGTAGTACTCGATACCCTTCAGCAGATTGAAAGTCATCTGTTGATGCGTCATTATGATGGTCTGATGAAATCAGGCCGTGTAAAAGGAAGGTCTGGCGCTACAACGTCGATATAATCAAGTTTAGAGTTCTTTGATGTTATATTTAAAAAATGATGAAGAGGTAGGGTTGTTAAGGGAAAGCAATTTGCTGGTGTCGCGTACACTTGCAGAACTTGCTCCTTTGATAAAGCCCGGGGTTACGACTCTCTTTCTCGATAATATTGCTGAAACATTCATCCGTGATAATGGCGGAAATCCGGCATTTAAGGGATATGGTGGTTTCCCCAATACTCTCTGCACATCTGTCAATGATGAAGTGGTTCATGGAATACCCTCAGATTATCCCCTCAGGGAAGGGGATATTATATCGGTCGATTGCGGAGTAATACTGAACGGATGGTACGGCGACAGCGCCTTTACATTCCCGGTGGGTGAGATTGATGATGAGGTCAGACGTCTTCTTGAATTTACAAGGGCATCCCTTGAAGAAGGTGTGAAGGAAGCAATAGCCGGGAACAGGGTTGGCGATATCTCGTTTGCAGTTCAATCGAAGGCTGAAAGCGGAGGATACTCTGTGGTAAGGGAACTTGTCGGACACGGCCTGGGTAAGAAACTGCACGAACCACCCGAAGTTGCAAATTACGGGAAAAGAGGATCCGGACCCAAATTGGAAAAAGGACTCGTGATCTGTATTGAACCAATGATAAATCTCGGCAGGAAGGAGACGGTACAAATGAGGGACGGATGGACCATCAAAACACTGGACGGAAAACCTTCGGCTCATTTTGAATATGCTGTGGCTGTTGATAAAGGGAAGGCTGACGTATTAACAACTTTTAAATACATAGAAGAAGTTTTAAATAAATTGTAATCGTATGTCGAAACAGTCATCAATCGAACAGGACGGCACTATCATTGAAGCCCTTTCCAATGCAATGTTCAGGGTGGAACTCGAAAACGGACATGTTATAACAGCACATATTTCGGGTAAAATGAGAATGCATTACATTAAAATTTTGCCAGGCGACAGGGTAAAGGTTGAAATGTCACCGTACGATCTTACAAAAGGAAGAATAACATTCAGATATAAATAAGAAATATTAAGATAATGAAAGTAAGAGCATCTGTTAAAAAGCGCAGCGCCGACTGTAAAATTGTGAGGCGAAAGGGGCGCATATACGTAATAAGCAAGAAAAATCCCAAGTTCAAACAAAGACAGGGATAATTTAATTAATTTTGCAACTTATTTAAGAATAGTAATATATGGCACGTATTGTTGGTGTTGATTTACCAAGAAACAAAAGAGGCGAGATTGGCCTTACTTATATCTACGGAGTGGGAAAAAGTACTGCGCAGAAGGTACTTGATGAAGCCGGTGTTGACCGGAATGCAAAAGTTCAGGAGTGGACTGATGAACAGATCAATTCAATCCGCCGGATACTGAATGATAATTACAAGCTTGAAGGAGAGCTTCGTTCTGAAACTCAGCTGAATATCAAAAGGTTAATGGATATCGGATGTTATCGTGGTGTTCGCCACAGAATCGGTCTGCCTGTAAGGGGTCAAAGTACCAAGAATAACGCCAGAACCCGGAAGGGAAGAAAGAAAACTGTTGCAAACAAGAAAAAAGCTACTAAATAATCAGAATATGGCAAAGAAAACCGGAGCATTAAAGAAGAGGGTCGTTAAGGTAGAACCGACAGGCCAGGCTCATGTTCACTCATCATTTAATAATATTATAGTCACACTGACAAATAATTCTGGTCAGGTTATTTCATGGGCATCGGCCGGGAAGATGGGATTTAAGGGTTCCAAGAAAAACACCCCCTATGCTGCGCAGATGGCATCTGAAGAATGCGGTAAGGTTGCATATGACCTGGGACTGAGAAAAGTAAAGGTATTTGTTAAAGGACCCGGAGCAGGACGCGAATCCGCCATACGATCGATAAGTAATACCGGGATAGAAGTAACAGAGATCATAGATGTTACCCCGATGCCTCATAATGGATGCCGTGCACCCGGAAGAAGAAGAGTATAATTTGTGACTGGAAAAATTATTTTTAAAATAAAACAAAAAGGACAATGGCAAGATATATTGGCCCAAAATCAAGAATAGCAAGAAAATTCGGTGATCCTATTTTTGGTCCCGACAAGAATCTCGACAGGAAAAACTTTCCTCCGGGACAGCACGGGATGAACAAGAAAAGGAAAAAGACCTCAGAATATGGGTTGCAGCTCAGGGAGAAACAAAAAGCAAAATACACCTACGGCATACTTGAACGTCAGTTCCGCAATACATTCGAAAAGGCGTCAAGAAGTAAAGGCGTAACCGGTGAACTTTTGCTTCAGATGCTCGAAGCCCGTCTCGATAATGTGGTTTACAGATTCGGGATAGCTCCTACAAGAGCTGCTGCACGCCAGCTTGTTTCGCACCGTCATATCACAGTTAACGGTTCGGTAGTTAATATCCCGTCATTTCAGCTGAAAGGCGGCGATATTATCGGAGTCCGTGAGAAATCAAAGTCACTTGAGTCTATTGTCGATTCACTGACTACCAGAAAATATTCGAGACTTTCATGGCTTGAATGGGACGATGCACAAATGGCAGGCAAGTTTATGAATATGCCTGAACGTACCGATATTCCTGAAGATATTAAGGAACAACTGATAGTTGAATTGTATTCTAAGTAATAATATAAGAAAAATCCTATGGCCATTTTATCATTCCAGAAGCCTGATAAAGTAATAATGCTGGAAGCGAACGAAAAGTTCGGCAAATTTGAATTTCGCCCGCTTGAACCCGGCTATGGTATTACTGTTGGTAATGCTCTGAGAAGAATACTTCTCTCTTCGCTTGAGGGATATGCAGTAACTACGGTAAAGATCGAAGGTATCGACCATGAGTTTTCAACCATTACAGGTGTCATGGAGGACGTTACTGAGATAATTCTTAACATGAAGCAGGTTCGTCTTAAAAGGACAGTCGAAGATGTAGATCATGAGAAAGTTATGATTAAGCTTAGCGGGCAGGATGTTTTTAAAGCCGGTAATCTTAACAGCGTACTTAGCAGTTTTGAGGTTCTGAATCCCGACCTGGTTATTTTCAGGATGGAACCCGATGTTAAGTTACAGATAGAACTTACAATAAATAAAGGCCGGGGCTATGTTCCGGCTGAAGAAAATCAGCCGGCCGACGCTGAATTTGGTCTTATCGCAATAGACGCAATATTCACTCCGATAAGGAATGTTAAGTACTCCGTCGAGAACTACCGTGTTGAACAGAAAACTGACTACGAAAAGCTCCTTCTTGAGATAGAAACAGATGGATCTGTCCTCCCGAAAGATGCACTTAAGGAAGCTGCCAAAATACTTATTTATCACTTCATGCTTTTCTCCGATGAGAAGATAACACTAGATTCGGACGACAAGCTTGCAAATGAGGAATTTGATGAAGAGGTGCTGCATATGAGACAACAGCTTAAGACAAAACTTGTGGATCTCGACCTTTCGGTCAGGGCATTGAACTGTCTGAAAGCTGCAGAAGTCGAAACACTTGGTGATCTTGTTAAATTCAATAAGAATGACCTTCTGAAATTCAGAAATTTTGGCAAGAAATCACTCACCGAGCTTGATGAGCTGCTTGAATCTATGAGCCTGTCATTTGGCATGGACGTCACCAAGTATAAATTAGATAAAGATTAATTAGAAACTGGTTAAGGAAATAGAGAAATGCGACACCAAAGAGTTTTTAACCATTTAGGGAGGACAAGTTCACACAGGAAGTCGATGCTTTCAAATATGGCTTCATCCCTGATCCTTCATAAAAGAATCACTACAACCACTGCAAAGGCGAAGGCGCTGAAATCATTTGTGGAACCGCTTATTACCAAGTCGAAGGAAGATTCAACACACTCAAGAAGAACCGTATTCAGTTACCTCAGGGATAAAACTGCAGTAGCGGAATTGTTCAGGGAAGTATCACCGAAAGTAGGAGAACGGCCGGGCGGATATACCCGGATCCTTAAGACCGGCAACAGGATAGGCGACAATGCCGAAATGTGCATCCTTGAGCTTGTCGATTACAACGAAAACATGCTTGGCGGCGTTACGGCTGCAAAGGCAAAAACAACAAGGAGAAGGAGATCGACAAAGAAAACCGGGGAGGAAGCTGCCGAAGTAAAAGCTAAAAAAACGCCTTCAAAGAAAACACAGAAAGCTGAAGAGCCTGAGGTGAAAGCCGCGGCCGACAAGGAGGCTAAAGAAGAGAAGGCTTAAAAGAAATAATTTATGTTGAAAGGGATATAGTCATTAAACCATATCCCTTTTTTTATGTATATTGCGTTATTGTTTAATATAAAAATAAAATCCTATGGGTCAAATAGTTAGTGTACATGCGCGTGAAATCCTTGACTCACGCGGCAATCCGACAATTGAAGTAGATGTTGTAACCGAAAGCGGTTATCAGGGCCGGGCAGCTGTTCCGTCAGGTGCATCAACAGGGGAAAACGAAGCTCTTGAGCTTCGCGACGGAGACAAATCGCGTTACCTTGGTAAAGGAGTTTTAAAGGCAGTCCAGAATGTTAATAACGTCATTGCTGAAGAAATAATTGGCATGGACGTCAGCGATCAGGCCGGAATTGACAGGAAAATGATCGACCTCGATGGTACCAAAACAAAAAGCAACCTTGGTGCAAATGCTATCCTGGGTGTCTCCCTTGCAGTTGCCAAAGCCGCAGCAGCATATCACGGATTGCCATTGTTCCGTTATATCGGCGGAGCCAATGCCGTTACACTACCCATACCGATGATGAACATCATTAACGGAGGATCGCATTCGGATGCTCCGATCGCTTTCCAGGAATTCATGATACGCCCCATCGGCGCACCGAACTTCAGGGAAGGACTGAGAATGGGAGCTGAGGTGTTCCATGCACTTAAGAAGGTAATTAAAGGTCGCGGTCTCAGCACAGCAGTTGGGGATGAAGGAGGCTTTGCTCCTGCCCTTGGCGGAACCGAGGATGTTCTCGACACTATTGTGAAGGCTATTGAAGCAGCAGGCTACAAACCCGGTGTTGATGTTACAATAGCTCTTGATTCTGCAGCTTCGGAATTTTATGTTGACGGCATGTACAATTATTCAAAATTTGAAGGACCGAAAGGTGCCAGGAAAACTTCAAAGGAACAGGTCGACTATTTTGAAAAACTGATAAGCAAGTACCCGATTGATTCAATTGAGGACGGCATGGCTGAAGGTGACTGGGACGGATGGAAGATGCTCACCGACAGGATCGGCAAGAGGTGCCAGATAGTTGGCGACGACGTTTTTGTTACAAATGTGGAGTACCTTAAGAAAGGTATTCAAATGGGTTGTGCCAACTCAATTCTTATTAAACTTAACCAGATCGGGACGCTTACCGAAACCCTTAATTGCATCGAAATGGCTCACAGGGCAGGATATACAACTGTTACCTCGCATCGTTCGGGTGAGACTGAAGACACTACAATTGCTGAGGTAGCTGTTGCGACCAATTCAGGACAGATAAAAACCGGGTCGTGCAGCAGAACCGACAGGATCTGTAAGTACAACCAGCTTCTGAGGATAGAGGAAGTGCTCGGGGATCTGGCAGTTTACGGTTATAAAAAATAATTGAAATATTAATGATGGACTTGTTGGGGGGTGTTGAAAAAGTCAAAATCCATTAACCGCAGAGGTCGCAAAAATTTTACGCAAATGCCGATAGCTATCGGCACGCAAAGAGTTGAATTTATGTGTTTTAGCTTTGCGTTCTTTGCGCCTTCTTAGCGTTCTTTGCGGTTAAAAAAGACTTTTTCAACAACCCCAACGTTTTTATTTATATGAAATCGTTGCCATTTGAAATAATATTCATTTTTCCCGACGTTATGAACAATTGTTAATAACTATTGTTTATATAGCGTGTACAACTATGAAACTATATGTGATTGTTCTTTCATTTTCTTATATTACATTTGATCTATCAGGTGAGAGATAAAAGACTGCTCAAATGATGCGGAACAGGAAAAGGTTACTTAAATGAAACAAGATCCAGTTCATCCAGACCTTCGGGACTGCGCAACAAGAGAGCCGAAGCCTGAACGAATGGACTTCGGTCCGGGATGTTCAGTAAATCTGCGAAAACCGGAAACGTTCTTTCAACGATTGAGTCACAGGGCTTCAGAGAAAAAGGGCTTCGGCCCCGGATTATCTGAAACTGGTTTAAGATCCTTCGGGAAATGACATCAGCGCCTGAATGACACTTCGTCCAGGAAAGCCGCCTTAAAACGGACAAATGGACAGCCGCAGGGTTCTGCTGTAACAGGCAAAACCTGAAAGCCATGGGTAACAAATCCGGATCTCGTATCCGGAAATGAAACCGGCCATAATAACAGTAGCCTGACGCCGTAAACAGCTTCGGCTGCAAACGGTGGAAGGGAACTAATCTTAGGAATAGTTCCCTTTATTGTTTTATATACCCCACCTCTCCCCAAACCCTCATATCCGTTGACCTAAGGAATAGGATAGCTTATGAATCAAACTGTATGCAACAGAGTTGCAATATTTTACATTTCCCCTCCACCACGTCAACAATCCGGGCCAGGGGTGTTGAAAAAGTCAAATTCCATTAACCGCAGAGGACGCAAAGAATTTACGCAAATGCCGATAGCTATCGGCACGCGAAGAGCTGAATATATGTGTTTTAGCTTTGCGTTCTTTGCGCCTTCTTAGCGTGCTTTGCGGTTAAAAATGACTTTTTCAACAACTCAAATTTTATTATAGAATAGTACCCCTCAACTTACTAAAATAACTCTTAGGTTGACGGCCATGCCCCCGAGGTGGAAGGGGCTTTTTACTTTTATCTTTTATCCTTTTATCTTTTATCTTTTATCTTTTATCTTTTATCTTGTAACCTTACTATCTTTATTCCATTAATCTTTCTGAATGGCTTTTTCTTCCCTGATTGATTTTGTCTCTCTTCTTGAGAAAAACCTGGAACTTCACCGTGTTAAGACATTTGTTGACCCCGTCCTTGAGATCGCTGAAGTCACCGACAGAGTCACAAAATCGGGTGGAAAAGCATTGCTCTTCGAAAACAACGGGACTTCATTTCCGCTCCTGATCAATGCGTTCGGATCAGCTAAACGTATGGCATTGGCCCTGGGCAGGGTTGACCTTAAAGTTTTCGGAACCGAAATTGAAGAGTTATTTAACTCATTTACAGGAACTCCTGAAACATTTCCGGAAAAGCTATCAGCTATTCCCCGCTTTCTTAAGATTGCAGGTTATATGCCTGTCCGCTCAAACCGCAAAGGCGCATGTCAACAGGTAATTCATTCGGATCCTGACCTTGGCATTTTACCGGTGCTTAAATGCTGGCCATACGACGGAGGACGGTTTATTACGCTCCCGATGGTCCATACAATCCACCCGGAGACCGGAAAGTCAAATGTAGGAATGTACAGGATGCAGATTCTTGGAAAGAACATAACGGGAATGCACTGGCAGAGACATAAAACAGGGGCCAGCCATTTTGAAGCCTGGAAGACGACGGGAAGGAAAATGCCTGTTTCAGTCACACTCGGAGGCGATCCTGTTTATACTTATAGCGCTACGGCACCTCTTCCTGAAAATATAAGTGAATATATTCTTGCCGGTTTCCTCAGGAAGAAACGGGTAAAACTTGTAAGGTGTATCACTAATGAACTGTATGTCCCGGCGGATGCAGATATTGTAATTGAGGGATATGTTGACCCTTCCGAAGAACCTGTCATTGAAGGTCCGTTTGGCGACCATACGGGCTTCTATTCACTCGCCGGACCATACCCGCAGTTCCATGTTACGTGTATAACCCACAGGACAAAAGCTATCTATCCGGCAACTATAGTGGGAATCCCCCCACAGGAAGATTCCTGGTTTTCCAAAGCCACTGAAAGTATATTTCTTACTCCCATCCGGCTTGCCGTACAACCGGAGATCCTCGATTTTCATATGCCTGAACCCGGCGTTTCCCACAACCTTATTATTGTCAGAATAAATAAGAGTTTCCCGGGTCAGGGTTTAAAAGTCATCAGCTCGCTTTTTGGTGCCGGGCAATTGATGTTCACAAAATACCTTGTCGTAGTCAGCGGTGATATTGATATCCGCAATTACAGGGAACTGGCTAAATATGTGATTTCCAATTTGATTCCTGAAACCGATATCGTTTTTACCCGTGGACCGCTTGATGTGCTTGACCATTCATCAGGTAACACCTCATACGGAGGAAAAGCTGGCATTGATGCCACCGTTAAGCTTCCCGAGGAAAATGTGGTTACAAAACCCTCCGCTTTTGATGATTTGCTTCCTTTTGAAGAAGATATTGAAAGCTGGCTTAATGTACCGTTCATAAAAGGTTTTAATGCTGCCCTTCTTAAATATGGAATAAAGATTCTTATTATTGCTTTAAATCCGTCTGAAGACTCTGAGAGCATCGGGAAAGCCTGCAGGCTGATTTCTTCAAAAGACAAAGCCGCATCGCTCAGACTCGTTATTGCAGTCGACCATACTGTTGATCCCTTTGATTTTTATATGGTTGCATGGCAGCTACTCGGCAATTCTGATCCTGTGAGGGATCATTACATGATATCACCCTCCACGATTCTTATCGACGGTACGATTAAATTTTACAGTAAGGGCGGGTTTCCCGCGAAATGGCCAAATGTTGTCTGCTCGGGCAGGGAAACTATCGAAGCTGTTGATGCAAAATGGGAATCGCTGGGACTGGAAAAACTAATTCCTTCACCTTCATTGAAGCATTTAAAACTGGTCCGGAACGGTAAGGATGAGATTACCATCGTGTAACTGAAAGTTCCGGAATTCATGTCAGTTTCTTAATTTTTTCTACCAGCGATACAGGAAGGTACGGCTTGCTTATATAATCATCAATACCTGCAGCAAGGCATTTCTCCATATCCCCGATCATAGCGTTGGCAGTTATGGCAATGATGGGAATATGCTTTCCGGTTCCAACTTCCGCCTCTCTTATTTTTTCAGCTGCAACTATGCCGTCCATTACGGGCATCTGGATATCCATAAGTACCAGGTCGTAATCAGATGCAGCCAGCTTTTCAAGGGCTTCTTTACCGTTTGAAGCTGTTCCTATGTTGCTCACCAGTGGCTTTAAAGTCAACAGGGTGATCTTCTGGTTGATAAGGTTATCTTCAACCAGAAGTAAGTTAATATCTCCAAGCTCCTTATGAATTCTTTGAGCAGGGATCAGGTCCCGCACTTTAGCGGTTGGCTGCCTTAGATCCACAGCCGGATACGCAAATGGAAGAGTTATGTTAAGAACGGTCGAGTTATTTCCCGATTCCTGACTGAACCTTCCTTTTCCCCCGTAAATAAGCCTGGATGCAAGGTGACCTGCTGTCCCTTCTTCGTTGATAAGCAAACTGTTGTTATCAGTCTGGATCCTCAGGTCAACATATCTTTCAGTTCCCGCCTCCTTTTCTTTTTTTACATTTATCGTCACCCTGGTGGTCTTTTCTGAATTCTGAGCTTCAATAGTGTTGAAGAGGTCAAGAAAGATCTGTTTGAGTATTATAGGATCGCCCTGGCATTCGAATTCGTGAAAATCTTTTTTGTTGAAAATAAAATCGAGGTTCGCCTTCTCCTTCTGACTGTATAGTTCAATTGTGTTCTGGATTGTTGAGAGAATGTTGAACCTTATTGATTTTCTTGAGGTATAGCTGAAATTCCCGGCCGACTGCATTGTTAACTCATTAACAGTTGTCACCATATTATTTGTCGAAGCGACAAATGTTTCAACAAGCTCCTGCTGTTTCTTCTGAAGACCGGCTGAATTCAGAAGATCAGCGATAATTACCAGGTTGTTAAGCGGTTCGCGTATCCTGTGAGAAAAGTCAGTAATTACATCATCTTTTTCTTCAACCGATGTTGAAACGTCAGAAAAAGAATCCTTTACAGATTTAATGAGCGATGAATATTTCCTGATAATAAGAACAAATAAAGCGGCACCTGCGATCACAAAGCTTCCTGCTGCGAGTTTAAGGTCAAATGAAATAAGGATTACTGCAGCTATCAGGCAGATCAAAGAAATTAATGACCAGGTTTCTATCTGTTTCTTATTCTTTTCAAAGCTTTCGTCAGAATACTGGTTAGAGGGTTTGTTTGGAGTAGGGGTCTTGATTTCTGTCATTTCCTGATCCGGTTTATTGCAGATTTGTAAAATTAAGTAATTTTAAAGAATAATATACCTCGGGTTAAATTATCAACAGTTAAAGGAAAACGTTAAATTTGCTTTTATGGTACAATTTTTGAGCCTGAAATATAAAGCAATTACCAATATGAAGAACTTATTCAGGATATTTTCCATTATCATTTTGGCAGCTTACGGAGGCACATTCTGTGAGCTTTACGGGCAGGAAAAAGAGGGAATGGTGAAATATACTCCTGACTTCAGATTTACTGATGGTATTTATTTGAATTTTGAACAGGTCAGGACAAATAATCCGATTCCCAAAGCCAAGATACTTACTTCGACCGACTACAATGACAAGGAATTTTTCAAAAACCTTTTGGCGAACAATAAGATCTATTATTATGACGGCATGGGTGTAAGGCAGGAAGTTGAGACTAATTCTATCTGGGGATATGCAAGAAATGGCGTCCTGAATATCCAGATCCAGGGAAATTTTAACAGGATCACATTTGTCGGTACTATCTGCCACTTTGTTGCCGATGTCACTTCCTATGACGAACGGTATTATAATTCGCCATATGGGTATTATGATCCTTACTATTCACCCTATTATTCACCTTACTACTATCCCTATAATTATTACTCACCATACGGATCATATTATTCCCCATACCGGAACAATTCGGCCAGAAATGAACTCAAACAATATCTTATTGATTTTGAAAACGGAAAGATCCTTGAATATGATATTGAGAATACCGAACTGCTCCTGATGAAGGACAGCCAGCTCTATGAGGAATATGTCCAGCTTCCGCGTAAGAAGAAAAAAGAACTTATGTTCGTGTATATCAGGAAGTTCAACGAAAAAAATCCTTTATTTATCCCTGTGAATCAATAGTTTCTTATGAAGAAAGTCCTCATTGCTCTTTTCCTTACGGTTATTCCTGTTGTGTTGACCGGTCAGGCTCCTTTTCCGTCGCCCGCGGAAATCAAACAGTTTTTAGCTTCGAAGACCTGCGTGGTTCTTGAGGATGATTCGTTTTCACCCTATAATGCCTATATTAAAAAGGCTGTGGAGGAATACTGGAAGCTTACCCCTTTCGAATTCATTAAAACAGCTGATTTTAACAAGATAAGATCCGATTCTTCTTATTCTTTTATCCTGCTTACCGAAACCAATTTTGAAAAAGATAAGTCGAAATCCGCTTTTACCTTTATTAATCTGCTGCAGGGAAAGGATATCTATTTAATAGAGGATATGCCGGAGATCTGTGCAATCCCACTCTCTTCTGCATCGGAGGATGATATGGAATACGGATATAAGCTCGGCGCAATACTCTCTTTTATGCAGAAGCATGCCAGGCTTATAGCGGACGATCCTTCCCTGACAGGCAGAAAATACCTGAAATATTATAACAAAAATGTCCCACAGGTAGTTAATAAAACCATTCTTGTCGCACAGGAGGATCTCTCTCCCGCTATCAATACAATTGACAGGATAAAAGCCATTTACAGTAATAAAATTGAAATCGTTCCGGAGGAGGCAATAGTAAAAGCGATCAGGGAAAAGACACCCAATACCTTGATACTCCATAAAGTAGGTCCGGTTGGAGGACGCACCTCAGGTTATTGTTTTAAAATGCTTATAGGGGCCGATGACTCTGATATGTATTATTACAATCAGCATACCATCGATAAGGCAAATCCCAACGGATTATTACCAGCCGATCTGAAACGGCTGTCAAGATTCTGATCATGCAACATCTGCGAAACCCCGACGTCTTTTAATAAAAAACCGGATAGTCATGAATGAGATCAGAGAATTATCAGAATCAGAAAGGAATTGGGCGATGTTATGCCACCTTTCAGCCTTTGCTGGATTTTTCTTTCCTTTCGGAAGTATTATTGGTCCGCTGGTCTGCTGGCTGACAAGAAAAGACGAATCGCTTTGGGTAAATCAGAACGGTAAGTCATCGCTTAATTTTGAGCTCTCAATACTGCTTTATATAGTTCTGGCTATTCCTTTGTGTTTCATTATCATTGGAATTCCTATTGTAGTATTTCTGGGCATATTGAAGGTTATCTGCATCATAATTGCAAGTGTCAAAGCCTCAAAAGGGGAAGAATTCAGGTACCCTCTTGCAATTCCATTTATTCAGTAGTAATTTCCTCTTTGAAATTTCAGGATCAGTTAAGAAATTTGTATATTTCTTTTCTGATTAATACTTCTATCGATGGCTGAAATTCAAAAAGGCAAAAAGACAAAAGTTGAGGTTTTTGAAAAAAAGAACCTTTATCACGATGTCAGGGCTGAACGGCAAAAGAAACTCGGGACAAAAGAGTATAATAAAATGCTCCGGAAGATCGAAATTGAGCTCGTTAAGCTTCAGGAATGGGTAAAATCGAATAAGCTTAAAGTTGTTGTAATTTTTGAAGGGCGTGATGCTGCCGGGAAAGGCGGAGTAATCAAGACAATAGCCGGATGCCTTAATCCCAGGATCTGCCGGATCGTTGCCCTTGGCATTCCGACGGAGAAGGAGAAATCGCAATGGTATTTCCAGCGTTATGTATCAGAGCTGCCGTCGGGAGGTGAGATCGTCCTTTTCGACAGGAGCTGGTACAACAGGGCAGGCGTTGAAAAGGTGATGGGATATTGCACAAATGATGAATACGAAGAGTTTTTAAGATCGTGCCCGGAGTTTGAAAGAATGCTGATAAGGTCAGGTATTATTCTTATAAAGTACTGGTTTTCGATAAGTGACGGTGAACAGGAAAACCGTTTCCAGGACAGGATAAAAGACCCTACCAAACGCTGGAAGATCAGTCAGATGGATGTGGAATCGCGCGATAAATGGGTTGAATATTCGATGGCCAAGGACAAGATGTTCTCGTATACCGATACAAAGCAATCACCCTGGTATGTGGTTCCGGCTGACGACAAACGCAGGGCAAGGCTCAACTGTATCGATCACTTCCTCTCGCTGATTCCCTATAAAGATCTTACCGCAAAACCTTTCAAGCTTCCCCCCCTGAAGCATGACGTTGCATATGTAAGGCCGCCGATAACGGATCAGACGTTTGTGCCGGAGAAGTATTAATCCAGCCCCCAACCCCCCCTATAGTCAACCCCCCAACCCTATAAGTCAACCCCCCAACCCTATAAGTCAACCCCCCAACCCCCCAAATGGGGGGCTTTTTACAGATCTGTCTTTTGTTTTATACCATCTTAACCCCGCTCTATTTTAACTTTTGTCTTTTTCCTTTTATCTTTTATCTTTTTCCTTTATCTTTTTACTTTTGTCTTTTGTCTTTTATCTTTTATCCTGAACCAGATGATAGGCATATGTAAGGCCGCCGATAACGGATCAGACCTTTGTGCCGGAGAAGTATTTATCCGGAACTTCCAATAAATCAACCCCCCAACCCTATAAGTCAACCCCCCAACCCCCCAAATGGGGGGCTTTTTACAGATCTGTCTTTTGTTTTATGCCACCTTTACCCCGCTCTATTTTAACTTTTGTCTTTTTCCTTTTATCTTTTATCTTTTTCCTTTATCTTTTTACTTTTGTCTTTTTCCTTTTATCTTTTATCCTGAACCAGATGATGAAGCCTTCCATTCCGAAAGGAACCCGCGATTTCTCTCCTGACGAGATACCTATAAATCAACCCCCCAACCCCCCAAATGGGGGGCTTTTTACAGATCTGTCTTTTGTTTTATACCATCTTAACCCCGCTCTATTTTAACTTTTGTCTTTTTCCTTTTATCTTTTATCTTTTTCCTTTATCTTTTTACTTTTGTCTTTTGTCTTTTATCTTTTATCCTGAACCAGATGATGAAGCCTTCCATTCCGAAAGGAACCCGCGATTTCTCTCCTGACGAGATACCTATAAATCAACCCCCCAACCCTATAAGTCAACCCCCCAACCTCTCATAAAAGTCAACCCCCCAACCCCCCATTTGGGGGGCTTAAAAAGGGGCTTAAGAAGAATAAATGGATTTCAAAGTCCCCCGGATGGGGGATTTAGGGGGTTGATATGCAATGGGGATTTAGGGTTGGATTTAGATTGACCTGAACTCAACCGGAGGGAATAGTCAACCTATTTAACGGATGTCAACTTTCATCTTCTGCCTTTAGCCTTTCTCCATTTATCTTTTTACTTTTGTCTTTTATCTTTTATCCTGAACCAGATGATGAAGCCTTCCATTCCGAAAGGAACCCGCGATTTCTCTCCTGACGAGATACCTATAAATCAACCCCCCAACCCCCCAAATGGGGGGCTTTTTACATATCTGTCTTTTGTTTTATACCATCTTAACCCCGCTCTATTTTAACTTTTGTCTTTTTCCTTTTATCTTTTATCTTTTTCCTTTATCTTTTTACTTTTGTCTTTTGTCTTTTATCTTTTATCCTGAACCAGATGATGAAGCCTTCCATTCCTAAAGGAACCCGCGATTTCTCTCCTGACGAGATGATCAAACGAGAGTATATTTTTGACACCATACGACAGGTTTTCCGTCTTTACGGATACCAGCCGCTGGAAACCCCTGCGATGGAAAACCTTTCAACCCTGCTGGGTAAATACGGTGAAGAAGGCGACAGGCTTCTTTTCAGGATACTTAATTCGGGGGATTTTCTCAGCTCAGTCAATAAGCAGGAAATCAGCGGAATGGAACCGGCGAAGCTTTCATCACTGATCTGCGAAAAGGGGTTGAGATATGATCTTACAGTGCCATTCGCACGTTATGTAGTCCAGCACAGGGATGAGATCGTCTTCCCCTTTAAACGTTACCAGATCCAGCCGGTTTGGAGAGCCGACCGTCCGCAAAAAGGCAGGTACCGTGAATTTTTTCAGTGCGATGTCGATGTAGTTGGAAGTTATTCGCTGTTAAATGAATATGAGCTTGTTAAGATCATTGATGAGGTCTTTGCCAGGCTTAAGATTGCAAATACAATTAAGATCAACAACCGGAAAGTGCTTTCAGGCATAGCCGAAGTTATCGGAGAGACTGAAAGGATAACCGACATTACCATAGCGATCGATAAGCTCGATAAGATTGGCATTGAGGCTGTTAATGAGGAACTGAAGTCGAGGGGTGTGGCCGGAGATGCAGTTCGGAAGCTTCAGCCAATATTCCGGCTTCAGGGCTCCACAGATGAAAAACTTGGCGAACTCGAAAAGATCCTGGCGGGCTCAGCAACAGGGATTCAGGGAATCACTGAGCTCACGACACTCTTTTCGTATATCAGCAGAAGCAAAATGATTGGGGAGGCCGAGCTTGACCTTACACTTGCACGTGGATTGAATTATTACACAGGAGCGATCATTGAGGTCAAATCGAAAGATGTCAGCTATCGGGAGTATTTGCGGTGGAGGCCGGTACGATAACCTTACAGGTGTATTCGGGATGGAGGGTGTCCCGGGTGTAGGTGTCTCTTTTGGCGCCGACAGGATTTTCGACGTCATGAGCCAGCTTGATTTGTTCAGGGAGGTGGCAGGGCAGGGCACCAGGGTTTTGATCCTGAACTTCGGGGAAAAGGAAACGGATTATGCATTAAAAATACACGATCGGCTCACAGGGCTTCTGATAAGCTCCGAACTCTATCCCGATCCGGTAAAGCTGAAGAAGCAGATGACATATGCTGATGCTAAAAAGATCCCTTATATAATTATAGCAGGAGAAGAAGAGATAAAAAACAATCTTGTCACCCTGAAAATCATGTCATCCGGGGAACAAAGGAAATTGAAGATAGAGGAGCTTGTTTCGTTCCTGAAGGGGGCTGTTTAAAAAGACTAAATCCATTAACCCTGCCTACGGCAGGCAGGCGCAAAGATCGCGAAGGATTAACGCAAATGCCGATAGCTATCGGCACGCAAAGGGCTAATTATTAACGTTTTAACTTTGAGGCTTTGCGCCTTCATAACGTGCAACTATATAACTAATTTAAAAACTTACACAGAGGACCACTGAGCCAGGACACAGAGATCTTATTACTTAACTCTATGGCCCTCTGTGACTTCCCTGCCTGCCGGCAGCCAGGTTTAAAGGGGACTTTGCCTCCCCTGCAAGCTGGCCCCTGGCTACCATCGCTGCAATCTGGCTCCTCGCTAAAAACACCCACAGGGTGTTTCCGGGCCGGGGTGGTTAACTTTAACTTACTCCATAAAACAGTTAATTCAGAGGTGGAGTTATATCTCAGAAATGATTTGAAAGGTTTAAATATTTTTCGGTGTTAAAGAGGTGTTTACTATCCATTTGAATAAACGTAATAAGAAAGAATTGAATCAACCACCCTGGCCAGATGAATTTAATTTCTGCCTTTGAGATGATTTCACCATCTGGCCACCCCTCCTATAAGCTAATCTTTCATCACATCTTGTTTAATTGATAAAGGGATCCTTCGCTTCGCTCAGGATGACAGGTCATTAGCGAATATATTGGAAGAGGGGGGAGAAGCAGCGAGCCGCCATTTAGCTAATCAATAAACTATGAAGAATGCCGGAAGGCGGCTCGCTGCTTCTCCCCCCTAAACCAGACTCAACTCCGCTTGTCATTAGTAGCGAAGCGAAGGATCCCCTTCATGCGAGCAGGAATTCTTCTTCATTTTTGAAGGATACCCCACCTTCCCATCCCTACAAAGATCTTCCCATTCCCTGTTAAACTCTTCGATAAGACTTACCTTCTTTATCCTGAGCATTCCTTTTATTTGCTTTTCTCGCGCAATTGCTGATTCAACCTGGTCGAATATTTCAAAATAAACCAGTCTGTTAACATTGTATCTCATAGTAAAGCCTTTTATAAGCTTGCTCTTATGCTCATTGCATCGTCTCTCAAGATCGTTGGTGACACCTGTATAAAGAACCTTATTGGCCCTGTTGGTCAAAATATATACAAAGTACTGATGAATTCTCATATAATCTCCCTTTAGCACTAAGGACTAAATTTAAACATGTTTTAGGAGTTCCGGGCATACTAACAGACATCAAATAAATAAATGTGTATAAAGATTAACTTCAAAAGGGGACCGAGCGTTAAAAATCCCGCCAGTGGCGGGATTTAGCGAAGGGGCCAGCCTGCAGGGGTGGAATGTGGTGGGGACCGAGCGTTAAAAATCCCGCCAGTGGCGGGATTTAGCGAAGGGGCCAGACTGCAGGGGAGGTATGTGGTGGAGGGGAAACTTATTTAATTGAATTTCTGCCAATTAGAAAATTGTCGGTCTAAAACTGATCCTTAAGTTGATGCCTATACCTAAAGGGGGTTCAACTTAACACATTGAACATAGGGGTAAAGGCAATCTGTTCAACTTTTTCCATAATTTAATAAGCCCCTATATTATATGCACTTACCTAACTTTTTACCGTTAAGTTGACACCTTTAGGGGGATATGTGGTGGGGGCAGGGGGTAAAAAATGGGAATGGTGTAAAATTCGGACTTTTGATACAACTGGAATTATTTCAATAAAAGCAGTATTAAAAGACATATTTAATTTAAATAAAAGCAGTATTAAAAGACATATTTAATTTTAAAAAAATACGTATTTAATTTTAAAAAAATACGTATTAAAAGACATATATTTTGTATATTGGTGTGATTAAAATGTTTACATCATGACACGCAGAAAAGATGAAGAAAAAGACATCCGCAGCCTCACAAAGATATCGGGCGGATCGAGCTATGCAGTTACAATTCCCATAGATTATATCCGGAAACTGAAATGGAAAGAGAAACAAAAGCTTGAGGTAAAGCTCTACCAGGACCGGATCATTATCCGCGACTGGAAGGATTAGCCCAGTGTTTTCGGTTGAATAAAGCGGGAAATTATAATAAATTTGCAGAAGTTAATTAATCCTGACATCTGATGGCTCTTCAATGCGGAATTATAGGTATTACCAACGTCGGCAAAACAACGATCTTCAACTGCATTTCAAATACAAAGGGCGAAACCAATGCTTTTGCTTTCAGCGCTACCAAATCGAATATAGGGGTTATCCAGGTACCTGACCAGAGACTTTATGAGCTTGAAAAACACCAGGTAACAGAGAAAATAGTACATACGACAATGGAGATTGTCGATATACCCGGACTTGCCCGCGGCTCAAACAAAGGCGAAGGTGTCGGCAATAAATTTCTTGGCGACATCCGCAACACCGACGCCCTGATTCATGTTCTGAGATGTTTTGATGATGAAGCCCTGCCACATGTGGATGGCTCAGTTGATCCTGTCAGGGATCTTGAAACCGTCGATTTTGAACTTCAGGTGAAAGACCTTGAATCGGTTGAAAAAAAATTACAGCGATTTGAAAAACTTGTCAGAACCGGCGATAAGGATGCCAGGCATGGAATAGAAGTCCTCACAAAATACAGGGACCATATCGGGAATTTTAACAATGCGCGTACTCTTGAAATAAAGGAGGATTATAAAAAATATGTGGATGATCTCTTCCTTCTTACAACCAAACCTGTAATGTATGTCTGCAATGTCGACGGGAAATCCGCAGTGACAGGAAATAAATATGTTGAAAGCGTAAAAGAATTTCTTAAAGGGAAAGAAGCTGAGATCCTTGTTATCGCAGGTGCGGTTGAGGCCGAAATTGCAGAGCTCGAAAGCAGGGAAGACCGGCTTGCATTCCTTCAGGATGCCGGTCTGGACGCTCCCGGAGTAGATAAGATGGTAAGGGCAGCCTATAAGATGCTTAACCTTCAGACATTCTTTACTGTTGGACCGAAAGAGATCAGGGCCTGGACAATTAAAAAAGGAATGAATGCTCCGCAGGCCTCCGGCGTGATACACAGCGACCTTGAAAGAGGATTTATCAGGGCTGAAGTAATGAAATATAATGATTTCATTACGCTTGGCTCAGAACATGCATGCAAAGAGGCAGGTAAATTCAACATTGAAGGTAAAAATTATATTGTTGAGGATGGGGATATTCTTCATATAAGGTTCAATGTATAACCGATTGCTGAAAAAGCGGCTGACCACAATAATATTATTAATCCCTTTATTTGCCCTGATGTCATATTCCCAGGGCAAACCCGATGATGAAAGGCTCAGGAATTTAGTAAAGCTCTACAGGCAGGCCGAAGTGTCTGTTCCCTACCCGGGGCGGGCAGAAATTGAAACTCTCACAAGAAATGTTTCAATAAGGTCAGTAAGGGAAAAAACTGTTTATGTTCTCCTTTCGCCCTTAACTGTCGAGTGGTTTATTTCCGGACGATTCGATTACACCATAATTGAAAAGGAAGCAGCCAAGGGGATAATAAGTTCCGGAAGTATGAGCCAGGCTATGGAATGGGACACCTATCCATCCTACACCCAGTACGACTCTATTATGAGGTATCTGGCTTCCGGTTATCCGTCTTTATGCCGTCTCGATACCATCGGAACAAGCATCATGGGTAAGCTGGTAATGGCTTTAAAGATCTCAGACAATTGCCGGCAGGATGAGATTGAACCGGAAGTCTTCCTTACTTCAACAATGCACGGTGATGAGACAGGCGGTTTTGTCATGATGCTGAGATTTGCCGACTACCTCCTTAAAAACTACGGCACCGTCGCAGGGGTAAAAGATCTTGTTGATAATCTGGAGATATGGATCAATCCGCTGGCTAATCCTGACGGTACATATAACAATGGAAATGTGATGAATTCGCCGGTAAGGAACAATGCCAATAATATTGACCTTAACAGGAATTTTCCTGATCCGGAAGCTCCGAATAATGTAAGTCAGAAGGAAACACTCGACATGATGCGCTTTCTTGCAAAGCACAGGTTTGTAATTTCAGCTAATTTTCATTCGGGTGAGGAGGTCGTTAATTACCCGTGGGACCGGTGGGAGAGAGATCACCCCGATAAGGCCTGGTTTTATTCTATAAGCAGGTCTTACGCTGATACTGCTCATATGCATTCTCCTTATGGATACATGAATTATCTTGATAATGGCGTAACAAACGGTTATTACTGGTATCAGGTCAATGGAAGCAGGCAGGATTATGTGACATATGAACTTCAGGGAAGGGAAGTAACAATAGAAATTGATTTTGACTATGTTACACCCGCAAACAAATTAAATGGCCTGTGGGAATATAACCGCCGTTCGTTGCTTGGCTATCTTGAAAATGCACTGAAGGGGATCAGCGGTCAGGTCAGGGATGCTGTAAACGGCAATCCGGTTCCTGCAATGATATTTATTAATGGACATGATCTGGATAATTCACAGGTTTATGCCGATACTCTTACCGGGGAATTTGTAAGGCTTCTTGAACCGGGAATATGGGATCTTACCTTCTCTGCTGACGGTTACAGGAGTACAACACTGAATGGTATAGAATTGTCTTCAACGGGAGTGTCAGGTCTTATTATTGAAATGGAGCGGCCAATAAATCCTATTGATACTACAAAACCTTTAAAGCCGTTATTATATCCTAATCCCGGCGCTGCATTTATAAAAGCTGTGCTGCCGGAGGATCTGATGGGACCAATTAATGTCAGTATCTTTAATCAGACTGGTATGAAAATGTCAGGTTTTAATACCGTGTCCCTTTTCGGGGATCCTGTTATTATTGATCTGGCAGGCCTGGCGGATGGTGTCTATTTTGTTGTCTTCAGAAATATTGAATCGGGTTTGACTTATAAAAGCAGTTTCATTGTCAAAAGATGATTCTGACCCGATATTATAAAGCAAAATTCTGCTTTTGTTTCTCATTTTAAAAAAACTACTTTTGAAACTTTATTTTCTTAAAGAGAAATTATGAAACCGGATTACGCGGGTTTAAACAGAGTGAAAGGAAAAGAAATGACAAAGAGAATAATTTTCGGGTTTTGTGTTGTATTTTACAGTTTAAATATCTTTGGACAAGGAGCTTATCTGCCGCCTGACAAGCCAAAGCTGGTGGTAGGGATCATTGTGGAGCAGTTAAGGTATGACCAGTTGGAGCGATTCAGGGACAAGCTGTCGGAGAACGGGATCAAGAGGCTTTTAAATGAGGGTACCCTTTTTAGAAGTGCAAGCTATGATTATATGCTCACTCAGTCGGCTCCGGGATATTCAACAATCTCAACCGGGACGGAACCTTCATATCATGGTATTACATCCGACAGCTGGTATGTTCCTCTTAAAGATGAACTTATCTATTGCACAAAAGATGTTTCGGTAAATCCGGTAGGCGGAAGTTACGAATCCGGTCTTCATTCTCCCGTCAACCTTCAGGCATCTACTTTCACAGATGAGCTTAAAATGTCAACAGGAGGAAAAGCAAAGGTCTATGCTGTCGGAATGAAAGAACAAGCTGCAATTTTTTCCGCGGGTCATTCTGCCGACGGAGCATTCTGGTTCGACAATACAACCGGTTCCTGGATGTCGTCGACATATTATATCCAGAATCTTCCTGCATGGGTTAATGATTTCAATGCCATGAAATATCCTGAGACGTTTCTCAACTCTCCCTGGAGTCTTTTAAGGCCGGCAGGTGACTATACAGATTGTCTTCCGGATTCAAATAAATTCGAGACCGGTTTCAATGGGCAGAATTATTTTCCGTATGACCTTAAAAAGATGAGTCAGGCCGGAGGAAGAGGATCAAACCGTACCTATTCATTGCTCAGGGAAACACCGTTCAGCGACGTCTTTACAACTGACTTTGCCCTTAAACTTATTGATTCGGAAAACCTGGGAAAGGATGATGTCACCGATTTTGTTGCAATATGTTATTCAGCAACCGATTATATCGGACACAGGTTCGGACCTTCTTCAGTGGAGACTGCCGATGCGATCCTGAGACTTGACAAAGACATTGAAAATCTGCTGACATATCTGAATGACAAACTCGGAAAGAAAAATGTTCTTATTTATTTTACCTCGGCTCATGGGGTTTCAGAGATCCCGGCTGTTATGGAAGCCACACGGATACCGGCAAGCATTTTTAAGCAGAATCAGGCTCTTCAGCTGCTCAGGTCGTACCTCAATGCAGTTTATGGAGAAGGGAACTGGGTGAAGGGTTACTCTGAAAAGCAGATCTTCCTTAACCGCACACTTATTGAGGACTGCCAGGATCCCGCTTGAAGATATCCAGAAAAAAGTAGCCAGATTCCTTATTCAGTTCACGGGTGTGGCATCAGCTTACCCGTATTCAGCATTTGAAGCCAACGATTTTGGAAATGGTCATCTCAGGAAGATCATAAACAATTTCAGCCCGCAGCGCTCCGGTGATGTAATTGTTACTTTAAATCCGGGCTGGATTGAAAAGGAAGACGGACAGGTTACAAACCATAACTCTCCCTACGAGTACGATTCGCATGTTCCGCTTATCTGGTATGGATGGAGTATTAACAGGGCAACGGTGACGAGGAAAGTGAACCTGACCGATATTGCGCCAACCCTTTCGTCGTTATGCAAGGTCCCGTATCCCAACGCATGCACCGGAGAGCCGATGCCTGAATTGTTCAGATAGAGAGCTGGTTTCTGAGCTTATCTCTTGTTCTGCATGCGGCAGCAAGCAATCCCGGATCATTTTCGCAGCCATTTCCCAGAATTATCAGGTTCGCACCTGCGTTAAATGCCTCTTCTATATTCTCCTTACTTCTAAGGCCTCCTCCCACTGCAATTGGAATTGTAATATTTTTCCTTACTTCAGTTATAATGTTATTCGGGACCGGGCCGGTAGCGCCGCTGCCGGCTTCGAGATAGATCATTTTAAAACCGAGCATTTCGCCGGCAAGCGCGGTTGCAACTACAATATCGGGTTTATCGGAAGGGATAGCTTCCGTCTGACTTATATACTCAACAGAGGTTTTTTTCCCGCAGCCTACCAGAATGTACCCGACAGAAATAAGTTTTTCCTTCATATCCCTCAGGTACGGGGCCGCGATTACATGGTTACCAATAAGAAGCTCGGGATTACGGCCTGATATCAGCGATAACAGCAATATTATATCAGCTTTGCGGCTTAACTGAAGAAGGTTACCCGGAAACAGGACTACAGGAATATTGCTCTGCAGTTTTATTGTGTCAATAAGATTGTCAATGCTGTTAAATGTAAGACTGCCTCCCGCAAAGATGTAATCGGCCCTGAATTCCGAGGCGATTTTAAGGATTTTGTCAAGTCCTTCATCACCTGCCTTATCGGGGTCGAGAAGAAGTGCCACACTCTTTTGCCCCGGGAAATTATCCTTTCTCATAATTCTTTTTTGTCCACACGATTGCGTAATTATCATACCTTGTATAAAAAAGATCGAAAGTCTCATTTATCTTGTCGGTGTGCACTTTCCCTTTTATTTCTCCGGAATCTTTTACTGCAAAAGGTTCAATTGTAATATTCCTCCTGAAATTTATTCCCTCCTTGTCGCAGATTTTGTAGAGCGATTCCTTTGCGCACCAGTGCAGATAGAGGTGGTACCGTCGCCTTTCTGATTCTTTTGTTATCTTTTCCCTCCTGTTTATGAATTTAAAGGCGATAGCTCCGATGTTTGTGCTCATGTACTCAAGGTCAATTCCTACCCTTTCATTGGCGCTCAGCAGGATCGCTGTCAGCTTGTGTGAATGGGTGATACTTATGAACCTTGATCCGTCTTTAAGGAAAGGCTTGTTGTTCTTATTGTAAACTATTCTTGCATCCTTCCCAAGAAGCTCTGCAAGGAGAGCCCTCACACTCAGGAATTCGAGTTTTCTCGAGGTGCTGGCAAAGACTTTGTACTTCCTGAGGTCGCCATCATCCAGAACAGCTAATTCAAGGAGGGCCTTTATGTCCTCTTCAATTTTCCAGACACCCAGAATTGCCGATTCGTCAAGATAATGTTTGGTGATGCAACCCATCAGGTAACTATAAATTTAGTGTTCTTTCCATTTCAGAGTTTCAATCAGATGTATTATGTCTTCCCTGAAGAAATCGATCACCGGTGCCAGCGAGTCAGGATTTGGCTCTGATTCAAAATACAATGATCCCCTGAGATAATGTTTGAGGCTGTCGGTCACATAGAATTGAACCGATGTTGCTGTACTTCCTTTCAGGTCGTAAAGAACACCAAAGACATTAGCCGGTTTGTTATTGATGACCTGTTCATCAATGGCATCAGCTTTTGTTATGTGGTTTTTAACGTTCATGGTGTAGGTCTGCTCGATCAGGTCAGCAAAATCACCTTTAATATCTTTGTAGGTCAGATAGATCCTGGCTTTATAGTGTGGAAATTCAATGTTGAGCCATCCGGGTTCATTCGAATTATTGCTGTCATCTGAAATTCTTCCATAAACAGGGTACTCAAAAGTAAATGGCAGGCCTGGTTTGGGAGCAGTTTCATTGAATGATGTATATTGTTTTTGGGGCAGTTCTATCCTGAAGAAACCTCTGGGTTTGGGAACTGTAACCTGCCTGCATCCCGTGAAAAGGCAGAGGATCACAAGAAATGCAGGTATTTTATTCATATTTATTCTCGCCATCATCACCAGTTATTTCAACACGGATTTCCTTTATACGGCGCTTGTCGGCCGACTCAATCATGAATTTAAAATTTCCATATTTTATAATCTTGCCCTTCTGCGGTATCTCTCCTGTCAGCTCAAGTAACAGGCCTGCCAGGGTTTCGGATTCTCCCCTGACATCTTCAAAAGGATCATCTTCAATTTCAATTATCTTGAAAAAATCATTGAGCAGGACTTTCCCCTCAAAGATAAAGGTCTTATCATCAATTTTCCTGTATAAAGCTTCTTCTTCATCGCTCTCGTCGGTGATCTCTCCGACAATCTCCTCGAGCACATCCTCAAGAGTTATGATTCCGGAGGTTCCCCCATACTCATCTATAACTATGGCCATATGGTTCTTGGTAATCTGGAATTCCTTAAGAAGCTCATTGATCTTTTTGGTTTCAGGAACGAAATGCGGAGGTCTTACCAGCGATTGCCACTTGAAATTGTCGGGACTACCTGTGTATGGCAGGATATCCTTTGCATAGAGAACCCCTTTCACCGAATCGAATGATCCGGAGTAGACGGGGATACGGGAAAATCCCGAATCAATTATGATTGATTTTACCTTTTTGAACCCAAGACGGATATCGACAGCGGTTACGTCGATCCTGGGGCACATTATTTCGCTTACATTAATGTTGCCGAAATTTACAATACCCTTAAGGATCCTTTCATCTTCGTTAATTTCGTCCGAGGCCAGTTCAAGTACGTCCGACAGGTCGTCCATGCTGATATTCGAATGCCGTGCCCCGGTTCTTTTCTTAACGAAGGAAGTTGAGAGGATCAGAAGGGAAGTTACAGGTCTGAAAAGCTTTTCAAGAACGGTTAACGGAAATGCCATAAACTGCGCCATCGAGACCTGATTTCTGGTGGCATAGACTTTAGGCATTATTTCGCCAAAGAACAAAAGCAGAAAAGTTATTCCGATTGCTTCAATGATGAATCCCAGCACAGGATCGGAGGTGAAGTTGAATATCCGGGCGCTGAGAAAGGCAGCAAGAAGGACGATTGTAATGTTTAAGGTGTTGTTGGCAACAAGGATAGTGCTAAGGAGTCTTTCAGGCATATTGTGCAGCTTAAGGAGAACCCTGGCCTTTTTGGTTTTACTTGTTTTTAGCTTTTCTATTTCTTCAGGTTTCAGTGAGAAATAAGCAACTTCCGATGCCGAAACAAAAGCTGAACCAGCGAGCAGCAAAACAAGGACTACAAGACCTGTAATAATTTTAAGATCAGGAGGATTAACAATTACTCCGTCAGAAAGTAATAAAAATAAAAAACCCTGTTCCAATTGAATTGCTTTTAGTAAGAACTTCTAGAAAGGCAGATCATCCTCGCTTGCAGCCTGGTAGTTCGTTGGTGGTTCATTGATTTCCGGGGTATCGGTTTCCCTTTCAGGTGCATTATGTTTACTTGTGTCAGCCGGGGTCGTCTGGGCGGTTCCTGCTCCCGGTTTTTTATCCAGTACCAGCATGGCATCAGCAAGGATTTCAGTGATATACTTGTTATTGCCTTCTTTGTCGACATAAGATCTGGTTTTGATCTTTCCGACGATATAAAGTTGGGAACCTTTTTTAACAGTCTTTTCAGCCACCTCTGCAAGAGCACGCCAGAGAACAATATTATGCCATTCAGTTGAGGTAATTGTCTCACCCTGCTGATTTGTATATTGCTCACTGGTTGCAAGGGGGAATGTTGCCTTCGCGACTCCCTTGTCAAAATACCGTACCACAGGATCTTTTCCGACATTACCTACAAGAATAACCTTATTGATTGACATATAGTTATGAATTTATTTTTTAATTTTATATAAACGTAAAGTTAATAAAAAATTAGGCAGCTGCAACGACGCCCGGCAATATTAAGTGAACCTGATTAAGATCAACAATTTACATAAAATTTTTAATCTTAAATTAAAACTCTTTGCCAATTTGTTTGTTTCAGGAATAAAGGAACTATGGGTTTTCTATTTCATTGTAATTAAGGCAATAATATTAATTTCAAAAAAAATTTATTCTGTAACTGTTTCAATTTAAATAAATAATATTTTTATATTTGCACAGTTGAAAAAATCGAACACTCAAAATAATTTGTTGAATTTTAAACTTCACGAAAAATGACTAAAGCAGACATCGTTAATGAAATTGCCAAGAACACTGGTATTGAAAAGGTTACAGTTCAGAAATCTGTAGAAGCCTTAATGGACACTATAAAACATTCTATGGTAGGTGGTAATAACGTATACCTCAGAGGATTCGGAAGCTTTATAGTTAAGAAAAGAGCTAAGAAAACGGCAAGGAATATATCAAAGAATACTACCATTATTATCCCGGCTCACAATATTCCTTCATTCAAACCGGCAAAATCGTTTATTACCAAAGTTAAATCGCACGTTAAGAAATAATTCTCCATGCCAAGCGGAAAAAAAAGAAAAAGACATAAGATGGCTACTCACAAACGTAAAAAACGTTTGCGGAAGAACAGACATAAGAAGAAATAAAAGATTTTCGGGTAGTCAAATTTTAAACTAACTAAACCTAAAGGTCCGATGATCTTTAGGTTTATTGTATTAATAAGTGGGATGTGGATATTATATTAGCTCCGTTTAATATAGTGACGTGGTAAACAAGGATTTAATTATTGATGTTGGCGAAACAGAGGTGTCTTTAGCTTTGTTGGAAGACAAACAGTTAATCGAGTTAAACAAAGAAAAAAGGAGTGTAAAGTTCTCAGTAGGAGATATATACCTTGGTAAGGTCAAGAAAATAATGCCGGGATTGAACGCTGCATTCATCAGCGTTGGTTATGAACGGGACGCGTTTCTTCATTATCTCGATCTCGGAGCTCAGTTCCGGACGCTTCACAAATACTATTCAACTGCAATACAGAGACAGGGTCGTGTGATCCCGCTCCATAAATTCAATCCGGAAAAGGATATAGACAAGGACGGAAAGATCACGGATGTCCTTACTACCGGACAGACAGTCCTGGTACAAATTACAAAAGAACCCATTTCAACAAAAGGTCCAAGACTTGCATCCGAGATTTCCATCGCGGGCAGGAATCTTGTGCTTATTCCATTCTCCGATAAAGTCTCGATTTCCTCAAAAATTGAAAGTCAGGAGGAGAAAAACAGGCTTAAATCTTTGGTGCAGAGCATAAAGCCGAAGAACTACGGAGTGATTGTAAGGACTGTTGCTGAAGGTAAAAAAGTGGCACAGCTTGATGCCGAGCTGAGGGAACTTGTTAAAAAATGGGAGTCGGCCTTTACCACGGTTAAAAAGGAGACAAGGGTACCAAAACTGCTGATTGGTGAAATGAACAGAACATCAACAATCCTGAGAGATATGTTGAATGTTACGTTCAACAGTATACATCTTAATGATGCTGTACTGGCCGAAGATGTAAGGACATACATCAGGGAGATAGCTCCGGAAAAAGAAAAAATAGTAAAATTATATACCGGCACCCTTCCGCTTTTTGACCACTTTGGTGTTAATAAGCAAATTAAGGCTCTCTTTGGAAAAACAGTGTCGTTCAAACACGGAGCTTACCTGATCATCGAACATACGGAAGCTCTCCATGTAATTGATGTAAACAGCGGCAACCGCTCAAGATCCGGCAACGACCAGGAGGCCAATGCGCTGGAAGTCAACCTTGAAGCTGCGGCCGAAATTGCCCGCCAGCTGCGCCTGAGGGATATGGGCGGGATAATAGTCGTCGATTTTATCGATATGCAGTCGTCTGAAAATAAACAGCAGCTTTATGAAAAGGTGAAGGAGATCATGAGTAACGACAGGACCAAACATAATATCCTCCCTCTCTCAAAATTCGGCCTGATGCAGATCACACGGCAAAGGGTGCGACCTGAAATGAATATCGTTACCGACGAAAAATGCCCTTCATGCCACGGAACAGGCCAGACACGACCGACAATACTATTCACCGACGAACTCGAAAGGGGATTGGCATTTATAGTCGACAAGATTAAAACCCGTAAAATTTTGCTTAATGTTCATCCTTTTGTGGCATCATACCTTAAAAAAGGATTATTACCGATATATCTGAAATGGGACTTCAAGTACAATATTCTTCTAAAAGTGCAGGCAGTGACTTCGTACCATATGCTTGAATATCATTTCTATGACACATCCGATAACGAGATCGATCTGGCTTAACACTGAGGTTGGGGGCTGAAGCCCCGGAGAGAGTGTGAAGTTTCACAACCTCCGCCTTAAAAGGCGGAGTTATAGGATTCCGCTAACCAAAGGCCGTAGTGAAGGCTACACGTAACACTTTGGTTGGGGGCTGAAGCCCCGGGAGAGTGTGAGGATTCACAACCTCCGCCTTAAAAGGCGGAGTTATAGGATTCCGCTTACCAAAGGCCGTAGTGAAGGCTACACGTAACACTTTGGTTGGGGGCTGAAGCCCCGGGAGAGTGTGAGGATTCACAACCTCCGCCTTCCGCTAACCACGGCCTTCAGGCCGTGGTGAAGGCTACACTTAAATCTAGCGCCGGACCACTGACACTTTCCATAGATAATGTAATTACCGGCGCAATGGAAGAAAACTTCTGCCTTATGACTCCGCGAAACTCGGTACGACTCTGTTGTCAGGGGATTTAAATATGAACAGATTTATTACTTTTGCAAAGAATTTAAGTTCAGTAAATATGCGAAAGAGACTGATTTATACCAGCTTAATTTTATTGTTGGCATTCAGTGCCAATGCACAGATCTATGATCCGGTAACATGGGATTTTGACTATGATAAGAAAGGCAACAATGAATATGAGCTGGTCTTCACTGCTACCATAGAAAAGGGTTCACATATTTATTCAATGGATATCCCTGAAGGCGGACCCATTCCAACTTCATTCGCATTTGATACGGTTTCATCGTACACCCTTACAGGGAAACCCTTTGAAGTCACTAAGCCGGAAGAGATTTTTGATGAGGCGTTTGGCTTTAAAATCAGGACATTCAGTAACAAAGCCGAGTTCCGGCAGAGGATAACTTCTGAAAAAAGTTCTTTTACGGTGAAAGGTGTTGTGAATTTTATGTCGTGCAATAACACTACCTGTTCGCCGCCAAAAGACGTTGAATTCTCAATAAGGATAGGAGGGGATGAGCCTGCATCTGCGGGGATTGCTTCCGGAGGAACAGCAGCTGCTTCAGAAGTCCCGAAGCAGAAATCCGGGTTGCTCAGGTTTTTTCTTATCTCCCTGCTTGCAGGTTTTGCCGGGATCCTTACTCCATGTGTTTTCCCGATGATACCATTAACGGTTGCCTTCTTCTCCCGGGGTTCGGAAAACAGAGTCAGATCGATTATTAAAGCAATAATTTTCGGAATATCGATCGTCCTTATCTATTCAATGCTTGGGATTATTGTGTCGCTTACCAGTGCAGGAGCTGGTTTTGCTAATGCACTGAGCACCAACTGGATACCCAATCTTTTGTTTTTTGCTCTATTTGTTCTTTTCGCAGTATCATTTTTCGGAGCATTTGAAATCGTACTTCCAAACAAATGGGTGACCGGCGCCGATTCTAAAGTTGATAAGGGAGGTACAATTGCTGCATTTTTCATGGGCCTGACGACCGTAATCGTTTCATTTTCGTGCACCGGACCTATCATTGGCGTCCTTCTTGTTGAAGCCGCTTCAGGTGATGTTCTCCGTCCGACAATCGGAATGTTCGGATTCGGACTTGCCTTTGCTCTGCCGTTCACAATCTTTGCCCTCTTTCCCTCCATTTTAAGCAAGCTGCCTAAATCAGGTGGCTGGCTCAACTCCGTTAAGATCGTTCTCGGATTCATAATGCTGGCATTCAGCTTAAAATTCCTGATGACGATCGACAGCGTTTATAATTTGAAGATCCTGTCAAGAGATATTTACCTTGCAATCTGGATCGTGATATTTACACTTACAGGTCTCTACCTGATGGGAAAGATTAAGTTCCATCTCGACAACGACCTGCCATATATCGGTACATTCAGGCTCTTTCTGATAATCGCGGTATTTTCATTTGTTTTGTATCTGATAACCGGACTGTTCGGCGCTCCGCTCAAGGGTCTGTCGGCCTTATTGCCTTCTCCTTCAACATCGGCATTTAACATGACCCGGAATTCTCCTCAGAAAAATGATGTTTTTTCTTCCGGCATTCCATTCGTTTCGGGAAGTACTAATTGTTCGGTTCCCAGGTTCAATGATATTTTTGTGATGCCCGACGGACTTTCGGGATATTTTGAATATAAGCAGGGTCTTGAATGTGCGAAAGAGCAGGGCAAGCCGGTATTCCTTGATTTCAAAGGCCACGCATGTGCCAACTGCAAGCTGATGGAGGCGAAGGTGTGGTCCGATCCGGAAGTTTTCAGAAGACTGAGAGATAACTTTGTTATTATTGAACTCTATGTTGACGACAGAACCTTATTGCCTGAAAACGAATGGTTTACTTCGACCATCGATGGCAAGGTAAAGAAGACGATAGGAAAGATAAATGAAGACCTTGAAATTTCAAAATTCAAAACCAATGCCCTTCCTCTTTATGTGATCGCCGATCATGAGGGTAACCCGTTAAACAAGCCGATGCCGACAAATATGAATATCGGGGAGTATAAGAGGTGGCTTGATGAAGGAGTGGCACAATACAAATCCGCCCTTAAATAGTCTTTAGTCCATCGTCAACTTAAGAATCAGTTTTAGACTGAGAATTATATTTAGCAGAAATACAATTAAATAACTTTCCCCTCCACCACATGCTTCCCCTTCCCCTGCAGGCTGGCCCCTTCCTTCGGTCGCCGCCTTCGTCGGCCGTAGGTCGACTTCAGCGACCGAAGGCCGAAGGCTTGCCGAAGGCGATGCGCTAAATCCCGCCACTGGCGGGACAAAAGCTGTCAACTTATCCAATAAGCCCCTTCAGGCATGCGCGTCATGAATCAGTAACTGGAATTATATTTAGCAGAAATAATTATAAGTTTTCCCTCCACCACATTTCCCCTGCAGGCTGGCCCCTGCGCTAAAATCGCCCACTGGGATTTTTTACGCTCGGTCCCCTTTTGAAGCTAATCTTTCATAACATCTTGTTTAATTGATAAAGGGATCCTTCGCTTCGCTCAGGATGACAGGTCATTAGCGAATATATTGGAAGAGGGGGGAGAAGCAGCGAGCCGCCATTTAGCTAATCAATAAACTATGAAGAATGCCGGATGGCGGCTCGCTGCTTCTCCCCCCTAAACCAGACTCAACTCCGCTTGTCATCCTGAGTTTTTATCCAAAGTTTTGTACTTCTGGTATTATGACAACCAGAATCAATTAATTTTGTACGGGTTACACAAGCATGACCTTCGCTTGAATAGTGCATTTTGCCTGCTCCTGAGTATGGTTCCGGAAGATAAAGTCTTCAGGTATGGTACTTCCTAAAAGGAATGTCCGATTAGTAGCATTGCAATTTCCAAAGACCTTCCGGGTGTAATCTTTTGTATAATTTAATGTATTACAAGTATGGAAAAAATTAGAAAAGATTGTGCTGGAATAGACATTGGATCCAAGAAGGTATTTGTTGCAATCGAAGGACAGGAGGTAAAAAGTTTTTACACCTTTACTGAAGACTTTGAAAAACTACGTGATTATCTTTTTGAGAACGATATTAAGACTGCAGCAATGGAAGCCACTGGAGTCTATTGGGGTATTTTGTATGAAATGCTGGAAGAGGCCGGAATAGACGTTTGGCTTGTTGATGGTCGTCAAACAAAACAAGTACCTGGCCGAAAAACTGATGTTAAAGACTGTCAATGGATACAGCAGTTACATAGCTATGGACTATTAAACAGGTGTTTTGTTGCAGAAAGCGATATAAAGGAACTCAGGTCATATCAGCGGCTGAGAGAAGACCATATCCGGTCGGCATCAATGCATATTAACCATATGCAAAAAGCCCTCACTGAAATGAATATCAGGCTTACGCAAGTATTGGATCAGATCCATGGAGTGAGTGGGCTGGCTATGATAGAAGCTATCCTGAAAGGCGAAAGAGATAAGGAAAAACTATTAAAACTCTGCCACACAAAAATTATTAAAAACAAGAAAGATGAGGTATTAAAAGCTCTAAATGGCAGGTATACAAAACAAGGATTATTTGCACTAAGGCAAGCCTTTGAATCATATTGCTTTTATCAGAATCAGATCGAGCAGTGTGACCAGATGATCGATGAGGTTCTTCAAAAGATCAGTAGAGGTAAACCAGATCAAAAAACAGATGTTCGCAGAAAACCAATACGTCATAATAAACCTGATATTGATAATCTTGGCTCAATGATGCTGAAAATCTTTAACGGAAGGGATGCCACCACAGTCTCGGGTATAACAGATTACAGCTGGATGCAACTACTCTCAGAAACAGGTGGTGATTTATCCAGATGGCCAACAGAAAAACATTATACCAGCTGGTTGGGTCTTGCACCGGGTCAGCATAACTCGGGCAGAACTAATAGAAACAGAAGAAAATCAGGACGCCCCAAGGCAGGCCAAATCTTCAGACAGATAGCTCAAAGTCTGTTAACAAGCAAACGTATAGCACTTGGAGCATTTGGACGCAGACTCAGCGTTAGAAAAGGGTCACCAGTTGCGATAAAATCAATTGCTCGCAAACTTGCAGTACTTTACTGGAGAGTAATGGTAAAAGGGATGGCCTTCGTAGAAGAAGGAACTAAAAAGTATGAGGAACAACTCCTGATACAAAAACAGCGATCCCTTAACAGACTAGCAAAAGAACTAAATGTACAAGTTGTTTATAATGTATGAGTTACGAATGTTGTCATTAGTAGCGAAGCGAAGGATCCCCTTCATGCGAGCAGGAATTCTTCTTCATTATTGAAGGATACCCCACCTTCCCATCCCTACAAAGATCTTCCCATTCCCTGTTAAACTCTTCGATAAGACTTAGCTTCTTTATCCTGAGCATTCCTTTTATTTGCTTTTCTCGTGCAATTGCTGATTCAACCTGGTCGAATATTTCAAAATAAACCAGTCTGTTAACATTGTATCTCATAGTAAAGCCTTTTATAAGCTTGCTCTTATGCTCATTGCATCGTCTCTCAAGATCGTTGGTGACACCTGTATAAAGAACCTTATTGGCCCTGTTGGGCCACCCCTCCTTGAAAAGGGGGCCGAGCGTTAAGAAATCAGCCAGTGGCTGATTTTAGCGAAGGAGCCAGCCTGCAGGGGTGGAATGTGGTGGGGGCCGAGCGTTAAGAAATCAGCCAGTGGCTGATTTTAGCGAAGGAGCCAGCCTGCAGGGGTGGAATGTGGTGGGGGCCGAGCGTTAAGAAATCAGCCAGTGGCTGATTTTAGCGAAGGAGCCAGCCTGCAGGGGTGGAATGTGGTGGGGGCCGAGCGTTAAGAAATCAGCCAGTGGCTGATTTTAGCGAAGGAGCCAGCCTGCAGGGGTGGAATGTGGTGGGGGCCGAGCGTTAAGAAATCAGCCAGTGGCTGATTTTAGCGAAGGAGCCAGCCTGCAGGGGTGGAATGTGGTGGGGGCCGAGCGTTAAGAAATCAGCCAGTGGCTGATTTTAGCGAAGGAGCCAGCCTGCAGGGGTGGAATGTGGTGGGGGCCGAGCGTTAAGAAATCAGCCAGTGGCTGATTTTAGCGAAGGAGCCAGCCTGCAGGGGTGGAATGTGGTGGGGGCCGAGCGTTAAGAAATCAGCCAGTGGCTGATTTTAGCGAAGGAGCCAGCCTGCAGGGGTGGAATGTGGTGGGGGCCGAGCGTTAAGAAATCAGCCAGTGGCTGATTTAGGGGCCAGGGGGTCAAACTCTGGGGGAAGGCAGGGTAAGGGGGAAATTTACTTATAGAATGGCAGATCTTTTCTTACGAAAATAACTCTTAAGTTGACGACTATGCCCATAGGGGGAGAAATCTACTCGTTTCCCGGTACTGGGTTTCGCTCCTTCCCCCGCTGGGGGAAGGTAGGGAAGGGGGTCTACTACCTCCACCGGGAAAGCCGGGAAAGAGGTTACAATCTGACTCAATAACCCCCTCTGCCTCGCACCCTCGGCATCTCCCCCGGAGGGGGAGAAAAACACTGGCCGTTGAAGGGCCAGTTTACTACCTGATTCAGTAACCCCTTCTGCCTCGCAAGCTCGGCATCTCCCCCAGAGGGGGAGAAATCTACTCGTTTCCCGGGTAATGGGTTTCGCTCCTTCCCCCGCTGGGGGAAGGCCGGGAAGGGGGTAATCTCTCACGAGAGACAGATTGAGAGGCGCTATGTGGCCGAAGCTCATTAAATAAACCAGGTTTTCAGAACCCCCTTTAGGGGGTAGGGGGTAAAACTCCGGGGAAGGCAGGGAAGGGGGTTTACTTTCTAAAACGGGAAAACAGGGAAAGAGGTTACAATCTGACTCAATAACCCCCTCTGCCTCGTACCCTCGGCATCTCCCCCAGAGGGGGAGAAAAACACTGGCCGTTGAAAGGCCAGTTTACTCCCTTATTTGTGGTTACCGAAGGTAAATATTTCCCCTGGTGGCTTCAATTATCACCTTTCTGGTCCCCGGATTATTCCCAAAGGTTCCTGAAGTAATGTATTCCTTTTTATTATCGTTGAGGGCTTCTTTCTCCGATCTGGTATTCTTATCAGGAATTACGACAAACGCATTTGTGTGCCTTATCTCAAATTCATACGATGCCGAAGGATCAAAACCGAAAGTTATGTCTGAATAAGCTGAGATAAGATTGATTTTTTCAAAACGGTTTTCCGTCCTTTCCACATCGAGGCTTCCATATTTTAAAGTGAGATCAATGTTTTTCAGGATTGATTCAATTTTAAAATCAGTAAAATATGAAGTACCGCCAAGCTCTGAAATACTGCCTCCGAAGAACTTATCCCTGCGCGACTCCAGATACAGCTTTTCAGCCTTCTTTACATCAAATCTCGATGATGTGGAATTTATTGAAAGGTCGCCGCACTGAGTAATTACAAGCTCGGAAAATGTTGTATTTATCTTTCCGGACACTAAAGAACCTATTTCTGCCTCTCCAAAGTTAAGGGTGAATTCCGATATTCTGTTGAGGGAATTAGCTTTGAAATCACCGTTTGAAAGTGAAATTGAGATATCTCCCTTATTGTTTTCCATCGTGATGTCACCAAACTGGTTTTCAATCCTGACGTCCACATATTCAGGGATATTTATAAAATAGTTAATCTGCACCCTCGAATCGTAATTAATGATTTTCTCGGTCAACCCCTTAAAACTCTCAAGCATGACTGAAAGATTCTGGTCAAATTCTGTTTTAGCCCTGACAAGAGAACCGGTTTGGTTTATGTCGATATTCAGACCATCGAACATCTTCCTCAGTTTGGTTTGATTAGGTGCAAATGCCTCAATTTCAGCCATAATTGATACAGAATCTTTATTCCATGACGTAATTTTTATATCGCCATATTTGTTTATCACCTCGAGTCTGGCGTCTTTATTAATCTTCACAGATTTCATAAAACTGCGTTTTTCGGATACTGACTGGGCTGAGGCGGAGCTGATTATCAGGGATATCATGCAAAAGAGGAAGATTCTTTCAGTTTTCATTTTTACCGGGACATTAAGGTTTGGAATTTACAACAAAGACGAATGTATTAAATAATAGTTACATTTTTTATGCCGAAATGGCTTGTTTTGTTCCGGACAGGCCGATAAACAAAAAGTGACAGAGCTATCATGACACTGATCATGCAGCCAAAGCGCATCAGATAATCGCCATATCTGACATACGGAGTTATCCGGGTTTCGGGACAGATTGTACCTCTAAGTGTTGCCGGTACCCACCATTCTGATTTTTCAATAACCTTCCCTTTTATATCAATGATGCATGAAATACCGGTATTTGCTGAACGCACAACGGGCCGGCGGGTTTCGATCGCCCTCAGGGAAGAGTATGAAAAATGCTGTTTATAGCCACTTGTATTCTTCCACCAGCCGTCGTTTGTTATAACGAATATTGCTTCTGCTCCATTTTTAACATAGCCGGTTACAAACTCTCCGAAAACCGATTCATAGCAAATAACGGGGGCTATGATCAGCGATTTACCCTGACCTGAAAAGCAGGTTCTTTCTTTCTGACCCTGATAACCCCATTTTGTTCCCCCAATGTCAGGAAGCAGCTTAGCTAATAATTTTAGCAGTCCTGCAGAAAACTGAGTTTCGAAGCCTGGCACAAGCTTCGATTTATGATAGATCTCAATTGCATCTCCCGAATCGATTTTAAAAGCAGAATTGTAATAATTCCTGAATAACGGAGATTTGACAGAACCTTCGGTTTTAAAAGAAGGAACGCCTGACAGTGAGTCATCAGATCTGAAGCTTACAATACCGGTAACAACTGATAATCCCGGATATTTTTCTGTAAATCCTTTAATAGATTTTATGTATTTATTTTGAACAAGGTTGTTTTCATCAACAGGATCGTCGATGGTGGTCTCGGGCAGTACAACCCATGCAGTATTAGGAGTAATGGCCGTTCCGGCCAGATTAAGGGCTTTCGTAAGCTGGATATCAAAAGGGAGAGTGAATTTTTCGGTGTAGGGGTCAATATCAGGCTGAACAATAACAACCTCATTTTTATTGTATAAAGAAGGTTTGACAGAAATGTAAAGCAAGAGAGAAATTGCAGACGGAAAAATAATCACTGCCAGCCAAACCAGGAACAAAACGGTTTTCTTCCTTTCATTCTTAAATAATTTAACAAGAAGCATTGAAAAGATGAGGTTCGAAGCCAGAATCCACAAAGTTCCGCCTCCCGTTCCGGTAACTTCATACCATTGAATGAACAGGATATCTTTTGAAAAGCCGTTTCCAAGGTTGACCCACGGTGAAAGAATATTAATCCTGAGACATATGAATTCCAGTGTAAGCCAGAAGGATACAAGCGATATGTACCAGGGAAGGGATCCGGCTTTAAGTCTTATTATGTGTGCAAGCCACATCGTGAACGTCATTAGAAAGGAGGCCGTGAGTATAACACAGACAGCGGCAAAAATGCTGACTACCCGTATCCAGTTAAGTGTGAGGATGCAGAAAATGACAAATCCGGGAAGAAGGTATGTAAAGAAGGAGGTGGCGGGATAGCGGTTGCGGTTTTCAAAAAGATAATTCTCTATCAGCAAAAATGGAGTAAAACTTATAAGAAGAATAAGTCCCGGGCACCAATCGGTCCAGGCAAGGGCAGAAAGTATTCCTCCGGCAACAGACAGAGCAAGAAGAGTATACTTATTCATTCAGGTTTCAGGAGGTTTTTATAAGAAGACCAGTTAATAATATACACCCCTGCCAGGATAACCAGTGCAGAGATGAACATTGAATGTGTAAAGCGTTCGTTATCAGCCAGTCCCCAGAGAGTGGAGACAATCGGTATAAAGTAGCTGACCATTGAACCGAACACCGGCGAGGTTTCCCTTACCAGGAAGTTGAACAGTGAGAAGGCGAAAGCGCTTCCCATCATAGCAAGGAGGACGATACATCCAAAGCTTTTAAGCCAGTCGGTGGATGGCACATCCCGGAAACCGGTCACGGCCAGGTAGGAGATTGCCAGGGGACTGATAATCAGAAAGGCCAGTGCGGTGATCTGCAATCCATTGATCCCTTTGACCCGGCTCACTTCATTTGAGCTTATTCCGGACAGGATAGTTGCCAGTACAACAAAAAGGCCATAAAAATTAAATGAGAATGAACCGTTGTAAAGAAGTCCGACAGCTCCCAGCAGACCGAGGAAGATGCCGGCAATCTGGGATTTCAGAGCCTCACGGTTAAAGAAAAAAATACCAACTATAAGTGTAAATACGGGACTAAGGGAATTCAGCATTCCGGCGAGTGAACTGCTTATTCTTGTCTGTGCCAATGGGAACAGGAAAGCGGGTATTCCGCTGCCGCAAAGTCCGACAATGCTTACTGACAGGAGGTTATTCCTGTTGAGCTTCGGCAGGTTCCGGATTGCAACAGGCAGGAGGAACAATGCGGATATCACGATCCTGAGTGCACCTACCTCCATCGGAGAGAAAGATTCGAGTCCCCTTTTCATAAGTATATAGCTGGTCCCCCAGATGGCAGACAGAATTACAATTATCAACCAGTGCAATATTTTTCTGTTGTTCTTCATAATTTATAAAGCCACAAAAATAAGCCAGACTTTTGATCCCTGTGGTCTTATTGAAACGATTTTATTGTATTTTGAAAAATAAATCTGTAAATTTACTATTTCCATTCTTTTCATGGCTGCCCCTGACGTTTACAGTCAGGGGCTTTTAGCATCATACCGGGGTGGGGGAAAGGGAGTGAATATTGTTCATTAAGGAAGCTGAAATTATGTTTAGTGTTTCAATGATATTTCTTAACTTGACGTGAATTTTGAAACCACGGAAGTCAGGTCGCAGCATTTATTCCAAAAAAGATGATGATCTGGTTATACATGCTAATGTAACTGACGGGGCATTGCTATAACAGGAATAAAACATATTCCTGACAGCAACAGACATCATTTCACTGCTATTGAAGGCATTTTACGGCTTTGAAGAGGGAGTCCGTTCCAGTTTATAATTAGATAACCTGACAAAGAACACTTTAAGCGGGAATCATAATGTTCTGGTATACGTTTTAATCTATTCGCCATTTGTCCCAAATTTGTTCCATATTTGGGACAGCAATCAAAATATTGGAGAAAGATCGGCTGAAGAAGTATCTGAGGATACTTGCTTCGTTCTTTTTCACAATTTTGGACTTCTTGAAACGAAAATTGCATCTGTTAGAGACCTTTGTTTTCCCGAATATAAATTCCCTTGTGCAGATACAGCTATCGCTTAAATCGCTTTAAATTGACCAGGAAAACTTTTTGGAAAAAGGTTTTTAGACAAAATCCCGTTAGCGCCCATGCAAACGACAAACTCTGAATAAATAGACAACCTAAAAAGTACTTCAATTAATGGAAAGGGAAAATGTTCCAATAATCAATGTTGTGTTTAACTCAACAAATGAAGATGATCTTGATAACGATATGCCGTTATACAGAGTAATCCCATTTAACAGGTTACTTGGTATTCTATTAAAAGGGCAGATTACTTTTACTTTAACCAAATCTTGGGAAGACGTTTATGAAAATTTTCTTCTAAAATCTACTTTTCATACTGGATTAATGGAAAACCAGAAATTGGATTCTTATCAAGACACTTTATATGGATTATGTTTTACGACAAAAAGAGAGTCCGATGCAATGTGGAGAATCTATTCTCAGGATAAAAATAGTATCAGAATAAGAACAAATCTTGGTTATATAATCGACATGCTCAATAAGGGACCAATAAACTCTCCATATAAAAGACTCGAAATTAGGATTGGAGAAGTGGACTATCCTTTCAACCATATACTCCGAGAAAAATATGAATCATTAACTGAGAATGAGATTCTTGATAATTTCAACAAACATCTACTTGATTCAATGTTCCTCAAAAGAAACGATTTCAGTCATGAAAAAGAGTTTCGTATACTTATAAGAGGCTTAAAACCAACTATTAAACCATATCAGCAGTTACCTAGATATTTAAATTTCCCAGTTGATCCCAACCAATTTATTGAAAAGATAGCATTTGATCCAAGATTAGAATTTGCAACATATAAATTACTTAAAGAAGCATTAATAAAAATTGGATACCCGAATAAATTAAACAGGATTACTAGGACCAATCTGTATCGTTTTGAAGAATTAAGTTTCAAACCAGACAAAAATAAATAGCACAGGTGCTAATACGGACAATATGGGTAAGTTGCTTGTCACGGTTTTTGCCCCGCTGTAGGCGGGATTTCGTCGCGGAGTTTATCCCGCATAGCGGGGCTCCTCAACTTTTGCTCCTGCACTCAAGACAAATTTGTAATGGTTCTTGCACCCGGACACCAGCCTTCGCTGAAGCTACGGCTGTCAAAGCGCTCATCTGCACGCAATTTAAATCCTGCACCGTGACAGATTTCTGGCTCCGAGATAGTTTGTACCCCATGACGCTCCCTTCGGTCGGTCAGGGCCGGCGCGACACTGCGCCAGTGCCCGCCACCAAACTTTGTAACCGGGGATAAATTCGCGGCTCCGATCAAACTTGTACCGCGATCGCGCCAGAACTCAATAAAATTTGTACCATGACGGCAAAAACCGCGCCATACCCTCCTTGCACTGTGACAGTTACAGGCTAAAGTACCAGGACCCTGCCCGGTGCCTGCGTCGGGTAACACAACCTCCCCATATTGCCGGGCCGTTAGCACCAATTGTACACTAAACTCCAAATTTTAAGCCTATGAAAGTTTATGGAATATTAATTAACATTTTGGATAAAATTCGAGCTGGAGCACCTGGAGGGCAGCTTTCAAATTACAATCCAAATCCATCTGACTCAGAAAAAGTCATTTATGCTCGATCAAGAGCACTAATTCATCTTTTCCTCAAGGCCAATTTTGGTTTATTAGATTTTATTGAACGAGAAAAAATATGTGACTGATGGAACAAATGATGGGGGTATCAATGGTTATTTCATAGATGACAAATCAAAATACATTTATTTCTTTCAATCAAAGTTTAGAGCGACTGAAGAAAATTTTCTAGAAAAGGAAATTAAGCTTGAGGAAATATTAAAGATGGATATTGATAGAATTCTTCAAGGAGAAACTACCTATGAAAACGGCAATCCATACAATTCGAAAATACTACTAATGCAAAATCGCATTAATAGTATTCAAGATATAGGAAGGTATAAGTATGAAGTGATTGTTATTGCAAATTTAAAATCAATTACAGAGAGTAAACTGCGCTTACTAACTTCAGGTTTCCCGTGCAGAGTCTTTGATCATAAGAAATGTTGCAGTGATCTAATATTTCCGATAGTATCAGGAACATTTTATAACAACAATGATTTAAATATATCGGTTAATCTCACTAACAAGAATGCGGGAACAAAAATTAACTATACAGTTGAAACCGAACTTGGTATATGCGAGATTACAGTGCTATTTGTTCCAACAAAGGAAATAGGGAAACTAATGTTTGAATATAAAAACTCAATATTAAAATATAATCCCCGGAGTTACCTTACACTTAAGGAAGGGTCTATAAATGAAGAAATTAAGAATACGATTGTTCGAAAAACAACAAATGAATTCGCATTGTATAATAATGGAATTACGATGCTTTCAGATGAAACATATATTAATGAAAGAATTGGCCAAAGGGATAAAGCTCAATTAAGTTTGAAAAATCCACAAATTATTAATGGTGGACAGACAGCTTTTACATTGAGTTTAATATATGAGGATGCTTTAAAAGGGAACATCAATTTCCAAAAGAAGATAGAAGATAAAGAGGTGCTTCTAAGAATAATTACGTTCGATTCTTCTACAAGATTAGATGAGGTCAAAAAGGTTGAGCTAATTAATTCAATATCAGAAGCGACTAACAAACAAAACCTTGTTAATAACGCTGATAGAAATTCTAATAATGAATTACTTGTAAATGCCCAAAGAAATCTTTTTGATGATTATGGCATTTTTCTCGAAAGAAAACGTGGTGAGTTCTATGATGGAATCCGATATGGATATATTTTAAAGTCAAATATTATTGATAGGGCTATCTTTCTTAAGATTGCATTCTCATGCCTTAGTTACCCTGTACCACCAAAGAATGAAAAAAGACTTTTCACGCCAACTCATTTAAATACTGTTTTGAATCAGAAAGCCAATTTTAAAAAATACTTCTTTGGGTGTCTTTGCTATAGTGAATTAGTTTCTTCAACCCCAGATTTTGATATAGGAAATGCAAAAAAAGTTGGCGCCTTTTCAATTATTGCATTATGTTCTTTAGAATATAGAGACAGTTTAAATGACAGAGAAATTAAAACTCTTTCTAAAAATCTAATCGAAAAATATTTACAAAGATGGAAAGAGTTTGAGGATTATGCAGTTGCATGTATTCACAATAGTACTTATTTCAGATATAACTTTAATTATCGGAATAAGACTGTTCAGCTAAACAGTAATTTTAATAAGTATTATCGTAGTAATAATGTAGCTATTGATTTAAATGATTTTTTTAACAATGGATTACCACAAATAAAAGAGCCAAATAACTTCAGAAAAGGGCTTCGAACATTAGATAAGGTTTTAAAACAAAATTTCGTTACGGAAGATGTCATAAAACAGGTTCAAAAATATTTATATGCTGACAATTGGTTTGATTCGACTACCAGAGATATGATAATCAAAAAGCACTTATTAAGTACAAATGCTGTAAATAATGCAATAAAATTAATTACTTCAAAAGAGATGGGTTATTATATGAAGGCTCTGTATGACAATTAATTAAAAAATAACTGGTGCTAACACGGACGGTATGGGGTAAGTAAGCTTGTCACGGTTTTTGCTTTTGCTCCTGCACCCAAGACAAATTGTAATGCTCGTGCACCCGGACACGCTCATCTGCACGCAATTAAAATTCTGCACCGTGACTATATTTCTGGCTTCGAGTCAATTTGTACCGCGACACTGCGCCAGTGCCGCTTACCAAATTTGTAACACGTGACAAATTTGTGGCTTCTGATCAAACTTGTACCGCGACACGCGTTAACGCTCAATAAAATTTGTACCATGACGGCAAAAACATGCGCCATACCCTCCTTGCACCGTGACAGCTTTGGCTCGGCTAAAGTACCAGGACCCTGCCCGGATGCTGTCGTCGGGTAACACAACCTCCCCATATTGCCGGGCCGTCAGACTGTCTAAAAACCTCCTCAATTTGTTAATAACTACGTCCCTCTTCTTAGACTGCTTTACCCCCTGTTTTGTACCTTAACTATATGAAATTCATACAGGGACATAACAGAAATCAGATCAATCTTTTCCCGGTTTCGCTTGATGAGAGCATTGACCCCGGTAATGAAGTCAGAATAATAGACCTTTTTGTCGATAGCCTTTCTATTAAAGATTATGGATTCAGAATGGATTTTATCGAAAATGGTCGTCCTGCATATCATCCTGCAGATTTATTGAAACTCTTCATTTACGGGTATCTGAATAAGATCCGTTCATCTCGCGACCTGGAAAAAGAAAGTAAACGCAACATCGAGGTAATGTGGCTCTTAAGGTGTCTCAGACCTGATCACAACACCATTGCCAATTTCCGCAGGGATAATCCGAAAGCCATAAAGAAAGTGTTCCGTACAACAGTTCAGATTGCGAAGCATTTTGACCTGATCGGAGGAAAACTCATTGCAGGCGACAGCACAAAGCTGAGAGCTCAGAACAGCAAGAAGAATAATTATAACCAGGCTAAGATTGACCGGCACCTTGCGTACATAGACAGAAAGCTTGAAGAATATACCGGCGCACTATCGGAAAGCGACGGAGACAACCGGCAGCAGATAGAGCATGAGATTAACAAGCAGCAACAGAGAAAGGATAATTACAAAAATCTCGAAAAGCAGCTTAAAGAATCAGGAGAAGCTCAGATCTCGGTTTCCGATCCTGAGAGCCGCCAGATAATGATCCGGAATAATATCACCGAGGTAGCATATAATGTACAGACCACAGTTGATGCAAAGAACAATATCCCCATCGACTACAAGGTGACCAACCAGAATGACAGTAAGGCGATGGGTAATATGGTGCAGAGAGCCAAGAGCATTCTGAGGACAAATGATTTCACAGTACTTTACGACAAAGGCTTTCACACAGGCTCAGAGCTGAAGATAGCACAAGAGATGGGCGTTGAAACCATCGTTGCAATACCGGGAGTCCCATCCACCAGCCAGGCTCCAAACCATGAATACAATTATGAACACTTCATGTATGATGAAACTGCTGATACCTACACCTGTCCTCAGGATCAGGTTCTCAGAACAAACGGTACATGGAATAAGGAACTCACCAGTAGTGGCAATATCATCCCGCCTTGGGCGGGACAATACAAGACACGATCATGTAAGTTATGCCAGGCACGATCAGAGTGTACAAGGTCGAAGACAGCCAGGTTGATTCACAGAAGCGAGTTTGCCGGATACTATGAAGTCAATAGCAGAAACTTTAAAGAGAAGGAGCACCTTTATAAACGCCGTCAGGCTATAGTAGAACATCCATATGGAACGATCAAACGACAATGGGGGTTCAGTTACATACTGACAAAGAAGGGGATGTGCCGCGCCTCTTCGGATGTCGGATTTATGTTCATCGCTTATAATCTCAGGCGGATTATCAACATATTGGGGAAAGATCGGCTGAAGGAGTATCTGAGGATACTTGTTCCTTTGTTTTTTGATATTTTGGGCTTCTGCAGAGTGAAAATAAGCCTTCTGGAGACCTTTCTTTACCGGATAATATTTACCCCGGTACAGATACAGCTATCGCTTAAATCGCTTTAAATTGACCAGGAAAACTTCCGGGGAAAAGGTTTTTAGACAAACTCCCGTTAGCCTTAACAAATCTCGACCCGAGCAGGACAAACGCAGACTTTTTCAGTATCTTTGCATCAATAATTACATGGTTATGTTAACAAAGGATAAAGTAAGAAAGACCATTGATAGGTTGCCAGAGAACTTCACTGTTGACCAGATAGTTGAGGAGCTTGTGATTCTTAATAGGATTGAGGAAGGACTTAAGGATATTGAAGAAGGGAGAGTCTTTACTACGAATCAGGTTAAGAAAGAGCTTAAGACATGGTTAAAGTAATTTGGACTCAAAGGTCACTCACAGATCTAAAATCCATAGCTGACTTCATCTCACAGGACTCAATAAAATATGCTTCATTAACAATTGAGAGACTCATAGATGTGACCTCGTATCTTGAGACCAATCCCAAGATCGGACGGATGGTTCCTGAAATGAGAAAACAAACCAAGATTCGCGAGATAATTTACGGCAATTACCGGATAATTTATAAGATTACAAGTACCGAGACAGTTCACATCCTGACTGTACATCATTCCTCAAAACATTTGAGACAGACTACTCTGAGACGATTATAATAATAATTGCTAAGGCTACTCGGACGGTTTAATTAAGTGCCTTCCGCCAACCCAGGACAGATTTGTAACCAGCCCTCAAAATCTATGCTCGATAAACTTCTTTCCGTTTATAAAATACTGTGCACCCGCGACAGTTTCGTCTCCCGGGACAGCATCTTTGGGTTGGCGGGCCGACGCGCTGGTGCCTCGTTTTTTGCTCGTCACCGAGACTATTTCATCGTGACACGTAACTTCACAGCCATCTATCGGGACTTGGTACCGTCTCGCAGTTTCACCGTGACCCGAAACTTTCTGCCATCTACCTCCCAGGACTGGCAAAAAACAAGTCACCGCGACCCTTCGCTAGCGCTCTGGGCAGGCTCCGACGGCAACTAATTAAACCGCCGGGCCGTTAGCACAAATATTTCAGTATGTGACGATTATGCCCTCGCGCCGTGTTTAAAAAACTTTATCTTGACAATATTATTATAGCTCTTATTCCTGGACCTGCCCTCGCACGACAGACAATTCACTCTCCCGCCTTCATCTAGAAAATTCTGTTTATGAAAGAACATATTTTCTTTTGTCAGGACTCTTCCCTCGCGCGACGGATAAATACTTGTGCTAACAGCTAAAAGCCAAATTAATGTAACCGGACAGATTTGACTCATAACTAAAACAAGACAGCAGCATTGTTGAATGATCAATTATTAATAGATTTGTAAAAACATTCTAAATGGACCAATCAGAGATTAAAAATATAATCTTGAGTCACTTAAAAGGGTTTGACCCTATTAAGGTTGGTATCTTTGGATCTTTTGCCAGAGGAGATAATAAAAAGGGTAGCGATATCGATATCTTGGTTGAGTTCAAAGAGTCTCCTTCTTTGTTGACACTTATTAAATTAGAAAATGACCTTTCCGAAATTCTTGGTGTTAAAGTTGACCTGGTGACAACTGGCGCTTTGAAAAATAAGAGAATCAAAAAAAGCATTAAGAAAGACCTCATTAACATATTGTAATGATTAAGGACGATCTCGCTTACATAGAGCATATTCTTGATTGTATCAGAAAAATCAATGAGTTTAGTAACGGACTGTCTTTGAAAGAATTCAAGACAAATGAGATGGTTCAGGATGCCATCATCAGAAATATTGAGATAATTGGCGAGGCTTCAAAAAAAATCTCTAAAGACACAAAACAAACCTATTATAAGATCCCCTGGAAAGAGATTGCCGGTATGCGGGACAAACTCATCCATGACTATTTAGGTGTCGATGTTACTGTTGTCTGGAAGACTATCCATCAAGATATTCCTACACTTGAGAAACTTATCAGTGAGATAGAAAAATAATCTATACTTGTGCTAACACGGACGGTTTAATTAATTGCCTTCGGCAGCCCGGACTGCTTCTTTATCGGCCCAAAAGTCTATGCGAGTAAACATCAACTCACTTATTAAATCTTGTGGCACCCTGACAGTTCATGCTGCCGAGACAAAGTCAATAGGGCTGCCGGCCAACGCACTGGTGTCATGGTTTTTGCAAACGTCACCTAGACAACTTTATCATGACCCGAAAATTTTCGTGCCATCTTATCGGGACTTGGTGCCGTCAAGACAAATTCACCGTGACCCAATACTTTTCGCCACCTACCGGGATTTGCAAAAACCACGCCACCGCGACCCTTCGCTAGCGCTCTGGGCAGGCTCCGACGGCAACTAATTAAACCGCCGGGCCGTCAGACTGTGCAAAAACTCTAATGTTTTGTTTATAACCTATTTGCCAAATATTTGACTAAGACGCTGTATTCCTGTAACTTGTTATAAAAAACGAATATGGCACATCGAATAGGGACCGACAGAAACCAGCTGCTTTTACTTCCACCCAGTCTTGATGAGTTTATAGGAGAAGATAACCCTGCAAAGGTTATCGATGTATTCGTTGATTCACTGGATTTGAAAACAACAGGTTTCAAAAACAGTATTCCTGTAGAGCAAGGGTGCCCTCCTTATAATCCTGCCGACTTGTTAAAGCTTTACCTTTATGGTTACATGAACAGGATAAGGTCTTCCCGTAAACTGGAAAAGGAGTGCACACGCAATATTGAAGTTATATGGTTATTGAACCAGCTACGGCCCAAGTACAGAACTATAGCTTATTTCAGGGCGCAAAACTTAAAAGCCATAAAAAGCGTTTTTCGCCAGTTTGTGGTAATGATGAAGAAATGGGATCTTATTGCCGGAGATCTGCTGGCAGTTGACGGAAGTAAATTCCGGGCAGTGAATTCAAAAAAGAATAACTATAACCAACAAAAGATCCAGCGTCACCTGAACTATATCGATCAGAAAGCAGATGAGTATTTAAAAGAGCTTGATGAGAATGATCATAAAGAACAGGGAGAACGTCAATTAAAGGTAAAAGAATGCCTTCAGCAGTTAGAAGTAAGAAAACAAAAATATATTGACCTGGAAAGACAACTCAGAGAAACAGGACAAGACCAGGTATCAACAACCGACCCTGATGCCAGACAATTAATAATCAGAGGAGATATTGCCGAAGTAGCCTATAATGCTCAGACAACAGTAGATAGCAAGCACAATCTCGTAATAGATACCAAAGTTATTAATTCAAATGACCGAAAGATACTGGCAACCATGGGATTGCAGGCCAAAGAGATACTAAACAAGGAAAGCTTTGACCTTCTTGCAGATAAGGGGTACCATAACGCAGAAGAGTTACAAAAATGCGACTTAATAAATATTAAAACTTATGTAGCACCGCAAGAAAACATCTCTGGTAACAAAATACCTACGCCCGAATATCAGGGTGATAAATTCAGATATAATTCACACGATGACTGCTATATCTGCCCTGAAGGACAAACATTAAGCAGTAATGGGAAATGGTATAAAAAATTCTACCGGACTCACATAACCCTGGTTAAACAATACAAAACAAAGGCGTGCAGGGAATGTCCGATGAGATGCCGATGTACCAGTTCCCCCATTGAAAGAGGAAGATTGATTGAACGTTCGCAATATCAGGACTCAGTTGATGCAAATAATCTGAGGGTCAGAATTGAAAAAGAAAAATACAGACTCCGGCAGACGATGGTAGAGCATCCCTTCGGGGTTGTTAAACGACAATGGGGATACGATCATGTAATGATGAAGGGGCTTGAGAAAACGGATTCAGAAATCAGTCTGGTATTTTTATGTTATAACATTAAAAGGGTAATGAATATTATGGGTATAAATGGTATTCTGAAAGCCATTAAGGCTTTTTCTGAGTGTTTTAGTCCATTTTTGAGCTGTTTTTTACAAATTTTCACCTTTTACACCCCATACTATTTTCAATTAAATCCTATTTCACAAAAAGGAGCGTCTATAATACAATGTAGCCGTATCTGAATAATCATTATTGCACAGACTCCCGTTAGCTGCAAGGCAAATTTGCCCCAAGTCCTCATTATACCTGGACTTCCGACGCGCGCGCAAGAGTTTGGCGGCCCTTCCCTGCAACCGTCCCATCGCTGCAAAACCCATGCTTTTTGCCTCCCCGGACTTCGTCGTTTAGACAACTTATCTTGACACTTAAATCCTACCCGTATACCAGGACTTTGACATCTGGACAACTTCATCAAAACACAACAAATCCTGCTCATCTACCGGGACTTTTCTATCTGGACAATTTTATCATAACATGACAACTCCTGCCCGTTTACCTAGACTTTCCCATCTTGACAACTTTATCGTATCATGATAAACCCTGCACACTTATCGGGTCTTTATCACTAACAATCGTTTACGCAAGACTTGTTACGTTTTCTAGTTAGCGGTGCCTCGCAACGTTGCACAGCTTACTTAATACCTTCAGTTGAAGGTAAAAGCTTTGATTCCTTAAACAGGTTTTATGTGTTTTCTGAAAAGCCGTATCTATTTATTAATAAATGTTTTAATAAGTTAGATATAGCCTGAATGCAAATATTTTTAGTTTACAGGTCTGAAAACTTATTTGCTATGTAAAAAGATTCTGCTCGCCTACTCCAATAACAGTTCTTGCCCAATTACCGGGAGCTTGCTTTCTTGACTACTTTTATATAACTTGAAGACTTATACCTATTTACAATGAATTTGCTAATTCAGCAATCTCAATCATGCATACCCCTATCCTTAATAGAGATGGTAAAGACAAAATCATTTCAAAAAACTGTCTTGCACCATTTGTGCTAATATATGTCTTAAATTTATTTAGAACTAATTTAAATAACATCAAAGTAAGAAAAATAATTCAATTTTTAGGGTAACAATTTCGACCCTATTCCTATTAACAGAATAATTGAAGATGTGATTGTCATGAAATTCCTTTGTCAGCTGGTTTATATTGGCATTTAGCATAATAGAATACTCAAATAGAAATGTCGATCTTATAATCTACTGACATATATGCAATTAGTGACTATCATCCTTTTTGGTTGGTACATATTATTAGTGTGACTGACTGGTCGGAAGATTATCATTCCCTAACATTTTGACTTATTTGCATGGTGTAAATTGTATTGGTTGATCATTAAAATTTTAAAACTTATAAAAAATGAGTATTGCAAATTCTAATGAGACACAAGTGCTTGAAATAAAGACTGCTCAAGGATTAAAATATATATCAAAGAACAGGTTAATATATGTTAAAGCAGAAAATCGGGGTACAATGCTTTTGTTGAATAATTCAGACAGAGTATTCACCAAACATTTAATTAAATGGTATGAAAGGTTTCTATCTAATCCAGAATTTTTCCGTTGTCACAATTCTTATATAGTAAACTGCAGATATTTTGATTGTTTATGTAGCTGCGAGATCATTTTAAAGGAACAAATCCGGATACCATTATCGAGAAATAGAAAAAAATCTTTCAAAGATAATCTGATTATGTTAGAGCAAAAATATCTTTGAACCATAGGCAATGATTAGAACCAAATACATAAGTAGCAACATATCAATTTAACGTTGACAATCAACTGCAGATCATCCGAACTTTATGCTTCTCATACCAATAATGCGTCAATAATTCAAGTTTTTGAGCATTCAATCCTAGTTTTGGGTCAGCAATTCACTGTTTTAAGCATACCATCTCAATTATGTACCAACTGTACCATATGGCATTGACTTATAGTTAAATAAGTTTTAAGTTGCAGAATAAAGTTATGAACTAGAGGAAATTTTTAGTCTAATCAAATTAGCATTTTTTCTTTATGGCATGACCTTATGAGAAATTTAAATTATTAACTTTAATTAACGCACAATGAAAAAGAATCTATTTACCAGACTTAGTGGACTCAAAGGAGTCATTCCTTTAGGTCTACTGCTTTTATTTTGTTTTTCTTGCCAGAAAGAAGAGCCTCAAGCAAATCTTTCGATAGTAGCAGATGCGGGTATTACTTTTCAGGATGGCCGATTAATCTTTAAAGATCTTACTGCATTTATTAATCATCAAAAATGGATTTTTGAGAATCAGGGTAATCCGGAACTAATTGCCGAGAAAAATAAATCTTATGGCTTAAAATCCATGACTGAATACTACTTGGATGGAATGAAATTAGAAGAAGATGATCCAGAATTTTCGGAATATGTTTCTAAGTACCCAAATGTCTTTTATATTGAACCATATGATAATTCAACACTTTACCTTTTACCTCATTCAAAAATACTATGTTATATTGCTAACCTGGATGGTATATACCAGGTTGGAGATCAAATATATAGAATTGCACAGAACTACATTTACCAAACAGGAGATGAATCCAATATTGAAATGCTATTTCTACCAAAAAATCAAATTTCATCCAAGGATGTAAAGGTTATGCCTTCAACAACAAGACTTGAAGCTAAAACAGATTATGGTAACAGAACAGAAAATTTTTATAACGACAATAGGTTTAGAATTGTAAGTTCAGTAAGAACCTATATGAATGGACCTTTACTGTATTATGATATATGTACCAATCCCCAGAAAAAGAACTTTAGGTGTTTATTTAAGAGCGAGCCTCAATACAAAATCTGCACATAGCAATGGCTATTTTAATGTTATTAATTGTCCACTTTGTCTTCTAGGATCAATAACTCCATCATCTTCTGAAGTTACTGGTTTCTCTCTAATTGCGATAGCCATGCTAGATCCTATTTATGAAATTGACATGAATAATAGTTCTTGCCCAGCATATAGTAGAGGTCGATTAATTGATGGTACAGTAGAATACATTTACATATCATGGGCAAATGCTCTTGTAAACTCTCCATCTGCAAATGTCACACACACAGGTATTCTAAACGATCCTTATTAGAATTATCTTAAAGAAATAAGCAGTGTTAAAGCTAAGTTAATATCTTTAACACTGTTTTTAAATTCATTAATATGAAAAGAACAGTACTTTTATTAACAATCTTTTGGTTTATATTCTTTACCTCTACATTTTCTCAGAAAACTGTTTATCCATCGTTTAATAGAAATCAAATCGGGATTCAGTTTAATCCATCTATCAATGAACTGAGTTCATTAGGACTTAGGATGATCCAGACTGTAACTGCCATACGCTACGGCTACAGGATTACCAAAAATGTTACTACTGGTATAGAATTTGATTGCAGCTTCCCGATTTTTATAAATTTTGGTAATCAATTCCATCTTTACAATTATTTTAGTTATAGTATTGATTTTTTTACAAGATACTCCATTCTTTCAGAAAAAAGATTTCAAATATTCGCGGAAGTTTCTCCTCTATTCTCGCACTACTATAAGGAATTATATTCATCATCTGACCAGACTCCATTCATATCTGACAAATTCGGATACTATGTTGCCCCAGGTGTGACATTATATTCAAAAAGTAAAAGAGTCAGTTTCGATTTGTACTACAAGTTATCAAATCTCTATTTTACAAACGGCAATAAATCAGTGCTTTCATATAAAGTCAACTTGAATTTTTAATGCAGCTACTTTCTTAAAATTCTCCTTACTTATTTTTAGTCTTTCTTCACTTCTATCGTGCAAAAAAGAGATTGATATAGACCTACCACCTACTGATTCAAAAGTAGTGGTAAACAGTTTTTTTACTGAGAATTCACGGATAAAAGTCCATTTATCCAAGAGCATCGGAATCCTTGAAAATATAATTCCTGAATGTACTGATGCGACAGTAATCCTGAGGGAAAACAACATCATCATTGATACAATGTACTATCAATCCGGATATTACTATTCGCACATCCTGGCAGAAACAAATAAGAATTATGCTCTGGAGATCATGGTTCCTGGTATGGAAACTGTTTTTTGTGAGGATATCATTCCTGAAAAGACTTTTCTTCAAAGCTGTGTTTGTACCGATTCGGTATTAATCGATGAGGATGGATTTATAATTAACGAACTTAAACTTGATTTCGAGGATTTGTCAGGACCTTCCTTTTATGAAGTACAATTGTCCGCAAAATATATCATCGATAATAATTATACATCGATTTGGTTTATGAAAAACTCTGACCCTATAATAACATCAACCGGGCTTCTTGATTATAATCCAAAAACCCTGATCTTCAACGATAAAATGTTTGATGGAAAACATTGCTCAGTAAAAATATATTTCGCTACCATGACATACGCCGATTATAATCTTACGATCACATTCAGATCAGTTTCTGAATCTTACTACAAATACAAGGAAAGACAGTTTGCATATTTGTTCAGTCTTGAAAATGACATTTTCAGTGGGATGAGCGAGCCAATCAACCTCTATTCAAATATTACAGGTGGTTATGGGATTTTTGCTGGGACAGCAACGTATATACTGCGGGCCGTCAGACTGTCTAAAAACCTCCATAATTTGTTGATAACTACGTCCCTTTTCTTACTCTTCTTTACCCCCTGTTTTGTATCTTAACTATATGAAATTCATACAGGGACATAACAGAAATCAGATCAATCTTTTCCCGGTTTCGCTTGATGAGAGTATTGACCCCGGTAATGAAGTCAGGATAATCGACCTTTTTGTTGAAAGCCTTTCTATTAAAGACTATGGATTCAGAATGGATTTTATCGAAAACGGTCGTCCGGCATATCACCCGGCAGATTTATTGAAACTCTTCATTTACGGGTATTTAAATAAGATCCGTTCATCTCGCGACCTGGAAAAGGAAAGTAAACGCAACATCGAGGTAATGTGGCTCTTAGGGCGTCTCAAACCTGATCACAACACCAACAGGCAAAAAACTCAAACAGACTTAAACAAGATGATTCTTGAATGGGGAAATATTCTTGGATCATTTCGATGGAATCATCTTTATGGAGACAAGCTTTTTTCCAATCTAACCTTATATTCAACCAGATATCGGCTTGCAAATGATTTCTCTAGCACCTTTACCCGCAATAATATTAAGGAGAAGACATCTACAAGTTATTGGTCTGGCATTGTTGACCTTTCAGCAAAGGCTGATTTCGATTATTATGTTAATCAGAATTACAAAATTAAATTTGGTGGCACTTCAATTTTCCACTATTTTAATCCTAACACAACAACTTATCATTCTGTTGAAAACAGTGCAGTTGTTGATACCAGTTTTGGCAATGTAAGAAGCAAAATGGCTTCGAGAATGCAGTATATCTTGAAAATGAAATTTCAATTGGCACAAGGTTATTTACAAACATTGGTTTAAGGGTTACAAATTATCAGACACCATACCGTAACTATGTGTCATATGAGCCTCGCTTTCTTTCAACTTTCATAATTACCGAAAACACTCTCCTGAAAGCTTCATATTCTTCAATGAATCAATATTGCCAATTTCCGCAGGGATAATCCGAAAGCAATAAAGAAACGTGTTCCGTAACCAATCAGTTGCACGATTGCGAAGCATTTTGACCGATCGGATTGGAAAATACCTCTAAAGACGGGATGTATGAGGTAAGTTTGGAGGGTTATTATAAAACAATGAATAACCTTATTACATACAAAGATGGTGTAGCTATTCTCTCATCTGCCTCCGACTGGCAGACACAAGTTGAAACTAATGGTAAGGGAAAGTCTTATGGTTTGGAATTTCTTCTTCAAAAAACGAAAGGCTCGGCAACAGGCTGGATAGCATACACATACTCTAAAACAATCCGACAGTTTGAGAATAAAAATAATGGAAAACATATCATTGCAGGACGACAGGACACATGATATCAGCATTGTAGAGCTCAGAACAGCAAGAAGAATATTCAGTTTTCTGCAACATGGGTTTATGGAACCGGCAATCCATATACCCTTGCAACAGGAAAATTTAAAATGATGCCTGAAGTAATCAATGAATTAGTTAATGAAAGCAACTATTTAAATTATAACCAGGCTAAGATTGACCGGCACCTCAGTGCGGACATAGACAAAAGCTTGAGAGAATATACTCAAGGCGTGACACTATCGGAAAGCGACGGAGTATAAATATTTACAACCGGCAACAGACAGAATCGCTATGACGATTATCATGATACAACTTAGCAATTGACGAGCAAGGAAGAATAATACAAAAATCTCGAAAAGCAGTCTTAAAACAGGAGAGCTATGGTTTCCGATTATTCCTTCAATTAGTTATAGTCTAAAGTTTTGATGGCAAGTCGCCTCTGGCAGGCACATCCCGCAAATAAAAACCATCGAATTGACTAAATAACTTATGTTTGCGTGAAGAGCCTGCCAGCACAATCCGCCGAATAATGAGACAAAGTTTTAACGAGACAGTTATCTGGCACCGTGACAGTTTCAAAATTTCCCCTAAACCTAACACGGACAATATGGGTAAGTTGCTTGTCACATTTTTTGCAATTTGCTCCTGCACCGTGACAGCTTTCGTAATGCTCGTAAACCTGGACGCGCGCCTCCGCACACCATCAAAATCTCACACCGGGACTACTTTCTGGCTTCGATCGAGTTTACGTCGCGATACTGCGCCAGTGGCCGCTTCACAAATTTGTAACACTGCCAGATTTGTGCTTCCGACCCAATTTGTACCGCGACACACCGAGGTAGCATATAATGTACAGACCACAGTTGATGCAAAGAACAATATCCCCATCGACTACAAGGTGACCAACCAGAATGACAGTAAGGCGATGGGTAATATGGTGCAGAGAGCCAAGAGCATTCTGAGGACAAATGATTTCACAGTACTTTACGACAAAGGCTTTCACACAGGCTCAGAGCTGAAGATAGCACAAGAGATTGGCGTTGAAACCATCGTTGCAATACCGGGAGTCCCATGCACCAGCCAGGCTCCAAACCATGAATACAATTATGAACACTTCATGTATGATGAAACTGCTGATACCTACACCTGTCCTCAGGATCAGGTTCTCAGAACAAACGGTACATGGAATAAGGAACTCACCAGTAGTGGCAATATCATCCGCTTGGTTCAAACAATACAAGACACGATCATGTAAGTTATGCCAGGCACGATCAGAGTGTACAAGGTCGAAGACAGCCAGGTTGATTCACAGAAGCGAGTTTGCCGGATACTATGAAGTCAATAGCAGAAACTTTAAAGAGAAGGAGCACCTTTATAAACGCCGTCAGGCAATAGTAGAACATCCATATGGAACGATCAAACGACAGTGGGGCTTCAGCTACATACTGACAAAGCAGGGGATGTGCCGCGCCTCATCGGATGTCGGATTCATGTTCCTCGCTTATAATATCAGGCGAATTATCAACATATTGGGGAAAGATCGGCTGAAGGAGTATCTGAGGATACTTGTTCCTTTGTTTTTTGATATTTTGGGCTTCTGCAGAGTGAAAATAAGCCTTCTGGAGACCTTTCTTTACCGGATAATATTTACCCCGGTACAGATACAGCTATCGCTTAAATCGCTTTAAATTGACCAGGAAAACTTCCGGGGAAAAGGTTTTTAGACAAACTCCCGTTATGCTTAAGCACCCAGCGACTTATCGAACCAAGACTACCTTGACAACAAATGTCCCTCGACAAGTTCTCCCTAAAAATCAAAATACTCATGGTTATTTGGAACAATTTTTGCGGTTAAATAAATTACATTCACCTAGACAGTTAAACATATGAGACGTTATTCTATAGTAGTTTTTCTAGTTATCCTCTTTATATTTTCCTGTCAAAAAGAGGAACTGAAACCTTCGACAGGATATGAAGACGTTACTCTAAAGAATCTCACAGGATTAGATGGTTGTGGATTCGTTTTTACAATAAATAATAAAAGTAAGTCTCTGGAACCCATAAATCTTGGTGATTTTTTGACCAGCTATAAGGATGGAGATAAATTCTGGTTAAAGTATAATATTGCCGAAGGACAAGCGAGCATTCGCATGGTGGGAGACATAATCACAATAATTGAACTTAAACCTCAGAGCAAATAGCTTAGCGGGTTACATCTTGACAAATAAAAGCCTAAGCATAACTCGGACGGTTTAATTAATTGCCTTCGCCAGCGCCAGGACAGATTTGTAATCAATCCCCAAATCTATGCCCTTAAACTCTAAACCATTTATTAAATCCTGTGGCACCCGGACAGTTTCATCTACCTGGACAGTATCGTTGGCGCTGTCGGCCGACACGCTGGTGCCGTGTTTTTTGCTCGTCACCTAGACAGTTTCATCGTGACACTTAACTTCGCAGCCATCTACCGGGACTGGTGCCGTCTCGACAATTTCACCATGACACGAAACCTTCTGCCTTCTACCAGGACTGGCAAAAAACAAGTCACCGCGACCCTTCGCTAGCGCTCTGGGCAGGCTCCGACAGCAACTCACCAAACCGCCGGGCCGTTAGCACAAATATTTCAGTATGTGACGATTATGCCCTCGCGCCGTGTTTAAAAAACTTTACCTTGACAATATTATTATAGCTCTTATTCCTGGAACTGCCCTCTCACGACAGACAATTCACTCTCCCGCCTTCATTTAGAAAATTCTGTTTATGAAAGAACATATTTTCTTTTGTCAGGACTCTTCCCTCGCGCGACGGATAAAAACTTGTGCTAACAGCTAAAAGCCAAAAAAATGTAACAGGACAGATTTGACTCAGAACTAAAACTAGATAGCTGCATTGCTGAATGATCAATTATTAATAGATTTGTAAAAACATTCTAAATGGACCGATCAGAGATTAAAAATATAATCTTGAGTCACTTAAAAGAGTTTAACCCTATTAAGGTTGGTATCTTTGGTTCCTTTGCCAGAGGAGATGATAAAAAGGGAAGCGATATCGATATCTTGGTTGAGTTCAAAGAGTCTCCTTCTTTGTTGACACTTATTAAGTTAGAAAATGACCTTTCCGATATTCTTGGTGTGAAAGTTGACCTAGTGACAACTGGCGCTTTGAAAAATAAGAGAATCAAAAAAAGCATTAAGAAGGACCTCATTAACATACTGTAATGATTAAGGACGATCTCGCCTACATTGAGCATATTCTTGATTGTATCAGAAAAATCAATGAGTTTAGTAACGGCCTGTCCTTGAAAGAATTCAAAGCAAATGAGATGGTTCAAGATGCCATCATCAGAAATATTGAAATAATTGGCGAGGCTTCAAAAAAAATCTCTAAAGACACAAAACAAAGCCTATTATAAGATCCCCTGGAAAGAGATTGCCGGTATGCGGGACAAACTCATCCATGACTATTTAGGTGTCGATGTTACTGTTGTCTGGAAGACTATCCATCAAGATATTCTTATACTCGAGAAACTTATTAGTGAGATAGAAAAATAATCTATACTTGTGCTAACACGGACGGTTTAATTAATTGCCTTCGTCAGCCCGGACTGCTTCTTTATGGCCCAAAAGTCTATGCGAGTAAACATCAACTCACTTATATAAATCTTGTGGCACCCTGACAGTTCATGCTGCCGAGACAAAGTCAATAGGGCTGCCGGCCGATGCACTGGTGTCATGGTTTTTGCAACGTCACCTAGACTAACTTTACCGTGACCCGAAAATTCTCGTCCGTTATCCGGACTTGGTGCCGTCAAGACAAATTACCGTGACACAATACTTGTCGCCACTTACCGGGACTGGCAAAAAACGCCACCTCGACCCTTCGCTTCGCTCTGGGCAGGCTCCGACGGCAACTAATTAAACCACCGGGCCGTTAGTATTTATGCGGGGCCAATTCTTCGGGACAAATTACTTATAGCATGACAATTTTTGCTACCTTGACAGCATCGCCAAGTATAACTTTCAAGAGCCAATTACTCACTCGATTACGCTCAGTGTTTTTTGCTCTCTACTTATAAAATGCACCGTGACAAGTAAATTACGTTTTCATTACCGGGACTCATACGTAATCGGCTTTTACCGTGACAAGACAATTTTCGCCACCTACCGGGACTGGCAAAAAAACTCGCCAACCCCGACACAGACGGCACCTAATCAAACCGCCGAGCCGTCAGACTCTCTAAAAACCTTCACTTTTTGTTCATAACTATGGGGCCGGAAATTCTTCAAAAAACGCCGGTTTTTGTATCTTAACTACATGAAATTCATACAAGGACATAATAGAACCCTGACTCAGCTTTTTCCTGTTTTAACCCTAACTGATAATATAACTTTTTGAATTACTATTATTTAACTATAATAATTACGGATGAAAACTCATTTTTTTCTTTTTCTCCTGCTTTCAACCATAATTTCATCAGGTTGCGGTCAAACTAAAAGTCCGAATTCTGATTCATATACTGAGTCGCAAATCGAAGAAGATTTTTTGATAACCAACTTGGAACTACTGGGGAAGATATGGGGCTTTTTAAAGTATCATCACCCTGAAGTTGGAAAAGGTAAATATGATTGGGATGATGAACTGTTTCAGTTTTTGCCAGAATTCATGAACGTAAACGATACCAGGCAGCGGGACGAATCACTACTTCGATGGATAGAAAAATACGGTGAATTGCCTGTGTGTACTACCTGTAAGGAAACTCAGCCGATGCTTATCAAAAACCTGATTTTTCATGGGTTGAAAACGGAAATATGAGCGCTGTCTTAAAAGAAAAGATAAAGAAATCTATCAAAACAGGCACCAGGGAACTCATTATTATATTAAGAAGGCGTACTATGATGGTAATCCTGAATTTATAAACGAACAACCTTATTCAACTTCTTTTCCCGACAAAAATCTTCGTTTATTGGCGTTGTATCGGTACTGGAACATCATCCAATATTTTTTCCCATATCATCTAACGGACAAAAATTGGGATGAAGTATTGAGAGAATATATTCCTAAATTTATTAATGCAAAAACGGCATTGGAATATCAATTGACCGTACTTCAAC
>CAVTDE010000007.1:0-281254 GCA_963733455.1 uncultured Bacteroidales bacterium
CCAACTTTCTGCCTCCGCACTTGTTTAATACGTACATATCCCGTATCTTTGTACGGACAAAATAAAATTACGATGGATACAAAACTCACTATAAAACTTGACAACGATGTAATCTCTCGAGCAAAGAGATACGCTCAACATCGTAAGACAAGTCTTTCAAAAATGATTGAATCTTATCTTGACTCTGTTACAAAACCGGATTCTGATGATATTGAGATAACTCCTTTAGTTAAAAGTCTTAGTGGAGTAATTTCTCTACCTGAAGATTATGATTATAAAAAGGATCGTACAGATTACTTGATAAAAAAGTACTCATGAAAAATCTATTTCTTGACACTAACATCATTCTTGATCTTCTGGCTAATAGAATGCCTTTTTATACTGAGGCTGCAAAACTTTTTTCACTTGCTGACAAGAAAAAAATAAAGCTTTCAATTTCTTCTCTCTGCATTGCTGATGCTCACTATATTCTATCAAGACAGAATCCAGAAATGGAGGTTAGAAACATATTGAGAAAATTCAAAGTACTTGTTAATGTTCTTCCCCTTGACGATAAAATAACTGATTTAGCACTTAATTCAGAGTTCCGTGACTTTGAAGATGCTATTCAGTATTATACTGCAATTGAAAACGATCAGGACTTAATAATTACCAGAAATCAGCAAGATTTTAAAGAAAGTAAGATACCTGTCATGACTGCTGGAGAATTCATCAAGACAATAAAAAAATAAGTCAGCAGCTAACTCGGACGGTTTACTTAATTGCCTTCAGCCTTCGCCGCCTGTCACAACCCCATAATTATCTAACAGGACTAAGGCGGCTTCGGCTGGCACGGTCCGCAGCCCGGACTAGCCTCAGTAGTCAGCCCTTAAAGTCTATGAGAGAATGTTTAAATCCGCTCTTCAAAATTCTGCCACCCGGACTGTTTCCGTATTTCCGGGACAGAGTCTACTGGGCTGCGGGCCCACGCTCATGGTGTCATGGTTTTTGCTAATACATCTAGACTATTTCATCGTGCGCCCGGACTCACAATCCTTACCCGGACTTGGTACCGCGGGACTATTTCATCGTGCACCCGGACTCTTCAGCCGTCTGCCAGTCCCGATAGCTATCGGGATTGCAAAAACCACGCCACCGCGACCCTTCGCTAGCGCTCTGGGCAGGCTCCGACGGCAACTCACCAAACCGCCGGGCCGTTAGCTTTAACTGAACGTCTGCCAGACTGATAGTTACTCTCGATGACAGCTCGAAAATGACGAGACTTACCATTTAAAAGACATATTTCTCTTTACCGGAACATCCTCGTAAAATGATCTATTCAATCCTATTAAATATTACCTTTGTGACAAATTAAATTGATATGGACATTCAGACTAGAAAGATAAATTTTGTGCAGGAATTTTTAAGACTGAGAAATATCAAACTGATCGAAAAACTCGAGAAGATTCTCCTTGAAGATAAGGCTAAAGAATATGAAGCCAATCTCAAACCAATGAGCATGAACAATTTCAATAAGAAGATTGACAGATCTATTGAAGATGCAACTCAGGGAAATGTTATTAACGCTCGAGAATTAAAGGAATCAGTTAAAAAATGGAAATAGTTTATAAAATTCTCTGGACTGATTTCGCTATTAATCAACTTAAAGACATTTTTGATTATCATTTGATTAAGGCAAGTCCCAATATAGCCCAGAGACTTGTCCAGAAAATAATTGATGCCACAATAATTCTTGAAAATAATCCAGTTTCAGGGATAAAGGAAGACTTACTTGCTGACCGCTCGCTGGAATTTCGTTTTATAATTATCAAAAACTATAAGATTATTTACTGGCTAGATTCTGAATTCAGTACCATAAATATTTCAATGGTTTTTGATACGAGACAGAATCCAAAAAAGATCAGCAAAATCTTATGATTAATATTTCAATCCTCTTGACAATTTTGCCTTGAACGCGGGAAACACAGCTAAAGCTAATACATAGGGCTTCATACGGTGCGCAGCACCCAGTAATGCAACACAAATGAAGCAATCAGATATGCCAGGAATCTGGGGCTTTTATGAGAAATTAAATTTCTCATCAAACGACCAGTCTCTCGTGTAATAGTTGGTTGGGTTTCTTACAATGTTAAATTAATACTTTTTCAAAAATTGCTCAATTGTGAATGGTTTACCATGCCCGGGATAAAAAGTATTTATTTTTAGACTTTTTAATTTTTCAACACTGGCATTAAAATCTTCTAAATTGTCGCAAAACTCCAGGCTCGGTTTCCCGAATAAGTTGTAAAGAAAGTCGCCGCAAACAAAAGATCCATCGCTTGTCAGAATTCCAATCCGCCGTTTGGCGGATTCGGTGGGCTGAAAAAGAGCGAGCGTGACATCCCTCTTTCGCTTCCTCCTTCGCTAAAGCTTCGGAGGTCAGAGAAAGCTTCGTCGGTTAAAGAAAGCTTTGCCAAAATACGTACGACTTATTCTCCACGGAAAGGAAAACCTGAACAAACTTAATTGATTGAGATTTGTTAAATGGAGTAGTGAAAATGGAACAATCAGTAGAAGGGAGCAATTTAATTGTCAACCATGAATGCTTCAGTCTTAGATGTGATAGTAATTGGTGCAGGGCAGGCAGGGCTGAGTATCAGTTATCACCTGAAAGATCTTCATCTGGATCATATTGTATTTGAACAGGCTGTAATCGGAAATTCCTGGCGCAACCAACGATGGGATTCATTTAAATTAAACACCTCAAACAAGTTTAACTTGTTGCCCGGGCAGGAAGATTTTTTCTCTGATGCTGAAGGATTCTCTTCTGCTTCAGATTTTGCTTACTTACTTCAGGACTACTCAAGAAAATTTGACTTGCCCGTAATCGAAAATTCGAGGGTCTTATCATTAGAATATGTTTCCCGCCCAAAATATTTTTCGGTATGTGTATCTGAAAATGATTCAGTCAAATATTACCTTAGTAAACAGGTAGTTATTGCTTCTGGTGGTCAGAATAATAAGAATATTCCATCATTTGCAAAGAATATTTCAGAAGAAGTTATTCAGTTACATGCTTGTGAATACAGAAATACATCTCTGCTTCCTGAAGGAGCTGTTTTGATCGTTGGCAGTGCACAATCAGGCGTCCAGATTGCTGAAGATTTAATTGAAAGCGGCAGAAAAGTCTTCATTTCTACAAGTCAGGTAGCCCGGGTACCAAGAAGATACCGGGGCAAAGACATTGTGGATTGGCTTATGCTGACAGGATATAATGAGGTCAGAACTACCGATGTCACCGATCATCAGATTCTTAAAATGAAACAGCCGCAGGTATCAGGTGTAGGGGTTAGAGGTCACACAGCGAGTTTGCAGTCATTGGCACGAAAAGGAGTAGTCATACTCGGGAAGATTGAAACTGCAGATACCTCAACGGTTTTTATTCAGCCAAATGCTGCAGCTCATGTAAAATTCGCTGATGAATTTTCCCGGAAGATGAAAGTAATGATAGATGAATTTGTCCAAAAATCAGGATTGCAGGCACCTCCGGCAGAAGAAGATTTTGATGATCAGCCTGATGAAACAGCTGAATGTGCATCAGGTATTTCTTCCTTCGACCTGAAAGAAACCAATATAAGATCCATTATATGGACAACCGGATTTACTGGTGACTTCAGTTATCTGAAACTTCCTTACTTCAATGATGATGGAATGTTGAAACACACTGATGGTATTTCAGATATCGAAGGATTATATTTTCTCGGTCTTCCGTGGCTTCGTAAAAGAAAGTCAGGAATTATTTTAGGAATAAAAGAAGATTCCGAATTCATAGCTGAGAAACTATACGTCAACAGTAGAAATATGTCTTAGTTTGACAGGGAAATCCACTTATGCAACACAACAATTTCCAACACTTAGAGCAAAAGCCGATGACCTTAATCTCCGATAGCGAACACTCTCGTCTCTTTTTTGACTCACTTCGTTCATCGAGCTCAGTAATAAATATTATATGTATAATAGATATTTACTCCATCCCAATTATTAAATCCTTATTATAAGTTCTATTCCCAGTCTTCATTTAAAAATTCAATCGTTCTGCGTAAAAAATCACTTTGGTTTGCAGAGTCTAAATGAGGCAAATGTCCACCATTTGGCACAATCCATAAATTTGACTTTGGAATATTTATGCAGTTCTTTATTAATTTGATCTGTTTTTAACTTTCTCTAATGTTGCAGAAGAGGAAAATTTTGACTCTGCAGGCTTTCCGAGATTCTGGCAGTTGTTTCATCATTGCATAATTCCAGACTGATCTTCCAGAGTCTTTCCTGGATTTCCCGATCAAAGACTGATTCATCTTCCTTCATCGGTATAAACTCATTATTCTTCCAAGTGATAAATTTCCCTGACCTCTTCAGGCTTTCCTCCTGACTTTCTGTGAATAACGGAGCCATTATCATTCCACATTTCTCAATCGAGATGAATGTCCCGAAAAACTTCATTATGGTTGCCATAATTTTCATGGAGACAGGAATTATATTAAGCTGATTACTCCACACTGTTTTAGATATTTCAAACCCAATGAAGGATACCTTTGGAGCCTTAATTCCTTTATACAAATCATGTAACTTAACCAGGAACATTCTTTTGGCGACCATGGCCTGATGAATACCCGATTCAAAACTCCAGCCATTTTTCATCTGAATGTCTTCCCAGAATATTTTGCCGCCACGGGTTACATTGAATATCACTCTCCCCCTATTCTCCGAGTTCTCCAGCAAGCTCAACAGGTTTAAAGTCAGCATAAACTGAGACAAATAATTCACCTGGAAATGTGAATCCATTCCGTCTTCAGTTTCTACCCTGTTTGCCGCATAACCCAAACCTGCATTAATGAAGATACAATCCAGGTATTTGTGTTCACTTTTTATTTCGGTGATAGCATTTCGGACATCACATAACCTGGCAAGGTCACATAAAACAAATGATATTTTTTTATTCATCGTGGATCTCTCAAGCTCTCTGATTGTAGCCTCACCAAGTTCTTTTGATCTGCCCAGCAGGATGATTTCATGATTTTGGTTATCAATTCCTGCCAAAACTTTGGCCACTCCTTTACCCATTCCATTAGTACCACCTGTTACTAATATTTTCATTTTTGACTCCTTTCACTATTCAAACTAATAACTACATTTCCTTTTTTATGACCTTGTTCGACATACTGAAATGCCTCAGCTGTCTTTTCCAGTGGAAAGATTCTGTCTATAACCGGTCTTAACTTTCCGGATTCAATAAGCTCTATGAAGAATTTCAGATTTTCAGCCCTTTCTGTTGATACTCCACCCTTAATTTTCTTGCCTCCGACAATTGAGGTCCACAGCACCTTCAGGAAATCCTTAACTTCCATCATGTTTTCAAGGTAAATTCCATTTGGCTTTAATATCCCCTTGCATTGTGAGAAAGTAGTCTTGCCAACTACATCAAAAACAAAATCATATTTCTCATCGCTTTTGGTAAAATCTTCTATTGTATAATCTATTACCTTATCTGCTCCTAAAGATTTTACCATTTCTGCATTCGTGGTACTACAGACTCCTGTGACTTCTGCACCGTAGTATTTGGCAAGCTGAACTGCATAAGTACCTATCGCTCCGGAAGCGCCATGAATAAGTATTGTCTGTCCCGGCTGGATCTTTGCTAAATCTCTTATAAAAAACAATGCAGTATTTCCTGCCAATGAAATGGCGGCGGCCTTCTCCCAGCTCAAATCAGCTGGTTTTATAGCAAGTGCTCCGTTTTCAGGAACACAGACATACTCTGCATGACCCCCAAATTTGGTCCCTGGTGATCCAAAGACATGGTCACCCGCCTTAAATAGTTTTACATCTTTTCCGATGGCTTCAATTTCTCCTGCCAAATCAATCCCAAGAATTTTTATTCTGGGCTTTTTGAAACCAAACATTATTCTTGCAAATAACATAAACGATTGTGGAACAAATGTGAAGTTGCGGGCATTGCAGTCCGTAGTTGTTACTGTTGTAGCATGTATTTTTATCAATACTTCATTATCTCCGGGAACTGGTTTTTCTACCTCCAGAAGCTGAAGTTCGTCCGGTGGTCCGTATTTTGTGTGTACAATTGCTTTCATTTTTTCAAATTATAGGGATTTATACTATTTATTGTCAGCATATCACTTATCGGTTGTTGGTATTTCGTCGTTTATTTTGCATCAATCTTTTGTCTTCCAATCTTTATAAATCATTTCAAAACCCGCACATATGCTTTTAAATCCTAATGAGTTATGGGTTTCGCTTTTATAATGGATATAATCCCATTTTAATCCTTCCGGTGCATACGTTTCAAGCACTTCAATGAAAGGGAAAACGCCCATTTCCTTTTCATTTGACAATGAAATGAAGATTGATTTTTTAATATCCTTATTATTTTTAAGAAATTCTGGCATTTTCTTGACGCAGGATTGATCATCATACCATAAACTTGGGTCAATGCATATAAATGAGTTGAATAATTCAGGTTGATTTTCCAAAGCATAAATAGCAAAGAATCCTCCTGCAGAATGTCCAATAATACAACGTTCTGAATTTGCCGGGTAAGTTGAGTCAATTAATGTTACCAATTCTGAATTTATAAAACGAAGGAATTTATCAGCCCCTCCGCCAGTTGGTTGTTCTTTCGAAGGTGTGGGCAAATAATCTTTTTCTCTATCGTTGGAGACAATACCCACGATTATCATTCGGGGCATAATTTTCAACATATCTGAATAATAATTCACAATTCCGAATGTTGCAAAAAGATTATTCCCCGGATCTAAGACGTAAACTACAGGAAATTTTTCATCCGGTCTGTCTTTGTAATTATAAGGTGGAATTACAACTATAGTTTTTCGCTCGTTAAGAACTCTTGATTCAAAACTTATTTTATCTCCAATGACAAAATCACTCTTTTTTTGTTGGGCTGAACAGATGCTGAATTGTGTAAGGATTAGTAAAGTTAAAATCTTAATCTTTGAACTAATCTTCACTTCTTCCAGAATTCTTGCTAATCTTTTGTAAGTATTCATTGATTTTATTTATTATCTTAATAGGATGGTTCCATTTGGTGGTCTCTTAAAATTTAAAACCAAAATGAAGTCCTGGCTCACCCAGAAAATAATTTGACCATTTGTTTTCTAATTTGGCAAAAGATTCAGGAACGTTAGTGCTAATTGGCCAATGGGTCATTGATATAGAAGGCTCTATAAAAAACCGATTTTTAAAGAATTGGAAATGGTAACCCAAACGATAGGTCATAAATAACTGGTAACCATTTTGAATGTGTTTATTATCTTCATCCATGTATTTTACAAACATATTCCCTGCATCAATAGAAGCATAGGCTCCTTTCCACAAAAAACGTTGATATACTAAACCAATACCAAATTCTCTTACATATCCGGGATATTTTTCTTCGGGAGCAGTTTTGGATTTTCCCCAGGTATCCCTAATGGCCAGGCATATTTCCATGTTTTAGCTTCTAACGATATGACATCTTTAGGAGTTATCCGATAACCAAAGTTCAGTTGAGCAAAATCAGGTGCGTTAGGATCGTTAGTGTTAAGATTCATAAAAATAAGGCTGAACTTCCATATAGAACTTCCTGTAAGTGGAGTCTTGTTTTGTTTTTTGACTGAAAGCAAGTGTTATACACATTACTAATCATTAGTGTTGTTAAAGTGATCTTTTTCATTTTTTTATATTTTTAATTATTAATTACATTTTTATCATTCTATTTTTTAGCCGGGTTAATTGATATTAGTTTTAAGTTTAAATCCCTGAATGATATTTAAGATCCCATGTAAATGAGCATCGTCTTTCAGATTTCCTGACAGAATTGTATTGTCTGCTTCATAACTGAATTTCATACCTTCGAAGCTGATTCTTCCATTTTTTATCAAGATGTCCCTGTAATTGCTATTTTGGTTTTGCCTTTCATGTTCTATTGATTAAACTCTCAACAAAGGTCGGGAACATCCATATAAAAAAAATCACCCGTGCGGGTGATTTAAGCAGGTGATTTTTATTTTAAAGAGATTTGATGTACTATAATAATCCCATCTCTTTTGCTTTTGCTAACGGCGCCAGAACGGCTATCAACTTCAAGTTTCAGAAAAATATTTTTCAGGTGTGTTTTAACTGTGTTTAATGAAATAAATAATTTATCAGCTATTTCCTGGTTCGACAGATCTTCTGCAAGAAGTTTTAATGCGTCGAGTTCGCGATCGCTTAATCCGGATTCTGAATTAATTTTCTTAAATTTTTCTCTCTTTTCTATTGCGAGTTTAAGTTTGTCTATTAATTTCTTTGGAATTTTAGTTTTTGTAGTTTCCTGCATTTTGTAAACTTCTTTTAGTAAATCGCTTATTCCGGAATGATAAAGAACAAAAGACATTAATATATTTTCGCAGGCAGCATCCTCAAAAGCTTCAATCAAGGTTTGTTAAGGCTTTTTCTTTGTTTCCTGTGGCCTTATTCAAAATGGCATATATGACTTTAATTTCAATTATTCTCTCAATTCTATTTGCGGCTTGTGCCAGTTTCAATAATTTTAAAAGAAGAATCTCCGCCTCCCCGAATTTCATTTCGATTATTAATAGAAGAGCATAAGGACAATATCCATGGTCATCTGAATAAGATATCTTTTTATCAAGTCCTAATCCAATTTCCTTAAAAAAATGATGGGCCCTTTCAAGTTCATTCTGTTGAATTAGTATAATTCCCTTAATGGCAACATAAATCGCCATAATACTGAGGACTATTTTATTTAGTTTTACTATATCTTCCGCTTCATTCAGCATTTTTACAGCCCCTGCAGTATCCCCACGTCCATATAAAATAAGTGAATAAACGCTTAATACGATGACTTTATTCGAATTGTTAGAATCATTTTTGCTTAAGTTATATGCAGTTTTTATATTTTTGAAAGCATCATCCAGGTCAGTCCGCATACACTCAATTCCTGCCAAAGAAGAATAAAGTCCGGCAAAGGTGCATTCAGATTTTGCAATTTGAGAATAACCACTTTCTTTCATAAATGTTAAAAGATCGGAACATTTCTTATACGATGACGTATAAAGCCCCATTCGCGACTCAAGGGCAGATAACCTACACGCAATGGTTGATATAAGTTGGATGTTCCCTGATTTTTTACCATATTCCAGTGCTTTTTCATAAGCATCGATACTTCTCTTGAAGTTTTCACGTGCCGTTTCTGCAATTCCTACAGAGTACCATCCCCAGCTAAACCACAACGGGTCATCTTCCGAAAGGTTTTCCATAGCTGCTTTACTATAGCTAAAAGTCTTTTCCGGGTCTGCTGTTATTGAGTAGAGGTAAGCAAATGCAACAGATATTTTTCCTGACAGTTTCTTATTATACTGAACATCTTCTTTTGATGAATTTTTATCATTAATGATCTTCATTGTAATTTTTTCGGCGCTCACCAAAAAAGGTTCAGCTTTCTGAATCTGACCGGCTATAATCAATATCCATGCATAGTATAAACAAAAATCTGCATTCTTTTTAATTAATTCATCAGGTAGTAAATCACCATATTTCATAATAGCAGCATGCTGTCCGTTTTTCCACATAGTCTCTACTATTTCTCCAAGAAACTGTATGCTTTTTTCGAAATTCTCTGTCTCTATTGCATGTTCAATTGCTAATAGTGGCATTGAATTATCTTTAAACCACTCAATTGCCTTATTATGAAGCTCAATAATAGCTGCTTTACCTCTTAGATGAAGCCTTTGTTTTAATAGGTCAGCAAAGAGATGATGATATCTGTACCAGTTTCTCTCATCATCTAAAGGAATAACAAACATGTTATTTTTTTCCAGCATCTCAAGAATTAACTGGCTGTCATTTCTGTTCAAAACAGCATTACATAAAGGAGCAGACATTTGCTCCAGTATAGAAGTCTGCAATAAGAATTCTTTGATGTCATCGGTTTGGATCTTCAGCACCTCCTCCATCAGATAATCCATTATGTAGCGGTTATCTCCTTTTAAGTCCTGAATAAATTCGGAAATATCTTCACGGCCCTGCATTGATAAGGCTGTTAGCTGCAAGCCTGCAATCCAGCCTTCTGTTTTGGTTTCAAGCGAATAAACATCTTCAATGGATAACCCGAGCCTTAATTTTTTATTAAATAGTATTGAAATATCATTTGCCGAAAAACTAAGGTCTGATGAACGTAACTCAACCAATTGATGCTGACTTCTTAATCTTGAAAGAGATAGTGCCGGATCAGAACGGGTCAGGATTACGATATGGATATTACCGGGAATATGCTCTAATAAATAGGTTACTAATTTTAATACCTCGTTACTCTTAATCAAATGAAAATCGTCGAGTACCAATAAAAAGTTTTGATTGATGCTGATTATTTCGTTGATTAACAGGCTGGTAATTGATTCGACAGATGGAGAATTGGGTGAATTTAATAGCCGCAGGGCACTTTGTCCGAATTCTTTATGAATACTTTGAATTCCTGAAATTACATAGCTTAAAAAAACTGCCGGGTCATTATCACTATTGTCCAGTGAGAGCCATGATGCCGGAATTTTGTTCTGGCTGATCCAATCGCTTAGGAGAGTTGTTTTGCCATACCCGGCAGGAGCAGAAACAAGAATCAGCTTTCTGCTCAGGCCGGAGTTCAATTTTTCAAATAGTCCTGATCGGTGAACTACATTATTTCCGGCAGGAGGAATATGTAGTTTTGTTAAAAGCATTAATGCAAATTACCACATATTTTGATCATTTTAATATAAGGTTTAGCGTATTTCTAATAAATCATAGGAATCAATCTTTTTGTTCGCTTTTGATAGTCAAGATATTTTTGTCCCATCTGTTCAACCATAAACTTTTCCTCAACATTTATACGATTGAGATATCCCAATAAAACCGGAATAATCATAAGTAAAATTGATAACCAGTTTGATAAACAGGTAGAAATACCAAGAAAAATAATGAGCTGTCCAAGATACCCGGGGTGCCTTATGATTTTATATAATCCTGTCTCAATCAGCTCGTGGTTTTCTATCTTAGTCACTGTGTATGTAAACTGTTGTTTAAGGTGCAAAATTGAGGTCAACCTGATTATCAATCCGGTTAATGCCAAAACAGATCCTATTACGAAAAAGGTGTTCCAATGATATATCCTTCCTGTTTTGGTAGCGGCTATTATAAAAGAAAGCCAGAATCCTATTGAGATTAAAATGGTGAGAAACCAAATACTTCCTTTGTCTCCAGATTTAGAGATTTCCCTTTTGCCTTGTGGTCTCCTACTCATGAATATCTCAAATAATCCATAGAGAATTGAAAACACAATTATAAGAATCAATTTAATATTCATTGTTGAGGTATTGATCCGGTTATATTCAATAACTATTCTGGCTCGTAAAATAAGGCATTTTTCTGCTTGCCTGTCTCATGAGTTCATCAACCAGTCTGGCCGGACTACTTAAAAATGATGAAAGTTTGTGTTCGTAGTTCCAGATCATCTTTTCTGAGCCGCTATCGTGGATCGACAAAGAAACAACCGCTTCGTTTGTAGGTGCCCACCATCCTGCAAGAACTGCCAACGCAATTGCAGCACCCTCGGATATTGGTTTTGAAAGCGAGTAATTAGAAGTCAATATCCCGTCAACGTTCAGAACTCTTGATAAATCGGAAGGTGTTAACAATCCTGCATTCTGAAAACCCGCTGCAGCTAATTTTGCATTTGTAGTCTCAACATCCTGGATATCAACGAAGATACTCCCCTGCATTTTTCTTTTAAGCATCCAGCTATACATTTCTCTCTGGAAATTGATAGATTCCGTTTTTTGTTGTTCAATCAAAGCATCAGCATCGACTTTTTTTCTTGCAGCAATAGATACTTTTGGAGGTACTATGGCTATGATCTTTTGAGAATTAGCAAGGTATCTGGCATCCGGAGCGTAAAATACCTTAGCACAGCTCTGTAAAAAGAGTGTTGCGACGATTAATAAGACTAATGACTTTTTCATGATAATTTGAATTAAGTTGTTTTGATATAAGTTTACTGTTTACTGTTCACTGCCTTATTCATATCTCAAGGCATCTACGGGGTTTCTGGTTGCTGCCCTCCAGGTCTGAAAACTTACTGTCAATACTGCTATTCCAAGGGTAATGATTCCCGACAGAGCAAAGATCCACCAGCTGAGTTCAGTTTTGTAAGCAAAATTTTGCAGCCATTTATGCATTAAAGCTAACGCAACCGGGCAGGCAATAATAAAAGCTATGACTACCAATTTAATGAAGTCGATGCTGAGCAGATACATAACTTCAATTATTCCGGCTCCATTTATTTTGCGAATTCCGATTTCTTTGGTACGTCGTAGTGATAACCAGGCAACCAATGCAAATAACCCAAGGCAGGAAAGAAAAACAGCTAATATTGTAAAGGTCCCGACAATTTTTGAAAGCCTTTCCTCCTCCCTGTATTTTTCGTTGTATTTATCCTTTATAAAAAAGTACTGAAAGGGAACACCAGGTGCCAGCTCTTCCCAGGTTTCTTTGATAAGTTTTATTGTTTGAGAATAATATCGCTGATCCATTCTCAGGGTAACGTAACCTGCCAACCAGTTTGCACCTGTATATCGATAAACAACAGGTTCAATCTGAGTCTGCATTGAACTGATATTAATATTCTTCAGTACACCTATAACTGTCACCGATTCCTCTTCATGTTTAAACCGGAGTTTTTTCCCGATCGGATTGTCCCAACCGAGTTTCCTCGCTGCGGCTTCGTTGATCATAACATTTTTGAACCTGTCGGAAGAAATTGTATCCGTAAGGATCCTGCCGTTAACCAGGGGAACCTGAAATACATCTGAAAAATGTTCATCTATTGAGGTTACTACCATTTCTTTTGAATCTTCTGCTGAAGATCCTTCAGGAATTACTGCAAATCTGTTCGGAAAGTTGTTCCCCGGAATATTCTCAGTTAATGAGAAACCTTTAATATAGTTTGCCTTTGCCTCTTTTTCCAGACTCTCTTCAAATATCTTAGCAAATTCCAGCCGTTTGTTTTCATCTTTAACATGAAGCGGAATAGAAACAAGGTCATTTACATTGAACCCCAGATCATGATTCTTCATAAATGAGATCTGTCTGGTAATAAATAGTTGCGATATAATAAGTATTATGGTTATCAGGAACTGGGCAATGATAAATACTTTCCGGATTCCTGTTTTGTTCCGGTTAGCTTTAATCCTTGAACGCAGTATATGAACAGGTTGATACCCTGAGAAAAGGATTGCAGGGTAGATGCCTGAAATAATACCAGTGAGGATACCAAAAAGCAGAACGGACAAAATGATCTTCCCGTCAGTAAAATTTATATTGATATTCCGTTGAGATAATTCATTTAACCATGGTAAAAATAGTTTCGACAGAAATACGGCGAGGACTACCGCAATCAATGAAAGGGTAACGGCTTCTCCGACAAAAAGAGACGTCAGTTGAAATCTTCCTGCACCGGCAAGCTTTCTTAATCCGGTTTCCCGGGCTCTTTTTTCTGACTGACTCGTTGACAGGTTTACAAAGTTGGCGCAGGCAATAAATAATACTGCCATGGCTATTGCCATCAGAATAAAGAGATAACTTGATGAAACCGGAGGTTTCACATCCCCGGTCACACTTGTGTCAAGGTGAATGCTTCCGATAGGCTGGATATCGTAGGTTTCCCTGCCTTTGAGAAAGTCAGGAAAATATTTCTCCGGGATTGCGCCAAGACCTAATTTAACTGAACTGACATTCTGGTTTGTATTGATTTTTACGAAAGTCATTGAGCCGCCACCCCACCACATATTTGCAAGTTCGGGATACATCTTCTTTAGGATGAGGTGGGAGACAAGAAGATCGAACTTAAATATTGAATTTTCGGGGATATCTTTTAAAATCCCGGAAACTGTGAAATTGAAATCACCGATTATCAACTCTTTCCCTAACGGATTTTCATCTGCAAATAGTCTTTTTGCAGCACTCCCCGTAAGAACCACTGATCCAGGATTATCAAAAATTGTATTTAGATTGCCACGTATCAACGGGAAATTGAACATTTTCAGGAAACACGAGTCAGCAGTGTATCCGGTCAGATTGAAAAAGGACTGATCAGCAATCTGAACCGGTTCATCATCACTCAAAAAGAGAGACAATCCCGTTGTCATTTCAGCCTCTTTGATATCTGTCCTTACTGCTGCAGGTAAAGGCAATGGTGTTGTGGCACGGAGATTAACGCCTCCTGTACCTTTATTAACTGATATGATCCTGTAAATCAGCTTACCATCCTTGTGAAAATCATCGTAACTCATTTCAAAATTCACAAAGTAGAAAATGAGAATTGCAACAGACATTCCGATCGAGAGCCCCATAAGATTTATCAATGAAATACTCTTTTGCCTTGCTAAATACCTGAAACCTGTTTTAATGTTGTACAACATCTTATTCTTTTGAATCATTTTGTATTATAGTTTAAACCTGGTCTCGCCGGTACAGTAGTTAATAATTATCATGGGACCGTTATTAAGCTCTGATTTAGAAACCGGCCCGTAAACAAACCAATAACCGTTAAATAAAAAGATATCAAATGGTTTCCAAAGAAGAGTATGCCAGATTCCGTACTTTTCTGAAAGAAGCCGGTCAGCAATTTTAATTGCTGTCCTTTCGCTTATCAGCATATCATTTCTGACACTATCGTAATTATTATCAGTTAATTGATGTAAATAGGATTCTGCCTGCCGTGCATCCAGATGGGATTTAGTGCCCTGATGGAAACAATACAGGCAGATAACAAGAAGATAAGAGGTTATTGTCACTAATCCTATAATTTTAAGCTGTTTTGATTTCATATATTCTTATTTTTTGCTGTTGAGACATACTGTTATTGCAACACCTCCCTTTTTGTGTCCTTTCCCAACATATTCGTGAGCTTTTGCAAGCTCATCAAAAGGGTAACATCTATCAATAAAAGGTTTTATGTGACCAGCCTCAATAAGGTCCCTCACAAGGTCCAGCCGTTTTGAATCAAGTTTCAGGTTTTCATCATCAATGGATGCCTCTGTACCGTTGGCAGTTAGATTCCTGGCCAGGGATTTCTTCAATCCTGATGATTTATTCCTGCCTGCAGCATCAAAAATGAAATCAAATTTCATTTGAGAATTAAGTACATCCTGTTTTGTGTAGTCGATTGCTGCATCTGCCCCCAGGGATTTCACCATTTCAATATTTGAAGCACTGCATATTGCAGTTACTCTGGCACCCAGGAATCTGGCAAGCTGGATGGCAATGATACCGGTTGTGCCTGAGGCTCCATAGATGAGTACTTCCTGTCCCCGCTGGATTTTTGCTTTTTCCATGAACTGAAATGCCAGCAATCCGCCGTACGCTGCCATGGTTGCCTCTTCATAAGAGATATTTTCAGGTTTCAGTGAGATGCAACCGTTAACTGAATCTTTCTCTTTCATGCATTTATATTCCGCGTATGCACCAAGACTGAAACCTGTAAGACCATAAACCCGTTCACCTGGTCTGAATCTTTTAATGTCCTTACCTGTTGCTTCAATTTCCCCGGAAAGAACTTCACCAATTATGGGATTTCTTGGTCCTGTAAGGCCCATCATCAGGCGGAACGGGATCATCATGCTCCATTTCACGCGTCCGCTCCTTATATAGATGTCGCTTGCAGTTACGGCAGTGGCATATATCCGTATCAGCACTTCATCGTCTTTGAGTACAGGTTTCTCAGCTTCTACGAGTTTAAGAACTTCCGGTGGTCCGTATTTTGTGCATATAATTGCTTTCATCTTGTTTGAAATTTTTGGATTTTCAGATTAAATTATACATTATATACTATTTTATCTTTCTACCTGATTGATCGAAATAAGTATCAGGTTATAATCTCTTATGATATTCAGAATTCCATGCATATGTGCTTCATCCTTAAGATTACCTGTAAGAATTGTATTGTTTCCTTCATAACTGATCTCCATTCCCTCAAAGTATTCTTTCCATTTGCCATTAAGATGCCCCTGAATTTTTATTATAGCCTTGCCTTTCATTTTTTTATTGATTAAGTTCTCACCAAAGGTCGGTTACACCCATCAAAAAAAAATCACCCTTGAGGGTGATTCGATAGGGTGATTTTTATAAAAGAAATTTACCTGACAACCGTAATCCTGGAGAGAAGTTATATTATCCCAAGCTCTTTTGCTTTATTTACAGCTTGTACCCGTGAATCAACTTCTAATTTCAGGAATATATTTTTAATATGCGTTTTTACTGTATTTAATGAAACAAATAATTTATCGGCTATTTCCTGGTTCGATAAATCTTCGGCAATTAGTTTAACTGTATCGAGTTCGCGGTCGCTTAACACGGATCCTGAATTATTTTTTATAAATTTTTCTCTCTTATCCAAAGCGAGTTTAAGCTTGTCGATTAACTTTTTAGGGATATTAGTTTTTGAAGTTGCCTGTATTTTGTAAACTTCATTTAGTAAATCGCTTATACCAGAATGATAAAGAACAAAAGACATCAATATATTTTCCCAGGCAGCAGCCTCCAATGCTTCAATCAGGTTTATTAAGGCTTTTTCTTTGTCCCCGGTAGCCTTATTCAAAATAGCATATATTACTTTAGTTTCAATTATTCTCTCAATTCTATTTGCGGCTTGTGCCATTTTCAATAGTTTTGAAAGAAGAATCTCCGCCTCCCCGAATTTCATTTCGGTTATCAATAAAAGAGCATAGGGATAATATCCAAGTTCATCTAAATAAGATATTTTTTTATCAAATTCTAATCCATTTTCTTTAAAAAAATGATTGGCTTTTTCAAGTTCATTCTGTTTAATCAGCATAAATCCCTTCATGGCAATATACAACCCCATAGTGTTGGGAAATATAATATTCAGCTTTAGAATATCATCTGCCTCATTTAGAATCTTTTTAACCCCTGCAACATCTCCACGACCGTATAAAATAAATGAGTAGATCACTATGACATGCACTTTAATAGTATTATTTGATTCTTTTTTACATAAGCTATAGGCAGTTTTAATGTTTTCGAGGGCATCATCGAAATCTGTACGCATAGATTCTATACCTGCCATCATTGAATAAACCCCGGCATATGTGCTTTCCGATTTTGTAATTTGGGAATAACCACTTTCTTTTATAAAGGTTATAAGGTCGGAGCACCTCTTATAGGATGATGTATAAAGCCCCATCCTTGCCTCAATGGGAGATAACCTGCTTGCAATGGTAGAAATAAGATAAATGTTTCCTGATTTTTTACCATACTCCAGTGCATTTTCAAAAGCATTAATGCATTCCTTTAAAGTTTTCACGATACATCTCTGCAATACCAATTGAGTACCATCCCCAGCTGTACCACAACGGATCATCCTCCGAGAGGTTTTCCATAGCTGCTTTACAATAGCTGAAAGTTTTTTCCGAGTCTGCTGTTATTGAATAGAGGTAAGCAAATGCAACGGATATTTTTCCTGACAGTTTCTTATTATAATGAACATCTTCTTTTGATGAATTTTTATCATTAATGATCTGCATTGTAATTATTTCGGCACTCACCAAAAAAGGTTCAGCTTTCTGAATCTGACCGGCTATAATCAATATCCATGAATAGTATAAACTAAAATCGGCATTCTTTTTAATTAATTCATCAGGCAGTAAATCACCATATTTCATAATAGCAGCATGCTGTCCGTTTTTCCACATTGTCTCTACTATTTCTCCAAGAAGCTGTATGCTTTTTTCGAAATTCCCTGTCTCTATCGCATGTTCAATTGCTAACAGTGGCATTGAATTATTCTTAAACCACTCAATTGCCTTATTATGAAGCTCAATAATTGCTGCTTTACCTCTTAGATGAAGTCTCTGTTTTAATAACTCCGCAAAGAGATGATGATATCTGTACCAGGTTCTCTCAGCATCCAGAGGAATAACAAACATGTTATTTTTTTCAAGCGTCTCAAGAATTAACTGGCTGTCATTTCTGTTCAAAACAGCGTTACATAAAGGAGCAGACATTTGCTCCAGTATTGATGTTTGCAGCAAAAATTCATTGATGTCATCGGTTTGGATCTTCAGTACCTCCTCCATCAGATAATCCATGATGTATCGGTTATCTCCTTTTAAATCCTGAATAAATTCAGAAATATCTTCACGACCCTGCATTGATAAGGCTGTCAGCTGCAGTCCTGCAATCCAGCCTTCAGTTTTTGTTTCAAGAGAATAAACATCGTCAATAGATAAGCCTAATTTCAGCTTTTTATTGAACAATACGGAAATATCATTTGCCGAAAAACTAAGGTCTGAAGAACGCAACTCAACCAATTGATGCTGACTTCTTAACCTTGAAACAGATAGTGCCGGGTCAGAACGGGTAAGGATTACAATATGAATATTACCAGGAATATGCTCAAGTAAATAGGTTACTAATTTTAATAACCTCGTTACTCTTAATCAGATGAAAATCGTCGAGTACCAGTAAAAAGTTTTGATTGATACTGAGTATGTCGTTGATTAACAGGCTGGCAATTGATTCGACAGACGGTGTATTGGGGGAATTTAAAAGTCTGAGGGCGCTTTGTCCGAATTCTTTATGAATACTTTGAATTCCTGAAATTATATAACTTAAAAAGACTGCCGGGTCATTATCGCCATCGTCGATTGAAAACCACAACAATCAGACCACGGATGCAAGAAGAATGGGTGGGGGCGATCAGAACTGGTCTTCGATAGCACTTTCCAACGGCAAGCTTCTGATCAGGAATCAAAGCCGATTATTGTGTGTCAAAGTCGCAAAATAATACTTACTGCATCATCCCCTGGCGTTGATTACCAGCGGGTGGAGGGACGGGTCGTTCCCCAATATATAGTTTTGTGGAATGCCCGGTGCGATCGAGTGCGTCAGCAAAGCCAATGCTTATTTTTTGATCTTCAGCCTTTCCGGGCTTGTCATCTTTAAGAACCAGCCAGAAGAGGTCCCGGTCAGCTATCTTAATATCAGGATCCTTAAATGGCACCGTGTAAACATTAAGATTGTTTACCGGGTCGATGCTGCCTTTGTATTCAAGATTTGAACCGTTTGCATCAGTAATGCCCGTCAGCGGGACACCACTTGAAACCGTAAAAGTTGCAGAGGAAAGACCATTATTGCCGCTTATCTTTACTGGGAATTTAACTAAACCGGCATTCAGTGTACCCTCTCCAAAGGTCACAAGGCCATACCATCCTATATCGGTATATCCGTGCTCACCGGGAGTGTTTGGATCAAAGTTATATCCGCCTGCCTTTAGTTTTGCGATGGCAGAATCCAAATTCTCAATATATCCGTTCGACTGGCTCCAGGCGTTGAAGATATGCCTTGTATTTGCCCTTGCAGAATTCAGGATTATGTTAGAATATACACCTCCCTTTTCATAATATCTGATCACTTCCTTAACGTATTCACGGGTCCAGTTGATGGTCTCTTCGAGGGAGTCTTCCCCTGAAATGATACAGCTAACCCAGCTGTAATAACCTCCTCCCGGATTACGGATTGCCCCAAGATCCGACACAATGTACCCTTTATACCCCCATTCATCTCGCAGCAGCGCTGTATTCAGCGCATAGCTGTTGCCAACCCAGTTGTACCCGATGCAGTTAAAGGCTCCCATAATACCCATTGCTCCGCCCTCTTTAAAACAAATCTCCCACGATTCGCCATAGGTTTCCCTGAGTGCCTGCTCGCTCAGATAGGTATGAACCCCTCTCCGGTTCACCTCCTGATCATTCAGCATAAAGTGTTTTACTCCTGCACACAGGCCTCCTGGATTCTGCATCCCGTAACATAGCTGAGCTATTATCGTACCCCCCAGATAAGTATCTTCAGACATATATTCAAAATTCCTGCCTCCCGATTGGGTGCGATGAAGATTGAGTCCAGGCGCATAGAGCGCCGAATGTCCCAGGTAGTAAGCTTCATAACCCTGTGCAAATCCCATTTCATAAGCTGACTCAGGGTTCCAGGTTGCACACAGACAGGTACCGCTTGGAAAACCAGTGGCTTTGTAAGTCGTATCACGTGCCGGGTTTTGCCTCCCCATACGAATCCGGAGCGGGCCGACCTGAGCAGCTCCGTCATTACCCCAGCTCCAGTAAACACCATATTGTTCAAGAGGAGGGAACTGAAAACCGCATCCATCATTAACGTGCAGCATTTCATAGAAAGAGAGCTGATCGAGGAACCTGTTCCAGCATTCATCTTCATACATTCCGTTCCTGATGTCAGCAAACATTTCCTGGATGCTGTAAATATCAGTTTTCCCATCCTTATCCCTGTAAACGATACCCTGTGATACACCGGCAGTAAGTTTTTTGTAATTCTCCTCTCCCACCACTGCCTTCAGATCATTCAGGTCATTTGCCCAATAGGTGAGGTCCGAGTATGAAGTATACTTTTTATTATTCTTTATTACCGATGCAACAAATTCATCTTTTTCAGGGGGTTGGGGATATGTGCCGGGCTTTACAGAAGGAATCCCGTCAACATCGTGACGCGCCATATATTTTGCATTGACTTCCGTCCTGCCGCTGCAATCTCCAAACCAGTTCCTGTATTTTGTCCCTGTAACCTCATCGGAAGTATACCGTACAGCATACATCTTTTTACCATTGTACTCGACAGGATCATACTTTATACAGGCAGGATCAACCGCGGGATTTTCGACCTTTTTGTATTTCAGATTCAGATCAGCCTTCTCATCCGACGCAATATTTAGTGTAATTACCCTGTCATCAGGGGCAAAATACAGCTTTCTTGCTTCTGATGCATCAGTTGCTATTTCAATCGAATACTTTCCACCCTCAAGAACATAACATCCTGCAATTGATGACCAGGAAGCCATATCGCGGACATTCAGCGCAAGCCTGATGGTTTCACTCTGTCCAACAGCCAGGAGAGATGTCTTTTTAAAAGCTCCGAGGTTTATGAGCGACTTCTCAATACCATATTTTCCTTCATTGTAAAAAGGCTGAGAGTAGTACAGTTCGACAACATCTTTACCCGGAAACGGACCCTTGTTGGTGACCCTGACACTAACCTCAACAGTGTTCTCGCCATATTTATTTGTTCCCGTTTTAAAACCGGTTATATCCCAGTCAAAATCAGAATAGCTCAGGCCGTAACCCAGTGAATATAAAACCTTATCAGGTGCAAAAGTCTCATAATACTGGTAACCGACATATATTCCTTCCTCGTAAGCAACATACGTATTTTTAGAATCGTCTTCGTATGTGAAATTGCCAAAGTTCTCATACGCAGGATTAGAACTGAGATCATATGCAACTGCATCAATTAATCTCCCTGACGGATTAATGCCACCTTTCAGTATATCTGCAACAGCAAGCATGCCTTCAGCACCGGGTGACCAGATGATCATTGCAGAATTGATATTGCCTATATGATATTTATGTGGCTTGTCGTATTTAACGGTGACATAATCATAAATTATCGATTCTCCCATGAACGATCGCCGCTTTTTTCCGCTGTCGATACCGTAACGGTATGCACTGAAGGATATATCCTGATCATCTCCCTTCCCGTCGAGCCAGCCCATTGACATAAGGTTGCAGGTATTGAATACAACAATCACATCCCTGAAATTGGCTGTCACATAGGCCAGCAGGGCAGCTTCGGGCTCCACTAAAGTTAATTCGCTTACCTTCAGGTCATTTCCTTCACTGCCTTTCCTGGTAAGGAACACGATTGCAGCATCTGAATAACTTATTGCACGTTCCAGTATCGCCTGATCCATCTTCGGAACACGAAGGGAACCGTCCGAATTATAAGTATCGGTTGTTATATTCCATTCGGCATTAAGTGCTCCTGCATCAGAGAGATCCCAGATGCTGGATCCCTCATCGCCGACTATGCCTCCTGCGTAAGGAGACTCAGTCTTGTATTTTGCATACCAGTCATTATATGCCTTGTGCAGATCCGGGTTATATTCAACTCCGGCTTTTGCAAGTCCCTCATAAAAGCCAAGACAGGGAACTGTTATGTCTGCACCGCCTCCGCCCGCGAATTCAGGATCGAGTGATGATGCCCCAAACACATTTACCCTGTAGACGTTACCTGTCCTGACTTCTGAGAAACTCCATTATATTATTTTAGATTCCAGCCTTTATATCTGAAGACCGGCTGTTCTCCTTTTAAGGCAGAAAGAGAAAATCTGCCGGTGACAACTTTGGTTTCACCGGGCGTAAGTGAAATATAGTTGTCATCCCAAAGAATAGGAACAACCGATTTACCCGATTTATCCCCAATAACATTAAGTTCAATGAGAAATGCGATTTTCTTATTCGGATTGTGAAGCTTCACCGAAATTTCATATTCATTATTTTTGTTTAATATCGAATCTTCGACATCAATTTTAATCGCCGGCAGTTTGTTAAGATCAGTAAAATCAGCATATCCTGAAAGCGGGGTATAGAACCATTCAGTGTTTTTAAAGTCAGGTATATCCTCTTTCCCGGAAAGCCAGTAAAAATTACCGGCAATAAGACTGCCCTGTTGATCATATAATTTAAGATCAAGAAAATAGACGTTCGAATAAGAGTTTCTTTCAGACAGTGAAAAGATTTTTTCAGATCCATCCGGTCGTGCATTTGCATTCACCTTCTTCTCCTCAACAAGGGTTCCGTCGAGATTGTAGACTTTCAGTTCAGCGGTCAAATTACTTAAAGCTGTGGTTTTCAGATTTGTAATCCATACAGACTTATCTCCGTAGTTGTAGGCAATATTTATCTGTCTGGCTCCAATTCTCGCTCCATAAAAAGCACCATTAGGCATAAGGTTATAATCCCATAACTGCCAGATAAGCTTTGGCCATGCAGAATTATACATCCACTGGATTATACCAGTTGTTTTGCTCCTGTTAATTGCAAATGCCTCAAACATCGCCCTCATGGCCTCAAGATTGGATGCCTGACTTTTAAAAGTGAAATCCTCAGGGCCGGATTGTTTACCATAACGCTTGTTGAAGGCGGCAAGATACCTTTCAATCGTCTGAAATTCATTTCTGCCGCAATGGAAATTCCATATATCATTCACTGGCCAGAGCTTTTCTTCAGGTATCATGCTTTTTAGCACCTCTAAAGAAGGAACCTGAGGCCCTGGTCCGGTTTCGGAATTAAATCCGAATGCTCCGCCGTACAGTGTATCTATATACCAGTAGTTGGGTGATACATATTCGTATGGTCCTCTCATTTTAATGGCAGTTTTTCCTGAAATGGTGCTGGTCTGTTCCTTGCACGACTTAAGTACAGGTCGTGACGGATCGATTAATCTGAACAGGGAATCATATTTTATTTCAAGCTCCGGACGAGGCAATTTATCACTTCCCATGACCCATACAAATATGCTTGGATGGTTACGCAACCAGTAGACATGATCGCGGGTGTAGTTAACCAGAAGCTTTATATCCTCCGGAGATTTAATTGACATAAAGTCATCTTCAGGTTTTGAAAGGTAGCTGTTCCACTCCCACTGACAGCTCCACCCTGCCATCAGCAGAAGTCCAAGCTCATCGGCAAGTTCGTAAAACCTTTCACTATTGCCCCAGAATCCTTCGAGCCTGATGGTGTTCATATTTGCATGTATCGCATATTCCATCTGAGCTTTTACTTTTTCTTCACTGTCGTTTAGGAACATACCATCAACCCAGCCTCCTCCTTTTATAAGCAACTTTACTCCGTTAAGCATATAGCCGCGGTAACCAAGTTCATTTATGTAATCCTCTACCTCCCTGATGCCAAACCTGGTTGTCATTGAGAAAAAGACCTCGTCTTCCGATTCTATGTCAAGACCGAGATTGTACAATTCAGGTTTACCCAGTTCATGAGTCCACCAGATTCTCGGATTAATGATTTTAAGTTGCGGGTATTCCTGTGAACTGAATACAACAAGTTGCTTCTCTTTTGGTTTCAGGATTACCTTCTTTTCAAAACTGATATTTTCAATCTTGCCTTTAACAACAGCTTTTAGCTGTCCTGAAGTATTATTAATTGCCTCAACACTAACCTGCAGATCGGCTTCCTTGAATTCCTTCTTATCAATTTTTGACAATACAAAAGGATTATCCAGATTTGCCTTGCCGGATGTAATGATCTTTACAGGCCTCCACAAGCCCATTTCACGATCAGGAGACATTGGGGCCCAATCGACAAAACCAATTGAAGGTTCATCCTTTTTCTGATTGAATACTTCCACAGCAAGTGCATTCATGCCCTGCGTCACATCTTTGGAAATATTAATTTTAAATATCCGGAATCCTCCGAATAAAGTATCTGCTGAAGCTACTTTGACACCATTGATCCAGACATTTGCCCTGTAATTGATACCCTCAAATACAAGGTCTGTATTCTTTGATGTGTCATCAATGTTGAACTCATTCCTGTACCACCAGGATGTTCTGAACCTGGTAGTGTCTACTAAATTTATATTATCTCCCATAAATATATCCGGATACTCATTATTCGCAACTAATGCTGCCATAACCGTTGATGGAACGGTTGTTTTATACCATTTTGATATATCAAATCCTGTTTCCGAGATAACATCTCCGGGAAATTCAATATCTTCTGAAGAAGCGATTCTCCATCCTTCACTGAGTTTCTGATTAAACACGACAGGGACTTTTTTAATGCCTGTTTTGCAGCCGCTGAATAAACCTGAAATAATTGCAAGTATCGCGATCCGGATCATTATGTTTTTCATCATGAGAAGTATTTCTGATTTAACAATGAATATAAAATTAAATATTAATTCTTTCCATTCAGTAAGCGCTATATGATCAGGATCTTTCCTGATCTGCTAACGTTCTGGCCTGAGTTGGTCAACGCCTCAATTGCAGTGTAAGATTAACGTTGAACTAAATGTACTTCATCTCAGCGGTCAGCCTCTTTATTCTCTTCCCGTATTTGAACTCTTCGTATTTTCCCGCTAATAGTTTTTGGTAGTTCAGTAACAAATTCAATTATTCGGGGATATTTATAGGGAGCGGTAACTTTTTTAACATGCTCCTGCAATTCTTTCACCAGAGCTTCGCTTGGATCATAATTCTTCGATGTTACAATTGTGGCTTTCACAATCTGTCCCCGGTCCGGATCAGGAACTGCAGTAATAGCACATTCCAGTACGGCGGGATGCTCCATTAAAGCGCTTTCGATTTCAAAAGGACCTATCCGGTAGCCTGAACTTTTTATGACATCATCAGACCTGCCTACAAACCAGAAATAACCATCTTCATCGCACCATGCCATATCACCAGTTCTATAGATACCATTTTTCCAGACTGTTTTGGTCAATTCATCATCACGATAATAACCATTGAACATTCCTGCAGGTGTGTAGCTTGAAGTACGAATAACAATCTCTCCTTCGTTTCCTGCTTCACAAAAATCACCCGTTTCATCAACAATCGCAATATCATAACCTGGTGATGGTTTCCCCATTGAGCCGGACTTGGGTTCCATCCAGGGATAAGTAGCTATTGCCACGGTACATTCTGTCTGACCATATCCTTCCATTAGTTTGATCCCTGTCATATCCAGGAATTGTTTGTAGACCTCTGGGTTCAATGGTTCGCCGGCAACAACGCAATAATTCAGACTGTTTAAATCATATTTTTTGAGGTCTTCCTTTATAAGAAACCTGTATATGGTGGGAGGCGCACAAAATGTAGTGACCTTGTATTTCTCAATTACCTCCATTAAGTTTTTTGGAACGAACTTTTCATAATCATATGTCATAACCGCACTGCCTGATAACCACTGTCCATATATTTTGCCCCATGCGGATTTTGCCCATCCGGTGTCGGCAACTGTAAAATGAAGTCCGCCATCCCTGACATTCTGCCAGTACCTTGCAGTCAGAATATGCCCAAGCGGATATGCAAAATTATGGCTCACCATCTTAGGCATTCCTGTCGTTCCTGAAGTAAAATAAAGGAGCATGATATCATCGTTCCGGGTCATTTCATTCAATGTCGGCCTCGACAATTTCTCTGAACTCTTTTCCATACCCTCAGAAAAATTAATCCACCCCCCGACCTCTTTGTCAATCAACATTTTATATTTTAGGGTAGGTGATTTGCTTTCAGCTTCTTCGATGTGCTGAATTACTTTAGGGTCTGGCACTGAAACTATCATCTTTATGTCTGCAGCATTATTCCTGTATATAATGTCTTTAGTAGAAAGCAGATGTGTTGCCGGAATTGTAATTGCCCCGATTTTATTTAATGCAAGTGTACAAAACCAGTATGTATAATGCCTTTTCAAGATCAACATAACCGGATCACCTTTCCTGATACCTGTCGATTTGAAGAGGTTGGCTGCCTTATCACTGTAGTACTTAATCTGGGCAAAGGTAAATATAGCTTCATTGCCTTTATCATCGCACCATACCATTGCTATCTTGTCAGGTGTGTCGAAAGCTATCTGATCGACGACATCATAAGCAAAGTTGAAATTCTCAGGAATTAATATTTCAAACTTATTTTTAAAGTCCTGGTATGAGTCAAACTCAGTCTGCTTAAGGTATTTATCAAGAATCATTGTTTATCTTCTTTTTGTATTTATAAGACTACTGCCAAAAATTTCACCTGTTCACCGTTTAAAGCCTTCATTGCATGTTTGTAACCTGAATCAAAATAGATCGAATCGCCCTCATTTAGAATTATCTCATGTCCATCAATTATTGTCATCATAGTACCTTTGATAACATAATTAAATTCCTGCCCGGAATGAGAATTAAACTCCATTATTCTACCCTCAGGACCAGGGTCGACTGTGACCATAAATGGTTCAGCTTTTTTATGAATAAAATTATAAGCGAGACTTTCATATTTATATTGTTTCCTGCGCTCAAGTTTTAATCCTTTCCCATTCCTGACTACTCCGTAAATATGAAGTTTCGGATTATCTCCACCAAGCATTACAGATAATTCAACATTAAAAAGCTCAGATATCTTGAAAATAATACCCACCGGGATATCACTGTTCCCGCTTTCGTAATTATTATAGAGTTCTTTAGTGATTCCCAGGCTTTTTGCCAGAGACTCAGTTGAAATTCCTGAAATTTCACGGATTTCTTTTATCCTTTCAGCAGTCTGTTTTATCTGTTCTGTCATGATTTGTTATATTTAGTATTTCAATATTAGATAAATTATTTTACAAGGTCTCAGGTTGATAAAAGAAATCGATAAAATTGTTGCAACTCACGCCCTTCTCCTTTTTCCTTTTTATTTGTCTTCAAAACAAATTTTTCAGCGAAGACCAAACCAGGAATCCTCACCTGTATTTCGAATATCAAAAAACCGTTCCTATTCTGGCTAAAAATGAAAAAGATTAACCGTAATTGCCGTTAATCTTTTATCATTACCAATAAACCAAAAAGCACAAATGAAATTTGCCTATCAGTTCAATGACCTATATTCATTTGGGGTTTGCCCGGTATCATTTTTGAACATTCGACTGAAGTGCTGGGGACTTTTAAAGCCTAATTCATACGCTATTTCGCTCAAAGTTTTGCTCCTGTCAAAGACTCTCTCCCTGGCAAGCGTCATGACCTTTAACTGGATATTTTCCTGAGCGGATTTTCCTGTTTCTTTCTTTATCAGATCTCCAAAATAATTTGCCGACAAATGCAACTGGTCAGCGCAATACTTAACTGTCGGTAAACCGGCGGTCTGGACGAGTTCTGATTGGAAATACTTGTCCAACAATTTCTCGAATCTTACCAGTATATCTTTATTTACAATACTTCGGGTAATGAACTGGCGGTCGTAATAACGCATGCAATAATTGAGTAGCAATTCGATATTGTTTGCAATCAGTGTCTTGCTATGCGGATCTATCGATTGATGCAGTTCGTGATCAATATTATCAAGGCAGTCTAATATGATTTGCCGTTCTTTCTCCGATACGTGCAGGGCTTCATTGGCTTCATACGAGAAAAAGGTGTACTTCCTGATATTCTGGCCAAGCGAAGTACCCCTGATTAAATCCGGATGAAAAAGTAATGCCCATCCTTTAGGCTTTTTGCTATCAGGTTTGCTTCCTATACCAACAACCTGTCCCGGTGCAATAAAAACGAGAGTACCTTCCTGATAGTCGTAGTAGTTACATCCGTATTTTAAATCACCGCATTTCGCTTCTTTCAGAAAAATACAATAGAAGCCGAAATTTACTTTGGTCTCAGGGATGAGTTTCATTTTTGAAAAATCGTAAACGCTTACTAAAGGATGAAGTGTTTCGACCCCTCTCATTATATTATATTGAGATATGTTTTCAAGTTTCATTATATCATCCATTGCCTTGTTACTTTAATTTGGATCAAAGTTATAGCATATTTATCTTTAAGATGCTCATCGGAATGCATTATCAGTAATTCCGATACAAAAAACAGTAATCCGTATAAGTCAATGCCTGAAATTAGCCGGAACTTTGTAATGTAAGATTCTTGCTGCATGGAGGTAAATAAAATTTAGAATGCAAAATGTTACATTAAATAATGGTGCTGAAATGCCCATATTGGGTTTCGGAGTATTTCAGGTACCCGATCCTGATGAATGTGAAAAGGCCGTTCTCGATGCTATAGAAACCGGATATAGATTAATTGATACTGCAGCATCTTACATGAATGAGTCAGCAGTCGGAAATGCAATTAAGAAAAGTGATGTGGTCAGGGAAGATTTGTTTATTACCACCAAGCTATGGGTACAGGATGCCGGCTATGAAAAAACGAAGAAGGCATTTGAAAGATCCTTGAACAAACTTCAAACAGACTACCTGGATCTATACCTGATTCATCAGCCTTTTGGCGATGTTCATGGTTCATGGAGAGCTATGGAGGAGTTGTACAAAAATGGAAAGGTTAAGGCAATCGGTGTAAGTAACTTTCAACCAGACCGTATCATGGATATTATAACTTTTAACGAAATTGTTCCTGCTGTAAACCAGGTTGAAACTCATCCTTTCAATCAGCAAATAGAAACCCAGAAGTTTTTAAAGGAGAATAATGTTCAGATTGAATCATGGGGACCATTTGCCGAAGGCCGTAATAATCTTTTTCAGAATGAATTGCTGCTTGGTATTGCATCAAAGTTCAAAAAGAGTATTGCTCAGATAGTACTTCGCTGGCTCACCCAAAGAAGTGTAGTTGTAATCCCAAAATCAGTTAAAAAGGAAAGAATACAGGAAAATTTCAACATTTTCGATTTTGAACTGAGCACTGAAGATATGGAAGCTATCGCGACTCTCGACATGAAAACCAGTAGTTTTTTTGACCATAGGGATCCGGAAATTATTAAGTGGATGGGAAGCAGAAAGCTTGATATATAATTATTTATCGAAGGAAGTGATATTAGGAAAATTTAATGTAGTATGAATACAACAAAATCAAATCTTCTATTTAAAAAGATTTATAACGAGTTGGTCCTAAATATGATCTTCATATTCTTTGTTTTACCTGTCGCTTTTACTGCTTCTGCTCAGAATACGAAAAAACAAGAGCCCATTCTGATTGAGAAACAAGGCAGCTTTGCAGTGGGTGGAACAGTGATTACGAATTCCGGAACTTTTGATCCGTACAATCCGACCCCAGCAGGACAAACCTTTCATGGTGATCATGCCTATGTCTTTTATCAAATTCCTGCAGAAGCCCGAAAATACCCGTTGGTTATGTGGCATGGAATAGGACAGTTTTCAAAAACCTGGGAAACCACACCTGACGGCAGGGAAGGATTTCAGAATATTTTCCTGCGCAGGCGTTTCCCTGTTTACCTTATTGACCAGCCAAGAAGAGGTGATGCAGGCCGCAGTACCATAGCTGGCACAATTACACCAACACCTGATGAACAGGGATGGTTTGGCACTTTTCGGTCAGGTATATGGCCAAGACTATTTTGAAGGTGTTCAGTTTGCACGCGATTCAGCTACGCTGAACCAGTACTTTCGCGCCAGATGACACCCAATAATCGGGCCGATCGATATCAATGTCAATACAAATGCAGTATCGGCGCTTTTCGATAAAATTGGTCCTGCAATTCTCGTAACTCATTCACATTCCGGAGGAATGGGATGGCTTACTGCGATTAAAAATGAGAACGTCAAAGCCATAGCTTCATATGAACCCGGAAGTGGATTTGTGTTCCCGGAAGGCGAAGTTCCTCCTTCGGTTGAGAGTACAGGTGGCAGGCTTGAAGCCGTTGCTGTTCCTATGGCTGATTTTATAAAACTGACAAAAATTCCAATTGTGATTTATTACGGTGATAACATACCGGACAAGCCAAATCCGAATCCAGGTCAGGATGGATGGCGTGCCCGTCTCGAAATGGCAAGATTATGGAGGGATGCTGTCAACCGGCATGGAGGAGACGTAACAGTGGTGCATCTGCCTGAAATAGGAATTAAAGGTAATACACACTTCCCGTTTTCAGATTTAAACAATATTGAAATAGCCGATCTCCTGTCAGGATGGTTAAAGGAAAAAGCTTTGGATTAAGAAGATGATTTAATAAAGAGATGATCATGAAAAAAACGACATTTGGATTATTTTTACTTTTTTGTGCAACTCTTTTACATGCACAGCAAGCATCTGATCCTACGGTCAAGACGCTTTGCGGAATCGTTCGTGGTGTAAAAGAAGAAGATACTGAGATATTTAAAGGGATTCCCTATGCTGCTCCGCCGATTGGTGAATTTCGCTGGCGGCCGCCCCAACCAGTAACCGCATGGGAAGGAGTACGTGAAGCTCGCGAATTCGGAGCAAATTGTGCACAGGCAGGATGGCCCCGCGGTTCCACCGGAATTGCGGATGGCTCATCGGAAGATTGCCTGTTTCTCAATATCTGGCGGCCTGCCGGTATTAAGCAGGGAGCAAAACTGCCAGTTATGGTTTGGATCCACGGAGGCGCCTTCGTGGGCGGTAGCGGTAACACTTCCGGAGATCAGTTTGCCAGACAGGGAGTCATCCTGATTACCATCAACTATCGTCTGGGGCGACTTGGCCATTTTGCGTTCCCTGCACTGAGCAGGGAGCATCCGGAAGAACCGAAGGGTAGTTACGCATTTATGGACCAGATAGCGGCCCTCAGGTGGGTACAGCAAAACATTGCAGCATTCGGGGGCGATCCTGAAAATGTTACCATTTTCGGTTTCTCTGCAGGTGGCGTTTCGATACATTCACTCCTTACCATACCAGCCGCGCAAGGTCTTTTCCAAAAGGCAATCAGTCATTCTGGCGGTGGCCGGGATGGCGTTTTGACCGGCAGGCCGATCAGTAAAGAAAATGCAGATCCATATTACCCTGTTTCAGCGGAAACGATCGGAATAAACTTTGCCCGTAAACATGGGATCGAGGGCACAGATGCGGCCGCACTGGCCAAACTACGTGCGCTGAAAGTTGAAGAGATTGTGGACGGAGGACAGGAAAATGATGGACAAGGAGGCCCGCGTATCTATTCAGGCCCGATTCTCGACGGTAAATTTGTTGTAGAGACTTCTGAGAGTGCATATAAGGCAGGCAGGCAGGCACGCGTTCCGCTCATCATCGGGAATAATAGTGCGGAAATAGGTGGACCCTTTGTTAATGCCAGTAGTTCAAAGGAAGAACTGTTTTCACTGTTCGGGGAACTGAAAGATGAGGCAAAAGCTGCCTATGATCCTGACGGTAAAAAAGAATTCGCTGAGATACAAACAAGGTTTAACACGGACAAGGTATGGGCTGAGCCTGCACGGTTCACTGCAAGTTCTTTTGCCGCCGTTGGTGATCCGGCTTACATTTTTCTATTCTCTTACGTACCTGCTTCCATGAAGCAGAGGATGCCGTTTGGCCCCGGACACGGAACCGATATTTCTTTTGCGTTCGACAATCTTAGAGCTCCAGATGGAGCAACCGTGGCGCCCGAGGACAAAGAGGTCGCCAGGATGATGAACGGCTATTGGGTTAACTTCGCCAGGACTGGCAATCCTAATGGTAATGGTCTGCCGGAATGGCCTGTTTACAGTCCCAAAAAGAACGAGATACTCGATATACAATCCGATGGTAAACCAGTGGGTAAACCTGATCCAAGGAAAGCGAGACTGGATGTGATTGAAAAGGCAGTGAACATGGGGGATAAGCTACAACCAAATGGTATTTAAGTGATTAAATAACCTGATTTCATTATCCAGATACTATTATGACCGTTCGAAAATACAGTGCTGGCATTAAAATGCTAATTCTGCTGTTATCTATATGCTTTCCTCAAATTGTAACTGCCCAGGAAAATGACAGTACGATAACCAAAGTAAATAATTTTACAGGTGCTGTCACAATTCAAAGTAAGGGTATCTCCACAATTCCGAATTTGACTTTAGGGAAACCTGCGGCTGTATTTGATATGAAACTGGGAAGAAAACTGACCTTCGAACCACAATTTCGTTTTTCTCTTGATGGAAAACCATGGGCTATGGTTTTTTGGTGGAGATATTACGGATCGATCGGAAATAAGTTTAAAGTGACTTTACATACAAATTACTCCCTTTCTTACAAGTCCATTAATTCTTATACATCTTTGGGAGTTTCTCAGGAGATTATTCGGACAACACGGTATCTGGTAGGCGCAATCGCACCCAGCTACCAGGTGAACAGATATCTTGGTATTGGAATGTATTTTTTTTATAACCGGGGTATTGAAAAGTTTATAACCAGGAACACTATCATGGTTTCGCTCAGACCCGTTACAAATATTCCTGTCACTAAGAATGTTGTTGCAAGGATTACTCCCGAGATATACCACCTGACAATGGATGATGATGAAGGCATGTTTTTAAACGCCTCCTTTTTAGTCAGTAAAAAGAATTTCCCGCTATCAATATCAGGCTTGATAAATAAACCATTGAAATCAAATATCCCGTCAGAATATGATTTTCTTTGGAATGTCGGGCTGAGTTATACTTTTAATAAAAATTCTGCCCGGGAACGGGAAATTACAAAACTTTGCTTTAGGTAACAGATTTAGCAAAATGTTAAAGAATTATCAACTCTTTTCGTTTTAAATCCATGTTTTTTCTATTTAAAGAATTTTAAACTTAATCTTATCCTGTAAATTTTATTTTTGTTAAAATATCCATGAAACCATGTAAAATATGAAAAGAATTAAACTGCTCTTTACCGCAATTGTTTCAATTGCCTGTTTGTCGAATATCATCGCACAGGACTGGCCTCAATACCTGGGACCAAACAGGAACAGTACATCTCCTCAGAAAGGTATCTTTCGCACCTGGCCGGCGAGCGGACCCCAGGTCCTGTGGACAGTAAACGTTGGACCCGGATATGGTGGACCGATAATCAAAGACGGAAAAGTCTATTTACTCGACAGAGATGATAAGACAGGTGATATAATGAGGTGTTTTGACTTCAATAATGGAAAAGAATTATGGAAATTCAGCTACGATGCCCCGGGGTCTGTTATGTTTCCCGGCTCACGGAGTGTTCCGGTTGCGGAAGGTAATTATGTCTGGTCATGCGGTCACAATGGCGACCTTTATTGTATAAACATCAAAACGCATAAACCAGTATGGAATAAGAACATCTGGACGGATTTTGGCGGCACTAAACTTCCAATATGGGCAATTACCCAGTGTCCTCTGATCTATGGAGATTTGATCATCGTAGCATCGCAGGCTCCTGAAGCAGGTGTGGTTGCATATAACAAGCTTAACGGTAATATAGTCTGGAAAACACAAAATCTTGGCAATGAATCATACGCAAGCCCTTCTGTTGTAAAAATTGACGGTCAGGATCAAATTGCAATCGTCATTTCATCGACTAATCCCATTGGGCATCGGGAGTTACCACAAACTCCGGGCAGAATTGTCGGAATTGAACCCCTTACCGGAAAAATATTGTGGGAGTACAAGGATTGGTTATGCCATATTTCGGTACCTGGTGCGCTTGATGCCGGCAACAATAAAGTGCTTGTTGTGGGTGGGTATGAACACGGCACTGTTATGATAAAAGTTGAAAAAAAGGCTGATGGCAATTATGGCGTTACAGAGCTTTTTAAACATAACGAATTTGGAGATCACACAAAACCACCTATAATGTACAATGGATATTTCTATGCTCAATTCACAACCAACAGCAGGCGAGACGGACTTGTTTGCATGGACATGGATGGCAAGGTCATGTGGAAAACTCTCCGCGCTCCTCTATTCGATAAAGGCAGCATGATTCTTGCCGACGGAGTGATTCTTGCCACTGACGGCAGAAATAGTTTGTATGTGATAGAACCATCACCATCAGGGTTCAAACCTCTTGCGACTGCAGAAGTGCTCAAAACAGGCGGAAATTCAGAAAATGATCAGACGACCTCTTCAAGAATGGGTGGAGTGGCTCAGAACTGGGGGCCGATAGCGCTTGCAGATGGGAAACTTCTTATCAGGGATCAGACCAGATTATTGTGTGTCAGGGTTGCTAAATAACTCCGGACGATTTTATTAAAAATTTCACTAAGTATGAAAACAGCAACATTATCACTAATTCTTTTATTAATTCTCCCGGTTATTACCAGGGCACAAAAAATCAATGACTGGCGCCCGGAAAAGCGAACAGGTGTATCAGCGGAAACAGGACTATTGAAGTCATGGCCGGCAACTGGTCCAAACCTTCTCTGGTCCAATCTTGAACTCGGCAAAGGTTACTCAACGCCTTCGTTCGGAGCCAATACAATTTATATTACCGGGCTTTCCGGCACTGATGACATGCTCTATGCACTGAGCATGGATGGCAAAATCATGTGGAAAACCGTGATGGGTCGAGCCTGGGCAGGGTCCAATCCTGAAAGCAGGGCTGCTCCCACTGTTGAAGGCAACAGGGTTTACACCTGCAGCGGAAATGGAGATCTTGCCTGCATTGACGGGACAAACGGGAAGGTGATATGGTCATATAAAGCCAGCGAGCTTAATAAAGGGACCTTCGGGACCTGGGGTATTGCCGAATCGCCCCTGATAGATGGTGAAAAGATCTATTTTTCGCCTGGCGGACCTGAGACAGCGATGATAGCTCTTAATAAAACAACCGGAAATGTGATCTGGAGATCTGTCAGTCTGAACGATAAGCCAGGTTACACCTCATCAATTCTTATTAATTACGGAGGTAAGAAAATGGTTATTGGAGTATCGCTGGGGCATATTTTCGGAGTTGATGCCTCAAATGGAGAGATCCTGTGGAAAGTGGCACATGAACAATCGAGTGATCCGAACCTCAGGCGATGGGATCTTATTAAATGTACCACTCCGTTATTTGAGGATGGAATGGTTTATGTAACCGGCGGTTATGATACGGGTGGCAAAATGTTCCTATAAGTCGTACAAGCGGGGCCGCAATCGAGAAAGCCTGGATGGTAAGGGATTCAACATAATCCAAATAAGAGTGAGAACGTCAGCGAGAGCGAATACACCATAATTACGAGGGCCGGGGTATTCTTTCATTTAATATAGAAATCAAATGCTATTTTAGTCCATGTTTCCATTCCTTCATAAAATTCAGCTAAATTGGATTTATCTATCCAATCTGCTGTCATTTTATCCGTTTCATTAATATATACCTCTTTATTTGATACATGGATGTTATACAAAAGTCCAATATGAACGCTGCCAACCGAAATTGTATCATCATTTATAAAGCCAATAAATTCAATATCCTCTATCAAACATCCATTTAATAATTTGACTTCTTCATATAATTCTCTTTTTAATTCATCAATTAAATATTGTTCTTTTGATTCCATAGAGTCGTTAGGGTTCATATGACCTCCTACTCCTAAAGAGAATTTATTGTGTAATCTTTTTTCTGTCTGACCGGATGTCCTCTTAAATAAATAAAATGATTCTTTATTAGAGATAATTGCATACGGAATAATTTGTTTAAAGGAAGGGTCTTCTTCTAATTCACTTCTTCTAAGAAACAGGCCATTTTGAACAATCCTTTTTAATACTTCACTATTTTCCTTTATTAAACCTTTTTTTTTATAGGTCATTAATTTCCAAAACTCATCTGTTGGAAAAGCAAATACTAACTCCTCCATATTATTCATTGTTTATAAAAAGTTGTTACATCCTAAATGGCGTAAAGGCGAAGTAGTCTTGCAGTCTTGCATGTCTAGCTGTCATGGACCGCACGACCGCAAGACCGCAAGACTAATGGTTAAACAGCCATACTCCTTCTGATTGGAGGATGAGGATTATAATCTTCTACAACAAAATCATCAATAGTCAGTTGATCAAAAGGTTTTTTTGTAATGTGTAATTTAGGTAAAGGTTTGGGTTCTCTTGACATTTGTTCAAGAATTGCAGTTACATGATCATATTTTTCTTCATTGCCGTCACCGGGAGCATTTTTATTAATCCAATCAACAACTTCCAAATATTCTTCTCTTGCAGAAACATTTCTTATTCTTTTTTGCAGTTCCTTGAAATTATCTCTGTGCCATTGAGTTCTCTTCCCAATACCAGCATAAAAATGTGAATCTCCAAAAGTATGGATAAATGTTTTTGGAACCATCTCTGCTTCCTGAGCAATTACCTGGGTAAGAGCAGCATAACTGGCTATATTAAAAGGAACACCCAGAAACTGATCACAACTTCTCTGGTAAAGCTGCAATTCTAACTCGCCTTCTTCATTAGCAGTTGCCTGATATAAAACATGACATGGAGGTAAAGACATTTTTGGAGTGTCTCCGGGATTCCATGAATCAACAATGTGTTTTTTCCCGGTTGGTTTCTTTCTCAGACCATTTATCAATTTTCCCAGCTGATCTATTTCAACAAAGCTCCCTTTGTCATGATCAAAATATTCCCATCTTCTCCATTGTTTCCCATAAATTGGTCCGGCATCGCCCCATCTTTCTGCAAACTCAGGATCTTCTTTTATTCTCTGACCATATTCTTCCATTGCTTTGTCCCAATCGGGAGAATACTTTACAATACCTTCAGGAAAAATTCCTTCTTTTTGCATCCCGGGAAGATTGCCCTGAAAAGCATCAGGTCGCCATATAGGGGCGTTATTGTCTTCAAGGTATTTAATATTTGTATCCCCTCTTAAGAACCATATTGTTTCATGAAACATAGATCTTGTAGCCATCTTTTTGGTAGTCAATAATGGATACCCTTCTCTAAGATCATATTCGTTTTGATACCCAAATAAAGAGATAATCCCGGAACCTTTGCTTCCTCCTTTAAAATTTGAACGATTAGAAGTTAAAATTGCTTTTGAATGATCTAAATATTGTTGCGCCATTTCTTATTCAGTTAAAAATCAATACTATTCATCTGTATATAATTTAATTTTAAAGGTCAGATAGCCCGCCCCGCTTCGGCAGGGGAATCGCACATGATTGAGATTATATTATATTCCATACTAAAAGGTCTTTAGAATAATTTTTTTTAAAAATAGACATTATTCCTATCTGTTATCAGACTCCAATGTTTACTGAATAGAAAAATTATTAACAAAAGCCGTTAATCGTTGTTCTTAAATCACCTGTAAAAAAAGAGTGAGATTGTGAGCGAGAGCGAGCACTCTCACTCAGTTTCTGGTCCGCTTGCCAAATCAATCCTGCTTCCAAACTGGATGCAGCTTTTCTCCGGGTACAGAAGAATAGCGGGAAGGTAAGCAAGAGTGAGAGCTACTATTCAAAAGATAAAATCCACTTCAAAAAGGATAGCCCAGGGCAATATTGAAGATCAGGTTATCCTTTCTCCATGAAGGACTCGCGAAGTTTATCTGGTTGACAACCCACCTTTGGTTTTTTTCCAGCCAGGGTTTTCTTACTGGTGTGGCAACATCCAACCGTAATATAAAGAAGGAAACATCAATTCTTAAACCAATGCCTGTGCCTGCTGCCATCTCATTGATAAATGTTGAAAACATAAACGGACTTCCCGTATTTGCTGGATTCGATTTTTGCAGCCACACATTTCCTGCATCGATAAATAATGCACCATTAAGAAAACGATAAATATTTAAGCGATACTCTGCATTCAATTCAACTTTAATTTCACCACCCAGATTAAGGAAACCTCTGTTTTCGTTATTCTGGAAAGTTGTCCCCGGACCCACCGAATTAATCTGAAAAGCACGGAGGCTATTCGGGCCTCCACTGAAAAATTGCCTGGTATAAGGTAAAACGGATGAGTTGCCATATGGCCTGCCAACACCGGCAAACGCTCTCATAGCAATTTTATCTTTATCACTGATATTATAATAAGCACGTAAATCACCACTGAATTTTATATATTGGGAATATATGGAACCAAATACCCTGGATGGATTTTCGTTTGATAGTTTTTCTCCGCCTGCTATTTTTGACAATGAAAATGCATTTCCGGCAGACTCTGCAGTACCCTGAAAGAAAAACTGCATCTTCTTCATCTTTACAACCTGTTCATTATATGTGAATGAATAATTACAGCCTGCGATAAATTGTTCTTCATAACTTTTTTTCAGAAAAGGGTTTGATGCCAGAAGATCTAAAAATGCCGCAGACTGGTTAACAAGTGAAGTATAAGCTACATTCACAGGATTTAATTCATGTTCATTTTCGATATTTCCTTTCCATTTAAAACCATAAATGAAATTGAAAGTACGCATATCAAAATAGTGGACTCTTTTCAGATAGTTAAAAGAAAGTGAAAATGTTGTTTTTGGAATATATAAACTTGTTGAGCTTTTAATTCTGAATGGAGCTATAAAGCGCGGAATAGTCAATCCAACTTGCGGATTCAGTGAATAGGAATATAAATTCCGGTCTTTGCCGCTCAGTTGTAATTCAAACGATCCTGCCATATTTATGTCCAATAGTTCAGCGCCGTTAAAAGTATTTCTGTTCAGCAAGCTTACATTCATTCGCGGACCGGTATAATTATTGGATTTTGTCACCAGATCGAATTCGGTCCTTACATTATGTTCTGGTACAGGAGTCATTAGGATCCTGACATCAAGATATCCGGGATGAGTTGAATCAGTCTCAGAAAATTTCACCTGGACAAATTTGAAATTTCCCATGGACATGAGACGGTTGAGTGTGATGTTGTGATTTTGTCTTGAATAGATTTCATTCTTCTTCAGGTAGACCGATCGCAGAATTACCCCTGGTCTGATATTCATTTCGGATTCCTTACCCGGAAATATACTATTCTGGTATCCTGTTGTGTCTTTTGTTCCTCCTTCAACTTCTCCATTTAATGAATAATTCTGGTCAATAAATATATTGTTTAAGCGGCTTACAGTTAAAGCTTTCTGCGGAATACTGTCTTTCAAAGTCAATTTTAATGATACTGTACTGTAAACGTTTGAAGTATCAGCTTTAAAGAGCAGATAATCGGGATTGAAATAGAAATAACCGTTGTTCTTTAATAATATATCTATTCTTGTCCTTTCAGCTTTTAAGAGATCAAGGTTATAATCCTCACCGGGTCTGACAAGTGATTTTTTTTTCTCTTTCTGAACTATTTGGTTTATGCTATCATCCGGAATAGAATAATTCAGATCTTTTACAGTAAAAGGTTTATGTATATGACTGGTGTAAATTACTTTGGCAGTATGCTTTTTTTCTGCAATTTTTGATTCAGAATAGCATCTGAATATGCCAATATTGAATAACCTGGCATCAATAACTCCGGTTGTGGCTCCCGGTTTAGCACTGCTGAGCAATACCGGAGGTTCACCTTTTTTTCTTAGCCATTTTCTTAATTTTGTGTGTGGATTTTCGCCAGCGGTGATGTAGAGCCATAGTTTCGGTCGCATCCAGAGTATCTTTTTATTCGGTGTGGGCCTCAGGGCTTTTGCGGCAACTGCTCTGATTTTCCTCTTATTAACTTTATCGGCTGATTCAAGTTCTATTTTCGCACCTGTATAAAGCTTTTCATTCGTCGGCAGATGTTTTGTACCGGTGCAGGAAGCAAGGATAAAACATGGTAGAAACAGATAATGATATGGCGCAGATCTTCTCATAGGTCTCCATTTATTCAACGGATCATTCTTCTTCGCAGTGGCTTAAAAAATTCTTTCCACCTGTTGAAATCCCGTGCATATACAATCCCTGCGCCGGTTTCAACCAATTGACCTTCAATAGCTCCTTCGTATTGATTGTGTCTGAAAGCTTTCATCCTTAGACGCCCGTCTTCTGTCAATTTATATTCTATATTTACGTCCCCGGCTATATTGCTTTTAGAATTCTGCCTTGCCTTTTCTCCTTCCAGATCAACACTACCACCAACCTGAACTGATAACTTTTCATTGAAAAGCTGTTTTTTGACACCAACTTCGACCTGTGTTCTTCCTTTTGCCTGCCCTGTTTCATATTCGTTATATGACTGAATATCAAAATTTAATTCCACACCAGGCAAAGCCTGAGAGCTAAACTTATTTAATTGTGCAGATAAGAAATTACCGACTGTTGAACGAACCAGTGAGGATGTTCTTCCGGATTCCGTTTGTAAAGGGTTTTCCTGGACAAACCGTCCCAAAACCAGCAAAGCAAAAACCTGTTTGTTTAGTTCGGATTCATCTTCCTGTAACATCAATAGTTTTTGATTCACCGAACCTCCCAGAATACCTTTATTCTCCGGAGGCAGTTGAATTTCGAATCTGATTTCAGGATGTAATATCTCCCCGTGGAGATTTAGAAGCACCCAGAAAGGATATGGTTGTTTATAGCTGCCTTGTTCTGCATCTCCCATTCCTGACAACTGCCGGGCCATAAGATCATAGGGAGAAGCCCTGACAATATATTTTGTATTAATAGAAATCTCCGCATCAAGAGGATCTCCATTCCAGGTTATCGAACTTCCTGACATAATATCAAATTTCCTTTTCACGAACTCCAGCGAGACCATATAGCTGCCTTCATCCAGGTTGTATGAACCTGTAAGGCTCATCTTTCCGCTCCGGTCAATTACAAGGCTTAATTCTGCCCCGCCTTTCACTACCAGGGAATCGGAGGAAGAAGGATCCATCAGCAACCTGAGTTCAGCCTGCTTGTCTATCTCAATTATAGTCGAAATATCAAATCCGGTGAAGTTTGATTTCTTTTCAATTTTACCCGTATCCCCTGATAATATTGGACTGAGCTTAGAATCAGCAAATGCAACTACATCTTCTCCTTTATCGGTTGTGAGTCTGCTCTCAGGTACCACAAATGTAAATTTAGATTCATCTCTAATGTTTAATCTGCCGTTGATGACCGGGAGTGTTTTCGGACCTATTATATCAATTTTGCTGTTGATCACCATCTTACCATAGAATAGTTTATTATCCTTCACTGTTGAATTAAATAATAGAAAATCGGTAGTACTTATATTTAAGGCAAATTTGAAGTCTTTGAACTCTTTCATATGAATTGAACCATCTATTACAGCAGAATGCTTATTGACATCAAGCAGTGTGAAGGAATCAAAATAGATTCCGTCGCTTTTAAGCCGGATGGTTTCATGTTTTAATTCCAGCTTATTATTCAGGAAGGAAGGTTTAACAGAGACATCATTAAAGTGGAGTTCCCCGGTAATCGCTGGTTCACCGGCTGATCCATTAATTAACAGATTTCCGGAAATGGTTCCGGTTGCTTCCCTGATCTGACCCATTGAAAAAGCTTCAAGGGTTTTCATTGACAGAGATTGAACTTCAGTTTTAATGTTCAGCGAATTGTTGCCCCCTTCGGGGATGTAGTAGCCCTTTGAGTTCAGATTGTTATCAGCACCTGATAAATTAGCTTCAATATCAAATTTCCCTGCAGTTGAATTATCAGCTTTAACTGTTAAAGTTCCGACCGGAATGCTGTGAAATATTACATCACTTATTTTTGCATCGGCGATCAATCCGTATTTGTTGTTCACTTTTTTGAGTAAAACATTGCCTTCAACCTTACCCTTTATCATATTGGTATCTTTTTCAATGACACGGGAAATATCATTCAGATCGAAATTTCTGATACCTATGTTCAAATCGTCATTGAACTTATCATGCGCAGAGGCTATATCGATCTGACTGACACTATTGTTGATAAAGAAATTATGAATTAATATTCCTTCTTTTCCGAATTCAAAATAACTATCCGGTGCAACGTTCCACTTATTATTCATTAGATAAAAATTATTTCCGTCTACGACAAGTTTGTAATTTGCATTATCTTTTGTAATCTTTGAACTGATCACAATTTTCCGGTCTTTATTATCGGTAGTTGATGATAAATTCGCAAAGATTGTATTATCAGAGAATTTTCCATCAAATGAAAGGTTATCCAATTTGATCTGAGAACTTGAAAGCATGGCATTTGAGATTTTATAATTCAATGAGCCGCGATTCGAATTAACATCAATATTAAGGTCCCTGATTTCATAATTTCCGTAAATTATTTTTTTTACAGTGGCATTTAGTTTAAGATCGTTTTTTTCACTGTCAAAACTTCCTGTAATAGATCCGGGTTCGAATTCTTTTAGCTGTGGGAACAGTAACTGAGAAAGAATGGGATGATTATGAAGTATTATCTCGAAATTAAACTTCACCGGGCCGTTATTCTTTTTTATTTCAATTTTTTGCGGTAACGGGAAATAATTGTTGAAGAAAGATTTAAGCTCACCCGATATCCCAGTGGGAGAAATATTACCCGAATATTTTATGCCAACTATTGCACTTGTAAGGCTTAATTCGCTTTTATTCTCATTGTTAATGGATGCAAACATTAAGGAATCGAGCACATATTTCTTCTCTCCCTTCGCAATGATAATATTTTTTATACCGGCTTTCCCGTTCAGTTCACTTCCCTTTAAATCGGCGAATGCATTCAGACTGATTCTGATATCATCGTGCGTGATATTAAGTTTTTGAAGATTGGCTCCATTAACAGATAATTTAAATGCGTAATTTTCATTTTTTGGATTCAGGTTCACAAGACCATCAAAATCAAATACAGCATTTTGATCATCCAGACTTATTTTTCCTTTAAATTCCTTCCCACTTATTTTGCCATCCATCGAAAGATTGTGATAAACATACTTATTCAGGTATGTCTCTGATAGTTCGGCGCTGATTTCTGCTTCGACCGAATCCATATTTAACCCACGACCGTTTGCTTCGGCATTCAAAGTCACAGGACCAAACATTGAATTATCTCCCAGCAAGGCACCAAGGTCAAAACCGATATTCACTCTGGCTTTGAAGTTTTCATTTTTGCCGATGGCTGCAAAAAGCCTGACATTACCATAACGACAGACTAAGCTTACAGTTGATTCGAAAGCTCTGATCTGCCCGTTGAACGACACATTTAAACTAAGATTTTCGGGTATCCTGATGTTTTTGGGAATTGAAGCACCCGCCATCATTTCAATGTCCTGGCGGTCCGAGTTTATTATGAGATTCGGAAAATTAAAATGAGCACTGTTTACCAGCGGTAATCCTGAAATATTAAAATCAGATTTTAATATAGTACCGGTTCCTGTTTTAATAATGATATTTTCTCCTTTCAGATCATTAACCGGACCTCTTATTATTCCTGAGAGAGATGTAATGTTGTCTGTTTTCCTAAAGAACGGCTGTTTTGCAAGTGTCTGATCAAAGTATGTAATATCAGAATTTTTGATATTCACTTTTTGCATATTCAAGTTCAACGCAATAAAAGGAATTGAATCCTTTAATGCTTTAAGTGAAGAGTATTTCAGATCAAACTCTGCTTCAACAGACGAATTGACAGTCTCCGCTTTCAGTTTTTTTACGGTAGCGGAATGCTGATCCATACTGAAATCGGCTTCAAATTTCGTTATGGAGAAATTATTCTGATCCGTTGCACTGAATTTTTTCACTGAAAACCCGGAGCTGTCGATTGAATAAAAGATGTCAGAAACGTGAAGTGTTAAATGACTAAATATCAGATAATTTGCATTAAAAACATTTCTTTTCACCGGCATGGGTCCCGACTGATATGAAAGTATATTGTCATCCAGGCTTATACTCTTCACATCCACTTTCCAATTACTCTCTTCTGATGGTATCGGTCTTGCAATTGCCGAACCAGGAGTCAATATTTTTTCACCTGTATAGTATTGAATTTCACTTTTGGAAAGGTCCAGTTCATCGAGCGTTGCAATTTTGTTTTGCAAGTCGATTGATCCGCCGTTTAACTCAAAATGTTTCACAGATGCATTAATTGAAAGCCTGTTTATTGAATCCGAGAAAGACAAATTTGAATTATCAAGTTTTATTTTATTTGCTCTTATAACAGGCAGACCGGCTGACTGTCCCCCGTTTGATTTTGCCGGTTTTTTCTCCATCACTGTTGCATTAAACTTTTCAATCGATAATTCATCGATACCATAAATCGATTTTTCAGGATTCAATTCATCCATTTTCAAATCCAGACTCCCGAGATCTGCTGCTGCAAACATTCCTCCATATTCATCATCGTAATGAATATGGATGTTTTTCAGTGTGGCATTATCTAAATCGAATTTCCATTTCGATGCTGAAGAAGGTTTCGTTTCTGTTGAACTACCACTAAAAGCTGTCAGCAGAAAATTGTAGTTGAAAAGCGAATCAGTCTTTGTAGTGCTTAAACTGATGGTCACTTTTTCCAGTGTAAAAGAATTTATATTAATGTGATGCTTTAATAGATTCAGGAGTGCAATATTTATTTTCACTTTGCCGGCTGAGAGTAAGGTGTCCTTGCTCAGATCTTCGATATAGAGACCTTCAATGACGACTGATTTCGGAAAAGAAATGCTCAGTTTTTTTATCTCAGCACGTGTATGAGTTTTATTGCTGACGAGAGAAGTGGCTGAATGAATAATTTTGTTTTGGATTGAAGGCAGCTGTATCAGGGAAATAATTATAATAAGTAAAAGCAGAATGCATACAGCAATCCACAAAATGACCTTTAAGGCTTTTTTTAATAATGATTGAATACTATTCATTCAATTTAAGATATTGTTCCGCTGTTACCATTGGCTTCATACCTTATTAATACATACTTGCCATAATAATTGTTTAAAATCAGTGTGCTTTCAGGATCCAGATGAGAGCGAGTTAGTCGGACGAACGCTCTCGATCAACAAGTGAGAGACAAAATGACGTTGATTAGAGTAATCCTGTTGATAAACAAAAATGCTTACATTTCCTGAGATAAATTCAGGATAACCTGATTGTTTTCCGGGTAGATTTTAAAACCGGGCCCGGCATCCGATGATACAAACGCGCCTCTTGTAGCCCTTATAGCATAGTTAAAACCCTCGAAATTACAATCAATTTTACTGCGGTTAATGTTTCTGAAAGGCAACTCTTTCTTATCGGCTGTAGCCAGATCCAAAAACCAGTCTGCAGCTTTATCGCTTTTCAGTGCCATCTTAATTTCGTGTTCATTCATGTCAATAAGGAATATTCCCTCGATCGATTTTAAAGGCCATGTTATGTGCAAAAATCCTTTGCGGGCACTGGTTATCACCGGGTCACCTCCCTCTAAAGCAGTTTCTTTTCCATTTACCATAACTTTGAACTTCAGGCCGGCCAGCTGCTGTGCAGCACTCCATAGGAACCCATCGACGAAAGGCAGTGTAAAGAACTTACATTCGTTTGAGGTAGTTGGCTCCTTCTCATAAACCGACGGAAATTTCTCATTAAATAAATGAATATCCCTTATCCTCAGCGTACTGTTTTCCCACAATAAATTAATGCGATAAAACCTACTGTTGAACCAAACGGTTTTCAGGTTGCTCGCGCGGATATCATTATTTACCGTAACTGATGTTGCCGGAGTTACTTTATAATTTTGCCTAAACCAGTTTCCTGATTCTGCCAGTGTTTCAACCTGTATTTTATGCTGATCTCGTAAGCTGGCAATTAAGGGCATTTGTAACTCCAAACCTTTTTTCATGGCATTCCATGTAAAAGAATTCTCCTGCCCGGCCTGGACATAGCCAAATTCCATGCTTTCGCCATTTACAAATTCTTTAAAATACCAGTTTACCCAGGTGGAGTCACCGCCGGCCTTTTTGTAAACGGGTTCGAGCGTAACAACGCCCTGGCCGTTTGTACTCAGCCCGTTGTCATATTGGCGAATGGGGTCGCTCCCCAGCATCCTGAAAATGGGTACCGGAATTTGGTTTGCAGCATGCTGGGCAGGCATATAGGAGTTGAGTTTGCTCGGGTAGTAAGCCTGGTTCCAGTAACCGCCCCAGAGGGTATAGCCATCTGTGCCATACTGGTCCTTGCAATTTGCCGAAGCCACTATATGATACTTTTTATACAGATAGTTGAGTGTATGAGCATCAATAAACCAGGAGGCTACGGATTTTGGATAATAGCCGAATATGTTTTTAAAATCGTTCATGTAAACATCAGCCAGCTTTTCACGTTCGCCGGGAGTATATCCTGTAGCAAAGCCAATGTTTGCCCGCCAGTCCCAGGGATATCGCCCACGCCATTTCAATCCGGCTTTTTCTACCAGGGGCTGCGGAATTTCCCACCAGGCACCAATTTCAAAAGAGTCACGTGGCAGTCTTTTTAGTAGTTGCTGATAACGCGGGTCAATCAGTGCATCGTACTGTAGCAAAAACGTACCGCCCAATTTGTACTGCTTCATGAGTTCAATCTGTTTAACTACAGTTTGATACAACACATCTTCCGTTACTCTCCGATCCCTCGGCTCCAGCAAGCGTATGAAGTTGACAATATTTACGATTTTGGGGCGGTTTTTATTATTCGCCGAGTCGCTTTGTGCATAGCCGGTTGAACATAACAACGACATGCCGGTTAATATCAGCAAAGCAAATCGGATAAGTGTTTTTAGTGTTATTTTTCTCACGTCTGTTCTGGTATTAAATGTCATATCCCGGGTCAGCATTACTGATGGCATGATATTAGCATTCCTTTCAGCCGATAACTGAAGCCTAATCAAAATCCAACAGTTAAAGATAAAAATAAAAGCTCAATAGCGTTGGCCGCGCCGGATGTTCTAAGCTTCAGGACGGATTTTACTATTTGACTTATAATGTATAAATTAGTACCTTAGTTGGTGACTTTATTGAAATTATGTTAAAGGTCTATTTTGCACTCGGATGCAAATTAGGAGTCTATCCAATGGTTAAGCAAATCAGAGGAGATTGATTAAATGAACAAGCAGACCTTTTTAGAAAATGTTATTATCATAACTGGTGCATCATCCGGGATTGGGATGCACTTAGCGCTACGACTTGCTGAACAAGGTGCATGGCTCGCATTAGCGGCACGTAATATTGAGCATCTGGAGGAAGTTTCAAAACAATGTCATCAGCGAGGTGGTAAGGTTATCATTGTACCAACAGATGTTACCGAGAAATCTCAATGTCAAAACCTGATTGAGCAGACTGTTGCGGAATATGGAAGAATTGATACCTTGATCAATAATGCGGGTATTGGTATAGCCTCCAGATTTGACGCATTAAATGATCTAACTATATTTGAACAGGTCATTCGGGTGAACTTTTTCGGCAGCGTATATTGCACGCATTATGCATTGTCCTATTTAAAAGAAACCCATGGACGTTTGGTCGGGATATCCAGTCTTCGCGGCAAATTTCCGTCTGCAACAGCAGATGGTTATGGTGCAAGTAAGCACGCAATGTCTGAATTTTTCTCATCACTTAGAATAGAATTAGCTGATAGCGGTGTCAGCGTAACTCTAATTTACCCAGGATGGGTTAGTACTGGAATTAGCAGCAGAGCCATTAAAGCGGATGGAAGGCTTACAAACGAAACTTCAATCCATGAAAAAGGAGCTATGTCAGTTGAGACTTGCTCACGCATAATCGTTAATGCTGTTGCAAAACGGAAACGTCAAGTTGTAATGACCCTACAAGGCAAGTTAGGATTATGGTTGCATTTAATAGCTCCAAAAATTACCGATCAAATGGTCAAAAAGAATACTGATTTAAGGTAAAATAAATGAGAGATCTATATTTTTTTCAGGACAAAGTAATCTTAATTACAGGAGCATCAAGTGGTATTGGTCGGGCTACAGCTCTGATTTTTGCAGAACTAAAGGCAAAAGTGATTCTATCTTCAAGGAATGAAGAAAAATTGGAGTTTTTGAAACAAGAAATTGAGTTGAGGGGGGGACAAGCTTTTGTGATCAAAGCAGATGTCAGTTCATTGGAAGACACTCAAAAAATGGTAATGGCTTCAATTTTAAAATGGGGTAACATAGATATATTAATAGCCAATGCAGGTGTTTATTTCCAGGATGTAAGTCATGAAATAAATGTTGAATCGTTTCGGGAATCTTTTAAAATAAATTTTTTCGGTGTACTACATGCTATAAAAAGTGTTCTTCCTGAAATGAAACATCAGGGGAAAGGTCATATTGTAATTGTTAACAGTCTTGATGCCAAGAAAGGTATAATAGGTGATTCTCCTTATGTAGCGGCGAAATCAGCATTGGATGGATTGGGGGATGTATTGCGTCAGGAGCTTAGAGGGGAAGGAATAAAAATAACTTCAATATATCCAGCTCGTGTTGATACACCAATGATTGAAAACATAAGGGTACCCTGGATATCTCCGAAGATTTCTCCGTTTAAAGTAGCGAAAGCTATTGTAAAAGGAATCAAAAGAAATAGGGCTATTGTTATAGTGCCTCCTTCAAACTTCCTGCTTGGGTCGTTAAATAACTTGTTCCCTCGTCTGCTCGATTGGTTTTATCTGACACTAAGAATTCAAGGAGAAAAAGTCAAGGAATAAGAATGGAACAAGAAGAGCCGGAGGCCTTGACCATATATTAACCACTACAAATTGACTACCAAAATCACTTTTTCATCTCCCTCTCTCCCCCTCTCCCTTTCTCCCCCTCCTTCTTATTTGTCTTCAAAACAAATTTTTCGGCGAAGACCACAGAGGACGCAAAATGGTTGAATCCTTTTTCCTACTTTTGAAACCTCAAACGAAAAGATGCTCAGCTCTAAACGATTCCTTCTCTTAATCCTATTTCTCTCCGGAGTAATATTGCTTTATTCCCAGGAGAAGGCTGTGAACCGTGATAAATACCGTATTAACATATCACGAACCAGCGAGGCAATGAAGATTGACGGAGTGCTTGATGAAAAATCCTGGCAGGTCTCAGAGGTAGCTGAAAATTTTATACGTGTGACGCCGGTGGATACAGGTTTTGCAATTGCAAAAACTACAGTTGTAATCACCTACGATAAATCAAATATATATGTCGGAGCTGTCTGCTATGATCCCTTACCCGGAAAAAGACCCGTGGAATCCCTGCGCAGGGATTTTGAGTTTGGCAAAAATGATAACTTCAGGATACATATAGATACCTATAATAACCAGACGAATGGATTTGCCTTCGGCGTCTCTGCAGCGGGCGCCCAGTGTGACGGAGTGATAAACAACGGAAACCAGTCGAGCTTTACCTGGGATATCAAATGGAAATCCGCAGTGAAGAGCTACAACGATCGCTGGGTGGCTGAGATGGCCATCCCTTTCCGCAGTCTCCGTTATCTCGGGGGAGAGAAAGAATGGGGAGTCAACTTTGGTCGGCTAGATCTTAAAACGAACGAAAAATCAGCATGGGCTCCTGTTCCGCGTCAATTTCCTCACAACTCTCTGCCACACGCAGGATCTCTGATGTGGGATAAGCCCCTTGATAAAGCTGGATTACGGTTATCCATCATCCCTTACGCCACTTCTACAGTCATAAAAAATACAGAAGCAGGCGAATCTGCAAAATGGAAATGGAACGCAGGTTTTGATACTAAAATGATATTGTCAACATCCATGAACCTCGACCTGACAGTCAATCCTGATTACTCCCAGGTTGAGGAAGACAGGCAGCAGACTAATCTCGATCGCTTTGAATTGTTTTATCCTGAAAGACGACAGTTTTTTCTTGAGAACAGTGACCTGTTTGCCGATCTCGGGAACAGTCAGGCACGTCCTTTCTTTTCAAGGCGTATCGGACTTAATGTCCCTGTAAATTTCGGCGGAAGATTGACCGGAAGGATTGGCAATAAATGGAGGATCGGGATGATGGATATGCAAACAGGATCAAAAGGCGAAAGCCGTTCAGGTAATTACGCGGTCGCTGTTCTGCAGCGTGAGATCTTCAGCCGTTCCAGTATTGTAGGGTTTCTTGTCAATAAAAATATCACTGAATCGTTTGATGATTCTGCGTTCACCGGGTACCGTTACAACAGGGTGGCAGGACTGGAATATAATTACGCAAGCGCAGATAACCAGTGGCAGGGTAAAGTATTCTATCATCAGTCATTTTATCCGGGAGCGGGCATGGATGCTGCAGCTGTTTCCGGAAATATCAGTTATTCCTCTCAGTATCTGAAAGCCGGTATCGATCAGTCGTGGATAGGATCTGATTACATTGCCGAAGCTGGTTATATAAGAAGAACAGGTTTCTATGAGCTCACACCGTCTGTCAGCTACCTGTTTTATCCATCAGGGTCAAAAAGGATCATCAGTCATGGTCCCGGTGCCAGCTTCAATGCGATCTTCGATCCGGAATTCAATCTTACTGACCGGGAAACACAGCTTTCATATAGTATCGGATGGCAGAATAAAAGCCAGCTGTCCGTCAGCATTGAAGAACAATTCGTTAAGCTCAGCAGTGCTTTTGATCCTACCAATACCGAGGGAGAGAAATTTGTCGCAGGTGAGCAGTTTAACTGGAAAAGTGTCCGGGCGGGATTTACTTCAGATGCCCGAAAATTATTCAACTACACCCTGAATGCAAGCATCGGAGGTTACTATAACGGAAACCGCTGGAACATCAGCGGACTGATTAACTACCGGGTACAGCCATATGGCAGCATCGGAATGACAGCGAGCTATAACAATATCTTATTACCCGAGCCTTACAACAGTGCGAAGTTGATCCTTGTGGGACCCGCACTGGATATAACCTTCACGGATAAAATATTCCTCACTACATTCGTCCAGTACAACAACCAGGTCGATAACCTGAATATGAATATCCGCTTACAGTGGCGTTTTGCACCGGTGTCGGATCTATTTATTGTGTATACAGGGAATTCCTACACGGAAAATTTCGTGAATAAGAATCGGGGATTAGTCATTAAGCTATCATACTGGTTTAACTAACTTCATAAACCGCAAAGGAAGTAAAGTACGCAGAGAAAATTTTTTGCGAAGTGCCCTGCCTGCAGGCTGGCAGGCAACAGGCAGGTTCGGGGCGCTAAAACAGAGTGAGAGTGAGAGCGAGAGTGCGATCAGGATCATCGGTAGGCTATATCCATTATTTCAAAAACAATATCTTCCCTGTCCCGCTTTAAAGTAATCTTGTCTCCGACTTTTTTATTTATCAATGCTTTGGCTAAAGGTGAAATAAATGAGATCTTACCTTTGGCAATGTCTGCTTCATCAACACCAACTATCCGAAAAATCTGCATGTTACCAGACACTCCAGTTTTGAGGGTCACCAATGCACCGAACCTTATTTCGTTTTGAGGTTGCTCATTCAGATCAACAACTTTGGCTTCGGCAATTCTGTTGTTCAGCAACTGTAATTTTGCATTAATATAGTTCAGGGAAATTCGTTTCTCATTTTCGCTGGTGCTGCTCAGGTTGTCTTTTTCATGGATCAGCATCTCTTTTTCAGCTAATAGCTGATCCATTCCGGTCCGGGTAACAAAGTTTGTTACACCCTCCGGTAAATATGCCCTCCGGGACTATCGGAATTTCTTCCTGATCGTCTTCCTTGACAAATCCTCTGCTCATTGCATTTAGATCTGAACTACTAATTTTTCTCTTAAAGAATATACTCTAACAAATATAGTCAGTTTTTGCAGTAACCTGTTTTTTAATAGTCCGTATGTCATCCCGCTCGTAAAAAAATTTTTATTAATTTTCAACCTCTCAAAAAGGATTTAAATTTCTGTAAAATGACTATAAAGAAATCTGTTCCCTGTTCTGCCGAAAGACATGAAGCAAAAAAAATAAGCAGACGTAAAGTGCTGAAAAGTATGGTACTTGCACCGATTAATCTGAGCTTTTTCCTGTCTGTCATCAAAGCCCAGGGAAAAAGACAGGGATATCCTGAGGAAATCAATCTGCCGGGGAATTATTATCCCGGAAATGGGAGACCGTTGGATAACCTCTACCTCCCCAACCGACCACTGGGTAAGGCACAGGGCATCCTGCCAGGAAGGGTAAGCTGGGTATGGAATCCGGCATCCACAAATCCCGATTGCATAAATAAACCCACATCAAAAGATGCCCCTTCGGTAGAGTATAATGCCTGGTTTATGGATAAAAATACAAACCAGGAAATAGTAGATCTTATGCTCAAAGCCGGCATATGTTCAATGGCCGGTAAGGAAAAGCAAGCTGAAGCCTGGGATTCCATATTCAGATATCATAATCAGAAGCGTGCCAAAGGAAACGTCCCTTACCTTGAAGGTGAAAAAATATATATTAAGCTGAACAGGACCTCTGCATCCGGAGGAATGAGTCCTGATTACAGGAGACTGGACGATAACCCTTTAACTCTGGCTTGCGAAACATCACCCCAGATTGTTATTTCAGTGCTCAGACAACTTGTTCATGTTGCAGGTGTACCCCAGGAATGTATTTATGTGGGAGATGCTATGAGAAATATTTATCAGGATGAATACATTAAATACTATGCCGAATATCCACGGGTGAATTATCTATCAAGTTTTGGCGCCACACATGGAAGGATTCACACAAGTGAATCCAAAAAAGACCTGATATTTTATTCAGATAAAAAATCCATTATGAGCGAGGCAGGATCGGATAAGATCTATACCGTACTTGAAGATGCCGAATATCTTATAAACCTGGCAGCGATGAAGGGACATGGTATTGCCGGGATCTCCCTGTGCGCTAAAAATCATTTTGGGACACAAACAAGGCGCGATGCCTCTCACCTCCACGCCGGACTGAAAAATAGAAACAGTCAGGGATATGGAAACTATAGGGTACTGGTCGATCTTATGGGAAACAAGTTTACCGGTGACAAGAACCTTTTCTTCATCCTCGACGCTCTCTGGTCAGGTTCAGATTGGAACGGGCTTCCTGTTAAATTCTTAATGCCTCCCTTTAATAATCACTGGAGTTCGTCCCTGTTCCTGTCGCTCGATCCGGTCGCTATAGAATCGGTAGCTTTTGATATTCTGAGAACTGAGTTCTCATTACCCGAACATACTGTTCCGCATATTCTTGAGCCTGGGGTCGATGATTATCTGCACCAGACAGCCGATTCGGGAAACTGGCCTGCGGGGATCAACTATACTCCAAATAACGATGGTATTCCGATTCCAAAAAGCCTGGGTGTTCATGAGCACTGGAATAATCCGGCAGACAAGCAGTATTCAAAGAACCTTGGTACAGGTGAAGGAATCGAACTGGTGAAAATCTTCCCCAGGAGTTGATCCGGTTTGAGAAACGCACCTGTCCCTGGAAGTTTCGGAGACCAACCTTAAAAAAATCAATGAAAAAGTACTTTATCATCTTAGGTTGTATTCAGGCATTTATAGCTCTTGGAGCAATCCCTGCCGGATTGGGCTTCCTGTCCGATACGTCAGGAGCAAGAATGGGTAATTCTGTTGGGATGCTTGGAAACTCCCCTTTGAAAAGTTTCCTTATTCCCGGACTCTTTTTGTTGATTGTGCATGGATTTGGAAATGTCGCCGGTGCAATACTTTCATTCAGAAAGAACACTCTGGCCGGACTTTCAGGGCTTTCACTCGGCTTAATCCTGGTCCTTTGGATAGTAATTCAGGTGCACTGGATTGGACTTGGCAGTTTTATGCAACCACTGTTTTTTGTAATTGGTGTCCTGGAGGCTACAATGGGATGGATAATCTATAGGAATTCTTTCTAAACAGATTATTCTTTCATCCAGTTTATAAGGTTGTTTATAAATGGCTGAGGCATGATCTGAAGGCCATTTGCATCGCCGATGAAGAATATTTTGCTTTTCGGATAGTTGAGAATTCCCATTACCGGAGGTGCCACAGGTTCGCCTTCATCCTTGATTCCGTTAAAATTCATATCGGCATAATCATTTTCACCTAACCATCCAAGTATCTGAATATCTGGATTCTGATCTGCGTTGATAAGAACGGAGCCGGCAAAATAATCGAGACTGATGAGATTTTCGGTAATAATGTGACTGGCAAATTTACTTATCTTTCCTCCTGCCATGCCTGTGAATTCCAAGCCCAGGAGATCACCCAGTTCATCTTTTGGATCGTACTTTTTGTGATCAGTGAAAAAGACCAGGTTCATACCTCTTTTGACAAGTTTGGAATAGACATCAAGTTCATTTGCAGTATACGTTTGGAATCCATTAACTCTGATGACTATAAAATATCCCATAAAATGTTCCTCTTTTAGCTCTTCTCCCCTGCCCAGTTCATCCACTTTGAATCCTTTCTGACGAAGCAGATCGGCAAATATCTTACCCTGATGATACTCGTCGGGATTAAAACCTGTCTGCTCTGATTGTGGGAACCACCATACGCCACCATCGTGCGAGGCATCAATAACAATCCTTTTACTTACCGGAACTGCCGTTACATTCCACTCATCTTTCTGATTATTTATATCTTTTAGCTCGTAAGTAACAGTCCGGGAGAAATCGGTAGCCGAACTCCCTGAAACCTGCTCTTCCCCATTTAAATAAACAGTAATACCCGAGGGAACCTCAAACCGTGGTACCAACTTTGTAATATCCACATCAGACTCAACCTCAAGCTTCACCTGCTTCTGATTAATTTTTATGGCAGTAGACAGTATTGTCTGTCCATTTGTTGAAAACGAAAGAAAGCCTCCCTCAGGCTCAGGACTCTGAACTTCCGGTTCATCTTTCTCACATGATATCAGTAATAGCGGAAAGATAATGAACCAGATTCGATTGATCAACTTTGTTTTCATGGTTAATATCTTTTAGTTATTGAATACAAGCTTAGTCTGAATCAATTTCATATTCATCAGTAGGATAACTTTCTCCGGTGATACAAGTAAAACAGCTAAGTCCGACAGTAGCTGATCCGATCACCCAAATGTCGTTACCGCAATGACATTTTTTACCTTTTTTAAAAGCATCAAGGGCACTATTAAGTCGAATCCTTAAGTCTTTCTCGTTTTCAGCAGGATTACTTTTGAGATGGAGTTTTACATATTTGTCCAGGGAAATGGGAACAAAGCTCATAGGTATTATCGAATTAAAAATTTATCCCCTGAAGGTAATAATTTTTTTTTATCCGTTAGGCGTCGGAGAGCATAAATCCTGGCAGATGGGCAGGAGTTGTTCTGTCACTATGAAGTTGTCCGGATGGATGATACTCAATAAACGGCTGAGAACTCTCATGTCAAGACGAAATTTGTTAAGTGATGAATCAGGGTATTAATGTCAGGTTTCAGCCATATCGCACATTTTTTTTGCCTCCAATTTTTTTTACATTTACATATAAATTAAAAATAAGTCTGCCCGGGAAATAATAGGGCGTCAGATTGCCTGTGCTTCCCGAAAAGATAAATTTCAGACTTAAACTCTGAATGACTACATTTTATCCGTTTTAATAAAAAAATTATGTCCTGTACAAAAAAAATAAAATCCGGGAAAGTGGCCGGAAACCTTATTCCGGTTTTTCTCGGTGTGTGGATAATTATTTCAACGGGACCGGGCTGTTCTGAAAAAAACAAGACATACCGTCAGGGTACCAATATTGAAGTAGGTATAATCGGTATAAATTCTGAGCAGGTCAGGAAATATGAAAAATTTGAACTGGTTCTTGATCTGAAAAATGTCAGGTTTGATAATCCCTACGATCCGGCCGACATAGACCTCTATGCTTTGTTTAATTCACCCTCGGGACAAACAATAAAGATCAATGGTTTTTTCGATAATTACAAAGGGGCAAATCAATGGAAGATCCGTTTTTCACCGGGTGAAACAGGGGAGTATAAATACCAGGTATACATAAAAGATGGATCAGAAAAAGGTGAGTCCCGGAGTTCTGCCTTCATGGCTGTTGAATCTGAACATCATGGATGGATAAAACCATCAGTCAAAAACCCCCATTATTTCGCATATGATGACGGGACCTCATATTATGGAGTAGGCGCTTATTCGCCATGGGGAAACAATGAGAAGGTTTTCAGGACATTTGTCGAAAATAAAGCTAATTTTTTTGCAATCTGGGATATTAATTACGGCGGTTTTGTAAACAGTGCCGGTATTATAGAAGAAAAGCTTGGCCGGTATAACCAGGAAAAACTCGGACAAATCGATTCATTGCTTTCGATTCTGGAAAAAAATAATATCAAACTGATGTATGCAATCTGGCCGCACGACCTGTTCTCTGAAACCGTATGGGCAGCACAATGGAAACTGAATCCCTATAAACAGATCACTAATGCTGAAAATGTTTATGGTGATTCCGTTGCCTGGGGATACCAGAAGATGAAATACCGCTATATGATAGCACGGTTTTCCCATAGCAGAAGCTGGGGAATATGGGAGCTGATCAATGAAATGGATGGCACAGACGGATGGGCAAAAGGTCATCATAATGAGGCTTATGCCTGGGTTGAAAAATGTGCAAGGTATTTTTCGGAGAACGACCCCTATAAACACCCTCTAACTGCCTCATTCAGCGGCGGTTTCAAACAATACCGCGATTCGCTTTACAGGTTAACCGAAATTCCGAACATACACCTTTATCCTGCCCAGGGATGGATGCCCAGGTATCCCGACGACAGTCTGAGAAGTGATATGTATAATTTCGCATGGGCGAGTAAGCGTTTCTGGGACAATTTCGAAAAACCTGCGATTTTTGGAGAGGCCGGAGCTGACCTTACTTACTACAAACCCGAATCAAAAGAATATCATATCTCTTATCATAATCAGATATGGGCATCACTTGCAAACGGGCTTGCTGTAACACCGGTGTGGTGGACCGCTTCAATTATGAATGACCAGGACTGGGAACAGCTCAGTCATTTGTCAGTATTTGTATCCGATATCGATTTTGCTAACCTTCCATATAAACCGCTACAGGCAAAAGCTTTAAACGCTGATATTTATGTGATGGACTGTGGTGAAAAAGGATTCGGATGGACAAGGTCTTTTAAGAACGATAAGATTGATAATACAAGATTAATCCTTATTAAACCTGATAAAGGGTATTATATTGCAACATGGTACGATGCATGGACCGGTAATATCGTAAAATCGGAAAAGGTCTCTTCAGCGAACGGAGAACTTATTCTGACGGTTCCCGTCCTGGAACATTATAGTCAGGATATTGCATTTAAAATCAGTAAAATAAGTGATTCTCAAGTTGGACCCTAAATAGGGATCAAGTCAAATAAACTTAACAGCTGGTTGCAACTTTTGTCCCCCTTCCTGCCGGCAGGTTCGGGGTGCTGAAAACAGAGCGAGAGTCATGATTATCTGGTTTTTTCAAAATTTGAAAAAGTAAATGACCGGGTGGTGATAATTAAATAATAACTATGCTACTCCGCTAATCAATGCCGGAGGCATTTAATTCCAATAGCCACGGTCACGCCCGTGGTACTGAGAACTGATAAATAACACAACCCCGGAGTGGGTTGAACATATTTAGGTTATAAGATATTTCTCGTCATAATCAACAGAATGCTCATTCAATAAATCTATTAACTCTTGCTTAAAAGTGACAATCTTATGATAAGTTTGGCGACTCGTTACAGGCAGCCGTAAAATCATAGTAAAATAAGCAGCCATAATAAATATAAAATGAGTATTACACTAAGTAAACTGATACCTGTAATTGGGTTGACTTTATTAACCTCCTGGTTATCCGGACAGTCTGACATCAATAAAGTATATACCCTGAAATATGAATATGAAGGCTTAAATTCCGCAGTTGGATCAGTTGCCGGAGCATCTTCTAAAGACAGTCTGGATGTATGCTACATGATCTGGTTTCTGAAAGGCTACACCGCCAATCAATGCCGGAGGCATTTAATTCCAATAGCCACGGTTACGCCCGTGGTACTGAGAACTGATAAATAACACAACCCCGGAGTGGGTTGAACATATTTAGGTTATAAGATATTTTCTCGTCATAATCAACAGACATAACAAACATTTTTGCTTATTATTCAGCACTTTACTAAATTTATAAAAAATTTCTAACCATGCCAAGTCTCGAAATTAATGTTGATTTTGCAAGGTTCAGAGGCGCTGTTCATTTTTTGTTGACTTTTATTAATGGATATAATAAATTTATTCAACATTAATCGGTTTCAGGTGAACAGGTTTTTATTCATATTCTTTATTTTATCTGGTTTCTCTTCTGCATTTTGTCAATTTTTAAAGAACAATGAAATTGACAGATTAAATAATAGCCTTAATGACTCTGCCTGTTTACTTGAAGAGAATAATGTCAATATTGATGTGAATGATATTTTAAAAGGCACATTTAATAACCAGTTCAGACCGTTCAAAGAATTTACAAAAGTGCCAGTTTCAAATAATGTTTATTGGATAAAATTAAGGCTGAATACAAAAGAGAAGTCGAATATTGGCCTACTTATTCCACGAGCAAATCACAGAGTGGATTTATACGAGGTCACTGATTCGGCAATTTTACATCAGGTTACAGGAATGTATGTTTCTCATAAATTTAATCAGGAGATAATTCCTTTCTCAAATTGTCTTAAACTAACATATCCAGGCAATTCAGAGATTTTATTAAGAATTAAAAACAAATATGACGAGAATCCCAATTTCAACCTGAGGCTCGTTTCCATAACTGATGAAATCAGAAAAAATAATAAACAAAATATCATTGATGGGTTTATTCATGGACTGCTATGGCTGATGATCATATATGGATGGTTGCTTTTTCTTCTGCATAACGATAGACTTTATCTCCTGTATTCGGCTTATATCTTGTTTATTTCAATCTGGTATTTTGGTTGTATGGCAACAATTTACAGATTGTTCCCGAATTTTCCACGTGATATCTTTCCATACACGGATATACCGGCAAGTCTAGGATCTATTTTCTACATAGGATTTGTGAGGCATTTCGCAAGTACCTCCAGGATTCTGCCAAAATGGGATCGTTTTCTTAAGGTACTTCCCTTTCTCCTCGTGATTGAAATATCAGCAATAGCTTTATTTATACCTTTTAGCGGGAGAATTATTCTGAGTTATTATATTCAGGATACGGCCATACTATTTGTTATTCTTTGCATCGGTGTGCTTGCAATTAATCTGTTTCGCACAAAAGATAAACTCGCCGTCATTACTGCCACCGGATCATTATTTCTTCTTGCCGGAACTTTTATTGGTATCTCTCTGTACCTATTTACTTTGAATGATAACATGTTAATAATACAAAAAATAGCTACAGTAATTGAATTATTGATCTTCACTTTCGGAATAAGTTACCGGTATAAATTGATTGAAGTAAGTAAACTTGAAGTTCAAAAAAAATTAATTGCTCAGTTAAAAGAAAATTCTGAATTACAAAAAAAGGTTAACCGGGAATTGGAAGAAAAGGTAAGAGAAAGGACAATAGAGATAAGTGATCAAAATAGAATTCTGGTGCAACAAAAGAGTGAAATAGAAATTCAAAAGAATGATCTGACATCAAGTATTCTGTATGCTAAAAAGATTCAGACCGCTCTCCTTCCTTCCCATGAAGTGCTTTCGAGAAACTTCGATGATCATTTCATCTTATATCGTCCGCTTAATATAGTTAGTGGTGATTTTTACTGGTTTTCAGAAGTTGAAAATCACATTATTATTGCTGCAGCTGATTGCACGGGACACGGTGTACCCGGGGCTTTCATGAGTGTTCTCGGAATATCATTGTTAAATGAGATTATTAATAAATCAGGAAGATTTGATACAAGCGAGATTTTGAATAATCTCAGAAGGCATCTGATAGATTCATTACATCAGACAGGAATCAAAGACAATACAAGGGATGGAATTGACCTTGCTTTGTGCATGATCAACAAGAATGATCAAACGTTACAATTCTCCGGCGGGTTTCGTCCACTTTACTTTATGAGGAACGGAGAGCTGTCAGAATTCAAGGGTGACAGAATGCCTATCGGAATCTATGAAGGGATATCCGAGCCTTTTTCCAGCATAGAAATTAATTATAAACATGGAGATAAAATATATTTGTTCTCTGATGGATTTGTAGATCAGATTGGTGGAGCAAACAGAAAAAAATTTAAGTCAGAAAATTTGAAAAGAATTTTAAGTGAAAACAGGAATTTGCAAATGAGTTTTCAAAAGGAAATTCTGGAACAAAAACTTGATGAGTGGAAAGGAGAAACTGAGCAAATAGATGATATTCTTGTTATTGGAATTAAAATCTGATACGGAGAAGAGAAGAATTTAATAATCTCATAGTGCAGCAATTTAGTTTTTTAACTCAACCCATCGCTGTAGCTAAAAAGTGATTGAACTGACAAAGAGCATAGGGTTAGCACAGGTATAATATTCGCATTATGGACAATACTTTTCTCTTTTTATGTAACAAATTCCCGCTATCAACTCATTTTAGTCTATAGACACGAACATAATCAACTACCATCTGCTGCGGAAGATGTGCATTATCCGGCGCCGGTTCATCCGGGGATGTAATCATTGGTTTTATTCGGATTGCTTCCCCCATGTTTCCATGAGATCGACCTGTACCATTCCAGGTGATGCAAGATTCTGACAAAAACAAAAGCCACTTATACAATTAAAAGTATAAATGGCTCACAAATATTGTTGGCAGTTAGGAATTAATCCAGTGCTTGATAAAGATCAAACTACTTTTGGAACGTTGAACGGTTTTCTCCCGCCATCAGGACGTGAGAGATAAGAATTTGCTTCATTATCATTTACATACTGTTCAGTTTTGCCGTCGAATATCAGTTTCCTTCCGGTACGGTATGCCGTGTTGCCCATATGCATCATCGCAGTTGATATATGTCCTTCTTCAATATCTGCAATCAGGTTTTTATAATTGCGGCTTTTCACACAGTCAACAAAATTCTGGAAATGATAATCAATTTTTGCATTTGCTGCTGCTTCCCATATCGGATCGGGTTCCAGATCAGCTGCTGTAACCGTTATCGAAGGCTTTGTAGTTCTATCCTGCTGCCTGCCCGTACTGAATGCCGCCGTTCCGACCTGACCGTCAACTGCTGCACGTTCATTTCCGCTCTGGAAAACCTGAAATCCATTCTGCATCGTTGCATACCCTTTTGTTCCCAGCCAGAGATTGCCCCATGGTTCATTTGGCGTTGGCAAACTTCTCACCTCGAGCTCCATTACGGATCCGTTCGGATATTCAAATGTTGCAACCTGGAAATTTGGAACATTCTGGTCTGATTCTTTTGCATATGCATAGAATCCTCCACAGCATGCTATTTTAGACGGATGTTCCTTGATACTCATTCCCTGGCGGATTATGTCCATCGCATGTATGCCATTATTACCAAATTCACCCGTACTGGTATCCCAAAACCAGTGCCAGTTATAAAGGAAGTGATTTTCATTGAATGGTATCATCGGAGCTGGCCCCCTGAAGAGATCCCAGTTTACCCCCTGCGGAGCCGGACCATCAGGTTTTCTTCCGATACTGGGCCGTGAGCGGTATACAGTGCCACGTCCCATGTAAATATCACCTATTACTCCGTCGCGTAACATCTGGATAGCTTTCATTGTAAGTCTGTTGGCCCTTCTCTGAGTACCAGCCTGAACTATCCTGTTGTATTTCCTGGCAGCCTGAACCATTTTCCTTCCTTCATCGACGTTATATGATACAGGTTTCTCAACATATACGTCCTTGCCAGCCTGACATGCATTTATGGTCATAAGCCCATGCCAGTAACCCGGAGTAGCAATTGAAATGACATCAAGATCCTTGTTCTCAAGCATCTTGCGGTAATCAGTGTATGTTGATGGTTTTGGTCCGCCAAGATCTTCTATATCCTTGATTGCCTGTGGCATAAGATAATCAACGCAGTCGCAGATAGCCGCCACCTGTGTCTCCTTTATTTTTGTATAGTTGGCTGTATGACCAGATCCTCCATATAATCCTCCGCGATCATGTATTCCGATCACTCCGACATTGATCCTGTCAGATGGTTTTACCTGCTGAAATCCCCTGATGTATGCAGGAGCTCCAATGGCCATACCTGCTGTTGCCATCACTGATTTCTTAATGAACGTGCGTCTTTTCTCAGTTTTCATAATTCAATTTTGTATTAATTAGATTATTCAAGGATATTTCGTATATATTGACAACGAATATACTAAAAAAGATAAGATTACAGGGGTAAAAATATGAGATCAATTAAGAGTAGTGACTTTATGGTTTAGAAAGCACGGATTGCCCGGGTTTTTATTGCATTTTCATTCCTGTTTTGGTTGCTCTTGTTGCCGTAATAAAAACTCACTACCCATGCACCATACTTATCCTGGGTAGAACTCCAATAGAAGGAATCCTTAAAATCGCCCCAACCTTTTTCATGCAAATTTTTATACATGAGAAACAATTCATTGATTGACGGTAAAAACCAGTCACTATATCCATTCATTTCCAGGTTATAGCATAAACTGGCCGCGGTTTCAACGGACGGACAACCGTTTACTATATCTGATGTATTTTTATTACCTGTCCCTATTTCCCTGCCTGCCGCTCCCGGAGGAGTACAGTTGCCCCATAATGCAACCTGACTTTGATCCGAAACTGCACATACCAGGCCATGTTCTCCTGTTTCGTCAATATAGAATATATAACCACCATTTAATTGCTCACCTATTACATATTCTGCTTTAAAAGTTGCATCATCACCAGGGATTGTCCCGTTCTCATTTGACACAACGATCCTGTAATGATAAGTCGTACCGGATTTAAGTCCCCTGATATCTGCACTTGCCATTACGGGCTTATTTCCACTCACAGGACTTTGAGATGCTGTTATTGTATTGCCATAATCTGTTGTTGTGCCATATTCAAATGTTACAACAGTTTGCAAAAAATGTGCATTGACAGTACCATTCAGTTTTGCGGTTCCTGGTGTAGTGTTGGTTGCTGAACCGGTTTCCACTGAAGGTACTTCACCTGATGTGGTAAATGGCATATCAATACCAACCATTATTCCTATGGAGTTTGTGGCGACAACTCTATAGTGGTATGTTAAACCGGATTTGAGGTCTGAAACAACGGCGCTGACCCTGGAAGCAGTTTTCCCTGTAACAGGGTTTTGAACAGCTGTTATTTTATTTCCATAACCAGATGTAGTTCCGTATTCAAATGTAACAAAAGCTGAAAGATCATTGGCATTAACCAAACCATTTAAAGTAGCCTCTTTCCCCTGAACATTTGTGGCAGGCTGAGTGGAGACTATTGGAACTGTTCCGGAAGCAACTAAAATTCCGTTATCCGCATCTTCGGCATCAAGCATATCAATCAGGATAACACCATTTGCTCCTCTTGATCCATAAATAGCAGCGGCGGGCCCTTTAAGGACCTCTATTGATTTCACAAACTGGGGAGGGATATCTGCTATTGACCTGACAGGTACACCATCAACAATATACAGAGGCTCATTGCTTTGCATGATTGATGTAATTCCCCTGATCAGTATATTATCCTGATTCACCTGAACTCCGGGAATTGTACCATGTAACATATCATAAATTGAGCTGTATGATGAATATTTACTGTCCATCGTGTTTAATTTGCTTATGGGCGTTGTAATTTTTGATTTTTCCATTTTACCATAACCAACATTAATTTCTTCCTTATCTGCAAGATCTTCGGCATGACTCTCTGATTTATTCTTATACGGAGCTGCACTCGGAAAAGTAAAATTTATTCTGGTCCTCCCATTGATAACTTCCGCAAGTATCCCATGTGTAGAAGAAATAACAATGATTTTCGATGCATCAGTTGGAGCGGTGATCCTGACTTTATAAAATCCCTTTGCGTCGGTAACAACCCTGGTTTCATTATTACTGGTTCCGATTATGGCTATTATGGCACCAGCGACAGGGTAATGATACAGGTCAGTCACATAACCGGTAATTATGAACTTACTTTTTATTTGTCCATTAGAAGGTATGACAGCCGCGGCAGTTAATAACAGAAATAAAATTAAGCCTTTAAGTTTCATGATCTTTCAGTAACAGATTTTGACACTATATTACACCCGTTACACCCGAAATCAACATAATATAACACGAATTCATCTTCAAAGTTCAGATAACTATTGATCAAAATCAACCACATTAACATTAAAAATTGCAATTTTGTAATTCCTCGTTCTCTAACCCTGGTGTAACCGGGCATAATATTTAATACATTGCAGTCAGAATTGGAATAAATCTACTTAAGATTTTGTCCATAAATAAAATCTACCCTGATCATGAAAAAAATTTATGCAATTTCTGTCATCTGCCTCATTTTGGCACTGGTGGTCTCATGTACTGCCGGTAAAGAGAAGGAACCTCAACCTGTACTTGGAACAAGGTCAGTTGCAATTATTGAAAAAAAGGGGCTGAAGTTCAAAGACCTTAACAAAAACGGTAAGCTTGACAAGTATGAGGATTGGAGACTGACCCCTGAAGAAAGAAGCAAGGACCTGCTTTCCAAAATGTCTTTGAACGAGAAGGCCGGCTTTATGCTGATCAACTCTGCAAATATGATCGGAACCCGAAGAGCAGAGGCTTCAGAGAATAAACTTGCGGCAAGTGATCTTGATGATGGTGCAGGTCGTTCAGAATTTCCAGGAGGTGGTGGTTTCGGGCAGAACAGGAACAGGCAGGGTGCACAGGAACGACCACGGGAAGGCGCTGCCGGAGCAAACGGTGAACGCATAGCAAATATGAATAGTTCGGCCGGAACAGTCAAAGTGGTGAAAGAGTTTCATAACCGTCATTTTATTCTCCGGTCAAATGAGAGTGCAAGGATTACTGCTGAATGGGCCAATAAACTTCAGTCCCTTTGCGAGAGCGAACCACTTGGTATTCCTGCAATAATTGCTTCAAATCCCCGTAACAACATCACTACCAACGCATCCCTCGGTACCAGCGTAGGAACAACAATCTTTTCTTCCTGGCCCGGGGAACTCGGCTTGTCGGCAATGCGCGATCTGTCACTGACAGGGGAATTTGCCAATATTGCCAGACAGGAATGGACTGCTGTCGGCCTTAGAAAGGGTTATATGTATATGGCCGACCTTGCAACAGAGCCACGCTGGTCGAGAGTAAACGGAACTTTCGGAGAAAATGCTGATTGGGTCGCCCAAATGATGAGAGAAGTTGTTCTGGGTTTCCAGGGAGAAAAGTTAAATCCGACATCTGTCGCTCTTACAACAAAACACTTTCCTGGCGGAGGATCAGGCTATAAGGGCCAGGATTCTCACTTTGACTGGGGTAAAAAAGAAGTTTACCCTGGTGGAATGTTCAGGAATAACCTGATTTCATTTCAGGCGGCTATTGATGCCGGTACCTCAGCTATTATGCCATACTATTCACTTCCTTCCGGAACCGAATATGAGGAGGTTGGATATGCCTTCAACAAAGGGGTAATTACTGACCTTCTCAGAAACCAGATGGGTTTTAAAGGAATCATTAACTCCGATACCGGACCTCTGACAGGTATGCCATGGGGAGTTGAAAAACTCACGAAGCAGGAGCGCTATAAAAAGGCAATTGAAGCAGGTGTGAATATCTTCTCGGGTGAATCCGATCCTGCTATGCTGATCAACGTGATCGATAGCGGAATGGTCGACATCAGTTATATTGACAATTCTGTTCTCCGTCTTCTTAAAGAAAAATTTGAACTCGGATTGTTTGAGAATCCGTATGTGGATGAAGATGCCGCAGAAAAAATTGTCAATAATGATAAATTCAGGGAGAGAGCTGCCGTTGCAATGCGTAAATCAATAGTACTTTTAAGGAACAATAATAATGCATTACCACTAAAGCCCGGATTAAAAGTATATTTTGAGTCTCTTCAGAGAAATGCCAGAGGACCTGCATCCGATGCGCCAAACATTTATGCATTAAATGACAATAAATATCAAGTAGAATTTGTTAAAACTCCGGATAAATCTGACATAGCAATTCTATGGATACAGCCAACCGGAAATTCATTATTCGGCTCATCCGGATCACCAATATCATTGTCACTTTCAAAATGCTCAGTAGATGTCAATTATATCAACAGGATTGCCTCTCAAAAGCCAACCATTTTAGTAATAAACTATACTAATCCATGGGTAATAAATGAAATATACAATGATAAAACTAAAAATATTGCTGCTATTCTTGCCACATTCGGGACTACCCCCGACGCAGTCCTGGATGTAATTACCGGTAAATTTAATCCTTCCGGTAAAATGCCCTTTTCTACACCAGTCTCTGATCTTGCAGTTGAGAATCAGAAAGAGGATGTTCCTGGTTATTTGGAAGGAGCTGCCTATGCTCTCTTTAATTACGATGAAGGATTAAGCTATGTAAAGGAGTAATACTCGTGCACTCTGTTGTTGTTGACATTTATCTTAATTCTCTTGCAGATTACCGATTTCTTCGATCGGAGTTCTTCTCCGGACTTTAATATTTTTAAAATGAGAAGGCGAGAGTCCGGTGACTTTTTTAAATTGTTTGGATAAATATGAAATGCTGCTGTAGTTCATTTTCCAGGCAATTTCTGAGAGATTTAATTCGTCATAAATTATAAGTTCTTTAATCCGTTCAATTTTGTTTAAAATTACGAATTGCGCAATTGTAATTCCCTGCACTTCTGAAAACAGATTCGCCATGTAGGTATAGTCGTAATTTAGTTTTTCGCTTAAAAAGTCAGAAAAGTTTATTTTAATGAGTTCATCCGAATGATGAACCATATCGATAATTGTGGTCTTAATTTTTTCAATCAAAATAGCTCTTTTATCATCTATTAATTCAAGGCCTGACTTAAGCAATCCGATTTTTATCTGTTCCCGCTGCTCCTGAGATATATCTTCCATTATCTCAACTTCACCCAAATCAACGATGATGAAATGCAGGCCAAGGTTTTTCAACTCCGTCTTCACCGCCATCTTGCAACGGTTACTCACCATATATTTAATATATAACTTCAAGAATTTTAGTTTTTTACATCAACTTCGTTAATGGCTTCCAAATGTTCTGATTCCGGGCCGGTTTTTCTATTGAAAATCATAAGTTTTTATGTTTATCATTAGCCGGCTTTAATTCTTAAAAGAGTTTTTGGGTTTAAAGGTAAGTCTGCAATTTTGCGAAAGCGTTACATATTTAATAAAATAAGTTACATCATTCACACATTCAGAGAAATTAATAAAAATACAAAAAAAAGGCAACCCATAATCCAGGATGCCTTAGTCAAAATACCGACTATAATTTTAAGGTCTGTTTAATGTATTCGTACTGGTTAATGTAACTGCAGCATTAATGGCAAGCATTCTGCCTTCTGCAACTGCATGTGAGTTCATTGTTATGGACGTCAAAGCCAATACGTTCCCTTTAAAAGAAGTGTAATCTCCAATTGTGGCTGAACTGCCAATCTGCCAAAAGATATTTTTAGCCTGAGCGCCACCGGTAAGAATAACATTACCCCCTGCTCCACCTACTGTGGTTAGTGCAGATCCGACCTGAAAAATCCAGACAGCGTCGACATTACCCTGTGCATCGAGAGTCAGATCGCCTGAAGCTATCAATAGAGAAGATGTCGATTTGTAAATGCCCGGGGTGAGTGTCTTTCCACCCTGATCGCCAGCTACCAGTACAGGTGCCGGTAAAATTGCAGCCTGGGCAAAAAGATATGCACTGTTAAGATCCAGTTTAGCCTGTGCAAGCATTGCGGATGTTCCCATAGGGAGCATGTCATCAGATCCGTAAATAGCTCCGTTAGATATTAAAGCCGGCGGAAATCCTGTTATTGAAGCACGAATACCGGGGCTAATCCCTACATCCAGATTATTGATCACGCTCAGACCAACGCTGGTAATTGCAGCGGCTCCGATAATTCCAAATCGTGCTGCTGATTTAAGATCAACAAATAAGGGATTAACAGTTACAACTGGGACCGGTACCGGATCTGGAACTGGTACTACTAAAGTAACAGGACTGTTTATAGCGTTCGTACTGGTTAATGTAACCGCAGCATTAATGGCAAGCATTCTGCCTTCTGCAACTGCATGTGAGTTCATTGTTATGGACGTCAAAGCCAATACGTTTCCTTTAAAAGAAGTGTAATCTCCAATTGTGGCTGAACTGCCAATCTGCCAAAAGATGTTTTTAGCCTGAGCGCCACCGGTAAGAATAACATTACCCCCTGCACCACCTACTGTGGTTAGTGCAGATCCTACCTGAAAAATCCAGACAGCGTCGACATTACCCTGTGCATCGAGAGTCAGATCGCCTGAAGCTATCAATAAAGAAGATGTCGATTTGTAAATGCCCGGGGTGAGTGTCTTTCCACCCTGATCGCCAGCTACCAGTACAGGTACCGGTGAAAGTGCTGCTTCGGCAAAGAGATAAGCATCCGTAAGATCCAGTTTAGCCTGTGCAAGCATTGCAGATGTTCCCATAGGGAGCATGTCATCAGATCCGTAAATAGCTCCGTTAGATATTAATGCCGGCGGAAATCCTGTTATTGAAGCACGAATTCCAGGACTAATCCCAACATCCAGATTATTGATCACACTCAGACCAACATTTGTTATTGCAGTAGCTCCAAGAATCCCGAACCGACCTGCTGATTTAAGATCAACCGATAAGGGATTATTAATTGTTTTTGATGATATGGTGGCTGGGTTTATGTTCCCGGTTACGAGTTCATCTTTTTGACACCCTGGTAATAGTCCAACCGATACTATCGCAAAGGCTGTTAATAAATTAATTACTTTCATATTATTGATTTAATTTTGTGAATAAATTTTCACATGACAAAGGTGATGTCATTTCTAAGCAGATGTGTTGTACATTTAAAGGGAAGAGTTGTCTTTTTCACACATTTACCAAAAGTTATAATGAAAGTCTGCTATTAAACTTGCTATGCATCTATAATGGTTAATTAGCAGTAACCGTATATAAGTAAATGAATAGGAAAGATATAACTCTAAAATTTACTTCAAATCTCAGTGGAAAATCGTTGAAAAAAAACTAACGCATCGAATTAAAGGGATAAAGGATACTGAAGCCCACGGCAAATCCTTTTTTTGCAAATTCATAAATAGTAGCGATATTAGTACCACTAACGAGCGGATATAAAAAAACTCAATGTCGGACAAAATATTTCTTAATATGAATAAAATATCAAAAGTTATCTTTCTGGCGGTTGTTTGTTTATTGTTAACCTCGGGTCAGTTATACTTTGGTTCATCCGACAATTTATCAGGGCAATCTCAGGAAGAATATCTTCCCGTAGTTAATGAGCTTCCTGATCTTTTTCTTAGAAATGATGGATCCCGGGTGACAACAGTTGGTCAATGGAAATCACATCGCGAAGAGTTGGTAGAAAAATTACTGAAATATGAATATGGTCATCTGGCTAAATCGTCTCCCGTACTTGTAATAAACGAATCTGCTGATTCAATAATAAGAGATGGACCTGATATTATAAGAAAGAAGGTTGTGAATTTAAAAACTGGTCCTGGAGGAGAGATTAGTTTCACATTGAATCTTTTTGTACCAGACAAAAGTGAGGGACCATTTCCTGCAATTATTGACGGTGATCTCTGTTGGGGATCATTGCTTAAAAGGTTGAAGCCGGAAGGATTAGTATCTCTTGTAAAGCGCGGGTACATAATCGTAGAATTTGATCGTACAATATTTGCAGCGGATAGGAATACCAGAGACGAAGGGGTATTTCCCCTTTATCCAAATTATGACTGGGGTGCGCTTGCTGCCTGGGCATGGGGTTTTCATCGCACGATTGATTATCTTCTTACCCAGAGTGCAATTAATAAGGATAAGATCTGCGTTACTGGTTGGTCACGCGGTGGAAAAGCTTGTCTGCTTGCAGGTGCACTTGATGAGAGAATTGCCCTGGTCGCACCCAACTGTTCCGGTACATGCGGTTCTGGTCCATTGCGTTATGTCGACACCGGTGGTGAAAAAATTGATAATATTGCTACCACATTCCCTTACTGGTTCAATCCCACTTTTCGAAAGTTTACTGGAAAAGCGGTCGAAACACTGCCTTTTGATCAGCATACTTTAATTGCATTGGTCGCCCCACGTGCATATTTAAGTACCAATGGGTTAAAGGATGCATGGGCAAATCCAAAAGGGACAGCTCAGGCACATCTTGCAGCTAAGGAAGCTTTTAAAGCCCTGGGTGTGGAAAATAAAATCGGGATCTTCTATACAAATTCAGGTCATGATCATAATATTGACAAGTGGATTGCCTTACTTGATTTTGCAGATTTGACCTTTTACGGTAAAAAGACTTCTTATGATTATAACAAGATACCTTTTAATGATCTGCCGAAAGCTTATTCCTGGACCTCATCTGTACTGTCTATAAATTAAATTAACTTCAGATATTGACTAGCGCGGACCGTTGATAAATTGTTTGGCAAATACTATTGACAATTTTTATAACTTATATATCCCATATTCAGACGCCAGAAACCCTATTGCCCAGGCGATATTCAGAATTACTGCAATTATATAAAGCAGATTCCCCATGATTTTATTTTTATCTACAGTAAAAGAAGCAAAAGAACAACAATAATAATAATCGCAGCGCCGGAAATATAAACGCCTCCTGATATGTCGCTGAGTTTCGATTTAATAGATTTAACTTCTTTTCTCAAATTCTTCTTTTCAGAAGAATTCAATTTTGTTTTATCCATCAAGTTAATTTCGTTCAACCTCGAAATTAAAACCCTTGCCTCTGCTTCATCCGCCGGTTTTGGAGCAGGTACTGAAACAACAGATTTTTCAGGATTTGCACCTGCAGATTGAACCGGGAGTATTGTTAATGACAAAAAAGCCATTACCAATGAAAGAATTATTTTTTTCATCTTACCCAAGTATTAATTGTTTACAAAATCTAAATTCCCCCTCATCCTCGCTATTAACAATTAAAAGAACAGTAAGTCATTTAACAATAAAGGAATGTGATTGGTTCAGTTCAGCAATTCCAATAACCCCGGCATCCCTCTCAAGAGAATCAGGAATTGCAATTTTAAAATGCGATTTTACAAGACGTTCCATTGATTCCCTCTGTTTCTGAATCATCCCGACTGCCTCTTCATACGCATCACTGTACGATTTACCATCTGTCATAAGCTGGCGTTCCTTCATTTCAAGAGCTATTGAATATTCGGTTTCTTCACAGGAAACCTGCCCGTCAATCCATATTTCTTTTGGAGGTATAAAATGATAAGCCATGTCATTGCCACTAAAGCCAAAATCGGGATAAAGGTTTTTACGTATCATATAACCATCCACAATCCAGATCGAAATACCTTCCCTTATTCCTTCAGGGATACGATATATATTCCGGAGATTTATGCTATCCGGAAGATTTCTAATTTCTTTTTTATTATAGGAGTCAAGTACTGAAACTTTGTTAAGCGAAGCTTCGTGTGCAACACAGATTTCCTGGTTTTTATGCCTGATAACCTGTTCAAGGGATAATGATGAATCGTGGGCTGCTTCATATGTCCATCCATATTTTGCCATCAGATGCCTTTCATTCATCTCATGCGCAACAGTAAGATCATACTCTTCACATGATATTGCATTATCAATCCATATTTCGCCCTTCGGATTGAAAATATAACGCTGTTCATTCCCTCCATAAAGGAATTCCTTGTATATCTTCTGCCTGACAGTATTCCCGTCAATTATCCATATTCCTAAATTGTCCTTCTCACCGCAGTAATAACGGTATACATTATCTACTCTTTTTGAAGTTCTCCAATTAATCGCAATCAGGCTGATAACAATAAGGAATAAAATAGTTTTTTTCATATCGGTCCGGTTAACTTAATATCATTACCCATACTTAATTAAGACAATAATATCACTTGAATGTTTTTGAAATAGAACTCATTCCGATAATCTGTAAACAGATATTTTTAGTTGGTTATTAAATTTTTCTTTGTATTTTTCAACTCGAAAATGATCTTTTTTTGTAGGATTCTTTTATTAAGATTTTGATAAAATAATATACACACTTTTAAATATTTATTGATTGTCTTATTACGAACTGCTTATATATAATTCTCTTAACGGTTGTATTTTTTAATTTTAAATATTATTAAGTATCTGAATTGACTAATATGACTATCAAACAAATAGTTTCGAAATACAGGTATTCAATAGGCTTGTTATTGCTTTTTGTTCTCATAGAAAACGTAGCATGGATCATTGAACCGACTTTTTTTGGTAAGCTTCTCGATGCACTGATCGGGCATTTTTATGATCACGAGAAGATTAACTATTACTTACCTCTTTTAATTTGGATAATTGTTTATTTTATCAATGTTCTGGGGGGGTCACTTCACAGGCTTTACAATGGAGGTATATTTGCCAGGATGTACGCTGATGTCGCCACACAGGTCATCGATGAATCAAAATCGCGGGGCGATAAATATTCCAAAATGCTTGTAAGGGCCGAACTTGTAAAAGAGTATATAACTTTTTTCAAAGAACGCCTGCCCGAAATATTGTGGCAGTTATCAGCCTCAGCAGGAGCAATAATTGCTCTGTTTTTCTATGATTACCGTATCGGATTGGTCTGCCTCGGAGTGATCGGACCAGTTGCATTTATGAATAATTTAAACCGGAAAAAAGTAACACATTTTCAGAAAGATATTCATGACAACCAGGAAGAACTCTACAGACTGATTGAAAACCGGGATACATCCGAAATACATCAGTTTTTTTATAATATGGTCTCTCCTAAAACCAGGATCGCAAGATGGAATTCATTTAGCTTTACTACAGTGAAGACTTTACTGATTATAATATTTATTGTTGTTCTGTTTATCTGTATCGATCTGGATAATTTCTCCACAGGAAAAATATATTCAATTGTAGCCTATTTATGGACTTTCATTGGTCAAACTGATTACCTGCCTGACCTCATGGAAAGTCTTAGTTCAATTAAAGATCTGAATATTAGATTTGAAAAGGATAACCTGGTAACTCAAAGTTATGAGCCGGTTCTAAACTAAGTAGTTTGATATAGATAATTAGGCTCCACCACATTCCACCCCGGCAAGCCGGCCCCTCCCTAAAATTGCCCACCTGGTTGTTCTAATTTCAATTTAATTCAATATTAACGCTATCTTAATGTAAGCCGGATAAGGTTTATATAATTTAGCTCATCGTTAGCTCAGTTTTTGAGATTAAAGAACGGTAAATAAACTTTCTCAAACATTAACCGGAATAGTGCTGTCAACTAAGAACTAAAAGATTGAATTATGGAAACACAACAGCTCTCAAAACCAAAGGAACCTGTGAAACTCGTTCGTATCGATGAAACTACCTGGATTGAAGCAAAGGTCAATGTACCTGATGAAGTTGCACGACAGAAGTTCCTTCTGAAATTAGCCCCAACATTAAAATCCAAACCTCACAACTAAAGCACTCCTGCTGCTCTATTTTTTGTAATTGATGATTTCCTCTGCCTTCTTCCTCGGGGTTGCGGCTGACACAGCATCAACACTTTTATCAACATTTCCGATTCGCAGTACTGCCACAGCCTTATATCCGGTTGGAATCTGAAACAGTTCTTTCCTGGAATTGATATTTCCAATTGGGCCGCCGTATATGCGTGCACCAAGCCCAAGTCCATGTGCAGCCACAAACATACTCTCTGTTGCCAGACCGCAATCGAGATCAGGGGTGGCACCTGATTCGGATTCATTCCCTGAAACAATGACCAGGACATTTCCGGTAACAACATCATTTATAATCTCCTTCATGCCGGCTTCGTCATTTACTACGGTGAACTTCCAGGGCTGGTTGTTCCTTCCGCTGGGAGCCTTTATACCGCATTTCAAAATCAGGTCGAGCTGCTGATCAGTTACGGGTTCGGATGTATATGTCCTCTCGGAATATCCGGTAAGTATCACATTGGCAACACAATTGTCAGAGTTCTGACCATACAGTTTTGAGGCTGCAATTAAAGCAATAACAATTAATGATAATTTGATTTTCATGTCAAAAGGTTTAAAAGGTTCATATATGTTATGACCATTAAATTAAGTAAAATATTTTATTCCCCGCCTATCAATTCAATGAACTTAGGATAAGTTATTTCTATTATCTGGCACACACCAGCCTTCGTCTTCCGGACAGATCGACCAGGATTCCACAATCCCCCACTGGCTGTAAGGTCCCCAGTGCATCAGTAACCCGAATTTAATATCCTGCCATTGATCTATTCTTGTTTGAATCAATGGATTAGGATCAGGAACATAGATCTGTTCATTGTGTTGGGCAGATACTCTCATTACTGACAGGGCCAGAATAAAGAAAAGAAGTTTTTTTGATTTCATCCTGAAACAATATTACCACCGAATTTAATCAAAATTCAGGTTCTCCTGTCACGGACTCAGGTCTTTTGTATTCTGCCTTCCATCAACTCCCCCTCCCTGCCATCGATACCCATATTTCTGACATCAAAAGAAATACGTATTAAAAGCAGTATTTAATTCAAATAAAAGCAGTATTAAAAGCAGTATTTTATTTAATTAAAAGCAGTATTAAAAGCAGTATTTTATTTAATTAAAAACGTATATAATGGGCGCACATATATATTATCGTAAGTTCTTATTTTATATAAATATCCGGATGTAATTATCTATTCAGCAAGGCATAGCCGTCAACTTAAGGAATAGGATACCTTATGAATCAAACTGTATGCAACTGAGTTGCAATTATTTACATTTGGGATTGTTGAAAAAGTCTTTCTTAACCGCAAAGCACGCAAAGAAGGCGCAAGGACACAAAGTTAAAAAGTTAATAATTAGCTCTTTGCGTGCCGATAGCTATCGGCATTTGCGTAAATCCTTCGCGATCTTTGCGGTTAATGGATTTAGACTTTTTAAACACCTCAAACTTATTTAATTGTATTTCTGCTAAATATAATTCTCAGTTTAAAACTGATTCTTAAGTTGACGCCTCTGCCCTGGAGGGAGTGGCTCTCCTGGGTTTCCCCCCAGATTACAGGGGAGGTATTGTGGTGGATTGAGGGGGAGAGGCCGGAATGCCAGGAAAAAGTAATTAAGCTTTGATTGCGTTAATTTGGTTTTTACAAAAACTTAATATACCTTGAACATAAAAACTATTGTTTGGCAACCTTTAGAAACAATCCGCAATTAAAACTCAGACATATGAAAAAGAACGAGAAGACAAGAAGCCTAAAAGGGAAGAGTCTGTCGAGACGGAATTTCATCGGCACAGTTGGTGCGGCATCAGCTGCATTTACCATTGTCCCGCGTCATGTTTTGGGTGGAACCGGATATACTGCACCCAGCGACCTGATTAATATTGCAGGAATTGGAGTCGGAGGTCGTGGGGCAAGTAATATACGGGCAATAAGCGATCCTGATGAAATTGTACAACCTCAAAAAATAAAATATGAAGACGTAATTCCTGCTCCGGCACAAAACGACACCAGATCGCAGGTAGCAAGAACGCCTATCAAGCTCGCGAACATATATGCTTTATGTGATGTGGATGAGGAGAGAGCAGCTAATACATATAAAGGTTATCCGAAAGCGAAGATTTATAAAGATTTTCGGAAGATGCTTGAAAGAGAAAAATCAATCGATGCAGTCGTTATAAGTACACCGGACCATACTCATGCTGTTGCCTCCATGATGGCAATCAAAATGGGAAAGCATGTGTATTGTGAAAAGCCTTTAACTCATACGGTATATGAAGCCCGTGAATTGGCCAGGGCCGCAAAAGAAGCCAAAGTAGCCACGCAAATGGGTAACCAGGGGATGGCATATGATGCCAACAGACAGCTTAAGGAATGGCTTTGGGATGGAGCTATTGGTCAGGTACGTGAAGTGCATGCCTGGTCCAATCGTCCTATCTGGCCACAGGGTATTGAACGACCTGTGGATACTCCCCGTGTGCCTGCAACGCTCGACTGGGATTTATGGCTTGGACCATCTCCCTATCGACCTTATAATCCAGCCTATGTGCCTTTTGCCTGGAGAGGCTGGTTTGATTTCGGAAGTGGAGCCATAGGTGATGAGGCTATTCATAACCTTGCTCCGGTATTCACCTCCTTAAAACTAACCGCGCCCACACGCGTTCACGGAAGTTTTACACCCATCTTTCCGGAAACATTTCCACTTGCTTCTTTGCTTCACTTTGAGTTTCCGGCACGGGATAAAATGCCCCCGGTAACAGTTCATTGGTATGACGGAGGTCTCCTGCCCCAGAGGCCAGGCGAGCTTGATGCTGATGCTGTTAATGGTGTTTACAGTACAGATGTGCCTGATTGGGATAAAGCAAACGGAGTAATTTTTGTCGGTGACAAAGGTAAGCTCCTTTCACGTGGGGAAGGGACAAGAACACTAAGGTTCATACCTCAATCAAGGATTAATAATTACAAGCAGCCGGCTCAGACCTTACCACGTTCTATCGGGCATCACAAGGAATGGATCGAAGCTTGCAAGGGCAATGGAACAACTGAATCTGATTTCAGCTTTGCCGGGCTATTGACCGAAGCATGTCAACTCGGAAATATCTGTTTGAGAACAGGTGGTAAGGCAATCGAATGGGATTCGGCAAACTTTAAAATTACCAATAATGAGGAAGCGAATAAACTTCTTCATTTCGACTACCGCGATGGGTGGAGCTTATAAGGAATAATGGGAAACCCTGCGGTCAGCCCTTTATTGATAAACTAGCAAATCATGAAGTTTGGCCTGAAAAAGGTTTCAAAATCAGGTCATGATAATTAGCATAACCCTGAACGCAATATCCATTCTCTCAAACTGTTTATAAATTATCCTGAATTCCTCTGGAATTGTATAGGCCTGCCCCAGCTCAGGAATAAGAATAAGACATTGTTGACAACATTTGTCAAAAACAAAGGATTAAGACAGTTCTAATTCAAACATTTAACCTGATGTCCAAAGGTGCTCATATTACTTATCTATGCGTTTTTGTTGCCGTAATTTTAATTGTCACTATTACCGGTGCTTATTATGGTAGTTCATATTATACGGTCAGCCTTGAGGATAGGTTCTATCACCCTGATAATAAAAGCCTTAAACCAAGTGGTTATATTGGTCACAGCATGGGAATTATGGGATCTATTTGTATTATCAGCGGGGTTGGATTATATATGGCAAGGAAAAGATATCGATTTTTAAACCGGGTCGGGAAATTGATGTACTGGCTTGAATTTCATATCTTCATGTGTATCCTGGGAACAATAATGGTTGTATTTCATACAACTTTCAAGTTAGGCGGTGTAGCTGGTATTAGCTTTTGGAGTATGGTCACAGCCCTGGTAAGCGGAGTAGCAGGGCGGTTCATTTATCTTCAGATCCCCAGGACAATTGAAGGCCGGGAGCTTGACCTTAAAGAAGTAAGGGAAATTCGAAATGACATTCTTTCGGAAATCAGGGATTCCTACAGTATGGATGAAGAAACTTTTAAATACATTTCATTTTCAATTGAAAAGAGATCAGTAATTTACATTGAAAACAGGCATCCCCGGTTTTTGAAGAAGTCGAGGGATGACAGGAAAACCATCCACAAAATTAACAGTTTCCTCAGGCAAATTAAATTGTCACGGTCCAAACGGTCACAGATAATGGCTCTTGTTAAGAATGATATAAGACTTGAGAGAATTTTGGAGCGGCTTGAAAGGATGAAAAACCTCTTCCGGTACTGGCATGTTTTTCATTTTCCCTTTACCATTGTAATGCTGATATTTCTGATAATACATGTGATGATAATTGCAGCCCTGGGTTATGCATGGAACTTTTAGTTATGGACCATACAATTTTCAAAATATTGTTTTATTGCTTTGCGGCATTCCTGAGTGCCTGTGTGATAATTCTTTACCTGCGCAGAAAGGCAAAGCAGTCAAAAATAACAGACGAGAAGATTGAAAAAGCTCTGGAAAATGGCCTTCATGAACCGGTTTCACTTTATCCGCATGTCGACATTAACAGTTGCATCGGTACAGGTGCATGTGTTAAAGCATGTGTTGAAAAAGACATACTGGGAATTAAAACATGGAAAAGCAGTAATTATAAATGCTGCCCGGTGTATAGGTCATGGAGCATGTTTCCATGCATGTCCCACTCACGCGATCTCCTTAAAGATCGGCACCGAGAAACGGGGTGTCGAACTCCCTCATGTCAGCAAAACCTTTGAAACCAATGTCACTGGCATATTCATAGCCGGAGAGCTTGGCGGAATGGGTCTCATAAAAAATGCTGTCGAGCAGGGGAGACAAGCCACGGAAAACATTATCAGGTCGCTGAAAAAGGGACATGGCGCGGATTATGATATCATTATAGTAGGGGCCGGTCCGGCAGGCATATCAGCATCCCTTACCGCAAAAAAGAATGATGTCAGATTCCTCCTTCTTGAACAGGATTCCCTTGGTGGAACAGTCTATACCTATCCCCGTAAGAAAGTAGTAATGACTTCACCAATGCATCTGTCGCTTATAGGCAAAATAAAATTGTATAAGACAAGCAAAGCAGTTCTTCTGGATCTTTGGAAATCCGTCCTCTCCAAATACAATATTACTGTCCATGAAAACTGCAAAGTGGAATCGATTATCAGAACGAACACTCATATCGAGGTGATCACATATGACAATCAGATTTACAAAACTGCTTCTGTTTTGCTTGCAATAGGGAGGCGCGGAAGCCCACGTAAGCTTAATGTACCTGGCGAATTGAAGGAAAAGGTCGCTTACCGGCTCCTCGAACCTGAGGGTATCAAAGGCAAAAATATACTGATAGTGGGAGGCGGCGATTCCGCAATTGAAACTGCATTGCTGCTTGCTGATGAAAATCATGTAACAATTTCCTACAGGAATGAGGTTTTTAACCGTATCAAACCTGTTAACAACATTGCGATTAACAAAGCAGCGGCTGAAGGGAGGATAGAGTTAAGGTTTAATACAAATCTCATCAAAATAGAGGATGAAATCATAACTCTTTCTTCATGTACTGATGGCAGGAATTTAAACCTAAGAAATGATCTTGTATTTATTTTTGCCGGAGGTGAATTACCTACCCAGTTCCTTGAAAAAACGGGAATTCAGGTCACAAAGAAATTCGGCGAAACAATAATGAAACACTAGCATCGAAGGTTCAGGATTCAGAAACATATCGGGCGCTCTCACTCTGTTTTCTCAGAGCTCCCGGTCACTTTCTTATCTTCGATCTCTTTCTTTTTAGGAACCACACAAAACCTCCCTGACTTTCAGCTATGGGCAGTCCCTCCTTCACTGCAGTTCGGCGGACAAAGTGTAGGAATAGAAGTATACTCCTTTCCATAATTAAAATTAAAATATCGATATTTGATTGATCAATTTATGGAAAAGACGAGGAATCTCAGATAATCAGTACCCAACGAAAACCGGCAACTCTGACAACTGACAGGATTTAAACCCTTATATCGATGAAAAACCTATTCATTTTCAGTCTCCTTTGCTTACCTGTTCCGGCCCATTCTGCCACAGATGGAGAGCCGGCCCTAAATGATCAGATTGAAACCAGGGACAAGGTCGCCCACAATCAGGAAATTTACAAAACGATTGATACATTCAAACTTAAGATTGATATCTTTTATACAAACCAATCGTTTGGAAGAGAGAATAATACAGCCATTGTTTTCTTTCATGGAGGGGGGTGGGCTTTTGGCACACCGGGTGAGTTTTTTACAACCTGTGAACGATATGCGAAAATGGGGATTGTGACTTTTTCGGTAGATTATCGTCTGTCAATTGAAAATGGGATAACCCCACATAAAACGATCAGCCCGATCGAATCTGTAATGGATGCAAAATCAGCCATGCGCTGGGTCCGGGAAAATGCCGGAAAATTCCACATTGATAGAAATAAAATAGTTGCTGCCGGCCAATCTGCAGGAGGTCACCTGGCATTATGTACAGCTATGATTGATGATTATAATGAAAAATCAGATGACCTGAGTATAAGCTGCTGCCCGGATGCTATATTGTTGTTTTCAGCATGTGTAAATGCAGTTGAGGGCTGGTGCGACCGTTTGCTGGCTGATCGAAGAACTAAAATATGGAGTATCTCTCCGGCACATAATATAAAAGCAGGATTACCTCCGATGATTGAATTTCATGGTACGGATGATGAACAGGTTCCTAAATGGACCGTTGAGTTTTTTGAAAGCGACATGAAAAATAAAGGCAATTATTTTGAACTGCATATGTTTGAAGGAAGAAAACACTATCTGGGTGATGGGAACCCAAAGTATTCACGATACTATGATGATGAAATACTTAAGATTGCAGATGATTTTCTACAAAAACATAATCTCCTGGACTAATACTCAAATAATCGGGCTTCAATGCCCGGGCATATGCTTTGTGATATAAAATTAATCTTAAATTTGTTTATTAAGAGCCAAATTTTATACAGCAGATCTCTTTTGTATCCACACATAAAAATTTTCAACTATGGGAAATAACAATCGCAGGGAATTTCTGAGGAAAAGTATTTTCGGACTTTCCGGAGCAGCATTATTACCTTCAAATCTAAAGATAACCCCAAAGGTATTACCATCTTCTCCTCCTGACCTTCCATCGCGCCTACTTGGAAAAACAGGCATCAAAACCCCATTAATCAGCCTGGGTACAAGTGGCGTAACAGCTCCCGGTTTTGTCAGAGCTGCATACGAAGCCGGAGTTAAAATGTTTTTTTCAGCAACCTACTATGGTGAAGGAAACAATGAAATTCTGGTCGGAGAAGGTTTGAAAGGTTTACCAAGAGAATCATTTATTGTAGGGACTGCAGCAATACCGGAAGGTATTGACACGCGTTCGGGTACCCTTCCACGTAACTTTACTTCTGATTCTTTTATGAAAACAGCAGACGCCAGTCTTAAACGATTTGGTCTTGATCATATCGATATTCTCCTTCTTCCCTTTGCAGGTAAAAAAGAGACTGTCCTGCACGATGCTGTTTTGAGAACAATGGAACAAGTAAAAAAACAGGGGAAAGCGAGGTTTGTCGGAATTGCTTCCCACGCAGACACTGAAGAGGCTTTAAATGCCGCTGCCGGGTCGGGTATTTATGATGTGGCAATGATTGCCTATAATTTTAAATCTCAGAACAAAGGATCATTGAATGCAGCAGTTGCCAATGCCGTCAGTAAAGGCATGGGTATTGTTGCAATGAAAACGATTGCCGGTGCTGCCCTTGACAAAGCAGGAACTGCCCTTAACATCAATGCTGCGCTCAAATGGGTTTTGCGGAATGAAAACATATCAAGTATCGTTTCGGGTATGACATCGCTGGATGAATTGCAGAAAAACCTGTCAATGATCCAAAACCTGAAAATGACTGAGAAGGAACTAAAAGACCTTAATATCGCAGCATCAGGTTCAGAAACCGGACTTTATTGTCAGCAATGCAGGCAATGTATTCCACAATGCCCGAATAACATTGATATTCCAACAATCATGCGAAGCTATATGTATGCATACGGGTACAGGAATATCGAACAGGCATGGTACACACTGGCTGATGCAAAATTATCAGGCAATCCATGCGTAAAATGCGATGTTTGTAGTGTAAATTGTGTGTCAGGTTTTAATGTTAAAAATAAGATCCTTGATATTGCCCGACTGAAGGATGTCCCTAAGGATTTTGTCGTGGCTTAATAACTTTGTCTTGCGGTCCAGGCTTCAGTTGGCTTAGAGCCACATAAATCCATCCTGTAGCGCTCCTTCAAAGCTTTCAGACATCATGTGGCAGGGACTTGTTCTCGGGGAGCTCAGGAATTTACAGATTTTCGGAATTCCGATGGAGTTTTGCCAGTCAGCTTCTTAAACGCATTATTAAAAGCGGTTTTTGAATTATATCCGACCATTTCGGAGATCTCCTCTATTGTAAGTTTAATGTCGGTATCCTCAGCCAGTATCTTTTTCGCCTTTTCCACCCTGTATGTTGCCAGTACTTCAAAAAAACTCTTGTTCATTTTTTCGTTCAATGTCTGGGAGACATGATGCGGACTCTCGCCGATCTTTTTTGCAAGATCCGATAAAGATGCCAGGCTCTCTGTAAAATATTGTCTGGTTTCAAACTCTATAAGGATATTACTAAGGATCTTCTGTTTCCCCTCCTCAGTTAGAGACGATTTACGATACTTACCTATTGAAATATCCAGGAAAGTGGCTGACCTGTCGAAATAGGTCGAATCATTCATAACCCTGAAAGTCGTTATAAAAGCAAATGCCGCAACATACATACCAATAAAATAATCACCGGCATTTCCTTGAAAATATGCTTTTACAACAATAAATATCAGGAAGATCATAAACATATGAAAAATCACATTTCTTAACGACCTGAGAACATAGTCAGCTGTTCTGAATATCGATGATCCTGCCTCGCGTGCTTTCTTAACCAGCTTTCCAAATGAAAGTGATACATAAAACAGGATCTGGACCGCTGTCAGAATATTCAGATATTTATTTATTCCAAGAGGGTCATTCGAAATTTTTGGATGTACTTCAAGCATAGTCCAGTCGGGATGGTTGGCCGACACATACGAGTTATACTTGAATTCATTTGACTGAATCAAATCGAAACTTAAATATATCAGATAGAGCACTGGCAAAATAAAATGAATCCACTCTTTTTTTGAACCTGACTGATCTATACTGCTCGTTATGTAGAGGTACAGAAAGGGACCGATAAGGAAATTTAATGACGCAGTAGAATAGGTAAGCGGCAGTACCCTGACTATATAACCTGTAATGTTGAGAAGCACTTCCAGAAAAATAAGCGATAATGTCAGAAGCAAAAGTCCCTGGTACCGGTTCGCTTTAATGTTCGAAGAAGGCTTAATTATGAAGAAAAGGGAAAGAATAATTCCAAGGAAGATCCCCAGAAAAATAAATACTGAAAAGCCATCTATATGGGTGTAAGTGTTCATATACCAAAACTACTGAACTTTTTGATATTAACTATCAGTAACAAGACATTGAAGGGCAATAGGGCTTCTACAGGATGTCTTTGAAATACTCGGCCACTGCTTCCCAATCGACAGTCTCATCCGGCGCCTTTCCTAACTTCTCATATAACTTCCTGCGGCTCTTTTTGTCATCAATGGCGATGGTCGCTGCAAAGTAAAGCACATCCTCGGCGACTTCGATCGGCACAACCACAACCCCGTCCCAGTCACATCCGACAATATCACCGGGGCGAACCATTACGCCTCCGCAGGCCACAGGTACATTCACGTCCATCAACTCCACACGACCCGGAATTATGGTCCGGCCTATCCCTCTGCAGGCGACAGGATTTTTCTGAAGGACGATCTCATCAGTATCCCTTGCATTGCCATCAGTAACTATACCGACGACCCCGCTTGCCTGCATCCCCATTGAATTGTTCGAACCCCAGTAACCGCATTCCCGGGCCCCGTTGGTTGAGGTTACGATCACGCACCCGGGTTTTGTACTTAGATTGGCATGCATACCCCCGGACTTGCTCCAAATGTCATGCTGCAGCAAGGCATCCTTACGGTCCATCACAGGCATTCGCCGGTTAGTCGGGATGACACGCATGGTAACGGCTGGTCCCCAGAAACGCATACCCATCCACAATGGACGTATCGCAGGATCCATAAGTGTCAGATCGGCCCGTCCTATAGCATCGAGACCGTCAGTTACATCAGTAACCCTCAGGAATTTATTGAACCTCGCAGCGATGGCATAGGGGTCCTTGCCCTGAGTGGATGCGGGTTTAACCTGGTCTGAGGTTTGGGAAACCGGGACAGCTGAAGCAAACGGTTGAGCTATTCCCATCCCTACGGCAGTGACGGCGGAGAGTTTCAGAAAGTCACGCCGGGATGAGGTATTGGAGCTATCGGTTCCGTTTTGGACGCCGGAGGTGTCCCCGGTTAATTTAACAAAAGTGTTTTTTCTTTTCATTTTCGGTTTGTTTCAATGTTTACGTAAATTATCAAGGTCCAGTAAAAATACTTATCGTGAGACAGATGTTTTATGAATAGCCCTGAGCAATGACTTTGAGCCGTGTGCATCTCCTCCCAACTGCCAGATCATAACCCCGGAGGCTTTTTCTTTCGCAAGCTCAGTCTTCAGCTTTATGGTAGGAATACCGTTATAATACATAATATAGCCGTTATCCATATTCCATTGATCGACAGATTCAGAACCAGGGAACTCAGAGACGATCTTATTATAATCCATGGATTTAACAGGAGATACCGGTCCAAATCCATATCCATAGAAAGGTAATCCAAGTACCATTTTTTCCCGTGGAATATTTCTTTCCGTTCCAAAGTACTCCAGGTCTTCCACAGCATCTCTATAAGAGGAATGCTGACCAGGTACTTCAGGTCGCCATGGCCCTGTACGGTCATAACACATGATATTGACAAAATCATATTGTGCCAGAGCCTTGTCGGAGAACTTATCTTTATAATAAACGGCAATAGCAGATGTGATCAATTTTTGGTGAAGTCTTAATTCACCTGCCAGCTCCGTAACAAAAACTTCATAATTTTCATCAATGTCTCTGCCCTCAAGATCAACATCAATTCCATCAAAATTATATCTGAGAACCTGTGAAAGTAAATTCTGAATAAAAAGAGGCCTTAAACTATCCAGCAAAAGCCTATGGTAATATGGGTGTTCACCGCCTCCGGCGATTGAGAACAACACTTTTACATTATTTTTGTGAGCTTTGTTAATAAAATGTTCCAGGGGTGAAAGATCCTGAGTGAAATTTCCGAGTGTATCGGGGTTAAGAAAGAATAAATTAACATGGGTTAATCTTTTAAACGGAAATTTACCAAAGTGATTCATCGCTGACCGGAGGGAAAAATATCCAACAACCCTGAAATCAGGATCTGTTTGCCTGGCATTTACCGGAATTATAAGAAACCCGCACATCAGGATGATGAAAAAAGTCTCTTTTCTCATAACCAATAGTTTATTCATAAAATGAGCTCCTGAATAATTCATATTCTTTATAAATAAGACACTTCAATAAATCTGTATTTTAAAGTTTCAATCGTATTCCCGACCTGATCAAAATACCTGTAATAATCACACACAACAATGCAAATAAAGCGGATTTCACCAAACCGATGCCTCCTGTCAATATAACATCAGGTAAATGTATATCAAATAATTGTGTAGTTGCATAGGCAAAATATGGTATCAGATAACAAAGCAGGGTCGCTTTTCCTGCTGGCTTTATCACGTCAAACCATTTTGCTTTGCCCATTACATCTACAACCCAGTATACCGCTGTGAACGTCAGGATAGTAAAGGCACTGCAAAGGAATAACCATGCCGGGGTAGCTCCGAGCTTTGCCAATCCCCAATAAGGCCGGGTAACAATTGATAAACCAATCAGAATAGCCGAGAATACGAGGAATACCAGGGTCAACTTTTTATTATCCTTGCGCTTCACAAAATATTGGAATATTAAAGAAGTAAGCACGCCTCCCATAGTAAGGCCTGTAAGTGTACCTCCCCGGATCGCATCGGGTATATACGAAATTAGACTTTCGCGGGGAATGAGCACTGCTTTGGAAACCATACTTAAAATACAAAAAAACACCCACCCTGCTAATATTGCATAAAAATTGTTCTTTGAATAAATGGTAATCAGTCCGCTAACCAGGTATGCCCATCCGATCAATCCCAATATACCCCACCACTGGGGTGCAAAGTGTTGAATATTACCATCTTCACCGCCCCTGTAAACAATACTTAAAGTTATTAATGTTATGATGCCAATCACCCTTGCAATCCAGACCAGATATTTATTCGAGGATGTGGGATAACTGTTCCATATCAGGATAAAGGATAAACAGCAAAGTGGATTCCAAAGATATTCTGCCATACCGGTCGCACTGGCATTATAGGTTTCCCCATTAACAAGGAATACTCCCATTACCAGAAGCGCTATCGTTCTAAGTAACACGTGTTTTACCAGCTGCCAGTTGGTATCGCCCTTTATTCGCCTGTTATTGATGGCAAAAGGGATGGATAATCCGACAATAAACAAAAATGCCGGAAAAACAACATCGGCCAGACCTATTCCATCTACACCCCTTTCAACATGCTCCAACCATCCGGGTATATTCTTCAACGACCATAAGTCATTCACGAAAATCATCAGTACCATTGTAAGCGCCCGGAGTATATCAATGGAGGCTATACGTTGAGTAGTTACCTGTCCTGCTTTATCATACAGATTTTCTTTAACCGGAGAAGGCGAAGTATTCATTTGTATCATGGTTATAGTCTGTTAATTGAATAAAGTTATATCCCAGTACCCGGAAAATAAATTGTTTTTGATTCATTTCTGTTCTCAGGTGACAGGTCCCGGATTAAATAACACCAGATCATTATGTAATCCTATTTTATCACAGGCAACTTGTTTTTCACCGCTGGCGACATTTAAAATCAAATGAAAGAGTTCCCATCCCATTTCTTCAATTGTTTTTTGTCCCAGCGCTACCTGTCCTGCATCAAGATCAATCAAATCAAACCAGCGACTACTCATCTTTGAATTTGATCCAACTTTTATTACCGGCACCATAGACAATCCATAAGGAGTTCCCCGGCCGGTCATAAAAACGTGGACATTCATCCCCGAAGCCAGTTGTAATGTTCCACATATAAAATCGCTGGCAGGCGTGGCTGCAAAGGTCAATCCTTTTTTCCTGATCTTCTCGCCGGGGGCCAACACATCCACAATATGGCTGGTTCCTGATTTTGCTATTGATCCAAGAGCCTTTTCGACAATATTACTTAATCCTCCGCTTTTATTCCCGGGTGTCGGATTGGCACTCCGGTCCGAATCTCCTTTAAAAAGGTATTCATCATACCATTTCATTTCATTTATAAGGGCTTGTCCGACTGATGAATTTATTGTTCTTGGAACCAATAAATGGACTGCATCCCTTACTTCCGTTACTTCAGAAAACATAACGCTTCCACCTGCACGAACAATTAAATCTGCAGCAAATCCTGCAACCGGATTTGAAGTAATCCCGGAAAAGGCATCACTCCCTCCGCACTGCATCCCTACTATTAATTCTGAGGCAGGAACAATTTCTCTTTCCCGTTTATTAAGTTCTTTCAAATGCTCTTCAGCCAATATCATTGCCCCTTTTATCATATCATTGAATCCTTTAAAGGATTCATCCTGCATCTTCATAACATTTGAAACATAGTTCCATGAGGTCTCTGATGATTGATCTAATTCAGGAAGAAGTTTATCCGGTAACAATTTCTCGCATCCAAGTCCGATAATCAAAATTCTTCCGCCAAAATTCGGATTCCTGGCAATGTTTTTTATTGTCCTTATCGGAATGACAGCCCCCGGAGCATTAATTGCCACACCACATCCATAGTATGATTCAAAGGTATCACATCATCCACTCTGGGATACTTTGGCAGTAATTCATCTTTTATCTTTTTGGCAACATAACTGGTAAAACCAGTGACGCAATTGACAATGGAGGTAATCCCCAGAATATTTTTTGTCCCTACGCTGCCGTCAGGATTGCGAAAACCTTTAAATACATAACCTTCCAATGGCTGTGACTCAGGCTTCGGATTAACAGCTAACGGTATGGAATCCAGATCAGGTGGTTGCGGAAGAGAAACCAGGGATTCCCGGACCCATTCTCCACGCCTGATCAGTTTGTTCGCATAACCGATTACCTGGCTGTATCTGATAATTTTATCGCCACCATATATATCATTTAAAGCTACTTTGTGCCCGATCGGGACATTTTCAGATAACTGTGTGCCATCTTCAAGAATAGTCCCTCCGGGTAATCCGTTAAGATTGACCACAATCCCGACGTTATCTGCTTTCGCTCTTTTAATTATTATTGGTTTCTCCGGCATTTTATATTATATTATCAACCAATGACATACACTACATTCTATTTCAATAATCCCATTTCTATCAGAACTTGCCTGAGCTTTGCCCTTTCGTCATCTGTCATAGGCCCAACCGGTCCCATGCAGGGACCGGCTTCGATCCCCAACATAATAAGGGATTCCTTAATAACCGCAGGAAAGGTACCAAGTGTAAAAGCAATCCTGAGAGGAGCCAGAGTGAACTGTGCCTTTAAGGAGCCTTTTAAATCCCCGGCAATGAACTTTTCATAGATATCTACGCACAACTTTGGTGCAACGTTGGCGCACGATGCAATAGAGCCGGCAGCGCCATAGCAAAGTGCACCATAGATCAGAGTGTCGCGCCCCATCAGTACTGAAAAATCGTCCATGTGCCGGGTTAATCGAATATATTCGGCAGTCACAGTCAAATCGCCTGAGGAATCCTTAATACCGACAATATTTGGAACTTCAGCCAGTTTTGCTACTGTTGCCGGGGCAAGGTTTACTGATGTTTTTGGGGGATTGTTGTAAAGTACTATTGAAAGACCTGTGTTTTCTGCAATAGTCCGGTAATGCTTAATCAATTGATCCTGAGAAGGTGAAATAAACATTGGTGTTAAAATGGAAACCGCGTCAACCCCGCATTCTTCTGCTAATTGGGTCAGCATCACTGTTTCGCGGGTTGTGATACCATTTGTTCCGGCATAAACAGGTACCCTTCCTTTAGTCTCATCCATTGTGATACTAAAGATTTCGCGCTTTTCTTCAGGTGTCAGCCCGTAAAATTCGCCCGTTGTCCCAACAACAAACAGACCATGCACACCTCCTTCAATCAGGTAATTTAACAATTTGCGCATGGCTTTTTCGTTGAACTTACCCTCATCGGTGAGAGGGGTTATAACTGCGGGGATTATGCCTTTCGGTTTAAATCCTGTTTTCTTTCCCATTATATTATTTGTTATCTTTTATTTAATCCAAAGGGCTGTCTCTTAATTCTACTTAACCGCAAAGTTCTCAAAGTTGTCGGAAAGTTCGTAAAGTTAAGATACTTATTTACTATTCTTTGCGATCTTAGGTTTGAAATCATAGCGTGCTTTGCGGTTAATGGATTTTGATTCTTTAAACAGGATTCTATTAAATTTTAACGAACAAGGCAAGGTCTCTTATTGTCAAATTTCCATCCTGGTATCAGGTATTGCATGGCCATGGAGTCGTCCCTTGCCCCAAGTCCTTTTTCCATATAAAGTTTATTTGCTTTTTCAATTTGATCCATATCAATTTCAATTCCCAGACCTGGTTTGTCAGGTACAGAAATCATTCCGCCAGTAATTTTAAGAGGTTCTCTGGTTAAACGTTCCTGTCCTTCCTGCCAGATCCAGTGTGTATCCAAAGCAGTAATTTTACCGGGTGCTGCAGCCCCGGCATGAACAATCATTGCAAGCGATATATCAAAATGATTATTGGAATGTGAACCCCATGTTAATCCCCATTCCTGACAAATCTGGGCAACACGTACCGCACCCTGCATTGTCCAGAAATGCGGATCGGCCAATGGAATATCTACCGCATGCAATTGAATTGAGTGTCCCAGCTGACGCCAGTCAGTAGCGATCATATTTGTGGCTGTCATCAGGCCTGTTGCCCGCCTGAATTCTGCCATTATTTCACGTCCTGAGTAACCATTTTCCGCACCGCAGGGGTCTTCTACATAGGCAAGTATATCGTGCTTATTCCTGCATAACTTTATAGCCTCATCAAGCGACCATGCTCCATTAGGGTCTATCGTGATCCTGGCATCGGGAAAACGATCAGCGAGTGCAACCACCGCTTCCATTTCCTTGCTACCGCTCATTACCCCGCCTTTCAGCTTAAAGTCTTTAAAACCATAGCGTTGTTGAGCCGCTTCTGCCAGCCGTACAATTGCTTCAGGGGTCAGGGCAGCTTCACTCCGCAATCTTAACCAGTCATCCTTGTGATTTGAGGTGTTCAGATATGGCAAATCGGTTTTTTTGCTGGTCGCCAATATAAAATAAATAGCCAAGCATCTCCACCTTTTGACGCTGCTGGCCTGTGCCAAGCAAGGCGGCAACAGGAACACCAAGGAACTGGCCAAGAAGATCCAGTAATGAAGTTTCAAGTGCTGTTATGGCATGAATAACAATTCGTAAATCGAAGGTCTGTAATCCACGCCCCCCGGAATCCCTGTCACCAAACTGTTTTCTGACATCGTTAAGGATATCATTATAAGAACCTATAGATTTGTTAATTACAAATGTTTTTGAATCTTCCAGAACCTGCCGGATACGATCTCCTCCGGGAACTTCACTTACACCTGTGTGTCCGGCATTATCTTTTAAAATTACAACATTCCTTGTAAAGAAAGGGCTATGGGCACCGCTAAGGTTAAGCAGCATGCTGTCGTAGCCGGCAACCGGGATCACCAACATTTCAGTTACCACCGGTGCTCCTTTAAAATTCTCCATGTCCATACGATTTTTAGAAATTCTGATTCTCTAATTTGTGATCTCTGATCTCCGTGCTCTGCGTCCTTCGCTCTGCGCTCTCTGCTCTGGCTCTACCTTCGCTCCTCCGGTAGCTCGGTGGCAATGCTGTGCCCCACCTTCGCCTCCCTCCGGTCAGCTTCGGTGGGCAAAGCCTGTGCCCTGTGCTCTGTGCTCTGTGCCCTGTGCCCTTCGCCCTGCGCCCTTTATCGTCTGACTTCAACTTTTGCTAGTTTTTCGTAGTACCGGACAATGCTTCCATGGTCATTTTCTCCCAGACCATCAACCTTAAGTGCCTGCAAAATTTCCATTACTGCTGATGTAAGCGGTAAGGGGACGCCGATTTCATGCGATGTATCCAATGCATTGCTCAAATCTTTGATATGCAGGTTTATCCTGAATCCGGGATTAAACTTTCTGTCCATCACCAATGGTGCCTTTGCATCCAATACGGTGCTTCCGGCAAGCCCGCCTCTTATCGCCTGATAAACAAGCTCGGGTTCAACACCGGCTTTAGTTGCCAAAACCAGCGCCTCCGACATTGCTGCTATATTAAGGGCTACAATAATTTGATTTGCGAGTTTGGTAACATTACCGGCGCCAATACTACCGGTATGTACTACCGAACCGGCCATAGCTTTAAGGATGGGATAGCATCTGTCAAAAACATCTTTTTTACCTCCTACCATAACCGAAAGAGTGCCGTCAATTGCCTTTGGTTCACCTCCACTTACCGGAGCATCCAGCATTTCCACACCTATTCCTTCAAGTTTTTGGTATAATTCCCTGCTTACGATTGGAGATATTGAGCTCATATCAATAAATACAGAACCGTCTTTTAAACTCTCCAGCAATCCGTTTTTTCCAAGCACAACTTCTTTAACATGTGGGGAATTAGGCAACATTGTAATTATAAACTCACATTTGGCTCCAACTTCTTTGGGATTTGTAGCTCTTCTCAGCGCCCATGGAAACAAGTTCGTCCATGGAGCTTTGATTTAAATCAAGTATAACTAGTTTGTATCCTGCCTTTAAAAGATTTTTAGCCATCGGTTTACCCATGATCCCCAAACCAATAAATCCTATTTTAAACATAATGTGTCCTCCTGTTATTTTGTATTAGTGTCGTCTGATTATATCTTCTTAAGTTCAAAACGCTGAATTTTCCCCACAATAAATACATAACTTACAATTGCCAGAAATGCATGAATGCTGACAAAAACCAGTGCCCAGCTAAACGAACCTGTAACCTTGATTATGTAACCAATCGCTATCGGGGTTATAATGCTTGATAGATTTCCAAAGGTGTTAAAGAGGGAACCGCTTAACCCTGTGATTTCCTTAGGTGCTGTGTCGGCATTGACCGCCCATCCGAGAGCTCCGACTCCCTTGCCAAAATACGATAATGCCATAAATGCAATTACAATCCATTCAACAGCAGTATAATTGCAGAAAATCATGCTCATGGATAATAACATACCTGTAACAATAGGCACTTTTCTTGCAACCGAAAGTGAATTGCCTTTTTTAAGCAGATAATCTGAGAATATACCTCCAAGATTCCCTCCGACAAAACCAAAAATTGCAGGTAATACGGCAACTATTCCGGCTTTAAGAATAGTCATTCCCCGGTCCTGAACCAGATAAACAGGAAACCAGGTAATGAAAAAAAATGTAATGGCATTAATGCAGTATTGAGCAATATAAACACCTATAAACATACGGTTTTTTAAAAGCTGTTTAAGAAAGCGCCATGCCGGGGCATCGTTAACAACTTTATTGTTTTTAACTCCATGGTCCATTTCAACAAGGGCTCCACCATTCGTAATATACTCCAGTTCTGCCTGATTAATGTATCGTGATTTCTTTGGTGCATGAATATACTTTAGCCAGAAGATCAGAAAAATAAAACCTACCGACCCCATGAACATAAATGAATACTTCCACCCATAGGTGTGAACGATATATCCTAACAGGGGGGCAAAAAGCACTGTCGCAAAATATTGGGCTGAATTAAATATAGCAGCTGCCGTACCTGTTTCTTTTGAAGGGAACCAGGCAACCGTAATTCTGCTGTTTGCCGGAAATGCCGGTGCTTCGGCTATACCCAAAAGGAACCTTAAAATGAATAGAGCAACAACTGCCGAAAAACCAACAAGGAAACTCGTAAAACCCGTTATAAATGTAAAAAAAGACCATACGAAAAGACTGATAGCATATATTTTCCTCGATCCAAAACGGTCCAGAAGCCATCCTCCGGGAAGTTGCGCCAGGACATACGACCAACCGAATGCTGAAAAAATATATCCCATTGACACGGAATCCAAATGCAGGCTCTTAGCCAATGCAGGACCAGCAATTGAAAGAACCGTACGGTCTGCGTAATTTATTGCCGTTGCAAAAAAAAGTAAACTCACAATGACCCAGCGGAAATTACTTTTCTTTGATTCTTCCATTAACTGGTTCTTAGAGGCCATTTCGATATATTTGGTTTGGTTCGGTTTCTCTGTAATTAGTGAACTCAAAAATAGAGTTTTTATTAACGCTCGGGTCTCCACCGGGCAATTTTTTAACGTGCGGCCCCCCGGAGTGCATAGGCGTAAAGCCTTCGCGACCTTTGCGGTTAATGGATTTGGACTTTTTAAACAACCCTAATGTAAATTATTGTTGCTCAGTTGCATTCAGTTTAATTCATAAGCTATCCTACTACTTAAGTTGACGCGGATGCACCCGTGGGGGTTTGGGGAGTGTCCGGATAATTCGATCCCTGGGGAGGGAATAAATAAACCGGAGGTAAGCGGACCTCTGTTTCACTTTTTAATCACCTTTACCGATTTCCGGAAATTACCATTGTAAACAGTGACTATATAAACTCCGGGGGGGATATCACCGGTCTCAACTACTGTCATATACCGGCAATTGGCTATTTCTTTCAGCAGTTTGCCATTAGCCGAGAAGAATAGCAATGTATAATTATCCTCATTGCTGAGCGCCACATTGAATTGATCGCCGATAAGTGTTGGCCAGACAAAAATATCAGGCTCACCGGAATTAGTTTTCCTTTTGATATAGACATATATGTTATTGCTTGTCACAGTCCCGCAGGTCCCTTTTACAATCACCCGGTACAGTCCGGTATTGCCGGCGTTTAAATTCTGCATGGCAAATTCAGTTCCGGTTGCATTGTTGAGGCGAGTGCTGTCTTTTTCCCACTGATAGCTCAGATCATGCCCTGCAGCGGTGACATTAAGTTTAATTGCTCCACCAAACGCGACCTCCGAATCAGGAGTTAAACTGGTTATTGCGGTAAGCGGAAGGACAGTAAGATTAATCGGGAGGGAAGTCGCCGATCCGCACGATCCGTTAATCTTGGTTATGTAGATTCCGGAATTGTTCACCCTCGTACTGTTCAGGTTAACCTCATTTGAAGCACCCGATTTCAAAAGTGTGTCATTCCTGTACCAGGAATAGTTAAGATTGTAACCTTCCGCATTCACATCGATTACAAGCGGCTTTTCTGCACATAATATTGTATCCCCCGATTGTCTGAGGATATTTGTGAGTCTTGCAATATGAACACTCAGTACGGACCAGTCTGATAACGAATTATTATGTGTTACTCTGAACATTACATATACTTTGCCTGTAAAAGATGCATTCCAGTTTGCAGTTGCCTGACCGGATGTACCGGAAATACTTCCTGCACTTGTGGGAAAGAGCTGCCATTCATAAGCAGTAGCTCCGGTTACTGCACCCACACTATAACTGCTTGTTGAAATTCCCTGGCATACGATCGAATCACCTGTAGGTGCCGGAGGAGTAAATGATATTTCAACGCCGGTTTTGGAAGTGATCCAAGAATCAAAAAGTGAAACGCGGGTATAAGCCCCATAGGTATCGCATCTGCTGCTCCCCCAGCTTACAATTCCTCCCAGCTTAAATTCGTTATAATATGGCACTACCAATGGACCTCCGCTATCGCCGTTGCAGGCATCCTTCCCGCCATTAAGGTAACCTGCCATCAGGTCAGTGGAAGGAATATCGGGCCATACAGTCGATGCCTGTGTATTTGAAATCAGGGGCAGCTGTACCTTTTGAAGAGTTTTTGGTAAAGTTTGGGGATTGACCACGGTCAGTCCGTAACCGGTAACCCATGCAAATACTCCGGGGTCAGTTAGTCCTGCAGCAGCATCCCTTGCTGATACAAGTTTTATTGGTTTGGCATTTGGGTAATTTATTGTCTGTGTTAATTTCAGGAGAGCAATATCATTTGCAAGGGTACTATGATTGAAGTTTTCATTTGCTATTACCTGGCTTACCAGATATTTCTTACCCTCAAGTCCGCTGACCGGATTATTTGCACCGACAATGACTTCCATGCTGGCTGCCGGTACCGGATTTCCTGCATCATCTATGGTGCAATGGGCGGCCGTTAACACCCAGTCACCACTTATGATTGTTCCCCCGCAGTCAAAATTTCCGGCACGAAGGTAAACCTGCCATGGAAAATTTGAAATATCCGTACTTGTCCCTCCCGTAATCTTACTTTCTTCCTGAAGGATACCGGTAAAAAAATAAAAGAAATGATCCCCCGGACCAATGTCAGAATTAATAAGAAGGACAGGTTCATTGTTGATGTATAACCTGTAAAGTGATGTATCAGAATTATATACAGCAGATACTGATATTTCAAGCCGGTACCTTTTATTGGCTTCAAGAACAAAAGGGATGGAATCATCCCGGAAATACTCATTACCCTGAAAGACAGGATTGTACTGCTCATCAAGCACAAGCCATTGTGATTCTGCAACATTTTTTGTTTTCACCATATGGACGATAACCTTCTGAGAAAACAGGGAGAGTGAGAAAGCCCAGATAAACGCGACCAGCAGAGTTCTTTTCATAACATTAGTCATACTACTAAGACAGACTATTCCGGGAATAGTTTTATTCGCCCGGCAACTAACTTAATTTTAACCCTCTATTATCATTGTAGTTGAATAAATGGATAAATTTGTTAAGTGCGGTAAGTTCAGGGATTTTTGTCATTTATCCGGTTATTCAAATATGATTGATTTCTCATTTTTATTAAAACTACTGAAATTCGGTTTAGTAGGAATTTCAGGTATGGGGGTCGATTTTGGAGTTACCTTCTTATTTAAAGAGGTTTTAAAGGTAAAAAAATATCCCTCGAACAGTATTGGATTCACCCTTGCAGCTACTTCAAACTATATTTTGAACAGAGTCTGGACATTTCACAGTACAAGTCCCGATGTGGTTGTACAATTCTCAAAATTCTTTATAATATCAATATTAGGGCTCCTGCTGAACAATCTCACAATTTACTTCTTTACTGATTATAAGTTTAAGCTTAACTTCTATTTTTCAAAGGTAATAGCAACATTTTTAGTATTCTTCTGGAATTTCTTAATGAATTATTTCTTTACATTCTGAAAATCAGCAATTCAATAGCTTCAGGATCCTGTGTTTGGAGGGTAAGAACAAGTATCAGACTTAAAATCAACTAATTCATATATATAAATGTATTTAACAGCTTTATGGTTTCTGTCGATGACCAGGGTGTCTTTTGGAATTATTTTTGTAAAACAGGAGCCAAGCTCCTCCGGACTATGGTAATTACGCGAGTCGGTGACATAAAGTACCCTATCATTCTCATTTAATTTCCTCGTTTTGTTTATCCAGTAATACTTGTGCATTCTCTCAATACTACCCTGGACAATGAGTTTTATATTCAGAGGATTGGCAATATAGTAATCCAGATGTGCTCCCGGAAACCAGTTATCAGAAACTATTGCAAGGTCCCGGCGGTTGGTCTCAGTTATCCCTTCTTCTGACAGGAATTTTGTAAACTTCTCCCGTGCCTGTTTCCATCCATACATATCAAGAGTAAAGTCATTTTTACCTGAATATTCAGACATCTGATAAGTTCTGAATTCAAGGATCCCCGTTTTTATCTCAATTACTCCCAGCACAAGTATAAGGACAAATATCATCAATGCTGATGATAATGACCTTATTATAATCTTTTTCCTTTCTGGATAAATATCAGCAAGATATTCACTGCTTAAAATGATCAGACAGATAAATGCGGGACCCGTCCAATGAGGGAGAGTACTGCGGAATAAGGAAACAAAAATAAACACCAGGATAAGTGGTATTCCTGAATAAAGAAGAAGAAGATTTAAACTTGTGATTTCATGACTTTTTCCTCGGAAGACTTTAAAAAGTGCTATAACATAGATCACTGACAAAACCGGATTCTGGTAAAAGAATTGTCCCAGATTGAATTGCATGAAGGAACTCAAATCTAAGGAATTGTGAAATAATCCTATCCTGTTTCCATGAAAAGTGAAACTTATAAAGTCATTTTTTATGTTCCAGTAAATCACCGGGATCGATAAAATTAGTGTAGCCAGTACACTTAAATAAAGAGCCGGCTTTTTAAGCCAGATCCTGTTGTGGAAGAGGATGTATAATCCCACTCCAAACCACAGGAACAGTGAATGATATTTGCTCAGGAATGCCAGTCCTGTAAAAAAACCAAAAATGACAAAATTGGAAAGATCTGTTTTTGCCGGATTCTTTAGTGTCACGGAAGGCAATAAATACCAGAGTGCAAGTAGTATAAAAAACACCTGGGGGGCATCGGGCAAAATAAATAATCCGCTGATAATATTAAAATAGAATGAGGATATATACATTACAACTGCAAAGCCTGCCGCGCGCCGCGAATGTAACCGTCTCACAAGGTAAAAGAGAATTATAATATTGGCCGATGATAATAGAAGCGCCCCTGCCCTTAAGAAGAGCTCACTTTGAAAAGTAAGATTTAATGAGGAAAGTTGAATTAGCAGCCCTACCATGGGAGGATGGTCAAAGTGGCTCCAGTCGGGGAACAAAGCATATGTCCAATAATACACCTCGTCATTACCCAATTCAAGTATACCTGCCGGTATTGCCTTGATTACAAGATTAATAGCAACAACTATCAGGAGGAAGAGTCTGTCTCTTTTACCACTCATATTGATATCTCCGAAGGTCTGAATATTCATGAAAATTATGCTGAGAATATAATCACCCTGGTTCAGTTATTAATGGCTTTGATTTGAGTAAAGCCTGATTTATTTCCGAAAACCTTTAAGACAGATTTGGTTCTGACTAACGGAGTCAATAACAATACGATAAGAACAATCGAGCGACAGACATATGTTTTAAATAAATTACGTGAGGGAGCAAAATCAGTTAGTTTGACTCCATCATATCTCAAAACAGGGTTCAAAAAATAAATTGTGCCATCCTGACATTCGATCTCGGTTCTGATATATGTGTCCTCTTTATTGAACAAATAATATCCCATCGCAGAATTTGTTATCATCTTCCTTTCCGCTCCTTTCTGTCCAATAAATTTAATTGTTTTCACAGGCTGATTGAAACTTACTTTAAGCGTATCTCCATTAAGAGTAATACCTGTTATTTCAGGCAACTTCTCCAATCGGGATTTTCTTTCCTCAAGGGTTTTAAAAGAACCAAAGTTAAATTTAACCCCGACCAGGCATCCGGTCTTTATGGCATGCAGGATAGAATCCCTGACCAGCTCTGTATTTATCAGATTAAAACTTTGACAACCATCATTAATCCGTGTCAGATGGTGGGTGTCATCATCAGCCATTAAAAATACCGGGTGCCCAGCCGAAAGAATAGTGTCATAATAGGAAGTAAAAAGTTGCTCATTATTTGCAATTTCCAGGCAGTCATAATTCGTAAGATACTTAAAATCATTAAATAGATAGGCCTGTCTTTTATCCGGATGAACTATTGTTAATATGACTGATGTATCTCTTTTAAGATGGTCAATGACGAATTGTTTATTACTTAATGTCTGACGGAAAACAAAATCGAGCCAGCTCACTTTCTTGGCATTTATTACCAGCTGGTGATTTTTAAAATATTGATATCCATGCTCATACAATGGGACAAACCATTCATTCCTGCTTTCGAACTGATTTATATTCTGATAATTTGATATGCCGATGATATTATAGTTGAAATACTTATAAAAGCTATCGAGATGCGGATTAACATTTTCACTTCCGTTTGTCAGACCAAGAAGTATGCGGGTGTGTGCGTGAAAATTAGCTATTTTCCATTTCCTGCTATCTATATTCTTGTAGGGATTATAAAGATATTCGCCCTTAAAACCTTGAGGTTCAGGAAATGTATATTTTGTGTTAACTACATATTGTAAGATGAGAATAGTTAAAATAAGGATTCCGGGGAGAATAAAAACTTTGGCCTTAAATATTTTCATATACAAATTCTTTGAAGTCGGCAGAGGCAAATGCACGCATTATTTCTATTATGAATTATTGCACTGTTGATTCCGGCTTTCAGAAGGAAGCTGTCAATTTCCGTTATTGCTCTACAAACCAGCCAAATCACAATACCATTAATTAAAACAGACCTGATTTGTATTTGGTTCAATTTAAAATTCATGTGCCGGTTAATGATGTTCCGGAATTATTGAGCACATGACCTGAGAGTAAATGTGCGAAATATTATTGTAATATCCTAATCAGGTGGACATTCGCACACTTAATGGTTTTCCCCTACGCTCAAGGTTTAAGTTGCAGGTAAATAACTTGGGGCTGTTTAAAAGGTCTAAATCCATTAACCGCAAAGATCGCGAAGGATTTACGCAAATGCCGATAGCTATCGGCACGCAAAGAGCTAATTATTAACTTTTTAACTTTGCGTGCTTTGCGCCTTCTTAGCGTCCTTTGCGGTTAAAAAAGGCGTTTTCAACAACCCCAATTTTATTTTAGAATAGCAGACCTCTTCTTACGAAAAAAACTCTTAGGTTGACGGTCTATGGAGTCGGAGTCTTGCAAACCATAATCCGGAAATATTTAATTCTTCTCAAACAAAACTTATTTAAATCTGTTTAGCTCTAGTTCATTTCCCCTTATAATGTTCAGGTGGTAAATAAAGAACAGAATTTAATAATTTCAGGAGGATCCTGCAATGACAACCGAATCAACGTCCAATCTCCAGTCAAACGGCGAAATATACTATCCTGCTTCCTATTTCACATCAGAAGAAAAGGTTCTTGAACGGGAAGCAAAAAACATCCGTGCAGAACAGGATCTTACAGGTTTCTGGAGTGAGCGTGCTCTCGAACTTGAATGGTATAAGCCATGGGATACAGTTCTCGACGAAAGCAACAAACCCTTTTATAAATGGTTTGTCGGAGGAAAGGTCAATATAGTCCATAACTGCCTCGACAGATATGTCAAAACCTGGCGCCGCAATAAGCTTGCATTGATCTGGGAAGGGGAACCGGGTGATCAACGCACATTCTCCTACCATGCCCTTAACCGTGAAGTCAGCAAATTTGCCAGTGTGATCAAGGCAATGGGGATTACCAAAGGAGACCGTGTTACAATCTATCTGCCTCGTATCCCTGAGATCGTGATTGCAATGCTGGCCTGTGCTAAAATCGGCGCCATCCATTCAGTTGTGTATGGAGGTTTTTCTGTGGAATCGTTGCATGGCCGTATCCTTGACTCTCACTCCAAGATAGTAATAACTGCCGACGGAGGCTGGATGAACGGGAAGATCGTCAGGCTTAAGGATATAATGGACGAGGCGCTCAAACGTTCACCGAGTGTTGAACATGTGATTGTCGTTAAACGCACCGGACAGGAAGTGACAATGGAGCCGGAAAGGGATCTTTGGTATCACGACCTGATGTCGTTGCCGATAGCAAGTCCGAAATGCGAAACCGAGGTAATGGATGCTGAAGATCCATTATACATTCTTTATACCTCAGGTACAACCGGAAAGCCCAAAGCTGTACTTCATACACATGGCGGCTACATGGTCGGCATCTATGCTACGCTCAGGGATGTATTTGATATTAAGGATGAAGACAGGTGGTGGTGTACAGCTGATCCGGGTTGGGTTACCGGTCATTCGTACCTGGTTTATGGCCCGTTGCTTAACGGTGCTACCTCCTTCCTTTATGAAGGGGCACCCACATTCCCATATCCGAACAGATGGTGGCAGATGATTGAAAAATATGATATTTCCATCCTCTACACCGCCCCCACCGCGATCCGCGGATTGATGCGCTTCGGTGAGGCCTGGCCAAACAGGCATGACCTCTCATCACTGCGTCTGCTCGGGTCAGTAGGAGAACCGATAAATCCGGAGGCATGGAAATGGTATCATCGTGTAATTGGTAAGGGGAAATGCCCTATTATGGATACCTGGTGGCAAACCGAAACCGGAATGTTCATAATAACTCCGGTGCCTTCTATTGCACTGAAGCCCGGATCAGCCACCCGTCCGTATTTTGGTGTAACAGCTGAAATCGTGAATGCAGAAGGGAATCCTGTCCCCGACGGCGAGGAAGGCTACCTGGTGCTTCTCAGGCCCTGGCCGGCTATGATTCGCAATATTTATGGTGATCCGGACCGCTATGTAAAACAATACTGGAGTAATTATCCAGGCAAGTATATGACAGGCGATTCGGCAAGAAGGGATCAGGATGGTTATTTCTGGATCATCGGGCGTGTTGATGATGTAATTAAAGTCTCTGGTTACCGTTTGGGTTCAGCTGAAATTGAATCTGCATTAGTGAGCCACCCGGCAGTGGCTGAGGCAGCTGCAATCGGCCTGCCGCATGAAGTAAAAGGAAATTCAATACATGCCTATGTTATTCTGCGTACAGGGTTTGATCCTTCCGATTCACTAAAGGAGGAGCTTCGAAACCACATTGGTCATGAAATTGGTCCGATTGCCAAACCGGAAGCTATTACTTTTCTGGACACACTGCCAAAGACCAGGTCAGGGAAAATTATGAGGCGTCTTCTTAAAACACGTGCGCAGGGATTGCCTGACGGGGATATTACAACTCTTGAGGAGTAAAGGATAGGTTGTAGTTTTTTTGTTTAAGGAAAGGTCCACCTTAATTAATATCCAGTACCTTTTTAACAGCCGCGATATTCTTCGGATTTACTATATTTTTGGCCTCAGGGGTATACAGGTAGTTTATCCTGTCCCTGTAATATTCGACAATCTTACTTCTGACTATCTTCCCTGTACTGTTGACAAGTGAATTATCCTGGTTAAACGGTTCATCGAGGATTGCAACAGCCGCAGGCAGCCATCTTGAAGGGAACAGGTTGTCATATGCACCTCCCTGCTTGTATTGATTGATAACTGACTCGATCTCAAGCAATGCTGCTTCCTGTCCTTTTGAGTCAGAAAGGCTTATGCCCTTATTTTTTGCCCATTTTAACAATGTTTCCTTATTTGGTACCAGAAGCGCCGATGTGTATTTGTTCTGATTATTATACAACATAAACTGATCGATAAAATGTGATCTGTCGGTTATTGTTTCCTCTATTCCTTCCGGGCTGTACTTTTCTCCATCATCTGAAATAAGCAGGCTTTTAAATCGTCCAAGCACATATAGGAATCCATCGCTGTCAACATATCCCATATCACCGGTGTGCAGCCAGCCGTCGCGGAGAGTCTCTCGGGTGGTTTTCTCATTTTTCCAGTATCCCTTCATAACATTTTCACCGTGTACCACTATCTCACCTTTTGTACCGGTTGGCATTTCTTTTCCTTCTTCATCGCAAATCTTCAGGTCGAGGTGTTTAACTACCACGCCTGACGATCCCAGCTTATGTCTCTTCTCGGTGTTACCTGAGATCACCGGAGAAGCTTCTGACAATCCGTAACCCTGAAATACGGGTATACCAATCGCATAAAAGAAGCGCTGAAGTTCTATATCCAACAGTGCCGCCCCTCCGAAGAAAAACTTAAGTCGTCCTCCCAGGTTTGCCCTGATTTTTTTAAACAGAATTTTATCATAGAGTTTATACAAAGGTTTAAGAAATATGTTAAATCCCTTTCCCCTGTCCCATCCGATCCCGTTGTATTGATAGGCAATCTTCATTGCATGCTTAAAAAGCTTTTCCGCAACCGGACCCTTTTCCCTGATACCCTTTTCAATACTTTTACGTAAACTTTTTGTAAGGGCGGGAGCACTAAGTATGAAGACTGGCTTTATCTCCCGGATATTAACTGAAATATTTTTAAGGCTGTCAAGGTAAGATTTGCCGGATTGGACGGCTGCGAGACTTGCACCGACAGCCATCATTATGTAGATCCCCACGGTATGGGCAAATGAATGATCCCATGGCAGAATCAGAAGAGTGGACCACCATTCGGGAACATCCATAAGGGTTAATGTCTGTTCAATATTGGCGGTGTAATTCCTGTGCGACAGGATAATTCCTTTTGGGTCGGCAGTTGTTCCCGATGTATAACAAATATTGACATAATCATCAGGACCGGCTGAATTGATGATTTCCAGAAACCTGTCATAATTGTTTAGAAGATATTCCTCTCCCCTTTTTTTCAGATCGCCAATATAAATCTCGTCATCTTCATATTTCTCTGCCGGGTCAAGAAGAATTACTTTTTTGAGCTCTTTAAGCTCTTTCTTTATGGAGTTTATTTTATCAATTTGAATACGAGAGACGATCACCCAGCTTGTTTCCGAATGAACGAGTCTGAATTTCAGATCCGCACCTTCCTTTATCGTGATGGAAAGAGGAACACATATTGCCCCTGCATGCAAAACTCCAAGCTCGCTTATTACCCAGTCGGTACGCGATTCGGAGATCAATGCAACGCGATCACCTTTCCTGATTCCAAGAGCAAGAAGTCCGGCAGCTACCTTGTAAACCTGCTTTTTGGTTTCCCTGTATGTCGTGGCTTCATACATGTCGGTTTTTTTCTCGAGAATATAGGTATTATCCGGATACTTCTGTGAACTGCTTTCCAATAAATCGATTATTGTTTTCATATGGCAAAAATTAACCTGACCGTAAAAACTAAATGAACTTCAATCATAATGACAATACGATTGTATACTTTATGAGTAAGATTTATCCAATGTACTAAAATATCCTGCTCAACGCAAATCTTTTATTACAAGCTGTTTCCAAATTCTCTCACGGTAATTAAATAAAAGATCCACGTTTTTATTTAAACAACCAAAAAGTATCTGATAATAGCTTTATTTATTGCCAATGCAATACAGGTGCTGATATCCCCGGATATATATTTTCCCCCTGCTGATTGCCGGTGAAGCATTCATTCTTTCACCAATAGAGTTTTTTGCAACATACTCAAATCTGGGGCCTGGTTTAATCACGGTTATCACACCGTCATCATTAGGCATATAAACCAGCCCGTTGGCCAGAACAGGTGAAGAGTACTGCATGCCAAGGTTTTTCACCCAGAGGATATTTCCGGTAGCAGCTTCAATGCAATTAACCTCGCCAGTTGTCATTGTTGTAAACAGATAATCATCGGTACAAACAGGCGAAGGAACATAATATGCACCTTTTCTTGACTGCCATACCACATGACTATTAGTAACATCACCCTGTCCATCGGGTTTTACCGCTACAAGATTGCGAACAGGCCAGGCACTGCTTACAAGTACTAATCCTGATTTTTCATTATAGACAGGACTGGAACAAAAGTCTTCGGAAGGGCCATTTACGAACCAGTATCGCGAACCATCGCCGGGATTGTAGGAAGCAATTTCTTTGTTGCCACAAAAAATCATCTGCATCTTTCCTGCCATTTTCCTGAATATAGGAGTGCTGAAACTGTGCGCCGGTCTTTCGTGAGAAACTTTCCAGATTATGTGGCCGTCGGTTCTGCTAAGAGCTGCGACAAATGAATCTCCCTGACTATCACCATTAATTATGACTTTATCTTCAAACAGCACCGGTGAACAACTGTAACCATGAGGACTTAAGAATGTGCCGGGTCGCTGCAGCCAGACCTGTTTTCCTGAAAAGTCATACGCTCCCACAACAATATCCTTACCATCCAAAAAAGACACATAAACCCTTGTGCCATCTGTAGATGGTGTACCTGAAGCGAAACTGTTGTTATCATGCTTCTGTTCAAACGTGGTTTTGAGTACAGTTTTTTTCCATAAGAGGTTGCCGTTAACTGTGTTATAACAAAGGAGAACTTTTTCCTGAGTTGCAGGAAAAGCTGTAGTCAGGAAAATCTTATCATTCCACACTATCGGTGATGAATAACCTGTGCCCGGTACCGTAATTTTCCAGACCACGTTCGTGACTGAATCCCACTTAACGGGCAAATTGATTTCTGAACTTGTCCCGTCCCCGTTCGGGCCGCGCCAGCAAGGCCAGTTTTGGGCTTGTGTGACAGATATGGTATCAGCAATCAGCAACAGTAGAAATATATTCAAAAATCTGAGGTTGTTCATGTATTTTATTTATTTCTATTTAAAAAGACCAAAGGATTCCGGTCAAAAATAAAGAAAAATAATGGAAAGTATCAAACAGAAAAGCTCACTTTAAGTACTCCAAACTCCAGCTCACTCTAAGTACTTCAAACTCTAGTTCACTCTAAGTACTTCAAACATGTACTCCGGTATGAACTTCAGTAAGTGATATTTGTTATAAATACTAATAAGCAGTTGATACTTTTCATACTTTTCGCCCCTATATTAAAAAGGATTGCATCAAAACAGACATAACGGCAACTCCCTTTATCACTTTAGTTTCCTCCGGGATATCAGAGTGCATGGCATTTATTATAACTCATTCGACAAGTATCTGGGTCTCTATCCCTTTATTAAAAAGGAACATTATCACGATTTCTATACAGTTCTGTTGTTTACAAAAGGGAACAGTGTTATAAGGGTAAATAACGATTCTTACCCTGTTGAACCGCAAACCATCTGTATCATTGCTCCTGGTCAGATGCATTCATTTGAAGGCCTTGAAGATATGCACGGCACTGTTTTCTTCTTTTGCCAGGATTTTTATGTTGAGGAATTTAGTTTTATCCGCTTATTGAATGTTTTTTCCTGCACTTCACAAATCAACGGTAATATATCAAATCATATCATTAAATTGTCAGATGACGAGTTTTGCCAGACAAGAGATTTAATAAAGCTGATCGAGCGGGAATATGAATGTTATACACCTGCCAATAATTCTTCAACTGTAATACGTTCGTTTCTGAACATACTTCTTTTGAAACTTTCTGAATTATATGAAGCAAAGTCGGAACAATCGAATAAAAGCGACAGCATCTTCATTCACGAATTATCACGTCTTGTTGATTCTTATTTTATTAATGAACACCATATCGGTTTTTATACTTCAGCGTTTAATGTCTCGGAGAAACAATTAAACGACATATGCAACAAGAATTTCAACTGCGGATTAAAAAAAATATTAAATGACAGGCTGATGCAGGAAGCCAGAAAACTCCTGCTCTCTTCAGAACTTTCGGTTTCAGAGATTTCGTACAAGCTGAATTTTGACGATAACTCCTACTTCAATAAGGTCTTTAAGAAACAGACCGGCCTCACACCCAAGCGATTCCGCGACGTACATAAAAAGCTGGTACCATAAAAACTCCGAATTTTACCATTTTTCATGATCATGTGATTTTACTTTTGCAAAAAACTTACATTGATTATGAAGACACTATTTATTTCGCTTATCGTTTTAACAGGATTTTTTTTCGGCTGTACGAAAGAAGAAACCAATCCGATCCAGTCACAAACATTTGAAGTAAACTCCACGGGATCAACAACATGGAAATATTTCAGTTTCTCAAAAAACGATACAATCAACGTCGCGGACCCGCTAACCTCAACTGAATGGGATCTGGCATTCCAGCGATACAGACTCAGAACAAACGGGGGCAAATCGGGAAGCGGAATGGGTAGTGCAGCAAACTCTTTTAAGAAAGGCCAGGCAGGTTTTGATGCATTGAACGAGGTTTCGGATACATCCACCTTTTTTACGGATGACACCCTTAGAATTGCCGTACAGCAGGGATATGCAACCTATACCGTTAATCCGGAGCTCTATACCTGGTTCACGATTGAACTGGCAACCCAGGGAACACAAATTGTACCATCAGACTACATCTATATAATTAAGACAGGTGATGGTAAATATGCAAAAGTCTGGTTCAAAAGCTATTACAGCGCTGCCAATGTTTCCGGTCATGTTACTTTTCAATACAAGTACCAGCCGGACGGATCAAAAAGGCTTAATTAAATTCTGATGGAAATCCGGGTTGACCGGCTGATCTTACAAATTGAGAATAATCTCCGTGAAATAATATGCTGTCATCCTTAAAGAAAAATTTTCTCATCCTGACATTCCTGTCCATTACGGGTATCATTACCTCCCAGGAAGGCAGGATATCAGGGAGAGTTATGGGAATCGACAGCAGTTCGGTATCCGGTGCAACCATTGTGATAAAAGGTACTACTCTTGGTGCAGTAACCGACCAGGAAGGAATTTATCATTTTAGTAAAATCAAACCCGGGACATACACACTGCGGGCGGCACTACTTGGGTACGAAACTCAGGAAAAAACGATTGCTGTTCCGGTTGGAGAGGAAGTTGCCGATTTCATACTCGGGGAATCGAACATTAATTTAAATGAAGTAGTGGTAACAGCAACAAAGTCAGAAAAAACTTTAAAAAATGTTCCTGTCCTGACCCAGGTTATCAGCGCCCGTCAGATGCTCAACCTTGGGATAACAAACGTTACCGATGCTCTTCAAAACATGGTGCCTGGTCTTGATGTGAGCCAGTTTGGCACTAGAACCTCAATATCAATGCAGGGCATGGATTCGAAGTATGTTTTGTTCCTGATTGACGGAGAGAGGATTGCCGGCGAAGTAAACGGGGATATCGATTACTCAATGCTGAATATGGAGAATATCGACAGAATTGAAGTTATCAAGGGAGCATCCTCATCCCTTTACGGTTCTAATGCCATAGGCGGCGTCATTAACATCATAACCAAAGGGATAACAGGAGCTTTTGACGGGAAGTTTTACTCACGCTATTCTAAATTCAATGAGTTGTATTCCGGAGGCGGAATAGCTCTGAAGAAAGGAATTATTGGTTCCAGAACCAGTCTGAATTATAGTCGTACCGATGGTTACGACATTACCCCCGATAGTCCTCACGACTGGAGCCAGAATCCATACACTTCATTAAGCGTAAACCAGAAATTTGAAATAACTCCCGGACCACATCTTTCCATTGTTCCATATTTCGGATATTATCAGTTTGAGAGGGGTAACGTAAGCGCGCGGCCGGCTCATGATCTTTACCAGGATCTGAATACCGGACTGAAAGGACATTTTTTCTTTGGTAAACATGCCCTTGATTTTTCATATTACCGCGATCGTTATAATACTTTTAATGTTCTTGAATTGCTTAACAATAAAAAGGACAGGGTTTCATATGACATCATTCAGACCCTCAGAACACAGGGGAATTTTCATCTCTCGGATAAAAACAGTTTAGTCGCCGGCCTCGAGTACAATTATGAAAATCTATTTTCGATAAGAAACGAAGGCGGGCTCAAAGATGAAGGAGAAGCTGTATTCTATGTTCAGGAGGATGTCCATCTTGGCGGGCGATGGAACATTGTGGCAGGTATAAGGGCAAGCCACCACAGCAGCTATGGGTTGAACGCAGCACCAAAAATCTCAGTTCTGTTCAAAGAGCGGTCTCTGAACTTCAGGGCTTCTGCCGGAACTGGTTTCCGTTCCCCTTCATTGAAGGAATTATATATGAACTTTGATCATTTCGGAGAATGGTATATAATAGGGAATACGCAATTAAGACCCGAATCTTCGAAATATGTATCAGGATCTATAGAATTCTCAAAGCCATGGAACAATTCGTCTGTTTCCGTTTACCGGAATGAGCTTTCAGATATGATCACTGACCGGTGGCTGCCCGATTCAGTTCAGCTTACACGGCAGTATCAGAATATTGCCAGCGCTTCTGTTTATGGCATTGACTTTCTATCCAAACAAAAAATCTTCAGGGGACTTTGGCTCACGGCAGGTTATAGTTATGTTAAATCGCACGATAATGAAACTGGTCTTCAGTTATACGGCACAACCAAACATTCCGGAAGTGTAGCTGCAGATTATAGTTTCAGGAAAAAGAATTATTCATTCTCGGCTCAGATCTATTGTAAACTGATGGGTGAAAAGTTCTATGAGATTACAGACGAAGCTACTTATCGCGACAGACCATATAGTTCATGGCGTTTGACGGTCTCGCAGGAATACAAATGGTTCAGGGTCTCAACAGGAGTCGATAATATATTTAATGTTACAATTCCGCAAAATATAGATTTCATATCTCCCGGAAGAAGATTTTTTGTAGGGGTAAATATTGATATGTAAAAAAATCCTGGAGGTGGCTTCGGGTCACGTTTATCAGGACCATAGCCGTCAACCTAAGAGTTATTTTCGTAACAAGAGATCTGCTATTCTATAATAAGATTTAGAGTTGTTGAAAAAGCCTTTTCTAACCGCAAAGCACGCTAAGAAGGTGCAAAGTTCGCAAAGTTAAAACGTTAATAATTAACTCTTTGCGAATCGGATTTGCGTAAATCCTTTGCGATCTTTGCGGTTAATGGATTTAGACTTTCTAAACAGCCCAAAAGTTATTTCCGTGCGACTTAACACATCGAACATATGGGCAAAGGCAATCTGTTCAACTTTTTCAATCGTTGAATAAGTCCCTATATTATATGCATTTACTTATATATTTAACGGTAGATAGACGACTATGTTATCAGGGCCTTCCAGGTTTGGGATTGTTTCGACCTGCTTTATGATCAGGTGGGTGATTTGGATGGTATTTATTATGTAATTCCACCGAATCTTACATTATTAATTTATAGCTTTGCAGGTCGCTTCAATAGATGTCTGCCATTTGAGGGGAAAAAGCTTATTTTTGTATTTAAAGTCTTATTTCTGCTGAAAGCAATGGTGCACCTCTGAGAAAGCGGACCCTTGTTGCGGCATAAAGAGATTTGTAGCGGAAGATGAAATACCGTTGAAGAAAAATTATGCAGGAAAAACAAGATATTCTGAAGGCCAGGTTAGAAATTTATAAAAGTGCCGTAATAGCCTTCTCAGGTGGGGTTGACAGCACATTTCTAGCCCGTATTGCAAAAGATGTCTATGGCGACAGGTTGTTATTAATTACCGCAACTTCGTCTACATATCCTTTCTACGAGCTCGAAGAAGCAAAATCACTTGCAGAGTTAATGGGAATCAGGCACAGGGTCATAATTTCAGAAGAGATAGATATACCGGGCTATGCAGACAATCCTCCTGACAGATGCTATTATTGCAAAAGCGAATTGTTTAGCAAGATCAAATACATTGCCGATCAGGAAGATTACCAGGTTGTTTTTGACGGCAGCAATGCCGATGACCTTAAAGACTTCCGACCGGGTATGAAGGCAAAGCTGGAAAAAGGAGTAATCTCACCGTTGGCCGATGCCGGCTTTACAAAGAGTGATATACGTCATTTTTCTTCTGAATTGAAACTGCCTACTGCCACCAAGCAGTCATATGCCTGTCTCGCATCGCGTTTCCCATACGGGGAAAAGATAACCAGGTGGAAACTCGACAGGCTTGCAGTAGCTGAGTTTGAAGTCAGGAATCTGGGGTTCACCCAGTTCCGGATAAGGAGCCACGATAACCTGGCAAGGCTTGAGTTTATAGCTTCTGAAATGGACAGGGCATGGGAAATAAAAGATAAACTGACGGAAATTTGCAGGAAATCAGGCTTCAACTACATCACTATAGATCTCAATGGTTACAGGACAGGGGCAATGAACGAGGTGTTGTCGGATTCAGAGAAAAAAGGTTATGCCGGTACAAAAACCAAACAGTAACTTAAAAAACGGGTATGCGTTGTGTTAATTCCCTGAAGAAAGATGAAATAATCAGGTACAGCAGACAGATTCGCCTTGCTGAAGTAGGGAAGGAAGGACAGAAAAGGATAAAGGGAACATCAGTTCTTGTCGTCGGCGCTGGTGCTTTGGGGTGTCCAGTGCTTCAATACCTGACAGTTGCAGGGGTTGGTACGCTTGGAATTGTTGACAACGACTGGGTTGATCATTCAAATCTGAACAGGCAGGTACTCTATTCTTTAAAAGATATGGGGAAACCAAAGCCGCTGGCTGCCAGAGAAAGGCTTGCGATCCTTAATCCGGAGGTTGAATTCAAAATGCATTTCTTAAGGCTCAGCAAGGATATCGCCCTGGATCTTATCTACCCATATGACATCGTAGTTGATTGCACTGATAACTTCGCCACAAGGTATTTAATAAACGACTGCTGCGTAATCCTTAATAAACCATTGGTTTATGGTGCAATACACAAATTCTCAGGTCAGGTTATGGTACTGAATTACAAGGGCGGTCCCACATTACGATGTATTTATCCCGATCCTCCTCACCCGCTTGAGGTCCCGACATGTGAAGAATTCGGAGTAATTGGTTCTGTCCCCGGATTGATTGGTTCATTGCAGGCTACAGAAGTATTAAAAATTATAATCGGGCTCGACGGAGTCCTTTCCGGTAAGATCTTTATGATTGACACTCTGAATTTCAATACCTGGATTTCAACATTTGAAAAAAATACTGATCTGACCGCCAGTCACAGAACTTGGGGAATATGAAGACAACACTCTGTGCGAAAACGGGTCAGTCAGGGAGATTACAGCAGGCATGCTGAAGGAAATGCTTTCAAAAAATCCTGACATACCGGTTTTGGATCTCCGGGAAAAGGAGGATACCGCTGATATCGGATTTAAAACCATCCCTGTACCTTACTATGATGTGAGCAGGAAGATCCAGCTTTATTCGGGTTATGATGCTATTGTATTCTACTGCCGGTCAGGAAGCAGAAGCACGAATGTCATTAATTATCTTCAGAAGGTTCATAAACTGAATAATCTTTACAACCTGGTAATATAAATTACCATTTTTTTCACCCCAACCTCTCAAAGGCATAGCCGTCAACCTAATAGTTATTTTCGTAAGAAGAGATCTGCTATTCTATAATAGGGTTTCCCCTCCTTTTGAAGCTAATCTTTAAACACAAATATGTATCTAATTGATTATTATTAACGTAATTATAATTATTACTATAAATAATTTATACACAGATATATGTGATCGTTTATTTTGTATTTTAATTACATTAAAGACAAACAATATAATGGATTTTTCGAAAATGTCTAACCAGATCAAGGATCCGAAAGACAGCATAGGGCTGGCGTAAGGATTCCTGATCAAAAAATAAAATCCCCAGGTTGTCAGGGTTATCACCCGGTAAATCAATTAAAGTCCTGAAGGGACTTAAAGAAAATGCCACAAAAGTGGCATGATTTGAATAACCTCCGGCGCAAGCCGGAGGTTTGCGCTACACATTGATCCTAAAGCCCTGAAGGGGCATAATAAAGTTGGTTATTTTTGTCAGATTTCGTAACTTAGACTTGTCTCGTTGTATGATGTCAGGGATTAAAATTGACGAAAAGTACTTTCCTTAGATTTCAGGTTCAGCTCCTTCAGAGCTGATATCTGTAATATAGCGTTTACCTCCGGTTGCACCGGAGGTTATTCAAATTTGTCTCTTTCAGAGACAGTTATCGCGAAAATGACCTCTTTCAGAGGCAGGTAATAAAACAGCCTCCCACCGCCAGCCAGGAATCTCTAACTCACAGGCAAGGTCGCCTCTTGAAAAGATGTGTATAGAGATTAGATAATAGGAGGGGCAAGCTCACCTTCAGGTTCATTTGGGATAACAGTTGTTTTTTGTGGATGGGGTCTGTTTCAAAAGGGTCAAACACTTTTGATATCCAATTGTTTTAACTGAAGGTCAACAAAAAATTAAATGACCCTAGGTATAAATGGCATATATTTTGAAATAATTATAAGGATCATATTTAATGTTTTTACGATTAATTGACCGACAAATTTTAGTAGCTAATGGGTTCAGTAATTAAAAAATATTATATATGGCTAAGCTTCATAAAAAAAACAGACTTCATAAGAAGTTTGATTTAAGATATTTAATACTGGCAACAGCAGCGAGCTTCTTGCTCAGTGTTAACATTGACGCCCAATACTTCGGCAGGAATAAACCCGGTTACCGTACATTTAACTTTGATGTAACGCAAACCCCCCATTTTGAAATTTACCACTATCTTAAAAATGATTCATTGGTGGATGCCCTCTCACGGTGGTCTGAGAAATGGTACGAAATGCACCAGAAGGTTTTCAGAGATACTTTTAAAGTCAAGAATCCCATAATATTTTATAACAGCCAGGCTGACTTCCAGCAGACCAATGCGGTAAGCAGCCTGATAGGGACCGGAACGGGAGGAGTTACCGAAGAATTAAAGGACAGGGTAATATTGCCGGTTGCAACTTCGCTGGAACAAACTGACCATACTCTTGGTCATGAATTAGTTCATGCATTCCAATACCATCTCTTTGCAAATCGCGACTCCTCAAGACGATTTTCTCCCAGCAATATCAATAATATTCCGCTGTGGATGATTGAGGGTATGGCAGAGTACCTTTCTCTGGGAAGTGTCGACCCCAACACAGCAATGTGGATGAGAGACGCGGTGTTGTCGAATGACTTTCCGACCCTTAAACAATTAACAAACGATCCAAAATATTTCCCATACCGTTATGGACAGGCTTTCTGGGCTATGGCCGGCAAGACATGGGGAGATACGATCCTGGTGCCACTGCTGGTGAAAACCGCCCAATCGGGTTTTGACAATGCTGCAAGAAAAGTACTGGGATTTGATGAGAAAACTCTTTCGGGTATGTGGAAAAGCGCGACTATTATAGCTTACCAGAAATATCTGAAGCACACCTCCGATAGTTTGCCGGGTAGACAGCTCATAACTGATAAAAACGGAGGAAACATGAACATATCACCATCGATAAGTCCGGATGGTAAATACATAGCCTTCTTCTCTGAAAAGAATCTTTTTACCCTTGACCTATTCCTTGCTAATGCTATAAACGGAAAGATCCTTAAAAAGCTGTCAAGTGTTGTTAAAAGCAATGAAATAGACGACTTCAGCTTTATTGAATCTTCAGGTACATGGTCCCCTGATTCAAAGCAATTTGCCTTCGTGATCTTCAGTAAGGGGATAAACAAGTTTGCCATTCTTGATGTAAGAAAGGCCAAAATAATAGAGGAATTCGGTATCCCGGGAGTACATTATTTCACAAATCCTGCATGGTCGCCGGATGGTAAAAAAATCGTCGTTACAGGGACCGTTGACGGCATAAGTGACCTCTACCTTTACGACATTGAAACCAAAATTGTTGAAAAGCTTACTGATGATTTTGGCTCTAATCTGCATCCTTCATGGTCATCTGACGGGAACTTCATCGCTTTTGCACAGGAGAGGCTGAACGAAAAACCTAACCAGCAGAAGTTCAGCTTTAATGTGGCCATACTTAATATGAAAGACAGAACAATAAAGAACATCGATGTCTTCAGGGATGCCGATAATATGAACCCTTGTTTTTCACAGGATGGGAACTATATCTATTTTCTCTCCGATGCCGATGGTTTCAGGAACATGTATAAATATGACCTGACCACGGCCCGGGTTTACCGTCTCACCGACTTTATGACAGGCATCAGCGGTATTACTGAATTTTCTCCCGCAATAAGCATATCACCCGGCCAAAAACTTATTGCCTATAATTATTATATCCATGGCAAATATCAGATACTGGCTGCCTCTGAAAGTCAGTTCAAAGGCACTGAAGTTAACGGGAGTCTGGTGAATTTTGAAGCCGGCACCCTGCCACCGCTTAAACATGTGGGGAAGAACCTTGTAGACACCCTTATTTACAACCGCGAAAAGATCGCAGATCTGCCCACGAATCAGATAAAACCTGTTCCTTACAAGGCAAAATTTAAGCTTGATTATCTTTCAAATAATGCCAGCGTGGGTGTTTCAACCGGAGTTTACAGAAATAATCTCGGGGGAAGTGTTAATGCCATTTTCAGCGATATGGTAGGTAACAATCAGTTGTACGCTTCACTTTCGCTCAACGGACAGATCTATGATTTTGGCGGTCAGTTTGCCTATATCAATCAGAAAAGCAAGATCAAGTGGGGAGCGGCAATCTCTCATATTCCCTATCTCACAGGAGGAACATTCATTGCTCCCGATTCATTGGATGTTCAGGGGGGCAAAATCCCGGTTACCAATCTGATAATTGACTACATACGGATTTTCGAGGATAACGTTTCACTTTTCGGATCATATCCTTTATCCCTCACCAGAAGGTTTGAGGCTACTGCATCGTCGTCATGGTATTATTACCGCATCGACCAGTACAATAACTATTACGCACCTGATGGCACGTATATCGGGGAGAACAGGAAAAAGCTTCCGGCCCCCAGCGGGAATGACTTCCAGCAGCTTGCCTTTGCTTATGTTGAAGATAATTCATTCTTTGGAATGACAGCGCCAATGGAAGGACACAGGGCAAGGTATCAGGTAGAAAAGTATTTCGGTGCAGCGAATATATTCACAACCTTATTGGATTACAGGAAATACTTTTACCTGAAACCTTTAGGTCTGGCATTCCGGTTTTATACTTACGATATGTACGGAAAGGATGCTGAAAACGGAGTATTACCGCCATTCTACCTTGGATATCCCTGGTTTATAAGAGGATATGAAAACATTTCATATAACAGCAGTGCCCTGAACGGAAATACATTCAATGTTGCATGGCTGAGCGGTTCAAAAATTGCACTGTTTAACGCGGAGCTCAGGCTTCCTTTCACCGGTCCGGAAAGGCTGGCAGTCATTAAATCAAAATGGCTGCTCACGGATGTCAACCTGTTTTTTGATTCAGGGTTGGCCTGGTACAACGGAGACAAGATAAGGCTTGATTTAAAACCATCTCCGGGAATAAACGATAATACGCGGTTCCCAATTATGAGTACAGGTGCTTCTGTGAGGATAAATCTTTTCGGAGCTCTTGTCCTTGAACCATACTATGCTTTCCCGCTGCAGAATGGAGGGTTCAGACACGGGGTTTTCGGACTCAATTTTCTTCCCGGCTGGTAAAGAACAAATGAGGTGCTTTGATACAGCCTCTTGAGATCCATTAACCGCAAAGACCGCTAAGATTCAAAACCTAAGATCCCAAAGAAGAACTTAACTTTGCGAACTTTGCGAAAATTCTTTGCGTCCTCTGCGGTTAATGGATTTTGTCTTTTTCAACATCCCCAGCAAAACCCAGAACCGGGAAATGTGATTTTATTCGTACTTCGCCTGAAAGCGTCTGTAGAGTTGCTTATGCTTATTATCAAGGCTGATATTACGTCCTGTGATAAAAGCCAGTTCAACATTGTTTGTACGCATATCGAGCAAATCGCCGGTCGACACAACGATATTGGCATCCTTCCCTTTTTCAAGCGTTCCGGTAATATCATCAATACCAAGGATCCTGGCCGTGTTAATGGTTACCGTCTGAAGCGCCTCCTCCCGGGTCAGACCATATGCGGCTGTTTCCCCGGCAGCAAAGGGAAGGTTTCCGTATGCCTGGTTTGAATATGTCAGACCTGCAGTAATTCCTTCATTTTTAAACATTGCAGCCAGCCTGAAAGGTTCCTTTGTATCGCTATAATCGTATTTTGGAAGGCTTAGCGGGTCGTCAAGAAGAACGGAGATATTGTTTTCCTTCAGGAAATCCTTAACCGTCCATGCCATTTCATCTGCACCGGTAAGAACAATTCTTTTTACCCCATACCTTTTTGCAAACATTACAGCCTCAATGATCCCTTTTGCTTCCGGAGCGCTTATGAAGAGTGTTTTGGTACCGTCGAAGAGTCCTTTCATTGCATCGAGCCTGAGATTGACATCGACTGGTTTATCAAGGGCAGCATAAGCTACAGCATCTGTGAAAATCTTCTCAAGAAGCTCCACATTTTTATCATAAGTACTCGTTCCTGTCGTCACCTGAGGAAATGTCATTCCTCTTCTTCCGGCTGGTGCAGATTTCCGTGGCCAGCCAAGCATAAGGCCGTTGTCCTTCCTGTAAGCTGCGTCTTTCCAGTTCCAGGCATCGAGCTGCACGACACTTGCCGTACCCGGCAGCAGTGTTCCCTGCGGTACTATCTGTGCAATAAGGATCCCGTTTGAACGTATTACCGGTATAACCTGCGAATCGGTATTATAAGCTGCAATAGCTCTGACATCCGGGTTGAGGTCGCCCGTTTCCTGTGTGTCATTGGTTACATCAACTCCTCCCCCTATTTCAATAAGGCCAAGAGTTGTGTTTGGGAATATCAGTCCCGGGTAGACCTGCCTGCCCGTTACATCAATTACTTCATAACCTGATTTATCAAGTTTACTTTCTGAAGCTTTCCCTACCCAGGTTATCTTCCCTTCTGAAAAAGCTATGAGTCCGTTATCGATGACTTCTCCTGTCCCGGTATGAATTGTGCCGCCACTAAGTATCACAGGTTTCTTTTGAGATGGTGCTACAACAGGGCTCTGTGCCGTTGCCTGGAACACTATTCCGGCAACCGCTATAAATGATAATAAGAATTTTGATTTCATCGTCTCTGAAAATTTGGATTAACTGATGGGGTTGTCTGGTTCTCCTTAAGGATATTTGCTATTATCCTGTTCCGTTCGTTGTCCATCCTTGCTTTCAATTGCCTGTCAACTTCCTCATCAAAATAGAAAGTGCCATCGACCATTGTTTTGGCAGCATGAGAGTAAACTGAGAGCGGGTTGCCGGTCCATAATGCAAGATCGGCATCCTTACCAGCTTTAATACTACCCATTCTGTCGTCGAGATGAAGGATCTTTGCAGGGTTAAGTGTTACAAGCTTAAGGGCTTCGATCTCTGAAATCCCGCCATATTTAATCACTTTTGCTGCTTCCTGGTTAAGTCTTCTTCCCATTTCTGCATCATCGGAATGAAGGGCTGTCAGTACACCCTGTTTCATCAGCAATGCAGCATTGTATGCGATGCCTTCATAGACTTCATATTTATAGTCCCACCAGTCGGAGAACACTGAGGCTGCTGCCCCATGCTCCCTGATCTGATCGGCAATTTTATAGCCTTCGTTGAAATGTATGAAAGTGTTGACTTTCACCCCAAAATCTCTGGCAATACCCATTATCATTGTGCCTTCCGACTGAAGGTAGGTATGACAGGTAATAAAGCTCCGTTTTTCAAGCACATCAACAATGGCATCCAGCTCAAGGTCACGCCGCGGAGGTATCTTTCCTGCTCTCTCAGCAGGTTTAAGGGCATTCCATGCCTTCCATTTGCTGTTATAGTCAACTGCTCTCTGGTATGCGTCCCTTATTATCTGTTCGGTGCCCATCCTGGTATTCGGGTACCTGCTCAATGATCTCTTTACATTTTCACCGAGGGCATGCTTCAGAAACCCGGGCTGATTTTCTAACTTCAATTCTTCGGCAGAATGTCCCCACCGGTGTTTAATTATAACTGACTGACCTCCGACCGGATTTGCGGAACCGTGCAGGATATGGGCTGCCGTGACCCCACCTGCAAGCTGCCTGTAAATTGTCAAATCCTCAGGATCGACAACATCACCGGCTCTTACTTCCGAAGTTATAGCCTGCCCCATTTCATTGGTGGCATCAAGCGCAATATGGGAATGTTCATCGATTATCCCGGCAGTCAGATGCATTCCTGTTGCGTCAATCACCCGGGCGCCTGAGGATGAAAGGTTTTTACCGATTTTAGCGATTTTACCTTTCTGAACAAGGACATCCGTATTCAACAGGTTACCTTCCTTCTCATTTGTCCAGACAGTGGCATTCTTAAACAGGACGTCTTCCTGTTTTGGTATTTCCGTCTGACCATATGCCATAAATGGATATATGACTTTGCCTGTTTCAGGGATTGCCGGAGAAGGCTTTTTACGCTGGTCAGGTTCTGTTGAAGAACTGCTGTAGGTGGCTTTCCAGTTGATCCATTTTCCATTGTCGAGCTGTCCTGTTCCACCGAGATCTTTTCCGGAGATAAAACCTGTCAGCCTGTATCTGGTCCCGGTTCTTTCAAAAACAATGTTAACAAGGTCTTTATCAAGCGTGAAAGTCGCACCTCTCACCTGAACAGTATCACGGGTAAGCTTTAAAGCAGGCTTATCAAATGTTCCGGACAATACCATTTTAAAATCAGAAGTATCGGCTTTAAGTTGATAAGTTCCTCGTAAATCTTTGATCCTCAGATCAACAAACCTGTAAGGGATACCCTGTACCAGGTTTTCATAAATCACACAATCATCGCTGAAAATATTGCCGGATGTTATAAGAAGGTTTGCGATCATATTCTTTTTAACGGCTCCAACCAGATCAGATACCCCGGCCATGGCTGCAGGGGTGGCAGTAAGAGCTTTAAGCGCTTCAGTCTCAGGAAGTCCGTAACGGACGGCCTTTCGCAGATTTGTCAGAAATGATGATCGCTGCTTCAGATCCGAGGAGGTAATTGAGAAAGTAAGGCCGGCTGCTGATAGTTGTGAAAGATTTGATGGCGCCAGTTCATAGTGTTTGAGTGTTGTATATGAAACAGTTGCAGCATCATAAGGATCCTTGACATCGGGAGCTTCAGGGAAGTTAAGGGGAATAATGAGCTTACTGCCAGCTTTTTTTATTTCATCTATAGCCTGGTATTCATCTCCGCCGCCCTTAATAATGTAGTTAATGCCGAATTCCTTTCCGATCTTATCGGCCCTCATATACTTCCAGCTTATTTGAAACTTCGAATACCTGTGGCAAGGCCAGGTTTGCAGTGTAGGCTTCAAGTCCGTCGTCATGAAAGTACCCGGAAGGAAGTTGTTTATACCATTGAGCATCATAATTTACCTGCCTCATAAGGGCGATGATCCCAAATTGTGAAGCAGGATAAATGTCAGCGGAACGGGACCTGACCAATGAATAGTTTGCAGTTGCTTTATTCTTAATCAGAACATTATTTGCTTTCCCTTCGCCTGTTGTGACAAGCGCAGAAGTGCCCCGTGCAATGCCTTCGGCTTTAAATGTAACTACAGCACCAAAACCCGCCTGGCGATATTCACCAGCTGTCTTTGTATCAGGTATGAACTCTGTTGAGACGTCATAGGAAGCATTTATGCCATCGTTCCAGTAATCGGCAATCCTGGGCTCGGGATTTGCGGCAGATCCCTGCCGGCCACCCTGCATCTGGACAATAAAAGCTGCGTAGGGATTGACCTCAGTAGTCTGGGTCGGGGTCTTAATGCCATAATTCCCTGCATAAGCATCTACAAACGACGGGTAAACTGTCTTTCCTGAAAGGTCGACAACAATTGTTCCTTTAGGGAGGGAGAGGTTTTGCCCCACGTCCCGGATCCTTCCTTCGGAAACCAGAATGTCGGCATTTTCGAGTGTCGTTTGATAATCAACAACAACACGTGCATTTTTAAATCCGTAGATCTCAACTCTCCTGTCACTCACCCCCGTAACAGGGAAATTATCCTGTTGCCCGGTTAACGGGAAAGGTATAAGAAGAAGAAACAAGTAGAAGATTTTTCTCATGTCAGTTCAGGTTAAAAGATAAAGCTAATATAAACTAACTATCGATCAGACAAAAGTTAAATTACCTTAATTGGATAAAAACTTACTCAGAGAAGATACCGCTAATTCAACCAGTCCACCAGGTTCCAGCCCTGCAGGCCATAGCCATCAACCCAAGAGTTATTTTCGTAAGAAGGGATCTGCTTTTCTTTAATAAAATTGAGGCTGTATCAAAAGTCAGAATTTTTACACCATTCCAGTTTTTTTTACCCCCTGCCCCCACCACAAATCTCCCCTGCAGGCCGGCCCCTTCGCTAAATCCCGCCACCGGCGGGATTTTTAACGCTTGGTCCCCTAAAGGGGGTTCCATAAGTCTTTGTTAATCAATAAGTCCCCTTTAAGGGATTTAGGGGTGAAAAACGAAGGAGGTACCCAAAGTTATTTTCTTGCAACTTAAACATTGAGCGTATGGGCAAAAGAAATCTATTCATGGATTAACCGATTTCAGGCATTTATAAGGAAATCATACATCTCGGCCGCATTCTTATTCTCCGGATCGAGGTCGATAGCTTTCTTGAAATAGATTTTAGCCTTTTCGTAGTTAAAGTTTTTCATATAAGCCCTTCCAAGATGATACAAAGCCGAGACATGCTGATCGGTTTGATTCAGAAGCTTTTCAAAATGGATTATTGCTTCATCATACTTGCCCGCTGACTTCAGTGCCACACCCATATAATAATTGGCCATTATGGTTTCGGGACAAAAATTAAGCAGTTCCCTGTATGTTTCGATGCTTTTATCTTCCTGGCCCAGGTGATAATATGCCAGACCCAGCCACAAATATGTCATCGGGAGGTATTTACCTGAGTCTATGATTTTCCTGAACACAACGGACGCTCTTGTAAAATGAGTTGAACGGTAAAGGGCAACTCCCATCCTGTATAAAATGTAAGGACTGTCGGGTTTCAGCTTAAGTGCTCTTTCGTAAAATATTATGGACTTGGCCATTATACCAAGGATATAATAAATATTGCCTAATTCCATAAGCAGATGAATGCTTTCAGGATTTTCTTTCAGCTTCGCTTCAAACAGCTTTGCTGATTCAGTCAGATCACCTTCAAGGAGTAAATCATAGGCTTCTTCAATAGTCTCGTCGCAAAAAAGTTTCATGATTCCGGAAATTAATTTTTAAATATGTCCATACCTTTTCTCCATTGGCTTGTATTCCTGTTGCGGATATACAAATTTAAATGCCGGCCGGATAATACGCTTTGCGGAAAACGTAAGCTCTTCGATACGGTGAGTACACCACCCGGCAATCCTGGCCATGGCAAAAAGAGGAGTAAAAAGTTCTTTAGGCACGCCAATACAAGAATAAACAAATCCTGAATAAAAATCGACATTTATGCATACAACTTTTTCAGTCTGTTCTCCTTTAAATACTTTGAATACTCTGGGGGTCATCCTCTCCACGAGTTCATAAAGCAGGAACTCATCATATCTGTCCTTTTCGATTGCAAGATCCCTTGCTTTCTCTTTCAGCAGAATAGCTCTCGGATCTGAAATAGTATATACTGCATGCCCGACTCCATATATCTTACCCGTCTTGTCAAATGCCTGCTTATTTAATATTTTCAGAAGGTATTGTTCAACTTCTGCCTCATCCTTCCAGTTTTTCACATTCCGTTTACAATCATCCATCATATCAAGGACTTTCAGATTGGCACCTCCATGCAATGGCCCCTTTAAGGATGCAATTGCCGACACGACAGCTGAATATATATCTGTCTCACTTGAACTGGTAACTCTGATCGTAAAAGTGGAGTTGTTGCCTCCGCCATGTTCCGCATGAAGAACAAGTGCCAGGTCAAGCAGGTCGGCTTCGAGTTTGGTGTATCTCGAGCATTCCCCTTTAATCATATAGAGAAAGTTTTCTGCAGTGCTGAGGTCCTTTTGCGGATATCTGATCATCAGTGTCCTTCCCTGATAGGCGTGACTGAATGCCTGATAGGCATAGGCGATGATTGATGGAAACTTAGCTATAATATTCATTGTCTGTGTGATCATGTTCGACAAGGAAATATCATCGGGTGCATCATCCAGAATATAAAGTCCGAGAACTGAACGTGCCAGCATATTAAGTACATCCTTACCTTTCATGGACAGGATCATGTCCTTGATAAAGCTGTCGGGTAATGCCCGCAGTGAAGCCATATGAGCAGAGAATTTTTTAAGCTCATCCTTGTTCGGTAATTTACCGGTCATCAAAAGGAAAACCGTTTCATCAAACCCGTGCCGTCCTTCTGTCTGAAATCCGGTTGTAATAGCTTCAATATCAATGCCTCTGTAAAGCAACCTGCCGGGTATTGCAACGACTTTCCCGTTTTCCTTTTTGTAGCCCATGACCTCACCAATGTTTGTAAGGCCGACAAGAACACCGGTATTATCTCTATTCCTGAGTCCCCTTTTAACTTCATACTTGTCGAAAAGCTCACTCTCAATCTGACATGATTGTTTAACTGCTTCATTTATCTGGGCTAAGAATTTTTTGTCGTCCATAATGCAAATATTTGAAAATTGTTGTTAAAGATTAGAAATAATAACATCTGCGAACTCAGAAGTTCTGACCAATGTAGCATTTTCCATCAATCTATGAAAGTCGTATGTCACATTTCTCATCTGTATCGTCCGCTCAAGTCCATTATAAATTTTTTGTGCAACTTCATTCCAGCCTATATATTCAAGCATCAATGCTCCGGACAGGATTACCGAGCCCGGATTTACTTTATCCTGGCCGGCATATTTTGGAGCCGTCCCGTGGGTTGCTTCAAAAATTGCATGGCCCGATTCAAAATTAATGTTCCCTCCGGGTGCAATTCCGATGCCGCCAACAATTGCAGCAAGAGCATCCGATATATAATCTCCGTTAAGGTTAAGTGTGGCTATCACTGAGTATTCGGACGGACGGGTAAGAATTTGCTGCAAGAAGGCATCTGCTATAACATCTTTTATAATTAATTTGCCAGATGTGTTAGCCTGATGAAGCGCAGCATCCGCAACTGACTCCCCGGCTTCTTCCGAGATTTTTTTGAACTGGTTCCATGTAAATACCTTATCCCCGAATTCTCTTTCAGCAAGCGCATACCCCCATTTCATGAAAGCTCCTTCCGTATATTTCATGATATTCCCCTTATGAACGATTGTCACTGACGGGAGCTTCTTTGCCAGAGCAAATTTTATTGCCTGCCTGACAAGCCTTTCAGTACCTTCAATCGATACCGGTTTTATACCTATTGAAGATGTTTTGGGAAATCTTATTGATTTTACCTTCAGATCTTCAATAAGGAATTTTTTAATTTTATCTGCTTCCGGAGTGCCGTTCATAAACTCAATCCCGGCATATATATCTTCGGTGTTTTCCCTGAAGATATGCATATTAACGTTCTCCGGGTTTTTAACAGGACTGGGAACACCTGTAAAATACCTGACAGGTCTGTAACAGGTATATAAATCAAGTTCCTGACGCAAAGCAACATTTAATGAACGCATACCCCCGCCGACGGGTGTCGTCAGCGGCCCTTTAATGCCAACGAGATATTCCCTGAAGGTCGCGATGGTTTCCTCAGGAAGCCAGCTGCCGGTTTCAGAGAATGCTTTTTCACCGGCAAATACTTCCTTCCAGGCAATTTTCTTATTACCCTTAAAAACCTTTTCTACAGCCGCATCAAAAACCCTGACTGATGCTTTCCATATGTCAGGACCTGTTCCATCACCTTCAATGTAAGGAATAACCGGATTATCAGGCACCTGCAAAGTCCCATTAACATTTCTTATTTTTTCTCCCATTAAATAAAAATTTCTGCAATATACAAAACCTGCCAATGATCACAACTTAAAATCATTATCCCGTTCTCAAATAGTTCTTACCCTTGTGGTCAGGGCTAATTTTAAATATGTTTCCTGCTACAAGATCGATTTCAAATTGCTCCTTATTAAAGATGAATTTGTTATCAAGAAATTCCATTACTTTCAAAGAATCTTCAAAAGCATTTCCAAGGCAGGTCGAAGCCCCGGGGGAAGGAGTAATATTAAAGATAATTTTATCGCCTGTTATCTTTGCCTCACCCATTTCAAGCTTCCTGGTAGTATTATTGATGATTTGAGGCCTTGTTCCGCCAATCCTCCTGGCAAACTTTATTTCATCAGCTCTGATACCTGGTACTATCTTCTTTATTTCCTTTAAAAATGATCGTTTCCCAATTGCAGGAATGTCGTAGATTATGTTTTTCAGGATGTAGTTGAAGATGACTTTGTCTGATATAATATTTAAAAGACTCAGTATTGGCCTGATGCCAAATCCGAATGTTTTCCAGTATTCAAAAAATGTCGAATAGTTATATCTTTCAAGAAAAAAGATAGGTTTGGCAGTTGGCCCAAACCTTGTTATATTTTCGTTGTGCACCTCAGGATCTCCATGAATTGCTGCAAATGGCAGTTTAGGGTTCTGCATTGTGTAGACTTTACCATTAAGTACTTTGGGCGCCCTGTAAAAACTTCCGGCCATTGAAAGAATTGAGTAATTCTTACCGTAGCCAAGCGACTTGGCCATCTTCAGACTATGTCCTCCGGCAGCAACTATGACGACCCTGGCCTCAAAATCCCCTTTGTCAGTTATCAGTTTGTAGAGATCCCCGTTTCTGACAATTTTGTGAATCTTTGTGGAAAGGTACAGTGAAATTCCAGGATTTTCTCTTCTCGCATTATTGACAAATGAGTGGCTTAATTTCCCGTAATCAACTGTATAGCCGTCATCAGTCATCAGTGCCAGGAGTTCCTGATCCGGATCGCGTCCCTCAAGGATCCTCGGTTCAATCTTTCCGATCTCTTCCTTACCTATCATTCTCAGATCAGGGAAAAGCTGGCCGAACGACTTAAAGCGTTCCCTTAAAGTGTTTACCTGATCTGTTCCGGTTGCCAGCACCATCTTCGGGACCTTTATGAACAGCTTATTAATTCTATCCCTTTTCTTTTCATTTTCAAGGTACATTTTCACCATATCGGCACTGCGTTTAACCTTTTTGGCTTTTTCAAGAGTATAGTTTGTCTCTATATCTCCAAAATGGAGTGTCTGACTGTTCATCGTGGATGCAGAATTCACAAGACCGAAATCCCGGTACTTCTCTATGAGCCCTATATCCTTTATATTTGAGTATTTGCTCAATGCATAGAGCAACGCGGTTCCGCTGACACCGCCCCCTACAATAATAATTTCATGTTTCATAGCTGATCAGGGAATTATAATTGTTAATACTAAGTAAGTGTTTCTTCCGCTCCCTGAAGCCCAAGCTTCCTGACTTCGAAAGACCCAGCGGTTAAATATAATTAATACAAAAAGCTCATTTACTAAACATGATATCTTTTAGTTTTGTTCAACGATTTCGTGAGTTAATTAAATAAGAATTAGGGCATTCAGAAAACATCAGAATGCGCCAGGGTATAACTGGGCAAAGTTTAGCCCCTGAAACTGAACGGGTTGTTACACCCCTGTTATTCTTCTTTTGTATTCGGACAAAGCTTCATCCAGCCTTTGTTTGGCAGTGTCATCACCCGGTACATTATGAGATGGATGGATATAGAGCTTTACTCCTCTTTCGGCCAGTATTTCAGCAACAGTTGTAATTGTCATCCAGACACATGTAACAAACGCCATGGTTGAGACAGGACCGATCTTATCCTTATGATTTTTAAGGGGTACCGAGGCATCTTCAAGCGGTGCACAAGTATCGACAACTATATCTGCAAGTTCAAAAATTGTCTTTCCGCAGGAGTGTCTTGTTTTCTTTCCTGCAGCTGCTTTCGCAGCGCCGAAAACAACGACCTTCATTCCCTTTTCCTTTGCATCAAGTGCTATATCGATATTGACATTGTTTATGCCGGAATGAGAGAAAAGCCACATTATATCCCGTTTATCGAAATCATAACCCTTCATTATTTCCCTTCCGTACCCCTCAACTCTCTCCAGGAAGACAAACTGATGCACCCCCATCTCACCGGTGATCCTGGTAAAAAATGTTAAAGGCAGCTCGATCATCGGGTGAAATCCGACGAATCCCCCTATCCGTGGATACATCTCCTCTATCGGAAGAGTTGCGTGCCCGCAGCCAAAGGTGTGAACCCAGCGGCCAGCTTCAATTGTATCTGCCATTAATTCAGCTGCTTTCTGAATATTATCAGTTTGTGTTTCTTCGATACGGGTCATTATGCCCCGTGCATTTTCAAGCCATCTTTTTGCTAACATCATATTTACTTACTTTTATTTTGTTCAGGATTACAATACACAATACTATCATAATTATAGTTTCCACAAAGGCAACAGTTACCAGATGTTTTATACCGAAGTTCTGGGAGATCACTCCCATGCCATAGTTTATAAGCATATTCCCAAGCAGGCCCACAACCAGCACGAAGCTGAATGCAGTCCCTGAAAGTTCTGTATACCTTGCACCCGTAAATCCAAGCATCACCGGGAAGCCACCTGCCAGTCCTGCTCCAAGCACCATTAATCCCGTAAGTGCGACCCCAAATGAAATACCTGTCCTGATTAAAAGCAAACCCAGCAGGATCATGACAAAGGATATTATTAGCAACCTTTTCACGGGAATGTTTCTCAGTACCGTACCTGTAAGTAATCTCATAATCGCCATCCCTGCAACAAACAACGATAGTCCGAAAAGAGCATCACTTTGTCCGGCAGAATGCTGGTCAATCAGAAAAGTGGTGGTCCAGTTATTGATAATACCTTCAAAACTGCTCTGAAAAAACAGGAAAAATGCAATGAGTATCAACACATTGTCTTTAAATAGCGAAAGACTGGCAGAAAAAGTCACTCCTTGCTTTTGTTTGGATGGAGGCAGCCCTATCACGAAGAAAAAAATACCGGTTGCCAATGATAATATCCCAACTGCAGCAACAATTGATTCAAAATTTAAACTGTCTTCCAAAATACCCATTAAAAGAGGCATTCCGAGTGCTCCTATCCCAAAGAATACACCCAATAAACTCAGTTTTGCACCTTTGTCAAAATCACTGATATCCGCAACCATCGCATTTGTGGCTCCATTTACTGCGCCTCCGCTCACTCCCACAAGCAAAATAAATACTCTGAGCAAACCAGCATTTTGTGACCAGGCCACTCCTTCAAAACCGACTGCCAGGAGAATGCACGACACCGAGAGCAGTATTTTGTATCCAAACCTGTCAACAACAGGACCAAAGATCAATGAACCCGCTAATATTCCGAGAGGAAGGATCGAGAAGAGAGTTCCGGATGCTATTTCACTGAGGCTGAGTTTCTCCTTAAGATCGGTTGCAACGGAGCCAAGAGTTATCAGGCTTATTCCGAAAAGAAGCATGCCGGCGCATGCTGACCAGAAAACAAGTTTCTTCCTGTACATTCCTACTTTAAATATTTTAATCCTTCCACATTTCTTAAAGCCAGGTATCCTGCTCCATAAACCGCTGCATCACCTGCTAATGACGAAATCTCAAGCGTAACCTGTCTGATGCTTATTGGCTGTGCCCATTTCAGTGCTTCCTTAAAAATGGCAGGAAGCAGTGGTGCGGCCGGACCAAACACGCCTCCCCCGAAGATAATCTTTTCGGGATTAAAAAGTGTTACCAGATTGGCAACAGCCATTCCCCAATACTCAATACATTGATTTATAACCTTTTGTGCAATATAATCTCCATTATCATAAGATGCAAATATGTCATATGATGTAATTTTGTCAATCTTTTTCTTCTTCAACTCGCCCTTATAACCTATCTCCTCCCTGAGTAATTCCTGTGCGACTTTGGCAATACCTTCTCCCGATGCATGATATTCAAAACAACCGCATTCAACATACCTGTTTCTAAAAGGCTTGTTCAATGCCATCCACCCGATAGCACCTGCTATATCATGACTCCCTCTCAGGATTTCACCATTTACAAGAATGCCTGCGCCAATACCTGTACCGACAGCAAGGTAAATAGCATCTGTACAGCCTTTTGCGTTTCCCTGCCACGTTTCACCGAGAATTGAACACGCTCTGTCGCTGTCGATCAAAACCGGAATTTCCCCGCATACTTTCTTAACTTCATCCAGAAGTGGGTATTCAATCCAGCCCGGTATGTTCGGCGCCCAGACAGTACCGGTTCTCTTATAGCTTATGCCGGGGACGGATATGCCAATTGAAGTAATATTGTTTTTCCGGATTTCAGCTGTTTTAAGCAGGCTTTTGATCTGAACTGCAACAAAATTCCCGGCTTCATTCCCCTCACGTTTCTCAAGGAGAGCCTTCTTTCTGAACAGAACATTTCCTTCCTCAGTAAATACCGAAGCTGCAAGCTTTGTTCCTCCAAGGTCGATTCCCAAAATTGCCATTTCCTGATTTGGTTTGGTACCGTTAAGTTAATCCAAAAGTTCGTCAATCCTGACAAAACTGTAGCCCTTTCCCTTGAGTTCACTTATAAGCTCAGGTAACAGTAAATAGAATTTATCACTTCTTCTGGGATCAGTGCCTATATGGACAAGAAGGATAAATCCGTTCAATCCGTTTGTAGATCTCTGTTCGAAATCAAGGATGGATTTATAAATTGATTTGTTTCCGATATACCCTGACCCCAATTCAGGATAAGTATAATCCGCGTTACTCCTTGTTCCGGGAGTGAAATTTACAAGCTCAAGAGCCATCTGTCGTGTCCACAAAGCAATTGAATCATTGTACCATTCGTAAGGAGGCAGAAAGTAATGCGCTTCCTCTTTTGAGACTTGAAATTTTTCGAGTTCCTTAAAAGAGTTTTCAAGATCTTCCAAAAATTCACTGCGACTCACCAGGAGGCTGTCTCTTTTAGTCCAGTCACAGTATAACAAATGCTTATCCGAATGAGAACCAAGATAATTACCATTTCCTTTCAGGATCCGGATCACCTTAAAGAACTCCTCTTTCCTGCAGAAATTTCCCGTAAGAAAAAATGAAGCGTGGATTTTTTCAGAGTTCAAAGTTTTCGCTATAAAATCCGCTCCGTCACCAAATTCATCGCCCGTAAATACAAGGGCTATTTCTTTTTTCGAAGTATCTCCTCTGACAATTGCTCCTGATTCTTTTAAATAAAACTTTACGGAGTGTTTTCCTAAATTTGTGCAGGCCAGGGTCGTTATGACGCAGAGAACAAAAGATATCCAGGAGATTTTAAACATATAAACGGATTCTGTTAAGAAAGCATTTCTCCGTTGATAAAAACATTCCTTACATTGAAGTCAGCATCAAACACCACCAGATCGGCTTTGCTTCCGGGGAAAATTTTTCCTCTTTCCTCTAAGTTCATTACTGCTGCCGGGTAGGCGGAGGCCATACGCAGAGCCTCTTCAACCGGTATCCCGACCTTTTCAACACAGTTCCTGACTGCCTTCAACATTGTCAGCAATGATCCTGAAAGGGTTCCGTCAGGCAGAGTAAATCGGTCGCTTCGACGTACATGCAGATAATGCCCTTTGAGATTCTCTTCAACAGCATCCGAAACCAGAAATAGTCTTTCCTTCATAAGTTTTTTGGCTATTGAAATGATATTGTAATCAACATGGATTCCATCGGCAATTATGCCTGCATTAACATTTTCGGTCTGAAAGACCGCACCTGGTAAACCCGGGTCACGATGATGCACCTGCGACATTGCATTGAAAAGATGGGTTGCACTCCTGATTCCCCAGCTGAATCCCCGGACAGCTTCCTTAAAGGTTGCATTACTATGCCCTGCTGAAACAACTATCCCATTGTCATTCAGTAATTTTATAATTTCCTTAGTGCAGACTTCCGGAGCTATTGTCAGCATTTTCACAACACCTCCCGAATCAGCAAGCAACTCCATAATCTCATCCTTTTGCGGTATCCTGATGCAGCTCTTAATATGTGCACCTCTTCTCAGGGCGCTTATATAGGGACCTTCGAGATGCAAACCAAGAACGGCAGGATGCGGGTTTTCCTTTACAGTCTTTATCACCTCATGATAAACCTCAAATGTATTGGTCGGAATAGCGATCAGAAAACCCGTTGTTCCTGTTTTGACGATAGCATCAGCAATTATCTTTAGCGACCTAGCATTGGGGTTTGCTGAAAAAAGGTATCCTCCGGCACCTGCAATCTGAAGGTCGATCAGGCCGGGGGCCAGGAAATTATTTTCACAATTAATCTTTTCAGCGGCATCAGGTACTTCACTCTGGTCAACAAGGGTCTCAATCCTGTCATTATTTACAATAACCGCCTTGCCTGTAACTTTTTCATCACCGGTAAAGACAGTCGCATTTATTAAAGCCTTTAACATAAAATCACTCCAATAATCTATATTTTCCTAAGCCTGACCGCAAAGATTCCTGAACCCGCCCCCGGTTAAGAAATTCCTGGGACCTCAGTCAGAAGTCAGTACAATCTTTTATTGCAATTTCATCTCCTTCTCCTCCACATTCCATCCTGAAACCTTAAGCACAGGAGCTTCACCGGTAAGGATTGCCCCTGGTAAGGTGACTGATACCGTTGTACTTTCGGCCGGTGCAAGAGTGAAGTAATTTCCGGACCAAAAAGCCGGGAGAAGTTCTTCACCTTTTGACATCAGCTGAGGACGAACGAAAAATGCAATTCTGTCAGAGGAATTCGTAATCTTAAATGTCCAGTTCCTGTCATTCTTCCCTTTAAGATTGCTGATCATTGTTACATTCACCTTTGTCTCAGCCAGGTTGTTCATTGGTTTATAATCCCCATCACCTGAGATCCAGTACACATTATGTGAGATCACTTTTCCCATAGCATCCTTAAGGTTAAGAACAACAAAAGCAACTCCCTTCATTTCGGCGAGAACCTTCCCGAGGGCTGATGTTTCCTTAACGTCGGTCGGGTTAAGACTTATTTTTAAATTCTCATGGAATATTGACTTTGAGTCGAGGCTGTAAACATTGACCTGCGATGAAAGATCAGGTATCTTCTTATATGTCCGGTTAATGACAGTCACCTTTTTATTGCTCAGATTCAGCTGAATATGAACAGGCTCACATGCATTCTGCATAAAATAATACCCCGCATTCGGCATAAGGTACCAGTCGTATACCTGCCATACAACACTTGGGAAAGCAGCATTAATTTTCCAGAGCATGACACCTCCGATATCATTAAGCTTATGACCTGCCGCTTCAAATATTCCCTGATAGCCAATTGCATTAAGAAGCTGCATTTTATCACAGAATCTCTCCATGCTTTCGGGCTCACCGTACCTCCTGACCATCTCTTTATAATAAAGATCCCATCTTCCGTTTCCGGTAGCCGCATCATGATAACCCCAGGTATTGTTTAACGGGAATGGCAGAGTCTTATCCCAGATAAGGTCAGGGATTATTTTAGACATAATGTTGTATGGCTGCTGTGAGGGCAGTCCTGTCTCATCCTTAAAAACCCAGTCCTTCCCGGCTATTGCTCTTGCATAATAATTGGAGGGGTCTGTCCATGTATATGGTCCGCCGCTATAAACGCCACCCGGATTATTATCAGGCCACGAAGCAGGCCAGCCCTCAGGGAGTTTTGCAAATCCTGATGAGCTTGGAATGAAGGGCCTTGTACCATCAAGTGAAATTATGCTGTTCCTCATAAAATCATAAAGCTCCTTTCGGGCATGGCCTTCATTTCCACCCGTCCATACGAGAAGACTCGGGTGATTTCTGATTCGCAGAATAGTGCTCGTAACATTCTTCCTGAAGACTTCCGCTTCAAAAGGCCAGTCGGGCGAACCCTTGAATTCTCCCTGAGTATCACCTGTAACCCAGAAATCGGACCATACCATTAATCCATACCTGTCGCAGGCTTCGAAGAATTCATCACACGGAGTTACCCCGCCTCCCCATATCCTGACGAGGTTTATATGGGCATTATGGCAGAGCCTCAATTCATAATCGTATCTTAATGAATCACGGTTAAGCATGAAATCCGGAACCCAGGCTCCTCCTGTCAGATGAACCCTCCTCCCGTTCACATAAAAATCACGCCGCCAGCTTCCATTCACTTCAACAGACTTCGAAGAGACCGTCCTTATACCAAACACAAATGTTGTATCATCCAGGATGCCTGTGCTATTACTGAACTGAAGCCTTATCCTGTAAAGATTTGCCTTGCCGTAACCATTCGGCCACCAGATTGCCGGTTTACTGATAATCAGTTCCCTGGTATTTGTTGAATTAAGGTCGATCACGGTGGTCCCTTCCTTAGTCGCACCTGCGCTTTTTGTAAACTGCAATGGGATCCCCCTGAAGTTCTCAGGTGTGATCTTAACTGTCAGTTTTCCGGTTTCGTTTACGTCTGTATGATTAAATAGTTTAAGGCTTAGCGTCAGTTTTGCCATCGAAGTATCCTGTTCACCGGCAAACTCCGCTGATATTTTCGGATCTCCTATGGTCACTCCTCCTGAGGTCCGGAGGTAAACTGGAAGCCAGATACCCATATTCCTGTCGCGTACAGGCGGAACCCAGTCCCAGCCCACTGAACAAAGCATTGTGACATTCTTGCCAATATCGCCTGTGGGACCACCATTTGGATAAAAATCACCCAGGGCTTTTAACTGTTCGGTGGATGGTAACCCCGGATAATCAAGAGGATATATCTTTACGGCAAGAACATTTTCACCACCGGATTTAATAAGTCCGGATACATCGAGACTATACTGGGCGAACATTCCGGCCATTTGAGTCGAATCAGCTACCTGCCTGCCATTTAGCCAAACCGAGGCACGGTAGTTTATACCTTTGAATATCAACTGGAAACAACGTCCCTTATCTGAGGCAGGCACATTGAATGTTGTCCGGTACCAGTAAGGTTTCTTCCATGGATTCATATCATTGGGAAGAAAGCTGTACTTTTCCAGCTTGTACTCCTTATTAAACTCATCCGATGCATCGGGTATCAGCATATTATTCATGCCCGAGTAAGGATCAGGATAAATCTTGTTGGCTACCAGGCCTGTAAGCACCGTTGAGGGAACTTTAACTGGAAACCAGTAAACCTTTGACCTGTATTCAGTTGTCGATAATTCTTCGCCTGTTGCTGAAATGACGGAAGATGACTGTAAATCAAAATTTATAAGCTTTACCTGTTTTACCTGTCCGGGCTGTGAATTAGCCTGCATTGTAATAACAAGCAATAATGAAACCAGAAGGCTGAGATTTATTTTCATATTATTTAAGTTAAAAATGGAAGATAGCAATTTTTATCTTATTTATCCACGAGCCCTGGACTGAACGATTGTCCTACGCGTATTTCCGGAGAATCTATGAACCTAAAACAGAAAGTAAGCCGGGGATGAACCAGAAGCTTACTTCTTACTGATCAACATCCAGGTATCCGAATATGCTGGAAATTTTGCCCAGATCCTTCTGACTTCAGTTCTGGCAGCTGAAATATCATCTGTAGCCATTACTGAAACCCTGTACAACCCTGCGTCGTTCTTCAAAATTTCGGATTTGAACCCGTTTTTCAGCACTACAGCCTGGTGGTCTCTGGCATTTTCAGGATCCTTGAAGCTTCCTATTATAACAAAATATTTATGGGTATCGGGGGCTTTTTCATTGACAGGTACAAGCTTTTCTTCCACCTCCCTGATAGGTGTAGAGGGCATAAGATATGTCTTCGACGTTGAATCTTTACCGGATCTTAGTCGTTTATTCGTCCCTGCACAAGAGGTTGTGAGCAATACAATACAAATGAGAAAATAGGATAATTTTTTCATAAAATAATTATTAATAACAGGTCCAAAGTTGCAAAAAATTATTGATAAAAGTCTATCCGTTTTGGGGTATGCCGTCAGATTGAATAAACAATCCAGGTTATCCCCCCGGAAAGCAGGTGATTACGAACCTGCCTGATTATTTCAGATACTTCCTGATATTGTAAAGCTTGTTTAAGGCCTCAACGGGAGTCAGATTGTCGATATCCATGCCCAGTATCTCATCTCTTATCTGTTTCAAAACCGGATCATCAAGCTGAAAGATGCTCAGCTGCAGTCCCTCCCGGTGCCCGGCAAGGTCTGCAATAGGTTTCGTAAGTTCCTGTTTTTCATGGCTTTGTTCCAATTCTTTCAGGATCTCATCGGCCCTTTTAATAACGCTTCTTGGCATACCTGCCATTTTTGCAACGTGAATCCCAAAGCTATGCTCGCTTCCGCCTCTTTTAAGCTTCCTCAGGAAAATCACCTTATTGTTGAACTCTTTGATTGAAACGTTATAGTTCTTTACCCTTGAAAATGAATTTTCCATTTCATTTAGCTCATGGTAATGAGTTGCAAACAGAGTCTTGGCTCTAAGCCTGTTCTCATGCAGGTATTCAACCATTGCCCATGCAATAGAGATCCCGTCATAGGTGCTGGTGCCGCGTCCGATTTCGTCAAGAAGTACGAGACTTCTTTCCGAAAGGTTATTAAGAATGCTGGCAGCTTCATTCATCTCGACCATAAACGTCGACTCACCCAGGCTGATGTTGTCGGATGCTCCCACCCTTGTGAAGATCTTGTCAACAATGCCGATCCTTGCGTGCTTTGCAGGTACAAAGCATCCTGTCTGGGCCAGCAAAACAATGAGTGCGGTTTGCCTCAGCAGGGCTGATTTACCTGACATATTGGGACCTGTCAGGATAATTATCTGCTGATCGTCGGTATCAAGGAAGAGGTCATTTGGAACGAATGATTCCCCTGCCGGCAGCTGCTTCTCGATAACAGGATGACGGCCATCGGTTATCTCGAGTACCCTGGAATCGTCAAGCACAGGACGTACATAGCTATTTTCAGCCGAAATCAAAGCGAACGACTGCAGACAGTCGAGCCGTGCTATAAGAGATGAATTGATCTGGATCGGCGGGATAAATTCAAGGATTGCCAGTACAAGGTCATTAAAGAGCCTGGCCTCAAGTTCGGTTATCTTTTCCTCAGCTCCGAATATTTTGCTTTCATATTCTTTTAGCTCACCGGTAATATACCGTTCCGCATTGACCAGAGTTTGTTTTCTGATCCATTCGGGTGGTACTTTGTCCTTGTGGGTGTTCCTTACTTCAATGTAATAGCCGAAGATGTTGTTAAAGCTGATTTTCAGCGATGAAATCCCTGTCCTCTGGCTTTCGCGGTTCTGAAGGTCATTCAGGTAATCCTTTCCGCTGTAAAGTATATTTCTGAGGTCATCAAGTTCTTCCGAGACCCCCTTTGAGATCACCCTACCCCTGTTAACCTGGGATGGAGGGTCGTCATTCAACTCCCTGGCAATTCTATCGGCAACTGACTTGCATGGATTCAGCTGCTCAGCAAGCTTGGCCAGGGGTGGACAGGCGCTTTCCTTGCAGAGCCTGCTTAAAGGCTCGATGGCCTTCAGGGCATTCTTCAGCTGAACTACTTCCCTCGGATTGATCCTGCTGACTGCCACCTTAGATATTAATCTTTCAAGATCCCCGATCTGTCTCAGAAGTGAGGAAATCTCTTCCCTGAAAGCCGGATTTGCAACCAGATGTGTCACAATATCAAGGCGGTCGTTAATGGGATTGATATCCTTTAGCGGCATTGAGATCCATCTTTTCAACAGCCTCCCACCCATCGGTGAAATTGTATTGTCGATAACATCAATGAGAGTACGTGCACCTTCGTAGGGAGAGTGGAATAATTCAAGATTTTTTATGGTGAATTTATCGAGCCATACATACCTGTCCTCATCTATCCTTGAAAGTGTTGTAATATGTCCGAGCTGTTCATGCTGAGTTATATCAAGATAATAAAGTATTGCTCCCGCTGCAATTATGCCATAAGAAAGGCTTTGGACTCCAAATCCTTTTAATGAGCTGGTCTCGAATTGTTTAAGCAGTCTGTCGTTAGCTGCTTCAGGAGTAAATATCCATTCATCAAGTTTATATGTGTAAAATTTAGGGCCAAAACTTTCGGTAAAGAGTTCGCGTTTACGTTTTTCAAACAATACCTCCTTTGGCTGAAAGTTGTTGAGCATCTGATCTATGTATTCAATAGTTCCTTCCGATGTAAGGAACTCGCCGGTGGATATATCCAGAAATGCAACGCCTGCAATTTTTTTGTCAAGATAAACAGCTGCCAGAAAGTTGTTTTCCTTGTTGTTCAGAACATTTTCATTCAGCGAGACCCCCGGCGTAATGAGCTCTGTTATCCCTCTCTTTACAATTTTTTTTGCCAGCCTGGGATCCTCAAGCTGTTCACATATTGCCACCCTTTGTCCTGCCCTTACCAGCCGCGGAAGGTAGGTATCAATTGCATGGTATGGGAAACCAGCAAGCTCGACAAACGATGCAGAGCCGTTTGCCCTGCGGGTAAGGGTAATACCAAGAATATCAGAAGCCTTTATGGCATCTTCGCCGAATGTTTCGTAAAAATCGCCTACCCTGAACAGCAGTATGGCATCAGGGTGTTTTGCCTTAACGTCATAATACTGCTTCATCAGCGGCGTCTCTACATATTTTTGAAAATCAGACATCCGGAGAGAGTAAATTTGGTTGCGCCAATAATATGAAATTATTGACAGTTAACAAAGATACACCGACGAGGATATTAATGAAAGCCTTTTTTAAAAAAGATTAAGGGCTAAAGCCCGGATTCGTACCGTCTCTTAACCCCAGCCTGAAGGCTGGGGTTTTCGGATATATTCTGCAACCATGAGCTTGGTGTTAATGGAAACCTGACACTGGCGGATTTGCAATCCGCTAATTAAAACTCACATTGCTGGCTCCTCCCTACGCCGGCGTTCAAGGCTAGAACTTCAAATAAAAATCCTTAGTCAGATTTATATAGTCTTCGGTGAAATCATGCCTGTTACCTTTTTCGATCGTCAGAAATTTTTCTCTGACCTTCAACTTCTCCCTGCCTAAGCCAATGATCATCCTCCGGACTGTTCCGGACGGAACAGGTTTTATCTTTAAAATATCATTACAGTAAAAACCAAACGACTGAGCCTTAGCTATGAAAACATTCCCTTCAGCATAAGGAAAAATAACCTGGAGTGTCCCTCCCTCCTTCAGTAACCTTCTTGCCCCCTCCAGAATATCTATATGATTAAGCGAAATATTATGTCTGGCTTTCGATCTTGCTTCATCGGGATTTACCAGGGAATCAATAAAATACGGTGGATTTGTTACAATAGTGTCGAATCCGCTTCCGGAAGGCAAATAGTTTTGAAGTTCGCAGTTTTCGATCTTTATCCTGTCGCTCCAATTACATAACCTTACATTTTCACAAGCCTGCGCAAAGGAATCCGGATCAGGTTCAATTCCGACAATTTCAGCATCGCATCTTTGTGCCAGCATCAGTGCAATCAGTCCTGTTCCCGTACCGATATCAAGTACTCTTTTTGAATTCCGGAGGTATGCACAGGCACCCAGGAGTACACCATCCGTTCCAACTTTAAAAGCCGTTCTTTCCTGAAAAACTGTGAATTGCTTAAATTTGAAATAACTGTTGGCCATTATAAAGTTGTCAGAATTATTTAGAACAGGAACTTAAAAATACGTAAATTCTATCTAATGAATAATCTGTTTGCTGTCGTCTACTGAAAACTCAGGTTGAATGGTTGAATGATCGATCCCATTCTTAAACAGTACAACATTAATATCCCCAAGAATAAACTCAAAACCGCTCACCTTAATATCCTCCATGATATCGACGTGCGCCTCAAACATCAGATCATGTTCATTTATCTGCCACACGTGTACATGATGTATATTCTTCACACCCGGGATCATCTCAATTTCGTGAGCAACTTTCTGAATATCTATTTCTTCAGGTGTGAATTGCATTATGATCCTGAGGGACGATCTGAAAATTCCCCAGCTAAGATAAAACATGTAAAAGGCAATTATCAGGGAAAAAACACTGTCAATCCTGTTCCAGTGTAAATATTTAATTGCCAGCCCTCCCAGAAGGACACCAACGGAAGTCAGCGTATCACTTAAAAGGTGGACATAAGCTGATCTCATGTTAATATTAGCTTTGGAATCCTTTCGTATAACAATAACACTCAGACCGTTGAAGAGAATACTCAGTATTGCCAGGCCGATCACCCAGTTGGCTGCAACTATCACAGGGTCAACCAGTCTCTGGATGGCTTCGACAATAATTACCACCGCTATTAGTATCAAAGTAGCAGAATTGATAAATGCAGCCAGAATTTCAGAACGCCGGAATCCAAATGTTTCTCTTTCGGTAGCATCCCTTTTTGATAACTTGTTAGCGACAAAGGACATTATAAGGGTAATGACATCACTCAGGTTATGGGCAGCATCGCTGAGCAATGCCATACTACCTGATATAAGGCCGCCAATAGCTTCAGCCAAAGTTATAACAGTATTAAGCATGATTACCAGCCCCAGATTCTTACTGCTTACCTGCCGGGAATGACGGTCAACTTCATTCATGGAATTCCAAATAAGAGTATTAGGTACAAAACAAAACCAAAGGCACAATACTAAAACAATCGGGCGAGCGATGTGGTTTGTTTTATGTTTACCTGTTAATTAGTTTTGCGCTGCTTTCAGAATATCTGTCACCTGAAGGTTTAATTTTTGCAGAAGCTGTTTCTATTTCCCCGAGTTCACTTGCATTTAAGGAAACTGAGGCTGCACCCAGATTTTCTACCAGACGGTCAATTTTAGTGGTGCCTGGGATTGGGACAATCCATGGTTTCTGAGCGAGCAACCAGGCAATTGCTACCTGGGCCGGTGTAATATTTTTGCGTTGTGCAATCACTTTTAATAAATCGACAAAAACCAGATTGGCCTTCAGGTTCTCAGGGCTCAACCGGGGTACTGTGCTGCGAAAATCCTTATTGTCGAACGTGGTGTTCTCGTTCATCTTTCCTGTGAGAAAACCTTTACCGAGCGGACTGAACGGAACGAAGCCAATTCCAAGTTCTTCCAGGGTTGGAATGATCTCAGCTTCCGGTTCACGCCACCACAGTGAATATTCGCTTTGAAGTGCAGTTACGGGCTGGACAGCATTTGCACGACGAATTATTTTTACACCTGCTTCGGATAAACCAAAATGTTTTACTTTACCCTCTTTAATCAGGTCTTTTACCGCACCTGCAACATCTTCAATCGGCACATTGGGGTCAACACGATGCTGATAAAATAAATCAATGCAATCTGTTCTTAATCGTTTAAGTGAAGCTTCGGCAACTTTTCTTATTCTTTCAGGGTTGCTGTCAAGTCCCTGACCACCAATATTAAAACCAAATTTTGTTGCAATTACAACCTTTCCTTTGAATGGTTCCAAAGCTTCTCCGACTACTTCTTCATTTATAAAAGGCCCGTAAACTTCAGCCGTATCGAAGAACGTGACTCCAAGTTCCACGGCTTTACGAATGAGATCTATCGATTTCTTTTTGTCAACTATCACTCCATACCCGAAGCTCATGCCCATGCATCCCAGGCCGATTTCGGATACTTCCAGGCTGCTATTGCCAAGTCTTCTTTTTTTCATAACTATATTTTTTTATTTTGAACGGATAAGTTATTCACTTCGCCACTCTTACACGGAATTTAAAGGTCATTAGAAATTTTCATAAATCCCAAGGCCGAAAAGTGCAAAGTCGTATTTTACCGGATCAACCGGATCGAACTCCCTTAATACTCCAGTCAGCTCCTCGACAGCTTTCCAGTCATTCACCTTCCTTGTCAGCAGGCCAAGTTTCCTGGCAGTATTGCCCGAATGAAGATCCACGGGGATAAATAGGTCTGATGGCTCAATCCTCTTCCAGATCCCGAAATCGACTCCATTATTATCTTTTCTCACCATCCATCTGAGGAACATATTGATACGTTTTCCGGCAGAACCATTATTTATATCAGCAAAGTGTTTTTCGGTCCTTGTCTCATGCTCTTTGCCAAAAAATAATTTCCTGAAGTGTGTTATTCCATGCTTTAAACCACCATGATCTTTCATCCCTTCAACGACAACATCCTCCATTGATCCATAATTCGAGTATATATGTTTCAACCCTTTCATGAAATAAGTGCAATCTGCAGCATTAAAAGTCCTGTGGACAAAGCAGGATAGCCTTTTCAAATCATTCCCATTTGCCGACATGATGAATTGATAGGGGACATTATCCATTGCTTCAAGAAGCATATTACAACTTCGGAGTATAAGATCCCTCCTTCCCCACGCTATTGTGGCGGCAAGAAATCCTGAAATCTCAATGTCGCGGAGAGTGGAAAACCTGTGAGGGATTGATACCGGATCTAATGTAACAAATGAGGGTCTGTTATACTGATCATATTTTTCCTCAAGGAATTGTTTCAGTTCCGGGGCCGGGATCCCGTTGTATGATTCTTTAAGACTCATTTACTATAAGTCCGTCTTTTATCTGAAGTATCCTGTCCGACATGGCGGCAAGAGGTCGGTCGTGGGTTACAATTATGATTGTCTGGCCAAATGTATCCCTCAGCCTGAAGAAAAGCTTGTGAAGCTCGTTTTTATTCTCACTGTCGAGGTTTCCGGATGGTTCATCAGCAAGTATGACTGAAGGGTTGTTAATCAGAGCCCGTGCTACGGCAACCCGTTGCTGTTCGCCTCCGCTGAGCTCGGATGGTTTATGACCAAGCCTGTCGGCAAGACCTAAAAATCCGAGTATTTCTGTAGCCGCGGTCTCAGCTTCGGATTTTGTTTTACCGGCAATATATGCGGGAATACAAACATTTTCGAGTGCCGTGAATTCAGGCAGGAGCTGGTGAAACTGGAAAACGAAGCCAATATGGCTGTTCCGGAATGAAGCCAGAGCTTTCCCCTTCAAATGTCCGGTGTCAGTATCATTAAACATAACACTTCCGCTATCGGGTCTGTCGAGAGTGCCAATTATTTGAAGCAGTGTAGTTTTGCCGGCTCCGCTTGCTCCCACGATCGATACAACCTCCTTTTCTTTAATTTCGAGATTGATTCCCTTAAGAACCTTCAGCTCTCCATACGATTTAGTAATACCTGTGGTAACGATCATGATCTGTAAGGGATAATCTGAAATGCCGTACCCGGTGGCTGATATTTCAGAAAAACTAAGGATCTATTGCTCAGTCAGTATAATTGTAGTGGTAAGGATTATCAATCATCGGATCCTGGTCCTTCTTTGCATCATCCTTTACCTCATTTACGTCTTTATCAATATTTTCCTTTATTTCATTTACATCTTTCTGAATATCGCCGGTGACATCATTCATCTCGCTCTGAAGGTTTTCAGTAACCTCGTTAACGTCCTTCGTAATATTTTCCGAGATGTCAGTCACATCCCTTGAGATAGAGTTGGTAACCTCGTTAAAATCTCTTTTTATCTCACTGGTACTAGCTTCAAATTCCCGTTTAATATCGTCGGTAGCTTTCCGGAAGTCACGCATGCTTTTCCCGATCCCTTTTGCTATCTCCGGCAGCTTATCAGCCCCAAAGAGCAAAAGAATCACGATAACAATTACAAATATTTCCTGTCCGCTCATTTAAGATTCTTCTTAAATTAATCCATCAATTATTGATGACAAAGGTAGAAAAAATAATAGTCATGATGATTCAGACATCTCATCTTTCTTTTTAAAGCCGTTCCAAAGGTTAAGAAATAAAAAGGGGACTTTTACAGGTCCCCTTAAAATTTTTAAAATTGATTAGCTTAATTCTTTATTCCCGTTTTTCTTGTTGAATCATAAACAACCGATGATGCAACAAAAATAGATGAGTAGGTACCGATTATTATACCGATGAACATTGCAAAGAGGAATCCCCTGAGTGTTGCCCCGCCAAAGAATATCATCGCAATAAGAACAAGCAAGGTTGTCATACCGGTATTCAGTGTACGGCTGAGAGTATCGTTCATAGCCAGGTTGATGACCTCATTTACAGGGCGTTTCCTGTGAAGAGGAAGGAATTCCCTCAACCTGTCAAAGACAACCACAGTATCGTTCACAGAATAACCGATTATAGTCAGAATTGCTGCGATGAACGACTGATCGATATCCATCGTAAACGGCAACCTGCCCCAGCCGATGGAATAGACACCGATTACTATTATTGTGTCGTGTGCCAGTGAAGCGAGCGCACCAACACCATACTGCCAGTTTTTGAAACGCATGAATATATAGAGAAACATTATGACAAGTGAGACTGCCACTGCCCAGTACGCCTTGGTCTTCATGTCTGCTGCTATTGTCGGACCTACAGTTTCCGAGCTTTGTCTGTATTTGGAGAGGAATACCTCTTTGGTTACATTTGGTCCGGCCAGTTCTTTCAATCCGTTATAAAGTGCAGTTTCTACCTCATCATCCACGCCTGTTTCGCCTATCTTGTATTTTGTGGTAATTCTGACTGTCTTGTCATTCCCGAATGTTACAACCAGCGGTGTTTCACCAAATCCCCCTGTAAGTCGTCCGGCGACATCAGCGGTTTTTACGGGCTGATCAAACTGGACGATATAGGTACGGCCGCCTGCAAAGTCAATCCCCGGGTTAAGCCCTCTGATTACAAGTGAGCCAATGGATATCAGGATCAATATTCCAGAGATAACGTAAAAAATCTTCCTCTTACCCATAAAATCGATATGTGTGTCTTTAAGGATATTGGCAGTTATCTTTATTGAGAATGTCAGTTTTGCATTTCTCTTGAGCAACCATTCATAAAGAAGACGGGTAACATAAATTGCACAGAATAGCGATGTCAGGATACCGATTACCAGAGTTGTGGCAAATCCTTTTATAGGGCCGGTTCCAAAAACATACAGAACGACACCTGTCAGAAGGGTTGTGATATTTGAGTCGAGAATTGCTGACATTGCGCCCTTGTAACCATCTGCAACAGCCAGTTTGATGCCTTTCCCTCCTCTCAATTCTTCACGGATCCTTTCATATATCAGCACATTTGCATCAACCGACATACCCATTGTAAGGATAATACCGGCAATACCTGGCAATGTAATGATCGCACCCAGTGAAGCAGTAACTCCTATAAGCAGGAAGATATTTCCAACCAGCGCCACATCCGCAATTGTACCTGCACTCCGGCTGTAATAGAATATCATGTAGAGCAATACGATAAAGAAGGATATAACAAATGAAATCAACCCTGAATTAATTGCCTCTTTTCCAAGAGAAGGACCGATAACTGTATCGGATACAATTCTTGCAGGAGCAGGCATCTTGCCTGACTTAAGAATGTTTGCAAGGTCGTTGGCTTCATCCAGAGTGAAATCGCCTGTTATTTCGGTGCTTCCTCCAGTAATTTCATTTTCCACCCTCGGATATGAACGGACATATCCGTCAAGTACGACGGCAATACAACGTCCGACATTTTCACGGGTCATTCTTGCCCATGTTTTGGCTCCTTCGGAATTCATCGTAAAATCGACCTTTACTTCTGACCCCGTAACTCCTGATGAAGGTCTTGCACCCGTAATGACGTCGCCGCTTAAAGGTGGTCTGGCGTCACGGGTGGTAACCTTAATTGCATGAAGTTCATAGAGCGATTTAGTAGGATCGTATTTATAGGGGTTCTGGCTCCAGAGGAACCGCAGGTCGCGGGGAAACAGAGCTTTGATCCGGTTCATTTTCAGATACTTGTTTACCTGAGATGTATCGATGCCGGCTGCCAGCCCAACCATTGATGACTGCAATGGCTGTCCCTGCTCGGTTACCCTTGGGCTCAGGAGTCCAAACAGGGGATTCTGAAGGTTGAACTGTTCCCTGTTTGCGGGAGCGGCAGCCTTAGTTGTATCTTTTCCGATAAGATCGAGAAGAGACTGATCCTTTTTTGAAGTGTCGGAAACTGCTGCATTCGCTATCGGAGTCGGAGTTATTTTAGTAGTATCAGCCTTCTTTGCAGATGCCTGTATCTCCCTTAACAGATCATTCGCCTGTGAAAGATATCCTAATACTTCACTGTTTTCATAAGTCTCCCAGAATTCCAGGTTTGCAGTTCCCTGAAGGAGTTCCCTGACCCGTGTGGGGTCTTCCTGCCCCGGAAGTTCGATCAGGATACGTCCTTTGGTTGAAAGCTGGGTTATATTCGGCTGTACAACGCCAAAACGGTCAATCCTTGTCCGGAGAATATTAAACGCATTTGTAATTGCTGACGATATCTCCCCGTCAATCACCTTGAGCACTTCATCGTTTGTTGAATTAAAATTGATCTTATCCCTTAATTCGACAGTCCCGAAGATTGCAGCCAGTTTTGCATTCGGATCAATTGACTGGAACGCCCTCCCAAACAGAGTAAGAAAATCATTCTGGCTCTGATTCTGGTATTCAGCTTTTGCCTGAGCAAGAGCTGCAACAAAAGTTTTATCCGTGCTGTAATTTGAAAGAGACTTAAGAATATCCTCAACAGATACTTCAAGTATAACGTTCATTCCTCCTTTAAGGTCGAGGCCGAGATTCATCTCTTTTTTCTGAACCTCCTTGAAAGTATAACCAAAATAGCTCCATTTTTCCTTTGGCAGAGAAGCGATCGAATCGACATACTTCCTTTGTTTTACAAGGTCTCCATTAGCATATTCCCTTGCCTCTTTCCTGACTTTATATGTAGCACCTGTAAATGATAGCTGGTATATCGATACCAACGCCAATGCAATTGCCAGAATGATAATAGCCGTTTTGTTTTGCATTTGTCTCTTTTTTGGATTATTGGGTAGTTTTCTTAATCTGCTTTATTGAGGCGCAAAGATATTAATTTTTTATAAAAAACAGTAGAGACGTTGCATGCAACGTCTCTACAACAAATAAAAAATTATCTGTTAATTCCTATTCAAGCAATTTTTCGTACTCGGTTTCGATTGGCTTTTTGTTGATGAAATCATACAGAGCCAGGCTGCGGACATTAAAGAAATAGTTCCAGTAATCCTGTAACGACTGCACATAAGCTCTTCTGTTCTGGTCCTTTTTTGTATCGGCGTTATTCAGTTCCAGAACTGCAATTTTACCAATAAGGAACCTTTGTTTGGTAACTTCAAACATTTTCATTGCGACGGTGTCGGATTTTGCAGCTATTGCAACCTGATCGGCCTGCAGGTTAAACTGTTCCACATCGAGTAAAAGATTCTGTTCAAAGTCGACAAGAGCCTGCTGCGACTGAACCTGAGCAAGTTCAAGACTGGACCGTGCTACCCGGTACCTGCCCCGTCCCAATCCCCAGTCGAGGATCGGCAATGTAAATCCGAGCCTTACTGTCTGTTGTTTGTTAGACGATTCATAAGCTGCCCTGAATATCGGATCCTGATCCCTTAATCCATACGATGCAATAATGTTTGCATTAAATCCCTTCTCAGCCTTTGCCTGGGCAACATTGCTCTGGGCAGTCAACAAGGTCAGTTGCTGGTTCATTATTTCCGGATTATTGGCCATGGCAAGATCCAGAACCTCCTGTGAACTCACCTGCAAATCAGGTATCGTGTTCGGTAATTCCAGTTCAAGCCTTACCTGTTCGTTAAATCCAAGAAAAGACCTTAAACGGATTTCCCTGTCACGCAGGTTCATTTCAGCCTGTTTACGCGCAGTTTCTGTATTAAGCCATGATAACTGCATCTGCAGCAATTCATCTTCAGCAATTGTACCGAGCTCATATCTGCCTTTTGCGATCCTGTAAAGTGTATCGGCGTTAGAATAGTTCATTTCAGCTATCTGCTTGTTTATCTGGGCCAGAGCCAGGGAAAAGAAGCTCATGACAGCCTGTTGATGAACGTTTTCAATGTTTGCCTGATAGGTTCTTTTTGAAGCTTCATATTTCAGTGGTTCAGTTTTTTTCTCCCACCTGAGAGCGTTATATCTGAAAACCGGCTGGATTAATCTTATACTTATTGGAGAAGTTATATACTTCCTTGAATCATTACCAAAATCATTTTCAAGAGTAAGGTCCGAGTTAAGCGAAATTGAGCCGCCTGTAAGTCCGATGTTTTGTGAAAGTGATAATGATGCAAGGTCTTGCAGAACGTTGGATGACTCATAAACCCACTGACTTAACTCTGAGTTCCATACCCGTGTATAAGCCGTGCTGTAATCAGGTGTTGATCCTGATAGTGTGAGGGAAGGCCTGTATTGGGCCACAAAGGTCCTGTATTGCCAGTAAGCGGCACGAAACCGGTGTTTTGCGATAAGGGCATTTGGAGACTGTTCCTCTGAAAGTTTGATTACTTCATCAAAAGTCAGTTTCTTTATTTCCTGTGCTGCGCTTTTCTGAAGGGGAAACAGAAAAATTGCAAGAGCTGCAAATAAAAATAATTTCTTCATTGTCAAAGTTTTATTCATATCTTAATGATTCTATAGGGTCTCTCTCAGAAGCTCTTTTAGCCGGGGAATATCCAAATATTACACCGACAGCTGCTGAAACGCCGAAAGCTATAAATACAGAGAAGAATGAAACGATGGTCATGATACCTGCTATCTGCTCGATCAGCTTTGCCATGATCACCCCAAGGAATATTCCGATAAAACCTCCTGTAACACTTATTAGAACTGCTTCAGAAAGGAATTGCACTACAATATCCATCTTCTTAGCCCCTATCGCCATTCTGGTCCCGATCTCTTTTATTCTTTCCATCACCGATGCAAACATGATATTCATGATACCGATACCGCCTACTATCAGCGAGATACTTGCAATAGCGCCGAGCACTATATTGAAAATATCCTTTGTTCTCTGCTGTTGTTTAAGCAGCAATTCAGGAACAGTAATCTCAAAGTCTTTTACATTGGTATGACGGCGTGTCAGCATCCGGCTCAGAATTTCTGTTGTCGGATTAATCTGTTCGGTTTCAGTTACCTGCACAACAATCCTGTCGAGCTGATTATAGTTTGTTTCCGAATCGGATGATGCGTCAGAACCGCTCATCACAACCCTCGCCATTCCTCCTCCACCGGGTCCTCCAAAGATCATAACATTGGAAGAAGCTTCGGACACAAGTTTTGTATTCAGCAGGGCTCTGTTCTGGTAACGCAATAGCATTGTCTGGATCGGGATGTAGATGTTGTCGTTGTAAACATTTACTCCCTTTTCTTCAAATCCTGTCAGGTTAACGTTTGTCTTTTGAAGCACACCGATAACCTTCAGCCAAATACCGTTAAATTTTATGTACTGACCTATCGGATCAATCTTACTGAAAAATTTTGCCCTGATATTTGCCCCGATAATACAAACCTGGATGCCGTTCTCTTCCTGGTAATTGTTAAAAATAGATCCGGCGGTCAGAGGAAGGTTGTATAAATAGAAGTAGTCATTGGAGACGCCGACAAGCTTGGCTATGTATTTTACGCCGTTAAGCATTGCCGTTGAGTTGAATGAAATTTCAGGACTAATTCGTTTGACTGAAGGAAGAGTTTCCCTGATAGCATCCACATCGAGCATATTCAATCCCCTTGAGAATTTTTTCTGCTGCTTTTCACCTTCTTCGGTCGATGACGACTTATCAGGGATGACAGGGTTAATGAGAATATTATTAACACCTACCATTTTCATTTGCTCCATGATCTCCTGCTTGGCTCCTTTGCCAATCGCAAGCATGGCTATAACTGCCGCCACTCCGAATATTATTCCCAGAGCTGTCAGCATAGATTTCAGCTTATTGGATACTATTGATTCGACGGCAATCTCTATGTCGTGAAAATATCTAAAGAAAAATTTAAACATGCCACTATGGATTAATTATTGTTTTTATCGGTTGGCTGGGCGGGTGTCGTTGGGTTCTGGGCCGGTGTCTGTGGACGAGTACTCTGTGTATTGACTCTTCGTCTTACAGTACTATCTCCTCTCTGGGCTCCCTGAGTTCCCCCCTGGTTACGCATCTGCATGAATCTTCTCATTGCTGCCGTATCCCTTGTCCTGCCTCCTGTTCCTCCCTGAGACATACTTCCCCTCATATTCTGGAATTGCTGCATCATCTCCGGAGTTACTCCTTCCATCATCCGCGGTCTCTTACTTGCCCGGGCAGCTTCTTCCCTGAGCCTCATTTCTTCTTCTTTTTTGGCTTTTGCACGTTCTTTGTTAACTGCAATTAACTCCTCCCCTTTCACCTTGAATCCTTCGGAATTTTCGGGTGTGCTAAGATATATAACTTCACCCGGCAATAGTCCCTGCTCAACAACTACATTGTTTTCATTTGACTCTCCGAGGACAACAATCTGTTTGTCTCCCTTTTTAGTAAACACGAATGGAATACTGTCAACGCCTGCCTGCACACTTTCAAGTGGTATGAAGGTAACGTCGTCGATTGTTTTGGTGACAATCTTATTACCGGTGGTCATTGAGGGACGGAGTATAGGGTCTGACCCGTCGACCTTAACCATCACCTCGAATACCTTGGCATCAGCATTGGGTAACTGTTCCCCGATATTTGCAACGGATATCACATTACCCGTGTAAGATCTTTCAGGAAAAGCATCGACGATAATATCGACATTCTGTCCAGCTTTGACCTTGCTGACATCAATCTCATTAACATAGGTCTTTGATATCATTGATGACATATCCGGAAGTGTTGCTACAACATTATCCCATGGTGAAATTGAAGATCCGACTTTCCTTTTGGCACCTGTCCTGTCCCTTTTATAGATAACCATCCCATCGGCAGGAGCCGTAACAACAAACTTTGAAAGAATATTCTGCAGATCTGCGACCCTCTGGCGCTGCTCCGAGAGGTTGAATTTGATTGTCCTCATATCCGACCTTGCCTGTTCAACTCTCAGTGAATATCCTTTTATGGACTGTTCGAGCGACCGCTGGGCTTTATCGAGATTCATCTCAGCCTGACGGATTGTTGTGGGTGGTTCATATTTCGATTGCTGAAGGGTTATACCTGCCTCTTCAACCGTAAACCTGAGATTCTTGATATTATCACGTAAGTTACTGAGGGTTACGGCTGTATCAAGCATTTTAACTTCAAGGTTGGTTTCCGAAGTCGTAAGTCTTTCAAGTTCATCCTTAAGGCTATTATCGAAAGTGGTCCTGTCGAGTGTTGCGACATAATCACCTGCTTTAACTTCAGTTCCTTCCGGTACCAGGTCAGTAATCTTAATATCCATAGCCCTTATGTTCCTGCTTTGCGTAAATTCCGGACCGGTTATATCTTTTGAATTCTCAGCCTGAAGTTCACCAGTTGTAGTTACAATGATGTCAAACTGACCCTTTTCGGCTTCGGCGTAAAGATTAGCTATATCCTTTTTCTTTGATACCTTTCCGATAACAATCAAAATGATTATTGCTAACACTACAACGATACCTGCGATAATTGTTGTTCTTTTCATTTAAATTATACTTATAATTAATAATCGATATTCATTTAATATCTGCTTCTAAGAAAAACGGTACAAAAGTATTCAAAAGGGGGGTAATTTTGAATTTTTAACAACTTTTAATGTTTTTAAAGTTCTTCTTGTACTACAGCATTAAGACATCAATATCCCTGAATTTATTCCGGCAATTCTGAATAAAACCAGAAAAATTAGGCTTTATTAACAATTTCGATTACGGCATCTGCAAGATTATCAGCTTCCACAGCTGTTTTACCTTCGGCATAAATTCTGATTACCGGTTCGGTGTTTGACTTCCTGATCTGGACCCAACCTTCATTATTGTCAATTCTCATTCCGTCCCTCTCATCGATCTGCAGGCCGCTGAACCTGTCCCTCAGAATGTCAAGAATATGCTTAAAATCCAAACCTTCTTTAAGAGTCATCTTTTTCTTTGCAATTACATAGTCGGGATATTGTTTCCTGAGTAAACTGCATTTTAATCCGGTTTTTGCAAGATGAGTGAGGAATAACGCGATGCCCACAAGTGCATCGCGTCCGTAGTGGATCTGCGGATAAATGACACCTCCGTTACCTTCCCCACCGATTACCGCATTCCGTCTTTTCATCTCCTCAACAACGTTGACCTCACCGACTGCAGCAGGGAAATATTGTCCGCCATAAATATCAGTTACGTCCTTTAAAGCCCTTGTACTTGAGAGGTTTGAAACCGTATTGCCGGGAGTATGTTTTAAAACATAGTCCGATACCGCAACGAGTGTATACTCCTCACCAAACATCACGCCATTTTCGCAGATAATCGCCAGACGATCAACGTCAGGGTCAACAACGAAACCAACGTCAACTTTCTCTTTGATGACCAGATTTGAAATATCAGTAAGATTCTGGGGCAGTGGTTCCGGATTATGTGCAAAATTCCCGTCGGGAACGGTATTCAGTTCAACAATTCTCTTAACACCAAGTGCCCTGAGTAATCCGGGCAGAATTATGCCTCCCACTGAATTTACGCAATCGATAGCCACCGAGAATCCTGCTTCTTTTATTGTATTGACATCTACCAGATTCAATTCAAGTACTTTATTTATATGCTTTTGCCCCCATGAATCATCATTTATCAGTAAACCCGTGTCGTTTAGTGGAGCAAAGACAAAATCCTCCGATTCTGCAATCTTCAGAACTTCAAGACCCTCATCTGAAGAAAGGAATTCGCCCCTGTCGCCAACCAGTTTCAAGGCATTCCATTCAGCAGGATTATGGCTTGCTGTCACAATAATCCCACCATGTGCACTCAACCCTGTGACTGCAATTTCAACTGTTGGGGTTGTTGCAAGTCCTATATCCGTGACATCTGTTCCAAGGCTCCGAAGCGTATTAATAATCAGGCTGCTTACCATACTCCCTGATCGCCTCGCATCGCGTCCGATAACAACCTTAAGTTTCTGATTCGGATGTTTGATGCCGAGCCATGTTCCGAATGCTGCAGCAAACTTAACAATGTCAACCGGGGTAAGACCCTCTCCCGGTTTTCCTCCAATAGTTCCCCTGATACCTGAAATTGATTTTATAAGCGACATAATCCTTCAAAATTAAAGTCACAAAGGTGCAAAAAATTCATGAAACAGTAATATCGTCAAATAATAGTACCTTTGCAGCCACCCCCGGCGAGGCTGTATCAAAAGTACCCCATTCGTTTTACCCCTAAATCCCCTAAAGGGGACTTTTTGAACCCCTTTAGGGGACCGAGTGTTAAAAATCCCGCCGGTGGCGGGATTTAGCGAAGGGGCCAGCCTGCAGGGGAGATTTGTGGTGGGGGCAGGGGGTAAAAAAACGGAATGGTGTAATATCCGGACTTTTGATACCACCTCAATTGAACGGGGTAAACCCTAAGTAAAATAAGGGGGTTTTTTTGAACAAATAAAATTGAAAAACGAAAATAAAAATAAGAACACGAAGTTCACTGGATCCCGGCACGCTAATAGGTCGACTCCTGAACTTGAGAAAAAGGAAGAAACTCTCATCCGTCTTAACCGGTTTATTGCCAATGGTGGCGTTTGCTCGAGGAGGGAAGCTGATGTTCTTATCCGGAATGGATTAATTACTGTAAACGGAAAAACAGTCAGCGACCTTGGTGTAAAAGTCTCTCCCGCTGATGATGTCAGGTATAAAAACAAACGGCTCAAGGCTGAGAAAAAAGTATATATCCTTATGAATAAGCCCAAAGGGTATGTTACGACAGTTGAAGATCCGCATGCTGATCACACAGTTCTTGAGCTTATCGGCGATGACTGTACGGAGCGGGTTTATCCTGTCGGCAGGCTCGACAAGGCGACGACAGGAGTCCTTCTTCTGACAAATGACGGAGAACTGACTAAAAAGCTTACTCATCCAAAATACCAGAGGAAGAAGATCTATCATGTCTTTCTTGATAAAGATGTCGCTAAAAATGACATTTTCAAGCTCGCTGAAGGCATCGACCTCGACGGTGAGATGGTTGTTGCAGATGCAGTTTCATATGCGGATACTGAAGACAGGTCGCAGATCGGGATCGAACTTCATTCGGGTCAGAACAGAGTGATCAGAAGGATATTCGAACTTCTTGGTTATAAGGTTAAAAAACTCGACAGGGTTTATTTTGCAGGTCTTACCAAGAAAAACCTTACAAGGGGGAAATGGAGGTATCTGAACGATAAAGAGATAGGAATGCTTAAAAGAGGTATTTTTTAGTAAGTAACATGAATCACAAATCAGGCTTTGTAAATATTCTTGGTAACCCAAATGTGGGCAAGTCGACAATAATGAACGGTCTTGTCGGGGAAAAGCTTTCTATTATCTCACCGAAAGTACAGACCACCCGTCACAGGATAATGGGAATCGTAAATGGGGAAGATTTCCAGATCGTTTATTCCGATACTCCCGGAATCATCAAGCCAAAGTACAAGCTTCATGAGTCGATGATGAACTTTGTGAATTCCGCGCTTTCCGATGCCGACATAATACTTTACGTCACCGATGTTACTGAGAAGGCGGAAGACGGTAATGAATATCCTGAAAGAATCAGGAAATCGGGGATTCCTGTTATTGTAGCGGTTAATAAAATAGATCTGACCGACCAGACTGCCCTTGAAATTATTGTCAGGCATTGGGAAAAGGAGTTTCCCCAATCACCTGTCATCCCCCTGTCAGCATTAAAGGGTTTCAATCTCAATACTCTTCTCAATGCCATTACAAGCAAACTTCCTGAAGGAGCACCCTATTTCCCAAAGGACCAGTTAACTGATAAGTATGAAAGATTTTTTGCTTCCGAAATAATACGGGAAAAAATTCTGTTTAACTATCAGAAAGAGATCCCCTATTCTGTTGAAGTTGAAATTGACAGTTTCAAGGAAGAAGGCGGTATGATAAAGATCAGGGCGCTGATTCATGTTATACGTGATAGCCAGAAAGGAATAATTATAGGGCATAAGGGAGAAAAGCTTAAAAAGGTCGGGACGGAAGCGAGGCTCGATATGGAAGATTTTTTCAAAAAGAAGGTATTTCTTGAACTGTACGTAAAAGTCACAAAGGACTGGCGCGATAAACCGCAGGTGCTCAGGAGATTCGGTTACAAATAAAATCAGTACTTTAAGAAATGAGTAAAATAGCGGCAATAGTGGGAAGGCCTAACGTGGGGAAATCGACCCTTTTCAACAGGCTTACGGAATCGAGGGAGGCAATTGTGGACGAGGTAAGCGGGGTAACCCGCGACCGGAACTATGGCCGTTGCACCTGGAACGGGATTACTTTTTCGGTTATTGATACCGGAGGGTATGTAGAGAATTCGGAAGATATTTTTGAAGAAGAGATCAACAAACAGGTAATGCTTGCCATCGGTGAAGCTGATGTCATAATGTTTATGGTTGATGTTACTTCAGGTATCCATGAACTAGACACTTCGGTTGCAGAGCTCCTGAGAAAAAGGGATAAAAAGGTAATTCTTGTTGTCAACAAAGTAGACAACAATGAGAGGTTGGTCGATGCCACCGAATTTTACAGCCTGGGATTAGGCAACTATTTTCCTCTCAGCTCCGTAAGCGGAAGCGGCACCGGAGATCTCCTCGATGAAGTAGTAAAAAACCTTCCTGAAGAACCTGAAGAAATCCTTCCTGACATACCAAGGGTAGCCATTGTGGGAAGGCCAAATGTCGGCAAATCATCGCTTGTTAATTCCCTGCTTGGCGAAGAAAGGAACATAGTGACTCCTGTTGCCGGCACAACGCGTGATTCAATTTTTACGCGATATAACAAATTCAATCACGATTTCCTCCTTGTCGATACTGCAGGTCTGAGAAAAAAGGGCAAAGTAAGTGAAGATGTTGAATTTTACTCGGTAATGAGGGCAATCAGGACAATTGAAAGCTCCGACATCTGCCTGCTCCTGATTGATGCAACCCGCGGCATTGAAGCTCAGGACCTCAACATTATTTCCCTAATCCTTAAGAACAACAAGGGGATGATAATCCTGGTAAACAAATGGGATCTTATTGAGAAAGAGAACAATACGACCAGGAACATAGAAAGTGATATCCGTTCAAAAACTGCTCCTTTCACCGATTACCCCATCCTGTTCATCTCCGCAACCAATAAGCAAAGGATCCATAAAATACTGGAGCTTGTCGACACGGTTGACCAGAACAGAAAACGAAAAATTCCAACCTCAGAGCTTAACCAGGTCCTTCTTGAAATAACAAGAGATAATCCCCCGCCATCGCTTAAGGGGAAATATGTCAGGATAAAGTATGTAACTCAGCTTCCGGTATATACTCCATCTTTTGCATTATTTTGTAATCTTCCACAATATGTGAAGGAACCATACAAAAGATATATTGAAAACAGATTAAGGGAAAAATTTGATTTTTCAGGAGTGCCTGTCAGGATATTTTTCAGAAAAAAATAATTTACTTTGGTGTGGTTTTTGTGCAAGAAAGATTAATTAATCAGATCCATGAGAAAAATTAAAATTGGTGCATTCGGTGTTCTCCTGGTCTTCGTTTTGTTTTCCTGCGGAAAAATAGAGACTTTGCCCGCAATCCCGAGTATTAAATTCACTAACTTTCAAATCTTTGATACTATTGATATTCTGGGCAACACAGCAAAAGGCGGCAGGTTGAAATTCGATTTCGAAGATGGGGACGGCAATGTCGGTTTGCCTGCTCCTGTTGAAGGACAACAACAAGACTCTACGAATCTTTTCTTTACACTTTACCGGATAAGAAACGGAGTTGAAACACTTGCTGCGGCTGACGATCCGTTAAAGCCATCAAATTACAGGATCCCTTTTATGGAGAAAACCGGACAGAATAAAATATTAAGGGGTAGTATCTCTGTTACATTCCTTTACCTGTTCTACTCGGAAAGCGATACAATAAGATATGAGTTCTATCTGAAGGACAGGGCTGATAATCCAAGCAACACTGCATCAACCGGCAAAATTTCAATTTTTGTAAACGGAATCTACATTCAGTAAAGGGATTAAATTCTCACTCCCATAAAAAGGATATCGTCTACCTGGTCGTAATTACCTTTCCATTCTTTATAGAATTTCATAAATTCCTCTTCCTGCCTTGCAATTGGAAATCCGGAGACATCCCGTATAAGACTCTTCAGACGGGCAATCTTCATCTTCTTTCCATCCGGTCCGCCAAACTGATCAGGAAGTCCGTCTGAGAACATATAAACAGTATCGCCATCATTAAGGTAATATTCCTGGTCATCAAAATATTTCTCAAGGGCCGTCTGGCCCCCTACCGATGCCCTGTTACCTTTAATATAATATATTTCACCACCCATAACCAGGATTACAGGCCGCATAGCAGATGCAAACCTGATATGACGGTTTTTAAGAGTGAATTCACAAACGACCACATCCATACCGTCATTTGAGACTCCCACTTCGAGGTTCTGATTAAGTGTTGCAAAGATCTGCTTGTCAAGCATTGTGAGAATTTCCGATGGTTTGGATATCCTCTGCCTCGAAACAATGTCCTGAAGAAGCGTTGAGCCGATCATCGACATGAATGCTCCAGGCACCCCATGTCCGGTTGAATCGGCACATACAAGAATGAATCTGTCGTCGTCAAGCTTGTCGAACCAATAGAAATCACCACTGACAATATCGCGGGGATACAGCATAATAAATGCATCATCGAAATGGCCTTTAAGCCTGTTTATGTCGGGAAGGATACTTGATTGTATTCTTTTGGCGTAGTTTATACTATCTGTAATTTCAAGATTCTGGGCTTCAATTTCACCTTTTTGCTTCATCACTACCCTGGTCCTGGCCTCAAGCTCTTTTTCAAGATATTCCTGAATTTTTTTCTGCGCTTTTTCACGTTCCCTGATAATCAGAATTACTATACCGGTTGCAACTGCGATCATTGAAAGAACGAACCACCAGGTTCTCCAGACTGGTCGTTTGATGCTTATTTCAAACGACAGAGGATTTTCCTGAGTCATCCCGTCATCATTTACCGAAATAAGATTGAATTTATATTTACCGTCCCTCAGGTTATATGTCACCTCACGTGATAGAGATTCCTCAGTCCATTTATCATCATAGTTTTCGAGGAGGGTACTGTAATAAACTTTTTCAGGATTGGTAAAATCGATCCCTGTAAAATTGACCTTTATTGTGTAACGTTTCTTATACGGAAGGGAATATGAAGGCTGGAATGGGTATTCAACATCATTGATGGTCACCGAATTAATGTTATTCACAGGTGCGGACTTTGTTCTCTTACCCCTTGCTGCATCGTAGACAATCAGTCCTTCAGTAGTGCCGATAAATATTTTACCATCGGGTGATTCGTACATCCCGTTCATATTGCACGATCCGCCTTTTGCAAAATCGGATCCATAAACTTTTATAAGTCCTGTTACAGGATTATATATTGAAAATCCCCTTTCGTGCCCGATCCAAATATTATCTTCCTTATCGGCAAGGATACAGTAGGTATAATTTGAAAGCAGACCATTTGTGGTGTTTAACGATTTTACCGAATCTCTGAAACATTCAAAAACACCGTTTCCCAGTGTTGCTGCCCAGATAGTGCCTTTACTGTCCTTTGCAAAGCCGGCTATTTTGTTCAAAATGGTGCCGTACATTACCGGATCGGAAACAATGATCCCCGAATCCGGGTCTATCCTGTAAAGCTTATCTGTCTCGGTTCCAATATAGCCGCTGCCGTCATCCATGAGCAATATCTGGTTTATGCTATTGTGAGTCAGGCCATTGTTCATATTATAATTTTTCAGTAACAACCTGGTCTTTTTCGAAATAATATTGACACCGTTCAGAGTAGCAAGCCAGATCCTGTCTCCGTCAATTTTAATATTACCAATATAGTCTGCTCCTGAATCGCCTGACCTGTAAAATTGTGTAATGGCGCCTGTTCCGTTTCTTAAGAAAAGCCCGTTTCCCTTTGTCCCTATCCAGATATTATTTTCATTATCTATATAATACGAACTGATCTCTTTCCTTCCGGTCTGGTTAAGTAACGGGTTGAATGATTTAACAGTTCTGTTTGTAAGATCATAAATATAGAATCCCGAGGGAGTACCCAGTATATAGTCATCAAGCAGCTTACCTGTGAAGATTATATTGTCCGGATTCCCATTAAGACCCGGAGTATTAAACTCAAAGGGATCTGTACCCAGCATAGAGAGTCCATTTCCGTTGAACCCTATCCATATGTTTCCTTGCGAATCCTGGAAAACTGCTGATGGATTATCGCCTTGCAGACCAGATTCACTGCTCAATACCTTAACTGAGACCAATGAATCCGTTTTGTTCATGAATTTCATCTCCAGCACACCGGTCCCTGAAGCGGAGATCCAGAGTGTTCCGTTGGAATCGGTGTTAACAGATTTAACCGTCAGATCATCAAGGACTGGATATCCTGTGAAACGCGAAAGCACATTGTTCCCCGGCCCTAAATCAAGTTTATATATACCGCTGCCGTCGGTTCCGATAATAACCCGGTTAGTGCCCGGTATCTGACTGACAGACATTATTCTTGAATAATCAAAACCTTCAACGGTACTGATGGTCTGAATGGAATCGGGCAGGACTTTACATATTATGAGGTTTTCCTGGGTTCCCAAAAGAAGGCTCCCTGTTGCCGTAAAGCCGGCTGAAAATATTCCCGGGTCAGAACTTAAAGAGATGACACGCGACTCTGAGGGTTTGGCAGGATTGATCCTGAAAATGGGTTTTCTCTGAGCTATTGCGTAAATGAATTTATCAGGTCCTTCAAGGATCGAACTTATTCCGGTACCCGATGATCCGGAAAGCTTTACAGGTTTCAGATCCCTACCCTCTGAATAAAAAAGTGTTCCGTCGTTGCAGCCAAACCAGAGTCTTCCATTTTTATCCTTAAGTGAGACGGTAGGGTAACGGCCTTCTGCCGAATCGGGATATTGGACTTTGTAGAACTCAAATCCATCAAACCGTGAAACGCCTTCGGTGGTTCCTACCCAGAGATATCCGCTGTTATCCTGGTTGAGGGTATAAATTACCTCACTCGGCAGTTTGTTTTCAGCTCCATAGTTCTTAAACCTGTAAGACTGACCGCCTGCAAAAGCTGTAAATAAAAATAAGCACGCTACGGTGCTGGTATGGATTTTCCGTATGAAAAAGAGCTTCATTAAGCTTTCTGTTTATTTTTGAAGTTTTCTTATTCTTGTTACCGGCTGGTAGACCGGAACACCTCCGATCGGAGAACTGAAGAATGGAAGGGCATCACCGCGCTGATTTTGAAGCGAGACAACAACGTTATTGTTCCTTACAAGCGATGATTGTTTCTTATGGAATTGGAAATCAAGAGATTTTCCTATTTCCTGTTGCTCTACGGGAATTTTTGATTCAGCATAGTCATCCTCATTCGAAATCGGTACCGATATTCCCTGTTTGTAGGTTGACACGACAAGAATCACTCCGTCGTCATCCCAGTCAAAATTCCTTTGCTTTATTGAGACTATACCGGTGTCGACATACGGGTATATATGAGCAACGGTTTTAATATCGTTCCACATCCTGAAAGTGTATTCATAGGTGAAGGCGTTCGCGCCTTCAATAGGCAGGTCGCTTTTGTCATCACGGCTCAGAAAATACCTGTAGAGGTTTCCATCATCGCCGGTAATTCCTTCACACACGATCTTGAAAATATAGCTTTTCCACTTTTCATTATAATCACCTTCAGAGGGATTGAAAGGCCCAAACGCATAATACCCGTTATCGTATTTCGGATCATTTCCAAATACCTTCGAAGCCAGCAGGCTGCCGCTCTTATAATTATCCCCGTCATTCAATCCTCTCGATTCAATATTACGGTCGGGATCAACACCTTTCCCGCCAAAAATAGAAAACATAGTCTTTGAATCCCACAAACCCTGGATCTCATCATTCTCTCCACCGGCATCGGGGTCAAAAACCTTTATATAAAACTGACGGTTAAAATCTTTCGGAACCGTGAAGAAAAATATAGATCTGAAATCATCATCGCCCCATGATGTCTCTCCAAATTTCCCAAAAGTGACAAGGAAGGATATATTTTCATCCTTTCCCGGTACAACCTGGCTGAAAGCTTCAGGCAATGATATTACGCCGGAAAAAATTAATAAGATCAGAAGTTTCTTTATTGCAGTATTCACTTTCATCAGTTATCAAAAATAACAATTTTCATTTCAGGGTTACTGTTCAATTAATATTTTTTTCGATATGCATGCTTCCCTGACAGTTCCTCCTGCTTCAGGCTTTGCAGAAACAATAAGTTGAATATTGTAGATCCCCGGTTTAAGATATCGCTTTTCAACTTCTTTCCCAATTGCAATGGTTTCATCATCAAAATTCCAATAGTACCTGGAAATATCCCATCCCGGAAGGTTTGTACTGTCGGCGCTGAATTTAACAGCAACGCCGGCACCGGCAGATTCGGGACAGGAAATATAGGGTTGTTCAATATCCTGAACAACCAGGACATCCGATTTTTCATTAAGGGTTACTTCCTGTGTTACAAGGTTAACTACGTCAAGCTGAATTACATAGGTTCCGGGACCGGTAAAGCAATGCTCAACCCTCCGGCCGGTACCGGTTACCCCGTCGCCGAACCTCCACTCATACCTGAATGGCATGGAATCATACCTCATTGCATTTTCTTCCACAAATTCATAACAGTAGTTATTCTTTTCCAGTATATTACAGGAAGCTTTCCTGATTACCGTCGTTGTAAACTCGTAGATATCGTCATTCCTGCCCCGGTTGGATGAAAAGTAACCCTTCTGAAGATCGGATTGGGCAACAAACGCAAAATCATCTGATGCAGAATTGACAGGTTCAGGAACCCTTACGGGGCTATCCCAGGTTCCTGCGGTCAGAGTTGTATAGTAAACGTCAAGTCCTCCCAGACCTCCGGGACGGTCGGAAGTAAAATAAAGCTTCCCGGATTGATGGAAGAAGGGATAATTATCGGTCCCTGAAGAATTCACAGCCGGACCAAGGTTGACCGGAGCATTCCATTCACCGTTAACTGATTCGCAATAGTATATATCAGATCCCCCAAGACCACCCGGCATGTCAGAAGCAAAGTAAAGGTACTTACCGTCGGGACTTATTGAAGGCTGGCCTATGTTATATCCGGGATTGTTAAACTTTAAGGGGAGTATAGATGTTAAATCCGTTCCGGAAAGTATTCCGGTGAAAATACCACTGCGATTCATGTACTTCCGGCTCCGTGAGGGAACCCCTGTTTCTATCTCACTTGTAAAATAGACAGTTTTGCCATCAGAAGCAATACACAGCGGGCCGTTGTTGAAAAGGGAGCTCCTTTCACTTTTAATGATGACAGGCTTTCTCCAGTCGGCAGTGTCCTTCCGTTCAGCCTCATAAATATTATAAAGCCTCCGGTTATCGAATGAGGTGCGATCGGTTAAACCGCTTGTACGCCTGTCGGAACAAAAGATGATGCCATCCTGGACTATTACCGGCGATATCTCACTGAACTGACCTGAATTCAGAGGGAGCTTCTCCACCTTAAATGCGGGCGCCTCCTGGGCAACAGTTTCAATGTTGTTGAGAACAGAAATAAGCAGAAATAATATAGTAGTTAACTTTAATCTCATTATAATCAGAAATATCTCGGATTTGCTGCACTAACCTTATAACGGAACTCATATCTCAGTATAAACTCTGTCGATCCTTTTGAATATGAATTCATCCTCCCGACAGGATAATCATATGAAAATCCAAACATCAGCTGCTGATTCAACTGCACCTGGAGGATAGCAACGGCAACCTGCTCTGAAAACCTCCACGAACCTCCAGCCCATATAAGGTCGGCAATTATAAAATTCCCGTTTATATCAAACTGTGAAAGCTTTTTAGTCTCCTGAAGCGAATAATCAATTAATACTGAAGGTTTGAATTTCAGGACAGGAGAAATAGAGATCAGCGCACCGGCGGAGATCAGGAAATCATATTGGCTGAAGCTGTGATACAGAGAAGCAGACCCGTTCCCTGTCCTTCTGTAATTGAGGAATGACGGTATTGTAAGTCCGGCAAAAAACCTGTCTTCAAAGTAGTATATCCCTGCGCCCGCATTTGGAAGTACAAGCGGTTTTTCGTTAGTCTTGAAAACAGGGTCATCCGGATCGTTAAGTATTAAACCTGTATAATCGGTGTTTGAAAGGTCAGCTCCTGCCCTGAGCCCGAAAGATAGCTTTCCTCTTTTAAGCTGTATGTGATACGCGTAATTTGCAAAGATGCTGGTTGACTTTGTAGCTCCGTACTGCATAAACTGGGCCAGAAGTCCGAGGGCTACCTTGTCATTCTTCATTGGAGCATGAAATGATAATGACTGTAGCAACGGAGATCCTTTTGTACCCATCCACTGCATCCTGTAGGATAATGAGCTGCTCAGGACTCCCCTTGTTCCTGCATAAGCCGGATTTATGACCAGCCCGTTCTGAAGGTATTGACTGTAAACGGGAAATCCCAGGTTAATTCTTGCAGAATCAGGAACATTCTGGCCTCTGGAAATGCCAATCACAATCAGGAATAGCAAGAAGATAACCTTAAACCTTTTAACAGATCCGACCTCAGAAACTGACATATGTCTCTCCGCAAATCTCATTTATTTAATACCTTTTTAAAACAATAAAACCGCTTTTCTTAAATACGCTGCCATTCCCGACCGACCTGATCCTGAGAAGATAATAATATGTTCCTTCAGGCATATCGATTCCGTTTGAGTTCTTTCCGTCCCAGTCAATCCATTCATTGCCATTGCGGTTTGAAGTAGAGTAAACCTCAGTGCCTGCGCCATTGACAATTGTAAGTTCCGCTTCCTGGTTTGGAAGATCAAGTCCTTTCACAATGAATGCATTGTTATAGCCGTCAGGGTCATTATTCGGAGAGAAGCCTTCGGGGATAACGATGTCATAAATAACAACATCCACCATATCTTCAAGTTTACAGGCTCCTCTGGTAACAGTCCACAAAAACCTGTTCAGTCCTTTTGATACGTCATTCACTCTGGTATTATTGTCAGCGTCGTTTACAAAGCTGCCGGAACCCTCTAAAAGAGTCCATTTTCCCGTTCCGCCCTCAATAGCCGGATCTGCAACCATCCTGACGATATTGTCAAATGAATAGATGGTAGTATCGGGTCCTGCGTTAATTGTTGATCCTGAAGGTAATGTATCCATTACCAGATCAATAATATTTGATGTGCTTGTACAGCAATCAACTGCGCCTGACTTTACGTTTCTTCTGTATTGAAGTGTTTTTGCCATAACAGGAGGCTGATACGTTCCATTTGAAGCATTATTTACCCCATCTGCGGGATTCCATTGCGTCCCATTCTCGCTTGACTCCCATAAATAGGAGTAACTACCTGCTCCGCCGCCGCCTGAAATCGGGACTCCCGGTGCCTGAGTAAGTAGTGAAGGCGTGTTGCCCATGCAAACTATCTGATCTCCGGCAATCGTATTATTCGTTATGAGTGGTAACACCGTGACTTTTAAAGCATTGCTTTCTGAATAACATTCACCCGAGGTGGCCCTTCGCCTGAACCAGGTGGGGGCTGCAAGGGCAGATGGCACATAAAAACGACTGGTTGCAGATGTTGAAATATCCGTCCACGTTGAATTATCTACCGATGACGACCACTGGTACGTAAAATCTCCGGGTATGTCTCTGCCTCCTGAGGGAACGGGTCCGGTAAATCCATGAGGGACAGCACCATCGCAGATGGTAGTATCGGCAAGCCCGCCCAGTAATGATATCGAATTCCCGGAAACAGGTTTGTGGACATTTATAATCACCGATTTGCTGATATTATAACAGGCTGATGAAAAGGTGATCCTGCGGTACCTAGTGGTATCAGTAAGCGCCGGGGGGATATAATCGGGTTCTGAAACTGCCGTATGCCCGCTTATATCTCTCCACGAATGTGCCTTTGTACTATCCTGCCAGGTAAAAGTATATGAGCCGGCTCCCTTGCCGTTCAGGGGTGATGATCCTGCAATTTGTGCCGGAGTCGCACCCGAGCAGATAGTCTGGTCGCCTGAAACTATTGAATTATTTGTAATTACCGGATATTGACTGAGCAGCAGCGGTTTACTTATATTTACACATACATTATTGCTTCCTGAAAATACAACTCTTCTGAAATACCGGCTTCCCGGGAAGTCTGGAGCGATTTCTTCAGGATTATAGTTTGCCCCGTTGATTGGCCCGGTTCCCGCAGCCCAAACCGATCCGTCGGTGCTTTTCTCCCATCTGAACCTGTATATATTGTCACCGCCGGTCAGTGCGGGGGCAACAGTTCCTTCGAGATTTACAAATGACATTCCTTCACAGATCTCCTGCGGAAGAGTTAGTATTTTGTTATTCCCTATAGTGTCAAGTACATTTATTCTTACTGCAGCGCTTGCATTGCTACATGAGCCTGAAGTGACTATCCGCCTGTACCATGTGGTTTGTGTCAGGCCGGCGGGAGGCAGATAGCTTTCACCTGAAGCAGTGACATTCGTAAAGATCACATTATCGGTGCTTGACTGCCACCCATAAGAATAAATCCCATTCCCATCCTGCAGTACTGCACGTGAATTCAGCAATGGCGGATTCTGCCCGTAGCATAATGTGTCGGGATCGCCAATTACATTGTTCTTAATAAAAGGATGAACCTCAACAAGCAGGGGCAGACTGACATCGGTAATTGCTGCACCGTTATCTGTCACCACTCTTCTGAACCAGGTATTCTGCGTCAGAAGTACAGGTGAGGCATAGTTTTGAAGATTGTTGGTACCGGGGGCTGCTGCAAACCCTGTAGTTGCAGAAGTAGTGCTACTTTCCCACAAGAAGGTATATGGAGGAGTACCTCCGATCGGCCGTGTCCCGTTCATCTGACCGGCCAACATGTTCGAGCAGGCAGAGTCAATCCTGGTGCTTGTTACAGTTGACCATATTGAGTTGAAAAGGAAACCGTTGAGATTGGGTGAGTAATTAAATTTAATTTCACCGGTGCCTTCAACCGGAATTGTAGGTGCAGGAGTTCCATAGTTAACCAGTGCACTTGTTATATCAGCCGGAACCGATGAAGAACTTAACCAGATAAGACCGCCACCGCCTCCGCCTCCATTGCCAAATCCGCCAGGATTTGTTCCTCCGTTTCCTCCGTTTGAGGAAATAACAGCTGAACCCGAAATTGTCTGGAAAGAGATGACAACAGAACCACCACCCCCTCCTCCCCCTGCGCCGGCGTCTGATACAGCATTTTCTGCTGAATTACCGTTGGATCTGATACTATGACCGTTACCGACGATAGTGTCGGCGATTATAATTACAATCCCTCCACCGTTTGCCCCCGATGAAGCTGTGGATCCCGCAAACTGGGTCGATGCGCCACCGCCTCCGCCTGCAAAAATGCCATCCTGTATAATTGTTCCGATAATATTCATTCCTCCGTAGCCGCCATCCCGCGGATCATTCCCGCAAAGCCCTGCAACATACTTCTCCAGTCCTCCGTCAGCTCCTTTCCCGCGGTTCGAACCGCCTCCGCCTCCGGAGAACCATCCGTTACCGCCACCACCACCGGTAAAATTCCTGCCCTGACCTTTCGCATGGTTGGGGTATAATAAAACTTTGCTTAAATCGTGTATAGCTATTCCTTCACCTTTTAATCCTGCATTATTCCATGAAAGGGGATATGAATCGTGATTGTTTGCAGCTTCATTGGTAAATATGCATTCACCAATCCCGCTAACCCCGGCAGCTCCTGAAAGTCCCTGTCCGGTTACATCGATATCAGCCTCAAGAGTCAATTTTCTTCCCACCATCATTGCAACAACGCCTCCTGTGCCTGTTGTACTGTTCCAGCTTTGACTTCCGAGGGTGGCTGTAACCACTGGAGAATTATAGAACGGTAAACGGATAAGTTGCAGGTTTCCTGCTACATCATACGCATTAATAAATACATTGCGGGTGAAATCAATTCTTCCGGTCAGAGTGTTTACTGCCTGAACTACAAGTAATTCATACCCACCCGGTTTACCGAACTGGGATTGAACATTAACTCCATAGGCATTTTGAACAGTCTGGATTCCGACTCCCTGCATCTGAATAAGCAAAACATAATCACCCGCGTGAAAACTGACCAGCCTGAACCAGATCGCTTACAATTACATATCCCGGACTGATGGCTGTTACTTTGGCATACTTGTTTATTATGCCGCTGATAGACTCCTGAGCCTTCAGAAAAGCGCCGCTGCCAATGAAAAAAATAAATAGCGTTAAAATAAACTTATTGCTATAACAGGTCAGGTTATCCCTCATTGAGATTAGGTTGAACCACTAAATAACGCTAAAATACCTAAATAATTGAATAAACTCCGGATTTTTTAAAATGACCCCGGATTTCAGCTGGTTTCATCGGCATTCATTAGCGGGAATTCAACGTAAAAAACTGAACCTTTGTCTTCTTCAGATTCATACCAGATCCTTCCTCCGGCACTCTCGACATATCTTTTTACAATTGATAATCCCAGACCGGTCCCTGAAGATTTAGTCGTAAAATTCGGCGTGAACATCCTCTTTCTCAACGAACTGGGAATTCCTGATCCATTATCGGCTAAAGAAACCACCACTGTCTGGGTGCCGGATTCCAGACTTACCTTAATGATCCCCTCCCTGCCCGGAGGAATGGATTGAATACTGTTTTTAATCAGATTGGAAAAAATGCCGTTAACCTGTTCCCTGTCAGCATGGATATATGCGATTCCGGAATGTGGCCATCCCAATTTAAATGAAATGTTATCGGTGTTCTTGAAAAGCTCCAGGGTTATTTTAATTTGTTCAATGAGATCCACTTTTACCGGAACAGGTTCAGGAATTTTAGCAAAAGAAGAAAAGGCTGTCGCAATTGAGGAGAGATTATCAATGTACTCAATCTGGTTCTTTGTAAATTTCTCCAGTTTCTTTTCAAATCCGGGGACTCCATCCCTCCACGACTTGAAAAGCTGCTGAACATTAAGCTTCATCGGAGTTAACGGATTCTTTATCTCATGTGCAATTTGCTTTGCCATCTCCCTCCAGGCTGATTCCCGCTCCGATCTGGCAAGTTTCTGTGCACTTTCATCCAGCTCGTCGACCATCCGGTTATATTGTCTTACCAGATCTCCCACTTCATCAGTGCTTTTATATGAAAGATGTTCACTCTTTTTACCCAGCTCAACTGATGCAAGCCTGCTGCTCAGCACAGCAAGAGGAGCGGTCAGTCGGCCGCTTATAAAGACTGCAAGGCTCATCACAATAACTATCAGGAGCAATGTGAAGTTAATTACAGCAACGATCATGTTCGAGATTTCCTTTGCCAGAACACTCTGCATCCGGAAATAGGGAACGTTTAGATATGCGATGACCTGGTTATCCGCATTATAAAATGGTCTGTAAGCTGAAATATAGTCAAGATTCCCTATCTTCTCCTTCTGAAAATATTCACTCCTTTCAAGGTTCTCAAGATTGATAGTTGCCATATTGTTCATTCTCTGGCTGATAAGATTGCGATAAAAAATCTCAGGCCTTGAAGTTGCCAGGAGAAAATCGTTCAGATCATATAGATTAATATCCGTATTAAAAATATTTGAGAGGCTTACCAGCAGTTCATCCAGGGAGCCGTAATTACTATTGCTCCAGTTGCGTGAAAGAAATTTCTCTGTCGAGAGCCTGCTTTCAAGCTCAATGTAAACTGAATTCAGCTTCTCCTTCAGATTATCGTAATGCTTTGTCTGATACTGCCTTATTGCCAGAGTGGCAATAACAATCCCTATAAGTGTAAAAGAAAAAAGAAGTATGCTTATAAATGAGATTTGAAGTTTTTGCCTGAAGTTAAATCCTGAAAATTTATTAATTGACTGTTTGCTTAAGAGAATTAGCAAAAGGTTAGAGAAAATAAAAATAAATGCAAAGAGATAAGCGAAAGAAATGATGATATCCTGAAGGGTAACGGCAGGTTTGCTTATGAGAACCGTGACATTTCCGTTCCGGTACAGAACATGTCTGAATGAATCAGTATTGAATAGCCTGTAATCGGTTACCTTATCAACATAATCTGCATCTGTCTTGTTATAGGGGTAATCGCCGGTGCTTAGAACAAGTTCACCATTTATGTATTTGGCAAAGGAATACTCCTTTAACCGTGCATAACTATGGTATTTCTTATCAAGCAGGAGTTCCGAATATCCTGGCTGAAAGACATTTATATCACTGTACAGGTCAATGAACAGACCGTTTGTCCGACCGTTCCAATAGTCAAAAAATACCCGTCCAAGATAATTTGTCCTCCCCTGCTTATTCTCCATAAAATAAAAACCCGTTCCGGTAAGCTGATGCCCATCAATAAGGACTCTGTTATCGAAAAACCTGAAACAGTCTTCGTATCTGGCATTTCTATCTCCTATTCGAAGTGAATCGTTTCTCATACAAAGAACTATACTGAAATTGAAGTTCGCCCAATAACCTGTAAAGTAACGGGTATGCAGATAATCTGAAATCCTGTCGACACCGCTCTTCTCGAAATATTCCACATTCATCATTCTCCTGAGTACCGAATCGCGCGATATCAGAGGCCACATGTCAAGCAAAAGATGTTCAGCATACGGATCATTTTCAGTTGAATAGTCAACTAACTGAATTTTAATGTTTTCCTCGGTCTTCTTCTCTGAAAGATAAGTAATTAGAAAGAGAGAGTACAATCCAAAAATCAGGGAAAAGATAACTGTTTTGTTAAAAAGCCCTGTTCTTGCCCGGCTAACTATCCAGATAACCGTTGCAACCAGAAAGTAAAACAGCATCCCCGGTATCAGCATCTCAGGTTTCTTTAGAAAGAACAGAGGGAATACTAATGAAGAAAGCAAGATTGAAATTATAAGCGTCTTTGCTTCAAGGCGTTCTACAGTTTTGAAAATTTTCAGAACATAAAGGAAAGGCAGTCCGAAAAGGAGCGCAAGCGAAACAAATCCTGTCAGGCTGTATATATTCAGGTCAAGAACCTTAAAGGTTTCGAAATTTATGTTTGAACTGAATATTAAATGGCTGAAAACTATCTGGTAAAGTGCAAACAAAATAGCACCGGGTATAAGCGTCAATGTAAATGATACTAAAGGATTCCGTTCCGGCCTACCCAACGACTTTCTTAAAGGCAGATGGGTATAAATAACATAGGAATATACGGATAAGAGGATGCTCAATATTGTCAGATGCCCCAATGAAGGTATTAAAGAGTTCATTGTATACCTGTAGGGCGAAAAAAGTTCAGTTTTGAAAAAGACTGCAGGCCTGTTAGTGATAAGTATCAAAAAATAAATTACAGTGAATATGACTGCACAAATAATTAATGCCCAAATCCGGTGGTTTTGCCTCGCAAGGTATTTTACTGTTTCCAGGGTGAGATAAATGATCAGGATGAATGAGAGACCCCATAATAAAAAGGGAATGAATATAAAATATGTTACACTTTTTATTTCAGGAAATATCAGGCAAAAGAGGAAAGTGCCGTCAGAGGTAAATACCCTGAATCCGGAAGCATTTTTATCGAGGCTGAATCCGACATTGCCGGTAACTCCATATTCTTTTAAGAATCCATTCTTTATAATGTCGTTTTCAAAACCATAATCGCTTCGTAGTCTGAGCAAACCTACAATTTTTTCATTCCCTGCCCGGATCATTTTGGCCATGAACCATCCGTTCTGAATGAAGATTAATGGCCTGGAATAAAGAGTATCATTCATAACCCTCGGAACGTCGAAATCAGAATCTGACCAGTAGATCAATCTGTCGCCGATATATTCAAGAATTGTGATCTGGTTCTTTTCAGCAATGGAAAACAGGTTGCTTTCCGATGCGGATCCGTGTGTTTCGCCCCGCGCTAAAATCGGCTTCATTCCATTCAGGCAATCCTCCATTATCCTCTGCTTTCTCCTGCAGGATCCTGTTAAATTTCCTTGTCCTGTACCTGAATTCGAAATTACCCAGATAGACAATTTCAGCTGCAATGGAAAGGAATATTAATACAACTGTCAGAACTACCGGAAACAATCTGAACTTTCTGTCTTTCATCTTAATTAATTGTCTTCCTATTCATGATGGTAGGGATCACCCTTAATAACTGACATCACTCTGTATAGTTGTTCAAGAAACAATAATCGTACCACCTGGTGTGAGAAAGTCATCCTCGAGAGCGACAGACGGGCATCAGCCTTTCTAATAACTTCGTCCGAAACACCCCATGGTCCTCCGATTACAAAAACTATTCGTTTTTTAGGAAGCATAAATATCTTTTCGAGCCATGCCGAAAATTCAATAGTTGTGTGTTCCTTCCCCTTTTCATCCAGGACCGCCATGAAATCTTCATTCGCGCAAAACCGGACAATTTTTTCGCCTTCCTTTTCTTTTTGTTCCTGAGACGGCATATTACGGGTATTCCTGATATCCGGAAGTGTGACTATTTCAAACGGGATATATTTCCTTATCCGGTTTGTATAGACTTCAACTCCATCCAAAATATATTGTTCTGATGTTTTTCCTACCTGCAATAATGCAATCTTCATAATTATTGGCGCGACTTTTGTGCATAAACATTCGCAACACTATTTACAAAAATAACAATTAAAAGAGTGCTGCAGCAATTATAATGGAACCGATTGAGGGTTGGAGCTTTTCTTTCTGAGAAATTATTTTAAATTTGTAACAGTATTGAACCCGAAGGTAGAGAAAAAAATAAATAAATGAGATTCATCACTTTAACGGCAGTAGTTGTAATATTAATTAGTATTTCAGCTGCAAAAAATCAGGAACAGGCTAAGATCCCTGCGGGAATCTTAAGTGCCATTAAAGCTGGCAACGCTTCGGAATTATCAAAGTACATGAATTCGACTGTTGAGCTTCTGGTTCTGGAAAAAGAGGATTTTTATAAAAAGAATGTTGCTGAGACCATACTCAGGGATTTTTTTAATGAGCACCATGTAAAGGATTTTGTTGTACGTCATCAGGGAGGCAGCAACGATGCACAGTATGCAATTGGTAATCTTACAACGCAGACTGGTGACTTCAGGGTACACATCCTTCTGAAAAAAGTTGACCAGGAGCTGCTAATTCATCAGGTACGTATAGAACCGGATAATGAAAAATAGTGTTCTGAGGGATTTCATCTTAAGAAGTCTCGAAGAAGATGTTGGTGATGGTGATCACTCTTCCCTGGCATGCATTCCTTCCGATGCCACGGGAAAGGCACACCTCCTTATCAAGGATAAGGGCATTCTTTCTGGTTGCATGACAGCAAGGGAAGTCTTCAGGACAGTAGACAGGGATCTTGAATTTGAACCCTTTATTACCGACGGCTCTGACATTATGCCCGGGGATATAGCATTCAATGTTTCCGGAAATGTACAGGCGATCCTGAAATCAGAGCGTCTAGTACTCAACATCATGCAGAGAATGAGCGGCATCGCCACTTCTGCAAGGTTATATGCCGACAGGATCAGAGGACTTAAAGCCAGGATCCTGGATACCCGTAAAACAAGCCCGGGAATGAGATTTCTCGAAAAGGAAGCCGTCAGGACAGGCGGTGGACTCAATCACAGGATGGGTTTGTATGATATGATAATGCTTAAGGACAATCATATCGATTATGCGGGGGGGATAGAAAAGGCTATCTTAAAAACGAAAGAGTATCTCAGGAAAAATAATAAGGATCTAAAAGTTGAAATCGAAGCAAGGAATCTTGATGATGTAAACAGGATACTTGAGGTGGGTGGAGTGGATCGCATAATGCTCGACAATTTTAGTGTCAGTGATACTGCTGCAGCGGTGATTGCAATCGGGGGAAGATATGAAACAGAGTCGTCGGGTGGCATAACATTCGAAACTATAAGGGCATATGCCGAATGCGGAGTAGATTTCATATCGGTCGGAGCCCTCACTCATCATATTAAAAGCCTGGATATGAGTTTAAAAGCTATATAGCCAATGCTTATTACCAAAAGCGCCGGCAGGTTCAGGGCTAAAATATGGATCAGCAAGCTTGTTCTGCCCGGATTTGACGGCATGCCGATCAGTGAAGTACTCAAATTCGTTATCAAGGGATTCAGAAGAGGGGTGCTTGTCACGAGAGCCTCCTCGATAGCCTTTAATATGCTGATGGCAATTCTTCCGGCAACAATTTTCCTGTTCACGCTTATCCCCTTTATACCGATCCCGAACTTTCAGGAGGAACTCATCAGGCTCTTTGAAAGCATCTTTCCCTTAAATGCATACAACCTGATGGAAAAAACCATAATAGACATCGTGACAAACAAAAGCGGCAGTCTCCTTCTCGTTATGTTTTTTGCAACCATCATATTTTCAACGAACGGAATCCATGCTGTAATACATTCATTTGTTGTAACTTCCCATTCATTTAAGTCGAGGTCGTGGGTAAATCAGAGAAAAATATCTGTTTTACTTCTTTTGATAGGGGTCTTTTTAATTGCAGTTGCCGGATTCCTTATCATTTTCGGAAAAATGGCCGTGAGCAGGCTTGTTGAGCTTGATATCCTTGAAAAGAGCCTGGTTATCTCTGTCCTTATTCTTATTAAATGGATAGTTATAGTCCTTTTACTCTTTCTTGCCATCTCCTTCCTTTATTATCTCGCACCGGCCAAAAGGCACGATTTCAAATTTATAACTCCGGGGTCAACACTTGCAACTATTTTGTTTATAATCACCTCGCTTGGCTTTTCAGCCTATGTTAACACTTACGGACCGTACAACAAAATATATGGATGGATCGGAACCTTAATGGTAATTCTTATATGGCTTTACCTGAACTCAATCGCCCTCCTTATCGGATTCGAGCTTAATGTCAGCATTAAAGATGCAATTGCTGATCCCGGACGGAACGGGGTTGTCAGCTGCAGTGAGGAATCCGTCTGACCAAAATACCCCAATTTTCACCATATGCAAAAAATTTAATTATTTTTGGTCCAACTATCCTGGAAAATGAAAAAGTGGATTTATTTTATTTCTCTGGTTCTTATCCTCGGGTGTAAGGAAACTGTTAAGGAGAGCTATCTGACGCCCACAAAGGCAACAGAATATTTTAAAAAAATAGAGGCATTGTGCAATAAGGATGGCGGCAAGTTGTGGGGAGAGAATCTCTATGGTCCCGTAATGATTGTCGACAGGGAAACAAGGAAAATAGTAGCAAACATGCCTGATAAGGAGGGTCTGCTCAAACTGAAGGAAGGTGTTTATATTGGATTATTTCCAAAGGAAAGTATCATAACCAATTCGACCGTTGATTTCGGGGGAACCCTGTTTGGCCTGGCCCCTCTTCCGATTGAGGCAGAAGAATACAAAATAACTACCAGGACAATTCATTGCCTGTTTCACAGATATCAGCAATCTGTCGGTATAAGTCTGGCAACCTTCAATGCCACCAACATGGATGAAAAAGAGGCAAGGGTATGGATCAAGCTTGAATGGAAGGCTCTGAGAAAAGCCATTAACTCCGAAGGTGAAGAACAATTGCTCGCAATCAGGGATGCCCTTATCTTCAGAGGCTCCAACCGGGAAACATATCCTAAATTTGCCAGACTTGAAAACCAGTTTGAAACATATGAAGGGTTTGCTACTTTTACCTATACACTCTTTGAAGCCCAGTCGCCCGATGAGTATAAAACGCGGCTTTTCGAAAATCTCGACAGGATTTATAAATACCAGTCGTATGCCCGCTCATACGGTTTCATTCATGGAGCTCTGTATGCCACACTGATGTATAACAAAGGTTATGACTTTACCACCATTAAAACCGACACCCTCGATCCTGGAGCAATTGTCAGGGATCTCTATAAGATTGAGCTCCCGGTAGTATGCCGGGATGTTGCGGGGAGTATCGCCATTAATTACCATATTGATGAAATAATAAAGGAAGAAGAAAAAAGAGATCAGGATATCAGGAAAGAGCTTACCGATCAGGTAAGTGTCTTTACTGAAAAACCTGTCGTGTATCTTGAGCTTGAAAGTCCATCCTTCGATTTCGAACCTGAGAATGTTAAATCTCTCGATACCCTTGGAACAATCTATGCCTCGCTGAGAGTATTGGACAACTGGGGAAAGCTGACAGTTGATAAAGGCGGATGCCTCGTTTCAAACAACTATAAATACCTCCGGATTACGGCCAAAGGCTTTAAGGCAGAGAAGAACCATTATTACGGCGATGGCTGGCAGCTGATCCTTAATGATGGATGGGAAACTGCACCTTTAGATCAGAACTATATAGTCAGAAAATTAACTCCCTGATTCCCTGAACCGTTCTTCAAGGGATTTGATTTTCAACTCGGTATCTGACTTTTTCTTCTTTTCAAGCTCCAGGACATTTGCCGGGGCATTCTGAACAAACCTTTCATTATCAAGTTTTTTCATGATCGTTGAAAGGAGACCCCTGTAATAATCAATTTCAGTTTTTATTTTAAGATGTTCATCTTCAACATCGATATTGCTGGTGACAGGAACATAGTATTCGGTCGTATCAACCATGAATGAAGCTGCACCAGCCGGCTTTTCGTTAACAAATTTTATTTCTGAAATATTGCAAAGTTTCGAAACTACATGAAGCATTGCTGTATCAAATCCGTTAGCTTCTGACCTGATATACAATTCAATACTCTCTTTGTTGGGAACTTTCCTCTCCTTTCTCACCGCCCGTATCGAGCTTATGATTCCCTTTGCTCCTTCAAACCTTAAGAGGAACTCCCTGTTGAATTTCTTTGACTGCGGCATGCGGCTTGTCATGATGCTTTCTCCGTCTTTCCTTTCACTTATCATCTGCCAGATCTCCTCTGTTATAAAAGGCATAAAAGGATGAATAATCCGGACAAGACTATCGAGAATAGAAATTGTTGCGTCATACGTCAGCCTGTCAAGGGGTTTCTTATATTCCGGCTTTATGATCTCAAGGTACCAGCCTGAAAATTCATCCCAGAAAAGTTTGTACGCATGCATGAGAGCTACGGATATCCTGAACTTTTTAAAGTGGGATTCAATTTCGCCTGTTGATCTCTTAAGAACTTCATCCATCCATTTAACGGCAATCTCCGATGATTCAGGCTGGGCAATTTTTTCATCGACCTTCCAGCTTTTCACAAGTCTGAATGCATTCCATATCTTGTTTGCGAAATTGCGTCCCTGCTCAGGCAGTGAGTCATCATAAAGCAGGTCGTTGCCTGCGGGAGAACAAAGCATCATTCCGACACGCACTCCGTCGGCTCCGTATTTTTTTATAAGATCCAGAGGTTCAGGCGAGTTCCCGAGTGATTTTGACATTTTTCTCCTCTGCTGATCCCTTACGAGCCCTGTCAGATAAACATTGTTGAAAGGCTTTTTCCCCTGGTACTCAAATCCTGCAATAATCATTCTGGCTACCCAGAAAAAGAGAATTTCGGGAGCTGTAATAAGGTCATTTGTAGGATAGTAATATTTCAGATCGGGATTATCGGGCTGGTTAATGCCGTCAAAGCAGGTGATTGGCCACAGCCATGAGGAAAACCATGTATCCAGTACATCTTCATCCTGCCGCAGGTCCGATTCTTTAAGGTCCCTGTTCCCGCTTTTTCCTTTCGCAATTTCGAGGGCTTTATCAACATTCTCCGCAACAACAAACTCATTATCTGCAAAGTACCAGGCAGGGATCCTGTGTCCCCACCAAAGCTGCCGGCTTATACACCAGTCGTGAACATTCTCCATCCAGTGACGGTAAAGGTTCCTGAATTTTGCAGGGTGAAGATGAACTTCGCTGTTCATAACAGCATCAAGTGCAGGTTTTGAAATGTCAGCCATTTTCAGGAACCACTGCACTGAAAGCTTTGGCTCGATGACGGCATTCGTACGTTCCGATCGCCCGATCTTATTGTTGTAAGGAACAACCTTTACAAGGTTTCCGGTCCGGAGTAGTTCTTTCTCAGCGAGATCCTTCGCTTTAAACCTGTCGATACCAACAAACATTCCGGCATTCCTGCTCATTGTACCATCATCGTTAAACACATCAATCGTGGGCAGCTTATGCCGGAGCCCTATTTCATAGTCATTTATGTCGTGAGCAGGTGTGATCTTGAGGCAGCCTGTGCCGAACTCAATATCGACATAATCATCAAAAATAAAGGGTACCTCCCTGTTTACCATAGGGACAATGACTTTCTTTCCTTTTAAATGCTTATACCGTTCGTCGGCAGGATTGGCACATACCGCCGTGTCTCCCAGAATTGTCTCCGGACGTGTGGTTGCAACCATTACGTAATTATCCTCTCCTGCAATGCGATACCGTACATAATATAGTTTTGATTTTTCGTCGGTGTAATTAACTTCTTCATCCGAGACGGCGGTCATTGCTTCAGGGTCCCAGTGGACCATACGTACGCCACGGTAAATCAGTCCTTTATTGTAAAGATCAACAAATACCTTAATTACCGACTCACTTCTCTTTTCATCCATAGTGAATAGTGTGCGGTCCCAGTCGCACGAAGCTCCGAGCTTTTTGAGCTGCTCGAGAATGATACCTCCGTGTTTTTCAGTCCATTCCCAGGCCTGGTTAATAAACTCATCCCTGGTAAGGTCGCGTTTTTCAATACCTTCGGATTTCAGTTTTGCCACTACCCTTGCCTCGGTGGCAATTGATGCATGGTCGGTACCCGGTACCCAGCATGCATTCTTGCCGAGCATTCTTGCCCGGCGTACAAGGATATCCTGGATCGTATTGTTGAGCATGTGTCCCATATGAAGAACACCTGTCACATTTGGCGGAGGAATAACGATTGTATAAGGTTCCTTTTCATTTGGAGTACTCCTGAATAATTTATGTTTCATCCAGTATGCGTACCACTTGTCCTCTGTTTTTCCGGGCTCATATCTTGAAGGAATATCCATAATCTGCTATTTGGGTGGTTTTTAAAGAAAGAGCAAAATTATAATATAATTTGGAAGCATATGAATATCAGGAATGAAAACAACTAAAAAACAAAAGTGTATTTTTTCGTAACAAAGAAATACGTCTTATAATATGTCTTTTAATACGTATTTTATTAAATTAAAATACGTATTTTAATTGCGCTTATCTAAACTAAAAGACGTTCAAAAACACAACATTATTGCAGTGGTCTATACGCATTCCGGCCTCTCCCCCTCAGGGCATAGCAGTCAACTTAAGAATCAGTTTTAAACTGAGAATTATATTTACCAGAAATACAATTAAATAAGTTTGAGGTGTTTAAAAAGTCTAAATCCATTAACCGCAAAGATCACAAAGGATTTACGCAAAGATCGCAAAGAGCTAATTACTAACTTTTTAACTTTGTGTCCTCTGCGCCTTCTTTGCGTGCTTTGCGGTTAAGAAAGACTTTTTCAACAATCCCAAATGTAAATTATTGCAACTCAGCTGCATACAGTTTGATTCACTCCCATGAACTCACCCATGCCCCATCCCGAAGCCACCTCTCCCCAACCCCTCCATCGGAGTGGGAGGGGCATTTTTTTAACGCCAGGCCCCATATTAATTCAAAAACCCTCATTCAATTTCTTTATTTACTTAATTTTGCGATGCAGTTAATTAAGAACTAAAGTTTAAGTATGCCCTCAATATCAGATAAAGGACGATTGATGCCCGAATCACCGATCAGAAAACTGGTTCCCTATTCGGAAGAAGCCAAAAGGAAAGGCAGGAAAGTATATCACCTCAATATTGGCCAGCCCGATATTCCTACCCCCGAAGTTGCGCTTAATGCAATCCGGAACAACGGACTGAAAGTGATCGAATACAGCCATTCGGCAGGAAATGAATCATATCGCCGCAAACTGGCCACCTATTACCAGAGTATCGGAATTAATGTAGACCATACCGAGATACTTGTTACAACAGGAGGCTCGGAAGCTATACTTTTTGCCCTGATGTCGTGCGTAAATCCGGGGGAAGAGGTCATTACACCGGAGCCTTTTTATGCAAACTATAACGGATTTGCTACAACTGCGGGTGTAAAAATTGTTCCTGTAACCTCTTATATAACTGATGATTTTGCCCTTCCGCCGATCAGGGAAATTGAAGGGAAAATAACGTCCAAAACAAAAGGAATTATCATATGCAATCCGAATAATCCTACCGGCTACCTATATTCAAGGAAGGAGCTCCTCCACCTGAGGGAGATTGTTAAGGAACACGATCTTTTCCTGTTTTCGGATGAAGCCTACCGTGACTTTTGTTACGACGGTGAAGAGCACTTCTCCTCAATGAAGCTCGAAGGGATTGATGATAATGTTATTCTTGTCGACTCGGTATCAAAAAGATACAGCGAATGCGGCGTCAGGATAGGCTCGCTTGTAACCAAAAATAAAGAAGTAATTTCATCAGCGCTCAAGTTTGCCCAGGCACGTCTTTCTCCTCCCGGACTCGGTCAGATTGCAGGAGAAGCATCATTGGACACACCCCCTGAATATTTTAAAGAAGTAAACAGGGAATACACTGCCCGGCGCAACTTTATGGTGGAAGCCCTTAATAAAATACCCGGTGTATATTGCCCCAAACCAAAGGGGGCATTTTATGCAGTCGTAAAACTTCCTGTAGACAATGCCGATAAGTTTGCCAAATGGCTGCTTGAAGAATTTGAGTACCATAATCAAACTGTAATGGTTGCTCCGGCGTCAGGATTTTATTCAACACCCGGGTCTGGAAGAGATGAGGTCAGGATTGCATATGTACTTAATACACATGATCTTAAAAATGCAATGGAAACTCTTGCAGAGGCGCTCAAAGTCTATCCTGGAAGGGTGTAGCGGGGGGCACAGAGCACAGGGCACAGAGCACAGAGCGCAGAGCGCAGGCTTTGCCCACCGAAGCTGACCGGAGGGAGGCGAAGGTGGGGCGCAGAGCGCAGAGCGCAGGCTTTGCCCACCGAAGCTGACCGGAGGGAGGCGAAGGTGGGGCGGGGAGCGCAGAGCGCAGAGCACAGAGCGCAGAGCGCAGAGCGCAGGCTTTGCCCACCGAAGCTGACCGGAGGGAGGCGAAGGTGGGGCACAGAGCGCAGAGCGCAGAGCACAGGCTTTGCCCACCGAAGCTGACCGGAGGGAGGCGAAGGTGGGGCACAGAGCGCAGAGCGCAGAGCACAGAGCGCAGGGTTAAGAGCAAGACAAAAGACAAAAGTAAAAAGATAAAAGTCAAGAGTAAGAATTCTGAAATCTGCGAAACTCAACGGATTTCACTCTGCGAAAATCTGCGAGAACGAGCGCAAGGCAAAGGGATTAGTGTAACTCTTTGCGAACTTTGCGTAAAATCTTAGCGAACTTTGCGGTAAATGGATTTTAGTATTTTCAATATGCCGGATCTATCCCGAAAATTCAGTATTAAGATTAGAAGTATCGTTATTCACATACTATTCTGGATGCTGGCGCTGGTAACTGACTTTATTATCCAAAAGTATTTTTCTTCATCCTTTGTTTTTACTGATCAATTACTAAAATGGATTATTTACCTAACCTTATTTTACCTGAGCTACTCCTTTTTAGTCCCAAATTATTTATTCAGAAAGAAAATTAAATGGTTCGTACCCGCATCCCTTTTATTAATATCGATTGCATACCTTCTTAGCATTTTTATTGAAAACAAGTTTACTGAAAACCAGGGTACTAACTCAGGATTATCCTCTGTTTATGGCATTCTCCTTGTATATCTTTCAGCTGTAACAATTAAGGTTCTTCTCCGGTTCAGGGATGATGAAAGGAAGGAGGAAGAGATCAGGAAGGAAAGGAATTCAACCGAGTTACTCTACCTGAAACAGCAGGCTAACCCTCATTTTCTTTTTAACACACTCAATAATATTTACTCGCTTTCCATTAATAAGCCCGAGATTACCCCTGATGCAATCCTGAAGGTTTCAGCTATTCTCCGGTACATGCTTTACAAAACAGACAAGCCATTTGTACTGTTGAGAGAAGAGATAGAGGTCATTAATGCATATATTGACTTTCAGAAACTCAGATCAAAAAATGCCCTGCCGGTAGAAGTTGACCTGACGGGCACTCCCGGTGATTTTAAAATTGAACCCTTTATTTTACTTCCGCTGATCGAAAACGCCTTTAAATATGGTATGGCTGAAATAAATGGTTCTTTTATAAAAATAAACATTACAATAAGCGACAATAAGCTGAAGTTCCTTATCAGCAACAAGAAAAGCGTTATCGAAGAAAAATTCGTCAACAACCAGGGAATCGGGCTTAAAAATATAAAAAGGCGTCTCGATCTGTTGTACCCCGGATGTCACGAATTTAAAATTACAGACGGGAATGATGTGTTTTCTATTTTTCTGGTATTACCTTTGAAAGATGAACAGTTTACTTAATTGTATTGCAATTGACGACGAACCCCTGGCTCTCGATATAATCAGTGAATTCAGTACCAAGATCCGCTACCTTAAACTGCTTGGCGCGTTCACAAATCCGTTTGAAGCGGTTCAGACACTTAACACTGAGCAGGTACATCTGATCTTCCTTGACATCCAAATGCCACAGATCTCAGGTCTGGAGTTTTTGAAATCGCTTTATAACCCTCCGATGATCATTTTCACAACTGCATTTAAGGAGTATGCCTACGAAGGATTTGAGTATAACGCCGTTGACTATCTTGTGAAACCTATTGCATTCGACAGGTTTTCAAGATCAGTAAGCAAGGCGTATCAGCTGTTAAAACTCAAGATCCCGGGTGAAACCTCTTCCGAAGAGGTTCAGGGAGTTTCACGTGATTTTCTGATGGTCAAGGTAGAATACAGCACTATCCGGGTGAACCTTGAAGATATCATTTACATTGAAGGTCTGAAGGATTACGTAAAGATTTATACTGAGGGGAAACTTATCCTCACCAAGACCACAATGAAGAATATTATTGAAAAACTTCCTCCCGACCGTTTCTACCGGGTTCATAAATCATATATAATATCGGTCGACAAAATCGATATGATAGAAAACAGCAGGATAGTTATCGGAAATCAGAGGATCCCCATCGGGGAATCGTTCAGAAATACTTTTTTTGCAATGGTAAACAGGAACCTTATCTGACCTGCTAATCATATTTGCGTTTCATAAACCAGGGAGCCCTTAATGACATATCAATGTGGAAGATTACAAAACTCTCCTTAAAGAGTTCATTGGTTATCGTTCCATTCTGGCCTAACTCAAGCGAGAAGTTAAGAACGCTGAGTGCTCCACCCAACGGTATCCCCGCTCCTAATGTTATAGCCCTGTAATTAATCGGGGTATTGTCAATAAGAAGATATGACTCGCGGTATTCAGCTCCGAGCCTGTAAAATACCATTCTGGCTGTTCCCTTGTTAAGACCCGGTGAAGGAATTTCGAGGCCAAATGAATACCGGTTGGTATTCCTTGTCCTGAGCAGGGGATTTTCAAAGTTAATTTTTCCCCACTGGCTTCTTTCATAATCAACTCCAGCCTTGAACCATTCTTTCCCGAAGGCGATTCCGGCCCCAAAGCTCTGAGGTATCCCATATTTGCGAGTTTGGCCTTTGATGGTCTCAGACCCGATTGTTGTGGTTATTGTTGTTTCATTATTGGTCCTTAGTGATTTTGAGTTCCCATAGGTAAGTCCAATATTGTAATTCCACTTCCTGAGAGCGAACCTGTAATTCAGTCCATACCTGAAGTCGATGTTTGAAAGATAAGTCACATCCTGGAGAGAATAGTTAAAGCTCCCACCCGATTCGGTATTTGTGATGTTTCCGAAAAGGTAGGCGGCATTTACCCCAATTGCAAGATTCTTAAACAGTTTGATTGAATTCCCGAAATAAGCCTGATTAACGCCTCCCTCTCCTGTGAAATTCTTTAAATATTTCTGATTTGTGCCTTCAATGCTCGCCGTTGTATTAATATTGTACCCTACCGAACTGTATGGAGCAAAGCCAAAACTAGTTCCCCACCAGGGTGTAACCCTGAAACCCATGACGACATATTTCAGGTTCGCATTGAAAAGTGATTGACTTTCCTTGCTTGAAGTAAATTGGGTATATTTTCCAAAAACGCCAAGTTCAAAAATCGAGATCAGACTGTCAAGTCCACTGTAGGATGCAGGATTGAGAAGGTTTATCGATCTGTCCGACAGGAATGCGATACCCGTACCACCCATAGCCCTGGATGGACCCAGACTGTTTCCTTCAAGGTAACCCAATCCAAATATCGAATATGGGGAGGATGTTGTTTGTGCGGTACCGTTGAAAACCTGTAAAACAATAAATATGAATATCAGAGCATATGTTTTTATAAGCCTTTGCATAATCATATTTAGTAGGTTAAATAATAAAGTCTGAGTTTTACGGGAGGATTGGCGCCCTCGATTGAAAGCCGGCTAAGCGTCGACAAAAATTGATTCTGATCAAGGCCGACAAGTAACCCGTGCTGATAGTCAAAATATCTATCCGAAAGCTCCTGATTGATAAAACTTGTTATATCAAAAGTGTACCTTGTATCTACATGAAAAAACTCATCATAAACAAAAGTTGGCAATATTGGATTCCCGTCGCGGTCCTTTAATAGTGAATTAATCCTGTTCTCGCTGTCAGTATCATAGATATTTAATCTTTGTGGAAGCGGAAAAACATCAAAGCTATTCCTGACTGGTTCAAAGACAAGGTCTGCTTTCAAAATTTTCCATCTCTGCTGCATAAGTAAGTCCTGAACTGTCGGGAATTGAAATTTCGCCAGAATTCCTGTGAGCCCCTGGATATATACTTTATTACCGGTCTCAGTACTTTTTAATCCCTTATGTTCCGTTTTCAGATCCTTCAATACGCTATTTGAAAAATCAAATATGATATTATTAAACTGATGACTTGCCTCCCCCATAGTAAACTTAATCTCCTTTTTTTCCGGAATGATATTATCAACATGATAATAGAGTTTTAAGAGAAAATGGCTGTTGTCCGCTGTAAGACCGAGCACCACATCGTTATTTTCACCTTCCGAAGTCAGAACAAATCCCTTAAACAGATCTGTAAAACTTGTCTGGTCTATTATAGATGCATCTTTTGTTTTAAGCAGGCTGAAGAAATTTTCTCCGAAGGAATTAATATGAAAAGTCAGGGTTGTGTCGTTTGAATTCGGTCCGGGAATAAATTCAGTCGTCGCCAAAGGTAATGGGGAGAAATCGAATGAAGATGTATTATAAAGGTAATTGGTAGTGCTGAAAGGAACAATCACTTCAGTAAGCTGATGCAATCCGACTGACATCAGCTTTGTCGTGTCCCCATAGCTTTTACGATTAAGGGAAAAGATAAACGCTGCAGAATCATATATTGCATTCTCTTCTATATTATCAACGCTTTGGAAAGCAAGGTCAAAGTAACAATTGCTTTTTACAGAGCCAAAGACGTCATCGCTATAATTACCTACCAACCCCACTTTTGTGGAAGATGTGGCAAGAGAATCAACTAGAATGGTTGAAATATCAACTTTAAAAGTGTCAACAATCTGCAATTTTGTCTGGGATTCAAGGAAATCCTGGCCAATGGTGAATTCATTTACCTTGGTACAGGAACCCAAAAAAAAGGCTCCAATAACAGAAATTACGAAAAATAATGAAGAAATCCTTGTAAATGAGAAGATTTGCCCCTTTATTTTTACCTCACCTGTAACCTTCATCAATTATTTAATTTTTGCAAAAGAAGACTAAAACAGGGTCGGAACAAAGCAAAATATACAAACAGGGTAAAAGAGTAGACCTACAGGCTATTTGAAAAGATATTAATAAAACTTTAACAATTTCCGCCTGTGTTTCAGACATTTTCTGATTTGAGTTAGTTTTATCGATAATATATACGGTCTGGTCTACAGTTTTAGGGTATATATCTACTAAGCTTTTAATTGAAATATCGTTCAGATAGTTTTGTGTTGATTTTTAACGAAAAAAATGCAGGACATGACATACAAAGGGATTAAGATTGGGATCGTTCTTATCATCGGCATTCTGGGCTCAGGGTTTCTAAGCTCATGTAAGAAGAATACGGATGTAACGCTTGTCGGGAACTGGGTAAAGTTGTCAGACTTTGATGGTATACCGCGTAGTGATGCTGTCGGTTTTTCTATAGGCACAAAAGCATATATTGGTACCGGATATGACGGGACAGAAAGATTGAATGACTTCTGGGAATATGATCCGGCCAGGAATACCTGGACACAAAAAGCTGAATTGCCCGGGATTGCACGTAATGGCGCAATAGGCTTTGGAACAGATACTAAAGGGTATATCGGAACAGGATTTGACGGTAAAAACAGGCTGAACGACTTCTATGAATATGATCCCACTGCCAATGTATGGACAAGGAAAGCCGATTTTGCAGGCTCTGCAAGATATGGCGCCGTAGCAATGTCCCTGAATAATAAAGGGTATGTTGGAACAGGATACGACGTTAGTTACCTGAAGGATGTCTGGGAATATAACCCTGACAATGATACATGGACCCAGAAAACAAGCATCGGAGGAAGCAAACGCCGTGATGCAGCATGTTTTACGATAGGTGGAAAAGGATATATTCTGACAGGTCTTGATAACGGTGAATATCTGACTGATATGTGGGAATATGATCCAAATTCTGACCTGTGGACAAAAAAGAGAGCCATTTCAAATGTAACAGCTGAAACTTTCGATGACAAATATTTAACGATTACGGGTATAGGTAAAGTAGGATTCAGTGTTAACGGTAAAGGTTACCTTGCAACAGGTGGCCAGACCACCGGTACCGAATGCTGGGAATATACTCCGGCAACCGACCTTTGGATTGAGAAAACCTCTTTTGAGGGTTCCATTCGGTCAGATGCAGTGGGGTTCAGCATCGGCAACAGAGGTTATGTAACTACAGGCCGCAGCGGGACTTATTACTTTGATGATATCTGGGCATTTGATCCGGATGCTGTTTATAACCAGTATGATTAATAAGAAAGTCCTTTCAGGCTTTTCTGTATTATTAATTTTAGTTTTTGTCGGGATTTATGTTGCTGACCGTGGAAGGCTGTATAAACTAAGTTTGTTTAAAAGCGGCCAGGGATGGGGTTATGATGTGCTGGTTGGCAGTAAACCTTATATCCACCAGCCATTTATGCCTGCATTCGAGGGTCAGATTGCGTTCAAAGATAAAAGATCAGCAAGAATGACAGGAAAGCTCGTTTTAAAGAAACTGAGGAAGCATCAATCTCCGGCGATAACAAAAGAAGAGATGGAATCTCTTTTAGCCCCCAAAACCCCCAAGGAGGACTTACCTTAGTGAATGTAGGAAAATTGCATTTAAGACACTAAGTCTTCATTATTTATAGAGTAAGTATTTAGCTCTGATCGCACCGAATTTTTTGAGCCCATCCTGCCAGGTTGCCCTTATCTCCTCTGAACTAAAACCTTTCTGTATCTGCTCCCTGAATTCAGGTCCGGCGGCAAGAACATCAAAGTAGGGTGTAAAGAACTTGTCTTTTTCAGGATAATCACGGTATGCGCTGATCAGCCAGTCCAGATTAATTTTATCGGATGGAACCAGTTTGTCTTTGATGGCATTTCGCAAATCTGTACCATAACAGACCACTCCAAGCAGGGGTGGGTTCTTTGCTCCGGGAACGCTTTGAGGTGTAAAGCTGAATCCTCTGTCGGGCAGCCTGGGGGAGCCAAATACCTGGAACGGAAATGGGGTCCCTCTGCCTAATGAAATTGTTGTTCCTTCAAAAAAGCATATCGACGGGTAAAGATATACAGCAGTCTGGTCAGGCAGATTTGGGGATGGTTTTACAGGAAGTTCATAGCGGGTTTTATGAGTGTACCCTGTACACTTAATAACCGTAAGATCACATTTAACGCCATTCATCAGCCACCCCTCCCCGTTCAGCATATTGGCATATTCCCCGACAGTCATCCCATGAACTACCGGAACAGGATCCATCGCAACAAATGAACGATATGCAGTATCAGCAATATTCCCGTCAAAATAAAATCCATTTGGATTGGGTCTGTCAAGAACGATACATTTTACCTTGTTTTCGGCGCAGGATTCAAGAACATAGTGCAAAGTCGATATATAGGTATAAAATCTTACTCCAACGTCCTGGATATCAAATAAAACCACATCAATTCCCTGCATGTCCTCAGCAGTGGGTTTAAGATGGCTGCCATAAAGGCTTACAACCGGAATTCCGGTGCCCGGATCCTTCCCGTCTTCAATAGTTTCGCCGGCATCAGCCATATTCCTGAAACCGTGTTCGGGAGCGAATATCTTTTTTATTTTTATCCCTATGCCATGCAGGTTATCAACAAGATGTATTTTACCAATCATCGAAGTCTGATTTGCTACAATAGCGACCGATTTCCCTGCGATGGAGGGAGAATAAAGTTCAACCCGGTATGCGCCCGGAGTTATTTCTCTTCCCTGACCATAACATGCTGTGGATAATATAATTAACAACATAACAGAAAGAACGGAAATAATCCTTTTCATTGTTGGTGGTATTTGTAACGTAAATCTAAGATTTTTTTTGGGAACCCCCAAGAGGAGTCAGTCTTACGATGGTCAAAGTTTTCTTCCACGTGGGAGAGATCTTTAATAAAATTTGGGGCTGTTTAAAAATTCTAAATCCATTAACCGTAAAGATCGCGAAAGATTTACGCAAAGGTCGCAAAGAGCTATTTATTAACGTTTTAGCTTTGCGTGCTTTGCGTCTTCTTAGCGTGCTTTGCGGTTAAAAAAGTCCTATTCAACAAATTGCAGATCTCCTCTTACGAAAATAACTCTTAGGTTGACGGCTATGCCCTAAAGGGGGCTATTAGTTCTGAGATACTTAATAAGCTCCGGAGAAAAAATGATGCCTCAAGTCCCCTTTAGGGGATTTAGGGGTGAACATGGGGATTTAGTGGTAAACAACAACGAGTTCCGGAGAGATTTTGCTATTTTTGAAGATTATTCTTTGAATGAATTTACCATACTTCATTGCTCACCGCCTTATAAAAGGCAGACGCGAAGAGACCTCATTTTCGCGCCCCATCAATGTAATTGCCATAATCGGCATTGCAATGGGTCTCGCAGTTATGATACTGGCAATTTCAATCCTTACGGGTTTCAAGCAACAGATAAGGGAAAAAATAGTCGGTTTCGGGGCTAATATTCAGATAATGAATTTCGATTCAAATATTTCACTTGAGACAATACCGATAAGCGATACTCAGTCATTCATACCAAAGATCAGGAAGATACCCGGAATTAAGCATGTTCAGGTATTTGCCACAAAAGCAGGCATAATAAAAACCGATGAATCACCTCAGGGGGTTATTCTCAAAGGAGTCGGAACTGATTTTGACTGGAACTATTTCCGGAGCAATATCGTTGACGGATCAGTTTTTACGGTTTCCGACACAGGCCGGACAAACGACGTTATCATTTCAAAAAAGATCGCCGACATGCTCAGGTTAAAGACCGGTGACTCATTTGCAATGTATTTTGTGCAGGATCCACCGCGAAGCAGAAAATTTACCGTCTGCGGCATCTATGAAACCAGCCTTGAGGAATTCGACAAGATGTATGTCTTCTGCGACATCAGCCACATAAAACGTCTTAACGGATGGTCGGACGACCAGGTCAGCGGCTTCGAAATTTTTATTAATGACTTCGACAGACTCAGTGAAATGACAACGGCTGTGACAGATGCTATCGGTTACAAACTATCTGAAAATGAAACGAAATTCAAAGTCTCGAATATCAGGGAAAAGTACCCGCAGATATTTGACTGGCTCAACTTTCAGGACCTCAATGTTATTATTATAATAATCCTGATGCTTATTGTCGCTGGCTTCAATATGATTTCAGGTCTTCTGATCCTCATACTGGAGAAAACAAATATGATAGGAATTCTTAAAGCCCTGGGTTCTGATAACATTACGATCAGAAGGGTCTTCCTTTACCAGGCTGCCTACCTGATTGGCAAGGGCTTGTTCTGGGGAAACTTAATCGGTATAGGATTGGCGTTACTTCAGCTCAAAACAGGACTGATAACGCTCGATCCCACTTCGTACTATTTAAAAACAGTCCCTGTAAATCTGGAGTTTAGTCACATTCTTCTTCTGAATGCAGGAACGATGGCGGCAATCATAATGATGCTTCTGATCCCTTCCCAGCTTATTACAAGGATCACCCCCGTGAAGGCGATCAGATACGATTAGAAATTGAGACAGAATATTGTCTCACCGGGAACCGATCTGACTTTCAGGTTTCCACCGTGAACACGCATTATCTGCCTTGAAATGCTCAAACCAATACCTGACCCGCTCTGCCTTGTTGTGAAAAAGGGGACAAAAATTTCGTCAAGGTTCTCTCCCGGAATTCCGGGTCCGTTATCAATGACACATATCTCAGGTCGCAGATTAATATCCCTGCCTGCAACAATTTTGATCTTTCCGTCCGGGTTATCAATGTTGGATTCAAGCGCATTCTTAAGAAGGTTAATCAATACCTGTGAAATCAGGTTCTTATCTGCAAAGATCTCAAGTTCAGGTTCGTCCAATGAATAAGACAATTCAACAGTGTCACTCTTCTCAAGAGAGCTGTACAGGATCTTTGCACGATCCATGAGTTCGGCAGCCCTGAACAATTCCTTATCCGGCTCCGGCACCCTGGTTAGCTTCCGGTACGATTCAACGAATGACATCAGGCCCCTGCCCTGTTCTTTAATAACATTTAATCCCTGCAGTGTCGTTGATATTGATTTTGATGACAATTTTTCAGGAATTACAGGATTCCCATCTTCAAGGTAAATGTCTGACAGGCTTTCTGACAGCGAAGTTATGGGTGTAATTGAATTCATAATTTCATGCATCAGTATCCTGATCAGTTTCATCCATGATTCGACCTCCTTTTCATCAAGCTCATTCTTGATATCCTGAATGGAGAGTATTACCAGTTCATCTTCACCAGTGCTGAATGATGTTGCTTTGAGGGCAAGCTGTATCTCACCCCGTTCAGTATCAACAGGGACAAGCCTTCGTTCAGAGGGCTTCATACTTTTTATTGCATTGTAAAGCTTCCGGTCAGTCCGCTCAATTTGTTTTAAATGGGTAAGAACCTCAGCGGCAAATAATCTTTTTGCAGTTGAATTGGAGTGAAGAATGAATCCTTTATTATTATAGGTGATAATCCCTATGGCCAGGTGTTCGATTAAAATGCGGAAATAGTGTTCCTGATTCCTGATCTCAATTTTCAATTGCTGGATCTGTTGATTGACCCTGTTCATGTTCCTGTATATCTCCCTGACAGTTCTGTTTTTCTCGTTAACCGGAAATGTAAGGTTCGACTCATCATTTCGGACAGAATCGAAGAAATACATTATTTTTTTGTTTGTAGTATTCAGATACGATATAAGATTGACTGTCAGTATTACCAATACAACAAAACATACGAGGGAGATTCTGAGGGACTTACCGGAATCGATCAGATATCCCAGAAGAACAGAGAGAACAACTAAAAGCAAAACTCTCATCAATATATTAAGATACAGGTTTTTGCTTAACATCCTACTTCTCCTTTAACTTATTGTATAAAGTCTGACGGGTTATACCAAGCTGTTCTGCCGCAGCAGTGAAGTTACCATTATTTTTATCAAGTGCCTGCTGGATCATTTGCTTTTCCATCTCTTCAATTGTTGTGAAGGGAGTGGTCCCGGTCATTGAAACAGGAGGTTTCAGGTACAGGTCCTGAGGTTTTAAAACTGAAGTTTCGCTCAGGATCACAGCTTTTTCAATTGTATGCTGCAATTCGCGGATATTGCCGGGCCATGTGTATCTCAGCAGTTTTTCATGTGCCTGCTGGTTAAGTTTCAGATTAGGTTTGTTATACTTAAAGGAGAAGTTTTTCAGAAAGAACTCGGAAAGGACAATTATGTCATTCCCCCTCTCTCTTAGTGGAGGCAATTCGATCTGGATGGTATTTATCCTGTATAAAAGATCTTCGCGGAAGAGCCCGGCTTTAACCATACTCTCAAGGTTTCGGTTTGTGGCACAAACCAGTCTTATGTCGGTGGGAATAAGCTGGTTTGAACCTATTCGTGAGACCTGCCGGTTTTCTATAGCGGTAAGCAGCTTTGACTGAAGGTGAAGGGAGATGTTCCCAATCTCATTAAGAAAAAGAGTTCCCTTATCGGCAATCTCAAATTTGCCCTGCCGTGTCTCGTGCGCGTCTGTGAAGGCACCTTTCATATGACCGAAAAGTTCGCTTTCAAACAGCGATTCACTGAGAGCACCGATATCAACTGTTACTATGACCTCTTTCGATCTCGCCGAAAGCCGGTGGATCTCCTGAGCGATCAGATCCTTACCGGTTCCGTTTTCACCGGTTATCAGAATGCCGGCGTCAGTCTTTGCCACCTTCCGAACCATATTCAGCACGTTTACAAAGCCGGGAGAAGTGCCAATGATATGTTTGGGTTCACGGTTTATCTCCTTTTTAAGTTCAGTTTCCCGTTCCCGGAGTTGAATGACCTCCTTTTTTGAAAGGTTAAGCTGAATTGCAAGTCGGATTGTAGCAAGAAGTTTCTCGTTGTCCCACGGTTTCAGGACAAAATCCGAAGCTCCGGCTTTAAGTGCTTTTACCGCCGTATCGATGTCGCCATATGCGGTTATCATTACAACAGAAATTTCGGGATTAGTCTCTTTTATCCTTCCAAGCCAGTAGATCCCTTCGTTGCCGCTATTAATACCTGCCTTAAAATTCATATCAAGTATAACGACATTGTAATCCTTTTTCTTCAGCTCGGAGGGCATCTGGCTGGGGTTCGACAAAGAAGTAACGCTCTGAAACTGAGGTGACAGTAATATCTCAAGCGTACTTAAAATACTTTTGTTGTCATCGACTACAAGTATGTTGCCTTTATGATCAGCCATATCACGATACATTAAATCAGTTTTGCGCAGTTATTTCTTTTACCATGGAGTTTCATGGAGTTATCACAAAGTCTCACTTTCTTAAAACTCTGTGTGACTCCGTTTAAAACTCAGTGTAACTCCATGGTTAAAATTATGATGTTTTATAATAAAAATCAAACTAAACGTAAATATATTTTACAAATTAACGTAAAAATAAATATACAATTTATTATATTATGAATATCTAATTAATTATATATCTATGCTTTACAATTATGGTATAATTTCTGCTTCAGTTTTTTTTGATGCAACTCCAAAGAAGGGACCACATGAGAAAAATCAGGCAGCTACGCCAGGGAGTATCAGATTATTGACAGGATTTACGGGTTGCAAATAAATGATCAAATCAGAATAAAGTAAAATGAAAAGCTTGTTTAAGACAACATTCCGTAATCTGAAACGGAATCCAGTCACAAATCTGATCAATTTGCTGGGATTGACTATAAGTCTGACTTTGGTGATATTTCTATCAGCTTATTGTTATAGCGAACTTACAACTGACAATCACCACAAAAACGGTGATAATGTCTATTTATATTTACCATCCGGCGATCAGATCTATACCCCCGGAATACTTAAGGAAAATATTGGTACGAAAATCCCGGGAGTAGAATCTGCCATAAGGATCTCCGGCACCTGGGAACCGCCTGTATTCCAGACTGAAAACAGGGAACCGCTCACTTCCGACCTTTTGTATGCTGATGAAGATTTTTTTAAGCTCTTTACGTACAATTTTGTTGAAGGAGATCCTCTGACTGCGCTTAAAGAGCCGATGAATGTTGTGATCACAACAACATTAGCCGGTAAACTCTTCGGACACGATAAGGTTTTGGGGGAAATTATTAAGCTTAACAATAGCAAAGAGCTTAGGGTAAGCGCAGTGATTGAAGAGCCGGAAACCAATTCCTGCCTTTCGTTCAGTGCAGTTACCTCTATTGCTACCGAGAAAATTATTCAGGGGGAGGGCGGGGAGTATACCGAATGGGGCTGGTGTGATTTTCAGACCCTTCTCCTGCTAAATAAAGGAACTAACCCTGTTGAAACTGAAAAAACAATTCTGAACATTATCCCTGAAGACTTCCGGGATGGTTATTTAAATGCAAGACTGGTTCCCTTCAAAAAAATCTATTTTTCAAAATTCACGCTTTACGGAAATAATTACTTAGTCAGCGGTGACAAAAGGCAGGTCATGCTGCTTGCACTTGTAGCTATACTGGTGCTCATAATTGCGCTTGTAAATTTTATTAATATATCATCCTGTCAATGGCTGGAGAGAATAAAACAAACCGGAATTTTGAAAGTCACCGGAGCAAGACCTTCGGTAATATTCCTTCAGATTATAATCGAGTCATTCTTTTTTTTCCTGGCCGCCCTACTTATCGCTATCGACCTTGTAACTGTAATTAATCCGTTTATCCGAAATTATACAGGAATAGATTTCAACGAAAAACTAACCTATTCTCCTGCATTTTTACTCATCTCCCTGGCTGGTATCCTTCTGTTAAGTACGATTTTCAGCTTTATTCCCGCTCTGAAGATCTCTTCTTCAAAGGCTATTGACAACCTGAAAAATGTTGTAACGCCGGCAAGAACCAGGTATTCATTCAGCGGCGCTCTTGTAACAATGCAGTTTACAATAGCCATAGTACTGATTGCATTTACATTGCTGGTACAAAAGCAGGTAAGGTTTGGCAGCTCCAATCTGGGCTTTGACCAGGAAAACGTAATCGGTATCACACTAACCCCACAGCTAAGCCAGAAAAAAGAAGTGCTTAAACAGTTACTTACAGAGCAGCCAGCAATAAGTGATGTCACCTATACACAGTTTTATCCCGGTAGAGTCATTTCAAGCTGGGGAGCGGAGATGAACCTTGACGGAGAAAAGAAAAAACTGAATTTTGACACATTCTCAGTGCCGATGCAGGTTTTTTTGAAATTATGGGGTTACAGCTGGTTATGGGTCGTTTTTATTCTGAAGATCTTTTAACCGATAGTCTGAAAGTTGTAGTGAATGAATCGTTCGTTCGTGAAAATAACCTTGTTGATCCTTTGGGTGACAGGTTCAGCCCCGGCAAGCGGAATTTCGAGATTATCGGTGTTGTTAAGGATTTTCATTTTAAGCCTTTCAATCAGCCTATTACACCTCTCGCAATAAGAAATGAACATTTTGCATCGTATTGCATTGCATACGTCAAAACTGCCAATTTTAAATCGCTGAATGATATAATTCAAAATCTAAAAACCTCAGTTTCTGAACTTTCACCTTCTTTCCCCGTTGAGGTCAGCTTTTTCGATGATGCTGTTGAAAACATGTATCTGTCGGAACTCCGGTTCCGCCGGACTTTCTCATTATTTGCCGGATGTGCAATAATTATTTGTTGTCTGGGAATTTTAGCAATGTCATTATTTACCAGCCAGCGGCGGATAAAAGAAATTGGAATCCGGAAAGTTAACGGAGCCAGGATCTCAGAAATACTCGCAATGTTAAACAGTGATTTTGTAAAATGGGTCGGGATTGCTTTTTTGATTGCCTGTCCGGTTGCATGGTTTGCCATGTATAAATGGCTTCAAAGTTATGCCTATAAAACGGAAATGAGCTGGTGGCTTTTTGTACTGGCCGGCACAATTGCGCTGGGTATAGCCTTGCTTACAGTGAGCTGGCAGAGTTGGATGGCAGCGACGAGAAATCCGGTTGAAGCCCTCAGATATGAATGAACAATTCCCGGTACAAACGTCAGGCATGATATCCTAATTCTTATAAATTATGTTCAGGAATTACATAAAAACAGCGATAAGTATACTGACAAGGAATAAATTTTTTTCCTCAATAAATATTTTGGGATTAACGTTGGGGATTACTGCCTGCCTTCTGATACTGATGTATATTGTAAATGAGCTGAGTTATGAAAACTTCCAAAAAAACAAGCGAAACATTTATCGCATTGAAGTCGAGTGGGGTACCGAAGGAAATTTAATGAAATTTGCAGGATCAATGCCAGCCCTTGCTCCTGCAATCAATTCACAGATTCCCGAAGTTAAAGCAGCAATACGTATCAGAAAGATCTACGATGGGTCTATTAAGAACAATGAAGGACAGGAGTTCAAGGAGGAAAATATGTTTTTTGCTGATTCCGGTTTCTTTGAAGTTTTCTCATTCATACTGAATGAAGGTGATCCCGGGAATTCTCTTGTTGATCCTTATTCATTGGTAGTTTCAAAAAAAATAGCGGTTAAATATTTTGGCACCTCTGATCCGCTCGGACTTACATTGTTGTACAACGATATGCCCCTCAAGATAACAGGCATCATGAACGAATCCCCGGACAATACTCATCTGAAATGCGATTTTTTAATATCCTATTCCACCCTTGAAGCTTTGGGCGAAATGGCAGAACAGCCATGGAACTCATGGGGTGATGATCTGACTTATATCCTGGTGAAAAATAATGCAAATGTAACTTCTGTCATCCCCAAATTGAATGATATGCTTTTAAAAAATGCCGGTGAATGGTTAGCTTCCAGAATGAAATTTGAAATACAGCCGTTGAAGGAAATTCATTGGGATACCACGGCACGAGGGGATATAGGGAATAAGGGGAACAAAACTTATGTCTATATCTTCCTATCTGCCTCTTTATTTGTCCTGGTTATTGCATGTTTTAATTTTCTGAATCTTTCTATCTCACAGTACCTTGGCAGGATGAAAGAGGTCGGAATACGTAAAACAGCCGGTGCACAGAGAGAGCAGCTGATTATGCAGTTCATAACGGAATCATTCATTATAATAATTTTATCAGGCCTGATAAGTGTTTACCTGTTTGAAACGCTTTATGAAGTATTATATTCATACCTGGGTACTACCTTCGTTATTACGGATAACCATTTCCTATTCCTTATATTAATTGTCTTCTTAATAATTATTATCGTTGGCGCACTTGCCGGTGGTTACCCTGCATTTTATTTTTCAAGGTTCAGGCCAATTGAAATATTGAGAAATGAAACAATTAGCGCTAAGAAGAAATTAACTTTCAGGAAGCTACTGGTAATCTTTCAGTTCTCTATAACCATAGTCCTTCTGGTTGGGACAATCGTTGTATTCCGGCAATTAAATTATATGAAAAACTCCAGTCTGGGATTTACAAAAGAGAATGTTGTTTTAGTCAACTTCCATGGACTGATAAAAGAAAACGGGAATAAATATGAGATCTTAAGGGATGAGTTATTAAAAAACTCAAATATCCGGTACGTATCCGGTGCTTTTACGGTGCCAGGGATTAACAATCAGATGAATATTGGTGTCAGACGGGAAGGGGAAGCTTCTGAAAATTCAGTCAATTTGCAGGCACTGCCAGCTGATTACGGGTTTGTTAATTCCATGGAACTTGAAATTATACAAGGTCGCGATTTTTCAAGAGAATTTTCAACTGACAAATTTGAAAGTGTGATCCTGAACCAGGCAGCAGTTAGTACTCTCAGGCTGGAAAAGCCTGTGGGTACAAAACTATTTATCCCTGGGGAGCCGTACAAAAACGGGGTAAGTGTTATAGGAGTGGTTAAGGATTTTCATATTCAATCGTTTCATAACAAAATAAATCCTATTCTGATCTACATAAATCCTGATATGTACACTGTTGTGGCACTGCGGATTAATCCTCAGAATATTAATGAGACATTGGAATATTTAAGGATCACATGTAGTAATATATTGCCGGGAGTTGTTCACGATTATAAGTTCCTTGACGAAGCGTATGACAGCCTGTATAATACCGAGGCGAAAAGCAGTCAATTATTAACAGTTTTTACCGCCCTGGCGCTGTTTATATCATGCCTGGGTCTATTTGGGTTTACAATGTTTATTATCGGCAAGCGGATTAAGGAAGTAGGAATACGAAAAGCAATGGGGGCACAGGCTTCAGGCATTTCATTGCAACTTTCAGTCCAGTTTTTAATCTGGATTGGCGTGTCAGCAACAATTGCTTGCCCCATTTCCTACCTTCTTGCAACAAAATGGCTCAGTAGTTTCGCTTTCCACCTAAATGCTGACTGGTGGATATTTGTACTTGCAGTTTCCTTTGAACTCATAATAGTTCTTCTAACAGTCAGCCTCTTATGCTGGCGGGCAGCGACAAGAAACCCGGTCGAAGCTCTCAGGTATGAGTGACAAAATCCCGGTAATGAAGAGATCTGCAAATGACATTTTTAACAAGAATAAACTACAAATAAATTGATAGGCAAGTTCAAATACTTTTTAAGAATATATATCCGCAATCTATTTACTTATAAGAAGTTTGGATTCGTAAATATTTTTGGGCTGTCAGTCGGATTGACTATCAGTTTATTAATACTTCTTTATGTTCGTTATGAAACTTCATTTGACGATTTTAATCCAAATGCAAAAAATATCTACAGGATTGTTACAGAGAATTTTCAGGATGGATCAATCGGGGCATCAACTCCTCTGGCCTTGTCCGATGTACTGAAAAAAGATTACCCGGAGATTGACAAAGTAATCGGATTAATGAGGACCTGGGGAGATTTAAAAGTTAAGGATGAACGATTTGAAAACCTGAATGGAGCAATTGTTGAGAAAGAGTTCTTTGAAATGTTTAATATCTCCCTGAAATCAGGTAATCCCGGAACTATTTTCCTGGACCCCTATGAGGCAGTAATTACGACAGATCTGGCTAATAAGCTTTTCGGGAATACTGATCCGACCGGAAAGACATTTGAATATGAAAATTACACTTTTACCGTTAGAGGTACTCTAAACCCTATCCCATCGAATTCCATTTTCAATTTTGATTACTTTTTATCTGATAGTTTCAGATACAAATATTTTACCGACTTAAGTGAAAGATGGTACCATTTTGGACTTTTTACTTTTATTACATTCAGAGGGAATCAGGCACCGGCAGGATTTGAGAATAAACTATCAGAAATAGAAGGAAGATATTATCCGGATTTCATGAAAAACAGGCACAAATATCTTGTGACAGGTTTTAAGGACAGCCACCTGAATACTTCACTTAAATCTGATATTATACCTTCTGTTTCACCCCGATACCTGTGGTTACTTTCTGTTATTGCAATTGGAATATTAATAATTGCGTGTCTGAATTTTATGAACATCACTATAGCTAATGCGGCAAAAAGGAATATTGAAATCGGAATTAAAAAGGTTAATGGTGCTACGGCAGGAATCCTTATAAAAGAATTCTTTATGGAAAGTTCTATAGTGGTATTTGTCAGTCTGTTAATATCCTTCTATGGAGTTTATTTGTTGTTACCTGCCTTCAATAATCTGATTGAAAAGAACATTACATTCAACTTCTCTGATCCTTTATTGCCGGGAGGGGTAATGGGATTTGGAATATTAACTGCACTGATCTCAGGTCTTTATCCTTCACTTGTTTTGTCACGACCATCCCCCGTCAAGGTTTTACTTCACAACAGGGAGGGAGGAAAAGGCAAACTAAATTTTCAGAAAAGCTTTATCATACTTCAATATGTTATTACAATAATATTAGTAATAACACTGCTTTTTATTTTTAAACAGATTTCATTCATGCAAAAACATGAAACAGGATTTAATAAGAAAAACCTGATATCCATATCTGTAAATTCTCTGGGGGACAATGGCAATGAGCGGTTGAACAGCGCAACCATCTTTATTCAGGATCTGGAGAAATATCAGGCACAGTACGGATATGGGAAAGCATCGTTAACTGAATTTGTCCCGGGATTTGGTTTCAGAAATAATTTTAAAATTTACCCGGATGAGAGCACATATCCTGATGGAATGGAACTGCTTTCATGTGATATTGATGAAAATTTCATGGATGTCTTAGGCTTGCATATTATTCAGGGAAGATTGTTTTCTAAGGAATATTCAACTGATTATGATGCAATAATAATTAACGAATCTGCCCTTAGAATGCTTGGCTGGAATTCAATTGAAGGTAAAAATGTCGGGTTGATTTATAAAGATAACCGAAAGAAAGTAGTGGGCGTAATAAACGATATAAATATTGAATCATTACAGAATCCCATTGGACCGATGTTATATCAGTTTGGTCGTCACCATATGTATCCCGGGTACATCGTCTTAAGGCTAAATCCTGATAAAGCAACTGAATCCATCGGATTTATAAGACAACAATGGAAATCCTCATTCCCTGGTATCCCTTTTTCGTATGAAAGTATTGAAGAGAAATATAAAGCCGCATATGGAGAGGAGAAAAAACTCGCTAAGATCACGGGAATGTTTTCCATCCTAGCGATATTGTTGTCATTGCTCGGGATATTCGCATTAAGCGCACTTGAGTCTGAAAAAAGGATCAAAGAGATAGGTATCCGTAAAATTAACGGGGCCAAAGTGACAGAAGTGATGTCACTGCTAAATTTGAATATTATAAAGTGGATTATAATTGCATTGGTGATTGCAATCCCCTTCGCCCTGATTGTTGTTCATCAATGGCTGCAAAACTTCGCCTACAGAACAAAAATTGACCTGTGGATTTTTGTCCTCGTCGGTTTATTAATCATATTCATTGCGCTTGCGACAGTCAGCTTGCAAAGCTGGAGGGCTGCAACGAGAAATCCTGTGGAAGCGTTGAAGTATGAATGACCTCTCCCTAAATCCCTCCTCCGGAGTGGGAGGGACTTTAAGAAAAAAGTCAACCCCCCAACCCCCCAAATGGGGGGCGACAAACGGGGCGGCAAACGTAATGAGTTGAATATGAGGTGACCACCCCCTGACCCCCCGGAGGGAAAGTCAACCCCCAACGGTAAAGGCAACCCCCCCAACCCCCCAAATGGGGGCGACAAACGTAATGAGTTGAATATGAGGAGATCACCCCCCAACCCCCCCGGAGGGAATGTCAACCCCCCAACCCCCCAAATGGGGGGCTTAAAAAGAATAAACGGTTTTAAAAGTCCCTCAGATGGGGGATTTAGGGAGTTGATACACAATGGGGGATTTAGGGGGTTGATACACAATGGGGGATTTAGGGGGTGGATTTAAATAAATAAATTTAACAGAATGAGAAACCTCAACATCATCCTCAGAAGCATTTTCAGGCAGAGATTAAATTCCGGCATCATGTTAATCAGCCTTGCAATCGGATTAGCCTGTATCAATCTTATCTTACTATTCCTCAGCAGGGAATTGAGTACTGATGGATTCCATAAAATGAAGGACCAGATATACGCACTGAAATGTGATGATCCATGGTTGCCCGGCAAAAAAATGTATCAATGCAAGTTTGGATCGGCTGAGTATATGAAAGTTAATTTTGCGCAGGTTGAAGATTTTTGCCGTTATAATAATTCAAATTCACTGAAAATAATTGCAGATAACAAAGATTACGTTGACTATCCTCAAATAATCGGAGCATCAGAAAATTTCTTCAGGTTCTTTTCGTATAAACTTTTGACGAATAATCCAGGTACAGCGCTGGAATCGAATAACAGCCTTGTCATTTCATCTGATCTGGCAAACAAATATTTTGGCACAGACGATCCGCTAGGAAAGATAATTACCCTGGTTAACCGGAATAGAACAGATCAGATGACAGTTACAGGGATTTTTGAAAAACCCGTTGATAACACCCAGCTCAACTTCGATATGGTTCGTCTTATCAGTGAGGTTGATAGCCGCTGTTATGTAAGGTTAGCCAAAAACACTGATCCTGAAGAGATGGAAAAACTATTTTCAGAAAAGAAAGAGACGATACCTGTTATAAATACCGGGACTCCCGGTCCATATTACCTGCTACCGCTCCGGAAAGCATATTTCGATACGTCGCGGGGATTAACAGTTGATATCACCCGGGATAAGAGAGATTTGTGGATTTCACTGATAACAGGAATGATGATAATAGGAATCGCCACCTTCAATTACCTGGGAGTTCTTACAAACAAGTTTTACGGGAAGGTTAAAGAGTACTATCTGCGGCGGATCAATGGAAGCACCGTACAGAGTCTGATTACCCGTTTTATGCTGGAAAATTTGATCATTGTCGCAATATCCTTTTTAACAGGCATCTTCATGATGCTTGATGCACTGCCATTTTTCAACTCTCTGACAAACAGTAAAATCACCAGTGCATTTTTCTGGCAGCCTGAGCAGCTTGCGATACTCGCCGGAATCCTGGTTTTTATACTGCTGATAACATTGATTTTTGCTTTATACCTGATCCGTTCGAACCTCAATTTGAACTATTTGAAAACTGATCAGGATCAAACGGTCAGTAGTTTTCAGATCCCTGTCTTTAATATATTTCAGCTAGCCAGCTCAATAGCACTTATCATCTGCGCTTTGATCATTATCAGACAAATGAACTATATTACAAATAAACCTATTGGCCTTAATAAAGAGGTTATTGAGATAAAAATACCTCCCCAGTATAAGGATAAAGTCACGGTATTCAAAGATGAGTTATTGAAAAGCAGCCCGATAAATAGTGTTTCTATTGTCGGGGCTTCCCCGGTACTCGAGCATTTCATGGTCGCGCTGAAATATAGGCAGGATGGGGTGGAAAAAGAATATTCTCCGTCCGGCTTCAGCGGCGATGAAAATTACCTTGATGTGCTGGGATTAAAGCTTGTTGATGGCACCGGATTTTCCGAAACTCTTTCTGCGAACTCAAAAAAATGCCTCATTAATAAGTCATTTGCCAGACTTTTTTCAGGCCAGGATTTAATCGGTAAAGGAATACCGGGGATGGAAGACATGATAGTTATGGGAATAGTTGAAGATTTTAATTATTCCGATTTAAAATCAAGGGTTGAACCCGCATTCATTTCATTCAATAGTACAGGCGGGCACCTTCTTGTGAAAGCAGCAGTAAATCAGACACAGGAAGCAAGGAGTGCGATTTCTGCTATCTGGCAAAAACTGGTCCCTGATTACCCTTTGGATATTGAATCAGTCGGGGACCGTTTTGAATGGTTTCACAGGTCGAATGTAAACTTTAGAAGGCTGATAGGCTCATGTTCACTGATATGCCTTTTCCTGTCGATGGTAGGCCTTTTTGCCGTCTCCTATCAGAAAACCCAGGCCAGGACAAAAGAAATAGGTATACGTAAAATAAACGGTGCAAGTATCATTCAATTACTTGCAATGATAAACAAGGACCTTGTCAGATGGACTGTAATTGCTTTCATTATTGCTGTTCCCTCTTCCTGGTTTGCTATGGGCAAATGGCTTGAGGGTTATGTTTATAAGACAGATATGAAATGGTGGATCTTTGCGGCTTCAGGAATCATTGTGCTGACAATTTCCCTGATTACAGTAAGCTGGCTGAGCTGGAGGGCGGCGTCGAGGAATCCAGTCGAAGCTTTGAGGTATGAATAACCTTTCCCTAAATCCCTCCCCCGGAGTGGGAGGGATTTTAAAAAAAAAGTCAACCCCCCAACCCCCCAAATGGAGAATGACAACCTCCCAACCTCCCGGAAAGAAAGTCAACCCCCCAACCCCCCAAATGGGGGGCTTAAAAAGAATAAACGGTTTTAAAAGTCCCCCAGATGGGGGATTTAGGGGGTTGATACACAAGGGGGATTTAGGGGGTTGATACACAATTGGGGATTTAGGGGTGGATTCAGAAGGTGGCGACAAATAATCCATTACCAGTATTGAGGTATGAATAAAAAGAATTACTTAAATTTAAAGTCAAAAACAATAAATGATAAAAAACTACCTGATTCTTACACTTAGAAACCTAAAGTCGAACAAGGGATATTTCATAATTAATCTTCTGGGTCTGACCATCGGTATAACTTCTTTTATCCTGATAACCTTATGGATAAAAGCAGAAACTTCATACGATAAATTCCATAAAAATGCGCGTAACATTTACAGGGTCGATTATCTTCTATATGAAGAAGGTATTCTTGAACAGCATTCTGCATCAGGATCGACCGGAGTCGGAAAAGAAATAAAGAACATGTTTCCTGAAGTTGAGGGATATACACGGTTTTATCGAACGGAAAGTCTTGTAAAATACGGAGACAAAACTTTTAAGGAGAAAAACATTCTGTTTGCACAATCATCCTTTTTTGACCTTTTTTCATTTCCTCTTTTAGACGGGAAACCGGATTCCAGCATTCTTGCTATCAATCATGCTGTAATTACTGAAGAGACTGCCAGGAAATATTTTGGCAATGAAAATCCGATCGGAAAAATGATAACTCTTGATGGAGCAAGCGATTTTGAGGTGGCAGGAATTGTAAAATCGATACCTGAAAACTCTCATTTCAAATTTGATATTCTTCTGTCATATGAGAATCTGATAAAGAGCTCGAGATACTGGGATAATTCATGGGTGAGCGAAAGGGTATACTCTTATATTCTTCTGACTCCCGGAGCTGATGCGAAAGCATTAGAGGCCAAATTACCGCAGATTCCTGAAGCCTTTATCGGGAAATTTATGAAGGAAGCATTCTTCCTCCTGGAATATAAGCTGGTAAAACTTACTGACATCCATTTGCATTCGTCTGTCAATAACGAACTGGAGGTCAATGGCAATTACCGAAGTGTAGTCTCGCTGGGTATTGTTGCTTTGCTTGTACTGCTGATAGCGTTTGTGAATTATATTAATCTGTCCACATCCAGGTCAATTGAACGGGCTCATGAGGTTGGCATCCGGAAAGTAACGGGCGCATTAAAACGGGACCTGGTCTTCCAGTTCCTGACAGAGTCGGCATTGTTAAACCTGATTGCATTGATTGTCAGCATTACAGGTGTTCTTCTTTTGCTTCCGTTCTTTAAGCAGGTTATGCAAAGCCCCCTCCATGCTGATTACTTAATGGTTTTGCTTTTCTTCATACTACTCCTGGTTTCAGGATCATTGTTCACCGGACTGCTTCCTGCGATATACATTTCACGTTTTGCTCCCGGCCTCGTTCTGAAAGGGAAAAATCCAACAGAAGCCGGATGGTTAAGCCAGCTTAAAAACATTCTTGTGGTTTTCCAGTTCACCATTTCCATAATTTTGATAATTGGCACAATCACTATTTACCGCCAGGTTAATTTTATGCGCAATCACGACCTCGGATTTACTATGGAAGGATTAATAGTCCTTGATGGTCCCAGAATACTCAGGGCAAATACATTTGAATCATACATGAACACCCTCGAATCATTTAAGAATGAGATACTGGCTTTGTCAGGAGTAAGCAGCATAACAGCTACATCGAATGTTCCGGGGACTGAGATCAAAAATTCCCGTGTTTTCGGTATCCCGGTAGAGGGGCGTAACACGGAAAAAAGGATCGATGTATATTATATTGATAATCATTTTTTTGATACTTACGGACTGACCTTACAGGCAGGGGATAATTACAATGCATCCATAGAAGAGGAATCAAATAAGATAATAATAAATGAATCTGCGCTGCCCTACTATGGTTTTAAAGATGCAACAAGTACAGTAGGGAAGATCCTGAGAAGTGGCAAACAGGAGGTCACAATAAAAGCCATAGTAAATGATTTTAATCAGCAATCTCTTAAACAGTTACCCAGTCCAATCGCTTTTTTTAATCAACCGGCAAATAACTTTTATACTATCAAAGTCAATTCGGCAGGTATAGATAGGATTTTGCCGGAACTGGAGAAGATCTGGACTTCACATTACCCCGGAAATCCATTCGATTATTTCTTCCTTGACGATTTTTACAACGAACAATACCGTGCAGACCAACGTTTCAGCGGATTATTCCTGGCCAGTTCGATACTGGCTATTATAATTGCCTGTCTGGGGCTTTCGGGTTTATCCGCCTATGCTATCACGCGCCGCACCAAGGAGATCGGGATCCGAAAAACCAATGGCGCAAGGATCCTTCAGGTTTTGACCTTGTTGAATAAAGATTTTGTAAAATGGGTAGGGATTGCCTTTATAATAGCTGTTCCTGTTGCCTGGTTGGTTATGAGAAAATGGCTGGAGAACTACGCTTACAGGATAGAGCTCAGCTGGTGGATTTTTGCCCTTGCCGGAGTAATTGCCGTAGTTATTGCCCTGATTACTGTAAGCTGGCAAAGCTGGAAAGCTGCCACCAGGAATCCGGTGGAGGCTCTGAGATATGAATGACCTCTCCCTAAATCCCTCCCCCGGAGTGGGAGGGACTTTAAGAAAAAAGCTAAAGACTCCGGGAGGGAAAGGCAACCCTCAACTCCCCAATTAATGTCAACCCCCCAACCCCCCGGAGGGGAAAGTCAACCCCCCAACCTACTGGAGGGAGAAGGTCAACCCACCAACCTCCCGGAGGGAAAGTCAACCCCCCAACCCCCCAAATGGGGGGCTTAAAAAACAAAACGGATTTCAAAGTCCCCCAGATGGGGGATTTAGGGGGTTGATACACAATGGGGATTTAGGGGGTTGATAATCAATGGGGATTTTGAACAAAACAAGGTCAACCCCCCAACCCCACCGGAGGGAAGATCAACCCCCCAACCCCCCAAATGGGGGGCTCGAACTGTAATTGCAGGTTTTGAAGTCCCCCAAATGGGGGATTTAGGGGGTTGATACACAATGGGGATTTGGATTTGGAACAAAACAAGGTCAACCCCCCAACCCCACCGGAGGGAAGATCAACCCCCCAACCCCCCAAATGGGGGGCTTAAACAATTGCAGGATTTGAAAGTCCCCCAAATGGGGGATTTAGGGGGTTGATACACAATGGGGATTTGGATTTAGAACAAAACAAGGTATACGAGAATTACATAGTTAAATATATATTATATTTTTAGTCTATATTCTTTAAAAGATTGCTAAATGAAAGGCGTAAGTGTTGAATATCCAATGTATTTCGGAGCGAAACCTTCACTCTTTAAATTAGCCAAAGAATTAAGAAAAGATGAAACTGAAGCAGAAAAAAAGCTTTGGGCAAAACTTAATAAAAATCAGATCCTTGGCTTACAATTTCGCAGACAACACCCAATTAACATTTTTATCGCTGATTTCTATTGTCCTAAAATAAAACTGGTAATTGAAGTTGACGGTTGTATTCACGATATTTTTGAATATGAGGAACATGATATTGGGAGGAGCGAAATGCTGAATGACTTTGGAATTACAGTGATCCGATTTACAAATGAACAGATATTTAATGATCTGGCTGGAACAGTAAAACAAATAGAAACCTGTGTATGTAAACTGCTTAATGAAACGAAGCAACCGGTTAAATGAAAACATTCGATCAAAATCGAACGACACCCTTCCGGAGGGAAAGTCAACCCCCCAACACCACCCAGAGGGGAAGGTCAACCCACCAACCTCCCGGAGGGAAAGTCAACCCCCCAACCTCCCCGGAGGGGAAAGTCAACCCCCCAACCCCCCAAATGGGGGGCTTAAAAAACAAAACGGATTTCAAAGTCCCCCAGATGGGGGATTTAGGGGGTTGATACACAATGGGGATTTAGGGGGTTGATATACAATGGGGGATTTAGGGGGTTGATACACATTAAGGGGGCTGATTTCATAATAGATTTAAACGTATAGTTAGTGACATCTTTTCCAGACATATTAAAATCCGAACTTCAAAAGCCTCTCCCTGGAACTCAAGTTCAGCGGGAAATGTCAGTAACGCATCCGTTGCTGAGGGATCTTCCTTCTGCACCCGGAGCCGGAACCCGCTCCGCGGCAGTTCTTATCCTCCTCTACCCAAGAAACGGGTCTGTCTGCACCATTTTCATGCAACGTCCTGAATATGAAGGCGTCCATAGCGGACAGATAAGCTTTCCGGGTGGCAGTGCGGAAGAGGCCGATAACAATATTATTGAAACTGCCCTGCGTGAAGCAAGGGAAGAGGTCGGTACTGATCCCACGCGAATAAGTGTAATAGGTACACTTACTCCGCTTTTCATTCCTGTCAGCAATATGCTTGTAACTCCTGTTGTCGGATGGGCTGAGACAAAGCCTGAATTTAAATGCCAGGACGAGGAGGTTGTTTTTTTGATTGAAGGAAAACTGAAAAAATTTCTTGATCCGTCGGTAGTAAAGTCAAAAATGCTGGAAGTAAGAGGTGAGTTGCTTGATGTGAAATATTTTGACTATGAGGGATATGTTATATGGGGCGCTACGGCGATGATTTTAAATGAGTTGCTCACAGTTATCAGGGAATCCAGAATCTCTCCGGAGATAAGGTAATATTAACGGGTGTTCTACTTATTCCGCACTTTCAATTGGGATTATGTTTTTGTAATGTTCATACCTTTCAAGGATCTCATTTACAAAAGCAATGGATTCCGTTCCCCTGAAGTAGCCATTTTTTACGACTTTATCGTTATAGTATTTAGGCTCAGACTTCTTCAAAAGCCATACAGAAACATTACCCTCCCAGATTGTCGGATCTTTGCCGTGTTTTTCAGCGAGCTTCATGGCATCAAGAATATGACCTGGCCCCGCATTATATGCTGCAAGAACAAATCTGTACCTCTCGTTTTTATCAGGGATCCTGGGCTCAAAGATATTCTCAAGCCACTCAATATACAAAGTACCCGCCTTTATATTATTGCCCGGAGAAGAAGCTATATTTATCCCGAACTTTTTACCGGTCTCGGGCATAACCTGCATCAGACCATAAGCACCTGCCCACGATTTAACATAAGGTTCGAACCTCGACTCCTGACAAATAAGCGACGCAAGCAACCTCCAGTCCCAGCTTATGCTGTCGCTGTAAATTTTAATGAGCGCATCATAAGGTGATACCTTTCCGGTGCTAATGCTGTAATAATCACTTTTTACAATTGTGCTTGAACGGGAATTCTCATAATACTTATGAAAAAGTAAAGCGTAAGTATGTGTTTTTCTGAACTTTCCGATCCACTTGTTCAATTCCCTGAGCAGCTGTCCCGAATGAGTTTTCCGGATTCCCCAGGTAATGCCCTGCAGTGGACTGACTGGGGTGCCAACATCAATATCGGGGTAATATGTTGAATTGACAAGTGAGACATTTTCATCGCATACCGCAAAATCCAGCTTTCCATCTGCAACAAGTTGTATGAGTTCTTCGGAATTTGATTGTACTTCCTTTACAATCAGCTTTTTGCCTATCTTTTTCGAGAGCGTTCGGAGCCCCTTCAGGTGTGCAGAACCCTGCTGGACGTAAATAGTCTTACCCGCAAGATCAGGATTCGCTCTTGTCATCCTGTCTTCAAGAGAGTCCGCTGTCATTGTCCGCCACGATTCAGGCTTTCGCTGAATAAGAACCTGACGTGTTTCATAAATTGGTGTTGTTAGTTTCACCTGTCTCATTCCCGGTGAGTTTGCAGTAATTCCTATTGCCAGAAGGTCAGCTCTGCCGCTCTGAAGCATTTTCACAGCTTCACCGGGTTGGTTCTCTGTAACTATCTCAAGATCGACTCCAAGATGATCGGAGAATGCCTTCAGGAGTTCATAATTGAACCCCATCGGTTCTCCCCTGTAAATGAAATAATTCGTTGAATTGAAATCGGTCACTGCTATAAGACTGCCTCTCGCTACAATTGAATCAAGATCGAATGCAACGGGATCGGGGTTATACCTGGAAAAAAGGGAAAGTGAAAGAAATAGAAATACTGTGACAGAGAGTATTATCAGAAAATCTAACTTCTTGATCAAAGATGTCGTATTTATGAAACTTTAACACCAGAATTTCTAAGAACGAAGATACGACAATTTTTTTAATCATAGAAAGTCCAGCCGATGCCGTACCTGAACATCCTGATATTCTGAGGATAAGAAGGCACCATAAAGTAATTATAACCGGAATATCCGCGGTTAATATGGTCTAACATCACAAAGATCCTGGTCCTTTTGATCTTCAGGTTCAGAAAAACATTTATGAACGGGTAGTCACCGGTCTCAACTTTATCCTGCCGGTAAAATCTACCGGTAGCCGGCATGTAGGAATAAGCATGATAAGGAGTGTGGTAGGTAACTTCAGCCCCTATCTGAGTATTCAGCTGACCATTCGTCTTTTTAAAATTGATAAGATGCTCAAAGTACCCTGTTGACCTCACAGCAACCATCGGAAGGTCGAGTACCACACTGTTGCTGCTTTTCTGGATCAGGACATCATTTGCAAGATGGAATTTCCAGGCTCTCAGATCTTTTTTTAAAAGAATAGAAGCTACCGAGAGTCCGCCCGTAAACTGTGAAGGAAGCTTTGTGGTATCAAAATCAGTGTAATTATCGATCAGTGCATAATTCAGTCTTATCAAAGCATTACGTGCAGGATATGAAAAACTTGTTCCGACTTCTACCCTGAATTCCTTGTTGAAATTATTATGCCATTCAAAGTTATTACCTCCCCATTGATTGTACCAGAAAGAGGGCTGGGTGTTTGTAATCCCCCCGGTTATATCCCATGTTGCCCTTCCCTTCTTCCAATCAAATGCCTTGGCAATGACTCCTGTCAGTTTAAAATCTCCTGCCCTGAACCCTGTCAGGTACAACTCCCCGTTAGCCACCCACCTGAATTTATCCCCAATATCATTATACAGCCGGCCCGTCAAAACATTATTGCCTCTGCGCCATACGGAAGTGTCGGCAATGGTTGCAGTGTCATGCGTCGGAATTATCTGACCATACCTGAACATTTCATTCCTGATCCCAACGCCTCCTCCCAGGCGGAATTTTCTTGCCTCATCAGTTGTAAAATCAAATCTTACAGTGTTTTTAATGCTTCTCGAAGAGAGGGAATCAAATGTCAGACTGTTATTTATATAAATGGAGTCGTAAAAACCCGTTTCAGGAGAATGATCAATGTAAGTCCTCTTGTTGTTATCAAGAACAAAAATGTGCGAAAAGGTTCCGCTCAATCTGAATTTACCTGGTTTGGTGAGAACGCTGCTATCCTTAGCTGCAACAGGCTTGCTGCCAATTGTATACCGTTGAACGAGCATCAGGTTCTGGTTCCTGAGAACGCTTTGCGCCTTGTTGAGTTCTCCTAACCGTACGGCAAGTTCAGGAGTGCCGAAGTCTTTAAGGGCATTTACATCTTCTACGCCCCCGTTTTCATTGCTAAGGAGCTTATTTATACCTGCAGCAAAATAAAGCTTGTATTTGTCTCCCCGATAAGACGTATAGAAAGTGAAATCCTTATCCTCCGATCTTTGGTTGCTATATTGTCCAAGACTGTAAACAATATCATAAATAAGTCCGAAGTTCAGTTTCCTGTTTACATTCTGGGAGTGCCTCACTCTGAAGGTTTGCTCTGAGAGATCACGCGGACCGCCGTAAGTCCAGACAAGTTCGGTAAAAGGTACCTGAGTATTCATAAAAACATATCTCTCAGGCTGATACATCAACGGATAATAATAACTGTAAAGGTATTTATCCGGATCCGTTATCCTGTCAAAAAAGTTTAGCTGATAAAATGGCAAACCATAGTTACCAAGGTTCGCATTGAACGGGGAATATTTGTCAGTCAGACGGTAATGGTTGAATAGAGAAAAGACAGTATCGAGAGGCATGTTAACCTCTTCTGTGAAATCAGGTGATAAATTCCATTGTTTAAGAATTACCGGTTTTATGCTATCCTGTTTCTGGCCAGCCAAAACTGATGAAAATGAAAGGAGGACCAATATTGCAGCGATTCTTATCATCAGCGGCAAATATAGGAAAAATGCTAATCAACATTGTCGTTGAGATATGCATTATTCTCCCTCAGCACAGGTTCGTTATCCTCTCCGGATGTAAGGGTGAACTTTGAAACCTTGCTCTCCTTTTCGTTTCCTTTGGCGCCAATCGACATATTTCTTCTAACATAGGCGGGAACATCTTCAAAAGTTTCAATATTCTCCTTCATCGTCTTATTTGAAATCCCCTCCTTCTTAAGAAGATTTTGCATATGTTTTACCTTAAGCAGGGTGGTTTCGGGTTTTTCCTTTCCCTCATCCTCTTCCTGGTGCCTCCTGTTTCTTAAATCAGTCATTTCCTCGAGCCTCCCGGGATTAAAATCAATCTCGCCCTGCAATCCCTCATCTATACTTGAGACAATTGACCCTGAAGTTTTATCATGAACTGCAAAGACATCATCACCTTTATCGGGAATCACGTGCGGTGGAACAGGATTATTAAGTGCCAGCAATTCCACCTTTTTTGGCTTCGGATGCTTGTATGGAGTAAATATGCTGTTTGAAGGAAATCCTGTTGCGATCACAGTAACGCTTATATTGTCACTTAAGGTGTCATCGCGGGATAATCCTCTTATGATCAGGGCATCCTCCGATGCCATTTCATACATATAATCGGTTATTTCGCCGAGTTCATCCATGGTGAGCTCATTTGCACCTGCCCCCGATGAGATATTGATAAGGATGCTTTTGGCGCCTGTTATGTCATTTGAATTGAGAAGTGGCGATGCCAGTGCATTTTCGATAGCCTTCAAGGCCCGGTTTTCTCCGGCTGCAAGCCCGGTACCCATTATGGCCACTCCGGAGCTTTTCATAACAGTTTCGACATCTGCAAAATCGACATTGATATAACCGGCAACAGTTATTATCTCAGCAATTCCCTTTACGGCTGTTGCCAGTACGTCATCAGCCTTTGCAAAAGCGGTTGAGACTCCCTGGTCACCATAGATCTCTCTGAGCTTCTCATTATTTATTACAAGAAGTGAGTCGACATGATCTTTCAACTCGGTTATACCGTCTATTGCGTATCTGATACGTACTTTGCCCTCAGATTTAAATGGTATTGTCACAACCGCTATTGTAAGGAGGCCGGCATCCTTGCATGCTTTTGCGATTACAGGAATTGCTCCGGTACCCGTACCCCCTCCCATACCAGTTGTCAGAAATACCATTTTGGTATTGCCTGACAAGCCTTCCATTACATCTGCAAGGTTTTCCTCCGCCGCCTTACGGCCGACTTCAGGTTTACTCCCGGCGCCACGGCCTTCGGTAATAGACTCCCCTATCTGTACCTTAATCGGAACCGGACTCCTTGCAAGTGCCTGATGGTCAGTATTGCAAACTACAAAGTTCACATCCCTGATGCCCTTTTCGAACATGTGGTTGACGGCATTGTTGCCTCCTCCGCCTATACCAACAACCTTTATAATTGATGACCTTTCTACCGGCAGATCAAAATTCATTATATCGTCTGTCATAGTGTTGATTTTAATTTGTTTTTGAACAGTATACCATTATCAGCCAAACCATATTCTTAACTAGCTTATCTTCTGATCTTCAACCTCAAACATCTTTGAAAGCATGTTTTTAATCCTGTCGGCAATCGACACCTTTTCATCGTCCTCTGAATTTTCGACTTCTTCGTTTAGTTCTTCAGGAACATCCTCTGCCACAGGTTCTGCAACTTGCTTTCTCGGCTTTACAAAATCCTCCTGTCGCCCGGCATTGAACGATTTCTTGTATGTTTCAAGATGGTCAAAACCGCGCATTATCAGTCCGACACTTGTGGCATACATGGGTTGATTAATCTCGTTGTGACCGGTTCCTGTCAGATGTTCATTCGGCAGGCCGATTCTGACGTCCATTGCAGTTTTGAATTTCATCAGCTGCGGAAGATGTTTCAGCATTGCTCCTCCACCCGTTACTACTATTCCTGCAGCAAGCTTATCGGCGTAGCCGGAATTCTGAATCTCAAAATTCACGATATCTATGATCTCCTCCATTCTCGACTGGATGATGTAGGCGAGACTCTTAAACGATATCTCTTTGGGTTCCCTTCCGCTTATACCGGGTATCGATACAACCTTGTCTTCAGGAGCTATGTCACCAAGAGCTGAGCCATACTGTATCTTGAGTTGCTCGGCATGGCGCTGAAGAATGGCACAACCTTCCTTGATATCGCTTGTGACGACATTCCCGCCAAAGGGAATCACTGCTGTATGCCGGATGATATTATCAAAATAGACTGCCACATCGGTCGTCCCGCCACCTATATCGACAAGTACAACGCCTGCTTCCTTTTCGTCATCGGTCAGCACAGCATCAGCTGATGCCAGCGGCTCAAGGATCAGGTCCTTCAGGGTCATGTTCGCCTTCTTAATGCATTTTTCGATATTCTTGGCTGCTGCAACCTGACCGATAACAATGTGGAAATTGGCTTCGAGCCTGCGGCCGCAAATTCCAATAGGACTTTTAATCCCGGTTTCATTATCGACAATGAAGATCTGGGGAATGACGTGAATGATCTCTTCGCCGATCTCTACATGGATCTTATACATATCCTCGATCAGCCTGAAGACCTCTTCTTTCTTGATCTCATCCTCAAATGCGTCCCTCATTATGTATCCACGGGTTTTAAGGCTTTTAACATGCTGACCCGCAATGCCAACGAAGACTTCAGAAAACATTATGCCGGATCTTTTCTGGACATCATCAACGGTTGTCTGAATAGCGTTTACGGTTTCTTCAATGTTGAGAACCACACCTCTTTTAACTCCTTTTGAGGGAGCTTTACTGAGCCCGAGAATTTCAATCTTGCCATTCTCTCTTTTGGTACCGACTATGGCCACAATTTTTGTGGTTCCAATGTCAATCGCTGCTACATACTGTTCTTTCTTATTCATAGTCTGAAATATGGATTTTCTGTTTATCTCTTTTTACACACTATCTGATCTTTAAATGCAAGATTTATAACCGAATACTTGTTCCAGCCAACTTCGGGTAGCACCTTATCATAAAATGTTTTAAGATTCCTGAGCTTCCCTTTGAAATTATAAGTTGAACCAAGATGGACGATATGGTTCCCAACTCTCGGGATCAGATCGATCTCATCATTTTTGTCCACATAAAGCTGGTCGATCTGAGCTGACCAGAATTTGTCATCGTTGAGGTAATTAACAAGGCCGTAAATATCTTTAAGTATCGAATTCTTAATGCTGGTATCAAGCACCGATACTCCGTTAAGCATCGCCTGGTTTATATTGATATTGCCTTCAACAACATGAAGGCGGGGTGTATAAAGATTTCTTCTTCTCACAACAACTCCTTCGACATCAAGAAAATAATCGCCACCGCTGTTGGGCATCACCCTCATTACCGGGGTTCGCTGATCAGCATAAATATGAAGAGTGCCGTCTATCGCCATAAACGCCTCAGCAACTTTCAGCTCCCTGTATTTATCCATACTGGCCTCGATCTCATCAATGCTGATATCCTTTACCGGCTTGCCAAGAATGCTGCTGTTCACGCTTATCGTATTCTGAATATCTTTTTTTGTAACAAAATGATAGTCAGACGAATCGGCGATGGTTATTTTAATGCCACGGCAGGGCTTTGAGTAAGCAGTGTGCGAATAGTAAACCGGTATTAAGGCAAGATAAAATACCGGCAGGATCAGCAATATTTTAAATATCCTCATCATTGGCTGACCTGGCTTTTTAACATTTCTTCAATCGGTGCCACAAGTTTATCAATGTCGCCTGCTCCTATCGTAACAAGTACATCAAGCTCCCTGACATTAAGGCTGCCGGGGATCTCTTCCATTTCAGCCATCCTCTTGTTCCCCGACTTCATCTTTTCAAGTATCAATCGGGAAGTGACTCCAGGCATTGGTTTTTCGCGCGCCGGGTAAATTGGCAGAAGTATGGTTTCATCAAGTTCATCCAGTATCCGTGCAAATCCGGCAGCATGGTCGCGTGTTCGTGAGTAAAGATGAGGCTGGAATATCCCGGTGATTTTCCTTCCCCCAAAATACTCCCTCACTGAAGTTATACAGGCCCTGATCTCTTCAGGATGATGTGCATAATCGTCAATATATGCGATCCCGGGAAGATTAACCCGGATGTCGAATCGCCTTTTTACGCCCTGAAACAGGAGAATCGCCTTACGGATCTCCGGTTCGGTAACGCCGCAATTAAGTGCAACTGCAACAGCAGCGGTCAGGTTTTCAATGTTTACAATTCCCGGGAACGGAAAATGAAGATCCTTCATAATCTTTCCAGGTGTGGCAAGATTGAATGCATAGTATCCCTGCTTATGTTCAACTTCAAAGTACCGGTAGTCCGCATCTTCGTCCTGACCATAAGTAAAGCCCTGCACCTCTGATGGAACCTTTATCTTATCATATATTTTGCTGTTAATAAATAACTTGCCTCCGGTCCTTATCTTTGTGCAGAATTCATTGTAAGCAGTGATCATAGTCTCGTGATCCCCATAAATATCGAGATGGTCAGCATCTACTGATGTCACTACGGCCATTAAAGGATGAAGCCTGTGGAACGACCTGTCGAACTCATCGGCTTCCATGACCGTGTAACGGCTCGCACCTGTAAGGAGATTTGTGTTATAGTTTTTGGAGATTCCGCCAAGGAAAGCAGTGCAGTCTACCCCGGATTGTTTTAGCAGATGGGCTGTCATGGTTGACACTGTTGTTTTACCATGGGTACCTGCGATTGCCAGGGTATCGGTATGTGCGGAAATCTCCCCAAGAACCTCGGACCGCTTTTGCATCGTGTAACCCTTCTCCCTGAAAAAGGATATAATTTGGTTTTCAGGGGGAATGGCTGGTGTATAAACCACTTTCACCTTCTCTTTGAAAAGAGGATCGCTGAAGAGCGGCGGAAGGCTTGACAGCGTATCTTCATAGGAGATTGTGCAGCCGGATTCAATAAGGGATTGAGTAATGAATGTTTCCGATCTGTCGTAACCGGCGATGGTGAAACCTCCTTTCGCAAAATACAAAGCAAGGGCGCTCATCCCGATACCGCCTATCCCGACAAAGTAAATCCCTTCTATGTTCTTAAAATCTGTCATTCTCCTGCCAGCCTGAGCACTTCGGTGGCGATCCGGAGATCGGCATCGCGCTCAGCCATTTTAATTATGTTATGTGAGAGCATTTCCCTTTTTTGCCTGTCGGCGACAAGCTTAATCGCTTCGCTGACAAGTACTTTTTCAGCAGTTTCATCAGTCAGCAACATTGCCGCATCCTTTTCAGCAAGTGCCATAGCATTTTTGGTCTGGTGATCTTCGGCTACATTAGGGGAAGGAACAAGGATCACCGGTTTGCCGACAAGGCAGAGTTCTGATATTGTCCCGGCTCCTGCCCTTGACACAATAATATCGGCAGCAGCAAATGCAAGATCCATTCTGTCGATGAAGGGGTGAATTGAAATGTTATCGCTTACCGACCTGGAAGCTGCCTTTTTGATACTGTCATAGTAGTATTTCCCTGTTTGCCAGAGCCACTGGCAGTCTGAATCAATGATTGCCCGGATATTGTCGGTCAGGCATTTATTAATGCTTCCGGCACCAAGTGAGCCCCCAAGGATCAGAATCACGGGGAAACGTACCTTTAGTTTGAAAAACTTAAGGGCTTCATCTTTAAGGGTATCAAGGTCTTCAAAATTCTGCCGGACGGGGTTGCCGGTCTTAATTATCTTTTCCTTCGGAAAATATTTGTCCATCCCGTCGTATGCGACACAGATAACTGATGCGTTCTTTGCAAGCAGCTTATTTGTAACTCCTGCGTAACTGTTCTGTTCCTGGATAAGTGTAGGTATTCCATTCTTTGCCGAAAGCCTTAGAACCGGACCACTGGCATAACCTCCGACACCTACAACGACATCAGGATTAAAATCCCTGATGATCTTCCTTGCTTTTCCCAGACTTTTCAGGAGCTTGAAGATGACTGTAAAATTCTTGAACAGGTTACTCCTGTTTAATCCGGCTACAGGTAATCCGATTATCCTGTAACCGGCTGCGGGGACTTTCTCCATCTCCATTCTCCCTTCAGCTCCTACAAAAAGTACTTCAACTGATGGGTCAATCTTACGAAGAGCATTGGCAATAGAAATTGCGGGGTAGATATGTCCACCCGTACCACCACCGCTGATTATCACCCTTTTATGTTTTTGCCGGTTCATAGATCTTTTCTCCATCATCCGTTTTTTCCTCCTCCGGAAGCTCTTCCTGCTTAATCCTGGCATTAACAACCCTGCTGACACTGAGAATAGCGCCTATTGAAAAACTCATGACAAGCACTGAGGTTCTTCCCCAACTCACCATCGGCAGGGTTTGTCCGGTAACCGGGAAGAGACCCACGGCAACCAGCATATTAAGTATAGCCTGGACCGTCATCATAACAATAAGTCCCATGACCAGAAATGCAGGAAATGCTGTATCACATTTCTTTACTATTGTGATCCCCCTGAACAGCAGTATCATATAAGCAAGTATCAGAGGGATGGCCCCAAACAAAAGGCCGTATTCTTCTATAATTATGGCAAAGATGAAATCCGAATTAGACTGTGGGAGCATATTTCGCTGGGTACTTTTACCAGGCGCTTTTCCGAAAAGGCCTCCTGTGGAGATCGCAATTTTTGCCTGGTTTGACTGGTAATCAGCATCTTCATCGGCTTTCCCTGAAAAGAAATGTTCAATCCTGTTTTTCCAGACTTCCACCCGGTTATCTTTCGACACAAGGGTGAGTACCGTTGCAAACATGATAACCCCGAGGACTGCAATTCCGACATAGGCAAGTAAAAATTTTAACGGAACCCTGCCGATAAACAATATTATCATGCTTATTCCGAAAACCATCAGCGCTGTAGACAGATTTTCAGGCATTATAAGTGCGCAAATTATCGCTATGGGAAACATAAGATATTTTGTAACAAGCATGAAATTATGGAGTTCATTCTGATATCGAGAAAGCGCACTCGCAAGATAAAGCACCAGGGCAACCTTTGCGACATCCGAAGTCTGGAGCCTGAAACCAGTTCCGGGTATTTCAATCCAGCGGGTGGCTTCATTCACCCTCGAACCTATTGCAAACGTAAGTATGAGCAGACCAATTGAAAACAAAAGTATAAGACCTGCAAGTGAAGAATAAATCCTGTAAGGCAGGTAATGCACTACGACAATTATGACGAGGCTCAGAACCAGCATGAAGAACTGGCTTCTGAGAAAATAAGTTGTATTGCCACCATGTTTAAGGTAGGCAACACTCACCGACGAACTATAAACACCCAGAAGTGAGTATATAAAGAATACCACAACAAGGGCCCAAATAACCCTGTCACCTTTGAATGTTTTTGTAAGCCAGCCCTGTTGCATTTAGTTTTCCTTAAAGATTTCTGACAGCCTGCTTGAACTGACGTCCCCTGTCTTCATAATTATTAAAGAGATCGAAACTTGCACAGGCGGGGGATAGCAACACCGTCTGCCCCTTCTTTGCAAGGTAATAGGATGACCTGACAGCTTCATCCATCGATGTGGTCTCGACTATAGTCGGTACCTTATCCTTAAAGGATTCTATGATCTTTTTGTTGTCTTTCCCAAGGCATACGATCGCTTTCACCTTTTGCCTGACCAGGCTGAATAGGTCAGAGTAATCGTTGCCCTTGTCGACGCCGCCTGCAATCCATACTACATCTGTTTCCATGCATTCAAGAGCATACCATGTTGAATTGACATTGGTACCTTTTGAATCGTTTATGAAGTTAATTCCACAGACTGTGATAACCGGTTCCAACCGGTGTTCAACACCCTGAAAATCAGCCAGACTTTCCCTGATTACATCCTTCCGGATGGTCAGAACTTTACCAGCTATTGCTGCAGCCATCGAATTGAAAACATTGTGGCGGCCTTTTAATGCCAGATCATGAATAGTCATAAGGTTGGTTTTAGTATGGAAATCAATTATCAAATCGTCGTTTTCGATATATGCGGCCATGCCTTCTTTTAAGACTTCGGAGAAAGGAAGGAGGGTCATCCCGAATTCTTTCTTTGCCAGTTCTGTCTGAATAACAGGATCGTCGGCCCAGTAGATGAAGAAATCTGATTTCGTCTGGTTACGTACGACCCTGAATTTGGAATCGATATAATTCTGAAATTTATATCCGTATCTGTCGAGGTGATCGGGGGTAATATTCAGCAGGATGGCAATATCAGCCCTAAACGAGTACATACCATCGAGCTGGAAGCTGCTGAGCTCAATTACGTAATAATCAAAATTACCCTTTGCCACTGCCATCGCGAAGCTGTTCCCTACGTTGCCCGTCATTGCAACATTTTTTCCGGCTTTTTTGAGCATATGGTAAAGAAGATTTGTAACAGTTGTCTTGCCGTTACTCCCTGTAACACAAATCTTTAAACCTGTGGCATACCTGCCTGCAAATTCTATTTCGGATATTACCGGGATTCCTTTCTGGTGCAACTGTACAATTATCGGAGCATCCTCGCGCACGCCCGGACTTTTGATAACCTCGTCGGCTGTAAATATCTCTTCTTCAGTGTGCTTCCCCTCTTCCCACCTGATATTGTTGTTGTTAAGTATCGCACGGTATTCCTGTTTTACGGAACCTTTATCTGAAACAAACACGTCGAATCCCTTCTTTTGTGCAAGTATTGCCGAACCTGCCCCGCTTTCTCCTGCTCCCAGTATTACAATCTTTTTCATATTCCTATCTGATCTTAAGTGTCACAATACTTATTACAGCAAGAATTATGGCAACAATCCAGAACCTCGTAACTATTTTCGGTTCCGGATAACCTTTTTTCTGATAATGATGATGGAGTGGCGCCATCAGGAAGATCCTGCGTCCCGCCCCGTATTTTCTTTTTGTTCTTTTAAAATATGATACCTGAATTACGACAGAAAGATTTTCAACAAGGAATATCCCGCAGAGTATCGGTATGAGAAGCTCCTTTCTGATTATAATAGCAAACACAGCGATTATGCCACCGAGGGCAAGGCTGCCTGTATCGCCCATAAATACCTGAGCCGGAAAGGAATTGTACCAGAGAAAACCAATCGTAGCCCCGATAAATGCGCTTGCAAATATTACAAGCTCCTCCGACCGGGGAATATACATGATATTCAGATAATTGGCATAGATAACATTACTCGAGACATAAGCGAGTATTACAAGCGCCACTCCAATAATAGCAGATGTTCCTGTGGCAAGACCATCGAGACCATCTGTAAGATTTGCACCATTCGAGACGGCAGTTACAATAAAGATCACCACGACGACAAACACTATCCAGGTAAATAATTGTCTGAATTTTTCAGGAATGAATCCAACGAGCCATGCATAGTTAAATTCATTGTTCTTTACAAAAGGTATTGTGGTTTTTGTCGATTTGCGTTCCATTGCTACTTCGCCGCCTGGCAAAAAGGGACGAGCGGGATCAAGAAGCTCTATTTTTTCCCTTTCAGTAAGAGAGGACACGGGAACTTTTTCTATTATAATAACTTCCTTGCTGAAGAACAGGGTAAAGCCGACGATCATTCCGAGGATTATCTGACCTGCTATCTTGAATTTACCTGCCAGGCCATCTTTATGTTTTTTGAAGATCTTGATATAGTCATCTAGGAAACCGATCAAACCCAGCCAGATGGTCGTGAGGAGCATAAGAAACACGTAGATATTGTCGAGCTTTGCAAACAGCAGGGTAGGAACTACTATTGAGGCCAGAATAATAATCCCTCCCATTGATGGCGTTCCTTCTTTCCTGTACTGACCTTCAAGACCAAGATTCCTTACAACTTCCCCAACCTGTTTAACCTGGAGATATGTTATTATCTTCTTCCCGATGAGTAATGAAATTATTAGTGAAGTAATAACAGCAAGAGCCGACCTGAAAGAAATATACAGGAACAGCCCGGCGCCCGGGACATTGAGATCATTGAGATATTTAAAAAAATAATAAAGCATATTCTTTTCGTTTATTTTGCCAGCAGAGCTGCCTTAAGTTCTTCCCTGTCGTCGAAATGATGTCTTATTCCGTTGATCTCCTGGTAAGGTTCGTGTCCTTTACCTGCAACAAGAATTATGTCTCCTTTTTTTGCGAGCATTACTGCTGTTTTTATAGCCTCACGCCTGTCGCTAATCCTGAGCACTTTCTTCTTGAGATCGGGTGTAATTCCGGCTTCCATCTCATCAAGTATCCTTTCAGGATCCTCGGTACGCGGGTTATCGGAGGTAAGAATCACTTTTGAACTTCCCTGCGCAGATATCGCTGCCATTTTCGGACGTTTAGTGCGGTCCCTGTCCCCGCCGGCACCGACAACGGTAATTAGTTCTATTCCTTCCTCCCTTATTTTATTAAGTGTCCCGATGACATTTAAAAGTGCGTCGGGAGTATGGGCGTAATCCACAATACCTGTTATACCTGAAGGCGTGTCAATTGTCTCAAGCCGGCCTGCAACAGGCCTGAGATCACTTAGAATTGTCTGTATCTCTTTATCTGCGGCGCCAAGAAGTTTTGAGGCAGCATAAACAGCCAGGAGATTGGAGGCATTGAACTCACCTATAAACCTTGTCCAGATCTCTTCACCGTCTATCCGCAAACCCATGCCCCCAAAGTGCTGCTCAATGATCCGGCACCTGAAATCGGCCATTCCTCTTATTGAAAATGTATATTTGCGGGCGCTGCAATTCTGAAGCATCACCAGGCCGTTTCTGTCATCCGCGTTGACAAGAGCAAATGCATCGGAGGATAATGAATCGAAGAAACCCTTTTTAGCTTCAAGGTATTTTTTGAATGTCTTATGATAATCAAGATGATCGTGGGTGAGGTTCGTAAAGATGCCGCCGCTGAACTTCAGTCCGGCAATACGCTGCTGATCAACCGAATGCGAACTGACTTCCATAAAAGCGAAGTCACAACCTGCCTCAACCATTTCTGCAAGATTCCTGTTAAGCTGGATCGGATCAGGGGTAGTGTGGGTTGCAGGAAGCTCCCTTTCGTGAATATAATTACATACTGTTGAGAAAAGCCCACATTTGAAGCCGAGTCTGGTGAACAACCTGTATAAAAGGGTGGCGATTGTCGTTTTTCCGTTCGTGCCGGTTACTCCGACAAGTCTCAGACGTGTAGATGGATTGCCAAAGAAAGCTGAAGATACCACTCCAAGCGCTTTTGCGGAATCGCCCGTCTTTATCCAGCAGATCTTTTCATCAGGTTCCAGGGGAAGCGTTTCGCAGATTATAGCCGAAGCCCCTGATGAAAGGGCGCTCCCGATATAATCATGCCCATCTGTTTTAGTCCCTCTTACGGCAACAAAAAGCGTTCCCGCGGTCACTTTACGCGAATCAAATTCGACACCCGTAATGACCGGATCCTTTTCCCCGGAAAGTGAGAGAACTTCAATATTTCTGATTAAGTTATTAATGTCCGTCATATTCCTTATCACATATTCATATCAAGTGAAACTACACTGCCATCGTAAACCCGTGCCCCGTGTTCGGGCGATTGCCTTAAAACACGGCCTTTGCCACTGTATCTTACCCTCAAGCCGGAGTTTTCGATAAGATAAATTGCGTCCCTGAGACTCATACCTCTTACATCGGGAACAAGGCCTTTTGTCGGACTGACCCCAACAAGCCTGATTGTGTCGCCGCTTTCGCGTGTAGCAACCCATTCCTCCTTTGAAGTCCGTTTGTACCTGACATCCAGGTCGCCGAGAACTTTATTGATATCGGCTCTGTATCCATTACCAGCCTCCGGGGCCGTAAAATTTTTATCCTGCTTGTTGTCGGCCTCATAATCTCTGAAAAACCTCGTAGCATATACTTTATCGGCGATCTCCCTGAAAACTGACCCTGCAACGAGGTTTCCGTAATAGACCCCGTTTGATGGCGCATTGACAACCACGATGCACGAATAGAGAGGGTTTTCGGCAGGAAAATATCCTACAAATGAAGCCTGGTACGACATCCTTGTTCCGGTACGGTATCCGTATTTTTCCTTTGCAATCTGGGCTGTTCCGGTTTTACCTGCTATTTTATAATTTGCATTTTTAAGATTGGTAGCAGTTCCGTGCTCCACCACACCTTCCATCATTGCTTTTGCTTTTCTTATCGTTGATCGTGATGCGATAGAATTAACAATTACATTGGTCCCAAAGCTTTTTACAACCGATCCGTTCTTCAGGATCGATGTTACAAACCGGGGACGCATCATTCTACCATTATTTGCGACAGCGTTATAAAACGTAAGTATCTGAAGAGGAGTTAACTGCACTTCATAACCATGCGACATCATCGGCAATGATAGTCCCGACCAGAGCTTATCTCCCGGATACCTGATCAGCGGAGTTCCTTCACCTTTTATCTGAAGGTCGAGTGTCTGGTTTAGCTTCATAGCATAAAGCCTGTTGACGAAATCTTTTGGATTATTTTTATAATGTTCGGTTATCAACATGGAAGTTCCCACGTTTGAAGATTTCTCGAAGACCTGTTTGACAGTCAGTTTGCCGTATCCATCCTCCTTTGTATCATGGATGATCTTGTTGTAAAACCTGACGCTGCCGTTACCGGTATCAACTATATCGCCTGTGTCGATAACACCGTCTTCAATGGCAGCCATAAGAGCCGGGAGCTTGAATGTAGAACCTGGCTCCGTGCTTTCACCAATTGCGTAATTATAGGTTTCGCGATAAGTCCCGTTGCCGCTTTGTTCAAGGTTTGCAATGGCTCTTACGTCGCCTGTCGCCACTTCCATAAGAACCGCGCAACCATGGTGGGCATTATGTTTTCTCAGCTGGTTCTCAAGAGCGCTCGATGCAACGTCCTGAAGATCGACATCGAGTGTAGTCACTATATCATTCCCGTCTTTTGCCTCAACACTTTCGCTGTCATCAACGGGTATCCAGTCGCCTCCGGTGAGCCGCTGCTTTACAACCACACCGTTCTTTCCCGAAAGTTCCTTATCGAAAGAACCCTCCAGTCCGACACGTGTTCCTTCATCACCCAGGCTCAGATATCCTATAGTACGGGCAGCAAGGTCACTGTTAGGCAGCATCCTCCTGTTTTCAGGTTGAGTCAGTAATCCTCCTTTGAACTGGCCTTCCCTGAAGATGGGAAGCTCTTTTATTTTTTTAAGAGTTGCATAGTCCACTTTCTTTTTAATAAGAAAATAGCGATCGCCTTTTCTCCTTGCCTCTATAATGGCAGATCTCCATCCTGAGGCTGACCTTTCACCAAGAATCCCTGACAAGCCTTCGCTGAGTCCGCCAATTCCGTTCGACCAGGTGGCCGCCGTCATGCCGGAGCTTCTTGTGTCCATATAAATTGAATAATACGGAACTGAGCTCGCCAGCAGACGACCGTCCCAGGCAAGAATATCTCCCCTGTTGGCTGGCAGTTCGGCTGTTTTATATACATACTTCTCGCTCATTGCCGACCATTTTCCTCTTTGTATGTACTGCAGAATGAGAATACGGACAAAAAGAGCAATGGCAAGCAGCACTATCACAAAATAGACCACCGCGCTCCTCCACACTATTTCATCACGTACTGCCATATTTCTACTTTTTGTCTACTATAAGCTTGTAAGGAGGCGTTTTAAGTTCTTCCAATCCAAGCTCTTTCCCGTGTACAAGTCTGAAAACTTCCGATTGCCTGCTAACCGACATCAGGTTTGCCGAAGTCGATAGTGCTTCTGATCTGAGATCCCTTACTTCCCTTGTAAGCCTGGCGGTTTCGCGTGTGATCTTCTCAGCATGGAACCTGTTGCCGATATATATGGCTCCCAGAACAGTCAGGAGAATAAAGTACCAGAGATTTTTAAGCACTATCTTATCAGAAACAATTATCCCGCTGAGAAGTTCCTTAATGAAATTTCCCTTGTTTGACTGGTTGTTTTTAATATCGTTAGTTTCAGCCATTTCCTAAATCTTTTCAGCTATCCTCAGGCGAGCGCTCCTAGCCCTTTTATTATCCTCAACTTCAGCCTCATCGGGAACCGTCCCTTTCTTATTAATTATCCTGAATGGAGTAATGAGATTGCCATAGAAATCCTTCTTCTCCTCACCCTCAAAATTGCCGGTTCGCATGAAGTTTTTAACAACACGGTCCTCAAGAGAGTGGTAGGTGATCACTACAAGTCTCCCATCTTTATTCAATACATCAAGTGTCTGTTCAAGCATCTCCTTCAGGTATTCAATCTCATGATTTACGGCGATCCTGAGTGCCTGAAAAACCCTGGCATAGAATTTATGCTCCTGCCTGTAAGGTGCAAGTTTCCCGATTACAGCTATTATGTCGCTTACCGTTGTGAGAGGCTTTACAGCTCTTGCTGCAACGAGTTCACGGGCGATCCTCCTGGAATTTACAAGTTCACCGAAGTCGTAGAGTATTTTTGCAATAGCCTGTTCATCCAGGGTCTTAAGCAGGCTGGCAGCTGTGACTGGACCTCTTTTGTTCATCCGCATGTCGAGAGGTACGTCCTGACGGAATGTAAAACCTCTTTCGGGTTCGTCGAACTGATGGAACGAGACGCCAAGGTCGGCTATCAGACCGTTGATAGACTCTATGCCGTTAAATCGAAGATTGTTTTTGAGGAATCTGAAGTTCTGGTTCAAAAAAATGAGCTTTTTATCGTCGGGAACATTCTGCAGTGCATCCTCGTCCTGGTCAAAGGCAATAAGCTTTCCGTTTTTCAGCCGTTTCAGAATTTCCCTTGAGTGACCTCCCCCACCGAAAGTAACATCGACATAGATCCCATCGGGCCGGATATTCAGGCCTTTAATACTTTCATCCAGCAATGCGGGTACATGGTAAAACATTATTCCAGAGGCTCAGTTATGCTTCCACCCATCAGTTTTTCAGCCAGGTTCGCAAAATCTTCAGCAGGCATCTCAATCCTGTCATATACTGATGCTGCCCAGATCTCAATTCTCCCATCCTGGCCTGCAAGAACAACATCTCTCTCTGCTCCGATCAGATCGAATAATCTTTTCGGAATAAGCATGCGGTTATTGTTGTCGAGAGAAAGTTCTGCCGTTCCTTTGAAAAAATTCCTCATGAACATGTTGTGCTCACGGTTATAGGGATTTATTCTTTTCCTTATCTTTTCGAGCTGTCTGTTCCAGTCATCAGCAGAATAAAGGACAAGGCAATTCTCGAAGATATCTTTCCTTACCACAAAGTGGTCCTGTGCAGCAGAAGGCATCTGCTTCTTGAATGCCATGGGGAGGATAATTCGTCCCTTGACATCCACCTTGCACGGATAATCACCGATGAATGTGGCCATAGGTTTTTCTCATAATAAAACGCTAAAGTAAGGAAAAATTATCCACTTTCCCCCACTTTGCCCCACCTTTTTCATAGTTTGTTGATAACTTTTTGAGGTGAGATATTGTCTAAAGAGTTTACAATAGAAGCTGATGACCGAATTCGGACATTGGAAATGAACCTGTCCTCCATTCTTCAATCAACCCCCCAACCCACCAAATGGGGGGCTTAGACGGGATAAATGAACCTTCCTCCCCCTTCAATCAACCCCCCAAACCCACCAAATGGGGGGCTTTGACTGAGTGTGCACTTTTGATACATCCTCCTTGCAGTTGGCTGCCTTCCAGCTTTTTCGCTTCCTTTTGGTTCACCCCCAACCACCTAAAAGAGGCTTTCTATTTGCTATCTTCAAACTCTATCGCTTCCTTTTGGTTCACCAACAACCCCCTAAAAGAGGTTTTCTATTTGCTACCTTCAAACTCTATCGCTTCCTTTTGGTTCACCCCCAAAACCCTAAAGGAGGCTTTCTATTTGCTACCTTCAAACTCTATCGCTTCCTTTTGGTTCACCCCCCAAAACCCTAAAGGAGGCTTTCTATTTGCTACCTTCAAACTCTATCGCTTCCTTTTGGTTCACCCCCAACCCCCTAAAGGGGGCTATTAAAAACTAATATTTGTCAGGTTTTTGTAAATTTGTTAATTCGCTGCATTTAAATATCAGAAGATGAGATCAAGAGTAATTGAAAGGAACATGTTTTATGGAGCCAGTCGTAAAACTTTCGAAAAGGCACATGAATTAAGGGGATTAATGACAGAAGCAGAAAAAGTTCTCTGGAATGAACTAAAAAACAGGAAGTTATTTAAACCTAAATTCAGAAGACAACATCCAATCGATATTTTTATTGTCGATTTTTATTGCCATGAGTTTAAGCTGGTAGTTGAAATTGACGGAGGAATTCATTTGGATAATGAAATTCATGAATACGATTTAGGAAGGGAGGCTGATATCACAAAATATGGTATCAGAATATTGAGATTTACGAACAATCAAATATTTAATGATATCAATTCGGTTAAAAATGAGATATTGGTTGCCATGGCAGGCACAAAGGAACCCCCTTTAGGGGGCAGGGGGTGAACCATTTAGGAAGGGAGGCTGATATCACAAAATATGGTATCAAAATATTGAGATTTACGAACAATCAAATATTTAATGATATCAATTCGGTTAAAAATGAGATACTGGTTGCCATGGCAGGCACAGAGGAAGAGGCTGTATCAAAAGTGCCTCCTTCGTTTTTCACCCCTAAATCCCCTAAAGGGGACTTATTGATTAACAAAGACATATGGAACCCCCTTTAGGGGGCCGAGAGTTAAAAATCCCGCCAGTGGCGGGATTTAGCAAAGGAGCCAGCTTGCAGGGGAGGCATGTGGTGGGGGCAGGGGGTGAAAAAAATGGGTTGGGGGAGAGCAGCTGGAAGTGAATAAAGAAATAGGCTGTGCGTGAACTAACATAGAAATCTCTGACAATTTTTTTTGATACCTTTGCCAGCTCATTGTTTATACTCAAAGCTTTGATGAACGGTTTTATGGAGAATATTGATGTGCTGCAGATCGATGTGGAAGCGGTTTTGCGATCCAAAAACCCGGCTTTAGAAAAGAGAATCCCTAAATTTATTATCAGCTATCTTAAGAGAATAGTCCATCAGGATGAACTAAATGAATTTCTTAGAGACAGCGGTCACCTTCAGGATGCAGAGTTTATTGCGGCCGGACTTAAATATTTCAATATAAAGTACAGGGTTACGGGAAGCGAAAATATTCCGACGAACGGCAGGTATATCTTCGTCTCAAACCACCCTCTGGGAGGATTGGACGGGCTGGTCTTTATCAATGAGCTGTCAAAATATCACAAAAACCTCAAATTCCCTGTAAATGATATTCTTATGAATATTAAAAACCTTTCAGGGATATTTCTTCCGGTCAATAAGCATGGCGGTCAGGCCAAAGAAGGTGTAAAAGCTCTCGAGGAAGCATATTCATCAGATAACCAGATATTAAACTTCCCGGCAGGGCTTTGTTCAAGAAAGAAAAATGGCATCATTAAAGACCTTCAATGGAAAAAAAGCTTTATCTCAAAAGCAATTCAGCATAAGAGAGATATTGTACCGGGCTTCTTTTCGGGCAGGAATTCAGATTTCTTCTATAACCTTTCAAATTTCAGGAATTTTATTGGCCTAAAGTCAAATATTGAAATGCTTTATCTTGCTGATGAATTGTTTAAACAAAAGGGCAAAGAGATCGATCTGGTTTTTGGAAAGAGAATTAGCTGGCAGACTTTTGATAATTCAAAAACACCTCTTGAATGGGCTGGTTGGGTAAAAGAAAGATGCTATGAACTTGAACGATTTATTCCGGGTAAATAAATGAACTGAAAAAATGCCTAAATTGTGCCGAATTTTTCGGGGAATTATTCGGAAAATGGGTAAACAAAGTGTAATCGATGAAACCATTAGTTGAACAGCTTCCTAAGGATCAGATTATTGCCGAGCTGACTAAGGACAAGCTTCTGCGTACCACAAACAACGGTAACAATGAAGTATATGTTTTTAACAATAATAATTCACCTGCGTTGATGCATGAGGTAGGGAGGGTACGGGAGATCACATTCCGTCACGCCGGAGGAGGCACCGGTAAGGAAATTGACATCGACGAATTTGATCTTGACACTGAAGATCCTCAGCAGCAGCTTATTGTATGGGATCCTGACAATAAGGAAATAATTGGAGGCTACCGGTTTTATTTTCCAAAAAAGGGGTGCATCAAATGTGACATAACCAAACTGGCATCTTCATCATATTTTACATTTTCTGATAAGTTCCTGAAAAGGTATTATCCTCATCTGATGGAACTGGGTCGCTCATTTGTACATCCTGATTATCAGTCACGAACAGGAGGACGCAAGAGCCTTTTTGCCCTGGATAACCTTTGGGACGGTCTGGGTGCCATAGTTATTGATAACCATCATCTTAAATATGTCTTCGGAAAGGTTACCATGTATACCCATTTCAATGCCAAGGCCAGGAATATGATACTTTATTTTCTGAACAGGCACTTTCATGATCCGGATAAGCTTGTTGTGCCACTCGATCCCGCGAACATAGACCTCCATGAAGATGAGATGAAAAAGCTTTTCAGAGGCTGGAGATATAAGGACAATTACAAAATCCTCTCAAGGGAGGTCAGAAATTTAGGTGAGACAATACCACCGCTCATAAATGCCTATATGGGTTTGTCGCCAACCATGCGGACATTTGGCACGTTCATCAATCATAAATTCGGCGACGTTGAAGAAACCGGGATAATGATCACGCTTCGCGATATCTATATTGAAAAGATAAACAGGCATCTCGCCTCTTACAAGAAGGATTTTCTGATCACCTGGTTCTCTCACGGAAATCAGTAAGCCCTGGCATCTCTTCCTTCAATATAATTAATAAATGACTGGTTTGCAACCCTGTTGCCTCCGGGAGTCGGATAATCTCCTGTGAAATACCAGTCACCTGAATGACCCGGACATGCTTCGTGCAAACCTTCAATTGACTGGTAAACAATATTAACTTCGGCCTTAATTGTTTCAGTCTTAAGCATTAAAGCGATCTTATCCGAGATCATTGCAGCACTGAACGGCCTGTAAATCTCCCTGACAAGGTTTCTTATTTCATTAACCGGTTTCAGTATTTCCGTTTTAGCTTCCTTATAAATTTTTTGAAGCAGTTCTCCGTTACCGGTCTCTTTAATCAGTTCAACAGCAGCTTTGAACGCAATCAGATCGCCAAGTTTTGCCATGTCGATCCCATAGCAATCGGGATACCTCAACTGGGGAGAGGATGAAACTATCACGATCTTCTTCGGATCAAGCTTGTCGAGTATTTTTATTATACTCTGTTTCAGGGTTGTACCTCTTACAATTGAATCATCGATAGCAACCAGATTATCTATTCCCCTGCGGATAACACCATAAGTAACGTCATACACATGACCAACAAGATCGTCCCGGTTCTTGTCTTCCGTAATAAAAGTTCTCAGTTTGACGTCCTTAACTGCGATCTTCTCAACGCGCGGTCGCTGGCTAATAATTTTTTCAAGTTCATCGCGTGTAAGGGTCTTCCGTCTCCCGATTATGGTTTCCATTTTGGACTGGTTAATATAGTCCTCAACCCCTTTTACAAGTCCGTAAAATGCACTTTCGGCGGTGTTAGGGATATAGGAGAACACTGTATTCTCGATGTCATAGTCCACTGCTTTTAAAACAGGGTGGGTAAGCAGCTCTCCCAATTTTTTGCGTTCCCTGTAAATTGTTTTATCAGTACCGCGCGAAAAATATATCCTTTCAAAAGAGCATTTACGGTGCTCTGTCTCTTCCCTGATCATCTCTACTTTAACTTCTCCCGATGCCTTGATTATCAGTGCACTTGCAGGCGGCAGCTCCTTAACATTATCGGTGCGGACGTTAAAGATCGTCTGAATTACAGGGCGTTCAGATGCAACCACAACAACCTCTTCATCAATATAATAACAAGCAGGACGAATACCTGCAGGATCTCTCATTACAAATCCATCGCCATGGCCAACCATCCCAGCCATGGCATATCCTCCATCCCAGTTCCGGCTTGCCTTTCTCAGGACAGATGCAACATCAAGATCTCTTTCGATAAGAGGAGTAATATCCTTTTTAAGATAACCCTGATTCTTGAATATCCTGAAGAGTCTCTCATTTTCTTCATCGAGCCGGTGTCCGACATTTTCAAGGATGGTTACAGTATCTGAAAAATCAACAGGTGTCTGGCCGAGTTCAACAAGGTTTCTGAAGATCTCATCCACATTTGTCAGGTTAAAATTACCTGCCATGACGAGGTTTTTTGACTTCCAGTTATTTTCGCGGCTGACAGGGTGCACATGGTCGATGTTATAGTGGCCATATGTACCGTACCGCAGATGGCCAAGGTAAATATCGCACACAAAAGGTACATACGACTTTATATATTCAGGATCATCGAAGTCCTCACTGCGGGTAGTTTTCAGCTTGTTGATGTCTTCATAGATATACCCGAAGATCTCCTTAATCGGATTTGCCTTATTTGACCGTTGACGGAAAATATATCTGTTCCCCGGGTCAACATTCAGTTTTATGCCTGCAATACCTGCACCATCCTGTCCTCTGTTATGCTGCTTTTCCATCATAAGGTACATCTTCTGCAGGCCCCAGTCCCATGTACCGTATTTTTCAAAATAGTATTGCATCGGCTTCCGCAATCTTAACATCGCGATGCCGCATTCATGTTTAATATTTTCGCTCATAGCTTTTTTTAATTCAGATCCGGAAAGTCAATTACATCGGGTACCAGATATGCATCCGGAAATACCCTGCGGATCAAAAGGAGGTCTTTTGTGCCTTCTGTTTTCGAGCGGTAATCACCAACTCTTATTTTATAGTAACCCGGCCGCTCGAAAGAAGCATATGATTTAATATCAGGAAAATTATTCATAAACTCCGCCCTTTTCTTCCCCGACTCTTCCCTTGCATTTTTATTTGAACTGTTATATATCTGTATTCTGAATCCCTCCAGACCATTTAACCTCATATTATAAAGAATATACCTGTTGATCAGGGTATCGAGCCCCGGATCCTGGTAAATATTGAGCTCACCGAGACGGTGAATCCCATCTTCATTCCTGTGCATCAGACCGGCTGTAGTATTCTTATCCTGAGCCAGGCAGATACTAAGGGAGAATGCAACAAGAAATAGGGTAAGAACGATCCTTTTTAACATCAGAATAACATTAATCAAGCTCTTCTGCCTGTTCATCAGTAATCTCAAGATTATGATATACATGCTGAATGTCATCATCGTCTTCAAGACTCTCAACGAACCTCAAAACCTTCCTGGCGCAATCAAGGTCAAGAGTTTTTGTGGTTTTCGGTACTCTTTTAAGAATTGCTTCTTCCGGTTCAATACCAAGTTCATTCAGCTTCCTGTTGACACTCCCAAAATCCTCTTTGGCACAGGTCACAGTAATTGAATCCTCGTAAACTTCAAAGTCCTCAGCACCGGCATCAATAAGTTCAAGTTCAATTTCTTCAGGAGAAAAACCCTCATTTGTCAAAGTAAATACACCTTTTCTCTCAAAGAGCGAGCTTAACGACCCGTTCGTTCCAAGCTTCCCGCCATGTTTATTGAAAGAAGACCTTATAGAGGCCACTGTTCTGTTATTATTGTCAGTAAGGCACTCTGCAAAGACGGCAATCCCGCAAGGACCATATCCTTCAAAAGTCGTCTCGATATAACTTGCAGCGTCAGACCCAACAGCTTTTTTTATTGCTCTTTCAATGTTATCCTTAGGCATATTGGCACCCTTGGCATTTTGTACCGCCAGCCTGAGGCGTGCATTTGATTCCGCGTCGCCACCGCCTTCCTTTGCCGCAATAATTATTTCCTTAATGATTTTAGTAAAGATCTTCCCTCTTTTAGCGTCGATAGCACCTTTCTTCCGCTTAATTGTTGACCATTTACTGTGACCTGACATATGGCTGGGTTTTAAATATTCAGGTGCAAAATTAAATAATTCTTTAATACGTCGTGCATTGTAGCTACTTTTGTGCAAATTATAGCCTCAACGGCACAAAGGCTCAACGGCTCAAAGGCTCAAAGGCTCAACCGCACAAAGGCTCAACGGCACAAAGGCACAAAGGCATAAATGGTAACCGCGTCAATCAGGCTTGAATAGTTAATTATGACCAGAAAAGTATACATCGAAACATATGGTTGTCAGATGAATGTTGCTGACAGTGAGGTTGTTGTTTCAATACTTGCAAAACAGGGGTATGAACATACAACGGATATAAATGAAGCGGGACTAATCCTTATCAATACCTGCTCAATCCGCGAAAATGCGGAGCAGAGGATTTGGGGCCGGCTGAAAGCCTTAAGTCACCTTAAAAAGAAAAACAAAGGTCTGCTTATCGGACTTACGGGATGCATGGCGGAAAGACTGAAAGAAAATGTTATTGAAAAAGAACATCTTGTTGATATCGTTGTCGGACCCGATGCATACCGCGAGCTTCCTTCACTTATAGCCGAAGCTGACTCGGGACATAAAGCCGTTAATGTACTTCTTTCGCGTGAAGAAACCTATGCTGATATCTCTCCCGTAAGGATGGACAAAAACGGGGTTACGTCTTTCGTTTCAATTATGAGGGGGTGCAATAATATGTGCGCATATTGTGTAGTGCCTTATGTGCGTGGCGCCGAGAGAAGCCGGGATCCCGGATCAATTCTTTCTGAAGTAATAGAGCTCCGGGATATGGGTTACAGGGAAGTAACCCTTCTTGGACAGAATGTGGATTCGTACAACTGGGGGAACGACGGCATAAAGACAAGCTTTCCCGAGCTTCTGGAGAAAGCAGCTTTGATAGATCCGCATCTCAGAATCAGGTTTTCAACATCGCATCCAAAGGATATTTCAGACGAGCTTCTTCATACGATGTCGAAATATGAGAATATCTGCAAACATATCCACTTACCTGCCCAGAGCGGAAGCTCCAGGATCCTTAAACTGATGAACCGTGAATATAACCGTGAATGGTATATGGACCGGATAAATGCTATTCGCAAAATACTTCCGGGATGTGCTGTGTCGACCGATATGATCGCCGGTTTCTGCACCGAAACTGAAGAAGATCACCAGGAAACACTTTCATTAATGGAATGGGCGGAGTATGATTTTGCGTACATGTTTAAATATAGCGAACGGCCGGGAACCAGGGCAGCAAGAAGATATAAGGATGATGTTCCTGAGGAGGTGAAAACCAGGCGTCTGAATGAAATAATTGCGTTGCAGAATAAACTTTCAACCAGGTCAAAGAAGCATGATCTGGGTAAAACATTCGAGGTGCTGGTTGAGGATCATTCAAAAAGATCCATGGATTATTTATCAGGCCGCACTTCATATAATAAGGTGGTGGTTTTCCCTTCCGGTAATTCTAAAAGGGGGGAATATGTTAATGTATTGGTTGAGAGGTGCACTTCGGCGACGTTAATCGGGAAGATTATCACTTAACAAATTTGCGGGCTGTCTAAAATGTCAGATCCATTAACCGCAAAGGCCGCTAAGATTCTAAACCAAAGATCACAAAGAAATGTAAATAAATAACTTAACTTTGCGAACTTTGCGACAACTTCGAGACCTTTGCGGTTAAAAACCCCCTTCCCAGCCTTCCCCATTTGTTAGAAGACCCCCTGCTAACCCCTACCCGACCTTCCCCGATTGGTTAGAAACCCCCTTCCCGACCTTCCCCCAGATGGGGGAAGGAGGGAAACCCAGAACCGGGAAACAAGTCACTATGGATTTTAATTGTTTTATATCACAACTTCCTCTAACTTGCAGAATTAATTAAACACATGAATATGAAAACTAAAATAATCTTCCTTCTCCTGTTCTCCGCTATTACCATCACCGCCACCCAGGCTCAGAAGGGTAATAAAAAGAACAATAAAAAGATAACAATAAGCGGATTTGTTGTTGATGGAACTCAAAGGCCAATTGCCAATGCGATTATAATGATTGATGATGAGAAGACCTCAAAATTTACTGACAACAAAGGATTTTACAAGATAAAGGTTAAGTCTGACGTGAATAAGATCGGAATATTCACACTGACCAACGGAATCGTAGAGGAGCCCGTAAACGCCAGGACAAGAATTAATTTCACTTTTACAGGTTCCGTTCCCGACCAGCTAAACGGTGAAGTTCTTTCACCCGGTGATGAGCCTGTAAATGTCGGGTACGCCACCGTCAGGAAAAAAGACCTTACAAATTCTGTCGGCCAGATAGATGTAACCGAATCGAAATACTCTTCGTACCATTCAATTTATGACGTGCTTAAGGGTGGAGCAGTTCCAGGTGTCCAGGTTTCAGGAAGCAGCATAAGGATACAGGGAGCATCATCACTTATGCTCAGCACGGAGCCTCTGTTCGTTGTTGATGGTGTGCCTGTAGAGACAGTCGATGATATTCAGCCGGTAATGGTTAAATCAATCCAGGTCCTTAAAGGCTCAGCTGCTTCAATTTATGGTTCAAGGGGAGCAAATGGGGTGATCCTTATCAATCTGATAAAAGGGAAAAGTACCAGATAGGGTTTCACTTATTTTTCTTTCTTAATTATCAACCTGAGTTCTTCAAGTTGCTGAACCGATATTTCGGAAGGCGTATCGAGCATAACATCACGTCCCGAGTTGTTTTTGGGGAATGCTATAAAATCACGGATTGAATCCTGCCCTCCGAACATTGCCACCCAGCGGTCAAATCCAAAGGCAATGCCACCATGAGGAGGAGCGCCGAACCTGAATGCATTTAACAGGAATCCAAACTGCTCATTTGCCTCTGCATCACTAAATCCCAGCACTTTGAACATCAGTTTCTGAACTGCGGCGTCATGGATCCTTATTGAACCACCGCCGATCTCCACCCCATTTATTACAAGATCATACGCATTGGCCCTTACGTTGCCCGGGTCAGTTTCCATGAGCTTTAAATCTTCCGGATTTGGAGATGTGAAAGGATGATGCATGGCATAAAACCTGCTGGTTTCATTATCCCATTCAAGTAGAGGGAAGTCTACAACCCACAGCGGTACAAAAACATCTTTCTTTCTCAAGCCCAGCCTGTTTCCCATTTCAAGACGAAGCTCAGAAAGAGCTGTCAGAGACTTTTTGTGATCTCCTGCAAGTATCAGGATCAGGTCTCCGGGATTGGCATTTATGGCGGTGATCCATCTTTTAAGATCTTCGGGAGAGTAAAACTTGTCTGCTGAAGATTTTAAAGTTCCATCAGGACCATATTTAAGGTAAACAAGGCCTTTTGCTCCGATCTGAGGCTTTTTGACAAATTCGGTAAGTTCGTCGAGTTGTTTTCTTGAGTACTCTGAACATCCTTCCGCGCATATCCCGCCGATATATTCCGAATTGTCAAATACAGGAAAACCTTTGCCTTTTACAACACCGGTAAGATCAGTTATCTTCATCCCGAAGCGGAGATCAGGTTTGTCGTTGCCGTAAATTTCCATTGCGTCCTTATATGGAAGCCTGGGGAATTTTTCTGAAAATTCAATTCCCCTTACCTGCTTAAAAAGGTACTTTGCCAGGCTTTCAAAAGTTTCCAGGATATCATCTCTTTCAACAAACGACATCTCACAGTCGATTTGTGAGAATTCAGGCTGACGGTCGGCTCTCAGGTCTTCATCCCGGAAGCACTTAACAATCTGGAAATACCTGTCGAAGCCCGCAACCATAAGAAGCTGCTTAAGCGTCTGGGGCGATTGCGGTAGAGCATAAAAGGTGCCTGGCTGCATCCTTGAAGGAACGACAAAGTCACGGGCTCCCTCAGGAGTTGATTTTATAAGCACCGGCGTTTCAACTTCAACAAAACCTATGGAATCCATGTATTTCCTTACTTCCTGGGCGACCTTATGCCTGAGTATGATATTGTTTTTGACACTGCTTCTCCGGAGGTCAAGATATCGGTATTTCATACGCAGCTCTTCTCCCCCGTCGGTATCTTCTTCAATTGTAAAGGGTGGAATGTCGCTCCGGTTAAGTATATTAATATCAGAAACTTCTAATTCTATTTCACCCGTAGGCATTTTTGGGTTTTTGTTACTGCGTTCCCTTACCTTTCCCTTTACCTGGATCACAAATTCGCGTCCGAGTTTTCTTGCTTTCTCACACAATTCACCATTTGATTCCATGTTGAAAACAAGCTGAGTTATCCCGTAACGGTCGCGGAGATCAACGAATGTCATTCCACCAAGGTCCCTTGATTTCTGTACCCATCCGCACAGAGTGACTTCTTTCCCCTGCGAAGCAAGAGTAAGTTCTCCGCATGTATTTGTCCTGTACATATTTTCAGTTTTGAGTTTCACAAAAGTAAGAAAATTATGGATTGGCCCCTCTGTGTTGTTTACCCCCTGGGGATAGTTTACCCCCTGCCCCCACCACATACCTCCCCTGCAGGCGGGCTCCAGCTTCGCTAACAATGCCCGCCACTGGCGGGATTTTGGGTAACGCTCGGTACCCCTGTACAGGGGGTTCTAAATCCATTAATATCCACAAGATTAATTCCTATGCAACACGCATTTTAAATCGCAAAGGTGGCCTTTCGTAAAATCAGTTTTTCTTTATAATTTTAAAAAATAATCCACAATATTATGACCGGAAACAGAGATGAAACTTTTATGCTGGCTGCTCTTGCCGAAGCCAGGAAAGCATTTGATAAGCAGGAGATTCCGGTCGGTGCTGTTGTGGTTTGTAATGACATTATAGTTGCAAGAGCTCATAACCTTACAGAAACACTTAAAGATCCGACAGCACATGCCGAGATGCAGGCCATTACTGCCGCTGCAAACTGGCTTGGAGGAAAATATCTTACCGATTGTTCAATTTATGTTACTCTTGAACCGTGTGCAATGTGTGCCGGAGCTATCGGATGGAGCCAGGCCGGGAAGCTCATTTACGGGGCAAGTGATGAGCAAAAAGGATACAAACTAGTAAAGGGTAACTTGCTTCATCCAAAAACAAGTGTAAAATCAGGTGTCATGGCAAAGGAATGTGGGGAAGTTATCCGAGAGTTCTTCAAATCAAAGCGCCTGGAATGAGGTTGTAGCAAAAGGTCAGCCTCTTTTTTTACGATAGGGATTGCCCTTACATTTTTTTTACCCCCATCCCCCTAAAGGGGGCTAAAATACACGCCATCAAAAGTTTTACATAGCTCATCGGAGTTATGGGTTTTATTTGATCTTGATCTAAATCCTAAAGGGGGTGTTGGAAAAATCAAAATCCATTAACCGCAGAGGCCGCAAAGATTTTACGCAAATGCCGATAGCTATCGGCACGCAAAGAGTTGAATTTATGTGTTATAGCTTTGCGTTCTTTGCGCCTTCTTAGCGTGCTTCGCGGTTAAAAATGACTTTTTCAACAACTCCGAAGGCCATCTAATATGATCCGGGCTTTAGCCCTCAAAGATTTCCGGTGCATTTTTTACATATGTTTTTAAACATATTATTTGAATATTGAAAATCACCACTCTTTTCACCCCGGAAACAATGTTTATCTGAAATCTAAGTTTAATTTTACAAAAAGCAACCACCATGACCTTCGATAACAGTAAATCAATAATCGGCTTCAGGATCAAGCTTTTTGCAGCTACTGTAATTTTTCTGGGATACCTGCTCCTTGCATATGCCGCAAGGGTGATAAAATTCCCCTTGCTCGGAATGGATGAAACTTTCTGGACCGTCATTATAACTGCCTGTTATATCATAATAGTGTTTATTCCGATGATCCTGAATTACCAGTACGTTTATTATTCGGATGACGGCAACAATCTTGTATTCAGATATTTCTTTGCAGGAATAACAGGAGGAAAAAAGAACTCAGTTGAGATCAACAAGCAGACTTTTTCCGGTTTTACACTTGAAAAGAAGTTCTTCGGGCTTAACCAGAGCATAATTCTCTATCAGCAACTTGGTGAGGGAAAAGCTAAGTATCCTCCCATTTACATAAGCGCAATGAACAGGGAGGAAAAGAATAAAGTAATCAGGTCGCTGAAATCATTTACTCCAGAAGGCAGGAACAAATGATATGTAAATATGAGTTAAGTCATTTTTAATGAGTAAAGTAGAAATCAACTTTGGAATCTCATTTAACTATTTTACCCCCTTCCCCCTAAAGGGGGTTATAAAAACAGGGTTGTTTTCACCCCCTTCCCCCTAAAGGGGGTTATGAGGTCAGGGTGAATTGTTTTTTACCCCCTTCCCCCTAAAGGGGGTAATGAGACCAGTGTGAATTTTTAAAGTGTTTTTTACCCCCTTCCCCCTAAAGGGGGTTATAAAACCAGAGTGAAATTTAAAAGTCCTCATTTGGAGATTAAGGGGTGAGCAATAAGAAGAGAGCACTAATGGCAGTGGAAGTGAAGTAACAGAATGATAAAACCATATTAAATAAATACTAATTATAAATATTTTTTAAAATGAATGTAGATAAAATTCTGAACAACCTCGAAAAGAAACATCCCGGAGAGGTTGAGTATTTACAGGCAGTAAGAGAAGTACTGGAATCAATAGAAGAGGTTTACAATGAAAATCCTCAGTTTGAATCAGCCAATATTATTGAACGGATCGTTGAACCCGACCGTGTTATAACCTTCAAAGTTCCATGGGTTGATGATGAAGGCAATGTAAAAGTCAATCTGGGCTACAGGATCCAGTTCAATAACGCTATCGGCCCCTACAAGGGTGGATTGCGTTTCCACCCCAGTGTCAACCTTTCAATTCTTAAGTTCCTCGGTTTTGAACAGATTTTCAAGAACGCACTTACGACCCTGCCTATGGGTGGTGGCAAAGGCGGTTCAGATTTTGATCCAAAGGGAAAATCAAATGCTGAAGTTATGAGGTTCTGCCAGGCATTTATGCTTGAACTTTGGAAATACATTGGTCCCGAGACCGACGTACCTGCCGGAGATATCGGAGTTGGAGGCCGCGAAATAGGATACCTGTACGGTATGTATAAGAGACTTAAAGGTGATCATACCGGTGTTCTGACAGGCAAGGGCATCAATTGGGGCGGTTCCCTGGTCAGACCTGAAGCAACCGGCTTCGGAGGGATATATTTTGCACAGGAAATGCTTGCAACCCGGAATGACACTCTCAAGGGAAAAACGATTTCAATTTCAGGATTTGGTAACGTTGCATGGGGAGCTGCACTGAAAGCAACAGAACTTGGCGGGAAAGTTGTAACCATTTCAGGTCCTGACGGATATGTTTATGATCCCGAAGGCATCTCAGGGAAAAAGATCGAGTATATGCTCGAACTGAGGGCATCCAACCAGGATATAGTTAAACCATATTCCTATGTATTTGAAGATGTTGAATTCCATGAAGGGAAACGTCCATGGGAAGTAAAGGTTGACATTGCGCTGCCCTGCGCAACACAGAATGAGCTAAATGGTGAAGATGCAAGAACACTTATTCTCAACGGAGTTAAGCTTGTTGCTGAAATATCAAATATGGGCTGCACACCTGAGGCTGTTGAAGAATTTAATAAGAACAACATATTATTTGCGCCCGGAAAAGCCGTAAATGCCGGTGGCGTTGCCACATCGGGTCTGGAAATGACACAGAACTCGATGAAACTCAGGTGGAACAGCCTGGAAGTTGATGGACGTCTGCATGAGATAATGCGGAACATTCATGAACAATGTGTCAAGAACGGTAAACGAGCCGATGGGACTGTTGACTATGTAAGGGGTGCAAATATTGCTGGTTTTCTGAAGGTAGCAACTTCGATGCTGGATATGGGGGTAATTTAGCTCTGCCCTTCGGAAAAGACACCCCCCAAGTGAGGCTGTCTCAAAGGTCAGCCTCTTTTTTTACTATAGGAATTGTCCCTTCCATTTTTTTCACCCCCAACCCCCTAAAGGGGGCTTAAATCTGAGTCACCACAACGGGGGCTTGATAACCAGTGCCCCCCAACTCCCCGGAGAGGGAAGTCAACCCCCCAACCCCCCAAATGGGGGGCTTAAAAAGAAAAAACGGTTTTGAAAGTCCCCCATATGGGGGATTTAGGGGGTTGATTCAGATTGCAATGATGGATACAATGATTAGAATTATCAGATACGAAGTTTCCGCCCCCAACCCCCCGGAGAGGGGCTAATTCTGAGTCACCTCAATCGGGACTGCATAACCAATGGCACCCCCCAACCCCCCGGAGGGGGGGCTAATTCTGAGTCACCTCAATGAGGACTGCATAACCAGTGCACCCCCCCAACCCCACGGAGGGGGGCTAAAATTGAGTCAGTCTGATAAAACTGATTTTTGCTGACATTGGATACAGGGTTTTTTGTATCTTTACAATGTCTCAACTTTTCGTGCTATGTCGTCAGAAATTTCACTGAAGCATAAAATTGCTTTGGGTTTGATACCACACATCGGGGATATCAATGCAAGGAAACTTGTTTCCTATTTCGGCAGCGTCGAATCCATCTTTAAGGAACCCTACCAGAATCTTATCAAAATACCAGGGATAGGGTCAGGCCTCGCAAAGTCCATTTGTGAAAAATCCTACCTCGTAACTGCCGAGAAGGAGGCGGAGTATGTTATAAAACATAATATCAGGACATTCTTTTATCTAGATAATGATTATCCCTTCAGATTAAGACAATGTGACGATTCGCCGGTAGTCTTCTATTTTAAAGGAAATTGTGATCTTAACAGTCAGAAAATATTAAGTGTCGTTGGTACACGTAATGCCACTTCAAGAGGAAGGGAATTATGTGAAAAAATAATAGGAGCTCTTTCAATCGGGCATCCTGACCTTATTATCGTGAGTGGGTTAGCTTATGGAATTGATATTTCGGCGCATAAAGCAGCCCTGGCAAGTAATCTTCCCACAATCGGGGTATTTGGTCATGGATTTAAAACGACATATCCGTCGATCCACAGATCGATAGCCAACTCAATGCTTGCCAGGGGAGGTCTGTTGACAGATTTCATGTCTGACACGCTACCTGAACGAAATAATTTTCTTAAAAGAAACAGGATCATTGCAGGCATGTCGGATGCCACTCTGGTAGTTGAGTCTGGAATAAAGGGTGGGGCCCTCATAACTTCGGATATGGCAAATTCTTATAACCGGGATGTTTTTGCTGTTCCGGGAAGACCGGAAGATCAATGGTCCGCCGGATGCAATAACCTGATAAAGAATAATAAGGCTGCATTGGTTGAGTCGGCTGAAGATATAGAATACTTCCTGAGCTGGAAACCTGAAAAACTAAAACCGCCGGTTCAAAGGACTCTTTTTTCCGAGCTTACTGAAACCGAACAGAAGATATATGAATTGATCATGAAGGAAGGCGAGTTACCTATCGACTCGATCTGCCGGACTCTTGAGATACCAGTCAGCAAGCTTTCATCGCTGCTTTTGCAGATGGAATTCAAGGGAATGGTAAAGTGCTATCCGGGGAATCTGTATAGGCCGGGTTGAGGCTACCTCACCCCCTAAATCTATCAGGGACTTAGGCCTCTCCCCCTTAATCGGGGTTGTTGAAAAAGCCCTTTTTAACCGCAAAGGACGCTAAGAAGCGCAAAGTTCGCAAAGTTAAAACGTTAATAATTAGCTCTTTGCGACCTTTGCGTAAATCCTTCGCGATCTTTGCGGTTAATGGATTTAGACTTTTTAAATAGCCCCACTTTTAGTATCCTCCTGGGGAGCAGGAAAGAGCCGGTGAGACTGAAATTACTTTTATCTCCATATAAATATAATTATCATCAAACAGGCTATTTTATCTTGAAATTTCTAATTTTAAACCTCAAAATTCTACAAATTCTAAATTGATGGATCCAAAAGTACAACAATTCATGGCTATGATAATAGCCAAAAACCCGGGTGAATTTGAATTTCATCAGGCGGTTCAGGAGGTTGCAGAATCTCTTATCCCCTTTATCGAAGAAAATCCCAAGTACAAACATGCTAAAATCCTTGAGAGATTGGCTGAACCCGAAAGAACAATTATTTTCAGGGTTCCCTGGCTCGACGATGAGGGTGAAGTCCAGATAAACCGCGGCTTCAGGATAGGGATGAACAGTGCCATAGGACCATACAAGGGCGGCTTAAGGTTCCATCCCACAGTGAACCTCGGAATCCTTAAATTTCTTGCATTCGAACAGGTATTTAAAAATAGTCTGACAACCCTCCCGATGGGCGGTGGTAAAGGTGGCTCCGATTTTGATCCCAAGGGGAAGTCCGATAATGAAGTCATGAGGTTCTGCCAGAGCTTAATGAGCGAGCTCTTCCGTCACATCGGACCCGACACTGACGTCCCGGCAGGTGATATCGGAGTCGGCGGACGCGAAATTGGTTACCTCTTCGGACAATATAAAAGGCTGAAAAATGAGTTTACCGGAGTCCTCACCGGGAAAGGCATAGAATGGGGAGGTTCGCTTATACGTCCTGAGGCGACAGGTTACGGTGTTTCCTATTTTGCCCAGGAAATGCTTGCAACCCGCGGTGAGTCGTTTAAGGGGAAAACCATTTGTATCTCAGGCTCCGGCAATGTGGCCCAATATGCAACAGAAAAAGTCACTGAACTTGGTGGCAAAGTTGTTACCTCTTCAGACTCGAACGGATTTATCTATGATCCGAATGGCATCGACTCTGAAAAGCTGAATTATATAATGGAGCTTAAAAATGTAAGAAGAGGCAGAATTAAAGATTATGCTGCAAAATATGGCGTTGAATACTTTGAAGATAAACGACCCTGGATAATAAAGTGTGACATTGCAATGCCCAACGCCACTCAAAACGAGATAAACGCTGAAGAAGCTGCATTACTTGTGAAAAACGGATGCATCTGTGTTGCCGAAGGCGCTAACATGCCTTCCACGCCGGAAGCTGTTGAGGTATTTCTGAAAGCAAAGATCCTCTTTGGTCCGGGCAAAGCAGCAAATGCAGGTGGAGTGGCAACCTCGGGACTAGAGATGACCCAAAACTCCATGAGGCTGCCCTGGTCACGTGAAGAAGTTGATGAAAGGCTCCACGTTATCATGAAAAACATCCATGCTACCTGTGTGAAATATGGTAAAAAGGAAGACGGATTTATAAACTATGTCGACGGCGCTAATATCGGCGGGTTCGTAAAGGTGGCAAGTGCCATGATAGCACAGGGTGTTGTTTAATGCAGCTTATTGATACACATACACATCTTTATCTTCCGGAATTTGACAGCGACAGGGATGAAGTTGTAAACAGAGCCGTTCAGAGCGGTGTGGTGAGGCTCCTGATGCCAAATATTGATCTGGATTCGGTTGAGCAGATGTTATCTGTTGAAGAGAAGTTTCCCGGGACTTGTCTTCCGATGATAGGGCTTCATCCAACGTCAGTTAAAGGAGATTATCTTTTGCAGCTTGATAAGCTCAGGGAGCTTTCAGACAGACATAAATTTTATGCTGTCGGGGAAATAGGGATTGACCTTTACTGGGATAAAACCTTTCTGAATGAACAGATTACAGCATTTAAAAGGCAAGTCGCCTTTGCAGTAGAGTCGGATCTTCCAGTTGTGATCCATTCCCGGAATTCTTTTTCTGAAGTATTTGAAGCCCTTGATGAATTTAAAGGAACCAGGATTAAAGGCGTTTTTCATGCATTTACAGGCACTCAGGCAGATGCAGACAAAGCAATAAAAATGGGATTTAAGCTCGGGATCGGCGGCATCGTGACATATAAAAATTCCGGACTTGATAAAGTTGTGAAAGAGACCGGTCCCGGAAATTTAATTCTGGAAACCGATTCACCTTACCTTCCTCCTGTACCATACCGTGGTAAAAGAAACGAAAGTTCTTATCTTTGCGTAATTAACAATAGACTTGCCGAAATATTCGGGTCAGACAAGGAAGAGATCGCTTCAATAACGTATTCCAACTCTGTTGAGCTTTTCGGTCTATGACAGGCATTTATGAAAAACAAGGCGGAAACATCGATACTTATAATTTATACCGGTGGAACGATCGGTATGGTCCATGATCCTGTTACAGGTTCCCTGGTACCTATTGATTTCAAACATATTACAGATCATGTTCCCGAGTTGGGGAAATTTGGGTATGATCTTCAGTCAGTCTCTTTCGATCCCGTAAAGGACTCATCCAACATCGATCCTTCGGTCTGGGTAAAGATGGCCGAGACCATAGAAGAAAATTATGACAATTTTGATGGATTCGTAGTCCTGCACGGAACTGATACCATGGCTTATACAGCCTCAGCACTTAGTTTCATGCTGGAGAATCTCAGAAAGCCGGTAATTCTTACAGGGTCGCAACTCCCAATAGGACTTCTCCGCACCGACGGAAGGGAAAATCTTATAACAGCAATCGACATAGCTGCCGCAAAAGAGAATGGATTGGCGCTGGTACCGGAGGTTTGCATCTATTTTGACAATGAGCTCACACGTGGTAACCGGACCACCAAGTTCAGCGCCGAGCATTTTGATGCTTTTAACTCACCCAACTATCCTCCTCTTGCCGAAGTAGGCCTGCATCTTAAGTTTAACTATAGTTTTATAAGATATTCCAATCCTGACAGATCTCTTAAAGTGCACAAAAACTTTAACACCAATGTTGCAATCCTGAAGTTGTTCCCGGGTATCAGCCGTAATTTTGTGCAGGCTGTGATCAACACAAAAGATCTTAAAGGACTGATAATTGAAACCTTCGGTTCGGGAAATGCCCCAACCTATCCATGGTTCATTGAGGATCTTAAGACATTCATAAACAATGGGGGCATTATATTCAATGTCACCCAGTGTCATGGGGGCAGTGTTGAGATGGGCCTTTATGAAACGAGCCGTGAGATGCTGGCAGCGGGAGTTGTGAGCGGAAAAGACATCACTTCTGAAGCATCAATAACAAAGCTGATGCATTTGCTTGGGATCTGCTCATCGAGGGAAGAGGTGATAAAATGTCTGGGGAAGTCGATGGCAGGGGAGATTAGCTAAATCCGGCTGGTTGCTGGTTCCTGGTTCTGGTTCCTGGTTGCGGGTTGCGGATTGCGGGTTGTTTCAAAATTTTTTAGTATTTTCGCCGCCGTTTAAAGCAACTGTTTACAGACTTCTGGAGAGATGCAGGAGTGGTTTAACTGGCACGCCTGGAAAGCGTGTGTTCCTCAAAAGGGAACCGGGGGTTCGAATCCCCCTCTCTCCGCCAAAGCCAAAATATTCCCTCAACGAAGTTGGGGGATTTTTATTTTCAGAAGGCCGAGCCATGCTTGCATGAGCGAGGCCACCTGAAAATAAAAAGACCCTGCGAGTGAAACGAGCAAGGGAATATTTTGGCTTTGAAGCTCCCCACCCCCAGGGGATCAACGCAGTTAATCCCCCTCTAGGTTTTATTCCTGCTTTGAAGCTCCCTCCATGTTTTTTCACCCCCTGCCCCCTAAAGGGGGTTCTAAAACCATAGTTAGATCTTTTAGACAATTCAATAGACATAAAAAGGAGAATAATGAAACGGGGATCAACGCAGTTAATCCCCTGTAAGTTTTATTTTGGCTTTGAAGCTCCCCACCGGGGATCGCGACCGAACGGAGTGAGGGAGCAATCCCTGGCTTTGTCAGGCCACTCCCCAATCCCTCCCTCATGTGAAAGCCACCTCTCCCCAACCCCTCCCCCGGAGTGGGAGGGGCTAAAACCCTGCTAATGAAGCGAGTATTATGAATAATTTGGCTTTGTTTTTCCACCCACAAGGCCACTAAAGAGTCCATAGAGGTCAATTAAGAGGTTAGGTTTAAGCTCTGGGAGTTATGATTACTTAGTGGAGACTCTGTGTAAGTTCTTAATTTCTTTGCATCTATAAGGTGGCTTTTAGTTTTTTCAGCGTTATTATTTTTGCAGTTCATATAGCATTTTATAGGTGAGGAACCTTAGGGTTTTAGTGTTTTTAATTCAAATTAATATCTTGATTTAAGTCCCCCCAAATTATAACTTTGTGTATGTCGTTCCGAAGTTTTAATTTTCCTTTTTAATATACCCCATGATAGAAGAAATTAAATCAAACATCAATAATCCTGAAATACTTGAAAAGTTGTTCCGGGAAAACCAGAAAGCTTTTGAATCTGATTTTGAGACAGCTTATCCTGCTATAAAAGATACAGAAATGGCAAAATTCTGGAAAGCAAGACTCGAATACACCAGAACCGGTGAAAGGATTAGACTGCCAGCCATTCCAGAGATAGCCACTATGATCATTGTGTGCCTGATCACTGTGTTCCTTATCAAACTTCCGGACCTCTTTCAGATTAATTTACAGGCATCCAAATTTTATGAGAAGAATACTGCAATCATTGTCTTTTTTGGTTTAACTCTTTTCACACTCTGGATCAACAAAATTGAAAGCCAGAGGAGATTATTTTTGACCGCCGTTGCCTTTTTAATTCCGCTGTTATACATTAACCTTTTACCCGTTGACAAAAGCGCTTCTGTCAATCTCGCGTATATTCATCTTCCGCTTTTAATGTGGTGTATATACGGAATTGTTTATTCCGGTTTTGACATTAAAAGCAGAAGTAAACGAATTGATTTCATAAGATTTAACGGCGACCTGGCAATAATCTATGCAATTATCGCAATTGCAGGTGGGATTTTGACAGTCATGACAGTCGGGCTGTTTCATGCGATTGGTATCAACATTCAAAAGTTTTATACAAATAATATTGTGGTTGGAGGTGCAGTTGCTGCTCCTGTTGTCGGGGTATTTATAATCAGGAATTTTACAACCCTGACTAACAAAATTGCACCGCTGATTGCTGCTATTTTCAGTCCTCTGGTTCTTGTTACATTGTTGGTCTATCTTGTTGCTATGGCAGTCTCAGGAAAGGATCCCTACAATGACCGCAATTTTCTAATGATATTCAATATTATGTTGATCGGCGTTATGGGGATTATTGTATTCTCAGTTTCTGAAACTTCTGTTGTAAAGAATCAGAAGTTCAATCAACTGGTCTTGTTCTTGTTATCCATCGTGACGATAATTATCGACCTGATTGCCCTGTCTGCAATTTTTTACCGTCTGGGCGAATTTGGCGTGACCCCAAACAGGCTGGCAATTCTTGTATCAAACATTCTTATCCTTGTGAACCTCATCATAATAATGATCGATCTGTTCAGGATCAATTTCAAAAAAGGAAATTTTGAAATTGTGGAGATGTCTGTGGCAAAATTCATTCCGGTTTATCTGGCATGGATAATGATCGTGATATTCCTTTTCCCCCTTATATTTGGAATGAAATGAAAATCAAACTAAAAGAAACTTTTATTGACCTTTGGAAAAAGTATTTCGGGAATGCTGAACTTCCAATCGCATTTTATTACACTGAAGGTGACGGTGGAGCTGAATGGGCAGAAAAAGCAAAAGGGCACAGTTGCCTGATATGCGAGCTCATAAAAGTGAGGAATGGCAAGTCGCTGGTTTATGATGATGAAAGGATAAAGTGCGGAGGTGCAAGGAGATATCTCGGGTATTCTGAAAAGATGAGACCGGGATTTGAATATTTCCTGTCGTGCGGAAATGAGAAGATTGAAGGGGAAAGATACCTGCGCTCACCCGAACTTGTTAAAGAGTTCATGAAGAATCAGCAAACACTTCCCGGAAAGGGAGGGAATATCGTCTTCAAAAGATGGGATAAACTGGAAGAGAGAGACAATCCGGATGTGGTGATCTTCTTCGCCCGACCTGATATCCTGTCAGGACTTTTTACCCTTGCTAACTTCGACCAGAGTGATCCAAATGGCACTTTCACCCCATTTGGCGCGGGGTGTGGTTCAATAATTCACTATCCGTACCTTGAAAGTAAATCGGAGCGTCAGAGGGCAATCATCGGGATGTTCGATCCATCGGCCAGGAAGTGTGTCCCTGAAGATGTTATGACTTTCGCTGTCCCGATGAAAAGATTTGAGAAAATGATCGGGTACATTGAAGAGAGTTTTTTAATTACGGATACATGGAGCACTATCATGAAAAGGATAAAATAAAAGAAATGTTCACCCCTATCCCGATAGCTATCGGGACCCCTAACGGGGACTTATTGATTAACAAAAACTTAGGGAAGAGGCTGTCTCATAAGTACCGCTTTCGTTTTTCACCCCTAAATCCCCTAAAGGGGACTTATTGATTAACAGGGACTTATGGAACCCCAAGGCAAAAAAAAATGTCCTATGTATAATATGCGATAGGCGATGTTAGAATGATACAAAGTATGGTAAAGGAAGGAGAAAGACAAAAGACAAAAGACAAAAGGTAAAACGCTAATGTGATTAAATAAAATCAAATATTTTCCTCTATGAAAATAATAGACATTTCACCCGAAAATGAAAGCCAGTATTTCTGGTGTCTTGAAGAATGGTCAGAGGATATGAAAGAGGCCGGGACCTATAAACAGAACTGGTACAACCAGATGAAAGAGAAAGGGCTGAAGGTAAAGTTTGCCCTCGACGACAATGATGTTATCGGAGGTATGATACAGTATATCCCGATAGAACATTCAATGTTTGATGGAGAGAATTTATATGTCGTGCTTTGCATTTGGGTCCATGGCCATAAGCAGGGACGCGGAGATTACCGGAAGCGCGGCATGGGGAAAGCACTGTTGCAGGCTGCTGAAGAAGACTGTCTGAAGCTCGGGGCAAAAGGGCTTGTGACCTGGGGGCTGATAATACCGGTATTCATGAGGGCTTCATGGTTTAAAAGGCACGGATATAAAGTTGTGGACAAAACCGGGTTAATGAGGTTATTGTGGAAGCCATTCAGTACTAATGTGAATCCCCCGAAATTCAAAAAGCTTAAAAAGCAACCGCCCAAAGGAGAAGGAAAAGTGAACGTGATGATGTTCAGAAATGGGTGGTGTCAGGCTATGAACATCTCCTGTGAGAGAGCCAGGAGAGCATCAGAGGAGTTTCCGGAAAAAATTAATCTGGTTGAAATCGATACAAAAGACAAGAAAAACCTTGAGGAGTGGGGAATCTTTGATTCCATTTATATAGATGGGAAGGAGGTCAGGATTGGTCCGCCACCGACGTATAAGTCAATCAAAAAGAAAATTGACAGAAGAGTTAAGAAACTGGAGAAAAGATACTCCTTTAAACCGCTTAGCAAGAATTAACTCGTAATACTTTTGATGGTACCTGGCCTCACCCCCTAATTGGAGTTGTTGAAAAAGTCATTTTTAACCGCAAAGCACCGCTAAGAAGGCGCAAAGGGCGCAAAGTTAAAACGTTAATAATTAACTCTCTGCGATCTTTGCGTAAATCCTTTGCGATCTTTGCGGTTAATGGATTTAGGCTTTTAAACAGCCCCACTTTAACTGCCTGATTTTAAGCCCCTCCCTCTTGGGGGAGGGTTCCGATAGCTATCGGAATGGGAGAGAAGCTTTTTATTAGTTATTTGCTGTCAACCAGAATTGGCAGATTTTTACCGTTTGTCATAAATATCAGTTTGGCATTTGGGGATGCTGAGATAGCTTTAATCATTTCATATTGTAAAAGTCTGTCACTCAGTCCGGTGCTCAATATCCTCTGATAATCGGCAATTCCCTGTGCTTCAACTCTTTTCCGTTCGGCTTCCTGACGTTCCTTTTGAAGGACAAAAGTCATCTTCTGAGCTTCCTGTTCAGCGTTGATCTTTGATTCAATAGCAGCTTTCACCGACTCCGGCAATGTAATGTTTCTTACGAGAAGCTGTTCAAGCATCAGTCCCCGCTCTTTTAAATTTGATTCAATTGTTGAAAATATACGCGACTGAAACTCATCTCTTTTGGTAGAATATAATGCAACTGCATCATAATAAACGGCATTATCCCTGATCTTGGTACGGCAAATCGGACGCACAAGAACATTCCGATAATCAATACCAACCTCTTTGAGTATCCGCGGTGCGTCTGTCGGAATTACCCGGTAAAGAACCGTCAGATCAACTATTACTTCCAATCCGTCTGCTGATAAAACGCGTATGGCATCGTCACCCTGTTTCTGACCTTCATCATTGACGCTTGACATAGTATAATTTTCGGTCCGGACGTCAAACATAACGACCTTTACTAAAGGATTAATAACATTAAGTCCGCTTTCAAGGATCCTGTTGCTTACCTTTCCAAAGAGCTTTTGCACACCTACTTGTCCGGGCTCCACCTGGACAACCGAGGCTGAGGTTATTCCTATCACAATTGCTAATGATACCGGCAATCTTTATTATATTACGATACTTGCTTAAAGGCGGGTCGGATTTGTCGGCGATGAAGCCAACGAAGAGAATTAGAATTCCGATTAAGATAATTACCATGGTTGAAAATATTAGGTTGTTTGTTTCTGGTGCGGTTTCAGGGTTACGGGTTTCGGGGCATTAAGCCATCAAACCGTCGTGGTAACCAGGTTTCATCCATTCGAGGTTTTCATGCCTGAAAAAAGGTGTTAACAGCATGGCAAATTTTACCATTTCATCCTTGCTCATCGGGTGGAAGTTACGGAGAATTTTAAGATTTGAGTCTACCACTTTTTTGCTGTCCATTCCTACAGCGATGCCGCTTGGGCCTTCGAGTGACAGAGCAAATCTCACAAGGTTTTCGGCATTTATCCCCTGGATAGTCTCTTTTGGCCTTACCGTCTTCATCAGCATAATGCCCATTCCCTTTGCCTTTGCGGCCGGGATCAGATTGCCCTGCCTGTCTTCACCGGTGGTATAGTGATTCATTGCAAAGAGCATGCTGTCGAACCGGCCCGTATCGAGCATAGTTCTAAGAGCCAGAACATTACCATGACCTGAAAAACCGATGAAACGGGTAACACCTTCTTCCTTCATTTTGGAGAAAAGATCAAGGACCCCGCCTTTTTTGCAGAGGTTTTTCGCTTCTTCCACAGTTTCGACTGCGTGGATCTTGAGCATATCGAGGTGGTCGGTCTGAAGACGTTTCAGGCTTTCTTCCAGAGCAAGTTTGGCTTTGTCAGGTTCCCTGGCAGAGATCTTGGTTGAAAGGAAGATCTCGTTCCGGCGGGATTTTATGATATGTCCAAGGCGTTCCTCGCTTATTGCCCCGGAGGTGGTATTCACATAGTCGTGGGCAGTATCCCAGTAATACAATCCATTGTCAAGGGCATAATTGCACATTTCGATGGCTTCATCGAGAGTAGCAATATTAAGGAATCTGCTGCCAAGGCCGATTGCAATTCTCGGAATAACGACGCCGGTTTTACCAAGAACAGAGGTAGGCAAACCTTTCGGATCGTATTGATTTTTAGGCTTCCCGGCAGTTTCACCGGAACCAGTCACCTGTGAAAAAGCCATTCCGGTACCTGCGATTGCAACGCCGGCGCTGAGAGTGCTTTTTAAGAATTTTCTCCTTGAGTAATTTGTTCTTCATGACAGTCAAGTTTTAAAAGACATTCAAAAAGAAGGAATATTTAGTAAGGTAAATACTGCACTAAATTAGGATTATTATGGGAATAATGTTGGAGGCATGGTGAATTTAATAAACTGGAGACTCCTTTCTATATTCCCTCTTAGCTTCATGAATTCACACCAACCCAGTGTCCACTCCCAAACCCCACCACATGCCTCCCCTGCAGGCTGGCCCCTTCCTTCGGTCGCCGAAGGCTTGCCGAAGGCGATGCGCTAAATCCCGCCACTGGCGGGGTTTTTAACGCTCGATCCCCACCACAATTCTCCCCTGCAGGCCGGCCCCTTCGCTAAAATTGCCCACAGGGCAATTTTTTAACGCTCGGTCCCCTAAAGGGGGCTTAAAAATCCATAAACCATTCTTTGCGAACTTTGCGATAAACTTTTTCTTTCTTTGCGGTTAATGGCTTTAATAGAAACAACCCCTCCCAAATTCGGGGGAGGGGCTGCTGTTGAAACACAAATACACCATCGTGAAGAGAGGTGTTAAAAGACCACTTTAGTAATGGATAAGTTTACCTGTGAACATTAACTGTCCGTCGACAACAAGCCGGTAGATTAAAGTGCCGGTGCTGAAGTTTTCGGGAGTATATTCAAACCTGTACTTATCGTAAGCAACCACGAGATCGTCGTATACGGTTGCCAGTTTTGCACCGTCGATCGTGTAGATCTCGAGACGGACTTTGGAGTCGGTTTTAAGCTGGAGATCGAAGTAGACATGATCGGTGAACGGGTTCGGGTAGGCTTTGATGCCGAATTCGGCCTGCTGGATTTTTGATGTACCAGTGGTTGTTTTTGTTTTTCCATCATGTACCACGATTGAACCACCAGAAATTACTGTTCCAGGATCAGCATTATCAACATCTCCTATACTGGTTATCATAAACCACACCACCAGTTCATTCCAAATTTTGATTCTGAATTTATCAGCTGTACCTCCATCAATGGCAGATAGAATGAAATAATATCCCCCAATACCGTTTATTGTTCCAATACCCTTGAACTGGGCTTTCATACCTGCAACTACCAGCCACTCATAAGATGTACTCTTGAAATTCATACCTGCTGCATGGAACTGGAATTCGGTATTGCCACTCGGAATTGTTTTCCCTTTCTCATATTTGGAAACAAATCCAAAGGTGGCTTTTCCAGTTAATGCTGGATCTGAGATATATGCTCCGGCGGGTGAATTAATCCAGCCACCACCGGTTACAAAACCTCCCGATGGATCGTAGATAACAACATACTCATATAAAGAGTTTGCAAATAAACCACATGCATCTTCTAACTTTACTTTTACAGAATAAACACCTACTGCAGGATAAGTATAATTAATAGGATCTATTGGTGAGTAAGTTTTCACGACTCCATTACCCCAGTCAATTGTAGCAGTTGTTGAATTATTTTCTATATCTGTGAAAGACAATGTCATAGTGACCGAAGTACCAAGCGCGATCGGAGCGGGATTTGCTGCGAAAGAGGTGATTTCTGGAACAGTATTGGTAATGGTTACAGACTGATTTACAGAGGCTGCAACATTTCCATGTATGTCTGTCACATTCCAGGTAATGGTTGTAGTTCCCACTGGATAGGGATCTGCTAATGTAAGTGGTGCATCGCTTCTTGTCCCTACTGGGGCACCAACGCCACAGTTGTCCGTTGCGGTTGCTGCTACTATCGTTACCACTGCACTACACTTGGTTGCATCTGCTGTCTGAGTAATATCAGCCTTCGCTGTGATTACCGGAAGTTCATTGTCCGTTACTGTTATCGTCTGATTAACAGGAACTGCTGCATTTCCATGTATGTCTGTCACATTCCAGGTAATGGTTGTAGTTCCCACTGGATAGGGATCTGCTAATGTAAGTGGTGCATCGCTTCTTGTCCCTACTGGGGCACCAACGCCACAGTTGTCCGTTGCGGTTGCTGCTACTATCGTTACCACTGCACTACACTTGGTTGCATCTGCTGTCTGAGTAATATCAGCCTTCGCTGTGATTACCGGAAGTTCATTGTCCGTTACTGTTATCGTCTGATTAACAGGAACTGCTGCATTTCCATGTATGTCTGTCACATTCCAGGTAATGGTTGTAGTTCCCACTGGATAGGGATCTGCTAATGTAAGTGGTGCATCGCTTCTTGTCCCTACTGGGGCACCAACGCCACAGTTGTCCGTTGCGGTTGCTGCTACTATCGTTACCACTGCACTACACTTGGTTGCATCTGCTGTCTGAGTAATATCAGCCTTCGCTGTGATTACCGGAAGTTCATTGTCCGTTACTGTTATCGTCTGATTAACAGGAACTGCTGCATTTCCATGTATGTCTGTCACATTCCAGGTAATGGTTGTAGTTCCCACTGGATAGGGATCTGCTAATGTAAGTGGTGCATCGCTTCTTGTCCCTACTGGGGCACCAACGCCACAGTTGTCCGTTGCGGTTGCTGCTACTATCGTTACCACTGCACTACACTTGGTTGCATCTGCTGTCTGAGTAATATCAGCCTTCGCTGTGATTACCGGAAGTTCATTGTCCGTTACTGTTATCGTCTGATTAACAGGAACTGCTGCATTTCCATGTATGTCTGTCACATTCCAGGTAATGGTTGTAGTTCCCACTGGATAGGGATCTGCTAATGTAAGTGGTGCATCGCTTCTTGTCCCTACTGGGGCACCAACGCCACAGTTGTCCGTTGCGGTTGCTGCTACTATCGTTACCACTGCACTACACTTGGTTGCATCTGCTGTCTGAGTAATATCAGCCTTCGCTGTGATTACCGGAAGTTCATTGTCCGTTACTGTTATCGTCTGATTAACAGGAACTGCTGCATTTCCATGTATGTCTGTCACATTCCAGGTAATGGTTGTAGTTCCCACTGGATAGGGATCTGCTAATGTAAGTGGTGCATCGCTTCTTGTCCCTACTGGGGCACCAACGCCACAGTTGTCCGTTGCGGTTGCTGCTACTATCGTTACCACTGCACTACACTTGGTTGCATCTGCTGTCTGAGTAATATCAGCCTTCGCTGTGATTACCGGAAGTTCATTGTCCGTTACTGTTATCGTCTGATTAACAGGAACTGCTGCATTTCCATGTATGTCTGTCACATTCCAGGTAATGGTTGTAGTTCCCACTGGATAGGGATCTGCTAATGTAAGTGGTGCATCGCTTCTTGTCCCTACTGGGGCACCAACGCCACAGTTGTCCGTTGCGGTTGCTGCTACTATCGTTACCACTGCACTACACTTGGTTGCATCTGCTGTCTGAGTAATATCAGCCTTCGCTGTGATTACCGGAAGTTCATTGTCCGTTACTGTTATCGTCTGATTAACAGGAACTGCTGCATTTCCATGTATGTCTGTCACATTCCAGGTAATGGTTGTAGTTCCCACTGGATAGGGATCTGCTAATGTAAGCGGTGCATCGCTTCTTGTCCCTACTGGGGCACCAACGCCACAGTTGTCCGTTGCGGTTGCTGCTACTATCGTTACCACTGCACTACACTTGGTTGCATCTGCTGTCTGAGTAATATCAGCCTTCGCTGTGATTACCGGAAGTTCATTGTCCGTTACTGTTATCGTCTGATTAACAGGAACTGCTGCATTTCCATGTATGTCTGTCACATTCCAGGTAATGGTTGTAGTTCCCACTGGATAGGGATCTGCTAATGTAAGCGGTGCATCGCTTCTTGTCCCTACTGGGGCACCAACGCCACAGTTGTCCGTTGCGGTTGCTGCTACTATCGTTACCACTGCACTACACTTGGTTGCATCTGCTGTCTGAGTAATATCAGCCTTCGCTGTGATTACCGGAAGTTCATTGTCCGTTACTGTTATCGTCTGATTAACAGGAACTGCTGCATTTCCATGTATGTCTGTCACATTCCAGGTAATGGTTGTAGTTCCCACTGGATAGGGATCTGCTAATGTAAGTGGTGCATCGCTTCTTGTCCCTACTGGGGCACCAACGCCACAGTTGTCCGTTGCGGTTGCTGCTACTATCGTTACCACTGCACTACACTTGGTTGCATCTGCTGTCTGAGTAATATCAGCCTTCGCTGTGATTACCGGAAGTTCATTGTCCGTTACTGTTATCGTCTGATTAACAGGAACTGCTGCATTTCCATGTATGTCTGTCACATTCCAGGTAATGGTTGTAGTTCCCACTGGATAGGGATCTGCTAATGTAAGTGGTGCATCGCTTCTTGTCCCTACTGGGGCACCAACGCCACAGTTGTCCGTTGCGGTTGCTGCTACTATCGTTACCACTGCACTACACTTGGTTGCATCTGCTGTCTGAGTAATATCAGCCTTCGCTGTGATTACCGGAAGTTCATTGTCCGTTACTGTTATCGTCTGATTAACAGGAACTGCTGCATTTCCATGTATGTCTGTCACATTCCAGGTAATGGTTGTAGTTCCCACTGGATAGGGATCTGCTAATGTAAGTGGTGCATCGCTTCTTGTCCCTACTGGGGCACCAACGCCACAGTTGTCCGTTGCGGTTGCTGCTACTATCGTTACCACTGCACTACACTTGGTTGCATCTGCTGTCTGAGTAATATCAGCCTTCGCTGTGATTACCGGAAGTTCATTGTCCGTTACTGTTATCGTCTGATTAACAGGAACTGCTGCATTTCCATGTATGTCTGTCACATTCCAGGTAATGGTTGTAGTTCCCACTGGATAGGGATCTGCTAATGTAAGTGGTGCATCGCTTCTTGTCCCTACTGGGGCACCAACGCCACAGTTGTCCGTTGCGGTTGCTGCTACTATCGTTACCACTGCACTACACTTGGTTGCATCTGCTGTCTGAGTAATATCAGCCTTCGCTGTGATTACCGGTACTGTCTTGTCACTGTATGCCAGATTGGTTGTCGAACTGCCATTACCATCAGTTGACCCATTAACCGTGGGTAATCCTGTATAATTATTCCCATTCACCGCGGAGGCTATGTTCGTAATTGAGTAATTAGTGTTTTTTTTAGCTGTGAACGACCAAGGAGTGGTTCTTGTTACTGTAACATCACTCCCTGAGGCCGGTGTGTAAGTGATCTGAAAAGCTCCACCCTGAGCACATGTGGGCGCAGTAACTAATAATCCTCCAGAACCTCCTTGCTGCTCGTAGGTGCCAACAAAGGTAACGGCACTATTAGTGATTGTGTATGGTGAAGATGGTTGTGAATTAACGAGATAATAAGTCATGGATCCAACAGTGATTGTCGAAGGGAATGTGTAAGTGAAAATTACTCCGGCAGCGGGTGCTGGGTCAATATTGCCACTTCCATTGGCGCCTGTTGGAACGTTTATGCTGTAGTTTGTTGAATTGAATGAATAATTTACTATTACAGTAGTACCATTTGGCAATCCACTTGTGGAGAACTTAACATTACCATCAGTAAATGTGCAACTTGCCTTATTTCCTGAGGTTTGTCCTGTTACTGTGACCAAGAATTCTTCTCCAAAATCCCAGTCAGCAACAATATATTGGCTATTATAAAACTCCCCTGAACTCACAGAGACATTATTAATTTCTTCATCGGGATGTGTCAAGTAAAAAGTATGTTGTATTAAAATATCAACTTTTTCATCAAGTATCCAACCTGAACCTGAAAAAGTTACAGTTTGTCCAGGAGCATAATCAAGTGCGTCAGTCCAAACTTTTTCAGTCTGAGCTTTCGCATTAAATCCCGTAATAAACAGGAACAGCAAAAAAGATGTGAAGTATTTCAGCCATTTTTGCTTAAAGCAGAGTAGAATTTTTTCCATATAAGATAGGTTAAATGGTTTATAAATATTTAAGATTATTTTAATAGGGAAATCCTAAGGAGGTACCTTTACCTCTCCAGGTAAATTCAGTTGCCTGATTATCAAACCAATAAAAAGAAAACTTCATCTAATAAGGTTATACAGCCGAGGTTTAATAACACGTGATATTACTCCTTTTTTTATGATGTTCATATCCTGTTAATATCCGTTTTGAGGAACCATATTTTTTCTTTGACGAATCATTGGTTTTTTGGGTCAGAAAGGGCTCTGATAAGTTGCCTGTTGGCTGTGACAGGAAATCTGTTGCCGAATACTGGGTGCCGGGTGCCGGTTAAGCTCAGTTTGTTTTTGGTTGCAGGTTGCATGTTGCAGGTTTGTCTGGATCTATCCGGACAGGATTGCACAATAACTCCGGTTCAAACTGATATACTGTGTTACGGTGAAAATACGGGAACTATTAATATTTCTGTCAGCGGAGGTACGGATCCATACGTCTTCGCCTGGACCGGCCCCGGTTCATTTGGCAGCATCAGCCGGAATTTAACAGGCCTTGGTGCAGGTTCTTATACAGTAACAGTTATTGGTGCGGGCAGTTCGTGTACCGGTACGGCAACGGTAATAATAAGTCAACCACTACAGCCACTTACAATAACCACTCAGCCATTAAATCAAACAGATTGTTACGGAAACACAGTGGAAATTTCAGTCGAAGCTACCGGTACTGTCGGTAAAATTACATATCAATGGCAGTCAAAACCTCCGGGAGGTAGTTTTACCGATATTTCCGGTGAAAATTCTTCTTCTCTCACAATTCATGAAATAGGTGTTAACGGACTCAACATTGACAGCACCGAATACCAGGTCCTGATCACAGATGACTGTGGAACAATAACTTCAGAACCTGCATTATTAAATATCAATGCGGTTACAGGCCTTTCAGGCATTGTAAATCTGACTATGTGCAGCGGGGAAGGTACGACTTATTCAGTCTCAACCCATGGTTCCATAGTTGGTTACCAGTGGTCATTCAACGATGGAACAGGGTGGCGGTCAATATCGGATGGAAGCGTATATTCCGGAACAATCTCACAACAACTGACAATCTCAGATGCAACACCTTCTGAAACAGGAGGTTACAGGGTATCTGTAACTTATCTCACACTCAATCAGCCTCCTGATTATTCTACCTGTGTTATAACAACCCATACACGAAACAGGAATCTTACTGTAATGCCACCCATATCGCCGCCAGTTGTAACCGCAGATCAGGTATTCTGTTTTAGCGGTACTCCTGATCCTCTTTCGGCGACAGCTGCCTCGGGCGGATCAGGACCACCTTATTCATATCAATGGCAGGTAAGTACTGATTATGAAAGCTGGAGTAATATAAGCGGGGCGCAAAGTCTGGTATACTCCCCTCCTGCCCTTTCGACAACTACCTGGTACCGGGTTGCAGCAACAGATGAAGGTCCAATGAGATGCGGAACTGTATATAGTTATCCTGTTACCATCGTAGTCAATCCCCTGCCGGGAACATCTGCCATTTACCATAATTAATTTCCAAATTATAATTTAAAACTAATTGTATTATGAAAACAAACGCTGCATTTTTCAGAACAATTCTGCTGATAATTCTATCAGCCAGCTCGTTGGGTGTCTGGGCACAGCCAAGTACGACTGATCCTGACCATGCCTGTATTAACTCCACGGAAGACTATTGGGTTATTAACACTCCGGGATCGACCTATAACTGGGTACTTTCAGGAGGTGGTACAATTACTCAGGGGCAGGGTTCCAGTGCTATCAGAATTAACTGGACGTCGGTGGGGACTTTTAATTTATCGGTTACAGAGACACTGTCAAGCACAACTCTTTGTACCGGCGTGCCTGTTATTCTGAATATTATTGTGGATCCGCTGCCGGTTCCCACAGCCACTGCCAACACTCCTTTTACAGGAGGTGACCTGAATCTTATCGGAGGACCTGATGGAATGGCATCCTATTCCTGGACCGGACCAAATGGGTTCACTTCCGCTGTTCAGAATCCGGTTATTACCAGTGTAACTGATGCTGCTGCCGGAACTTATACCCTCACTGTGACCAATGCTGCCGGCTGTTCAGCATCCACTACTGTTGTTGTAACAATTAATACTGTAAACCTTCCTACTGCTGTTGCCAATACACCATGCGTTGGTGGCGATCTTAACCTGATCGGAGGCCCTTCAGGTATGGCAACCTATACCTGGACCGGACCCAACGGATTCACATCTTCCGTTCAGAGTCCGACAATTACCGGAGTTACGGCTGCTGCTACCGGAACGTATACTCTGACGGTAACAAACTCAAGCGGAGCTTCTGCATCTGTTACAGTTGATGTTATAATCAATCCTTTGCCTGCTCCTGTTATTGTTGGTCCTAATCCGGTTTGCCAGAGTACTGATGGCAGCACTGAAATTTACAGTACGGCTACCGTCCCCGGAACCACTTATAACTGGACTGTTGTTGGCGGGACACTTAGCGGCCAGGGTACGAACCAGGTTGCAATTACGTGGACAACGCCGGGTCCCGGGTCAGTAAGTGTCACTGAAACTGTAATAAGCACCGGTTGCACAGCAACTGATACAATAAATATTACAGTTCAACCTGCTCCGGTAACCAATGGAATATTCCATAATTAAAGCTGTAAACAGGAAGTATTTATAGATGAGATAACTTTAAAATTCATCCTGGGGCTGTTTGAAAAAGTCTTTCCTAACCGAGCACGCTAAGAAGGAGCAAAGTACGCAAAGTTATACTGTTACTAATTAGCACTTTGCGATCTCTGCTTAAATCCTTGGCGATCTTTGCGGTTAATGGATTTCGACTTTTCATGCAACCCCAATAAGGATGATTGTGAAAGGTAAAACCAATTGCTTAAAAGGCACTTATATCTGATCGCCTTTGGTATTATGCAATTCATCACCTTCAGATCAGCCGGGCAGATGACAATGCCTGATCATGTTTGTACAGGAGAGACCAGGCATTATTATGTTATTCCCGGTCCGGCTCCCGGCTCAACTTACACATGGTGGATTGATGGAAAAGTCATGTCAGGATTTATTACCAGTGAATTTATTTATACCTGGAATTCTTCAAAAACATATTTGCTCGAGGTGCAGGAACGCTCTGCAGATGGTTGTCCGGGACCAAAGAAATCAGGACAGGTTTTTGTAAATCCGCAACCTGAAATTCAGATCAGTGTATCCGATTCCCTGATATGTGACGGAGAGAGTGTGACTGTTTCGGTTCAGAATCCGACAGGTTTAATTTGGGGGAAGTGGATATATGATCTTATTGTCGAACCTGAGGCGGAAATTATCGGGAATACAGTAACCGGTACATATACCAGCCCGACAGATCTTAATGAAACCCTGTTCAATAATGACACAGTAGTGCATAAAGTGGTTTACAGGTTCATACCACGCATCGTAACTGATGACGGAGTTCAGGCTTGTGAAGGGAAGGAGGTAAAAATCACTGTGTGGATTTATCCCGGATTCAGATGCAAGGAAGGGTTTCTGGAGATCCCGGATGCGTTTTCACCAAACGGAGACGGGATAAATGATATCTGGAACATTAGAGGAATACATCTGTATCCAGATGCGACAATAACAATCTACAACAGGTGGGGACAGATGTTATGGAGGTCGGAGAGAGGCTATACAGTTCCATGGGATGGAAGGAGCCTTGGAAAAGCTTTGCCGATAGATTCTTATCACTATTTTATCGACCTCCATGGCAGGTTAAGACCAATAGTCGGAACAGTGACGATAGTAAGATAAAACTTAAGAAGTGTAATATGTATTATCCTACAACTTCTTTGGAACCTCCGGCAACCCGCAATCTGACAAGGAAGCCAAGACTACAGCTTGTAGATACAGGCTTGCTGAATTATTCAATAGGCCATCAGGCTGATTTGATAGGATTGGACGATCTTACTGGTTTTTACCGGGGCAAAATAATTCAGCATCTTGTTACGCAGCAACTCCAGGCTCAAAATCACTCGCCTCTTTATAAACCTGATTTCTGGGTAAGGTAAAAAGCAAACAGCAGCTCAGAAGTTGATCTGTTATATCAATATAAGAAATTTCTGGTACCCATAGAAATTAAATCGGGAGGTCATGGGACATTGAGATCCCTGCATCAGTTTACTGAACAAACAAGTCATAAATGCGGAGTGCGGTTGCTGGCAAATAATTTCTCTGTCGAATCAGTTAAAACCCCAAATGGAGTACCCTATCTGTTAATGAATTTACCCTATTATACTTCTTCAAGAATTCCTCAATATATTGAATGGTTTGTAAAAAACTATTAATCCCGGAATTTTATAATCGAATCTTTGGTAGCTATAAGCTTATAGTATTAAGGTTAACATTATTAAAGAGTATTTCAAGGTGTTCCAACTTAATTCAACCTATTTCACCCTACCATTTTTCTCTTATTATATGCCCTGGCAGTTCTTTCTTTTCGTTTACTTCAATTCTACTCTGTATCAAAATATCAGAACGAATTCCTGACAGAAGAAGTGTGTATAAAAAACCTTTAATAAAAACAAATCCGTTTTGTCTCATTGATTTTCCATTTCATAATTCTGGAAATGTCATTTTTCTTTTAACAGTTTGATTTGAAACCTTTATCAAATGTGAACCAAACATGATCATAACGTAATAATAAACTTAGCGATCTCTGCGAAATCTCTGCGTCTCACAGTTAATGGATTTCAAAAATTTCAAGCCAAAATGCAATTATTTATAATATTGTCATATTGATAGTTACAAAATGTAATTATTTTAACTATTGGTGGTATAATTTCGAATTTACTTTAAATTCATCTAGTGAATAAAATATGTCTTATAATTAGTCTTTTAATACTGCTTTTAAGACGTATTTTATTTCTTTATTTTGCTTTACTAAATTAATATTGATTCCCCTACTCTACTAAATTCAATTCCATTCATTTGTTCCATGTAAATTTGTTAGGCGGAACTTAAAAAAGCCAAGCAGTTTTCTGCCGTTTAATCAGGCACTAAAAACAGTTAACAAAACCAAAATCATTTAATCTTTTGTTTATAATCTTTAACGGTTTGTTAATAAGTGATCCGGAAGCTTCCTGACTTTTGCAAGGCTTTAAGCTTCTTCTTAAGAAGAAATCGCAAATCATTAACGTGATTATCTGGTACTTAGAATACTATATAGGTATGGAGAATTAATTTTAGGAAGTTCCTCAAACCAATAGAACCTCAGGTTGAAGAGAAATAAGCCTGAAATAAGTGACTGTTGCCAATGATTTTTTAAAGAAGTATTTCTTTGAAAAATGGAATTGCATCGGATAGGTACCAGGCGGAAAAAATATCTCATAAGCCCAATATACAATAAACTGAAAACAACAGCGTTAATCAAAAACGTTGATAGAATAGCAATAAATAATAAACAATAATACCTGGTCACGACACCTGGAATTTAACAAAAACCTCTAACCCGGAAACCCCTATGTCATGACGTAAAAACCCTCCTCTCTAAAGTCTCCGTCACTAAAAAGAGGTTTTAGTGTATTATTTCCTGCAACTGGTCAAAAAGAACTTTTTCATAAATGCATTTAGCTCTAAATTAGAGCTGTTAATAAGTAACTTTAATACGAACTAACCTGCAAGTGCAAAGTCCTGATATAAAGGCGAATAATAAACCCGTCAGTCTGGACAGCTGATTAAGAAATATTGTTGAAAACTTTTGCCGGCATATAAAACAAAACTATGCCGGATTTGGATTTTTCACCTGCAGTGTAGAGTAAAAAATAATAGTTGAAAGAAGGCGCGGAAAATATTGTCCGGTTATTCTTGAAAACTCTGTCCGGCAAAGCAGAAAAGCTTGCTGTTCAGAGGCTTCTGCACAGTATCAGGGTCCTGGTGCTGGTTGCTGGTTGCTGGATGGGGGGAGTGAGTGCGTGGGGGCAGACAATCACAATTACTTCTGTTTCTAATGATAGTATTTGTTACGGAGCACGGATTAATGTAGGATTTCCATAGTGATGGCACATTTAATTCTGATAATGAATATATAATTCAATTATCCGATCAATTCGGGAACTTCACCTCTCCAGCAGATTTAGGTCACCTAGCAAGACCAACAGCAGGAATTTTTCGATCAATACTAACCTTATTACCGTTCCCAGCGGGATTGGCGGCAATTACAGCATTAGGGTTATAAGCAACTAGTCCACCTATTTATCATTGTCGCTATGTTTCTGTTACAATTTTCAATGACTTTACCTGACAGTTACTTCCCGAAATCAATGTACATTGCTATGGTGAAGCGACTGGTTCAATTGATCTTACTGTTAATACGGAGGGACTCAGCCATATAATTATTTATGGACGGGAACTTCTGGTGGAGTTGTTCCCTCTGGGCAGGCAGGACTGGCAGGATCTTACAGGACTTGTCAGCAGGAATCTACAATGTAGTTATCACTGATTTAAACGGCTGTGTCGTAGAGATTCAGAATATTGAGATCACTCAACCTGCCGCTGCTCTTACTGCTTCTATTACTGCTCAGACTAATGTGCTTTGCTTCGGTAATTCAACTGGTTCGGCTACTGTTACCGCTACTGAAGGAACCCCTCCTTATTCATATTCATGGAATACTTCTCCTGTTCAAACCGGCACAACAGCCGCCGGGCTAGCTGCCGGTTCTTATACCGTAACTGTTACTGATGCCAACGGCTGTTCTACTACTGCTACTGCTAACATTTCTCAACCTGCTGCTGCTCTGGTTGCTTCTATTACCGCTCAGACTAATGTGCTTTGCTTCGGTAATTCAACTGGTTCGGCAACTGTCACAGCTACTGACGGAACCCCTCCTTATTCATATTCCTGGAACACTACTCCTTTTCAGACCAGCGCAACAGCCACCGGGCTCGTTACCGGTTCTTATACCGTAACTGTTACTGACGCAAACGGCTGTACAACTACAGCTACTGCTACTATTACTCAACCGGCTGCTCTTACAGCTTCTATTACGGCTCAGACTAATGTAGATTGTTTCGGTAATTTAACCGGAGGTGCAACCGTCACCTCTGCAAACGGTACCCCAGGCTATACCTATAACTGGGCTCCTTCCGGCGGAACAGCTGAAATAGCTACAGGTCTGGCTGCTGGAACTTATACTGTAACTGTTACAGATGGAAATGGATGTACTACAACCGCCTTTGCTACGATTACTCAACCTGCAGCCGCACTATCTGCAACATCAACCCAAACCCCGACCTGTAATGGTCTATCAACAGGAACTGCCACTGTCACAGCCAACGGGGGGACTCCCCCATATCAGTACAATATTGATGGTGGAACTTACCAGACTTCAAATATATTAACCGGTCTGGCTGCTGGTCCTCACAGTGTAACCATCAGAGATGTAAATAATTGCTCAACAACAATTTCTATTAATATTCAATCTTTAGAGCCCTTGGATCCGGGATTGATTAATATTATCGAGGTAACTTATTGTGAAGGCTATAATATTGATATTGGTGGTACAAGTCCACCATATGCCCCGGCATTTGGTGGTTTGCTTCCTTATATATACACATGGGAACAAAGTGTCGGTTGTACGGGTACCTGGACAGAAATATTAAATAGCAATATATCAAGCTATGACCCTGATCAGCAAATGTTTCAAACCACCTGTTTCAGGAGAAGAGTAGTAGATGCATGCGGTCAATCATTGTATTCTAACAACAATTCTGGAGTAAAAAGAATTAACATAGTTCAGGATCCAACTATTGTAATTTCAGGAGGAGGAATTTTCTGTGTCGGAGATGTTGTAAATTTAGGGTCACAACTTACAGATGGAGTTGGTCCTTATAACTATATCTGGCAAACTGGTCCATCGATTACAGGGCCCTGGACGGTTATTTCAGGCTCTAATTCAGATACTTATTCTCCTTCAACTTCGACAGCAGGCACTTTTTATTATAGAATTATTGCTGATTCTTATATTGTATCCTGTAACCAGGCAGAGGCAGCAGTTGAAGTAACTGTTAATCCAATCCCGAACGTTAGTGCTAGTCCCGCTTCCCAGACATTATGCTCGGGTTCAGCAAACTCGATTGCCCTTTCAGGCAACGTCAGTGGTACAACATTCACCTGGACTGTTGTTCAAACCGGTACAACAGGAGCTTCTAACGGAAGCGGATCGTTGATTTCACAGACACTGTCAAATGGAGGTTCTGTTCCCGGAACTGCAGTTTATACAATAACTCCTACTGCTAACGGATGCACAGGAACTCCAGTTGATGTCACCGTTACGATCAATCCGATACCTGGTATCACTGCCACTCCCGCCTCCCAGACCTTCTGCTCCGGTTCAGCAACCTCGATTGCCCTCACAAGCAATGTCAGTGGAGCAACATTTTCCTGGACTGTAGTCCAAACCGGAGTAACAGGAGCTTCTAACGGAAGCGGTTCATCGATTGTGCAGACACTGTCAAATGGAGGTTTAGTTCCTGGTACTGCCGTTTATACAATTACTCCTACTGCTAACGGATGCACAGGAACTCCAGTTGATGTCTCCGTTACCGTCAATCCAATACCTGATATCACTGCTACTCCCGCCTCCCAAACATTCTGCACGGGGTCAGCAACCTCGATAGCCCTAACAAGTAATGTCAGCATTGCAACATTTAACTGGACTTTTGTCCAAACCGGAGTGACAGGAGCTTCCAACGGCAGCGGATCTTCCATTGTACAGACCCTGACAAATGCAGGAGCAGTTCCCGGCACTGCTGTATATACAATTACTCCTACGACTAACGGGTGCGCCGGAACTCCAATTGATGTCACCGTTACGATCAATCCAATACCTGATATCACTGCAACTCCTGCATCCCAGACCTTCTGCTCCGGTTCAGCAACCTCGATTGCCCTCACAAGCAATGTCAGTGGAGCAACATTTATCTGGGCTGTAGTCCAAACCGGAGTGGCAGGAGCTTCTCCAGGAAGCGGTTCATCAATTGCGCAAACCCTTACAAATGCAGGAACTGTTCCCGGTACTGCCGTATATACAATTACTCCTACTGCTAACGGATGCACCGGAATCCCAATTGATGTTACTGTTACCGTAAACCCGATACCTGTTGTCACCGCTAATCCGGCCTCAGAGACATTCTGTTCGGGTTCAGCAACCACGATTAACCTCACAAGCAATGTCAGCAATTCAACATTTATCTGGACTGTAGTACAAACAGGAGTTACAGGAGCTTCCAACGGAAGCGGATCATCTATTGCACAGACACTTACAAATGCAGGAACTGTCCCGGGTACTGCCGTATATACCATTACACCGTCTGCCAACGGATGCACCGGATCTCCAGTGGATGTCACCGTTACCGTAAACCCGATACCTAATGTCATAGCTAATCCCGTTTCACAGACCTTCTGTTCGGGTTCCGCCACCTTGATTACCCTCACAAGCAATGTCAGTGGAACGACATTTACCTGGACTGTAATCCAAACCGGAGTGACAGGAGCTTCCAACGGCAGCGGATCTTCAATTGCTCAAACACTGACCACTACCGGAAATACTCCCGGAACTGCAACTTATACCATTATCCCTTCTGTAAATGGTTGTAACGGAACACCTTTAATTGTTACAATTACAGTAAATCCTTCTCCAATAGTCACTGCTAATCCAACAACACAAACAGTATGTTCAGGAACAGCAATTACTCCGATCGATATCACAAATCCAAACAACGTATCCGGAACTACATTCAGCTGGACCAGGACAAATACCGGAGGTCTGACAGGAATTCCCGCAAGTGGAAGCGGCTCATCAATTTCAGGTACTCTGACTAATAGTACCAATACTCAGCAATCTACCACATTCACTATCACTGCTACCGCCGGATCATGTACTTCATCAACCACTGTTTCGGTTATTGTCAACCCAACCCCGACTGTCAGCGCCACCAACAATAATCAGACAAGATGCTCAGGGACAGCTATCGCCAACATCGTCATTTCAAATCCTAATAACGTATCCGGAACTACCTTCAGCTGGACGAGAGATAATACAACCAATATAACCGGTATTGCCGCCGGCGGGACCGGTTCTCCCATTTCGGGAACATTGACCAACACAACCAATACCCAACAGACAACCTTATTTACAATTATTGCAACATCACCTGCGGGATGTTCACGGTCAACAACCGCGACTATTGTCGTTAATCCGGTTCCAACAGTAAGCGCAACTCCACTAACCCAAACTGTATGTTCAGGAACAGCACTTAGCCAAATCGATATTACAAATCCAAACAACGTATCCGGAACCACATTCACCTGGACCAGAACAAATACTACAAATCTGACAGGAATTTCCGCAAGTGGAAACGGCTTATCAATCTCAGGCACTCTGACCAATAGTACAAATACTCAACAATCTAGTACATTCACTATCATCGCTAGCGCCGGATCATGTACTTCATCAACCACTGTTTCGGTTATTGTCAACCCAACCCCGACTGTCAGCGCCACCAACAATAATCAGACAAGATGCTCAGGTACAGCTATCGCCAACATCGTCATTTCAAATCCTAATAACGTATCCGGAACTACCTTCAGCTGGACGAGAGATAATACAACCAATATAACCGGTATTGCCGCCGGCGGGACCGGTTCTCCCATTTCGGGAACATTGACCAACACAACCAATACCCAACAGACAACCTCATTTACAATTATTGCAACATCACCTGCGGGATGTTCACGGTCAACAACCGCGAGTATTGTCGTTAATCCGGTTCCAACAGTAAGCGCAACTCCACCAACCCAAACTGTATGTTCAGGAACAGCACTTAGCCAAATCGATATTACAAATCCAAACAACGTATCCGGAACCACATTCACCTGGACCAGAACAAATACTGCAAATCTGACAGGAATTTCCGCAAGTGGAAACGGCTCATCAATCTCAGGCACTCTGACCAATAGTACAAATACTCAACAATCTAGTACATTCACTATCATCGCTAGCGCCGGATCATGTACTTCATCAACCACTGTTTCGGTTATTGTCAACCCAACCCCGACTGTCAGCGCCACCAACAATAATCAGACAAGATGCTCAGGTACAGCTATCGCCAACATCGTCATTTCAAATCCTAATAACGTATCCGGAACTACCTTCAGCTGGACGAGAGATAATACAACCAATATAACCGGTATTGCCACCAGCGGGACCGGTTCTCCCATTTCAGGAACATTGACAAACACAACCAGTACTCAGCAGACAACCATTTTTACTATTATTGCAACGTCACCAACGGGATGTTCAAGTCCAACAACTGCCACCATTGTCGTTAATCCAGTTCCAACTGTCACTGCAACCCCGGTCTCTCAAATACTTTGTTCAGGATTAACAATATCCCAGATCGATATTACAAATCCAAATAATGTTGCTGGGACATCATTCAGCTGGACCAGGGACAATACTGCCAATCTTATCGGAATTCCTGCAAATGGAACAGGATCAACAATAACCGGGACGTTGGTAAATACAACTACATCTCCCCAAACTACAACCTTTAATATTACAGCTAATGCCGGATTATGCTTGTCATCAACGGCTGTTACTTTGATCGTTAACCCCACTCCAATAGTTAATGATCCTGCTGATCAGACGGTATGTAATGGAGGGAATGTAAATAGTATCACTTTCACTGGAACTGCTACAGCTTATAACTGGGTGAATGACAACACTTCAATAGGTTTGGCTGCCAGCGGAACAGGAAATATTGCTTCATTTACAGGAACAAATCCCGGGAACACTTCTATAATAGCTACAATTACAGTTACTCCTATATATTTTAACGGAGGATTAGATTGTTCGGGTACACCCGAGTCATTAACAATCACTGTAAATCCAATTCCGGTTGTAACAGCTACCCCTGCTTCTCAAACCATCTGTTCAGAGACCGCAACTGCAATCGCGCTCACAAGCAATGTCGCAGGGTCAACATTTTCCTGGACAGCAACACAGGTCGGGGTTACAGGAGCGACTTCGGGAAGTGGATCGTTAATATCCCAGACACTTATTAATCCAGGTGCAGTTGCAGGTACTGCTGTTTACACTATTACTCCATCAGCCAATGGATGTAATGGTCCTCCTGTCGTTGTGACTGTTACTGTGAATCCACTTACGCGTCCGACAGTTACCATATTTGCCAATCCGGGGGTAAATATCTGCGCCGGCACTCAGGTAGCTTTTGGAGCCAATATTGGCAATTATGGAGTGACCCCGATTTACGACTGGCGTATAAATGGAGTTCCTGTCGGCACCGGAAGCACTTATAGCAGTAACACTTTAACAAATAGGGATATTATTACATTAAGTGTAACTGCAGATGCAACAACCATTTGTCCGGCTACGACAATAAGCAACGCCATTACGATGACAGTTAATCCTGCTGTCACCCCAACCGTTTCAATTATAGGGCCATCAACTCCTGTTTGTCCGGGATCAAATGCTACATTTTCAGTAAATCAGGTCTTGAATGGTGGTATATCTCCATCATATCAATGGTGGCTAAACGGTGTTGCAATCCCTGGCGCAACCGGTTCCACTTATATAACAAATACACTTGCGGATGGGGACGATGTGTATGTAACGATGAACTCAAGTGTACCATGTGCAATTAACCCGGCAACAAGCAATACTATAAGTATAAGTCTGCTTCCTTTACCGACTTTATCAACCCCGCTTACAGATCAAACATATTGCCAGGGTGTTCTTACAATTCCGATACCTTTAGCCGGTGGACCGTCAGGTGTTGTATTTGACATAACCGGTGGCACTACAATCGGACTATCAAATCAAACCGGGGTCGCTGCCATCCCATCATTCACGCCCGTTGCGGGAAATGCCTCAATAACAGTAACCCCGAGAGCAAATAATTGTACCGGAACTCCCATTACTTATAATATATCAGTCAGTCCTACCCCTACTGCCACATCTCCTGGAAACCAGATATACTGTGCCGCAATTTCAACTTCTCCTATACCATTGAATGGGACACCTTCTGGTGTTGTTTTTGATATTACCGGAGGGAGTTCTGTCGGACTATCAGATCAAATTGCTACAACAACCATCCCGGCATTCAATCCCGTTACAGGAAACGCAGTGGTAACGATTACTCCAAGAGCAAATAACTGCAACGGATCGCCAGTTACATTTAATATAAGTGTAAATCCACCACCCACAGCTAATTCACCAGGTGATCAAATCTATTGCAATGGAGTACCTAGCACCCCTATATCATTAACCGGGAGCCCGGGAGGTATAACTTTTGACATCTCAGGCGGGACTTCAGTCGGACTGCAGGATTTGAACGGAATAACAACTATTCCAGCCTTTACTCCTGTGACAGGAAGTGCTACAATACAAATCACACCAAGAGCTAACAACTGCCCAGGAGGTACGGTTACATTTAACATTACAATAAATCCATCTCCCGCAGTTGCTGATCCGGCAGATCAGGTGGTATGCAATAATAGTGCAACAACTACGGTAAATTTCACAGGTACTGCAACCAACTATTTCTGGACGAATAACAATCCTTCAATCGGTCTTGCCGCGAATGGAACTGGCGATATTTCTTCTTTTAATGGATTTAATTCCGGCAGTTCCCCTGTAACAGCCACTATAACAGTAACTCCTGTTCTTACCGAGGGAGGAGTTAATTGCACTGGCCCCTCCCAATCCTTTACGATAACTGTAAATCCTACTGTTAATCCTTCAGTAAGTATAACCGCAAGTACAAATACTATCTGTTCAGGAACATCTGTCACTTTTACTGCAAATCCAACAAATGGAGGAACAAATCCATCCTATTTATGGAGAGTAAATGGTAATCCACAGGCAAGTACCGGACCAACTTTCTCATACACTCCGGCGAATGGTGACCATGTTTTTGCTGAACTCACTTCCAGTCTGGGGTGTTCTGTTCCGGCGATCAGTAACACCATCACGATGGTGGTTGATGCAGGGTTACCGGATATTCCACCGGTGCCTTCCCCTATAACAGGTCAGGCAAGTTCCATTTGCCCTGTAGCAACAGGTTTGCAATATTTTATTCCTAATATTCCGGGCGCAACCAGTTATATATGGAACTTCCCGGGAGGATGGAGCATTACTTCAGGGCAGGGAACAACAGCGGTTACTGTAACAGCCAATGTACAACCTACAGGAGATAAAAATATCACGGTCACGGCAATTAATGCATGCGGGTCCAGAACAAGTCCTGCCCTTGTAGTAAGTGTCGGTACATTTGCCTATGTAAATGCAGGTCCCGATGAAACAGTGTGTGCAGGAACTCCATCAGTTGTTCTAAGTGGCGTTATAGGAGGTGCAACGAGGACAAATGATGTACGTTGGGATGCTGTACCGGCCGGAAGCTGGCAGCCTAGTAATCCGAATGGCGATCTTATTGTTACTTATAATATTCCTGCATCTATCAGGAATACAGGAGGAACTGCGCTTATTACAATGTCGGCAGAGGCTGAAGGTACTTGTCCTACTGCAATTGATCAGTTGACTCTTACAGTCAGACCTAATCCGACCGCAAGTATCGCTGTGACTGGCGGAAATTCTATTTGTTATAACTCTTCCTCAGTTATCACTATTACGGCGACTCCAAATTCCATAATCACTTACAGAATAGGTACCGGTGCAAATCAGACAATTCCGGTTGGCGCTTCAGGCAGTGCCACGTTACCAACCGGTAACCTTACTGCAACAACAACTTACAATCTTGTAAGTGTGGCTTATAATAATGTCCCGGCCTGTTCACAAACCTCTGGCGGGTCTGTCACAGTAACTGTAGACCCCCTGGCTACTGCAAACGCAGGAATCGACCGAACAATCTGTCAGGGTACATTGGTAACACTGATTGGTTCCGTGGGAGGCGGTGCAACTTCAGGATCCTGGAGTGGAGGCACAGGTACGTTTTCTAATCCCGGTAGTTTAAACACAACATATACACCAGGGGCAGGAGAAACCGGTGCTGTTATTTTAACCCTGACAACGAATGATCCCGCAGGACCTTGTTCGCCTGTTACCGATCAGGTTACAGTAACAATCAATACAGCAGCAACAGCAGTTGTCGGAGCCGATCAGACAGTCTGTGAGGGTACTCCGGTAGCTCTATCCGCCACCCTTGGGGGTAGTGCAACCTCAGGTACATGGTCTGGCGGTACCGGAAGTTTCGCACCCGGCCCGACCACATTGAATGCTATTTACACGCCGGGTCATGGTGAGGTTGGGCCTGTTACACTGACCTTTACAACTAATGATCCAGCTGATGTCTGTACGGCAGTATCTGATCAGGTAGTGGTCACATACGATCAGGCGGCTACAGTGAATGCCGGCACTGATCAGGCCATATGCGCAGGGGAATCAATAACACTGGCAGGTGTAATAAGTGGAGCGGTGAACTCCGGAACATGGAGTGGTGGTAGTGGATCATTTAATCCTAATAGCAATACATTAAATGCGATTTATACACCCAGTCTGGCTGAAATTGCCGCCCGGGGTGTCAATTTAACCCTGACCACAGCCGATCCGGCGGGACTTTGCGGGCCGGTAAGTGAATCGATCAGAATAAATATAAGCCAGCCTGTTGTCATTACAACCCAGCCATTCAATGAAGGTGTTTGTGTGAGTTATCCCGCATCCCTGAGTGTGGTCGCAACGGGTGATTCCCTTACTTACCAGTGGTTCAGGGTAACACCACCGACAGATACACCTGTATCGGGAGGGACATCTGCGATTCTCAACTTCCCGCAAGCCAGACTATCTGATTCGGGACCATATTATGTCATTGTCCGCGGCGGTCATGGATGTGTTCCTGTCACCTCAAATACTGCAACCCTGAATGTAGATGAGGTAATCACTGTAGATCAGCAACCAGTACTCCAGACCGTATGTGCCGGTGAAAGTGCAACGTTTACTATTTCAGCCAGGCCTGCCGGGGATATAGATTTCCATTGGAGGAAAGATGGAATGTTTATCGAAGATGGTGAGTATATTGACGGTGCGACCTTACCAACACTTACAATTTCAAATACTCAACCTGGCGATGCCGGAATTTATGATGTGATAATTGGCGGCATGTTGGGATATTACTGTACATCCGCTATATCTAATCCGGCAAGGTTAACAGTTAATCAGCAAATTATCACCCCGATATCAGGGGATGGTCAGACAGTATGTATTGGTGATCCCATGACGAACCCAATCAGGTATCAGTTAAGCGGTGTTGCTACTGACGCTTCAGCTACAGGATTACCGCCCGGATTATCCGGAACAACAGTCAACGGTGTTTTCACAATAAGCGGAACGCCAACTGGTACAGGTACATTTAACTTCTTAATTACAACTTCAGGGCAATGCACACCAGTCACGGAAGATGGCACAATCACAATAACTGAAAATTCAACAATAGTTCTGAGATCAGGTTCAGAAGTCCAGACTCTTTGTGCGGGAGACCCGATTGAAAATATAGCCTATGCAATTGGAGGAAGTGCTACAAATGCAACAGTTACCGGACTTCCATCGGGAATAACCGGTACTTACAGCAACGGTGTATTTACAATAAGCGGTTCTACTTCTTTGGCGGGATCATTCAGTTATCTGGTTACCACCCAAGGGCTCTGTGATAATGTATCACTTGGGGGAACAATAACCGTTGGGGCAAATTCCACAATGTCGCATTTGTCGGGCCCGGAAACCCAGACTTTATGCTTTGACTCATCAATATCAAATATTACCTATCAACTAGGTGGTGGAGCCACAGGTGTGACAATAACCGGACTACCTGATGGTGTCACTGGAGTTGTCAATGAAGCGACCAGGATTTTAACGATAAGTGGTACTCCCCTATCTTCTGGCCCGTTCAACTTTATCGTAACTACAACGGGACCTTGTGATAATATATCATTGCCCGGGACAATAAATGTATACTCGGCAACTGAGGGAGGTAATGTCACACCTGTGGGTCAGCTCGTCTGTCACGATCAGATACCAGCTCCAATAACCTGGACAGGTTATGGAACTGATGTATTGTTAGGCTGGCAATATTCAACAAATACCGGCATGGGTTGGACGAGTCTCGGGACTACCTTACATACTCTGAATTTTACTGCACCACTAACCCAAACGACACTTTATAGAGCTATAGTTCAGAGTGGCGTATGCCCGGTCTCCTATTCTCCTGTCGCTGCGGTAAATGTAATCCCTCTCACAAATGTGACTGGAACAGCTTCACCTGCAACTATTTGCGAATGTAATTCATCAACCCTTACAGCTAACGCGAATCTACCCGGGAATGACATTCCCGGGGGATTCAGCGGAGGCGGATTTGATAATTCAAGTCTTCCAGACTGGTTCGTTAACGGATCAGCCCAAATACCCTCTGCGGCAGATAATCAAACTGAAGGCGTCTGGGGAAGGACAAATATGACAAGATTTTATCCGCCTATAACTTATTTTTCGAACGGTGTCCATTATGCAGTGGTCAATGGTGATCTGAATTCAGTAATAGAAACTCCCGAATTCAGTCTTTTTGGGATCGGGTATGCTGAGTTGTCCTGGGATCAGGCTTTTCATTTGACTGATGGGGCTCGTGCCAGGATTGAAATATCGGTTGGAGGCACCATCTTCACACTCGCTGAATGGGTTGGCCCAATGGATTTAGGAAATCCTCGGGGGCTGTCTCCTCAGACACCAATTCCACTGACACAGTTCCTTGGACAGGCAAATCTTCGTATCCGTTATGTCTTTGAAGGGAATCCCGGAAGTTCCTGGGCAATTGACAACTTATCGGTCACACCCGGAACGGGAGATCCGTTCCCACCTATAGTTTATGAATGGCATGAACCCCCTAGCACGGTTTATAGTGGACAGACAGTAACTGTTTCACCACATGTTACAACTACTTATATTCTACAGGTATATATTCCCGTTCCGGGATCTACTGAACCATGCTATCTAGGGCAGGTCCCTGTGACCGTCACTGTAAACGAAGTCTATGTTATTCCACCAACCCCAAGCGGTTCCACAATATCCTGTGTAAGTCAGGCAGTCCAGCCTGTACCTCCTGTAGCGCTCGATAATTGTGGAAGAACTGTTGTTCCAAATCCTACTCCAATCAGCGGACCAATTTTTGATCCTAATCCGTTGACCTGTGAAGGAACAGTAAAATGGACCTTCCGTTATATGCCTTGTGACGGAGAGAACTATCTTGATTGGACATACACTTATACTGTCGATATTCCTGATTTTGTACTGCCTCCTAATGGTGGTTCAATAGTCTCATGCCCGAATCAAGGATTAGTAGCTCCTGGTCCTCCTCCTATGAATGATGCATGCGGAAGGCCTATTTTACCAACCCTTGTTTCGAGTCCGACCGCTGTAGCCTGCGAGGGTCAGATGGATTGGGTATGGAATTACAGGGATTGTGCGGAGAACAGTCATAACTGGACTTATACATATACCGTTGATTATACTGGTGGGTTGATAGCTCCTTCAAATGGATCTTCAACTGTATCATGTCCAGCTGATGCTGTAAACCCCGGTGCTCCGGCTGTTATCACTGACGTATGCGGAAGGCCGGTTGCACCAGTTCTGATTGGTTCGGTTTCGACACCGGATCCGATTACCTGTGATGGCACTGTGATCTGGACTTACAGGTATACTGCATGCGATGGGACGACTACAGCAGATTGGACTTACACATACACCATTGATTATACAGGCGCCCTGACGGCTCCTTCTCCTGGAACTTCTATAGTTTCCTGTCCGGATGATGCTGTTGATCCGGGTCCTCCAGACGATATTACTGATGCCTGTGGTCGAACACTGTCCCCGGTGCTTGTCGGTTCGATTTCCACACCAGAAACTATTATCTGCGAAGGAACAGTGGTCTGGACGTACCGTTACACAGCCTGCGATGGAACTACGACTGTGGACTGGACATATACTTATAGTATTAATGACATTTTTGATCCGACAATAACTTGTCCCGCTGCTACCAGTGCTGTCTGCGACATTTCTGAAGTTCCTGCTTATGCTGATTTCGCCGCATTCCAGGCTGCTGGCGGTACTGCTGCTGACAACTGTGCTATTGACCCGACTTCATTCACTCATGTGGGCGATCAGAGCGATGGACTTACTTGCCCGCAGACTATTACTCGTACTTACCGGATTGCTGATCTGTGCGGTAATCTCGTCACTTGTACCCAGGAGATTATTATTGACGATAGAATACTTCCTGAAATCACGTGCCCTGTAACAGGTGAACAAGAAGTAGTTGCTAACTCGGGGGCGGTATACACCAATTCCGGAACAGGTTGGGACGCCACATCAACAGATAATTGCACTGATCCTGTCGTTCCTACATATGAATTAACAGGAGTAACAACAGGTGCAGGCACTACATTAAATGGAGTTAGTTTTAATGCAGGAATTACAACGGTCACCTGGACGGCGGTTGATGCATGCGAAAATAGTATTACATGTTCCTTTACTGTAACTGTATGTCCAGAACTAGAAATCGTTTGTCCAGAAAACGCTGTCGAAGAGGCATGCCAAACACAGACTGCGATTGATAATGCATTTGCTACTTGGATATCAGGGTTCACATATACTGGAGGTCGCAATTCAATAGAAACTGATCTTTCAAGGTTTGATGCTCCGTCAGCCTGTGGTGGTTCCGTTTCAGTTACTTATGTTGTTTCGGATGATTGCGGGCAGACAAAACAATGTACTGCTACATTTACTATTACCCCGCCGCCGGCTGTGGTCGTATCTCCGGCTGCTGACTTATCTACCAACGCTTGCATATATCCTGACCAGGCTGCCGCCAATACTGCATTTGCTGCTTGGCTCGCTTCTGTTACAGCTAATGGCGGTTGCTCGCCTCAGGTTTCTACCGGTGCTACTACCCCGACAGCTCCTGCATTCTGCGGCGGCGCTACTACTGTGACCTGGACCGTTACGGATCATTGCTACACAACAACAACTCAGACTGCTACATTTACTATTACCCCGCCGCCGGCTGTGGTCGTATCTCCGGCTGCTGACTTATCTACCAACGCTTGCATATATCCTGACCAGGCTGCCGCCAATACTGCATTTGCTGCTTGGCTCGCTTCTGTTACAGCTAATGGCGGTTGCTCGCCTCAGGTTTCTACCGGTGCTACTACCCCGACAGCTCCTGCATTCTGCGGCGGCGCTACTACTGTGACCTGGACCGTTACGGATCATTGCTACACAACAACAACTCAGACTGCTACATTTACTATTACCCCGCCGCCGGCTGTGGTCGTATCTCCGGCTGCTGACTTATCTACCAACGCTTGCATATATCCTGACCAGGCTGCCGCCAATACTGCATTTGCTGCTTGGCTCGCTTCTGTTACAGCTAATGGCGGTTGCTCGCCTCAGGTTTCTACCGGTGCTACTACCCCGACAGCTCCTGCATTCTGCGGCGGCGCTACTACTGTGACCTGGACCGTTACGGATCATTGCTACACAACAACAACTCAGACTGCTACATTTACTATTACCCCGCCGCCGGCTGTGGTCGTATCTCCGGCTGCTGACTTATCTACCAACGCTTGCATATATCCTGACCAGGCTGCCGCCAATACTGCATTTGCTGCTTGGCTCGCTTCTGTTACAGCTAATGGCGGTTGCTCGCCTCAGGTTTCTACCGGTGCTACTACCCCGACAGCTCCTGCATTCTGCGGCGGCGCTACTACTGTGACCTGGACCGTTACGGATCATTGCTACACAACAACAACTCAGACTGCTACATTTACTATTACCCCGCCGCCGGCTGTGGTCGTATCTCCGGCTGCTGACTTATCTACCAACGCTTGCATATATCCTGACCAGGCTGCCGCCAATACTGCATTTGCTGCTTGGCTCGCTTCTGTTACAGCTAATGGCGGTTGCTCGCCTCAGGTTTCTACCGGTGCTACTACCCCGACAGCTCCTGCATTCTGCGGCGGCGCTACTACTGTGACCTGGACCGTTACGGATCATTGCTACACAACAACAACTCAGACTGCTACATTTACTATTACCCCGCCGCCGGCTGTGGTCGTATCTCCGGCTGCTGACTTATCTACCAACGCTTGCATATATCCTGACCAGGCTGCCGCCAATACTGCATTTGCTGCTTGGCTCGCTTCTGTTACAGCTAATGGCGGTTGCTCGCCTCAGGTTTCTACCGGTGCTACTACCCCGACAGCTCCTGCATTCTGCGGCGGCGCTACTACTGTGACCTGGACCGTTACGGATCATTGCTACACAACAACAACTCAGACTGCTACATTTACTATTACCCCGCCGCCGGCTGTGGTCGTATCTCCGGCTGCTGACTTATCTACCAACGCTTGCATATATCCTGACCAGGCTGCCGCCAATACTGCATTTGCTGCTTGGCTCGCTTCTGTTACAGCTAATGGCGGTTGCTCGCCTCAGGTTTCTACCGGTGCTACTACCCCGACAGCTCCTGCATTCTGCGGCGGCGCTACTACTGTGACCTGGACCGTTACGGATCATTGCTACACAACAACAACTCAGACTGCTACATTTACTATTACCCCGCCGCCGGCTGTGGTCGTATCTCCGGCTGCTGACTTATCTACCAACGCTTGCATATATCCTGACCAGGCTGCCGCCAATACTGCATTTGCTGCTTGGCTCGCTTCTGTTACAGCTAATGGCGGTTGCTCGCCTCAGGTTTCTACCGGTGCTACTACCCCGACAGCTCCTGCATTCTGCGGCGGCGCTACTACTGTGACCTGGACCGTTACGGATCATTGCTACACAACAACAACTCAGACTGCTACATTTACTATTACCCCGCCGCCGGCTGTGGTCGTATCTCCGGCTGCTGACTTATCTACCAACGCTTGCATATATCCTGACCAGGCTGCCGCCAATACTGCATTTGCTGCTTGGCTCGCTTCTGTTACAGCTAATGGCGGTTGCTCGCCTCAGGTTTCTACCGGTGCTACTACCCCGACAGCTCCTGCATTCTGCGGCGGCGCTACTACTGTGACCTGGACCGTTACGGATCATTGCTACACAACAACAACTCAGACTGCTACATTTACTATTACCCCGCCGCCGGCTGTGGTCGTATCTCCGGCTGCTGACTTATCTACCAACGCTTGCATATATCCTGACCAGGCTGCCGCCAATACTGCATTTGCTGCTTGGCTCGCTTCTGTTACAGCTAATGGCGGTTGCTCGCCTCAGGTTTCTACCGGTGCTACTACCCCGACAGCTCCTGCATTCTGCGGCGGCGCTACTACTGTGACCTGGACCGTTACGGATCATTGCTACACAACAACAACTCAGACTGCTACATTTACTATTACCCCGCCGCCGGCTGTGGTCGTATCTCCGGCTGCTGACTTATCTACCAACGCTTGCATATATCCTGACCAGGCTGCCGCCAATACTGCATTTGCTGCTTGGCTCGCTTCTGTTACAGCTAATGGCGGTTGCTCGCCTCAGGTTTCTACCGGTGCTACTACCCCGACAGCTCCTGCATTCTGCGGCGGCGCTACTACTGTGACCTGGACCGTTACGGATCATTGCTACACAACAACAACTCAGACTGCTACATTTACTATTACCCCGCCGCCGGCTGTGGTCGTATCTCCGGCTGCTGACTTATCTACCAACGCTTGCATATATCCTGACCAGGCTGCCGCCAATACTGCATTTGCTGCTTGGCTCGCTTCTGTTACAGCTAATGGCGGTTGCTCGCCTCAGGTTTCTACCGGTGCTACTACCCCGACAGCTCCTGCATTCTGCGGCGGCGCTACTACTGTGACCTGGACCGTTACGGATCATTGCTACACAACAACAACTCAGACTGCTACATTTACTATTACCCCGCCGCCGGCTGTGGTCGTATCTCCGGCTGCTGACTTATCTACCAACGCTTGCATATATCCTGACCAGGCTGCCGCCAATACTGCATTTGCTGCTTGGCTCGCTTCTGTTACAGCTAATGGCGGTTGCTCGCCTCAGGTTTCTACCGGTGCTACTACCCCGACAGCTCCTGCATTCTGCGGCGGCGCTACTACTGTGACCTGGACCGTTACGGATCATTGCTACACAACAACAACTCAGACTGCTACATTTACTATTACCCCGCCGCCGGCTGTGGTCGTATCTCCGGCTGCTGACTTATCTACCAACGCTTGCATATATCCTGACCAGGCTGCCGCCAATACTGCATTTGCTGCTTGGCTCGCTTCTGTTACAGCTAATGGCGGTTGCTCGCCTCAGGTTTCTACCGGTGCTACTACCCCGACAGCTCCTGCATTCTGCGGCGGCGCTACTACTGTGACCTGGACCGTTACGGATCATTGCTACACAACAACAACTCAGACTGCTACATTTACTATTACCCCGCCGCCGGCTGTGGTCGTATCTCCGGCTGCTGACTTATCTACCAACGCTTGCATATATCCTGACCAGGCTGCCGCCAATACTGCATTTGCTGCTTGGCTCGCTTCTGTTACAGCTAATGGCGGTTGCTCGCCTCAGGTTTCTACCGGTGCTACTACCCCGACAGCTCCTGCATTCTGCGGCGGCGCTACTACTGTGACCTGGACCGTTACGGATCATTGCTACACAACAACAACTCAGACTGCTACATTTACTATTACCCCGCCGCCGGCTGTGGTCGTATCTCCGGCTGCTGACTTATCTACCAACGCTTGCATATATCCTGACCAGGCTGCCGCCAATACTGCATTTGCTGCTTGGCTCGCTTCTGTTACAGCTAATGGCGGTTGCTCGCCTCAGGTTTCTACCGGTGCTACTACCCCGACAGCTCCTGCATTCTGCGGCGGCGCTACTACTGTGACCTGGACCGTTACGGATCATTGCTACACAACAACAACTCAGACTGCTACATTTACTATTACCCCGCCGCCGGCTGTGGTCGTATCTCCGGCTGCTGACTTATCTACCAACGCTTGCATATATCCTGACCAGGCTGCCGCCAATACTGCATTTGCTGCTTGGCTCGCTTCTGTTACAGCTAATGGCGGTTGCTCGCCTCAGGTTTCTACCGGTGCTACTACCCCGACAGCTCCTGCATTCTGCGGCGGCGCTACTACTGTGACCTGGACCGTTACGGATCATTGCTACACAACAACAACTCAGACTGCTACATTTACTATTACCCCGCCGCCGGCTGTGGTCGTATCTCCGGCTGCTGACTTATCTACCAACGCTTGCATATATCCTGACCAGGCTGCCGCCAATACTGCATTTGCTGCTTGGCTCGCTTCTGTTACAGCTAATGGCGGTTGCTCGCCTCAGGTTTCTACCGGTGCTACTACCCCGACAGCTCCTGCATTCTGCGGCGGCGCTACTACTGTGACCTGGACCGTTACGGATCATTGCTACACAACAACAACTCAGACTGCTACATTTACTATTACCCCGCCGCCGGCTGTGGTCGTATCTCCGGCTGCTGACTTATCTACCAACGCTTGCATATATCCTGACCAGGCTGCCGCCAATACTGCATTTGCTGCTTGGCTCGCTTCTGTTACAGCTAATGGCGGTTGCTCGCCTCAGGTTTCTACCGGTGCTACTACCCCGACAGCTCCTGCATTCTGCGGCGGCGCTACTACTGTGACCTGGACCGTTACGGATCATTGCTACACAACAACAACTCAGACTGCTACATTTACTATTACCCCGCCGCCGGCTGTGGTCGTATCTCCGGCTGCTGACTTATCTACCAACGCTTGCATATATCCTGACCAGGCTGCCGCCAATACTGCATTTGCTGCTTGGCTCGCTTCTGTTACAGCTAATGGCGGTTGCTCGCCTCAGGTTTCTACCGGTGCTACTACCCCGACAGCTCCTGCATTCTGCGGCGGCGCTACTACTGTGACCTGGACCGTTACGGATCATTGCTACACAACAACAACTCAGACTGCTACATTTACTATTACCCCGCCGCCGGCTGTGGTCGTATCTCCGGCTGCTGACTTATCTACCAACGCTTGCATATATCCTGACCAGGCTGCCGCCAATACTGCATTTGCTGCTTGGCTCGCTTCTGTTACAGCTAATGGCGGTTGCTCGCCTCAGGTTTCTACCGGTGCTACTACCCCGACAGCTCCTGCATTCTGCGGCGGCGCTACTACTGTGACCTGGACCGTTACGGATCATTGCTACACAACAACAACTCAGA
>CAVTDE010000008.1:0-584699 GCA_963733455.1 uncultured Bacteroidales bacterium
TGTTGGGTTTTTTAATTGTCAGGGTATAAGTTGTCTCGTTAAAAGTAGATTGACTTAAAATTTCCTATTCAATAAGTCAGTTGAGTTTTATTGGTACCATCAAAGTCAATTTTCCAGAGAACCTCTTTAGTCCTGTCGCTATTAGCATTGCTATAGATAATGTAATCCGAATTGGGAGACCAAGATGGAAATTGCCCGTAATCAAGCGTTTTTAGTTTGGTACCGTTAACATTCATGACCATAATTCGCACATTTCTACTCCAAGTAATCATATTCCCATTGTTTGACAGTGTTGGATTTCGATCATCCAGGTTATCATTTGTGATTCTAGAATCACTAATTCCCAGAGTATCCATAATGAAAATTTCGCCACCTTCCCATTCATGTGAAACTTTTTCAAAGATTATTTTATTCATATCTGGAACCCATTGGGCTGAAAATCCAGAATACTTAGTTGCGTCAAATAACTGTCTTACATATTTAAATTGCGGATCAGAAATAAAAACCCCACCGCCGTCAACATAGGGTGAATTCATAAGAATCATTTTCCCATTTTTTGACCAATCTGGGTAGAATAAAGGGACATCATTTATTCCTTGACATGTCCGAATACTATCTCCATCAATTTTTATAATCTCTATTGTTCCGTTAGAGCTAAAAGTCAGCCATTGTCCATCTGGAGACCAACGTGGAGTCGAATGTTCACCCGAAAACAATAGTCTTTTATTTGTACCATCCATTTTCATCACATAAAGGCCTGTAGGATTTCCTGCAGGTTCTGGATACTCAAGACTTTTATGGTAGTATGCTATCAAGGTACCATCGGGTGAAACTGAAGGGTATTTATCTGAACTAATAGAAATATACAATTCATAATCAGCCGGATTGATTGAATCATCTTTAATTTTACACGAATGTGTCAATAAAACGATGGAAAAGAGAACAATGCTATTCTCTATAAACGACTTTACTGAGTTAATCCTATCCATAGAAATTTGTGTTTAAAATTTTAATGAGAGTATGCCAATTTTAGATGATATTTCTTACTATTCAGATAATCAACGGAATGCTGGCAACCTGACACCTAACTCCTTTATCTGTCCCCTTATGTGCAATACAAAATGACGTATTATGGGAGTTATTGTTCACCTGTGTGGTTTTTATTTGCGGATTGTAATTTATCAATTTTTTATAAATCATCAAAAGGACTCCTGATATTCTGTATGCTTTTCGTTGTGACATGAGTATATATCTCTGTTGTCTTGCTGCTCTTGTGCCCGAGAAGCTCCTGAATAAACCGGAGATCGGTTCCTGATTCCAGCAGATGGGTCGCATAACTGTGCCTTAAGCTGTGAAGGGTTATCTTCCTTTTTATGCCAGCCATTATTCCCTCACATAGCACTGCCACGTCAGTCACAATAACAATAACCCTCCCTCCATCTTCTTAACTATCTTTACGCCTGTTGCCTGACTTTCACTCCTCACAAATTCAAGACAAGTTAAACATTATATTGGGAACCGGGAAATAGAAATCTTATAAATTTTTTTCTGACAACCGTCCATCTTACCATTAAGGAAGTAATGTGTTTTAGAGTAAGTTCGTGGATCGGAGTAAGGAAAGTGTGAGTGTGAGAGCGAGAGTGAGAAAAAAGAGAGGGAGTGACATCGGGTCTACTCGCTCCCGCTCTCACAGTTACGGATGATAAAAGAGTGAGTGTGAGAGCGAGAGTGAGAAAAAAGAGCGGGAGTGACATCGGGTCTACTCGCTCCCGCTCTCACTCCCGCTCTTTAAACGAGACAGGAACAAATATAAATGATTTTTAGAGTAAGTGCGTGGATCGGAGTAAGGAAAGTGTGAGTGTGAGAGCGAGAGTGAGAAAAAAGAGAGGGAGTGACATCGGGTCTACTCGCTCCCGCTCTCACTCCCGCTCTTTTTTATGCTCCCCAGGTAGGGCTCGAACCTACGACCTACGGATTAACAGTCCGTCGCTCTAACCAACTGAGCTACTGAGGAATAAATCTTTTATCCCGCTTTCACCATGCTGGCCTGCTGTTTAATCCCGGGATACCGGTAACCACTCTGACCAACTGAGTTACTGAGGAATTTCTTTATATTACTTGCTTTATTTAAGCGTGCCAAAAGTAAGGGCTTTTAGTGAATTAAGCAATATCTTTAAAGAAATTTTTTATGATGAAACGGATCCTTGGAATCGGGAATGCCCTTGTCGATATTCTCACGCTGATTGATAATAACTTAACACTGCAAAAATTTGATTTACCAAAGGGAAGCATGCAACTTGTTGACAGTGAAAAATCGAGGATAATAAAAGCCGGAACAGAACATTTTTCAGCGTACCTGGTCGTCCGGGGGCTCTGCTGCCAATACTGTCCACGGACTGGCAATGCTGGGCGTGGATACCGGTTTTATTGGTTCTATAGGCAGAGACGAAACAGGTGACTTTTTTGAAAAAGATATGAAAAGCGCCGGTGTCAATACTTTACTTTTCCGCAGAAACTCCGTAACCGGAACCGCAGTGGCTTTAATAACTCCCGATTCTGAAAGGACCTTTGCAACTCACCTTGGCGCAGCGGTTGAACTCGAGCCGGAAGATCTGAATCCTATGCTCTTCGACGGCTACGATATTCTGTATCTGGAAGGATACCTTATCAATAATTTTGCTCTTATTGAAACTGCATGCAAACTTGCAAAAGGTAACACATATGCTGGTTGCTCTCGACCTTGCGAGCTATAATGTTGTTGAATCAAATATTGTGGCATTCAAAAACATAGTAAACCAATATGTTGACATTCTCTTTTCCAATGAACTGGAAGCAATGGCATTTACCGGGTTTAATCCTGACAAGGCGCTTTCCCTTCTTTCTGACTCGAGTGAGGTCGTAATCTTAAAAGTCGGAGCTGACGGATCGTGGCTTAAAAAAGGAGAAGAAATAATAAAGATAAGTGCACTCCCTGTTAATTGTAACGACACCACCGGCGCGGGCGATCTCTATGCGGCAGGCTTCCTGTATGGATTTGCCAAAGGATTGGATCTTGAAAAATGCGGACTCATCGGATCGCTTATGGCCGGAAAAGTAATAGAGATCGTGGGCGCCAGAATGGGTAAGGAAAAGTTTGCTGATATTAAAAACAATATCAGAAAGATAATCAGGGAGAATTGAAAACAACGTGGTCTTGTACAGATGGACTAAATGCCAATCGCCGTAGCCTGTTTTCTCACTTTGTAACCGCTCAATCCGTAATATACAATAAAACAGAAGCAAACAAGCGGTACAATAAAGCCCAGGGCCATATTCGAAACATCAGCAATACGCCCCATAAGTACCGGGATGAGCGCTCCTCCGACAATCGACATCACAAGTATTGAGGATCCCTTTTTGGTAAGCGGACCCAATCCTTTTATTCCAAGGGCAAAAATCGTCGGGAACATTACTGACATGAAGAAATATGTAGAGAAAAGCGAAACCACAGATGTCCATCCCAGGCCGGCCACTACAAGGATCATTGTTACAACATTAACAACCGCATAAAGAGCCAGCAGCCTGTTCGGACGAACAATCCTCATGAAAATCGTACTTCCTGTAAAACGCCCCAGCCAGAATAATCCCATGCCACCAAAGCCAAGTATCTGAGCAGCCTCTTGATTTGTCAATGTGGGGATCTCTTCAGTGACGTAATTTATGAAGAAACTGTTAATCCCTGTCTGTGCAGCCACGTAAAGAAACTGGGCAACAACCGCAAGAACAAAATGCGGGTACTTTAATAAATCACTCAGGCTTCCCTCTGACGTATTCTCCGCTTCCTTCGATTCTTCCTTAATGGCAGGGAATCTGATCCGCCAGAACAGAAAAGCAACAATAAGTACCAGGGTTCCAATTAACATATAAGGCAGAGCTATCGTTGCGAACTTATTCGTATTACCATTTCCGCCGAAAATCAACATTCCTCCTACCAGCGGTCCGGCAATCCATCCCAGACCATTGAAAGATTGAGAAAAGTTGATCCGTCTTTCTCCGAATTCAGGCGGACCAAGAACTGTTGTATATGGGTTCGCAGCAGTTTCAAGACATGTAAGCCCGCAGGCTATAATAAAGAGGCAAAATAAAAAGCTGCCAAATGTCTGAACAAGAGTGGCAGGCAGCATCAGGAACGCCCCTGATGCAAATACCAGCAACCCGAAAATAATTCCTTTCTTGTAACCAACTTTCTGCATCATCATCCCTGCAGGTATTGCCATAAAGAAATAACCTCCGTAAAAGACGAACTGAACAAAGGCTGACTTTGCCTTCGACATGTTAAGTAATTCCTGAAAATGTTTGTTAAGTACATCGAGACATCCGTGGGCAAATCCCCAGAGGAAGAAAAGGCTTGTGATAAGTATAAATGGAACAAGAAATCCCTGGTAAACAAGCTTTTGCCTGTTATCATTGGCAGTCAGGTCGTTATTCATAATTAATTTTGTTTAGGCAATACAAGATTGTTATGATTTCCGACTTTTCCAAAAATTTACCTTTAAATAAAATCCGGAGAAAAGATTGATTTAGCCGATACTGGAAGAAATCTGCTATTCCATAATAAAATTTGGGGCTGTTGAAAAAGTCAAAATCCATTAACCGCAGAGGCCGCAAAGATTTTACGCAAAGTTCGCAAAGAGTTGAATTTATGTGTTTTAGCTTTGCGTGCTTTGCGCCTTCTTAGCGTTCTTTGCGGTTAAAGAGACATTTTCAACAACCCCTGGCCCGGACTGCAGGGGTGGAATGTGGTGGGGGCCGAGCGTTAAGAAATCAGCCAGTGGCTGATTTTAGCGAAGGAGCCAGCTTGCAGGGTAGGCATGTAGTGGGGGCCGAGCCTGTCTACCGGCAGGCAGGCGTTAAGAAATCAGTCTCCGGAAATGTGTAAAACCTCTTTGGATTTCCGGTCAGGTTTATTATTTTTTGACAAGTAGATTTACCTTGAGCTTGAACTCATCATAAATCGTCTTATCACCCAGGTTTTCAAAGAAGGTACCTGAACCGTACCGGATATTAAATTTTGTCCTGTCGACAGTAATATTTGCGAAAAACCAGGTTCCCTCATCCGACTTCTGCATTATTGCCTTGAATTCAACCGGGTTTGTTACCCCTTTAATTGTCAGATTACCGCTAACTACACCAGTGCCTTTATCGAATGGAGTACTGCCGGTTACGACAAGGGTCGATACAGGGAATTTTTCAACATTAAAAAAATTATCTGATTTCAGGTCGTTTTCAAATTTTTGATTGCGTTCCGACTCCTTAAGACTTGCCATATCGATATTGAATTCTCCCCCTGCAATCTTATTGTCCTCGAGAGTAAGCCACCCTGACTGAAGGTCGATGGTTCCGGTGTGCTGGCCGGTCACTTTTTCACCCAGCCACGATAATTTTGACTTTTCCTTATCGGCGGTTAACTTATCCTGTGCCTGTACAATTCCCGTAAGTATAACTGATAAGAACAAAGGCACCAATAGTTTCTTCATGTCAATAATGTTTAATATTAAGTTAAACACAATTGCCACGAAGTTTGTTCATGGTCTTTCATGCCTCTGATCCTTAAAATGGACCTTAACCCTTTATAGCTTGTGGATGTTCAGCCCGCCGCTTATCTCAAATACCATACCTGTTGAGAAATTCCAGTCGCCACGGGCAATTGATGCAACTGCTTTCCCGATATCTTCAGGCATTCCCCACCTGTTTTGAGGAATGAGTCCCTCAGCAATCATCTTATCATATTTGTCTTTGAGCTTGACTGTCATGTCGGTCTGTACAATTCCGGGACGCACTTCAAAAACCAGGATGTTTTCCCTCGAAAGCCTGTCGGCAAAAACAGCGGAAGCCATGCTCAGGCCTGCCTTGGAAATGCAGTATTCGGTCCTGTTTGATGATGTAAGGACAGCCGAAACTGACGTTATAAATATTATGACAGGCCTGTATGCTGTTATCTGCTCCTTCATCCAGATCATCTCCTTTGCAATCTTCTGTGCAAAAAAAGCCGGACCCTTGAGATTAATATTCATCACCCTGTCATAGCTTTCTTCAGTCATCTCAAGAATATCGCGTCTCTGCAACGGAGCCACTCCTGCATTGTTAACAAGGAAATCTATCCGGCCGTATCTGTCGAGAATATTTGAGACTACCTCCTTATGGCATTTTGTGCAGGAAATATCGAGGCCTATGGGGAAAAACTGAGCGCCTCTTTTTTCGATTTCGGGACCAAGGATCTCCATCCCTTCACTATCGAGCGACCGTGCAATTGCTGCGATATCGAATCCCTCATCAGCCAGGGCAACAGCTATTGATCTGCCTATCCCTCTGCTGGCGCCTGTAATAACGGCAACAGGTTTCCCGTTCATTCTTAAAGGTCGTTTATCAGGTTTATTGAAAGCTGGCGGTAAAGGTAATAATTTTATAACTTGTTCAACCGTCTATAAATTTATCTTCCATATAATCTTTCCAAACCTTCTCAAACCACAGATTCTGAACGGGTATCTCCCTGGTATTTACAAGATTATATTGCAGATTACCATCACGGAATCCGACTTCCAGGATTTTGCTTTCGACCTCCCTGTCGTACAGGCATAAATCTAATTTCCAACCCGGTGCATTTAGCCAGGAAGTTTTGTCTTTTTCCCGGTCAACAACAAGATATGAACCTCTGCTCCTCCCGCCTTTTTCAATATATGTCTTTATGGCGTCAAGGTAAATCATATGAGTCAGACAATTATCATATATCCTGAAACACCCGGCAAGCTCTTTAACTGTTGCTGCTCCTGCCAGTTCCCTGAAATTTTTAAACAGTAAATCTGCCTCTTTTACTGCCTGTTTGATCTTTAATCCATCGCGTATAATGCTCCCGTTTTCCGACATCCTTTCCCGGATTTCCGAAAGGATTTTCTTATTCAGGATTGTATCCCGCGATAATATATGTGATGCAAATTGAAGTAAGGATTCAGTTTCTTTCATCACTCCGGAAAGGAATCCGGATTTATCCGGTGGCTTTGTATTGTACTTACGGGATATGTATTGGGCAGCCCTGTAACTTCCGACCTGTCCCGAATTCAGAGCTGATCCGCCGGGCCTGTGAACTCCATGGGATCCGTTGACCTCTCCCACCGGGAAAAGATGCTTAAGATCAGATTCCCACCAGATGTTACCTTTGAGACCTCCGTTATTATGCTGGGCACATATGCCAATCTCCAGGGGTTCCGAGGCAAGATCAATTCCGTGCTCCAGGTAAAGTTGAAGAGCCGGAAAATTCATTGCATTCAGCCTTTTAACAGGAGTCTCCTGAAGTGAACCGGAATTTGCCAGATACTCGTTCACAATATCGTCGAGCTTTGAAGCAGAAAATGTTGTCATTGCCCTCCCAGGATATATTTCTTTTAAAATCAATAAAAACCCTGCGTCCTTTTTCCTTCTCTCTGAAAACCAGAAGATCAATAAGCGAAGATCCGTATCCCTGAATTTTAGCCGGATCGAACGGCCATTGATACCCTTTCATAAATATTGCCCTTGAAAGGCTCTTATAATCAGGGAAATATTCGTTCAAAAACTCTGTTTCTCCATTCCCTTTTTTGTCAGTTGAATAATATCTCGGCATCACCTGCTGATAGCTTCCCGACAAGTTCCACCTGAATTTCAGGGAGGCAATTCCAAACTGGGATTCGGTAAGATTCTGCCCGGTGGCCCCTGCTCTTAATGCCATTCCGATAGAGCCGGTCTGCGACGGAGGATATACACTTGCGGCATAAATATCGCCCGGACCTCCTGTTCCAAGCACTATATTAACAGCGTTGAACAGGACGAAAGCTTTTGCGGGATCCTTTTCTTTAGTGTTTATTGCAAGAGCGCCTTTAACTTTCGATTTTGCGGAATCAGTCAGGAGAGCTATTACCTGGTGGCGATCAAGAACTTTGATCCTTTGTCCCTTAACTCTTTCAGAAAGTGCCTTGAACATCATTCCTGATGTATGCGGGCCTGCCGATGTTGCCCGTGCTCCGGGATCATTGTCCGTTTTATAGCCTGCCCATGAGCCAAATTTGTCATGAGGGAAATGTACTCCGAGACTAACAAGATTCATGAATGCCTGAATCGATCCCTGGGCTTCGCATAATGCAATATCGCCATGCATGCATTTCCCGTCAAACAGATCCTGAGCCATTATCCTTACTGAATCAGGCTCCCCGCCACTGAGTGAAAGCTTGTAATAAGTCTGTTTGTCCGATCCGGCGTTGTTCGATGTGCCGGCGCCCCACCCGGATGTAGCGATAAGAATATCTTTCTGTCCCATCGACCACAGGCTTGCAGCGGCATTCAGGGAAGCCGCCCCGCTGCCGATTACCAGTGTATTTGTATTAAAATACCTTACTGAAAAGTCACCGATCTGAATAGTTTCACCTTCCATCAGCGATTAGTTTTTTCAATTCTTTCCCGTAAATCTCCCTGTCGCGTATCACACATCCGCCAGGCTGCATATTCCTTATTAATCTTGTGCATCCGGAACATGTTATACAGATCTTTGAAGGATCAGCTTTCCCTGTTCTCATCAGGTCGAGGGGCATCGAAGGATAGGCAAAAGAATTCCTTCCGAATCCAATATAGGATGCCCTTCCATCCTTAATGACCGCTGCTCCGACATTCGGGGCAAAATGTCTCAGGTATGAGTATGCTGAACCAACTATCTGTATATCCGGAAAGGTTTTCTGAAACAGGGAAGTACTGTCAATCATCCTCATAACACCAGCCAGGGGATGTTCTTCTGGGACCTGAAGGCCCGGCAAAGGATTGTCATAAGGCCTCGCAACATGAGGATTAAAGTAAGGACTGCCCATACTGATATTTAAAAATCCCATTCTCCTGGCTTTTAGTTCTGCGACAAGGAGAAACGGTTCTGTAAAATCGGGCCAGCCTTTATCATCAACCCCAAAACCATTCAGATAGAGATCTGAAATATTCAATCGCGTGGTAATGGTGATTGCCGGGACTTCGTCCGTGATCCTGTCAATTGTTTCAAGCAGAAATCTGAATCTTCTGTCTGCATCCTCACCGCCATAGATGCTGTTTTCCCTTTTCCTCGCTGAAAGAAGCTCGACTATAAGGTAGCCGTGGCACGCTTTCAGGTCAACAGCATTAAATCCCGATCTGAATGCAAGCTTCGCCGCTGACACGAATTGATCCTGTACCTTCCTGAGATCATCATCAGTAAGGACATATGGAGGAATTTTGTCAAGGAGCGGGTTGGGAGCTGCAACCCGTGGTTCAGATTTACCCCATGGTTTGCTGTAACGACCCGAGTGAGTGAGCTGAATGACAAGGAAAGGGTTAATGCCTTCCTGTCCTGCAGTTTTCCTTATCTCATCATTCAGGTAAGAAAAACTATCTGCACTCTGCTTATTCAGCCAGAGTTGTCTGGGATTCGATCTGCCGTCGGGTACAACTGAAACAGCCTCAAACCAGATTATTCCGCTGCCACCTGCAGCGTACCTCAGATAACGTCTTCTTGTCAGGTCCGAAGGTGCTCCGTCGGGCATTGAATCATAACCCTCCATTGGCTGAACTACAAGGCGGTTGTCGATTGTATTGTCTGATATTTTACCGCGTTTAAGGAGGGGAGATATGTCATCACTCCACGGCAGTACAAGACCCAATGACGCTGCTTTTTGAAGAAGGTCGTCGCTGCTTTTATATTTGAACCTTTCGTGCACGGGAGGTTTAGTTAGAAATGGAATTCACCTGAATTAAATCTCGGATTGACAACGTTATTATATATTGAACCGAAGGTATAGGTAATTTCGATACCTCCTTCAACACGATATTTTGTTGCAAGTTCCCTAAGCTGCAAAAGTCTCTCAGCTTCCGAAATGTCTCCTTTTTTAAGGTTCATCTGGTCGTTAATATGAGCTATCCCCCCGTCGATGCTGAGTGATAAACCTTTGAAAATTCTTATATTGACAGAAGAATAAAGTTGAATCCGGTTCTTGCCGAAGTCGTGGAAATAATTGGATCCCACAAGTAACAAATTTATCGATCCCCACTTTTTCTGGATCTGGAATGCCACATTCAGCATCTGCAGATAAAGATTTTCGCGTGATTTGTTGTAAATCGTTGAATCGATATAATTATTAAACTGATAACCTGCACTGTACAGGATCCGTAACTGTCTGTGCGTCGATTGGGAGTAGGGGAAGATGTCGTATTCAACAGACGGTAAAATATTCGTCTGGAACCTGTAATTTTCCACAGTTGAAGTTCCAAGTCTCCATTTCACACCGGCAGACCAATGTTCTCCCAGACTTTTTACGAAAAGGTTATCATTTACAATGGCGCTGGTTACGTAAGTAGTTGAGGTTGCAGAATCGGTGTTTGCAAATTCTATAAATTTTTCACGGTTATAAAACTGATCTATTTCAACTTCTAATTTTATGGCAGGGGTGATCTTCGATATGTTAAGCGAATTCCTGAGCTCAAGCCGTTTTTGAGCTTCCTCTGATTCATACTGAGGTTCTGTTGATAATTCAAAGACCCAGTTGTTCCATCTGTCTATTACTTCTTCAGCTTCCAAACCAGCATTATGTGTTATTTCTATCTCATTAAAAAGAGGTGTCCTCGCTACATACCTCATTAGTCCCATTTTGAGCATATTGGTAGTTTTCTCCCTGATTATTGGATCCGTTTGATCGGGACTACTTGTAAAGGTAAGAGTGTCATTCATCCCAATAAACTTACCTGCTCCATGAAAAGTAAAAGTAAACTGATTACCTCCGCTGCCTGCGTTCTGTTCAGTTACAAGTATATAAACTTCTGCTTCACGGGTATCCCTTACATAATTTATATAGGGGATCTCTTTCCTTATGTAGTTCAGGTCGCATTCGTGACAGTCCAGGAATATCTTTACTGCACCCTTCCTGAGAGTGTCATTTACCTGCTTGCCAGCCTGGGTAAAAGCATTTTCAGGTGAAATAATCATTATTAAAATTATGATCAGGGTTCTTAAAATATTTCTCATTAGAATAAGGCATTAATTTGAAAAAGATTTGTTCAAAACTGACCTTGAGCTTATCCAGGTTTTGTTAACAAGGGAATCTGTGTAATATTTCACAAGTCTGCAAAAAATAAGGGTATTTACAAAGATTCCCGGGATAAAGAATAGCACGATACCAATAACTGCCATAAGTAATCCAGAGATCAGGTTGTTGGCTACAAGGAAAATCTGACCAAAAACTCTTTCGATACCTCTCAGGTTTCTTGATATATAAACATGCTGTGAGGCTTTAACCTCGGATTTAGTTATTGATTTTGTTCTTAAATTAATTCTTGAGCTGCCCCCATGGCTATGTTCAATAGTTACATCCCTTAACAACGCTATCTTCCCTCCTGAGTCGCATACCCGTTTGCAGAGATCGACATCTTCAAAATACATCCAGAAACCTTCATAAAATCCATTGATCTGTTCAAATAATTCTTTCCGAATTAAAATGACTGATCCTGAAACCCAGTCAGGGAATATTACAGGTTCGCCGGACAGTTTATTGTCTGTCTGCCCACCGATCAGGCTGGAAATAAACCTTTGGAATCCTGTTAGTTTGAATAATGAAGGGAATTCACCATAGGGCTTTGTCTCTCTGCCCGCTTCATTCAACTGCCTGCAAGATATTATACTGTAATCAGGATTTGACCTTGCTGTAATTAAAAGTTTTTCAATCGCAGGTTCAGAGGCTATAGTATCGGGATTCAGTATCAGAAGAAATTCTCCTTGAGCAGCTTTACAGCCAAGGTTAATTCCATTGGCATAACCTCCGTTTACTGCATTGCGGATGAACTTAAAGGAAGGGAATTGCTTTTCGATTTTGAAAATGTTATCATCTTCAGAGTTATTGTCAACGACAATTACCTCAAACTTGAATTTATCCCCGGGAATTCCGTTCAGTGCTGAAAGACATTTAATAAGCTTGTCCCAGCCCTTGTAGCTGACTATTATAACTGACAGATCCGTCATTCTTTAAAAATTCAAAAACTATGCATCCTTTTTATTTTCTCTCTTTCTCTTTCAGGGCGCACGGCACAGGGCTCTCTTACACGGCACAGGGCTCTCTTTCAGGGCGCACGCTCCATCGCGCCGGCACCGCTACGGCTAAACAAATCCTTTCGCTCCTTCGCTCCCTCGCTCCTTCTCTCATTCTCTCTCCCCTTCCCCGCTTCTCCCCTTCTCCGCTTCTCCCTCTCAGAGTTCCTTTCGCTCCCTCGCTCCCTCGCTCCCTCGCTCCCTCTCATTCTCTCCCCCTCTCCCCCTCTCCCCTTCATCCTCCTCAGGATCTTCATCCATCCATTCATAGACCGGTTCCTGCGGTCCCTCATTCCTGTACCATATTGCCAGCAGGATGCCTGATACGAATCCCAGCATGTGTGACTCCCAGGAAACATTCTTATAGATGTTCGGGAAAATTCCCCAAACCATCGATCCGTAAAGAAACACTATTAAAAGTGATAGTGCAATAAGTCTGAAATACCTTCTGATTATACCGCTGAAGAAGAGAAATGAAGCCAGTCCATAGACAAGTCCGCTTGCCCCTATATGCCAGGCATCCCTTCCCGCTAACCAAACGAGCAATCCTGTCAGGAACCAGGTCCACAGGGATACTTTTATGGCAATTTCTGAATAGAAATAAAATAGGGCAGTTGCAAGGAAGAAAAGAGGCAGAGAATTGTTAAGTAAATGTCTGAAATCGGCATGTATAAAAGGTGAAAGAAGTATTCCCGGCAACCCTTTAAGCGACAGGGGATAGATCCCCAGCCCTGTGAAGTTGAGATCAAAAATGACTTCCACGATCTTAACAAGCCATAAAAGGACAACAAACACTCCGGGAATAAAAATACTAAGGAGTAGTTTCTTCCTGTAAAAAGCGCCTTCGCTTGATATTTCACTATTAGAAGTTGACATTCCTGATTCTACGTTCCCGGTCCTGGTCCCTGCCCTGTGCCCTGTGCCCTGTGCCCTGTGCCCTCTGCCCTGTGCCCTGTGCCCTGTGCTTCCCCTCTCCCGCTCATAACTAAAGTTACCCCTGCGCCACATCCTGCGGAAAAACGATTCCGGCCTCTTTCCTGATCATATCCAGAGTTGTAATAAGGTCACGGCTGAATGAGAGCGGAACTACATCGCTCCCCGTTTTCCCTTCGTCAAGGCATTTCATTACCTCTTCAGCTTCCCAGTGATATCCCGATGCAGGCGGACTGAATAAGAAGGTTTCCTGTTCTTTGCCATGGATACTCAGGATTACCCTCTGGTTCATATCCCTTCCGCGTGAAACAGTAAGATTTCCCTTTTCGCACATAATTTCACACCCGATCCCGATATTAGTTTTGAAGGAGCTGTATATTGTGGCCATTTGTCCGTCATTATATCTGAACATAATGCTTATCGATTCTTCTGATCCTGTCTGACCAAATACCGCGGTTGCTTTAACCTCGTCGGGGACGCCGATGAAAGTCAGGGCATCTATTACCGGATAAATACCGATATCAAGGAGGGAGCCTCCTCCAAGGGCGATGTTGAATTTGCGGTCGTCAGCGTTAAAAGGCGGGTTGAATGAGAAGTAGCCATGCAAATGGAAGACTTTTCCCGAGCACTCCTGAATGGAGAATTTCCAGGGCTTTTTTATAAAATGGCTGGAACGGAGGCCATAATGCTTCCATAAGAAAAACCTTCCGCTTCTCCGATTCCGATATCATTTCATCAACCTGACGGCGGTTGAGGGCAAATGCTTTTTCGCATATTACGGCTTTACTGTTTTGAAGGCATAATAATGTATGCTCCTGGTGATGTGAATGTGGTGAAGCAATATAAATGACATCAACATCCGGATCGTGTGCGAGTTCCTCGTACGACCCGTACCATTTGCTGAAACCATTTTCCTTTGCAAATTTTTCGGCTCGGACCTGGTCGCGTGAACCAACTGCATATAGTTCTGCATCGTTGAGAAGTTTAAGCCCTGAAGCAAATTTTACGGCTATCCTTCCCGGGGCGAGGATACCCCATTTGTATCTTTTTTTCATAATAAAAATGTTTGCATAAATATAGACATTCCGTCTGAAAACGCAGGTATCGGCATCTGGAACTTAAACACATACACAAGTATTTAACCACGATGTTACACGGAGTTAGTCAGTTACACGCTTTTGTAACTAGCCCTGGTCATCTTCCCCTGGCTGCGCCAGGGGTTATTCATATTTGGCTCTTTCAGAGCCAGCTGGACTAAAAACGACAGTTTTTGTTTATTCCGTATTAAACATTAGTCATTTTTCTTAATTTTTATCATACTAATTATCAGATACATATAATTTATTTTTAAAAATACTGTAATTATTATGCTACTATGTATTGCATAGTATATATTTTTATATATATCTTTGTATTGTAATGTTGGTTGAAATCTATAGTAGTATATAATTTAAGGTTCTATGAAAATAACAGTAAGTGTAAACCTCGGCGGGTACTCCTTCAACATCGACGAAGATGCCTATTCCGAACTTAAAAGATATCTGAAAAATCTTGAACTCCACTTTGCAGCCGAAGAGAGTTCAGCAGAAATTCTTTCTGATATTGAAGCCCGCATGTCGGAACTATTCCGCACCAGGCTCAGCAGCTATAAACATGTCATAACGATTGAGGATGTCCGGGAAGTAATTTCGATAATGGGAAACCCTGAAGACATCTCCGACAATGAAGGACCCACCCCAAAGGCGAAGTTTTCGACTCCGGGAACCCACCGCATGTACCGCGATCCCGACAAAAGGATCATCGGAGGTGTATGCGCAGGAATCGGTGCTTACTGGGATATCGAACCATGGATTATCAGGGTAATCTTTTTCGCTCTTGCCCTGGCCGGCGGTCTCGGTATTCTTGTATATCTCATCCTATATGTCGTTATCCCCGAAGCAAAAACGACAGCACAAAAGATCGAGATGAAAGGAGATCCGGTGAATATCCACAATATTACAGAATCCGTAAAAAAAGAATTCAATACAGTGAGGAAAAACATGAAACTGTAAAGACTCCGACAGATGATCAATAATTTAAAAACTCTAATAACAAAAGATATGGATTTGGAAAATACAAAAGCACAGATGCGAAAAGGAATCCTTGAGTATTGCATCCTTTCGGTACTATCGAAGAATTCCTGCTATGCAAGCGATATTATTAAAGAACTAAAGGAAGCCAGGGTAATAGTGGTTGAAGGAACTCTTTATCCGTTGCTGACAAGGCAAAAGAACGGAGGCCTCCTGAGCTACCGCTGGGAAGAGTCTCAGCAGGGACCACCAAGGAAATATTATGAGCTCACAACCCAGGGACAGGAGTACCTTTCCGATCTTGACAAATCATGGGCTGAGCTCGTCGAGTCTGTTAACCTCATCAGGACCAGGTAACCTTATAAACCATTTAACCTTTAAAAAGATGGACAAAACAATAAAAATAAATCTTGGCGGCTCTCTGTTCCAGATCGATGAGGATGCTTACAAAATACTCCGTCAGTATTTGCAGGAAATTGATATCAGATTAAGAAATATGCAGGGAGGGGCTGAAACTATTGAAGATATTGAATCGCGCATTGCCGAAATATTCCAGTCCCGGAAAGGGACCGCCGGAGTAATAACAAAGGAAAATGTGGAAACAATGATTTCTACTGTAGGAAAACCTGAAGACTTTGATATCTCAGGGGATGATTCGGGGGCTAAGGAACCGAGGTACCATTCATCAATCCCCAAAAAGCTATACAGGAATCCCGAAGATACGATTATTAGCGGAGTGTGTGGAGGATTAGGCGCCTACCTCAACATTGAATCGGTCTGGGTCAGGGTGCTGTTCATTTTGTTTACCTGCTTTTTCGGAATTGGCTTTTTTGTTTATGTTGCTCTCTGGATCGCTCTGCCCTCAGCTCATTCGGAGGCACAAAAGAAGGAAATGTACGGCAGCAATAATATAAGCCACAGGAGCCGGAAACACAATACCTATGCATTGCAGGTTGCTGGTCAGGGCGGCTCTCCGGCAGGGAACGCTTTCAATGAGATATTCAGGGCGATCGGCAAGGTCTTTTTTATCATCCTGAGGATCTTCCTTATCATTATCGGTGTAACCTTTGTCGTTTCAGGTTTCATTATGCTGGTTGCATTCATAATGGTCTTCTTCTTCCATTATCCTGGTCATTTTTCAACCACCTCATTTGGAGTTGACCTGTTTTACCTGCCCGATTTTCTGAACTATATTGTCAATCCAGCAGTAGTTCCATGGATCCTTGTACTCGGATTCATAGTAATACTTATGCCTCTGCTGGCTCTGATCTACTGGGGAATCAAGATGATCTTCTGGTTTAAGGCAAAGGACGGGATATTTGCCCTTGTCGGACTGGTGATCTGGGTAATAAGCGTTGCGGCTTTCTCGCTTATCCTCGTCAACGAAGGGATCAGCTTTGCGGAGACTGCCAGAACGGTCGCCCAGGAATCGATTGAAAAAGCGCCGGAAAATCTTTATATCGTTGCGGGTAAAAAGGTCTCGGACCTGAATTTTGACAAGGAGATCTCCATACCTGATGAAGGGTATGATATCTATCTGAGCGAAGCAAATAAAGATCTCTATATAAGCACCTGTCTGACCATAAATAATTCTGACGACAATTCCCTGAAGCTCAATGTAAGAAAACGGTCAGCAGGAAGGGATAAAACAGATGCTAAAAGGAAAGCCGAAGAATTAGCTTATAACTACAAGATCTCAGGTGATACAATATATCTCGATGAGTACTTCTCAATTCCAAAAGGCAATAAATGGTCGTGCGATAATGTAGGTGTCAATCTCTTCATACCTACCGGCACCACAGTTCATTTTGACAAGACCACAATCAGTATGTTCCACGATTCCCGTAATGATGAATGGCATTCGGATTCTGACAATGAGTACATTGATACCGAACATTCCTGGGAAATGACCGAAAATGGTCTGCGACAAAAGTCGGATCAGACCAACAAAAACGAATAACCTCCTGTTTTTCATTCCCTGTATTTTCATGACATCCGGCGCCGGAATCTTCCGGCGCCGGTTTTTTTTAAAAAGTTAAATACTTGTTAAACATTGAACAGCTGATATCCAGGTTAATTTGTTTATGTAATTTGGCCCAAATTTTAAAGTCTAAATCTGCAAGTCAAGCCATGAAAAGAATCCTCTTCTTTACCGCTCTTATATTCTCATTTATCGGGTGCTATTCACAGGAAAAAACCGAACAACCTGATACGTTGCGAAAAGATGCCCTGAATGTGTTCATGGAGGCATCTGATTATATACGTAAAGAGATCCCATACGTAAACTATGTCCGCGATATCAGGGATGCCGGGGTTTACATCATTTCCACTTTTCAGAGAACAGGTTCAGGAGGCAGCGAATACACTTATTTCCTTGTGGGACAGCATAATTACGCCGGCATGCGTGATACGATTTCATTTGTCACTTCTCCTGATGAAACCCAGGATCAGATAAGGATTAAGCAGGTTAAAACTCTGAAGATGGGATTAATGCGATATGTTATAAAAACACCCCTCGCAAAATATATGAATATAAATTTCAGCGAACCACTTTCAGAAACTGTTTCGACAGATAAATGGAAAAGTTGGGTATTCTCGGCTAACATCTATGGATATCTGCAGGGAGAGAAATTATATAAGTCAAGTTATATGAATGCCAGGCTCTCAGCATCGAAGATCACAAAAGACTGGAAAATAAATCTGAGGGGAGGTGTTAATTACAATGTAGATAAATTTGAACTTGATACCGGAATAATTACAAGCCGCAGCAATTCGAAATCATTCAACTCACTTGTTGTAAAAAGTATCTCGGACCACTGGTCATATGGCGGATCGTTTTACGTAATGTCTTCAGTATACAGTAATCTTGATTTGTCGGTGATCTTTATGCCAGGTATTGAATATGACCTTTTCCCATATTCAGAATCAACAAGGAGGCAATTAAGACTTCTTTATTCTCTTGGTTATAACTATTCGAATTATACCGACACAACCATATATGATAAATTGATTGAAAACCATTTACAGCATTCTTTTAACGCAGCATATGAGGTAGTCCAGAAGTGGGGAACAATTGACATCAGTTTACAATATAGTAACTATCTCCATGACTGGTCAAAGAATAATCTATCAATAAACGGATTTCTTAATCTCCGGATTGCCAAAGGATTAACTGTTGATTTCGGTGGTTTTGCCGGCCTGATTCATGATCAGCTGGGTCTGGTTAAGGGAGGCGCCACAACCGAACAAGTACTGCTTCGAAGGAAGGAACTTGCAACTCAGTTCCAGTATTTCACCAGTTTTGGACTAACCTACACTTTCGGATCTATCTATAACAATGTTGTCAATCCCCGTTTTGGGAACAGTGGCGGAGGCGGAATGACAATTATCATGAATTAGCGAAGATCCTCCCTGCAAAACTCTGCATGTAACCACTGACTTTTGTAAATCCGGATTATCCTGAGAACAATAATCAGGCAATAGATGTTATCAGGCTTGCAGGTTAATGATTTGCAGCCAGTATGATGCTTGATTTTTTATATAACTTTATCAGGCAGTTCAAATATGCAGTTGTATCAACTGTATCTCCTGATAATTTTCCCGAGTCAGCTGCTATAGGAATTGCAGTTACCGGGGAGCTGAAAATTATTTTTGACACCCTTTCTGATGCGAGGAAATACAAAAATATACTTCTTAATCCTGGTGTTTCCTTAGTTATAGGCTGGGAGAATGAACAGACGGTTCAGTATGAAGGCATAGTCAGAATTCCGGGAAGCCGGGAATTTGAAGAATTATTGAGAACATATTATACTGTTTTTCCCGACGGAATAGAAAGAAGGGAGAACCTCCCAAATCTGGTATATGTCTGCGTAGACCCCGTATGGATCCGTTATTCGGATTTTACCGGTTCTCCGGCAAAAATTGAAGAGATAAAGTTCTAAATTACAGGGAAGCTGATGAAAAGATTAATTATTCAAACGGAAATAAGATGAACAAAGTAATGCTGATAACGGGATCGAACAAGGGAATCGGATTTGAAATTGCACGGCAATGCGGCAAATTGGGATTCAATGTTATTATTTCAGGACGCGATGAAAAAAGAATAAATGATGCCCTAATCAAACTGAAGAAGGAAAATTTATCAGCCGATTTTTTGATTATGGATGTGAGCAGTATTGAGTCAATAAAAAATGCCGTTCGTCTGTTTACTTCAAGGAATCTGAAAATTGATGTCCTTGTGAATAATGCAGGTATAATTGTCGGGGGAGATAAAGGCTTATTAAGGAGCGGCGAGCATCTTCTCGAAGAAACCATAAATACAAACAGCCTCGGTCCATATCACGTAACAAGGTATTTTCTGCAGTTTATGCAGTCACCCGGAAGAATTATAATGGTATCAAGTACAGCGGGATCCATAAGCAATAATGTATCGGGATACTCTCCCGCCTATTCGGTTTCCAAAACATTCCTGAATGCCATAACACGCCAGTTTGCCTTTGAACTCAGAGGTAAGAATATTTCGGTAAATGCGGTGAGTCCCGGATGGGTCCGCACCGATATGGGAGGATCAGCAGCGCCACGAAGTATTGAAAAAGGCGCAGAAACTCCTGTCTGGCTGGCAACAGAAATATCTCAAAATATCACAGGAAAGTTCTTCAGCGATAAGGCAGAGATGCCCTGGTAAAGAAACCTGAGAATTCGTACCTTTACCTATAGAACTTAATTACTGACTGGTAAATGGGAAAAAAGATTTCAGATCCGGGATACCCTGACCACCTGAGAATCGAATCAGTGACAAAAAAGAACTGGAACGAATTTGTAAATCTCTTCGGTGAAAAAGGCGCCTGCGGAAATTGCTGGTGTATGTATTACCGCCTCAGTAACAGCGCTTTCCGGGAAGGGAAGGTTGAGGAAGGGAACAAGAATGCAATGAAGGAAATTGTATGGAAAGGCAAACCTGCCGGTCTCCTGGGATATCTTGACGACCAGCCTGTTGCCTGGTGTGCATTTGCCCCGAGGGAGGATTTTATCAGACTTGAAAAATCAAGGGTTCATAAACGCATCGACGGGAAGGATGTCTGGTCTATCCCCTGCCTCTTTATTGACAAGAAATTCAGAAGATCAGGTATTTCCGCAGCACTTTTAAAAGGTGCCGTCAAATATGCTGAAGAAAACGGCATAAAAATCCTGGAGGCATACCCGGCCATACCCACACAGGAAAAAATCCCGGATTCATTTTTATGGACAGGCTTATACAAGTCCTTTGAACGTGCCGGATTTGAAATAGTTGACAAAACATCCGGGAACCGGCCAATGGTAAGATATTACATAGCAAAATAAAGTTTGAGGTGTTTAAAAAGTCTAAATCCATTAACCGCAAAGATCGCGAAGGATTTACGCAAATGCCGATAGCTATCGGCACGCAAAGAGCTGATTATTAATTTTTTAACTTTGTGTCCTCTGCGCCTTCTTTGCGTGCTTTGCGGTTAAGAAAGACTTTTTCAAAAATCCCAAATGTAAATTATTGCAACTCAGTTGGATACAGTGTTAAAGATTACTTCAAAAGGGGGCCGAGCGTTAATAAAACACCCTGTGGGTGTTTTTAGCGAGGAGCCAGATTGCAGCGATGGCAGCTAAGGGGCCAGCCTGCAGGGGAAGCATGTGGTGGAGGGGAAAGTTATTTAATTGTATTTCTGCTAATTAGATAATTATCAGTCTAAAACTGATCCTTAAGTTGACGGGTATGCCCAAATGGGGGGGTTGGACCAGGTTTTCATCTGCGAAATCTGCGGGAAATTTTTTATGTTGGAAATGTTAATGTTTATTCAATATTGGGAAGGGAGATGAGACAGAAAACAATTACGACTTTAGTATGTTTATGGTGTGAATTAATAATTTAAATCTAAATCGATGGCATTTACATTACAGATCGGAGAAAAAGCTCCTTACTTCAAATTACCGGCAACAGACGGCAAAACATATTCACTTGATGATTTCAGCACTGATAAGTTTCTTGTTATCTTCTTCACATGCAACCATTGCCCTTATGTACTTGGTTCGGATGAAGTTACAAGAGCAACGGCTGAAAAATTCAGACCGGAGGGGGTAAGGTTTGTCGGAATCAATTCTAACAGCGAAAATACATACCCGGAAGACAGCTTTCCAAACATGGTTAAAAGAATGGAGGAGTACAGGTTTCCGTGGCTCTATCTTTATAACCAGGATCAGAGTATCGCTACTAATTACGGGGCGTTGCGAACACCTCATTTTTACGTTTTTGACGAGAAGAGGAAACTTGTATATACAGGAAGAGGACTTGATAGTCCCAGAGATCCCTCCAGGGCGACAGTCAACGACCTTGACATGGCACTTAGCGAAGTGACTTCGGGAAAACCAGTCTCGGTCCCGGTGACTAACCCTATTGGCTGCAACGTGAAGTGGGAAGGGAAAGCTGCCCACTGGATGCCCCCGGACGCCTGTGACCTTGTCTGATCAGGTAGCTCCGGACCATTTAAAAACAAATTACAATGCTTTGTGTATCTGAACACAAAGCATTTTTTGTTGTTATATAATTGATAGTAAAATATTAATCAAAAATTCAGGTCCGGAAGTTCAGACTGGCTCCCTGTCTTATCTGGCAAATGGACACCAAAAATAAACCTATAATATTGATCCTGAACACAGTTAATGATAACAAAACCATCATTGTAAGGATAATTGTCGGACTTATATTTCTGACGGAAGGGATTCAAAAGTATTTATTCCCTGAATTATTGGGCCCCGGACGGTTTTTAAAGATTGGATTTTCAGATCCTGACTTCTGGGCTTATTTCACAGGAACTTTTGAGATTTTTTGCGGTTCTCTGGTACTGCTGGGTTTGTTTACACGGATAGCTGTCATTCCACTTTTTATCGTAATGATAGTTGCCTTTATAACAACAAAATGGCCATTACTTATTGAAAAAGGTTTCTGGCCAATGGCACATGAGTACAGGACTGACTTTGCAATGACTCTTCTGCTAATCTATCTGTTTTTATCCGGAAGTGGTAAATGGTCAGTTGATTCAGAAATTTCAAAAACTTTAAAACCTTAACCAATGAGAAAACAACTAAATGAGGCTCAGAATCGCATTAAGGCTTCTTTTAACAACAGACGTGAATTTCTTAAGAAAGGTGTTGCCATTGGCGCTCTTACAGGGATATCAGGTGCAATACTGCTTACAGGCTGCAAGGAGGAAAGTAGTGGAGAGGTGACGCCGGCCGAAGATCTGATGCGGGAACATGGTGTTTTGAACAGGGTCATGTTAATCTATGACAACATTAGAACCCGGATTGCAAATAAGGAACAATTCTCTCCGGAAATACTGAATGAATCTGCATTGATAATCAGGAATTTTATTGAGAATTACCATGAGAAGCTGGAAGAAAACTTCCTTTTCCCAAGGTTTGAAAGCGCAGGAATCCTGAAGGATCTTGTGGAGGTCCTTAAAATTCAGCATCAGGCCGGACGGAAGGTGACTGATGAAATCATTAAGCTCGCAAAGTCGGATAAACCCGATGATTTTCAGAAACTCCAGGAATTGCTTATAAGCTTTAATTCTATGTACCGTCCCCACGAAGCCAGGGAAGACACTGTACTCTTCCCGGCAATAAAAAAGATCATTACCGGAGATGCTTATGTTGCACTCGGTGAAGATTTTGAAGATAAGGAACATGAGTTGCTTGGCGAAAATGGATTCGAAGGGATGGTCGAAAAAGTAAGCGGCATTGAAAAACAGCTTGGAATTTACGATCTCGCCAGATTCACCCCAATACTTCAATAAACCTGCCGGCAAATTTCAAAAAATGAGAGAAATGCCGGTTGACATCCTGTAATTCCCGATTAACCTCTTGTTTCTTTCCCAAAACAACTAAATTTGGAATAGTATTGTCCGGGATTTAGTGGAACTTCCTGTGGCGGAGCGCAGGAGGTGAAAGAAAAATTAATTCAGGGAATCATGAAGATCATCTGGAAGTATTTAAAACCTCAGCAGTGGCTTGTAGTCATCTCCCTTGCCCTGGCGGGAGCCAGCCAGCTGTTAAACCTTGTTGACCCGGTTATCTTTGGTAAGATAATCGATGAATATGCCATTAAGCCGGGTAACCGCACTCAAAATGAATTGGTAAGTGGAGTCCTCTGGTGGCTGGGAATAGCAATAGCAGTAGCACTGGTTGCCCGTATCGCAAAATCCTTCCAGGACTATTTTTCAAGGCTGGCGGTTCAGAAGTTCGGCATGCAGATCTTCAATGACGGATTAAAACAAACACTTCGGTTATCATTCCAGGAGTTTGAAGAACAACGGAGCGGAGAAACCTTATCGGTACTTCAGAAAGTCAGAACCGATACCCAGCAATTCCTGAACTCCTTTATAAACATTTTGTTTTCAACTGTTGTAGGTCTCGGTTTTTTGATCTGGTATTCGATTACTAAAAACTGGATGCTTATCCCTGTTTTTGTAATAGGCATTTTGGTTTTAGGCTCCCTGACCGGGCTTCTGAGTAAAAAGATAAAGACCACCCAAAGGTCTATTAACAGGGAGACCAATAAGATGTCGGGTGTCATTACCGAATCATTAAGGAACATTGAACTTGTTAAAAGCCTGGGACTCACTTTTCCTGAAATTAACCGTCTGAGGGAGCAAACACTTAAGATATTCAACCTTGAGATGGAGAAGGTCAGAAAGGTGCGGACATTGACCTTTCTGCAGGGAACCATGCTCAGTATATTGAAGCAGTCGATCCTCTTCATCCTTCTCTGGCTCATATTCAGAAAAGTCCTCACGACAGGTGAGCTGATAGCAATGCAATTCATCTCAACGTCAATATTCGGACCTCTTCAGGATCTGGGGAATATAATCCTTAGTTACAGGGAGGTTGAAGCTTCTCTCAACAGTTTCGACCAGCTAATGAACAAGCCTGTAGAACACAGACCCGAGAATCCAGTCGAAATTGGTGAACTTCAAAGCATAAATTTCAAAAATGTCGTATTCCGGCATAAAACTGCAACATCAAATGCCATCGACGGAATTTCATTCCAGGCCCGGGCAGGAGATACAATCGCATTTGTCGGGCCATCTGGCTCAGGAAAATCGACCCTTGTGAAATTGCTTGTGGGGTTATACAATCCTGTAAAAGGCGAGATAAGTTTCAATGATCATTCTTCCGCTGAAATACGGTATAATGAATTACGAAGGCAGATAGGATTTGTAACCCAGGAGACTCAGCTTTTTGCAGGTACAATAAAGGAGAACCTCTTATTTGTGAAGGCTGATGCTACAGATACTGAGGTTTTAGAGGCACTGAACAAGGCGTCCTGCGATCAGTTGCTGAAAAGTGCAAATGCCGGAATCCATACGGTACTTGGAGAGGGAGGCATGAAATTATCAGGAGGGGAAAAACAGCGTATCTCAATTGCCAGAGCATTGTTGCGACATCCCCGATTATTGATATTTGACGAGGCGACATCCTCGCTCGATTCTCTGACTGAAGAAGATATAAATAATACTATCAGAAGGTTTTCGGAAAACAGTGATCAGATCACTATACTTATTGCACACCGGTTATCTACAATTATGCATGCAGACGTAATCTATGTCCTGGAAAAAGGTAAAATAATCGAGACAGGTTCACATGAAGACCTCCTGGAACTAAAAGGTCTGTATTACGCAATGTGGCGTCAGCAAATTGGTGAAAGAAGGGATTTAACTCCGATGGGTAGTGAAAATGTCAAAAGTCTGATCCTGAACGGTATGGATACCTAAATCAAAAAGAAATATTATGAAAAATGTTATTATCCTGGTCGTGACTATCCTTATGGTTTCCTGCAATCTGAACAGGGATATTAAAGTTCCATGCTATGGCTGGATGAGTGGCCCCGGCAAAGCAACTGATGCCCAGCTTAAAACCCAATTCACAGACCTGAAAAAAAAGGGATTAGCCGGTTTGATGTACTCAGCGGGACAGGATCCTGCCGCTTATAAACGGATTGGGAAGATCGCTAAAAAAGCAGGCCTGGAGTTTTATGCCTGGATTCCGGCGATGCTTCAGGAAATCAACCCCAAAATCAAACCTGAATGGTATGCTGTGAATGGCCTTGGTGAATCGGCACTTGATAAGCCTGCATATGTAAGTTATTATCACTTTGTATGCCCCAACCATGAAGAGTTTTACCGCTATCTTGAAGAAATGTATGGGAAGATAGCTGATATACCGGAAGTTGATGGAATTCATCTTGATTATATACGATTCCCCGATGTAATTCTTGCACGCGGTTTATGGGAGAAGTATGGCCTGGTAATGGACAGGGAATATCCGCAGTTTGACTATTGCTATTGTGACAAATGTGTTGCTGACTTTAAAGCAAGAACCGGAATCGACATTAAGTCAGTTAAGGATCCCTCGCAAATTGAAGAATGGAAGCAATTCCGTTATGACCTGATAACAAATCTGGTCAATCGTCTGGCTGATATGGTTCATTCGAAAAACAAACAGATAAACGCAGCAGTATTTCCGGGTCCAAATTCAATAGCCAAAAAAATTGTAAGACAGGAATGGGATAAATGGAATATTGATGCTTTTTTCCCGATGAATTACAATGATTTTTACCTCGAGGGAACCAAATGGATAGGAGATATGTGCAAAGAATCCGTAACTTCTCTCAAAAATACAAAACCGGTTTACAGTGGTTTGTTTATCTGTCCTGACCCTGTAAGAAAAGCAAAGGAGCCCGACCCGGAAAATCATGGATTAATACCCTCTGAGTTGGAAGCTGCTATCAGAGAATCAATGGAAAACGGAGCATCCGGAATATGTTTGTTCACTCCCGGCAGAATGACAAAGGAAGATTGGGAAGTATTTGAAAAGGCAATTCGCGTAAAATGGACTAATAAAGCATCCTTACCCTGATAGTTCCCGTGATTGCTTTCAGCTCCTTCAGAATACTGCTGCCAACATTGCTTTCTGCATCAACAATTACATAACCAATTTCGGGATCTGTCTGAAGATACTCAGCCGCTATGTTGATGCCTTTTGAAGTGAAGACGTAGTTCACTTCCTTCAGAATACCAGGTTCATTTTTATGAATATGAAGAAATCTCTGGGCATTATAATTTGGCTGCAGTGAAACCTGGACAAAATTGGTTGCACCTATGGTTGCTCCCGTATCGCTGTATTTCACAAGTTTTTCGGCGACCTCTGTCCCTATGTTTTCCTGAGCTTCCATCGTACTCCCACCTACATGCGGCGAAAGAATGACATTATCAAATTGCTGGAGGTCCGAAATAAAGGGATCACTTTCGGATGCAGGCTCTTCAGGAAACACATCCATTGCCGCCCCCAGAATATGTCCGGTCTGAAGCGCACCGGTCAGCGCCTTTATGTTCACCACTGAACCCCTTGAAGCATTGATAAGGCATGATCCTCTCCGCATAAGTCCCAGATTATGTTCGTTCATCATATTGCGTGTTTGCGAAGTTTCAGGCACATGAAGCGTAACAACATTTGCTACTGAAAGGACTTCTTCGAGAGAAGAACAGGCAATAGCTTTTCCAAGGCTCAGCTTCTTAACAATATCGTAGTAGTAGACATTCATACCGAGAGCTTCAGCAAGAATTGAGACCTGCGACCCGATATGTCCGTAACCGATTATGCCGAGATTCTTATCTCTCACTTCAAAACAGTTGGTTGCTGATTTAAGCCATTTACCTCTGTGGGCAGCTGCATTTTTTACCGGTATATTGCGTAGCAGAAGGATCGCTTCGGCGATAACGAGCTCAGCTACTGAACGGGTATTCGAAAATGGAGCGTTGAAAACCGGGATCCCGAGCAACCTGGCTGCATGGCCGTCAACCTGGTTGGTTCCGATACTGAAGCAGCCGACAGCTAAAAGCTTCTGTGCATCGCTTAAAATCTCACCTGTAATCTGGGTCCTCGACCTTATGCCAACAATATTGGCACCCTGGATCTTTGCTTTAAGAGCGTTGTCATCCAGTGCAGAAGGGAGCGCTTCAATATTGGTGTATCCGTTTGCCCTGAAAAATTCCGATGCACTCCTGTGAATCCCTTCAAGCAGCAACACTTTGATCTTTTCCTTGTCGAGAGAGTATTTTTTAACCATAATACTAAATTCAAATTTAAAGCAAGTTCGAAATTGGGGTTGAAATTATAAAATAAAAAGCGGTTTCTGTTTGCATCCTGTTCTTCTAATCCTCTTTTATTTTTTAACTTTGATATCTTACAATACCTCCATACAATGAAACAGGTGCTTAAATACTTCGGATATATAGCGTTAATCGCACTTGTTTGTTTTTTGATCTGGAGGTTCTGGTATATGATTGCATGGATATTGATTGCTGCAGTCATCTCATTTTTCGGTCAGCCACTTGTCCGCTCTTTCGACAAGCTTCATATAAGAAAGTTGACCATGCCTCATCCGCTAAGCTCAGTTCTTTCACTACTTGTCATAGTGCTGATATTTCTTTCATTCCTTGCCATCTTTGTTCCGCTGATCCTGGAACAGGCACAGACAATTTCAAGGATAGATGTCAACCTTCTGGCAGAAAACCTTCAGAGCCCCCTCCAATGGCTTCAGGAAAGGCTGCAGGGGTTGGGAGTGATCCCCGACGGACAAACTATCCAGGATTTTATTGTCGATAAGGCAAAAACACTTGTAAACCTTAGCAGTGTGAGTTCAATGATATCCAAATTTTTCAGTGCCGCCGGAAGTATTTTTGTGGGATTGTTCTCCATCCTGTTTATTGCTTTCTTCTTTCTGAAGGATGAGAGTTTGTTTGAAAGCAGCCTGCTTCTTTTAATCCCGGAAAAACATCATACAGCGACCCGCAAGGTCATTAATGATTCCAAAAAACTTCTCATGCGGTATTTTAATGGCGTTCTCCTTGAAATAGTAGGGGTAATGTCGATAATTACGGTTTTTCTATGGATCCTTGGCGTAAAAAATGCACTCCTTATAGGATTTTTCGGAGGCATTATGAATATCATACCATACATTGGCCCGGTCATTGGTACCACAATTGGCATAACCCTGGGAGTAACTGCCTCACTTGCTGCCGGGTCCTACGGTGATCTTGTCTCTGTGTTTTTTAAACTTCTATTTGTCTTTATAGGAGCCAATTTTATTGATAACAATTTCCTGGTACCGATGATATATTCAAGCAGTGTTAAAGCACATCCGCTTGAGATATTCTGTGTAATTATTATGGGGGGAAGCCTTGCGGGAATATTGGGCATGTTGCTGGCTGTTCCTGTTTACACTGTTTTAAGAGTGATAGCAAAGGAGTTCTTCCAGCAATACAGGATTGTTAAAAAACTAACCGAAAAAATTGACAGGAAATGAAAAATTCAGAAGGAAGCGGTATGCAATATCCTGAGTTCATAGCCAGGTTTTATGATCTGATCTATCATCAGGTGCGCGACGGAGTTGATAACACTTTCTACCTCGACGCGGTAAGGATGACAAAGGGAAAAACACTTGAGATCGGGGTAGGAACAGGCAGGCTTTTTACTGAAGCTCTGAATAATGGTGCAGATATCTATGGGATCGACATAAGTCCGGCTATGATTAAGGTCCTGAATTCCAAACTTGGCAATAAACAACAGGAACGGGTCAGCCTGCAGAATATCATCGATTTTAAGTCTGAAAACAAATTCGATCTGATAATTGCTCCATTTCGTGTATTCATGCATCTTATAAGCAAGGAAGATCAGCTCAAAGCCCTGAATAATGTCTGTTCACATCTTAACAGTGGAGGTAAATTTATCTTTGACTTGTTCGTTCCGGACCTGAAAATGCTGATAACAGGTATGGATAATGTAACTGATTTTGATGGTGAATATGAACCGGGATGCCGGGTTAAAAGGATCGTATCCACAAAACCTGATATAATCAACCAGGTAATAAATGTAACCTTCAGGTGTGAGTGGAACGACGCAAACTCAAATTACAGCAGTGAATGGAAGACACCCATGAGATTCCTTTTCAGATTTGAACTTGAGCACCTTCTGGAACGTTCGAATTTTGGAAAATACAATATTTCAGGTGATTTTAAGGGGAGCCCCCTTAATCCCGACTCAAAGGAATTTATAGTTTTGTGCCAGAAATAACCCTAGAAAATCAAATATGACCAGACTTATCAATTATGCTATTTCGATTTCCATAATCGGGATGATGCTTTCGTCCTGTACTCAAAAAAGTACCAAACCGGTCGACAATGTAAATCCATATATCGGGAATATAAGCCATCTGCTTGTTCCAACTTATCCGACAGTACATCTTCCGAACAGCATGGTTCGTTTTTATCCTGAGAGGGATAATTTTACCACAAACAAAATGCAGGGATTTCCGCTGAATGTGATGTCGCACCGCGATGGGAAAGCATTCTCCCTTACCCCTTTTACGGGGAACATAACTGATGTGCCACGTAATCTTTCATTCACATATGACAATGAAATAATTACTCCATATAGCTACGGAGTAACTCTTGATGAAAGTGACATTGATGTTAAATTTACGCCTGCTGAAAAATCGGGCTTCTTCACCTTTCATTTTAATAGCGGAGATAACAGGGCTATAATCCTGAGAACTACCGACAGGGGTGAGCTTACAAGCAATAATAGTTCAGTTACGGGTTACGACACAAACAGTGGTGTTAAATCATACTTATTTATGGAGTTTGACAAGATCCCCGAAAGGATCAGCGTGCGTAAAAACGACACCATTTCTGAAGTCTCAACCGTGGAAGGCAGAAGGGTAGCCTTGTTTGCTTCATTTAAACCTGAAAGTCCGGTTGACCTTAACGTCAGATATGGTCTTTCATATATCAGCATCGATCAGGCAAGGAAGAACCTGGAGGAAAACATAGGTAAAAAGAGCTTTACTGAAATAGCCGCTATTGCCAGAGATAAATGGAATTCAGTGCTTTCGGAGATCGAGGTTGAAGGAGGAAACCAGAACCAGCGAAGTGTATTCTATACATCGCTTTACCGATGCAGTGAAAGGATGATCGATATAACCGAAGACGGAAAATATTTCAGTGTGTGGAGTAATAAGACAGAGCCGGCCAATGACACCAGCTTTTTTACCGACGACTGGGTTTGGGATACCCATCTTGCCCTTCATCCTCTTCAGGTGATCCTGAATCCATCGCGACAGGATGAAAAGATCTCATCTTATATCCGAATGGCCCGCCAGTCGGGATGGATGCCCACCTTCCCTACAGTAACAGGCGACAACCATGCAATGAACGGGAACCACTCCGTAGCTGTTATTCTTGACGCGTGGAATAAAGGCATCAGGAACTTCAACCTTGAAGAAGCCTATAGCCATCTGAAAAAAACCATACTTTTCGAAACGAAGCTTCCATGGATAAAAGGAAACGCAACAGGACTCGATGAATTTTATGATAAAAATGGTTATTTCCCGGCTCTGAAGAAAGGAGAATCCGAGACATATCCGGAGGTCCATTCTTTCGAAAAAAGGCAGGCTGTTGCAATAACCCTTGCATCCTCTTATGATGACTGGTGTATGGCACAGATAGCCAGAGAACTGGGGAAACAGGAAGATTACGATTTCTTCATTAAAAGAAGTCTGAATTATAAAAATCTGTTTAATACGGATACTGGTTTTTACCATCCTAAGGACAGCGACGGCAATTGGATCGAGCCTTTCGATTACCGGTATGACGGGGGAATGGGTGCACGCGATTATTATGACGAAAATAACGGGTGGACCTATATCTGGCAACCGCTTCATGCACTTGATGATCTTATAAGCATGATGGGAGGCAGTGAGAAATTTGATGAGAAGCTCGATCAGCTGTTCACAGAACCCATCGGAAGATCAAAATGGGCATATTATTCAACAATGCCCGATGCTACCGGTAATGTCGGACAGTTTGTTATGGGTAATGAGCCATCGATGCACATCGCTTACCTTTATAACCTTGCAGGTAAACCCTGGAAAACCCAGAAACGGGTCAGGATGCTGATGGATACCTGGTTCAGAAATGATCTGATGGGAATTCCGGGAGATGAAGATGGCGGAGGCCTTTCGGCCTTTTATGTCTTCTCAGCAATGGGATTCTATCCGATAACCCCCGGGATACCTGAATATCAGATCGGGAGTCCTCTGTTTTCCAAAGTAAAGATCCATCTTCAAAACGGAAAGACATTTACAGTATTTGCAAAAGACAACAGCGCTGAAAACAAATATATCCTGTCAGCCAGATTGAATGGGACCGAACTTAATAAAACCGTAATTACCCATAACGACATAATTGATGGCGGCACTCTCGTCCTGGAAATGGGAAACAAGCCGGATAAAATGTGGGGTACCGGACAAAAGTAATGTCAGATGATTTTGATGTAATAATTTGCGGATCCGGTCCTGCCGGGTGCACTGCAGCTCTTGCACTGGGATCCTCTGGTCTGAGGGTGGCGATAGTGGAAATGGGAAAGCCGCCCGGAGGAAAAGTTTGCGGTGATGCAATACCTGCATACGCGCCAAAGGTGCTTAATACAATTGATCCGGCCTATTCAAAGATACCCGAAAGCCTAAACCCGTGTGTTAAGGTAAATACATGCCGGATTATAGCTCCCAATGGGAAATCTCTCGATTTAATATTCCCTGAGTATGGATTTATCTGCAAGCGGCTGGTATTTGATAATTTTCTTACGGGACTTGTAGAAAAACTGCCGAATCTTACATTTTTCAACGATACCAAAATCTGGAGCATCAAAATGATCGGAAGCGGAGCAGAAATTACGACAGGCGCCGGTCAGTTGTTAAAGGCGCGGCTTGTTATCGGCTGCGATGGAGCCCACAGTATTGTAAGAAGAAGCCTGACTGATGTAAAAATCAACCCTCATCATTGCTCAGGCGCTGTAAGGGCCTACTTTAAAAATGTCAAAGATATCCCCTCCTGTACTTTTGAGCTTCATTTTCTTAAAGATTATCTGCCCGGCTATTTCTGGATATTCCCTCTGCCTGACAACCAGGCGAACGTCGGACTTGGGATGCCATCGGATATTATTGCAGGCAGAAAGATCAGCCTGCAGAAGGAGATGCTCAGGATAATTGAATCTGTTCCTTATCTGAACCAACGATTTGCAGGTGCTGAAATGCAGGGCGATATAAAGGGATACTTAATACCTCTGGGATCACAGAAAGTCACAATTTCAGGGCACCGTTTTATGCTTTGCGGCGATGCGGCTTCCCTTGCCGATCCTGCAACGGGGGCAGGAATCGGTCAGGCAATGGTTTCGGGAAGATATGCAGGATGGCATGCATTGAAATGTTTCGGGAAAAATGACTTTTCAAGTGAATTTATGAAAGGATATGACAAAGCTGTATATGATAAGCTATGGAAGGAAAATCATCGTCGTACAATGATCAGGGAAACCTTTATTCATTACCCGATTGTTTTCAATTCCGGAGTTAATCTGGCCTTAAGAAGCAAAAACGTTCACAACTTTTTTATAAAGTTTCTTAAATAAAAAAATCATGAACACGCGAATGATCATTTTTTTCGGGTTAAGCCTGATCTCATTGATTATAGCTTTAATTATCTTTTTCAACGGGTTGACCATAAGAGCCCTGTTCTTCCTGATTTTTGGAGTTACAGCGGTTTTACTTTTCAGGCAGGGAATGACCGAAATGAAAAAGAAACCCTAAAATTGCCCACCGGTCAATTTGTTATAGGGGTTGTTTAAAATGCTTTCTTAACCGCAAAGCACGATAAGAAGGCGCAAAATGCGCAAAGTTAAAACTTTAATAATTAACTCTTTGCGTGCCGATAGCTATCGGCATTTGCGTAAATCCTTCGCGATCTTTGCGGTTTAAGGATTTGGACTTTTTAATCAGCCCCTGGCCGATATATTACAAGATGTCCCGGCTCTAAAATCTGTAACCGGCAGATAGCCCGAATCCTATATTCTTTTTGGATGCCTTATCCTCTAAGTAGAAGGAATTAGCTTTTAACAGACCTAATTGAGTGTTTAACTGAAGAATAATCCCATTATACATTTCGTACCCAAAAAGAATGTTTATTCCGCTATCGAAGGGTTTATAATACCTGTAATTATCGTTGCCTAAATCAGCTTTATTTAAAAATTTAACAGAAAGAGTTCCATAAGTTGCATCAGTTTCCTTGCCTGCTACTCCATAAGCCACATAAGGTCCCACTCCTAAGAGTATATGTCCATCGCCCAACTGCGGTCTGAAAAGTAAGTCCAGAGGTATTTCTATATAAGACAGGCTGGTGGTTCTATTCTCATTTTCAAGTATCTCTTGCTTTGCTCCTTTAACTGATAATAGTAATCCTGGCTGAAAGAATAAGTCCGGCGCAAAGGGGATAATTGCATTTATACCTGCATGGAATCCCACTTTTAAATTATAGTCAATTTTATCTCCGGTACTATTGGTACCATAAAAATTTTGAAAATTAGCTCCGGCTAAAACGCCTATCGTTATTCCGGAATCAGCACTCTTCCTTTTTTGTGCATATGATTGGGGAACTAACAGGATGAGGATCAGTGCCAATCCAAAGATTTTTGTTTTCATAGGTAATCCTTTTATTGTTTAGGTAAATGTTAATTATTCATGTGTTTCGATTAAAAAAAACATAACATAAAGGGTTAAAAGTTCTCGGTCAAAAGCTCAAATCCTTATAAACAAATATCCGGTTCAGGATGTGGCTTAACTACCACATGCCAATGAATGTCATGACATTAAAGACCGACTTATCCTTATTGCCACATAAATTGAATAAGTCAGGGTAAATGTAACAAACAAAAACAAAACGTTATCCGGGATTCAAATCAGGTTATCAATAAAAAGCCTTAAATTACTAACAATTAGATTTTTTGTTTTAATCCGGCAACACATACCACGCCCCGGCAATTTTCAGGTATTTCCCGGTTTTTCTTCCCCGCCTGATTTCTTTTTAAGATTTTCGGCTATATCCTCGAGTTTATCCGCTGTTTTCCCGGCCACCTTCTTACCGAACTTTTTAAGTTTTGATAAGGTTTCTTCAGCCTTGTCCTCGGTTTTATCAGCGAGTGATTCGATTTTTTCCTTTACTCCGCTCTTCCTGATGTCTTCAATCTTATCTTCAACAAAGTCCTCAGCTTTATCATAAGCCTCATGTGCTTTTTTAAAAGCTTCGCTTTTTTTCACATCCTCCACTTTGTCGTCAATAAAATCATCTGCTTTGTTTACAAGCTTTTTGGCTTTGTCCAGCAAACTCTCCTTTTCGGGTTTTTCCGGTTCTTTTTTTATGTTCTCTTCCATCTCAATAAAGTTTTAATTAATTAACATGTAATATTATAAACTATATTTCTTCCCGGATATCAATAGATAAAAATATCCTGAGAACAACCGCTTCAGAACTTCACCTATAAAGATAATTAAACGATTTGATACCTGGAAAAAGAAAATTGTTTAATTTAGAGAGTGACTTATTTTTAAAATTATATCAAAAATCCATTGTTAAAGAAATATACTTTATCTCTTTAACTGGAAATGAATTAACTTTAGGTCTTCATAGTCAGGTTACATGTTCTCTGGATTTATCGGGTTGTATTGTAAAAAATTCAAATATCCTGATTTAACCAAACAATATTCAAATGAGTAAAGACAATAATTCCGCCAAACCATCAAGATGGACTGGAGTCATCAAAAAAACAAAGAAAATAGTCAGATTGGTCTTTATCTTTTTAATTGTCTTTCTTGGCACCTTCATTTACTGGAAGTATTTCTATACTTACAGCGAGGGTTATCGTGCGGGTTTGTTGCAGAAATTCTCAAATAAAGGAACTTTCTTTAAAACTTTCGAAGGTGAGCTGATTTTAAGCAGTGTCTCGAGCACTTCCAATGTTGCGATAGCTTCCGAAAAATTTCTGTTCTCGGTAACGAACAAGAATCTGACACATCAGTTTGACACTCTCCAGGGAAGAAATGTTATAGTCCATTATCTCGAAAAAAACGGAGCTTTATTCTGGCGTGGGGATACTAAATATCTGGTTGATAGTATAAAAGTCAGGAATTAATCCACAATTCCGATTTAACGCCCGACACATTTACGAGCTGAAACTAATTACCACATTCACATCCGGCCCTATTTCATTACCTTTTTCATAATGCCAAGCACGCCTCTTATGAAAGTTGCGCTTGTCAGTACTTTTACCACGGGACTGACAGCTGTTCTGCGGGGTGCCGGCGCTCCGGAGGGTGTTCTCCCCCATTCTCTGCTTCTCCCCTTCTCCCACTCTTTCCTTTTCGCCTCATCTTCTGCTTCTTCCCTGATAGTGTCAACTTTTTTTGTTAATACTTCAAAGGCGCTTTCCCGGTCAATGGTCTGATTGTATTTATCAACAAGGTCCGAATCCCGGTTTATAGAATAGATTTCATCCTGCGAAAGTATATCCATTCTGCTTCCGGGCGATCTCATCATTGTCGCCGCCAGGGGTGTTGGGATACCCTTTTCATTCAGGGCTGTAACGAGCGCTTCTCCGATACCAAGTGCTGTGAGCGCTTCATCGGTCTTATAATAATCTGATAGCGGGAAATTCTCTGCAGTCAGCCTGATCGCTTTCCTGTCGATTGCCGTAAAAGCGCGCAGGGCATGTTGCACCTTAAGCCCCAGCTGGGCCAGAACGCCATTTGGGACATCCATGGGGTTCTGTGTGACAAAAAAGACACCCACCCCTTTTGACCGGATCAGCTTAACAATATTTTCGATCTGGTCGAGAAGAGTTTTGCTTGCCTGGTTAAAAATAAGATGAGCCTCGTCAATAAATATGACAAGTTCAGGTTTTTCAACATCTCCTTTCTCAGGCATCGAATCATAGACCTCTGCCAGAAGACACAGCATGAAAGTTGAAAAAAGCTTTGGCTTATCCTGAATATCCGTAAGCCTTATGATATTGACATAGCCCTGGCCGTTCCTGTCCCGCCTCATCAGATCCTGTATTTCAAATGATGGTTCACCAAAAAATAAATCAGCATCCTGTTGTTCCAGTTCGATGACTTTCCGAAGAATTATTCCTGTCGTTGATGATGATATCTTTCCGTAATCATGTTCAAGTTCCTCTTTCCCTTCTTCGGTAACATACTGTAGAACTTTTTTAAGATCTTTAAGATCAAGTAAATGCATTTGATTGTCATCACAGTATTTAAAAATTATGGCAAGCACACCTCCCTGGGTATCGTTAAGTTCAAGAATTCTGGACAGGAGTACCGGACCGAATTCAGAAACTGTTGCACGTAGCCTGACTCCCGTTTGTTGTGAAATAGTTAACAACTCAACGGGACAACCTTTTACAGAATATGGTATTCCGATCTTTGAATGACGCTCGGTAATGAATGGCTTTTCTTCCCCCGGCTTAGCAATTCCGCTAAGGTCGCCTTTAACGTCCATCAGAAGCACAGGGACACCTCTCCCGGAAAGCTGTTCTGCTATTACCTGTAAGGTTTTCGTTTTACCCGTACCGGTTGCTCCTGCAATAAGTCCATGCCGGTTCATTGTCTTTAGCGGCACTCTTACCTGGGCATTTTGGAGAGGAACTCCGTCAAGAATGGCACCTCCGAGTACAATAGAATCTCCCTTGCAAGTATAACCTTCGTTAATATAAGTTGCAAATGCCTCATTTCTATCCATGATGTTTATTGTTATTAATAAAACTTTAGAAGATGCAATTTAATAGTTTAACGGTAATATTCAAAGTCTTTAACACCGGAGAGTCTTGAAACATAGGTTAACCACCCCGGCCGGGAAAGCAAATACAGCCTCACCTTTTAAAATTTCTTCAGGAATTTTATTTAGATTCTAAATGTTTTTATAATTTCATACAATTATTAATTAACCTAATTCTCATTAAGATGGCAAAGTTTGAAGTTTACCAGAGTGGTACCAAAAATGAATTCCGTTTTCGTCTAAAAGCCGACAATGGCCAGACTATCCTAAGCAGCGAAGGTTATACAAGTAAAGCATCATGCCTGAATGGAATTGAATCAGTAAAGAAAAATGCCTCTGATCCAAAAAGGTTTTCCAAAACCAGGACTCCGACAAATATGTTCCGGTTTGCAGTAACTGCAGCAAACAATCAGATCATTGGTACAAGCCAGAATTATAAAAGTGAGAGCGGTCGCGATAATGGTGTTGAATCCGTAAAGAGAAATGCGCCCGAGGCAGAAACAAAAGAAGTTCAAAAATAACCTCACCGGACTTTAACCTGATATTGATCAGATTCAACAATGCCCTGCATGGCTGTATTGGTTATAATGATAACTAAATTAAACTAACGATGAAAATCAGAATATCTGCTTTAATGGTGCTTTTATCTATTTCGTTTTCAATGGCTATTGGTCAGGTAACGGAAGCAGAAAAGAAACTCAGGGCAGTAAATGCCGATACACTGATGGGTTGGAAAAAAGGAGGCATAGTTGCAATAAATCTTGCCCAGACTTCCCTTACAAACTGGGCTGCGGGCGGACAGAACTCCTTTACGCTCAATGGGATTTTCAGCGCATTTGCCAACTATAAAAAAGGAAAATCGGCCTGGGATAATTCACTCGACCTCGGTTATGGCTTTCTAAAACAGGGAAAGGACGCCAGTTATACCAAAACTGATGATAAGTTTGACTTCCTATCAAAATACGGAAGAGAGGCCTTTAAAAAATTTTACTACTCCGCACTTATGAATTTTAAGACCCAGATGAGACCCGGTTATAAATATCCTGATACCGAAAATAAAATATCTGATATTTTTGCCCCTGCCTATCTCCTGATTGCCATTGGTATGGATTACAAGCCCAATCAGTATTTCAGCGCCTTTATTGCACCTTTAACAGCGAAAATTACATTTGTTAACGACCCTGTCCTGTCTGCTGCAGGAGCTTTCGGAGTAACCCCCGGAGAGAAGTCCAGAAGTGAGATCGGAGGATATATAAGAGCAATTTACACAAAGAATGACTTTAAAAATGAATTTCTGAAAAATGTCTCTTTTACATCAAAAATTGACCTGTTCTCAAATTACAGCGATAATCCACAGAATATTGACGTAAACTGGGAAACACTATTAGCTTTGAAAGTGAACAAATTCATCTCCGTCAATATTACTACACAGTTAATTTATGATGATAACGTAAAGATTCCGATTGACAGAAATAACGACGGTATCATACAATCCACTGAAGCTCCGGGACCCAGAACGCAGTTTAAAGAAATTTTAGGAGTTGGATTTTCATATAAATTCTGATTATATAACTAAACCCTGACAAAATGAAAATTTTAGACGAATTCAAAAAGTTTGCAATTAAAGGCAATGTCATCGACATGGCCGTAGGTATCATCATTGGCGCCGCATTTGGCAAAATTGTAACCTCAGTTCTTAATGACATCATTATGCCACCAATCGGATTACTCCTGGGTGGTGTTAATTTTACCGATCTAAAGTTGGTACTGAAAGCTGCCACTGAAGCAGCACCTGCAGTGACATGGAATTACGGTAACTTTATTCAGGTTACTATTGATTTCCTGATTGTGGCTTTTGCCGTTTTTATGCTGATCAAAGCAATTAACTCTGCCAAAAGGAAAGAAGAAGCAGCCCCTGCAGCTCCGCCCGCCCCGACAAAGGATCAGGTACTTCTTACCGAGATCCGGGACCTGCTGAAGAAATAAAAAATAGCTGATTCTAATAATCTGTTGATTGAGGGCATGCCTGTTGCATGCAACGCCCCTACAATCTATTTCACATATTCAGCCACCAAATTATCGATCTGATGAAACAAAAATTCAATTCTTTACAGGGTTTAATGATACCCCTTCTAATGATTACCCGGCTCTCTCTATTTTGTCAGGAGGCGCCCACCAATATGAAGATCTGGATGAACAGACCTGCCGAATCATGGAACGAAGCTCTTCCCGTCGGAAACGGACGTCTCGGCGCAATGATTTTCGGAGGAATTGAAAAGGAACGGCTGCAACTAAATGAAGAATCGGTATGGACCGGCGCACCAGGCTGGGATGCTAACCCCAAAGCACTTAAAGCGCTTCCTGAGGTCAGGAAGCTGTTGTTTGCAGGGAAATACAGGGAAGCCGAAAAACTGACCCAGGAAAACATAATGGGAACAGTAAATCGCGATGAGAAGTCAAGCTACCAGACACTTGGTGATCTTACCCTTGATTTTGGCCAACTTCGCGGTGTGACATCGTACCGTCGCGAGCTTGACATTGAAAATGCCATCGCAAAAGTGACCTACACTGCAAATCAGGTGAGTTATATCCGTGAGATATTTTCGAGCTTCCCCGACCAGGCACTCGTGGTCAGGCTTTCGGCGGATAAGCCGGGAGCAGTTACTTTTACGGCAAGACTTTCCAGACCGGGGAATAAAGCTTCGATAGCAGCACATGACAATGAAATAATCATGAGAGAGCACATTGGTGGCGGAATCGGTGTAATAATGGAATCCCATCTGAGGGTCATTGCCGATGGAGGAACACTAGTTTCAGGGGGCGACAGTATCAGAACTGAAAAGGCGAATTCTGTAATAATATTCCTTACTGCTGCAACAAATTATTCAGGAAATGATCCGACAATAATGGCTTCCTCCAGGATGGAGTCGGTTGCTAAACGTTCTTATTCAGCTATCAGGGAAGATCATATTGCTGACTACCAGTCATATTTTAAACGTGTATCCCTCGACTTAGGCTCCGGCGACGGTAATTATTTCACAACGGATGCAAGGATAACTGCAATGCAAAACGGGTATGTCGACGCTGACCTTATAGAACTTTACTATCAGTTCGGACGTTATCTGCTTATCAGCAGCTCACGTCCCGGCGACCTGCCCGCAAACCTTCAGGGCATCTGGGCCGATGGCCTGCAGCCACCCTGGAGCGCCGACTACCATATCAATATTAATATCCAGATGAATTACTGGCCATCGGAAATAACCAACCTTGGGGAACTTCAACTGCCGTTTGTTGATTTTATAGATGCGCTGCGTCCAAATGCAAGACGTACTGCAAAAGAAGTATATGGCATGAAAGGGATCGTCGCTCATTATACCACTGATGTATGGCATTATACTGAACCGGTTGGTTCATTGGGGTACGGGATGTGGCCTATGGGAATAGCCTGGAGCTGTCAGAATATCTGGGATCATTTCCAGTTTAGCGGTGATACCGGCTACCTGCGTAATAAAGCCTACCCAATAATGAAAGAAGCGTCCGAATTTTGCATTGACTGGCTTGTTGAAAATCCAAAAACAGGTTTGCTTGTGTCCGGTCCTTCAATTTCGCCGGAAAACAGGTTCGTTATCCCCGGAGGAGGAGGTAACGCAAGCCTGGTAATGGGGCCAACTATGGACCATATGATAATACGCGATCTGTTGCAGAATACCACAAAAGCAAGTCTGGTACTTAATGTCGATAAAGACTTCCGTAAAAAGATGGCGAAGACTCTTGATCAACTTACCCCGGTAAAGATCGGTCCGGACGGACGCATAATGGAATGGTCGGAAGAATTTGAGGAACCCGAACCAGGTCATCGCCACATCTCACATCTTTACGGACTTCACCCCGGTGATCAGATAACGATGCAGAAAAATCCTGAATTGCTCGAAGCTGCCCGCAAAACCCTCGGGTACAGATTATCACATGGAGGAGGGCATACGGGCTGGAGCAGGGCCTGGATAATAAACTTCTATGCACGTCTTAAAGATGGCGAAAAAGCATATGAAAGTGTACTTGCGTTACTTAGAAAATCAACACTCATCAACCTGTTTGACACCCACCCGCCATTTCAGATCGATGGAAACTTTGGAGGCACGGCAGGTATAACCGAAATGCTGCTGCAAAGTCATGCCGGCGAAGTGGAGCTTCTGCCGGCGCTGCCTTCAGCCTGGCAGAAAGGATACATCCACGGTCTTGTGGCTCGCGGAGGATTTGAAGTCGACATCGATTGGGAGAACGGGATACTTAAACAGGCCAGGATCACATCAAAGCTCGGAAATCCGCTTAAGATCACATATAAAGGGAAAACTTCCGAACTCAATACCGGGAAAGGAAAGTCATATATCTTCACCGAAGGTTTAACAGGATCAGACAAAAACTAAAGAATACCCTGGTTAACCTAACCTTTGCAATATCCCCTTTGGCACTGAATAAATTATTGCTTACTCCATTTCATTAGTTTCATCTAACTACAATTACAACATTTACACTGGTTGACGAACAAATGTGCCCGGTGGTCAGGAATAATCTGTTCTGACATTTTTTAATTGATAACAAAAATTTACTTTTGCTGAAACCTATAATCGCTGGTTTTCGGGGAGCGCCGGTGAAAAGACCGGACTGGTTATGTTCAGGAATAACTTATTATTGTTTAAATGCATAAAATATCATTAAATGAATTCCCCACTATCCGGTGATACTGAAGAAATACTGAAAATAATTTCAAATGACAGGATAAGAACCAATCTTCTGAGAAAGGTTGAGCAAAGAGCTCTGGCATTTCTTGTTCAGCGTGTCCCATCCTGGATTTATCCCGATATGCTGACATTAATAGGGTTTATAGGAAGCCTGATTATACTCATTGGCTTTATACTGGCAACCTATTTCAACAGGAACTTTCTTTTTCTTGGTATACTGGGATTTGCGACGAACTGGTTTGGCGACTCTCTGGATGGCAGAGTGGCAGTCTATCGCAACAAATCAAGGAAACGATACGGATTTTCGCTTGATGTTACTATGGACTGGATTACTACAATACTAATCGGGTGGGGATATATGATCTATGCGGAAGGCAACTGGGAGATGTTTGGATTTGGCTTTGTCGTAATGTACGGGTGGGCAATTATTACCACTCTGATAAGATATAAGATCACCGGGAAATATACAATTGATTCGGGTTTACTGGGACCCACTGAAGTAAGAATTATAGTATCGGCAATTCTGGTGCTTGAGGTACTTGTTGAGGGGTCTGTCCTTTACTTCTCAGCACTGGCATGTGCAATACTGTTTCTGGTCAATGTCGTCGATACTCTGAATTTGTTGCGTCTAACCTATAAAATGGACATGGCAGAAAAAGAGGAGAATATGAAAAAGGGAAATGTTTGACAGGTATTTTATTTTTGCAAAGGCACAGGTTTCTTCATTTGTAGGTGGTGTTGTGGACTATCTCGTGATGGTTTTTTTTACAGAGGTCTTCAACATTCACTATACCATATCTATCGGAATCGGAGGCGTCATCGGAGCTATTGTCAATTTCTCCCTTAATAAGACATGGACTTTTCGTGCAAAAGATTGTCCGTACAGGCATTCGTTGTGGATTCAGTTGTTCAGGTTTGCGCTTACGGTTCTCAACAGCATCTTTATAAAATCGATGGGTACATATTTTCTTACCACATTTATAAGAACGGACTACAGGATCAGCCGCGTTATGGTAGATCTGGCCGTTTCCCTTATTTTTAACTATACCCTTCAAAAACACTGGGTATTCAGTAAAAAACATGTTAATACTCAGACTTCAGTCAGGGAAGCATTCAGGTCTTCGGAAATGGATGGCAACACTGACTTTTAGGATCGGAAGATTAGTTAAGTAAATTATCTTTGGTTTCAGTCCGATTCAAAAGAAAAACTAATTTTGTTTTTCAAAACTCCGGAACAATTGTAGATTTTAATCGTCTTTACAAAAATTTAAATTTTGCATCTTAGAAAAACTGTATGTCTGAAAACAGGAGAGCGGTTATTATAGGAGCCGGTATCGGGGGGATTACCACTGCATTATACCTTGTAAAAAACGGTTATACCGTAAGTGTGTATGAAAAGAATTCAATACCTGGCGGCCGGTGTAGCAGGCTTGTTCGCGACGGACACAGGTTCGATCTGGGGGCTACCATGCTTCTGATGCCGGGAATTTATCATGATGTTTTCGATTCGCTTGGAATAAGGCTTGAAGAAGGCAAAGATCTGGTTTCGCTTGAGAATCTCTATAACATCTATTTCGACGATGGGACAAGTTTGGCATTTACATCCGACAGGGGGAAGATGAAGGTGCAGCTTGAAAAGATCGAACCCGGCAGCTATGAAAAATCGCAGAAATATGTGGAAAAAGGCTACAAGATCTACCAAACAGGTATGGAAAAGCTCATTGGCCGGAACTTTTACAATATATTTCAGATGGTGAATCTTAAAAACGTTCCGCTTCTATTTAAGATAAAAGCCTTTACTCCCAATTTCAGGTATGCAACGCGGTTCTTTAAACATCATCATCTCCTGATGGCTTACACATTTCAGAATATATATGTGGGACAGAGTCCTTTCAATTCTCCTGCTCTTTTCTCGATGGTGCCTGCAGCTGAGCTGACCGAGGGATCATTTTTCCCGTCGACCGGGGGTATGTTCAACATAGTGAACACCTTGATGGAAAAAGCAGTTGAGAGGGGTGTGAAATTCAATTTCGACAGTCCCGTAAAAAGGATCATTGTTAACGGAAAGAAGGCAGACGGCATCGTTCTGCGCAACAATTCTGAAATTAATGCTGATTTCGTGGTGGCAAACGCTGATCTGCCCTATGTTTACCGTGAGCTGCTTCCCGACAGGAAGGCTTCGTCACGTCTTGATAAACTGAACTACTCCTGTTCAGCTATATGTTTTCATTGGGGACTCAGCAAGGTGTATCCGCAGCTTGAGCATCATAGCGTATTTCTGTCCGACAGCTTTAAAGATTGCCTCGACAGGATCATTAAAGACAAATCTATCGGAGAAAATCCAAGCTTTTATGTTCATGCTCCGGTGCGTACGAATCCGGATGCCGCTCCCGAAGGCCAGGATACTCTCTCTGTTGTCGTTGCTGCAGGTCATGTCGACAAAAAAGTAAGGCAGGACTGGGAAGAAATGAAGGCAAAAACCAGGGCATCGGTAATTAAACGCCTTAAGCAGGCCGGGCTGGAAGATATCGAGGATCATATAAAGTTTGAGATCTGCTATACCCCGAAGGACTGGGAAGCAGCCTGTAACATTTCGAGAGGCTCTGTTTTCGGAAGCGTCGGACATAATATATTCCAAATGGGCTATTTTCGTCCCCATAACCGGCATGATAAATACAAAAACCTTTATTTTACAGGGGGAAGCACACATCCGGGGAACGGGATTCCCAATGTCCTGATCTCGGCAAAACTGGTTTCGGAAAGGATTTTAAAAGATAATCCCATCTAAACAAAAACTGAATTTTAAGTGTTAATCAATTCACACAGGGAACAATTCATTGAGATATTCAACTCAATCGATTTCAATAAGATCATAGATCATCCTAATATTCTCATAGCAGCCAATTTCTGGGATGAAGAAAGATATTGCGCAGCCAAAACCTGCTACAAATTCATGCGCATGATCGACGATATTATAGATAATCATAAAGCAAATAAACGATTGATCGCGGAGGAGGAAAGAGAAGAATTTGTGGCTGATGTAAACCGCTGGCTTAAGATGACCATTGTATCGGATGAGTGCAATCCAAAGCAGACGGAGCTTGTTGAAGTGATTGATAAGTTCCGTATCCCTCTCTGGCCTCTTGAGGAATTTGCAAAATCAATGATTTACGATATAAATAATGACGGATTTCCAACCCTCGGTTCCTACCTTGAATATTCTCTCGGGGCATCGGTAGCTCCCGCTTCAATATTTGTCCATCTTAGCGGCTTATCAAAAACAAATGGTCAATATGCCGAACCCTCATTTGATATAAGGGAAGCATCTTACCCCTGTGCAGTATTCAGTTATCTGGTACATATAATCCGCGATTTTCAGAAGGACCAGTTTAACAACCTCAACTATTTTGCTGATGATCTGATAAAAAAACATGGACTTACACGTAAGAACCTGAGCGATATTGCTCATGGGAGTCCTGTGGTCCCGGCATTCCGAAACCTCATACAGGAATATTACACGCTTGCAGATGAGTACAGGAGGAAGACTCAGGATATAATAGTGAGAATAAGACCATTTATGGAACCCCGCTACCAGTTAAGCCTGGATATTATTTTTGACCTGTATCTTATGGTTTTCGAAAGAATTAATCCGGAAGAAGGTAATTTTACATCATTCGAACTTAATCCGACACCTGAGGAGACAAGAAAACGGGTTTATGAGACCATCCTGAGGTCATAGCCGTCAACTTAAGAATCAGTTTTTGACTAAATATCTAATTAGCAGAAATTCAAGTAAATAACTTTCCCCTCCTAATCTTTATACAATCTTTTACAGCCATTGGTGTCTGCTCCTGGTCGGAACTCCGAAGGGCTATATGAATTCAGACCTACGTTCAATAATTCAAATTCTCAGTGTATCGTCTCCCCGTCAGGTGATAATTTCAAACAATTAAATAGCCAATGGGGTCCTTCGCTTCGCTCTGGATGACAGGCGGTTTTGTGGTTTATGGGGAAAGAAACGGCGAGCCGCAGTCGTTTTCAAACGCAGCAAACAAACAATTAGTTGCGGCTCGCCGCTTCTTTCCTGTTTTTACCGGTATGCCCGATTTAATTTATATAGAAGATGTAATTGGTGGATTATCAACCCAGTTCGCCGCTAATTCTAAGCGCCATCTTGTGCAAGTCGTCTTTGTCAAGGTATCTTGATAAAATACCAAATCCATCCATTTTATTGTAAAAATCCACCAATCCTTTTTTCATTGTAATGTAGCCGGGAGGTCCATGTGATTTGTATCCGCTCCAGCTGCCCATTCTGGCTATGCCCCATGCAGCCCATTGTATAGTTCCTTTATCATAAGGATTCTTCTGCTTTTCAGTTTTACCCTCAAGCTCATTCATATAGATTTTCAGGAACTCTATCTCTTCTTCGGAAAAAATTATGTTTGCTTTTACTTTATGGCTGCTGTCAAGTGAAAATCTTAAGGTCATTATCTTTAGCGCAACCTGAAGGGCAAGAACAATCAGCTTCTTCAATCCTGCTCCTGATTCAAGCTGGGCTTCTTCGAAACAAAGACCTTTTGTTTTGAGTAAATGAAAAAGTTCCTCTATTAACCATCTCTGACTGTACCATTCAATGTATTTAAGCGCATCAGCGGCATTTTTGACATTATGGGTAGTCAGTAATATCCAGGAGATCGGATCTTCCCCTTCTTTAACACTCTCGGGAAGTTCCGTGGCTTCTATTACCGTCACTTCGACAAAATCCGGACTTCCATCCTTCCTGGGCTTGTTTGACAGGGTGACCAATCTTGACTTTCTCCCACTTCAGCGACATCTTCGCTCTATGTTTTGTCCTGTTTTTCCCGGCTGGTACATCAAACTCGTACACGGATCGAACACGTGACGAGGATAATTTTTGATTTAATTTAATTCCTTCAGCGAGCGTCCTGTCAATGTGGGCTCTTATTAACAGATGTGTCCTGCTATCGGGTACTGTTGCAAATATTTCATAAATATCACATTCCCTGTCTGCAATTATCGTGATACTGTCGGCTTCGCTTAAAGATTCCTTTGTTTTCAGGGCACTCGCAATCCATCTGTAGGACTCTTTCTCGGTTATATCCAGCTTCTTATATTCACGCTCATGCTTGTTCTCCTTATCCCATGACCTATTCCATAAAATCACTGAGGAAAAGCCAACTGGCATTTGAGTGGAAGGATCAATCACAAGTACAGGATGACAGAAAAACCCTGCATTGGTTTTTTCTTTTTTAGGATCTTCTTTCGTAACAGGACCGATATCCTATCCTCCCTGCCAATCCTGCCCATGTGAGATGTAAAATTAAACTCCGTAGTGTCTTGAATACAAAGGAGATGACCTCCTTTGACATTTTTCTTCAACCGTCTGGATGGCTCCTTCGGTCAAATCATTATAATCAAAGCTGTCGTTGTCAAGCATCCTGTAAGCTCCTTCCTTCTCGGCAAGTGTTTTGCAACTTTTATTTATAACTGCACTGCCTTTGTTTAACAAAGCTAACATTAATCCTTCAACTCGCTTTTCTAATCTGGCATCCGGGAGCAGATTGTCATAGATGCCTGCAAAATAGTTTTCTTCCATGTATTTAATATACATGATAAAACATATAGTATGTATCTGTCTACCAGCGTATTATATCAACATAAATCACATAAGTTATTAACAATCAATTACATAGATAAATGTGATGAAAGATTAGCTTTTGAAGGAGGGGTGGCCAGACGGTGAAATTATCTTACAGGCAGAAACTAAATTCGTCTGGCCGGGGTGGTTGATTCAAGTCTCAGTGCCTTTGTGATAACTCTGTGTAACCATCGCTTCGCTTCAGAAAATCGCTTCAGGAACTATGTTGAAAATTATTGGCATAAGTTTTGCAACTGTACAGGTAATAAATGTTCTTCAAATACTTAAAGTCATGAAACGATTCTTAATCACCTCGATTCTCGCAACGATAGTTGCAGCCGGGACCACAATCATGGCCCAGGAAAAGCCGGATGAATATCTTGGTCTGCCTGGGGATAACCTGAATCTTTATGCAGTTATGAATTTGTTCCAGGAATCTGAAACCCTTGAAGGTTTTGAAAGAACCCTGAACGATGAAAACTCAAGGATCAATAACCTCGACCTTAACGGCGATGGCTATATTGACTATTTAAAAGTGAGAGATTACGTCGATGGTGATGTACATACAATCGTTTTGCAGGCATTACTCGACCGTAACGAAACTCAGGATGTTGCAGTTTTCACAGTCCAGAGGTTCCGTGATGGATCGGCCCAGATCCAGCTTACCGGTGATGAAGCCTTATATGGCAGGAACTATATCATAGAGCCTATCTTTGATGAGACTCCTAATCCGGGCTACTACGGCAGGTCGAACGGTGCTGTAAGGACCACAACTGTTCAAATAGCCGCCTGGCCGATTGTCAGGTTCATTTATATGCCAACCTATACCATCTGGGATTCCTCATGGTACTGGGGCTATTATCCTTCTTACTGGCATCCATGGCGCCCATACTACTATCATTACTATTACGGATATCATTATCACTGGTACCCTTACTATTACGAGCATTACCGCCATTGGGACAGCCACCGCTATTCACGCTGGAACGACTTTTACTACAACAGGAATCGCACCTATTCACGGAATGTCAGCCTGAGGATCAACGAAGGGAATTACAGGACCACATATTCGCACCCCGAGCAAAGAAGGGATGGAGAAGCATTGTACGCAAAAGTACATCCTGACAGACCAACCAGATCATCAGTCATCTCAACAGGAAGCGATAACGGCAGGAGATCATCGGTTTCCACGTCGTCCTCATCCAGACAATCTTCAGGTACATCCGCAAGCGGGTCAAGAAGATCCGGCTCCAATGAAAGCAACAATCCGGGTGTAAACCGCTCCTCGGGTCAGAACGCAGGAAGTTCACGCAGGTCCTCAAATTCCTCAGCTACCAGGTCTGATTCAAACACTTCATCGGGTCAGTACTCAGGCAACTCAGGACGTTCGGAAACTACTGTGACAAACAAGTCGGAAAGGGTGCCTTCACCTGTTCAGTCTTCAGGTAATTCAAGACGTTCGGAAACATCGGTCTCAAACAGATCGGATAGGGTTCCTGCATCGGGTCAAACAAGCAATTCAGGTCGTCAGCAGACGTCAGGTTCAAATGACAGAGCCAGAACCAATACTTCTGCAAGTCAAAGTAACAGCAGTTCGGGGAGATCGCCGCAGGCTACCGTTTCTGACAGATCAGCTTCAAGACCTCAGGCAAGTCAGAGGGCTGAAAGTAACAGATCATCCAGACAATCGTCCAGTGCGAGCTCATCCGGCCGCAGGAGCAGCAGCAACAGTAACAGCAAATCCTCCTCTGCCGGTAAAACCACAAGCAAATCAAAAGATTCGGGTTCAACAAAAGAGAGCCGCAGGAAATAACTAACAACTTGATTAAAACAGACAAAAACAGGGATCCTCAACAATCCCTGTTTTTTTGTGTATAGCGTCAACAATTCAAAAGGTGGTGCGTTATTTATTTTGTTAAATTTACAGTTCCAAAAAGCAAGGAAGATGACTCTTGTTTCAGCATTACCTCTCATCGAAATGGACGGGAGAAGTTTATACTACACCTTTATAGCCGGAGCTAAAAAAGTCATCGAACATCAGACTGAACTAAACAAGATCAATGTTTTCCCTGTCAACGACGGCGATACTGGAACAAACCTTGCGTCGACTATCAGGTCGGTAATCGAATCAATTCATCCGCACAGATCTTACAAAATAACAGCTGACAGGATTGCTGAAGCAACATTGATGAATGCCAGGGGAAATTCGGGAATTATATTTGCCCAGTTTTTCTATGGTCTAAGCAATGAAACTGGTGAGCATAAATCGGTCACTATGACTCAGTTCGCAGAAAGCATCAAGAAATCCGTCAGGTATATTTATGAAGCCGTCGCCAATCCTGTCGAAGGCACAATGCTCACAGTAATAAAGGAATGGGCAGATTATATCTACAACAGTCAGAATAAATTTGCCGATTTCAACCACCTCCTTATCAGCTCTTATGAAATACTTAAAACATCCCTTCTGGAGACCAGACTGAAACTTGAGATACTTGCAAAAAACAATGTTGTGGATGCCGGCGCCAGGGGCTTTGTATTATTTGTTGAGGGTATCATTGAATTTATTAAAGACAGGAATATAAAAGAACTTATTCTTTCGAGATCCGAAGTGCCTACCTTCAGGAAATTTGAAGAAGGTTTCCCTCAAAAAATCGATTTCAGATTTTGTACCGAAGCTATTATTAAGAATTGCATACCTGATAACAAATCGCTCAAAGCAGTCCTGGGAAACTACGGGAATTCAGTAGTCATAGCCGGTTCCGACAAGATACGAAGGCTCCATATTCATACCAATTCTCCGGCCGATCTGTTCAGTACGCTCAGAAGTTACGGAACCATTACTTTCCAGAAAGCAGACGATATGGTACGTCAGAGTCAGTCAGTATATAGCAGGAAGTGGAAAATTGCACTGGTGACAGATTCAACATGTGATCTCTCACAGGAGCTAATTGATTATTATCAGATCAATATGCTGCCTATTAACATAAATTTCGGAGAGAACCACTACCTCGATAAAGTAACGATTCTGCCTGAGCAGTTTTACAGGCTGCTTGACGAATCCCCCGATCACCCAAAATCGGCTCAGGTAAACGAAGCTGCATTTGTGAATCTCTACTCACATCTTGCATCACATTATGATTCCATCATAGCCATTAACCTTAGTGGCAAATTGAGCGGGACATATAACTGCAGTGTTAAAGCAGCCAAATCAGTAAGCCGCGAATTCAACAAGCCTGTTACGGTAATTGATTCGAGGAATATATCGGGTGGTCTCGGTTTATTAATACTGAGAACAGCGCAGGCAATTGAATCGGGACTACCCCATGAACAGATAGCGGCAAAGGTCAGCAAGTGGGTGGATGAAACGAGGATCCTTGTAAGTGTAAAAACATTAAAATATCTCGTTAAGGGAGGGCGTCTTTCAACAGTTAGTGGCATTATTGGACGAATTCTGAATGTCAATCCCATTGTATCCATCGATAGCAGCGGAAAGGTATATACCTTTGGCAAATCTTTCAGCCAGAAGGCAAATATGGAAAAGGTTATGGCCATTATAAAGGCCGGTGACGGAAAGAAAATATGGAATTATATCATTCTGCACTCGAACAATAATGAAGCAGCTGGCTGGTATACTGAAAAAATGAAACTCCTTACCGGGAAAGATCCTGTTTCCGTTTGTAACATTTCTCCTGTAATTGGAGCTAATGTTGGCATAGGAGCAGCTTCTGTTGCACTTCTCTATGAATAATTTCAGGCTTTCATTCCATGGTGCCCTAAAAAATAGATTGTTTGATAAAAGTAAGACGTTGCATCACTTTTTACTAATTTAGAGGAAAATAAGAAAGCTTAAAACCTTCGTCAAATGAATCCTGAATCTGGTAAGTCTGTATGGCCATTAGCATTACTGATCCCCTGCCTGATATCGATACTTCTCACCTCATGCGAGAATTCCAAAAACGATCCCCTGTTTGCAGGGACATGGCAATTCACGGAAACAATCAATACCGATGGCCTGGTATTCAATACCGTGCGGACAATAGTCCTTACAAGAAAGAGCTATGAGGAGACCTACAGTGTGCAGCGTGAAAATTCTGCCTCTTTTTCAGAAATAATTGGAACAAGAGGAGACCTGGTACTCACTCATTCCAGCATGGTCTTTCAGCTAAAAGCACTTGGAGCGTGCATCAGGGATGCCTCGGATATCTGCACCGGCACTGTGCAATGGTATAGTGAGGGGAGCGGGTACTGGACTGATAATATTCCGTTTTTCAAGGAAACCATACCGGGTGAATTCGAGGCTGACGAAACTACTTTAAGGCTCATGAGGGACCTTAACACCGACGGCGATACCCTTGACGCCGGAGAAGATGTTGTTTTTGAAAAGGTTTGAACCTGACCTTCTGATAAAAAACACGGAGATCCTCAGAGTTTTCACCCCTTGCCCCCTGAAGGGCATCCGCGTCAACTTAAGTAATAGGATACCTTATGAATCAAACTGTATGCAACTGAGTAGCAATAATTTACATTTGGGATTGTTGAAAAAAGTCTTTCTTAACCGCAAAGGACGCTAAGAAGGCGCAAAGTACGCAAAGTTAAAACGTTAATAATTAGCTCTTTGCGATCTTGGCGTAAATCCTTCGCGATCTTTGCGGTTAATGGATTTAGACTTTTTAAACAGCCCCAAACTTATTTAATTGTATTTCTGCTAATTAGATAATTATAAGTATAAATCTGATTCATGTTCACATATTGCTTTCGGATCAATACGCATGGAACCCGTTTTTATGATCCTGGGCCAGAGTGCAGGTACAATAGCTTCATTGGCACTTAAATCGGGGAAAAACATTCATGAAGTCACATACGATGAGATCAAAAAACAATTGGTTGCCGACGGGCAGGTGCTGGAGTAAAAATTATTTGATTTTGATTTATCGGTGATTTAACTTTGGTATTAACCTTATCTTTAACAGCACAGGAAAACGGAGTTACCTGAAAATCCCTGAAAGAGTAAGGAGTGTACGCTGAAAAACTCAAGAGTAGGCAATATTTAATTATCTCCCGGTATGAAAAAGATAGTTCTGTGTCTGACAGTTTTCTGTTTATTTGCTTTTGTTGGAACCAATGCCCAGATGACCAAAGGCAGGATTCTGGTGGGTCTTACATCGACAATCCATCTCAGCGAAGTTGGTCCGTCAGGGACCGATCTTCTTGGCCTGGGATACGTAAAAACATCTGACCCTGACGGTGATTCCTACAATACAACATATTTTAATCTTCTTCCGAGAGGTGGATATTTTGTTATTGACAATTTAGTCGTGGGACTGGATATAGTCATAAGCAGTTCTAAGGAGAAAGACCCGGAATCCGACTCTAAATATACAAGTTCCATGCTGGCTGCCGGACCTTTTGTAAGGTATTATTATCCGCTTGAGAAAGTATACCCGTTTGCTGAACTTGGTATTTCTTTTGGTGCTCATAAAGACAACTGGAGTCGTGGCGGGACAGACGACAAAGAAACATATACAGCAACTAATTTTGGGGGAGGAATTGGAGCTGCTTTTCCACTCGGGGATATGGTAACTTTTGATGTCATGGCCGGGTATACTCACCTTTCTTTTACTGATAAAACCACAGCAGGAGATCCCTATAAGGTAAAATCAGGGGCAATCGGTTTGAAAATGGGATTTACTGTCTTCTTCGGTCCGAAATAAGCTTAAGGCCAACCAGAAAAAACGGAGTAAGAACTTCCACGGAATACACAGACCCGCGCACGCAGGGTCACAGAGGGTCCATAGGTTCCAGGGACCATTATCAGTTAGCAATAATTATCTGTTGATAATCATTGTCAGTTTGCAATCATTATTAGTTAATAATAATTTTCAGTAGATAATAATTATCTGGTGATAATCGTTATCTGTCAACTTTTAGGATCTTTTGTTTAAGTTTTCTTTAATGCTTTCGATGTTAATAACTTCATTCAGATGTTAAATAGTTTCAGATTACTGCATTTTGTAAATTCTTTATGTTACTAATTTTGAATCTGGAATGTAAAAGACCTGAAGAACTGATAAACAATCTTTTATAATTTTATAACCAATTGTCTAATAATATTTATAAGTCAAAATGAAACAAATGAAAAAACTCATCTCTTTTGCAGTAATTCTGGTTGCATTCTCAGCAGCAACCTTTGCCCAGGTAACGGCAAGTTCAACAGCAGCGGCAACTATTGTCGGTCCAATCGCGATCTCAAACACGGCTGTAATGAATTTTGGTAACGTTGCTGTAAGCGCTGCCGCTGGTACAGTAGTTCTTACTCCTGCCGGTACACGATCTGTAACAGGCGGTTGCACCCTTCCTGCCACTACAGGAACTGTTACAGCAGCATCTTTTAATGTAACAGGAGCTGATAGTTATACCTACGCAATTACCCTGCCATCTACCCCCACAACTATCAGCAACGGCGCAATTACCATGACAGTTACCGCATTTACAAGCACTCCCAATGCTACAGGCACACTTACGGGCGGAAGCCAGGTACTCACCGTTGGTGCAACACTGAATGTGGCTGGAAACCAGACTGCGGGATCTTATCTTTCGGCCACCCCGTTCGATGTAACTGTTAATTATAATTAGACCTTCTGATAAGAGAGTACAAATTATAAAAATGAGAAGGCTTAAGATTCTACTTTTCAGCCTGATATGTATATTGCAACTAACCGGTATAAGTGTCCGTGCTCAAATTACACCCCCCGCCACTGCTACCGGACATATTATTGCTGAAATAATCCCTGTCTTCTCAGCCACTGAGACAGCTCAATTGAATTTTGGTAGATTTTCTCCCGGCCCTCAGGGAGGTAAAATCATTCTTACACCCCAGAATACTATCTCTGTGCTCGGCAGCGTCTATAAAGGAACAGGCTCCTGTAATGCTGCAAGCTTCTATTTATCGGGCGATGCTGACGCTGCCTATTCCATTACCCTTCCGGCCACACCGATTATTCTCCGGCACACAACAAGCGCCAAAACCATGACAGTCGAAGACTGGAATTCTGTTCCGGCTCCCGGTATCGGTGCCGGCATGCTCCGCGACGGTTCACAGGTCGTAAATGTCGGCGCTACACTTAATGTGGGCACAATACACGACAATCCTGTAGGTTTCTACACCGGATCATATACAATAACTTTTGACTTTAACTAACGGGTTACAATCAAGTTAAAAACCTATGCATCATCACAGAATAATTCTAAGCAGAATACCCGGCATTCTTTGCAGGTTGAAGTCATTCCTGGTGGTATTTGCAGGATTGATCGGAGTACTTACAGTTTTCCCTGCTACTGCCTCCGCTCAGGGTGATTTGCTTATAACTCCCAGACGAGTTGTCTTTGAAGGTTCTAAAAGATCAATGGATCTCAACCTTGCAAATACCGGAAAAGATACAGCGACCTATGCAATCTCTCTTGTTCAGATAAGGATGAAAGAGGATGGCGGATTTGAAACAATTACCGAACCCGATCCCGATCAGAGGTTTGCAGACAGGTACTTAAGGTTTTTTCCGAGATCAGTTACCCTTGGTCCCAATGAGGCCCAGACAGTTAAGGTACAGCTCATAAGAACGAATGAGTTGACCCAGGGAGAGTACAGGTCACATTTTTATTTCAGATCGGTACCTAAAATAAAACCACTTGGAGAGAAAGAGGTTCCAAAAGACACTACTTCGATATCTGTTACTCTTACTCCTATTTTCGGTATCACAATTCCGGCAATAATCAGGGTTGGAACCTCAACGGCAAAAGTTGCAATTTCAGATGTCTCACTTAAAATTGTCAGTGATACTATACCAGGGATCAGGCTTCTCTTTACACGTTCAGGTAATATGTCTGTCTTTGGCGACCTTGCAGTAGATCATATTTCCCCTCAGGGCAAAAAAACGAGAGTTGGAATTGCAAATGGTGTTGCTGTTTACACTCCTAACCTTAGAAGATGGTTTCAGTTCACTCTGAATAACCTGCCGGGAGTGGATTACAGATCCGGGAAGATACTTGTAACATTTTCAGCACCTTCTGATGTTAAACCCGAAAAATATGCCGAAACAGAATTAGAGCTGCATCCCTGATTAAAACTCTTCAATGCCATTCCAATGACATGATTATTGACAGAATGAAAAAGCCAGGCCTGATCTGTAAAATACTCCTCCTGACGGTGGCAATGGCTAGCTCAATGATGTCAGTCTCAGCAGTAAACCGGTATTCTGTTAATTCAGGTAACTGGGGAGCTGCGTCAACATGGTCAGACACACCCAACGGTCCTCCAGGTGCGGGAGCTCCGGACAGGCAGGATGATGTTTATATACAGAACGGACATACTGTAACTGTAACAACGGATTATGAATGCACTTCCCTTACTTTTACCGGAGCTTATGCAGTTTTGGTGGTTAACTCTCCTGCAACTCTTACAGTAAAAACAATTGTTTCCCTTAATAAACAAACCAGTCAAAACGCCGCTTGTATTGTCACAGGGACCGGCACATTGGTTTGTGTCGGAGTCGATGTTGGTTCTGACACCAATCCGCCTCCAATTGATGCATCCTCCTCAGTTTACACTCATACTTTCACCTCCTCCATTGCTTATCTGTCACTTTCTGTAAAGGGAGCGCCAAAAAACGATATTACAATTACAAGTTACGTCGGAGGTACAACACATTTCCGAAACGGGATCTTTAATCATGAAAGTGGCATTATTTCTGTTGATGGCCAAATAGTTACTAGTAACAGTGCTACAGGGAACACTTCTGTTTTCTCGATGGAAACAGGTGTCCAGTCGGGTACTTTAATGTTGTATGGCAGACCTTCTCCTTTTATCCTTTCAGGAACGGGAACAAATGTAACGAGCTTCAACGGTTCCGCTTCACTCGTAAATTATGGTTATGCAGGAGCCCAGACTGCCCTTCCTGCAATTTATAAGAACATTACCCTGTCCGGAAGTGGGGCTAAAACACTTACCGGAGTATCTGTCAACGGCACTCTGTCGATGGAAGGGCTCGCAACAGCCACTGGTTCAGCACCGGTTTATAATCCCCTTTCCGCACTGCAATATAAGGGTTCTGCAGCACAGGTAACAGGAATCGAGTTTCCCCCTGTCTTCAGCGGTTCCGGCGGAGTAATTCTTAATAATTCAAATGGAGTCTCCTTAAACGGCAACAGAAGCATAAGTTCGAACCTTAATTTCATAAACGGGAGATTAAGCACGGGCACAAATACTTTAAACCTTGCATCAAATGCCACCGTAACCGGAGCGGGAGCCGGAAAATATGTAAATGGGAATCTTCAGAAAAGCATTGGTGCAGGCACTTTGTCAAAGACGTACGAAATTGGAGATGCTACTGCTTATGCGCCTGTAAATCTTTCCTTTACAGGTCCTGTAAATGTTGAGGGAAGCATTACCGCAAGAACAACAGCAGGCGATCATCCAAACATAGCCTCCTCGACATTCAACTCGGGGGTAACGGTTAACCGTTACTGGACCCTGACGAATTCAGGTGTCGGAGGTTTTATCTCATATAACTCAATATTTAATTTTGTGCCGGGGGATGTTGATACGGGAGCTGATTTCAATAATTTTTACGTTGGAAATTATAACGCTGCACCATGGGTTTATCCCGCAGTAGGCACTTTAAATGCCCTGAGTACACAGGCGACCGGCCTGACTTCTTTCGGGGACTTCCAGATCGGAGAGCTTCCTGTTTCAAGTTACAGGAGCCGGCAGTCAGGCGCGTGGGACCAGATATCAACCTGGGATGCCTTTAATGGAACCATCTGGGTTCCTGCAGTAAGTACTCCAACCTCAACTTCAGGGTATATAACAATTCGTTCGTCACACACCGTAAGTACGACTGCTCCGGTTACAGTTGATCAGCTCATAATTGATCCGGGCGGCAGGTTGAATGTCAGCACGGGGCTTTTGGTAAATGATGGTCCGGCAATCGACTTTTCAGTTAATGGTACTCTTGATTGCGCATCAGGAGATTTAGCGGGTAACGGTAGTTTCATTCTGAATAGTTTTGGAGATCTGATTATAAGGTCAGCAGACGGAATAACGGCTGCCGGAGTCACAGGTGATATAAAGACATCAATTCGTACATTCAGCACCTGGGGAAATTATACTTACAGCGGTACGGTGTCACAGGTTACAGGAGACGGTTTGCCGGTATCCCTGAATAACCTGACAATTGAAAACCCGGCCGGAGTTACCCTTTCAGGTTCCGTTTCGGTTAACGGGACCCTCATTCTCACATCGGGGGTCCTTAATGCCGGGGCAAACACTTTAACTTTCATGGCTTCGAACCAACCGATTAACAGGTCCTCCGGAACAATAACCACCTCATCTCTTACCAACCTTACTTTCGGTAGTCCGGGGAATCAGCTGGGAGATCCCTTTACAATTCCACCCGGGACCTTTACCGGTACCCCCGAAATAAACAACTTTAATATTTACAGAACCAGCGGTATCACATTGAATGAGCAGGGGCTTTCGCTGAATGGGATCCTCCTTAATAATGGTCAGCTGAATACAAGCGGAAACCTTACCCTTCTGTCGACTCCTTCAGGAACAGCGCTTATCGACGGAACAGGGACGGGTGAAATAACCGGGGATGTGACAATGCAGCGTTACATACCATCCGCATTCGGTTACAAATATTTAAGCTCACCTTTTCAATCCTCAACTGTAGGTGAGTTCAGTGATGAAATAGATCTTTCAGCTTCATTCCCTGCATTTTTTAGTTATAATGAAGGTAGTGTCAATTCAGGCTGGGCTAATTACGTAACAAGCACAAATATCCTTAATCCCCTCCACGGATTTGCTGCCAATTTCGGTTCTCAGTCAGTTCCTGTCACTGCCGATATAAAAGGAGTCGTAAATAACGGAGCACTTTCCATAACCCTGTCTAACAACAACAATGCCTATACAAAGGGATTTAACCTGACAGGAAATCCTTACCCTTCACCTATAAACTGGGATGCACCAACAGGCTGGACAAAAACGAATATCGATAACGCACTTTATTACTTTAAGTCCAGCCTGACTGATGAGTACGGAGGAACTTACAGCACTTATATAAACGGTATTTCAAGCGATGGGCTCGCGACGGGTATAATTCCGTCAATGCAGGGGTTTTTTGTTCATGTTTCAGATGGCTCATATCCTGTAACCGGTACATTGAGCCCTGACAACACGGTACGGGTAACTGATCTCACACATTCATTATTAAAATCAGAAGGAAAGGGCTCATTAGTCCAGTTGCGTATCGGAGCAACATTTGGTGATGTTACTACGTCAACCGACCCGCTTGTTATTTATTTTCATGAAAAAGCAACAACCGGGTTTGATGGCAATCTCGACGCCCTGAAGCTTATGAATACTTATCCTTATGCCCCGAATTTCTACTCAGCAGGTTCCGATGGCACAAAACTTTCGATAAATGCCCTCCCGGAATCCCAGGATACTCTGTGCCGCATCCCGCTGGGCATTAATCTTAAAAGGGATGGTTTTATAATTTTCAAAATTGAGGAACAAGGCGAAGGGCTGTCAGGTAAGAAAATATTTATTTCAGATGATGTGGCAGGAAAGCAATATGACCTGTTGAATGGCGGTGAACCGAAGATCTACCTTAAGGAAGGTGAATATACGGGCAGATTCTTTCTGAACCTGTCAGCCATATCAACCGGGGTACCGGTTGTAAGAGCAGAAAATGCCATGTTTTCCGTCTACACTGCAAATGGCGTGATCAAAATGGAAGTTAGCTCAAATGGTTGGACCGCAGGAAATTCTCTTACTATTTCCAGTGTGACAGGCCAGGTTTTGCTTGTAAAAAAGAACCTTAACCCGGGATACCATGAATTCAGTCCAGGCTTAAAGGATGGTATTTATATTATTAATTTTCTTTCGGGTAAACACATAGGATCAAAAAAGATTTTTATCCAGAACAGATGATCTCATTAAAAAAATACGGTTTTAAGGCTGGCCGGTCTGTTCTTATCCTGGTCATCCTTCTGGTTACAGGTTTTCAGGTAATGGCACAGGAACCTCCTCCCCGGCCTATCAGGATAAACGCTACGGGCCAGACACTGAGCTTTGGGGCATTTTACCATGGTGCTGTGGGGGGCAGCGTTGTCGTTGACCCTTCCGGCATCCGGACTTCCACAGGTGATGTGGTCCTTCTTGGGCTCGGTCTTATTCCATCGGCAGCTTTGTTTGAGGTGCATGCTCATCCGGGAACAGTAATAGGCATTCTGAATGTTCCGGATGTCCAGCTTACAGGTATTCCGGCCGGATCGATGACTTTACATATTGGAAGTACAAATCCTTCATCGCCTTTTGTTTCCCATGTCCAATTCAACATACCAATACAATTATATATCGGGGGGACCTTAACAGTAGGCAATTCTGCTGCCAATCCTCCCGGCAGCTATTCCGGAACTTTTGGGATTACAATTGTCCGGGAATAACAGGGTGTTACTAACAGTGAAAAAACGAAATGTCAGCCAGAAAAGCATCCTCCGCCACACCGATCAGGGGAGGTATGCGTCTGATTCTGATGCGTCTTGCCTGTTTAATGTTTGTTCTTTTAACTTTTTCAGATCATGGGAGCCTCTTTTCCCAGAATCTGCCTGAATATGATGAAATAGCTGTCTTTCTTGATATACCGGGGGTAGGAGGAGGAGAAATTGATGCTCTTGTTAAAGCAGAAGAATTGTATCTTCCTGTCACTGATCTTTTCGATTTTCTGAAAATTAGAAATGAAACCTCTTCAGGATCAGAAACTATCTCCGGTTTTTTTGTTAATCCCGATGCAACGTACCTGATCGACAGGGTGAACAACAAGATTCTTTATCAGGATAAATCTTTCAATCTTGAAGCCGGCGACCTGATCCGGACAGAAACCAACCTTTATCTTAAATCGGCATATTTTGGCAGGGTCTTTGGACTTGAATGTATATTCAACTTCCGTAGTCTTTCAGTGACCATAAAAAGTAAGCTTGAGTTACCGGTGATACGCGAGATGCGGCAGGAAGCGATGCGGCGTAATATCTCGCGACTGAAGGGGGATGTTCAGGCTGATACAACTATCGGCCGCACTTATCCCGTGTTTAAATTCGGTATGGCCGACTGGTCTGCAACCTCAATGCAGGAGATAAACGGCAGATCCGATACACGACTCAACCTGGCACTGGGATCGATGATAGCCGGAGGAGAAGCAACTGCTTCCCTGTACTATAACAGTTCAGATCCGTTTTCCGAAAAGCAGCAATACTACCTGTGGCGTTTTGTAAATAATGATTTTGCACCACTCAGGCAGGTAATGGCAGGCAAGATACAAACCAACGCAATCGCTTCAATCTATAATCCGGTTGTGGGAATTCAGCTTACAAATACCCCTACAACCTACAGAAGGTCATTCGGCACGTATAACCTCAGTGATAAAACAGAACCCGGCTGGATTGTTGAGCTTTATGTAAATAATGTTCTTGTTGACTATGTTAAAGCAGATGCATCGGGATTTTTTAATTTTGAGGTTCCCCTGGTATATGGAAATTCGATTGTAAAGTTAAAGTTTTTCGGCCCGTGGGGCGAAGAGAGGTCAAGAGAGCAAAATATAAATATTCCCTATAATTTCCTGCCCGAAAAAACCCTCGAATATACACTCAGTGCCGGAATCGTTGAAGACACACACGGGAGCCGGTTTTCAAGGGCAAGTGTTAATTACGGGGCAACGCGAAGCCTTACAGTGGGCGCAGGTGCTGAATACCTCTCTTCACTGACATCTAAGCCGCTCATGCCTTACCTCAATGCCTCCTTCAGAATAACCAATAACCTCCTTATATCAGGCGAACTTGCCCCCGGGGTAAGAACGAAGGGGACACTTACCTACCGGCTTCCTTCAAATCTCCAGCTCGACCTGAACTATACCTGGTACAACAAAGATCAGAAAGCAATTTTCTATAATTACAGGGAAGAGCGTAAGGCATCTTTGACAGTACCGCTTAAAATAGGCAAACTGGCTACCTTTCAGAGGCTGTCGCTTTACCAGATCGTCCTTCCCGATTCCAAATACACAACAGGGGAATGGCTCATCTCAGGGTCGCTTTTTGGGGTAAGTACAAACCTCACAACATATGCTCTGCTTATCGACCGGGTCAATCCTTATTTTTACAGTAACCTGGCAATAGCATTCAGGTTACCGGCAGGCTTTGTCCTTATGCCCCAGATCCAGTATGGATACACCGAGAATAAGCTTTTCTCGGCCAAGGCAAAACTCGAAAAACGTGTCCTTCAAAACGGATTCATTAACTTATCGTACGAACAGAATTTCAGGAATGACCTCCAGCTTGCTGAAGCAGGCTTCAGATACGACTTCTCTTTTGCACAGACAGGCGCTTCTGTAAGGCGTTACAATAATAAGACAAGCTTTATCCAATATGCAAGAGGAAGTCTTATCAATGACAGGAAGACAAAATACCTGGGGACCGATAACCGTACTAATGTTGGAAGGGGAGGTATCTCGGTTGTTCCTTTCCTCGATCTTAACTCCAATGGCAGAAGAGATGCAAAGGAACCTAAAGCTTACGGTTTAAATCTCCATACCAACAGCGGACGTATTGAGAAAAGTGACCGCGATACTACGATCCGCATTCTTGGTCTTGAAGCGTACACCAATTGCTTCATAGAACTTGATCCCAACAGTTTCGACAATATTTCCTGGAGGCTGTCAAAACAGACTTACAGCGTTACTGTTGATCCTGATATTTTAAAGCTTATTGAAATTCCGGTCACTATTGCCGGTGAAGCAGATGGTTATGTTTTTCTTGAAGGAGAAGGGGAAAAGAAAGGCCTTGGACGAATTAAAGTCAATATCTATGATGCAGGCTTCAAAAATGCAGGTTCAGCCCTTACTGAAGATGACGGATATTACAGTTATTTCGGCCTCGCTTCAGGTAAATACAGCGTTCACGTGGATACTTCACAGCTGAGGAAGCTTAAGATGATTTCGCAGCCCTCGATCCGGGAATTCAGTATCAGCGGTGGACTTGATGGTGATCTTGTTGACGGGTTGGATTTTGTACTGAGACTGGTCGCCGTTGATACAGTAAAACCAAAACCTGTTATTGAAGAAATTCCGGTGACTAAGAAGGATACGTCCTATATGATTCTGCATGAAGTAACAGAGGAGGTTTATACAATAACCGAGGACAGCTGGGCAATCCAGATTGGCGCATTTAAGCAAAGGTCTCTGGCTGAAGGATTCCGCAGGATGCTCGTAAAAGAACTTGGGAAAGATGTTCAGATAACCATTTCGGGTGATTTTTACAGAGTCCGGATACTTGATCTTCCGACCCGCCAGGAGGTTGACGAAAACGTTATCAAACTTAATAAGCTTGGGTTTAAAGAACTCTGGATAATAAGACTTTTAGCCAGACAACAGCAAAGACTACTCATTACAAGGGAAGATTCCCTGGCCAGAATCAAAGAATCGCTTGTTGAAAGAGAAATCCCGTTGCTTAGCCCCGATATGATCGAAATCCAGCTGGGAGCATTCCGTTTGCGGTCCAATGCGTATGCACTCAGAGACCGTCTCTCGGTTACGCCTGACAAAAATGTAACTATTGTTAACGAGAACGGTTATTACAAGGTTCGTCTCCCTGAGGTTCCGCTAATTGATCAGACCGTTCTGGAAGCTATGGAAGATCTTATGCCTTCGCTTGGTCAGTTTGGATTGAAAGAAGCATGGGTATTACCGCCAAGGAGACAGCTAGTTGAAGAACCTGTTGATGTGCCTGTCAGGAAGGAACCTGTCAGTATTCAGAAGGCTGCAGTTCAGCCCGATACTTCCATAAGGCTGATTGAAAAGAAGACCACAGAGATTGTCAGACCAGAGATACCTGAATTGACCGAACCAACCATTGCCCTTCAGGTCGCAATCTATTATAGAGAGTCACAGGCTTTACGGGCACAGAGAAAAATCAGAACAAAGCTGAACCTGCCGGTCGAAATCGTTAAACAGTTCGATTATTACCACGTGATAGTCACAGGATTCCATACACGTGAGGAGACTTTTGAATATTACCCTGAACTTGCAGGTATGGGGTATCCCGGAATTACCCTTTTGCAGAATTATAAGAGTCAGAAATAGATCAGGAGGCTTTTTTGACAGTACCGGGGTTCGATTTATCGCCCCTAAATCATAATCTTCTAATTAACTAAATTTCAATTAAATAAGTGGTAGTTGTTGAAAAAGTCATTTTTAACCGCAAAGAACGCTAAGAAGCGCAAAGAACGCAAAGCTAAATTAGATAAATTCAGCTCTTTGCGTGCCGATAGCTATCGGCATTTGCGTAAATTCTTTGCGCCCTCTGCGCCTGCCTGCCGGTAGGCAGGGTTAATGGATTTTGACTTTTTCAACAACCGAAATGTAAATTACTGTTAGTTTGTTGCATACAGTTTAACTCATAAGTTATCCTATTCATAAGTTGACGACCGTGTCCGGAGGGATTAAAAAGTACCTCTAAATAACCTTAAAACTGGCTTGAATATCTTTTTATAGTAATTTTAGATCTAAAATCAATAATCCTGATCTGCCATGCCAAAAATAGTTATCATATCTTCAAGCATAAGGAATGGCCGGAGAAGCCACCGGGTTGCCAATTATTTTGACAATCTGATCCGGGAGAACAGCCTTGCAGAAGTTGAAATACTTGATCTTCTGAAATATAATTTCCCCCTGTTCCATGAAAGACTGAAATACCTTGAGTCACCACCTGCCTCAGCAGTCGACTTTGCAAATAAAGTAAAATCAGCTGACGGAGTCCTGATTGTAACCCCTGAATATAACGGAGGGTACCCTGCGAGTCTGAAAAATGTAGTCGATCTTCTTACGGATAGCTGGAACCGCAAACCTGTGGCCTTTGTAACAGTTTCAGACGGAGACTTCGGAGGGACGCAGGTAATTACGTCAATTCAGTTTTCGTTCTGGAAGATCGGAGCGCTGACAGTTCCGGTCCAGTTCAGAGTACCTAATATCCTGACAACATTCGATGAAAACGGAGTGCCTGCTGATAAGCCAACAATGGATAAAAGAGCTCATTCACTGATAAGAGAGCTCCTCTGGTTCATTGAATCAAAAAAAAGTATTTCAGAATAACCACAGCTAATTTCTAAATGCCCGGAAGAGCGTCAGGATTATGATAGCGCCGCCGGTATGATTAGTCGGATGTCACAGCTTTCATCAACCTGTACATAAATTCCACGCCATTGTAGAATTCCTTCACACCGATTCGCTCATCCCTGCCGTGAGCCCGTGTATCATCAATATCTCCAAACATTCCTGAAATGCCATAAACGGGTATTCCTGCCCTTCGAAGCCACTTACCGTCCGTAGCGCCGGTCGACATTACCGGAGTTACAACAACACCCGGCCACATTGATGCTGTCAGCTTATCAACCTTTTCCAGGATATCTTTCCTTAGAGGTGATGCGGGACTCAGTACCGACTGGGATATGGCTGTAATTTTTATCTCAGGATCATTAATAACGCTTTTTAGTGTTGACATAACATTTTCAGGATTGTCATCGGGATGCATCCGGCAATTGATATTTGCTTTTGCCGTCTGGGGTAAGGCATTATTGGCATGGCCTCCGCTTAAAAGTGTTGCAACACATGTTGTGCGCATCAGGGCATTGTAATAAGGTGAAACTTTTGCAAGCCTGGCTGCAGCGGCATCATCTGCCGGAGTCCGTGTCATAGCAAGCATATCCTCCTTCGTCTGACCTGTTTCTTTTGCGGCGTTTCGCTCAAAATAAGTTTGTACTGTTTCATTAAGTCTGACCGGGAAGTCATAATTTGAAAGCCGGGTCAGCGCCCAGGCTAGCTCGTATATCGCATTCTCTTTTACAGGGAGTGAACTGTGACCACCCTTGTTATGGGCTTCAATTGTGTAGTCGATATAGATCTTTTCACTTGTCTGGATATTCATTAATATTTCCTTACCGTTCTTAATGCCCCCTCCACCCCCATCAGGATTTATGCAATATTCCGCATCAATCAGGTCGCGGTGATTCCCGATCAACCAGCTTACCCCATTGGCATCTCCTCCCTCCTCATCCTCAGTAAGAGCGACAATTATGTCCCTGTCGGGAACGAAACCTTCCTGCCTTAAACGTATCACATTGGCAATGAGGCAAGCATCTTCGTCTTTCATGTCGGAGGTTCCGCGTCCATAGAAATATCCGTCTTTTTCAATAAACCGGAAGGGATCAAACGACCAGTCCTCCCTAAGTGCCTCAACAACGTCAAGATGTCCGATAAACAAAACAGGCTTCAACGTTCCTTTACCGCGGAACCTCACCACCAGATTCATGTGCTCAGGCTGCGGTCCGGCGAGATGTATATCACTTTCCGGGAATCCGGCTGATCTCAGACGCTCAGCCATCGCTTCGGCAGCCTTTGTGCTGCCCATACGTTCGGTGGTATTGATCTCTATAAGTTCCGCGAATATGTCATGTGCTAATTTCTGATTAGCGGAAGCAGGACGGGACACCTGACCAGTGACGCAAACACCGGAGAGTGTAAGAGCCAAAACAAATAACCAGCTTATGTTTGATTTCATTTTCTTAATTTCTATTTTCAAAAATATACTTTGTTAAGATTTTATTCAATAAATTCTGAAATAAAGTTCTAAGTGTTATGAAATTAATTTCTTATGCATTTCTGAAGTTTTATTTAACTTTCCGGCTCCTTAAAGCTCAGTGACTACTACAAATTGAAGGTCCGTATCCTGCCAGGCGCCGGCTGGGCATAAAGGTTGAAAGATTGCCTGATGAAACGTGTCGAAACAATAGATTTTGTAAGAGGACTTGTAATGATAATTATGGCATTGGATCACACCCGTGATTTTATGCATGTCAGCTCTTTAACTCAAAATCCTCTGGACCTGGCATCGACAACTCCTTTTCTTTTCTTCACCCGGTGGATCACGCACTTTTGCGCACCAATTTTTGTATTCCTTGCAGGGACTTCGGCATATCTGTCATTCAAAAAACATGACAATTACAAGCAAAGCCGTAACTTTCTGTTAACCCGGGGGATATGGCTGATTGTCCTCGAGTTTACCCTGGTCAACTTTGCTTTATGGTACGACCTGCATTTCAGGATCCTTCTTTTCCAGGTTATTGCAGCAATCGGATCCGGATTTATCGTCCTTGCCTTACTGATGAAACTACCTGCAAAGATACTCGGGATCATTGCCCTTGTTTTAATTTTCGGGCATAATCTTCTCTCGTTGCTTTTACCTGAAACTGGCTCAATCTTTAAACCGGTGCTGGCTCCTGTAGTTAATTTCAATTCCTACCAGGTAACGTCAAACTTCACCTTTGTAATTGCTTATCCTTTCCTTCCATGGTTTGGGATATTGCTTGCTGGTTTTGCATCGGGAGGTTTCTTCGAACTTCCAGCTGAAAAAAGAAAAAGGCTCTTTTTATGGATCGGATTAACAACACTGGCCCTGTTCATTGCCGTACGCTTTACTAATTTTTATGGTGATCCCTCCCGATGGTCACTTCAGAAAAATACCGTTTATACTTTCCTCTCCTTCATTAATACATCCAAGTACCCGCCATCTCTTCTTTTTATTCTTATGACGCTGGGGGTGATGTTTCTTATACTCTCTTTCATTGAAGGACTAAAAAATAAGGTTACAGGTATAATAAGGGTTTATGGCAGAGTCCCGTTCTTTTATTTCCTGTTGCATCTTTATCTTATTCATACCGTCCTGATCGCTATTTTGTTTATTCAGGGATTTCAGTGGGCTGATCTGTCATTTGCACCGTTTCAGTTTGGTCGCCCGAAGGGTCCTTCAGGAATAGGGCTGGGACTCGTGTATGTAGTTTGGCTAAGCGTTGTGGCTGCCCTGTATCCCCTTTGCAGGTGGTACGACAACTATAAGCAGGCTCATAAGGAAAAGAAATGGTTAAGGTATTTGTAAAAACCAAATTCTTCAGTGTTTTATTATTCTCCCCGAATCCGAGATAATTCTTAAACCGGTTAGTACCTGCCACTGGGTTTCGCTCCTTCCCCTCGTGGGGGAAGGTCGGGAAGGGGGTCTACTACCTCCACCGGGAAAGCCGGAAAAGAGTTTACTACCTGATTCAGTAACCCCCTCTGCCTCGCAAGCTCGGCATCTCCCCCGGAGGGGGAGAAAAATATGGTGCTGAATGGCTTCCGCTTTAAGCCGTGGAGTATAGAAATCAGATTGGGTAGAACTTCTAAATTCTTTTGCTTTTACCCTCGATATATGGAGTAAAATTTACTCCGTCGCGCGACATTTCAAATCTTGTGTTTACCGTATTATTATCGAGAAGAGTATAAACCAGGCGAAAAACCGGAGTATCCGGAATTTTATCGCCGGTTAAAACTATGGATCTGTCAGAATATGTAATGGAGTAGGAAATTGTATGCTTCTCATTATCAAAGTAAATTGCCCTCGTCGGATTACCGGTCTGATCAGAGTATACAATCATTAAGTCATCATGTTTAGCTGCTGGTCTGCCCTGAGAAGCCGGGAATTCAGTATGGCTTTTTCTTATCAGGATATTACTGTCGAGGCTGAAGGAAAATGAGAAAGTACCGTTACCCTGACCGGGATCTCCGGCGCCATCCCCCTGCCATTCCCCGATAAGCCAGTGCCAATTGTCCCAGGTACCTGTTTGTTGTCCGTTGCAAATTGATACAAACCCGATCAATGCGATTGCCAGAATGAGATTTCGTTTCATATAGTTAATGTGTCTGTATATCAATTTATCACAAAGGTATTCAAAAAAGAAATACGTCTTAAAAGCAGTATTTAATTTAAATAAAAGCAGTATTAAAAGACATATTAAAAGACGTATTATTATTTAATGCACTGATAATCTGATCTATCTGTTGTCAGAGACAAACCAGCAAAAGTACCGGCTCATCAACACCTGACCTATACGGTTATGCGGTTTAATGCTTCAACTTCTGAGCTTGTAAGCGAAAATGTCAGGGCGCCTGCATTCTGTAGCGCCTGGTCACTAGTCTTCGCTCCCGGTATCGGCAATATGTCACCCTGCTGAATAAGCCAGCGTAATGCCACCTGGGAAGGGCTTTTAGAATATTGTTTTCCGATCTCCCGCACGACTTTAATTATCTCATTAAGCTTAGGCAGATCCCTGGTACGGAAAGGGAACGAATATTTCCTGAACCCTTCCGGCCTGATATCACCGGCATATTTCCCGGTAAGGGCTCCCATCCTCAGCGGCATATATGCAATTAATACGATATTGAGTTCGCGGCATGCTTCCAGCACACCGTTTGATTCGGGATCCCTGTGAAGAAGAGAATACTGAACCTGATTTGATGCCAGGGTGACTCCCCTTTTTGAAAGCTGATCGAACGCCTGCCGCATTTGTATTGCAGAGAAGTTGCTCACCCCTACCGCCTTTATCAGGCCGGATTTCACCGCATCAGCCATCTGCTCAAGCACCCTCGGAATTGAAAGCATGGGAGAAGGAAAATGGATCTGATAAAGATCGATTGAGGTGCGTTTAAGGCGCTTCAGACTGTTTTCAAGATCCCTGGGAAAGTCCTTTGTCCTGGGCAAAAAGTTTTGAGGGAACTTGGTTGCAACAGTCATTTCTTTTCCCTGAGTCAGTTCTCCGACATACAGCTCAGATGCTCCCTTCCCGTACATTGCGGCAGTATCGATAAACTTTACCCCGTTTGCAATGCTGGTCTCGATAACTTTTCTTAGTTCCTCCTTATTATCGGCAGGGCCATAAGAAATTCTTGCAGGGTTAAACCTTGGGCTTACTGACAGATCACCCCATACCATTGCTCCCAGGCCAAGCCTTGAAACAGTTAATCCTGATCCGCCCAGCTTCATTGAATTATCGCCTGATAGTGCCATAATTTTTTTGAAGGGTAACAATGGTCATTAAAGTATTGTTCAATGAAAATTGCACCGACTTCGACAGACCTCTCTCTAACTCCCCCCTGTTACCAAATCCACCTCATCGCTACAGAGTCCAGCCCTGCCTGTATTCATATTTCAGGAAGGCGTTTGCTTCAGGCAAATTTGTAAACTCCATTTTTGCAGGATCATATTCGAGGGTAACATTCTTGTTTGCCATAAGAACTGCAATATTCCCAAGCATCATAGTCTCAACAAGTTTACTTGCATACGAAAAGTCAGTTGAAGATTTCGTATTGTTCTTTATTGCATCCACCCATTCTGCATAGATGCCGGTTGACCGTGGCAGCCATGGTTTTGGAGGTGTAAATTCATCCATAGCTTTTTTGGGTATCAGCTGAGGATTGCTTCCATAGTCACCATGCATCAGCACACCTTTATCTCCAAGGTATAGTGCGGAATTTACGCGGACTCCCGGATCCATCTCTACAGGACGTGCAGCACGCAGACCGCCATCGACCCATGTGATCTTAACCGGAGGCATATACCCGCGGGCAGGGAAATCATAGGTTATCATTTCAGCAAGTGGCCAGAATTCATCATTAAAAACAGATGAACTTGCCTGTATCCTTGTCGGTATGCCAAGATTAAGCGACCAGAAGGGGTGGTCATAAATATGTGCACCCATATCGCCCAGTGCTCCTGTCCCGTAATCACGCAATCCGCGCCAGTTGAAATGGCAAATGTCGGGATGGTATCCTTTTTCGGGGGCAGGGCCGAGCCATACATCCCAGTTCAGGTTTTTGGGAACGGGTATTCCGGCAGGCCGCTGGATATTTCCCTGGGGCCATATCGGCCGGTTTGTCGACAGCTGAACTTCACGGACAAGTCCTATGGCTCCGCTCTGGATCCATTCGTTTATGAGCCTTGCACCTTCACTGGCATGTCCCTGGTTACCCATCTGGGTTACAACATCATATTCCTTTGCGATCTCAGCGAGTTTACGGCACTCATATATAGTCTTACACAATGGTTTTTCAACATAAACATGCTTTTTTTGCCTCATAAATGCTGCTGCAATCGGGGCATGGTTATGATCGGGGGTCCCGATCACCACAGCATCAATCGATTTCTCTTTGTCGAGCATCCGGCGCCAGTCGGTATATACTTTTGCCTTTGGATAGCCCTTGATCACATGAGCGGCAAAGTTAGTGTCCACATCACACAGAGCATAAATATTTGCCAGCTTAACCGGCTGCCTGTTCTCCTGAGGTCTTTGCTGCTGAGCACCCTGGGGGCGGTTTGCCATCCTGGCTTCCCTGACGGCGAGCTCCTCCTTGCTCAAAGGCTGACCGGTACTTGTTCGCTGTGGAGATACGATCGGCACTTCCGGATCGCATAAACCCCTTATATCGGAAGCTCCCCTGGCGCCAATCCCGATGCCTGCAACATTAAGTGTATCGCTGGGCTGCATATAGCCTTTCCCGGGCATGACATGACGGGGAATTATTGTAATACCGGCACCTGCTGCACCTACAGTACCGAGGAATTTCCTCCGTGAAAGACTTTTTGAGGACTTGCTTTTCTCTTTGTCATTTGTAGTCATGGATTTCTCCTTTCATTAATGATTAATTGATAAATAACGCAAAATAATAGTAAACCAAAACTCCGGGGATCGCATAATCCGCCATCCCGGATTCAGTTCCCGGGGTTACAGGTGATCAAATGTAAATAATTAAATGGCATACATTATCCGGAGGTAATTAAAAAATTATGCATTTAAAAAATTAAGACGGATTACGCTGTATGGGCTTCACATCGGGACTCTGCGGACTTCTCGCAACAGACCGGGACAGGTTCTGTAAGTTCCTGATTGATCTTAAGTTTACATTTGTTAATTTTACAGCATCAACAGACCATTAATTGAAAACCTCTTTTCAAGTTGACAGACTGGTTTAATATAAAAATATTAGTCTCAGCTGTATCCGGGCTCAAAGTAAGCTGTTTAATGCTTTTACTGACATGCCCGCTTCAGGTGAGTGCTCAAAACTATCCGTTAAGGGAATATACGGTGCTTGAGGGTTTGCCCCAGACACAGGCCCGAAGTTTATTTCAGGATAGCCGCGGGTTTTTATGGGTTATCACAAGGAATGGCATATCACGTTTTGATGGGATCGAATTCAAAAATTTCTTCAGGAAGGATGGCCTTCCGTCAAATAATGTTACTCAGATATTTGAAGATAAAAATGGATATATAATTGCCCATTCATCGGATGGATTATCACGTTTCGACGGGTATAATTTTGAATTTTTCCCTTACAATGAGAAACTTCCGTCTGAAAGATTCCTTCATGCAGATGCTGTCAATGATACAATCCTCTTAATTCTGTATAACAATGTAACTCTTCATAATAAACTTATCTGTTTTATTAATGGGATTTATTCAGAATACCCAAAGGAAAATCATCTGCTTGATACTATGGACATTAATTTTATGACTTATGATATTCCGTCCGGATTCTTATTTCTTGTAGATTCATTTCATAATCTTTGGAAATGGCGCAATGGAAATTTGATCCCTGTAACAGATACTAAAATCCGTGCAATGAAACGCGACAGGGGAAAAACTGTCCTTGAAGGCTATGGTAAATCCTACGAGATTTCAGGAGGCCGGATCGTAAGAAAAAATTTTATCAATGATGATGGGCGAACTGAGATCATGGACGAGGACACAGAAGCGGGAGATTTTCTCGATGTCTATAAAGGAGGGACTGTGACGAAAATAAACCATCCATATTATTCCTCCTCTTTAATTGATAATGAATCAAACATCTGGTTCGGCACTGAAGTGAATCTTTACATGCTTACTTCCACTGCATTCTCTTACCTTGATGATGGAGATGGCCTGCCAAAAAATACCTGGGCAATTGCTGAGGACCTGAAGGGGCAAATCTGGTTTGGCTCTTTAACAGGTGACTTACTTGTCTATGACGGGAAAGAATTCGTTCCGAGGAATGATTACAGAAAACTATTTGGCAGCGACCCCGCATTTTATAAAGGAAGCATCAGAAGTTCAGACGGTAATGTATATTTTTCACTTAATCAGGGTGTATTGATCTGGAACGGGAATACCTTTTCAAGACTTTCCGGGATACCTGACTTTACCCAGGTTTGTATAATTTATGAAGATCCGGATGACAGATCACTTCTGTTCGGAACTGAGTACGGACTCTATCATATAAAGAACGGGAAAACAGAATGCTGTACGGATTTGACATCCAATAAGTTTGGTATAACCGAGGGAATTGTAAACGATGATTTGGGAGGATACTGGTTGTCGGGCGAAAAAGGTATCGTCCATTTTGACGGAAGAAATTGTACTCCTTTGATCGATTCGCTTATGCCCACGGGTTATACCTATACCCTGGTTAAAGATAACCGTGGAGGCATCTGGGTAACATCTGATGAAGGGTTGTTTTTCAAGGGCAAATCGTCAGCGGGTCTCCGGTATGGATTGCCGGAGGAGCTTAATACCTCTGTCAATTCAATTATCCTGATGGACACATCACATATTCTGGTTGGAAGAATGGCCGACATATGTATTATAAACACAACCAGATTTTATAATAATGACCCTGACTATTTCAAGATTTACGACAGTTCTTATGGATTCACCGGAAATAATTGCCTCGATAACGGTATCATAAAAGACAAGCAGGGCCATTTATGGATACTAAGTTCAGGCAGGGTCAATATTCTCGATCCAAAAAAGCTGACGCCAAATATCTACCCTCCAAAAGTTAATGTTACTGATATCGAATATGAGACTGACAGTATGACCTGGGAATCATTACATATCGATGGCCTGTTTTATAATAAACAGGGAGAAGTAAGGATAAATCATAAAAATAATAACCTGCGTTTCAGGTTCACGGGGATCTCAACAACAAATCCCGGCCAGGTGATGTACCAGTATCGTCTGACGGGACATGAGGATGTGTGGTCTCATAAGAATTATGCAAGGGAAGCAATATTTCAGGGTCTCTCGCCAGGGGATTATGAATTCCAGTTAAAAGCTTTTAATTGTGATGGAAGAGAAACACCTGAAATTTACTCGGTTAAGTTCAGCGTTACACCCGGCATCTGGCAAACACTGGTATTTAAGACCATTGCCATTATTTCGCTTCTTGCATTAATAGTCCTGATTACATGGCGAATTGCAAAAGTATTTGTGAAGAAGAAAAACGAGGACGAAGAGTTGAAAAGCGAGATGAAATGGCTTCAGATGAATTCAATAATAAGGCAATTTGATCCTCATTTTACATTTAATGTAATCTCATCGGTCGGTTCACTTATCATGAAGGGGAAGAAGGAAACCGCCTATAATTATATCGTAAAACTCTCGGGATTGCTCAGAACCGTGCTGGCCGACGGATCGGTGATGATCAGACCATTATCGGAAGAAATTGATTTCGTCAGAAAGTATTGTGAGCTTCAGGAACTGAGATTCAAGGAAAGGCTTACAACCTCCTTTATCATAGGCGAAAATGTAGATCTGCAGCGTCATATACCCAAAATGACTATTCAGACCTTCGTAGAAAATTCAATAAAGCACGGCATTGAAAACAGATTTGAAGGCGGACAGGTAACGGTCAGGATTGAAGAAAACGACCATTCACTCGAAATTTTAGTCACGGATAATGGTGTCGGAAGAAAATCTGCTGAATCTATAACATCAAACCGAAGCGGTTACGGTTTGAAAACAATAAATGCTATATTTGATTTCATGAACCGGATCAACAGGGTAAAAGCCAGGATCGAGATCATGGATCTTGCTGACAACCATAATAAAGCAGCCGGAACTGAAGTGAAAGTTACAATCCCCGATGATTATATTTTTGAGCTTAAAACAATCACAAGACCCTAAGTTAAACACCAAATAAATGAGCAGGATCCTTGAAGCTGTAATTATTGAAGATGAATCCGAATCGCTAAATCTTCTTCAGGACCTTATAAACGAAAACAGCAGTGTAAAAGTGACCGGATCGACAACTGATCCATCCAAAGCTGTTAACCTGATCCTCCTGGCCGATCCTGATATCGTCTTTCTTGATATTAAAATGCCTGGAAAAAACGGCTTTGAAATACTTGATGACCTGCATAAAATCAATTCAATGCATCCATACATTGTTTTTATCACCGCCTATGATGAATTCGCAATTAAGGCATTTGAGTATGCAGCTTTTGATTATTTGCTTAAACCAGTTGAACCAAAACGCCTGAATGAAACCATCCTCAGGTGCAAAGAGAATAAAGTTGCCGGTGAACGACAGGCAACTTCCCTGCTACTTGATTCCTATAAGAAGCTATTCTTCCGGAATATTTCAGGGGTTGTCATAATCGATCCTGAGGAGGTAATTTATATTGAGGCAGATGGAAACTATTCGAAATTCCATTTAAGCGATAACAAATCGGAGACGGTAACTTCTCTTCTCCATAAGGTTGAAGAACAGCTGAATGCGGAAAGGTTTTTCAGGATAAGCAGGTCGAATATCATCAACACCGGATACCTGAAGAGAATAAATACAAAACAACTGCAGTGCGTATTAAACAAGGACGGAATCGAATTCAGGATTGATATCTCCAGGGATAAGATCAATCAGCTCATTGAAAAGATGAAGCTTCAATAAGTTACTCCTACCCCTTAACCTAAATTCTTTCCTTTATACAGCCAGATGTTTATTTTATACAGTGGTTTGTGTTCTTCATACAAACCCTGTTAAGATGTTAAAAAATGAGCAGATTTAGGATTATTTTCGTATGAAACATAATGACAGATATCCATAAAGCCTTAACTGAATTAAAAAACAACGACTAATAAAGAAGTACAAACCGATTAAAAGATATTTCCAATTCCGGAGTTAAATTCCCCAATTTCCCCGTATTCCCCGGAATTTCTTACCCCCTGCAGATGTTATCCGACTATAACTGCAGGGGTTCTTATTTAATATCGCTTCCTGACCGCCGGCAAAACAAACTTTTGTGTTGAAGGATTGTTATTTGCATTGGCTAATTTGCTGTTATATGGAAAGATGAGAGACTTTAAAACTTTTAAATATTACGGGTTATGAATACGAAGACATTTCTTTCAAAATACGAGTTGCAGATATATTCTGTACTACGGATTGTTGCCGGCTTCCTTTTTTTATGGCATGGTTCGCAAAAGTTGTTTGGATTTCCTGTTTCACAATATCCTATTCCGGCTTACCTGGTTATTATTGCCGGTCCAATAGAGTTTTTTGGCGGTCTGCTTGTAATGTCAGGGTTATGGACCAGGTGGGCTGCATTTATATGCAGCGGTGAGATGGCTTTTGCATACTGGAAAGTACATGGATTGCATGCATTGCTCCCATTTCCTGAACGGAGGTGAACTGGCAATGTTATACTGTTTCGTGTTCCTTTACATTTCAGCAAGGGGATCAGGAGTGTTCAGCATTGAAACTTTGCTCACCAAAAAGAAATAAAACGATGGATAAGTCTTATATTTGTTGCTTATTCAGGATGTTAATTAAGTTATCCTGCCTGAACAGCGAAGTGAACAAATAAAACTTGATCCATCATGAAAAGGACATTCATAACGACCGGCATTATTGTGGCGATAACAGTTATTGCCTTGATTATTTTCAATAAACTGTTCTCAAAGAAAAGCAACGCAAACATCTATGAGGAAGTTAAAAAGGGCACTTTCGAGGTTACAATAACCGGGGCTGGGGAGCTGATAGCCGAAAAGTCGCTTGATATTATGGGCCCTGCTCTGGCACCAAACACAAATCAGGGTGGCGACCGTGGCGGCGGTGGAAGGGGTGGCGATTTCCATATTATGGATTTTAAGATTCAGGATATTGTCCCGGAAGGGACGATCGTAAAGGAAGGGGACTATATTGCCCAGCTCGACAGAACGTCATACGACAATACTTTGAAGGATGCACTTGAAAACCTGAAGACACTTCAAACCAATGTTGAAATGAAAATTCTTGATACCACCATGACGCTGACGACCCTCAGAGATGATATCAAGAATCAGAGATTTGCTGTGGAAGAGGCTGCAATAGCACTTGATCAGTCGAAATTTGAGCCTCCCGCAATCATACGTCAGGCCGAGATGAATCTGGACAAAGCAAAGAGAGGGCTTGAACAAAAGATAAAAGGCTATGAATTGAAAGTGGCACAATCTCTTACAGCTATCAACCACGAAAAATTGCATCTTACGAGAGGGACTGCCCTCGTAAGTGATCTTCAGGATTTTCTGGCACAATTTACGATAAAGGCGCCTTCTTCAGGAATGGTAACCTACAAAAAAGACAGGCTCGGGATTAAAAGGAAATCAGGATCATCAATTAATCCTTTCGACAGGGTCATTGCAACGCTTCCGGATCTTACTTCTATGATATCGAAGTTCTATGTAAGTGAAATAGAGGTGAGCAAGGTTAAGCAGGGGCAGAAAGTAACAATCAATGTGGATGCTCTGCCCGACAAAGCCTTTACAGGAACTGTCCTGACTGTCGCCAATATCGGTGAGCAGCTGCCAAATTCCGATGCAAAAATGTTTGAAGTGCAGATCAAAGTCAATGAATCTGACCCGACTCTCAGACCGTCCATGACGACTGGTAATAAAATCATAATCAATTCATACGATAATGTTATCTACATTGCCAGCGAATGTGTCCAGACAGGCAGCGACAGTATCCCGTTTGTTTATGAAAAAAACAAAACCAAACAGATAGTGGTACTTGGAGAATCGAATGAAAAGAATGTTATCGTCGAGCAGGGACTGCAGCCGGGAAATGCTCTGTATGTAATCACACCTGAAAAACCAGAGACATTCAGAATGAAAGGAGAGGAACTTGTTCCTGTAATAAAAGAGCGGGAGAAAGCCAAAAGAGCTGCAAATAACAAATACATCACCAAAGGTTAATATAATCCCGTTATACTTTTAGCAACATTTCATAATTCCATTGTTATCATAAATAACCTTGTTTTTGTTAAACTCGGTATGATATTCCAATAACGGATATCCCTGCCTTTTATATCTTTGTCGTAACGTATTGTAAATCCAAGAAAGTTAAAGCTTTCCTTCCTTGCATCGATTTTGCGGGTTTTGCCTTCATTGAGGCTTAAACCCATTCGATGCAGCAGGTTTTTGAGCTTTACTATTACTTCTTCAGGTAACTTCTTTCCCATTAACACAAAATCATCTGCATAGCGTACTATCTGCACTCCGTGCTTACTAAACAAACTATGGGAACTATTTACTATCCTGTCAAGTAAATGGAAGTAAATATTGGCAAGCAGTGGTGATATCACTCCTCCCTGTGGCGTACCTTTATGATTGCCTTTACCACTCTTGTACTGACCATCCTCATAAACAGATACTTTCAGCCATTTGTTTATCAGCTTAAGTATCCTCGGGTCGGCTACCCTTTGCTTCAGTGCTATCTGAAGCTTGTCGTGTGGTATCGTATCAAAGTACTTACTCAGGTCGGCATCATAGACCTCTGCCTTGTCTTCCTTCAGATGCTCTTTTATCGCCGTTATCGCATCTTTTGAACTGCGTCCCGGGCGAAAACCATACGAGCTATCCTCAAAGTCTGCCTCAAATATCGGCTCAAGTATCATCTTACATACTGTCTGCGCTATCCTGTCCCTGACTGTTGGAATACCTAACGGACGTTCTCCACCATTGGCCTTGGGTATCATTACCCGTTTTACTGCCTGTGGCTGGTAGGTCTGCTTTCGTAATTCCTCTCCAAGTTCTTTCAGATAGTTGTCTACTCCATAATCCTCTACCTTCTCTATTGTAATCCCATCAACTCCCGGCGCTCCGTTATTCGACTTAACGCTCTTCCACGCCTCTCTCAGAAAATACGGAATGAACATCTTATCGTACAGTACATAAAACTTATACTCTCGCTCTTGCTTGGCTTTCTGATATAGTTTCTCCTGTAATATTGACACCCTTTCTGCATCCGGTATCTGGCCACGTCGTCTTTTGAACAACTCGCCCTGTCCTTCTGCTTCGACTCTTTCATGATTCATGACTATCAATTCTGTCTGGTCTTTATTCTTTGAAACATTATTTATAGTAATGCCCCTTCGCTCCTCCCGATTTTACCTTTTCGGGTATCCTCACTACTACGGGCATATCCGACTCCCTCGACTACGGTAGACATCCCGTATCGTTAGGGTCTCCCACGTTCATGCGCTACCTTCGTCCTGCACGCAACACCATCCTACTCCGGGTATCTGCTGGACTGCTCCTTACCGTTTCTTCATCCAGCATCGCAGGTTTCATCAGCTTTGGTAGATTAACCGATACCATTCAGCGTAACGAAGCCTAATTGATGCAGCTTACAGGAGCCGTAACACCTGAGCTTCACAAAGACCGTTTCCGGGCAGTGCGTCAGGTGTACTTCAACCTGAACGGCAAATTGGGTTGTAAGGTTCTTTCATCCTTATAGGTATTTATTTATATTAACGCACGCCTCGTGGCGCACCAAAGCACGCAAAGTTAAAACATTAATAATTAGCTCTTTGCGTGCCGATAGCTATCGGCATTTGCGTAAATCCTTCGCGATCTTTGCGCCTGCCTGCCGGTAGGCAGGGTTAATGGATTTAGACATTTTAAACAGCCCCTGACCGTGATTATCGGCACCTGTTTGAACCTTAGTAATAGTTCACCTTACATGATGAAAGCTGCAGGCAGGCAATCTTAATTAATTCTTAATGTAATCTTTATCTAATCTTAATATACAATACTTCAGTAAAATATAACTTTATATGTGAAATCCAAATTCCAGGCATGTAAAATACCGTGAGCGGGCTATTACACACAGGCTCAGAGTAAGTGAGCTTCATTCAAGCTAAACATGGAAATAAGAACTATAAGCCCTGCTGAAGCAGATATCTGTGATCTTGAGTTCTCAGACTTGATCAATGTCCAGGACATTCAGTGCATGATGGACAATTTCTACAGATTTGCCAAAATTCCGATGTCTATAATTGACCTTAAGGGTAAAGTTCTCGTAAGCGTTGGTTTTCAGGAAATCTGCACAAGGTTCCACAGGATACATCCGGAAACATTTCGAAATTGCCTTGAAAGCGATCTGAAGCTTACTACCGGCATCCCCGGAGGTGAGTTCAGGCTTTATAAATGCAGGAATGGAATGTGGGATATGGCAACACCCATTGTTATCGGCAACCTGCATATTGCAAATCTCTTTATGGGACAGTTTTTTTTCAATGACGAATCGATTGATTATGATAACTTTCAATCCCAGGCCTCCAGATACAACTTTGATGAGGAAGCCTACTTTAAAGCTCTCGGGAAAGTGCCGCATCTCGACAGGAATGACATTGAATGTGCAAAGGTTTTTTTTCTAAAGCTTGCTGATTCAGTTTCACAGCTAAGCTACAGCAATTGCAGACTGGCAAAGCTGGTTGAGCAAACCAGTCTGCTGACAGAATCCCTGCGTCAGGATATAACAGGCCGCAAAAAAGCGGAGAAAGAATTAAAAGAATCAAAGGCAAAGCTCAACATTGCTCTTGAAATTGGAAATATCGGCGTATGGGAATGGAATTTTTCCACCGATGAGCTTTTTCTGGATGAACGGGTTGAGAATATATTCGGACTTGAACCCGGGTCATTTGAGGGAGGTTATAATGATTTTGAAAATTTATTTAACGAAGATGACATCCCGCTTTTCAGGAAGAGGGTTGCTAAAGCTCTGGATGAAGATCTTCCATTTGAAGCCGTATTCCGCGTCAGGACACTGATAAATGGAGATAAATATATTAATGCCAGAGCACTTGTTGAAAAGGATGATTCGGGAGGTTTCGTAAAAATGACAGGTGTGTTTTTTGATATAACGGAAATGAAGAGGGGCGCTGAAAAGGTCCTTTTCAAGCTTAATGAAGAACTGCTGCGGTCAAATAAAGCGCTTGAACAATTTGCTTATGTAGCCTCACATGATCTTCAGGAACCCCTCCGCATGGTTTCATGCTATACCGATAAGCTCCTGTTTAAACACAAGGATCTGTTGGATAACAATTCGCTTGAGTATATTAAGTTCATTACTGAAGGAATTGAGAGGATGCGTGATATGACAAATGGTCTGCTTGCTTATTCCCGGATTCAGACTAGAGGGAAGGAGCTCAGGGAAGTCGATATGAATTTCGTAGTTGAGCAGGTTAAGAAAGTTCTTTCTCCCGTAATCCAGCACAAAAATGCTGCCATAACGTACGAAACTTTGCCAGTGTTTGTTGCAGATGAGAATGAGATGATCCGGCTTATTCAAAACCTTGTGGCAAACGCTATAAAATTCAGTAAAGGACCTCCTGAAATCCATATCTCATCAAAATCGCAGCTTTATCAGAATACCATATCAGTTTCCGATAATGGTATTGGCATTGATAAGGAAAATTTCGAAAGGATCTTTCAGATATTCCAGAGGCTCAATCCAAGGGATGAATATGAAGGGACAGGTATCGGACTTGCAATCTGCAGAACGATTGTTGAACGCCATGGAGGGAAGATCTGGGTAGAATCCCAGCCTGACAAAGGTTCCACGTTCTCTTTTTCGATACCCTGTAGAACGGATAAAATTTAAAACCCTCCCTTTTTAGGGGGAGGGTTCCGATAGCTATCGGAATGGGGAGAGGTTTCTATTTGTTTACTAACTCATTCCCGTTCATGGAGTAGTAAACCTTCTTCTTCTGGTTTCCCTTTACAAGTGTCACAACGAAATGCTCAGCAACTTTCTTCTGGCTACTTTTGACTATTTCAGTATCCCCGCCCACTTTCCAGTCTTTATATGCCGATTTGGATATTGCATTCAGAATCGGTTCAGGGAGTGCCATGTTTTTATCTTTTAGCCTGTACTTGATAAGTTCTCCATTGGGTTCGAAGACAGCATAAGCATCTCCGCCATTACTTGTTTTCAGGTAGATTTCATAATGGTCGATGGGTTCGTTATAATCCTTATTTACTTCCCATCCATAATCTTTTAATTCATATGGAAAGACGCCCCATTTAATCTGGGTATTTCCTTTAAACAGCTCATCTGCTGCTTTGAGAACGGCAGGAGGAATATTCCCCTTCTTAAGAATAAGCATTTCTGTTGGCATATTCTCTGATTCACCCTGATCTTGTGCCTGTGCAAGAAGCGGGAAACCTGATACCAAAGATGCAAGCAATAAAAACAACAACTTTTTCATAATCGCATTAATTTAATTCGTTAAAAAAGAAAGAAAAAAATATACCGGATACAAATCTATTCCCTGATTTGGGAACCTTGATTAAAACTAAATTAAAGATGGGTTAAGGAATCATTAAGAATCAGAAAACTTCTTTTTGTTCCATGACTTTGACAATCAACTCTGAGTTGCTCTTGTAATGATGATCACCGGGAATCTTTACAATTTCTACAGGAGTATTTTTAAGCAGCTGGGGGACCTGGGTTTTTTCGCTTTCACCAAGAATTATCAGCTGATGAGTCTCCGGCAACCCCGATATCTCTGAAATTACGTTGTAAACGTTCTGTTTGTTACCCAAACCAAGCATATTAGTGACATGAACCTGGAAATCAGTACTTGATTCCGGAGAAAGCATAACGACTGAAATGACCTTTGATTTCAACTCTTCCGGAAGTCTACTTAGCACAAATGGTGCAATTTCGGCTCCCTGCGAATAACCAATAAGCATAAATCTCGAGTCGTTCCATTCTTTTCCGTAATAGGTCAGGAGATCGGCCATGTCTGATGCTGTTTGTTCAGGTGTCTTCCTGTTCCAGAAGTATTTTCTTGTATCTATTCCCAGGACTGAAATTCCAAGGTTTGCAAGCCGATTGGAAATTGCCTGTTCGAAGCTATACCATCCGCCATCGCCTGAAAAAAGAATTGCTATGAGGTTTTTATCGATCGTAGCTCTCTCTCTCGTAACTATACACGGGATATTATCAATATCCGGCATTTTATTCGCGAGTGTCTGATCGTCACTGAATTTCTTTATAAGTCCGGTATAAGCAGTTTTCCATTGGGGCATGAAATCTGACCATTTTGAAAATCCATGACCAACGCCCGGCAGAGCGACAAGCTGTGCACCGGAAGTCTTCGCAACAAAATCGTAAACAGTCTGAAAATTGCAGACCTTATCCACCTTACCATGGAGAACAACCCAGGGATTTCCAAGTCTCGAATCGGGCAAAAACATGAAGCTCTTGCCCTTCACAATCTCTTTTGTTGCAAGACCATTGACCTGACACAATATTTCCGGCAATTCAATATCAGGACAGAATCCAAGTGAGATCCCGCCAATAAAAGTACCCGGACGTGCCTGAGCAAGGATCCCGTAAACAAGGGTAGCTCCGCTGGAATAGCCCATTATAACAGGGGGCACATATCCTTTAAAATTAAATTTCCGCTCTATTGCTGTTGCGAGTTCAACGAAATCGGAAGAAATTGTATAACAATCAGTACTCTGTTGCCTCAGATATCTGTAGTACTTTAAAATATCAACACCTGCAACAACAGAATTCATCCTGCAAAATTCTTTCGAAAAATCAGTTACCCCGTATTTCCATCCACCATCACCCGAAATCATGATTATTACATTGTCAGGTGTATTATTGGCGACAGAGTAAACGTAAACTCTGCCAAACGGTGAAACTGTAGCAGAATCAACAACAACCTGCTGTCCTGCAATCCTTGGAAGCCAAAATCCTATAACCCAGAAAAAGAGAAAAACCTTTTTCATTTGTAAACTTTTATATCAAACCTTCTCAAAAATTATCATGTTATTTCCTACATATCTTATACAATTAAATTAAAACAAAGTTCATCATTTACATATTTATTATCTTACATTCGTTTTTCAATGCCATAGATGTAACCTAAATAACTCAAAATATGCCTGACAACTGGTTTAATCTCAACAATCCTGATTTTTTTGGTATACTTATCAGGTTTATTATAAACCTTGCGTTCCTCGTCATTCTCATCCGATTTATCTATTTCAGGTATTCGAAGAAGGAGAAGTTCCTGTTTACATTTTTCCTTATGGGAATCACTGTTTTCTTCATAAGTTCAATGCTGAAATCAGTTTTCATTGAATTTGGCATGGCAGTTGGATTGTTTGCCATTTTTGCCATCTTAAGGTTCAGAACAAGGAATTTCAGCCTGAAGGATATGTCGTATATGTTCACGGCAATCGGTATTTCACTTATTAATTCTTTGAAGCTTGTAGGTTTTCCGGTTCTCGGAGTTATTATCTTCGACGGCCTGATAGTTGTTTCAGCAATCGTCCTTGAGGAGTTCTCGCTTAAGCACAATACCACAACGCATTCGATCATTTATGAAGACCTCGAACTCCTGAAATCGGCAAAAAAACAGAAGATCCTGAAAGAGATTTCAATACTTACAGGAAAAGAAATTCTGAGAGTCAAGATCCGTAAGATCGATTACAGGAATAATGTCGCTTACCTCGACATATCCTACAGTGATCAGAGGTAGGTCGCCTGGCCGGGGACAGAATACCGTCGGTTACGTTATCATAACTGAACCAAATACCCGACTGTTACGGTTCCTGCACCTGTATGGTTTGTTCCGTTTGCATCATTCTTTTGAATGGGTATGAAACCGTAGTTCCCCCCTCCTTCAAGAAATAACTTACCCCGGCCAAACTTTACCCCGAAGCCTATTGCACCCTGACCACCAACATTAAATTTTTGGATATCGCCTGTAATATCCTCATTATGATCGAAAGACTGGCTGCCTATTGGAGGCAACTGAGCCAGTTGAAGAATTGCATCGACCGACAGGATAGCCTCCTTATCGATATAAATGCCGCTTGAACCACTTGTTACATTTTTGGCATTAAGCAGTATACCCATATATGGACCAGCCTGCATGTAAAAATCAATTCCCTGCGCTATATTGAATGAAAACTTAGCCATAACCGGAATCTCCAGATAATTCAGGATAGCGTCGCTTTTTATATTAGCATACATATAATTGTCGGGTGTTATACCAATCGAAGGCAGCAATTGCCACAATAACCCCATTTCCGGTGAAAGTGGAAGAGCCTGCATACCATCCCTTTTACCACCCTGAACAGAATAATTTACTTCAGCCCTTAACCCGAACAGGGTGTTGGTTTGATATTCAGCAACCAGTCCTGTGTAAAATCCTAATCTTGAGGCATAACCTTCACTCAGGGGAGTCGACTTTGCACCGGATGTTAAATTGGGTATCCCGAAACCAGTTTTTACTCCTGCATAAAATTTGGCCGACTGAGAATAAGTGGACAACACACCACAAAAAATAAATAACAGAATGAATCCGTTTTTCATCTTTTTCATTTTTCCAGGTTTAAGTTAGTTTATAAAAAAACACTGATTGAATCAATATGAGTCTGTTATATCGGAACTTTTGATTGTGATTTAATCAATTTTAACAAAATCTTATGCTAAGTTGAGTAAAAAAAAAGAAAATAACACCAATGTTTTGATAATATTAACATTGAGGATAAAACAATTTGAGATTTATTAAGTTCATGTAAAAGGGACCTGAATTTTAGAGGATCAAATAATCAGAGGCTTTACGGGTGCAGGAGGGGTCGGGCTTTTGGCCTGCAGTAATATATTATGATTACAATGCATATAATAAAGGGGAGGAAGGTGAGTTACATTATGTTTAAATTCTTATATTTAACTGTCAAAATATTCGTTTTTAGAAACAGTGTTACGTTATGAGCAAGAAATTCGGCAAACTCGAAAAAGTCGACCTTCATGAACTATGGAACGGGGGAGCCACAGATTTTACTCCCTGGTTGTCACAGGAAGAGAACTTAGCTGAACTGGGAAATGTATTGGGGATGGAACTTGAGATTCAGGAACAGGAACAAAAACCCGGAACTTTCCATCCGGATATCCTGTGCAAGGATGTCCTGACTGATCACTTTGTCCTGATAGAAAATCAGATGGAGAAAACAGATCATGCACATCTCGGGCAATTAATGACCTGCGCTGCAGGCCGCGAAAGCGCTACAATTGTATGGGTAGCCGGTGCCTTTGCTGAAGAGCACTGGGCAGCTCTTGCCTGGCTCAATAACATAACTGATGAATCGATAAATTTCTATGGTGTTGAACTTGATGCCTTTAAAATCGGAGACAGTTTACCGGCAACAGTTTTTAATATTGTCGTTAAACCTGATGGCAGGGCCAGACAGGTAAAAAAGGCAACCTCCGACCAGAAAGCTACAGACGTGAAACGGCTTCAACAGGAATACTGGCAGGGACTTAAAGACTATTTGGAAGGCAACAACAGTTTTGTGAAACTGCCTAATCCTCCTCTTAACAATCTGGTCAATATTCCGCTCGGCAGAAGCAAATATTTTCTCTCAGTAGCCCTGAACCAGAAAGATATAAGTTTGAATGTCTGGCTTGTCATCATCGGAGAAAAAGCAAAGAAAGATTTCGACAGGCTGTATGAAGTTGCATACAAGGACTCGCTTATCGAGGTAAATCAAAACCTTATCTGGGACAGGATGGAAGCAGACATCAGGAGCGGTGTAACTTTAAAGACTTACGCTGACTACACTGAGAAGAATGACTGGCCAAACCAGTTTGCATGGTTCAAGGAGAATCTTGAAAAGTTTGATAGGTACTTCAGGGCAAGGGTTAAGGATTTATAATCCAGAGGTCAGTCACAGTCTGATCTGATTGCACAATCTCATTTATTATTCTGAAATAAGGATCTGTACCCTCAGGGATCCAGGGTTGATCCTTTCCTTCTTTTACTTCCACAGTATATGCGTGGGACTGACCAACGGACTTTTTCGTAACTTTCTCTGAAACAAGTTCAGCCCATTCTGCAATTCTTTTGCTTTTACAAAGGTCAAGCCATCTGTTAAAATATGTAGTTGCCTCTTCCTTTCTGCCAAGGTTGTTGAGTGCTAAAAATGAGAGGAACTCCAGTGAGCTTCCATCCTCAGGTTTTCCTTCATTATAATTTGCTACCTTGATCAGCAGATCATAGGATTCTTTGTTCTGTCCGAGTTTTTTGAATATCAGTGAGCTTATATAGTTTTCTGCCCTCTCATCTACTTTAAAAGGTTTCCCTACACCAAGGTTTTCCGGCCACCTGTAGCCATTTTTGGCATACAGCAAAGCTTTCCTGTAGTTCTTTAATGAGTAATATCTGAGGGCATTCATCAGGCTGGCATTTTCCCATACCCTCCTTCCATCGGCAGCGCCTTCGTGAGGAAGGATCTCAGTATTCTCAAGAATCGCGATGCATTCATCATATTTTCCTGTATAGAGTAATGATACGGCGTGATCGAACCTGATGATGTATGTCTTAAAGATTTTAATCGCTTTCTGAGAAATCTCCAATGCCTTTCCGTACTGATTTTTTGAAATATAATAATCATGGAGAATATTATAGGGTCGCCAGCTGTCAGCACCATAACCCAATGCTTTGATGTAATCAGCCTCTCCGTCTGAGCCGGTCTGATCCCTGTATCTCCCCCTGGCCAGATAAAAGCTGTAGCTGTCAGGCTGATCTCCGCATTCATCAAAGTATTCCTTTGCCAATTCCGGCCGCTGTCTGCTCCAGTAAAGGAGCGCGGAATAATATTTAACCTTCCAGCCCGGATTTCTGTCCCCGGCCCATTTCAAAACCTCTGCATACTCCTCCCTGTGAGGGAAAACCAATCTGTCGCCGGCATTAAGAGCTCTCTGATAATAGAAATCACTTTTCACATTATCCCCTCTCCCGGAAGCAAGGAAGGCGGTTAAGAGATCGCCAAGCGGATTTTCGGGACAAAGCTCCATGACTTCAAATGCTTCATCTTTGAGCCCCGCGTCATAGTACCATAATGAAAGTTCAATATAGGTCTCAAAATTAAGTTCACCTGTAATATTTGAAGTGAATTCCTTTTTACTCCCGGGGCCTTTCCCGGTTAAGTATTTTTCGAAATATGCAAAATGACAAAGGGGATCAATACTCAGTAAATGCTCCAAAAGGCTGTTACAGGTTTTATGATCTCCCATAAGCCGGGCAACTGCGACAGCAGTCCTGTAGATATTCTTATCCATTCCGTTATAAAGCAGGGCTTCAGAAACGTATTCCCGGGCTTCAGCCAGTTTCTTCTCCCTTAAAGCTATCAATGCAAGCTGGTTGAGTGATATTGATCTGTATTGGGGTGTGCGAAGGGTAACTCCGAAGGCATCACTTGCTTTATTGTATTCATGTTTTTTTAAAAGGAGTACCCCGTATAGAAAATTGGCGTCAGGATCATATGTGTCAAAGCTGATGACTTTCAATAGCTTTTTTTCCGCATCGTCAAATTTCAACCGGCGGAAATCTATATCGGCAAGAGACGTCAGAGCAGGAAGAAATGATTGATCAAGTTCAAGACACTTTGTGAAAAATCCTTCAGCTTCAGAATACAATCGCTGCCTCGACTTCTCGATGCCCCTGGTATACAGCCCGTAAACAGATCCCCAGTTAAAATCCTTAAGAGTTGTCAGCGGACGGTCGGAAAAACCGGTTTTATTTTCCTGCAGGTTAAAGAACATCTCACCGCCAGCCAATTTTATGATAGCGTTATCTGTTTTTAGTCCTACATTCTTTTCGAAAACCTGCTCCGGTTCCATTTTGATGGCAAACTCGTATAAAACTTTCCCCTCCTTGTCAGTTATCTGAAGAGTATCATTAATATAAGCCAGCGACTGAAACCTTAGAATGTAACCGTTAACATCCTTTACTGCATTCAGGATTCCTTCTTTTGAAATTGACGAAACACCCTTTACGTTGCTTAACGGGAACCAGTATTCAGTAAAATTCTCAATTGCACCAGGCTCGAAAAAGCGATGTTTAAAGGGGCTCATTGTACTTTCATCAGCTTCCTGGTTAAACAGTAAGCCTGTTTGCATTTCAATATACTGCGTATTCCCCCTGGCGGTATCAGTGAGAAGATCTTTCCATATCGCACCTGCCCTTGATAAATCCCAGATCCAAATCTTCTTCCCGGGCTTTTCAGGATAGCGTGTCAGATGTCCAAAACCATAGTCTGAATCATGATAATACCCGGCAAACCAGTCGGCGTATTCTCCAAGGATGTGGTAACTGTGCGATGAATTGTAGTTGTTATTCCTGTAAAGTGAAATATCCCTGCCGTTGCTCATCAATGGCCAGGAGAAAGCATTTCCGCTATGATCTATATAGGCGTTCCCCGGGAAATAAAACTGCAGGTCATTGCCGGCATCAGCTGCAGCGGTCTGCCAGTGATAGAGGGAGGTTCTCATATTTGTGGGATTATTCCAGTAAGAATTAATTTCCATCCATGCCTTATCGCCCGGAAGACGCACTTCTACCCTCCATTCGGTACCTGACGGAAGATCGATTGATCCGACAAAGCAGGAAGCACTTCCATCAGGATTATTACGGATTAAATAATCGACAGGAGTTGCTGTAGTCGGTGCATGCCCGAACCGTCCGAAGTTAAATTCAATACCTCCCGAAGTCCATGCGCCCCGCATTGCAATGTCCCTGAACTTGACCACATTGTTGTAGTAAATAAAGTATCTGTTGTTTTTCTTATCCAGTGCACCCCATACCTTACCTCCGATTTCAGGTGTCATCCAGACCTTTATCCATTTGTTTTCAAGCACAACCATCTTAATTTTTTTCCCGGTAGCTGTTGTTGAGTAACCGTCAAACCTGAAATACGGATAGATTTGACCGGGTTTTGCCACAGGATCCGGTTCGCTGAACGGATAAGTCGGGAAACTGATGTATTCTTCCCTTACAGAAGCATTCTGACAGTTTACTTCAATTATTACGATGCTTAAAAAAAGGAATGACAAAAGCTTTTTCATAGCAGTTTTTCTTAAAGATACGAAAAAGAAATACGTATTAAAAGCAGTATTTCTTTCAAATAAAAGCAGTATTAAAAGCAGTATTTCTTTTAAAGGCCTTCAGGCCTCTTCCCCTCAAAGGGGACTTATTGATTAACAAAAATTTATGGAACCACTTTCAGGAATAAGTAAAAAAAGAAATTTGAACCGGAACTAAAAAAACAGTAACTTTTATCCGTAATGCAATTCCGGATATAGTGTTAACCTCATATTAAACAAAGCCAGTCTAATGAAAACTTTTTTATCGGGGGCAATTATTGGTATCCTCTCCCTCCTGTTTATAAACTGGACACAAATACAAAGGGGAACAAGAGCGGAAATGCTAAAATACGCTCTTATCAAAAAAGACCTTAATTCCGCTCTCGAATTAGTAAAGAATATCGATTCAGTTAATTATAAAGACCAGGAGGGTTTGAGCCTCCTTATGTATGCATCTGAATTTGGTTTCACTGAAGTATGCAGGATATTAATTGAAAAGGGCGCAAATATTAATTTTCAAAGCACAATGGGTGTTAGCGCCCTCATCCTGGCATCTCAAAACGGGAATGTGGCGGTTGTCAGATTATTGCTTGAAAATGGTGCAATTCCTGACCTGAGGGAGTTTCGTTTTAAAACAACTGCACTTATTCAGGCATGTCAGAATGGACATGCGGAAGTGGCGAAGCTTATACTTGATAAAGGGGCACAGGTCGATTTGCATAGGAATAATGGGACAAGTGCCCTCATGTCAGCTTGTATAACAGGGCATACAGATATCGTAAGTTTGTTGCTGGACAACGGGGCAAATACTGAATTAAGAGGGTCTCAGGGAGTTAATGCACTTATCCTGGCTTCACGCAGCGGCTACTCTGATATTGTAAAATTGTTACTTGACAGGGGAGCAAACCCGGATCTGACATGTGCCGACGGGGCTACCTCTTTGATCTGGGCCTCAATAAATGGTCACTCAAATGTTGTAAACATATTACTTGAAAAAGGAGCTGATCCCGATCTGGCGAGTGCCGACGGTTCCACAGCCCTGATATGGGGATCATTGAAGAATCAGACTGAGGTAGTAAAAATATTGACTGAAAAAGGAGCTGATCCGGATCTGAAGCGACACGACGGAGCAAATGCTCTTATACTTGCAGTAAGGGACAGGCTGGCAGGTATAGTAAAAATTCTGCTTGACAACAGGGCAGATATTAATTTTCAAACCCTCCAGGGAATATCGGCTCTGATGCTGGCTTCACAAAACAGAGATTTAGAAGTAGTTAAGTTACTCCTTGCAAAAGATGCAAATACGAATCTGCAGTCCTCCGACGGATCTACAGCTCTACTGGAAGCTTCCGGGAACGGAGATACTGATATAGTAAGGATGTTGCTTGAAAAAGGCGCACAACCTGATCTGCAGAGAAATGACGGAATAACTCCACTGATGCGTTCTTCCATGAACGGGCATACTGAGGTCATAAAACTTTTACTCGATAAAGGTTCTAATATTAATTCACAAAGTAAGAGTGGATTCACTGCTCTGATAGCTGCCTGTCTGAACGGCCGGGCTGATGAGGTGAAACTGTTACTTGAAAAGGGTGCAGATCCGGATCTTAAGACACTGGACGGGAAAACTGCTGCTGACTACGTTGTAAGCGATACTATAAAGAATTTGCTTGCCAAAGCAAAAAGCAATGAATAAAATTAAATCTTTTGAAATCCTGCTATTGAATTTCAGGTTTACCCCACCATTCAGGGTGGATGAGGATCTCAATCCTGTCGCCTGGTTTGCTTTTTACCAGTTTTTTTAATATGCCCTGAAATCCTTCAGGATCATTCCATTTCCCGCCTGAATCGGAATAATAATATTTGAAATCAATGAAATAAGCTTCATATTTAAAGCCAAAATCCCTTAGGCTTTTTATTCCCAAAGGAAATTTGTTATTAAGAAATTTTACTGAATCCTTCTTTGCAAAGTCGGAAAAGATCTGATAGTTGGGGACAGTATTCTTTGCAATTAATGAACCGTGCGATGCGGTTCCATAGACGGGTATTTTCAGGGACTTGTAAAATGCCAGTTCGTCCCTGGTAAAACTATATGGGTCAATTCCATATAAGATCATCATTGTAAGAAGGTCATTATGAATACCTATCTCGGCTCCTGCGTCAGAAAGCTGCCTGTAAAGGGCACACATTGCAGGATATCTGATTATATGTGACCTGCTTACATATCCGTAATAATCGGCTGTTGCCCGGATAAAATAAGTTGCCCGGATTGAGTAATGATTCTCGATAGTGGCCATTTCAAGGGCTTTAAAAGGATTATTGTCGACGTCATGTCTCAATCCTATTACAACTTTTGAAGAATAATAATGATCCCTCATTTCATTAAGAGGTAATACAACAAATTTATCATTTGAAATTGCCTGAAGAAATTCTTTATACTGGTCCCAGCTGAAAACGGCCTTTTTGTCAAATTCAGACCTTATCTCCTTCTCGATCTTTGTATATGAAGTATCAATTTCAGTATCGGGTATTTTTATGCAACCGACAAGAATTGTGTAGAATATAGCAAGAATAAGATTTCGCCACAAATTAACCATTGATAATCAATTTATTAATAAATTGAAACCCGGCATTTGACGCCTTCCCCACCATAATCTTTGAATATGTACAAAATTATTTCATTATACCCATGGCATGATTAAATTCAGATTAAATTGGATTTAAGAACAGATTAAAACAGGCCGAATGTGACCCCAACTTTAGGTATACGCTCGATGTTTTAAGTAGCAAGAAAATAACTTTGAGGGTGGTGAAATAGCCTTTTTTAACCGCAAAGCACGCTAAGAAGGCGCAAAGCGCGCAAAGTTAAAACATTAATAATTAGATCTTTGCGTGCCGATAGCTATCGGCATTTGCGTAAATCCTTCGAGATCTTTGCGGTTAAGGGATTTAGACTTTTTAAACAGCCCCAAATTTTTTTAAGGAATAACAGATCTCTGTTGATTTCAACTTACCTTATTCTGCCCGATTTCTGCCCCTTGTTTTATAAGCTGATCCCGAAGCCTTTCCACGTCAATTTCCTTAGGGGATTTTCCGGATTTTACGCTGAGTGCGGCAGCTGTGCCGGCTGCTTCTCCTATACACATCGTAGGTGCCATTGCTCTCCATGATTCATAGGATTGCTGATCCGATGAAATACATCTTCCTGCAACCAGCAACCCTTCAACCTTCTGTGGCAATAAACAACGGTATGGTATCTCATACCCGACATGTTTCAGATAACGCCTGTAGCCATAATAGTTAATAATAGGGCACGCTGACATAGAAATTGAATCATCAAATTTTCTGCCCTCAATAGCATCTTCTGCAGTAGTCTGATAAAGTCCTTTTATAAATCTTGTTTGCCTTATTCCCAGATGTGGAGCAGTCTCGATAATAGAAGCATTATCCAAAATAGGGGAAAGCCTTTTTTGCTCCTTTTTAAAATGTTCAAATACTGCTAATCTGGTCTCTATTTCGCTTCTCGTTAAGTTATCAGCATCTGTAACATCAAGGTCAGAGGCGGGACCCCAATAAAGAACAGAGTTTTTTGTTTTCGGACCACCGATTTTATCAATATTTACTGCATCAACTCCGCCGACACGGTACATAAGACAATTTGCCAGATGTTTATCCTTCTCAACATCTGCCTGCCAGTATGGAACTCCGGCTTTGTAAGCCACGTCGGCATCTCCGCTGGCATCTATAATCACTTTACCGAATATGGCCTGCCGGCCGGAAATGTTTTCAATTATGATCCCCTCAATATTATTCCCTTCCATAATTGATTCAACAAAAATCGTATGAAATAAAATCTTTACCCCTGCATCGTATAACATTTTAGTAAGCAGATACTTGGTCTTTTCACTATCAATCGCATAACTATAAGAGAGTTTGCCTTTTTCTGTAGAGTAATCTTCCTGTTCGTACGAAGATTTTCCAAGTCCGTTTATTTCATTCAGCCTTAGAATTACTTCTTCAGCAATCCCTCTGCTTGTCTGCAGGCTGTCCGGCTTAACCTGATTGCGATAGCCATTAATGTTTGTCATAAGGGAAGCAGTTGCGGTTCCTCCAAAAAAAGGAAATCTTTCAACTATAATTGTTTTTGCTCCGTTTCTTACGCTTGCAAGAGCGGCAGCAAATCCTGCAGGCCCTCCTCCTACCACAATTACATCATACCTGCCATACACCTTCAGCTCTTTTTCAGGTTCCCTGAAGACATCAGGTGTACGTGAGGAAAACGTTTTAAGATTTTGTCCCGTGGACTTCCCGCCAATAAGTGAAAATGCACCTATGGCCAATGAGCTGTTCAGGAAACTTCGTCGGTTGATTCTTGCATGTTTCATCGGAGTAAACTTAAGTGTAGAGATTAACTATAAAATGATTTTGTCTGGTCAAATTTATGATTTATTCATAAACACAGCTGACAATCTTATAAAAAGCGTTCTTGCTGTGTCAGGTAATAAAATATTATCCCAGCTTGTCGGGGAGCTGACCAGAATTGTTTTTAGATGGATCAGGATGGATTCTTTTAGCCATGTTCTTGAAATAAAATTGGCATTATCTTTTTCAAGATGTAACTTTGATCAGTAGTTTGGTTGAAAGTATCAGAGATATTGATATCGGACACTTCTGTTAATTTCCTTAAACCTTTAAACAATGGGGCACCTTGTCGGGAAAGAAGTATACCAGAAACTTGGGGACAAAATTGACAGTCTCTCTTACCGGGTAAATAAAAGCAAAGCACTCTTCAGCATTTTAAAGGAGCTTTATTCGACCGAAGAAGCTGAGCTGGTTGTAAGGATGCCCTATTCCCCATCTTCTGCTGATAAAATAGCGGAAGCTGCCAGGATGGAAACGGCCAAAGTGAACTCCCTCCTGGAAAGCCTGTGTACGAAAGGATTGGTTATGGATTTATGGTTAGGGAACCGATATTTTTACGTTCCCTCACCCCTTGTTATCGGAATCTTTGAACTCACTATGATGAGGGTGGGCGAAAATCTTGATACGAAAAAATGGGCAAAACTTTTCTTTGAATATATGAATGAAGAAAAGTCTATCGCTGTCAACTTCGGAAAAGGACAGCAGATCTCGCCACTCAGGACAATGCCGCACGAAGGTACGATACTCGGGTCGGATTACACTGAAATACTCGACTATGAGAAGATAACGCCTATAGTGGAATCAAATCAAAAGTTTGCAATCGGATTGTGTTCCTGCCGGCATGAAAAGCTCCATGCAGGAGAAAAAAAATGTGACATTCCATTGGAAACCTGTATCACTTTCGGTGCTAACGTAGATTTTATGATCAGGCATAACTTCGCAAAAAAAGCAACAAAAACCGAAGTTCTTGAGAGTATTGCCAGGTCAAAAGAATCAGGACTTGTATTCAGTTGCGATAATGTAAAAAACAATGTTTCATTTCTTTGCCAGTGCTGCGGATGTTGCTGTAACGTACTGCTTGGGCTTAAAAAATTTGGCTATCCGAATTCAATTGTCACTTCCAGTTTTATTGCCAACGTCAACATCAATACCTGCGAAGGGTGTGGAAAATGCTTTAAAGCATGCCCGATCGGAGCAATTGATATGGTCCCCTCAGAAAGCCCTGGAACCGGGAAAAAGAAGGAACCACGGATAAATACTGAAATCTGTATCGGGTGTGGTGTTTGTTCATTGAAATGCACAAAGACAGGATCATTGAAATTAATAAAGCGGAAAAAGAGAGTGATCCACCCGGAAACGACATTTGAACGGATTATTTTGCAGTGCCTTGAACGAGGCACTCTTCAGAACCAAATTTTTGGGAACCCCGAAAAGATTTCCCAGAAAATGATAAAAGGAATTTTAGGAGGATTTCTAAAGCTCACTCCGGTTAAAAAAGCTCTTATGAGCGATAAATTAAGATCATCATTCCTTGATGCAATGAAAAAAGGAACTATAAAACAGAACAGGGAATACATGCTCAGATTTTAATAAAAAAACCCGGAGTTAAAACCCCGGGTCGATGATATATTAATATCTTAATCAGTTAACATTATTTGTCACATTCTGAGCGGCAAGAGAGGCTGCCTGAAGTCCATCTGCTGTCTGAAGCGGGTTGGTCGCAGGTTTGGTGTATGCAACGGTTACAGCCTCACCTTTCAATACCGGACTTGAAAGGGTTAGCGAAACTTTTTTGTCAGAAATAGCAACTGAACTGACAGTTCTTGCAACTCCGGCAACAGTTACTGCAAAAGCTGAAACATCAGGAACAATATTTGCCAGAGTAAGGCTATATGTCATTACCAGAATGGCAGGAGCTGCATTTTCAATGGATGAACTTACGTAAACGGGGAGGCTTTTAAGAACAAAATCCTGGGCTGTTTTATTCCCCGAAATTACTACAACTGCTTCAACACTGTCTGCAACATAGTTTTCCTTTGCTGCGAACATAGAATAAGTACCGGCGGGTACTCCGACAAATACATAGTGCCCTGATGCGTCTGTTAAAGCTGTAACCGGGTCTTCTGTACCTTTCTGAAGAGAAACTGTTGCATTTTCAATTCCAACCTTGTCAGGTGAATTGTCTGTAACATTACCTTCAATCCTGCCTGCTGTGGAATTGTTGGCGGCTCTTATGACTGGTTTAAAGATAAAACCGTTTTGCGCATTATGCCCCCTCATTACAAAAGATTGTGACAGATCAAAATCAAGGAGCAATTCGGCGGAAATACCACCCTCGACATGTACCGCAGGGCTTACAAATACTTTTATCCCGGTTTGTGCACCGCTGGGGACTTTCATGTTGAATGGTTCAGCAACATCTTTGAGTTTAAGATTTGCCTCATCGACAAAAAGTCTTACCAGATCGTAGTCCCCCTTCGGAATCACGAGATTTACAAGTTCTTCGGTGATCCCGTTTCTCAGTTGAAAAATATCAATAGTTACCGGATTCATAAGTAATTCAATAAACGGATCTCCCTCATTCGCTCCTGCCTGCCGGATCTCAATTTTTGAGATGGTAACTGTAGCTGATTCAACAGAGCTGATATTGAAGGGATCGTCAGTGATCTTAACCGATAGCCTGCCCGGTCCGCCTGGGATTGTTGTTTCTGTTTTATTGCAGCCCGACATAAGTACAGCTGCGGCAAAGATTGCGAATAATAATTTCTTCATAGTTTCCTGTTTTATTATTATTGAATACGATCAAATATAAAAGCGTGAAGATGAATTTTTGATGAATTTTCAGGACAAAATAAATTTTCACCACTTAAGTACTAGCCCTGTTTAAAGCACCATACCCATCTTTTTCTCCGGTTCTTTTACTTTTCCTATTTATTCCTAACTTTAATCTGTTAGTTTTTATTCGATATTGTTCCTGGTACAAGATGATGCCAATCAGCTTTGAAAATAAGAAAAGTCTTAATGCCAGATATCCTCCATCGGAACCTTGTTCGTGCAAAATTTGTGTCAATTACTGTCAACGGCCAGGTTGGTGGACCGTCGAAGAGGCAATTAAAGCCATTAATGAAGGACTGGCTTACCGTATGATGCTGGAGATTTCACCTGAACTTAATTTTGGAGTCTTGTCCCCCTCGTTCAAAGGAAATGAATGTAATTATGCTTTTCAAATATTCTCTAAGCAAGGGTGTACCTTTTTATCTAAAGGATTGTGCGAATTATTTGGCACAGGGCTTCAACCGCTGGAGTGTCGTTTTTGTCATCATGACAGACAAGGGATGGGGATAAAATGTCATAAGGATATTGAAAAAGATTGGAATACTGAATATGCAAAAAGATTGATAATCAGGTGGGGAAATATAACAGGATTCTGGCAACGACAAGGGTTATCGGTCAATGAGAAATCTTGATAATAAATGACTTATTATTATTGATTGAGGGGTTGTTGAAAAAGCCTTTTTTAACCGCAAAGCACGCTAAGAAGCGCAAAGGACGCAAAGCTAAAACAAATAATTTCAGCTCTTTGCGTGCCGATAGCTATCGGCATTTGCGTAAATCCTTCGCGATCTTTGCGCCTGCCTGGCCGGTAGGCAGGGTTAATGGATTTAGACTTTTTTAGCACCCCCAATCGATATATTTCTTAACTTAGTCATTCAAACCTTATTATTAACATAAGCTATAATGGAAACAGACATCATAATAATCGGCGCAGGGATTTCTGGCTTATCAGCAGGTTGCTATGCACAGATGAATGGTTACAGGACCTCGATATATGAAATGCATAAAATACCCGGGGGATTGTGTACTGCCTGGCACCGGAAAGGTTATACTTTCGATATCAGCATGCACATGCTTACAGGTTCAGTATCCGGTCCAATCCACAGGATGTGGGAAGAACTGGGTGTTGCCGGAAATTTTAAATTTTACTACCATGACCATATTTCACAGATAGAAGGAATGGGTAAGAAGCTGAATTTCTCTACCAACCGGAAAAAACTTGAAGAGGATATGCTTGCTATTTCTCCTGTGGACGCTCAACTGATAAAGGAGTTTGTCAGTATTATCTTCGGCCCAGATATAATGAATGCTGCATCCCTGAAACCTGCTGAGCTTAAAAATATCATTGACAAAGTGAAGCCGATACCTGCTATTCTTCCTTTGTTGAAGGTTTTTTCCAGATACAACAAGGTGACAATCCAGCAATTTGCAGCCCGTTTTAAGGATCCGTTCCTTCGCGAAGCGGTAAGGTTTTTTATTGATTCTCCCGGCTGGCCTATGCCTCAGTTCCCGATGGCGGTTATGGCCGGTTTTGTAAAAAGCGGAGTTACCGAAGCTGGAGCACCGCTCGGAGGATCACAAAAGGTAGCATTTCATATAGCGAATCTTTATAAACACCAGGGTGGGGAGATCCATTATAACAGCCATGTTACCGGCCTTATATTAGAAAATGACAGGGTAGCCGGGATCAGGCTGAAAGATGGTTCTGAGCACAGGGCAGACAGGGTGATCTGGGCTGGAGACGGACATACACTTATTTTCGATATCCTTGGAGGAAAATATATTAATGAAAGAATAAGGAATATGTATGAAAACTGGATACCTGTTAAACCGATTGTTCATGTGATGATCGGGGTAAACAGGGATCTTTCACAGGAACCTCACCGGATTGTCTTTGAGGCTGAAGAGCCAATCACAATAGCCGGCCGGGAACACAGGTGGATGACGGTGATTCATCATTGTTTTGATAAATCCATGGCCCCTGCCGGTAAATCCGCCGTAGAAGTATGGTTTGATACCGAATATACATATTGGGAGGATCTCGCAGGTGACCGGGAAAAATATAATTCTGAAAAACAACGTATTGCAGAGTATGCCATCAGACAACTTGAAAGACGCTGGCCCGGTTTCACTTCACAGATAGAGGTTACTGACGTCCCGACACCGGCAACCTATGTAAGGTACACAGGCAACTGGAAGGGCTCACCTGATGGATGGTATCTGACGCCTGATAACTTAAATGCCATGGAGCCGCTGCGAACCCTTCCCGGCCTCGAAGGATTGCATATGGCTGGTCAGTGGACAACAACGTTTTCAGGCACCGTAATGGCTGCCTTGTCAGGCCGGCAGGTAATTCAGTTGATGTGCAGCAAAGAGGGTAAAAAGTTTGTGTCGAATGCCGTAAAGGTACTTCCTGTTTAACCTCCCAATAAAAAAGGCCGTTGCCGGTCAGAGTCACATTTAATCTGCATAGACTAAAACGTGGCATAGTAATTGTGATCTTAAAGTATGACCAACCAGAAAACTTTAGCATTTGAATTCTAAATAGCAAATCATTAATCAGGGTTTGAATCTATCTTTTTTGCAAAAATTTGAACACTCTCAGTAAAAAGAAGTAATGTGAAAACGAAATTTATTAAAGTAATTATTTTTATAATTATCATTTTTTCGGTGATAGTTTCTTGCAGGAAAAATATATCTAATGACCAGAACCTAAGCGAGGGAGCTAAAAAATTTCTGGAATTAAAAACCCGGATGAATGCTATAAATTCAGGTTCCGGACAAATGAGCAATTTTCTTTCAGTAATTGGAAACAGCGAAATAAAGAATGGAGATCTTAACATTTCAGGGACGAGTATCGATTCCAGTTACATGGACAGTATTATTGTAGATCCGGATGTTTACTGGAAATATTTTACCTGTGCAACTGTAACCGAGTATGATAATGCGGATGGGACTCATACAACCATTTATGATTATGGAGATGGATGTGAAGAGTATGGAGCGCTGTATAAAGGGAAAATTACCTACATCTGGAGAAATGAAGGCAATGAATACTATTCAAAGGTAATTTACACCGATTATTATGCTTATGGTGTTAAAATGAATGGTATGTCAGAGTATTCTTTCACTTCTGATGGTAGTTCATATTTCAGTACAGGCATTAAAGAGGGTACAGCTGATTCGACTGTTACGGTTTCTCCTGTTGTGTTTAACTGGTCAGGTTCATCCACCGGTCATGAGGATATAACAATGGTCACCGACGACAAGACCACATATTATAATTTATCTGATTATTCCAACAAATGGGACAGTATATCATATACAGTTCTTGTAGGAGATTATTATAGTAAGAGCGAATCAGATGAGTACAATTACGAATATAGCTACACCGTTGACAGACCATTGGTTACAGATTACAGATGCCTTGAATCCTGGGTTCCGGTTTCCGGTATTGAAACTATTACCAATACTGAGAACGATAAGACGAGCCATTACTCAGTAAATTATGGAACAGGAGTCTGTGACAACCTGGCTGAACTGACTGAAAATGGAAAGATTTCAGTTATAGATTTCAGCGAAATCTATTATACCAAGGTTGATAGTTCCGGTTCTACAAGCCCAGGGATGCGGGCACCGGCAGGAAAAAGATAACCAGCTACCACGAATACAAAAAATTGTTCTCTGGTGAGATGCTGAACATTATTAAGCTACAACTAAATTTTTACACGGGCGAACATTTTTAACCGGAAAGTAGTTTATGATCAGAAACAAGTATGCCTATTGGGGCATTTTGTTCTGCAGGCAGGGGGATTCTACCAGTAACCTCCTGATATTCTTACATGAGTATAATATGAAAAAATTAAACCTTCAACCTTCATCACTAGAGATTTTATACCTGCTAATCAATCTACTTCTATTTTCTGTAATAATTTTAACTCCTATATTAATCCACGGCCCTTTATATTTAACTGAAAAATTGATTATTGGAGAAGAAATCGCGGAGGGAACTCTTCTTTGTATTTTGTTTTTTCTGAGTATTTTGATTTTTAATTTATATAAACATGAAGTCTTAAAACACAAAGAACTAATTAATAAAATCAATAATGATAAAAAGTCAGCTGAGGATAAACTTGATGATTCATTTAAATATATTGGTCAGATAAATGTTCAGATCCAACAAATAAAATTGATTTTTAATAATTATAGCAAATTACCTGAAACAAAAAATGATTTTAAAAAAACATTGTACTTTTTTAGTGAGCGCGTTTTTGGAATTACGACTGCAAATTGGGTTCTATTTAGAATAATAGACAGCGAAACCAGCAAAACTATTAACGAGCAATTTGAAATAAGGCATGGGTATACTTTTGATTATCCTCATATTAGTAATAAAATGATAATTGAAAAACAATCTTGTTCCCCGTTTACGGCAATAATATCAAATCCACAAAATTTTAAAATACTCGTTTGTTGTATTTTACCTGTTGATAATGTCAGCAATGAGGAGCGTATTTTTATTCAAGCTATTACAAATGAGATCACCATGCTTTTCGTTATTTTAAATTCCTCATATTACAACAAAGAAGGAAATAAGATTTTGGAGTAAACAGGCCTTGCTACTCGTAATTATCAAGGAAGCCTGGAGCACTTGCCTCACAGGTAAGAAGTCACTTATTCGAACTCCCCACCGCGCAGTACTAAAATCTCAGGAACCCCAGAGAAATAACTTATTTGTGGAAGCAGGAATTCCTGACTTCTGACATTTAGTGCGGTAATAAATTCCACTTTTTAAGGAATGATGCCAGGGAGCTATTTGCTGTTTCTGCAGTCGGAGAGGTAACAAGAGATCCCTCATCCCGCCTGGGCGGGATTCGGGATGACACCTCTATGGTGGTGGTTTTGGGAAGAAGTGGCGATTCGCAAACAGCATTTTGACAAAGTAGGGCATCTCGCTGCGAATCGCCGCTTCTTCCCCCCACCCCTCCTGGCAAACGGTCATCCCGAATGAGCCTGAGGGTGGGCTTGTGCGAAGGGAAAAGGCGAATGAGGGATCCCTCATTCATTTGTTGCAAGCCAGTTATGCTAAGCCCCTTCATCCTGACTTCTATTTTATTTTAGTGTTTGCTATTGTTTGTTAATATATATTGATATATATTTGTAAATAAAAAATCCTATGAAAACCAATCTACCTTCTATCTTCAAAGCCTTTCAGCGGAGTGATGAGTATTTTGAAATTCTGAATGATCCTGAAAATTCACGGAAATACATTTTCACTCAATTATTGTTCATCATTATATTCTCATTCCTTTATGGGATTATAATGGGTAGCTACAATGGAGCATTACAAAGCCTGGTTACCGGAATTAAAATTCCATGCCTGATAATACTTTCCTTGTTAATATGCTTCCCTGCACTTTATGTTGTTCAATCTATGATAGGTTCCACAATGACAATTCTTCAGATGGCAAATATAATTTTTGCAGGATTTTTTGTCTTCACAACTATTGCTTTGTCATTTGCTCCGATTGTCATTTTCTTTATGATCACCAGCAATAGTTATCCATTTCTTAAATTACTGCATGTTGGAATATTTACTTTTTCCGGAATTTTTACTGTTAAAACAATCATTAACGGGCTAAAATTTTCATGTGAAAAGAAAAATATTTATCCAAAACTTGGCATGTCAATATTCAAAATCTGGGTTGTAATTCTTGCATTTGTTAGTTCGCAATTAGCCTGGAATCTACGACCTTTCGTTGGTAGTCGTGATATGCCTTTTGAGTTGTTCAGGGTACGTGAAGGCAACTTTTATATTGCTGTTATTCAATCAGCAGCGAAATTGTTTAAGCCAGAAGATAAATCAAATCCGGACAAAGAGAACAAATCAACAATAAGCCAGCCTGATAGTATTTTAAATAAGAATTATGTTGAACGACGATAAAATAATGACTCTTGAAGAAGTGGCAGAATACCTCAGAGTAAAGCCACAAACGATATATACCTGGGCACAGGAAAAGAAGATACCTGCTGCAAAACTGGGCAAGGAATGGAGGTTTAAGAAATCAATGATAGATCAATGGTTTAATGAGTTTATTGACGAAAAGTTCAAGAATTTATATACAGATAATTCATAAGTCATTTTATTATATGACAATGACTTAGTAATTTCTAACCTGTTTAGTAGATATGCATTGTGTTTAATAACTAATCTTAAAGGAGGACAATTATGAAAATCGTAACAGGAATCTGTAACATTGCGTTATTGGGATTCACCTGTCTCCTTCTCTTTATCGTGGGAATTTCCAAAGTATCTGATTATAAAGTGTTCACATTGTTGATGCTATTCGTTCCGATTCTCAACATCGTATTGATTTTCGTAAGCCAGGTCAGTCACGGACACTGGACTTCTAAATTGAAAAATAAGGCAACGGAGGAACAAAGGAAGGCAGATGGACTGTATAAAATTTATCCTTTTATGAAAATCGTCACTCTAATCCTGAATTTAGTTTTATTAGGATTTGCTTCCTGGTTTGTTATAAGCAACTACCCTCATCCCGGGGAATCATTGGTTCTTACTTATATATTATTGGCAGTGTTAACTCCAGTTCTCAGTCTGATAGCTATTTTGATAAGCAGAACAAATAAAGTTGAAAAAATGAAACGAATATTTATTTCAATTGGGGTTGGTGTTGGGGTAGTAATTATATGTTTTATTATTTCTGTGCGTACCTGTATCGGGCTTGGTATTAAGGAACGTATCAATATTGCAAAGCAACAATATTCAGGTACTGCAGAAGATGCCTTAATCGCATATCTGTCAGATACAACTCATACTCCGCATGAGCGGTCAGATGTGGCAATCTGGACATTAGGTCAGATCCGCTCAAAAAAGGCATTGCCTATTCTTAAAGAACTCAGTAAAAATGATCCACAAGGCAAGACCTGTAAATATCACCACGATAAAGTTCTATGTCAGTATGAGATACATAAAGCTATAGTTTCTATTGAACATCGCTGGTTAGGCGCAAAAGAGAAAAACTGGTTTGGCTCATGGGCAAGACTCAATAAATAACAAACCGGATTATACGGACTACCCCACATATTTAATTTAAACTTATTGCAAATATTTCAAAATAAATGAACTATGTGATGATTATCGTGATATTATCCGTATCTTACAAAATAACCATTGTGAAGTTTATGCTGAAGGAGAGTTGAGCCGGTATTACATAGGAAAATCTAAACTCGGGATGAAATCAGAAACATCCTGAGATATAGCGAGACCCTGGTAGAAATATCAAGGGTTTTGCTATTTAAATAAAATTGACTTCTGGCTCCCTATGCCAGCCTCGAGATTAACGTTATTCAAAAGCCATCTCCAATAAGTCATGCTATTAAATCCGACTAAAAAGAAAGTCCGGTTTTAAAAAACCGGACTTTCCTGGTAGCAACGGGTAAATTAATTGCCTGTCATAATAACTGGAATTTCAGTTCACAAATTGACTTAAGGTTGAAATCTTACAAAACTATCCCACTATCGATTAATAATCAATGTCCTGGTTGACATAAATAACCCTGCTTTCAGCTGATAGATATACATCCCGTTCGAAAGATTCCCGGCAGATATTCTTGCAATCTGCTCTCCTGCAAGTGCGTCTGCGTCAATAAGTGTTGATACTTCAACTCCTGCCAGAGTAAAGAGTTTTAACTGAACATGACAGTCATAAGGAATGCTGAACCTGATCTCAGTTTCCGAGCTGAATGGATTTGGTGAGTTCTGTCCGAGAGTAAATCCATCCAATAAATTATTTTCAACAGGAGCTGCTTTACTTGAAGCAAATAAGAGAGACTGCCTTGTTGGATTCGCCTGGACATTCAATGGCCTCATCATATCATTGTCTTCATGTTCAACAATATGACAGTGCCATACGTAACCTGGTCCTTTACTTGGGTCGAAGCTATAAACTAATTTAGACCTGTTGAAAGCGAGAGGCAGATCGGTTGGAGCGAATCTGACCATATAAGTAGTAATCTCTCCGGGATAAGCCTTGATTACATCTTTCCAGCCTCTTTCATTCGGCTGCGCAGGAACAACCGGATAATTTTTCAGATAAGGAGTTACCGGCAGGTTGCCTCCGATTGCGCCATCTGAGTTTTTAGTGTCATACAGGAAGGGTGGACCCTCAGCCCCCATGAACATACCAGGCATAGTACTATAAGCTCCACCTTTTTCAGATTCAAATACAGCAATGTAATCGTTCATATAGGCATCAATATCAAATTTCTGACGGTTTACAAGCTGGAACTGCACAAGATGCATGTGCATCGGATGGGCATCCATCGTGGTGTTTATTAGCTGCCACATTTCTGTCGTTCCTTCAACAGGTTTCTCTGTAGGAGCTCCGAACATATCGGGCATGTCAGGTATTTCTTCATAACGCGAGTTGTTTAATAAAACCATTAACGGACCGCCAGGACCTTGCACCTCATTTAATGTCAATTGTCTTTTTACATCTGGTGTAATATTTGTTTTTCCTGCAAAATTGGTAAGCCTGATTAATGGTTTGCTTCTTAAAACAGGAAGTACCAGGCTTTTATCCTTCCCGACCTTATCAGGGATTTTATTGTCAGCCATTTTACCGTTGACTATAAATTGCATTATACGATCGGTGAAGCCTTCGGCAACAGGATCCCCATCCGGATAAGGTGCGTTAGCATCGTTCATGAGTGTGAGCACTGTTCCCGGAGCCAGATTTGTGAAGTCAATCACCACATCAGCTCTTTCACCGGGACCCATAAGCAGTTTTTGGCCCAAAGCCGGATCTATTCTGACAGGTCCGTCAAGAAGTCCGCCATCAGTGCCTACCTGCACAATAGCAGGAGCCGATTTACCTTCTGTCATGTTTTTAAGCCATAAATTATAGAAACGTGCATTGGAGCCATCAAGCAGATGGAAGCGGTATTTACGGGGAGCTACACTGAGGTAGGGCCATGTTCTGCCATTTACGGTTATTATATCCCCGAAAAATTCAGGAGCCCAGAAAGGATGTACGTCAGGATTGACTGCATCCACGGCGTAGTAGAGCTGTCCATTCTGATCAAACATCCTGTCCTGAATTACGATTTCAATTTCAGGTAAGTACGGGTCAGGATGCAATGCGTCTGCAACTTTTCCTTCAGGAGCAACTTCCTGAACAAAATCATCTCCGGACCAGCCCGGCAATTTGTGGGTTTCTTCATCAGGCCCTCTCAGAAAATAGAATCCTGCCATCCCGGCATATACATTAATTCTCGTTAGTCCGAGCTGGCTGTGTTCATGATACCATAATGTTGCAGCTTCCTGTTTGTTGGGATAGGTAAGTACTTCACCTACTCCATTCTCCCAGCCCTTTCCTTTCAATAAGTAATCGGGGGTAAACCAGGCGTAAGGCCCTCCGTCGGATGTTGACTGTACCTCGCCTCCATGAAGATGCAATGCTATTGGTATGGGTCCCTCATAAGGATCTGTCATCGGATCTCCTGTCGTGGGGACACCGCTCATCATGATAGTCTGGTCGGCAGCAATGTTTACATCCTTATAAATCAGCCCGTTTAGTTTGTTTTCCACTTTAATATTCAATGGATTGCCTCTTTGGGCTTCAATGGTGAAAGCCGGCCATAAGGGGAGTGTCCAGGTTGTACCGCCATCCTTCGAGATCTGATAGACAAAGTAATTTCCTACCCCTGCCCCTGCATCTGTACCGACAATTCCATTATCCAGTACAGTCCCTTTAGATACAGCTACCTGCCGGGTTTCAACAGCGCGGATAATCAGATCTCCTCCCGCTTTGGCATTGACCCTTAATCCGGCAAAATGTGGAAGAAAGTCAACAAACTGGGGAACCTTTTCCGGGGAGAGAGGTACCTGGCCTGAACCAGGATACTGGCCTGTCACTGATCTAATGCTCAGACTGAACATTAGCATCACAAAAACTGAAATAGTAAAATTTTTCTTCATAACATTAAGTATTGGTTCAACAAAAAGAAATAGTTAATTATTAAGAAGATAAAGTGGAAATGGTTAGTTGCATAGGTTCATTATTGTTGGACTTTAAATTACATTGCAATAATAAAGTTCACTAAACCGATAGACAAAATTAAATATTGAGATTCTAATCAGGATTAGGATTAAATTAATCTTAAATTAATATAAGATTAAGATTCAGGGAGACTAATGGAACCATTAAAAACTCTATTTTATTATAGCCTCACCAACAGAGAAGAACAAAAATTAGTTTTTGCAGTGATAAGCCTTGCTATCATCCTGAAATACTCCCACCTAATTTGCCGGAAATTGTCTGCTACTCGCGACGGCTCGCGCCAGATTTAATTTGATTAAAGGTATTTTGGAAATCCTTATAATTCAAATGTGGATATACTGTTCGCTTAATGCTTAATGTGAATCAACAAATATTTTGAACTGAAGTTTATTCTAAATTGTACTAATATGTGTACTTTTAATAGTCATATATATTTTGGTATATTTACAATGAGCGGATGAAATTGGATTTTAATATAAGTATTTTAAACACATTACTTTATCAATACCCGGATAAAGCGAAATTTATTGATTTGCAATTTCCTAAAGTCTATAAATGGTTGGAAGAAAAGGACAAACCAACATTTAATCAATTGGCAGGCTTAGCTCAATTATTTAATATCCCCTTTGGCTATTTTTTCCTGAAAGAAATCCCTGTCAAACAATATTTAATACCGCATTATAGGACGCAGGGGCAGAAGTCTTTTCGACCTTCTCAAGAATTGATCGATACAGTGGAGACTCTTCAGGAAAGACAGCAATGGGCCAGAGACCTTTTGACAGACTTAAGAGGTGAAAAATTACCTTTTACCAATAGCGTAACGATAAAAATGCCAATCGAATTAGCTGCAGGTAAAATAAACACCTTATTGGGATTATCTGGTTATTGGGCAAAGAAAGTACCAGGTTGGACAGAAGCTTTACACCTGCTGATCAGCAGATCCGAACAAGCCGGTATATTTGTAGTATTGAATGGAGTTGTAAACAATAACACCAGACGGAAATTAGATTTAGGTGAGTTTAGAGGATTTGTACTTTATGATGACATTGCTCCTTTTGTTTTTTTAAACAATAACGATGTTATTTCTGGCAAAATATTCACACTAATTCATGAAATTGCTCATATTTTAGTCGGTAAAAGTGCATCTTTCGATTTACGGCAACTCCAGCCAGCTGCTAATAGCACTGAAGAGTATTGTGACAAAGTAGCAGCAGAATTTTTGGTTCCCCGAAATCTTTTAATAACACAAATTCAAAATTATGGTATTGATTATCAAGGGTTAGCAAAAGTATTTAAGGTAAGTCAAATTGTTATAGCCAGAAGGCTTTTGGATTTAAATCAAATAACCCGTACGGAATTTTTCTCTTTCTATGAAGAATATGTTCTTAAAGAACGGAAGCTGAGCACTGCTAAAGGAGGCAATTTCTATAACACAGCACCTTATCGAATAAGTAAAAGTTTTTTTAACTTAATTCATAATTCCGTAAAGCAAAATAAGATTCTGTATATGGATGCTTTCAGACTTACCGGCCTCAAGCCTGGAACCTTCGATGAATATGTAAGAAAGAACCTTGCGTGAACTCCAATACATTACAATATGTTTTAGATTCTAATGTTTTTATGGAGGCATCTAGAAGATATTATCCCTTTGACTTTGCAAAACCTTTCTGGAATGGATTACTTGTTTATTCAAAAAATGGAGTTTTGTGCAGTATAGACAAAGTGTTAATGGAAATCAAAGAAGGCAAGGATACATTAAAAAGTTGGGCTGAAAGTGATTTTAAAGAGTACTTCTTTCCGACCAAAACGGAAAATATTCTTGAAGCTTATACTTCAATAGTTCAATGGGCACAGAATCAATCACAATATAATCAGTTTGCTAAAGATACCTTTATGGAGGAAGATAATGCTGACACCTGGGTCCTGGCTTTTGCATTAGCAAATGATTTAACAATTGTAACACATGAAGTCTTAGATTCAAATATTAAAAAGAGAATTCCAATCCCTAATGTCTGTTTCGTGTTTGATATTAACTATTGTGATACTTTTGAAATGTTAAGACGATTGCAATTCTCATTTTAATACCAGGATATAATATAAAGTACCTATTATGAGTAGTATATATGAAAAGAATTATACAGACCGAGGTTATTTAATGAATTATAAGAGATCCAATAATATCTCTCTCCTTAAAAACCAGGTCTTTCAGTTTAAAATTGACCTACAGGAAATCAATCCAACAATCTGGCGAAGAATCTTAGTACCTGCTGATTATAATTTCTGGGATTTGCATGTGGCCATTCAGGATGCAATGGGATGGCTGGATTATCACTTGCATCATTTTGAGATACGTGGAAAGGGCAAAAGGACTGCAGTCCATATTGGTATTCCTGATTTTGAAAGAAATGGTGATTTGCAGGAGGTCTACCCTGGATGGGAAATTCCGCTTTTCATATTTTTTAATGCTCTGGGGGTAGAGGCAAAATACCTTTATGACTATGGTGATTCATGGATACATATTGTTAAACTTGAAGGATATATTTACAGAGAGAAAGGAAATAAATATCCTGTTTGCATTGGTGGAGAACGAGCATGTCCACCTGAAGATTGTGGTGGTATATCCGGGTATTACAACATATTGGAAACTTTATCCGACCACCAGAATAATGACTTTGAAAAGATGAAAAAATGGGTTGGTAAAGGCTGGAATCCCGAATGGTTTTTTAAAGACCTGGTGAAATTCGATAATCCCTATAACCGTTGGAAGATTGCATTTTTAAATAGATAGTGTTCTGACAGCATGACATTGCAACCACACTAAAATCGAAAAATGTCACAAGTCAGGACTCTTCGGATCATCGGTAATATCTTATTCAAGAGTTTTTTCGTAACCAATATCCTGGAATAGACGTAAAGAATTAAATTTGTCGCTAAGCAATTCTCTTTGCCAATTCAGCAATATCTTTTGCTTCCAGCACTGTTTTTTCAGCCCCGGATACCGCGCAATTGATCATTGCAAGCCCAACATCGCTCAGTGTACCAAAGTATTGCGGGAATAACGCATGTAAAACGGGATAAGGTAACTGGAAATATTTATAGAATTTCGGGAGGTTTTTCTGTCCTTTTACTGACTTCATGAAAGCCGGGCGGAAAGCAAACACATTCTTAAACTGAAGCTTCATAAGGTCATTTTCAGTTTTACCCTTGACCCTTGCCCACATCATCCTTCCCTTTTCACTGCTGTCGGTACCCGCTCCGGAAACATAACAGAAGGTCATATCAGTATTTAATTTGCAAAGTGTCTGAGCAAAGTTCATTGTAAGGTCATATGTGATTCTGGTGTATTCGGGCTCCTTCATACCCACTGACGATACCCCCGCACAAAAGAAACAAGCATTATACCCTGTTAACCTGGGTTCAATGGAAGAGAGATCAAAGAAGTCAGTATGTATTATCTCTTTCACTTTGAGGTGAGAGATTCCGCAGGGTTTTCTGTTGATCACCAGAAGTGATTCTATGGCTGGATGCTGAATGCATTCAAGAAGGACGCCTTCGCCAACCATTCCGGTTGATCCGGTGATTATGGCTTTAATTTCAGGGTACATAGTGAAATTGATTAGATCCGGATCAAAGTTAAGAAAGACCAATCAATAAAAATTAATAAAAAAATTTCAATCACTTAACTGCGTGTGTTTCCCCCAAACTGAATCACAAATTCCGGTACGACCGAATCCGACACTCCTCAAAGAGGCAGATGGTTAAGGTTGTAAAATTCTGCAGTTGGGTGATATATCAGATAAGCTTGAAACAGAAAGTCATCAAGAGCAAAACTTTTGTTTATCAGTTGATATCTTTTTGATCATATACTTCCCGGGAATGCTGGTCATTGTCTAACTTACATAGGTTTTACTGTCGTAGATTGTCAGTCCAAAGTCGGGATGTTAAAGTTTGAGGGTTGTGGTTAGCTTTTGTGATTGACGGGGCTTTGCTGTAATAAAACCGTTAAGGTACATTTATGCCACACGCCTGCCTGAATCGGGGAACAAGAATGAGCTGTTATGCCTAATCATCTGCATGGTATTATTATTTTGGATGTGTAGGGTCACGCCATGGCGTGACCCTACAATCGACACACGCTAATACCGTAGGGACATGCCATGGCATGTCCCTACATGGCACGTCCTTGCCAGTTATTTTATTAACAATACTGCTTTCTACCGGAACTCTTCCATCGCGCGACGAAAAATACATGTGCTAACGAATAATTACCAATCCCTTCAAACAAATTTGCATTTAAATTGTTACAAAATTCTATAGACCAACTAAATCTGTGGAGTAAAATGAGAAAAGTAATTGTTCTGTCTTTTATGACACTGGACGGTGTTATTCAGGCACCCGGTGGACCGGAAGAAGATACTTCCGGCGGCTTTAAATATGGCGGTTGGGCATTTCCGTTTTTTGATGAATTTACGGGTAAGGTCATGGGCGAGCAGATGAGCAATAATGCAGATCTGTTACTGGGCAGAAAGACATTTGAAATATTCGCATCATACTGGCCTGATCATGAAAATGAATGGCCAGGAATCAACCAGGTTACAAAGTATGTCGCTTCAAACACGCTCTCCACGCATAGCTGGAGCAATACAGTTTTCCTGAAAGAGAATATTGAAGATCAGATTAAAAAATTAAAACAGCAAGATGGTCCTGACCTTCAGGTGCACGGAAGCGGCAACTTTATTCAGACACTTCTGAAGTACGATCTTGTTGACGAGTTTTGGCTGAAAATATTCCCGATAACGCTGGGTAATGGCAAACGACTGTTTGAGAATGGCACCATTCCTGCCAACTTCAGTCTTCTTGAATATAAAGTTTCTCCGGGCGGTGTGTTAATTGCTAATTATAAAAGGGATGGAGAAGTTAAGACGGGGTCGTTTCTCTAGCTTCTAATTCTTCTGGACTATAAACATCTCCTAAGTATTTTTGAAATTTGAAACCAGGCCTACCGTCAACAAGCCAGGCTCCTGATCATGGGCTATCTGAAGGCATTAATTTTCCACAGTGAAATTTGTCACTGGCAATTAATGCCATCGCTTAAAACGGCTTAGCAGCCGTTGGCTGTAATTTTCTCGAATACCCAGGATTTTATCACATCCCTTCTTCCATCAATAGTACATTAAATTTATGACCGTCAGGATCAGCAAAGCCAAAACCGTAATGATTGGTTTGATCTCTCCCCACTTCGTGAAAAATATTACCACCGGCGGTTTTAACCTTCTCCGCCCATTCTTTCACCTCCGCCTCTGTTTCTGCAGAAAGTGTGAATATAATTTCGCTGGTAGTTTTTGACCCGGATGTTAAATATTCATCTATCTGTGAACCCTGTTCAAAAAAATGAATCACAAAATCATCATCACCAAAAAGAAAACTAGCTAGCTTAGGATCGTTGTTTGGCTTATTGGGAGTAAAACCCAATTGTGTGTAGAACTGATTGGTGCGCTTTGCATCTTTTACACTAAAATTACCCCATATTTTTTTTGCTTTCATATTGTTGAATTTTGAGTCAATATGCAGTAATCATGCCAATCTTTGGGGTTGTAGAAAAAGCCTTTTTTAACCGCAAAGCACGCTAAGAAGGCGCAAAGTACGCAAAGTTAAAACGTTAATAATTAGCTCTTTGCGATCTTAGCGTAAATCCTTCGCGATCTTTGCGGTTAATGGATTTAGACTTTTTAAACAGCCCCAAACTTATTTAATTGTATTTCTGCTAATTACATAGACCTCAGTCTAAAACTGATTCTTACATACTTACAAAACAGGGGATATACTGTGCCTCATAGATTCTTCCCGGGAAAAGGTTATCTAGACAAAATCGCGTCAGGCCTAACAGGTAACCCGATGACCTTGATTAGAAGTTAAAATTGAGTCTGTAAGTGAATGCAGATTTATTATCGTTCACAAAATTTTTATTTGAGAATTTATACATTAAATCCAGGCTGAATTTATGGTTCCGTGAGTACAAGGTAATTCCCGGACTCAGATAACCTGAAAAGTAGTTTTTATCATATTCCATACCAGTCCCTTCCTGAGTTACGATTGTCTTGGAATTAAAATGACGAAATGTATAATATGGACTGAACTCAAAAAATGGTTTTATTCTCGAGGTTGATAGTGAATATCTGATAAAACCTCCAAAGTTTATATTAGAAATATTCAAATCCCCCTGATCGGAATTCCATTTTACAAAATAACCAGATACTTCAGGACCAAAAGAAAAATGTTTGGGCAAATTCATTGAGTATCTACCTGCAAACACAGGCTTAATAAAGGTTCCATTAAAAAAGTGAGAATCCAAATAAGGGTTGAGTTGAATCCCAATTGAACGACTTTTGTAATCATTTTGGGCATTAATCGAGTCGGTAATAAAAACCAAAAAAGCAAGGAATAATAAAATCTGTAAGTTTTTCATCTTAAGATAATTTTGGGTTTTATGATATCAAAGCTATGACATATTGCCTTAATAATTTGTTAAGCCTTTCAGATCTATTGTTAATGTTTTCACAAAATATAATGAACAGATCTAATCCTAATATGGACAAGTCCCTTCGCGCCCGCCCGATTACCAGGAATTCCTGCCCTCAATGCAACCGCTAACACGCGGGTACCCAGACAAATTCCTAAAATATCCTTTTCATGGATAATAATAAGTAAATAATATGAGTTACCTTAATAAATGAGTGGTAATGGGTGTTGAGGGTTATGAAATGAACTTCCATTCAGGACTACTTACTTAAATCATATGTATATGAAACTTAGATTGTTTATTCTGTCCCTTTTAATCTGTGACATATCGTTTTCACAGGATGTACATCAATTTCTAATTGGCGGAGGATTCGGTTATCAATACAACGATGATAATTCGACAATTGAATCCTCAAATTTCTTTGGGAGCACCGGGAATCTTCTTCAACTAAATCCGGCAGCCGGGTATTTTATTACTAAAAACATTGTTGCCGGAATAGGATTAGAATATCTCCTTGACAATACTAAATACAATAACTATATTTATTACAGTACGCTGGAGAAGAGTTTCTTAATCGCTCCATTTATAAGGTTTTATGCTCCATTCGGATTATTTCTTCATGCTGAATTTGACTATGGAACATCAAAGATTTCCTCAAAAGGCAGATCGATTCCGGGAACAACCGGATTTATTAATACATCTTATGGATACTTCCATAAAATAACAGGTTTTTCTGCAGGATTAGGTTATTCAGTTAAACTAAATGAGAATTTTGGAATAGAACCTTCAATCAGATATTTAGGTGGAAAATTCAATGAAAAAGATTCTAAAAATGATTTCACCCGAAAAGGAATATTAATGAATATTGGAATAGTCTGTTATATCAAATAATACCTATTTCTAAACAATCACAATTCTCTTTGCCAGCGCTTATAATGCCGCATTATATTAATATAGCTTTGGGGATTACTTTTTGGTTATGCTTTTTTGTTTGCAGTGTCAGCTCGGCTCTTTGATCCCGCCACAGGTGTGGGGATTATTCTTCCTGGCTTACGTAAGTTTTGAAGCCAATTCGTTTACGGTTTTCAACCCCATAGAGTTCGGCCAGGTCTCTGTCGATCATTACATTCACATCCCTGATTACGTATATCTTGCTCATTACCACTTCATCGGGGATCATGATCTGAGTGTCTTGTCTTGCCATGCGTTCGTTATGTCTCCGAACTTAATCAAGAGAATCACTACCAGACAGCAACCCTGAAATATTACTATAACCTGAAGTGGTGTCTTGAGGAATATGATGAAAAAGACATAATCAAACATAAATTGTTTTTAACCGATTTTAATGCAAAAGCTTCTCCAATAAGTTTCTGTGAGTTTCTTGGCGAAAAACGTGGAATAAATGATAATTCAATATTCAAGAGATAAAATAGCCTGAAATCGTTTCTGGAGTACTGCACTGGCGAAGGTATATATAGAGCTAAACTGAACAGGTAAAAGAAAGTTTGGGTGATATAATGGTGCAGAACTTTCACAAATAATTTGAGACTTTCCGACTAATAGCTTATTGAAGGGATAATATTTTAACTTATTTTACAACAGAAAAAAGGGGTACACAGCATAGTGATCCCTTTAATTGCTTCCAAATGAATAAATTCTCTATCTATTACCCCCACTTTTTAACTGCAGTTTCGATTGCAGGACCTGCTTTGCCCAAGTCAGCGGGTGTCATGACAGGATAAAAATCAATCTCCGCCTTTAGCCAGTGAAAAAAAGGTTCAGATAATGCCGGCATTTGGGATGCATCGTCCATGTTAACTATAATATAACCACCTCGGCTTCCACAAATAGTTGTGAAATAGGCTGCTTCAGCCTTCACTTCCATGAGAAGATCCTGCATTTTCTTCCCAAACAGGGGATCACCCAACAATTTGTTGCCGTTTTCACCTGAGGCCATTTTAATTCTCATAATGTACTTCATAATTACTCCTTTCATTTATAAACAGATACACAAATATGTAACTATCTCACAATGATTTTAATATTAATTTAAATTTATATAGACTATTTAAACAGAGATAAACAAGTTTAGTTCGAATTGATTGAAAATAAAGAAATTATGCTGTTTGAACTATTAGAAAAAAATAAGGACAAGTATTTAAGGGTTAGGGATGTTGACATTAATAACATCAGGTATATTTCCACTATCTGATTGAAGTTTTTGCCAGATTGTTTTTTTATAATAGTAGTCAGCTGAAGGGACGATTGTTTTAATAAAATGGGAATCAGCTAAAACAAAAACTGTAGCTTCCATGACATTTGAAGAAAAATCCTAATGAACTTCAATCGATGTATTTTGTTATAATTTAAAGAATTACCATTAAGGATTTTAAATTTTCTAATCCCTAACTATTCTAAAATACATTACCATGATAAATACATTCGAAATTGCACCAGACGTTTATCGAATTTCGGTCTTTGTACCGGAAATAAATCTACAGTTCAATCAATTTCTTATAAAAGATGAAGAACCATTGCTTTTTCATGCAGGGCTGAGGCAAATGTTTCCTGTATTATTGGAAGCCGTTAAAAAAATCATTCCTCCATCACAATTAAGATGGATTGGCTTTAGCCATTTTGAGGTTGATGAATGCGGGGCACTTAATGATTGGCTGCAAGTTGCACCCAATGCTAAAGCAGTTTGCAGTGAAGCAGGAGCGATTCTTAATATGACTGACTTTGCTTTAAGACCTGTTCATGCAATGCAAGACGGTAGTGTTTTGAAGACGGGGCAATATTCTTACCGCTTTATTCGAACACCTCATTTGCCTCACGGCTGGGATGCAGGAGTAATGTACGAGGAAAAAAATAAAACACTATTGTGTTCTGATTTATTTCATCAGAACGGAGATGGCATTAATTTAACTGATAAAGACATTTTAGGTGCCCATAAAAAATCTATGCTTGAATATGAAAAAGGTCCTTTAATGGAATACACACCCTATACTAACAATACCTCTAAATTGCTGAATTCCTTGGCAGAACTTAAGCCAAAAACACTGGCGATTATGCATGGTTCCTCTTATTTTGGAAACTGTCATAAAGCACTAATAGACCTTGACCTGGTGATGAAAGAAATTTGGGGTAAATAGATAACAATCAGCAAATAGGAAGTTCACTTAAAAAGGAAAAGGTTTAAAACTAAAAAGTGCCCGTAAATAAATTAATCATCTAAATTATGACATCTTCAATTGTAAGGTTTTTAAATATTATTATAGCAGCATTACTTGCAGGAACCAGTTTCGGAATATGGATTGGATTTAATCCATTGAATTTATCACCTTCAACCTATATTGAACAACAGCAAAATACTATTCGGGCGCTCAATGCATTAATGATTATGCTTGTCTTCAGTTCTACAGTTATAACAATAATTTCTGCGTTTCTTCAAAAAAGTAATAAACCGGTCTTTTTTACTTTGCTCCTTGCTGCTATCTTTTTTATCTTATGCATAGTTATATCACGATTTGGAAATCAACCCATAAATAAAATAATAATGACATGGTCTCGAGATTCACTTCCTACTAATCTGTCTGATCTAAGAGATAAATGGTGGACCTTCCATATAATAAGAACTATTGCTGAATTGATAGCTTTATGTCTTATTACCTGGACAGGGATTAAAAAGAATTAATCAGGTTCATTTGTCCTCTGGTTGCTCACTTTGCGTTGCACCAGGATACACAGGCTGAGTTGTACAAGTCAAATCGCAACCGTCGCTGTTGATTAATGCAAGCCTGCGGTATCCAATTTTATTCGGCAATCATGGGTTTGCAGCAAAGCAATATTTCATAACACCACAAGGCCGAGTTCTGCGGGTTATTGTATATTCTGGTTTGGTCCTTTGGGACGCACAAATTATTTCAAATCTGGATTAATGTTTTGATTCACCCTGAATAAATTATTTGGATCATATTTATTCTTAATAGTTACCAGCCTGGTATAATTGCCACCATAAGTTGCTTTCACACGTTCTTCCCCTTCATCCATCATAAAATTGACATAGGCGCCTCCAGCTGAGTAGGGATGCACTGCTTCCCAATACTCTTTGGTCCAGGAGATGATCTCTTTGTTTGCAGGATCAGAGTCAACACCGATAATTACCATCGACCATGTAGCATCGCGGTAATTCCATGAGGTATCTTTTTTACTCACTTTTGAAGCAGCACCATTGACAGGATATAAATGCATTCCAGATTGCCAGGTTGGAGCTGTATTCGCGAATCTGATATGTTCAGCAATTGATTTATCATTTAGTTCGTTTACGAAATCGGCCCGCCAGTACCATTGCAAACCCGGAGGATATACTCCATCGAAAAGTCCCTGTAAAACGGGTTGAGGAATTGGACCTGCCATGTCTAAAGCTGGTTTCTTAAAAGCCCTGATCGGTTTGAACGCTTCTTCAGCTTTGTCCAGTGGCCCGGTGTATGACCATACAACCCCGCAAACTTTCTTTAGATGAAGATGCTCAGGAAACATAGGTGCAGGAGGAATGGTCATGAAGGCAAAAAATCCATTCATATTATCAGGTATATCTTTTTTAATAAACCTGTTATACCATTTCATGACATCTTCTGCCTCGCTCATCTCGTAAAGTATTGGTCCGGCGTAGACGATGTTAATCGGTTGAAGTTTAAATGTGAAAGCAGTTACTACACCGAAGTTTCCGCCTCCTCCTCTTACTGCCCAGAATAAATCCTGATTCTTCTTTGCATTAGCTGTCACAAAACTTCCATCAGCCAGAACCATATCCACTTCAAGAAGGTTATCAATACTTAATCCGAACTGTCGTGTAAAATGACCCAGACCGCCACCGGTGGTTAAGCCACCAACACCAGTAGTAGAGATAATTCCGCTGGGAGTTGCCATTCCGAATGCATGGGTTGCATGGTCAATATCTCCCCAGGTGCAACCTCCACCGGCCACAACCGTTTTTGCAACAGGATCCACTTTTGTATATTTGATAGCCGAAAGATCGATCACCAACCCGTCGTCACAGATTCCCAGCCCACCGCCATTGTGTCCTCCGCTCCTTATGGAAAGAAGTAATTTATTATTCCGGGCGAAATTCACACAGCTTATTACATCTGACACATCCCTGCAATATACGATCATACGAGGACGTTTATTGATCATTTCATTATATACTTTACGGGCATCATCGTACCCTTTGTCGTGAGGCTCCACTAAACTACCCCGCAGACTTTCCCTGAATTCCTTCACAGAAGTTTCGCTTAGCATAGTCTTAATTTTTAAGAGGTTTATAATTAGAACTTATTAACATTAAAGAAGCTATATGAAACAAGAAAATAAAGATTAAGTTCATCTTTACTGAATTTATTTAACAAAAGTCAAACAAGGTTTCTTTTTGCATAAGAAAATAAGGTGTTCGGGTTGCTCTCATTATGTCGCATTGCTGTAATGTTTTGGTAACAGGCATGCAACATAATTCGCAACCCTCACTGATTGATAAGTGCGAGCCTGCTGCATCCAATTTTATGCGGCAAACCGTGGGTTTGCATAAAGCAATATTTAATCAGTGTCTGCCAGCCCTGCTTATGAACCCGGTTTCAGGCTGTAGGCCATCAGGGCTGTTCCATGCCGTATGAACAGGAGCCCGTTTGAGATCGTCATATGAGCAATTGATGGACCTGTTCCTGAGGCAGTTTTAAATGAGCTGACAAGTTCGAAGCCTTTATCGGTAATATTGAACAGGTATACTCTTGCTGTACCATCCTCATAACAATAAAGCTGATTTCCTGCAACAAGAAAATTGCATGTTCTCAATCTGTTATAACGTGCAATGGATTTACCGGTTTTCATATCAATACAGGCGATCCCGCGGGGAAGTCCCGAAACTACAATTTTGTCATTGATAAAGGCTGAACCGCTTATTATAAGGGCCTTGATGGTATCAGACCATATTACAGTACGATTATTAAGTTCTTCGTTCCATTTGCATAATGATCCTCCTTTTTTGTCATCGCCCGGAAAATAAATCTGATTATTGATCATCTGTGGTACCATACTTCCTGCGATCCTGTCATCCTTCCAGATAATTTTTCCTGTGGTTGGATCAACAATAAAATCGTATTGTTTGGATGACTGAAAAATGTAATTCCTATTCTTCCCTCTGATCAGAAGGGGAGTAGCGAAATAATTGGAATCCTTCAGAGTCTCCGATCTCCAGATGGTTTTTCCTGTCAGACAGTCGAGGGCTACCATAGTTGTCCGGTATCCGCAAGGTGTGAGTATAACTTTATCATCCATTACCAGAGGTGATTCAGCCGTGGACTGGTAGTTTCCGCCAAACTTTTCAAATGCTTTTATCTTCCATTCAGTTTTCCCTGTCAGTGCATCGAAACAGGCAATATCTCCCAGAGCAGATAATGCATAGATCTTATTTTTATAATAAGCAGGAGTGCTTCGGCTATGCTGCCACTCCCCGGTCTGTAATGCTCTTCCGATCACCTGCTGCCACTTTACATTTCCACTCAGGTCAATTGTGGTAAGAATCTCCACAGAATCTTTCTTACCCTGGGTAAAGACCATTTGATCCTGGATTATAGAGGATGAAAATCCCTCACCGACTGTAGTTACTGACCATCGCAGGGCAGGTCCGTCAGCAGGCCATTTACTGAGAAGGTTTGACTCCTCACTGATTCCGTTTCGGGCTGGTCCTCTCCATTGAGGCCACTGAGAATATATATTCCCGCTGAATGACAATAAAAACAGGATGCATACCAGGTAACTGAAAGTTTGGAATGTTTTCATGGATCTGGAATTAAATTAAAGTTTTCGGTATGTAATATTATCTTTAACTAAAGACCTGAAACACCGGTCCAAACCCTAATCATTGCCTAACTTACATAGGTTTTACTGTCGTAGATTGCCAGTCCAAAGTCGGGAATGTTAAAGTTTGAGGGTTGGGGTTAGCTTTTGTGACTGACGGGGCAGTGCTATAATAATACCGTTAATATGGGACACCTGCATATGATAAGAAATTCCAAAAAAGTTATCAATCATAGCATAATATGTATAGATTATTTGATTTTCTTTACAAAAGAATATTATCTTTGTATATAAAATCGCATTTTCTTTACATAACATGAATGATTTGAATAATAATTCACCTTTTCTATACATATGACAAAGTCAGGTAAAAAGCTACTTCCGCTTCCACTGGATTGGGATGTAGAAACAAAGACAGTATTGAAAAGCCTTCCCTCTGCTCATGCTGCTCTGGCTGAACTAAAAGGTATTGCCTCGACAATGCCAAACCAAAGTATACTAATTAATACTTTGGGACTTCAGGAAGCCAAGGACAGTTCTGCGATTGAAAATATAATAACTACACATGATGATCTTTACAAATCAGAATTAAACCTTGATTCGTATAAATCACTTAATGCTAAGGAAGTACAAAACTATATTGCTGCTACAAAAACAGGATTTGATCTTATTACAAAAACCGGATTACTAACAAACCGGACTGTATTAAAAATTCAGGAAGTCCTCGAGGGTAACAAAGCTGGATTTCGTAAACTACCTGGGACAACTTTAAAAAATACTTCGACCGGAGAGATAATATACACTCCACCACAAGATCCTGAAGAAATCAAAGATTTGATGACCAATCTTGAGAAATTCATCAATGACAAGGAATCAAGTGACTTCGACCCTCTTGTGAAGATGGCAATTATTCACTATCAATTTGAGAGCATTCATCCGTTTTATGATGGTAATGGCAGAACCGGCAGGATAATTAATATTCTATACCTGATACAGGAAAAACTTCAGGACCTTCCAATTCTTTACTTAAGCAATTACATAATTAAAAATAAATCTGACTATTACAGACTTCTGCAGGAAGTAAGAACAAAGAACAACTGGGAAGAATGGCTCCTTTTTATGATTAAAGCAGTGGATCAAACTTCAAGGGAGACTATTGACTTGATCATCAAGATTCGTGAGCTAATGATGAATTATAAACGCACATTACGAGACAATTATAAATTCTACAGTCAGGATTTACTCAATAACCTTTTTAAACATCCGTACACAAAAATTGAGTTTATTCAACGGGACCTAAATGTCTCAAGGATTACTGCAGCCAATTATTTGAATCAACTTGCTGATGACAAACTCCTGACAAAAAAGAAACTGGGGACAGCAAATTATTATATCAATGATCCCCTCTTTAAATTGCTCTCCGAAAGATAATTTAATAAAATACTAACGGTAACACGGACAATAAAGGTAAGTTGTTTGTCACGGTTTTTGCCCCGCTGAGGCGGGATTTGGCTTCGCCGAGCTCACTTCGTTCGGTTCGTCGCGGAGTTTATCCCGCATAGCAGGGCTCCTCAACTTTTGCTCCTGCTACCATAGACAAATTTGCAATGGCCGTTGCACCCGGACACCCGCCTTCGCTTAAGCTACGGCTGGCGAAGCGCGCATCACAGTTTCGCGGCTAAAGTACCAGGACTCTAGCCGGTGCTCGCGTCGGGTAACGTTTACTCCCTCAACCGCCGGGTCGTTATAGGCAAGCATGACAAGATTCAAGCTATCTTTACTGAATGAAATTAACACGTCTTTTCATCGAATTCTTTAACAGCGAAAAATCCGGCGGACTTATCTTAGTTTTTGTGACAATTCTGTCGCTGTTACTTGCCAACTCGCCCCTGCAGAATGATTATATCAATTTCTGGAAAATTGACTTTGTGGGACATACGATTGTAGAATGGATTAATGACGGGTTCATGACTTTATTTTTCCTTCTGATTGGGTTAGAATTAGAAAGGGAAATTTATACTGGTGAACTGTCTACCATTAAAAAGGCTTCATTGCCAATATTTGCAGCATTAGGTGGTATGTTAGTTCCCTTTGGACTCTATTTATTTCTGAACTATGGGACAGACACTCAATCAGGTGCTGGTATTCCTATGGCGACAGACATTGCATTTGCCATTGGTATCTTATCGTTACTGGGAAGTCGTGTTCCGATTTCTTTAAAGATATTTTTAACAGCATTAGCAGTAATTGACGATCTGGGAGCAATAATTGTAATCGCCATTTTTTACACAACCGGATTAGCATTTCTGAATTTATTCATCGCATTAGGGATTTTTGCTTTTATGTTGGTTCTTAACCGATTAAAGGTTCATAATTTAATTCCATATCTGATTGGCGGAGTAATTATGTGGTATTTTATGTTACACTCTGGTGTACATGCTACTATAACAGGGGTTTTATTAGCTCTGGCAATTCCTTTTGGCGATGGCGGAGAAAAGTCACCTTCATATATTGTACAGCATTTTTTACACAAACCAGTTGCTTTTATGATATTACCCTTGTTTGCTCTGGCCAACACCTGTTTAGCTATCGACAATAATTGGCTGACTAGTATTGGAAAGGTGTACAGTATAGGAATTATTATCGGATTGGTAATCGGTAAGCCATTTGGAATATTTCTTTTTACTTATGCAGCAGTTGGGCTGGGGCTCTCTGCGATTCCATCTGACTTAAAATGGAAAAACATTTTTGGAGCTGGATTATTAGGCGGGATAGGTTTTACCATGTCAATTTTTATTACACTGCTGGCATTTGACAAAACAGAAATAATAAACAGCTCTAAAATTGCAATTTTAATAGCTTCACTCATTGCAGGGATAATTGGATATTTCTGGCTCAAACAAACCCTTAAGAAAGATGTTGGTAATACGGACTAACCTTGCCTGGAAGTCTCTGAGAATATCATATTTGAGAAAATTTCCGGATAGGTATCCATGGATTTAATTTATCCTGATGAGTTATTAGACAGACTCCCGTTATGTGCTATAAGACAGACTCTTACCATAGACTATAAACAAATTTTCACAAAATAATAAGCATTTATCTATCAAAGTTCAATATATCTAATTCTTCATATTAATAATTTAAAACGACTCGGTCATGACTAAATTTATTAAAACACTCATTATTATTAATGGACTAATAGTCCCTTTGGTTCTTTTAATTTTCTTATGTATTATTATCCGGGAAAGTGTTTGGAATTCCCCAAAACGATTTAATCCAGATCCCATTAAGACAGTAAATTTAATAACCAAAAACGGTGATACGCTCGTTACTCAGGGACTGCGATATCAAGATCCGGAAACTGTTTATAATTCTTCTGACTTTATAATAAAAGTAATGCCAAAAACTTATGATAAACCAAGAAAAATTGAATCAGAATCAACTATTAGAGCATATCGTGAAGTTGCAATGATGGGCTCTCACGAACCAACAGGATACCTTGTAAATATTATATTTCTAGACGCCAATTACAATTATATCAGAAGACTTGTTGATAAAAAAGCATCGATTGAACAAGTAACAATACCAACTGATTATGAACACCAAAAGGTTGATACTACAGTTAAGAATATCGGGTACCTTATTGCATATGAGGATTCAAATAATGACAAAATTATTGACTGGAATGATGATTATGATCTTTATATATCCGATCTTGATGGTAGAAATCTATTTCAAATAACACACGATAAGGATATAAAAGGATTTGAATTTATCAACCAACACAATGATATATTCATCTCATACACTGACAGAAAAGATATTCGAGATGAATATAAAATAACAAGATTTGCATTATTTAACATTAAGACCAGACAACTTCGGGATTTAACAACCATCGACAAGGCACTTAGAGACGTCCAAAATATTTTAAAATAAGTACAGCACATAATAAAGAGGACTTAATGTGGCATGTAGTGCCAGGCATGAAGTCTCACATTGCACTACATCAAGATACCTGACCTTTTTATATGCACTTACCGCCGTTATTCGTTGTCGTCGGCAGACTATAGTGGAGCATCCTTTCGGAACGATCAAACGACAGTGGGGCTTCGCTATATACTGACAAAGTGTGGAATGTGCCGAGCCTCATCGGATGTCGGATTCATGTTCCCCGTTAGGCGCAACCGGAATCCGCACTACGATGACTGCCATATCGACATGAGAGAAAATTTTGTATTTTTGAGACATGAATGTAATTGATCAAAATATTGAAATCATTCGAGACTTATGCTCAAAACATAAGGTATCCACACTATTTGTTTTCGGTTCAATACTCACTAAAAAATTTAAGAAAAGTAGTGACATTGATCTTCTGGTTGATTTTAAGGATGTCGACCTGTATGATTACGCCGACAATTACTTTGATTTAAAAGATGCATTTGAGAAGATTTTTAAACGCAATGTCGATCTTCTTGAAGATAAGGCTATAAAAAATCCATACTTACGTCAATCCATTGATTCTTCAAAGCGACTTATATATGGACAATGAAATCAAAACATGGCTTTTTGATATCCTCCAATCAATTAAGGAGGTAGAAAGTTACTATTCAGACAGACCTAAGAAATTTGAGGAATACGTATCTGATTTCAGAACAAAAAGGGCGGTTGAAAGAAATATAGAAATCATTGGAGAAGCAGTAAATCGGATCTTAAAGCGAGATAAAAATTTTAAACTTAATAATGCCCGGCAGATAATCGGTACAAGAAACAGGATAATCCATACGTATGATAAAATTACTGACGACCTTGTCTGGAGTATAATTATAAATAGCCTTCCTAAACTAAAAGAGGAAGTCGAAGACTTATTAAAACAATAATAACGGCTTCGCCTAATACATAAGGCTTCATACGGTGTGTAGCACCCGGTAATGAAGCTCACGTTGAACCAAATCCCTCCCGAAACAGTATTATCGGGATTCAATGAGATTCTTTTATTGATTGATTAATGCTCAATTCGGTACACTCCCTGAACACTATTTCCTACCGGTACCGGCATTTCCTGGACTTGTAGTACCGGAGCTATCAATCTTAGTATAATAGATTTCACTGAAATCTATAACTGAAGTCTTTCCGTTTTCAGTCAGTTCAGCCAGGTTATCACAGACTCCTGTACCATAATTAACTGAGTAATTGCCGGTCTTACCATTCTCAGTATTTGTAATAGATTCTGAGCCGGAAACCGGAATCCATGAGTCAATGCATCTGTAATCTGTAACCAATGGTCTGTCTACAGTGTAGCGATACTCGTAATTATACTCTACTGATTCGCTTTTATTATAGTAGTCTCCCACAAGGACTGTATATGAGATGCTATCCCATTTGTTTGAATAGTCAGATAAATATTGATAGGTGGAGCTATCGTCAGTAACCATAACTATATCCTCATGACCGGTGGATGAGCCCGACCAGTTAAACACCACCGGAGAAACTGTAACCGTTGAATCATTTTTGTTTTCTTTAACACCTGTACTGAAATACGAATTACCGTCTGAGGTAAAAGAATACTCTGATAATCCATTCATTTTAACACCATAAGTATAATAATCATTATAGATTACTTTTGAATAATAATTGTTGCCTTCATTTCTCCAGATGTAGGTAATTTTCCCTTTGTATAGTGATCCATACTCTTCACATCCGTCTCCATAATCATAAATAGTTGTATGAGTTCCATCTGTATTATCATACTCACTTACCGTAGCACACGTAAAGAACTTCCAGTAAACTTCCGGATCGACACTGATACTGTCAATATAATTGGAATCAATCCCGGTCCCTGAAATGTTAAGTTCTCCATTCTTCATCTGGCTTTCACCAATAACTGAAAGAAAATTACTCATTTGTCCAGAATTTGCATTTATAGCATTCATCCGGGTTTTTAATTCGAGGAGTTTTTTAGCACCCTCACTAAGGTTCTGGTTATCAGTTTTGTTTTTTTCACAGGAAATTATCACCGAAAAACTGATAATTACAATAATGATTGGATTAATAATTCTTGGTTTCATTTTGCTTTCTGGTAAGAGTTTTACAATTTGCGCAAAGAAATATTATAACATAATGTATTATTTGTAATTCAGAATTCAGATGGCAGGATTTTTAGTTAGTCACATATTAAAATCACAATTACTATGCCAAAACCTTTATTTGTCACTCTCGCTTTTTTGTTGACCTACCCGGTCCCCGTAAATAAAGGGGTTTTGTCGCTGATTAGATGATTGTTATATAATTTAATGAAAGTGATCTGCAATTAATTCATCAATTTTATATATTATTCTATATCTGCATATTATGCATTTCTTTAATAGTTCAAAACTAGTACAAATAATTTGGAAGTTCAAATTACCCGTATATTTGAGGTTCAACTCTGGGTCAGCATCAATCTGATTCTGAACAGTCGCGTACTGAAAGCTGAATATGTCCCATTATCATATCTATCTGTGCAGAAAGGGCTCGCAATCACTCATATCTCAATGATTCAACTGGGTTTCTTGTCGCTGCCCTCCAGCTCTGCCAGCTAATTGTTATTAAAGCTACTCCAATTGCTATTATTCCGGCTAATCCAAAGATCCACCAGCTAAGTTCCGTTTTGTAAGCAAAATTTTGTAGCCATTTGTTCGTTGTGAACCAGGCAATAGGACAAGCTATAATAAAAGCAATACCAACCCAATTCAGAAAGTCTTTATTGAGCATAACGATTATCTTAATAACTGTGGCACTGTTTATTTTACGAATACCGATTTCCTTTACTTTTTGCTGGACAAAAAATAGTGCCATCGCGAATATACCCATTGATGAAATGATGATTGAAAGTAATGTGAATGCCCGATTAGCTTCGATTGCCTGACTTCTTTAGTATATAACTGATTGATAGATTCTTCGGCAAAATCTGAAACCATTGGGATCCCTGCCGTGAATGAGGCCTGGTCATTCCTGATTTTATTGATAGTAACTAGCTGATTGGCACCGTTAATCTTTACCAAAACTTCCCAAGGTAAATCGGGTTCATCTAATTGTTTGACTATGACTGGACCAATTTTGGTATGAAGCGACCTATAATTAAAATCGTCGATGATCCCCAAAAGAGGGACTTCTTTATCATAGTATCTGAACGAAATGGGATTTTCTCCCAACTCGAGTAACTTAACTGCTGTTTTGTTGATCCATACTCCGTTCTTAGAAAAGGCTGCATTAGTTTTGGTGACTCTAATACCCATCAATTTGAAGAACACACTATCAACCACAAATTCCTCAAAACTGACTGGCTTATTATTATAATTGAAAGACTGGTTATTTCCACCATGAATAGGATCGCCACGGGTAAAAGAAACATCGACTACACCAGAAATTGATTTAAGTAAGTTGCGAAAGGCAGTTTTTTGATTTGCATTAATTGTGTTTTCCATCCAAAACAGATTTTCCTTATTGAATCCAGTATTAAAATTCTGCATAAATTTAGACTGATGGGCAATGACCCATGTACAAATAAGCAACACTATAGCAATGCAATATTGAAATGAGATCAGTATTTTGGAATAATTGCTTTTAGTTTTTCGAGTAAAATTACCCTTGACCACATTTATGGGGTTATATTTGTTGACAACTAAGGCAGGAACAATGCCCGAAATAAATCCTGTCGCGACTATAACACCCAACATAATCAGTATTAATGAAAGACTTAAACTTTTACTGAGATTCAATTGGCAATCCATTTGATTATTAAAGAAAGGTTCAAATTGGAAAGCAAGATACACAGCTAATATGGCTGCGATTAAACTTAATGTGACAGACTCGAAAATATGTTGCATTAATAACGCCACTTTTGAACTTCCCATCATTTTCTTTATTGCAGTTTCTTTAGTTCTTAACCAGGCTTGAGCAATCGTAAGATTGATGTAGTTGATGATCGCAATAATAAGTATCAATAGAGCAATGGCACCAAAAATGATCACTGTGGTTCGACTGTTTTGTCTGATACCAGGTCCGGCTTCCTTACTGAAATAAAGTTCAGTTAGTGGTTCAAATCTAAGTATCTTTGAGTAACCATTGGAAAACGGCCAATAATCCTTTTTGAATTGCTCCAGAATCTGAGGGGCTTTCGACGGCAAATCAGTCCCTACTTTAGACAAAAAATAAAGTCCAAATGAACTAACATCATTAGTAGTGAGTAATTCTTTATACCCCCATAAGTCAGGTAAAATATTGAAATTAAGTATCCCTTCACACTTTTTGAAGTGAGTATTCTGGGGCATTTCTTCGAAAATACCTGAAATAGTGAAACTTATTTTATTTATTGAAAAAGAATTACCAATAGGATTATCATTTCCAAATATTTTTCGGGCAAAAGTGGAAGAAAGTACAGCTGAATTTTTCAATGCCAGCACCTGTTTAGGATCACCTTCTTTGAGTTTAAATGAGAACATCGTAAAAAACGAGGAGTCAGCAAGCATGAATTTAACTTGTTCCTGCTGCTTATCGTGAAATGTTGAATTCCAACTATTCTGATATATGCGTGTATAACACTCCACTTCGGGAAGTTGATCTTGAATGAAGGAACCAATTGGGGGGGCGAAATATGAGCCATTGTCACGTGTGAGTCTATAAATCCTGTTTTTATTTGCATGAAACTTATCGACCGATAGTTCTTGTTTTATGTAGATACTCAATAAGAGTACAAACATAAGCGATACGGCAAAACCAGATAGAGTTACAAAAGTATAAAGTCTGTTCCTCATCAAATATCTAATAAACATTTTCAATGAATAAGCTCTCATACGTGGTCAATATTTTATGTAAACCGATTATACATATCTTCAAGCTTCCACCGAATTCATTATTGCAGCCCTCTTATACTCCCTAAAACCTGATATGATGAATTTTAAAATGTTTCATTCATTTGTTATTCAATCTATTTACTAATATGATGCCATAATTATATTTGTGTGATATAAAGCTATTTAAATATTAATGTAATTCCGTGGCGTAACTATATTTTACACTTTCTAGTAAAAATATTTTACAATTTTACAAAATCAGTTCTCCATCAATTAAGAACTATTGTAATGTAATCAGGAACCTCTAGACGTGTCAGATTCACTTGGATTAAGGTTACCTGATGGGTGATTATGCGCACAAATTATACCCGATGCATTTCCTTTGATTGCTGCCACAAGGATGACTCTTATATCAGAGACAGTGCCTGATATTCCTCCTTTTGAGATTTCCAGGATTCCTAAAACCGAATTTGACCCTTTCATTAAAAGTATCTTGAATTCTTCGAATAGAGCCAGTAAAGAATTCTTTTAAAGTTCAAAATCAGTTCAAAACATTTTGGATGTGACTGATTATCTGTACTGTTTGTTGACCCACCTGGGCTCGAACCGGACCGAGCGTTAAGAAAATGCCCAGTGGGCACCGTCTATTCAAGAAGCTTTGCATGTTTGTAATATGCTGTATATCTGCATATCATTTAAGTGTTGTCAGTTTTTGACCGATTGACATTGGGTGGGTGGGTTAGTAATAGAAGGCCATCTGGTGCATTACTAACATTAATCAGTTGATATCTTTTTAATAGGATACTTGCCGGAAATGAAAGTCATTGCATAACTTCGATTGGTTTTACTGTCGTAGATTGTCAGTCCAAAGTCGAGGCAATGTTTAAGGTTGAGGGTCCGAGGTCGCTATTGTTGCTATAATAAAACCCTATGGGTACAATTATGCCACACACCTGTTTGAATCGGGGACTTATTTGAGGCATATACAGTAGTAGCTGGGGAAACAAAGAATATCAACGAAATGTAGATCATGAAAGGCAGGACACAAAATTATATAACGGTCTTAATGAGAAGGTTCCCGTGCATATCTTCCAATTTGATTAACTTTTGTATTTGAATACTTATTTAAAAAAGTAGTTTATAAATATTTATTAATCTAATTTATCTGTTATGAAACAAAAACTTACTTTGATCTGTGTTTTGAGCATTCTAATATCAAATGCAAATGCACAAATGATTGGCATTAAAGCTGGATTGTCGCTGTCAAATGCACAATATGAATACACATCGACTAGCATTTCCACTTCGAATTTAATTGGCGTACAAGTAGGCCTGATTGGAGAAGTGCCAATTTCTAATGAGATTTTTTTAAATTCTGGAGTACTTTTTTCACAAAAAGGAACTAAAATGAGTCTATTAGGGGTAGAAGTAAAATTCCCTATTAATTATTTGGAGATACCCTTTAATTTGGCTTATAAATATGATATGGGAACTGCGAAATTATTTGCTCAGGCAGGTCCCTACTTAGGTGTTGGGCTTTCAGCAAAGATGAAAGGTGGAGGAGAGGAGGAAACAATAGATTTTGGATCAGATATTGATCAAATGAAAAAAATAGACATCGGTGTAAATTTTGGGGGTGGCCTGGAAATTAAAAAAATTCAACTGGGAATTAATTACGGTTTAGGTTTAACCAACCTTTCAAATGATCCTGATGAATTAATGAAAAATGGTGTATTATCTTTGTCTGTTGCGCTATTCTTCGGGAAATAGGGAGAATTAACAGCAACATGAGGTCAGGAAAAGTGTGAGTGTGAGTGTTAGAGCCAGAACAAAAAAGCGAGGTGTCAGCTCCCGCTCTCACTCTCGCTTTTTTGTTGACCCACCCAGGCTTCCGCCCGGATTGACAACTGCCAGGAAAAGTGTGAGTGTGAGTGTGAGAGCCAGAACAAAAAAGCGAGATGCCCGCTCCCGCTCTCACTCTCGCTCTTTTGTTGACCCACCTGGGCTCGAACCAGGACTCTGCGGAACCAAAATCCGACGTGTTGCCAATTACACCATGGGTCATTATTCCCGTTTCCGGAACTGCAAAATTAGGAAATTTTTTTGTTTGCGGGCAGCCTTGCGACATTTAGATTTCAGGCCTTAAAATTAAGGCTAAGCTGCATCGATGACCAGCGGATCATATGGACCTCTTTTCATCCCTTCAACCTCTACAACAAAGAAAGGACACTCCACAAGCGATCTGAGGATAAACCCGAGCTCACACATATCGTCATCTCCCCGCTCATAATACCAGATTATCCTCGCCCTGTCGGGCAGCTCCTTCATTCTTGCAATCTCCTTTATGATGTTGTAAATCCATTTGGTTGAGCTGGTATTTATGTACTCAAACCCAAACTCAATCCTTGTCTCCTCCCTGTTATTGCGGACATAACTCATTATCCATTCCAGAACCGGACGGTAAAACTCACCCGGATTAACAGGAATTGAGCGGCCCAGGATAAAGATCCTTCCGGGTTCCAGCACAATATGAGGAGTCCTTCTTGTCGGGTCTGCTGTGTATCTCGTAAAGCTTTTCATTCCTGATATAAACGTCATTGCGCGCTTTTTAGTCTTTTAAACCAAAAAATACGCAGCCTCACAACAACTTTTCCACGAGTCGCCTGAAATTAAAGCTTAAAAATCACGAACAACAAAGATTAATTAAAGTCCTGTTCCGGTACTTTATTATTAAAAAGGGTTGGGATTTGCTCTTCCCACAGGGTGGGATGCTCATCATCAAATCTCTTAAGTATCGCTTTCATGATGGTTTCCCTGAGAAATTCCGACTTGTTTTTTACCCGGTACCGGCTGCAGTATATGCCAAGCGCCCTGGCTTCCCTGTTGTTAAGCATCAGCGAAAGCCTGTTGTTCCTTTTTAAACGCTCTTCCCTGTTTGAAGTATGTCTCAAATGCCGGTCTTTTGAAATTGTCAGCTAATTTAAAAAAAGCACACCTTATCTTCTTTTCAAATCTGAATAGTTTTTAACAGAATAAAGAAAACCAGCCGTTAATCGACTGGTTTTATGATTGTTATAATATTAACAACTTTTATCTTCCTCATTCAACCCCCTTTAGGGGGAAGGCGGTAAAACCTATTTGGGGCGAGGGGTAACACCTTAATGGGCAGGGGGTAAACCGTTACGCCGTAATGCCGTTGCGCCGTTGTGCCGTTACACCTTTACGCCTTATCCGCGCTTCCCAGCACATTCACAACCTTATGCTTATACAGCTCCCTCAGCTTATCACGTGCAGGACCGAGGTAGTTTCGCGGATCGAATTCACCGGGCTTTTCAACAAAGACCTTACGGATGGCTGCTGTCATCGCAAGGCGCCCATCGCTGTCGATATTGATCTTGCAGACTGCTGATTTTGCAGCCCTGCGCAACTGATCTTCAGATACGCCGGCCGTGTTTTCCATCTTGCCGCCATACTTGTTGATCTCGGCAACTATATCCTGTGGAACCGACGATGCCCCGTGGAGGACAATCGGGAATCCCGGAATACGTCTTTCACATTCCTCAAGAATGTCAAAACGAAGAGGGGGAGGAAGTTGTCCGGGCTTCACTTTAAATTTGAAGGCGCCATGGGAAGTTCCGATTGAAATTGCAAGCGAGTCAACCCCGGTTTTCTTTACGAAATCTTCAACTTCTTCGGGTCTTGTATAAGAAGAATGTTCTGCCGAAACTTCATCTTCAATACCTGCAAGAACACCAAGTTCACCTTCAACGGTTACATCGAACTGATGAGCATACTCAACGACCTGCTTTGTAAGCCTTATGTTTTCTTCATATGGGAAATGTGATCCGTCGATCATTACCGACGAAAAACCTGATTCTATACACGATTTGCAGGTCTCAAATGAATCGCCATGGTCGAGATGCAAGACAATGGGAATCGGATAACCCAGTTCTTTTGCATATTCCACAGCTCCTTTTGCCAGATACTGGAGCAATGTCTGGTTCGCGTATTTACGAGCACCTTTTGAAACCTGAAGTATAACAGGAGATTTTGTCTCCACACAGGCGCTTATAATTGCCTGCATCTGTTCAAGATTGTTGAAATTGAATGCCGGAATGGCATACCCGCCTTCCACTGCTTTTTTAAATAATTCTCTTGAATTTACCAACCCTAGTTCTTTGTAATGAAGCATAATTTTTTGTATTTAATTAAGCCGTGAAAGTTAGTTAATATATTATATTTTTAAGACATTTCAATATTGAAAATATAAGAAAAACTCATCCTCCCGATTATTTTATTGTGCCTCCACCGCCAATTAAACCTAATTGTTTATCTTCGTAAACTCAATTTCAGGCGTATATTAAATGGTGAAAATTGATCGTTATGCAGTATCTGCTCCAAAAATCAATCCTCTACAATATGCTGTCCGCGAAGTGAATAAAATAAAATTTAGTAAGATGAGAAAATTATTGATCTTCATAATCACATGTCTTCTGATATCTCAGGATTACACCTTCAGCCAGCAGCAGACATGGTCGCTTGAGGATTGCATCCGTTATGCAATCGATCATAACATACAGATAAAGCAGCAGATTCTTCAGACTGAATATCAGAAAAACACCCTTGAACTCTCGAAGTTAAGCACATTGCCAACCCTGAACGGACAGGCAACACATAATTATTCCTTTGGAAGGGCTCTCGATGAAACCACCTATAAATTCACTCAGAATCAGAATATTCAATCGAACAGTTTTGATATAGGCGGCAGCATGAATCTCTTTAACGGTCTGCAGACCTATAATACAATTCAGAGGAATAAATATGATGTTCTGGCCAGCGAGCTCGATCTTCAAAAGATAAAGGATAACATTGCCCTTAACATTGCACTCGGTTACCTGCAGATCCTTCTGAATAAGGAACTGGTCCAGGCAACAAACAACCAGCTGATGATCACCAGGCAGCAGATTGAAAAGACAAGGAAGATGGTTGATGCAGGTAGCCTTGCAAAAGGAAATCTGCTTCAGATCGAATCGCAGGCGGCCGGTGAGGAATTACAGCTGATCAACACAGAAAACCAGCTTGACATTTCATATCTCAACCTTACCCAGCTGCTTGAACTGCAGACCCCTGAAGGATTCGAGATTATCGCACCCGAGATCCAGATCGACACAAATACGGTTATCTCCGGTCAGATCAATGATATCTTTACCCAGGCGGTTGGCGTAAGGCCCGAGATCAAAAGCGCTGAAATGAAGCTCTCGGCAAGCGAGTTTGACAAGAAAATTGCTGTAGGAGGAAGAAGTCCTCAGCTGTCAATGAACCATTCCATCGGCACACGATTTTCGGATGTGGCGATCAAACTGAGCAACCCACAGGAAAAATATACATTTTCTGAACAGCTCAATGACAACATAAACTATGGTGTCGGTTTTTCCCTCCGGATCCCCATTCTCAACGGATGGCAGGTTAACAAGAACATCTCCAATTCCCGCATTAACTTTGAGAACAGTCAGTATGCCCTTGAGAATGAGAAGAAGCAGCTTTATAAAAATATACAGCAGGCTTACGCTGATGCTGTTGCTGCACTGAAGAAATTTACCGCAAGCATAAAAGCTGTTACTTCAATGGAAGAATCATTCAGATACACCGACCAGAAGTTTAATGTAGGGATGGTCACCCCTGTCGATTACAATGCCGCTAAAACCCAGCTACTGAACGCACAGTCGGATATGGCCCAGGCAAAATATGAATTCGTTTTTAAAACTAAGGTTCTTGATTTCTATAAAGGATTACCACTCAACCTAAACAAATAAAAATATCTTAAGTACCATAAACATGAAAAATAAAAAACTATTAAAGATACTTGTCCCGGCAGTGATCATATTATTAATATTTGCTGCTGCCGGAAAGAAAGCAGGCTGGTTCGGAAAAGGCGTCACCGTTAAGGTCGCTGTTGAAAATGCGGAAAAGCGGACTATTATAGAATCAATAACCGCCAACGGCAAGATCCAGCCGGAGACGGAGGTAAAGATATCCCCGGAGGTTTCGGGTGAAATAGTTGAATTGACGGTTAAGGAAGGCGACCATGTTGAAAAAGGACAACTCCTGCTCAGAATCAAACCTGATATCTATATCTCGCAAAGAGACAGATCAGTTGCCGCAATAAGTTCGGCAAGGGCACGGCTTGCCCAGTCTGAGGCACAGTATCTGCAGGCCGACCTCTCATTTAAAAGGACAAAGCAACTCTATGATGAGCAAACAATCTCAAAATCGGAATATGAGCAGGCTGAAGCTTCATATTCGGTTGCAAAGGCTGAAGTTGATGCTGCCAAGTATGCAGTGATAAGCAGCGAAGCTTCGCTGAAGGAAGCAAATGAGAATCTGGTTAAAACCTCTATCTATTCTCCAATGTCGGGGACTGTTTCAATGCTGCTGGTGGAACGCGGAGAAAGGGTTGTTGGAACCGGGATGATGACAGGAACGGAAGTGATGCGCGTTGCAGATCTGTCACGTATGGAATCGCAGGTTGAGGTAAATGAAAATGACATTCCACGGGTTACCCTTGGCGATACAGCGATAATAACAGTTGACGCGTATCTTAACCAGAAATTCAAAGGGGTAGTTACAGAAATTGCAAATTCAGCTAAAACTACAGGTGTTTCAGCCGATCAGGTAACTAACTTTGATGTTAAAATCCTCGTTCTTCCTGAATCGTACCAGGATCTGGTTAATAAAGGCTCCGAACATCCTTTAAGGCCGGGCATGTCGGCTACTGTTGAAATACAGTCTGAATCCAAATCAGGTGTCATTGCGGTTCCGATACAGTCTGTAACTACACGTACGGATACCTCAAAATACGTTGTAACGCCTTCGGAGGAAGACATCAGAACAATCGTATTTATTACCGACGGGACACGTGCCCTTGCCAAAGACGTAAAAACGGGAATACAGGATAACAGCTATATCGAGATTCTAAATGGCATATCCGAAGGTGACAGAGTTATCTCTGCCCCCTTCAGCGCTATCAACAAAAAACTTTCCGACAGTACGCTTGTTGAAATAGTGAAAAAAGAGGCTCTTTTTTCATTGAAATAGATCTTAGTTATCATCGTAAAGTATGATAATATGTCTTGAAACGTCAACAGCAGTCTGCTCTGTTGCGTTATGTAACAGTGACGGAGTTGTGGCATTAAAAGAAAGCAGTGAAAATAAGTCACATGCGGCGCAGCTTACTGTTTTTATAGTCGAACTTCTTTCACGGGCAGGCATACGGGCAGCTGAGCTTGAAGCTGTGGCGGTAAGCAAGGGTCCGGGTTCATATACCGGACTCAGGATAGGAGTCTCGGCAGCAAAAGGAATAGCCTACGCAGCGTCTGTTCCGCTTATCGGCATTGAAACAACCATCTCGATGTTCCATGGGATCACCGGTGCAATTAAAAACAAATATGCCACGGATAACAATTCCCTGTTTGTACCGATGCTGGACGCCCGCAGAATGGAAGTTTACTACTCGATTCTTTCAGCTGATGGTAAGACTGTAAAAGAAATCTCGGCCGAGGTTATCACTGAAAATACTTTTTCAGGCATTCCGGAAGATGTCAGAATGCTCTTTTTCGGAGATGGCGCAGGCAAATGCAGGGAAGTAATAAAAAGGTCCGGCGCACTATTTGTTGATGAATTCAGAATTTCGGCCGCTTTTATGCATGAACCTGCATATAAATCACTTAGGGAGCAACGATTTGAAGATGTGGCCTACTTTGAGCCGTTTTATCTTAAAGATTTCATAACTTCGCATCCTAAAAAAAATATCCTTGGCAGGTAATTTGTTTATTCAGGTCAAAAGCCGATAGTAAATATCATGAGGTTGATAAAGATTGTGCTGGTTGCTTTTATGATACCGGTCCTTTTATCGGGACAGGAATCCTCATATCGGCCGGGTGAAAAGGTTAGTTATGTTATTCATTACGGTGTTGTGCAGGGCGGTATTGCTACGCTCGAGCTCAAAGCCGATACCTTCAGGGGTAAGGAGGTCTGGCATTCGGTTTTTCTGGGCAAGACAACAGGCATGGCTGATGCTATTTTCAGGGTTAAGGATATTTATGAAAGCTACTTTGATACCACATCAGGGCTGCCGGTATTTTCTATACGGAATATCCAGGAAGGCAGGTACAGAAGGTACAATGAAGTGATATTTGATCATTATGTGAGGACTGATTCGGCTGTCCTTACAAGCGATCTTACGGGTATACATATTACAGAACCTGGTATCCACGACATCCTGTCGTGTTTTTATTATTTCAGGAACCATTATCTCCCCGATTATACAACTTTTAAGAGAGGAGATATGATCACTATAATGACCTGGTTTACAGATGAGCTGTATCCGATGCGCCTCAGGTACCTGGGTTTGGATGAGATAAAAACCAGGGCCGGAAAGATAAAATGCCTTAAGTTTAATCCTGTCACCGAGAAAGGAAGATTATTTAAAACTGAGGATGACGTCTCGTTCTGGTTTTCGGCGGATAAAAATTTTTTACCGGTTAAGGTACGATTTGATATCTTTGTCGGTGCTTTTACAGCTGAATTAGTAAACTATGAAGGGTTACAATACCCGCTCGATATAAGGAAGAAGGAATAACTAAAAAAGAGGATAAGATAAACATTTATGGCAAGTACTGCAGATTTCAGGAATGGAATGGTGATAGAGTTCAATGATGATCTATATACAATTGTTCAGTTCCAACACGTCAAACCCGGCAAGGGGCCGGCTTTTGTAAGAACAAAGCTGAGGAACATCAAGACAGGAAGAGTGATTGATAATACATTTTCATCAGGTACCAAGGTCAACCTGGCGAGGGTTGAACGTCGACCCTATCAGTATCTCTACAAAGATGATATGGGTTATTACTTCATGCATGTTGAGAATTATGAACAGATCCATGTTCAGGAAGAACTTATAGACAGCCCCGAATTTCTTAAAGAAGGAGAAAATGTCGAGGTTGTGGTTCACGCCGATACCGAAACAATACTCTCGGTCGAGCTTCCGCAGTTTGTAATTATGAAAGTGATTTACTCCGAGCCCGGGTTACGGGGCGATACAGCAACGAATACCCTGAAACCGGCCAAAATTGAGACCGGAGGAACAATAATGGTGCCCCTGTTTATAAATGAAGGGGATAAGATCAAAGTAGATACAAGGAACCGGACCTATATTGAAAGGGCCAAGTCATAGACTAATGAACGGCAGGAAGGCTTCAATTGACAGGCTTCGCATATCGAGATTCAAACTGAATGCCCTGCTCGACATCACACTGTCGATCAATGCAAATCTGCCTACTGAAGAGCTTCTTTCGAAATATGAATCCATCCTTCGCCGCAACCTCGGCATAGGGAAGATCCTGATCTTTAAGCGATCGGATAAATGGGAATGTCTTCTTAACGGAGGCTTTTCAAAAAAACTCGCGGAGATCGATGTCGAAAAGCAGTTGATGAAATATAAGGAGACTGTTTTCCGAAATGCAGATCATGGCATCGAGACGGTCGATATTATAATTCCGGTTTACAATAATTCAGTTCCGCTTGCATTTGTTCTGATCGGAGATATCGAGGAGGAAGGCGAGGGAGTGAGCCCGGTAATTAAACACCTCAACTTCATTCAGACCATCTCCAGCATTATACTGGTGGCTATTGAGAATATCAGGCTGTTCGGGGAGAGTTTACACCAGGTAGCCCTTAAGAAGGAGCTTGAACTGGCAGCAAAGATGCAGCAAAAACTGATCCCGGATAACAGAACCATGCCCGGGAACACCAATCTCGTTATAAAGGGCTTTTATTACCCGCATTATGAGGTTGGCGGTGATTACTACGATTGTATTGAGCTTTCAGACACAAAAACAGGATTCTGCATAGCGGATGTATCAGGGAAAGGTATCTCGGCTGCGATCCTGATGTCAAATTTCCAGGCAAGCCTCAGGGCGCTCTTTACAAAGGATATTGAACTTCCTGACCTTATTCAGAAACTAAATACCCTGATTAATGCAAATGCCGCAGGGGACAAGTTCATTACTTTCTTTGTTGCCCGCTACAATCATCAAACCGCAATACTGGAGTATCTGAACGCCGGACATAATCCTCCTGTCCTGTTCAACACCGTCACGGGTCAGGTGATCCATCTGCATTCATTATGTGTCGGGATCGGGATGCTTGATGAAATACCGCCTGTAAAGGAAGAAAAAATCTACATAAACGATACATCAAAGCTTGTCTGTTACACCGACGGACTATCAGATCTCAAGGGGGATGACGGGAAGGAGATACTGACAAAGGAGATCATCAGGTACATTTCAAATACCGGTAATGTTGAAGACAATATAAGCGAAATGCTTGTCAGGCTGGGCATTCCTGATAAAAATCCCTATCTGTTTGATGATGTTTCGATCCTGGCGATCGACCTGTTGAGGTAGCAGTTAAACGATACGCAGAAGGTAATAATTCTTTTTCCCCTTTTGAACAAGCAGATATTTGTTATTCAGTAAAGATCCGGTTCCTATCACAGCCTCGGGATCATCTATTTTAATCTTATTTATACTCAGTCCGCCTCCCTGTACCAGGCGTCGTAATTCCCCCCTTGAGGCAAACACCTGCGAATGTTCTGCACAAAGATCGGTGACATTCACACCTGACAGCAATATTTCCCGCTTAATGTCGAACACCGGCACTCCCTCAAAAACTGAGAGGAAGGTGCTTTCATTCATTTTCTTCAGCGATTCGGTAGTCCCTCTTCCGAAAAGTATCTGGGAAGCCTCAACAGCAGAATTATAATCTTCGTGCGAATGGACCATAACAGTTACCTCCCCGGCCAGGCGTTTTTGAAGCAGCCGTTCATGAGGCGCCTTATTGTGTTCTGCAATCAGGCTTTCTATTTCGTCCCGCCCAAGAAGAGTGAAGATCTTAATATATTTGGCAGCGTCTTCATCAGATACGTTTAGCCAGAACTGGTAGAAATGATAGGGAGTGGTTTTCCCGGGGTCGAGCCAGACATTGCCTGATTCGGTTTTGCCAAATTTTGATCCGTCCGATTTGGTTATAAGCGGGCAAGTCAGGGCAAAAGCCTCACCTCCTGTTTTCCGTCGTATGAGCTCGGTTCCGGTAACTATGTTGCCCCATTGGTCCGAACCCCCCATTTGAAGCCGGCATCCCAGGTCATTATAAAGATGCAGGAAATCTGTTCCCTGCACCAGCTGGTATGAAAATTCAGTGAACGACATCCCCTCCTTTGCATCCGGTCCAAGCCTCTTTTTCACAGAGTCTTTTGCCATCATATAGTTTACGGTAATATGCTTGCCTATATCCCTGATAAAGCCGAGGAATGAGTAGTTTTTCATCCAGTCGTAATTATTGACCATGATTGCCCGGTTTTGCCGGCTGGCAGTGAAATCGAGGAATTTTGAAAGTTGCTTTTTAAGGCCTTCCTCATTCTTTCTGAGGGTAGGTTCATCGAGGAAGTTGCGTTCCTCCGATTTCCCTGAAGGATCGCCTATCATGCCTGTAGCGCCTCCTACAAGGGCAACAGGGATGTGTCCGGCACGCTGGAAGTGAACAAGCAGCATCACCTGGACCATATGTCCGATATGCAATGAATCGGCTGTGGGATCAAATCCTATGTACCCTGCAGTCGATTCTTTCTCAAGCATCTCCTCAGTACCCGGCATGATATCATGGATCATACCTCGCCATTTAAGTTCATCAACAAAACCCATATACACAAATTTTGAGAATTGCAAATATAGCAAAGAGGCTTAAATAGATTCGCCTTCAGGTTTCTTTTTAAACCGGTCGAAGCTTTTATCAAAGTTCCCCTCTCCTATTATCGGAAAGATCATAGGCGCAATGTCGGCAATGGGATTATAGAATTTGGATTGTGCGATTGTTTCTCGCGGGAGAAAGTGATGTTTTGCATCGATAGCATTGAAAACAACAAAAATAACGCTCAGGATAAGGGCAGTCTTGAATACACCGAAAACCAGGCCCAGAAGCCTGTTTAAAAAACCCAGCGATATGGTGTCGACAAATCTGTCGACGGCGATGCCGATGAAATGGATTATGATGACGATAATGATGAAGGTGATAAGAAATGCGATAATGCCGACATATCTTCCTGTCATATCGAAGTAATCATAAAGTTTTGCTGCGGTGAAGGCAGAGAATTTGATGGCGCCCCAGATGCCGAGTATTAGAGCCAGCAGGGAGGCAAGTTCCTTTACAAATCCGTCGGTAAATCCCCTTGCGAGTCCGAAGACTAGGAGGACGATGATTACAAAGTCGATCCAGTTCATACGTTTATAATTTAGAGTATGAAATTAGGAAAGATTACGGATTAAACAAAATCACCCCCAACCCCCTAAAGGGGGCTTTAAGAGGTAGAGGCAATTTGGGAGTTGGGGCGGGGGGCAGGGGAGCTCAGGGCTCAGGGGAAGAGAAGAGCTCAGGGGAAGGGCTCAGAGCACAGGGCGCAGGCTTTGCCAGCCATAGCCGACCGGAGGGAAGCGACGGCTGGGCGCAGGGGAAGAAAGAGCTCAGAGCGCAGGCTTTGCCCACCGAAGCTGACCGGAGGGAGGCGAAGGTGGGGCACAGGGCGCAGGGGAAGAAAGAGCTCAGAGCGCAGGCTTTGCCCACCGAAGCTGACCGGAGGGAGGCGAAGGTGGGGCACAGGGCGCAGGGGAAGAAAGAGCTCAGAGCGCAGGCTTTGCCAGCCATAGCCGACCGGAGGGAGGCGACGGCTGGGCTCAGGGCTCAGGGCAAACCATTAACCTCTGTGGATCTCGAGAATTCCTCTGTGGACCTCTGTGTAACCTAAGGTAATTAACTCAATATAAAAGAAATACGTCTTATAATATGTCTTATAATACGTATATTTCAATCTCTGTATATTATTGATTATCAATCATATGTAGATACTTTGGTTTTCAACCCCCTTCACACCCTACCCTTAAAGCCTCCTGTTGACTGCTAACACCTGATAGCTTAAGATGCCATATTCTCCCCCTCTCCCATTCTCCTTTTCTCCCCCTCTCCCCTTCTCCCCCTCTCCCCCTCACCGTTTCCTTCCGCTCCCTCGCTCCTGCCCCCCGCTCCCTGCTCCCTGCCCCCTGCCCCCCGCTCTCCCCCTCTCCCACTCTCCCACTCTTTCATCAACTACCCCTCTTTCTTTATCCTCCATTTGCAATGCCAAAAAAAAAATATACTTTTGCAGACCATCTCAACCGGCCCCATAGTTCAATGGATAGAACGGAGGTTTCCTAAACCTTAAATTCAGGTTCGATTCCTGGTGGGGCTACAAAACACTAATTTATTAGCCTGTATCTCAGTACGATACAGGTTTTTTGTTTATGATTGGAAGCATATTGGAAACATAAGGCCATTTTTGAGCCTTTCCCCTCATCATAAGAAAATCCCCGGATCTGATCCGAGGGCAGGTGGAAAAGCCGGTGGCGTCACTTTCCAGACCTGCACCACCATCATGAACATAAATCATGAAGGGAATATTAAACGTATTATAATTATATATTTGCCCAAAGTAATTTTATGCGGAGACTCCTTCTCGTAGCAATTCCCCTTATTCTTGTAAATAATTCTTTACTTGCTCAAAATCCGTCCATAAAGGCAACCCGGACTGATCAAACTGCAGTTATTGATGGGAAACTTGATGAATCCTTCTGGCAGGATGCAATTCCTTTTTCGGGATTTAAAATGGTTGAGCCAACTCCCGGCGCAGAACCCACTGAAAAAACAGAAGTAAGAGTCGTTTATAATCAGATCGGACTTTATTTTGGCATAAGATGCTATGACAGTGATCCGGCAAAAGTTACCGCAAACACGATGGTTCACGACAATGCTGAAGAAAGAACTGAGGACCAGATAAGTATACTCCTTGATCCTTTTCAGGATAATCGAACAGGTTATATTTTCATGATAAATCCTAAGGGTGCAAGAAGTGAAGGACTCACCGGCGGTGAACATTACAGCCTTGGATGGGACGGATTATGGGAAGCAGGATGCCGGATAGATGAAAAAGGATGGACTGCAGAAATTAAACTTCCTTTTAAGACAATTTCATTTAATCCAAACCTTAACTCCTGGGGATTAAATATTGAAAGGTATATTGCCAGGAAACAGGAAGTTATCAGGTATACTGGCATCGATCTGAACAGTTTCTTCTCAAACCCAAAAGAAGCCGGTCTTCTGGAGGGCATGAGCAATATTAAACAAGGGATGGGACTCACGATTCGTCCTTACGGTTTAGGATCTCTGAATGACAGCAAGACAGATTCACTTAAACCCTCGGCAGGTATAAACGGTGGACTTGATGTTTATAAAAGCATAACTCCAAACTTTATGGCTGCAGTCACAATAAATACAGATTTTGCTGAAACGGAAGTTGACGAGCGAAAGCTGAACCTTACAAGATTTCCCTTATACTACCCTGAGAAGAGAACCTTTTTCCTTGAAGGATCTGATATATTTGAATTTGGCGGAACATCTTCAGAGACAATTGCTCCATTCTTCAGCAGAAGAATAGGCCTTCTTGATGGCAACGTAATTCCATTAAACTATGGAGGAAAGGTTTTCGGTAAGATCAAAAATACAAATATTGCTGCACTGGATGTGCAAACAGGCAGATCAGGCACGGTTGGATCCCAAAATATGTTTGCAGCCCGGATTTCCCAGAACATTCTTGATGAATCTAAAGTCGGGGTCATTCTGACTAACGGAAGTCCCACCGGTGAAAAAAACACACTTGCAGGTGTTGATTTCAGGTACCAGACTTCAAGATTCATGCAAGACAAAAATCTTTCAATTGACCTATGGGGAATTAATAACTGGAATGAATCCAGGGGAGGTAATAAGAATGCCTATGGGATGAAACTTGATTACCCAAATGACCTTATTGATGGAAGCGCCAGCTATTATTTTATTGGTGATTCTATTGATCCTGGTGTGGGATTCCTCCCAAGAAGAGCCTATCACAACCTCAATACAAATGTCAGCTTTATGCCAAGACCTGAAAAAGGATTAATTGGTAAATTGGTCAGGCAATGGTTTTTTGAGTTGCAAATGTCTAATTACTGGAACCTCAAAGGAGAACTTGAAAGTAGTCAGATTTTTACCGCTCCAGTTAATTTCAGGACGGAAAGCGGTGAACATATCGAATTCAATATCATCCCGAATAAAGAGGTCCTCCCTGAAGACTTTGAAGTTGCAGAGGGCACAATTCTCCGCAAAGGCTCATATAATTTTACTAATTACAGATTTGAATTTAATTCTGCTTCATACCGTAAGATACAATTCGATTTCAGTTATATGTTCGGGCACTTTTACAGTGGCCATTATAAAGACATTGAAACGGGCCTTACCTTGAAGCTCGACGGATATGCAAATCTTCAAATGGGGGCTAATCTGATACGGGGAAATCTTCCGGATGGTAATTTCTCTGAAAATGTATATTTCTCAAAATTGAATCTCTATTTAAATCCTGATCTTGGAATAAGTAACTATATCCAGTTTGACGATGTCAGTAACCGTATCGGGTATAACGGTAGGTTTTTCTGGCAGATTCGGCCCGGAAATATAATTTATCTTGTATACAATAATAATATTGCAAGAATCTTTGATCCGGACAGGAGATTCAGGTTAATCGAAGATCAGGTACAATTCAAAGTTCAGATGAGCGTAAGGTTTTGATGCTCCAGGTATTATTAATTCAATTTCAGGCTGTAAATCAAAAGCTGAGCCTCGTGACCCGAATGGGCAGGTGCTGCACAACTGCGTGCCGATTAAAAGTTGGTTGTGATTAATTGGGCACAGCTTATTAAGCCTTAATTCCTGACGCAACGTACTGAACAACCCTGAAGCTTTAAGCCAAAGCCACGGTTGACAGCGGTGTTATCAGAGGTCATAAAACGGTACCATGCGTTAGCTTCATCGTCCTCAGTAGCCGACCACCAATATCCATTAGAGGCGAGTCCGTTGAACATACCATTTGAACCACAGAAGCCTCCCGGAAGAGCTGTAAACCCTGTTTCATTAGTCATTCCCATGTTATCACCCCAATGCGACATCATACCTGATCCTCTCATTTTGCCACCCGCTACACCTTCACCTCCGAGAAAGTTTGTCAATGTGACCCATTCAGCATCTGTAGGCACATGCCAACCTTCCGGACAAAGGTTGTCAGTATTAACCGTCAACCAGTTGTATAATGCGCCATAAGTACTTTTGTATCCTGCTTCATCATAATTGTACCAGCAATAACCCGGAGTGGACAAGCCAGCCCATGCTGAAGCATTCGAAACTAAAGGTATTTCAGTACCGTTGTTTAACCTGGTTGTTTTCAAATTTTCAACCATCCAGGTTTGTGTTCCTATGTTTGCAGAGGTATAGACATTACCATCAACATCTCTGATAGTAGTGGAATCTTTAGCCTTTTTACAGCTACCCGTAAGAATTAATGCAATCCCAATAAAAATCACCAAAGAGTAACTAACCCTTTTTAACTTATTCATCGTTAATAAATTTACTGATTAAAACTCCTTTGGTTAACAAAGGGGTATTGATAAAGTTCATCTGTTTAAACCATATTCACTTTTAATTGTCTGACCTGGCTCTGTTATCAGGGATATTCAGGATATGTGCTTTTAAACTTTCTTTCAGGATCTGAGCTTGACTGTTTTCGGGGTACAATTCACATTCAAGACAAACTCAGGCAAAGGCCTCCCGAATAAATAAATTGCCTGTTATAGAGATCTATTCTCTGAGTTCAAAGTAAACTCAAATACTACTCATAAGGGTCTGATGAAATTCTTGTTTTATCTGAATAACCTTTAAGAGGGATGTTAGGGGTTACTTCTAAAAGTATGTAATGTTAATAAATTTAAAATGGTTTATATTAAATAATATGCGTAATATTGTTACAATGTTATTTGATAAAATAAAAAACAAAGTTCGGGTTTGGGGAACAACTCAGCCTGACATTTTAACCTGTTAGTAGGAACCTTAAATATCTCTCTTCAGAAGGATATTTAAAGATATTGAGTATTTCAGGAGTTACTTTATAAATAATTCCTTTAATCAATTTCTTAAAATATCCCAAATTGAGCTTCTCCTTTTGAGTTCAGGATAGTTTTTCACCTGGCTGTAAATGTATTTGGAATTTCTTGTTGACTGATGGGTCTTTAAAAAAATGTCAAACGTAATTTTGGAAAAAGCTCTGGTCATAGGATTAAAGGATGGTGCAACCAGTTCTTTTGATAGACTTTTTAGCTTATATTCAAGCAGGATTTTCAAATTTGCTTATTCGATTTTAAAATCCAGGGAAGATTCCAGGGAAATTGTTCAGGATACTTTTCTTAAGATTTGGGAAATGCACCAATCAATCAATCCTGACCAGTCATTTAAAGCATTGTTATTCACTATTGCCTATAATAATATAATGTCCAGATTCAGAGGCAGGTTAAAAGAATTAAAATATCGTGAACACATCTTAACCAGTGCCTCAGAATATTACAATCAGGAAGAGATTCTCCTGTCAGACGATATACACAATCAGGTTCAGAAGATTATTGAAAAATTGCCTCCGCGAAGGAAACAAATTTTTATTTTAAGAAAAGAAAATAACCTTACTTATAAAGATATTTCTGAAAAGCTTGGTATTTCTTTAAAAACTGTTGAAAACAATATCAATCTGGCTATCAAATTCATTAAGAGTCAAATAGGCACAGACCCTCTGGGAATTCTGCTCTTATCTTTCCTTTTTCTATAATATATTCCAACCCCGAGAGGGGGTTACACTCATGAATGGCGTATAACCTCTGGTTGTCAGGAAGGTATTAAAATATATTAATTGGCCTTTCTTTAATAAATCAGGAAAAAGGATGAATTATAATAAGCCGGAAGATCAGAGGTTTGGTGACCTGTTTAATAAATACCTGAAAGAAAGTTGTTCAAATGAGGAAGCCAGAGAGTTATTGAAAATTCTCGAAGATCCATCCAATGATCAGTTAATAAAATCAGAAGCCTTTAAAGTCTGGAACGAATATTCAGAAAATCCCGGTGAAAATGATTCGATGAGCGATGTACTAAATGATCTTCATAATCGAATAAACGCGGATATCGGGGAAAAGTCCGGAACACAAATTTTTAAGAAGAGACTAGGCAGATTCCTTTTAAGGGCAGCTGCAGTCTTGTTTATTCCTTTAATGTTCTACTCAGGTTATCTGACTTTTAAGTATACAGATAAACTGAATAATAACATTGGTCAGGTCATGACGCAAACGGTCCAGGTTCCATCAGGCGTTCAAACAAATTTCATTTTACCCGATGGATCTCACATCTGGCTGAATTCTGGTTCTGTTTTAAAATACCCAAATTCTTTCCGGGGGAGGCTCCGGCAGGTTGAATTAACAGGAGAAGCTTACTTCGATATTGCCAGGGATCCGCATCGTCCTTTTATTGTAAACGCAGGTACTGTAAACATTGAAGTCAAAGGAACTAAGTTCGATGTCATCAACTATGCCGATGATCCACAACTTGAGGTTATTCTGGAATCAGGTCAGGTGAGTTTGTACAGTGGTCATAACGGAGAAAATAAACCAATAGTTTCAATGAAGCCGGGTGAAAGAGCCACGTATAACAAATCCCTGAATACTACTTCAATTAATAAGGTTGATGTTGAAAAATATACCCTTTGGAAGGATGGCGTTCTGATTTTCAGGGATGACCCAATTTATGAAGTTACAAAAAAACTCAGCCATAAGTTTAACGTGGACATAGAATTACAAAACCCTGATATAAATGAATATGTTTATACCGCCACCTTTATTAATGAATCATTAATTCAAATACTGGAACTCCTTAAAATCTCAGCTCCCTTAAACTATAAGATTATTGATCAGAAAAAATTAAACGATAACTCTTATTCCCGACTAAAAATAATAATCACTAAAAAATGAATAGCTTATGAAAAAACGATGACACTGGTAACAATTAAATCAGGGAGGCATTCCCGTACCTCCCTGAAAATCAAAACCCTTTCAATTGTGTGACTGAAAAAGTCTTAAGTTAATTTTAAATTAAACTAACTCATTGCAAAGTTATGAATTTTAATAATGAAAAAAACTGGCTTTCAACTGAAATAAGTTGGGTCAAAAAAACATTCAGAGTTATGCGATTAACAGTTATCTTATTAATTACAAGTGTAGCTCAGTTATTGGCTGTTAACTCATATTCGCAGGGTACCAAAATGACCCTGGAATGTACTAATCAACCAATCAAAGAGGTACTGAAACTGATAGAAAATCAATCCGAATTTCTATTTCTGTATAACAGTAAAATTGTTGATGTAGAGCGTAAGGTGAATATCCAGGTAAAGGATCAGGAAATTGAAAAGATAATGAACCTGTTATTTGACGGATCCGGAGTAACACATAAATTAATCGACCGGCAAATAGTCCTTTCTCCGATCGTCTTCACTGACAAAGACTCGCAACAACAAGAAAAGAAAATTTCAGGGAAAGTTGTCGATCAGGAAGGGGTAGCTCTTCCTGGGGTATCAGTTGTAATCAAAGGAACGAGCCTTGGGATTTTAACTGATAATAATGGCGTCTTTTCAATGACCATACCTGGAAATGCAAAGACGCTGTCTTTCACTTTTGTAGGGATGACACCTGTGGATTTGGAAATTGGAAACCAGACTGTTTTTAATATAACAATGCTGGAAAGTTCGGTTGGACTTGATGAGGTTGTTGTTATCGGATATGGATCGGTAAAGAAGAGTTCGCTAACAGCTGCAGTTGCCACGCTGAAAAATGAAAATCTTAACCAGATAGCAGTCGGCAGGGCTGACCTTGCGATAGTTGGTCAACTTCCGGGAATAAGCATAAAACAAACTTCAACAAGGCCCGGTGACGCACCAGTTGTGAGAATCAGGGGGACAAGCTCGATAACAGGTCTTAATGATCCTCTTTATGTTGTTGATGGAGTCCCGATAATTGGTGATTTGAATAGTATTAACTCCGGAGATATAGAATCGATTGAGGTCCTTAAAGATGCTTCATCTGCGGCAATTTATGGGTCCAGGGCAGCTGCCGGAGTTGTCTTAATAACTACCAAAAGAGGCACAGGTCTTAAACCTACTTTCAATTTAAACTCCTATATCGGCTTAAGAACACCTACAAATCTTGTCGATGATTATCATAATGCAAGAGAGGCATTCGATTATGCTGTAAAAGTAAGCGATTCTAACTGGCGGCTGGCAGGTGGTGATCCAAATATTCCAATATGGGACAGGCCACTTCAATACAGACCGGATAGTTTGTATATAAACCTGGCTGACACCGATTGGCAAAAAGAACTCCTGAAAAATGCCCTCATGCAGAATTATGAATTGTCATCCAACGGAGGCACGGAAAGGATAAAATACTATATATCTGCTAATTACATGGATGAGCAAAGTACTTATATCGTCGGGGAATTTAAACGTTATTCTGCACGTACAAACCTTGACGCAAAGATAAGTGATAAATTAGATCTGGGAATTACTTTCAGTCCGGCATATTCAGTTCAAAGAAGAACCACAGCGGTAATGGGAGACATGACAAAATATCCTCCCTATATTCCTGTGTATCTGCCGGACGGTGAAATAGCCAAAGACGGATCGCACTACGCAGGTACACTTGACTTCTTTACAAACCCTTATATTAAAGGTAAAAATCCCGTTGCACAATCTCTGGGAACCAAGGATATGTATTACAGATTCAACGGATTTGGCAACATTTTCCTGAATTATGAAATAATTAAAAACCTGAAATTCAGGTCATCTGTAGCAATTGATTATCAGACTGTTAAAAATCCTTATTTCGTAACAACATTTGCTAATAAGGATTCCAAAACTGAAGCAAATTTTGATTACGGTGAAAATCTGAATAGTCTGAATGAAAATATACTGAGTTATAGTAACACATTTAATCAGCACTCAGTTGATGTTATTGTTGGTAGTACTTTCCAGAAAAATAAGAATTTTCTACTCAGCATGACAGTACCAACCGGTTCAATTCCGAATGATAAAATTGAAACTTTAAATGCCGGTATTGTTAATGGAGGTTCAACCTTTATGAGTGAATGGGGGCTGGTTTCCTTTTTTGGAAGAGTAAATTACGGATTTGCCGATAAATACCTTCTCTCACTCTCCTACAGAAAAGACGGAAGTTCAAGATTTGGTGAAGACAGGAAATGGGGCGCATTCCCTGCAGCATCAGTTGCATGGAGAATAAACAAGGAAAGTTTTATGGAGAATCAGCATATATTCAGCAATCTGAAATTAAGACTTAGTTACGGTTTGACGGGACGAACCCCTGTTGGTTTATATGATCAGATCCCAAGAATTCAGAATTTTAACTACTCCCTGGGAAGCGGCAATGGAATTAAAATTGGAGGAGCAACACAGGGGACATTTGGTAATTCTGAATTAGGCTGGGAAAAAACCAGAGAATTTAATTTTGGAATCGACCTGGGGGTATTCAAAAACAGGATAAGTCTGGAGACAGATATGTATTACAGATTAACAACTGATCTGTTATTGAATAATCCGATCCCGGGTATCACAGGATTTGTCTCAACTACAACCAACCTGGGGAAAGTCAGTAACAAGGGCATTGAATTAGCTTTAAATTCAAGAAACATGGTTGGAACATTATCATGGGATACCAGAATAAATTATACGAAAAATATAAACGAAGTAAAAGGCCTGGGTGGCCTGTCAAGTTTACCACTGGCAACTTCAAAAAAAGGAATGTGGTTCCTTACGGAAGTCGGACAACCAATCGGACTTTTCTATGGCTATAAGCAAACCGGAGTATGGCAAAGTCAGGCAGATTTGGATGCTAATCCGCATTTTGCCGGATCAATTCCAGGCAGTATAAGAGTGGAAGATGTAAGTAAAGACGGGATAATTGACCAGGACGATAGAACAATCCTGGGAAGCTATATGCCTGATTTTGAGTTTGGAATTACAAACACCTTAAGTTATAAGAATTTTGATTTATCAATTCTTGTTAATGGGGTTTTTGGGTTTGATGTATGGAATATGGAGCTTTCATATTATCGGGAAAACAGACTTTATGTTACAGATACTCAATGGTATTCCGAAGAGGATCCAGGAAATGGATGGACTCCCTCAAACCGTGAAGGAATTGATCCGAGAGACACTGACTTTTATATTGAAGATGGTTCTTACTGGAGTATCAGGAACTTAACATTAGGTTATACGCTCGATAAAAATATCTTCGGGAAAAACATTTTTAACAGTGCACGAATTTATGTCTCTGCTCAGAATTTATATATGCACTTGAAGGACGGATTTCACGCATATAACCCTGAAGGTTTAACCGACTATGAATCGGAAGCTACAAGGCCAGGTGTAAATTTTGGATCTGAACCATTGAACAGGACAATAACAATGGGTATAAGTCTTGGATTTTAAGTCGATTTAACTGTTTTAAAAAAAAGGAATTATGAAAAAGTTAACAATACTTATAATGACTGTTTCTCTTGTATCATGTGAAGGTCTGATCAACTTAACACCTGTTTCCGAGCTAAACAGTTCCAACTACTATCAGACAGCTACAGATTTCAATAATGCATTGATCGCGGCTTACGATGCCTTACAAGAAAAGAATTCGATCGATTTTATTATGAATGAGATCAGATCTGACAATGGCACTGAAATGAAATATCAATATGAAAAAGATCTGGATAATTTCAGTGTCAGTGAGACCAATGAACTAATTTCGAAATTCTGGAAAATTGCTTATAAGGGGATATTCCGGACAAATGTGATTTTAGAGAAAATTGAAAATGCTGAAATTTCTGAATCCCAGAAAGATTTAATAGTCGGTCAGGCAAAAGTTATCAGAGCATATATCTATTTTGATCTGGTACGCTATTTTGGAGAAGTCCCTTTAGTAACAAAAGAGTTGAAGTTAAGTGAATCCTATTCAGTTAAAAGGAGCCCTGTAGCAGCTGTTTATCAATTGATTGAGAATGATCTAAAGGATGCAGCACTGGTTCTCCCGTCAGTTTATACGGGTAATGATATAGGAAGAATAACTAAGGGAGCCTCAAAAGCCATGCTTGCCAAAGTATACCTGACACAACAGAAATTTGCTGATTCAAAAACTCTCCTTGAAGAAGTTATGGGAGACACCCAGGCCGGGTATCAGATTTTACCTTCTTTTAGTGACGTGTTCTCCGTAAGCAATCAGAATAACAAGGAAATTATTTTTGCAATTCAGTACAGTAACGGGACAGGTGATGGCAATACCTTCATGAATGATTTCGGCCCGGGAACAATAGGTTCGGACGTATGCCCGGGTGTTGGTTCAGAACACAATCATCCGACAGTTGATCTTATCAGAGCTTATCAACCCGGAGATACAAGAAAAGCTGTCACTTTGAGGGAATATATAGTCAACCCTGTTACTCATGATACAGTAAATGGCCCATATAACCGTAAATTCCTTGCAAATCAGCTTATGAATGACTCAGGTGTTGACTGGCCGGTATTAAGGTATGCTGATGTTATTCTGATGTACGCTGAAGTCCTTAACGAACTTAATGATTTACCAGGAGCTATCATTCAAATTAATAAGATTCGTGAGAGAGCATTTGAGAACCAGCTAAACAATTATGATAATGTTTCCATTCCGACAAAAGAAGTTTTCAGGGATAAAGTCCTCAATGAAAGAAGGATCGAATTAGCATTTGAAAATCAAAGATGGTTCGATCTTATAAGGACCGGTAAAGCAATGGATTTTCTTCAGACCGAAAACAGATTGGCAGACTGGAAAACAGGAACAATATATCTCTCACTGGCTGTAAATATGGAAGCCTTTGAAACGCTGTATCCAATTCCACTCGATGAAATTGAAATAAGTGGCGGGAATTTAACTCAGAACGACGGCTATTAATAGTTAGCACTCCTTCTGCCGATTCATCAGAGAGAAAGGAACCTCTATAAAGAATTGGGACAAAATCCCGGTTATTAAAAATATGGTATTAGCTTCCCTGAAAAATATTTTTAAAAAAAGAAAATAATAAAATTTTAAAAAATGGAAAATAATAAGAGTTCAAGACGTAATTTTATTAAAACCGCTGCTGTCGGTACTGCAGGCCTAACATTAGGACTAAATACCTATTGTTCCTCAAGGGGCGCAGGGGTAATCGGTCCTAACGACAAAATCAGAGTTGGTTTTATTGGAATTGGCAACAGGGGTTCACAACTTTTGGCGCTGTTCATGCAAAATTCTGATTGTGAAATAGCTGCATTTTGTGACACATATAAACCCTATATGCTAAGGGATCGAAGCAAAGTAGATCCGCGGTTCCTGAGTGACAGGGCAGGTCAGATACCGGCCATGGGTGAAAAATTTTCAAGTACACCTGTTTATTATGATGACTATCGCAAACTTCTTGCTGATAAAAGTATTGATGCCGTTGTAATTGCCACACCTGATCACTGGCATGCCATTCAAACAATTGATGCGATAAAAGCGGGGAAGGATATCTATTGTGAAAAACCCTTAACTGCCACAATAAGTGAGGGAAGAGCGATGGTCAATGCACAAAAAGCGAGCGACCGGGTTGTTGCAGTTGGTCTCAATCGCAGGGGAAATGAGGTTTATCAGAAACTTTCCAAAGAAATATCAAAGATTGGTAAAATATCTGTTGCACGGGCAGCCCGTATCAGTAATATGTATCCCAATGGCATTGGAAAACTTCAACCGGAACAGCCACCTAAAGATCTTAACTGGGACATGTGGCTGGGGCCACGTGCTTTCAGACCTTATCAATATAATATAGCACCTTACATGTTCAGATGGTGGAGTGATTATTCAAGCCAGATGGGTAATTGGGGGGTCCATTATATGGATGCCATCCGATGGATGATGGGAGAAGTTGCTCCCGTTTCTATAACCGCTCATGGAGGCAAATATGTACTTGACCATGACGGCGATATTCCTGATACAATGCAGGTTACATTTGAGTTTGCCTCCAAAGCGCTTATTTCATTTGGCATTTATGAAGCCAGCAGCGGCGAAAAATCTTTTTTCCCATATGGAGAAATTGAACTCCGCGGAACCAAAGGAACTGTTTATGCAAGTCAGGACGGGTACCGTATAATACCTGCAACGAAAGGTCAGTTCCAGAATTGGGATGAAATGATTGAGCCGGAAGAATTTAATGTTCCAAGCGTTGAACTGACAGATGGCAGCAATGCATATGCAACCGGTACACTGGTTCGAAACTTTCTTGATTGTATAAGATCCAGAAAAACACCACTGTGTCCTTTGGAGGAAGGTCATCGTTCTACTTCCTTTGCTCACCTGGCAAATATTGCACTGAAAGTTGGACAAAGACTGGAATGGGACCAGGTGAACGAGAAATTCACAAACTCTGAAAAGGCTAATCAATTGCTGAGTTATGAGTACCGGAAACCATGGAAACTTTAGCATGATTAAGCATTAATTATGGACCAGTCACGACGTAATTTTATCAGAACAACTTCAGCAGCAACTGCCGGAGTTGTTCTTTCTCCTCATCTTTTAGCAGGTAATCAGGTTCAGAAGAAATTGCAAAATCCTATCAGTGTATTTACAAAATGCTTGCAATTTCTTGATTATGATCAACTTGGTGAAACACTTGCAAATGTAGGCTTTTTAAACGCTGAGCTATCAGTAAGAAAGGGGGGACATGTCCTGCCTGAAAATGTAAAAACCGACTTGCCAAAAGCTATAAAATCCCTTCAAAAGTCAGGAATTAGTGTCCCATTGATGGTTACTGATATAATAGGTACTGAGTCGCCTGAAACTGAATTGGTTATTCGGACTGCCTCAGATTTGGGAATAAAATATTACAGGATGGGATATCTGAAGTATGACCCGGCAAGATCTGTTATTGAAAATATTCATGCTCACAGGAAGGCATTGGATAAACTTGAAAAGATTAACCGAAAGTATAGGATTACGGGTTGTTATCAGAATCATTCAGGGACAAATATAGGGGGCCCTGTCTGGGATTTGTATATGCTTATGAAAGGATTTGATCCTGAATTTACCACAGTTCAATACGATATACGGCATGCAGTATGCGAGGGGGGAGTTTCCTGGCCCCTGGGAATGCAACTTCTTTCACCCTGGATTAAAACAACAGCAATTAAAGATTTCTACTGGAACAAAGAAGCAAATGGTAAATGGAAAATCCTAAACGTGCCTTTGGGAGACGGAATGGTAGATTTTGATGCTTACATAGAGGAATATAAGAAACTTGGAATATCAGGCCCGGTTACGATCCATTATGAATATGATCTTGGCGGCGCTCAATCGGGTATCAAAAATCCGACAATGAGCCGGGAAAAGATTTCAGGACTTATGAAGACGGATCTTAACTGGTTGAAGATTAAATTTAAAGAACACGGAATTAGTGGATTATACAGTTAGTTTGCTTCTATATTTTAAACAAGGTTAGGTTGGGTTGGATAGGATTGTGGAAAAAGAAGGTGGCTTAACCGGGAGACAAATTCCCGGGCCACCTTCTCACTATTATTATTTCGAAAGAAGTTCCAGGCCTGGGCTGTGCTTCAGGTCTGCGTTAAGGCACACAAATTGCTTGCATGAAGCAGACAATAAATTAATCATCAATCAAACAATAATCTGTAATTATGGTTTCAAGAAGAGAATTCATCAAAACATCATCAGTAGCTTGCGCCGGTACACTTTCAGGTTTAGCTGCTATTTCGGTGCCATATGGTTGTATATCAAAAAAACCTTTTACAATTCAGTCAGTCGGATCTGATTTTGAGCGCGAACCATTGATCCGGCCATTTGGATTCAAAGGTGGCTTTATGACTGAGATTTGGCAAACTGCAAATGCATTGCAATCAGTTTCGGGTCTGAAAAAAGTGGGACTTTGTACCCAGAATGTTCTCTGGTCTGATGCATCGGTTTTTGCCGGACATTCGGAAAGCGGAGGAAATGCCATGATGTACGCATTATCAGAGTATTCCCTTCAACTGATCAAGGGCAGATCATTTAACGACCCAGTGGAATTATTGGATTCAATTTTTGATGAGGTTTATGAATATGGGAAAAAAATTACAGGTAAATCTGACCTTAGAAAGACATTTGCACTTAATGCTCTTGTTGGGGTTGACAATGCAGCATGGATGCTTTATGCAGCTGAAAATGGGATTACAAATTTTGATGATCTGATACCGCAAAAATACCGCCCTGCTTTGTCAAAACATAATAAAGTTGTTGCAAGTATACCACTTATGGCCTATTCTATTCCGGTTTCGGAAATAGTACAGGCTGTCGATTCAGGCTATTTCTTCATGAAAATAAAGATAGGTCAGCCGGGTACCCAGACTGAAATGCTTGAAAAAGACAAAGAAAGACTTTCAGCAATTCATGCTGCAATTAGTAAGTTCAGGACACCTCATACTGAAACTGGTAAATTGCCCTACTATTTTGATGCCAACGGACGATATGAGGACAAGGAAAGTCTTCTGAAACTTATTGACCATTCGAAGAAAATCGGAGCTTTTGATCAAATAGCTATTATTGAGGAACCTTTTCCTGAGGAGGCGGATATTGACGTAAAAGATATTCCGGTTCGACTTGCTGCAGATGAAAGTGCACATACAGATAAAGATGCAATAACCAGGATTGAAATGGGCTATAAGGCAATTGCCTTAAAAGCCATTGCAAAAACCATGAGCATGACCATGAAAATTGCTAACGTTGCTAAGGAGCGAAATGTACCTTGTTTTTGTGCTGATCTTACAGTTAACCCTATATTAGTCGACTGGAATAAAAATGTGGCAGCACGTCTTGATCCTTTCCCAGGGCTGGGTACCGGACTGCTTGAAACAAACGGGCATCAGAATTATAAGAATTGGGCTGTTATGGAAAGCTACCATCCATTTAAGGATGCAGAGTGGAGAAAAACACAAAAAGGTGTCTTCAATCTGAATAAAGACTTTTATGAGAAAAGCGGAGGTATTCTTACTGATTCAAATCATTATATGGAGCTGGTTAAAATATAAAATAATAAGGTTTCACGCTTTATTGAATTTTAAATTTGTACAAAGTCTTAGTTTATTTATTGAATTAATACATTAATAATCAATTATATAATTTTTAATCATTGGTTATAAATCCAGGATAGTTCATTATTACCGGTAAGTAACCCTTAACTGAGGCATATCTATGATTAGGAAATCAGCATTTCTTCTGTTGCTTCTTGTAAGTACTTTTAAGCAAATTAAATCACAGGAATCGATTATTTCCTGACCGGATAATGTTAACCATACCCGGAAATCCGGCTACCTCACGAGCTGTTTCGTGGAGAACAGTTTATGAGGATACAATCAGTCTTGGGGAGATTGTCATTGCAGATGCAGCTCCAGAATTGGAACAAAAAAAGATTACTATTTCCGGAACATACGAGCCATGGGAAGATGGCAGTCGGCAGGCAATGGGGCACATTGTCTTTTTCGAAAACCTTAAACCTGACACAAAATATGCCTATAGAGTAGGAAATAACAACAACTGGAGCGAATGGTTTCAATTCCAGACATCTTCGGAAAAAGCTGAACCCTTTTCGTTTTTATATTTCGGGGATATACAGAACAATATTAAATCCTATGGTTCAAGGATTTTAAGGCAGGCTTATACAAATTTCCCGGAAGCAGACTTTATGTTATTTGCCGGTGACCTGGTAAAAGTAAGCTCAGAGGAATACTGGAAAGAATATTTTTATTCCGGAGGCTGGATTTTCGGAATGCTGCCAAGTCTTCCAACACCCGGGAATCATGAATATGATGAACAGGAGAACAATCCACGTACTTTTTCAAAACACTGGAATCAGATTTTCACCATGCCGTCAAACGGGCCTTCATACAAATACAAAAACCGAAACTATTTTATAGATTATCAGGGAGTAAGATTTGTTTCACTCGATTCTCCTGCATTCGAAGGGAACAGTGAAGATGATGAAATGGTTTTTGGCTGGCTGGACCAGACTCTTGCCGGAAATCCAAACCGTTGGGCAATTGTGTTTACTCATTACCCGATTTATTCTTGTAAGCAGGGTCTTGACAATAAACGATACCGCGACAAGGCTAAAATCATTTTAGAAAAATATGGCGTTGACCTGGTCTTACAAGGTCATGATCACACATATTGCCGGGGTCAGTACCTGTCTTCTGCTGGAACTGATTCCCCAAATCATCCTATGTACATCGTTTCAGTAGCCGGGCAAAAAATGTATGGCCTCAATACTAGTTTCTTAAGCGACCGTGTTGCATCAAATACACAGCTTTACCAGTATATTAACTTAAATCGCAATAAACTTAGTTACAAATCCTTCACAGTGACAGGCGACTTGTATGACGATTTTATGATGGTAAAAAACAAAAAGGGACTCAATCGTATAGTCGTATCGAAGGAGCTCGGGGGAATTGAACAGCGAACTCAGATTCCTGAAGGGGAGGAGACGGAGTATACAATTGAGGAATTAAAGAAATTCAGATTAAAGTATCAAAAACAGTAATGGGAATTGCAAAGCTCTTAGCTATAAATGATTGATTTAAAATATATTCATTATGAGATCACTTAAAGGGAAAAATGCTTTTGTAACCGGAACATCCCAGGGGATCGGATATTCAGTTGCAAAAGGACTTATTGAAGCAGGATGTAATATTTGTATGCATTATTTTCATTCTGATGAGGAGATATTGAAGCTTAAAAAAATTGCTGAAGAAAATAATCAGAAAGCAATAATTCTCAAAGCCGACCTGACAAACGAACAGAATGTGAAGGATTGTATAAGATACGGGGCTGATTTTTTGAAATCTTTTGACATCCTTGTAAATAACTCAGGATCGCTTGTTAAACGAAGTTTTGTCGAGGATATAGATATTGATTACTGGAAAACGGTAATCGATATCAATATGACAACAATGATGCTCGTAACCAGGGAAATTTTACCTTATCTGAATAATAAAACCGGCTCCAGCATTGTCAATATTTCTTCATTGGCCGGTCGTACTGGCGGACATCCTGGTTCATTAGTTTATTCAACCTGCAAAGGAGCAGTATTGACCTGGACAAGATCGCTTGCAAAGGAACTGGCTCCCAGAAATATCAGGGTTAATGCTGTGGCCCCGGGATTCATTGAAGGAACAAATTTTCATAAAGTTCACACTACAAGGGAATCAGCAGCAAAAGACTATAGCTTCTATTCCTCTTGGCCGCTCAGGTGAGCCTGATGATGTCGCAAGAGCAGTTGTATTCCTTGCATCTGAATATGATGGATTCATCACAGGCAGTACAATTGATATAAATGGTGGAGTATATAGTGCTTAAGAAAATAATCAATCTTAAAAGCATTGAACTGAAACCTGAATTTACAATCTCAATTATTGAATGGTAAACCCTTCTGATAACGGAACTTATTTAAGCCAGACAAAACCATTAAAAATGCGATGGTTGATGATAAGTTTTGCGTTGGTGGCAACTATTCTGAATTACTTGCATCGTTTATCATTCAATTATCTGGCAGCCAACGATTATTTAAGAGATCTAATTCCGGATGATGCATTTGGGTATATTGCAACTGCTTTCTTTATAGCTTACCTGCTTTCCAATGCTGTTTCGGGTTTTGTCATAGATAAGCTGGGTACAAGGCTCGGGTATTCTTTGTGTATGGCTTTCTGGACTACTGCAGGTATACTTCATGCCCTGGCCAGATCTCCATTTCAGTTTGGGGTTTTCCGTTTTCTTCTTGGTATTGGCGAGGCTGGTAACTGGCCTGCTGCTATAAAACTAACAAGTGAATGGTTCCCTCCTGAGGAACGATCGACTGCTTCAGGAATATTTAACAGCGGTGCTGCTGCCGGAGCGGTGATCGCCCCAATTCTTATTTCATGGCTCGGGACTACATTTGGATGGCAGATCACATTCATTGTAATTGGTATTTTAGGTTATCTGTGGCTGGCCATATTCTGGTTTACATATTATACTCCTGAACGATCGGTAAAAGAATCGAAAGCACGAATCGTGCCTCCTGTTAAATTATTAAAGAATAAATTTGTTTTAAGCCTTACATTGTCAAAAGTATTCATTGATCCGGTATGGTATTTTATCACTTTTTGGATTGGCAGATATCTTGCTGATACATACGATTGGGATTTGGCTAAAATAGGCTGGTTTGCCATGTTCCCATTCATTATTGCGGATTTTGGCAATATTGTCGGAGGAGTATTCACCCAGTTTATTATTAAAAAAGGAGTCCCTATCCCAAAGGCGAGAAAAATAGGTGCTGGTATTTTTGGTTCAATTATGGCATTTTCCTTAATCCTGGGGCCCTTTATGATCAATGGTCCGATTTCTGCTCTGGCAGTTCTTGCGTTGGCCGGATTCGGATATGCATCACTCTCCGCTAATATGCTGGCATTTCCGGCAGACGTAGTACCCCTAAGCGCAACTGCTTCTGTCTGGGGTTTAGCCAGTGTCGGGTCTGGTCTGGGAGGAGCAATATTTCAATCACTATCGGGGGTTGCTGTAAAAAATCTTTCAGCTAAATTTAGTTATTCATTAGCTTATAATGCTGTTTTTATTGGGTACGGACTAATGGCGCTAACGGGTATGATAATCCTTTTATTCATGACCGGACCGCTTGTCAGGAATAAGGAATTGCAAAAATCCATTGAATAAAAATTATAATCACTTTAAAAACTTAGCTATGTTAAAAACTAAACTCCTTCATCCTGAAATTTTATCTGCACTTGGAGGTAATGGCCATGGATCAAGGATTCTTATTGCAGATGGGAATTATCCTTTTACAACGGGGGTTCCAGATAATGCTAAGAAAGTTTTTCTGAACCTCTCTCCGGGAATGTTTTCGGTTACAGATGTTTTAAAGGTCATCAATGATGCTATTCCTATAGAATCTTATCTGGTTATGCTTCCTCCTGATGAGACTCCGCAGGCGATCCATGATGAATTTTTAAATATACTGAGTGAAGGCACTCCGGTGACAAAAGTTAAACGATTTGATTTCTACAAGGAAGCAAGATCTGCGGATACTTGTCTTGTTATTGCGACAGGTGAAATCCGACGTTTTGCAAATATCCTGATCACCATTGGAGTCATGAAATATTAATTGGCACAAAAAGCTGTTACGAATGTCATACAAATGATTTTGATATTCCAGTCTGATCCTGTCTTCCGACCTCAGTCTCCGATTGATAACTAACAGCTGCTCTAATAAGTCATCCACCCGGCGAACCCGGAATGCGCGGACGATCACCCGATTCCGGTAAGAGGAGGTCTGTCCTCGAATTTTTCTAATAACTTAATTTTTAATAAATTTACTGTATCAGTAAGACCCCATGTCACTCCCGGATGAAAAATCATTGATACTGGATTTACAAAAGGGTAATATACCAGTCTTTGAGAAGATATTTTCGACATACCATAAGCGTATCTATAACTTTTGCATTAGCCTGTATCAATCACCGGAAGATGCCCGGGAAACAGTGCAGAAGGTTTTTGTAGCGTTATGGGAGCAACGCCTGAAGGTTGATGAAAATAAACCCATTTCTTCCTACCTTTTTACTATTGCCAGGTATATGGTATATCAGGAATTCAGACAGCAGGTCTATAAAAAAGGCGCTTTCGACCATCTTATCCTTAATTCATCTGATTTTAATAATACAACAAAGGACGATGTATTGTACAGTGAGTTAGCTTCCTTTCTGGAATCTGTAATTGATAGACTTCCGGACCGGCAAAGAGAGATTTTTAAATTAAACAGGTTTACAGGGCTAACTTACCGGCAGATTGCCGATCAGCTGGATATTACCGAGAATACGGTTGACACTCAGATCAGAAGGGCACTGGAATTTATCCGTAATAAATACAAAGCCTATTATAGATCCTGATCATTCATTTATTCCGGATTCATGATCAAGGTTATATTGCTGCTAAGGTCAGGCTTTTACAGTAAATTATATTATTCAATTTATTGGATTGCAAATTTTTTTTAATTTTTTGTCACGGAAAATCTGACTCCGATACAATACTATGTAGTTATGGGAAATAATATGCTAATTAAGAAGTTAACTGAGAAATTCAGACTTGGGACCATCACAAATGAAGAGATGGCTTTTTTATTGAATTATTTAAAGGACAAAGAACCCGGGGGAGAAATATCAGAATATTATCAAAGCGTATGGGACAGTGAAGAAAAATTTGAAGATGATATAAATTCTTACTCTTTATATAATCAGATTATCAGGAAAATTGGCACTTCAAATGATAATACTATGCAGTTAAAGGAAATCCGGAGGAAGAGCCCATTTACAGATTATATTAAATCAATAATGCGCTATGCGGCTGTTTTAATTTTAGCCTTCGGGCTATTCTGGCTGGTCCATGAATATTTTTGGAATGAAACGGCAACCTCTCCGGTTGCAGATCAGATCCAGAAGATGGAAGTACCTTTGGGATCAAAATCCCGCATTATTCTTCCGGATGGCTCAGTTGTTACCCTTAATTCCGGATCGAGCCTAAAATACTCAACTTCAGATTTTACTTCAGGAAGTCGATCTGTATTCTTAACCGGTGAGGGATTTTTTAGCATTTCCAAAGATTCTTCAAGACCATTTTATGCAGTCACGTCCGGAATAAAAGTAAAGGTTTTAGGTACAACATTTAATATAAAAGCCTATCCCGAGGAGAATATTGAAGAAGCAACAGTTGTTACAGGAGAAGTTGAAATCTATGCCAGCTCTGATAAAACTGAAAAAGGTCGGCCAATTGTTCTAAAGCCGAATCAAAAGGCCGTATTTGTGAAGTCCGAAAATGATTTTCTGACTTATGAAACAATCGCAACCAGCCCTGTATTTAAACCGGTAACTCTCAGGGCAGTTAACCTTCAACCGCCATCAAAGATTGAACAAACAGTTTCCTGGAAAGAGGACAAGTTAATATTTGATAACGAGCCTTTTGGTAATCTGGTGATTAAAATAGAACGCTGGTACAATGTTAAGATAGAAGTTAAATATCAGGAGCTCTATTCAGCCAGGTTTACCGGAAAATTTGATAAGGAAACACTGGAGCAGGTTTTGAATGCCCTGGTTACTGTCACTCCGTTTAAGTACATGATTAAACAAAATATTATAACTATCACAAAAAATTAAAGATCTCCAACTAATAAAATTAATTGCCTATGGGATAGAAGTGTAGAAACAAAAGGCGAAAGATGATTACAGCATCCTCCGCCATGATAAATGATCTGTCGAATCGAAATTAAACTAACCATTTAACATAGCAAATTTATGAAAAAGGTCCGAATTCCATTACATGGTAACCGAATTATTTACCTGCCTAAACTACTAATCATCATGAAACTTTCCACTTTTCTTTTGCTCATCAACTTTGTAAGCTTTGCTGCCACCGGGTATTCCCAGTCAGAAAGGGTTAGCGTTAAGTTGAAAGATGCAAGTATCAAAGAATTGTTTAGTTCAATAGAGCATCAAACGCTATATAAATTTCTGTACAGGGATGATGCTATTGAAAACATCCTGGTAAATCTGGATGAAACAGATAAGCCCTTTAACAAAATCCTGAGTCAGACACTGGAAGGATCAGGGTTTATGTATAAAATCATGGCTAATAATCTGATTATAATAGCTCCGGGTGAATTGTTACAACAACAAAAGATTACCGGTGCTGTCACCGACATTAATGGTGCACCTGTTGTTGGTGCGAACGTTGTTGTCACCGGGACGGTTTTGGGTACGATGACCGATTTATCCGGTAATTACACCATTGAAATTCCCCAGGGAGCCAGGAGCCTGACATTTTCATTTATCGGAATGAAATCCCAGGATATCATTATTGGTGCATTGACGCAGATCAACGTAACCCTGGTTGAGTCGGCAATTGGACTGGACGAGGTTGTTGTGATCGGATATGGGACAATGAAAAAGAGAGATGTTTCAACGGCTATATCTTCACTTTCTTCTGAAAATCTTAAAGATAAACCAGTATCCAATTTTGCACAGGCAATTTCCGGGAACATGGCAGGAGTAAGAATTACCACTACTAATGCTGCGCCTGGAGGTGGTTCGCAGATTAGTATCCGTGGGGTTGGTTCTATTAATGCAGCTACCAGTCCGCTCTTTGTAATTGATGGCTTTCCGTTGAAAGACGGGTTCGATAAATATGAAAATCCGCTTAATTCCATTAACCCGTCAGATATTGAATCAATCGAAGTCCTTAAAGATGCCTCTTCAAGCGCAATATACGGGACACAGGCTTCTAATGGCGTCATTCTTATTACGACCAGGAGCGGTAAAACCGGGAAAGCCTTCTATTTCTGTAAATGTAAATACAGGATTTCAAAGTATGATTAATAAAGTAGATGTGTTAAATAAAAGGGACTATTTACAATATTTTGAAGATGCCCGTCGAGCCGCTTATCTGGTTGAAGATCCAAATCTTGGTACAGATAACCCTGAGGCCCCGGTCTGGCATTGGAATGATCCACCCGAGCTCAGGATTGCAAACTGGAAACAATACTCTCAACATAAAACTGCAATGCTTGACCCCGGCTCCCTTCACTATCGTTGGATCACAACAGTTGACAGTATCTCCAAAAGTCCTTATGATACCGACTGGCAGGATGCAACTACAAGGACCGGCAGAGTAAATGATGTTCAACTTTCAGTAACAGGGGGCACTGAAAATATTTTATACATGATTTCCGGCGGATACTTTGATCAAAAAGGAATAGTTCCTACCACCGGATACGATCGATTTTCTTTCCATGCCAAAATTGATGCCAATATAAACAAGAGAATTAAAGTGGGATTAAATCTGACACCTTCCTTTGAAAATTTAAGTGTACTTAACACTACTCTTTCTGATGGTACGGGAGCACAGGGTAATCTGACAAATCCATTAACGGTTCCCATATTTGCGCCTCCGATTCTTCCTGTGTTTAATCAGGATGGAACACCTTATCTCCTTGGGGCGATTAATTTGAATAGTTATCAGAACTGGAATCTTACAGCTTTAATAAATCCATATCATGTGTTTCTAAAAACTGATAAAAGGCAAACGGCCAGAAATCTGACTACCCTGTTCGGAGAAATTAGAATCACGGATAAACTGACTTTCAGATCGGAATTGCACAATGAATTCCGTTACTGGGAAAGGAATACCTATTCACCCAGTACTGCCGCAACAAGGAATACTGCCACTGACAGAACAACCGGAAGCAACACAATCACTTCCCGTTTTTATTGGAACCTGCAAAACGTTTTAACTTATCAAAATACATTCGGGAGACACAATCTTACAGCAATGGCAGGTTATTCAGCAGAGGAAGCAAAATATAAAACATCTTATATATTGAAGTATGACTTTCCTGTAGATCAAATCCCCACTTTAAATCAAGCCATTACGATTTTGAATGCTCAAAGTGATGCAAGTACCTCCCTTTCAAGCGAATCCCTGATAGGATCTTTTGGCCGCCTTATGTATAATTATGCCGGAAAGTATTATTTTACAAGCAGTGTACGAAGAGACGCCTCTTCTAAATTCGGAAAAGAACATAAATGGGGGATATTTCCGTCAGTGTCTTTCGCCTGGCGTATTTCGGACGAATCCTTCTTTACTCCTTTGAAACAATTTATCAACGATTGGAAAATTCGTGGAGGCTGGGGCAAAACAGGTAATTCAGGTATTGGAAATTATAACGCCATAAGCACTTTAGGTACACTGAATTATGTTTTAGGTAGCACTTCTGCAGTATCTGCTGCCTATGAGACAAATAAAGTTGCAAATTCAGCACTTGGCTGGGAAACCAATACAGACTGGAGCATTGCTACTGATGTACAGTTCCTGAACAACAGGATCAGCCTTAGTGTTGATTATTTCTACAGGCTGACCCAGGATTTGCTCTATAATAAGCCATTGCCTGTCATTACCGGGTTTAATTCATACCTGACAAACATTGCAAAGATGCGTAACCGCGGATTTGAATGGGCATTAACCACACATAATCTGACGCATCAATTGAAATGGACCACCAACTTCAATCTTTATTATTATCGCAACCGTGTACTCGATATTACGAGCCCGTTAAACGGTGATGGCACTTACACTACTGAAAACAGACCGTTAGCCTGTCTGTTTGGGCCCGTTGATCTTGGCGCTTTTGATGATTGGGAGGATGTAAAGACTCACCCTATTTTCGGTGCAACCACTGCAAAATGGATAACCCGTTCGAATCCGGGTACGCCAAAAATAGCCGATGTAAATGGTGACGGGATACTTGATCTCAGCGACTACACAGTTATATGGTTCTGCTTTCCCGGATTTTACCTGGGGAATGACAAACAATTTCGAATACAAAGGTTTTGACCTGACGGTTCAAATGAATGGAACTCAGGGGGGTGATATTAATATGACAAATTATGGAACTACGGCGCAAGGCAATGGCCAGACGAACGTTACATACTTTTATTTTGACAATTACTGGACACCATGACAGGACAGATGGAAAATATGCATGCCCGACCAGAAAATCATATGATAAGTCTGATGTTTCCGGAGCACTTGTATTCAAAGGATCTTACACGAATATTCAATTTGTTACATTAGGATACACATTGCCCAAATTAACTCTTCAGAAAATGAGACTGGGGAATGCCCGTATTTATATGAATATCCAAAATGCATGGTTATTTACCAAATTCCCCGGATACAATCCTGAAATCAATTCCAAAGGAGATGACGCGACTTCGCAAGGACTTGACCGTGGTGCATATCCATTGTCAAGGACGATTAGTTTAGGCATCAATTTAACTATCTGATTAAAAATTAATTATAAAATCATTATGAAAAAATATTATACACTGTTGGCTGTGACAACCATGTTTTTTAGCTGTTCTGAAAACTTTGTTGACAGGCAACCTGAAGATAATCTTTCAACCGGAACCTACTTTACTAATGCAAAAGAGATAAAAAGTGGCCTGGTAGGATGTTATCAAAAATTGCAAAATATTTATGGTACAAATTCTTCTCATTTGCCTCTTACTGTCGAGTTAATGTCTGATGACCTTAAAGATCTGCACTGGACTAATGTTTATCATCTTTTCATAAAAACCAACAGTGATTCAAATACGCCACTGTGGGTCAGTGGGTTTAAAATGGTTGTGAATTGCAATAACATGATTGCTGCAATCGACAAATATCAGGCTAAAAATGCCGCCGAAGATGTTTTAATAAAAGCCTATCGGGGAGAGGTTTGCTTTCTTCGTGCATTATCGTATTTTAATTTGGTACGTCTTTATGGTGATGTTCCTAAAGTAACTGCTCCTTTTGATGATCCGAACGAAGCATTCGGAATCGGGCGTGCTCCGGTGGATGATATTTATACCAGTGTCATTATTCCTGATCTTGAATTTGCAATCTCCAATTGCTATAAAAAAGGCGATATTGCACTTAAGGGTGAAGAGGCTCGTGCTACATCAGGGGCTGCTTTAACGATTCTGGGGAAGGTTTATCTTACAATGAATAATCCGGCAAAAGCAGCTGAAACTCTTAAAAAACTTGTTATCGATAAATCTGGAGGGAATTATTCACTTTTTTCAAACTTCCAGAATTTTTTCCTGCCTGCCAATAAATTTAATGCGGAATCTGTTTTCGAAGTAAATTATAATGCAGCTGCAGGACAAGCGAGTGATTTTTTCAGATGGATGTGCCCTGACATCGGAGTAATATTATGTGCTAAAAAATATACCCAACAAGTAGCAATTGAACATAACCTGATGCGGGAATTTGTGAACAATGGTGAAACAATAAGATATACTTCTACTGTTGATTCCGGAAAAGTTCCGGCCGCAAGTCCACCACTGCAGCCCTGGGCAAGGAAATTAACTCCTGCTCCCGCAGATGTCGCAAAATATGCGGTTGTTGCAGGATGTGATTATAATTATCCTATAACCCGCTATGCCGATGCGCTGCTTATGTATGCCGAAGCATTGATGCTCCTGGATCAAAAAAGCGAAGCTTTGACTTATATCAACCAGGTTCGCACGAGAGCAGGAGTTCCCGAATTAACAGATCCTGATGCTCTTGATATTGATGTCATTCTGCATGAACGCAGAATGGAACTGGCTTTCGAAGGACATCGTTATTTTGATCTGGTCAGAACCGGTAAAGCGGTTGAAAAAATAAGCTATGCTTTATTGACTAAAATTGATTATGACAATCAGATAAACCGCGTTGGCCCAATAGAACTCTATCAATTATTATTGCCGGTTCCGGTAGTTGAAATCGAAAAAGATCCGACTTTAAGTCAGAATGAAGGGTACTAAAAATATTAAATTAAAAATAAACAACATGAAAAATATAAAATTTTCACTTGTCCTTATGTTAACCGTTCCTTTTTTCATTTTTTCATGTCTGAAAGAGGATGCCATTGAATACCCATCAGTAACGTCAGTTAAAATGTATATGGCTGACATTGACAATAAAGACTCGCTTATTACTGAAGCGATGAATGGGAGAACAATGAAATTTGTTGTTGAAACAAATGCTGAAATTTGCACTGTCTGGCCAGGCGGTATCAGAACTACTATAAAAAAGAAAGGTACCACCATCGATTCACTGGATATGTTCAATCATCAAGTGATCAAAAGCAGCGATTGTTACAGTGACTACGGGCTGGTGGGTGCCAGAGGGTACAAAGGAACTCAGACTAACGGAGGATGGTATGTCTCTTACAAGTATCCAAATGCAGGAGAATTTGACCTTACGGTAGTTGTGACCAACCATGGCTATAACAGTTCGGAATACAAACAAGTAATTATCCCATATGGGAAAGTGACTGTAAGATAAAAGTATGTCATTTCTTCTGATAGTTCCCGATAAATATTTCGCAGGTTTTTGTGTGAAAAGTCTGATAGTTAAATAAACGTAAAAGATTAATAGTTGCGAAACGCTATTAAATAATTATTCCTAGTTTTAAGCAATATCAACCTGAACCTTAAATATTCTTAGAAATAATGTGCCTGAAGTGATTCTGTGTAACCGCAAAATGGGAATACAGATTATAGCTTTCCTTGCTAAAGCAATGATATGTAATATTTAAACAATGATTTTTTTGAACCAAACCTATTTTAGAAACATGAAAAAAACTATTCTATTTAATTCTTTGTTAAGGGAACGGAACAAAATTCCCTTATGCATAAAGATGACAATGATTCTGACGCTGGTATTTACGGTTAATCTTTCAGCAGCAGGGTCTGATTACAAATTACCCGGTAATACTCCAAATGATTTATCTTTTAATGATGACCAGCAGCAACTTACTGTCAGCGGCAAAGTTACTGATACATCAACAGGGGAAATACTACCCGGCGTAAGTATTGTCGTTAAAGGAACTACAACCGGAGTAAGTTCTGATATTAATGGAAACTACACTCTGAATGTATCCGATCCTGATGCAATTCTTGTATTTTCCTTTATTGGTTACAAAACCCAGGAAATAATGATTTCCCGAAGGACCAGGGTTGATGTTGGGTTATCTGTTGATGTCAGCACTCTTGACGAGGTTATAGTTGTGGGATACGGCACCCAGAAGAAAAGTGACATAACAGGTACTGTTGCTTCGGTACCGAAAGACAGGCTGGAGACGGCCCCCAACCTTAATATTGCCCAGGCTATTCAGGGATCTATTCCGGGGGTGATGATCCAGACATCCTCAGCGGGGGCCTCACCTGAGGAAGCTATGATGATAAGGGGACGAAACTCAATAAAGGCCAGTAATGATCCTTTAATTGTAGTTGACGGAATACCTTACGGAGGGGAACTCAGAGATATCAATCCTAATGATGTTAAGTCTATCGAAATCCTCAAAGATGCTTCAGCTGCTGCAATATATGGATCACGTGGCGCCAATGGTGTAATTCTTATAACATCCAAAGAAGGTGTTACAGGTGCCCCGGTGATATCTTATGACGGAAAATATTCAGTAATGAAATTTGTCAATCTTCCTGATATTATGAATGGTGAAGAGTTCTATAATTTTAAAATGGAAAGAGATCCGGGTTATATGACTGATACTGAGAAGGAAGTTTATGAAGCGGGTGAGTGGGTTGACTGGTTTAAACTTGCTACCCGACCGGGCCATAGTCAGGAACATAATCTTTCCCTTTCAGGAGGTTTTCAGAATACCACATATTATATTACCGGAGGTCTTCTTGATATTCAGGGTATTATGCTTGGCGATGATTATAAACGTATTACAAACCGGATTAATATTGACTCAAAAGTAAATAATTGGCTAAAAATAGGAACCCGTACTCAATTATCGTTCGACGATGCCAGCGGCATAGCTCCTGATAAGGATTCTGGTTCGACCAGAATGAATCCTCTTACAAGGCCATACGATGAATATGGTAATCTGACAATTTATCCATGGCCTGAAGATCATTATTTTGAAAATCCTCTTCAGTCTACCTTGTGGGACAATGTTGATAAATCATATCAGGTTATGACCAATAATTATGGCATCATTGATTTCCCTTTTATAAAAGGACTAAGTTACCGTCTTAATTCAGGTATAAGAATTAAGCTCCGTGATGAAGCTACCTACAAGAGTATGGCTTCCGGAAAAGATGGATTTGAAAGTCGCGGAAGTTCAGAAACTGATCGTACCCTTTATAACAATACTGTACTTGAAAATATTCTGACTTATAATAAAGCATTCGGGAAGCACTCAATTTTTGCAACCGCATTGTACAGTTTTGAGCAAAATAAAAGTACCTCAAACGCAGAATCCGCTGAAAGATTTCCTCATGATTTCCTTACATGGTATTCTGCTGCACAAGCCGAGATTTCTGTTCCGGATTATTCGTTTGATGAAACTGTCCTGATATCTCAGATGTTAAGGGTAAACTACGGTTATGACAGTCGATATCTTGTAACGCTGACCGGCAGAAGGGATGGGTATTCTGGATTTGGAGCAAAGAGCAAATGGGGACTTTTCCCTTCAATTGCCCTGGGCTGGAATCTTGCCAATGAAGATTTTTTCCCGTTGAAGGATATCTTTAATGAGCTGAAAATAAGAGCCTCAGTGGGTATGAATGGGAATCAGGCTGTCGGTGCCTATGAAACCATTACCAGGCTGGGATCTGCAGACTGGATTTCTTCAGGTGGTACTCTGCCCGGATATCTTCCAAGCACAATAGGGATGGATGATCTGGGTTGGGAATCTTCCAGAACTACCAATATAGGTCTGGATTTTGGTATTTTCCAGAGCAGGATTTCGGGTGATATCAATCTTTATAAGACAAACACCACTAATCTGCTGTTAGACAGAACCATTTCGGCTGTACATGGAATTACATCTGTTACCCAGAATATAGGTGAAACGGAAAACATGGGAATTGAGTTAACTGTAAATTCAAAAAATATTGTTACCCCGAATTTTACCTGGGCTATGTCAGGTAACTTTGCCGCTAATAAGAATAAAATCCTCTCATTATATGGATTGCTTGATGAAAATGGGAAGGAAGTTGACGATGTTGCAAACAAATGGTTTATTGGTCACCCTATCAGGGTTAATTATGATTATGTCTATGATGGAGTCTGGCAGCTTGACGAGGCCGAAACGGCTGCTGTATGGGGTTCACAACCAGGATTTATAAAATTAAGGGACGTCAATGGTGATACCTTGCTTACCAGTGTTGACAGACAGATAATAGGACAACAGGATCCCAAGCTTTTATGGGGATTGACCAACTCATTCTCATATAAAAATTTCAAACTTGACATCTTCATACATGGCGTATTTGGTGTTACAAAAGTCGATGAATATATGAAAGATGATGTGTATGAATCTGTACGACGTAATACTATCAATAAGAACAGGTGGACACCTGACAATCCGACCAATGATTTTTATATGAATAATAAACTTGCGGCCAGGATGGCCGGTATAAATGCAGAAGAAGAAGGAGAAGGTATTTATTTCGAGGATGCAAGCTTTGTGCGAATCAAAGATGTCTCTTTATCTTATGATTTTCCAAAAAGCATGATTCAGAAAGTCGGTTTAGACAGGTTAAGGGTATTCTTCACGGGACGTAATCTGGCCACATTCACAAAATGGAATGGTCTGGACCCGGAGCTTGATGATCAAAGGAATATCCCATTGCAGAAAGAATATGTCTTTGGTCTAAACTTAAGCTTTTGAACTTCTGTTAATTAAAAACTGAAATAATATACAATTATGAAAATAAAATTCGCATTAAGAATAGCAATGATAACAGTCATTGTACTGATCACAGGTTGCTCTGAAGAATGGCTTGACGAGAAACCTCCGCAACTGATATCAACGGCATCACTCTATACGACCCTTTCAGGCTTTGAAGCCGGTCTGAATGGTATGTATGCACTTGTCAGACAGGAGAGGGAAGGAAGTGATGCAAACGATGCCACATTTGCACAAGGGACTCCTAACCAGCTGAGGTACGAACTGACCGCAACAGGAACAGACAATATGTGTGCCAACAGACTGGGCAGATTTGCGGATGTTTCTACTTATTGGAAAGATATTAATAGTCCCCAGAATATACATATAGCTAATCAATTTATCTGGCTTTACCGTGTAGTGAATACAGTTAACACCATAATAAATAATGCTGAAAGTAATGACGATGTTGACTGGACAGGGGGAAGCTTCTCTCCTGAAGAAAACAAGGCCAGGGTAATAGGCGAAGCTAAAGCTATCAGGGCCTGGGCCTACCGCCATCTTACGTATATGTGGGGAGATGTACCTCTCAGCCTTCAGGAGGCACTGGGTTCTACCATCAGGACTGATTGGACAAGGACTCCAAAAGCTGAAATCAATAAACAAATAATTAAAGACCTTTCATTTGCGGTGAAATCACTTCCTGTTGAACCAGGTGTCAGAGGGAAAATCACCAGGGGAGCTGCTCAGCATTACCTTGCTGAAATGTATCTTGCTGTAAACAAGCCTGATAGCGCCTTATACTGGGCAGACCAGGTCATAAATACTCCTCAGTATAAACTTATTACTGAACGGTTTGGTCCAAATAAAACAAAACCAGGTAATATTTTTTCCGATATGTTTCTTGATGTTAATGCAAACCGAGATCAGGGCAACACTGAGGCTCTCTGGGTATGGCAATATGGATACGGAACTATAGGTGGAGGAAGTAATATTATGCGTCGCTGGCATGGCAGTGAATATGGAGAGCTTAAGGTTGGCGGGATCAAACCATTGGTCTATACTGTTGAAAGAGGAGGCAGATCCCAGGCCCGTTATTCATTCACAAAATTTGCAATGGACCTTTATGAACCCCAGGACGAAAGGGGATCATATCATATAATAAGGAAATTTTTTATACTAAATGATGCAGCTGCAAATTCGCCCTGGGGTGCTGACAGATTGCCTGCCGGCTATGCCTATGGTGATACAATCTGGATGCACTGGGATAATGACATTGTTTGGAAAGCTGGTTTTGTACCCACTTACGACTGGCCATGGTCAAGAAAATTCGATCACACTGATCCGTTAAATCCAACTGCATCCTATTCAAATAAAGATCAACCATACCTTAGACTTGCCGAGACATACCTTATTAAAGCTGAAGCTGAAATTAAGCTTAATCAACCGGATCAGGCCGCTAATACTATCAATGTATTAAGACAAAGAGCTAATGCCTCACTGATTACGGCAGGTGAGGTAAATATTGACTTTATTCTTGATGAAAGATCACGGGAATTAATAAACGAGGAACATCGTCGCTATACTTTGCTGCGGACACATAAATGGCTTGAAAGGACCAGGTTACATAATTTTAACGGAGGTCAGAACATAGCTGAAAGAGACACATTGTTTCCAATACCTCAGATCGTTATTGATGCCAACCTGACGTCTCCTATGCAACAGAATCCGGGATGGTAATAAAAATTTGTTGACATTAAAATGATTTCAGGTATTCTTTATAATTAATTTAATTCAATTTGAAATAATCTCATAAATGTAAGTTGCTATGCTTGTCTCTGACTTTATAAAGAAACTGGTTATAGCAGCTTACATTTTATTTAAGAGATAACATCCAAACTTCTGTTCATTTAGGCTTGTTCCCTTATCGTTTATTTAAGAGCCCGGATTTATTTTATATTAGTCTATATAGCTCATAACTAAAGTAATAATCTGCCTATGTCAAGGGTATTGAATCTCTCGCTTGCTTCTGATGATCCTGCTGTCCTCGCAAAAGACAGGAGGAACGAAATGAAGCTGAAGTGGTGAATCATTGATAAACATACATTTAAATTTAAAACTACATCATGATGAAAATACATTTAAAGTACACGTCTCCCGCTTCCGTGCTTATCATTATACTTTTTATTTGCATTTCTTGCAGCCAGAAACAGGAAAATCTGATCCGGAACCCGGGTTTCGAAACCGGCGAAGGCGCAGAACCTGAAGGATGGATTCGTAAAGTCAATGGCAAGAACCTGAATTTTAAATCAGGAACTGATAATTCTGATTTTCATACAGGGAATGCTTCTTACAGAATCTCAAGAATCTGGTCATGGACTTCACAACCGGGAATAGGCATAGAAGAACCGATATCCATTGATCCTCAAAAAAAATATATTTTAAGTTTCTGGTACAAAACTCAGGGAATCGACGAATATCCTCAGGCATTATTCTCTAAATTAGTTATTAAAAGTGAGAATACTCCTTCTGTCACCTACCGGAAAAAAATTTACAATTCGGATCAGTGGCAACAGTATTTTATTTTAATGGATGTGATCCCCACTGATGCTTTGAATATTCAGATCGATTTTACTACTGAAATTACAACTAAAGGCACTATCTGGCTCGATGACATTTCATTCATGGAAGCTGATAAAAATGATGTGGAAATGTTTGAAAAGTGGAGGAGGCAAACTATTCCGCCAGTGGTCGGCAATGCTGGAACCAGAAAATTTACAGCTACCGGTTTTTACAGGGTTGAAAAAGCTGATGACCGCTGGTGGTATGTTGATCCGGAAGGCAATCCAACCTGGCTGACTGCCACAGATGGCCGCTGTCCGACGCCTGGTCCTGATAACCCGGCCACGCAAAGGGATTGGTTTAAAAGTCAGTATGGTGCAAGTTTAGAAGATGTGTCAGAGAAATTTTATAATGTATTTCTTGAAGATTGTGGATTTAACGCTTTCTCGGGAGGTACTGTGGATCTTTTTGCAGGTATAACCGAGAAGAGATATAAATCCAAACAGGTTTATTTACCTGTGACAAAACAGTTGAGACTCACCCTGGTGAGCATTGATTCAGCTTTATGTGTAAAAGACAGGAATGGCAATCTGCTGAATAAAGGAATCCATTTTATGCCTGATCCTTTTAATCCCGAATGGCGCAGGCTGGCCCGCGAAAGAGCCCAAAGCATGATTCCGGCTTACAGGGACAAACCCTGGTTTACAGGCTGGTTCGTAAGTAACGAACTAGACTATGATGATCTGTACAGGTATATCTGGGCAGAATACTCATCAGCGGAGTTCATAAAAGCGCTTAAGGAAAAATATAAAACCATTGAAAGGTTGAATCAAACATGGACATCACCTTTTAGAGAATATAAATATACCTCCTTCGATGACATTGTAGCTGATAAACCAGAACCTGAAGACTGGGATGACCCCCTCTGGATAGATTTTGTTGCTTTTGAAAGACAGATGATAGGTGAGTTTATAAACTTTACGTATAACCTGGTGAAGGAACTTGATCCTAATCATCTCATTATATCCAATCGTCTGAACCTGGATCCAATGCCACATCTCTACAGGCATATTGATCTATGGGGGAAGTATGATGTAGTCTGTATGAATATTTATCCTGACAATAACATAATTGGATTTAATCCAGGAGAGATTGAGGTAATGAAAAGATTACATCAGGGTACTGGCCGCCCCATCCTTATTGGTGAATGGAGTTTACCGGCAATAGATTCAAAGTTGTATGAATTTGGAAATGATTCACTTGGCAGACCGCTTGACTGGAGCTGGCCCCAGGTACTCAGAACACAGAAAGAACGGGGCGAGGCTTATGAAATCTGCATCAAACAACTGGCTTCTCTTGATTTTATGATCGGTGCTCACTGGTTCAGAACTCATGATGTTGATACAATCAACCGCCGTGCCAATCGCGGACTTATGAATGGTAAATATGAACTGTATCAGGAACTTACAGATGCCATGAAAAAAGCGCATAGCGATATTAAGGAAGATATGGAACTAAAATAGTAAAATAAATACTTATCATGCGATTTAACAATCACTTCACGAATGATAATTAATAAGTCTGGTGTTCTTTTTATCCTTTTAACTTTTACATGTTTTAGCATTGAGAATCCTTTGGATGCCCAGAAGCCCTGGTGGCAGACTCATCCTCTGAGGATTTATCATCCAAATATGAAAGAGATTGAGTCTAAGGACTTTGATGTGAAAAAGTTTATTGCGGATTGTAAAGAACTACATGCAGAAGCTGTTGTTTTTAGTACCAGAGCGGTATATGCTTTCTATGGCACGAAAATTAATGTTCAGCAAAAGAGCACTTTAATGGGGAACCGCGATCTTTTGGCTGAAGTAATAAAGGAAGCAGGAGCTAACAACATTAAAGTTATTGCACGTCTTGACTTTACAAATGCTCCAAGAAGATATTTTGGAGAACACCCTGACTGGTTTCATTTAGATCCTGGTGGAAAACCCAGATCATCTCCTTACGATCATTCTGACCGGTTTTATCAAACGAATCTTTTAGGCGGTTATCAGAATGAGGATTTTGCAATACCAGTTTTCAATGAACTACTTTCTAATTATGATCTTAATGGTTTTCATTTGAATGGTGCAGGCTGGAGAGGAACTGAATATGACGGGAGTCTGATTAAAAAATACAATATTCCTACTGACAGTAAACAACTCAAGCCCTGGCGGGAAAAAATGTTCTCATTGCAGCTGCAGAGATATCACTCATTAATGCTCGAAAAGAGGAGTAATGATATTTTGTTTATGGGAGAGACCAATAGTATTGAAACAGCAGGATGGGCGCTGAGTCGTGGTTATAATCCGGAATTAATGGCAAAAGGTTTTACAAATATTTTGTCAACATCGGGTGAACCGGAAGGGAATTTGCTGTACAGGTTTCGCTGGTGGGTCAGTCTTACCGCAGATTGGCTTCATTCTTCAAATGCTCCGGGATTACCGATTATAAATCTAAAAACTAATAATAATGGTTCACAATTAACAATGAAACCTGTATTGGAATATCAGTTTTATGCCTATCAGGCATTGGCTCATAATGCCGGTTTAAAAACACCAACAATGGGTTTGCTTTCAAATATGCCTGATGTCCGTACAAAATCAATGATAAAAGAGATATTTCAATTTATGGAACAACAGGAACAATATATGACTAATGCAGAGCAGATTGCACCTGTTGGATTAATCTGGCCAAGTGCGTCGGGAATACTTGAGACGGGTGAGGTTAAAAATTTTGAGGACGATTTAAGGAATCAGATGTATGGTTTATATAGCACACTTGTATATAAGCATATTTTATTCAGGTTATTGAACAGTAATAACATAACATCCGGGAATATATCAGGATTAAAAGTATTGGTTCTTCCGGATATTGAGCTTCTTAATAGCAAGACGACTAAAATAGTTATTGATTTTATTGAAAATGGAGGCAGGTTGGTTGTTATAGACCACCCGGACATTTCAAACTCTTTTCTCCCTTTCCCGGAGGAGATAAAGAACAAAATTGGAGGGATCTGGACCAATGAGGCTCTGGAATCAAAATATGCTATTCCTCAAAAAAAGCTGATGAGTCTGGCAGATAATAATTTGGGAACTTTAAAATATGAAGGATTATTCAGAAAAGTTACACCAGATAAAAATGCTGAAATATTATTAACAGATAGCCCAAATCCGGATATTGATAATTTTCCGGAAGAATCTGTAAACCTTGAGGAAGGAAAAAATCCAATTCTTTTTACTCAAAAGCTGGGGAAGGGAGAATTTGTATATTTTGGCGGCAGCCTTGGAGAAATAATCTGGAAGGAGGATTTCCCGGACCTTCACACTATTCTTGAAAAAATAATTTATCCCGATAATAAATCCCAATGGCTGTTAACAGATGCCCCTTCCACTGTTAATATAACAGGATTTAAAATCCTCGAAGGATTTGTAATTCACATGGTGAATGGCACTGGGAGTATTCCATTAAATGGAGTTGTGCCAATACATAATATAAGAATTTCTGTCAAAGAAAAAACCGTCAAAGAAATCAAACTCTGTTCGCCCGGGAAAATACCGGAAAACTTAATTTTCAGTTCAAAAGGTGAAATGCTTGAAATTAATGTGCCAGGGTTAGATGCTTATACTCAAATTATTATTCTCTGAATTTGAAAAATCTGAAAACAAAATGGGAAGAAGATTATTATTTCAGCTACTGTTTTATTTTATAATGCTTTCTGGCATAAGGGCTCAGGAAACAATATGGACAGCTGTGGATCCGGGAGGCTCCGGATGGCTGAATACTGCGTATATCCACCCTGCCAGTGGGGATCTTTACTTTTCCTCGGATATGAATTTTTCCTTACTAAGAAGTACAGATAAAGCAGCAACCTGGCTGCCTGTTGGCAATCCTGTTGTTGGTACAGTTCATGGGATGGCCGGTGACCCTGAAGATGGGAATGTGATCTATGCAAACCAGATAAGTGTCGTAAAGGAAAATACAGGGATTTGGAAGAGCAATGATAAAGGAAATACATGGCAGCAATTATGTAACAATGAATTGTTTGGTACAGGCAGGGGACAATCAGGTATTGTCGATCCGGATAACAATAAGATATTGTATTGGACAAATATAAACATGGGTGTGCTGCAATCTATGGATGGAGGATATACCTGGAAAGATGTAAGCAAAGGATTGCCCCTGGGAACCCTTAAGCAGGATCGTCATCTGAATTGTCTCGAAATAGAAACTGTCAACTCATTTAAAAACAGAGTTATATATTATCCGACTAATGTCGGGTTATATGTTAAATCAGGGTTTAATAAAAAATGGGAAATTATTAAAAACGGATTGCCTGAAAGTAATTGCACGCAGGTGGCTGTTTGTTCCGGTTCAGTTATCTATGCTGCATTTCCTGATGTTGGATTATTTAAAAGCAATGATGCAGGAAAAAGCTGGAAAAAGCTTACGGCAGGGCTTGATGGAAATAATCCCTTAAGAGTCGTTGCAACTAAAAGCAATACTAATATTGTATATGTTGCCACAGCACAGGACAAAGGTGTTTACGGTAGCCGAGATGGTGGTGAAACGTTCACTCTTTTGACGCACCGGCGGTTTAATGAAGATTATAACTGGCCGATGAACTTCAGGCAACATGAAGCAGTATCGGGTATGATAATGTTTATTGATCCGGCTGATGCTAATATCGTTTACATGGATTATAATAAAATGACATTTGACAGCGGACATACCTGGCTACATTATGGAACAAAAGAAATGCACAAAGATCGGTGGACCGGGACAGGCTTATCATTACTTACAGAATATCGGGCTGTTTTTGATCCGACCAGGCCAGGCATAGTGTGGCTGGGATTCTCGGATACCGGATTAATGCTTTCTGAAGATAATGGCGAAACCATAATTAACTGTATTACTTTTCACAGGGGTGAGGTAAATCAGGCGGCCGGATTCCGTGACAGGCTGGTAAGCTCTTCGGGGTCCTGCCAGGCTATTGCTGTTGATCCCCTTCGTTCAACAACAATTTATGCTTCAATCTCGATGAAGGAATCAAAAAACAGAGCATCAGCCGGAGGTACTGTGATAAAATCAGTTGATGGCGGTTGGAACTGGGATCCTATATCACAGGAAGATGGACTGGAAGATGGTATAGTCAAATCAATTGTGATAGATCCGTCCTCGCCGGTTCGTGGACGTACCGTTTATGTTGCCAGTTACGGGAATGGCATTTATAAAAGTTCTGATGATGGAAATCATTTCAGGCTGGTAACTCCCCCTGAATTATTTAAAGGTAATACCAGGATAATGGATCTGGAGATTTCAAATTCTTCACCGAATGTATTGTACTGCGGGGTTGGGGGATCCAAAGGGATAAGGCCAATTTCAAATGGACCGGATGTATATCCATCTCTGACTCCGGGAATGTATGGAGGTATCTTAAAAACAGAGGATCGCGGAGAGACATGGACTAAATGCAACTCCACACGTGAAATTCCTAACGTTCAGGATATTGCGATTCATCCATTTAATGAAAAAATAGTTTATGCAACTGCCTGGACAGAAGATTATTTATTGCAAAATAATACTAATAAAAGTGATTGGTCAAGAGGTGGAGTTTACCGGAGTGTGGATGGAGGAATTAATTGGGAACTGATTTTTGAAAGTCCTGCCGATAAGATCCATGGGCAGGGACAAGCGATAGGGATCTGTATAAATCCGGTTGCTCCGGAAATAATGTATACTGTAGTACAATACTATGGAATTTACCGGACCACTGATTCAGGAAAAACCTGGAGCATAGTTGGTAAGAATTCGATGGACAGAATGCAACGCAGGTATCACTCCATTTCGATAAATCCTCATAATACGGCTGAAGTGTGGGTTGCACATTTTGGAAATTCTTTTTCAAAAACTGTAGATCCTGTAGCCGCAGAATACCTTGAAAATAAATTCAGAAATGCTAATCTGGTAAGAAATGGCAGTTTTGAAGATTCGGGGAAATCGGACTTTCCTGAGTACTGGAATAAAGAGCAGCCTCCTATGCCGGATGGTGAAAAGGAAGTGATTTCATTGACAAATGAAACTGGAAAGGGTGGAAAAAATTCTGTCCATTTTAATTTAACTAAAGCCTATGTTGATGCGCCAAGTTATTTCCCGGCTGATTTAGCTCAGCTGAAGATGCAGGAAGAGGGAAAGATTCCTGTAGATTCTGCATGGATGGCATCCAGGAGAACAAGAGAAACCAGAAGCTGGATATTCCAGAATATTGATCCCTATTTTTGTAGTCTGTTACGTGGGAAACCCATAGAAATTTCGATGGATGTTTTTATTAAGGACCGTAACCTTCAAAGCTGGTGGGACAGGGGAACCGAAACCGGTGAGGTCAGGCAGGATCCACCACAGTTATTTTTGACCGAAATCAGGGATTATAATGTTCACTGGATGGTATCCGAAACATCGATAGAAGATCTGAAACTTAATCCAGGTGATATTAATGGGAAATGGCTGCACGTTAAATCAATTGGAACCGTTTCAAAAGATGCCCTTGGCTTAAGAATTACTTTGACAGGAACAGGAATTTATTCCGGTCCGATGGATATATACATTGATAACATTTCATTAAAACTAAAAGCAGACTAATTATTTTAAATATTGTTTCTTGTCAATTAGATTGTTTAATATCAATGACTTATGAAAAATCGATTCTTTAATACCTTATTTTTAGCCATAATTGTCTGTTTGATCACACTAAAAATAAATGCGCAAGAGTAATGATGAACTTAACAAATTGAAGACTATTCCGGTCAAACACTATATTTTTAGTAAAACAGATAATGATGCTAATCTATGGAGTGCTATGTATATAGCCTCAAATAATAAAATCTATATCGGACTCTGCACCCATGCTGATGCTGCTAATGTCTATGAATTTGACATCACTACCAATACGATGAAGCATCTGGCTAACCTTACAATCCTGCTTGATGAAAGAGGAAGAGGGATATGGACAAACGGCAAAATACATGTAAGAATGCAGGAATTGGATGGTTATGTATATTTTGGCTCATTCTGTGAAGATAATGGCCCTCCGGCAATTGATGCTGATAGTTATAATGGCCCACGCTGGTTCAGGATTAATATGGAAACAGGAAAAGTTGAACCATTGAGTAAGATTAACAGTTTCTGGGGATTAACCGGTCAGACAATGGATAAAAAGCGCAGAATCATCTACGGATTAGATGAAATAGGGCATTTATCCCGCTATTTTATCGACGAGGATTATACGGAAGATATGGGCAGAGTTGATGACTGGGATATTTGCCGTACTATTTTCATTGATGAATCCGGGAATGTTTATGGCAGTTACCCTCCGGGCAGGATATGGAAATATGATGTTGCAAAAGACAGGATCTTTAATCTTGAGTTTTTAAGACTGCCTGTTACCCTTGATTCCCGGTCAATGGCCAATCCAATGCTCGACCGCCGGGCTCAATGGAGATATATCGAATGGGATCCTGTGGACAAGGTTGCATACGGCATTATTGGTGGAAGCAATCTGTTATTCAGGTACGATGTAAATAAAGGACTGGAAGGAGAAATAACTCCTTTGACACTGATGTGTGCTCCTTTTTATCGTGATGGTCGTTTTTTTGATATCCCTCATGCTACATTGGCAATGACAATCAATCAGAAAGACAGAAAAATCTACTACCTGCCTGTAACTGCTGGAGATTTTGATTATGGACTTGTAAATACTGATATCGGCAATGATACGCAAAAAATCCGGTGATCCAATAAAAGAGGCTCGCTCAAGTGCATATATGATTACATATGATTTAATAACAGGAAAAAGAGAAGACCTTGGCATATTGCAGCCAACCGATGGCTCATATGCCGGCGGGATGGGAGCCGCTGAAACAGATAAAGATGGCAGGATCTGGTTTGTGGGATCATTTGAACAAACAGATGAGGCACTGAAGATCAATGGTGGATTCCGCAATGCCATGGGATTGGGATGTTATGATCCTTTTTCGAAACAATAATATCAAATAATACAGTTTTAAATGATAAAATCAGCAATTAAGAAATATGGCATATTACTGGGTATTGTATTAACTTTTTACTCAGCCAGTGCCCAACAGTGGATTAATCCCCATTTTGATACACATCGGATGGATTATCGCGATTTAGGTTATCCTACCCAGAATCTTATACCTGCAGATAATTCCCGGATAACTGCATTAATAACTCATTCCAACGGCTTTATCTATGGTGCAACAAGCGGGAAAACACAATCTTATCTATTCTTTTATAACAAGTTCATTAATAAGGTGAGGCCATTGGGTAAAATTGGCAATGAAACGGGAGTGTATCATTGTATGCTGGAAGGTAGCAAAGAAGAAATATATATCGGGACCGGTTTAAATATGTTTGCACCATTGAAATTTACCAAAGATTTTCCTGTAGAAACTGAAGGGATTGAAAAGCAATTATGGAAGGATATTAAAACTCCTTATGAATCTTACCCTGGAGGCCATATCTACAAGTATGATACAAAAACGGGTGATATACAGAGATATACCAACGATGATTCTACACCACTGGTTGACCTTGGCATTCCGGTTGCCAATAATAGTGTTTATGCAATGACATTTAATCCCGGGAAAACCGCGATTTATGGACTCTCTTATCCCGATGCAATCTTTTTTATTTTTGATGTGAAAACCCGAACAACTAAAAAATATGGGGATATCATGACTCACAAAGTATATGGCGGGCCTGAGAGGAACTGGAGATCTGTACCCAGGGACCTGTATTGTGATCCGGCAACAGGAGAAGTATATACTTCAGGAGACAACGGTTTCCTTTTAAAATACGATCCAAAAACAGACAAACTCGAACTCACATGGATGCGATTACCGGGAGAATATTGGGAAAGCATGAAATCATGGGATTATCCCGTTATTGAGCAGATTATAAGAGATCAGCTCTCAGGCAGGGTATTTGCATCCACGCATGACGGATATCTCGTCGAACTTGAATTTGATCAGGAAAAAGTTATTGTATTGGGGAAGCCCAGGGTGATGAGGAGGATGAGGGCAATGAAGATGGGAATTGATAATAAAATCTATATGATTACCGGGGAAATTGAACGCTTCTGCAAATTACACAGTTATGATATTTCCGGGCAGGAGGGTTTCCGTGAATTGGGAAACTTTGCAGTAGACAGGAGTCCATATTATTCTAAAAGATCCTATCAGTTCGATGCAATGACAATAGGTCCGGATGGAACAGTTTTTTGCGGTGAAAGCGATAGGGATGGTAAATTGTATTTCTATATTCCTGGCGATGATGAATTCAAAGGCAAGCTTAATCCAGCTAATCCGGTTATCCAAAGACAAAGAAAGGATACTCCGGCATTAATCCAGGAAGCTTTGTAATAAATTATAATATATGGTATTCCGGCTCAGGGTCCGGATGCTACCTGGTTCGCCAGCTCCCTGAAACCTTATTTATAATTCTACAATTGAGTACTTTGCAATATAATCAGGATCTATTTCAACACCTGATCCGGGTCCTGTCGGAACAGTAATCACACCGTTATCGCCAGCAAGGGAGGATGTCTTACATACAGAAGGCAGTTCATTATTAAAACCCTTAAATTCATGAAAGGGTCCTGCATTTGGTATTGCAGAAACAAAATGCAACATATAGAGATATCCTAATCCCGAACCTGACATATGTGGTGTACATTGTATGTTGAATTCGTTTGCCATTCGGGCGACTCTCATCGATCTTATCATCCCACCGAAATAAAACATATCGGGCTGTACTATCTGAAGGGCATCATTTGCTATAAGCCAGCGGAAATTATGAAGACTAGGCTCCTGCTCCCCTCCTGCAACTGGTATTCTTTGTAAAGCATCTGCTACCTCTTTTGTTTCCACATACCAGTCGTAAGGAACAGGTTCTTCGAAAAAGTCAAGCTTATACTCCTCCATTATTCTGCCTATTCTTATAGCTTCATCCTGAGTATAGGATCCATTTGAATCTGCATAAATGATCATATCATCTCCGAATGTCTTTCGCACCAACGGAATTAATTCCTCAGTACGCCCGGCAGGTGTCTCAGCGTTGTTACTCATTCTTCCCCCCACTTTAAATTTTAAAGCTTTGGCATTCATACCCCCTTCTTCACGCATTTTTTTTATGATCTCAATTGTTTCTTTGGCATTGTGTCCGCGGTCACCGCTGGCCTCATATATTGATATTTTCTTATTATAAATATCCCCGATAAGTTCTCCGATAGATTTTCCAGCTATTCTTCCCAGCATATCTAAAATCGCAAACTCAAGTGTAGCCAGCGGAACCCAGAGTGCCAGACCCGACATTTTGTAATTGCTAAGATAAACCTGATCAACCAGTGCATCCAGATCCAATGCATCCTTGCCTATAAAATTACGTTTGATGTTGTTTAATAAAATTGGGTAGAGGGATGATATATACAAATCGTTGGATACCGAAATTCCTTCTGCTTTTTCGGTTGATCTTACTCTGCACAGGAAGCTTCTGCCGAGTCTTAAGAGTTCGATAGTCTCAATTATTACCGGGGATGTGAACAGAGCTTTTTTAAGTACCGGCCTTTTTAAAATTTCATCAAGAATGGTATATTTCTCTATAAGCTTTTCAGGGGCCTTATCTATTTCTGAAACACAGGAGTAAGCATTTACTGTTGTTGCCAATCCTCCTGCTAATGAAGTTGCAATAAAATTACGTCTTGTTGTTTTCATTTTCTTTGTATTTATTGGAAAAACCGGTCATATTGACCACTCTTCTTAAAAACGCTATTCTTATAGTCGGCCACAGGTTCAGGGAGTTGAATATGTGTCGATAAGACTTTTAGCAAAAAATCGTTTTCTGAATTCTTTATCAGGAACTTCAGAAAATATAACATATACCGTTTTCGTCTCACCAGGCATCAGGTGGAAGTAGTTATCAGAAAATTGGGCATAACTGTCATTGACCCCCAGTTCCACATATGCAGCAAAACGATCTGCAGAAATCGTGATTTTTTTTCTTCCATTCTCTAAAGAAAGTGAGTATTTTATATCAGGATCTTTCAGGTTCCAGTATTTAGGAGGAACGAATGTCACAATATTTGAAGAAAGTATGCTGTCACCCTGTACCAATCTTAATGAAAGGAATACATTTATGCTTTTACGATAACTATCTTTCCTATATGTAGATAATTCAGGATTTTCGTTAATGGCGTCGGAGAAATCCAAAGTTTTCAATATCAGACTTCTGTCTGCAGGGAGAGTGACATCATTCTTACCGCTTTTGATTAGAGTACCGTCAAACTGTATTAAATCCCATTCCAGTTTGCAGGATTTTTCCTGGAGAAGGTCATTGGATCCATAAACCGTTACTAGCCCATTTTTGACAGTACCACTTATCAGAACAGGATTAAAAAAACGTTTTGCCATATAATGAATAGCTTTCCATCTTCCGAAATAATCAATACTACTCCAGGAAATCACTGGCCAATTATCGTTAAGCTGCCAGTACAGGGCGCCTGTCGACCCTGGATAATTACGGCGAAGCGCTTCACATCCCATTTTCATACCCTCACCCTGAAGGATTTGCGAGACAGTGATCCAGTTATCCAATCCGGAAGGCATGCGGAACATCTCTGCAGCAGATTTAATAATGCGGACATTCCCTTTATTCTGATCAGGTTTTCTGCCCGTTAAATTGTGATGATCAAGAATTGCAGATGGGAAATACCTGTCTTCCGGTTGAGTAAAATATTTTATTGTCTCCTTATTTGGCAAAGACTGGAATCCAAATTCAGCAACGAACCTGTATTTTCCCATTTCAAGGTATGCATCAAACTGCTTTTCGCCTCCCCAAACCTCATAGGTGTGGGCAGTTCCCGAGGCCGTCTGAAAGTCTGAACCCTCCTGTGTACGGTCAAGAGGATTATGCGGGCTGCTCGGCCAGTATGGCCTGTCAGGATCAAAGAGCGATGCTGTGCCCGGAATTACATCATAAAATATTTTATCAAATTCTTCCCATGTCACTGCGGGGTTATTTGATAGCCACTTCTGGCCTCCTGCCATATTATATTCGGATTCATTATTTCCGCACCACAAGGCAATTGAAGGGTGATGGCGCCTGCGCAAAACCACATTTTTTATTTCGGATCTTACATTCTCAAGATAAGGTTCATCTGCAAGGTACGGACCGGATGCGAACATAAAATCATGCCATATGAGGAGTCCGTGCTCATCACAGAAATCATAAAATACATCAGGCTCGTATAAACCTCCTCCCCACAGGCGTATCATATTCATATTTGCGTCAATGCAGGACTGGAGCAAATGTTTGTAACGTTTTTCGGTCAGCCGGCCAGGCATTGCATCTGCCGGAATCCAGTTAGCCCCCTTGCAGAATAACAAATTGCCGTTAACCCTTATGCCAAATGTCTCTCCGCGTTCATCCTTTTTGCGGTCAATTTCGACTGTCCGCAAACCTGTTCTGATATGTCGCTCATGAACACTCTTATCATCATTTTTCAAGACAGCCTTAACTGTATAAAGAGGCTGGTCTCCCCAGCCATTTGGCCACCATAGTTTTGGATCCGGGATCCTTAAAATGACATCAGCCTTATCATTTATAACTGGCTGACCGGAGATCGCAATTATTGAATCCTTAAATCTCACTTCGAAATCAACGCTGAAATTTCCGGTACGGTAAGTCTCAACCTCAGCTTCTGCAAATAAAATGGCTTCCTCTGGATCAGAGAGATCCTGCCTCACACCTAATTGAGTAATCCTGCCCATGTCATATCCAACAAGCCTGACGGGTTTCCAAATACCACACGAAAGCAGACGTATACCCCAGTCCCATCCAAAATCAGAGGCTTCCTTGCGGGAATAATAAATCAGACCCTTCAAAGCATCGGTTGTTAATGCATTTCCACTTCCCCAGGTAACTCTCGGGTCGGAATCCAGCTGCTTCTTATTCCGCTCAAGAACAGAATGGAAAACAGTACGCAACGTATTTGTCCCTTTTTGAAGATTCTTCTTTACATCGAATTCATTTTCAATAAACATGTTTTGTGTACTGGCTATCAGTACGTCGTTCAGGTACACGTCACAGATATCATCAAGTCCCCTGCATTCAAGCAATATTTTATCCTTCTCAAGGAATGATTCATCCACCAAAAATGTCCGTTTATATTCCCATACTTTTTTCTCCACCCACTGAGCCTCAAATTCCTGGTCCCGGTAGTATGGATCCTTTAAACGGCCCACCCTGATAAGGTCCTCCTGAACAGTTCCGGGGACCACTGCATCCATCCATTCTGTTTCATCTGTTGCTTTGAATTTCCATTGGCCGTTCAGATCAATTAAGTTTCTGATTTCCGAACCGTCATTGATATGTGCGAATGCCTGAATATCCTGCTCAGACGTATCCACAACCTTAACATTGGTGCAATGGCTCAAAATCAGAATGAGTACGCTCATAAAAACAGTCAGGAATGAAATCCGGATCATCCCATGAATTAAACGTAAGATTACTGCAACAGATCCTGACAGTTGCCTGCTAATGTTTAAAGCCGTTGAAGAAAAAGTCTGCATTTTTATTATATATCTTGTCTATAACCTCGCTGGGAAGCTTTAACCCGTTAACATCCCCTGCTATATTTCTGATTTTCTGTGTTGAATCTGTTGCCAGGTAAATCCAGTTTGATCTCCACCTTTCCAGAAGGACTTGAGATCTGGCATCTGGGTCAGATTCATTTGCACTGATAGTAATATCGGTCCCATATAAGATCCTGTCCTGGTATTTGATCATAAAATTACGAACCCGATCCCTGTCTGCAATGGATTGATACTGAAGGTGAGCAACTCTGGCCGACATATCAATTTTAAGATTCGGGAACATCTCCAGGCGTTTTGCTATCTCGTCAACGCTCCATTCAAGGCTTGCCAGGTGTGCACCTGTGAAGTCCAGCCCAGGATGTTTTTTCAACAGGTTATCCCTGGCATCGATCTGATCTTCATATGATGGCGCTTCAACGTGCAAATACATATGATATTGAGGATTGGCCCTGTAATACCTGACATTTGAAGTGTCGGTCATTTCTTTCAATGGAAGCCAGCAATTTTTCGGTTCTCCCAGGTGACCCATTACAGGGATCTTATTTTCCTCAAGGAATTTGAAAACAGGATCAAAAACTGGATTATCAACCATCACATAATTGCCCTTCTTATCCTTAATGATCATTCCTATATTTTTCCAAATCTTAATTCCGGAAGCTCCGGCCTGCATACACTTGTTTATCTGTGCAATAGTATTTCGTGCAAAATCTGCGGTTTCAAAACTGTCGGCAGAAAATGTTCCAAGAAAGGCAAACCGGCCAGGCCAGGCTTTAGCGAGGGAGCTGGCAGTATTGAGCTGCTCATCCAATGGAATCCTGGAATCAACATTTGGAGAGACAACTCTGAAATTATATCTGGATGAGAGCTCCATGTAAACCGGATCCGTGGAGTTTATGTGTAAATGGACGTCTGTTTTGTGGACTTCCGGGAAATCGCTGTATGTATAATATTCAGTCTTTTGCTGGCAGGCAGTCAAGAGGATAATGAATACAACTGAACTGAATATTAAAGCTGGTAAATTTAAGTTGCGCCTAAAATTGTTCTTCTTCTCTTCCATAACTATTTTTATGCATATTTATAAAAAATATCAGACGTTCAGTCTTTCGTCAGCAGTTATTTAACATTATTTAGGGAATGAATAGGTGAGCGTCCGACCAGGAAATTGTAGAGTGAGCCTCGTTTGTATTCCTGAAATAGTTCCATCGCACTCCTCCGGGTTTATAATCCCAAAAATCAGGGAGACTGTATGATTCGGACCCGATTTCAATTGCCACTGCTGTTGTCATTTCTGCATCATCCAGAAAATGGCTGGGGCTCCAATTGACAAATCCGCAAACATTTAAGAGTTCTGCCTCAGTTCTTGCTGCATACTTGTCATCCCTGAATAACCTGTAAGCCATTGAAAGTGTCAGAACCCTGGCAATCTGGTCCCTGCTGACATGAAGCATGTTACCGTCAGAAGTATAGATCTGTAAAGGGAGTTTAATAGCTTTATCAGCTTCCGACCTGAGCGCCTTTATCAAATCAGCAAGAAGAGCATTTTTTTCAGCTGAATTTAGTATATTCGATTCCTGACCAGAGGGAAAGATTAATCGCGGATGGCGGGGCAATTTACTGGTCAGCATTGATGAATCACCCGCTGAGACAGTTTCTGATTGAGCTTTATTAATTTTGGCAGAAGTGCAGCCTATGAAAATTGCCGGCAATATCAGCAGCACATTTATACCTGCGAATTGGAAGAATTTTATCATAACTATTATTTTAACCTGGAACAAGAGGTAATAAAAACCCCCATAAGCATAAATCAAATTAATTTTATTTATTTCAAAATCAATTTCTAGTCTATGAACACCGACAAGATTTTTTATTTTATTCTACTCTTACTGTTATTATCTGGTTGCACAAATAATAATGGTAATAAAGGGAGATCTGAAGAATCTTCTTCAATCCAGGTCGCTCAGAAACCTCCTATGGGTTGGAACAGCTTTGATGCTTTTGATTGCCGCATAAATGAAGATCAGTTTAGAAAGACTGTGGATTTCATGGCTAATAATCTGTTGCAGTATGGCTGGAATTATGCAGTTATCGATTATATCTGGTGGCACCCCAGCCCGGGTGACTGGAAAAATCCAAAGATGCGTTACGGGCATCCCAATATCAGGTATGCATCCGACGGAATGCCATATGATCCGACAACAATTGATGAATATGGACGATTGCTTCCCGCTGTTGAACGATTCCCCTCAGCTGCCGGAGGAAAAGGATTCAAAGTTATTGCAGACTATGTTCATGACAAGGGAATGAAATTTGGTATTCATATTATGAGAGGCATTCACCGGAGTGCATATTATAACAGACTCCCTGTAAAGGGTACGAAGTACAGCGCACGTGATATTGCTCAAATTGATGATACATGCAAGTGGTGTAATCATATGTACGGAGTAGATTCTTCAAAACCAGGAGCTCAGGAATACTATGATTCATTATTTGAGTTATATGCTTTATGGGGAATTGACTTTGTAAAAGTTGATGATATATCTGCCCCGGTTTATCATAGAGGAGAGATAGAATTGATAAGGAATGCGATAAGAAAATGCGGCAGACCTATAGTTTTAAGCTTATCTCCAGGTGAGGCACCATTGGAAATGGCTGACCACTTAACAGCGAATGCGAATATGTGGCGTATTTCATCCGATTTTTGGGACGACTGGGAAAAACTGAAATACAACTTTAAACTCCTTGAAAAATGGGCGCCTTACCAAAAAGCCGGATCATGGCCTGACGGAGATATGCTTCCGATCGGACGACTTTCAATTGACGGAAGACCTCACGGACCTGAAAGAAATTCCCATTTTACCTGGCCTGAACATTATACATTGTTATCATTATGGGCCATCTCCAGATCACCATTGATGATTGGTGCTGATTTGTTAAATTCATCTGACTCAACTTTGTCATTTCTTACAAATCAGGAGGTTATTGCTGTAAATCAGAACAGTACGGGCAATAAATCCCTCTATACTAATATAAATGAATCAGTCTGGTTTGCCGATGATCCTGATTCAGGAGGGAAGTACATTGCATTGTTTAACCTGAAGGATACTGTTTCAACAGTCAGGTTTGATTTCAAATCTATTGAATTACAGGGGAAGGTTAGGATAAGAGATTTATGGAAAAGAGAGGATCTGGGTTATTTTGATTCAACTTACAGCATCCAATTACAACCTCATGGAGCCGGTTTGTACAAACTGGAAAAATCTGATTGAGGGGCATGTAATATTGTTACTACTATTCTCAGTTCAAGCTTTAGTGGCTTAATGAAAATTTAATTGATAATTAGCATTTTTAAAAATAGATTAATGCTCAAAAATTTACTTCCTGTTGATATCGTACTTGCTCCTGAATGGTGGAATAAACACCTGGGTATTACATTCGACCGTGAATTTTTTTTCCATCCTTTAAAACGTGTTGAAACTGAACAAAAAATGGAAAAAGCACTTTATGATCGATGGGGCAAATATGGGCTCGGAAACCTGAAAAATGAAAAACGGCCGGAAGTAGGAGCTGTTCACCTGGCTTCAGGTTTTTTGCTGTCTGAAATGATAGGTTGTAAAGTTCAATACACTGAAAATCATCCTCCGCTCGTAGTTCCAGCAAACCATGAAGATTTATCTCTAAATAGTAATGATGCTTTCAGATCGGAAGCGTTTAAGAATTTTAGCAAGATGATGCACCAATTAAAATCAAAGTATGGATATTTAGTTGGAGATGTGAACTGGAGTGGCATATTAAACATTGCATTAGATTTGCGAAGCGGAGACCTATTTACTGATATGATCCTGAAACCTGATTTAACCAGAAATTTTTTCAGAACAATTTCAAATGTAATAGATAAATTCACCGCTTTCGTTCAATCAGAAACCGGAACCAGCTCAATCTCCGTTAATCGGAGTGTAAGGCATTTTAGTAAACCAGTATTTCTTCATTCCGAATGTTCCCACACGATGATATCAACTGATGATTATGAAAATGGATTGCTTGAATGCGATATCAATTGGAGTAAACATAACCGCCCTTTCGGAATTCATTACTGTGGGAATGATCCGCAACGTTACGCAAAGAGCTTTGCAAAAATACCACACCTTGATTTCCTGGATTTAGGTTGGGGGGGAGATGTTAAATTATTAAGGGAATACCTGCCTGATACTTTTTTCAATATACGTTTAAGCCCGGTAGAAATTATCAATCGATCCCACGCTGAAATAAGAGAAACAATCATAAAGTTAGTCCATGAGTCCTATAATCCTCAGTTAACAGGAGTGTGCTGTATCAATATGGATGATCAAATCAGTGATGACCGGATTGATTTAATTTTTGAAACGGTAGGCGAGTTGCGAAAAGAGTATGGTGCCTAAGCCCGGATTACAATAGTGTTCAATGAGAAAGAATAGCTTTATCAATTTTGGACTTGTTGCAGTTGCGACTGCATCAGGAGTTCTGACGGCTTTTAAGCCAGAGAAACCGAAACCGAATGTTATCTTTATTCTGCTTGACGATTACGGTTATACAGATCTGGGTTGCTATGGAAGTAAATTCTATGAAACCCCAAATATCGACAGGCTTGCATCAGAGGGGATAAGATTCACAGATGCTTATGCTGCCTGTCCTGTATCATCACCAACCAGAGCTGCACTTATGACAGGAAAATACCCTGTTAATACCGGGGTCACTGACTGGATCCCAGGCAGACAAGCTTCGGGAAACGGTTTACCTGAGGATAGATTATTAGCACAATCCTTTAATCTTCAGTTAGATCTTAAAGAGACTACAATTGCCGAGGCATTGAAACTCAATGGCTATTCAACAATGATTTCCGGCAAATGGCATCTTGGGGCAGATTCTAAATACTGGCCTGAAAATCAGGGCTTTGATTTAAATAAGGGAGGTTGTGGATTAGGGTCACCGAATAGAAGAAACGGATCAAACGGTTATTTTTCACCATATGGTAACCCAAGATTGGAAGATGGTCCGGAAGGAGAATATCTTACTGATCGTCAGACAGATGAAGCCATTAAGTTTATTGAAGATAAAAAGGATGAACCATTTTTCGTCTATCTTTCCTATTACGCAGTCCATAATCCAATGCAGGGAAAAGAGGAATTAAGGCAACATTTCCAGGGGAAAGCTGATTCGATGGATCTTGCGGATAAACAGCCATTTACTAACGAAAAAAACTGGATTAAACTTGCCCCTGAAGGTGATTTTAAAGAAAGAACCATTCAAAGCAATGCAGTTTATGCGGCAATGATAAAAAGTGTCGATGAAAACATTGGTAAACTAATGGTTAAACTCAAAGAACTGGGTATTGAAAAAAATACCATAATCTTCTTTACTTCTGATAATGGGGGGCTTTCTACTTCTGAAGGATCTCCCACAACAAATCTCCCTCTTCGCGCAGGCAAAGGATGGCTTTATGAAGGTGGAATCAGGGTGCCATTAATAATAAAGGCTACCGGCATTATGAAAATGCCGGCAGTTACAAATGTTCCTGTCACAACAGTAGACTTTTTTTCCACAATTCTTGAAATGACAGGAACTGTTTCAGATAGTATAAAAACTGATGGAGTAAGTATTCTTCATTTATTAAAGTCAGGAAAGATTGAGCCCAGGCCATTGTTCTGGCACTACCCACATTATTCAAATCAGGGAGGAGACCCTGGCAGTGCTGTGAGACTTGGCAATTTCAAACTTATTGATAATTTTGAAACAGGCAGACAGGAGTTGTATAATCTGAGAAATGATATCTCTGAATCAAATGATATCTCAGGCGCCAACCCTGAAAAAGTCAAAGAGTTATATGGCTTATTGTTGGAGTGGCGGAACAAAACCCGTGCAAAAATGATGGGTCCGAATCCAAATTGGAATGGGGAAATGTAAAAAAAAATCTCTGTAACCATTAATTACAGAGATTTTTAATATTGGTCAGGATGATTATAACAATCCTTGTTTAAGCCATCTTAAACTGCTTTGTTTTTTATAGCTCGTTCAAGATATAATAAGTTAATTTTTACTTTATTGATACCCAGCCTTGCCAAAGCCTCTCTGCCGTTTTTAATCTGGATCTTAATCTTAACAAGCAACGTAAGACAGGCGCAGACAAATAACAGAACAACTGCAAGCTTTAGTATCCCGATATGATCGAGCCAGAAAGCCAGTCCAATTATAAGCAGATGAACAATTGAAATGTACAATGTAGACATCCGGTGGCTGAAACCAGCCCTTAGCATCAGGTGATGGATGTGCCTGTTATCGGCTTTGAAAGGGCTTTGGCCATCAATTGCACGCAGTATAAATACCCGCAGAGTGTCGAATAGAGGAACGATAAGTATAGCGATCGAGATAGCCGGAGCGGACCTGAGATCATGCAATGAACTTACGCCAGCATTTATTTCATTGAACCGGATCGTCATTACTGCCAGAATGAATCCTATTACAAGCGATCCTGTGTCGCCCATAAAAATCTTTTTAGTGCCTTTCGATAAATTGAATCTTAGAAAGGCAATAAGTGAACCAAGAAGGGCTGAAGCCATGATTGCATAGCCATAGTCACCTGAAAACCAGAACCACCCGCCCAGAACAGTACTTGCGATTATCCCGACTGAAGCTGCCAGGCCGTCGATACCATCAACCAGGTTAAGAGAGTTGATGATGACAACCACTACAAACATTGTGATCATCAGCGAAACCCAGAAGGGCAGGTCCGACATTCCCAGGAAACCATGGAAATTTGTGAAATGCATGTCTGTAAAGAGGAATAAGATGAAAGCAGCAAACATCTCTGCAAGGATCTTAGTGCGTGCACTGATATTTATAAGGTCGTCGCCAATCCCTATAAAGAAAAGGATCATTGAGGCTGCGGTGAAGTAAGCGGCACCGGGCAGCTGACCATCGACTGCCAGAAGGAATCCGAATGTAAAGCCTCCAAAGATCCCTATCCCTCCGAGGGTAGGTATTGCGATATTGTGAACCTTCCGTTTTCCCGGTGTATCAGTAAGATTCCGGATGGATGCGATCCTGATCACTCGGGGAAGGTCATACCATGTAATGAAAAGAGCAGCTGAAAATGCAAGGATTACTTCAATCAAAGGAGTCAGGGTAATGGGTCCCATAATTTGTGGTATTTTAAAAGTATTGATGATAGGTTCATTGGATCTGACTTACCTGTTAGAATTCAGGAAGTCTTCACCCATGGATTAGTTATTCTTTCAAGGAATTTTGAAAGTTACAGGCAGGGTTAATAAGGTAAATATCTATGGGGATCAGGAATGTTCGTTAATCGTTTTTTGACTTCTGTTTCACCAGGCCTTCTTTCCTGAAGGAAAGCATGATTCCAACATTGTTTTCAAACAGTTCGCCTACATCTGCTGCCACTGCAACGGACATTGAGATATTCCAGGGGAGAAAATTGGAAATCGTTGATTTCAGGAGGATGGAATGCTGGTCCTTACTCTCGGGGAAAGGAACTGCGTTGGTACCATAGTTTCTGGAATAGGTATATAAGGCTTTGTAATTGAAATTTTTGATGATGCCATTGATACCCAAATGAAGAGCAGTAATTTTATTATTAAAGGGTAAGAAAGTTTGATGATGGCAAAAAATCGGTGATGTTATCAGTGGAGTTCCTATGCTCATATCCCTGGTTTCCCAACCCTGCTGGTAAATAAAATGTCAAAATAGTTGTCATTCCCTCCGTCATAAATCAAAACGCTGTCTTCATAATGTTCATGAAGTCTGCCACTTTGATCTGTAGTATTTATAAATTCTACTAGAATTGAAGTTACATATTTCCACGATTCAGAAGAAATACTTAGTCCCCATAATCCATCCTTTATGTTTCTCAGACGCAATCCGCTTCTATCTTCAAATATTGTCTGCCAGTAAAAATCAACTTCATGGTTTTTAAGTTTTGTCTCAACTCCAAGGTTATAACTACCGATATGATTACCTGTGGCATTATCGTATTCAGTCCAGTAAGCGCGCTGATTTTCCGCCTTTTCCGAAACAGACTTTTAGAAAATCACAAAAACCGGAAGGTAACGTTCCGTAATTTGGATTAGAAGAAATACCACCCCACTGGGCGAAATGATTAATGCCTATATTAAGGTTTACAGGAAAAGAACCTCCAAATTGGAAGTATAAATATTTATGGTGAAGCAGTATATTGCGTACAGTCCAATTATCTCCAAGCCATCCATGAGAAATACCGGCTTTTATTTCCGACATAACCATGGGTCAATGGTATTGCAGTGGTATCTTTCAGGAATAGCAACTGAGATCTGAGGAATAGGGCTGGCATTTCCTGACCAAATCGAGACCTCCACTGCTAAGCATTTGATCCTGGTTGCCAAATACTTCTTCCCACTTTCCTCCTTTAATTGTAAGAGATTTAAATTTTATTCCCAACCAGGCCTGGTGAAGAAACAGATCATTATGATCCGAATACCTTCCTATTACATCTATACCATATAATATATCAATACTTTTTTTATTTACTTTTTCCCCTTCCAAATTAGTCCTAAGCCAAACATTTAATGGTGTAATATCATAAATTCCATAATTATTCGATCCTAACCAAAAAGGGGTGCCGCCAGTTGGCGAAATGATAGCTCCACTTTCAATATTATAGGAAAGAGAATCAGGATTGTTGTTGGAATATATCTTATAAACAGGGCAAAGTATCAGTATAATCAATAAAATAAACCGCTTCATGCGTATAGTTTTTCAAGTTCCGGTGTAAAAAGTCTGGCTTCAAAATTTTTGCAAACAAATTCACGACCTTTTTTGCCATAAGCATCGGCGACATTTCTATCAAGAAAAAGTTTAATTCCTTCTTTAATACTTTCCGGATTATGATCAATATATTCTCCAGTTATACCTTCAATTATAGAATCCACACAACCTGTCTCACGAGTTGTCAGTACAGGCAGTTTCATCGCAGAGGCCTCAATAACGCACATTCCGAAACCCTCTCTGAATGAGGGCAGTACAAGCATATCCATTAGAGAATAATAATTTTCAATATCAATAAATACAAATCCTGTATTAATTATATCACGGTCATTATAATTTTTTCAACCAGCCAGTCGGGAAGTGCGTCCCGCTTTTTTCGCATATCCCCCTACTAAAAGCAGAATATATTTTTTGTTCTTATTACCCATTCTCAGAAAATCAAAGGCGTTGATCAAATCCTGGATTCCTTTATCTCTTACCAGCCCGGCCTACATATCCTACATATGTATCTTTTTTTATACCAAGAGATTTCCTCAATGACGACACCTTCTCTTTATCAATAATATCAGGATTGAACTTGTTTATGGTGTCAATACCTCCACAAGTTCCTTTGCGCAGTACGAGCTGCTTAGCTCTGCAATTGAGTCTGTCTTCAAGGCTTTTTTTGAATAAAGATGGGCTAACGCAAACTACCTGATGAGAGCAATTGGATGTCAATTTATCGGCAATGATCAAAATTCGTCTCTTTACTCCGTTCATAGTTTCATACACTAATCCATGACGAAAATAAATCCGCCTTAGGCACTCGCATCAGCCAGGCAGATATCATCGCAATAAGGGCTCCTTTAGGGGTGTGACCAACAACGACATCAGGTCTATATTTCCTGATATAATTGCATACTTTGAAAATTGCTATTATGTCATTGACAGGGCTAATTGATTTCAGAATTCCAACCTCCTTATATTTTATTTTCATTTTTTTAGCATAATCATGAAGTAAAGGGGAAGGGCTGCAGATAAGGTGTTGTTCATATTTCTCCCTGTCAAGGTAGCGGAATTGACCTCCCAGAAAGTAAGGAACGACAAAAAACACGTTTACAACATGCAAGGATTTTTTTCATTTGACAGAAATTTTGTATTTACTGAATACCTAAAGCTGGTTGTTAAGAATGACCCGGAAAAATTCTTCCTCTTCTTTTTTTAAAGGGTCATTCCGGAGAGATACAATATATTTTTTAAATCCGGTCACCGATGCTACACTGTACGCTAAGGCTTTTATACAGGAGAAAATAATCAATCTGTTTTTGTAGTTGTCAGGTAAAAAAGTTTGGTCATATAGGCTATAAGCTTTCCGTGCCTGATGTAATCGGAAAAGATATGTGCTTAATCTCATATCTAGCGGATCACGGTAAAACAACAATGGTTCATTGAGAAGTTCAAAAGAGGATTCTCTGAAACTTCGTAACCATAAATCTAGGTCCTCATATCCACACAGGTTTTCAGAATAAAAATATTTCCTAAACCATTCAATTCTTCCCATCACAGTCGGATGAATAAAAGGAGTTGCCCTGAAAATATAATTCAAGTTCTCAGGAATTGAGGTTTTCCTTAATCCCAGAATTTTATTATTATGTTCAATAACAACTGCCTGAGAACCAACTAAATCTGCACCACCTTTTTGGATCACTTGCAGTTGCTTTTCAATCCGTAGAGGGAACAGGAGACTCATATTCATCAGCATCCATCCTTGCAAAATAATTACCTTTTGCGATTTTCAACTGTTCATTTAGTCGGAAAGACAATCCTCTGTTCTGATTATCTCTTATAAGTATTATCCTTGGATCTGAAAAAGAAGAAGCGATTTTAAAAGAATTGTCATAAGAACCATCGTTGGAGAAGATCAGCTCAAAATCTTTAAAAGACTGATTGAATACGGATCTGATTGCTGGAGCTAGGTATTTTTCAGCATTATAAAAAGGAATTCCTATTGTTACTTTCAAACTCTGATCCATTTATCAGGTATCAAATCGTTCGTAAAATCATTCAATTTCCCCCTATACCATTTTAGGGAGCTATAACAATTTTATCCGGATTAGAATTCAGCCATGCAGCCCACCAGCTAAAAGTGCTGTTAGCAATAATATTATTCTTACATTTGGACATCAGGTATAAATCCATGCACTGTGGGTCAGGGTACTCCCTGCTGTCCACATACACAACTCTGTCCTTCTTTAGATTGAGGAATTCAGCTGACCATTTAATATCGTCTGAAAAAAACAAAAACCTTCCAATCGGTAGAGCTTTTGCTAGAGATTTCAATTGCCCTTGAATAATATTCCTTTGAACAAGTATCATACATCCTTTTCATTCTTCCTGACAGATAATCACCTCTCCTTATATGAAGGTGAGATACTATTGCTCCCTTCAATATCTTTCAGGGTGTTTTCATGCACCATGGGGAATATCTTCTAAAAACGAACTGATCTCTAAGTTTTTGTTCAACAGGTTGAATATACTTATAGGATTGCCAATAACCATCGAATAGAATTACTTGATACTCAGGTATAACAGGTATATATTTCCGGACCGGGTTCAATAAAGATGTCTGTATTAAGTCCCTGGAAATAACTTCAGCATTTTCCTTTCAGCTCTGTAAAGTATCCCTCACCTGTGAATATAAAGTGCTTCTTAATTTCAACTTGGCCTGGTATCCAGAGGTTTACTTTGAACTTCATCAAGCCAAGCGACGTTCTGCTCCCCGGCATCAATCGGTAATAACCAATTGGCTCATTTCTTCTGCTGTTCAAGGTACATTCCAAATGCATATTGAAACATCTGATTACCAAAGCCACCCCATAATTTTACAAATCTCATGAACATAGAGGTCTCAATTAATCAGTACCTTGATTAGTTCCGGTTAATTTCACCCTAAAATAGTTTTTAACGTAGTTCTACTTATATATAATATTCCACAATAAGTGCTTTAATCAGTAATAATAAAAAGGAGAAACGAATAAACTCATTATTCATAAATATCATAACCGAATAATCAGGTAAGATTGAATAAACTATAATCCTAAACAGAGCCTTTCCCTAACAAGGCTGAAATAAGCCTTTACCAATTGTTCCAATCACTGCTGATCCAATAAGGGAACCTGCAATTCCAAAATCCAAAATGAACGAGTCAAGATATGTATATACATTGCTTTCAATAAAGGGGAATATCCATGCACTAAAGAGGGATAGGTGTCAATTATTTGTAACTTTTCCAGGATATAATTGAGAAAATCAAATGAATAAAATCTTGAATCATTAAAAACGACAACGGATAATCACCCTTAATAATTAGTTGTAAATCATTAATCCCTGACAGAAAGTATATCTTAGTGTCATTTATACTATTGTCAAAAGAACCTTTGAGGAGGCTTTGTGATAACACAAAAACTGAAATAAATAGGATAATGATGATGCCAAGATTGCTAAGGAACTTTTTCGTTACATTAATATCAAAAGTGTAGATGTACGAGATAACACAAATAATAATGAACTCCAGTATTGGAGCCCTGGTAAAGTATATTGCACTGGTAACAAGCCCATAGATTATAACTAAATATAAAGTTATCTTTTTAATTGCCTCTTTTTTAAAGAGATAGAATGAGATAGGAATAAATGATGTGCATGGTTCCTTGCGAAAAGAGTAAAAAATATGTTATTGCTCAAAACATCATCATAAATGTGTTTACTCTCATACTAACCCATGATGCCAAATCCGTAATCTGTTATGAATATAACACCAGAGTATAAATGTATGATACAAGGGATAGGAAAATGATGACAACGAATACATTTTTTATTCTCAGTAAATCATAATGTTTCTCATGTCTTTGCACAATATTAAGATTCTAAGAGGGAGTGAGAAAATAGGAGAAAAAAGAAGTCCAGGAAAGTAATGAGATATAAAAAGTAAACTCATCTAATTTAACTTCTTTGAAAGGGGAAAAAAATGCCCCGGCTAAGACAAAAAACCATATTAAAGAGAAAATGTTTGTGTGATTCAGCTTTTGTTTATAAAACGTGTTACATAACAGTACTAAATAAATATTAAAGTACTAAAAGGCCAATATTAACAATGTTCATTTACTTCTTTAATATATATAGAATATATATTTCAAAGCGTCTGTAAATACTGAAGATAACCCTTAGCGCTTTATTAACTGAAAGGTATTTTTTAAGATAATAAACCTCGCTTCTGATTTTTTCGTATTCCATTTTAATATTGTAGGACTCCTTTTTGCTTTTTGTAGACAGCCCCTGAAGATGATTAACAATTGAATTCCCATTTAATAAACAAGTATAGCCTTTGTTCTGGATTGTTTTGCCAAGAATTAATTCTTCATTAAACAAAAAAGTTCCTTCATCAAAGAAGCCAATTTCTCTAAAAAACTTTCCATCAATCAGGAATGCAGCCCCATTTATTGTATCAACTGCCAGTTCCTTTCCAATAAACGGCATTTGAAACTTGTAAATATATTCGCTATAGACACTTCCTGATAATCTTATTTAGTAATGAACTGTAGGCAATTATTTGTTTTAATACTGGCAATATTTTTTCTTACCTGAATTTGTTTTTCAACTGGTATTCCGGTGGATTTCAGTATTAACAACAGGGATACTGGAATAATCCTTGCGGGTTTATTGCGCGATTAAAGATTCGATAAGTTTTGAAATCAATTCATTATCTTTAATAACTACGTCATTATTCAGAATAAAGAAATAATCCGGTCTCTTTGACGTGACAAGTTTGCATCCAAAGTTATTTCCTTTTGCATATCCAATATTAGAATCAGTCTTGATTAAATAAACCGACCCAGGTAAGGATCTCCGGAGTAAATCGAATTCAACATCCTGACAACTGTTGTCAACAACAATAACTTCAACATTCTTATAGTCCTGACAGGTGAGATTATCAACAACTTGTATTGTATAATGAGCCTGTCGATAATTAAGTATCACAATTCTTATCAGAGGAGTCTTACCATTAATCATGCTTTTCTCCATAGTAAGAGATCATCCCTTTTTATATTCAGTTCATTACAAACTGTTAATGGCCACTTCCAGTTCTGATAGACTAATTGTGGTAGTCCCTGAGCAATCAGAAGGCCCCAGAAACCTTGTAACGACAATACTCCATAATAGAGGACAAGGATAGTGACTGTACCTATACCGGACAATATTGAGGCCTTAAAGAATGGTACTTCATTCTTTGTCATTAGCAGACTTGCGGACATACTATGATTGGCTTCTAAGAAAGAAATTACTAATAAAACCATTAAAGAATAGTGGTTTATTAAGCTAGTTTTACTTCCAATTATATTCAGCACCAAATCACCATACATCAATAAGGTAATACTTCCAGAAATAAAAATTGCCACTAAGAAAAATTTGCTTTCAATGTAGGTTCTTTTTAATTCGGAGAATCCATTGTTAACTCTTTGTTGTATTAGCTTTGGATAGAAAGTAGAAAACCAGATTGCACCAACTCCGGCGATAACATCCACAACCTGTTTGCTGATTCCAAATGAAGCAATCTCGGAAAGTGAAATATACAGGGATCCAATGAAAACCACTGATTTTGTTACCATGAAACCTCCAAGTGAAGTCAATCCTATTTTAAGCGCGTTGGGAAAATAAATTCCGAAAAGCTTTTTAGCACTAGCTTCATTCGCTTGACCCAGAATAGACTTCATATCATGCGTAAAGAATGCCCGGTTGGCTAACAATCTGTTTAATGCGATAAATGAGAACTGACCTATAACCAGGGAAAACAATCCAAGACCATAAAATAGGGTACCAGCGGTTACAATTAGCTGAATGATCTGTGCTATTATGACTATCTGTTTGGCTTTTCTGATCATGCCTTTACCCTGAAGCAAGGAATCATAATAAAGAGTATACAACTGATAAACATTCAGCAAAGCATAAAGAAATCCGGAATAATAGACCATTTCCTTATTACCTGAATAGTCTTTTAAAAGTGAGACCAGATAGATACTTCCAATTGTGATAATAATTGAGAAGAAGGCTAAGGCTGAGTAAAAATAATACTTTCGCATTACCTTAATAGTCCCTTTAAGCAAAGAGATATCTATTTCAGAAGGATCCGCAATTTCATTGAATCCTTCGGTCTTTAATTCTTTAGCCCCGCTAAAAATATAAGCTATGTTCCGGGTAAAAGTCTGCCCAAAACCAAAATCAAAAATTAGCACAAAAGAGTTTATAGTTAAAAATATAGTCCAAATACCTACATCTTGAGTTGTTAACGTAATCAAGATTAGAGGTAAAATCACCAAATTCGCAGCAATCCGCAACGTCGTAGCAAAAAAATTCCATGCGACATCACGCTTAACAATATTTATTAATAAAAACAAGGCTTATCAGCGGGCTTAGTGTGATTTTAGAGAAATAGATTTCAAATGGCCTTCTTTTTTTCTCTTAATGACTCAATTATTTTATGCAACCGGTCAGAATAAATAATAAATAATATTCCGAGAATTAAACCTAATAAACAATAACCTATTAGAATTGTCAACCTGCTTGCATTTGACTTTTTTGCCGGAACTCGTGCCGGTTCAATAACCGTAACACATGGAGTCTGTTCCTGCACTTTCATCCTTGCCTTTTCAACCTGCTGGGCAAGATTTGAATAGAGACTGTAGGCCAGAGTCTGTTCGTTCTTAAGTCTTTCCTGTTCAATAAGGACAGATTCAAGAACAACATTTTTATTATTGTCAATATACCTTGCGTAGCTCTGTTGGGCGTCAAAATACTTTTGTTTCGAATCGGCAAACATTATCAAAGCAAAATCAAAATCCTGCTGTGCCTTGGTGGTCCGGTAATCAATGACAAATCGCTCAAGTTTTTTAATCAGCGAATCAGCCACAACGGCCGAAATAACAGGGTTCTGCATCGTGATACCTGCTGTTATTACCCCAGTCTTTTTATCAATAGCGATACTTGTCCTTTTCTTCAATTTTCGAATATCTTATCCTGCTTCTTTGTAAGTTGGTATGGATTAATTTTCTCTTCTACGGCTTTGCTATTTCCATAACGTATCAGATCAATTAATTTGAATGGGGAGCCCACAATAATGCTCCACCAGGGCTGCCTGATTTTCTTATCGAGATAATTATAAAGTGTGCTTCCGGAAGCAAGTTCTTTCTCAAAGAATTTTATATTTATCAATTCCATCATAAAAGGAACACTTTGAACTACATCCGGATAAAGATGAGGTTTAGTCCATCTGTATTTCCCGCTCCTATATTTATTCCTGCAATGGCTGCCAACCCTGACATATTTCCCGAAATACTTGATTTTGCTCCTTCTGATGCCATTTTTACCGTGCATGTGTATTCACGAGGGATACTGAAGGCGACTACCAGACCAACAACCATTGCAATACCTGTTACCTTGAGAACATACCATTTTTTCGACCAAAGCTGCCTTACAACTTCAAGAAGATCAATCTCAGAATCTTCACGTTTCATATCTTGATTATCCATTTAGTATTCTCTTAAATTACAATTTCAACGCATTTAACAACATCGCCACTACCGATGCCATTGAAACTGACGTTGAGGAAATTCCCATTATCTCTGCCAATCCTGTTGCCCCCGATCTTGGAACCTTCATTGGAACGACAATCTCGCAGCCAGGCTCAATTCTGGGATAATCGTGCAAGAAAAGAAACTTCTTCGTCGAAGCTACCTTGCCATTCATATAAACGACATAAGGTCTCCTTCGTGCCCCGTTTTTATAACCTCCACTCTGTGAAAGATAGTTTCTCAGGCCTCTTCCCTTATCGAATGTCACCGCATTCGGATACAATACTGCTCCCGATACTTTTACAACTGCATTATACTTGGGAACGACGAGCTTATCACCCGGCATAAGAACAACATCATCATTGCCACCCGGAGTGGCGATCGCAGCTGCCAGATCAATACCAATAGGATAATATTCAAGGAAACTCAATGACTCCAGAGAGATAGAATCATTTCCATCGCCCAATTTTGCCATCCGTAAAAGCGATTGTATCTTATTGTGCTCCTCCTCACTCAGGGCTCTCTTAAGTGAAGCTCCCCTGATATGCGCAATCGGATTTAATCCGCCGGCCTTTCTTACAAGGTCGGACAACCGCTCTCCGGAAGTAGCCATAACGTACCGGCCCGGGAAAAGCACTTCCCCCTCAACCGAGACCGATGCCTGGGCCTGATAACCGGGCGAAACACGTACAGTGATCTCATCAAATGGCTTCACAAGAAACCGTGAAGCTTCAGGCTTTAATTCCAGATTCTGCGAGATATTGAATGTAAATATTTCAGCTGTCTTCTCACTGTATTTCAATGACGAGGGATCCTTAATCCTGCGGGCAAGCTCAAGACGTGCAAGCGACGCCGACTCCTTTAACCCTCCACCCTGCAATATCACATCCTCAACAGTCATGGCATCCAGATACTTCAGTGTGTCGGGTTTGTTTACCTCACCCCTGACAACTACATAATACTCCTCCCTCATGTCAAAAATTGTTGGGATGAAGACTTCATCATTGCTGTTTAGCTTTATATCGGAGCCTCCGCCTGAGATGGCCTTTACATCAAAAGGAATGACTTCATAGGTGTAATCCGGCTTCCGACGGGTTATCTGTCCTCTTGACGCAAATTCATTACCCTTGAACCCTTCAGCCTTCCTGATTAATCCGGAAAGAGTTTCAGTTTCTGCTGTCAACTGGTATTCACCCGGCCTCATGACAGCCCCTTTTATTACCAGACGGTTCAAGTACTCGTTGATTATCCTGTCAACAAAAACAGTATCTCCATCCTTCAGATTAAATGATGACATGGTACTTCCATTTACGGTAAATATCTCCAGCATACGTCCCGATTTGCGCTTTACCTGCAAATTATCAGTATAAGCGTCCCCCGTGAAACCTCCTGCATACCTGATAAGGTCTTCGAGCGTCTCCCCGGAAGTCATTTCATACACCCGGTTCCTTTTAACCCTGCCTGTTACCGCTACCAGGGCATTGTAGGGTTTTACAATGACCATATCATTGTCTTCAAGCCGCAGGTTACTCTCGTACTTCCCGTTGATCAGAAAATCATACACATCAAGCGAAGCAACTTCGTTACTGTTACGGTATACCTTTATCTCCCTCATGGAACCCGTAGGATTAACTCCGCCTGCCGAGTACAGAGCATTAAAGAGTGTCGCGAGCGAGGGAAGTGTATATGTTCCGGGAAGCATAACCTCCCCTGCCATATTAACCTTTATACTTCTGATCTGTCCCAGCGAAACCTTTATAAAGGACCTGGAGCCTATTCCTCCGATCACATTGTTAAGTTTAAGTTTTATCCGCTGCTCCGCCTGCGACATCGTCAGACCATTGAGATATACCGGCCCCACACCTGAAAGGTTTATGCTGCCCTCAGGAGTTACTGCCATCCTCACATTGAGTTCCGATGCACCCCATACATCGATTATAACTTCATCGCCGGCAGCCAGGACATAATCGGCAGGTGTCGGCATATTGTAATTCGGTGCGAATGTCAGATTTCTTGAAGAGAACACTTCCCTCCCAAAAATGACTGATTCAGTCACAGCCATGCTGTCAGCGGGACGTGGTTTTGCCGAAACTAACTCTGACGGTTTCGCCTTCCTGAACAGGTTTTACTGGGGATCCTGTCTTTTCATTGGTTTTATTCTGACTCGCAATTGCAGCGTCAATCTGCTCCTGTGTGATCCCGGCAGACCTGGCTTTTTGAATAAGTACAGGGTCTACCTGGCCAAAGGTGTCTGCAAAAAACATAAGTGCAACAGCCAAACCGAGAATTCCGTTAATCCTATTTTTGCACATAATTAATATTACTTATTTGTTAACCAGTGGATATTCCTCCGGCCCGTCAGCCACATCCGGAAATACGACCAGCAAATTGTTATCTGATTATGTTAATGCTAAACCTCAGCATGAGTTTTTAGTATAATGGTTTATTTTACATACCTTTTCATAAAATGAAAAAGCTGTACAACCATTGGCAGAAGTCACTCAATTTGCATTAACTTTCAATGAATGCCAGATTTCTTAATCACTTTTTCATTAAATGTCAGTGAATAAATCAGATAGATCAGCCATTCAACTAATTGTAAAAGTATGATTTTAATAAAAGCGTTTAGATCCCTTTTATTAACAATATTGGAACTTTAATCAACCGGTTGATTTCTATAAATTTCTAAATTGTTGTCTAAAGCATTCCTGATCATTGCTTTACCAAAGGGATGGCCACATACGAAATAACTAACTATAAGTTAATAAGAGTTACCATTGCCATCAAGCAGACCCATGTACAGATCAAAAGTCATCTGAACAGTCAGCCGGTGGTTAAAATGTTTCATTATGGTTTTCCTGGCTCTTGACCCGATAAGAGGAAGCGATTCCCGGTTATCATAACACTTTTTAATTGCTTCACCAATTGCTTCGTATGATCCCTTTTCCACAACAAAACCGTTAATACCATGTTCAATCAGTTCCTTTGGCCCCCCGCCGTCAGTAACTATTACAGGTTTTGCCAGACACATCGCTTCCGTTATAGCACGTCCAAGTCCTTCACTCAGCGATGGTTGAATATAAAGGTCACAGGCCGCCACATAAGCGGGTGACACGGGTACATGGCCCTGAAGTATGAATCGTTCAGGTCTCCCGGTTTTATTCACAAGCCTGCTGATCTCCAGGGAATCAGTACCTGATCCGACAAGAAGTATTTTAAACGGGATGGACTGAGGGAGATTTTCAATAGCTTTTATCAGGTATTTTATGCCCTTTACCTTACGCAGATTTCCTGCCGAGCAAATTATAAAGTCTTCCGGAATGGCTCCGAGCGTTTCACGTGTCACAGGTGTCACATCGTCAAACCAGGAAGTATCATAACCCCTGTATATGCGGACAACCTTCTTTTTATTCTGAGCTTTAAGCTGCAGTTTCAGATGGAGGGCAACAGCATCACTCGGGCAAATTATCCTGTCAATACGAGCGTTAAGAAAAGCAAACCAGGCTGTAGGATCGTACCAGTGAATACTCATAGAACCAAAATATCCCACGATCCTGACTTTAATTCCTCTGGATGCCATAAGTCCTATGACAGCTGCCCTGCTGTAAGTAAAATGAATTATGTTAAAGTTTCCCTCAATCAGTATTTTCCTGACTCTTTTAACATTCTGAATAAAAGACACATTTCTGAGATTAAAATAAATTATTTTTATCCCCAGATTTTCCAGGTCAAGTGTCTCTGCAGTAGATTTACTGGTTATAACAGTAATGTCAATATTCTTTTCATGCAGGCCCTTAATCAACATCCTGTCAGCAATGGACGCAAAATACAAATAAGATATATCGCTGATAAACAGCACTTTAAATCTCATAACGATTTAATCATACATAACAAACAGTATCAGACCAGAAAGGGTGAAATTAAGCAATTAATTCCTAGCTATCCCTGAAAGTTGACTGGCACATTAAAGAATTCCAATTAAAAAAATTAGTATTTTTAGTTTTGATCCAATTAACCCTGATCTTGTTTGAAGCGAAACCCAGCAACGAGAAATTTAAACCATAATAAAATTATGAAATCAAAAAGTGATGTCGCTGTTGAAAATTTCAGATCAGGCCTGAATTGTGCTCAATCGTTAGTTACTGCATTCGCTGAAGAACTTGATTTTGACAGTGAATTGGGTGCCAGGATATCCTGTGGCTTCGGGGGCGGGATGGGACGGCTTCAGGAGACATGCGGCGCGGCAACAGGAGCTTTTATGGTTCTTGGAATCCATCATTGTAAAAAACATGCAGGCAATAAAGACAGAAAAGAAGCCACTTATACGGATGTGCAAAAGTTTTCTGAAAAATTCAAATCAGCTTACGGTACAATGGATTGCAAAACTATATTAAACTGCGATCTTAAGACTCAGGAGGGGCAGAGTTATATAAAAGAAAACAATCTCCATGAAGTTATTTGTGAAAAATGTATATCGGATTCTATCAGAATTGTTGAAGAATTAATTGAAAATTGATCCAGTTCCTATTATGAAAACAAGATTTCCAGTAAAGATTGAAATCATCGCCCTTATCTCAGCAGTTTTATTTTCATGCTCTGACAGGAAGGGGGGAAGCAAATTAAATGCTTCAGGACCAAATGAGTTTATTAAGGAAGGTAAGCTTATCCTTACTCCTAAACCGGCATCTGAACCGCGTATTAACGGGGCAAAGATATTCGGGGTCAGACCCGGATCCCCATTTCTCTTTTCTATACCTGCAACAGGTGAGAGACCGATGAAGTACGAGGTTATGGATCTGCCTGAAGGCCTTACCTGTGATCCAAATACCGGTCGGATATCAGGTGTAATAAAAGTACCTGGCGAATACCTGACAAGAATAAAGGTGACAAACAAATCGGGAATTGCAGAAAGACAATTTAAAATTGTTTGTGGAGAAAGGCTTGCTCTTACTCCGCAAATGGGCTGGAACAGCTGGTATGTATGGGAAAACAATATTACTGACAGCATAATGAGGGCGTCAGCAGCAGCAATGGTCAGCTCGGGAATGATTGACCATGGTTACATGTATGTAAATATTGATGATTGCTGGGCAGTCAAGCCAGGCTCAAAAGACTCCTCCCTTGCAGGAGACCCGCGTGATAAGAATGGTATGGTCAATTCGAATAAAAGGTTCCAAGATATGAGATCCCTGACAGATTATATTCATTCACTGGGATTGAAAGCCGGTATTTATACGTCACCGGGACCGCTTACATGTGCCGGCCATACAGGGGCATATAATTATGAGGAAAAGGATATACAAAGGTTCACCGAGTGGGGATTCGATTTCCTGAAATACGACTGGTGCTCCTACGGAAAGATCGCTCTGAATGATTCCCTTTCGGAGCTGCAAAAACCATATAATCTTATAAGCAAATTCCTTCGCCTGCAAAACCGGGATATAATCCTTAATTTATGCCAGTACGGGATGGGGGATGTCTGGAAATGGGGGAAAGAGGTCGGTGGTCAAAGCTGGCGAACAGCCGGTGACCTTGGAGGTTCGTTTGAAGGAATCGGAACGGCTCTTTTCAGAGACGGATTTGATGTTTTCTGCAATAATCAACTCCAGAATTATGGCGGTCCCGGGGGATGGAATGATCCGGACTATCTTCTTATCGGTTACCTGAGCAATTGGAAAGGACAGATAGTTCCGACACCTCTCACTCCGGATGAGCAGTACACACAGGTTTCATTATGGTCAATACAGGCTGCACCATTGATATTAAGCGGTGATATTACAAGACTTGACGAATTTACATTAAGCCTTCTTACCAATGATGAGATTATTGAAGTAGATCAGGATCCCCTTGGCAAACCGGGCTGGAGAGTCAGCAAAAATAATGGACTTGAGGTCTGGAAAAGACCATTGGAAGACGGATCTATAGCTGTCGGACTGTTTAATCGTGATGAGAATGAAACAATAATAACTGCTAACTGGTCAGATCTTGAAATCACCGGTAAACAAAAAGTCAGGGATCTCTGGAGACAAAAGGATCTGGGGAGTTATAATGAAAAGTTCAGCGCAACCGTACCCCGGCACGGAGTTGTTATGGTAAAGCTGTGGCACAAATGAAAAGTTCCCTGAGATCTCGTTGATGCAGATTTAAAAATGATTTCAATATCTTTTCAACCAGGATTCAGGAAGAGGTATTATACAGATATTCATCGACTTGTTGTTCTCTGACAGCATTGCTGATTGTATTTCAATTCTGGTACCGTCAGGACTGAATGTGGGATGCGGGTGGTCAGCAGCTGTGACTTTATGACCGGTTGAAAGCAATATCATTTCATGAGTATGCCTGTCAATCAGGTATATCCCTCTTGAGAAATCGTCCCCCACTGCCCACTTTCCATCTGCAGAGCCGTTTACATGCCACAATCCGCTTCCTGACGGGGTTTGCCCTGCAATTGTCATTTCCCTGGTCCGCAGGTTCACAATTCCGAGTCCTGTTGGTTTTTCCCGGGTTCCTGAGGGTCCCCATCCCGGTTCCTGCCCGGGGTTAGCCGGATCAATAGCTTTTGCAGCAGATACTGATCCGGATGAAATGCCAACCGGTCTGTGCCCCATTATTGCTATTGCAACCTCATCTTTTGTTATAACAGCCTCATGTGTCACCCATTCATATTCCGATTCACGATACAATGGACGTAAGCCGCTACCGTCACCCATAACTATCCAGGTTCTTTGGGGAGCCTTCCCGCCGGTTTCCCAGCAAAAAATGATCTCTCCGGGAACCCAGGGATTGGTCTGTATATGACCAATCTGAAACGGAACTGCCACGACAAATTTCACCTCACCTGTCTTTAAATTCATGCTGCCAATACCTGACGGACCAGCGCCCATGTTCCTGGGACCAAAGTTGGATTCAATTTTTGTTCCTTCGGGTAGGTGTGTTGCAGCTTCCTCTTTACCGACCCTGAAGTAAACAAATTCCTCATCCGCATCAAGCGCCATATCGCCGCCTGCTCCGATTTCAGCGGGAATTGTGCCACAAACCTTCTGGTATTCATACTCCTCTTTCATTTGGCCGGCTTCACTGTCTGCAAACAGTTTATCAAGGTTAACTTCGACAACCTGCACCGGCCCCCCGCGCTTCTGACCAGGCTGCCGGAGCACCATTCGCATAAAATATAACTTCATTGACTTCTGTGCAAGAGTGAGCATCCCCATATAACCGCCTTCCGATATCTGGACAATTACTCCGGTCTCCTCATTTACTGCAAGCGTTTCACCGGGAACCCTGTTGGAGCGGAAGATAACCCAGTTTCCGTCGGCTGTCCACTGGCGGTGAGTCTGGTAGATCTTAGAGTCGCCACCGGGCTTGCTTGTAAGAAATGTAAGCTGAGTTCCTGTAACAGGATCAGTAACAATTTTTTTCTCTGAAGGGAAACGTTTTCCTATCTGGGAAAATGAGTTAAAGCAGATCAAATTCGAAATAGAGAAAAGTACCGGAACCAGGAACAGAATTCTTTTTAACATAATCGTAATATTAGGAATCAGGCCGTTTTACCATTATTCCGTTACACCATTGTGCCTTAAATCAGCTTCTTATATTTAATTCTTACCGGCGTTGTATCGGCGACCCGTTTTTTGTAGTTTTCTTCATAGTCAGAGTAGTTCCCCTCGAACCATACAACCTTCGAATTACCTTCAAATGCAAGCATGTGAGTTGTAACGCGGTCAAGGAACCAGCGGTCGTGAGATATTATGACCGCGCAGCCCGCAAAATTTTCAAGACCCTCTTCGAGCGCCCTGAGTGTATTGACGTCTATATCGTTTGTCGGTTCGTCGAGGAGCAGGACATTTGCACCTGATTTTAACGTCAGTGCAAGATGAAGCCGGTTACGTTCGCCGCCTGAGAGTACGCCGCATTTCTTCTCCTGATCGGCCCCTGTGAAGTTAAATCGCGAAACATAAGCCCTGGCATTAACCAGCCTGTTGCCTACCATTATGTCGTTCTGCCCTCCTGAAATGACCTCATAAACGCTTTTCAAAGGATCAATAGCCGTATGTGCCTGGTCGACATATCCCAGAACTACCGTTTCTCCAATCTGAAACTCACCTTTGGAAGGCTTTTCCTGAGCCATTATCATTCTGAAGAGAGTTGTCTTGCCGGCACCGTTAGGTCCGATAACTCCCACGATTCCATTAGGGGGCAGGTTGAATTCAAGGTTCTCAAACAACACATTGTCGTCAAAAGATTTGGTAACCTTAACTGCTTTTATCACTTTATCACCCAATCGTGGTCCATTTGGAATAAAGATCTCAAGCTTTTCCTCCTTCGCTTTTACATCCTGGTTGAGAAGGTTTTCATAGGCGCCCAGTCTTGCTTTGGATTTTGCCTGGCGTGCTTTTGGCGACATCCTTACCCATTCAAGTTCTCTTTCGAGAATCTTCCTCCTTTTGACATTTCCTTTTTCTTCGACCGCGAGCCGCTTTGCCTTTTGCTCAAGCCACGAGGAATAGTTGCCCTTCCATGGTATCCCTTCACCCCTGTCGAGCTCCAGTATCCATCCTGCAACATTATCAAGAAAATACCTGTCGTGTGTAATACAAATAACAGTACCATGATACTGCCTCAGTGTGGTTTCAAGCCACTGTACCGATTCTGCGTCAAGATGGTTTGTAGGCTCATCGAGCAACAGAATATCGGGTTGCTCGAGTAAAAGTCTGCAGAGTGCAACCCTCCTTCGCTCACCTCCTGATAATATATTTACTTTTGCATCACCATCGGGGCATCTGAGAGCATCCATTGCCCGTTCAAGCTTGTGATCAATGTTCCATCCGTCGTGATAGTCTATCTTCTCCTGAAGATTTGCCTGCCTGTCCATAAGCTGCTGCATTTTCGTCTCATTTTCATACACTTCAGGCTCTGCGAATCTCGCATTTATCTCTTCATACTCTTTAATCAGATCCATGGTTTCCTTAACACCATCCTCCACAATTTCCCTGACACTCCGTGTCTCATCCAGCAGAGGGTCCTGCGGCAGATGCCCTACAGAATACCCGGGTAAGAATGTTACTTCTCCCTGGTACTCTTTTTCAATTCCGGCTATAATTTTAAGAAGAGTCGATTTACCTGAACCGTTAAGACCAATGATCCCGATTTTTGCTCCAAGAAAAAATGACAGGGAGATGTCCTTAAGCACCTGACGGTGGGGAGGAAATGTCTTCCCGACCCGGTACATTGAAAATATGATCTTATTGTCGTCGCCCATAGAAATTATTTTGCGACAATTTAGAAAAAAAAAGAGGATCTTTATCCTCTTTTAATTAAGAACTTACACTGAGTTCCACTGAGGTAACACTGAGGCCCACAGAGTGTTCTTAATGATAACTCTGTGGAACTATGTATCTTCCCACCGTGGAACTTTGTGTAAGTTCCCATAAATGATGTATTCTGGTCTCACACCTGAACACCTGGTTGTTGTTGTTGAAACAACTTGATCGTATCATCCTGCATCAGAACCCATAAGGAATAGACTCCCTTGAGGGTCCCTATCGGAATATTGAGACATCCCAGAGCAGCCACCACAATTACAAGAATCCTTGACCAGGGCTGCAATGACAGAAGTCCGATACCTCCTACCAGACCAAGCGTTGACATACAACCCACGAGAAGAGGAATACTGACTGAAAGGAAGCCCAATATCATATCGGGTACCTCATCGCCTTCTACAAATCCTTTTGCAAAGTGGAGGGCAAAAAAGACAGCTATTGCAGCTATCAGACCCAGGAAACCAAATCCAATATGAATGGCTCCGACCACCGTGACATGCTTTCTCATCTTATTAACTTCCATGACAATTATTTTTAACTTCGGTTATTTTATTTTCATTCCAGTTAAAGGACTCAGGATTATTTAAATTGTTGCATCAAAGTATCTAATAAATTTGTAAATACAACGTTTTTACATAAAAATGAACTTTGCTCATCGTTGTTTGTTAATTTTAACCTCAAAGTACATTATGAACCGGAAACTTTTACTTGGTGCCGCACTATTGTTTATGACCTGGGCTTTCAATTCATGCGAAGGACTTGGCACATGCAAAGTTTGCAGGCAGGTTACCTATATTGATGGTTCAGTCACGCAGGAGAGCTCTGAAACCCAGTATTGTGATGCCGATCTGGTTGCTATTGAAAACACCAAAGATATAATTGAAGGAAACAAAAGGATTTCCTGGGAGTGCCGGTAATCCTGAATTCCGTTGAAAAATATCGTATTTTCATGTGTACGGCATTAAATTTGTTAATAATTTGTTCATAAATCGGACCAATTATTAAACTGACATTTGTATCTTGTTGGTGTTTTACAGATGTCTTAACAAATTTAAAATGTCTCTGAATTTCAGCAGTTTAGAATTAACCAATAAGACTATAGTCATTGTTGAGGATGATGTGCCGTCAATCAGGTACTATGAAACTCTGCTTCAAAGCTCAGGGGCTGAAGTAATCAAGTTCCGTACAGGTAAGGATTTTATCGATTTTGTTGAAAAAAAAGATACAAAAATAGATCTGGTAATAATGGATTTCCTTATTCCTCTTGTCAACGGCATTGATTGCACAAGGATATTCCGTAAAGAGAGGAAAGATGTACCTGTATTGATGATAACCGCTTACTCTTCAGAACAGTCAAAATCCGATGCTTACATTGCCGGATGCAATGAGTATATTCTGAAGCCGGTGTACCCTGAAAAAGTTTATGCCCTTCTTGAAAAATACCTGAAACAGCGGGTTCGCACCACTGCTTCGTTCCCTCACTGACCTGCTATTTTGCTGCCGATTTCTGTCTGCCGACGTATTGAGCGTAATAACCTTCCAGTTTCTTATTAATTTCTTCAGCCAGTTCTTTCCTGCCGTTTGCCTCACAATAACCTGCGGCCTTTGAGGTATATTGTATAGCTGTCTGAATTTCATATTCCGCCGTGCTTACAACATAAGTATTTTGCTTCAGGAAGTAATCAAGCCGTTCGTAATAATATTTGCTCATCTCTCCCGTCATTTCAACTGCCCTGGCGGCTTCTCCTGCAGCAAAATAAGCATCGATAAGGTCAGTATAATAAGGATCGTATGCAAATTTATCAACCGGCAGCAATTCCATGCAACGATTGAGAACTTCAACAGCCTTTTCATTCTTCCCCTGTGCAGCAAGTACTTTGGCGAGCTTTGCATAGTTAAGCCTTGCACGTACAACAATAAGGGTCCTTATGTGATTGTAATCAAGGTTTACCTTTGGATCATTAGCCCCACCCCAAACGAACTTATTCATAATATTGTCATACAGGATATCCGTATCAATCCTTCCGTAATCGACCCAGCTTTTGTTCTGTGATTTAATTGGAACCAGCCTGTAAGCAAGTCCTTCGAGCTGAAAATATTCTTCCAGACCCAGGGCATCATTATGGTAGCCTGTTACATAATAGACAGGACGCTCCCAGTTATTGTGTGCCAGGATGTCGAGAACTATCAACTGGCTTTTCAATATCGAATTGCCCTTAAGGGTTATATCGATATATGGAACAATCTTGTCGGCATCTTCGGGTTTTACGGTTCCAGAGGCTAATACTTTCGCCCGGTCGACAGGGATCCTGATTGTCCTTGACGGGATAATATCGAGAACTTCAGATGCCGAGACCTGCACTTTTGTGGCTTTATTGTCGCTTTTGACATATTCGATCACCGTTGATATGTCAACAGGCTCTTTTGTCTTCTCAATAATAAAAACCTGGTTATTTATGCCGTCATAATACTTCTGAACGGGCAATGTAACCGGCAAAGGTGCTGATTCATAAGTTCTTCTCTTCATCTGGTTTATGTACCAGTCGGTGTTCAGGAGCATAAGATTGCAAACTCTGATATCCGTCCTTTTCCCTTCTACCTCCTGGGCATACCAGAGCGGAAATGTATCATTATCCCCATTCGTAAAGAGTATTGCATCAGGAGCGCACGAATTAAGGTAATTAAACGCAACATCCCTCGCCAGGTAACGCCCCGATCTGTCGTGATCATCCCAGTTCTGCGAACCCATTATGACAGGCACCGCAAAAAGACATAACGTTCCTGCCAATGGAGCAGCAAATTTCTCACCGGTCAGTTTTGAAAGCGCTTCAAAAAGCGCCAGTACACCCAGTCCGATCCAGACAGCAAAGAAATAAAAGGAACCCGTGTATGCATAGTCCCTCTCTCTGGGCTGATTAGGATACTGATTCAGGTAAAAGACAATTGCTAATCCTGTCATAAGGAACAGAAGTAAAATTACCCACCAGTTCTTATAATCACGGTTAAGCTGGTAAAAAATACCCACAATACCCAGAATGAATGGCAAAAGAAAATATTTATTCCTTGAAGTGTCTTTAGCCATCCCTGATGGAAGATCTGAAGTACCGACCCTTGGTTCATCAAGAAATTTTATTCCGGTAATCCAGTTCCCGTTGACGGCTCCTCCGGTACCCTGTGTGTCATTTTGTTTGCCGGAAAAGTTCCACATAAAGTATCTGAAATACATATATCCAAACTGATAGGTGAACATGAATCTTAAATTCTCGCTGAACTTTGGCTTCTTAATTATTTCCTTTTCTCCCGACTGTGTTGTGACTGAGACTGGTGTACCTGTTATCTTTCCCCATTCACGGTAGACCGGTTCATGTTCACTCTGTTCGCTCCACATCCTTGGGAAGAGGGTGATAAACCTGGGGTCATAAACACGTTCAAGATTATATGTACTTATCTTGTATTTGCCGTTCTCCAGAACATACTTTGGCTTACCGTTCTTATAATCTATTACCGGGGCATTAAAATAGGGCCCCCGGAATAAAGGGCGTTCCCCATATTGTTCCCTGTTAAGAAAGTAAAGCAAACTGAAAGGGTTCTCCGGCTGGTTTTCATTTAATGGAGGATTAGCAGAGGCTCTGATGACAATTATTGCATTTGTCGAATAGCCGATCATTATCATCATCATTGCAGTGAGGATCGTATTCAGGACCAATCTGTTACTATTTGCCAGGTACCAGATGAACCAACCTGCTGCCACAAGGACTATCAGATTCAAAAGTGTTGAACCAGATATTACCCATATTCCCGTAAGCAGTAATACTCCGCCGGCGTAAGCTGCATTCTTAACAGGATTTGCTGATGAGAGTGATGTCCTGATTGCAAGAATGAAAAACAGGATCAATAATAGAAAATGAAAGATCATCCCTGAATTGTGAGGCAATCCGAATGTATTCACAAAAAGCAGGTCAAGCTTTGACGAAATTGTGACCACCCCAGGCATTATACCGTACATCAGAAGGCCAAGCAGGAGGATAGAGATCCCAAGTGAGATCAGAAAGCCTTTCCATGTAAAGTCATGCTTTTTCAGATAGACAACAAGTACGATGGCTGGCAGGGTAAGAAGGTTAAGAAGATGGACACCTATTGAAAGCCCCATCAGGAAGGCGATAAGGATGATCCATCTGCCTGCATATACTTCATCGGCGGCATCTTCCCATTTAAGTATAGCCCAGAATACCGCGGCAGTGAACAATGAGGAACTTGCATACACTTCACCTTCCACAGCAGAAAACCAGAATGAATCTGAGAAAGTAAATGCAAGGGCTCCTGTTACACCCGCAGAGATCACGGCAATCAATCTGCCAGTAGTAAACTGCGATTCATCCTTCATGATGATCTTCCTTGCGAGGTGTGTTATCGTCCAGAACAGGAAAAGGATTGTAAATGCGCTCGCAAGTGCCGACATTGAATTTACCATTGCCGCTACATGTGAATTATTGCCACCTGCAAACAGAGTAAAGAACTTTGCCATTACCATAAAAACCGGATTCCCCGGGGGATGTCCCACTTCCTGCTTGAATGCGGAAGCAATGAACTCACCACAGTCCCAAAGACTTGCAGTGGGCTCTATTGTTGAGAGGTAAGTAAAAGCAGCTACTGCAAAAACAGCCCAGCCTGCAATATTGTTAATTAACCTGTATTTCTTCATCGGTTAAGAATTGTTAATACTCCCGGATCAAACGTCGAAATTAGTCAATTTTTCCTAACTAAGCCTCCTGATAGCCATCCTCCTTAAAATTACTACATTTGAAAAACTAATTTTTCATGAGAGTCCTGCCGGTCATATTTTCCATTTTTCTACTTTCATTCAGCTCGGCTTCTTTCGGTCAATACTATGACACAGGCCGCGATCCGGGGTCATTGAAATGGATGCAGATAAAAACAGGACGGTTTAAAGTTATTTATCCTAAATCATACGGCTCCGGAGGCGCAGATTTTGCCAGGTCGCTCGAGGACGCATACTCCAAAATTACAACTCTTTACCCCGAAAAGAAATTCAGGATCCCTGTTGTTATCCATTCCTACACTACCAATTCGAACGGGTATGTTGCCTGGGCTCCAAGCAGGATGGAGATCTACCCGACGCCCGAACAGAATACGATACCCCTCGACGCCAACCGGCAGCTTGCATTACACGAGCTTACACATGTCTTCCAGATGGAATCGTTAAACAAAGGGTTTACAAAAGCGTTGTCGCTGGTTGCCGGACAACAGGTTATAGGTGTTGTTTCGTCTCTTCTGCCTTTATGGTTCCTTGAAGGCGATGCTGTCTTTTCCGAATCGGTGCTTTCCGGATCAGGGCGCGGAAGAAGCCCTTCTTTTCAGAAAGAACTGAAAGCGCTTACTCTTGAAAGAGGCAGTATGTTCAAATATGACAAGATTGTCAACGGATCGTTCAGGGATTTTGTGCCGGACTATTACGAGACCGGCTTTCAAATGATGGCCTGGTCTTATTCCAAATATGGACCGGATATCTGGAGAAAAGCGCTTGACCTTACAGCCAATGAGCCATTTACAATAAATCCGGTAAACCTGAGCCTTGGACGAAGTGTTTCCCTTTCCAAAAAGAAACTTTACCGGGAGACTTTCGATACTCTGAAAACAATCTGGGCAAAAGACGATACAAAGTCGGGCTATGAAACCTACTGGTCATTCAATCCACCCAAAGAGAAAAAATATATTAACTATTATTCGCCTGTAATTGCAGGGCATGACAGTATTATTGCAGTAAAAACCTCATTATCAGATCCTCCTTACTTTGTACTTATCAATCCTTCGGATAAATCGGAAAAAAGGATCCATATTCCCGGCCACACTTATCCATGGTTTATATCCTTTGCCAGGGGAAAACTGGTTTGGGTCGAAACCAAGCCTGATCCAAGATGGGAAAACCGATCCTGGTCAGTAATTAAACTACTTGATCTTAAAAAAAATACGACAAAACAGCTGTCTGCAAGAAGCCGTTATTTGTCTGCTTCGATCTCGCCTGACGGGAATTATATCGCTGCTTCCGAGAACACAGTGGAAAACAAGAACAGCCTGGTAATAATCGATGCCTGGAACGGTGACGTCCTGAAAAATATACCTTCACCCGGAAATGCATATCTTCAACGGCCTCAATGGGATGCAACAGGTAAAAAAATCAGTGTTATTTCATTAACAAAAGAGGGGGAAGGGATCATGTTGTTCAACACAGCTGACAACAAATGGGACACGTTAATTGATGCCGGGAACAACGACCTTCAATCTTCTTTCCTGAGAAATGACTCCCTGTTCTTCGTAAGCTCTGCCTCAGGCACTGATAATATCTATTTGCGCAAACCTGACAGGGAGATAGTTCCGATGACAAACTCGAGGTTTGGAGCAACAGATCCGGATCTAAGCGGAAGCTTAATTCTTTTTGCTGATTATTCATCGTCGGGCAATAACATTTGTTACACCACTCTGCCGGAGAGACAACATAAGATAATTGTCCGTCCCGCATTGTCGTCTTACCTGATAAACAGGTTTAAACCCGTACAGACTGCCAGCCAGGCTTACAGCGGTCAGCCTTATAAACCGGTACCATACCGGAAATGGCTGCATCTATTCAGGTTTCACAGCTGGATGCCGTTATACGCTGATATTGAACAGATCAAATCGGATCCCACAGCAATAAAACCCGGGTTAACACTGATATCCCAGAATAACCTTAGCAGCCTGATCTCAACTTTCGGTTACGAATATTCAAATAAAATGCACAAGTTTCATTCCGGTATTCAATGGTTTGGATGGTATTTTGTTCTTGAATCGAGGCTGGATTACGGAAACAACCCATTAATTGAGAAATTCAGGGAAACGGTTGCTGATCCGCCCGTTGTCGGAACCGGATACAGTCTTACAAATACAATATCACTTCCATTGTCATTCCGGAGCGGTCGCTTTTCGCAATCAATGTACCTTTCGGTTTCCTCATCATACCAAAATAACTACATCTATGTAAAAGAAAAAGGGAAATATGATTCCGGCCAAAACCAGTTCACCGGCAGATTTTACTTTTCGAACTACAGTAATATGGCCGTTCGCGATATTCATCCAAGATGGGCACAGGTTATTGATCTGAACTATTTATTTTACCCGTTTGACATGGATCTGTACGGAGATATTACAACTGAAAAGAGCGCTCTTTACACGCCGGGCTTTATGAAAAACCATGGCATTAAGTTTCGGTTTGAGGCTGAAAGGCAGAGCCCGGTCAAATATATTCTTTCAAACAGGGCATCATTTTCAAGGAGTTATGATAACATTATTTCAAAAGAGATTCAGTTTTTATCCGCTGACTACTATTTCCCTCTTGTTTATCCTGACTTTAATGTTGCAAGCCTGTTATATCTTACCAGGATCAGGGCTGATCTCTTTTACGATCACACCTCCGGCACCGGTAATTATATCTTCACATCATCCGATCATGGAGGCTCAAGTGTTTACCATGATTACCGTGAGATATACAGATCGTTTGGCATAGAACTGATGTCGGATTTTTATCTTTTGCGTGCCCCGTTCCTGATTTCTGCAGGAGTACAGGCAACCTGGCGTGACGTCGCAGAAGCACCTTACCTGAAGTTGCTTTTCAACATCGATCTTTTCGGAATGAGTATCGGTAAAAAGAAGATATGAGTGTAACCGGGTCAGAGAGATCGTGCTGTTCCCTTTATCAGATCCCAGGCTTTTTCAACATGCTCCATTGTGACATTTGTCTGACCGGTTACCATACGAAGCGTGTATTTACAGTCAATAACAGTATGTGTCAGATATATCCTGCCAGTGTCATTAAGCTGGTGGTTAAGCTTCTCATTGAGTTTGTTGACATGGTCCTCCTCTGCACCTTCCGGTTTGTAACGGAAGCAGACTACATTTATAACTACAGGTGCAAGTATTTCAAAGTCAGCTTCCTTTGAAATCATTTCAGCAAGATTTGCAGCAATCTTAACATGATATCTTATTTTTTCGCGGAGTCCTTCCACACCGTACATTCTTATCACGCTCCATAACTTCATTGCCCTGAATCTCCTGCCCAGAGGAACCCCCCAGTCGCGGTAATCGTTAACTTTTCCCCTGGTCCTGGTCTTAAGATATTCAGGAAGTATCTCAAATGTCCTTATAAGATTCTCAGGATGTCTTACAAAAAATGCAGAACAGTCAAAGTTGGTGAACATCCATTTATGGGGATTAAAGACAAGTGAATCGATATATTCCCTGCCATCGAGCATCCATTGAAATTCGGGCAATATAAGGGCTGTCCCGCCCATTGCGGCATCAACGTGGAGCCAGATATTGTTCCGGGTACAGATCTCCCCAATGGCCCTCAGCGGGTCAACTGCCGTAGTTCCTGTAGTACACAGAGTGGCAACTACACAACATGGTATATATCCGTTTTTTAAATCGCTTTCGACAGCCTCCCTTAATTTGTCGGTATCCATTGAGAAATCGTTACGCACCGGTATCTTAACAAGGTTTTTCCTGCCAATGCCGCATATTTTTACAGCTTTGTCTACCGAAGAATGGGTCTGGTCTGAGCAGTAAACCCTGAGGGTCCCGGCAAACTCAGCACCTTCGCTGTTTATCCTGAAATTTGTTGCCTTTTCCCTGGCTGTAAGTATTGCAGCAAGAGTAGATGTGGAGGCAGTATCCTGAATAACACCCTCGAAGTTACCGGGAAGCCCGATAAGATCCCTTAGCCAGATCATCATCTTTTCTTCGAGCTCTGCTGCTGCCGGTGAGGTTTCCCATATCATGCACTGTGCACTCAGTGTTGAAATTATCATTTCGGCCAGGATCGACGGAGGACTTGTATTTGCAGGAAAATAAGCGAAGAAATTCGGGCTCTGCCAGTGGGTGATCCCGGGCATTATTATCTCCTCAAAATCCTTCATCAGGGTTTCGAATGATTCGGGTTTCAGGGGCGGATTATCCGGAAGCCTGTTAAATATATCACCCGGCCTGACAGGCGATTTAACAGGGTATTTTTCTACATTTTCCATATAACCGGCCATCCAATCGACCAGCTCATGGGCATATTTCCGGAATTCGTCGGGTAACATTATATGGTAGCTAGTTTACCGATTCCGCAAGCAGAATGATCTTATTCATCTTGACTTCAATTACTCCGCCGTCGATTTCAAAGACTTTTTCATTATTAGCCTGATCGACTATATAAACAGAACCTTTTTCAAGTGTAGAAATAATGGGAGCATGATCTTTTAAAACCTGGAAGGAACCCTTCTTTCCGGGTACCCTCACCGATTTTATCTCCCCTTCATAAACCTTCCTGTCAGGAGTAATGATTTCTATCTTCATCTTCAATAATTAAGTCTGGTTGCTGGTTGCTGGTTGCTGGTTGCTGGTTGCGGTTGCCGGCTATTTAATCAATAGCAATAAGGCACAATAATTATTTTGATTGGGCAAGGATCTTCTCTCCTTTTTCAATAGCATCTTCAATTGTACCAACAAGCATAAAGGCAGATTCGGGATACTGGTCAACCTTACCCTCAAGGATCATATTGAAGCCTTTTATGGTATCTTCAATTGAAACGAGCGCTCCCTTTATCCCCGTGAATTGTTCCGCAACATGGAAAGGCTGCGAAAGGAATCTCTGGACCCTTCTTGCACGGTGAACAACAAGCTGGTCTTCTTCCGACAGTTCATCCATCCCCAGGATTGCAATAATATCCTGTAATTCATTATACCTCTGAAGCAGCTCCTTAACCTTTTGGGCACAGTTATAGTGAGCTTCACCGACAATATTTGCAGTTAGTATCCTGGATGTTGAGTCAAGCGGGTCTACGGCAGGATAAATACCAAGTTCGGATATCTTGCGGCTTAACACAGTCGTTGCATCAAGGTGGGCAAATGTTGTTGCAGGTGCAGGGTCTGTAAGGTCATCAGCAGGTACATAAACAGCCTGTACCGAAGTTATTGAACCATGGCGGGTTGAAGTGATCCTTTCCTGCATTATACCCATTTCAGTGGCAAGTGTAGGCTGATAACCAACAGCTGAAGGCATTCTTCCCAGCAGTGCAGAGACTTCCGATCCTGCCTGAGTAAAACGGAATACATTATCCATGAAGAAAAGTATATCCCTTCCGCCACTTTTGCCGTCGCCGTCCCTGAAGTGTTCAGCAACCGATAGTCCGGAAAGGGCAACCCTAGCTCTTGCACCGGGGGGTTCATTCATCTGACCAAATACAAGTGCAAGCTTCGATTCCTTTAGCGCTTCCATGTCAACTTTCGACAGGTCCCAGCCGCCCGATTTCATGTTCTCCAGAAAAGCCTTTCCATAGGTTATAACGCCGGCTTCAAGCATATCCCTCAGGAGATCGTTCCCTTCCCTGGTACGTTCACCTACTCCTGCGAACACTGAAAGTCCGGAATAAGCTTTTGCTATGTTATTCATGAGCTCAAGGATGACAACAGTTTTTCCCACGCCTGCTCCACCGAAGAGTCCGATCTTACCGCCCTTCGAATAAGGTTCGATAAGGTCAATGACTTTAATTCCCGTATAAAGCACCTCTTTTTCAGTTGAAAGATCGTCATATTTCGGGGGTTTACCGTGAATAGGATATCCGCCTTTCTTATCAAGTTTCCCAATGCCGTCAATTGCCTCGCCCGTAACATTCATAAGCCTGCCCCTGATCTGTTCGCCGATTGGCATTGTAATTGGCAACCCGGTAGCAACAACTTCCATACCCCTGCGAAGTCCGTCGGTTGAGTCCATGGCTATTGTTCTGACCGTATTCTCCCCAATATGCTGCTGACACTCTACAACAAGCACAGTGCCATCATTTCTTTTTATTTCGAGTGCATCATAGATATCAGGCATATCAGAACCCTGCCGTTCAAACGAAACGTCAACCACCGGTCCTATTATCTGGCTGATCTTCCCTTTTAATTTTGCCATAAATTCGAGTTATTTATTAAAGAGGTCTCAATATTATTAGTAATTGTTTCTTATTCCGTTAATTCTTACTTTAAGTCGCGATTAAATCAATGATCCCTTTCTACCAGCGAACCGGTTGTCTGGATCATTTCTTCCTTCCTTTCAACAGGTACGCTTGTTTTTTCAAGGAAGCTTAAAGCTGTCTTAAAATATCCACCTGTCAGGTTCAATGCAATTGATTTTAAATTAAGCTGGTCATAAATCTCAGTTACAGCCTTAATCTTTGACTCAGTGTCGGTTCCGTCGTTCACATATTCGTCCTGAAGTTTTTTCCTTTGCTCTGAGGTGCCTATTTCCATTGCCTTCACATAAAGGAATGTCTTTTTGCTTGCCACAATGTCACCCCCTGATATTTTGCCGAATACCTTCACATCACCATATGTATCAAGCAGATCATCCTGCATCTGAAATGCGAGGCCAAGGTTTCTTCCAAAGTCGTACAGAAGTTCAGCATCCCTGTCGTCAGCGCCGCCTAAAATTGCACCTATCCTTATTGATGCTGCTATCAGGGCAGCGGTCTTAAGCTCGATCATCCGAAGATATTCCTCGTGCGACACAAATACTGCCTTCTCATAATCCATGTCGAGCTGCTGGCCGATGCATACCTCAATTGCGGCTTTATTGAATATGCGGAAAACTTTTTGAAGCTGCGCAGGCGGACTCTGCAGAAAACATTCATTTGTAAGGAATGCCATAACATCACCGGAGATTATTGCCTGGTTAACGTTCCACTTGTTATGGACAGTAGTAAAACCTCTTCTTACCTGGGCTTTGTCCATGATATCGTCATGAACCAGGGTAAAATTGTGAAAGATCTCCAACCCCGTAACAGGAATAATTGCATCATCAAGGACATCGCTGAAAAGGTTGCATGCCATTAAAGCAAGTACCGGCCTGAGCCTTTTCCCTCCGATTGAGAGAATATACTTTACAGGATCGATAAGCTTTTCCGATTCCGTATTGTACGAAAGGTTAACTAATGCCTTGTTAACTATTTTCTTCAGTTCTGATTGATTGTACATGATCTTTCTTACAATACGTTTTAAAAATTTACCCTTTAAGAGCTTCCGCGCCGTTTACAACTTCAAGTATCTGGTTCGTAATTGCCGCCTGACGTGCCTTATTGTATTGAAGCGTCAATTCACGTATCATAGTAGTGGCGTTATCTGTAGCTTTATGCATAGCCGTCATCCTGGCGCCGTTCTCGGCAACAAAAGAATCGAGAACTGCCTTATAAAACTGTATCTTAAGCGATTTCGGGATAAGTTCCTCGACAATTTCTTCCTTCCCGGGCTCGTAAATATAATCCACCGTTGTTCGTACTTTTCCTCCGGAGCCATCAGTTGATTCCACAGGAAGGAACATTTCATCGGTAATATATTGAACTGCTGCGTTTTTGAACTGGTTATAAACGATTTCAACCCTGTCATATTCGCCGCTTACAAAACTCTGCATAATCTTTTCGGCAACTGCTGAGGCACTCTCGAAGGAAACATCATTCAGGAGGTTATTATATTCACCTGCAATTTTCAGCTTTTGTTTGCGCAGAAAATCATATCCCTTTTTGCCGATTGCCAGAAACTGCAGATTGCCTTTACTAAACTGATCAGAGTATTTTTCAGTTGCGATCCTCCGTGCTTCTCTTATAACATTTGAATTAAATGCCCCGCATAAACCTCTGTTTGATGTAATTACAATAATAAGGATCTTATCGGGAGCGCTTCTCCGGCCATAGATATTCGTAACTTCGGAATCAGCAAGGCTTTGTGACAGATTTACAAGTATTTCATGGAGTTTGCCTGCATAGGGTCTGAGACGCACAATTTTGTCCTGTGCCTTTCTCAGTTTTGCAGCAGCCACCATCTTCATAGCCGAGGTAATCTGTTTTGTCGACTTAACTGAAATGATCCTTATTCTTATAGCTTTTAAATTCGCCATCAGATTAAATTAATTCAACTTTCACAACCCGGCTTATTGCCTGTATTTAGCTGCCAGGTCTGCAGCCACTTTTTCAAGGACGTTCGTAATTTCACTATTCAGAGTTCCCTCTTTCAGAAGGTCAAGGATCTTCCTGTGCTTCAGATCGAGGAATTCTATGAATTCAATTTCAAACTCCTTCACTTTACTTACGGGAACATCTTTAAGAAGACCCATCGTCCCGCAGTAGATAATTGCAATCTGCTTTTCAACGGGGATAGGTGAATACTGGGCCTGTTTAAGGATTTCGACGTTCTTTGCCCCTTTGTTCAGAATGGCAAGTGTGGAGGCATCAAGATCTGATCCGAATTTGGAGAACGCTTCAAGCTCACGGTATTGTGCCTGGTCGACTTTTAGCGTTCCGGCGATTTTTTTCATCGCCTTGATCTGTGCATTCCCTCCTACTCTGGAAACTGAGATCCCGACGTTTATGGCCGGCCGCACACCAGCGTTAAAGAGTGCTGACTCGAGAAAGATCTGCCCATCGGTGATCGATATAACATTTGTCGGGATATAAGCCGATACATCACCTGCCTGGGTTTCAATAATTGGCAATGCGGTAAGCGATCCTCCGCCTTTGACAAGGTGTCTGATGGCTTCGGGAAGGTCGTTCATTTGACGTGCCACTTCATCCGATTCAATGATCTTGGCAGCACGTTCAAGAAGTCTTGAGTGAAGGTAGAATACATCACCCGGATATGCCTCTCGGCCCGGGGGACGACGAAGGAGGAGTGAAACTTCCCTGTAAGAAACCGCCTGTTTTGAAAGGTCGTCATAAATGATCAGGGCATCACGACCGGTATCGCGGAAGAATTCTCCGATCGCAGCACCGGCAAATGGAGCATAGAACTGCAATGCTGCCGGATCAGAAGCTGTGGCAAGAACAATCACGGTATATTCGAGTGCTCCGTTCTCTTCAAGAATTTTTGCAATATTGGCGACTGTCGAACCTTTTTGTCCGATTGCAACATAAATGCAATAAACAGGTTTCCCGCTCTCATAATTACTACGCTGGTTCAGGATAGTGTCAATTGCGATTGCTGTCTTCCCGGTTTGACGGTCACCGATGATGAGCTCGCGTTGTCCGCGTCCAATGGGGATCATGGCATCAATTGCCTTGAGCCCTGTCTGAAGTGGTTGTTTAACGGGCTGACGAAAGATAACCCCGGGGGCTTTTCTTTCAAAAGGAAGAACATAAATTTCTCCCTCAATTGCCCCTTTACCGTCGAGCGGCTGGCCGGTCGGAGTGATCACCCTGCCGAGCAGGCCTTCACCGACACCGATAGAGGCGATTCGTCCGGTTCTTTTAACAATATCCCCTTCATTGATCTCCTCTGTGGGTCCGAGAAGAACAGCCCCGATATTATCCTCTTCCAGGTTAAGGACGATTGCTTCCATGCCGTTTTCAAATTCAATAAGTTCATTTGATTCGGCGTTTGAAAGTCCGTAGATACGTGCAATACCGTCACCGACCTCAAGAACGGTACCTACCTCCTCCAGTTCAACACCAGTCTTTATGTCTTCGAGTTGCTGCCTCAGTATTTTTGAAACTTCTGCAGGTTTAATGTTTCCCATATTGTGTTAACTTAAAAAATCCTATCGTTATTCTTATATATCAGTTGTGTCCGCCCGGGATGAGCTCCCGTTTAATCTTCCGGAGTTTATTCCTGATGCTCCCATCAAAATAATTGTCGCCTACTTTCAGGATAAATCCGCCCACAATGTTTTCATCAACAATTTCTTTAAGGTCAACCTTTGTTTTGAACAATTCTGTAACAAGAGCTGATATCTTCTTCTTAACTGCAGGATCAGCTTTTACAGCCGTGGTAAGGATAGTTTCCGTTATTCCGTTATACTTCATGGTCTCATGGATGAAAACCCGTGCTATAGCGGGTATTGAGCTTTCCCTCCCGTTTTTTACGGAAAGGTCGAGAAGAGAAAGAGTTAGTTTCTGGAGATCATCTCCGAAAATTTTGTGGAGTATCGCTGTTTTTTTGGAAGGCACAATTACCGGACTACTTAGTAATTCTTTCACCTCCGGTAGTGCACAGACTTTTAAAATGAAAATCATGTCCTGGTACACCTCATCAATGATTTTCCCATCAAGTGCTGACTGGAAGAGAGCCCGTGAATACCTTACGGAAATTTTGCTTTGGTTCATTTATGAATTACCCGTTAATTTTTCTTTAAATCAATCTCCTTCAGGTAATTATTAATAACCTTCTCCTGTTCACCGGTTTGTTTTAACTTTTCACCAAGAAGTTTTGATGCGATCTCTATTGAAAGGTATGCGACCTGTTCGCGAATATCCTCAAGAGCTTTGGTTTTTTCGCGTTCAATGCCTGCTCTTGCTTTCTCGACAAGTTTTTCAGCTTCTTCAGAAGCTTTTCCCTTTGCTTCGGAAATAAGTTTATCGCGGATATCTCTTGCTTCTTTCAGGATGCCCTCACGCTCTTCCCTTGCTTTTCGAAGAATAGCTTCGTTATCGCTCTGGAGTTTCAGCATCTCTTTCCGTGCCTTCTCGGCTGAAGCCAGCGATCCTTTAATCATCTCATCCCTTGCCTTAACAGCGTTGAGGATCGGCTTCCAGGCAAATTTCTTCAGAACAAGAAAGAACATAATGAAGATGATTGTTGTCCAGAAGATAAGGCCGATTGCCGGACTCGTCAGACTGTTTGCTAATAATACCATATATTCTGTGTTTACCGTTAATTCTTAAAGAAGCGCTGCAACCAACCGTTGCAGCGCATCATTTCCTTTACTTGGCAATAAGAGCAACAACCACTGCAAACAAAGCTACTCCTTCAATAAGGACCGAAGCTATGATCATGGCTGTTTGTATCTTCGAAGTAGCTTCGGGCTGCCTGGCAATAGCGTCCATTGCCGATCCACCGATTCTACCGATGCCAAGTCCTGCCCCTATAACTGCAAGACCTGCTCCAATTGCTGCCATCGTACCTGTCATAATAAAAACTGGTTTTAATTAAATTATAAAAATTAATTATGTTCCTCCTTTACTGCCATACTTATAAATAGAGCTGACAATAAAGTAAAAACATATGCCTGAAGGAATGCAACGAAAAGTTCAATGCAATCCATAAAAATCACCAAAAAGATAGAAGCCGGTGCAACTGCCAGTGACTTAAAGATAAAAATAAGGCAGACAAGGCTCAGTATAACTATGTGACCTGCCACTATATTGGCAAAAAGTCGGATCATGAGTGCGAAGGGTTTTGAAAATACTCCGATTATCTCCACAGGAATCAGGATGGGCAAAAGCCAGAACGGCACGCCGGGAGTTGCAAAAATATCCTTCCAGTAGTGCCTGTTGCCGCTGAATTGTGTTATAAGAAAAGTAAACAAAGCCAGTACGAAGGTTACGGCAATATTACCTGTAACATTAGCGCCGAACGGGGGTGGAAATGGTATCAGCCCCATCAGGTTGTTCAACAGTATAAAAAAGAATACCGTAAGCAGATAAGGCATATATTTTTCATATTTATGATCGCCTAAATTCGGAATTGCGATGTCATCACGAACAAACAGGATAACGGGCTCGAGGAAACTCTGGATACCCTGTGGGTGGCTTATACCTGTTCTTCTGTATGACCTCGACAATGATATGAATACCCAGAGGCCGATCAATACAGCGAACAATAAGCCAATTACCGACTTGGTCATTGAAAGGTCGAGAGGAATTGCTTCCTCATTTACACTTCCATCTGCATTTATGTTTACAATCTTCCCTTTCAGGTCGCCTTCTTCTTCAAGCTTGTATCCCTTATAAATCTGGCCGTGTGCAAGTTTTCCGGAAATGAATATATCAAGTCCCTTTCCCTTTGAATACAATATAACGGGAAGGTAAATCGCAAGGCTCTCTCCGTTTTTCCTGGTGAAGATATGCCATTCATGGGAGTCAGCAATATGATCGAGGATAAATGAACTTGCCTCAAAATTTTCTTCTGCCTTTGGAGTTTCATTTTCCTGTTGAGCCTGCCCGGGGACAATGAACATGAGCATCAGAAATATTGATAAAACAACTGCTAAAAGTCTCGTTTTCAAATCAGGTTTACTTTATAAAGATTTGTTTTTCAGTGTGTTCAACATACGAAATATTGAAAACAGAGAGAAGGCTAAATATAGTACAAAAAACAATAATAGCGAGGCGGCACTATTTTTTTTAATAATAAAAAACCATACCAGGGCAAGCACCAATTCCATTAACATTTTTATGCTGATTGCGACAAAAATGTACATTGTCTGACTTTGGGGCTCTTTTTCTCTTCCCTTAAAAAAAACAAAAAGAGAAACCAGAGTTATAAATGAAAAACAGATTGTCAGGAAGGCAGCATCGCTGAATTTAACGCCAGTTATTTTAATAGTGGAAATAAGGTATTCTGAAATGAACGCTATTAAGACCAATGATAACAAACTGATAATATACTTTTTAAGAGATTTCAAAGGGAAGGTTCACTTTATGAAATCCTTGAGGGATATATAAATTCCCCCGAATACGCCAAGAAGAGAGAAGATTATTGTGCAGACAGGAGTTTCGAGACTGAAGAATTTATCAAGCTTGACACCGATCCAGGTCATTCCGCCGATTATCACTATCATCTGAAAGGCCAGCCCTGAATACTTGCCAAAATCCTGAATTCCCTTCCTTCCATTATCGTCCGGAAGTTTTTTCTGGTTCTTTGTTTTTCGGGATTGGAGAGCCATCATTATTTTCTGTTTCAGACATTTTGCAATTACCCGTGAAACTTGCTCCGGGTTCAATTGAAAGCTTGTAAGTAGTTATTTCCCCGATAATTTTCGATGATATTTTAAGACTGAGCAGCTGACCAACACTTATTTTACCGTCCACGAATCCCGACACCTCCGAGTTCTTGCAAAATACCTCTCCTTTTATTTTACCTGTGGGTCCGATGACCACCTTTCCCCTGGTGCTCAGGTTTCCGGTCAGAGTACCATCAATGCGGATATCGCCGTTCGATTTGATATCTCCCGTAATTTCAGTACCGTTACTTATGAGATTGATTGCTGTGTTGTCGGTTTCGTTGAATTTTCCCATTTTACCCGATTTTTAAGTTACAAACATAATAACTCATAAAGATAAAAACTATTGTCTGAAAGTTAAATCATCGGGTCGTATGCCCATTTCAGGTAAATGGAACCCCAGGTAAATCCTCCTCCGAATGCAGCAAGGATCAGCTTGTCGCCCTTTCTGAGCTTACCTTCATATTCCCAGATACATAAAGGAATTGTCGCATTAGTAGTATTGCCGTAGTTCTGGATATTGATCATTACCTTTTCAGGAGAGAGCCCCATACGCCGGCCCGTTGCATCTATGATCCTGAGGTTTGCCTGATGGGGAACAAGCCATGCAATGTCTTCAGCTTTAAGGTTATTGCGCTCCATTATTTCAGCTGCCACATCGGCCATATTGACAACTGCAAATTTAAATACGCTCTGACCTTCCTGGTAAATAAAATGCTCTTTAGCCTCAACGGTTTCGTGTGAAGCAGGTTTGACAGATCCGCCCGCCTTCATATGAAGATACTTGCGGCCTGATCCGTCGACATGAAAAACGTGGTCCATAAAACCCATATCTTCAGAAGTGGGCTCCAAAAGAACTGCTCCGGCAGCATCCCCAAAAAGAGGGCAGGTTGTGCGGTCGGTATAATCTGTTATGGATGACATCTTATCGGCGCCTACGACTATTACTTTCTTATATCTGCCTGATTCAATAAATGAAGCGCCTGTTTGCAGAGCAAAAAGAAATCCCGAGCATGCGGCGTTGAGATCGAAGCTGAAAGCATTTTTAATTCCGGCTTTGTCGGAGATAATATTTGCAGTAGCCGGAAACGCCATGTCGGGGGTAACTGAGGCACATATTAAAAGATCAATATCGTCAGGCGAGGTATTTGTCTTTTCAAGGAGTCCTTTTACTGCCTGTTCCCCGAGGTCTGAACTTCCAAGACCTTCCCCCTTAAGGATCCTTCTTTCTTTGATTCCGACCCGTTGCATAATCCATTCGTCGGAAGTCTCAACCATTTCTGAAAGTTCGTGATTTGTGAGCTTGTATTCCGGAACCCACGCATGGATCCCTGTAATTGCAGCCCTTATTTTTCCCATAATTAAATCGCTTCAATAATCTTCTGAGCCAGATTTGCCCGTACCACATTTCTGGTCTGAAGTATCATATTCATTATAGCTTTTCTTTTTGAAATTCCGTGACCGATAACCACGTTGGCATTAATTCCGACAATCGGTGTCCCTCCGGTGTTTTCAAAGTTAAACCTGTCGAAAAATGCATCTGAAATGTTCCTTTTCTGAAGAAGAAAATAAAGCGCTTCCGCCTGCTTAAGAACGATATTACCAACAAATCCATCGCAGACAACTACGTCGGTCATATCTTCATGGAATAATGCATGACCCTCGATATTTCCGGCAAAGTTGATCCCCGGATATTCCTTCATTAATTCATAAGCTGCTTTTACAGCCGGTGTCCCTTTTGATTCTTCCACCCCGATATTCAGCAACCCAACTGTAGGATTATCTCTTTTAAGCACGAACTTTGCAAAAAGAGAACCGAGGATACCATACTGAAGAAGGACATCAGGCTTGCAGTCGGGATTCAAGCCAACGTCGAGGATTACCGAATCGCGGCCATCAATGCACGGAAGTATTGTTGCGAGCGCCGGCCTGAAGACACCGGGAATTAAATTGACAGTATAGCTGGCTCCAACAAGCATAGCACCTGTATTTCCGGCACTGCAGAATCCGTCAAGCGTTCCGTTCTTAAGCATTTCATAACCAATGGCAATACTTGAGTCTCTCTTCTGAGAAAATGCTTTTGCAGGCTGATCTCCCATCTCAATCACCTGGGTGGCAGGGACAATAGTAAACAGTGAAGGGCTGACATCCATTTCCTCAAGTTTCCTGAGGATCATGGTTTCATCACCTAAAAGAACAAGGCTTTCATCAGAAGAAAAATTCTTAAGAGAATCAGCCGACCCTTCAATGATTGCACCGGGTGCAAAATCCCCTCCCATGACATCAATGCCAATCTTCATCTTCTATAAATTAGTTTCCGGAAGTCAGGCTGTTGCTTTCTTCTCGACAGCAAGTTTGCCTCTGTAATACCCGCATTCAGGACATACCCTGTGATACTGGACTGAAGAACCGCAGTTAGAGCATGTTCCAACTGTAGGAGGAGTAGCTTTATAGTGAGTTCTGCGTTTATCTCTTCTTGTACTTGAATGTTTGTGCTTCGGATGTGCCATTTTATTCTTTTTTAATTATTGTTCATCAGCTTCTTTAATTCGTCCCACCTTGGGTCGCTCTTCGTTTCTTCTTCTATCAAATGTTCTTTGAGTTTCTCCAGCATTAAAGGATCACAGGTACTTTTCCCATTTTTATCATCAGGGTGTATTCTCTGAATCGGCAGTGCAAGGTAAATAAATTCATAGAAATATTGTTTGAGATCAAAGTCATTTTCATCATGCGGAATCGTAACTATATCAGGATCGGTATCATCGCGGACAGCTCCATATTTCACAACCAGCCTGTTAGTGCACTCTACCGGAAGATTGAACATCTCCAGACATCTGTCACAGGAAATTCTGACCTTACCTGAAATCCTGATATCAATATCCATATGCGTGGAACTTTTCTCAATGTCTGTGATGGCAACAAGAACTCCCTCCTTTATCTCCGACTCTTCAAACATGTCAAAAAACTTATTACCAATCTCAAAATCAAAAGTGTGGTGTCCCTCTTTTAATCCACTTACCGGTATCGTAAATAATGCGGACATCTCTTTAAATTTTGGTTTGCAAAAATATAAATCCTTATCCAATTAAAAAAATTATCAACAAAAAAGTAACACTAATTCCTGAAAAGGTGTATCTGCCGGTTTATTTCAGCAACTTACCGAATTTATGTGTCCGAGTTATTTATAGATTTTTATTTTTGTTACAAACAATACAAGTCATGAAAAACAGAGTTCACCATTTTCACAGCCGGGAACATCATCCCAGGGTAAGTATCGGGTTATTCCTGATCGTTCTGGGCCTGGCTCTGCTGGTAGCCACTAATGACATGTTGCACCTTGGAAGCGTGCATGATTATTTTACCTGGGAAACGGCAATGATTTTCATTGGTGTGCTGCTTATTCTCAACCTTCAGTTTACAGGAGGGTTGCTGCTAATCGCGGGAGGTACGTGGTTCCTGCTTGAAAACAAGGATTACAGGCTGCCAGAAATAATCAGAACCATCTACTGGCCGTCAGTAATCATTTTAGTAGGTCTTGGTTTTATTATTTCATCATTAATAAACCGGAAAAACAGGATTAATTAAAAATAACAAATAAATTTACGATCATGGAAACAAATGGAGATTTCAGAGAAGCAAACCGGGAGATAAAGGATGCCAGCCGTGAAATACGGCATCATTCCAGCAGTAACCGGGTAATAATAGGTGTAATACTTGTTTTTGCAGGTTTTTTTCTGGTGATAAGGAACACAGGCCTTTTCCCTGATTTTATCGATAACGTCATATTCAGCTGGCCCATGCTCCTTGTTTCAATCGGTCTTGTCATGACACTCAGCGCAACCGAAAAGACAGCCGGTGTAATTGTGATGGCTGTCGGCGGTTTCTTTATGATTCCGCTCATTTTCAGGGAGACATTCCATATGTACAACATGTTCTGGCCCTCAATCTTTATAATTATCGGAATAATTTTTATTGTTTCGAAACGTCAGGGATGGAACTCCGCTACCTCCAAAGGAATGGTTGGAGATGATTATATCGACTATGTAAATGTTTTCAGCGGTGGAGAACGCCAGATCGTTTCACAGAATTTTAAAGGTGGCAAGATATCAGCGGTTTTCGGAGGTATTGAACTTGATCTTACAAAGGCAAAACTGGTCCAGGGGATCTCCGAGCTTGAAATAGCCTGCGTTTTTGGCGGCGCAACCATTATAGTACCCGACGACTGGAATGTCACTATTGAGGTTACACCAGTCCTTGGCGGTTTCAGCGATTCACGCAAGCTTATTCCCGGCAGGACCATCGACCCTTCAAAACATCTGCTTATTAAAGGCGCCGTGATATTCGGAGGCGGCGAGGTAAAAAGTTACTAACCTGAGCTGAATGCGACATCCCCTTCTGTCGAACAGGGAAAGGCTTATAATATGGTGGCTGGTCTGGCTCTTTCTGACGCTGGGCCAGCTCATGTTATATTACTTTGCCTTTGGCAGTTTTACCTGGATAAGCATACCCGACGGTATAGTCTCAATGCTTATTTATTCCGGAATAGGGATTTCGTTATGGTATCCTTTCAAATATTTTAACACCGGCGAATCGAGGATTCCGGCAGTTATTTCCAACCTCGTGATCAGCGGAGCTATCGCAATTGCACTTTGGGTACTTATTACAAAGCTGTTCGATTCATTTATAATACCCGAAAAAAATGGATTTCAGGCTTACTGGGACGCAACATTCCCATACAGGATAGGAACCGGAGTATTCATTTATGCCCTGATCGTGCTTGCATACTACCTTTTTGTTAGCCTCTCAAACCTTTCAGAAAAGAATGCAAAAGAAGCACGCCTTGAAAGCCTTGTCAAGGAGACCGAGCTTAAGATGCTGAGATCCCAGATCAATCCACATTTCCTCTTCAACAGCCTTAATTCGGTCAGCTCACTTACAATTACGGATCCTGACAAAGCAAGAGAAATGGTCATCAAGCTGTCTGACTTTATGAGATATGCGTTGTCGAAAAAAGATGAACAGCCTGTTTCATTGAGAAGTGAACTTGAAAACCTGAGGCTTTACCTGGAGATAGAAAAAGTGCGCTTTGGCGACAGATTATCAACCGAGGAGCATATCGATGAGAAGTGCCTCGAAATAAAAATGCCTGTAATGCTTTTGCAGCCATTGTATGAGAATGCAATTAAGCATGGAGTTTATGAAAGCACCGAGATGGTGAGCATTAAAACAACGGTCTCCTGCAAAGAGGGGTATCTCGAAATCGTAATAAGCAATAATTACGACCTGTTACCGTCGCCGGTTAAAGGAACGGGAACGGGGCTTCTGAACGTTTCAAGAAGACTTGACCTGGTTTATGGTAAAAACGCCTCAATAAAATCCTCAAAAGAGAACGGGATCTATTCCGTAACACTTTTTATCCCAGCCGAGGTCTGAGAACCTCAGAAATAAGTAAATTTGCCAAATAACTAATTAACCTGAGTTGCCGGTTACGAGTTACTGGTTGCTGGTTAGTTGATAATGAGCATTTTGATATGGCTTACCATACTTTGTAAAATTCTTATTGAGATCCAAAGAGAAATGGAAAAGATCAGAACTATTATTATTGAAGATGAAGCCCCGGCAAGGGAAATAATCAAGTTCTATTTAAAGGAGCTCGATTCAGTTGAAGTTATAGCTGAATGTTCGGACGGATTCACTGGTTTGAAAACTATTTCACAATTAAAACCTGACCTTGTTTTGCTCGACATTCAGATGCCAAGGCTTACCGGAATAGAACTTGTTGAGGTTCTCACCGAAAAACCTGAGATAATCTTTACAACAGCCTACGACCAGTTTGCCCTGAAGGCTTTTGAGCTTAATGCAGTAGATTATCTTTTGAAACCCTTCCCGAAAAGACGATTCCTTGAGGCAGTTAAAAAGGCAATCGATAAGATCCGTTCAGGTGAAGGAAATAAGGAACCTGCAAGTAAGCTTCTTGCTATAAAACCCGAACCTGCAGCTCCGGTGAACAGGATAGTGGTTCGCAAAGGCAGTGCCATTAACCTGATACCCGTAGAACAGGTAAGATTTGTCGAAGCTCAGGATGACTATGTAATGATACATCATACAGGGGGTAAGGCACTAAAGCAGGAGACTATGAAATATTATGAAGACAACCTGCCAAAGAACGATTTTGTACGTATCCACCGCTCTTATATTGTCAGGGTTGAGGAGATAAATAAGATTGAACCATACGGGAAGGAAAATCATGTGGCTGTGCTCAGGTCGGGAGACAAACTTCCTGTCAGCCGCTCTGGTTACCAGCATCTTAAGGAGGAGTTGAATTTCTGAACTTGCCCCTGCCTACCCCTTTAACCTGCTTTCTGAGGGAGCTCTTCTGAACAAAAAGAATAAAGGACGATACCGGCGAATCCGGAACAACGGAACCGGATCATAACCATGTGTACCTCCCGGCCGGCACCGGAGAATCCTGTTTATAGTGAGGAAGGAACCCGTTAAGGGACCATGAATTCTAAGTGCATCAAGTGCATATTCCGAGCATGTCGGAATATGCCGGCATGCAGGTCGCAGCAGCGGAGAAATGGCATTCTTATAGAAATAGACCGGTAGTGAAAGCAAAAAAGAAAATATGTTTCCAAATGATTTCGCCATGAGGCAAAGATAACAATAGACCCTTTTATATTGTTTTAATGACAGCGAATTGATTAATTTTACAGCTTCTGACAAAATGACCCGAAAGGCAGACGACGGAGGTTATGGCAGTAATTTTGAAGTATAATAAAAACATTAATTGAGTAAGCTATGAATATCGGACACGCAAATATGAATATCTGGATCATCTTCATCGCATTCATGATCCTGAGCTGGATCGTGAGCAGTGTATTAAAATCCAAATTTAAGAAGTACTCTAAAATACCTGTCGACAATGGAATGTCAGGCCGTGATATTGCAGAGAAGATGCTCCGCGACAACGGCATTTATGATGTTAAGGTACAGAGTGTTCCAGGACAGCTGACAGATCATTACAATCCTGAAAATAAAACGATAAACCTCAGCCAGGAGGTTTACAATTCAAGAAGTATCGCCTCTGCTGCAGTAGCGGCTCATGAAACAGGGCATGCGGTGCAGCATGCAACAGCATATGCATGGCTGGGCATGAGATCAAAGCTTGTTCCTCCGGTGAGCATTGCCTCAAAATACGTTCAGTGGTTATTGCTGCTCGGCGTTCTGCTTGTAAATACTTTCCCTGCACTGCTTCTGGCCGGGATTGTTTTATTCGGGCTTACCACCCTGTTCAGCTTTATTACCCTGCCGGTTGAGATCAACGCAAGCCAGAGAGCTCTAGTGTGGCTTTCGGATGCAGGAATTACATCATCCATGAATCATGACAAAGCGAAGGATGCACTTAAATGGGCTGCCTTTACTTATGTTGTCGCTGCACTTGGATCACTAGCAACACTGCTATACTATATAATGATTTTTACCGGCTCCAGCAGAGACTGAACAGATGCTTTACCTGCCCGCTGCCTCCAGCCATTTGGTTTTCTTGTCTATTATCCTGACAGCTACCCAGATCAGACCGGCAGGCACTGAAATATAGATCCATGCTGTGGTAAGGTAGATCCTTTCCGAAAGAAAATAATTTCTGAAGAGGTCGAGAAGTGTAAATATCAGGAAAATATTTATAAAACTGTTGTATTCCCTCGTCAGAACATTTCTGAAAGAAAACGAAAGCGACGGTTTTGTAAATCTTTTAAACGAGGGAATAACAGCTTTTACCGATTCTGACCATTTGTCATAAATATAGCCGAACTTCTTCCGCAGGAACTGTTCTTCAGCGAAAATGATCCTTTCATAATATAGCCAGTAGATCAGAACGAATATGACTGTGAAAACAAATGACCTTATAAAAAGCACCGGTCCGAGCCACATGAAGAAGTTGCCCAGATAAAGAGGATGCCTGACTACAGAATAAATTCCTGTCGTGTTCAGCTCGTCGGCAATTTGCCCGGCTGCCGTGTTTCGCCCTGAAGTATTTCCCGGAACAAATCCGACTGTGTAAATACGGATCGCTTCGCCCAGAAGGCTTATCCCTAAAAAAAGAAGTTCTGTTCTCAGGTCGAAAATTATCGCCTGTCTGTTTGTCAGATACATAACAATTATGCCAATAACGACAAGGATTACCGGCAGCCAGCTCCTCCTTTTAAATAACCAGTTGCCGCTCTTCTCTAATTCATGCACAAGTGCCATTGAATGGATTTTAAGGTTCAGATGAAGCGGTAAAAGTATTAAATTTCTAGAAACTGTATTTTATTCTTAGAAATCCAAGGTTGATTCTTGTCCTTTCACCAGCCATTAAACTGTTGAAATGTTGCCAGATAAGGGAAAAGTCAATATTTTCGGCAACCGAGTAATCAAGCGATGGGCCTGCAAAAAAACCATATAAATCCGGAAACCACATTCCCGCGACGGTCAGGTTAAGTAAAGGATTTATTGCCCATGTGAATTGGCCGAAAGCTGAGAATTCAGAAAAAGCAAGGTCTTTTGCAGAAAGGCTGCCCGGGTAGATGGTAGTAAAACTTTGAAGGTCAACAGGGTTATTGCAATACATTATCTGAAACTGAGCCATTGAATTATCCTTGAAGATCTTGTCCAAACCTGTTGTGAGTAAAACAGTGCCAGCACTTTTTGGGAACTCCTCATACGGCTGAAACCACGATCCCTCTCCGCGGAAGGAGACGCTCCCTATCGCGCCGGACCATCCGGCTCCGACAACCATGTCCTGACTATTGACTATTCCGGCAAGAAACTGTATGTCGTAACCATGTGTGTTAAACCGGTATAATCCGGCAGCAGTTATATTATCCCTGCTATCGACTTTTACAGCCAGTTCAGCCGCAGAAGATGATGACGGGAAAATCTGGAACCTGACAGCATCGCTTCCCGGCCTCTCTATATAATCAAAATCGAAAAAGGAATAAGCATTGAAGATGTCATTGGGATTCCAGACAAATGTCTGGCCCCAGTTGATCCGTTGCCTGCCAATCGTAACCTGAAGTTTGTTATAGTGCATATCGAACCATAAGCGGTCGACGGTTGTGTTTAAAAGAAACGATTGTTTCCCGATGAGGTTCCACGACATGTCCACCACTCCCGGATCACTTCCTGTAATGTCTGAAAAGGTACTTCCGAATCTCACCATATCACCCGTAAAAAGCCTGTTCCTGAATTCAGCTGCAAATGTTAAGTTTTCGTTGATGTAACCTTTGAAATTAAGCCTGTTATGTAAAAGATTATCATTGATAAAGGGACCAGACAGCGAATCGAACATCACGCTTTGCATTGTAGTAATATAACCGCTGAGGGTCACGGCTTTGCTCTTTTCCTGCGCCAATAAGGACGAAAATGTTCCTGCCAGTAAGAATATAATAATCCACAATTTACGCATCACAGTGTTGTTGTTGTTTTGCTTTCATCGGAAACGACCTTACCGTCTTCAAGAGTAATGACCCTTCTGGCTCTTTTCATCACCCTTGCATCGTGGGTTGAAAATATAAATGTCATCTCTTCTTCTCTGTTCAGCTTTCCCATTATATCCAGAAGCGATTCAGCCGATTTGGAGTCAAGGTTGGCAGTTGGTTCATCAGCCAGTATAAACTCGGGATGTGCAGCCAGTGCCCTGGCGACAGCAATCCTTTGCTGCTGTCCCCCTGAAAGCTGCGAAGGCCTGCTGTTATACCGGTCGGCAAGGCCGACTGAACTGAGCAACTCCCGGGTACGTTCTTTTCTTTTTTCGCGTGGCCATTTCTGAAGACTCATTATAAATCCGACATTTTCAGAAGCAGTGAGAACGGGAATCAGATTATATGACTGGAACACAAATCCAACATGTTCCATCCTGAAATCAATAAGTTCCGAAGGTCTTAATTCCGAAAGCCTGTGTCCGGCTACAAGTATTTCGCCGCTTGTCGGCTGATCGAGACCTCCGATAAGGTTCAGCAGTGTGGTTTTCCCTGAGCCAGAAGGTCCGACAACAACTGCGAACTCACCTTTCTCAAAGTCGAGCGTGACACCATTCACAGCTTTGACTTCGACCTCCGTATCATGATAGATCTTATGCACATCCCTGATTTCTACTACTTTCATAATTATACCATTGTGTTTATTATTCACCTTTGAGGGCCTCAACAGGATTAAGTTTTAACGCTTTCCGCGCCGGATATACCGATGCCAGAATCCCTGTAAGGACAATAAGCAGCGCCGTTGTGACAAAAAATTGCAGATCAATTGTCGGGTACAGGTGAGCAGTGTAACCAAATGCTTCCATTCCCTCCGAATATTTAACGAGGTTTATGCCGTTTTTTGCTGTAGCCGAAATAACTGCAGCACCTAATGCCATTCCTGTTATCCCTCCCGCAATTGAAAGAAATACTGATTCAAGCATTATCATAGTGAAAGTCTTTCTGTGGTTCATGCCGATTGCCGCGAGCATTCCAAGCTCCCTTGTCCGCTCGAGCACAGCCATCAACATGGTATTGACTATACCAAATGCAAGAGCTGCAAGTATAATGGCCATGAATATGCCATAGATCTGTTCCATCATATCCGAAAGCATGGCAAGGTCAGGCTGGATCTCCTTCCAGTCAAGCACTTCATAGCCAGGAAGAGCCTTCCTTATTTCCGATGTGACCTTATCAGTAAGTTCGTTGTCCTGAAGCTTAACTATAATCCTGTGATATGTTCCTTCCTTCATACCTGTCAGGATGCCTAAGCTCCCGCTCTGGTACAAATACCGATAATGCTTCAAACATATCATTATTTGTCCTGAAAATACCGCTAACCCTGAACACTGCACTTGTCTGGATATTATTCATGTCGAGAAATGAGAGTATCATTTTGGATCCTTCACGATAGGCCCAGGCTGCTTCTTTTATATCAAGTCCGTATTTCTTCTTTTCAGCAGGAGTGAGAAGCTCTTCAAAAGCTTTTGAGAACTTCTTTTCTGTGATGAATCTTATATCTTTCAAAGGTTCAAGCCGTGAAATAACATCTGCCTGGATTCCTTTGTTTTTAAGATTCTTCAGTGCTTCTTCAGTGAGAATATACCTTATGATGTTCAGCTCCTTTGCCAGTTTCTCCCCAATAAAAACCTGATTAAACTTAGTTTCTGTTCCGAAATAGCTTCCTGTGCCGGGAATAAGTTTGCCCGACAATGTGAAAATCTCCTTTTCTTTTTCAGGATCAACGCCTGTTATTTCAACACCGGTACTTTTGGCGGAAGTGGAAGCGATCCCCCTGATAATTATCCTTCCGGTTACCGCCTTAACACCAGGCAGGGTGTCCAGTACAGTTTTGATGGCAGGAAGTCCGGTAATAAAGTTCCGGATGTCCCCGCTGCTTCTGAAATCCTTATTGTTTATCTGGATGTGCGAAAGCTCCTCGCTGACAGCTGCGTCGATGCGCTGAACAACCGAGCTGTTTATTGCGGCAATGGCGAATACACCTGCAAAAACTCCTATAGCAACAGCTGCAATAACTATCAGGCTGCGGGTTTTGTTGCGCCATACATTTTTCCAGGCTATTTCAGCGATCATATCCCTGTCCGTTTAATTCCTCATTGAGCTTATTACATTTATCCTGAATATCTTACGAATGCTGAACAGAATAGCGATAAGGAGGATTATCAAAACAACTATTACCTGCCACAGAAAATATGTGTCAGGCAGGAGAGTTGGCATGACCGGTTCAAAACCATAATCTTCATACATCCTGGCCATCTCTCCCCTGAACCTTAAAGGATGTATATTTCCATAAAAGATAATGGGAAGTGATGCGATAACGCCTGCTGCCAGACCAAGCAGTCCGATGAGCAGCATTTCGAATGATACGACCTTTGCAAGTTTCATCTTCTGCATACCGATTGATACAAGCATCCCGAACTCCCTTCGCCGTTCTGCCATCATCATAAGAACTGTGCCGAAAACGCCGAATGCTATCACCAGGTAAAGTATGCCAATCATTATGATGCCGCTCCTGTTATCTGCTTCTATCTGATTTAACAGAAGAGCATTCAGCTCCTTCCAGTTCCTGATGACAAGGGGATCTGATATCTTTCTGCCCAGTCCTTCACCTGCTTGCAATATAACCTTGTCGTCATTTCTTTTAAGACTGATAACGGCAGATGTAGCCATGTTACTTGCGTCATAAAGATCGCGGGCGGCGTTAATCGGAAGATATACAATTATATTGTCGATGTCGGGTGCAGGAAGTTTCACTATCCCTCTTACTGCATATTTCCCCGCTGCCGACGTCCCGTGATATCCCGGTCCCATAAGCACTACCGTGTCTCCAACATTTGCCTTCAGATAAGCTGAGAGGCCGTTGCCGATGATTACACCCGCCGTATCGCCACTTGTGAAATATTCATTTCTGAAGGCAGCTTTCCTCCTTATGACCGGGAGCACCGACGCTGTGTCATCAGCGGAGATTCCAAGATCAAGCATCAGCCGGCCGTCGCTTGAGTAGGAGTCATCGCTGAACACATCCAGAAGCTTTTTCGCCCGATCGGGAAGCACGTCATTTTTCAGAGCCGTAATTGCTTCAGGAGTGAGCCGGTATTTGACGAGTCTTTTCCGGATACCCGACACCCTGTCTTCCCCCTCCGGATCGATCCCGATCACCATCACACCCTGGGTCCGGCTGCCAACCGCTGCCAGGGCAAATGACTCGAGTCGCGGCACAACCGCACTAACTTCAGGATCGGCCCTTATTGTATCAAAAATTGATGGGTCAGCTTCAAAGGCATTATCAATTACCGGATCATCAAAATAATCTTTATGTTGTATCTGGAGATACCCGGTATATGACTCGATTATGTTCTTAAAAAGCCTGTCGTATGCACCCAGCTGGAATGATCTCATCAACAGGGCAAAAAACACGGCAAAAAACACAGAGGCTGCCGTAATCAGGGTTCTTTTTCTGTTTCGCCAGAGATTTCGCCATGCAAGCTGGGAGTCGGTCATATCACCTGATAGTCTTCATATTTTGTTGTGAAAAAAAAATCTCCTGCAGGTTGATATTGAATTTCATCTCCCTGATATTAAGGATTGTTTTATTTCCGGGCGCTTCGGCTGGCACCAGTTCTATGATCGTTGGCAAAAGTCTTCCCTCGAATGTCCTGATGTCGCTTGCTGTCTCGGACCTGACCAGATAGCCGTCCTCGTCATAGAGTTCAGCTTTCAAGGCTATATAGTCCTTTTTGTCGACCCACCAGATCTGTGAACCCCAGATCACATCGGCATCAGGTTTCGCAGTAAGCTTGATCTTATAACACGGCATACCGTCTGCCTCTTCTTCCCCGATAATATTATGATTATAATCATTCACCACGGACGATTCCTTCAGAATATCGTCATTTGTATAGTCCGATCCCATCCATCCCTGCGACATCATTGACGGCGGAAGCTTTATAAGTCTGTTTATCGTGGGATTCCAGCTCCACATCTCATTGCCCCGTTTCAGGAACGACTGACCTTTTTCGCGCGCAGGAGCAATAATAAGTGTAAGAGCATAGTCATCTCCCATCGACCACGATTTGAACTCCACGGTCCTTTGCCAGGAAGGACGCACAATTGTCATTGACATGACACTGTAGCCGCTTTTTTCACCATTGAATTTATCGTTTGCCTTCCTTACAATTTCAGTAGCTGAATAATCCTGACCCGAAACAATTGAGATGGCGTTCACAAACAGAGTAAGAAAGAAAACGTTGGTCAATAATTTCTTCATTCCGTTATATTTTCAGTACTAAAATACGAATTTTTGCGTTAATCCTCAACCGATTATACCAAATACTCTAATTCTGAGTTCATATATTATTGAAAGAAGTTTTATCTTTAACCGATTGAATTTAAAATAATTTTCCAATGGCAAGTCTCAAGCTTCAACTGGGCTGGATCCCTTCGACCTCTAAAATTGAACTGGCAGAAAAGGCATTATTAGATGAATTTGAGAGACTTGGAGCTTTCTCAAAGTCTGATCTGCTGGCTAAATATAATAAGCTTAACGACCTTGTTAATTCCTCTTCCTTTATTCAAAAAAGAAAAGAGATCGAGTCGCTTCAGTACCGGAATTCTGAAGAATTCAATAAGGAAAAAGAGTTCCTTTCGCTTCAGAAAGCAAAAGATATCGTTCTTTATTTCAAAACCGTATCAGGCACTATGCTTAAACGGTTCAGGGATCTCGACGGTTCTCAGAAAATAAGGGATTTTGAATCACTCGAAACCTTCATTGGTTCAAATGGTTTCAGGCAAAAACAAAAGATGAAACCAATTACTTTCAAGGATAGCGACGAATACCGTAAATTCCTCGATTTCAAATCCCTGAAATCCGATCCTGAGATAAAGGCTTACTATAAGGCAGCAGCTAAAGGTCAGGCAGTAAAATCAAAGACTGTCCAGAAATTTGAGGAGCTCAACGCCTACATTAAATCTTCCGAATTTCTTGCAAAGAAGAATATGAGGCCAATAACTTTTAAGGATACAGAAGAATACAAGAAACTACTTGAATACAAACGCATTAAAAACAGTCTCGAGATAAAGGAATATTATAAGTTCAAATCATCGAAGGAGTATGCAAATTTCCTTAATACGGAAGGCTCTGCACGGCTTGCCAGGTATAACGAACTAAGGGAATATGTAGCCACAACTGAATTCAAGGAAAGGAAAAACTATCTTCTTGACAAAAAAAGGTTTGAGAAAACCGATATGTTCAGGGACTTCAAGGAATATGAAAAGCTTAAAAAGAACGAAGATATAATCTGGTATTTTAAAATAAAAGATTCAAATAAGTTTGATGTACTGCATACCAGGGAGCTGACGTTCAATGAAGATTTTGACGGCGACAGACTCGATTCGAAGAAGTGGCTCACAAACTATTTCTGGGGGGACAAGCTTTTGAAGGACAGATATTCTATCGACGGCGACCTTCAGGCTTATACTGAAAAAGATAATTTCGAGGTACGGAACAGCCTTCTGAAGATCCATACAAAACCGCAGCGAATTACCGGCAAAGTCTGGTTGCCGGCATCCGGATTTATTACGAAGGAGTTTAACTATACATCAGGACTTATAAATTCAGGGACCAGTTTCAGACAGAAATACGGTATATTTTCAGCCAAGATAAAGCTGGGTAACCCGGTTGCACGAAATAATTTCTGGATGCTTGCGGAAAAAATTACACCTCATATTGATGTATGCCGTACTTCGGAGGGAAAGGTATGGTCCGATTATTTTGCAAATCCTGACAGGGTTGCTAAATCATCGATCGGGTCGCGTTATGCAAATAATTTCTACATATATACTCTCGAATGGACGAAGGACATGCTCGTGTGGAAAATAAACGGGGAAGAGATCTTCAGACAAACTTCGGATGTACCCCAGGTCCCGATGTATGTTCTTCTCTCCGGAGGCCTCAATAAACCTATCAGCGGTATGACGACAATGGAGGTCGACTGGGTTAGAGTGTACCAGTTTAAATAATCTCATAAGAACTTACACAGAGATCCACGGAGAAGACCCAGAGTTCCACTGAGGTACAATATAAAATGCCTCTGTGGACCTTAGTGTAAGTCCTTACTTTGATAATCCTGTTATCATTTCAAAATATCTTTTGACAAATTCCTGTTATTATCTGTAACTTTTAAGGTATTATTCCGTCTTTACCCTGTGATTTAACTTATGACTGTAAAGGAATATAACAGGTCCGTTGAAGAGTATTCTGATTCGGTTTACCGCTTCATCCGTGCAAACCTCAAGGATGAAGACAGGTCGAACGATATAGTTCAGGATAGTTATGAAAAGTTATGGAGAAATGTTACAGAGATTGAGTATACTGTCGTTAAATCGTGGTTGTTTACAACCGCATATCATACAATGATCGATATAATCCGCAAGGAATCAAGAATAACAACCCTCGAAGAATTGCCTGATTCAGGACTTTTATCAGAATCGCAGTACAGCGACCTGAATGAAGTACTGCACCTTGCCCTTGACCGCCTTCCAGAAACCCAGAAAGCACCAGTCCTTCTGCGCGACTATGAAGGCTACAGCTATAAGGAAATCGGGGAAATAACCGGAATGAGTGAAGCCCAGGTAAAAATCAATATCTACCGGGGCAGAATGGCGCTTAAGACCTTTATAGGGAATATTGAAATTGTAATTTAGACATGAAACCCGACAGATCAAATTACGAAATATGGTTTATTGACTGGGTCGACGGGAAACTAACCGGTCCGCAGGTTGAGGAGCTCAAAATCTTCCTGAGCAATAATCCTGATCTCAGAGAAGAACTTGAAACACTTTCCCTGACAAAACTCCGGCCGGGAAGGGGCAATTTCCCCCTGAAAGATAGCATTAAGAAATCGGCTGACAGCTATTCGAATGAGCAGTTCGAACATCTTTGCATTGCGTACCTTGAAAATGATCTTTCAATAGAACAGATCGCAGAACTTCAGGAAATAATTAGTCGCGATGGTCAAAAAAAGAAGACATTCGACCTGATCTGCAAGCTGAAACTTGCCCCGCCCGATTATAAATTCACCCGTAAAAGTAGTGTTAAAAGATTAACAATTGGTCAGAAAATATCCAGACTGGCAATAACCGGATTCAGTGCAGCAGCCGCAATCGGCATACTGATTGCGTTATATTTCCTGTTACCTGTCAAAACTGAAAGAAACAACAACCAGGCACTTCTGAATCAGCAAAAAGATACAATTCTTATAGGAACTCCTCCATCCATAATCGGGAGAGGGTCCCAACCAAATCTGACGGCAACAATTAGCAATCAAACAATAATTAAAAAAACAGCTGTCATACCGGAACAGATGAATTCGGAAAAACCTCTGATTGAACAAACACCTTTGATTGATCAGGTTGATTCTTCAACTTATATCCGCAGGGCCGAGGCAGTAATTATTGCAGCGGTGAAATTACCTGAAAATATCATTCCGGGTGAAAAACCGTCGGTAACCAACCTCCGGGGTTATAAACCGTCAGTTTTACCACCACTCTATGACGATAACAGAAGCAATGTAGAAAGGTTCCTTGCGAAATTTTTCCATGAAAGAATATTGAAGGATAAGATGGCGGGTGACAGGCCTGTTGAAACATTTGAGATTGCAGAAGCCGGGATAACAGGTCTTAATAAACTATTTGGCTGGCAGATGGCACTCCAAAAAACCACTGACGAAAACGGAGACCTGAAGTCTTATTACTTCAGTTCAAAATTACTTAAGTTTAATGCTCCGGTAAAAAAGTCAGGAAAAGCGCTGTAACTTTTTAAACATCCCCTCCGTCCCAGCAATGTAACAAATTAAAGTATCAACAGCTATGAAAAGAATACCATTTTTGCTTATTGCAACCGCAGTTTTCTGCCAGGCATTCACCCTTCAGTCAAAAGAGGTAACGCTACGGGAGGACCAGAAAAACAATCAGTCCGACACAAGTAATAATATGATGCTGGAAATCGGGAATGACGCACTTCGCATCGAAAACCAGGACTCTGCCGTAAAAGTCAGGGTCGGCAACCGGGGACTGAGTATACTTGAGTCGCTTGAAGGTAAAAAGAACCTCGAATTTGAGAAATACAAACCATCAGGCAATCACCGGTGGAATCAGGATTATGATGAAGATGAGCACCAAAGCGGAGCCAGAAGTTTCAGAGGCCACTGGTCAGGTTTGGAGATCGGATTCAACAATTACAACTATGTAAATTCAATGAACCTCCCCGACCCCATTTCCTACATGTCGCTTGATGCAAACAGTTCACTCAATTTCAACCTTAACTTCTCACAGATAAGCGTAGGCTTCAGCAGACATGCAGGATTCGTTTCCGGAATAGGGATAAACTGGAATAACTACAGGTTCGAAAACCGGAACAGTATAGGTGTCGGTTCCGACGGCACAATATCGATGACCACTCCAACAGGTACAGTACCCGTCAAGAAATCAAAATTCGGTACATTGTATTTAAATGTTCCCGCTTTGCTCGAATTTCAAATCCCTGCAGGTTACAGCAATCATCTTAATGTTGCTGCCGGAGTCATAGGCGGATTGAAACTAAATGCCTGGACAAAGGTTGTTTTCGAAGATGGGGAGAAATCGAGGACGAATGGTGACTACAAACTCAACCTCCTGAGGGGCGGTGTAACTGCACGGTTCGGATATCAGAATTTCATGCTCTACGGAACCTACTACCTGACTCCATGGTTTCAGGAATCAAAAGGGCCCAATGGTTATAATCTCGAACCGTTTGAGATCGGCCTGGCGCTTACCTTTAATGACTAATTAAGGAAGAGATAAGCCCCCTTTCCGGGAAAGTCAACCCCCTACCCGACCTTCCCCCAATTGGGGGAAGGTGCGAAACCCAGTGCCGGGGACCGACCGGGTCAACCCCCTACCCGACCTTCCCCCAATTGGGGGAAGGTGCGAAACCCAGTGCCGGGGACCGACCGAATCGACCCCCTTCCCGGCCTTCCCCCAGCGGGGGGAAGGAGCAAAATCCAGTGCCGGGGACCAAGTTGTAGTTTTTTTTGCGAAGCATACATTGTATATTTGTAACAGACGATATTCATTGTAATGCCAGGCACTATTCTATCACCTCGCGAAATAAGACGTTATAGCAGGCAGATCATGCTTCCGGAAATCGGGATTGCCGGTCAGGAGTCGCTTAAAAAGGCAAAGGTCCTGGTTGTGGGAGCCGGCGGCCTCGGGTGCCCTGTCCTTCAATATCTTGCCGCAGCAGGAGTGGGAAAGATCACAATTGCTGAATTCGACAAAGTCGACGAATCCAATCTTCCACGCCAGATACTTTATGGTTCGGATGATCTTGGCAAACTGAAATCAATAGTTGCTGCTAAGGGGATTACAAACCTGAATACCCTTATCGAAACCGGCAGAATAAACCTCCGGATTGAAGCTTCAAACGCCCTTAACGTCTTTGGAGAATTTGAAATAATTGTAGATGCAACAGATAATTATCAAACAAGATATGTTATTAACGATGCCTGTGTGATCCTGAACAAACCAATGGTACACGGTGCCATTTATAAGCATGAGGGCCAGGTATCAGTATTTAACTATCATGGAGGGGCAACCTACCGCTGCTATAATCCCTATAGTACTGCTAACTCATTAGCTGATCCCAGACCGGCAGAGGTCGGGCTCATGGGGGTGCTTCCCGGTATCACGGGTACCTTGATGGCAAATGAAGTTATTAAGATAATTACCGGCGCAGGTGATGTACTCTCTGGGAAAGTGCTGATATTCAATATTTTCAAGTACTCATTCAATATATTAAATGTAAAAAACATACCTGAAAATCATCATGTGGAAGCACCCCCCAAAGACTCCGGATTTTAGTCCCCCCCTACGCGGGGTTTTTAATTAACTTTTATGAGACTACTTCTTATCAGCAATTCGACAAACCAGGGGGAACCGTATCTCGATTTCCCAAAGAATAATATAAGGGAATTCCTTGGCCCACAGCATGTCAAAGCTCTGTTTATTCCATATGCTGCCGTTACCTTCTCCTTCGACGAATACGAACGGAAGGTGAATGACAGGTTCAGGGAGGTCGGGCATGACGTAATTTCAATACACCATTACACCGATCCCGTTAAAGCGGTAAAAAATGCAAAAGCAATAGTTGTCGGCGGCGGCAACACCTGGATGCTGCTGAAAATGTTACACGACAATAAACTTATTGGCCCCGTGCGTGAAAAAGTAATCTCCGGAACCCCTTATATCGGTTGGAGTGCTGGCTCCAATGTAGCATGCCCGACAATAATGACGACCAACGATATGCCGGTTACCGAACCCGACTCGTTCAGGGCATTTAATCTTATCCCCTTCCAGATCAATCCCCATTACATCGACTCCAATCCGGCTGGTCACGCCGGGGAAACAAGGGAACAGAGGATACAGGAATTTATTGAAGTGAATCCTGATCTATGGGTTGCAGGGCTAAGGGAAGGAACAATGCTCATTATCGAAGATTCCGGAATAAGTTTAGTTGGTCCCCGGAAAGCCAGAATATTCAGGAAAACCAATGAACCAATTGAGCTTGGGGAAAATGATGATTTTTCCTTTCTCCTGAAATAAAACCAGTTCAATACAAATAATTAACTTTGCTCACCGTTTATAATCCCGGTTGAGGGTTATTCCATTTGACAATATGAAGCTATTTCTGAAGATCCTGAAAATAACTGCAATGCTGATTGTACCTGTACTTGCTGTATTGTTTTCAATTTCTCTGATTATGCAGAATAAGGTTGCCGATATGATCCTCAAATCGCTCAACAGGAACTTCTCAACAAAGATCGAGACCGGATCTTACCATCTTTCACTCATCAAAAAATTCCCGAAGGCAACAATAGAACTTAAAAATGTACTTGTCCATTCCTCTCCCGGTTTCGATAAGACAGGGTTTGCAGGAATTAACACCGACACTCTGCTTTCAGCAAAATCAGCCTTTCTCGATTTTAAAATGACCGACCTGTTGAAAGGGGATTACACTTTTACAAGCATCAGCATCCGCTCGGGAAAGCTCAATCTGTTTACCGATACTGCAAGCCGCGATAATTATGATGTTAACAATGGGAGTTCCGGCAAGGGAGGTAAAGGCAGCTCGCTGAACCTGAACCGTGTTAACCTCTCCGACGTCCGTGCTGTTTACAACGATCTGAATGCCGGACTCATAATAAAAAGCACTATCCGTAACGGCAGGATCAAAAGCAAAATCTATGGTGATAACATTGATTTTGAAAGCACTTCAAACATGGTCTTTGAGTATTTCAGTCTTGGCAAACTCATAATAAAGCAAAGTATTCCGGCTGATGTGGAGGTCGGACTGAGCAAGAACGAAAAGGGAGTGTTCTTCAGGAAAAGCACTATGAGCATTGAAACCTGGGACTTTATTTTAACAGGATTTATAGCTGCAGATAACTATCTGGATCTCAATGTCTCAGGTAAAAACATCGATATCTCAAAGGTCACAAATTACTTCCCCGGTAAATACAAAGACCTTGTCTCAGAGTATCACCCGTCCGGCATCCTGAAACTTGAAAGCACCATAAAAGGTATTTCATCCCGTACCCGTGATCCGCACTATGAAGTGACCTGGTCGCTTAAAAACGCAAACATTGATAATAAAAAATCAAGGCTGAAAGCTGAAAGGTTTTCTTTCGACGGGTCCTATTCAAACGGGATAAGAAACAGCCCCGGGACAAGCACATTTACCATAAACAATTTCACTACTAAACTTGGATCGGCAAATTACAATGGGTCATTCACACTCTGGGATTTTACAAGGCCAAGAGCTGAATTGATTTTCAAAGGGGTGTTATATCCCTCGGAACTGAAAGAGTTCCTGAATCTTCAGAATGTTCAAAGTGCAGGAGGGTCGGTCGATCTGAACCTTAGGCTTGACGGATACCTTGATAAAAAAGATAAATATGATGTCTCAGACATATTATCTCTTAATCAGCATTCGGCAGTTGTTTTCAAATCATTCGGCATGAAGCTCAAAAATCAAAATGTCGATCTGAGGGATGTTAACGGACAGATCAGCCTGAACGAGAATACATCGGCGAATAATTTCAGCTTGATCTTCAATGACCAGAGGATCAATCTCAGCGGCAGTCTTGTTAATTTCCCTGAGTGGCTGGCCGGTCAACCTTGCATTCTGTCAGGATCTGCAAATATTTCTGCTGCCTGTATAAGGCCTGAGAGTTTCATGAGAACCTCTTCAACAGCTGATAAAAAAACCGGAACCGATCAACGCAGGTCTCCGGTTACTTTTCCTTCAAATGTGAGCCTGGATATCGATTTTGATATCGACACTCTGATCTATAAAACTTTCTGGTCAGAAAATATCGCCGGATCACTCAGCCTGAAACCGAAAATCGTGAATATTAAAAACGTAAAACTCAATTCACAAAAAGGGATGATCTCAGGCAACGGGCTGATCATGCAGAATTCAAATAAATCATTTATAGGAAGAGGAAACTTTTCGCTTACCGGAATTGACATCAATGAAACTTTTACAACTTTTCACAATTTCGGACAGAATTTCCTTAAAGCTGAGAACATTAACGGAGAACTTTCAGGATCACTCTCATTGTTGATACCTGTCGATTCAATGTTATATCCCGATGTTAAATCTATAACAGCAGAAGGGAAGTATATCCTTACCGACGGAGCACTGATTAATTTTGATCCCGTTAAAGCATTATCTTCGTTCATTGAACTATCAGAACTTCAGAACATAAAATTTGATCAGCTCGAGAATGATTTTTTTATAAGGAACAACTCGCTTTATATGCCTCAGATGGACGTGAGATCATCGGCTGTCGATCTTTCGGTTAACGGGAAGCACGGCTTTAACAATGACTATCAATATCATGTTAAGATGCTCCTGTCTGAATTACTTAGTAAAAAAGCCAGGAAAAAGAAGCCGGAATCATCCGAGTTCGGAGAAATCGAAGATGACGGTCTTGGCAGGACTTCGATCCTGTTAAAGATAGACGGGAAAGGAGAAAATGTCAAAGTAAGTTACGATATGCAGGCTGCAGGTGCCCAGATAAGGGACGACATTAAAAAGGAGAGACAGACCCTGAAGAAGATTTGGAACGAAGAATACGGTTCGGGCAGGAGTGATCCCGAAACTCCAAAAACCAGGACAGGCAAGCCAAGATTCCGTATAACATGGGAAGGTTCTGATACCACCACATACGAAAAGGACCGTCCTGTCGTTAAGAATGAAGGCATATTAAAGAAACTCTTCAAAAAGAAATTGTAATTAAGCACGTTAAATACTAATAATACTAAAGATTTGAATATCTACCAAAAAAAGAGCAACTGGAAAATTCTCTTATTCCTCTTTGCCATTCTTATCGGAGTCAGCTCATTGATATACACCCAGTTCCTGGTCCGCAACCTTAAAGCTGAGGAGAGGAAGAAAGTAGAGATGTGGGCTGAAGCAACAAGACTCATCAATACAGCCGACTCGACCCAGGATCTTGAATTCCTGCTGTCGATCATCGAAAACAACAGGACGGTTCCGGTAATCCTTACCGATGGCCATGACAACATAATTGATACCCGCAATATCGAATCTGCAAAGATCAACGATCCGGGATCACTTGGAAACAAGCTCGACAAGATCAAAAACTACAATGATCCTATCATAATTGATGTAGGGGGCGGTTTTACAAATCACATCTACTATAAGGACAGCATCATTCTCAGCCAGCTTACATATTACCCGTTTGTCCAGATGGGAATGATCATACTGTTTATAATTGTTTCTTTCCTTGCGTTGAGCTCCTCCCGCAAGGCCCAGCAGAACGAGGTCTGGGTGGGGATGTCAAAGGAGACTGCCCATCAGCTGGGTACGCCGACGACTTCACTTTCAGGCTGGGTTGAAATTCTTCAGAATAATCATCCTGAAATTACGATCACAAAGGAGCTTGCACTCGATGTCAAAAGGCTTGAAAAAGTTACTGAGCGTTTTTCAAGGATCGGCTCAAAGCCTTTGCTTACCAAGGAAAATATTCTGAGCCTTATCCAAAATTCTGTAGATTACCTTAAATCAAGGTCCTCATCAAAAGTGCTGTTTGTGATGACCTTTTCTATTGACGATTCGATAATGATCCCTGTTAATGCAGCGCTTTTTGAGTGGGTGATCGAGAACATCTGCAAGAATGCAATAGATGCCATGGAGGGTAATGGTGAAATAACAATAAGGGTTGAAGAAGAGGATGAATATGCTGTGATCGACATAACCGATACCGGGAAAGGGATCCCCAAATCGGCTTTCAAAAAAATATTCAATGCAGGATTCACCACCAAACAGAGGGGATGGGGTCTGGGGCTTTCACTTACAAAACGTATCATTGAAGAATATCATCATGGCAGGATCTTTGTCAGATATTCTGAGATAGGCAAAGGCTCATGCATCAGGATCATGATGAAGACAGGGAATTAACATCACCTGCAGTCTTAAAATCGAACCATAAATGAACCGTAAGGAAATTGAGATAATGGCTCCTGCCGGATCGTATGAAGCGCTTATGGCTGCAATCCGGGGCGGAGCCGATTCTGTTTATTTCGGCGTGGAGCAGCTCAATATGAGAGCCGCATCCTCGATCAACTTTTCAATTGATGATCTCAGAAATATAGTAAGTATATGCGATGACAACAACGTAAAAAGCTATCTTACTGTAAATGTTGTAGTGTACGATCAGGAAATTGATCAGATGCACAGGATAATTGATGCGGCCGTTGAAAGAGGCGTTTCTGCAATTATAGCTTCCGATCTTTCTGCAATAAATTATGCTTTCAGGTCAGGTATTGAAGTGCATTTGTCGACGCAGCTCAACATTGCCAATACGGAGGCTTTAAGGTTCTATTCGCAATGGGCTGATGTTGCAGTCCTCGCAAGGGAACTGAACCTCGGTCAGGTAAAGCATATTTACAACAACATTCATGATCAGGATATAAAAGGTCCGCATGGGGAACCTGTAAAGATTGAAATGTTCATCCACGGCGCCTTATGTATGGCAATTTCGGGCAAGTGTTACCTTAGCCTTCACGAAAACAATATGTCGGCGAACCGTGGTAAATGTTATCAGACCTGCCGTAAATCCTACCTGGTAACAGAAAAGGAGACAGGTTACCAGCTAGAAATTGACAATGAATACATAATGTCGCCAAAAGACCTCTGCACCATCGGATTCACCGACAAGTTACTGGACGCCGGCGTACGGGTCTTCAAAATTGAAGGCAGGGCAAGGTCCGCTGAATATGTCAGGACAGTAACATCATGCTATGATGAAGCAGTGAAATCAGTTATCGATGGCACCTATTCTCCCGGTAAGATCGTGGAGTGGAAAAGCAGACTGGCTTCAGTCTTTAACCGCGGATTCTGGGACGGATATTACCTGGGGCAGAAGCTCGGCGAATGGAACACAAACTATGGTTCGAGCGCCACAAAGAGAAAAGTTTACCTTGGTAAGGTAACCAACTTCTTTTCGAAGCTGAATGTAGCTGAGATCAGGCTCGAAAACGGCGATCTTGAAAAAGGAGAGATTATACTCATTACCGGTCCCACGACAGGAGTGGTGGAATATACTGTGGATGAAATCCGCGTCGACCTGAAAGAGACAGTGAAAGCCTTAAAGGGAGAACTCTGTTCAATATTGGTACCTGAGTTACTCAGAAGGTCGGATAAGATCTATAAATGGGTTGATTCGCCGGAAATTGGCAATGATTAAAGTGAAATAATTACCAGGTTATTCCCGTTGATGCTTCCAGGACAAGCTCCGCATTGGTCCTGATATCATCTGTGTCGGTTTTGATGTAAACAATGTTGTTCCCCTGTTTAATTTTAAGCCCGTATAAATAAGCTTTGTCATAATACGCCAGTGTAATTCCGATTGCCTTCGCGAGATCACCGCTCCTGATAGCCTCAATTGCCTCCCTTGTATTATCTCCCCCAAGTCGCCTCGTTATCCTCCTGACCGAATCTTCAAGTTCCCCGGGCGAATACTCCGAGTATTCGGAAATCAGGCCCGGCAGTCGCACACCAGGACTCATAAGAATGACAATTATCGGATTCTGCTGGATGTTCAGATAAAAGTCGTCAGGCATGAATATCAAACCAATATTCCTGCTTTCGTCTTCGATCCAGACGGGACGTTGAGGATCAGTTTTCTTCAATTCATTGTACAGAAGGTTGGCAAATTGTTCCGTTGAAGGCTGGGATGCTTGTCCAAGCGCACCAAATGCCGAACCTTTGTGATTTGCCAGCCCTTCAAGATCAATAACCTGGTGCCCGGTGCTTTTCAGATAATTCAGGATACGGGTCTTGCCGCTCCCGGTCAATCCGCCAAGAACGATCATCTTCCTTTTCTCAGAAAGACTTTCGAGAATATACCGTCTGTATGATTTGTATCCTCCCTCAAGAATTTCGGTCTCTATGCCTCCGAGAGAGAAGAGCCAGGCTATTGCTTCTGATCTCATTCCTCCCCTCCAGCAATGAACAAGAAGCTTGCCTCCGTGTGAGATTTTTAGCGCCTGGCCAAGTTTTAAATGCAAGGATGGACCAACCAGCTGCAATCCTTCAAGAATTGCCTTTTCACGTCCCTCTTTTTTATAGCTGATCCCGACTATCTCCCTTTCCTTATCGTCGAACAACGGAATATTGTAAGCGCCAGGAATATGTCCGGCACTGAATTCCGCCGGAGATCTGACATCAACAACAGGTATCGTTTCAGCCAGTTCCAGAAAATGCTTTATATCTGTTTTGCTTTTCGTAGGAAATCCCATCTGATAAAATCCCTGAAAAATACTCTTAATTTTTGAAAAAGAATTTAGAGAAGAATTTTTTCAGATCATCTATCCTTACAGGTTTTGGAATGAACTCTTTAATTCCGGAGAGTTCTGCCTTGCGTTTCGACTCGGGAAGGTTGTCGGCAGTAAAAGCAACTATCAGGAGAGTACTGTCATACTCAAGTATTTTACGGGCCGACTCAAACCCATCCATCCCGGGCATTATCAGGTCCATGAAGATAACATCGTACCTGCGGGTCTTGGCCTGGATGAATCCTGCAAAACCATCGTCAGCGAGGTCAAAGGAATAACCAAGGCTTTTAAGCATGGTACCGATGACTTTCTGATTCATTTTATTGTCCTCAACAATCAGAATACGGAGGTCTTTCCTGATAATCCCTGATTCCCCTGTTAAAGTAGTATTGTCAACTTGCGGGAAATTGCTTTTGAGAATATCAAAAAGCTCTTTTAGTTCGTATGGCTTTACAATATAGTTATCAACTCCGGTTGTAATGCATTGCAGAAGGTTCCCCTTCTTATCATTTGAGCTTATCATGATTATTATAAACTCCTCCGAAAGGTTATTGGCATAGAGCTCCTTTGCAACCTTAAAGCCATCAAATTCGATATCATCAAGTATCACAATCAGGTGATACCTGTTTGATGGATAGTTCTGATTTGCTTTAATCTGGTTGATAGTCGATTTCTGGAAGTTAGTCACAGTCATTGTAAGCCCCAGTTTGTGAAGGGTACCGAGTATCTCCTCATCCCTTGTCTGGTTTCCTGCAATAACCAGTGTTTTAATATTAGCGAAGGTCACTATCCTGTCAAATTTGAGGTCCTTCTCCTGCTTTTCGTTCGAGTAGACCGTTATTGAGAAGTTCATCCTTGTTCCCAGTTTATCGTCAGGGCGCGATGGACTTTCGACTGTGAATTCGCCGCCCATCAGTTCAACAAGCTGCCTTGCAAGAATTCTCCCGAATCCTGATTCATCATCATCCATATGGACTTTTGATTCGATATTAATGTACTCCCCGAACAGCTTTTTCAGAGTGGCTTTATCAAAGGCTTTTCCGGTGTCTGAAAGTTCAAAGGCAAGCTTTACAATTCCGTTATTTTTATTCTTCAGGCTGCATCGGAGACTTATGCTGCCTTTGTCTGTATTTTCGATTGAATGGTTCAGGAAGTTTGTCAGAACCTGTCGAAGCCGGTAAGGATCTCCAATTACTTTATCCGGCACATCTTCATCAACATTACAGGTGAACCTGATCATGGATTCATCGATATTGGTCCTTGAAATATCATAACAGTAAACTATCTCTTCCCTCAGGTTAAAGGGGATCTCGTCGATTATCATTTTTCCTGATTCAATTTTCGAAAAATCAAGAATGTCATTAATGATATTCATAAGAACTTCTGAAGAACGCCGGAGGAGGCTCAGGGTATCCATGGCATCCGGGCTAAGCTGTTGTTTTTCAAGAATATCTGTCATACCAATAATCCCGTTAAGCGGTGTGCGGATCTCATAGCTCATCCTTGCAAGGAATTCTGATTTTGCGGAACTGGCATTAGCTTCCTGCTTTCTTGCAGATTCAAGGTTTGTAACATCGATAAGCATGTCCATCGTTGAATCTTCACCCATAAATTTTACAGGGATGGTGGTTCTGAATAATATTATTTCGCCTGATTCTTTCCTGAGTATCACGAATTGATCAGGATTGAAAATCCCGCCCAGATTTTTTGAAAAATAATTGTTCTCATCTGTAACGGCAGGTTCAGGGAATATTTTGCCTTTCATTTCAGCCTCATCAGGATAAGAATATTGTTCTGCCGCTTTCCTGTTTGCCTTTACTATTTCCCTGTTACTGTTATAAATTATAACCCCTACCGGCATTTCTTCCATCATTTTAAACATGGTCTTTTCCGAAGTGCCCAGCCGGTCTATTTCTGCCTTTTGCCTTTTCAGGTATTTCATGAAAAACAGAACCAGCAAAAGGATGGTAAGCAGAGTTCCCAGACCCATCAGAAGTGAGTTCCGGATAATATAGTTCTGAAACTCATCAGTAGGTGATGAAAAGACAAGCCCGAAGGGTCTTTGAAGAAGATGTGTCGAGTAATAGGATGATATAACCTCCCTTGACTTTCCGTTCCAGTCGGCCTTGTGTACAATATTTTCAACTGCCCCCTCCGCAAGACCTTCTGTGATGTCCTGGATATGTGAATATATGATGTCACCTCCCTTATTATTATAAATAATCTCTCCAATATCATTTACAACCCACTGCCACTGGAAATCCTGAAAATTAAAGGCGGTAAAAAGCTCATCGAAGTATTTTTTATAATCAACAGTTGCAACTATATTTCCAACGGTTGTATTATTATTTAGCAAAGGCTTGTAATAGTCATAATAACTGTTATCCTGAACCAGTATCTCCCTGTTTATTATTTCACCCTGAACATGAAGTACAAAAATCTGTTCCAGCCAGTTGTTGCCTGTCTCATCCTTCTTTAAAGTGAATTCATTTTTGTTGTTGTCGTACAGCTTAATCCCGGTTATCAGATCTTCGTATTTTGAGAAAAAGAGTTTCATCCTGTCAACCGTTTTGATGCGGTCCACGGGATCGCTGAAGAATTTTCCAAGGTCTTCTGAAATCATAATCTCATTAAGTTCGCTCACGAACTTGCTGTCGGTGTTGTCGACTGATAAACCTGCAATCTGGACCTGACGGTCAAGCAGTTTTACAATATAGTCTATCTGCCTGCTATACAAACTTTTATAATAGATAATATTACCTGTTATAATTATAACGATTGCAGAGATTACTATAGTCATTAACCTTCTCATCCTCTTACGGTTGTTTAGCTGGTTCCATCATTCTTTAAGATACTTTAAATCCCCCTCTACCTGTATTTTGAATTATCATCATAAAATATGCTTAAATAGCTTCTGTACCGGAGAAAGTCAATGCGGCCTTCGTCTAAAGCGGTCCTGACGGCACACCCCGGCTCGTCGATATGAAGGCAATTATGAAATTTACAATCTTTTGATATCCTGAATATCTCCGGGAAGAAATGGTAAATTTCATTCCGGTCCATATCCACAACGCCAAAGCCCCTGATACCCGGGGTATCTATTGCAAAGCCCCCGAAGGGCAATCTGTACATTTCAGGGAAGGTCGTAATATGTTTTCCCTGTTTATGGTAGTCCGAAATTTGAGCGGTTTTAAGATTAAGTGACGGGTCGAGAATATTCAGAAGTGTTGTTTTGCCAACGCCCGAATTACCTGAAATAAGGCTTATTTTATCCTTCATTATTTCCCTGAGAGTATCGATCCCTTCATTCGCCCCGGTAAGGGATAATCTCAGACAATCATACCCGATCCTTGCATAAACCGAGATGAGATATTCCATTTTGTCGAGCTCCTCATTTCCGTACAGGTCCGTTTTATTGAAAATAATTTTTGCAGGCACCCTGTATGCTTCGGCAGTTATCAGGATCCTGTCAATGAACTCAACTGGGGTCTGGGGAAGGATTATAGTGGCCATAATCAGGAGCTGGTCGAGGTTGGCGGCAATGATCTGTGATTCCTTCGAAAGGTTCGATGCCTTTCTTAGTATATAATTCTTCCTGTCGAGGACTTCGGTGATAATTCCCAGGGTCCCGTCTGCATCAACATCGAACAATACTTTGTCGCCGACAGCAACGGGATTGGTTGTACGTACCTCTTTTACTCTCAGCTTTCCGCGTACAAAGCATTCAATGACAATGCCTTTGCCGGTAAGCACCTTATAGCGGCTGCCCACTGATTTTATAACAATACCTGATTCCAAATTATTATGGTTTGCTCAAAAATAAAGAAGTCCCCTACTAAAGTCCTTATTATTAAACGGATTAATAAAAACGCAGAAGACAAGGATATATTTTAAAAATGGCGTCAAGGAAAAGAAATACGTCTTAAAAGCAGTATTAAAAGACTAATTAACTTAAGTTGCGTGGTTGCTGGTTGCTGGTTGCTGGTTGCAATGCTACCTGCTGGATTTTTCACTTCATCGGAAAGTTAATAACAGTGATTCGGAATCAATACGGGCAGTAATGATATTCCAGCCTATAAACATGCGGGTAATGTTCAATAAAAAGAAATACGTCTTAAAAGCAGTATTAAAAGACTAATTATAAGACGTATTTAATTGAAGACCCCTAAATCCCCTGAAGGGGTCGATCGCTAATTATCCGAAGCCATCAGAAGGAAAGGTTTCATCTGGAAACTGCTGTAGATGGGCCTTAATCTTTCCACATTGTAGTACTCCGATACCTTGATGACTTTCTTCGATGAAGTAACCACATCAATGGGAACATTATCATATCTTCCATTCTGAAGTACCACGATCCTGCCATGAATTCCCTTAAGTATAAGATCAAGAGCCAGGTTACCGTAAGCCATCGGGACAATTGAATCCAAAGCATCAGGATCACCGCCACGGACCATATAACCAAGCTTCTGGTTTATTACATTTATTCCTTTGCCGTTATTGTATTTGCAGGAGAGTTCTTTAAGTTTTTCAGAAACCAGGTCGCCGATACCTCCGAGTTTTGCATGTCCGTATGCATCCTTTTCCGAGCCGGAAAATATCATTTCCCCGCCCTTGAACATCGCACCTTCGGAAACCAGTACAACAGAATACTTGCTGGGATTATGATTCCTGTCTTCCACAAGTAACCGTGTTAGCTGATCAATATCAAATTCATACTCAGGTATGACGCATCTGTTGGCTGCTCCGGCCATTGTCGGAAGCATGGCTGTAAAGCCGGCATATCTTCCGAACACTTCAAGAACAAGCAGACGTTCATGTGATCCTGCTGAAGTTCTGAGGCTGTTGGTCATCTGTATGGTTCTTGTTACACAGGTGCTGAAACCGATGCAATAATCAGTTCCGGGAACATCGTTGTCCATGGTTTTCGGAATTGCAACAACCTTGACACCCTTTTTATAGAGATGGACCCCGTAGCTCAGCGTATCGTCACCGCCAATTGGTATAAGGTAGTCAACCCCCAGCCATTCGAGGTTTTTAATAACTTCAGGTGTCAGATCATTGATTTCCTGGTTATATGTATCCCTCAAATGTTCAGGTACGGTGCTTTTAGCCATATGACTTGGCCTTGTCCTGGATGTGTGAAGGAAAGTCCCTCCGGTACGTCCTGCTTTGTTAACTATATCGTCTGTAAGTTCCTGATAGCAGTTGCTGTTATCAGCTTTATTATCCCTTATAAGCTCTGTTATTCCTGCCCATCCACGGCGAAGTCCGATCACTCTGTACCCTTCCCTGTTTGCCCGTATTGTTACCGCCCTGATGGCCGGATTAAGTCCGGGGACATCTCCTCCCCCGGTCAGTATTGCTATGATTCCTTTTGATGTTTTGATATTTGCCATTGATTTCTGCTTTTTATTTGACTCCATTTTCCGAAATTTTAAGACCGCTAATGTAAACCATTTTAATGTTTTTCAAAAAACAAATTTTACTTTAAGTTAAATAAGGACCTTACTTACCCCCTATCTGCATTTCAGTGATTCTGAACGATGGGGAGGCAAAGGAACGGTTCATATCAATGTCGTTGCCTGTCATGTCGATCGCATTGAGGATGTCGGAAGCTCTTCCGGCAATTGTAACGCCTTTTACAGGGTGAGCGATCTCTCCGTCAACAATCCACAATCCGCTTGCTCCGCCGCTGAAATTGCCGCTGACAGGGTCAATGCCGTAGCCTGTAACTTCCCTGAGAAGAAGGCCTCTCCTTGTGCCGGCAATTATTTCTTTAAGGGTACTTGTCCCGGGCTGAAGATACACATTATGGGTGCCTATGCCCGGCAGGCTGCTGAAACCACCTCTTGATGCGTTTCCCGTGCTTTTCACACCGGCCCTCTTTGCAACACTGGTGTTATATATAAAGCTCTTGAGTATACCGTTTTCAACAAGGATATTTTTCATGGTGGGCACTCCTTCTCCGTCGAACGGAGCGCTGCCCATACTCTTACCTCTTGTTCCGTCGTCAATAATTGTAAGAAGGGATGAAGCAATTTGCCTGTTAAGGTGGTCCTTCAGAAAACTTGCGCCCTGCAATACGCGCTCACCATTGACTGAGGTTATTATTCCCCCGATCAGCGATCGGGCAACGTCAGGGTCGAAAATCACAGCCGCCTTCTGAGTGGGAATCATAACGGGGTCAAGAAGTTCAAGTGCCCTGAATGAGGCAACGGATGCTATCTTTTCCAATGGCAGAAGATCTGCAAAAAATACCCGTGAGCAATATTCATCACCCGTGTTTTTCTGGTCATCTTTTTCTGCAACAACAGAAACGCCAAGAGAACAGCCTGATGATTTATAGCTCTTCAGGATCCCGTTTGAGTTTGCTATAAAGACCTCTGATTCTCCTTCTCCGTAACCCGCCCCCGAACTCTTGGTTATACCGGCCGTTTTCATGGCAAGCTTTTCGAGCTCAAGGGCCATATTTATCTTGCTGTCCATCGATCCGGCGGCTATACCCGGATCGAATAGCTCTTCAACCGAAGTGACTGTCTTGTCATCGGTCAATACATTATTTTCATCGGGTGTTGATAACCTTGCAAATGCGACCGCCCTTGAAATCGTATCCTCAAGCGACCTGTCACTGAAATCATTGCAATGGCTGAAACCCATTTTGCCGTCGACAAATACCCTGAATCCGATACCCTGTGATGAAGCTTCCTGAATGGTTTCAATTTCAGAATTCAAAACCTGCACCGACAGGTTTCTGCTTGTTTCAAGGAATACTTCCGCAGCATCAGCTCCCAGGCTGAGGCTTTTCTTTACAAGTTTTTCTGTTAGTTCTGTATAGTTCATGTCCTTACATTTAAAATTTAACTATGCTCTGCTTCCCCCTACATTAATTCCTCTTATCCTTACAGTAGGCTGGCCGGCACTTACTTCAGCCGCCTGGCCCTTGCCGCAAATACCCGGACCAAAATCAAGATTATCGCCTACGGCATCGATATTGGAGATCACATCAAGGCAGGAGCCGATAAGAGTTGCACCCTTTACAGGAAACGTCTTTTTGCCATTTTCTATCACATACGACTCACGGCATGTAAAGTTGAAGACACCGGTAACCGGATTAACACTGCCTCCGCTGAGGCTCTGAACGTAAATTCCCTTTTTGGTAGATGCAAGAATGTCTTCAGGTTTATCCTTTCCCTTATCAATGAAGGTGTTTGTCATTCTCGGGATCGGGATATACCTGAATGATTCCCTCCTGCCGTTGCCGGTCCTTTGCATTGAGAGCTGTTTTGAGCTCAGTATATCGGTCATGAATCCTTTAAGTACTCCGTTTTCAATAAGGACATTTCTTTTAGCCTCAGTTCCCTCGTCGTCGTAGTTAATCGTACCTCTGAAATTCGGGAGAGTACCGTCATCGACCATTGTGAAACATTCATTGGCAACTTTCTGTCCCATTTTGCCGGTAAAAGCGCCTATCCCTTTAGCTATATTGTCGGCTTCAAGCGGATGGCCGACAGCTTCATGAACCAGCACTCCGCCCCAGCCGTTCTGCATCACGACATCCATTATCCCGGCCGGCGCTTCCTGTGCATCGAGCATTGCTATAGCCTCCCTGGCGGCATTCCGTGCAATGATTTCGGGAGTGACCTTTTCAAACATCTCAAATCCCGAATGATTGCTCAGCCTCTCCCGCGCCATATGCCGTGCCTTTCCATCATCGCTCATCGCCTGGACTATAAAGAACAGAAGCGGAAGCTCGTCCCTCAGATAAACGCCCTCACTGTTCGCTATCACCCTGCCTCTTACCTCATCATTATAATCGATCAAAGCCATTTTGATCCTCGGATCATAATCTTTTGCTGCCTGATCAGCGCGTTTTATCACTTCAATCCTTTTTTCATCGGCAATTTCGCCCAGAGGCAGGCTTACAGTAACAAATGAAGGCCGGTCTGTGACAGATATGGCGGCCGGGGTATTTGGATTTCCATTCCTAGCAACATAAGAGGCAACCTCTGCAGCCCTTAGAAGCTTCTCCTCAGTAATCTCGTCGGTATAGGCATACCCCGTTTTATTTCCGGAGATTACCCTGACTCCCGCACCCTGACTGATCCCGTAAAGACCGCTTTTGAATTTTGATTCCTCCATAACTATCTGACGCGAGATCCTGTTTTCAAGATAAACGTCGGCAAAGTCGCCTCCTTTTTCAAGAGCTTTGGCAATAATCCTGGCAAGGATCTCTTTGTCCATTTCCAAACCTGATGGCATTATGCCGCTGTTCTTGCAGGAAATCAGCCGGGTTAAAAGGGCAGGGGTGGCTGCGATAAGCAGTCCTCCCTTCAGGCTCAGCTCAAGGAATCTCCTGCGGGGAATGTCTCTCACACTGTGATTTTCAATTTTCATATTGGAAGTTTTTATTTTAAAGATAACTTATTTTCTGGTTGCTGGTTGCTGGTTGCTGGTTGCTGGTTGCTGGTTGCTGGTTGCTGGTTGCTGGTTGCTGGTTGCTGGTTGCTGGTTGCTGGTTGCTGGTTACTGGTTGCTGGTTGCTGGTTGCTGGTTGCTGGTTACTGGTTACTGGTTGCTGGTTGCTGGTTGCTGGTTGCTGGTTGCTGGTTGCTGGTTGCTGGTTGCTGGTTGCTGGTTACTGGTTACTGGTTGCTGGTTGCTGGTTACTGGTTACTGGTTACTGGTTACTGGTTACTCGTTGCTGGTTGCTGGTTACCTGGTTACTGGTTGCTGGTTGACTGGTTGCTGGTTTACTGGTTACCTGGTTGCTGGTTACTGGTTGCATGGTTGCTTCGGCACTGATGATCTTTAGTCTCCTCCTTCCCCCAATTGGGGGAAGGCCGGGAAGGGGGTCGATTCGGTCTGTCCCCGGTACTGGGTTTCTCTCCTTCCCCCAATTGGGGGAAGGCCGGGAAAGGGGTTGACTTTCCCGGGAAGGGGGTCGATGGGGGAAGGCCGGGATGGGGGTTGACTTTCCCGGGAAGGGGGTCGACTTTCCCGGGCAGGTGGTAATGGGGAAGGCCGGGAAGGGGGTCGACTTTCCCGGGCAGGTGGTAATGGGGAAGGCCTGGAATGGAGTTGCCTTTCCCGGGCAGGGAGTCGATGGGAGGGACGAGCGTAAAGAAAATGCCCTGTGGGCATTTTTAGCGAAGGAGCCAGACTGCAGCGCGGGCTCCATCCTTCCTCACAGAAGTCTCGATAGCTAGCGGCCGGGATGGGGGTCCTGTTCATTTTATCAAAAATTCCTTATCCTTCAGTACTCCGCCCCGTGTGGAGTAAAAACTTGCCTTGCCGCTAAGTTCTCCCCTCTTATAAAGCCTGATCCTGAAAACTGCCTCTGATAGAGATCCACCTTGAATAAAAGGTATGTTTTTCGAGATCTCCCGATTTCTGTCGGGCCGGTCGGAGTCAAACCCCATTCCGCGACCGGTCCGGCCGACAGCCGGCTTTTCATCGGTCAGAACCTTAAATGAAGTAATGCCTGCCGCAGTCCCGGCGGTATCAGGCTCGAGCACGACCCTGTCCGCCTTCACGATTTTCACAAGATCTGCCTGCCGGAGCGCAGTGGGCAGCTTACCGATATTCCTGATACTGATTTTCAACTGGTAATCAGCAGAGTCTGCCTTATAGGATTTAAGCTTTTTTACTACAACATCTCCCCATTCAATTTCCGGTAGATATTTTGCCATTTCAAAATTGAACCTGGCTTCGTTCCCGGCCCATTTTTCAAGGTATTTTGAAGGAGGATTCTGTGAGAAGAATTTCGGATCAAATCCTCCCACTTCGATATCACCATAAACTGGGTGCTTCAAAGGCTTCCAGTCAAAGAATCCGGCGCTGTCATTTTCCTCATCATCCCATCTGATGATATCGAGCTGGTCGGTAATACTGTCGTTATTGTAATCTTTGAATTTTCCACCGTTCCAGATCTCATCACCGTACCAGATCGCACCGAAGGACCAGTAGCCGAAATCAGGACCGTGACCGAAGATAGGGCTACCCTCGCTATTTGAATAATCCCTGTAAACATCACCGGCTTTTTCGTAACCTGTTATCTTCTTTCCTATCTCATCAAATGTTTTGTACCAGTCAAGGTCCTCAGGATACATTCTGTCTTCAGAGGCAGATGTGGACGGGGGCCTGAGGTGCATTGGATAAGTGGTATCCATTGAATTTACAACATAAACATTGGGGTGTGTCAGCAGGAATTCAACAACAGCCCAGGTTTCGGCTTCGCTTAACGGGAATTCGCCCGCCCCTCCCTGTGTGTACCCTCTTCCTGTGGCTTCAGTCTGCGGCCTCCAGTTTGCCGGGTAATTGCGATGCAGATCGAGACCGCCAATGCCATCTTCATTTAAACGTCCGTCACCATCATTGTCGATTCCTTCAGTGCCTGAATTGTAAATTCCCTCGCCGGCCGGAACTCTTTTCATTATCCTTCCTGTGGGATCGCCCGGATCAGGCTTAAGGTTTCCCTTCTTCTCATCTTTCCATCTCATGGTCAGGATACGCCCATCACCGTCAAGATCTTCAGGAGCATCCTCATCCAGCAGCCCATCGCCATCATTATCAAATGGACGTACCGTGCTTCTGCTCGTCTGTGCGGTGTTAACATAAAGCTCATGTCCATCAGGGTTATCCACCGGCCGGAGATATATTGTCTTTGTATCAAGCAGGTGAGTAACAGCCGGATCTTTCCCGTAGTTTGAAAGAAGGTACTGTGCAAGCCACATCACTGATTCGCACCCGGTAACTTCACCACTGTGCCTGCCTCCTTCGAAGAAAGCAGCAGGTTTATCAGTGTCCTTTCCTGTCTTCCGGTTTGTTATTGTGATCTGAAGAATTGATCTGCCCTCATAACTTATGCCGGTCTCATAAAGGTCAACAAGATCAGGATAATCCTTTTCCCATTTTTCAAGCCAGTCATAGATAACATCAAGCGAATGGTACTTATCGAAAGTAAGTGTATCGCCTGCTTCGTACTGAACCTGGGGAAACCTTACGACAGGGAAAAAGCTTACCCCATGCCGGAAACCTGTCAATGTGTAACTTTTCTTTTTTTGATCCTGATCTGTTGCAGATTGCTGCCCTGAAGGCTGGCCATTCAGGAGCGCGGACAAAAATAGAATTCCGGAAAAGACAACTTCCTTTCTCATTTGATGCCGGAGATGATTTGTGAAAATTCAGAAAAATATATTAACGCCAAAACTTACTTGCTAACCCCTCTTTGCTATTATCTCCAGCTTATCCAGATCAACAACCTCAATAGTTTTTCCAAAGACTTTAATAATTCCGTCTTTTTTAAAATCTGACATTGTCCGGATTACATTTGCAGTGCTCATTCCAATGTAATCAGCTATCTCTTTTCTTGAGACCGGAAGGTCGAAGACCCTCGATTTATAAATCTCTTTTGTAAAGTATGCAAGGACAAAAGCTACCCGTCCGACAAGATTTTTCTGCCGGATATCCAGGGTCTGGTTTATAATTTTATCGTTTATAAGGGATATTTTGGTCAGTAGCCCGCTTGCAAATCCTCCGTTTTTCAAAAAAAGCGATTTTATGAAATCAAGATTCACCGAACATACGATAGAATCCTCGAGCGCTGAAACAGAATATCTGTATCTTTCCCCTGAAAAGATACTCATGTTGCTTACAAACTCAAACGGTCGCGTAATGGTGATAACCTGTTCCTCGCCATTATTCGATCTCCTGAAAAGTTTTACAAGACCTTTTTTAAGATATTTAAAATCGGTGATTTTTTCACCTTCAAGATTGATAAGTTCACCTTTATGGTAAGAATGTTCTTCCCTGAAGTCGCATAATTCCCTGACGCTCACCTCATCCAATGTCGAGAATACTACCTCTCTGAATTCACAATGTTCGCAGTCGCATTGTTTGATTTTTTTATCCACAATTGTTAGTTTTTCACAAAGTTATAATTTTCATAATTACATTGCATCACAATTATTTATTAAAAAGTTTAAGTTTGCTTTGGAGTAAAGAGAAAGACTTAACTGCAAGAGATTTTAAATTATGATTTATAAAACAGATTATCACCTACATACACGGTTCAGCGATGGTAAAGCTGCTCCTGAAGATTACATTGCACCCGCTGTTGCAGCCGGACTTAAGGAAATCGGATTTTCAGAACATTTTACACTCTTCAGGGAACCTCTCGGCTGGAGTATGAACAGTTCGGGGATTCAACCATACGTGAGTTACATTGAAAACCTGAAGGATAAAACCTCTGTTATTAAGGTAAAAACAGGACTTGAAGTTGATTACTTTCCCGGAAGGGAGGAGGAGATATATTCATGTATCGGCCAGGTCGACCTCGACTATGTTCTCGGATCGGTTCATTATCTTGGAGCCAGCACAGTAGATGCAGGCCCTGAATTCTATGAGGGAAAGAATATAAATCATTTGTTTGAAACATATTTTGACAGGGTATCGGAAGCAGCTGCCTCCGGACTTTTCGATATTATGGCACACTGCGATCTCATAAGGATATATGGTTTCAAACCAACTACCGATCAGGAACCTCTGTACCGGAAGCTGGCAAAAAGCTTTAAAATGCATGACGTTGCATTCGAAGTTAACACAAACGGGAGGAACAGACCAGTCGGGGATTTTTATCCGGAAAGGCAGTTCCTTAAGATTTTCAGGGAAGAAGATGTGCCGGTTTGTGTAAACTCCGATGCCCATTTGCCTTCGAGGGTGGGGCAGTTCTTCGATGAGGCTTATGAACTTATAAGAGAAGCAGGGTACACCGAAATGGCGGTTTTCGAAAAAAGGGAAAGGTTTATGATTCCTCTTAAATAACCCAAGTTGCTGGTTACGAGTTACTGGTTGCTGGTTGGTTTATAATGAGCATTTTCATATGGCTGACTATCCTCCTGACTAACTGAGCATATGCTCAAGAAAGATCTTGATCCCGATTGCAATAAGTATCAAGCCCCCTACAATTTCAACCTTCTTCCCCAGCTTATCGCCGGCTGATTTGCCGATCCTGATGGCGATCATAGAGGCAAGGAAGGTGACCGCACCGATTATAATTCCCGAAAACCATATCCTCAAATCAAGTAGTGCAAAGCTTATCCCGACTGCAAAAGCATCGATGCTTGTGCCAATACCTATTGTTATCAGCGTCAGAGGGCTGTTTGGATTCTTAATTTCATCCTTTTCCTCACCCCTGATGCCTTCGATCGTCATTTTTACCCCGAGAACACCAAGAAGTACCAGGGCAATCCAGTGATCGGCTGCTTTTACGATGTCGCTTATTATCGATCCGAGGAAAAATCCGATGACCAGAAGTCCAGACTGGAAAATTGCAAGAACCAGGGCAACAGGTATTGCCTGCCTGAATAATATTTTGTTCCTGACGATCCCGAGAGAAAGTGAAACAGCAAATGTATCAAACGACAAACCAAGTGCTACCGCTATTATGGTGATAAAATCCATGGTGAGGTCTAAATCAGCGCAAATATAATATAAAACAGCATTTTGTAATTTCTTAAATTGATTGCATATATTTGGCATCTTTCAAACTACTCAACATGAGAGCAGTAATTCAACGGGTAACCAGGGCTTCGGTCACAACAGGCAGGCTTAAAAAAGCTGAATCGGGACCCGGTCTGCTTGTCCTTGCAGGGATAGAGGATGCAGACTCAGACACAGATGTTGAGTGGCTGGCCAATAAGATCGTTCAGCTTCGGATCTTCAACGACAACAATGGCATCATGAACCTGTCGGTAAACGATATCAGGGGAGAGTTAATGGTTGTAAGTCAGTTCACCCTTCATGCAAAGACTAAAAAGGGCAACAGGCCGTCCTATATCCGCGCCGCTCATCCCGATAAGGCAATCCCTCTTTACAACACTTTTGTCGAAAGGCTCTCGGAGCTTACAGGAAAAGAAGTCAGGACAGGTGAGTTTGGCGCCATGATGCAGGTTGAGCTTGTGAATGACGGTCCTGTAACTATAATAATCGACACAAAAGAAAAGGAATAAAACCCTGGCAAACAATTGTTAAAATTTATGGACCATAATCAGGATATCACCCCGGAAAAAACCCTTAAAAGATCGGTACTTCTCGTTGCCACTTTTGCAGCTTTCCTGACTCCCTTCCTTGGTTCAGCTGTGAATCTGGCGCTACCTTCGATTGGCAAGGAACTTGGAGCGAATGCCATTGGGTTGGGCTGGGTTATCAGCAGTTTTATCCTTTCATCAGCAATATTTTTATTGCCATTCGGACGGCTTGCCGACATTATCGGAAGGAAGAAGGTGTTTACAGCGGGCATATTCCTGTTCACCGTTACAACATTTCTGATCGTTTTCTGCAGGAGCATAACTTCGCTGATCATCCTCAGGATATTACAGGGTATATCAAGCGCCATGATATTCGGGACAAGTCTTGCTATAATTACTTCCGTCTTTAAAGTCGGCGAACGCGGCAAGGCAATGGGGATCAATATAACGGCCGTCTACCTGGGGCTTTCCACCGGACCGATCATCGGCGGATTGCTGACGCAGTATTTTGGCTGGAGAAGCATTTTCGCATTCCTTGTGCCTTTTGGGATAGTTTCTTTAATCCTTATAAGGACCAAAATCAAGATTGAATGGGCGGATTCAACAGGCGAAAAGTTTGACTGGAAGGGATCGCTGTTTTATGGATTAGCATTATTTTCATTTATGTACGGATTCTCACGTCTGCCTTCCTCCACAGGATGGATCTTCCTCATCACAGGGATAGGGGTTGCTGTTCTCTTTCTTTTATATGAAAAGACGACACACAACCCGGTGTTTGATATCAGGCTGCTATTGCGTAACCGGGTTTTTGCATTTTCGGGTATGGCGGCCCTTATCAATTATTCTGCCACCAGTGCAACAGGCTTTTTCCTGAGCCTCTATCTCCAGTATTTGAAAGGATTTGATGCGAGAACTGCCGGGCTGATAATGATCGCCCAGCCAATTGCAATGACCCTGTTATCGCCTGTTGCAGGGAAATTATCGGATAAGAGAAATCCCGGTATCATTGCTTCAACAGGAATGGGTCTGACCGCCTTAGGTCTTGTGCTGCTCTGCTTTATCACGGCTGACACTTCCGTGCATACGATCATAGCGCTGCTGATTCTGATGGGCATTGGTTTTGGACTGTTTTCGTCGCCCAACTCAAATGCGATAATGAGCTCTGTCGAAAAACGTCATCTCGGCGTGGCATCAGGCGTTGTGGGAACGATGCGGATGGTTGGCCAGATGCTGAGCATGGGAATTGCAATGATGCTCATTGCTCTTTTCATTGGCAGGCAGACTATTAATCCATCCACGTATCCGGGACTGGTATCAGCCATGAGGACCGGATTTGTAATCTTTTCAGCTCTGTCGGTCCTTGGAATATTTGCGTCTCTTGCAAGGAATAACAATACTCTGACAAACAGAGAGGCATAGCTGCATCTGATCTCAGGGCTGATCAACGCTACCGGGGAGTCCCTGTGTACCAGGATAGGGAAAAAATCATAATTAAATAAATTATGAAAACAAAAAGCATTATATTGAACCCGTTCTTTTTTTTATATTGAAGAAATAACAAGTTAATATTTAAAACAAAGGATAGACCTATGACAAAGCTATATCAAAAACTGATAAAATCATGCCCATCGGAAACTGAGATCAGGAAAGGTCTAAAAAAAGCAAGCTCCCTTTCATCAGAAGTTCCGGATAAGCATCTTCTAATGAATATTCTTAATGTCATCGATCTTACGAGCCTGAATGTCACTGACAATAAAAGTCAGATTATCCACCTCACGGGAAAGGTGAACAGTTTTTCGGGGAGATTCAGCAATATCCCGAATGTAGCCGCAATATGTGTTTATCCTAATTTTGTTTCAGTAGTAAAAGAGAAGCTTACAGTTAAAAGTGTTAAGATCGCCTCGGTTGCCGGTGCTTTTCCTTCTTCACAGACATTCAGAAGCATCAAGATAGCTGAATGTAAAATGGCTGTTGAAGCCGGAGCAGAGGAAATTGATGTTGTACTGCCGGTAGGTGCTTTTCTTGGGAATGATTTTGCGATTGTAGCTGACGAGATCCGTGAAATAAAAGAAAGCATCGGAGGGCGACATCTTAAAGTAATTGTCGAATCGGGTCTTCTGGGAGGTTACGAGGAAATATTCAAGGCATCAATGATTGCGATGGATGCCGGAGCTGATTTTATCAAGACATCAACAGGAAAAACCAGCATATCTGCAACCCCGGAAGCAGCATTTGTGATGTGCCAGGCAATCCTGAACTTCTATTCAGAAACCGGGATAAGGGTAGGTTTCAAGGCTGCAGGTGGCATTGTTACTTCTGCCGATGCATTCATCTATTATAACATCATGAACAGCTGTCTGGGAAAAGAATGGATGGGCAACTCCCTCTTCAGGATCGGGGCGAGCCGGCTTGCAAATAATATCCTGAAGGATATCTCCGGCACCTGTAATGAATATTTCTGATCCCACTCTTTTGTAAAAAACTGATCCCGGTTTTTTAATTATCACTACTTTTGTGGTCTGATCCACAAAACCGGTATGATCTCAGGAATCAGCATTCAGGATACTGTTAAGCCAGCAATAGTTGTCAGGATAAAAACCGATAACCTGCTTCCTGATTCTGTTTTCATTAGACTGGATGAGAAACCGGCTTTCATGAAACATGCCGATTCGGGAAGATTGAGGAGATCTTCATCTCAAACTCTGTCAGCAACAGCAGTGACCGATACAACTTCAGTATGCACCCGGAACAGTATTGCAGATGTTACTTTTTACGATTCCCCTAATTTTATTTCAGAACTCAGGTACAACTACCATTCCGGTCCTGTTCCCTTTAAATATGCCGGAACATCAGGATCTGACCGTGCGGGTCAGCAGATAGCCATAATAACTGATCTGAAAGATGGCATTGCCCTGCCACGGAAACCAATTCATAATGACTGGATAATTATTGTAATATTCTTTGCCGCATACCTCCTTTTACTTGTCAGATCTTCGGGAAGAAGTATGTGGCCGGAGGTTACCAGGTTCTTCATGCTCAGGGGAATCAATGAGTCCTCATCGCGCGATACTACAAGCCTGTTCTACTGGCGGTCCACAATTCTGAACCTTATCTCATTTATTTTATTCGGGTTATTTGCATTTTGTGCTGCGGCCTGGTATGATCTTATTCCGGAAGGCGTGCCTCCTCTTGTTTTTTTAATCATCTCCTTCGGAATTATTGTCGTTGCAATCACATCAAGACATATGATATGCATTACGGCAGGCAGGCTCAGCGGACAAACTGATGTTTTCAATGAATACCTGATCAATATTTACCAGTCGTACCGATTCTGCTCCATATTATTTTTTCTGTTGATAATAGCACTTGCATATACAACAATTTTCTCCCCTCAGGCATGTTTTATTGCAGGAGTTATCGTGTTTGGGGTATTCTATTTCTACCGGGTTTTAAGGCTCTTACTTATTTTTATAAAGAAGGATATTCCAATTTTGTATTTGATTTTATACCTTTGTGCGCTGGAAATTTTGCCAGTTTTGATTTTGGTTAAATATTTTACGAGTCTTGTTTAGGTTGAAAAAGAATTAGTCAGAAACAGAACTTAATCTTTAGAGAGTGAAAATAAGGAAGATTTTAGTAACGCAGCCAGATCCAAATAATCCGAAATCTCCATTTTTCGAACTGGCCAGAAAGTATAACCTGAAAATAGACTTTAAGCCATTTGTTCAGGTTGAAGGAGTAACATCGAAGGATTTCCGTATGCAAAAGATCAACATCCTTGACTTTACCGCTGTAATCTTTACAAGCAAAACCGGTATTGATCATTTCTTCAGAATTTGCAATGAGCTGCGGATTGTGGTTCCCGACACTATGAAATATTTCTGTATAACGGAGAACGTGGCATTTTACCTTCAGAAATATATAGTTTACAGAAAACGTAAGATATTCCACGGGAAAGCCAAATTCCAGGACCTTGTTGATGTTATCATCAAACACAAGGATGATTATTTCTTTGTTCCTCTTTCAGAACCTCATAATAATGAGATCCCTGATCTGCTTAATAAGAACAGCATCAAACATGCAATCGGAACCCTTTATAAGACTATCAGCAGCCATTTTTCAAATCCAGGCGATTTCGATTATGATATCCTGGTGTTTTATAGTCCCTCCGGTATCAAGTCACTTAAGGAGAATTTTCCGGACTTTGTCCAGGGTGAGATTAAAATTGCTGCTTTCGGACCGACAACTGCCAGTGCCGTTGAGCACGAAGGTCTCAGGCTTGATATAAATGCACCGAACCCGAAAGCACCGTCAATGACAATGGCCCTTGATGATTTCCTTAAAGAGTATAACCGGAACAGCAGGTAAGGGGATACCTGTGATATTTGCTCATCCGCGATTCCTGGTAATTTATCAGGATATACGTTTTTTATGATCAGCGCCAGGCAAACATTCGGCAAGGCTGAGAGGCTTTGCAGTATCAAACTTATTTCCGAAGTATTTGAAAACGGGAAGGTGTTTTATACTCCCCATTTTAAGATTGTCTGGATCATAAGCCCCGTACCGCTTCCTTCTCCTGCACAGGTGGCAATAAGTGTCCCCAAAAGGATATTCAAACCGGCAGTTGCACGAAATCTTATAAAAAGAAGATTCAGGGAAGCATACCGGAAAAATAAACAAAAGCTATATGGATTGCTGAAAGAAAAAGAGATCCGGATCGCGTTCATCGCTATCTACAGGCACAACGAGATCCCTGATTACAGTTCCATGGAAAAATCAGTTGTTGAGGTTATGGGTATTCTTTGCAGCCTGATTAAACAAAAGAGCCTAAAAAGTTAAAGTTGGTTTAATTATTTTCCGGTCAGGATTTAATGCGCTTATTTCTTGTTAATTTCGCGAATCAATAATAACACACCAATATGAAAAAGTCAAGTCGCTGGAGAATTATAATTGTATTAACTCTGCTCATCACTGCAGGCATTAGCGCTGCATTCCTGACAACGCAGGAAACAAGGGATTTCAGAGTCGCTAAAAATCTTGACATCTTTTTCTCGCTCTTCAGGGAACTAAATACATTTTATGTTGATGAAATAAATCCTGACAAACTTATTAAATCAGGTATCGATAATATGCTTAAAACTCTCGACCCATACACAGTATTTTACCCTGAATCGGATGTTGATGAGATTTCATTTATGACCACCGGTAAGTATGGCGGTATCGGTTCAATTGTAAGAGGAGGAGGAGATTACGCAGTTATATCCCTGATCTATAAGGGATTCCCTGCTGATGTTGCAGGCATTAAACCGGGAGATATGCTTATAAAGGCAGACGGTGTAACAATGAAGGGATTAACAACCGAACAGGTAAGCAACAAGCTTAAAGGAAATCCGGGAACAACTATAAACCTGACTATTGAGAGAAACGGGGTTGAAAAGGATTTCGCAGTTAAAAGGGAAAAGATAGCAGTCCCGGCGGTGCCGTATTACGGAATGATCGATTCCGGAACAGGCTATATAAGGTTTACCGGCTTCACGGAAAATTGTTCCAATGATGTTAAAAACGCACTCGTTGCCCTGAAAAGCCAGAACCCCAAACAGATTATTGTGGACCTGAGGGGAAATCCCGGCGGCTTACTTACGGAGGCGGTCAATATTGTTAATTTGTTCGTAGGTCCGGGAAATGAAGTTGTTTCAACGAAAGGAAGGGTAAAACAGTTTGATGAAGCATTTAAGACCACTAAGCCCGTCGTTGATGAAAAGATCCCCCTGGCCATCATCATAAACAGAGGTTCCGCTTCGGCTTCGGAGATAGTCGCCGGGGCAATTCAGGATCTTGACAGAGGTGTTATTGTCGGTCAGAGGTCGTACGGTAAAGGTCTCGTTCAGATTACCCGTCCACTAAGCTATAATACCCAGCTTAAAGTAACAACTGCCAAATATTACATACCAAGCGGCAGATGCATCCAGGCGCTTGATTTCTCACATCCCAATCCGGATGGAAGCGTCGGGATAATACCTGACTCACTTATTTCGGAGTTTAAGACCAGAAACGGCAGGATTGTAAAAGACGGCGGAGGCATTACGCCCGATATTGCCATCACTCCTGAACCATTGAGCCAGATTGCAACCGAGCTGTACCTCCGAAACTATATATTTGATTATGCGACCAATTATTACTGGTCGCACCAGGGAATTAAAAGTCCTGACCAGTTTCAATTTACAGATCAGGATTTTAACGATTTCAAAAACTACCTTGTGAAACGACAATTCAGCTATAAGACTATCACTGAAGAATCGTTCAATGAACTTGTCACAAATGCAAAAAAGGAGAAGTACTACGACGTTCATAAGAAGCTCTTCACAGATCTTGAGCTGGATCTGAATCATTCACTCGATCAGGATCTGACGACTTTCAGGAAAGAGATTACAGGACTCATTGAAGATGAGATAACATCACGTTTTTTCTATGAAGAGGGTGAAATTGCAGCAAGCATCAAAACTGATGAACAGGTGCTTAAAGCTATTGATATACTGAATAATAGAGGAATGTATGATTCAATCCTCCAGGGAAAAGCTGGATCAACGCTTGCTACTCAAAAGTATTTTGAAACTGTAACGGCCCCTGGTCTGGTCGACCTGGCAATACGAGGAACCGATAAGTCACATATTTAGGATTTTTCATTCTGTTTCCACTGGCCGGAGTCATCTTCAAAAATCTCCTTCTTCCAGATAGGCAGTTTTTCCTTTACAAGCTCCACTGCCTTAATGCAGGCATTCATCGCCTGATGGCGATGCCCTGCGGAAACAGCAACCACAAGCGAGATCTCACCAGCTTTTACGAGTCCCTTCGAATGAAGGATCTCGATCCTTTTTACATCATTGAATTCGGAAAGGATTGACTTTTTGATCTTGTCTGCTTCTGCTGTCACCATCTCTTCAAAAGCCGAGTATTCTATTGCTTTTACCAGCTTGCCTTCAACCTCATCCTTCCTTACCTGGCCTACAAAAAGGGAATGGCCCCCGGAATCCGCATTATTACCTTCATTTGTTATCAACCCGGCAATTAATCCGGGCGATAATGGTCCATCGATTATTTGCATGATGTTCAGAGTTGGGTTTATTTAATCTTAGTTTCATCCTCCTGCGAACGGTGGCAGGTAAGCTACCTCGTCGTCACGGTTCAGCATGGGTTCTTCATCGGTTATTTCATTATTAACGGCTATCCTGTAACTGTAATGAACTATTTCCGGAAAATCATCCTCTATTCTGCGTTTAAGATCGCTGAATGACTTAATATCCCGGTAATGTTTCCGGTTAGTTCCCGTCACTTCAGTTAATACTCCGAAAAATATAACGTCAATTTCCATAATTCAGTGTTTAATAACCTTCTGATTTCAACCCGGTCATAAGTTTTACACCCGGCAGCCCAAACATCTCACAGCTTCCACCCCCCGATCCCCAAGCCGTTACACCGTTGCGCCGTTGCGCCGTTGCACCTTTCAATGTGCCTCCATCCAGTTCTTTCCGGTGCCCCAGTCAACCTTAAGAGGTATATCAAGCTTTACTGCATTCGTCATTTCGTAGATCACCAACTCTTTCAGCTTCTCAAGTTCCGGCGGCACCACCTCAAAGATCAGCTCATCATGCACCTGAAGGATCATTTTTGATTCCAGTTTTTCAGCTTTCATCTTCTCATGGATCCTGACCATCGCAATTTTAATAATGTCAGCCGCCGAGCCCTGGAGAGGTGCATTGATGGCGTTCCTTTCGGCATTACCGCGGACAACCTGATTTCTCGACAGAATATCCCTGAGATACCGTCGGCGGCCGAACATTGTTGTTACATACCCCTGTGCCCTTGCCCTTTTTATGCTTTCATCCATATACCTTTTAACTCCCGGGTATGAGGTGAAGTAACCGTCAATAAGATCTTTTGCCTCCTTACGGCCTATCGTCAGACGCTCCGAAAGTCCAAATGACGAAATGCCGTATATTATTCCGAAGTTGGCTGTCTTTGCCCTGCTCCGCATCTCCCTTGTAACATCCTTAATATCCACACCGAATATTTTAGCGGCTGTTGCTGCGTGTATATCATTTCCGGAAAGAAAATCGGAGATCATGTTATGATCCCTGCTCAGGTGTGCAATAAGCCGCAGCTCGATCTGAGAATAGTCGGCAGAAAGAAAGATATTGCCTTCTTCAGGCACAAAAGCTTTTCTTATCTCCCTTCCTCTTTCATCCCTTACCGGAATATTCTGAAGATTCGGGTTATCTGAACTCAGCCTTCCTGTTGCTGCAACAGCCTGACGGTAAGAAGTGTGAATCCTTCCTGTCTTCCTGTCAACCATCTGAGGCAATGGTTCGAGATAGGTTGATAAAAGCTTCTTGAGCCCCCTGTATTCAAGCACCTTATTGACAATCGGGTGCTTACCCGTTAGCCTCTGGAGGATCTCTTCATTTGTAACAAACTGTTTTGTTTTTGTAACCTTCGCTTTTTCATCAAGCTTCAGCTTTCAGAAAAAGAATATCTCCGAGCTGTTTTGGAGAAGAAATATTGAACTCTGTACCGGCAAGCTCGTAGATCTCCTTCTCAAGATTAATTGTCTCCTCCCTCAGGTCAGCTGATATCGCTTTAAGCGCTTCCTGGTTAAGCTTTACCCCGGTTCTTTCCATGTCGGCCAGAACTCTTATCAGAGGCATTTCTATCTTTTCAGAAAGATCAATGAGTCCTTCAGCCTTAAGCCTGGGATAAAAAATGCCTTTAAGCTGAAAGGTGACATCCGCATCCTCAACAGCATATTCTTTAAGCTTCTCAACCGGGACATTCCTCATGGTCTTCTGGTTCTTTCCCTTTTCACCAATGAGCTCCTCAATGTGTACCGGAATATATGAAAGGAAGGTTTCCGACAAGAGGTCCATATTGTGCCTCATGTCGGGTTCAAGAAGATAATGGGCTATCATGGTATCGAAAAGCTGACCCTGCACCTCAATGCCATAATTACCCAGGACCTGAATGTCAAATTTGATATTCTGGCCGATCTTTGTGATATCCGGATTTTCAAACAATGGCTTGAATATTGAAAGGATCTTCCTTGTTTCATCCTGAGATTCAGGAAAATAGATGAGAAACCCCCTGGCTTTCTCCCATGAAAACGACAAAGCTACTATTTCGGAATTAAGAGCATCTACGCCAGTTGTTTCGGTGTCAAAGCATATCTCTTTAAGCTTTAAGGCTTTCCCGACAAAGTCTCTCATCTCCTTTTCACTATCAAGTAGAATATAACTATGGCTGATAGTATCAATTGTAGCCTTTTTTCCGGATGTTACCGTAGTTTCAGTCTCTCCAAAAAGGGTGCCCTGAGTATTTTCGGCGGGTGCTTTAAAAATATCTGTCTGTTCAGGTGCTTTTTCCTTCTTTCCAATATCTTTTAGAATATCGACAGCTATTGACCTGAATTCGAGTTCCTCAAAGAGATTTTTAAGCTTGTCCGTATCAGGAGTTTCGGTTATAAGTTCCTCCTCTTTAAGTTCAACGGGCACATTTACTTCAATTGTCGCAAGTTTCTTTGAAAGTTCGATTTGTTCTTTGTTATTTTCGATTATCTCTTTCAGCTTACCCTTAAGTTTTTCAGTATTAAGGAAGACTTCTTCGATCGAGCCAAATTCGGAGATCAGCTTCATTGCAGTCTTGGGACCAACACCGGGCGCTCCGGGGATGTTATCTGCAGTGTCGCCCATCAGGGCCAGGATATCAATAACCTGCTCGGGACGCTCTATTGAAAATTCTTTCCTGATCTCGTCTATGCCCCATTTTACCGAGTCATTACCGCTTCTTGAAGGCTTAAACATGAATATATTGTCGGAAACCAGCTGTGCATAGTCCTTATCAGGGGTCATCATGAAAGTTGTAAACCCTTTACCTGATGCCTTTTTGGCAAGAGTTCCTATTACGTCATCAGCCTCATAACCAGGACAATCAATTACCGGGATCCGGTAGGCTTCGAGGAGCCGTTTTATGTAAGGGACAGCAACTCTGATATCCTCGGGAGTTTCATCGCGTGTACCCTTGTAGTCCTTATACATTTCATGCCTGAAAGTAGGTCCGGGGGTGTCAAAAACCACTGCAATATGCGTAGGCTTCTGTTTCTGCAAAACCTCCCTGAGGGTAAGAAGAAATCCGAAGACTGCCGACGTGTTCATCCCTTTTGAGGTAATCCTTGGATTTTTAATAAATGCATAGTACGACCTGAATATCAGTGCATAAGCATCGAGTAAAAACAACTTTTTTGATTGATTGTCTGACATATCTGTTTTATTCATTATCTGATGCAAACCACTCGGCATAGGAAGTAGCAGTTTCGTAAAGTTTGAGGCTGTGGAGTCTGACTTTTTCAGGCAGCTTCTTTTTCAGCCTTATAGCAAAGTCGGCAATAAGGTTTTCACATGTTGGCTGATAGTCAACAACTATAATGTTTTCAAACATCTTCATGAAAACCTCCAGCTTCTCCCTGTCGTAATTACCTGATATTGTAACTGAATGATCGAACCGACTGATAATTTCGGATTTTACTATCTTTTTAAGATCGGTAAAATCCATCACCATTCCATTCCTCGGATTGTCATTGTCCTTTAACGGTATACCTGAAAGAGTAACGAAGAGCCGGTACGAATGACCATGTACATTTCTGCAAGGGCCATCGTAGTTCCAGAGAGCATGGGCCATTTCAAACGAAAATTCCTTTGTTACCCTGATTGTTGAAGCCATTCTGCCGAATTATAAAATAACGTACAAATTTAACCATTATGTAAGACAATTGTTTAATGGGAGGTATGTGCTTTTGAGCCAAATATGCATTGCTGACCATAAAATGAGCCGGATAAGCGTTTTATGCATATATTTGCTTCTTATTTGCAGATCAGAAGAAGGGTAAAATGAATGATTTAAATTTAAAGTTGACGTTTCCATTTTTATTTAATGAAACATTAAAGAAGTTTGGAAACTGCATTGCTTATGCATTTGTTGGTGAAAAACCAAAAACCTACAATGAAGCCGCGGATGAGATTAAAGCCTTGATGGCCCTTCTTGAAAAAGCGGACATTAAACCGGGAGATAAAGTAGCTCTTTTGAGCACTAACATGCCCGGTTGGGGTATAGCATATTTCTCAATTACCTTTATGGGAGCTGTAGCGGTTCCGATTCTGCCTGATTTTTCAAATACCGAAGTGGAGAATGTTCTCAGCCATTCAGGAGCAAAGGCTTTATTTATTTCAACAACACTATTGCCCAAAATTGAAGGGAATAAAACGGATTATCTGAATACAGGAATTCTCATTGAGGATTATTCAATACTGTTTTCGGATAATAAACTTCTTGCTTTTGACCATTCTGCACGGCCGCAGAAAACATACGATGTTGCTGAAGACGACCTTGCTTCGATTATTTACACTTCAGGAACAACAGGCCGGTCGAAAGGTGTAATGCTGACCCATAAGAACATTTCATTCAATGCACTTAAGGGGATGGTCATTCAGTCAATAGATGAAAATGACAAATTCTTATCTGTATTGCCATTATCACATACTTACGAGAATACGCTTGGCCTCATACTTCCGATGCTGGCCGGTGCGAGTGTATATTACCTCCGGAAAGCTCCGACACCTGCCGTTTTAATTCCGGCAATGGCTGAAGTGAAGCCTACGATGATGCTGACAGTTCCCCTGATCATGGAAAAGATTTATTTTAATAAAATCCTGCCAACATTTAACGAAAACAAGATCTTAAGGATCCTTTATAAGGTACCGTTCATTAGAAAAAAACTTAACGCAGCAGCAGGCAGGAAGCTTTTAAAAACTTTCGGGGGCCATTTGAAGTTTTACGGAATAGGAGGCGCGAAACTGAACGTCGCCGTTGAAAAGTTCCTTCAGGAAGCACATTTCCCCTATGCCATTGGCTACGGACTCACCGAAACAGCTCCGCTTCTTGCCGGTGCCAATCCTGCAAAGTCCGTCATTGATTCAACCGGGCCGGCAATCGAAGGTATTGAACTTAAGATAAACAATCCCGATAAAAAGACAGGAGAAGGTGAGATCTGGGCACGCGGACCAAACGTGATGAAGGGGTACTACAAGGAGCCTGAGATGACTAAGGAGGTTCTTACATCTGACGGCTGGCTTAAAACAGGCGATCTGGGGATAATGGACGAAAATGGTTACCTGTTCATCAAGGGAAGGCTGAAGAACATGATTGTGGGTGCAAGCGGTGAAAACATATATCCTGAGGAGATAGAATTGGTCATCAACAACTTCAGATTCGTAGCCGAGTCTCTTGTAATCCAGCAAAAAGGCAAACTTGTTGCTTATGTGCATCTCAACATGGAGGAGCTGGAAAAGAAATACAACAGCCTTAAGCAGGATATGACGAAACAATATGAAGACAAGAAAGAAGAGCTCCTTGAAGAATTGAAGGAATACGTCAATTCGCACGTAAATAAATTCAGTCAGATAAACAAGGTGGTGTTGCAGCAGGTGCCGTTTCAGAAAACAGCAACGCTAAAAATTAAAAGGTTTCTGTATACATAACTGCCTCTAGTCAGGAATTATTGACGGTACTCATCTCTGCATCAAGGGATCCCTCATCACGCTGCTGCGTGATTCGGGATGACACAGCTATAGCGGTGGTTTTGGGAAGAAGCGGCGATTCGCAAACAGCATTTTATCAATGCAGGGCATCTCGCTGCGAATCGCCGCTTCTTCCCCCCACTCCTCCAGGCAAACTGTCATCCCGAATGAGCCTGAGGGCGGGGATGCGCGAAGGGAAAGGAGAATGAGGGATCCCTTATTCATTTGTTGCAAGCAAGTTAAACTAAGGCTGCAAATGTCAGGTAATGTATGTATTACAGAATATTTTCATTAGTAATGAGCCTGAGGGTGGGGTAATTTTATCGTGATGCATTCATAAAATGATGAAACCGCTCCGCGGTAGGTTAAGAAATGGGAATGGTGTAAAAATCCTGACTTTTGATACAACACATATACACATTTGTCGCCTTCCGCTACATATTCGGGGATGCCAACGGTAATCACTCTAAAAATCCTGACGGTACTCATCTCTGCATCAAGGGATCCCTCATCCCGCTGCCGCGGGATTCGGGATGACACAGCTATTGTGGTGGTTTTAGGAAGAAGCGGCGATTCGCAAACAGCATTTTATCAATGCAGGGCATCCCGTTGCGAATCGCCGCTTCTTCCCCCCACTCCTCCTGGCAAACTGTCATCCCGAATGAGCCTGAGGGTGGGGTAATTTTATCGTGATGCATTCATAAAATGATGAAACCGCTCCGCGGTATAATCCTGTCTATTGTGATGCATTCCTATAATGATGAAACCGCTCCGCGGTAGGTTAAGAAATGGGAATGGTGTAAAAATCCTGACTTTTGATACAACACATATACACATTTGTCGCCTTCCGCTACATATTCGGGGATGCCAACGGTAATTACTCTAAAAATCCTGACAGTACTCATCTCTGCATCAAGGGATCCCTCATCCCGCTGCCGCGGGATTCGGGATGACACCGCTATGGTGGTGGTTTTGGGAAGAAGCGGCGATTCGCAAACAGCATTTTGTCAATGCAGGGCATCCCGCTGCGAATCGCCGCTTCTTCCCCCCACTCCTCCTGGCAAACTGTCATCCCGAATGAGCCTGAGGGCGGGGATGCGCGAAGGGAAAGGAGAATGAGGGATCCCTTATTCATTTGTTGCAAGCCAGTTATGCTAAGCCCCTTCTTCCTGACTTCTGACATTAAGTGGGTAATAAATTCCACTTTTTGAGTAATGATGCCAGGGAGCTATTTGCTATTTCTGCAGTCGGAAGGTAAACCTGAAAGTCTCTTTTGAAAATAAACGATTTTTAGAACAGGATTATCATCGATTTTGAGGTCAATCCAGTTATTTGTTTAAAGAATCAGTAAGATCGTATCTTATCAGTGAAAATATACTCGCTGTGGATGCCAGGTATAACGTTTCATTTTTCTTATCAACGCAGAAATAACCCCAGTCATCAAGTTTATACCTCTTTACCGGGTTCCCGTTCCAGTCAAATTTCTCGACAAAGATGTATTTCTTTTTATTCCTGTTGTCTCTCTGTACATCAACAGGTGTCCTTCCGCTGTAAAGCATCCAGAAGTACTCATTATTTGCAGACATGCCCCAGTAATGAGTAATATTTGTCGGTTCAAGCGTGGCAATATCGTTCAGCCCTTTTTCAAGATTCTTTGCCTCAAATATTATGTTTCTTTCCTTCATGCTATTGATATCAATAATCCTGAGCCGTTTAAAGTATTTATAGGCATAGGCGATTCTCCCGGCGTCATTATTGATCCCAAAATCCCCTATCAGGGTTGTCCACGATCCTTTAATACCAGGTATCGCAAGATCTTCAATGCTCTTATCCTGCGGAAGACTATCCTTGCTGAAGTAATAAATCATTTTGCCTTTTAAAGCTGTTGCCGAAAAATATGCTGTTTTATTGTCAATGAATACTATTTGCTTTTCATCGAACGAACGGCTCTTTTTTGAGAGTGTAATATAGTATTCAGGATACAGATGAGTATGTGAAACTTTATAAACCTTTTCATTATTCATCTCGTAAATATAAAACAGGATAGAATCTTCGGCTGTCTCAACAATTCTGGGAAACCCAAATTCATCCGGACCGTTTCCTTTTACACCAAATGCTGCAACACACTTCATGGAAGGAATCTCAAATATCATAAAAATACTATCCTGTCTCTGGTTGTTTGTAATAAGAAAATTACCCTTTACAAACAACTGTTCGGGTTTGATGTTTTCCCTGATACTGACTGGTTTTCCGGAAAGGTTTATGGTTTCTCCAAATGCAGCATCATTTACTCGAAGTTCGCCCTCCGGAAGGGGAGCCAATGCTGGTTTGTTCTCCCGGATTTGTACAGCCGGAACAAGTAAACTGTCAACCTTTGAAGTTTTTATGTCCCTTCCCCTATTTCCGCACCCCGATAAAAGTGCCGTGAAGAGGAAAAAGGATATCAGAACCAGTAATAAAGGAAAAGGTTGTTTAATAGAATTTTCTTGTCTTATCATTTCTTAGATTTCATTTCTTCTATAAATATACCAGTACGCCAGCGGAATAAAGAACAAACTGACAACAGTGCCAAGAGACATCCCCCCAATCAGTGCAAGAGCCATCGGACGCTGCAATTCAGATCCGATTCCCTGACTGAATAAGATTGGAGCAGTGGAGATAAGCGATGCCATGGCAACCATAATTATGGGTTTCAAACGTCTGGAACCGCCAGCATAAATAGCTTCCTTCAATCCCAGCCCCTCCTTTCGAAGGTTGTTTATTGTATCTACCTTTAGGATGGAGTCGTTGATAATCACCCCCGACATCACTATCAGCCCTATCATTGTCATTATGTTGATAGTTCCTCCCCACAGCTTTACAAGAAAAAGAGCTCCTGCAATATCGATTGGTATTTCAAGAAGGACAATTAATGGCTGGGTCAGTGACTCAAACTGGGCGGCGAGTATGAAATAGAGTAGAAGCAGAGCTACCACGAGTATTATTGCCAGCTCCTTAAACAATCGCTGACCGGTTATCAATGACCCGCTGAAATCGACTGTAAGATCAGGGTTGGATGTTACAAGATTTCTTATTTCTGCAGTGACAACAGAAGGCTTGTTTGTTTTAATATTCATATTTACAGGCACATACTCCCCGTTCATCCCTCCTTTGATTGTCTTGTAGTCATGGATCCTCTGCACCCCCACAACTTCCCTCACCGGGATCGTTTGTCCAGTTTTGCTTAAAACTCCCCCGGCAGAAATGATCTCACCAATCTTCTTTTCCTCATCCGACAGCACAATCGGCAAAAGCTCATATGATGCCCGGAGTTCACCTATATTATTCTTATTCAGCGAAGTTTTAAGTGTGTTATAGAGAGTCATCGGTTCGATATCATACAATAGCAGCCTGTCGGGATCGATCCTCAGAAGTATCTTGTCTTCAAGCGGTGGATTTGAAATTCCGGCGCCGGGCCATTGCCTGCCCAGGTTATCAACTATACCCGTCATTACTTCAACGGGAGGTACTTCTTTCTCTTTCATCAGGCTCACCTCAACTACCAGGGGAGTTTCAGAAGCTGAAAAGATCTTCTCGAATATGTTCTGCTGGGCTGTAATGTCAAATGTGGCTCCGGGGTAGTTGACGGAAAGAAATTCATAAGAGTTCTTTTCAATAACTTCCCTGACCCGGAAGTCTTTAGCTTTTAAATAAACCTTCGATTGAGTGTACGACTGGTCATAATCCCGATTAAAAAGGAACTGCTGCTCCCCGATAAATGAGTTTGTCTGAAGCGCGAGATCACCTCTTGCTTCGATCATTTGACTGATCCTTTTAAGGTTCTCGTCAAGGTCGATGTTCTCATTCCAGTCGACCGACACTACAAGTTCATCCTGCCGTACTGCCGGGAACTTCTCCTTTTCCATGGTTATGAAAAACCCGATCATTATAAGGATTATCATACCGAAAGCTATCATTGTTGCAGTCCTGTACCTGAAAAAGAAGTTCATTCCTCCTTCGTACTTATCCTCAAGGTGTTTGAGGCTGATCTTCTTAACAAGCATTGTCAGCACCCCTTCTCTTCCGTTTTTATAAAGCAGGAAGTATATTGTGGGAAGAAGGGTAACACCGACAAGCAGCGATACTCCCTGCCCTATCACTATGGCAATCGCCTGATCGTAAAACAAAGCCCCGGAAATCCCGCTCAGGAAGATCAGGGGTATAAAAACCGCACATGTGACAAGAACCGATGAAATAAGCGGGGTTATTACCTCATTTGTCCCTTTTATGCAGGCATCGGTAAGCGACAACCCTCTGTCGATCCATTGGGTAATATTTTCTATTACTACAATGGAGTTGTCTATCATCATGCCGATGCCGAGGATCAGCCCTGCAAGTGATATAATATTTATCGAAAGGCCAACAAGATAAAAGAAGAGAAGGCTTATGACCAGTGTTGCCGGGATGCTGAAACCGATTATCAGCGGAGATTTCCCGTCTTTAAGGAAGAAGAACATGAGGAGGAATGCCAGGATACCACCGGCCAGGAGGCTCTGCCTCAGGTTTGAAATGGAATAGTCAAGCAGTCTGGTCTGATCCTGCGATATCTCAAATTCCATCTGCGGGTAATCTTTCCTGAAAATGTCGAGTATCTCCTTCATTTTTGCTTCAAGTGAAGACATCTTTGCAGTCGACTCCTTGATAATTGCAAGCGATATTGCCCTGCTTCCGTTCGAATAATATTCACCTCTTGGTCTCTCCTGCCTTATGCCCACTTCGGCAACATCCTTTATCTGGAGTATCCTGTCGCCTGTTTTTACGTAGATATCCCTGACATCATTCAGCTCTTTGAGGTATGAGCTGAACTCCAGGTTATAGAGGTATTTCCCGTCTTTTACAAGAATGCTCCCGATGTTGATATTGTTAATCTGAACCGCCTGAGTGATATCATCGTCAGTTATGCCCAGGCTGCTCATTTTCTTTTCATCCGGACTGATGTAAATCTCACGCTTTATCTGCCCTGTAATATCTGCCATTCCGATCTCGGGAAGCTGCTCGATCCGCTTTTTGATAACCGATTCGGCAAACTCGCTTAGTTCAATGAACTTTTCATCACCTGCCAGGCTGTCGGCAAGGGTTATATTCAGCATAAACACAGGGATGTCGGTGGCGCTTGCTTTTATAATTCCTGGTCTTTCGAGGTCATTCGGAAGGTTGTTCATTGCGCCGTCGACCTTTTCGTTGACTTCCATGAAGGCAAGGTTGATGTCATTTCCGAATTTGAATGAGAGGCGGATCAGGGCGCTCCCGTTGCGCGATTCGGATTCGATCTTATCGAGTCCCTGTACCTGGAGCAGGTTGCGTCTCAGAACGCTTACAACAGTGTTCTCAAGTTCCCGTGCACTCACGTCAGGACGGGAGATGGCAACTGTTATTTCGGGTATGTCGATGTCGGGCATCAATGAAACCGGAAGCTTGTTGGAGGCTACGATTCCGAGAAGCAATAAGGCCAGAAAAGTCATTATTACTGCTACGGGTCTTGTGATAAGGAACTTTACCATGTTTCAGATAATAGAATACATTTTTGGATCATTTATATTGTGCATAGGGCTCAGGGCTCAGGGCACAGGGCTCAGGGCTCAGGGCACAGGGCTCAGGGTAAAGAAGTGTTTATCATTGGAGTGATTTTCTGAAGCTTGTTATTTTCTTGCTCAACAACAGTAATTTTAATCGCATTTGATTTTTATCTGAGGATGAAATTATTCCTCTACGGTCGAAAATATGAATAATGTTTACACATTCAAAAACAGAACGACGCGCAATATTGAGGAAACTGGAAAATTCTTTATCTGAAAAAGAACCGGAACCTTCAGCAATATTGTTTGAAATACTTAATCCCGCTGAACGAAGCTGTTCCCCAAACTTGAAATATCTCTTTTTATCGGCTTCATCAGAATAATCAAACATTGTATCTGAAATCTCAATGGCCTCTTTCCAAATATCAAGCTGTTCAAATCTAAAATCTTCCATTTTATTTTTTAATTACTTAAATAATTCTGTCTCTGAGCCCTGTGCTCTGTGCTCTGAGCCCTGTGCTCTGTGCTCTGTGCTCTGTGCCCTGCGCTCTGAGCCCTGTGCCCTGTGCTCTGTGCCCTGCGCTCTGAGCTCTGTGCCCTGTGCTCTGTGCCCTGTGCCCTGTGCCCTGTGCCCTGAGCTTTTTAACATTATCGGCTGATACACCAGCAGCCCAATCATACTAAACACCAGCCCCCCTATCGTTCCCGCTGCCAGCGCAAACCAGAACCTCTCATCCTTGCCGGTAAGCAGAAATGGGATAAGTCCGATTATAGTTGCGAGCTTGGTGAGGATTATCGGTACAATCTTGCCGTTGAATGCCTTCAGATAAGCAACTCTTTCAGGAAGTGCAGGTTTTCGTCTTCTTAAACTGTTAAAATCATTCAAAATATAAAGTGTTGCATTAACAACGATCCCGCAGAGAAGTATCATAGCCGCAAACACTCCTTCATCAGCAGTTATATTGAAAACATGAAACGTAATAAAAACGCCAATAAATGAGAACGGGATAAGGCTGATGACAACGAAAGGCTGTTTGAACGACTCGAGTAGAATAGCGCAAATAAAGTATATGATCAGTATCACGAGGAAGATCAGGAGATAATTTGTCTTCTTCTGATTCCACGAAAAGTTGTATGAACCGCTCTGAGCCGTATAACCAAGAGGAAGCAAGGCGCTTGTTTCGTCGATGTTCCGGTCAAGGATAAGCCTGCCAAGCTCGTAATTGCCTATAAAATCATAACCTACTGTAATAACGTACTGCTGATCCTCACGTCTTATAGTATTATCCGATACTTCACGGGATACCGATGAAAAGTCTTTAAGCTTTACAAACTGTCCCGATGAAGTCTTGAGGGGAGCATTATTGAGGTTCCATAAATCATACTCCTCCGACTGCAACGACCTGATATTTACCGGGGCATTCACTCCCCCGATATATGCACTTTGCAGGGATGCCGGCGTCCTGGAATATCGTTTTGCTTCAGAGTATGCAAATGCAACATCCGATCCGTTTTCCGCAAGGAAATACTTATCCATTCCCAGCCTGTTCCTGTAAACTTTTCTGTTCCTCCCCATAATAAAACCGCCGTAATCTTCACCGAGAAGGTACACTTCCTTTATCCTTCCCTTACCGCTGGCAATAAGTCTTTCCCTCAGGGCTTCACAGTAAGCATAAAGCTCATCATAATTGTATCCCTTCATTATTATTCTGTTGCTGGTCTGGATATAATCGCTGTAAACCTGGTTGCTGAATGCTTTTCCCACACCATAAACCGAAGCATGGTAGCTTCCGATGCCGTTCATATAATCTTCGATCCTGATCTTCAGGATAAAGGGAAAGATCGTAAAATCGTATTCAGGCCTGAATGTTATCGCAAGGGTCGCATCTTTACTGCCGGTTATCCGGGTTGTGAACATATCGATCTCCCTGTATGCAGCAAGCATATTTTCGAGACCGGTACATGTGGTATTCATATCCTCGATAGTAAGACCCTCTTCGCTAAGGCCGATGTTAACCGTCAGCTGAGTGCGCTGAACCTCATCCGATCCGCCGTAATAATAGAACCTGCTGTTCTTTGCCTTTTCGCTGAAAAGCCTGAATGTGCCTCCAAGCGCCTTGTTAACAACAGGTTTTGTATCCTGAATATATTTTTTATTACCAAGTGTATTGTTGTATAACTTCTGGAATTTAGTCCGATCCTCATCTTTAACCTGGCCGCGGGGATCTTTCGGAATGGAATCGGGCAGGAAAAAAACAGGCAGTCCAAAGACCAGGATTGCAGCTATAATAAATATAACACGATGTTTTATTATGAAATTTATGCTCCTGAGGTATTTTTCAGAGAATATTGCAACTCTTCTTTTTCTTCTTATGACAAGAGCATTGAACTTTGGAGCAAGCTTTATCTTTTCAATAAGTGAAGGAATATAGAAAAGGGCAACCGCAAGGGAAACCGAAAGGTTTATTATGACAACCGCGGCAAAATCGGCCAGTGTGACTTTTGAAGCTTCATCGAGGAAAAAGATAACCGACAGCGCCCCTATGGTTGTCAGGGTTGCGGCAAGGAGTGAGACGCCGACCTTCCTGTTCTTCCGGAACCTTATGTGATCGGTCATAACGATAGTGTTATTGATTATGATGCCGAACGAGACAGTTATTCCTGCCAGCGAATAGAGGTGTATCTCAAGCTTAAAAAGATAATAGAAGATAAATGCGATCAATATATTGGCAACAAGGCTTATTGTTATGATAAGAAGATATTTGAATTCGCGGCTGATCGCGAGCACAAACAAAAGGAGAAGGATGACGGAAAGGATTGTGCGGAAGATATTTTTTGATATCTCCTCTTTCAGGTAAATTGTGCTGTCGGCAGATGTTCTGATGCTATAGCCGGGAGGAAGCTCCTTCTTAAGCTGCTCAATCACCTCTTTTACGCCTTCCGCAACTTTTATATTGTTCACATTTTTACCGGCGCTGACATTAATGTTTATCGTATTAAGGCCATTGATCCGGAAATACCCCTGCGGACGCTGATCCTTAAGCTTTACCTTTGCAACGTCGGTAAGATGGATGATCCGGCCTGAGGCTTTGGCAACAGGAATATCGTCCCATCTGAAAGTCACTTTATTATTTCCTCCGAGAGTAAGATAAGTTCTTCTTTCAGGTCCTCCTGCCATGGTTTCTGAAGCTCCGCCAAGCTCCATTTCGAGCAGGTAATTACTTATTGAAGCGCTTATTGCAGATGAACTTATTCCGATCCCGGCAAGTTTCTGCTGATCGTATATGAGTTCCCATTCCCTGGGTGTGGAGCCATAAACGCTGACGCTGTATACACCTTCCACAACAGCGATGGCAGGTTTAATCACCTCCTCGGCAATAGTAAAGATATATGATGGGCTGGCATTACCATTGAGCTGAAAGCTAAGAATAACTGAACCCGACTGGTTCGACGGCATATTCATAATGATCTCAGGGTAGGAAACCCTTTCAGGCAGCCTTTTACGCGATTCTCTCAGGAGTGATGCAATCTCAAAGCGTTTAGCCCTGAGGTCGACATTTTTATCAAATTCAACCGTGATATTGCCTCCTTCGGCGTAAGTGTACGATGAAATTTTCTTTATGCCAGTCACTGTGGTAAGGACGCCTTCGAGAGTTGTTGTTACCTCCTGTTCAACTACGCGAACAGGCGCCTCCGGCCAGTTCCAGGAGATAGTCAGAGACGGGAGGTATCTTGTCGGATTCAGCTGGAGGGAGAGCAAAGGGATCATTGCCGCACCGACAATGATCAGCATAACGAAAAGTATGTTGACAGTGAATGTGGAAAAGAATGAACTGTAATGAGGTTCCTTATTCATTCCTCCCGAACTATTGTTTCGTGTGCAAGGTTAACATTACCGCTTACTATTACCAGGTCTCCAGGTTCCAGACCCTCTTTTACCGAAACCGAGGTACTGTTCTCGAATTCGACAGTCACATATTTCCAGATAGCCAGAGAGTCCTGGCGCACAAAGATCACATCCCTGCCCTGTCTTATAACAAGAGCTTCCTTAGGTACGACGAGACGATCGGGAACAGGTTTTCGTATTACCACCTTAACGTTCATCCCGTCGATCAGCCGGCCTGTATTCCGGAACCTTGCCTTCACCTTTATCATGCCGGTCTCGTCGACCTGCGGATTTATCTGTGAAATTGTGCCTTTAATAAGAGTACTGTCATTAATAAAAGGAATAATCCGCACCGGCATACCTTTGCTGATGAATCCGTATTCCGATTCAATAACCGGAAATTCGACATCCATAACCTCGTCGAAAATAATCAAACATAAGTTTTTATAATTCAGGGAAGGATTCCATTGAGTAGCTTCAAGATTTGCGACTGATCCTGAAATTGGCGCACAGATGCGGGTATTGTTGTAATTATTCTGTGCAGTACCGTAAGTGATAAGAGCGCTGTTCAGTCCGCTCCGTATCTTTGAATATTTTAATGCCGAAGGGGCAATTTTTGTTGTGTCGTCTGTCAGATTGAATGAAATCAGATCATCTTTAAAGTCTATCCTAGCTCTTTCCAAATCCTCTTCGGCCTTCAAAAGCTCGGCTTTATATTCAGTATCCTCGATAACAGCGAGCAGTTCACCCGCTTTTACCTTTTGTCCGTTTTGTATCCGCAGCTCCTTAATTATTCCATTCACCCTGAACGGGACGACAGCCTTTTCGGAAGAGTAAGCTTTCCCGTTGCTTACAAGCTCATTGTAGAATGTTGAAGGTTCGAGCTTAACAGTCTTTACCAGCACTGCCTCGGGACGTGAAGAACGGCGGGCCATCTCTTCGAGGTTTTCGGCGGTTTTAGGTTTGCAGGAAACAATAAATGAAATGATGATCAGAAGGGTAATTTGAGGATTGACTTTCATCGTTACAAGTGTTTATAACAAGTTTTGTATTAAAGACATCTTAAATTTAGGTAACTTTTTTTTATAAAGATAATTAACTATAATTTTCGTTAAGAATATCTTCCAAATCCAATTCATAAAATTTATTATGGTCGATTTATCCAAACCTGGTGATCATAAATGGAATTTTTGTCTTTTAGAAATAAAGGATTTGAAGTTTCGGTCAAACTAGGTCTAACCTGGACAGGTCCTCTCACAGAATTCAAGTGCAATTTATGCACAATCACCTGCAGGCCAATTTCCACAAGGACTCCCATCTTTGATACTATAAGTCCAACCATAGCCGCCAAGGTTGAAGAATTCGCGGTATCATTTAATCAATACAATCAGAGGATTGTCTTCTTCCTTCATATTGGAAACAACATTCTTCAATTTTATATTTGAAATTTCATCTTTATGTTTTATTAAACTGCTGGCCTGTATATTTGATACCAATGTACCTCTTTCGTCGCTCCATTGAGGTCAGAACATATATTGCTTATTATCAACAGAAAAACTCTTCCCGTTTTTTTTATTTATTACATATTTCTCATTTTCACCCTTGTAATTTATTGTAACAATCACATAGCTGTTATTTTCACAAACATCATATAGATATCCATAATTTGAGGATTCGTTGTTAAAACGGTTTGAACTTCCTAACAAATCATAAGGTAACGTGGAATTGCCAAAATCAAAATAGCAACTAACCGACAGTGTTTTACGTCCAGGATCAAACCTATAGATAGTATCGTTAAACTGTTGATGAAAGATTAATTCATTATTTAGTTTTTGGAAGTTTTTGACATCATAAACAAGAAAAAGATCTTGTTGCTTATATACAACATTATTTTTGAAACATGTAGTGGAATCATTTTGTGCAATGAACTTTAACATACATTGCTCATTTCCTGAATAGTTCAAAGGATTAAATACAAAAACATTATTAGTGACTGCGCTCCTCATTATATTGCAATTTGGATTAAGTATCAATAATTTGATTTCCTATTACATTCATCTTTAATCTTTTAAATACACAATAAAAATAACCGGATTTGAATTTTCATCAACACCCTTTACTTTTCCATTTGCTTCAATTCCATCTTTCACAAAAAACATCCTGTTCGTCTCGAAATTAAACTGCTTAAGCTGAATATTGCCTGTATTATAAGTATCATCAATAAACCCCTTTAGCATATTGTAACTCTTGTCGCTTTTAATATCATAGCAAAAAAAATAATCGTTATTTTCAATAGAATATGATGAAAAAAGAAGAAAAGATGAAACAAAGATTGAATTAATCCTGAATTTTTTGAAAGGAGGTTTTTCTCTGTCAAATTGTTGCGTCCGGTTTAATTCATATAATCTATCTCCAAACCTTAATTTGTATGCCGGCACAAATACATTGTCCGTAAATTCAAATAATGTATCCCGGGTTATTGGTTCTATCAACAGTGACGGATAATAAAAATACAATGTACTACCTGAGAAAGAATAAAAAACACCTGTAGGATCGCTGCTGGCAGCCTCATTTGTAATATTTTGCACAACAAAAGTATCAACCGGGATAAACTCACTGTTAAATCTGACCATTTTAGAAATATTATGACGCTTACCGTCGTTGCCGGGAATGAGGAAATCGCATGTATTTATCCAAAATGATGTATCAATCCTATGGATTTGTTCAGGAAAGCCTGTTACCGGAATTTCTTGTATTAATTGCCCGTCGCCATGTAACCTGAGTAATTTTTTATAAGCCAGAATGTCAATAATATCACAATCCTGTTCAATGAAGAAATCAAAATAATTAGTGGTTTCACCCGGCCCCCTCCCTGCCTTAATTATTTTATTAATAAACCTGCCATTGTAATCGAATTTATACAGGTTTTGGTTATCGCCAATATAAATGTGCTGATCGGAAAACTTAACTTTTCTAACAAATGATAACAAACAACTGCTGTTTGTTTCCAACGGAATTGCAATAACAGAGTCGGCAATTTCAGAAAGAGCAACTTCACTTGTTTTATTTACATCGATACCGATTGTGCTTAATTCATTTCCCGGATTGTTGCAACCCAGTAAGATTGTACAAAGCAATATGTGAAACCAAAATTTCATTTTCAACGTTCTATTTTACCTTCATCAAAACCAGACACAACTTTGAATCACTATGCTTTGCTACTAACCCAGGTTTAATCTCATCTGCAGGCAGGACAAAACAGAAATAGTTATCTATTACAATTCTGATCTTATGTGCTGAAATTCCTTCTGTTCCAAATAAATCGTCCTTAATCAATCCATTTTTTAAATTATACGATTCATTCGTTTTAAGAGAACAGAAAAAAGAATTCACGTATGCTTTATAATTATAAGTTATCATTAACCAATGATCTCCAAGCAGTGCTTGTCTTCTGCTAAAAAAATCAGGACAGGTGAAATCAGAAGTGTTAAAAGCGTATTCACAAACAGCATTTATTTTGTTTTCTTTTAACCTGTAAAGAACAGGATCCTCCTGATGCGAAAAATACAAAGCACCTCCGGTTGAATTGAAAAAAGGTTCCCTGCTTACTTTTAAAAAGGCGGGTTCACAGTTGCCCCGCTTGTGAATAATCTCATACTCTGAACCGACAATTTCAAAATTTTCAGTGGAAAATAATAAGAATCTGTCAAAACCTTTCCCTGTAAATTCAATATTAAAACGCCAGTAACTATTATTAAAGAAAAACACGTCTCCTGTTTTCTGCATTCTTAATTTATGTATCAAATTACCTTTAAAATCGTACTTAAAAATCTCATCCCTGCATATAATCCCTAACCTCTTTTGGTCAGGAAATATGAATTGCTGAACCGGATAATCCTTTTTAATAATCCTGACCTGTTCTCCTGTGCTAAATCTGTACTGATAAACATATACAGGAAAAGTTCCATAAGTTACAAATAAACAGTCTTCTGTCTCATCAAAAATTACTCTGTTTGTACTTAAAAAAAGATCGGAAGTTGTTTGATGTAGCGGTATTATTTTTACCACTTCGCCAATCTGCGAGATTTTCAATTCATCATTTTTAAGAACATTTATTGTTATTTTTTTATGATTTACATTCTCCTTTGGGTTTATTTGTGATGAAAGTAATAAACTCAAAGTCGAGACAGCTAAAAAAAAATTGGAATAATTCATTATGAAAGAGATTTTAAATGAAGTCTATGCAATAAATTCTTGTCGTATAATCTTACAAAAAGATTACAAATTAATCATTTTCTCAGAGAAAATAGATAAATCAACCTGTTCCCCTGGGGACAGGGGTAAAGCAGGTTGATTTTTCCATGTTTTTGGAATCTGACAGAGCAGAATTAAATAGAATCTTCTATTCAAAACAAGATCCTGAACCAGGACAAACATAACTCAGTAGCAAAAGCGCTCCATCAATGCTATCTGCTTCCACATTGAATATATTACTATACCCACCACATGCACAGCGATACCAGTTTCCTCCTTTTAGATTAATTAATTCTTCACTTTTTATTATCTTTTCAGGATTTATCTGTAATTTATTAAGCTTTTTCATAATTCTATAAATTTAATGTAATAATAAAATTTCATTTCCCTGATTTATCCTTTCACAGGCCGTAACCAAGGTCCCGTAAAATAGTTATCTTCGCATGGGTACACCCCCTTTCTGTTAAAGAAAGGTCCGGGCAGGGGCTGGTAGCTCAAGCTTTGCCAGCCATAGCTGACCGCAGGGAAGCGAAGGCTGGGCGTAGAGCTCAGAGCACAGGGCAAAACCCCTGCCCTTCTCTTTCAAATTGTTATAAAAGATTAATTTCAATTTAATATGCTGTTCAGTGGTTTTATCAACCTGAATATCAATCTGCTGTTTTCGGTTATTATATCAGCAGTCCCTGTCATTTCATTTATAAAACCCAGGTCTATGCCGTAACTTGATCTCAGGCCATTGACGAGGTCAAATTCTGCAATATAAAATTCCCCTGCCGGGACAAGCGACAGAGATTTTATCCTTCCTTTAATCACTCCAAATTCCATATAGGGAAATCCCGAAAGCTTTATATTCACATCCTGACCCACCTTAATTCTTCCCAGCCCTGAGGCCGGTATCTTTGCCCTTACAATTATCCTGCTCATATCTTCGGGAATCACCGTTGCCAGTATTTCACCTGCGTTTATGACCTGGTTTTCATTCCAGAATGTTGTGAAAGTTATTTTTCCCCTGACGGGACTTTCTATAAGATATCTTTCCTTCCATTGAACTATTGCAACCTTCAGGGATTGGAACGCTTCATCGAGATCCAGATCGAACCTCCAAAGGTCATTCTCAAGCTGAACCTGAAGATCAAGCATTGTCTCCTTCATTCTGAGGGTTGATGCTTCATTGTTTTTTACTGTACCCTTAAGGGAGCTGTGTGAGGATTGTTTCTGAATAAGTGACTGTTTCGACCTTTCATACTCACTAAGGGATATTGAGTGAATGTTACTAACGTAGAGCAGCGAATCGCGATTGAAGCTGTTGCCAACAAGTTGAAGATCTTTTTCAGAGAGTCTTATCTGGTTCAGAAGTTCGGTGGTATATTCCTCCTGTTTTTCAATTTGCCCTTCCAAAAGTTTTAGTTTGGCCGGAATATATTTCTGGTTAAGGTAATCTTTATATTGTCTGAAATGTGTTGTGAAGCTTGAAAAATCTGCCTGTATTTCTCCAAGAGCCAGCGCCCCCGGAACATCATAATTCCTGACCTTCTCCTGCCACCCGGAATTTTTTTCCAGAATTTCAATAAACTCCTCAAGAGATTTGACGTCATCAAACTGTGCAGTATTTTCAATAATCGCAACAGGCTGATTGATTGTCACATTCTCCTCATTGCTGACAATTAGTCTCTCAATCTTACCTCCTGATCTGGCAATAAGTGATGCAGGTGAATTAAAAGTTGTTATGGTTACCTGGGCTGTGACTATATTCGGGTAATTGATAAACCAGGTCACACCCATTATAGCCAGTATAATCGCAAAAAACAGGAACAAACCCCATTTCAGGAAGCTTCCGGGAATTTCGGACATTACTTCCTGCAGTTCAGGGCTTCGGATTTCGTGTTTGTTGATCTCAGGCATAGTCATTGTTTTTTTGCTCAGCGCTCACGGCGCAGGGCTCAGGGCGCAGAGCGCAGAGCTCAGGGCGCAGGGCGAAGAGCGCAGGGTGAAGAGCGCAGGGTGAAGAGCAATTCATTTTAGTGATTTTCTGAAATTTGTGATTTTTTTGCTTAATGAAATCAGCTTTAAATACATCTGGTCTTTTTCTTCAGAGGTGATAATTTTCCTTCTGCAGAAAATGTGAATGATATTTGCGCATTCAAAAACAGAACGTCTGGCAATGTTGAGGAAACTGGCGAATTCCTTATCTGAAAACGATCCTGAGCCTTCTGCAATATTATTCGAGATACTCATTCCGGCAACTCTTAACTGTTCAGCAAATCTGAATAGTTTTTTCTCGTCAGCTTTATCAGAAAAATCAAATAGCAAATCAGAAACCAAAACAGCCTCTTTCCAAATATCCAGCTTCTCAAATCTGAAGTCTTCCATAATCTTGAATTTTTAGTTATTTTACATTTTACCCTGCGCTCTCATTTTGGTTTTTGCCCCGAGCTCTTAGCTTCTTCCTCTGAGCCCTGCGCCCTGAGCCCTGAGCCTTGTGCTTCTTCCTCTGAGCCCTGCGCCCTGAGCCCTGAGCCTTGTGCTTCTTCCTCTGAGCCCTGCGCCCTGCGCCCTGAGCCTTGTGCTTCTTCCTCTGAGCCCTGCGCCCTGAGCCCTGAGCCCTGAGCCTTGTGCTTCTTCCTCTGAGCCCTGCACCCTGAGCCCTGAGCCCTGAGCTTTTAATTCCCCAGTTCCAGCTGATCTTTCACTAAATTAAAGTATGCTCCTTTCTTTTCAACAAGTTCCTTATGTGTACCTTTCTCAACTATTTCTCCTTTTTCAAGTACAACAATCTGATCCGCATTTTTTACAGTGCTAAGCCTGTGTGCAACTATTACCACAGTTTTTCCTTTAAAAAAAACGCCGAGGTTATCCATAATTGTTTTTTCGTTGGTTGCATCAAGTGCATTTGTTGCCTCATCAAAAAAGATAAAGTCAGGTTCCTTGTAGATTGCCCTGGCTATAAGCAGTCTCTGTTTCTGCCCGGTACTCAGCCCATGACCATCATTACCGATCCTTGTATTATAACCAAGGGGCAGACTATCGATGTATTCTTTAATATTTGCTGTTTCTGTTGCCCGGTCGATCTTCTCTTTATCGGGTATATCATCTATAAGGCCAATGTTCCCTGCAATTGAATCTGAAAATATATATCCTTCCTGCATTACAACTCCGCACTTCTTCCTCCATTCCGACTGGCTGAATTTGTTTAAAGGAGTGCCATTTAATGAGATCACTCCTTTAACCGGTTCATAAAAACCAAGAATAAGCTTTATCAATGTTGTTTTGCCACTTCCGCTGATACCTACGATTGCGGTAATTTTCTTTGCAGGAATTGTGAGTGAAACACTATTAAGGACCTTTTCCGAATGAGGTCCTTCATACTGAAAAAGCAGGTTTTTGATCTCGATATCCTTATCTGCGGGTATATCTCTTATCTTATTGTCCTCAGGTTTTTCTTCATCTTCCCTGTTATGTATCTCACCCAGCCGTTCGAGACTTATCCTTGCATCCTGAGCAGCCTGGGTAAAGCCAATGAACTGCTGTATTGGAGCATTGAGCTGTCCGATAATGTATTGGATCGCCATCATCATGCCGAGGGTCATACTGCCGTCAATTACGGCCTTTGCAGAAAGGAATGAGATAAAAATGTCTTTTGCCTGGTTAATAAGAGCTGCACCGAGCTGCTGGTTCTGGTTAAGCATCATGCTTTTAAGGCTGACCTTAAAGAGTTTGATCTGTATCCTCTCCCACTCCCACCTCTTTTGTTTTTCGCAGCTGTTGAGCTTTACCTCCTGCATACCGGTTACCAGCTGGACAATATTGCTCTGGTTGGCAGCGCTCTGCTGGAAACGCTTGTAGTCGAGTTCCCGCCTTCGTTTCAGGAACAGAACAACCCAACCTATATATAAAGCGCTTCCAAGCAAAAAGATGCCAAGGATTCCCAGGTTATATGTAGCCATAATTATGATGTACATTACCAGGGTGATGACAGCAAAAATGATGCTTATAAGGGAATCCGTTAGAAAAGTTCTTATCCTGTTATGATCGCCTATTCTTTGCATAATATCACCGACGAGCTTTACATCAAAAAAAGAAATCGGCAGTTTCATCAGCTTAATGAGGAAATCGGAGATTAGGGAAATGCTTACCCTGCTTGTAACGTGCAGGCTTATCCAGTTACGCAACAGTCCATTTGCAGTCTGGCTGAGGGTGAGTATAAGCTGTGCAATAAGAACCATTACAACAAATGCTATGTTGCTGTTCCCGATTCCGGTGTCGACAAGCGACTGGGTGAGGAAAGGAAAAATAAGGCTTATTATGCTGGCAGTGAGCATGCCCAGCATAAGCTGGAAGATGTATTTTGTATAAGGCGGGATATAATTCAGGAGATATAAAAAGCTTAGTTTGCTTTTCTCCTCATCCTCCTGTTTATAGAATTCAGGTGTCGGTTCAAGGAGCAATGCAGTTCCTTCATCAACTCCGTCGCTTTTAGTGCTGTACCAGCATTTCAGAAACTCTTTTTCTGAATACTTTAGAAGTCCGGCTGCGGGATCGGCAACGTAAACTATAAATTTGCCTTTGGGATGGTCTTGTGGGTCTGTTTGCTCAGAGCTCAGACTTGCACTGACCGACGAAGGAGCGTCAGTGGCGCAGAGCTCAGAGCTTGGTGATTCCTGCCCTGTGCCCTCCACCTCCGCTGAAGCTACAGCGGACAGGTGTGCCCTGTGCTCTGTGCTTCTTGCCCCCTGACCTCTGCCCCCTGCCCTCCGCTTCTTAATCTTATAAACCACAACAAAGTGCCGTTGGTTCCAGTGAACTATACAAGGGAGCGGGACTTCGTCGCGGAGCTGTTCCCAGGTGAGACGGTAGCCGCGGGTGCGGAAGCCGATGCTCTCGGCGGCATCGCTGATGCCGAGCATCGAAACGCCCGCTTTTGTTATATATGATTTGGACCTGAGAGACTGAATAGTGTAAGATTTCCCATAATATTTGGCGATCATGCGAAGGCACGAAGGGCCGCAATCCATGGATTCGAGTTGCTTGAAAAGAGGAAATTCTGTCATGAAGTTTAATATTTTTTCAAACTTACCAGAACCAGAACAGGATTATCTGTCTCTTTTATCCTGTTTGCCAGTTTTTCAAGCTCTTTTTTCTTTTCGGGGTAAAGAGGTTTTGAATTCCTGAACTCCTCTGACATAACATGATTTCTAAGTTTCAATGCATCAATCAGAGCAATAATTGTATTATCATCTTTTATAGTCCTGGGTAGTATGCTAGGACCTCCATCCAAATCATTTATAATACCGTCACTCTTATTAAATAAAGCTTGAATATTATTCGTTTTTGAACCGATATAACTATATATTAACACATCATCAGGAAGTTCTATCTTATAGACAAAATCATAATAAACGTAATCGCCGAATTCAAACAAATTCAATGGACTAATGTAATTTTTACCTAGATCTAAACCATCAAACTCAGAACGTGCTTGTGGACTTATTAATTTGTTCCCAACTTGAATGATGAGGTGAGGTTTAAAATCTTTGTTTTCAAAACAATATACAGTATCAGAATAAACCTCTTTCTTAAAAAGTTGCTCATCAAAATGGTAGAAAAGGTTTTCACCAGAAATAGCGTATGGATTACGATTATTGAAAGGATACTTATTAGGAAAGCTTTTTAAAATTCTTCCATTGGTATCGATCAAATTATAACTGTTTTCAATATTCCCCACATGATTTACACTATAACATAAAATTTCATTTTCAAAAAAACTGAATTCACTTGAAAAAAAGGGAATCTGAAATGTTCTTATTAATTCCCCGTTTTTAGAGTAGACAAAAAATTTTTTTTGCCAACCTGCAAGCACATATATATACTGAGTTTTCTCATTAACTTTTACATCATGGGGAACCAGAAATTCATTTGGCCCTCGTCCCACCGTTCCGATCCTGGCGACAAACGATCCATCAGATTGGTATTCTAAAATTGTTTTAAAATATTTTACCAGATAAAATCCCTCACCAACTATTAATTTATTTCCTGTAATTAAATCATTAGTTCCTGAAATCATACTTTGTTCGTTGGTTTCCAGTGGGATATATTTAATATCAATTAATCCTAAATCAGAAAGTTTTAATGTAGTGAGCTTTGGCAGCTCTTTTAGACTGAACGTTGTTATCTGATTTTCAGACTTTTTACTTACATTATGACAACTTAGAACAAATAAGGAAAGGATTAGCATTTTTTTTAGAACTGTCATTATAGCAATCATTTATGACATTAACAATAAAGAAATTATAAAAATTAATAATGAAGGGAGTCTGGGACTCCCTTCATTATGTTTAAACTCCAGCACATATGAAGTTATCCCAACTAGGACAAATTTCATCACATTTGTCCCTTGCCGTCTGTCCACAGTCGCCAACATATGCATCATTGCAATGAGAACTGCCCATCCTACAGGAAACCCAACCATATCCTCCTCTTAATGTTACTAATTCCTTATTTTTCATTATTCTTTCAGGATCGATATTTAATTTACCAAGCTTTTTCACCTTTGTTAAATTTTAATTAATAATCCATTTTCATTTTCATGTCTAATCATTTCACATGTTATAACCGCAGTTATGAAAAATTTTTATCTTCGCATATTTACACCCCCTTTCTTAATAAGAAAGGTCTGGGCAGGGGCTGGTAGCTCAGAGCACAGGGCAAAACCCCTACCCTTCTCTTTTAGTTTAAATTAAAATATTCATTTCATTCAACATTCCATTTTTAATTCACTTCCATCTGTCTTCTAGAGACGTATTTCTAAACAATTCTGGAAAAATGGCTATATCATTCCTTTAATTTAATAATCACAAGTATTGGATTATCTGTCTCCTTAATGCTATTTGCCAATTTTTCAAGCTCTTTTTTCTTGTTGCTATATTGCGGAGCAAAATTTCGGAATTCGACACTTGAAACTAGGTTTTTAAACTGAATTGGATTTATTAATCCTCCTATAAATTCCGCTCCATTTTTCTTGAAATATATTTTTGGAATAAACCCCGGTCCACCGTCAAGATCATTAATGATACCACTAGTACCATTAAAATCCCAATCAACCTTATAGATTATTTTTTTTTCTTTATCATAGAGCAAAATATATTTATTATCATTGTAAAAATATCTAATCATCAGCAAATGTTTTGTTTCTAATATTTGGGGAATTGATAAATATTTAGTCATATCATCTAAAAGTACATTTTTCCGGGATTTTGGATATCTATGTTCCCCAGGACTAATAAAATAGGATGGGGTCTCGGTTAAATCTGGTAATATTGAGAAAACTGTATCATCTATACTATTCCAAAATGTTATATTATTTTGAAATACATATGCTCCTTCGCCAACAGAAAATTCACGGGTAAAACTTGGAGTTTTTCTTTTTTCCTTTTTTATTAAGGTGCCTAATGAATCAACTGCTATCCATTTATTTTCAACATTCTCAAATTGAACAGAAAAAAATGCAAACAGAGTAGAGTTTAAAAATTTGATTGGATGAATAAAACCGCCATATTCCTTTAGTGAGAAACTTCTTAAGAAATTTCCATTCTTTGAAAATACTTTTATTATGTTATTATCCCAAACGTAGATTGTTTCTGTTTCCTTGTCAATTGTAAAATCAAACGTGTATGAATATTCACCCGGACCTCTTCCTTTGCTCCCAATCTTTCTGATAAAGTTCCCGTTTATACCAAATACAAGTATGCCGAGTTTATTTTCTGATAAATAAAATGAGTTGTTTATAAATTCAATGTTGTCATGAATAAAGCCCAAGGGATAACTATTATCCAAAGGAATATAATTTATGTCGTCAGCTATCTCAGATAAGGATATTTTATTCTCAATAAAACTTCTTGGATCAAAATCGAAAAGAGTATTATCCTTAGATTTGCATAATACCATCAGGAGGAATAATACAAAAAAATATTTGGATTTCATTCTATTTCGGTTTTTGTTTGATATATTAGGAAAGTAACTTAAACTAGTTGACTTCTCTGTCTTAAACCTTCAATATTTTACTCTAATTACTATTCCTTACATTTTGAAGCTTAATATGAATCCAGTTCTAATTATAAGGGTCAACATAATGCCCAAATTATAATAAAGTTAATCATTCAAGCATCGATATAAATTAAATAATCACCTCATGAAAACTGTACAAAGTCGTTCTGTAATTTACTAAAATTATGTGATTTAGTATGTTTTCCCAGTTCAAGTGAAAAGGTATAATAATATCAACGATATAGAAAATATTTATAACCACCTACTTACCTTCAATAATTAGGAGGCTGGTCGCTTTTTCAACCAGCCCCTACATGTAAAATTTGGGATAATACTATTCAGAGTTATCCCCACCAGTCCCAATAGGAACCGCAACCAATTTCAAAACAGGCAGCTGAGCACTCTGAAGGACTTCCTGCACCTATATACTGTCCATAATTACTGCAACCAGTGCAGTAACAAGTTCCACCTCCTTTAAGAATAATTAATTCGTCTGGTTTAATGATTTTATCTGATATTATGCTTATTTTATTAAGTCTTTTCATCTTTGTTAAGTTTAAATTGTTAATAAAATATTTCAATTGGTTTTAATTACTGATTTCATATTATGGTCTGCCTACCAATCCGGGTAAAAACACAATCTTTGCCAGTACACCTCCTTTCTGTGATGGAAAGGTCCGGGCAGGAGTGGCGGAGGACTAGGGGCGAGGAGCAGAGGGCTGATAAGTAAAATCATTTTGGCCCCTGCCCTTTGCTCCGAGCTCTCTGCTATTTAACTCCTGCCCTTCTCTTTCAAATTTACTATAAATGAGTCCATTAATTTAAAAAAACTGAGTAATTGTTATTTAATTAACAGTACTTGCTTTACTGCTTATTTCCGCTCTTTTGTCAAAAATCTCCCTGAAATACCTTATATCATCAATATCATACTGAGGCGGAAGTTTGTAACCATTTATAAAGAAGGTCGGGGTGCCCATAACATTACACTCTTTGAAAAGTCGTCCGTTTGCTTCATTAACCTTACCTGAAATATCACTATCCTCCGGAATACACAAGCCCTCAATTACCCTTGTCCTTGAATAAGGATCAGCATTAAACCACAGATCCAGTAGTCTTAATGATTCTTCATCTTTACCCATCCGGTGATAAATATATAAAGTTCTTAGCACCTTGTTGTCAGATGTCATTAACACCAGATTGATAAGTATATCTTTTTCATTTTTCAACATATTCCTGATCTTTTCAAATCCTATTGCACAATGTGAACAATGAAGGCTCAAAAAAGCTGTTATCCTTATTGCGGCATTCCTACGTCCAAATAACAAGCTATTTTCCGTTATTGGTATTTCGAAATGCTGCTGATACAGTAAAAGCGTTTCCATAATATGGGGATTCTTCTTAAATCCCAGATACTTATAGTAATTTACTTTATTCGCCATTCTCTCCCGGATAAATAAAATAAACAGTATGTAGACTATTGCGGTAACAAGAAATGAAAGAGTCAGATTTGGAAAAGAACCAAAAGAAAAACTGATTTCTGCAAATTGCGGTAAAAGCAAAATGAACTCAGCGATCAATATCATCTGGACTCCAAGACACAAAGGACACCATTTCTTAAGCACGAATCCCTGATAATAAATTGAGAACAAAGGATATGGAATTGACATTGCTGCAAATAAAGCCAAAAGAGGTAAGCGTGCTCCGCTTAAATTTTGTATAAGGTATAAAAGACTACCGGTAAAGTAAACAATGCCCACATCAGCCCAGCCAAACCATCCGAACACTTTCGAAAATTTGTCATTCAATACTGTATTACAATTGGTTGCCTTATTCAGATGGCACAGTTTGTCTGTTAGCGAAAGATGCACATCGAATTCATGTAATATCAGGAGTACAGAAATTATTATACCTGCAAATTTTGTAAATAATAAAATCGGAATAACCCTATTAGTAATCCCTTCTCCGGAAACCAAAAGGTTAGTAACTGAATAAATAATCAAAACCAACATGGCAAACAAGGCCAAGGGCAATATTGATTTATCGATAAGTTCGTTCTGCCATTTGGTAAGAAAATCCTTTTCACCTGATTGTTCATCAGGGTTAAGCGAAATAACAGCACCGGAACAGCTTTCAACAAACTTCTTTTTTTTGATTTTTGTTTTTTCTTTATACGATGTATAACATGTAACGTGATCATTTCCAATATCTGTCACAAATCCTATCTGCCCTCCGACTTTGTTGAAATGAACTATATATGGCGCTTCAAGGTCTTTTAATTCATCAATTTCGTATCTGAGGGGATAGTTTTCAACATGCCATTCATTCAGGGTGTCGCAAATACTCTTAAATGTAGGATAATTCGGATGCGACTTTAGCGCTTCCTTTACTGAGCTCTTTATAACATGTATTCTAAAATGCTTTACAGCGCGCTGTATGATCCCGACAGTATTATCTTCTTTCTCTCTTTTCATATTCAAATGCCGGTTTATTGAGTTTTGTCAACAAATAAAAAAGCTTATGCATTTCATCAGCCATTTTTGATCCAGTAAATTTTCTGATAAAGCTCCTGTATGAATTCTCTGCAAGTCTGGTCCTTAAGTCCTTGTCTCTGGCCATGGTAAGGATAGCTTGTGATAACTCTTCAATATTGAAAGTAATATCTCCCTCATTGCTGATAACAGGATTTATAAATAGGCACTGATTATCTGTAAGTAATTCATCCAGGCCGTTAATCCGTGACATAATAAGCGGTATACGATTCGCCATCATCTCAAGTACACTATATGGGCAGTGGTCATATACTGAAGGAGATATGCCTATATCAGCTATTTTATAAAATGATGACACGGTTTTTTTAGGTAAAAATCCCGTATAGGTTACTTTTCCAAAAAATGATTGAGTCATTTTCTGGCAATCTGGGATATTGCCCTGACCTAGTAATACAAGTCTGAGATCATTATTTCTTTTACAGGCTCGTTCGAAAGCTTCCATCAGAAATATTATTCCTTTGCATGGGTCAATCCTACCGGAAAACAGAATAATAATTTCATTCTCTCCAAATCCAAACCTCCTTTTTATTTCAGCTTTTTCTTCTTCTGTGGCAAGATCGTAATTAACATGGTTAAGACCGTTTTTAATAACAGAGATCTTGTCAGGCTGAATGCCATATTCTTTTATCAGGAATTCTTTCATGTACCGGGTTACAGATACTACATGGTCTGATTGCCTGTACATATCCCTTTCCTGGGATAAAGTAAACTCAATATTATTAGCCGGTTTATCAAGATTAAGGCCGGTCAGCTTCTTATTATTGCCTTCATAAATCTGCTGCCACTGGGTAAAATGTACAATACTTATCAGTGGATAATAGTAGTGTTCTTTAATTTCTTGAATTACATTAAAGTCATCTATATAATTGAACTGAAAAATAACCTGTCCTTTTTTTGGTATTAAGCCTGATAAATTCTTAACAACCGTACAGGCATATTTCTTTTCAAAACTGTTGTTTTGTTTAATGGGAATCAAAGGTCCGGGTATTTTGATTTCAGAAAACCTCTCCATTGTTTTTTGTATTGAAAGCTCTTTTATATCTGCAGTTTTATATGAAACAAGGAATATTTCAAGATCAGAGTATTTCAACAAAGCTTCAATAAGCTCATGCAAATACGTACCGATGCCGTATTGCATCCCGCGCGCATTTGATCTGAAGATGAACAGAGAAATACTATTTGAACAATCATCAGCCGTCATATCTGCATGTATTTATTAATTCCCTACGGTTTATGATTTCTGTTTCTTTATCGGCATACCAGCTAGTCTTTCCCCTTGGATGCCATAAATGAAACATCGGACCATCTGAAAAATGAACTGTCTGATGTAGAACCTCCATCCGCTTAACTCTATCAAAGTCTTCCGGACCCCAACCAAGAAAATTCCTATTTTCCCCTCCAGTCTCAAGGTATTTTTCTTTACTGGCGATGAACGCTCCGCCTGTGGAATGGTAGCCATACATTAAAGGCAGACAGGGAGCAAGTTTTAATAGGATCTCAATTTTTTGTACCCTCTTGAAAAGATCGCTCAGAACATTATCGCAAACACAAACTCTCCCATCATATGGTTTGCTCATAATAGCTTCCCCCTTTTGCAGTACTGTAGCAGATTCCAAGACCTGATCAGGATGAACTATTACATCAGCATCCCAGACTGCGATAAATCTTGTTGCAGCTAATTCAATAAGCCTGTTAATATATTTTGTTTTATGAAAGAACTCATTTGTGTCCTTTATTAATTCATATCGGAACTTATCAGGTTGGAAATCAGGAAAATATTTTCTTGATTCATCACCCTCTACAACAATAAATGTTGTATCGAAATGACCTAAAATAAAGCTTATAATAGTATCAGCATTCTCCTTCCTTTTCTCGGAATCAATGCGTAAGGGCATGAGGAATGTGAAGTCAGATAAATCTGTCTTGCGGTCTTGCAGTCGTGCGGTCTTGCAGTCAATATCTGATTCCGCCAATACCATGGCTTCTATTATTCAATTATTCACTTACTTATGATTTCATTTAAAGGTGCCCTGTTTTACCCTCAGCACTTTGCCCTGAGCTCTGAGCTCTGAGCAATCCTAATGCCAGCCCTGCAAGGCCGGTAAATCCCAAATTTTCTTTGTTGAGATTTTCAAGTCGTTTATTCCAGTTGTCCTCATCATCAATAATTGAAAATATCTCGTCGAATTGAAAAACCATGCCTTGTCTATCCGTTATATAAGGGTCATAAACAAGCTTCTGCCAGGTGTTTTTGATGAAATCTGAAACATCCGTCTCATCCGGCAGTTCCTTATGAACTTCTTCAATATTAACGTTCTCAATAATACTTTTAAGAAGAACCCTTACTGTGTTATCCTTAACCGTTTCCATTGACTTTTCAGCAAGCCTGAGCAGAAGTGTCCGCTCAGCCTTGTCAGTTGATTTCTGTATTTCCTTTTCTATATATTCCGGAGCGGACCGGAAGATTCTTTCAACTTTAACCGGGAAAATATTAAGTTTCTGAATCTCAAGAAGAAACCATAGAAATGAATTGACGGAATTGATGGTCAATGATTCAATATTGAATCTGGAATAGGATTTCTGCTCCAAAAGTCTCTCACATTCATCGGTAAGAAAAATCAAATGATATTTCTTAATCAGGGTATTCAGGTCGTTATCATCTATTTCATGACCCAGTATTCTGGCAATATGATAAAAACCATAACCAAAAAGGTCATTACCGGTGTTAATCAGGATAGGACTATTTATTCTGTGTCTGTAGATTGCGCTATCTATATCTCCAAGCGCTTCATCAGTATCAGCCTGAACAAATTTGTTCTTTACAAGGTATTCTATTCCCCAGCCGATACCGGTGAGCCCGTTCTCAAAATTTACCGGAGTGGAAGTGTTTATTTCTTCGTATATTTCATCAATCAGCTTGCCGGCATAATCTTCGTAAATTTTGTTATTTGTATATCGTGTATAATGATAAAAAAATATCGCAATTCCCATTTTGCCGTTCAGCAACCCGGGATTTTCAATAAAACTGGCATTTAAAAGGAGTACATTGGCAATACGACGGAGACGGTCAATAATTTTTTCATCAGCCGGTAAAATCCTGACTTTAGCATCTTTCTGAATCCGATAATTTTCCATGATGAAACTTAGATTAAAATCCTCATAAGCCACCACTTATCAGCTGATCAAACAGCAGTTTTCAACTTCACACTATCAAATTTCAATCATAAAAAGTTAAAAGTCAAGTTAATCACGAGTTTTTTAGTAAATGGTATAAATCTTTGAGTAAATGACAGGAATTTTGAGTAAAAGGTCGTTTTATTCGACTCACAGGAATAATTTATTCTTTGACAATGCATCTAACAACTCTGATTTTTTACTTCGGGCAACCGGGATTTCAATATCCGATTTTAATACTACACTATTATTCTTAAAATCAGTTACAAAGCTGATGTTAACCAGATACGACCTGTGAGTTCTAATGAATAAGTCTGAAGGGAGCTCTGATTCAAAGTGTTTTAAAACCTTTGATGACAAGCTATTTTTATCCTGATAATAAATGCGGGTATAATTACTTTCAGCTTTACAGAAAAGGATTTCTTTAAAATCAATTATATTGATTTTAGCAGGTTTTTGAAAGTTAGTTTTTTTCATGGCTTATGCATCAGTATAAATTGAAAAAGAATACTAACCGTTCAACAGTTTGTGATCGAATTTTTAGTTTAATATGAATAGGTCCCATTTTGTTACCCTGTTTTTCAATATTTTTTGTTAATTCGCTAAAAAAAGATCAGAGTTGAAGGTATAACCTGCATTCCCGGTTTTAGGTTTTTTGGTTGAACGCTCTTTTTGCTCAGAACTCAGAGCGGAGCGCTCAGGACTTTTTATTTCTTGCTCTGAGCCCTATGCCCTGCGCCTTGTGCTTCTTGCCCCCCATGGCCTGCCCAAGAACTGGATACCCAAATCATTCGACCATTGTCGGTTTTTTTCGCAGAAAACAGGGAGCGGGGAGCGGGGAGCGGGGGCTTATAGTTCAGGACTTTTTATTTCTTGCTCTGAGCCCTGCGCCCTGTGCTTCTTGCCCCCTGCCCTCTGCCCCCTGCTCTCCGCTTCTTTATTTTGTAGACTACCACAAAATGCCTCTGGTTCCAGTGAACGATACAGGGAAGAGGTACCTAATCGCGGAGCTGTTCCAATGTTAAGCGGTAACCTCGGGTACAGGAGCCGATGCTTTCAGCAACATCGCTGATGCCGAGCATCGAGACTCCGGATTTTGTTATGAATGATTTTGAGCGAAGAGATTGTAACGTGTAAGATTTCCCATAATATTTTGCTACCAAGCGGAGACAGGAGGGACCGCAATCCATTGAATCGAACTGCTTGAATAATGGGAATGCTGGCATGTTTATTACTTTTTCAAACTTACCAAGATCATAACCGGATTATCTGTCTCTTTCAAGCTGATTGCCAGCTTTTCAAGTTCCTTTTTCTTTTCGGGATATTTTGGAGTTGAATTTTTAAAAACTTCAGAGTCAACATAAGCTTTGAGTTTTAGGGCATCTACCAACCCGATGATTGTATTATCATCTTTTATCGTTTTGGGCAATATGTTGGGGCCACCATCAAGATCGTTGATAATACCCTCATTCTTATTAAATAAAGCCTTATAATTCTTTTTTTTTGAACTAATAAAACTATATATTAATACATTATCAGGAAGTTCAAACTTATACACAAAGTCGTAATAAACATAATCGCCAAATTCAAACAAATTCAATGGCTGAATAAAATTATTGCCAATATCCAATCCATCATACTTTGATCGTGCTTCCGGAGTTATCAGTTTCTTTCCAACTTCAATAACTAAGTGAGGTTTAAAGGCCAAATTTTCATAAACATATATTGTGTCAGAATACACTTCTTTTTTAAATAGTCTATTATTGAACCTATAAAAGATGTTTTCGCTTGGAAAACCGAACGCATCATGGTTTTTAAAGGGATACTTGTTTGGAAAACTTTTTATAACAAGTCCATTTGTGTCCAGCAGAGTGTAACTATTTTCAATATTTCCCAAATGATTTTCGCAATAGCACAGTATTTTGCCATCTACAAATCTAATATCAAGAGGAGCATAAAGAGGCATTTTAAATGTTCTTAAAAATTCCCCGCACTCAGAATAAACATTAAACTTTTTTTGCCAGGCAGAGACCAGATATATACAATGGTCGATAGAATTAATATCTATATCATGTGCTACAGTAAATTCATCCGGTCCTTTCCCCTCTTTACCGATCTTTGTAACAAACGATCCATTGTCTTGAAATTTTAATATTATATTATAGTGTTTTAGCAAATAGTACCCTTCACCAACTAATATCTGAATTGGCGAAAAAATATCATCAGGTTCTGAAATTATATTTTGGTAATTGGTTTCAAGCGGAATATATTCAATATTCGTAAAGCCTAAATCTGAAATCTTTATCGTTGTGAGCTTTGGCAATTCTTTTAAATCAAATGTTATAATCTGATCTTTTCCCTTATTAGAAGAATTCTGGCAACTAATAACAATTAGAGTAATGATTAGAATTTTATTAAGGATTTTCATTTGCAAAGTCATTAAAAAGTATTAATTATTTAGTAAAATTATTCCAGAATTGATAATAAAGGGAGTCTCGGACTCCCTTTACAAATCTCAGATACCTGCACATACAAAATTATCCCATCCTGAACAGTTTTCATTGCATTTTTTCACTGCATCAGATCCACAATTCGTCGCATCTCCACTCCAGCATTGGGTACCTCCAATCCTACAGGAAACAACTCCGTAACCACCTCTTAAGGTTATCAACTCTTCATTTTTCATTATTCTTTCAGAATTGATTTGTAATTTATTAAGTTTTTTCATTTTTGTAAAATTTAAATGTTAAAAATTAGTTTATTTCGTTTCAAATTCGAATTTCATGTAAAGGCCTGGCTGCCAATCCGATTAAAACTTTATCTTTGCCAGTACACCTCTCTTTCTTGTGAGAGAAAGGGTCCGGGCAGGGGCTGGTTGCTCAGGGCGTATAGCTCAGAGCACAAGGCAAAACCCCTGCCCTTCTTTTTTTCATTCGCATATTCCTCCAATATCTTCTTCGTTGTATATCGTGAAAAATGATAAAAGAAGATTGCAATGCCCATTTTAACGTTCAGCAGTCCAGGATTGTCAATATAGCTGGCATTTAGAAGGAGCACATTGGCAATACGACGTAGACGGTCAATAACTTTTTCATCAGCCTGTAAAATCCTGATTTTAGCACCTTTCTGAACCTGATAATTTTCCATGATGAAACTTATATCAAAATCCTTATAAGCCACCACTTATCAGCTGATCAAACAGCAGGTCTCAACTTCACACTATCAAATTTCGATTATAAAAAGTTAAAAGTCAAGTTAATCACGATATTTTTAGTAAATGGGATAAATCGTTGAGTGAATGGCAGGAATGTTGAGTAAAGGAGCTCAGGGCTCAGGGTTTGTTGATTGTTGCTCAGGGCTCAGAGCGCAGAGCTCAGAGCGAAACGCTCAGGACTTTTTAATTCTTGCTCTGAGCCCTGTGCTCTGTGCCCTGTGCTTCTTACCCCCCGCCCCACTGAGGCTCCTACGTCGGTCAGTGCATTCGGCCGCCTCGGGTACGGAAGCCGATGCTTTCAGCAGCATCGATGATGCCGAGCATCGAGACTCCGGATTTTGTTATAAAAGATTTTGAGCGAAGCGATTGTAATGAATAATATTTTCCGAAGTGTTTTGCGATCATTCTAAAGCAGGAAATGCCACAATCCATTGAGTCAAGTTGTTTAAGAAAAAGGAATTTCATTCCCAAGAATTTATTAAATGAAGCTTTTTGGCTTTTGTAGAGAATTGATTTTATGGCATTAAAGGTAGATCCATTTATATTATTGACGGAAAGTAACTAACATAAGTACAGGATTGTCGAATGGACTTAAATTATTAACGAAGTTTGCAAATTCTCTTTTCTTTTCTTGGTTTTTCGCCTTATTTGTTTTGAAATCATCACTTGCAACATGATCTTTAAGGCTTTGTACATCCAAATACATTACCATTGTTGAATCGTTGACCATTTGAGAAGGAAAAAACCTGGGACCCGCGTCATAATCATTATAGAGACCAGTTGTAAAGAGTGGATTATCAGTGCTGGTTGGTTTACAAAAGATCATTTCATAAGTTTCTTTATTAACAATTCCTAGGGCATAAGTTGTATTGTAAATGATTGGTTTACCTCCATCAACCATAGGTGGTTTAGGTGTTAACCTTTTTGCAGGAAAATAGTTCCCAAGCTGACATTTTATAAACAGATATTTTCTTGTCTGAAATACTTCCCATAAGTATATGTATCTCATCATATCCTGCTGTGGGACTTTAGCTCTTTCAGATGTTGGCTCTTTTAGACTTCCTAAATCAAATATATATTTTGGTTTTAATTGATAATGATTGTCCAGGTAGAATAAAGTATCATTGTAAAATTCTTTATAGAAAATCTCATTGTTAAACTTGTAAATGTGAGCAAAGCCTTCAAATCCGCTGGCTACCTCACGTCCCCGGTTAAAAAGAATATAATTTTCATAGTATTGTTTTACCATTCCTGATTTGTTGATCAGTAGGGCTTTATATTTACTTTGACCTGTTGAATTATGAACATGGCCAAGGAACAAAGAATCATTAATAGGAAAAACCGTATAGAGGTAATATTGATACTCGAAAAGAAAGGTCTTGGTATACTTCTTAATTAATGAACCCTTTGTATCAAATTCATTAAGATCATAAAGATCCTTTATGTAAATATTATTGTCTTTGCCTAATCCAATATCTCCAGGGAGTAAGTATTCCCCTGGGCCTCTCCCTTTTTTGCCTATATTTCCTTTAAAGTGACCTTCTGTATCATAAAGCATACACCCATTAAATCCAAGAATCAATATCAAGTTTTTTGAGAATACAGTTTGAATAATGTTTCCAGTATAATTATTCTCTTTAGTCTCTAGTGGAATATATTCTATTCTGGTGACTAAATCACTTAAGTTGATTTGACTCATTTTTTTTATATTAGATCCAATATTCACCGTAACTGGGTGAGGTTTTGCCTTCAAGCTAGATTGATTATATGGAAAAAACAAAATCAATAATATCACAAATATTCTTATATTAATATTATTCATGACTAAATTTCTAAAGTTTGTGATCGAATTTTTAGTTTAAAATGAATAGGTCCCATTTTTTTACTCAATTTTTCAATATTTTTTGTTAATGTGCTAAAAAAGATCAGAGTTGAAGGCATAACCTGCATTCCCGGTTTTAGGTTTTTTGGTTGAACGCTCTTTTTGCTCAGAACTCATAGCGCTCAGGACTTTTTATTTCTTGCTCTGAGCCCTGTGCCCTGCGCCCTGTGCTTCTTGCCCCCTGCCCTCTGCCCCCTGCTCGCCGCTTCTTTATTTTGTAGACTACCACAAAATGCCTCTGGTTCCAGTGAACGATACAGGGAAGAGGGACCTAATCGCGAAGCTGTTCCCATGTTAGGCGGTAGCCTCGGGCGCGGAACCCGATGCTTTCAGCAGCATCGCTGATGCCGAGCATCAAGACTCCGAATTTTATTATTAAAGATTTTGAGCGAAGCGATTGTAATGTATGTGATTCCCCATAATATTTTGAGACCATGCGGAGGCATGAAGGGCCACAATCAATTGAATCGATCTGCTTGAAGAATAGAAATTCAGGCATTTTGAAGTTTTTTAGCCTTCTCGAAATTGGAAAAGATGGTCTGTACAATTTAGACTGTTGGTAAGCTATTCACGTTCTTCTTTCTTCTCAGAACGTTGTGTTCGAAAAAATAAACTCATTGAAAGCACAAGTGGATTTTTATTTGTAATAAAAATCACCAAGAATGAACCTTCTACAAATTATTTCAAAATAATTTTCATAAGAACAGGATTACTAAACTCATCGACATTATTCAAAATATTAGACATTTCTATCAAGTACTTTGAAGATCTCTTCAGCTTTTCTGGTGCATTTTTATATTTTTCAGCGAAATCTTTGCTTTCTAAAAATGAATATAAAGAACTGTTGAAATAATGAAGGAATCCATCGACGTCCATTACTGGGAAAGCGATAATCTTATCAAGATTATTGCTAATAAAAACCGGAGCTTCATCTGTTTCAATTTGGTTTGATGAAAAGGTTTTTATTGATCCATTTACCTTATTAAACATGGTAAACAATGTAGGGTTTCTATATGATCTCAGCGAAATAAATAAGAACAAATCTGTTTCTACAAATGATTGAACATAATAACCTTCAAGTGGACCGCTAGCAAAATTGTACATACCATTATCCCTCCATTCCTCCCAAGTAAGCTTATGGTCTTTTAGGTTTAATATATATTTGGGTCTGATTTCAAAATTAGTATCAGCATAGAAAATTGTATCACAGAATCTTTCTTTAAAAAGAACACTGGAATCATTAATTTGATACGAATGATCCGAAGGCGTGATAACTGCCAGGAATTTGGCTTCTTTTGCTTCATCGTAGATCCTGTAATTTTTATATAGAACTTTTATTGAACCATTGGTTAGATCAAAGCATGAATAAATATATTTCACTTTGAACTTTTGAACAGAAGATATAAAAAGGGAGTTATTAAAGTACCCAATAGAATATGTCATGTGCTCGGTGGGCCCTATTGGTGTTTTAATGGTCGAAATAAATGTTCCATCAAAATCATAGATTTTTATGTCATGTTTGTTTCTATCAAAAACATATACATATTCTTTTCCTTCATCTACAGCAAAACATAAGCAAAATGCTTCCCCTGGGCCATTTCCAACTTTAAATAACTCTTTAACATATTTACCATCTTTTGTGAACTTCAGGATTTTCAACCTATCCTGAATGAAAATAAAATCCTTTGTTACTACAAAATTCCATATTTGGTCTACTAAAATATTAGCTGCTGTCTCTAAAGGAATATATTCAACTTTTTCAGCTATTTCCGACAGGTCTAAAGAATCAAGCGAAGCCTTAGTTATGTCCAAATCTACTTCCTTTGGAAAATCAATTTCATTAAGGTTATGTTGTTCCTTAATGTTGCAGGATGGAAGGAAATTTAATAAAATGATAAATTTAAGATAAGAAAATTGTTTCATTGTCCCTCATTATTTCTTTGTCGTGTATATGCAGATAATTGTTCTTTTTGATAAATTCCGTAAAGTTGTGAATGTCAAAATTGCCAATCTCATTTCGTTTATATAATTATGTCAAGATTTAAAATAGCTGCGATGGATTACACCGCAGCTAAATTACACCTAACTAATTAGGGACTGGTACAAAAACAGTCTCCTGGGGATCCAGGTATATTACAATTACATATTGTGCAACCATCGTAACAATAGTTTGAGTGGCCTTTACAATCAACACCACAAGATCCACCATCGTACCCTCCACGAATAATTAACTGTTCTTTTTTGTTCATTATTCTTTCTGAATTAATTTCTAATTTTAAAAGTCTTTTCATAATACCGACAATAAAATAAAAAAAAATTGCATAAATTTTCTGTTTTATCCTTTCACAGGCCGCAACCGGAGTCACGGAAAAGTATTACCTTCGCATATATACACCTCCTTTTTGTTATGGAATGATCCAATCGGAGTGGCGCAGGGCTGAGGGCGGGGAGCGGGGGGCTGAACCCTAAAATCATTTTGCCCCCTGCACTTTGCTCCCTGCCATTTTCTTCTGCCCTTCTCTTTCTCGATTGCAAATTCCTCAAATATTTTGTTCTCTGTAATCGTGAAGAAAGATGAAACAAGATTGTTATGCCCTTTTTAATTGTCAATAAAACCGGCATTTAAAAGGAGTACACCTGTAATACGACGAAGATGGTCAATAGTTCTTTCATCAGCAGGCAAAACTCTGATATTAGCGCCTTTCTGAACCTGATAATTCTCCATGATGAAACTTAGATTTAAACCCGCATAAGCCACAACTTAACAGCTGATCAAACAGCAGGTCTCAACTTCACACTATCAAATTTCGGTCATAAAAAGTTAAAAGTCAAGTTAATCACGAAATTTTTAGTAAATGGTATAAATTTTTGAGTAAATGGCAGGAAATGCTGAGTAAAGAAGCTCAGGGCTAAGGGTTTGTTGATTGTTGCTCAGGGCTCAGACCGTAGCGCTCAGGACTTTTTATTTCTTGCTCTGAGCCCTGTGCCCTGCGCCCTGTGCTTCTTGCCCCCCTGCCCCACTGCTCTCCGCTTCTTAATTTTGTAGACTACCACAAAATGCTTCTGGTTCCAGTGAACAATACAGGTAAGCGGAACCTCGTCGCGGAGCTGTTCCCATGTTAAGCGATAACCTCGGGTACGAAAGCCGATGCCTTCAGCGGCATCGCTGATACTCTTCATAAGTATTTAATTTTACGAAAGATTAATTTTATTCTTTTGGAGTTACAATTATCAAAACAGGATTATCAGTCTCGTTAAGGGAATCAGCTAGTTTTTTTGAGCTTTACTTTCTTTTTTGGATCACTCAACTTTGCTTTTTTAAAGTCTCTTCGCTGGCAACATATCTCTTTAGTGCTAATGCGTCAACAAACGAAAACAGCTTGCCACCGCTACAATAATGATCCCGAAATTCAATATTGAAATCAAGTCCCCCAATCAGATCATCCTTTACTTTACTCTCCAGTTCGCTATCGATTTCCAACTTATACCTTGTCTTAGTCTTCTTGTCGAAGAGATATCTGTTTGGTGTTGGGCCAGAACTGATATAATAATAGAAAACATACCTTGTTGTCTCGAATATGTTAGCAATAATATTTGCATGATTTCCTGATGTTTCCAATCCGCCTCTCACCTCAGGAGTCATCAGCGTACAATGTGAATCAAAAATCATCCGGGGCTTAAAAGAATTTCCTTTTGCATCAGCATAAAAAACAGTATCACTGAATGCTTCTTTAAAGCAAACTGCGTTTCCAAAGGAATAAACCAACATTTCATTTTCTGCCCTGTAATTGATTTTTCTGACCATATTGTACTTATAACAATTTGGTTTAAAATAAATTGTATCGCCACCAGTATTTTTCAGTAAACTTAAAGTTGACTCAGTTCCTCTCCTGGGTGGTATTGCTAAAAAAGTTTTGTCTGTTTCAGGAACCATACTTATCCTCCCTGGAGCTGGATCCTTTAGTGCTATAGATCTCTGGAAAGTAAAACCGGTATCGGAAATTCCGTATAACAGTAATTTATTTCTTGAAAGTATGGTTATATTCTTATTGTCAGGACTGACATCAAAGTCGTTAATAAACGTATATTCTTCCGGCCCTCTTCCTGTATTTTCAATCTTAAAAAGAAATTTTCCATCCAAATTGAAGCATAATATGCCAGATTTGAATATACCCTCTATGTTTTCAATATAGATTCTTTTATCCAGGTATTCAATTTTGTGTCTAACACTGCCCATTAAAGAATTCTCAGCAGTTTGCAACGGTATATACTCAATATTTGAAGCAAACTCAGAAAGTTTCTTAATCCCGGATTCAGGTTCTGAAAGAAGGTCAATAATTAAAACAGAGTTAGAATCTTTTTTTTCATTAGTACTTTTTCTCCCGCAGAAACAGAAAATGATCATGACAAAGGCTAACAGTTTTATTCTCATGCTTAAAAAAATTGATTTTATACATCTCAATTCCATCACCTAAGTTAATCCATAAATAGGTATCTTAAAAGCATGGTATCCAATGAAAAGTAACTTTAACTTTATCAAACATTCCAGAGGATACCCAAAAATTATCTTTTTTTACTAATTCTCCTGGTCGCATTCCCAGGAGATCAAATGCATCTACATAATCAACCAGCATATTATCATTCAATATCAAGCACGCCAAAACCCCGTCAGTCACATAAGTATCCTGATTACCCCATTGCTTTTCCCCCGTTATCCTGCCTGCGCTGTTAGTTAAATATCTACTAATATAGGCGTAAAAATCAAGTAATCAAATTTTTCAGTGATGTTTTTATAGAAATGAAGCTATTGGAACAGGTGATTCTCACTTCCAATAATCTTACACAGATGATAGATCTGGTTTTTTTCAGACCTGCCTTCACTGGCTGCCTTGCCTACCCTGCCTAACGAATGCCAGAATCCTGTCTATTTATTTCCCCCTGAAGAGTAAATTTCTTATAGATCCCGTCTTCTGGTGGGGCGCATGCAGAGCACCTCAGGCTCGTATGCAAAATTATCTTACAATCATTAGCACCGGATTCGAAGTTTCGGTTAACCGGCCTTTTAATGTTTCAAATTTCTTACGGTTTTTGGCAAAAGGCAGCTAGCAGTTGGCAAAAGGCAGTTGGCAGTTGGCAGTTGGCAGTTGGCAGTTGGCAAAGACGAAGGCTGGCAACCAGCAACCTGCAACATGCATCCCGCAACCCTCACACCTCACGATACCTTCGGCAACATCTCTGATGCCCATCATCGATAAGCCCTATTTTGTTATAATTGATTTTGAACGGAGAGCCTGTAAAGAATAAGAAACCTGGCGATCATGCGAAGACACGACGATTCGAACGTGGATTGTGTTTTGTTTTTATTACAGGGATTTTTTAGCTTAAGTAAGGGAAGTTTATTTCTTGTATTTTGCTATAACAATCACCGGATTATCCTCCATTTTGATATTTTTTAATTCCTGTAATTCGGGATTCAGTGCTTTAAATTTTTCAGGATTCTTATTTATCCAGTTTACCAATTCATTTGCCTGAAGAAGACCTATTAACTCTCCTTCTGAATTCATAGAGTCAAATGTGATATTGATGAATCCGTCAATATCATTCTTAATTCCGGAGTTGTTATCAACGACTTTAATTAATTTAAATGATTTATCATACAACACAAAATATTTATTTTTACTTAAATAAAAATTGAATGAGATAAATCCTTTATTTTCAAAATAGAGCGGTTGAGAAATAAAATTCGCTTGCAGTTGCTGACCGTATGACCACCATTTTGATTCAAACGGAGGGCTGTGTTTCCCCCGGTTAAGAATAAAGCTTGGAATTATTTTGTCAATGGAGATCTGGAATACAGTATCGTTGTACATACTCTGAAAGAACAACCTGTTGTTAAAATGGTGAAAACTCATTTCGTCGGTTCGCAGGACAAATTTTTGTCTGTTTCTTAAAATATTATTATTAGGAATGATTCTTATGACCTTTCCCTTCTCATTGAATATCATTAATGAATTGGACTCAGTGCCGGTAGCAATCAAAAAATCACATACTATTAATGAATCATTTATAAAAGAATAATTCATAGGGAATGAAGGGGAGTCGAAGCTATCTTTATAACCAGGTATCTTAACATTTTCCCTGAAAAGGCCATCCATGGTATACTTGACCAGATTCCCATTCCAGCCGGTAAAGTAATATGCTGGCATAAGTTCGTTAAAGAGACCTCTTGTCGATTGGTATTCTCCGGGTCCCCGGCCATAATGCCCAATCTCCCGGATAAATTCTCCATTCTTTCGGTTGAAAACAAGACATCTATAAGTATTAATTGTTACTATGTATTCTTTTGAAACATAAACTTTCGGATTTTTATCGACGAGGCAGTCGTACGTTGTGGCAATAGGAATATATGTAATTGATTCAACAAAGTCACTAAGTGTAATATTATCAGGGTGTTCAATTGCTGAAGACAGATCTAAAACAGGGATCTGCTGGCAAAAAATGCCAGTACATTGGCCAGCTATAATAATAAGGAAACACTGAATAAATAGCCTTTTCATCAGAATTTAAAATAGGGAATATCTAAAAATCAAATACTAATTTAAAGTTTTAAATGCTTATTTGATAATCTTTTATCAAATAAGCATTTTTTCAGCATATTAGAAACCGAAGATCTCCTTTACGATTCACACGACCCACCACAACTACAGCCACCTGAACCACCACATTTTGAATTTACGTCGCCAATCATTTGTTCGACTGAGGAATAGCATGCCCACCAAGCTAACGGAATCATATAACAACAGCAAAGACAGTAGCCATTTCCCTGTCCACCTCCTCCTTTTAGTGAAATCAGTTCCTCATTCTTCATAATTCTATCAGAATTTATCTGAAGGTTATTAAGCTTTTCCATTTTTGTGAAAATTACACGTTAAAAATTAGTTTTTTTTGTTTCAAATTCGAATTTCATGTAAAGGCCTGGCTGCCAATCCGATTAAAACTTTATCTTTGCCAGTACACCTCTCTTTCTTACATTCAGCAGTCCGGGATTATCAATGAAACTGGCATTTAGAAGGAGAACATTGGCAATACAACGTAGACGGTCAATAACTTTTTCATCAGCCGGTAAAATCCTGATTTTAGCACCTTTCTGAACCTATAATTTTCCATGATGAAACTTATATCAAAATCCTCGTAAGCCACCACTTATCAGCTGATCAAACAGCAGGTCTCAACTTCACACTATCAAATTTCGATTATAAAAAGTTAAAAGTCAAGTTAATCATGATATTTTTAGTAAATGGTATAAATCTTTGAGTGAATGGCAGGAATGTTGAGTAAAAGGGCTCAGAGATCAGGGTGAAGAGGCAAGTTGGCAATTGGCTTTTAACGACGGACTAAACTGATACCACCTACCGGTAAAAAACGATACCACCTCTTTCTTATAGAATAAAAACGGCAATCTTTCGATTAGAGAAAGTTTGCTATCATGATTTTAACCTTTACCTGCCAGTATTGTGGCAAATTGGTTCCGCGTAATCCCCGGATAAAAAATCAGAGGTATTGCTGCGCAAAGGAGTGCCAACAAGCCAGGATGCGTACCTGGAAAAGAAGACAATACAAAAACAACAGTAAATATCATAAACGAAGTCTGGCCAGCCAGAAGGTATGGCGCAGTAAATACCCGGGGTATCAATTTCAGCGGGATTATCGCAAAACTCATCCGGAGTATGTAATACACAATCGTGATTTGCAGAGGGAACGTAACAGAAAACGTCAAAGAAATCATTCAACCATGATTGTAAAGACGCACGCGTTACTTCTACAGCCACGGGAGGATGGAGTATACACGCTATCTAAAGTTAAAAAGAATATGATTGTAAATAGGAACGCGTTGTCTCTGCAGCCAAGTACCAATGGGGCTTACGCGCTCTTTAAGGTAAAAAGGAGAAAGATTGTAAATAGGAACACGTTAGTGGCTCAAGTGTAGCAATAGTGAGGACAAGGAGATGTTTTTTAGCCAAAACCGTATCTGATTGTAAATAGGAACACGTTCGTTTAAAGAAAAGCAGCTATCTATTTTTACCGGGACCAAAAACTTGTTCCGGTGAATACCAGAATCGAAGAAATAGCCATAGATAAATTTGACCTGTCGTTATCGGGGATGCGCATCATGAACATGACCCGGATCCTTCAGGTTGAGAAGTCGATGCGGCAGCATGGACAACTGCAACCGGTTGTTGCACGGTTACATGAAGGAGGCTATCAGTTAATCGATGGTTTTAAGAGGTTTTATGCGGCAGAGGACCTTATGATGGAGGCCCTTCAGTGCCTTGTGCTGGAGATAGACCTGGCTCAGGCCAAGGTTCTGTTACTGAGCTACAACCGCCTCCACCAGTCGATGGAAGCCTGGGAGGAGGCTATGGTACTAAAGGATCTTCAGAATACCCACTCAATGGATCAGCGCAGCTTGTCCCGTCTGACCGGTTACAGCCGTTCATGGGTCAGCCGCCGCCTGTCACTGATCGAAAAGATGGATGAAGATGTCTCATCAGAGATCATGATGGGCACTCTTACCTCAAGCCATGCGCGCGCGTTAACAAAATTGCCGCGCGGCAACCAGGCAGTTGTGGCCCGGGCGATCACCAGCTTTGCCCTTAGCAGCCGCCAGAGTGATAAACTGGTGGAAGCCTTTTTAAAAGCTGGCGATGAGAACCGGCAACGGTACATACTCTCTCACCCGGAGCATGTACTCAGGCAGGACTTATTACTCTCAGAAGAACCAAATGATGCAAGGTTATCTTCCTATGGCAACGATCTTATGCAAGGTGCAGGGTATGTAATCCAGTCTGTTCAGATCCTGCTCTCAAAGCTCAGCGATCACCACGCAGGCATGTTAAATGAATCGGAGAAAGTGATAATTAACCCGGGCTTTGAGAAGGTATCATCATATGTGGATAAGCTAAAAGAGGCTATTACCCAATTACAAATCCATAAATCCGAATAACAAGATGAAAGATGAGAATTTAGAAAACAGTGTCATTACCCTGCATGCTAAAGGATGGCCGATCAGAAAGATCTCCAAGAGTCTTGGTATCTCCCGCGGGCGAGTGCGCCGGTGGCTGGTATCAAACTCGGTACTACGTGATACCACGACCGGGGATGAAATCCCTCTTAAAAATAAACGTCATAGCAAGCTTGACCCTTACAAGGGATTTATAGCCGAGCTATTGGAGAAGTACAGTAATATCACGGGCCGGCGTACGTATGAGCACCTGAGAGAAAAAGGCTATGATGGTAAGATTACCATCGTGCGAGACTACCTGACAAGCATCTGGGGGGTGGGTTCAAAAACGGCGGTGCGGATGGTGGAAACGGACCCGGGCCAGAGGGCCGCACATGACTGGAGCGATTACAATATCCGGTTTACCTCGCATAATCCGGGAGTGGCTACACAGGTTACTTTCTTTAGTTACGTACTGTGCTACTCCCGTAGGCAATACATGGAGGTAGTGGATGACAAAAAGCAGCAAACCCTATTGCGGGCACTTATCAATGCCTTCATCTACCTCGATGGTGTGCCGCTGGAGATAAAGAGCGATAACCAGAAGGCATGTGTGGACCGCTACGAGGCGGGACTCCCGGTGTTTAACGCCAAATACCTTGAATTTGCAAGCCATTACCGCTTCCGCCCACTTACCATCACCCCCGGTCGTCCAAGTGAGAACCTGAAAGTGGAGCGGCCATTTTATTACCTGGAGAGAAGCTTCTTAAATGGCCGTGAGTTCCGGGATATGGATGATCTTAAAACACAACTGCGCCTATGGATCACAGATGTCAATGATGTACGTATCCATGCCACAACCAGGAAAAGACCCATTGATATGTATATTGAAGAACATCCCTATTTGCAGGTTTTACCGGGAAATCACTTCGATACCTCCCATGTGGCCCACCTTGTAGTAAACCAGGAGTCGTGTGTACAGTGGAAGGGTTACCTGTACGTTGTACCCCAGAAATATATGTACGAGGTGTGCCCGGTACGTATCTCAGAGGCTCACCTGGTGGTTTATTCTCCCATGGGGGAACAACTGGTCACACACCCTTTGGCTGAAGAGGGTCGCAAGGAGAGATACGTGGGAGTTCACCAGAAAACTGGTAAGAAGCCTGATCTTGTCATAGCCGATGTTATCTCCCGCCTGGAGGCCTTTTCCCCGGAGATGGGAGATTATATCCAAGTGGTAAAGCGTCATAAGCCAGGGTCCTGGCGCCACCATCTGAAAAGCCTGCTGGCTCTGAAGGTAAACTACCGGGTGGAAGATATCCTGGTAGCTATCCGTCGGGCTCAGAGCTACAAAGTATTTGACTCGGGAGCTATAGAAAGGTTCCTTGAGAATAACTCAGAGCCACGCTATAGTACAAAACTAACTTTTAAACGCAATAACAACCACGGGCATGAGAGGTAGAAAAATAAGCGATACGCAGCAGCTTCAGGATCAGTTTGCCGGCAACTGCCGCTACCTGGGATTAAAACTCCTGGCCGAAGAGTACCGGCAGATTGTTGACCGGGCCAATGAGAATACCCTGGGATACTATGACTTTATAAGTGGTATCGTGCAGAGTGAAGTTGTAAACAAGCAGCAGAGACACATTGAATACCTGGTTAATACCAGCAGGCTACCCCAGCCGTGCAAATTGCTCGCGGACTTTGATTTTGACTTCCAGCCCAAACTGAACCGCAAACTGATCATGGAACTGGCTTCGCTAAGGTTCATTGAAAAAGGTGAATCGATCCTGTTCCTGGGTGACAACGGAACAGGCAAGAGCCATCTCGCGCAGAGCCTTGCCCTTCTGGCTTGTCAGGGGGAATACAAAACACATTACACCACCTGCAGCGAGTTGATCATTGACCTTAACAGTGGAGTTTATGAAAAGACCCTGGATAAGAGAATGAGGAAATATATCAACCCTGAACTACTGATTATCGATGAGATGGGTCATGACCGTCTGGAATTACAAGTGATAAAAGAAGCTCATCTGCTCTTCAAGGTGATCGATCAGCGCTATAAAGAAAACAAACCACTGATCTTTACAACCAACATTGAAGAGCCTGACTGGCCAGAGTTCCTTGGTGATCCAATATCTACCAGCGCGATCCTGGATCGTATCTTCCATCACTCTGTTATTGTTCGTATAAAGGGCCCCAGCTACCGTAAACGCCAGGGTGAACTACTGCAGCAGGAGTATGCCGAAAAGAAAATAGGGGATGAAGAAACAGCTTAAGACAAACTCGCCGGACAATTATAATTAAAAGGCGCTAAACAGGTTAGCGTCTTTTTTTGTAACACAAAACGAAAACGTTCGATTTGCGCAGGAATCAGTGTCCGTTTTGGGCAAGAATATACTCAAGGGGGTCAGCATGCACCGAAATAGTACTTGTTTTAAACAGAAAATTGCACATGAAAATCTGCACCGGAATAAAGCTAAAATCAAGGTCCTGAATCATTGAACAGATCAACAACTCAGAAGAGTGGTATCAAAATGTTCTGTTTGCTGGCATTGTTTGTATCCGGTGTTAATATTGGCAAAGTGCAGTTGGCAGTTGGCAAAGGGTAACTGGCTGCCGTACGCCGTTGGCCGCCAGCCGCAGGCCGCATAACATTTCTGCGAAAACTTGTCTACCGGCCTGGTCTGCGGTTTCATCTGCGTAGATCTGCGAGAAAAAAAAAGAAGTTTCTCGCAGAGGTTCGCGGATTTTTTCGCCGAGTGGCGCAGGGAAAGTCAGAACGCAAGGCGACAGAGTGACAAAGCGATAGTACAAGGGTAACTGATGCTGATGAACTAAGTCTGGATACAAAGACCGGGGACCATGAATCAGTTAGCAGTTGGCAAGCTAAGTACAATCGACGTGTTTCAGCAACTCATTCAGTTGTTTAAAAGAAATCTGTTCAATTTTTTTAAATTTGTATTCAAATGAAAACTAAAATACAGATATTGGAATTCCTGTCCCAGAATAAAAAAGTACTCCGGGACAAGTATCATATCGTCCGAATAGGATTATTTGGCTCTTATGCGAGAGAAGAACAAAATCCTGAAAGCGATATTGATCTGCTTGTTGAATTTGAAGAAAACACTTAGGATCTTTATGAGCTTAAAATTCAAATGAAGGAATTTTTTCAGATTCAGTTTGGAATCGATGTTGACATCTGCCGGGAGAAGTATATCAAACCCAGATTCAAAAACTCAATACTAAAGAAACTATCTATGCTTACTAAGGATCAATTATGCCTTGGCAGTATTCGATGAGCAGTTGGTAAAGGGCAGTTGGCAAAAGGCTGTTGGCAGTATTCAGTAAGAAGTTGGCAGTTGGCGAAAGGCAGTTGGCAGTTGGCAAAGGCGAAGGCTGGCAACCAGCAACCTGCAACATTCAACATGCATCCCGCAACCCTAACACCTCACGATACCTTCGGCAACATCTCTGATGCCCATCATCGATAAGCCCTATTTTGTTATAATTGATTTTGAACGGAGAGCCTGCAAAGAATAAGAAACCTGGCGATCATGCGAAGACACGACGATTCGAACGTGAATTGTGTTTTGTTTTTAGGGAAGTTTATTTCTTGTATTTTGCTATAACAATCACCGGATTATCCTCCATTTTGATATTTTTTAATTCCTGTAATTCGGGATTCAGTGCTTTAAATTTTTCAGGATTCTTATTTATCCAGTTTACCAATTCATTTGCCTGAAGAAGACCTATTAACTCTCCTTCTGAATTCATAGAGTCAAATGTGATATTGATGAATCCGTCAATATCATTCTTAATTCCGGAGTTGTTATCAACGACTTTAATTAATTTAAATGATTTATCATACAACACAAAATATTTATTTTTACTTAAATAAAAATTGAATGAGATAAATCCTTTATTTTCAAAATAGAGCGGTTGAGAAATAAAATTCGCTTGCAGTTGCTGACCGTATGACCACCATTTTGATTCAAACGGAGGGCTGTGTTTCCCCCGGTTATTAATTGTTACTATGTATTCTTTTGAAACATAAACTTTCGGATTTTTATCGACGAGGCAGTCGTACGTTGTGGCAATAGGAATATATGTAATTGATTCAACAAAGTCACTAAGTGTAATATTATCAGGGTGTTCAATTGCTGAAGACAGATCTAAAACAGGGATCTGCTGGCAAAAAATGCCAGTACATTGGCCAGCTATAATAATAAGGAAACACTGAATAAATAGCCTTTTCATCAGAATTTAAAATAGGGAATATCTAAAAATCAAATACTAATTTAAAGTTTTAAATGCTTATTTGATAATCTTTTATCAAATAAGCATTTTTTCAGCATATTAGAAACCGAAGATCTCCTTTACGATTCACACGACCCCGCCTGCAAGACCACACGACATGACTGATTAATGAGGCTGGTATTTAGCTGAAAAGACAAAGAGACATGGGGACAAAGAGACGACGAGACTCAGACTTAACCCAATGTATTTGATTGATTAATTTGTATATTTGTAAAAACTGTCAGGTGAATGATAAAATCAAATATTGGATAGATTTATCCGATTATGATTTAGAGACTGCGGAAGCAATGCTATCCACAGAAAGGTTTTTATATGTTGGATTCATGTGCCATCAGGCAATAGATAAAATATTCAAAGCCCATTATTGTTTAAGTTCCGTTGAACCTCCCCCATACTCGCATAACCTTTCATATATTGCCGGTAAATCAGGCATTGATAAAATATTATCTGATGATTTCAGAGATCTTGTAACCATTCTGGAACCACTAAATATAGAAGCCAGATATCCGACATATAAGGAGATGTTGTTGAAAAGTCTCACAAAGTCAAAATGTGAAGAAATTCTTAAGAAAACAAAAGAACTTCAATCATGGGTCAAAAAGATGTCATAAAAAAGCTCAGGAAGTACAAATTCCTTGTCTCTGATCATTTTGACATTGACAAGATTGTCCTTTTTGGTTCTTATGCGAAGGGAAGGCAAAGGGAAGACAGCGACATCGATGTGGCTGTTATTGTCAATTCGGTTAACAGTGATTTCTTTACGTATGCTCCATTACTCTGGAAGCTCGGTCACCAGGTCGACAACAGAATTGAACCCGTTTTATTTGTAAATGGTAATGATCCAGGCGGTTTTCTTCAGGAGATATTAAAGTCGGGGCTTATAATCTAGGTCTTTTGCAGTTGGCATCAGTTGGCAGTTGGCAATGGGCAGTTGGCAGTATTCAAAGGAAGTTGCAGTTGGCAAAGGGCAGTTGGCAGTTGGCAGTTGGCAGTTGGCAAGAAGTTGGAGACAGTTGGCAGTAGGGAAAGGGAAGTTGGCAGTATTCAACAGGAAACTGGCATGGCAGTTGGGAAATGATGCAAGCCGCAGAGCGCGCGCGAAAAATTGTCTGCGAAAACCTGTCTACCGGCAGGCAGGTCTGCGGTTTTATCTGCGAATCTCGATGGCTATCGAGTCTGCAAGAAAGAAAAATGAAACAAAGTTTCTCGCAGAGGTTATCGGATGTCTTAACAGCTTTGCACGGAGAAGAGTCAGATTAACAATTCAGGAACAGTTACACTCAGCGAAAATCTGCGGTTTAATCTGCGTCAATCTGCGAGAAAAAGGAGACGCTATAAGTACTACTGACCAGCAACCGGCAACCAGCACCACTAATCACCACCTACACTACTGACTTGTCTGTCAGGGCAGGTTTGACTGGAAAGCCCAATCAACTATTTCAAAGAGATAAAGCAAAAAAACCAATGAATTTACGACCACGATCTCAATAAAAGCGTTATTTTTGCGATTATAATCGCGATATAACGAATGAAATGATCAAAAGAGTACTTGAAAAGACTATTGAAGCAAAAATAGGATCAGGTAAAGCTATCATAATTACCGGTGCACGTCAGACCGGTAAAACAACCCTGTTATCCTCCCTGCTACGTGAAAAAGAAGGAACTTTATGGCTTGATGCCGACGAACCGGATGTACAGGCACTATTTGAAAATCCAACCTCCGACAGACTTAGAACACTTTTCGCCGGGAAGAAACTTCTGATAATAGATGAAGCCCAAAGAATAAAAAATACCGGAATTAAACTTAAACTGATAACCGACCATCTGAAGCATATACAATTGATTGCCACGGGTTCTTCTTCTTTCGAACTGGCAAACCAGATTAATGAACCTTTGACCGGTCGTAAATGGGAATATCAATTATTCCCACTCTCATTTGAGGAGATGGTCGCCCATACGAGCCTGCTTGAAGAAATAAGGTTAATTCCGCACCGTCTCGTTTTTGGATATTATCCGGAAATTGTAACTAATCCAGGTTCCGAAAGGGAAATTCTCAAACAGCTTACTGACAGTTATTTATATAAAGATATCTTAATGTGGGAAAGAATCAATAAACCCGATAAGCTGGTCAGATTACTGCGATCACTTGCCTTTCAGATTGGCAATGAAGTATCATATAATGAACTGGCGAACAACCTCGGAATTGATAATCAGACTGTTGAAAAGTACATACAATTGCTTGAACAGACTTTTGTGATTTTCAGGCTCGGTGCATTCAGCAGAAACCTCCGGAAAGAGCTAAAACGTTCCAGAAAAATATATTTTTATGATAATGGAATACGTAATTCACTTATAGCCAACTTCAATCCACCGGAACTGAGAGATGATGCCGGAGCATTGTGGGAGAATTTTATTATCGCTGAACGAACGAAGTTCATAAGAAACAATAACGTATGGGCTAATACATATTTCTGGAGGACCCAGGACCAACAGGAAATTGACTATATCGAAGAACGAGATGGCATGCTTCATGCATTTGAAATAAAATGGAATCCTAAATCCAAAGCAAGGTTATCAAAAACATTCTCTTCAACATATAATAGTTCGTTTGAAGTAATCACCACCGATAATTTTGACAGTTTTATCACCGGTTGATTGTCATAGGTCAGTGGCAAAGGGCAGTTGGCAGTTGGTAAAGGCAGTTGGCAGTTGGTAAAAGGTAGTTGGCAAAGCGTAGAGCAGGGAGCATAGAGCTCAGGGCGCAGAGCTCAGGGCGCAGGGTGAAGAGCGCAGAGCGCAGAGCATGCTTATCCACCAAAGCTTTAGCGGAGTTGGAGGGCTAAGAGCTCACTGGAAATGCTTATATTTGCATTATGGAGAAAAGCAGGCAAATATTATTTCAAAAACTCAGGAAGAAAAATGCCTTCTGGTCATATAAAAATGTAAATGAGATTGATGATGACCTCTTTATTGAAAAAGTATTGCTAATGCTTGATGTAGATGATATTAATTTACTTTTCAAAATATATGATAACGAATTTCTGAAGAAAGTGTGGGAAGAGAGAATTCTCAGACAGGAGCCCTACTTTCACGGACTGAACAGATTCTTTGCCTGGTTTTATTTTGGTATAAACGACCCGGATGAGTATATCAAAAACAGAAAAATCTATTTACACAACTAATTATGCAGGGCCTTTCTGATGAAGCAAGCAGGGTATTTGAACCTGTTTCAAAACTAAACTGTATAAAGGATTATATTCTGATCGGAGGAACAGCCCTTGCCCTGCAAACCGGGCATCGTTTAAGTGAAGATCTGGACTTCTGTAAATGGCCATTGCCTGGTAAGTCTGATATTGACTGGCCACAGATACTAAAAGAACTTTCATCAGTTTTCAACAGAATCGAACCGGATATTCTTGGTTTTAACCAGGTCAATTTTTATGCAGATAATACAAAACTTTCTTTCTATTCAAATCAACTCTACAAATCTCCTGTCAAAGAGCCTATAGTTTTTCTGAATAACATAAGTATACCCAATATTGAGACAATCGGAGTAATGAAGCTTGAAGTAATGCTGAGAAGAAGCAATTTCCGTGATTACTACGATATTTATTCTATCTTAAAGGAAGGGATTTCCTTAAAATCCATGATCAACAAAGCAACTAAATATTCAAACCATATTCTTAAGATAAAGGATATTCTGAATTTCATTTCCGACGGAAACAATTTTAGAAAAGATAAGCAATTTGATCTGCTGAAACCCAATTATCAGGTATCCGAAAAAGAGATTGAAGTTTTCGTAAAGAGCATAATTCTCAAGGAATATAGTCTGTAAGCGCAGAGCGCAGGGAGCGGGGGGCGAAGGGCTCAGAGCACAGGGCACAGGGCGACAGGCTTTGCCAGCCATAGCCGACCAGCAGGGAGGCGAAGAGCTAGGGCACAGGCTTTGCCAGCCATAGCCGACCGGAGGGAGGCGACGGCTGGGCGCAGGGCTCAGCGCGCAGAAACCTAAGATTGAAAATCATTTGTATTGTATTTGTTACATTTTATATGTAATATTGCCATGTATTTAATACATTTTACTTTTATTATTGCATGTATTTTAATACACTTATCGTAATTTATTACCCTTGATCTGAAACATAAAAGTATGATCTTTTATAGAAAATTATACAGTCAACTGCTGGAATGGAAAAACAGCACTAATCATAAACCTTTGATAATAAGAGGCGCCAGGCAGGTAGGCAAATCCACACTTGTTAAGGAGTTTGGAAAGGAGTTCAGCCATTTCATCAGCCTTAATCTTGAAAAAGAACAGGATAAAAATCTGTTCGAGCGACTCGATAATCCATCAGATATTATTAATGCAATATTCCTAAGCAAAAATATCCCCTATACTAAGGATCCGACACTTGTATTTCTCGATGAGATCCAGGAATCACCTCTGGCAATAAAAATGCTGAGATATTTTTATGAAGAATATCCTGATCTTTACTTCATTTCAGCCGGCTCTCTGCTTGAGTTTGCCCTGAAAGAAGTTCCATCCTTTCCCGTTGGCCGCGTTAAACAGCTTGTCCTGCACCCGTTTGACTTCGAAGAATTCCTGCTGGCCCTTGACAGAAACGATCTTGTCGGTGAACTTGAGAAGATACCTGTTGCAAGATATGCACACGATCCAATTCTGGATCTGTTTCATGATTATGCAATTATTGGAGGTATGCCAGAAGTGGTCAGCAGATATGCTGAAGAGAAAAATATGATAAATCTTGGCGAAATCTATGAAAACCTCTGGCAGAGTTACCGGGATGATATCGAAAAATATGCTTCAAATTCCACTGAAAGAAGAATTATCAGACATGTAATAGACTCTGCTCCTTTTGAAATGGACAGAATTACCATGAATGGTTTCGGGAACTCCAATTACAGATCGCGTGAGGTTGGTGAAGCATTAAGATCGCTTGATATGGCCAGAATAATTCAACTTATTTATCCGGCAACCACGACAGAACCTCCTGCAACTCCAAATCTCAAAAGGAAACCCAGACTTCAGTTTGTTGATACCGGACTGCTTAATTATTCAATCGGACATCAGGCTGAAATGATCGGATTGAAGGATCTTAATGGTTTTCACAGAGGAAGAATAATTCAGCATCTGACAACTCAACAGCTTCAGGCCCAAAACAGTTCCCCTCTTTATAAACCTCTTTTCTGGGTCAGGGAAAAGGCAAACAGCAATGCTGAAGTTGACCTGTTGCATCAATATAAAAAGTACCTGCTGCCGATTGAGATTAAATCCGGTGGACATGGAACCATCCGGTCATTGCATCGGTATCTTGAAGAGGCAAATCATAAATTTGGAATAAGATTAATGGCAAATTATTTTTCGGTGGAATCGGTAAAAACTCCGGCAGGAATACCGTATTTATTAATGAACCTGCCCTATTACGCTTCTTCAAGAATTCCTCAATATGTAGAATGGTTTGTCGAAAACTATAAGAAGCCCTAAGCAGGGAGCGAAGAGCGAAGAGCGGGGGGCGGGGAGCGAAGAGCGGGGAGCGAAGAGCGGGGAGCGAAGAGCGGGGAGCGAAGAGCGGGGAGCGAAGGGCTCAGACATTGCCAGCCATAGCCGACCGGAGGGAGGCGAAGGCTGGGCACAGAGCGCAGGAAGAAAGCAGGGAGCGGGGGGCAGGGAGCGAAGAGCGAAGAGCGTAGAGCGTAGAGCGGGGAGCGGGGAGCGAAGAGCAGGGAGCAGGGAGCGAAGGGCTCAGACATTGCCAGCCATAGTATACCGGAGGGAGGCGACCGCTGGGCGCAGAGCTATTGCATCTTCAGTTTACCAATCACAAGTATCGGATTGTTATTTTCATTAATCTCCCTGTTCAAAGTTGAGATCCTCTGTTTTACATGTTCATCAAGTTTATTTGAATCAAGAGCTTTTTCAATCTTTTGTTTCAGTTCAAACGACGAATAATAAACATACCCCAGGTTGTTGGTTATAAAAAAGTAGTCATCCCATTGATCAAGGGTTTCATCAATTCCGAGGAAATCATTTTTAAAGTCTTTAATCTGAACAACGGTGAAGTCTTTCTTATTTACGAAATAACGGGTCAGCTTATCTGCATTCATACTGAAGGTCTCCCCGTCATCATTCAGCCGGATCCTTGCATGGGCTTTTGCGGCAATAATGAATGCGGGAGCATTTGCCGACAGATAGACGAAGTTACCGATCTCATTGTTTTCATAAGTAAACCTGTCGTCGACATAAAAAAAGCAATAAGGTTTACAGGAAGCCTGATTTACTGTGTACAAAGTGTCATACTCCTTCGGCATGTAGTATAAATCATTCATTACCATATCAATACTGGTCTGCAAGCCAATACCTTTTACACCTGGAGGAGCAATTCCATCTATTATATTTCCCGAAGTAGTCAGTGTGTATAAATTATACTTTTTATTCATCCGGGGGACTATTATCAGAAGAGAATCACCCGATACGATTATTTGGGAAATAAGATTATCTACCCCGGTCAGGATCCTGTCAACAGCTTTCCCATTTTTCAGATCATAGGCTATTATATGATGGGAATCACCCCGGTGGTTTATATACAGGATATCGTTTTTGTCATCCAGGGCGAAAGCATCAACCCTTAGAAACTCCTCAGGGCCATTTCCTGATTTTGCAATCGTTCTTAAAAACCTGCCGTTATCTGAAAACTGAAGGATCCTCTCATTGTCAATTGTAATTATATATCTTTCGCCAACCACGTAGTATGTATTCTCACCCAATAATATTTCATCCGCAGTTTCAAGTTTAACAATGTGGATATCATCGAGCAATTCACTGAGATACAAATCCTTTTTTTCTCCCGGGTTTTGTAGATTTATAACCGGAACTGCATTTTGGAGAGTTCTCCCGTTGCAGGATGTTATCAGGATTAATAGAAATATTATTCTGACTCTCTTCATATTTGACCAGGTCGTGTTAATTCTGTTGGTTACTTTATAAATACGCCAAAACCCCGTCAGTCACATAAGCATCCTGATTTCCCCTTGCTTTTCAACCGTTATCCTGCCTGCGCTGTTAGTTAAATATCTACTAATATAGGTGTAAAAATCAAATAATCAAATTTTTAAGTGATGTTTTTATAGAAATGAAGCTATTGGGGCAGGTGATTGTCAATTCCAATAACCTGATAGAGATGATTGTCATCCCGCTGCCGCGGGATTCGGGATGACACCGCTATGGTGGTGGTTTTGGGAAGAAGCGGCGATTCGCAAACAGCATTTTGTCAATGCAGGGCATCCCGTTGCGAATCGCCGCTTCTTCCCCCCACTCCTCCCGGCAACCTGTCATCCCGAATGAGCCTGAGGGCGGGGATGCGCGAAGGTAAAAGGCGAATGAGGGATCCCTTATTCATTTGTTGCAAGCCAGTTAAACTAAGGTTGCTAATATCTGGTAATGTATGTATTACAGAATGTCTTCCTTAGTAATGAGCCTGAGGGTGTGGTAATTTTATCGTGATGCATTCCTAAAATGATGAAACCGCTCCGTGGTATAATCCTGTCTATTGTGATGCATTCCTATAATGATGAAACCGCTCCGCGGTATAATCCCGTTTCATTGTGCAGCAGGGGCAGGGGTTAAGAAATGGGAATGGTGTAAAAATCCTGACTTTTGATACAACACCTATGCACATTTGTCGCCTTCCGCTACATATTCGGGGATGCCAACGGTAATTACTCTAAAAATCCTGACAGTATTCATCTCTGCATCAAGGGATCCCTCATCCCGCTTGGGCGGGATTCGGGATGACACCGATATGGTGATGGTTTTGGGAAGAAGCGGCGATTCGCAAACAGCATTTTGTCAATGCAGGGCATCCCGTTGCGAATCGCCGCTTCTTCCCCCCACTCCTCCCGGCAACCTGTCATCCCGAATGAGCCTGAGGGCGGGGATGCGCGAAGGGAAAAGGCGAATGAGGGATCCCTTATTCATTTGTTGCAAGCCAGTTAAACTAAGGTTGCTAATATCTGGTAATGTATGTATTACAGAATGTCTTCCTTAGTAATGAGCCTGAGGGTGGGGTAATTTTATCGTGATGCTTCCGCTACATATTCGGGGATGCCAACGGTAATTACTCTAAAAATCCTGACAGTATTCATCTCTGCATCAAGGGATCCCTCATCCCGCTTGGGCGGGATTCGGGATGACACCGATATGGTGATGGTTTTGGGAAGAAGCGGCGATTCGCAAACAGCATTTTGTCAATGCAGGGCATCCCGGTGCGAATCGCCGCTTCTTCCCCCGGCTCCTCCCGGCAAACTGTCATCCCGATTGAGCCTGAGGGTGGGCTTGTGCGAAGGCAAATTATTATTTCAGGGCCTGCTGATACCTCTTACTCACCTCTTCCCAGTTCACAACATTCCAGAAAGCATCTACATATTCGGGCCTTCTGTTCTGGTATTTCAGATAATAGGCGTGTTCCCAGACATCGAGAGCCAGTAAAGGAGTTCCCTTTATTAAGGCTACGTCCATCATAGGATTATCCTGGTTAGGAGTGCTTCCCAAATCAAGCATCTTGTCAGGGGTCAGGTATAACCATGCCCAGCCGCTTCCGAAACGTGTTTTTGCGGCTGTGCTGAATAACTCCTTAAACTTGTCAACCGACCCGAATTTCTTTGTCAAAGAAGCCGATAAATCGGCTGATGGTCCTGCCGATTTTGGTGCCAGATTATTCCAGAAGAAAAAGTGGTTGTAGAATCCACCGCCATTGTTTCTTATGGCATCACCTGCACCGGAAACCGAGGCAAAGATTTTATCAATCGCCTGACTATCGAAAGGAGTGCCTTTTATGGCAGCCTGAAAGTTGTTAAAATACGCACGATGGTGTTTATCGTAGTGTATCTCCATTGTACGGGCATCAATATATGGCTCTAGTGCATCATAAGCAAACGGCAGAGCCGCAAATTCGTGTGTGTTAAAGCTTTCCATTGTTAAAGTTATTGATTTGGTTATTTCCCCGGCCAGAGATTTCCCGGCAACAAGTCCTGCTGCGACTCCCATTCCGAGGTTCTTTAAAAAGTTTCTTCTTTCCATTACCTGAGATTTGAACATTTAACATCAGGTACAGGCTTTTGTTCAATCTTTGTTAAATATTCTTGTATAAAAAAGTAAAATTGGTAAAACCGTTGTTATATATATAACATCAATTATTTTTCAAAAGGAAACCGCTGATCTATTACTTTAAAATAATGCTTATGATATTTGAAATTTTTTGCTTCATCAAAGAAATTTCATAAATTTATAATGATCTAAAACCCCTGAATATGAACAAGATTTCAACTGTAGGAAGAATTTTATTTGCACTTCCCTTTGCAGTTTTCGGTATCAACCATTTTATCATGATGGATTATTACATGGGCATGCTGACTTCGTTTATCCCCAAAACCGGTTTTGTAATGGTCCTTACCGGGATCCTGATGATCGCAGCCAGTATCAGTATAATTACAAAAAAGCTTGTGCGGTTATCAACAATCCTTCTTGCCTGTCTTCTTTTTATTTTCATAATTACTATTCATATCCCCCACCTGGTTAACCATTTCGATACTACTACCACCCTTATTGCACTTTTGAAGGATATCTCACTTATGGGGGGATCGTTAATGATCGCCGGTATTTATTCTGATAAGAATGTTGCGAATCCCTGAAATAAGGTTCACTATACTTGGTGACCTGATGAAGTACAAGCTCTCCCTGGCTGTTACTTTTTCAGCCGGAACCGGGTATTTTCTGTTCCGTAACTCCTTTGATTCTTCCTTTGTTCCACTCCTGACAGGAGTTTTCCTCCTTGCTTCAGGTTCAGCCGCTCTAAACCAGTATACTGAAAGGGTACAGGATTCCAAAATGGATCGTACAATGGGAAGGGCTCTCCCGTCGAAGAAAATAACACTTCCGGTTGCAGGAAATCTTATTGCCGTGCTTATGGTTTCAGGCTGCTGTCTTCTGCTTCTGAACGGCATTGCCCCTCTGGTGCTCGGAATTACGACTGTTATCCTTTATAATCTGGTTTATACCTCCTTAAAGAAGACAACAACCCTTGCCATAATACCGGGTGCCCTAGTAGGGGCCATACCACCAATAATAGGTTTTACTTCCGCCGGAGGTGGTATATTGGACACTAAAATACTTCTCTTTTCAACCTTTATGTTCCTTTGGCAGATGCCTCATTTCTGGCTTCTTTTAATAAGGTATGGCGATGAGTACAGGAATGCCGGCTTTGTAACCATTTCAGATTATCTGAATAACAAACAGATCAGAAACATTGTGTTCTTCTGGATATTGCTTACTTCCTTTTTTCTGATGTTTTTCTTCGGTTTTACAAACCTTTTCGGCAAATATTTTTCATACATTGTACTGATCTTAAATCCGGTCTTTATTGTCTTCTTTTCAAGATTATTATTTTTTCAGCAACCCAATTATATGAAGAGAGCATTTATTATGATAAACGTCTTCAGCATCCTTATAATGTTATTATTGATTGTTGATTCATTATTAACCGGAGTATAAAACAACATCTGATACTATTTGGCATCATTAATCGTTTAATAATTACACCTAAAACTGAGTGAAATATGAAGAAGATTTTAATAGTTACCCTGGTTTTCATTCTTTGCGGAACACTATTTCAAAGCTGTAAAAAGAATAACGGTTCACCTCCGGCCCTGCCTCCGGTAGAGTCGATGTTCATTGATTTCAGTAATTTTCAATCGGGCAAAAAGTCTGATGTTTCAATTTCAGTTCCGAAAGGAACCCAGACCAGCTCCTGGGAATTTGCTGCAGGGGTTGCATTCATCTGGAATACGGTTATCTATACAACGCTGGCAGTTCCGGTAAAAGCTTTTCAGCTTGCAAAAGATTACACTCCGACATATATTGATAACAAAACCTGGCAATGGAGCTACAACGCAACTGAGCTGAGTGTGACCTATAAAGCCAGGCTGACCGGCCAGATCATGGCAAATGATGTACAATGGAACATGTACATCACAAGGGAAGGGACAGGAGGATTCAGTGAGTTTCTTTGGTTCACAGGCACGTCGAAACTTGATGGGACAGGTGGACAGTGGGTACTGAACCTGAGTCCGCAAAGCAAGGTTCCGGTTGTACAGATCGACTGGACAAAGACTGGAACCACTGTAGGCACAATCAGGTTTACTTATGTAAAGACAGGCGATAGCTTTAAAGACAGCTACATAGAATATGGACTGACAACCAATGCATTAAATGCATATTACAATATCCATTACTATAACACGACGTATCTTCAGTTCTACGACCTTAATGTTGAATGGAGCTCCTCCCTGCATAACGGCAGGGTAAAATGCCCGGGATTCTTCGGCAATTCAGACTGGTACTGCTGGGACGGTAATTATCTGAACATTACCTGCCCCTGACATCTTAATAGTTCTGACAAAAATCCTGATCCGTTTCAGGATTTTTTTATAACACAAAGTCAGCCTTCTCAACAAATGCCTTATTTATAAGTATTTTTTACTATTTTGCGCACCTGAATTTTAAATTAGAACATAATGTCATCAGGGAAAAAGGCTGTTTTACTCATTATCCTTATACTTTTGGCCGATCAGACGCTTAAGATTTGGGTAAAAACCCATATGGTGATCGGCCAGGAACATCATCTATTTGGAAACTGGGGAATTCTGCACTTTATAGAAAATAACGGGATGGCCTTTGGAATGGAGATGGGAGGCAAAACGGGGAAATTTGTTCTGAGCATCTTCAGGATCCTGGCTATTGGAGCCATAGGATGGTTTCTCGCTTCACTTGTAAAAAAGAATTCAAATATCGGACTTATCCTTGCAGTGAGCGCTATTCTTGCGGGTGCGATCGGGAATATAATCGACAGCGCATTTTATGGAATTATTTTCAGTGATAGCTATAATCAGCCTGCAATAATGTGCCCTCCGGGAGGAGGCTATTCTTCATTTTTGCTTGGAAGAGTTGTTGATATGTTTTATTTCCCGATAATCAATACACATTGGCCACAGTGGTCTCCATTCAGAGCCGGTGAATCGCTGGTATTCTTCAGGCCGGTTTTCAATATTGCCGACTCGTCAATAACATGCGGGGTGATTGCAATTGTGCTTTTCCAGAAAAAGATGTTCAGGGATTTGAAGTAGAGATCTTTCAATTCCCTTATGTTTTACTTACTTCATCTGCAGCATTTACCCGTGCAATTCAGAAGTCGGGATAACTGAAAAATTTGAACATTTACCCTTTATCGATACTCTAATGTATTTACACCGGTTATCCCGATTTTGTTATATTTGAATGAAATATATTTTTATGCCTGATCTCACAAACATAAGAATACCTGTCAGGGAAGAAATGGATCAGTTCGAGGCTTACTTCGGGCGAACTTTGCGAAGCGAGATCCCTCTCCTTAAGATAATTGTGAATTATATCTTCAGGCGTAAAGGAAAACAAATGAGACCATTGCTTGTCTTCCTGACTGCCAAACTAAATGGTAAAATAGGTGAGCCCACCTTTGTTGCTGCCACATTCATCGAACTTCTTCACACAGCTTCTATTGTCCATGATGATGTTGTAGATGATGCGAGCGAACGCCGTGGCGCACTTTCAATCAATGCCTTGTGGAATTCTAAAATTGCAGTTCTCGTTGGTGATTACATGCTTTCCAAAGGGCTGCTTATCAGCATTGAGAAAAACCGCTTTGATATGCTTGAGATCGTTTCGGAAGCTGTAAAATCGATGAGCGAAGGGGAACTTTTCCAGTTGCAGAAATCAAGGAAGCTAAATATCAGGGAAGAAGATTATTTCAGGATAATAAAGGCCAAAACTGCTGCCCTTATAGCTGCATGTACGGCAAGCGGCGCCAGATCAGTTACTGACAATCAGGAAATGATTCAGGCCATGAAGGACTTTGGCGAAAACATTGGAATGGCCTTTCAGATCCGTGATGACATTCTTGATTACGACGGGAATGGTCTTACAGGAAAACTTATTGGGAACGATATTAAGGAGAAGAAGATCACACTTCCCCTGATTCATGCCCTTGAGCAATCGACATATTCACGAAGAAGGCATATCCTGAGCATCTTCGGGAACAAAAAGAAGTCAGCTTCAGATATTTCAGAGGTACGCGATTTTGTTTCGGAATATGGCGGAATTGACTATGCAAGTATTAAAATGAACCAATACCGCGACAAGGCTCTGGCGATTCTTGAAAAATACCCTGATTCGGATGTGAAGGAGTCCTTAAAAGAGTTTGTGAATTATACGACTTCCCGGAATAAATAGAAAGTCAACAGGCCGGCTGATCTTGATGATCTGTTCCCTGCCTTCCCACCTGATTTATGCTGCCTCAAGTTTTATCACAGGCACTTTCAATATATCCCTTTCATAGTATCTTGAGCCGAGGTAGAACAATGAAGCTCCCAATACCAGGACGAATGGCAGGATCGACAAAGCCGTCTGAATAGTTGAAAGATCATAGATCTTACCCAGCACAAGCGGTGCCGTTGAGGAACCCAGCAGGTTCTGTACCACCACGGCTATTGCATATGATGTGGCTCTTAATCCCGGATGTATGACATCCTGTGTCACTGCAGCGGCTCCCGAAATGAACATCATAATAGTGACACCCATGATAAGAAATGCTGCATACTGGACCTTCCCCCTGAATAAAAACAATGCAGCAAAAAGCAACACAGCCGACACCAGAGTTGAGATGGCCGGCAAAAGCAGTCTTGCATTGATCTGTGTTTTCCTCCATCTGTCAGTCAGAATACCGCCAAGCGGTGCGCCGACAAGTGCGAGGACCATTATAGCACTTGCCATTGTCCCTGCTTTTTCCTGTGGCACCTCCCTTACTGTCTGGAAATATGTTGAAAGCCAGGTAATAAGTGAGGTAGTTACAAATACCACAGCGGCAATTCCAAAATAGGTAAACAGGATTGAGGGCTTGGAGATAAACTCTTTAATGAGGTCTTTCCTTTCCATCTTTATCCTGTTACTGGCTTTATCGATAAACGAAAGGTCAACTGTTTTATAATCCTTAACAAAAAGGAAAAGCACGGCAACAATGAGACCAGGGAATGCAACAAGTCCGAAGGCATGTTTCCAGCCAAACCTGGTTGCAATAATGCCGCCAAGAAGCACCCCGATAGCAGTACCCAGAGGAATGGATGCGTTCCAGATACCCATCATCCGCGATCGCCTTTCAATAGGGTATAATCCCGAGATCATAGCGCTGCCGCCCGGCGCATACCCTGCCTCGCCGACACCTATAAGTATCCTGGCCATGAATAGCTGAACGTAATTTCCGGTGAGGGCACAAAGAGCAGTTGCAAGACTCCACAAGACAGCCATAATTCCTATTGTCTTTGTTCTGCTCCATCTGTCAACAAGAAGTGAAACCGGAAAAGTGAGGATCACTATTGCCCAGTAAACCGCTGAAACAAGCATTCCGCTCTGTGTATGGGATATCCCCCAGTCGCTTTCAATTGAAGTAAACATCGATGTAACTATCGTTCTGTCAATATAATCGAACATATACAACAGGAACAAAAGAATAAAAACGTAGTTGGAGTAACCTTTGGAAAAGAGGTACCCGGTGCGATCGTTCGCTTTTTTCATACTGGAAGGAATAATTATAACCTCAATACCAAGTAAATAAAAATTTGGTGGAGTTTAATTTTTTATTGTAATTTTAAGTCTTTATACTTATTCGACTTTGATCATTCAGGAATTAATTTCACTTTCCATAAACTTTAACTCTTAAAAAAATGGTAGCCTTAAAACAGATTGAAGAATTCCTTATGTCCGAACCAATTGCAATGGTTGGAGTTTCACGAGATCCCAGGAAATTTGGATTTACCGCTTTCAGGGAGCTTAAAGAAAAAGGGATGAAACTTATACCCGTAAATCCTTTTGCCAGCGAAATCCACGGGGCAAAGGCATATCCCGATATCAAAAGTCTGCCTCCCGAGGTCAAAGGCCTTATCATTGTGACAAATAAGAACAAAACTGTCTCGATTATCAAAGAGGCAAAAGAGGCAGGCCTGAAGCAGATATGGATACAGCAGATGGCCGATAGTAAGGAAGCGCTGAATGAACTGCACGGGACTGACATTAATTTCATTACAGGCGAATGCATCCTTATGCATTACAAGCCTCACAGCATTCATAAATTCCATGCGGGTCTCTTAAAACTGTTCAGGCGATTCCCCAGATAGATGAGCCTGGTATCTTAATAAGGAGGCACCGGGTAAATTAAATAATGAGGTCAGGATTCCCTAAAAGCATTGAATTCCGTAAAACCGGTCAGTATATTCTTCCGGTCAGGAAAAAGGTTTCATCAAAAGACGGATATGATATTTATCCGTCGTTTAAGGCAGATAATAATCTGATATTTGCCGGATTCGAATCACTTGCTGAAATAGTTACAACACGTAAGCTCGTGGTTATTGACGGTTTTTCAGGTTCATTTTTCAGTCTCTTTCGAAATAACCTTGATTCAATTCTTTTTAAAAAGGGATATTCGACGAACTGGATAACTACTGAAGGCTTCCTTAAACCGGAAGGAGAGATAATTGATATGACGGGTCCCTATCTCGGTGGCGATGATCCTCTTTTCGGGAAACGTACAATTTTAAACCTTGAGGATTTCTTTATCCCCGGTAAACTTGCCTCAACCAGACCTGATCCTGATTCAGATATTAACCTCATTATCGGCCCCGGCGCATCTCTTGCCGGATGGAAGGGTCTACTTGTGTATATTGATTTACCAAAGAATGAAGTTCAGTACCGTGCCCGTGCCGGTTCAATTTCAAATCTCGGAAGCCAGGCACCGTCAGATCCAAAGGAAATGTACAAACGATTTTATTTCGTCGATTGGGTTGTATTTAATAAGCATAAACAGAAGATTTTACAGAATATTGATGTCTTTGTTGATGGCCAGCATCCCGATACGCCTGTATTGATGCACGGGTCTGATCTAAGGAAAGTTCTTTTTCAGATGAGCAGAAACCTCTTCAGGGCCAGGCCATGGTTTGAACCAGGTACCTGGGGAGGAACCTGGATCCGGGATAATATTGTAGGTCTGAATAAAGATGTTCCAAATTATGCATGGTCATTCGAACTTATTTCACCGGAAAACGGACTTCTTATTGAAAGTTCATCCCTTCTGCTTGAATTTTCGTTTGACTGCCTGATGTACCAGGAGGCTGAGGCTGTTCTTGGAGATTGTTATCCCCGTTTCGGAACTGATTTTCCGATACGTTTTGATTTTCTGGACACCTTCGACGGAGGCAATCTCTCATTGCAGTGTCACCCGCGGCCCGATTATATTCGCGAAAACTTCTGGGAACCTTTTACACAGGAAGAGACATATTATATGCTTGATACAAAGGATAATGCAATTGTATTTCTTGGCTTTAAAGATGGAGTCGACCCTGAAAAATTCCAAAAGGCTCTCGAAGAAAACTATGCGATAAAAAGGCCATTCAATCCGGATGATTACATACTTCAACATTCTGTAAAGAAACATGATCTGTTACTGATACCTTATGGTACAATCCATGGTGCCGGAAAAAATAATCTGGTTCTTGAGATAAGCAGTACCCCTTATATTTTTACGTTCAAAATGTATGACTGGGAAAGGCCTGACCTGGACGGTAAACCAAGGTCTCTCAATATTAAAAGAGCAATTGATAATCTTTACTTTGACAGAAGCGGAAATTATGTAAAAGATAACCTTATTTCGAAACCGGCATTGATCGAAAGCGGCCCGGACTGGAAGTTATTTCACCTGCCAACCCATGAAACTCATTTTTATGATGTAAACCGGTACCACTTTACCAAAATGATTGAAATTAAAACAAACAATAAATGTCTTGTTATGAATCTGACAAAAGGCAGCACTATTGAGGTTGTTACACAAAACGGGCTCCGGCAGTTGTATAGTTTTGCAGAGACTTTTATAATACCTGCTTTGGCTGAGAGTGTAAGGATTTATAATTATTCCGGATCTGAAGCAATTTTAGTAAGTGCATTTGTGAAATAACTAACATAATGAAAAAAATACTCCTTTTACTCTCCGGGTTGCTCATTTGTCTGACCTATCAGGCAAAAGCCCAATCTTTCCTCTCTTCAGGTGATGAGCCCGTAAATGGTTATTCTCAAAAAATTTCCGGCCTCGATTATGAATATCAATCGTGTATTCCAGGGCTCCGGCTGACGAAGCACTTCTTTTCTATACCGAGCACACAACCGGATACTCAGAATCCGGATTTAGGTCCCCTGGAATCCAAATTCTTTATTATAGAAGCTGGTTTATAAATTTAAAATAGGGATCTTTGTAACTTAAATTGATGATTTTACTCCCTGAATCTGATTATTATGCCTGAGACAGAATATGTTCACAGTTTAGAATTTTCAGTAAGGGATTATGAATGTGATGTTCAGGGAGTTGTCAATAATGCCAATTATCAGCATTACCTTGAGCATGCACGACATGAATTCCTTCTCTCAAAAGGGATCGCTTTCATTAAACTCCATGAGGAGGGAACTGACCTTATTGTAACAAAAATTATCATTAACTATAAATCCCCGCTTAAAAGCCGTGACAAATTTATTGTAAAGACAAAAATACGGCGTGAAGGGAATGTAAGACTGGTTTTTGTGCAGGATATCTACCGTCTTCCTGATGAAAAAATTATTGTTCAGGCCGAGGTAACAGGCGTAGCAACAAAAAAAGGGAAACCTGTACCTCCCGGGGACCTTCTCGTTCAACTTGGAATTTAATACCAGGAATAAATGAGTATATTTCACGACCTTGCAGAAACTCTTAAATTGTTTTAGTGTCTAATGTAAGAAAGAGGCTGTATCAAAAGTACCTCCTTCGTTTCTCACCCCTAAATCCCCTAAAGGGGACTTATTGATTAACAAAGACTTATGGAACCTCCTTTAGTGGGCAGGGGGTAAAAAAAACTGGAATGGTGTAAAAATTCAGACTTTTGATACAACCTCACTCTCTTTTTCGTATACTGAAAAGCTAACAAAGTAAGAACCAAAAATTTTTAAATCATGAAATCAAAAAACTCTTTCCTGCTTTTTATCGGCATTGCTTTAATAATGCAGACTTTGTCCTTTTCAGCTTATTCACAGCCGGTTGATGGCGACTGGTATGGAAAAGCTGATGTAGACGGGATCACATTACGTTTAGCAGTTCATGTAAAATCAACAGATCAGGGCTTTTCTTCAACATGGGATAGTCCGGACCAGGGAGCTTTCGGCCTTGTTTCATCCACGACAACTTTTAAGTATCCCGATTTTACGTTTACGAGCGATGAAGCCGGCTTCAAATATACCGGTCAGATCAATTCCGCTTATACCGAAATCACCGGTAATCTTGAACAGGCCGGCAGGAAATTTGAAATTAAGTTCGGGAGGAAACCAATTGCACCTCCATCCAACAGTCCTGAGACATTAAAGGAAAAGTATGACAAACAGGAAACCTATATTACAATGCGGGATGGAGTAAGGTTGTTCACATCGGTATATACCCCTAAAGACAATTCAACACCTCATCCCATACTGCTTAACCGTACACCATACAATATAGAGCCCGGAGGTCCGGAGAGCTATAATTTCTTTATGCAGCTGTATAACAGGTATGTGGAGGAGAAGTACATAATGGCCTTTCAGGATGTCAGGGGGAAATACATGAGCGAGGGTGTCTATGAAGATATCCGGCCTGTAATGCCTGTAAAAAAGACCAGTAAGGATATTGATGAATCAACAGATACCTGGGATACGGTTGACTGGCTTGTAAAAAATGTGAAAAACAACAATGGAAACGTCGGGATATTCGGGATTTCCTACCCGGGTTTCTATTCTACCATGGGAATAATCGATGCACATCCGGCAGTTAAAGCCGTATCACCACAGGCACCGGTAACCGCCTGGTTTATTGGTGACGATTTTCATCATAACGGGGCATTTTTTCTTCAGGATTGTTTTAATTTCTTCATCAGTAACGGGATACCCCACAGAGCTCCCACAAGAAGAGGCAATCCCGGATTCCGTTATCCCGAACCCGACAGCTATGATTTCTTTCTGTCGCTTGGCGCAGTAAAAAACATAACTTCAAAATACATCGGAGACACAATAAAATTCTGGAAAGATGCCATAAGCCATCCTGATTACGATAATTTCTGGAAAGCCCGTGATCCACGTCAATACCTTAAAAATGTAAAGCCTGCCGTGATGACAGTTGGCGGCTGGTTCGACGCAGAGGATCTCTACGGGGCGCTAAACACATATGAAGCTATCGAAAAGCAGAATCCGCCTTCGACCAGGAATTTTCTGGTCATGGGACCCTGGTCTCACGGGCAATGGGCTTTTGGCCAGGGAAATAAGCTGGGCAACATTTACTGGGGATTGGATGCAAACATGAGGTATCAGGAGGAGGAGAAGAATTTCTTCAATTATTATCTCAAAGGGGAAGGCGCACCGGCTATTCCCGAGGCTACAATCTTTGTTACAGGCTCAAACGAATGGAGGAATTTTGAATCGTGGCCACCGAAAAACACGGTAGAAAAGAATCTTTATCTGCTTCCTGATGCTGCAGTATCGTTCAGCGCCCCTGCCGGCACGACGAGCTTTGATGAATACGTATCGGATCCGATGAATCCTGTGCCTTACCAGGATGGAATCCTTACCGCAAGAACAACGGAATATATGGACGCAGATCAAAGATTCGCTTCGCGCAGACCGGACGTAATGGATTACCAGACTGATGTCCTTAAGGAAGATATAACCCTGACAGGCCCGCTGACTGCCGATCTCTTTGTTTCGACGACAGGGACTGATGCGGATTACATTGTGAAACTCGTGGATGTATTCCCGCCTGATGCAAAAGCCGGCGATTCGGATGATGTCAGGGTTCCGTTGGGAGGTTACCAGATGCTCGTCAGGGCTGAAGTTTTCAGAGGAAGATACCGCATGAGCTTTGAAAAGCCCGAGGCATTTGTTCCCGGCAAAATTACTGAGGTTAAATATAAATTGCCCGATGTAGCCCATACCTTCAGGAAAGGCCACAGGATCATGATCCAGGTCCAGAACTCATGGTTTCCTCTCGTTGACAGGAATCCTCAGAAATTCGTTGATATCTATAAATGTTCCGACAGTGATTTTCAAAAAGCGACCCAGAGGATCTATCACGATGCCAAATATCCGTCAAATATCAGGGTCACCGTATTGCAATAAAAATCATTATTTTAAAATCTGAAAAGAAAAATTGTTTTATTTGTATAAGAAAGTTCAGATACAAACATGGCGAGGTTGTATAAAAAGTACCTCGTTTTTCGCCCCTAAATCCCCTAAAGGGGACTTTTAAGAACCCCTTCAACGGACCGAGCCTGCCTACCGGTAGGCAGGCGTCAAAAATCCCGCCAGTGGCGGGATTTAGCGAAGGGGCCAGCCTGCAGGGAAGAATTGTGGTGGAGGCAGGGGGTAAAAAAACGGGAATGATGTAAAAATCCGGACTTTCGATACGGCTTCACAAATACTTAAAATTATGGTAAGTAAGAAACTAACCCGCAGACAATTCATGACCGCAGTAACGGCAGGCGCCGGAACTGTTCTCTTTGGCAGTGTGCTTAGTGCAATACCTCCGGCCGCAAGACTTAAGATGACCGATCCGTTTCAAAAAATAACTCTCGGAAAAACAGGTATAACAACCACCCTGCTTGGCATGGGGACAGGCTTCAGCGGATATAACCGTTCCTCAAATATTACAAGAGCCGGCGTTGCTGAGTCGCTCATACGCTCAGCCTACGAGAAGGGAATCCGTTACTTTGACTGCGCCGACAGTTACGGCACTCATCCGTTTACCGCAGCTGCATTGAAAGGGATCCCCAGGGAAAACTATACACTCGGGACAAAGATGTGGATCAGCCAGGGTGGTATTCCAGATCAGGACAAAGCCGATGCTGTTACCGTTGTTGACAGGTTCCGCAAAGAACTTAATTCAGATTACATTGATTTGGTACAATTGCATTGCATGACAGCAGGAGACTGGACTGACCAGCAAAAGAGATTTATGGACGGGCTTGAGAACCTGAAGGCAAAAAATGTAATCCGCGGACACGGTGTATCGGTTCACACATTGGAAGCCCTCGAATCGGCAGCTGCAAGTCCATGGGTCGATGTGATCCACGTCAGGATCAATCCCTTTGGGGAAAGCATGGATAAGAAAGATCCTGCAATGATTACACCTTTAATTGAAAAGATGCATAAGGATGGCAAGGGTATAATCGGCATGAAGCTGATCGGCAACGGGAAATTCAGAAACGACTCCGAAAAAATTGATGCCTCACTGAAATACGTTCTCGAACTCGGAACAGTTGACCTGTTAATCGTCGGATTTGAATTACCTGAACAAATTGATAATTACATCGGAAGAATAAGAAATATTCCCCTGTCGTAGGAAGCACGGCTATTTTTAAATATCCTTAACAGTAATAAGTTATGAAACTTGTGATTCTTTTTTGTGTGCCTCTCTTACTGGCATCTCTGTCACTATTTTCCCAAACGGGTGATTTATCGGGCATCCTGGAACCCGGTGCCAAACTTGAAAAACTTTCGGACGGTTTCAGTTTTACCGAAGGTCCCGCAGCTGATGCTTCAGGCAATGTCTATTTTACCGATCAGCCTAACGACAGGATAATGATATGGAGCATTAAAGGGGAACTTTCAACTTTCATGCAGCCTTCCGGACGCTCAAATGGCATGTTCTTCGATAAAGAAGGTTTCCTGTGGTCGTGTGCAGACGAAAAAGATGAGTTATGGCGAATAAGTCCTGATAAAAAAGTGGAGGTCATCCTGCGGGATTACGAAGGAAAACTTTTCAACGGTCCTAATGATGTCTGGGTATCGCCCGACGGCAGTGTATTCTTAACAGATCCATTCTACAAACGGTCGTGGTGGGATCATTCTGAAATGCCGCAGGAAAAACAATGTGTTTATTACCTGAGCCCCGATCACAAAACGCTTAAAAGGATTGCAGACGACCTGGTTCAGCCGAATGGGATTGTAGGCACTCCGGATGGTAAAACTCTTTATGTTTCCGACATAGGCGGCAAAAAGACCTGGTCATATTCAATAAACAAGGATGGTTCGCTTGGAAGTAAGAAACTCTTTTGCGAATTGGGTTCGGACGGAATGACGATTGATATGAAAGGGAATATTTACCTTACAGGTAAAGGAGTGACAGTTTTTGATAAGACGGGAAAGCAGCTGGGGAATATTGCAGTGCCAGAAAACTGGACCGCTAATGTTTGTTTCGGAGATAAAAACAGGAAGTCACTTTTTATTACCGCCAGCAAGGGTCTATACAGGATCAAGACCAGGATGAAAGGGGCTTTCTAAGGGTTTTGTCATTTTGGTTAAACAAAACTTTTAACTTTTTTTTAGTTTTAAATGACATATTATTTTTTATAATTGCATACTGATTGTAGAATTAAAGTTCAGGTTTGTCTTAATTATAATATTTCAATAACAGGTATCTATGGAAGGAACTCGTAGAGCGGATGTAAAGCCAGGTATTGAGGTAATGATAGAATTAACGCAGGATAAGCGTTCAGGACGTCTTACCGGAGGGAAGGTTAAGGAAGTTCTTACAACGGCTCCCAACCATCCTCACGGAATAAAGGTGTTGCTTGAAAATGGTCTTGTTGGCAGGATAAAACAGATAATTCAGTCAAACTAATTCCGGCTTTACTCAAACTTGTAAAAAACAGCAGGCCCCGTTGTTTTTCAGTTTTGCATAAATTCAATTCCACTTGCATACTGACCGGCTTAATGCGGTAATTCATTCATTCTAATTTGCCAGCCTTCAAATTTTTTTAATTAAATTTGGATTGTAGGGAGGAATACCTTCCATACATAAGTTATATTTATAACTCAAATCCATTGCAAATGAAGTATGAAGATCTTCTGGTTACTACCTTAGGAAGAGGAGGAGTAATTTCACCTCTAAAGAATTCGCAGCGCGAAGACAGCCCTGTTTATAAGTTTGTTGAAGATCATGAAAGGGTCCTGTATGATGTATCTGCAGATAGTATAAGTAAATATCAGACAACAGGAGAGACACCTGTTTCATTTGAAAAAGCAGGTCCCAAAGAGTATATTTTCTTTGAACCTGCAAAAACAAAAGTCGGCATCGTGACCTGCGGCGGGTTGTGCCCCGGAGTCAATAATGTCATCCGTGCACTTGTAAATCAGCTATTCTATCGCTATGGGATAAGCCGCGTCCTTGGCATCAAATACGGGTATGAAGGACTGATCCCAAAATACAACCATCCGGTCATCGAACTGACAGCTCCAATGGTAAGCGATGTCCATCTTTCGGGGGGAACCTTTCTCGGAACTTCAAGAGGAAACCAGGATGTTGAAAAGATAGTTGACACAATCGAAATACTCAACATAAACGTATTGTTTTGCATCGGTGGTGATGGTACCCTGCGAGGTGCACATGCAATTCACGAGGAGATTCAGAAAAGGAAACTAAGGATCGCAGTTGCCGGCATCCCCAAAACCATCGACAATGATATTGACCTGATACAAAAGTCCTTTGGATTTGAGACTGCATTCTCGATTGCCAACGACATTATCCGCAATGCCCATAATGAAGCACAGGGAGCCAACAACGGTATCGCACTCGTAAAACTTATGGGCCGCGACTCGGGATTTATTGCTGCAAGCGCTGCACTGGCTATCCAGGAAGTGAACTTTGTACTTATACCTGAGATAACTTTTGATCTTTACGGGCCACGCGGATTTATAAGGATCCTGAGGAAACGTCTTGAAGAGAGGCATCATGCCGTTGTTGTTGTTGCCGAGGGAGCCGGACAGGATCTGTTTGAGTCGACTGCAACTGAAGTGGATGCTTCCGGCAATGTAAAACATAAGGATATCGGGATTTATCTTAAGGAAAAGATCAGGGAGGAATTCAATGCGAAAGGATTCTCCCATTCGATAAAGTATATCGATCCAAGTTACATCATAAGGAGCGCTCCGGCAAATGCCAACGACAGCAAATTCTGCAACCTGCTTGCCCAGAATGCAGTCCACGCAGCACTGGCCGGGAAAACCGATTTTGTGATCGGATTCTGGAATGATCAGTTCACTCTTCTTCCAATACCGATGGCCGTTGCCAAAAGAAAGAAAATAGACGTTGAAGGTGAACTCTGGTGGAACGTTCTTGAAGCTACCGGTCAACCCATCAGCATGAAAAATCCCTGACATGATCAAAAACATTATATTCGACCTGGGTAATGTTCTCATCAGTTTTATTCCGTCTGAATTTTTCAGGAAGAAGAACTACCCTGAGAACATTCGTAAAACGATCCTTAACGACATTTTCAAAAGCGATGAATGGAAGATGCTTGATAACGGAGATATCACCGTAAATGAAGCCATTGATGCCCTTACATTGAAATCTACAATGAAACGCGAGGAAATAGCGTTTATTTTCAAGATGCGTACCGAAATAATGTTTCCCCTCGATGAGAATGTCAGGCTTCTCCCTGCATTAAAAAAACGCGGTTTTTCACTATACTATCTTTCCAACTTTCCACTCGATATTTTTGAAGAGATAAGAAATGATTATTTCTTTTTCAGGTATTTCGATGGTGGAATAATTTCGGCCGAGGTAAAACTTTCAAAACCGGATGTCAGGATCTTCAGTTTCATACTTGATAAATATTCACTCAACCCTGAAGAGTGTGTTTACATCGACGATATCGAGGAAAATGTTAAATCAGCCGAGACGCTAAAAATTAAAGGACTGACAACATTCGGCTCGGAAAATATATCCGGTCTGATTGAAAAAGTACTGGTGTAACCAGATCCATTTCAAAATAGCTTTAAATGAACTTACGAAGAGTTCTATTTTCATTACCTCTTATGTGTGATAGATAAAATATTCAATTCTCGCCGCGTTAACCTGGCGTCCTGGCTATGTTATTCACCTGTATTTATGACATTTGGACGCACTTATGTACCATACGGCTTTTCATCTGCTCCAGCGCTAATTTTTGAGAAATTTTGTAAGAATCGAAGTTTTGTTATTACCTATCAGTTCCCGTAGCTCTTTTTCGGAAGTTTTTTTTATTTCTCCGAGTGAACTGAATTTTTTAAGAAGCATCTCTTTTGTTTTTGGTCCGATACCTTTGATCTCATCCAGCTCCGATTTTGTCATTCCGGCCGACCGCTTGTCGCGATGAAAATTTATCCCGAACCGGTGAGCTTCGTTACGTAACTGCTGAATTAATTTCAGGCTGTAGGAATTCTTGTCAAGGTAAATGGGAACAGAGTCGCCAGGAAAATAAATCTCCTCGAGTTTCTTTGCAATTCCGATGACTGTGATTTTGTCCCTCAGGCCGAGTTTAGTTATGCTTTTCATGGCTGATGAAAGCTGACCTTTCCCGCCGTCAATAATTACAAGCTGAGGAAGAGATTGCCCTTCTTCGGTCATCCTTTTGTATCTTCTGAATATTACCTCCTCCATTGAACTGAAGTCATCGGGTCCGGTCACCGTTTTTATATTGAAATGCCTGTAGTCCTTCTTGCTTGGTTTACCATTCCTGAAAACCACACATGCGGCAACAGGATTCGAACCCATGATATTCGAGTTATCAAAGCATTCAATATGATCCGGCAATACAGGCATGTGAAGGTCATTCTTAACTTTTTCAAGGTTTTTGCCGGTCCGCTCTTCAGGCTTGTGTTCAAGGAGTTTCCTTTTTTGTTCCAGCTTATAGTACAGGGCATTTCGTTCAGCAAGTTCGAGAAGCTTAACTTTTTCTCCTATTCTGGGAACCGTGTATTTTACTTTATTTAATTGAATATCAGGCCTGAACGGGACAATTATCTCAGGGGAATCACTTGAATAACGCTGTCTTATCTCTGTTATGGCAAAACCAAGAAGGGACTCCTTTTCTTCATCGAGCTTGGACCTAAGTTCGAGAGTAAATGCCTGGATCACTGCTCCTTCAACTACTTTAAGATAGTTAACATAGTATCTTTCAGCGTCCTGAGTAAAGGCAAAGACATCGACATTTTTGATCTTATTGCTTACTACTGATGATTTGCTCCGGTACCTGTTGAGTATCTCTATTTTGTCCTTTATGATCTGGGCCTCCTCAAACTTCAATTCCTTTGCATATTCAACCATCTTTTTTTTAAGATGATCAGTAACTGCAAGTATATTGCCTTTCAGGATATCCCTGATCTGAACAATGGAGTCGTTATAGTCCGATTCTGTCTGAAAGCCGACGCACGGGCCTTTACAGTTTCCAATATGGTATTCGAGGCAGACCTTAAACTTCCCCGATGCAATATTTGGTTCAGTAAGGTTGAGGGTACAGTTCCTCAGTTTATACAACTGTCTTATAAGCGTAAGAAGTGTCTTTACCATAAGACCTGATGTATACGGACCGAAATAGAGAGAGCCGTCCCTGATGATATTACGGGTACTGAATACCCTGGGAAATGGCTCTTTCCTGATACAGATCCATGGAAATGTTTTGTCGTCCTTCAGCAGGATATTGTAACGAGGCTGGTATTTCTTTATAAGGTTATTCTCGAGCAGAAGTGCATCCGATTCATTTTCAACAACGATATGCCTGATATCTGATGCCTTTGTAAGCATCACTGTTGTCTTGCCCGACTGGTTTTTGGAAAAATATGAAGAGACTCTTTTCTTAAGGTTCTTTGCTTTTCCGATATACAGAACCTTCCCGAAGGAGTCGATAAACTGGTAGATTCCCGGGTTGTCAGGCAATGAAGAGATAAATTCCTTATAGTTCTGAATTACTGACATGACAAATTCAAAATGCAAAGATACTAATGATCGGGGAAATTTATGACAAAGGGGGTTACCTCGTCCCGCTTAAAGGACCGGGTAACTGCAATGACCCCGGACTTAAGATTATTTCTATTTAAGTAATGAATAGCGGAACCGGACTGAAGGCTTTACCATCGAACAGTCCTTTATCACTCAGCTTTAATTCGGGGATTACCAGCAGCGCCATGAAGGAGAGTGTCATGAACGGGGCTGACAGTTTGCACCCAAGCATCTTTACCTTATGTGAAAGAATTTCATATTCCGAAGCTACATCTGCAACAGGTTTCCCCGACATTATCCCCGCAATATCAAGCTGCAAAGAGCTTATTCTGTCACCATGAGCTACTGCAAGTCCTCCCTTCATCTTAACTACCTCATTGACTGCTTTGACTATATCCTCATCTGCAGCACCAACACAAATAATATTGTGGCTGTCATGGGCTACCGAACTTGAAAAGGCTCCCTCCTTAAGTCCGAATCCCTTTATGAACGCAACAGCCGGAGGAGCATCATTATACCGGTCCTTAACGATGATTTTTAAAATATCGGCTTCCGTATCAGACCCGATGGAATGACCTTTTCTGGTCGGAACAATTACCTCCTTTGTTATCAGTTCCCCGTCAACAGCTTCAATTACCCTCATTTTATCAGAACTTCCGGACACCCTGATATCACCGGCTTTTATTTCAGAACAATTAAATTTATTTAAAGGTGCTGCACCCGGATATTCAAACAGTACTGTCCCGTTTTCATAAACTTTTTTCCCACCGATCCAGGTCTGATCAATATCCATTTTCAAGTAATCACCCGTAACAATAAAATCTGCAGCCATGCCAGGCTGTAATAGCCCTACATCCAGTCCATAGTGACTTACAGGATTAAGAGTGCAGCTTCTTAAAACATCAAAAATATCATAACCTTCAATTACAAGCTGTGACACCAGCTTGTTTATATGGCGTCTGACAAGCATCTCGGGATGGATATCGTCGCTGCAGAGCATCACCATATCCGGATTTGTCCTGAACAGATCTTTAAGCGCATTAAGATTTCTTGCAGCGCTTCCCTCACGAATAAGAATTTTCATTCCCAGACTTATTTTTTCTCTGGCCTCTCCTATTGCACTGCATTCATGATCAGTAGAAATCCCTGCTGAAATATATTTCCGGAGCATCTCACCTGTCAATCCCGGAGCATGTCCGTCAATTGGCTTATTGTGTCTTTTCGCATATTCAATTTTCATACCCACCACCGGGTCATCAAATATAACCCCCGGATAGTTCATCATCTCCGAAAGGTACCTTATCCCGTTCATCCCCAGAAGTTCATTTATTTCCCCGGGACCTATCACGGCACCGCTTGTCTCAAAGATTGTAGCCGGCACACATGAAGGGGCGCCGAAATAAAACTTCAACGGTACTTTAGCCGCGTCGTCAATCATATATCTGACTCCCGCTGTTCCAAGCACATTAGCTATCTCATGCGGGTCAGATACTGTAGCAACTGTTCCACGTGAAACAGCTGCGGCGGCAAACGCTCCCGGTGTCACCATTGAACTCTCGATATGAACATGTGCATCAATAAATCCAGGCAGGATAAATTGATCCGCTGCAGTCTCTGTCCTTATTATCTTGTTAATATATCCATTATCAAATTGAATTTCCGCAGGATATATTTCCTTAAGATGAATATCAATAAGTTTTCCTGAGATTTTCATTTTTATTTTTCTAAATATGTTCCACGTGGAACATTTACCTTCCAAGGTACATTAAAAGTATGCTGACATCCGAGGGGGAAACTCCGCTGATCCGCCCCGCCTGTCCTATATTAACAGGTTTTATCCTTAAGAGTTTTTGCCTTCCTTCAGTAGAAATTGAAAGCAGCTCCGAATAGTTTATGTCATCAGGGATCTTTACGTTCTCAAGCCTTCTGATTTTGTCAGCAACTACTTTCTCCCTCAAAATATACCCTTCATATTTGATTTTTATCTCTGCTGAATCTACAGCTTCATCAGTCATTACGCTCTTCTTCACACCCAATTCATCCCATGCTTTTATTTCATCAAGTAATTCTTTAAGTGCAATCTGGGGACGTGATGCTATTCCGGCTACTTTTATCTTTTGATTTATTTCGCTCGTGCCGGCCTCATTGAGATATTCATTTATTGAATCCGGCTTGACACTTTTACGTGAAAGGTAATCAAGAATACTTTCAATCAGTTTTTCCTTCTGTTCAAGCTTCTTCACCCTCTCCTCTTTCGCCAGGCCAATTGAGAAACCTTTCCTTGTAAGTCTTTCATCAGCATTATCCTGTCGGAGCAATATTCTGTATTCTGCCCTTGCTGTAAACATTCTGTAAGGCTCGTCTACCCCTTTGGTAACAAGGTCGTCGATCAAAACTCCAATATACGATTCATCCCTTCCAAGTACAAAGTTTTCCTTCTCCCTGAACTTTAAAACAGAATTAATCCCGGCCATCAGTCCCTGAGCAGCGGCTTCCTCGTAACCGGTAGTACCGTTTATCTGTCCGGCAAAATACAGACTATCGATCATTTTTGTTTCAAGCGTATGCTTTAATTGTGTCGGCTGAAAGAAATCATATTCGATTGCATAACCGGGTCTGAATATCTCAGCCTTCTCCAAACCGGGGACTTTCCTCAGAGCCTTCAGCTGGACCTCCAGTGGAAGACTGCTTGAGAAACCATTGACATAATATTCCACAGTTTCCCTGCCTTCAGGTTCTATGAACAACTGATGCGAGTCCTTCTCCTTAAATGTCACGACCTTGTCTTCAATGCTTGGACAATACCTGGGCCCTCTTCCTTTAATACGGCCTGTAAAAAGCGGACTGAATTCAAGGCCTTTCCTTATCTCTTCGTGAACTTCTTCATTTGTATGAGTAATGAAACAACTCATCTGGTTCTCAATATTCCACTCCTCATTCATGTAAGAAAAGCTTCGTCCTTCATCATCCCCCTTCTGCTCGGTCATCGCAAAAAAGTTGATAGTTCTTCCGTCAACCCTGGCACTGGTCCCGGTTTTCATCCTTTCAACAACAAATCCCGATTCTTTTAATTGTTCGCTTAGACCTGCCGGATGCCTGGTCACCTGATCTGCCTCCCTTTATATTCCTAAATCCGACATGCATCAACCCGTTCAGGAATGTTCCGTTTGTAAGTATTACCGCCGCCGCAAAAAACTTTGTCCCAAAACTTGTTTCAACACCCAGAACCTTACTGCCTTCAATTATAAGCTTTTGTGCCTGTTCCTGCCAGATAAAGAGATTATCAGTTCCCTCAAGTACTTTTCGCCATTCAATACTGAACCTCTGTCTGTCGCACTGTGCCCTCGGGCTCCACATTGCAGGGCCCTTCGACTTGTTCAGCATTCTGAACTGGATCATACTTCTGTCAGTCACTATTCCGCTCATCCCCCCGAGAGCATCAATCTCCCTCACTATCTGACCTTTAGCAATACCCCCCATTGCCGGATTGCACGACATCTGTGCAAGCTTTGTCATGTCCATTGTGATCAACAGTGTCCGTGCCCCCATCACTGCTGCCGCATGAGCAGCCTCACAGCCGGCGTGGCCTCCACCCACAACAATTATATCGTATCTGAAATCCATCTATACAACCCTCCTTAACTCCTCTACATATAATTCCTGCTTCCTGTGCATACGTTCCTTTTCATCTCTAGTCCCATCTTTATAGCCGCAAAGATGAAGGGTGCCATGGATCATTACCCTGGCTACTTCTTCATCCCTTTTAACGCCAAATGAAGCAGCATTTCTTCCGACAGTATCAACACTTATATAAACTTCACCGTTCACCCTGTTGTCTGAGTTATAATCAAAGGCTATAACATCTGTATAGTAATCATGGCCCAGAAATCTGATGTTGATATCAAGAAGGGTTTCATCACTGGTAAAGACAAAATTAAGGTCACCAGGCACCATCTTTTCTGCCAGAATGACCTTTTCCAGAAATCTTTTGATTTTACCTGATCCTTTTAGTCTGAATTTTATTTCATCATAAAATACCTTAATAGTCAATTAGTTACCTCCCTGAAATTCATGGTGACACTATTTCCTTTCTCGTTAAAGCTAATTGAATCAGCCAGTTTCTTCATAAGAAATACGCCTCGTCCGCTTAACTCCTCAATGTTTTCAGGCAGTGTCGGATCCGGTATTGAAGCAGGATTGAAACCCGGCCCTTCATCGGTGACCGTGATTTTCATCTCATTCTTGTCGAACGTTATTTCAACATCTACCATCTTTTGCGGGTTAGCCTTATTTCCGTGTGTAATAGCATTGTTAACAGCTTCCAGTGTTGCGACCAAGATTTTTCCATAGTTATCCTGATTTACACCAACTGCGTTTGTAATTTCATCAACTGCATTTTCAATTATTCGCAGATTGGTCATTATTGATCCGATTTTTAATCGTTTGTACATCTTAGCCATAACTTAGCAATGTTTCAGTTAACGCTACAAAAGTAATACAATTTCTACTTTTTCTTTGCTATCCACAATTCCGGGTCCAACCAATTCTTTTCTTCAGTGACCATGAATTTAAGAATAGCCTCATTCCCCTTTTCCGAATCGTTATATACATTTCCGATTTCCTGGCCTGTTTCCACCTTTTCTCCCGACTTTACCTTAACATTTACAAGATTTGAATAAACAGTCAGGTATTTTCCGTGCCGTAGTATAACGGTAATATTAGCTCCACGAATAGAAACAATGCTTGCCACAACACCTTTAAAAACACTCATGACAGGTGTATTACCTGAACTGGTAATCTCAATGTCACTATTCTTTTCAGTCACATATTTTAATACCGGGTGATTCTGAATTCCGAAATGACCTGTAATAACGCCTTTATCAACTGGCCAGGGAAGTCTGCCCTTGTTTTCGAAGAAATTTTCGCTTAATAACCGCTGTTCAGCCGTGAGGTCCGATTTAATACCTTTCTTTCTCTCTTCTTCAATAACCCTGGCGATCTCCGCCTCTATCCTTCTTGCTATCCGTTTCTTTTCATCAAGTTCCTTTTGAAGCTGACGCTCTTTATTGCCAAGAGACTTTACGATCTTTTGCTTCCTTGTCTGCTCCCCCTGCAAAAGTCCTTTTTGTTCCTCCTGTCTTGACTTCAGGTCGGATATTTTACTGAGATCCTCCTCAAGTTTTTTCCTTGACAATTCAACTTCATTTTTTAAATCAAGTATTATTTCTGTTTCATTCCTTCTGAATTTTGTGATCTGCTGCAGGTACTTTAACCTCTTATATCCCTGGTTAAAATCCTTGGCTGACAGAATATACCCGATCTCTGAATTTCCTTTTGAAGTCCTGTACGAATTCAAAACAGCTTTCTCATAATCCTTCCTTAACACCAGAAGATCATTTTCCATTAAATTGATTGACAGAGTATTCAGATTAATCCTGTCGTTTAAGAGGTATATTTCCTCACTTAAACCCTTTAAAACATTTTCCCTGAGTGTTAACTTATTCCCAATTATCCTTAGCTCGCTTAAACTTTCGTTCTTTTCCCTTGCAGTTTCCTTTAAAAGATTATCGACGTATGATATTTCTTCAAGAGTTTTTTTCCGTTGGGTTTCGAGATCCGCTTTTGTCTGGCTTTTCAGGCTGACGCAGGTACTCATAACAATAATATATAGCAGTACTAACCTCTTCATTTTAAATGTACTACTTCATAATCGTTACCGGGAACAAACTTTATTTCACCATTCCAGCCAATTTCAGCTTTCTCAATTTCCATATTAACAGTCATAGAGCTAAGGTCGTCGATCATGTCTATTTTCTGAGGCACCGGTATGCCATCCATGTTTTTAAAATTGCTATATTTCAATGTAATATTTCCGGTATTAAGTGTTCCTTCAAAATATGCTCCGGTAACCTTTTTCCTTTTACAATCCACTGTGTAATCCACCTTCTTTTCCCGTAAGATAAAGCTGTCTTTGTAAATCCCATTTCTGCAATCCACCTTCCTCGACTCATCTTTCTTATCTATAACAAAATCACCCAGTAAAGCAAAAATCACTGCCGGATGGACACCATATTTTGCCTCCAGCGCCTTTGGGTTACCCGATAGTAATTTCTTGTTCACCTTGTCATTTATAAGAATGGTATCCCGGGTCAAAAGAGCCCGGACAGCCTCGATGCCGAGTTTTGATTTTACACTTATCAGCAAAGAGTCGGGCAGCTTAAACCGTATTGTTGCAGTAAAACCCGCTGTAACATTGTTGTTTGTTACATTTATTTCTGCCTTCCGTATAAAGAAGTTATTTTCAGATAAATTATTCAGAATTATTGATCCGGCATCATCAATTTTCATGTTTCTTTCAGCTGATCCCGGTCCTGTCTTTTCTGACCTCTTCAAAACTGAACATCCTTCTGTAAGTACAAGGATGAAAATCAGTAAAAATGCTATTTTTTGCAATTTGTTATCTCCTTTTGAAGGTTTGTTTTTGATTTGTCAAGCGTAATCGCCTTTTCCCATTTTTCAACCGCTTCCCGGCACTTTCCCATTTTTTTTAGAATGAACCCATAATGTTCATACCATTCAGCATCATCTTTTTCCCCTGAGTTAATTATTTTCGCCATAATCTTTCCGGCTTCCCTGGTCTTCCCCCTTTTATAAAGGACCCAGGCATACGTATCAAGAAAGGTATTATTCGACTTCTCTTTCTCAATCACCTTTTTTGCCAATTCCTCTGCATCCTTAAGCCTCATATTCTGTTCAGCAAGGTAATAGGCATAGTTGTTCATTATAGTTACATCTGAACCGTTCAGTTTAAGAGCTTCATCGAATGTCCTGAAAGCTTCGTTAAAATTCTTCATCCGGTAATATACTTCTGCCCTCATAGTCAGAACCTGAAGCTTTATATCACCGTTGTCACCTCCCAAAATCTCAGCTTTACGCAGTTCATCAATGGCAACATCGAAGTTTTTGTTTTCCATTGCACCATTAGCATACAGTATCTTTGCCAGAACTGACCTGTTAAACCTGCTGGCACACTCTTCTCCCCTCTCCTGCAGCTTTTTATAATCCTTCATATTGTAATAAACCAGCAAAAGCTTTTCCCATGCAAAATAGTTCTCAGGCTTTGCTTTAATAATCTCTTCAAGCCGGGCAGCAGCATCGTCCAGCCTGTTTTCCTTCTGGAGAAATTCAGGCCTTAATAAATTCACAACATCATCATCCTTATAATTAGCTTCCAAAACCATGATAGCCATTTCCATTTTCTTCCCGAAATTCCTTATTAAGTCGGGGTTTTCAAGAAGATTTGCAATTAAGGATACCTTTTCTTCTTTAGTTATTCTGCTATTTATCAATACGCTGTTCAACACGGTCAGAAGTTCATCATAGTTCTTTTGAGACAACAGGAAATCACACAGCGACAACTGTATCTGCGGATTGTCAGGATTCCGTTCAATCAGCTGTTTATATACATCAAAGGCTTTCTGATTATCACCTTCGCCCCGGTATATTTCAGCAAGAACACCATTAAGGACAATATTATCAGGGCTTTGAGAGAGGAGCTGCTCCACCTCTGAATGGGCTTCCCTGTACTTTTTTTCGGCAATCAGAGTACGAATCAGTGAAAGTGAGGTCGTTTCATTAACACCGTATTTTTCATCAAACATTTTCAATATTCCCCTCGCTTTGTCGTATTTCTTATTTTCTGTATAAAGATTGGCAAGTGATATCTGCAAATTATCCTTTTCAGGATAGGCATTTATCGCTTTTTCATAACAGATAATTGCGCTGTCGAGGTTCTTTTGCTGGTAATAAACACCTGCGAGGGTCATCTGATACCATAAATTCGCAGGCTGCATGTCTGCTGCCTTTTTAATATAATTCTTCCCGTTAGCCAGGTCACCATTATTAATCATTATCTGGGCCATCTGATAATACGAACCGTCACTTTCAGGGTTCATCAGGATGCATTGCTGAAAATCATTCAAAGCTTCCCCTATATTACCCATCAGCTTTTGTTTTGTGGCCTCAACGAAATAATAATTAAATGCTGCCTGGTCGTACTCCCTACCGTCCTTCGCATGCTTTAAACCCGGTACTATTTTTTTGCTGCATGAAGTACCACCAAGCGAAATCAGAAATAATAGTAATAATATTGATTTTATTGATTTCATAATCAATGTTTTCCAGTATGTCCAAATCCTCCGGCTCCCCTGGGTTTCAAAACTATGTCTTCTTCGATATTTGCCCTCAAATCCATCCCCGCAGAATGTTCTGTTGTATATTCCTGAAGCTTGTGCTTCGATTTATTGATTATTCTGATTTTCATAACGCACTCTTTTTGAAGAATACAGTTATCAGTTTGTCTTTATATTGTGCATATCCAAGAAATATCAAAATAAAACATGTATTAATTACAAGTTCCATAACCAGCCCCGGGTATTTAAAGTATTTCCCAAATATCACCATGGCAATTGCCATCAGAAAATAAGGGATAAATTGCTTCATATTATAATTCACCTTAAATTTATTTTCTGCAAAAATAAAAGAAGCGATAATCATAGACCCGTACGAAGCAATATGAGCCCATGCCGAAGCCATATATCCATATACCGGGATAAATAGCACATTTATAACAACGGTGACCAGTGCTCCAATAAAAGTAATATAAACTGCATAGATAGTAAAATCATTTAGCTTATACCAGATGCTGTGGTTAATATAGATGCCATACAAAAGGTAGGCCATGCTGATAATTGGAACAACCACCAGCGCTTCCCTGTATGTAAAAGCAATTATATATTGAAATACTGAGATATAAAGGTTGATCCCCAGGAATACCACAAGCATCACAAGGATGAAATATTTCATCACAAAGGCATAGGTCTCCCTTGCATCAGCGTGTTTTGCCCTTTCAAAAAAGAATGGCTCAGCTGCAAACCTGAACATCTGAATGAACAGTGCCATAAGAACACCGATCTTATACCCGGCGCCATATTTACCAACAACCGAAAGACCATTTTCCTCACCTATCATCCTCCTGAGCAGGATCTTATCAAGCGCATCATTGATAGTACCGCTTAAACCTGCGAGAAGCAAAGGATATGAATAACTAACCATCCTGTACCATAGTCCCCCGTCGAATCTAAACCTGGTCCTTATAATGATTGGCAACACCATTATAAGTGTTATGCCGCTCGAAATAAGGTTTGCCACAAAAACATACCCAACCTTATAGTCGGGATTATAGGCATCCCTGAACCAGCCTGTGCTCTTTGCCCAGATACCAGGAGCGATTTCAAGAAGGAATACCACCAACCCGATGGTTATAATAACATTTGTTAATTTTATTACACTAAACAACACAGGTCTGTTCTCTTTCCTCAACCTGGCAAAAGGAATTGCCGTAAATGCATCTAATGCAACAATTCCTGCAAACATCCTAATATAGTCGTGATTGTTTTTATAATTCATCAGCGCAGAAACCGGAGTTATAAATATATTGACAAGTATCACGAACAGGGAAGATGTGATAAAGAGGCTGATTAGTGCGGTGCTGAACACCTTTTCTGAATCCTGGCTTTTCTGAGTGAATTTGAAGAAACCTGTTTCCATCCCATAGGTCAGAATTACAAGCAGTATGACCATCCAGGCATATAATTCGGTAATTCTGCCATAGTCGCTGGTATTGTTAACGAAAATCCTTGTATAGAAAGGAGTCATAACCGCATAATGCAGGAACCTGGGAATAATAGTTCCCAAGCCATAGATTAATGTCTGACCTGCCAGTTTTCTGACTTCGTTCATACCGAAAAATCTGATGACAAATATAGCTCTAAACTAGCAATCCGCCGTAGCAGTAGCCTGTTTCCCTAAAATTTACGCATTTGAAAACCAATATTATTGAGTATCGCGCAAAGTTAAATATCTTTGCACTCGTATTTAAAGGTCGTTATTAACCAAAAATCAGTTTTCATGAACACAGCTGTAAAACAAATTGTTACTGTTTTTCTTCTCCTGCTTGTTATTTCTTGCAGCGCCCCAGGAGTAAATGAAAATACCATTGTTTCAATCAAAACTACCCTCGGGGAGATCAAAATTAAGCTATATGACAACACTCCGCTGCACAGGGAGAATTTTATCAAACTCGTCAATATGGGATTCTATGATGGCGTTTCCTTTCACCGGGTAATAAAGGACTTTATGATACAGACCGGCGATCCGGCAACAAAAACCGGACTGACGAAGGAACAGCGTGACACGCTTGACACCTATACAATACCCGCCGAATTCAGGAAAGAGTATTATCATAAGAAAGGGGCTGTTGCTGCTGCCCGCGAAGGGAACGAAGTTAATCCTGATATGCGGTCGTCGGGTACCCAATTTTATATAGTTCAGGGAGTTAAATACTCCGACAATGAATTAATCACCTCCGAAGGGAGGATAAACAGTAATGTCAAACAGGCCCTCTTCGCAAGACTTATAAAGGAAACGGCCGACAGTGCAAGACTATCAGGTACACCTCTTCAGGACAGTGAAATCCAGGAACGTGCATCAATGAAAATGTTTGATCATCTTACCAAGACCGGCGACTACAAGTTCTCGGAGAAACAGATCAGTGATTATAAAACAATAGGCGGGGTTCCGCGTCTCGACGATACCTATACGGTTTTTGGAGAAGTGATCGAAGGACTGGATATAGTTGATAAAATCGCAGCTGTTAAAACTGACCAGTCCGATAAACCTGTAAGCGACATAAGGATCCTTAAGATGAAAATTGTCAGGAAGTAAATTATAGATTATAAATGAAATTCCGATGCTTGATAAAATAAAAAGCCTGTCTGTCGAAATCTCTTCCACTGAAGTAAACTCTTCTGAAGAACTTGAAGCTTTTCGCTTAAAATACCTCAGCAAAAAAGGCCTTATTTCCGATCTTTTTGAAGATTTCAGGAATGTCGCCCCGGAACAGAAGAAAGAGGTGGGACAGAAGCTGAATGAACTTAAACAGGGTGCCCTTGAAAGATTTAATTCGCTGAAGGCAACCCTTAAATTGCGTGAAGATACTCCGGCTGAAAATGACCTTACAAGACCTGCATTCCCCTATCCGACAGGGTCAAGGCATCCGATTTCAATTGTGAGGAAGGAAATAATAGATATTTTTTCAAGGATTGGATTTATAGTTTCAGAAGGACCTGAAATAGAAGATGACAATCATGTTTTTACAAAGCTGAATTTTGCTCCGGAACATCCTGCGAGGGATATGCAGGATACTTTTTACATATCGAGGGCTTCAGTGGAGGATTCGAATCCGGGCGACATACTGCTGCGAACCCATACATCTTCAGTTCAGGTGAGGGTAATGGAAAGTCAGAAACCTCCTATCCGTACAATATCCCCGGGCAGAGTTTTCAGGAATGAAGCAATTTCTGCCAGGGCACATTGCATCTTTCACCAGATAGAGGGTTTATATATTGATGAAAACGTGTCATTTGCCGATCTGAGGCAGACACTCTTCTTTTTTGCAAGGGAGTTATATGGAAAAGAGACCAGGATTCGTCTTCGTCCATCATATTTTCCATTTACCGAACCATCGGCAGAAATGGATGTAAGCTGCAGGATCTGCGGAGGAAAGGGGTGTAATGTATGTAAATATACAGGCTGGCTTGAAGTTCTGGGATGCGGAATGGTTCATCCGAACGTGCTGGAGGCATGTGGTATCGACAGCAGGAAATATACCGGATTTGCCTTTGGTATGGGTATTGAAAGAGCTGCCATGCTTAAATACCAGGTTAACGACCTGCGTCTCTATTTTGAAAATGATCTCAGGTTTCTCGATCAGTTCAAGGCAGCTTTATAATAACAATGTGAAGTTGATACAAATTTTAGAATATTTTTAATCTTGGAAATATAACAAGGCAGGAAAATGAAACAGCATGATATTCATATTCCGCTATGCGATAAGTGTGCACTTGAAACAGGTTCGATCTTTAAGCATCTGACCCCCGACGAGGTTGAGCTTATCAACTTTGAAAAGGACTTCAGACAATATAAACGCGGGGAGATTCTTTATCACGAAGGTAACCGTATAAGCGGCTTTTATTGTATACATAGCGGAATCATAAAAGTTTATAAAACAGGTTTTGACGGAAAAGAACAGATAATACGTTTTGCGAAGGCAGGTGAAATAATTGCCTACCGGAGTGTCCTTAGCAACGAGGTTGCATGCACATCGGCCAAAGTTATCGAAGATACCCAGGTCTGTTTTATTCCCTCTGAAATACTTACTACATTCATAAAGACAAACCCGGCTTATGCACTTGAATTGCTTAAGCTGGCATGCCACGAGCTTGGTGAGGCAAATTCATTTATTACCGACATAGCTCAGAAAACAGTCAGGGAACGTCTTGCAGAAATACTTCTTTTGCTGGTTAACGATTTTGGTCTGGATGAACATAATTATCTAAGGATCTCACTAACAAGGGAGGAACTCGCCAATATAGTCGGTACTGCAACTGAATCGGTAATCCGGTTGCTTTCAGAATTTAAGACTGACAGACTTGTTGAGCTTGATGCCAGAAAGATCAGGGTTATTGATAAGAAAGGACTTGAGAAGATCAGTAATGTCTTATCCCGGTCGTAGGTATCTGCTCCTTTAAACTCAGAACAGGGTTCCGTTCGTGTCGCGACCAAACTTGCGTCCCAGGTGCCTGTAAGCATGTTCAGTGGCTTCGCGTCCACGTGGAGTACGCTTCAGAAAGCCTTCTTTTATAAGAAATGGTTCATAAACCTCTTCTATTGTTCCGCTTTCCTCACCCACAGCAGTAGAGATTGTGGTTATTCCAACGGGGCCTCCTCCGAACTTATCAATAATTGCCAGGAGAATCCGGTTATCCATTTCATCCAGGCCATGCTGGTCAATATTTAAAGCCTGAAGGCCATATCTTGTAATCTCAAGATCGATTGTCCCGGAGCCTTTTACCTGGGCGAAATCCCTTATCCTCCTGAGCAGGGCGTTTGCAATTCGTGGTGTCCCTCTGCTTCGCCTGGCAATTTCAACTGCTGCGTCATCCTCGATTGTTACTTTAAGAATGCCTGCTGACCTCTTGACTATACCCGTCAGTACATCATGATCATAATACTCAAGATGGAATTTAATGCCAAATCTTGCCCTCAGCGGACTTGTAAGCAATCCTGAACGGGTCGTGGCCCCGATAAGGGTGAAATTATTAAGCGTCAGCTGGACTGACCTTGCACTCGGGCCCTTATCGATCATTATGTCGATCTGGAAATCCTCCATTGCCGAATAGAGATATTCCTCAACAACCGGACTTAGCCTGTGGATCTCATCGATAAAAAGGACATCGCCTTCCTGAAGGTTCGTCAGCAACCCTGCAAGATCGCCGGGCTTATCAAGGACCGGACCTGAAGTAACCCTTAGATTTACCTCAAGCTCATTCGAGATTATTGTTGCAAGAGTTGTCTTTCCGAGGCCGGGAGGCCCATGCAGCAGAACATGATCGAGCGATTCCCCCCGCTGTTTTGCTGCAGTTACAAAAACCATAAGGTTATCAATGATCTGTTTTTGCCCTTTAAAATCAGCAAAATGCAAAGGACGAAGTTGCTTCTCAAATTCTTTATCGCCGGGTGTTATACTTTCTTTCCGGATGCTAAAATTCTCTTCCATGTACCAAATTAACTATTTAATAAGCTTAACATCACTCTCCGGAAGATTTATTTTTATACCATTGATACTTACCTCAACATCATCTTTATAGGTTATTGTCAGTATAGGATTTCCCTCTTCATCAAATTTTTTCCATGTCTTCTGACGGATCCCCATTCTGTAGAACTCCTCCTCTTTTGTCCTGCCGTTCTCGTAATAGTAAGTCTGAGCACCGTCAGGATTACCCTGAACGTAATTCCCTTTAAATCTTAGCTTTCCGTCAGCATAATAGGATTTCCATAACCCGTCGCGCAAACCGACAATATATTTACCCGCTTCAGTATTATCGCCTGATTTATGCTTCCAGTCGCCATTTCTTTCACCATCAGTATATGAACCCTGTGAAATAATATCAGCGGTTTCGGAGTATTCGGTATATGTACCGTCACGCTGGCCCTGGAAATACTCTTCTTCCCTTAAGATGGCCCCGTTGTCATAGTACCATTTCCATAGTCCGTCAGGTCTCCCGGTGTTATATGCCCCTGTCTGCTCGAGTTTTTCAGAAGTGTTATAAAATTTCCAGATACCTGTCCGCCTGTTGTCTGTATATTGTCCTTCAGCCTGAACCTTGCCGTCGGGATAATAATCTTTCCATTTTCCGTTATGATTACCTCCCTCATCCACAATTCCTTCAGACAACAGAAGTCCGTTGTCATTATAAATAAAAGAATTTGTTACTTTTCCATCAGCGGAATACTGTCTGTGAACGCCAACCGGGACCTGGCTTCTGTAAGGCCCGCTGTATGTCAGTTTACCATTATCATCATATTTGTTTACTATCTCAATGTCGGGCTCATCTTCCACCTTTGATTTTACAATCGATCCGTTCTCATACTGCATTGTAAGTACCAGTTTGCCTCGGGTATCATACTCTTTATAATACCCGTGAAGCTGATCATCCTTAAAAGTTTTTTCGGATTTGATATTGCCCCCCGGATAAAACTCCTTCCATTCCCCCTGCTTCAGGCCCTTTGAATCAGTTCTGTTGATCCTTTCACGACTAACAAGGAAATCGTTGTTATATTCAAGGAGGGATATGATATTTCCATTTTTGTCATATTCCTTTGAGAGACCCTCTTTTTTTCCTTCATTATATGAAATGGTTTGCTGGACCTTGCCCTCAGGAAAATAAAAATATGCAGTGCCTTCCCTCTTATCACCTGCAAATAGTTCTTTAGACCATATATAAAGTCCGTCAACAGGGTCCTTTTTATATTTAAAGTAATAGCCGTTTTTCTTTCCTACCAGGTAATTTATTTTTTCGGTTGTGTCGCCGGCCTGATCGTAAAAGACCCATATGCTGTCGAGAAGAAAGCTTGTTCTTTTTCCTTCAGATTTCTTGATTCCGGTAACATAATAACTTTTCCAGAATCCTTCAGGCTTACCATTTTTTATCAGGCCTTCACTTGAGATGGCTCCATTCGGGTATTTAAAAATCTGATACCCGTCTTTAAGATTTTCACTTTCCTGTCCGTAAACAGAATAAACTGTTAAAAAAATAACAATTAAAAAAAGGATTCTTTTCATTTTAAAGACCAAGTTTTTCAGATATTTCCATCATTCTTCGTATCGGCTTTTGAGCTTTAATCAGCAGCTTTTGGTCAATTACCATTTCCGGTTCTTCATCCCTCAGGCATTTGAAGATCTTTTCGATGGTTATCAGTTTCATAAAATTACACTCGCTGCAACCGCAGGTTGAATCTTTTGGAGGTGCAGGGATATAGGTTTTCATCGGATTCTTAAGCTTCATCTGGTGGATAATCCCCGGTTCGGTTGCAATTATATAAACAGATGAACTATCCTTTACTGTAAAGTTAAGCAGCGCAGCTGTGGAACCTATAAAGTCAGCGACCATTCTTACAGGCAGTTCACATTCAGGATGAACTATTACCTTTGCTCCAGGGTTCTCTTTTTTCAATTCCAGGATCGATTCAAGAGAAAATTCTTCGTGAACATGACATGCCCCGTTCCATATTACCATATCACGACCGGTTTTATTCAGGATATAATTTCCGAGATTTCTGTCAGGTGCAAAAATAACTTTCTCATCAGGAGGCAGAGATTCAATTATCTGAATTGCATTTGAGGAGGTACATATTATATCAGATAAAGCTTTTATTTCGGTATTTGTATTAACGTAGGTAATTACAGTTCTTCCAGGATTTTCCTCCAGAAATTTTTTGAAATCTTCTTCCTTGCATGAATCTGCCAGAGAACAAACAGCATTCAGATCAGGCAGAAGAACTTTTTTCTCTGGAGAGAGTATTTTTGCTGTTTCAGCCATAAATCTTACTCCCGCAAATAAGATTATATCAGCATTGTTTGAGGCAGCTTTCTGGGAGAGGGCAAGGCTGTCTCCGACAAAATCGGCAATATCCTGGATCTCATCTGCCTGATAATAATGGGCAAGTATTATAGCATTCTTCTCTACCTTAAGACGTTTAATTTCTGTTAAATAATCTATATTTTGCTTTACAGTCATTTCAATTCAATTTATCTCCTTTTCTATATCCTTCAGCTGCATTTATGGAGTTTATGAAAAGCTTCTTATTTATTGCCGGGTCATTCTTCCCGTCCTGCCCTTCAGATGGATATTTTTTTTCCCCTGGAGAATCTCAGGGATTTAACCATTGTGCTAAAGTGATTTTTTTGTAAAAGTAACCATAAGGCTGCTTACTTCTGTGGTTTCTTTATTTATTAACATCAACTATTTCTTCAATTGATTTAGATTTAAATTTCTTATGATAGTAATGATGTACTGTTAATAGTGTTAAAACAAAATTCATTTTTTTCTTTTAATATTCATAATCATTATCAGGTAAACATGTTTTCAACAGTTCAAAAAATATACCATTTTTGGAAATCAGCCAATTAGTAAAATAATTAACAATTGTTAAGAACCGGTTACTGATAACGGAATTAAAGCAAAATTATAAGTTTTGGTGTTTATTTAAAGTTTATACCCACACTTTATTTAATAATAACTTTCGGTTAAATGAACAGGTCGATTTATTAACAACCAAAAAAGTTGATAAAGGATGAATTTTCAGATTTTAAACAAAGGTTATTTACAGGGATATTAACAAAGGTAAATGCAAAAGTTATTTCGAGGCAGTTTTTAAACCCCCCTCCGGGGGGCAGGGGGGTTGACTTTCACTCCGGGAGGTTGGGGAGTACTGTCTGATTTTTCACCCCTAAATCCACTATGGGGATTTATTGAATATCTGCTTTTTAACCCCCTTTAGGGGGTTGGGGGTGAAAAATAGCGATAAAAGATAAAAGGCTATTTTTTTCTTTTAACGGATCAAATGTTTTATTTTGCAGTTGATTAGATTTAAATAAAAAATCAGGTTAAGTGGAAACGAAAAAAGTTGCGATAGTTTCTGACCATGCAGGCTATTACCTGAAGGAGAAACTGTTAAACTATCTTAAAAAGGAAAATATTGAACTTAAGGATCTGGGTAGCTATACACCCGAAGCAGTTGACTATCCCGATTTTGGTCATCCACTTGCAAAAGCTGTATCGTCAGGAGAATACGACCTTGGGATCTCTATCTGCGGGTCAGGAAACGGAATTAACATGACGGTGAACAAGCATCCCGGCATACGGAGCGCTTTGTGCTGGAATGAAGAGATAAGCCGCCTGGCCAGAGCTCATAACGATGCGAACATTTGTGCTTTACCTGGCAGGTTTATCAACGAGGCAGAAGCTTACCTCATCGTCAGGACTTTTCTAAGTACAGATTTTGAAGGTGGCCGGCATAAGAGACGGATTGACAAGATTTCTTTAAAAATGTATTGATATGCTATCAAACTCATGCCGGTACGGGATAAGGGCAATACTGTACCTCGCCGGCAAGGACCCGAAAGGAGGGAATATGGGTATTAAACAGATCTCAGCTGATCTGGGACTACCGGCTCCTTTCCTGGCAAAAATACTTCAGGATCTGGCAAAACATAAGATACTGAGTTCGACCAAAGGACCCAACGGAGGTTTTGTACTCCTTAAAAAACCCGGAGCAATAAAATTACTCGACATCGTCAAAATAATTGACGGAGAGGATATTTTCACGAACTGCATCATAAATAACGGGTCGTGCAGCAGTGTGAAGAAAAGCATGAAACCATGCCCGGTTCATGATGAGTACGGCAAGATCCGTGCTGATCTGGTGAAACTTTTCCGCGATAAAACAATAGCTGAACTCGTTGCGGGAATGAATTCCCCTGACGGCATTATTATTTGAGTTTCTGATAATAAGGCCTGATAAACAGCCATATAAAGACTGAAACAGCAATACCTGCCGAGTTAAACATGATATCCAGGACATCGGCTTTGCGTGTAGTTGTAAAACCCGCCTGCATCAGTTCAACAAGGCTTCCGAAAAAAAAGGGAACGAGCGCAATAAGAAGCAGCTTTCTGGTATTGTCAAAAAAATTCTGATGCTCAAGAATTATGACGGACATGAATGTAAAATAAAGTCCGAAGTGCACCATTTTGTCAAGATAAGGAATGTCGAAAAGTCCGGCATGTTCAAATGTCTTTGCATTGGCAAGACTTAAGTAAAGTATTATAAGTGATATAATTATTGAGAACTTGTTCTTCCTTATCATTTTAATATGTTTGTCGCAAATTTAAATAATAGAATGACATTACCTTATTAATTTTTAACTTTGCTCAAAACATTATGGCAGGTATTTATATACATATTCCCTTTTGTAAAAAGCTTTGCTCATACTGTGATTTTTACCATGTTGCGTCCACTATTGACAATCAGTTAATGATTGATGCAATCGTAAAGGAAGCAGGCCTGAGGAAGGAATATACCCGCAATGAGAAAATATCAACCATTTATCTCGGCGGTGGTACTCCATCTGTTTTATCAATTGATCAGATCAAAACCGTTCTTGATAATCTTGAACATCTGTTCAGGGTGGATGAAAACTGTGAGATAACTGTCGAATTAAATCCTGATGATGTTGATCGCGGTTACCTGCATGGACTTAAAGATTTGAATGTAAACAGGATAAGTCTGGGAATACAATCGTGGAGGGATTCAGATCTTAAGTTACTGAACCGCAGGCACGACTCGGCCAGTGCAGCGCTTGCACTGGAAGAAACCCTGAAAGCGGGTTTTCAGAATGTCACAATCGACCTCATATACGGAATTCCGGGAATGACAACAAAGGAGTGGTCCTCAAATCTGGATCTCAGCTTCTCATACGATATAAAGCATTTATCAGCATATCATCTTACTTTTGAACCTGGTACCGTTTTCTGGAAAATGAAGGAGAAGGGAATACTTTCAGAGATTGATGAGGAAGAGAGCAACGTACAGTTTAATTTACTGATAGAAAAGGCTACTTCCAGGGGTTTTATTCATTATGAGATCTCGAACTTTGGCAAACCCGGATATTTTTCGATCCACAACACAAACTACTGGAAACAGGTGAATTACCTGGGTCTGGGTCCGTCGGCCCACTCATTTAACGGGTATTCGCGTCAATGGAACGTACGGGATGTCAAAAAGTACATCAAGGCAGTTAATTCCGGAACCCTGATGTTTGAAAAAGAAGACCTCGACAAGCGGACACGCTTCAATGAGTACATTATGACCTCATTAAGGACAATGTGGGGTATCGACCTTGATTATGTTGAAGTTACTTTTGATAAGGAGGGGTATGATTATATTGTAAACCTGTCAGGGAAACTCATTGACTATGGTCTCATGAAACAGGAAAAAAATACCCTGGTGCTTACGAACCAGGGTAAAATGATATCCGATAATATTATCTCCGAACTTATGCTTCCGGGCGACAAATGATTATCTCTTTGCCAGTGTGAATGTCGTGCGGCCGATAATATTGCTTTCAAGATAGAGTTCAACGCTGTAGGTTCCTACAATAAAATCTCCTGTATTGTCAAGGAATATGCACATTTCAATATCCTGGTTCATATAGTCCACCAGACGGCTTTCAGAATAAACAAGTTTATCTCCGTTATAGTCAAAAAGGTTATCCGGGCTTTTTGTTATGACCAGGGAATCGGGTCTTATAACCCTCATGAAAACTTCTTTTTCACCGGGCGTTGCAATCGGATTTTCACGCAGAGTAAAGCAGATTCTTAGCTTGTCGATCATGCTTAGCCGTGTGGTCTCTTTCCGTTTCTTGTTAAGAGTGACAGCATTTATGTCTTTTGCCTGAATGACAGATGCAACTTCTACTTTTGCATTCAGTTCTTCTTTGGCTTTGGAAAGCTCTACATTTGTGCTCTGGACCTGTGTTATCTGTTGTTTTATATCGGTGTTTTCAGCAACAAGCTGTTTATTCATCGTATTCAGTGAGTCGATCTGCACAATGTAGCTTTTCATGATTTCCCTCATTGTTGTGATCTCACCTTTGTACCTTTTAATAAGCTGGACATTTGAGGCATTAATTGACAACAGCTGGACAATCCTTTTTTTCTCCCGCTGAAGGCCTGCCATAAGGGTGTCGTTGTCTGTCTTCAAGGTATCATAACCATGGACCATAAGTCGGAGTTCATTCGCAAGAGAATCTTTCTCCTGGGTAAGAACAGTTTCCATCTCAACCATGCTGTTTTTCTGGTCGAAATACATAACAACCAGGAAGATCAAACCAGCTGCCAAAATCACTGTCGTAAAGATCATGGCAATAGGTGCACTTTTCTTCTTTGGTTGTTCTACCGGTGTTAGTGAGCTTGTGTCTGTCATTTATTTCCCTGTATTTAAAATAATTAATTATACAAATTTAATAATTTACTTATATTTTAAAATATATCGGCACCAATGATTAATTTTACCTTCTAACCTAATTTATTTAAATAATTAATATTCAGTTATATGAGTGGATTTTTTGGTGCAATTTCAAAAGCCGATTGTGTTGAGGATGTATTTTATGGAACGGATTACCATTCTCATTTGGGAACAAAACGAGCTGGTATGGTTTTTATTGTACCCCAAAAAGGATTTCGCAGGTCGATTCATAACCTTGAAAATGCCTATTTCAGGAACAAGTTTGAAGATGAGCTGAGCAGTTTCAAGGGGAACTCCGGACTTGGAATTATCAGTGACACAGATCCTCAGCCAATTTTGTTCAATTCGCATCTGGGGAGGTTTGCCATTGTCACTGTCAGCAGGGTTTTGAATATTGAGGAGCTCGAAAACAGATTCCTTAAAAATAAGAATCATTTTACGGAGAATTTTGAAGGAAATATTAATCCGACCGAGGTAATTGCCAATCTCATCTGTGAAAAGGAGAGTTTTGTTTCGGGCATCGAAAATGTATTTGATAACCTGAGAGGATCCTGCTCACTTCTTATTCTTACGGAAAAAGGAATAATTGCTGCCCGTGATAAATTCGGGCGGACGCCGGTTGTGATCGGAAAGAAGGAGGGGTCATATGCCGTTGCAGTTGAATCATCGTCTTTTCCCAATACAGGCTATACAATTGATTATTATCTGGGTCCGGGTGAAATTGTGCTGATCACCGCTGATGGATTTACCCAAATACGCAAACCGGGAGAGAAAATGCAGATCTGTGCTTTTCTATGGGTTTATTATGGTTACCCGCCATCATATTATGAAGGTATAAATGTTGAAGAATGCAGGTACAGGTGCGGCGCTGCACTTGCGAGGAGGGATGATGTCGAAGTCGACTTTGTCTGTGGTATTCCTGATTCAGGTGTCGGACATGGTATTGGTTACGGAAATGAAAAGGGAATTCCATATAAAAGAGCATACTCAAAATACACCCCCACCTGGCCAAGAAGCTTTATGCCTCAGGACCAGGTTCAGAGAGATCTTGTTGCCAAAATGAAGCTTATCCCGAACAAGGCCATCATTGAAGGTAAAAGGATGGTGTTCCTCGACGATAGCATTGTAAGGGGAACACAATTGAAGGACAATACTATTGACCTGCATAACGCAGGGGCTTCAGAGGTGCATATGAGAATAGCCTGTCCGCCCCTTTTGTTCCCTTGTGAATTCCTTAATTTCTCTCAGTCCAGATCTCCGATGGAACTTGCCGGACAGAAGGCAATATTTCAGCTTGAAGGGAAGATTGAGGACTTCAGTGAGTATTCAGATCCCGACTCGGATAAGCATAGTAAAATGATAGCTAAAATTGCTGAAACCCTTGGCCTCGACAGTCTTATTTACCAGCGTCTCGATGACCTCGTAAAGGCAATCGGACTGCCGAAGGAAAAGCTGTGTACACATTGCTGGGACGGATCGGGGCAATATTGAGGGCGCAGAGCTCAGAGCTCAGAGCTCAGAGCACAGAGCGCAGGGCACAGGGCACAGGGCATGCAGCAGGGGGCATGGGGCAGGGAGCGCGAAAGAAAAAATTTGTCGTTGGGTGTGCCGTCTAAGGGATTAGATTGTTTAAGTGTATAAAGAACTTTAATTTTTAAGTTATGAAGTACATCGGTGCACACGTCAGCGCAGAAGGAGGAGTGCAGAATGCCCCTCTGAATGCAAATGCCATTGGCGCAAAAGCATTTGCCCTGTTTACGAAAAATCAGCGGCAATGGTTTGCCAATCCTCTTTCTAATACAAGCATTTCTGAATTCAGGAATAACTGCGAAAAGCTTGATTATAAGCCATTTCAAATCCTGCCTCACGACAGTTACCTCATTAACCTGGGCCACCCCGTCGCGGAACAGCTTGGTAAATCAAGAGCCTCATTTTTTGATGAGATGAAACGGTGCGAGCTTCTGGGTCTTGACAGGCTTAATTTTCATCCCGGAAGCCATCTTAATACAATAAGTGTTGAAGAGTGTCTTTCAAGAATTGCGGAGTCGATCAATCTCGCCCATGAAAAAACAAAAGGTGTTATTGCCGTAATTGAGAATACAGCCGGTCAGGGTACTAATATGGGGCACACCTTTGAGGAACTGAAGTTTATCATTGATAAAGTTGAAGACAAGTCAAGGGTGGGAGTTTGCATTGATACCTGTCATGCATTTACATCAGGGTATGATGTAAAGTCACTTTCAGGATATAATGAGACGTTCAGGAAGTTTGAAGAAATCATTGGTCTTGAGTATCTTAAAGGGATCCATCTGAACGACAGCAAAAAAGAGCTCGGGACCAGGGTTGACCGGCATGAAAGTATCGGAACCGGTTTCCTTGGCGATGAAGCTTTTGAAATTCTTGTAAATGACAAGCGGTTCGATGATATGCCGCTGATCCTTGAAACTCCGGAGGATTCACTTTGGGAGGCAGAGATCAAGAAGTTGTATTCGATGATCAGAGCGTAGATTTCTGCCGAAAAAATCTCCCCCCAAGCCCCCCGGAGGGGGGGTTAAAAAGTGCCTCGAAATAACATTAAGAGATAACGATCTGAAATCCACTGAGTTCCGAACCCCCTTAAGGGGACCGAGCGTTAAAAATCCCGCCAGTGGCGGGATTTTAGCGAAGGGGCCAGCCTGCAGGGGAGATTTGTGGTGGGGGGCAGGGGGTCTCCGGGTGCCAGGGTGTGTTCTACTTTATAGCAAATATCTTCCTGATATTGATAGTCTTAAGTTTTTCGACTGTGGCGTTATATCCGATATTATAGACCTCGACTGCTTTTTCAGGATCAAGGATCTTATAATCCTTCAGCTCGATTGGAGCAATAAACAGATCAAACTTCTTTGCTTTTTCAATTACTTCACGCGACATGCTCAGCATAAATGACCTTTCTGCGATCTGCACAAGACTGTTAACCGTTTCTTCATAGCCCGTCGGATTTACGAATGAACCTGCTATGAAATTGCAATTGTTCTCCAGAGGTTTTATTGGCAGGTTATCGAGCACCCCACCATCAACATAAACAATTTTATTTATAACAACCGGTTTAAAAAGAACAGGGATGCTTGCCGACGCAAGGACAGGTTTTAAAAGGTCACCCTCACTAAAATATTCAGGTTTACCGTTATTCAGATCCGTAGCTGTAACATATAGTGGAATTTTAAGGTCTTCGAACTTTTTTGCACGAAGGCTCTCTTTTAAAATACGTTCAATCCCCGAAATTTGAAGCAATCCTTCCTTCGAAACTGTTGGCCTGATATAATGAAACCTGCTGTTCGAATTCATCAGTGTCATTATCTCCTTTGGAGAATAGCCATCAGCATATAAAACACCAAAAAGGGCCCCGGCACTGGTACCTGAAATCACATCAGGAAAAATCCCGGCTTCGTTCAAAGCCTGCAAAACACCAACATGGGCAAATCCTCTGGCGCCCCCTCCGCTCAGTACGATACCTGTTCTATATCTGGCTTCAGACATCTGTCTCCGGATTATTTTAGTGTGTCAGAAAATCGAGTAATAACCGGATGTTAAGATAGGTAACAATAGCTGCAATTACTAATAAAAATGTTTTGAGAGTCATACCGTTTGCATATTTGCCCATTACCTTTTTTGAAGATGTCAGCCAAACCTGTATTGCAACTGTGAAGGGAAGCTGAATGCTGAGGAATACCTGCGACAGTATCAGCCCTTTGAAAGGGTCTCCAATAAAAAAAATAATCACAAGGGCTCCCAGAAGAGAAAGGAGAACTCCTTTACGTGTATGGCTGTCCCTGATATCATATGGTTCATGATACATTCCTGAAACTATCGAGCCACCCGCCATTGCTGAGGTTATTGATGAGGCAACGCCCGAGAGAAGAAGTGCAGCTGCAAAAACCGCACCCGCATTTGATCCCAGCAGTGGAGTAAGCAAGCTTTCTGCCTGATTGAGCTCTGTTACTTTAATGTTTTTATTGAAGAAAGTTGCAGCAGCCAGAATTATCATGGCACTGTTTATTGCCCAACCCACTACCATGGAAAACAGGGTATCTGCAAATTCGTATCTCAGCTGTTTCTTTATTACTTTCTCATCCTGAAGATTCCACTGACGGCTCTGAATTATTTCAGAGTGAAGGAACAGATTATGAGGCATTACAATAGCACCCAGGATACTCATCAGAAGCAGAATGGAACCATCCGGCATTGATGGTTTGACCCACGAAACACCTGCTTTTGCCCAATCGACATCGATAAGGAATATTTCATAAAGAAATGATAGTCCGATCAGGGAAACAAATCCGATTATCCACTTTTCAATCTTCCTGTAAGAATGAGAGAACAGTAAAATAATTACAAAAAGAGTTACAAGGATTGCTCCGGCTCTTAAAGGAATGTCAAAAAGCATATTCAGTGCAATCGAACCTCCGAGTATCTCTGCCAGAGATGTTGCCACAGATGCTAAGACCGCAAAAATCAGGATCGGTTTCGAGACCCGGGGACTCATATATATTGATGCAGCTTCTGACAGACACAGCCCTGTTGCTATTCCGAGATGGGCCACATTATGCTGAAGAATTATCAGCATTATTGTGGAGAGTGAAACTATCCAGAGAAGCGTATAACCGTAACCCGACCCCGATGCAATATTTGCAGCCCAGTTCCCGGGATCTGTAAAACCAACCGTAACAAGCAATCCGGGACCTATATATTTAAGGATGTCGAGTGCTCCGAGCGAAGGTTTGTGTTCCCTTCTTTTAAGATCTTTGAAGAACCGGATTGGATTAATTAATGATTTGAAAGTAAGCATCTGCTTAAACTTTATTGCTATTAAGTTACACTTACTCCATAGGCCTGCCTGAGGTTCTTAAAGGAGTTCCATAAGTTTTTGTTAATCAATAAGTCCCCTTTAGGGGATTTAGGGGCGAATAACAAACGATCTACTTATGATAAAGCCATGGCAGGATGAGTATAACAAATATACACAAATGCCCTCAAATAGTATATGTGCAATTTACCCGGTATATCTTTACAATAATTGGTTAAATTTGATGAGTTTCTTTTCAACTTAATATTAAAAACATGCAGTTCTTATTAGTGGCTTATGACGGCACGGATCCCGGAGCACTTGACAGAAGGATGAAAGCCCGTCCGGAACATCTTGAAAAGATCGCAAATCTTAAAAAAAAGGGAGAATTCCTTCTGGGAGGTGCTATATTGGACAATGAAAGCAGGATGATCGGTTCCATGATAGTTTATGAATTTCCCGACAGGGCAGCCCTTGATGCAAGACTGAAGCAGGAACCGTATATCGTCTACGGGGTATGGGAGAAGTATGAAATAAAACCCTACCGGCTGGCCAACATTGAATAATTTTCATGAAAATCAGCAATTTTAAGCCTGTTGTCGATAAGAAAGTCCTGGTTTTCCTGGCCGGACTAATGTGGTGCGGGGTAGGAGCGATGCTTGTCAGATTTGCTGTTACGTGGTTGTCAGCCTTCCATGGAAAGATGGTTTTTTACTCAGCCGGAGCTTTAATGGCTATGCCGATACATCATTTTGGTTTCCTTAAAATTGCAAACAAAAACCTGAACAGACTAATGCCTCTGACTGAGAAGAAATGCGTTTTCTCCTTTATGACAGGGAGAAGTTACATCATAGTACTGGTGATGGTTATAATGGGTATAACACTCAGGCATTCAGGAGTGCCTAAGAACTATCTTTCCATACTCTACCTGGGGATAGGCCTGGCGCTATTTCTTTCAGGACTCCGGTATTTCAGATTCTTTATAATTCTTTTAAAACATAAAAATCAAAAATAGACCATTTACACTAACACTCACTTAAATCAATTCATTATGAAGCGACTACAATTTTCCCTGACAGCGTTATTCATTACATGCATTCTGTCAGCACAGCAGGCTGTTCAGAATGAACTGCCATTCAAAATGGAAGAAATTACATCACCGAAGTTTGTTAAAGCAGTCGGGCTTGCCGGCGGAGTCTGCATCATTCCCCTCGGGATCATTGAGAAGCACGGTCCTCATCTCCCTCTTGGCACCGATCTTTTTGAATCGAGGGAGACAGCATTCGAAGCTGCAAAGAAGGAGTACGCTGTCGTATTTCCTCCATATTATTTCGGACAGATTTTTGAAGCCAGGCATCAGCCGGGTGCAATGGCTTACAGTAATGAACTGATTTGGAAAATGCTTGAAGAGACATGCGGTGAACTTTCAAGAAATGGTCTGAAGAAGATCGTTCTGATGAACGGACATGGAGGCAACACAAGCTTTCTGGAATTTTTCTGCCAGTCGCAGCTTGCTTCCAGGAAAGATTACATTGTGGTTTTGTTCCAGCCGGGCTCTGATCAGGCACTTGACAAGGAAATCAATTCACTGAAAAAGGCAAAGCTCGACGGTCACGCAGGGGAGGAGGAAACCTCAATGATGTCTGTCATCAGGCCCGACCTTGTTGACCTTCAGGCTATCAAAAGTCAATCAGGTCTCGACCAGGGAAAACTGAAACAGATGCGTCATGGTTATACAGGTATCTGGTGGTATGCAAGATATCCGAATCATTTCGCAAGCGATGTGGCAGAACCGAACAAGAGGCTGGGTGAACTCCTTATAGCAAAAGATGCCGGTCAGCTTGCAGAGCTTGTTAAATATCTGAAAACAAACAACACTATCGAGCAGTTACAGAAGGAATTCCAGGACAAGGCTGATAATCCGGTACAGAAATAACGACGCACCGGAACCAGTTTCAGGGGGCAAGTCTTTGAATGATCCACTTGTTTTCTTTCTTGGTGTAGGTCAGCCGGTCGTGCAGCCTGAAAGCCCTTTCCTGCCAGAATTCGAACCACGTTGGAATAAGCCTGAAGCCACCCCAGTATTCAGGCCGTTCCACCTCTTTTTCTGAAAAGATAGCCTTATACGATTCGAACTCTCTTTCAAGGTATTGCCGGTCAGGAATTACGGAACTCTGGTCACTTGCCCATGCTGCAATCTGGCTTTCACGCGGCCGGGTTTTAAAGTATTCATCCGATTCCTCTTCCGGGATTCTGATTGTCACTCCTTCTATGCGTACCTGACGGCCCGATTCAGGCCAGTAAAAGAGCATGGCTGCCCGGTGGTTGGATAACAGATCTGAGGCTTTTCTGCTGTTATAATTAGTGAAGAATGCAAATCCCTGATCATCATATCCCTTAAGCAATATGGTCCTGACTGAAACCTTTCCGTTTGGAGTTGAAGTGGCAAGACTTACCGCATTGGGTATTTCAATTCCTGATTCCAGCCTTTCCCTGTACCACAGGTCAAACTGAATGAAGGGATCACGTTCAATTTCAATTTCTGATAATCTTTTGTAATTGACCATTTTATCAATGTTCTTAATAAAAAATAACAGTTAAGGAGGTGCATTGGTTCGATATCATTCGCGCTATTCAATTAAAAATATATCTTTATCCTTACAATAAATAATTGATAAAGCCATGCATAACAAAAACCTGAAATCCCTTGTATTACTTTTAGTTTTATTTTCCTTAACGGCGGGCCAGACTACGTTTGCCGCAAAGACAGTGTCTGACCTTAAAAAGGCAGCAATTATACCCAAACCTGTGACAGTTACCGCAACAGGGGGGATTTTCACACTAAAACCAGACGCTGATATTTATGTTCAGAACGGATCGGATGAGCTGATCCCGATAGCCAGGTTCCTGGCTGTCAGGTTAAGGGAATCGACCGGATTTGAGGTTGATGTAAAGAGTGTTTCCAAACCTCCAAAAGCTGATATCTACTTATCACTGTCGCCTGTTACTTTAAAGGAGGCAGGCAAGGAAGGATATGAACTTACAATTACTAAAAAACTTGTAACTCTTACTGCCACTGATCCTGAGGGAATCTTCCGCGGCATTCAAACTATCCGTCAGCTTCTGCCCGCAAAGGTGGAGATGAATTCTGTTCAGCCAGGACCATGGGAAATTCCTACCGGAACGATTATTGATTTCCCGTCATATTCCTATCGTGGTGCAATGCTTGATGTTGCGCGTCATTTCTTTAAGGTTGAAGATGTAAAACGTTTTGTTGATTTTCTTACCCTGTATAAAATGAATGTACTTCATTTGCACCTTTCGGATGACCAGGGCTGGAGAATAGAGATCAAGTCATGGCCAAACCTTACAGAACATGGAGGAAGCACACAGGTCGGCGGCGGTAAGGGGGGCTTTTATACTCAGGATCAATATTCTGAAATTGTAAAATATGCAATGGCACGTTACATTACCATTGTACCTGAAATCGATATGCCCGGACATACAAATGCAGCTCTGGCATCTTATGCCGAACTGAACTGCAACGGAAAAGCAACTGAGCTCTATACAGGGACCAAAGTGGGATTCAGCACGTTATGTACAACTAAAGATATAACCTATAAATTTATTGACGATGTAGTAAGGGAACTTGCCGCTATTACTCCCGGCCCGTATATCCATATAGGCGGAGATGAATCGCATGTTACAAAAACTGAAGATTATATTCCTTTCATTAATAAAGCTCAGGATATTGTCACAGCACATGGGAAAAAGGTTCTGGGATGGGATGAGATCGCACTTGCAACCTTAAAGCCTAATACTGTAGCACAGCATTGGTCAAATGTAAAAAATGCCAATCTTGCAGTTAAACAGGGGGCAAAGATTTTAATGTCGCCGGCTTCAAAAGCTTATATAGACATGCAGTATGATTCGAAGACAAAACTGGGCTTGCATTGGGCAGGTTATCTTGAAGTAGACAGTTCCTATATCTGGGACCCTGCAACACTGACCAAAGGAGTCAGTAAGGAAAACATAATCGGGGTTGAAGCTCCCCTCTGGACAGAGACCCTGACCAATATGGATGAAATAGAATATATGGTTTTCCCCAGGCTCCCCGGCATTGCTGAAATAGGATGGACACCTGCTTCCGGAAGAAACTGGAACGAGTACAAACTCAGGCTGGCAAAACAGGGTGAACGCTTTAAAGCAATGAATATTGATTTCTACAGGACTAAGCTGGTACCATGGGAAAATGGCGAGTAATGAAATGGTCTGACAGTATAAATCTAATTTCTTATAAAAATGAAGAAAAGAATTTCAATCGCCCTGATCATTTGCCTTAATTTCATGACTATCAATATTATTGCACAACCAATTACGTTAAAGCTCTGGCCTGATGGTATTCCGGGATCTAAAACAGATGCCGGGTATGTCGAGAAGATCACAAATGAAGCAGGTCGCACCATCCGCTGTGAAAGAGTCACAAATCCGGATCTGACGATCTTTCTTCCTTCCGGCGACAATGCAAACGGTGCTGCCGTCCTGATATGTCCGGGCGGAGGATATGGAGCACTGGCCTTTGACCATGAGGGAAATGCAATTGCAAAATGGCTTAACGATAATGGGATAGCAGGAATAATCCTGAAATACAGGCTTCCATCCGACAGAATAATGACTGATAAATCGGTTGGCCCTTTACAGGATGCCCAGGAAGCCATGAGAATCATACGAAGGAATGCCGTGGATTGGAAAATAAATCCAGGGAAAATTGGTGTTATTGGTTTCTCGGCAGGCGGACATCTAGCCTCAACCCTATCAACGCATTATAATGAAACGGTTTACCAGGTTAAGGACAATACAAGTGCACGTCCTGATTTTTCGTTGTTAATATACCCTGTTGTTTCCTTCGATTCCACTATAACTCACAGAGGTACCAGAAATAACCTTATCGGGCTCAGACCTGACGAATCCCAGGTAAAACGTTTTTCTAACGAATTGCAGATAACAAAGGAGACTCCACCCGCATTTCTTGTACATTCTGCCGACGATAATGCGGTGCCTGTCATGAACAGCATAAGGTATTTCAGTGGTCTGCAGAAGAATAAAATACCTGTTGAGCTCCACGTCTTTCAAAAAGGAGGCCACGGATACGGGTTGTCACCAAATGGAGGTACGGAATCTTCATGGCCTGATCTGTGTATAAAATGGTTGAAAGCGATGGGGTTGATCTGAATCAATAGCGAATTGTAAGAACTTATACTGAGATCCACAGAGGATCACCGAGGTCCACAGAGGTATCTTCCATGCCTGCCGCCAGGCAGGTTATTGAAACTTCGTATAACTAAAAAAGGAATTCATTGGGGTTAGTCTTTGATTATCTTCTCTGTATAAGTCTTAAACAAAGTCGTAACCTTTATTATGTACATCCCTTTTGGCCAGGAGCGCATATTGATCTCACAGTTTTCGCTGCCTGCCTGAAGTGTCACTAACAGGTGACCATAGATGTCATACAACCTGATTAAATTTATTTCCGATCCTGACCGGATTTTAAGGATGTCATTTACAGGATTTGGATAGAACAGCAGGCCTGGATCGCCAGGCGTATTCCAGTCTGATACTATAACGTCGTTTGAAGCGATCCAGTTTTCAGGAAGGCTGTTATCAAAGGAAGGATCAGTAAGCGACAGATAGGTCCCGTTTCCGTCGGCATCAGGCCAGGGAATTGTGTCATTATAAGTGACATTATCAATTACATTACCGAAAGCATCCACCAATATGAGACTTTCACTCTTATCCGATAACTGCCTCGAGAACCTGGCGAAAGGGGCGAGGTTGTACTTTGCACGAAAAGCCGCTATATTACTTGCCAGAATGATGGAAGAGCGGGGGTTCATAATCGAATTGACAGGAAACTGATATACAAATCCTGTACCGCTGAAATAAATTCCTGTCAGGTTTACGATCTGATCTCCATTATTGGTGATCTCAATAAACTCAAGGTCTTTAGGTTCCGGAAACTCAGCAGAAGCAGCCGGATGGTAGTTGATTTTTGTAATTACCAGGGGAGGAACCGGTACATTACTGCAATCAGTAAATGATCCGAGGTTACTTGTAAGCCATGATATCCTTGTGGCAATGAAAGTTTTAATATTCGATATCTGCTGCTGGAAATCAGCTGTGGTTCCCCAGGCTGTATAATCTCTTCTTGCGGCATCACGGATTAATGAGACAGTTTTATCAATGAAAGCTTCAATGCTAAGTTGATTCAATGGTTGCCCCGGCCTTGTCAGTTCGTTCCATCTTTTTGCAAGATAACACCTGAAAGTCGCGTTCTGGAAGAGGTCTTTCCAAAACCTTGATCCGTCATTATCACCTGTCGAGAATTGCCAGACATCAGGGTGGCTCCTGTCGTATCCCCAGAAAAAGAGGTCGTTCCCGAATGTCAGGTCCATATCCCATATTGGTCCTGCTCTTAATTTTGCATCCCGGTCCTTATGGAAGAAGGCACTGTATGTATATGCATCGGCATTTGAACCCAGTTCGTTAATAATTATATTATCAATGAATGATGGAATATCGATAACGGAAGGGAAACCAAAATCTATTGAAGCATCGCTGTTAAAAGCTGTGGCTTCCAGTCTTTCAAACTGGCTGCGGATATAATTGTTCTGCTGGGACTGAACATTTTCAGGTTTTGGCAGGACATGGATGTAGGTAACAGGCGTCGCGACCCAGGAATACATTGTCCATGCAACCGGATCGCCGCCTGTTGTTTTGTCGGCTTTTGTAATATATCCTCCGGTAACCTCCGGGGAAAAAATATCATTCTCTCCGATTTTGACGACATCAACCCTGTTATCGTCAGCTTTGATTTTTTCCTGGAGAACATAAAGACCTTTATATAAATTGTTGATAACCACTTCACAATATACAGTTCTGGAGGCATATTCCCCAATTTGCCTGGACAGGTTATATGAAAGGTAATCACGAATTAATGCAGGATCGAATATCATACCGTTAAGTATCCAGTCATTTTCAGATGGCATATCCAGAAGGCTTACATTATCGTCAGTGACATTGTCGGCTTTTAAAGTTGTGAATCCGTATTGTTTCTTTGGTCTTGCCTGTGAAGAAGAACCTCTTATCTCGATTTTGATCCTTCCGTTATAGTTAAGGTAAGGAGGGATTATTCTGGTCGGTTAAATAATTTCTTAAATCCGGACCTCTGTAAATGATTTTCATTGAGGCCTGTATCCTGGGATCATCTGTAATTTCCAATCCCTGGTCAGTATTAATAATAACAATAGGCAAGTTGCTGTCAGTGAGTGTCTGGGCAGTAATTGGCCTGAAGAAGGTGGCAAAAAAACAAAATGCAATTAAAACTTTTCGCACCTTACGGGTTGGATAATCTGGTTAAAAGTAAAAGTTTTATCTGAATTCATCAATGACAGTTATTTGAGTTTTTGAGAGGAGGAGGTGGGTGCCTCTACAGGCAACCACCTCCTCCAGCCACCTGCCACCCTAAAAGTTTGTCATTCTGAGCGGAGCGAAGAATCTCATACTTTTAGTCGGACACTATTAAATGACTGACAATAATAACGGCGAATATCAGAAACTTATTACGCAAAGAGGCAGACGGGGGTTGGTCAATAAAAAGAAGAGACCAGTACTTTACTGATCTCTTCTTTTCATTGATATGTTTTCCTTTAGGCTTTAATCATTGTAAACCAATGATTATTACTTATTTGGTTAGTTTTTTAACTGTCATAAACCAGGCTATCTGGTTTATGTCATTTGTTTTAGCCGGATTTTTCATGTCTTCGGCCTTTGGGAGAAACGGAATGAATACATCATTCCCTGCCTGCCAGTCAGCCGGTGTCAGAACACTATTCTTTTTGGCTGTTTGCAATGCTGTCACAGTTCTCATAATCTCTGCCGTGCTGCGGCCAACATTAACAGGATAGAAATAAATTGCCTGAATTACATTATCAGGATCAATAATAAATACTCCCCTTACATCCCTGGTAGTGTTCGATGGAGCATGTATCATTCCATACATTTTTGCTACAGTAAGTCTTTCATCGTCAACTATCGGGAATTTAATTTTCATAGGTGCTCTTCCCTTGTAATCAAGGGCTTCAAGAGCTTTTTTCCAGTCGCGATGAGTGTCAATAGGATCGGTTGAAACAACTACCAGTTTGGTGTTAAGCTTATCAAAATCACTTTGCAAATTTGCAAGTTCCAGTATCTCGGAAGAGCATACAGGTGTAAAATCCTGTGGATGGCTGAACAAAATTTTCCAATTACGCCCAAAGTCAGCTGGAAAATTTATTGTTCCGGCTGTAGATTCAGCAGTAAAAGAAGGAGCGGTTTCTCCAATTAATGGGATTCTGAAATTCCTGTCTTCTTTTTTCTCTTGCGACCATAACATAGTCACGGCTAAGATTAGCACGATTACCAAAAAAACCTTTTTCATAGCTTTATATGTTTTACTTTGGTACATAAACAGAAAAACATATAGAACTGTTCGAATCTTAACATTTATTTATGAATACAGGGAGCATTCCCGGCAACCATTTCCTTTCTAATTGTTTAAAGATCCCTCATTCATCCAGGTAATTATTTTGTTGATACTTGCAGCAGGTACACCTGTTGTTCCGTGGCCGCTGTTAAGCTTTACATATATTTTACTTGTTGAAGGAGATGCCGGCTTGACGTAACCACCGCTTAACAGATTTGCATAAAAGGTTACGGCAACAGGTGAAGTTGTCCATGGATGTGTGTGGCATCCGTTACAAAGACCAAGAACAGGCACAACATCAGTTGCGAAGGATATGCCTGTTGCAGAATCATCGGTTGTTATCAGATATTTTTCACAGCCCGTCAAAAGAAATGCTATGACCAATGCTTTGATAGCCAGGAGAATTATACCTGTGAAGTATAATCTTCTTTTTTTATCTCTTCCCTGAATTATCATTTTTATCATGGTATCTTTTATTTATGGAAATTATAAATCTTTCTTCATGGTCAGGAGCAGGAATTATAAAAAGGGAGGTGCCGGATTAAGGCACCTTCCCTGTAAAATTTAAGCGATTAATTATTCTTTGATCCCTCACTCATCCAGGTAAGTATCTTATTCCTGTCAGCAGCAGAAATGCTGGAAGCATGACCACTGTTGAGCATACTATAGATCTTGCTGGTAGTAGGTGCTGATGGATTAACATAGCCGCCATTTACCAGGTTCGTATAGTAAGTTGAAGCGACACTTGATGTAGTCCATCCGTGTGTATGGCAGTTGTTGCATAGTCCCAGGACCGGAATTACATCAGCGGCGAAAGAAAGCCCTGTTGTTGTAGCGACAGTTGTAAAGCTCCAGGTATAAGTAGCCAGGGCATTCCCTGCTACATCCTTTACTCCGGTTGTCAGGGTTGCAGTGTATACTTTGCTGCCTGCAAGAGCTGCGGATGGAGTGAATGTTGCAACATTGCCCGAATAGGATACTGTTCCCGCAACTGCAGTGGTTCCCTGTTTCAGGGTAAATGTGGAAGTAGTTATAGTGCCTGAATTCATCGGCTCACTGAAGGTAGCTGTTACTTTACTGTTGACGGCAACTGATGTTGCACTATTTAAAGGAACTACCGATTGAACAGTCGGCGGAGTTACATCCGCAGGTGCTACGGTTGTGAAATTCCACGTGTAAGTAGCTGCCAGGGCATTTCCTGCTGCATCCTTTACACCTGTCGTCACTGTGGCTGTGTAGACTTTACTGCCGCTCAGAGCCGCCGACGGAGTGAATGTGGCAACATTTCCCGAATAGGAAACTGTTCCTGAAACCGAGGTAGTTCCCTGTTTAAGGGTAAACGTAGCAGTAGTTATTGTCGCTGAAGTCATTGCCTCATTGAATGTGGCAGTTACTTTACTGTTCAGGGCAACTGATGTTGCATTAGATAAAGGTACCACCGATTGGACAGTTGGTGGAGTCACATCGGAAGCCGTTACTGTTATTGTCGTGAAATTCCATGAATAGTTGGATGCCAGAGCATTTCCCGCTGCATCCTTTGATGCCGTTGTTATGGTTGCAGTATATGCGGTACTTCCGGCCAGTGCTGCTGACGGAGTAAATGTGGCAACGTTACCTGAATAAGCTACCGTTCCTGCGACTGAGGTAGTCCCATGTTTAAGGGTAAACGAGGCAGTCGTTATTGTTCCTGAATTCATCGGTTCACTGAACGTTGCAGTTACTTTACTGTTTATAGCAACTGATGTGGCATTGGATAAAGGAACCACTGATTGGACTGTTGGTGCAGTCACATCGGTGGTTGCTATCGTAGCTGTTGTGAAATTCCAGGTATAATTTGATGCAAGGGCGTTGCCTGCTGCATCTTTTACTCCTGTTGTTACGGTTGCCGTATATATTTTGCCTCCTGCCAGAGCTGCTGATGGAGTGAATGTGGCAACGTTGTTCGAATAAGCTACTGTTCCCGGAACAGCTGTGGTTCCCTGTTTCAGATTAACTGTCGTCGTGTTGATCGTTGAAGGGTTCATCGCTTCACTGAAGGTAACGGTGAGCTTTGTGGAAGCTGCAACAGACAATGCGTTACCTGCCGGAACAACAGTGCTGATAGTTGGAGCGGTGACATCACCTGTTACCGGAGGAACAACCGTACCACCTGCAGTTGTAAAACTCCATGAATAAGTGGGAGTTGCAGAAGCATCATCATCGTCGTCCTCCTTATCACCGTCATGATCGTCATTGTCACCATCATGATCGTCATTGTCCGCATTTTTGATTCCATAATTAAATGTAGTGCTGTAAACAATGCCCGGCTTTAAATTTACCGCTGGTTTGAACGAAACTTTTCGATCATTAAATGAAATTGTTCCGCTGATTTTAGTTGTTCCGTCTTTTAAATCAACAGAAATAAAACTTTTCATCCAGGTTTTAAGTTCCTGATTTACGGTAATGGTTAATGATGTAGTAACAGGTACGTTAGTTGAAAGGTTAACCGGATCGACCGAAACCACCGAGAGCTTTTCGCTTGTTCTGTATTTCCATGAGTCAGCATCCGACGAATGTGCGCCTGACAATGATCTTTCATGGTCCTCTTTTGTACATCCTGGCAGGATGACTGCAGTTATCAGCATCTGGATGGCCACAAGAGTTGCCGCGAAATGGTTCATTCTTTTTCTCAATTGAGATCTTCCTCTTTCATTTTTCTCATTTCTCATAGTTTCTGTTTTTAAATTATTAGAAATTATTTGAATTCTCTTCATATTTAAAACCGGAGGCAGAGAAGAATATTGCCAATTTTTTCGACGCAATGAGGTGATATTTAGCATAAAATGAGCTATAGTTCTGATAACCAGACTGAGTATGTCCCAAGGCAGGATTGGTTTTTACCCCAAAAATATTATATCATAATGTATTGTTATACAAAACCATACCAGGCTTAAACAAATTTAATTGGCTATAGCGGAAACAATTTGTAAATTTGACTTTATGAGGTTCCCTGCAGCTGGAGATGGATTCCGCAGCGGTTCTTAATTTACGGACTGACTAAAAATCTTAAATTGTTACCAGTAAAAAAGAACCGGGTCGGACAATAAATATTAACAGAAAACAAGTAAGTTTAATTCTTTTAAATAATTTACCTCAAAATTAATTGTAATGGAAAAACTCATTTCTTGTTGCGGATTAAACTGCGCTACATGCGATGCAAGAGTAGCGACCATAAATAATAATGATGAACTAAGAAAGGCCACAGCCGACAAATGGCGCGTTGCGTTTAATGCTCCCGATCTTTCATATGAAATGATCAACTGCACCGGATGCAGGGAAGAAGGTGTCAAGTTTAGTCATTGTGAAGAATGTGAAATAAGGAATTGTGCGAAAGCCAGGGGCTTCGAGACATGTGGAGATTGCGATGAAGTGGCAACATGCAGTAAAGTATCCGCAATTCATAAATATGTTCCTGAGGCAATAGTAAATTTACGAAGCCTAAATTAGCCTGAGAGTTTCCATAGCTGAGACACAGGCTGGCATGAGAGTATTAATTTCTCCTTAATCTGATCTTAATTCAACTTTAATCTTTGTTACATTATTATGGCCTAATTTAGTCTTCGTTAAATACAATCAGTGAATCATGGAAAGTGATGATCTGTTGATAGAAGACTATGAAGGGAGCACAAGGATGATCTTCAGGGTTCTCCTGACTTTCGGAGTAGCAAGTATTATTTTCTTTTCCCTTTGTTTTATTTACGGGTTCGTCTATCTTTTATTCAACCTGATTGAGCTTTTTTTGCTCCCCTAAAGAGCATAGCCGTCAACTTAAGAATCAGTTTTAGACTGAGAATTATCTAATTAGCAGATATACAATTGAATAAGTTTGGGGTTGTTGAAAAAGCCTTTTTTAACCGCAAAGTACGCTAAGAAGGTGCAAAGCACGCAAAGTTAAAATATTAATAATTAGCTCTTTGCGAACTTTGCGTAAATCCTTCGCAATCTTTGCGGTTAATGGATTTAGACTTTTTAAACAGCCCTAAAGTTATTTTCCTGCAACTTAACACATTGAACATATGGGCAAAGGCAATTTGTTCAACTTTTTCCATAGTTGAACAAGCCCTATTATTATATGCATTTACCTAACTTTTTATCGTTAGGTTGACGGCTATGCCCTAAAGAGATCAGGTACTGTCATTTGTTTGCACTTTTCAAAACCAAATCGTAACTTTAACCTGGCCGTAATAAAACCTGAATTATGAAATGCCTTACAATAATTTTGAGAAATCTTTTTCTGTTTCTTTTGACTGGTTGCATCCCGAGGACGGAGCCATTTGTTGTGAAATTTGATGGTCCAGTGTCGGAGAAAATGTGGTCAGTTAAAGAGTTAAACCGGGAGTTGCCGGCTGACTGGTCGGGATTTGGATACTTAACTTTAGAATTAAAGTCATCCACTACCCAGCGGTTTGATCTCAAAGTACATGATTCTTCGGGAGTGCGCAGAGTTACAATTCAACCCTTCCAGGGACCATGGATCCGTGCGTCAATCCCTCTGGTGCATTTTCAGACAAGGAACACAAAAGGTATGGATATGGCTGCAATAGGTAAAACAGCCAGGCCAGGTTACTGGATAGGATTCACCAATGCTGTTGGTCCTATTAGAAATATTGATTCATTGGGTGTTTCGATGAGGCTTCCAATCGGGTCGCCGACAATTGAAATAAGAAATGTAAATCTGACAATGAATGCACAGGATACCATATTTGGGCCTGTTCCGCTTGTTGACGAGTTTGGGCAATGGATTCCTGCAGAATGGCCGGGGAAAGCAAAATCTCTTGAAGACCTTGAAAAAGCCTGGAGTGAGGAGGATACCACACTACAGCCGGGGAATTTCAATGTTTCAAAATATGGAGGTTTTATCGGGTCAAAGACAAAAGCAACCGGCTTCTTTCGTGTAGAACAAATTGACGGCAAGTGGTGGTTTGTTGATCCTGAAGGTTACCTGTTCTTCTCAACAGGGTCAACGGGTATTGGACCGAGGTCTGAATTCTCAAGGGTAAAAGGAAGGGAGTACATCTTTAAATCCCTCCCACCTGTTGAACAACTTGCTGCCTCCATACCGGCTGCAAATCAAACAGGGTCGGTCAGACCAGGTCAGAACTACTCGTTTCTGACCTGGAATCTCTACCGCCGGTTTGGTTCTGACTGGTACCGGAAGTGGTCGGATTTCACTATCCGGCGGATGGACAGCTGGGGATTGAACACTATCGCAAACTGGTCCGACGCTACCCTTGGAGCCAGTCACAGGAAAGCCTATGTTGCAACACTTCGGGGTTGGGGTATTGAAACCGGACTTATGGGAATGCCTGACATATATGCTCCCGGTTATAAAGAAATTGTAGATGAGGCAGCAGCCCGGCAATGTGATCCAAAGAAGGAGGACCCTTTTCTTCTCGGATATTTTATTGGGAATGAACCACCCTGGCCAAACAGGGAGCTGGAGCTTGTTAATGTAATTCTTACAGGGGATGTAAGCCCGATGCAAACCGAGCTTAAGAAATATCTCGCGGCAGATGACACACCTGAACGGAGAAAAGCTTTTGTCTATGACACTTATGCAAGATTTATAAACATCATAAATACTGCCATCAAAAAACACGACCCTAATCATCTGAATCTGGGATTGAGGTTTGGCGGATCGGCACCTGATGAGATCATTAAAGCATCGGAGGGATTTCAGGTTTTCAGTTTTAACAATTATGGTTATTCGGTAAATCCGAATACCATAAAGAGAGTATATGAACTTACGGGTTTACCAATGATTATCGGAGAATTCCATTTCGGAGTGCCGGAACGCGGACTCGCTCCAGGATTGGCTCAGACGATAAGCCAGGAGGAGCGGGGAGTTGCTTATCGTTATTATGTTGAAAATGCAGCTGCAAATCCTGTCATTGTAGGAACACATTGGTTTCAATGGGTGGACCAGCCGGCAACAGGACGCAATGACGGAGAGAACTATAATATCGGTTTTGTTGATGTTACCGACCGTCCTTATAACGAGCTGATTAATGCTTCGAGGTTAACTTTTGCAAGGCTTTTCGATATACATTCCGGCAGGGAGCTGCCGGTTAACAGGCAGGCAAAAACACAATAGAGAAGAGACCGTTCCTGAAATAAATTAGTAGCGCGTAGCACCTACTATAAAAACGGTTTGTTTAGTTGTTTATCAGGAATTTATAAATTTACAATTCGTTAAATTGGAAACATGCTGGAAACGTTAAGTAATTTAAATTATTTCTGAAAAAGAACAAAAAAGGACAAAAAATCACAAAAATATTTGTATTATAATATTATCTCTTTTACTTTTGTATTAATCATCCCTGGAGAATTTATTCTTCAGCCTCCTCTGGGTTACGATCCAGGGGTTTTTTTATATAGACTATGAAAAGAGTCACGTTTCTAGTTGATGGGTTTAACCTTTATCATTCAATAAGAGATATTAAGTATCATCTGAAGGTTAATGCAAAATGGTTAAATATTCATTCTCTTTATAAATCATATCTCTATTTATTTGGTAATGACGCAATCTTAGAGGAAGTTTATTATTTCTCAGCGATCCAATATTATTTACAATCTGTTAATCCCGACAAAATATCAAGACACAAAACATTTATAAGGTGCCTTAAAGACACAGGGGTAAGTGTAATTTTGGGAAGATTTAAAAATAAGGAAGTTTGGTATAAAAATCAAGACTGTGAAGTACATTTAAACAAACATGAAGAAAAGGAAACAGATGTTTCAATCGCAGTGAAATTATTGGAAATATTCCATAACAATGAAGCTGATATTGTAGTGATAATTACGGGAGATACCGACCTGGCCCCTGCCGTAATTACATCAAAAAAACTCTTTAATTCAAAGAAAATTTGTTTTGGTTTCCCGTATAATCGGAAAAATAGAGAATTACAAAACCTGGCGACACTGCCATGTTTTATGATAGACGGAAATCAATATATAAACCACCAATTAGCTAATCCTTATATCTTAAAATCAGGAGTTTCTGTTCCTAAACCTTTAACCTGGTAATTACCCGGATAAAACCCCGACTTTTTAGTTCCGGGGTCCAAAATTGTCATCATCTTACTTGTCTGAATGGCAAACAAATAGCGCGTAGCAGAATCGAACTGCTATTTTCGGATTGAGAATCCGACCTCCTGACCATTAGAGGAACGCGCCAAAATATTTAGTTAAAAAATAACAACAACAAAGCTCCTTTTGTTGAGAATGTTTAATTAAATACGTCTTATAATATGTCTTATAATACGTCTTTTAATACTGCTTTTATTTCAAAGAAATACTGCTTTTAATACGTATTTCTTTTTTACTAAACTCTGAGATTCCGCATTCATCACGCTTAGCGGAGGGGGCACCCCCCAAACCCTGGAGGGCATACGTTATTAAAGATTATCTCAGGCGACTATGAAAGAAGTCAATTTCACCACACTGACTACTTTTTTTCACATAGTGTTGAGAATAGTTCAGGGGTTAATTTACATATTCAGCTCCTTCAGAGCTGGGAAGTGTTTGGTGGTCATCTACCCCTGGCTGCGCCAGGGGTTATTCATATTTGGCTCTTTCAGAGCCACTTGGACTAAAAACGACAGAGTAAATTCAGAATATAAAGATGTGTATAAAGGTTAGCTTCAATTCAAGTTGGCTCGCATGCCCGAAGGAGGGCTTATTCCCCTTTATCTTTTTCCTTTTATCTTTTCTCTTTCTTCTTTATTTTATTAATATTGGAGTCCTGATCAGGATTCTGATTTTAATATTTAAGCAGTCAATAATGGAAAATAAAAATCTCATTGGGTTCGACAATGAGAAATACCTCAGGGAGCAGACTTCCGCAATTCTTGAGAGAGTCAACCGCTTTAACCATAAGCTTTATTTGGAGTTCGGAGGCAAGATATTTTATGATTACCATGCTGCAAGAGTGTTACCGGGGTTTGACCCTAATGTTAAGATGCGGCTTCTGCAGCTTCTGAAGGACAAGATCGATATTATTCTGTGTATTCATGCAGGTGCCATTGAAAGGAAAAAAATCAGGGCTGACTTTGGAATTACTTATGATGCAGATGCATTAAAAACCATCGACGATTTCAGGGAATGGGGTATAGATATTAAAGCGGTTGTTATTACACGCTACCAGAACCAGCCACCCGCAAGAGCATTCAAGAACAAACTGGAGCTCAGAGGTGTGAAGGTGTATTTACACTATCCGACAAAAGGATATCCGACAGACGTGGACCTGATCGTCAGCGATGAGGGTTATGGGGTAAATGAATATATAGAGACCACAAATCCCATTGTGATTGTTACCGGTCCCGGCCCGGGAAGCGGAAAACTTGCCTCCTGCCTCTGCAATCTCTACCACGAATATAAAAACGGCGTTAAGGCAGGATATGCAAAATTTGAAACATTTCCTATCTGGGACCTGCCTATTGACCATAAGGTGAATATAGCCTATGAGGCAGCCACCGTAGATCTGAAAGATGAAGTTTTAATAGACGAACATCATCAGAAGGCCTACAATTTAAAGGTTGTAAATTATAATCGCGATATAGAAGCATTCCATCTGCTTAAAAGGATCCTTGAAAAAATAACCGGTGGAGAATCAATGTATCAATCGCCCACTGATATGGGAGTAAACAGGGCAAGCTCGGGTATTGTAGATGACAAAATAATTTCTGAGGCTTCACATCAGGAGATCATCAGGCGGTATTTCAGGTGTGCAGTGGAATATGCCACGGGCATAGTAGATAAAGAGACTCTAAACAGGGCAGCCAGGATAATGGATAAAGTAGGGGCGAAGGTTGAAGACCGCAAAGTTGTGATCCCGGCAAGAGAAGCCGGTAAAAATGCGGAAAAATGCGGCAAAGGCAATGCCGGGATGTATTGCGGGGCCGCAGTTCAGTTGCGTGATGGTACTATTGTGACAGGCAAAAACTCACCGCTAATGCATGCTTCTTCAAGTCTTATTTTAAATGCTACCAAGCACCTGGCCGGACTTCCTGATAATATGTACCTGTTGCCGAAGAATGTGATTGACTCGGTAACCTATCTGAAGAAAGAGATACTGAACGGCAAAATGGTCAGCCTCGATGTGGAGGAGACCCTTATACTTCTCGCGATCAGCGCTTTATCCAATCCGGCTGCACAGATGGCATTGGAAACCCTGAAGTGGCTTCGCGACTGCGAAGTGCATCTTACCCATATTCCAACCCCTGGCGATGAGGCAGGATTTCGAAAACTCAAAGTAAACGTGACATGCGATCCCGAATATTCAAGCAAAAGCCTGTTCATAGGCGGGTGATCATAATTAAAAAATTCGAACGGCAACTCACAAGTTTCAAAAGAATAAGAACTGTTTCCGGATCATTCTGAAGCCTGGTTTTTAGGTGTCCACAAAGGATGTTCAAAGGATAAATAGGCAAATAAACCTGATTCTCCATTTGAGGGACCCAGACCTATTGGTAAGGCTAGACCCGGAACTATCTGGAGCCCCGATTTGCAATTTATTGCACACCTGAATCCTGGATTAATCAGTATAGAATTTGAAATTTTTGTATCCTGAATTGTTTTAATTAAGGCGGTATTCCCGGCAGCTTCAAGCATGAGATTGAAATTCTTGCTGATAAGGAAGATTATGCTTAAACCATAATTGTAAATTATCGAAGTGAACCTGGAGTCATCGGGGTTTTTAGCATCCGGTGTAAAGGTTAAGCCAAAATTATAATGGGTAACTACTTTCCCTGAAAGCAGATAACTAAATGGGAGGCTAAGCTGGTAACCAGGAACTCCTGCACCCAACATCTTTTTATAATTGCCTGAAGGAAGTGTCAGAGATAATCGTGGAGAAAAAGCCAACCGGTTGGTAAAGATGGCCTGGTAGCGATAGTTTATTAAAATATCTCCTAAACCGGTTTCTGCATTACTTAAAATGGGAATAGTAGCTGAAAGCTGGTGTTTCATTCCTGAAACCGGCCATTCATCGGTGAATGTGTACAGCCATGAATTTGCTTTCATATATTGGAAAGCTGAGATATGTTGAATTACGCCGGGTTCCTGGTTGTATGCCTCTTCAATTAAGAAGGAATTATCTTCGATCCCTTCAGAATCAGATTCATTTTCAGTTTGCGCAATTAAAGTATCGATGCAAAACAATACCAGGCAGAGGCTTGTAATTACAGATTTAAGGTAATTCATCATCAGGTAATTATTGTCTTTTGATACGACAATCGATGATACCTAAAGGTTCAGGAATTATTATTTTATGGCTGTGGTTGGTTCAGGGCAGATCAGACCGGAGGTATGGTTAATCATAAACTCTCTGAGCTGCCGTGACGACAAAATCATTTATCTGCTTCTGAACATCCTTTTGCCTGTGATTCCGGGGCTCACGGGCAATTTTATCCAGAGTTTTAATCAATTTATCTATATCCTCCTCACTGTTCCCGATGCCAAAACTAATCCTGGCAACGCCTGGAAACACTACCCCATGGAACAGGGCTGCAATTAATCTCTGAAACTTTTCCAGGGAGGGAGGTACATTAAGCAGATGCTTTACAAGGAGATGAGCACAATGACAGCCATACCGCACACCTATCCCGCTGCGCTCAGCCAATTCCCTGGCCACTTTATTTGCAAAAATCCCTTTCATTTCGAAGGCAATTACACCTCCTTTTTGAGTGAACCCGGGAGAGTCCGGATCCTTTATGCCGAAAATCCTGAGGCCCGGTATCTGACCAAGTCCCAGTAAAGCCCTCCGGGTCAGAACCTGTTCCTCCTCACGGATCAGGTCCAGGCCTATCCTCTGCAAAAGCACAAGTGCCTTGCCCAAAGCGGCAATACCAACAGTGTTTTCCTCTCCTGACGATTGGATTAGTTCCAGCTCTTTCGGGCTAAAGTTCAGCAAGCCTTTCCTGACTACCAGTACTCCGGAACCAAATGGTGCGTACACCTTATGGGCAGAGAAGACGAGATAATCAATACCGCATCTTTCCATTTCAACCAGCCGGTGCGCGACCATCTGTGCTGCATCCACGAGCAAGCGTGCCCCATAGCGGTGAAGAATCAGGCCGATCTCTTCCAGATTATTGAATACGCCGAGAACATTTGAAGCACCGCTTACCGCCATAAGCCTGATCCGTTTATTTCCGTAGTGACCTTTCTCGTTATATTCGCTTAGAAGATTGTCCAGCTCCTTTAAATCCACGAAACCTTCATGATCCACTTTCAGCCTGATCAGCGAAGAACCGGGGATTGCCCGCCACGGCAGGTCGTTTGAAGTGTGCTCGAGGAGGGTGTTGATTACAACGGTATCGGTTATCTGGCGTGGTTCACGGCTCATACTTCCGGCCACCAGGTTTATGGCTTCAGTGGTATTGGAAGTAAAGATCACATCATATGCTGTAAGTGAAGCACCCAGTACACCTGCACAGATTGACCTGACCTCCTGTATGATTTCCTGCTGCACCTTTACAGGCTGGCGCCATGTCTGGCATACAGCGTTCCAAACAGGAATGAATGTAGGAGTGCTGGCTGCATAGTCCAGATTTGTATAAGGTATGGTACCTTCAGATGTCGGGACAAGAACATCCCTCCCTATAAGTGTATGTCTGAGTTCATCAAGAAGTTTACGCCCGGAGAATTCATCCAGTTTATCGTGGTACAGGATTTCTGCTGCACTCAGCTTTTCGCTTTGAGAATCCCGGAAAATGTTAATTCCGGAATCCCTGATCATCCTTAGTGCCCTGGCAAACGAAATGATATTGACGATTGCGGGTGTGCCGGCTTCGAATCTGTCTGGCGCATCAGCCCAGACTACCCAGTCAGGCGAAACAAGCCTGGTTGTCCCTCCACCAGCCTCGGAAGGAGCGCCTCCGGGCAGAGCTTTTCTTTTCACAATTAACGCCCTGACACCCAATGAGAGCCCGATGTCATGACTCGACAGAACCTGATAACATTCCGGTTCAAGTTGTCTCTTAAGGGCCGCTGCTCTTGCAGGTGTGCAATAGATGACCACGTACTTAGCCTTATTCAGCCCCAGATATTCAAGGACAATGTCCCTCGTCTGCTCGTATAATTGCGTGGAAACCATCGAAAAGTGTCCGCTGCCCCGGTGAACATTGGAATAAGTCTCCAATGCCGTAAGAACCCCTCGTTCGAGTTCTTCAAATGCCTTTGCTTTTTCCATTTTCGGAATTATTCAGTCTTTTTTGCAATCATACCATTGGAAACGAACCCTGAGACCCTGTTATCCCTGTCGGTCTGAAAGGTGATAATGCCCCTGGACTCTCTTGCAAAGATATCACTGTCGGAGATAAAATATACTTTCCAGTAGTCATCACCGGATACATTAACTGATAGGCTGTTCCCGTTCCTTTTAAATGTTATTGTTCTTCCATCCAAATCATACTTACCTGCATATTTATCCAGGAGTGAGGTGTCAACTTCAACAACTTTCTTAATTTCCGGTAGGTAATAATCCTTCCATTTATATACAGTTGCAACACTGTTTGCTATTTCTTCAAGTATTGCGGAATTGTACGAATCAGTATTTGTCATAATAACAACCCCCTTTCCTTCATTCAGACAACCGATGGCAGTACAGCAAAAGCCTTCATTCCCTCCATTATGATTAAAATATTTAAATGAGCCGGTGACCCTTGAATTAATAAATGAGCCAAGCCCCGAATCCTCCAGAACGGGTGTCATTCTTAATTTCGTCATCTCGCGGGTTAGCACCTTATCCGACTTCCCTGCGAATGAGAGCTGTGTATCAATAATATATCTGCAAAGGTCAGTCGGATTTGTCCATAATCCGGCAGCAGCCTGCTCGGGGTAGATATGATATTTGCCTGCAACTTCCTGACCATCGGTCCTATATCCGGTTGCAAGCAGCTTCTCCTCCGACGCCGGAGGCGGCTGGGCAAATGAACTGCTTGTCATACCAAGCGGATCCAGGACATTCTCCTTCATAAAAACATCATACGGCTGCTTTGTAACATCTGTTACAATCAACTGTGAAATAGTAATCCCTCCGCCCGAGTAGATATAGCTTTTCCCGGGTTCGGCCGTCGATCTTACAGGTCCTGTATTAGCCGGTGTCTGCCCATCGAGGATCTGCCGTACACCAGGAAGAACTTCTCCTCTTGCATAACCGGGGAAACCGGAAACGGTCAAACCCGCGGTATGGCTTAAAAGGTTGGTCAGGGTGATAACTTTGTTATTTGATTTTTCGTCATATGGGAACTTCCAGGATACAAGGTATTTGTTTATATCGCTGTTTAGGTCGACTCTTTTTTCCTGAACCAGCTTTAAAACCCCCAGACTATTCAGGGATTTGGTGATGGAAGCTGCCTGAAAGAGAGTCTTTTCAGTTACGGGACGCTTTCCGGCCACATCTGCAAAGCCATAACCTCTTGCCCATTCAATCTGATAATTATCGATTACGGCAATACTGACTCCATTAATATTATATTTTTTCATCCGGTCAGTCAGGTTCCAGGTATCATTTTCACCTGTCCGAACCCAGCCTGCAAGGTTATTCTCAACCAGCCTGATCCTTTCTTCAATATCTGCCGGATATTTCCTGGTCTGCGTTTCGCGTGTACAGGAACAAAGTATTGCAATTAATAATAAAAAGTTAAGAATTTTTCTCATGACCTCAGGATTTAACAATCTCCAAGGTAAGAAGTTTTTACATTTTTTCATTACCTCCTGGACAAATCCGGTAGGTATAGCTTTTTGCTTTTTTCACCCCCAACCCCCAAGAGCATAGCCGTCAACCTAAGTGATAGGATAGCTTATGAATCAAAATGTATGCAACTGAGTAGCAATAATTTACATTTGGGATTGTTGAAAAAGTCTTTCTTAACCCTGCACGGAGGCAGGCGCAAAGCACACAAAAAAGGCGCAGAGGACACAAAGTTAAAAAGTTAATAATTAGCTCTTTGCGTGCCGATAGCTATCGGCATTTGCGTAAATCCTTCGCGATCTTTAATGGATTTAGACTTTTTAAACACCTCAAACTTATTTAATTGTATTTCTGCTAAATATAATTCTTAGTTTAAAATTGAGACTTAAGTTGACGGCTATGCCCCCAGGGGGGTAAAAAGCTTAAAAAAGAGTAAGTGGGGTTAGTTCCCAATCGTTCCTGTTTTTACATCTCCCGATCTTTTATAATTTGCAACAACTACCCCTGCGGGTGAAGTTCTGCTTTGAACGAGTTTAAAACCTCCTGCGAAATTTCCATCAGCGAACAGACGTTTGCCAGATCCGATTGCAACAGGGAAGATCTTTAACCAGAGTTCGTCAACCAGATTGTTAATCCAAAGGGTTTGAATCAGATTACCGCTCCCATGAACCTGTATTTCAGGACCATCGGCTTCCTTAAGTTTTCTGATCTCTTCCGGTACATTAGCATTAATAAAAAATGAATTACTCCAGTCAGTTTTTCCCAATGATCCGGAAACAACATATTTCCTGGCTTTATTAATGCCTGCTGCAATAGGATTATTTTTAGTATCCTGAAAAGGCCAGTAGGAAGCAAATATCTCAAACGTCTTCCTGCCAAGCAATAAATCAAAGTCATGGTTCATCTGTCCTATCATCTCTTTTCCCAAAAAATCATCTGCGAAAGGAGCTACCCAGCCGCCATATTTGAATCCTCCGGAAGTATCTTCCTCCGGTCCTCCGGGAGCCTGCATTACTCCGTCCAGAGTTATAAAGGATAAAATTATAAGGTTTCTCATGATTTTAAATTTTAGAAGTCAGAAACTATGATTAATATACATTCAACAATTAATCTGAAATAATGTGCGTCAGGAGCAGGAATTTTTCTGCTTCTCGCCATAATGTGTTATATTTTCTTCTTAATTTTAGATTGGGCTCAAATTTTATCAAAATCGGCATGAAAAAAATTCTCATACTTTTTATGGTGATAGGGTTAATACCTGATTCCATGTCCCAGGTTGTATATCAGTTTAACGGAAATGAGTTAACTATTGATAACGGATCTGTTAAAAGGATTATCAACTGTACAGATAATAAGCTGGTTACTACAGGTCTTTTTCTCGCAGGAGTCGAAAGGAACTATCTCAGAAGCAGTTCTCCGGAATTTCAGTTTTTAATGAACGGTGTGAAAGTAGACGGGAATGCCGGATGGAAGGTAATTTCATGTAAGCCGTTTCAGGATGCTAACGGAGGAGACGGAACACAGTTGAATCTTAAAGGCGAAGGTATTGCAAGCGGCATGGAATTATGGATATCGTTTCTCACTTACCCGGGTTTACCTGTTATCAGGAAGCATATAAAATTCAGGAACACCTCATCGTCGGATATCGGGCTTGAAGCTATTGACGTTGAAAGCCTAAACCTGAATATCGATTATGTATCGGCATGGGTTTATCACAATTATGCAAGGATGAAGCATCTTGGGCAATATATCGGGAACTGGGACGATCCTGTGGTTGTAGTTCACAGCACCCGACTAAGGGCTGGAATAGCACTTGGAAACGAAGCCCCCGGTGTCTTAAAAAGGACTGCATTTCATACAGCCGACAGAAATGTCGATATTGGACTTACTCATCCCGGGCAGGATTTCCCTTTCAGAAAATGGCTTAAACCCGGCGAGGAATGGGAAGCTCCGGGAACTTTCCTGGCCATTTATTCAAACACCGATGACGGCTATAAAGTGGTTAATACTGTCGTTAACGACTTTGTAAGAAAGCATCTTGGATCGAGACTGTCAACTATCAGAACAAAGCCTCTCTTTGTATATAATACCTGGTATCCATTCAGGACTTTTGTCAGTGACTCTCTGGTCAGGGAGGTTGCAAAGGCTGCATCGGAATGCGGCATCCAGGAATTCATAATTGATGATGGCTGGCAATACAATGCAGGAAAGAAATCCTCAGGCAAAGGATGGGGAGGTAATTATGGTGACTGGCTTGTCGACTTAAACAAATTCCCCGGGTCGCTCTCCTCCATATTTGATTATATTAAGTCGCTCGGAATGAAACCCGGATTGTGGATCAGCATTGGATCGGCCACTGCGGATTCAAAAGTTTACAAAACTCATCCTGAATGGTTTGTAAGGGATGCATCGGGCAATCCCGGCAATAACCATACAGGTTCGGTTAATCAGGATTTCTTTACAAGCTGCCTGGGAACAGAATGGTGCGGTTATATCAAATCCGTAATTTTAAATCTCGTTAAGGAGCACGGACTGGCTTATGCAAAACTCGACTTTTCCATAGTTTCAAGTGCCTATATTAATGATCCGGCAATTTCAGGGTGCTACTCAACCGGTCACCCTTATCATCGCGACCACGAGGAATCTTTCATAGCTATTTACCAGAATGCACTGAAACTCTTTGATGAGCTGCACGCTGAAGCCCCTGAACTCTTTATTGATTGCACGTTTGAAACAGCCGGAAAGCTTCAGCTTCAGGATTATGCATTTGTCGAACATGCCGAGGGAAACTGGCTTTCGAATATTGAAGAACCTTTTCCGACCGGGGCACTGAGGATGAGACAGCTGGCCTGGTGGCGGTCACCGGCTTTACCAGCCGGATCGCTGGTTATTGGCAACCTCCCGCTCGATAGTAAAAACCTTGAATTTGACCTGAAATCACTTATCGGTACGCTGCCGATTGTGCTGGGTGATCCGAGAAAACTTACTCCCGGGCAAAGATCGGACGTGAAGAAATGGGCTGACTGGATGGTAAGTATGCAGGATAAATATGATTATATGTCTTTCAGGCAGGATCTTCAGGGGTTTGGTGAACCGCAGGAGGGTTCATGGGATGGGTGGTCAAGAATCAACACTGATCTGAAAAACGGAGGAATTATCGGCGTTTTCAGGCAGGGAGCAAAGGAAAAATCAAGAACAGTCTTTATAACCAGTCTTGATCCGGGGAAAAAATACCAGGTCCTTACAGCCCCGGAGGGAAAATTAGTTAAGCTTCTTTCGGGAGCGCAGCTTTCTTCAGAAGGCTTTAGTGTGGGATTCCTGAACGATTATGACGGCAGCGTTTTTGAGATCAGAAGCGTAAAGTAACAGTCCTTATATTAATCAATCAGATTTGCCAGCCAGCAATTATTGGCATTTCAGATTCTTTCTTTGAGCTTTGGAGGCTTCGGCAAAGACTCCGTAACTGGCATTCTTAAAGGAAGCGCACGCCTCGGCGGTTTGTCCTTTACCTGCCTGTGCTACCGCAAGCTGATAGTAAAATTTCGCTTTGGCTTCGTCATTTCCTGTTTCAAGGGCAAGACCTTTTTGGGCATATTCTGCTCCGCTGTCAAAATTCTTCTGCTTGTTATAAACATCTGCAAAGTAGTAGAATAGGTCCTTGTCGTCGCCATATTTTGCAGCCTTATTCAGCAAAGCAAGTGCTTCATCAAGATTCCCGGCCTGATTTGCCTTCGATCCTGCCGCACGAAAATATTCAAGGGCCAGGGCAGATGCCTGTTTTGCCCTTTCGTCATCCTTTCCGCTTTCAAGCTTTCCAAGAAATGAATCAATCGTTTCCTCAAAAGCATTGGAATTATTCTGACTCCTGTATATTAAAGCTTTGTTGTATATCGCATTAATAAAACCGGGATTGATTGTTAAGAGGCTGTCAAATGTAAGCAACGCCTTCTCATAATCTTTCCGGGTAAAAAAATCAGTGGCCAGAAGGTTATAACCCTGCACTATAACCTTCCCGGCATTTTCTTTAACTGTTGCATTACCATATTTTTCTGCAACGGCAGCGGCAGTTTTAGCAGACTTAATTATTTCCTGAGCTGGCTTTTTTTCTTTCAGTTTGTCATTGGCAACCTTAAAATATAATCCCGGCAATACCTGTATAGCTTTTTGCTTGAGGTCATTAGCACTCTCCCCAACCTTGTCGGACAGGGTTACCACTTTCTCAAATGCCTGAATTGCAGCCTGCGTATCAGTTTGCGTAGCTTTCGCCCCTTCATTGTAGGCCTGTATTACATCATTACGTTCCTGCGCTTTGAGGGTTGAACTGATAGCAGCAGCGATAACCAGGATCCCTGCAATCTTTTTTGTTAGTTTCATCTTCATTTAAATTCAGATTATCATGTTATTATAATGATTTCTTTTAAAATTTTTTAAATATAGAAAATATATTTGATTTACTTGTTCGTTGAACAATCTCATATTGTGTTTTTTTGCATTACATTTGAATATCATGAATGCCCGGGAAAGACCAGCATAAATATTTAACTTAAATCTTTCAAAAAACTTAAAAATACATTATTATGTTTAAACAACAATTATCGGAAGTTGTTTTGCTTCTGTTACTGGTATGCAGCTGTTCATCAGAAAATTCAAACTGGCAGCCTCTGTTTAACGGCAAAGATCTGACAGGATGGGATACTTACCTGGGACCCAGATACGATACTACCATGCATAAATCGGACACAGTTCCGATAGGACTGAATAATGATCCTGCAAAAGTGTTTAGCATAGTAAAACTGGATAATGAAAATGTGATCAGGATCTCAGGTGAAAATTTTGGCGGAATTTCAACTACCGGCGAATATGAAAATTATCATCTTCAGCTGCAGTTCAGGTGGGGACAATTAAAATGGGCTCCCCGGAAAAACGGCAAAAAGGACAGTGGATTAATGTATGACGCTGTCGGTCCTCATGGAGCGGACGGCGGATACTGGATGAGATCGCATGAATTTCAGATTGAGGAAGGAGATTGCGGCGATTATTGGGCATGTGCCGGAGCTTCAGCAGATGTTAAAGTCAGGAAGGGATATGACAGTACCTATGTCTATGACAATAATGGAGAATTATTAACCTTTAGTACAACCAGTCCTGAGGGCCGGCGTTGTGTTAAATTTCAAGATGCTGAAAAACCTGAAGGAGAATGGAACACTCTTGATTTATATTGTGTTGGCAATAAAAGTTATCATGTTGTAAATGGAGTGGTCAACATGGTCCTCAATAATTCACGCCAGCCTGAGGGAGATAAAGAAATCCCTTTGACTAAAGGCAAAATTCAGATCCAGTCTGAAGGAGCGGAAGTTTTTTACAGGAATATTAAAATATCTTCAATTACTAAACTTCCCGATAATCTGCAGAAATAACGACCTTGTCTTATGGGGAGGTTGTGTTACCCGATGCAAGCTTGCAAAATGACCATACTTTAGATACTATTGAAGAGGTATTGTTATTCATAAATTATGAAGATTATCCTGTTCCCAATTAATAGGATTATTTAAAATGTAGTCAGAAATTGTTTTAAAAGATTTTTCATCGCGAATGATATGTTCATAAAACGACCGTTGCCATGCGAATGTAGGGACAGGTCGCGACCTGTTCCTACATTCCAATAAATGGATTTGTTTTGATACGTTTGTTTTATATGCGCCAATCAATTCGGATAATGATTTGATTTTTGATTGTTGTAGGGACAGGTCGCGACCTGTCCCTACATCGCGACCTGTCCCTACAACATCGCGACCTGTCCCTACACATCGCGACCTGTCCCTACAACATCGCGACCTGTCCCTACGGGTTTATCGTGAACGATTTCACCGAAACAACAAATCCGGTTTTGAACGCATGATGTTACGAAATATAAATTATCCGACGAATAATCATATCCATTCAATCTGTTCGATTTGCGTTCTTTCATCAAATTAATTTACATTCATGCCCTGATATCTGATAATTATAATCGCGCCGGGATGCATTTCAGGGACGGGTCGCTACCTGTCCCTGCATTATATCAATTTTCCTTCAATCTGCCTAATTCTTTCCTGACCGGAGGTTGATTGCCTCAATTGACCAATAATCTTCATGTATACTTTCTTTAAGGTTTTTTATGGCATACAGGGTTGACCCTTCTTTATTTACGAAAATAAACTTTGGGTCTGTCTCATATAAATGTCTGATACCATCTATGGTTACAAAAACCCTGGTTACATGGAATTCATTGATCTTATTGAGGTTAATTGTATTGTATTGTTCGATAAGTGTTGAGAATTCAGTCGGGTAATCAAAATATGAGGAAAAGACAAAAGTACTGTTAATGGCCTGGCATTCTTCAACTCCCGAAATATTTAAGAGTTCTGATTCTATCTGACCATAAACAGGAGGCTTAGTGAAATTATACAGGCCATTATATTCCGGCAGGGAATAGACATTTTTGGCATGTGAATACAACCTGGCACCATCGGCTGAAATCCAGAAAGGCCCGATATCCTCATGATAATATGAGATTGAATCACTGGCAGGCCCTCTGGTAACATTGAAAATGAGCAGACCCGTCGGACTCAGTCCCATCCGGCTGCCGACCAGGTAAGGCTTTCCAGGTACTTTCCTGATCACGGTTCTTTCATATACTGTGTACCCGTTCCTGCCGGTAATCAACTCTCCTGAATTCAGATTAAGGCTCCTGAAAAAGACCCATTGGTCAGCAGTTGGGGTGACATAGCACCAGCCATTGTCGCCAATAACTATGTCATAGGGAATACAATCAATGTTAAAATCATTGATAAAATCAAGATTATCTATATCAATGTAGCTTACTGAAGCTACCGAGTAGCCAATCACTGCTTTATGTCCATCCTCCGACAGGCTGACACAATAAGGTGTTTTGGCCAACGAAATTGTATTCGACTCATTAGTGTTTGTATTGAACACAATCAGCGAGTTTGGTGATTTTGTACAGATGACCATTATCCCTGATTCATGGTTGAATTCGGCATCAGTTACAATCCCGTTGATTTCCCTTACCTCAGATGGAATTATTGCTTTAGCCGGGACATTCACCGCTACAGTAAAACTACCTGTGGTTGAGTTGCTGTTTATTTCCAGGGTTCCCGAAAGATCCTGAGCCCCGGTTATTTTATCGAAGTTCAGTGACGCTATAATTGTTGTTGTATTACCGTTACCAAGCGATCCGCAAGTTTCGGAGATTACAAGCCAGTCGGGAATTCCTGTGATTTCCCAGTTCAAAATACCCTCAGAAGTATTTTTTATTGTAAATGTCTGATAACTTGATGATTCAAAATTGAGTGAAGAAGCAGAACATTGCAGGGCAGGTGAGCCATAATTGGAATAGGCAACAATAAACGAGATATATCCAATGTTCTTGACGTCAAGCATAATCGTACCATACTGAGTTAGATATCCGGGTGTCAAATAATCTTTTAATATGCTGAAAGACAGTGATGCACTGCCGCCTGCCAATTTCCCATGCATTGAGTTAAATGACAACCATTTGGGTTGCATAAATATTGAGTAGTCCGAATTTGTAAGCGTGTATAGTTGCACTGAAGTTTCTACATTCTGCTGATTATTATTTAAATACAACGTATCAGAAAGCAAGTACAAATTCTCATTGTTCTTCGATAAAAAATCATCGCTGCAGGATATTCCTGTGATCATAAGGAATAATACGCCGGTGATGTACAATATTTTTTTCATTTGTTCCACAGGTATAATCTGATTCCGATTGATAAATCAAATCTGGACAGGTTTTCATAATTATCTTTCTCAAGATCAATCGAAGTAGTATTGGACCCATCTGAAAGTTTTATCTTACGGATCGATGAATAGAATACTGATAAATCAGTTCCGATGGAGAACCATGGAGCGATAAAATATTCTAACCCCAGACTGCCGTCAATCCCAACACTTTTACCGGTTAACAGGTAATATCCGTTAAGATACTCAGCTTCATTTCGGTAGGTAGTTAATCCAAGGGAATAAGTGTAATTTATTTTAAATGATTCCTGGCTGCCAATGGATTGTTGATAAAATAGCGAAGCGCCTGCAAAATTTACATAAATCTGTTCCTTGTAGGTGGTATAGATCAGGCTGACACCATCCTGGGGATCAAAAAAACCTTCGATACTACTGGAGGTGTCAAAGAATTTGTATTTAATTCCAATACCATATTTCGGGGTAATCAGGCAGCCAAGGTCAACCTGGGCATACATGCCTGATTTCATATCATTGTAATAAGATCGTGCCTGACCTTTTGTTAATCCGGTGCTTACCATATTTTCCTCAGCTTTTTTTGAACTACCGATAAGATATCCAATTCCACCGGTCATCCCGAAGCGCAGCCTTTTAAAGGACTCTGAAGCGACAGTATCATTTTTTAGAGTGATGAACTTGTCTTGTGAATATCCTTTTGGAAGAAGTCCCATCAGGAGAATTCCAATAAGCAGATTTTTTCCCATTTTGTCGCGTTAGTTCTGGTTTCAACAGCTATCTGATGCAAACGTGCTGGTTTACAAATTTATTACATTTTCCACGCAGGGAAAATCTTATGATGTGGTTCTTTGTTGTCTTTACGGCTTTTCTTTGGAAAAACCGATGATATCCACTTTATATCTGTGATTCACCCGTGAAATTCATCCATTTGCCGATAAAGCATTTTTTGACCAATTTTGCTGTGTTATTTTTGTGTTCTAATCTAAAGCCGGCTTTATGAAAAAGATCTTGTTATCATGTATCACAGTTCTCTACTGTGCTTCTGTCATGTCTCAAAACAGTGCCAACCTGAAAATGAACCTGGAGAAAAACAAAGTTTACCGGTTAAAATCCGTTTCGGAACAAGCTATTACTCAAACGATAAACGGAGTACAACAAACCACGGATTCCAAAGTTAATTATACCCTTTCGCTGAAAATGATTGATGCCACTGCTGATTTTATGATCACTGAAATTCATTTCGATACCCTGATCACCAATACAAACACAATGGGGAAAGAGGTTAATATCAGCTCCCTAAGTGAAGGGAATATCAAATCGACAGAAATGGCCGATGTATTGTCCAGTGTAATGAATCGATTAAGTAAGAATGCCCTGTTTGTTAAGATGGATTTTGCAGGCAAACCATTTGAGATTGTGAATTTAAAGATGTTGTCCGACATAGTCCTGAAAGATACCAGTTCCATTACCCTTGAAGACCAGGTAGCTGCTGCTGTTAAAAAACAGATAATAGGTATGGTCAGCGAGAATGATCTAAAAACTATGATCGGAATGTTCACGTGGTGTCTGCCGGCCAGTGAGATTTCAACAGGCGGGGATTGGAATATAACCCAACAGATGAATTCCGGCGGAATGAGCTTGATATTTAGTGACCACTTATCATCTGGACGGATTAAATGGCAACAATGCAAGTATAACGGCCGAATCAAATATTAAAGCAATGGAGAATGCAGCTCCAATTGAATCGGGCGGTGCTAAAGTGACCTATGACGATCTGAAAGGTTTAAGTAAATCAAACATGATGATTGATATCCGTACCGGGTTAACCGTTGAAAGTAAATCAAAAACACATATTACTGGAAATCTGGGAATCAGTGCTCCGGGTTTTAGCATGCAAATGCCAATGGATATTAACGGCGAATCGAAAGTTATTGCATTAAAGTGAATTGATTAACAAATAAAATGAAGAAATATATTAGTCTGGTTATTGCTGATAACCTCCGTTACTGTTCAGGCTCAAAACATCGGTGGAAAAGTATGCCTTGAAAAAGATAAATCACCCGTGCAGTTTGCTTCTGTCGGACTGGTCCAGTTGCCTGATTCAACTATGATTACAGGAGTTATTACTTTAACCGACGGAGGCTATCTGCTTGAAAAGGTAAAACCAGGTAATTATTTTATAAGGGTGAGTTTCGTTGGTTATAAAACCAACGGAAAAAAAGTGGTTGTTGAGGCAGGTGATACAGAAATTACAGTTGACACCATATTTTTAAACGAAATCACAACAAGCCTGAATGAGGTTACAGTGGTTGCTGAGCGTCTTAAAGGCAAGGAAATGGTTGACCGGACAGTTTACGCCATTCCGGCCGTAGTATCCAAAGCCTCCAGTAATGGTTATGATCTCCTGAAGAAAATACCACAGGTTAATGTCGATTTTCAGAACAATGTAACCCTTAATGGCAGCAGCAATTTTATAATCCAGGTCGATGGCAGACAACGAGACAAGGAATTCCTTGCCAGACTACTTCCAACCGATATCGAGACTATTGAAATTATCAGCAATCCGTCAGGTAAATACGAAGGCAATATCGATGGGGTAATTAACATCATCCTGAAAAAGGAAGCCAGATATGGAATGAATGGTAATATTGGTCTCAATATTAAACCATTTAATAAGATCACCAGCTCAGCAACAGGTAGTCTTGATTATGCACTCGGGAAGATTACATTTTATGTCACTGCTCTGACTTTTTCACAGAGTCTTGATATCAGTTCAACGAATGAAAGCGGTTTTGCGATGATCGATTCCACAATAAGCCTGTCAGGGAATGGAGCCATTAAAGTGACAATGTCGACTATTAACAGCGGGTTCGATTATTATATGAATGATAAAAACAACCTTAGTTTTAATATCAGCTATAAACCGATGCATCAGAATGTGGATCTGTTAAGTGAAACTTTCCTGTATAAAAACAATAATCCTTTAAATACTATTTCATCGCTTACGAATAATCAATCTAACAGTGATGAAACATCAGTATCCCTGTTTTACAAAAAATTATTCAAAAATCCGATTCAGGAATTCACCGCCGAAAACACTTTTTATAATTTTAATTCAGGTGACGGAAATGAGTTTACAAATACCCGTTATATTTATAATACAGATTCCGTTCTCAATACCTATGCCCGGTTGGAGGAAAATCTAAATGGACGCAGCTATTATTCGACTAAATTGAATTATGTGCAGCCATTAGGATTGTCTGCTAAAATTGAAACTGGTTATCAATTGTATTACCAGCAAATGAGCTACGATTTCAAAATAGACAATCAGGAGTCGGATAATCTGTTTGAATATACCGAGCTTCGAAATTCGGTTTATGGCGGATTTACATATAATATGAAAAAGATCGGATTCCAGACCATGTTGAGGATAGAAAACAGTCATATTATGGCTGATTCGGTCAGTGAGCCGGATTATTCCTGTTTCCTGCCCTCCGTCAATCTTCAATATAAGTTTTCGGCATCCCATAATTTGAAATTTACTTATAACCGGAGAATTAACCGGCCCGGAATTTACAACATGAATCCCTATTACAGAATAGACCAGAATTACAATGTTTCACAGGGGAATCCCGATCTTAAGCCGGATTATCGTGATCGTCTGCAACTTACTTACACCTGGAACTTTGGAAGCAACTATTTTTCCCCTTATGTATATAAGGAATATTTTTCCAATAAGGTGGGGAATGAATATTCGGTTATAAATTCTCCTGTCAGCAACACATTGACAACATTTACCAAACCCTTTAACCTGCTTAGCGGCTTTGAGCTTGGGGGAGGTATCAATGCCATGTTATGGTATATAAATATCAATGCAAGGATTTATAAGGGTCATCTCAATGAGTACACCGGGCAATCAATCACCATACCTGCAAGGGATTATTTCTCCTACAGTATAATGAGCTCTGCATATGCTAATCTTGACAAAAAGAAGAAAACAACTGTATTTGCTTTTTTGAGTTATGAGGGAGTAAATATTGATGCACAATCCAAAACCTACAGCATTCCTTTTTATGGGCCCGGAATTCAAAGACAGCTAAAGAACCACAGTATTGGTTTTGTCTGGTTGCTACCATTATCAACTCATGTAAAATTAAGCAGGACTGAGACAGAGACGGCTGCTTTTTATTCAAGAAATATTATAGGGTTTGATGCATCAAATTATATCCAGTTCATGTATTCCTATAAATTCAACAAAGGCAGGAATGTTAAAAAGCTCGACCGGAAGATCGATGTGGAAAGTGACAGCAAAAGCAAGGCAATCATGAACTGATCAGTGTAAGACGGAACAAGCTTAATATGACACGGATAGGACCTATGAAATTGTGTAGTCCAAAAACTTTCACATCATAAGATTCTCAAGATTTTTTTGCTCTTTTCTGTTTAACGGCTTCATATCTCTGGCTGCTGCAACATTTATTTCCAATTCCTTAAGTGATTTCATCCCAATGTCAGCACACGATACCGGTAAACCGAGGACATAACGTATCAGGGTATTTGCCTCAGCCTGGTGAGGTGTTTCGTCCCAATACCAGTTTCCATTTGCGGGTTTTACGGGAGGATTTCCGAAAACGAGTGCACCCTCTCCGCCACCCATGACTTTCATGGCAATGATGCCCATATTTTTTTTAAGTGCGTTAGGAAGTACCAGTTCTCTGAATGGCTTTCGTCTGGATACAGGATTAAAAGTAGTTAAAATCGTATCAAATTGATACGTATCAATCGCATGGTTCATTGCTTCGGCGGATTCATGTCCCGTTACTCCAATAAATCGGGTGACCTTTTCATCTCTCAATTTGTACATGGCTTTCATCACACCATCCGGCTTATCCCATAACGTAATGTCTTCACTGGCACTTACCCCGTGGACCTGGAAAAGATCAAGGTGATCTGTCTGCAACCGTTTAAGACTTTCTTCCACTTCACGCATAGCACCATCATATGTTCTGTTACCAGTTTTTGTCGCAAGAAATACTTCATTTCTCCTTTTCGCCAGCACTTCTCCATAATTAAGCTCCGATTGGCCTGCACCATAAGATGCAGCAGTGTCGAAGTAATTTATTCCTGAATCAAGCGCAGCATTTGCCAGTTCGGCAGGATTAAATTCTTTCGTTGGTTTTTGCATCATCCCTGAAACACCTCCAAGGATTAAAGTAGTCACTTCAACTCCTGTCTTTCCAAGAATGCGCTTCGGGATGCCGATTTTTCCACTCTCCGGGTTCTTATCTTTACCCTCTTCAAAATTTAAATGTAAACCGGCAGCTCCGGAAACGGTGATTGCTGCCAAATTTTCCATGAATTTGCGTCTGTCCATTCTATTAATCTTTAGCTGAGATTTAAGTATCCGATTTAAAATATTCCTGTTTTTTACCCCATGCCCCCTGCCTGCCGCCTGCGACTTTTGAGACAGCCTGGCATAATATTAGTTATTTGGTGTATTCCTGTTTCTATAATTTTGGGAATTTTCTTCTATTGTTAATAATTTTTCTTTATAAAATCTTAGCATATTTGAAATGTTATCTGCTGAAGGATTTTCTTTTAATTGTTTCTTTAAAATTTTATAAGTCTCATCATATTTTTGAAGTTCAGATTTAAATTCAGCCTTTTCTTCTAAATTAATTATAGAATTAGAAGTAAGCCGGATACTTCGCTTAATTTGAAATTTATAATCATGTTCTACTTTCCAATACTTAAAAGAAATACTTGACAGGGGAGGACAAATATATGCCCTCCAAAAAAGAAATGATAAAATGAATATAAGTATTGTGGCTATGCCGACTTTTACCAGATAAGGCACAATATCAATTACTTCCTTAAATTTATTTATTAATTTATTTAAGAAATGTTCATTATGATTGAGTTCAGGCTGATATACGTCGAACTCATTTTTATTATCTCTAATAAATTTTTCTAATTCTTCTTCTTCCCGGTTTTTCATTTAAGATCATGAGTAAGGAGTAGTTATGTAAAGATATTTCAAATTCTTTCATAATTCAAACTCAGATTTTTAATGATATTATTTCAGAATCTTTAATTTGGAGTTACTATCGGAATATGATTTATTTATTCAAGTACTATATTGGCTGATTTTGATTAATTTTATATAACTACATATAGACTAAACCCATAGTGAACAAAATGAATAAGCATGACATTCATTTACAATTTTTTACATTTTTTTGACATTTGGACGGTTGAATTTTAGATATTTTATTTTTCAAAAGGGTATTAATATTTAAATAGAATTCTTAAACCAGAATGAAAATATTTACCCACAGGAAATTTACCCATAAGAAAATTATTGTTATTTTCCTTCTTGCAATTTTTCTCCCTTTATTAATTATATGTTATTTAAGCTTAAGTACTTTTTCCAAAAGGCGCGAAACAGTAAAGAAATTTCTTGAATCAAATCTTTGGATTTCAGGAGAAACTGCTCTCAAATCCATTGAGGGCACACTCCTTGACCATGAACAAAAAGCATTAAAATCAGAAAACTTTATTCGCTTAATCCAGTCAAAAGAGTCTGACCATGGTGACTTCAGTCCTTCGATATTTTCAGAAGATACTTCGGAACAATTTTTTTTACTTGATTCTGATCGTAAAATAGTTTCCCCTGAAACGGCAAGCGAAAATGTTTTAGGGATTCAATTTGAAACGAAGATGCAAAACAGCCAATTTGCACAACTTTTTCAAAAGGCAGAGTTTTTTGAATTCTCTCAAAAGGATTACAAGCGAGCTGCTGAACTATATAAAGAGTGTGCTTCATCTTCTGCTTCAAAGCAGTTTATTGCAAATGCTTTAGAAGGTTTGGGCCGATGCTTTTTATCATCTGAAAAATATGATGAAGCTGATAAAGTATTTAATGAACTATCAGGGAAGTACAGTCAAATCCAAAACAAGGCAGGACATCCATACGGTATCATTGCAATGTTTCAAATATCCGGGATTGCCAGGGAGAAGAAAAATGAAGAAAGTTACCTTGGGATTTTACTCAACCTTTACAAGAAAATTCGGGAAGGGATCTGGCTTATTGACGAATCTGTCTATGACTTTTATATTGCAGAAATTGAATCAATTCTGAACATTGAGGAGGGGAAATTCCCTGAAATTCAAAAATCTTATTCAGATATACAAAAACAACATTTTAATTATAAAGAAGCTCTGATTTTTGCAAATTTTTTAGAGAAAGAGATAATTCCCAAAATGAAATGGAAATTATCCCAATATCAATCGGCTGGTGAAACAGTACCGGAACGATTGCTAATTCCTTCAGCAAAAAACTTCTCCCTGGTATCTTATGCCACTCTGCCAAATTTTAAGTCAGAGGAAACATTTTATGCGCGGCTTTTGCTGGGACCTTAATCTTTTAAAAAATCAGATAATACCGAAAGTCCTTGAAGATATAACAAAAGATTCCGGGCTGGATTTTAAGATCGTTGATGAAAAAGGTCAGAATATCTCGACAGGGGAAGTAGAATTAACATCAAAAGAATCTCTGACTTTAGCTTTTCGCGTGTTCCCTATACCCTGGAAACTTCTGGTTTATCACCCTGAAATAAAAGTCCTTGAGAAGGCAGCAAGACGGGAGATTTTTTTCTATGGAGTTCTTCTGACTGTTATTGTGGTTTTAATGCTTTTGGGGGCTGTACTGATTGCCCGTGACATTTCGCGAGAATCTGAAACCACACGCTTAAAGACAGAATTTGTAAATAACATCTCTCACGAACTAAAGACGCCGCTAACTTTAATTCGCCTCTATGGAGAGACGCTTCAACGAAAAGGAGATCTCACAAACGAAGAGAAGAATGATTGCTATGAGATAATAACCAAGGAAAGTGAGCGCCTGTCACATCTGATCAATAATGTTCTTGATTTTTCAAGGATTGAAATTGGCAGAAAAGAATTTGATTTTAAAAAAGGATATTTACAGGATGTGATCCTGGATACTCTTGAATCGTATCGATATCATCTTGAGAAGAAAGGATTTGTCATCCATTCCAATATTGCCCAGGACCTTCCGGAAACGAGTTTTGACAAAGAAGCAATTGCCAGCGTCCTGGTTAATTTGTTGAGCAATTCCATGAAATTTTCTCCGAAGGAAAAGGAAGTGACGGTAAATTTATTCAGGAAGGAAGAAAATGCTATTCTGCAAGTGGCAGATAAAGGTATAGGTATTTCACAAAATGAGATCCCAAAAATCTTCCAGAGATTTTACCAGTCGGGTAATAATATCATCTCCGGAGCCAGAGGAAGCGGGTTAGGACTTACCCTGGTTAAAAATGCCATTGAAGCACATAAAGGTAATATTCAGGTTGAAAGTGAATTAGGAAAAGGCAGTATCTTTTCAGTAATACTACCTATAACAAACATTGAAAAAGAAATGTAAAATGAGAAAAAAGATACTGATCATTGAAGATGAATCAGACCTGGTAAAAGGATTGAAACTCAACCTGTCTGACGAGGGATTCGATGTTGACTGGGCAGTGAATGGCGTGGAAGGATTTCGTAGAGCTGTTGAGGAGGTCCCCGACCTCATAATTCTTGATATTATGCTGCCGGAGATGGATGGTCTTGAGGTTTGCCGGAAACTCCGGCAAAAAAGTATCGATATACCAATTATAATGCTAACGGCTAAAGGGGGAGAAATTGATAAGGTTGTTGGTCTTGAAATAGGAGCTGACGATTATTTAACCAAGCCCTTCAGCATCAGGGAACTTCTGGCCCGGATAAAAGCCAGGTTAAGGCATTTTGAAAGAGAGGGTAAACCGGTTACCGGATTATTTTCCTTTGGTGATATTGAAATTGATTTTACCCGGTTTAAAGTCAGATGTAAGGGTAAAGAACAGGAACTGACCTCTCTGGAATTGGATATTTTAAAATATTTTGTCATCCACAGGGGAGAGGTTGTGTCAAGAAATGATCTGCTTGACAAAATATGGGGTTATGAAAGTTACCCCACTACCCGGACTATTGATAATCATATTCTTAAACTGAGAAAAAAAATTGAGGAAGATCCGTCTCATCCCCGGTACATCATTTCAATCTATGGAGGAGGTTACCGGTTTATCGGTTGACGACAATCTTTTACAATTGTTTACTTTTATTTGACAACATCAACAATGCAAAAGTGCATCATTGTCAGTGAATTATTTCACTAACTAAAAGGAGGCAGAATCATGGATCACAAAAAGACCTTGTTAATATTTGCATTAATTGGCGTCCTGTTAACAGCAACAGGAGTTCAGACTTCGCCTGAGTATAAGATTCTCTTCGAAAAGGCAAAGTTTACAATGGAAACAAAAGGAGATCTGAATGGAGCTATTGACCTCTTCAATGATATTATTAAAAGATATCCGAAGGAGAGGGAATATGCAGCGAAATCTCAACTGTATATCGGATTGTGTTATGAAAAGCTGGGTGTGAAAGAAGCGCAAAAAGCTTACAGGAAAGTAGTTGATGGTTATCCTGAGCAAACTGAAGCAGTCAGGCTGGCCAATGAGAAACTATCCCTTCTCCTGAAAGCCGGAGCTCTTGCCGAAAAAGAAGATAAGGAGAAGACAGGGACAAACAGCCAATTAACATTTAAAAGACTCAATTATCCCGGGATCAATTCACCGTTTGTCCGCCTCTCTCCCGATGGTAAGAAGATGGCTTACGTGGTATATGTTGGAAATTCTCCGAAGCGCATCGATATCCTTGATCTCAGCTCTGAAATGGCAAAAGTGTTCATTGAAAACGGGGTGGGCGGCCAGTCCTCCTTTGTATGGTCTCCACAAAGCGATAAAATCGCATACTCGTTCAATGGCAAGGAACTTCATATTCGCGATCTCAGCGGAGCAAGCTCAAAGGTGCTTTTAAAGAATTCACAGTACATTATCTATCCAATTGACTGGTCAGGGGATGGTAAGAAGATATTGTGTTTTTTTGAGGGGGCTGATCAGACTTTACAGATCGGTACCGTTACCTCAGATAGTCAGGTTCAGTACCTGGTATCGGGGAACTCAGCCGATTTTCGCAGCGAACCAAAAATATCTCCCGATGGTTCCTATGTAGCCTGCTCCCTTGTCGGGGAAGCAGATAATACAGACATCTATGTCTGGACATCTGATGGTAGTCGCAAAATGAAATTGACTGAACATCCGGGGCGCGATGAAAATCCTGTCTGGTCACCGGACGGAAGATACCTGGTTTTCTTGAGTGACAGAAATCAGAGTGTTGATCTTTGGGGGGTACGGATGAAGGATGGTGCGACTCTCGGAGCCCCATTTGTCATCAAGCGGGATCTTGGCTGGCGCGCCAGGATCAACGACTTCACAGCAAACGGAAAACTATCTATCCTCATGCTCGGGGGAGCTGAACCAGGCAATCTATTCACCTTCCGGGTGGATCAGGAGAAGGGAATTTTAAGAGGCACCATAGCTCCAATTTCTGTTTATCCGACAGATCATTCCTACCCTCGTCTATCTCCCAACGGGGAAATGATCGCTTATCTATCGCGGAAAGGTCAAATTGGCTGGCCAAAATTATTTGTGCTTGACGAATATGGAGTTGAGAAGGAATTGCCACTCCAGGGTCATTACGCAGTGAATGTTGCCTGGCATCCGGGGAATCGGTCTTTGCTTTTTGCTGGTTTTGATAAAGCCTCCAAATCAGGAATTTATGAGATCTCGCTCGAAGATAATGAGATAAAATCAGTTTATGGCGGAGAGAAAGTTGAACTGGAGACCTTTAAAAATGCGCTAATAAACATCAACTTGCTGCAGGCTGTCGGGAAGATAATGTTCTTCAGACTCCTGGAAAAAGGAGATGTGGAGGTTCTCACCTGCGAACCTGATGGGGAACAGCCAACTGTGGTAATGCCACGGGTTAAGATGCCTGTCTGGGGTTTACCATCTTCTGACGGTGAGAATATTTGCTATCGTACTGGTGACAGCCTGATGGTTGTCTCTGTATCGAATGGAACAACGAATTATTTAGGATCTTCCAACAGCATACTTGAAGCGACATGGGCACCAGAAGGGGAAAGTCTGATGTTCAGGGACGGATCCAGTTTAAAAATATTCACTCTGAATGAAAACACAATCCGTACCCTCTATCAAGCCCAAGGGGGGAAAATAATTGGAGGAATGGAGATGTACGCTACAGCATGGTCTCCGGACGGGAATCATGTCATATTCACAGAGAGAGATACCTCTGCCTCATCAACTACTCCACAAAAGCTTTTTCTGATTAATCCGGATAATGGGACTCTCAGCACACTCGGAGATGCACCGGAAGGTTACCCGCTGAGTGAGTTACGCTGGTCTCCGGACGGAAGCAGGATTGTGGCAACCGGCAAGAGCATAAGCAGCGCAAGTGCCCCAATATATGAATATTGGGTGATGGAGAACTTTTTGCCGAAATAAAAGATACATAATAAGAGTATTCTCAAGGGGCCTGGTGGGTAATCGTTGTGCCCCTTTTTAGTTTCAGGCACCTGGATTCAAGAAATAATTATAGTCATAAACTTCAATTTATATACCCGGTTATTTTTCCTTGTCCGATTCTTAACAGAATTCCTCCAATTCTTAACACGTAACTGCCTGATTTTTCTGAAATTTGATAGTAGTAAGCGAAAAGGTATTCATGAAACTTGTAAAACCGGGATCACGCAGACGAAAAATAATACTTTATTATACCCTGGCTGTTGTGCTGCCGGGTATTGTACTTGGCTATCTGGCCTATAGAGGTATCCGCAACGACCAGGCTCTGCGCGAAAAGGAAAACCTGAAAAGACTTGACATAATCAGCCAGGCTTTCTTCAGTGAAATAGATTCGAGCTTTGTTCGATTCATGAATAGAAATAGCTCCGAGGAGGTGCTCGCCGGTCATAAAGTAGCAGATCCATCTATACTTACCATGGTTGTCAGAGACTCCAGTGGTTCAAAAAAACTCATTTACCATCAGTTGCTCTATCTGCCTGCTGATCAGCTTCCCACAATGCCGGAGAAGCCAGAAAAACAAGCCAGTCTGAAAGAAGGTATTCGTCTGGAGTTTGCCGAACGGAAGTATTCTGAAGCGCTCAGGTTCTATCAGGATATTGTAAACGGAACTGCAGATCGGTCAGAAAAAATCCAGGCACTGGTGGCTTCAGCCCGATTATATAACAAAATGAACCAGCCTGATAAAGCTAAAATACTTTATAATGAAATGCGGGAAGATTACCCCGGACTACTTTTGAATGGACAGATACCGCTCGCCCTGATGGCCGGACTGGAAATAATGAAGATCAACCTGGCTGCGGGAGAAAATATTGAACTTGGGAATAATTGCCGGCAATGCCTGAAGCTTCTGCTTTATCCTTCCTGTGAATACAACTCGGATCAGTTTAACATGTTTTGCCAGTCTTTCAGGGAGATTATCCCTGAATCTGATCCGGTGATTGATTCACTCTTTCAGCAACTTGATATTCAACGAGCCCGCACGGATTACCTTATCCGCTTAATCACAGCACCGGAAATTGCATTATCGGATGTGAATGATCATGTTACTGGCAGGAAAAATGAAATTGCCAGTAAACCGGTTAATTCAACTGATCTTTCAGCTATGTTTTTATCGTGGAATAAAGAGACTGACGAACAAAAAAGCCTGGTGATTGATTTCCCGGTATATCTGAAATCAATTTCAGAAAAACTGATCAAAAAACTCAATCCGGACTCTTCGATAAACATAAAGATTGAGGACGATGACGGGAAGCTTATTTTTTCAAATGTTCTTAAAGAAGAAACCGATTTCCTTTCTTTCCCTTTTCCCGAAGATCTTCCCAATTGGAATTTACTGCTAAGTGGAAATAAACCTGGTTTCATGACAACATTATTGCAAGCGGGCAGCGGCATTTATCTTTTTGTCCTTATCCTGATAGCGCTCCTTATGGTCCTCGGTTTTATTTTTACTATTTATACACTAAATGTTGAACTCAGGCTTAACAAACTGAAATCGGAATTCATTTCCAATGTATCGCATGAATTAAAAAGTCCGCTCACTTCCATCCGTATGATGACTGAAATGCTTCATCACAACCGGGTCCGGACGGAAGAACGGAAGTCGGAATATTACTCGGCGATGCTGGAGGAGAGTGAACACCTGAGTCATCTGATAGATAATATTCTCGATTTTTCGAGAATAGATGATGACCGCAAGAAATACGATTTTACTGATCTGGATCTTGATGAACTCCTTGTGAAATTTCTCGAATCAACCCGGAAAAGGCTTCCGGATCCCGGTTTTGAAATCAGGTATAGCCACCCTGAAAAGGTACCGAATATCAAGGCTGACAGGAATGCAATTCTGCAGGTTTTTTATAATCTGGTTGACAATGCAATAAAGTTCTCCTTGACATCCAGGCAGATTGACATCAGCCTGTGCTCCGGAGATGATGAAGTGCAGTTTTGTGTGAAGGATTATGGAATTGGCATTTCAATTAAAGATCAGGAAAAAATATTCGACCGGTTCTATCGGGGCGATGAACCTCAGCGGTTGGGTATCAAGGGTAGCGGGATCGGCTTGACTATCGTTCAAAAGATCATAGAAGACCATAAAGGTCATATGACCCTGGAAAGCAAGCACATGGAAGGAAGCACTTTCTGTGTACATCTCCCGGTTAATAAAAATACTTAACAATGAAAAGGATTTTGATTATTGAAGATGCCCGGAATATCCGGATGGCCCTGGTGGACGATTTCAAATTTGAAGGTTATCATGTCGACTATGCCGCCACAGGACCGGAAGGACTTAAGAAAGCGATGGATCTGGATCTGGATATCATTATTCTCGACCTCATGCTGCCGGAGTTGAGCGGATTGGAGATCTGCAAGGAATTGAGGCGACGTGATATCGGAACTCCGATAATCATGCTCACGGCTAAAAGCCAGGAATTCGACAAAGTGCTGGGGCTTGAGCTGGGAGCAGATGATTATATAACCAAACCATTCAGCCCGTTTGAGCTCCAGGCTCGGGTTAAAGCCCTGTTACGCAGGTCGGAGATGAGAAACCATCCAACTGCTGAGGCAACAATTAAGCTTGGCCCTTTTGAGCTGGATCCTTCAAAATACCTGTTTACAAAAAACAGCGAACAGGTCCGGCTCACTACCATTGAATTTGCCCTGATGAAGATGCTGATGAAGTTTGCCGGACAAGTAATCAAAAGGGATGATATTCTTCACAGCATCTGGGGTGACAAGATCTATGTTACACCCAGAACAGTCGATACCCATATTGCCAACCTTAGGAGGAAGATTGAGGATGATCCGGGGCAATCGCATTGGATTACCGGCATACGGGGTGCAGGATATAAATTCAGTTCCTGTAAATCTTAACCTGATCTTAACCAAACTTAACCGGACGTTCATGTGCTTAACACAAGCAGGTGGTACCTTTATCAAAAATATTCACAATATGAAAAAGCATCTGATTTTCATTATTGCTTTTGTAGTTCTGACAGGATTTCTTTCTGCCCAGAACAACAAAGCATCGGTATCGCTGACAGCTGCAATTTATGAGGAAGAAGTAACAGGCAACCTTGATAAAGCTGTTGAACTCTACCTTGACATTCTGAAAAAATATCATGATGACCGCCCGATAGCTGCTAAAACCCTGTATCACCTGGGATTAGTCAATGAGAAAATGGGCAAACAAAGAGCCAATGAATATTTTACCCGCGTGGTCAGTACCTATCCTGATCAGACCGAGGTGGTTGCCATGGCAAAAGCAAAGCTTGCTGCCGCTGGTAGTTCCGGCAACGTTGGCGGAGCGAAAGAACTCGTCACACGCCGGATGCTTACAGATGCCTCCGGTGTTGATGGAAAATTGACTGCCGATGGCAGGTACATAAGGTATTTGGATCGAAGTACAGGAGATTTGGTACAGTTCGAAGTTGGCAGCGAGCAGACAAACCGGATCAAAAACAAGGGACCTTTGGGTGAGAGGGAGAACTATGTGGAGGGTTATGTTTTTTCGCGGGATGGAAGACAAATTGCATATGACAGGTACACAACGGAGGGAAAACCTCAACTGAGGATCAGAAATCTGGATGGTTCTGACCTTCGCACACTTTACAATGAAATTAGTTGCATTCCCTTTGACTGGTCGCCTGACGCCAAATACATCCTTGCACTTCGCGGAGTAAAAGACACGACATTCCAACTGGTAATGATCTCTGCAATTGACAGCTCGGTTCGTGTACTGAAGAATATCGAATCAGCTCCTTACATGCTGACAAGTGCGAGTTTCTCACCCGATGGTCAATCTGTCGCATTCAGTTTAGTCAATGATGGAAACCCTCCCCAGGGCGACGTCTACCTGATGACAGCCGATGGTCGTAATGAAGTAGTTGTGGCCGGACATCCTGCAGAGGATGAACTGCTTTCGTGGACCCCCGACGGGAAAAGCCTTCTAATCCTTAGCGACCGGTCAGGAACGTGGGACATCTGGACAGTTCAAATCATCAATGGAAAGCAACAAGGTGAACCAGAACTTGTAAAAAAAGACTTTGGCAAGGGTTCAAAGTTCCTGGGTTTTTCACCCGATGGGGCTCTTTATTACAAAACCACCACACCTTTGGGTCACCTTTATTTTGGTGAGATCGACCTTGAAACAGGCAAGGTCCTCGTGCCACCTGCTCCAGTCAGTACCAGGCTAAACGGCCCACCATCGAGGACAAGCTGGTCACCCGATGGCAGAAGCCTTCTCTATGTTTCGGGTGGTCGTGCAATGGGTAATGGAAACAACAACCTCACGATCAGGTCCACAGAAGCCGGGGAAGAACGATTTCTATCCACGCGTCTTCGTAACATTTGGGATATCTGTTGGGCACCTGACAGTCGTTCTCTTCTCGCGTGGGGGATGACTGTAAAGGAAAATGCTCTTTTCCGGATTGAAACTGAATCAGGCCAGATCACAAAGTTAGCAGAAGGCCGCTGGGCTCCCAGACTCAGTCCCGACAGTAAGACCATGGTATACATGGGAAATGGAGGAATTACACAGCGCAACCTTAACACCGGTGAAGAGTCGGTTGGCGTCAAGGTCGGGACGGAAGTACTCAATAACTATGAGGATCTCTCGCCGGACTGTCGGGAAGCGGTGTTTCAGGAGAAAGGTATTGTATATACCGTGTCCCTGAACGGAGGGGAGCCGCGAAAACTATTTAGCGGATTGACACATTATTACGTTTTGAGGTGGACCAGGGATGGTCGTTACATTATTGCCCAGGCACTCGATTATACGACCGGTTGGTTCTTACCAATCAGTGAAATCTGGAGGATTCCGGCGCAAGGGGGACCACCCCTGAAGCTGGACCTCTCCGTTCCCAAAATGGAATTCTTCGCGCTTCATCCTGACAATCGGCACTTTGCATACAGTGTCAATGATGGAACCAGGGAAGAACTCTGGGTGATGGAGAACTTTTTGCCGAAATAAAAGACTTACAATTATAGTATTTCAGGGGGAGCAATGTTTTATCATTGTGTCCCTCTTTTTTTTTAATTATTTGGAAAGGAGAAAAGTATCTCTTAACTTGTGTCTAAGTTAGTTTTAGAATCACTCAACAGAATTATCTAAAACATCTTTCGATGAAGGTTATTTTGTTTACATACTTGCTTATCCCGCTTTTTCTTTTTTCCTGTAAAGGCCTAAGAGATAATAGTGTATTAACCTTTCAGCTAAGTAAATCAGATTATGTCGAAAAGATAAATGTCACAGGAACAGTTCAGGCTGTAGTCAATTTTCCAGTTCTGCCGCCTGGGAGGATGATGGGCCAGATGACAGTTGTACGGCTGGCTGGCGACGGGGAATTTGTAAAAACGGGAGATACAATCTGTGTTATTGCTGCACCTGAGTTGGAATCGACGTATCAACAAACGATGAACTCCATTGAAACCCTTGAGGCGGAGCTGAAGAAAACTATGGCTGACAACCAGCTTAATATTGCTCTTCTTGAAGCCCAGCTTGCTACCAGCGAAGCTCAGTTGAAAATATCCTCGCTTGATTCGGCGCGAATGAAGTTCGCCCCGGAAGTGAACCAGAAGCTGCTTACACTTGAAATGAGAAAAGCCCTGATTGAAAAACAGAAGACAGAGAAAAAACTGGCAGCGCGTAAGATAATAGGCGACACAGAAATCAGACAGATGAATGCAAGAATCATGGGGGAGAAAGCAAGGGCACAGACAATGTCAGACCAGGTTAATTCCCTGACCATTGTAGCGCAACGGGACGGAATAGTAATGCGAACAGAATCTCCCGTATTTACCATATTGGGACCTCAGGGAATAGGAACATTGGGCGGCCCAATAATGGAAGGAAGCGTTCTTTTCATAAATACTCCGGTACTTCAGTTCCCTGATCTTAACAAAATGCAGATCTCTGCTGAAGTCCTGGAAGCAGACTTTAAAAAGATAGAAAAGGGACAGAAAGCGCTTGTAGCTGTCGATGCGGCAAAAAAACTTATAACTACCGGTAAGATAAACAGGAAGAGTCTTATGGGCCGGACAGCCCAAAAGTATTCAGACTCAAAAGTCAAGTTTTATGAGGTAATAATTGATATTGACAGCTGCCATTCTAAAATGACACCGGGCCTGAGCGCCGATTGTGAGATCACATTAAAAGAGGCAAAGGATACTCTCTTTGTGCCAACGCTGGCTATATTTGAAAGGGATAGTGCCAGGGTGGTATATGTAATGAGGAAAAACAACTTCATCCCTGTAAGGGTAGAGACCGGATTATCAGGAAGTTCTCATACGATAATAACGGGTGGGCTGAAAGGTGATGAAATAATTGCCCTGTCCGAACCGCCGAACAGCCTCATCGCCATTAAAAAAAGAAAAGGAAATGACCTGAAATAGTTAAAAACCAGAATATTAAATAGAATTTAAATCCAATGATAAGAAAAATCATTCTTCTGTTATTTATAATCCTGTTATCATGCAAGGCGAAGGAGGCATCTGATATCCAGGTGATAAAGGTAAAAAAAGGCACCTTCATCGAGCAGCTTACTGAGCAGGGTACTGTTGAGGCTGTAAAATCAATTACCGTATCAGCTCCTGCTATCTCATATCGTTACGGTGCATTGAAAATAGCTAAAATAGTTGAGGACGGAGAGGAGGTTGAAAAAGGTGATACTATAATGATCTTCGATCCTTCAGAGATCAGGAGAGCTATTGTTCAGGCTGAACAGCAGCTTGAAATTGCAAAGGCTGAGTATGAGAAGCTGAAATCGACACAGAAATCTGAGATTGAAGATCTTGAAGCCGACCTTGAGTTAGCCGGCATTTCGCAGGAGATTTCAAAGATAAATTCCGAAACTTCGATTTATGAACCGGAGGTTACTAAAAAAGAGATAAGACTAAAACTCGAATCTGCTACTATTGCACTTAACAGGGCAAAGGAGCAGATTGAAAACAAGAAGATAATCCATAAAGAGGATCTCCTTCAGAAATCACTGACTATCAGGCAACTGACATCTACTCTAAAAGATGCTAACACCTCCATGAATAATCTTTTTGTTGTGAGTCCTGATAAAGGCATCACAATCAAGGAAGAAAACTGGACCACAAACCAGAAATGGGCCGTTGGTGACCAGCCTTATTCCGGATCAAAGATCATTGAGCTTCCTGATCTTTCGGAGATGAGGGCTGAAGTCAAAATTAATGAAGTGGATGTTTCAAAGGTTATCCCCGGTCAGAGAGTTGAAATCAGACCTGATGCCTATTCAGATTCAGCATACACAGGGAAGGTTGAATCGGTCGCTAATCTTGCCCAGAATAAAGACTACAAATCAAAAATAAAGATCTTCCCTGTTCAGATCAGCATCTCCGGACAAAGTAAAACACTCCTGCCCGGACTTACTGTCAGTTGTAAGATCATTGTAAATGAAATTGCCAATGTAATTTTTATTCCTCTTGAATCACTTTTCAAAGAGCAGAGTATAGCATATGTCTATTTAAAATCAGGGTCAGGATTTAAACGCCGCGATATTAAAACCGGTGCCATTAACAGCGATTTTGCCATTGTTACCGAAGGCCTTGATGAGAATGATATAATAGCACTTTCCGATCCGTTCCTCAAAAATATGGAAGTGAAAGAGAAGGCTGGGAATGGAAGCAATAAGACAACAGGATCCAGATAAAGCCAAACCATCAGGAAAACAGAAGATGAAAAGAATGTCCATTTACAGCGAAATCCTGAAGAATAAATTTTTACAATATCTGTTAATAACGGTTCTGTTCCTGTTATCAATTTCATGTAACAGGAAACAGGGCAGCGGATATTCCGTAATGAAAGGACCATTCAGTCAATCAGTTATTGAAACAGGAGAGTTGCAGGCTGTTAATGCTTCTTTCCTGAGCATGCCCAGGATTAACTTTATATATGGTTACAATTTCAAGATTATCGGGCTTGCTGACCATGGCAAAGATGTACATAAAGGTGAAGCGGTCATAAAAGTAGATCCCTCTTCAGTCCAGAAATTTATTATAGAAAGGGGAGAATCTCTTGAAAATGAAATTGCTTCAGCTAACAAGCTTAAGGCTCAGATCACGAACAATCTCCAGGAACTTAAGGCACAGCTCAAAAATGAACAAGCCTCATTCGATATAAAAAAGCTTGAGGTGGAGAGGTCAGGTTTTGAATCGGCAGGTATAAGGAAAGTGATAGAACTTGAATTCCGTCAGGCTGAAATAAGACTTAACAAAATAAAAAGAAACCTTGAACTCAGGCCGAAACTCGACAGCCTCGACTTCCGGATACAGCGGATTAAGGTAATCCAGAAAGAGAATGAGCTTAACGCTGCACAGAATGACCTGGCCAAGCTGATTGTCAGCAGTCCGCTTGACGGAGTTTTCGTGGTTGAACAGAACTGGAGGACAGGACAGACAATCAAAGTCGGTGATGAAGTTTATCTGGGTGCCCCGGTCGCAAGGATCCCTGATATCCGGACCATGAAAGTAAAGGGATTTGTGTTGGAAAACGATATAAGTAAAATAAAACCAGGTTTGAACGTTATTGTCAGACTTGATGCTCTTCCATCTATTCCGTTTCATGGAAAGATAAACATTGTAAGTAAGGTGTGCATTAAACGGGACGACAAAAATGTGTTCCTGACAGAAGTTTTGATATCTGAAACTGATTTGAGGTTAAAACCTGGTATGACAGTCAGTTGCGAATATATCACCTATGAAGGTGAAGATGAAATGTATGTCCCCAACAACTGTCTCCTCGAGGAAAATAAACACTTCTATCTCTATGTCAGAAAGAGAGGAAAGTTAAGAAAGACCGAAGTAAAGACGGGCCCCTCAAACAATATGTCTACCATCGTTTCAGGTGATCTGAAGCCGGGAATGGCTCTTGAACTTCCGGAAAATATTTTAACCAGGTAAAAAATTCTTTCAATGCAGATCGAAGAAAATATAAGGGTTGCTGTCTATGGACTTCGCGACCATAAATTCAGGTCATTTCTTACAATGCTGGGGATCATATTCGGAACAGCCTCCGTCATTGCAATGATATCGATCGGTGAAGGTGCGAAAAAGCAGGCAATGGCCAAATACCAGGACCTTGGGGTAAGCAATATCATTATCCGTGATAAAGACCTTACAGATGCCGATCTTGAACAGATGCGGGTAAAGTTTTCCCAGGGTTTGTCACTTGACGATACAAAGGCAATAACTGAAATTGTTCCCGGTGTGAAAGGTATAGCCCCGCAATCAGAGGCTAAGCTCGAAGCCATGTACGGGGACAAATCCTCCAAAGCCACAGTTATCGGAGTAACTCCTGAAGTTACAAATATCCTGAACTACAGGATGGGGAAGGGGATATTCATAGACCAGGATCATTATAACAGGAATTTAAAGGTATGTATTCTCGGGGCAAATATTGCACTGGAGCTTTTCAGTTATGAAGACCCACTGGGTAAAAATATCAAACTCGGAGACCAATGGTTTGAAGTTGCCGGGGTACTCCAGACAAAAGCTCTCTTTACAGAGACTGTCGGCGAGCTGGCTGCCCGCGACCTTAACAATGATGTCTACATCCCTCTTTCGACATTCGGGAAAAGGATACCAAAGACGAACATACTTTCAAGCGAGTTGAAGCAGGTAACAGTTAAACTGGAAAGTTCTGAAAGGCTTATCGAATCTGCTGCTGTAATCAGAAGTATTATTTCACGGCGCCATTTCAACAATGATGATTTCAGCATTATAATTCCTTATGAGCTGATGGAGCAGGAAAAACGTGAAAGTCGGATCTACAACCTGCTGCTGGCATCAATTGCCGCCATCTCACTCATTGTAGGCGGAATAGGTATAATGAATATCATGCTTGCTTCAGTGCTGGAGCGAACACAGGAGATAGGTATCAGAAGAGCTATCGGTGGACGAAGATCCGACATTCTGGGCCAGTTTGTCACTGAAGCAATGGCAATTAGCGTCACCGGAGGTCTGATAGGAGTTTTCCTGGGAATTTTCCTTTCGCTGGGAATTGCGCTTTTTACTGAGGTTAAAACCAGTCTCACCCTCTACTCGATCTTTATCGCGTTCAGCTTTTCAGTAATTGTTGGGATCACCTTTGGTTACCTCCCGGCAAAAAGAGCAGCTGATCTTAAGCCAATTGAATCGATAAGGCATGAATAGGTGACCTGACAGACGTTGGCAGACATCGCAAAATTGAATTTTCAAAAAAGAATTAAGCGATAATGAAAACAAAATCATTTCTATTTTTATCAATACTGTTAGCTGGAGGTTGTAATAATAATCAAAAATCGTCACAGGAATTACTCAACCACATTTTCACTTCCCAATACCGACACAGTATTATTTCAAAGGGAGATAATCTTCCTGATTTTGACAGAAGGAAGGATAGCATTAACCTGTTTCTTGTAGCGTTACATCAAAGAATTGAACCAAAGGAATTTCAGAAAAAAGCGGGTTGGTCTGATGAACTGATGAAGGAAAAAACTCAATTGCTTATAGATAAAGGTTGGATGATAAAAGATAACAATGGACTTAGGCCTACGGTATTTATAGTGTCCGACGAACAGGGGAATGAACTATACATGTATGGAATGCCTCTTGCCAAAAAAATTGCTCAATCTATAGAAAAGGAAATTCCTTCTATTAAGGAGAAGTTTAAGGCAACCCTTTTACCTGACAATTACAATTTTGATTCGATGTCTTTCTTAATATTAAGTGATGTATTGCTTGATAACTGGCAAATTATGGAAATGGAAGCAGCATATTTAAAAAAGGAAAATCGTCCCGAAAGGCATGGCAAATTCTATTATGCTTCTATTATGGAACACGCTAATACTGATTTTGAACCATTTGGAATTTATGGGAATCAATATGGGAAAATCAATGACACTACCTACATGAGTATTTATGGGAAAAACAGAATTATCGTAAACGAAAGATTAAAAAATGATTCTGCTTTTGGTGACTCCATATTAAAGGCGGCTCTTAAACTTACACCTCAACTATACAACTTTTTTGACGAAATCGCAAAGGACTACAAGCCAAAACTATTGAAAATACTAAATGAACAAACAGATTATTCGCATAAAGTGTATGAAAAGTCAGGATATTCGGACGAAATTGCCTTTGAAGAATTTTTTATTTGGTGGTATCATTTTATTTATACAAGTGCAACTAATATTTTGGCAAAAAGGAATTGGCTGACAATTCCGGAAGAAGGGAATTTTTATTATAAGCAATAACTTATCTCTCCGTGACTAATAATTCAGGGTTATAGCAATGACCGGTTTTGTCTCAAGGAATTAGGTCTGGCTACCTGAACCAGTAAAGATTGGTTAACTTCCAAGTAACGATTTTATTATATACAGATCCAATTCCTCGTAGTTGCGTTCTTTCTGCCAATGAAGAATTAAGTCCTCATCAAGTTTCCTTGATATTTCCAGGAGTCTAAGGAATATCTCCCTGCTGTTACTGAGGTGTTTTGTGGCGACATCGTCCTTCTGTGTTCTCATGGCCTTGACATCAAGCCCTACAAATTCGCCATTGGTTCCATAATTATGCTTATCGAGGATCCTCACCTGGTTAAAGGCCCGGCGCAAATCAACAGAACCAAATGATTTGTCCTGATCAAATTTTAATCCATTCTGATCATTCAGGTGAACTGTCCATAATTTTTTGAATGTCAATGCAAAACCCATCTCGTCCGAAGGATCGAGACCGGCCAGTATGGCATGTGCACTTTCAATATTTACACCAACCCGATTTGGATCTCGGCATAAGAGAGCCAGTGCTATTGCATGTCCTGTGGTCGGAATATAAGCATGATCCATGGGTTCATTGGGTTTGGGTTCAATACAAACTCTGATCCCGGAGTCATAAGCAAGCATCTGGTTAATGGCCTCAATAATCCTTTCGGTTGCTACCTTGCTATCTTTTGATTCCCGGATATAAGTTCCTTCGCGGGCAAGCCATAATACCAGCAGATTTGTGCCAAGTGTGTTTGCAATATCAATCGAACGTTTACTTCTTTCAATGGCATATTTTCTGGAAGCCGGATCATTTGAAGTGTAACCTCCATCAATGGTACGACTGTCTTCCCACAATCTGGGAGCAACGAATTCAGCAGTCAATCCGCTGTTTTCCAGTACTTTCTTTAACTCCTTCGCCTGTTTAGTGATCTGTTGAGGCGACAGGTTATTCATATCCGGAACTGCGTCATCATCATGAAACTGAACACCATCAAACCCGAGTTTTTTATAAAATTCCAGTTTCCTTGAAAATTCAATACTTTTTCTGACTATTGGGCCAAAAGGATCCGCTCCCTCATGGATGTTCCATGGACCAAAAGTGAACTTAAAAATTCCAGCCATAATAATTATCTATTAGTTAATAATTTCAAAACAAAAGATAGGCAATTAATATGAGTATGCCTCTGTTTTAAATCAGAATATCAGTCCGGTAAGCCAGCCCCAGATCACATAACGTAAAAATTTTCCAGCCAGCATAGCAATCGCAGTGATCAGGATATTGGCGCGTAAAATTCCCAGCCCAACAGCAAAGATATCTCCTACTGCCGGGACCCAGCATAGAAATGCAAAGATTGCTCCTCTTTTATACAGGCGATTATGCCACTTTTCAATGGTTTCACGTTTTATTCGCAGGTATTTTTCAATCCACTCCCATTTGCCCAAATAACCAATTGCGTAGCTGCTCATTCCACCAAGCCAGTTTCCGGCTGAGGCTACCAAAACAGCAGTAAAGGCATCTGTTCCATTAATGATCAGGAAAGTAAGCAATGCTTCGGAACTGAAAGGCACAACAGTAGCTGCCAGGAAACTGGCTAAAAATAATCCCCAAAGGCTGTAATCAAAAAGTCCTTCTGTCAAATTTGAAAGTCAATTTTGATTGCGAACTTATATAAAAATAATGATCAAGTTTTGCTCCGGAAGCAATATTCCTATAGATAAACATACCATATCTTGACTTTAGTAAAGAGATAGCTTAAATTTATATTTACTTTAATCGTTTTAATTGATATAATGAAATGAAATGAAACTGGATCAGAAGTTGATTGATTCTCACAACTGGTAATTAACAATAATCCAAATATCATCAATGTGATAAAATAGAATTTCACCCATGAAATATTTTAGATTAATTTTTTGCCTGAGTTGTTTTATAATGTCTTCGTGCACAACAACTAAACTTCTAACTTCAAACGTTAATCCTGTTGAGATAAAGGATTTAAAACTACTGGAGCCATTTTCTTACATTTCAAAGATTGAAAAGGCTAACCGGGGTAAACTTGATGATAGTGTTTCAATCCTTTCCCGGCAACTTATTATTAAAGTTCTGGGCAACTTAAAAGGACAAATTCCATTGACAGGTGACATAATATTATCAGACTCGACAGTTAAGAAAAACCTTGAAAAGGAAATCGAATCCCTTTGCCTTTCTGCTGACAAAACGAAAAGTATATCGAATCTTAAACTAACACCGACGATAGATAAAATTCTTGAAGCAAATGAAACAAGGTTTGCTCTGATTACTGTTGGGACTGGTTTTACCAGAGTAAAGGGAAATTATGGAAAACAGGTTGCAAAGGGAGCTGCATTAGGAATTTTGACTTTAGGTATGTATTATCAAACTCCTATTAAAGCATATTCCACAATCTATTCAATGATTGTCGATTCGAAGGAAAATAATATCTCATTCTATCGAAAATCTTTCTTACAGAATAAAGAGCCACTGGATGAAAATGTTCTGACGAAACAGTTCAGGGACATTTTTAATGGTTATTTTCTGCCACCCCTGTAATTAAAGGCTCTGGATTGAGTTTTGTAAAATATCTTTATACAAATTTAATAGCAGGGTCTCTGCCGGATTAGTCCCTGCAGCTTTATTTGAATCCCGGCTGACGGTAAGACTACGGGATTTTTGTTGAAATAAATTTGACTTTATGTTTTATCAGGCTTACCTTTATAAAAAAATAACAACCTGATACTGAAATTAAATGTGCAAAAGCATTTCTAATTTCACTTTTGCCTTCCTTATTCTGGTAATTATTTCGGAAAGTTGCTCAACCCGGGTAATCCGTCAATTAAGCAATCCGTCTTTTCTGAACTCAAAAGATTCCACAACCAGGGACGTTAAAGTACATATGAAGGATGGTTCCTTGTATGTGCTTGATTCACTTATTACCTATACAAATGTTGACACAATTTACGGGTTTGGATTTTATTATGACAAATACAGGGATTTGATGGGATCGAGCTTTTATAACCAAAGCAATACTTCGAACATACCATTTAGAATATCACTAACAAATGTTGCCTTAATCGAGGTGAACAAAGTCCGGGGGATAGCCGGGAAAGCCCTTACACTGGCCCTTGTAGGTGTACCTTCCGTAATCTTGTCTATATATTGCATATCAAATCCTAAAGCGTGTTTCGGGTCGTGCCCAACATTTTATTGCTTTAATGGCGTCGACACTTCATTAATGGCCGAGGGATTTTCTTCGAGTGTTTTGAAGGCGTATGAGAAAGATGACGTTGATATGTTGTATCATGCCAGAACTACAGGCAATCAGTTTCATCTAAGGCTGAAGAATGAAGCTCTTGAGACTCATGTAATTAGATATGCTAATCTTTTAGTTTTGCCACGAACCGGATGTGATCGGGTATTTTCTAACGGACGCGGGGATTTTTTTAGATCTTCTCTGTCACTTGCTCCCAGATTTTGTCAGGCTTCCGAAGGTAGCTGTCTGGAGGCCGTAAAGGAAATGGACAATTCAGAAAGATACAGTTTGGCTGATTCTGATAATCTGGCAGAAAGGGAAATAATTGAAGTTACTTTTGATAATATACCGGGAAAGGACCTTGGTCTTGTCATTGGTTGCAGGCAATCATTGATGACGACCTGGCTCTTTTATCAGAGCCTTTCATATCTTGGCAATTCAGCTGGATATTTTGCGGCCAGGATAGAAAGCGGTGACAGGTCACTTGAAAGGAAAGTTGACAGGGTGTGGGATGTACTCGGCGGAATTGAAATCTTTATGAAGACCGTGAGTGGAAAATGGGAGAAAGTTGGTCAGGAGGGGGAAATGGGACCTCTTGCCGGTGATGTCCATTTGATTAAGCTGCCCGGAACAAATGATAAAGAGGTCAGATTAAAGCTGCGGTTGACCAGGGGATTATGGCGGCTAAACTATCTGGCAATGGTCTCACTTGATGAGAAGATTGAACCAATCCTGGTAGAACCTTCCATTGTTGTATCCCCTGGGAAAGTTAATCCTGCAGATTCTCTCCTTCGTAACCCCGATAATCCGCTTGTAACGCTTCCCGGAGATGAGTATGACATTTACTACAATCTGCCGGAAGGAGCTGAGAATTATGAAATATTTCTCATCACAAAAGGTTATTATCTTGAGTGGATGCGGGATTCATGGATTGCCGAAGAGAATCTCAAAAGAGCGGCACTCTTCTTTGGTTTCCCCGGATTATTCATGAAAATTGCTGCAAGCGATTTTAAAAAAGTTGAACCATCAATGGAAGAAAGTTTCTGGAACAGTAGATATGTCAGGCAAAAATAGAAATATATTCTTGGTATTTTTATGCATTATGATCCTGTGCGGATGTCAGAATAGTATGATCCCGGCAGGATATAACAGGGCGCCGAAACAAATAAACAAAAGCATAACAGGCGGCTGGGTTGATGCATCCGTAATTCCTGATACCTCCAATGATACTATTACGATGCTCAGCGGAGAACTTCTTGCCCTTGAGGATGATACTATCCATATTCTCACCGGGAGAACCGGATTAATTTCATTGAATATAAACAGGATAAAATCTATAAAGCTCTACTTTTTTGCCTATCTTAATATTCCTTTATTTGGTTTCCTGGGAGTTATTCCAAATATTGTTGGTGCAATTTCACAAACCGATTATGCAGGACCTTTCCTCCTTCTTGGGGTCCCATTATTTGTAACCTCTTTGGTGATGGCGATTGTTGATCATAATGAAGGTAATTCAACACTTCGTTATCCTAAAAAAAATTCATTAGATGAGTTTTCCGAATATGCACGCTTCCCTCAGGGACTTCCACCCGATCTTCAGAAAGAAAAGCTGCATCTTGTTGTAAAATAATTGCTCAAAAGTTGCAGCACAAAAAATTATACCAAAAAGTATAAATATCAGGCTTTTCTTCAACCTTTTCCTTTGATTGCACGAACCAGGCGGATTTGTCGGACGAGTGTCCAGATTAAATAAAGATGTTATCTCAAACCAAATATCTCAAACCAAATATCTTCCATATTACTCGCGGATTTAAAAATCAAGTTTTAATACAAATCCGCCTGGGTAGCTGCACAGATACCATTTTTTTTCAGGCTTTAAATTATGAGGGATTGAGCTTGTTGTACTATAGCCATAATTCTGATAATCTTTTATTGCCCTTACCGGTTGGGTCCAAATCTGTGTCTCGGTAATGACAGAATTGATTGCAAAATTAACAAGTCCAGCCCTGATGGAGCGATTAAAGCCCAGCCATGTAATGAGTCCGCTGCCAATATTAACAACAGCTGTTACAGCATGAATCTTCCAGGATCTTCCTTCTTTTTCATTTTGTGCAATTTCTTTCAGCAATTTATCAGAATTGGCAATGTCAATGTACCCCTGGCCGGAATCATTGATCTGAATATCACGATTCTGAAATGAAGATTTTCGTGGAACAATTGGGGTAATCAGAACTCCTATTGCCCCAAGTAAGGTAGTTGCTGAACCAAGTGCCATGTCCTGTCTTGTTGCTTTTTCGTCCGCTGAAAAACAGACAATCCCCTGAGCTGCAGTTGCTGCACTGTATCCAGCCAGCCATGCGTACCACCAGCGTTGTACGTTTACCTTGTCGTGATTAACGATCTTTTGAAATTCCTGTGACCGGATATTTCTTAAAGAATCAGATTTTGACTCCTGGCTGAAAAGTGGCAGATCCTGAAAAATGAAATAACTCAGGAAAATCAGTCCAAATAAAACTGAATTGCTGTTCTCTTTTTTCATGGAAATACCTTTGCCATTGCCTGGTTACAGAATATTAAGATAATGAAAGGCTGGTAATCGATTACCGGTTAAGTTGTTTTCCCCCATTCATAAGCGATGATTCCCTGAGCCTTAAGGAACTCAGAAAGCTGACTGACATCACGAAAATCAATACTACAAGTGGACTGGTCATTGATCCTGTTGATGATGACTTGAAAATATCCATCCCGAAGATTAAAAGTATGCCGGAAAGCTGTCCAGCAAGTAACAGAAAACCGTTTGAAGTACCCTCTGAAACAGGATAGGTTATTTCGGCAGAATACTGGAATCCTATAGGTCCGGAGCTTAGGAGAAAAAATCCAAAAGCCATTCCTGAAATAAGAACCAATATATAGCTGGTTGCAATAGTAATACCAATCAGACTAATTGTTGCACCTGCAAGAGCAATCATAATGAAAGGTGTTCTTTTCCTGTAATGATCAGATAAAATAGGAAGAATTAGAGCGCCCGCGATTCCACCGCCAATTATCAGTCCGCCTGTCATTCCTGCCTGTATTGAGGTGAATCCGCGAGGGCGGAGGATGTTTTCAATCCAGGTAGTAACGGCATTGAAAACTCCCAGTCCGATAAAAAAGATAAACATAAGCCAGTTAAAATCTTTGTTTCTAAAGATCAGTTTCAATCCATCAAGGGCAAGTGTACGCTCCTCCTGATCGGGGCTGTAGGGAGCTACGGGTGGCCGTTCCCTGACGAATACTAGAAAAACAAATGCTGAAATGAGAGCAAAAATGCCATAAATGTAAAGCATTCCGGAAATACCTGAGCCATTTACAAGCCATGGGGTAAGCATCATGCCTGCAAGTATGCCTATGTAGCTCGAAAGGGTTCCGAGTCCTGAAGCTGTAGCTCGTTCTTCAATGGGAAACCATCTCGACGCCACTTTTGTAATAGCATTCAGGAGAAATGGCTGACCGACGGCTATTCCGATCTGTGCCATAAGCAGAAGGTTGTAATTTGAAGGAACCAGACCACGCAGCAATCCAAAAAATCCGGTAAGAACCGCTCCCGTTCCGACTCCGATCCTGATACCGTAAGTGTCAATTATCCACGATGCAGGTATTGACACCACAAGGTAAACAATCATAAAACACATTGAGAGAATGCCGATCTTCAAATCCGAAACACCATAATAGCGTACCGCTTCATTTGTAATGGGTGCGAATGTTATCCAAAGAAGCTGATTGACAGCAATAATAATCATATAAACACATAGCATTACCCAGCGGTAACCATAAACTTTATAACCTGATTTTTGCATAAAATCCTCTTTCGATTTAATTGTTACACAGGTTTAGATAGAACAAGCACAGAACAAGGAGTCTACGAGAATCCACTTGGGAAAGATACAACAAAAACAATGTTAGAACCATCAGTCGATATAGGAATTTAAAACAAAAGATAAAGAATAATCCCATTCCATACTCAGGATTCTCCTTTTAGATTATCCATTGCCGGAATTAATTTGGGGCTGGTATTCGGACGCATAATTAATTAATACCCCCCAGGCCCGTTCAAGTTCTATTCCCTGATATTCGCTTCGCCCTTCTCCTTCAGGTGATTTACAATTGCATCTTTATTTATCTTAATATCCCGGATAGTATAATAAATGGTATTAAGTGGCCTTTCAACTCCGTACTCCTTTCCCAGAGTTATGAAGCTAATCATTTTACTAATTACGTCCAGCGTTATGGTACATGGGACGCAGTTCTTATCTGAACCCTGAAACAACCATTTATCCTGGTTATCATTCACTTCAAGCAGGTCAATTATATAAGCCTGTTCTATATACGCCCTTTCTTCTGTCTTCCCAAACACTCTTAATGTCAGCAAGTCTTTGTCAATCTCCAGCGACATGTTCTCTTTAACACGTCTGACCGGAATATTCCTTCCTTTGGAAAGATCCCATTTACTGACAACCATGGAATCGGCTGTGATTGAAATTTGTCCTTTGACAGATATTAAACCCAATAAGAAAATGGGAATTAAAATTATCCTTTTCATCGGTGTTCATTTTGAATTATACGAAACCAGAATATCTGAATATGTCCTTCCTTTTGCAGTTCGTTTACAACTGTGCGGACTTAGATCATTATATTTCTAAAACTGTTCACCCAAAGGGTATATGTAACAAATTTATTACCAGGAGGAGAATTAGTGATTAAGACTTAATTAAAGATTGGTTAAAAAGAGATTAAGAATAATCAGGTTGTAACTCAGTTTACCCAATCCTTCACCCGGAATCAAAAGGGTTCTGATGTATCTTCGAGATATTGAGCAGACTCGCTGAGATTTGAATACAAGTTTCTGTACGTCTTATTGTGTTGATATTTAATAAACCATGGGATCAAAAGAAGCATTAATATCAAGATCCCTAACAGAGGTATCGGGAGAACTTCGTTGCCCCATGATAAATTCCTGACTCCCCCAATATCTGTTAAGTAGTTAAATATTATCAAAACGGACATCAGATAAAAAAATCCCAGATAGGATATGAAATCAATGGTTTTTATTCTATTCAATTTCTTACGAAAAAACATCAAAGAATCCTTTACCGACATATTATCCGCTGTTTTTGTCAGGACTACTAACCTTATAATTTCTGAGGTCGTCTTTATTAAAAGGAATAAACCGGCCAAAGTAAGCGGGATCAGAGAATAGGCTGATAAATTTAAGCTAAGATATAAGAAAGCATAAAACATCAAACCGGCGTAAATGACGAGGATCAGGCTATAAACAAGGACTTTTAATTTTATGTCTGTTAAGGTTTTGGAGATAGCTTTACTATGATTCATGGTTAAGGTTTTTTCAATATTTACCTTTTCGATAATACTATCCTTATTATTGTGAGCTTCATTCCACATCGATTTTAAATCATTTTGGTCCATGGTTCAGTATTTTAATAAGTTGAGTCTTTATTCTGTTAATCCTGACACCGGTATTACTCTCGGAAATACCTATTATTTCTGCAATTTCCTTATAATTATAATCTTCCAGATATAAAATGATTATCGCCTTTTCTACATCGGATAAATGACTTATAGCCTGATAAAGTATATCCTTTTTCTCAGATTCAATATTTTGTTCATGGTCTGGTTTATTATATTCAATCTTAGATAGTTCAGTGTGTACAGGCTGGAGATTTTGCTTACGAATTATGTCGATCGCTGTATTTAAAGCAACTCTATACAGCCACGTTGAAAAAGCTGATTGGTTTCTAAAACCTGGATAGGATTTCCAAAGCCTTATCAGGATTTCCTGATAATAGTCCTCTTTATATGGATTCCGGATAAAATAGACGTTACAAATCTTATGTAAAATCCGTTGATGTTTATTAATTAAATCTATGAATTCCCTTTCCACCTTCAATTTGACAAGATTTTTCTTTAGTTAGTCGCAAATAGTGACTATAATATTACAAAATAGAAAAATAATTCCGGAGTCATTTTTTTTGTTAATTTGGGTTGGTAATAAAACCATGAATATGAGAACTACGTTCTTATGGATTTTTCTGTTTTGTGGTTTTTTATCATCCTGTCAGAAGGAAACCCTTCTTCCGGATCTGGAAGGAAACCTGGTGGGCTATGTTTATACCTTGTGCTAATGACGTGCAAAATGTGTGTATATTTACTAAATTTGACATTACCCCATTATTAGTAACAACAATTAAAATGACTAAACGAAGAGAATTTATCAGGAAGAGCCTGATAGGAACTACCGGGATTGCCATTGGTGGCATGGGATTCAGTTCTAAATCATATGCTTCAATCCCCGGTGCTAACGACCGCATTAATATTGCTGTTGTTGGTATCGGAGGCAGGGGCGCAGAACACATCAACAACCTGTGTGCTCTGAAGGATTCTCACAATGTACTGTTAAAGACTATCTGCGATGTCGATGAAAAGTTCTTTGCCCCAAGGGCAAAAACAGTAATCGATAATTCCGGCACCAAACCTTTAACAGAATGGGATATGCGTAAGGTTTTCGATGATAAGGATATACATGCAATATCCTTTGCCACGCCCAACTTCTGGCATGCCCTGGGAACTATCTGGGCTTGTCAGGCCGGTAAGCATGTCTATGTTGAAAAACCAAGCTGCCATAATATTCTTGAAGGCAGAAAAATGATTGAAGCATCGCGCAAATACAATGTGCGTGTTCAGGTAGGATTTCAGAACCGCTCAGGTAAAAACCTTAACGAGGCGATTAAATTTCTTCACGATGGAGGTATCGGTGAAATTTATATGGCTCGTGGTCTTTGTCTCAAACCACGTGATTCTTTTGGTATTGCACCAGACAGTGACCCGCCTGCAACCCTTCATTATGACCAATGGTTAGGCCCTGTTACCTGGCGGCCCTATAATGAAAAACGTGGTCATTATAACTGGCACTGGTTCTGGGATACTGGAAATGGAGATACCGGAAATCAGGGACCACATGAGTTTGATGTTGCCCGCTGGGGAATGAGCAAAAACGAACATCCCGTTTCTGTTCATTCTACAGGTGGAATATATGGTATTGATCCCAAAGAGTGCGCTCAGGAAACCCCGAATACTCAGTGTTCTGTATTCAAGTACCAGGATGGGAAAATACTTGAGTTTGAGACAAGAGGAAGGTATACAAATGATGAATCAGATATTGGGATACGTATCGGAAATATATTTTACGGCACTGAAGGTTATTTGGAACTTTATGATGAATCCGCCACTCCATGGAAAGCTTTCAGAAAAAGAGAAAAAGTTGCTTTTGCAGGCTCAAAAGAGGGCAGAAGCGAACCAGCCGATCCGACTTTTATGGCAGCTCCCGGTGGTACGGAGCACTGGGCTAACTTTCTTGATGCAATTCGCTCAGGTAAAGATGAAACCCTGAATTGTGATATTAAGGAAGGATTTTATTCCTCAGTACTACCTCATTTGGCAAATATTTCCTATCGTCTTGGAAGGGAATTAAGGTTCAATGGTGAAACTGAAAAGTTTATCAACGATCCGCAGGCAGATGGAATGCTCACAAGGGAATATCGTAGTCCTTATATTGTTCCGGAAAAAGTATGAAAACCAGCGGAACTATTAATATGCTTTAAAAGTCATAAACCATTACCGCTTTCTACCATCTAAATGGTCAGGAGGATCAATCCAATCAGGAGGCTCTACAATCCATGCATTTTCCCAATCAATATGTAAACCATTCCGGTCCTCGGCAAACTTAACTTGCCACAACTTTATTTTACCATGATCAAATAACTCATATTTGAATGAATCATCCGTAAGATCACCTATCCGGGTTTTAACATGAAATCGAGCATACAACTGCTCTCTGATTTTCCTGGAAAGTTCATTTTCTTTTTCCATATTACTTTGATTTAGAGTTACTAACTCATCGTTTTGGTGGTTTATTACGTATAAATGGCCGACCCTTTAATTATAAACTCTGATAAATTTTTTTCTTTAGTTGGTACAAGTATTTATTCGGTTGAACAACTAAAGGTACCACATGTAAAAGCCAAAATCAATTTTATTTACCAGGGATCAATCATCACTTATAAAAATTAGGGACTTAATTAATTTATTTACATTTGTTATATGATTAATCGGAAAGTAGATAGGATTGAACATTTAGGAACGTCAATTCTTTTTGGTCTCTGTTTTTTTCTTTTTGCTGAGTTTCATCAAAATTCCAATAATCCGGATGTTACAGGAGCGTTCCAAAATCAAATTGAAACCATTCAAACATTTGCTGTTTCATTAATAGATATTCCACAACTTTCTTCTCTTCAAGGTTTTGTATCACTGTCCGATGAAATGAATTTTAATCATTTCTACGAACAACTCAAATTGCTAACGGACAATAGATTAATCAATCAAAGAATAATTCTTATTCGAAAAGTTTATTTAATAATAAAACCAGTTATTCTTCAAGAGTTTTATTATCCTCATCTTTCTTTGTGTTCTGAGGATCTGCCTGTTTTAAGTTAATCTCCCGCTTTTTTATTCTTTTATTTTCTGCCTTTTCAAAAGATAGGGCTTTTGTTTTAACTTAAAACCGAATACAATGTTTAAAAATTATATTAAATCAGCATTGCGATTTTTAAAAAAGAACAAAGTTTTTACATGTATAAATATATCAGGGCTTTCAATAGCAATGGCCGCTTCATTCATAATGCAATTATATGTAATTAATGAACTGAGCTACGATCGTTGCCATTTAAACCGGAAAAATGTCTTCAGAGTGCTCAACTACTATGTGAACTTTAATAAAACAATACCATATACACCTTACATCCTTGCACCGACATTAAAAGAACAATTTCCTCAGGTGGAAAAGGCAATAAGTGTAAGCAATATAACAGACCTTAAGCTAAAACTTAAAGGTGAGTACATCAATATTACGGATGCCATTGCTACAGACTCGGAAGTGTTTGACATTTTCACTCTTCCATTGATAGATGGTTCATCGGATCAAAATCTCCTGGATGATCCAAACTCTCTGGTTCTCTCCCATGAATTAGCTGAAAAGCTTTTCGCTCAAGAGAATCCGGTTGGAAAGGATATTGTTGCCATAGTAAATAATGAGGAGCATGTTCTTACCGTAAAAGGCGTTTTTCAGAATATTCCGAAAAACTCCACCTTTAGGGCCCAATGTCTGGTAAATAGTAAGTGGTCAATAGAATCTGCCAATAAATCTAACAATGAAACCTCTGCCGATAAAAATTGGGGACTGGACTTCTGGACTACCTGGGTATTGCTTTCAAAAGATTGCAATGTTGCATCACTGGAGAAACAATTTCGGGACTTAGAGATAAAATACATCAGGAAAGTACCTGACAAACACTTCTCTCTTCAAAATCTATCAGATGTTTACCTTGGGTCAAACGATGTTTCATATACCCAAATCAAGGGTAATATAAACAATATCAGGATGTTTTCGGTAATTGCATTTCTGATTGTTCTGGTAGCAGCAATAAATTATATTATCCTGTCAACGGCAGTATCAACCGGCAGAGCTAAGGAAATAGGAATAAGAAAAACAACAGGCGCCGAAAACAGAAGCATAAGAAATCAATTGTTAAGTGAATCCATACTTCTTGCATTTCTGGTGTTACCAATCGCTTTGATAATGATGTGGCTTAGTCTGCCGTATGCCGGAAAATTGTTTCAAAAAGATCTTTATATAATCAGTTCCAATATCATTAAATATGTATCTGTATATCTTGCTTTGACACTTTTTATCGGTGTAGCATCCGGCATCTATACATCATACTATTTATCAAGATTAAAGATCCTGGATATATTAAAGAACGCTATACATTTTGGAAAAGTAAAACACTTTTTCCGTTCTTCACTTATTGTCCTTCAATTGGTCATATTCTGTTCATTTGTGTCAAGTACTATTATAATCCGTTCGCAATATCAGTTTGCTCTTAAAATGGATCCGGGTTATTACAATGAAGATATACTTCTGGTTGATCTTGGTCAGGATTTTAAAGGGTACTCGGCCTTTATCAATAATATAAAAGCAAATCCTAATGTGATAGTGGCTGCAGGAACCACGGAGAGAATTCCAACGACGGGTTATGGAGCTTTTATAGTTACTCATTTTCAGGATAAAAGCATAAAAGTTCCTGTAGAAGGCTTGTATGTCGATTACAATTTTCTTAATACTATGGGAATCAAAATACTTGAAGGTCGGGACTTCTCTGAAGATTATGGTAGTGACCAAAACCAGGCAGTAATTTTGAACGAAACAGCAGTTAAACAGCTGGGTATTATTGATCCGATAGGTAAGACCATTTCAAGAAGAACAATTATAGGTGTTGTGAAAGATTTTAACCTCCATTCAATCCATTCAGATATTACACCAGTACTTATAGACATTAACGATAAGCACATAAACCAGGTTGCCATACATTATAAACCGGGAAAGCTTGATAACATCCTGACTTTTGCAAAAGCAGAATGGAAAAAGACTGCACCTGACAGGCAGTTTAGTTATTCAACAATAGAAGATGTAACCAGAGATATCTACTCGTCAGAGAAAAACCTGGGCATTATTGTTTCCATTTCTGCACTTTTTGCCCTTCTTATTGCTGCGTTTGGATTATTCGGCCTTACTCTTTTCATTTCAAAATCCAGAACAAAAGAAATTGGAATTAAAAAGATATTTGGAAGTTCTGAACAATCAATCATTTATTCTTTCCTGCGAGGAAATTTTGTTATGGTATTATCAGCGTCACTTCTTTCAATTCCTGTTACTCTTTATGTAATGACAAAATGGTTAAACGACTTTTCGTATAAAATTCACATTAGCTGGTGGTCATTTGCTATAGCATTTATAATTGCAACAATTGTGGTACTTTCAACAGTATTTATACATTCTTACAAAGCATCCCGGAAAAATCCTGTGAAAGCCTTGAGATATGAGTGATTTTTATATCTTGTCCTGAAACTGGTTGAAATTTCTTTAGTTATCCAACCTCCGGATATAAAAATTCAATGATGCTATTCTAATTTTACGAATAGATTTTGTTTACCTTTTCTATCATTTTTAGCTTAAATTTGTGTTGATTAGACTCTGATTTATGAGTTGTAAGGCACCCTCCGGGGCATTAAACACGATCGGCGGCACCGGCCTCAGGATAGGCTTTCACCAATACAATAAGATGTTATTGTTCATTTTTTTATTGATGTGTTTTGGACAAATGTTCATGAAAGCTCAGAATCCAGGTATAATCAGTACACAATATAACGTAAATAATGGATTGATAACCAATACGGTTGAATATGTATTTATTGATAAGGAAGGTTTTGTCTGGTTTGCTACCTCCTCAGGATTGCAGCAGTTTGATGGGTTCAATTTTGTGAAGTATTTATATAATTCTGATGATTCTTCTTCAATCTCGTATAATTTCATTTCCACCATATCCGAAGACAGAAACGGGAATATCTGGATCGGGACTCTTGGTAAGGGATTAAACATGTTTAATAAGGAAAGATCCACATTTGACCATTTTAAGAATGAATCAGAAGATGAATCTTTACTTACCAGTAATATTATTCCAAGAGGGCGCAAGGTAATTGCACAGGATTCAGCCGGATTTCTTTGGGTCAATACTAATTTTGGACTTAACAAAATAAATATAACAACAAGATCTGTTGAGCAGTTTCATGGGGACCTTGCAGGAGATCTTATTTATGATAAAGAATTAAAAGTGCTATGGATTGCATCTGACAGACTTACGAAGTTCAATACGGTAACTAAAAAAATTGATCATTATTATATTGATGAAAGTTCTGTAAAGGAAGTGACGAACATCAGTTCAATTGTATTGGATAAAGATGGATTGATCTGGCTGGGAACTGATGCAGGTATAATATTGTTTGATAAAAGAACAAGTCAGTTTCAAACCTTTTCCGACTACCTGAAGAAGATTAATGTTCAATCGGCTAATGAGTTCCAATGGAGTTATAAACCGGTAAATGCGCTTTATGAAGATGGCAAAGGATTCATTTGGGCAGCTATTGATAAATCCCTTTATAAGATTGATAAACTCGAAGGCAGGTACTCTGTTTACAAACATGAAACTGACAACCCCACCAGTATTCTTGATGAAAAGATAACGGGAATTTACGGTAACAGGACCGGAGTAATCTGGATTACTTATATGGGAAAGGGAGTATCAAGAGTTAATATAGGGCTTAAGGATTTCAGACATTACAAGCAGGTACAGGGAGATCCTGTTAGCCTTTCGGGAAATGTTGTCCGTTCAGTTTATAAAGATGAACATGGTGATTTATGGATCGGAATGTACAACGACGGGCTGAATCTGGTCCCGTCAGGTGAGCAAAAGAAGATCATTCAATACAGATTTGATCCTTTAAATGAAAAATCTGTCAGTTCGAATTACATTACCGCCATTTTGGTTGACAGGTCTGACAGGTTATGGATCGGCACCTTTGATAAAGGTTTTTGTTATGCTGAAAACGTCTATAAATCAGGTGATCTGAAGTTTAATCGGTTTTTCTATGATGATAATCTTGAGGTTCAGGATATCAGGGAAGACATGGCGGGCCGGATTTGGATAGGAACGCAGAAAGGATTTTATATATATGCCCCGGCAAATAAAAAGGTTATATACTATGGTGATCTTCCCAATCAATCGCCTGAAGTGCAGGGAATTAATATACAATCGATCCTTTATGAAGCGCCCAATATATTCTGGATCGCTTCATGGAACAGGGGATTATGTAAATTGTATATCAATTCAGATACTATCTTAAATAGCGGGAATACCAGAGATAGCCTTCTTTTTTACGACAACATTACTGACATCCATAATCTTAAAATAGATAACAGTTTTACTACGATCTTTAAAGATGAGAATAATATCATATGGCTTGGGTCGAATGTGAACGGACTGATTAAAGTTGTTGAAAACAATGACAGGATAGATTTTATCAAATATGATAAATCAAAAGGCGCCACCGATAATTCAGTATATGGAATAGCAAGCGGCAGAGATGGCAATATCTGGATAAGCACCGCTGACGGGCTTGGTAAATTCAATACGAAGACTGAACAGTTCAAAAGCTATTATGAAAGTGATGGAATCCTGTCCAACTCATTTCTGTGGGATGCAGCTTACCAGAGCAAAGATGGTGAAATCTTTTTTGGCGGAGGCAACGGCCTGATTGCCTTTTATCCTCAGCGGATATTGGATGATACGACAACATATCCTGTATATATATCCAATTTAACTGTCCAGAATAAGGAAGTGAAAATCGGGGATAAAATCAACGGAAGAATTATACTTTCCAGAAATATTCAATATACACGTAAAATTATCCTGAGCCATCTTGAACGAGCCTTTTCGCTTGAGTACATTTCCTTAAATAACCTGAGTCCTGAGGAGACTCTCTATGCTCACAAGCTGGAGGGCTTTGACCCTGATTGGATCTATACAACATCTGACAGAAGATATGTTACCTATACTAATCTTGGGCAGGGAACTTATAATTTTATGGTTAAAGCCTCAAACAGCGATGGCGTGTGGAATGAAGTACCCGCAATGTTGACAATACGGGTGTTACCACCATGGTGGAGAACCACGTATGCGATTGTCTCATTTTCAGTATTGTTCATTCTGTTGTTATATCTTTTCAGAAGGTTGATCCTGATGAGAGCACGGTTAATTCATGAAGCCAGGATTGAGCAGATAAAAAGGGAAAAAACAGAGGAATTATACAATGTTAAAATGCAGTTTTTTACAGATATCTCCCACGAATTCCGGACTCCTCTCTCATTGATACTTGCTCCTTTACAAAAAATCATTTCTTCATTTGAAAATAATCCGGGATTAACCCGGCAGATAGAATTGATGAGGAGAAATGCCGACCGGCTGCTGCGGCTCATTGATCAGATAATAGATTTAAGGAAGATCGATCTCAACAAGATGAAACTTTTTCTCAGCAAGGGAGATATTGTGAAGTATCTGAAAGAGTTAACTCATTCATTTGATGATATTGCCCACCAAAGGTCCATGAAGCTTGAGTATTCCTCCGAAATTGATTCTTATATTACCTATTTTGATGAGAGTAAGCTGGAAAAAATCATGTATAATCTTCTGTCAAATGCATTCAAGTTTTCACCTGATGGAGGGAAAATAGAGGTTACCTGCAGAATTGCCGGGAGAGAGACCAATTTCACACAGGACAATATTAATTCAACACCTGACACGGGTTATGTCGAAATCATGGTGAGGGATAACGGCATCGGGATACCGGCGGAGTACAGAGGTCACCTGTTTGAAAGGTTTTTCAGGATAGAAAGACATGATTCCATAATCAGAAGGGGAACTGGAATAGGCCTTGCATTAACGAAAGAACTTATAGATCTGCATAAAGGGAAAATCACTGTGCAAAGCGAAGAGAACAAAGGTACAAGCTTTGTCATCGAGCTGCCCATAGGTAAGGATCACTGGTATGATGACCAGATGGTGGAAATATGTAATAAAGAAAAAGACCTGACAGGTTCGTTGCAGCCTTTTGTATTAACCGAAGAACACGAATATGCCCGGAAATATTCAGGACAAAAGAACAGAATAACAAATGACAAAAAGGCTCTTAAAATATTAGTGATTGAAGATGAAGCGGAAGTCCGGACCTTTTTACGGGAAAATTTTGAGAATAATTACAGCGTATTTGAAGCAACCAATGGCAGGGAAGGTATAGATATGGCATTAAGGATTGACCCTGATATTGTTATCAGTGATGTCATTATGCCATTAATGGACGGATTGGAGATGTGTCAGAAGCTGAAAAAGGACATCAGGACAAGCCATATTCCTGTAATAATGCTTACTGCGCGATCATCAATTCAAGACAAAATTGAGGGATTGGAAACAGGTGCAGACGCCTATATAGAAAAACCATTTTCAATTGATCTTGTTGAAGTACAGATAAATAACTTACTTGATAACAGAAAGAAACTGAGAGATAAGTTCAGTAAAGAGCTTGTAATTCAACCGGCAGATATTGCTGTCACCTCAGTAGATGCCATCTTTATCCAGAAGGCGATGGGAATTGTGGATAAATATATCTCCGACCCTGGTTTCGGATCAGAAGAGTTCTGCAGGGAAATTGGCATGAGCAGGAGCCAGTTGCATCGTAAACTGAAGGCCATGACATCTCAACCTTCTTCTGAATTTATCAGGACAATGCGGTTAAAGAGGGCGGCTAATTTACTTAAGGACAGCCGTTTATCGATCGAGGAAATAACTTTCCGTGTTGGATTCAGCTCTCCGGCTTATTTCACAAAATGCTTTAAAGCCCATTTCGGTAAAACCCCTTCCGAATTTACTTGTCAATAATTTCTATCCAAAGACCTGCTTAGGTATCCGGATATTTAAACAGATACTTTTTCCCCTTCAAACAGGATTTGTAATGGCACATAATTTATGTTTTTTGAAACATAATTTATAGTGAAACATATGTTATAATCTTTGGGACGATTCATAAATTAAGTTCTCCGAATGAAGTCTAATTTGGATTATCATTTGCCCGGAGAAGTATGAAAAATTTTTTAGCCAGGACCAAAATCAGACTTTCAAGAAGAAAAATCAAAATTATTGAGATCATACTTTTTGTATTGATCGTCTTGCTTTTTGTAACCTTATTAATAATTATACGGAATAACTAACCATTGCGACTCGTGCTTAATCATCTTATACACCAGAAAACCAAAACTTAAAATATTTATGAATTAAACTTAAACCCTTAACTATGAAAAAAAAGTGTATCAAAATTCGAAGTGTAGTGAAGAAGATCCTCTTACTTTTCTTCATGTTGGCATTTTTCGTGCAGATAACTATTGCTCAAAAAGTCATCAGTGGAACAATAACCAATTCCGCTGATAAAACAATTCTTCCCGGAGCAAACATCATTGAAAAAGGGACAACTAATGGAACCCAGGCTGATATCAACGGTAAATATACTTTGACTCTTCAGAGAGGTGCCACAATCCTTGTTTCTTTTATTGGGATGATTACCAGGGAAATATCTGTCGGCAATCAGACTGTCATCGATATAACCCTGGACCCTGATGTCACGGGTCTTAACGAAGTGGTTGTGGTTGGTTATGGAACTCAGACCAGGAAGTCTGTGACAGGGTCAATGTCAAATGTGAAAGCCGGAGATTTGAACCTTGTCAATGCTGTCAGTATGGATAATATGCTTCAGGGAAAGGCTGCCGGGTTAAACATACTGGCCAATACTGCCCAGCCTGGTGGAGGATTGACTATTAATATCCGTGGAGCTTTGTCACCAAACGGATCAAACAGTCCATTATATGTAATTGACGGTGTCCCTATTACAAATAATGGCCGGGTTGATGATTATAAGCGGAGACAAACAACTTTTTGGGGTGGCACAGACAGGAATCCCCTGAATACCATTAATCCGAATGATATTGAATCTGTTGATGTTCTGAAAGATGCGAGTGCTGCAGCAATTTATGGGTCAGCTGCAGCCAATGGTGTTATCTTAATAACTACCAAAAGAGGGAAAGAACAAAGGACGACTGTCACCTATAACGGAACTTACTCTGTTCAAACTCTGAAGAAATACCTGAATCCATTGAACTCGACAGATTTTATGAAATACCACGAGCTTTACGCTGAAGAATACTGGAAATATACAAATAAAGTGGCTCCCTACGGAAGCATTGATCCGTCAACTGTTACTCCCTATATTCCTAAGTTCTCAGCATCTGATATATCGAATGCGGGTAATGGCATAAATACGAACTGGATAGATTTTCTTACCCAGGATGGTTTAATTGCCGATCAGAACATTTCAATTGAGGGAGGTACTGAAAATACAAAAGTCTATTCTTCCTTTAACTATTTAAATCAAAAAGCTCTTCTAAGGCACACTGGCCTGGACCGGTACAGTGGAAGATTAAATCTGGATCAAAAAATTGGCTCCAGAGTACTCCTGAAACTTGGAATCAGCTATAGTCAGGTCGAGAATCAAAATGAGAATACAGGCCACCAGGACGATCCCGACAGTCCTTCACCATTACAATCAGCAATAAGATTTGCGCCAACGTTCGGAGTTTATGATTCAAGCGGAAATTTAACTCACTCTTATTTAATCCGGACACCCAATCCCCAGAGTTGGATGATGATAAAGAATGACACAAAAGCGACACGGCTGTTATTTTCACCTAGTCTGGCGGTTAAGGTTACAGATGCATTAAAGGCTACCGTTATGGTTGGGATCGATGAAAGCAGAGGTGAACATGACTTTTATGTTCCGGTTTCAGCTGAATTTCAAACCGTACTTCTTGGTGATGCGCAACTATCAACCAACTTCATAGGTAATTATAATACGGAAGGTTATCTTTCTTATGATAAAGAGTTAGGTACCAGTAGATTATCAGTTGTTGCAGGCGCCGGGTACTATAAAACTGCTGCCAAAAATTTTGGGCTCGAAGGAATTGACTTTTTTACAGATGCCTTTGGTACGGCTCAGGTTTCAATAGCGAGCAACAAGGATAAGAACTCGATATATTCCGGCAGATCTGAAAGTACCAAGATATCTCAGTTTTTCAGGGTAAATTACACATTGCTTGATCGATATATTATAACTTTTAATGGAAGAAATGATGGATCGAGTATTTGGGCAGCGGGACATAAGTGGGGATTTTTCCCCGGAATATCTGCTGCATGGGTAATCAACCAGGAAAACTTTATGAAAACTATACCTGCCATAAATCAGTTAAAACTGAGAGCAGGATATGGGACTGTTGGTAACGAAGGCTTAGGTGGAAATTACTCTCTATCAACTTACGGGCCTTCTGATGGTTTCGTGTATCCTTTTGGAGGAAAAATGAGTTCTGGAGTTTTACAGATACAACTGGGTAATCCAGAATTACATTGGGAAAAGGATATAACTGTTAATGCAGGACTGGATTTTGGTCTGTTCGGCGACAGAGTCTCCGGCTCGTTTGATTATTACGTCAGAACCGCAAAGGATCTTTTCAATTTCAGGACCTTACCGTCAAACAACGCAATAGCCAGAATCGGAGCTAATGTTGGTTCAACGAGAAGCAGGGGGTTTGAAATATTGTTTAAGACAATAAATATTAGCAGAAAAGATTTTACCTGGTCTACTGATCTTACTTTCAGTTCTTATAAATCATATTGGGTAGAGCGCAGTAACCCTGAGGATCTCGCTAAAACACCCTGGGTAGGCCTGAATGATGAAATTCATGCAGTTTATGGTTGGGAAACAGATGGAATTATCAGGTCAGTTGCTGAAATTCCGGAGTACCAGGCTGGCGCTTATGTAGGTAATATTAAGTATTTGGATGTTAATAAAGACGGCAAACTGGATGAAAATGACGTACAATATCTTGGAAATACGGATCCAAAAGCATTTTATGGTTTTGGGAATACCTTCACATGCAGGGGATTTGATCTGAATATATTCCTTTATGGCACCCTGGGCGGTCTGCAAGAGGATAACTGGAGATCGATAGGTGCGATAGGGGGGTCGGTCGGTTTATATAATCCGGCTCCTTCCAATGCTGAAAGTCACGTACTTAATACCTGGGCAACTTTTAACCAGGATGGGAAATATCCCGGAGTGGCATCGGATGTTGTGGGTTCGGCGGATAACCCTTCAGCATATAATGATCTTGGTCTGCGAAAGGTCAACTGGGGCAGAGTGAAAAATATTACCCTGGGGTATAACTTATCCCCAAAACTGCTGAGTAAAACTAAGGTAATTCAAACTGTCAGGGTTTACGTGGATATTCAGAACCTGGCAGTTTTCGGAAATCACAGTGGTTTAGATCCGGAAATGGAGCTAAACAATAATTTTCCTTATCCAATTGCCCGTACGACTGCCTTTGGTCTGAGTGTTAAATTTTAGTTTGTTTTAAATAATCAATACTATGAAAAAGATTATTCACCCAATTATACTGCTTGTACTTTTTATCATTCCGGTTATTTCCGGATGTAAAAAAGAACTGGAATCAAAGATGTTCGATCAACTGTCACCTGCTAATTTTCCCCAAAATGAAGCTGATATTAAGACTGCACTGACTCCTTTCTATACCATGTTTACAACCGACTGGGGAGTTAGTGATCCGGACAAGGATAGTTACTATTTTGCTTTTAATCCTGCTTATCTCGGTTATGACTGGCTGACACGTATCATGACTGATCAGGCTTTTGATACCTGGTACAGTTCATGGTCCATGTACACGTTTGGTCCATCAACCCAACTCTCAAATAATAGTGAAAGTTTTTACAACAGAATAAGGTTTGTTGCCAGAGCCACCGATATAATCGACAAGATATCCAACGCACCTGTAACTGACCTTGTGAAGGAGAAATATCTGGCAGAAGCCAAAGCACTCCGAGCCTGGTATATGTTTATTTTATATGATCTGTACGGTCCGCTTAATCCAAAACTGGATCCGGCAAAACTTACGGATCTTACAATTGAACCAAGGCTCACAAAAGAAGCGTATGTAAGCTTTATGGAAAATGATCTGACAGATGCCGTTAAGGCATTACCCGATAGATATAACGGGACCGACGACTGGGGAAGAGTTTCGAAAGGTGTAGCCAGGATGATACTGCTAAAAATATACATGCAGGACAAACAGTGGGATAAAGCCAGGATTATTGGCACAGATTTGATGGGTATGGGTTATTCTCTCCTCCCGAATTATAAAGATGTATTTATCAATCCAGGCAATGATGAGCTGATCTATGCGGTTCCCGGGAATTCAGGTATGAATCAATTCTGGTATGATATGGAGTTCCCCGGAGATATTAAAAGGATTTTTAACCAGGATGTTACTCCGGGCTGGTGGCAGGGTGACGGAATGCCATGGTCCTATTATGATAAATACTCCTCATCTGATACCCGCCTTGAAACTATAGGAAGTTCTTACCTAAACACTTCAGGAAATACAATAGGCAGAAACAATGGATTGAATCTGGCAATACCAATGAAGTATACTAAATATACCGCTAACCAGCAAGGTTTTGAGCTGGTCATGTACCGGTATGCAGATGTATTATTGTCAATGGCTGAGATTGAAAATGAGCTTAACAACGGGCCAACAACCACTGCTATTGGATATGCAGAACAGGTCACTGATAGAGCAAATACTGCAATTCCTGCGGGCGCACTTGTAAACAAAGACAGCTTCAACGATTTTCTGTTGGATGAAAGAGCCAGGGAACTTTACTATGAATTTGGCATTCGCAGACAGGATCTTATCAGACATGGTAAACTGATTTCATATGCTCAGGCCAGAGGAATAACAACAGCAAAGGATCACATGGTTTTATTACCTATCCCTCAGGATGTTATAAATGAATCTAAGGGTGTAGTAACTCAGAATCCGGGCTATTAATTTATCTGTTTTTATTATCGTAATGTTGGTAATATGAGTGGCATTTTCCGAATAATCATGGGTTATTAGTTAGTAGGGGTTGAAAAAGTGTGAGATAAACTCTTAATCATCGTGAAATTTTTGCAAAAGAGTTTGTCTCACCTTTTACATCCGGAATGGTAGAACATTGATTTGCAAAATTAAAATTGATTGTGATTATGGAGATGTTTCGATTTTCAGATTCAAATCTTAAACTTCAAACGTTTTAAAATCAGGTTGTTATTGAAGTATTTATACATATTAATATGAAAAGGAATCACTGTTCGATAATGTTAATGTTATTTCTTCTTGCTGCAATCTATTCCAGTTGTGTCGAAAAGGACCTGACGGTTAAAATAGTTGTCTATCCTGATTCGGTTTTGAATGATGTTTCACATCATCCTGTTGGCATCAATGTAAACTATTTTATGGATGATGATAATTACCTGCGGCCATCCACAAGCACACATGATGCCATAAAAGCTTTGGGCGTTAAGTACCTGAGGTACCCCGGAGGAAACAAATCAGACCTTTATCTCTTTTCTGTTCCTCCGTATGAGAAGTCCCAACCGACCCTTGCCAGAACCGGGAAGTCCGCCGTTGGCTATGATAGAGTGATAAAAGATTTTAAGGAATACAGGTTTGATATTCTCGATTTTGATGAGTTTATTGCATTATGCCGTGAAGTTGGTGCCGAGCCACTTGTAGTAGTGGCCGCTGATGAATACCTTGTAAAATATCCTGAAGGGAGTACGTGGACAGACCGTGAAGCACTCATAAAGAACGCAACTGAATGGGTCCGTTATGCCAATATTAAAAAAGGATACAATGTCAAATATTGGATGATAGGAAATGAGTGCTGGCATCCGAATAATGAAAACTCAACTTCAGAAATTTACGCCCGTGATGTGGTTGACTTTTCAATAGCAATGAAAGCGGTTGATCCATCTGTACTTATCGTACCAAATGGTAATTCAGTTGAATTTTTTAAGGATATACTGACAATCGCTGCCGGACATTTTGACTATCTGTGCCTAAGTAACTACCCGGTCTGGAATTATACCTCCGGCTATATTTCATACAGGGATACTTTGCATGATCTGATTGGTCCGGTAAAAAGGGCCCTTACCGCGATAGATAGATATGCAACTAAAGAGGATAAGAAGAAGCTGAAATTGCTGGTTGTTGAATACGGCCCCTTTGACTGGGCTGACAAGTGGCCTATGATCAATGATATGGGCCATAATCTTTGTAATTTTGAAATGACCGGGGAGCAATTAAAGATACCGGAAATTGAGTTTTCCTGTTTTTGGAATACACGCTGGATTGATAACGATTCGATTGACAACAGCGTATTTGACGCTCTTGACAGGAATGGGAATTTTAATGCCAATGGCCTTGGTTTGATGATCTGGGGAAATTACCTGGGCAAAAAAATGGTGGGCACTACAGGTACATTACATATAAGGTCATTTGCCAGCTATAACCCGGATGAAAACTCCATGTTTGTTTATTTGATCAACAAGAATCAGGCACCAGCTAATATAAACCTTATGGTTGACGGTTATCATATCGATAAGTTCGACATATGCGGGCAGTTGACGGCTGATGGACCTGATGATGCAGATCCGATATGGAATAATAATGTGGATCCTGGAACCAGAAGTCTGAAAAATCTTAAATTACCTGGTACTTCAATTTCCGTATTAAAACTTAAAATAAAAAAAAGATAGCTGACAGTTCCGGGCAACCTGGGGAATCGGTTCGATGCCTCAGGAATTCTTTATGAGTTAATTTCTTCTTCAGGAACATCCTGAGGTGTCTCTAATTGCGTGTCGATCTCCTCGATAACATCATCAATATCTACGTTTTCCAGTGCCTGATCCCCGGACAATATTTTGTTTTTTTCCGGATCGTCCCTGGGAGACAAATCCTGTTTTTGCCTGAAACGCCGTCTCATAATGACGCTGATTTCAAGGTAATGCACTTATCCATTCCAACAGCATCGATACCTTCATTCTCAATAAACTCGCTTAACGCCTCCTCATGGTTTAAACCAATGTTTTGCCTGAACACTACATTAATAGCATCGACCAGATCCTGTTCCTTTACACCACCGGGATTCTCATTCGGATGATTTGAATCCCGGCGAATGGCAAGTGTTGTCGCTTTATCCACAATGCCAGCAATCAAAGCACCGTTTACAATATGCCTGAGCAGAAAATGCTTCGGCGTCTTAGAATCCTTGCGATCAAATACTGCGTAGTATTTGTACTCATCAGAGAACAATTGTTTTGCAGCAGAACCGGCAATCTTTTCTTTCTTCAGACCATCTGACAGCGGCACTCCCTTCAAATGAATAGTGAATATTTCCTGAGCACTTTCTAACGTCGGCCTGGAAATATACACCTTAACATCTATTCGACCATCCCGGACGACCGCGGGATCAAGGATATCTGCTCTGTTTGTGGCAAGCAAAATAAGAGCACCGGATTCCTCCATACCACCCATTTCTGAAAGAAATGTTGGTACAGTTGTACTCTCAATATCAGAACTTATACCGGAACCACGTTTACGAAGCAACGACTCTGCCTCATCAATAAAAATGATCGCAGGAAACCCATATTTTGTCTTGTGTGCTTTCGCTCTGGCAAACAGACTCCTGATAGCCTCCTCTGATTTACCGAGCCACATTTCAAGAAGTTCGGGACCCTTAACATAGATGAATCCTGATTGGATTGCCTCCTTAGCATCTATACCATACATCTTAGCTATCGCTGTAACAATGGCCATCGCAAGGAGTGTCTTGCCACATCCCGGAGGCCCGAAAAGCAATGCTCCTTTCACAGGATTCTTATGATAGAACTCATAGAACTTCTTTAACTGGTGAGGCCCTTCGATAATTTCCCGCAAAATGCGTTTCGGTTCTGATAATCCACCAACGTCATCCCAGGAGACCTCTTTCCAGTCGTTTAAAGTGTAACTCGTCTCAATGTTTCCAAGATTCCTGATGATAATAGTATTAAAGAGATCAAGCACTACGCGGTCACCTTTTTTCACATCAGCAAAACGGCCCTTGTAGGTGACCGATTTACCACTTCCGATCGCCACTTCACTACTCTCGTCATCCACTATTTCAGTGACAATGCCAATGTTTCCCGCCACAATGCCGTCAGTTTTGTCAACTATCTGCTTCGTGGAAGGTGACAATCTGACCATGTCGCCCGGGAACAATTTCCCATGCAGATGCCTGGGGAATATGACTTCCACAAGCCTTCCTTCAAAGTGCAGTACTGCGGTGCCGTAACGGTCGCGGTCCATCGCATCACGATCTTTTAATAGCAGATCAGCAGTGCAGTAATCACTTTTTTTACCATCCGCAAACTCGACCGTCACCCATCCTCGTTTTGGTTTGGCTTTGATCTCACCTTCTGCGATGGATTCATGTGCTCGTTCGCTTTCAGGTTTAATGCGGACAATAAGACCAATTTTGTACTCATTATGACCCGCATTGTCCTTGAAATAATTGCCGTGATCAACCCAAACGCCAGGATCATTCATATAGGTCTTAATTACTGTAGCCAAAGGGAGCGGTTCCCTGGTCAAAGCTTCGAGCATGTCACGTTGTTCAAACAGTTTCTCTCTGGCTTTTGCCAGAGTAATTGTCATATCATCGATTTTATCCTGTAAATGGATGATTTGTTGTTCACGCTCATTAGACTTAGTCTGGAGCTTCTTCAAGTTCTCAATCTCCCGCATCAGTTTTTTTACTTCTTCCTGCGGAGGTCGGTTGTTATTTTCTTCCACGGTACATTATCTGTTAAAATCGAAAAAGAATTACTGCTCTCCAAATTTTCGCACAGAGTACAACGCATCCTCGTGCTGGATATTAAACTCATTAATATTTTGCAAGTGAGTGGGATCAAGTCCTGCGTGCCGTATACCCTCCATTATATCATTGAATTGCTGGGTGTGCTTAATAGTTGTGGGTCGGGGTTGAGGCCAGGGAATCTTAATATCCTCTACAATCTTCGACCCGTTCATTCCGCCTTCCTTGTAATACTGAGACAATACGATGAGCCTGGTCCCCATAAAGATAGCCTCTTCCAGATCATGCGTTATGAACAGGATTGTCTGTTCAGTCTGGCCCCATAATTCCTGAATGAAAATCTGCATAGCTTCACGGGTACCCACGTCTAATGCTCCCAGAGGTTCGTCCATTAGCATGATTTGCGGTTTCATAATCATTGCCTGCGCGATTGCCACTCTTTGGCGCTGCCCTCCTGATAATTGGTGAGGATACATGTCAGCGTGTTCCATCAAACCAACCTTCTCCAAAAAATGATCCGCTTCTTCGCGAAACTTCTGCATTTTCTTCCTGTACAAAAAAGGAAAGATTTTCCTGAGGTAATGGTCCTCTAAGTCGAAGTGCTCCAGCTCCAAACCAAACATCACGTTATTTCGAACGTTCATGAAATCGAACAATGAGTACTTCTGGAATACGATACCACGACGGCGATCAGGACGCTTAATGATATCTTCATCCATAGCCGCGATACCCTGACTTGGTCTTTCAGAACCCAGGACCATACGTAGCAACGTTGACTTACCGCAACCAGTAGGACCCACAATGGTGACAAACTCTCCCTTTCGTATACGCAGACTGATATCATTCAGGATCACTCTCCCGCTATACTGCTGGAATGCGTTGAACAGTTCTATTACATACTTCCTCTCAATATAACTTTCCATAATTAAAGAGCCTTACTTGTTCAACCACTGATATCGTCTGCTAATCCAGGTGCGAAATGCCATATCGACTACGAACGCCAGCATACTAATCCAGACTACGTAAGGAAAGATAGTTGCCATGTCCATGTACCGACGTACAACGAAGATCCGATAACCAATACCTGCTTCGGCTGCAAGCGCCTCGCCTGCGATAAGGAACAGGATTACTGCTTTGAAGTTCAGTCGCACTGTGTCGAGAACCTTTGGGATGATTTGCGGGAAGATAATCCTGAAGATAATTTCCGGCTGGCTCGCGCCCATGGTCATGCCTTTGACGAGTTGCTCATCATGGACCTCTTTCACTTTGAGATATGTGTCAAGGATGACAGTAGGAGCAACACCTATTACGATTAATGCGATCTTTGCAGTCTCACCAAGACCGAAAACTATGAACAGTATTGGTAAGACCGCCAATGCGGGGATCTTATCAAAGAACAATACGAACCTGTATAAAAACTTTTCAGCATAGGGAAATGCTCCAATAAATAGTCCAACATAGATACCGGCGAAAATGAACACCATAGCTATGAGAACACGTCTGCCGCTTGCTTTTGTGTCCTGCCAGAGTAGTGATTCTCCCTGCTTCAGATACTCACGTGTAGAGCCTTTTTTCCACATTTCCCACTTGTTCACGAACTTCCCTTCGGCAAATGCAAGTTTGTCACGCTTACGGGCCTCCTGGAATGTATCGGGCAATTCATTTTTGATGATATCACCATTGGCATCATACTCGTCTTTGATCCTGACCTCAAAAACGGTTTTCCTGAATCCGTTCCACAACTGTTCAGCAGTAGGAACAAGTTTATCCTGCGGATTCTCAGCATGTCTGACAACAGCGGTATTATAATAGAGCTTAATACAGACGAGAAATAGAACTAATGAGAGCACGAGCGAGATGCGCCTTCCGGGGGTGGTTCTAAGCCTGTAGAAATTCTTAATCATCTCCATGAATTCCTTACCAAGACCGAAAAGCTCTGAGCCAAGGAAACGGGGTAGGCGCTTAGTTGCCTCAACGGTTTTTCGAGGTATACCCCCGATCCAACCTCCGATGCTTTTGATTACATCCCATGTTTTTCCAGGCAAATTTACGAGGCTCCTGCCTATGCTTTTGATTACACCCCATGTTTTTCCTGGAAGGCTTACCATCCATCTTCCGAGGCTTTTATTGACCTTCCCGAAGTTTTTTGGTAAGCTTTTCAGCCTCACCCGTAACGGGTTCCCGGCATCCTTCATGATCAGGACGCGAACCAAAAGGAAAAACTTTCTGATGATGAACCGGATCACACGAATAAAGTAGTACGCATAAATCAACTCAAACACTGCCGCAAGGAAATTAGATTTCGGAAACACATAAATCGGCCAGATTAACACATCAGCTGCCCATTTCAAACCCAATTTCTGTATAATAAAAGCCAGAACAAGAAATGTCATCACAAGCACAACAGAATGTACTGATGAGTCCATACTACTGATTACTCCGCCTATTTTTCCCATTAACCTTTTAAGCCCCTGCACTGCCGCCCTGATCTTCAGTTTTAATTGGAAGGATGATATATTTGGCTTTGTTTGCATTTGTAAACTGCGGTTTTCAAGATTTACCTTGTCAGCTGATTGAAGAAATGAAGAAAGATTCAGTTTAGATTACCGGCCTTCTATTTTCCGGGTTGAGTTACTGACATAGATGCTCCTTTCATGTAGCTGATGTCATAGATGAATAAGATTTTGTTCTGGTTTCCAATAACTGTTCCATCAGCGAACCTGATACCCAGGTCGTCAGCTTTGACTCCAGCGCCAAGCAGATCGTACTTCGAGCAAAAGTTGCGTACACGACGCATGTTAGTCTTTATTTCCTCACCGTTAGTATAAGCGATAGCATCGTCAGCTTTATAGAACATAGCGGTGGTCCTCAGCTGGTTTTGATACTCGATCAAGCTCGAACCTCCAGCTTTTGCCATGTCTTCCAGTGCACCTTTTCCTTTATCAGATCTTGAGGACATGATATTCATTACTTCAAACCATGCTCCAGCAAGGGCTTTACCCAGAGCCGGATTATCTTGTAATACCTTGGTTTTAACAACCATCAGATCGAGAATTTCACCGGGAATTTGTGAGGAATCAAATATTTTCTTGACGCCCGGGGTCTTCATAATTTCCATTACCAACGGGTTCCATGTCACAACAGCTTCCTGATCTTTATTTGCAATGAATGCGGGTCCTATATCACTGTCGCTGACGTTGACGATCTTTACATCGTTATCAGACATGCCATTCATGTCCAATGCCCGAGACAACATGTAATGAGAGACAGAGAACTGAACAAGGTTTACCCTTTTCCCTTTGAGTTGGGGGATAGTCAGGTTGTTCCTGACGATCAGTGCATCGTTACCATTGGAATAGTCACCGACGATGATTGCGGAACAAGAGATACCACCAGCTACAGGGATTGTTAAACAGTCCATGTTTGTCATTACACATGCATCTACTGAGGGAGTGGTGAACGCTTCAATGGAAGGCATGTAATCCATCCGGACCAACTTAATCTTAATACCATACTTCGCAGCCCATTTGTCCATTATGCCGGAAGTGTTAGCATACGACCAGGGATTCCATCCGGCATAGATTGACCAGACAACGGTGAACTCCTTCGGTGCGCTAACGGGTCCGTTCTTCTCAGGACCATGGGGCTTAAAGGCACTGATGACCAGTCCGATGATAATCAGAGATATGGCCACTAATACTGTGAGGGGATTAATCGTTCTTTTCATTTTATTGTTGAATTATGTGATAGATTGTAACGTAAAACATTTTTTGTTCCAAACAAAATGGGGAAATGGATGAGTTAAATTCCTTGAAAAACATTGCTTTTAGATTTCATCGTCGGCGGTGATGTCCACAAAAGCTTTCTTTCTTACACCTTCACCTTTCTCCATTCTTTCGATGGTATCCTGGCCTTTTTTTGTCAGATCTTCCAGCTTGCCAATCGATTCCTTCATGCCGGCCAGGGCATTTATTCTAAAAGTGGAAAGGTCTTCAATAGCTTCATTCAGTTTGGTGAATGCGCTGGCTAAGACTTCGACAGCTATGGTTGGCTCAGCGGCACCTTTCTGGATTTCAACACCTTGAGTTTTTAATGTTTCCGCATTGCCCACCAATATCTTCTCAGTAATTTCCTTTGTCCCTTTGACAGCCTCAAGCACCATCCGCTGTTTGTTCAGAGCAAATTGAGCTGTCACGCCGACACTTAAAGCAACGGTAGTGATGGTTACACTTCGTTCGACACCCTTTATGAGTTCATCGTTGTTCCTGATAAGTAAGTCGTAAGTAATTACTCCCTGCTGGTTCACATTTAAAGCAGTCTGCAGGTCTATTATCCGTTGCCGCAGTGGGAATAAAACTTCCTCCTGAAGGAACCGATACTCCTCAGGTTGTTCCTGTTGATTCATCTCAAGGAGCTTCGTCTCAAACTTCTGGTCAAGCACTTGTCCTACTTTGACCGCATGGGCAAGGCCATCGAGCGTTTCACGCAAAGACTTTTTGTCCATCCCCAGGATATTGCTATCGTTCTTCAATCCTTCTTTACCCGCGAGCAGGCTTTGAGTAATGTCTTTCAATACAATGCTACCTTTTTCATACCTTTCCAGATACCTGCTTACCGGGTTCTTCTTTCCCAGGATTGTTCTGAAGAGTTTGGCAGCTGCACTGGTCGGAGCTGTGAGGTTGTACTGGTGGGGATTCAGGATCTCGACTTCATTTCTGAGCAAAAGGAGATCTTTTGCGACTGTACCTCCGTCCTGGGTCTTGGCCAACATCTGCATTGACTGGTCAAGGATGGCGTTGTGACTGGCCAGCCTTGCCTGATGCTTCATCCCCAGGTCGTTGATGCACCTCTTCTTCTGCTCCTCATCATATTTGCCGTTGAAGAAGTTGTCAATGATAGTATCTGTCAGCTGATCAATTTTTGGATCAATGACTTCCTTTTTCTCTTTTGTCAGTCCGAGCTGGTCTTCGAGTTCCTCTTTGAGTTCCGCCTCAGTGGGGACATTATACTCCGTTTTCCCGATGTTCTTTATATCCTGGGCATGCGCCTGTAACTTCTGATTAAGTTGCGGGTCTACTGTTTGTTGTTGTTTTTTGCTCATTTTACATATATTTTTTTGTTAATTTGAGAATTTGTACGACTGCTGTGCTATACGATGCAGCTGTTCCATTGACCCTTCCATATCAAGCTGGCCTTCATTATTTGCAGAACGTTTGATATCCTGCACCTGTACGATTGCTTCATCCAGCCTGCTCAGAGCTTCCTCGTTCTGAGCCATCAGATTCTTAATATCTTGCTGCTGGTCAAGGTACTGTTGCTTGCTTTGAAGCAATGAGTTCCGTTCCCTTTTCGCCGCATCATCTTGTTCCCGACTGTCAACTCTATGCAGGCTCCGTTCGATATAATCCATGTCTATAGCATCAAGTGTTTTGTGTATCAGCATGACCTCATTAAGATTATCTATACCCGAAAGGAATACCCCTTGCGCAATTGTGTAATAACGGTTATAAGTCAGCTGATTCTTATCCCGGAACTTAAAATCGAGGATTTCGATAAACACCCTGATCTTCGTCTGGAACTGCTCAAGTTGCTCACAAGCGTGTTTATTACCGTATGCTTCGAGCGATTGTTGCAATTCATTACGACGTCGTTCAGTATCTTCCTCAAGAAGTTTACGGAGGTGGTCCCGGTAGGAGTCAAAAAACTTATCTCCTTTAAAGAAACGTTTCCACGCCCAGGTCCCTCCTCCGAGCAGGAATGCTCCCCCGATTATGGGTATCCCTATTCCCGTACCGAAGAGAATGGCAGTCAGAATCCCGACAGGTATGGCCCCTATACTAGCGCCGACAAACCAATTGTCCATGATGGATTTGTTGAGCGCCCTGATAACGGCTTTCTCTTCGAAGTCTTCCGGTTGAAGCTTGGATACTGCTTTCTCCTTATTTTGTTTATTGTTTCCGGGGCGTCCCATATGCGATCCACATTTTCATTGCAAAAGGATGAACTCGACCCGTTGCATCCGCAACCGGTAGGCTCTTTCCGACTCTCCATTTTTGCGTCTGGGGGGTCGTTCGGCGCCGAAACCTTTTGCCAGGATGCGATCCTCGTCGATATTATACACAGCTATCAATTGCTGTCGTACAATATCAGCTCTTTCCTGTGACAGCTTCAGATTAGCTTCCGCGTCGCCAAAGCCGGTGTGACCAGCAACAAGGACGCGATAGTTTGGGTAATTGTGGATGAGCTTTTGTGCAACGTTATCAACGGTTATCTCACCGACACTATCCAACCGGCCGATACCACTACGGAAAGAGATGTTCTCTACCCGCATAGTACCTGATTCCTGTAACTTCTCCCATTGGTCTTTACTTAAGGCTTCGAAATTCTTACCATTGTCTATTTTTGCGCCGACTGGAGTAACAGCAGTTGAAACCAATCCTTCGATGAATGTCTTGTTCAGGATCTCATATGGATTATCCACTTCGATATTTTTTTTCATCAGGCGGTTGACATCGTTCCACGCATAGATAGTCTTCACCAGACCTTCATCTGCGTATGATCCGGAGCTTGTTCCCTGGATGCCGTACATCAGGTAAGCGTTCTCCTGTAAATTATACCACTTGATATTGTCCATGAAAGAAGGCACCATAGCTCTCTTAACACCTGTCACTGACCTGAGCTCATCGAACATCTCTTCCTTCCGGGCCATATAATAATCCACTACCTCGAAATAGGTGCGGATGATCTCCCTGACTTCCTCCTCCTTATTGTTCACAAACTTTCTGCTGAATACGAACACGTCAATTATATAGTTGCGGAAGTTATCAGAGCCCCAAATCCTCTTCATACCCAGGTTATCAATAGCTTTTGATATCTCAGGCTCCCACATAGGATAAAGGTACTTGCGTTTACCAGGATCATTCTGATCGGCTTTCGCCTGCTTGTAAACTTCTTCCGAACCGTTTGCTTCAATCATCCAGTCCTGTCTGCCCTGAAGCTCATCAAGGTCGAAATTAGTAATTGTCAGGTTGACCAGGTCTTCACTGGGTGAGTCAGGTGTCACTACTATTCTTATATCGCTGTCATTGAGGTCGTTGACTTTTGTGAACGGAAAATCCTTGAATGCAAGTATGGCATCAGCTCCCCGCGATTCGGAGATAGCTGCCGTAATGACTCCCGGATACTTATACTTGTAGCCGTGCTCCATGTACGAGCTGATAGGCAATACAATGAAATCATATCCGCTGTCATTCAGTTTTTTTAGACGATCGGCATAGGCCCCTCCGTCGTCAGTGAAATCGAGAACAATGCCTTTCCTTGCAAGACGTTTCCTCATCTCTGTTGATTTGATGAACGCATAGCCAGCGTAGCTATCTCCTGCCCATCGCACGGTATGTGAGGTACCTCCCGAATCGGAACTCTTCGTTCTTTTGATTCCATCCAGCCATGTCGTACCGAAGTAGATGCCGAGCACAATGATGGTTCCGAGAAGCATGAAAACGATAATGCCTTTTGTTCTGTTATTCATAGTGTAAACCTACTAATTATTGTAAAAAAATAGTATCCCCGGAGCCTGAACACTGTTTCCCTGATTAGCGGTAAGTACTATCAGCTTTGTACACGTTTTCATCGAACAGGTCTGGATCGAAAATGTCTGATTCAGCAGTTGCCTCCACCAGTGCCTGCTCGAGTTCCTCATAGTTGTTAGCGTCCCTGTAGGAAAGCGAATACTTCTTCAATGTATGAAAGCTTTTCATACATAAGCCTATTGAGTACAGTCCAATGAATCCATGCCTGGCGAGGTAAGTACAAGGTTCTTTCAGATCGATGCCCGTTTGCTCTCCATCAGTGATAATGATTATACGGTATATACCGTAACCCAGCTGCTTCTTGTACTGCTCAACAATCTTGTCGATACCCGCTAAGAGCGCTTCTCCCAAAGGCGTTTGACCGTTTGGTTGTAAACTGTTGATGATGTTCAGAAACTCTTCCCGGTTGCCGGCACCCAAAGGGAGTACCTCAGCATAGCCATCTCCGGTTCGGGTGCCGAAGACCATCAAACCAATATTCACATCATCAGGGATGTTCTTCATAAACCTCGTAACTGCCTCTTTGGCGCCGTCTATCTTTCTTTTGCCTGAGCACTTTTCATTCATGCTGCCACTCATATCGAAGAGGAAATAAAAATTGGAAATAGTTGAAGCTGCACCTGCTGATTCATCAAATAGAATTGTTATCTGGGGTGAGGCTGGCTCTTCTGTTTTCTGCTCTGGCCTGCCTGCCTTCTGTCCTCCCGGTGTCGATTGGACACATGAATGGTTAAGGAGCCCGGTTACGCTTAAGAATATTATGAGCGCACCTGCTTTAAAAAAATATTGTTTCCTGATATCTTTCATGGTATTTATAACATATCGGAATAATTACTTGTATATCGATGGATCAAACTGGATTGATTCTGATTCGAGTTGTTTGACTCTGAAGACGACACGAAAATTCTGCTTCCACTCTTCCTGAGTTCTTGGCTGCATAAATTTCGGGGACTCGATACCTCTTCCAACAACTGTAATCTGTGAAGGGTCAAAGGTGATACCTGCCTGTTTGCAATAAGTGAGAAAGCTTTTTTTCACGTTTTCAGCTCTATCTCTTGAGAGGTTCTTTGCCACTTGCTCGATCTGCGCAACTTCCTGGCTTGTGGCGCCACCTTGTTTTGCTTTCAGAACTCCTCCCCTGTCCGAGTGTCCTTCAATGACTACAATGGCACCACCATAAGTCTGTGCGAGCTTGAGAGCTTCTTTGAAGTCATCTGAATAACTGGTTACCGCGAAATTTTCCTGGTTGGGCTGGAAGTAGATTTCTACAACGAAAAGAGTCCCTTCGGATTCCCAGGTTGTTGCTTCAGCTTTGATTTTGTTTTCGACTACCTGTGAGACTTTCTTTTCGTCAAACCTGGGTGTCATGGTGTTAGCTCCTGTCCTGGCGTACCTGAGGTTTGGAACAAATGCATTATAGTCCCAGTTTGCGCTTAGAACATTAGTCGGTGAAGTAAGCACCCCCATGGTGATGAATGCTTTCTGAATCTCTGCATCTATTGTTTTTTGGTTTCTGGTAGTTCCTTGTCCTACAAAAAATGTGACGTTTCCGGCGTGGCCGACGAACTCACATCCTCCTTCCAGCATGGGCTCGACATCTTTAGTTGCAGTTGGTGTGCCAAAAAACAGCTCTGATGATCTGCTGGTTATCTTGTTGAATTCGCCCATTTTTGAGGCTTTAGATTTAAGGAGGTCCCGAAGGCCCTCTTCTGCCTGCATAAGCGCAAGGGTTAGTTTCTGTACTTCCTCCTTGTGCGTGTCAAAGTAGTCTTTCCTGACGGCGTAGACGTCTGCAATGATACGATTCGCTGATTTCGTAGTGAGCCCGATTTTTGCTCCCTTGACGGATCCTTCGCTGCCAGTTCCTGTGGTACCGCCGGAAGTCAGGTTGAGTGCGTCAGGAATGATACAGAAAACTGCATCCAGCGTAGGATCTGCAATGAATGCTTCTACCGGATTGTTGTTCGTACCATTATCGTTCAGGGTTAGCTCTTCAAGGTATTTGAAATTAATGTCTTGAAGTCTCCTTTTGGCGCTGGTGAACAGATTGGCGGCATAGTCCATATGTGGTCCGAAGAGCTGCAGGGCGACATTCCTGGCATTGTTGATGTTTTTACCCGGACGGAAAACTACCGCATCATCACCATTTGAGTAACTTATCTGGTAGATCTCCACGAGTTCCATACCCGCTGCTTTGAAGGCATCGCTGGCCATTTTGATCATACCTTTTGTCCCTCTAAGATAAGGAGTTTCCCCATTGATGCATCGCTGCACCTGATCTTTAAAATTATCCTCATTCCTGAGGGTGATTGTGAGACCGTTTTGCTTGAAAATGCCATTAATATCAGCATAGACCGTTGCGATGTCGCCTCCCCAGGTAATGGTGGGTAAGGATATCCCATCGGATATACGCACGGGTTTCAACGTGGTTGAGACTACCTGCGACATTGGTTTTAGAGGTATATATTTAACCTGTGCGCTGAGAGCGATTGTGGTGAGCAGTAGTGTTACTACTACGATAATTCTGATTTGGGAAAAAGGATTTTTCATAATTAAATTAACTTTGTTTAATTCCTGTTTTTTCTTGAAGATTTGAATTTACCAAATGTTGAAGAATAATGAGGATATTATTTATTTATTTTAGCGTGAGATTTTTTTACCAGGTCGGTCCGTAACCAGCCAAATGAGACTTTTACATAGCTTTATTAGTAATAATGTTGATCGCATGCTGCACCTGTTGAGTATAAGCTTCCAATGTTTTTGAAACGATCTCAATGTTTTCCTGGGATTCCTTCCAGTTTCTTTGTTCTATGGCCTCACGGATGCCCGGCAATGTTTTTACTCCATAACCAGTATAAAATCCGGGTGCATAGATCTGGTGTTTAAACCATGGTCTCTTCGGTAATCCATTTTCATTGATCAGGCTTCTTTCCACCTTGAATAATACTTCATTAAGCTCATTTTGTTTATCAGCAGGCAAGCGGATTGCACTGCTATATTGTTTCTGAAATTCTTCGGTAGTGTTCTTAAGCTGTGCCATTGTATTTTCCAGGTTGCTGAAATCAAGATATGGCACTGCATCCTTCATTTTTGGTGACAGCAATACTTTTGTTGGATCTTTTGAAATTTCAAATAATTTATCCCGGATCATTTTATTCTCCAGCTCCGTATCGGTTCTTGCATTATCAAGCAGTGTTTTTAATTCAGTAACATAGTCAGCTACTGTTTTATAAAAACTATTGACGTCAAATGGTAAAACATCAGCATTGGCCATTCTCATCATGGCCCGGCCGGCAGTTTCTGCCATAGCAACTTCGTAATGAAATCCCGGATCTGTAAATTTTACAAAATGATCATATGAATCATAAATGGAATGATATACTCCGCCTTCTCCTTCTCCGCCAAAACCAAGATTCATGGATGCTATACCTAAAAACTGAAGAAAACCTGACCAGTCTGAGCCTGCACCCAATGCACCCAATTTAATATCTTTATTATCAGTCAATTTAATTCTTGCGGATTTATCTGCAGTTACCATGGCAAGAGCATATTTTCTTTCTTTGATACTCACACCGGTTTGCGGATCTATAACATCATTGGCTATTTCATTAAAAAATGGCTCTAATGAGTGTGACCCCGATGCACTAATAAAACCACGGGAATTGGCATCGGTATTTAAATAGAAAACAGCCTTTTTTCTTAACTCCGCCTGGTGATCTTCTGTCCATTCTGTTGACCCCAGGAGGCTGGGTTCCTCTCCGTCCCAGGCACAATAAACCAGAGTACGCTTTAATTCAAATCCCTTTTTTACCAATACGCTAATGGCCCTTGCTTCTTCCATTTCCGACACTATGCCACTTACAGGATCAGCAGCGCCGTTTACCCAGGCATCGTGATGATTTCCACGAATGATCCACTCATCCGGTAATACACTACCGGGTAATTTAGCTATCACGTTATACAATTGTTTTATGTCCCAGTTAAATTGCAATTTCAAATGCACTTTGTCTTTACTCGGGCCAACATGATATGTGATGGGCAAACCACCTCTCCACGAAGCAGGCACAACTTGTCCGCCCAATGATTGCAATAAAGGCAATGCATCCTCGTACGAGATCGGTAAAACAGGAATTTTCATGATAGTGACCGCTTCACTCCTGTTCAGACGTTTTGCATCTTTGGTAGATCCCACTCCCGGGGTAAGAGGATCGCCGGGATAAACAGGCATATCCATTACTGAACCCCGTTGAACTCCGGCCTTAGGACGAAAAGAACCTTCAGGATATACATCACCCTGTACATATCCATCTTCTTCGGGATCGGAATATATAATGCAACCAACAGCGCCATGCCCATACGCGACTTTCGGTTTAATCCCTCTCCAGGATCCGCCATATCTGGCTATTACAATTTTGCCCTTTACGTCTATTCCCATTCTTTCCAGTTCATCATAATCTGAAGGAATGCCATAATTTACAAAGACTAATTCTGCCGTTACATCCCCATCAGCCGAATAAGCATTATAAGAAGGCAGCTGTTCGGATTTCTGCCCCGAAGTTTTATCTTCTTTTAATGTTGGTTCTTCCAGCTTTGCTTTAAAAGGCTTGTTGCCTGTTAGTTCCAGCAATCTTGTTTCAGGTGTCGGAAACAAAACGTAATAAGATGCGATTTCCGTTTGAAAGCCCCATTGTTTAAACAAGTTCGCTATATATTCTGCATTTGCTTTATCCTGCGGACTACCAACATGATGCGGATGTGAACTAAGAAACTGCATCCAGGTATCCACGTTCTTCGTACTGAGTAGTCCATCAAACTGTTTTTCCCAATCTATCTGATTTGCAGCATTGGTATCTGTAAAACCCATAATCTTTTGGGCATTCCCTGCTTCAAGAATAAGCAGTAACATAATAACAAGATTCAAGCGTTTCATCATTATGGTTTTTCGTTTAAGAGTTTATCAAAGGTTATGTTGTTTATTGGGTTTTTAGCAAAGAGTATTCAAAATATTACAAAATCCGTTACCTTGATCATATTTGACCAGGATCTTATTTTTTATCCTTTTGCATATATTCAAAAGGAAATTTTGCGATCCTCGACATCTCCTTCCCGGCATCAAGCATGTCAGTATCATTTTCTTCGTAGTGCCATCTGACTGTCAAATCCATTCCCCTGGAACGTGCTGCGGCGATCTGTTTGCAGAAATCAAGAAGATATTTTGCGGATGATGAATTAAAGTATTCAAAATCAAGATTAAAGAAAACCGGTTTTATACTTTCCTTCGATTTGCCAAGAAATGAGATATAATCATTGGTCCAATTGAGGATCTCAGCATAAAAAGCTGTGACATCGGAAGGCCTTGATTCTCCGGATATCTCAAAAAAGTTCTTATCAGGATCGAGTATTACAGCAGGCGAACTTGACGTCTGTTCAATAATTAACTTTCGTATAACATATTCATTTACTGAAATATTTAACTCAAAATAAGTATGGTCAATGCCAACTCTGGTAAAATTGTAGGCAATCTCATTCCCTGATTTTAATTTCATCAGAATAAAACCGAGTCCGGCTCCGTTTTCTTTCTAGCTCCATCTTCTTATTTATCGTATTCTCATATAAAGTATTCAACTCCTTTTCATCAAGATGATTTACCTGGTTAAGCCTCAATGTTAATTCGCCAGTTTTGTCGTTTGTTACAGGATTCCCGGCTTTAATTATGATTTTATCATTCAGCTTCCTGACAGAAATAGTTGGTTGTAGCTTAAAATCAAATGCATGTTTTTTAACCGAATATTTTGAAATATTTTCGAGGCACTCAACCAGTATGGCATAAACCCTGTTTCCGGTCGGCTTATCCAGATTGATAAACTCTGGCCTCTTTTTAAATTTCTCCAACAGTTGATCGATTATTTTGTAATCGATATGACCTGTATATTCCAGAAATTTTCCTGATTCAGGCATAATTGATTAATGTATCCTAAAGCATCTGGAAAAATATTTATTTAACCTGCATATATACCAAACTTTTTCCGATCCTGAAACATTTTTCCAAATGCATAAAAATTACTAATTTCAATTGCTTTTACAAAGATAAACTATATGATTTTGTCAGGGTGAATCATCCGGAATAGTTTTGATCTTATCGACATTATTTAAATTCTATGAGCGAGGCCATTTTAAAAGCACTGATGCAACTTTTTGCATTAATAAGCGATATCCACGATTACACAGTAATTACAGGGAGGGAAAAAGATATTGTAAGGCTATTCCTTACGCGGCATCTGAATAATGAGCAGATTATAAGGTATATGAAAATGTTTGAGGAATATCTTGAACTGCATAATTCAGGAAGAATCAAAAAAGGAAGTATTGAGGACAGGAAACGTACTTCACTTAATGCCATGAGAATATTGGCGATATGTGAAAAGATAAATGAAGAACTTCAGCAAAAACAGAAAGTATATGTTTTGGTTAAGTTGATGGATTACATTTCACTGGGTGAAGAAGTTACTGAAAATGAACTTGATTTTCTCCAGACTGTGGCAGATGCTTTTAATATCGGTAAGGCTGAATACCAGAACATTAAAAGCTTCGTAATGGATGCTGTTGAAACAGTTCCTGAAAAGAAAAAGATTCTTATTATTGACAACTGTAAGGGATTTGAGTATTCTGATCTTAAGCATATACATGATGAAAACCTCAATGGAGCAATCTGTTTCCTGCAGATTTCGAGTACCAATACCTATATTATGAGATATTCAGGTAAGGAAGATCTTTATCTGAACGGTCAGAATATTTTAACTGGCGAAACCTATATTTTTGATCATGGTTCGTCAATCCGGGGATCAGGTATTAATCCGATCTACTTTACGGAAGTGGAAAGCATTATATCTGGGGCATCATTTGAAATCAAAATATCTTTAAATGCAAATAATGTCTCATTTAAATTCAGGAACAGTGAAAACGGTATTCATAATCTTAATTTTCATGAAGAATCGGGCAAACTGGTGGGTATATTAGGAGGAAGCGGAGTTGGTAAATCTACTACATTGAGTATTCTTAACGGAACTCTGAAACCACAGAGCGGAGAAGTATTGATAAATGGATATAATCTTTATGATGACAATGAAAAAGAATACCTGAAAGGAGTTATCGGTTTTGTTCCCCAGGATGATCTTCTGATTGAGGATCTTACAGTCTATCAGAACCTTTACTATAATGCCAGAATGTGCCTCAATAATCTTACTGAAAGGGAAATTACTGAGGTAGTGAACAAAACTCTTGCCGATCTTGATCTTGAAGAGACCAGAGATCTGAAAGTAGGAAATCCACTTAAAAAGATTATCAGCGGAGGGCAACGGAAAAGAGTCAACATAGCTCTGGAATTGCTTCGTGAGCCGACAATTCTTTTTGTTGATGAACCAACTTCAGGCCTTTCATCGGTCGACTCAGAAATTGTAATGAGTTTACTTAAAGAACAAACATACAAAGGGAAACTGGTAATTGTAAATATCCATCAGCCCGGATCCGATCTTTATAAGATGTTCGATAAGATAATGATCATGGATAAAGGAGGATACCAGATCTTCTACGGAAATCCGACTGAAGCAATTGTTTATTTCAAAACTCATAGTAATCATGCCAACCCGAATGAGGATCAATGTATAACATGCGGTAATATAAATACTGATCAGTTACTTCAGATAATAGAATCCAAAGTTGTTGATGAGCACGGGAAAACATACACGGATTAGAAAAGTGTCTCCCAGAGAATGGGCTGAAAAGTTTCAGGAGAACAGCGCAATGATTATACAAAAAACTGATAAGGAAAAGAAAGCGCTTCCTGAAAATTATTATAGTATTCCCGGATTATTAAAACAATCAAAAATATTTTTTATCCGCGATCTTTTATCCAAATTGGCTGATAAACAGTATATTTTGATGAGCCTGCTCGGATCACCCATCCTTGCATTGCTTCTGGCTTACTTTACCAGATATACCGACGGTCCTTCATATGTATTCAGCCAAAACGAAAATATTCCGGCCTATTTGTTCATGTGTGTAATTACTTCACTGTTTTTTGGACTTATGATCAGTTCTGAAGAAATATGTTAAGGACAGGAAGATACTGAAAAGGGAATCGTTTCTTAATCTGAGCTGGTTTAGCTACCTGAACTCTAAAATCCTGATTCTGTTCATGCTGTCTGCAATTCAGACGATTTCTTTTGTACTTATTGGTAATCTTATACTTGAAATAAAAGGGATGACGTTAAGTTACTGTCTCGTTTTGTTTACAACATCCTGTTTTGCAAACATTTTGGGTTTAAATATATCATCAGCCTTTAATTCAGTTATCACAATATATTTAGTTATACTTTTTATTATAATACCTCAATTATTGTTCAGCGGCGTCCTGGTAAAATTTGATAAACTAAATTTAAACAATTATTCATCACGTGAGTATGTTCCTTTAATTGGCGATCTTATGGTGGCACGCTGGTCATTCGAAGCCCTTGCAGTTAAGCAGTTTAAGGACAATAAATATAAGAGGAATTTCATCGAGGTTGAAATCGAAGCAAATCCAGGTGATTATTATTCCTCATTCCTGATTGATGCTTTGAAAGTAGACTTATATAAATGCCTGATGTATAAGGATTCTGTTGACTACAGAAATATTGTGGAAGAAAATTTCAGAAAGCTTAATTACTATATTAACAGGTTATCTGTTTTGGCTGATACTACCCCGGGGCAGTGGAAGGGAGCTGTGAATATTGAAAGTTTTGATTCTCCTGTAGAAAAAGAATCAATAAAGTATCTTGAAAACCTGAAGAAAAAATTCCGGCAGTCCAGCCTCAAAATCTTGCAACAAAAGGAGGCTGTAACGGATTCCCTAATTAAAAAAATTGGTAAAGAGGAATTCCTAAAGCTCAGAGAAAATTGCGAAAATGGGCAATTAAATTTTCTCGTTCTTGGTGAAGACAACAAGAAGTCAACGATTGAAACAAATGATAAAATAATCCAGAAATATAAACCAGGTTACATGAAAGCTACCTCAAAATTCGGACGGGCTCATTTTTATGCACCGGTTAAGAGACTCGGCAATCTGGAAATAGATACGTACTGGTTCAACATACTGGCTATTTGGATAGTGTCAATAGTTCTATATCTGGTTCTATATTTCAACCTTTTGACTAAAGCTTTCAAATATTTTGAAAACTTACGTTTTAAGAATTCTGAACCAGGGAACTAAAATTATTTGACTTTGGCTTTTAATTACCGTAACTTACCCTGTTATATTGCTAATAGTAAACCTATTTAAAACTAAAAAACTTTATATGATAGTAAAAATCTACTTAAGAGCTATCGTAAAAGATGGTATCGTAAAATATGGTAAAGTAAAAGGTGGTAGAGTAGAAGATGGGAAAGACCACCTTGCCATGTTCGATTCAAACCGTTTTGGAGCCATTGATGACCTTACAACAGATGTTCCGGCAGGGGCTACTATTATTTGGAAATTAGACTGCTGCAGTGGGATAAAGAGTATAACCAGAATATACTCAAAAGAGAAGCAACATCCTGTATTTATAAACGATCCGAGGAAACGATTGTTATGCAAAGGATTTAAACTTCGGTTAGAATTACCGGAAGCAAAAGAAGTAAGAGAAGAAAAATACACCATTGAATGCATCCTTTGCAATGATGATAAACTGATCTATCGATCCTGTCATAAGGGTTCCTCCTCCCGATACCAAAACATGATGTTTTGTCGTATTATTTCGGCTTTTTGTATTGCATTTATTTTGGCAATAAACTCACTGTTCGGGGTTAACGGGCCATCAATCGATAGTCTGTTGTATTTATTAAACCATAACCTGGTTAAGGATGATGCTGATAAATACGAATCTTCTTTGCGAGATAGCCTCAAATTCAGATGATGCTGATACCATTTTAAAATATAGTGAGCAAGCCATAAAACTTGCTGAAAAATTAAATATAGATTCCTGCACGGCCTATTGTCTTAAAAGGAATTGGCTACCTTAATTCCGGCAAACTTGCATCAGCACTTGAATGTTTTATGAAAGCCGCCAATTATTACAAAGCGGATCACAACAACAACGGCCTGGCAACAGCATATCTTTATATATCAGAAGCATATAACCTGCAGGAAAACCATGATAATGCGAAATATTATCTTAAAAATGCTATTGAAATCTACGGAAAAGAAAAGGATTCGATAAACCTGGCTTCAGCCTTGCACAATTTGGGTTATACGTAATTACAGTATGGGGCAATACGATTCTGCCTTAATCCTATTCTCCAGGACAAGTGAAATATACCAGAGATTAGGTTACCTTAAACAATATGCCTATTGCCTGGGGAATTCGGGATTGGTTTATTCGAGACAATCGGAATTTGAAAAAGCAGAAGATTATCTTCTCCGCGCGATTGAAATACTTACTAAACAGGGCGATGAATATGCCGTTACACAGTATATGATTGAATATGCAGGCATTCTTCAGCATAAAGGAGAAATTAAAAAAGCCATAACCTGTGCAACCAAAAGTTTTGGTTATGCAAAAAAGAATAGCATTATTGAGTTTGAACGCGATGCAGCCTATCGTCTTGCTCAGCTATATCAGGCTTCCGGCAGGTATGACAGTGCTTACCATTATCAGTCATTGTATATAAATGCCAATGACAGTATTAAAAGCGATGAGAATATTCAGAAAATGGCTGATCTGCGTACGGAATTTGAAGTAGCTAAAAAACAGGCAGAGGTTGATGTATTGCAAAAGAATAAGTTAATACAACTTATTGTGATACGTAGGTTTAGTACTCATCCTGTTGCTGGCCATGGGACTCATCCTGCTTTATTATTATAGTCTGAAGCGGTCACAAATGCTTACAGCAGCTCTTGATGAGCGTCGCATATTATTGGAAAAACAGAGCATAGAACTGAAAGAACAGAACGACAAAATAGTTAAGGCAAATGAAGAATTAAAGCTGTTGAATGAAACCACTAACAGACAAAAGGATGAAATAATCAGCAGCATTCTCTATGCACAAAGGATACAATCAGCGATTCTGCCACCCGAAACGTACGTAACTGAATTACTAAATGAGAATTTTATATTCTATAAACCAAAAGATATTGTAAGTGGTGATTTCTATTGGATAAAACAGGTAAAGCATTATGTTCATATTAGTTTCCGCGGATTGTACAGGACATGGAGTGCCCGGCGCATTTATGAGTATGCTTGGGATAAGTCTTCTGAACGAAATTGTACAAAGGAGGGAGATTACTCAGGCAAACCAGGTATTGAATGAATTGAGAAAACAGATCAAACATTCACTCAGGCAAACCGGTAAAAAAGAAGAATCAAGAGATGGAATGGATATGGCTTTATGTGTTATTGATAGTAAGAAAAATATAATTACAGTATTCAGGTGCACATAATCCATTATATATAATAACCAATAGTAACGGGGAGTCAGTATTAAAAGAAATTAAAGCTGATCCAATGCCTGTAGGTGTACACTTTTCAAGTGATAAATCATTTACCAATCATGAGATTCAGCTCGAAATTGGTGATACTTTTTACATTTTTTCTGATGGTTTTGTTGATCAGATTGGTGGAAGCAATAACCACAGATTCACCAGCGAAAAGTTTAAAAAATTACTTTTAGACATCCATGATCATCCTATGTATGAGCAAAAAGAAATTCTGGAGCAGACTCTTAAAGATTGGATGGGTGATCATTCTCAAAGAGATGACATTTTAGTTATTGGCGCGAGATGTGAAGTCAGTGTTTAAGGAGGAAATGGGGCTGTTTAAAAAGTCAAAATCCATTAACCCTGCCTACCGGCAGGCAGGCGCAAAGATCGCGAAGGTTTTACGCAAATGCCGATAGCTATCGGCACGCAAAGAGCTAAATATTAACGTTTTAACTTTGCGTCCTTTGCGCCTTCTTAGCGTGCTCGGTTAAAAAGGCTTTTTCAACAACCCCATTTTAGTCGGATACTAATGATAAAAATATGTGAATTATGTAAATCTATTAATGAATTATGTAACGGTCCCAGGGACCAGAGGACTTAAATTTGTTTGACAGGGATTTAAAGGAATAAAGTTCAATGAATATTCTATTTGTTTATCCTCAGTATCCGGATACATACTGGAGCTTTAAACATGCTTTAAAGTTTATTTCCAAAAAGGCAGCCATTATACCTCTGGGTTTAGTTACCATAGCGCCATTATTGCCTGAGGACTGGAATAAGAAGCTAATAGACATTAATGTTGAAAGGCTCCGGGATAAGGATATTAAATGGGCTGATTATGTATTTATCAGTGCAATGTCTGTTCAGATGGCTTCTGTAAAAGAGGTTATCGAACGATGTATAATACTTAATACCAAAATGGTGGCAGGTGGCCCTCTGTTTACAGAAGAATATGAGCAATTTCCTGAAATTGACCATTTAGTCCTTAATGAAGCAGAGATTACCTTACCTCTCTTTCTTGAAGATCTTAAAAATGGCAGGCCTGAAAAGATTTATCGCTCCGATAAATTTGCTGATATCACAAAATCACCTTTACCGGATTATTCTCTTCTAAAATCCGGCAAATATGCTACAACAGCAATACAGTATTCAAGGGGATGCCCTTTTGATTGCGAATTTTGTGACATTACAGCTCTTTTTGGCCATAAAGTCCGCACGAAAACCACTTCACAGATTATTGCTGAACTGGATCAGCTGCTGGAAATAGGATGGAGAGGGAGTGTATTCTTCGTTGACGATAATTTTATTGGGCATAAAAAGAAATTAAAGAATGAATTGTTGCCTGCCATTATAAGCTGGATGGAATCAAATAACAATCCCTTCTTTTTCATAACAGAAGCTTCCATTAATATGGCTGATGATAAAGATCTGATGGATTTAATGGTTAAAGCTGGATTTGCAAAAGTATTCGTAGGCATTGAAACTCCGGAGGAGAGTTGTTTGATGGAATGTAATAAGCTGCAGAATAACAATCGCGATCTAATGGATTGTGTTAACATAATTCAGCGGTATGGTATGGAAGTGTATGCGGGATTTATTGTTGGATTTGATAACGATCCTCCAAACATCTTTCAGCGGCAGATCGACTTTATCCAAAAAAGCGGTATAATAACAGCAATGGTCGGACTGCTGAATGCACCACGGTTATCAAAACTATACCGGCGATTGGAAAATGAAGGCAGAATAGTTGATAAATTTACCGGAGATAATACTGATTATTCAATAAATTTTGTTCCTGTAATGGATAAAAATGAGTTATTAAAAGGATATCAAAAAATCATTCGGAATATCTATTCTTCCAGGGCCTATTATTCCAGAGTATTAACATTCCTGAAACAATATAATCCTCCATCTCTCGAGAGACTGTCATTCAACAGAGTTATGGCATTAATAAAATCGATATTTATCATAGGGATTTTAAAGAATAACCGTATCTATTTCTGGAAAATCATTTTCTGGAGCATTATTAATAAACCAAAAACATTTCCGCTGGCAGTTACCTACAGCATTTATGGTTATCATTTCAGAAGAGTATTCAGGGATATTATGTAATTCACTTAAACGACCCTAAACACATAGAATCACTTTATTGTTTTATAGTTAAATAAGGTAATTTTTCATATCTGATGACTATAAACATAAAATCGCTGTAACCCGAATTATGCTGATAATTAATAAGAAATACTCAGCCTTATCTGGTATATTGCTTTTCATAAGTATCCATCAAAATGCTTTTGGCGGTCCTCCATTCAATACCGATGACCCGGAGACTGTCAGATATAAACACTGGGAGTATTACATTTCGTCAATTAACACTAATCAATCCGGAGTATGGTCAGGAACAATTCCCCATCTTGAATTAAATTATGGATTAGTTCCTAACATTCAGGTTCACATTCTTTTACCAATGAACTATAATTACTCTTCGGGCCGGGGTGCTGATTTTGGTTATGGAGATACAGAGTTTGGTATAAAATATCGTTTTGTTCGTGAAACCGATAATTCGCCTCAATTAGGTGTATTCCCGATAATAGAAATTCCCACTGTAAGAAATAATGAATTTAGTAACGGGAAACCTAAAATTTATCTTCCTGTTTGGGCACAAAAATCCTGGGGCAAATTAACTACTTATGGCGGTGCTGGTTATTGGATAAATCCAGGCAGCGACAATAAAAACTGGATTTTTGCAGGATGGGAAATCCAATATGACATTTCACCGATCTTAACACTGGGAGGGGAAGTTTATTTTCATTCTGCTGAAACAAAAACCAGTAAGTCAGGAGCCGGCTTTAATGTTGGAGGCTCTGTCAATCCTGACGAAAAATTTCATATAATTTTTTCTATTGGGCATAGCTTAACATATGATCACCTCTTTACCTCTTATTTAGGATTACTTTGGACAATCTGACATATTCGACCATTATCGGGTATTATAAATGCGGCTTGATGGGATCACATTAACTGATGGTCAGGGTTTCTTTGAAACAACTAAATATGTCCCGAATCCGTTGTTTTTCCACCTGAGAAGCAACGATTTATTTCTTCATATGATGATTTAAATGAATAAAAAGAAGAATTACAGTTGTTATAAGTAGAAAGCTATTAGCACCAAGAAAATAGCTTGCTATATATATAGCTTGAAGTTTATGCTTAAGAGTTAATGCAGAAATTACTCCAATTAGAATTAATACTCCTCCAATACCGGCAGAAATATACGCAATCCATTTTAATGCTTTCATTGGTTAAAATTTAAAGCTCTGATAAAATTTCAACCAAAAATACATATAAAGAAGTTTAATATTGTGCCGGAAAAAATCGTTGGCTGTTAATCATCCTTTTTCCCGGTTGTTTCAAATAATGTCGCTTTTTTGAAAAGTTCCAGATTGCTTGCGAGTCTCATAATAATAGCCAGCAACAGGAACAGACCAATATTACCGGCAAGGTAAGCATAATCATTCAGAGTCAGCAGGATAAAAATAAATGAATATAAAACCACCAGCATTCCAAATACGATCAAAGCTGTCTTTTTCTCTCTGAAAAGAGCACCAGTAAAAAAGGAGATTAACAAAATTGTTGCAACAGATGCTATCAGGTAGGCCAAATTAAAACCAACCTGCTCACTGAGAGAATTCAAAAGTGAGAAAAAGAGGACAAGTCCCAGCGAGACAAGGAAATAGTGGAAAATATGTATTACTTCTTTCCTTGTGATTTCAAGAAAGATAAGAACCAGAAAGGTGAGAGCAATGAATAAGTATTCCATATCTGGAACTCCTCCACGACTTCTGGTAATGATCAACTGGTTGAAAAAGATCAAGGCCAAATGAACTTTCAAGCGGATGAAATGTGCTTCCTGTCCAGTTCTGAGGAAAATTCCTGTTCAGGTGGGTCACTTCCCAGTCTGCAGTAAATCCTGTTTCATCTACATTCCTTTTTACCGGCAGGAAGCTCCCGTTAAAGCTTGGAGAGGTCCATTCTGATTGAAGATGAGCAGAAGTTGACTTTCCGAGAGGAGTCAATTGCAATCCTTCAGAACCTGACAGGTTGATGCTCATGTCTAAATTTACCTTGTTGCCGGGAATGAGAACAGGACTAATAAATGAAATACCGGACTGAAAAATATCATTATCCCTGACTCCGGGTTCTGCTTCCAGTTCGGTCGAATCAGTTTTAAGTATGATTTTGCCCTTAAGACCCCTGTTATCTGAAATACCTACAGTATAATATGCCTCGTTCCATAAAACTTCATAACTTTTTAAAACATCTTCTGCCGGGATAATAAAATATCCTTTGATTTTCAATTCAGAATCATAGACAACCGACTGATAAATACCCCTGTATCTTATTTCCGGTTTGATACTTCCCGTTATATTAAGACTTTCAGGTAAAATATGCCATAATCTGGTTATTGATTTCTCATCCTTTTCAGACGGAATCGTACGAACGGGGATATTGATCACCGGACCTGAGAAACATTGTTTTGAAGCCCATTGATCTGATATTTCTTTTTTAACTTTTTCAGCATTCAATTGCCTTTCCGTAATAATCTCTTTGATCATCTGGAGAGGGATAAGTAAGAGCAGTCCAAGGATTGCCAGTAGTGCAAGTTTTACTGTCAAAGACTGGTACCATTGGTTCTGATTTGTGATTTCAATTTTCATAATATTTATATATTAATTAGAAAGTACTTTGAATTACAAAGTATAAATTCAAAAAAAATTATTGTTCTCCAATCAGGTTTTCCAGAGCTTTTAAATGCTGCCTGAATTCAGCAATTCCTGTTTCAGTTGCTGAGTAGCTTGTATTTGGTTTACGGCCGATGAATTGTTTATTGACTTTTATCATCCCCTTTTCCTCCAGAGCTTTCAGATGACTGGCAAGATTCCCGTCAGTTACATTCAGAGTCTCCTTCAGGCTGTTAAAATCATAGGTATTCGTTTACCATCAGGACTGACATTATTCCCAATCTGACCCTGCTTTCAAAAACCTTGTTTATGTTCGAAATAAGATCTTTCATGCCTCGTATTTTCTGTACATTGCCAGTCCGTAAATAATATGCAGGATGCCAAAACCGAATATCCAGAATATCAGACCCCAGCCGGGAACAAAGGCTGATACAAGACCGGTAATTATTTCAAGAATTCCAAGGTAAAAAATCTCACCAAAAGTGAACTTCCCTGCACTAACCAGCGCCAGACCGTAAAAAATAAGAAAACCCGGAACTATCAACTGGATATGGTTCTGAAACAGGAGTACAATAATAAAAACACCTCCCGTAGCCAGGGGAATAAGAAGGTTTATAAGCAGCCTTCTGGAAACAGGAGTCCAGAAATTCTTTCCATCCCTCTTTGCCTTTTTTATTGAAAAATAGAGGGAAAACAGCACAGAAAGCACAAGCACTAAAGCAGCATCTGCAATAAGTTGCCATCTGAGAGAAAAAGTCTCTTTTGCCGACAGGCTTCTGAAATATTCATCATAGTGAATACTTCCATTGTCAAGAATAAAAAAATATGCAACAAGTGCTCCGGCTATTGCAGTCACTCCTGCAAATACTCCTGAAAGGCCGCTGAGAGAAAGAAATCTGGAAGATTCTTCCATTATTTTCCTGATTGCCTTTATATCCTCGATGGATTTTGTATCACTTTTCATTCTATAAAAGTACTTTGAAATACAAAGTAAAACATAAATTTTATGAGCTCCAAATTTTTTTAGAAATATTTTTGTCAGGTATCTGGCAACTTACAATTTCAAATATCTCGAATAATGTTTAACTTTAATTCCATTGCGATTGTTAAAAACCAGACCTATGCAACACTCTTACTCAACAGATTTAACAGGGGAAGTAGCTTTAATAACAGGAGCTGCCAGAGGAATTGGTCGTGCCTGTGCATTAGCACTGGCTGAAGCCGGAGCAGATATTGTCCTGGGTTTACGGGAAATTCAGTCTGATGAAGGTCTTATCAATGAGATAAAAGCATTGGGCAGAAAAGTATTGCCTGTACAAATGAACGTAAGTAAAATCAGTGAAATTAAGGCTGCATTTGAGATCCTGGAAAAGGAGTTTGGGAGATTGGATGTTCTTGTGAATAATGCCGGTATAGGGCCTCCAAATGCAATAGAAGATGTGACAGAAGAGGACTTCAATTATACTGTTGAGGTAAATTTGAAAGGAACTTTTTTTGTGAGTCAGTTTGCCGGAACACTTATGAAAAGACAAAAATACGGACGTATTGTAAATTTAAGTTCGCAAGCCGGATTCATAGCTTTGCCAACTGAGTCAGTATATTGCATGACTAAAGCAGGCATAGCTCACCTGACTAAATGTTTTGCAGTTGAATGGGGTAAATACAACATTACTGTAAATGCGGTGGCTCCTACGTTTATTAAAACTCCGGGTACTGAAAAATGGCTTTTAAATGAAGAGTTCCGGAATGAAATCCTGTCAAAAATTGTATTGGGAAGGGTAGGCATCCCAAAAGATGTAGCAAGTGCAATTTTGTTTTTATCCTCACCGGCTTCATCTCTTATTACCGGGACCACACTTATGATAGACGGGGGCTGGACGGCTCAGTAATCTAACTTTTAAAAAATGAATAATTGAATCTCAATCTGTTCCATGAGAGTTTCCGCCTGCTCCCTTCTGACCGGCCTCATTCTTGGCTTTTCCACTACGGCATTATACGCCCAGAAATCGCTGCCTGCTTTTTTCCTCAAATCTGCACCTCCTGTCGACGGTATGTTCGAAAGGGAGATTTGGGCAGGCGCTGACAGTGCGTCCAGCTTCATCCAGATGGAACCGCATCCCGGGGAAGCTGAAACTGAAGCAACTTCAGCATGGTTCGGATTCGACAATACAAATATTTATGCATTCATACGATGCTACCAGGGAACGCCGGTGATAGCCAAAAACCAGAGTCGTGATGCCTTGTCAAAGAATGACGATGAGGTTGCACTGATAATAGATACATACAATGACAACCGCACAGGTTACGGCTTCATTGTAAATCCACTTGGCACTCAAGTCGATTTCAGGATTAATGATGACGGGAATAATATAGATCTGAACTGGGACACGGAATGGAAAGTGCGAGCAGCAGGATTTAACGGGGGCTGGTGTGCCGAGATAATGATTCCACTGAACAGTCTGAAATTTAAAAAGGGACTCACCACATGGGGTCTCAATTTTGGCAGAATCATTCGTTCCGGTTTCGAGACAGTCTTACTGGACCGGCCCTCTTACTCAGGACTTCAGGATCTCGCAGGGAGGAAAGGTTACAGGCATTAACACCTCGGGCAGGAGAATGCAACTGACACTGTTTCCCTATCTGTCGGTGTTTAAGACTACCGGTGAGAAAGTAAGTGCCGATGCCGGTGGCGATATAAAATGGCAGATCACGCCAAATACTTCACTCAACGGAACAATTAATCCGGATTTTGCAACTGTCGAAGCAGACCAGGTGCAAGGTTAATCTTACCCGTTACGAGCTAAGCTATCCGGAGAAACGTCTTTTCTTCCAGGAAGGCAATGAAATGTACAACACCAGGTTCCAGACTTTCTATTCGCGCAGGATACAGGATATCGATTTCGGCGAAAGGTTTAACGGAAAAATCGGAGGATACCAGTTCAATGTGGTAAATGTAAGAACACCGAGGACGACTGAGGATAGTACACATTATTTCTTTACCGCCGCCAGGATCAAGCGTGACATTCTGAATTCATCGAGCCTGGGTCTCACGATGGTCGATAAAAGCGGAGGTGATTCAGTCACAAGATCAATCAGCCTTGATTATAATCCTGAACCTTGGTAAGACCTGGCAGCTGACAGGTCAGTTTGTCGGAAGCGCCCCGGGATCTTTCTGGTCACACAGTGCGTGGTTATGCGTTTTGCACGCGAGACTAATATATTCAATTATCATATCAGATACAATAATGTCGGAACCGATTTCCGTGATAATGTTAACCAGACAGGTTTTATAACGGATGACGACCGGCGGGAGATTGATGCAGCAGGTGACGTATAAATTCTGGATCAAGAACGACATCTGGGAGTATATCGAGATCGGAACGAATGATAATATTTTCTGGAGCCAGTCAGGAGTACACTGAGAAGCTGGGATCTCGACAATTCGGTAAACGTTTATTTCAGCAATCGCATAAGCGCCGGCTACAATTATAATAATGAATACAAGCTTTATGAAAAAGACTTTTATAACCACAGGCATGACTTTAACACTTGGGTTACAATACAGAGGAATGGAGCCATGTTCAGACAGGCTTTTCAACCGGAAGGAATTTCGACAGGAATTTTTACCTGTACAGCGGAGAGCTTCAGGTTGAAGCCGGCGAAGAATCTTTCGTTTGCATACAGTCCGTCTTACCTGCGGTTCGTACCAGATCCCGACACGAGTTCCACATTCATCAATGTGGTAACTGTGAACTATAATTTCTACCAATGATATCTGGATCAAGTTATTCGCCCAGAACAGCACCGACGAGTGAAAGGATTTATCTATACGGCCTTTTCGGATGGCGATTCAAACCTCCTTTTGGTGCACTCTATCTCATTTATTCCCACGACAGGTACCAGCTTCCGGAAAGTCATTTCATATCAAATAGTTTCTTTCTGAAGATCACATTGCCGGTAACTATTCTTAAATAGATTAAGCAAAAGTAATCAAGGTGCGAAGTGCTGGTTAGTTAATATTGTAAACTCACTAATTTAAATTTCCAGGCTATTGATTGTCAAATTTTCTTAATCACTTTGCCATCTCTGAAATTCTCCTGGTATTCCAACTTGTTATTTTTGTCATATCGAATCCATGAGCCGTTTTTCTTTCCATCCTTGAAGTTACCTACTACCCAAAGTTGCCCTGTCTCTCTATAGAACGTCCATTCTCCCTCCATCTGTTCGCTTACAAAAGGTCCTTCTGCTTTAATTTTTCCGTTTTTGAAATAATAAGTAAGTCTGTCACCAATAAGTTCGTGAATTTTCTGTCCGTTTGCATAAAACTTTTTGACTAACATATTCTCTATAAGTTTAATAATTGCCTTTTCTTCATTTTTTAAATTGACCACCAACCTTATATGAAGTCAAAAGGTATGGACGTACTACCGCTATTTATAAAATTCAAAATCCCATTCTTTTGGATATACCCAGATTTCAAAGGGTTTCGCTGAGTATCTGAGAATATTGCTTTCTTTATCAATTGTGTAAATATTTACTTTATAAAAACCTATATCAGATGATTTTAAATAACAACTGGCAGATTGGTCATTCTGCATTTTAGCTGATTCTCCGGTTTGCATGTCTCCGGCCGGAATTAACTCACCTGTTACGAATTTATAAGGATAAAACTGGTATTTTAAAATAATGAATTTGTCATTCCCAAATAAATTGTCATGGGCAGTATAAATTACCTGCTGGTTTTCAGAATGTTGATTTCTTACTTGCTTTAGTTCATATCCTGAATCCGGATTTGAAATTGTATATTTAAAGATCCGGAGACTTGTGACCTTACCGTTTAATTCATGGATCCCTCTGTCAATTCCTGCAAATCCTTTTCCCACCATCAAAACTTTTTTCAGGGAATCACCCTGATTCCTTTCAGTATATGATGTTATGTCTTTAAAAAATAATTGGGAAGAATCAGGGAAAAAAGCATGAGGGAAAATGTTCAGTATATTTGCTCCGTTTTTCAACTGAAGTATCATACCTTCAGGTTTTTTATCAATAATAAATGTATAATTTCCACCTGTAATTACCGGACTAAAGGTATCCCGGCAATATTGAGGCTGGCGAAAAGTACAAATTGTATAAAATAAATATTCCACCGGAAAAGGGATGATATTGTAGTGACCGATTTCAACGGCCATATGAAATTTTGGTTCTTCCACATCATCGTCGTAAGTATTTTTATTCATAGAACCATAGTACAAAAGCGGCATGAAATAAAAAAGCCCGCCTCCATTGTATTGAAAATCAATTTCTATTCTGCCATATTGAAGTTGTTTAATATCTTCAGGAATATCATTGTCTTCGTAAATACCGGCAGTAAATTCTCTGATTAAATTCTCGCTGTATTCAATGTTTTTATAGGTGCCTGAATAATTGCTGATTATCCAGTTATCGAAGTTTGGATCTTTTCTACAGCTGCAAACTAATCCGGCTGTCAGGAGTAAAAGATATGTAAATCGCTTTCCCAATTTTTAATTCTCCGGTTATTTTCCATAAATGCAATCCAATTCATTTATTTTGACCGGATAATCTAAACTGTTGTATTCGTATACATACTGTCTGGTGGTGCGGGATTCAGCTGTACCATTATATGAAATAGAAGTCTCTTTTATTATATTATTCTTGTTGGTATATATACCAGGATTGCCTTCACATGCAAAAACCTGGTATGGGTTATTTTTGTCATCAAATTCGTAGATGATTGTGTTAAACAATTTTATAACTGTATTATTCGAGTATTGATCATCCCTTGTTATATTGCCATTATTATCGTACCCGTAATCATGGTATTGTGTTAACAATCCCTGTGGATTGAAGGTACTTGACTTTACAATTATATCATTCTCGTAATCATATGTCTGGTAGGATGTAAGCTGCGGATTCCCATTATTGATAAAGTAATTCAATTTCTTTGTTAATCTTAGAGCATCATCGTATTCAAATTCTGAATATTGAGATACCTCTGCTTTTCTTGGATCTGATTCAATTGACTGTCCCGGAACCATTACGCAGCTAAATGGGCTGAAAGAAAATGCTACTTCCACTTTATTTAAAATATTTTGGGCATCATACGAAAACCTCTTATACATGAACGGTTCTGTTGACTCATAAATAAGACAATTACTATTATAAGTCAATCCATGAACAGCTAAATCCCCCGAATTAACCTGGCTTATCAATGTACTGCTATAACAAAGATTCTCATTTTTGTCATCCTTTTTACATGTGGTAAAACATAGGAAAACAACAATAATTAAAAGTGCATAATTTTTCATGCGTTAAAAATTAGATAATCAAATTTACAGCTTTTTTAAATTACATAATAAATTTCAGAGCCCTTATTTCTAATTTACACTGTGTTACACTAAGTTTAAAGTTAAAATGACCATAAATCCACTATAGCCGACTTCAAGGGAGGAGCATAGTGGTTAAGTTGCTGTTGAATAGCCATCTGGATAAACTTAATTGTTAATACTTATAGCTTCACCGAACAATCTTCCACGGATCTGGTTTTAATCACATTTATTTTTATTAACTAAATCACATTCATATGAAAACGATTATGCGAAAAACCCCCGGGTGGGGTCAAAAATGGACCGGGCAGTCAAAAAGGGCTGCCATTGAGAGTGAGCCTTTTCAAAAAATTCCAGGTGTCCCTAAATTATTAGTCGGATTATTAATAGCAGCGATGATAAGCTCGAGCTGCAATAAGCAGCCTATGGAAATGCCTGATAATATGCGAGGTAATCAACGAAATGAACTAACAAATCCTGAAGGCAGGATTACAGGAAACTATGTACAAACGAACCTGGTTTCCGATATTTCTGGTTTCCAGGCAGCAAGAATCGATATGACACTGGTAAATGCATGGGGTATTGCCATTAATCCAAATGGTATTTTCTGGATTAATGCAAACGGAAGCGACAATTCTGAAGTTTATGATATGAATGGGGTACCAAAACGGCCACCTGTGTCCGTTCCCACTCCATCCGGAATAGTATTTAACGGAACCTCAGATTTTATTATACCGGCCACCAATCAGGTTGCAAAGTTTATTTTTGCCAGTGAAAATGGAAAGATCTATGCCTGGGCTTCCGGCGACTCTGCAAGGACAGTTGCAAACAGGTCATCTTATAAATCGGTTTACAAAGGGATCGAACTCGCCAGTGACGAGGGTGCTAATTACCTGTACGCCACCGATTTTCATAATGGTAAAATAGATGTATTCGATAAGAGCTTTAACCTTGTCAGCACGAAACCCTTTATGGACCCAACCATCCCGGCTGGTTTTGCACCATTTAATATAAGGCTTATTGATAATGAATTGTATGTAACCTATGCTAAACAGTTAGGTCCCGAAAATAAAGACGACCAGTCCGGACCTGGCAATGGTTTTGTAAACATCTTCAAAACTGATGGTTCATTATTTAAACGCTTTGCTTCACAAGGAGTGCTTAACTCCCCATGGGGAATTGAAAAAGCACCCGGGGGTTTTGGCCAGGGCGATGATATCATTCTCCTGGGGAACTTTGGTGATGGTCATATTAATGTATTTAAAGAGGAGGGAGGAAAGTTCCTGAATCAGCTTAAAAGTAAAGGGATGCCCATTACGATAGAGGGTTTATGGGCAATAACATTCCCTGATAATAGAGTTCCGGGTGATAACCCAAATAAACTTTATTTTACAGCAGGCCCCAATGATGAAGGCGACGGTCTGTTCGGTTATCTCATACAACAATAGTATATTTTGAAAGCCCAAAAGGTACCGGCATCAACTTCATAGCCGGTACCTTTACTAAAAATTCTGTCCGTCTTATTTTCCTGATTTTATCGACAATTTGGTCATATCAGCTTACCGGAATAATTTGGATTTCAGGGTAAGTATGCAAGATCATGCGCGCCAAAAGAATCTGCATAACAAAACACTGCAATTAAATGTAAACAATAAGAACAATTGTCATGACTTATTGTTACAGAGTCAATATATTGATAAGTTAAAAACGAATTTCTAATGCAGTTATGAAAACAATTTTTTTATTTCTATCAGTTTTGTTGAGTATACCCTTTACTAAGGCACAGCAAAGTGAGTGGACTGTAGTTGAAAAGGTATTCGGAAAAACAGGCACCACACAGGATGGCGTCTTTAAGATTACATTTCCGCGTTCGGACCTGAAGGTAATGGTTGGAGATTTTTCAGTAAATCCGGGACTTGCCCTTACATCATGGATTGGTTTCATTAAGGCTGGTAAAAGTTCCATGGGGATGGATACGGATGACCAGGTTATGATGATGGGAGATCTCGTTTTACTTGACAAAGAGGTTGCTCCGGTGATATTAAAAATAGTCAGTGCGGGTCTTGAAGTAACGGCTATTCACAATCATCTTGTCGGTGAAACTCCGACGATCAAGTATGTTCATTTTTCTGGTGATGGAACGGCAACGAAACTTGCCGAAGCTATTAAATCGGTTATTTCGGTAACGGGAACTCCTCTGACTTCTGCTCCAAAGCAGGATCAAACGATAAAACCCGACTGGTCAAAAGTTGAAGCAGTATTGGGAGCGGGCAAAGTAAATGGCAATCTCCTGCAATATGGTTTCTCACGTCTTGAAAAGCTAACCGAAAGTGGAATGGAAATTCCTCCTTACATGGGAATGGCAACCGGTGTAAATTTTCAGATGGAAGGCAATAATACTGCCATCGCTGGTGATTTTGTTCTATTGGCAGATGAAGTTAATCCTGTAGTGAAAGCACTTACAGATAACGGTATATCAGTGACTGCTTTACACAATCACATGCTTTATGATAATCCAAGGTTGTTCATGATGCACTTCTGGGCAGTCGGAGATCCCGGGAAGCTCGCCCAGGGGATAAAATCGGCTCTTGATAAAACAAATTCTAAAAAGTGATCAACAAATCAACAGTCAAAAGTTAATGAATTGGTTGAAAATAGCCGGCATAATAGTAATTATGTTATTACTCATAATTGGTTCAATTTTAGCATTATGCTTACTAATGATATTCTCACTTTAATGGAATTGATATAATTAACTCCACCTAAGATCTTAGTTAATATATTACTTATGGAAAAGACTAAGCCAACAACTGTTACCGAATATATAAATGCCGCTCCCAGGGAAGCACAGAAGAAGTTGAAAGAGATACGCGCGATTCTGAAGAAAGTTGCGCCGGATGCAACAGAGACTCTAAAATGGGGATCGCCGGTGTTTGAAGAAAAGCGAATCCTTTTCGCATATACCGCATTCAAATCGCATCTTAATTTTATGCCAACTCAATCTGCAATGAAACCGTTCACCAAAGAATTAGCCGGTTACATTACCGGTAAAGACACTATTCAATTCCCTTATGACAAGCCACTCCCCAAAGAGCTTATTCGTGAGATCGCTGCCTTTCGGGTCAGGGAAGTGAAGGAAAAAGATGCACTTTGGATGTACAAAAATCATTAATAGAATAAGTTATCCCGTAATATCTGTAATACAAATTATATAACCCTCGATGCTATGTAAGATGAATTTGGAAGCGCTTCTTACATGAGTGTATCGAATCAGAAAGGCCCGCTAAGTTACAAATTTATTGATCCGGATTAATCCGACTGTTCCGGGGAAACCGAAGCCATCTTGCTATGGTTAATAAAAGTTAATGGGAATCCGTAAAATATAAATAAACAAACTTTTGCTTTATATTTGGTCCGATTATGGATAAAATCAAACATATTCTGGTAAGCCTGTTAGTTATTTTTATTTTATTCTTATTCGTTGATGAGGGTAAAACTATTTGCCTTGTTGCTAATAATATACAAATTCATCTAATTCATAACCAAGCCAGTGACCTTGAAATTCCCCATCAGCATAACCATAGTAAATCTCATAATGATGAAACATGGATTAATTCAAATTCATTTGAACTTTCATGTTCATCAGAAAAGCATTCCTTGTTTCCCTTTTATCAGAATAGAAAGACGGAAGACTTTACAAGATTAATCTGGCAACCTCCCAAATTTATGTAAGGAGAATCGCTTTTAAAGATTTCCCACGAAAATTGCTATTGCTGTAATTTAGCATAAATGCTGACTCAATTATTATTAAGCATTTCTTAATGAACTATTGATAAAAGCTCATATTAATCTGATAATTATGTACTCACCGTTTCAAGGAGAAGATCTCAATGGTCTTTCACAAAAAGAAGCATCAGAGATACTTCAAAAAGAAGGATATAATGAATTACCTTCTTCGAAGCCCAGAAGTGTATTTAAAATTGCCCTGAGTGTTGTAAAAGAACCCATGTTCCTGCTGCTTGTGGCCTGTGGAACATTGTACTTAATTCTTGGAGAATTACAGGAAGGTTTAATGCTTCTTAGTTTTGTGTTTGTGATAATGGGGATCGAGTTTTATCAGGAGAAAAAAACTGAAAAAGCTCTGGATGCCCTGAAAGACCTTGCAAGTCCAAGGGCTTTGGTTGTCCGTGACGGAGAAATAATCAGAATACCGGGAAGAGAAGTAGTAACAGGAGATATTGTGGTTTTACAGGAAGGAGACAGAGTCCCTGCCGATGGGTTAGTTCTAAAAAATAACAATTTACTTGCTGACGAGTCTCTTTTAACCGGAGAATCGGTAGCTGTGAGAAAAAGGGAGCTGAGAGAAGGAGATACCCTCTTCATACCAGGAGGTGATGATCTGCCGGTTGTATATTCAGGATCTATGATTGTCCAGGGAAATGGATTAGTTAAGGTTACTGCCACAGCTTTAAACACTGAAATCGGAAAAATCGGGAAGGCTCTCGAATCAGTTAAAGAGGAACCTACCCAACTAAAAAGTGAAATGGGGATTTTGGTGAAACGGCTGGCGATAACAGGTGTACTTTTATGCATTTTGGTAATTGCCATGTATTCAATTACAAGGGGTGATCTCATAAAAGGTTTTCTGGCAGGAATTACCCTTGCAATGGCAATGCTGCCAGAGGAGTTTCCGGTGGTTTTAACCATTTTCCTGGCTCTTGGAGCCTGGAGAATGTCGAAAAAATCAGTGTTGACACGTAAACCTGCGGCTATAGAAACTCTCGGCTCTGCAACAATTCTATGTACAGACAAAACAGGCACTTTGACTTATAACAGAATGACCGTTACACAACTCTTTAATGGTTCTGATTTTTTAAGCATAGTATCAGGAGAAACTTTCCCTGAGCCATTCCATGAAATTATTGAATATGGAATTTTGGCGAGTCAGGTGAATCCTTTTGACCCTATGGAAAAGGCTATAATAAATACCGGCGATCAGTTTCTTAAAAACTCAGAACATGTTCATGCTGATTGGGTAATGGAAAAAGAATATCCGCTATCTAAAGATCTGCTGGCAATGTCGAGGGTTTTTTCAAATACAGGGACTAAAGAACAGGTAATTGCTGTAAAAGGAGCTCCCGAAGCAATCTTTGACCTTTGCCATCTGAACGACAGGAAAATTTCGGGTTATGAAAAAGCCGTAGCCAAAATGGCCTCTGAAGGATTAAGAGTTTTAGGAGTAGCCAGATCAAGCTTAGTTTCAGGAGAACTACCTTCACTTCAGCACGATTTCGATCTTGAATTTGTCGGATTGATCGGATTATCAGATCCAATCAGGGAAAATGTGCCTGATGCGGTAAAGGAATGTTACGATGCAGGTATCAGGGTAATTATGATTACAGGCGATTACCCCGTTACAGCAACCAATATCGGAAAAGAAATCGGCATCAGAAATCCTGAACTTTTCATAACAGGTCCGGAATTAAACAAGATGTCGGAGGATGAACTTTGTGAACGGATTAGAGTTGTGAATATTTTCGCACGTGTGGTTCCGGAACAGAAACTAAAAATTGTGAATGCCCTTAAAAAGAATAAAGAAATCGTTGCTATGACGGGAGATGGAATAAATGATGCTCCCGCTCTAAAAGCTTCGAATATAGGAATTGCAATGGGTGAAAAGGGTACCGATGTTGCCAGGGAAGCGTCTTCCCTTGTATTAATGGACGATAATTTTGCATCGATTGTAGGTGCTGTAAAAATGGGACGAAAAATATTCGACAACCTTCAAAAAGCCCTTGCATATATTTTTGCTATCCATGTTCCGATTGCCGGATTATCCCTGATACCTGTTTTATTCGCTGATTTGCCTCTGATCCTCTGGCCTGTACATATTGTTTTTCTTGAATTGATCATCGATCCTGCCTGTACAATGATTTTCGAAGCAGAAAAAGAGGAGAAAAATGTAATGTTAAGACCCCCAAAAGATATCAACGAGCCATTTTTTGGAGCAAGGAAAATATTTTTTAGCTGTATGCAGGGGATTGGTATTTTAATTATCAGTCTTCTTGTATATTTTATAGGTCTTAAAATGGGATATACAGAGAAAAGTGTCAGAACACTTACATTTGTTACATTAATAGTTTCAAATATTGCTGTTATCATTTCAAACCGGTCATGGACATCCGGATTTTTAACAATTCTTTCAACTCCGAATAAAGCGGTTATATGGATTGTTGGTGGAGCAATTATCTTCCTGATCCTGATTCTTAACATACCATTTCTCCTGGAGCTTTTCCTGTTTGAAAAAATAGGTTTTGTGGAATTTATGGCATGCGCAGGGGCTGGTTTGTTCAGCATTACCTGGTTCGAAATCTATAAACAACTGAAGAAAACTTGAAAATACCGGCTCGAAATTTAAGTATGTCCTATTCATATCATAGTATTAATCTCACAATTAAAATTTAACTTTTATGAAATCAATTTTTTCAAAATTATTCTTAACAATATTATTAAGTACAGTTTCCATAACTATAAGTTATTGCCAGCTTTATGAATGGCGCGGACCCGGCCGAAGCGGAATTTATAATGAATCGGGATTGCTGAAAAAGTGGCCCGTAAGTGGCCCTGCCATTATATGGGAAGCTGAAAATATGGGTGATGGTTATTCTTCACCAACCGTTACTGATGATGCTGTTTATGTAACAGGAAGAAAAGACAGCTCCGATGTTCTAACCGCTCTTACGCTTGATGGGAAAAAGAAATGGGAAATAGTGTATGGCAAAGCCTGGATGGCAAACCATACCGGATCGAGATGCATTCCGACATATTATAACGGAAGTATATTCGTTATAAGCGGCAGCGGGGATATTGTCTGTGTCGGAAAAGACGGCAGGATAAAATGGTCAAAAAATCATTACCGGTTATATGCAAGCAAACCCATACAATTCGGGATTTCAGAATCTCCGTTGGTAGTCGATAATATTGTAATTGCATCACCAGGCGGGAAAAAAGCTTCACTAGTCGCATTCAATATATCTGACGGCAAGGTGGTATGGGAGGCAGAACCCCTTGACCAGGAGCCACAATATGTAAATCCTAAACTTATTGAGTATGCCGGAAAGAAAATAATTGTTACTGTAATGGGGACTTACATATTTGCAGTAAATGCTAAAGATGGTAAAATCATGTGGAAATTAAACTACACAGAAATTAATGCAGCAACCGGCAGAGTAATGAAAAATCATGCAATGACTCCCCTCTATAAGGATGGGAATATTCTTATTGCAAATGGTTATAACTGGGTGGCATTAAAGCTTAAGCTTTCAGCAGACGGAAGTTCAGTTGATATTGTCTGGGAAAACAGAAATTTTGATCCGCAACTTGGAGGAACTGATCCTTCTGGGAAATAATATTTACGGAACAACTCATATGTCAAAACCCGTTGACATGTGGGCGTGTGTAGACTGGACGACAGGAAAAACCCTGTGGACTGCAAAATGGTACTCAAGAGGATCTGTAATTTCTGCCGACGGAATGCTGTACTTGTTTGAAGAAAAGATCAGGTCATGTTGCACTTGTAAAACCCGATGCGTCAAAACTTGACATAGTAAGTGTGTTTCAGGTCACAAAAGGAGAAGGACCCTTTTGGGCTCATCCCGTAATAAACAATGGGAAACTTTATATCAGACACGGAAATGTATTAATGGTATACCAGATAAAATAAATGCCGGAAAGTCTATTGTTAATTGGAAAATCCCGTGATGATTGATTCCCGGTTCTGACCGGCAGGTAATCAATTTTTAAAAAATATCATCATAAATGGGACCCGCTAATATGATAATTTCCTTCATTCATATATCGATTTTAGCACTTCCCCTTTCGTCATGCACCAGGGAAAAACAACTAAGACAATTAATTGATACTGAATGGGAAGTTATCAGATCACTCGTATCCTGCAAAATAGGAGATAACATTTTCGGTTTATCTTTGTTAGAATGATAAATTAAGACTGATTATGAAAGAACGGATTTGTATAATCTCAATTTTTATGTTAGCATCATTTTCCATGTCCGGGCAAAAATCTATTTCAATTGGTGACAATGTTCCCCTGTTCCAGGCCACTGCTGATGACGGTTCAACCTGGGATATCAGTAAATATATTGGCAAAGACTACATTGTGATTTACTTTTTTCCGGGTGCAATGACCAGCGGATGTACGAAGCAGGCATGTTCTTACCGCGATCATCAGGACGATCTGGCATCTGCTGATGCAATAGTCGTTGGCATCAGTGGCGATGGAATTAACAACCTTAAACTATTCAGACAGGCAGAGAACCTGAACTTTCCGCTTCTGTCGGATAGTAAGGGCAACATCGCTAAAAGCTTCGGGGTTCCTGTTGGTGAAGGTGCATCAATAAAACGTACAGTCGGAGGCATCGAACATGAACTTGTTCGTGACATAACTATAAAAAGATGGACTTTTATTGCAGGAAAGGACGGGAAGATCATATACAAAAATGAGGTTGTAGATGCAGAAAAGGATTCAGAAGAGGTTCTTAATTTCCTCAGTATGCAAAAGTGATTCAGTTTGAACCTGCTCTATCACAATTGGCCTATATACTGTTGTCAGTTATCCCGGAGGAGGAGCACCTGTCTGCCGGCAGGCATGAGTTGCAAAACTTGTGACAAACCTATTAATTGTCGGTGGAATGTAGCGTTGTATTTATTTTTGGTTAATATACTTATTTAGTTTTTCTTTGAAAATGCCACTGCTAAATCCCTCCCATCTTTCAACAATAGTGTCTCCCGGATTAATTAATATGTATGTTGGCATTCCAGAAATGCCATATAATGAGGAGGCTCCAGCGTAGGATCCTTTACCATCTGAGAGATTGTTCCATGTTATGCTATCTCTTTTTGTAGCCTCAGTCCATAATTTTGAACTAATATCCATGGTAATACCCACAATAGTAAGGTCATCTTTATAAACCTCATTAATTTCTCTCAACTCAGGAGCAGCCAAAAGACAAGGATAACATGCAAGGCTCCAAAAATCTAAAAGGATATATTTACCCGAGAAATCGGATAATTTAATCAGCTTGCCATTTAAATCATAGAGATTGAGGTCAATAAATTTATCGCCAATTTTTGGAGGAACAGATTTATCAAGTTCTGCCATTATGCCTTCTCCTAAAAGAGTATTTCTGTATTTTTCATCGAATTTTTCAAATAGAGTCTTTATCTCTTGTTTATCTATTGAACTGAATTTTGCTATTTGATAAAGTTCGTTAAGTGAGGTAAGGCTATTAATATTGTTTTTTAAAACTTCAAATTCAGTCCTTAAATTCATTTTTGAAATGGAATCAATTTTATTCATAATCGAAATTTGAAGTTCTCTGTTTCCCGGATCAACCATTCTGGCAAGAGATAAGCTGTCAATCATTTTCATTTGAGTCCTGGTCTTTATTTTAAGCAGATTTGTGACTTTTTGTTCTGACAAATTGCTGGAAACTTTCCAGGTAGATAAGTACTTGTCAGAACCTGTTATTTTTATTTTCGTATAGTCTGCCCAAAATTCACATGACCCGGCGAAATGAAGTCTGTCCATTATCATCAGATTCATCTTTGCCGGCTTACCTGATATGGTACCTGAGAACCTGAATTTGCCATTAATTATAGTATCGGTGGCAACTAAGCTGCCTACATTATCCGATATTTCAAATAGACTTATTATCGTACTATCCGGGATATTCCGGACTATCCCATTAATTTCATAATGGTCCATCTTTTTGCATGAAACCAAAAGGATTACTGAAAAGAGAATAAGAATTTTTTTCATAGGTATTGAAGGTTTATTTATTAATTTCCTTTGAGGGATTTAGTTCAGCCGGGACTTTGTATCGGGAGACGAAACTGTCGAGGTGCACAGAATTTGATAAATGGGTTATATTTTTCTCTTATAGACTTTTAGGGTTGACTACGAAGGCTGTGAGGGCTGCGGAAGGCAACCGAGGACCGGCAACAATTTATTTTGCGAAGCACTTGATAATCTTTACCGGTCCGAGCTCGACGAAGTGAATTAATTAAACCGTCCGGGTTATCAGCTTGGTTTTATTAACGTCAAGGTTAGAATTTCCATTTCTCTCTCCGGAAAAACTCAAAAAGATTCGTCTCCTCAACGCTGAAAGTCTTACAAACATTAGGGATCTTATGAGCATTTGGTTTGAACTTTTCATTATGGACGAGAACGCAATTATGCAATTTAGCTTGAGCAATTACGAATGGATCAGCATAAGGTTTTCCTAGCAGAATTGCCTCCTCTTTAACCAAATCTGGATGTTTTTCTAAGATTTTTTGAACTTGAACTTGTTCTTCCAGTGTAGGTTTGATAAATACATTCTTATTCTGTTTAGCCCAAGCTGCAATTTCATCATCATAATCTTCAAGCTCTCTAAATACCTCACTGGAGGATATTATCTCCCCGTCATTAATCATTTGTGTAAAATTTTCCCACAGGGAGGAAAATACGTCTCCTGGATAGTTTTTTAATTCAATAAACGGTCCGCTATCGAAAATGTATTTAGGGTGGAAAAGTTCCATTAAAAGCTAAAAGACTTTTTTCTCGTACTCAGGAATTCGGTTTAATTTGATATTTAAAAAATCAGACACTTGGGAAGCTGTCAATTTCCCGGTATGATAATTTGTAAGAACTTGAGTAACAAAATTTTTCCCCAGGTGGCTCAGATTTGTTACGTGATAAGTTGGACCGTCTTTTTGAGGCTTTTGCTTCCTGGCTAAATCTTGCTTGTACAATTCGCTCCACTTAATTCTTGTCTTGGTATAGAAATTCTGGGTTGTCTTTCCAGTGTCAAGGAGTTTTCTAAGCACAACCTCTTTTGAAACCTTATAACTGAACGCAATTGCGCTCAGGATTTCTTCCGGCCAGACTTTATTATTTTTATTCTCCAGTACAAGAATATCGTTGAGTAATTCATCGTTGGGTAAAAGAATATCAGATGCAAATTTATTACATAAAACTTCAATTTTATTTGGATTTTCTCTTAGTTCTTCTGAATAATAGTCTCTGAATATGCCTCCAACGTTAAATAAAATATGACATAATTCATGAAACAGGCTAAATATTTTGCCATTTGGGTGATCCCCACTATTTATCACAATTACTGGAAATTCATTATCCATTAATGAAAATCCTCTTACTTCTTTTAATGGATATTGAAAGACATAAACCCCATTCTTCTCAATCAAGTTCCGATAATAATTGAACGCGATATCAGGATTTCTAAAATTTTGTTGAAGAGATCTGGAAATTCCAAGATACTCTCTTATCTGATATGCGAAGTTGATATTTGTATTCGATTTTGCCAGGTTAAATGCCCTATGTAGGGGTTTACTAACAGGGTTTCTATTATCGTTGATTTCTTTAAGGACGAGCTGATTGTGTTTTGCTTTTCTAATGACTAATCTTAGATCAGGAGATAAATTGGAAATTTCATTTTCAGGTAGCGTCCTGAAATCTTGTTTAGGCGTTGACTCTTTAGGTGGTCTTGGTAAGAAGAAAACTGCTAAAGGCCTTTTATAAATATTATATGCAAGTGTTTCAAGTTGAGCGAGGGTCGGGAATGAATTTCCAAACTCCCATTGTTGAATTGTCTCCCTGTCTTTGTCTAATTTTAAGGCGACCTCAGCAAGGGACAGGCCAAGACTTTCCCTGGCCCAAACTAAGATGGACGGTTCAATTCTTATTATTTGATTATTTACGCTCATGATCTTTAAACATCTCAAATTTAGTAAAGTTATTCTTATTCTCTGGCATTTTTATCTAAGTGGTTGGGGTCCGATCACCTTGCTATAACGGGAGTCTGTCTAAAATCCTTTTTCCCAAAAAGTTTTCCTGGTCAATTTAAGGCGATGATAATTGTTGTTATGATAATGTCATGATATTCAAATATATAATTCGTCATTTGTCCAATTTGAAGGGTTATTGTTTATATAGACCCTGATATTCTGAATTGAACTTTCATCATGAATAATATGATTATAAAACCGTGATTGCCATCCGAAATTATTAAATCCGTTTTTGTTACACCACCTTTTAACCGATGATTTGAATTGATTTATGGTAACGGAAACGGAATTTTTTAAAGGTTTTGAAAATTGATTTGTATTTTGTATTGGCAGGGACATGCAATGTAGGGACATGCCATGGCATGTCCCTACGGCATTATCGTATGTCGATTGTAGGGTCACGCCATGGCGTGACCCTACAAATTGCATTTATTAATCGCAGATGCATTTAATTAACACCTCCATCAACTCAATGCATCAGTTTTGACAAACCATAGGCCCGTCAGTCCCAAAATCGCCATCCAGCCTCTCCTTATTTAACACCAGCATTTACGCTTGCCTGACTTTCAATCATCTCAATATCAACCCAAGTTAAGAAACATTAAGGGAAATCAGGAGTAAATAACTGGTGAAATATTACAAAAAAGTAGCATCAGATGATAAATCGTCTTATTTTAAAATATTAATCATCGGTTTTCGTTAAATGGAAATCAAACACTAATTTACAATAGGGGAATTGTTTATTTTAGCTTCTTAATGGCAATAGGAACTCTTGATAATAATCAGATGAAAAGGTTTTTAAATATTGACTTCCTCTCACTTCTAACGGGAAGGTTGATTTTCATACTGTTATTTTCAGACATTCTCATTCTAAGCTGTAAAAAGCAACAGGTACAGCCTGAAGAGAGCATGCCAAAAAAATGGGTATCCCAACTTCCTGCCGGAACATATTATTGCTCACCTGCCCTGAGCATAGATGAAAAAACCGTCTATATCGGGACGTCAGCAGCACTTCTTGACATCCATAGGAGAGACCAGTTTTTTGTCGCATTGGACGCAGAAACCGGCAATGAAATCTGGAGATTACCGCTCGGGATTAATGAGGTTCGTTCATCGCCGGCAATATCTTCCGATAATTCAATTTATTTCACAGTTGAAACACGCGATCCACTTAATGGCACCATTCAGGGAGATGAATTATGGCATATTTCTCAGGAAGGGGCTCTATTATGGAAGTATAACATAAATCCGGGCAAGTTGACCGGTGAAGTAGGATTGTCCACGCCTGCAATCGGATCAGATGGTACTATATATGTTGGAGGTGACAAACTTTATGCAATTGAACAGGATGGTTCCCTCCGATGGTCATTTTCGGGGCTATGGCCCGAAGCGATACGTAACGCACCTGCAATCGGGAAAGATGGAACAATTTATTTCGTCTATCATAACGTTCCTCTTACAGCACTTAACCCGAATGATGGTTCTGTAAAATGGTCTCTTTCCCTTGGGGTCGATGACCATTGTTTTGCATCCCCGGCCATCGGAACTGATGGAACCATTTATGTGGCTACTCAACCCGGAATACTTTATGCAGTCTCATCCTCCGGCCAGCTATTATGGAGGTTTGATTTAGCTTCAGTGGGTTTCACTGGTTCAATCCGATCTTCACCCTCCGTTGACGCGAACGGATCAATCTATTTTGGACTTAACATGGGCAATCCTTCATCAGCTTTATTCTCCCTTAATTCAAACGGTACGTTAAAATGGTTGTTTGAACCGGGGGACCTTCCTGACTGATACACCCAAAGATCATTTTGACATTTATTCCTCTCCGGCAATTGGCTCAGATGGGTTAATTTATTTCGGACAAGAATTTGGCAGGGTGTATGCACTTAAATCATCTGACGGCTCTATGGTCTCAATGGACACCACTGCAAACGGAATTACCTGGTCTTCACCGGCAATCGATAATAAAGGTGTGCTTTTTATAAATGATCTCAGCGGGAGGATGTATGCAATCCAAACCGGGAGCAAAGGGTTGGATCCATTAGCCCAATGGCCTAAATTCCGATACGATAACCAGAACAGTGGCAGGACAAAAAACCAGGATTGAGGCATCATTGCCTGTGAGTTTGGGGATCTCTGCTTCATCTGTTGCAAGCCAGTTATACTAAGCCCCTTCAGATGTTATGAACACAAGCAGGGAGCAGGGGGCAGGGAGCAGGGGGCGGCTCAGAGCACCAGGGGGAAGGCACAGAGCTAAACCCTGATTCGCGTAGATGATAAACCTACTGTATTCATCTATCCTTCAAAGGAATCCCTCATCCCGCTTGGGCGGGATTCGGGAGGACACCGCTCCCAAGAAATACAATGTGGATAAGCTTATCTATTTTGAGAAGTTCGAATTAGTTAATTTAGCAATAACAAGAGAGAAGCAGATAAAAGGATATTCCCGTTTAAAGAAAAATGCTCTTATAGACCAATTTAATCCTGGTTGGAAAGAATTGTTTGTTAATGGGCAGATAGAAAATCCTAAATAGGTGAATTAGAGATCCTTCGCTTCGCTCAGGATGACATCGCCGTAGTGGTAGTTTTGGGAAGAAGCGGCGATTCGCAAACAGCATTTTTGTCAATGCAGTGCATACCGGTGCGAATCGCCGCTTTTTCCCCCCACTCCACACGGCAAACTGTCATCCCGAATGAGCCTGAGGGCGGGCTTGTGCGAAGGGAAAAGGCGAATGAGGGATCTCTTCTTCATTTGTTGCAAGCCAGTTATACTAAGCCCCTTCAGATGTTATCAACATAAGCAGGGAGCAGGGGGCGGCTCAGAGCACCAGGAAGGGGAGGCCACAGAGCTAAACCCTGATCCGCGGAGATGATAAACCTACTGTATTCATCTATCCTTCAAAGGGATCCCTCATCCCGCTTGGGCGGGATTCGGGAGGATGTTTATATAAAATAAGAATGTGCAATAATATTTATAAGCACCATTAAAAGACATATTATTTTCAAAAGAAATACGTATTAAAAGACATATTATTTTCAAAAGAAATACGTATTAAAAGACATATTATTTTCAAAAGAAATACGTATTAAAGGGCTCATATGTTAAATAAAGTACATTAAGAAAAAACACTATATGATTGCAGTAGTCTAATTTACAACACATTCCGGCCTCTCCCCCTCATTCCCCCACCACAATTCCTCCCCTGCAATCTGGCTCCTTCCTTCGGTCGCCGCCTTCGTCGGCCGTAGGTCAACTTCGGCGACCGAAGGCCGAAGACTTGCCGAAGGCGATGCGCTAGAATCCCACACTGTGGGATTTCTTTACGCCCGGTTTGGGGAGAGGCCTAGTTGAATAATTAATTACATCAGCATGTTAATATAAAATTAGAACATAGTTTTTATTAATAATGTGGCGATGCAGATTTATTTGACTTAGGCTTTTTAGGTGTGTAACATTGCACTAATAATCTTGACTTACAGATATATTAGTAACATCAATCAGGTACAGATCAGGCCTCATGAAAAAATCAATCACGACTTTATCATTTACAATTATAAATCTTATTTTGTTATCGGTTTATTGCACTGCCCAACAAAAGGATACAATTAAAATACAGGAAGGTTTTGCAGGTATGGTCGGATACGGTTCGTTAATGTCATTAAAAAGTATGGAATCAACCCTGGGTCACCAATATAATGACTCAGCATATATAATTAATTTAAATGGATTTATCAGAGCGTGGACAAGTTATCGGCCGTTCAACGACCGTAAAGTTAGTGATTCGAAGTATCCTGAATTTAAAGGCTTTATTATTCAAAATAATGATAGCATTCCATTTGATGGCATTGTTCGGTTAAATGTTGAATTCAAAGAGAATAGTAAGATAAACGGTATTTTGTATTTATTGTCAAAAGAAGATCTTATCAAATTCGATAAGAGAGAAGTCGGATATGAAAGGATTGATGTTACAAACAGAATAGAGGAGTGTAAAATTTATGGCGAAAAAGTATATGTTTATCAACAGACTCCGGATTATTATGATAAAACCACATTGAACCTTGGCAGGTTTATACTAATTGAGGATTATGTAAATATGATTACCCAGGCTTGCGATGATTTTGGAGAAACCTTTAGAATTGAGTTTGACAAATCTACTCTGCCATCCTCCTCTCAGGTTGTGTCATCGCAGAAAATAGCATGGAAAATAGTTAAATAGAACTCATACATATTGGTTTATAATTGCTTGATTTTCTTCAAAATCGGGCATTTTTGAAAAATCTTCTACCGAATAAGAAATAAAAAGGGATACCTGTTAATGTCAGTAAAAGTCCTATAAAAAGAAATTGTGGTTTAATAATAGAATACATTGATTCTGAAGGAATAATTTAATCTTCTGTAACCTTAAACGACGTTTATTATCCGTCCTTCCCTCACCACTAAATCATACCATAACCTGCCTGTTTCGTACAAAATAATGAGAATTCATTAATCTTTTTATGCAGGAATTTGTTTAACTTAAATAAAGTGAACAAACCCCGGTAATGTAAACTTGTTTCGGAAGAATGGTTAATCTGACATTTAAGACACATAATAATTACCTGACCTATGTTTAATTCAAATCTTATTCATCCTGTTGTTGTGCATTTTCCTATTGCACTTATCATTGTCGGCTTTTTTACAGACATTCTTTATCTTTTTATCAAAAAGGAAAAATCTCTTTCCCGGACAGGCTTTTACCTGATGGTTCTTGGTGCATTAGCAGCAGTGGTGGCATGGACGACAGGAGAGTTTTTTACTGTCCATCCATCCGAAGGAGAAATTTTACAGGTGTTTCAAAAGCATGAAGCGGCAGCATTTATTACAATGCTGATTATGGTTACGGGCGCAGCTTTCAGGATTTATTTAACAGTTTTGAAGAAGGAAGAGTCAAGACTTAAATGGATAGTTTTTGGATTATACCTGCTTGCATTTGCTTCTGTCGGATTTACCGGGATGATGGGCGGCGAGATGGTCTATAATTTCATGCTCGGAATCTGAAATAACATTATTCGTTAGCCTTAATTGATTTCTAATCAACCAATTAATTATATCACTATGAAAACAGTTGTAAATTTTATGTCTTTAATCATCACCCTTGGTCTTTTAGCCGGATGTTCCCAGAAACCTGTTAAGTCGATCGAAAACCTTAAGACCGCCTACAATGGTGAGTCTACAGCAAGTGCAAAATATGCATCTTTTTCCGAAAAAGCCAGGGCCGAAGGTTACGACGCTGTTGCAGTTATGTTTAATGCTGCTTCAAAGGCTGAGGCAATTCATGCTCAAAACCACAAGAAAGTTCTTAAGAAACTTGGTGAAGAAATCGAGGCTCCGGAAATCGGGAAGTTCGAGGTGCTTTCAACCGCTGAAAACCTGGCAGACGCAATAAAGGGAGAAACTTATGAGCTTGAGACAATGTATCCAGGTTTTCTTGTGCAGTCGAAAGCTGAAAAAAGCGTTGATGCAACCAAATCAATGACCTGGGCGCTCGACACCGAAAAGAAACACCAGGTCTTTTATCAGAAGGCTCTCGATGCGATTAACGGGGGAGGCGAAAAAAACCTTGCCATGCAGTGGTCGGTATGCCCTGTTTGCGGAAACACCTTCGATATGCCTGCTATACCCGCAAAATGTGATTTCTGTATGACGGCAAAAGAAAAGTTTATACCTTTTAGCTAAATCGGCGCACCGGTTCTCCCGTAAAATATGGTGAAAGCCGGGTAATACCTTTGGCCGACCAGCATCTACTGAGGTATGACAGGGATTTGACTATGGTTTGAGGGGTCAGTTTATTATGTCAAATGCTGCCCTATCCAGGTAGTCATAGTTTTAAAAACTTCATCTTTAAATGTCTCATTATGCAATTCATGATAGGCATCATCCCATAAAACCAGTTTACATGTCTCATTAAGAGAAGCAGCAAACTCAATACTGCTCGATGGTAATGCAATTGAATCAGATTTGCCATGCAACAATAAAAGTGGAACCGGAAACTCACTTGCGTGTTCAAGCGTCCAGTGAGTAACATTTAGCATAATTTTGCCAAATCCAAATGACATCTTATTATGTACAAGCGGGTCGTTGTTATATAATTTCCCTATTTCCCCATCATGAGAAAGTGCATTTACATCCAGGCCACTTGGAATAGTGAGTGTGGGTATTATTGAACCAAGAATTTTTGCTGCCAAAACCTTAAATAGTTGTTTTTCTATTGCATTATGCAATCCTGAACTGGTTGCAATGACGCCTTTTACATCTGGCTTATGTTTCAATACGTAATGTAAAACCAGGATCCCTCCTAAACTATGACCATAGAGAAACAGCGGCAGGCCTGGATAGCGCTTGCGTGCATGTTCAAGGACCAGGTCAATATCCAGAAGAACTGCTTCTATTGATGGAAAGTGACCTCGTGGGCCTCCAGACTTACCATGTCCTCGCAGATCGGCTCCGAAAAGAACATATCCTTCTTTGGTAAAGGCCCCGGCAACATTTAAATATCGAAAGCTGTGTTCGCCTATGCCATGTACAAGACAAACTACTGCTTCCGGGGGACTTTTATCAGGGCTCCAGCCTTGAGCAAAAATTTCAAGATTATCGGATGATTTCCATTTCGTTTCAAAATGATTCATTTTTTCCTCCTTTTTACTAATGAATATATCGTAAGTAGAAATTTCCTTTTGTAATATTTATGCAAGCATTGGCAACAATCAATTTGTGGTAGAAGGCCGGAAGTCATCTCTATAACATAGCAGTTCAATTTTAATTATGGTTAGTTTTTAAGTAATTATCTAAATTACACAGTTTAATTCAATTAACCTACGAATTTCAAAATCCGTCATTCTTTGACTACTATAAGACGGTCTGATAACAACAAACCATAGATTTATTTGACTTCAGCTTTCTGCTCGCGTACCTTTGTAAACAGTGGAAAAACTTCGTAACTATTAAAAGATCTTTGTAACAGAAAATATTTAGAACCGCAAAACATAGGGGATTAACCATGCAGAAGTCTGAGATTGAGTTTTGAGAAAACAGAACCAGAGGGTTCGCAACATCACAAAATTAGAATTAGCCAGGTGTGAGTGTGAGAATTTGATTTTGACTGTACTAATCTGATTCCCAATAACGAAGACCTTCCAAAGCTAAATAAAGCATTGGAATAAGATCCATTGACCTTAATTGGTATTATTCTGGCCCTCAAAATGGTCATGTCGATTCTGGTTTCGACCCAGAGGTATTATATGAATTCATTCAGTCTGCAGGTATGATCCATTAAAACTAAGTATTATGAAGGGGACATTATTAATTATCGTGGCCTGTTTGTTATCACTCGGAGTAAATTTACAAAACAGAAAGAAATTCAATTATGAAAAGAGCCAATTTGGCGCTTATGTTGTAACTCCAATTTTTGATCAGAGTAAGGGTGCAGGAAAAAGAGGTGTGGCTTCTTCTTCAGATCCTTATTATTTAAGCGATGTGTTTGATAAAATAACTAAAAAGGTTATGACAAAGGAAAAGGTAGACTCATTATATTCGGAAGCCTCGTTTTACATCACTTTAACCTCAAATGGTGATATTATAAATTGCTGGTTTTCATTGAACGGTAAAGACCTGGATGTAATTTCTGATGATGACTTTTACAATCTCTATTTATTATTTAAGCAAACAAAAATAGATATGTCTAAAGTTAAGATTGGCGCACCTGATTCATTTGCCCAGGACACGACATTCTATTATACTATGATCACAGGTACATTAATTCCAAAAGAATTTAGAAATAAATTTAAAAAACTGTTTTAAACGAGGGGTTTCGAAATTGCTCGTGAAGCAGGTGTTGGAAAACTGATACAATAATAAAAACAAGAACAAAATAAAATTGCTTAATAGCACATCAAGCCAACTGAGATTTATCTTAGGATTTGGTATAAATATATTGCACACCATACCTTCCTGCTCATTCTGTTAATAAGCAGAATCATAAGGCTAAATTATAAACTGAATATTAATTATTCTCCCTCGAGCACCTCGACTATTTCATCAGCCAGTAAGCCGTGAGCCTCACGGTGAACGGCAATAGCAGATTCTTTGTCAGGAGCTTCTACCAGACAAAATACTTTGCCCCCTTTATCATCATACCAATACTTTTTGTATGTGACGTTGTATTTTTTCCCAATTTCAAGGTCTTTAGCATGAGCTTCCCTGACAGCTTCTTTGGTCAAGCCAGGAATATGTTTATGTGTATCCAAAAATAGTGGCATATTAACCTCCTTTTTAAAAATGTTTTTGACTAATCAAAGAAAAGATTCGAAAAGCCAGCATCCTTAATCAATTACTTCCTCAAATGGAAAGTTCGCTTGCAGATAAATTCACTAAGAAGAGATGTTAGCAAAAATAAGAAACAAATTAATTCAGAATTAGTTCAAAATATTAACCAGTTCATTCCATTTTAGCCCAAAACCTGGCACCAAACTGGTACCAGACAAATCGGTCTGGATACATTCGTTGTTATGCCAGATCATATGCACGGGATTATCGTTATTAACCGATTTATCGAAACAGCGGTAACAAAACATGCTCACAAATTTTACAATAATTTTTCGTGGCAGCCAGGATATTACGATACTATCATCTGTACGACCAGGCAACTGTCCCGTAATGGAAGCTGTGCATTATATTAACCTGTAAAATATTGAATAAAGCAGGGAAGCAACACTTATTATAATTGCAATAACTGATAATGCATACGCACCTTTTATTCTGGCCTTTAAGTCTTTTGTTTCTATAACACCTATTTCTTTTTCATGAAGAACATCATCTTCTTGTTGCTTATCTTTTCTAAACTCTTCATCCAGACGTTTAACATATCCTCCTTCTGAAAGTAGTTTTCTACCTGCTTCTGTGATAATTAATATGCTTCTATTGCCAGAGGTATCGGCAGTATGTATTACATTCTCCCGATCCATTTCTTTCAGGGATACATTGTAGATCGCTGACGGTACGTTTTCAAGCTTGAGTTCATCATAAACCACTTCCGATGGTATGTTCTTTTTGGAATGATCATTCAGATAGTTTAATATACTATCCTTTAATTGAGCAATTTCAAGACTATCCATAATTTAAATATTTAATTGATTTTATTTAATAAATATCTCCTGTCGGATCCATGTCATGATTAAATTCACGCTAAAATGATTCCTAATTTCTTTGGCTCTTCTCATAAGCTTCCAACCTTGCCTTCAGGGAACTGTTTTCTTTTTCCAGATTAGCAATCTTTTCCACGTATAATGCATCAAATAATTCTGCGGGTTTTTTAATTTTTACAATTAGTTTAGTAATCCTCTTTTCATTTGCCTTGATTTTTAGTTCAAACTGACTCTTGTGGAATGTTTTCCACTCTTTAGCGGTTGCCACTTTTTGTACTACTGCATTTGTATCCTTCTGAGCTGCATTCAAATCTTGTTTGGCAATCTGCACTTTAACCTGGGCATCTTCTTTTTTTTGGGCAGATGACTCATAGCCGGTGAACATTATTCCTGCCATAAGAGGTATTGTTAAAGCGACGAGAAAAATCATTGTTTTCATTATTTTGATATTACTCAAGTGAATTAATTTTCACACGGTAAAGGTCGTCACCTCTAACCGGATAAGTGTTACAAAACTTTTGAAAAAAGTTACATCATTCACACATCACCCAAATCGTAGCGCCTGTTATTCTTAAGATTTTTGAAGTCAGATGGTGTAAGCCCTGTCATTCTCTTAAATTGGTTTGACAGATGGGCCATACTTCTATGAGCTTTTCGCCCGGGTAACCGGAAAGGTTTGTTTTCACCCCAAACCATAAAATATGTGAATGATGTAAATCTGTCAGGAAATTGTGTAAAGATCCCGGCACTTATTGACTTAATTTTATACAGTTGAAATTTATACATAATTTATAATCATGAAAACACTGCAAAAATTCATTCTGGTAACTATTTTAATTACCCTTAGTCTGTTTGTATCAGGTCAATCCAAAACAGATATAAAACAAATCCTTTCAAATACGGATACAAGAAAGGGAATAATGGACATCATTGCCAATGATAGTATTATGTCGAAAGAAATGATGGGAGCAATGATGAAAAATAAAAACTGCAAAATGATGATGCAGGGAAATGAAAAGATGACAATGATGACGATGGAAAATCATGGGATAATGATGAAAATGATGAAGGAAAATCCAGGTATGATGAATAGTATGATGTCCGGTATGATGGAAGCATGTAAAAGTGATACAAGTATGATGTCATCCATGCGCAGGGCCATGATGGATGACAAGCAAATGAAGGATATGGAGCAAAAGAAGATGGGGGGGAATATAGATAAGAAAAATATGGATGGAATGAACAAATTGAAATAAAAGCTGACTCCTGACCACCGGTATGAATTAATACCACATATTTCTTAACTAAGAAATCACTTTATTTTAGATGATAGCCATTCTGATAATAAATCCCTCTTCCGGGAAAATGAAAAGAAAAATGCCCCCTTTATTAAGATGGACTTTAGATAAACCAGGGAGAAGATTTGCCGGATAAGTTTTACTTCCTCTGTAAACAGAACAGTTCCCCTCCGGTCAACCGCTCGTTACCCATGTCGATTTAAACCACCAGAACAATTTATTTGATCAGTACTTTTAACCGGTCAATTCAGAACCTCAAAAGTGATTTTTGCATTGACCCGGAATTCAGAGATTTTATTATCCTTCACTAATGCACTAAGGTGATGAATGTAAACCGAGCGTATTCCTTTTACAGTTTCTCCTGCAGTATTGACTGCAATTGTTGTTGCATCTTCCCAGCTTTTAGGCGATGATGCCATGATTTCAATAACTTTAAGTACAGCCATGATGTGATAATTTAAATTAACAATTAGAAATTTAGTATTTTGAATGCAGAATCTATTGCAATTCCATATATCTTGTTAGTATATAATAATTCAGATACAAAGGTGCAATCCTTTAAACTGAGAACCCTTACATAATTCCTGGAAATGTTTACATCATTCACGCATTTCTCAAAGCCCTGAGATTTATGATCTTCCTGTTATAGATGGTCAACTTACACTGGCCAGATATGGTCAGAACAAATGATTTTCCATCCCATTCTCACCTCAGAAATCTTAATCTCAAAAGGCGCTCCGATTCGGTGATATGGGAATTATGTAACTTATTCTCAAAATTATGTAACACTTTATTTTTTATGGATGTTTACCTTTATAACAAATTATAAAAATTGTTTACCATTACCGATAGTCAAATTCTAAATTAACAAGAACAACGTCGGAAATTCTCCATACTTAGTACTTCAGGCTTCATTCATTTTCACAATAATAACTAAATATTTAATTATGAAAAAAAGACTATTTCCGATTATTATGGCCGGAATCTTAGTGCTCGGAGTAATTATTTCCTCCTGTACCAAGGATAAAAATCTGGCGTTTTCTGACAACCTGACCCAAACCGATAATGGTTTGCTGAAATCATTTATGGTAAAGAGTGTTACTCTTACTCCCATACAGCAATTAGGAAAGAATATATTTTATGATAAAATTTCTGTACCTAACAGTATGGCATGTGCCGATTGTCATTCCCCTTCAGTTGGTTTTACAGGTCCCAATGTAGGGACAAATATTCATGGTTCAGTTTACCGCGGTGCAGATGCTCATAATTTTGGCAACCGTAAACCGCCAAGTGCTGCTTATGCTACTTTTAGTCCAATTCTTCATCAGGATGAAGGTGTATTTGTTGGAGGAAATTTCTGGGACGGGAGAGCAACTGGCGAAAGGTTGGGGAGTCCTGCTGCAGAACAGGCTTTAGGACCATTCCTTAACCCTGCTGAACAAAATGTCCCTGATAAACTAACTGTTTTGCAGAAAATTGCAAAATCAAAATATATTTCGATGTGGGAAACGGTATGGGGAACACCGTTAAGTTATTCCTCAGCAGCCGAAATTGATTTGAATTACGATCGTGTCGGATACTCTATTGCGGCTTATGAGGGCTCTAATGAGGTCAACCAGTTTAGTTCAAAATTTGATTACTATCTGAAAAACCTTGTTGGACTTACCTCTGAGGAAGCAAAGGGACTTGAGTTATTTAATAGTAAGTGTGCTTCGTGCCATATCAGTGAAAGTATTGGTGAAATACCACCTTTATTTACTGACTTTACATTTGATAATCTTGGTGTCCCGATAAATCCAGAAAATCCTGTATATGATTACAATCCCGCTTTTATTGATTATGGTTTGGGTGGATTCCTGTTAACAAGACCTGATTATATCAGTATGGCAACCGAAAACATGGGGAAACAAAAAGTCCCTACTCTTCGGAATGTTGACAAAAAGCCAGGTATTGGATTTACCAAAGCTTATACGCATAACGGAGTGTTTAAATCATTGAAGGAAGTTGTTCATTTTTATAATACCCGCGATGATGGATCATGGCCGGCACCTGAAGTTTCTGCAAACATTAACACGGTTGAGATTGGCAATCTTGGATTGTCTGATGCAGAAGAAAATGCAATAGTCTCTTTTATGGAAACTTTATCTGACGGTTATATAATTAAATAATGTCCGAATAATATGATCCTTTAAAAGAAAATTGGAAGCTGGCAGGTTATAGTCTGCCAGTTTTTTTATTTGAGAGCTTAAAATACTAATAAGCTACTCTCTATCCTCAGTGCTTCAACGAACTCACTCACCCACCTGTCTCCTTTGTTATCCTTCCGGCGGCAGGAGATGAAGATGTCGGTCAACTTTACTTCTTAGTTTGATTCATTTTCTCCAGATGATCACGATATTTAATCAGATCTTTTTTGGGAAATGGGGCTCCATGAGACGGATAGATTTCGCTTGCTGAGCTTTCAATCATCCTATCCCACGATTTCTTATAATCTTCTAAATTCTCAATCCAAATAATATTTCTCTTAATACTCGGAAACCCATTCATGCTCGCGTCTCCACAAAGCAAAATACCATCATCCGTTAGTAATCCGATTAAATCACTGGTATGCCCGGGAAGAGAAATTATCTCAAGTTCAATTCCCATTTCTTTAAAGAACTGATTTTCCCCATTCCACAATAAGGTATCACCATCAACTTTAACTACTGGAAATTCATGTCTCCCTTTCCCCAGCAAACTCAGGATGCCAAAGAAGAATTTAGCCAATAAATCAGGATAACCACCGCCATATTTATTGTGTCCTGCTATTAATCTTTCAGGAGATTCACTATGCATTATTAATTTCGCATCAGTGTCACGTATTAACTCATTTAAGAAACCCACATGGTCATCATGGGCGTGTGTGATAAAAATATATTTTATTTCATCAAAAGAAATTCTGTGTTTTTTGAGTTTCTCGCAGAAACGATTATAATTTCCAGCATAGCCTGTATCTACAACAACATAACCTTTTGAAGTTTTGATTATATAATTGTTTACCGTAAAGTCTCCAACATTAATAATTTCCATACTCAATTCATTTTAGTAATTCACTCATTACGAATAATATGAATTAAGAGTTTTAACAAATTCGCTCACCCACCTGTCATGTTTATTATCCTTTTGATGGTAAGAGATAAAGATGTCGTAATTATTTTCTTCAATAATGCCTGACATCTGATCGTTATTTATTTCACTATCAAATTTACACCTTATTTATACCAAAGTCAATTTGGTAACTATATAACATCAAAGGGAGATACTATTGTACATAATGGCTGTTGGACATTTGTATTCAGGAAGTTTAACAATGAATGGAAGATTATACAGGAGAATGGTACTCACAATAAGGAATAACTGCTCTTTGCATTCAATTAAAAGGTGATCCCAATCCGGAATGATAACGATTTTTGAGAAACCACATCCCACGGCTGATCTCCATTATCCCTGGTAGTGTCAAAGAGGTTATTGTCAAATCCTATACCGGCAACAATGTTATTAGATGGGAGGGACTATCCGTGTTGAATCAGAGCCTGGCAGGGATTCCGTTTTTTATTTTTCCCTCCTTCCGGAGGAGAATAAGCCTTAAATAAAAATTCTCAGTTCACATGTCAATTGAGCCGGTTGTTCCTCCGGTCATGAAAGGTGAAAAAAGCCGCTATATTTTAGTATTAATAAGGTCAGATACAGCCTGTACAAATTCTTTGTGAACTAACGGCTTCTGAAAGATCAGATCAGCTCCCAGGTATTTTGCACTGGTGAGGTATCCCTCATAACTAAATCTTCCACCACCGGAAATTGCTACGATCTTTAATCCTGGATTCTTTCTTCTCAGGTAGAATATCAGTTCAAGACCTTCTTTTTCAGGCATCACAATATCAGTTATCAAAAGATCCGGAGGACAGCATTCAATCTTGTCCAGACCCTCACTGCCGTTGCTGGCAATATCAACTGCGTATCCTGCTTTTTCAAGCATCCTTTTAAGCATTGTCAGTATCGAAGGATCATCATCTATTACCAAAATTTTCGCCATAGCTAAATTTGATTAGTTTCCATCAAGGACTTTTCTGATAACCTTGCTGAACTCGCTCAGTTTGATAGGTTTCAGCATTATTTCATAAGAACCGTTTTTTGACTTTGTCAGATCGGATAATTTGTCGATGTATCCGGTTACTATAATGACTTTCAGGTGGGGATTTATTTTCCTCATTTCTCCGGCAAGTTCAGTTCCGAGCATTTTGGGCATAGTCTGATCTGTTACGAGTAATGAATATTTCCCGGGGTTTCTTTTAAACTCCTCAAATGCTTCACTACTGTTGTTCCTGGTAGTGACTTTATATCCGAGGTTTTCCAGCATCTTTTTGCCCATGAAAGTTATATCCAGTTCATCGTCGACAAACAGGATGTGTTCAACTCCCCTTGTAAGCAGATCTGAAGATTTGTTTTCATCTACGGGACCTGAAATGTTGTATGGAAGATAAACAGTGAATAATGTACCTTTCCCCGGAGTGCTTTCCACAGTTATTGCCCCATTATAGTTGCTGACTATACCATGCACGACAGAAAGACCGAGTCCTGATCCTGAACCCACCTCTTTCCTGGTAAAGAATGGCTCAAAAATCCTTTCCTTTGTTCTTCTGTCCATTCCATGACCAGTGTCCGATAGTCTGATTCTTACATAAATCCCAATCTTTAGATTGTTAATTTTCTTAGCTGTTTTCTGATCAACCATTACACTATCGACCTTTATGTCAAGGATGCCTCCCATATTTTTCATCGCATGGATGGCATTTGTACATAAATTCATGATAATCTGGTGTATATGAATTGGATCTGCAAGAATTATCCCGATTCCCGAATCAATACTTTTCCTTATCTCGATTTCATGAGGGAGGGATGCCTTAATAAGGTTTATTACTTCGACCACTATCTGGTTTAGTTTTACAGGTTTCCTCTCCACGTTCACTTCCCGGCTGAATGTCAGGATCTGCTGGACCAGGTCTTTTCCTCTTATAGCTGCATTATTTATCTGTTCCATATCGAATCGAAGAGTGCTTTCCTCAGGAAGTTCTTCGAGGGCCATATCCGTGTAACCCAGGATCGGCGTCAGGATATTGTTAAAGTCATGCGCTATACCCCCTGCCAGCGTTCCGATAGTCTCAATTTTTTTGAGTTGAAATAGCTGAGTTTCCAGTTCGCTTCTTTCCTTTTCGGATCTTACGCGAACCTCTATCTCTTTCTTCAGTTTTAAATTGATATTTGTCAGCTGTCGTGTCCTTTCAGTTACTCTTTTTTCCAGGGTGCTGTTGACTGCTTTGACTTTGTCCTGTTCCAGTTCAAGGAGTTTTCTCATATAAAAATCCCTGCGAGAGGATAGTTCCAGGGAATACCCTATGAGCATTCCGATAATATTTGAACTGATAAAGAAGAAATTGTTATTGATCAGTATCGTGAAAGGTGTGTCTGAGATCCATATAGCTGATATCTCGTAAGCAATAACAATCAGCCAGCCCGCTAACGATGCATAAATAAACCGCGCTTTAGCAAATGTATATCCAAAAATGAAGATCAGTATAAGGCCGGCATAATATGAATAGTTGGATACCCTGGCACCAAGAATTACCATTACTATAATTCCGGATCCGGTAATAAACATGATGCATGGTATCAACAATTGCATATATTTCCTGAATGTTTTGAAATATGAAAAGGCAAATACTGACAGGAAAACCGGAAATACAACAGCGAACCTTATAATCCAGAATATTTTTTTCAGTTCCGGTACCGTGGCGGCATCAAGAAGCGCAAACGCACCGTAAAAAATCATCGCCAGGATGAGTGAAATCCTGAACGGGTTCAAAGCCTTGATAAAATAGTCATTCAGGAATTCGGATTCATAATTCGACAAGTATCCTGTAAATGAAAGGGTTAATTTGTTAAAAGTCATTGATCCCGAGCTTTCCGCACTCAATCCCAGGAAATTAATCCGCATATTTTTGAAAATATTCATAATTGTCTGACTGTCGATTTGATAGTAAACGTCAGGAGTGGGCATTAGATTTTATAAAATGTTTTTTAAATTTTGGGACAATAGCTTTTTTAGCTTTTTTTTGAATAGTAACGATTTGAATTGGGCTGGATTTATGTTCAGACAAAAGTTAAAATCCATCGGTCAAGGCAAATATACCTTCGCTCAATTTACAGATTTTTGCCTCAAAAAGTATTTGACGAAAGGTTGACAGGAAGGAAGGTAATTCAATGAATTTTAAGGAAAAGATTTACGCCAAGGGCTTCGGCATCAATAAAAACTTTCCCGTTCAGGAGACCTGCCTCTCCCGCAATCCTTAGCAGATCCTCTCTGCTTCTGTAGTTAAGGTACCAGTCAGATACGAGCTCCATAAAGTTTTTTGATGGATTTTCAGTGCTGAAATTGCCAATTACAAACTCCCCTCCTTCTGCCATGTAATTGATGTATTTTTTTACCAGGTAAACAAAGTGCTTCTCTCTGAAATAATCAAATAATCCGGCACTCCAGATAAGGTCATACCTCTTATAAGGCTCAAACCTTAAAACATTGACCTTGTAATAGGAAATCAGTTTTTCAAATTTTTTGTTCTTATTTGACGAATAATCAATAGCATTCTGGTCAAAATCCACCAGGTCAAACCTGATATCGTTTCCGGTGTATATGTTTAGAAATTCATTTACATCTGTTGCCGGTCCGGAACCGAGTATCAGGACTTTTTTTTCACCATGTTTTTTAAAAGCAAGATTTCTGCATTGATTCAGGAAATAATCTTTACGGTTCCTCACAGCCCTGGATCCGGCCTGATTCTGAAAACAAATATCCCAGTTACGGTATTTTTTATCTCCATTAACATGGTGTGAATAAATATGATCGATCAAATAAAAATCTCCCGGATACCCAAATGGCTTTATGTAACAACGGCCAGCCAGAGTATTGATGTTAAGTATTGGGTTTATTACTTCCCTGAACTCATGCAGATGTTTTGGATCCAAAGTATTGACAATGAAAGTAAATTCTTCATAATCACGAAGTTCAGGACCGCCGTTTTTGACTAAATATGTAAGGAATAATTTTTTATTAATATCAAATGCACAATCTGACCTGGAAGTTACGTTAAGCATTTTCTATTATCAGGTTTAAAACAATAACACTTTTGATCCCCTTTAGGTTAAGAATTTTCCCGACATTAGGCAAACATAACTATATTTTTAATATTCATGGGCTCAGACACTAGTTTTTATTCATGACGGTGGGAATTATTACACCGGAAAGGATCACTTAATAATCACCACCTTATCTTTTTAACCGATCAATCAGAATTTATTTGACATTGGTTGAATGTAATTGTAACTTTACTGGATTAATCCTTAACCTGAATGGTTTTTGCTATCTGCTTCTTTGTTTCAACTCCTTACAATTTCTATAAACTATGAAAGCACTGAAAATAATTCTCAAGATATTTCTATTAATTGTTGCCATACTGATAACTGGCTTTATTGGACTTCTTGTTTATGCAAAAGCTACAGACTTTAAACCTGAGGAGAAGGAGATAATCGCTCAGCCTGAAAATCCTTCTGTACTGAAGGATTCACTCAGTATTTCTCTTTTAACATGGAATATTGGTTATGCAGGATTGGACAAGGATATGGATTTTTTCAAAGATGGCGGCACAAAAGTAATTACACCAAAAGACAAGTGCCTGGAAAATATTGCTGGCATCGAGGATTTCTTATTGAATAACGACACAGTTGATTTTATCCTGATTCAGGAAGTTGATCGTGACAGTAAAAGAAGCTATCGGGTTGATCAATATGAGAAAATAGCTGGTATACTTTCCGATTATAATCCATTCTTTGCAAAAAACTATGATGTCTTTTTCGTTCCCGCTCCACCTGCAAAACCTATGGGAAAGGTTGTATCAGGAATAGCTACTTATTCGAAATACACTCCTGTTTCTTCAATAAGATATTCCTTACCTGGGGATATGGGTTTCCCGACACAGCTTTTCTATCTCGACAGATGTTTTATGGTCAATAGATTCAAGGTTGAGAACGGCAAGGAATTGGTACTTGTCAACACCCATAACGAAGCATTTGATGAGGGTGGAAATATAAGAAAGGCTCAGATGGAAAGTCTTAAAGAATTTGTTTTGAATGAATATAATTCAGGTAACTATGTAATAACTGGAGGAGACTGGAACCAATACCCTCCAGATTTTAAACCTGCGTTTTCAGCGAACAAGGTTTTTACTGGTAAAATTGGAAGTTTTAACCTCACAGGAATAGAATCAGATTACATGCCGAGGGAATGGAAATGGATTTATGATCCTACAACACCATCAGTCCGAACCGTCATTGCAGCATATAACCCTTCAACCACACCCACCAGTATTTGTGATATCTTCCTCATTTCACCTAATATAGAGTTTGATTTTGTAAAATGCCATCATCTGGGTTTTAAAAATTCAGATCATAATCCAGTAATAATTAAGGTAAAACTTAGATAAACACAAAAGGTTACGACTTTTACGATTTCTGCTTTAGTCATACCATCTTCTTCTTGTTGCATAACTACCGCCACTACCGCCAAGAAGAAGAACAAGACCCAAAATAAATCCCACCCAATATAAAGAACCTGTATTATGTTCAGCATACAATCCTATATGCGCCCCCAATATTTTTGCAATCAATACGAAAGGGGAAATGAACCCGTGAACAATACCATAAAGGAAACCATATGCCTCTTTGGTCATGCCAACAGGAGCACAGGAAGTAACAAAAAACAGAACAAGCAATAATAATCCAATAAATATTCTTTTTGTTTTCATATAAATAATTTTAAAATGTTTTTACCCGTTAAATGAGAAACCCGCCTTTTTTAACACGGGTTTATACGTTTACTTTTTGTTGTCAACCGTTAAGTCCTTCAATGCTTGTCCAATCTCATCCATGTCATGATTAAATTCACGCTTAAATGATTCCCAATTGCTTTGGCTCTTCTCATAAGCTACCAACCTTGCCCTCATCTCCTTGTTTTGCTGTTCCAGATTAGTAATCTTTTTTGCATAAAGTGCATCAAATATTTCTCCAGGTTTTTTCATTTTTACATTTAGTTCAGTAATCCGGATCTCATTAGCTTTAATTTTCAATTCAGACTCGTTCCTGAATGCTTCCCACTCTTCAGCGGTTGCCACTACCTGAGCTGCTGCATTTGCATCCTTCTGAGCTGCATTCAATTCTTGTTTGGCATCCTGCACTTTAGCCTTGGCAGCTTCCTGCTTTTGGATCGATGACTGGCAGCTTGTGAAGATTGTTCCTGCCATAATAGTTATTGTTAAGGTGAGGATAAAAATATTTTTTTTCATTTTTATGATATTACTCTGTGAATGAATTTTCACACTGTAAAGGTCGTCACCTCTATCCGGATATGTGTTACACAACTTTTAAAAAAAGTTATATCATTCACACATCTCCCAAAGTACTGCGATTTATGTTCTTAAGATTTTTGAAGTGGGTTGGAGTAAGCCCTGTTATTTTCTTAAACTGATTTGACAAATGTGCAACATTGCTGTAATGAAGTTTATAGGCAATATCGGTAAAGGTGAGCTCAGAACTATTTAATTCCAGACATCCAAAGATGTGAGAATCATGTAACTATTTTCAGGAATAGTGTAATGCTTATAGTAATAGTTGACATTATCTTTGTATAATAGTTTTTAGGTACGAATGAATAAATTAACTATAAAAATTAATCCCAATGAATATTATTTTGACTAATAATATTAATCTAATAAAATCACGGTTTTAAAAAAATTACTAATTGAAAAATCAATTATTGTAAACTATATAATAACAAAAATCATGGGAAATTTACTTTATGTCCTGGCAGTGATTCTGCTTATTGCATGGGCAATCGGTTTTGTAGGCTTCCATGCTGGAGGCATCATCCACGTTCTACTTGTTATTGCAATTATTGCAGTAATAATCAGGGTTATTCAAGGGAGAAGGATCCTTTAAAATCATTACTTTAATAACAATCATTGAGTCCATTCTTAAAAGTCATCGGGAAGTAAAAGCAAATAGATCGATGACTATTATGAGTGGACAGACGTTTCCACTGGTCCATTGTTAGTGATTTTATTTGCCCCCGATAAAGGGTGGAACACCCGAAAAAGAATAATGGGTCCCTGATTTTTAATATATCTCAAAAACCCCTTAAAAGTTCTTCGGCTTTATGCCAGTCATCTATTGCAGTTCCATTTTCCCCACGGTCAATGCGCTGGAGGTAGATTTCCTTCGCTTTTTCACGAATCTCTTCTTCACTTGGTCCGGATACAACCGGAGTAACTTTTTTGTTCTTTACCGTTTCACCGGCCTCAGAAGTTTTCTTTGGATTGCTGATTACCTTCGATTTTGAACTTTTCATCATCCTTGATGTAATATTATTAAAACCATTTCTTTATATGTAACAGATTTACATCAATTATTTACTGTGAAATAATATAATCCTTATCAATTTTGTAAAGGTTTTAGTAGAATGAATTTTCTTAATAAAGGTAAAGGAGAACAGACCGTGGTGCTATAGAAAATTTCTATAGCTTAAGCAAGACGTGACTTTATTTAGAATATTGAAAAAACTGGTTGTAATCGAATTATCTTTTCAAATCGGCATCGATTATGAAAATCTGAGGTTTCAACGCTAAGACATAAAGGGAATACTTATTCAGGATTATAGAGTTGAAAACCAGGAATCAGAACTATTAACAATTTTTTAATAATCTAAACCTTTTAAAACCAGATCCTGTCGAGTATGGAAAGAATTTTACTCTTGTCAACTCTATTAAGGATACGATATATTACCTCCGTGTTGCTTCTCCTGTTTTTTACCGTATTTTGTACTATAGCCCAGGAGCAAAAGGCTACTATCACAACCGATAAAGATGACTACTGGCCGGGCGAATTGGAATTAGGGACTTCCTTTGAACTTGGAGCACTTGGTTTTGCACACGGCATTCCTGCCAGCGATTATGCGGTGACTTATTTTATGGATGCATCAATAACAAATGTAATCATTAATGACTCATCTTTTTGTGCTGGACAACCTGTAACTGTGAGTTATACAACATCAAATTCCGGAGGGAAATTTGGCAAAAATAATTTTTTTACGGCACAACTTAGTAACGCGTCAGGCAGTTTTTCTTCTCCTGTTATTATAGGTACTTTAAAATCAAAACAATCTGGTGTTATTAATGCAATCATACCATCGGGTACAGCAAATGGTACGCATTATAGAATTAGAGTCGTATCGAGTAGTCCGGTTATTACCAGTAATCCTAATGGAACCGATCTTACAATAAATGTTTCACCAACGGCTCCTGCTTTTGTAATTGCAACACCCCCTGCAATTTGTGCTGGTGCATCTTCAATCCTGAACGCGACCTCAGAAGGCAATTCAATAAGGTGGTACACAACCGACGCCGGCGGCTCACTTCTGGGTACAAGTGCAGGTGGAGCAAACTTTTCAGTTACTCCTGTATTCACAACAATATATTATGCCGGGTCATTAACTGCAGCAGGTTGTTCAAGTCCTGCAAGAACGGCAGTAACGGTCACTGTCAATCCAATCCCAACTATAACCAGTACTTCACCAGGGAGTGTTTGTGGTACTGGAACAGTAACCTTAGGTGCTACTTCATCAGCAGGTATCATTAATTGGTACTCAGAAGAAACCGGAGGAGTAATCTTAGGAACGGGAATAAGTTTCACTACTCCAATTATTACTTTGAATACAACATATTATGTAGATGCAACAGCAAATGGATGTGTAACCACAACAAGAACAGCTGTCATAGCAACAGTGAACGCAGCACCAACAGCACCCATGGCAGAAACCATTACACAACCAACATGTGCTGTATCAACAGGAAGTGTGGTTTTAAATGGGTTACCGGTAACAGGGACCTGGATATTGACAAGAACTCCCGGAGGAACAACTACCCCGGGAACAGGAACAGTTACAACCATAACTGGGCTGGCAGCAGGAACCTATACCTTCACAGTAACGAATACATCGGGATGTATCTCAATGGCATCAGCAAATGTTGTAATCAATGTACCACCTGCAGTACCAACCGCTAATGCCGGAACCGGTGGTAATGAGTGTGATCTGAACTTCAAATTTAGCGCAATTGCGAGTATAGGTACGGGTATGTGGACTCAAACCACAGGAACTGGAACCTCAACTTTTATTCCTGACGCAAACACTCCTGATGCAACGGTAACAGTATCAGTTTATGGAAATTATACTTTTACCTGGACAGAAACAAACGATGCATGTTCAAAAATTTCAATAATAAACGTGAACTTTTACCAGCAACCTGTGGCAAATGCAGGGACAGGAGGTAATAATTGTGGTCTTGAATTTTATCTCAGTGCGACACCAAGTATAGGTACAGGAACCTGGACATTAGTTAACGGCCCTGGAACTGCAACTTTTAGTCCCAATGCAAATACAGCTAATGCAAAAGTTACTGTTACTGCTTATGGTACACATACATTCCGATGGACAGAAGTAAGCGGTGTTTGCTCAAATAGTGCAACTATTTCAATAACCTTTTACCAGCAGTCATCAGCAAATGCTGGAAATGGCGGGGATGAGTGTGATAAGGATTTTATTCTTAATGCAGTTCCGGGAACAGTACCTGGTACATGGACTAAGGTTGGCGGTCCCGGTAATGCGGTCTTTAGTCCAGGTGCGAATCAGGCTAATGCCAAGGTAACTGTTTCTCAGTTTGGATCGTACGACTTTGCATGGACTGACGCAAATACCTTATGTACCTCCACTGATATCGTCAGAGTCACTTTCCATGATCTTCCTTCAATTAATACGGGAGCAGATACCGCAGTATGTAAAGGTGGGAGTATTCAATTGAATGCTATTGGATCAGGATCATTCCAGTGGACCCCTGCCAACCTGGTTAATAATCAGGCTGTATCCAATCCGATTGCTACTCCTGTTTCTACCTCTGTATTTACTGTTACATTAACCGATCAATGGGGATGTAAAAACTCTGACAAGGTTAGTATTGAGGTCAGGGAGCAGCCTGTCGCCAATGCCGGCCCTGATCAGGTTTTGGAATACCTGTTCGAGACAACTCTAAATGCTGCTACTTTGGGCGATGGACAAACAGGAGAATGGACAATCATTTCAGGGACAGGGGAATTTGCATTTAAAAATGATAATGCTACGCATGTAAGCAAGCTTTCACTTAATAAAAATAGTTTTAAATGGACACTAAACAATGGGGTCTGTCCTTCATCCTCAGATACCGTAAATATTATTGTACAGGATCTGATCGTTCCTACATTAATTACTCCAAACAATGACGGAAAGAATGACTATTTCATGATAAATGGAATTGAGACACTTGGGAAAACAGAACTTGTTATTTTTAACAGGTGGGGAGCCCGGGTTTACGTGAACGATAATTATGATAATAAATGGAACGGAGTAGACGACAACATAGATCCACTTCCTGATGATACTTACTTTTTTGTTTTAAGGCCTGAGAAAAGTAAGCCTGTCAGGGGATATATAGTAATAAGACGGTAAGATAATGGTATGAAAGTTTATTGAAAACATGGCAGGTTTCCTGGTAAAAAATCCGGAGGCATTTATTACTGTTTATCCACAGCAATATTCAATAAAAGAGAAAGAACACATCCTGTTTTTTGAAGCGAAGAAAAAGTTTTTCCTGGTGACCAATAATAAAAATGCCCAATCTTTCAATGAAGAAGATTCAATAAAGGTGTCCGACTGATTGAATTCTCTGATTATTTCTTCTTATTATCAATTGCTTTTTGTTCTTAAGCCTTTGATTCTACAGAATCCTTCTTTAATTTTTTTTAGCGGCTCTTATTGTTTTTCAATTAAGCCTTTCTGTTGAAGATAGATTTTAGCTTCAGCTGGTGTTCCCAAAAGTATTGCGAGCCATTTTGTTTTCTCATTCTGTTCCAGGATAATTTTAATGGTCATGGTGAAGAGAACTGAGAGGAACATACCCACCATTCCCAGTATAAATCCCCAAAACAATAGAGACAGGAAAACAACGAGTGTTGACAAACCTAAACCTTTTCCCATGATCCTGGGTTCCATAAAGTTCCCAAGAACATTGTGGATAACCATACACGCGCCCAGAGTCCAGAGTGCGCCGCCTAATCCGAGTTGTATCAGGGCAAAGAGAACTGTTGGAATCGTGGCGATGAAGGATCCAATATTCGGAATATAATTCATCAGACCTGCAATTAATGCCCAAAGAAGAGGATAGTCAACCCCTATGATCAATAATGCAAAAAAAATAAGAATTCCCATTGATAAACATAATAAGGTTTTTATCCCAAGATAGTGGCGGATATTATGTAAAATGTCAGAAAAATATGAAATGGATTTATCCGATTCATTCTGAATTGCTTTAGCTTTAACAGAAAAACTCCCGAATTCCATAAGAATAAATAAAATGATAAGGAAGACCAGGAAGGTATTTCCCATCATATTAAAAATTTTATTCAATGCGCTTATGGTAAATTCCAGAATCTTTGCCGGTTGGAAAAGATTAGATATTTGATCTTTTGGGATCTTCAAACCTTTTTCATTTAAAAACTGAATAAATGAGTTGCTCATCGTTGTAAGGGTAGATTCGTATTGTGGAAGGTTGCTTGAAAAGGATGATAATGTTCCTCCGATCAGGAAAGTAAATCCTGAAAAAAGTACAATCAAGCCCAATATAACAATAATAAGTGCAAGCCATCTGGGTATCCTCTTTTTCTCAAGCCAGGAAATAGGCTGTGCACAAATAATACTTATGAAAAGTGCGACTAAAACGGGAGTGATGATCGTTTTTGCATAAAACACTCCTGCAAAAATGATTACAAAAGCAGCTATATTTATAATGGGCGAACCCTTCATTGATCCGATAATCTGGTTATTCATTTCAAAATAGTTTTATGGAGTTTATCAGATAAGAATCAGATTGTTTTCTTAAAACTTTGTGAATAATCTTGAGATCATGTATATCATATAAGTGCATAAACTCTACAGGTAGAAGTGAATGCCATGACATAATTTTTTTACTTAAAATTAAAAAATTTATCCTGTAAATTTACATGGAAATAAACATTCTGACCGACAAGTAATCAAAATATAATCCAAAAAGGCAAAGCACAACACCCAGACTTTTGATGAATATCAGATATAACTTTAATATTGATTCGTTGTCGGAACCGTACAATCATGAATGACATGAGATAAAACCAAATTATGCCTCCAATAGAAATGAAGAATGCATAACAAATACTGATTACAAAATGAAAATATGCTTTGTATGTTGTTTGGTCTTGCTGATGATCTTTACTTTTGAGTTTTTGAAAATTGTCAAATTGTTCGATTGGTAAAACTTTTGAGTTTTCTATTTTTCTACCGTCAATTTTACTTATTTCCCTGACATTCCTGTCCATTTTTCCTGCCAGCCCTCCCGTATGCAAACCAAGAGATGCTATTAATGAAATCACCAAAAAAGATGATGTTAGCACACCTATAAATAAAGTCGGATTAAGGAAGTTAATCATAAATCCGGTATAAAAAGCTCCCTTTTCTTTCTTTTGAATCTTTTCAGTGAGATGGGTTTTATCTTCAAGATTTTCTATATCAATTTTTGTACTTATAATCCTGTATCCCAGGTAGAAAAATAATATTGAACCAACTGCAAATATATAAGGGATGACCGGTTTGTAGAAAGAATAAAGTTTTGTCAAACCGAATACTGCAATAAAAACATAAATAAAATCAGCAATAGAAGCCCCAATGCTCACTAAAATGCAATAACGCTGTCTTCCTTTGAGTGCATTGGAAGTAATAAGGATACTGACAGGGCCTGCTATTGGCATCGAGAAGATGAAACCAGCCAATAAACCGGCAACCGCTATAGTGATAATACTTTCTACCATGAACTGTTCTTCAACCTGACAAAATTAAAATAAAAGCTGTTATTTAACGATCGGAATGAGCTTAACGCCAGCTAAAATTTTAACAGGGAATGCCAAAATCTGTAACAAGGGTTGTTTGAAAAGATTTTTTACATTTTTACAGCATACTGTGTTGAGCATTATTTCCACAAAGTTCAGTTCGTCAAGGATTAATTTCCATCTCATTTGCAACATAAACTTGCCGCTTTGTAACATTTTTCTCCTTTTTTATCAAATTGCCCTTATTATACCCATGCAATTCGAAGGAAAAATCTTAAATTAAGGTTCACTGATTAAATGCACTTAAAAGGTTTCATAAATAAATTACGGATCAATGAGTTACTGGATCTTCTGTCTGTCAACGGGAATTGGGTTATTGCTTTCCGGATATTCAGCCTCAGGTCAGACAGTGCTTTACCCTGTGATAACACCTGCTGATGCCCGCTTTGATAACTTCCCCCTGAATAAAGGAGAGGGAGAGACGACTACATTGAGTGTATTCCAGGACAAAAAGGGATTTATCTGGTGCGGTACGGAATTTGGATGTTATAGGTTTGACGGGATAAAATATATCAGATACGGCCTTGGTAACAGTGATTCCACTCTTATAGGGTTTTCTGTAAACTGCATATTTGAAGATTCCGGGGGATTTATCTGGGCAGGAACTGCCGGAGCCCTGAACCGCATTGACATGAGGTCAGAAATTATAGATCATTTCCTTCCCGACACCACTGATTTTGCCAGTCTGAATAATACAATAAGGTTAATAAATGAAGACAAAACCGGATTGCTATGGCTGATTACCGACAGAGACATTTTCACTTTTGACAGAAAATCGGAAGCGTTTACCAGATATCCGTTAGATTCAATGGCGTGGCATTCGGGTTATTCTGCAGTAGTTTATGAAACCGAAAGGTTCATGGAAGATAAGTCAGGAAAGATATGGATTGCCACCGATAACGGGCTCTATCTTTTCAAACATAAGGAGAATAGCTGGCTGAGATTCTTTCCCGGAGATACTAAAGGCGACGCCGGGAAATTATTCAAGGTCAATTGTGTAAAAGAAGATAATGATGGAAATATCTGGTTTGGAACAGAAACAGAAAGCTTATTCAGAGTATCTGATTCCGAAAACGGATTATACGAAAAAGTAAAAATTTCACTTAATAATATAAAATCGCTTGCTGACATCACTGTTACATCTGTATTGCCCGAATCAAAGTTCCGGATATGGATATTCGGTAACAGTACTCTTATAGATTACAATCCCGTGACAGGTGAATCCAAAAGCTATGTTTTTTCCGACCAGTCATTTACTTTCAAGTGGGGAACCGAATTGCGTATTGATAAAATATTTAGAAACCACAACGGCAGTTTATGGCTTATTAACATTGCAAGTGGATCTGTTTTCAGGTTTGATCCGGTAACAGAAGAACTAAGTTATTATAATGTTCCCAGATTAATCGACTTTTCCTGTATACAGGACAAAACCGGAGACTTCTGGTTTGGAGCAGTGGGGCAGAATATGTTCAGGCTGGTAACTGACTCCCTGCCTTTTATGACAAGAGCAATTCCGAATAATGATTTTGCGGACGCAGGTGATAAGAACAGGATAAGCCAGGATGAAAGGGGTGATCTGTGGCTGGCACTGGCAGAAGGAGTCTTCAAAATAAGGGATCCCCGCGTCAGTTCTGAGCTCAAACCTGAAAAGCTCAAGATTCCCTCAGATACCTGTGAAGCAACAAGTGTTTTCAGGGATAGAAAGGGCAGTATCTGGTTTGGTTTCAACAAAGGGATTGTGATGAAGTACAATCCTGAAAAAAACATCATTCATAAGTTCAAACTGCCATTTGGAAATTTGACGGATTTCCTCGGCGTTACAGTAATTATCTCTGAGGACAGGTCAGGTAATATCTGGTTTGCCACTCAAAATGAAGGTCTTTTCAAACTTGCAACTGGCAGAAATCAGATTGAGAGGTCAATAACCCTGAAAGATCTGTCAGGAAACAGATCGGTTAAATATCTTATGGATTTTCTGATTGACAGTAATGATGAATTCTGGATATCGACATTTGATGGATTATTCAGGACAGACAGTGAGGGAAAGGGAATAAAAAACTATACCGGATTCGATGGCACCGGAAGGACTTATGGGAGTTTCTATGTAAGAATAGTTGAGGACAATAATAGAAAAATCTGGGTTCTTAACTCACTGGCCGGACCTTATGTTTATGATAAGGAGAATGATACGTTTATTAAACCCGTAATTCCGGATATTACTTCAGAATTTGGCTTTTCTGATATGCTTTTCGATAAACACGGCAGACTATGGTTCGGAATATACGGAAGTATTAAATGTGTTGATCCCGAGACCGGGGCCACAAAAGATTTTAAATTGCCTGAGAAAGCCGGTGAAATTCATTCATTTCTTCTTAATTCAGGAATAAAGGTTTTTACAGTCTACAACAAACTTATTGTTATTCCTGAAGAGATACCATCAAATAAATTTATCCCGCCAGTTTATCTTACCTCTCTGTTTATTAATGAAAAAGAATTTAATAAAGTTTTCCCTGAGGCTGAATTTGTAACAGATCTGAAAAAGATTGATCTGAAATTTGATCAGAACAATCTGAAATTTGAATTTGCTGCGCTCAATTACACTCATCCTGAGCTCAATAGATATAAATACTTCATGAAGGGGATCGATAAGGATACAATACTTGCTGCCCCTGGTGCGACTCCGGAATATAAGCAGATGAACCCCGGACGATATAAATTATGGGTCACAGGATCGAACAATGACGGTCTTTGGAATCCCTCCGGAGTAACAGTTGATATCCATATTAATCCACCATGGTACCAGTCAGTTTTAGCTTATATTTTGTACATTATTACTATAGGATGGCTGATTACCGCATATATAAAGTTCCGCAATTATAGCCTTCAAAAGGACAAAATAAGGCTGGAAAGTGAGGTTCATTCACGTACCGCTGAACTTGAAATAAAAAACCGGCAGCTTGCAGAAGCTGACAGGTTAAAAACTCATTTTTTTACAGATATCTCACACGAGATACGAACTCCGTTATCCCTTATAATCGGACCCTTAGATACTATTTCAAAGGAGGAGGTCATGAGCGACAGGATGTCAGGGATGGTCGAGATAATGAAAAGGAATGCACTAAGACTGATGCAGCTTGTTAACCAGCTTCTCGACATATCACGACTCGATGCGGGCAGGATGAGGATAAATCTGGCGGAAGATGGTATTGTAAAATGCCTTAGGATATTTGTTTATGAGTTTCTTTCGGTTGCAGAGAGCAAGCAGATAAAATATATTGCGGAGCTGCCTGAAAAGGAAATTATCACCTGGTTTGACAGGGACAAAATTGAAAAGATAGTGTCAAACCTGCTTTCAAATGCTTTCAAGTTCACTCCCACGAACGGAACAATAAGATGTTCAATAAATATTGTTCCCCGAGATAAGGACAAAATTCAGCACATCCTTAATATAAAAGTTGCAGATACAGGTCCCGGAATCGACAAGGAAAACCTTGACAGGATCTTCGACAGGTTTTTCAGGGTTGAAGGCAGAAATGAGACCAAAGGTCACGGGACCGGAATCGGATTATCGCTTACCCGGGACTTTATCTCCTTATTGCACGGAGAGATCAGGGTAAACAGCATACCTGGAAAAGGGTCAGAATTTTTAGTCAGCCTGCCGCTGGGTAAAGAGCACCTCACTAATGATGAATTTACTATTACAAGGCCGGAAGTGAAAGAAGTGACAAAAACTGGAATTATAAACTATACAGTCAGTTCTCGTAATGATAATAAAAGTAAAAAGGATGAGGGATTAGTGAGAGTTCTCGTAATTGAAGATAATGAAGACCTTAGAAACTTTATCAAAGAGAGGCTGGCGGACCAATATCAGACGCTTGGTGCAGAAAACGGCAGAACCGGAATTAATATGGCTTTCACAATGATGCCTGACATTATTGTTACAGATATCCTGATGCCTGACATTGACGGAATAAAATTATGCACCCAACTAAAAAATGATGAGCGAACCAGTCATATTCCAATAATCATGCTTACAGCAAAGGCTACAACAGATGATAAACTTGAGGGTCTAAGATCAGGAGCTGATGATTATATAGTAAAGCCGTTTATTATCGATGAGCTTAAAATCCGTATAGCTAATCTGCTTGTCATCCGTGAGAAACTAAAACTAAAATTTCTCAATATCAGGATACCAGAAACCATAAGTGAAAAACCTGAATCGGTTGATGAAATGTTTATGCAAAAAGTAGTAAGGGTGATAAACGAAAACATTACTAATTTTGAATTTGATGTCGGAATTTTACATGAACGCATGGGAATGAGCAGGATGCATCTTTCACGCAAACTGAAAGTTCTTACTGGTCTGTCTCCTCATGTCCTTATCAGGAACATCCGTCTTGAAAAGGCCGCCGGACTACTGATCAAAAACGCCGGCAACATTACTAAAATAGCTTACAGTGTCGGATTTTCAAATGCATCAGGATTTACAAAGGCTTTCAGGGATTATTTTGGTGTTTCGCCAAAGAAGTATTCAAAGCAGTAATTATTCCTGTTAAGGATGGTCAACTTACACCTGCCAAATATGGTCAGAACCAATGATTTTCCCATACCATTCTCACCTCAGAAATCTTAAGCTCAAAAGGCGCTCCGCTTCGGGGATATGCGAATGATGTAACTTATTCTCAAATTTATGTAACACTTTATTTTTTATGGGTGTTTAAAACTTCCGGACAAAGAACATTATAAAACATTTTCAACGCAGTGGTTCCTCGCCTGGTGCGTTGGGTCAAGTGTCTGCTCTATTGGAATTTGTATTTTATAATGATGCTGCCTTTCCTTTCTTCCCAACAATAATAGTAATTATCAGTGCTATAAATCCCAACATCGCACAAATCACAAACCCCCATTGTAAACCTAATGCCTGAGAAATAGCTCCCATTAAAAGCGGACCAACCATATCACCAAATTCTTTAAATGAACCAGCTATACCCATTGTTGCGCCCATCGCATTTTCCTTTGAAAGCCTGCTTACCTGTGCATCTGAGTTTGTCCATACTGTACCAATGCCTATTCCGGCTAATATACAAACGACTATTAAAAGAGTGTGGGTTACAAATGGAATTGCAGCAGTGGTCAGACAGGAAATGAGCATCCCCGTTCTTAAAGTTATTACCGGAGTAAATTTATCAGCCAGCCAGCCGGCAACAGGTTGAATAAGCAAATAAGATATAGTGGTTACAGAAACTATTAAACCCGTATGAAACGCATCATTGTCAAGCGCATGAATCCGAACCGGCAAAAAGCCAAATAGTATTCCTACAAAAAACATATTTATGATAATTATCAAAAACCAGGGCATCAGTGTTTTATTATTAAAAACATCCAATAATGATTTTATTGAAAAATTATCATCGTCGACATCAAGGGCTCCTGCAACTTTTTGTTTATCGTTAGGAAGTGTAAGTGCCAATAACAAAGCAATTATACCAACTCCTGCCGAGGCATAAAATATGCCACTAAAATTTGTCTTCATTATAATAGCTCCGCCTATGACAGGGCTGACCACATATCCTGCACCTTTGATGGCATTATAAATACCAAAGGCTGTTCCTTTATTTTCCTTATAAAAATTACCCACCATCGACAGTGATACCGCTGATAAAGCAGCAGCACCTAAGCCTTGAAAGAAACGAATTATTATAAGCAGTTTGGGAGATATAAAAGGATAAAGAACAGATGCCAGAATAAAAAGTATTATACCTGCAAGCAAGGCTTTTTTCATTCCCTTCTTGTCAGCCAAACCACCAAAAACAGGTTTGGCAAGGATTTCTGCAAAATCATATACGGCTATCAACACACCAATCATAGTTAAACCGATGCCTACCTTTTCTGCATAAAAAGGAAGGTTGACGGCAACTATGTGCGCACCGAATGATGTTACAAAGCCTACAAAGCCTAGTATGAAAGCGATTTTTAGTGATGGTTTCATTTGTGTACGACGATGCATTTATCTAAAATTGTTACTGTATGATTTTGCATTCGCTTACCCCTTTATTTATACCAGAAATTTACTACTAAAATTTTTAAATCATGAAACGATTATTCCAGCTCAACAATCTTCACTTCACAACTCCCCGTAGTGCAATGGTATGAGATAATCGTAAACGAAATAATAAAACAATCTCATTACTTGCAGTAACGGACAAAAAAAATAACTTTGTAAAATCACCCTGCTGATTATGGTAAAAAAGAAGCAAAAAAGGAGGTTAACTTAGGGGGTGGTCTTTCCAGCCGTCGAAGCATGGCCTATCAAAAAAGGCGAAAGGTGGTCAATATGATCGATTTTTCCAGTTCAGGTTCTAATATTTAAAGTAATATTTAGGTCCGATGGATAATAAATTTGACCTGATTTTTGAAAATCAACTCAAGAATATCCCGCGTTCAGGAAAAACAATTGGGCATATGCTGTTTGATGATCTTCCGGGTCGTGACACTGAAAGCAAAATAATCCTAAGCCACATTGAGAACCAGTACATTGAATTGACTCTTGGCAATATCCGGAAAATTGTCCGGAATCTGGTTGCAAATTTTGATAAAAAGAAAATAATGCCTGGGGAAACAGTAATACTTCTAACGTTTAGCGGGTGTAATGAGATGATCACTGCTATTTTTTTTCTTGCTCTTGCTGCAAGAGGGTGTAGAATATTTCTGCCGATGTTCTCAGAAAACAAGGAATTCGAAGAATGGATTAAACTGACAGGCACGCTACATATTATTTTACCCGAAATTGAGGTGGGTGGAATGGACGGTCATGATAAAGGGAAATCAGATATTCTAAAGATAAAAAGTATAGCCTTAGGATTAAAGGTAAAAATCTGGGACAGTAATGCGGATTTTACCATATATAACTCAATCTCAGGGATAAATGAAAATTTCAGCTGCGAGGAATCAGAATTCAGAGCTGAGTTGAATAAAATATCTGCAGAAGATGAAGTGTTGATCATAACAACATCCGGCACATCAGGCAAGTCAAAACTTGTTGTCTATTCGCACGAAGCTTATTTCATGAATTGTCTCGCCTGGGAACAAGCAGGCTTTTACAGTAAAAAAACACTTGGAGGTACCGGTTTCACTCCCCTGATAACACATACCATGGGGATCCGGGCTCTTATCAACGCATTATGGACCGGCAGACCTGTGTGCCTGATTATTACTGAGTGGTTCTTTACAAAGCCGGAAACAGTCAGATTCCTATTGCTGAAAATGAATCTTGAACATATAACGGGTGGACCTGCTGTTTATAAAACTTTCCTTGAATTATTCAGAATTTACCCTGAACTAAAATCTGTCATAAGTAATAATCTGAAAGCACTTATTTCATCGGGTGCACCTTATGATCCTGCAACAGCAATTGAGGTATTCAATGCGACTGGCCTTTTTTTGCATAATGCATATGGCACCACTGAGACCCAACAGGTTTTTTCCACACTGCTTAGTGACCCGTCCTCATTTAAAAATGACAATATACCTCTCGGCCATCCTCTTCCCGGTGTCATAATAGGTTTAATCAGGACAGAGAATGAGCAGGACCATTACCATTTGTATGTCAAGTCTGTTTTTAGTCATAAATTATGCATAAGTACTGAAGGATTTTCACATAATGATTTTTTTGAAACAGGAGATATTGTATATCTTGATGAAAACAAGTGTTTTTTCTATGTGCGCCGTGCAAACCTTGATTTTTTTAAAGACTCTTTCGGTGTAAAAATACCTGTCTCATCAGTCAGAGACTATTATAAGATCCTGGGTGAGGTTTCTGAATATATTGAATATTATCCCATAACAAATTTCCCCGGGCTGGCTGCTCTCATTTTCATAAAAGAAAAATCGCTGCTGCCGGGGTTGGTTAAGGATATAAAGGTTCTGAAAAAATATGCTGGAATTGTTGAAGAGATCAACAACCGTCTGATAGAGAATATTGAATCATTCGAGTTTCAGCACAGGCATGTAAGGAGAATAGCCCTGGTCAATCAAATGCCGCCCCAGACCGGGAAAGGCACAATTTCAGTAAAACAGATTAACATACAGTATTCCGATACTATCGGGCGTCTGACTGATACCCGGAAGGATGCTTCAGGTATTGAGTCAATTGATATGGCAAACAGGACTTTCGAAAAGTACACCCGATACCTGAGTCCCCAGATTGGAGACTTAATGTCTTCACTTAAAATCAATTATCGTTATCATCGAGGCTCAGGAGATTCACTCTTCACTTTTATTCATGGTGAGGAGGTTGAAATAATGGATGTTACAGGCGGATATGGAACAAACCTGTTAGGTCATAGTAATCCCTTGATAACTAAAACAGCGATCGATTTCATTTCATCCGAAAAAATTTCCATCTGCAACCAGCTGAGCATTCAGAATTATGCAGGTTTACTCGCAGAAAAGCTAAATCTTCTAATAGGGCAGGAAACAGGGAAAAGCTACAATGTGGTTTTGGGCAATAGCGGTTCGGAAGCTGTAGAAATTGCAATCCACCATGCATTATTTGAATGGGAAAAGAGGATTGAGAAAATAAGCGATCAGCAATTTCAGATGTATGGGTGCTCCAATATCATTGATATTAAGAAGATCTGGGCAAAGAATTTAAGTGTTATTGAAGGATCAAAAGTTCAGATTATAACAGCTTTTAATTCATTTCACGGGCATACTACAGGTGCGAGAAATTTACTTGGTAATTTCAAGAAGAGAACTAAGTTCTCAAACCTACTTAATATCGAAGCAATCTTCATCGATGACAGGAAAGAAAACTGGCATCAACTTCTTACTGAAACACTAAATGATTCATTCATAACCCTTGAAAGGGTCTCTCAGACAGGAGGTGAACTTAAAGTGATCCCTTTCAGGCTGCAATCGGTAATTGCAGCAATCGTTGAACCTGTTTTAGGGGAAGGTGGTGTGCGCGTTATTAATAATCAGTTCCTGAATGAACTCTCAATGGAGCAGTTTCCTCTTATTTCGGATGAGATTCAATGCGGATTAGGAAGAACCGGCAGTATACCTGAATGTAAGTGCGCACACTATTATCTTTTTGGGAAAGCATTGGGCGGTGGACTGGAAAAAATCTCTGCCGTTATGATAGAAAGCTCAAGATATTGTTACAATTTCAGTGAATTTTATTCCTCTACATTCGCGAATGGAGAGCTGGCTGCAGTCACAGCAATGAAAACCCTTGATATCATAAATTCGGAATCATTTCTGACGGCTGTCAGGGAAGCAGGCACTTATCTTGGAAATAAACTGTCGGTTCTACATAAGAATCACCCATCAGTCATAAAGGAAATTCATGGCAAAGGACTGATGCAGGCCATAACATTCAACTCTGAATGCGCCTTAGATAATATTATTTTGCGTGCACTTTTTAAAACTGAGAAGGTCGGGTTTCTGTTCTCAGGATGGCTTCTAAATAATCACAGGATCAGGATGTTCCCGGCTCTTTCGTCTCCGTATACGTTAAGAATTGAACCTTCCTCGGGTTTTACAAAAGAAGATACCGACCATCTTATCCTGGCTCTTGATGATCTATGTTTTGTCATCAAAGAAAAACAAATGTACAAGCTGTTCTCCTTCCTGATGGATAATGATCTGTTCGTTGAGCCACTTGCAGAATTACGTGTAAATAATTTTTTACAGCAGCACCTTGACCTTCCATCGGCAAACTCAGTCAGGACAGCAGTTATAGTTCATTTTGCATACCCGCTGAAAGATTTGAGAACTATCGAACCGGATTTTATAAAAGCTTCCAATACAGGGTTAAGGATCCTTTTTAACCGGCTTCAGATCCTGCTGGAGATGGAACCCATTAAGCTCCTTGCATTAAATCTCTTCCAGGGGAAAGTCCACTTTTCTATGTATCTGGTACCGCTTGATTCCTCAGAGCTCGAGTTTCTACATAAATCAGGCAAGAGGAAGAAAATCATTACGAAGATTCAGAATGCTGTAAATATGGCTGCTGATGATGGGGCAGAAGTAATCAGCCTGGGGGGGTATACATCCATTTTAACTAACAATGGTTTATCACTTTATGAACCTCACGGCAAAAAGATTATAACGGGCAATACTCTGACAGCAGCTTCAGGGCTGTCACATCTGATAAATAAAATCAAATCATCACCTGATTTCAATAAGCAAAATAGAATTGCAGTTATCGGTTCGACAGGCAATATCGGACAGATAATAGTTGAAATTCTATGTAAAAGGCTGGATGTTTGTTCAGAATTGATTCTTGTTTCGCGCTCTGAGAAACGGGTTACTGAACTTATGCAGGAGATAAATAAAAAGTATAAGAAACACGTACCTGTGAGATGTACGTGCAAATTAACCGATATTAAAGATGCAGATGTAATTGTAATAAGCACCAATACGAATGACCCTATAATATTCCCGCATAATATTTCTTCTGAAAAACCTGTTCTGATATCGGATCTCTCTATTCCTTCCGGTATATCACCCGATGTAGCCATTATGCCGAATGTTACATCACTTGCATTTTCAGCTTTTGTTAGCCTATCTGAAGATAGAGATGTTGTTATCAGCTCATTTTCACCTCCGGGAACTCTGTTTTGCTGTGCAGCAGAGGCAATCCTTCTCGGACTTGAAAAGTTTGAAAAACCATTGAAAGGTAAGATTAATCTGGAGGCGGTCATGGAAATGACGCTACTTGCCGAAAAGCATAATTTTCTGCAGACTACCGGAAGTCTTGAAAGTTTTAAAACGGGCAAAACTTATTAATGGATTATCTTTTTAATTATGGGATCTCACAGGAAGATGTCCGTACGGAGATAAAAGCTCTGGACTTATCTGACAGTGATTCATTGCTCTGTATTGCAAGTGCCGGGGAAATACCTCTGAATATAGCTTCATTATACGATGTTAAGATCAAGGCAACAGATATATCAGGCAATCAATTGAAACTGTGCAGGATCAAGCAAGTTGCAGGTTTACATCCTGATACATTAAGAAGTGCTTCATTCCTCGGTTATATGAACATGGAAAGAAATGAGAGGGGATTAATATTCAGGAACGAAATTGCACCTCATCTGTCAGAAGAAGACAGAAGATTCTGGGAAAAAAATTCTGAAGCATTAAAAAGCGGTGTTGTTAATGTAGCCCGTTTTGAGAGTTTTATTCATAAAGCTGCATATATTGGAAGGTTCATCATAGGATCAAAAAATCTTTACAGCCTGTTTGAGTGTGACTCGACGGAGGAGCAGTCAGATATTTTTGACAGGAAAATAAAAGGATTTTTCTTAAAGGGAATGTTTAAAGTTACATTTCATCCGACAATATATAAAAACCGCGGAATTGACCCTGCCGGTCTTACCCACTCCGGTGCAAGGAATATAGCAGAATTTTTTTTCCACAGATTCAGAAATTTTTGCTGCAGCACTCTTTCAAGAAAAAACTATTTTCTTCAATACACCTTTTTCAATAAGGTACTTTTTCCTGAAGCAATGCCAGAATTTCTTCAGCCTTCCTTTCATGACAAGTTTGTAAAAAACTACAATAACATTGAATATGTTGGTGAATCAATTGATAAAATTCTCAGCGATGAGGATTCCGGAAAATTCAATAAGCTCCATATTTCCAATATTGGAGACTGGCAATCTGAGGATAAAATGAAGGAATTATTCAGGCTGATTAACAACAAAACTGCTCCCGGTACAAGGATAAGTATGAGGTATATCCACCTTAATCATAAAATACCAGCGGAGTTGCCATCAATTGAAGCTGATTACAGTTTCGGCAGGACTTTAGAACAATCAGATCGATATCCATTTTATACAATTGTTCCTCTTATCCGTAAATAATATGGGCAGGTATTATTTAAAATTTCTTGATAAGTCGTACAATAGCGAAATGCTCGGGATTCTGGAGTCAGCTCCAATAACCACTGATAATATAAAATTATGCTTTGACAGGCAACCGGATATTTTCAGTATGGCTGAGATAAAATATAAATCGTTTAGCTATCTGGGATTTTTTCATGAAGATATACTTGAAGGGTTTGTAATGATAGGCTACCATAATGCTCAGGTAAATGGAATTCCGGAAACTGTTTTTCATTTTACTGATTATTATATCAGGAAGGAAGGACGCGGCAAAGGGTTCAGTTATAATATAAGTGATTATCTTTTTAAGGAAACTTACAATAATGCGAAAGTTGGATATGGAATAATAATGGATGGAAATAAAGAAGCGCTTAGTCTGCTTGGTCGCAGGCATCCCAGATATCCATTTATGCCATGGACAAGGATAATAAATAAACTTGATGTTAAAACAATTTTGCTTGCCTTTCCTGTAAAACTGGATAACACTTACACCATCAGACGAGCTACTATTGAAGATATCCCAATTATTGCTTCTCTCTTAAATGAAGAGCACAAAAACCGCCTGTTTGGAAACAGTTTTTCTGAATCCAGTTTTGAGCAACTCATTTCAAGCCGCCCTGATTTCTCTATTGATAATTATTACCTCGCTCTTGATAGATTAAAACGAATTGTCGGAGTATGTGCAGCATGGGATTGTACATCCTTTAAGCAAAACCGCGTAATCAAATACGGCATAACCTTCCTGCCAACAAGAATCGGATACTGGTTGCTATCAAAAATATACAGCTTACCCCCTCTTCCCGGAGGGGGTCAAATATTCAGAGATGTTACAATAACGGACTATGCAGTCAAAGACAGAAATCCGGCAATTATGGAATCGCTGCTCAGGGCGGTTTACCACGATTACAGAAAGCTGGGTTACCATTCAATGATCTGGGGCAGTTCAGCAGATGATCCTATGCTAAGGGCCTCAAAAGCTTTCTTCCATCAGGATATTATATCAAACATTGTTCTTTTCTCTTTAAAACCCGAACTAATTGAGAACAATGTCATTAAGAATAAATTACCATATATTGACGTTGCCTGCCTATGAAAAAATGCATCGGCCTGTTATCTGATCTTTTCTTTTTTATTCAGGTTCTGATTTATTGGCCTTTAGCCTTAATAATATTAAAACCATTATGGTGGATTGACAGAATCACAGGCGCCGGATTCTTTAAATACATCGACAGGTTTGTAAAATTGATCGCAGGTAAATGAATTTACTATTAATTATATTTATCGTCGTGCTGTCTTTGTTTTTTCTCTGGAGATTCCTCTTCTTTTTCCGTAACCCTGAAAGGCAGATCCGGGCATCTGAAAATGCAATCTTATCACCTGCTGATGGATATGTAGCTTATATTAAATCTATCAGAGATATAAACGAAGAAATATTCTCCATTAAAAACGGTCATCATATTTTTCTCCGGGAACTAATGATGCTTAATGAGACAGATAATTTAAGGTCAGGATGGCTTATAGGTATAGCTATGACGCCTTTCGATGTTCACTATAACAGGGCGCCTGTCTCGGGTTATATTGAAAAAATCTGTCATGATTTTCCTCCCGGACTCAATAAAAATTTTAATATGTTCGCTACCCTTCAGAACATATTCTTTAAAAAGGAACATCTTTATAATGACGCTACTTATCTTATTCATAATGAACGAGCTTCCTATATAATATCCAATTCGCGAATAAAAATATATTTAACACAAATAGCAGATAAACATATAAGGAAGATCGTTACTTATAAAGATAAAACTCTTATTGAAAAGGGCGAAGTATTCGGGCTTATCAGGATGGGTTCTCAGGTTGACATATTTGTTCCTGATACATCTGAAAAGGTTCAGGTCACTGTTCATGAGCGTCAGCACCTTTTGGCAGGAATTGACGTAATTGCATGGCTGGAATAAATTCTGAAAAACATACTGTCACTTTTATATTATTTCACCATCGGATAATTGAAGTACTCTATCGGCAGAAGACTTGATTCTTTCATCATGGCTGGAAATTATTACACACTTGTTTTCCGACTTAATGATTTCCCTGAGGAAGCTTATGATTATCATGCCCTGCTGAGTTGCCAGGCTTCCGGTAGGTTCATCAGCCAGAATAAGCTCAGCTCCGTTTGCCAGTGATCGGGCAACAGCTACTCTTTGTTTTTCCCCCTGGCTAAGTGTTTTTGGGAGTGCATTTTTCAGATGGTTTACCCCAAAACGGTCAAGCAAGTCCTCAGCTCTTTTGCTGGCTACCACTTTATCGAGCCCTGAAAACTTCATTACGAGCATAATATTTTCAAACGAGGTCAATGAATCAAGAAGATAAAATGTTTGAAAAATAAATCCTATCCTTTTTGCTCTGAGGATCTGAAGTTCTCTAGCCGAATACTTATTCACATTTTTCCCGAACATAAATACATCGCCGGTGGTAGGCCGCTGCAATCCGGCCAGCAATGTAAGGAAAGTAGTTTTACCACTACCACTGGGTCCTAAAATAAGCACCAGTTCCCCGGGATGTGCTTCAAATGAAACATTATATAGTGCCCGAGTTTCAACTCCTGAACGTTGATAAATCTTGGAAACAGCCAACATTTGTGCAATTGGATTGTCCATAATTGCTTAACCTAATAAAAAACTTCAAGAGGATAAATTCGTCTCAGCTTTAATGCCGGAATAATTGAACTGATAAGGCTGATAACAATTAAAGAGACTGCTACAATAATAAGCTGTTGTAGAGATGATTCAGCAGTAACCTCAGGAGATATTTTTCCTACCAGCTTAAGCAATGGAAAGAACATAATAAATGCCAGGAACATCCCGCTCCCTGCAAGAATCAGAGCTTGTTTCACTACCATCCATGATATGAATCCTGACGGGGAGCCAATAGCCTTCATGATTGCGTAATCCTGTCTTTGTTCCAGCACATACACTGAAAGAATCAGACTAAGAATAGCAGTCAGAATTATCCCTCCTATAAATGCTACAATAAATAAAATCGGTAGAACACCTGATTTCATTTCATAGGAGTTATTCTCAAGGAAGGTAAGATTGTCAAATACTGCAATGCCGGGAATTTTGTCAAATATTGATTTTACCACTTCTGATATTTCTTTTCCATCTGATGTGTCTATGAGATAAATAGAAACATATCCGGGGAATCCCAACATCTCCCTGGCTTTCCTCAGAGTAATAAAACCATATTGTAAAACAAACAGGTTTGTCCCGGTGCTCAATCCTGTAACAATTAATGTGTCTCTCTTTATTACTATCCGGTTCCCGATGCTTATCCTGTATTTTGAAGCAAAAGAATTATCAAGCACTATTTCATCATCCTTTTCAATATTTCTGCCTTTGATTATCATGGGGGGTTTTCCTTTAACTGACTGAAGATCATAGCCCGCCAGATAAATGGATGCCGGATGTTCACTTGTCTTTACAGATGCCAGAAGAAAAAGTACGGATGATACGGATTTAACTCCGTCAATTTCCGATAAAGTTTTGCTAAGATTTGAAGGGATTAAGGAAGTATTTCTTAAGATATTGGTGGCATTATTTTGCATTACCCAGATATCAGTATCATTGGATTTGATATACTGAACTGCCCCGTCAGCAGCACCTTTATAAACAGCAAGCAGGAACAACATCAAAATAACACATAATGCTATGCCAAATGCGGTAATTATAAACCTCAGATATTGATTTAATAATGTTTTAAGTGCATACATTAAGTAAATCTATTACATGCTATATGGGCAAAACTGCTCTAAGATATAAAATTTTTATTAAATAAAGTACGTCTAAGATGCAGCGAGAAATCAGTCCTGGTGAGATCCGGGACTTCGTGTTCCATTCGGTTTCGGGTTTAAAACAAGTACTGTTTTGGAGCATACTGACCCTGCATCGTAGAACCATGCGCCGTAATCGTACCAATTCAAACTTTTATCCTGAATTTCAATTTCTTAATATAGAAAAATGGTCGTTTTCAAAGAACTTATTGCCTGAAAAACAAATAAACACAGCTTTTAAGACTGATTTCTAAGGTGAAAATAGCGATTTTTCTTATAATATTTATAGTAAGGTTCATTTACAGACCATTCATACTCAAAAGTAACGATATAAGTAGCATAATTCTTAAGAGGCTAATATTTTCGATTTTTGATAATCATATCAAGTAGATTAATTTTGTAAAAATCAGGAAGCTGTGAATAGAGAATAAAAAGTGAAAGTGATATGATTCAGGAAAACTATATAATTGATAAGAACGGTCGCAAAATAGCCGTACAGGTTCCTATTAAGACTTATGAGAAGCTTGTGGCTGATTCAGAAGAGCTGGACGAGATAAAGGAATACCGTAAAGCCAAAGCTCATAAAGGTAATGCCATTCCCTTTGAACAGGCATTCAGAGAGATTGAAGAAGCTGTAAAATGAAATTTGCCATTCTCATTGAGCGGTATGCCCAAAAGCAAATAATGAAGATGGATAAGAAGATTATCCAAGTTATTAAATCTGCGATTGCTGACCTTGCCGATAATTCACTGTCGGACTACTTCAACTAAATATATTTAACCTGGTTCAGGATCCGGTCCCTTATCTGTTCTTTCAAACCATTCCTCGTTACCAGATCGATCTTGCGTCCGAAGATCTTTTCAAGGTATATTTCCAGGGAAAAATATCTCCAACCTACCGGTTTTTCAAACTCAACCAGCAGATCAATATCACTCTCCTCTGAGGCAGCGTTTTCTGAAAAGGAGCCGAATAAACCAATATTCTTTACCGAATATTCTTCCTTCAGTATCGGTTTAATCTCTCTTAGTCTGATCATTATATCTTCTCTGGTCATCATAAATCAAAGATAATCAAATATTGATCATTGGCATATTAACGAGTATATAATCGCGGACTTTAATCATGCCAATTATTCTCAATAGGTTGATTAGCTATACAATTGGTATTTGCCATTAGAATAAAACTACTATTTTTTGGAAGTTTTAAAGCCTATTCCTGGCCTGTTTTTCTGTTCTAATTACTGTTGTTTTGTTTGTTCAAGTTGTTTTAGATAAAACAATATGGTGCATAGCGCAAACCTTTTTTATCTTGAGAAGTCGTTACAAACGCTTTTCTCCAGTCTGAAAAATTCTCTTTCTGACATTTCAAACATAAAAATCCTTTGGAAAGCGACTTAAATTACGTTTAACAGACTGTTTCAAAACTTTTGTCCCAACTCCGTAAAGGTCGGCTAAGTCTCTGTCAAGCATTGTTTTAATACCCCTGACTATATATCTTTTACTTATAACCACTTCATCCGGGATTGCAATACTTTTTACCGTTTCACTCATCTATTAAAGTTTAACTTTTACAAAAATATTATTTATTTATTGCAGACATTATTGGAGGTCACAATTTGTGACCTCCAATTTATTACGAATTGATATTGTGCACAAATTGATTTGATAATTGATAACTTCAAGTTAGGAGGTCGCAATAGTTACTTCCAACAGCTTCTTTGTCATTTACAAATTTTTCTTTATCAGGATCAAAAGTCAGCGGTCTTCCACCAGGCCGGTAGGAAATATTTGCAAGGTGGTATTTCAGAATTTAGATTATTTCAAATTATTATTTAGTCTCTCACTGAGGTATTCAGCGAAAGGTAAAAATTAAACAGCATTTTGTAATGCAAGGAATAGACTCCTGTAATATTTCAAAGCTCTGATCACATCGCCTTCAAATGCAGGAATTTCCGCATCACAATATCCGGTATAGCCTGACCTGCTCAGTAGAGAAAAGAACAGGCGCCAGGGATATTCATTATAAAGATCACGAAGATGAACATTTCCGATCCTACCCCTGACAGTGTTGAAATTAGCTTCAAAACCATCTCCCTCCATGTCTGACATTGGACAGTTCCAATTCACATAGACATAAGGGCTTTTCGAAGCATCAATATTTTTTTTGATCATTGCAAGAGCAGGACCGTCGTCACATACTCTTATCTGCACCCCGTTCTGATGAGCAAATTCACCTACTTCAGCAAGTGAATCACCAATCTGTTTCAGCATGGCATCATCCTTTGCATCATCACCAAACACGCGGATCCCCAGAGCACCCACATCATGGGCAAGCAGAATATATTCTTTCGTTTCGACAATGTTCTTTTTTAAAACAGAAGGATCAGAAGAGTTGTAGCGATATCCGCTTGCAAGACTGATAGCAAGGCCTGCATCCTGAAAGCGTTTTTTTACTGCCGCCCGTTCTGCGGCTGATAATTGAATCTCAACGCCATGGGCATGAGTCTGACGCAGTTCAACGTGCTCATATTTTGCTTCAGTAAGATTCTTTATAATAGTATCAATATCCCATTTCATTCCAACACGGTAAGTCATCAGACCGAGCTTCAGCGGAGTCTTGTTCAATACAATCTCTGTTGTCTTTTTTTGTTTGGCAGCCGACAAATTAAGTGAAGGGAGCATCGCTACTGTAGCTGTGGCAGCAGATGCTTTCAGAAAATTCCTTCTCGTAAAATTCATTTTCATTTAATCTTTCATTTAATTGGTTATTATTCAGATCATTTAACAGGAACTTGAATATTCAGAAGCTTTGCCATTGTGAGCCCATAGCATTTTGCCCTGATAGAATCAGGTACATTGTTAGCATCGAGCACCTTGTTAAACCTTCTGATGTTCTCCTCAAACTGGTCAGGTTGTTCATCAGAACCGAATACGATCTTTTCCCATGCAGGAACTGCATTTTGCGGCATATGAGCCTTGCCTATTGCATCTGTCCACCACAGCCACTGGCCCCAGTAAGCAGGATCGTTTTCCTTTTTGATAAGCGAGGATCCTGAAAGGTCAAAGTAAAGATTGACGTTCCGGCGGGCACATTCTGCTGCTTCTTCGTACCATGGATTACCGAAGTGAGCGGCATGTATCTTCAGATTCGGATGTCTGGCACAGATATCGGCAAGCGGGGCAGGGCGAAGGTGATGCATGAGCCCATTTGAAAGATTGCCTGTATGAGGAGCGATGGGCATATCCAGCTTCTCAGCAAGTGTCCACAAAGGTTCATATTTAGGGTCGCAGTAATCCCGGTTGCCATTGGCAAACAGTTCACCAAGACCCTTGTAACCCATGGCGTGTGCTTTCTGAACTTCTTTCAGTACTGTCGGGCTGTCAATATCAATAGTTGCATATGGAATAACCCTGTCGGGGTGAGCTTTAGCAAAAGCAATACCATGCTCCCAGTCTTTGGGGCCGTAGAACAGAACGGCCATTGCATTTCTTTTTGAATATGTTTCAAGAAATGCCTTCTCCCAATCTTCTGTCACCCGTGCATGGACATGATCATCAATAATGAATGGGGGGGTATTGTAATTAGGTTGATAAGCAGGCTTTTCAGGTGCAATAGCCTGTTGTGGAGCATTTTGTCCGCATCCTGCAATCAAAATGAATGGCAGGATCAAAAGCAAATTTTTTGTCTTCATAGATTAAGTTTTAATTCAAAAGTTAGAAAATTAAAATAATTAAACCACCTCCGGAACAATATAAGGTTCACGGTATTTTTGCCCTAAAGGATATCATACCCTTCAATAACCAGTTTCTCTTTCTCAAAATTAACCTCTATGGTTACCTTTATACAATCTGACTTCAAATGAAATAATAAGACTTTAGACATGAGTTGAAGGTATCATTAATCTAATGTAAGAATAAAAAGTGAAGGAAATCCCATATGAACTCAATTATTAAGGGCTTAAGATAAGAATGGGTGGTACTAACACCGGCCTATTCTGACTTTATTCTCTAATTTCCAGTAATCTGCTACGAGATTTAAATTCCGTCCTTCTTTGACAACTATAAAAAGGTCTGAAAAAACATAACATACATTTTTTAACAACCTGATTTAACTCTTTTCATGAATTCTCCAATTCTCATGTTCGTATGAATTCATAGTTATGATTTTTAACTCCATGATTTATAAAGAAGTGCCTTAGATTTATTTGACTTCAACTTTTTATTAGTGTTATTTTGTATAGCTATTTGACTTCGGTATGAACCAACACCTCAATTCGATGAAAAAATTATGTTTTACAACCTTGACAATTGTATTCCTGCTGCCTGGTTTAAGCTGGATACATGGACAGAACCTACCTACCAACCTTGACCACCTTAAATTAGCTAACGCCTTTTTTGTTGGTTCCTGGCAAGGGACCATAAGTAACGATACTGTTGCTTCGAATGGTCAACAATATGGGAATGCCTTTGTAATAAATGTATTCAATGTTATTAATGGCAGGAAATCATTTTCATATGTAATGGATATTGGCTTTTCTTCAAATGATAGCAAGTTCAAAGGTTTCATTCTTTACCAAAGCGGAATCTATATGACATGGATTGGTTCATTCGCAACAGAAAATAAGTTAATTGGAGACTATGTTCGAAACTTTAATCCTGAAGCAGTTGTAGGGAAATTTGAAATTGTACTTGAAACTCCAACTAAATTGACTATAAACAATTTTAATTTAGATGGTGTAAAAACAGGAGAATACGAATGGTTTAAAATCCAATAGTAGTTATTGATATTAATAAAATGCACCAGGATTTAATATTCTGAATCGCTTCGTTTATATTGTATTAATATACGGGCAATTAAGTTATTTCATGCCGCATCAAATTTCGTATGAGGAAGCGAGCATCATAAAGCCGGGCTTAATTATTCAAATAATAAATTAAGGCTAAGATATTAATATTAAAACTTATCAATATGAAAACAGACAGACGTAAATTCATTCAGACTTTAGGAGCCGGAGCGGCCGGACTTACAGTTTCATCCTGCGCACCCTCTTCAAGCGAGAAGAAAGAAGAAGATGGGCAGGTAATCTTTATTGGTGATAAAATTGCAATTGCTGAAACTACCAACGGGAAAGTAAGAGGATTTATCCACAAAGATATTTATAATTTTCTGGGAATACCTTATGGAGCAAATACAGAAGCAAAGAACAGGTTTATGCCTCCGCAAAAACCCGAGCCCTGGACAGATATATACCCTGCCGTTTATTGGCCCAATGCTGCACCTCAGTTACTGGAAAATTTCTATGCCAACAGGTATCTTGCTTTTACAGACTACTGGCATTATGACGATGTAAGTGAAAACTGTCTGGGAATAAACGTTTGGACTCCAGGCTATAATGACAATACAAAACGACCGGTAATCCTGTGGATTCATGGAGGAGGATACACCAGCGGCAATTCTATTGAACATCCTGAATATCACGGTGAAAACCTGAGTAGAAAAGAGAATGTTGTATTCTGTTCTCTAAACCACAGGCTCGGACCCCTGGGCTTTTCAGATTTCTCAGGTGCCGGAGGTGAGAAATATGCTGCATCAGGTAACGTTGGGATGCTGGATATTGTAGCTGCCCTTGAATGGATACGTGATAACATATCGAATTTTGGCGGAGACCCAAATAAAGTAACCATAATAGGTCAGTCAGGCGGGGGAGGAAAGGTGTGTACCCTGACTGCAATGCCTTCTGCAAAAGGGCTGTTTCACAGAGCCGTAGCCCTTAGCGGATCAGCCCTGAAAGTGGGAGAGAAGAGTAATTCTGAGAAGCTTGCCTCATACGTTTTAAAAGAAGCAGGTTTAACTCCTTCTCAGATAGATAAATTACAGCAGATGCCCTGGAGTGACTATTATGGAATAGCCAGGAAGGCAAACATGAAATTGAGGGAAGAAACCAAAGAGGCAGGTATGATGAGCGGATTTAGTCCTGTTGCAGACGGAACCTATGTAACACAGCACCCCTTCTTTCCGGAGGCTTCGGATTTAGCCTCGGATATTCCCATGATAGTTTGCAGCACATTCTATGAAAGATCTCCGAGTGCATTTGACTCTTCTCTTGAAAACATCTCACTTGACAAAGCAAAAGAGCTTTCTAAAACGACGAGAGGATTCGGACCTGCACTGGGGGATAATGCTCCTGCTATCATTGAAGCATATGCAAAGAGTTTTCCGGACAGAAAGCCGATAGAAATTCTGGCAATGGTACTGAGCAACAGAAAGAACGCGATAGAATTATGCAATGTAAAAGCCCGACAGGCAGCCCCGGTATTCCTGGCATGGTTCGGCTGGAATCCTCCCGTATTTGATGGCAGGTTAAGAGCTTTTCATACAATGGATATTTCATTCTGGTTTTATAATACCGATGTTCAGATAACTCATACCGGAGGTGGAGCACGTCCGAGGGCTTTATCGGCAAAAATGTCTGGTGCTTTGGCCCAGTTCATGAAGACGGGAAATCCAAATGGAGGTGGATTGCCGGAGTGGCCCAGATATACCCCGGCAGACGGTGAAACTTTAATATTGGATGATACCTGTGAGGTTAAGAATGATCCGGACAGGGAGGCTCGGAAGACATTACCTGCTTAGAATAATCATCTCATTTTCGATCTGGCATTTTCAAAATTGAAGCAATAACTGATTTCTTTTGATGCTGACAGATGAAGAGTATTTATTAATATCAGATTGAACCTATACTTTAATTATCAGATAATATGAAAAAAGCAATTAAAATTTTTATTGTCGCCTTGATCATGGTGGTTAATTTGGGTTTTGTGGTTAACCTTTCAGGACAAATTACTGATAAATTGCCAAGAAGCACTCCTGAATCGGAAGGAGTATCATCAGCCGGGATTGTTGATTTTCTTAATGCTGTTGATACAGGTAGTATCGAATTACATAGTTTTATGTTTATTCGGCATGGAAAAGTTATCGCTGAAGGTTGGTGGAAGCCTTACGGTCAAGAGTATAAACATCTGCTGTATTCTGCCAGTAAAACTTTTACTGCAACTGCAGTAGGTCTTGCCGTATTAGAGAACAGATTAAAGATAACTGATAAGGTAATTTCTTTTTTCCATTATTCGATGCCTGATTCCATCAGTGATTATATGAGAGAGCTGACTGTGCAAAATCTTTTAACTATGTCAGTTGGGCAAGATCCTGAACCACGTGCTATGGGGACCAACGGCGATTGGATTACTGCATTCCTTAAAAGTGCACCAGTTATTAAGCCGGGAACAGTTTTCAAGTACAATAATATGGCAACGTTTATGCTTTCAGCAATCGTCCAGCAGGTTACGGGCCAGACGGTCTTTGATTACCTGCAACCAAGGATATTCAAGCCTTTGGGAATCCGGGGAATCGATTGGGATCTTAACCCGCAGGGAATAAACCTGGGTATGATAGGATTAAGACTCCGCACAGACGATTTAGCTAAATTCGGTCAATTAATAATGCAAAATGGAGTTTGGAATGGTAAGCAGCTTATTTCGAAAGAATGGATTAAAGAGGCAACTTCTTTTAAGATTGAAAGTAACGACCCGGGGAACAAACGTCCCAGGGATTTAAATGATTGGGCGCAGGGATACTGCTTTCAGATGTGGCGTGGTAGAAATAACAGCGTTAGATTAGATGGAATGGCTGGCCAGTTTGTCATGCTTTTTCCTGATAAGGATGCATTTGTAGTTTTGACTGCCAATGCAAGGAATACACAAAATGAATTGGACCTTGTGCATAATTATCTTATTCCCGCAATAAAATCTGATAAGGCTCTTCCCGGGAATCCCGAGCTTTATAATGAACTGCAGAAAAGACAAGCAGCTCTGAATCTGAAACCAACTACTGCTTCAGGGTTGATAAAATCAGATTTTGAGTCAAAAATTTCAGGTAAAGAGTTTGATTTAGCAGAAAACAATTACAATATTCAGTCAGTATATTTTACTTTTAATGAAGATGGATGCAGTTTTGCTTTGAAAAGGGATGATAATATCCTTGTTATTAAAACCGGTCCGGAAGGCTGGAAAACATCAAATACATTATTGTCCTCTTTGTTAGCTCCTCCCCGTAATGTTTCAAAGTCAGTTGATGCGAATTATAAAATACTGCAACCTGTAATAAAAGTGGCATCCAGATATTCCTGGACCGATAAAAATACACTTGAACTGACAGCTCGTTTTATTGAGGAAAATCTTGGTTCGGAGACAATTGTTTGTAAGTTTTCAGAGGTTCCAGGGAATGTTAATTTATCTATTGAAGAAAAAGCCGGTAGACCATTAATGGGAATACCTAGACCAGCACCGACACCTTTAAGAGGCACACTTGTAAAAATAAATTAGTCGATATTATTTTCTCAATCAGTCAGTCATTTCTGATTTTAAGTTATATGCTAATTTCAGAGATTAGGTTAATTGATTCAGATTCCTAAATTAACAGTACCCGGAGAATTAAAGATTTTTTAATAAATTCAATATCTACATAGTATTGATAATCAATATTTCTAACTTATGCGTGCGCAACGAACCAGGTTGCACATAATAAATTGAAGATTTACTATTGCAGAATAAAATTAAAAACTGCTGTTCGGGTCTCACCTTCATGTGTAAGGTCAATCAGGGCGGATAATTCAACTGGATTATCATATTTCTGTATTCAGGTGGATGAAGGATCACTTGTCCAGGCTACTCAGGATGATGGAATAATCTCCGAAGAGAAACCTAAATGGTAATAAATTTTTCAGGCACAATGTTGTTAAATTGAATAAAGTGACATGAAAAGTATCAAATCAGTGATAGCTACCTTGTTATGTTTTTCCTTGATGAATTTTATTCTCAAGGCACAGATAAAAGATGTGTTTATTGATTCAAATACTGGTAACGACCTTAATGTCGGATCAAAAGAACAACCGTTAAAAACACTCTATGAAGCAGCCAGCAGGGTAAATAAAGCCAATGGAACAGGAGCTATTTCAATTTATCTTTCTGAAGGAATATATGGTCTTGATGCAACTGTGACATTTCATCCAGTGAACTGGCATTTTTCCAAAGATCAGCGGTTGACTATCAGGGCAGCTATTTTACCCGATGATTCAGATTGGAATCCTGGGAAGATGCCTGTTATCGTATCAACTATGCCTCTTGATTTTAAGCCTAACGGCCGACAGGATCGACTTGGAGGAACTTCTTATGGAATTCAGATTGAAACAAGTTATGTAACCATTCAGGGTTTACGGATATTAGGTACTCCAGTACATGAAAGACCACAGGAGGGTATGGTAAAACGAAATTATCCAGTTGTGAGAGAAGGTAGAAATCTCGATGACCTCAGAATCACCCAATGCCTGTTTGTCGGGGATAAGGTTGTAATTCCTAACCATCTGGCAATTCTGGCCTGCGGACAGGGAATAGTAGTTGATCACTGTGTCTTTTATCACTGTAAAGATGCAATTGTATTCTGGTTTTCTGATCGACCTGCCGAACATTGTGAAGTACATCACAACCTCTTCATTGGCAATTATGGCGCAGCTGTATGGTCGTGGACGGCAGCCGAGGATCTAATCCCTGGAACACAAGGATCCGAACTGGGAGCAGGACTATTCACAAAAAACCAGGAATTATGACAGTTAAGAATAGAAAGCTAATGTTAACGAGGAACCTTTCCATATTAAAGTTCCAAAAATTACTAAAAAAGAAAGATTGTATTTGGACCATAAAATGCCATTAAAGAAGGGCTGGAGACCCAAATGACAAAAGAGGATCTTCTTGATTATAATCTGATTTATAGATATTATCCCTCTTTTGTTGAATTACTTATCTGAACATTATAGAAAAAATCCAGGGTCTGGTAACCTGAAAGGAAGATAATCTTTAATAAATACCCCCCATTTTTGTCCAAAACCTGGCTTAAACCTGGCGTAAAAAAAAGACACTTTTTGTAAGTGTCTTATTTTCAAAGTGGGCCCAACTGGAATTATAAGGTTCATTGCATAAATTTTATGGTTTTACCTGTTTTGGCTGATTCTCTGGCAGCATCGAGGATCTTTACTACAATCATATTATTTTCAATCGAGTAAGGATCATAATTTTTCATCGTGATATTATTGCGGATTACATTAGCGAAGTAGCTGAAAGGATCTTCATTTACTTCTATATTATCAGCAGTAACCTTTCTTTTCAGCTCTATCGCTTGAGTATGGTTTTTAATCCTCATCTCATTTTTATTGTCTGCCATTATATATCCGTTTTCACCATATATTTCCATATCCTTACGGCCGAAAGGCCAGTTCCAGGATGCCTGGATAATACATTCGCTTGTCAGATAGGACACAATAATAGTTGCATCATCATCCACTTTGGGATATATGGAAGGCTTGAATTGCCTGGTCACGGCAGTTACGGAAATGGGTTGCTGACCCTTTGTTAAAAAAGTCATCAGATTTGCACCATAGCATCCAAAATCAGTGATAGCCCCGCCACCGTTTTGGACAGGATCTGTAAGCCACGCAAGAAATTCGGAGCTGCATCCTATCTCTTTAGGTCCTTCATGACCGTCATGGATAACTACCCTTCTCAATGTTCCAACATAATTGCTGTCATTAACCAATTGCCACGACTTGGCTGTCGATGGATACCAAGACGTTTCAAAGTCTGTGAGCAAATGAATCTTGTATTGATCTGCCAGTGCTTTCATCTTTTTTGCATGATCCATATTTACTGCCAGGGGCTTTTCTACCATTACATGGATACCCATTGGGGCGCATGCTTCAACAACCGCAAGATGATCGAATATGGATCCAAACGCTAAAACAGCCTCTGGCTTAACCTGATCGAGCAATTTTTCAAAATTGTCATAAAACAATGATGGATCAAGGTTATAGATTTTCGAATATCTTTCAACCAGCTCATGATTGGGTTCATAAATGCCTGATAGTTTAAGATTGGAATAATTACTTTTAAGCCTGCCAAGTATGAATCCGACGTGATCATGTGTCATTCGAAAAATTACTACGCTTACAGGTTTTTTAATCTGGCTTTGAGACTCTGCCATCAAACAAGAAAAAATGAAAGCGATGAAGGCCAAGACAAGATTTTTTGTAAAATTTTGGTGTGGCATGGCGATAGGCGTTATAAAATACGATTAAATGTAGTAAAGTTTTCGTTGGCTTCTTTATACTCAAGTCCAACTATAATTGATTCTTTTGTTTAAATTTAAACAAGTTGTCAAAAATCCATCAAGACTTGACGATAGAGCTCAGTCCTGTAATTTACCAAAGGTCATCAGACCAATTCTGGTAGTTTCTGGTGTAGTTACTGGGGACGGCAGTGAATGAGGCTTGGTAAAGGTCTGGTAAAATCATTTGTAATCAGAGATTGGAACGATAATTTGCTTCCTTAATAGATGATTGGATTTGTTGGTCTTGCAGGAGTTATTGTTGAAATTGTCAACATATTCCGATTTAGAAAATCTGATTAATTATATATCAATTAAAAAATGAAATCAAAACTCGACAAAGCAATTCTTGATTCAATGATTAAAAATCCAAATAATTGGAATGGAATTTTCTATAAAAATCCTAATGACCCAAGAGTTTTAGTCCCAAAGGTTAAACCAGGAATGGGATGGTCTTTCAATTGGGCGAATCCTTATTCTTACGTTTCATTAGTCTGTATTATCCTGATTACAATTGGTGCTATTTTGTTTCTATGACATCTAAATTTCCTTGCTACCAACCATTTCACAAAAAGCACATTCAATTTGGGTTTTTAAATGTTTGATTTTCTTCAAAATTCGTACTTTTCTGACCACTTCAGAAGATGGTCTGAAAAGACTTAACATACATGAGCAAACAACAAGGATTTAATCCTGACCAGGGTCATCAAACTGAGGTTACTTATTCTGGCTATACATGATAATCTTTTATTTCCCTGATTCCCAATTTTTATTAATATCTTTTAGTGTACCATACACAGTAAATAGAAAATCATTATTTTCAGGACAACTATTTAAACCATAACAAAATGCCGAAAACGGAAGAAATTATTAATGGACTGCAGTCAATCGTAAATGATTATTCAACCTTTGCCATTATCTGGCATGCTGTATTTTATTTTCTACTGGCAGGGTTAATCGCAAAATGGCAACCTTCAAACAAATTATTTGGAATATTGATTTGTTTGCCACTAATCTCTGTAGCTGTATTTGCCTGGTTATCAGGAAATCCATTTAACGGGATCCTTTTCTCTGTAATAACTATCCTAATCTTTATTTTTGGACTAAAAGCGTCAAATCAGCCAGTTGAGATATCTCAGGTTCCTTTTATGGTAATGGGAATACTTATGATTGTTTTTGGGCTTGTTTATCCACACTTCATTAGTGCTGGCTCATTGTTAAAATATTTCTATGCTTCGCCTGCAGGACTAATACCATGCCCGACATTATCAATTCTTATCGGATTCCTTCTGCTTTATAATGGATTTAACTCTCAATCTATAACAATTACATTTATAGCCTTTGGATTGTTTTATGGGATCTTCGGAGTCCTGAAACTTGCAGTGCATCTTGATGTTTTCTTAATCCTCGGAAGTATTACACTTTTAGTCAAGTACTTCATTCCATTGAAAGCATAATTACTAAAAGTTATCGGTTCAAATGCGTTTCAATATTTAAACTGACCTCAATTAATAAACACCTCCAACCTGGGTTTACTATTCTTTGATTTTCTTCAAAATCCGTCCTTCTTTGACCACTTCTAAAGAAGGCTTGGATACTTTTAAAATACATTTGGAAACAACTTGGGGCTATGCCTGTGTATCCTTGATCAATGTAGGTTTCACTCTGTTATAGTGAGCCACCAAAAGGATATTCAAAATGGTCCTTGAGGTTATTGGCAGATAAGATGGTAGAATTAAAATATGTAGAGAGCATTTCTCACGTGACAGTGAGAAGTGTTCTAAAAAAAACGAACTTAAACCTTGGAAAATAAAAGGCTGGGTTATTCCTCCGGAACAAAGTAGTGAGTTTGTGGCAAATATGGAACGAGTACGTCTAAGATGCAGCGAGAAATCAGTACTAGTTAGATCCGGGACTTCCAGTTCTAGCAGTAAGCTCTATCTTAACCAGAATCCCGATAATTCATAATTTATGCAGAAATACTGGAAATCAGGGGATCAAAAGAAAAATCATGTTTTTTCGCTTTTAATGCTTATGGCGAAAAAAATAATTTCTGAGGAAGATATTCGAAAAAGAGGGAAGAAATTTCCTCATTACGGACACAAACCAGAAACTATTAAAAAGAACCTGAACTTAATTCAGGTCAACCACCAGTTTATTATCTGCCGGAGGCAGATCGATATACAATCCCATCAGGATATTGGCCAGATCGGGGGAAAAAGCAGCAATAGCCTGTATTGCAGCATTTGTCTCTGCTGAAATAGTTTCATCGCCTCCAAAATGTGCAAGCATCGCTCCCGCAAAAACCGGTGCTATCTGAGCTGCCATCTCTTCAGGGACATAATAAGGTGGGTTCATGAGCATATATTTAGCCTGGAACTCAAATCCGTTGAGGGAAAAAGCTTTCTCATAATCCCTGAAAGCGATCCCGTTTAATCCCGGAAAAGATATGCGGTCAATATGTTTTGTACTGATAAATAATTTATTGTTGATGACATTAATAATTCTGTATGGAGATTCCCAGATTACGGGAGAGCCTGTTTCAATATCTGTAATTGATAAATCTCCCGATGTCTGCTCAATGGCATCATTGGCATGAAAATGGCCGGTAAATATTACTTTCAGACCCGCCTGCATAAGCTCTTCAGCCCTGGCACTGTAGTTATCGACCAGGTAATCGGGGAAAAGATATATTCTAGATATGGATGAAAAAAGCAGGAAAATAGCTTTAAGATCATTCGAAAAGATTGTTGAAGAAATCTTTGATTATTTTTTCAAGAGTTGATAAGATCTTGATAGAAGCATGTGATTTTAAAAATTGAATTTGAAATTTATCAAGGTTTAAAAAATCAATGCCTAATTTGGATGCTGTTGAATTAATGATTAAAATGATGTCTTAACCACCTATAACATGGATAGACTTTTCATAAGAGTTTAACACATTTGGTTTCTATTTTATGTAATCAATCCAATTATACTTTACATGCTAGATCCCATTTGAATAAGAGAGGGAAATAATGGGGGAAATATTAAAATTCTTTCAAAACCTGGCGTAAACCTGGCGTAAAAAAAAGACACTTTTTGTAAGTGTCTGATTTTTCTTCAGAAATCCGTCCCTCTTTGACTACTTCAGAGGAAGGTCTGAAAAGACTTAACATTCATTTGGAGATAACGAGGATTTAACTCTGGATTTGGATTATTAATAAGCAAAGCTGTCTTACTGAAAAGCTGATGAAGTTTATCAAGAGGAGAAGGATTGTCTATGAATCAAGTCTCCTTAGTTTTCGTAATGATGCTCATTTTGAGCAGTTTTAGCAGTATTGCAGCCATGCATCCCTGAAATTTTTGATTGTTTCCCAGCTTGTATCAATTGATGTATTACAACTCGATGAAAATATAAATCTGTTTTTATATGGAAGCATTTTCCTGAAAAGCTCTTCCGTGTAATTAAAAATGGCTTCCCTGGTTTTTAAATCCCTGGTTTCCATTGCACTTATACCTCCGGTGATTATAAAATTATCATGCGTCAACCGCATAGCCTCATCAGGCATTACATCACCCAGAGGGGGAAATGCCACACCCTCAAGTCCATCAACATTATATGAGGATATCAGTCCAAGGTTATCTTTTTGCTGCCCGCAGGCATGAATAAAAAACTTCGCCCCATTTGAATGACAGATCTCAGAAGCTTTTATATAAAATGATGAGGAGTAGGTCTGTACATAATCAGGCGGATGAAACATTGTGTCAAGATTATCCATGGACATTATCGCTTTAACACCACTTTCAACACACCTCCTGATGCAATCAAGCTGAGCTTTTTCGTGAAGATCCAGAAGTTGCCCGGCCTGTTCCGGATACTCCAAAAGAAAATAAACTGTATTAACCGGTCCCATAGCCAGATGCAGCATTTTCAACGGGCTGAAGAAGTCACCAGCAATAACGATACCTTTATTACCTGTCAACTGACAAATTTTTTCGTGTTTCTCCTTGTTGAACTCCCACCTGCGCTTAGTTATAAAATGTTTAAAAAGCTCAAATTCATTGACATAATCAGTCACAAGAAACTTTTTCTGAACCAATGTTGATTCATTAAACAGGTAGATCAGCTTCTCATTCAGGCTTCCTTTTGAACTTATGTATTCCTTTTCAAATACTTTATCTTTTCCGGAAAGGGACTTGGTTTCCGATACCCTGAAATTATCTGTCACTTCATCACAAATCCCTCCAAACCAGTATTTCTCGGGATCAGAATAGACATTCCTGCTGAAGATATCAACTCCCAGGTAATTATAGAGATCCGTCAATGTCTGACAGTGCTTGATCTCGGCGGGCAGCAGATTATGATCCTTCTGATGCTTGAACCATTGCCAGTAGTTCGGAGCATAAACGAAACGCGATGGTTGCTTTCCTGACAGGATCCTGTTTATCTCACTTTTTGATGAATGCTCTCCCACTTCAGTGACAAATTTTACCGGTATTGCCCATTAGATATTTGAAATTCATTTTGTAGTTTTCAGTTCTTTCAGAATTACTTCATTCAGGGTAAAAGCTGAGATCTGGTGTTTAGGAGCTGTTTCATCAATAACAAGGTAATATCTCCCTTCAGCCCCAAGTACAGTTAGCTTTTCCTTCACACTTTTCTCAAATGTCCTCAGATCATTTTCATAGTTGCGGTCAGGATCATGTTGTTTCTGCCCGAAACAGCAGTTATCATTCCGGTTCAGGATCTGAACCTGTTTGCGTCCCTTTCCATATGCCCCCAGAACATAAAGATCAGGATATCCTGCAATATCCCTGTAAAGTTCTGGCAGGTATTGTTCAATATCACCCATCGACAAGTCTGACCTGTAATAAATCGGCATCGAACCTGCTACAGAAAAGCTGTATTTTATCCGCTCATCAATAGCTGCCAATATGTTTGTTGTCCAACCTCCACCTGAAAGTCCAACCATATTAATATCCCTGTACTGATTCTTAAGCATGAGATAATTAAGGCTTACAATCTCAGGTTCAAGAAAGAACCTCAATCCATAAGTTGCCTGGTGACCGTTAGCGTACAAACCCGTATTCATTATTTTGCAATGATCAATATTGCAGTTTGTTTCTGAGACATGAGGCATAAATACAGCCAGGACATCAAATCCTGCCTGAACCAAGCCAATTATTGTTTCTTCAATACGGAAACTGGTTTCGGGGTCATCTTTAAGGGTACAGGAATGACCTGGATTTAAAAGCACCAGCCTGTTATTTCGTTTGACGGGAACGAATAAATATGCCAGATCATTCACAAATTCAGCTTCTTCTGCAACTGAAGCACTGACAGGTATTTCGTACCTGTCCACTCTTAAAACTACCGGATTGGGATTCAGCGGACTTTTTATTCCTGGTGTTACCATCACATCAGAGCGGTCGGGTAACATGTTAGTATCCCATATTGCCTTTACTATTTCCATTCTCCTTGCTTTTATTTCGGCTGGGCTGTTAACCTTAATCTCCCTGTCGTCGGTATATTGCAATCCACAGTTTACAAAGTGACCATCGGACAGACCGTAAAGTGGCGGCATCCGGTTGGCATCAAGAAAAACTGATGATTTATTATCGCCGCTAACCGGTATTCTGCAATAGCTCAGATCGTTTCCCGACATTGTCAGATGAAGGTTTTCCGTACCTGCCAGATTAAGGAAAGTACCTGTCTCCTCATAGGTTATACTTGACCGGATAGTGGCATTTTTTACCCGGCTGAATTGTATGACCGGTGCTGCAATATCTGTTCTTGCCTTAATTTCTGTGAGCTGAAGGTTTTCTGTTTCATCAAAAATAAATGCCGGCCGTTTTTCAGTTTTAATGTAATCAATATCAATATTCTCAAACCTCAGATTTTTACAGTGTCTGATGTAAAATCCGTATGCCGGAAGTTTGCCAAACATATTATGCTCAGGGTAAGCATCATGCAGTTCAGGAATTATCCTTTGGGCATCTTCTTGTGTTCCTCCGCCTACAAAAGTGAAACATAAGTTTGTGAGTGTAATGAAATCAGCCATGGATCCCGGTAATCCTGTAATTGAACAGCCGGTACTGCTGATATTGGTTGCCATTATTTTATCAATGATGACATGAGCCAGTTTTCCAACTCCGGGTCTGGCTGTTTTTTCATTATACGGACGGGCCCTGTTACCAAGACGAATAAAAATTGCTGCACCTACATCATTCATCGTGATATTTGTTACTGAAACACGGTCCAGGGTTCCACCATCAACCAATTGCAGGGTTACGCCCGAGAGAGGTGTATCATAAATTACTGAATTGCTGAACGTAATATTCTCAAAGCCTCCATTGGATTCAGTTCCAAGTTTGAAAGCATTGCAGTCAGAATTTAAAATGCAATTCGTAATTGTTACATTCCGGCATGGTTTGTCCAGGGTGCTTTTCAAGACAATAGCATCATCTCCGCTTCTGATATCGCAATTTGAAATCCTGACTCTGTCGCAACCATCAATATCAATTCCGTCATTATTATAGTTTACCTTGCTGTTTACTGTGATCCCATCTATGTTTAAATCCTCACAAAGCAAATAATGCTGAACCCACATTGGAGAATTAACCAGAGTTATATCCCTGACCAGAATTTTCCTGCAGTTTATCATGCGAATAATGTAAGGCCGGCTTTTATAAAATGAATACTCCTCTTTACTTAAACTTTCATCACCAGGCATATCCCCAACCTTAAAGGAGGCTCCATTTCCATCAATCATGCCGTTCCCTAAAACGGCGACATCTTCCAGGTCTTCAGCATAAATCAGACTTTTATTCGTATAATTATCGGTAAATGACCTGACTTTTGAAATTGTCACAGGATAGTCCTTCAGATTTTTACTTCCCTCAAGAACGGCACCGGCTTCAAGAAATAATGTCACATGACTTTTCAGATAGATGGTCCCGGAAAAGTATCTTCCAGCAGGAAGCAAGACTGTACCTCCGCCCGATTTTGAACAGGCATCAATGGCAGATTGTATTGATTTTGTATTGAGACTGGAACCGTCTCCCTTTGCTCCATAATCCTTAACATTAAAAGTCGATTGAGCAGCATTGGATATGTGAGTTAAAACAAGTAAAAGGCAAATTATTGCAACTTGTTTATACAGTAAAATGCAAAATGATCTATTCATGGTATTTTATAAAATGATTTCTCTATTTTCTTACTACTTCGAACAGGGCTCCGTCATACTCTTTTTCAAGAGTTACGCTGAACCCTTTCTGTGAAAGTTCTTTCCCGGATAAGTTCATAATCAAATCACCAGCAGGAACTTTTCTGACTTCAAGCCTCCTGTAACCTGAAAGGAAGTGCTTGCGGTCAGGGCGTCAGGACTGGCATCCAATAAAAAGACACCCACAATTGGTCTTTCAGGTGTCTGATTTCTAAGAAATCCGTCCTTGTTTGACTACTTCAAATGTTAATCGCATTATTTTTTACGATCCAAATTACTTTAGTATTCATACTGAATTGAATAATCTTCTACAGATATTTTGTCAGAATCTGGATACCTTTTTTAATTTCTTCTCTTCCGCTCGACTCAATACCGTACCAGCCACGGTAACCTGAATCCTTTGCCAGTTTGATCATTTTGGCAGTTAACTCTTCGGTTGGCTGATTTCGATATGACATTCCGTAAGCATATGGAAGCATTTTAGTCAAATATCCGATATTATCGAAATCGCCGGATGGCCTTCTCCAATCAGGATAACTGCCAAAATACGGGTTATTAACAGTATTAAAGAGTCTGATCATCCAATCAGCATCATTTGAAATTCCTCCATGATTTTCTATTAATACCTTAATCTTAGCCTGACCTGCATACTCCAACAACATCTGATAGGTATCAACTGACCATTTCAGAGCTTCTTCCTTGTCGACCCCTTTGGGTCCTCTGCAATTAGTTCTGATTGTTTGACAACCAAGGTAGTGGGCGATATCAACCCATTTCCGATGATTAATTGCAAATTGAACACGATCACTCAAGGAAGCAGAACAGCCATCACCTTCATCATCAACCATTATCAGAACCATAGTTACTCCATTGTCTTCTGCATTCTTTTTCAATTGATCCAGGTACCCTTGTGTTGGAACTTCAAAAAGGGTATTGACGAATTCTATACCATCGAGGCCAAAATCTTGTCTGGCTATTTTTGGGAAATCAAGGGTTTTCCATTTACCGGACTTAACCTCATCGACCAACGCCCATTGTGCCAATGAAATATTGTCTTTAATATACCGTTGGTATGTGCTGATAACCTTGTCATTTCTTCCGGCTGCACTTACTAATCCGCTTGTTCCAATAATAGCTGACGTTTCAATAAATGATCTGCGTGACATTTTTTTCATTTGTTTACCTTATTAAGTATTGAATAGTATAGTTTAAAAGGACAAAGACTCTTTACTCGTCCATTCTCTTATCTTGTCATTGAATATCGAATCAGTCTGCCCGGATATGTTAAAAGGACCCAGAGCCGTCAGCAAACAGATTGCTGGTGGAAGCACTTTCTTTGTTTTCATAACTTTTATATGAATTGTTGTACATAAAACATAAACCTTATCCTGCCCTGTCAGTAATCACTCAATATCAAGCTATGCCCAGAGCTTAGTTCAGGTGAATTTACTGCTTCTGGAATTAATTTAAAAGTCCCGGGGAAAATGTCTTTTAATGAAATGAAAAACTGTGGTGCCCAAACTATTTCACCAAAATTTTAATAACTTAGCCCTGACCTTACCCAGTAAATAACTCTTATATTATGTCCGGAAAGTCGATCAAAAGGCGTGAATTCCTGTCCTCAGGTTTGGCCGCAATTGCATTTGCAGCGCTTCCAAATCCCCTTCCTGCAGCCGGCTATGCACTAAAAGACAAAGGGAGAAATAAAAAAATGATTCTATCATTCTATCTGGATGATACAAATCCTGAGATAGTAAAAGCTGAAGCGTTCAAAGATTTTGTCGATTACTGTGCTTTGAACGGGATCAAAGGAGAAGCAAGTTTTATTCCCGGATATAGTGGAAAGTCAATTATCATTGATAACAATCAAAACCAGCAAGAATTTTTAAACGTCTTAAATAGGGCATGGTCAAAGGGGATTGATACTCACATGGAAATAATGACCCATGATACCCTATATGATTTTAAAGACGGAAGGAAGAAAGAAAACGGAATGCATGAGGGATTATGGCTTCATGAACCCTCGGTTACTGAGCAGGAATATCGGGACTATTTTTCAGGGATTCTGTCTGATGCTGGTAGAAAAAGTATAAAGTTTACAGGACTAACATGGCCGGGTTGCGGATGCGAAACATGTACCAGGAGATATGAAGAGTTTAGAAAGAAAGGTCCGCTTCATTTTAATCCTAATGTGTTTGAGGCATTGCTCAACCTTGTAGTCGAAAATAAATTCAGGAACAATGTGATTCCTATTTTCTATGATTCTAGTGAAACGGAATATGGAATTTTTAAGAGAGCATGCAGGGGGAAATATGGGGTTTACGAACTGATGCCAAATGCAGAAGATAATTTTGGCATCTGGGAAAATTCAAAAGAACATGTGGATCCTGATTATTATATAACAGAAGATGGCAAATCAGGGATTATAATTCGTCACCTTGAAAATGATTCGCCATATTGTATCTGGTATATGCACTGGCAGGGAGTCAATCCTGATAACGGGAATGGATGGGAGGCATTCAAAACAGTGGCCGGACGTATCAGAAAACATATTTCGGACAAGGTGGAATGGATGAGGCCTGCTGATATTGTCACAGCTTATCACGAATCAGGTAACTGGAAATTTGCCGGAAGTATCTGAGAAGTTTCCTGTCGATAATTGAGTACGCTATAATACAGACAGATTATGAAAAAAAAATCATTGACCCGCAGAAATTTTGTGAAAAAATCTTCGGCTACGGCCACTGGTATCATCCTCGCTTCTGTTGGGATGACATCGCTTGGTTCAACTATTATCCGCGAAGGGGATAAACCAGCAATTCTGGGGGGGACGCCTGTCCGTCCACAGGGGTTGGTCCCGGGCAAAAAATGGCCAGTCTACGATGAATCGGATGTCCAATTGTATGAGGAAGCCTTCAGAAGCAACAAATGGTCTGAATTTGATGGAAATGAAAAAAACTTCACAGCAAGGTTTGGACAGATGTATGCAAACCTGATGGGTACTGGTTTCTGTGCACTCACCAATTCAGGCACAAACGCTCTTGAAGCAGCCCAACGCGCACTGGATATAGGGCCGGGTGACGAGGTGATAACACAGACCAATACCTTTATTGCAACTGCCCAATCGTCGCTTAATGTATTTGCCTTACCGGTTTTTGTCGACTCGGATCCCGAAACTTTTCAAATGGATGCCGACCGGATCGAAGAGCGTATCAATGACAGAACCCGTGCTATCCTGCCTGTACATATCGGAGGCTCTGCCGCCAATATGGACAAGATCCTCGCTGTGGCCAGGCGGCATAAATTATTTGTCATCGAAGATGCATGTCAGGCCCATATGGGTGAATGGAGGGGAAAGAAACTCGGTTCATTGGGCGATATGGGCTGTTTCAGCTTCCAGGCCTTTAAAAGTCTGTGCGGCGGAGAAGGTGGAGCTGTGATCGGGAACGATGAACTTCTGCTGGCCAGGGTCGGAGGATATACTAACAATGGAAGGGATCCCCATGGAAAAGATAGATATTTCACAGGAGCTAATCAGAGAATGACACCTTTTGTTGCTGCTGTGTTGATGGGGCAGATCCGGCGATTGGAAACACTTTGCCGGCTCCGCGACGAAAATGCGCAACATCTTGAAAAGCTGCTGTCGGAAATCAAAGGCGTCAGGCCGGTTAAAAAATATGAAGGTCAGACCCGAAGGGCTTATTATGAATATCAGCTTATTTATGACAAGGAATTCTTCAGCGGTCTTCCAAAAGGAAAATTCCGGGAAGCCATGGGTGCGGAAGGCATAGAACTGGGTAACGGAATCGATTCATCACTGCATTCAAGCCCGGAAATTGAGGCCTACCTGACTTCCGGATCCTTTCAAAGGATATACTCAAAGGAACGTCTCGATAAATATCGGAGAGAGAATCATTGTCTTGTCAATGAGAAGATTGAAAAGGAAATAGGATTGACCCTTCCGCAGATCACTTTCCATGGCTCTAAAAAGGATATGGAGGATATTGTCGGCGCGATTGTCAGGATTCAAAAGCACACAGCCGATCTTAAATAGAAAGTTCACATTGGAAAATCCGTACTTCCTCCCGGTCTCACACTCGCTCTTTTTTGTGCGGGTGTGAGTGCGAGTTTTGAGAAAGTTGAGCAACAACTAATCCCTTGTCTGGATTTTTTTATAGAAATTCTACATTTAAACAGTACTTTAAGATATTAAATTATGAAACGATTATTTATAATCACATAGTCAACTTAATCCCTATATTGGTTTTCGCTGGAAAACCACCTGAGGCAGTGTTTAAAGCTTTTCAAAGCGGGTATGTGGACATCTTAATCGGACTTTAGTGTTTGATTTTCCTCAAAATCCGTCCTTCTCTGACCACTATAAGAAGGTCTGAAAACACTTAACATACATTTGGAAACAACAAGGATTTAACTCTAGGACTGGACGGTTAATTTAATATGACCAAAATTACTACTTTTCGAGATATTCTGAGAATTTTTGATCTATGTGCTGGTTGAACCATTTATCAATGACTGATTTCTTAAACCTCCATTCCTTTTCTAATTTTGCTGCTGGAATTTTCCCTTTCTGTGCCCATGTATAAATAGTTTGGGGTTTTAGTTTTAAATACTTAGCAACTTCTTCTATGGTCATTATTTCATCCATATTCTATTTTTTCAAAAGATTTAAAATACTTGTATCAGTTCTTTCTGAATTAGTTTTATCCAGATCTTGATATAGTGGTTTAGTTTCAATATTTTGACCAGAACCTTCCTTCTTAGCGAGTTGTTTTACAGAATAGACTATTGCTGTGTAAAAATTTCCTTCATATTTCCTGAATAGTTTAAAATCTTCAGTTTTGTCACATAAAAACGGACGAAAATTCCAGGCTATCTGAATTCCGACAAATGCTAAAATTATGATCCAGATTCTAAAAACTGTTACTCCTATAAGTGGGTATATATCTCTTTTATCACACGCAAATTTTAACGCCTCTACTATAAGTCTCATTCCGAAAATACCAGAGAAAATAAAAATTGCAACATGCAAAAGTTGAAGGAAATGATAATTACCTCCCGTAACCTGAAACAAAATTATAATCGGTGAAAAGGATAAAGCGATTGCAGAAGTGAGCACAAAACCGCTTAAGATAATAATTACCATCTGCCTTAAAGTCATCTTGGAACCCAACACTTGTTGAATTACAAAAAATGATGGAAAGCAGATTATAATTGCACTTAAAAACAGAAATGTAACTTTTACCCCAGCAGCTAAGGATTGAAGAAAACTATGATAGCTTCCCATGACAATTCCATAAAGGAATGTAAATGTGCAAATTATCAAAACCTGACTAAACATTAACTTTCTTGATTGGCTCTTATTCCTTTCATCAAAATATGATTCAGTACTCTGAAATATTTTGAAGGCTTCTAATAATCCACTTTTCATTTCCATGACACAAGAATTTGGTTAGACTATAAAGTTACATGAAATTTCAATATATATTATTGTTTAATACTGTTATTTATTGTTTATACATATAAATTATATTTTTACGAAAAGATAGATTAAAACTGGCACGAATCTACACCTCCAAGATCAACCTTCTTTGACCACTATAAGAAGGTCTGAAAGCCCTTAACATATCAGAACACCACACTATTCTAGTTTTCGAGAAAAGTGGCAAAATCCTATTTAAAACTCAATAGAACCATCTAATTTGACACTTGAGATTTGATCACAATCTAAGTGTGTCCTCACACAGTCCAGAAATGATAGTCGTTTTGGGCTTGCCAATAGGTGTGTATTTAAGTTCGAGGAAAATCCCTGTCTGGGAAATCCGTCCTTTTTTGACCACTTCAAGGGAAGGTCTGAAAACAATTAACATACATGAGGAAACATCAAGGAATTAACTCAGGATTTGGGTGGTCAACTCACCTTGCCTATGTACATTTAGGGCAACGGATTTAACTCTTTTTTTTAAAGAGTTTTAACGTCGGACTAAACTGATACCATATAACGGAAATAAATGATACCATTTTTTCAATTGTTTCAAAAGTTATATCGTTAATAATCAAAAGATAGAAAATCTGAATTTTTTTATAATGCCGGTGAAAAATTGCCACGCTGCAACTATGATTTGGCAACTGATATCAGTAAATAATTAATAATTAGGAAATTCATTGTTTCCTGTGAAGCAAATTTAGCCTTCATGATTTGAAAATAAAAGACCAAGCCCTCTGGGTTTTCCAATAAAAATCTCCACCCTACGGGTAGTATTTTTATAGGAAAAGTATTGTGTTTTCAACTCATTCCGTCATTTTGTGGCTTAACAAGAAACAATGAATTAACATAAACAAGTGGTATCATTTTCTTCTAAAAAGTGGTACCATTTAGGAACGGTGTTATAAAAAGAGGCGACTTAGATTTATTTGCCTTTGCCTTTTTATTGGTGTAACTTGCATCAATAGTATTGACTGATAGTTACTTTGATTATTTGCAGTAACCTAAAATAAACCAGATGAAACCGATTTGTTTAATCTGCATGATTGTTATATTCATGCTTCTTACTTTAACTAAGTCACAAGCTCAAACTGAGAAAATCAATCAGCCTGTTTCGGTACCGAACACTGAAATGAGATCATTTTATTCTAAGATCCTTGGACAGGATATGATTCTTTTTGTCAAACTTCCGTCAAGATATTATAACGATTCCCTGAAGTCTTATACCTCATGGTATTTTACTGACGGGAACCATTCATTTCCTTTGATAGCCAATATTGCCAGTATTTTTGAGATTCCTGTACCTTCAGAACCTGAATTAATCATTATAGGTATAGCGTACAAAATCAAGGATATGGCTGATTGGGCAGCCTGGAGGACAAGGGACCTTACTCCGACAAATATACCTTCAGTTGATTCAACCTGGGCAAAAACCTTAATAGGTATAACTGGCAGGCAGTTTGAAATTAAAAGTGGTGGTGCAAAAAAATTTTTGGAATTTATTGAAAAAGAGGTAATACCTTTTGTAGAATCAAACTATAGGGTTTCACAGACTGACAGAGGACTTGGGGGATATTCCTATGGCGGATTATTTTCTCTGTATACACTCTTTTGTCAGTCTGAGTTATTCAGTATTTACTATGCTGGTAGTCCTTCGATAAGCTATGATAAAGGTGTTTTATTTAATCTTGAAAAAGATTATTCAAATTCACATATAAATATTAAGGCAAAACTTTTCATGAGTGCAGGAGAAAAAGAAGGTTCGACAATGATCAATAATATGGAGAAAATGGCTGATATTCTTGAATCACGAAAATATCCTGGATTAAATGTTACAACTTTTGTATTTCAAAACGAAACACACCAGTCCTGCATTCCTGCATCGATAATGAGAGCCTTTCGGGTCCTTTATAACAAACCATAGAATTAGTACGGCCAGAAATGATTTGCCGAAAACCTGGTGAAAAATGAAATTTTAAAAGTAAAAACCCTTTAAAAACTTGGATTAGGAATTAGAGCAATCGGAGATGAGTTTTATTAATTTCATCCAAGATCTGGCACTAATTTGGCGCTGAATAAAAAACACTTACAATAGTGGTTTATAATTATTTGTTTTTCTTCAAAATCCGTCCTTCTCTGACCACTTCAGGAGTGGTCTGAAAACACAAAATATACATTTGGAAACAAGGATGATACGACTAAAGATGTCAGAATCGTCTGCTTTTCCACTCCTTCTCAAACCCAGAAGTCATTCTAAAACCCCTCCTCATTTGGTGTAGATTTCAAGAGAAACCACCCCCTTGGATTAGATGTTCTGGTGACTTCCAGTCAATTGATCAACATCTGAGCGACACCGCGAAATAAATATTCAAACCATCCGAAGTAACCTATTCCTGCAAGGTAGGTTGCTTTAGCGAGTTGAAATGCCATAAACCTGCCATCATTGGCGCCTGCCTCACGGTCGCATTCCACGCAGCAATATTTGAAGAAATTTCCTCCTTACGGACACAAGCCAGAAACTATTAAAAAGAATCTGAACTTAATTCAGGTCAACCACCAGTTTATTATCTGCCGGAGGCAGATCGATATACAATCCCATCAGGATATTGGCCAGATCGGGGGAAAAAGCAGCTATTGCCTGTATTGCAGTATTTGTCTCTGCTGAAATAGTTTCATCGCCTCCAAAATGTGCAAACATCGCTCCTGCAAAAACCGGTGCTATCTGAGCTGCCATCTCTTCAGGGACATAATAAGGTGGGTTCATGAGCATATATTTAGCCTGGAACTCAAATCCGTTGAGGGAAAAAGCTTTCTCATAATCCCTGAAGGCGATCCCGTTTAATCCCGGAAAAGATATGCGGTCAATATGTTTTGTACTGATAAATAATTTATTGTTGATGAAATTAATAATTCTGTACGGAGATTCCCAGATTACTGGAGAGCCTGTTTCAATATCTGTAATTGATAAATCTCCCGATGTCTGCTCAATGGCATCATTGGCATGAAAATGGCCAGTAAATATTACTTTCAGACCCGCCTGCATAAGCTCTTCAGCCCTGGCACTGTGGTTATCGACCAGGTAATCGGGGAAAATAAGAGATTCGCCCATAAAATGTTCGACCAGCCCATGATGCATGATTCCTATTACTGTTTTCCCGCTGGCTTTTGCATCGACAAGCTGATTCATTATCCAGTCCATGGTAGCATCTTTTATCTTGCCTGCAGTTACACAAACTTCATCTGTATTGTCATAATACTCATTTGCATCAATCCCAATAATCCGCAGACCTTCAACCGGTTCTGCGACATAGCTTAGTGAGTTAGGATCTGTGGCAACGGCATTACTGTAACCATAATTTTCATATAGTGATTTAAAATTTGCGGGAGTAATGCTTTCAACAGAAGTGACATTATCTCCATCAAAAAGCATTGCACCAGGATTATTGATATCATGATTTCCCGGCACCACCAGCACTTTGATCTGATTATTGAGCAGTATGTCCAGTTGATCGATAAGAGATTTATGGCTCACGAGTTCGCCATCCTTGGTAAGGTCGCCTGAAATCAGGACAAGGTCAGGTTTTTCAGCCAGAAGCTTTTGAATGATCTGCTGCAGTATAGCTCCGCTCTCGGCAAGGAGCTTAGGATCCTGCATAAGGTACATCTGGAATGCACTTCCATTTGCTTTGAGCAGCGATGGGTCCATAAAATGCAGATCAGATAAAACGGCAATTTTCACCGGACAGGAACTTGAATTGAAGCTGCCATTTCCTTTCTCAGACATGAAATTCAGGCGGTGATCCTGATCTTCTTTGTTACATGCGCTCATAGCGAGCAACAAGAAAACCAGAACAATAAATTTAAGTTTTTTCATAATAAAAGATTTTTTAATTAGACTAAGAAATTCTTATGGGATAGATGATGGACTCACTATTTATGCGAATTAAGGGTTGAAATAGAACTATCTAGCAAAATAATTGTTTACTAAACAAATCTTTATCGAAGTTCGACTTTCTTAGTTCACAAGTCAACAGTATTTGTCAATAAAATTTATTGGTTGGTCAATTTTTTTGCGGAAGTGGAGCTGTAAGGGTCTCAAAATATTATGTTTGGGTCATTGAACATGATGTAAACACGGTATGGATCCTTAAATAAAATAGATCAATGTCAATTTGATAATAGAAAAATTACTAGCAAGAACAAGGTTAATTAAGTAAAAAAGATTGTCATGTTTTTACTGGATTCTGATCCTGTCGCGGAATCATCCTATTTCAAATGATGTTTTTGTGGGGGGAGGAATATTTCTAATACAATCTTCAGTCAAAAAAACCTTTTTCATCCAAATCCTGGCACCAAACTGGCACAAAAAAAACACTTACAATTTTGGGGTTGTGTTTTATTACATTTTTCAAACTAGATGTCTCTTGGAAAAGGCTCTACCTGAACCAAGTTTGAGATATCTTTCAAAAGCGTATGCTTTATATTTATCGGTAAATGCTATATAGGTAATTATTTCTGCAGGTAAAATATTTTTGGTGGCTATGACCTGCCCCAGATTATGTCGTTTTATCCTGTCTTCCAAGTTATTAGTACATCCTGTGTAAATACTTCCGTCTTTGCATTTCAATATATAGACATACCAATATTGTTGCGAAAGTGGGCTTTGCCCGCCGTAGCCCGCCATGTTTTTAGTATTAGTGAAACAACGAGATAACACAAATATAAATAAAAAAACCCGCCGTCGCTAAAGCTATGGCGGGCGAAGGTTAATGTGGGCATCGCCCGCCGAAGCACGACAGAGCTTTAGCAGTAATATAGTCTATATATAAAAGCGAAACCCGCCGTCGCTAAAGCTATGGCGGGCGAAGGTGGGCCCAGCTGGGATCGAACCAGCGACCCCCTGATTATGAGTGAGATAAATCCCTGAAAATCAGATTGTATGACTTTGTATGGGTCTTCATTATCATTCACTTACATTTTCGGGGTTTACTGTTTTTCACTATTTTCATTAAACCTGGCAGAAAACCTGGCGGATTTTGTGTGGACCCAGCTGGGATCGAATGCTGACGCTTACGGTCAGCATTCTGACATCCTGCAGGAAGTTATTGGCTCCATATCCTGTCAATTCCATAAAACAGCGCCTTCGTGAGAACTGTTTCTCCGCCTCTTGAAAAAATCCTGACCCCTGAGAATTTTTCTGAAGGAAATACGAGGTTGGTCATCACAAGGCTGCAATCATCAACGAATAATTCTACTGAAGAGGCATCGATATAAATGTGAAGCTTCAGGATCTTGCCTGCTTTATATGGAGCAGTGATTACTGATGCAAAATCTTTTGAAAAATCTGACCGGCCTGACTTTCTCCTGTCAACATAAAATTGCTTTTTCAGTGGTGAATAGCCAATAATAAGTTTCTCATTGAGTGCATTCTCAAGGATCAATCCTATTGTATCTGCTTTTGAACCTGAGAGGTCAAATTCAGCAAGGATCTCGCTTTGCATAATATCCACTTTCCCTGCAGAAATCACTTTTTCCCCGGTGATTATAAGATTCTTTGCTGAAGTCGTGTCGGCTTTCCGCCGAAGATCAATCAGCTCCCTGACAGGCTTCGATGTGAGAATGTAATGTCCTGATTCATTTTTCAATCCCAGTTCCCTGGGGTTTGTACTGGCACTCCTCCATACCTCAGTCGGGACAACAGTTGCATATTGCCAGTTGCTCATCCATCCAATGAAAATCCTTCTGCCATCATCATCAGGAATATTTGACCAGGTCACTCCGGCATAATTATCCCTGCCCCAATCAACCCATTTTGCAGCTGTGTCATCCGGAATGAATTTGTGCCCGTCGAAATTACCAGTAAAGTATTGTGTTGCCGATCCTTTGTTGGGACCACCGGGATTTATACTTACAATCATAGCCCATCTGGTTTCGCCAGTTCCTTCAACCTTCAGCGGGAAAAGGTCAGGGCATTCCCATACCCCGCTGTGAGCCCCGGCTGTTGCGCCAAATTCACTTTCAAATTTCCAGTTTTTTATATCACTTGAGGAATAAATATGAACCCTGTCGAAAACAGCCATTATGAGCTCCCATTTACCGTATTGTTCGTTCCAGAATAATTTCGGATCGCGGAAATCGCGTATTCCCGGATTTCTTAGAACCGGGTTCCCTTCAAATTTAGTCCAGGTCCTGCCTTTGTCTATACTGTATGCAATACTTTGATTCTGAAACAATTTGCTTCCCTTTTTCTCCAGAACAGGATCGTGGGAGGTGAATATTGCAACCATCGCAGGGTTTTCTTTTGATCCGAAACCGGAGGTGAAGGCTGTATCGACGACGGCACTTCCTGAGAAAATATAACCAAGTGAATCGGGATACAATGCAACCGGAAGATGCTTCCAATGAAGAAGATCCCTGCTCACAGCATGTCCCCAGTGCATTGGTCCCCAGACTGTACTGTCGGGATAGTACTGATAAAAAAGATGATATTCCCCATCAAGAAAAACAAGGCCATTCGGATCATTCATCCAGTTGGCTTCGGGTGAAAAATGATATTGAGGACGATATTTTTCCTGGTAATAAGAAGAATCCGGCCTGACAGAAGGCAAGCTTTCAGGAGCTTTGTTTTTGCAGGCAGAGAAAAGCAGGATAAAGGCTAAAACCGATATAGTTCGCATATCATACCTTTTTATTACAAAGGAACAAATTAATATATCATCTTTATCCGTAACATGATCAGGAACAGAGAAATTCAGTTGGACAGTTAAGGTAAAGTCCAAAGTACTACTTATTTATGACTGACCATCATTTCTGGCGAAAAAAAACACTTTTATAAGTGTCTGATTTTATGTGTGGCCAGGAAGCCAGCGGAAAATGTTTTTTTATATTTGTTAGTATTATTAGATATAGAAAACCAGGTCTTTCTATGCTTGTAGAGTTGCCGAAAAGCATTCATGCGGTTATCGTTGATGTGTTATTGATGAAGGTAATCTTCTTTATATTCGTCTTTACTTTAAATGAAATTACATAAAACAAACAAATCAAAAAAATGAAGATCAATTTATTGCTCCTGAATTTCTGTCTGTTGGCAGTGTTGTTTATTACCGATGCCTCTGCGCAGCAAAAGAAACCACGCATAGGAATTGCCGGAATACAGATTGAAAACAGCGTTTTTATGCCCAACCGACAGGCTATGACAGGGAGGACACCTTCTTTGCCAGCCTATCTTAGTAAGGATTCTGTTATGGGTCAGTCTGCAATCTGGCTTCCTTCTTTAGTTGGTGGAGGCAGCGGACGAGGGCCGGTAACCAGAGAATCATTTGAAGCTTTTGTTAATAGTGCGCTTGAGATTATCCGGAGTAATATGCCTTACGATGCATTCTGGTTTTACAATCATGGGGCTTGTAGTGTTGATGGTGTTGATGATCCGGAGGGGGAATTTATGGAGAGAGTAAGGGGTGTGATAGGTAACGACGCCCTTGTCACAACAACTATGGACCTCCACGGAAACGTCTCCTGGCGTGTGGCTCTCTACTCTGACCTTATTACCACATATCGTAAAGCTCCTCATGATGATGCAGTTGAATCACATCGTCGTGGCGTGGTTAATCTGCTTGAGCGATTATCGTCCGGAAAGGGTCGTCCGGCTTATAAAGCCTGGGTGGCAGTCCCTGTACTTCTCTCCGGGGAGTGGACAAGTACCCGAGTTGAACCTGCCAAATCACTCTACGCAATGGTTCCTGAAGTGGAGTCGTTGCCCGGGGTGATGGATGCTGGTATTTGGATAGGCTATGTATGGGGAGACGAGAGACGTAATCAGGGTGTGGTTATGGTAGTAGGAGATGATGAAGGTCAGGTGGAAAGCGGTGCAAAAAAGCTTGCTCAGAGATTCTGGGATGTGCGCCGGCAATTCAGTTTAGAAGCGCCAGGGTATCCCCTCGAAAAATGCATTGATCTGGCTATTGCCAGTAATAAAAGACCTTTCTTAATCAGCGATATGGGCGACAATCCTGGTGGTGGCGGTTCAGGCGAGGTGACCTGGACTTTGGAAAGGGTATTGAAGCGGCCGGAATTTAAGACTCCAAAAGGAAAAAGCCTGCTTTATTGCTCTATTCCGGGAAGCGAAATGGTGGAAGCCGCCCGAAAAGCTGGTATTGGTGGTCAGGCAGAGGCTTTTGTAGGGGCAATGACAGATAATTCATATGAAGCTCCTGTTCTTTTATCAGGTACAGTAATATATGTCAGTCCTGTTCATGAGAAGGACCAGCAATCAGAAAGTAAATCACCCCCGAACCGGAAGCTTCCGGACATAGCAATTATTAAAACAGGAAGCATATTTGTGGTTGTGGGAACATCTTCACCCACACCAAACTTAGCAGGTACAGGAATTGATCCTAAGAAAATGGATATTATAATGGTAAAGCAGGGTTATCTCGTGAGTCAGTGGTATGATATGCAGTCCGATTGGGTTATGGCTCAGACAAGGGGAAGTGTTGATCAGGATTTTAAAAGTCTCCCTTATAAACGTGTTGTACGGCCTATCTTTCCACTAGATCCTGACATGTCGGATCCGGAATTGAATGTTATAATGGTACCATCTGCAAAACAGATGTACGGCAGATAAAAAGTATTCAACTAAATTTCTTTAAATCAATTCAAAAGGAAGGTAAATACTGCCTGGTCCCGGAGCATATTGGTGTGATAGAAATTTGTCGTAAAGAACCTTTTAATCGTAATTCTTCTGATTTCGAGCTGATTGCAGTGGCTCTGATGGTCGCCAAGTATTTTCGTGATAATATAGATCACGCCATTAGTTTTGTTAAGTGTACCAATCTTCTTCCCGGATGGTATCACGATATTGATGGAATGAAAAATATGTTCTTTGATCTTCTGTTTGAGAGCAAATTTTCCACTGAAATTTAAACTAATTTCAACATTATATTACCAAAACCTGGCGTAAACCTGGCGTAAAAAAAAGACACTTTTTGTAAGTGGTCTGACTTTCATTGTGGTCCCGTTGGGAACGATCCAACGACCCCCTGATTATGAGTGAGATATAGGTTTATTTTTACGATTGTACTGGTTTACACTGGGTTTCATTATCATTCACTTACGATATTCGGAGTTTACTGGTTTTCACTGGTTTTCATAAAACCTGGCCGATTTCCTGGCCGATTTTTTTACCCTCAACCTGTTAAAGAATTGGATCATTTATTTGAAATGTTATATTGGATTAAGTCCAGCCAGGTAATGTTCGGTAATTATCACATTACTGTGTCCAAGCTTTTCAGTTTTCTTTTAAAAATTAACCCGCTCCTGAAACTCACGAATCAGCAGAAGCGGGTAAATACTCAATCACGACACCTATAGTATAATCTTTTCTTGTTTACTTTAGGTTTTTTACCAATTACAGGACAGGTATAAACTTCAGTCGTAAAAACCAAAGTAATCTGATTCAATGACGCAGCTGCTAACACATCATTATCACTAAGAAATTGCCGAGGTGGGATTGTATTAAAAAGAATCTGCACTTCTTGCCACACCGCATTCATACCATCACCAGGGATTGCATCTATTACACTTATGAAACCCGCAAGAGCGTCACATCTATAAAATAAAATTGATACTCGGGTTGTGAGCAATAAGACTTCTTTCAGCTTGCGGAGGAAACTCAACAAATATAATATTAAACAGTTTCCCATCATAGTAAGCAGGTATAGCATTTGTAATGCCTTTGCTTTGAGCATTCACATCATTTTTTGCAAATGATGAAATAATAGCAGGCCACTAAGAATAACTGTAGTGAGCATGATGTTAATAGATTTCTTTTTCATCTTAATTGAATTTAATTGATTATTAAATTAGAACCCTGAAAAGAGCACCACCATAATATCAAATGTATTTCAAAGGTTACTTTTCTGTCTCTCGCAAAAATCTTCTATTTTTTAAGGAAGTTAATTTCTAAAGATTGTTTAACTTAAATTACTTTTTAGCAATCTGAATTGATGCTGACCAGTCACAAATTATTTTTCTTTCATCTTGGGTCAATACAAATTCTGGATTTTCTTTCTTGAATACTTTAGGAGGCATCTTGCCCTTAGTGATCATGTTGCACATTGCAGCTGCCTTAGAGCTTGCTTTTGGAAGTATAACTATCCCATTTAGATAAGTTGACATGAGACTTAGCCATCGTTTTACCTGGCTCAGCATGACATTTTACGCAGGATTTTTTTGCAATCATCAGCACGTCATTCGGTATAGATTTGGTTTTTTGAATGGTTTGAGATGATAAGGATCATTCATAGAGAGCAACAAAAGAGAAAGCACTTGCAATTGCTACTGAAATCAATGTAAACTTTTTCATTTTATCGGATTTATATGTGAAATTGAACTATTACACCGCAAAGTAGTATATCCTATAATTCCACACTTACACTATTATTTGAAGCAAGTTATATATTCGGATAATGTACAGATGAATGATTCATATAAGTGTAAATTGATATGGGATGGAAAATTTTCAACTTTGGGGACGAGATTTTCTAATTACTCTTTTTTATTGGATTATTCAATTACATATTTCATAACAACTGCAGCTGTAATTGTCACAGGGTAATCTTTTTAATTGATAAATAATCTGTACTCTATTGGACAATTACGGTACCGTGCATAGTAGAATGAAAATTGCAATGGTAATGGGAGTTTGAGCCGTGGAAAATTTATGGGGGAAACTTCCACCACCGTATAACCACCGGCGTCTCTATCATCCGCTATCGAATATCTCAGTTGACCCGGTATCATTGGTTACAGTATGCGCAGTATTATCATTATTGATCCAGGTAACAGTAGTGCCAACCGCAACGGTTAAAGTTCCAGGATTAAATGTCATATTCGAAATAAACACTTCATTTGCCCCTGGAGTCGATGAGTTTGAGGATTTACTGCAATTACTTGAAACTATTAAAATTCCAAATAGGAAAACTGAACCTACTAAAAGCTTCCTTTTCGAATCAATTAATGTTTTCATAATGAATATTATTATAAATATTAAGACGCTTGATCGTTCATAAAGTTTTTCAAAATCTGTTAAAGATTTGTTATTGTATTTAGTTAATTGGTGTTCGGGTAGTTCTCTTATGTTGCATTGAAAAACAAAAGCCCTGATGAATTGTCTGTGGGGCTGCGTCCACCCACTTCGTCGGCCGTAGCCGACTATGTCGGTCGAAGGCTGAAGCCCGACGAAGGTTCAGCGATGAGACGAATTTGATTATTTTTCACCGATTTTCATAAAACCTGGCGGGAAACCTAGCGGATTATTCCAACCAATTCTCATTAAAGGATTGGATCATTTATTCCAAATGTAACATCAGGATTAAGTCATGCCAGGTAATGTTCGGTAATTATGACATTACTATGTTCCGAGCATTTGGCTTATCTTTTTTATATCAGTATTATTTCGATTCAGAGTGTTCGAGATAACAATCCCGAGCTGATCCTAAATTCAATGGTCGGGATAGATTAAGTTGTTCTCCAATGTCTTTAAGTTGTCGATTTATCTGCTGCTTTATTTTATGATTTCTGTTCTTGAAGAAATTTTCATCATAACCTTCTTTAAGCATTCCTAGAAGGAAAGGACTATTTTTATCGCCAACACGAGCTATTGAATCTTTCAGCTTATCCGTTAAAGGTACAGTGATAGGCGTTCGATTGTTTTTTCTTGTATCCTCAGTCTTCTTTCGGGTAAAGAATATATAATCCCCATTTATTTCTTTGGCTCCATTTGATTTTCCTAAGTAAGTCTAAAGTTGGCTCCATTGAATCGGGGCAGAGCATCACCCAGACATCTCAGCGAATGTGATTTGCACTTGAACCCATTCAGATCAATTACAGATTGTATTTCCGATTCTTTAAGTACCTGTGTAGAGGGGAAATAGCCGGAAACGGTAAAACCTCCAGGCCAAAGGGGTATTCATATTCTTTTGGAATAACCTTGACAAAATGTCTGAAGTAATTGATGACAGACCTTAGGTTTGACGTGTGATGGTCTATCGTAGCCCAGAGTTATCCTTGTCAATTTCACTCTTCGACATCTTCTCTAGGAAGCTGCTACAGTGACATCACCGACACTTGCACCAGCTTCTAATTTAAACCTGTTTCTGGTAGACCCATCGAATCAATGGTCGTTGGTTTGATATTCTCTTTATTTTCAATGTAGTAATCAAATAGTTCCGTAAGAATAAGTGATTTGGAGTCTTTATTTTCGATTTTTTTATAATCGTTTTCTGAAAGTGTCTTTGTTAAATGGTTTCAGATCATATATTCCTTCACATTTTGCTATATAACTGTTACAGGTATCAAGAAACTTCCTGCTCTCTTCGTCTTTGACTTTATTATTAAACACATTATCATACTAACTTACTGTCATTTTTTGGTATGTTGATATACATGACATCATTCACATTGACCATCCTGACTGCAAGATTGTATTTGCCACCTTTTAGCTTTTTTCTTTTGTCCAAAACGTCAAAAGTTGCCATACTTAATTTTAAACTTTTGGAAGTGCAGGAAGGTTATCTTCCATATGACCTCCGTTTATCACCCAGCCATCGATCTCGATTTCTTTCGAACAGGGTTCTTGTTCCCAATTTAGTATGTGGATTGATTTTTTACTGACCATTTTATAAACATAACTTTCTGACATATGAATGTAATCCGACAACTCCTGAACATCGTAAACTTCTTTTCTTCCATTGATATTAATCTTTACTTTTTTATACCCATTGACTGGGTAATTAAAATATAAAGAAAAATCGTTAAAAAGAAATTTGTTATCAAAAAAATGGGGCC
>CAVTDE010000009.1:0-663717 GCA_963733455.1 uncultured Bacteroidales bacterium
ATTACTAATCTTTACGCGTACGGGACTTTCACCCCCTGTGGTTTGACTTTCCAGACAACTTCCGCTTGTTATTTATGATAAGTATTGAGGTCCTTCAACCCCACCATCGCCAAAACGATGACGGTTTGGGCTATTCCCCGTTCGATCGCCACTACTTGGGGAATCACTTTTGTTTTCTTTTCCTCCGGGTACTAAGATGTTTCAGTTCTCCGGGTTTGCCTTCCGATTGCTCGGAATACTACGCCTTCAGCGTAGTGGGTTGCCCCATTCGGATACCTGCGGATGTATCGGATATTTGCTCCTCCCCGCAGCTTTTCGCAGCTTGTCACGTCCTTCTTCGCCTCTGAGAGCCTAGGCATTCACCATGCGCTCTTATTTACTTTCTTCTATGTAATCTTACTAACTTTCTACTTTTGCCAATATGTCAAAGAACCTTTGTCCGCCGTAGCTTCAGCGTAGGCGGATTTCTCCGCTTATTGCTTTGTTTACTTATGGACAAGCCGCCTTCGCCGAGACTTCGGCGGCCGATGGTGGAGAATAAGGGAGTCGAACCCTTGACCCCCTGCGTGCAAGGCAGGTGCTCTGGCCAACTGAGCTAATTCCCCGATAATCACATTCAACGAACTCCTTTGGGAGTTTAACCCTTGACCCTGGCGCCGAGGCGCCATGCTCTGGCCAACTGAGCTAATTCCCCGATAATCACATTCAACGAACTCCTTTGGGAGTTTAACCCTTGACCCTGGCGCCGAGGCGCCATGCTCTGGCCAACTGAGCTAATTCCCCGATAATCACATTCAACGAACTCCTTTGGGAGGTTAACCCTTGACCCTGGCGCCGAGGCGCCATGCTCTGGCCAACTGAGCTAATTCCCCGATAATCACATTCAACGAACTCCTTTGGGAGTCGAACCCTTGACCCTGGCGCCGAGGCGCCATGCTCTGGCCAACTGAGCTAATTCCCCGATAATCACATTCAACGATACTCCTTTGGGAGGTTAACCCTTGACCCTGGCGCCGAGGCGCCATGCTCTGGCCAACTGAGCTAATTCCCCGATAATCACATTCAACGAACTCCTTTGGGAGTTTAACCCTTGACCCTGGCGCCGAGGCGCCATGCTCTGGCCAACTGAGCTAATTCCCCCTGAGCAAGTGTGAGTGTGGGTATCCGGAGTGAGACGTTTCCCGCTCTCACTCCCACTCTCAATACTGTTTATGTAGTCCCACTCAGAGTTGAACTGAGGACCTCTACATTATCAGTGTAGCGCTCTAACCAACTGAGCTATGGGACTCTTTCTCGAGTTTGGAGTTTGGAGTGCCTAAAGTTTGGAGTTAAACTCCTAACCTTGAACTCTGAACTCTTAGCTCAAAATATTATGCTTGAGTCTTACCCCTAAATCCCCTAAAGGGGACTTGTTTAGCCCCCCTTCAGGGGGGATGGGGGGCGAACCCAAAATATTATAATAATGAAGTGCATACCAGGCGGAATAAGGATCAATCTTCTCCAGAAAGGAGGTGTTCCAGCCGCACCTTCCGGTACGGCTACCTTGTTACGACTTAGCCCCAGTCACTGGTTTTACCCTAGGCCGCTCCTTGCGGTTACGGACTTCAGGTACCCCCAACTTCCATGGCTTGACGGGCGGTGTGTACAAGGCCCGGGAACGTATTCACCGCGCCATGGCTGATGCGCGATTACTAGCGAATCCAGCTTCACGGAGTCGAGTTGCAGACTCCGATCCGAACTGAGACCGGCTTTCGAGATTCGCATCCTGTCTCCAGGTAGCTGCCCTCTGTACCGGCCATTGTAACACGTGTGTAGCCCTGGACATAAGGGCCGTGCTGATTTGACGTCATCCCCACCTTCCTCTCGGTTTACACCGGCAGTTTCGTTAGAGTTCCCGGCTTTACCCGCTGGCAACTAACGATAAGGGTTGCGCTCGTTATGGGACTTAACCCGACACCTCACGGCACGAGCTGACGACAACCATGCAGCACCTTGCAGAGAGCCCCGAAGGGAATCCGCCTTTCAGCGAAATGCACTCTACATTTAAGCCCAGGTAAGGTTCCTCGCGTATCATCGAATTAAACCACATGTTCCTCCGCTTGTGCGGGCCCCCGTCAATTCCTTTGAGTTTCAGCCTTGCGGCCGTACTCCCCAGGTGGATCACTTAATGCTTTTGCTTAGCCGCTGACTGTGTATCGCCAACAGCGAGTGATCATCGTTTACGGCGTGGACTACCAGGGTATCTAATCCTGTTCGATCCCCACGCTTTCGTGCATCAGCGTCAGTAATGGTCCAGCAAGCTGCCTTCGCAATCGGTGTTCTGTGTAATATCTAAGCATTTCACCGCTACATTACACATTCCGCCTACCTTGACCACACTCAAGACTAACAGTATCAAAGGCAAGTCTACAGTTAAGCTGCAGGGTTTCACCTCTGACTTATTGATCCGCCTACGCACCCTTTAAACCCAATAAATCCGGATAACGCTCGCATCCTCCGTATTACCGCGGCTGCTGGCACGGAGTTAGCCGATGCTTATTCCCAGGGTACCGTCAATCCAGTACGCGTACCGGAGTTTCACCCCCTGGAAAAGCAGTTTACAACGCATAGCGCCGTCTTCCTGCACGCGGGATGGCTGGTTCAGGCTTGCGCCCATTGACCAATATTCCTCACTGCTGCCTCCCGTAGGAGTCTGGTCCGTGTCTCAGTACCAGTGTGGGGGATCACCCTCTCAGGTCCCCTAAACATCGTAGCCTTGGTAGGCCGTTACCCTGCCAACTAGCTAATGTTCCGCATGCCCATCCCGTACCGCCGAAACTTTAAATATAAAAAGATGCCTTCTCATATCTTCATGGGGTATTAGTCCGAATTTCTCCGGGTTATCCCCCTGTACAGGGTAGGTTGCATACGTGTTACTCACCCGTGCGCCGGTCGCCACCAAAGTATTGCTACCTCGTGATGCCCCTCGACTTGCATGTGTTAAGCCTCCCGCTAGCGTTCATCCTGAGCCAGGATCAAACTCTTCATTGTAAAAATTTATTCTTATTGTCTCTTACAAAGATAAATCCCTATTGTCGCTCTTTTCTAAATACTAACAAGTTCTTTAGCGAGATTTTACTCCCGCCTGGTTGCTACTTCATAATTTCAAAGAACATAATTTTTGTGCCCCTTTCCCGCCAATTGGCGTAGCAGGTTATCCCTGCTTTTGGGACGTCAAAGATAATGCTTCAAATTTTCCTTGCAAAGAAAATCTTAAAATTTTTCCTGACTGCCGGAAATAAACATCTCCCGGTTTATGCTATCAACTGAAAAAGAGTATTTTCGTGTATATTTTATTCTTATGTCGAATATTGTTATTATTCCTACTTACAGGGAAAAGGAAAACATCGAATTGCTGATCAAAGCCATTTCTACTCTCCCCGTCCCGTTCGACATTCTTGTTATCGATGATAACTCACCCGACGGAACTGCCGGTATAGTTAAAAGCCTTCAGCTAATATTCCCAAACGTTCACCTGATCGAACGGCCCGGTAAACTGGGGCTGGGTACCGCTTATACCACGGGATTCAAATGGGCACTTGAAAAGGGGTATTCATTAATATATGAGATGGATGCTGACTTTTCACACGACCCAAACGACCTCATAAAGCTTTATAAAGCCTGCCACGACCAGGGAGCCGATGTTGCAATAGGTTCACGTTACATCAGCGGAGTAAATGTTGTAAACTGGCCCCTTACAAGAGTGCTGATGTCATACTTTGCTTCAATCTATGTCAGGCTGATAACCGGTATGAAAATCATGGATACTACCGCCGGATTCGTCTGCTATAAAAAGGAAGTTCTTGAAAACATAAAACCACATCACATTAAATCTGTAGGATATGGCTTCCAGATCGAAATGAAGTTTGTCGCCTATAAACTGGGATATAAAATAGTTGAAGTACCGATTATCTTCACCGACCGGAGGCTGGGCTCCTCTAAAATGTCAGGTGGTATTTTTAACGAAGCCTTATGGGGAGTCCTCAGAATGAAATTAAGGAGCTTCTTTATAAGATATCACCCCCTGCCCCCTAAAGGGGGTTCAAAACAATAGTTTTAAAAAACAAAAGGGTTATATGGCAAAAGCCAAAGGATTTAATCAGAGAGCGCGAAGAATGATCTATGGACAGTACACTCATCCGAAATGCTACAATAATAAATGAAGGCAGGGTTTTCAAAGGGGAAATACTCATCAGGGGTGAATTAATTTCGGCAATAGGTCCGCCATCAACTTTAGAAACTCCATCTGGTACACAATTAATTGATGCCGAAGGTTTATTACTTATCCCGGGTGCGATTGACGATCAGGTTCACTTCAGGGAACCCGGACTGACATATAAGGGCGACATCCTCAGTGAATCAAGGGCTGCAGTAGCCGGAGGGATTACCTCATTTATGGACATGCCGAATACCAATCCCCAGACAATTACGAACGCGCTCCTGAAAGAAAAATTTGTACTTGGTGCCGAGAACTCTCTGGCAAATTACTCATTTTACCTTGGAGCAACAAACACAAACATCGGGGAGGTGATGAATGCCGATCCGTCAGAAGTTTGCGGCATTAAGGTTTTTATGGGTTCTTCTACAGGCAATATGCTTGTCGATGATGAACAAGCTTTAAAAGAGCTGTTTTCAAAAGTTAGAATTCCAGTTGCATGTCATTGTGAATCTGAACCTGTGATAAAGAGGAATATTGAAATATACAGGAAGAAGTATGGTGAGAATGTTCCTGTGAATATGCATCCGATGATACGTAGCCGCGAAGCCTGTTTCGCTTCTTCTTCACACGCAGTAAGACTTGCCAGGGAATATAATACCCGGCTTCATATCCTTCACCTTTCAACAGCTGATGAGATGAAGCTTTTCGGAAACGATTTGCCACTGAACCGTAAAAGGATAACCGCGGAAGTTTGTGTTCATCACCTATGGTTCGACGATTCAGCCTATGAAGAGAAAGGAACATTAATAAAATGGAACCCTTCAATCAAAACAAGATTTGACAGGGACGCGCTGATCAATTCAACAGCAAATGACACTATCGACGTTATTGCAACTGATCATGCTCCCCATACTCTCGAAGAAAAGAATAACAGTTATTTCAAAGCCCCTTCCGGAGGACCACTTGTTCAGCATTCCCTTATTGCAATGCTTGAGATGTGGCACAGGAAGATATTCTCTATCGAAAAGATAGTTGAAAAAATGTGTCAAAATCCAGCCATACTATTTAATATAAAAGGACGCGGGTTTATTAGGGAGGGTTATAAAGCTGATCTATGCCTGATCGATCCTGACAATCCCTGGACCGTTTCAAAAGAAAACATTTTGTATAAATGCGGCTGGTCCCCTTTCGAAGGAACTACATTCAGATCGAGGGTGGTTAAGACTATTGTGAACGGAACTGTCGTCTATGATAATGGAATATTTAATGAGGATTTCCGCGGGCAGAAGCTGGTCTTTGAGAGGTAGAATAACGGCGTTACGGCATAACGGCGTAACGGCGTTACGGCATTACGGCGTAACGGCATAACGGCTTACGGCTTACTGCATAAGGATCTTTACGCTTTTGCCTTTAAGATTTAACCGCCTTTGAGCCGTTGAGCCGTTGCGCCTTTGTGCCGTTGCGCCGTCGCCTTTGCGCCTTTGCGCCGTTAAGCCTTCCTCACCACAAACCTTACCGCACTTCTGGTTCGCTGCTCCAAAAGTATATCACGGCCACATGTTATCCGTTCAATTGCTTCAGGATTATAGTGCCTGACCGAAAGCAATTCAAGACAATCATTATAAACTGCTGTAAACTCGGGCTTCAGGTCATCGATCAGCAATTCAACCTTAACACGGTCATCGTCAATACATACATCAATACTTACAGCACTTGCTTCCACAAGGTTTACTTTGATCCCATGCTGCAGAAATGAATGGAAGATCCTGCTGAGGTTATCGCCCATAACAAACGAAAAATCTTTTGGCAGAAATGATACAAGTATCTGATTTTCTTTTCTTATAAAGACTGGCAAAACCTTTTTCAGGATAGCATCCGCTTTTATTATGGTCCCAACGTCACCGGGAGCTAAAAAAGATTTTACATAAAGAGGGATATTCTTGTTATGTAGCGGTTTAATTGTCTTAGGATGAATGACTTTGGCCCCTGAAAAGGTCATTTCAACAGCTTCCCTGTAAGATATTTCCTCAAGTCTGATTGCATCAGGCATCCATTTAGGATCTGCATTTAGCAAACCAGGGACATCCTTCCAGACGACTACTCTTTCTGCATCAAGTATATTTGCGAGTATGGCAGCTGTATAGTCCGATCCTTCCCTTCCCAGGGTTGTTGTCTGACCGGTAATCGTACCTCCGATAAATCCCTGGGTAACATAAATATTCTTCCCGCTAAAATTGAAAACACTTTTAATTCTGGCCGTGCTTTCATCCCACATAATATTGCTGTCACGAAACCTGTCGTCGGTGACAAGGATTCCCCTGATATCAATCCAGTCGGCATTCAGGCCGGTATATTTAAGAAAACCTGCTACAATAATTGTCGACCAGACTTCACCGTAGGAGACCACCTGGTCGTATTCAAAATCATAATGCCGTCTGGCAGGAGATTTCAAATAATCTTTTAATTGCTTAAATGAAATATCGATTTTACTCTTCACTGAATTACCGTCAGGAAACAGGTCGCCTGTAACTAAAAGATGATAGGAATAAATATTATCCAGCTGGTCCTTATAACTTTTTTCTCCTGAAAACCAGGATTTAAGCACTTTTTCAAGCGCATTTGTTGTCTTACCGAAAGCGGAAACAACAACGACAAGATTTTCCGTCTCTTTTGAAATGATCGCCTCCAGATTCCTGATTCCTGTGGCATCCCTTACAGAAGCCCCTCCGAACTTAAATACCTTCATCGATTTTTATTTGAGTCAAAATTATTATTTCCCGGTTACATTCACTCAGGAGGCTGAAATAAATAAACAAGGAAAAAGCTGAACTCATCCCCCTTGCCCTACCTTACAGTTACACAGAGTTACACAGAGAAGTCACAGAGGGCCACAGAGTTATATGAAATCTGTTCTCTGTGTCCCGATAGCTATCGGGACTCTGTGCGGGACTTAGTGGATCTCTTTGTAATTTTTTAAATTAGTTTTATAGTAGCAAGCTAAGAAGGTGGTAGCTTTCCCGGCTGAGGTGGTTATGCTATAATGTTTACTATCGGAAACGAGGGACAAAAATCAATAATAACAGCCATTTTATTAAATTTGCACCTTTTAATCCGGCAAATGAAGGAAAACGTAATAACAAAGCTTTATTCCACCCACCCGGTACTGGCAGAACTCAAGGCTGCCATAAATCAGGAGAATCCCCTAAACCGCATCAGGATAGCTGGATTATCAGGCTCATCGAGGGCACTGATCATATCGGGAGTATTCCATCATTCTCCTATGACCCAGGTTGTTGTGATCCCTGAAAAGGAAGATGCTGCCTATTTTTACAACGATCTGGTATCTGTCCTGGGTGATGAATCAATTTTCTTCTTCCCTTCAACCTATAAACGTTCAGTGCAGTATGAACAAACTGAGCCGGCAAATATAGTTCTCAGAACGGAAGTCCTTAATCATCTTGCTTCGGGAAAAAGAAAAGGCATAATTGTAACCTACCCTGAAGCTGTTATGGAGAAGGTGATCAGCAGAAAAAACCTTAAGAAGAATACCCTGAGCATAAACAAGGGAGATAAGCTGTCGCTCGAATTCCTGGAGGAGGTCCTTCATGAATACAATTTTGAAAGAGTTGATTTTGTATATGAACCGGGCCAGTACTCGATCAGGGGAAGTATTGCCGATATTTTTTCCTATTCGGCCGATATGCCTTACCGCATCGATTTTTTTGGTGAAGAAGTCGATACAATAAGGTCTTTCAATACTGATGATCAGCTTTCAGTCAGTATTTTAAAACAGGTTTCAGTTATACCGAACATACAGGATATCTCACTAGAAGTCGTCAGCGACTCTTTCACTGATTTTCTGCCGCCTTCAGCTTTAATATGGTTTGATGATGCTGGCTTTATAAGGGAAAAAATAAACAACATTTACAGCCTGACTTCTGTCAGGGAAGATTCAGGCCAGGTGGCAAACAGGAAAGAAATTATTATGACCGGTAACAGGTTTCTTGAGCTCTGTTCGAAATTCAGGACCCTCGAATTCGGAAACAGGAGCTTCTTTGAAGCCGAACAAGTATTCGGGTTTAACACCGAACCCCAACCGGTATTTAATAAGAATTTTGAACTTCTGTCGGAAAAGCTTGTCTCAAACGTTCATTCCGGCTATGTTACTTATCTTATCTCCGAAAGCCAGTCGCAGATAGACAGACTAAGGGATATTTTTGCAGAAATCAATCCGGAAGTAAATTTTATCCCGCTTCTGTTCAATCTCCATGGTGGATTTTCCGACAACGATCTTAATATTAGCCTCTATACCGACCATCAGATATTTGACAGATACCACAAGTTCAGGATACGTGGATATTTCTCAAGAAAGGAGAGCATATCTGTAAAAGAACTTACAGGCCTGAATCCGGGAGATTATGTGGTTCATATCGATCACGGTATCGGGAAATTCGGGGGACTTGAAAAAATTGAAGTAAACGGGAAGGTTCAGGAAGCAATAAAACTTGTTTATAAAGACAATGATATTCTGTATGTAGGCATCCATTCACTGCACAGAATATCAAAGTACAAAGGGAAGGACAATGCCGAACCCAAAATTTATAAACTTGGTTCAGGTGCATGGCAGAAACTGAAGCAGGCGACTAAGAAAAGGGTCAAGGATATAGCAAAGGACCTTATTCTTCTCTATGCCAAACGGATGTCGTCGCCGGGGTTTTCTTTTTCACCCGATTCATACATGCAAAGGGAACTTGAGGCATCATTTATCTATGAGGATACTCCTGACCAGCTGAATACCACAATGGCGGTAAAGGAGGATATGGAAAGAGATCATCCCATGGACAGGCTCGTCTGCGGAGATGTCGGATTTGGCAAGACCGAAGTAGCATTACGGGCAGCCTTCAAGACAACAGCCGACAGCAAACAGACAGCAGTCCTGGTGCCAACAACTATCCTTGCACTTCAGCATTTTAAAACATTTTCATCAAGACTTAAGGGATTTCCATGTAATGTTGATTATTTGAGCCGCCACAGGAAACCTGCCGATCAGAAGAAGATACTGGCCGGGCTTTCTGACGGCAAAATCGATGTCATAATAGGGACCCATAAACTTGTAGGTAAGGATGTTAAATTTAAGGATCTTGGTCTGCTTATTATTGATGAGGAACAAAGGTTTGGCGTTTCGGTAAAAGAAAAACTTAAAAAGCTTAAGGCAAACGTCGACACCCTTACCCTTACGGCAACACCGATCCCAAGGACTTTGCAGTTTTCACTTATGGGAGCCCGTGATCTGTCTGTTATAAATACTCCTCCCCCGAACCGGATGCCGATTGTTACAGAACTCCATGGTTTCAACGAGGAAATCATAAGGGAAGGGATAGAATATGAGGTTTCAAGGAACGGACAGGTGTTCTTTATTCATAACAGGGTTGAAAATATAAAGGAGATCCAGGCAACAGTCAACAGGATATGTCCTAATGTAAAAACAGCCATTGTTCACGGGAAGATGGAGGGAATGAAAATTGAAAATGTGATGTTCGATTTTATCCAGGGAGATTATGACGTACTTATTGCAACCACAATTATTGAATCAGGTCTCGACATTCCTAATGCAAATACGATCTTTATAAATGACGCGCATCATTTTGGTCTTTCAGAACTGCATCAGCTCAGAGGAAGAGTCGGCCGCTCAAATAAAAAAGCATTCTGCTACCTTCTGGCCCCGCCATTGACTACCCTGACCCATGAAGCAAGAAGAAGGCTGAATGCAATTGAGGAGTTCTCGGAACTTGGAAGCGGTTTCAACATTGCGATGCAGGATCTCGACATACGGGGATCTGGCAATCTATTGGGAGGTGAACAAAGTGGTTTCATAGCTGATGTTGGTTATGAAACTTATCAGAGGATCCTGAATGAAGCTATGACAGAGCTGAGGGAAACTGAGCTGAGGGATGAGTTCGTCGATTCCGGTGATGAATCCAAACCTCTAAGATCAGGGAAGCCTAAAGAATATGTAACTGACTTTCAGATCGATACTGACCTTGAAATAATGTTCCCTGATGAGTACGTCTCAAATATCGCCGAAAGGATCCGTCTTTATAAGGAATTAAATGAGATAAATTCTGAAGATGCCCTTGCAGCTTTCAGTAAAAAGCTTATTGACAGATTCGGGCCTCTTCCACCGCCCGCAGAAGCTTTGCTTGATATTGTAAAAATAAAATGGCTTGCCGTAAAATTAGGTATCGAAAAAATATTGCTTAAAAATGATCTGCTGATAGCTAATTTCGTTTCTGATCCTCAATCAGGATTTTACAGGACTTCACTTTTTGTGTACCTGATGAACTACGTGAACCGTCACCAGAACTGGATGTCTATGCGGCAGAAAGCCTCAAAATTAAGTCTGACAATCACAAATATGCGTTCAGTTAAATCAGCAATTGAAATCCTGAGGAATATCCTGGATGATTTTCATAAAGAAGAAAACAAATATTAAGGGTTTGTTGAAGAAGCCCTTTTTTAACCGCAAAGCACACTAAGAAGCGCGAAGGACGCAAAGTTAAAACATTAATAATTAGCTCTTTGTGATCTTTGCGTAAATCCTTCGCGATCTTTGCGGTTAATGGATTTAGACTTTTCAAACAGCCCCATGTGGTTACATTGCAAGCTTTGGTTAAATTCTTATCTCTTTCAATAATAAAGAAGGAGGGTGTAATTCCAGGAGTTTCGTAACTTTGCTTTTTAAACTCATTATGAACCTGATAGTCGACATAGGGAATTCGAGTACGAAGATGGCTCTCTTTGACGGAAGAGAAAAGATAAGCTCATTTCGGACAAAGCACTTCACCTGCGGAAGTATCGGAAAGTTACTTTCACCTTATAAAATAGATAAAGCTATAATTTCTACGGTACGTGACCTTCCGGAGTTTATTTACGACCTTCTCACAGTTAATATTCCTTATACTCACTTACTTTCATATAAATCGAAGCTCCCTTTTAAAATCAGGTATGAAACGCCAGAAACGCTTGGTCCTGACCGGATCGCAGCAGTTGCCGGTGCATGGTCAGTTTATCAGGGTGAAGAGGTCCTGATCATTGATGCGGGAAGCGCTGTTACTTATGATTATCTGATTGGCAACACCTGGCCGGGAGGCAATATTTCTCCGGGCCTGTCGATGCGATTCAGGGCTTTGCATAAATTCACCGGCAAACTTCCTCTTGTCACGACAACTGAAAAATATTCCTCCCCCGGAAAGAATACTTTTGAAGCTATATCGGCCGGTGTGATCGACGGCCTGATCTTTGAAATAGATGAAAATATCAGAAGGTTTAAAGAGAAACACAATGATGCAAAAGTAATACTTGCGGGCGGGGATGCAGGCTATCTGAAGGAAAGGATCAACTATCAGGTAAGTTTTATGCCTGATCTTGTAATTGAAGGGTTAAACCATATACTGGAATCTTGTGTTGAAGAAGTTGCTTAATATTATATTACTTCTGGTGATTATGGCAGCCAGTGTTTCCTGTGAGAAAAGAAATGGCACAATACCGGCTATTGACCTCCTTACCCTGCCATCACTTACAGCCAGGGACGGTGAAACTGTCTATACCGATTCAGGAAAACTGCAGCTCATTTTATCAGCTCCCCTTATGGAGAGTTATAAGAAGACCAATGAACCGTATTCAGAATTTAAATCCGGCATAAGAGTAAGGTTCTATGACGGCCATAAAGAGCCGGTTGCATCAGTAACAGCTAAATACGCAAAATTTACCGATAACAAGGATCTCTGGGAACTTCAGGATAGTGTGGTTGCTATTAATGAAGCAGGTGAAAAGCTGGAAACCGAATTATTATACTGGGACCAGAAGAAGAATTTAATTTATACCGACAGGTTCGTTAAAATAACCACTGAGGATCAAATTGTCCAGGGTTACGGCCTTGAATCAGATCCTCGTCTTACCAAGCGCAAAATCAAGAATCTGAGCGCTACCATTTATGTGAATGACGTCAAATAGATCTAATCTTATTCTCGAAATCATCTGGTTAATAACCGGTGTCCTGTGTATTGCAGCAGGTATCAGAATGTTCATTACCGGCGGCTACAACAACAGGCTCCTGATCGTTCTCCTTATGGCTTTTGTCTCTTTTCTCTTCGCCCGGTTCCGCCACATACAGCGAAAAAAGAGTTAACTTTGGAAGATGAACGGGATTTTGGTCATAGTTCTAACTATTGTTTTATCAGCCTACTTTTCTGGCATGGAGATCGCCTTTGTGACCGCAAACAAACTAAGGATCGAACTCGACAGGAAACAGGGTGTCTTCGGATCAAAGACAATTAAATTATTTACTGACAGTCCTGGTCAATTTATTGCCACCATGCTCATTGGCAATAACATAGCTATTGTTGTTTATGGATTGTTTTTCTCCAGGCTGCTCACTCCGTTGCTTACGCCTCACCTTGGCTCTGAACTTCTTGTCCTTATACTGAACACTATCATCTCAACAGCAATTATTCTTCTGGTGGCGGAGTTTCTGCCGAAAACGGTTTTTATAATCTCACCCAACTTCTTCCTGAAAGCCTTAAGTATTCCAACCAGGTTTTTCTATTTCCTGTTTTATCCGATCAGCAAGTTTACGCTTGCAGCTTCCAATCTTTTCATAAGGATTTTTTTCGGGGTGAAAGGCGATAAGAAGGAACAGGAGAACCTTGTTTTCAGCAAAGTTGACATTGACCACTTTGTAAACCAGAGTAAGCAGAGTAATGAGGATGCGGCACCGTACCATCATAACATCAGGATCTTCCAGAATGCGCTCGACTTTTCAAGTGTAAAACTCAGGGAATGTATGGTTCCAAGGACCGAAATTGATGCCATGGAATCCGGGAAATCAATTGATGAACTTAAGGAAAGGTTTATCGAGACAGGTCATTCCAGGATACTGGTCTATCAGGAATCTATCGACAATATTATCGGGTATTTTGAGCTGAAGGATATCTTCAGGGATCCTCCTGATATTATGTCATGTGTCAGGAAGGTAGCCATTGTTCCGGAAACCATGACCGCCAACAAGCTTCTTAAGCTCTTTTTTGATGAAAAGAAATACGTGGCGCTTGTTGTTGACGAATTCGGCGGCACATCAGGGATGGTAACAATCGAGGACATTCTTGAAGAGATTGTCGGTGATATTGAAGACGAACATGACATCAATGAATTCACGGAGAAAGTCATAAGTCCTTCGGAATATATATTCTCAGGCCGTCTTGAAATAGATTATCTGAATGAGAAGTATCATCTTGATCTCCCGGAGGAAGATGATTATGAAACTCTTGCCGGGATGATCCTTTATTATCACGGCAGCATACCGGTAAATAATGAAGTAATCAGGGTAAAAAAATATATTATCAAGATACTTCGTGTTACAGCTACCAGACTTGAACTGGTAAACATGAAGATTGATTAATATATCAGAGTTAAAGTAAACCACCCCGGCCGGGAAAGCAAATTGTAAACGTCAAAAAGTCAATAGTCCCGGCCAACCCCTCCTTGAAAAGGGGGCCGAGCGTTAAGAAATCAGCCAGTGGCTGATTTTAGCGAAGGAGCCAGCCTCCACGGGAGGCATGTGGTGGAGGGGAAATGTAAATTATTGCTAATCAGTTGTATATAGTTTAACTCATAAGCTATCTTAGTCCTTAAGTTGACGCGCATGCCCTAAAAGGGGTTCTAAAACGATAGTTGAGAGGCCTTGCTGATTAGTTAATTACTTCGGGATGTTTATATAAATGAACGTAAGATAATAGGATGACTGACCCGGGAGATATTGAGGGGAAGCCGATTTTCAAAGACTATTATAGTACGAAACAACCTTGACCAGATCTTCCAGCTTCTTTGTTCCCAGTTTGTTTGAATTTATAAATTCATTTAACAGATCCTTTTTGTCAGACAGGTATTCAAAGAGGTCTTTCTTACTGTTAACCCGAACAGCATTTTTATTTGTAACCATTAAATAATATAAATCACCTGTATGGACAAACTTGGCAGGAACTCCTTCTTCCTTATAAGGTTTTGGAGGCGCAGCAGCCTGAAGTCTCAAATTCTTCCGGATAAGCAACCTGCATTTACCATCTTCTTTAAGTATGAACCATGTATTTTCTGATGACGCTATATCTCCTGAGGATTTGAGATATCTTGCATAAACAAATCTGAGGGAGTCAATTTCCACAGTGGACACGTTTTCCGGATTAATAAGCGCATAGATCTCATTCTTCTGCCCGAACTGTATTTCACTCTTGAAGATGTCATATCTAAGGTTCAAAGGAATATTTTCCCCGGTCTTCAGTATAAGGCTGCCCGGAACGAAATCCTTATAAAGGAATGGATCTCCGTCGATGGTTTCATAGGACACCTCCTCCCTGGATTTCATGTTATGTTCCAGTCTGATCCGGTTTAACAACTCCAGGTCAGGTCTTTCGGTGATAACTGTTCCACCATCAGCCTGGCCGTTCATTACCTGAAATCCTGAAATGATAAGGATTATCATGGAGTTAATGATAATTTTGAAAGTTTTCATTTATGATTATATTAAAAGAAGATTGTTACTATCCAGGCACCTGGTTGATTTATTGTAAGTCTTAACTCACAAGTCAGAATAGCAGAATAAAAGTTATTCGGAGCATAGAATCTGACACTGCCATGAAAAGGAAATTCGATATATTCAAACCCGGTAAATGAAGTTGAGAGGTTTTCAGTGCCCGAACTACCCTGCAGCATAAGTTCGCTTATTTCATGTGATTCACCGCCGTTTCGTGAGAAAACATACTTTACATATGGTCTGTCACCGGTTCTCATGCATGTAACCCTGCCTATACCGTTCTTGTATTCAATAACATATGGAGCAGGCGCCTTTTTGCCGAGGTATTTATTCTCCTTCCACTGACCATCAAGAATCGTATCCTGGTCCTGAACTCTATGAGTATAGATGCCCTTCCCATCCCGCATCCCCTTTTTCCATTCACCTTCATATTTTGCTCCGTTTTTCCAGATATAGGTTCCGTCTCCCTCAGGCAGGCCTTTTACAAAATTTCCTTTATAAAAATCTTCCCCTGTGGCCTGCCCGGTTCCTTCAGCTAGCCCTCTCTTGCAGTCGCCCGAGTAGTTACCGGATATTGAGGGCATAAGTACCCTGCAAGTTGTCTGAGCATTTGATAAATAAATCGATGACAGGGGAATAAGTAGAAACGCCAGTAAAATTTTCTTTCCCATACTTTAAGTTATTGATGCAAGTAAAAGAATCTCCAGCCTGAAGCGAAAGTAACTATTAAATGACGATTTAGATGCACAGAACAAAAATCGCACCAATAAAGGTAATAGATTTCGCTGAATAAGCTGAAACACTATTTATAAATAACCCATTGTAAGATTACCTGATATTAATTAACCGATTTAAATAATCCAATTATATCAAAACTGGTATATGATAAAACCATAATATTATAATTTTAATATATTATAATTCCAATTTATTATAATTCTAAAATATTAAAATACCCATATATGGAGCTTGCAAATAACGCCGTTTATAAAATAACCCATTTATAAGCGGAGAGATGCCCATTTAAAAAATAGAGACGCCCATTTAAAAACGTAGAGACGCCCAAATTGGGCGTCTCTACAAATTTTACGAATTTTAAATTGTTCGTTTTTTATACTAAAGTACATCCGTTTGTGTTGGGATCGGATTTTTCCTGGTATGCCACCAAACCTGGCTTTGAATCCCGTTTGTGCTGAACATTCCCTCATTTGTGGCCTCAATCTTCTGATCCGCTCTTGCCTGTGAAACATTGCCGGTGTTGTATGTGTCTTCGCTTAAGGCGTATTGCAGCCTGATCGGCAGGCCAAGACCCGGATAGAATGATCCTGCAAGTTCGTACTCAAATATCCTTTCTGGAAAACCTGTCCTTCTGACCTCAGAATAAGCCTGAACTCCTTCTCCGTAAATAGCCGCCCACCTTTGTTCGCAGATCTTCTGGAATTTCTGGGCATCTGTTCCACCCCATGCTACGAGAGGGTCAGCAAGATAAGTAGCATAGTTAACCGGAAATCCTGTTGAGGCTATAGTAATTGTAGACTCTCCCCATGTAGGGTAAACGGTTGACCCATCAGAAAGTCCCCATCTTTCCATCGAAGCTTTAACGCCCTCCTCATAAGCGACCTGGGCAGCAGCATCATTGGCTTTACGCATCTGGTATTCGGCAATGGTAAATTGAGTTTCGTCATAGGTCAGAACATAAAGGGGAGCGTACTGGTCAAAAGCGATTTTTGTTCCGAGAACTGAAATGCTGGGGAAATCAGCCGCTGTGGTTTCACGTCCGTTCTGGAAGCCCACATAAGCAAGCGGAGGTGTCTCAACTGAATTGGGGGTTGGCTGAGCGTAAATATGCAGCCTTGGGTCATTTCTTGCTTTGAGCCAGTTTACCATGGTTTCAGAAATTGCCTGGTCTGCTCTTGACAGCAATGCTTCAAATATTGGATTTCTGTAAGGCAATCCCGGGAAAGTAAGAAATGCATCATCGCTGTTTGATTCAAAGATAGGATACCTGGCCGGATCTGCAAGTATCGCAGCAATCTGTGCATCGGCTGTGGCCAATGCAGCAGCTCCCGGTGTCGTAGTGACGGCAGGCTGGGTGCCGGCCATGGTGTATGTAAAGGTCCAGGGTGTACCTGCAGCTCTGTTCAATAGTCTTAGTTTAAGAGTGTTGGCAAACTTCCTCCATTGAACGGGATCGCCTCCGTAAATAAGGTCTCCCCCCCCGAAATTATCAGTTGCACCCGTAAGAAGTACATTTGCTTCTTCAAGCTGGGCAAGTAAATCTGCATAAATGTCTGCCTGCTTGTCATATTTGGGAGTCAGTGTCCCTTCCGGATCAAGGCCTTGTAAAGCCTCGGAATACGGGATATCACCCCATACATCGGTGATGTACGAAAATATCCATGCCCTCAAGACTTTCGCAGCCCCTTCAATTGAAGTTTCACCATTGGTTTTTGCCTGATTGATAGCGATATCAAGGTTCTTAAGCTCCCCTGTAAAAGGTGCCTGAAATTCACCTGACATATCACGTGGCATGTATCTGTCCTCATCAATGTACTGGACTTTACACCATTGCTGGCACCATTCCCCGAGATATGTGTGCTGGATCCACCCGCCAAGTTGTCTGGACACAGATCTTTGCACTGAGTTGGTAAAGATCACTATTGAAGGGGATTCCAAAGGATTGTTTGGATTTGTATTGATTTTTTCAAAATCCTTCGTACATGACCAGAGCATACCTGCGGCCAGGAACAATCCTAAAATTATTTTTGATGATTTTATAAAGTATTTCATGTTATAAGGCTTTTTAGATTAGAAATTAACCCTTAGATTAAACCCATAGGACCTGGTGGAAGGTATAGCATTGGATTCTGCACCAACACTTGTATTACCTGCACTGGAGCTGACCTCCGGATCGAGGTCCGGAATGTTCTTATAAATGATCCACAGGTTACGTCCGACAAGTGAGAAATCTAGGCTGCTCAGGCCAATTTTATTCAGCAGGCCAATTTTATTGAATGAATAGCCAAGGGAGACCTCTCTAAGCTTAACAAAGCTTCCATCGAATAAACTAAGTTCATGCATCTTGTAAAAATCATAACCGTAGGTATTGCCAGGTGCATAAGTTGTATTTTCAACAGGTGTTGCACTTGCATTTCCTGCTGCATCAATGAACGCTACACTTCCGTCGGTGTTTACTTTTCCATAAACAGCTCCTTCTATCAGATGTCCACCCCCGTCAGCAAGGGCATCTCTTATGTTCTTGCCATTTGCGTTTGTTGCAGCTGTTGATTCAAGCACTCCGGTATACATGCCAAACATATGGGTAACTGAGAATATATCGCCGCCTTTCTTGAAGTCAACAAGAAAGCTCAGGTTTAAGTTCTTATAGGTAAGAGAGTTATTAATCCCCCCAAACCAGTCGGGATAAATATTACCCAGCGGGGTTCTCTGACCAGACCGGATATATCGTCCCGCTTTGTTTACAACAGGTCTGCCTGAATATTCATAGTATGCAAGCTGTTTATTTGCTGGATCGCCGTAATATACAGCCTTCGCATTTTCGCGTACAATAGCATATCCGAATACAGTACCATATTCTCTTTCCGGGAAATGCATAAGCAAGTGCATCCCAACCCAGTCCATACAATTGCAGGTATTTCATATCCTGGTAAAGAGCCACAACTTTGTTCACATTTTTAGACCAGTTGAGGGTTATATCCCATGAAAAATCCCTTGACTGTACCGGAGAAGCCGTTAACTGTAATTCAATCCCGCTGTTCTGAAGGTTACCGGCATTGATTGTCTTTGTACTATAACCGGATGTATTTGATACCCCGATGTTCATGATCTGGTTTACAGTATTTTCTTTATAAAGACTCAGATCAAACCCAAGTCTGTTCTGGAAAAATCTCGCTTCCATACCAACTTCCTTTGAACGTTTTCTCTGTGGTTTAAGTCCCAGGGGCGGAATTGTAGAAGTATAACCGAGTGAAGGGAAACCGGTAAACGGTTCAGATGCAGTGAATACACCTTTAAGTGCATATGCTCCTGCTGTTCCGCCTACTTCAGCATAGCTGCCCCTTAGTTTCAGGAAAGAAAGTGCATTTGATTTAATACCCAGGGCATCTGTTATTATGAAGGAAAGTGAAGCAGATGGATAAAAATAGGAATTGTTATTTAAGGGCAAAGTTGATGACCAGTCATTCCTTCCTGTAAGATCAAGAAACAGGAAGTTTTTATAACTAAAATTAGCTGTCCCGAAAACACTCTGCAACTCCGTATGATTTTCAATTAAGTCTGTAGTGGCTGCAACAGCCGCATTACTTACTGTGTAAAGATCGGGGGCAATGAGCTGTGCAACATTCGTGGTACGATATTGCCCGTTATAGTGGTTATACTCTGTTCCCACGCTGGCATTTATCGCAAAATTACCAAAAGTTTTATTCGCCTCCAACCTTGCATTTGCATTAATCTCCTGCCTGCGGTTTGAATAGCTCGCGAATTGGCCTAATGGGCCTATTCCAAAGCCAACATCTCCCTGTGCTATTCGTTCAACTATGTCTTCAATTGAGAAGTCTGTTCCGGCCATAGCCCTGAATGACAGCCAGCTGGCCAGTTTCCAGTTCATGTTCACGTTACCGATCATCCTGTCCCTGTTCCTGGAGTTTGTATTTTTATACATATTCCAGTAAGGATTATTATGGTAACTGTGGTTCCAGTTGAAAGGCAGGCCTGTTTTAGGATCGATGGTATTCCATTTTTCTTTCAGAACTGACATATCCACCTGGCGACCGAACCACTGTCCAAGAGATTGCATCGGGTTACCACCATTATAACCGTTCTCTGCAATGTTGGCACTTTTGTTGCTGATATAAGATGCAGAACCTCCGAAAGTAATTCTGTCCGATAAAGCAATATTTCCGTTTAATGCAATATTATTTCTTGTAAGGTCAGTATTCGGAATGATACCGGCTATCTTCTGGTTGGAAAGAGAAAGACGGAAATCTGCTCCCGGTTTTGCACCCGCAATTGCAATTGATGTGGTACGTCTCATTCCGGTATTGAAGTAACTCTTTATATTATCAGGATGAGCTATCCAGGGTGTGGGTGTGCGAACATCAGTTTCAGGATCATACGGGCTGTCAAACTGTCTGATTAACCTTCCATCAAGACGCGGGCCCCAGCTTTCATCAACTCCATCATTGGTACCACCATAATTGCCATCAATATAATCGAATTCATATTCTCCCCTTGCAGCACCACTGACACCATTAATTGAAGCAGCTGCTGATCCCTGACCATAGAGATTCTGATATTTGGGAAGTACAAGTGGATCTTCCCACATTATGTTTTCTTCGAAGCTTACACCAAGACCAGGTTTCCCAAGACGTGATTTGCCTGATTTGGTAGTTATCAATACAACACCGTTAACAGCTCTTGATCCGTAAAGTGCAGCTGCGCTTGCACCCTTCAGAACACTGATATTCTCAACATCTGCAGGGTTAATATCGCTTGAAGCATTACCATAGTCTCTTCCTCCAAATGCTCCCGCATCGGTGGTGGAGTTATTAATCGGTACACCGTCAACGATGAATAAGGGCTGGTTGTTGCCATTGGAAGCGAGTGAATTGACACCCCTTATCAGGATTCTTACACCTGAAGCAACACCACCATCGGAGTTTGTGATTTGTACCCCTGACAGTTTTCCCTGAAAGGCATTTACAATGTTGGATACCTTTGCTTTTTCAAGCTTGTCACCACCCAGGTCCTGCACTGAATATCCAATGGCTTTCTTTTCCCTTGAAATTCCCAATGCTGTAACGACAACCTCTGAAAGGCCAAGGATATCAGATTCCATAACAGTATTAATTACGGCGCGACCTCCTATTGCGACATCCTGAGTCTTCATCCCGATATAGGAGAAAATAAGGGTAGTTGCAGTCTTGGGTACCGAAATGGAATATTTCCCGGTGCCATCTGTAAGGGTACCGACAGTGGTACCTTTTACCTGAACCGTTACACCTGGTATGGCTCCTTCCCCCTCTACAGCGGAAGTCACTGTACCAGTTATGACTATTGTTTGCGCAAGTAATGTGTAACCACTAACAAACACAAACAAAACAATCAGCACAAATAGTTTCTTCATACGAAATTAGTTTTAGGTTTGTTTTAACCCGCCAAAGATACCGGTTTTTTTAAAAAAACAAATAATCCGGATTTTTTTTATTTAATTCGATAGCAAATCCTGAGGTAAAGATTAATATTTTGTTTTTGCGGCAGTTGAAGCTATCAGCTGCAGCGAAGTATCTTTGTATAATCCTCACACAGGTTTCCATTTTGTGGGATTCTTTCTTAGCTCTTTTGCGGCTACACACAGATCATCATATATTTCCTGCCCCAGTTCCCTTATCAATGGTACCTTAAGGAATTCATAAACAAAAACTCCATCATAAGATCCAGACTGGAGGGCAGTATGGCATATCGACAACTCCTGATAATTTACAGCCCTGAACTGAGAATATTGTTTTATACGTACCGGGAACAAATGACACGAAATTGGCTTCTGAAATGAGATCTTACCTTCACTCCATGCTTTCTCAATACCGCACATAAAAATATTGTCATTTAATAAGGTGTAGGCACACTCTTCATTACCGATAAGCGGGGTGACATTATCATTTTCAAAATCGGTTACACTTGTTCCTTCAGCTTCAATAACTGAAACGCCTTCCGGCCTCAGATAAGGCTTAACATCAGGCCATATTTCGTCAAGGATACTGACCTCCTTATTTGTCAGGGGTGCACCCGAATCACCATAACGGCAACAATTTCCAAGGCATTTTGAAAGGTCGCATTTAAATTTCTTCTCAAAAAGATCAAGACTGAAAATTGTATCGCCGATTCTGAGCATATATTTGTTTAATCAAATTTTTATTCCATTCTACTTCTGTCAAATCTTCCCCCAAACCCTTCCCGTATTTCTTAACTCACCCCAAAGAGGTTGTATCAAAAGTCCGGATTTCTACACCATCCCCGTTTGTTTACCCCCTGCCCCCTAAAGGGGGTTCTATTAGTCTTTGTTAATCAATAAGTCCCCTTTAGGGGATTTAGGGGTGAACCAATCGAGGGCCGTTGGATGAGGCATACTGAGCTGGAGAAGAGGTTGGTGGTTATACAAGTACTCTACCTGTCATTTCCTTCGGGATCTCAACCCCCATAATCGTTAACAACGTGGGTGCCACATCTGCAAGTATACCTTCTTTTATAGTCTTGTAATCTTCGGTTATCAGTATGGATGGAACCGGATTAAGGGAATGGGCTGTATTAGGTGATCCATCCTCATTAAGGGCCTTATCAGCATTACCGTGATCGGCCATAATAAGAACATCATACCCCTTGCTTTTTGCTGCGTTTGCTACCGCTCCGGCACATTCATCTATTGTTACAACAGCTTTCTTAATTGCCTCATAGACACCCGTATGACCAACCATATCGCAATTGGCGAAATTGAGACAGATAAAATCGTATTTTTCTGTATTGATTGCCTTGATTACGGCATCTGTTACACCGTAAGCGCTCATTTCAGGCTGCAGATCATATGTTGCTACTTTAGGCGAAGGGATCAGTATCCTGTCTTCATTCTTAAAGACCTCTTCCCGTCCACCTGAAAAGAAAAAGGTTACATGTGCATATTTCTCGGTCTCGGCAATCCTGAGCTGGGTTTTCCCCGCAGCGGAAAGAACCTCCCCCATTGTATTATCAGCATTTTCTTTGGGATAAATAATATGCATTCCCTTAAAAGTGGCATCGTATGGTGTCATAGTACAATAGTAAAGGGGAATTGTTTTCATTCCGAATTCCGGCATATCTTTTTGTGTCAGGACTATAGTAAGCTCCTTCGCTCTGTCGTTCCTGAAATTGAAATAAACAATAACATCTCCTTCTTTAACTTTACCAATGGCTTCACCTTTTTCATCAACGACAACTATCGGTTTCATAAACTCATCAGTTACTTCCTTATCATAAGATTCCTGCATTGCGGCAACGATATCTCTGGTCGTGGTTCCGATACCGTTAACTATCAGATCATAAGCTTCTTTAATGCGTTCCCATCTTTTATCCCTGTCCATTGCATAGTACCTTCCGACGAATGATGCTACCTTTCCGTTTGACTTCTTAAGGTGATCAAGGAGGTTCTTCATGTAACCCGTTCCGCTTCGCGGATCAGTGTCGCGTCCATCTCCAAATCCGTGTATGAAGACCTTATCCAGACCATAATCTTTAGTCATATCGCATAATGAATACAGGTGCTTATCGAGGGAATGAACTCCGCCATCGGACAACAATCCAAAAAAATGGACCTGTTTTTTATTGTCACGTGCATACGAGAAGGCATCAACGAGTACTTTGTTCTTTTTTATCTGACCTGTTTTACACTCCTTATTTATTTTAACAAGATCCTGATAAATTACTCTTCCGGCCCCTATATTAAGATGCCCGACTTCCGAGTTCCCCATCTGCCCGTCGGGCAATCCTACATCCTCCCCTGAAGCATGAAGACGTGAATTCGGATATTTGCTCTTGAAGTACGTGAGGTTGGGAGTTGGCACCTGGCTTATCACATCTGCTTTGGAACCGTCGCCGATGCCCCATCCGTCGAGAATCATTAATAAGGCTTTTTTATTTTTCATTTTCAATGTATTTCGCTGATTGTTAAACATAAAATAATATACCCTTGTTCAGGGTACATTATTTTCGGGCTCAAAAGTAGTGAAATTTTAGAATAGTCTTAATGAGTCTCAATATTATGAATGAAAAGTAAATGTGTGGGCTAATAAAGCTCTTTCGCTTGAAATTCCTCCAGGGGTTGTTGAAAAGGCCTTTTTTAACCGCAAAGATCGCTAAGAAGGCGCAAAGAACGCAAAGCTAAAACATATAAAATCCAGCTCTTTGCGAACTTTGCGTAAATTCTTTGCGTCCTCTGCGGTTAATGGATTTTGACTTTTTAAAACCCCCAAACTTATTTAATCACACTTCTGCTAAATATAATTCTCAGTCTAAAACTGATTCTTAGGTTGACGGCTATGCCTTAAAGGAGATTCAGGGGTGATTCTTTTATCGGATTTCCCTGATCCTGATTTTAGTGTCGACTCCCTGACAGGTTTTTTCATAATCGATGTCCCTGCCTACATATGCAAGCCACTCCTCAGACGTGAAATTCCTCGTTAAATATTTGCAACCGTCGGCAGCAAATGCATCAGCAAATGCCGGACGACCTGTAACCTGTGGTTTACCTTCAAAACTTCCTGACAGGATGACTTCACCATCGGGACTAAAATCAAATGCAATAACCACACCCCCATTATCATTAAAACTTACCGGCAGTTCTGTAAGATCGCTGGTATCCCAGAGTTTAAGAGTTCCGTCATCCCCCGCTGTAGCCATCTGTAAGTGTTTGCTATTGAACCTTATATCGCTCACATCACCATTATGGGCAATGAATTCGTTAGTTTTAGTCTTTGTTGCTATATCCCAGATCTCAATAGTCCCATTATTATATCCGACAGCTAACCGTTCCTCATCGGGTTTAAATCTGATCGCCTTAATTGTTTTCCCGGGCGATTCAATCCTGAATTTGTCGCTATTCACATCCTGATTCCAGACCAGCGCTTTTCCTTCATTGCTGACACCTGCCAGATACCTGCCGGTTGAGGAGAGATCGATTGAAGTGATCTGCATCATATCAGTTCCCAGAGCAGTCGAAGTATGGGCAGAAAGATCCCATTTAAGCACCTTGCCGTCAAGAGCTGCAGAATAAAGTGATTTCCCGTCAAAAGAAAATACAAGGGATTTTATCTTACCAGTATGTCCTTTAAGTTCATAAGGCACACCTTCTCCGTTCACCGGTATCATTTTTATTCCTGCATTCGCCTCTCCGCAGGCCAGCCAGTCAGCCTTCGGGCTTACAGTCATAACATCAATCACTTCGCTGTTTGAATAAACGATCCGAATGCCCTGGTCCTTCTTATCCAGGTTCCATCTGAGCACCTTGCCGTCGGTACCTGAAGTAAAGAACTCTCTTGTACCAGGGATAAATGCTATTCCTCTTATTTGTCCGTCATGACCTGAAAAAGTTCTGTATTGGGAACTTCCATTGGTTTTTGCCATATTGTAGAGCCCGGCATAAATGTCCCCATCATTTGTCTGACCATTGTTCTTCTTATTAAAAAGATAAGCCTGGTATGCAAGAAGGGCTTGAAGTTCCTTCTGTCCTGAAATCTGCAATGACCTTAATGACATTGATTTAGCCGTCGAAATCAATCTCCGCCGCTGAGTCTCGTTCTTTTGTTCCAGTGCAGTTTTAGCATTTGCTTCAGCTTTAATTTCCATCCGTTGAAGGGAATCTGACTGCCTCTGGGTAAGTGCCTGTAGATTTCTTGCCTGGTAAGCTTCCTGTTTTGCCGAATAGATCTGGTTTTCAGCAGTTGTTCTCAGCTCTTTTTCAGTTAGTTCCCTCCGGGATGCTGCATCTGCAACGGAATCGGATTCTACTGATCTTCTCACCGCAATTGCAGCGTATTGCTCAGCCCATGATTTCTGAGCTGCAAATACCTCCTTTTGTTTTTCAGCTACCCTCCTCTGTTGGTCCGATTTAACTTTCGAAAGGGATACAGCTGTGAGCGACAAAGCAGTGATCAGAGCTATTCCGCCCAGGAACGAAGAGAGTATCCTTATCCTGTTCAACCTCCTCCTGTGCCGTCTGGCCTTCAGTTCCTCCGCTTCAAGATACTCCTTTTCACTGGTGCGCAGGTAAACCATTGCCCTTTCAAATGCAGGATTATATTTTTGCGCCCACCAGAGTGTCGGCTTATTTTCTTCACGCCATATAATGGCAAGCTGAAGATCAGACTGCCTTATAAGACCTGCTTTACCCTGCTGGTATAAAGCCGATGCTTCAGAAAGATGGAGGTACATCTGAACTGATGCGGCTTCTTCATCAACCCATTTTTTCAAACGGTCCCATAGCCAGATAAGACTTTCGTGCGACAGGTCAATTATTGAATTATCACCAAGGGGTACATTATAATAAGGTGTAAGAACGGATAACGAAGGATTCCTGAACTTGTCAATCACCTCAATCAGTTCATCATGTGTACAGACTGCTGCAGATCTTATCGTTTTGACATTTGAAGGATAACGGATACCCTTATTGTCAGAACCTTTACCTGTAATTATTTTAAAGAGCTTCTCACATATCTTTTTGGCGTCAGGGCTCAGTTTTTCATACTCCTCATCAGCATGACGGGATATCGCCCCCTTCATCGTTCCGATCGATTCATAATCTGAGATACTCAAGGATCTTTCAGGCTCCTCAAGTTCTCTCCAGCGGTTCCAGGTCCGCATCATCGCGTGCTGCAAAACCGGCAGTTGGTCAGTCCTGCCATCCAGATCATCAATCAGGAGCTCCACAAGATCATCATCAATTTTAGCCCCTGCCTTCTTTACAGGTCCTGTAATGGCTTCCCTCACATTCTCCCTGCTCATTTTCGGAACCAGAAAGTTGCTGTTGTTTACAAGCTGCGTAAACACCTTAAATTGTGCGCATTCAGCGACGAGATCAGAACGAAGGGCAATAATTGTATAAAAGCTTTGATTCTCACCAGTAGCGGCATTTGTAATAAGGTTGATCACCAATGAAGCCTCCATGCTGAATCCTTTGCCTGTTTCCGGCGATCCATAGCGGAAAAGTTCTTCAAACTGGTCAATTATCAAAAGTGTCCTCTCTCCCGCATTAACCGGAAACTTTTTCAAAATAGTAGTTATACCATCCGGATTTTCTTTCAGGATCTTAAGTATCTCGTCCCTTCTTTTCTTCTTCTCTTCAGGATTTAAATACGGGTCAATAAATGCATCAGCCAGATTGCCTGTAGGATTATTTCCGGGTTTGACTGACAATAACCTCGTGGAGGCTCCTGCTTTCAAAGCCTTTTTTATTATTTCAGGGATTACTCCACAATGGATAAGAGAAGATTTACCGCTTCCGGAGGACCCTGTCACTGCAACGAATCTCGTTTTTATAAGCTTCCTTACAATCTCATCACTCTCGACTTCCCGTCCGAAGAAATAATCATTTTCCCCGATAATAAAGGGGCGTAATCCCGGAAACGGATTTATCTTTTCACCTGTTGTGTTAACTGAAGCCATATAATTTATGATTATTCTTCTTTTTCGTCTATATATTTCAGGATCCGGAATGAACTCTCAGGAAACTCAAAACCAAACTCCTCAACTACATTCAGTTGAAGGATATAGCAGAACGAACTCTTATTCAGCTTTTCCGTAACTCTCCTTAAAAGCACTGAATTTTCGTGAATTACAAGTACAGCAGGATCAGGCTTATCAGGAACGAATGACCAGATAATGCCTCCTTCGGGATTCAGGCTGACATTCTCCTGACCTTTCTTTATATATATCAATTTCTCTGCAATGAAGAGGAGCTCATCTTCATAAATGCCGGCGAAGCACGAAGCCAGGAACTTTACCTTCCCGTAAATAAGCTCATTTTCATCCGTTTCGCCCGAAACTATCTCGTCCAGTTTAATCCTTGCAGATTCAGGGATCCTTTCCGATGCTGCCCTGTAAAGTTCCATGCCTGACCTGGCAATTAACCGGGCTGCCTCCTGCATAAGAAGTTCTTCCGGACTGAAGAGTAAAGCCACAACCGATTCGCCCATGGTGTCATCTTCAATTTTAGCCATCTTCCTCAGAGTGCAGGCTTTGGTCCAGATGCTTATAATGTTATAGTCGCAGTTGATAATGTCTTCAAGAAGCTCCTTATACCGGGGTATCTCACCGGGGAAAAAGCGCTGCATTCGTTTAAGTCTCTTTTTGTCAACCGTTGCATCAACATTACCAGCAACCCCTGCCTGCGAATTTCCAAATATAATATCTGCCAGCTCAGGAAAATATCTGACTGTATTTTCTTCCTTTTCAAAATGGTTTTTCCTGTTGTTTACCGGGACCTCATTTCCATAAGTCAGGAACAGCAGATTCAGAAGGTAATCTTTCCAGCGGTTATACTCCTTATCCATCTCCCTGTAAACAGAAGAATCGCTGGTTTCATTAAGACATACTTTACCTGAAGTCAGCTTTGCCAGTAAACTGAAAGTTTCAAAAATAAGTTTGTTCAGGCGTTCTGCATCATCCTTTGTCGCTCTGTATCCGCAGTTGATAAGAGCATTCAGTGCTATTTCCTTAAGTTGCCTTGAATTTGACCACAATCTTTCAATAAGAAACGGTATATTATCCCTGGGACAGCTCTTTGCATATATCCTCAGAATGGCTTTGCTGGTACTTAGATTTCCTGATGTTATGAGATAAAACCTGTTCAGTTCATTACCGGCATGGTTACCGAAGGAATGCAGGACCAGAAATGCATCAGTTTCAATGCCGGGTGAATTCAGGCATTCGCAGACCTCCTGGATCATGTCGGTCATATTGAATTTCCCGATTAAAAAAAGCGCCAGTTTTTTAAGTTCCGGCGACTTTTCCCTCAGGAGTCTTAAAATATCAGTGGTTTGCGGGTATCTCACCCCTGCAAGCATCTTTCTGGCGACATAAGCTTTCTCAGCCTCGGTTCTTAAAGAGGGGACCTTTTCCTTATCCTTAGCATTAACGTATTGCTCTTCAATAACTTCAGCTATTTCCGAAGCACGTTGCCGAATGCTTTCATCATATTTAACAGTATCAGAGATTTTTTTAAGGGCCGGAATAAGGTTAGGATCGTTGTTTGTCTGTGAATATGTAAAGAGTTCTTCGAGAAACCAGCTATTGTTGATTTTGTCTAAAACAGCTACATTACCTGTTTCCAGGTAATAAAGATTGTCGCGGAACAGAGTTTTACCTGCAAATTTTCTTTTCAGATTACCGAGGTCATCTGAACCCGCAATTATATCTGATTTTGGAGGTGGAAGAGTGAACGGCCTGTTTCTCATAAACCTGGCAGTGTTAAATAAACATCCTAAATTAAGAAATTAAAATCAATAATCACTTTTTGATCCTTTTCTTAACCAATAAGTATAAATCAGAAATATCTGCTTCGAATCTTTTAAAAACTATTTCAGCTCTGGAATAACATTTTTCACGTTCCGAGAGTTTTTTTTCAATATAATCCTCCAATTCGTCGATCGGTATGTTTTTTAATAAAGGCCTCTCCTTTGAGGACCTCAGGAGTCTGTTTTTAAGCTGACCGGGTGTCATTTTAAGATATACCGTAATGCCCGATCGACGCATGTAATCCATATTTTCTCCAAAACACGGGGCACCTCCGCCCGTCGATATTACAGTATCGGTTACTGTTTTCAGGTTCTTCAAAACTTCTGATTCGGTTTCACGAAAATAAGTTTCACCTTTGCTGGAAAAGATCTGTGATATCTTCATACCTGCTTTCTGTTCAATCCTCTCATCAAGATCTATGAACGACCAGTTCAGATGTGAAGCGAGTTTCTTCCCAAGGGTTGTTTTTCCGCTTCCCATAAAACCGATCATGTATATTCTGGAACAGGCATGCATTATAATTCAAGCTTCATTTGTGCTGGATCATCATGACTATCACGGAAGTCAGGCTCATCATCCTCCTTCTCTTCTGCCGGCGCTCTTACTTCTTTTTTCACAACGGGTTCAATCTCCTGAATGTTCTCAACCATAAAACTGGTAAGACGCTTACCCTTTGCCTTATGACTCTTTACACCAATGAATTCAGCCACTTCTATTATCTCATTTTCACGGTCTTTGTTCTTGCCGCCAAACTGGATCTCGAGTCGCGGATATTCAACTTCCGTAATGCTGATAAGCCTCGACTCGGGATTCTCATTTATAAAGCACTGAGGTTTTTCCGATTCTTCAATTGTGAATCGTTTAACATAATAGTACTTCTGCTCGGCATCCCAGTAAACAACCGAATAGACTTTTTCGGGATGGAATTTTTCTATAATTAGAATGTTGTCCTCGTAATGATTTGAAAGATCAAAACCGGTCGTCCTGAAATAGCCGTTCTTTGTGATCACCTGTATTTTATCGTCGGCGCTGAATTCACCAAGATACAATCCCCTGCCGTCGACATTAAGCCTGAATACGGCGTCGTCGAACCAGATCTTCCTTCCGCCAAGAGTCGAAAGGCCTTTTTCCTTAAGGCTTATTTTATGTACCGGATTTCTGGTGAGAATATTCCCCATCGATGATTTGCCCTTAATGGCAAGTGTTCCGAAATCGAATTCAAAAACCAGTTTCTTAAGCCTTGCTTTTGGTTTGTGGTGCACTTTTATTACCTCAGCTTCACCATTCGGATTTGCACTGAAATAGATAATTCGCGAACCCTGTTTCCCTCTTGTCAGGTTATACTCTTTGTCGCGTGTCAGTCCCGCTATTGCGCAGCGTTTAACAAGCAAAGGACCATCTCTTCCATCCTGATAAACAATATTATAAATTGTACGCTCATCATTTTTAAGGAAGATCTGGGCGTAAAGTATATCATTACCGACAAATACCTTTTCTGCAACTTTTGTAATAAGATAGCCTCCGTCTTTCCTTATTACGATTATGTCGTCGATATCGGAGCAGTCGCAGACAAACTCATCCTTCTTAAGTCCTGTGCCAATAAAGCCTTCCCTGTAATTAATATAAAGCCTGGCATTATTTGCCACCACTTTTGTGGCTTCGATGGTATCAAAGCTTCTTATCTCGGTTTTTCTCTCCCTTCCCTTACCATATTTCTTCTTTATCTGCCGGAAATAGTTAACAGTGAAAGGAATTATGTTACCGAGGTGATTTTTTACCTCTTCCATCTCAGTTTCTATACCCCTGATATGATCATCAGCCTTCTTCGAATCAAATTTTGAGATCCTTTTGATCTTAATCTCTGTGAGCATGATGATATCCTCTCTTGTAACTATGCGTAAGAGCCTGCTCTTAAATGGTTTAAGCCCAGTATCGATTGCTTTGATAACAGCCTCCCATGTTTCGCATTCTTCAATGTCCCTGTATATCCTTTCTTCGATGAAGATCTTTTCAAGAGACGACATATGCCACTCTTCCCGCAATTCACCGAGGCGTATCTCGAGTTCTGTTTTAAGGAGTTTTACTGTATTATCAGCCGAGTTGCGAAGAATGTCGCTTACTCCCATAAATGAAGGCTTGCTGCCCGTTATAACGCAGGTATTCGGTGATACAGAGAATTCACAATCCGTGAGGGCATAGAGGGCATCGATCGTTTTATCGGGAGAAACACCGGGCATCAGGTGAATTACTATCTCAACATTTGATGAGGTGTTGTCGTCAATTTTCCTGATCTTGATCTTCCCTTTATCGTTTGCCTTGATTATCGATTCGATCAATGTTGTTGTTGTCTTGCCGAATGGTATCTCGGTGATGACCAGGGCTTTCTTTTCAATTTTCTCAATCTTTGCCCTTACTTTTACGACTCCTCCCCTCTGACCGTCGTTATATTTCGAAACATCAATGAATCCTCCTGTCGGGAAATCGGGATAAAGCACAAATTCCCTTCCCTGCAGATAATCGATTGAGGCATCAATGATCTCGTTAAAATTATGTGGCAGTATTTTCGAGGCAAGTCCCACGGCAATACCTTCTCCTCCCATTGCCAGAAGCAAGGGAAATTTAACAGGCAGAGTAACGGGTTCCTTATTCCTTCCGTCGTACGACAGTTTCCATTCTGTCGTTTTTTGGTTGAACACAACCTCAAGGGCGAATTTCGATAACCTTGCTTCAATATATCGAGGTGCGGCAGCTCCGTCGCCGGTCAGCAGATTACCCCAGTTGCCCTGTGCGTCAACAAGGAGGTCTTTCTGTCCAAGCTGTACCAAAGCATCACCGATAGAAGCATCTCCATGAGGATGGAACTGCATTGTGTGGCCTATGATATTGGCCACCTTGTTGTAACGGCCGTCATCCATTCTTTTCATTGAATGAAGGATGCGCCTCTGGACAGGTTTCAACCCGTCGTAGAGATGCGGCACAGCACGTTCCAGAATTACGTATGAGGCATAATCCAGGAACCAATCCTGGTACATACCCGAAAGAGCTGTTACCGAATGAAGCGCAACAGGTCCCTGCGGGGGTTCTTCCCTTCCATCAGCCTTGTCTGTTTCAGGATCCTGATCTTCCATATCTAAATAACCGTCCGTTATATCCTTTTATTTTTCTTCCTCGATCAGATCTTCCTCAACACGCAGGTTCTCAATAATAAAATCCTGACGGTCGGGAGTATTCTTTCCCATATAGAATTCGAGGTAACCGTTAAAAGCATCATTCTTCTTCATTCTTACCGGTTCAAGCCGCATATCTTTTCCGATAAAATGAATAAATTCATCGGGAGAAATCTCACCAAGTCCTTTAAACCTTGTCATTTCCGGATTTGGTCCGAGTGCCAAAACAGCTTTTGCTTTTTCATCAGCCGAATAACAATATCGTGTCTCTTTCTTGTTCCTTACCCTGAAAAGAGGCGTTTGCAGAATATAAACATGTCCCTTTTTTACAAGGTCGGGGAAGAACTGAAGAAAAAATGTAAGAAGAAGCAGCCTTATGTGCATTCCATCAACGTCCGCATCGGTGGCAATTACAACATTATTATATCTGAGATTTTCGATCCCGTCTTCAATGTTAAGAGCAGCCTGAAGAAGGTTAAACTCCTCATTCTCATATACAATTTTCTTTGTAAGTCCGAATGAATTAAGCGGTTTGCCTCTGAGGCTGAATACTGCCTGTGTCTCCACATCCCTCGATTTCGTAATCGAGCCGCTGGCAGAGTCACCTTCCGTAATGAAAATTGTGGATTCAAGTTTCCTTGCGTCATTGTTGTTATAATGTATCCGGCAGTCGCGCAGCTTTTTGTTATGGAGATTCACCTTTTTTGCCCGGTCTCTTGCAAGCTTCTGAATAGAAGAAATTGCTTTTCTTTCCTTTTCCGAATCCTGAATTTTCTTCTGGAGAATTCTTGCGGTTTCAGAATTCTTATGAAGATAATCATCAAGCTGTTTTTTAATGAACTCACTTATGAAATTCCTGACCGATGGTCCCTCCGGCCCCATATCCTTCGACCCAAGCTTGGTTTTTGTCTGTGATTCAAAAATGGGTTCTTCAACCTTTATGCTGACAGCTGCAATTATGGAAGATCTTATATCGGCTGCATCATAATCCTTCTTATAAAAATCGCGGATTGTTTTGACAATCGATTCCCTGAACGCCAGGAGATGCGAACCACCCTGGGTAGTGTTCTGTCCGTTTACGAAGCTGTAATAATCTTCGCCGTATTGCAGTCCGTGTGTAAATGCGATCTCAATATCCTCACCTTTCAGATGAATTATAGGGTATAATCCCTCTTTGTTCATATTTTCGTTGAGAAGATCAACAAGTCCGTTCCTCGAGAGGAATTTATTCCCGTTAAAGTTGATTATCAGTCCCGAATTCAGATATACGTAGTTCTTCAGGAGTGAATCAACGTATTCCGAAATATAGAAATAGTTACCGAACATTACCTCGTCAGGCTGGAAAATGACTTCGACACCGTTCTCTTCAAGTGTAGGCTTCAAAGGATAATCCTTGATTGTAACGCCGTGCTCAAATTCGCTGACTTTTATCTGTCCATCGCGGATTGACCTGATTATGAACTTGCTCGACAGGGCATTTACTGCTTTGACCCCTACTCCGTTCAGTCCGACCGATTTTTTGAAAGCCTTTGAATCATATTTTGCCCCGGTGTTCATACGCGAAACAGCTTCTGTGACTTTCCCGAGGGGAATACCCCGGCCGTAATCGCGAACTCTCACCTCTTTCCCTGCGATTGATACGTCGATCTTCTTGCCGAAACCCATCATGTACTCATCGACGGCATTGTCCATTACCTCTTTGAGCAGGACATAAATGCCATCATCCTGCGACGAACCGTCACCCAGCTTCCCAATGTACATACCGGGCCTCAGCCTGATATGCTCCCGCCATTCAAGGGTTTTTATATGTTCTTCCGAATATCCAACAACTGACATTTTGCAGAATTTTGCGCAAATATACTCATTTACGGATAGGTCTGTTATGCCAATTTTTCAACAATTCCGGGGATTATTAACCATCCGGATTCCTGTAAAAGTGATGAGCTAAAATATTTATCTGATTAATTGACAATTATATCAGGGCATAATTGTTAATAAATGGCGGGTCAGGCTATCCCCATTTGTTTCATCAGAACCGCAGCATTCATTTTACGGGTTATGCCGTCGCGGAGCAGATAGTCAAAGCTTATTTTTTCCCCGTCGATCTCAATTTCAAAACATTTATTCACAACATTTGCCGGAAACTCATTTTCCATTTCACCAAGTGAAATGTCATGTGTGGCAATAAGCCCCGTCCCGCCGAGCCCGATCAGCCTTCGCAGGAATAGTTTTGAACCGAGACTCTTGTCTGTCGAATTAGTGCCTTTAAGGATCTCATCGAGGATAAAAAAGATATTTTCGCCATTCTCCAGCCTCTCTTTAAGAACTTTAAGTCTTTTAAGTTCTGCATAGAAATAGGACTCATTCTGACTAAGCGAGTCGGTGGTCCTCATGCTGGTGAACAGCTTAACGGGAGTGAAAGTCATTTTTGCAGCACAAACCGGAGCTCCCGTCATTGCAAGAACCATGTTAACTGCAACCGTTCTCAGGAAAGTACTCTTCCCCGCCATATTTGCTCCTGTAATAATGAAAACCAGTCCGCGTTTCTTAACCGAAAAATCGTTATCTATCCTGATCCCTCTCATGAGCAGAGGGTGACCGGTTTTGAAAGCTTCCAGCACCGGTTCGCTTTTATTTATAAGGGGAAATGTATGTTCAGGGTTGTTATAGGTATAATTTGCCAGGCTGTTAAGGGCGTCGACCTCACCGAGCAGATTCAGCCAGACGGGCAGATTGGTTGCAGCTGATCCCCGCCACTTCTCAAGCCGCAGAATACATTGAAAATCCCACAAAAGTAATCCGTTCAATATAAATCCTACAAACAGGTTAAGCCTGCTGTCAAAAGCCTGGATTATGTTGTCAAGCCCCCTAATTTTATCAGCAACGGAATCCTGCCCCATGAAGATCTTTTTCTTAATGCTTATTAAAAGCGTCGATTCAAACTCCTCATCTTCAAAAGATTTTACAAGATCTTCAACAGACGAAAGAAATGAATGTTTCTGCGATATCAAAGAGTGTACCCTGTTTGTCTTTTTAATAAATATCCCTATTAAAAAGAGGTTAAAAAGAAAAAGAAGGATAAATACCATCAATGGAATAACCCGAGTTGCAACAAGGACAAGTGCAACGCCACATACTGAGGGCAGGATAACTGTCAGCGGCTTCATTAACCGCGACGAAAAGAAGTTATTTGTTTCGTTCAGCCATTTGCTCAGGCTCTTTATCTCCTTGTCATCAAGCGGCTTATCAAGCCCGAAGGCGGTGAACTTCTGCCTCCAAGAAAGTTTTGAAGCAAGTTCCTTCACCGCTTCCTGCCTCTCACGAACAGAATCCCTCAGATCGTACGGATCTGAAAGCCATCCGGCAAGAAGCGATCGTCCGTGACCAGTCACGGTCCGGTTAAGGTATCTGAATAGTGAATCTTCACCAAAGAGGTCAATATCACCGGAGAATTCATGCCCCGGATCAATAAAGTCCGAACCTCCGTCAAACACTGAAAGGTCGCCATCAAGGGCTTTTAATTCATCCTTATTTATCCTTGCAAGGTTTCCGGTTATCGTTATTTTGTTTGAATACTCTGCAAATTTTTTAAGTAGAAGAAGAAAAAGAAATAGTGTGATAAGAAGTGCCGGTATCCCTGCCACAGCGGAGTAGCCAAAGGCAAATACTGATAAGATTCCCCCTCCGAGGAACACCAGGAGTCTGAGCATTGAAACAATCAGCTGTTTACTTTTCAGGGTTGCAAGGACCAGTTCATTTCTCTCCTTAATGTCAATGTATTTCCTTTTTATCTCTTCCTGGTCCATTTTAAATAAGCATTGCTGTAACTCTGAAAACTGATTTCTTATGGTAATAATCTGAGCTTCTGAGATCAAAATTCCATGTCCATTCTTCTTTATACTGTGCTTCAGGAAGATCTGTAAGAATTGAATTGATATCATTTACTCTTCCCGAGCTTTCCGTTACAACTTCCGAAAGATCAGTAATAAGGACTGACCTGTGTTTTTTCAGGAACAAGATATGTTTCTCCTGGATTTCTTTTCTGAAATGCAGGTAACTATTCTCATCTGTAATTGTCTTTTTCTTCAGTAATTCCAGGGGCAGCGCTTCAAGCTGAGTAAGAATATTCAGTGAAATTACCAATCCTGGTTCATACTTTGGCTCGTAGAAAGGAATTTCGATCCCATCCAGGGAGCGCAGCTTATTAAAAAACATTCTTGTGCCTGCCTTATCCCACACTTCTGTAATAAGTCCGCCTGATACATCTTCCTCCATCAGTACCACATTCTTAAGTTCCGAAACCTGGCGCCTGACTTCGGGAGGATGGATAATATCAACAAGATTAATCGTAATTGCCCGGTCACTTATTTCCTGTATTGGAAGGTCGAGCAACCATCCGCTGCCGAGAACTGTCACAGTTGATGGCTTTATAATATCAACAGCTTTCAGGATAAAATTCCTGCATTTTTTCAAATGACTGTTCCAGCCGCCTTCCTGGTTCAGATGATGGTATATCAGTCCCCTTTGATAGTTGTAATAACCCAATCTATTGAGTATCCTCCTGTACGATGCACTGTATGACATATTACCCGGTTATACCGGCTCTCAGGTCTTTAAGAGCTCCGCGCATAAAGTTATTGAATTTCAACGCAAGAACATCAGGATCACCAGTATTAAATGATCCCGGCAGGACCGGGTCGAGTACCCTGATCGTCAGTTTATGGCCGCTGCTGAAGATAAGTCCGTGTTTTGGCAGTACTCCGCCAGTTCCGTCAATTATTACGGGAAGAATCGGCATTTCGGTCTCAATGGCCAGCTGAAAGGCGCCTCTTTTGAAAAACCCGATTTCTTTGTCCAACGATCTTGTTCCTTCCGGGAAAAGCATTAACGAAGTCCCATTCATGAGGCACCTGCCGGAATTCTCAAGCATCTCCTCCTTGCTCTCCTTATTGCCTCTGTCAACTGTTAAGTAGTCAGCCATCCGGAGGTACCAGCCAAGTACGGGAACTTTCATATTCTCAATCTTCGATATCCATTTGAAGCGGTATCTTAAGCAGTTAACAAGCAGTATGTCAAGCATTGACTGGTGATTTGAAATTATAACGTAGGTAGCGTCTTTTTTTGCTTTTTCCCTGCCTTCAATTTTTATCTTCCAGAATGGGATCAGGGACATCAGAATAAATGACTGGTGCGTCAGCATCCAATGCATAATTTTCCTGTTTCTGTCGAATGGAAGGACAATAAGCCAAATAATGAAGGTTACAGGGAATAGAACTATCATGTAAGTTAAGCCGGCAATCCAGACAATGATTGATTTAAGTGCATCCATTCATTAGAATATTCTTCATTTTTAAGAACTTACACAGAGTTACCCCTAAAATAGCTCATAAACATCAAGATCCGGAATATGTTCCATTAAGAGAACTTGCCTCATTTCTTCGGGCATATGCCGGCAACCAATCAGTTTCTTCGCGGCTCCCGGGAGTTCTCCGGAACCTGTAACTTCGCATTCAACAATGATCCCCTCTTTCACGAACATTCTGAAAACTACCTCACCCCCCCTGAACATAAACCTGTTTTCAAATTGATATTCGGGTCCGTAACCGTAGTTCCATATCCATGACCTGTACTTTGAATCAGCCAGCGATGTAACTTCTTTAATCTCCTCCCCGGTAAGGTCACTTTCTTCAATCCCCCGGATATGATCCAAAAAATACTTCATCATCAGGGACTTGAAATCATGAGCATCATCTACGTCTTTTAATATGTCTTTTAATACGTCTTTTAATACGTCTTTTAATACGTCTTTTAATACGTCTTTTAAATTAAGGACATGAGCCGGGTTGGAGCTTACTGCCCTTGTGAGATAACTTGTTTTGTCCGTCCTGATTGAACCGTTAAGCATTTCAAGGTCGGTATCAAAAAGAAGTGTCCCATGATGCAGTATCCTGTTGTGGTAAATGTGTTCGGCGTTGCCCGATATTTTATATCCGTCAATTTTAAGATCGCTTTTCCCCTCAAACTTAGTTTCTATGCCAATCGATGATAGAAATTCAATAACAGGCAGGGTGTATTTCCTGAAATCCACCTGATTGCCCGGTTCACTATTCATAACGAACGAAAAATTGATGTTCCCTCTATCGTGAAATACCGTCCCGCCACCGGTTATCCGTCTGACTAACGGGATATTGTGATCAGTTATGAATTTTGTATCAGTCTCCCTGTGAGCCGTCTGGTGTTTCCCGACGATGACCGATGAGTCATTCATTCCTAAGATCAGGAAGTCATCCTTCCTGTTTTTAAGAAGAAATTCATCAACTGCAAGGTTGAAACAAGGATCGGTCGATTCGAGATTGATGAGGAACATGATTTTATGTTTACACTGCTGTCGGCCTCACCCCCTAAATCCCCCACCACAATACCTCCCCTGCAATCTGGCTCCTTCGCTAAAATCCCACACTGTGGGATTTCTTTACGCTCGGCCCCCTCTCTCCTGGGAGAGGGGGATTTAGGGGGTGAGGCCTTCTACTCCTGGGGGGTAGGGGTGTGCTTTATCTTAAGTGTTAAAATACTTTTTATTGATCAGTATATATTTGTCCGTAAGTTCGTAAAACCTGTACATGCTCCAACCGACAAAAGCCCCGAGAAGCGATCCGCAAAGAACATCGCCCGGATAATGCACTCCGAGATAGATCCTGCTGTAGCCAACAACGAAAGCCCATATAATTATGCTTATTGTGAACCATCTTTTTTTAATGAAATTCAGGCTGAACAATGCCACATTGAAAGAATTTGCCGCGTGCGATGATACGAACCCGTACATCCCTCCGCATCTGTCATTTACAAGATGTACAAGTCCTGACAGTGCCGGCTCATGACAGGGACGCAACCGGCCAACAGCGTTTTTTATAAGAAGAGCAATCTGATCTGTAAGAGTAACGGCAATAATTACAAATACCAGTATTACCAGAAACTTTCTTTTAAATCTGAATCCAAGGAAGATGAGTATTGCAAGATAGAGTGGCACCCATACAATCACCGTGCTGATAATAAACATGACCCTGTCCCAGAATGGCGAATTAAGCGAGTTTAGAAAGAGAAACAACTGCTGGTCAAGATGTTCGAGCATAATCGTTAATAATTATTAAGGTCTTTCCAGATCATATCCTTAAGAGTGCTGATCCCTTCTCCGGTAATTGACGATATAAAAACACGATTAATGTCGGGAAGATCCATTCTTATCTCCTTTTTAAGTTCCTCATCAAGCATGTCGGATTTGGAAATTGCAAGCATCCTCTTTTTGTCCAGCAGTTCGGGATTGTACATCTTCAGCTCATTCACCAGCACATCGAATTCCTCTTTAATATTCTTACTATCGGCCGGAATAATAAAAAGCAGCATGGAGTTTCTTTCTATATGCCGCAGAAACCTTATTCCCAATCCCTTGCCTTCATGAGCACCCTCAATTATCCCTGGAATATCCGCCATCACAAAAGATTTGTCATCTCTGTAGGGCACTATCCCCAGGTTCGGAACAAGGGTAGTAAACGGATAATCCGCAATTTTAGGTTTTGCAGCCGAGACCACCGACAGCAGGGTTGATTTTCCCGCATTTGGAAATCCTACAAGTCCGACGTCAGCAAGTATCTTTAGCTCAAGGATAAATGAAGCTTCAATTCCCGGTTCTCCGGGTTGTGCATAACGGGGAGCCTGGTTTGTAGCCGATTTAAAATGGGTGTTACCAAGACCCCCACGGCCTCCCCTGGCCAGTATTTTCTCGTCACCATCGCTTGTAATCTCAAAGAGAACCTCGTCAGTATCCTCAACTTTTGCAATAGTACCCAATGGAACATCTATTATTACGTCATCACCGTCTGCGCCTGTTGATTGCTGGCCTCCTCCCGATATTCCGTTCCCCGCAAAAATATGCCGTTTATATCTCAGGTGAAGAAGTGTCCACATCTGGTTGTTACCGCGGAGAATTATATGCCCGCCTCTTCCTCCGTCGCCCCCGTCAGGACCTCCCTTGGGGATAAACTTCTCCCTCCGGAAATGAGCCGAACCGGCTCCTCCGTTACCTGACTTGCAGTAGATCTTAACATAATCGACAAAATTTGATACCGGCATCTTTTAATGATTTCTCCGTTTAATAACCTCGTTGCTACCTGATTTTCAACCCCCCAACCCCCCAAATGGGGGGCTTAATACACTTTCTTAAAAGTCCCCCCAGCGGAATTTAGGGGTTGATTAGGCTTGGAGTTACTCTTCAGAGGTTAAATGAATTTTGTTACAAGCCCCGAAAGCCTACCGAAAATATCCTCAATTGTTCCCATGCCGTTAACAGGCTGATAAGTACCTTTTTTACGACAATAGTCGATAATTGGTTCCGTCTTTGCTTTATATACATCGATGCGGTTCTCAATTACCTCAGGATCTTTATCATCAGGTCTTCCCGAGAGCTCTGCCCTTGCTACCAACCGTTTAACAAGTTCATCATGGTCGACATCGAGAACAAGCATACTGTCAATCTTCATATCTCTTTCATTAAGCATCTTTTCGAGGGCAGCAGTCTGCGCTACGGTGCGCGGAAAACCATCGAAAAGGAAACCTGTAAATCCTTTTGCACTGTCAATTTTAGCGGCAATCATTTCGATGACAACTTCATCCGGGACCAGTTCCCCTTTTGACATTATTGTGCTCATCTTTTTCCCTAACTCTGTACCTGCAGAAATTTCAGCACGCAACATGTCGCCTGTTGATAGATGCATAAGGTTGAATTTTTCAGCCAGTTTTACAGACTGTGTTCCTTTGCCTGATCCCGGAGGACCAAAAATCAAAAAATTAAACATAGAAAATTAAATTTTGTTAAATTACAAGTGAATATATTGAAGGCAGGTTACGACCCAAGCCCTCATAATCAAGTCCATAGCCCACTACGAAGTTGTTCGGGATCTCGAAGCCAACGTAATCAATCGGAATATTCTTTTTATAGACCGAGGGTTTCAGAAACATCGAGACGATCTTAATGTCGGTCACTTCCCTTATTATCAGATTATTTACAGTATGTTCGAGGGTACAGCCCGTGTCAACGATATCCTCAATTATTATAACGGATTTCTTTTTCAGATCTTCATTCCATCCGATAAGTTCCCTGATAACTCCAGATGAACTTGTACCACTATATGATGCAAGTTTCAGAAATGAGATCCGCGCACTGAGGTCGATTTTTCTGAAAATGTCAGCTGCAAACATGAACGCTCCGTTCAGTATCCCCAGGAATACAACTTCTTTTCCGGAAAAGTCATGATTTATCTGCAATGCCATTTCTCCTATCCTCTTTTGAATTTCGTGTTCCGGGATAAACTCCCTGAATTTCTTATCCAATATCACGACCTCTTTCATTTCGCCAATTATTTGAAGCAAAAGCCGGTGCGAAAATATGAAAATAATAGCTTATTTTTGTTCCAGTCAGGAAGTTAAATTAAATTATTTTAAATGGACCCTATCGTCAGTATAATAATGGGCAGCACCTCCGATCTGCCTGTTATGGAAAAAGCAGCAGAGGTGCTCAATGATTTCAGGATCCCGTTCGAAATGAACGCTCTGTCGGCACACCGCACTCCCGGAGAGGTGGAATCATTTGCCAAAAATGCATTTTCACGGGGGATAAAGGTTATTATCGCTGCTGCCGGAATGGCTGCTCATCTTCCGGGAGTTATAGCTTCGATGACACCGGTTCCGGTCATAGGGGTTCCGATCAAAGCCTCCCTCGAGGGACTGGATGCTGTCCTATCAATTTTACAGATGCCTCCGGGGATTCCTGTGGCTACTGTAGGGATTAACGCAGCACAGAACGCAGGTTTGCTGGCTGCACAGATCATCGGAACGGGAAATGTAGAAATAATGAATTCGATGATCCATTACAAGGAGGGTCTGAAGCAAAAGGTAGTGGATGCAAACGAACAACTTAAAAAAGTTAAGTACACTTATAAAACCAACTGATAGACCCCCAACCGTGGGGCATAGCCGTAAAACTTAAGAATCAGTTTTAAACTGAGAATTATATTTAGCAGAAATACAATTAAATAAGTTTGAGGTGTTTAAAAAGTCTAAATCCATAAACCGCAAAGATCGCGAAGGATTTACGCAAAGATCGCAAAGAGCTAATTATTAACTTTTTAACTTAGTGTCCTCTGCGCCTTCTTTGCGTGCTTTGCGGTTAAGAAAGACTTTTTCAACAATGCCAAATGTAAATTATTGCAACTCAGTTGCATACAGTTTGATTCATAAGGTATCCTATTCCTTAAGTTGACGGCTATGCCCCGGAGGGGGGCTTATTCTGAGTCTTCCCAATGTGGGCTACATAACCAGAGGACCCCCCAACCCCCCCGAGGGGGTTAAAAATCCGGACTTTTAATACAACTAATACAACCTCCAGGGGGTAAAATTTTTGGAGTAAAAAAAAATCCCATTTCCTCATTGCTGTAATAATTTATTGTTTTACCTTAGAGGTATAATTTGAAACAGTTTGTACTCGCTGCACAAAATACCTGTTTCGGTTTTACTGTTTTTCCTCTTCACATCCGCATCCGGCGGTGATCCGTATTTAATTTCAGCCGGTGCCTCAGAAGCTGGGATGAATTACTCATGTGTTATGAAATCCGGCTTCTGGTCATCCTTTCATAACCAGGCACTTCTTGGCCAGAATAACTCGTTATCATTCGGATTTAACTACGAAAACCGATTCAATATCAGCGAACTGGGAACCAGGACGGCAGCAATCATATTTCCTGCCGGAAAGACATCCGCAGGGCTGCTCTACAGCAACTTCGGTTACAGGGATTTTATGAGGCATTCAGCTGGGCTTGCCTGTGGGATGAATCTCTCGGAGAGAATATCAGCAGGGGTTCAGATCGACTATTTCGGAGAAAAAACAACCGGAGAATACTCAAACAGGAATTCGGTCACTTTCGAAGCGGGGGTACTCATTATGCCGAATGATAAAATCAGGATCGGGTTACATCTTTTCAATCCGGTACCCGGCTCATTAAGAAAAAGTTATCTTCCTTCAACGATAAGGGCAGGAGCCGGGATTAAACTGAGCGAATCGCTCTTTGCTGCGGCGGAGGTGGAGATGAGCACAGGGAGGAAACTGATGCTGAAAACCGGGGTGGAATATGAAACGGGAAAGAATTTCAGGATCAGAGGGGGGTTCAGCAGTGAGAACACTTCGTTCAGCTTCGGGTTCGGGTATAATCTGAAAGTTGTAACGATTGACTTCGGGTTTCTGACTCATGAACGACTGGGTGTTACTTCTTCAGCATCTATGATCTTTAAAATCCGGTAACATATGAATAGGAAAGCCATTAACCGCAAAGAGCGCAAAGAAGTCGCAAAGGACACAAAGAAAATATTACGCATAATTCAAGTCAAATAGGTATGAATGAGAATGAAATTTCAAAGAAGATAATCGGATTAGCAATCGAGATCCATAAATCTTTAGGCCCCGGATTACTTGAGAGTTCGTACAAAGAATGTCTCTATTATAACCTTAAAAAAGAAGGATACAGTGTTGAAAAAGAAAAACCTATGCCATTAGTATATAAGGAGGTAAGGCTCGAATGCGGATACAGGATAGATATTCTTGTTGAGAATAAAGTAGTTATAGAAGTAAAAAGTATTGAATCTATTAATGATGTCCATCTTGCCCAAACTTTGACTTATATGAAATTGGGTAATTACAAACTTGGACTGATAATAAACTTTAATGTGTCATTATTAAAGGAAGGTATTAGAAGGTTGGTAAACCAAATATAAGTATCAAATGATTCAAGTCCCTTATTTTCTTTTATTTACATCTTACTTAGCGAACTTTGCGAAAACCTTTGCGCTCTTTGCGGTTAAAAAGGAAACTTTATCCTTCAACAAAATGTTCTTTCTGATTATATTCGTTTTACTGGCTAAAAATTTAATGTCTCAGGAAGTCCAGCTCTCAGAAAAGATAATTTCAATATCCGAGGAGCTTGCCGACGATGAAGCCGACCCGGAAGCAGCCGGGCTATACCTCGAAAAGCTGTACGACCTCTCCGAGAAACCCGTCAATCTTAACTCCCCCGACGAAACCGAACTCTCCCGCCTCTTTTTCCTCACCGACTTCCAGATAAAAGCCCTTGCAGATTATGTCCGCACTTCAGGTAGCATAGTCTCAGCCTTTGAAATCGCAAATATCCCCGGTTTCGACAGAGAACTTGCTGAAATGATACTGCCGTTCATAACCATCCAACCAGCCAATGAGCCCGTAGCTCTCCCGAAACATATCGGGAACACGCTTCTCACCAATTTCTCAGCAAAGTACCCGTCCTCAACGGCATCAGCTTTAGGGTCTCCTTTTAAATTGCTCACCAAATATAAATTCACAGCCGGGAAATTCTCAGGAGGAGTTACTGCCGAAAAAGATAATGGCGAAAAATTCCTTACAGGAAAGCCTCCCCTGCCCGACTTTTTCTCCGCCAATATTTCCTGGAGCGGGAACGGGATAATCAGAAAGATAATAGCCGGTGATTACGGAGGACGCTTTGGTCTGGGAACAGGATTAAACACTGGTCTGAGAAGCGGCTTATCTCTTACATCATCAGGCTACCTGTCAGGTGGCGACGATATAAAACCATACAGCTCTACAGATGAGAACAACTTTTTCAGAGGTTTGGCAATCCGGTTTCAGGTCAAAAAAGCAGGGATATCTTTATTCTATTCCCTGAATAAAATAGACGCAACACTCGATTCCTCAGGCATTCAGACGGATGTTAATATTGAAACAATTTATCGCGGAGGATTGCATAACACACTTTCACTTCTCGGAAAAAAAGATATTGTAACTGAGAATAGTTACGGAGCCTGCATTTCGTACAATTTTAATAACCTCACTGTCGGACTGTTATGGACGGGTGTAAGGCTATCGTTCCCTGTTGGTTCAGGGAGTCTTAATCCGGAGGATGTGTATGATTTTAAAGGCGATATGAATAATACAGCATCAGCTTATTACAAATTGGTTCATGGTAAAATGATCTTCTTCGGTGAAGCTTCGTCCGATGCGAATAAGAAACTTGCTCTTGTCCAGGGAGTCGCTTTCCGCCCCTCGGACAGACTTAACATCAATATATTGTACAGGAATTATAATCCTGGCTACACTACTTTCCACGGAAAGGGACCCTTCAGCAGTTCATCGGGTGATAATGTCAGGGGAATTTTCGGGAATTTCACATTTGAAGCGGCAAAACACCTTTTCGTAAGCGGCGGATGTGACCTGCGGTATTATCCCTGGCTGAAATACAGATGCAGCGCCCCTTCGATGGCGAAAAGCAGTGAGATCAGGGTAAAATACCTGCCAACGGAGAAATTAACTATTGAAGCCTCATGGGGTTACCGGTATTCAATGCTGAACGACCCGGAGTCCGCCGGGATAAGAAAACAAACTGAAATTGTAAGCAGGTCGTTGAAAGGAACAATTAAATATTCATTTAGCAACCAGGTAACTTTTGGAACCAGAATTGATTACAGACTCACCCGGCCTGCCGGAAGTACCGGAATCCTGATGCTTCAGGATATCAATTACAGATTTGTAAATATCCCATTGTCACTATGGTTCAGATATTGTATTTATCGTACCGATGATTGGGATTCAAGACTATACACATATGAAAACGACCTGCTTAACAATTTCAGCATCCCCGCTTTATCAGGCACCGGAAGCCGCAGTTATTTAATGGCCGAATGGACGTGCAGCAAATATGCCGAATTAAGGGTTAAATATGCTATTTCAGAACTGCAGAAGGAACCTGAAGGAAGATCGGGGACGGAAGAGTTGAAGGTGCAACTCAGATTATGGTTTTAAACAGCAACCGACCTCAGGCTATTTATGGGATCTTGATATCTTTTATGTTAAGCTGAAGGTTCTTATTTCCCCTGAATTCATTCATCTCAATAGAATAGCAGATATCGACCGGTTGACCTTTCCGTATGTATTCAAAATGGTCGGCCTGGCTGAAGGCAATTGCCGGAAAGGTTGCCTGACCAGAGGTTGCCTGGCGTAAGTCGAGCCTGAGGTGCTCGCCACTCGATCCTACCATTTTTCCTGAACCTGAATCTGTAACATTACGTGAAACAAAAACCGGCGACATGTTTTCAGGTCCGAAAGGCTGAAATTTGCTCAGTATATTAAAGAAGTCAATATTGATCTCTGAAAATGAAAGCTCACAATCAACGAAAACCCTGGGTACAAGCTGTTCCTCGGTAATAGTGCTGTTTACGAACTGCTCGAACCTCTCTTTAAAGGCTGTTATGTTCTCTTTCTTAAGGGTGAGACCGGCGGCGAACATATGGCCGCCGAAACTTTCAAGCAAATCGGCGCAGGCTTCTATTGCCTGATAAAGGTCATATCCCTGGACTGATCGTGCCGAACCTGTTGCAAATCCGTTTGATTCCGTAAGAATGACTGTTGGGCGGTAATATGTTTCAATGAGCCGTGATGCCACAATTCCGATAACACCTTTTTTCCATGATGGGTTATAAAGAACTGTAGTTCTTGCGTTGACAGTCCTCTCGTCCTCGGAGATCATCCGCATAGCTTCTGTAGTTATGTTACGGTCGACGGTCCTCCGTTCGATGTTGAAATTATTGATCTCCCTGCTGATACCCGTTGCAAGCTTTGTATCGCTTGAGATAAGAAGTTCAACGGCTTTGCTGCCGGCTTCCATCCTGCCGGCTGCATTGATCCTTGGACCGATCTTGAAAACAACATCCTCAATGGTAAGAGGTCTGCATATCTCTGCTTCCCTGACAATTTCCTTAAGGCCCATCCGCGGGGATTCATTGAGCCGCTTCAATCCGTAATAAGCAAGCACCCTGTTCTCACCGGTCAGAGGTACAATGTCCGAGGCAATGCTGACTGCAACAAGGTCAAGGTAATGTGCAATACTGGAAAATGGCATTCCGTGGATCCTTGAATAAGCCTGAATAAGTTTAAATCCCACGCCGCATCCTGAAAGCTCTTTATAGGGATAACTGCATGAAGGTTGTTTAGGATCAAGAACGGCAACTGCCTTTGGAATTTCATCACCCGGATAGTGATGATCGCAGATAATAACGTCGAGTCCTTTCATCCTGGCATACTTCACTTTTTCAACCGCCTTTATGCCGCAATCAAGAGTGATAACAAGCTTGCAGTTATTCTGATATGCAAAATCTATTCCCTGCAATGAAACGCCGTATCCTTCCTTGTACCTGTCGGGGATATAATACTCAACATTTGAAAACTGTTCCTTAAGAAAAGAATACATCAGCGCTACAGCTGTTGTACCGTCGACGTCATAATCGCCGTACACGAGTATCTTCTCATTTTTCTTGATTGCTGTCGACACCCTTTCCACTGCGATATTCATATCCTTCATCAGGAACGGATCATGAAGATAACCAAGGTCAGGTTCAAAAAACGACCCGGCTTCATCAATGGTAGTTATATTCCTCTGCACCATCAGATTAGCCAGGGCTTCTGACACTCCAAGAGCACCGGCAAGTTGCCTGACCACAGCGTAATCGCCCCTTTCCTTAATCATCCATCTCTTTTCCATGCCTGTCTCAGTTTACCCATTGCAGATCGAAAACCTCCCTGAGGTTATTTTTAACCTGCAATTTTATTTCCTCAAAGTCCTGCCTGACACCTAGTTCTTTTTGAAGTGAAGTCACTCCCTTATCAGTAAATCCGCAAGGATTTATATAATTAAAATATCCCAGATCGGTATTGACATTAAAAGCAAAACCGTGCATTGTAACGTATCTGCTTGCTTTCACACCGATTGCGCAAATCTTTCGCGCTTTCCCCGGAATTCCCGCATCAAGCCATACGCCTGTAGCGCCATCAAGTCTTGATCCTTTAAGTCCCAATCCGGAGATCGTAATAATAACGGCTTCTTCAAGCCCATGAATATATTCTCTCAGACTTATTTTTATTCTTTCAAGGTCAAAAACCGGGTATCCCACAATTTGTCCCGGTCCATGATAGGTGATGTCACCTCCCCTGTCGGTCCTGTAAAAAGTGGCATCTTTCGCCTGAAGCTGGATAAAATCGATGAGGAGATTATTTTCCGATCCGCTTTTACCGAGAGTGTACACATGTGGATGTTCAACCATGATCAGAGTTCCGGCATCATAAATTTCGCCCGGATATTTATCCCTGTTCATCTTAACCTTACCATCGACGAGTTTTTTAAAGAACTCTTCCTGAAATTCCCAGGCTGTCTTGTAATCCTTTAAACCTATATCCTGATATACAACACTATAGCTCAATTTTTAAAATTTACTTTTATTTTTTACAATATAACAATTTTTATCCTCCGACTATGTGTTTTTCAGCATGAAAAGAAGAGCGGACCAATGGGTTGCTTTCCACTATATTAAATCCCATTTGAAGGGCGATTTCTTTGTGTTCTTCAAATTGTTCAGGCGCTAAATAGCTTACAACTTCCATGTGTTTTAAGCCCGGTTGGAGATATTGTCCGACTGTAAGTATTTTACATCCCGTATTCAGAATATCAAGCATGGTTTCATGTACTTCATCAACGGTTTCCCCTAAACCGAGCATGAATCCCGATTTTGCAGTTTTTCCGTTTTCAGCGATATACCTTAGAACTCTCAGGCTGGTCTCATACTTTGCTTTTGTTCTTATGACAGGGGTAAGACGTCTTACAGTTTCAATATTATGAGATATCACTTCGGGTCCGGCATCAACTATCTTTTTTATATATTCCGGCTTCCCTTCAAAATCAGGAATCAATGTTTCGATTGTTGTTCCGGGATTGATCTCTTTCATACGTTTTATTGTCATAGCCCAGAATTCCGCTCCTCCGTCGGGAAGGTCATCCCTGTCGACAGATGTTATAACACAGTGTTTAAGCCTGAGTATCCTCACCGATTCTGCAAGGCGATCCGGTTCTTCAGGGTCAGGTGGAAATGGCTTACCCGTTGTGGTGGCACAAAATTTACATGCCCTCGTACAGATGTCGCCAAGGATCATGAATGTGGCAGTGCCTGCATTCCAGCATTCCCCGATGTTGGGGCAATTGCCGCTTGTACAGATCGTATGCAGGTTGTGATCGTGCACAAGCCTCTTAACCATTGTATAGTTTTCCCCGCTTGCCCTCTGCATTTTAAGCCAGACTGGTAAGCGTCTTCCCGTTTTCATCCGTGATTTTTATGAACCTACAAAGCTACGAAAATAAAAAATCCTATATTTGTTAAATGGCAAAAACCAAATGAAACTTACAAAACAATTACAATATGGCTGACAAAGAATTTAAGCTCAACAAGAACTACCAGACAGTTATAGGTGAATTTCCCAAAGTAGGCATCCGCCCTGCAATTGATGGGCGTGAGAGAGGTGTAAGGGAGTCACTTGAAAAACAGACAATGAACATGGCCCGGAATGCCGCTGACCTTATAACAAAAAACCTGAGATATCCTGACGGGAAACCTGTGGAGTGCGTCATCGCTGATACATGTATCGGAGGGGTTGCTGAAGCGGCGTTATGCGCTGAGAAATTTAAGAAAACAGGTGTAGGAGTCAGCCTGACTGTATCACCGTGCTGGTGCTATGGCAGCGAAACTATCGATATGAGCACTGATATTCCAAAAGCAATCTGGGGATTTAACGGCACGGAGAGACCCGGGGCCGTTTATCTTGCCGCCGCCCTGGCGGGTCACACAATGAAAGGTCTGCCTGCGTTCAGTATTTATGGTCATGATGTGCAGGACAGCGGCGACAAAACCATTCCGGATGACGTCAGTGTGAAGATACTAAGGTTCGTTCGCGCTGCCTTACCAGCAGCCATTATGAAAGGAAAATCCTACCTGTCGATGGGATCTGTTTCTATGGGTATCGCCGGGTCGATAGTAAGGGAAGACTTCTTCCAGGAATATCTCGGGATGCGCAATGAATATGTCGATTTGAGTGAATTTACAAGAAGACTGAATGAGGAGATTTATGACAGGGATGAATATAAAAAAGCAATAAGCTGGACTAAAAAATATTGCATCGAAGGAAAAGATCTTAATGCAAAACCTTCATCGAGGGCCAGGAAGGACAAAGAGTGGGAGATTGTAGTTAAGATGGCCCTTATTGCCCGTGACCTGATGGTTGGCAATCCGGAGCTCAAAAAGCTTGGATTCGGAGAAGAGTCACTTGGTCACAATGCAATCCTTGCAGGATTTCAGGGTCAGCGTCATTGGACCGATCACATGCCAAACGGAGATTTTCTGGAAGCAATTTTAAACTCATCATTCGACTGGAACGGGATAAGACCTCCATATCTTGTTGCTACTGAAAATGATGCCATGAACGGAGTTCCAATGCTGTTCGGATACCTTCTTACAAACACTGTGCAAATGTTTTCTGATATCCGGACATACTGGAGTCCTGCTGCAATAAAAAGGGTAACAAAGATCAAACCTGAAGGACTTGCCGCAAATGGAATTATACACCTGATAAACTCAGGGGCTTCAGCACTCGACTTCTCCGGCAGGGAAACAAGCGATGGGAATCCATGCATCAAACCCTTCTGGGATATTACCGCGAAGGACGCTTCGGAATGCCTCAAAGCAACAAAATGGTCGCCGGGCAACACAGGTTATTTCCGGGGAGGCGGATTCTCTTCTCAATTCACGACTGAAGTTGTAATGCCGGTTACCATTTCGAGGGTAAACCTTGTGAAAGGTCTGGGACCGGTCCTGCAGCTTGCAGAAGGCTGGACAGTTGATATCCCTGATAAGATGAATAAGATCCTCACCAACAGAACCGATCCGGGATGGCCAACAACATGGTTTTCTCCCAGACTTACAGGAAAGGGAGCGTTTTCAGATGTATACTCGGTGATGGCCAACTGGGGGGCAAACCATTCCTCAGCCAGCTATGGACATATCGGAGCCGATCTTATAACACTGGCTTCTATACTGAGGATGCCTGTTTGCATGCATAATGTTCCTGAGGAAGACCTGTTCCGGCCGAGCTCATGGAATGCATTCGGTATGGATAAGGAAGGTGCTGATTACAGGGCTTGTAAGGCTTATGGTGCACTTTATAAATAATAAACCCCTGAATTCCGCCCGGGCGGAACTTTCAAAACCTCCTTCAGGGGGAAGGGGGTGATAACTTAATAAATAATACCCGATTATTATGGAAACTCCTTCCGAAGAAAGGAAACTGGAGATAGGACCCGAGAGCGTTAAAAATCTGAATGCCACCAGAAAATGGACAATGTTCCTTTCAGTGCTCGGCTTTATTTTCCTTGGCCTGCTTATAGTTGTCGGTCTGGTGACAAGTACTTTTCTCAATGCATTTAAATCGAAGGAAGTAAGTCTTGGAGTTCCGGAATCACTGATGGTTGTCATGTTTATCGTAATTGCAGCTATCTATTTCTTTCCGGTACTGTACCTGTTCAGGTTCTCAAAGAACATCCGCGATGCCGTTCAGAATCTCGACAAAATGAAGCTTGAGAAAGCATTTAAAAACCTGAGGATATATTTTACTTATATAGGGATAATGGTTATCATCGTGCTGTCAATCTATATCGTCGCTCTATTTGCAGCCGGGGCAACAATGTCCTTATTGAAGGGAGCCTGATTTTCAAATTAACCGATTTCAATGGCAGCAGGTGATGTTGTAATAGTCTTTGATTGCGGTGCGACCAATGTCAGAGCAGTTGCTATAAACAGCAAAGGTGAGATACTCGCCTCAGAATCGTATCCGAATAATACGAGGCCCGATCCGTTCTATCCTTTTTACAGGATATGGGATGTACATGAGATCTGGAACAAGATGTGCCTCGCTTCCCAAAAGGTCGTAAGCCAGATCAAACCTGAGAGTATTGCAGGAGTTACCGTGACAACTTTCGGAGTTGACGGTACTCTTTTCGATAAGAACGGAACAATGCTTTATCCTGTAATTTCCTGGCAATGTGAAAGGACAAACAGGATAATGGCCGATATTGAAAAATATATACCCCTTGCTGAGCTTTACAGCGAGAACGGTGTGCTTCCATTCAACTTCAATACGATAAACAAGCTGATCTGGTTTCTTGAAAACAGGCCCGAACTTACTGAGGAGAGTCACCGGTTTTTATTCATGCCATCGATCTTCACCTTCTTCCTCACAGGTGAAATGATTAATGATACGACAATGGCAGGAACTTCGATGCTTACAAGTCTTGCAGCCCGCGGATTTTCAGAAAACATATTCAAGAGGACAGGTTTCCCGATCGGGAAGATGGGGCCTCTTTCTGAACCTGGGACCATTGCCGGTACCCTGACCTCTGAAGCTTCCATTGCAACATCTATCCCAAAAAATGTTCCTGTGGTCCTGAGCGGACATGACACCCAGTTTGCAATATTCGGATCAGGCGCCGGCAAGAATGAACCAGTTCTCAGTTCAGGTACTTGGGAGATACTCATGGTCCGTTCGGGTGAATTTAAATCGGATAAAGAGCAACTTGAACTGGGCATCACAACCGAATTTGATGCAAGACCAGGATTATATAATATTGGCAATCAGTGGATAGCATCAGGCATTATTGAATGGGCAAGAAAAACCCTCTTTAATGATCTCACGAGCGATGCTTATGAGACAATGATATCGGGTGCGGAAAGTGTTAAACCCGGAAGCAATGGCGTGAGGGTGTTCCCCGGATTCTATGAGGAATTACAAAGGGGCAGGCAAGGAGGTGAAATACACGGCCTTACGCTGGAGACAACCCGTGATGATATTTACAGGGCTATACTTGAAGCTCTGGCAGAGAGGCTTGTCAAGGGTAAAAAAGCCCTTGAGAATGCCGGCGGTTTCGTGACAGAGAGCATACTGTGCGTTGGAGGCGGGTCAAAAAACAGGCTTTGGAACAGTTTAAGAGCAGATTATACAGGTGTTCCAATAAGAATAATCGACCATAAGGAAACCACAGTGCTTGGAGCTTCGCTTTTTGTTCAGGCTGCGTGCGGTAATACCTCATCCCCCGAAGAAGCCCGGGAAGCTGTGGATTTCAAAACAGAAATAGTTGAACCTCACTCATCCTGAACATTTTGGTCAGGGTGCCGTTGTTACTTAAAGCTTTATAATATCATCTATGGAAATTGCCTTTTTTAACGGGAATTTTATCCCCAGGGAGGAAATCAGGATAAGTCCTGACGACCGGGGTTTTCTTTTTGCTGAAGGTATATATGAAGTTGTCAGATGGTATGAGGGTTTCTTTTTCGATATGGAAAGCCATATGGAGAGGCTCGGAAGGAGTCTTGGAGAAGTCCGTATAAGCTGGCCGGGGAAAGACACTTTTCCTGATATTGCATCAGAACTCATACGTAAGAATAACCTTGACAGATCCTCAGCTCTCGTATACCTTCAGGTAACAAGAGGAGCTGCCAGGCGCACACATGCATTCCCTTCTCCTCCCTCCGAACCCACAGTATATGCCTTTGCCAGGGATTTTGTGCCCGAAAATGAAGGGAAAGAATCAGGAATAGGAGTTATGCTGAAGGAAGACATAAGATGGGGAAGATGCGATATTAAGTCGGTTGCACTGCTCCCTAATACCCTTTGTTTCCAGGATGCACTTGACAGGGGATTTTTCGAATGCGCATTTGTGAGGAACGGCAATATAACCGAATGCTCACACTCAAATATTTTCTTCGTAATTAATGGTGTTCTGTACACTCATCCCGAATCGGATTATGTGCTATCAGGCGTTACCAGGAAGAATATTATCCGCATCGCCCGTTTAGCAGGGATCCCGGTAAAAGAGCAGGCTGTCGGGGAAAAGATGCTCCCAGGTGTCAGCGAAGTTTTTATATCAAATACATCGGGTGAAGTAACACCTGTTATTAAACTTGGCGATCAGGTTGTAGGAAACGGGAAACCGGGTCCGGTGACCAGGATTATACGGGAAAGATTTTACGATAATATCTGCTCGCTAAAACATTCAAAATCTTAACCGGGGGGCTACCGGGATTTATTTATATTTGCACAAATTATATAAGCGACCGGCAAAATGGCATTAAGTGAACAGGAGCAGATAAGAAGGGATTCTCTTGAAGAATTGAAAAAGCTTGGCATAAACCCTTATCCTGCAGCTGAATATAAGACAAATGTATTCGCCAGGGACATTCAGGAAAACTATTCTCCCGAGAAAAACAATTTTCAGGGGGTCTGTCTGGCCGGCAGGATAATGAGCCGGCGGATAATGGGAAATGCATCATTTGCTGAGCTGATGGATTCATCGGGAAGGATACAGATATACCTCAGAAGGGATGACATTTGCCCGGGCGAAGACAAAACTCTTTATAATACTGTATTTAAGCGTCTTCTGGATATCGGAGATATAATCGGAGTTAAGGGTCATACTTTCAGGACTCAGACGGGTGAGATAACCGTACATGTCAATGAATATACATTGCTCAGCAAGTCGTTAAGGCCCCTGCCTGTTGTAAAGGAAAAAGACGGAGTGCTATATGATGCATTTACGGATCCCGAAATGAGGTACCGTCAGCGCTATGTTGATCTTATAGTGAATCCCCAGGTCCGTGAGGTTTTTCGCATGAGAACGAGGGTAATCCAGTCGATGCGTGAGCTCTTCAACTCAAAGGGATATCTTGAGGTCGAAACACCGGTACTTCAGCCAATCCCCGGCGGAGCATCGGCAAGGCCTTTTGTAACTCATCACAATACACTCGACATGCCTCTTTATCTCAGGATTGCAAATGAGCTTTATCTTAAGAGGCTTATTGTAGGAGGCTTTGAAGGCGTGTATGAATTTGCGAAGGATTTCAGGAATGAGGGCATGGACCGTACACATAATCCTGAATTTACAGTGATGGAGATCTATATTGCCTATAAAGATTATAACTGGATGATGAACTTCACCGAGGAAATAATCAAAAAAGAAGCGCTTGATCTCCATAATAAAACAGAAATAGTTTATGGCGACATCGTCATCAATCTGAATCCCCCGTATAAAAGGATCAGCATGCTTGATGCCATAAAAGAAAACACCGGAATTGATATTTCGGGAATGGATGAAGAGGCCATCAGAAAAGTATGCGATGATCTTAATGTCCCAAATGCACCGGAAATGGGTAAGGGGAAACTTATTGATGCACTTTTCGGAGAAAAATGCGAGCATAATTATATCCAGCCTACATTCATAATCGACTATCCGGCCGAAACCTCTCCGCTGACGAAAATGCACCGCAGTAAACAAGGGCTTACCGAGAGGTTTGAATTAATGATAAACGGAAAGGAGATTGCAAATGCATATTCGGAGCTTAATGATCCTGTCGATCAGCTTGAGAGATTCCAGGAACAGTTGCGTTTGTCCGAAAAGGGCGATGATGAAGCTATGTTCATTGACCTTGACTTTGTGAGGGCTCTTGAATATGGGATGCCTCCTACCTCGGGAATGGGGATCGGCATCGACAGGCTGACAATGCTTCTTACCAACCAGCCGTCGATACAGGATGTACTTTTATTTCCCCAGATGAAACCTGAAACCCCGAAGGCAAAATCTGAGAGTCAAAAGGAAGAGTATCTTGAACTTGGAATTCCTGAAGAATGGATTGAACCTCTGAAGAAACTCGGATTTACAACCATTACAAAGCTGAAGGATGTCGAAAAACCTGCCAGACTCGCCAATGATCTGAATGGCTTCAACAAAAAGAATAAGCTGGGATTGAATGGCTTAAGCCCGCAGGTTGTCGAAAGCTGGTTCAAAAAATAGAAATTTAACCTGGGTTGCCAGTTACGGGTTACTGGTTGCTGGTTGGTTGATAATGAGCATTTTGATATGGCTGACTACCCTCTGGAAAATTCATTATGAAATTGCATATTACATTATTAATCAGCAACTAACCAGTAACAAGCAACCAGAAACCAGCAACTTGAGTTTTTTAGTCGTCTGAAGTATTCCGTGAGTTATTGAATCTGACCATTATGGAAAGGCAGAATCTTCTTACGTTTTATTTAGTGATCTTCGGCAATTAGTTTATAACTTTGCAATAATGTATTACAAAAAAAGTGAGGCTATAATTTTGATCCCAATACTTTATGTCATTAGATAAGAAGTTTCTACCGGTCCTTCTTTTACTTTTTTTATGCTATAACTCCTTTGGGCAGCAGATGCCGTTTAATCCTATCTCGTACAGGATCTTCAGTCCGTTTCTCTTAAACCCTGCAATAGCGGGCAGCAAGGATTTTCTATCAACAGATGTTATTGTTGGCTTTAACGGCGGATCATATTCCCAGATCGTTAGCGGGAACAGCAGAATAGCAAAAAAAGGTTTGAACTATTACCAGTCAAAGTCAGCAGACTCTTTCACAAATGTCGGCATCGGGGCCTCAGCATTTAACGATTTTAATGCAGGCGACTCAGCTCATACCTCAGGCGGGAGTATTGCCCTTGCCTGGCACATCCCATTGAATAAGGAATCTCTTGCATTCCTTTCATTCGGCGCCTCTGCGAAGGGCTTGTATCATTACCGTAACAGGAATACGGAGCTTGATATTCCTGCCAAAGAGTACTATTTTCCTAATGTCGACATCGGCCTTTACCTTTATAGTCCGTCTTTTTTTACAGGTTTCTCCGTTACTAATTTTCTTGGAGCACCAAAAGATACTGACGCTATTATTAACTATCGGGTTCCCGTTACACGGCAATACAATTTTACCGCCGGGTATAAATTTGTCCTGAGCCGATCTTTGAATATTGTTCTGGAACCTTCGGTTATGATACTAACAGACGATTCCCTTTCCTTTGATCTGAAAAAGAGCATTGAACCTGTTTTAAAGTTATATGCCGGAAATTTCTGTCTTGGCACCTACTTTAACGATTATAACAAAGTTTCATTCTTTTTCCAGTACCGCTATCCCAGATTTTACATTGGAACCTTTTTTGCGTTGCCAAAAGCTTCCCCGTACTTTCAAAAGACTCCGACAACAGAAATAGCCCTTGGAATTAATTTTTCACGTAACAGGTCAGGCTATACCAAATCGTGGCACTGGTAAACAGACTTTTTTCATAATATGAAAAGATTTCTTAATATATTAATTGTTCTGTGCATTATGGTCCGATCCATATCAGGGGTCACACAGGTTCAGAGCACAGATTCGCTGAATAAAAACACACTCCTGAAAGTTGAACCCTTCAGGCTTAATATTATGCCTCCGTCGACCGGAGTTCAGTTCTACAGCGACGGAATAATCTTCCTCTCAACCTCTGTGAAGGAAGGAAAAATGCTGCCAAATCATGCTTCTTTCGGACGGGCAGATGCATATTATGTCAGTTATAAAGATACAGTTCCCGGAAATCATGTTCCATTCTCCCTCTCGTCCCCATTTGAAGGTCCATGCGAAGACATGACCTTCAATAGCGACTTCACGGTAATGTATTTTACAAAGAAGATCTCAGCAAAGAGTCCTGAAAAAATATACCGGGCAAGATATCAGGCATCCAGGGGTGGAAAGATGGATTGGGTGAGCGGCATCGAACCGATAAGGATGTGCAGTGACAAATCGACATATCTGCATCCTTCCCTTTCAGCTGACGGACAGATGATGGTGTTCGCAAGTAACAGGCAGGGATCAGTTGGCGGACTCGATATCTTCGTTGCACATAGCGATGGTTCGGACTGGTCAACCCCCGAAAACGCCGGCACTGAAATTAATACGACAGGTGATGAGTTTTCCCCGTTTCTCGATAAAGAAAATAACCTTTTCTTCTCTTCAAATGGTCTGCCTGGATTAGGCGGCTCTGATATTTATTTCAGCAAATACAACGGGAAAGGCTGGGAAAAACCGTTTAACCTGACGGATAAGATCAATTCCGAAAATGATGAAATTGCATTTACAATGGACCGCAACGATGGCAGATCTGTATTTTTTACACGGAGGATGAAGTCGGGAAAAGGGCCATTGCAACTTTACAGGGTGACATTCAAAGATCAGACTGCTGTTAGTAAATTAACAAATCTCTCAAACGCATTTAAATATATTGCCATGGGGAATCTGGTACCAGCCCCGTCAGCCCCGGTCTTAACTACAGCTGCAAAGGTTGACCAACAGGTCAGCCAGCAGGTCCAACCTGCCATACAGCCTGAAAAAAAGACAGTTGTTGAAAAAACACCCCCGGCAACAAAACCAATTAGCAAGCCTGCACAAACCCAGAAGCAACAGGAAACTGTACAAACACCGTCCAAAACACCTGTTACTCAGCCATCTGCAACAAAAAGTACTGTGGTTTACAGGGTTCAGTTTACGTCAACTTCAAAGTCAAAAGGCAGCTATGAGATCACTGTCGGAGGAAAAAAGTACAAGACATTTGAGTATCTGTATAAGGGAGCTTACAGGTCGTGTGCAGGTGAATTCAGTACACGCAATCCCGCGATAATACTTCAGAGGGCATTAAAACAGGAAGGTTTTCCGGATGCTTTTGTAGTAGCATTTGTAAATAATGTCAGATCAACGGATCCGGCCCTCTTCAAATAACCATTTTCAACCTTCAACAGGAAATCGAGTTGATTGCCGGCAGGCAATTCTCTCCCCTCCTTCGCCTTCTTTTATCCCTTGTTTTACTCTAAATGTTCTAAAGCATAATTGATATAGACGTTATTCAGAGGACAGAAACCACTTTTCTTAACATTGGTTTGTCCATCGCCAAGGATATAGTAGAGAAATTCTATTATTGCAGGGTCGGCTGGCTTGCCCTTTGACCCGATTAGAAGTTCCCTGCAAAGGTCATCGGGGTAAAATCCAAGCCAGAGGCTCCGGTGGGCCTGTTCAAGGTTAACGAAGGGTATTTCCTTCCTTTCAATGGTATTGTCAAAATCGAGGTCTGTGGGTATTATCTGGATATCTTTAATTCTCTCTCCGGTAGCGGGATTGAACGCATATGAAAAATTACAAAAACCGATAGCCAGCGGATTTTGCTGGATGCTCGTTATCATTTCATCATCTCCGGTTACTCCTATTCCCTTCAGGTCAGATCTTTTTTTATAGAGGAAATTTGCCCAGACATCAGCTGCGCCCGATTCGTCAGCTCTTGTATACACGACGACTTTATCGCTGGCTTTCGTCCCTAAAATATCTCCCCAGGTCATTTGCTTGCCGGAAGTAAATAATCGCATGAACTCTTCCGGGTTTATGCCCTGGTTTATCAGTTTTTCGAGATATGGATTTTTTTGATTCACGATTGGGGCAACGCCATCCTTGGCGATAGGTATAGTCCAGATTCCTTCATTTATTTCATCATCATTCAGAGGTCTTGATATCATGGCCAGTTGGGTTTTACCGGCAACCAGAGATGTGATCCCTTCACCTGTTCCGGTCCGGGACACTTCAATTTTAACCCCCTGATGCAGCGCCATAAAGTCTTCAGCCATCTTAAGGATCAGGGGATAAAGTGCATAAGCACCGCTAATCGTTATCAGACCCTGTAAATCACCTTTAACCTCCTTCTGTTGGGAAACTGAATCTTTTCCGGTCTTTGAAGAAGGACATCCCGTAACTAAAACAAAGATAATTACCGGAATAAAAGCTTTCAATTCACTCATTTTTTTTTAAAGTTAATTGAATTTCTTTTAAAAGTCAATAGGTTTTGGTCATACTGTGAAATGATTAACAACATAATAAGATGCTACTCTTCAGACATTTTAGCTAATTTAGTGGCACCTGAAAATTTAACTTTTTAAAGGCCTCATTGTTATACACCCGAACACATTTTCAAAATCCATCTTAATGATATCTCCGGTAATAGAGGTTAAGAATGTCAGTAAATCTTTTAAAACAGTTCATGCTGTAAAAGATATCAGTCTGAAAATTAATAAAGGCCAGTTTGTTGCTCTTTTAGGACCAAACGGAGCGGGCAAGACAACACTTGTCGAGATGATCGAGGGAATCCAGAAGCCCGACAGGGGAGAAATTCTTATTACCGGATTAAAGTGGAAGGGCAATGAAAATGAGATTCATAAAATGATCGGGATATCTCTTCAGGAAACAAGGTTTATCGACAAGTTAAGGGTATCGGAGACCCTTCAGCTTTTTGCAGGTTTTTTTGAGCTTGGCAATGAGCGGGTTAATGAAGTAATAGACCTTATCGGGCTTGAAGAAAAAAGAAAGTCATATGTAGTAAACCTTTCCGGTGGACAAAGACAGCGGCTTGCACTCGGGATTGCCCTGATAAACAAACCTTCAATTCTTTTACTCGATGAACCCACAACAGGTCTCGATCCCAATGCCCGGCACGAGATATGGGAAATACTGCTCAGGCTGAAAGAGAAATCAGAGACATCGATGATACTTACCACGCATTATATGGACGAGGCAGAAATCCTTTGTGAATATATAGTTATAATGCATAATGGTGTCATACTAAGGGAAGGTACTATGGACCAGCTTATTGAGGAAGATAGCAGTGAAAAAGTTGTTGAATTCTCCTCCGATCATGGATTGCCAACTGAGCTTCTGAATTCTTCTGAATCCCCGTTTAAAATCCAATCTGCAGGTAACGGAGACAGGGCATACATTACAATTGCTGATTTTGAAAATGATCTGCCTGTTTTTCTATTGTTCCTTAAATCAAAAAACGTCAGCCTTAAACACATGGAATGCAGGCGAAAAACACTTGACGATCTTTTCGTTGAATTAACAGGAAGAAAGATAAATGATTAAATGGCTTCAATATAGACAGTTATGGCTTCTGATCAGGGCACTTTTCAAGGAAATCATCAGGGAACCCGGTGTACTTTTCTGGGGAATTCTTTTCCCAATCTTAATGTCTTTGGGACTGGGACTAGCTTTTACAAAGAAAGCTGATGTTGTGCGTAAGGTCGCAGTTATCACCGATACTGAAAATGGCGCTTCTGCCAATTCAACACACTCCCTTGCTTCATTTCTGAAAAACAATTGCGAGGAGAATCCGGCAGGTGACAAAGATTCTTACCGCTGGAAACTGAAATTGGAAAATGACAAGCTCGGCAACTCCATATTTTATTTCTATGAAATGAACTGGGACCAGGCGCTGATGCAACTGAAAAGAGGAACGGTAAATGTGGTGGTCCGTGAAAATAATGGTGAGACTGAGTATCATTTTGACCCACAGAATTCCGATGCACAACTTACCTTTATCAGACTTAACTCGATTATAGCGAAAGGCAGGGCAATCGTTGCGGAATCTACAACCAATATCAAACCGCTCACTATGAAAGGTACCAGGTATATTGATTTCCTTGTGCCCGGATTGATTACTATGGGTGTAATGATGTCGAGCATGTGGGGAATAAGTTATGGGCTGATTGAAAAGAGGTCCAAAAAGCTGTTGCGAAGACTTGTTGCCACTCCTATGAAAAAATCTCACTTCCTGTTTGCTCAGATAACGGTAAGGATCTTTATGAATTTTATTGAATCACTTGTCCTTCTTATCTTTGCAATGATTGCCTTTAAATTGTCAATCCAGGGAAGTATACCGGCTCTTTTAATTGTTTTTCTCATGGGTAATTTTGCTTTCGCAGGAATTGCAATTTTTGTCTCCTCTCATACATCAAACACTGAAGTCGGGAACGGACTTATTAATGCTATTGTGTTCCCGATGATGATACTTTCGGGTATCTTTTTCAGTTATCATAATTTCCCCGACTGGAGTATAAAAGCCATACAATCGCTTCCGCTGACAATGCTTACCGATGGGATGAGGAGCATTTTCAATGAAGGAGCCGGTTTCAGGGAAGCAGCTTTGCCGATAATAATTCTTGCACTAACCGGAGCAGTCTTTTTTACTGCCGGACTTAAAATTTTCAAATGGCATTGAATTATTCCCTGGCCTGATGCATCATCCTGATATTATTCACGTCCTTTAATTGAAAATACAGGTAAAATTAATTATTAGTATGAAAAATCTAAAGATTCTAATGGTCGCTGTGCTTACAATAGGTTTCACAGCATGTATGAATGGACAGTTCCACCGGTCAGTATCAGGTGACGGTCATGTTGTCAAACAGGAACGACCTGCTGGTAATTTCACCGGTATAAAGGTGAGCACCGGAATTGATGTCTATCTGAAACAGACTGACAATGAGTCAATAGTTCTGGAAGCTGATGAAAACCTCCACGACTATATCAAAACGGAAATCAGGAACGGGATACTGAATGTTTATACCGAAGTTAATATCAGGAGTGCCGAAAGGAAGCGGGTATATGTTACGATGAAGGATATCCGGTCGATAGCGACAACGAGTGCCGGTGATGTTATCGGCGAGACGCCCGTAAAAAGCGATGATCTGGAATTATCGGCAAGCAGCGCAGGCAACATAAATATTGAGGTCTATGCAAAGCAGATTGACATTGACATAAGCAGTTCGGGTGATATTACCCTTAACGGGGAGGCGGAAAAATTAACTTCCCGTCTGAGCAGTGCCGGCGACCTGAATGCATATGAGCTAAAGGTGAAGGAAGCTGATATCTCGGCTTCGAGCGCCGGTGATGCTGACGTTTACGTTTCAGAAAGGCTTACAGCCAGATCTTCAAGTGCAGGTGACATAAATTACCGTGGTAACCCGAAGTATGTTGACGCACACTCTTCAAGCGCAGGAGGTGTGCACGGGAAATAACCACTATCTACATATATCAGATTTATAATAAAAACCGGCAGGTTCATTCCTTCCGGTTTTTTTTAACTTTGCATTTCGGGTATCTTATCTTTATATTAATTTGAAAATATGAAAGAAAACATAAGCATCAATCTAAAAAATGCACTCCCCTTTGTATCAAATGAGGAGGTTATTGCACTGGCACAAAAATCGGTGAGGCACCTTGACAGCCTCAATAACGGAACGGGTGCCGGGAACGACTTTCTTGGATGGCTCTCTCTTCCGGTTGATATTCTTCCACAACTCGACAGGATAGAAAAAATTTCAAAGCACCTGCGGTCAGTTACCGACACAACGGTTATTATAGGGATCGGTGGTTCCTATCTTGGCGCCAGAGCTGTTATCGAAGCCCTGTCACATTCATTCCAGTTCCTGCAGAAGGAGAAACATCATGATGTAATATTTGCAGGTCAGAATATCAGTGAAGACTACCTTTCGGACCTCATTGAAATTCTGGAGGGAAGAAATTATTCGATAGTAGTTATCTCAAAATCAGGAACAACTACCGAACCGGCGTTAGCTTTCAGGATCTTAAAAGATCATCTCGAAAGGAAAGTCGGTAAACCACTTGCAGCCGACAGGATAATTGCGATCACCGACAGCAGAAAGGGGGCATTGATAACAATGGCTGAGACCAACGGTTACGAGAAATTTGTCATTCCGGACAATATCGGTGGAAGGTATTCAGTCCTTACCCCGGTCGGATTACTTCCTATCGCAATAAGCGGGCTCGATATAAGAACGCTGGTGAAAGGTGCAAAATCGATGGAGGAGATTACCCGTCATAACAAAACTGCAACTGCAAATCCATCATTACTTTACGCAGCCGCAAGGAACCTGATAATGCAAACCGGAAGAACCACTGAGATCATGGTAGGTTTCAACCCGCGGCTCCATTATTTTTCAGAGTGGTGGAAACAACTCTTTGGAGAAAGCGAAGGCAAGGACGGCAAAGGTATCTTCCCCTCATCAGTCGATTTCACAACCGACCTACACTCCCTTGGTCAATACATCCAGGAAGGGCAGCGGATAATGTTTGAAACTATACTTTCAGTTAGTAATTCTAAAAAGAAACTCATAATTCCAAAGGAATCCGACGATTCAGACCAGCTGAATTACCTTGCCGGAAAACGTCTCTCCGAGGTGAATCACAGTGCTGAAACCGGAACCATCCTTGCACACAACGACGGGCAGGTTCCAATTATAACTGTTTCAATCCCGGAACTCGATGAATACTATATGGGACAATTAGTCTACTTTTTTGAACTGGCCTGTGCGGTAAGCGGATACATACTTGATGTCAATCCCTTTGACCAGCCAGGTGTGGAAGCATATAAGAAAAATATGTTTGCCCTGCTAAATAAACCAGGTTTTGAAGAAGCGGCAAAGAAGATCAGAGACAGGCTTAAAAACTAATCATTCTATTTAAAAAATAATATTCCTATGAAAATTGAACTCAGAAAAAATTATACCTGGTCACTGGTTGTGCCAACTTCCATGGGTGTAAGGATCACCCCGGCTAATGGCCAGCCTGTGCATTGCACCGATACATTCCACATGCAGGCCACAAGCGCAGAAACAAATGTTGCAAGCATTTCATCATATCTTGGGCTTCCGGTTAAGGTCCTGACAACCTTTGTTAAGGAGAGTCCGATTGCAAGGTTTATCAAAGACAATCTCGCGAGCCGTCATATGTCATATGAAGGAATCGAAGTGGAGCAGGGAGGTCCATGGGGATATCGTCATCAGTTTAATATAGCCGACAGCGGTTACGGATCGAGGGGACCCAGGGTTCAGAACGATCGTGCCGGAGAGGTTGGAAGAACACTGAATGTCAAAAACTTCGACCTCGGACGTTTATTCGGCATCGAGGGAGTAAGAATACTTCATCTGTCAGGATTGATCGCCGCTTTGTCGCCCGAAACAAGCAATTTCTGCCTTGAACTCGCAAGAGCTGCAAAAAAACACGGGACAAGGATCTCTTTTGACCTTAACTTCAGGGCTACTTTCTGGAAAGGCCGTGAGAAAGAGCTTTCAGAAACTTTCAGGGAGATCGCAGGATTAGCGGACATTCTTGTTGGCAATGAAGAAGATTTCCAGCTTTGTCTTGGAATCGAAGGACCCGAAGAAGGCGGTAAGGATCTGGCTTCAAAAATCGGGAGCTTTAAGGAAATGATAAGCAGAGTGAGAAAAGCTTTCCCCGACACCACCGTCTTTGCGACAACACTTCGTCAGGTAATAAGCGTCAATGAGCACCTGTGGGGAGCTATTATGCTTGAAGGTGAGAAATGGCATGTAGTCGAACCACGCGAAATTCATGTGCTCGACCGTATCGGTGGCGGTGACGGATTTGTGGGCGGACTACTCTATTCTATCTTAAAAGAATGGGATCCTGAAAAATGGGTACAGTTCGGATGGGCGACAGGCGCACTCGCCACAACTGTTGTCACCGACTATTGTCAGCCTGCAGATGAAGAGCAGGTCTGGAGCGTCTGGAAGGGAAATGCCAGGGTAAAAAGATAAGGAAAATGAAATCAGCCCCTGGTCCCCTTCAGGAGATTCAGGGGTGGTTTTAAGCGGAGATACTTCTTTACAAATTCATCTACAACCTGCGTGAGATCCGGATAACCGATTTCCTGAAGGTCATAATATACTCTTGTTGAAGGTTTTGTTATCTTAATGATCCTGTTCAGGTCGATTGGCGTTGCGATTATGACAGCATCACAAACTGTATTATTAATTGTCGTTTCAAGATCTTTCAGTTGCTGGTCGCCGTAGCCCATTGCAGGAAGAAGAGTTCCGATGTTTGGATAGAGCCTGAACGTTTCAGTAAGTTTTCCGACTGTAAATGGCCGCGGATCAACAAGTTCGGCTGCCCCAAATTTTCTTGCTGCCACAACACCTGCACCTAACTTCATTTCACCATGGGTAAGTGTTGGACCATCTTCAACAACAAGCACCCTCTTCCCCCTTATCAGGGCAGGGTTATCAACCCTGATCGGCGAGGCACCGTCGATCACGATTGCATCGGGATTGACCTTTTCTATACTCTCCCTGACTGTCTGGATACCTTCAGGAGATGCACTATCGATTTTGTTTATCACAACAACATCAGCAATACGCAGCGTAACCTCACCCGGGTAATATTTAAGCTCATGTCCGGCCCTGTGCGGATCTGTCACGGTTATCATCAGGTCAGGCCTGTAGAAAGGAAAATCATTATTGCCTCCGTCCCATAAAATTACATCGCATCCATCAGGATCATTCTCTGCAGCGTGAAGGATCGCTTCATAATCAACACCTGCATATATTACGTTCCCCCTTACAACATGAGGTTCGTATTCCTCCATCTCCTCAACTGTACATTTGTGTTTTTTAAGATCTCCCACGGTCGCAAAACGCTGAACTTTCTGGTCGTTAAGATTACCGTAAGGCATAGGATGACGTACGGCAACTACCTTGAGACCCTTTGCCATCAGAAGTTCAATGACTTTCCTTGAGGTCTGGCTTTTACCACAACCTGTCCTGACCGCACCGACAGCAATCAAAGGTTTTGTACTTTTAACCATGGTTGCGGCTGGTCCCAGAAGGATAAAATTTGCACCTGCTGCATTTACTATTGCACTTACTGACATTACTCTCTGATAGGGGACGTCACTGTAGGAAAAAACACAATCGTCAACATTATATTCCTTTATAAGAGAAGGAAGGTTGTCTTCACCAAAAATCGGAATTCCTTCGGGGTAGAGTTTCCCGGCAAGTTCTTTAGGATATCTCCTGCCATCAATGTCAGGTATCTGAGCTGCAGTAAAAGCAACTACATTATAGTTTTCATTATCCCTGTAACGGATATTGAAATTGTGAAAATCCCTGCCTGCGGCACCGATAATGATTACATTATTCCTGACCATAGTTCCTCCCTGATGCGGTTATAATTATTCAAAACAAAAGTCGTTTATATATATGATGTTAAGGGACAAATTTATAATTTGCATACTTATAATCCGAACATTTTACTTAATTTTTTAGAATGGTAAATTCACTATATATTTATCTGGATAATAAATTGTTATGCCGTAAAAATACTGGTTTAAAAAACATGTTAAAGAATATGTTTTTGACTTATCTCTGATTATCCAAATTCTTTGTACTATTATAGTGTAAAATGAATGTGCTGGCACACATATATTTATCCGGTGATTCTGAGAAAATAATCATCGGCAATTACATAGGCGACTATGTGAAAGGCCGGGACTATCTCAAGTATCCTGATCAGATAAGAAAGGGGATCATTCTTCACCGCCATATTGACGCATTTACCGACCGGCATCCCGTTGTGCACCGCAGTAAGATACTGTTTACAAGAAAGTACCATAAATATTCGGGTGTAATTACTGACATAATTTATGACCACTTTCTGACCAGGGAATGGAACTTCTTCTCAAGAAGGCCGCTTGAAAGTGTGACCTATAGTTTCTACAGGGCTATGGTCAATAATTTTGATATTTTGCCTGAAAACGTCAGGGAAATGATGCCTTTCTTCATTATAAACAACTGGATTGAATCTTACCAGACAGTAAGTGGCATCCGGCATGTGCTGAGCACTTTAAGTAAAAAATCTTCGCTACCGAACGAAACAAGGTTTGCCATAAAGGCACTTAAAAAGAATTACTACTCACTTCAGGATGACTTTATGGAATTCTTCCCCCAGCTTATTGATTATGTTGAGAATGATTTTGGAATAGAGATTTCGCACAGAATAACAATACCGTTCTGATCACACCAGATACTCTGTACGGCTGGCATCAAGCCTTAGAAAGATAAAGAGGAGAATTGTGAACCCCCAGAGGGAACTGCCTCCATAGCTGAAAAATGGCAACGGAATCCCTATTACCGGCACCAGACCAATTGCCATTCCTATATTGATGAAAAAATGAACAAACAATATTGAGACTACTCCATACCCGTATATCCTCGAAAATACCGATCTCTGGCGCTCCGCAAGGAATATAAGCCTTATGAGAAGAAATACGTATAACACAATTACCGCAAATGATCCGATAAATCCCCACTCCTCGCCCACAGTACAAAAGATAAAGTCGGTGCTCTGGGCCGGGACAAACTTGAACTTAGTCTGGGTACCCTGAAGATAACCTTTCCCTGTAAAACCCCCTGAACCTATGGAGATTAAGGACTGATTAACGTTGTATCCCGTTCCGTGGGGATCTGATTTAAATCCGAGCATGATCTCAACCCTCTCCTTCTGATGCGGCTTCAGCATTTTGTTAAACGCAAAATCAACGGAATTTATGAATGTAATACTTCCCGCAAGAAACAGGTAAATGATCAATACAGAAATTGCCCGTTTGTTATAAACATAACTTGCAAAAGCAACACCCGAAAGTATCACCGAGATGAAAAGAATACGATCATCAGCAAGTGTCTTGAATACAAGACTATTGGCAAGGTACACAAAAAACGTTATCAGGACGAATATCACCAGTCCGGCAAAGCACAGTTTCCACTTTCGGGTTGCAAACCAAACGAGCGCTAAAGCCACAGTAATCAAGCCAATTGACAGGTAGAGACTGTCGAAAAGAAGGGTGAAGAAGAAGAGTATAACCATTATCAGGCCGGAAGCAAAAACATATGAACTCATCCCTTCCCTGTAAAGGACAATAAACAGTGCAAAATACACAACTGCAGAACCCATGTCAGGCTGTACAGCGACCAGGAGAGCAGGAAGAGCAATTATACCTGCAGCAGGTATAAAAACTGAAAACCTTTTAATATCGTGCTGTTTTAAGTTGAGGTATGCTGCGAGTGCAAGCACCGTCCCGAATTTCGCAAATTCAGATGGCTGGACACTCAGTGATCCGAATTCAAACCACGATCTTGCACCGTTAATTTCCTTGCCGAGGATTAAAACCAGCAGTAAAAGTAACATCAGGAAACCAAAAATATAATATGCAAAAAAGAAATAGAAGCGAGAATCGGTAACCACAACAAAAACGGCAAGGATCAGGGTGGCAATGATCCAGATAAACTGTTTTCCATACCGTTGTGAGAGGTCAATGATCTTGCTGTGTTCTTCATTATACACAGCTGCATAAATGTTGAACCAGCCTATAATAAGCATCAACAAAAAGATTCCGATGGAAACTTTATCAAGACGGCTCCATATGTTGACGTTTCGCGTCATTTTTCCATCAGGTTAAGTTCCAGAATTCTTTGTTCCATTGCCTTGTTTGTTACTTCTCCCCGCAGGTATTTCTCAATCATCAGACTGGCAACAGGCGCTGCATAGGTGGCCCCGAAACCTGCATTTTCAACATAAACCGCAATTGCAATCTTTGGATTGTCCTTAGGGGCAAAAGCTATGAACACCGAGTGATCTTTCCCATGAGGATTCTGGGCGGTGCCTGTTTTTCCGCATACTATAATATCCTTAAGGGCTGCAATTCTGGCAGTAGCTCCAGCTTCGCCATTTACTGCTCCTTCAAGCCCCAGAATGACCTCTTCAAAATTTGAACCATCTATGCTTATCTGATGCTTTGTCAGGAAACGCTGGTTAACCGGCTCGTTCGCTCCAATTGATTTGACAATATGAGGTGTGTAATAGTATCCCCTGTTTGCAATTGCTGCAGTCATATTTGCCATCTGCAGAGGGGTTGTTCCAAGCTCGCCCTGACCAATAGCCATCGAAATAACAGTCAGGGCTTTCCACCGGTTCTTACCGTAGTACCTGTCGAAATATGCCGTAGAAGGTACATTGCCCGAAAGTTCATTTGTAAGTTCTATGCCGAGCTTCTTACCGAATCCGAATTCATTAAGGTATTCTTTCCATTTGGTGTATGCATCTGCAACTGTATTGTATTGCGGGTTTTCAAGTATGCGCCTGTATGTCTGGCAGAAATATGCATTGCATGAATTGGAGATTCCATGAATCAGGTCGAGCGGGGAACTGTGGGCATGACATGACACAAACAAATACCCTCTGTTGCACCCAAACATTGTAGATGGTATTATCACCTTTTCCTGCAAACCAATTAGACCATTTATCGGTTTAAACGTTGATCCCGGAGGATAAGAAGCTTGCAAAGCTCTGTTAAATAAAGGCTTCCATGCAGTATCATTATTAAGTTTCATAAAGTTCTCAGACCTTATCCTGCCAACAAGCAGGCCCGGATCATAGTTCGGGGAAGAGACAAGTGTTAGCACCTCTCCTGTCTGGGGTTCAAGGGCGACAATACTTCCTGTTTTATTCTTCATCAGGAATTCACCATATTCCTGAAGATTCATGTCAATTGATGAAACGATGTCCTTCCCCTGAACCGCTACAGTATCAAGCCTGCCATCTGCATACGACCCCTTGATCCTGCTGTAAACATCAACAAGAAAAATTTTTACTCCTCTCCTGCCCCTGAGTTCCTTTTCATAGGCTTCCTCAATCCCCAGTTTACCGATATAGTCGCCCGCTTTATAATAAGGATCTTTTTTAATAAGAGCTTCATCAACCTCACTCACATAACCCAGTAGATGTGATGCAATGGGTCTTGAGTACTTCCTTAAAGTTCTTGGCTGTACATAAAATCCCGGAAATAAAAACATCTTTTCCTGAAGCCGTGCATAAGTTTCAGCTGATATCTGCTTAAGGAAAACAGAAGGAGCACGTCTGGAATAGCTGGTTGCTGCTCCCATTCTTTCATTGAAAGAAGCTGTTGTAATTCCTATCAGATTACAGAATCCGGAAGTATCAATTTTGGCTACCTGGGCAGGTACGACCATAAGATCGTATGCTGCCTGGTTATAAACGATAAGCTTTTTATTCCTGTCGTAAATAAGTCCTCGTGCAGGATACTGGGTAATATACCTTAATACGTTATTATCAGCCGATAACCGGTAAGTGTCCTTAACGACCTGAATTACGAATAACCTGATCAGCAGCAATAAAGATGCAAGCACAATGAGTGCCATTACTACGTATTTCCTGTTGATGAATGCATCTTTCATGATAGCAGAGTTATCTTCCCTTTCTGTAATAACCGATAAGAAGTATAAATCCAACTGTAAAAACAGAACTTAACAGCACCCGGAACATGGTTCTGAAGAAATCGGTGAGCCTGAAAACCTCTAAATAAAAAAGTGTAACATGATGGATCAGTACGATAATAATCGTATAGATAAAGAACCACCTGAAACCATACGCTGACATTGACAGGTCGGAATCTGATTCATACCCGTCGCGCGGTGAGATGAGTCTTAAAACATAAGGGCGTGAAAACCCGGCAACAAGTGTTGCGGAGGCATGCATCCCCGGAGATCCTGAGAAGAAATCAACTATAAGTCCTATCCCAAATGAAATAACAAGCAGCAGCCATGTCGGGATTACCGCGGGTAATATAAGAATGAACATAATGTACACGTACGGATTTACATATCCGCTGAACTGAATGTTGTTGAACAGCAAGAGCTGAAGCAAAATCAGTATCACAGCAATTAGCCCGTACCTTAAGATGGAATTAATCATTGAAACTTGTTTTCAAGTTGAATTTGTTCCATTTTACTCATATTGCCAATTATATTGACATACGATAAGCTTTTAAAATCGGTAAAAAGCTCAACGGTTATTTTGTAGAAATCACTTCCACTTTTTTCCTGGTTGCTCACCTTGCCAATCGGAACCCCTTCGGGGAAAACTGCCGAATATCCTGTCGTTTCAATTGTATCACCGACACTCACTTCAGCATTCTGGGGAATTTCGTTGAGAACAGCTCTCCGATAATTCCTGCCATCCCAGTTAAGGGATCCAAAATACCCGTTTGATTTTATCCTTGCGCTTAACCTGAAATCGATGTTAAGAAGAGAAATAGCGACCGAAAAATTATCTGAACAGCCTACAATAACACCAGCGGCACCCTCACTGTTCGTAACTGCCATGCCGACATTTATGCCCTGGAGTTTCCCCTTGTTTATTGTGAAATAATTCTTTTGTTTATTGACTGAATTATTAATCACTTTCCCCGAAGTGTACTGATATTGTTGTTTGTAGATAGTATCGGTGACAGAAACGGTGACGGTTTTAGCCGTCCTTGAAATCCGTTCGATCCTGTTCTTCAGAGCGCTGTTTTCCGATACGAGATCCGAATTTATATCGCGAAGACTCAGATAGGTTCTTGTGTTATTGATTTTCTCTCCGATCCCCCTTGTTATTCCCAGCATTCCCTTCACCACCCGCGAATTATGATAATTGTTCCCCGATGTAAGCAAATATAATGCTATGCTTTCCAGTATAAGAAACAGAATCAGGTTAATGTACCTTACAAGAAAATTCAGCAGGTTTCTCATTCATACCAGAATTATCTCATCAGGAACGGGAACTTATCCACATTTTTAAGGGCAACGCCCGTTCCTCTTGCGACTGCATGAAGCGGATCCTCAACTACATTGAAGTTAATGTTAATCTTGTCGGCCAGCCGTTTGTCGAGTCCTCTGAGTAAGGCTCCTCCGCCTGCCAGATAGATGCCTTTATTTACGATATCTGCATAAAGTTCAGGTGGCGTCTGCTCCAGAACATTCAGCAGGGCTGCTTCAACTTTTGTAAGGGATTTATCCAGACAATATGCAATTTCCTGGTAAGAGATTGGGATCTCGATTGGAAGAGAAGTCATGATATTTGGTCCCCTGACGACGTAATCAGCAGGCGGATTATCAATGTCAGGCAATGCTGCACCAACTCCGATCTTTATGTCCTCAGCTGTTCTTTCCCCAATCTTTATATTATGCTGGTGCCTCATATACGATTGTATATCGGCAGTAAAACCATCGCCTGCGATCCGTATGGATTTATTGCAAACTATGCCGCCGAGAGCTATCACGGCGATTTCGGTTGTGCCTCCTCCGATATCAATGACCATACAACCTTCAGGAGCTTCCACATCCAGACCTATCCCGATCGCTGCAGCCATAGGTTCGTAAATCATATACACATCACGTCCTCCGGCATGTTCCGAAGAATCACGGACTGCACGTAACTCGACCTCTGTGCTTCCCGAGGGAATACAGACAACCATCTTAAGAGAGGGTGAAAAAAACCGCGAATTCGTATTTATCATTTTGATCATTCCCCTGATCATCAATTCTGCAGCGTTGAAATCGGCAATTACACCATCGCGCAACGGTCTTACCGTCTTAATGTTCTCATGGGTCTTACCGTGCATCTGCCGGGCTGCTTCACCAATAGCGATAAGCTTACCTGTATTTTTATCTATTGCTACAATTGATGGTTCATCAACAACGATTTTATCGTTATGAATAATAATAGTATTTGCGGTTCCCAGATCAATTGCAATTTCCTGTGTCAAAAATGAAAATAGTCCCATTGAATGAGATATTAATTAGATTTGGATTAATGTTTAAAATGTCTTATTCCGGTAAAAACCATAGCAACTCCGTTGGCAGAACAATAGTCGATCGAATCCTTATCCCTGACCGATCCTCCGGGCTGTACAACAGCATTTATCCCCTCTTTGTGAGCTAACTCAACGCAATCGGCAAAGGGGAAAAAAGCGTCGGAGGCCAGAACTGCTCCATTCAGATCGAAACCGAATGAGTGCGCTTTTTCAATAGCCTGCTTTAACGAATCGACCCTTGAAGTCTGACCAATTCCGCTTGCACAAAGTTGCTTATTTTTTGCAAGAACTATTGCATTCGACTTGCTGTGCTTGACAATTTTATTTGCAAAGACAAGATCATCGAGTTCAAGCGGTCCTGGTAATCTGTCTGTAACAGGCTTCATATCAGATATTTTCTCGGTGCTGACATCCCTTTCCTGCCATAAAACACCATTAAGCAGCGACCTGAAATAGTATGAGGTTTTGTAATTAGCTTTCCTCCTTAGGATGATCCTGTTTTTTTTATGTTTCAGGATTTCAAGCGCTCCATCGGTGAAACCCGGTGCAATTATAATTTCAAAAAAGATTCTGTCAATTTCTTCCGCTTCTGATTCCTTCACAGGGAAAGTAGTTACAATTACGCCTCCGTAAGCTGACAAAGGGTCGCAGGCAAGGGCGTCCTTCCATGCATCTGAAGCATTCGGCCGTGAAGCAGCGCCACATGCATTATTGTGCTTTATGATCACGCATGTAGTATCTGAAAAATCATCTATAAGAGCAAGACCTGCATCTATATCGAGAAGATTATTGTAGGAAATTTCCTTGCCATGAAGCTTATCGAACAGTTGATCAGGATCGCCGTAAAAGATCCCCTTCTGATGAGGATTTTCGCCATAACGCAAATGATATACAGAGTTTATGCTTTCCCGGAATGCTTCGATACCTTCTTTTCTGTTAAAGTATTTAAAAATTAAGGTGTCGTAATTTGAACTTGTTTTAAATGCTTCGGCGGCATAAAACCTCCTCTCTGAGAGTGAGGTGATGCCTTTCTTTTCGTCAAGCAGTTTAAGTAAGCCGGGATACTGATCTCTTCCCGATACAATCAGGACATCATTATAGTTCTTAGCGGAGGCCCTGATAAGCGAAATGCCACCAATATCAATTTTTTCGATGATTTCTTCCTCATCCGTAACTGAAAGGACTGTTTCCTCAAAAGGATAGAGGTCAACAATAACAAGATCTATCTCAGGTATCTTATATTGTTCAAGCTGTCCTAAATCTTCAGGATTATCGCGCCTCGCAAGTATCCCACCGAATACTGAAGGGTGAAGTGTTTTTACCCTCCCTCCGAGTATCGAAGGGTAGGTCGTCAGGCTCTCTACTGTTTCAGCCTCAATGCCCAGATCTTTTATAAAGCTGAAAGTCCCGCCTGTGGAATATATTTTAACTCCCAGGGCATGAAGACTCCGGACTATGGCATCCAAACCTTCCTTATAATATACTGAAATTAATGCGCTCCGGATTCTTTTGTCACTCATAATCTGATTTTTATGCACGGAATTTCCCTACTGTTTCAGGCGGTTAAAAATAGATATTTTTTTATTATCCTCAATACAAAATGTTTAGTAATGCAAATTAAGAGTAAGATTAAAAAAAAATAATAGCCTTAGGAAAAAGTTGAAAAAATTGCCTTTGCCCATATGTTCAATGTTTTAAGTTACAGGAAAATAACTTTTGGGTTGATGAATAAGTCTTTTTTAACCGCAAAGATCGGTAAGAAGCGCAAAGGACGCAAAGCTAAAACACATAATTTAAACTCTTTGCGATCTTTGCGTAAATCCTTTGCGATCTTTGCGGTTAATGGATTTAGACTTTTTAGTATCTTTGTCATCCAAATAATTAATAAGACATTCTTAAAGATGTTTTTCAGACTATTTAAAGAGAGTTATCTTTTCGCTATCAGCTCGGTTATGGCGAATAAACTGCGCACTTTCCTGTCGCTTTTTGGAATAACGATCGGGATATTTTGCATAATCTCGGTTTTCACGGTTCTTGACTGGCTGGAGAAATCGATTCGCGACAGCATAAACTCAATGGGAGAAAATGTCCTTTATATTCAGAAGTGGCCATGGTCGTTTAACCCGAACCTTGCATGGTGGGATATTATGAAATGGCCTTCTGTTTCGCTTGAAGATTACCAGGCAGTCACCGAAAGATCAACAAAAGCCGAGTCTGTTTGCTTCGGGGCATTCCAGCAGGAACAGATTAAATATAAGAAGAATGTTGCTAACGAAGCAATTACAGGTGCAGTAACCGACGGTTTAGACAAGGTGACTACTTTTGAGGTAGAAAAAGGGAGGTACTTCTCTCCTAACGAATTTCTGCGCGGGAATAACGTTGCGGTTTTGGGAGCAGAAATTTCCCGGAGGTTATTTGAAAAAGCCGATCCTATCGGAAAGGAGATAATGATTTCCGGATTCAAAACAAGGGTCATTGGAGTTCTTAAAAGGGAAGGCACAGGAGGAATTAATTTTAATAATGCTGATCAGATGACAATTATTCCTCTGAATTTTGGAAGGAATTTTATTAATCTGAGAAACAGGTTTATTGAAGCCCAGCTGATGATAAGGGCAAAACCAAACGTAGCCGTACAGGAACTTTCTGATGAAACCACAATGGTTTTAAGGGCAGCAAGGAGACTAAAACCCGGAGAGTCGGACAATTTCTCAGTTAACAAGGCAAGTCTTCTGTCGCAGGGATTTGAGTCGGTGTTTGCAGGTATAAACATTGGTGGATGGATTATTGGGGGATTTGCAATTCTCGTAGGAGGTTTTGGCATTGCAAATATCATGTTTGTCTCTGTAAAGGAAAGGACGCATATCATTGGAATTCAGAAAGCACTCGGAGCCAAGAGATTCTTTATACTTGAACAATTCCTGACCGAATCGGTCCTGCTGTCAATCGTGGGAGGTTTGCTGGGAATTATTCTGATTATTATCGGAACTCTTATTGTAAATTACCTTTATGAGCTCCATATGCACCTCACAATGGGAAATGCATTCCTTGCCGTCTTCATCTCCGGTATCATCGGTGTAGTTGCAGGTTATGCACCTGCATATTCTGCAGCCAAAATGAATCCTGTGGATGCCATTGGCTTTTCATTCTGAAAACTTCCGGTTCCCGTCAATCCAATTTGTCAGGTCAATAAACTGGGATACCGAGAGTTGTTCCGGCCTGAGGTAAAATTCATTATAATCATAATTTTTAAGGTCAAACGCAGACCGGACTGAATTCCTGAGAGTTTTACGACGCTGATTGAAACACGCTTTTACTACCCTGAAAAACAGATTCTCGTCACAACCAAGATGTTCAACCTGATTTCTCCGGAGCCGGATTACCCCTGACTGAACTTTTGGTTGTGGACTAAAAACCTTGTTTGAAACTGAAAAAAGATACTCTGCCGTGTAGAAAGCCTGGAGAAATACGCTTAAGATCCCGTAAGTTTTCGATCCGGGCGGTGCACATATCCTCTCGGCAACTTCTTTCTGCAGCATACCGCATACCTCTGTTACTTTGTTGCGATGGTCCAGTACCTTAAAAAAAATCTGGCTTGAAATATTATAAGGGAAATTCCCGATGATGGCAAGATTGTCATTGAAGAAGTTTCCCAGGTCAAAAGTCAGAAAATCACCTGTAATTATATTCTTAAGCCCGGGAAAGTTCAATTTAAGATAGTGTACCGATTCGTTATCAATTTCTATCACCCGGAAATCAGGAAAATTCCTTTCAATCAGAAAACCTGTAAGGATCCCCATCCCCGGCCCTATCTCAAGAACCGAACCGTAACCCTCACCTGAAAGAGTTGCAGCAATTTTCCTGGCAATATTACTGTCATTCAGAAAATGCTGTCCAAGATTTCTTTTTGGTTTTACCCTGCTCATGAATTTTTTATTCTCCCATACTCCCGGTTTAAATCTGCAGGAGCTCCCTTCCAAACTTTCTCCAGATCGGTATATTCAGAGTTTCAAGGAATACAATAAACCGCTTCAGTACATTATAATATAATGTTACGAAAAGTGTGATGGTCATTAACCAGATCGCCATTATATTGAACACAAGTGTATCTATCCTGAGGTTACCCAATTGTTTATAGGGAGCAAAAAAATGGGCGCGTCCAAATCTTGATCCGGGCTTCATAAAAATAGGATCGGCTTTCTGGATGAATCTTTTCCCGGCATCATATATTTTGTTTGTATTCAACCTGTTGAGTACTACATTTGCCAGGTTTTCATTAAAATTCTGTGCCTGTAACCGCTGAAACTCCTCTTCACCCATCTTCTCTCTCATAACATTATACAGAGATTCTCTCCGGGCTATGACTATTTTGTTCCTTGTTCTTATTACAGTTGACATACTGTCGAGAAACAGTTTTGCCTGATCACCGGTGCCATTTGTAAATTTCGAATAGTTCATCTCTTCTTTCCAGTTCCCCGTCTTAATACCTGTCATTAATGAGAGTTGGCGGATATGATAGTTGATTTTACTCAGGTTTCTCTTTAAAAATTCCTCATTTTCAGGATTCTTAGCAGCTGCTTTACAGGCATCAACCGAAACTTTAACATAAGGAATAAGAAATGAAGTCAGCCAGTCATTCTGACTCATTTCCATATCGTAATTGAAAAATGGCTTTTTAAATTTGTTGTCTTTAAATTCTTCGACCATCAGTGCTTCATAAGCCCAGCGCGTCACCATAAAGTCTCCGATCACAGGCACATATACTTTTTTACTTATCGATTTATGAAGATCGTCAAATTTTATCATCGCTCCACCCAGAAGAAGCATAGGTACCAGCAATAAGGGTATCAGGATATAGATGCTTACGGCAGTTCTCATTCCTGCAGATATATTAAGACCAAGCAAGTTCCCGAAACATGCTGTTGAAAAAAGTATAAGCCATTGCTGCAACAGCATTCCTTTTACCTCGAGAAGGGTATTTGCCATAAGGACAAATGAAAACGACTGTATTGCAGACATTACAAACAGAAAACTAATTTTTGAGAACAAATAGCTTAACCTGCTGAGGTTCAGAAATTTCTCCCTTTCAAGGATCTTCCTGTCCCTGTAAATTTCTTCAGCGCTCACAGTTAAACCAACGAAAAGGACAACGATGATCGCCATGAAAAGGAAAACAGGATAATTCTTATTGCCTCCGAAGGTATAGATTGAATTTTCGCTGTATTTTGAAAGATATCCAAGGATCAGGGCCAGCAAAGGTACTTCGAGAAGATTGATCGTCATATACTGGCGGTCGGCCAGCTTCCGGGTTACATTCCGTTTAATGAAAGTCCTGATCTGGTCAGATTTCTTCGGAACACGGAAGTTACTTACCGGGAGTTCAGTCCTGGGCGGCACACCTTCAACAGATGGCTTCATTTTCTTCCTGTACTTTTCGTACCATTCCCTGGGACTTATCTGCCTCTCCTTGCCCGCGTAACCTGCATTATCTATAACTTTAACCTCCACTATATGGAGGATGTTGTCAGTTTCAATATTACCGCAATTGGGGCACTCGCTCTCTGCTGCATTTGCCTGTGAAGTCTCGGTTTTGAAATATACCAGAGCTTCCACGGGGTCGCCATCGTATATCATATATCCACCTTTGTCGAGTATCCATAACTTGTCGAACATTTTAAGAATGTCCGATGAAGGCTGGTGGATTATTGCAAAAACCAGCTTCCCGGAAAGAGCCTGGTTTTTAAGCAAAGCCATTACTTTTTCAGAATCGAATGAAGATAGTCCCGAGGTGGGTTCATCAACAAACAGCACCGCTGGCTCGCGCATGAGTTCCAGTCCGATATTCAGTCTTTTCCGCTGTCCTCCGCTAACCATCTTATTCATGGGATCGCCTACCTGCAGATCCTTGATCTCAAGCAAATCGAGGTCGATAAGGACTTTCTCGACTGTCTTATCCAGCTGTTCTTCATCATAATCCCCAAAGCAGAGACGGGCATTGAAATGAAGGTTCTGATGAACAGTAAGTTCCTCGATGAGCATGTCATCCTGGGGCACAAATCCTATCAGGCCGATCAGCTTATCAGCATCAGCGTGAATATCATAGCCGTTAACATATAGATTACCCAACGTCGGTCTGGTCTTACCATGCAACAGGTTTAGCATAGTGGTTTTGCCCACACCGCTTCCCCCCATCAAACCGATCAGGTTGCCAGACTCAATCCGGAAATCCATCTTCCTGATGCCATTTTCTGAGTTCTTGAATGTGAACTCTATGTCGTGTCCCTCAAAGACAATCTTCTGAGGAAATTTACGTGAGACGAATTTTTTATAGATTCTCGAATAATAGATAGGGTCTATTCCCTGGCCTTTAATATTTACCCCTTTGTCAAGAAGATAAGACCTGCATGCAATTATATCACGGCCTTTGAAATAAAGGGTAAGTGTGCCGTCATAAGTAAATATAAGTGAGCCCGTACTTTCAATATTGAGTACGAACAAATGCCCCTTAAATCCCTTAATCCTTATATGCCTCCACTTATCGTAATTTTTGTAATCAGTTGCGGCCCAATATTTCGGATTTTCATTTTCAATTATAAGAATACAGTCAGGAGATACCTCGTCGTATGTCCTGCCAATCATAAATGCAGTTGCGTTATCGTATTCTTTCTTAGAGATATTAAAGGTCCTCGCGACAATATCGACGATTGTTTTTTCCTGTTCGGAAATAAGACCGTCCTCAAATGCAAATTCGAGAAGCTGAAGGAAGACAACCATTCTCTCTTCAAGAAACAAACCTTTTTTGATCTGACGGCAGATGTTTGTAATCTGAAAGGTTATAAGAGAATCTTCATCTGAAAGTTCAGCCTTATCGACACTTTTAAGTTCATTGGAATAAAATTCCAGATTATTTTCAAAAAGAGCGTAATACTCTTCTTCCAGTTCCCTGTTCAGATACCGGCGGAGGTAACTGCGAAGTATCTTTTTGCCCCTTGATGAAATACCACTGGGATTGACGGTGGAAACTATTGCGAAAATATGTATCAGAGCAAGAAGAACTGATTCCCTCATAGAACAAAATCTAATAAAATGGCCGCAAAGTTAGCTACTTTGCGGCCATTTTTATACAATATTTTTACAAAACAACCTGACTCCTTATGCCTTCGATCGTTTTTGTTATGTCAATAATATTCTGGTTGGTAAGACTTGTCGTAAGCCCCTCATTTATTTTTTTCATTGGCTCGAGCAAATCGACAAAATCCTTAATGCTGGGATCATCCATATATGGTTTTGTAACTTCAAGAAACATGTCAAACGACTCTTTCTGATCAAGAAGTACTTTTGCAATTCCTGCCACCTGGTATGCTGCTTCCGAAACGTGAGTAGTAAGATAAACTCCTTCAACCCATGCTCCTCCAACAACCAGGAGGGCTAAGGTTTGCTGATCGTTATCGCTAAGATATGCATAGGTATTATTGAAAGCTTCCTTAAGGATTTTTACAAGTTCATCCTTGTTATCAATATTTTGTTTTATCCTGTCATACAAAGTTTCATCATAGATTTTGGACATGTTCAGTTCGTTTGCAAGCGACCTTATGGCGTCGAGATAATTTATTACCTGTTGCTGAACATTATAAAGCGTTGCATAACTCAGGTCGGCTCCGTAAACTCCAAGATTCATTGCCCTCTTGGTACTTGTAAAATATTTTTTAGCGTTCTCTACAGGATTCGAAATGCCAAGAATATAACCGACTTCGAGATCAGAAAGCATCTTAATAACCTCTGCTGATGTTGGTAACGGATAGACATTTTTTTCTACTTCGTTTTCAATTGTCTTAACCTGTTCAAGTTCCATTTTTTCCTTTACCTTCTTTTCACTCCTGTTTTTACACGAACTCAGCCCTGAAAGACTTAAGATAAAGATCGGAATTATAACAATTGTAATCGTCTTTTTCATTTTAGTTAGTTTAAAGTAAAATATCATTTTAAAACGCACATAAAAATAATAAATAATATTAAGATAGCCCCTCATCCTCAATCCAATTTTGATCATTAAGGAGAATTTCTTCTTTTATTACTAAAAATCATTCAACAGAATTACCTGACTGAATGTTTCATTGTTCCATACTTTTAAATTTCATCCTCAATTTTTATTTATCTTTGACCGCTCCCAAAAATGCGATATCGGATGAATTGGAATTTTGATGTAAAGGTTGTCAGGGAAGGGACGAATTGCGTAAAGTACGACCTGAGAAAAGAGGTTTTTGGCACCGAAAATGTTATCCCCATGTGGGTTGCCGATATGGATTTCAAAATACCCGGTTTTATAACCAAAGCCCTCAGGAATCGTCTCGATCACGAGATAATGGGCTATTCAATACGGCCGCACGAATATTACCAGTCAATTGCAGGATGGATGTTAAGGAGGCATAACTGGAAAGTTGATAATGATTGGATCTGCTTCTGCCCGGGTATTGTTCCCGCCCTTAATTTATGCACCCTTGCCTTTACCCGTCCGGGTGACTCAATTATAGTTCAACCTCCTGTCTATTTTCCCTTTTTTACAGCTGTCGAAAATCATGGACGCACCCTTGTATATAATCAGCTTGTTGAACGGGATGGAAAATGGAGTATCGATTTCGATTCTCTCGTCAGATCAATCAGCGATAAAACAAAGATGATAATCATTTCCAACCCGCACAATCCGGTTGGAAGAGCCTGGTTGAGGCATGAACTTGAAGAGCTTGCCAATATCTGCCTGAAACACAGCATACTAATCCTCTCGGATGAAATCCATTGTGACCTTGTCCTTCCCGGATTCAAACACACTCCTCTTGCAACACTCTCAGAGGAAATTGCGGAGATCACCGCAACATGCATTGCCCCGAGCAAGACATTCAATCTTGCCGGTTTGTCAACATCTTCCGTCATAATCCCAAACCCGGTCCTGCGGAAATACTTCAATAACAAAATCGAACACCTGCATGTTGGCAACGGTAATATCTTCGGTACAATTGCTTCTGTTTCAGCATATTCAATGGGAGATGAATGGCTAGATGCCCTAATTACCTACATCAATAAAAACGCTGATTTTGTAATGAATTACTGTCTGGAGAATATACCGGAAATTGTCCCTGTTAAACCCGAGGCAACCTACATGATCTGGCTCGATTGCAGGAAGCTGGGAATGAAAGGAAAAGAGCTTCAGGACTTTTTTGTAATCAAGGCAGGAGTAGGGATGAATGAAGGATCAGCATTCGGACCCGGAGGTGAAGGATTTATGCGAATGAATCTGGGCACCCCGCTTGAAACCGTAAAGCAGGCAATGGATCAGATTGGAAAAGCTGTATCATTATTGCGATAATAATTTTTAACTTTTCTTGAATGAAGAGCAGAATAAAAGTCAGACTGACACTCCAGGACGGAACGGTAATTGTGGGCAAGTCCTTCGGAGCACCTCTTGCAGCTGCAGGAGAAGTGGTTTTCAATACTGCAATGACCGGATACCCTGAAAGCCTTACCGATCCTTCATACAGAGGACAACTTTTGTGTCTGACCTATCCCCTGATTGGCAATTACGGAGCTCCATCCAAAAGTGAGGAAGATAACCTCTACAGGTTTTATGAGTCCTCATCCATTCATATCTCCGGATTAATCGTTTCCGATTATTCTTTTCAATATAGTCATTGGAACGCCGCCGAGAGCCTTGATGAATGGCTCAGCAGAAATAAAATACCAGGAGTTTTCGGTATTGACACCCGTGCCCTGACCAAAAGGATCAGGGAAAATGGAGCTATGCCCGGTAAAATTGAACCCGAAGGAAATGAAATAGATTTTTACGATCCCAACAAAGTAAACCTGGTAGCCGAAGTGAGTACCCGTGAGAAAAAGGTGTATGGAACGGGCAGGTTCAGGATTTTGCTTGTCGACTGCGGCGTTAAATACAATATTATAAGAAACCTGCTTAAACGAGACACCACAATTATAAGAGTTCCATGGGATTACGATTATCACTCAGAGGATTTTGACGGTTTGTTCCTTACTAACGGACCTGGCGATCCCAAGATGTGCCGGGCAACAATCGATAATATCAGAAGATCGTTCGATGGGGACAAGCCAATATTCGGTATCTGCCTGGGAAACCAGCTGATGGCCCTTGCTTCGGGAGCTGACACATATAAACTGAAATACGGCCACAGAAGCCATAACCAGCCGGTATTGCAGGTCGGTACCGATAAGGCTTACATTACTTCTCAGAATCACGGGTATGCCGTTGATAACGAAACTCTTGGAAGTGACTGGGAGCCGTTTTTCGTCAATATCAATGACAATACAAACGAAGGAATGAGGCACAGGAGTAAACCATTCTTTTCAACACAGTTCCACCCCGAGGCTTCAGGGGGCCCGACCGACACCGACTACCTGTTTGATGAGTTTATTGAGAATATCAGAAAAACATCAATCCACTGAATTTCCTGGTACCATTCCCATCATCTTCTCTGCCAGCTCCCCCGCAGTCTTGCTCTTAAAACCTTTCATCCTTTCATTGAAAATCCCTGAGATCTCCTCATTGCACAGATTACCAATACTTCCTTCGTGAGAATAATCTGAAACTGAGGTTTTAGCGAAGGAGCTTTTTACGATTTCAGAAACCTTTTTATAAGCGTCCCTGAACGGAACTCCTATCCTGACAAGCCGGTTTACCTCCTCCGTGCTGAATATGGCATTATAGCGGGAGTTTTCAGTTATATCCTCATGGACGATAATGTTATTGAGCATAAGAACCATAATTCCGATGCATTCCCTGACGTTTGAAAATGAATTAAAGATCAGCTCTTTCAACAGCTGAAGTTCCCTGTTGTAGCCTGACGGGAGGTTTGATGTAAGGGCGGCGATCTGGCCCGGAAGTGTCTGGATCAGATTCATCCTGCCTCTTATCAGTTCGAAGACATCGGGATTCCTTTTCTGGGGCATGATGCTCGATCCGGTTACAAATTCATCTGGAAAATCAACAAAACGGAACTCAGCGGTCATGAAAAGACAGACATCCATCGAAAACCGTGAAAGGGTCTGGGCTACTGACGCCAGTGCCGATGCTGTTCCAAATTCCGCCTTACCCCTGTTCAGACTTGCGTAGGCTGAATTGTACAACAAATCGTCGAATTCAAGCAATTCAGTTGTAAGCTTTCTGTTGAGCGGAAGAGTCGATCCGTATCCTGCAGCTGTCCCGAGGGGATTCCTGTTGTTCAGCAAACGGGACGAAGAAAGAAGAAGGAGATCATCGGCCAGACATTCGGCGTACGATCCGAACCAGAGTCCGAATGATGAAACCATGGCAGGCTGCATATGCGTGTAACCAGGAATGAGGATCTCCCTGTACTTTTCACTCAGCGACTGAAGCGTTCCGAACAGTGTGCTTATATCATGTGCAAGATCATCTGTCAACTCCCTTATATAAAGTCGTATATCTGTAAGCACCTGATCATTTCTTGAGCGCCCCGTATGTATTTTTTTCCCTGAGGCACCAAGAATTGAAGTCAACTCCTTTTCAATCTGGGAATGAATGTCCTCAATGCCTTCCTCAATTACAATCTCCCCTTTTCCTTCCTTCTGAAGTAAAGAATAAAGGGCTTTTAAAAGCTCCTCTTTTTCCTCAGCCGTTATTAATCCTGCATCTTTAAGCATAATTGCATGAGCCATTGAACCGACAATGTCCCATTTTGCGAGACAAAGGTCCGTCTTTCTGTCGTTGCCCGATGTAAATTCAATAACAGAATGTTCAGGTGTAACCCCTTTTTCCCAGAGTTTCATATCATCTTTTCTTTTTGCTTGCCTCAAGAATGGCCCTGTGTGCCATCAGCCTTATAGCATTTATCCTGATAAATCCTTTGGAGTCGGTCTGATCAAAGCCTCCTTCAATATCCATGCTCGATAGCTCTTTATTGTAGAGAGAAGAGGGAGATTCACGGCCTTCAACCAGAACATTTCCCTTATACAGGCACAGATGAACGCTGCCGTCTATAAGTTCCTGGCTTTTTTCTATGGCGGCCATAAGAAAATCCATTTCAGGACTGAACCAGAATCCATAATATATAAGCTCTGAAAATTTCGGAGTGAGCATATTCCGGAGTCTCATCACCTCCCTGTCCATGGCAATACCTTCAAGGTCCATATGAGCTATATGCAGGACTGTGGCAGCAGGAGTTTCATAAACACCTCTCGACTTTATCCCGACAAACCGGTTTTCAACCATATCAAGTAAACCGATACCATTTTTGCCGGCAAGTTCGTTGAGATAGGTGTACATTTCATACGATTCTTCCTTTACTGTTCCATCTTCCTTATTTACAAGCTTTATGGGAATCCCGTTTTTAAAATGAATAACTATCCTCGTTTCTTTATCAGGTGCATCCTGGGGCATTACCATCTTTGAAAGCATGTTTTTCTGAAGGGCGAACATGGGATCTTCAAGAATTCCGGCTTCATGACTGATATGCATAAGGTTATCATCCTCGCTGTATGGCTTGTCGATGCTTGCCTTTACAGGTATGTTTTTCCCGGCGGCATATTTCAACAGATCTGTCCTGCCCTTGAACATATCAAGGAATTCCCTGTCCTTCCAGGGCGATATTACTTTAATATCAGGATTCAGGGCATAATAACATAATTCGAATCTTACCTGGTCATTGCCTTTTCCCGTTGCTCCATGTGCTACAGCTTTAGCCTTTTCCTCAAATGCTACTTCGATCTGCTTCTTTGCAATCAGAGGACGTGCAAGTGAGGTGCCCAGAAGATACCGTCCCTCGTATATTGCGTTCCCCATTATTGCCTTAAGTACATAATCATCAATAAATTCCTTTTTAAGGTCTGAAATAATAACTTTTGAAGCTCCAAGCAGCAATGCCTTTTTTCTGCACTCTTCAAAATCGTCCGCCTGGCCTACATCGGCAACAAATGCTATTACTTCATAATTTTTATCTATTAACCATTTAAGGATCACCGAAGTATCCAAACCACCGCTGTAGGCGAGAACAACTTTTTCTTTCATTTTACTTTAATTATAAATTCATTAAGATTTCACTTCCGATATTTTATCTTTTACTAAAATTGTGCTTAACTCTTTAACCTGTTTATGAATTCCGGGAAGGATCAGCTCGAGACATGTATGAATCTGGCCCAGTGAGACTCCGTTCCGCGGTATCAGAAGTATTGTATCATCTCCGGCAATTGTGCCTGCAATTTCATAGCGGGCGGCATTATCAATATAATAAGCTGTGGCATTGGCATTTCCAGGAAGGGTCCTTATAACCATAAGTCCTTTTGCCTCAACAATATCGCGTATAACGGGAACAATATTCATTCTGATTCCCGGATCATTCGAAGGTCTGTCGTTTCCGGCCAGGTAATACCTGTAGCCGCCTGCACTGTCGGGGATACGGCTTGCTCCGAGCTGCCTTAAATTGCGGGAGAGAGTAGCCTGTGTGCATATTATCCCCTTTCCTTTTAATTTACGGAGCAGCATCTCCTGAGAGGTTATCTTTTCTTCCTCAATTATCTTTTCAATAGCAAGAAGCCGTTTTGTCTTTTGCATATTTATACAATGGGATTGCAAATATATGCATTTTTTACTTACTCCAAAGAAGATTTAAAAATTTATTATATTTTTGAGAACTAAATTCCGCTGATGAAAAATGACATTAAGAAGGTTATTATCCTTGGATCGGGAGCGCTGAAGATAGGAGAAGCCGGCGAATTTGATTACTCGGGTTCCCAGGCTCTTAAAGCGCTTAAAGAAGAAGGGATCAAAACCGTCCTTATAAATCCGAACATTGCAACAGTCCAGACTTCGGAGGACCTTGCCGATAAGATATATTTCCTTCCCGTCACACCCTGGTTCGTCGAAAAAGTTATTTCAAAGGAACTCCCTGATGGCATTCTTCTGTCATTTGGCGGCCAGACTGCACTGAACTGCGGAACTGAATTATTCCGGAACGGCGTCTTTGAAAAATATAACGTAAAAGTCCTTGGAACTCCAGTCAGTGCAATTATGGACACTGAGGACCGTCAACTTTTTGTCAATAAGCTCGGGGAGATCGATATAAAAACACCCAGGAGTATTGCGGTGAATGGTGTTGAGAAAGCCCTTGAAGCCTCCGTAAAGCTTGGATTTCCTGTTATTATCCGGGCCGCGTACACACTTGGCGGTCAGGGCAGCGGCTTTGCATCGAACATCGATGAGTTGAGGACCCTCGCCTCAAAGGCTTTTTCCTATACCGGACAGATACTTGTGGAAGAGTCGCTGAAGGGTTGGAAAGAGGTTGAATACGAAGTTGTCAGAGACAGATTTGACAACTGCATAACTGTCTGCAACATGGAGAATTTCGATCCCCTCGGCATCCATACCGGTGAAAGTATCGTGGTAGCGCCGTCGCAAACACTAACTAACAGCGAATACCATAAACTCAGGGAACTTTCCATACGGATCATCAGGCATATAGGAATAATCGGAGAATGTAACGTGCAATATGCACTTTCGCCCGATTCTGAAGATTACAGGGTAATTGAGGTTAATGCCAGACTTTCACGGTCGAGTGCCCTTGCTTCCAAGGCAACCGGGTATCCGCTTGCATTCATAGCCGCTAAACTCGGCCTTGGCTATGGTCTTCATGAACTTAAGAATTCAGTCACTAAAAACACGACAGCTTTTTTTGAACCGGCACTCGATTATATAGTTTGCAAGATTCCACGCTGGGATCTCAATAAATTTGAAGGAGTCTCCCATCATATCGGCAGCAGCATGAAGAGTGTGGGCGAAGTCATGGCTATCGGGAAAAACTTCGAAGAGGTGATCCAGAAAGGACTTCGAATGATCGGTCAGGGAATGCATGGTTTCACGGGCAACAGGAACCTCGCTTTTCAGGACCTTGAAAAAGAGCTGGCTGAACCGACCGACATGCGTATCTTCGTCATAGCTGAAGCCCTTGAAAAGGGAATGTCGATCGACCACATAAATGAACTCACAAAGATCGACAGGTGGTTCCTCTTTAAACTGAAAAATATTGTAGACGTCAAAAATGAGCTAAGCAATTTCAATTCTCTTGAAAAGATCCCGGAAGAATTGTTCACTGATGCCAAGATCTATGGATTCAGCGACTTTCAGATCGCCCGTCATGTTTTGAAATCCGGGCTGACGGTGATCAATGCCGACATGCTGAAGGTAAGGGAATTCAGGAAAGGCCTGGGCATTGTCCCATATGTAAAGCAAATTGATACACTTGCCGCCGAATATCCGGCCGTCACCAATTACCTTTACCTTACATACAGCGCTTCAGAACATGATATCACATATACGCACGACAAAAAATCGATTATCGTGCTCGGGTCAGGGGCCTACAGGATTGGCTCAAGTGTCGAATTTGACTGGTGCTCGGTGAATGCGATCGAAACGATTAAGAAGGAGGGATTCAGTTCGGTGATGATAAATTATAATCCCGAAACTGTAAGCACCGATTATGACATTTGTGACCGGCTTTATTTTGACGAGCTTACTTTCGAAAGGGTGCTCGATATTATTGAACTGGAAGAGCCTGGCGGAGTTATTGTTTCAGTTGGCGGACAGATCCCCAACAACCTTGCAATGCGCCTGCATGTACAGAATGTACCGGTTCTTGGAACCTCTCCGATGTCGATCGACAGGGCAGAGAACAGGCATAAGTTTTCACAGATGTGCGATACCCTGAGAATCGATCAGCCCAAATGGAAAGAACTCTCCTCAATAACAGACATTTATGAATTTGTCGACCGGATCGGATTTCCTGTGCTTATAAGGCCTTCCTATGTTTTATCGGGAGCTGCAATGAATGTTGTGTCGAACAGGAATGAACTTTCCCACTATCTGGAACTTGCAGCGCAGGTCTCGAAGCAATATCCTGTTGTGGTTTCAGAGTTTATCGAAAACGCAAAGGAGATCGAGATGGATGCAGTTGCAAAGGAAGGAGAGATAATCGCATATGCTATCAGCGAACATGTTGAGTTTGCAGGGGTTCATTCAGGCGATGCCACTATAGTTTTTCCGGCTCAGAAAATATATTTTGAAACTGCCCGCCGGATAAAAAGAATATCGAGGCTGATCGCAAAAGAGCTTAATATTTCAGGTCCCTTTAATATTCAGTTTCTGGCAAAAGACAACGATATAAAAGTCATTGAGTGTAATTTAAGGGCAAGCCGGAGTATGCCTTTTGTCTCCAAAGTCCTTAAAACCAATTTAATCGAGCTGGCAACAAAGGTTATGCTTGGCATACCGGTAGGAAAACCTGACAAATCGGTCTTTGAACTTGATTATGTTGGTGTCAAAGCTCCCCAGTTCAGTTTTTCAAGGCTTGCCAAAGCTGACCCGGTTCTCGGGGTCGACATGTCATCAACAGGAGAGGTAGGGTGCATAGGTGAAGGATTCTATGAGGCAATCCTTAAAGCAATGTTCTCAGTCGGTTACAGGGTACCCAAAAAGAGTATATTGCTATCAACGGGCCCCGCAAGGTCGAAGGTGGAACTTCTGAACAGTGCAAGGGCTTTGCGTGAAAAGGGTCATAAACTGTATGCAACCCGGGGGACACAGGAATTCCTTCAGAATGCGGGAGTTGAAGCTCACGTGGCATACTGGCCCGATGAAGATAAATCTCCGAACACAATTGAACTTATAAAAAGCAGAGAAGTGGATCTGGTTGTCAATATTCCCAAGGACCTCAGCGCCACCGAATTAAATAACGATTACTCCATCAGGCGGGCCGCTGTTGACTATAATGTTCCGCTTATTACAAATTCAAGGCTTGCAAGTGCCTTTATACTTGCTTTCTGCAGAATGGACATTAATGACCTGGCGATAAAGAGCTGGGACGAATATAAGTGAGAAGCGGAGAGGGGGAGGAGCGAGAGAGCGGGGAGAGGAGCGGAGAGGAGCGTGTGTGGGAATCAAAGACAAAAGACAAAAGACAAAAGTAAAAAGATATATATTTATATGATCACTAATCCGGAAAGCAGAACCTGGAGATGCTCCTTCAATAATTGAGTTTCAGCTTAAGATGGCGTGGGAAACTGAAAAAATGACTCTTGTACCTGAAATTGTAACAAAAGGAGTGTATGCAGTTTTCGAAGATCAGTCGCACGGAGTGTACTATACAGCTGAAGACAACGGAAAAGTGGTTGCCTCTCTTCTGATTACATTTGAGTGGAGCGACTGGCGAAATTGTAATGTCTGGTGGTTCCAGTCGGTATACGTTGAACCTGAATACCGCCGGCAGGGTATTTTCAGGAAAATGTACACCTTTATTAAAGACAAAGCAATAGAAGAAGGAGCTGCCGGCCTCAGGCTCTACGTTGAAACAAAGAACATAAGGGCAAAGAAGACCTATGAAGCCCTCGGGATGAATTCAGAGCATTATTCCTTTTACGAATGGATGAGGGAATAGCGGATGCAGTGGTTAATCCTGATACTTGTATTGCCCTATGTCGTGATCTTGCTCAGATTGTATTTCAACCTTAAAGGAATAACGCCATTCATCCCTCCAGTCAGACAAACCTGTACTCCATTATCAGTAGTTGTTGCATGTCGCAACGAGTCTCGGAACATAAAAAAGCTTTTACGCGACATCTCCCGTCAGGATTACCCTGCAGAACAATTTGAAGTCATTGTTATCGATGACAACTCTGGTGATTCAACGTTCGAAGATGCAACAGATTTTGTGGGGATTAAGAATCTGAAAGTAATTAAGAACACAGGTGAAGGCAAGAAGAGAGCAATTACAACCGGGGTCAACGCAGCATCCGGGGAGCTTATAATCACAACCGATGCGGATTGCCTGATGGGTAAAAGCTGGCTTGGCACCATAGCTTCATTTTACTTCAGGTACAAACCCGACATGATAATCTGCCCAGTGGTCCTGCAGGAGGGAGGCGGTTTTTTCGGAAAATTCCAGGAGCTTGAATTCCTCAGCCTTCAGGGGGTTACAGCAGGTTCGGCGGCAGGAGGCAAGGGTACGATGTGCAATGGTGCAAATCTTGCCTTTTCAAGGGAGATCTTTTTAAGACATACCCCTAATCTCCATTATGAAATCCCGTCAGGCGACGATGTTTTTCTTCTTCACAGCCTTAAAAATGAAAAGGGTTCCGGAATTTTCTGGCTCGAGGCAAGTGATGCAATTGTTACAACATCACAGGCGGTTACTCTCAGCCTCTTCATAAAGCAAAGAAGAAGATGGATTTCAAAAGGAACTGCTTTCAGCGACAGGTTTACAATCCAGCTGGCTATTGTAACATTTGTTACAATTCTTGCTCAGGTTTTTTCCCTCTTTGCAGGCTTCCTTTATCCTGAGTTTCTTTTAATCTTTCTTGTAATTTTTGCAATGAAATCCATTCCTGATTTCCTGATCCTTAATAACACTGCAGGCAGGTACGGCAGGAAGAGCCTTTTAAAGTGGTTTTTGCCTTCCCAGATTGTGTATCCCTTTTATGTTATGGTTGTGGCGCTCAGCTTTACAGGAAACGTAAAGAAACAGGCCTAGTTCCCCATCTCAGAAAGGAATTTAATCCTCACCAGTCTGATCTCTTCTTCTTCAAACTCACTTCCGAGTTCCTTTATGGCTTCATCGAGCGAATCAGACTCAGCTTCTTCCCTGAAATATGTATAAATATCATGCTGGCGCTCTTCGTCGATTACCATATTTATATAATAATCGAGATTGATACGTGTTCCGGAATTGACCACAGCTTCTATCTCCGAGATCAGCTCGCCCATTTCGAGGCCCTTGGCTTCGGCAATGTCCTCGAGCGGTCGTTTCATATCGATGCTCTGGATTATATAAACCTTAATTCCCGATTTATTGACAACCGACTTGACTACCATATCAAGTGGCCTGATTATCTCTTTCTCCTCAACATACTTCTTGATGATCTCAATAAATTCTTTTCCGTAGCGCTGGGCTTTCCCTGTTCCCACTCCCGAAATATTCTGGAGTTCATCGATCGTGATAGGGTACTGTATTGCCATGTCTTCGAGCGAAGGATCCTGAAAGATGACGAAAGGGGGAACATCCTTCTGCTTTGAGATCTTTTTACGAAGATCCTTAAGGATACTGAAAAGCTCCTCATCAACGGCAGCGGTCCTTGCACCGAAAGCATTTTCTTCATCAGTTGTGTCCGCATAGTCGTGATCCTCTGCAAGCATGAAGGAAGTTGGCTTCTCCACAAAATCCAATCCCCTCTGTGTAATTTTCAGCAGTCCGTAGCTTTCAATGTCCTTCTCGAGGAGTTTGGCTATAAGGGCCTGCCTTATTACCATATTCCAGAACTTTTCGTCCTTATCTTCTCCGATGCCGAAGTACTCAAGTTTATGATGTTTATATGATTTGATGGCAGAGGTAACCTTGCCGGAAAGGATATTTGCAATATGGTCAGCTTTGAATTTCTCCTTAACCGCAAGTATTGTTTCGAGAACGTTCACAACGGCTTCACTGCCTTCAAACTGGGCTTTTGGATGCAGGCAGTTATCGCATGCCTCACAGTTTTCCTTTGGATACTCTTCACCAAAATAATGAAGAAGCAATTTCCTGCGGCAGACTGAGGACTCGGCATATGAAACGGTCTCAAGCAGTAGCTGTTTCCCAATCTCCTGCTCAGCAATAGGTTTCCCCTGCATAAACTTTTCAAGCTTTAAAATGTCGTTGTAGCTGTAGTATGCTATGCAGTTCCCTTCACCTCCGTCGCGGCCAGCCCTGCCTGTCTCCTGATAATATCCTTCAAGGCTTTTTGGAATGTCGTAATGGATCACAAATCTTACGTCCGGTTTGTCGATACCCATACCGAATGCGATTGTGGCGACGATTATATCGGCCTCTTCCATAAGGAATTTGTCCTGGTTTGAGGTACGTGTTGCCGAATCCATACCGGCATGGTATGGCAGCGACCTTATCCCGTTCACTTTCAGGACTTCAGCCATCTCCTCCACTTTTTTCCGGCTCAGACAGTAAATTATGCCCGACTTCCCCGGGTTATTCTTTATATACTTGATTATCTCCTTTGTAACATCCTGTTTCGACTTTACTTCGTAATACAGGTTAGGCCTGTTAAATGAAGATTTGTAGACTCCGGCATCAAGTATCCCAAGGTTCTTCTGAATGTCGTGCTGAACTTTCGGTGTGGCTGTTGCAGTGAGCGCAATTATTGGTGAACGCCCTATAATATCGATGATAGGCCGTATCCGCCGGTATTCCGGCCTGAAGTCGTGACCCCATTCCGAGATACAGTGCGCTTCGTCCACAGCATAAAAGGAGATATCCACATTTTTGAGGAAATCGATGTTTTCTTCTTTTGTGAGCGACTCCGGGGCAACGTAAAGAAGCTTTGCCTTACCCGACAGAACATCTTTCTTGACCCGGGCGCTTTCGGTTTTGGTAAGTGAGGAATTCAGGAAATGTGCAACATCATCATCGGTACTGAAGTTACGCATTGCATCCACCTGATTTTTCATCAGTGCTATCAGCGGTGAAATGACAATTGCTGTGCCTGACTTCATTACAGCCGGTAACTGGTAACATAATGATTTACCACCGCCGGTTGGCATCAGCACAAATGTGTCGTACCCTTCAAGAACATTTCTGATAATAGGTTCCTGGTTGCCTTTGAAAGTATCAAAACCAAAATATTTCTTTAAATAATCATGAATTGTTGAATCAGCTTCCATATTCATTCCCTGCAATTATTATTATCTCCTGCTGTCTTTAACTATTTACAGTTTACATAAAGTTAAAAAATTTTTTGATCAAATACCGGAATAATTTTAATATTAACAAAATTCAAATAATAAAGGTATAAAATCAATTTCTTTGTGTCTGTGAATTGATATTGTTTGGGAAAATAAGATTTATCATCTTTACAGCCTGAAAATTTTAATTAATTAATCTTTTGGATTGATGGCACTTAAATGGAGAAAAGGTAAAAGCAACGAGGGAGAAATGTCGTTTCTTGAGCATCTTGAGGAGCTTAGATGGCATATTATCCGCTCGATAATCGCCATTGTGGTTATGATGATCATTGCTTTTATCTTTAAAAATATACTTTTTGATAAAGTGGTTCTTGCTCCGAAAGATCCCGGGTTCATTACCAACCGGATGCTATGTCAGTTCGGACATTTCCTGGCTGAACGGTTCAGTTTCAGAAATCCTGAAATTTTATGCATCAATACAAAACCGCTGAATCTGATAAGCATAAAAATGGCAGGACAGCTTACCACACATATCACGGTAGCGATGGTGGCAGGGCTCATTCTTGCATTTCCCGTTATAATCCGCGAGTTCTGGCTGTTCTTCAAACCTGCTCTTCATTCGAATGAAGCACAACATGCGCGCGGAGCTGTTCTCGCTTCAACGTTGCTTTTTTTCATAGGCGTCCTGTTCGGATATTTCATGCTTGCTCCGCTTTCAATCCATTTCCTTAACTCTTACCAGATAAGTGCCGCCGTTGTTAACCAGATAAATATAAGGTCATTTATAGGTACACTGACATCAATCTGTCTGGCAACGGGACTTGTATTTGAGCTGCCGGTGATTGCATTTTTCCTTACCAAGATCGGGGTCATTACTCCTGCCTTCATGAGAAAATACAGGAAGCATGCAATCGTCGTCATTTTTATTGTGGCTGCAATTATAACACCGCCTGATGTCTTTTCCCAGACTCTTGTATCGATACCGCTTCTGATTCTTTATGAAGTAAGCATCCTGATCTCGGCAAGGGTAATGAAGCAGAAAGATAAGGAACACAGTAAATTCATGAAAGAAGACGCTTCTGCAAAAGTAAGCAGTAATAAATACTTGCATTTAAAATGAAGTTATATACCGAAATCTTGTAAAAAAATACCACAACAGAACCGTTGTTGACCATGTTTCGATCGAGGTGGAACAGGGCGAGATTGTCGGTTTGCTGGGTCCGAACGGCGCCGGAAAAACTACATCTTTTTACATGATTGTAGGGCTTATCAGGCCCAGGGAAGGTAAGATATTCATGGATGAAGAAGACATTACGACACTTCCTGTCTACAAACGTGCCCGAAGGGGTATCGGATATCTTGCCCAGGAAGCATCGGTATTCAGGAATCTTTCTGTGGAGGATAACATTCTGGCTGTTCTTGAGATGTCGGGATTTCCAAAGGAAGAACAGCTTGAACGTCTTGAGACCCTTATGATTGAATTTGGCTTGCAGAAGATAAGAAAGAATAAGGGGATCCAGCTTTCTGGAGGTGAACGAAGACGCACCGAAATAGCAAGAGCACTGGCACTTAAACCAAAATTTATTCTTCTGGATGAACCATTTGCAGGAGTTGATCCTATTGCTGTTGAAGATATCCAGGAAATCGTGTCAAAACTTAAAACTAAAAACATCGGGATATTGATCACTGATCACAACGTTCACGAAACGCTATCCATAACAGATCGGGCCTACCTGCTCTTCGAAGGCCGTATCCTTATGTCGGGAACTTCAGCTCAACTTGCTGAAGATGAGCATGTAAGAAATGTTTACCTTGGAAAAAACTTCGAGCTTCGCAGGTAATTGTCTCTCTTTGTTTTAATAATAATTTTCTATACTTTTGCGGGGAATTTTTCGCGGATGTGTCGTAATTGGTAGCCGAGCAAGACTTAGGATCTTGTGTCTTCGTGACGTGGGGGTTCGAGTCCCTTCATCCGCACTAAATTACAAACCGCCGATAACGATAGAACAATTGAGCGTTTTGGCGGTTTTTAAGTACTTATTAACCAATTTAAAAATGAATATCACCAGAGAAAACACCGATGATCTGAATGCGGTCTTAAAGGTCCAAATTGACAAAGCAGACTATGACGAAAAGGTTGAAAAAGTTCTGAAAGACTATCGTAAAAAAGCAAATATAAAAGGATTTCGCCCCGGAATGGTCCCGATTGGCCTTGTTAGGAAGATGTACGGCAGGGCAGTTCAGATTGATGAAATAAATAAAGTTGTTACGGAAAATGTCCAGAAGTATCTTACCGATGAAAAGTTAGAGATCCTTGGCGATCCCCTTCCCAGAACGGATGAAACTGATAAGATTGACTTTGAAACCCAGGAATCATTTACCTTTTCGTTCGACCTTGGTCTGGCTCCGTCAGTTGAAATAAAGCTCAGCAAAAAGAACAAAGTCATTTATTATGAGATAGAGGCAGATGAAAAAATGAAGAGCGAATATCTCGAAAACTACACCCGCCGTTACGGGCATTTTCACACGGCTGATGTTTCAGAAGAGAAAGATATGCTGAAGGGCAGGATCGAGGCGCTTGATGAAGAAGGGAATCCGAAAGCAGACGGGCTTTTTGCCGATGATACATCACTCGGGATAGATGTTATTAAGGATAAAAAGATAAAGAAACAATTTATAGGCAAGGCAGAAGGCAATACTATCGATTTCGATCTGAGAAAAGCATTACCCAACGATTATGAGATTGCAGGGCTGCTGAAAAAAAAGAAGGAAGAGGTCTCAAAAATTGAAGGCAGCTTTCGCTTTACCATAAAAGAGGTCAGCAGGTTCCATGCCGCAGAGCTGAACCAGGAATTGTTCGACAGGATATACGGTGTAGGAATTGTAACTTCTGAAGAGGAGTTCAAAAAGAAGGTTGTTGATGAAATCGCAACTAACCTTAAACAGGAAAGCGATTATAAATTGTCCCTTGACCTTAAGAAGCTTGCCGTTGATAAAACAGATCTGAAGTTTCCCGAAGATTTTCTGAAAAGATGGCTTTTAAAAGTAAATGAAAAGACAACGGCAGAACAGGTCGAAAAAGAGTTTGACTCTTTCAGGCAGGACCTGAAATGGCAACTGATCAGAAGCAGCGTCGCTAAAAAGAACGAAGTTAAGATCACCGAGGAAGAGCTCCTTAAAGAAGCAGAAACCATTACGCGAATCCAGTTCCGTCAGTATGGCCTTTTCTATGCATCCGACGAACAGGTAACCAATTTTGCAAGGGAAACCCTTAAACGGGAAGATGAAGCTAAAAAAATTGCTGATAAGATCCTTGACGAAAAAGTGATAGCTATTATCAAAGAGATTGTCAAACTTGAAAACAAAACATTAACAGTCGACGAGTTCAACAAGCTGTTCGAATAGGGTTTACACGTATCTGTGATTAACTATAATTTTGTATCTTTGTATCTTTGTATCTTTGTTATCTAAATTTTAACCGTATCATCATGAATAATTTGAACGACTTCAAGAAATATGCACGAAGCAAGCTTGGAATAAGCAGTCTTGCTTTACAGAGATACGCATCAATCTGGAATGACTCTTATATCTCACCCACCATCATTGAAGAAAGACAGCTCAACGTAGCTTCGATGGATGTATTTTCGCGCCTGATGATGGATCGGATTATATTCCTCGGATTACCTATCGACGATTACGTTGCAAATATTATCCAGGCTCAGCTGCTTTATCTTGATTCGGCCGATCCGGGAAAAGATATCCAGATCTATTTCAATACTCCCGGAGGATCGGTTAATGCAGGCCTTGGCATTTATGACACGATGCAATACATTTCAGCCGACATAGCAACGATCTGCACCGGAATGGCTGCATCAATGGGAGCGGTCCTGCTGACTGCCGGCACAAAGGGGAAAAGGTCCGCTCTTAAACACTCAAGGATAATGATCCATCAGCCGGCCGGAGGATTTGAGGGTCAGGCTTCGGATATCGAGATCCAGGCAAGGGAGATACTGAAGCTGAGGCATGAACTTTACGAAATTATTGCCTTCCATTCAGGAAATTCAATCGAAAAAGTTGAAAAAGACTCTGACAGGGACCACTGGATGACATCGCTGGAAGCTAAAGAATATGGGATGATCGATGAGATCCTCCAGAAATCACAACATTAATTTACGATGGATAAATGTTCATTCTGCGGCAGAACTAAAAAAGAGGTCCGTATGCTTATTGCCGGTCTTGAAGGCCACATTTGTGATCATTGCATCGAACAGGCATACAGCATAATGAACGAGGAGCTCGGCAGTACCAAGAGTATTGCCTTTGATACAATAAACCTCCTTAAACCTGCCGAAATAAAGAATTTCCTCGATCAGTATGTTATTGGTCAGGACATGGCAAAGAAGATCATCTCCGTGGCGGTGTATAATCACTATAAACGGCTGATGCAGAAACCTGATGCTGAAGATATCGAGATTGAAAAGTCAAATATAATACTTGTTGGTGAAACAGGTACCGGGAAAACACTTCTGGCACGGACAGTGGCAAAAATGCTTCATGTACCATTCACAATTGTTGATGCTACCGTTCTTACTGAAGCAGGTTATGTCGGCGAGGACATTGAGAGCCTTCTGACCCGTCTGCTTCAGAATGCAGATTACAATGTTAAGGCAGCTGAAAAAGGGATCGTATTCATTGACGAGATCGATAAGATAGCCCGCAAAGGTGACAATCCTTCAATAACCCGCGATGTATCAGGCGAAGGAGTACAGCAGGGACTCCTGAAACTCCTTGAAGGATCAATAGTGAACGTCCCCCCGCAGGGCGGACGCAAACATCCTGAACAGAAGATGATCCCTGTTGATACTAAGAATATTCTTTTTATCTGCGGAGGTGCTTTTGAGGGTATTGAAAAGAAAATCGCACACAGACTGAACACACAGGTTATCGGATTCGGTGCTTCCAAGGACAGGGAAAGGGTCAATAAGGACAACCTTCTTCAGTACATTGCACCCCAGGACCTGAGGGCATACGGACTTATACCTGAAATTATCGGAAGATTACCAGTACTGACTCACCTGAATCCGCTCGACCGTGAAGCACTAAGAGCGATCCTGACAGAGCCGAAGAATGCACTTATTAAACAGTATATCAAACTTTTCAAAATGGATAACATGGAACTGAGCTTCGGGGAAGGCGTCCTTGATTTCATTGTTGATAAGGCTATTGAATTCAAGCTTGGAGCACGCGGATTGAGATCAATCTGCGAGGCAATAATGCTTGATGCCATGTTCGATTCTCCTTCTACCAAAACCACAGAGCTGACAATCACGACGGATTATGCAATCCGCAAACTCGAGAGGATCGACATGAAGATTTTGAAAGCTTCATAAAGGAAAACAAAAACTTAAGATTCCGGGAAATATGTATAAGCCTCTCCCCAAACCCCTCCCCCGGGGTGGGAGGGGCTTAAAAACCAATTATTTAGGTTCCCTTTGCAAATTCGTGGAAGATTTGGGTTTAAGCCCCCTCTCACACCGGGAGAGGGGGATAAAAATACGTATTAAAAGACATATTAAAAGACATATTAAAAGACATATTAAAAGACGTATTAAAAGCAGTAGATCTTATAGTCAGGATACCTTCCTTTCATAAATTACATACGAATAGGGTATCCTGTTTTCGTCCTCCGAAACGTATTCTGTTTTCTCAATAACCTTCCAATATCGCTTGTCTATTTCCGGAAAGAACACATCGGCAGGAGCTTTTTTATGCACATGGGTTATGTACAGACTGTTCGCAACAGGCATGAACTGCCTGTAAATACTTCCCCCTCCTATTACAAAGATCTCCTCATCTTTTTCGCATTTTCCCAATGCGTCTTCAATCGAGTATGCGGTTACTGCATTATCTATGATTTCCCCGGTTATATCTGTGAGAACAATATTCTTACGTCCGGGTAGCGGCTTTTTTGGCAACGATTCCCATGTTTTCTTCCCCATAATAATGGTTTTACCCATTGTCAGCTTTTTGAATCTTTTCAGATCTTCAGGAATGCGCCACAGGAGCTCGTTGTCCTTGCCTATTCCGAGGTCGTCAGAAACAGCTACAATTATAGAAATCATAATCAATTATTTAAACGGATATATCTCCCTTGATATGAGGATGAGCAACATAACCGGAGAGGGTGAAATCTTCATATCTGAATTTAAAAATATCTGTGACATCCGGGTTAAGGGTCATCTTTGGCAGCTTATATGGTTCCCTTGTAAGCTGAAGCTTAACCTGCCCGATATGGTTAAGATAAATATGTGCATCGCCGAGGGTATGGATAAAATCCCCGGGTTCTAACCCGGTTGCCCGGGCTACCATAAGTGTCAGCAACGAATAGGAAGCAATATTAAAAGGCACCCCGATAAAGATGTCACAACTTCGCTGATAGAGCTGACATGACAGCCTGCCTCCTGCTACATAAAACTGGAACAGTATATGGCACGGAGGAAGTGCCATTTTTTCGATTTCTCCCGGATTCCAGGCGCTGACTATGTGGCGGCGTGAATCGGGAGAATTCTTAATTGCAGTGATCACATTACTTAGCTGGTCGATCTTCCTTCCATCGGCAGCCGGCCATGAACGCCACTGGTAGCCATAGACCGGACCAAGGTTCCCATCTTTGTCGGCCCATTCATTCCAGATCCTGACGCCATTGTCATTCAGATACTTAACATTGGTGTCGCCTGAAATGAACCATAAAAGCTCATGCAATATTGATTTCAGGTGAAGCTTCTTTGTCGTAAGAAGAGGGAAGCCCTCCTGAAGATCAAATCTCATCTGGTACCCGAATACACTTATAGTCCCCGTACCTGTCCTGTCGCGCTTCTCCACACCGTTCTTCAGAACATGATCCAGAAGTTCCAGATATTGCTTCATATTCTTTCAGAAAACTTAATCTATATTGAAGTTATTTTCGCAACCCATCCGCCACCCGGCGCAAGGTTTATCTTCATTTTATCACCTGATTTAACATCAGTTTTAACATGCTTATAGTCCTGTGCATGCCTGTCGGCATTGATGCCATCCCTGAAAATTTCCATCACATAATTACCTGCCGGAAGAAAAGAGAGGTCAAGCTCCATTTCACGTTTACTCCAGTCGGTGAGTCCGCCCACAAACCAGTCAGTCCCCGACTTGCGGGCCAGGAGGACGTAATCACCCACTTTAGCATCCAGGACCTTCAGGTCGTCCCAGGTTACAGGAACGCCGGCAAGAAAATCGGTACACTCCTGTTCTTTCATATAATTTGACGGGGAATCGCAAAGCATCTGCAACGGGCTCTCAAATATCACATACAAAGCCATCTGGTGGACCCTGGTTCCCTGGCTTCCGGGGCGGGTGAACTGAGGATTAAAGTTTGCCCTGTCCATGTTGACCATTGCTCCCGGAGTATAATCCATCGGTCCGGCTACCATCCTTGTGAAAGGTAATGTGACATCATGTTCGGGAGTGATCGTCTTTTCCCATTTATCATTCTCCATACCCCTGACGCCCTCCCTTGTAAGAGCATTCGGATAAGTGCGTCCCAGTCCGTCAGGCTTGTATGAGCCATGAAAATCGATAAGAAGATGATGTTCAGCTGTTTTCTGCGCTGCTTCATAATAGAAGTTAACAACTTTCTGATCATCCCGTTGCATAAAATCGACTTTAACACCCTTCGCGCCCCATTTTTCATAAAGGGCAACGGCTTCGTCAATCTTATCCCAGAATGTCTTCCAGACAACCCACAGAATTACCCCGACATGTTTTTCTGCTCCATATCTGCAGAGTTCGGCAACGTCGATCTCCGGTATGGTTTCAAGGACTGTACCGGGTTTGTACCAGCCTTCATCGAGAATAATATATTCTATCCCGTTCCTTGATGCAAAATCTATGTAGTACTTGTAGGTGTCGTTATTAATGCCTGCCCGGAAATCGACTCCATAGATATTATTTGCGTTCCACCAATCCCAGGCCACCTGTCCCGGTTTGATCCATTTCGTGTCGGTCAGTCTGTTGGGAGCAGCAAGTTTAAAAACAAGATCACTTTCAACAAGTTGCGCGTCATTTCCGGCAATTACAAAAGCCCTCCATGGGAAAGTCCTTGTACCTTTTGTTTTTGCAATGTAATCTTTTGTACTCGTTACAGCGAGGTTCCGGTCTCCGTTAAGCTTTTCTGTTTCAGGATACCCGGCATGGACACCTTCCAGTTTTCCGGAGCCTGCTCCTCTTAGCCACAGACCAGGATAATCTTCAATATCCGATTCTGTAAGAAGTACATTTACACCATTCGATTTAAAAAGTGCCGGGAGACTTGCAAGATGTTTTTTCCCGATCGTATCGAGTGAAGAATAAATAAAAACCCGTTCGTTATGCGACATGAAGCTTTCCTCAAGCGGATACCAGGCATGAGATCCCTGGGGAAACTCCAATGCCGTGGTCTCATTTTTTATTGTTATCTCATTTTTCAGGAATGTCTCGAACCTGTAGGCAACACCGTCGTTGTAAGCTCTGAACTGAACTCCGGATCCCGACTTGAAAAGGATACTAAGAGAGTTGTAGTTATCGGTGATTTTGGAACGTTTATTGGCCACGACCGGTTCCAGAATCTGATTCACATTTCCCTGGGTAGCTTTTCTTACAGATTCATTTTCGCCCAGGACGGTACCATCGGCAAGAGTCATACCTGCTTTAACGGATGTAATAATTTGCGTGCCGTTGTATGTGGCTGACCAGTTCAGGGTTGGTCCGGCACTTACTGTCACCACGATCTTACCATCGGGTGAACTGAGTTTGTAATCTTTTGAATAAGAATAATTTGCTGTAAACAGCATTAGAAATAAGAACAGAATTTTACTTTTCATTCCTTTATTTATTGTTTTATTTGAAGTTTCCTTGGGGAGGGTAATTGCAGAGGAGAATTGATGATCAGTCTTTTTTCCGTTTCCTTTTTTCAATCTCATCCCTGATGGCTGCAGCCTTCTCATAATCTTCTGTTTTCACAGATTCATCGATCATCTTATAAAGTTCCTCATCAGAGTAGTTTTCAAACCCGGAATTGCCTGTTTCATATAAGGAGTCACTATCGGTTTCAGCAGGTGTGTCGGTATCGGATGCAGTAATTGTTATTCCCGCTTTTTCAAGTATTTCTTCGGTAATATAGATCGGACAGCCGAATCTGAGAGCTAGTGCCACAGCATCCGACGTGCGGCTGTCGAGCGATATTTCTTTTTCCCCATTGTTGCAGAGCAGCCTGGAATAGAAGACGCCTTCTTCCAGTTTATAAATCATTACTTCAATCACAGAGATATTGAACGCATCAGCAAAGCTTTTAAACAGGTCATGAGTTAAAGGTCGCGGTGGTTCAAGGTTTTCTATTTTAATTACAATTGCCTGAGCTTCAAACCCTCCGATAATTATCGGGATCCGTCTTTCTCCGTTTTCCTCAACAAGAATCAGAGCATAAGCTCCCGATTGAGTCTGACTGTAAGATATACCTAATACTTTAAGTTTTACCCTCTTCATATCAAATAACTAAAAACCAGAAGAATATCTGCTCCGTTTTGTATGTGACAAATATAAAGATAATCGCAGTAAGCCCAAACCATTAAGAATTTTTTTTTCAACAGGGGAAAGATGTTACTCCCCAAATTATTCTTCATTCCACTGACCGGACCCAAATAATATTCAAACCCTGAAAAGGCTGATTTGTTTACAATTTAAAAAATTCAGATGAATGGTTTGTAAATAAATGAATTTATATATCTTTGCAGTCCGAATTTGAATTAATCCACCGGGGCCCCGCGAAGATGTCTGTTTATTCACAGATGCGCCTCATGGAGTAACGTAATAAAGAAATAAAATGTATGCAATCGTAGAAATTGCAGGTCAGCAATTTAAGGTAGAAGAAGGCAAGAAGATTTTCGTTCATCGTCTTGAAAATGAAGAGGATGCAGTTGTCGAATTTGACAAGGTGCTTTTAGTTGAAGATGGGGATAAGGTTTTAATTGGGGAACCTGTCGTAAAGGATTTTATTGTTGAAGGTAAGGTAATAGATGACTCTGTAAGAGGTGATAAAGTTATCATCTTCAAGAAGAAAAGAAAAAAAGGGTACAGGATCAAAAACGGTCACCGTCAGAACTTCACACAGATTGAAATAACCGGAATAGGTCAGAAAGGCTCTATTGTAAGAACAGCTCCTAAAAAAGAACAGGTAAAAAAGGCTGAACCGGAAGTTCAGGCAGAAGAAGTTGTTGAAACAAAACCTGCCGGGAAAAAAGCTGCTCCAAAGAAGGCTGCTGTAAAGAAAGAAGAGAAGCCCGTAAAGGAAGTGAAGAAACCTGCACCAAAAAAAGCAGCTGTTAAAAAACCTGCAGCAAAAAAGAGCTCAAAAACAAAAGAATAGAATATAATCTGACAGATTAAAATATAAAGTTATGGCACACAAGAAAGGAGCAGGAAGTTCACGCAATGGTCGTGATTCTGAAAGCAAACGATTGGGAGTGAAGCTCTTCGGGGGACAAGCTGCAAAGGCAGGCAACATTATTGTACGTCAGAGAGGTACAAGGCACAATCCCGGCCTCAATGTCGGAATAGGCAAGGATCATACTCTTTTTGCACTTGCTGATGGAGAAGTTGAGTTCAAAAAGAAAAAAGACAACAAGATTTTCGTATCAATTAAGCCGGTGACTGAATAACAGCTTAGTTGCAGGATAACAGCTCCCGAATTTCTTTTTCCTCCGGGGAAAGCATTAGCAGGAGTTTTTATATTTTTACAGCGGGCTTTCAGGCCTGCTTTTTTTATTAATATCTGACAAGCATGCTTACAATAAACCTTATCCGCGAAAAAAAGGATTTTGTCATCGAAAGGCTTAAAATAAAGAATTTTAAAGCCGAAGAAATTGTGAATAAGATCCTTTCACTCGACTCCATGCGTCGGGAAATACAATCAAAGAGCGACTCGATGCAGGGTGAAATGAACCGTTTCTCGAGAGAGATCGGGGCTTTGATGAAGGATGGGAAAAAACAGGAAGCGGATAATGCAAAGGCAAAAACATATTCCCTGAAAGAGGAAATCAAATTGTTAACTGACAGGCTTGCTCCTCTTGAAACTGAACTGAGGAACGAAATCGTCAGACTGCCTAATCTGCCTCACGAACTTGTTGTCCCGGGTCATGGTGCTGATGATAATGTCGTTGTCAGGGAAGGCGGGAAGATTCCTTCATTGCCTGAGAATGCGCTTCCGCACTGGGATCTGATCAAAAATTATGATATAATTGATTTCGAGCTGGGGATTAAACTTACGGGTGCAGGATTCCCGGTCTATAAAGGAAAAGGTGCAAAGCTCGAGAGGGCACTGATAAGTTTTTTTCTGGATGAAGCTGTTAAAGCAGGTTATACCGAGATGATGCCTCCCATAATGGTCAATGAGGATTCGGGATTTGGCACAGGCCAGTTACCCGATAAAGAGGGACAGATGTATCATGTAGGCATTGATAATTTTTATCTGATCCCAACGGCAGAAGTTCCGGTTACCAATATCTACAGGGATGTTATCCTCAGCGCCGGCCAGCTTCCTGTAAAAAATGTTGCGTACACGCCTTGCTTCAGGAGGGAAGCCGGTTCATGGGGAGCGCATGTAAGGGGTTTGAACCGGCTTCATCAGTTCGATAAGGTTGAAATAGTGCAGATTGCCCATCCCGGTCATTCGTACGAATCGCTCGATCTGATGGTAAATCATGTTGAAGGCCTTGTTTCATCACTTGGGCTTCCATACAGGATACTAAGGCTTTGCGGGGGAGACATGTCATTCACATCGGCAATGACCTATGATTTTGAAGTCTGGTCGGCAGCACAGAAAAGATGGCTTGAAGTAAGCTCAGTGTCGAATTTTGAATCATTTCAGGCAAACCGGCTGAAGTGCAGGTTTAAGGAAAAAGGGGATAAACAGACCCAACTCGTACATACGCTCAATGGAAGCGCTCTTGCATTGCCAAGAATTGTAGCTGCGCTTCTTGAAAACAATCAGACAGCTTCGGGTATTAATATACCGGAAGTTCTTGTTCCTTACACGGGATTCGATAAAATCGGCTAACCTCCAAGAGGCTGTCTCAAAAATACCTCATTTGTTTTTCACCCCTAAATCCCCTAAAGGGGACTTATTGATTAACAAAAACTTATGGAACCCCCTTTAGGGGGCAGGGGGTAAAAAAAAACGGGAATATTGCAAAAAACCGTACTTTTGATACACACTCCTAATAAAACAATCCTTCAGAGGGGCTAAGAGGGGTAGACAAAACGTTACTAATATCCATTTCAATTAATGGAAAAGACCAGAAAATCCTATATCTATGCCCTGCTGGCAATATTATTCTGGTCAACAGTTCCCACAGCTTTTAAGATAAGTCTGGGTGAGATGTCTGTCATTCAGATGCTCACCATTGCTTCGGTTACTTCAGAGATTGTCCTCTTCATCATAATAATAAAAGAAAAGAAGACGGGTCTTCTGAAATTATCGACTAAAAAGGACCTCATCAATTCGGCAATTCTTGGAATGATAAATCCCTTTCTTTACTACCTCATCCTTCTCAGGGCGTATCAGCTCCTTCCGGCCCAGGTAGCACAGCCGTTGAATATGATATGGCCCATTATTCTTGTATTCCTTTCGGTGCCTATCCTGAAACAGAAAATTGCCTCAAAGAGTTTTCTCGCTCTTTTCATAAGTTTTGCGGGTGTTTATATAATCTCATCACAGGGTAAACTTTTTGGTTTTGTTGATGTTAATATCAACGGGATATTGCTCGCTACCGGAAGTTCGGTATTTTGGGCAACCTACTTCATCCTGAATGTAAAGGATAAAAGAGATGAAGGTGTTAAACTGTTCTTAAACTTCTTGTTCGGTTCCATTTACCTGCTTGCCGTAATGGCGATAACAGGTTCATGGCCTGTAAATGTGGCACTTAAGGGTATTGTTTCCTCTGTTTATGTTGGCATTTTCGAGATGGGTATAACATTTTATTTCTGGCTTAAAGCACTTCAGCTGTCTGAAACAACCGATAAAGTGAGTAATCTGGTCTACCTTGCTCCTTTTCTTTCCCTTATTTTTGTTTATTTTATTCTTCATGAACCCATTTATTACACAACTCCGGCAGGATTATTGCTGATAATTTCAGGCATTTTGATTCAGAACAGGAAGCTAAAAAAAATTTAATCTGCTATCTTTGTCCTTTACAGGTAGCTGGCAATAAATAAAATAAGACATGAAAAAGTTAATGTTATTTGCAATTTTCTTCCCTTTACTAATTACCTCATGCAAGAAAGACGTCCCACTTCCGGTAGATACAGGCCTGACCGATGCAATGGCCAGGGACAGCCTGTACTATCTTATGCAGCAATGGTATTACTGGTATGATGTGATGCCTGCGGTTACAAAAGAGAATTACAGCGATCCATATAAATTGATGGACGCAATGAGGTACCAGCCTTATGACAGATGGAGTTTTGTAGCCGATTATAATCAATTCATCGCTGAAATGCAGGGAACATTTGTAGGACACGGGTTCAGAATAGGAGTCGATGATTCCTCAAATGCAAGGATTGCCATGATCTATACGCAATCTCCCCTTTACGCCCAGGGAGTACGGCGCGGATGGATCGTTGAACAGATAAATGATGTTGCTATTGCCCCTATCCTTAAATCGGGCGATGCCACTGCCTACAACAATCTTATCGGACCGGCCACTGCAGGTGTTACAAATAAATTCCTTTTTAAACGCCCTGATAAGACCGAAGTGACAATCTCATCAACAAAGAGCTCATTCACAGTAAATTCAGTACTGGCTTATGATACCCTGCACCTGTCAACGGGAGTAGCAGGACATATTGTTTTTGAGTCATTTATTGAGCCATCGGAACAGGAACTTGCAACTGCCTTCGCTTATTTCAAAGCCAACAATGTGAATAACCTGATACTTGACCTCAGATATAATGGCGGTGGATATCTTTATATCGCACAGGAGCTTGCAAGCTATATAGCAGGAAATACACCGGCAAATTCAAATACAATATTTGCATTGCTCACGTACAACAACAAGGAACAAAGCCAGAACACCTCATTTAAATTTGTTTCGACAAGTTCTCCGGTCTCAGTTCCCAAACTGGTTGTGATTTCCACAAGGCTGACAGCTTCGGCAAGTGAAGCAGTAATGAACGGACTTAAACCCCTTATGCCGGTCGTGAGCATCGGTGATACTACTAACGGGAAACCGGTCGGCATGAATGGATGGGATGTCGGAAAGAAATATTTCTTCTGGCCCGTCACTTTTAAGATTGTAAACAAGGACAATCAGGGAGAGTATTTTGCCGGAATCGTTCCTGACAAAATAGTTGCCGACGATATCACCCATGATTTCAGCGATCGGAATGAGCTTTGTCTGAAAGAAGCAATTCACTATCTCGAAACGGGTTCTGTTTCAGCAAAATCATTAAAAGGAACACCAAACTTTTATCGCAATCCCCAGTTTTCGGAAAAACCTTCCTGGATGAACAACGGATTTGCGATAGTTAAATAACAGGACTACAGGAATTATAACGTTAATTTGAAAAATAATAAGAAGGAACGGGTCATTCTGGGCATCGACCCGGGTACCAGTATTACGGGATATGGCGTAATAAGAACTGTCGGCATAACTCCCGAACTGGTTACGATTGGTTCCATCGATCTGTCGAAATACGGAGATCACTACCTTAAGATCAAGCACATTTTTGACAGCACAATCGAAATAATTGAGAAATTTCATCCGGATGAACTGGCGATTGAAGCTCCTTTTTACGGAAAAAATGTTCAGTCGATGTTAAAACTGGGAAGGGCTCAGGGCGCCGCCATTGCAGCAGCCCTCAGCCGTTCCCTTCCGATATTCGAATATGCTCCAAGAAAAATCAAGATGTCGATTACAGGGCGGGGAGCAGCTTCAAAGGAACAGGTAGCTTCGATGCTGATGCGGATCTTAAACTTCGACCGGATTGAAGTGAAACTTGATGCCACCGATGGACTTGCAGCTGCATTATGCCATTTCTACCAGACCAATAATCCCGAAAATGAAAAGAAATTTTCAGGCTGGAAGGATTTCATGGCCAGAAATCCCAAAAGAGTAAAGGGTCAATAATTCTATATTACCGAAAAGGCAAGTGCGGCCACGCTCACCTTTAAATTCTCAACATTAAGCAATTCATTTACACAGGCTTCAATTGTGGATCCGGTAGTTATTACATCATCTACAATAAGAATATGCTTGTCTATCAATACCGCGGGATCGGTAACCTGAAAAATCCCTTCCACATTTGTCCAGCGATCGTAGCGCGATTTCTTTGTCTGCGTTTTTGTCATACTTCTTCTTACAAGTAAACCGGTGTCGGTCTTCAACCCGGTAACATCTGATATCCCTTCGCAAATCATCTCACTCTGGTTAAATCCCCTTTTTCTCTGTTTTGAAGGATGCAGAGGAACCGGGATAATAATATCTATTCCATCCAGAAATCCGGAAGATTTTAGTGATAATCCATATATTCTGCCAAGCTCAATGCCAACCTCCCTGATCCCTTTATATTTAAGCTGATGTATAAGCTTTCTTATTCTGCTGTCCCTTGTATAAAATGAAAACGCAGCTGCTTTTTCAATAAGACACCGTCCCCAGAAAAGTTGCGCTACAGGATTGTCAGGTTTGAGATGATAGTTTGTCCGTGGTATTAAAATATAGCATTCGGTGCAGATAAGATTCTCATTTCTAAGTAAATTATTTCCGCATCCATAGCAAAGCCTTGGAAAGAGAAGACTGATAAAGTCATCCCACAGATCATAAATGTAACCCATGCAGCGAGCAGAATTATACAGGATAAAGATATTAAAGAATTATCTTATCGCTTATACTTTTAGCGATCTTCTTAAATTCTTCGGGAGTAAATTTTAGTTTGGGATTTCTAAAATTGATGTCTTCCATCGAATCCATTGGAACAAGATGAACATGTGCGTGAGGCACTTCAAGTCCGAGGACGGCAATACCAATGCGGTTGCAGGGGATGGCGCTTTTAATACCGGCAGCAACCTTCTTCGAAAATATAATAAGCTTTGAAAGTTGATCATCGTCAAGGTCAAAAATATAATCCTTCTCCTGTTTTGGAACTACCAGGGTGTGACCTGCCCTCAGAGGGTTGATATCGAGAAATGCGTAGAAGTACTTATCCTCAGCGATCTTGTATGACGGGATCTCTCCATTTATGATCCTTGTGAAAATTGTTGCCATTGAAATCAATTTACCGGCTACATCGAAATAGAAATTATTTCAAACGGGATTATGCCGGAAGGCACTTTAATTTGCACTGTCTCACCGACTTTCCGTCCGATAAGTCCCATTGCTATAGGTGAACTGACTGCGATCTTACCGAGTTTGAAGTTAGCTTCACTCTCCGGAACGATCTGATATTCCATTATGTTATTATTTGTTTTGTTCTTGATCTTGACCTTATTCAGGAGCCTTACAGTTTTGGTGTCAATCCTTGTTTCATCTATAAGCCTCGAACGTGCAACAATATCTTCAAGCCTTGAGATTTTCATCTCCAGCATACCCTGGGCTTCCTTTGCAGCAGCATATTCGGCATTTTCCGAAAGATCGCCCTTATCCCTGGCTTCTGCGATCTGCCTGGACAATAAAGGCCTTTCGACCAACCTCAGATGATCCAGTTCTTCCTTCAGCTTTTGAAGGCCCTCTTCTGTTATGTAAATAACATCTGTCATTTTCCTGCTAGAGTCAAAAAAATAGAAGAATCCCGGGAATCCCGGAACTCTTCATGAGCAAATATATACAATCTTTATCTAATAACCAAAAATTGTTAAAAGAGTTATTTTATGAAAAATTATTTTTCAGGCAGATAGAACTTCCTGATTATTTGTATTTTCTTCCCGCTTTTCTTGATTTCTCAGTTATATTTTTCCTCTTGACTTTATACTGTTTATCAGCGTCTTTCCTGTTTTGGAGCATTCGGTCCTTCACTTCGGGCGACTGTATCTTAACTGCCCGCTTCCTTGAATCCTTTACATACTGTTCATATTCCTTATCCTGTTTCTTTGCATTTGCTTCCTGCTTCTTTTTAGCCTTTACCACACTTTTTGGTTCCCCGGGTTTTGCCTGCCTGGGATTCAGTGATCTCCCAAATATTTTCCTATCCTTGCCTCCTGGTCTTTGAGCTTCGCCCGCAGAAACCGCCAGTAAAAATACAAGGAATAGCAGCATTATCCTTTTTACCATTAAGTTATTCATTTTCTTTATATTACAATATATTCGCTTAAGGAATACCGAAAATTGAACGGTAATACTAAATTTGTCCTGAAATTTACAATTCAATGAGGCCAACATCAAAATTAAGGTTTTTTTTAATTCTGGCAACATTTGTTTTCCTGGCAGGATCGTGCCATAAAAGCGAAAACGATGTTATACCCGATGTCTACGTTGATTTTACTCTTGATCTTCTTGACCCTGAATTTGTTAATCTTTCTGCAATAGATGCCAGTGATACAGTGGATGCAATGACAAACAACTGGGGATCACGATCGGCAGGTTATGATAATAATGGGATCATTATTTACAGGGGTCCTGAAGAATTTTATGCATTTGACCGGACCTGTCCGTATGATTTTGCCGTTAACGGTTTAAGCATCAAAGTAAAAGCTCAATTTGCGGTTGCTGTTTGTCCGGAATGTGGTACCACATATGCCCTTTCAGCCTTTGGTGTTCCTGCTTCGGGTGTTGGCAAGTATTCCCTTAAAAATTACAGGACAAACTTCGACGGTGAAAGGTTTGTAAGTGTTTGGAATTAGTATCTGTAATGATCTGGTTTATATGGCCCGTCAGGCTGAACCCCTGTATATTCCGATTGTTCCTTCGTCAGCCTGGTAAGCTTCACACCAAGCTGTTCAAGATGCAGTCGGGCAACCTCCTCATCAAGATGTTTGGGAAGCCGGTAGACCCCGATTTCGTATTTGTTTGTCCACAGGTCGATCTGTGCCAGTGTCTGGTTGCTGAATGAGTTACTCATGACAAATGACGGATGACCCGTTGCACAGCCCAGATTGACAAGACGTCCTTCTGCCAGGATGAATATTGCGTGCCCGTCGGCAAAAACATACTTATCGACCTGCGGTTTAATATTGATCTTTACAACTCCTGTTGCATTGTTCAACCTGTCCATCTGGATCTCATTATCGAAATGACCGATGTTGCAAACTATTGCCTGATCCTTCATCTTGATCATATGGTCGAGACGAATAATATCCCTGTTACCTGTTGCAGTAACAAAAATATTACCCTCATCAAGTGAATCATCTACTGTTTTAACTTCAAATCCCTCCATCGATGCCTGCAAAGCACAGATCGGGTCAATTTCAGTAACGATAACACGTGCGCCATAAGCCCGCATCGACCTGGCGCAACCTTTTCCAACATCGCCATACCCGCAAATAACAACGACCTTGCCTGCTAACATTACATCGGTAGCTCTTTTAATTCCGTCGGCAAGCGATTCGCGGCATCCATAAAGGTTGTCGAACTTTGATTTCGTAACAGAGTCATTTACATTTATTGCAGGCACGAGAAGTTCGTTATTCTCCATCATCTGATAAAGCCTGTGAACACCGGTAGTGGTCTCTTCAGATATTCCTTTAAGCTCGCTGACGATACGGTGCCATTTCCCCGGTTCCTGGACCAGAATGTCCTTCAGCGTATTGAAGATTATGCCTTCCTCCCTGCTCTCAGGAACTTTGTCAAGAATTTTCGAATCCTTTTCTGCTTTGTATCCAAGATGGACCAAAAGTGAAGCATCTCCCCCATCGTCAACAATCAGGTTAGGTCCTTTCCCCCCGGGGAATGTGAGCGCCTGTGCAGTACACCACCAGTATTCCTCGAGCGATTCCCCCTTCCAGGCAAAAACAGGGATGCCTCTTGCTGCAATTGCTGCTGCCGCATGATCCTGGGTAGAGAAAATATTACAGCTTGCCCATCTGACGTCAGCGCCAAGCTCAACAAGAGTTTCAATCAGGACTGCAGTTTGAATTGTCATATGAAGCGAACCCGTAATCCGTGCGCCTTTCAAAGGTTTTTCAAGTGAATACTTCTTTCTTATTGCAAGTAATCCAGGCATTTCTTTTTCGGCTATTTCAATCTCTCGTCTGCCAAAAGCTGCAAGAGAAATATCTTTTACTGCGTACGGTTTGGTTTCAACAATGGAATTCATGAGTAATAGTATTTTATTGATTTCATGAAACAAAAGTAACAAAAATTTCAAAGCTATTGTTCACCGAGTAACCTCAGTGTGCGTTCTTTATCAATCTCCATCTGTTTGGTTAACTGGCTGATAGTGTCGAACCTTATTTCTTCTCTTAGTCTGTATTTGAATTTTACTCTTATATCATGGCCATAAAGGTTTCCGTCAAAACCAAAGATGTTGACTTCTATTGATCTAAAGGCAGGATCAGTGTTAACTGTAGGATTATTCCCGATACTCATCATCCCCGCGAACGAACTGCCGTCAAACTCAACTTCAACAGCATATACACCGTTTGCAGGAATAAGCTTGTATTTGTCGGAGGGTCTGATATTTGCCGTGGGAAATCCTATTGCACGTCCCAACCTGCGACCTTCAATAACTGTTCCGCTCAGAGTATAGCTGTATCCCAGGTAATCGTTGGCTTCTTCCAGACGTCCATCCAGAATAGCTTCGCGAATCGAGGTAGAACTTATTGGCCCTTTTTCGGTGGAAACCTCCTTCACTTTTTCGACTGTAAATCCATATTTTTCGGCGCATTCCCGAATTGTAACGAAATCCCCTGCCCTGCCTTTACCAAAATGATGATCATAACCCACTATCAGGTGTTTAATTCCGATCTTCCCTGCAAGGATTAACCTTATGAATTCACACGCTTCCAAATTCCTTATATAATCATTGAATTCAATGATCACAAGGTGATCTATTCCTGTCTCCTTCAGAAGTTTCTTTTTCTCATCAAGTGTTGTAAGGAAAAAGAGTCCTTCGGTTTTTCCTGATAAAACGATCCGCGGATGAGGATCAAAGGTCACAGCAACCGATTCACCCTTGGTCCTCCTTGCGGTTTTAACCATCGATTGAAGAAGTACCCTGTGTCCCCTGTGAACTCCGTCAAAAGTTCCAAGTGTCACCACCGGATTTTTCAGGTGCAGGTTTTCATATCCTTCATGGATGATCATAATTTAATAACTTGAGTATGTAAAATTAGTAAACACAGATGAACGGGAGCAAAATAATACTTTTGTTTTTGTACTTTTATGAAAAGATTCCCTATTTTAAAAATTGCTATGAATCCTTCCAAATTTTATCTGTCTGATTCCTGGCTCGATCCATTCAAATGCACAATTGAAGACCGGATTAATAAATGTCAGACCAGGGAACACCATATTGCAGGCAACGGTAAGCTTGTTGAATTTGCAATGGGCCATTATTATTATGGCCTGCACTGTGAAAATGGAGAATGGATCTTCAGGGAATGGGCTCCGAATGCCACCATTATATTCCTTGTGGGAGTGTTCAGCGGATGGAAAGAAACACCCCATTATAGATTAAACAGGATCAACAGTTATGGCGACTGGGAAATAAGATTGTCGGGTGAGTCAATTAAGCACGGGGATCTGTTTAAGCTTTCTTTACACTGGGAAGGAGGCAGGGGTGAGCGTATCCCATCATATGCAACGCGGGTTGTCCAGGATGATACGACCAAAATATTCTGCGCTCAGGCGTGGTGTCCTGAGGAGCCCTATAAATGGGAGATTGAAAATTTTACTGCACCCGCAACCGCTCCCGTTATTTATGAAGCTCATATCGGGATGGCAACTGCAGACGAGAAACTTGGCACTTACAGTGAATTCACCGAAAATGTACTTCCGGTTATAGCCAGGTCGGGATACAACACAGTGCAGCTGATGGCAATTCAGGAGCATCCTTTTTACGGCTCATTCGGTTATCATGTTGCCAATTTCTTTGCAGCTTCTTCAAGATTCGGAACACCTGATGATCTAAAGACTCTGGTAGATAAAGCACATAAACTGGGAATCAGGGTGATAATGGACCTCGTCCACTCGCATTCAGTTAAAAATGTCAATGAAGGACTCGGGATGTTTGATGGAACACCCGGTCAGTATTTTCATACCGGGAACAGGAGATACCACATCGCATGGGATTCATTATGTTTTGATTACGGCAAAGATAACGTCCTTCATTTTCTGCTGTCGAACTGCAGGTACTGGCTTGAGGAGTATAAATTTGACGGATTCAGGTTCGACGGAGTTACAAGTATGATTTATTACAATCATGGTCTGGAGAAGAATTTTACATCATATTATGATTACTTCGACGGAGGGCAGGATATTGATGCCCTCGCATACCTCTACCTTGCAAATAAAATGATCCACGAATTTAAGCCCGGGGCATTGACGGTAGCAGAGGAAATGAGCGGCATGCCGGGAATCGCGGCCGATACAGCCGGCATGGGATACGGTTTTGATTACAGGCTGTCGATGGGAGTACCGGACATCTGGATCAAGCTTGTAAAGGATACTCCTGATGAGAACTGGGATATGAGAAATCTAATCCATGAGCTGACCCAGCATCGGCCTGAAGAAAAAATTATTTCATACTGTGAATCGCACGACCAGGCCCTGGTCGGTGATAAAACACTTATCTTCCGCATGCTCGATGCTGAAATGTATACAGGGATGACCAAATCGTACCACAGCATTCCCGTTGACAGAGGGATAGCTCTGCACAAGATGATCAGGCTCATCACCTTTGGTGCATCAGGCGGAGGTTATCTGAATTTTATGGGCAATGAGTTTGGTCACCCTGAATGGATTGACTTTCCGCGCGAGGGCAATAACTGGAGTTATAAATATGCACGTCGTCAATGGCATCTTGCTGAAAATGAAGATCTAAAATATTCTTTTCTGCTAAAGTTCGACAACAGGATGATAAACCTTCATAAGGAGTTCAGGATACTTGACGATCTTTATGTGAACAAGTTGTATGACAATAATTATGACAAAGTATTAGCCTTTACCAGGGGCGACTTCTTATTTCTGTTTAATTTTCATGCCACCAATTCCTTTACGGATTACGGGATCCCGTTAAAAGGGAAATTCAGGATAGTGCTTGACACCGATGATCCCGAATTCGGAGGGTTCAACAGGGTTGACAGGAGTCAGGTCTATATGTCAGCAAAAAAGGCACAAAGAAACGTCCTTGATGTTCCTTTTTACCTTTATCTGTATCTGCCTTCAAGAACTGCCCTTGTTCTGAAAAAGGAACCGGTAAAAAGTGCGATAGATATTTAGTCAATCCACCTCAAAAGGTAAAAATCCTGCCGGTGCGGGAGGTCCTTATGTTTTGGATAGATCCGTATGCCATAAAAGAATGTGCCAGCCTTTTCGGGCACCATGTTGGTCCGGTAAAGGCATTTCCCGTTCTTCATGCTTACAAGCTTGAATTCCTGGCTGGTCACAAATTCATATTCTCCCGATTTATTAAGGTGTGTGAATATGAATTCAACCCCGACATGTTCCTTAGGTATATTTTTAATATCGAGAGCTATTTCTGCATGATAGTCATGTCCCGAATGATAAACATTTTCCCCGGGACGCTCAAAATTAAAATTGAGGACTTCAATATTATCCCACTGTTCCCTCATTGTCTGTTTCCAGGCGGCAAGCTCCTTTGCCTTTTGAAAATCGTTGGCTATGAGATATTTGTTTCTTATCCAAAGTTTGGAGTAATACTTCTCATAATAGTCATCGAGCATCCTTTTCATCGTAAATTCAGGAGCGATTTTCACCATTGTATTTTTGATGAGGCTGATCCATTCCACAGGCACTCCCTGGTCGTTGAACGAGTAAAATGCAGGGACTATCTCATACTCCAGCATATTATAAATGGTTTCAGCATCAGCATCGTCCTGCAGATCCTGATTCTCAAATGTACGTTTCTTAGGCAGAGCCCACCCGGCGTATGCACGATAGCCTTCAACCCACCATCCGTCAAGGACGCTGAAGTGAATAGTCCCGTTCATCACTGCTTTCTCGCCGCTTGTACCTGAAGCTTCTAGGGGACGTGTCGGTGTGTTAAGCCAGACATCAACTCCCCTTACCATTTTCTTTGCCAGCTCAATATCATAATTCTCAAGAAAGACAACTTTCCCTGCGAATTGCGGCATCTGCGAAATTTCAAACACCCTCTTGATAAGGTCCTTGCCTCCACCGTCATTCGGATGCGCTTTACCCGCATAAATAAACTGTACCGGTTTGTCGGGGTTGTTTACGATTCTTGAAAGCCTGTCGAGGTCTCTGAACAACAAGGATGCCCGTTTATACGTTGCGAACCTCCGTGCAAATCCTATTGTCAGAGCCTTTTCGTTGAGATGGCTGCTGATATTCAGCAGTGTACGCGGGCTGACGTGCTTCTCAATCATTTCCGACTGCAGTCTCTTCCTGATGTTTACAAAGAGATTCTTCTTCAGGGTTGTTTTAACCTCATAAACTTTTTTATCGTCGAGGTTATATAACTTTTCCCACTGGTTCCTGTCGGTCTGGTCAAAATTCCTGCTGCCCGTTATGGCGGTATATATTTCCCTCCACTCGGGGGCGGTCCAGGTTGGATGGTGTACCCCGTTAGTTACATATCCGATGTACAGTTCTTCTTTCAGATATCCCGGCCAGAGTTTATTAAACAAACCCTGACTCACCTGTCCGTGAAGTTTGCTCACGCCGTTGAGTTCCTGCGACATATGAGTTGCCAGATAGCTCATATTGAATTTTTTGTCTGCCTCTCCCTCACAGCGGCCGAGGGCCATCAGTTCATCCCAGGAGATTGAGAACCTGGCGTGATAATGGGATATATATTTTCTTAAAAGATCCTCTTCGAAAGCATCATGACCAGCCGGAACCGGTGTGTGAGTTGTGAAAAGAGTTGAAGACCTTATTGCTTCGATTGCCTGGTTAAATGTCAGGTGATTTTCAGTTATGAGTGTTCTTAACCGTTCCAGGCTTATAAAAGCCGAGTGCCCCTCATTGCTGTGATAGAGGTCAGGTTTTATGCCCATTTCAGTAAGGGCTCTTATTCCGCCGATCCCGATTATCAATTCCTGCTTCAGCCTGTTTTCATGGTCCCCTCCATACAGGTAATGGGTTATTGACCTGTCTTCCGGTAAATTGTCATCAAAATCGGTATCGAGTAAAAACAACGAGACCTTGCCAACCTTTGCTTCCCAAACCCTTATTTTCACAGTTCTTCCCGGCCAGACAACACTGACTGTCAGATGTTTGCCGTTAGCATCCTTAACGGGGCTTATCGGGAGACGGGAGAATTCCTCGGCTTCATATATGGTGAGCTGCTCTCCCTTGGGGCCGAGTTTCTGTTTAAAATAACCGTACCTGTAAAGTAGCCCCACACCTATAAGCGTGAAATTCGAATCGCTTGCTTCCTTAAGAAAATCACCGGCAAGAATACCAAGGCCACCCGAATAAATTTTCAGGCAGGGATGGATCCCGAATTCCATGCTGAAATAGGCTACTGCAGGTTTTTCATTGTCATCCGGCCTTCTGATATAGTCATTCAATACTTTGTAAACACTTTCGAGGTCAGCAACGAACTCCTCATCATCTTCCAGAACCAGGAGCCGCTTATAATCGATCTTTTCGAGGAGAAGCTTTGGATTATGATGGACTTCTTCCCACAATGATGGATCCATCCTTCTGAAGAGCGATTCAGCTTCAGTGTTCCACGACCACCACAGGTTATTGGCAAGTTCCTTCAGAAAGGCAAGTTTATCCGGGACATCGCTCTGAACATAGATATCTTTCCATACGGGAATCTGATGCGGTTTACGAGCCTGAATTCCTGGTCCCTCCAAAAACTGGGCAAATTCTCTCGGTTCTTCCCTCCTCTCGCTGGAGTGGGTCAGGGCAATTTCATAAGCATCAAAATAAAATTTCACGAGGTTATCCCACATTGCAATACGGGAAATCTCATGAGCCTTCTTTCTTGCCTGAGCTATTTCGGCGTCGGAGAGACCTATATATCTTCCCATAAAATCCCTGATTTCAGCGGCCACAATGGTTTCGTTAACGTCAGTTCTTTCAACGACGACCATACCATCTCCGGGATCTTTAAAGTATTTCTGCACCCAGAGGCCGAATCCTGAAAGTGAAGTTGTGACCGACGGGATCGAGAACATCAGACTCTCAAGCGGAGTATAGCCCCACGGTTCATAATATGATGGGAAAACAGTCAGGTCAAAGCCAATGAGAAGGTCATAATACGACATATTGAAAATTCCATCATTGCCATTCAGGTACGATGGAACAAAAATGACCTTAACTTTTGAATCCTGGGTATTTTTAAGTCCCTTGTTGTTAATGCCCTGCAAGACAGGATCTGTACCCGGGTAGTGAAGCGAATGTGTAAGGAATTTATCGACTCCGCTTGCCGGAGCTTTGTTGTAGAGGGATTCTATCAAATCCTGCCGGGGACCTTTATGATAGGCAGGTATAAGGATGAAGGCAACGCATTCCTTTGCCAGTTTGTCTTTCTTGTTTAACTCTCCCAGGGAATTTATGAAAACATCGACCCCTTTATTGTGGTACTCGTATCTCCCGCTGTTGGCAATAAAGACAGGGTTTTCTGTCAGTGAGTAACCAAGAACAGCTTCGGCAACCTGTTTAAGTTTTAACCGGGCCTCCGATCTTCTTTCTTCGAATATCTCTTTGGCGGGGACAAATGAATCTTCAAAGCCATTCGGGGTTACAATGTCAACATCTTTTCCAAGAAACCAGGAACATTCTCTTGAGGTTATCTCACTTACAGTTGTAAAAACATCAGCTTCGGCTGCCGAGATCTTCTCAAGCGATTGCTTGGCAACCACATTGAATTCGCGGGATGCCTGGACCGGGTTGATCTCTTTCATCTTCCCGTACAAAGGTCTGTTATTACCCGCTATGCTGCGGCCCAGCACTGTGGCATGAGTTGTAAAGGCAGTTGCGATCCAGGGGGCAAATTTTTCAATGTATAAAATCCCGGTGCCGGTCATCCATTCGTGGAACTGGGCGATTATATTATGCTGCTGGTGATAGAATGTCGTATAACTTTCTATTACCTTTCCTGCAGAATACCCAAAGAGCGCGGGTTCGACATAATCCCACTGCCCCGAAATACTATCGAGTTTGTAAGTCTCCCAGAATGCCGCAAATATCTCGTTCTGCTGACCAAAATAGGGTGTGAAATCAATTAAGAAAACAATAGGCTTCCCTGCAATATTCCATCTTCCTGTCTTAACCCGCAGCCCTTCGTTGGTTGCAAGGGCTTTCCATTCCATGAAAAGTGTATCGTCAGGAATAAATTCCGGATTTGTAATATCTTCCCTCCAAACATCCGGACCAATAAGAATGTAATTATCACCGAGTTCATTAACTAAATTCAGCGCTTTGGTTGAAATTACCGTATGAATCCCTCCAACTTTATTACAAACTTCCCAACTGGTTTCAAATACTAGTTCAACATTCATTATATATTTTATTGGTTCAGGTGATATATCAGATATATATTCCGGTCGCTACAGCAACACAGAAAAATTAACGTGTTGATTTCTTTGCTTTTGTAACGGCGGTCTTGGCCGGTTTCTTTTTTAGTGTTGTTATTGAACGGGTTCCGGCTTTCTTAATTGTGTTGCCGTTTCTTTTTCTTTTTCTTACCGTTTTATATTTAAGTTCGTCAATTTCAGCTAATTGCTGATCAATAATAATTTCCTTTTCCCTTATCAGCGAGTTAAGTTTGGCAATCTCGTTTTGCTCCAGAATGTCAGGGATAAACCGGTTAACCCTGATCTCAAAATCGCTCAGTACGTTCATATAATTCATAAACGCGTCGTAGGGTGTTTCGTATGGATTAAAGTAGGCATGAACAGCGCCGTCGGAAAAGAATTTTGTAGCCATGTAGTAGAAATGGTCGCTTGCCTGAAGATATTCCCAGTCGATCTTTATCTGCTTGTCCTCACACTTTCGAACCTTGTCCGTAAGATCGTACAGTTTATCGAGGGCTGCCACCTGAAGCTCATTGCCATGCCATGCTGTAAGATCACGCTCTTCGTCGGCCCACGATATCGGTGAGGGAACGCTGATCGCCGAGACTGGCTGTAAATACTCTGAAACCTCAGTTGGTGTCATAAACCTGAAAGGAGTCTTTTTTAAAATGGCTCCGGGCATATGAAGCAGAAAATCGAAAATTCCTGTTTCCCTTGAATTATGTTCCCCGAATGTTTCGTAATCGAGGAAAATGTTGATAAGTTCGCTTTTAGGGGCAAGCTTGTTTATCCATCCGGCATACTTGTCGGCAGTCAAAGGCCATTCGCTCCAATTCCTGTTTGAAAATCTGAAAGCTATGTCGTCGCTCAGGACAAAGTTCCTGAGAAGAACTTTCAGTCTCGGATTTATAGAATTGCAATACAGAAAGTTAGGGCTCTTCCAACCAAGAACATGCTTTGCTCCCTCCGTAAGCATCGACTTGAATCCCATGTCGGCAACCCATGAGCCGATTTCATCGGAATAAATAAGCTCGGTATTCCTGAATGATGTCGGCTCGACTCCGAGGAACTCCTTAATCATTTCCTTGTGGCTGTTTACCTGGCGCTCAAATTCGCTTCGTGTCTTAAGTGAAGCTAACGAATGCGATTCGGTTTCAGCAAGGAATTCAACCATGCCTGTATCGGCGAGTTTTTTGAACGATTCAAGAACCTCAGGGGCATACAGGCGGAACTGATTTATTACAAGCCCGGTAACGGAAAATGTTACTTTAAACTTCCCCTTGTTCTTCTGAATAAGGTCGAGCATAAGATAGTTGGCAGGGAGATAGCATTTCTCCGCTACCTTTCTCATGATCGATTCGTTTGAAAAATCATCATAATAGTAGTGGTCGTGCCCAAGGTCAAAGAACCTGTATCTTTTAAGCCTGAAGGGTTGATGAACCTGAAAATAAAAGCAAATTGCCTTTTTACTTGTACCAGTCATATTTAGTTCTTGTTTTGCAATATTACTCTGTAATAAATATCCCTTACATGACGTGCTGAATTGTCCCATTTAAGCCTGACAACCTCTTCCCTGCCGTTTTTTATGAACACTTTCGCCAGGGCAGGATAGTTAAGAATGCCATAAATTGCATCGGCGATGGCATCTATGTCCCAGAAGTCGGTTTTAACTGCATGTGTCAATATCTCCGAGACCCCCGATTGTTTACTTATTATAACGGGAACATTCGATTGCATTGCTTCGAGGGGTGAAATTCCGAAAGGCTCGGAGACTGAGGGCATAATATACACGTCACTCAGACTCAGCATGGTGAATACGTCCTTACCCTTTAAAAATCCGGTAAAATGAAACCTGTCTGTTATTTTTAGTGCAGCTGCCCTTCTCATCATCCTTTCCATCATATCGCCCGATCCGGCCATCACAAACCTTACATTGGGCATTACCTTCAGTACTTTATTTGCAGCTTCAATGAAGTATTCGGGTCCTTTCTGAAGAGTTATTCGTCCCAGAAATGTCACAACCTTTTCCTCAAACCCCTTTTCAGCGGTTACATCTTCAGAAAATTTTACAGGTTCTACGGCATTGTAGACCGTTTCTACTTTATCAGGATTGATGTGGTACTTGTTGATAACAATGTCGCGAGTCAGATTGCTGACCGTTATGATTTTCGAGGCGGCATCCATGCCGAGCTTCTCAATCCTGTAAACATCGGGATTTACGTTCCCTCCGCTTCTGTCGAAATCTGTGGCATGAACATGTATCACGAGAGGCTTCCCCGATACTTCCATGGCTGCAATACCGGCAGGATATGCAAGCCAGTCGTGAGCATGAATTATGTCGAATTCGTTTTCCTCTGCGATAACCGACGCAACGACTGAGTATTTATAAATTTCATCCATCAGGGAAGAATCATATCTTCCTGAAAAATCAACTGTTCCGGTATTATTTGTCTGGACTATCATGTTATAGCCGGAGACTTCCGAACTGATCCTCTTCCAGAACTCTTCAGGATCGGTATAGGGCACTATTTTTGAGGAGATTTCAATTTGTTCGATCGAACGCCTGAATCCCTTGTAATGGACCTTTTTAAACGCAACGGGCACCTTATTGGCTCCGATAAGCCTGACCTTGGTCTGTTCTTCATCGCCCCATGCTTTTGGCACCACAAATATGACTTCAAGGTCATCCAGCGTCGCCATTCCTTTTGTCAGGCCGTAACTGGCAGTTCCTAATCCGCCTGAGATATGAGGCGGAAATTCCCATCCAAACATTAGCACGCGCATATCACACCCGAATTAAAGATTAGAATACTTGCTTTCAAGGAGATCTATTATTCTCAGCACTTCACCTACGCTCCAGGCCTGGGATATTGCGCCATTTGGTGCATGGGGCGGATCGCCGTCGTAGATCTCCGAGATCGTGCTCACTCCATGTTCGCTCATCACTTCTTCAAGTCCGAAAATCAATTTTCTGACTTTTTGGACTCCCTGTTTACCATACACTTTTAACCAGCCTTCGCAGAAGGGACCGTATAACCACGGCCAGACGGTGCCATTATGATAGGCATTATCCCTTTCTTCCTGGTTACCTTTGTAGGTTCCTTTATAAAGCGGATTTCCCGGTGAAAGCGTTCTCAGTCCCCTGGGTGTAACAAGCTCCTTATCAGCTACATCCAGAATAATTTTCATTTCGTCCTTACTGAGCATTGAGTAAGGGAGCGAAACCGCAATAACCATATTGGGGCGTACACTTAAATTTCTGCCCTCTTCGTCATTTACATAATCGGCTGTGTAGCCGCGTTGTTGATTACAGAAAGTCTCATGGAAGGAAGCGTTGATCAGTTCGGGCAGGTTTTCATATTCTTTTATGAATTTCCTGTCTTTCTCCTTTATGGCAAGATCAAGGGTAAAACAGACTGCATTATACCATAGTGCATTGACCTCGACGGTATAACCTCTTCTCTGGGTTACCGGAATGCCGTTCACGACAGCATCCATCCAGGTAAGTGATTTTCCGGGAGCATCCACATAGATGAGTCCGTTATCCCTCATTTGAATGTTAAATGAGGTGCCACTTTTATACGCTTCAAGGACAGATTTCATTGCATTTCCATACCGGTTCCACACATCACTGCCTCCGTTTTCATAGTATTGCTGGATGGACCAGAAAAACCAGAGGGGTGCATCCACCGAATTAAATGCAGGTTTTGCAATTGTGCCCATATTGGGAAAGAGTCCGTCCTTCAGCCTGTCAACCTGGGTATCGAGGACTTCCCTGAAAAGCTCAAGCCTGTTTTTACGTGCAAGGGCAAGACCTGGCAGGGCGATGAATGTATCCCTTCCCCAGGAGCCAAACCAGGGATATCCTGCAATGATCAGAGTTTTCCCGTGACGTTTCTCAACAAACTGCTGTGCAGCATTTCTCAGACAATTAAAGAAACTGTTCCTCGGGACCTTCCCTGCAACAGTTTTAGTGAATTTCGTCTTAAAACCGGATGGTTTTTCCTCTCTCGTTGATGCCGAAAAGACTATCACATCACCTTCTTTGGCAGTCAGTTCAAAAAAGCCGGGAGTAAACAGGTCCTCTGAGTAATCGTATCCCCGTTTCTGTTCCTCTGTATACTCAACCCCAAGATACCAGTCGGGCACCGGGATGAATTCAACTTTTGTTGAGAACTGCATATTCAATGCAGGGAACTCGTCATACATTTGAGATTTAACCCCGTTTTCGATAAATTCAACCCGTGTGTTTGCGGCAAGATTGGAATGTGTCAGTTCATGGATATTCCGGAAAGCCAGAAAGGGCCGCACCTGAATTTTCATTGGTTCAGGTGCCTCAAGAATGGTAAACCTTGCAAGATATTGTTCCTCATAATGGACAAGCAGTCTTTCGTGCTTGAATTTTACGCTTCCAACCCTGTAAATTCTTGAAGGAATATTCTCCATTTCAAGTTCTTCAATATATTTATGCCCTTTCGGACTGTAATAATCGCCTTTGTATTTTCTAATGCCTGTATTGAAACTTTTTTCACTGTTCATTATAGTAACATCGAGTGAAGAAAGAAGAACATATCTTTCGCCCCCGAAATTATCAACAGGGCATATTAGTAAACCATGATATTTCCGGGTATTACAACCCACAATCGTTGTTGAGGAGTATGATCCCGCCCTGTTTGTCCTGATGACCTCCCGTGACAGTGAGAATTCCAGATTTACGATTTGACCTTTTTCAAACTTAATGTAACTCATAAACTTATCTTTTTAATCTGATATCAAAAAGTCTTTTAAGATACTGTTTTTTATCGAACAAAGCAAAAGGTTATAAAAAAGAGTCCGGGCTTTAACGGATCAAAAAAAGTATAACTTTGCAACTCAGGATTTTGTTTTTACTTTTTAAATATTTTTTTTAATGACCAGAAGACTTTTCATCTTTTTAGCCTTTGTAACATTATTATCCGGATGCGGTAAAAACAGTGTCGAAATTTCCGGAATCCTCGAAAAACCGGTGGCTGGAGAATATATTTTTCTCGATGAGCTTAAATCTAATGAGCTTCTGACTGTCGACTCCGTCATGATTTCTGAAGATGGTGTTTTTGACTTCAAAAGAAAGATTGAATCTCCCTCATTTTATCTGCTCAAAATTAATCAAAATAACTTTCTGACAATGCTTTTGGAGCCGGGACAGAAAATAAAGTTGACCTCTCATAATGATTCATTAAATTATCCGGTTGTTGTGATTGGTTCAAAAGGAACCCAGCTTATGGCCGATTACAACAAGGAACTCCGGAGAACGATAAACAAACTCGCCAGTCTGAGTGATATTCATAACCGCTATCTTGGCAGCCTGAATTTACCCCGGATTATAGATTCGCTCGATAACCTGGCCCACGGTTATCTTAATGAAATTAACACTTACACAAAGAATTACATTGATAACCATCTTACTTCACTGGTTAGCCTTGTTGCATTGTATCAGCAGGTAGCGCCAAACGTTTATGTCCTCGATCCCAAAAGGGATCTCTCCTATTTTGTGAAAGTTGATTCGTCCCTGTTCAGTCAGTATCCTGAATATGAACCGGTTATCTCGCTGCACAGTCAGGTTCAGGAGATATCTTCAATGGTTGCAAGCCAGAATGAGGCACCAACCGGTGAAGCTGAAAAAGCAAGAGCGCCTGAAATTGCACTTCCATCACCTGAAGGAGATACGATCAGGTTGTCTTCAACAAAAGGATCAATTGTGTTACTTGACTTCTGGGCTTCATGGTGCGCACCCTGCAGGATTGAAAACCCGAACCTTGTGAAAGCCTACAGCATGTATCACAACAGGGGATTCCAGATTTTCCAGGTTTCACTTGACAAGACGAAAGAGGCGTGGATAAAAGGAATACAGGACGATAAACTTGAGAAATGGATCCATGTAAGCGATATCAAGTACTGGAATTCATCAGTTGTCCCCCTCTACAAAATAGAATCGATACCGGCCAACTACCTTCTCGATAAAGAAGGCAGGGTAATTGCATCAAACCTGAGAGGCGATGCTTTACAGAAAAAACTTGCAGAACTGTTCAAATAAAATGAAACAAACTACCGGAAACTGCTAATTCGTGTTAATAATGAAAAGATTACTTGTACTTCTACTTCCGATAATAATAATTGCAGGGTGCCAGAATAAGAAAAGCTTCACAATAAACGGCACTGTTAAGGAAAATAAGAAAGACTATATCTATTTGAACAGGGTAAATGTAAACTCACTGGTCTTTGTCGATTCATCGAAGATCAATAAAAGCGGTAAGTTTAGCTTTAAAGTCAAAGCTGCTGATCCTGATTTTTACCAGTTAGGGTACTCGGAATCCGACTTCATGACAGTGCTGGCCAAACCCGGCGAAAAAATAAAACTTGACTTCAATGGGAAATATCTTTATCAGGAATATACTGTTACAGGCTCGGAAGGGACAGAACAGGTAAAGATGCTCGACCTCAGGCTTGCTGAAACCAAAAGGAAACTCGATTCGCTGAAAACTGCCTATGAGAAGGCATCAAAAGAGCCGGACTTCGATAAAACAGGCCCGGCGATCGAGACTGAATTCAGCAATGTCATGAAAGATATAAGAAAAAAGAATATAGAATTCATAATAACTCACACAAAATCTCTGGCATCTCTGAAGGCATTATACCAGAGGATTGATGATAATACCTATGTTCTGTATGAACCGCGCGATCTCCAGTACCTCAAAATAATCTCCGATACTCTCGGACGTTATTACCCGAATTCCAGGCATGTTATCGCGCTGACCGAAGACTTCAGAAAGGAAATGAACAAGATGCAATCAAAGCAGCTTGAAGACCTGGCAAAAACATTACCTGCCACTAAACTTGATCCCAGTCTGAAAGACGTGACGGGAAAACGGATTTCTCTTTCCTCCCTTAAGGGCAAAGTGGTCCTTCTTGCATTCTGGTCGGTTAATTCAAAGGAATGCATATCGGAAAACCTTCAGCTTAAAGAAGTTTACAGACTTTACAACAAAAAGGGGTTTGAAATTTATCAGATCAATCTTGATGAGAATGAAGCAGCCTGGAAAAATGAAGTAAAATTTGATGAACTTCCATGGATCAATACAAGAGAAGATGATCCGCTCAGGCCTGAAAACGCCAGACTCTATAACGTCAGGGTACTTCCAACGAACTATCTTTACAGCAGGGATGGCGACATAATCGGTTCAAACCTTCACGGGAGGGCACTTCAGATCAGGCTTGGGCAACTTTTCAGCAATTAGATAATTGATTTGAATAAATCAGGCAAAATATACTTCGCATCTGATTTTCATCTTGGTCTCAGGACAGGTTCGGATCCTGTTGAAAGGGAGAAAAAGATTGTCAGATGGATGAACAGCATAGTACCTGATGCAAAGGAGATATATCTCCTCGGCGACGTCTTCGATTTCTGGTGGGAGTACAAACTTGTCGTCCCACGGGGATTTACAAGATTTCTCGGCGCACTTTCAACTATAACCGATTCGGGAATCCCTGTACATTTCTTCACAGGAAACCATGACATGTGGGTAAGCGACTATCTTACACAGGAATGCGGTGTTATAATCCACACATCACCCTGCACCAGAATATTTGATGGCAGAAAATTCCACCTTGCGCACGGGGAAGGTCTTGGATCAACAAATAAAAATTATCAGAGACTTCTGGCAATTTTCAGAAATAAACCTCTGAGGGTTCTTTATTCTTCACTTCATCCTTCAATAGGAGTTGGCATCGGCCATAAATGGTCGCTTAATTCGAGGCTCGGCAAGGGTATTACACTTAATTTTCTCGGTGAAGACAAGGAAGACCTGATCAGGTACTCCAAATCGGTACTTGAAAATGACAAAATAGATTATTTCATTTTTGGCCACCGTCACCTCGTCCTTTCGTATAAGTTAAGCCAGGGAACTGAAATTATTTTCCTTGGCGACTGGGTCAGGAATGGCAGTTTTGCAGAATGGGATGGTAATGAATTAATACTCAGACAGGTAAACTAGGCGCTTATATCATCAACCAGTACGGTCAGCATATAATAGGAATAGAGTTCATTGACAGGAGCAAACTGGTAATCAAGTTTGTTGCCGGCTTTCCTGGCTACAGAAATGAGCCCCATATTTCCTGTACTGTCCGTTTCGACGGTCTGACCTGATAATGATTTTAAATACAAATCTTTAAGGCCCGATTTATCTGATTCGTTGATAATTTCAAGTTTTTGTCTGAGCTCGCTGATATTCAGGTTATGAATAAGATTACCTGTTGAGAGAATAAATTTCCCGTCTTCAATTCTTACCACTGCAACAGGTATCCCAAATTTCTCACCCAGCTCCTTGCCCGGACTGTATTTTGATATATTCTCAAGAAGCTCGACCAAAATGCTGAATACCCTCCGCCTCAACCGTGCTTCAATATCTTCCTCTGACAGGGTTGTTTCAGTGAGATTTAAAACCTCATCTTCAATATTTGAAGAAATATGGCCCGACCATACTATATGAATTCCATTCTTTGCCATCATCCCTTCAATATCCATGAAAGTTTTGCTTTCAAATGGTTTGCTGTCCACTTTCGAATGCACTCCCATTCCGCTGGAATCCACGGTTTTACTTAAAACGAAGTACGAATGGTCCTTATCAACAGGCACAAAGTCAAAATCGAGCTTATTGCCTGTCTTAACTGCCATTTCAATCAATCCAAGACCGGCGCCGCCCTTATCACTGAATTCGGTTGTGCTCAGTATCTGCCTGTAAAGGTTTTTAACCCCTTCCCCATCCAGGTTGTTTACCTTTTCGAGCCTCTGCCTCAGGTTTTCAACGCGACCGGCAGATATTATATTTCCGGTGGTTATTGTATATCCGTCCTGAGTTTTAGCGTATGCAACCATTGACATTCCTGCATACTTTTGATGTTCAGCATGTTTAGCGATATTCTGAAGGCTTTCGAGAACATACATAAAAAGACGCTTTCTTCCAATGACTCCATACATGTCGTCCTTCATCTCATTTTCAAGGAGTGTCAGAAGCGACAATGAGTTATTCTCCGATATTTCTCCGCGATAAACGAACATCAGCCGTTCATTTATCATTTTATTATGAATTGCCCTCGTGAGATCCATGCAATTAAATCAGGGTTTAATGATTTGCAAAAGTAATAATAACTGTCTATTTTACAAATTTACAGAAGAACCTGTCGGGCTAAGTCTAAATACTTATTTCATATAAGTAGTTATAATTAACTGTCAGAGTATTTGATCGTTTCCAATAAAAATTACATAATCAGGAAGCTCGTGGAATTTAATTTTAGCGTATCTTGAACCCATGAAAGATATCCAGGAATCTTTTTTTGAAAAGAAAATATTTAATTGATGTTCAGCAAGTTTCTCAAATTTATATTACCTCCCTTTACCTTCAGGGTTTTCTTTAGAAGGATATTCTATTCCAATCTTAAAAAAGTTCCATTAGACAAACCACTCCTTTTCGTAGGAAATCACCAGAACTCATTCATGGATGGCATTCTTGTCGGATCTTATCTCCCACAGCCGATGCATTTTACAATGAGGGCTGACATGTTCAGGAAACCTTTGGCCCGGTTTTGTCTTCGCGAACTTAATGTTTCACCGGTTTACAGGCTTGAAGAGGGTCTTGAAAATGTCCACAAGAATCTTGAATCATTTTCAGGTATATATGAAATTCTGAAGAAGGACGGCAACTTCATAATGTTTTCAGAAGGTTTATGCGTACAGGAAAAACGTCTTCAGAAACTGAGAAAAGGGACTGCCAGGCTCGCATTTGGGGCAGAGGAGAAATATGGTCTTGATGTGCATATTGTGCCTGTCGGCATTAACTACACCTATCCCTCGAGATTCAGGAAAGAAGTGATGATCAACTTTCATGATTCATTCAGCATCAAGGAGCTTAAGGGAGCCTATCAGGAACATCCCGCAAAGGCCCTGGTTGAGTTTACCCAGAGATGTGAAAAGAGCCTGAGGAAGGAAGTTATAATTATTGATGATCCGAAGAATGACTGGCTTTCCGAACAGCTCCTGAGGATGAGGCGACATAATATCGTACTTCCCTTCTTTCAGTGGAGGTTTGACACTGATGAGCGGAGACAGGCTGAGAAAATGATAAGTGAAAAGGTAAATCATCTGGCCAAAACCTCTGAAACTGAACTTGAGGCTCTGTCGGGGGAAGTTGAATCCTATATCAATCTTCTTGCCAAACACAGGGTAAGGGATGAAAACCTGGCCAGGAAGCTCGACTGGGGATTCCTGAGATATTTTGCAGTAGTTGCCGGATTTCCCCTGTTCGTTGCCGGGTATATCAGTAACCTCATCCCGTTTTTAGTCCCGAGGCTGATCTGCGACCGGTACATCAAGGACCTGAGATTCTATAGTTCGGTGTATGTCAGTTCCGGAACCGTCCTTTACCTGATTTATTATCCTTTAATATTGATCTTCGGAGCGGTTTTGGGCGGAGTGCCAGGTTTTCTGGCAGCATTTTTTGTGCCACTTGCAGGATATCTGGTTTTATACTACCAGGAGATCTTCATGGAACGCTTCCGGACGTTGCGGTACAGCTTGCAGAAAATTTTCAATCCTGCACTGATCAACGATCTCAACTCAAGGCGTAATAGAATTTTTGCCCGTCTTGAAGAGGTCAGACTGCCATAGGGAGAGCGAGCGAAGTCAGAGCGAGCGAAGTCAGAGCGAGCGAAGTCGAGCTCAGCCTGACTCGGTATAAAATTTATGACTTGTTTTATTTTTACATTCTGCCAATTCACGTAATGATTTAAAGTCATTATTAATGAGCGCTATCTTTTTAGCTTTTGACCAGCCTTTCAATTGTTTTTCATAATCTATAGCTTTAATCGGACTGCTGAACTGTTTACAATAAACAAGCTTTAAAGGTCTGCGACTAAAAGTATAGGAATCCTCATGAACACCTGATTGATGTTCGATAAACCTTCTGCCAACATCATTCGTTACCCCAACATAAAATGAGTCATCTGAACACTCAAGAATATATACATAAAGAGTTTTCAATGCGCGAATTCGAGTTTTGTTAGGTTGTTATTAGCCTATTACTGTAAGGCCGGTCAGAGCGAGCGAAGTCAGAGCGAGCGAAGTCAGAGCGAGCGAAGTCAGAAGCGAGCGAAGTCAGAGCGAGCGAAGTCAGAGCGAGCGAAGTCAGAGCGAGCGAAGTCAGAGCGAGCGAAGTCAGAGCGAGCGAAGTCAGAGCGAGCGAAGTCGAGCTCAGCCTGACTCGGTATAAAATTTATGACTTGTTTTATTTTTACATTCTGCCAATTCACGTAATGATTTAAAGTCATTATTAATGAGCGCTATCTTTTTAGCTTTTGACCAGCCTTTCAATTGTTTTTCATAATCTATAGCTTTAATCGGACTGCTGAACTGTTTACAATAAACAAGCTTTAAAGGTCTGCGACTAAAAGTATAGGAATCCTCATGAACACCTGATTGATGTTCGATAAACCTTCTGCCAATATCATTCGTTACCCCAACATAAAATGAGTCATCTGAACACTCAAGAATATATACATAAAGAGTTTTCAATGCGCAAATTCGAGTTTTGTTAGGTTGTTATTAGCCTATTACTGTAAGGCCGGTCAGAGCGAGCGAAGTCAGAGCGAGCGAAGTCAGAGCGAGCGAAGTCAGAGCGAGCGAAGTCAGAGCGAGCGAAGTCAGAGCGAGCGAAGTCAGAGCGAGCGAAGTCAGAGCGAGCGAAGTCAGAGCGAGCGAAGTCAGAGCGAGCGAAGTCAGAGCGAGCGAAGTCGAGCTCAGCCTGACTCGGTATAAAATTTATGACTTGTTTTATTTTTACATTCTGCCAATTCACGTAATGATTTAAAGTCATTATTAATGAGCGCTATCTTTTTAGCTTTTGACCAGCCTTTCAATTGTTTTTCATAATCTATAGCTTTAATCGGACTGCTGAACTGTTTACAATAAACAAGCTTTAAAGGTCTGCGACTAAAAGTATAGGAATCCTCATGAACACCTGATTGATGTTCGATAAACCTTCTGCCAATATCATTCGTTACCCCAACATAAAATGAGTCATCTGAACACTCAAGAATATATACATAAAGAGTTTTCAATGCGCAAATTCGAGTTTTGTTAGGTTGTTATTAGCCTATTACTGTAAGGCCGGTCAGAGCGAGCGAAGTCAGAGCGAGCGAAGTCAGAGCGAGCGAAGTCAGAGCGAGCGAAGTCAGAGCGAGCGAAGTCAGAGCGAGCGAAGTCAGAGCGAGCGAAGTCAGAGCGAGCGAAGTCGAGCTCAGCCTGACTCGGTATAAAATTTATGACTTGTTTTATTTTTACATTCTGCCAATTCACGTAATGATTTAAAGTCATTATTAATGAGCGCTATCTTTTTAGCTTTTGACCAGCCTTTCAATTGTTTTTCATAATCTATAGCTTTAATCGGACTGCTGAACTGTTTACAATAAACAAGCTTTAAAGGTCTGCGACTAAAAGTATAGGAATCCTCATGAACACCTGATTGATGTTCGATAAACCTTCTGCCAATATCATTCGTTACCCCAACATAAAATGAGTCATCTGAACACTCAAGAATATATACATAAAGAGTTTTCAATGCGCAAATTCGAGTTTTGTTAGGTTGTTATTAGCCTATTACTGTAAGGCCGGTCAGAGCGAGCGAAGTCAGAGCGAGCGAAGTCAGAGCGAGCGAAGTCAGAGCGAGCGAAGTAGAGCGAGCGAAGTCAGAGCGAGCGAAGTCAGAGCGAGCGAAGTCGAGCTCAGCCTGACTCGGTATAAAATTTATGACTTGTTTTATTTTTACATTCTGCCAATTCACGTAATGATTTAAAGTCATTATTAATGAGCGCTATCTTTTTAGCTTTTGACCAGCCTTTCAATTGTTTTTCATAATCTATAGCTTTAATCGGACTGCTGAACTGTTTACAATAAACAAGCTTTAAAGGTCTGCGACTAAAAGTATAGGAATCCTCATGAACACCTGATTGATGTTCGATAAACCTTCTGCCAATATCATTCGTTACCCCAACATAAAATGAGTCATCTGAACACTCAAGAATATATACATAAAGAGTTTTCAATGCGCAAATTCGAGTTTTGTTAGGTTGTTATTAGCCTATTACTGTAAGGCCGGTCAGAGCGAGCGAAGTCGAGCTCAGCCGGCCCATCCTTCCCTGTCGAGGTTGCGGTAGTTTATGGCCTCCGATATATGTTCAGCTGTAATATTTTCTGAATCAGCCAGATCAGCAATTGTTCTCGCAACTTTTAGTATCCTGTCGTAAGCCCTTGCCGAAAGGCCCCGCAGTTCCATGGCAGTTTTCAGCAAACGGCCGCCTGCTTCGTCGAGCTGGCAATATCTTCTTTGCATTGATGACGACATCTGAGCGTTCGAATAAACCCCTTTTACAGATCCGAAACGCCTGGCCTGCAAAGCTCTGGCCTTAACAACCCTCTCGCGGACGACTACCGATTTTTCAACTTTTGCTGAATCCGTCAGCTTATCATATTTTACCGGAACCACCTCAATATGGATGTCTATCCGGTCCAAAAGAGGACCTGAGATCCTGTTGAGATATTTCTGAACCATCCCCGCTGAGCACATGCACTCCTTCTCGGGGTGGTTATGAAATCCGCAGGGGCAAGGATTCATTGAGGCTACTAACATAAAACTTGCAGGGTAATCGACAGTTGATTTTGCCCTTGAGATTGTGATTACACGGTCCTCCAGAGGCTGTCGCATTACCTCCAGGACTGTTCGTTTGAACTCCGGAAGTTCGTCGAGGAACAACACCCCGTTATGGCCAAGGGAGATCTCTCCCGGTTGCGGGAATGTACCTCCGCCAACAAGAGCTACATCCGAAATTGTATGATGCGGCGATCTGAATGGCCGTTTTGTCATGAGTGCGGTATGATCGTCAATCTTCCCGGCGACTGAATGGATTTTTGTAGTCTCAAGCGCCTCTTCAAGTGTGAGGGGCGGAATTATCGTAGGTATCCGCTTCGCCAGCATTGTCTTGCCTGAACCGGGAGGACCAATCATAATTATATTATGTCCGCCGGCCGCAGCTACTTCCAGAGCTCTCTTAACATTTTCCTGTCCACGGACATCCGAAAAATCGACATCATATTTATTTGCTTCGCTGTTAAATATTTCAACAAGGTCGACTGAGACCGGGGTAAAGGTCCTGATCCCGTTGAAAAAGTCCACAACATCACCAAGCTTCTCCATTCCGTAAACAAGAAGGCCACTGACTACGGCAGCCTCCCTTGCATTCTTTACCGGGACAATTACTCCTTTAAAACCTTCTTCTCTGGCCCTGATAGCAATGGGAAGAACGCCTCTTACGGGCTGAAGCGTGCCATCAAGCGACAATTCACCCATAATAACATAGGATTCCAGCTCTCCCGAAACTATTTTCTCATCGGCAGCCATAATGCCGATTGCAAGTGGAAGGTCGTATGAAGATCCCTCTTTGCGGATGTCGGCAGGAGCCATATTTATAAGGACCTGCTTTCCCGGCCAGTGAAAACCCAGGGAACGCAGGGAGGATTCTATCCTTTGCTGGCTCTCCTTGACAGCCACGTCGGGCAACCCGACAAGGAAAAAGCGGACGCCCTTCGATACGTTTACTTCTATTGTAACCGTGACGGCATCAATGCCCATTACGGCACTGGCAAAAGTCCTTACTAACATATTTATAAATTAACAGCACGTTTTGGAAACACAGTACCAAATATACTTAAAAAAGATAAAAGATGAAAGGAAAAAGATAAAAGGATTATGAATAATGAGAAGAGATTGCGTCTACGGCTTTACGGGATTGCAATGATCCTGGTTAAAGTTAAAATTGGAGTTATAGGCACCCAGGGGGCTTTAAAGATAAAAGATAAAAGATAAAAGGAAAAAGGAAAAAGATAAAAGGATTATGATAACTAAGAAGAGAATGGTTTTAATCAGACTTTTATAAAGATTCTATTATCATGATACAATAAAAAAAACCTGTCGTACCGATAAACAACAGGTTTTTTTATTTATTCTTTAAATCATCCGGCTATTACAGAGCGGGTACAGTAACTGAAACTTCATAAAATCTCAGCTGAAGAAGCTTTAGTCCATTATTATCATATTCCCAGAAATAATCCTCAAGGGCAGGATCAAATAAGGGGTAGCGACCAGCCTCAACAAGTACCACTTCATCACCTGAATTTGGTATTCCATCCGGATCACTGATAATGTCTGACTCTACATAAATATAAAGCAGATACCTGCTAACATCAGTGAATTTTTGTTTGCCCTGGGTGCGTTCTACCTGCAGCTTATACATGGAATACACCTCAATATCATCAGCAGTCCCCATAATTCCATCCAAACCCGGATCCCATGCTCCTGTTACCATTGATGCACTGCCACCTGGTTTCCCCAGAGCACGCGCCCAAACACTGTAAACTGTAACACCATCATTATCCGGATCAGGATTTGGTAATTGGAATGAAGCTTCTCCATCGGTGCCATTTTTATCCAGAACAGCATATTCTCCCTCTCCCAGCAAAATTCTTGATTTACCCTGAAGCGGTACAAAAATCACATGTCCGCCACTTACCTCAAGGTCCATATCCTTTTCATTTTTTACTCCGATAATATTCAGGTTGAAATGAGTCCCGCTCGGAGCCCCATTACCTGTAATTTTAACGTTGTTTAAGTCGTTAGAGGATATCTGATCCTGTAATCCGGAATCAGACTTTGAGCAGCCCACCATTAATACAATCACCAATGCCACCATTGGGAAAAAGCCTAGAATTTTCACAATTTTCATAACATCATTTTTTTAGGGACAAACTAAAACTATAATTATCGGTATAAGAATAATCTATTAATAATATGATGATTGTAAACGATGGAAAATAATAACTTATGTTGAATATCCTGACCTGATAAATTACGTAATTAATCAATAAAAATTGTTCATTCACGTATAAATAATTGGTGTTTGTCAAAATCGAAATAATATAGGAACACCAAGATGAAGATTTGATGAATTTTTTGGGTGAAGTATCAACAGTGACCGACTAAAAGTATGAGATTCTTCGCTTCAAGCCCTGAAGGGAGGGACACCCCTGCCGGCATTCTGCTAATTAGAAAATTATCAATCTAAAACTGATTCTTAAGTTTACGGTTATGCCTGCGGGGGGCAGGGTGTTGATAATTTTTAGAGATCCTTTATAACTTGTTACTAACTTCGGTTATACATAGTATAAATTTGACGTGGCCGGCACTTTAAGAGCTGATGAATATTAGGGACAAACATAATTATCGACTTTAAACTTGGTGCCGGCTTTTAATAAAAATCCCCCGGAGTTTACCTCCGAGGGCTTTATAAGGCGTTTTGAAAATGTTCTTCCTCTAAAGAAGTCCCTGTAAAGTCAGCTTCTTAAAATCTTCATCATCCCAAAGGCTTTGAAATCTTCATCCTCAGGTGCATATGCCTTGAGTTCCGGTCTTAATGAGATTGCCCATTTTAAGTCGTCAAGTGCATTTATGAATACAAAGTGCGACCTCCCAAATATCAAAGTCTGTCAGTGGAAACCCATTGTCGCAGAATTGAGGGAAACATAATTTATTTCAACAATTTACTCTAATTATACTGTTTAAAACTAATTTAGCGGTATTACCTTCTTTTTGCAGGTAAAAACTAAATTTAAGGTTTGAATACAAAAATTTTATTCGATTAATAACCCGTCAATTAAAAAAAATGTGAACCTATGGCATCAAGAACTGTATTCTCAGATGAAAACAATAATGAGATGGAATGTTATCTCAATGATAAAGGGAAAGTATATATCAATGTTGGCCGACCCAGCGAAGATGTTGCTTATAACGGTTATATCACTCTCAACAGAGATGATGTACGAAAACTGATAAAGACACTGACCGAACTTGAAAAAGAGATGAAAGACTGACATTGGAATTTAATCCTTCTCCTTTGCCCAATCCGGAAGCCCTTGCAACGGCTCAATAAGCTGCTCGCTTACAAAAAAGAAATACGTATTAAAAGCAGTATTTCTTTCAAATAAAAGCAGTATTAAAAGCAGTATTTCTTTCAAATAAAAGCAGTATTAAAAGCAGTATTTTAATTTGGATTAATTGTTGTAACTTTAACTTCAGATTAACCCCTTTTAGTATTCACTTTTCAAACTCAGTTTAGCATGAAAAAAATCTTCCTTATCACTCTGGTTCTGGCAGGTTTATCATTCTTTTCCTGCCAGAGAGACGAAATTTCCGATATCGACACACAAAACCAGCATCTGACAACTCCTTCCGCCCAAATTATTGAAGGGAAGTATATAGTTGTATTTGAGGATGAAGGTTCGATGAAGTCGGCATCTGCAGACGGAAGGGTAGCTCCTGAAGCTGTTATGAAGGCTGCAGTGGATTTATTCACCAGGCTTAAGATACCCGCGAGGGAGCCTGAATTTGTTTATAACAATGCTCTCAGGGGAATTGCGGTGGAGATGACAGATAAGGAAGCTCTTGAAATATCAAAGGATGCCGGAGTAAAAGGTGTTTATCCCGATATGATGGTTAAATTTGACCTGCCTTCCGTGGAGGGAAGTCCGTCTTCCCCGACAACAGTGCAATATTTGCCCTGGGGGATTACCCGCGTTGGTGGAAGTACTGATGGGACAGGGAAAACTGCCTGGATCATTGATACCGGCATCGATCTTACTCATCCCGATTTAACTGTTGACGCGTCAAGGGGCAAAAGCTTTGTTCCAAAAGTTGACTTGCCTGATGATGACAATGGCCATGGTACACATGTTGCCGGTATAGTTGCTGCTCTGGATAACAGCTTTGGTGTTGTCGGCGTAGCTGCCGGCGCCACTGTAGTACCTGTGAAAGTACTTAACCGCCAGGGATCAGGCGCTTATTCCTGGATCATTGCAGGCATAAATTATGTAGCCGGAATGGCATTGCGGGGGGATGCCGCTAATATCAGCCTGGGCGGGCCTGCTTACCAGCCTTTGGATGTCGCAGTTTATAACCTTGGCAAAGCCGGTATAAATGTATCGCTCGCAGCAGGGAATGAAGCCATGGATGCCAATAACCTCTCTCCGGCAAGGATCAATGGCAGTAATATATTTACCATATCTGCCATGGATTCCAACGATATCTGGGCTTATTACTCCAATTACGGGAATCCGCCTGTGGATTACTGCGCTCCGGGGAATTATGTAATTTCAACTTATAAAGGAGGCAAATATGCGATCATGAGCGGAACATCAATGGCAGCACCTCATGCTTGCGGACTTCTGCTGACAGGTAAGATAATAACAGATGGATATGTAATTAACGATCCCGATGGAGAGCCTGATCCTATTGCGCACAGGTAAGGCAACATTTACTCCGTGCAACCCGGGAAATCCGTGGTAAATGGATTTCAATCACGTTATTTTACACTGAATGTCCTTTCAGGTTGTTGCTGAGTCAACATAACTCCTTCCTCAATATCCTTATACTTGAAAATAAGCAGGTTGGATTGATCTTCATTATACTCCGTGAACATCACATTCTTAACCTTAAACTGTTTTGCTTTTTTATTGAAATTGTATAAAAAGTCAAGTTTTAATTTACCACCCGTCGACTCAATATTCGTGAGCCGGCCTTTAAGCAGTTCCCCGTCAGCAAATACCTTAACTCTCGACTCAAAATATTTATTAACCAATATTACTGCCGTATCGATTCGTCCCGATGGTTCAAAATGCTGATCATCATTAATTGCATACCTGTAATCAAAGACAAAATCATTGAACTCCAGATTTAAGCAAGCTTTAATTATTCCCTGGTCCGGAAAGCATTCCACACCCAGAAAAGATTCGTTCACTGGATTAGCAATCACCATAAGTGATAAGATGAGCGTCTTTAACATTACAATTTATCTTTAAATTTCATCCTGCTAAATGACTCTCCAAAATTAAGCTTTTTTCTTTTCAGTCTCAGATACTACTTTTTATAAAGCAAACGTAAAACTGTCGGAAAAACTATCAGGAGTAAAGGTAATGCCACAAGAAAACCTCCTATAACCGCGATAGCAAGGGGTTGGTGTAATTCAGATCCGAGACCCATTCCGGTCGCGAGTGGCAAAAGCGCAATAATTGCTCCGATGGCAGTCATAAGTTTAGGTCTTAACCGTGTGGAAATTGCATAAACCAGCGATTCATCAACTGTGCCGGTTTCTCTGCTCGTCATGAATTGCTGGAATGTAAATATTGCATTTTCTCCTATTATACCGACGATCATGATAAGGCCGGTATAACTTCCGACATTGAGCGGTGTTTTGGTGACAAACAATGCTATCAGACTACCTGCAAGGCCTGAAACCGCAATTAATAATATAGCAAACGCAGCCTTGAAATCCTTAAAAAGAAATAACATAAGCGAAAATACCAGAATGATGGCAAGAATAAGGATCGTCAACAGCTCGTTAAAGGACTTTTGCTGTTCTGCATATATACCCCCGTATTCAATATTATAACCCTGCGGAAGATAAAACTTCGAGTTAATAATCTGACGGATCTCTTTTATGGCGCTCCCTATATCCCTGTTGTTAAGCCGGGCGGTTACTATCGACACCGATTTCAGGTTTTCCCGCTTCAGCTCTGCAACTCCTTTTTTAATGTTGAAAGTGGCAAGAGTGGATACCGGTTTCAGCTTGCCGTCCGGAAGAAAGATTGATTGCGCCTCAATACCCTTAAGACTGTTTTTTGTACTGTACGGGTAGATCATCCTGATATTTGTAAGTTGTTCTTTTTCAGGGATGCTGCCGGTTATATTTCCTTCCAGCATGGTTTGCATCTGGAACTGAAATGACGCGGGAGTAATGTTGAACTGTGCCAGCTTTTGAGCATCGGGGATTACGTCGATGTATGGCCCGGCGATCAGGATGCCATTATTTACATCTTCTATTCCTTCAATGTTCTCAATAGCAAGTGCAATCTGGGAGGCATACTCATTAAGCTTCTCCTGATCGCTGCCAAAAATTTTTATCTCAACGGGTTGAACTGATTCCATAAGATCGCCAAGCATATCGCCAATAACCTGGCCGAAGTCGATCTGCAAAGCGGGTTGTGTTGCTTCCACTCTTGTCCGGATATCATCAATAACCTCTTCTGTAGTGCGCTTCCTGTCCTTTCTCAGCTGGATAAGAAAATCTCCATCGTTTGGCTCGGTTATAAAGAAACCCATCTCTGTACCTGTCCTGCGGGAGTAGGATTCAAACTCCGGAATGTTTACAATTATTTTTTCAACTTCATTTAATATCCTGTCAGTTTCCTCCAGCGAAGTTCCCGGAGGTGACTTATAATCCAGAACTATAGAACCTTCATCCATTTCGGGAAGAAAACCGGTCTCAAGCCTTGGGAGGATAAATAATATCGAAGCAGCCAGAAAAATAAGGAACAATATGCTTAATGCAGGATTCTTAATGAAAAAGCTGACCCAGGCTCTGCTCTTAACTGTTTTAACCTTTTGTTTCTTAATTCCTCCAAACAAAGGCCTGAGCCCTGAAAACCAGATATATATAACAGGTAAGCCGATCCATGTAACAAGAAATGAGCAGACCAGCGTAATTATCATTGTGTTCGTCAGAACATTAAAGTAAGCTCCGGCAACCCCGCTCAGCAGCATAAACGGGAAAAAGATTACGATAGTACTCAGCGACGATCCTACCATAGAAGGAATAAGATAGTTAATTGCCTGATTAACAAGTTGTCTGGAAGGTCGCTCGGGGAATTCTTCGTGGGTCCGGTGAATCTGTTCAACAACGACAATTGCATCATCGATAATGAGTCCGATTGCAGCTGCAATGGCACCAAAGGTCATGATATTCAGCGTATACCCAACCGAATACAGTACAGTAATCGTAAGGAGCAAAGTAATTGGAATCGTCACAAGTATTGCCGAACTCGCACGGAATGATCGCAGGAACAGCACGGCAACGATTATTGCAAGGAGTAACCCGACCCATATGCTGTCGTTGACGCTTTTGACAGCATCTCTTACAAAATCAGCCTGATCGTAATATAAAGAAAGCCGTACATCCGGAGGCAGAATTTTCTCCAGTTCCGTTTTTTTCTCAGTTACATTTTTCGAAAGATTGATGAGGTTTGCATTGGGTTGTTTCAGAATCGCAACCAGTAGTCCCTGCCTTCCATTTGCATTGATTCTTGTATATTCCGTCTTCTCCCTGACACTTACATTCGCAACATCCTTAACCCGTATGATTGTTTTGCCATCATTTCTGATAACAGTTCCGGAAATATCCGATATGCTGCGAAGTGAGGCATCGGTGATCGTAAGGTAGAGCCTCCGGTAATCCGACAGAAAACCATTTGACATTATAAAATGGTTCTGGTTCAGAGCATCTCCAATCATTTCCGGAGTGACTGAAAGAGCTGTCATCCTGGTCTGGTTAAGTTCAACCCAGTACTCCTTGGTTTTACCTCCGATAATCCCAACCGATGAAACGCCTTCAATCTGAGAAAGAAACGGTTTGATTATATACGTTGCAATCAGATTAAGCTCAATTGGCGTCTTTTTGTCGCTTTCTACCGTATATCCTATGACCGGGAGTATCGAAGGATTCATTTTCTCAATCTGTATGGCGACATCCGGAGGAAGCTCGTTTTTTATCTGTGAAATCCTCGATTCAAGCATCTGCTGATTCACATTGATATCGGCATCCCAGTTCAGAAAAGCAGAAATCTCACATGTTCCCCGGCTTGTCACACTTCTGAGCATGTTAAGGTCGGGAACCTTTTTTATGGCATCCTCAAGCGGGCGTGTAACGGAAATCATCATTTTGTCTATCGGCTGTTCGCCGTTATCGGCAATGACCTTGATTTTTGGGAAAGTGATCTCGGGGAATAGTGAAGTCTGGATATTTCCATAGAGGAATAATCCGCCCAGGATAATTGCAACCAGGACAGCTGTAACCGGATTCTTGTAAGAAGTGAAAAATTTCTTCATTCCTTACTTCTTAATAATTATTGAAACAGTGTCGGGAAGGCCGTAATTTCCTGTAAGAATAATTCTGTCGGAAGGCAAAAATTCAGGATCGGTAATTTCAACTTCATTACCGGTTTCAATACCCTTAGTTACAGGAACTTTGACTGCTGTGCTGTCGTTAAGCACTTTCATCACCCAGAAATCCGTCAGAGTTTCATTTCCGAGGACAGCAGGTTTTGGCAAAACTATTGCGCCTGTTTTTGTATTTTTTGGTACAGCAGCCGAAGCTATAAGATTCTCAGGCAATTGTTGTCTTATTTCAGGATTGACGATATAGCTCACCGTCTGGTTCTGTGCATTCATTTCCGGAAGCTTACCCCTGATGCTGCCCCTAATAACGGTATTATCAGGGAGCGTAAGTGAACATGACTTTGTCTTCTCTACATATTTTGAGGTTTCAAAAGGCGCTTCAAGGATAAAGACGAGGCTTCGCGGGTCGGAGAGCAATACCAGCTCATCGCCTTCCTGAACAAAATCTCCACCCTGGTGGAAAACAGTACTTACTATCCCATCTGTAGGGGAATAAACGTTTACATCACCTTTAAAGGCAAGAGATGAATCTCCTGACAGAGAACCCTGAAGGGCACTTGCTTCGCGTGTCCTTAAAACGAACAGGAGTGAACCTTTAGATACACGGTCTCCCTGCCTTGCTGCAATTTTTTCGATGGTTCCGGTTATATACGACCTGACTGTATTTTTTACCAGATATGTTGTCCGTGCGGGAAATTCAATTGTTTCCCGGATATCCATAATAAGCGGGGAAACCACTGTTACCGGCGTTTTAGCTTCTATCGCATCAGCCTGACCGGCCTTCGGACTATGACATCCATCGAGCATAATGATTGCAGTTAGAAACAGGATGACACGGGGATATTTTTCTTTAGGTCGGACCATAAAACGGTTACTTATGTTTTTCATTTGTGAATTATTCTGCAAGGAGGTTGTTCATCTGGTTGATTATGTTCATACTCTCAATATCGATCATATTAAGATTATGGTTTATATTTCTGAAACTTTTTAAGGCTGTCAGGTAATCGGTCATCCTGACAAGACCACTCTCGAGCTGTGACTTGAGCGACTTTACAAGCTGATCAGATACCGTAAGCTGTTCTTTAAGTTTTGCCCTTATTCTCCCGATACCTTCAAGCTCACCCTGCAACCTGAGGTATTTCTGATCATACTGCTTTTTGAAGTTGAGTTTATATTGAGCCCTGGTATTCTCATTAAAGTCCAGCTTCTTCTCTTCAAGTTTCCGTTGCCTTCCGTCATAGATGGGAATAGTTAAGGCCAGGCCGGCGCTTGCTCCGAAATGCCTGTAGAAATTCCAGGGAGTGCTTGAAAGGAACCCGGCATCCGCAAACCAGTTTACGGCAGGTTTGTATCTCAGTGCAAGGGCATCCCGTTCATTGACAAGTTTAAGGCTGTCTGAAACATATTGCCTGAGTATCAGGTAATCGGCCGGGTTATCCATCCGGACAATTTTAATATCGGGAGCCTGTAATTCTACAGATTTTGTATCGGTCAGTCCACAAAACTCATTCAACAACCTCAGGTTGTTAAGGTAAAGATTATCAAGCCTTAAAACGATCAGCTCCTGTTCCCTGGTATCAACAATCAAAGCAAGATAATCAGCCTGGCTGAATATCCCGGCTTTCACGAAATCGCTTACCAGCCTGTCCTGTTCATTCATCAAATCAAAAAATGACCTGTTAAATGTCAGGTCAGAGTAAACCGAATAAGACTCAAGATACAGACTTGTGATCGTCATTTTTAACTCTGCTTCGGATATTTTCCTGTTAATACCCAGACTTTGTTTAAGATTTCTTAATGACTGGTAATTATTCTCAAGTAGTTTCCTGTTAAAAATCCGTTGGGAAACATATCCTGTTGCCTGGTAGGTACCTCCGTCCGTAATTACTTCATCGTATCCGAAATTATCGTTGAATGGGGCATATAGAAGTTCAGCCCGCCCCTGCACACTCGGTCTTTGAGCCGCTTTAATAATTAGACTGTCAACCAGTGCGGAATTGTACTGGTTTTGAAGATCATTCAGCAGGGGACTGTTCTTTAATCCTTCATCAATGAAATAGTCAAGACTGCGAGTCTGGGAGACACCGCTTAAAGAATTAAAAAGAATTAAAAGAAGGATTATTAATCTTCTACAGGCGGGAATCATAGCAAGCCAACTTTAAGGAAACAATTTAATGATAAAAAACAATGCCAACCGGAAAGCAAGTTAAAAAATTATTCTATCCTTAATTAGAAATTACCTTTTTTCATTCCTTAAAAGATGGGTAAGAAACAATTCAGAACATTATTATCCTGCCCGGAAGTTGCATGTAAAATAGTTACTGACTATTTTTGATTGCATTTCTTACAACTTATTCATGAAGAAGGAGCTTTACCTTTATTTATTCATTTACATTACAGCAATCAGTTGCTCGGATTCCGTAAAAGTAACTGTCAGTTCACCTGACGGGAAGAACGATCTGACCCTGATATCAAGGGATGAGCAGGGAAACAGGGGATGGCCGGCTTTTACCATCGATGTTGCCGGCAAAAAGGTACTCCTGCCTTCCTACCTTCAATTAAATACTGGCACTTTTTTCAGAAAAGAAGGATTTGACGTTATTAAAATAGAATACGAATCAGTCAATGATAAATGGGTGAATAATTTCGGGGAGAGGAAGGAGATACCTGATAATTACAACCAGGCAAAATTCTTTCTTAGTAGCAATGAGCTGAATTTCAACTTTATCTGTCGGGTATATAATGAAGGGATCGCCTTTGCATATGAGTTTCCCGAGCAATATGCAAAAGATTCCCTGGTCATAACTGATGAAGAAATAATCTACAGATTCCCTGCCGACTATTTAGCATGGTCAGCTCCGGCAGCCCAGGCAGCATATAAAAGGCTTCCGTTGACCCAGATAGTGAAAGGATGCGAGCGGCCATTGGTCATTGAGGTCGACAGCTCGCTTACCATTGCCCTGGCAGAAGCAAAACTTGTTGATTATGCAAGAATGAAATTTGAGCCCGATACAGCCTATGGAATCGCCATAAGATCGAGGCTCGACGGTTTTGTCTGCAAGAAACTGCCATTTCAGTCACCCTGGAGGGTGATAATGATAGGATCTGATCCAGGAGACCTTCTTGAAAAAAATTATCTCCTTCTTAATCTTAATGATTCGTCCGAAATAGCTGATGAGTCCTGGATAAAGCCGGGTAAAGTCCTGCGCGAAGTAACACTTACAACCGAGGGAGCATTAGCTGCCGTTGACTTCACTTCAGCACACAATATGCAGTATGTTGAATTTGATGCCGGATGGTATGGACCAGAAAATGATGATAAATCTGACGCCAGAGCGGTCAATCTCGATCCTGCAAGATCAAAGGGACCACTTGACATGGAGGAAGTTATCAAATATGGAAAATCAAAAAATATTGGCATTCTGCTTTATGTTAACCGCAAGGCACTCGAAAAACAGATCGATGAATTGCTGCCAGTATATCAAAAATGGGGAGTTGCCGGAATAAAGTTCGGTTTTGTCCGGGTCGGGAACCAGGAAGTTACCGCCTGGCTTCATGAATCAATTAAAAAGCTTGTATCGTACAGGATGGTCGCTGATGTTCACGATGAATACCGGCCAACAGGCGTTTCCAGAACATATCCTAATTTCCTGACAATGGAAGGTATACGAGGTGATGAAGAGAGCCCCTCAAACAGCCACACCCTCATTACGATGTTTACGAGAATGCTTGCAGGCCAGGCTGACAATACTATTTGTTACTATAATGAAAGGGTTGACAAAAAAATGGGGTCGCATGCCTCCCAGCTTGCCAAGGCGGTATGCATTTTCAGTCCCCTTCAGTTCCTTTACTGGTACGATAAAGCCGCCCCTTCGCTTGTTAAAGACGACGGGCAGTGGGGAGCTACAAACTATATCGGAACCGAGCCTGAACTGGAATTCTTTGACAAAGTTCCGACTGTCTGGGATGACACAAAAGTCCTTTATGGGAAAATCGGGGAATATGGAGTTATAGCCCGGCGTAAGAATGATGAATGGTTTATTGGCGGGATAAACGGAGAAGCAGCCAGAACGCTGAAATTAAACTTCTCTTTCCTTGATCCGGATATTAAATACTCAGCGAAAATTTATTCTGACGATCCTTCTGTCAATACCCGCACACATGTCAGAATCGACAGCATGATTGTTGACAGCAAGACTGTATATCCCCTTCAACTACCTGCCAATAACGGAATTGCGTTGGACCTGGCACCGTTAAAATAATATTTTGTTATTCGTATCTGAGAGCATCAATCGGATTCAGGTTTGCAGCTTTTTTTGCCGGGTACCAGCCAAAGAATATTCCGATAACCGTACATACTGCAAAGGAGAGGATTTCCGAATCGGGCAGAACGAGTACCGGCCACGACATTGCGGACCCGATTATTTTTGATGCAATGATACCTATCAGGATCCCTATAATGCCACCTGTTATGCTTATCAGCATCGACTCTGCGAGGAACTGCAACAAAATATCCGCTCCCCTGCCCCCTATTGCCATCCGAAGTCCAATTTCCCTTGTTCTCTCAGTAACTGATACATACATTATATTCATAATACCAATACCTCCGACAAGCAAAGAGATTCCGGCAATTGCCCCGAGTAAAACAGTAAGGATATTACTTACAGAACTAAAGGTAGAAAGTAATTCAGTCTGGTTCCTTATAGTAAAATCATCCTGATCAGATGCTTTGATTTTATGATGTGCACGCAGGGTTAACTCAATCTGTTCCGCAGCCAGATCAGTAGATTTGGAATCTACAGCTGAAGTATAAATACTCTGTATCCATGTTATTGCAAGTATTCTTTTCTGAACAGTTGTATAAGGAGCAAGAAGTAAATCATCCTGATCCTGTCCGAAAGTATTAAGTCCTTTAACTGCAAGCACTCCTATTACCAGGAATGGAATTTTTTTAAATCTTATAACCTGCCCGACCGGATCTGCACCGGGACCAAATAAATTCGTCACTACAGTCTGGCCCAGCAGACAAACTTTAGCCGCGCCACTCAGCTCCCTGTCGGTGAACATACGTCCACTAGCGACCGTACGTTCCCTTATCTGAAGGTAGCTTTCATTTTCTCCATAAATTGAAGTCGGCCAGTTTAAAGCTCCAAATACAGCCTGTCCGTTTCCTCTCACTTCCGGTGAAGCTGCAAGTACGGCAGGACATTCAGCAAGAATAGCAGCTACATCTGTTTCTTTAAGGCTTTGCATTGTTGCAGACCCGAACTGTATTCCACCCCTCTGCTGCGACCCGGGAACGACAGTAACAAGATTTAATCCCATACCCGATATCTGTTCCTGGATGCTGATCTTTGATCCTTCTCCGATACCAAGCATAGCAATTACCGATGCAACCCCTATAATAATGCCGAGCATTGTAAGAAAAGCCCTGAATTTATTCCTTAAAAGGGCATTAAGGGCAATTTTGAACAGGTTTTTAATACTCATTTTACTTTTAACTAATCTTCTTCAATTGGAATACTTGCAAGCATTTCCAGAGCATTTATTCTGTCATTAACTAAACTTTCCCTTAAAATCAGACCATCTTTAAAAATCACATTCCGGGTTGCACATCTGGCTATGTCAGGTTCATGAGTTACAAAAACAATTGTTCTTCCTTTATTATTAAGGTCCTGGAAAAGCGCCATGATTTCGTATGATGTCCGTGTATCAAGGTTCCCTGTCGCTTCATCAGCCAGAATCACAACAGGGTCATTGACAAGCGATCTGGCAATTGCCACCCTTTGTTGCTGACCACCCGACAACTGGTTGGGCTTATGATGCATTCTGTCGATAAGTCCTACGGATTCAAGCGCATTTTCGGCTTTCTCTCTCCTCTCCTTTGTTTTTATTAATTTATTGTACAAGAGAGGTAATTCGACATTTTCCAATGCGGTTGTCCTGGGAAGCAGATTGTAGGTCTGAAATACAAAGCCTAGTTTTCGGTTTCTCAATGCAGCCAGTTGATTTTTATTAAGGTCTGAGATATTAATCCCGTCAAGAAGATAATCTCCCTCGGAAGGTTTGTCGAGGCATCCTATTATGTTAAGCATTGTAGACTTTCCTGAACCACTGGCTCCCATTATTGCTACAAATTCACCTTCATCTACACTCATATCAATACCTCTGAGAGCATGTACGGTGACTTCTCCCACGTAATAATCCTTTTTCATTCCAATTATTTCGATAATCTTCTTCATATTAACCCTTCCCGTTTTTAACGTCTGGTGGCTCCCGGCCGTTGTGGCATGAAAGGGCTTCTTGAAGTGGTTGATGTGCCGGCTGTGGGAGCATTTGGCCGGGTCATCGACAATATTACATTATCTCCTTCTTTAAGACCCGATTTTATTTCAATATTGGATGCATCCGTTGCACCTGTTGTGATACGTGCACGGTGTATGGAATCCCCTGATTTTAACCATACCATATCCGGTCTTTTACCTGGCAGGGCTCCTGTTTGAAACAAACCGGTACTACCCTGACCTTCTTCTCCGCCAGTTCTCTGTCTTTGCTGTCCTCCGGCTCCCTGACCCCGGATTGGAGGGTTATTTTTAAAATATTCCGACAGAAAGACAGCATCAGGAGTAAACCTCAGAGCTCTTCCTGAAACTACCAATACACTGTCCACCTTCTGCACCAGTACGGTAATGTTTGCAGTCATCCCCGGCATCAGTTTCTTTTCCGGATTGGGTGCATTTACAATTACTGTATATGTGACAACATTCGAAGTCACTACAGGCTGCAACCTTATTTGCCTTACATCACCTTTAAATATCTCGGTTGGATACGCATCAACTGTAAAATCAACAGGTTGCCCTTTCCTTATAAGTCCAATGTCAGCCTCATCGACAGCAGCGGCAACATGCATCTGAGTAAGGTCGTTTGCTATTGTAAAGAGATTTGGAGTATTGAAACTTGCTGCAACCGTCTGACCCTGATCCACTGCACGGTTCAGTACAACACCAAGTATCGGGGAATAAATTGAAGCGTAGTTCAGGTTCACTAAAGCTTTGTCGTACCCGGCCTGTGCTGTCTTCAGATTTGAAAGAGCTTTTTGATAATTATACTTTACCTGATCAAAATCAGCCTGTGCAATGAGTTTCTTTTCAAACAGGTCCTGGTATCTCTTATATGTGGCACGTTGGAATTCTACCTCCCCTCTTGAATCATCGAGTGCTGCTTCTGCCTGACGGACCTGGGTCCGCAATGGGATTGTGTCAAGCTCTGCCAGCAACTGACCCTTTTTAACAACTGAGTTGAAATCCACATAAATCTTTTTGATTACCCCTGATACCTGAGTTCCGATTAATACCGTTGTGTCAGCCTCTATGGTACCGGTTGCCGTTATGGTGTTAATAATCGAACCCTTCTTAACTACTGCCGTTTCAAATGAGTAGGTATCTTTCCCTTTATGACATGAATGGATCGGAATAACCATAAATGTTGTAAGTATGATATATACTGCAATTGTGATTTTCTTTTTTCTTTCCATTACCATAATGATTAATAATGAATGTTAATTCTCGTTTTTGAATGACAGAGATCTGCCTGAATAAAAATCCAGGACCTTATAGCTGAAAATAAGATTAAACTTCGATTGAAGGAATTCGCTTTCAGCAACAATAAGGCTGGTTTTTGAAACCAGGTAATCGACCGAGTTTATAAGACCCTGTCTGAATTTCTCATCTGATAATGCGGCTGATTCGCTGACAGCCTGGAAATTCTCCAGGCCTGCTTCGTACTTAACCTGCGCCGACTTTACGTCCTGACATGCCTGCTCTATGTTCTTCCTTAAGTCATTCCTTGTATTGATTTCGGTCAGTTCCGCATCCTGATATCCAAGTTTCGATAACTCAACATTTGTTCTGATCTGCCTTCTTTGATAAATCGGGACAGAAAGCGAAAATCCTATTGAAGGTTGTAAACCTCTGTTTAACTGGTCAAAATAAGCATTAGCTGATCTGCTTGAATAGCCAGAAGTAAAACCGGCATTTGTCGACAGGACAGGGTAATACCCTGCTCTTGCTATTTTCTCGTCAATTGCTGCGATCTCTTTATTTACTGCTGCGTTTTTGATCTGAGGTTTAATTGAAAGGGCTGTTTCATAAACCTGCTTCACATCAGGTACCTGATTTCGATACAGGTATCCCTGAAGATTGGGATGAGCTATCATAAAACTGTCGGTTACCGGAAGCTCCATCAGCTGTTCAAGATTTACCTTGGCAATTGCCAGTGTACTTTGGGAATTGGCAAGGGTAAGCTTTTCAGTTGCCAGTTGTGCTTTAACCTGAGCGTAATCAGCCTGGGAAATGACCTGCAATGCGAGTCTTTCTGCAGCAAGATTTAGCTGGCCAGCTGTGGATTCAATCTGTTTTTCGCTGTTCCTGACCTGCTCTTCTGCGAATAGAATCTGCAGGTAAGCATTCAGAATGCTGAGACTTATTGATTCCTTTGTAGTTTCGAGAGAATATTGTCCGCTTTCTATATTAAGCTCTGACTGCCTGATCTGATTAGTAAGTCTTGATGCATTGAATATTGTTACTCCGGAGTTTACAGAATAATTTGATCCATTTACTCCGGAATATCCTGATGTACCCGGAGAATTATTTTTGCTCCAGTCAAAATTCTGGCTTATTGATCCGTTTAAAGAGGGAAACCGCAGAGCTTTGGCCTGTCTTACATTATACCGGTATTGCTGGTTTGTCAATTCCCCTTTCCTGACCTGGATGTTCTTCTCCAGTGCATAGGTTATACACCTGTCGAGAGTCCAGGTGCTGTCCTGTTGTGCTTTTATTACCGTTGTAAAGCCAAATAACACAGTACCAAATAACAGTGCTGCCATTTTCATGATTCAAAAACCTTTAGTACTACAATAGAATACACTAAAAGTGAATAATTGTTTATGAAAAAGGGCAGGTTATTTTACTGAGGCAGAGTTGGTTTTTCTAATATACCCTCCTTCCCAACTTTTCCCCTCGGGCAATCTTTGAAACATTACCTTCAAATAGGGATAGCTTTGCAAACTTTGCTTCAGCTTAGCGCCTTCACGGTTAACGGATTTAGTATAAATTCAAGCTGGAGTAATCAGTTCTTTTTAACCGGAATTAATGACACTTTTATCAAATTAAGGTTAGTTTCCAATCCATCAAGATAAGTGAGCACCCATGCAAGATTGTTGGAATTGAATTTCCAGTTGCCCCAATCCAGATTTAATGTTGGAGGTACCCTGAGATCCAGGATTGCCGGAGCAGCTTTAGCAAGTTCTTCACATCCCGGAGTGTTGCCCATTTCGGTCACAAGGTCATTAAGACAGTTAAAAAGCCTTGACCCTGGTGATGGTTCACCGGATTTTATCAATGCCGCGGCTGCAAGGCCTCTCGATTCAGGTTTTTTTAAAGTTTCCGGATCATTGTTCCACTGTTTCTCCGACATGCCTTCCTGAGTGAGGATAATATTGCGGTAATCATCCAAAAGTATCAACGCTTCGTCAGTCTTTATAATAACAGGTGACCCAGAATAGCTCACCGGGTAGCTATTCAGCACTTTCTCCAGACTATTATAATGTGAAGAAATATTAAAGCTGTCATAAATCCTGTCACGGGTGACATTCAGCGAAAGTAGTCCTGAGAGAACCGAATTTACAGCAAGCAGAGCGAGGACAAAAACGGTATTGTATATATTGAAGTTTTTATTTTTCGAAGTAACATACAAAAAGACCGGAAGAAAGATAACATACGGGAAAGGCAGTGCGATTGTGAGCAAAAGGCCGGCAAATGGCCATTGCTGGATTTTAAAAAGCATTGCAGTGAATACTATAAAGCATGTTATCCATGTCACTATATAAAGAATCAGGTTTTGCATGTTACCCTCAGTTTTATAATTGTTCGCCAGCGCGATCGGGAGAAACAGCAAAACCAGTGATGCTATTCCTGCAGTTAAGAGTATGCCTGCGCCGGCCAGATGAGCCAGTTTAAATATGGTGCCGGTAAGTATGATCACCAGGGTGATCCCTCCCGATATATAGATTTTCCATTTCATGACAGGTTGTATTAAGGTTGTTAATTTTTGCCGGCGACACTTTTGAGGGCATTCAGTTCGGCTGTGAGAATACCATTTTTAAGCAGTTCAAGAGAATGTAGTCCGGATATCAGTGAAACAGTCCTGCCGCCAGTTTTTATTTCAGAAAGATAGGTAGAGGGGTCAAGAAGGCTCGTGAACCATTGTTCATCCCTGCCTTGCAAGATAGCCGGGATTGATCTCCTGTATTCTGCTAAGGCAGTATTAAGCTCCTTCCCCGGCCCTGATTCAGGCAGCAGGTAATCCTGCACAGGGTTTGGAAGGAAAGGTTTCGAAAGAAGGCGGTATTGAATTACGTGCTTACCGGTAATCGTTCTTATCTGCTTATCACTTACAGGAGTAACGCCAGGTTTTCCTTCAGATTCCTGTATCATTTTCACCTGAATATTGCTGATCGTGGACAGAAGCCCTGTTGTCATGGAATAAATTTGTTCCAGATCCGGGAAAGAAGGTGAATCACGGCAGGTCAGCATAAAAGAATTGTTCTGGTTTTCTAAATAATCATTCATGGCCTGCTGCTGCTCCAGATTCGGGTAGTATCCGTCTTCATAAGAATACTGGAGACTGACATTGATCAAGGCTCCTGGTATGATAAGGGAAACCGCACCTATTATCAGAAAAATGAACCGCGAGCTTAAGAAATTTTCATCCTTCCAGGTAAGCCAGCTGTACCAGATTAATGATATACAAAGGACCATAATGCTGGGAATCATGAGAGTGCCTGCCGAAGGCCAGTGTTGTATTTTGCCAACTATCCCGGCGACATAGAGGATAAATCCAATTGAGCCGAGGAGGTAAACCGGTCTCTTGGGTTTTTTGTCTTTATCGGCGAACCTGTTTATGATAAGCGATGGAACGAAAAGAAGGACGCCGCATAACGTTCCGATACTAAGGATAATGCCAGCTGTCCGGCCAATGCTGAACTTTAAAAAGAATGCCGAGTACAATGAACGTCCCGGCAAAAAATGTTGAGATGAACAGAAAAAGTCTTTTCGGGCTGTGGGTTTCTTTCCATAGGACTATCAAAGCTGATGGCATAAATGCGAAAGTGAGAGTCAGTGCCCCGAGTGTCATCATAATTCCCGCACCGGGCCAGTGCTGAATTTTGAAAAGTGTGGCAAAACCAAACAGAATGGTGCCAACGATTCCTGAAATCTTCATAGTTTTTTTCATATTCCTGTATTTTGTATCGACTGCATAAAGTGTCTCATTTTGAATCTCTTTAAGACGGTTAGATCCCATCTTATGTATTACTTTCTGATAAGCTTCTGAAAAAGACAGACCGTTCTGCATCTCATTTTCAACATCACAGCAGATATGGTCAATCAGGTCATCCGCCAGATGAGAAAAGGATATTTCCTGTTGTTTGATGTCGGAGCTTATCCTTTCGATATCGTGGATTGTCAGTTCAACCATTTATCAACCGTGGTTTAAGGTCGACAATACGTTGGAGAGATTCGACGAACTCGGTCAGTTCGTTAATTTTCTCTGTTGCTGTAGAAACTCCTTTATCGGTGAGAGCGTAGTATATTCTCATCCGGTTATGGTAAATATGTGAAGCAGTTACCAGGGTTTTTTCTTTCTTAAGTTTATGGAGGAGGGGGTAAAGGGCACCGTAGGAGAGTTTTATCTTGCCGCCGGTAAGTTCCTCAACTTTTTGGGTGATTCCGTAGCCATGCAGAGGTCCGTCGTCTCTTAGAATTTTAAGGATGATAGTTTTTACAGATCCTTTTAATAAGTCGTTTGATATCTTATTCATATAATATTGTGGTTTATTAATATTGTAAAGATATAATATTATATTTTAATTATATTATATTTTTATAATATTTTACTTACAATATATATAATTTCTAACTAAAGCCAGAATATAATACGTCTTATAATTAGTCTTTTAATACTGCTTTTTTTTGAATTAAATACTGCTTTTAAGACGTATTTCTTTTTAATACTAATCTCCACAATAAATTGATATATAGATATAAATACCAATGCTATTTATAAATTTATAATAGATTCCTCATTCATCCCGCTATGCGGGATTATTCGGAATGACAAAATTATTATTAATCGTCAGGGATTATGACAACTTGAAAATCGGCTGTATTATATTGGCGTATTATGGTGAAGGGAATGGCATTCGTTGAAGAAGGAATCAAAAAATACGAAGAACGGTAATTACTGACACCGCTAAGTTGATGGTTTTGGGAAGACGCGGCGATTCGCAAACGAGTCATTTTGTCAATGTAGGGCATCCCGGTGCGAATCGCCGCTTCTTCTCCCCACTCCTCCTGGCAAACTGTCATCCCGAAAGAGCCTAAGGGTGGGCTTGCGCGAAGGGAAAAGGCGAATGAGGGATCTCTTCTTCTCCTGTGTGCAAGCCAGTTATACTAAGGCCCTTCAGATGTTATGACCACAAGCAGGGAACAGGGGCGACTCAGAGCACCTGGGGAAGGGTACAAAGCACAGAGCTCAACCTGTCCGCGGAGATGATAAACCTAGAGATCTGCATTAAAGGTATCGCCCTGCTTATAGTCACCCGAGGTGTAACCCCTTCTGAACCATTCCTTCCGCTGAGCCGCCGTACCATGTGTAAAGGCATCCGGGATCACGCGCCCCTGGTATTTCTTCTGCAAAACGTCATCTCCTACCGCTGCAGCTGCATTCATCGCTTCATCAATGTCCCCTGCTTCTATTGAATTTTTGAACATCTGCTCGTCGTAATGAGCCCACACCCCTGCAAGGAAATCAGCCTGGAGCTCAAGACGTACAAGCAATTGATTTGACCTGGATTCGCTCAGCCCTGATCTTCGTGAGTTTACTTCGTTAAGAGTTCCCAGTAGATTCTGAACATGATGCCCTATCTCATGAGCCAGGACATATGCCACAGCAAAATCGCCGTAGGCTCCAAACTTGGTCTTCAGATCATCACAGAAAGCAAGGTCAATATATACTTTCTCATCACCAGGACAATAAAACGGCCCGCTTGCCTCACTTGCCAGACCACAGGCTGACTCGACCTGGTCTCTGAAAAGGACAAGCGTCGGCTTACGATAGGTCATGCTCGACTCCTGAAATACTTTGGTCCACACATCTTCCGTTCCGGCAAGTACCACCGAAACAAAATTGACCATTGCTTCCTCTTCAGGACTTGCTGTTACCGGACCTGTTTCAGTTTCCGGACCCTGCAGGGTATTAATTACCTCCGACGGATTACCGCCCAGCAACCATACAATTACTACAATCACAATGGTGCCAATACCTCCGCCGACTGCCATTTTACCTCTCGACATTCCCCTGCGGTCTTCTACATTATCGCTGGTACGCCTGCCTTCAATTTTCATAGTCAGTTAGTTTTAGTCGTTTGATCATTAAATACTCTTGCAAATTTAGGAAATAACTCATTCCATTGCCTTACCCATTATACTCTTTTTCAGCTGGTCGTTGCAGATTTAGCGAAGCTCATTCCATGGATTCTTTAAGTCCCCTTTAGGGGATTTAGGGGTGAACCATTTAGAGGTAAATCCGTATTTGCAGAGGTTCCAAAAGTCCCCTTTAGGGGATTTAGGGGTGAAACCCGCATCTGCAGGAGTTCCTAAAGGAGGTTGTATCAAAAGTCGGGATTTTACAATATTCCCGTTTTTTTACCCCCTGCCCCCTAAAGGGGGTTCGAAAAGTTTGTTAATAAATAAGTCCCTTTTAGGGGATTTAGGGGTGAACCCATCATCTGCAGGGACTCCAAAAGTCCCCTTTAGGGGATTTAGGGGTGAACCCTTTAGGGGATTTAGGGGTGAACCCTTTAGAGGTGAATCCGTATTTGCAGGGATTCCAAAAGTCCCCTTTAGGGGATTTAGGGGTAAACCCTTTAGGGGATTTAGGGGTGAACCCATCATCTGCAGGGACTCCAAAAGTCCCCTTTAGGGGATTTAGGGGTGAACCCTTTATGGGATTTAGGGGTGAACCCATCATTTGGAGGGATTCTTTAAGTCCCCTTTAGGGGATTTAGGGGTAAACCCTTTAGGGGATTTAGGGGTGAACCCATTTAGAGGTGAATCCGTATTTGCAGAGGTCCCAAAAGTCCCCTTTAGGGGATTTAGGGGTAAACCCGTTAGGGGATTTAGGGGTAAACCCGTTAGGGGATTTAGGGGTGAAATCCTTTTATTAAATTTTCCGTATTAATATTTCTTATTTATAAAAAAAAGTGTAATTTCAACCTTTTGGTTAAACTATTTGGTTAATAAGTTTGTTTAATCCGAAGAATCTTGTGAAATGGCAGAAAATGACAGACAGACCGAGGAGAAGATATTCGATGCGGCAACAGATGTTTTCGTCGAAAAAGGCATGGACGGTGCGCGAATGCAGGATATCGCAAATCATGCCGGAATAAACAAGGCGCTTCTGCATTATTATTACCGCTCGAAGGACCATCTCTTCAATGCAGTCTTCGAGATGATCGCACAGAAGATCTTCATAAAATTTGCTCCGGTTTTTGACGAAAACCTGTCACTGGAGGAAAAAATAAAGTTCTTCTATCAGGAACACATAACCTTCCTTCAAAACAACCCTGGTCTTCCTGCTTTTATCCTCAATGAAATTAACAGGAATCCCTCCCGTATAAGAAAACTTCTTAAGAATATCGACTTCAACAAGATTTGGCAGATGATCTGCGAACAACACAAGGATGAAATTGTCAATTATAATATTACTAAGGAGATGTTACCCCAGATAATGGTCTCGCTCGCTTCATTGAGTGTATTCCCTTTCGCAGCAAGGGGTATGATTGAGAGCATATTTGATAAAACCGGCATCGATTTCAACACATTTCTCGAGGAGAGGAAGGTTTTTGCCGCAGAATTTGTAATTAAAGCATTGAAGAAATAATATAGACAAAGCTTTATGAAAATAAAAATCATAATCATAATATCATTCGCCTTACTGGTCAACGACAGCCTTTTGGCCCAGAAAGTCATAACTCTTAAAGAGTGTTACGACAGAGCCATGATAATAAATTCCCTGGCGAATGAAAAGGAAGCTTACAGATCAATCTGGAAACTAAAGGATGAAAATCTGGCAAAAAACTGGCTGCCGACCCTTGATGCAAATGGGAACTTTGTATACAACTCTTCGGTTGTTGACCTGGGCAGTGCGCTTGGCTCTCTTCCCTTGCCTGTCGCAGGTGCAATAAAACCACTTCCCCACGAACAGTATAAGATCACTTTCGATATAAATCAGGTTATTTATGACGGAGGCACTACCAAAAACCTGAGAGCAATGGAAAAGGCTGATCTTGATATAAATGAGAAACAGAATGAAGCAGATATGTACAAACTTCGAGGTCAGATCAACAGCTATTACTTTAACCTTCTCCTTCTTGACCGTCAGAAAGAACATATAAATAATTTTCTTGAGCTCATCAGTAAAAGAATTTCAGCTGTAAAATCAGCAGTCGAAAATGGAGTCACAACCATGTCGGATATAGATGTCCTGACTTCAGAAATGATTAAACTTCAACAGCAGCTCGGTGAAAATGAAATCCGGAAAGCTTCACTTCTGAAAATACTATCGGATATAACAGGAATAGAAATTGATCCATCAGCTGTACTGATTTCTCCGGTCATAATGGAGAAGCAGTCAGATGAACTTTCACGTCCTGAATTACAGCTTTTCGAACTGAGAAAGGAACAGCTCTCAGCCGGAATGAAGCTTGCAGGCAGTAAAAGATTACCTAAAGCGTTCGGCTTTGCAACACTTGGCTACGGGAATCCTCCTGGAAATAATTTCTTCAGGAATGAATTTGCATCCTACTATATTCTTGGTGCCGGCATTAAATGGAATATAATCGACTGGGACAAGACTAAAAACGAGAAACAGGTGATTTCCATACAGCAGAATATCATGGAAAACCGGAAAACCGATCTGTCAGATAATCTCAGGCGGCTCCTCGAATCGAAAAAAGCTGATATCTCAAATCTCAGGACCCTTCTTGAATCCGACTTAATCCTGATAGCCATCAAAAAAAGGATTACCTCCGCCGCGGAGTCGCAATATTCAAACGGGACGATCACCGCAACCGAATATCTGAATGAACTTAATTCAGAAAAAGAAGCCCTTGTCAATTATGAAATACATAAGATCAACCTTGTAATGGCGCAGATTGAATATCTGAATATAAGCGGGAAGGAGATCGAATAAATGAACACCTCTAAAACTACATACAACAACAATATGAAAACGAGATCATTAATAATCATCACTGCTTTAACATTGTCAGGCTGTACAAATAAAACTGAAAAAGCTGATGCCTTTGGAAACTTTGAAGCTACGGAAGTGATCGTTTCCTCTGAAACCAGCGGCAGGATAATCAAATTTGATCTGACTGAAGGCACAGTGATCGATTCCGGCGCGATGATCGCCCTGGTTGATACAACGCTTTTTCATCTTCAGAAAGATGAGATCAAAGCCGGAATGCAAAGTGTCAGGACCAGAATCAACTCCATAAATGCCCAGAACGGTATACTTGATCAGCAAATTGCAAACCTTAAGGTCAACGTTACAAGAATTGAGAATATGCTTAAGGATGATGCGGCAACAAAGAAACAACTTGATGATCTGACAGGCCAGGTTGCAGTGCTGCAAAAACAGATAGCAGCCAATAACACTCAAAAAACTTCAGTTGCAGCAGAACTCTCAACGTTCGAATCAAAAAAAGCAACCCTTAATGAGCAGATTTCAAGATGCAGGGTAAAAAGTCCGCTTAAAGGCTCTGTAATCGAAAAGTACTCTGAGGCAGGCGAGATGACCTCCGCGGGTAAACCTCTTGTCAAGATCGCTGATATGTCAGTCATAAAACTGAAAGTGTATGTATCCGGTGCCCAGCTGGGCAGCATTAAAACCGGACAGAAATGTACGGTAAGGATCGATAACGGGAATAAGGGCTACAACTCATTCCCGGGAACAGTAACCTATATTTCTGATAAGGCGGAATTTACTCCTAAGATAATCCAGACAAAAGAAGAACGTGTTACACTTGTGTATGCAGCTACTATTGAAGTTCAAAATGACGGGTCAATGAAATCAGGTATGCCCGGGGAAGTAATATTCTGATACTTAAAACAATGCGTCGCACAATTGAATCCACAGGTATTGGCAAGAAATTCGGGACAACCCAGGCCCTGAAGGATATTTCATTTTCAGTAGATGAATCCGAAGTATTCGGCTTTATCGGTCCGGATGGCGCAGGGAAAACAACACTTTTCAGAATTATTACAACATTATATCTGCAGGATGAAGGAGAATTAAAGGTATTGGGACTTGACAGCAAATCTGAATTTAAAAAACTCCGCAGGAAGATAGGTTACATGCCCGGACGATTCAGTCTGTACCAGGACCTGTCAGTTGAAGAAAACCTGAATTTCTACGCGACAGTCTTCGGTACCACTGTAAAAGAGAACTACGACCTGATATCCGATATCTACTCTCATATTGAACCGTTCAGGAAGAGACTTGCGGGAAAGCTATCGGGCGGGATGAAGCAAAAACTTGCATTGTCATGTGCACTTATCCATAAACCTGAACTTCTGGTGCTCGACGAACCAACAACAGGAGTCGATGCTGTCTCAAGGTCGGAATTCTGGGAAATGCTGAAAAAGCTCAGACAGCATAACATAACCATTTTAGTTTCAACACCCTATATGGATGAAGCAATGAGGTGCGACAGGGTTGCTCTTATCCAGGGCGGAAAAATCCTTCTGGTTGATAAACCTCAGATGGTAAAAAATGGATTCAGCAGAAAGCTATTTTCCGCAAAGGCACCAGAAAAATACAGGCTGATCCTTGCTTTGAGACAATACTCCGGGACACTAACTGCCTATCCCTTCGGAGATTCGGTCCATGTAACCTTTATCGGCGATAAATACGACGATTCCCTGTTTGATCACCTGAAATTCCATGGTATAACAGGGGTTACAATAACTCCTATGGAGGCTGGCATCGAAGACAGGTTTCTTGAGCTGATGGAGGACGGCGGAATCGCGCAGCGACGCAACGGCTCAACGGCGGAAAACCCCAATGGCTAAAGAAAAATTATCTGATGAACGACGCAGTAGTAATATCGGTCCGCAATCTTGTCAAGAAATTTGGCAGTTTTGTCGCTAATGACAACCTGAGTTTCGAGGTTTTCAGGGGCGAAATATTTGGATTTCTCGGAGCCAACGGCGCGGGAAAAACTACTGCTATCAGGATCCTGTCAGGGCTTTCCGAACCTACTTCGGGTGAGGTTTTTGTAGGAGGATTTGATGCATCAAGACAACCCGAAAAAATTAAACGGCAGATAGGTTATATGTGTCAGAAATTCTCTCTCTACGAAGATCTGACTGTAAAAGAAAATATTACGCTTTATGGCGGGATTTACGGGATGACCAATGCCCGGATCAAAAACAGGACTGATGAACTTCTTGAAAAGCTTAATTTCCAGGAATACCAGGACAAACTGATTTCGGTTCTCCCTCTGGGATTAAAACAAAAGCTTGCTTTTTCAGTAGCTGTCCTTCATAATCCCAAAATCGTGTTTCTTGATGAGCCGACAGGCGGGGTGGATCCCGTTACAAGACGTCAGTTCTGGGAAATGATATATGAAACTGCAGCAAATGGAATAACTGTCTTTGTAACAACACATTATATGGATGAAGCTGAGTATTGCGACAGGATCTCCATAATGAGCGAAGGGAAAATAGTTGCACTCGACACTCCCGGAAACCTTAAAAACCAATATAATGCAGCTTCGGTTGAGGAAGTGTTTGTGAAAATTGCCAGACCACCTCATCCTCCAACCCGTTCTCCCGGGGTAGAAGGGGTGTAAATCACAATAACACCGGAAGTGGTTGGGGAGAAGCAAACGAGTAACTTGAAGAGTAATAACATACATTAAATGAATCGTTTCATCGGATTTGTAAAAAAAGAGTTCCTCCACATTTTCAGGGACTACCGCACGCTGATAATCCTTTTCGGGATTCCGGCTGCGCAGATCCTTATTTTCGGGTATGCGGTAAGCAATGATATCAGAAATGCCGGGGTTGCCTTTCTTGATCTGGCAAAGGACGAAACTTCACAAAAGCTTTCGGATAAAATTTGTTCCTCAGGATTCTTTAAAAAGACGGAAGAACTGCTTAATTATAATGACATTGACCGGGTATTGAAGAAAGGAAAAACAAAAGCGGTTGTTGTATTTGAGAAAAACTTCGGGCGGAACCTGATTAGCGCCAATAAAGCATCAATGAGTATCATAGCCGATGGTTCGGAACCAAATACCGCAACCCTTGTGACAAACTATATAACAGCAATAGTATCCGATTTTAACAGGGAGATGACGGGAACATCATCCTCCGTTAACTTACTTATTATGCCTGAGGTAAGGATGTTTTACAATCCCGAACTTAAGGGTCATTTTATGTTTGTTCCGGGAGTGATAACGCTGATCCTCATCCTGATATGCGCTCTGATGACCTCAGTAACGATAACACGCGAAAAAGAATTCGGTACGATGGAAGTGTTGCTTGTCTCGCCCCTGAAACCGGTCCAGATAATCCTGGGAAAAGTAACACCATATTTCATACTGTCATTTATTAATGTACTTGTCATTCTCCTGCTTTCATGGCTGGTATTTGGACTTCCGGTTAAAGGAAGTCTGCTCCTGCTCCTTGCTGAAAGTATGCTATATATCCTTATGAGCCTCTCGCTCGGGATATTGATCTCAACAGTTTCGTCGACAATGCAACAGGCGATTTTTATTTCACTTGTAGGGATGATGCTGCCGACAATCCTGCTTTCAGGCTTCATCTTCCCAATTCAGAATATGCCTGAAATCTACAACTGGATAAGTGCATTACTTCCACCGAGGTATTTCATTGTCATAATTAAAAGTATTATGATCAAGGGCACAGGCTTCCTGTATGTTTGGAAGGAAACGGTCGTTCTTACAGTTATGACATTGATCTTTATTGGAATAAGTATCAGGAACTTTAAAATAAGACTGCAGTGAGGGCGCAGGGCGCAGGGCACAGGGCACAGGGCACAGGGAAAGAAGCGCAGGCTTCGCCAGCCATAGCCGACCGGGAGGGAGGCGAAGGCTGGGCACAGGGCACAGGGCACAGGGCACAGGGCACAGGGGACAGGGCGCAGGGCACAGGGAAAGAAGCGCAGGCTTCGCCAGCCATAGCCGACCGGGAGGGAGGCGAAGGCTGGGCACAGGGCGCAGGGCAGGTATTACTGAAAGCTGATAGCTGATCGCTGAAAGCTGAAAATAAAAGTTAACCAAAATGAGAACAATTTTATTTCTTATAAGAAAAGAGTTCATCCAGATATTCCGGAATAAGTTTATCGGGAGAGCGATTTTTGCTGTTCCGATTGTTCAGCTTCTCATTCTGGTTCCTGCTGTCACTTTCGAAATAAAAAACATCAGACTGGCTGTTATTGACAGGGATATGACTCCCGAATCGAGAGGTCTGATTAACCAGCTTGAAGGTTCCACATTTTTTAAATTGAAATATGCTGCATCCTCGGAAAAGGAAGCAATAAATCTCATGGACGCCGACAAATGCGACCTGATTTTGCAAATCCCTGAAGGATTTGGCAGGGATACAGGTAACGGCAGACCTTCAAAACTGATGGCGGTCGTTAATGCAATAAACGCCTCAACCGCCCAGCTTTCATGGGTATATCTGAATGGAGTCATCCGCGATTACAATAAGAATCTCGTTGCCCGAAATGTTAATATTAATCCGGTGGCTTCAGCCCCTCAGATAATTGTGACAAACCGCTACTGGTATAACGAAATGCTTAACTATAAACATTATATGCTTCCCGGGATCCTCGTTATCCTTGTTACTGCCATTGGATTCATTCTTGCAGGACTTAACCTTGTAAGGGAAAAAGAAATTGGAACCATTGAACAGATAAATGTGACACCTGTCAGGAAGTATCATTTTATAATAGCGAAAATGGTGCCATTCCTTATCATTGGTATCATTGACCTTGCACTGGGGATGACGCTGGGAAAGCTGTTGTTCAATGTTCCGATAGAGGGTAGTATTCCTTTACTTTTTTTATGTGCGACAATATTTCTGACAGCTATCCTCGGACTTGCGCTATTTATTTCAACCTTATCGTCAACACAGCAACAATTCATGTTTATCGCCTTCTTCTTCATGATAATTTTTATCCTGATGAGCGGGATATTTACTCCGTATGAAAGTATGCCAATGTGGGCTCAGAAGTTCAACATGGTAAATCCGGTTGCATACCTGATGCGCATTAACAGGATGGTCATGCTCAAAGGATCTTCGATACAGGATATAAGCACGGACATCTGGTCACTTGTAATAATTGCTGTGTTATTTACATTTTTTGCGGTAAGGCGTTACAGGAAAACAGCGTAGAAGAAGCACAGGCTCTGCCAGCCATAGCTACTACTACTTAACTGAAACAGATGCGGATACCGGCCAATGATCAGAGATGTAAATCCCCTTTTCTTTCCTGATTATCGTATGATGCTCCGAGACACTCATGCCACTTCTGACAAATATATAATCTATCCTTCCCGAACCCTGGGAATCAGAAAAACCATTGAAGGTAAAGGTGGGTCCGTTTGGTCTCTTTTCTGAGATTATATAGGAGTCTTTCATGAGCGGAACATTTTCATAAGGGCCGGTCAGAATAGAATAACCTGTGCTCGTGGGCACCATATTTAAATCTCCGGTAATGATAAAAGGTAATCCGCTTGTAATGCTGTCGACAGCTCTTAAAAGATATCTTGAGCTCATTATCCTTGCAGAATCGGAATTATGGGCAAAATGGGTATTGAAGAAATAGAACCGTTCATGATCTTTCTTGTCAATCAGTTCCATCCAGGTTACAATCCTTGGCAATGACGATCCCCAGCTCATTGAGCCAGGCACTTCCGGTGTTTCTGACAGCCAGAACGTTATTGTCCTTATCATTTCGAATCTCTCCTTTTTGTAGAAGACGGGGTTCATTTCTCCGTTTCTCGCGCCATCAGAACGCCCGACACCAACTGAAGCGTAATCGTTATTAAGAGCCGAGTCGAGATAATTATACTGGTTCGATAGCACCTCCTGCATTCCGAATATATCGGGTTTCTCTTCATTTAGAAAACGGTAAACCAGGGGAGCTCTGTTGGGCCACGAATTAAGGCTGTCGCCCGGATTATCGTATCTTAAATTCAATGTCAGAACTTTTATGTTCCTTTTCTCCGATTTTTCACTGCAACCTGTAAAAGCCAAAAGCATAAAGACAACGGACATAAGAAATAACTGCTTCATCACAACTAAAGTTTGCGTAAAGATAACATATGCACGGTAATAACCATTACTGTAACCTAAAAGGGATTGACAGGCAATACGGGAGGTGATTGAACCAATTATACTTATATTTGTATGATACTTTATAGAATGGTTTAACTTCTGCCTAACAGATTGTTAATTCATTGATTTGTAATAATCTATTTCATTTCATATCAGATGCCCGACATAATTAAACTCTTACCCGACTCAGTTGCAAATCAGATAGCCGCGGGGGAGGTTATTCAAAGACCAGCCTCCGTTGTGAAGGAGCTGACGGAGAATTCAGTTGATGCAGGTTCAAAAAGTGTAAAGGTCATAATAAAAGATTCGGGTAAAACATTAATTCAGGTTACGGACGACGGAGCCGGGATGTCAGAGACCGATGCCAGATTATCATTTGAACGGCATGCCACTTCCAAAATTTCTTCAGCGATGGATCTCTTTGCAATCAGAACGAAGGGGTTCAGGGGGGAAGCTCTGGCTTCAATAGCTGCAGTTTCAATGGTGGAATTAAGGACAAGGAAAGAGGATGCGGATACAGGAACTGTAATTGTGATTAACGGTTCAAAGGTAGAAAAACAGGAGCCTTGCAGTTGTCCGTCAGGTTCCACTTTTTCCGTAAAGAATCTTTTCTACAATATACCGGCACGAAGAAAATTCCTGAAGTCGGATAACACTGAGATGAGGCATATAATTACTGAATTTCAGAAGATTGTAATAGCACATCCCGAGATCAGGTTTTCACTTCAGCATAATGATAATGAAATCTATAATCTGCCATCAGGAAACTACAGGCAAAGGATTACAGGAGTATTTGGCCGACAAATCAATAATGATCTTATAACCCTTGATACCGAAACCAGCCTGATAAAGATAGGCGGGTTTATTGGCAAACCTGAAAATGCGAAGCGCACATATGGTGAACAATTCTTCTTCGTGAATAACAGGTTTATGAAACATCCCTATTATCATAAAGCAGTTATTGAGGCTTACCAGAATATCCTTCGCGCTGAAGCACTCCCCTCCTATTTCATCTTTATGGAGGTCGATCCTGCTTCAATTGACATCAATATTCACCCAACGAAAACCGAAATTAAGTTCGAGGATGAACGGGCTATATGGCAGATCCTTATGGCATCTGTCCGTGAAGCACTTGGCAGATTCAATATAGTTCCGTCACTCGATTTTGAGAATGAAGCCCTTGTTGAAATCCCCGTCAGATCCTCCCTGCAAACAATGCCTGACCCCCCGGCTATTGAAATTGATGCAAACTATGACCCGTTTTCAAATGAAAGAAGTTCCGGTAACCATCAGGATATTTTTGACAGGTTTGAAAGGGAAAATGTTACCAACTGGAAGAGACTCTATACAGCTATTGAAAGGGAAAGTGCGGAGCCTCCTAAAGCAGATCCTGATAGAAAGTTCTTCCAGGTAAAATATAAATATATAATATGTCCGGTCAAATCTGGTTTGATGATAATCGATCAGAAAAGAGCACATGAACGGATCCTCTATGAAAGGTTCCTTGACAAACTTAATAACAATCAAAGAGTAAGCCAGACCGAAATGTTTCCTGTCAGTATTGAACTGAATCCGGCTGATGTTTTTGTGCTGAAAGAAATTGAAGCTGATTTGCATCTGCTGGGTTTCAATATAGTCCATTCAGGGAAAAACCTGATTTCGGTAACCGGCAGGCCAGCTGACAGCGGTTCTGGTGATCCTGCTGAAATGCTTGAGATATTGCTTGAAGAATACAAGAGGACCCAATCGGACCCGACAACCGGGATCAAAGAGAAAATTGCATCAGCCATGGCAGGTGCCGCAGCTATCCCTTACGGGAAAGTCCTGCTTAAGAATGAAATGGAGGAAATATTCGATACCTTGTTTGCATGTAAGGCGCCTAATTATTCACCAAAGGGAAATCCTGTGATCAATATTCTGACGCTTGAGGAGATCGACAAGAGGCTTCGTTAATATTAGCTGAGATTATTATCTTTGACACTCGATATTCAACAAACACAATAATAAATAATTAATGAACGGATTTGGAAGAAACTTTCTGGGATTACCACCCGTAGTTAAAAATATAATACTCTTAAATGTTTTGATGCTGCTCGCGAGCTGGGCTGCTAAAAGTGTTTTCGGGACTGATCTGAATGCTCTTCTGGGGCTTTACTTTCCAAAATCGGAGCATTTCATGCCAGTTCAGATCCTCACCCACATGTTTATGCATGGCGGGTTTATGCATCTGTTTTTTAACATGTTTGCACTTTATATGTTTGGAGGGATACTTGAAAATATCTGGGGGCCGAAGCGGTTCTTTATTTATTATATGGTTTGCGGACTCGGTGCAGCATTTGTGCATGAAACTGTCATTATGTTCCAGTATAATAAATTGATGAATATTTTAAGTCCCGATCAGCTTCAGATGGTCATCAGCGACGGGGCTGCCTACCTGAATGAAGGTAAGGTCTTTACTGTTGAAGCGATGAAGAACCTTCAGATACTTCTTAATGTTCCGACAGTCGGCGCTTCAGGTGCGATTTTTGGTGTTTTACTTGCTTTCGGAGTTCTTTTCCCAAATACACAGCTCATGCTTCTGTTTCCCCCGATCCCGATAAAGGCTAAATATTTTGTTATCGCCTATGGAGCAATCGAACTTTCTCTTGCTATTACCCAACCCGGAAGCAACATTGCCCATGCTGCTCATCTTGGTGGAATGCTGTTCGGTTATATCTTGTTAAGATACTGGAGAAAAACAACAAAAACCTTGTACTGATGGGAATCTGGGACGACATAAAAGGAACATTCAGGAAGGGAAACACTCTGATAAAGCTTATTTATATCAATGTTGCGGTTTTCATTCTTATTTCAGTCGGATCAATTATCGGATATCTTCTTAACAATCCGGAACTGCCTGCTAAAATTCTGAATCTCTTTTCAGTGCCTTCCTCACTCCATGCCCTTCTTGTCCGGCCGTGGTCCCTGATAACCTACATGTTCACCCATAAGGATATATTGCATATTCTTTTCAATATGTTATGGTTGTACTGGTTCGGTATAATCTTTCTTGAATATCTTGATCAGAAAAAGCTTGTTGCTGTTTACCTGCTTGGAGGCATATGCGGAGCTGTTGTCTACATTATCTCATTTAACATCTTTCCCGTATTTGAAAGTGTTGTTACCGAATCAGTTGCAATTGGCGGTTCGGCTTCGGTTATGGCAATCGTGGTTGCGATAGCAGCATACGTACCTGACTATACAGTTAATCTGTTACTTATTGGAAAAATAAAGATCAAGTATGTAGCAATTGCCATTTTCATCTTCACCTCTGTTATGGATTTCTCCGTCAATTCCGGAGGCAAGCTAGCACATATTGGCGGAGCACTATTCGGATATCTGTATACCGTAAATCTCAGAAGGGGACGCGATGTGGGCAAGGGAATAAACAAAATAATCGATTTTTTTGTTACAATTTTCAAACCGCGCAAGAAGCTAAAAGTGACATATAAAAAACCGGCTTCCGATTTTGAATACAACAAAATAAAAGCTGAACACCAGGAACAGATCAATAAAATTCTTGAGAAAATTTCAAAGGGAGGGTATGATTCTCTTACAAAGGAAGAAAAGGACCTTCTGTTCCGGGAAAGTCAGAAGAAAAACTGATCTCAGAATCAGATACTTTCGTATAACTTTTTGCCCTCCTTATCAAAAAATCCTGTCATCAAAACTATTTATTAAGGAATAAAGGTATTTTAGCTTTTCCTTATAGTTCAACATTGAGAAAGATAATTTATAGGATATTTCTGGCAGTAAATCTTCTGTTTGCTGCCTCACTGATATTGTCTTATCTGGCAGTTCACATCAATCCGGACATTTTCGCGTTGCCTGCATTTTTCGGACTGGCATACCCTTACCTGCTTTTGTTGAATCTTCTCTGTGCCATCGTTTGGGTAGTCTTTCTCAGGTACGAAGCAGTGATCTCGGTATTCGTAATCCTGATCGGTTTAACACATTTTTCAAATTACCTTAAGTTACATAAGCCTTCTGGTGACAGGACCGGCACATTTAAGGTTGAAAGCTATAACCTTCGATTATTCAACAACTTTGAAAGTAGATCTTCCGGAAATTCTGAAAAGAAGATACTCGAACTCCTTAAAAACCAGCAACCTGACATAATTTGTCTTCAAGAGGTCTATTTTGTCGGCGATCCCGATCAAAAAGAAAAGTCATTCAAATCGACCCTCGGAGGGAATTACTATTTACATTCAAAGCTGATCAAAAGCGGTAAAAACCGTTATTATGGAATCACAACACTGAGCAAGTTCCCAATAGTCGGGAGAGGAGACATTATTCATCCGTCTTCTTCAAGCCTTTCCATATATTCTGACATCCTTGTCGGTAAAGATACTTTCAGGATTTTTAATAATCACCTGCAGTCCTTCCGCCTGCAAAGAATGGAACGTTCATTCTTCAGAGAATTAACTGAAGCAGTCGATGATAAAGAGACGCTGAATGAAATTAAATCTATCTCAGAAAGCCTCAGAAAAGGTTTTATCAGAAGAGCTGTCCAGGCGCAAGCTGTCAAGGCCAGGATAAATATTTCACCTTACCCTGTAATTGTTGTCGGTGATTTTAATGACACCCCGGTCTCCTATTCCTACAGAAAGATCAGAAAAGGCTTGTCCGATTCTTTTGTCAGCTCGGGTTATGGTGCAGGATTTACTTATAAGGGGAAGTATCCGCCAAACAGGATTGATTATATACTTTATGACAATGCACTGGAATGCAGGCAGTTTGATATAATAAAGGTAAGATACTCCGATCATTATCCGATAATTGCATACTTCCGTAAGAAGGATTAAAACGGAAGCCTCCTCAAATCTACATTGCCACCTGAAATTATAAGTCCTGTTTTTTTACCCCTGAATATTTCAGGATTCTCTTTGATTATTGCAAGGACAGTTGCAGACGAAGGCTCAATAACTATTTTCATCCTTTCCCATACAAGCATCATTGAACTGACTATTGATTCTTCGGTGGCTGTAAGGATATCATCGACGTTTTTTCGAATTATTGAAAAGGTAAGCTCGCTGAGAGAAGTCAGCAATCCGTCAGCTATCGTTGATGGATTAACAGAAGGTGTAAGGATTCCTGTTTTAAATGATTTCCAGGCATCATTTGCATTTAAAGGCTCCGCTCCCAGAACCATGATTCCCTTTCTTGATCCCTTAACGCATGTTGAAGTCCCGCTCATTAATCCTCCTCCCCCGACAGGTGCAACTACTATGTCGAGATCGCTGCACTCCTCAAGAAGTTCAAGGGATGCAGTCCCCTGGCCACATATTACATTAAAGTTGTCATACGGATGAACAAGGGTTGCTCCCTCTTTTTCCATTATGGCTTTGCAGGTCTCTTCCCTTGCCTGAAGTGTTGGTTTGCAAAAAGTAATTTGAGCACCATATCCGGCAACAGCGCTTTTTTTGACAACCGGAGCAGTCTCTGGCATAACTATATAAGCTTTGATCCCGTTCATATCGGCTGCAAGAGCAAGGGCAGCTGCGTGATTACCTGAGGAATGGGTCACTACGCCATGTTCCTTCTGAGTTGCGTCAAGCGACATGACAGCGTTGGTTGCACCCCTGAACTTAAAGGCGCCGACTTTCTGAAAGTTTTCACATTTGAAATAGAGTTCGCAGTTGAAGATCTTATTTAACTGCCGGGATGTCAAAACCGGGGTACGATGGATAAATGGCTTTATTCTTTTATGAGCTGACTGGATGTCTGATAGTGTTGGAATATTCATTGTTCTGTTTATTTCAGGTTCCGGGATTCTGTTGTGCCTTTATTCCGGGTGATGGATTAAATTCTCCTTCCCAACGGGCTATTACCGCAGTGGCAAGACAGTTCCCTATAACATTTACTGATGTTCGGGCCATATCCATCAATTCATCAATACCGAGGATAATATAAATTGGCCAGGCAGGAAGACCGAAACTAGCTGCCGTTCCCAACAGGATCACCATTGATGCCCTTGGTACGCCGGCAACTCCCTTGCTGGTCAGCATCAATGTAAATACTATGAATAGTTGTTTATCGAAAGAAAGGTGAATGCCACTTATCTGTGCAACAAAAATTGTAGCAAGTGAAAGGTAAAGAGTTGTGCCATCGAGGTTAAAACTATAACCTGTCGGCATTACAAAGGCAACTATCTTACGAGGCACTCCGAATTCCTCCATTCGTTCCATGGCGATTGGCAGCGCTGATTCTGAGCTGGTTGTGGAGAATGCCAGTATAACCGGTTCTGAGATTGACTTTATAAAACGAAGTACAGGTATTTTAAAGATCAGGGCTACCGGCAACAAAACGAAAACAAGAAAAAGAATAAGAGATACATACAGAGTAGCAAGAAGTTTAAACAGATTAACGAGAATGTCGAGTCCCATATGTCCTATGCTGTAAGCTATTGCTGCAAATACTGCCAAAGGAGCAAGGTACATTATCAGAGAAGTAAATTTAAACATTGTTTCTGCCAGTGCTTCTGTGAATCTGATCATCGGGCTCCTGTACTTTTCTTTAATCATTGCAACGGCTATTCCGAATAATATGCTGAATACTACAATTTGCAGAACCTGACCTTCATAAATAGACTTTGCAATATTCTCCGGAAATATATGGAGTATAATATCCCTCCCGGTTTGAACTGGCACCGAAGGCACATCAACTTTATTAACAACATCCGGTACATCCACTCCGATGCCGGCTTTGCTGATATTTATAGCCAGCAAACCTATGAAGAGAGCAAGAGTTGAAACAATTTCAAAGTAAACCAGTGATTTCCATCCCATCCGTCCCACCTGCTTAAGGTTTGAATGACCTGCAATTCCAACAACAAGGGTAGCAAAAAGCAGGGGCGCTATGATTGTTTTAATAAGGCGTAAAAAGACCATGCTTACAACCTGCATCTTAACCGCTACCTGTGGCAGGTCATAACCAAATTCCGCACCAACGATCATACTTATCAGAATCCATGTTGTCAGCGATCTTTTATAGATTGCATAACCGATAATAGCAAGGATAGCTATCCACCTTGAGAACAATAAAACATTTTTACTTATGCTGATAATATCAAAATGGCTAATGATCATCAGCAATGAAGCAAGGAAAATCGTACTTAGTAAGATCAGCATATAACGTTTTGGGACATTATTTGCTTTAGTATTCTTTTTAACATGATCTGAAGAAGGAGGGCTCATTGAAGACATAACAGGTTATTCTTAATACAGGGAATACAAACATAGTCAAATAAACTTATTGATCGAAGGAGATTAAATGCGGAGTGATGATTCAGGATTTAAAATCAGACAAAGTCCTTAATCCATTTACTTTTTTAATTATGAAGGTGTAAATTATTGCTGTCCAAAAAGAAAACATGGCATAAATTAATGAGGGCTTCACCATATCCTGATTGTGAAGCAGAACTCCGGCAACGAGAAAGGCTAATGCTGTATTATGTACTGATGATTCAATCCCTATGGTATAGGAATTCTTCATTCCAAGCCTGGAAAAACTACCTAATAAAAAGCCCCACGCCATACACACGGCATTTAATAATAACGCATATGGTAAAATGTTAAATATTTCCTTCGATGTAATTCCCGTGCCTCCGGTATTTTTCCCTGCAAAAAAGTATATTAAAAAAATTATCCCCAAAGCAACTATTAACAGAGATTTTATGGGACCCTGAGCTTTTAAAGCAAACTCCGGGTTATAAGTTCTGATTATAACTCCTATGCAAGCCGGGATAATCGTAACTGAAAAAATTTGAATTATAGTTTCAAGATATGAAAGATGGATAGTTGTAGATTGTCCCAAAAAAAAGAATAAACTCAAGTTCACAATTAATGGTATGGTAAATAAAGTAATGATACTATTAATTGAAGTAAAAGTTATTGAAAGAGCAACATTCCCTTTAAACAGATATGTTATTATGCCTGAAGTTGTACCTCCGGGACAGGCAGCAAGAATTATCAAACCAACTTTTGAAGAAAGGGACATGTTAGAACAAAAAGATATTATAAATGCAAAAATCGGTAAGATTAATATTTGGGAAGTCAAACCTATTAATAGTGGCCTGGGAAATAAAAACAGGTTCTTAAAATTACCGGAAGTTAATGACAGGCCCACACCTAACATTATCAATGCAAGTATAGCGCTCAATAAAATGTCGATAAATGTGTAGGAAGAATATTGCATTTAACTTTACAAATTATTTGATGTTTTTTAACAGGGATTGATTTCGAAGAAGATCAGAGATATAAATACTGTTATACTTTAACGGTAAAATCTTCATGGTTATTTTTAAGGAATAACCCTACAAATATATGGGAAATAATTATTTAGACTAATCCTGTTGCAATTATTAATTTAAAGCAGGATGTAATTTATCAATAGTCTTTAAAGGATCTTAATAGATTATTCACCGATTTTTCCATGCCCTGGTTATTTACGAGCCCGGAACGGTCCCACATTATGTTGTGTGACATCAAAGGCGAAAATTATGAATTCAAGCCTGACAGGTCCAACTGATGGTACTTTACCTGCGGATGCAGAGGCCATAAGTGGTATCAATAATAAAATAATTAAGACGGCCATGCGGCACACAATAAAAAAAGCCGTCCGAAAAGGACAGCTTTTTACTTAACTGATAATCAATTATTATCCGATAATACTGAAAGCAACAGTTAATCCGGCAAGGACAACGGATACCATCGACATAAGCTTGATAAGAATATTAAGGGCAGGACCTGATGTATCTTTGAACGGGTCTCCGACTGTATCACCAACTACAGTAGCTTTATGGCATTCGCTTTTCTTTCCGCCATAATTGCCTCTCTCAACATATTTCTTTGCATTATCCCAGGCACCTCCTGCATTATTAAGCATGCTGGCCAGAACGAAACCTGCCGACATACCTCCCATAAGGAGACCTACAACTCCGGGAACACCTAATACAACACCAACAGTCAGAGGAACAGCAATGGCCATTAATGAAGGTACAAGCATTTCGCTCTGAGCGCCTGCAGTTGAAATTTCAACACATTTTGCATATTCGGGTTTACCCGTCCCATCCATAATCCCGGGGATTTCACGGAACTGACGACGAACTTCATCGACCATTTTACCGGCAGCCCGGCCGACCGCTTTCATGCTCATAGCACTGAAAAGGAAAGCCATCATGGCTCCGATAAAAAGTCCTGCGATAAGGATCGGATTGAAAAGAGACAGATCATAAGCAGAAACAAAATCTTTGATAGTTGAAGTTTTTAAACTTACGGCAGTCATTCCATCCGGTACTGAAGTTGGAACTATCTTATTATAGAATAATGTATCGCCGATCTGTTTAAATCCTTCAGGTGTTTTGTCGGCAAGTCTGCCCAGCCACATTTTTATTTCTTCCATATAAGCAGCTACAAGAGCAAGAGCAGTCAAAGCAGCCGAACCAATGGCAAAGCCTTTTCCCGTTGCAGCTGTTGTATTACCAAGCCCGTCGAGAGCATCGGTTCTTTCTCTTACTTCTTTTGGAAGCCCCGACATTTCAGCATTACCTCCGGCATTGTCAGCAATAGGTCCGAAGGCATCAGTTGCAAGGGTTATTCCCAGGGTTGAGAGCATACCAACAGCCGCAAAACCGATACCATAAACACCCATTGCAAAGTTGTGAAAACCACCTGCAAAACCGTAAGCTGCAATTATACCTGCGCCTATAGTTAAAACGGGAACCCATGTTGAGAACATACCGACAGCCATACCTTCAATTATGACTGTAGCAGGACCCTGCTGTGATTGTCTGGCAATGCCCTGAGTAGGTTTATTCCCGTCTGAAGTGAAATATTCGGTTGACTGGCCAATAATAACACCGGCTGCAAGACCTGATACTGCAGCGCCGAATACACCCCATGTGATCCAGTCTACCCAGGCCATTACTGCAAGTACAACAAGGATAAGAGCAGAGCTCCCTCCTGTGCCAAGCAGAAGTGCACGAAGAAGAGTCTTTGGAGATGCATCTTCTTTTGTTCTCACCATATAAACACCTGCAATCGAAAGTAATATTCCAATAGCAGAAACCATCATCGGGGCAATTATTGCAGTAAGCTGTTCACCCGGAACAAGTGATGGAAGTGCGGCACCAAGAGCAGCAGTGGAAAGGATTGAACCCGCGTAAGATTCATAAAGGTCAGCACCCATACCGGCTACATCACCAACGTTATCACCAACGTTATCAGCAATGGTTGCAGGGTTACGCGGGTCGTCTTCAGGAATTCCTGCCTCAACTTTACCAACCAGGTCAGCACCAACATCGGCGGCTTTTGTAAAGATACCGCCACCAACACGTGCAAAGAGAGCCTGGGTTGATGCACCCATCCCGAATGTAAGCATCGTAGCGGTAATTTCAATAAGCTTCTGATGTTCATCAGTCCCTGCACTTACAAATGTAAGGCCAAGCCAATGGAGACCATTTGCCATATGTGCAGGTGTAAAAACAGCCTTGTCGAGTATAAGGAACCATATGGCAATATCCAGAAGTCCGAAACCAACAACTACAAGGCCCATAACAGCGCCGCTTCGAAGTGCTACCTTCAACCCTTTGTTGAGTGATTTTGAAGCTGCCCATGCTGTTCTGTTTGAAGCAGCTGTAGCTGACTTCATACCGAGGAAACCGCATAATCCGGAGAAAAATCCACCGGTAAGGAAGGCAACAGGTACAAACGGGTTTTGTATGCCCGCATATGCCAGTATTAACAGTAATGCAACAAGAATGAGAAACACCTTGGCTACAACTGTGTACTGACGTTTAAGATAGGCCATAGCGCCTTCACTTACATACGCAGCAATCTCTTTCATCTTGTCTGTACCCTGCTCCTGTACAATCATTCCTTTGTAAAAGATCCAGGCAAACAACAATGCGGTGAGCGCTGAAATTGGAACAATCCAAAATAAACTACTAATCATGATATCCGTTTTTTAAATTAAAAAAGTATAGGTTAGAACAGCAAATTTTTTGCCGGTACAAAACTAATTTAGTTTTTTATTAAAGCAAATTAAAAAAGAGATTCTTAAAATAGAATTCTGATTATTAGAACCATTCTAAATAAAGAATAAATGCTTGTTGATCCCTGTATTGAACCTATACCGATCCCGGATAACTATATTCTTGTAGTAGTATATTGATTAAATTGCCCTGAAAAACTCGTAATTGATGTTTTCAAGTTGTCCCATAGTGGGATAAGGATAAAAGGCCATATCATCCAAGGCCCCTACATAAAATCCTGTTTCAATCGTCCTGTACAAAAGCTCGCCTGAGAATACCCTTTGAACAGTCTTCATGTGCTTTTCGTATTCGCCCCTCAGTATTTCAAGGCAATCCCTCAGATGGCCTATATTCTGATACGGAAGATGTTCAGCTGAGCCATAAAGCGGATTTTGAGCAAGTTCGCCCAGCTTTAGTTCAACGAAGAACAGCTTGGGAATCACTATCGGAATTGAACCGTCGGTGAGCCTTTTAAGGAATACCGAAGGAGGGAGTTCACTTGCCACAAGAGGTGTGACAGGATTTAATTCCTGGTAAAGATGAAGTACCTTACTAACTTCTTTGTTTTTATCATAAGCAGCTCTTTTCAGCTGGAGAATACATCCATGATCAGTAGTCAGGTAAAGTGATTTCAGGGCATCAAGGGGAATTGTTTCAAGAACCCTGTAAACCGAAAGGTAAACAGAACTCTTTGGACTGCCATCTTCCTTTGGAACACACCTTTTGTTAAGGCTTGCCATATCAATCAGGTGCTCGATCTTAGGCAGATCCACCTCGAAAAAGATAGTCTGCCCTCTGTTACGTTTTTTAGTTCCGGTTGATAGATACATTCCAAATCCTTCAGGAGGAAGCATTGAAGCGACAAGTGCTTCAGGATTACAGGTTAAATAGATGTATTTGCTCATAATATATATAATTTAAGGAAAACTTGACTTCCCGATCAAAAAGCAAATCCAAAGAACTCAGGGTAAAACCTTAATCAAATATAGCTTTCTTTATGGAACAAAAAAAGAGATCAGAACAGTATGTCACTTTATTTTTAAAAAGGCCCAATTGCCGTTAAGCGCCCTGGTTATAATCTGCGAGGATCTAAACCAATAAGAAGTGCATGTCACATATTTTATTATTTTCGCCTGACACATGCCTAATTTAATTCCAATGTACAATAAAGAAGATCTGATACAGGCTTTGAAAGTACTCCGGGAGGGAGGTGTCATACTCTACCCTACCGACACCATCTGGGGTCTTGGCTGCGATGCTACAAACAAGGAGGCTGTTGATAAGATCTTCAGTATTAAAAAGAGAAGTGAAAATCAAAGCTTGCTCGTGCTTGTTAACGGATTAACAATGCTTGAACGCTATGTAACTGAGATCCCGGAAGTTGCATATAATATACTTGAAGTTTCCGACAAGCCGGTCACACTGATCTATCCAAAAGTTAAGAATCTGGCGCCAGGTGTTGGTGCCGACGACGGATCGGCAGGAATAAGAGTCTGCAACGAACTTTTCTGCAATGACCTGATCACAAGATTCAGAAAGCCTGTTGTATCAACTTCAGCTAATATAAGTAATGATCCGCCGCCTCTGAAATTTTCAGAGATTGATAATTACATAATCATTTCAGTGGATTATGTTGTAAAATACAGGCAGGAAGATCGAACAAAATCCACACCTTCTTCAATAATTAAAATAGAACAGGACGGTACTATAAAAATAATAAGGCAATGATCGGACTATCTGGATCTTACATGACCGGATCCGGACACTCTGGCATTGATCTTCGGACTTCCGTAATAACTTACATTCCCGCTTCCTGAAATCGAGGCTTCGAGCGAATCACCGGCCTTACAAACGCAGTCTCCGCTGCCGGATACACTTACACTGAGATGATCAATTTCTGTCGATTCTCCCGTGTAGCTTCCCGATCCGCTTATTCCGATTTCACCACTGTCAATACTGCCGCTGCCTGTAAGTAAGATATCACCGGAACCGGAAATGCCGCAGTCAAGCTTATCTGCTTCAACATCCCCCGCAAGAAGCTTCCCGCTGCCACTTACACTAAGATTAAGTTTGTCAGCCTTTACCCTATCCATTATCTGGGCTTTCCCCGAACCCGAAACTCCCAATCCCTCAATTTCCGGCATCGTGATGTTTATTGTCACCCTGTCGTCATTATTAAAGGACATGCGCCAGTTCTCCTTTTTAATCACAAGCCTGTCGCCCGACACTTCGGTAATGGTTTCGCTCAAGGCTTTTTTATCACCCTCAATTTCAAGGCGGAACTCGGGTCCGAATTTAATATACAGGTTACCGGAAACTCCAAAACTTACCCTTGTGAATCCCTTTACATCCCTGGTTTCTTTGGTTTGGGCGCCGGATGTACCGGCAGTAAAAATCAGTGCTGTAAGAATCGTTACTAAAAAAATTACCCTTTTCATAGTGTTATATTGTTTAATAATAGATTACAATTAAAGACGAGGAAATTAGTTTAATGATGCATCATCAAACGTAAAAAAGGAAAAAGTAACGAATCCGTTTTTCGCTTAATAACATGTGGGTGTTTAAAAAGCCAATATTAACCGCAAAGCACGCTAAGAAGGCGCAAAGTACGCAAAGTTAAAACGTTAATAATTAAATCTTTGCGTGCCGATAGCTATCGGCATTTGCGTAAATCCTTCGTGATCTTTGCGGTTAATGGATTTAGACTTTTTAAACAGCCACTCGCATGACCAAAGCAAAGAATCTTTAGTATTCTTCAGGCAATGCGAGGATCTGTTCATAAGTGAACACCGGCCCGTCAAGGCAGACAAATACCTTACCGACATTGCAGCGTCCGCATTTGCCGAAACCGCACTTCATCCTGTTTTCAAGCGTTGTAAAAATATCCTTATCCCTGAAGCCGAGCTTCTTTAAAACCGGCATCGTGAATTTTATCATAACCGGAGGTCCACACAGGATGGCTATTGTATTTTCAGACGACGGGGCAGTTTTTTCAAGCACGGCAGGTACAAATCCTGTCTCACCTTTCCAGTCAGGAGTCTCACCACCCGGATCAACAGTCGTGATAAGCCTTACATCCGGTCGATCGTTCCATTCTTTCAGTTCTTCCTTGTACACAAGGTCTGAAACCGTGCGGGCACCGTAAATTATGGTTATGTCTTTAAATTTTTCGCGCAGGTCGAGTGTGTTCCAGATAACGCATCTCATCGGAGGAAGAGCAATTCCGCCTGCTATATACAGAAGGTTTTTACCCTCCCACTGGTCGATGGGGAATGTATTGCCATAAGGTCCTCTGAAACCAACTGTATCCCCGATTTCGAGATTTGCAAGTGCGTTTGTTACCCGTCCCGCCTTACGAAAGGTACATTCAATATAGCCTTTTCTTGTTGGCGGGGAGGCAACGCAGAAAGTCGATTCACCCTCTCCGAAAACAGAATATTCACCAAACTGACCTGCCTTGAAAGTGAATTTACCCGCTTCTTCCGGATTTTTGAATTTCAGTCGGAATGTTCTTACATCTGGAGTCTCTTCAATTATGTTTTCGATCTCCATCAGATATGGCATGTATATATTCTCACTCATTATGAAATCTTATTAAATATATTGTATCGCTTCAAGCTGCTCCGCAATGTTCATATCGACAGGACATTTTGCTGAGCACCTGCCGCATCCGACACATCCCAGTGTCTTGTTGCGGTCGGGCATATAAGAAAACTTATGCATTATGCGCTGCCTCCACCTCTGGCTCTGAACCTTCCTCGGGTTATGGCCCGAAGTATGCAGCGTGAATAATCCAAACCCGCATGAATCCCAGCACCTGTAACGCCTGCCCTCCTTGCCCATGGTCTCATCCTGGATATCGAAGCATGCACATGCGGGACAAACGTATGCACATGCACCGCATCCGAGGCACCGTAGTGAGTTTTCAACCCAGAACGGGTGTTCAAAAAGTTTCTCCAGATTATTTGTCACACTTTCATGTGAGAATTTCACCGGGACTTTTGTAACCATCGTTTCTTCACCTATTTCAGGCTCGAACAATTCCGGAAAAGATGAAACAACCACAGAACCCTTATCGGTTAGGATATCAGCCTGATAATCACCATCTTTTAACTTTGTCAAAAGGATGTCGCTGCCTTTGACTGAATCAGGGGATCCTCCTGTTGAAGTGCAGAAACAATAATCATCGCTCTTATGACAGGTTAATCCTATAACAAGGAGTTTTTCAAGCCGTTCAGAGAAAAATCTGTCATCAAAATCCTTGCAGAAAATTGACTTCAGCACATCCAGAGCTGCATTATCACACGGGTGTGAACCCCAAAGCACAACTTCAGAAATTTTGTTGAGATCAACATCCGTAACTGTGCTTTCAGTTTTGTTGTTTGTATAATTAAGGAGGGATTCGATCTTTGGAAAAACAACATTTTTAACAGAGAGGGTCGATCTGATATGGTCAAATGTCACATCTGCGTAAGGAGGATTATACCTGAAATCCACCTGTCTGTTCGCCGCTTTAACCGGGGCAAAGACTTTTTTACCGGCTGTCAGATGATTGTACAGCTTCTCAAGCGATTGCTTCCGGATTAATTTCCTTGTAATTTCCATCTTATATTATAAAGCTTTCTTTATCTTTTGGTTCGTAAGTCGACAACACCGAACTCATCTTTTCTGAGGTTCCGGCATATACATTAAAATAATCGTGAACCTTGTCGGCAAGGTACATTGTAAGAAGATTGCAGGGTATACCGACCGGACAGACCCTTCCGCATTCACCGCAGCTGATGCAGCGACCGGCAAGGTGCATAGCCCTGAGAACATGCCACTCCATGTTCCCGTGGGTATTTGATTTAACAGGGATCCATTGTGGCTGATTGACCTCAACAGTGCATCTGGTGCAGTAGCACATCGGGCAAGCCTGCCTGCAGGCATAGCATTTAATGCATTTTGAAAGCTCGTTCTGCCAATATGCAAATTTCTCCTCCGGGCTTAACTTGTTGAGCTTATCAAGCAACTCCTTATATTCAGGGGGATTTGCAAGGTCGGACTTTTCAATATATCCCTGCATTACTTTCATATCCGGGAAATCGAGCAGCTCTCCTTCTGCAGAGATGCCAAGCACAATAAGATTCTCGTCTCTAACCTGTTGTTCGGAAACCAGCATCATGATACTCCTCATTACGGGGAGTGTTGCAACAATAGCCATATTGCCAAGGTTTCTCACTTCAGGTTTCGTAAGATAAACGGCAAGATTCTGTTTGCAGCGTTCATCGAATATAAGCTTCCCTGTTTTTGACGGTTCGGTAATAAAGGCCGGCCTCGCAACTCCGCCGGTACCTGCCTCATATCCAATGATAACGGCCGCATTCTTGTTTTCAAGTAATTCGCTTGCCCTGACAATAAGGTTATTCATGGCTAACCTCCTCTTCAACACTTTTACCTACCATCTCCTTGTAGGAAACATATGGTCCCAGCTCCCGTAATCGTGCTACTGTTGTATTTACAACTTCTGCCCATTTTCCGCCCTCAGCGGCCGAGACCCACGAAAAGGTAATCCTGTTCATATCGATCCCCATAAAGTCCATAAGTTCTTTAAACATTATCCACCTGCGTTTTGCATGGAAGTTCCCGGATGTATAATGACAATCGTTGGGATGGCAGCCCGATACAATAATGCCATCGGTGCCATTGGCAAAAGCTTTCAAAAGCAACATAAAATCTATTCTTCCTGTACACGGGAACCTGATTATCTTGACGTTTGATGCATATTTTATCCGGCTCGTTCCCGTTAGATCGGCTCCGGCATAAGTGCACCAGTTACACACGAATGCTACAACTTTTGGTTCAAAATCTGACATATAAAACTTTTTTAATCAAAGTTGAATTCTTAAATGGATCAGTACTCGTTCAACAGGGATACCACTTCTGCATAAACCTGGTTATTGGAGTACCCGTATAAATCAATTGACTTCGATCTGCACAGAGCAACACATGTACCACAACCCTGGCAAAGGCCTTCATTTATCCTGGCGACCGTTTTTACAATCCTGCCGTCCCGGGTCCTGAACTCTTCTCGTTCAATGGCCTGATATGGGCAAACGGATTGGCACAGGAAGCATCCGACACATGTTGAATAAGCAGGTGGAGCCATGCGGTTTACATGAGCAACCAGCGGTTCGCGGGTCAGCTCACTCTGCGAAAAGAGGGCTGCCACTTTTACAGCGGCGCCTGAAGCCTGTGAAACTGAATCGGGTATATCCTTGGGATTCTGACAGGCACCTGCAAGGAATATTCCTGCTGTATTTGTTTCCACAGGTTTTAATTTCGGATGTGCCTCGGCAAAAAATTTATGCGAATCATATGAAACATGAAGTTTCTGTGCCAGCTCCTCAGCCCCAGAATTGGCGACACCCGCTGTGGCAAGCACAACCATGTCGGCAACAATTTCAACAGGCTGGGCTCCGAGAAGCGTATCCACTCCTTTTACAATAAGCTTCCCGTCTCTTTCATATATTGTCGATACCCTCCCGCGGATGTAGTTGACATAGTCCTCCTCAATGGCCCGCCGGACAAATTCCTCGTAGTTTTTGCCGGCTGCACGGATATCCATATAGAATATATGTGCATTACCTTCGTGAACTTTATGCTTATAAAGCATAGCATGTTTTGCTGTGTACATGCAGCATATCTTTGAACAATAGGGAATTCCCTTTGCCGGATCGCGCGAACCGGCGCATGCCACAAATACAATGTTTTCAGGAACTTTACCATCTGATGGTCTGAGTATTGCTCCGCCGGTCGGACCTGAAGCAGATGCAAGTCTTTCAAATTGAAGTCCGTCTATGACATCCTTGTATTTCCCGTATCCGTATTCGGGGAAGAAGTCAGCATGTTTGACATCGAATCCGGTAGCTATTACTATTGCACCAATCTCAAGTTCAATTACCTCATCAGGCTGATCAAACCGGATTGCCTTTGTCGGACAGACAATCTCACATACTTTGCATTTTCCTTTTATATAATAGGTACAATGTTCCCTGTCGATTACCGGCTTGTTCGGCACGGCCTGTGGAAAAGGCACATAAATGGCAGGACGCATACCCATTCCCTGTTCAAATTCATTGGGTATCTTTTTCTGCGGGCATTTGGTAGTACAAAGTCCACAACCGGTACACACCTTTTCGTCAATACTTTTGGATTTTTTCCTGACCTTCACCTTAAAGTTGCCAATGAAACCCTCAACACTTTCAACCTCAGCATAACTGTAAAGAGTAATATTCGGGTGCTGAGCCACCTCCACCATCCTTGGGGTAAGGATGCACTGTGAGCAGTCGAGCGTGGGGAAGGTCTCCGATAACTGCGACATATGTCCGCCTATCGAGGGGGAACGTTCCACCATAACAACTTTATGACCTGTATTTGCAATGTCGAGTGCCGACTGAATTCCGGCTATGCCGCCACCGATTACCAGCGCAGTTTTGGTTACCGGAACCCTTATAGGCTGGAGTGCAGAATTGAGTTTAACTTTTTCAACAAGAGTTCTGACAATATCCGTCGCTTTTGCTGTTGTAAGGTCGTTCTTCTCATGAACCCATGAACAATGCTCACGCAGGTTTGCCATCTCGCACAGGAATGGATTCAGGCCGGCTTCGGCACATGCTTTCCTGAATGTAGGCTCATGCATCCGCGGAGAACATGCTGCAACTACAACACCTGTGAGCTTATGCTCTGTGATTGCATTCTTAATAAGAGTCTGTCCCGGATCAGAACACATATATTTATAATCGGTGCTGAAAACTACATGCTTTAATTTACCTGTAGTTTCCGCAACCTTACCACAGTCGACGGTAGCGCTGATATTTTCACCACAATGACAAACAAAAACACCTATTCTTGCCATTAATATATAATTTTCTTTAACTGATATTTACTTCAACAAAATGCCTCTTCAGCCCTACTTTTTCAGGGGTCAGACCGATTGCCAGACCTATTGCCTGGGTTATGAAAAGCACAGGGATCTTAAAATCTTCATTCCAGTATTTATTGATATCGTGCCTTCTCATATCAAGATTTGAATGACACATCGGACATGCTACAATGATAGCTTCAGCGCCCCTGTGTTCAGCGTCTTCAATAATTTTGCCCGACAGTTTTGAAACCACATCGGTCCGTGAAATTGACAATCCGGCACCGCAGCATTCGGTTTTAAATGGAAAATCGACTGGAGTGGCTCCACTCTTTTTCATCACAATATCCATAGTCTGGGGATCTTCGGCGCGGTCATAATTCAGGATCCTGTCGGGACGTACAAGAAGACAACCGTAGTAACATGCTACTTTATGGTCGAACGGCCTGACAACTTTTCCATCAAGTTCAGGAATTATGTATTTATCGATCCATTCCACAACATTCAGGATCTTTGATGTTCCCCTGTAATCCATACCAAGTATCTCGCAAACCCGGTTTTTGCGTTCCGGATCATTCCTGAGCTCGTTTATTGTTACAACAAGGCGGCTGTAGCAGGCAGCGCATGGGACAACAATTTCGTCCATCCCCTCCTTTTCAGCCAGGGCTAATATCCTTGCAGGAAGAGCCAGAGACAATTCCTTGTTCATATTATGGGCTGCAGTTGCACCGCAGCAATTCCAATCTGGGATCTCGGTAAATTCAATGCCGAATGCCTCTGCAAGGGCACGAACCGATTCATTGTAATCGCGTGCAGATCCGGTTAGAGAACATCCGGGATAAAAGCCTGTTTTCATTAATAAGCTATTTTTGTGTTTTCTTAAAAATATCTGAAATATGAGCTTTGCCCTTAATAATTTCGGGGATAAAATGCAGTTTACCTCTTGTAATCATCCTTGGGGCAAGAGCAACGTCCTGCATCAGATTCAAAGACTGGCGCTTATAATCGAGGATGAGTCCGAGCTCAAATAATTTACCGGTGAGCCTGATTGAATTCAGGAACGATTTATGAAATGCAACAATATTTGATGCTTTCCTGTTTACCTTTTTTTCACTCAACGATTTCTGCCTCAGGAAGTCCATTACTGAAGGAATATCTATCTCCATCGGGCACCTGCTCAGGCACATCTCGCAAGTCACGCAGAGCCAGATTGAATAAGACCTGAGGACTTTTTCATCATTGGTGTGTGACTTTGTTTGCAGAAGTCGCATAACCATGCTTGGAGGTAAATCCATATCATAAGCCACAGGACAACCGGCTGAACATTTGCCGCACTGATAACATTTCTGAACCTGTACATCAGCATTTTCTCCGACAAGATAGGCAAGGGAATTATTTTCAGTGTTAGTTGCAGAATGAGACATATTGATCTGTATTAATTTATTATTCTATTCCCGTAAAAAGACGGATAAACTGGACTCTTTCATATGATGCAGGATTCATAACGTTTTTGCGGCTCAAAAGACCTTTAAAATCAGAGATCCTGTTAAAATTGTGTTCTTTCATCCAGTTTTCAAGACCGGCTAAAATCCCTGGCAAAACACCAAATTTATTTTTATAGAAGACTGAAACCATCTGCAGAGCATCTGCGCCTGCAAGCAATTGTTTTATAACGGTTTGATAATTGTGAATCCCGGTAGAAGCTGCAATATCACATTTAAGTCTGCCTGCCATCAGGGCAACCCAGCGAAGTGTGTTTGAATATTCAGTTTCGGTGCTTAATACGTTTGAAGCACTGACCTGCAATGTTTTAATATCAATGTCAGGATTATACGGCCGGTTGAATAGAGTAAGCCCTGCAATACCGGTTTCCGAGAGTTTAACAAGAGTTCCTGCAAGACTGGAGAAGTAGTAACCTGTCTTCACCGAGACAGGCATTGTAACATATTTCCTGACCTCCTTTATAACATCAAAATATACGGCTTCGATCGCGGCAGAAGTTTTTTCCGGATCAGACGGCAGGACGTAAATATTAAGTTCGAGCGCATCTGCACCGGCCTCCTGAATCCTTCGTGCGAAATACTGCCAGTCATGCTGGGTGCTGCAGTTGATACTGGCAATTACAGGAATACCAATTGCCTTTTTGGCGTCTGAAATAAATTTAAGGTATTTTTTCAGGGTATGGTCCCTGGCGTACTCTGTAAGATAATTATATGCTTCTTCATAATAGTATTCTGAGTCAGTAACTATCTGGTTAAAAGCTTCATTCCACGGTTTGATATCCTGGTTATCCGATTCGATAAGCACGTTTGATTCGTATTTTATCTGCTCTTCAAACACCGATTTAAGGACAACTGCACCGGCGCCCATCTTCTCGAGCGTTTTAAGGTTTTCGATCGTGGAAGTAAGGCCGGAACTACCTGCAATCAAGGGGTTCTTCAACTGCAATCCAAGGTAAGTACACGACAGGTCAATCATATTGTGAATTTATTAACAAAGGTAAACTTAAAAACATTAAGCCTTTTAAAATATGATATTTATCGCATTTAAAGAGGCAGTCTGTCCGGTTCCAAACTCCATATGTCAGGCTAAAATTTCCTGCAGATAACGCTGATTTACACTGATAGGTCTGCTTTCCCCCGAGACACCTTGCTCTGAGCTCTGAGCCCTGCGCCCTGCGCCGTTTGCCCTGCGCCGTATGCCTTAAAATGGAGAATTTAGATCGATCAGTCCTTCAGGCAGATCCATAGTAATGGTTTTCAACCTTTTATCAGCTTTTATAATGAAATCTTTATGAAGAGGAATAAGGATTTCCCTTTTCCCGGATGCCATGACACTTAACAGGTCCTGTCCCTGGTTCCTGGTAATATCGATTATCGTTCCCAGCTCCTGCTTATTCTTCAGGAGTACTCTGTATCCGATAAGAGTTTCGATATTCTGAACACTTTGCCTTCCTGCTGACTTTGTCAGAAATACTTTGCATCCGACGAATTCGCTGACCTTCTCAGTAATCTGATATCCGTCAAATTTCATTTTAACGACATCTCCCCCATTGTATTCCATTTCAGAAATAAAAAATGGAACCGGTCTCCCATCTGATTCGATAAAGACCGCTTCCATTTCAGGAATATCTTCAATAAATGCCGGTTCAAGTCTGATCACTACGCTACCTTCGTAACCGTGGATCTTTGTTATCCGGCCAAGCAATATCTCATTTTTGTAAGCCATCGGATCATCGATCCTTATGACTAAACATTTATTCCTTTGGTTTATCCTCAGCTACGGTTTCAGAAGTACTCTCGCCCTGTGCCGTTTCTCCAGGAGTCGCAGGAGTCGTTTCAGCAGGGGCTTGCTCTTCGGCAGCGGCTGGTTTGGCAGCAGCTTCAGCTTTTGCTGCGAGATCAGCCTGTTTCTTTGAAAGACGGGCAGCCCTTGCTTCATTTACTTTCTTTTCTGCTGCAAGCCGCTTGGTGAGCTCATCATCCTCCGATTTTTCAAGACCCGATTTTCTGGCATCTACTTTTTCATCATTCTGTTTCATCCAGGCTTCAAATCTCCTTGTTGCTTCAGCATCGTCAAATGCACCTTTTTTAACACCTTCAAGAAGATGTTTCTTAAGCATTACCCCTCTGGAAGAGAGGATAGCTCTGCAAGTTTCTGTAGGTAGTGCGCCATTTTGCAGCCAACCCAAAGCCTTATCGAAATCGAGTTCGATGATTGCGGGGTTAGGGATCGGGTTATAATTACCGATCTTTTCAATATATCTGCCATCACGTGGCGACCTGCTATCAGCTACCACTATATGGTAGTAGGCCTTTCTTTTACGGCCTTTCCTAGCTAATCTGATTCTAACTGCCATTAAATTTTTACGCTTTTTATTTAACCTGCTTTTAAAAATTGTGGGTGCAAAGATATATAAATTTATTAACGAAACAATCAAATATGAGTGCATTATTAATTATCAGCGGGAGGTTGCCTGTGGAGGTTGTATCAAAAGTCCGAATTTTTACACCATTCCAGTTCTTTTTACCCCCTGCCCCCTAAAGGGGGTTCCATAAGTCTTTGTTAATCAATAAGTCCCCTTTAGGGGATTTAGGGGTGAAAAACGAAAGAGATACTTTTGATACAGTCTCTACGGCTATATAATGCTAATTTGAAGAAACGTTACGGAACAATGATGTAGAAATGTTGACTTATTGCCCAAGATACCAGGGGTTCTGAACAAGGAGTTTATTCACCTCCATTTCCCTGAATGGGATCGGGAGGATAAGGTTTCCTGCATCGTAAGCGACAGATCCTACATCCGAATGCCACCTTTTGAGATCGTGTAACCGGTGACCCTCCCAGCAAAGCTCAAAATAGCGTTCGTCCCTTATTTGCTGTCTGGTAACCGGCTCTGAATAAGCAGGAGCAAGGGAGCGCTCCCTGATAATGTTAATATCTTCCAATGGTGAACCGGGACCGACAGGCGATCCTCCCTTTTCAAAGTTAGCTTCTGCCCTGATAAGGTACATTTCTGCCAGCCTGATAAGCGGAATATTAGCATAATAGTCGCCCCACTTTGACGTGTTTATGCCCCCGTTGTTCAGAATAGTGCCCACACCAATGTAGTACATCATATTAATATCAGCAATGGTGAACGAAGACTGAGTTTCGGTCTGGAGCATTCCCCTGAGATCAGAAGGATCAAATTTTGAAAGGAATCCGGGCTGGATATCATAATCACCACGACCCATTCCGTTAAGTGAAGCATACATCACAGTAAGCCAGGAAGTATTTGAGGCAACATTATTCTGAAGGGCAAATATGACTTCCGGGGATGTCCCGGTGATGTTAAAAGGTTGCAATGGATCAGTTGTCAGAGAAAACAGGCCGCTCTCAATAACCTTATTTGCTTCTGTGGCTGCACCTGTAAAGTTACCCTGTTGAAGGTACAGCCTTGCAAGAATTGCACTGGCTGAATATTTAGTGGCATATACCCCGTTATCTTCGGGGAGAAGATCACGAGCCGAAGAAAGGTCAGAAATTGCCTGACCATAGCATTCTTCAACAGTGTTTCTCGGGACTTCAATTGCATCAGCAACATCCCTTGTAGGAGTAAGAACTATCGGAACCCCCGGTTGTGTATTTGCAACTCCCGGTTCGTAAGGAAGCCCAAAAAGTCGTGTCATCTCAAACATAACCCATCCCCGTAAGAATTTTGCTTCACCTTCAACAAGACTGCGCTCTTCTGCATTTTCAATTATTGCGAGAGTATTGGGATCAAGAATGGTGTTGCAGATATTGATAAGTCCGTAAGCATCAATCCAGCAATATTCGACATAACTGTTTGTAACGGTAATCTCTTTCTGAATGATTTCCCTTGGTTGTGAATATGTCCCGATAAATGAGAGATCGGAGGTTGCAGCAAGGAGTTCGGAGAATTCGTTGAACTGCGATCCAAATATATTTGCACTTCTAGCCTGCAGGTATGCGCCGACAAGCGTTGTTTTTATATTTTCAGCCGAATTGAGAGCTGTATTTGCATCAATTGATTGCCTGGGTTTGATATCGAGTTTGTCATCACATGAAAAAAGTGCAAGTGAAGACATCATAATCAGCAACCATTTTTTACCCTGGAAAAATATATTTTTCATAATAGTTATATTTAGCGGTTAGAATGAAAGATTGATACCAAGAGTAAAGGTCCTCGCCTGCGGCGCCGTATAAAAGTCATACCCCTGTATGATGTTGGTATTCTGTGTACTCCTTCCTGTACCTGTATAATTGACCTCCGGATCCCACCCTTTGTACTTTGTGAAAGTATGCAGGTTTTGAACTCCGAGATACACCCTCATGCCCGACAGTTTGATCTTTGAAATCAGACTCACCGGGAGGTTATAGCCAACATTAATATTTCTGACCCTCAGATACGAGGCATCCGAAAGGTATCTGCTTGAGTTGTTGGTCCCGTTGCCATCGCCAAGGCGTGCCTGGGGGACATTGGTAATATCGCCCGGATTCTGCCATCTGTTCAGCTGGTCGGCAGTTTGATTATCGAACCAGTCAGCATTTGCGGACTGATACCTGCCGCCGCCGTTAAATACCTCATTGCCATAGACGAAACTAAGCAGCAAGTTCATGTCGATACCCTTGTATTCAAGGTAATTGTTCAATCCTCCTGTGAAATCGGGGTTCGGAGATCCGACAACCAGATCTCCTGCAATATTATAATTATTGGTTGTCTCGCTGCTGCTGTCGTTAAGGTAATAAAGAGCATCACCGTTATCGGGATCTGCCCCCGCATACTTTCTCATTTTAAAAACGCCGATGGGCTGGCCTTCCATAACGTAGTTGATGCTGTTAGGAGTGATCTCCGGGCCATTGATGCTGATGATCTTATTCTTATTGAATGCAATATTAAAGTCCGTCGTCCATTTGAAATCTCCGACAAAATTATTTGAATGAAGAGCGAATTCCAGACCTTTGTTCTGAAGCTCCCCAATATTGCTCCATACTCCTGTAAATCCTGAAGTGGAGGGCAATGTCCTGTAAAGCAAAAGATCTGTTGTCTTTTTATAGTACAGATCAAGTTCCCCTGTCAACCTGTTTTTGAAAAGTCCGAAATCGATCCCCAAATCAGCCTGGGAAGTGTTCTCCCACCCAAGTCCACGGCTTTGCAGCTGGACAGGCTGGAGGCCGTTCCTGCCAGCATAGTTGACTCCGGTGTACAATGCAAGATGAGCATAGTCAGGGATACCCGAATTACCGGTAATGCCATAGCTGGCTCTCAGTTTCAGATATCCAAGGGTATTCTTAACTGGCGACATGAATTCCTCTTCAGAAATGATCCATCCGGCCGATACTGCCGGGAAAAAACCATATCTGTTATCAACGCCAAACCTTGAAGATCCGTCGATCCTTCCACTTAGCGACAAAAGATATTTCTGTTTGAGCTTGTAGTTTGCCCTTGCAAAATATGAAAGATAACTGTGTCCTTCATCCCAGCTTGAAAACACTGTTGCTTCTGCAGCATTGGCAATATTATGAAAATCGTCAGTCGGGAATCCTTTGCCCTGAACATCTGATCCCGTTGTTTCTGAATCCTGGTATGACATCCCTGCTACTACGTTAATGTCATGAATATCAATTACTTTTGCATATGTAAAATAATTTTCCCAGTTATAGTTAACAACCCTTACCGAGCGATTCTGGGCTTCACCTGCGGGTCCGGCGCCAATTGTCAGCCTTCCCCAGAAATTCTTCTCGCGCAGATCCATAATATCAGTGCCAAATTCCGATTTAAAAGTGAGGTCCTTAAGAATTTTATAGGATGCATAAGCATTGGCCAGCGACCTGAATACAGTTTGATTGTTCAGACCATCCCTCAATGAAATAAGACCATTATAATATATGGTATTAGTATTCAGTTCACCAGTCAGCGGATCATAAACCGGAGAAACCGGAGCCTGCGCGACAAGCTGTAAAGGAGTGGCGAAAGCGTTGTCGTTTTCGACCCTGTCCATCTCTGTTCTGAGAAGGTTCATCTGAAGACCGAATGAGAGTCTGTCAGTTGCTTTCTGATCGAGGTTCAGGCGGCCGCTGAGCTTTGTCATATCGTTGCCGCGAAGAATTCCCCTGGTATTATCATAACTCATTGCAGCATAATATGTAGTATTATCATTACCTCCGCTGCCTGATACATTTATCCTGTTCAGTGATCCCTTCTGAAAGGCCTCTTTCTGCCAGTCGGTATCATATCCTTCATTCCAGCCGGGCACGAACATGTCCCAGATATCTGTTTTTGGCAGCCATCCCCAGACCAGCCCATTGGCGTCGGAAACATTGTCCATCGATTCATTTAGAAGTTCAATGTACTGATCTGCATTCAGCCATTTCATCAGATGGCTTGGCTGACTGATACCTGTAGTATAGTCGATATTGAATTTGGTTGCGCCCTTTACTCCTTTTTTTGTAGTTACTATTACAACCCCGTTTGATGCCCTTGATCCGTAAATTGCGGCAGCTGATGCATCTTTAAGTACCTGTATCGACTCCACATCAGCCATTGCAAGGTCAGCAAGCGGACTTACAGGCTGGTTACTGCCGTTACTGATACTCTCGGTTGTTATCGGGACTCCGTCCACTACATAAAGAGGCTGGTTATCAGCTGATACCGAGGAAGAACCCCGTATCCTCATTTTCACTGCCTCGCCCAGCTTACCGCTTGCCTGTTCAATAAAGACTCCGGCTGTTTTACCCTGAATGGCTGATTCGAAACTTACAGTCGGCATCTCAGAGAGTCCTTTTGTATCGACCTTGGTTATTGAGCCCGAAACAGTTCTTTTTATAGCAGAACCGTAACCTACTACTACAACTTCATCGACGCCCTTAAGCTCATAATCGAGGGCAATATCAATTACACCTGATGTACCCACCATTGCCTCTTTGGTTGTCATGCCAAGGAACCGGAACTCCAGTATGGAACCGGGAGAGGCTGTTATCTGATATTTACCGTTAATGTCGGTGGATGTACCTGTCGTTGTGCCCTTCACCATTACCGTGGCTCCGACCACAGGCTGGCCGTCTTCAGAAGCCGTAACTGTTCCCGTAACGCTTTTTTGCTGACCTTCAACCGGGAGCAAAAAGCAACAGAGCATTAAAAGGAGTAAAAGTTTTCTCATAAATTCAGGTTTAGGTAAGTAATAAATTGCCTGGAATTCTGAGGTCCGCTTTTCAGTCCTTAACAGAACATGGCAATAACTGACAAAAGTAAAATATTTAAGTTAGCTTACAATTCAATTTAGAACATTATCACCATTTGTTTTAAAATTTTATAATCGGATTCTCAACCCTTGAAACGACCCTGAATGTTCATTTTTTCGCTATTTTTGTGCTCCAACCATTTTTAGTTATCACACTTTATGACTTCCTTCTCACATTTACATGTTCATACCCAATACTCCATCCTTGATGGAGCTTCCAACATACCGAACCTGATCGACCGGGTAAAAGAGCTTGGAATGGAAGCTGTTGCGATAACGGATCATGGCAACATGTTCGGGGTTAAGGAATTCCATTCAATTGCTACTAAGAAGGGGGTCAAACCGGTAATTGGGTGTGAAATTTATGTTGCAAAAAGATCGATAGCAGAAATGTCGGGCAAGGAAGATCGCTCAGGCGATCATCTGATCCTTCTTGCAAAAAACCTGAAAGGTTACAAAAATCTTGTAAAACTCATATCAACTGCGTGGATCAAGGGTTTTTATTATAAACCAAGGATTGACAAAGCGCTGCTTGCGCAATACAGGGAAGGATTGATTGCTTCATCAGCCTGCCTTGCCGGCGAGATACAGGATGAAATCCTTCATGGCACCATGAACGGGGCCGAAGCTGCCCTCAAGAGCTATATCGACCTGTTTGGAGATGATTTCTATCTTGAGGTACAAAGGCATGAAACTTATGATCCTGAAGCTGACAGAACAGCTTTCCCGCTTCAGCAGAAGGTCATTGAAGTATTTAAAAAGTTTGCGGCAAAGTACAATGTAAAATTAATAGCAACCAATGATGTTCATTTCATAAATGCTGAAGATGCCGAAGCTCACGACCGGCTGATATGCATTAATACGGCGAAGGATATTGATGATCCTGACAGGCTGCGTTATTCGAAACAGGAATATCTGAAGACTGAGGAAGAAATGAGAAAGATCTTCAGCGACATTCCTGAAGCAATCGATAATGTTGCCGGTCTGGTTGCAAAAATCGAGAAATATAAGCTCGATCACGACCCTATTATGCCCGATTTCCAGCTGCCCGAAGGGTACTCTGATAACGATCAGTATCTGAGGCATCTTACCTATGAGGGAGCAAAGCGGCGATGGGGTACACTGACAAAGGAACAGACAGAACGAATAGATTTTGAGCTGGATACAATTGCTAAAATGGGATTCCCGGGATATTTCCTGATCGTTCAGGACTTTCTGAATGCAGCAAGGGAAATGGATGTTGCGGTTGGTCCTGGAAGAGGCTCCGCTGCAGGCTCGGCAGTGGCGTTTTGCCTTAAGATAACAGATATTGATCCCATCAAATACGGCCTTCTTTTTGAACGGTTCCTGAATCTCGACCGGATCTCGCTTCCCGATATTGATATTGATTTTGATGAAGACGGGAGAGAAGCTGTGCTGAGATACGTCGTAAATAAATATGGCCACGACAAGGTAGCTCATATAATTACATTCGGCACCATGGCTGCAAAAATGGCAATCCGGGATGTAGCACGGGTACAGAAACTGCCTTTACCGGATGCCGACAGGCTTGCGAAAATGGTCCCCGAACGGCCCGGGATCACTCTCCTGACTGCCTATGCTGAAGTGCCCGAACTGGCGAGGGAAAAGGAATCTTCAAATAAACTGATTGCCCAGACTCTTAAATACGCTGAAGTACTCGAGGGATCAGTACGTCAGACCGGCGTTCATGCCTGCGGCATTATAATCGGGAAGGATTCGCTCGACAATTACATTCCACTCTGTACTGCAAAAGATACCGACCTATATTCCACCCAGTACGACGGAAGCCAGGTCGAATCAGTAGGATTACTAAAAATGGATTTCCTGGGCCTCAAAACATTGTCAATAATTAAGGATGCAGTCAGAAATATAAAGAAATCAAAGGGAATCGACCTTGATATCGAGTCTCTGCCCCTCGATGACAAGGAGACCTTCGAACTTTTCAGCAACGGTGAAACCACTGGCATCTTCCAGTTTGAATCAACAGGGATGAAACGATACCTGCGCGACTTAAAACCAAACAGGTTTGAGGATCTGATCGCAATGAACGCGTTGTACAGACCCGGTCCGATGGAATACATCCCAAAATTCATCAGAAGGAAGAATGGTACCGAACCTATCGATACTCCGCTGCCTGTCATGGATAAATACCTTAGTGACACTTATGGAATTACGGTATACCAGGAGCAGGTGATGCTTCTTTCGCAGGAGCTTGCAGGTTTTACAAAGGGAGAAGCCGATTCGCTCCGCAAGGCCATGGGGAAGAAGAAAAAGTCGATTATGGACGAGATGAAGGTTAAGTTCATGGAAGGCTGTATGAAAAATGGATTTGATGAAAATGTAGTAACCAAGATCTGGTCAGACTGGGAAGCCTTTGCTCAATATGCTTTCAATAAGTCACATTCAACATGTTATGCACTTGTTGCTTTCCAGACAGGTTACCTTAAAGCTAATTTTCCGGCAGAATACATGGCAGCGGTACTTAGCCGGAATATCAGCGATATAAAGAAGATCACCACATTTATGGATGAAACCCGAAGGATGGGCATGGAAGTCCTTGGACCAGATGTAAATGAGAGTGATGTCAAGTTCACAGTCAACAAGGACGGGAATGTCAGATTTGGCCTGGGAGGGATAAAGGGTGTTGGAGAAGCCGCTGTGCTTCAGCTTATTGAGGAAAGGGAGAAGAACGGTCTTTACAGGGATATCTACGATCTGGTGGAGAGGGTCAACCTGAACTCCCTGAATAAGAAAAACCTTGAAGCAATGGCAGTCGCCGGCGCATTTGACTGTTTCCCGGTGATCTCCAGAGCCCAGTACTTTTCTGTCGACACAAAAGGTGTAAGCTTTATTGAAAACCTGATCCGGTATGGGAATAACTCCAAGACAGTCAAAAACTCAAGCCAGCAGTCGCTTTTCGGTCCAAGCGGTGGTTTTGACATTATAAAGCCTGAGCCTGTTCAATGTCCCGACTGGCCCAAACTTGAGAAACTCAACAAGGAAAAGGAAGTAATCGGGATATACCTTTCTTCCCATCCCCTCGATGACTTTAAACTTGAGATAAGCACCTTTACAACAGCCACGCTTGCAGACCTTCAAAACCTGAGTGAATGGCTCGACAGGGATGTTGTCGTTGCAGGGATGGTGGCTGAGACAAAAAACGGGATCGGAAAAAACGGGAAGCCATACGGATCATTTACACTCCAGGACTATTCGGATTCATTCCGGTTCATGCTGTTTGACAAGGATTATCTTGAATTCAGCAAGTTCTGTATCACAGGATATTATCTTCTTGTAAAGGGAAGGGTCCGTAAGCGGAAATACAGGGAGGATGAGCTTGAATTCAGTGTCAAAACAATAAATCTTCTTTCAAGCGTTAAGGATGAGCTTATAAAATCGGTTACCCTCAAGATTAGTCCTGAAAACATAAACAAGGAGATGATCGCTGCAATAATGGAATTAATTAAAGAAAACAAGGGTGAGACAGAGCTTAAATTCCTGTTTTATGATCCTGAGGATAAAATCTCTCTTCCTATGTTTTCAAGAACAATGAGGGTGCGGCTTAATAATGAATTAATTTCATTCCTTGACGATCATCCCGGGATAGAATATAAAGTTAATTAGCTATCTTTGCACGCTTTAATTGTTTACAAATTTAAAATAGAATCAGAATATGGCATTTGAGGTAAATGACGGTAATTTTGAAGAAGTGGTCCTTAAGTCTGACAAACCTGTTATAGTAGATTTCTGGGCAGAATGGTGCGGACCGTGCAGGATGATTGCCCCGGCAATGGAGGAGATATCCGGCGAGTTTACAGGTAAGGCTGTTGTTGTAAAATGTGATGTTGACAGCAGTCCTGCAGTTACTTCCAAATTTGGAATAAGAAACATCCCTACTGTCCTTTACTTTAAAGAAGGAAAAGTTGTTGACAAGCAGGTGGGTGCAGTGCCGAAAGCCAATTTTGTGAATAAACTGAATGCACTTTTACAATAAGTGCTGCTATCCTACTGCCAAATAATCCCATGACCGTATGTGTTTTTGCCTCTTCGAGCAGCCGTATTGATGATAAGTACATGCAGGCTGCTGCAGAACTCGGAACCATCTTCGCGAGGTCAAAAATTAACGTGATTTATGGCGGAGGAGGGATTGGTCTGATGGGGGTACTTGCTGACGCAGTCATCGGAAACGGAGGGATTATTACGGGGGTTATTCCTTCTTTCATGAATGATGAAGGATGGGGCCATCCGGGGGTGAACGACATGATCGTCACAACCGATATGGGTGAACGAAAGAGGAAGATGTTCGAACAGGCTGATGCGGTTGTTGCATTACCAGGCGGCATCGGGACCCTTGAAGAACTTACCGAAGCCATCACTCTGAAGCAACTTGGACTTTTCAATGGTCCCGTTGTAATTCTGAATACGCTCAATTTCTATAAATCATTAATTGATTTCCTTGAACATATGGTTGAAGGACATTTCCTCAGGACAGAGCATAAGGGGATCTGGGAAATTGCCGGCACACCGAAGGAGGTGCTAATAGCCATTTCGAATAACAAAAGCTGGATTGACGACCCCCGCAGGATCGCAAAAATCTAGTGGTTTTCAGGGACCAGTATTTCAAGGGAGCTTTGACTGAAACTTGTCCTTGAAAACAACTTTCCCCTGATCTCCGGAGCTTTGATTCCACCCTTAAACTCCTTAGGTCCCCTGAAAATACGAGCCTCATCCCAATATCCCGAGTTTATAAAATGGGCAAGTACCATTGCCCCTCCTTCTATAAACAACGATTGAATACCCCACCTGAAAAGGTAGTCTGATATTTGCTCAGCAGCAGACACATGCCGGCTAAGATTTACCACCAGGGCATTATGCATCACTGCTTTTTCCGGATTGTACGTAAATATTATGTTTGAACCAATAGATTTGTAAACCGTAAGATCATGGGGTAAAATCCCTGACCCGCTTAAAATTAACCTTACCGGATTATTGCCTTTCCATTCTCTTACATTAAGCCCCGGATTATCAGCCCTGATCGTTCCTGCGCCGGCAAGAATTGCCTGCTCAGCTGCTCTCCACCTGTGCACAAGGATCCTTTCAGGCTTGCCCGTTATCCAGTTTGGCTCAGAGCCGCCATTGTTATCTCTTGCAATATCGATGAATCCGTCGGAGCTTTCAGCCCATTTCAGCGTTATATAAGGTCTTTTCTTTTCGTGAAATGTAAAGAATCTCCTGTTGATCCTTCTGCATTCCTCCTCTGCCACTCCTGAAATTACTTCCAGTCCGGCATCGCGAATTTTGGCCGCACCTTTTCCTGAGACCTTGTCGCTTGTATCAATTGTTCCAATTACCACTCTTGGAATCCTGTTCAAAATAATCAAATCTGCACAGGGAGGTGTTCTTCCGAAATGAGAACAAGGTTCGAGATTAACATAAAGGGTTGAGGATTTAAGAAGTCCCTTGTTTGTTACTGATCCGATAGCCACTACTTCGGCATGCGGACCGCCTGCTTTAAGATGATACCCCTCACCTATGATCTTCCCGTTATTGACAATCACCGATCCCACGAGAGGATTGGGATAAGTCATTCCTTCAGCCCTGGATGCAAGATCAAGGCACCTGTGCATGAATTTAACATCATCATCCTCAGTCATGTCTCTTAAAATGCTAAATTTGACATATGGGTGTTAATTTACAAACAATTAAAGATATCAGGAATTATCTCACTGAAGAACTTGCGGAAATATATACGGCGCGGGAAATCAAAAGCATTACAGACCTCATTCTCACCTCGGTCCTTGGAATTGATAAGATCCATCTCCTGAGCAGGATAGAAAGTCCGGTTACCCGTAAACAGAAGAAAGCCATTATTAATATCTCAAAAGAATTGAAATCCGGCAAACCAATTCAGTACATCATTGGGGAGACTCTCTTTTATAATTGCAGGATCGGGGTGGATGAGAGTGTTCTGATACCTCGCCCGGAAACTGAGGAGCTTGTAGATCTGATAATAAAAGAAAATGAAGGATTTCAGGGAAAGATACTGGACATTGGAACAGGTTCGGGTTGTATTGCAATAGCGCTTGCTAAAAATCTCCGGGGTTCAGAGATCACTGCAACTGATGTTTCCGCAAATTCCCTGGCAACAGCAGCCAAAAATGCAAAGTTCAACGGCGTTGAAATCAGCTTTGTTGAAAATGATATTCTGAACGAGGATCTGAACGGAATCGAAAAGACCGATATCATCGTTAGCAACCCACCGTATGTTATGGATTCAGAAAAGGAAAAGATGAACAGGAACATTCTGGGTTTTGAGCCTCACAATGCCTTGTTTGTTCCCGATAATGATCCGCTGAAGTTTTACAGGTCAATACTTAAAGCGGCTGAAAACAAGCTAATTCCCAAAGGCAGAATATATTTTGAAATCAATGAAACTAAGGGTAACCTTATGGCTGATTTACTGAAGGCCTATAAATATTCCGGCGTAAGCATTGTTAAAGACATAAACGGTAAAGACAGAATAGCGAAAGGATATAAAAAATGACCGAAAACGACCCCATCAGGACAGCGCTTGGTAAAGCTATGGCACTCTGCGCAACAAATGAACACTGCAGCGAAGACATCCGTATAAAACTCGACTCCTGGGGCATCAGAGGCAATGATGCGGAAGATATTATAAGCAGACTGGTAAAGGATAATTTTATTAATGAAAAGAGATATTCAGAAGCTTTTGTAAGCGACAAATACCGTCATAACAAGTGGGGGAAAGTGAAGATCGCAGCACTGCTCAGGGCTAAACGCATACCCTCCGACCTTATCAAATCGGCGCTTGAATCTTTGGACCAGGAGCAGTACAGGCAAACAATAAAGGACCTTCTTAATACCCACAGAAAGCAGGTCAAAGCCAAAAACCAGTACGATCTGAAGGGGAAACTTCTCAGGTTCGGATTGTCGAGGGGGTTTGAGAGCCATTTGATATATGATATATTGAATGAATCTGAGGATTAACGGACAGAAATTTAATATACTAAACCAGCGATCTGAAAATATACACGAGATAAGGCATAAAAGCAGCCAAAAACAGAACAACCGAACAAACAATATCACAGATTATTAATGGCCTTCGAATGCCGGGTATCCTGATAAAAAGTACCGAAAATACCCCTCTCATCACAAGCTGTAAGGCAAAGAAGAGAAATATCCTGAGTCCGTAAATGTTCCAGTCGAACGATTCAGATATTTTTCCTCTGAGAATTAATGAAAAACTATGCGACATGCCGCATGAGATGCAGGGTTCGCCAGTTAGTTTCTCGTGAATGCACTGGATTGGATAATTGTCCTTTACAGGTGAAAAAAAGCCGGAGTATGCAAAAATCAGCAAAATAACTCCGGCCAGAAATATATTGATTTTAAGATAAGGTTCGCTCCTGAACCAGGATGTGGGCTTGGAATCAGAGCTATTTCTTCTTTTGAACAGTGTCATTAGTTTGAGTATTAGCTTTTTCCAGCTGCTCAAGCTCCTGCTCCTTATCCATTTTGTCGGGGTTCGTATTTATTTCAACTTTATTTCCGTTGCTTTCAACTTTTATTGAAACATTGGCATCTTCAAGTCCTTTGGTAACGTTTTCCTGAACATCATTTATGATATTCTCAATATCGCCGCCCCATTTGTGATCCGCTTTTTCGGCTATTTTCCCTGCAACAAACACCTGTGAAAAGGAGATAAGAGACGCAACAACTGCAATTATAAGTCCGGCCAGCAGAACGCCCCTTGGCGCATTACTCCTGGCAGCCTGCGACAACCCGACCGATGCCAGCACAATTGCAATAATTCCCGGAATTATGGCAATAATACCCACGCAAGGGATAACTGCAAGTACAAAAGTAATAATTGCTGTAATCAGGGCTGCTACCCCAAGGTTCTGGCCTACAGGCTGTCTCGGACTCTGTCCTAAAGGTTGCTGAGTGTTTTGACTGGTGTTATTTGTAAAATCTTCCATGACAATTGGTGTGTTTATTAATTTTCATTCCCGGTTAGAATATTTATCATATCCTGCTCTAAAGACGTTTTGGGATTTTCAATGATGCGTCCGATCTCAATTTTATTTTTAAGGAAGATGAATGTCGGGACTCGTTCGATATTGAGTGTGTCGTAATCGCCTATGGGCGAAAGCTTTGTGTTATCAACACCAATAAAGGTCACCTTATCCGGCGGGAACTTACACATATCCAGAATCCGCATAAATCGGGGCACTTCCCTTCTGCTGTCTGGGCACCAGGTACCCATAACGACAGTAATTGTGAGATCATCTTTATTTAAAACAGAAAGTTCATCGATAACCTCCGGTCTGGGCTGGTATTCGTCAAAACCTTTCATGTACCATTCCGAGTATGGTGGGGTGGCTAACCGGGCAGGATCAAAATATCCCAGCAGCCAGGTTGACTGCTCTGAGAAATTAACTCCCTCCACTTTTGCAGTCCCGGACTGAGTTAAATCCGGGTTAATCCTGCCTGTTTGCCGCATTGTTTTGCAACCCGCGAAACTAAACAGAAATAAGATTGTCAAAAAACTAATATTTTTCATTCTGACTAATTTTTGAATGCAAAATAAAAGGATTTTTCGACACACAGGTTACAAAATATCAGGAATATGGTTCTGATCAGGACTTAAGAATCAGATATCGGTTTTTTTTATCCTGTTCGTATAATATATTGATATTCCGATAGAGATTGCTGCAAGAAAGAGTAATGCAAGTACCCTGTAGATTAATTCGATTTTCGCAAGATCGATTATGAAAAGGTAAAATGCTGCGCAAATCATGGTTCCCAATGCCATATATCTGTATTTTACATTTTTGAGAATCAGGCTGAGTAAAAAATAGATAAGTGCCGTCAGTGTCCACGATATTGTTATAAGATGACCTGGCAATGCATGGTACAGTGCGTACAATACCATAAAAAAGCTTGTGAACAGATACAGATTCCTGATCAGATCGGTCTTTATCTGCAACCTTGACCGTTTCCAATTAATTATTCTTGCAGAAATAAGCGAAACCAGTGCAAATGAGAAATTTGCACCATTAATCGATTTTGAGGTAATGAGGTAAGCAAATAACATTGTCAGGAAAAGCATACTGTTCATAACGATTATCAGCCTGTTGCGGAACCACAGCGCCATTGATACTACAATAAGGCTCTGAACAGGAAGAACCAGATAAATCCGTGGAAGTCCGAAAAGACCGTAGAGCGCAATACTCATTGTCATAAAACCATACAACGCGTAGTAAGCTGAAGCAAAGTTCCAGTCCGATCCCGAATGCAAAACCGTTGAATAAAGGAGACAGCAAAGGGTTATTATTGTAAAAAGAGTTACATAATTCTTACTGAAAAATCCTAAAACAACGCATGTCAGAAGAAGAGTAAAGAAAATCCCGTTAACTACAGTAAGGCCTGTTAAAAACAAATCATCTGAACCATCTCTCTTCCTTAACAATAAGACAGCAGAGTAAATTGCTCCTACGGCAAAGAGATATATAATACAGTAATTATGATCCGGGACCAGCTTCATAGGATGACCCATTAAAGGATTCCCGACCAGCCAGAGGAAAAAAGCAATGTAGCTAAGAACTATTGTAAATATGAGTAATGGTTCCCATTTATACCTGTAATACAGGTAAGCAGCCCCGGCTGATGCTAAAGAAACAAGTATAAGCATGAAGTGAGTTGTTTCACTGAACATAGCAGTAGCCATTACAAAAACTACAGACAACGCTGCAAAAGATTGTGACTTATCGCGGATTGAGAGATAAACCTGGAGAACAACGATCAAACAAAGCAGAATAATTGAAATCGCTTTTCCCGGAAGTATCGGTGACAGTGAAAAAAAATGCAACCTCAGAGTCATGTAATAGAGAATAACCAATGCATTCATCTTGAATATGAATGACATAATGTGGTTGGATTTCTTTAAATAATCGGCCAGATAATAGATTGAAACTGATGCTACATACCCAAGAATTACTGACAGGGTACGTTGTCCGATATTCAAAAGATACTGTGTAAGGAAGGCAATGCCAAAAAGCAGGATAATATTGCCCATCCAGGCAAGACCAAAACGGCCAAACCTTGATTCAAAGTCCTTCTCTTCTTCATTTATTTGTTCAGATGCCGGAAGCGAGGCTATTGAACGAACCTGCTCCCCGGCAATGTTTATGTTTTTAACGTCAATGTTTAATAATATGGATTCCAGTCTGGCAAGACGTGATTCTAAAGAATTAAGTTGCCTTCCAATTTCTTCTATTGAGTTATCCTGAGATGACATGATGGTAAAAATTTAAGAAAAACCGGGAATTCAGTTCCGGAAAAACTTAAAAATCACTTTGATCAGTTACAGGTTATTCCGACTCCTCCACCATTTTCCATGGAGGAAGTAACCATAAAAGGAAGGCAAGAATCCCGACCGGAAGTATTAGCCAGAATGCCGCCATCAGCGAACCATCAAGACCAATAAGTCCCAGCTTAAAACTGGTAAATCCGGAGAAACTCTTTGAGAATAATTGTCCACCGATTACAACATTCCATCTCATCGAATAAACCCCAATAAGCACCAGTATACTTACAATCAGATAAATAGGCTTGCGCAGTTTTATTTTTTTCTTGTAAAACTGCAGAAAGGCAAGTGTTGCAAGGGGAATGATCGTCCCGATGAGACCCTGACCAATAAACAGAGTCAGATATAATTTACCAGAAACAAGTAATTTTATGATCTCAAATGATTCCTCAGCTTCATAGATCCGCTGTATCTGGTCAAGTCCCTCAAGTGTAAAATCAAGGATTAATATAAAGAAGAGATACTTACCAATTGTATCGAGTACGTTCGTATCAATTTCTTTCTTCCGGATGTGCGATATCACCATATAAACCAGCATGACGAGTGCTATTCCCGACACCATCGCAGAAAAAAGGAAAATTATAGGCATAAGAGGTGTGGACCACCATGGGTTGGCCTTTATCGATCCGAATATAAATCCTACATATCCGTGAAGGATAAAGGCAGACGGTATACCGATCACAGTAATAAAATACCCCAGTTTTCTGTCCCACCTGACTGTGCCTGGTGAAATATCGCTCACTCCAAGAGTCAGTATCCTGTAAACCCATTTCATCACTCCTTTTTTCTCATTTGCCCATACCACCATACTGTGCCTGTAGTCAAACCATATCTCAAGTAAAAGGACCACCATCAGGTACCACAGGTAAACAAATCCGAAAATTGCCATGGCGGAAGTAGCGTGCGGAGTGATCATTATTTCATAAGCTCTTTGCGGTTGCGACAAATGGCTTATCAGAGGCATTGTTGCCACCAGAAGAAATGAAAGAGCTGTAAGCAGGGCTATCTGATATGTTGGTTTAAGAACTTTGACATTGAATACCCTTTCAAGGGATGCAAGTATAAAAGCCCCCGCAACAAGTCCGGTTATGTAGGGGTAAACAACAATAAGGATGCCCCATTGCAAATCGATCTCATTCGGGAAGATAAAGCCTTCCGGCCTCGACAGGATCTCGTACATATGCTGAAAATGCGGGTCCATATTATCTTACCTCCGAACTTAGTGCGTTATAATAAAGCTTTGAACCGGTATTCAGATTAGGTCTCAATACCTGAGTCGTATGTTCTTTCAGGAACTTAACAAGTTTACTGTTTTTATCCCTCAGATTACCATAGATCCTGGCACCGGTAGGACAAACTTCCATGCAGGCCGGATCAAGGTTTTTCTTCAGACGGTGATAACAAAGAGTACATTTCTCAGCAACTTTTTTAACAGGATTTATGAACCTGCAACCATAGGGGCATGCCTGGACACAATACCTGCATCCTATGCAATAATTTTCATCAATAAGGACTACCCCCTCAGGACTTTCATATGTTGCACCCACAGGACAAACCTGGATACATGGCGATTTTGCACAGTGGTTGCACATCTTTGGTACAAAAAAGGATTTGAAAATGTCCTCATCAGGGACTTGCTGGGTAAATCCATCTATCCCGCCATTTGGTGATATAATATTTACACTGCCATCATTTTTAATTGTGTATTGTTCTATCCAGATCCGAAAGAAAAACGGTTCTTTAGGAACGCCGTTCTCAAGTTTGCAGGCTTTTGCACAATTTCCACATCCGATACACTTTTGAATATCTATGCCAATCCCGTACCACGGCAGAGATTCATCTTCAGGTTCGGCTCCAAATAAAGCAAACCGTGACGACTTAAGCATTGCGGACCCTATTGCAGCTCCCGCAAGTGTTACTGCTGACTTAAGGAACTTCCTTCTGGAAGATTTTCTTTTTTCATTTCCCATGGCTGGTGCGGATTATGGCAATCGATACATCGCTTGCCGACATAATGTTCTTTAAGGTCAACCTGGAATATTGCGCTGGTTTGCTTCGCTGGATTTTTGGAATGGCACAAACCGCAAAACTCACGGCTTACGGGTTTTTTCAACCCTGTTGTATCACCATTTTCGGAATGTCTCTGGCCGGGGCCATGACATGTTTCACAGTCGATTTCACTATGGACATCCTGCTGTTTTAAATCTTCAATATCCTGATGACATTCAAAACAGACTTTTTGCCCTGCGTAATGTATTTCGCTTTGTGCGATCTCCGTCAGCGAAGCTCCTCTGTAATGACCATATTGTCCGAATGTTTTGGGAACAAGGAAATGGCGAAGCAATATAAAAATGGAAATAAATATTGCAAAGGCGATAGCCAGTCGTGATAGTTGAGGCGGTATATAGAATTTCATATAAAATCGTATTTATTTGAAAAATCTATATCAGAATCGTCTAAAGTACTATCACATACAGAGATAATTTTAAAAGATGATAATTGCGAACCGGACAGAATCTAATTTATAACGATTCTAAATAAGCCGGTGAAAAAAATCTCGTCTTATAAGAAGTTTACAAAACCATTGCCGGGAAGATCCCTGTTTCTCGCCTATTGGCTGACTTCAATCAGAATTTGAAGAATTTGCGTGGCGGCCTTTGAAACTGAGGTACCCGGGCCGAAAATTGCTGCCACACCTGAATCATACAGGAATTTATAGTCCTGAGGTGGAATAACTCCCCCTGCAATTACAAGGATATCTTCCCTTCCAAGCTTCTTAAGTTCCTTTATTACCTGAGGGATAAGGATCTTGTGACCTGCAGCAAGGCTTGATACACCAAGAACATGCACGTCGTTTTCGACAGCCTGTTTTGCTGCTTCGGCAGGTGTCTGGAACAATGGCCCTATATCGACATCGAATCCAATATCGGCATATCCTGTTGAAACTACTTTTGCACCGCGGTCATGACCATCCTGTCCCATTTTTGCGATCATGATCCTTGGCTGGCGGCCCTCTTTTTCAGCAAATCTGGCGACAAGTGTCGTCGCCTCTTTAAAGTCATTGTCTGACTTATACTCTGAAGAATAAACACCTGAAATTGAACGTATCACTGCTTTGTACCTCCCGGCTATTTTTTCACATGCATTAGATATTTCGCCGAGGCTTGCCCTTTTTGAAGCCGCCTCAACTGCCAGCGCCAGGAGATTAGCCTGACCTGTCTCAACACACTTGGTGATTGCATCAAGAGCCTCCCTGCATTCATTCTCATTTCTTTCTGCCCTGAGTTTTGCAAGCCTTTTCAACTGGGAATCCCTTACAGCTTTATTATCAACTTCCAGAGTTTCGAGGGGTTCCTCTTTTTCAAGTCTGTATTTATTGGTTCCGACAATCGTTTGAATTCCGGAGTCGATCCGTGCCTGCGACCGCGCGGCGGCCTCTTCAATCCTCATTTTGGGAACACCCGATTCAATTGCTTTGGCCATTCCACCGAGCCTTTCGATCTCCTCAATATGTTCCCAGGCCCTGTGGGCTATTTCATTTGTAAGATATTCAACATAATACGATCCTGCCCAGGGATCGATTGCACGGCAAATCTGCGTTTCTTTCTGTATATAGAGCTGGGTATTTCTGGCTATCCTGGCCGAAAATTCGGTAGGCAGGGCAAGAGCTTCGTCGAGTGCATTTGTATGAAGGCTCTGGGTATGCCCGAGTGCAGCTGCCATTGCTTCAATACAGGTACGTCCTACATTGTTGAACGGATCCTGCTCGGTAAGGCTCCAGCCCGATGTCTGACAGTGTGTCCTTAGCGCCAGTGATTTTTCGTTTTTGGGATTAAATCCGCTTACAATTTTTGCCCAAAGCATCCTTGCTGCTCTCATCTTTGCAATCTCCATAAAATGATTCATCCCTACAGCCCAGAAAAATGAGAGTCTTGGGGCAAAGTCGTCAATATCAAGCCCTGCTTTAATACCTGTCCTGAGGTACTCAAGTCCGTCAGCCAGTGTATATCCCAGCTCAATATCGCATGTGGCACCGGCTTCCTGCATATGATACCCTGATATGCTGATGGAGTTGAACCTTGGCATTTTAGCCGAAGTATACCTGAAAATGTCGGCAATGATCCTCATTGAGAAATCAGGCGGATAGATATACGTATTCCTTACCATGAACTCCTTTAAAATGTCGTTCTGGATGGTTCCTGTCAGATCTTCGAGTTTTGCTCCCTGTTCCAGGGCAGCCACTATATAAAATGCCATAACAGGCAAAACAGCGCCGTTCATGGTCATCGACACAGACATCTTATCGAGAGGGATCCTGTCAAAGAGGATCTTCATATCAAGAATTGAGTCGACCGCAACGCCTGCCTTTCCCACATCTCCGGTAACACGTTCATGATCTGAGTCATATCCCCTGTGTGTCGCAAGGTCGAAGGCAATGGAAAGACCTTTTTGTCCGGCAGCCAGGTTCCTCCTGTAAAAGGCATTCGATTCCTCAGCCGTTGAGAATCCCGCATATTGCCTGATAGTCCATGGCCTCATCGGGTACATTCCCGGGTAAGGTCCTCCAAGAAAAGGGGGCAACCCGGCAGCATAGTCCAGATGTTCAATCCCCTGCAGATCAGCTTCCGTAAATACATTTTTCACAGGGATTTTTTCCGGGGTCAGCCAGAGCTCTGAAGTGCCCTGCTCTTCCCCTTTTAAAATGGGGGCTGTCTGAAGCTTATGATTTACAAGGTCGCTATATTTGAACTTCGGTCTCATTTTAATAATTCCTTAACCCTTTTAACATCAATTTTGCGACCGGCTGCTGACTCCGAAATCTTTTTCTGTACAAGTCCCGATCTCAGTGCTGATATGAATCCGCCCTTTTCTTCAATCTCAAGAAAGAGTTTCCATGCGTGTTCCGCAACCATAGCAGTAAGGTTTTCTATGTAGTAAGAGCCGGCAGCAGGATCTGCAACCTTATCGAAATAAGATTCTTCCTTAAGGATCAGCTGCTGATTCCTTGCTATTCTTTCCGAGAATTCTCCCGGCTCCCTGAAATCTGAATCAAAAGGATTTATTGTAAGTGAATCTGTACCACCCAGGATCGCCGACATGGCTTCGGTCTGGGTTCTCAGCATATTGACATAAGGGTCGTATAATCTTGTGTTCCACTTGCTTGTAGTGCAATGAATCTCCATCCCCGGTGAATTCTTTTCATCAGGTTCAAAACCGCCTCCAATGACATCCCAGAGTATACGGGCAGCTCTTAACCTGGCTATCTCCATGAAATAATTCGACCCTATTCCAAAACTGAACCTGATCTTTTGAGCAGCATCAGCTGGGTTAATTCCTCTTTCCGAAAGTTTGTCAAGGTATTCTGCAGCCATTGAAATTGCAAATCCAAGTTCCTGCACCGCACCGGCTCCGGCATTCGAAAAATCAGAACCATTGATCTGCAGAATGCGAAAACCCGGCAAAATCTTTGAGGCTTTTGTAAGTGAACCAAGATAATCAAAACCTTCTTCAACGGGAATACAAAGAGTGCCGTTCAGCATCAGCCGGCCCAGCGGATCGGCTTCAACTGCACCTGTTATTTTCGCAGAGTCATAACCATTTGTTTCAGATATTTTTGCAAAAATTTCAAAAATTTCTTTTGCCTTACCATTTGCTCTGAAATTGATCTCTGCACATTCGGGATTTATGCCATCAAGCAAAACTCTAAAATTTTTCTCATTTATTGATTCCGGATCAGATATAATGAAACCAACTGAATCAATCCCTTTCATTAGAATTGAAAGAGCTTTTTGATTGGCTGAGGCATAACCGGACACTATTATATCCTGACGTACAAGCCAGGTATTGGCAGATTTAGCCCTCCTGACAGCATTCACAGGGATCCGGTCTTCTCTTCTGTAACAGGGCATAACGTCGAAGCCTTCATTCGTCTTCCATACCAGTTTCCGGTTAAAATCAGCTCCCTTCAGATCGGCGGTAATTTTACCAATCCAGTCTTTAGTGGGTATGGGGGGGAATTGTTCAAATAATCTTTTATGCTTCAACATTAACCATTTTGATTATGAGCTCAAAAAAATGACTAAAAAAACTCATATTATATGAATTTTATCATAAATCTGCCCTAAAAGAGAGCAAAAGAAACCTCCTGAAAAATATCCCTTACCATATACCAGGGAAAGATCATATACCAGGGGAAGGATTTTAATAATAACTACCTGATGTTGCGAAACTATTTGCCGCCAAATTCCATCAGGTACGATTTGATGAAATGGTTCAGGTCACCGTCGAGCACAGCCAAAACATTACCGGTCTCCAGGTTTGTCCTGTGGTCTTTGACCATTTTATATGGATGGAGGGTGTACGACCTGATCTGGGAGCCCCATTCAATTTTCTTCTTTTCACCCTCAATTTTTGCCTGTTCTTCCCTGAGCTTCCTGAGTTCAAGCTCATAAAGCTGAGATTTAAGGATCCTCAGAGCGTTCTCTTTATTGTTAAGCTGCGAGCGTGTCTCCTGGTTTTCAATAACAATGCCCGTCGGATGATGCCTGAGTCTCACTGCTGTCTCAACCTTGTTCACATTTTGTCCGCCTGCACCGCTCGATCGGTATGTTTCCCAGGTAATATCGGAAGGACTGATCTCGATCTCAATGTTATTATCGACGAGAGGTGAAATAAAGACAGAAGCAAATGTTGTCTGGCGTTTCCCCAGAGAGTTAAAGGGAGATATTCTGACAAGTCGGTGAACCCCGTTTTCGCTTTTAAGATAGCCATAGGCCCGTTCGCCATCGATTTCAATTGTTACAGATTTAATACCTACTTCATCTCCGGGCTGGTAATCAAGTTCTCTTACCTTATAATTGTTCCTTTCAGTCCAGCGGAGATACATGCGCAGAAGCATGGAAGCCCAGTCGTTGCTTTCAGTTCCTCCGGCACCTGAGTTTATTTTCAGTATAGCCCCGAGCTGATCTTCTTCCTTTTGGAGCATATTGCGGACTTCAAGGTCCTCGACCATAGACAAACATTTACTAAACTGGTTTTCAACATCTTCCTCAGAGGCTTCGCCTTCTTTGAAGAAGTCGAATATTACCTGCAGGTCGTCAAAACCAGTGTTTATATTAGTAAAGTCGGTGGTCCAGCTTTTAATTTGTGAAATTTGCTTAAGAAGCACCTCAGCTGATTTTGGGTCATCCCAGAAGCCGGGTTTCCGGGTTTCTGCTTCTTTCACCTTTATCTGTTCAAGCTTGCCGTCAATGTCAAAGATACCTCCTTAACGCATCACGGCGTTCCATTAAATTCTTTATCTGGTCGTTAGTTATCATTTAAAAATCAAATTTGGTGCAAAGATAATCCAAATTGCCGGATCCGGCAAGAATCAACTGAGCTCCCCACCCTTTCCTCTAAAGTACGAAGCTTACCCATACCCCGGGCACCTGATAACACAGTTGTTAACAACCTGTTTATATAAACGTTAATAATCTGTTTGTATCCCCATCAGGCTTTAAGATGCAAAAATGTTAATAACCAAAACCACTGGTTAATATTATTTAAGTAATTTACAGCCCTGATATAACCTCTTTAGCCCTGAATGCTCAGATCATTCTTATATCATAATCTTATTGAGGCCGGATGTGATGAAGCTGGCCGCGGATGTCTTGCCGGACCGGTTACCGCAGCCGCTGTCATATTGCCAAAGAACTATAAACATCCCATTCTGAACGACTCAAAAAAACTCTCCGCAAAGCAACGGCTGGAACTTAAGGACGAGATAATTGATTCAGCAATTGCATGGAGTGTCGCATTTGTTGATAATACCGAAATCGACGAGATAAATATTCTGAGAGCGTCGATCAAAGCCATGCACATCGCAATTGAAGGTCTCTCAAAGCAACCTCAGTTCCTTCTCATCGACGGAAACACTTTCATCCCTTATAAGGAGATTAATTATAAAACCATTATTAAAGGTGACGGATTGTTTTTCCCGATAGCAGCAGCTTCAGTTCTGGCAAAGACTTTCCGGGATGAGTTCATGGAGAAGCTCCATAATGAATATCCCGACTATGACTGGAAGAAGAACAAAGGTTATGGCACTGCATTTCACAGGGCAGCTCTGCTCAGGTATGGTATCACCCCTTACCACAGAAAATCATTCAGCCTGTTCAACACTCAGCTGGCGTTTGAATTCTGATTTCACTTTTAAATAAAACGCTATCTTTGACGATTATTTCCTGTAATATTATTAAACAAATGATACTATGAAAAGAATTTTCTCTGTTCTGATTATACTCGTAACAAGCTTTGGATTAAGGGCAAAAGCCGATGAGGGAATGTGGGTCCTGCCACTAATCGAAAAACTCAATATGGGCAAAATGACTGAGCTTGGGCTGAAACTCTCTGCCGAAGATATTTACAGTCTGAACAAAGCCTGTTTAAAAGACGCTGTTGTAATATTTGGCGGTGGCTGCACGGGGGAAATAGTTTCTTCACAGGGACTTCTTCTTACAAACCATCACTGCGGCTATGGCCAGATACAAGCCCACAGCACACTTGAACATGATTATCTTAAGGATGGATTCTGGGCAATGACAAGGGACCAGGAGCTTTCTAACCCTAATCTTTCGGTGACCTTCCTCTTACGTATAGAAGATGTTACCAGCCAGGTACTGGCAAATGTAAAGCCCGATATGAGTGAACAGGACCGAACTACTGCTGTGAATGATACACGTACTGCAATTGAAAAGAAAGTAGCGGAAGGTACAAATTACAGGACAACAGTAGCTTCATTCTATGGTGGAAATTATTTCTATCTTCTTGTCTATGAGAGATATCTTGATGTTCGTCTGGTCGGGGCACCTCCCTCTTCAATAGGAAAGTTCGGATTTGACACCGACAATTGGGAATGGCCGCGTCATACCGGCGATTTCAGTGTTTTCAGGGTCTATTCCGGTCCTGACGGAAAACCGGCACCCTACTCAGCTGACAATATTCCCCTTAAGCCAAAATACTGGCTGCCGGTTTCGATAAAAGATCTTAACAAAAATGATTTTGCAATGATAATGGGTTATCCCGGAAGGACGCAGAGATATGCCACGTCTTTTGAGGTTGATGAACTGCTGAAAATTACTCACCCGAACAGGATAAAGATCAGGGGCATCAGGCAGGAGATCCTGATGGCTGATATGCAGGCTGACGAGAAAGTTAATATTCAGTATGCCTCAAAATATTCAGGTTCATCAAATTACTGGAAATACTCAATCGGACAAAAGGCTGGTCTTGAGCGCCTTAATGTAAAGGGAAAGAAACAGCAGATCGAAAACCAGTTCAATACATGGGTAGCGGCTGATCCCGCCCGGAAGGCTAAATATGGCAATGCCCTTAACCTCATCGGTAAAGCTGTTGAAGGAAGGGCTGACTATGCAAATGCACAACAATATATAAGCGAGTGTTTTCTGCAGGGTTGTGAGTTATTGAGCATGAACATGGTTTCATCAGCATTAGTGAATGCTCTTAAATCGGGCGACAGCAAACAGATTTCGGATCTCAGCTCAAGAATGCAGAATTATATAAGCTCATTTTACAAGGACTATAATTCCCCTACCGACAATAAAGCAATGAAAGCCATGCTTAAGCTTTACAGAACTGATATTCCTGTCAGGTTTCATCCCGATTTCTATGCAAATGTAGTTGACAAGAAATTCAAGGGCAACATCGACAAATTTGTTGATGACATGTTTGCCAAATCTGTATTTGCAAGCGAAGCAAAAGCAATGGCATTTCTTGCCAAACCCGTTCTTAAAACTCTTGAGAATGATCCGGTGGTCCTTACTTCTGCCTCCATAAACAGCGTAAGCAGTGAAGTCTCAAAAGGACTGAGCCAGTTTGACGGAGACCTGGCATCCGGTCGCCGCCTGTGGATAGCTGCCCTGATGGAAATGACCCCGGAAAAGACTCTTTATCCCGATGCAAACTCAACAATGAGACTTTCTTACGGGACAATTCAGGATTATGATCCAAGAGATGGTGTAACGTATAAATATTATACAACCCTTCAGGGTGTTGTTGATAAATACAAACCCGGCGATTATGAGTTTGATGTACCCCAGAGGCTTATCGATCTCAACAATAAGAAAGAGTACGGCAGATATGCATCCTCAAATGGTTACATGCCTGTTTGTTTCCTTACAACAAATGATATTACAGGAGGCAATTCCGGAAGCCCGGTGATGAATGCAAACGGAGAGCTGATTGGCCTGGCTTTCGATGGTAACTGGGAAGCGATGAGCGGTGATGTAGCCTATGAAACTGAATTGCAAAGGACGATCGCGGTTGACATAAGATATGTGCTCTGGCTCATGGATGTATATGCAGGTGCAGGGCATCTTGTCAAAGAGATGGATATTAGAGAATAATCAATAACAAAATGCATTTCAGTCTGATAGAGACTCTTGCCGCCTTTATGGTTCTCTTTGCTATAATCGATATACCGGGTTCCATCCCGATAATTATTGATATCAAAGATAAATCAGGCGAAGTTCAGCCGTTTAAGGTGACACTGGTATCATTCTCGATTCTTCTTGCATTTCTGTTCATCGGTAATCCTCTCCTTGGAATCTTTGGCATCGATGTGTCTTCGTTTGCAATTGCAGGATCGTTCATCATCTTTCTTATCGCTATGGAAATGATCCTTGGCATTGAACTTTTTAAACAGGATCCCCAGGGAGGAAGCGCGGTATTCCCGATAGCTTTCCCATTGATAGCAGGCGCCGGCTCCATAACCACCATACTTTCGCTGAAGGCAGAATACAGTACTATAAATATTTTTGTAGCGCTTGTTCTTAATATGGTAGTGATCTATCTGGTCCTGCGGCTGACTTCCGTATTCGAAAAGATCCTTGGTAAAGGCGGGCTTCAGCTTCTTAAGAAAATCTTCGGAGTTATCTTGCTTACTATAGCTATTAAGCTTTTCCTCTCAAATACAGGAATTGTTCTTGCACATGCCAGGTGAAATTACAATCTATACCGATGGTGCTTCGAGCGGTAATCCGGGACCAGGTGGTTACGGTGTCGTACTTATTTCAGGCAGACACCGTCTTGAAAAATCAGAGGGATTCAGGCTGACGACGAATAACCGGATGGAGTTGCTGGCGGTCATAACCGGACTTGAATCATTGAAAATTCCGGGCAGCAGGGTTACTATATATACCGACTCAAGGTATATAGTGGACTCTGTTGAAAAAGGATGGGTTTTCCAATGGGAAGCAAAGGCTTTCAAAAAGAAGAAAAACCCGGATCTATGGATAAGATTTCTTAAAGCGTACAGGAAACATAATGTCCGGTTTGTGTGGGTCAGGGGACATTCCAGCATTCCTGAAAACGAACTTTGCGACAGGCTGGCCGTTGAAGCTTATAAAAAGAGCAACTTTTCGGAAGATACCGGGTACAAACCGGGGGAAGAAAATGAAGATTTATTCAATGAGGCTGGATCATGAGGGGTCAAAAAGAACTGTATGAAATTCTTGAAAAGCTTGGAATAAGCTTTGAATATCATGAACATCCGCCCCTGGCAACAATTGAGGATGCAAAGATCCACTGGAAAGACTATAATTCAGGAAGATGCAAGAATATATTTTTCCGGAATCATAAAGGTGATAAACATTATCTGGTTATTCTGGAACACCTGAGACAGCTTAATATCCATGATCTTGAGAAAAGGCTGAAGCAGGGAAAACTAACATTTGCATCCGACCAGCGGCTGAAGAAATATCTTGGAGTCGAGCCAGGTTCAGTTTCTCCATTCGGACTTATAAATGACAGTGAAAATCATGTTCATCTCTTTATCGACGAGAAACTCAATGAATTTGAGAGGCTTGCATTTCATCCTAATGTTAATACTGCTTCCATAGTGATATCCAGGGTCGATTTCCTGCGATTCCTCAACTTTACCGGAAACTCTTATGAGTTTATAAGGCTTTATGATTAGTCTGGAAATTCATACATTACCAGATATGAGGAATCTCGTGGATCACAATTACAATTCATCATCAATATGCGTTCTTATCAATTCATTGCATTGTTGATTATAAAAAAGAAATACGTATTAAAAGCAGTATTTCTAAAAAAAGAAATACGTATTAAAAGCAGTATTTCTAAAAAAAGAAATACGTATTAAAAGCAGTATTTCTTAGGCTGCGATAAATTGATATCAAGGTCGCCTCTTGAAAAAATGTGTATAGAGATTAGGCCCCTCAAGGGCATAGCCGTCAACCTAAGAATCAGTTTTAGACTGATAATTCTCTAATTAACAGAAATTCAGTTAAATAAGTTTCCCCTCCTTAGCAAGGGGGCCGAGCGTTAAGAAATCAGCCAGTGGCTGATTTTAGCGAAGGAGCCAGCCTGCAGGGGAGGCATGTGGTGGGGGCCGAGCGTTAAGAAATCAGCCAGTGGCTGATTTTAGCGAAGGAGCCAGCCTGCAGGGGAGGCATGTGGTGGGGGCCGAGCGTTAAGAAATCAGCCAGTGGCTGATTTTAGCGCGTCGCCTTCGGCAAGCCTTCGGCGACCGAAGGAAGGGGCCAGCCTGCAGGGGAGGCATGTGGTGGAGGGGAAATGTAAAATATTGCTACTCAGTTGCATACAGTTTTGATTCACAAGCTATCATATTCCTTAAGTTGACGAGTATGCCCGAAGGGTTAGAATCCTTTTCCTTAGGGTAAAAGACCAGGTTAACGGTCTATTATTGTAACCAGATTAATTACTTAGAATCATTCTAAATTATAAATATTCCTGCAACATAATTATTTAGTAAACGTCATTATCCAGGAAATAACCCAAAAGAAGTTTTTACATGAAAAGAATTTTAATCTCCATTTTCACCTTGTCACTTTTGCTTTCAGGAGTTGCCGGACAGACATCTGAGAAAAAGCAATACAAGGCAACGAAAATAGAAACACCACCAGAAATAAACGGGATACTTGACGATGAGATCTGGAAGGAAGGAACCTGGGTTGATGATTTCACGCAATACGAACCCTTTAATGGGAAAAAAGCATCCCAGAGAACGGAATTTAAAATCCTGTTCGATGATGATAATCTTTATGCAGCTTTCAAGGTTTATGACACCAGTCCCGACAGTATTGTGAACCGGTTGACAAGGCGTGATAATCCCGACGGTGATCTTGTAGGAATTATTCTTGACAGCTTTCATGATTTAAGGACCGGATTCTTATTCGGGATAAGCTCAAGCGGAGTGAAGTACGACCAGATGTTCACCAACGACGGACAGAATCAAGATTCATCGTGGGATCCGAACTGGTGGGTAAAGACTTCCCTGAATGATGAAGGGTGGGTTGCCGAAATGAAAATTCCCTTCAGCCAGGTCAGGTTTGAAAAAAATTCGGGCGACATCTGGGGACTTGAAGTTGCCAGGATTCTATATAGAAAAAATGAAACAAGTTTCTGGCAGCATGTTCCCAAAGATTCTCCCGGCCTGGTGCATATGTTCGGTGAATTATCGGGCCTCGAACAGATCAAACCGCGAAAGATCTTTGATGTCACACCATATACCGTCGGCAAGGCCGAAACATATAAAGCTGACCCTGCAAATCCCTTTCTGACAAAGGGCCGTAAGTTCGGATTAAACGGCGGAATAGACGCTAAAATTGGCGTCACCAATAACATGACTATGGACCTTACTATTAATCCTGACTTCGGACAGGTTGAAGCTGACCCTTCGGAGGTTAACCTGTCGGCTTACGAGACATTTTTCAAGGAAAAACGACCGTTCTTCATCGAAGGAAATAACATTACAAATTTTAATCTTGGCATAGGGGACGGTGATGTCGGCAATGACAACCTTTTCTATTCAAGACGCATTGGCCGCAGACCACAGGGAGATCCTGAACTTGAAGAAGGATGGTATTCAGATGTGCCAAGGTACACCAACATTCTTGGTGCTGCGAAGCTCACCGGAAAAACCCAGAACGGCCTTTCGGTTGGTTTTGTTGAAGGCGTAACAGCCGAGGAGAAAGCCGAGATTGATAAAAACGGTGAAAGGTCGTACGAAACAGTAGAACCTCTTACAAACTATTTAGTTGGCAGGGTACAAAAAGATTTCCATGGCGGGAAAACAATAATCGGAGGCATTATGACAAGCACAAACCGGAACCTTGACGCAAATCTCGGCAGTTTTATGCACAAAAGTGCCTACACCGGCGGAATAGATTTCACACAATACTTTAAGGATAAAAACTGGATGTTCAGCCTCAACGCTGCTTTCAGTCAGGTAAACGGTACAAAAGAAGCCATCAAAAACACACAGGAGTCATCTGCCCGTTATTTCCAGCGTCCTGATAAAGACTATGCACGTCTCGATTCCAACCGGACTTCGCTTGCCGGAACAGGAGGAAGAATGATGATTGCAAAGAATAACGGCCATCTTAATCTGATGGGTGTTGTAATATGGAAATCGCCCGGATTTGAACTTAACGACCTCGGATATATCAGACAGGCTGATCAGGTCTTCTCAGTTCTCTGGGCAGGTTACAACCAGTGGGAACCAAAAGGTATCTACAGACGGTTCAATATTAATGGTGATATTGTCTCAGTTTTTAATTTTGGAGGAGATAATATCTTTAATGTATTAGAAGGCAATGCAAGCATGACCCTGAAAAACTTCTGGAATGTCTGGACAGGCGGTAACATAAGCATGGAATCACTTGATGCAAGTATGTTGCGGGGCGGGCCGATGATGAAAACACCGGGAAATGCGAACGGGCGTTTTGGATTTTCAACCGACAACCGCAAAAAACTGGGTTTTGAGTTCTTCGCTAACTTCAACAATGGATTCCAGGACAGTTACCATAGCAATTATACAAGCCTTACAGCATCTTATAAGCCTACAAACTATCTTTCAATATCTTTCGGTCCCGGATTTAATACCTCTTACACTGAACTTCAATATGTTACAAATCTTAAATATAACAACAGCGAAAGGTATGTCTTTGCAAGCATTGATCAGAAAACGATCAGCGCTTCGTTACGGGTCAACTTCAACCTGAGTCCCGATCTGACTCTTCAATACTGGGGCCAGCCATTTATAGCGACAGGGAAATATTATGACCATAAATACATACTCGATCCGATGGCTGAAAGGTATAAAGATCGATTCCATACGTACGCTGACAATCAGATAGTTCCCGGAGAAGAGAGTTTCGGTATTGATGAGAATCTGGATGGTATTACCGATTACGACCTTGACAGAAACGATTACAACTTCAAGGAGTTCCTTTCAAACCTTGTAGTAAGATGGGAGTATAATCCCGGATCCACAGTTTACTTTGTCTGGAGTCAGACAAGGAGGGGTTCCAATCCTTCGGGCAACCTCAACTATTTAAATGACATGGGCGATATGTTCACCAGGGAGGACAACGATGAGCTGAATAATGTATTTCTTATCAAGTTAAGTTATCGGTTTGGATTAAAATAGGTTTGTTTAGCTTAAAAAAGGCTGTCATTAAGGCAGCCTTTTTTTGTATCTTATATTTCCGTTATTTCTTTTTCATTCCATAAACCGGTTGTCTCCATTCTTCTGCCGGTTCATACTTACTCTGGCATGCCCAGAGAATGCCACGCTTCTGGATTTCGAGTGCCTGGGGTACCTTGTAATCATCAGCTACATGCCCGAGGGATGAATAAAAGACCCTGCCTTTCCCATAAAATTTCTTCCAGGTTACAGGAATAATATTTCCATCGATCCAGTCGGCATTTTTTCCATTGAAAGTCGTTGTAGCCAGAACTTTTACATTCGGGTCGACATGCATATAATATTGCTCCGAATGCATATCAAAATCCGCCAGCCCTTTCGTTACCGGATCTTTGTGGTCAATAATATTTACCTTGTAATCAATTACTCCGCCCGGGTGAGCTACCCATTGTCCGCCAACCATAAACTGATACTCTGTGTTGTTCCTGAACGAATCGCCCAGTCCACCATGCCAGCCTGCTATTCCTGTGCCGCTTTTGATGGCCTCAAGAAGTGCTTTTTCCTGACTGGCTTCAATTTGACCCATGGTCCATGTCTGCACTATCAGGTCGAAATCTTTTTTTAAGTCGTACTTAACATATGCATCGAGGGTGTCTGAAACAGTAACGTCGGCACCTTCAGTCCTCATCCAAGGGACAAAGATATCGCGGCATTTGTCGGGTTCATGGCCCATCCAGCCTCCCCATACAAAGAGTACTTTTTTGCCGTTAAGAACAGAGGGAGCATTACCTCTGGCGGATTTTGCAAAAACTGATGGTGTTAGAGCCGCAGCAGCAACCGTTACTGCCGCTTTTGAAAGAAAAGAGCGTCGGGTTATCATAAGTTATCTATTTCAGGCTAAGGTAGCAAGAATTATTACAAATTGTTATTTTTGCTGCAACGAATCGGCTTCCCGATCGTCATTATAAAGATAATTATCTAAAGCAAATTCATGTGAAAAGACTTTTAGTCACCATAATTGCTTTTATCCTGATTATTTCATGCCTGACAGGACAGATACCTGAAAAGAAGCATTATAAGGCAACGAAGATAACTGTTGCACCTGCCATCGACGGTATCCTGAGCGAGGATGTATGGAAAGAAGGGGAATGGGCAGGCGGTTTTACACAATGGGAGCCATTTAATGGCAGGCCGGCTTCACAAAAAACAGAGTTTAAAATTCTGTTCGATGATGATAATCTCTATGTTGGTGTAAAAGCTTTAGATACAAGCCCTGACAGCATAGTCAAACGATTGACAAGGCGTGACCAGACTGATGGCGATTTGGTAGCCGTTATCTTTGACAGCTATCACGATCTCCGTACCGGATTCTGGTTTGGAGTAAGTGCCGGTGGTGTAAAAAACGATGAGATGATGACAAATGACGGCCAGAATGAGGATCAATCGTGGGATCCCAACTGGTGGGTCAGGACCTCTGTAGATAAAGAAGGACTGGTTGCTGAAATGAAAATACCCTTCAGCCAGTTGAGGTTCGATAAGAATTCAGGGGAGATCTGGGGTTTGGAGGTGATAAGGGTCTTATACAGGAAAAATGAAACAAACGTCTGGCAGGCTATTCCGAGGGATGCTCCCGGAATAGTACATATGATGGGTGAAATGACAGGCCTTGAACAAGTTAAACCCAGAAAAATTTTAGATGTCACCCCTTATGCTTTAGCCAGAGTTGAAAGATTTAAATCTGTACCTGGCGATCCGTTCGCAACCGGTAAACGGTCAAAACTAAATGGAGGGCTGGATGCTAAAATTGGCATAACAAATAATCTTACTCTCGATCTGACCGTAAACCCTGATTTCGGCCAGGTCGAGGCCGATCCTTCGGTTGTCAACCTTACTGCCTATGAAACATTTTTTGAAGAGAAAAGACCTTTCTTCATCGAAGGAAAGAATATAACAAATTTTGGTGTCGGAATAGGAGACGGAGGATTGGGTAATGACAATCTGTTCTACTCCAGGCGTATAGGGAGGAGGCCACAGGGAGGAGTAGTTGATTTCGGCGGGCATACCGACACACCAATAAATACCTCAATTATCGGAGCAGCCAAATTAACTGGAAAAACTAAAAATGGCCTCTCGGTCGGATTTCTTGAAGCTCTTACTGCTGAAGAAAAAGCAGAAGTTGATACCAATGGAATACGCACCGTTCAGACCGTCGAGCCGGCTACTAATTACTTCGTCGGGAGAATCCAGAAAGACCTGAATTCAGGAAATACTATTATCGGTGGTATGGTTACTGCGGTAAACCGGGAAATGAGAAATATCCCGCTTGTGGGAGATGAGTCAGAAAACCTCATTAACAGATTGCCGGGAGCCGCTTATTCGGGCGGATTTGACTTTACCCAGTATTTCAGGGATAAGACCTATATGTTCAACGTAAATGCCGCATTCAGCCGGATAAATGGAACAGAACTTGCAATTCAAAGGGCTCAGCGTTCTTCGGCAAGATACTTTCAAAGACCCGGAAGTTACATTTCTCTTGATTCCTCACGCACCTCACTGTCGGGCAGCGGAGGAAGAATGCAATTTATGAAGGCCGGCAAAGGACGTTTTCAATATATAGCAGCTCTCTTATGGAAAACCCCCGGATTTGAGATTAATGATATGGGTTACCTCAGAGAGGCAGATCAGCTTTTCGAAGTTTTCTGGGTTGGATACAGGCTATATGAACCTAAATCATTTTACAGGTCAGTAAATTTAAATCTTAATCAATATACAACCTGGAATTTTGCAGGAAATCATTTGTCCGATGGCGGCAATATAAATGGAAATGTAAACTTCAAAAATTACTGGCAGGCCGGTGGTGGTTCTGAAATAAGCATTAATCAGTTAAGTAACTCAATGCTCCGGGGAGGTCCTCTGATGAAGCTGCCAGGATCCCTGAACGCATGGGCTTTTTTAAATACCGACAACCGCAAAAAACTGATATTCAGCGTAAATGCAAATTATAACAGCACGTTTCAAAATGGTGCACTGGGATTGAGCTTATCCCCGGGAATTACTTATAAGCCCATTAACACCCTTGTTGTATCCATCAGTCCTTCTTACAGTAAATCTTACAATGAACTCCAATACGTCGATCAGACAACCTACGGAAACCTCGACAGATATCTCTTTGCAAGCATAGATCAGAAAATATTGAGCATGTCGCTGAGGGCTAATTACAACTTTACACCCGATCTGACGCTCCAGTACTGGGGGCAGCCTTTTATTGCTTCCGGCAAGTATTATGACTTTAAATACATTACCAACAGCATGGCTTCTGATTATGTTGACAGGTTCTCTGTTTACAGCCCTGACCAGATAAGTCTCGTTAATGATGAATATTACAGAATAGACGAGAATCGGGATAATGCTGAGGACTACAGATTTGACAAACCCGATTTTAGTGTGCAGGAATTCCTTTCAAACCTTGTTGTGAGGTGGGAATATAATCCCGGATCTTCTGTTTATCTTGTCTGGAGCCAGACACGCGAAGGCTCCAACCCAACCGGTACGATGGACTATTTTAATGATATAGGCGACCTTTTTGGTTCCAGGCCGCATAATGTATTTCTTGTAAAATTCAGTTACAGGTTCGGATTGAGATAGCAGACCGGGTAAAAATAAGATGTCCTACCTGGCAGCTTTTTTTGCTTCATGAACCTTTTTCCCTTTCTTTGGTTCTGATTTTATAACTACTATAAACCAGCCACCACTATGAGAATATATCTTCCTGTTTTACTTATAGGATTAACGATCGGGACATTTGCACAGGATAAACCAGCTTACAAAATCTTTACCGCTGAGGGGAGGAAAGCCGATTATGGCGATATCCTAAGAGCGGCAGCGAAATCAGATGTTGTATTTTTTGGTGAGCTTCATGACAATCCTATTGCCCACTGGCTTGAGTTTGAAATTACAAAGGACATCTATGAAATAAAAGGGAAGAATCTCATTCTGGCTGCAGAGATGTTCGAAACAGATAACCAGCTGCTTATTGATGAATATTTTACAGGGGTTATAAAAGAATCATCATTTGAAAGTGAGGTTCGCCTGTGGAACAATTATAAAACTGACTATAAGCCGCTTCTTGATTTTGCCAGAGACAGCGGGTTGAAATTCGTTGCTTCCAATATACCCCGCAGATATGCATCGGTCGTTGCCGCTGGCGGCTTTGAAGCCTTGAAGAAATTATCAACCGAAGCTTTGAATTATATTGCTCCTCTCCCTGTTGAATATGACCCGGAGCTACCATGTTACAAGGACATGCTTTCAATGGGAAGTGAAATAGCAGGACCGATGGCGACGAAGGTAAATGAGAATCTGCCAAAGGCTCAGGCGATCAAGGATGCTACAATGGCGAATTCAATCGTAAAATACCTGCGGCCCTCACAAACACTTATTCATTTTAACGGAAGCTACCATTCCGACAGGTATATGGGAATAATCTGGTACCTAAATAAATATAGCAACGGCTTAAAAATCACTACCATAACCAGTGTTCTCGGGAATGACATTGATAAAATGGATGAAGAAAACAAAGGACACGCCGATTTTATTATAGTCATACCTTCTTCGATGACAAGAACTTATAAAAGCACAGGGCAGCAGTGACGGTTGAGAGGGTGAGAGGGGGTGATACGGAGAGGGGGAGAAGACAAAATTTCTACCTACCTTGTCAATAAATAAAAAGTAACTTAATTGCAGGGAACAACATTGATTAACAGGTTATTGCTGGTTTTGATTTGCTTATTTACGATGACCGGCTTAAAATCGCAGGCTCCTTTCAGCCGGGGAGTAAATCTTACAGGGTGGTTCCAGACCGGAAGCGCGCGTCAGATCCAATTTACAAGATTCACAAGGAAGGACATCATCAATATTAAAAGTCTGGGTTGTGATGTCATAAGGCTGCCCGTAAATATGCATGACATGACTTCCGGAGCTCCTTCATACACTTTTGATCCCATATTCTATTCATTTCTTGATTCCCTGGTTACCTGGTGCGAAGGGCTGAAGGTTTACCTGATACTCGATAATCACAGTTCAGATCCAGCCGGCAATACCACACCAGGGATTGCCCAGATCCTTGTAAAAGTCTGGTCACAGCTTGCGCAGCACTATAAAGACAGGTCGGAATACCTCCTTTTTGAAATACTCAATGAGCCACACGGTATAAGTACTGCAAGCTGGGGAGCAATTCAAAACCAGGTAATAAATACAATCCGTACATATGATACAAAACACACGATTGTTATAGGAGGGTCAGGATACAATACATATACCGAGCTTAAGAACCTGCCGGTTTACCAGGATACAAACCTGTTATATACTTTTCATTTTTACGATCCCTTCCTTTTTACACATCAGGGGGCAACGTGGGTCTCCCCTTCCATGGCACCCCTGTCAGGTGTTCCTTTCCCATTTTGCGGCGCCTGTATGCCGGTTTTACCTGGTTCGCTTACGGGAAGCTGGATCGAGAGCAGTTTTAACAACTATTCCAACGAAGGCAAGGTCAGCTTCGTTCAATCCTTAATCGACAATGCCATTGCTTTCAGAAGTGCCAGGAACGTTAAGATCTTCTGTGGTGAATTCGGAGTCTATATTCCAAACAGCGATCCCCAGGACAGAACATACTGGTACACAGCAGTCAGGGAATACCTCCAGGCGAATAATATCCCCTGGACAATATGGGACTATAAGGGCGGGTTTGGATTATTCAATAAAAACTCAAACGAGTTGTTTGACCATGATCTTAATATCGCGTTGCTCAATTCTTTGGGATTTAATATTCCTGTACAGACCCCTTTTAAATTGGAACCCGACTCTGCAGGGTTCAAAATTTACTCGGACTATATTGGTGAAAAGATCAATGAATCAAGCTACTCATCAGGGAAAATTGACTTTTATTCATCCGATCTTCCCAATAATGATAATTATTGCCTTTCATGGAACAACTTCAGTCAGTATAACGCAATAGGGTTTGATTTTCAACCCGATAAGGATCTCAGCAGGCTGACCGGACAGGGGTATGCGCTTGATCTTCTTGTCAGGGGAAATATACCGGGCATAAAATTTGATATCCGGTTCATGGATACCAAAACTGCTGATCCCGCGGACCACCCATGGAGGATGGGGATCACAATTAATGAGACCATGATACCCGGCGACCGCAGGTGGCATCATCTGCACATTCCACTTACAGAATTCACTGAAAGAGGGTCGTGGGATAATAACATGTGGTATAATCCGGAGGGAAGCTTTGACTGGAAAGCTGTCGATAAGCTCGAAATTTCAACTGAATATTCTCCGACAGCCGGACAACAGATCTGGTTCGACAACATCACTGTAACCGACAAGGATACAGCAGTTGTAAGAGAACAGGATGCGCTTGGCGTTGGGGAGATCCTGTACAGGAACAGGAGTGTACTGAAAACGGCTCCGAATCCGATGAAGGATTTCACCCTGATTTCTTATCAACTTGATAAAACATCGCCTGTCAGAATAAATATCTATTCTGTAACAGGCAACAAAGTAATCTGCCTTGTAGATGAAGTCCAGTCGCCGGGAGAAAAATCAGTAACATGGAATGGATGCAATGAAAACGGGACCCCTGTTCAGAAGGGAATATACCTGGTTCAGATCATTTCTCCGGGAATAAGGAGTTCAGGTAAGATCATAAAGAGATAGGCACTCAAAAGGACTAATTTCAGGCAATTCACCTTAATTTCATTATTCCGATTCCAGGCCTGTCAGGCAAAGTAACTCTGCCGTTAACGATTTTCAATCCGTCGAATGGATCATTACTAATCAGCAGGTTACCATCAAGATCGCACCAGTCGGCCAGCGGCGATAATTGGGCAGCCGCCGTTACCGCGCATGAGGTTTCAGTCATGCAGCCAATCATTACCTTCATTCCCAGGGCTTTTGCCACATTTATCATCTTCATGGCAGCGCTTAAACCTCCGCATTTCATAAGCTTGATATTAATACCGGAATAAACGTCTTTCTGATCCAGAATGTCACCTGCATTCTGAATAGCTTCATCGCCAATTACAGGCAGCGGGCTGTTTTTTGTAAGCCAGGCAATATCATTCCTTTGCTCTTTCGGCATCGGTTGTTCAAGGAATATAACTCCCTTTCCGGCAAGCCATTTAGCCATTTCAAGGGCATAATTCCGGTCTTTCCACCCCTGGTTAACATCAACGCATAACGGTTTATCCGTCAGGGATCTGATAACCTCTACCATTTCCCTGTCATTATCGCGGCCAAGCTTTACCTTAAGCACCCTGTAGGGTTCTGCCTCTGCTACTTTCTGTTTTATTATTTCAGGGGTATCCAGTCCGATCGTAAAACTGGTCATGGGAGTTTTGGCAGGATTAAGTCCGTAAAGCCTGTACCACGGTTCCTTAAGGAGTTTACCGGTAAGATCATGTAAAGCTATGTCAACTGACGCTTTGGCGGCATAGTTGCCGGTCATCACACCATCAACATATTGTACGATATCCTCTATCAGGAAAGGGTCGCTGAATTGTGAAAGATTTAACAATGATAGAAATTTTGTAACAGATTCCTGACTCTCTCCAAGGTATGGAGGCATCGATGCTTCGCCATAGCCAGTAACACCCTCATATTCAATTTCAGTAAGAATTACAGGAGTGGTTGTTCTTGAGCTTGTTGCCAGAGTAAACGTATGTTTTAGCTGAAGAGTGTAGGGTGAGAAACGAAGAGTCAGCTTCCCGTTGCCTCTCTTTTTTGTTTTTTCGGACGGATATAGGGACGTTGAATTTCCGTATCGTATGTTCAACATAGTCCCGCCTGCAAGTAAGCTGCAATACTTAATGAAATCCCTTTTATTCATATTTGAAATTCTTCAGCTCACTGCTGCCCTGTTCTCGTAGATTTTAGTGATGGCGTTCACAATATCATCCATATCGGCCTTTGAACCAAGCAGCATGCTTTGAGTAAATGCAACTGCCTGATCACAAAGCTGATCATTCCCCGGAAGTATATTTTCTTCACGCCACTGCTTCAGTCTCGATTCCGGAAACAGCCTTTTGTAACCCTTTGATGTCAGTTGTTCCTCGATCAGACCATCCTTGTTTTGTTTTCCATAACCGCTTCCGCAAGGAATTCCTTCAGCATTTAATGCTTTAAGGAATTTCTCCCTTGGAACATTATTGAAATCTTCTTTTACATATCTGAAAGGATAAAGATGGTATACGGCCCGGGTGGCGCCCTCTGCGAGCTTGTAAGGAACTATGCCCGGTATCTCTTTAAGCTTTTTGTCGAGATAGAGAGCATTTGAGAGACGAATATCATTGTCCTTTTCAATGCGTTTCATCTGCGACATAAGAATAAGAGCCTGCGACTGCTGCATTCTGTAATTCATCCCGTTATACATATTTCCGGGACCGGTCTTCATATTGCCGTATGGTCTTCCACAGTTATGGTAAGCATGGCAGCGATCCATCAGATCATCATTATTCCCGATTATAGCGCCCCCCTCCCCTGCTGCCAGATGCTTAGAATTCTGGAAGCTGAAGCACCCCAGATCGCCCAGTGTACCGGTTCTTTTCCCACGGTATTCGGCAAGCCATGCCTGGCAAGCATCTTCAACAACCATCAGGTTATGACTTTTTGCCACTTTGTTTACACTGTCCATATCAACAGGTAAACCATAGATATGAACCGGAACGATTGCGACAGTACGATCAGTTATCCTCTCCTCAATTTTCTTCGGGTTCATGAGAAATGTCTCCGGATCGCTGTCAACAAAAACAGGCAGAGCCCTGTGTGAGAAAATGACATTATATGTCGCTATAAAGGTATAGGGTGAGACAAGAACTTCATCGCCGGCATCAACACCTGCAACTTTCGTTGCTGTGATCAGGGCAGTTGTTCCGCTTGCCGTTGCCAGGCAACGCTTTGCTCCCATGAGCTCAGCATATTTCTTCTCAAACTCAGCGACATGTTCACCGCTGCCGCGCCACCACCTGCCAGTGCGGAACATTTCCAGCAGACTCTGTTCGGCCGACTGGTCCCATTCAGGCCATCCCGGCCATTTACCGGGGTGAACCTTATCACCGCCGTTGATTGCCAGTTTTTTCAGCTGTCCGGCATTATTTATACCGAATGGCTTGAATGAAAAGTTAAGGAATGATCCCACCATCCCTGCTGAAGCTGCAGTAATGACCTGTCTCCTCGTGAATTTATGTGATTTCATATTAAATAGGGTTTAAACTGGTTTGTTAATCAGGGTATCTGAACTTCTTGAAAGTTAAAGCGAATAATTTCAAAATCCAACAAAAATTTAAAGGTAAGAGCTAACACCCAAAACACAATAGTAGCTAGTGTTGTGTTAACCCAGTTTTGACGCAATAATAACACTAGTATTCTACACTGAAATCCTTATAATTCACCGGTGGGCAAATCTCAAGATCAACCGACTCGACGGATCCGAAAGCCGGACCTCTTTTGCACCATTCAAGATAAGATTTCAGATCCTCACGCCGTCCTTCAGCTTCAATATAAACACTCCCGTCCGGCATATTTTTTACAAAGCCTTTAATATCCTGGTTTCTGGCTTCTTTTACGGCGTTCCATCTGAACCCGACCCCCTGAACGCGTCCTCTGATGTGAATCTTATAAAGCAATTTATCTTCCATATCGCTAAATCTCTTAAGAACCTGACTGCATGAAAGTAAAGTTACAAATAATTAATTCTGGTTTTCTTTTTTTTGGGCATCTGCCTGGTAGTTTTATTTGATTTAAATACAGGTCTTTATTATCTTTATAAATATAAACTTAAACAATATGAAACGATTTCAACCACGACCCGGTATTATCCTTCTTTTGGTTTTAATGCCGGTATTTACCTGCATTTCGCAAACCCCGGCCAGACAAACGGAGTTGTTAAAAGGTAAAAAAATAACCGCAACTCTTAAAGCCGGCGAAAAACATAAATACACTATAAGTCTGGACAAGAGACAATTCGTTTACGCAAGCCTGATCCAGAATGGCATTGACTTAACTATTGCAGTTTATGACCCTGACGGTAAAAAGTTAGGTGAATTTGACAGTCCGAATGGCAAAAACGGTCCCGAACCGGTGGTATTTAATTCAGACAAAAAAGGAAGCTACGTTCTCGAAGTCTATCAGACCGATAAGGAAGAAACAGGGGGCTCTTACTTATTGGAGATATTAAGAACCGAACCCGTTGGTACGACACCCGAAAAACAGGTGGATCAGCTCATGGCTGCCTGGGATAATCCCAATTCACCGGGAGCTGCAATTGCAGTTGAGAAGGAAGGGAAAATACTCTTCAAAAAAGGGTATGGGAGTGCAAATCTTGAATACAATGTCCCCATAACCCCCACTACTATTTTTCATATTGCTTCAGTCTCAAAGCAGTTCACTGCTTTTTCAGTTCTTTTGCTCGCGAAAGAAGGCAAGCTTTCACTCGACGATGATATCAGAAAGTATATACCTGAGATCCAGGATTTCGGGAAAGTAATTACACTTCGGCATTTAGCACATCATACCAGCGGAATGCGCGATCAATGGAATCTGCTCGCAATGGCGGGATGGCGCCTTGATGACGTTATTACAAAAGAGCACATTCTGAAACTGGTGAGCAGGGAAAAAGAATTGAATTTCAATCCCGGTGATGAATATTTATACTGTAATACCGGTTTCACACTGCTTGCTGAAGTAGTGGCCAGGGTATCAGGACAAACATTTGCCGAATTTACAAGAGACCATATTTTTATCCCCCTTAAGATGACGAACACTCTTTTTTATGATGATCATGAAAAGATCGTGAAGAACAGGGCTTACTCCTTTTACGAGACACCTTCAGGATACAAAAAAAGTAATCTGAACTATGCCAATGTCGGGGCAACCAGTCTTTTCACAACCGTCGAAGATCTTTGTCTGTGGGCGAGGAATTTTGAAAAGCCTGTTGCAGGAGATGAAGAAATCATTAAAGAAATGAATACCAGGGGGATTTTGAATAAAGGGGATACAATCTCTTATGCACTCGGACAGGATATCGGAAAATATAAGGGTCTCAAATTTATAAGTCACGGAGGAGCCGATGCAGGATACCGTACATTCCTTGGAAGATTTCCTGACCAGGAATTTTCTGTTGTTGTTTTCAGCAATTTTGCATCATTTAATACTGCAGGTATAGCTTTGAAAATCGCTGATATCTACCTGAAGGATAAATTAATAACACCAAAACCCAAAGAACCCGCCGTTGCTCCTGTTTCAGAGGTTAATCCGCTTAAGGTCGATGAGGAGCTTTTAAAATCTTATTGCGGGCAATATGAACTCCAACCTGGTATTATTGTTATTATTTCTATGGAGGATAATAAGTTGTATGTAGAAGCACCGGGGTTGCCGAGGACAACTTTAAGTCAGAACTCACCCACAGAATTCATTCTTAAAGAAATGAATGCCAGGCTGGCATTCAATAAGGATCCGGATGGGGCAATCACAAAAATGCTTGTAAACATAAATGGACAGGAGATTATAGCCCCAAGGGTAAAGGCTTTTAGTCCCGGAGAGGTAAACCTCGAAGAATTTACAGGTGAATTCTATAGTCCGGAACTTGGGACGACTTATTTCTTCGTACTTAAAAACGGAAAACTGACGGCCTCCCATCAACGGCTCAGCGATTTTGTCCTGACACCTGTCAAAACCGATTTCTTTACAACCGATCAATGGTTCTTCGGTCAGGTGGAATTTGTAAGGGATGCTCAGAAAAACATATCTGGCATTAAGGTTTCGGGCGGAAGAGTCAGGAATCTCTGGTTCAAAAAACTATAATATCATAATATGAAATACAGGAAATTTGGCAGGACAAACTGGAATGTAAGTGAAATCGGCTACGGCATGTGGGGCATGGGCGGCTGGACCGGTTCGGATGATAAGGAATCATTGGAATCACTGCAGCTTGCAGTCGATCTGGGATGTAACTTCTTCGATACTGCATGGGCTTATGGCCAGGGAAAGAGCGAAAATCTCCTTGGCAAACTTGTCACGGCAAATAAGAATAAGAAGTTATACACAGCTACCAAGATACCTCCTAAAAACTTCAGCTGGCCAAGCAGGCGGGAATACACCCTCGACGACTGCTTTCCGCCATCGCATATTGAGAAATATGTGACAAGCAGTCTGAAAAATTCAGGTCTCGATTCCTTTGACCTGATACAGTTTCATACCTGGGAAGACAAATGGCTGGAAGATGCCCGCGGAATAAAAAAGATGATCGACCTGAAGGAACAGGGATTGTTCCATGCAATAGGGGTCAGCATCAACAGGTGGGAACCGTGGAACGGGATTAAGGCTGTGAAGAGTGGATTGATTGATTCTGTTCAGGTGATTTACAATATATTTGATCAGAATCCCGAGGATGAACTTTTTCCTGCATGCATGGAAATGAATGTTGGTGTCATCGCCAGAGTGCCGTTTGATGAAGGCTCTCTGACCGGGACTCTTACAAAAAACAGCAAATGGCCTAACGGCGACTGGAGAAACAACTATTTTGTACCCGAAAACCTGATCCCTACTATTGATCACGTAGATGCATTGAAACCATTGTTACCCAGGGGAATTAAGATGCCGGAGATGGCACTGAGGTTTATTCTGGGAGAACCGGCAGTCAGTACAATAATTCCCGGAATGAGGAAACCGGAGCATGTCAAAACCAGCCTCGGGTCAAGCGACGCAGGTCTTCTTGACAAAAAGCTGATAAATGAGCTCAGGAAACACCGCTGGGATCGTGAACCTCAGGAATGGTCAGATTAACCAATCAAATGCGGGTGACGTGGCCCGTGCGATGGCCCTTTCCTTCGCATGGACTTTGAGGTCTGTTGTTGCCATTGCCGGACAAAGGTTCCCTGTCGGCAATAATACATACTGACCATTGTCCCATAGAACCTGGATTTTTTGTGCTTATCGTAACAGTCAGGTTCCCGGTGAAAAGATAGTATTGCCCGGGTCGGAGAGTATATTGCTTACCTTTCACAACAGCATCACCTCCTCCGGCAACAGGCATAAAGAACAGGCTGCTGGCCGGACCTGAATACCTGAAGTTACGGTTTGTCAATGTTTCCCTGCTTATTGTATCCGATGGGGTAACGAGGCAAAACTCCCACGATGAATTACCGGGATTGACCCTTATTCCGCATGGCTTCTCCTCATCAATAACTATCTTAGAATATTCATCCTGACCGCAATCGTTTTTAACAGCTACTCTGACTGTATATGACCCCGGATCGAACTTAAATACCGTACTTATTTCTCCTGTGTTAGGAACAAATGTAAATGCGCCATAAGGCTTATCGTTAACCGTAACAAAAATATCACTCCTGTTCCTCACGTTGCTGACTGTTCCTTTCAGCTCGTGTGTTGCATCTTCCCTGCTAATGGCTGAAATACTGAAATTAATACCGGGTTTCGGGCATGGTTTCTCAACAACAACCTCTGCAGGCTTGTAAAATATTGAATAGGTTATTTTCTGCGTCCCGCAACTGCTTGTCGCTGTAATAATGCAAGAGTTCAGTCCCGCATTCAGGGAAGCAGAAAAGATAATTTCATTGCCGGTAAATTTATAGTCTGTTATGTTCCTGTCATTTAATGTAATAGAAATCTGATCTCTGCCGGTATTTCTAACCTCGGTCCTGATTGTACAAGATGGATTGTCAGTTAATGACTCATTCTGAGCCGGTTCTATCATTTTGAGAACAGGTGGAAGACAGGGTGGAAGAACATCTTTTACAGGTTTTGTATATTTAATTGTCATTAAATCTGATGCAATACCGGATTCATTCTTTCCTCTGACCTCCACTTTGTTCTCCCCTTCCTTCAAAGGAATGTTTGTTGTTACAATCCCATCAGGACTGAAGTTGAAATTGCTTGTATTTGTTCCGTTAACCGTTACAGTAACATCCTGCCAGGCTTTAACGTTTCTTGTCTGCACACTTATTGAGAATATATTTTTCTCAACAGTTACCGGGGAAGCCGGATCTATGAATTTTACAACCGGCAGAGCAATCCCTACTGGTTTATTCCAGTTGATGATCAGATCGTCCCTGTTGCTGCCGGCTTCGTTTGAACCGGTAATTACCAGGATGTTTTTACCTTCTGTGAGTGTTAATCCTGAAATTACATTTCCATTTAACGGATTATATTCGAAAACGATGTTTTTTTCATTCAGAACTACATGAATATCCTGTTTACCTCTTACGTTGTTTACCCTGGCAGAAATATCAAGGCTACCTGTGGTAGTTGAATATGTGTTGCCTGAAGGAGATATGATCTCTACAGCAGGAGGGGGGACAGATATTACAGTATTTTGATTGGTGACCTGCTTAACTGTGTTGTGGTTATTTGTTGTTACAGGTGTGTATACGACAGTACCGGTATTCCTGCGAACTGAGCGTGAAGCTCCACCTCCGAGGATCCATTTGAAGCCGAGTGAGGTATAATGGTTCCTGTCTTTTTTGGAATCCACCATAATTTTATTATCAATGTCAATGCCGGTTAAACTGTTATACTCAGTAAGAGAGAAGTTTATTTTATGTTCAATGCCAATTGAGAAACTTCGTGAAAACTGGTAACCCAGATATATTCCGAGTGTTGGCATTACTGCTGCTTTGCCGGCAAGCTTTGTCTCGAATTTGTTGTCCGACAGATTCAGCAGGTCTGCATAAACCTGTTTCCTCACAAGGTTTGGATCTATTACACCGAAATCATAAGGATTTCCATTGGCATCCAGAAGGTCGGTGGAAGTAATTCCATGCGTTATTCCAAGGCCGGCAAAACCCGATATCAGGATTCTGGTTCTTTCCCTCAGACGGTTCAGAGCCAGACCAAGTTCCAGATCGTAATTGAAAAAGCCATAACTGATATTGCTGTAAGTGCCATCGGTATTGATCCTGTGATCATAAGCTCTGTTCTCCCCTGCCAGGAACCGGAATTTCCAGTCAACTGATAATAACGCATTCTCCTTTTTATATAAATAGCTTCCGAGAGAAAAGTCGAATCCGCCTCCTCTTGAATTGGCCATGTCCGACTGTTGGTAAGCAGCTCCCACTCCGAAGCCTAAAGTCATACCACTGTTGGTTGTATAAACGGCTTTTTGTGCTTCAGCCTTATTAAAGATCACAATCAGGACCAGAAAGACAATACGAAAAGTTGAATTCATCACATCAGGTTTTACGAAAGACACTTTCAATAATATTAAAGTAAAAATACTTTTCATCTCACCAACCCCTCTGTCTGAAAAATGAATCCCCTTTTGAAGCAGGCGTTAGCACCCTGCTGTGAATAGAGAAAATCTTGCTTAATTCGGAATTGTGAGAAGTATTTTGTCTGCTTTTTGTATTACTAACGAAAATGGCTGTGTAAATATTTGATTTACAGAACCATTTATTTTCTTTTGTCGGGTATTGCCGTGCGCATGCCCTGAAGACCTCCCTCGAAGGAAAATTAAGGATTTGTCAATGTACCAATGAATGTCTGTGGATAGTCAGGATTGAAATTTTAAGGTAAACTTAGATCCCTTATCCGGAGCAGAGTTCACTGAAATTGTGCCATCATGATTTTGCATTATTTGCTTTGACAGGCTTAATCCTATTCCTGAACCATTTTCTTTGGTTGTATAAAATGGCACAAAAATATCTTCAATGATATCACCGGATATTCCAATTCCATTATCTTCAACCTGAATTAATGTACCATCATCGGCATAGAATGCTTTCAGGTGAATTGTTCCATTCTTCTTATCGGATAAAGCTTCAATAGCGTTTTTTATTAAATTAATAAGAATTTGTTCAACCTGGGCATAGTCTGCTATCTATTGCAATATCTTCAGGATAAACACTTGCAATAATTTTTATGTTATTTGAAATATTTGATTCCATGAGGAGTTTGCATTTCCGGAACAGACTATCAACAGTGAATTTGCTTAAATTAGGTTTTGGCAATGATGTTAAGCTTCTGTATTTATCAACAAAATCCAATAATCCTTTTCCTGTTTCTTCAATGGTATTCAATCCGGAAAGTGTTTTAGAAATTATTTGATGATCAATTTTTTCCAGATGGAACCGGGATTTCATCGTCCTTCTTTTTAAAATACCCTGAAATCACTGTTGTAAGAGAGGTAATCGGACTTATGGAATTCATGATTTCATGGGTTAACACCCGGATTAATCTTTTCCAGGAATCCAATTCTTTTTTATCGAGTTCATTGGTAATATCCTGAAAAGAAACCAGTTTTATTACATTGCTTTCAAATTTCAGTTCAGTGGCTTTTACTAAAATACTTTGTAAAAGATTGTCTATTTTCATTTTATGCAATATCTCCTGCCCTGGTTTTATAGTATTAATAATTTTAAATATTTCATCATTCATAGTTTTTAAAGAGGATAGTTGCCAGGGTTGTTGAACGTTTAAATACCTTTTTGCAGCCCTGTTATAAATTCCTATCGTGCCATTCATATCAAATGATAATAGTCCAATATCAACATGGTCAACCACACTTTGTAAGAAATGGCTTGTTCTCTCATTTTCAATTTTAACATTCTGAATGATTGTATTTAAATTATTCATTCTGTCATGTAATTTTCTGAATGAGCTATTCTTTGTATTTTCAGAAAACCGAACGGATGAGTCATGATCCTGAACCGATGAAAAGAATTTTTCCAGATCTGCATTTGTTTTATTAACCTGATTTACCAGCAACCAGGTTTGTAATACATATCAGAAAAATAATACCTGTCAATGTATAATAGTATCCCCGGTCAAGATGTTGTAATATTATTCCTAATGCTACACAGGATAATACAATTAAAGTTACCCGGATAAGTACATTGATGAAGAATTTATTTAATACCATGTTTATAGTTTTCTAAAGGTTATACTTTTGCATTTTGTTGTACATGGTTTGTCGCGCTAATCCCAATTCTTTTGATGCTTTTAAAACACTTCCATTATTGTTGTTCAGAGCAATTTGCAAGGCCTGTTTTTCTATTTCGGCAAATGTCGGTGGCTTTTGCTGAAGAGAAGGTTGTTGTGTTGAATGCGAGATTATAAAATCTTCAGGCATTAAAATATCAGAATCACATAATATTACTGCTTTTTCAATTGTATGACGTAACTCCCTCACATTTCCCGGCCAGTTATATTTCATGAGTTTGTCGAGGGTTTTGCTGCTGAATTTCAAATGGAATTTCTCGTATTTATTTGCATACTCCTTCAGGAAATGCTCTGCAAGCAAAACGATATCTTCACCCCGGTCACGCAAAGGAGGAATTTCAATCACAATTGTGTTAATCCGGTAATATAAATCTTCGCGAAAAAGATTCTTTGAGACCATTTCTTCCAGATTTTTATTTGTTGCACAGACAAGTCGTATATCAAAAGGGATTGGCGTTTTTGAGCCAACCTTATATATTACCCGGTTTTGAATGGCTGTAAGCAGTTTTGATTGCATAGTAAGAGAAAGATTGCCTATTTCATCCAAAAACAAGGTGCCGCCTGAAGCCGTCTCAAACCACCCGGTTTTATCTTCTCTGGCATCGGTAAATGCCCCTTTAATATGCCCGAACATCTCACTCTCAAATAATGTTTCGGTAATTGTGCCTATGTCAATGCTGATAAAGACTTCATCGGCTCTGCGCGAATTATTATGGATTTCTTTTACAATTAATTCTTTTCCGGTCCCATTCTCGCCGATGACTAAAACATTTGCATCTGTCCTGGCTACCTTGTTCATTACCTGCAATACATTTTCCATTGCCTGTGATTTCCCAATCAAAGGACCATATTGTTTAATAATTCCTTTGTTTATCTGTTTTTGCCTGTCGCGAAGCTTTTTATTCTCAATCTTTGATTGCCTGAGTTTAAATGCTGCCTGCATGGTGGTAATAAGTTTATTATTGTCCCATGGCTTTACTACAAAATCAGTGGCGCCTTCTTTTATAGCCCTTACAGCCAGATTAACATCGGAATAAGCAGTTATCATAACCACAGCGGCCAAGGGATCTGATTTTAATATACGATTGAGCCAGTATATACCTTCATTGCCTGTATTGACACCGGCTGAAAAGTTCATGTCCAATAAGATAACATCAAACTCCTCCTTGTTTATATAACTGATGATCTGATTAGGATTTGATATGCCTGTAATACTGTCAAATTCAGGTTCAAGCAACTGAATCAATGCTTTTAAAACCTGTTTATGATCGTCAACAATCAGTAATTTGCCATTCATTTTGTCATCTTTATTTACCAATGATTAAAAGTTGATAATCCATTAACCGCAAAGGTCGCAAAGAATTTACAATAAATATTTCCGTGTCTATATATATGGACATTATATGTCCTTATATTAGACAAATATAAATAATATTATTATAAGTTAATATACTTAAATAACTAATTTTCAGAAAGTAATAAATAATGGTATGGTAATTGAAAATTACAGTTGAAATTCTTAAATTGTAACTAATATGATCAGGAACTACTTCAAAATAGTCCTTCGGAATATCAAAAGGAATTCACACATTCTCAATTCTGAATATAAGCGGGATGGCCATTGGAATGGCAGGTGCACTTTTACTGCTCTTCTGGGTACAGTATGAAATAAGTTGGGACAGATTCCATAAAAATGGTGATCGTTTATATCGAGTACTTGAAAACCATACTTATAACGATGGAAGATTTGTTCAGGAAGCTTTTGCACCTGTTCCGCTGGCGGCTGCATTGAAAGAAGAATATCCTGAAATCATAAGGTCTTCCAGATACCTGACATATAAAATGGCATTACCAAAAGGGGATGAATTTATAAATGAAGAGTTTTCCTTTGTCGACAAGGACTTTTTTGAAATGTTCAATATTGAGTTTATCCGCGGTGACAGAAATAGCGCTTTGACCGGACCTCACAATCTTATTATTACAGAAGAAATTGCACACAAATATTTCGCTGACGAAGATCCGGTTGGTAAAACATTGACATGTATGGGTACCGTATTAACAGTTACTGGCAGTTGTTAAGAGTATGCCGCATAATAGTCTAGTCCAATTCGGTCTTATGCTTCCTTTTGAGTTTTTAACGACACCTGAATCGAAGGCAGGACTAAAAAATGATTGGATGTATGTTTCCGGCACCTCCTTCATTGAACTTAACGAAGGAGCAGATAATAAATTAGTTGAAGATAAAATTAAAGGTATTATACAAAGAAATAAGAAAGGATTAAATGCTGAAATTTTCCTTCAAAACATAAAGAAAATTCATTTGTATTCTTCCGGAAAATATGCCGGCGATATCTTTGCTACCTTGGCAGATATTACCTATGTCAGACTTGCTGAGCCTGATTGCTGTTTTTAATTCTCACTATTGCCTGTATCAACTTTATGAACCTTTCCACCGCACAATCATCCAGGAGGGCTAAGGAAATCGGGGTACGTAAAGTAGCAGGGGCAAACAAACGAAAAATAATCTTCCAGTTTTTAGGGGAATCTCTGTTGATTATATTTGTGGCCCATGTAATTGCCATGATACTTGTTGAATTGCTTTTGCCCGGCTTTAACAATATTATGTATCATGGAAATACTAAGGTGGATGTCAACTATCAAAGTGTCGGTTTATATATTGGTTTAATCACCGTTGTATTGTTTTGCGGTATTATTGGCCGGAAGTTATCCGGCATTCTATTTGTCTTCTTTAAAACCATTGGATACCATAAAGGGTGTTATCTAATAAAAAACCCGGTAACGTACGATTCAGAAGAGTTCTGGTCATTTTCCAGTTCTCACTCTCTTTCCTGCTTATCATATGCACTTTAATTGTCAGAAACCAGCTCAAATATATACAAAACAAGAACCTTGGTCTTAATCTTGATAATATAGTATATTTTGGATTCACTAATGCGATACAACGGGAAACCTTAAAAAATGAACTCAATAACAATCCTGATATTGTGAGTGTAACAATTACTGGCCAGCAGTATGTTCTCAATAATTGGTCAGCTGTAAGGGGCGTAAACTGGAGAGGGAAAAGAAGGGATGATATTTTATTTAGTGTTCTGAATACTGACAAGGATTATGCCAAAACCTTTCAACTTGAGCTTAAGGAGGGAAGTTTTTTATCTACGAATGAATTTTCAACTGATACCACTGTGGTTGTGATCAATGAAAAAGCAGCAGAAATCATGGGTTTCAGGAATCCGATCGGGGAAGTAATATCAGATAAAAATGGATTGAAATTCAGCATAATTGGAGTAGTGAGAAATTTTCACTTTAAATCGTTACAATTTGCAATTGAGCCGCTTGTAATAATACCCATACCTCCGTCTGCACCTGGTGGTACTTGTTATATAAGAATGAAACCTGATCATATCACTTCCACATTAAATTATATCAGAAAAATTTTTAAACCATATAATCTTGACAACACTCTGGATATTGGATTTCTCAAAGATGATTATGATAGAACATACATAGTAGAACAGACAGCAGGTATTCTCCTGGGTTATTTATCTTTCCTGGCAATTATTATTTCATGTCTCGGGCTTATTGGACTATCTACCTTTATGACTGTTCGCAGGACAAAAGAGATTGGGATAAGGAAAGCGCACGGGGCAAAATCATTTGAAATATTCTTCCTGTTGTCGAAAGAATATTTCATACTGGCGATTATCTCATTTATTATTGCAAGTCCAATTGCCTGGTATGTTGTGAACATATGGCTGCGAAATTTTGCTTACCGGACAAACATAGGCTGGTGGGTATTTGCATTGTCAGGTGTTTTGGGAATGGTTATAGCGATACTGGCAGTAGGTTTTCAAACGTATAAAGCAGCAAGTAAGAATCCGGTTGAAGCGTTGAGGTATGAGTAGGAAAAGGCACAGGGCACAGGCTTTGCCCACCGAAGCTGACCGAAGGGAGGCGAAGGTGGGGCCGCAGGCTTCGCCAGCCATAGCCGACCAGAGGGAGGCGAAGGCTGGGCACAGGGTTAAATCAAGACAAAAGACAAAAGTTAAAAGATAAAAGTGAGCAAGACGGACTTAAAAAAGAAAGTAGATGAGGGAATTGGAAACTGAGGGATAATAAGCAATACAACAATTCAACAATTCAACAATATAACAGAACAACTTTAAAACTGTACAACGTTACAATTATACAACGTTACAACGTTACAACGTTACAACTAATGCTTAGGAATTACATAAAAATCGCCTTTCGAAATATCAAAAGGCATTCCACGTATTCAATCTTGAATATCAGTGGTATGGCAATAGGCATGACCTGCGCAATTTTAATTCTTTTATGGGTACAGGATGAATGGAGCTACGACAGACATTTTGAAAACGCTGATGATTTGTACCGTGTGATCGAAAAGCAATATTTTTCCGGAGGAGAAGTCTCTCAGTTTGCAGTATCTCCGGGTATACTAGCCACCGCTCTTAAAGAAGAATATCCTGAAATAATCAGATCTGCGAGATACTCAAATCCTCAATTTCCAATACAAAAAGGGAAAGAATTTATAGAAGCAAAGATTGCTATAGTAGATCCGGAGTTTTTAAATATGTTTAATATCAAGTTTGTTCGCGGAGATATCAAAAGCGCTTTAAATGGACCTTACAATATCGTCATTACGGAAAATCTGGCAGACAAATATTTCAATAACGAAGATCCGGTTGGTAAAACACTGTCCTCAGCAAGTTGGGTATTCACAATCACTGGAATTGCGAAGAGTTTGCCGCATAATAGTCATATAGAGTTTGATATTTTATTCCCTTCTGAGTTCCTGAAACAAATAGGAGCTCCCGTAAATGACTGGGGCTATCGATGTTATAATTATATTGAACTGCAAAAAGGAACAGACAGTAAAATAGTTGATAAAAAAATCATTGATTTTGTTAATAAGAATAAAAAAGGAGCGAATTCGAAGATTTTCCTTCAAAACATCAAAAAGATACATTTATTTTCTTCACAAAAATATGCATATGATATTAGTGGCCACGGTGATATTACTGATGTCAGGATTTTGAGCCTCATAGCTGTTTTTATTCTCCTTATTGCCTGTATCAATTTTATGAACCTTTCTACAGCGCAATCAGCCAGGAGGTCAAGGGAAATTGGTATACGTAAAGTGGCAGGCGCAAACAAACGAAAAATAGTAGTCCAGTTCCTGGGAGAAGCTATGTTGATTGTATTGGTGGCCAATGTAATTGCCATGATTTTTGTTGAACTGTTATTGCCTGACTATAATAATTTCATAGGGAAGCAGTTGTCTGTAAACTATCAAAGTGCAGGTTTATATATTGGTTTAATCAGCGTTGTATTGTTTTGCGGTTTAGTGGCCGGTTCTTATCCGGCATTCTTTCTGTCTTCTTTAAAGCCACTGGATACAATGAGGGGAATTGTTAATAAAAATCCGGGTAAAGCAGCATTCAGAAGAGTCCTGGTTATTTTCCAGTTTTCATTGCCTATCCTGCTTGTCATCTGCACTTTAATTGTAAGAAACCAACTTAGCTATATGCAAAATAAGAACCTTGGATATAATAAAGAAAATATCGGTTATTTTTTATTCGATACAAACCCCGGAGATCCTCAACTGGAGACTTTTAAAAAAGAGCTCAGCAACAATCCTGATATCGTGAGTATAACAAGAGCACACCATAATCCTGTCAATGTTGAGGGTACCTGGTCGGGTCTTAAATGGACAGGAAAAAAGGAAGGTGATGACGTTTTATTTTATGGACTTGGTGCTGACGAGGATTATGCTAAAACCTTTCAGCTTCAGCTTAAGGAGGGACGCTTTTTGTCCTCCGAATTTTCAACAGATAAAACTGCAGTAGTGATCAATGAGGAAGCAGCTAAAATAATGGGTTTTAAAAATCCCATTGGTGAAATATTATCATCCCGGGACGGATCGGAATTTACAATTATCGGAGTAGTAAAAGATTTTCACTTCAGATCATTACATACCAGAATTGAACCGCTTATTATGGGATTAGAGTCATGTAACAATTTCTATATCAGAATGAAACCAGATAAAATACTTTCAGTTGTTGAATCTGTTAACAAAACCTATAAATCATTTAATAACCCTAATCCATTGTATTTTCATTTTCTTGATGATGATTTTGACAAACTTTACCTGACGGAGAAAAGGATGGGCAAAATATTTGGTTATTTTTCTCTTCTGGCAATCATCATTTCATGTCTCGGTCTTATCGGATTATCATCATTTATGACAGAGCGCAGGACAAAAGAGATAGGGATAAGGAAAATTAACGGGGCAAAGTCCGTTGAAATATTCTCCCTGTTGTCAGGAGAATATATTATATGGGTAATGATCTCAATTATAATTGCATGCCCGGTTGCATGGTATGCCATGAATAGATGGCTGCAGAACTTCGCATATAAGACAACAATCAGCTGGTGGGTATTTGCTGCGGCAGGAGCTGCGGCCCTGTTTGTGGCATTGCTGACAGTGAGTTGGCAGAGTTGGAGGGCAGCATGGAAAAATCCGGTCGAGGCGCTGAGGTATGAGTAGGAAAAGGTTCAGGGCACAGGCATCGCCAGCCAAAGCCGACCATTGGGAGGCGAAGGCTGGGCAAAGGCTTCGCCAGCCATAGCCGACCAGAGGGAGGCGAAGGCTGGGCAAAGGGAATTTATCTTTTAAACTACCCGATATGCTAAAAACGAATTCAGTCACTAAGTTCTTTATTTTCACTGCTTTCGCATCGGGAATGTCAACAGGGTGTCTTAATACCGAAGGAACCCTGTTAATAAAAGGTAAAGTTATTGAGCAAAACACAAAAACGGGAATTCCCTGGAAAAACATAATTGTTCAGGGAGTAATAAATAGCAATAATAAATCAGTACCAATCGAAGCTGGTCAATTCTCAACTGACAGCTCAGGTTGTTTTACATATTCATTAAGAAAAATCAAAGGTGTCTATGACTATAATTTTTGTTTTATCGGTAATTCAGAATATCCAGTCACGATCAATAAAATGACACTCTTCGGCCTTAAAAGAAATGCAAAATGTCTATTCTTTCCCTTAAGCAAATTTGCTGATCTTACCATAAAAATAAATAGAAAAAGCAGAACACCTGTTTGCGATACCCTCCGTTTGATTTGGGAATCGGATGGAGTTTATGGTTTGTCTTTATATCCCTATCAAATATATAACTATGGAAAAACAAGTAACTCCTTTGGATTTATATCAGGCAGAGACTTAATGTGGATAGGTGGAAATGTTAATTCTGCAATATATACTAAAGTTTTTGCAGACAAAAAGACTGAATTAAATTGGGATTTGTACCGGGACGGAAAGAGAAAGGAATTCACTGACACAATTACATGCAAAAGAGATTTTGCAAACATAGTTTATTTTACCTATTGAGGTACTCCAGGCACTTTAGGCACTTTATATGAGAGAACGGGACACATTCTACCCCCCACTCCTCAAGGCAAACGGTCATCCCGAATGAGCCTGAGGGTGGGCTTGTGCGAAGGGAAAAGGCGAATGAGGGATCTCTTCTTCATTTGTTGCAAGCCAGTTATGCTAAGCCCCTTCATCCTGACTTCTGACATTTAGTGCGGTAATAAATTCCACTTTTTGAGGAATGATGCCAGGGAGCTATTTGCTATTTCTGCAGTCGGAGGGGTATCAGGGGATCCCTCATCCCGCTTGGGCGGGATTCGGGATGACACCGCTATGGTGGTGGTTTTGGGAAGAAGCGGCGATTCGCAAACAGCATTTTGACTAAGTAGCGCATCTCGCTGCGAATCGCCGCTTCTTCCCCCCACCCCTCCTGGCAAACTGTCATCCCGAATGAGCCTAAGGGTGGGCTTGTGCGAAGGGAAAAGGCGAATGAGGGATCCCTTATTCATTTGTTGCAAGCCAGTTATGCTAAGCCCCTTCATCCTGACTTCTGACATTTAGTGCGGTAATAAATTCCACTTTTTGAGGAATGATGCCAGGGAGCTATTTGCTATTTCTGCAGTCGGAGAGGTATCAGGGGATCCCTCATCCCGCTTGGGCGGGATTCGGGATGACACCGCTATGGTGGTGGTTTTGGGAAGAAGTGGCGATTCGCAAACAGCATTTTGACAAAGTAGGGCATCTCGCTGCGAATCGCCGCTTCTTCCCCCCACCCCTCCTGGCAAACGGTCATCCCGAATGAGCCTGAGGGTGGGCTTGTGCGAAGGGAAAAGGCGAATGAGGGATCTCTTATTCATTTGTTGCAAGCCAGTTATGCTAAGCCGCTTCATCCTGACTTCTGACATTTAGTGCGGTAATAAATTCCACTTTTTGAGGAATGATGCCAGGGAGCTATTTGCTATTTCTGCAGTCGGAGGGGTATCAGGGGATCCCTCATCCCGCTTGGGCGGGATTCGGGATGACACCGCTATGGTGGTGGTTTTGGGAAGAAGCGGCGATTCGCAAACAGCATTTTGACTAAGTAGCGCATCTCGCTGCGAATCGCCGCTTCTTCCCCCCACCCCTCCTGGCAAACTGTCATCCCGAATGAGCCTAAGGGTGGGCTTGTGCGAAGGGAAAAGGCGAATGAGGGATCCCTTATTCATTTGTTGCAAGCCAGTTATGCTAAGCCCCTTCATCCTGACTTCTGACATTTAGTGCGGTAATAAATTCCACTTTTTGAGGAATGATGCCAGGGAGCTATTTGCTATTTCTGCAGTCGGAGAGGTATCAGGGGATCCTGCGAAGGGAAAAGGCGAATGAGGGATCCCTTATTCATTTGTTGCAAGCCAGTTATGCTAAGCCGCTTCATCCTGACTTCTGACATTTTCACAGACACAATTACATGCAAAAGTGATTTTGCAAACATAGTTTATTTTACCTATTGAGGTACTCCAGGCACTTTAGGCTCTCTAGCCACTTTCATTTTTAGATTTTCTAATGAACTTAATATGGTTTATTACAAACCTGATGTCGCTCCATGACACCTTTTCTCCCAGAGCAAGCTTTTACAGGTCCCATTTTAAGATCGTCGTTTCCTTCAAAATGACTCGCGATAAGGTCTGTCATTTCCTGTGAAACAAATTTATTTATCGGAATTTCGCCTGTACCAACATAATATGCCAGATGAGCTTCGATAGTAGTTATACTCAGCTTTCTCTCCTCTGCTATTTGTGAAATTGCTTTACCTGCCTTAAAAAGATCATAACTTATTTTCTTTGTTTCTTCCTTAATTTTTTTTGGAATCTTTTCCTCAGTTAATTTTTCAACAGGTGGTTCAATCTTTTCTTTTTTGCAATATGAAATAATAATATTTAAAAGCTCTTCCCCGAATTTCTCTGATTTCTTCTTTCCCATACCTTTTACCAGTTTAAGAGCAGGCAGGGACTGAGGTATAAAATTGGCCAGTGTAACCATTGTTTTTTGGGGTATTATCATGTAATGCGGAAGATTCATTTCCCTGGCTTTTATATTGCGCCATTCTTTTAGCTGGCGGAACAATGCAGGATGTTGAATAATTCCTGAAGTATCTTCCACAGATTTTGCAGAATGAGATTTGACTGCAGGAATATCAATGGCCGATTTGGCTTTGGCATCGAGATATTTACTGATCGTAAAACCAGATCTGACAGCTATTAAGGCAGGCTAACTTTATGACACCCTCCTTTCTTATGCGCTCCAGAGCCTCAGAAACTGATTTGCGGACTGTTTTATTATCTGTTTCCACTGAAAAACCGGTCAGAATTTCTTTCAGAGCGGCTTCAAGTTTAACCGAAAAGAATTCGCATGCTTTTTTTACCCGTTCCTGCAGAAGAATATTTGATTCAGCATCAATTTCTCCGTTTAAAAGTCCATTCAATTGAGGCCGGAATTTTTCGGATACTTCAATAAGGTCTGTCCTGATGCCGGTTAAAGCATTTTCGAGCATTCCCTGAGGATTTCCCAAAATGCTGTCATGGTGCTCATTGACAACCTTAAGACAATAATTGAGGTTACGTGTAAGGGAAGTAAAATCGAAAAGTTCTGTCAGCAGCATCTGCTGGTAAGCTTTTTTCGACTCTGCCAGTTGCTTTTCGTCGGGTTGATTTTTTTCTGTTTCATTAACAAAGTCAGAAATTGAGGGATCGTCGATTATGCTTCGTTGATTGATCCGGGTGCTTAGTACAAGTCCGTTCAGAGTACGGCACCGGCTGAGAGCCACATACACCTGTCCATGGGCAAAAGCAGCACATGCATCAATAACAGCTCTGTCAAAAGTAAGTCCCTGGCTCTTATGAATTGTTATTGCCCAGGCCAGCTTGAGAGGGTATTGTGTAAATGTTCCGATTACTGTCTCCTGGATCTCTTTGGTCTCGTCATCGAGAGTATATTTCATGTTTTGCCATTCCGCCATCTCTACCCTGATGGGGAAATCGTCGTCAGGACACTTAACCACAATGATATCATCCTCAAAAGATTCTACTTTCCCTATTTTCCCGTTAAAGAAAAGCTTATCGCGCGAAAGATCATTCTTTACAAACATAACCTGGGCACCTACCTTCAGAATCAGCTCACTGGCAGTAGGGTAGGAAAACTCCGGAAATTCATCCTTAATAGTGGCTTTAAAGGAATGAGGTCTGCCGGGAAGTTTCTCAAGCTTTGAATCATTCAGAATCTGAGCCTGATAATTGTGAGTAGTAAGAGTAATATATCCCCCATCGGAATCAGGGTCAAAATCAGGAATATATCTTTTATTAAGTTCGGCTAAGCACCTCTGAATCCACATGATTGTCACGGATTTTATTAAGCAGGTTAATAAAAACCTGATCATTTTGCCTGTAGATATGTTTCAGCTCAATAGTTACGTAATCGGTGCTGCAGAGTGCCCGGCTTCCGAAGAAAAAATATGAATCATAATATTTTTTAAGTATCTCCCTGTCTTCGTCTTTGACAACCGGAGCAAGCTGTTGAAGATCACCGATCATCAGCAACTGGACACCGCCAAATGGAAGATGATGGATTTTGTATCTCCTCAACGCATAATCAATGGCATCGAGTGTATCTGCCCTTACCATACTTATCTCATCAATAACAAGCAGGTCAAGGCTTTTGATTATATTGATCTTTTCACGACTCATCTTATAACCTGCCGTATCTTTTTGATCATGCCTGATTATCAGGATTATTTTCTGATAAGTAAAACGATGGAATGTATGGGTGAAAAGGCAATTGAAAAAATGAATGTATGGTAACCCCTCCTGCATTTATTGCAGCTACACCTGTCGGAGCCACAACGATCATTCGCTTTGGGGATGATTTTTTCAGGTCATGCAGGAACGTAGTTTTGCCTGTACCGGCTTTTCCTGTAAGAAAGATGTTGCGATTTGTGTATTTAACAAAATCAAAAGCTAACTGCAGATCCTGATTTGTGACAGTTTCCATATTATGTCAGACAGTTTCTTATAAAGCATAAAAGTATTAAATCCAGATCAACTTTTCATTCTTCGGGATCTTCTTCAAAACCATGAAAAGGTATGTCATCATCGGGATCCTTGTCGAATGGGCCAATACCCGGAGGATTAAATAGTCCCCACCGGTCGATTATATAATCCCACTTATCAAATCCTGCAACCCAGTCTATGAATAGAAGCCGGTATTCTTCAATAAGGTCCCTCACCATTTGATAATACTCAACATACTCAAAACCAAACATATCGAGTGAATGCTGTTGGACCATCAGGTCGCGTGCTGCTTTGCGTATTATTGCAGCATTTTCCATTTTGATGTCATACAACCCAGCTGCCTCAGCACCTGCAACTTTTACAGTCAATAATGCCGCATCACATAACATGCAGCTTTTAACTTCATTCAGGTATTCATCGTTCTCAGGGATAAGATCGGTAATTTTACTTACCATATCAAGGATCTCTTTTCCTTTTCGATAAATAGGAAGTTTTTTCGGATCTACAATATCTTCCTCATCATCTGAATTCATTTTTTTTTGGTTTTATTAGACAATAATATTGAGTACAATAATATATGTCAGAGGTTTTCAGGTTCAGGTCAAAAGTCTCCTTTCACTTACCGGACACGAAATTATTTCTCAAAAAAAACTCTTATTGAACAGTAATTAAGCACGAACTGCAACTTTAAGGCAAATTTAATAAAAAAGATTTAGAGATTATTCAGAATTTTATTCACTTACACGCATCTGACACTTTTTATTGTTCTCCCGGTTCGGATTTCCAGTGGTTAACTTATTATATATTCAGGGTAGTCAGACGTATATCCATTAAATCAAGATATTTGCCTTTCATCTCTTTTGATAAAAAACTAATATCGATCAAAGTCTTCCATATTGGAATTGCTAAAGAGATTGTCTCCAAAACTTTTTCAATGCTCTTTTCAGTAAGTTCGCATACTTCTATCCCAAAATAACTAACCAGAATATTACGGGTTAGATGTTTCTTCTTCCCTTTTAATGGCAAAGCAATTTCTTCATCTTGTTGTTTTAATTCAATTGTGGAATTAACCAAATCGTAACAAGGGGATAACCTTACCTGATTATCATCAGTAATAATGGAAAAGTTTTTAAGATGCGAATCTTCATTGCCGGTTAAATAGTTAAATATGACAAGTTTAAACAATTTTATTTTTTCAATAGCTGGGAATGTGCAATAACATTGGATCAACTTAACGATCTTTTCCATGCTATAATCATACTTTGTATCTCTGCTTAACCCAGCCAATTGAGCAAAATCTTCAATTGGAACTTTACCGTTATGTCCCTTCCTGTCAAACCGCTTGATGAAATAAGTCAACGTGTTATCCTTTGACCATAATAAACCATGTAGCAGGTACTTCCAGACCGATCTCGTTTGCCAGCCTCATTGTAAGGTCTTCATTTTCGGGCAACTGAGTATAAAATTGATGTTGAGGTTTAAGAATATACTTGCCGCCTACATCTACAAGAATGAATTTTCTCTCCTTGATGCTTAGCAAAGCACTTAACTTAGGCTGGACTCCCTGAATAGACATTTTGGCTGCACGGGTGAAAGCCTCTTTTCGTTGCTCTTCGGCAGTATATTCAAGATCTTTTAGTGACTTCAGTCCGATGCCTAAGAGTTTAAGACCTGCTTCGCTGTAACGATTTTCACCACAGGGTATATATGTTATTGGGCATATGTTCATTCTACAATTTCTTTGACGGTAACAACTCCAACAATTTCATCTCCAACTGCAATCAATTGAGAGAAATAATCCTTTTTGTCGATTTTTCTGATTTTCAACAACCCTTCAAGCTGAATACCCTCGGGTAATAATCCCTCGAAAAATGGTGGGAATTTATCGAACTCATAAACCTTAATTTTTTTTGGCATCGTCCGGGAAATATCAAGACCAGCATACCCGTCAAGGTATTCAAATAAATACTCTTTCCCTTGCTGCAATTCGGTCAAAGTTCCTGCCCCAACTCCTTTAACATATATCTTAGCCTTTCTCATCTTCCATGTTTCGTAAATTGTCCATTAGCGAACTTGTTAATTCTATTTTGATGTTCAATACACTAAGTAACTTTCGTAAGGTATCCAATTGAATGGTTTCCTTCCCCTTCTCAATATCGTAAATCACAGTTTTACCAACACCTGATATTTCTGCTAATTTGTCACGACTTAATTTGGCTGCTTTTCGATGCATCCTGATTATTTCTGCTAATTCTTGAGACTGTATCATTTTTTACTGTTATAGCGGTAAATATAGTCAATTATATTTAAAATAACAAGTATTTGCCAGATATTTACTGCTATGGCAGTAAATTATGGGATAATGATACTCTTTTGTCGTTAAAAATGGATTTTTTACTGCCAAAGTGGTAAAACGTTAAATTTTAAAAATCTTTCAAATACCTTTGCCATCAGTTCTGCTATTACTTAAAAGCAGCTAAAAATCAGGCAGAAATGATAGCAAGTGGAAAAACTTTTAAGGAAATATCTTCAAAGGCTTTTTCAGATTTATCTATTCCATTACCTCCTATCCCTGTTCAACACCAAATCGTCTCAAAAATCGAAGAACTTTTCAGTAAATTAGATAAAGGAAAACAGCAACTCGAAACAGTACGACAGCAACTAAAAATTTACCGGCAGGCAGTGCTGAAATTGGCAATCTATTCTGAAACAGGCATTTGAGGAAAAAATGGTTTAGCTATGTTATTATAGTTTTATGCTATTTCAAATTTTACATAACAGGAGAAAGAGGATGAGATTGAAGGGATATGACTATTCTCAGGATAATGTATATTTTGTTACAATTTGTACATATCGTCATGATAGTTGTTTTGGTATGATCAGAGATGGTAAAATGGAATTAAATGAATATGGCAGGATCGCTGATGATCAAATCATATGGTTGCAAAAACAATATTCGTATATCACAATACCGGTTTGGATAATAATGCCCGATCACATTCATTTAATAATTGAAATTAAAAATGACAGGGGCCGGTCGGATGATAACGGATGACGGGGCCGGTTGGATGATAATGGCCGGGGCCGGTTGGATGTTGATGGCCGGTTGGATGTTGATGGCCGGTCGGATGATGATGACAGGGGCCGGTCAGATGATGATGACAGGGGCCGGTCAGATGATGATGACAGGGGCCGGTCAGATGATGATGACAGGGGCCGGTCAGATGATGAGGCTGATGATGATGACAGGGGCCGGTCAGATGATGATGACAGGGGCCGGTCAGATGATGATGACAGGGGCCGGTCAGATGATGATGACAGGGGCCGGTCGCGACCGGCCCCTACGGCGCAAATTCCCGTAAAAATTAAACCATTACCGGAATTGATGGGGGCATACAAAACAACAACATCGAAAAAAATTCATTTGTCCGGAATGGAACATTTTCGCTGGCAACGATCATATCACGATCATATAATACGGAATCCGGCAGAATTTACCAGAATCTATCGTTATATTCAGGATAATCCTCTTAAATATGATTCTGAAAAACCTAAATTTGATTAAAAAATTACAACTATGAAAAAAGCATTTCTCCTTATAGCCTTACTTTCCCCCGCACTGGCTATGTGCCAGCCCTTTGCTGGTAATACTCAGCAGACAAAGAAGCTGGTCTGGGCTGAAGAGTTTGACAAAAACGGACTTCCGGATGAAACCACATGGAATTTCGAGCAGGGAAAGGCCAGAGCAAATAACGAGCCTCAATATCACACTAAAGACCTTAAAAATGTCCGGGTTGAAGGCGGGAAGCTGATAATTACGACACGTCTGGAGGAGGTCGATGGTGTGAAAAGATATACATCAGCCAGGATCAATACAAGAGGCAAAAAGGAATTTACTTACGGACGCATTGAGGTCAGGGCAAAACTACCTCAGGGCAGGGGAATGTGGCCGGCTATATGGACGCTTGGTCTTACCGGAGGCTGGCCCGCATGCGGCGAAATTGACATAATGGAATATTGGGGACACGATCCTGATGTGGTTGCTGCAAATGTCCATACCCGTGATTACAACCACACTAAGGGAACCGGCCGGGGTGGCAAAATCACATATGAAAAACCATTTGAGGATTTTCACGTCTTTGCTGTTGAATGGTATACCGACAGGATGGATTTCTACATGGATGACAAGATGTATTTTTCCTGCAAATCAAAAGGAGAAGGGATTGGGGAATGGCCATTTTTTGCCCCTCAGTATTTAATTCTTAACCAGGCTCTCTGGGTTAATTTTAAAGAAGGAGATCCAGGTATCGATGATTCAATTTTTCCTCAGGAATTCATTGTTGATTACGTAAGATATTATGAAATAATCCCGTAAAGGGAGAGAATGGAGAATCTCCGGGAGAATCCACTGTTTTGCATTAAAAGTATAAAATCGACAGGATTTTAATAAATTTACGTTAATATTAATCAATAACCAGCATGATGAAAAAGTAATAAGAACCTGACAAGACGTAAATTTCTGGGCAAGGTAGGTGTTGCCACGGCAGCATTTACGATCGTCCCGAGGCATGTCATTGCCGGCAGCGGCCAGAAGGCGCCAAGTGATCTGATAAATGTTGCCGGTATAGGTATCGGTGCACAGGGAGCAGGTGATTTAAGCAATATATGCGATCCGGATGTACAGGTCAACAGGCCTCAGCGGACAAGGACCGGGCAGCCGTTGAGCAAGGGACAGATCGCAGCTCAGGAGGCAGAGCGTGCTGCACGTATGGCCCAGATGCAGCAGAGGACCGGCGGAAGGCAGCAGGGAGGACAGCCGCAGCAGGCCGGAGGCGGATCGCAGGAAAGAAAACCCAGGAAACTTGCCAACATTTATGCTTTGTGTGATGTTGATTCGGATTATGCAGGGTATGTTTTCGCCAGATACCCAAAGGCGAAGGTTTACTCCGACTGGCGTGAAATGCTGGAGAAAGAGCCATCTATTGATGCCGTGATGATAGCGACGACCGACCATAACCATGCTCCCATAGCAGCAGCTTTCATGAGAGAAAAGAAGCATGTTTATGTCGAAAAACCGATGGCCAAAACCATATATGAATGCCGCAAGCTTGCTGAACTGGCAAAAGAATATAACATTGTATCACAGATGGGCAACCAGGGACATGCAAGCGAAGCTACCCGAAGGGTGGTGGAATGGGTGCGCGCCGGTGTTGTGGGTAATATAAGGGAAGTGCATATGTTTACCGACCGTCCGGTTGGATACTGGCCGCAGGGCGACATACAGCGGCCTGGAGCCGCAAAGGTGCCCAAATCTCTTAACTGGGACGTTTGGCTTGGTCCCGCACCTGAAAAACCCTACAATCCCGAGATCTGCCATTTTGTATGGCGTGGTCTGTGGGACTATGGAACAGGCGCAATGGGCGATATGGGAGCCCACATATATGATGCGCCTTTGTGGGCTCTGAACCTGAACTACCCGACAAAGATCCATGCCACTTCCACTCCTTACAACAATGAATATCTCCCTCTTGCCCAGACCGTAACATACGAATTTCCGGAACGCTTTTCACCCGGTATCGGTTACATGCCTCCGCTTAAAGTAAAATGGTGTGATGGTGGCCTTATGCCCGAGCGGCCGGCAAAGTTGGAACCTGGCCGGCGTGTGGGAACAGTATTCTACGGCGATAAAGGAATAATGATGGGTGGCAACGCAGTGATGCCCGAACTGGTACCCGCTGATCCCGGCTTCAAAGGTCCCGATCCGTGGCTTGAAAGAACTGGTGATAACTTTGAAGACTGGATAGGTGCTATAATGAACGGGAAAAAATCGTCCAATGATTTTTCATGGGCATCAAAGGTGACAGAGATCATGCTGCTGACAAACATTGCCGTTCTGACACAGCGCTCGAATACAACGCTTGAATATGACGGAGAAAACATGAAGATCACAAACCTGCCCGAAGCGAACAAATATTTTCAATATGAGTATCGTAAAGGATGGTCGTTATAAACTCTGAAAAAACCAAAAGAGTTATAGCTGCAAAGAAATTAAGAACTTACACAGAGGTTCCACTGAGCCCGCCTTCGCCAGGGGGCTACGGCGGGGAAAAAGTCACAGAGGTCCACAGAGTTAACCGTGCATTATAGCTCTGTGGAATCTTTGGGATACCTCTGTGGACTTCAGTGTAAGTTTTTATAATAGTTAACACTTCAAACGAGGGGAAAAAGTATTTTCCAATTTTTTTAAAACCTGAAATAGACCCCCTTCGGGTCATAGCCGTCAACTTAAGAGTGATTTTCGTAAGAAGAGAACTGTCATTCCCTACTAAAATTTCCCCTCCTTTTGAAGCTAATCTATATACACATCTTTTTAAATTCTGATTTTACTCTGTCGTTTTTAGTCTAGCTGGCTCTGAAAGAGCCAAATATGAATAACCCCTGGCGCAGCCAGGGGTAGATGACCACCAAACACTTCCCAGCTCTGAAGGAGCTGAATATATTAGTTATGGAAAAAACTTTTCATCCGGCGTTATTCCGTAGTCCAGGAGAAGTTTTCTATACTCTTCCTCAAATGATATTTTTTGATGATGCTCCTGTTGATTCTTTATGTATTCAATTAGCCTGTTTATATCCATATATGAACAGGTAAAAGAACCATAACCAACTGCCCATCCATTAAATGCAGGAAATAAATTGCTTCTTTTCATCCAAATTGAGGAAGATACCTTGATGTCCTTCACAAAATCTATAGGAGCAATAGATGGATTCATATCTGTAAGAATATGAAGGTGATTTTCAACTCCATTTATACGATACAGGTGACTATTTTTTTGCCTGGTTATCCCTGTAATATAAGAATAGAGTTCATGAGCATTATTCTGTCTGATTGTTGGCAGGCTCTCCTTTGTCCTGAAAACAATGTGATACAGATGTTGACGATAGCTTGACATGTAGCAAAATATTAAAATTAATAATGTAGCGAGAGAAGACTAAATTACTCATTTACTTTATTAATTCCAATTATATTAAGCCCTTTCAGGGCTTGAGATCATAGGGTTAGCCGTACCCCCGGCTGGCGCCGGGGGTTATTCATATTAAGCCACTTCGTGGCTTGGATACGTAAGTTGACGGCTATGCCCTTCGGGTATTTAAAAATATTTTCATTTTTTGAATCCAATTACGATTGATTTCATGTCTAAGGTAAAAGTAAACAGATGTTTAATATTAAATTCTTAGCTATGAAAAACATAAGTATTTATTTACTAATTTTATTTGCAGGCTTTTTATTTGAAATCCAATCCTTTGGACAAAGTGATTCTGTTAAAATTGACTTGAACCTTTCAGGTGAAGTTTTGAAAAAACTTGACAACAAAGACATTGTTGAAATTATTAAATTCAGAGATAAACTGGAACAGGAAAATGAAATGGCACAGGAAGCCAGGCTTCATGCAAAGCCTGAGCCAACCACACTCAGTATTTCAATATGGATATTTATGAGCTGGCTCTTTTTTCTGATCCTGATTTCCATACCCTTCTACTTCAACCACAAAAAGATTCAGGAACATCAGTTGATCATCAGAAAATTAATTGAAAAAGGACAGGAAATACCAAAAGAACTAATGGCTTCTTCATCAAACCCGGCCCGTTCAGACTTTCATAAAGGAGTGATTTTGATTGCGCTTGGAACAGGTGTTCTGATAGTACTGTTGTCTCTTGAAATAGGAAATAACTACTGGACTATCGGGTTAATTCCATTGCTTATCGGAATAGCTTATTTAATCTCCTACAAATTTGTTAACAGGATTAAATGATATCTGAATCATCAGATTTGAGCCTTATTGCCAGGGTCATCCTGAACAACGACCACAGGGCATACGGCAAATTGGTAACAAAATATCAATCTGATGTTCGGGGTTTATTTATAAGACTGACAAATGGTGATAAAGCTCTTGCCGATGACTTAGCCCAGGATGTTTTTATACGTGCCTATACTTATTTGAAATCATATAAAGCAACAGCAAATTTTTCAACATGGCTATATCGAATTTCATATAATGTATTTAAAGATTATTGTAAATCAAAAAAGCAAACTTTTGAAATCGGGGATTATGATTTCATGGCCGAAGTGAATGAGGATCTGAGCTCAACAATTGATTTGGAAAATGCCTTAAAAATTCTTAAACAAAATGAAAAGATTGTGATTCTGCTCCATTACGAGAAAGGTTATTCTCACAGTGAAATAGCAAAGATATTACAGGTGCCTTTAGGAACAGTAAAAACTAATATTCTCAGGGCGAAAGAAAAACTTAAAAAATATTATAATTATGAAGAACACTGATGATTTTGATGGATTCTTAAAAAACAACTTTCAGAAAATTGAAAAGGATATTGCAGACGATGGTTTCACTGAAAAAGTATTGGGTAATTTACCAATAGTTGAATCCTCCTTAAAAAGGAATCTCATACTGTACCTGGCTTGTACAATATCTGTTTTAATATTCATAATTTCAGGCGGATATCAATCCCTGCTTTTGTCAATAAATGAGATTTTAAGAGATGGATTTCATTCGTTAAAACCATCTTTGATATCATTCGTGGTAATTATGGTTTTTATTGGTGTTTCATTTTGTATCGCAAGAAATGAGTATGATAAAAATATAGTTTAAATAGCCGGGTAAAGCAAATGGCGCTAATTTGCAATTCCCGGTCGAAAAACATCATCTGAGATAGATTTATTAAACATTTTGTTAAGTTTTAGTTAGTTTGTTCAAAAGCCATTGTCCGGAAATGGTGCCTGGGCATTTTAATCTAAAATATAGCAGTAACCCTTGGTATGTCTGTCATCGATGGTACTCGCAGAAAGATTTTAAAGGCTTTGGGTATAATTTCAAAACTCCAGTTCAATTATTTTATAAACTTTAAAAACAATCATTATGAAAAAATTATGTTTAACAAGTGTAGCTTTTGTATTTATGTCGTTTACATATAATACATTAATCGCTCAGAATGTCGATCAGCTTAAACTGATGGATAAGTTTACCGGAAAATGGCAGGCCAACAGAGGCAGGGATACGGTGGAGGTATGGGATTTCAAAGAATACGGACCACATGCTTTTATTGTAGACATTTACCAGACCATTAAGGGAAAAAATACTCCGGTATCTTTCAATCCCATCAGCTATGATCCGGCTACCGGTAAATTTTATGGGTTTACTCTTTTAGTCAGCGGGTCTTATGGCACCTGGGTAGGGTCATTTACCTCCGAAACAAAATTTGACGGGGATATGCTTGGGAATTTTAATCCGCAACCTGTTTATGGCAGACTGGAAAATCTCATTAAAAATCCAAATGAATGGACCTGGAAGGGTTATACCCCTGAGGGCAAAAAATTTCTGCAACTTGATTTTGTTAAAGTCAGGTAACGAATGCCGGTTCAATTAAATAACTAACCTCCGCTCTTTGATTCCGGAACCTGGGGCTGTTGAAAAAGTTCTTTTTCAACAACCCCAGTTTATTAATAAACATCGGAGTCGTTCCGCCAGGGCGAGGAGGCAGTCATTATCAACATATCGTATCAGGTAAATTAATTATTAATATACATGTATTATTTATTGTAATACAATAATTAATCCAGTTTTTAATAAACTATACCGATAAACTTTCGGCCGTGTTTGTCTTTTTTCCCGGGCGTTCCTGATAAACATAAGATGAATTAAGCTGTTTATTTAATAAACAAACAAAATTGGAAAAGATTATTATCCGGATAGTGCGGAGTCAGCACTATAATCACTGACAATCTAAAATGAAAAAATTTATAGTAATTTATCATGCTCCCGTCGATGTGATGGAACAAACTTCTGGTTCAACTCCCGAGCAGCAGGCAAAAGGAATGGAAGACTGGATGAAATGGGCACAAAATTGTGGTGAAAAGCTGGTTGATCTGGGTTCCCCGCTTTCGAACGGACAGCAAATTACCCCCGATGGGAAGAGTAGCCCGAGTAAAAAAAATGTTGCAGGCTATTCCGTATTACAGGCAGAGAACATCGAAGAGGCAACAAAACTTCTTAAAGGGCATCCGCATCTTGCCTGGAATGCTGACTGTACTATTGAGGTCCACGAAACGATGCCGTTGCCAGGGATGTAAAAATACCCTAGCACCCGAAACGCAAAAACGAGAAACGCTAAACGTTAAACCCGAAACGCTAAACGCAAAACTTCTGCAGATGAGGAATTAAATTAAGAACTTACACAGAGTTGCACTGAGCCCGCCTTCGCCAGGGGGCTACGTCGGGTGAAAAAGTCACAGATATCCACAGAGTTAGTATCTAACGGTGTTGTCTCTGTGGAACTCTGTGATCCCTCTGTGGATCTGTGTAAGTTCTTAATGGAAAAGCCGTTGACCCTGACCACTTTCACCGCATATGGTTGACTGTGGAAAAGTTAAAAGGAGCGAAGAAATATAATGAATTATGAAAGAAGAAAAAAGAATAATGCCCACATTTGGGGTTTAATCAATACCTGTTAACAATGCAAAGTGCAGAAAGTCTAAAAAAGAGAATAGAAATGGAAGAAAGAAATGATTTCCGAAGTGAATCTCCTTCCGAATCCACAACAATTAAAGTATCGGACGATTCAAATTCAGGTGAGATCCTTGTCTTTACGTCCCTGTGTAATGTCTATAAAGTTCAGAAAAAGGAACTTATGGACAAGTTTCAGGCGCTGCAGAAAATTGATCCTGAACCCGGAGAAAAACCAATCTATCTGACAGGAGAAAAAAGATATAAAGGTTTTCTGATTGTGGCTTTTGAAAATGGAAAAATCGGGAAGATTTCTATGGACAGTTTTCAGACCGAGTACGCAAGGAAAAAACTCAGGAATGCTTTCAATAGCGAATCCCGTTTGATCTTTATTGAACTCATTGAACATGATGTTGATCTGGTTACCCTGAGCAGCATTAAGAAGGTTGTTTTGTTCAACACCTCTCAGATCAATGCTGTGGGAAGCAGGTCAACAAAAGGTGTTCAGGTTATGAAACCGAAGGATGGCAGTTCAATGATAAAAGTTAAACGGCTGGAAAATACAAAACTAACGGATCCTGAATATTACCGAAAGAGTGAATCTCTTAATGCAATCGGATTTTATCTGAAACCGGGAGATGAAATCTAATTCCTGGCACATGAGATATTATTTTATGTTTATTCTTGTTGTACTTGCATGTTGTACCAACGGGCAACAGCACGCCGGCAATCCGGTGATAAAAGGCTGGTATGCTGATCCCGAAGGATTAATATTGAATAATGAATACTGGATCTTTCCCACATACTCCGCACCATATAATGAACAGGTCTATATGGACGCCTTTTCATCGAAAGATCTGGTTACATGGGAAAAACATGGCAGAATAATCGACACCTCTTACATAAAATGGGCAAGGAAGGCCATGTGGGCTCCTTCAGTAATTGAGAAGAAGGGCAGGTATTTCTTATTTTTTGGTGCGAATGATATTCAATCAGATAATGAACCCGGAGGTATAGGTGTTGCTGTTTCCGATAATCCGGGCGGACCATACCGCGATTATCTCGGGAAACCTTTGATTGATAAGTTCCATAACGGAGCCCAGCCAATAGACCAATTTGCTTTCAGGGATAATGATGGAAAATATTACCTGATTTACGGGGGGTGGAGACACTGTAATATTGTAAAGCTAAATGACGATCTGACGGATATTGAATCCAGCCCGGATGGAATTACTTTCCATGAGATAACGCCGGAAGGGTATGTTGAAGGGCCTTTTATGTTTATCAGGAATGGTAAATACTATTTCATGTGGTCAGAAGGAGGATGGACAGGTCCCGATTACAGCGTTGCATATGCGATAGCCGACAGCCCTTTCGGTCCGTTTAAAAGAAAAGGGAAAATATTACAGCAGGATCCGGCTATAGCAACCGGTGCAGGACATCACTCGGTAATTCATCCTCCGGGAACGGACAAATGGTACATTGTTTATCACCGGCGGCCGCCTGATCAGACCAACCGCAATGCCCGTGTTGTCTGTATTGATCTTATGGAGTTTGACAATGAAGGGAACATCTTACCGGTGAAAATTACCAATGAAGGAGTAGAAGAGCAAAAGCTCAGATGACAAAAACCCACTTACCATCCTTATCTACCAGGCACCTTCCGACCGGTTTATTGATGATGTCAGAGAAAATACTATTTCTGATATCATATCGCCTTTGTATCCACCTGGTATAATTCAGCTAAATCCTGAGCAATCATAACCTGCTTACCTCTAACATGATATATCTTACTGATGATGACTTCTTCAGGTATTATTAATCCTTCATTCTCAGTTTTCATTAGTTATTGGCTTTATCATATAAAAATAATATTCATTTCTTTAAGATCACATTCTGTGACCTAGGACGGAAAAATTATTTGTTCTGTGGTAACATATTGCAGCGGAAAATGCAGCCATCATTTACTCATTGCTTGGTTGTTGTAAAGCGTGTGATGTCAATCCCAGGCAGTGGTTAACCGACGTTTTAACCAGTATCCCTGCTTATAACAATGACTACAGCCGGGATCTTGCAGAGCTTCTCCCACATAACTGGAAGACAACACACATCTCCAAGTGACTCCAATCAAATCCAACTATTATTGGAATTTGTTGGAAAATGTTGGAATGATGACCTCGTTGTCTACAAAACTTCAAAGAACTCCAATAGTTATTAGACTTTTATGAAAACTATGTGGAAATATAGGCTTTGTTATACTTCTTATCAACATGTACCTGGCCGAATGCTTACTTTAAATCGAATTCAGTATACAACATAGTCTATTCTTGGTGGCACCACTTCCTGAAAGCGCAGAACCCGTAAGATCAACGTCTTACGGGTCTTTGTTTTTAGGAGGATGACGGAATTGATGACAGATTTTGTAACATCAACGTAATCAAATAATTAGGAATCTTTTGCAAGCATCAATTTTGTAATGCAAAGGATAAAGCATCTATTGCAGTATTAAAATTTGCTTTCATTGGAATAGCAGTGAGTAATAAATTTATTTTTCGTTGACCAGCATATAGGGAAGCCTTATGAAAAGTCCTTTCCCTTGAAATCATTGAATCCCAAGTTGTGTTTTTACAAGGATAGATAAGACAACTAGTAATTGTTTTTTTATCGGTAACACTAGAATATGCAAGTATCTGAAGTAAATCTTCTCTATGTCTTTCTCTGATTTCATCTTCTAGGTTAGCCCAATTGTTAAAATTCATTTCTTCCCAGTGTTCCTTATATTTTGCATCGAGGATTATAATTTCATTCTCTTTTTCGATTATAACATCAGGTAATAGATATTTTTGGGATCCAACAAATGGAGGATTCCAAGAAATTGGAGTGATTGTTTCTCTCTTTCTTCCAGTTTTAAGATTCCCTCCTATTTTTCGGATTAAATAACTTCCAATTGTCTCTAACCATGCCTCAAAAAAAGTTTCCATTGGCATTATCCATGGAAGTCCTTGTAGATCTCCTAGTCCAGCCAGACCTCGATCATCAATTGTCCATTCAATAGCTTCCAGTCCCTTTCTAAATGCATCTCTTTGTATCGGCAGGTTGTTCCAAGAAAATAAATTCAATGTTGTTGGTCGTTTTGGTACAACTTTATTTACACGCGCTATAAGTGCCATACATTGTTCTAATAATTGCAGAATAAAAATTCCTGATGCTCTTTGACTCTCAAGTGATGAAAGAAGTTTTTTTAATGTAAAATGTATAGTCGACTTCAATTCTTCATTATCTCTAAGATCTGGATATCTGCATGGAATATTTAGGAATTTAACGGAAGGGATGCGCTCGATAGCATATAAATTCCAATTTACAGTCCCCTTTGGGGCCTTTAAATCAGATTCAATGAACTCAAAAGTCCTATTAAGTAGTTCAAGCAATGCTTGAATTCGATTTAAAATAATACTAGATAAAACCCATGTAGGTACTTTACGCTCAGTTCCAGGAATTAAAGGGAGTTTTAATGGAGTTGGCACTACCCTCCATCCCATTACTGCCAGCATAGGACCAAGTCCGGACCAATCGAATCTTGGTTTTATAACTAAGCCATAATCAGGTTTCCCAGAGGTAGGTGAAAGCAATGGCAAGGCTCCAATCCGATTTGACGTATTGAAGGAGAGGTAAACCTTTTGTCCATCATATTTACTATCAACGCTTACCCCAAAATCGTGAAGTAAACCTCTATTATCACTTATAAATTGAGAACATAATTTTGCAGTTTGTCCTTCGGGATTTCTGGAAACATTTTCTTTAATTAGAAATTGAGCTGGGATATTTAATATAGATAAATCTGTCATTTCAAAGCATTTTTTATTACTTCTCTCGACAGATTGTAATACGGGATTAAAGTATTTCGATAGAATTTTATTAGTTTTTGGCATTACAAAGACATTTAATCGGAAAGGCTCTCAATCCATTGAAGGTGACCTCTAATAGCATCAGCAAATGAGGTAACGTAACCCTGTGCAAGATATTCCTCAAGTAAAGGAACAAGATCAACTTTTAGTGACCTGGTTGCAAGAGAATCATCTTTTTCCAAAAAATATGAATGACCTGGAGCCAGATTAAATGCATCATCACTTGCATATTCAACGAAAATAGAAATAGTTCTTTTATATGCTTCCTTCATGGTCTCACATGAGTAACCTTCTACAACTTTCATCTGTGGCCAAAGTTTTACGAAAGCAAATCTTCTCCTTACTGCTACATCTACTATAGCAATACTCCTATCTGCCGTATTCATTGTGCCTAGGATGTGTAAGTTTTCAGGAATAGATAATTCATCGTGAATTGGAAGTCCAAAATCATATGCAAGTCTTACTCTTCTTGGTACTTCACTTTTAGGTTCAAAAAGATAAATGGCTTCCCCTAAAACCTTTGAGAGATCAGCACGGTTAATCTCATCAATATGTAACAAGTATTTTTTTGAGGGATTTTTCAAAGAAGATAATACAGATTCCATTAAGTCACCTTTTTTAGGTATAAAACTAAACCCTAAATTAGTTTCTTGCTTTTCTGGCGACAATCCACCAACAAAATTCTCATACGTCGTATTTGGATGAAACTGTATCGAAACACCGTTGTTTTTGTATTCAGATTCTAAAATTTCTGTTGCTAATCTAGTTTTACCAGTTCCTGGGGGCCCTTCAAGTATAACGAACTTTCTAGTATTCAGGAGATCAACTACTTCTTTGGCTGATATTTCAGGAAACAAATAAGAAAAATAATTTTCTCTTATTTTTTCATACTCTTTTTCAGATGAAGTCAAAGGTAGAATACCTCTTTCTTCAAACATAAGATCAAGAAAAGCTTTTATTAATTCTGTTGCAGCCTCTCTATTATCCGTTGGGCTAAAAATGCCATAAAGGACTTTACCATATCTTCTCAATACAGAATCGTAATTACGGAATATTTGTTTAATATTTGATGGTACATCAATATCTGTTCGAACAGGGTCTTGTTTTGCCCATGCTATCATTTTGCCAGAACCATATTTTTTATTAATCCAAGTGCAAATAGCTTTAACCTTTCTAGCATGCCCTGGTCTTCCAAGAATTTCCTCATCGGGACTTAAACCCTGGGTACCAATGCCCATCGCAATACCGCAGGGAGCACCATTAACTGGGAAAATGACAAAGCACATTCCTCCATAAGCTCCTGAATCAGGATTTGAAGGATGTATCAATGAAGCAAATGGGATACCTGTATCACTTGTCATCATTGGTGCTCTAAGTGTCACCAACTTCTTCGCTCTATCAGGATAACGACCGGAAGTAGAACCATAGATTTCTTCAAAAGCTTCTTTACAACGGTCAGTCCAGTTTTCTGTAGTCTTACTATATATTAATTCAATTAATTTTTGCATAATCTCCTCCTAACTCATTAATAGACATTAACTAATGATTTTTATTATACTTGTAGAATTATAAAGTTAATAAAATAGAATCTATTGGATTAAATTAATTTCGATAATATCCATTCCCTTCAACACAATGTCTTACTCCACCTTTTGGATTCTTCATGTCTCCCAAATACCTGGGTATCACATGACAATGAAATTGAAAAACGGTTTGTCCGGCAGCTTCACCACAATATAAGCCGTTGTAAATTGGAAGGTTCATTATTTGATGTTTTTTACACTGACTAGTATTTATTCAAAATATTCTAAGAATAGAATTTAGATTAAGTAATATCTTATTTTGCAAATATTTCCTGTTCCAAACCTTTCTTGTATTTCTCAATTAATTCTAACAGTTTAATTATATTTTCTTCTTTAATTTTAGTCCTGTCGAACTGAATTGTCTGATTTGCATAATTATCTCTATTGCCTTTTGTCGAAAGTAATTTCTCTATGTCCGGTGGTAAGAAAAATTGTGCCTTGTCCTTTAAATATTTCTTAAACTCATTAAAATAAATATTTAGTCCTGCAAAATCAAAATCGCCAAAGTGTGTATAGTGATTGGGAATTAGCTGTAACCATCTAATTATATCTTTGTTCTGAGGATATCTTGAAACAAATAGAGGCGTAATGTCTGCAAATAACTTTCTATGTTTTTGAATGAATCGAAAGTTTTCTGGGTTTTCAATTCCAACTATTGTAATACTTTCAGAAGGAACGAATTTCTCAAAATCATAAACGAAAACGAAAGTTCCTTCCTGTGGTTGAATTGTCATGGGTTGGTCGTTCAATTTACACTCAATTGGGTGAAAACAGTTAACTAAAAAACCTTTAAAAGTTCGGAGAGATTTTAATTTAGAATTGGAAGAAATCTCAATTGCACCAGCACGCCTCAAGTCTTCATTTTTATAATAATCTAAATAATTGTCCAAATTTTCAATACCAAAATGGTTCTTCAGATATGCAGAAAGTGAAATTCTATTTCCAAGATAGATTTGAGTTTTACTTCTTCCATGGATGAGCTTCTTTAATATGCCATTCTCAATCATTAATTCGATTGATGCATGTCTTAGTTTGCTTGATGGAACTTTTTCTCCATTCTGCAATAAGATAAGTTTCTCAGCTATTGAAATTGGTAACTTCATTGTTATGAATACTGAGTTAAGATCCTATTAACCTTAGTATTATTTGAATTTAAGTCTTTCTTTAATTTATAAATATGCTTAAAAGCGAGTGCGTCGTTTTCTATAGGTGAACTGTTTATCAAAAGAATATTTCTGTCATTTGCGAATTTCAAAATACCTCTTACATTGTTTGGATGAAGTTTACCAATCTCATCCATCATACAATGTAACTGGAAATCCTTGAATCGTTTTGATGCACCTTCTTTGAAAACATTCAAAAGCATAATATTAACCATTGCTTTTACCAATACATCCGTTCCATCAGAACCAACATTTGAAAGTTTCTCAACCCAACCAGTGTCGTTTTGGTTTTCTTCAATTCTAAATTTTAACTCAAATGAATCAGATAGCGAAATGTGATCTCGTTTCAATTCATTAATTTTCTTAACAAACTGTTTCAAAATATCAATTGCCTCTTTATTTTTCTTTTCTTGACTTTCTGATGAAAATAAATTTGTTGTTCCGAGTTCAAGTGAATTTTCATCATTATATTTTTTTATCATTATTAGCAATTGCACAATTTCATTTTTGCTTTCTTCTACTTTTAATTCAATTTTTTTGATGACGCCAACAAAATTCCTTTCAACAAAATCATCATTAATTTTTTTGATTACCGCTTGAATTTTTCCAGATTCTGAAACCAAACTGTTCGTTTGAGTTCCAATAGTTGTAATTATAAGTGCAAAACGTTCATTCACTTCTTTCTCGATTCTTTCAATTTTATTTTCCTCAACAAAATCGGAGAGCATCATAGCAAATTCAAGGAAGGACTTATTATCAGTTAATTGTTTTTTAAATTTGAATATGTTATCATCACTAAACTTACCAAGAAAATCAATTGTTGTCTTCCTAAGTTCATCAATCCGGCTATTTAATTTATCATAATGAATTTCTTTTATTTCATCGATCAAAATTTTAACTCTCTTTTCCGTCTTAATTTCACCTTCAGGGTGGAGGAAATATTCTTGAATGGAATTGTAACATTCTATTCCTTTAAAGTTTTGGTAAGCTTCATTGTCTTCCTTAATATGATTTAATTTCTGTGTCAGAGAAGATATCTCAATCATGACAATTTCAAGATCTTTATTGATTGTTTCTTTGATCTGCATGTGTTTCTTCTCTTCTTGTTCTAATTGCTTTTCTAATGTCAATTTGTTTTTCTTGAACTCTTCAACTCTATCTAGTATTTCTCGCTTATCTTTTTTATAATCAGCAACTTTATCACGATTTTCATCAATGAAATTAAGTTCAACTTGTAGAAAAGTCAATCTCTCATCTATGGCAGCGATTCGTATCGTGTCTACTCCTTTTTTTGAAAGTTCAGATTCTTTCTGAGAATTAATTTCTACTTTCCTTTTTTGAATTACTTCCTTTTCGATCTTTATTTCGGCTTCTACTGTTATCAATAACTGTCTTACCTTTTCTGCTTCTGTTTCACTCTTTTTTTCTCTTTCTCTCTCTTTAGCTTTTACCAACTTATTTAATTCTTCTTCAACTGCATCAACAGCTCTTTTTGTAGCTAATTCTAATTCAATTGATTTTTCAATTAAATTTTCAATATTTTCAAGTGTTTTCTTTTTTTCGATTTCGGCATTCGAAACCAAACCGTTAAGTTTAATTGTTGCTTCACCTAATTTGATTTGATTTTGTTCCCATAAATATTCATTTTCCTTTATTCTCTCTTTCTTTTCACGAATTTTTGGTTGAAATTTCCTCTTAAGGTTATCTTTCTCCTTTTCGGACTTTTCCATCAAATCATTGATATCCTTATTAATGGCAATAATTTTTTCTTTTAATTGGTCTTTCTCACTCTGATAATCAGTAACTGTCCTAACACTTTTATTTAGCTCATTAAGATCCAATTCAACTCCATAAAAATTATTTGATTTGATACTAAGTTTTGGTGACAAAGAAGTGTTGAACAAAACATTTTTCTCATCAATAACTTTCCCAATTGTGCTTTCCCAATCTGGATATTTTTCGTTAAGCCAACCGTAAAATGAATCTTTACTGTTTTCAATATACGAATCTATCTCGATGACCCTGTTGTTTATATAGATTTTTTGTTCATCGAATTTTTCTATTTCCCTTTCATAAGATTTCTGCAAGTCTTTTCCATCAAGTCCCCATTGTTTATCAAATGTTTCAATTTCTCTTTTGTTGTTTTCACTTTCAGAAGTTAACTTAATTGATGTCTTTTGTAATTCTGAAATAAGAGATTTAGCTTCGTCTATCTCCTTCTCAAAAAACCTTGTATGCTTTATACCTTCCTTCCTAATTTTAAGGTTATTTGTTAATTGTTTCTTGTTTTCCCAATCAGTCCTAAGAATTTCAATTTCATTTTTTTGATCTGCCCTAATATCCGTAATCAGTTTATCAGTTCTCTTTATTAATTCTTCCTTGAAGGTTAGAAATCCAGAATTGATATTGTTTTTATCGGCATTTTTACCATTAAGGAAATCGTTTAATTGGTTTTCTAATTTCTCAAGTAGTGCTTGAAATTTTAGTGCTAGCTCTTTAAACTGACTGGAAAGTAATTCCTTTTCATCAAGCAAATTATTCTTGCTCTTTGTCCAATGAAGGTTTCTTTGAAACTCTTTCTATGATTTGAGATATATTTTTCTTTTCATATTCCTCGAATAATTTTTTTGCATTTTTAAGCTTGTCTTCAAATACACTTATTGCACCAGCAATCTTCTTTTCCTTATTCTTATATGAATCATCTACTTTAGCAAGTCTTATTGTGTAAAGATTTTCACTGTCTTTTTTGCTTTTCTAACCTATCAGTAAACAAAGGTTCATCTTCTGCAATTTTATTGAAGGCCCATAATAATTCTTTTGTAAGTTGAATTTTTTCTCTTTCTAGATGTCTGATTACAATGTGAAGCTTGGAAATTGAGCTTGCTTGACCTGTCGTTCCTGGTGTTTTGAATTTTCTTATGTCAGAAAGCTGTGTTTCAAAACCTTTTAAATGATGAGCATGTTGATTTAAGTCAATTCGAATATCATTTTCCAATGACATAATGATTGTCTGTTTGATAAACTCAGCTTCCATTTTTGAATTAAGAAATACATTCTGAATTGTTTTTGGAATGTATTGATATTCTTTACTCTCAAGTATCGAATACCTTTTCAATTCATTCTTTTTTCCGTCATGATTTCCGTATAGAATATCTCGATATTCTTTGTGTTCGTCAACTTTTCTTTTTGTATAAAATGTTTTATTTAAATCAAGATTATGTGCAATACCTTCCCAACTATTAGGAACATTCCCGTTTTCGCTAACAAAAAGGGATTGTTGATATTCTCCATCAAAAAACCTGAAACAGACTTTGTGTTGAGACTTGTAGGAGACAACGCAAAACTTTCCCTCACTTCGGACAACTTCGTAAATTATGTATGAGTTGGAATTTTTAAAATAGTAATCGGTGTATGAATCTTTTTGTTTTGGAATTCCCAGACCAAAAGTATCTGCATTGTAGAAAAACAAAATAGCTCTAAGAATGGTGCTCTTTCCTACACCTTGTGTGCCAATGAAGTGAACATTACCATCAAGGTTTATTTCAGCATATTTGATATGGGCACTATTGATAAAAATTATTTTATTCAGGTATCTCATTTTGTACTTCGTCTGGAATATTGATATTATTTATAAGTTCTTCAAGATACTTAAATGATGCAAGCACTTTGTAGGACTTCAAAATTTCATTTTCAGGTTCTGCATAACCATCTTTGCATAAGGATTCTATAATTTTCAGAACCACTTCATGATAAGGTGTTTTCTCATCAAGTTTAAGTGTACTTCTAACTCCATCTGCTTTACTTTTCAAAACTGCGTCGACACTAATTTTGACAGTAATCTCTGAAGGAGAAAAACTGTAGCCTGATGCAAAGGAGTTTTCAAAGGCTTTGAAGAAATCAACAATATCTATCCATTTGTAGGCAGTTTCCAGTTTTCTTTCTAAGTCTGCTTTTGATTCATCTTTTCTTGAAAAGTAATAAAACTCGTCACCTTTTTCGAGTATGAAATTGATTGCGAAAAAATAATTATAGAGTAATTCATAATTATCGCTGTCATCAATAATTTCGAACAGTCTACAAATACGAATGTCAGAACTATTTGAACAAATAAATTGTCCCTTGCTAAGTAGTTCAAATATTTCAGCTGTTTGTCTTAAAGCACTCATAATGTTTTTCTAAATGTATTGGCAGGAAAGACTATAGCATATTCAACCTCATTATATCGATTAAAATTTTCTGATACTTCAAACTCATCTTCAAAGATTGAAATCATCTGACAATAAATTGTTACTTTTTCTTCAAACGAAACCTTCCTGGGGTATTTGTATTCTAAAATATAGTCAAACAGATGTTTGCCGGATAAGGCAAAATTCATTTTAACTTCATGCAGGTTGATATGTATTTCCTTTTCTGTTTTATCCTCTAAATCTTCGTTTGAAAGATTATCAGCTGACTGTTTTAAGAGTTTTAGTCCTGTTTTATATTTTTTGCTTATCCTCTTTATTATTTGATAAACTTCATCTTTTTGCAAATTGTCAAGAGAAAGTTTTAGAGGATATGACGGCTTTGTTTCAAATGCTATTGTATTAATCTTTACTAAAAGTTCAATGATGTTAGTCTTAGGTTTTATTTCATACTGGTCTCTTAAATACTTCAATTGCCTTAACTTATCAATAAACTGACTTTGGAATTTTATTTGGTTTATATATTCAATGATTTGCTTTCTTGTTTCAATCAAATTCTGTCTTGATTCAGTCAAATCCAAAATCAATTGTATTTTAATAAATTTCAGTTCCTCATCTGCTGCAGTTTTGAAAAAGGTCAATTCATCTTCATTAATAAGTTTTTCTGTTTGCTCAATCAGTTGTTGTATGGCACCCAATTTTAATTTATGGTTTTCAAGTTTTGAAAGTTTGATTTTGTAATTGGGTTCTGTCTTAAAGGCATTTTCGATATTTCTGTTCAAGTCTAGGATGTTTCTGATTGTAATTCTTCCGATTTTTCGCAAAGCAGATTTAACGGCCTTCAAATACTTGTATCTATCGCTCTCATTACTTGCTTGAAGATAGTAAAGCATGTACTCATCCTTTACCTGTCTGATATTTTCATTGATGTATGAAGTGTTTATTTCTTCATTGACTTCTAATATCTGCTCAAAGAATTGTAAAAATTGATCATCAAGTTCAAGATATGTACCGTTTTGTCTTATGATATTCTTATTCAGCAAAAGCTGTATCACATCTTCATTGTTTTCCAAAACATCGAGTGCATACTCATATCTGTATGAGAGCGATTTTCGCTTTTCAAACATTTCGGCAAGAAGTTTATGACCTCGACTAAGAGTATTAAGTAATTCTCGTATGGAGTTGAAATGATTCATTCTTTAAAAATAGGTTTAAAAATACAGATAAGTATAAAGCAGTAGCGAGTTTTTGTATATCACTAAGAGATCAATTACAATTGTTTTAATCCTATCGTAATGTTTAGGATATCCTTTATGCCGATCAAGAATCCCTATTTCAGTATCAGGAAGCTCATACATTGCTCCTTCCACTATAGATTCTTCATCTTTTGTGATATTAGCGCAAGATAATTTACCCTTAGAGGATTTTTTTATTAAAATTAAGTGTATAACCAGATAGTCTTGCAGATTGTCTAGACGTAAAAAGAATACCCCCTATAGTCATTCTCTTCATATTCATATTGGATCCATAAGAAAAATACTTCATAGGTATTGTTTTACTTTGATATGAAACCTTATTCCAGGATAAAAATGGACATGTTTTGACGACATGTCCATTTTTATTGAAATATTGGACATGTGCTATTGTTTTTAATGAAAATACATCATCCTGGCCGACTCTTTCAAAACTTATAGAACAGCTGGTTGCTGCAAAGATTTTAACTCAAAAAAGGAGGATCTGAAGTTTACTACCTGCATGATGACCTGATAAGAATCCAGTCCGGGTAATTCAGAAATGTCATTTCGTTCTCGTTTAAGGCATTAACCTCATTTGTTAAGGCAACATTTTTTATACTTTTTCCCACTTCCGCAGGGACAAGGATCGTTTCTTCCGATTTTTGGCTCTACTCTAATCGGTTCATTTCCGGTATCGGATAACTCCTCTTCATTGCTATATCCGTACCATGTCGTTGTAATTTGTTTGTAACGATCAAAAATATTTAACAGGTCCATCTTAAAATATGGTTCCTCTGGTTTGAATATATCCTGTTCAACTTCATTAAAATTGCCACAAATACTCTCACTGACATATTTAAGGTCAAATAATTTCTTTATTTCGGGCAGCAGCTCAGGAGATCTCAACTCCAGGGCATCGCAAATTGCAAGACCGATGAAATCACTATCAACGATTCCATCTTTTAAAGATGCTTCCGAAAGATGGCTGAAAACATCCCTGAACCATTCAATTACTTCATCTCTCTTATCAGGTTGATGAAGACCTATTTGACCGACACAGCAGGAGACTTCACTTCGGGCATAAGTACAAATATCCGGAGAAAAAACAAAATCTTTTAGAGCTCCAGGCTGCTGATCAGATATATAATAAAGAGGTTCCCAAAGATTTCCCGGAAGATGGTCTCCATACCAAAAATCAAGAAAATCCTCTCCCTGACTGAATGTTTCAAGGATAGCCGGCAGAGACTCCTGAGCATGAAGTTCACCGAGAAGATAGAATGCATGAAGGGCAAAACTTAGCTTCTCCTCATCAAATCCGTCTGCATCACATATTTTTTTAAAATATTCATACCTGCAAATAGAATCACGCAGTACATTTTTCAGGTCTGAAACAAGGGATTTATAAGGTAAAGAAAGAATTTGTTTCAGTTTTTCTTCATCTATTCTCAATCCACTTTCATAAAGCCAGTTAATTTCTTTATGAATAAATTCAGGAGGTGCATCAGTTTGCACCTCTTTATTATAATTTTGTCCCTTAACTTCAATTTTGTTTTTTTCTTCTTCCAGAATTCTTTTAGCTCCCGTCACGAAGCGTGCTTCCATTAAAATCGGTAACACTTCCCTGGTATCCGGATGATCCGGTGCAAGTTTTTCAAGTATTTCATATCGACTCTCGGCTGCTTCCATATTCCCGATAGCTGAAAAATACATAATTGCTAATCTGTAAAACCCCGTTACCTCTGCGAGGTGAAAGCATTTTCTTTCAGGATACAGATCTTTTAATTCCAGAAGTTTCCCAAGTACTTCCGGAATTTTATCATATTCCTCGTTCATGTAATACTCAGCTGCGAGATTAAGTTTCCCGAACAGATAATCAGGATGTTCCTGAATAAGCCAGTGATTAACCTCCACCGCTTTCTGATCATCTCCTGTATTTACATATGCAACCATCAGGAAATTTTTCAAATGTGGTATACGCGGGTATTTTTCAATTAAGCTTAGCAAACGGTTTATAATCTTCTCTCCTCCCTTTGCCACTCCATTATTCAATGATTCGAACTGCCTCTGAAGATCAGGTGTAATCCCGAAATCAACATCCATAAACCTTTTGTCGGTGGTTATTTCGTAGCTAAATAATTTATATATGTCACTCATTTTATTGCAGGTATTGAGATTAACAAATGACTTTTAGATTATAAAAGCAAGTATGGATAAGGCAAATATATTGAAAATGGAGATTCTGTTTAACTGTAAACTGGAATTTAAGTAAATAACCCAGGTTGCTGGTTTCTGGTTGCTTGTTACTGGTTAGTTGCTGATTAATAATGTAATATGCAATTTCCGGTTACCCCACACGCCTCTGTTCAATGTATATCTGATCGAGGAGCAGGGAGGCTGATGGATGATAAGGAATATGATGAACTATTGTCCAGAAAACTCTGGCATGAAGCAGACAGCAAGAATGATTTGTTAGAATTTGACTTTGGTAGTTAACTTGTGTTATTGATTCACAAATCTGTTCCGGGAATAGCGTATTCTATAAAAACCTTTCGAATACTTTGGCCATAAGTTCCTGCTCTGATCTTGGAAGTTGGTACTTATTGGCAACACTCCGCCAGTTTCTTACAGATTTTTTAATGTCTCTCAATTCTCCTTCAATGCATCCTCTTTATTTAAGCGGAAATAGTCAGCAACCTCCAATGTAAGATCTAAATCCAGAGAGTTATCATCGAGAGAGATATTGAGTGATAATCCGGCACCGTCCTCATTTGGATTAATATCAAAAGCCGGAGAGAGTATCCATCCTTTATCTGTTAAAATAAAACCATGGTTCCGTAAATGATCATCTGTGTTTGAAACAAAAATATTGAAGACTATCCGTTGCCATAATTCTCTCAGATCACTTTCGATATTTGCACCATTTCTTGTTAAAAAATCGACAATTTCAAGATAGCTGACTCCATCCTGGAAATTGTTTCCATCAACATAACCTAACATGGTCATTGCTGAAGCATAATGAATTCTCTCACCTGTATTAGTTCTGTCAAATCTTTTGGTAAGGAAAGTATAATACTTGCTTGAAAACTTTTGGATTTTTGACACAGCCACATTCAGACCTGCATTCCGTGCAAGTTCATTTGTAACCATTTCCCACCCGCCAATATCTTTAGATATCAGATTTACTTGGAAATTTCGCTATCCAAAGATTTTTTTTATCATCAACAACACTCGCTTTAGGTCTTGCTCCTCCAAGAGAAGAACCCGGATTGACCAATATATTCAACCATTTCAGGTATTCAGGATCCTCAATTGCATTATCATCTTCGAGTCTGAGACTGATTTGTTCCAATTCTTTTATTGATGTCCAGGGTGGAGAGGCTAGTGTTTTATTGTCATTGAGAAATGGACCATCAGGATCTTCCTTGAACCGTATGGCACCCATACGGTGGCCATCAAATACTCCAAGCAGATAATCAGATTCTCTCAATGTCCTTTCCGGCCGCTTATCTGATCGTGCCATTGCTGCTTCTCTCCGCTTCATCAGTACACGTCCCCACCTGTCCGGTGAAGAATCAAGAAATACTCCGAAATTTTGTTTCTCATCTTTTGCATATTGTGATCCTGTATATAATTGCAATTCCGGATCAAGTATCTGAGAATAACGGGATTTAAGCCAATTTTCAGAGTAACTAAAAGAAAATATTTCTTTTCCCCTTGTAAATTCAGCTTTCAGCACACCCATCAATACCGGCTCTTTCATACCGGTCCAATGAGCATAGACATAAATATCCTTATTATTACTTCTTGCTTCCATCTGTTTTCTTTAATATTCTCACCTTTGGTCCCTTGATAGCTATTTTTGAAACCTGTGGATTACTCTGTAATGTAGCATTTTTAAAAATCCTGGGTGCCCGTTCCCTGACTATTAGTTTGGCATCCTGTAGTCTTCTGCCTAATTTATCATCATTAGCAACCTCCATGATATCATTCTCAAGTCCAAGAACTGAAAGCACTTTAACATATGCCCCGATTGTAACATTAGGATTCCCTTTTTCAATAGAGACTAAAGTTGGTCTGCTTATATTTGCCCTCTCAGCTACCTGTTCTGCGCTAAATTTCCTTCGCAGTCTTGCAAGCTTGATATTCTCTCCAAGAACTGAAATAGGTTTCTGTGCTCTGGGTAATAATATGGTATTTCTTGTTTTCATAATGTTAACTATATTTTACAAATATACGTCATTTTGTCAAATATATTTAACATTATCAAAAATATTTTTGTTTTACATGGTACTGAAACTTCTCTTTATCTCGAATTAGCTCATCATACTTATCCAGATTTATTCCGGATTCGCAATTTCATTTGTTAATGTGTCAGCAGGTATAAACAAAAATCCGGTTCAACAGTTAATTCTATTACACATATACAAAGCATGAAGGCTGACGATAAATTATTCGGGATTATGCCGGTCATTGGCCTGGGCACCTGGGAAATGACAGGCAGCATTTGTATCAGCGGTGTTGCAAGTGCCCTCAACCTTGGATACAGGCATATTGATACCGCACAGATTTACGACAACGAAAAAGAGGTCGGAAAGGGGATCCGGCAATCAGAAGTAAAAAGGGAAGAGATTTTTATAACCACCAAGGTCGCCACATTCAACCTGACCCCTGCCGGAATTAAGCGCACCTTCCTTGAAAGCCTGGAGAGGCTTGGCACTCCTTATGTCGATCTTTTGCTTATCCACTGGCCAACCGGGTCAATGGTCCTCGAGGATTGCCTTGACACAATGTTCGGACTAAAGGAAAAAGGGCTCGTAAAGAATGTGGGTGTAAGTAATTTTGATCCCGGATTGTTTTTAAAAGCAATTGAGTTAGGTCCCGTGCTGACCAACCAGGTGAAGTTTTCTCCGTGGCATAAAGAATTTGAAAATCTCGCCGTTGCTAAAGGAAAGGATAAAATTATAACCGCTTACAGTCCCCTTGTCAGAGGAGGGATCGTGGACAACAAAACGCTGGGTAAAATCGGTTCGAAATACGGGAAGAGCGCTTCTCAGGTCACCTTAAGGTGGCTCCTTCAGCTCGGGAATGTATCGGTAATACCAAAAGCCTCCGGCGAAAGGCACCAGCAGGAGGACATTGATATTTTTGATTTTGAACTCACCCCGGAGGAGATGGACTCGATAAAGAAAATCCGCAGATTGTGGCCCTGAAAGTTATTATTTTACTTTCTTTTTGCGCAAAAAGAAAGTAACAAAGAAAAGGTGCTGGAAACGATAAGTTAAGGCCCACCCTGCAAGCTGGCTCCTTCCTTCGTTCGCCATAGGCTTGCCGAAGGCGAAGCGCTAAAAAAGTCCACCGGACTTTTTTTTAACGCTCGGCCCTGCCCGCTACGCATGGCCCTAACGGCGCCACCAAAAAGGCTTAATTTGGCTTCGCCGAGCTCGTCAGGCTAAAGCCTTCCTCGGTTCGCGCCGTTTCCGGTTACCCCACGCGCCTCTGTTCAATGTATATCTAATCGAGGAGCAGGGGCTTAAAGAAGATAAATTGAAATCGAATAAGGCAATATTTTAAATACAGCTAAGTAAATCAAGGTGCGTTGGAAAAACCCAAAAATGCGCGAAATTAATGGCTTTGGGCCCTGGTTCGGGCCGGCCCGTGCGAAAACCCCAGAGGAGATGGACTCGATAAAGAAAATCCGCAGATTGTGGCCCTGACTAACCTGCAGGGAAAATTAACCGAAACCTACTGTTTTTTGTTTAAGTTTCATTAAATTGGACATTTGAAACAAAAAAGAATTGCTATGAAAAAAATCCACCTGATCTTCATCTCCCTTTTGCTGACAGGGATGGCCTGCACAAATCCCCGCAATGAGGGCAAAAGTCTTTTTAACGGCACTGACCTGACCGGCTGGCACTGGGATGTTCCGGCAATGGACAGTAATCCGGATACAACTAATCCGTTTATAGTCCGAAACGGACAGCTTGTCAGCCTCGGCAACCCGGGCGGCCATCTGATAACCGATGATGTTTACATGAATTACCGTCTTGAAGCGGAGTACCGGTTTGCCGGCAAACCGGGAAATTGCGGAATCCTGGTACATGCATCGACACCAAGGGCCCTCTACGGGATGTTCCCGGCTTCGATTGAAGTGCAGATGGAACATCAGAATGCCGGCGATTTCTGGTGCATTATCGAGGATATCACGACACCCGACATGGAATCGCGCAGGGGTCCCAGGGAAAAATGGGGCGGCACCGAAGACAAACTCCGGAACATTAAAAACCTTACAGACAGCTCGGAAAAACCCGTCGGTGAATGGAACAATATGGTCATCGAATGTGTGGGCCGGGAGATAAAAGTATGGGTCAACGGCGACCTGGTCAATTATGGATATGACTGCACCGCCGACAGGGGACAGATCGCAATTCAGGCTGAAGGATCAGAAGTGGAATTCAGGAAACTGGTGTTAACACCAATAAAAAGACTGACAAAATAGTCCGGAAAGGAGCATTAATTTTTATTTTTGGGCGCCTTTTCTTTCGTCCTTTCTTTTTGCGTAAAAAGAAAGGACAAGAAAAAATTAACAAGGCTCCGGGTTGCCCTCACGCCCTCAACGACATATCGGGCCTCGCACGGACGAAGCCCTCCGAAATAAGAAGCCCTCCTTTGTCCGGATAAATCCGGACTTCGGAGGGCGAAGTCGGGGTGAGAAGACTCGAATTGAATAATTAAAAATTTTGAAATAACTTTATATAGTCATACCTCAATTATGACATTAAACGGAGCAAATCGGTTTGAAGACAATTTGTACCTTTGATAGTGGCAGATTACTATAAGCACTTATAGTTGCTTGTCCTGGCAAGTAAGGTTCTCTTTTATAATACAGATAAACGAGTTAAAAGATATCCTGGGATTAATTAAAAATTCCATATAAAATTGTTTAAGAGAGCAACAAATTAATAACTCTTTAACTAAAAAACCATGAAAGTATTAATCATTTATGCGCATCCTAATCCGGTGTCATTTACTCACGCAATTCTTGACAATTTTGTCAGGGGTCTTGAGGAAGCCCGACATCAATACGAGATTGTCGATTTGTACAAAATAAAGTTCAACCCCGTATTGCAGGATAAGGATTCTGCCTTTTTTGTGGATAAAGATATGCCTGAATGGCTTTTCAGGCAAATGGACATGAGGAAGATGATAACCGAGCTTGCAGGTGGGCCTGTAAGAAGGCTGGTTGCAAAATTGTATATTAAGAACAAGAGTGATGATGATCTGCGTGAGCTTATTAGTTCTCAAAAGCCCAGGGATGTGCTGGCACAGCAAAAGAAAGTAGCAGAGGCGGATGTGCTCGTATTCATAACACAGGTGATCTGGATGCACTTTCCCGCGATAATGAAGGGGTGGATGGAACGGGTTTTTTCTTACGGATTTGCATACAGATTGAATGAAAGCGGATGGCATGGTGATCCGGATGGCAGAATTCCTTTATTGAAAATTAAGAAAGCCATAATAATGCATCCTACTTTCTTCAACGAAAAAGTGTACAGGGAAAAGGGATTCAGAGAGTCCATGGAAAAAATTATTGATAACTGGAGCCTGAAATACCCCGGAATTCAAAATGTCGACCATATCTACTTCCATTCTATACTGGCAGTGGATAATGACACACGTAAAAAGTATCTCGAAATCGCTTATTTAAAAGGTAAAAACTTGGGATAAGACCTGGTTCTTTTGCCTGGGCTCTGGAGATGGGCTATTTTCACTCAACCCACCGGGATCCTTCATTTTCGTTATAAATCATTCTAAAGGTTTTTTTATCAACAAAACAGGATAGATTTTTTGCAAAAAGGACCGAAAAACGGTACCTTTCGCAAAATATCACTTTCAATTAGATGAATGATCTGCTAAATATAAATGTAAGTTCATGGGTTGAAAATCTTGAAAAGAAGGGGAGAAACTCATTTTCACTGCTTCAACTGGAAGAAGAATTGCATAACAACTCTGAAATAGCAATAAAAAGTGCATTAAAGAGGTTATCAAAGAAAGGGAAGATATTATCAATCCATAAAGGGTTTTATTTAATTATTTCCGCACCATATGCTAACAGAGGCATCCTGCCTGCTACTTTATTTATGGACAGTTTTATGAATTATCTTCAAAGACCATATTATGTCGGATTATTGAGTGCCGCAGCTTTATATGGAGCATCCCACCAACAACCACAGGAATACTTTGTCATTACAAATTTCCCTGTTCTACGGCCTTCTCATAAGAAAGGACTCAAGGTTAATTTCATTAGCAAGAAAACCATTGAAAAGAGATTACTTAAGGAACGGAAAACCGAATCAGGTTACCTTAAGGTATCCTCACCTGTACTAACCGCAAGTGATCTGGTTCAATTTGAAAAGAGATCCGGAGGAATTACCAGGGTAGCAACTGTTTTAAATGAACTTGTAGAGGAAATGGATCCCAAAGAGTTTAATATAGTTTTCTTTAAGACTACTCCCACCTCTGCAATTCAAAAACTGGGATATCTGATTGAGAAAATCATAAAAAATGAGGTCTTGGCAAATCAACTATTTAATGCGTCAAAGGAGAATCAGTTAGATTTTTTCAGGATTCCCTTGAAACCGTCTGCTCCAATAAAAGGTTTTTCGTCAGATAACCGGTGGAAGGTAATTGCCAACATAGATATCGAAATGGACGAATGATCCCTCAACAATCTATAATAGAATGGTCTGCCGTCGCTCCATGGAAAGCTAATGAACAGGTCGAACAGGATTTGATAATTTGCCGGTCACTTATCGAATTATTCTCAGATAAATATATCGCTGACAGACTTGCCTTTAGAGGAGGGACCGCATTGCACAAACTATTTATAAAGCCTCAATCAAGGTATTCCGAGGATATTGATCTGGTCCAGATCTCAGAAGGTCCATTTGGACCAGCAATAGATAAAATCAGGGAAATCCTGAGTTTTCTTGGTAAACCAAAGATTAGTCAGAAAGACAAAAACAATACTATGGTCTTTAAATTTGAATCTGAAATGCAGCCTGTTCAGATTTTTAAACTAAAGGTTGAAACAAATTGCAGGGAACACCAATCAGTTTATGAGCTTCAAAAAAAGCAGTTTAATGTCAATTCTTCATGGTATAATGGGGAATGCCAGATTACGACTTATCAGATCGAAGAATTATTGGGAACTAAATTAAGAGCACTGTACCAGAGGAAGAAGGGAAGAGATCTTTTTGATATATACAAGTCAATTATTTCGGACACACCTATATCCACTGAAAAAATGGTGAAATTGTATAAGATTTATATGGAAAATGAACCTGGTGGAATTCCTGCCCGGGATACTTACCTCAAAAACCTCGAAGATAAAATGAATGACATTGAGTTTCTCGGGGACACAACTGCATTGCTTCGTCCTGATGAAAATTATGATCCTATAAAAGGATTTGATCTGGTAAAAAATGAGATAATTGCAAAGATGTAAAAAAACTTATATTTATGGCTTTTATTTTTGGTCTAACCAAATATGATAAAATCCTAAAAATACTTTTTTTGGTAAACGGAGGCTCCAGCGCTATTTCTGTATTAATTACCTCCATAAACATGAAATGGCTATTTTCACCTGCCGGACTGACAGCCTTAATAATATGGAATTCATTGGTAATTGTCATAGATATATTCCTTATTAAATACTTCAGGCTGAAACAATCGCACGTGATCTGAATTATCCGGAGTTAATAATATTACAGATTGTCCTTACATTGGTTGTGGGGCGGAAGCACTAATTTTAAACACGAGTTGACAATTTAAATTCTGCTCCATGCTACAATTGCGTTACGCACTTCCTCATCGAAATTACTTAGATCTTCAATAGTAATTGCGCCATCGGCAAGTTGCAGGCCCATCAACTCAACCCAGCGGGATCCTCCTTTTTCGTTATAAATCCTCCCAATATTTTTATCATTTCTTATAACACACTGGTATAAATTCATATAGGCTTCTTTTATACTGGCGAAACTGCCGTCCCGCCATTTTATGCAAATAGCTTCAACATCAGACAGTACTCTTTCATAGTGGTTCTCCAGTCCCTTATCCATAACAATACGAGCTATTTCCCTTTGTGATTTCGTAAGATCATAATACATATATCGATGAATTAAAGGTTAATTAGAAATTACAAACTATGCTCCTGTTAACAAAAAGTCGTTTCGCTGATTAATTTTCATTTTTTCATTCAGAAATTCAGAATCAGTTGTTATTTCATAACTGAATGATTTAGACCCTGCTGCTCATATTTTTCAATTTATTTTGCCTTTCCCCGAAGGTACAAAAATTAGCAAGATTAAAACTTTTGTAATGATTTTATCCTTGTAATTGATCTGAGCAAGTTGTGCCGTGAAGTTACACCATAGCTACCACATCGCAGTTTCTCAATAAATACCCCTGATCTCTTAATTTTCAGTTACATAATTCCGGAAACATCAAATTCCCGGATTGACATATTTATTATGTCATATGACATTTTTATAAATCAGTCATATTGAATTATGATTCAAATAGGTCCTGATGGTCAACCGCCCGATCTTTGTTCAGATTTTTAGATTTAAGAACGCAGATATAAAATGTTAAATCTTCTCAATTATTATAAAAATGCAAATAATCAGTGAACAATATTCAGCTATTGATTGGGATAATGTCCCCATTACCAGGCATTCCGGTGAAACCGGATTTACCTGGTCCAGAACTTATGAAGCCGGGAACATCAGGATAAGATTAGCAGAGTATTCTCCGGGATTCCGATCTGATCACTGGTGCTGCAGAGGCCATATTATCCACCTTCTCGACGGCGAGATAAAATTTGAGCTGAAAGACGGATCAATGGTCAGGTTAATAAAAGGAATGTCATGTTGTTTTAGTGACACTAAAGCAATTGCCCATAAGCTCCTTACTGAAACAGGAGCATTTTTATTGATAATTGACTGACATGAACTCATTTTTAATCAAAAAAATAAACAGATAAACAATTTAAAAAGTCTTAAAAACCAGAAATTATGAAAGTTACAGCATTTATCGGCAGCGGAAGAAAGAGACATTCTTACATTGCCTGTGAAAAATTCCTTCAAAATCTGCACACTACAGGTAATGTAGAATATGAATTAGTACGGTTAAGTGATTACAATCTCGGAACCTGCAAAGGTTGCAGAGTATGCTTTGATAAAGGCGAGCAGTACTGTCCTTTTAAAGACGACAGGGACATACTGTTCGAAAAAATGAAGAATTCGGATGGTGTGATATTCGCATCTCCGAATTACTCATTCCAGGTATCTTCATTAATGAAAATATTCATCGACCGTCTGGCTTTTACTTTTCACCGTCCATGTTTTTTCGGGAAAACATTTACAAGCATAGTTGTCCAGGGGATAGGTAAAGGGGAAGGAATTGTAAAATACCTCGACTTCATTGGAAAGGGGATGGGCTTTAATATTGTCAAAGGTTGCTGCATAAAAACCCTGGAACCAATGACAGAAAAATCACAGAAAGAATTTGACAGGATCATTGACCTGCAAAGCAAAAAATTTTATGCTCAACTTGTGAAAAGTGAATACCCCTCTCCTTCATTTTGGTGGCTGATGGTATTCAGAATGGCGCGAACCAGCATGCATAAAATGCTTGATGAAAACTGGCGGGATTATACCTACTACAGAGATAAAGGATGGTTTGAATCAGATTATTTCTATCCGGTGAAATTGAATCCATTCAAGAAACTGACCGGCAAAATATTCGATAAACTGGCACTTCAGATAATAAGAAGTTAAATGGCAGGATATTGGAAAATAAACCTTTTGATAACTTTGGTCTGTTTTGGTATCCGGAGTTATTCCCAACGATCCGGCACCATGGCTGTGGGTGACAGAGCGTATCACAGTCTTTAGTCCCATGATCTGGATTATGGTGCTGGCAATTGTTCTCCTGCGGAGAGAAAATAAGGACTTTTCAAAATGATTCAAAAGAAAACGAATAAAATGGAAAACAAATTTTTAGAAACACCCTCAATTAAAGTTAATCCAGGTACCTGTTCAAAATGCGGACTTTGCACAAAAATATGTCCAACGAGGATATTCAAAACTTCAAATGGTGATGATAAGCTGATCCTCCATCCGGAAGAATGTGTCCTTTGCGGACAATGCATCAGCGGATGTCCGACAAACTCAATTATTCACAGCGGATTTAATTCCGAAAATTTTAAACTTATCAAAAACAGGAGACCTGTAACTCCGGAAAGCGCTTTTGAATTCTTATCGCAGCGAAGATCTGTAAGGAATTATAAGGAAGTAACTCCACCGGCTGAATTACTGGAAAAAATAGTTGGGATTGCGGGATTTGCGCCAGGAAGCCCGCATCACAGGGTTGGATGGGTAAGAGAAATTACAATTGTAACAGGGAAGGATAATATGAAAATTATACTGGATATGACAGCGGAGTATATTTATAAGACCATCAGCCTCCTGAATAGCTGGTACCTTAAGGCAATGGCTAATTTTTCAGAACTGGCAAAAGCCGGAATAGGTGTTGTTCCTGATCTGCAAATGAGACTCGACAATTACAAAAGCGGCGGTGATTTAATTATATACAATGCCCCTGCTGCGATATTCTTCCATGCACCGAAGTTTTCTTCAACACCCCAGACAGATTGTGATACCGCGTTACAATTGGCACAGCTTTACGCTGAGTCGTTTGGTTTAGCAACATGTTGGAATGGCTTGATCCAGGGAGCTGCTGCCGGTGATCACCTGAAAGGATTCACAAAGCTCGCTGAATTTCTTCAGATCCCCGGTGAAAATAAGTGCTACGCAGCTATGACAATCGGATATCCTTCTGTTGCCCTGCATAGTATTCCGGAACGCAAAGTTGATATCACCTGGATTAATGGAAACAAATCAGCCCCTGGGGGTGAAAGATTATAGGACAGGTCGGGATATGGGACGGGCTTCGCCCATCCCTAAAGTATATCGAGGTTGTATCAAAAGTACCTCGTTCGTTTTTCACCCCTAAATCCCCTAAAGGGGACTTATTGATTAATAAAGACTCATGGAATGGTGTAAAAATCCGGACTTTTGATACAATCTCGACTATAAGGTATCTCAGCTCGTTAAGATCTTCTGTATAGATAATTTTTCACTGACGGTCAACGAATCCATCTCCTGCATAGCCTTCCGGATCTTAGTCTTGAAATTCCAGCAGGTCATCTGACGAAGCGATAATCGCCGTGCAAATTCATATGTTGAAAGGTCTTCCTTTCCCTTACAGACATTATATGCAATGTAAAAAGCCTTGCTGACCGGAAATTTGCAATTGTGAAAGATGGTTCCTGCAGGGGCCGATTCTTCAGTTTTACATTTGGTGCAACGCCGGGAATAGGAAGTCTTTCCCGGGCAATAATTGTCATTACCGCATTTACGGCATACGAATCCGTCACTCCATTTTAACTCTGCAAGAAATTCATAGCATTTTTCATCACTGCTGAAAAGTTCATTTAACTGTTCCTCCGAAAGCTCTTTATTGAAGATTGGACTCATACTTTTGAAATTATATTGCAAATATCATAAAAAAATCAGTGATATCAAAAAGATTTAGGTGATACTATTGCGATTTAATAAAACTATGATTATCTTTGTACCGGTATTTATAATTAAAATTACAAATCAATTATTGAAAATTATATGGAAACAATGTTGGAACAAGTTGTACATCTTACCACACAGGAATTTAAAGAAAAAGTCTTTAACTACGAAACGGAAAAAGAATGGAAATATGAAGGTACCCTTCCTGCCATAATTGATTTTTATGCTGACTGGTGTGCCCCATGCAAAATGGTAGCTCCGATCCTTGAAGATCTGGCACGGAAATATTCAGGGAAAATAATTGTTTATAAGGTGAACACTGAGAATGAGCAGGAGGTGGCTTCAGTGTTTGGTATTAAGAGTATTCCCACAATACTTTTTGTCCCAAAGGAAGGTCAACCGCAGGCTGCTATGGGTGCTTTGCCTAAACCGACATTTGAGAAAGTGATAAATGATGTTCTGCTTAAAAATTAACATAAAACTCACGTTGTCGCGGATTTGACTTCTTTGAGGGACGGCTGTACACCCGGAGGGGAAACCCCCCAACCCCGCAAACACTTCAACTTGATAATCTGTTTTAGACTGAGAATTATATTTAGAAGAAATACAATTAAATAAGTTGGGGTTGTTGAAAAAGCCTTTTCTTAACCGCAAAGCACGCTAAGAAGGCGCAAAGGACGCAAAGTTAAAACGTTAATAATTAGCCCTTTGCGTGCCGATAGCTATCGGCATTTGCGTAAATCCTTCGCGATCTTTGCGGTTAATGTATTTAACTTTTTAAACATCCCTGATATAAATTATTGCTACTCTGTTGTATACAGTTCTAAGCTATCCTATTCCCCTAAGTTGACGGCAATGCCCCAAAGGGGGGCAGCGGGTAAAAGACGGAAATTGTGTAAAAATCCGTACTTTTGATACCTTAATTTTTCTCATTCACCTGAAACCTTAAAATTCATTAAGGTTTTTTTTTACTTTTTAACAATCTTTTAAAATCTTTGTACTCAGGGGAATTTTATGTTTAAAAAATTTTTTGCGTATTTTTTAATAGGAATTACTGGTGTGTTCCGACTTAGCTAAACCAATGAATTACAATACCTTTAATAAAACATTAAAAGAGATGAAAAATTTTTATCTGCTGTTCCGTGAAATATCGGGATCTGTTTTTCTATGTACAATGATTGCTATTGTCCTGGCATCAGGTACTTATGCTTCAGAACAGAAGGACAGTGTCAAATTATACACCCCTTACACTAAAATATCAGTACCCCCGGGACAATCGGTTGATTATTCGATCGATCTCATAAATAACAGTACCGGCATAAGAAATGTTGATATCTCTCTTTCCGGTGTTCCACGGGGGTGGACTTACGATTTAAAATCCGGGGGTTGGAAAATCGGTCAGCTTTCAGTTCTGCCTGGCGAACGTAAATCTATTAATCTTAAAGTCGATGTTCCTCTGATGGTCAATAAAGGTTTATACAGGTTCAAGGTTCTGGCAGGGTCATACGATGTACTTCCATTAGTTGTTACTGTGACGGAGCAGGGGACTTTTAAGACTGAACTTTCATCGACCCAGCTGAATATGCAGGGTCGGGCCAATTCTACATTCACATACAATGCCAACCTGAAGAACAGCACTGCAGAAAAACAACTTTACGCATTGATAGCCAATGCCCAAAGGGGATGGACTGTGACATTCAAAGCGAATTATCAGCCGGTTACCTCGGTAAGCATCGAACCTAACAGTACCCAGGCTCTTACCATCGAAGTTAAGCCTCCGGAAAATGCATTGGCAGGCACCTATAAGATCCCCATAGGCGCCTCTACAAACACAACGTCAGCAAGCCTTGAACTGGAGGCAGTCGTTACCGGCACCTTTGGTATGGAACTGACCACACCCACAGGCTTGTTAAGTACAGATATTACAGCCGGAGAAGCGAAACGCACGGAACTTGTAGTTACGAATACCGGTTCAACCGATCTTGAGGATATCAGGCTTGAGGCTGCCGCACCGCTTAAGTGGGAGGTTACATTTGATCCTAAAACCATTGCTAAACTGGAACCGGGGAAGTCGGAACATGTCTTTGCCACAATTAAGGCAGATAAAAAAGCAATCCCGGGTGACTATGTAACGAACCTTGAAGCCAAAACTCCTGAAAATTCATCCAAATTATCATTCAGAATATCAGTCGAAACCCGGATGCTCTGGGGATGGATCGGGGTATTAATAATAATAGCCGCTGTGGGAAGTGTGTTTTATCTGTTCCGGAAATATGGAAGGAGGTAAACCGTGGAAGGTAATATTATTGAACTTGTTGATTTAACGAAAAAGTACGGGTCTTTTACGGCTGTTAATAAGCTCAACCTTACGATAAAAAAAGGCGAGATCTTTGGACTGCTCGGCCCGAACGGTGCAGGTAAATCGACAACAATCCTTATGATACTCGGATTAACCGAACCAACCGACGGATCAGTTAAGGTGTGTGGTCTCAATCCTGTCAGGGAACCGATTGAGGTTAAAAGAAAAGTCGGTTATCTCCCGGAGGATGTCGGATTTTATTACAACAGGACCGGACTGGAAAATCTGGTATTTACAGGCAGACTGAACCGTCTTTCTGAATTAAAGGCAACAAAAAAGGCAGAGCAGCTTCTGGCGCGGGTCGGTCTGAGTGATGAGGCCGGTAAAAAGACTGGTAAATATTCACGCGGAATGCTGCAGCGTCTCGGACTTGCTGATGTTCTTATCAAGAACCCGGAGGTGATTATCCTCGACGAGCCGACACTGGGCATTGATCCGAAAGGAGTCAGGGAATTTCTTAAATTAATAGCCGGGCTTAGCAGAGAAGAGGGTATAACAGTACTTTTCTCCTCACATGATCTCCATCAGGTACAACAGGTGTGCGACAGGGTGGGACTATTTGTCAGCGGAGAACTGCTGGCCGAAGGGGATATTCAGTCACTCTCGAAAAAACTGTTTGCCCACAGCTCTTATATCATTGAAGCGGGCATTACAGATTTTGGCAAAGATGATCCCGACATCAACGGGTCAATCGAACGGTTTATGGAGATAGTCCGTAATATAGATGGTATCACGGCGGTCAGCAGGAAAAATGGCCGTTTCCGGATTGAATGTTCCCGGGATATAACCGCTGAAATAGGCAGAGCAGTTGTTGAATCCGGAGCCGGATTAAACTATCTGAATAAGAAGGAATTCGGCCTTAATGATATTTACTTGCGCTATTTTGAAGGAGGTGAAGATCATGAATAATACTGTAAATAAAATCCACAGTTTTCCAAATCCGGGGACAACCGGACAAAGTAGTTTCTTCCGGCGGTTTAAAAACCTTGCAGGGTCAGGAAAAGATGACAGGATAATCCATCCGTTCAGGGTATTGCTTAATAAAGAAATTTCCGATCATGTCAGAAGCTGGCGGTTCGTGATCCTGATTTCATTGATTGCCCTTACCTGTCTCGGTTCGATGTACACGGCACTGGCGAATATGGGCAGTGCCGTCAAGGCCAATGATCCCGAACGTACTTTCTTTTTTCTCAAGTTGTTTACCATATCGGATGGAACAATGCCGTCATTTGTTGTATTCATTAGCTTCCTGGGTCCATTGCTCGGAATAAGCCTTGGTTTTGATGCTATCAACTCAGATCAGAATAAGGGAATTCTCAGCAGGATCCTTTCCCAGCCCATCCATCGTGACTATCTGTTAAATGCCAAGTTCCTGTCTGCTTTAACCGTGATAAGTGTAATGTTTTTCGCACTCGGTTTTCTTGTTCTGGGCTTCGGGCTTATTACAATTGGCATTCCGCCTACTGCAGAAGAGTTTTTGCGCATCATTTTCTTTTTACTATTGAGTGTAATCTATGTTGCATTCTGGCTTAACCTCTCAATACTTTTTTCAGTTCAGTTCCGACAGCCTGCAACTTCTGCACTGTCAGGTATAGCTGTATGGCTGTTCTTCAGTGTATTCTACACAATGATAGTAGACCTGATTATGAAACCGATGACCCCCTCTGAATTAGCACCACAGCAGCAAATAATTAATTTTGAAGCCCTGAAATTGGGCTTGATGCGTGTAATGCCCAATCAGTTGTTCAGCGAGGCAACTACTACCCTGTTGATGCCGTCGGTACGGAGCCTGGGACCACTGTCGATGGAGCAGGTTTACGGTACGATTCCGGGTGCATTGCCTCTTGGTCAGAGCCTTCTGCTGGTATGGCCACAGGTAACCGGATTGATTGCAGCCACAATTCTATGCTTCGTGATATCGTATATTTCCTTTATGAGAAGGGAGATCCGTTCGAGATAACTCTTAAGTTATTTCGAGGCAGTTTTTAACCCCCCTCCGGGGGGTCTGGGGGGTTGACTTTCCCTACGGGGAAGCCTGGGGGTGTCCCATAAGACTTTTTCTAATTCCTGCCAACAGATAATACTTTGGTCCCAATTTTGTAATTACCCAGTACCTTAATACTCTTTATTACCATACCTGTTGCCGCTAGCGTCCAGATCATCATCTGCCATGTAACCCAGCTCCATCCCCCATAGTTCCAGCAGAAGAGTCCGACAGAAGTTCCCACGGCCCCTCCTATAAAACAGGATGTTATGTATATTGTATTTATCCTGCTTTTGGAGCCTTCATCGAGGGTGTAAATCATTGATATGTTGGTAATCTGATTTGCAGGTAACCCGATATTTAAAAGTAATATGCCTGCCGTTAAAATCAGCAGTGAATCAGGAACAATTTTTATCAGCAGCACACCTGCAATTATCATCGCTATGGATAAAAGAAGTGGTCGTGTCGGATTTCCTTTATCCGCAAGCTTGCCAAAGGCCGGGGTTATTAAGGCGCCCCCGAAAGTTGTAATTCCAAAAAGACTTATTGCGGCAGGATGCAGATTAAATGGCGGAGCACTTAGATGAAATGTCAGTGTGGTCCATTGGGTACAAAATACACCAAAAAGCAGACCTCCTGTGATTGAGGTTTGCCGCAGAAGCGGAAACTTCTTTATTAGTCCCGCAGTCGATTTTAAGATTTGAAAATAAGTGCTGCTATAATCATTTTTAACGTCCGGCAGACTAACCCTGACGAGCATTGCAATGGAGATTACGATCAAGGCTGATATGGCATAGACATATCGCCAGCCAAGCCATTGACCTGCGAAACCGCCAATAATCCTTGCTGCCAGAATGCCGATCAATATTCCCGAAAGAATAGTGCCCAGGGTCTTCCCCCTGTGCACCGGATCGAGGCCTGCAGCCATAGGCAGTATTACCTGTGCCGAAACCGAAAGAGCGCCTATTAGCACACTCAATACCCACACTTCAGGCAATGTGCCGGCAACTGTCATAAGCACAAGAGTAAAAAACAGGAGTATCATCAGCGAGATTATCAATGTCTTTTTATTCATTTTATCCCCGAGGGGTGTGATGAAAATAAGTCCCAGTCCGTACCCAATCTGCGTAAGCATCGATACAAAACCTGCTTTGCTTTCTGTGGTATTAAAAGAGAGAGCAATTTCCTTCAGAATAGGCTGGTTATAGTAGATATTGGCTGCCGAGGCTCCTGCTGCAATAGCCATCAATATGGCCTGAAGACCGGATAAACCGGCATTTTCTTTCATAGGTTGCTTTTCTATTTCATTCTTCTCATCTTAAAATCAGATTTACTTAAACAACAAATTGGAATCAATTGTTCTGATCTTTCCCCCGGAATCAGATCTAATGATTAATGAGAATTAATAAATAACTTTCCCCTCCTTTTGAAGCTAATCTCTGTACACATCTTTTCAAAAGGCGACCTCGCCTGTGAGTTAGAGATTCCTGGCTGGCGGATGTAGGCTGTTTTAAAACCTACTTCTGTAAGAGGTCATTGTCGTGATAACTGTCTCTGAAAGAGACAAATTTGAATAACCCCCGGTGCAACCGGAGGTAGACGCTATATTACAGACATCAGCTCTGAAGGAGCTGAACCTGAAATCCAAATTTATTAAGCCCCTTCAGGGCTTTTGGATCAATGTGTGGCGCAAACCTCCGGCTTGCGCCGGAGGTTATTCAAATCATGCCACTTTTGTGGCATTTCCTTTAAGTCCCTTCAGGACTTTAAGTGATTTAGCGAGTGTGATAACCCTGACAATCTGGAGATTGTATTTTTTGATCAGGAATCCTTACGCCAGGCCCTATACTGTCTTTCGGACCTTGGATCTGGTAAGACATTTTCGAAAAAACCATTATATTGTTAGTCTTTCATGTAATTAAAATACAAAATAAACGATCACATATATCTGTGTACAAATTAATTATAGTAATAATTAAAATTACGTTAATAATAATCAATTAGATACATATTTGTGTATAAAGATTAGCTTATAGGAGGGGTCGCCTGACCAAAGCATTGAACATTAATTAAGTGAAGCTATTCTGGTCAGGCGGGGGTGGTTGATTTCTTTATTTCAATTAATTCCATAATACGGATTCAGCAGAATTGTATTCGTGTATTTGCTTTATCTTTAATCGTTGAAAAGAGTATACTCATGAATATCGCTATTGTAAGTACCAGTGCACTAATTGTGCTTTCCCTGTTTTTTAGCCCGGCTGCTTACAGCCAGTCTCCTTCCTTACCTCAGATCGGAGCCCAGGTTTTTATCGAACCGGGTCAGACCAGCGCAGATATTGATAAATGGTTCCGCATCCTTAATGAGAGCGGAATGAAAGTCTGCAGGATAAGGATGTTCGAAATACATATGCACCGTGCAGATGGTACCTGGGATTTTTCCCTTTATGATCAGGCGTTCCGGTCAGCTGAAAAATATGGAGTCAATGTCTTTGCAACTCTTTTCCCTGCGGATTCCAAAAACAGCGTTGGTGGCGAAAAATTTCCCGAGAGTCAGCAACACTTTGATAATATTGCTCAATATATTAAAGTCATTGTCAGCCATTTCAGACAGTTCAAAGCATTATATGCCTGGGTTTTGCAAAATGAGCCGGGGACAGGTGGCAATATGCCCGACAACGATTTTACCCGCATGAAGTTTAATGTGTGGAAGAATTCCCAGCCGGTCCCGGTCTACAAAAGCAAAGGGTACCTGACCGAAACTTTTGAAACAAAACGGTTTGTCCGTGATTATGAGACCTGGTTCCTTAACTGGATCGCCTCCGAAGTCAGAAAGTATGATCCCGGCAGACAACTGCATGTAAACAACCATCAGATCTTTGATAATGTGGCAGAATACGATTTCCCGGCATGGCGGAAATTTCTGACTACCCTTGGAGCTTCAGCCCATCCAAGCTGGCACTTCGGATATTTCAGCCGCAGGCAGTACACTATGGCGCTATCTGCAAACTGTGATATCATAAAGTCGGGGGCGGGAAATATTCCGTTCTGGATAACCGAACTTCAGGGCGGAAATAATACTTACAGCGGAAATAATCCCATTTGTCCGACAAAGGAGGAAATCACCCAATGGTTATGGACTGGAATGGTTTCCGGTGCAAAAGGAGTTATATTCTGGTGTCTGAATCCGCGGGCTTCCGTGGATGAAGCCGGCGAATGGGCAATGATCACTTTCCAGGATGAGCCATCCGACAGGCTCATTGCTGCTTCTGAAGTAATTAAAACTTTAAATAAACAACCTGATCTCTTTTCAGGGATTTCAAATGACCTGACCGGTATCCATATTTTATATTCCAGGGAGTCACTCTGGGCTGAATCAAGAAGCCAGATGAAAGGTGAGAAGATTGAAGGAAGATCAGCTGGCGCAGTAATGAAATCTGCGCTTGCGTACTATGAAACCCTCTGTGAAAATGGCGTTGGTTGTAATTTCAGCGAAATGAATGAGTTCGACTGGGAAAAGGACAACTATGAAGGGAACACCATTATTCTGGCACACCAGATTTCAATACCATCCCGTTACTGGGAAAAGCTTGAAAACTATGTAAATAAGGGAGGAAAGCTGATAGTCAGTGGCTTAACCGGATTCTTTGATGAAAATATGCACAATGTTATGAAAACCGGTTTCCCACTTGAAGAACTATTTGGGGGCAATATAAAAGAGATCAAACATGTGGGTGATCTTTTTGAGGTCAGACTCGACCATCCCGACCTGCTTCTCCCTGCTCATCTCTGGAGGTCAACGATTAAGATCTCTACAGCCGAAACTATGGGTAGCTTTGAAGGAGAACCCATCGCTTCCCGGCATCGTTTCGGCAGGGGCGAAGTTGTATGGATTCCCTCAATGATTGGCCTTGGTGCCAGGAAAGACAACAACAGTGGCCTTTCTGACTTACTCATTGGAGAAGCTTCCGGGAGCATCTCACTGCTTCCGGTACGATTCAAAAATCATGAAAAGGGAATGTTCATGAAAACTACCAGGTCGGGAAAGTCATTTATAACCGTAGTTGTTAATAAAACCACAGAACGAAAAGACATCCAGGTTGAAGCATCTGATAAATTAAAACCTTCTCTCCTCTTCTCGGATAAATCAGGTAAAATTTCAGATTTGAATCTCATTTCAATCTATCCTGAAGAAACACTTGTAATTAAGTGGGAATAAGCTATCAACATTGCCTGTGAGTTTGGGATTCCTCGCTGGCGCTCGGAATGACAGGTTATATTTATATGGTTGGGGAAAGAAGCGGCGATTCGCACAGCAATGTCCTACATTGTCAAAATGCTGTTTGCGAATCGCCGCTTCTTTTCAAAACCATCACCATAGCGGTGTCATCCCGAATCCCGCCAAAGCGGGATGAGGAATCCCTTGATACGGAGATGAATACCGTCAAGATTTCTAAAGTAATTACCGTTGGCATAATGTCATTCCCTTCACCAGTTTTAGATTCCTCGTTGGCGCCCGGATGCTGTTTTATTACCTGCCTCTGAAAGAGGTCATTTCCCAATAACTGTCTCTGAAAGAGACAAATTTGAATAACCCCCGGTGCAACCGGGGGTAAGCGCTATATTACAGACATCAGCTCTGAAGGAGCTGAACCTGAAATTTAAGGAAAGTACGTGTCTGTAAATCAATTTATCACAGAGGTATTCAAAAATGAAATACGTATTAAAAGCAGTATTTCTTTCAAATAAAAGCAGTATTAAAAGCAGTATTTAATTTAAATAAAAGCAGTATTAAAAGCAGTATTTCTTTCAATTAAAAGCAGTATTAAAAGGGCAGATCCCTTAACCCTGCCTGCCGGCCAGGCAGGCGCAAAGGCCGCTAAGATTTCTTTTTAGAAAGTAAACCCCGGTTATTCATATTAAGCCACTTCGTGGCTTAGAAACGAAACTAAATTCACAAAAAGTTTTCAATCTCCTTCCCGACTCTCCTCCCACACCATCTAATATCCGGGATGGTTCGATCTGGCTGACTTCAGGAATCCATTAATAAAGTATTTGAACATTTTCATTATAACCCCGTTAGATATGTAGCAATCGCTTTCTCTATGGAGGCAAAACCCGTATTAACAAGGATCTGGCACGGCAGAACAATGTCGAAACATTCGGATGAATATCTGAAATATATCCGGGAGACAGGGATGAAAGATTATCTTGAAACTGCCGGGATCATATCTGCAAAGATTCTTCGAAGGGTTGAAAATGATATTTGCCATTTCTGGACTGTAACCGAATGGCAGGATATTGACAGCATTAAAAAGTTTGCCGGAGAGGATTATGAGAAGGCGAGGTACTACCCTGAGGATAAGAAATATCTTCTGGAATTTGAAGAACATGTTATTCACTGCGAAACCTTCACAGGTTGAAACAGGGATAATCCTTTATATTTTAATTGCTTAACAAAAACGCTCCTAAATAACTTAAATTCAACCTTATGAAAAACTTCACTGTCGTTTTCATTTCAATTATCGTATTATTTATTCTTCCTGCAAAAATATCAGGTCAGAATCCGGCAAAGCCGGAAGATACAAACACTCTTCCCGAAAACCTGAAGATGGTCTTCCAGCACTCCTGTACTCCATGTCATTGGGCAGGCGGCGGGTTTAAATCAACCTTTCATGTAAACTTTTCAAAATGGCCGGGTTACAGACCTGAAAAACAGGCTGCAAAGGCAAAAAAGATCTGTTCAATTCTTCAGAATGATGATATGCCACCGGCTTCTGCCAGGGAGAAGAAACCTGATATAGTTCCAACAAAAGAACAGGTGGACGCAATCTGCAAATGGTCCGCAACCTTGAATCAGGGATCAGAAAAGTAGATATTTTGTCTTGATGGTTTGGGAGATAAGCCTCTCCCTGTCAACGAATTTTAAGAATGACAATTAAGCCTGTTATAGCAACTTTAACAAGCAATCCAATTATAATAAGAAGATAAATCCATTTTTTGCTCTTAAATCTCATTTCAATCTGATTTGTACATCTCATATCAACACGTTTAGATTATTATTAACAACAAAATTCCAGGTTTGTTTTATTTATACGTAAGTTATTTTACATGTCTTCTGCAAATGGCTTATTACCAAATCGTTTGAAAAATCACATTATAGGACATTTGTCGATGTTCTTCCCGATGTTTCAGGGAAGTTGGGAGCATAAACCATCTCCTGTTTAGTTAAAAAGATTGAAAAGAAGGCCGGCGAAGAGTGACCCGGATACTGAAAAGGCCAGATAGAGAAGGAATACTCTTTTCTTCGTTAATCCCCACACAGCTGCCATCGCCGGCAGTGTTGTGGTTGATCCGGCGATAAGGAACGACAGTGCAGCTCCCTTATTCATTCCAAGGTCAGTGAGTCCTCCTATTAATGGAAGGGCGGTTAAGTTACTGGTATACATTGGGATCCCTGTTAACGTTGCTATAAAAACCTGTTTTGATTCACTTCCTTTGATAATTGAAGTGATCAGGTTTTCGGGGATGAAGAATTTAACTATTGCGGCTATAAGAAATGCAATTCCCATGAATTTGATTACCATCAAAGTTGCCTTTAGTATTTCAGAAGGAATTCTGTTCTTAATTGATATTGCAGCGGTACCACCTGATATTTCGCAACTGCAGGTTGTTGCTCTTGCCGGCTTGAATTTAAGGGCTTCAGCACCAATAAAACCTTTCTGAATTGCCGCATGGGTCAGGTAACCGGCAAGAAGACTGATTGCAAATGTTGAGGCGAGCCTCCATACCGAGAGTTTTAAACCCAGTACCGAGGTGCTCAGGAAAAATATTTCCGGGTCCATTGACGGGGATGCGATCCAGAACGACATTACCGGGGCAAGCGGCACGCCTCCCAGGAGAAGGGAACTGATTACCGGAATTACACTGCATGAGCAGAAGGGGCTGAAGGCGCCGATTGCAGTAGCCAAAAATATTGAAAGAAGCGGCGTTCTGCCCAAAGCCTTGTTTATCAGTTTTGAAGCTCCTGTCAGATTAACTGCGACAGCAACTGGAATTGTAATAAGCAACGAAGGCCAGATGTGGAGGAATGAATCGAGGATAAACTTCCCAATCATCGTTATGGTTTCCATAGTATAAAAGATTTTAGTGAGTAACTTAAAATGCGTTTATACTATTGACGGGAGATTCGGAAAAGGACGCAAAAAATTTTTGAGGTGAGACTAAATCACTTGCTTAACAGCACCCTCCTTTGCAGCAACAACAACCGGCAGGATGGATTTCAAAGACCGTTCCGTATTTGTCAAATTCATAATGGCAGCATCTCATCATCAGGTCCCTCAACGCCGACCGTGCTCTCCGGACTCTTGATTTAGCACCGGAATACGAAATCCCCGACCTGACTGCATACTCTTTGATTGATATATTCTGAAGTTCAGTGAGGCACAAAGCTTCACAATATCCGGGGGGGAGTTCATCCAGCATTGCTGCCATATCGGATATTGCCTGTTCCATAAAGCCTGAAGGTACCGAAGCACTTCCGGATTTCAGGGGATCTTCCCTAAAAACCATTTGTTCCCTGTTTCTGAAATGATCCGTAATTAAATTACGGGTAATCTGATAAATCCAGGGACGCAGCTTATCCCTGTCCTTCAGTGACCCAATGTTATTATGAACCTTCAGAAAGACATCATGCAGAATATCCTCTGTGTCGGCGTCATTTCTGGTTCTTGAAAAAATGAATCTTTTAAGATCATTGTGAACCGATAACCAGGATTCGGAAATATTGATGTACATATCTTTCATTTTTAAACGATAAATAATCCACCCCCAAACCCCACGCAGGGCATAAGCGTCAACTTAAGGATCAGATTTAGACTGATAATATTCTAATTAACAGAAATTCAATTAAATAAGTTGAAGTTGTTGAGGAAGTCATTTTTAACCGCAAAGAACGCAAGGAAGTGCAAAGAACGCAAAGCTAAATCACATAAATTCAGCTCTTTGCGAACTTTGCGTAATTTCTTTGCGCCCTCTGCGGTTAATGGATTTTGCCTTCTTCAACACCCCAAATGTAAATTATTGTAAATCAGTTGTATGCGGTGTAATTCATAAGCAATCCTATTCCTTAAGTTGACGCCTATGCCCGCAGGGGGGCTTTTAACAGATCTCTCTTTTGTTCTATACCCCCTCAACTCCCCCCTGTGGGGCCGGAGGATTGATCGCTCCGGCTCAGCACTGGATTTCTTTGCTAACTTAATAAAAGAATCAATAATTCCGACTAATTTATTGAGTGCAAGCTAAACTATTGATTTTACCATACAGCTTGACATTATGAGGCTCATAATGAGCCCCATAGGGGCGAAAGAATATAGGACAGGGCAACGCCCTGTCTACCAGGCACGGATTTCCAGGCTCCGTAGGAGCGGAAGATGTTATCCGGAGCAATACCCAGTCCTGGGCGCTCGCATAAATACGAATTATACCGCCCTCTACGGGGCTTGAGAACGGATTACTGGACATATGGGACGGGCTTCGCCCATCCCTGAAGTATATCAGACCTACGGTCTGTTTGTCTATCTGGTCATTCTGTTGTTCAGATTTTCTCAATAAGTTCCATCATAAAACTTGTCCAGTCAACCTTTCCTTCTTTTGAGCCAAACCGGACAATTACAGCATTCTTTGATGGTGAAATACTTATTCTCTGTCCGAAATGACCGCTGGCGGAATATTCGTAATCTGAATCATTTCCCCTCAGGCCCCACCACATGCTGTTAAAGTACACATCACGGCCTCCGTAGTACACAATCTTTTTGTAAAAACTGATTGAAGAGGTGTCGGGGCTTGTTGAAGCATTGACCCAGGCTTCCGGAATGATGCTCTTCCCGTTCCAGAATCCCCTGTTTGCATAAAGTCTGCCAAACCGGGCGAAATCGACTGGAAGTCCTGTTAATCCGCTGTTGGCAGCCTCAAAACCATCTTTCCTGTCAGTGACCCACAAAGCGCTCTTTTCCATACCCAGGGGCTTCCATATTTTTTCTTCAAGATATTTTGAAATGGTTTGTCCCGTTGCTTTTTCAATCACAAGACCCAAAAGAACAGGACTGAATTCTTCAGCAGAGAATTCTTTCCCCGGTTCCTTACCGTAATTTATCCCGGCCGCTAACTTCCGCAGGTTGCGGGTGTAATAAATTCTGACCTTGTCGTGCCACGGAAATATCTGTTTATTATTTGATTTAATTCCTGCGGTCAGTGCAAGACAATCGTTGATTGTAAGTTTTGCGAATCTCTTGTCCCTGATCTCGGGAATATAATTCATGACAGGATCGTTAACCGATTTTATAAAACCCTCTTCAATTGCAATACCGATTAAAGCCGAAAGAAAAACTTTCGAGGCTGAAAATGCTTTACAGTAAGTATTGTGGTCATGTCCATTAAAATACTTCTCATAAAGAATAGTATCGTTTCTTATTATTATAAAGGCGGTTGTACCCGAACCTTCAAGAAAAGTATCAAGGTTATCGACAGTTCTTTTATTGACAGTTAAAGGAACAATTGAATTGATATTGAACCCATCGGCAACTCTGAACTGAAACTTATCATTCACCTCATTCTTAATGGTTCTGGATGGAAGTTTCTTATAATCATAAACATCAGGGCTGTTAAGGAATACATAACGGCTCGTAAATGTACACGATCCCAAAAGCATCATTGAGCTTACAGCTAATAACGCAATTCTTAAATTAAAGGCTTTGCTTTTCATAATATCAAGTTTTAAATGTTTGAAGAAAGGACATACATCAGAGTCTGTTGCTGCCTCTTCCGCAAATTCATTTGTACGTTCCTGCAGGGAAGCACAAATTACTTCATGTTTTTCTTCTTAAAACTTAAGGGAGTCTCTCCGGTTATATTCAGAAAAGCCTTATTGAATGCTGATTTTGAGTTGTACCCAACTCTGTGGGCAATTTCTTCGATATTAATTCCGGAATTATGATTGTCGGATAAAAGCAGCCGGGCCTCCTTTATCCTGTAATTTCTTGTGAACTCAAAGAAACTCTGATGAAATGATTCGTTCAAAAGCTGTGACAACTGGTCCGGGGGGATTTCTGCCTGCCTGGAGAATCGTTTGATTGAAAAGAGCCTGTCAGTAAATGGTTTTTCCGTGGCCATCAGCTGCTCAATCCTGACGATGTAATCGAGTTTCATCTTTTCAGACAAGACGGATTTCCTGTATTTTTCAGGGAACAGGGTCTGATTTAAGACCCCCGAGCCCCGTATCATGTTAAAACTCAAGTAGTAAATAAAAACTGTAAAACAGCCGGCAAGAATAAATTCAACCTGCCCTCCGCTGAAGAATGACTGCACTATTACTGATGCAATTACTATAATGGTGGCAGAAAACAGGATATTCCGCAACCATTTGACTACATGATCTTTGGTTTGAAAAATATTTATGGAATTCTTTTTAAGGTGATTAATGAAGACTGCATAACTCAAAAGAAGGTAAAAAGTGAGCTGGATAGAAATAAAATTACCAATCCGGCTCCTGATACCCAGCGGATCGAATGAATGACTGAGAAATACCTCCTTTAGAGGCAGATTGATATTCCTTGAAGATACAAACACATTATACTTGAATGCATCGGGTTGCAGGATGAAGAAAAAAGAATATCCGAAGAACAGGGCAAAAGGAATATAGTGAAAAATGAAGTATCTGTCGGACCTGTTTTTAATTGAAGTGAAGATATAATGATAGAATAATGGACCCATGGCAAGCGTAAAGGGTACTGATATATCAAAAAGGAAAGGTACAGCCAGAACATATCTGGAATAAGAAGCCCAGAAATCAAGATTATGAATTGCAAAAAGGAGAAGCAAAATTCCAAGATATCTGTTTGCCCTCTGGTTTTGATTTCTTCCTCCTGAAAAGAAAAATGCAAGGAAGGTACCCTGAATTATGCCAAGGATAATTAGTATGCTGATGATATCATTGCGAAATGCCGCTTCTCCCATTCTCCCAAAATTCTTAAATGCCAATTTACATCTTTAAAGGATTAATTCATTTTTTGATTAAAAATTCTTTGGACCAGGCCGGAAACAGATTGAAAGGTTTCGATTTAAAATAAATCACTAATACTACTTAACCATTCTCCCGGCTGATTGTTAAGTAATTGGTACAAATTATTCTGCGACAACGGGCAATCTTAACTGGTAACCCTTTCAGTTAAATAAATCATTTTAATCTTAAGATAATGAAAAAGCATTTATTAATCAGCTGCATGGCATTTTTAGGAATAATCAGCATCCTTAATGCCCAGACAAAACCATCGGAGTACAAAATCGTCAACAGGTTTCATCTTGAAGGAGAAGGGGGCTGGGATTACCTCAATGTGGATGAAGCGACTGGCAGGATCTTTGTTTCGCATGCAACTCAGGTCCAGGTTCTGGATGAAAGGGACGGCAGGCTTCTGGGCTCGATACCCGATACAAAAGGGGTTCATGGAATTGCCATCGCACCGGATATGAATAAAGCTTTTATAAGTAATGGAAGAGACTCCTCTGTTACTGTTGTCGATCTGAGAACCCTCGCTCTTTTGGCTAAAGTCGATGTAACCGGTCAGAATCCCGATGCAATATTATATGATCCATTCAGTCACAGGGTTTTTGTTTTTAATGGAAGAAGTTCAAACGCAACGGTGATTGATGCTGCTTCGAACAAGGTGATCAACACTATAAAGCTTGACGGTAAACCTGAATTTTCAGTTAGCGACGGCAAAGGCAGGATTTACGTGAATATCGAGGATAAGAGTGAAATATCAGAGATAAATGTTTCAACCCTTAAAGTAGAAAAGACCTGGAGCATAGCTCCCGGAGAAGAACCAAGCGGACTTGCATTGGACAATGACAATCACCGCCTCTTTTCAGTTTGCGCGAATAAACTCATGGTCGTACTTGATGCTCTGACAGGCAAAGTAATAACCACTCTGCCCATTGGAAGCGGCGTTGACGGAACAGCTTTTGACCCGGAGCTGATGTGTGCGTATAGTTCCAATGGCGAAGGTACTCTGACCATAGTAAAGGAAATGAGTCCCAATGATTTCAGGATTCTGGCAAATATACCCACTCAGGTTGGAGCACGGACTATTACTGTCGATAAAAAAACCCATCACCTGTTCCTCTCAACTGCTGAACCTGAAAAAGGAACAGCTTCAGCCGGCAACACCGGGGGCAGACCTGCCTTCAAACCCGGCACTTTTACAGTCCTCGATATTGCCCCGCAAAAATGACTGAATCAGCTATCTTCTGTAACCCTGGCTAAAAAAATCAGCCTGGCCTTAAACTCTAATGTCATTTTTCATACATTTGCCCTTCCAAACCAAACATAATCTATATGCCGGGCACTGAACTTTTTGGGGTAGAAGAAAAAAAAGAAATTATGGATGTCCTGGAGACAGGAATCCTGTTCCGTTACAATCATGACGACCTGAGAAAAGGACACTGGAAAGCCAGAACATTTGAGAAAGAGCTGGCTGAATATCACGGAGTACGTTTTGCTCACCTCACTTCCAGCGGCACCACAGCCGATAACCTTGCTCTTGCCGCATGCGGGATAGGCGCTGGTGATGAAGTTATTGTACCAACTTTCACTTTTATTGCACCAGTTGAAGCTGTGCTTAATGCCGGCGCAGTCCCTGTTTTTGCCGACATTGATGAGACATTGTGTCTTTCCGTTGAAAGCATTGAGGCAGTAATTACTCCCCGCACCAAAGCAGTTATACTTGTCCATATGTGCGGATCGATGGCCCGGATCGATAAAATCAGCGAGCTCTGCAGGAGGCGCGGGATCATTCTTATAGAAGACACCGCTCAGGCATTGGGAGCCTCATTTAACGGCAAATTGCTGGGCACATTTGGCAAAGTGTCTGTTTACTCATTCGATTTCTTTAAAATTGTTACAGCCGGGGAAGGCGGCGCTATCTTAACTGACGATCCTGATGTGTATCAGATTGCCTCCCAGCATGCAGACCATGGTCATAATCATACCGGAAATAACAGGGGTGCAGAACCTCACCCGATAAGCGGCACCAATTACCGTATAAGCGAGCTCCATGCTGCCGTTGGACTTGCACAATTCAGGAAACTTCCATATATCCTTTCTCAGCAGCGTGCACATAAGCTTAAGCTGGAACAATTCCTTTCCGGATTTCCCCGGATAAGTATGCGGGAGATACCTGATAAAAATGGCGACAGTGCGACATTCCTCGATTTCTTCCTTGAAAATGAATCAATGGCCCGGAAGGTTCTTAAAGGATTTGACAAATATGGCGTCAGCTATGCTTACTGGTATGACAATAATTACCATTACTTTAAGAACTGGGAACATATCAAACAGATGAAAACTGCAGCCCGTATGGCCGTTACGCTGTTTGAACCGCCGCAGGATTATTCAACCTTGAAGATACCCGTATCAGATGGGATAATTTCGAGACTTATTTCCATCCAGATCAGGATTAAGTGGACAGAAAATGATTTAAGCAAATTAATGCAGGGAATGGAAAAAGCCTTTAAGGAAGCCTTTTAATTGAGTTCTGAATTTCATAAACCCCTGAGTAAAATTCAAACCTATGTACAGGATTATCAAAACTGTCCCCAAGTGTGTTTTCGGAAAAGGGAGCTTTAACCAGCTTCAGGATATAGTTGAAGAAAAGAGAAGCCGGAATGGCGGGAACATCGTTTTTCTTGTCGATGACTATTTCAAAGACAAACCATTTTCCGAAAGAGTCCCTCTTAATGGTCCGGATACCCTTATCTGGGTCAATGTGGACGATGAACCCAAAACGTCGACAGTTGACAAAATAAGGGATCAGATCATAAACAGCGGCAAGCCGCTCCCATCGGCTGTCGTCGGAATAGGAGGAGGCAGCACAATGGATTATGCAAAAGCTGTATCGGTGATGCTTACAAATCCCGGATCATCATCACAGTACCAGGGACTAAATCTTGCAAAAAATCAGGGAATTTATCACATAGGTATTCCAACCCTCTCAGGCACAGGAGCTGAAGTATCCATGACTACAGTTCTTACCGGACCCGAAAAGAAGCTGGGGATAAAAGGGGAATTCACTCCTTTCGATCTTGTAGTGCTTGATCCCGAACTTATATCCGATGTTCCGGCCAATCAGCGGTTTTATACCGGAATGGACGCTTATATACATAATGTTGAATCGTTGAACGGTACTAACCAAAACTGCCTGAGCAATTCATACGCCTCCCAGTCGCAGGCATTATGCCGTGAGGTATTCCTGAATGACAAGCTTACCCGCCAGGAAGCCGATGAAAAGCTTATGGTCTCATCCTATTTCGGCGGACTGAGTATAGGATTCAGCGAAGTGGGTGTTTGCCATGCCCTCTCATACGGCCTTTCATATATTCTCGGATGGCACCATGGAATTGCAAACTGTATTGCGTTCAACCAGCTTGAGGATGTTTACGGGGATGCCGTAAGGGAGTATCATGTTATGGTCAGCAAACATAAAATTGATATTCCGTCTGATATTTCAAAAGGTGTGAAAGCAGAGCAGATCTCGGCAATGGCTGACACATCGTATAAACTTGATCATATGTGGCGTCATGCCTATGGACCTGACTGGCAGAAAGAGGTGGATAAGGAAAGAATTATGAACTGGTTTCGCCGGATGTAAGGTTGTCAGACAATAGTTCTTGATAATTAATAAGATACAGTTTTTGTAACTGTTTCATTTCTGGCGTTAAGGTAAGTTTCGTATTCACCTGTAAATCCGGTTCTCAGTTCAACACATTGATCATAATTTCCGTTCAGGCCGATTATCAGTTCGCATATTTCCCTCACCGCGTGGCCATCTCCAGGCAATGCAGAAATATATTCGCTTATTTTATTACTACTAATATAGTTTATTAACAGCGGATTAGATCTATTCTTTACAAAAAAGGAAAGCTTGCACTTCTTTGCCACAGCAATATCAATCACATCATCATAGATAAAAGCAGCTTCATCCGGGGTTATCTGAACCGTTTCACAGATAATGTCAAGAGCCAGTTTCTTATTTTTAACGTTCAGGAATACACCGTCCAAATGTTCCCTTTTTGAAAAATTGATTGCTGCCTGGTTATTCATACCCGTAATTACAAACAGGTGAGGTATCCGGCCATCTTTCAGCCAGAAGCTGAACCTGAGCAGATTGATGCCCATTGAATCGATCTCTGAAAAAGGACTTCCGCTGTCGCCTGTTTTTTCCCCGTTATTGAAAACACCATCCCAGTCAAAAACGATTGCTCTGATGTTTTTCAGTGAAGATATTATTTTCTCTGGAGAAGCTATGAAAGTCCCACCGAGATCAGTGAATACCTGTTTCAGATCCATTTCAGTAAATCCTGAATATCAACGAGTCCTTTTGGCTTGTTTTTTTCAACAACAACGATATTGTCAACCTCTTTGGTTTTGACAAGATTGATAATGTCTGAAAGACAGGCGTTGATTTCAATTGATACCGGAGAATTTGACTGCAATTCCTTGAACTGCTTATGAAGCAAACTATTATCTCCCGATTTTAAAAGCCGCCTGAGATCACCGTCAGTAAAGATCCTGTAAATATCCTGATTGTCATTCAGAACTATAATTGCGCCTAACTGCGAATTGGTCATCATCATCAGCCCGTCAAGAACTGTAGAACTGTAATCCAGAAAAACGTTCTCACTTATTAAAAGATCGGAAGCCTTTTTTGTCAGCAATTCCTGATGTTCCACGAATTGCTGTATGCCTAATTCAGTAAAATGATTCTGTGAAAGCTGTTTTAAAATACTCCAGGGCAGGGTGCAGGCATGAACTCCCAGGTTTAATGCATCTTTAACATGCTCAACATTCCTGACCGACGAGAACATGATTTTTGTTTTGTAATTATATCTCTCCACGGCTTTGATGCATTGTTCAATCAGGTTCAAAGCATCGTGTCCCTGGTCCTGCAGTCTTCCGGCAAGAATGCAGACATAGGTTGCACCGGCACAAAATGCGATATAGGCCTGCTGAAGAGTGTAAACAAGATGGAGATTCACTTTTATCCCCTTGTCAGTAAGATTCTTGCAGGCTTTGGCGCCTTCCATCGAAATCGGGATTTTAAATACAACTTTCTCCTTATCAAGTCCAAGGCCGAGAAGTCTTTCGGCTTCACTAATAATCTCTTCTGCCGTATTCCCCAAAGCTTCGACATGGAGTATTTTTACCATCTTGGACAAATTCACAATGGCAGCATCAATATCTTTAATACCTTCCCTGTGCATGAATGTTGGTGTGGTTGTAAGTCCTGTAAGAAATCCCAGTTTATTGGCCTCAGTGACTTCCTCAACCTTTATTGAATCGAGATAAAGTTCCATAGTTTTACTTTCTATTTAAGACGATATTTTTTTTCTGTATAATGAAGTTCTATTAAAGGTTTGATAAATTCTTCGAGATCATCAAGCTTAAGTTGGCTTGCGGCATCACATTTTGCTGTTGGAGGGTCGGGATGTACCTCAATGAAAATTCCATCGACTCCTGATGCCACGCCTGCCCTTGAGATCACCGGCAAATACTCTCTCATCCCGCCTGCCGGATCAGAACTTGGAATACCGTATTTGCGGATGCTGTGAGTAATATCAAAAACGACCGGATAATCAAATTTTCGCATCTCGTAAAAGCTCCTGGGATCGACAACTAGATCGTTGTATCCGAAAGTGTATCCTCTTTCGGTAAGTATGATGCTATGATTACCCGTCGATTCAATCTTTTTTACAGGTTTACCCATGTTTTCCGGTGCTATGAACTGACCATGCTTCAGATTAACAGGTCTTCCTGTTTTTCCGGCTTCAACAACCAGAACGGTCTGCATACAAAGGTAAGCCGGTATCTGAATGATATCAAGAACTTCAGAGGCAGCTTTAAGCTGGTCGGGATAATGCACATCCGAAAGTACAGGAAGGTCGAAGGTATTCTTGATTTTTTCCAGCATTTGAAGCCCTTCTTCAAGCCCCGGTCCGGCAAAGAAATCAACCGAACTCCGGTTATCCTTCATAAAGGAAGATTTGTAGATCACCGGGATATCAAGTTTTTCAGAAACCCTCTTCAGGGTTTCCCCGGCTTTCATCATTATTGATTCGTCTTCAATAACGCATGGACCCGAGATGAGAAAAAACTTCTCATCATTTAAAATCAAGTTTCTTACATGGACACTCTGCATTGAAAATTCAGCCTGAAAATTTTTGCCGGTCAAGTTACATTCTTTTTCTAACAATCATTAAAGATTGAGCGGCGAAATTAAAAAAATTGATGAAATTCAAGAACAATTCAATGGTTTGGTCTGTCATATTTAGAGCAATTAATCACCGGATCATAATTAAAATATTATTTGCAGTTTTTGCCATCATTCCGGCTGGTAGTTTATGGATAATAACCTAAAATTAAAGGAATTATGGGAATATTAAGTCAAAATCTGAGGAACGATCACAAAGACATCCTGCTGACCTTAAATGTCCTTGAGAAAATGTGTAATTTAGCACAGGCAGGCGCTGAGGTGGACCTGGTAGACGTCACGAGAATTATCTACTTCATTAAAATCTTTGCTGATGAATGCCACCATGGAAAAGAGGAACGGATTCTTTTTCCTGCTTTTGAGAAGGTTGCACTTAAAAATCAAAAAGTACTCATCAAAGAATTATCATCCGAGCATCAGAAACAACGAAAACTAATCGGTATGATGCAGGATGCGATACTTCGCGATTCTGTTGAGATTAATTCATTTGTCCAATCTTCTCTGTCCTACCTCATTCTCTTAAGGGATCACATTGAAAAGGAAAATTCGGTTCTCCTTCCGGCATGCGACATCAGACTTTCGGATAAAAAACAAATGGATCTGGCAAAGAAATTCGAGATTTTTGAAAATCAAATTATCGGTAAGGGCTATTACCCCCTTTTTCATTCAATGCTTGAGAATTTTGAACTGAAATACTTAATCCGGATCCCGGAAAACAGCAATATGGATTTTTATGTGTAACTTAGGTTACTTTATGATAACATTTTAAGCGAAGGAGGTCATGGTGAATGATTTTTTATGTCCCAAATGCAATGGCCATATGAGGGTTGGTGACCGCGTAATCTTTAAGGTAAAAAACAAGAAGAGAAAATCGGGCCTTGTGCTGTTAAGTCCGCAAATCGGTAATTATTCCAGTGTAAAGCATCCCACATTTGAGATAGAACACGGGGAGTTTCTGGAATTCTACTGTCCGCTATGCGACCATCCGTTAAAATCTGATATTCATCCAAACCTTGCTCATATCATTATGGTTGATGAAGGAGGCAAAAGCTTCGACACATATTTCTCGCAGGTTGCCGGAGAGCACAGTACCTATGAAACCGACGGTGATTCAGTCCATTCAGCGGGCGAAGATGCCGGCAAATACACGTATTTCAAAATCGGGGATAAATTCCGAAAGTACTTTTAGAATTATAAGAAGCAAAATCATTCATCCCCTGTCTCTGCTTTGCAGTTCCGGCTGCTGATATCCTATTATTTAACATTTCTGCAACATAAATTGGCATTAAAATTGTCACATATGTGAATATGTACCAAGTTTTTTGACTTTTTTGAAAGATATGAATAGGAGGGTTGGAAATGAAAAGTCAGTTAATTTATAAACGTTTGATCTATTTCTTCCTGGTAGCTGCAGGTGTCATTGTTCTCAACAGTTGTGCGGCGTATTATCCAGCTAATCAGTCGGCACTGCAAGTCAGCGATATAGTGAAGATGAGCAAAGATGGGGCTTATTCAAAAGATATTATAAGGCAGATAAAGAGGTCCCATTCAGTTTACAAGCTGCCTGCCAGCGAGCTGGCAAAGTTAAGGGACGAGGGTGTTCAGGACTCAGTCATAAATTACATGGAAAGGACGAATATGGAATCAATACTGCGGAACGAGCGGTATCAGGATTACTGGTACGGCTATCCCGGAATGTACGGATATCCTTATTCCGGTTTTGGTTATCCATATTATGGTTTTGGTCTTGGTTTCGGGTGGCCATACTGGAATTGGGGATATAGTCCGGCAGTGATAATTCGTCACAGCGGAGAGAATCATGGTGGTTCACGCAGCAGAAGATGATAAAACATGTAGATTGTGTCACTTTCTTTGGGGTGTTTACAAAACTTTCATAATTTTAGCATGAGTTCCTTAATAAAAAGGTAAAAACTCCTGCTTTGATTATGAAAGCAATGATCCTGAAATCGGCTACAGATCTTGAGCAAAATCACAATCCGCTCACTTTGACAGACCTGGATGATCCGGTACCCCGCAGTAATGAGGTACTGATCAAGGTGTCCGCCTGCGGAGTATGTCATACTGAAATTGATGAAATTGAAGGCAGAACACCCCCGTCAATGGTCCCTGTCATCCCGGGTCATCAGGTGATAGGGAAGGTTGCTGATTTGGGCAATGATGTTAAAGACTTTCGGGAAGGCGACAGGGTCGGGGTAGCCTGGATATTTTCCGCGTGCGGAAAGTGCAGTTATTGCCAGTCAGGACTTGAGAATTTATGTCCCGAATTCAAGGCAACGGGAAGAGACGCCAATGGAGGTTATGCCGAATATATGACCGTATCCTCCGCTTTTGCCTACAAAATCCCGGAAATATTCTCCGACTCACAGGCAGCGCCCCTGTTGTGTGCCGGCGCGGTAGGTTACAGGTCGGTTAAGCTGACAGAAATCCGGAACGGGCAGATAATAGGGCTGACCGGTTTTGGAGCCGCAGGCCACCTTGTGCTTAAGGTCATAAAATACAAATATCCCGAAAGTAAAATTTTCGTCTTTGCACGCAGTGAACCTGAACGTGAATTTGCCCTCGAACTGGGAGCATCCTGGGCCGGTGACACAACTGAAAATCCACCGGAACTGCTTGATGCCATTATTGATACAACTCCGGTTTGGAAATCGGTTGTTGAAGGTTTGAAAAATCTTAAACCAGGGGGCAGACTGGTAATAAACGCCATAAGGAAAGAAGAAAAGGATAAGAATTATCTCCTCAATATCGATTATTCTCAGCATCTTTGGATGGAAAAGGAAATCAAAAGTATTGCCAATGTAACCCGCCGCGATGTGATTGAGTTCCTGGAGACCGCTAAAGAAATACCGGTTATACCTGAAGTTCAGGAATACACACTCGATGAAGCGAACATAGCATTAACAGAACTGAAGCAGAGAAAGATAAGGGGAGCAAAGGTGCTCGTAATAAACTGATCCGCTGAATGACCACCCTGATACCTAACTATGAAATTCTTGAGCTGCTTGATGAAAGTCCACAGGCGACAATTTATAAGGCATACCACAAGAAAAATCCATCACACCTGCTTGTTCTGAAGGTATTGAATCCGGCATTGCTGTCTGACGAAAAAAAGTCACAGTTCAGGCAGAAAATAGAGCAGCTGAGAATTCTTAAAGACCCGATTGTCATTACACCTGATACGTTCGAGACTAAAGGTAATACCTGTTTTATAACCCAGTCCTGGTTCGAGGGGATAACTCTTGATAAATTTATAAAGCTGCAGCCGGTTTCAATGAAGGATTTCTTCACGATTGCCTGCGGTTTAAGCAGAGCCCTTGATATTGTTCACGAAGCCGGGATCATACATGGCGGTATCAAACCTCATAACATACTTATTAATCCCCAGTCGCTGGATATCAGGCTGATAGATTTTATAAGCCCGTTGGATATCAGGGATGTAAGCCACTTTATTTATGACACTACATACATCAGGGAAACCCTTTCATACACATCCCCCGAACAAACGGGACGCATTAATCACAGGATTGAATTTTCATCGGATATGTATTCTCTGGGTATTGTATTCTATGAACTTTTAACCTGGCATCTCCCCTTTTCATCTGCCGATCCCCTTGAAATAATCCACTCACATCTTGCAGCAGAAGCTCCTATGGTTCACACGCTTAACACAAAAGTGCCCATTATTGTGAGCAGAATTATTGCCAGGTTAATGATAAAGGAACCTGAAAAACGGTATCAGAGCAGTAACGGGTTGCTTTCCGACCTGGTGAGGTGCCGCGACGAATATACGGCAACAGGTTCTATAAATGAATTCCCGCTTGAAATTTTCGTCTATACACACAGGGTTACGTTCATCTCCAAAATGGTTGGTCGCGACAGCGAAACCAAAATTATACTTGAAGAATATGAAAAGGCTGCACACGGTCAGTTTTGCCCTATGTTTATCTCGGGTCTGTCGGGGATCGGGAAAACCCGCCTTATACAGGAACTGCAAAAGCCGATCGTAAAACACCATGGTTATTTCACATCCGGGAAATTTGATGTTTATCAGAAGAACATCCCCTACAGCTCGCTGATCAATGCCCTGAGAAATCTTATCCGGACTTTTCTTACCGAAAGTGATGACAGAGTTGAAAGCCGGAAAAGAAAGATACTCGAAACTGCCAGACAAAATGGGAAAGTCCTTACAGACGTGATCCCGGAACTTGAGATTATTACAGGACCCCAGCCTGATGTTCAAATTCTCCCGCCGGTTGAATCACTTAACCGGTTTCACGATGTCTTCGGGAGCTTCCTCGCCTGCCTGGCCACAATGGAAAATCCTCTTGTACTTTTTATCGACGATCTCCAGTGGTGCGATACCGCATCTTTCGATTTCTTCACAAACATCTTTTTAAACTATAAGGACTACCCCTACCTTTTCTTCATTGGGGCATACCGTAACAATGAAGTTGATGCAAGTCATCCGCTCACAAAACTGATACGGTCAGCGAAGGAAAACCGCCTTCCGCTTAAGGAGATCTGCCTCCGCCCCCTTAATACGGAACATTGCTTTGAAATGGTATCCTATATCCTGAATTATCCTTCTGAACAGGTAAGGTCATTAGCCAGTTTTATAAGCAACCTTAGCGAAGGAAATCCCCTGTTCGTGAGCGAAAGTCTTTCTTTCCTCCATAATGAAGATCTCCTCTTCACTGACGATTCAAAGCAATGGCACTGGAATATGGATAAAATAAGGCAGTCCCAAATGCCTACATCGGTGGTTGCCCTTTTCAGTTCCAAAATTCAAAAAATGTCGCGCCCGACAATAAACCTTCTTGAATATTGCGCCTGCATGGGTAATGCTTTTAGCCCCCAGGTGCTTTCATCAATCAGAGATGTACCTCTCCTGAAGGTTTTTGAAATCCTGAAACCTGCCCTCGGTCTGGGATTATTAATGGAGAATAAGAACCAGCTCCAGTTCATACACGATAAGGTACAGGAAGCAGCATTATCAGCCATACCTGAGGGAAAACGACGTCAAATACATCGTGAGATCGGCACTCACCTTTATGCATCTGTTCCGGCGGATTCAAATCTGGAGAAAGTCGAAAACCTGTTTGCAGTTGCCGCCCACCTTAACCTGGGCAGGGATGCTGATCCTGATCCGGAAACAGCAAGGCTCCTTTCGGATATCAACTACCATGCCGGTAAAAAAGCTCTCGACTCACTTGCTACCATGGCTGCAAATGAGTATTTCAGGTTAAGCCGTGAGCTTTTACCTGCTGATTGCTGGACCGAAGCCAATTATGAGCGGACTTTCAGGATCTTTCAGAATGAAGCCAAAACAGAGCTTATGTGTGGCAACTTTGAAAATTCCGAAAAGTTGCTTTATCAGCTTCTTGAGCATGCCAGAACTGATCTGGATAAGGCCGAATGCCTGACAGAACAGACAACCTCCCTTTCCTCCATAGGAAATTTCATTAAGGCGATCGAAACAGCCAATAAGGGACTTACTTATTTTGATAAGGCTATCCCTGAAAATGACGATGAAGCTGACATCAAAAGAAAAAAACTTATGTCCGGAATCTCTGCGATGAAGACCAGCGTATGGGAGACTATTCTGAACATGCCCTTTACTACGGACAGGAAAAGCAAGATCGAGCTTAAGTTTTACAGCGAATTGATACCCGATCTTTACATGTCGGGACTTGTACCCCAGCTTTACCTGTCAGCAGCCCAGTCAACCCAGCATTGCCTGGCCGGAGGCATGGATGAATCGGTCATATATTCGTTCAGTATAATGGGACTGCAGCTTGGGGAAGAGGAGGATTTCGATCAGGCTTTCAGATATGAAGACCTCGCCCGTGAGCTTTCCGCCAGGTATCCTGATACTTTTGGAGCAACGCGAGGCATGAATGGCATAGTGTGGTGCAATGCACATTCAAGAAGTCACCCGGCGAGCATAGCCGACTATAGCCTGAAGTCGATCCAATGCGGCAAGAATTGTGGTGACCTTTATAATGCAGGCCTCTCCTATGGTCCCCTGATGTGGAATCTGCAGGTTCAGGGGGCTGACTTTTCCAAACTTGAAGATTACATTAAAGAGTGCCTGCAGTTCTCAAACAGGTATAATTTATCGTTCTCCGCGGGACTGGCAGAAGCAATGCAGGCCGGTTGGATAACATATATGAAAAAGGACTGCCCTCCCGTACCCATGGAGGAAAAGCTGAAGCAATGGAAAGCGGACAACCATGTTGCCTCTGCCGGCAGCTACTACGTGCACATGGCCCTGGCTCACTATTACTCAGGTGATTATGCGGGTGCCCAAAAATATCTTGAAGAAGTCAGGTCGTACCTTACCGGACTAACCGATAATGTACTCAAGAGACAATGGTTTGTGTTTCTTGTACTGAATGCGCTTAAACTATTCGAAAGGGGGATCCGCTTCACGACAAAAGAAGAATTAATTGCTGAAATACTTCCCCTGATAAAGAAAGTTGAGACATGGGCGCAATGGGGGCCGTTGCTCAGGCCATATCTTGCACTCATTTACGCTGAACTTGAGCGGGTAACAGGAAGTTTTAAAGAGTCAAGGAGTCTTTATCTTGACGCAATAAATTCGGCACACGAACAACGATACATATTCCTTGAAGGGTATCTTAACGAATGCCTGGCCGAATTCATGAACAGTAAAGGCTTGTGCTCTTACAGTGTTTACCTTAACGAGGCCCTGCGTTTGTACAGGAAATGCCACGCAGAGCGTAAGGAAATAAACCTGATTGAAAAATACTCTGACTTTTTTGAAGAGACGACAGGTACCTCAACTCAGGCTGCGGGTACGGCTGAGATACCTGCTCTCGATATCGCCTATCTCATGAAATCTTCTCTTGCAATATCAGCCGAGATTGAGCAGGACAACCTTTTAAAAAAGATAATGAATGTGGTTATCGAGAGCTCGGGCGCCCAGCATGGTTATCTGCTGATAGAAGACGACGGGAATCTGTTCATCAGGTCTGAAAGTCATATTGCCGGAATGCAAACAACTAATACCCTGAATCAGAAACTGGAAGATGCTGAGGGTTTAGGAAAAGCAATAATCCGTTACGTACAACGGACAGGCGAAAAGGTGATACTTAACGATGCATGCAGGGAAGGGATGTTCAGGGATAATACTGAAATTCAGGAGCTGAACCTGAAATCAGTGCTTTGTCTTCCGATTATGAAGGAATCAGCGTTGATAGGAGAAATTTACCTCGAAAACCGTTTAATAGAATCTGTATTCACCGGTGAAAGAATCCAGATGACCGAGCTGCTGGCTTCCCAGGCAGCAATCTCACTAAAAAATGCCTGGCTTGTCGAGAACATGAAGATGACTGAAAAAGAACTGCAAAAACTCAATCTCGATTTGCAGAGAAAAATGAATGAATTCAATATTCTTTTTGAATCGCTTCATCAGCCTGTGATAGTCTTCGATATTGAGGGGAAGGTAGTTCTGCTTAATCCGGCAGCCTTAAAGGTTTTCGGACATTCTGCCGGGATTAAACCGACAGCCCTGCCGGTTAATGATCTGTACAGGAAATTCAGAATGCAACATATAGACGGCACACCTGTCAGGGAAACCGAGCTGCCGTCAAATCAGGCATTAGCGGGAAAAAATATCAGGAATCAACTTTTTAAAGTTACAAACCTGAATGAGGAAGAAATAATATTTGATATTTCAGCTTCACCACTTGTCCTTGAGGGCAGGATTATCGGAGCCGTGTCGCTTTGGTACGAAAGCCAGGAAGCCCTGAGGAAAACTGCAGAAGAACTGAGACAATCAAATTACGAACTGGAACAGTTTGCCTATATTTCAAGTCACGACCTGCAGGAACCATTGAGGCAGGTATTATCATTCACCTCGTTGCTTGCCCGCTCGCTGCCTGAAAAGCTCGATAGTAAACAATCAAAATACATCCATTTTATTAATGAAGCCACTCTCCAGATGTCAAATGTGATTCATGACCTTCTGACATTTTCAAGGGTGGGACGGGGTGAAAAGCAGTTAGAATCAACTTCCCTCAATGAGCTATTGGCAAGTACATTATCGGTACTCGATACTACTATTAAATCTTCAAATGCCCGCATTACATACGACGAACTTCCTTCACTGATGGTCGTACCAACCCAGATAATCCAGCTGTTTCAAAACCTGCTTACAAATGCAATCAAGTTCCGGAAGAAAGGTGTGAAACCGAAGATACATATAGGAGTAAGCGAAGACGAAAAAAACTGGATCTTCCGGGTGGAAGACAACGGTATCGGCATCGATGGGCAATACTTTGAGAAAATTTTTGGCGTATTTCAGCGTTTACATGAAAGGGGTGAGTATGAGGGCACAGGGATCGGACTTTCGATATGTAAGAAAATTGTTGAACAATATAAGGGCAACATCTGGCTTGAGTCAGAATTGAACAAGAGAACTACTTTTTATTTTACTTTACCAAAAGAGTTTGTTTCATGAATCAGGTAAAACCTGTCACAATATTGCTAATTGAAGACAATCCTGGCGATGTATTTTTATTTCAGGAAACGCTGACGGATGTCGATCCCTCAACAAAATATAATATTGAGATTGTTAAAAACGGACGGGACGCAATACATTTTCTCCATCGCGAAGATTGTTTTGGAGAAGTCGTGCTGCCCGACATAATTGTCCTTGACATAAATCTGCCCATTAAAAGCGGAAGGGAAGTTTATATGGATATTATTTCTGATCCGGAATTAAAAAGGATCCCGGTGGCAATTTTAACCTCCTCTATTTTCGATAGAGATCTGTGCAACATGCACCCTGAAGGTCTATGCTCTTATTTCGAAAAAACCTTTGACTATGAGCGCTTTCAGGAAATCGTAAACAATATTATCCACATCCGGGGATAGCAGGTCATCCCGGAACCGTCTGATCCATATTTAAATCACTATCGGGACTATTTATTATACGGAGCAATTACTTTGTTTAATAAGGCAATTGTGGCTTTAATCCCTTCATCTTCACTTAATTTATTGCCTTCGTATTCAGCATCGATATATCCGGTGTATTTTGAATCAGATATTATCTTCATCATCCTTGCATAATCAATCTGTGTTTCATTACCGGTTGCGTCAAAATCATGGGTTTTTCCGCTGACACCTTTTGCAAAAGGCATCAGATCTGCCACTCCCTGGTAGCGGTCGTATTCATAAAAATTGCCCAGATCGGGAAGAGTGCCGCAATTTGGCTTGTTGACGGTTTTCATTATATCCGAAAGCCATTTACCATCAGAAGAATAACCGCCATGATTTTCAACAATAATATTAATATCATACGGGGCAGCAAAATCTGACAATTTGCTCAAACCATCGATAGCGGCAGCCTTTACCTGATCCATTGTTCCACTGCCACGGACATTCACCCTTATGGAATGACAGCCTAGAAACTTCGCAGCCTTGACCCATTTATAGTGATTTTCAATGGCTTTTGTTCTTACAATTAATGATGTGTCAGCAAGATTTCCTTCTCCGTCAATCATTATCAGTAAACTCCTGACTCCGTATTTGGTACATTCATCTTTCAGTTTTGTAAGATATTCAGTGTCTTCAGCTTTATCCTTGAAAAATGTCGATACATACTCCACCGCATCAACTCCGTATTTTGTCTTTGCAATACCCGGGAATTCAAGGTTGCTGATGGTTCCCTTAAAAAGTGACCGGTTCAGCGACCACTCGGCAAGAGATACCTTAAATACCTGCTTCTGAGCGAATGAACTGACATTAATCAGCCCTCCAAGCAGGAGAACGATAAAACAGGATTTGATTTTCATAATTATGGATTTGATAAATTAATAGCTGGAAATTCTTAGTTCTTAATCTCGCAATTTACAAAAAATGAAGCCAGCAATTTTAATTTTAGTCCATATAGTCATTTTAAATCCGGGAATTGCTTTCTTTACTGCTGTCAGTTAAAAAATAAAATTGACTCCAATTTCTGCAGGATGTACCTTTGATAATAATAACCTGATTCTTAATTCAAATTAATATCTTCATGATCTTTATGGAAAATTTTACCCTTGATATGCTGACCTTACGCTTGAAAATCATTTTTATTTCCTGTCTGGTTACCATCTCTACCGGACAAATCTGTCATTCGCAGGATCAATTCAATAACCCGCGGTATGGCCTTCCGGTTCATGGTTTCGGGGATATCAGTATATCAGCTGCTCCGAATATGCTCTTCAACACGCCAAATACCGTTCAATTTGCCGGCGGATTGAAGATAAGAATGTTCATGAGCAAACATTTCAGTTTTGATTCAGACCTTGTATTTGGACGGGATTATGTTCATGGCGGCCCCGGATTAATTGGTTTGCCCATATGGTATGTAATCTTAAGTACTCTTGATAATGAAGCTGAGATAGAATCTTTCTCAAACGTGTTGTTTTACCTGGCAATGGGAATCTTGTCCGTAGAACATATTTCCTACCATATACCTGTTAAAGATGCAGTTGAGATTTCGCCTTTCCTGAGTCTGCTAAGATATAAGTCGGCTTACGAATATGGGATCTACAATGAAACCAACAGGACAAATGAGCAGCTTAGCCTGGCTTTTGGGCTGGAAATAAATAAGTACTTCAAAAGTTTCCTTCTTTCTCCGTATGTTGAATGCAATATTGGATATACCGATCATAAACCGGGTGTCAATGCAGGTGTTTATTGCGGAGTATTCTTCCCCGGCGTCAGATTCAGATAGGATTAAATTAAATATTGTAAAGCCGGAATTGCCTGATGAACAGAGTATTTAAGGAAGGGATGAAATTCGAAAACGTGGATTTCAGGGAAAAAACCCTTGAAATGGGTGACTATGAAACCTGCATTTTCAGTAACTGTAACTTCTCAAATTCAGATCTGTCAGAAATTAATTTCCTGGACTGTGAATTTACCGGATGGTCGGGAAAGTTACTCCCCCTCAGCAAACTTAAAGAACTGAACATATGCTTCAACATACTTCCTTCCGGCCGCTACATTGTTAACATCATAATTCCTTAATGACATTACATTGTTAAAACGGTCAGTCAATTCAGGCAGGCTATCTTTTGGGACAATCTCTTTAAGAGGCGACAGGTCTCCGGTTTCTATAGCTTTATCGGCGGCAAGAATTTTTTCATCAATCGGAGTACCTGACGGCTTCACTCCGGTAAAAGACATCCCCTCCCCGCTCCTGTGAAGTCTTACAAGCGTCTCAAAAAAGTACTTTTCGGCAAGAAGCCTGGCATCTTTACCCAGATCTCTCACTTTCATCATGAGAATAAAAGCGTCTTTTAATTCAGTTTCATTTTCAGGTTGAACCCATTTGAGGACGTAGTTAAAATTGTTTTTTTCAATCGCGGTCCTTGCGTCCTTTATTACAGGACCATCCATTGTGTCGCAATGGGCAAAAGCTACACCTGTTGAAAGGAATAACATTGAAATGATAAATAAGGATACCAAACCTGTCCTTAAACCTCTTTTACTTTTCTGAGTACCTGATAAGCCACCGGCAACTTCTTTTTCGTGTGTTTTCATTTTTTAACAATTTAGTTTATGTTGATATTTTGACATTAATAAAAGCTGATGTCAAAATTACACCCTGGAAAAGGAGCAGTCGCCCCGGTTTATAAGTCGGGACCTGTTTTGCCGGAAATACCGGGCTCAGTTTATAATATGAGACAGGACGAGATAAGAGTTTCTGTATAGAAAAAGATTATAAGTCAGACGATTCCCTGAACCGGGAAGGGGTAAGTCCTGTTGTTTTCTTGAATATCCTGTTAAAAGCTGATTTTGAATTGAAACCGCATTCAAGGGCAATACCGAGCAGGGAATAGTTTTTGAAAGAAGGATCGGCGACCCGTTCCTTAAAGGCATCGACACGGAATCCGTTGACAAAATCAAAGAAATTAAGTTTGAATTGTTCATTTATTACCTGAGAAAGAAGGTGCGTAGATATACCCATTTCAGTAGCGAGCTGAGGAAGTGTGAGATCCGGGTTTAAAAACGGTTTTGACGATTTCATGTAACTGGTAAGCCGTTCTGCATGTAGTTTTGCGTCATTCTCACTTAGCTTTGAACCTGCATATTTTACCTGGCCTTTTGAGTCATTTTCGGTTGCTACTATATCCCCTGACGTGAAAATTACCTTTTGCCTGAGTCCAAAATATCCGATAAGAATCACAAAAAAGGATAAAGAGAGGAATAATCCATCAGTACAGAATACCATAGAAAACATGTTAAACACATGGTGGATCACGGTTACCAATATTAACGCCGTCCATACAATACCAAAAACAAGAACGAGCTTTTTAAGCCAGACCGGGTCAATATCAGCAGATGAGGAGTAATTATTAAAGAACTTTATGTCGAGTTCCCGGAAAAGCTTAATTGTGAGTAAGAAGTAAAATGTACCTGATAACAGGGTCAGGATAAGAAAAAACAGAAAAAGCAAAGGAGGATCGTATCCGGCAGAAACTTGTTCAATATTCAACTTTCCTGCTGCCTCGGGATTGAAAGAACAAATCAGGAGATATATATTGAATAACAGGAAGGGCGCGAGATTCCATATGTCTTTGCCTGATAATCGGTTGCCTGAAACAAGAGTTAATACATAAAAATACAGAAACGGTCCATGGAGCATAAAGAGGGAGATCAGGCTTATGGAAAGCAATTTGAAATGAGTGAAAAGGTCATGGGAATAAAAAGAATATATCCCGATAAATAACCCCAGATAAATCAACCAGATAATCAATATTTTATCATGTAATGCCCTTTGTTTCTTCTGAAACAATAAGACAGTAAAAAAGAATGCATTAAATACTGCTATCAGGAAAATGTACTTCATTTATACAAATTTAGCATTCTTTGATTAAGAACACATCAGCCAGTCACAGATCAGCTGCCCAAATACATGATTGGCTCCGGAAGCTCCCTTTTTTCGCCCCCTTCCCCCTAAAGGGCATAGCCGTCAACTTAAGGAATATGAAAGCTAATGAATCAAACTGTATACAACTGAGTAGCAATTGTTTACATTTCCCCTCCTTTTCAAGGAGGGGAAACTTATATGATTGTATTTCTGCTAATTACATAGGCCTCAATCTAAAACTGATTCTTAGGTTGACGGCTATGGCCTGCAGGGGTGGAATGTGGTGGGGGCCGAGCGTTAAGAAATCAGCCAGTGGCTGATTTTAGCGAAGGAGCCAGCCTGCAGGGGTGGAATGTGGTGGGGGCCGAGCGTTAAGAAATCAGCCAGTGGCTGATTTTAGCGAAGGAGCCAGCCTGCAGGGGTGGAATGTGGTGGAGGGGAAATTTTATTATGTTTATTATCTTTGTCATAATTAATTAAGAAACCTGATTATAGTATGCCAAAACATATAGGAATTGTGGCTTGCAGCTATGAGGGAGCATCACTTTGCTATCAGACAATCTGCAATGAAGGATCGAAATATCTGGGGGAACATGCTCATCCTGAGATCAGTCTTCACAATCATCCACTGAGTGAATATATGAAGTTCATTGTCCCCGGTGATTGGAAAGGAGTAGCTGACCTGATGTTATCCTCTTCTGAAAAATTATCCAAAGCCGGCGCTGACTTCTTAATAAGTCCCGATAATACGATACATCAGTCATTTTCGTACGTAGCTGAGAAATCACCTCTCCCCTGGATGCATATCGGAAAAGAAGTTGCAAAAATCGCAGAAAAAAATAATTATAAGAAATTGGGGATCCTTGGCACTAAGTTTCTAATGGAAGGACCTGTTTATTCTGAGATACTGAAAGAAAGTAAAATCAATTACAGCATACCTGTTGAGGAACAAAGATTAAAAATAAATGAAATTATTTTTAAGGAACTGGTGTACGGTATTATAACGCAAGAATCAAAACAATATCTTTTGAAAATCATCGATGAGCTGAAATCCCTCGGATGCGATGCGGTTGTTCTCGGTTGTACTGAAATACCTCTGATCGTACTTCCGGGAGATTCATCATTACCGGTTTTGGATTCAACAAGGATTCTTGCAAGAGCAGCTTTAATGCATGCAATTGGGAATTTGAGACAACTTTGAGACCCACTATATAACTAATTTAAAAACTTACACAGAGTTCCACTGAGAAGACACTGAGTTCCACAGTGATCTGATTTCTTAACTCTGTGGCCCTCTGTGACTTCCCTGCCTGCCGGCAGGCAGGTCTGTGTAGCTCTGTGTAACTAAAAGTTATTCTTATTGATGTTCTCATATTTCATTGACGGGTATATGACTTTGCGGTTAAAAGGGACTCTTTCACAAGCCTGACTTAAGCCTCCAACTATGTTCCCCTGAAAAAGAACTTTTCTCATCAGTATCTGTAAAAAGCATCAGGACAATAAATCTGCCCGTAAAATATATAGTGACCCCGGACGTTTTACATATGGAAAAACGCATAAAAACTGGAAGATGAGAAGTTTGGTTTTATTAATAGTGCTTTTATTGTTTGTTGCTGTAACCTCGACAAGTTGCTACTCTTCCAGAAAATCAAATGAAGAGCTGCGGGGACTGATGCTTCAGGAGAATTTACAGCTTTCCCGGAATAAGGCATTTTACTCCAGGCACAATGAAAAGAATCTACGGGCTGCCAGCCGTAAATATGCTAAAAACAGCAGGAACAGGTAAGCGGAGAGGCAGTATTCTTCAAGTCCCCTTTAGGGGATTTAGGGGTGGTCCATTCAGGGATTTATATTCAACGCGCCACAAAGCTTTCCTCTCAGACTTTCTCTCTCATAAAAAGGTTCGGTTGCTGCATACGATATCCCGGTTGCCTGATCAATATAAACCATTGCGGGCGCTGCTATCGGTTCCGGAACTATTTTTACCTGGTGTTTACGGCTTGTAAGACTCTTTACAACCGATTCATTCACAGAATAAATGTCGAGCGCTCCGATTTTGTAAATTCGTTTTACCGGGTCAGGTGATGGATTAAATGAGTCTTCGGTATGATAAGTATAGAACCGGGGCGAGGATAATGCTTCCCTAGGCTTCAGGTTAAACTCTATATTATCAAGCATGAGCTGCAACGATACCTGATCCTGCATGTCTCCACCCGCCACACTCATTACTATGACCGGTTTGCCGTTTTTAAGGACAATTGAAGGAGTAAGCGTAATACGCGGACGTTTACCCGGCTCAATCGCATTCGGATGACCCTTTTGTGTGTTAAAACTGGAGAGGCGTGTATTATGTGCAAATCCCAGACTTTCACAGATACCATAATCACCATTTGAACTTGGTGTTGCAGCAACTGCATTACCCCATTTATCTACTACCACACAGGTCGTTGTACCATGTTCTCCCGGCAGGTACTGACCCGGACCGGTGTATCCTGTCATTTTATATGGATCGCCCGGACGAATTTCCTGCGAAGCATTTTTCAGGTCGATCAGCTTGAACCGCAAACTGGTGTATTGATCTGAAAGCAATTGTTTTAAAGGAACCTTCACAAACGCAGGATCTCCATAATATTTATCACGGTCGGCATAAGCCAGTTTCATCGATTCAACGATCACATGAATGTAATCGGGTGATAAAAATCCCATGGATTTCAAATCGAATTTTTCAAGAAGCTTCAATGATTGCAGCAGAACGGGACCCTGGGTCCAGGAATTGCATTTAAACACATCAAATCCCCGGTAATTTACAGTAACAGGTTCTTCAATAGTAGTCACATGTGCTTCAAGATCAGATTTCCGGAGAAAGCCACCTGACTTTTTATAATAATCATCAAGTACATCGGCAAGATCTCCTTTGTAAAAACGGTCCCTGGCTGCCCTGATTTTTTGCTCACGGCTTCCTGATGTGTTTTTCTCTGTGATAATAAGCTTACGAAAAGTCGCAGCAAGGTTTGGATACCATTTCTCACCGCCTGCATCAAGAAGTGCAAGTGTAGGAGCAACAACCTGCTCAAACGACATTGTACCTCTTAATTCAAGAGCGGTAAGTATGGTACTTAAAGCGCTGGGAACAGTTGACAGTTTTATACCTTCCCGTTCAGCAGGGATCCCGTTTGCATAGAACCAGTCTATAGCTTTCTGGTCTCCCGGGGCCCCTCCCATTCCGTTAAAAACAATTACCTTTTTGGTGGTGACGTTATAAAACATAAAAGGAACCTCCCCGCCAATGCAGAAACTGCCATAGTCTGATACTGCCAGGTTAAAGATAACAGCAACAGCTCCATCGACTGCATTGCCACCTTTACCCAGAATATCAAGTCCTGCCTGAACTGATGCTTTCGGGCCGGCCGCTACAATTCCACCATTTCCGGAAGCGAACCAGGTTATTTCAGGTGGCTGACTTGTTGCAGAGTAAGCTGTTAATAAAGATGATATCATCAGAAAAGAGCTTTTAATGTATTTCATAATCAAAGAATTATTAATTAGTTTCCGTCCCGGGTTACTTATGCTGGCTTAATACTTTGTTTTTACATGGTTTCAAATTACAAAGTAATTCATTTCCGGTTATCAATGCGGTTCCGGATCCGGTAAAAGTAACCCCCACACCCAAACTTGTTCTACTTCTACTTTTTGAATTGCATCCGTTCCGGATCTTTCTCAAACAATGGCCAGGAAAAAAATACTACTCCTTTTGAGGGTGACTCCAGGGCTGCATCAACACATCTCCGGAAATCATCAACGGTGAAAGGATCATCTATATAATAGGGATACACCTGAATGCTGGGCAGGATCATACCCCTGGCTTTGCTGTCCATTTCGGTTACTGCTGATCTGATCCAGTCAGCGTTACGTTTGAGCATTTGCGAATAACACATCGGAGAAATGTAATCGACCCAGGGTGCAATTTTTTTCAGGTCCTGTGCGGCTACCTTAATATTGGCGCCACCAAAATCAGAGTCCCTCCATGGAACGGCATGGACGCTGATCTTTAAATCTGACTTAACATTGCGTGCTTTTTCTGCAATTTCCTTAATCATTGAAGTGATAAGGTCACATCGAAAACCGTTCCAGCCGTCCGGATAGTTATTCAATATATAACCCGCTTTTTGTTCAGTCGTTGCACAGGTATCAGGAAGAATGAGGCTGTTCTGCTTACAGAAACTTACGACGCAGCTGTCACAGAAGCAGGCAATATCCATACTCTTTAAAGTCCTGTCGGGATAGATCATTTCCCAGAATACAAATTGCCGGATGAAATCAATACTCAGACCATCCGGTTGAAGCCTTTTAACTAACTCCGTGGCTTCATTAATTTTCATTGTTCTGTAAGAATGTCTTGAAGGACAGACAAACTCTACCCAGTCGTCTTTGGCTATTCTGCCTTTATCGGTTCTTGCATAGAGTGTACTATCTTCCTTTAAGACTTCAGGGTTATAGAAAACCGGGAAAATGATATAAACCTTAATTTTGTTTGCTTTCAATATTTGTCTGAAGAGTGTGTTAGCTGCCAGCTCCTTACTGACAAAGGCTGTATTGATACCCATGTCTTTCCATTTTTCAACAAGAGTATTAAAGTCTCTGTCATATTCATAGATTTTAATTCCAATGATTTTTTCAGGATCACGGCTGCAGCTGAGGCTTACAAGCACAAGCAGCAAAACAAGGAATACAAAGGCAAGGTTTTTCATAACAAAGTTCGGGGGAAGTCCATCTTTACTTACAAAGTGTCAATTAAGGTCCTTAGTTTTTCAGTTACCTGTATTGCTACTTCCTCCAGTGCCGGGTTCACTATAGCCTGCATCGAGGCGATGGGATTCACGGCAGCGATTTCAATCCTGTTATGTTCCTGCTCGATGATGAGTACATTGCATGGTAACATGGTCCCGATTTTATCTTCAACCATTAATGCTTTGTATGCGTAAGCGGGATTACATGCTCCTAAAATTCTGTATTTTTTAAAGTCTACACCCAGCTTTTCCTTAAGTTTTTCATGCATGTCTATCTGGGTGATCACTCCGAAGCCCTCTTTTTTCAGAGCTTCACTGGTTAAATTAACAGCTTCATCAAATGAAACATTAAGTACTTTGCTAAAATAGTATTCCATAGGATAAGAGTTGGTTTAAAATAAAACATCAATAAGTCAAACCCATGTCAGTAAATATGGAGTAAATTTACGATATATCAGTATATTTAATGGCAATAAAAGTCCAATGAACAATTTACAAAGACATCCGGAGTTTTTTGCTTTGTTCGCAGTTTTTGCCGTTTTAAACCTTAACATCTTTGGGCAGTCATACGGCAATGCAAATTCAGCAAACAGTGATCAGGGGTTTAAATGGCCCGAAGGCAGAAAAATGGCTCTCAGCCTTACATTTGACGATGCACGTCATTCTCAGATAGATACAGGTATCCCTTTGCTTAATAAATATGGAGTTAAGGCAACTTTCTATGTTTCACCGGATAATATGATCAATGATCTTGAAAAATGGAGAATGGCTGTACTTAATGGTCATGACATTGGGAATCATTCGCTTTTGCATCCCTGTTCAGGGAATTTCATGTGGTCCAGAACTAAAGCGCTGGAGGATTATACTCTCGACAAAATGAAGGCCGAACTTGATTCAGCAAACAGGTTCATTGAGGCAATATTAGGTGTTCATCCGGTGTCGTTTGCTTATCCTTGCGGACAAACCTTTGTAGGGAGAGGAATAAATGTGCAGAGTTATGTTCCTCTGATCGCACTATTATTTGAATCCGGACGAGGCTGGCTTAATGAAGCGCCCAATGATCCTGCATTTTGTGATCTGTCTCAGCTAAATGGCACAGAACTGGATGGAAAGTCATTTGACCAGGTTCTGGAACTTATAGAAACGGCAAAAACAAATGGGTACTGGTTAATATTGGCAGGACATGAGATGAATGAAGAAGGATTCCAGACTTCACAATTAAAAACTATTGAATCCATTTGCAAATATGCAACAGACCCGGCTAACGGCATCTGGATCGACAATGTTCACAAAGTAGCATCGTTCATTAAAAAGGTTTTACCCCCTGCCCCCACCAGATAACTAAAAATTATTCTATGAAAAATAAGCGTTTATTAATCTGCGTAACCGGAGGAGTTGTGGCCGGCATTATTTGTACATTACCTTTTACATGGAATGCTGATTGGATTACTTGTCTCCCTAATTAATTCAATTTCGTTCCTTGAAAATAGTATAACAGGCTTCCTTTTCTTTACCAGCGCAGGCATTATTTATGGTATGCTGATTGAGTTGTTTGCAACCAAGGTTTTTAAGGCCAAAATCCATTGACCAGGCAAACAAAAAGTACTTTTATCTGCCTATTTTGAGATGTTAAGTTACCTTTAAAGGTTATTTGAACGAGTTTGCTGCAGGTATAATTTAAAGACATTTATTTATGAAAACACAATTAAAGAAAGACGAGAAAATCATTATGAAGACAAAACCTCATTGGTTTACATTGGCCGGATCATTTCTTTTAATGCTTATTTGTTCAATATTAGGTATTGTAATAGGTGGTTATGGTTTACTATTAATATTAATTTTTGGAGTATACTTTATTTACAAGATTATCCAAAGAAATAATAATTTGTGGGTTGTAACCAATATAAGAGTTATTGATGAATATGGCGTGTTTTCAAATAATTCTAAAGAAAGCCCGCTTGATAAAATAAACAATATATCCTATTTGCAGTCATTTTGGGGGAAAATATTCGGTTATGGTAATGTACAAATTCAAACAGCAGCCGAAATCGGGTCAACGACTTATTTCGCAGTAGAACATCCCAAAGAACTTAAAGATACGATAACTCATATGCAGGAAGAGTATAAACAAGATCAAATAAAAAAACAAGCAAATGAATTAGCAAATGCTATTAAATCAGGACAACAAAATAATAAAACTGATGTAGCAGCGGAACTCGAGAAGTTATATGAATTAAAGCAGAAGGGTATTTTAACTGACGAGGAATATAATAATAGAAAAACTAAAATATTAAACTCATAGTTGAGGTCGGTGATCAGCATAGGACATTGGGACTAAGACAGCATCATACTGCTGATAAAAAAATATTTGGGCTTTAGCCCCGGGATGTTTTAAATTGCAGTGGTATCAGATAGAATCAGTACTTGGAAACGTAGCGAGTGCCAGCCCTCGGAAATCAGTTCCGGGGGCTTTTTTCGTCTACGATCCCTCGGAATAATACCATATTACAGGTTTATGTTACAAAATGACAAGTTTTTGTTACAAATGAGGTGGTTTTTGATATTTAACCGGTCGAACTTTGCATAAGAATTGATCGATAAGGATTACTGAAATATAGATATTAACATTTGACAATAAAATTGTATTCATTAACCAAAACCTTTTAAATATGAAAACACTAAAATTTGGGTTTACAATTATTCTTATTTCATTTGTGGTATACGTTAATAATTTAAATGCGCAGACTATTCAAAATGAACTGCGTTCATCATTTACTAACGTTGTTGCCTTTTGTCTTAACAGACCAATTTCAGGAGAATTTGTATATCATGTGACCTATCATTTGGATAGCCAAACTGGAAAAGTTGATCATATGAAATGGAATACGGCTAAATCAGATATATGGGATGCAGTAACGGGAGAAAAATATAAATTAATAGATAATGGCAGTGATAATAGAGGATTATATTGGGAATATTGGAACAACATAAATGATTATGTTGATAATAAATATAATGTAGAAAACGGTTGGATGCCTTTGCCTGATGAGATACCTATTGAAGGTTCGTTTGTAGGTATGAGCTTTAAGTTTATTGGGAAAGGGGGTAATGTTTTTGGCTGGACATCCATGTGGCAGCTTCATATAAATGCAAATGGAGAAGTCACCGTCGATAAATTTGCAGAATACCCAGACTGTAATTAAGCGTAATTATCAGTATGAGAATAAATTAAACTATAAAACAACAAGTTAAGCCCTCGGATCATCCGGGGGCTTTTTGTTAACACGACTTGAAGCTCCCGGTGAGGTAGACTAAACGCCAAACAATGGCAGTGATTTTGGTGTCTGCATATCTATCATCAGGTGCGAACTATACCCAGCAAAACCTATAACCACAAGATTTTTGCATAAGCATTCAATATTCCTCTCAATGAGTGTTTTATATGTTGCTACGCTCAGTAAAAACCAGAAAGTAATACTGTGAAAGAATCCCCTGTGGTTAGGATTTGTTGCAGGTTCAATTTTATCTGTAACAATTCCCGTCAGTGCTCCCAAATCACAACCTGCAAGAACTGCCTGAATGAATTTCCAAAAGTCAAAACGATAGTCTGAATTCCTTCGTAGTTCCTTGAAGTACTGAAACAAATACAATACAATCGCAGTAATTGTTCCAATTATTGCCCCTGTAACCAGATGCTTTTTAAAATTTGCCATTGAAGAAAACAGTTATTTTAATTTATTAATGCGTTTTTCAATTTCATCTTTTGGTAATCTGCTATTTGTCAATAATAATTGTTCAAGTAGTAATATTGCTTTGTCTGATGAGATCAGGGTTTTTGTAACAAGTTCATCAATAATCCAGATGCTCCCATGAACTTCAATATTCATCTTTTCTGCAACTTCTCTCATTCTTTGATCACCTGTAAGCATTGGACAATTTAGTTGCAATGATTTCCATATCACAGTTTTATCAGTGAACCTTTTTAAATCCCTTTCTGTATTGAAATTTTGCACTTCTTCAATCTCTTCTGCTGAAAAATCATATACAATCAATTTTTTTGCTCTAATAAATGTTTCTACCAGTTCCTTTTGTGGAGAGGGTAAAATTTCTTGCATCACAAACACAGTAGTACATATTTCATAATCGAGGCTAAAGAATTCAGGTAATGCACCTATCTTAATGACATCGAATAAGATGTTTGTATCTGTGATTACTATCTTCATACTAATTGTTGTAGTTGCTCCCTGAATTCCCAGACACTTTTCCCTGAATAAAATGCAGCATCATTTACAGATATGATTTCTTTGCCCAAGGCGAAATATATTAATCGTTCAAATTTCATAGGTTTCTCCCTGCTTAAAAACCTTGCAGGTTCATTTAAATGCAAACCACGGGAACGGTAATCAATATTTAAACTCGTATAAACATAATCACCAATAATGCCTAATTTCTTAGCTCTGTTAAAGATCGCAGGGAATGAAATTCCCCACCGTTCCTTTATCATTTCAAGCTCTTTTTGGTAGAAATGAAACCGTTCCTGATTCAACTCTTTCCTTGCCATTTCTTCGGGATACAAAACGGCAGATGCAAAAACATGGCACAGCTTCTCTTTGTGCTTTTCTGCCAAATCTTTTTGAAAGGTCAACGAATGATGCGCAAGTTCATGTAATGCAGTAAATCTCTTACGTACTACATCACCATTATAATCTTTACGGAGAACTATTACTTTTTTACCATCAGTTTCCGCTTTCATCCCGTCAAAATCTTTCGAAGTTTCAACTTCAATGACTTTGTACCCTTTGTCTTCAAGCATTTCTACAACATCTGGAATTGGGTCATATCCAAGATTCCATTGGTTGCGAAGTTCTTTGGCTGCATTTTCTGCATCCTCATCGGATGAAATAACTTTATGATATTCGAAATACTCAGAAACTTCCTGAAGGTTAACAATGCTTTCCAATTCAAGATATCGTTCCAGAATGTTCTTTGATTTCTCAATTACTGCCATTTCTTCAGATTTCCGCAACTTTGAAGAGTATTTGCGAAAATCCACGTTAGCCAGATTTATTTCGACAGCAGGACTGGCAAAGAAATAATCCACCGAGACATTCAGTATGTTGGCAAGCTGTATTATCAGATTGCTATCGGGTTTCATTTTCCCTTGCTCATATTTATTTAGTGACTGCTTGGTGACAATATTTCCCAGCTTGTCCGCTAAATTTTGCAGCGACATTCCAGCCATTTTTCGGGCAGCAATTAATCGGGTTGCAAAAATGTTTTCCATAATGATTTTAGGTTGTGTTGACAAATATATTAAAAACAAATGAAATGTCAACCTTGTTCATTATTTTTTTTTATTTAAAATTTGTGTCCCATAAGTTCAATCAAGTCAATCATTGATAAAAGTAAAAATTGTATTATAAATACGTATTTAATTACTCTAAATAAGTAATTAATTCTTATATTTGAAGTAAATTCTTACGCAAATGGCGAAAACTGATATTAAACAAAATTTTGCTCGTATCCTTAGGACAATTGAAGGAAATGGCATGAAACCCACCAGTATTGCCAAATTAATAGGATACACTACAACTACTCAACTAAACAGTACTCTTGCTGGTGAAAGCCTGTTATCAACAAAAGCAATCATAGGACTCATCGAGAATCTTAAAGTAAATCCTTACTACCTGTTTTTAGGCAAGGGTGATATGTTCATCACCGATGAGTCTGAAGGTGAACGATTGAAGAAAGAGAATCAGGAGTTGGAAAAAAGGTTAAATGAATCTGGGCAAATGGTCAATGATCTTCGTGAGGTAATTAAACAGTTGGAGAAGCGAAATGCTGATCTCATTGACCTTTCAAGTGCTGCAATAAAGTACCATAAAGAGCACAAGTCAGAAGAAACAAAAACCGAAGAAAATAAATAGTTCTTTGAATACGATAATAAGTAACTTGTTACTTTTTCATGGGTCATTTAGATGTAAAAGAGTAATTGATTACTTACCGAAACTTGCCCCAAATGCCCCAATAACTGCCCCACAACAAAAAAACCCCATTGATAATCAAGGGGTTTTAGTGGGGTTGAGGTCGGTGGCGGATTACCTTTGGTGATCCGGTTGGGGGGGTGTCTTTCAATCAATCCCTGATCCGCTTTCGCGGAGTTGGGGATTTTTTGTTTTCATCCCTCAGCTCAGCAAGCTGACTTTGGATTGAAAACAAAAAATCCCCGCACTTCGTGCTCAGGGATTGATTGAGGTCGGTGGCGGATTCGAACCGCCGTAAACGGTTTTGCAGACCGCTACCTAGCCACTCGGTTAACCGACCGTATTCTTTCGGATGGCAAAAATAACAAAATTTGAAATATTACAATAACTATTATTTACCATCACTGCTATTTGTTTGACTAACATCTGTAAAGTCTCTTCTAATGAACTTAATCGCTGCGTATTTGTCATATCTGTATCGTTTCATGGTATTGCCAGCATCCTCTCCAATAGGTTAGGTTAGTTTAGGGATTAGATGTTTAACTTATCAGGATGCTGGCTCTTTTTTATAAACCGGCTCCTACTTTCTAAATTTGCTAAACCCACGTCTTCAAAGGCATGGTTCTTATAGCTGTATTCACTCAATCCGGATCTTCTTTTTTTTTCAAAATAAGAATACCCGCTGCTAAATACAAGAGCGTATTTTGTAACTTCGCAATTACAATGAGAAATTCACTGAGATTCATAATTGCGGCATTCCTGGTATTGCTGACCTGCCCTCCGGTATCCGCCCAGAAAGGCAAAGTCCCGCCATTCCGGATGGTCCTCTCCAGCGGAAAAGTTTTCAACGCTCATGACCTTCCTCTCGGGAAACCGATAATAATAATCTATTTCTCACCCGATTGTGAAGATTGTCAGAAAATGACGGATGAAATCCTGGCAAGAATAAATGATTTCAAAAATGTGTCCATCGCCATGATCACTTACCTGCCGGTTGAAAGTGTATCAAAATTTGTCGCGAAAAACAAATTGAACAGTTATTCAAATTTTTATGTTGGGACAGAAAGACCTTCCCTGTTTGTAAAAAACTATTATAATATTGGACTGTTCCCGTTTGTGGCACTATATACCATGAGTGGCGATCTTGTTAAGAAATACACGAGTAAAGAAATAAACATAGGCGACCTCTCAACCCGGCTTAAGCTTCTGTGAAACTATTCTTTCCTGATCCAATTTATCATGATCCTTTTATCGGGACATGCAGCTTTATCCGACAATTGCCAGCCAAGCTTCACCCTTACCGGAAATGTTTCCTGCTGCAGATTAATATTTGAAGCATCAGGTAATGAATCAAATTCATAAGTGGCTGAACCTATTTCTATATACCAGCCTCCGCAACAGATACACATTCTTATATCAGGACCAAGAATTATACCGTCGGATAAATAATCATTGTTTTCCCTCTTGCAAAATGCAAGGCTGAATGTTATAATTAAGGTCAATATGAAATACTTACTTCTCATTCTCTCTTACGTACACTAACATTAAGATAATTAATGTTGTTCATCCGCAATTTACGTGCAAGAGGTCACTTCATTCCAGGAAATCCGGAGTATAAACTATATAACTCAGTGAATATATGTCTTTTAATACTGCTTTTATTTTTTTAAAATACTGCTTTTATTTTTTTAAAATACTGCTTTTATTCTTTTAAAATACTGCTTTTAAGACGTATTTCTTTTTGAGGGATATCTTCACAATAATTTGATAAATAGATGCAATGACCGCAAGGAATGGCATTCCTTGAAGGAGGAATCAAAAATACGAAGAACGGTAATTATTGACACCGCTATGGTGGTGGTTTTGGGAAGAAGCGGCGATTCGCAAACAGCTTTTTGACAATGTATGGCATCGCAGTGCGAATCGCCGCTTCTTCCTCCCACTCCTCCTGACAAACTGTCATCCCGAATGAGCCTAAGGGTGGGCTTTCGCGAAGGGGAAAGGCGAATGAGGGATCTCTTCTTAATTTGTTGCAATCCAGTTATACTAATCCCCTTCAGATGTTATGAACACAAGAAGGGAGCAGGGAGCAGGCGGCAGGGGGCAAGAGAGCCGTTATGCCTTCTTGCCTTCAAACCTGCAAACTGCATTCAGATTTACCACGTACCTCATGCCGCAAGCCTTTTTCAGGAGGGAACATCCGCTGGCCGAGGCTAACGGTAATTTTTTTGTGATGCATTGCTATAATGATGAAACCGCTCCGCGGTATAATACCGTTTATCGTGATGCATTCCTATAATGATGAAACCGCTCCGCGGTTTAGTCCCGCTTATTGTGCGGCAGTGGGCAGTGGGCAGGGGGCAGATGGCAGAGGGGCATCTCATAGCACTGGGGAGAGGGCACAGAGCTAAACCCTGATCCGCGGAGATGATAAACCTACATTATTCATCTCTACACCAAGGGATCCCTCATCCTGCTAAGCGGGATTCATTCGGAATGACAAAATTATTAAAAATCATTAGGGGTCGTTGAAAAAGCCTTTTTTAACCGCAAAGCAAGCTAAGAAGGCGCGAAGCACGCAAAGTTATAACATTAAGAATTAGCTCTTTGCGTGCCGATAGCTATCGGCATTTGCGTAAATCCTTCGCGATCTTTGCGGTTAATGGATTTAGACTTTTTAACAGCCCCTGACCCGACCCCGAATCTATTTCAACTGAGGGAGAGCAAAAAAGAGGTTGCCCTTCGAAAAGGACAACCTCGGAACTGTTTTAGAACTAATAACAAAAACTGAAAAAGAACATACACATCAGAATTTATCCCAGAATATCTTTGTAGTAAGGTTATCTCCGCCGATTGCTGCTGAGGCAGCTTCGTAATTTGCCTTGTTGAGAGTCTGCTCATTTATAGGATAGGTGTACCGCTTGGGTATCTGGCTGTAATCCGTTATAGTCGGAGGTATATTCAAAATCGGAAAATCAAGCCTCCTCCACTCAATGTAGCCTTCAAGACCTCTGGTATACAGTGCAATATATGCCTGAGTACCTATTTTCTGCTGCCATGTGCCAGCGGCAGTCGCAAAACTGACACCAGGCAATGCCAGATATGAATCGGCATCGGCAGATGAACCGCCCCATGACAGGATTGAAGCCCTGATCCCTTCATTATAAAAGGACTCTACAGTACCGCCGACTGAAAAAGTTCGTTGTGCAGCTTCTGCAAGGTAGAACTGGATCTCATCGTAAGTGAGCAGAATGCCCGGAAAATCAGGAGCACTGATCAGCGGAGCAATATGCGAATATTTGGTGAACGGATTGCTTCGTCCGTAAATACCTCCCGAATAGGCGAGCTTTACCACACCAGTGGTTGAGGAGGTATCAACCAGAGTAAAGTAATGCTGCCGTCTCGGATCAGATTGCGAGTTCATTAAATCCACAATTGTATTTGCAGGGACGAAATCATCCCGCCCGCTCTGTATCACATCGACAAAGATCGGGTTGGTATGAATTGCTCCAAGATAATGAAGCAAGGCATTGTCGCCGGCGGAGGTAAAAACCCCGCCGTTAACCGCCGATTCAACAGTCGCCTTTGCAAGTGTGGGATTGACATCCGACAATATTATCCCTATTTTGAGCTTCAGCGAATTGGCAAACTTTATCCATCTGGAGACGTCCCCGCCGTAAATAAGATCAGCTGAGCCAAAACTTCCATTTGCAGGATCAAGCTTTGTAAGAGCGGCATCGATCCTCGTAATAAGATCCTGATATATAGTGGCTGCATCATCGTAGGCGGGAGATATGTTATTAATGTCCAGCGCCTGCGAATAAGGCACATTCCCAAAAATATCGACGAGGTTCTGAAAAGAATACACGTTAAGTAACTCGATGATGGCCAGCTTGTTTGCTTTTTCAGCTTCGCCAACAGCGTCTAACGGGGTTGACTCAGTGATCACTTTTGAAGCTTCCTTGAAGTCCTTCAGAAATCCACCGTCATTATTCACATCGCCTACGAAGTACTGTTGAAAAGTATTGTCAGCAATTGTGCGGTTAACCAGATCGTAGTTTGCCTCATCAGTATAGGTTGTCTCTGTCCAGTACTGGGCAAACAGTTTAAGGACATTGAGGTTCACACTCGTGCTTGAGATCTGGTCGACAAGAGCAAGCTCGGCTTTGCTGAAAAGTGCTTCGCCGGTTACTGTAGTGGGGCTCTTGACATCTTTATTGAACTCCTCAAAGTTTTTTGTACATGAACCGATCAGTGTTACCAGCACTACCGGTATTATATATTTTGCTTTCATAATTTCGCCTTTTAGAACTGAACATTAAGAGTTAAGCCAAAATTCCTTGTGGCAGGCAGCACACCACTCTGCCATCCCTGGATATTCCCTGCGCTCTGGCTTGCTTCGGGATCGGAGTAAGGAAGATTCTTGTGAATGATCCAGAGGTTTGACCCCACCAGGCTCAGGGAAGCGCCGGCAATGAATGACCTGGATAACAAATTCCTGGGAAGGGCATAACTTAGAACAACTTCCCTCAGCTTAACAAAAGAAGCGTCATAGACAAAGGCAGAATTCGGATTCGAATAGTACCCGAAGAGACGGTAGTCATTTGCAGCTACCCGTATCTTGTTGGGAGTGCCGTCCTCCATTACGCCGTTGAGAATAACCCCGCCGCTTGCCGGGCTATAACCGTTCTCACCGTTCCCGACAACAGGATCACGGACAGGATTGCCAAGATCGTTTGTAAACACTGTTTCGGGATAAAGTCCCGTAGCCTGTCCATACCACTGATCGAGAGAAAAGATGGAGCCGCCTTTCTGGACATCGATAAGAAAGCTGAGGCTTACACCCTTGTAGCTGAAAGCGTTCTGAAGTCCGCCGTTCCAGTCCGGGTTGACGTTGCCTATCACTATATCGGAAGTCGATGTCAACTGGTAATATCCGTCAGGTCCGACGATGTGTTTCCCGTTCAGGAAAGTGTAATCCGTTCCCTGTATGGCGCCATAGGGCTCACCTACCCGTGCATTAATCGTCACTCCACCCTGGAGTGAAGCGATCTGCAGGTTTTGTATTCCCTCTTCGAGAGCAACCACTTCATTGCGGTTTCTTGTCCAGTTCAGTGTTACATCCCATTCAAATGCATTGCGTTTAAACGGAGTGCCTGTAAATTTCAATTCAACACCCTTGTTTTGAAGCTCTCCGGCATTAACAAATTTTGCTCCATAACCTGTGGCATATGACACAGTTACCGGAAGGATCTGGTTTACAGTGTTTGATTTATATAGAGCCAGGTCAAATCCCAGCCTGCTCTTGAATAGACTCATCTCTATTCCCCCTTCTATGCTTTTTGTCCTTTCCGGTTTCAGATCCGGATTATTTTTGGTGTTGGCAACCGTGACAAGAGGGTTTCCACTGAAAGGCGCTACCAATACGTATGTATCGATTATACTGGCAAATGGGGCATCGTTACCAACCTCGGCATAATTGAGCCTGATCTTACCAAGCTGCATCCAATTTGCCTTTACAAGTTCAGAGAACAGGAAGCTTCCCGATATTGAGGGATACTGGTAGGTCAAATTGTGTTTAGGCAGTGTTGATGACTGGTCGACACGATATGTACCATCAAGATAGAACATATTGTTAAAACCGAGCGAGATGCTGCCAAAGTAGCCGTTCAGGGCGATCCGCGACAGCAATTCTTCAGGCGGAGCCATCGGATCCACACTGTTGCCTAATGCATACACTTGAGGAACAATCAAACCATTGTTTGTCGATTCGAACACCCTGTCGATCCTTTGACGCCTGAAATTGGTGCCAAGCAATGCCTCAATATTGAACTTCTCGGTTATGTTCTTCTTGAATGTTGCCATGAAGTCAAGGTTTGTTTCCGCAAAAGTTCTGGAGAGTCTTGAATATCCGGATGTTACATCCGGACGGCCGACGCCAAACTCCCCGGCTACCGAACCTACTGCCTTTCTTTCCTCCTGCAGCTCAGAATATGAATCGAGCGAAACCCGTCCCATAAGGCTGAGCCAGCCTGTTGGCTTCCAGTCAGCCTGGGTAAACCCTATAAGCCTGTTCCGTCCGTCAGTTTCGAAATTTCTAAACCGCACCCAGTATGGATTATCCCAGTAAGCAGGTATCGGATTGGCGTATGTCTTCCGGTTCCAGGTCACGTTTTGTCCAGTCTTGTTGAACATGTCCTCAAGCATTTTGATATCAACGTTCATCTCATACCACTGACGGAATGAGGTCATTATATTATCGCTGTAACCTGTTGAATTTCGTCCCTTGCCACCGGTATTAACAAAATTTGCCGAGGCGCTGATTTTAAGGTCAGGAAGTACATTATATGATCCGTTAAGGTCAATACTGTTCTTCCTGATCAGACTGTTTGGCATTATTCCCGTCTGATCTATGTTTGTATAACCAAGGCGGAAAGCTGATTTTTCACCTCCTCCGGTAAAGCTAACACTATTCGTGTAAGAAACAGCCGTATTAAAAAAAGTTCCGGGACCGTTTAAAGCAGCAACCCACGGAGTGGCCTTGCCAAAGTTTGGAGATTCGGGTACAAAAGCATCCCATTGGTACACCATAAGATTGGGGTCGAACTTCTCTCCCATTGATGCATCTTCGTAGAATGGTACGGTGAGATCGGGAATGCCATCGCCGTTCACATCCACATATTGTTCAAGACCGGGGTGGGCCCCTTCACTGTAATACGGACCATAGCCTGCACCATAACTCGTCTGATATTTGGGAAAGGTACTCTTGTCGTACATTCCCAGTGTAACACTTGAGTTCAGAGTAACGCCCACACTTTTCGAGGGACTCATCCTTCCTTTTTTGGTTGTTATCATTATGACACCATTTGCAGCCCGCGATCCATACAAGGCTGAAGCTGCAGCTCCCTTCAGAATATCTATCGATTCAATATCATTCGGGTCAATATCAGCGGCAGTATTGCCAAAATCATAGCCGCTCCTTCCTGTCAGCTGTCCATAGTTATTTGTATTCGAATTATCAACAGGAACTCCATCGATGATAAAAAGTGCCTGGTTATTTCCTGTAAGGGACTTTGCGCCCCTGATTATTATATTGGTTGATCCTCCAAGGTTGCCGTTGGCTTTTATGTTAACACCGGCAACCTTGCCGGATAGTGAATTAATAAAATTGTCGGTTTTTACAGTCGACACCATGTCGCCCTTTACCGTTTGCGTAGCATATCCAAGTGATTTTTTCTCACGCGATACCCCCAGGGCTGTAACGACAACTTCTTCCAAACCAAGAATTTCCGGCTCCATTGTAACGTCAATTACTTTACGGTCAGCTATTACGGTTTCAACATTTTTCATTCCTAAAAAAGAAAAAACAAGTGATTTGACACTCACAGGAACTGTAATGGAGTATTTACCGTCCGCATCAGTTAAAGCCCCTAATGTGGTGCCTTTTCCAATAACGGCAACCCCTGTCAGACGGCCTTCGCCTTCAACAGATGAAGTAACCGTACCTGTAATTACAACTGTCTGTGCAAGAAGAGCATACTCATTTACAAGCGCGGACAAGAATATTAAAAATATTAGTTTCTTCATTTGACGATCGTTTAGAAATGATTAACAGCTTAACATTTATTGCAACCTGATACTGTTACTACTTAAAGGCATTCTCAAGCCTTTTTCTGTTTTATAACATCATCAACTCTTCGAAAAAAATGTTTAAAACCCGTTAATCTTTAATAAAATCCTTCAGAGGGAACAAACGATCAGGCAAAAATGTTCTAAAAGAAATTAATGTTTTTTGGAAAATATTCAACAAAAAAGGGGGAATGGCCTCAGCTCTCTAAATCCTCCTTAAGATCATCGACCTCACCCTAAATCCCTCTCTTAAAGGAGAGGGATTTAAACGGCTATGTATGAGTATATTAAGCTTTGTATTCTCTTTAAGAAAAGGGGCTAATGATCACATTGTCAAGATATAAGCCCCTTCTCTTTTAGGAGAAGGGGTTGGGGGATGAGGTCAACCCGGGAAGCTTATTTATGGATTCCTGGTAAATGTAAACGCAAACCGTCCAAAACTGCCCTCATCAACTGTGATATCGAAATTCATCTGGTACGACCCGTCGCAGGAATTGTAAACCCCGCTGCCGGCATATGCCAGGTTATGATACGCGCCCCAGGAGACTGTCGACACAAGTATTGTCTTATCGGCAGTAACTGCAAAAGTCGACGGATTAATATGCATAACAAGCGGTCCTAGATCCTCAACGTTTCCATCTATTGTTTCAAGACCTTCAACATAAATTGTAAATGGGTCAACAGCGTCAGATATCAGTGTAATATTTCCATCTGTTGCCCATTCTGCAGAGACCGAATGATAACTTCCCGAAGCCAATGCCTGTTCAAAAGCACATGCCACACTCACATTCAGAACAGCATTGGAACGGGTTGTCATTCCATTGGCAGTAATTAATACTTCAAGAATAAAGACATCTCCATTTATAATACCGGCAGGTGTAAGTCCGAGCTTCTGAATGACATCCCCGGAGACAACTCTTACGGTAGCCGGGAAGGCACTTACTTCGGTTATTTCAGTTCTTTCAGCCTGATCATTATATGAAGCCTGAATGACAGCCTTATCTGCCTGCATGCCATTTTCAAGACTTATCTTGAATTCCACATATGAGTTCACAAGGTCTTTGGAATCGAATATTCCCGGATGGATGTCTGAAATGAGAGGGACCCCTGCTGCATGCCTCAGCCCGGCAGGATCTTTCGGCTTTTCACAGCTGAAGATCACCGCTGCCAGCAGGACTATAATACTTATGATTTTAATTTTTTTCATTTTGATACTTTTATCGGGTTGAAATATAGACTGATCTTAACTACCGGGTACCTCCGGCCCACCAGACGTTTTCAGTATACACATAGCTTCCGTCACCATAGGCATCCCTCACATTTTTGTTAGTTGTTACATCGGAATTTCCATATGTAAACCGCAGCGGGAACTGAGCCGGATCCTTGGGATTTGCGAGGCTGATAACGTCATCCCCCATTGCTTTGAGACGCCTGTAATCGTTATACGTCTCAACAGACTCCTCTTCAAAAAAGCCGATATATTTCTGGTTCATGATCTCGGATAGCGGATCGGCATTGAACCTCGCCAGCACATTGTCGTCAAAATATTTACCGGCATCAGCATCGGTCAGACCTATATTAACTTTCCGGAAAGCCGCGCTTACCGCATTCCTTAGTGCGGCTTCGGCGGCTGGCAGCTGACCTGACCTTGCATAAGCTTCAGCTTTCAGAAACTCGATTTCGTGATAGCTTAAGAGGTAAGTAGGCGCCGTAGTTGTGCTGATTGCGGATACCGAGTAGGTACCCTGTACCTGAACAGGGCCCCCGTTCGGTGCAAAGACAATTTCATTTGATGACGATTCGGGGTGAGGCATCCAGAAAATGGTGTCCCTCGGATCATTTCTTGCTATAAGTTTATCATGAAGACTCAGGCTTGCTCCAAAATAGTCACGGTCGCTGAAAAACCTGCTGAACGGACTGATGGTAGTGGCGCCGTTATAGATGAACTCTGCCTGTTCTGCCGGTGAGGCAAACGACTGGTTTGCGAATGAGATGACATCGCTATAATTTGGTGTTCTGAATGAAAGACGCATTGTGTAACGGGCTTTCAATCCATAAGCAAACTTTTTCCAGAGGGCCGGATCCCCGCCATAGATAAGATCCTGGTCTCCCAGCGAAGGGAAAACTGTTGCTTTATCAAGATTGGCAATAGCGTCATCGAGGAAACCATGGATAGCCGTGTAGATATCCGACTGTTTATCGATTACAGGAGTAAAAATTACACCAGGCTGCAGAGCCTGCGTCCAGGGCACATCACCCATCAGATCGGTAAGAATAGCCAGATTCAAAGCTGTCAGAACCTGTGCAACACCCAGTGTCAGGTAATTGCCCGCCTCAACGCCTCCCTCGGAACATTTATCCCTTATAACTTTCAGGTTATAAAGGGTATTATAAATTGTCACCCAGTTATTGTTATAGGTGGTGGAACTTATCGGTTCCCCGCTTCTTATCTCTGCATTATACATCTGGCCAAAAACCCCGGTATTATATTCCATATAAACCGATGCATAGAATGCCAGATCGCTGCCGATAACCGAAAATGCTGTGCTTGTCATGGCATCAGTAATGATAAGCCTCGATTCGACCTGAATCGGGTCGTTGACATCCTTGTTGATGTCATCCATAATCTTTTCCGAGCACGACCAGAATGATACTGTCAGAACTGCTGCAAAAAATATCTTAAATATTTTTCTCATTGCTGTATTCATTAAAAGGTTAAATCGATACTAAAACCATAACTATGGGTCTGAGGCATTGAAAATCTTTCGAATGAGCCTCCCATATTGGTATTGCCCTGGGAAGATTCCGGATCAAAATTTGGCAGGGCGCTCCAGATAAGGAAGTTGCGAGCCATGGCTGTAATGCCAATATCGACTGATCCGAAAAGCTTTTTCGAAGGCCTGTACCTGAGCGAAAGTTCGCGAAGCTTTACAAATGAATTATCGTAGATATAGAACTCATCTATATTTGTCAGCACATTTGTATATAAATCCTGCAATGCCTGGGTATCATTCGGCCCTCCCCTGACAATGTCATTTGGCGTACCATCAGGTTTAACACCGTCGAAAATAAATGTTGATTCACGGTCGCCTGTATTTGCTGCTACACCATAGAGATATAGTAATCCATTGCTTCCCGAATACATCTGTCCTCCGCTCTTCCATTCGATAACAGCGCTTAATGACACGTTCCTGTATGAGAAGGTATTGGTGCCCCCGAGTAAAAAGTCGGGTGATACAATTCCGATCACACCCGGTTCGCCAGTCTTTGGCATTCCGTTATTCCATGCGCCGGGTAAGTCTTCAACAACTATCCTTCCCTTTGAATCACGAACATATGATGTTCCGTATATAACCGGGTAGGTTGTTCCGATTCCGGCCCTTACCTGGGGTGTGACAAATCCGCCCAGGAATATGCTTTCAACTCCGGGAGCGAGTTCATCTACCAGATTCCTGATCTTTGAGAAATTTACGTTTATATCCCAGTTAAATCCCTTTCCCGCAATCGGAGCAACATAGAATACAACTTCATGTGAAACTGTATGGACCTTTCCGCCATTCATCACCAGCTGACTTGCTCCGGTCGATCCTGCAAGGGGTACTGCAAATATCTGATCTATAACATTCTGGCGGGAGAAGGTATAATCTATTCCGATACGGTTATTTAAGAATTTCAGCTCAGCGCCGACCTCAAATGATTTGGTATTCTGAGGTTTCAGATTAGGATCATACTGAGTATTGTTTGGAATGTAGGAATTAATTCCTGCTATAGGATAGGAAACCGGTTCACCAGTCCAGAATCCTCCGCCGTAATTTGGTTTGGCATAAAAATTCTGAAGGTATCGTCCGGCCTGTCCTACTTCGGCATAAGAGAAACGGAGTTTCCCGAAGGAGAGCCAGGGGTTGTTTTTCAACATCTGCGTTTCGGACGGGATGATGCTGAGGGAGACAGAAGGGTAGAAGAATGTCCTGTTCCCTCTCGGCATCTGGGAAACAATATCATTTCTGCCTGTCCCATTCAGGTATAAAATTGATTTCCAGCTTAACGACAAGCTGCCGAAAGTTCCGACAGTACGGAACTGGTCTTTGGATTCGTTTGCTGTTACGGTATTGGCGTTTTGAATATGCGCCCAGCCGCCAAAATTAAATACTTCGCCGTGCTCTGAATATGTCTTGGAATTATCGTGGTTAAACTCATTTCCGATCATTGCATTAAGTACCAGGTCATTGTTTATGTTCCAGTCGTAATTAACTGTCAGCAGAGAGTTTAGCGTACCGGAGGTAATACCGTAATTGTCCATAACGCCTGTTCCGCCTGCATGACCAAATTCAAATATATCCTGGAAATGAGTGGAATATGAATCCATTCCCAGCTGATATTTAACTCTTAATTTCATGGAATTTGTAAGAACTGTCTGGAAGCTGACATAGCCATTACCGAAAAACCTGTCCGTTTTTTCATTAAAAACGTTATGAGCGGCAGCCCAGTAAGGATTGTCAAAAGTCAGTGAACGGAAGTATATCTGTGTGTAGGGATCTCCCGGAACTGCATATGGCCAATCTTTCAGATCATAGGTTACAGGAGAAGCATATGCACCATTCAAAGCTGCGTCGTTGGCTGATGGAAGTTTGTCGATGGTGGTCCTTAAGAAATTGGCATTAAAACCTGTAGTGAATTTTTTGTTTAACTTTCTTTCAGCAGAGGCTTTCGCATTCCATCTGTTCATTCCCGTTGAAGGAGCTATTCCGCTCTGGGAGGTCTGACTAAAGCCCAGGACGTAACTGCCGGTCTCAGCTGACTGACTTACATTTACATTGTTCGTCATTGAATAACCGGTCCTGAAATAATCCTTCCATCCATTATATACACCCGGAGTGACCCAGGGATTTGCATATTCTGCTTTCTGGAGCTGCGATACAAGGTATTGCCCGGGATGACCCTGTGAATTACCGCCATATACCGGGTCGTCAGGAAGATCCTTGATTTTCGGACCCCATGAAAATGATGTGCTTGGTACATAACTGCCATAACTACCCTGAGCATAGGTTGTCTGATAATCGGGGATCCGTGAAACTTCTGAAAAAGCACTTGAGTGTGAAAAAGTTACCATCGGTTTGCCTGTAACATTGCCCCTGCCGCTCTTTGTTGTAATTATTACAACTCCGTTTGAGGCCCTTATCCCGTATAATGCCGCAGCTGCCTGACCTTTAAGGATGTTTATGCTTTCAATATCCGAAGGATCAATATCCACCGCACGGTCGGCAATGTCCGATCCGGTTACTCCATCTCCTGTGGAGAAGTCAGGTGTTGACGCAATAGGCATGCCATCGACAACATACAGAGGAGTGTTGTTACCTGTGAATGACCGTGCACCACGAATTACAATCTGTGAAGAGGCGCCTGGCATTCCGCTTGATGGTTTAATATCAACTCCTGCGAGCTTTCCCTGCAATGCACCTGCAAGGTCGGGATTACCTGCCCGCTGGATTACGTCCTCTTTGACATCCTGTACAGAATATCCAAGGGCTTTTTTCTCACGTGAGATACCCAGGGCAGTAACTACCACTTCGGTGAGACCCACTACATCCGGCTCCATTACCACATCTATTACCTGTCGTCCTCCGATTGTAACTTCAACATTTTTCTTCCCGATAAAAGAAAATTGAAGTACGTTTACATTTTGAGGGACTGAAATAGAATACTTTCCATTTGCATCAGTCAGGGTCCCAATGGTTGTACCTTTGGCAACCACAGCTGCCCCTGCGACAGGACCTTCACCTTCAACAGATGAAGTTACAGTACCGGTAATTACAACTGTCTGTCCGTGCAGGGCATACGCATTAATGATGGCGGACAAAACCACCAGGAACATTAGTTTCTTCATTTGATTTTTATTTAGGTCATTATCTGTCGATAATTCAGGTTTAAAATTCAGGCTTCATAAATTATTTAAGCAGGCTATAATGAACATAATCAAGCGAGAGAGCGTTAAATATATTAAACACTAATAAGGGCAGTTTGTTTAAAAAAATCCATTAAACCCAAATCAATAATCATTAAGTCATAAACCTATGAAAACGAAAACCTTATGGATTGGTTATGCTATAATTACGCTTGTATGTTTTAGTGTCCTTGGCTTCTTTGGTCACGAGATTTACAGGCAAAAACCACCAATACCCAAAACTGTAGTTACACAAAGCGGAAATGTACTTTTTACCTCTCAGCAGATCAAAGACGGCCAGAATGTATGGCAGTCGATCGGCGGGCAGGAAATGGGCACTGTATGGGGTCATGGAGCCTATGTTGCTCCGGACTGGTCTGCTGACTGGCTTCACAGGGAAACTGTCTGGATATTGAATAAATGGTCGCAGACCGATTTCAGCATGCCATTCGATGACCTGACCAGTGAGCAGCAGGCAATGCTTAAAGCAAGAATCCAGAAAGCCCTGCGTACAAATACTTATGACAGCAATACGGGGATACTGACTGTTTCCGACGAGAGAGGGGAAGCAATACAAAACAACAACAGCCATTATAAAGCTCTTTTTATGGATGATCCCTCTCTTGAAAAGGAGAGAACTGCCTATTCCATACCGGTAAACACAATTAAGGATCCTGACAGGATGCAGCTTATGAATGCATTTTTTTTCTGGGCTGCATGGGCATGCACAACAAACCGGCCCGGATCGGAGATCACCTACACGAACAACTGGCCACCTGATCAGACAGTCGGGAATACTCCATCGCCGGGTATTGTACTCTGGACCGGCTTCAGCGTGATCATGCTGCTTGTCGGAATCGGTCTGCTTGGATACTATAACGCGAGGAACAAGTCGGATGTCCTCGATAAAACATTATTGCCCCAGGATGATCCTCTCGGAGGTCTGAATCCCACTCCTTCAATGAAAGCTACGCTGAAGTATTACTGGATCGTAGTTGCACTGATCCTCGTCCAGATCCTGTTTGGTGTTGTTACGGCTCATTATGGTGTTGAGGGAAAAGGATTTTACGGTTTGAAGCTTGACACAATACTTCCCTACTCTGTATCAAGGACATGGCATGTTCAGCTTGCGCTCTTCTGGATAGCCACCTCGTGGCTTGCAGCCGGACTTTACATTGCGCCTGCGGTTGCGGGAAGAGAGCCAAAATTCCAGAGACTTGGAGTGAATGTTCTTTTCATCGCCCTGCTTGTAATTGTTGTCGGGTCGATCGCCGGGGAATGGATGGGTGTTATGCAGAAACTCGGACTCGTTCAGAACTTCTGGTTTGGTCATCAGGGGTATGAGTATGTCGACCTTGGCAGATTCTGGCAGTTGTTCCTTTTCGCCGGATTTCTAATCTGGCTGATCCTCATGTTCCGGGCATTATTGCCGGTTCTGATGAAACCTTCGGAGAGCAGGGAGCTGCTGATAATGTTTGTCATTGCTTCAGTTGCCATTGCAGGATTCTACGGAGCAGGACTTATGTGGGGAAGGCAGACCCACTTATCCATTGCCGAGTACTGGAGGTGGTGGGTTGTTCACCTCTGGGTTGAGGGATTCTTCGAAGTATTTGCGACAGTAATGGCTGCATTCCTGTTTGTAAGAATGGGATTGCTGAATATTAAATACGCCACTACAGGTGTGCTCTTTGCAACAATTGTTTATATGAGCGGGGGGGTAATCGGGACATTCCATCACCTTTATTTTACCGGAACCCCAACCGCAATCATAGCGCTCGGAGCTTCCTTCAGCGCACTTGAAGTTGTCCCTCTTGTTTTTATGGGCTTTGAAGCTTACCACAATTTGCAGCTCAGTAAGGCAACGCCCTGGGTCAGATCGTACAAATGGCCAATCTACTTCATCATATCCGTGAGTTTCTGGAACCTTGTGGGCGCCGGATTATTCGGCTTCCTCATTAATCCCCCGATTGCATTATACTATATGCAGGGACTGAATACCACCCCTTTGCACGGACATGCAGCGCTATTCGGAGTTTTCGGAATGCTTGCAATCGGTTTGATGCTTTTTGTTCTGAAGGGTCTTACAATCAAATACGTATGGAAAACAAGGTTGTTAAGCATCGCTTTCTGGACAATTAATGCCGGGTTGATGCTTATGTTACTCATAAGCCTCCTGCCTGTAGGAGTTTTGCAGACAATTGCAAGCATAAAGCATGGCATGTGGTTCGCACGTTCGCAGGAATTTATGCAGGAACCAACGATACAAACCTTACGGTGGATGAGGATCATCGGGGATATGGTATTTTCTGTCGGAGCCCTGGCGCTGGCTCTCTTCGTTGTCGGGTTGAAAACCGGCTGGTCGATCGACAGGACAAAAAAATTATATCCATCATGAAAAAGAAATTTGAGCTTAATGAAATAGATATTTATGCATGATAAAAAAGAAATTAGATTTTATGGCACATAATTATATAGGTTTATCAGCCGATCATGGAGGATATGATTTAAAAGAGTATTTGAAAAAAGAGCTCCTCGAAGCCGGATATGAACTTGTCGATTTCGGGAACACACATCCTGAGCCGGATGATGATTATCCCGACTTTGTAGTCCCGATGGCCAGAGCAGTAGCTGCCGGAGAACTCGTCCGCGGAATAGCCGTATGCGGAAGCGGTGTCGGAGCCTGTGCAGCAGTAAATAAAATCAGAAAGATAAGGGCTTGTCTGATTAACGATGCCTTCTCGGCTCATCAGGGGGTTGAAGATGACGATATGAATATAATCTGCCTGGGAGGACGAATAATAGGCAACTCCCTGGCACTGGACCTCGTAAAGATATTTTTATCAGCAAATTTCAGTGGGGCCGAGCGTCATAAGCGCCGTCTTGCAAAAGTTAAGGAACTGGAGTCGAAATTTCATTGAAAAAGCTTCTTCGAAAAAACCCCGTTAAACACTACGGGATCTTGTTTGTTTTACACAAAAATGATCAATCATTATGGTGAATAAAATTGAACACTTACAGCGTGAGCCGGACAATGCAGGGCCGGCTTCTAATCCATATTTTTCAGTTATAATCACAGCATACAACAGGGCGAATCTTATATCAAGAGCATTAAACTCTCTTAACTCCCAGACGGAAAAAGATTTTGAAGCGATCATTGTTGATGACGGAAGCACTGATGATACGTATCTTACAATACTACCATACCTCAAATCAAATCGAAGAATTACCTATATAAGGCAGGTCCACCGGGGTATTGCAGCTGCAAAAAATACAGGACTCTGGTCGGCAACAGGAAGATACGTTACTTTTCTGGATTCGGATGATGAATTTAATAGTAGTCACCTGGAATCAAGAAAGAGAATATTGATGCAGAATCCTTTGGTAAAGTTTGTTTACGGCGGGACTAAAATTTTGGGGAATCAATATGTACCTGACAGGTTCGACTTCACCAAAAAAGTCAACCTTAACGACTGCATTATCGGCGGAACATTCTTTATTGAAAGAAGTACGGCAATCGCACTGAATGGCTTCAGGAACATTCAGCTCGGTGAAGACGTTGATCTCTTCGACAGGGCAAAAAAAGAGCACATAAATATGATGGAGGTAGACCGGCAAACATATGTTTATCATCACGAAACAACAGATTCGGTTACAAATCAGTTATCTGCACGTCTATGAGCTTTCCTGTCCTTTGTAGAGTTCGTCCATTTTTTTTGCCAGATCGAAATCCATTTGAGTTATCCCGTTGGCTGAGTGGGTATTTAAAATAACCGTCACTCTGTTATACCCATTGCTCCAGTCAGGATGGTGATCCATCTTTTCGGCTTCCAGCGCTGCTGCTGTCATAAATGAGAATGCCCCGACAAAATTCTTAAATTTGAATTCCCTTTTAATACCTGCTTCCTCAAAAGTCCAATTCTTAAGATTTAACTTAAGGAAAGAGGTAACTTCGTCTTTTGAAAATGCTTTCATAATTCGACTTTATTGTTTATTTATTTTTCAACGTTCTTCCATCCCCCATTCTCCCATTCTCCCACTCTCCCCTTCTCCTCTTCTCCCCCTCTCCTACCTGCCGCCTGTCATTTTAGCAGGAACTACCCATTCATCGAACTGATCTCCTGTTACATATCCAAGCTTAATAGCTGCCTCGCGCAGGGAGATCTTCTCAGTTAAGGCCATTTTGGCTATTTTATAGCTGTTGTCATAACCGATGTGAGGAGTCAGGGCAGTAACCAGCATAAGGGAGTTCCCGAGATGAATCCTGATTGTTTCATTATCAGGCTGCATGCCTGCAATGCAATTATCACTGAAGGAAGCGCAGGCATCTCCCAGCAGACGTGCACTCTGCACGACATTGGCAGCAATAAGCGGTTTAAAAACGTTAAGTTCAAAATGACCGTTCGAACCACCAATGGTAACAGCAACATCATTGCCTATCACCTGGGCACATACCATTGTCAGGGCTTCAGCCTGGGTCGGATTCACCTTCCCGGGCATAATTGATGAGCCGGGTTCATTTTCAGGTAACAGGAGCTCCCCAATTCCGCATCGCGGTCCGGAACTTAGCATCCTGATATCATTTGCAATTTTCATCAGCGATACGGCGCAACGTTTCAGGGCGGAGCTAAGTTCAACCATTGCATCATGGGCGGCAAGCGATTCGAATTTATTAGGGGCAGTAACAAATGGCAGGCCTGTTAGTCCGGCAATTTTTGCTGCGACTTTTTCGGGGTATCCCGCAGGTGTATTCATGCCTGTTCCGACTGCTGAACCGCCCAATGCCAGCTCGCTCACCATAATAAGTGCATTTTCAATTGCCCTTATCCCGTTGTCGATTTGCTGAACATAACCTGAGATCTCCTGGCCGAGAGTAAGAGGAACCGCATCCATGAAATGGGTCCTTCCGACCTTAACGACATTCCTGAATTCATCCGACCTGGCTTTCAGGCTATTCCTTAGTTTCTGCATGCCGGGTATTGTTATTTCCTTAACAATCATATATGCTGCTATGTGCATTGCTGTCGGGAAGGTATCGTTTGAGGACTGCGATCTGTTTACGTCATCATTTGGATGAAGCTCCCTGAAAGTGTCGGTCAGGAAGCCGCCATTTTTAACATGGGCACGATTGGTTATTACCTCATTTATGTTCATGTTTGTCTGGGTTCCGGATCCGGTCTGCCAGATCACAAGAGGAAAGTTGTCCGACAGTTTTCCTTCTATTACTTCGTCGCAGACTGAAATGATCAACTTCATTTTCTCAGATGTCAGGATCCCAAGTTCGAAATTTGTGATGGCGGCTGCCTTCTTAACATAACCGAATGCCTTAATGATCTCTTCCGGCATGCTGGCTTCAGGGCCGATTTTAAAATTATTGCGTGACCGTTCGGTCTGGGCTCCCCAGTATTTTGATTCCGGAACTTTGACATCACCCATTGAATCATGTTCAGTTCTGTATTTCATAGGATACTTTAATAATATGCTTTCCTAACTCTAACAATGATTTTAATTGTTTTGTTTGGATTCAGATATAACCTGCCGAAGGTGACGTCCTCCAAGAGGTTGACTTAAAAGCCAGGGTTTTTACACCATTGCCGTTTTTTTTACCCCCTGCCCCCTAAAGGGGGTTCCATAAGTTTTTGTTAATCAATAAGTCCCCTTTAGGGGATTTAGGGGTGAAAAATAAATGAGGTGCTATTGGATCATACCATATACAACTGGTTAGCAATGATTTACATTTCCCCTCCTTTTGAAGGAGGGGTGGCCAGACGGTGAAATCATCTCACAGGCAGAAACTAAATTCGTCTGGCCGGGGTGGTTGATTATTTCGTCATGAGTATTAATCTTTCTCTTTAAAGGCATTCTTTATCTCATTCAAAACATACTCAGGGTCCTGAAATACAAACCTGTTCTCGAATCGGAGTACAGTGAAACCGAGCTCTTCAAGATATTTGTCCCTGTGAGTGTCTTTCTCTATTTGAACATAATCGCCATGGGGATCTCCATCAAGTTCTATTACAAGTTTTTCTGAAGGGCAATAGAAATCAACAATATACTTATCTATACTATGCTGCCTTCTGAATTTTCTTCCTTTAAGATTTCTAGATTTCAATAAATTCCATAATGCTGATTCAGCAGAAGTGGACTTATTCCTAAGGTAAGATCTAACCGGTTTCAGATCTTTTCTATTTAAAAAGTGATTGTTATTCATGATAATAAAAGTAGGGAAAAAATGAATCAACCACCCCGGCCCGGAATTAACTAATATTCAAATAGTTGCTAATAGGCCGGGCCACCCCTCCTTCAAAAGGAGGGGAAATTTTCTTATAGAATGACAGATCTCTTCTTACGAAAATAACTCTTAGGTTGACGGCTATGACCTCCGGGGGGCAGGGGGTGGTTTCTACAGATTCAAAATCCTCTTACAGAGCTTGATCTCTTCAGGATCGCCTGTATATTTCCCTTTATCATCCGACAGCTTGACAACCGGGTGATAATTGCCACTCTTCCCCGGCCTTGAACCTGTTAACTTAATCACAATATTCAAAGGCTGAACACCCACATCGTTAGTAAGATTGGTACCAATGCCGTAAACGTCATGTATCCGGCCATTGACATGCTTTTTGATCTTCTGTATCCGCCTGAAATCGAGCGCATCACTGAATACAATTGTCTTTATTGAAGGGTCGATCCTCTTGCTTTTGTAAAAACTCAACGCCTTATCGGTGAATGCCAGGGGATCGCCACTGTCGTGACGTATTCCATCGAAGAGTTTTGCGTGCAGCGTTGTAAAGTTATCGAAGAAATTATCTGAAGTATATGTATCACTTAACGCAATCCCAAGGTCACCTTTATAGACTTCAACCCAGGCATCGAGGGCCCTGATATTTGCAGAACGGTAACCAAAGTGGGAAGCATGGTACATGAACCATTCATGGGGATGGGTTCCTATCGGTGTGAGATTATGCTTCATGGCCAGGTACACATTGCTGGTGCCTTTGAAATACTCAGGCGATCTTTCTTTCAACGTACTGATCACCCGGTCATGGACAATATTTGAGTAACGGCGGCGTGTTCCAAAATCGGAATATTCGGCTTTCAGCTCATTAAGCTTTAATGCTTTTCCGGAAGCCTTCTCTTCGACTTCTGTCGGTTCTATGCCTTTCCGTAAGAAATAAAGTTCAGATATCAGGGCCAGTAAGGGAACTTCCCACAAAACTGTCCTGTACCATAACCCTTCAACCTCAACGGTAAGCTTCCCTCCTTCCTGCTCTATTGTAACTTCAGAAGGATCGTAACGATACCCTTTCAAAAGATCGATGAATACGGGATCAAAGAAATAACACCTGGAGATCAGGAATTTTTCTTCGGCTTTACTCAAAGAAAGCCCTGGGAAGCTGTCAATCTCTTTTCGTAGTTCAGCAGCAAATCCATCAGGGAATTGTGTGTCACCCCGGTTTATAAAACTGTATCTCACAGATGCCTCAGGATACAACTTCTGAATTGCGTTCATAGTTGTAAACTTGTACAAATCATTGTCAGTAAAATAGTTCAGGATCATAATGAATAAATAAGTTAACCAGGGCACTCATGTTCATCATTTCCGGTTAGTTCCTGAACAATCGCACCCTTACCGCGACCACTCGGTACTTAGTAGAAACAATGCCCCCTCCTTTTTTGCCTTTTCGTAAATTGATGAAGCAAGATTTTCAAAACCAGTAACAACCGACATACAATCTTCTAAAATTACTATTTTCCTGGCTATTGCATCAATATTTAGCATTTGTTTAACCGTTGTAGCAACACAATGACTCTTTGCTTCACCTGCTATAAGGATTGTTTTATATTTTAGCAATGTGCTGACCAGTTTTGTATTCAATTGGGTTTCAGGGTACCCCCCGATCGGGACATTAGCCATCAATGCGCCAAAGTGTTCTGTCAGAGGATTCGTCCCTTTTATTATAAGATCATAATAATGCCCCTTTCTTGCCCAATTTTTGACAGGTTCCATTATTTCATCCACTATGGCAGCGCCTGACGATCCTATTATGCAGTGTTCAGGCCAAACAACGTGCGGAAATTCTCCCTGTTGCTCAAGATCATGGACATACCTGATTGCTTTCTCCCTCTCAAACCGGGGTCGCCAGATACCTTGTGCCAGGTTAAGTGGATTGATTTCAGTGAAAGGAGCGGGCGGATTGCCATTTGCATCTTCCCAGAAAACCGGATGGGAAATGTCGACTACATGGTGGTTATCCTGTGTCAGGACAATGTGATCTATTTTATCGCTGTTTGCAGAAACAAATTTCGCAAGCCTGGCAACATCCTTCTCTGCGCCGTTGACATATAACGCTCCGCCGCGATTGCAGAAGTCATTCTGCATATCGACGATCAGAAGGAGAATATCGGTTTTCATAATCATAAACTAAGGCACCATTAATAACAAATAATAAAGGCGGATGTTTTTCAAGGCGCAAAGCACTCAAAGTTAAAACTTTAATATTCTTCTCTTTGCGTGCCGATAGCTATCGGCATTTGCGTAAATCCTTCGCGATCTTTGCGGTTTATGGATTTAGACTTTTTAAACAACCTCAACTTATTTAATTGTATTTCTGCTAATTAGGTACCAATCAGTCTGAGACTGATTCTTAAGTTGACGGCTATGCCCTGTGGACATTTGTGCTGCCTCTGAAGACCTCTGTGTAACAATAAAAGTGTTGTAAAGGAGAATCGCTGTTTAACAATACTTTAAAAATCTTAATCTAATCTTAATCAATGTTTAATTTAATCCTAATCCCCATACAGTTTTTTGCGGATAAATTTGTTCTATCAAATAAGCCGAAAAGATATGACAAACGTAGAATTTAACAGCAGTCTGTTGGGGATGAAACCAAAGCTTTTAAGATTTGCCATGAGTCTGACCTCTCACCGTGACAGAGCTCACGACCTTGTTCAGGACACTTATCTGAAAGCGCTGGCTTCGCGGAATTCATTTGTAGATTTTACAAATCTGAAGGCATGGGTTTTTACAATAATGAAGAACACCTTTATAAATAATTACAGACGTAACGTAAAGGAAAATGTTCTTATTGACAATACCCAGGATCTGTATTACATTAACCAGCCTTATGATAAGGGTTACATTTCACCGGAATCGAATTATTCCGCTGCGGAGATCGAAATGACGATTGATTCTCTGAGAAGTGAATTCAAGATACCCTTCAGATTGTATCTCGAAGGTTACAAATACAAGGAAATTGCGGACAAGCTGGATTTAAAAATCGGTACAGTGAAAAGCAGAATCTTTTTTACCCGTCAGAGATTGATGCTGGTTTTAAAAGATTATAAAGGATAGTCTTGCATGTTAGTTAGGTAGTTTTGGAGTTTAGGGTTTAGGGGCTGAGTGGTATCAGCCCCTTTTTTCTGGAGCTTCATGAAGCGGAATTGAAAAAATAAATTCACTGCCCTGATTAACACTGCTGTTCACCCATATCTTTCCACCCTGCATCTCTACAAACTCTTTACAAAGTTTCAGACCCAGACCGGTTCCCGGCTCCATATTGGTACCCGGCCTCGAATATTTTGTCTCAATCCTGAACAAATCATTGATATTTTTCTCAGGAATTCCTATTCCTGAGTCCTTAACCGAAACTTTAACCCCCTCCCCGTTAATTGTTGCACTGATTTTAATTGTTCCGAATCTGTGAGTAAATTTTATCGCATTGCCAAGCAGATTTCGCAGTATGGCATTTATCATATTTTTATCGGCGATGATAAACAAATCTTCCTCCACCTCTGAAACGATAGTTATCTCCTTCTTGATGTAAGTTAACGACTGTTCAGAAATATTATCAATTATTATTTCTTTCAGATTGACCCTTGAGGGATTAAATCTTATCATTCCGGTCTGCGACCTTGACCAGTCCAGGAGGTTTTGAAGTATGGCATAACCCCCTTTTGACGAATCGTTCAGGATCTGCACCAGCTCTTTGATCTGACCGCTATCCATCCTGTCCATTTTTTCGAGTAAAAGTTCAGTCGATCCAAGCAGGCATGTAAAAGGATTTTTCAGATCGTGCGCAATTATATTAAAGAATTTGTCTTTTGTGGCGTTGAGCTCTTTTAAACGGGCTTCGCTTTTTTTCAGGGCTTCCTCAGCCATATGACGTTCAACCAGCTCAAGGTTGAGCTGGTAGTTTGTGGTTTCCAGATCGCGGGTACGTTCCCTGACCTTGACTTCCAACTCCTTGGTTAATTTACGGTACCGGTTTTCGCTAACCTTAAGATCCTGTTCAATTGTCTTTCTGTGCACACACAACGACACCTGATTGCTGATCGTTTCAATTATCGTAATATCATCACTTCCAATGGCTTTAGCTGAAAAGATCAGTGCCCCGCCATAAGTTATACCGTTCCTTGAGAAGCCGATAGCATAAATATTTATTTCAGGGATACTTTTTGAAAATCCTGCAACATTATTTGTTAATGCCAGGCTGAGACTTACCTGAAAATCAACATTTATTTTATGAAATTTACCGTCATTGAACAGCTCAATGATCTCTTTTTTCTGATCACCCGGATGCTGGATGGGATTTTGAAGATTCAGACCCGTAACTAATCTTATCTCCTCATACCAGGGTTCAAGGTATTCAATACCCGAATAGTGCATCTTTCCCTGGTTATTCAGCTCAATTGCAGCAATCCCCGCTCTCCCTATCAGCTTACCTATATTCCTGCATGTAACCGCAAATATAGGTGAGAAATCCTCACATTCGTTAATTGCAGCCGTTGTTGACGAAAGTAAAGAGAACTGCTCTGCATTCCTTTTAAGCAGGTCCTCAATTTTCTTTCTTTCAATGCCATATTTTATACCCCGCAGAATACTATCGGCAGTGAGTCTGTTTTTAACCAGGTAATCCTGTGCGCCTCCCCTCAATGATTCCAGCGCAATATCTTCATCATCAAGCCCTGTCATTACAACAACAGGTGATTTAACATTGAAAACCTGGATTTTCTTTAAAGTCTCCAGGCCGATGCTGTCAGGGAGACCAAGGTCGAGGAGTATGATATCAAACTCCCTCTGAACACTCAGCAAAAGAGTCTCCTTAAGAGTTGATACATGTTTCAGGGAAAAATCCAGCCCCGTCGATCTCAATAATTCCTTGATGATAACTACATCACCCGGATTATCTTCAACAAGAAGTATTGATAACGACTTCTCCATTAAGGATGTCTCTTCAATCAGTAAATCTCTATTCAGGTCAGCTTCCATGAATTTATCGGTTATAATGAATCGACAGGTTTCTTTGTAATCGGATCCCTGGCACCATTCTGTGAGTAAATCGAGCCATCATTTTTGGGAGGCAGCTTTACAATTGAAAACCAGAAATCCTCAATTGACTTAACAACTTTAATAAACTGGTTCAGATCAATGGGTTTTGTTATGTAACAGTTAGCGTGAAGATTATATGATTTCAGGATGTCTTCTTCCGCCTGTGAAATTGTCATTATCACGATGGGGATATGTTTCAGGTCATTATCGTTTTTTATCTCAGCCAGCACCTCACGGCCATCCTTCCTTGGCAGATTAAGATCCAGAATAATAAGGTCGGGTTTTGGGGCACTTTTGAAATTCCCCTTATTATGGAGGAATTCCATAGCTTCCACGCCGTCTTTTGCCAGATAAAAAGAGCTGAATATCTTATTATCGTTAAGAACTTCCTTTATAAGCCTGGCATCACCCGAATTGTCCTCCACCACAAGAATGTCAATTACCCTGATATTTGAATTTTTCATAACTAGTTATTGTTACTTTTTAATATAGTAAAATAGAACACGGATCCATTCCCGGAAACTGATTCGACCCAGATCTTACCGCCATGCCGCTCAATAATCCGTTTGCATATTGCAAGGCCAATGCCTGTGCCTCCATATTCATCCCTGGGATGAAGCCGTTGAAATATCTGGAATATCTTATTATAATACTGGGATTCGATTCCAATGCCGTTGTCTTTTACGGAAAAAATATACTGATCCTTTTCTTCTTTGGCTGAAACATGTATTCTGGGTGGATCTTTGCAGAATTTCAGCGAATTGATGATCAGGTTTTGCAGCAATTGCATCATCTGGCCTTCGTCAGCAAAGACTTCAGGCAGATCATCGTTTGTGATCATAGCGTTCTGTTCCTGTATCCTGATACTCAGGTTATTGACAACCTGACCCAAAACGTTATGCATATCAATTTTCAGAAACTTTTTGCCCCTTGATTCAATTCTTGAATATTCAAGCAGGTCGTTTATAAGTATCTGCATCCTTACTGCACCATCAACAGCATACTGAATGAACTCCTGGGCATCCTGGTCAAGCTTATCTTTATACCGCTGGGCAAGCAGCTGTGTGAAGCTCGATACCATACGTAATGGCTCCTGCAGGTCGTGGGAAGCGACATAGGCAAATTGTTCAAGCTCCTTATTCGAACGCAGTAACTCCTCATTGAGTGCAAACAAAACCTTTTCCGCACCTTTCTTCATCTCGGTAATATCGAAGCAGACGCCTGACATTTTAACCTGATTCCCTTTGATATCCTTCTCCACGAGTGCCTTTGCACTGATATAATTGACACCATCATTTTTAAGTCTTATCCTGTAAACGGTATCAAGCGGAATATTCTTATCAAGGGCTTGTTTGATTGCATACCTGACACGCGGAAGATCATCCTCATGAACGATATCTTCAAATTCTTTGTAAGTGTAATTGTATTTACCAGGTTGCCTTCCCATCATTCGTTCCATTCTTACATCCCACATTAAAGCACCTGATTCGATATCCCATTCCCACGTTCCGATATTACCATTTTCAAGTGCTAATTCAAGTTTATCTTTCGACTCTTTAAATGCCCTTTCTGCTTTTATCCTCTCAGTTATATCGTTTCCCTGCGCAATTGTTGAAAATTTCTTTCGGCCAGCATCATAAATTTTTGCAGAATTCCAGAGAACTGTTCTTACTTCCTTGTCTTTTGTCAGGATAGGTATTTCTATTGTCTCCCAGTTTTCGGTTACGGCTTGTCTGATCTTTGTCATTGAATCCTTGAGTGTGTCTTCCGGAAAAAGCAAATCGAGAGTTTTTACCTTCAACTTCAGAAGATGCATAACCGGTAAGATGTTCGAAGGCATGATTAAAGAGCAATATTTTGTTTTCCTGATCCCATACTATGATAGGGGCGTTGGCATAGTCAATCAGGTTCTGAAGGTAATTTTTTGTGTCAAAGAGTTCTTTTTCTGCCTGTTTCCTTTCAGTAATGTCGCTCATTATAACCTGGATTGCCGGTCCGTCGGAATCGGTAATTTTTGCTGCCACAACTTCCACATCCCTTACGGCACCGTCGGCTCTTACGATTTTTTCAATTGCCATCGGTACACTCTCCCCTTTTAGAAGCTTATCTATACGGGCTCTGACAACATCGTGACACTCCGGATGAAATATATCAAAAGGCGACTTGCCTATTATCTCTTCAGCAGAAGTCACTCCAAGGAGTTTTCTGGCTGCTGAATTGAGCAAAACAATTCCGTTATTTCTGTTTACAAAGCTTGCCCCCGGGGAAAGCTCCATAAGACTTCTGTATCTCTCTTCGCTCCTGCGCAATGATTCTTCATTTCTGACACGCGACATTGCAATGGCAACCTGATTGGCTACAGCTTTCATCATTGAAAGATCGTCTTCACTGAAGGTTGTTCGTGATTTGGTACCGAACGAAAGTGTACCAATTACCTTATCATGGGTGAGAAGCGGATGGCAGGCATAAGCTTTTACTCCGAACGATTTTACGAGATCCGTCCTGGAATCGGGCGCTTCAGGTATGTTTTCGGCGACTATCCTTGCACCTTCTTTGGCAACACAACCGCAAACAGCTTCTCCATATTCAAGCCATTCAATTTTTTGGGCTGTTTTCTCAGGTATACCTGAATAAGAATTCAGGTGGAGCTTCCCTCTGGCTTCAACTGCAAAGTAGTTAAAGAAAACCTGGCAGTCGAGGAATTTCATTACACGGATACACAATGAATTTACAAGTTCCTGAGGGTTTTGGCTTTCAAGAAGACGGCTTGAGATCTGTGAAAGAATATCAAGGCGTTCATTTGTCTTTAAAAGCTGGGCAGTGCGTTCTTCAACCCTCTTTTCAAGCTCTGAATTTAAAGTTACCAGGTTTGCCTCGGCATTTTTCAGGCTGGTCACATCAATTCCCATCTCCATTATAAGCGGAGAGCCGTCTGAATCTGAATGAGGAAAATCATGTATGGAATAGATACGCCCGTCGGGACCTGTCCATTCCCACATGTGGGGTATGTTATCTGCTAATACTTTAAAAGTATCGCATATTTCGCATGGCTCTGACCTGTTAAAAAGGAATTCGAAACAGCGTCTGCCATTTGATACACCAAAACGTTCGCGGAAAAAGCGATTTGAATATGAAACATGGTAATCGGGAGTAAGCAGGATTATATATGCCGGAATGAGCTCAAGCAGCCCGTTATTTCTCTGACGTTCAGACTCCACCAGTTCTTCTGCCTTTATGCGTTCCTTTATTTCCGCATCCAGTATCTTGTTCAGCTTTAAAAGCTCAGAAGTTCTGTCGTGTATCTTTTCTTCCAGGTCCTCGTATGATTCCTTTAAGGCTTCGTCCGCAAGATGTCTTTTCCTGTCTATAATGTTCACAGATCTTCCGGTGAACCAGACGAGTATAATAAAACAAAAGGTATACGTAACTGCCACCAGCAGAACTCCCGTCTCAGATTCAATAACGCCTGAATGCTCACCGTAGATCCTGAACCACCCTATAATTATTGGCAATAAAAGAAGCCAGGGGAATAAACGCCACGCCATAATTCCTCCCGGATTCCTGCTGACAAATACACTCATCAGCCAGGTTCGTGGCCGTATTAAAAAAACTACAAGACAAATAGCGCAAAATGCTATCCCTGAATTAAATGCCACGGAAGTATTTAGAAACTTATGGATGGAAAGTACATTAAGCAGATAACTAACCGGTATTATGTATCCCCCGATTGCTGCCGGAAAACATAAAGCATGCGCAATATTCGCTGACGCGGGTTTATCTGAAGTAAGCAGGATCAGGATTATGCCAATAAGGAGAAATATAAAAGCTGAAAACAAGGCCATCCTGTTTTCATAATTAATAAAAAGGTTTAAAACCGGAAGCACAGTTATCGAAGCTTCATGTCCTTCTGCTTTAGCATAGAGCCAACTGAAAACTGTAAGTACACTCACTATAATCAGGAATATCCCGGTGATAACGGGGACTATTGTCGTAAGGGCAAGAGGGCGCTTTATATAGATTATTGACAGAGACAGTGCTGAAAATATAAAACACAGGGCTGAAATGATCCTCATGGATTCCCAGTCTGGCAGGATACTTTTAAACAGATTTACACCATATATCCATCCCGTCAGATCCAATACACCTAAAGCAAGAACCAAAGCGATGGAAATCCATACTGTAATTTGTAAAGCACGCGGAAGGTTTGCAGGATCCCGCTCACTATCGCTCACATGGTTATTGCTTTTTACTTGCATTACAATTTGTGGAATTCCAAAAATACTAATTCTTAAACAAAGAACAAATCATATCCTGTATATATCATAATACTCTGCAAAATCATATAAGCCAGAATAAACTGATATTTAGTATTTTAGGTAAACAGACCCCAGGTTATTGCCTTGGAATCGTGAAATAGAAAGTGGATCCTTTCCCGGGTTCCGATTCGACCCAGATTTTACCGTCGTGTCTTTCCACGATACGTTTGCAGATTGCCAGGCCTATGCCTGTCCCTTCATACTCTTCCTTGGGCAACAGCCTTTGAAATATCTTAAAGATCCTCTCGAAATAAAGCGGATCAATTCCCATCCCCTCATCCCTGACAGAAAAAATATAATGATCTCCATCAGGTTTTGAAGAAAAATATATTCTGGGATTTTCGCGGCTGAATTTAATTCCGTTCTCGATCAGGTTCTGGACAAGTTGTATCATCTGGCTCTCATCGGCGAATAGGACCGGCAGGTCATTTTTAACAATAACTGCATTTTGTTCCTTTATCCTGAGGCTCAGATTGCGGGTAACTTTATCGAGGACCTTAGACATATTAACCCTGGAAAACTCCTTCCCTTTTGTCTGCACTCTTGAATAAGAAAGTAATCCGTTAATAAGATCATACATGCGCTTTGCGCCGTCGACTGCAAACTTTATATAGTCCTGTGCATCCTGATCAAGTTTACCTGCATAGCGTTTTTCGAGCATCTGGGTAAAACTTGTCACCATTCGTAATGGTTCCTGCAAATCGTGTGAAGCAACATATGCAAAACTTTCAAGCTCCCGGTTCGAGCGCAGGAGTTCTTCATTCAGCCTCATAATGGCACTTTCTGCTCCTCCCTTCATTGCTGTTACATCAAAACATATTCCGGTGATACTTACAGGATTGCCATTTTCATCCTTATGGACAAGTCCTTTTGTCGAAATATATTTTGAATTCCCGCTACCTGACCTGGTCCTGAAGATTGTCTCGAATAATGTCCCTGATTCCAATGCACTTTCAATAGCTCTCCTGAAGTGCGGAATGTCTTCTTCGTTTATTAAAGATTCAAAGGCGGCAACATTCCCGCCAAAGGTCCCCGGTCCAAGTTCGAAAATCCCTTCCATCCTTTCGTCCCAGGGTTACATCATTATTTTTCAGGTTTCTTTCCCAGATACCTATATGTCCGCTTTCAAGGGCGATGTCGAGTTTTTCTTTTGACTTTTTCAGTTTGTTCTCGGCAATCCGGCGGTCAGTTACGTCTTCAAAAAGCGTTGCAATCTGCCCCGGCTGAGGACAAAAAGCAAATACCCGAAAATATCTGTTCAGATTTGATGCAAAGTTTTCAATCTTCCTGCTCTCTCCCGATTGTGCAACCTCCCTATATGTATCCATCCAGTAATTTTCAGTCCCGGGCCAGACTTCAAGTAAACTCTTACCGATCAAGTTCTCTCCTTTTACTCCTGTATGATTCTCATATGAAGGATTTATCTTGATAAACCGATAATCGGAGGGTTTGTTATTATCATCATAAATTATGTCAAATATTGCAAAAGCTTCCGACATTGTTTCAAACAGGAGTCTGTACTTTTCTTCGCTTATTCTGAGTAATCGCTCAGCCCTGACACGATCTGTAATATCAACTCCTATTGCAATATGCCCTGTCCTGTTTCCCTCCCTGTCAAAATTAGCTTTGTTATGCCATTCAATCCATAAACGCTCACCATTCTTTTTTATATTTTCATTGATGTTAACCATGAATTTGTCCGGATCTCTATATACATCCTGAAGCAATTTCCTCCAGATTGCGTCCTGACGATTCAATTTCAGGAACAAAAAGTCCGACGGGGCTTTTTCCTATTACTTCCTCCTTTGCAAAGCCAAAAAGTTCCTCTGCATATTCATTAAAGAAGATTATTTTCCCGGAAGTGTCCTGCCGCAGAATAAGACTTCTGGAATGTTCCACGAGGTCCTTGTACTTCGCTTCGCTTTCGCACATTTTGTTATAAAGGAGCCGGTATTTTTGTGTGCTTCTATGGAGGGCCAGCTTGTTTCTTTCAAGTTTAGAGAGATCATCTGACAACTGCCTGTTAGCTTCCTCGAGTTCAGTTGTCCGTTTATTGACTATCTCCTGAAGAGAGTTCTGATAGTCCTTTATTTTAGTTATATCAGAAACCACAATACAGACATCACCTTCCAGGTTGGGAGGGAGCGCTACAAATGAAAATTGTGCGTAAAGAAGCCTGCTCCGGTTGTTAACACAGGAGATCACTCCCTTTGTGCTTTTCTTAAGGCTTGTTCTCAATAGTTTATTAAACCTGGCCCTGTCACCATTGTCAATAAAAGTGGTTATTTCTGAACCAGTCACTTGTTCATGAGGGACGCCCATTATCACAGAGAAACTCTTGTTGCAATAAAGGATCAGTCCATTTTTAGAAACGATGACTGCTCCTTCGTTCATCTCTTCCAGAATAATCCGGTATGGGGTTTCAGCCGAACTCAGGGAAAAAACCTTCTCTCCTTCTTTCCCCGTCACAACTATTGCGTCAACTTCGCCGTTACGTATAGCATTTAGCGTCTCTTCGGCTTCCTTTAGTTTTGACCGTAATTCCCCATTTTCATGAAGAAGAATTTCATGATCTTTTATGGAATGTGAATCTGACATTTATTTCTCCGGATTGAGGGGTTTAATGTCGAGCCCGACCAGCACACGTTCCGTGTCTGACATATCTCCGATTATTCTGCGCAAGGGCAGGGGAAGCTTCCTGATCAAAGTGGGAGCTGCGATTATCTGTTCTCCCTTTGCAAGAGCCGGCCGCTGATAAAGGTCGATTACTTCGAGGTCATATTTGCCTGTAAGGTGTTCATCGCAAATCTTTTTTATGTTGGCAATCGCTCTTACCGACCTCGGTGTAGTACCTGTTACATAAAGACGCAACAGGTATGATTCTCTTCCTGATTTCTTAACTATACCCACAGGCTTTTCTGAACCTGACTCACCTGAATCTTTCTTTTTCATATATTCATTCCCCTGTTAGTTATTTGACTTTATATCGAGTCCTATCAGGACACGTTCGGTATTTGAAAGGTCGCCAATTATTTTCCTTACCGGAACAGGTAATTTTCTTACAAGTGTCGGTATGGCCAGGATCTGATGCTCACGGCTTAATTTTGGATTTACAAGCAGGTCGATAACTTCAATTTGATACCTTCCTTTAAGCTGATCTTCACATATCTTTTTGAGATTTATAATTGCAGTCTTGCATTTGGGGGTCTGACCTGCGATATACAAACGCAATATCCACTTATCATCCGTTTTATTTGATTTCCCCGGTCCTTCGGAACTTTCAGTGTTGGTAGATTTGGATTTCATTTTTGCAATTTTGGGAGGTTTACAGGATTGTTCCTACATTTGCTTTACGGCTCTTAGCCATGTCAGTCTTTTCTAGCTCCAGGTTATCAATCCTGCTCTGTTCCGTTATGATCATTTTGAGCGATTCGGCTTCCTCTGCTTCAAATTCCGCCTGCAATGAGGCTATCCTGGATTCCATCACCTTACGTTTGCGTTCGAGCTCAAGCTTTTTGTTCTGGACTTCCTGTTGTCTTAAAATTATATTTTCCTTCTCCCTGGCCTCCTGGGCAATCCTTGACGACCCTGTAAGAACACCTTCCCTTCCTATGTAGACATCACGTAACTTAATTCCTGCATCAGTAAGGAGGAACTCGCGTATCTGGTTCGAATGTGGCATACCACGCGATTTTAGGATGTAAAGCCCACGGTTACGTTCACCGCCTAATTCAATATCGCGTAATAAAATCCAGGTGTCAATCAGTGAGGATATAAAAACATCGGTGTGCTCAAGGTCAGATCCTCCACTTGTCAGACTGGTAAAGAAGGCTGTTATCTGATTGAGTTTCAGATAATCTATTAATCTCATGGACAGTGCCTTGGCTTCAATTTCATTATCACCCGATACAAAACTGTTAAACGGATCTACAATTACAATCGCCGGTTTAAAAGTATTTATCTGCTTGTGCATTGTTGTGAGATGCATTTCAAGGCCCGAAAAGGTCGGGCGCATGGCATGGAAAAGCAATAATCCTTTTTTAATCCACGGTTCGAGATCTATTCCGATTGAATGCATGTTCCGGATAATCTGCGCCGGAGATTCCTCAAGGGAAAAATAGAGAACTTTTTCTCCGCGATTACATGCAGCGTCGGAAAAGTGGGCTGCAAGGCTGGTCTTTCCGGTTCCGGCAGTTCCCGAGGCCAGTATGCTGCTCCCCCTGAAATAACCCTTGTCGCCCAGCATATTATCAAGTTCCTCAATCCCGGTCGGGATCCGTTCTGAAGATACACTATGATTCAACCCGAGGGAAGTAATGGGTAAAACTGAAAATCCTGTTTCATCTATGAGGAAGGGGTATTCGTTTGTACCGTGTATTGAACCGCGGTACTTAACAATCCTTAACCTCCGGGTTGATGTTTGTTCGCTTACGCGATGGTCGAGCACTAAAACACAGTCAGAAACATACTCTTCAAGTCCCTGCCGTGTCAGAGTGCTGTCTCCGCGTTCTCCTGTTATTATCGAAGTAACACCCTTTTCCTTCAGCCAGCGGAACAACCTTCTTAATTCAGCACGGAGTATCAGCGGATTCATAAAACCGGAAAAGAGCGACTCTATTGTGTCGAGTACAACTCTTTTGGCGCCTATGGAAGTTATTGCATGGTTAAGCCTTATGAACAATCCCTCGAGATCATATTCACCGGTCTCTTCAATTTCACTCCTCTCCAGATGGACATGATCGAGGAAGAGCTTATTCTTTTTAATAAGCTCTTCTATGTCAAATCCCAACGATGAAACATTTTCTTTAAGCTCTTTTTCCGACTCTTCAAAAGCAAGAAAAACCCCCGGTTCGTTGTACTCCGTAGCTCCCCGAACCAGAAACTCCATGGCAAGAAGTGTTTTCCCGCAACCTGCAGAACCGCAGACAAGCGTTGTTCGTCCGGTTGGCAATCCGCCAAATGTTATTTCATCCAGCCCACTTATACCTGTTGGGGATTTAGAAAGCCGAAAGTCCTGAATTTTAGAGGAATTTTTTTTCATTTGAGTTCACGATTAAATGTTATATTCGACAGTCGAACCATGGTTACACATTTCTGAACTTCAATATATTGGCCGGCAGATATATTACAGGCGGTTATGGATCTCTACTAATCCCTGAATTTAAATACTATTGTTTACCGGCACTTTCCAGTAATGTTTGAATAACTTCTGTCATATCAGTAGTAAAAGTAATAATTTTTAATTAATCAATGAATCAGGGGAAAATCTTATTTAAACCAAAGAGTCAGCCCTTCAACGGTCATTTTCCCGTTTTAGAAATTAGACCCCCTACCCGACCTTCCCCCAGGGGGAAGGAGCGAAACCCAGAACCGGGAAACGAGTAGACCTTCTGCGTATTAAAAGCAGTATTAAAAGCAGTATTAAAAGCAGTATTTAATTCAAAAGAAAGCAGTATTAAAAGCAGTATTTAATTCAAAAGAAAGCAGTATTTTAATTAATTAACCCAAGTTGCCGGTTACGAGTTACTGGTTGTTAATTGATTGATAATTAGCTTTTTATATTGCTGTGCATATTGCATTATTAATCAGCAACTAACCAGTATCAAGCAACCGGTAACCAGCAACCTGAGCATTAATTTGCTTTCATAATTGTACCATTCATTAAAGTTCCCCTTGTGGTGATCCTGTAAATGAAAGCAGATTGCGGGTATGCCGAACCATCGAACTCTACAACTCGTACATCGCCCTTGTTAAGTTTTTCATTTACAATAACCTTAAGGAGAGCACCTGAGTGACTGTAGATCTCGAGCCTTACCGGTGAATCGGAGAGCATTTCAATCTCAAACCTGACAGCTTTTGCAAACGGATTCGGGTAAATTCTGAGCGAAGCTTCATGAACATCGATTGTCTGTCCCTTGTCAATTGATGTGCTTCCTTCATCGTCCCGGATATCGGCTGAGTGGCCTGATTTCTTTTGACCATGGTAAACAGGTTGATCGTAGAATCCAATAAGGATCCTGCAGCCATCAAACCCATAGTTTATCGCAACCAGCGCATCATTCACGTCTGACGGCGATACCGATGGAGTTGTTTGCACACCACCCAATACCAGATTCGCAAGATCATAAAGATCGGCAACTGTATTATTGCTTTTCAGATACTTCAGGACGTCCGGCGGGATCTCTGTAAACCTGCCTGTGGAGGATTCGGCATAGACTGAACCACAATCATACGCTTCAGCCGTGCACATATATCTTCCCGTTATCCTTACCTGGCTCAAAGCCGGGTCATTTGAAAGATTGAAGAAGAGTGTCATGGTCTGAGCAAGGAGAGGATTCTTTATTTGTCCGAAGTGACTCCTTGATGTTGATATAGGCACATTATTCCAACCGGTTCTGGTTGCAGGATCTGAGGTTGCATTTCCCTTTAAAGCAGCCGGAGTACCGTTGCCGGGTAACATGTTAAAAATAAAGTCGCTTTTAACTTCCTCGATTCTTAATGTAAATCTCGACCCTGTGGCACCCGGCTGTGCTCCGAAATTCAGGGAAGTGTTCGATCCGAATGCCTTTAACATAATCTGTTTTGGACTAACCGGATTGCCATTCTGATCGCAGGCATTACCCTTATTCCTCCCGTAAAAATTTTCCGTATATGTGCAGTAGTTTTCCATACTGCATCCATTCATCACATAGGAGGTAACATCTTCACATCCGAATTCATCGGTAATCTTAAGTGTGAAAGTGCTTGCGCTTGTTGATGCAACGAAATGTACATCTCTCCGGTTGGCCGGGCCCTTAATATACCAGCCTGAGCCGGTAACGCTCCATTTATATGTAACATGACCCTGCCCGTCTGGAGAAGCACTTAGTACATTTGTCATAAAATCACCACAGACCGGATTGGTATACGATGGTTTCAAAATAACTGCATCCGGTCCGCTAACTGGTGAAACTGCAGCAGAGGTTTCAGCTTTGGCTCCATTTGCGTCCGTTACTGTTACTTTATAGGAACCAGCAGCAGTGATCTTTGTCAAATCCTCGGTTGTAGCTCCATTTGACCAAAGATATGTATAAGGTGCTTTGCCGCCCTTAACTGTAAGGTCGATCGTCCCGGGTTTTGAGCAATGGATGTCTGTTACTGCCGTTGTCAGGGTTAAGGTGCCCCCGCATGTATTAACAGTCATTGTAATCGGATCCGATGTGGCGGGGCTTCCTGTTACACATGGAAGAGATGAAGTCATCATTACTGTTATCACATCTCCATTGACCAGAGTAGCAGATGTGTATGTTGCATTTGTTGCACCCTGAATCGGTACTCCTCCCTTCAGCCATTGGTAGACTGGAGTTCCACCGTTTACAGGTGTGGCAGTGAAAGTAACGGAAGTGCCTGAGCATATTGCTCCGGCCGGAGAAGCTGCAATTGTTACACTTGCCGGAGCTGTTGAATTGACAACGGCAGTGATTGCATTCGAAGTAGCAGGACTGCCTGTTGCACATGCCAGCGATGAAGTCATCCTTACAGTTATGATATCACCGTTTGCAAGGGTTGTCGAAGTGAATGTCGGACCGTCTCGCCTGTTATTGCTGATGCACCTTTGTACCACTGATAAGTCGGAGCGCCTCCGTTTGCAGGTGTTGCAGTGAATGTTACTGAAGTTCCTGCACAGATTGCTCCTGCAGGAGATGCTGCAATGCTTACACTTGCCGGAGCTGTTGAATTGACAACGGCAGTGATTGCATTCGAAGTAGCAGGACTGCCTGTTGCACATGCCAGCGATGAAGTCATCCTTACAGTTATGATATCACCGTTTACAAGGGTTGTCGAAGTGAATGTCGGACCTGTCTCGCCTGTTATGGCTGACGCACCTTTGTACCACTGATAAGTCGGAGCGCCTCCGTTTGCAGGTGTTGCAGTGAAGGTTACTGAACTTCCTGCACAGATTGCCCCTGCAGGAGAAGCTGCAATTGTTACACTTGCCGGAGCTGTTGCCCCAACCGTGATGGAAATACCCCTTGCTATGCTTGTACCGCAAGTGTTGGTGGCGGTGACAGAAAGGGAACCTGAGGTAGCTGATGCAGAAAAAGCTACCGTAACAGAGTTTCCGGTTCCTGTTATCGTTGCTCCATTTCCGCTGTAACTCCATGAATAAGTTACCAACGGATCATCAGGTATTGTATAAGCTACTCCTGATGCACCCTGGCAGACAGTTGCACTCGACGCTGTAAAGTTGCCTGGTTGAGCCGGCAAAGGATTAACAGTTACAGGAAATAGGGTAGGATTTGCCGGAGTGATACCTGAACTTGTGAAGTTTACACTTACTGACTGATTCCCCGGAATATTCCATTTTACTGTTACGGTATTGTCGGTTGAAGTTCCGCCTGCAGCTACTGACCCACCGGCAGATACTGTCCAGACATAATTTGTCATTCCGGCCTGAGTTGAATATACATTCCCTGTGGATCCTTCGCATGCTGTACTATTCCCTGTGATCACCGGAGTTACCGCATTCCCGTTAAGGGCTGCATTTGCGGCGTTGCTGAAGCAGTTGGAAGCATCGCTTGTCAGCAGGGTGTTTACACCTGCTATATATGCTGCTACCTTTGTCGGATACGGGATCGTGGTAAAATTAAATGTCAGGTCTGCAGTTGACTGACCAAAAGGAACAGTGTTTGTTATCTGAAGCCTGCAAACCTTCATTCCCGGAGCTGTAGTGCTTATGATTGTTCCGTTACCCGCACCCGGAGGAGCCTTCGCGGTAAGTTTAATTGTATTCTGATCCTGCGCCCATACTACATTTGAGGGTGCCTGAAAAATATTCAGCTGTGAGGAGCCGGGGACAATTGAAACTGATATTGTTCCGCCATTGTAGATAGCCGGATTTACCAGTATCCCGGCCTGTACACCACCCAGTTCAAATGATGCAGCAGGATTCGAGGTATTAACCAGGTAAAGGTCAAATTCCAGAATGCGGTCCGAAACCTGTACATCATTTGCGATTGTGAAATTGAAAGTAGGAGGCGAAGTCTGGGCTTTGACTAACGTAAAAGCCGGTGCCAGAGCCAGTAAGATGAGTGATATCCTTAATTTTCTCAGTAGATTTTTCATAAAGCTTGTTTTTTCTGTTTATTTTAAATTTCCACGCTGATTTTAACCTGCGATCAGGGGGTTCTTATACTGACAGTCTGACTTGAATTGTTGTCAACGATGATCATATCTGTTAAATCGATCAATCCATCTCCGTTAACATCAGCTGGCAAATAGCCGTTTGCTGCACTTGCAGAAAAATTGTCGACTTCGATCATGTCAGAGATATCGATGAGACCGTCCTGAACTACTTCTCCTCCATATATCACATAAGTTCCGGAGATGTTCCTCTGGTTATTCCCATAAGCCATTCCGGCAGGGGTACTGAACGCATAATTAACAACCGTGCCGGAAAATGATACCGGATTTGCACTTACCGTAGGCAGACTGTTTCGGTGCAAAATGGTTATATAGTATGATCCGCTGTAGTTTGAAGGGATGTTTATGGTGGCCTGACCTGCCGTGTTTAAATTCACATTTTCAGCAAAATAAACTACGGAGTTATATTGTCCCGCAACTGCACTGTGAAGTTCAACCGTTATCTGATCAGCAGTTGTCCCGGGGAACTGATTCCCTGAGATTCCCTGTGCCTGTCTCATTTGCCCGCTGGGCTGATCATAAAGCCCTTCAAGATGGAGCTGAAGGTTTAAAGTTTTTCCTGCTCCCGCAATATCAATAAATCCGTTCTTAAAATAAACTGCCATGTTGGCAACAGTGATCTGGGGCGTAAAATTCCCCGGAGATGGAGGGGTGATATCACATGCCCCCTGCAAAGTACTCCAGGTCAGAAGCGACCGGGCTCCCTCAGTACCTGGTTTCGCGGTAAAAGTAAGGGTGATCAGGGTTCCCGAAGGCGATCCCAATGTTATGGCCGTGGCCGATACATAGCTGAGCCTGAATGTGCCTGACTGATCAGTCACAGGGGTGGTTATGGCACTGGTCGGACTTAAACCGCTGTTCAGTGTAACTCCGGTGTATATAAGTTCAGCAGGATTGTAATTAATGCTCAGGGAGATGTTTCCCACATTGGAGAAACCGGTAACGGTTATGGGAACTGAGTAAGTACCGCCTGCAAATGACGCTGTACCTATGGTAGTTACAGGTGGAGCCTGTGAAAATGTCTCCAGAGTCAGCATCAGAAATGCAGGAATAGCAGTAATGCATTTGGTGTAAAACTTGAGTCTCATATGGTTTGATTTAATGATTATTATAATATCTTCTTATATTCACCTGTAAATGTTTGTGTTATAATTATAGAACCCGGCATTCGCATCTGTAAACAATCACATATGCCGGTTTATATTGATTTAAGAATATTCAGTTTTCATTTTATAATAAGTTTACTCATCACATTTTTAAAACCTGTACGGATGTGGACAAAGTAGATTCCTGAAAAAAGTCCGGGGACCCTGATCAGGTATTCATTGTCAGGATTTTTATCTGTTATAGTGATCCTTTTCAACACTTTACCATTGTAAGACAGAACCGTCAGAAACAACGATTCCTCAACAGGTTCTGAGGATTTAAGAATAAAGAAATCTCTGGCCGGATTAGGGTAGATCATGAACCCATTGTTATTAAAACCAGGCTTTCCGGGATCGGGATACGGTTCTATTCCAACCGGATCATTCCTGATCGCAACGGCTAATGTTGATACAGGTCCGGCACCGCATTCATTTTTACCACTGACAATTATTGTTCCCGATCGTGCATCAGAGAGGAAGTCAACAACTATCGAATTTGAATCAATTCCACTTTTTATGGAAAAACCTGAAGGTACGGACCAGATATAGTTTGTTGCATGCTCCAAAGTGTTTATACTGTAGATAACACCTGAAGCTCTCTGATCCACGGAATCCGGACCCGTTATTAATCCGGGGGTTTCAATAGCATGGCAGACACTGCCTTCAAGATAGAACTCAGACTGGGGAACATCGTTGAGAAAGGCACCTTTTGCATCCGTATAAGCGCACGATGGACCATTATCATACCAATGCAGGGTACTACTTGTCCCTGATATATAAGTAAATACATATTTTACAATCCAGCTGCTGTCCGGCAATGTGATCCCCGGTCCAAACCAGCCAAATATTAAGCGGTGCATACCCGTGCCAAGGTCATTATCACCAACATTCCAAACTCCTCCGGTGCTGATAAGTGGATTTACATCAACCGAGATGAAGTTTATTGAAGAATTGTCAAAATCGCAGGTTAAAAATATTGATCCGACATTTTTCAGACCTGTTACGGTCACCGGGATCGAAAATTGCTGCCCGGGCAGCAGGTTGCCGACAGAAGCCATGTATGTTAAAGGAGAATTCTGAGCCGGGGCATTTATGGAAAATCCATAAACGACAAAGCTCAATATCAATCCTTTATTTAATAAACCCTTCATCCTTTTAAACGGCACCTTTGACAAATGATTTGAAAGAAATAAAAGACAGGGGAGCAAGTGGCTCCCCTGTCTGAAAGCATTTACCTGTTTACAACAAATCTTATGGTATGAACCTGTTCAGGTCCGGTTCCACGAAGCGAAATCTTAGCCATATAAATGCCCTGCGGCATTGAGCTGGCATCAAATTCCATAGTATAATTCCCGCTTGTCTTCGATTCATTGACAAGCGTCTTTACAACTGCACCAATGGTATTGAATACCTGGATGGATACTTTTCCATCGGCAGGCAGAGTAAATTTGACAGTTGCGAGTCCGCTTACCGGGCTTGGATAGAGAGTGATTGAAAGTACATCCCCTCTTCTTTCCCCACCGGTAGCTACAACCTTATCTATCTTAAGGCTGGCAACATCGATCTTTCTGAATTTTCCGGTTGCGATCTCGTTTAACGGATCTTCAACCATACTGATCTCAAATGACTCACCCTCGGTGAATGCAGCTGTTGCCCTGAGTTTCAGGGTTATCAGTTCTTCACCTGCCTTTACGCTTACGGGAGCCAGTGAGTTCCAGCCGATCCTCAGCTGATTGTCTCTTACATTAAATGTTACGGGGACATTGCTTCCCTTGATACTGACATCCTGTACATCGACCAGTGAGGACGACAGGTTAAGGATCAGGGAAACAGCGCCAACTTCCATATCATTTACTGCCCGAACAGGAAGTTCAAATTTTGTTCCTGTAGCAACTTTCATCGATTCTCCGCTTAAAAGCCTGACTCCTGAAGCTTCTTCACCCTTAGCTGGTGCATTTGGATTAAAGCTGCCGTTAAAGTCACCTGTTGCAAGGCTTAGGATATCGAAGCTTGAAACGCTGGATCCACTTACGGTAACCGTTAATGCCGGAGGATCAGTTGTTGTTGTTCCTGCAGCATCATTGAATTGCCAGGGAGCTCTGACGAAAGCCTGATTCAGAACGAAATAAAGCTGGATTCCCTGCGCATCTGCCGAGGTGATACTATGGTCATTATTGACGTCACCTGCCATGAACCTTACAGAAGGTATTAAACTCGGATTGGTAGCCCAGTAGTTAGCTGCTCCTGCATCAGTTGAATTGATAGCTCCCGGAGCCTTGCCAAGTTCATCAACGACAACTGCGATGAGTTCCCGAGGTCACTCCGGTAACAGTAAACGCACCTGAACCATTTGTAATAGCAGACTTTCCGTTAATTGTTACCCTGAAGCCTGAAAGGGCATCAACTGCCAGATTGTTGTATTTGACTGTACCACTTACCTGACAATCAGTTACTGTCAGTAAAGCAGCATTTGAAATGGTAACTCCATTGGCATTCGTTAAGTCGCATTGATACTGATTACTGTTAATGCCGTTGCCGGGATTTACGTGCAGGGTGGCAGTTTTAGAACCTGAATAAACTGCATCGTCTGCAAGGTTGGTCCAGTGTTCGTCCATTATCGGTACTGACTTTCCACTGATAGGTGATTGTTGATGAACTGGGCTTGTGCACTGACTGAAAAAGTAACATCCGTATCACCGTTACATGCATTCTGTGCGACCGGTTGGGTGGTTATCTGAGGAAATCTTGCCGCTGAAGGCAGTATCATTAACGGCCGCATCATGCTCATATCCTCATGGTCAACTATGTGGCAGTGCCATACATAACCCGGACCTGCGCTCGGATCGAATGGGAAAAGCAGATCCTTTTGCGTAGTATTGACAGGCCTGTCTGTCGGAGCTACCCTTACAATAAAAGTGGTAACCTCGCTTGGGAAGAACAATAACATTATCTTTCCAGCCCCTCTCTTCAGGTTTGCGGGTATGGGTAATCCGGTAACAGGAAGCTATTCACGGCAGGATTTCCTCCAATGGCATTATCACCGTTCAGCTGATTATAAGGGTACGGAGTACCAGCTACCGCCGGGATATCCCAGACCTGCAGGGAATTCCGGATAATTGGGTGTTGGGATACCCATGCAGCATTATAGGCAGCCTGCAGCCAGATATCCGTTCCTCCCCCGTCAACATCAAGATTCTGACGGCTGACCAGCTGCCACTGGAGAAGGTGAATATGGATAGGATGGGCATCAGCAGTCGTATTGATTATTGTAACTATTTCAGTCGTACCTTCCGTCTGAATTTCAGTTGGTCCGCCAGCCCAGTATGGATCGCCGGATTAATGGACAGTGCTGGCATCAAAGTAGGAATTGTTAACCAGTACCGAAGCAGGTCCGCCTGCTCCGGTAACTTCATTTAGAATGATCTCCCTGTGAACATACAGGAGTAACACCATTTGCATAAATTACCAGCAAAGTCAGTAAGTTGAACCAGTGGAGTACTTGTCTCAGGCTTAGTTTACGAGGCAACGCAATTGTTGTACCTGGTCTGTACCAGGATTTGCAGGATTTAACCGGAAACCATCCGGCCGTTTACAACAAATTGCATGATCCTGTCAGTTGTTCCTATGACAACCGGATCGCCACCCGGATAAGGAGCATTTGCATTATTCATCAGGGTGAAAGTTTTAGTACCGGCATCCCTGTGAAATCAATTATCACATCATATCTCTGACCCGGACGCCATAAGAAGAGTTTGTCCAAGTGCCGGATCCAGGGTTACCGGAGAAGCAAGCAAGCCACCTTCACCATCCGATAATTGTGATTTTAGGCCCGTATGCAATTGTGGCACCAGTTGTCGGATCGATAGTTTCGGCAAGCCACATATTTAGAAATCTTGCATTGCAGCCTTCAAGCATACGGAACCGGTATTTTCGCGGTGCTACACTCAGGTATGGCCAAGCTTTTACCGTTGACTGTCATCACATCACCAACAAATTCAGGCGTCCAGAAGGGATGCATATCAGGATTTGTCGGTGCAACAGGCCAGTAGAGCTCTCCTTTAACATTAAACATACGGTCCTGAATTGCAATCTCTACTTCAGGAAGATAGGGTGTAGGCTCACTAAAAAATGGAGATGGTGGACCGGTAAAAGTTGGAGATCTGCCATTAGGCGTAATTTCCAGAACTTTATCATCACCCGACCAACCGGGTAGGTGAGCAGTTTCCTCGTTTGCACCTCTCAGAAAGTAGTAACCGGCAAGACCGGTATAAACATTTATACGTGTAAGACCATCATCGTGCGGATGATACCACAGGGTGGTTGCTTCCTGTTGATTAGGATAAGTTGAAAGACTCGATTGGTTAATTCTGATATGTTGGTCCGGTAAGGTTTACTCCAACGGTACCTTCAGGCATGAACCATGCACTCGGGCCTCCATCAGAACCTGAGGGCATTTCGCCTCCATGAAGGTGAACAACCATCGGTATGGGACCCATGGTAGGGATCAATGTAAAGGATTGCCGTTAAGAGTATAACCATTCATCATAAGGGTCTGGTCTGCAAGAATATTAAAATCAGAGTACCTTGCACCATTAAGGGTATTCAAATACGTGACCTGAAGCTGGTTACCCTGCTGGGTTTCAATTGTCTGGGCCGGCCACATCTGTAGGCCCGAAATTAGTCCCATCAGTTGATATGGCATATCCTGCATAGTTTCCCAGCCCTGCACCAGGTAGTTGTACCTATAGTTCCGTGTCGAAAGTACTGTACCTGTAGAAAGTGCAACTTGTTGAGTCATGGCAGCTTTTTCACAGTTATGCTTCCCCCAGCTTTGGCATTAACTCTCAATCCGGCAGCAAAATGAGGCAAGGGATCGACAAATTTTGGGACAATTGTCGGATCAATTGCATCTGCAAAAGGATAGTAGTTAATTATTAAAACGGTTGGGGAAGAAGGGGTACATCCAAGGGGTCCTGTATAGTTTACGCTTACCGATTGCTGGGAAGTTACGTTTGTCCAGTCAACTGTAATGCTCTCTGTACCCTGACCCGATACGATATTGCCCGCTCGGGCTGGATACTGCCCATACATAATTTGTCATGCCGGGTTCAGTTGTATAGACTACTCCTGTGACAGTTCCTGAAAGCGTGCGGGCAATCCTCCTACAAGTGGTCCGGTAATTGTGGGACCAACTGTGACGTCAAAAGGAGGAAGGGTAACTATTATGTTATTCGGGTCAGTATAGCTGACCGTAATAGACCAGACACCGGCAGAGGTCCAGCTCACCGTAATGTCCTGGGTGCCATCTCCTGCTGTTATAACGCCTCCTCCGGTTACGGCCCAGGTATATCCTGTCATGCCTGCCGGTGCTGAATAAATGTTACCCGTTGATCCGTTACAAACCGGTGTGGGGCCTGTAATTGAGCCTGCAATCTGTAAAGAACCGCCGATAAAATAATTCGACATGTTCGTTACACTGATTGGAGGAGTAAAAGCTCCCGGGGATGGCGGGGTAACATCGCAATCTCCCTGAATCGTACTCCAGGTGAGGGGAACCGTAACGCCCTGAACACCCGGCTTGCGGCGAAAAGTTAAGGGTAAACAGAGTATTCAAAGGATCAGCTAAAACTACAGCTGCTGAGCTGATGTAGCTCAGTTTGAATGTGCCTGACTGATCCGTGGTTGGAGTTGTTACAAGGTTTGCTGCAATCAATCCTGCATCCGTTAATACCCCATTGTAGATGAGCTTTGTGGCATCATAATTCAGTGTCATTGAAATGTTTCCCACATTCGTAAATCCGGCAACTGTCACCGGTACTGAATAGGTACCTGCGCTAAATGTTGCAGTACCAACAGTAGTCACAGGAGGTGCCCCCTGCGAAAACAGATCCATCACCGCAAACATAAATGCCATAGAGGTGATGAATAACTTAGAGTAAACTTTCTTTTCCATTCTTTTTTTATTGGTTTTTCGGTTTTTTTTGATGATTAGTAATTGTTCCAGGAACGGCATTGAAATTCATACAGGAGAATCCTTATTTCTGAACATTCTTTTCATGGCTGATTGTTTTAAATTTGTATCATATTGTGAACCAGAATTTTAAAGTGCCGGACCAGAGCAAACAAGTCCCCTGCAACCTGTCAGAGTCTGCCCTCCAAGCGCCAAAAACCGATTGCCATTATACATGACTAGGGCGTTGGTTCCTTTCTCTGAACTGCTGTTTAATTCATCCGTCTCAATTATATGTTTATATTGTTAAGCGCGATGTGTGCTTATTCTGTATATAAAATTAAATCAACATATTAAGACAGGGATTAAGATAAGATTAAGATTAGATGAAGGTTGTATTAAGATTAAAATACAGTTAGTCTGCAGTGGAGTTTTTAATGTATAAGGGGTGGTTGGGGGCTGTTTAAAAAGTTTAAATCCATTAACCCTGCCTGCCCTGCCTACCGGCCAGGCAGGCGGCAGGCAGGCACAAAGATCGCGAAGGATTTACGCAAAGGTCGCAAAGAGCTAATTATTAACGTTTTAACTTTGCGTGCTTTGCGGCTACTTAGCGTGCTTTGCGGTTAAAAAAGACATTTTTAACAATCCCAATCTCAAACATTTAGTCGGATACTATTGAAAAATTTATATTACCTGAATATAATTTGGTAATTGTACTTACTTTTGACAACTTTGTTAACCATTTAAGGCTTGATGTAAGATGAAAATTTTATTGGTTGAGGATGATCCTAAAATATCTTCTTTTATAAAAATCGGGCTCGAAAGCAATGATTTTATAGTAGATGTGGCTTATGACAGTCCGATTGGTGAAAAACTGGCCCTGACAAAGAAGTATGATGTAATGATACTTGATGTTGTGATACCAGGGATCTCGGGATTTGAACTGTGTAAGAATATAAGGAACAAGAATATACTGACTCCTATCCTGATGCTGACATCGCTTGATTCTGTGGAAGATAAGCTTCAGGGTTTCGATTGCGGGGCTGATGATTACCTGATCAAGCCTTTCAGCTTCCAGGAACTCATGGCAAGGATAAAAGCACTGAACCGGAGAAACAGGGAGGAAATAATCAAACCAGCCCTTAAGATAGCCGACCTTGAGGTTGATTCAATCACACGGAAAGTAAAAAGAGCCGGTAAGGAAATAAATCTGACTGCAACTGAGTACCGTATCCTGGAACTTCTTCTTGAAAACAAGGAGAAGGTGTTTGACAGGGTCCTTATTGCAGAGAAGATATGGGGGTTTTCATTTAATTCAGGTACCAATATTATTGATGTTCACATAAACTCCCTCCGCAAGAAGATAGATAAAGACTTCGAGACTAAGCTGATCCACACCCGTAAAGGGTTTGGGTATGTTCTTAGTGATCAGGAATAAGCACATCCGGATTATAAATATTAAATTATGATTATAAGGTTACAAAGAGTATTTCTTTGCTGTCTGTTTATCTTATTGTCGATGGGAAATCAAAGCTGCAACAATGGTGCCTCTTCAGGCGGAGAAGATTTTGATGTTGTCATATTAAATGGAAGGGTAATAGATCCTGAATCCAGGTTTGATGCAATCCGGAATATTGGAATAAAAGAAGGTTCTGTAAGGTTGATCACTGCTAAGGAAATTAAGGGTGGAACCTCCATTGATGCCCGCAATCTTGTAGTTGCCCCCGGATTCATAGATATTCACCAGCATGGACAGGATCAGGAAAACTATACTTATAAAATAATGGATGGGGTAACAACTGCCCTGGAACTTGAGATGGGAACAGCTGATGTTGATCGCTGGTACAATGAACGGGAAGGGAAGAGTCTTATAAACCATGGTGTAAGTGCAGGCCATGTCCCGCTACGGATGGGAATAATGAATGATCCCGGGGGATTTGCTCCTGTTGCTGATGCAGCTTACAGAGCTGCTTCCGGGGAGGAGATCCAATTGATGAAAGAAGGGATCCGGAGGGGATTGGATCGCGGGGCACTGGGTGTGGGATTTGGCCTGATGTATACACCTGGCGCATCAAGATGGGAAATATTGGAAATGTTCCGGGTTGCAGCCGCCTCAAAGGCCCCTTGCATTGTCCATATGCGATACGCCGGACTAAAGGAGCCAAATAGTTGCATTGCCGCTTTGGAAGAAGTGATATCAGCTGCGGCAATTACAGGTGCGCCGCTACATGTTGTCCATATAACAAGTTTAGGATTCAGCCTTACTCCGGGTATGCTTCAGATGATTTCAGAGGCCCGTTCACAGGGTATGGATATAACTGTGGAATGTTATCCGTATACTGCAACACAAACCACAATTGAATCAGCCATCTATGATAAAGGATGGCAGGAAATCCTTGGAATAAATTATGGGGATTTACAATGGGCTGAAACAGGTGAGCGGCTGACTGAGGAGAGTTTTGCAAAATTCAGAAAGACAGGTGGGATGGTAATTGCTCATTCCATACCGGAAGATATTGTGAAATCCACAATTGCCGATTCAATTGTTTTGATAGCCAGCGATGGGATGTTGACACGAGGTAAGGGTCATCCGCGGGGAACAGGAACATTTGCCAGGGTTCTGGGAAAATATGTCAGGGAGGATAAGCTTCTTACACTTTCTGAAGGATTACGCAAGATAACGCTTATGCCGGCCGGAAGGATTGAGAATATTGCTCCATCAATGAAAAATAAGGGTCGCATATGTGTTGGTGCTGATGCAGATATAACGATTTTTGATCCGGAACAGATCATTGATCAGGCAACATATGAGGAGCCCGCAAAATATTCAAAAGGGATAGTTTATGTTCTTGTTAACGGAGTCGTTGTTGTTAAAAACAGCCAGTTGCAGGAGGGTGTTTTCCCGGGGAGGGCGGTGCGGGGAACTATCAGATGATTGCAATTTTATTAAGGTCATCCTCTTTTTTTATGATAGGGGTTGCCCCTCCTAATTTTTCACCCCCAACCCCCTAAAGGGGGCTTATTCATAACGGCTTAAAAGCCGTGGTTAAATGATTTATTCTAATTGCCTTAGTGCCTGGAGTTTGGGGTTGCTTCGTCTCCCGCATCCGAGGCATAGCCGTCAACATAAGAATCAGTTTTAGACTGAAGTCTATGTAATTAGCAGATATACAATCATATAAGTTTCCCCTCCTTTTGAAGGAGGGGTGGCCAGATGGTGAAATCATCTCAAAGGCAGAAACTAAATTCATCTGGCCGGGGTGGTTGATTCAATTCTTTCTTATTGCGTTTACTCAAATGGATAGTAAACACCTCCTTAACACCGAAAAAGATTTAAACCTTTCAGATCATTTTTGAGATATAACTCCACCTCTGAAGTGGCTGTTTTATGGATTAAGTTAAAGTTAACCACCCCGGCCGGTCTGAAATGCTTTTTGCTCCGGCGCTATTCTTACCCTGGTTTTTCCCCACCGCTTAAAAGCCGTGGTTAAATGATATATTCTAATTGCCTTAGTGCCTTGAGTTTGGGATTGCTTCGTCGTTCCTCCTCACAATGCCCTACCTTTTTTTTCACCCCCAAACCCCACCACATGCCTACCCTGCAGGCTGGCCCCTTCGCTAAAATTGCCCACCGGGCAATTTTTTTACGCTCGGTCCCCTAAAGGGGGCTTATTCATGCCTGACGATAGAGTTTCACTATTTTAGAAGAGGCACCGAAGATTAAAAAAGAACAGACCTAAAGTTTGGAGGCTTAAGGACCTCAATAGTGAGAGAATGTCCTCATCTTCTCTTTTAAAGGCAGTTTTACGTGATTTTATCAACCCTCTTTCGGTTAGATAAACATTGCACAGAGGCGCTAGGGGAAACCGGAAATGGTGCGAAATTTAATCCTGCCTGTTGCGCCATTACGGCCTTGTGTAGCGGGCAAAAGGCAGGATTAAATTTATCATTTCCGGCCGCTTTTCTTTGGTTCATTTGGCTTCGCCGAGCTCAGGGCTGAATGAATTTCTGGTAATAAAATACATTTAAAACAGCCCCTAGGTTCTTTTGGAGAGGCAAAAGAAATGAACAACCAATTTTGGGCAAGCAAAAAATGAACAAAGAGCGGTTTCATCATTTTAGCAAATGCGATTACATGTAATGTATCAACCACGGAGCGGTTCCATCATTCTAGAAACAACAATAACATAAAACATAAAAACCGCGGAGCGGTTTCATCATTTTAGCAAATCCGATTACACATAATATTACAACCGCGGAGTTCAATGCTTTCATCTCCGTTGCGCCGGTACTTCGTTCATTCAGCTGAAATGCTTTATACTCCGGCGCTAACTTAACCCTGGTTTTTTCCCACGGCTTAAAAGCCGTGGTTAAATGATTTATTCTAATTGCCTTAGTGCCTGGAGTTAGGGGTTGCTTCGGCGTTCCTCCTCACAATGCCCTACCTTTTTTTCCCACCCCCAAACCCCACCACATGCCTACCCTGCAGGCTGGCCCCTTCGCTAAAATTGCCCACCGGGCAATTTTTTTACGCTCGGTCCCCTAAAGGGGGCTTATTCATGCCTGACGATAGGGTTTCATTATTTTAGAAGAGGTACCGAAGATTAAAAAAGAACAGACCTAAAGTTTGGAGGCTGAAGAACCGAAATAGTGAGAGAATGTCCTCATCTCCTCTTTTAAAGGCAGTTTTACGTGATTTTATCAACCCTCTTTCGGTTAGATAAACATTACACAGAGGCGCGAGGGGAAACCGGAAATGGTGCGAAATTTAATCCTGCCTGTTGTGCCATTACGGCCTTGTGTAGCGGGCGAAAGGCAGGATTAAATTTGTCATTTCAGGCCTCTTTTTCTTTGGTTCATTTGGCTTCGCCGAGCTCAGGGCTGAATGAATTTCTGGTAATAAAATACTTTTAAAACAGCCCCTAGGTTCTTTTGGAGAGGCAAAAGAAATGAACAACCAATTTTGGGCAAGCAAAAAATGAACAAAGAGCGGTTTCATCATTTTAGCAAATGCGATTACATGTAATGTATCAACCGCGGAGCGGTTCCATCATTCTAGAAACAACAATAACATAAAACATAAAAACCGCGGAGCGGTTTCATCATTTTAGCAAATCCGATTACACATAATATTACAACCGCGGAGTTCAATGCTTTCATCTCCGTTGCGCCGGTACTTAGTTCATTCAGCTGAAATGCTTTATACTCCGGCGCTAACTTAACCCTGGTTTTTTCCCACGGCTTAAAAGCCGTGGTTAAATGATTTATTCTAATTGCCTTAGTGCCTGGAGTTAGGGGTTGCTTCGGCTCCCGCATCCGCGGGATCCTCACAATGACCCTATATTCCTAAAAGCGTTACTTTATTATCAGGGGCGCGCAGGAAACTGGAAATAGCGCGAACCGAGGAAGGCTTCAGCCTGACGAGCTCTGCGAAGCCAACTTAAGTCTGTTTCGTAGCGCCCATCAAGGCTTTGTGTAGCGAGCGTAGAAACAGACTGAACTTATCGTTTGCCTTCGGCGAGCTCGCGAAATTTCATCCTATCGCTATCGCGAACTGAATTTGTAATTTTCGCTCGGTTCCAGCGCCTTTTCTTTGTTACTTTCTTTTTGCGCAAAAAGAAAGTAAAAGAATAAATTTGGGCGATCAAAAAATGAACAAGGTCCTTTTATTCTGCCCCCTACGGGGCGTAAAATGAGAATCTTATTTCTACCATGGGTTGCGCCTCGTACCTCGGCTTGCCCATGGCTAAAGTATTTCAGGCCTACGGCCTGATCTCAAATTGCCTTTCTTCGATGGTTAATGAGATTACTTCGTCGCCCACTAACGCGGGATCCTCGCTATCACCTTATATTCTAAAAACGTTACATTATTAGCATAGGTGCGCAGGAAACTGGAAACGGTGCGAAGTTCAGTCTGTTTCGTAGCGCGGTTAAGGCTTTGTGTAGCGAGCGTAGAAACAGACTGAACTTTTCGTTTCCAGCCGCTTTTCTTTGTTACTTTCTTTTACGGGTAAAAGAAAGTAAAAGAATAATTGACCCTTCGCCTTATTCCGCCCCTACGGGCATAGGCGTTAACTTAAGAGTTATTTTCGTAAGAAAAGATCTGCCATTCTATAAGTAAATTTCCCCACCACCACATTCCACCCCTGCAGGCTGGCTCCTTCGCTAAAATCAGCCACTGGCTGATTTCTTAACGCTCGGCCCCCTTTTCAAGGAGGGGTGGCCGGGACTGTCGGCAACTGTTTGGACCTTAGTTAATTCCGGGCCCCTCCTATAAGTTAATCTTTATACACATTTATTTATTTGATGTCTGTTAGTATGCCTGGAACTCCAAAAACATGTTTAGATTTAGTCCTTAGTGCTAAAGGGAGATTATATGAGAATTCATCAGTACTTTGTATATATTTTGACCAACAGGGCCAATAAGGTTCTTTATACAGGTGTCACCAACGATCTTGAGAGACGATGCAATGAGCATAAGAGCAAGCTTATAAAAGGCTTTACTATGAGATACAATGTTAACAGACTGGTTTATTTTGAAATATTCGACCAGGTTGAATCAGCAATTGCACGAGAAAAGCAAATAAAAGGAATGCTCAGGATAAAGAAGGTAAGTCTTATCGAAGAGTTTAACAGGGAATGGGAAGATCTTTGTAGGGATGGGAAGGTGGGGTATCCTTCAATAATGAAGAAGAATTCCTGCTCGCATGAAGGGGATCCTTCGCTTCGCTACTAATGACAACATTCGTAACTCATACATTATAAACAACTTGTACATTTAGTTCTTTTGCTAGTCTGTTAAGGGATCGCTGTTTTTGTATCAGGAGTTGTTCCTCATACTTTTTAGTTCCTTCTTCTACGAAGGCCATCCCTTTTACCATTACTCTCCAGTAAAGTACTGCAAGTTTGCGAGCAATTGATTTTATCGCAACTGGTGACCCTTTTCTAACGCTGAGTCTGCGTCCAAATGCTCCAAGTGCTATACGTTTGCTTGTTAACAGACTTTGAGCTATCTGTCTGAAGATTTGGCCTGCCTTGGGGCGTCCTGATTTTCTTCTGTTTCTATTAGTTCTGCCCGAGTTATGCTGACCCGGTGCAAGACCCAACCAGCTGGTATAATGTTTTTCTGTTGGCCATCTGGATAAATCACCACCTGTTTCTGAGAGTAGTTGCATCCAGCTGTAATCTGTTATACCCGAGACTGTGGTGGCATCCCTTCCGTTAAAGATTTTCAGCATCATTGAGCCAAGATTATCAATATCAGGTTTATTATGACGTATTGGTTTTCTGCGAACATCTGTTTTTTGATCTGGTTTACCTCTACTGATCTTTTGAAGAACCTCATCGATCATCTGGTCACACTGCTCGATCTGATTCTGATAAAAGCAATATGATTCAAAGGCTTGCCTTAGTGCAAATAATCCTTGTTTTGTATACCTGCCATTTAGAGCTTTTAATACCTCATCTTTCTTGTTTTTAATAATTTTTGTGTGGCAGAGTTTTAATAGTTTTTCCTTATCTCTTTCGCCTTTCAGGATAGCTTCTATCATAGCCAGCCCACTCACTCCATGGATCTGATCCAATACTTGCGTAAGCCTGATATTCATTTCAGTGAGGGCTTTTTGCATATGGTTAATATGCATTGATGCCGACCGGATATGGTCTTCTCTCAGCCGCTGATATGACCTGAGTTCCTTTATATCGCTTTCTGCAACAAAACACCTGTTTAATAGTCCATAGCTATGTAACTGCTGTATCCATTGACAGTCTTTAACATCAGTTTTTCGGCCAGGTACTTGTTTTGTTTGACGACCATCAACAAGCCAAACGTCTATTCCGGCCTCTTCCAGCATTTCATACAAAATACCCCAATAGACTCCAGTGGCTTCCATTGCTGCAGTCTTAATATCGTTCTCAAAAAGATAATCACGTAGTTTTTCAAAGTCTTCAGTAAAGGTGTAAAAACTTTTTACCTCCTGTCCTTCGATTGCAACAAATACCTTCTTGGATCCAATGTCTATTCCAGCACAATCTTTTCTAATTTTTTCCATACTTGTAATACATTAAATTATACAAAAGATTACACCCGGAAGGTCTTTGGAAATTGCAATGCTACTAATCGGACATTCCTTTTAGGAAGTACCATACCTGAAGACTTTATCTTCCGGAACCATACTCAGGAGCAGGCAAAATGCACTATTCAAGCGAAGGTCATGCTTGTGTAACCCGTACAAAATTAATTGATTCTGGTTGTCATAATACCAGAAGTACAAAACTTTGGATAAAAACTCAGGATGACAAGCGGAGTTGAGTCTGGTTTAGGGGGGAGAAGCAGCGAGCCGCCATCCGGCATTCTTCATAGTTTATTGATTAGCTAAATGGCGGCTCGCTGCTTCTCCCCCCTCTTCCAATATATTCGCTAATGACCTGTCATCCTGAGCGAAGCGAAGGATCCCTTTATCAATTAAACAAGATGTTATGAAAGATTAGCTTCAAAATGAGGGAAAACTTATTTAATTGTACTTCTGCTAATTAGATAATTATCGGCTTAAAACTGATTCTTAAGTTGACGCGCATGCCCCTACGGGGCTTAAAATGAGAATCTTATTCCTACTATGGGTTGCACCTCGTACCTCGGCTTGCCCATGGCTAAAGTATTTCAGGCCTACGGCCTGATCTCAAATTGCCTTCGTTCGATGGTGAGTGAGATTGCTTCTTTATTACTTTCTTTTACGGGTAAAAGAAAGTAAAAGAATAATCAGGTCACCACTACGTGGTTTACAGATCATTATAAATCTTGCTTGCTATAGACAACTCGCCAATATGTGGCTTAAGAACCACTTGGTATATGGGATCTCAAAAAAAAAGGTTGCCCGTGTAGGCAACCTCTTTAATTAAGTTAGCGAGGAATTAAATCCTACTTCTTCATAAATTTGACTGACATCGATTGAGGTATCCCACCAGGAGCAGTCGGTATAAATGTGATCCTCAAATAATATGTGCCTTTTATAAGACTACTCACATTAAATCCGGAAATAGTCCAGGTTCCTGCTGTCATTGTCAGGGGACTTACCGGAAGGGCTGTTACACCTTTGTTATTGTAAAATGCAAGAGTTACGGCTCCATCCGCTGGTAATGTATAAGTTATGTTGGTCGTTGTTGTGGCCGGATTCGGAGATACAATGAGCGCCAGAGTTGTTGCAGCGGTACTTGTTTTGGCCGTAACCTGTACATTATCAACTGTCAGCGAAGGATTGGCAATCGGATTAAACAATCCATCTGCCAATTCATTCAGATAGCTGGCAACCAATGTAGGTCTCAGCGTCTGGGTGGTTGTAAATCCTGCTGTCGGAGTAAGAGTCAGAACTACAAGATTCCCTCCTGCCGCAATATTTACCGGTATGGACGAGTACCATCCGATCTTAAGTAAATTGCCTGCAAAGCTGAAGGTTGCCGGTGTGATGCTGCCTGCGACAGAAACGCTGTTGACAGTTACCAGGGTTGAAGGTACATTAAGGATCAGCGAGATGGCTCCCACCTGAAGTGCCGAAGCAGAATTTATCGGAAGGTTGAACGGTACTGTGATCGGGACTTTAATAGCATTCCCCGTAGATGCAAGCAGGACAGTTGAGACACCCGGTGTAACAGGGCTAAAGCTGCCATTAAAGTCGCCTGTACTTCTTGCAAGTATTCCAAATCCGGTAACAGAAGTTCCGTTTACATTTACTGTAAGTGCCGGCGGTATTACTGATGTTGTACTTGCTGCATCGAAGTATACCCATGGAGTCTGAGTAAAAGTGGCGCCTGCAACAAAATTCTGTTGTATAGCCTGTGCATCGAGGTTGGATAATCCAGATTTGTCGACATCGCCTGCCAGGTAATTAACAGTAGGAATAGCTGTTCCCGGCCATGCAGTTATGCTGCCGGCATCAGTCAAATTAACACCGCCTGCAGGTAATGCGTTCGTTATAACAACCGGAAGCGCTCCTGAAGTGACCCCGTTCACGGTAAATGCACCAGCAGCATCGGTTACAGCCGTTATTCCACCAATTGAAACTGTTGCCCCGGCAATCGGATCGAGTGCCTGATTGTTATATTTAACTGTACCACTGACTGAACAGGAGTTGACCGTGAGTAAGGCAGAACCTGATGTAGTAATTCCATCAATATTCGTAAGGTCGCACTGGAATATATAACCGTTTAGCAATGCAGCTGTAGTTACTTTGAGTGAGGAAGTAGCCGAACCCTGATAAGCTCCCCCATCTGACAGCGGATTGAAAGTAACACCCGCGTCAGTGCTTACTTTCCACTGATATGTGATTGCAGGTATGCTGGTAGCTGTAACTGAGAACGTTGCGACATCTCCGATACAAGCTGTTACAGCCTGGGGCTGACCCGTTATCTGGGGAAATCTCAAAGGAGAAGGCAGAATAGGCAGTGGACGCATCATGCTCATGTCCTCATGATCAACAATATGGCAATGCCATACATAACCAGGTCCAATGCTGGGATCGAATGGGAACAACTGTTCCAGAGGGGGTTTATTGGGGTCGGGGATTATAGGCTTTTCCGTCGGAGTAACTCTCACAACAAAAGTTGTGACTTGTCCGGGCAGCACAATTACGTTGTCTTTCCAACCCCTCTCTTCCGGATTTGCAGGAATAATCGGGCCAAGAAGTGCAGCAGGTATTGCCGGGTTACCCCCAATAGCCCCATTTCCATTTACTGTGCTATAAGGGAATGGAGTACCTGCGCCACCAGGATATCCAAGGCCTGCCGGGAATTCGAGAACACCAGGATGTTGTGTTGTCCATGCATTATTATATACGGTCATATAGGCGGCAACATCAAGATTCTGACGGCTTACCAGTTGCCATTGCACCAGGTGAATATGTATTGGATGTGCGTCGGCTGTTGTGTTAATGATTGAGACCTTCTCTGTCGTACCTTCAAGTTGAAATTCTGTTGGTCCCCCAACTCTGTATGGGTCGGAAGGGTTAATTGACAAAAGGGCATCAAAATATGAATTGTTTACAAGAACAGCAGCCGGACCACCTGCACCGGTTACCTCATTCAGTATGATCTCTCTACGAACAACCGGAGTAACATTTGCTGATAAATTGCCTGCAAAATCCGTTAGCTGGACTAACCTGGAAGCAGGTCTCAGATCGAGAGGCAACTTGCTATTGTCAGTACCGGTTGCATTTGCCGGATTAGGATCAGTAACTGATACCATTTCCCCGTTCACAACAAACTGCATTATCCTGTCATCGATTCCAGGTGTTGTTGGAGTTCCGGTCGGGTATGGGGCAGGAGCATTGTTCATAAGGGTGAAGGTTTTACCTGCTAAACCCGTGAAATCAATGATTACATCATATCTTTGTCCCGGAGCCATTAGAAGTTTCTGACCCAGAGAGGGGTCTATTGGAGCCGGAGTTGCAAGTAAACCACCCTCACCGCCAATAACAGTAATTATTGGACCGGGAACCGTTGTTTCAGTACTTGCAAAAGGATCGCCTCCCGTAATTTCAGCCAGCCACAGATTCAACATTCTTGCATTGCATCCCTCGAGCATACGGAACCGGTATTTACGGGGTGCGACACTGAGGTACGGCCATGATTTGCCGTTTACAGTCATCACATCACCAACAAATTCCGGTGTCCAGAACGGGTGGATATCGGGGTTTGTCGGAGCTACTGGCCAGTAAAGTGCCCCGTCTACATTAAACATACGGTCCTGAATGGCAATCTCGACTTCAGGCAAATATGCATTTGTCCCATTAAATGTCGGGGAATATTTAGTACCCAAAGGTGTTATTTCACGGACTTTATCATCCCCAGACCATCCGGGTAAGTTCGCCTGTTCTTCATTAGCACCCCTAAGTAAATAATAACCAGCAAGACCGGTATATACATTAATACGTGTTAGTCCGTCATCATGCGGGTGGTACCAGAGAGTTGTTGCCTCCTGCATATTCGGATAATAAGATAAACTAGACTGGTTAAACTTAAATGTCGGTCCCATTTGTTTAAAACCTGGTGTAAACCAGGCGCTCGGGCCTCCATCAGAGCCTGAGGGCATTTCTCCGCCATGAAGGTGAACGACCATTGGTATATCACCCCTGTAGGGTTCTGTTTTAGGATCTCCGTTTAAGGTAAAACCATTCATCATAAGTGTCTGGTCCGCAAGAATATTAAAATAGTCATATGTAATTCCTGTGAGTCCATTTTCGTACTTGACGGTAAGAGGATTCCCCTGCTGGGTTTCTATTGTCTGTGCGGGCCACATTTTAACAGGATAATTTATACCGTCTGTTGATATTCCGTAACCTGCATAATTACCCAGACCGATCGTGGGAGAGGCAACAGGATCAATGATCCCGCCGGTTACCGGCGTTCCTTTTGATAATGCAATTTGCTGAATGAGAAAGGTTTTGATGAAGAGGTCTTTCGCTGCTTTAGCATTAACTCTCAACCCTGCAGCAAAATGAGGCAAAGGATCGACGAACTTAGGGATAGTCGTTGGATTGATTGCAGCAGGGAAAGGATAATAATTAACAATTAGTACGCCAGATACAGCAATTCCATTCGGATCAGTGTAAGAAACACTAACTGTTTGCTGACCGGTTGGATTGGTCCATGTAACCGTGATGGAACTGGTCCCCTGGCCGGTAAAACTTCCGGCCGGAGTAGATACTGTCCATAGGTAACCTGTCCCGGCACCCGTAGAATATACCTGATTTGGGGTTGTACCATTACCAAGTGTGGCCGGCATACCTGTCACAGGATCAGTGGGGCCGGCAATTATAGGCACCACCTGGGACATCAGATTTGTCGTCAGCAATAGCAAGACGACAAAAGCAAAAGAGCATTTTGTGTAAAATTGTGTCTTCATCTGCAAGGTGATTAAGTTAAAAAATTAAACACTCAAACTATATATATCAATATAATGAATTGCATCGTAAGGTCTTTTATTTTAAATGGTAAAGAAGCGCGAGGACAAAGTCATAAGGTTTTTTTCATCAGAGGTAAAAATAAAGAACTGAATCCGTCAGTAGATTAGTTTTAGATTAATTATGATTTAATATGAGATTAATTTTCGATTTCTCAATAGGAGCTTACACGTCTAATAAAAGGTCTGGTGCAGGCATACCCGATCGTTACAAAAAAGAGGTTGCCCTCCGGACAACCTCTTTTAATATGAGTTATCAGGAATTTAATTACTACTTCTTTATTAATTTAACTGAACTGGTCTGAGTTTTACCAGCTCCAACCAATGTGATCCTGATATAGTAATTACCTTTTGCAAGAGAACTTACACTAGTTTGGAAATTATAGTTCCCTGCTAACATATTAATATTAGTTATCAACGGCAGCAACAGATTCACACCTTTACTGTCGAATATCCCAAGAGTTACTCTCCCATCAACAGGTAACTGATATGTTATTGTTATTGCGCCTGTTGTGGGATTAGGAGCAACACTGAGCTTAAGAGCCGCCGAATTCGCAACTGACGAATTTGTCGCAATCGTTACGTGATCAATTACCAGTTCAGCATTGATATAAGGAGTAAAGCTTCCGTCTGCCAGCTCATTAAGAGAATTTGCAGCTGCTGTGATCGTCAATGTCTGCGAAGAGGTAAATGCAGCTTTTGGTGTCAGATTCAGGACAACAAGAGGCTGTCCCGACTGAGCACTTACTGCGGTGGTAGAGTTCCATCCTATCCTTAGTTCGCTACCGACCATGTTAAACGTTGCAGGAACAGCCGAACCTGATACTTTTACACTGTTGACTGTAACCAGACTGGCGTCGACATTAAGAATAAGAGAGATAGCTTTTACAGTTGTGTAAGTCAGACTTACAGGTGCCTTAAGAGGAAGATCGAACGGTAAACCAGCCGGGACTGTAAGAGTAGTACCGTCAGTTATAAAGACATTAGAACCTCCGGGAGCTGTGTTGGGAGTAAAGCTGCCGTTAAAGTCACCTGTACTCATACCCAGAATGTTAAACCCTGTTACAGATTCTCTATCAACAATTACATCAAAGGTAGAAGGAACTGATGTGCCTGATCCTATTGCTTTCCAGTATACCCATGGAGCTCTGACAAACGGAGTAGCCTTAACAAAGTTATTCTGAATACCCTGAGCATCCAATGAATTAATTGTAAGGGTGTTATCGACATCGGCAGCAAGTAAACTTACATTCGGGACAGACACCTTATTTAAAATCCAGGAATTTACGCTGCCGGCATCGGTAGAATTAATACCGCCTGCGGTTATTACATCTGCTATGGTAACCGCATGGGTCCCCGAAGTAACACCGCTTACGGTAAAGGCACCCGAGCCATCTGTGGTTCCGGTCTTACCATCAATGCTTACAGTGAAACCTGATAATACATCACTCCCTGTATTATTATATTTAAGGGTCCCGCTGACCGAACAATTGTTAACGGTCAGTAAGGCTTCATCGGAAACGGTGGTGCCAACAGTATTAGTTAAACTGCACCGATACTTATTGCCATTAAGAGCAAGCGATGCAGGACTAATATTCAACTTTGACAAAAGTACTCCTGAATAAACACCCCCATCAGCCAGATCCGTCCAGCCATTCCCGTCATTAACTTGCCATAGATAAGAGATTACGCCATCTAAGGTAGTTGCTTCAACCGAAAATGATACATTATCTCCCGCACATGCGATCACTGCAGAAGGCTGAGTTACGATCACAGGCTTTCTCTCAAGGGAAGGCTGTATCACTAACGGCCGCATCATATCCATATCCTCATGGTCGATGATATGGCAGTGCCATACGTAACCCGGACCAATGCTTGGATCGAACGGGTATAATAACTGCGCCGGAGTGGCATTGATTGGTCTGTCGGTAGGCGCATACCTTACAACGTAGGTTGCTACTTCACCGGGAAATGATTTGACATCGTCTTTCCAGAGCCTCTCCTGTTCATCAGCTGGTCTCAGTGTACCTAGGGTCAGGAATGGAGTTACGTCAGGATTACCTCCCACCGCGCCTCCATGAAGAGAATTATATGGGTAAGGAGAGCCACTGCCACCAGGATATCCCTGGCCAACAGGAAACTCAGGAAGACCACTACCATTTGTACTCCATGCCGTTGAGTATGCAGCCAGATATCCTGCAACATCAAATTGCTGACGGCTGACAAGCTGCCAATTTGTCAGGTGGACATGGATTGGATGACCATCAACAGTAGTATTGATTATTTGTATCAACTCAGTTGTTCCTTCAAGCGGAATTTCAGTTGGTCCTCCGAATTCAGGTGGAGCTCCTACTATAGGCGTACTTGTATCAAAATGCGAATTGTTAAAGAGTACCTGAACGGGCCCTCCGGCTCCGGTTACTTCATTAAGAATAATCTGTCGCTTTAGATCCGGTGTTACCCCGGCTGCCAGTGTTGAGTTTGCAAAATCAGCTAATTTTACCATCGGATTACCTGGCCTTATATTGCCGGGAATCACACCTTTATCTGTACCGACAGCCGTTGGATCGGCCGCCGAAACCAGTTGTCCGTTAACTATAAACTGCATAATTCTGTCAGTCAGACCGGGAACAACCGGATCACCATCAGGATAGGGAGCATTGGCATTGTTCATAAGAGTGAAAACTCCATTCGTCAGACCCGTAAAATCGATTACGACATCATATCTTTCTCCGGGCCCGATTGTAAGCGCCTGACCGGCTGCCGGATCCAGTGTTACCGGAACATCGAGAAAAGCTCCGTCAGATCCGACAATATGAATGGCCGGGGCAGCTATACCCTGGGTTTCGGACTGAAGCCATATATTAAGGAATCTTGCATTGCAGCCATCGAGCAGGCGGAACCTGTAGGTACGTGGTGCAACACTGAGGTATGGCCACGTTTTGCCGTTTACTGTCATAATATCACCAAAAAATTCAGGTCCCCAGAAGGGGTGTATGTCGGGGTTTGTAGGTTGTATTGGCCAGAATAATTCTCCTTTAACGTTGAACATGCGATCCTGGACGGCAACTTCTATTTCAGGAAGATAAGGGGTAGGTGCAGTAAAAAATATTGTTGGTGGACCACTAAACGTCGGTGATTTGCCCGTAGGTGTAACCTCCAGAACTTTATCGTCACCTGACCATCCGGGAAGATGAGTTGCTTCTTCATTTGTACCTCTCAGAAAGTAGAATCCTGCAAGACCTGTATACACATTTATTCGTGTAAGACCCTGATCATGCGGATGATACCATAAAGTCCCCGATTCCTGTTGATTTGGATATGTAGCGAGTTTTGATGCATTGAATTTGAATCCCGGTCCCACAAGAGGATTACCCTCCGGCATAAACCAGGCAGTAGGGCCACCATCAGAGTTTGAAGGAATTTCACCTCCGTGAAGATGCACTACCATGGGGATAGGACCGGTATATGGATCTGTAAGGATATTACCGGTCTGTCGGAAATCCGTTCATCATCAAGGTCTGGTCAGCCAGGATATTAAAATCAATATAGTTAAGTCCTGCAAGTCCGTTTCTATATTGAACCATCAGTTGATGACCCACACTGGCTTCAATAGTCTGAGCCGGCCACATGGCAGGACCGAAAGTAGTGCCGCCATTTGTTGATATTGCATAACCTGCATAATTGCCTTCTCCGGCATGTGGAGTAGCCACATCACCAACTATCCCGCCAACTACCGGAGTGCCGGTTGATAAAGCTATCTGACGCACAGGAAATGTCTTAACTGTAAGATTTCCGCCTGCTTTGGCATTTACTCTCAGCCCGGCAGCAAAATGCGGCAAAGGATCAATGAACTGTGGTACTGTCGTAGGATCGATTGGTCCCCCAAATGGGTTATAATTTATGATCAGGACAGTTGGAACAGATGAAGTACAATTTAAAGTCGGATTAGTGTAGTTTACACTAACTGATTGCTGACCCGTTCGGATTAGTCCAGGTCACCGTAATTGTATTACTGATTGTCGGATCGGCAGGTGCAGTAATTGTTCCGGCAGAAGATACTGACCAGACATAATTTGTCATGCCCCCATCAGTTGTATAAACCTGCCCGGTTGTAATTCCATTTCCCAGAGTAGCAGGTAAGTTTGTAAACGCATCATTCGGACCCGTTATGGTCGGGCCGACAGTCACATTCAGGGCAAGGCTATTACCTGAATTAGTGTTCGGATCAGTGAAAGTACAATACACTATCCATTGACCTCCGTCAGTCCAGGTTACGCTAATAACATCGGGTGTTGCTCCCGGAGTGATTAAACCCCCTCCTGAGATTGACCAGAGATAACCAGTCATGCCCGTGGGAGCATTGTAATTCACTGTCTGACCTGTGCAAACCACATTTGGTCCGGTTATAACAGGCTGCGCAAAGAGATTTGTCGTCAGCAATAGCAAGACGACAAAAGCAAAAGAGCATTTTGTGTAAAATTGTGTCTTCATCTGCAAGGTGATTTAGTTAATAAATTAAACACTCAAACTATATATCTCAATTTAATATATTACATCGTAAGGTCTTGTATTTTAAATGATATGGAGGCAGGAGGCCAAAATCATAAGGTTTTTTTCATTTGGAGTAAAGTTAAATAAGGGTATCCAGCTTAAGATTAATTTTAGATTAATAAGGAGTTAATACGGGATTAATACACAGAATAAGTTTGGGTTGTTGAAAAAGTCATTTTTAACCGCAAAGAACGCTAAGAAGGCGCAAAGAACACAAAGCTAAAACACATAAATTCAACTCTTTGCGTGCCGATAGCTATCGGCATTTGCGTAAAATCTTTGCGGCCTCTGCGGTTAATGGATTTTGACTTTTTAAGCAGTCCTAAATGTATGTTATTGCTAATCTGCTGCATACAGTTTGATTCATAGACTATCCTATTCCGTAAGTTGACGGCTACGCCCCAATTCACCAGAGTGGATATAAAATCGCCCACTCTCCCCTTCTCCCCCTCTTCCATTCTCCCCCTCTCCCATTCTACTGTATTGCCTTCCTGAGCACTGAGCCCTGAGCCCTGAGCCCTGAGCCATTACATCGCTCCCCCTCTCCCATTCTCCCCCTCTCCGTTTCAGATCTTTAGTTAATATGTAAGCTTTACCAAAAAGTTAAAGCTTCTTCCCTGCCTTGGAATATGACCCCAGTCGAGATGCTCATAATAATCGGTATCTAAAATATTTGTAACCCCGGCGCTGAAATCGAACATTGTGTTTTTTAACATAAGATGATACCCGGCTTTCAGATTGAACAATGTGTATGAAGGCGATCTGGTTTCACCATAATCAATATTGATACGGTTTTGCCTGAAAGCTGTTTCATTATCTGCCTGAAATGACCAACCGCTTCTCTCGTAGCTTACTGAAAATGTGTTTTTTAAAGGTGGGATTAAAGGGATTGGACTCCCTGAATTCAGTTGTCCCCGGGTGTATTTGGCAAGCAAAAAGAAACTGAATCCTCCCTCAGGTTTGTACATCACCTGTAAATCGGTGCTGTACATTTTTGCAGACGGTACATTATTATATACCCTTAAACCGTGAGTGTAAAAATTCATAGGAGGAATAAGCGTGTCAGTTATACCCATAATGTAATCGCTGAGAAAATTCAGCGACTGGCATATATTGATTTTCAAACCTTTATAAAAATAAGTAAGGGTGAACCTGGAAGAAACTGATTTCTCGGTTTTCAATGAGGGATTGCCGATATAATCATACCCGTCATATGCATTATAAAGATAAAACCCGAACCTCTCGCTTAACGTAGGGATCCTTTCTGAAAAACCTGTCTCCACTGTGAATAGTACAGGTTTTAAAATACGGTACCTGCCGGCAACATTGAATCCCTTCGTTGGCTTATTGTATCTTGGTGCCAGGTCATAATTAAATACTGAAAACTGTTCCCTTGCCACTGAGGATTTAAACTTATCTGTGTTGTAATCAATTCTCCCGTTCACGGTCAGAGAAAATTTCCTGCTGAAACTAGTGGTGTTGCTTAAATACAAACCCGTTACACTTCTTGTCATATCAGGCCAGGTCTGAAGATACATGGGCGGCTCGGGAGGCTGGCCCGTAAAATGCATATACATCGTCATTTCCGCAAGCGATGCGTTCACATAATTATCAGCCTTGAAAGTTAATCTGTTTTTGGCATCCAGACTTATCTCGCCCTCCACGTATGACCCGAATGTATTGCTCCATCCGGGCATATCCATACGCATAATCACCGAATCTCTTTTGCCTGTGGTTTTGTTTTCGGGGAAGAACAGGCTATCACGCCTGGAATCATCCATAACATGATAAACCGAGTTGTAATAGATCTTAGCCTTCAGGTTATATCCCGGTTTCTTCAATTGATATTCCAGAGCAAAAAGTGCAGCCCTTGCCCTGCTTACATCCATTGGTAAGGCCGGATAACCAACGTTTAAAGCAAGGTCGTACAGGAGATCTGTCCTGAACGCAGAGATACTATCGGGTGAAAACTTCAGCACCGAATGGATATTTGATTTCTCGAACTGTGAGAAATTTATAAGTTCTCCATTTCCAGCTCTGTAGTTGTCGTTTTTCCTGTAAACGCCATTGAGTCCCCATGCCCATTTATTCCTGCTATATCCTGTCGAAACCAGTATGTTACGGCTGTTGGAGGCGCTCTCATATCCAAATGATACAGTTGATCCGAACGGATGCATTCCGCGATTTTCAGGATCCTTTAACGCCATATCGATCGAGCCGCCTATGTTATTCCCGTGAAGACCTCCGTTAGTACCGTGTTCGAGAGTAATTGTCTTCAGATTGGCAGGTTCGAGATAAGAAGTGATGGGGTCCATCTTGTCGGTACATGCCCCGAACATCTTCATCCCGTCAATCGTAAGATTGAGCTGACCGCCTGAGAAACCGTTCATCTGCGGTTCCATGGCATACGCCCCCCGTTTAATAAGGGATACTCCGTCGAGATGGGCCGTAAGGTTATCAATTGTTGAGAAGTTATTTGTCTTGTAAAATTTTTCTATCTGCCGGTTATCCAACGGAATTGTAGATGAAACTGTTACGTCCTTAAGCAGGAATGTATCAAGGGTCAGGTGATATTTCTGCCCGGGTTGCTGCCCGCACAGGTTTATTGAGAGAAAAACGCAGATCCCAAATAAAATTCTGGATTTCATTTCAGCAGGATTGGTTGACTTAAAATCACCCGTTCGTTGTAAAATTGTTGAGCCGTCCGAATTAATATGTTATAAAACATATTATCTGACTTCACAAGGTGATGTCGAAAAATGCATTTTTTCCTATGACCCTGTCGCCTTTTTTGAATACCATATTTATGCGCCAGGCTCCCGTCATAGTAAAGTTTACACTCCCGACATAATGCCCCATAGTTGTAAGGACCGGATTCACATTATTGGGTGACCCGTGACCCATAGAAGGCATCTCGGGAGTTATTTCGACAGTGAAATCATCGCAGCACGGGAAGCTCATCATTGATGCCATAGTATGTATGGTTATCTCAAATGGATTATTACCGACCTTCCATGCAGCTGTTTCGACAAGAGAAACGGGATATTTGGTAATTTTCCATGTGCCTGGTCCGGTGCTGAGACTGTCAATAACAACAATCTTTTTAGCAAGGGTAGTACCGACAACTTTAGATATTGGGAAAAATACCGAATCAGTTTTCCCGTTCACGGTAACATCAGCAGAAAGCGACCATGAATTATTGGATCCGGGCATCGAAAACAATATTGCTCCCTCAAAATAGCCATCCGTCGCGGCAGTCACGGCAGGATTTTCAAAAGGGCATGCGTGTTTCATAGTCCCCATGTCCATAAGCGGGGCTAATGCAATGGTGGCCTGATTAACAGCCAGACCTGAGCTCTTGTCAGTTACTTTAAAATAAACTCTGTTATAACCGACAAAAAGAGAATCTTTGGAGAAAAACTGCACATTGAACATTGAGCCTGCAGATACAACATCAGCGACTTTGACGTAGTTGTCCTGAACCTGCGGAACAGGATCATTCTTACTGCAGGAGAAGATTAATACCGGTAATAATATTATACACAGGTATTTTATATAATTAAGTTTCATTATTTCAAAATTTAAATAGATTGATAAGAGTGAAGAAGAATTAAGCAATATATAACCTTCAGGAATTTAGTAATTGCCGGATCCGGATATCTAAATTATTAACCGGATATAATAGAAATAAATGTGAAATTTATAATTCAGGAGGGATAAATATATCTGAGACGAAGGAGACTGTTACAGGAACCGAATAAAAACCTGACAGTATCGTCTCATTACCAAAAACCAGGGGTTTTGTTTGTGATCCTTGCAGATGATCGTCCATTTTTTTGTCCCGGTCAATTTTATTTCTGTCGTTAGTGTCAGCATCAGGTGATTGACTTTGTTTATTCAGCTGTTCATGGAGGTAACACTTGCCATGACAGTTATTATCAGGGTTGTCTTTCTGAACGCAAAGGTTCTTTTCAATATAATTTTTGTTGATTACAAATTCGAGATATGGCAATGAGGGTCGGAGCAGGTAAAAAAGTATTACCACCAGATAAAATATGCTATAGTATTTGAACCTCATTATTGAAACTTATACAGTTCTAAGCCTTTGTTTAACCCGGCTGAAGCCTTGCTTTTTCAGGATCAGGGGTCATTTTAAAGGTCATTACTAAGTTATTCTGTATTAATTGAATGAGGATTAAGAACAGATTAAGACATGATTAAGATCAGATTAATTTGGGGGCATGGACAATCAAAAAACCCCCAAATTAAATTTGGGGGTTGATCTGTCAGGGGTTGAGAAGCTGATCAATCCTTCTCACACCTTACTGATAATCCTGCTCCTTTTTCTGTCTGTAAATATTTGACTTCAACTGAATTGTCATTGAGCTCCACTGAAAAAATCTTATTTGACGGCTTGACATCCACAGGTACCGAGTTTGACCACCATCTTGCAATACTTCCGAGATCCCTGAATTTGCCGTCAGCTTCGCGGCAGCCACCGGGAATAGCTGTAAATCCTATATTATTCGTTCCTTTTTTGGATTTCCAGTCTGCGGCGCTTTTCATCTTTGTACCGGCATAATCTATTCCGAGAAGGTTCTTGATAAGGGCTCTCCAGTCTGCATTTTGAGGAATATGATAACCTTCAGGCGCCAGGCCCCTCGGATCATTGATTGCATGCCAGTTATATAACTTGCCATATTTAACCCCGTTAGCCGGATCATTTTCATAATTACACCAGGCAGGTTTGCCATTCGTTGATGCATTGGCCCATTCTTCAGGAGTTTTTGCTTCCGGTATTGCATCACCGTTGCGGAAGTGAGAAACATTAAGATTACTGGCTGTCCAGACCTGCAAGCCAAGCTTCGCTGTCCTGTAAACATTGCCGTCAAAATCCTTAAGATCCTGAGCTTTTGATACGAAACCCGTTAATATCAGGAACTGAATCCCGATAACAATTACTTTTTTAATTCCAGATACTTTCATAATATGTTAAATTTAAATTGAACAACAATATCACTGCAACTTACATGCCAGTAGTCTTTATTTCTGTTTGCCGATTGTTTCCGGTTGTTATTTCTGTTGTACTCATAGATCCGGTACCTTGTTTCAGGATCAATTCACTGTTAAGAAGATATGCTCCTGTAGTTACTATCTGGTCTGATTTTTCAAGACCTGACAACACGAGAATTGAATCGCCAGATTGCATGCCAGTGGTCACCTGCCTCCATGTAAAATCACCGTTTCCTTCCCTTATCCAGACTCTTTCACCATGCGAGCCGGTAATAACTGCCGAAGAGGGAACCAGAATTCCCCTGGTCATCTGGGTCTGTACGTTAAGCAGGGCCAGCATCCCTGGGTGTAACCTGTTATCATCATTATTGATGACTGCCCTTACAAGTGTTACATTTTTGCCTTTTTCATAAGCCGGATTGATAAAGCTGATATTGCATTTTACAGGCAGTTCGCCTGCAAGCGGCACTGTTGCAGTTGCCGGCATCCCCGTTTTAAGATATTGAATATCGTCGGGGTATACCTGTGCTTCAAGCCACAGGTTCTTATCAGCAGCAAGCTCAAACAGGGTTTGTCCGGGTGTGATATATTGGCCTTCCGAGACATTGACCGACCTTATCTTGCCTTCGCCCGGGCTGTAAATTATAACCTTGAACATTATTTTCCCGTCTTTACCCAGTTGTTTGATCTGGGAAGGCATTAATCCCATTACCAGTAATTTATCTTCGAGTACAAGGCTTGGCTCATACTTTCCTGAGAAGTTCCAGTTATTGCTCTGAAGTGTATAATATTCCCTCTGGGCGTCAATGAGATCGTCGCTGTAAAACTCATATAATTCATCTCCCTTATTAACAATCTCACCGGTGTTTTTGAAGAACAGTTTTTCGATCCTCCCGGGAAGACGTGAACTAATGGTTACTACGCTTTGTTCGTTAACCTTAAGTACACCGGTAAGGGATAACCTTCTCCCAATAGTGCCTTCCCGGGCTTCGGCGACATTGATGTTTGCAAGCTGGATCTGTGCATCACTTAATCTGATGTAATTATCAATTGGTTGTGGCTCACTTACGGCTTCTTCTTTTTTCATTTTACAGGAGAGCATGCCAATTAATAATCCCGGGATAAAAAGTGATGCAATTATTTTAGATTCGGTGAAACCGCATTTGTAAAAAGTTTTAATTTATGCTTATAAATCCGTCACTATCAATCAACAACAAAGCTTTTCCTGCAATTTTTGCATTCCTGTCAAGTCCGGAAAGTATCTCTACTTTATCCCCTGATCGCACACCTGTCCTTACTCCGGTTGCTATGAACTTATTATCCTCCAGAACAAAGACAGACCGGCGCTGACCAAGGTCGACAACAGCCGTTGCCGGCACCCATAGACCTTCACGCGGACCTGCCATGATCTGAGCCTTTATCTGCCTTCCGGGCAATAAAAGCCTTTCATTATCTGTAATGAAAACTTTAACCGACTGAAACAACCCGCCATTCAGAGGTTCTATCTGGCTGATCGTACCCTTAAAATGTTTGCCGGGATTAGCTGCATCGGTTATTACAACATGCTGGCCTCTTCTTAATAATGTACCGTCCCCGGTTTTTACCTTGAGATCGACCCTGAGCGACCTTACATCGATAAGTTTAAACAACGGATCCCCTTTTTCAATAGCAACGCCGTCGTTAAGTCCGATACTGCCTTTTCCTGCAAGAGTATTTTCAGGGTTATTTCCTTCTTTAAAACCTGTTGAGAAAAAGCTTTCGGGATCAAAATCCCTGCTTACAGCATACCCCTCGCCCGGACTGTAAACGGCAAGATGGTAATCCGGCCTGGTCGTAGCCCGTTTCAGCGAATCTATCTGCCCCTTTGAGAGTCCCTGAAGGTAAAGCCATTCCAGGGCTTCCTTTGTCAGGTCATCACGGTCGGGATATGCCTGAATGAGCTTTACATAATTCCAGCGCTGGGTATAAATGTCCGGAGCGTAAACCTCATATATCTTCTGACCTTTATTAATATGCTGAAACTGATATTTTACAAATGACTTTTCTATAAGGCCCCCAAATCGGGCACTGATTGTCTGGATCTTACGGGGATCATAATTTGCTATCCCCGATGCTTCAATAATTAAAGGGAGCGTAGCCTCCTCAGGGGAGACTGTCGTTACAGCCGCCAGTACGGATTCATTTACCGGCCGGACGATGTCCGTAAGAGTAGAATCAAAACTATTCTTATCCTGATCGATTTTTTCAATAAGGAACATCCCGCAGATAGGACAATCTCCCGGGGCATCGCGTATTACCTGGGGATGCATGGAGCAGACATAAAGCTTGCTGCCGCTCTCAGATGTAATTTCCTTATCCTGTGCTGATCCTCTCTGTCTTAAATATGCAGCGGTAGCCAAAATGAATACGAGCAACAGAAATAAGGAAATACCTGTTATTTTAATGAGTTTTTTCTTCATCGGGATTGATTATTTTTCATTTAATCTCCTGGGAACTAATAACCTTTATTTTCCCATATCTCTTCAGTTCATGCTCCTTCGACATTTCAAAAATTACGGGAGTTACCAGAAGTACATAAACTGTTGAGGTTATTAAACCGCCTATAAGCGGCAGCGTTATAGGAAGCATGACATCACTGCCGGCCCCTGTTGCCCATAGAACCGGAAAGAGGCCGAAAAGTGAAACGGAAACAGTCATGATCTTAGGTCGCAGCCTTTTAACCGCTCCCTTTATCACTGCCTGCCTTATCTCATCGGAACTTATTTTTTCCGGAGTGTCTTTCATTTTCATTATCATCTCCTCCATGGCTTCGTTGAGATAAATTGTCATAAGCATTGCAGTCTCAATTGCCATACCAAAGAGGGCAATAAATCCTACCGCCACGGCAACTGACATATTAATTCCATAGAAATAGACAATATAGACTCCGCCGATCAGTGCAAAAGGTACAGTGATAAGGGTTATCAATGCCTCTTTCAGCGACCTGTACGTAAAGTAAACCACAAGGAGAATTATAAATATAACAATTGGTATTATGAAGAGCAGCTTACGGTTTGCCCGTAACTGATTTTCATACTGACCGCTCCATTCCAGGTAATATCCCTTTGGCAATGACTTTACCATCTCTTCCAGTTTTAGCTTGCACTCCTGAACGGTACTTCCGAGATCACGGTCGCGGACATTGAACAAGACAGCTCCCCTTAACATTGCATTTTCAGAATTGACCATTGCGGGGCCGTCTGACACTTCAATATTTGCAACTGCTGAAAGCGGGATGGGTCCTGATTCAGGACTCTGCACGAGTATCCTTTTAATTTCCTCAAGGTTGTTCCTGTAGTCCTGCGCAAAGCGTACATTGACATTAAACCTTCTCCTGCCCTCAATAGTGGTCGTCACGTTCACTCCTCCCAGCGCAGATTCGATAACCCGGTTTACATCATCGACACTGAGACCATATCTCCCGATTTCATCCCTCCGGATTGAAATATCAATGAATTTACCGCCTGTCACAGGGTCAACATACAGGTCTTTCACTCCTCTGATGTCGGCAAGATGACTTTTCAGCTTATTTGACAGATACCAGATTGAGTCGAGATTCTGCCCGTAGACTTTTAATCCGACATCGGTCCTTACACCAGTCGACAGCATATTGATCCGGTTGATGATGGGCTGGGTCCAGCCATTGACCACTCCCGGGATCTGAAGACGGGCATTCATCTCCAGGAGTATATCTTCCTTGGTCATGCCCTTCCGCCATTCACTCCTTGGTTTGAGCAGAATGATTGTCTCAATCATGCTGATCGGGGAGTTATCCGTAGCTGTGCTGGCCCTGCCTGCCTTACCAAGAACATTTTCAACCTCCGGAACCGATTTTATTATTTTGTCCTGGACCTGGAGTATCCTCTTTATCTCGCTGTTTGAAACATCAGGCAGAGTTACCGGCATGAACAACAGGGAACCCTCATCAAGAGGCGGAATGAACTCAGTACCCATATTTATCAACATGGGAAGACTGATCAACAGCGCTATTATGTTTACTGCCAGGGTCGTCTTGCGGTATTTCAGGCAGGTCTTCAGAATGGGAGTATAGATACGTTCTGTAAATCTGGTGACCGGATTGGCGCTTTCCTGTTTAAGACGGCCTTTGAGAAGGAAGCTTATCAGAACAGGCGTCAGAGTTATTGCCAGAACAGCGTCAATCAGCAGAATAAAAGTCTTTGTAAACGCCAGCGGATGAAACATCTTACCCTCCATCCCTGTAAGCAAAAATACCGGCAGGAATGAGGTTACAACAACTATCGTGGAATAGAATACCCCGGGTCCGACCTGCTTAGCGGCCTTTTCAATAATCCTTTCTCTTTCTTCCTTTTCCATTTAGACCCCCTTTGTTTGGGATTCATTTGCAAGATGACGGTATGAGTTTTCCACCATCACTATTGTATCATCAACGATAACTCCGATTGCCAGAATTATTCCTGTCAGCGACATTATGTTTGAAGAAATGTTAAGTGCATTCAGGAGTATAAAGGCGACAGCAATCGATATAGGCATCTGAATGAGGATAATAAGAGCGCTCCGCCAGTGAAAGAGGAAAAAGATAACCACCAGTGAGACTGCCAGCATTTCTTCAAAGAGGGTACCCTTTACCGATTTTACGGCTTCCTTTATAAGAACGCTCCTGTCGTAAGCAGTTTTAAACGATACGCCTTCGGGTAGTCCTTTTGCAACTTCGGTCATCTTTTCCTTGACATCTTTTATGACCTTATCGGCATTCTGATTGTACCGCATGACAATTATTCCTCCGACTGCCTCACCTTCACCGTTCTCATCAAATATTCCAAGTCTGAGATCTCCTCCTTCACCAACACTTCCGATGTCGCGTATATATACAGGGACACTGTTAAATACACCAACAGGTATCTTCTCAATATCAGATGGTTCCTGAATATATCCAAGTCCCCTTATAATATATCCCATATCCGATTTCTCAAGTTTTCGTCCGCTTACATCATTGTTGTTTTCGCGGGTTGCATCAAGGACATCGGCAAGTGTTATATTATAATAGGTAAGCTTGTGCGGATCGACCGATATCTGGTATTGCTTCTGAAAGCCGCCGAACGAAGCTACTTCACTTACGCCCGGGACTGATTGCAAAGCAAATTTTACATACCAGTCCTGAAGAGCTCTGAGTTCTCCCAGGTCGAATCCCTTTCCGTTTAGAGTGTACCAGAAAATATGACCTACACCTGTACCATCAGGCCCCAGAGTGGGTGTTACGCCGTCGGGAAGGAGCTGCTGTGCTGAATTCAGCCTCTCAAGAACCCTTGTCCTTGCCCAGTAAATATCTGTGCTGTCCTCAAAAATCAAATAAATAAAGCTCATGCCGAACATGGAAGTTCCCCTTACATTTTTTACTTCCGGGATTCCCTGGAGGTTTGAAACAAGAGGGAACGTTACCTGGTCTTCTATCACCTGAGGACTTCTTCCTGCCCATTCTGTGAAAACGATGACCTGATTTTCAGAAACATCAGGTATCGCATCAATGGGATTCCGGCCAACAGAAAAGATCCCCCAGACGAACAAGGCAGCCGCTGTTACCAGTACAACAAACTTGTTTCGCAGCGAAAATGAAATCAGTTTCTCAACCATTTCCGTAAAAATGAGATACTATTTCTTTGGGGCTTCAACCTTTTTTGCAGGCTCCTTCAGAACGAGATTCATCCCGCATTTAGGACATTTCCCGGGTTTATCCTGAACTACCTCCGGATGCATTGGACAGGTATAAACATCTTTTGCGACTACTTTTGAAACCAGATTCATACCGCATTTGGGGCATTTCCCGGGTTTATCCTGCACTACTTCGGGGTGCATCGGACAGGCGTAGACGGTTTTTACTGCAGCATCCTTCTTATTTTGCTGGTCAACCTGGGAGGTTGTTTTCTTGCCGGTCGTACTCTTTTGTAGGAGAAAATTTGTGCTGCCCGAAGCAACGACAGCTGTGGCAATACCAAAAAAAATTATGAAAACTAATTTTTTCATGCTGGTAGGGTTTAGTTAATAATTGGAGTTCAAGTTAATTATGAAGCTATGGTAAAAATGATTTTTCTAATTACAGGATCTAAAATTAGACCATTGATTTATTGCTTCCGTTAATTTGAAATTAAGATTTCATTAAGATTACATTAAGATACCAGGAAGGAGAAATCATCTGATGTAACTTAGTTCAAAACCAGGAGCTTTGGCAGGATGCCTTACCGGGATATCAGTTTGAATTTTTCCACGTGTAAGCGTGTGGCCATCCGGCTGTTGTAGCCGGAACGGAAGTATGACATGCCCTGCAGCCTATTACTTCCTCCGGGTTTGTCCCGCCATGAGTGCCTCCAAATTCACTGATGTTGCTTGCACCCCTTGAGCTGTCATGACAAACCCCGCAACTGCCTATGCTTTTTATTTTGGATGTAAAGCCCTGATATTGTTTTGACTGGTAATTATCAGCTGCCTCCCTCGAAGGCATCATTGCATGAGGACTTCCATGACAGGCAGTACAGTACATATTTCCGTGGCCGTGTGAGTTCCTGTACAACACACTTCCTGTGCTAACACCTGTAACCCCTGTATGGCATGTGGCACATTCCGGTTCACTTGCCCAAGGGATACGTCCACCGGCAATACTGCTTGCAACATTTGCCATTTCTCCATGACACGTTGTGCAATTACCGTTATCGGATGTATGCCGGAGGCTTCTGCTGCATTTTGTTGTCGCCCCTGGGTGACAATCGTAGCAGGTTATCCCGGTTTTTGTAGCATGCGATCCGTGTATTGCACGCGACAGATACATTTCAGGTCCTGTATTTATGCCAAGTGCAGGACTCGGATGACAGGAAGCACAAAGAATTGGCTTTGAAGCCGATAAATTAGTTTGATGTTGTGAATCGTGCTTCGAAAGGATATCATCAAAAGCATTTGTACCGTGGCATTTTGCGCAGTTAATCTCATCCGAGGTCGGTACGGTTGCCTGGGTTTGGATAAGTGTAGTACCACTTGCATCTTTTACTGTTAATTCTGCCACCTGGTAAGGATTCCAGGTACCATTATCATATACGGGAACAACGGGAACCCCTTCAGCAATAAAATGGTCATCCACTACCGTCATGTTGCCCGAAAGCCCATTTCCTTTAAGACCAATATCATGTGCAAGGGTCACACCGAAAAGCTTATTTGAGTTATCCCAAAAGCCTCCATATGATCTTTTGCTATACGAAGTAGTGTTGTCAATAAGCCTGTATGCTACTGTTATTCCGGATGTTATAATTTGAGGCGGATCCCCGCGCTTCACAACCTGAGCCATTATATTATTGTACGGGGGAAGGATGACAAGTTTATCATAACTTGGATTCAGGCAATGCATCCCGAGATCATTCCATGCAAAAACTGAATATTCTCCTGTTACACCTGACAATGGAATTGTAGTTTTGGTGCATGATAATAAGCCCGATGCCAGTAAGATCAAAAGGACCTGCTGAATGCTTAAGTGTAATTTCATATCCTATGTTTTAACATGATTTGAATTTTAATCCTTCGGCAACCAGGACGCGTCAACAATTCAGCGAGATGATCAGTTACTGGTGGATTAAAAGAATTTTAAAGTTATCTCTTCCGGCTGAATGTCACATTAAGTTAGAATTAAGAAAAGGTTAATTTGGCATTAATCTGCCTTCATGGGTTGCAATGCTCATCTGATTCCGGACAATGAAGAAATTATAGCTGTATGCTGATCTGAGCTCGATCTGGTGTTAACCTTTTCAGGATTTGTTTGTTTATCCTTTTAGACAATATAGATTAACAATCAAAAAGGAGGTATGGCATGGAAAAAACAAGCCAGGATTTAATGCATGAGCATGAAGCAATTCTGAATGCACTGGATGTTATTGAGAAGATGTATGAAGGGGTAAAAAAAGATAAAAAGGTTGATTATAAGGACATTGAGGAAATAATCGTTTTTCTTAAAGTGTTTGCCGATAAATGTCATCATGGTAAGGAGGAAAAATTTCTGTTTCCGGCTCTTGAAGAAGCGGGTGTAAAGAATCAGGACGGGCCGATAGGCGTGATGCTCGAACAACACAAAAAAGGCAGGGAATTCATAAAACAAATGCAGAACTCAATTAAAAACAATACAATCGATAAAGATTCGTTTGTTGAAGCCGCTTCATTGTACGTATCTCTATTGAGAAATCATATTGATAAGGAAAACAAGATCCTGTTTCCGATGAGTGATGCAAAGCTATCGGCTTCAAAGCAGAAGGAACTTTTCACCAGTTTTGAAAAACTTGAAAAGGAAGTTATCGGGGAAGGAGTTCACGAGAAGCTGCATAAGGTACTGGAGAGGCTGGAGAAGAAGTATATGGCAACTACTTGAAACCTCCTCCAGGCATTTCGGCCTCTCCCCCTAAATGGAGTTGTTGAAAAAGCCTTTTTAACCGCAAAGAACGCTAAGAAGTGGCAAAGCACGCTAAGCTAAAACACATAATTTCAGCTCTTTGCGTGCCGATAGCTATCGGCATTTGCGTAAATTCTTTGCGTCCTCTGCGGTTAATTGATTTTGACTTTTTCAGCACCCCACTTCGTCATAATGTTTTTTAAAGTAATCTCATTATTATGGAAGAACATATAGTCAGGATTCTTAACATCGAACAGGTTACACACGATGTTAAAAGGTTTCAGTTCGAGAAACCTGAAGGATATTCATTTATACCCGGACAGGCAACTGAAATATCAATCAATAAAACAGGTCTCACGGAAAAAAGGAACCCGTTTACATTCACCTGCCTTAACTCGGCTCCCTACCTTGAATTTACAATTAAAATTTATTCAACACGAAACGGGGTTACAAATGAACTTGGAAAGCTCAAACCTGGCGATGAAATAATAATCAGGGATGTCTGGGGAGCCATTTCTTACAAGGGGAAAGGAGTATTTATTGCAGGAGGAGCAGGCATTACTCCCTTTATTTCAATTCTCCGGGATCTCAATACCAAAAATGAAGTGCCGGGCAACATGCTTGTCTTCGCAAACAAGACAAAGGCTGATATCATCCTTGAGCAGGAATTTAACATGCTATTGGGAAAGGATTTTATTAATATTCTGTCGGATGATAAGGCAGAAGGTTATTATCATGGAATCATAAACGAGGATTTCCTTAAAGCCGTTGTCGGTGATTTTAGCAGGAAGTTTTATGTTTGCGGTCCCCCGCCCATGATGGACGCAGTTTTAAAGCAGCTCACCAACCTGGGGGTTGGGGATAATGCCATTACAGTGGAATTGTAGTAAATAAAAAGACCCGCCATTTCAGGGCAGGTCTTTTAAAAGCTAGAGGATCTTCTTATGGGGTTGTGGTTTGGGTTTTAGTCAATTCAAAGTTTACAACAGTCTTGTTTCCGGCGACGACCGTTATATCAGTTTTGGTTACCGGATCATAAGTAGTTAAAGAAGCAGTTACTGAATATAATCCCGGTTCCAACCCAGTGATCAGGAAAAAACCTTTCCCGTCAGCCAAAGTGGAACCACTCTTAATTTCAATATCGCCCTGCTTTACCGAAATTGAGACGTTGTCAAGGTTGACTACGGGGTTAGTACCTTTTTCAGTAACCGTTCCTTCAATATTACCCTGTGTAGTGTTATTGATTGCCTTGATTACAGGTTTGAAAGTAAATCCGGTGATACCCGTTGGACTATCCATGGTACCCATCATTACAAAAGATCCTGCAAGATCAAAATCAAGGACTAATTCAGAAGTAAGGCCACCCTCAACAACAATTCCCGGGCTGATAAAAACTTTTATTCCGGTCTGCGGCCCGCTGGGCACGTCAACATTGAAGGTCCCTCCATCTTTTATCTTCAGTTCGGCCTGATCAACATAGAGCCTCACCAGGTCGTAACTTCCCTGGGGAATTTCAACATCGGTAAGTTCTGCAGTCAGACCATTCCTCAAATCAAGTAGATTGAAGGTTTCTGAACCCTCCCATACAACTGAAAAACCTGAAGCATCATTTACTCCAGCCCCCTCTTTCCTCAACTCTACTTTTGTAATAGTAACAGATGCAGATTCTACCATATCGATCGGGAATGGCGCATCAGTTATTTTAACGACCAACCGACCCGGACCATCATTAGTTTTGTTGCAACCTGTAAATATCATTACAAGCGCCGCTGCAATTAATGCAAAAAATGACTTTTTCATAAAGCTCAGTAATTAGTTTTTCAAAATTTCATGATCAAATGTAGGCTCACGAAGATGAATTTTTCATGAATTTTGAGAGAAAATAAAAGAAAAAGTAGTTCCGTTTTCTTCTTCTGATGAGGCACTTACATTTATCCCGTGAAAATCAGCTATTGACTTTGTAATTGCCAGTCCAATGCCTGTGCCATCGCTTTCGCTCCCGGTCCGGGTTTTAAAGCGGGAAAAGAGGGTGGACATCTGAGCCCTGGTCATACCTTTGCCGGTATCCGAAATAGTTACGGTAAACAACTTGTGCTTCAGATTGCTTTTCAATGTGACCTCTCCACCTGATGGCGTATGTTTAACAGAATTATTAATGACATTGTAGAACATTGAAAAAATAAGCGACCGGTTGGCTTCTTTTACATTGAAATCCTGTTGATACTCTTCCTTTAAAAGTATCTCTCTGTCCTCTGCAATAGGATTGAGCTCACTTACAATTTCCCTGAGAACCGACAGTATAGAAAAAGTATCCTGCCGCAGGTACTGGTGGCTTTCAATCCGTGCTATAAGCAGAAGTGAGTTAATAAGGGTTTGCAGTCTGTGAAGGGTTTTCAGCGACTCATCTATCTTTACATATATCTCAGAATCAACATCATCCCTGAGCAAAAGGCTTTCAAGCTTTGTCCTTAATACCTGAACAGGCGTCAGAAGTTCATGGGAAATATTGACAGTGATCTCTTTTTCCTTACAGAAGGCTTCATCGATCTGTGTCATAAGCTCTTTCAGGGCATTGTCGAGCTTTGAAAAATCGGACGTTGAGGTTTTAACAGGTGTTTTATCGAAAGTTGCCGGATTTGAAATTCCTTTAAGCTTGTCAGTAATTTTCCCCAGCGGACCAAGTATAAAACGGGCATACTCAAGATCGGTAAGGAGAGTTATAAATATGACGACAAGCAGAAATACGATCAGTACCCTTGTTATATTCCTACGTGCCTGCTGGATACTTGCAAGACTTTTTCCTACTTCAAGAAGGTACTTTTGCCCCTCCACTGTGAAACTGTAATTCAGGACACGGTAAACGATCTCCTCGTCATCAATTATCCTGCTGCTGACCTCTATATCATTTCTGTCTTCAGGAGAACTTATCTTTTCAAGACTTATAAATTCCTCCTTCAGAATATTAAAGCTGCCAAATGCATTGGTGGTATCAGTGTTCATAAAAGGTTCGATCCCGATACGGTTTATCAGATCAATCACCTTTTCTCTTTTCTGGATAAGATCAAAATCGACCTGTCTTAAATTTACTCTTTCGATGATCCAGGGAAGGAAGATGAGGAATAATGCCATTATTGCAAGCCTCGAAAGCAGGTTAAACAGTGTAAGCTTGGTTTTGAGTGTTACCATTCCTCTTTTGAATTACTTCTAACTGTCAGTAACAACCCTGTAGCCTACTCCTCTGACCGTTTCCAGCCATGGGGAGGGTGCATAAGTGTTGAGTTTCTTCCTGACATTTTTAATGTGAACATCAATAAAATTACTGTCGTACTGATCATCAAGAATATTTCCCCAGATATGTTCATATAATTGCTGACGTGTCAGAACCTTGTCATGATTGAGAACAAGATACTGAAGAAGGTCATACTCTTTTCTTGTAAAATCGACAATATTTTCATTGCAGGTAATTCTTCTTGACTGGATCTGCATTAAAAATTCTCCGAGGATGATATCCTGGCAGATCAGGTTAAACTTCCTCCTTCCGACAGCATTGATACGTGAAAGAAGTTCGATCAGGGCAAATGGTTTTGCTATATAATCGTCGGCGCCCAGATCGAGTCCCCTGACTCTATCCTCGACAGCTCCCCTTGCCGTGACAATGATAAATGAAGCTTCACTGCCGGCTTTTTTCGCTTCGCTTAACAGATCGAGCCCGTTATAATCGGGAAGTCCAAGATCTAAAAGTACAAAGTCGTAGAGGTTAACGGCAATTTTTTCCGATGCATCCTGACCCGAATATGCAAGATCACACAAAAAGTTTTCTGCTCTGAGAAATATGGCAATTTCATTTGCCAGGCTCTTTTCGTCTTCGACAATCAGTACGTTCATGTCTGCAAAATTAAAAAATCCTGAAGAAGCCGCTCAACATAAAAAGAAATCCCTTTGAACCGGGAAAATCAGGGTCCTTATGTACGGGTAGCAGGTAGCCAAATTCAGCTTCAACAGTCACAAGATCAGTGTTCAGGGCGACCGGAAGTCCGAAATCTGCCTCCATAAACCCAAACTTCTTTGAATATGAGGTGGATGTTGTGGTAATTGAATGGTATCTTCCCCATTTCCTGGGAGGAGTAGACATTAAAACAGATGTTTCGGAAGATATCGTAGTCGTGATGAGCGTTCCGAATAGCATATTTACGTATGGATCAAATGAAATATTGACTTTATCTCCCAGAAAATCAGGAGTTTTAAAGTATCTTGAATTCCTGAACTGAAAATAAGCCTGGTTCTCATATGAAAATAATACACCGGCCGTAACCTTGGAATAAAGCAATCTCCAGTCGAAACCCAGTGTCAGGTCGCTGTAAGTAAAATTGCTGAAAAGAGTACTTGTAAGCGACGGAGCAACCTGGTACCTGTATAGTCCCGCCGAGATGTCGAACCAGGAATTGAACACGTGGTTATAATTCAGTGATCCTATATGAAATGAGAAAAACGGGTCAACGGCCGACAGGTGTACTGATGAAAATGAAGCATAAAATTCGTTCCTGAATCCATAGGTTAGAGCTCCATAACTGTAAGGTCTGCTTTTTGAGATAGTCGAACCAAGCCAGATCATATTGCTGCCATAACCGGCGCCTGCAAATAATGAATGAGGCGACTCATCAGAACCTGCTGCTGAAGTATCGCTATCCGCACCGGTATTTTTAGCACCTCCCTGACCCACTGCTTCAACACACAGCAATATCAAAACCATGCTCTGAAAACTCAGGCGGGAGACATGCCCTGAAAAGATCATTAACTCACTGTTTTATATCATCTTCCCCCTTTACGGCCAACACCGCCAGGTTTACCTACTCCCCTAGGGATACCTGATCCGGATGGTCTGACTACTGATGGAGGCCTGGCACCTCTTGCCTTTGACATATCCGGTCGTCCGCTCTTTATTTGCTTAACCTGACCTGTCATTTTATTATTTCCTGCTGCCTGCGAGTTTCCCCTTTCCTTTGTCTCCTTTGCATTCTGTCCGTTAGCATTTCCGGTGTTCTGCACTTTTTTCTGCCGGACATGTAGAGAGTCAGACTGCGGGATTGAACTCTGTGCAATTCCTTTTGGACCTCCAAAAAGTATTAGTATAAAAACAACAATAATTTTTCCAAAGTTGTTCATTATCTTATTTTTTAAACTCCTTTTAACTCTAAATATTATAGTGAAGATAAGAATTTTAACATTGATATCTTCTATTTAAGTCAAAGATATCTGACAATCATGAAGATTAGATGAAAAAATTTATTTTATTACCGGGAAAAGAGTATTCTACCTGATTCAGTAACCCCCTCTGCCTCGTAAACTCGGCATCTCCCCCCGAGGGGGAGAAAGGTCTACTCGTTTCCCGGTTCTGGGTTTCGCTCCTTCCCCTTTGGGGGGAAGGTCGGGAAGGGGGTCATTTAACCAAAAGAAGAAGGCTGTAAAAGGCGTCATCTTTCACCATTTTGACCTTATTCTTGTTGTCTTTTTTGTTTATACCCCCTTTCCTGGGAAGGGGGTTGACTTTCTAAAACGGGAAAGCCGGAATGAGTATACTCCCGATTCAGTAACCCCTTCTGCCTCGTAAACTCGGCATCTCCCCCAGAGGGGGAGAAAAACACTGGCCATTGAAGGGTTGGTTTACTACCTGATTAAGTAATCCCCTCTGCCTCGCAAGCTCGGCATCTCCCCCGGAGGGGGAGAAAAACCATACCCGTTGAAGGGCTGACTCTTTTAATCCTTTGTGTTCTTAGTTTTGGAATCTTAGCGGCCTTTGCGGTTAAGGGAACTGCTCTTTAATACTCCATTTATTTGAAAGAAATACTGCTTTTAATACTGCTTTTATTTGAAAGAAATACTGCTTTTAATACTGCTTTTATTTGAAAGAAATACTGCTTTTAATACTGCTTTTATTTAAAAGAATTACTGCTTTTAATACTGCTTTTATTTAAAAGAAATACTGCTTTTAATAATGCTTTTAATACGAAGTACACGGTTCTGGGTTTCGCTCCTTCCCCTTTGGGGGGAAGGTCGGGGAAGGGGGTCATTTAACCAAAAGAAGAAGGCTGTAAAAGGCGTCATCTTTCACCATTTTGACCTTATTCTTGTTGTCTTTTTTGTTTATACCCCCTTTCCTGGGAAGGGGGTTGACTTTCTAAAACGGGAAAGCCGAAATGAGTATACTCCCGATTCAGTAACCCCCTCTGCCTCGTAAACTCGGCATCTCCCCCGAGGGGGAGAAAAACACTGGCCGTTGAAGGGCTGGTTTACTACCTGTTAAAACCCCTCTGCCTCGCAAACTCGGCATCTCCCCCGGAGGGGAGAATTCTTATCTCTCCATTACGACGCTTACTGATCCTATTTTGCCGCCCATTGGAGGATTCAGCTTTGAGACTTTTATCTTAACTTTCTTAATACCGCTCATCTCAGCATATAAGGCATCAAGTATCCTGCCTGCAATATGTTCGAGGAGATGGGATTTCTTCTCCATCTGAAACTTTACGATCTCATATGCCTTCTGATAATTAACCGCATCTCTGAGATTATCGCTTTTCATAGGGATATACATGTCGGTCTCAATTGTGAGATCGACAAGAAATTTATTGCCGACGATCTGCTCCTCTTTAAAATGCCCGTGGAAGGCATAAAATTCCATGTTTTCGATCTGAATCAGTCCCATAAAAATGTTTTTATATTCAACCTAAGGCTGGGGTATTGAAAATCTGACAGTTAGGACTTTACTCCTTCCTTTTTGAAAATAGTAGGAAAAATATTTGGTTTATACTATAAACTACTTTATATTTGTAATATGTTTATGTATTTCAATTATCTCATTTGTAAAAGTAAAAATTATTATGGAAAACGAAGAAAAATTGATGTCAGGTGAAGAGAGCTTAAGGATCATATCAGAAATGATAAACAAAACCAAGGTCAATATCCGTCAGGGTATATTTCACCTCCTGTTCTGGGGATGGCTCATATTCGTCTGCAGCCTCACAGAGTACCTTCTCAGTAGCTTCACCGGTTTCACTAAACCATGGCTGGTTTGGCTGCTGGTAATTCCGGGAGTATTCGTATCATTTATCTTTGGATACGTAAAAGGAAAGAAAGCCAGGGTTCATACTTATGCCGATATGCTTTACCTGTGGACATGGATGGCATTCCTGTTCAGTTCAATTGTTATCTTTATAATAATTTGGGAAGATCCGCGATCATTTCCACCTTTTATACTGACCCTCGCTGCAATTCCCACATTTCTTTCAGGGTTTATAATAAAATTCAGACCACTTATTATCGGAGGCATTACCTTCTGGATTTTTGCGCTCGCAGCCTATTTCGGCGGCCACGAAATCGCACCGCTTGTTGTGGCGGCCGCTGTGCTTACAGGTTATATTATCCCCGGATATCTTTTAAAAAGTAAGGTTGACCATGACACGCTTTAAGGAGCTCGATCCGGTTTTGCATTCACAGCTGCGACTTGCAGTGATGTCCCTGCTTATAAATTCGGAGGCAGCAGAATTTACCTGGTTGCAGGAGCAGTCGGGGGCAACGGCAGGAAATCTCAGCATTCAGATTTCCAAATTAAAGGAAGCAGGTTATATAGAAGTCACAAAGAAGTTCAATAAAAACTATCCTCAGACACTTTGCAGGATAACACCACTCGGGAAACAAAAATTTGTGGAATACGTGGAGGCTTTGAAGGATTATCTGATAACGGATAAATGAAAACGGTTGCGGGATGCAGGTTGCAGTTGCAGGTAGTATCTCCATCTACAGTTGCGGGATGCAGGTTGCAACCGGAAACCCTTCTTCCTAATCTTTTTTCGTTTTGACGATGCAGGGTTCTAAATTCATCCTATTTTTGTAATCTTAAAACTACCAGGGATGAGTGAAGAGAGCATTATTGGAAAAGAAGAACCGAAACCATCAGTAAGCTTTATCGAACAAATTATTATTGATGATCTGAAGGAACGTAAAAATGACGGAAGGGTCCATACAAGGTTCCCTCCCGAACCGAACGGTTACCTTCATATAGGTCATGCAAAAGCTATCTGCCTCGACTTCGGTATGGCGAATAAGTATAAAGGGAAATGCAATCTTCGGTTTGATGACACAAATCCGGTGAAGGAAGATGTTGAGTATGTCGATTCAATAAAGGAAGACATCCATTGGCTGGGATTTGACTGGGAAGACAGGGAATTTTATGCATCTGATTATTTCGGCAAGTTGTACGACTTTGCAATCGACCTTATAAAAAGAGGTCTGGCTTATGTAGATGACCAGGCTGCCGAAATCATTTCTTCCCAGAGAGGAACGCCTGCCCAACCAGGAATTCTGAGTAAGTTCCGCACGAGGACGGTGGAAGAGAACCTCGATCTTTTTGAAAGGATGAACAGGGGTGAGTTTGAAGAAGGTTCAAGGGTTCTCAGGGCGAAAGTCGATATGTCCTCCCCGAATATGCAAATGCGCGATCCCATTATTTACAGGATACTGAAGTTAGCCCATCACCGGACCGGCGAAACGTGGAAAGTTTACCCGATCTATGATTTTGCACATGGACAGTGTGACTATTTTGAAGGAATCACCCATTCGCTCTGTACCCTTGAATTTGAAGTGCACAGGCCATTATATGACTGGTTCATCGATAAGCTGATGACTGGCACTTACCGACCGAGGCAAATTGAGTTCAACAGGCTCAATCTCAGCTATACCATGATGAGCAAGCGGAAGCTTCTTGAGCTTGTTCAGGAGGGAAATGTTAAGGGCTGGGACGATCCGAGGATGCCTACCCTCTGTGGTCTGCGCCGCCGTGGTTATACACCGGAATCCATCAGAAATTTCGTCGACAGGATAGGGTACACGAAAGTAGAAGCAATTAATGATATTTCTCTGCTTGAGCATTCGGTCCGGGAGGATCTTAACCTGCGGACACCCAGGGTTTTTGGTGTACTGAATCCGCTTAAAGTAATAATAATCAATTATCCTGAAGGTAAAACGGAAGAGATGGAACTGATAAACAACCCTGAAGATGAAAGCACGGGTAAGCGGCTGGTTCCATTCTGCAGGGAGATCTTTATTGAGCATGACGATTTTATGGAAACCCCCCCGAATAAGTTCTTCCGTCTGGCCCCGGGTCAGGAAGTCAGGCTAAAGGGAGCATATATTATTAAGTGCGAAGGATTTAAAAGAGATAAGAGAACCGGTGAGATAACGGAGGTTCATTGTTCTTATGATCCGGCAACAAGGAGCGGGAATGAAGCTGCAGCAAGGAAAGTCAGGGGAACACTGCACTGGGTATCTGCACTCCATGCAGCAGATGCTGAAGTCAGATTATATGACAGGCTGTTCGTTAATGAAGATCCCGCAGGACAAAAAGATGAAGATTACCGGAAATTTCTAAATCCCGATTCGCTTAAAATACTGAAGGGCTGCAAGGTGGAACCGTCGTTAAGAAATGCCAAACCCCTCGACAAATTTCAATTCCAGCGTCTGGGTTATTTCTGTGTCGATTACGATTCAACACCGGAGCACCTGGTTTTCAACCGTACAGTTTCACTCAAAGATACCTGGGCAAAGATCAATAAATAATTGTGCGATTTTGCAATGCTCATGCAATTCGCATTGCAATTCTGCAATTCTGCAATTCTGCAATTCTGCAATTTTAATTCTTTAATCGTATAATCACGTAATTGCTTAATTATTAAATGGCATAATATTTGCGCTTTTTTGATTTTAACCATTTTTTTCGTAGACTTAAATAACCGAACCATGAAAACGCAATTAAGATTCTCATACGCCGTTCTGACCATTCTTGTTTTGTGGAGTCTTACCTCCTGTGAAAACAGGAATACTGACAACCAGGGAAAGGGTAATGCTGAGTTTTCGTTAAACACCCCGGACGAGATGACAAAGTCTCTTTCGGGATCAACCCTGGATAGCGGTCTCATCTCTTATCACATAATGATATCCATAGAGGATGCGGAAGGCAACTCAGTTTTATCTGACTTTCTTGTTCCTGTTTATGCATTTGGTACAGGTTTCACGAGTGAAAATGTCGAACTTGAAGCCGGGGAGTTGAGACTTACTAAATTCCTCGTGATAAACCCTGCGGGTGAAGTCATTTATGCATCTCCGGTTGAAGGCTCTCCACTTGCCTACCTTGTTAATGATCCTTTGCCGGTGACGTTTAAGATCAATCCCGAACAGGTAACGCAGGTGACTCCGGAAGTCCTTCTTGTCAGGGATCAATCGCCGGTTCAATTCGGTTATGCAGGCTTCGGAATGGAGATCGTCAAACCGCTTGATTTCTGGACTGTCTGTATTCTTGATTGTCCGATGTGTATGTCGCCGGTTCAGTTTACAAATGCAAAGCTTACTGTCTTTGCCAAAGATGGATGGCATTATACTTTCAAGCTGGAAGCTGCATTAAATCATCTTATAATCAGGGGAGGGCCGGATGTTTATCATTTCCTTCTCGAAAAAGAAGGTTATACCTCTCAAAACCTGACCTTTACAATTGATCAACTTAAGTCTGCAACAAAGGAGAATCCACTTGTTCTTAAGATCCCTTTTGAAAGTCAGTTGAATTCACTTGTCCTTCAGCCCGGACCAGATGCCGGTAAGGATGCAATGATATCCAATCTTGAACCGGACAGGAATTTTGGTACCTGGAAGTATTTTGAAACCACATTTCTTTCAGAGCCTCTTCTCACAGTAATGCGTTCGAACCGGAGTCTGATATGGTTTGATCAGAGTGCTTTGCCGGCCTCTGCAGTAATCAAAAAGGTTACATTGCAGCTGTCGTATGATCTGCCAGTACCGTTTGATACGACATTTGTTACTGATACTGATCCAGCCACGGGAGTTGAATGGTATGGGGGCGTTTTGCAGCAGATTGTTGAGCCGTGGGAAGAAGGGAAGGTCACCTGGAACACACAGCCAAAAACCATTGAAGCAAATCAGGTTTTTATAACTCCCTTTATCAGGAATGCCAATTTTATTATTGTTGATGTAACAAAGCTCTTCGTACCTGTAAATGAAATTTCTGCAGCCAATTACGGAATGCTGTTCAGGTTATGGCCAACAGAAAAGTTCCCCGGGTTCAGGTTTGCGTCGAGTGATTATGTGGAAGCGGCGATGAGGCCAAGGCTGACGATTTATTACACATTGTAGGGCGGGGGCAAATTTCATTACCAGTGGCTGATTATTTTACGGAAAGTTTTTTATATTTGCAGCCGTCAAACTGCTCCGTAGTGTAATTGGCAACACGCCTGACTCTGGATCAGGAAAGTTCAGGTTCGAGCCCTGACGGAGCAACTCCGATGCCGGTACTTAAGCCGGCATTATTGTTTTGCGACGTCAGGGCGAGAAGTTTACCCCGCCGCAGCATGCGAAGGCGGGGAGCCCTGACGGAGCAACTCCAATGCCGGTATTTAAGCCGGCATTATTGTTTTGCGACGTCAGGGCGAGAAGTTTACCCCGCCGCAGCATGCGAAGGCGGGGAGCCCTGACGGAGCAACCCCGATGCCGGTACTTAAGCCGGCATTATTGTTTTGCGACGTCAGGGCGAGAAGTTTACCCCGCCGCAGCATGCGAAGGCGGGGAGCCCTGACGGAGCAACCCCGATGCCGGTACTTAAGCCGGCATTATTGTTTTGCGACGTCAGGGCGAGAAGTTTACCCCGCCGCAGCATGCGAAGGCGGGGAGCCCTGACGGAGCAACTCCGATGCCGGTATTTAAGCCGGCATTATTGTTTTGCGACGTCAGGGCGAGAAGTTTACCCCGCCGCAACATGCGAAGGCGGGGAGCCCTGACGGAGCAACAAGATAATCAGATATTTAAACACCTCCCCTTAGAGGTGTTTTTAATAGTTGCTAGGTTCTTGCTAGGTTCTTGGTAGAATTTCAGCGAAATCGCTTAAAAAAAACCAAAGGTCAGTAGTAGTTTCCACTTTTCTATTCTTAATGTCGGACTTGCTTTAGTTGGACGGAATAAATTGACCACTCATACCCATAGTTAAATCCTTGTTGTTTCAAAATGTATGTTAATAGTTTTTACTCTGTCTTTTGAAGTAGTCAAAGATGGACGGATTTTATACTTTTCAATTGCAGCATGGTAAACTTCAAAAAGGTAAGCAATTGCATTATACTTTTAAAAGGTTTAAATTTGGTTTGACTTAAGTATAATCCCAAATTATCAATCAGGAAAATGATTCCGCAATTAGAATTAAAAATTATTGGTCTATTCAAATTAAAAGAGAACCATTTTGATTTAGCCGCAGATAGACTCACTGATGCTTCAATTAAAAATTGGATTTAAGACATTTACAAATATGGTTAAATACTTTATTATTTTTTGTTTAAGTGTGATAATAAGCAATTTTGCTTCTTCTCAAACAAAGTTAGATAGTCTAGTTATTACACGAACAATAAAGAATATTGTATTTATTTCAAACGAGACACTTTATAAAATTACAAAAATTATCCAGCATGATGGTGTTTTTGTATTTACCGATTATCCAATTGATTCTATTTACATGAGAAATAATCAAGTCTCCAAATCATATTTTCCTAATAAGATTAGGTATACTAAGCTAAGTTATAACTACCTACCTGGTGTAGATACAATTTTTAATTTTTTTTCGGATGATTCGGAGGGAGATTTATATGAAAAACCAAAAAATATTAATAAAGAATTAAAATTCTCCTATATATTAACTCACCTTGGTGAATCAAAACTTAATAATAGTGGTGACAGTGTATTTAGGATAATTCAGCCTTGTGATGAATTAAATATTAGTAATACATACGAGATTGTCAGGTTAAATCTTAATGTACATAAAATCCTATTATATACTGCTACAGGTACTTCTACTGATTTAGATGGAATAAAGCTCGTATACAAAGACTCTGTCCTTTTAAAACTTAAGGATGTCAAGAAGATTTATAAACTTATTGCCGAATTTAAGGATTTGCCTAATGATGAGTGTTTTAATAATGAAGTTGGAAATTCTTGGCTTGTTGAATGTAAAATTGGTTCAAATTATAGCAGAGCTATAATAGCTTACAGCTGCATGAGAAAAAGAACCCAAAAAAATCTTAATATTAAAATTTTAAAAAAGCTAAATACACTTAAAGTCAGATATATACCCTATGACTGCAAAGAACCAACCAAAATATTTGATTTTTTTTATTATTAGACTGCAATTTTGGGAAGGGTAAGTTATGTCTCATCTGATAACAGGCGAAGGACCTAGCTGGAGTAAAGAAAAATACCATCTTTCAAGGGATAATACCGCCAATAAAGATTGCAAACTGATTTATCGAACATGTGTTAAGAAGGTGAAAAGATATTTTGAGGTTGTATTAAAGTTTGTTTTCTAATGGGCTCCCGAAAATGCTTAACTTTATCTCCTTACATCAATAGTGTCAAAAAAAAACATGAAGCATTATCTGTTCATCATAATGTCTTATTTTCTTATAGCTGGTTGTACTAGAGACAACAACATTGAACCAAACCCCGAACCTGAACCATTTAAAGGGCCGTATAAAATCGCAAACGGATGCTATATGGGTTATTTTAGCCTTAAAGGACAAAAATTATGGAGTGAGATTTGTTTTGATACTGTAACCAATTATTATGAGGAATGGCCATCAGGAGGAATAGCCTATCAAAAAGATATGGGATGTCTGACTGTCGGAACTTTTTCTGTCGACAGCTTCAGGTTGACATTTACACTTGACTCACTCAAATTCAAGATGTTTCCATGTTCGCTAACTGAATCAATTTTACCTGGTGAATATAAAATAACAAATATAATAAAGCGTGATTCCATTATTTTCGAAAGAGGAACAGGGGAAAAGAGAATAATCTATTATATGAAGAGAGTCTGGCCATAATATGCAAAATATTGGAGGATTTCTCGTCCTCCTAGTAGAAAATATAGGAGGACTTGCGTGATCATCAAAAGGGGACATAATTACGATACTTCAAGGTTACATCCTTGTATTTAGTTATCTATGTTAAGTCTTTTCAGACCTTCTTTTGAAGTGGTCAAAGAAGGACGGATTTTATAACTTCCTCCACCTGACAGGAAGTTATTATTTACACCAATTAAAGTTTGTAATTATGTTCCACAGTTATAACTACTTTCCCCTTGTGGTTTCCTTCACTAAAAAATCTTAATGCTTTAGGAACCTCATCTAATCGGTAAGTTCCATCTATTACAGGTTTGACTTTCCCAGCTTCGAAAAGCTCGTTCATATAAGCTAAATCCTTGTTTTGCTTTAGGCCAACGATACGTATATTCTTTTTACTGATCATCGAAATCCAAGGCCCCACTAATAAAGCTTGTAAAAGCCTAACCATGGAACCTCCAACCGTGACATAAATTCCATTAGGACATAATGCTCTGGCATAATCGGATATCGAACGATTTGTTTTAACATCAAGAATCAGATCATAACAATGCCCATTTTTAGTGAAATCTTCTTGTTTATAATTAATGACATGATCAAAACCAATTGAGCGCATCATATCCAATTTGCCAGAGCTGTCAACACCAGTCACTTCAACTCCATATAATTTGGCAATCTGCACAGCAAAGGTACCTACACCTCCACCCGCACCATTGATCAAAAGTTTTTGTCCTGATCGAATTTGTCCCTTATCACGAAGACCCTGTATCGCCAACATTGCAGCTTGAGGTATTGCCGCTGCTTCCTCGAAGCTCATACTATTCGGCTTTAGGGCCAATGCATTTTCACGAGCGCAAACATATTCAGCGAAGCCTCCCCAACTGCCGCTTAGATCCCCATACACTTCATCCCCATTATGAAACTTCTTTACATTTTTACCAACCGCTTCAATTCGTCCTGCTATGTCGGAGCCGAGTATTTTTATCTTCGGTTTAAAAAGACCGTTGAGGAGGCGATTTATGATGTCGCCTTGAAGGAGACCCATGTCCCAATCATTTATTGATACCGCATAAACTTTTATCAACACTTCATCTTCCTCTGGATTAGGTTTGTCTATCTCTTTTAATTCAAGAACATCAGGTGTTCCGTATTTTTTAAAGACAATCGCTTTCATTTGAATCTGTTGAATTGCATTTTGAAGTTTGCGTATGGCGGGTGACTCATTTATATATCTCCTAAAGGTAGTCATTTTTAATCAATTACAGAATTACTACCTATTATTAGTTGTTGTTTAAAAAACTAAAATAGTGGGAGTTAGAGACATAATAGAATTCACCACACAATTTATTACTTCCACATCTAGTGACCATTGATGAGTGTAAGCAACTGTTATCTTAAATTTCCTAACAACATTGAAATAGCAGAGGTTCTAACCTCCTAAAATCAAAAGTTAAATCCTTGTTTTTCCCGAATGTATGTTAAGTGTTTTACTCTTCTGCCTGTTCTTAGGCATGGGGTTAACTCAACTTTCTGCACAAATTCCACTTCCGCCAAATGAAAATACAGGGGCAATTTCCTGGTATGAAGAATGGGATGGTTATTCCGTACCTGTTTACATTGATGGTGTTCTGGTAGATGAATTGACCGGAACAGTAAATATTCACAATGTTGCTTTTGTTAAAAATGGTGTACAAATTCATGCAACTCAGCATATGTATGGTGAAATTCAAAGTTCCAACCCTCCTTATGAAGTTTTTAAGGTCAGTGATATGAGCCATTTTTATTCCACTTCTGAAATATTGAATTTCCGTACTTCTGTAATAGGAAACTTTGGCACGCACTATATAATGTACTTTTCATATGACCCGTACACGGGAGAAATTACCCCAGTTAAAACAATGGTACTTGGTAATAGAAAATAGAATTTATCATTGAAGAAAAAGCCCCCGGGGTTGATACGGGGGCTTATAATCATTAAGTTAAGTTACATCAGCAAAAACCCAAAGTCAATTTTATTTAAGCAGTAGCACCCGGATCTTGTCTGAGGGCTGTCAAATACTCCTGATACCTCCCTAATCCATCCCAAGCCCTCTTAGCTTCGTACATTAAGATTCAGGGGATTTCACAATTGAGCAGTGAAAAGTCGCTTAGAACGCGTAAAACGGGGCAACAGCGAAGAATATTAGTGGCAACTCAATCAGAGGTGAGAAAAATGTATATACATTTTATTGATTGACAGTTTATTGCATAAAGTTTCTATTTAGTAACAATCCTAAGGCTATAACTCTTAATTACCGATATAAAAAAGCCCCCGGAGCTGATTCCGAGGGCTGTCATTATTCGATTTCAGATTATTCAATCAAATTACTCGCTTAATTGGACACAAATTTATCATATTCAAATGTACCTACCCAATTCCAATCTGCGTCATACATAGTAAAGACACCTGAGGCAACAAGATGACTTCCATCACTGCCCTTGACATTGGAAACAAATTTAAGAGCATAGTATGCCGGATCATTCCAATCCGCTGCTCCATTCATGCCATAGGTTACCATATCATTTATTTCATAAACTATACCATCATAGGTAGCAGTTCCTCTCCATCTCATTAACATGTATGTCTGTTGCCCATCTATATAATGGCATACACAATGGAACCATGTGTTTACCCAGATTTCAACAGGATTGCCCGCCTCATCAAGGAATAATGGAACAGCCTGCCAATCGGTCCCATAATGAGACATAGTATATTGGTGGTTTTCATTCCCCTGAGCTGAAACAACATCAGGTCTTGCAAGTCCAGATAATATCAGGAATGCAACCATAAGAAAAGAAATAGTTTTTTTCATTATTGAAAGATTTTAGTTAATAATTAATGAAAGGAATTATGAAAAATATTCTTCGGTATATATGTGAATTTCAAAATATCCTACTAAATCAAGGTTTATCAAACCAATTTTTATTTTAAGTTCGGATAAAAAAGAAAGCAGTACATAGCAATTATGTTTCAAAAAGCTTAAATCTTCATGTGATTCTTATAATTATGTTTCAAAAAGTTACAATTATTGATACAGTGACATAATTGTACCCTGAAAACCGGAAGCAGATTGTGCCATATTTTACCTCAAATATGCCCTGGTATTATTTAGCTTGTGTATCATTTGCCTGGCGTTGGAAGTCATGCAGTAGTATCAGGTTAAACTCTTGATTCGCATAAATCATTAAAAGAATTGTTTGGGATAATTAAAACAGAAAGCCCCCGGAGCTGATCCGAAGGCTGTTCCTTAATTATAAGGTTTTTTATCAAAAACAATGCGCTTTAATTAAAGACCAATTAAATTCATCAGAGGTATAGGAAACGGCAATAGTAATTTGATAACGATTGCCCATATTACCTTGCAAATTAACACGCCAGGTACCATAAGCAGGAGCAGTAATATTAATTGGCAGATCACCGGATGTAATAATGACTTTATCTAACTCTTTTCCCTTAAAAATTTCGCCTGTCTTGCTGCTCGTGGCTTCCCAGTTAGCTTCAAATATCTGCCATTGAAAAACGCCATCTTGCACATGGTCAACAATATGAAGTTTCGCACCATATTCTAACCAATCAACATCAACGCCATCACAAGTTACAGGAAACATGCCGCCCATCGGAATTTCAAGCCAATAGGCATAACTTCGGTTAATGTTTTTATCATTGCTCTGAGCAGAAAGCTGAGTAATACCAATACCTAATAAAAGGCATAAAAGTAAAAATGTCTTTGTTTTCATAGTTTTAATGTTAAGTTAAATGATTATGAAACAGTGTGTTTTTTATATAAAGTTCGGTCATAAAAAGAAACAGTGCATAGCACTTATGTTACAAAAAGATGAAATTTTTGTATGATTATTGAAATAATATTTCAAAAAGTTGAAATAATTGTGTTTGTACCTTTAAAATCGTAAAGAGTTATAAAGAGTTCCACGAACAATAGCGGAGCGACAATATAGATTCCATCGCTTCCACGAAGCCGATCACGCCGTAGCGCATATGAACAAAAACCTCTCAGAGCCCATCCAAGCCCTCTTAGCTTCGTACATTAAGATTCGGTGATTGTCACTATTGGGGCAACAAAGGTTGCTGAGAACGCTTTAAACAGAGCAACAACGAAGAATAATAGTCAGGACTCAATTAGAGTTCAGGTGAAATGTATATACATTTTATTGATTGACAGTATATTGCATACTTGGATAAATGTCCAGAGAGTTTTTCAATCCTATGGGGATAAGCTCGGATTCCATACCGGTTGGGATCCCTAATGACCACCAATGACTCTGACTACCGATGCAAACAAATTCTCCCGTCGTATAAAGACAACCACCGTGTATGGATGTGATGCCCCTTCGTTGGTTACTCCATCATTAGGACATTTATTGGGTCTGATATTGAATTACAACAGAAAACCAATTTATTCTTCTGATGTCATTTTTAAAGTCATTTAATTTTCCAAACAACGGACAGAAAAACCCGAAGTTTTATAATAGTCAGCAACAGCTACAATATCAGAAAGATGTAGTATCCATCGATACCAAGCATCCGAAGCATCTAACTCTGTTGCAGTCCACCAGTGACCGAACTCCATAATAAACCTAAATGTACCATCAAGGGGAGGATAATTAACATTACCATAACGTGCACCTCCTGGCAGTGCTGTAAAGCCAGTCTCGTTACTACCCGTATTTGGTTCCCACCAATGCGAGATTCCGCTTTCTTTAAGTTTACCACCGGCTAAATCTGAACCCCCTAAAAAATCAGTTAATATTGTCCATTCCGCATCAGTTGGTACATGCCAACCGGCAGGACACAACTTGCCGCTATTAACAGAGTACCAATTATATAAAGCACCGTAGATAATACCATATGTGTTATAGTCATTTTCATACCAACAATAACCCGATGTCGTTAAATTTGCCCATCCTATGTTATCCGTCATTAAAGGGATATCCGTCCCATCATTAAACTTAGTTGTTCTTAGATTTTCAGCCATCCATACTTGGTTGCCTATTTTAACTGTTGTGTAATCATTACCGTCAACATCAGTAACCGATTGTTTTACTTTTGGTTTTTTAAATTTATCTGATGACATCATTAAATAATCATGATCAATTTCATCCTTTTTACAAGAAGGTAATATCACAAACGATAAGCATCCAAAAAATGTTAATAAAGCTTTGAACAAATGGGTTCTTATAGAGGGATTGAAAGTAGTTTTCATATTTTTAGGTTAAGTTAAACGATAAATATTTCAGAATGAGGCTTCAGCATAAAGTGATTAAGTTGAATCGAGGTCAAATCAAATGTAAATTAATCCTGCAAGCAGCGGACTGAAAGACCTACTTCCTTTTGCCAAGCTGCTGTTGTTATTGCAAATGGATATGTACCTCGAATCCATAGAAATTGGGAGAGAATATCAGAATAAACATCAACATATTCTGAAGAGGTCCAAAAAAATGCATCAGCTGTCGCATTTTGAAACAGTCCTACACCTTCATAAGTACCACTACGCCTACCGGCAGGGAATGCACTAAATCCTGAACTATTGTTATTTGCTTGATCAGCACACGGGGAACCTGGTGGAGGTGCATAAAGTGGTATATACCAACCAGATGTGGAAGCTAATGAACTTGCAATATCATCTCCACTGCCCTCAAACCCATAACCGTTATCTATGAGATAATTAATAAGAGTAGTAAATTCATCCATCGAAGGTACATGCCATCCTGTTGGACATATTTTACCAGTATTTACCGCATACCAGTTATATAACGCGCCATATGTTTCCTTATAACTTGCTTCATCATTATTATGCCAGCAATAAGCGGGGGAAGTTAAGGTAGACCAAACTACATTATCTTCAATCTTTTGAATCTCAGTTCCGTCATTATATTTGGTAGTTCTAAGATTTTGCATCAGCCACATTTGTTTTCCAATTTTAACTGTTGTATAAACGTTCCCATCAATATCACTCACCTCCTGTTTGATTTTTGGTTTTATAGGTTTATCGGTAGATTTCATTAAATAATCTTGACCAATTTCATCCTTTTGACAGGAGGGGAGCATCAAAAACAGTAAGCATGTAAGCAATGATACAGAGGCTTTGAACCCATGGGTTCTTTTAAAAGAATTATTAATTGATTTCACAGCTGAAAGATTTTGGTTAAAGAAGTTAGTTTTTAGAAAATGCAATATATATTCTCTATGATCCTGATTAACCAAATGTTAAACAAAGTTCTGCTATTTAAATGACAAAGTCAATTTTATTTTAACAACTTACTGTACTTGGAATATGCCCAGGTGATCAGTATAAAAGGAAGCCCCCGGACGAGGGCTGGTAATAATTAATTGTTATCAGAATTTAAAGTGTCCTTAGGTATCCGGTATAGTTGGAGTAAGCCATGGTACCTCCCCGCAAGCTTAATTCTAAAGTGGCAGAATTATCAACTTTTACGTTCATTATAATTTCATAATCAATTCCAGGATTAAGACTATTATCTGATGTGGTTAATTCAAATTTGCAGGTATAACTAAGATTTTTAGAATTTTTAGAAAGTTCCCAGTGTTCTATATCACCTTCAAAAAAAAGTCCGGTTCTGGGGTAAATATATGGAGTAGTATTGTCAGCAGCACCACTAAACCTGCCTGAAGTATTCTGTGGATTTTCAAGACGAACAAAAATTTTCGAGCCATCAAAACGGATAACATTATAAACTTGTATTCCAGTTGAACTTTGCGTGCGATACGTTGCATACGAAAATTGTCTGCTCACCAGCAAATTACCTATTGCTTCATAATTTTTTAGTCTTTCCGCTTCCCTTGCTTCTTTTTTCCCCTTTTTATTCAATTTCAAATCCTGGGAACTGGCAATAACAGATGTGCAACATATTACAAGAATCAGTACTATCCTACTGATGTTAAAAACTGATTTCTTCATAGTGGGGAATGGTTTTCAAAGGACTATGTTTATACAAAATTGTACAAAAGAAATGCCAAAGTCAAATATATTTCAGAAAATAAAAAAGCCCACGCTCCGAAGGCTGTCAAATACTCCCGCTGCTTCTCTAATCCATCCGAAGCCCTCTAAGCCCCATACGTTAAGATTCAGTGATTGCCACCACTGAGCAACGAAAGTCGCTGAGAACGCTTAGAACTGGGCAACAATGGGGAATATTAGTGAAGACTTGGGCAGAGGTAATGGGGAATGTAAATACATTTTATTGATTGATAGTTTATTGTGTGGCATTGATCCGGGTTCAGGGTGTTAAAAAATCGGGGATGAAAAAGCTATGAGCAGCTGGCTCAGAAGCTGCAATTTCATGTGAACTGAGATATACCTGAATCGCAGTAATAAGGTAGAAAAGGGTAACAAATTGCCCCGGGAGCTGATCCGAGGGCTAATAGATTTGAACTATTAATTTTTACATTATCATTTGCATTGTGTCTGTCCTGAATATAATTCCCAAGTTTCCCAATTTAAATATATAAAACCTTCATAAACATTGCCCTTGTTACCTATGAGGGTTTGGTGCCATACAAGATATGGAAAAGACTGAATAGGGCGTCCCCAAAAATCTACTTCGGATCCTCTAAAAACTTCACCAGTACCACCAATAAGGTTTCCATTCCCATCGTCAAATCCAACACTTATAGCCTCACCTTTATATTGGTCTATCTCCCATTGCCATATCCCGTCTTTTAAATGAATTACTACATGAAGCCTTGCCGTACCCGACAAAAAATCAATAAGTACACCATCGCAGAAAACATAGGCGTTATATACTGCATCCTTCTCCTTGGATTGGACAGTCATGTTCTGCGAAAAAAGCTGGGTAGTTACCATGCCTAGTAAAAGGCATATCAAGAGAAATGTTTTTGTTTTCATAGTTTAAAGATTTTGGTTTATAAAAGGAATTAAGATATGAGTGTTTACAATGTCAGTTTCTGTGATCTTACCTATTGCTTTATTACAAAGTTCTGATTCTCTTTAATCTAAAACCACCTCATTTGTAACATATTCTTGTCTATTTGTAACATTTTATGGGAATATGTACTTTGTCTAAGAATGGATACTATAAAAATAAGAAAGCCTCCAGTTGATCCGAGGGCTGAAAATTAGATACTTTAAGCTATTATTGGTTTTTCACACAGCGAATGGATTTACCCTCATACTTACTTTCTGGCTGATGCCATAAACCTGCACCATAATAATCGTCATTAATTAGACATACCTCAAATACTTGATTTGGAACAAGATCAGAATCATTGGGTGTAGTCGTCCACCAAAAACCCCTGTATCCAATCCAATCGTCCGCGATATCAGTCGTAACATCTTCACGCGTTCCACCCGGAAGTCCGGTGAATCCGGATTCGTTTGTTGCGGCTGTATTTGGTGCTCGCCATAATCCATCACCTATATTCATTTATAAAGTTCGACTACTCCAATGATAAACCGTATCAATTTTTTATTAAAAAGTATCAATTTTCTAATATTTCATTGTAATTATCTACAGTTAAGACACAATATTTAACAATAGTGAAGATATTTTTGAGTCTTTTCTGAAATATTCAGCATGGATTTACTGTGTAGTATTTTTACTTCTTTTAGTAATATTAATTGCCAAAATTTATCGAAAAAATGAAATAGTATTCTGGAAACTAATCTTTGTTAAATTTTGTCTCATAATTGCAGTGTTTGCATGGATCAGCATTTTTAAAAATAATCATTTTTGGGAATTGAATCGACTCTTTTATAATTATACATTGATTGATGATGCGGAGTACTATGAAAATCCAGATGCAGATGACGATCCAATATATGGTTCTAGTGCAGGGGAGTATTCATCAACTTTTAAGTTTTTTACCTCCTCTGGCACAGAATTGAATGGTTTGAAACTTCGCATGGGGACAATTCAAAAAGATGATGATTCACATTATTACATTGCACAAGATGATGTTAGTTTAATAGGAATCAACCTTACGAAAGCAATTTTTTGGCAGTATGCAATTATTAAAGGTTACCAACCGATTAAAAAGGACGAATTCAAGACGGGCAATTTTATTTCAAATATTTATTTAATCGGACCTTTTTATATTTTAGAATTAACAGTAAAGAATATAGGATCAACAATACTGTTCGGGGTAATAGTCCTTCTCATCAATAAGATTAAACCAAAGTATTTATTCACCGAATTTAGAAACAAGTAATTGTTCGAAAGTGTGATAAGACAGCAACATTGAACCAAACCCTGAACTGGGTTTGGTCAAATAGATATAACTTTCAATACCCATTAGTAACAATGTATGTTGCTGATGCAAGAACTGCCTGAATTACAAAAGAGCTTATAGAGCTACAGGCATTGACATAATAATTGGTTCCAGTACTGTGTGCTTGGCTTTCGCTATGTCCTCCATAACTTTTGTATCTTTCATTATTTCTGCAAGTTTCTCCATATCGGTTACTTCTATAACCATAACCACCGATTTTGGATCATCTGTATCCTGAAATGTTTTAAATCCGCTTATTGCAGGAGCAAAAATTTTAACTCTATCATTATGGCCATTGAGCCATGCCTTAATGTCACGGACTTTGTGACGAACTACGATTGTTGGCATAATTTTGATTATTAATTTTATTTCCCCTACTCTTTTGGCTTTTCAGTTTCGCCCCGTTTTTAATAGGTTTCTGGACTCCCGAATTATAACAATTTGAATTCGAATATGTTCGGAGGATATAAAAACCATTAATCCGCACCAGATTTAGCCAGATTTGATGATCACCCAAACCCTGAGTTAAATCCTTGTTGATAATAAATGTATGTTTTGTGTTTTCAGACATTCATTTGAAGTGGTAAAAGAAGGACGGATTTTTTTGACTAAATAAAATGACTTGAAAATAGCCTCCCCCACGAGAGCAATATCTGAAATTGGAGGATGTGGCGACAGGATCATAAGTCTGTAAAATATCTAAAATGGTACTCCAATACTCAAACCTACCCATGGAGCAATAGGTGGAAAAAATTCATTTGGTCCTAAATAGACCAGATAGATAGGTGCCCTGAAAATAATTTTACTCCCCCCGAATTCGTATCCGCCTGAGATGAATGGCCATAGATCTGTATAGACACCTATGCCAGTATGCCAATGTTCTTCAAATGTCACACCAATTTCAGTCATTATATGATGCTTTTTCTTCCCGAAAGTATAGGCACCATATATTGGAAACCTAAAATCAAATTCAGTATGATCTCCGCTCTGACTATACCCCTTTGACGTGCCCTCCATTCCAACTCCAATTCCCAAGTGGAATTTCTCTAAGAGATACCGTTCATAAGATACATCATAATAAGAAAAGGCTTTCCCAGCTAATTCCAGAACGACTGCATTTTTTTTGTTTTGTGAGAATCCGTTAAGACAGACTGCCAAGAACAAAACAACCCATAAATTGAATATTGTTAACCTCATTTTTAAAAACTATAATCTATTCCCATTACCTGTACCCTGAAATTGAATATTTACTCATAAGGCAAGGGTAATTTGTGCACAACTGTCTTTCACTCAAATAAGCTTACTCTTTATAGAGAAGTTGTCTTAGACTTTCAATCGCGCCTGCACCTAAATCCCTGACCTCGACGCAGCTCCATAACCTCCTTATCACAAGTATCAAATGTATTGATAACAGAACCCCATTGATTGGTTTCTGTTTTTTCACAAACCCAACAAGGCTTTTTGCAACTATTATTAATGGAAAAAACAAAGATTAGCATTAAGAAAAGAGAAATCCTAATTATTATCTTCATATTGAGTGGTTTAAATTTTAGGCTACGATAGATTAATGCTTTGTAAAGAACGTTCTATAAATTGTTTTATTACTGTTCCCCTTTAAAGGCTTAGCAGGGCTATTATACTTAGATTATCTGAAGCAAAAGCAGAAACTGTGACGAGCTTATTAATTATACCGTCCTTAGGGTAAGGTCATGTTAGTTAATTTACCAAAAGAGATTAAAATAACGACTGCCTTCTTTAGGATCTACTAATTTAATTAATGGCTGTTTACTTAAATCTCCGAATAAAAGATCACATTTTAAATAATAGGTATTTCCAAATTCTATATTAATTTGAATTTCTGCTCTTTTATCAATTTCAGCCCAAAGAGTATTTAATCCCTCCTTTCTAATAGCAATGGATTTTTTAATATTATTATTGACTTTACATATAGTTGAGTCATTTAAATGAAGATCATAATCAATATTAAGAGTATCAGGTTCACAGAAAATATTCAAAATTGCATAATTATTTATTGATTCTACCTCTCTATATATTGATGTTTTGGTATCCACTAGTCGTAAAATTTTAGCTGTTATTCTATGACATGTACTTTTGCCTGGAGGGATGTGGTCAACTATTTTAATTGCATTTCCACCAGCTTTTTTTGCTTCATCTTTTGCTGTATTTAATACATCTTGGAAAGTGCAATTCTTGGTAAATGTGAAGCCTGTATCTCCAATTTTTACAGTTCCAAGGACTTCAGCATCAGCTGGTATTTCTGAATATAATCCAAAAACATTGATAGATTCATCTGCACTCGATGGAGGGATACTTTGCTCGAGTTTTGTTATAACCAGAGGTGTACAACAAGACAATAAAAACAAATTTGAAATAAGCAATGAAGGTAGTATTCTTTTCATATTCATATAAATGACTTCCCAATCAGGGGTAATTTCCAAAATGCCTTAAACCCAAGTGGTCAAAGAAGGACGGATTTTGAAGAAAATCAAATTATTATAAACCCAGATTGGAGGTGTTTTTTATTTGGTATTAGGTTTTAAAGAATGAGGTTTTTTGAACTAAAAAACTTTCTCTTTTTTGTCAATTGTCATCCAGGGGCAATCTTCTTTTATCTCACAGTTTTTGCATCCTACAAGTTTGGAGACGACAGGAATAACGGCAAATCCAATTAATGTAAAGAAAATTGTCAGTAACAGGATTTCTTTTGAATAGCTTGAGGAAATCAGATATACAGCAAAAGCCAAAGGGACAAACCAGTTTGGAAATTGGATAATGATATTTCTTCTGAATACTTTTTTGAATGATTTGTCAGTCCCCTTTTTAAATAATTTGGATGAGATCACACCATATCCGCAAGGGCAAGACAGAGTATTATAATGATGACAATAAGGACATATTTTTGCCCAGAACCAAACTACACTGAATAAAGCATAAGAGCCGAAAATTATTGCACTTATTGTCGAAAGCTTATTGATTATCAACAAACCAAGCGTAAATAAAATTAGCGTTGGGACATTATCTAACAGGACAAGCCATAAAGGAATTTCCCTGGAATGACATGGCGGTGTTAAATCGATACTGTTTTTTTTCAATTTATCTGGCTCCGAATCAGATATTGAGTATGTGTTCTTTTCCATATTTAACGAACGAACTATTAAGTATTGATTTTTAAAATAGTTACAATATAAGAATTCTGACCAAAAAATCTGCTCCCCTAACCATGGATGGCCATTTTAACCTGGTAACTTCAATTCAATGGTAAATCCTTTTTGTCTCCTTATGTATGTTAAGTGTTATCAGACCTTCTTATAGTGGTCAAAGAAGGACGGATTTTGAAGGAAAACAATCATTAGTTACGACTAAGATTTATTTGGATTTGAGTTTGAATTGATGTAACTTCCATCAATGTATTGACTTATAGTTTTTTTAATTCTTACAATAAATCCCAATCACATGAAAAAATCTTGCATAAACGAATTGATTGCAATATTCCTGTTACTCGGCTCAGTTGGAATAGATGCACAAACCACTAACAAACCAAAAGAATTAGTTGTTGCATTTGAGGTTGAAGGAATGAAGGATGTGATAATCAAAAAAGATATACCATTCCTTAAAACAGCAGATTCAGCCTTAAAAATGGATATCTATTATCCACCGAAATTTGACTTCAAGAGTAAAATACCTGCGGTAGTTTTTATTTTTGGATATACCAATAATGGTCAGTTAAAAACAGCTGGCTGGCAGCTTAGAAAATGGAGCCCCTATACCTCATGGTGTCGCGTGGTTGCAGCTTCGGGAATGGCAGCTATAGTGTATGAAACTATTAATCCTGAGAATGATCTGAACTCACTTATGAATTATATAAAAACAAATGCGGATAAACTTAATATTGACGCCAGCAGGATTGGAGCATATTCCTGTTCAGCAAATACTCCTGTTGCTCTTGCCAATATTCTCAATAACTCGAACGACTATTTTAAATGCATAGCAATTTATTACGGAATATTCCTTAATACGGATTTCAAATATCTGTTTGTTATCGACACGCTTTCGAAAAATATGGGATTTATACCTTCACGTTTACCTGAATCCTCAACATGGAAGATAGATGTACCAATACTTATTGTTCATGCTGGTAAAGATTTTGTGCCAAATACAGATGAATCATTAACAGTATTTCTCGATAAGGCAGTTCGGCAGAAAGTACCTTTTACCCTGATTCATTATGCTACTGGGATACATGGATTTGATGTCTATGCAGACAATAAAGAGATAAGAGAGATAATAAAAACGACATTAGAGTTCTGGAAGTATAATTTAAAATAATAGGCAATTGAAACAAACTTACTTAACCAATCTGCTTACTGTCTTCCTGTTATTTAGTTCAACTGTAATACAGGCACAACCCACCGAATCAAAACTTGATCAAATGAAGTTGATGAAGTGGTCAAAGAAGGACGGATTTTGAAGAAATTCAAACACTTAAAGAGACAACTTGTAGGTGTTCTTTTGTTCGTGCCAGTCCTACACCATGACAGTAATCGTCAGGGATCAGGATGCTTCCCGCTGCGTCAGCATTTGGTGCCAGGTTTTGGACGAAAATGGAATGTTTCTTTTGTCAATGGCGGCCATTAAACTATTTGGCATTTATTAATGTTTAATAAAAATGAACCCTCTCTGTTAATTCCGAACACTATAAATATAATAATTGTCAATAATATGAACTCAAATGAACAACTTTTTAGAATTCTTATTGAAGAAGGATTTAGTATGGGAAATGTAAATGTTTTCGATAATCATACATCACCAGATTTTATTGAGCACCAATACGGATTCAATCCTCCTAATGTGGTTGGAGTAAAAAAAGCAATTGAAAGCCTCCATAAATCTTTCCTCGATTTTTCCATGACTATTGAAGACCTAATATCATCTGAAGATAAAGTGTGGGGCCGAATGACAGCCCGAGGGGTACAGTATGGACAATTCGGGCCAATACCTCCAAGTGGTAAAAAATTTGAGATCACGGTGATAGATATAATGCGATTCAGGAATAATAAGCTTGTTGAACATTGGGGAGTACCAGACCGTTTTGCTTTAATGGAACAGCTTGGGATGAAACCTCCGCCCAGGATAATAATGAAGATTATAAGTATATTCCGATGAATAATCCATTTCAATTAAACCAACCAGGTCTTAATTAAATTCATTGCAATTTCCTAATGTATGTCAAGTGTATTCAGACCTACGTTTGAAGTGGTCAAAGAAGGGCGGATTTTGAAGAAAAACACCAGAACATCCACAAAAGGAGGCTGGTTTCCTGAGAAATATCCATGACTGAGGAGGAGTTTGAGGTTGAATTCTATAAATTTGGAACACAATTTGAAGACTTTCTCGGATAAGAAGCTTTTCACTATGAAAAATTTGGTCACAATACTTGTTTGTTTAATATTTGTTTCATGCAGCAAGAATGAAGAGAATTTAACCTCAGGTAGTAATTTACTGATTGGAGAAGAATATTTCAGCTCATACCCCAAAGATCCCTTCATGATTTCTAAGGCGGAAATTAGTGGAAATATTTTAACAATTACATTTTCTGCATCTTGTTGCAGTGGAAAAACCTGGGTCACAAATTTAGTAGGGTCAGAAACGGTGCTCTACTCTGATCCGCCACAAAGAGACATAAGGCTGTCACTCAAGAATAATGAACTCTGTGACGCGCTTTGTGGAAGGACACTTCAATTTGATCTTACTCCCACCAGGTTGAGCAACACGAATAAAATTAAATTAAATTTATCTGGGTGGGGATCTCAATTAACCTATAATTATTAAAGTGTTTGGGTGGTTTTCAGTGAAATCTTTATGATCGAGGAAGGGTTTTTGGATGACTTCTGGTTTGAGAATTCGGTGTCTTCCTGTCAGATCCTCGTTGTTTCCTCATGAATGTCATGTGTTTCCAGACCTTCTTATAGTGGTCAAAGAAGGACGGATTTTGAAGAAAACCCAATAATTATAAAGCCAGGTTAGGGGTGATTTTTGTTCTGTTCCGATTTGATCCCGTGTTAGGTTTTCGGCGTTTTATTTATTAAAATCTATCAAGTTGATTTCTGTTTATTTGTCTTATTTTGTGTTGATTACCATAGCTCCATCTTTCATTACAAAATGAACTTTCATTATCGCTTTAATATCGGTTTCAATCTTATTCTCGACGGCAATAATATCAGCAATAAATCCCTTACTTATTTTACCTAAGTCATTACCTCTGTTTAAATGATATGCTGCGTTTGTTGTTGCTGCTATAAGAATTTGTGGTATTGTCATTCCCTCTTCGAAATATCCAATCAGATTTGTTTTTGAAGGTGAAGCAAAAGGTAATCCGACATCTGAATAGTGTTTGTCTTTAAACTCAAAATGTTAATAAATACAGGAGGTTGCAAGCATATATCAAAAGAGTTCAGGGTATCTTGGAATCAAAGATAATGAACTAATGAAAATCTTCAACGAGTTACTTCTGAAATTTGAAAAGCCTGATTGGTCCACAAATCCGGAGTTTTGCGTAATTGACACTATTCTGGAATCGAGACCCGATATCATTTTAATGTTGAAATCAGATATTATCGGTAGTGAAAGAGCTTCAACTTTTGGGCGACAAGATACCCCCAGCGTAGAACAAATTGTACGTGCAGCCATCTTCAAGGAAATGCGTGGACTGGATTACCGGGAACTGGAATATGCACAAAACGATTCCAGGATCTGTGCAACTTTTATAAAACTGGAATGTCGGGAGCCATATAGTTTTCAGATGTTTCAAAAATACATTTCCCGTATTAAACCGGAATCCCTGCACCGTGTACTTGTGGAGATTAATAAAATTGCTATAAGTGAAGGATTGGAAGACGTGAAAAGTGTTTCACAGGATTCTACCGTTGTTAAAACAAATATTCATTACCCAACCAATAACTCTCTTGTATGGGATTGCGTAAAAACAAGTACCCGGTTATTGGAACAATTGAAGGAGGAGATTTATACACTTGATTTTATTGATTACACAAAATCGGCTAAGAAGACCTTCTATAAAATTAACATTACTCGTGGAGAAGCGAAACGAATACCACTTTTTCAAAAACAATTGATTCTTTTTACCAAAGCGATCAATCAAACATCGAATGCGATAAAAAAAAAGTCCACGAGTATTATCGCAAAGGTTATTCAGGAAGAATTATCTAAACTGCTTACCCTGATGAAACAGGTGTATGATGTAACCTACCGCAAAGAGATTAAAGGTGAAAAAATTCCCAATGAGGATAAGATATTTTCGATTTATGAACAACACACTGATATCATTTTGAAGGGTCAGCGGGAAGCACTTTTCGGTCACAAAATAAACCTGGCAGCAGGGAAGAGTAACCTTGTTCTGGATTGTCAGGTTTTAAGAGGCAACCCATCAGATAAATCCTTGTTCATCCCAACGATTAATAATGTCATTCAAAATTATGATATCATTCCGCGCGACAGTACTACCGATGGTGGATATGCCAGTTTAGCCAACCTTGAAAGTGCACATGAGGCAGGTATTGCAAATATTGTGTTTAATAAGGTTGTCGGCAGTATGCAGAATATTGCCAGTAGTTTCAATATGGAAACACGGCTGAGAAAATGGCGCAGCGTTATGGAGGCAATTATCTCAAATATAAAACGGGGATTCAATATTTTTACCTGTAACTGGAAAGGCTGGATTCATTTTCAGGCAAAGGTCCTTTGGAGTGTTCTTGCATATAACTTCAGGGTAATGACCGGACTGATTCTTGCCCGGATTAAACCTACTCCAAAAGGATGCTGATCGTCGTAATGAACATTAAATGTGGTTGTTTTGAAAAATGAATCTGGGAACGGCACAAAAAAAGTATGTGAAAAAAATCAAAATTGAACTGATATTAACAAATTAAACCAGGTTATTAACCGTACCGTGATCGTTTTTTGACAGGTATCGGGTTATGTTGGTAAAAAATTCCCCTGCCCAACTAAAAAACTCCGGTTAGTAACAAAAATGGGGACATTATGGACAGACACTGAATAGTCGTCTGAACCTGCTGCTACAATAACACCAAATTCAAGTGCCTTGTGCAACCTCGTTGTAAGTTTTGATGATCGTATATTTAATTTTTCATTATTTGAACTATTATTTGGATATAGTGTATTCAAATAAAGTCGAATAAACTCAGAATCTCCATCAGTTGGAATCAGAATTGTTCTTTTAGTTGCCATCAGTGCGAGAGTAGAATCTTCAATTTGATAACCGTGGTCAATTCCATCAACTCCACTTATGACAGCATTATAAACAGCTTGATTCGAGGTCGCATGAGCTGTGACGCGAACTCCATATTTATGAGCTTCATTAACAATTGCCTGCATCTCATCTATTGAGAGTATAGTTCTGTTTGGTGTATTGTTCGAATAAATTTTTATTACATCGACTCCCTGGTTAATATTTTCCCTAACTGCCTGTATCCCGTCGTCAACACTTTCAACTATTCTGTACTCCTTGCTGGCCATTTCAGTATGGCCAAAGGTCAAGCCTTCTATTTGCCCTCCTTCTGCTGCAAGTCCAGGACCTGAGCAAATCATTCTTGGACCAGGTGTAAGCATTCGGCGAACCACGGATTGTCAGCAATCTGATCCAAGGTTATCTTGCCATGTTTAATTTCCAGTACAACTTTGTTGGAGTTCTTTGAAATTCTTTAGAAAAATGATTGGACAGTTCAGCTTTTTCCAATGATATCCAGTAATTATTGGATTTCTACTGGAGCTTTCCTGGAGTTCACGGGCAGCCTTCCAGTTATGAGGCAGGAGATCTGCCAGGTCAAGGCTGTAATCGTTGTTATAGTAAGGTATCCTTGTCAGTACATCGGTCAGCCACTCCCGGGGATTTACATCTGAAGCAGCACAGCATCCAAGCAGCGAGTACATAATAGCAGCATTCTCTGCCGCATCATGATTACCACAGAACAAATAATTTTTTCTCCCAAGAGCCAGGGGACGAATAGTATTCTCCACGAGGTTATTATCTATCCGGTACCGGCCATCAAGGTGATACCTGGACAATCTGTGGAACAACGAGTATGTATATGTTAAAGCCTGGCTCATTCTGCCTTTGGGTAATGCTTTGGGCATATAATTTACGATCCATTTCTCAAAAGCACACATTATTGGATAAGCAAGTCTTGCTCGAAGCTCTGCCCTCTGCTGGTAATCCAGCTCCTGGTCATCTGCCATGGATTCCACACCATATATCAACGCGATTTGTTCCAGTGCATACTGAGCTCCGGCTTTATCTTCTTTCAGGGCTTCAGTATATTTTCGCCTTGCATGTGCCCAGCAACCAAGAAGCAATACCCCCTTCTTATTCTCGTATATGGAATAGGCCTCATAGCCGTCTGTCTGTACAGCGCCCTTATAATTATGAAGAAGTTCTATTACTACTTTCTGTGCACGTGAGCCTTTATCATAATGAAAAAATACCAGGTCCTTCATTACAGCACGAACCACCCAAAGATATGCTTTCACTGCCCGGTGCTTTTCATTGTTGATAACCGGTACGGTACTTTCATCGATCTGTATATAGTCGGATTGCAGTACAAGCTCCTTTAACCGGTAATACAAAGCCCTGAGTAAATCACCACAACCAGCGAACCAGTCATTTACAGTTGATGCCGGTATTCTTAGTCCCTCAAGCTTAAACAGCGATATCTGTCTGTGAAACGGAAGATGATACATGTATTTACCCATGAGAAGCTCGGCCAGCAAACTGGCTCCGGCATTACTCCTGGGAAGAGGTAAGAGCGGAAGGGGAGCGATCATAACAGTTTTATTCAGGATGCCATCCACTTCCAGTTCCTGCTGCAACTGTAAATCTTTTTTCAGCGCGTATTTATGACGAATGATCCGCCTTACATACAGTTCTCCGGGTTTATGCTCCAACTGTTCGGTTACCTCTTCACCTATACGCACCCAGTTCTCATCAATGCCTTCAGGCTCGATGATCTCTTCCTCACGGCGCAGATGCTCCGGAAGCGGCAAACGGACAGGTTGTTTCTTAGTATGCTCCGGCTTATTGCGCTTATATGTGATCTATTTCACTGGCTGCAGCCTTGATTGTTTCCTCCTCTTCAGGAAGTATATCCAGCCCGTCAAAATCAATCTTCCGCTGGGCCGGATCTGCAGGTATGTATTTTTCACTGGATGCTTTCCAGAACTTACGCCTGAGCCAGGCCAACTGGTCAGTTAATTGTTTGATCTTATCTTCAAAAATCTTTTATCTTTATCAGTCTAAAGCTGACTGATCTTGTGATCCTTTTCTCTGATTAACGCTTCGTAATGCTCCAGGGCCCCTCCATCCGATTTGTCTTAGCTTGGACAGTTCCTGATAAAGCTCATCACGCTCCTGAAGAAGGGTCTCTATTAATGCATCTTTATCAGCTTTATTATCCACAGTTTTCTTCCCGTTTTTGTTGTGTTAAAGATAACAAAACAAAACGAAGTAACAAACTGATTTATTGTTAATAACTAACTGAATAACAGGTTTTTATTAACAATTTTATCGACGCTTTACACTCCTTATTCTTACACTTTGAACCATAGTCATTAAATCCTGCCAGTTTATGGTTATCGAAGTGGTATTTTCATCAAAAACCGGCAGCTTAAACCGGCCTGATTCTAACCTCTTATGGTAGATTACAAGCCCTGCATATTCCATGTGAAGGATCTTCATCACATTCTGGTGGCGGTTCATGAAGATGAAAACTCCTCCGTCACGGACATTCTGGTTCATAAGTGAATTTACAACACCACTCAGGGTGTAAAAGCTTTTTCGCATATCTACCGGAAGAGGGTATAGATAATACTTCAGTGAGCCATGAAGATGGAACATAATATCAGTCTACCAGTAAAACAAGTGAACGCAATCCGGCCAAATCCAGGGGATGCTTTATTCTCAGAGTAGTCCCGTTGGGATAACTGATCTCCATGGGAAAAGCATCGTTTGAGGTGTGATGCTCATGTTGCTCCAGGGTGAAGTTCTTTGATGGTCCGCTCAGGTTAGCGGCAGTGGTATTAACCAGTAACGGAATAAAGCGCTTCCCTGGTTCCTTGCTCAGCTTTTTACGCCAATAGTAGTAGGAGGATTTTGGAATGCCTTCGTTGGCGCAAAAGGCTGTGATGGTAAGACCTGTCTCCTTTTGTCTTTTGATCAGTTCCAGAATTTTTGATTCGTTTATCATCTATAAATGTTTTGCCTGAAAAATAATCAGCCGCAACAACTGAGAAAAGATGTACTACCCCGAATGCTTACGACCAGGTAGTAATCCTTCAGAGATAGCTCTTTTTAAAGCCAGATCTGCAAACAACCCTGAGTTACCAAGATCTTGAACCGTAGTTATACCAGAATCCAAATAAGCTTTCGCCTTAGCAGCTCCATATAATGCTCTGTAGGCATCTCCATCGAGAGCAATAGTGCGAACCAGATCCAATCCAGGATAACTTTCCATGCCAGGTTTGACAATTTCTCGATTCAACAAATGAGTATGAGCATCAATGAGTCCTGGCAATACGGTATAATTATTGAGGTCAATAATTTCCCGCTCTCTTCTTTCAGTATCAGAAATTGACTTCTTTGTAGCAACTGAAGTGATCATTTGACCATCTACAAGTATAACCATGTCCTTTAGGAATTTACCATGTTCAGCATCAAACAACTTACCAGCTTCAATTAAATATCTCTGAGCTAACTGAGCTTCAGAGGGCACACAACCAAGAACTGATAATAAAATTAGTAAAACATTGAGGTTAAGCTCTTTCATTTGATTTCATTTTTTAATTGATATATAATTAATCAGATTTTCTAATCGGAATATGTTGACAATTTCAACAATAACTCCTGCAAGACCAACAAATCCAATCATCTATTAAGGAAGCAAATTATCGTTCCAATCTCTGATTACAAATGATTTAACCAGACCTTCGAGAATAAATGGATCTTCTTTTATCCACTCTTCTGCAGCCGCTCGAGTCCTGAATATCGCCATATTACCCCTATCAGAAAAAGGCCCAATTCCAATAACATCACCTCTTTTAATATACTTATCCGCAATAAGTTTGTGTCTTGGATAGACAGACATTATGACTTCCATTGTTGCGCCAGATGATTCTCCGATTACTACTGCTTTCATAATTAACTCCTTACATTTTAAAAGATTTCATTAAGATAATTGTTTTTCTCCAAAAATCGATTGGTTCTAATTTCAAATTATCTGAAATGTATTTCGAGAACACACTGGAAAATCCTAATACTTCCAAACAACAGTTCGACACCATAAGTTGTCAATCAAAAGCTGGAGTTAAATCCTTGTTGTTTCGTTATGTACAGTCAAATTTGACAGTTTTCTCGGGAATAAGATTAAGATTTAAATTTTATATTTTGGGGAAGTCTTCGTGGAAAAAATTAAGATCGTATTTAAGACCTTGAATATCGCTGAATAAATATTTGCCACAAATCTTTTTTGATTTAAGATACCTGTATAGGGAAATTCCTTCCATTCCCTCAAAATCGGGCTTTGCAAATATTTTATTGTAGGGTAATCTATACTCTTTTATTACTTTTTCTTTTCCCCAATTCTCATAAAAGAATAGATCATCAATTGTCTTATCAAAAGTGAAATCTGAACCATCATTATCATAGAGTACAAAGCAACCTTTTTGCCGCTTTAAATTCTCGTTAATATTATCTGGATCACAATTTTCTGTTGGAGTCAGATCGAATCCCAAATGAGTATGACTATGTTTAATTTTAAATCTACTATAATCCAGGTATGAAAAATTTTTATCTATTTTCTGAATATAAAACAGGTCAATGATTCTTGTATAATCAACATCATAACATGATATATATGCAAGGAGGTGACAGACAAAGCCAGCATTGAGTTCAGAAGTGAATGTGAACAATTTCGTACACGATGTGCAACTATCCACTCAGACATGAAACCATTTGACAAAGCACTATATAGAAAAATGCTCAAAGGTGAAACTGACAATGAGAAAGAGGTACAAGTGTCACTCAAACTGACAGACCTGATTGACCGCTACATTAATTCAAGGCCAACCATTAAACTCCCAACAAAAGACCTCTATAAAACGGCTGTCAATAAATTCGATTCTCTGAAACCAGGCCTCACGGTACAAGACATTACCCCTGCCCTGCTAATGGAATTTGAAAAGAAGATACTTGCTGACGATAAATCACCCTTTACGGTTTCATGTTATATGAGGCACATCCGCAGTTTAATAAACCACTTCAACAAAGTCGACAAATTAATACCCACAGACTACGAGTACCCATTTGGAGGGTATGGACGATACATTATTCGGAAAGGGAAGAACACGTCAGGGCGAGAAGTTTACCCCGCCGCAGCATGCGAAGGCGGGGAGCCCTGACAGAGCAACCCCGATGCCGGTACTTAAGCCGGCATTATTGTTTTGCGACGTCAGGGCGAGAAGTTTACCCCGCCGCAGCATGCGAAGGCGGGGAGCCCTGACGGAGCAACACAAAAATGCCGCTTCTGTGGCATATTTTTGTCATGCAGTCTCGAGGTCTTATGGTCTTGCGGTCAAGACTTTAAAACAGAAGCGCTAAATAATGTTTATTAGTGACTGAAATTAAGTAAGACTTCATGAACGCACGACTGTACAACTGCACGACAATTCTTGCCAGGTTCTTGCCAGGTTTTTGGTATAATTTCAGCGAAATCGTTTAAAAAACCAAAGGTCTGTGGTAGTTTCCACTAAGAAGGAAATGCCGTTACGTTTCGAAATTAAATTTTTCGTCCTGATCTTTCTTTTCGTATTTCGTAACAATCAATTTGGCTCTGTCATAGTCCAAATTGGAAACCTTAATTGTTACAGAGTCCCAGGCGCTGGGTAAATCTCTTATTTGTTCGATGTCTTCAGAATTTCCATTTGTCAACCAGGTCTTTACAGCTTCTTTATTTAAGAGATATCGAATTATTACGGCCTCCCATGCTGCTCCGGTATAAACATTAATTGTTACAATTTTATCTTGTGATTCCATAACAATAGACTTTCAGGTGTAGATCATGTAAAACTAAAAGATTAATCGACACAAACATGAGAGGCCATGCAACCATCATAGTAAATTTTGTTAAATAAAGTTAATTATGCGGAAATGATTTAAACCATTTTGGTCCATTTGAAATAACAACAATCATGACCTTCCATAAGAGTTGTTTCACGCTCAAGTTTCAAGTTATTTAGTCGGCCGTTCGCATAATCTCCATAACAAAACATTGCATATCCGATATCGGCTGCACCTGCTTCCCGAAAGGTCTTTGCCCACAGGCATTCAGTGACTTTAAATACATTACTGTCAGGAGGGCTCTCCAGGATTTCCTGCTTCAGAACATTACTCCAGAATTGCTCTGGCAGATTTGAATTGATATTTTTCATAGTCTCGGGTCGGGAATATACTTTCTCTGTTGCAGTCTTAAGCATCTTCACAAATTTCTCCCTTCCTGTCTGGTTAGCAGTGGCAATAAGCTGTGGGATTAAGAAATCACGGTATGCGAAATTAAAGACCTGTTCATAAGACATTCCCGAATCTTTTTGAAAATTATTCTGGTCTGGCCTGACATGGTTGTACCTGTCATTTGTTAATGCAAAAGGCATAGAAAAACAACAAAAAGCGCATGATGAGAAAGTTTTAATTAAAAACTCTCTTCGGTTATTTTTAGCATCTGGAGGATTTTTCATTGTTATGATATTACTGTGGCAAATTCAAAAACGGATAGAATAAAATTAAATAAATCTAATGGTTGGTACAAATCATTCTCACTAATTGTATGCTTTGTGTTTTCAGATCTTCTTATAGTGATCAAAGAAGGACGGTTATTGAAGAAAATCAACTCTTCGCAAACCCAGGTCGCAGGTGTCTTTTATTTTAGGCCAGATTACGCCAGTATTTTTGGGAAAAACGGGAAGTTTTTACCGAATGATTTACTTCCTTTCAGTTAAAGGAAGTTATTACCTGGATTATTAGAAAATTCTGACAATACCACAGTTATTCCTTAGTGTGAGTACCGTTCTCTTGTATAATCTTCCATTCATTGGCAAATTTCCTGAATACAAATGTCCAACAGCCATTATGTACAATAGTATCTCCCTGTGCTGTTATATATTTACCTCGGAATTCAACTGTGCTCGAAGCGGCATCCGGACACAAAACATAAACATAATTTTTAAGTACATTACATTCAGAAAAACCTCTGATATTTGAAAAGATTGATTTTGTTGCAGTTTCATAGGTGGCGAAATCAGTCCATAGTATTTTCCCATCACCAGCATAAACATACCCTGGGGTGTTTGCTCTTAATTTGGTATGTCCCTCATAGTTCAAGCCTGATGGACTTAAAAAATTACTGACAATTCCTTCAATTTCGTTTACGATCTTTACTTTCTGCTGGTCGGTTAATTCATTATTGTTATTTGTTTTACATGAGGTCAACCATGAAAATAATAATAATAACCAAATTGCTCTTTTCATTGAAATATTAATTTTAATTTAATGTTTAGTCAATTTTTACAATGCCTTCTTTTATGGTCGGAAATTTGGTGAAAACCTGATCATCATGTCCTGGAATTATATTGCTGTCAACTTTTCAGCATCGCAACTTTCACATGCCTGAAAGATATTACTAATCAGTCCTTTAGCTTCACCAATGATTTTATCTTTATCTGCATCGGTTAAAGGTTTATTTGCAGTATTACATGCACAGCATAGCATTACAATCAGAAAAAATAATTGTGTTTTCATAAGGAATAGGATTTAATCGGTTTACTTTAAGTTTTAAGGTTCGGATCAGGTTCTAATATAAATAATAATTACGAATATTTAATACCTCGAAAACAGGAAAATTTGTGCTTTTCATTTATGTTAAGAGTTATCAGACCTTCTTATTTAGCGGTCAAAGGAGGATGGATTTTACACTTCGTTTCAGGTTACAGGAGGTTTGTGGCCAGCTTATTCATTATAATCAGTACAGATCCTTTCAAAGTATTGTTCGTATATGTATGAGTTTTAGATTATTTAAAATATAAACAAAGGCATAAAAACTATAATTTTGTGGGACTTAATTTTATCGAAGCCGACACTCAATGGAAAGAGATTTCCCAGGCAAAGTATCGTGTTTTTGGGCTTCCAATACTCTCTTTTGTGGGCGGAACGAAGTAGTATGAAAATAAGATCAGTCCTAATCGGATTACTTGCTGGTTTACTTTTTGGGGTAGCGACTCCATTGAGTAAAATCATACTATCTCAACTCAATAGCTTTCAATTAGCTGGTTTGCTATACCTGGGTGCAGGAGTAGCCTTTCTTCCCTTTATAATAAAAAACAAAAAAATCGAAGTTAAAGCATTTAGGCAAACAGATAAGAAGAAGTACCTGGGCGGAGTTATCCTCTTAGGTGGAATATTGGGCCCTCTGTTTTTAATGATTGGCTTAAAAACTGCCAATGCTATGTCTGTTTCTATATGGCTGAATATGGAACTTGTAGCCACAGCAATCTTAGGGGTTCTGTTATTTAAAGATCATTTGGATCGTTATGCAATAATTGGAATATTATTGACTCTATGTGCGGGAATTATTATTTCCTCTCAGGAATCATCCAGTGGAATTATTTCCGCAATCTTTATTCTATTAGCTTGTATTTCATGGGGATTTGACAATCATTTATCTGCAATAATAGATGTAGTGTCACCTCAGACTATAACATTTGTTAAGGGTGTTTTCGGAGGTATTACAAATTTAACTATTGGCATGTTTCTAAGTCATTGGCAAATTGAATTAAATTATATTCCAGCAGCTCTTTTAATTGGTGTCTTTTCATATGGTATTAGTATTGTTCTTTATGTAACTTCAGCACAAAACTTAGGTGCTACAAGAAGTCAGATACTATTTAGTACTGCTCCATTCTGGGGGATATTTGCAGCCTGGATCTTGCTTGGAGAGACTTTAAATCTGATAGTTCTGATTTCCTTTTCAATCCTGGTATTAGGGATAGTTTTTACGAATTTATCCTCACACAGGCATGCACATTACCATAAGGGGATGGTTCACATTCATTTGCATAGTCATGATGATGGTCATCATAATCATATTCATGAGGAGGATAGTGATAAAAGTCTGAAACATTCACATCTTCATGAACACAACGAAATTGAACACACTCATAAACATTATCCTGATTTGCATCATCGGCATGAACATTAACCTGTCTTTAACTTTTTCCCCCGAGAGAATTCCGAAATTTTGATACCACCTTTCTGAGTTGTTGATCTGTTCTTACAGCGTGCCAGTTATATAATGCACCGCCTGTTTTTGCAACTTGAGAATAATTTTATACTATTCCCTGATACAGGTCTTCAATTGGGAAAATCATATCATAATCATTCCAATTAAGATTCCCATCAATAATTTTATACTCTTTAAACTTAGATTCATCTAAATACTTACGGATTGAGGGATGTAATGATGATTCTAAAAATGGTTTAAAGTCAACAAGCTTGCTAACTCCATCACTAAAGTATATTCTTATTGCAAAATCCCCAACATATCGGTCAGACTTAATATCAATATAATCAAGGTTATATTGAATATATTCTTCCGTTATTTTCACTTGATCCGAGTATTAATTTTTTCAAACTCAACTTCCTTATGGTAAACAAAGTAGTCAATCCACTTTTGAACTATCTTATCTGCATACTCTTCCAGGAAAACTTTAAAATCTTGTTTATAATTTTTAAAAAGCTCGGCGGCAATCCCCATCATTCCTTAAATTAGGAGTTATATCGATTTTAAAATACTTTCTATTTCGTTTCTAAGATAAGTCAACCTTCTTCCCTCATTGATATAGATAGAGACCCAAGATGTGAATATTCATAATAAATAAAGACATTAATTGAGTTTTTTAAATACACTTCTAAATTCTTTTGGAATTAATGTACCTGAGATAATGCCATAATCGAATTCGGAATTTTGGGTAGAAGAATCGGGTGATCCAATCATAACTTTAGACATATCTATTTTTGTTTGCTTAAATAATAAATAGAGATTGTAAAAGTCGTCATCAGAAATTACATCCATGTCCTTTCCATTCATTAAAAACCTGCAATTTAAAACTTCACCTTCTGAGCTTAAAGTGATTGTAACCGAGACTTCTGAATATAATGAGTCTATCTTTTCTTTTGTCAAAATCTTTTTACCGATTCCGTCAAACAGAGTTTTTAAATAATAAGGATCTGAAAAATAAGCTACGCCTTTTTTACCCACTCCCTTACTCTGGTCAAAAATAGGAGTTACTGCATACATACCAAAACGGTTTTTTTCATAATTGAATTTCTTTCCGTTTTGTGAATTTACTCCGTGTGAAACCAGACAGGCCACGATAATTAATAATGTCCTTTTCATAATACTAATCTTCCACCCATGAGACTAATTGTCAAATCACCTTAAGATTTAATTGGTTCTTTATTACAACCAATTATTATCGTTACAGCCAATAAAATCGCAAAGAGGCGTTTGTACATTATATTTTCTTTTTCAAAAGTTAGTTGATGAATCTTCACAAGTAATCATTATTTCATTGTTTTTTCAAGATAAGTCCCGTCAGGCTGTTTTACTTTAATGGTGAATTTTTCGGGTAAAGAATCTCGATCACAAAGGATTTTATGGTTCAGATATACCATCACATCTGGACAAACTGTTGCATTGACCTGAACATTTTTCCACGCTTCAATGATAAGATCCTGATTTTGTCTGGAAATATTAAAGTGACTGAAACTTGAGCATCCATTGGAGCTGATTGTTCCATAAACATTAATCACGAACAATCCACTTTTTAAAAGAGTTAGGGGGTAGCTAATTGTAAGACTATCTACCTTAATAAGAGATTCCGAATATGGTGGCTCTTTTGAACAATTAACAAAACATGTTGCCATTCCAATGACAAGTAGGAACTTAACCATTGCCAACAGATTATATTTGCATGAATTGTTCTTTGGCTTCATATCTTATTGTTTAATGTAGGTGGTCATTTACTAATTAAATCTACCGTTTCGAGGAACAATTTGTTTTTTACATAAAATCTCCTTCCACCAGTCGACATCATTGGCTCACCTTCCATATAGGTTTCAACCTGAATAGTCTTTATACTTTCTTTTACTTGTTTATCAAATAAATAGCATTTACCAGTCTCCAGATAATAGGCTAATGTGTAAATACTATCTCCTTTGTATTTCATATAATCGGAGACGAAAAGAATATCCTTCATTGCACCATCATTTATTGCTTTTGCTTTCATATCATCATACCCATTGAGATATTTGAATGGATAACCGATAAGAAATGTATCTAATGGGGTTTTAATCAGGTAACTGTTATCATCAAATAGAATAACTGATTTTTTAAAAATAATTGGGTCTTCATTTGCAATGAGATTGACAACTACACCATTTATTTCAGGAGTATCTTTTTTGCATCCCCAATAGGATACTATAATTACCAGAAAGATTATTATCGTTTTCAAATGTTAAAATATTATTTTGTTACTCTTTTTAATCTATATGAAACTTGTATATCTGAATAATTTTTACTCAATATAATCCCATCATCGATAATTATTAATTTGTACATTCCACCTAATATCCAATCCCATGAATATAAAGCAATTCTGGCTACCTGGTCGTTTAATTCAATAGAATCATTTTTAATAAAATAATTACCTCTTCCAGAATCAAGTATATATGAACCAGCATAAATATAATTTGCAGTATCAAAGGCAATTGTTATTGTATCAATACGATTTGCATGGGTAGCCTTATTATATGTATTTCTTTCTCCATAATATGTTCCAATTTCAAATTTTGAAATCCCGGTTTCATGCTTCGTACATCCCCAAAAGGATAAAACAGATACCAGAAAAAATAATATATATTTCATGATGATAAGTTTTAGGACTAACAGGCAGATTTATCATCGTTTAATCACACCAGTAAAATTTAAATTAATTCCACTTATGTGATACTTATAAGAATCACCTGTTCCTGAAAATTTGAAATTATAAATATAGTAGCAGATACAATTACACATACCAGGCTGTGTGGTCTGGATTTTAATAAGTATAGAATCCCCTTCAATTGAAGATGAAGTACTATATTCTGAGCAGCAAGTGGCATTAAATCCAACAAATATATTCAGACTGTCGTTAGTGATGGAATATGAAACTGTATCAGACTTAAAAAGTGGATCACCCTTAAATGATGAACCTTTTTCCAAAAAGCATCCCCCTTCAATATTTCCAGTATATACAAGATTTCCCACTTCATTTTTATTACAACTAATTAAAGCTGTCAAAAAGAAAAAAGTAATCAGTGTTCTTCTCATTATTTTAGGTCTTGGGTCACAGATAAATGCGCAAAATTCATACCAAATTTTAAAGCCAGGAAGAGATGTTATCTAAACATTGACTCTAATCACTCAGGATAATCCTAAAGCATAAATCCAGCCGGGTCATATTATTCAATATGCCTGGAGTAACAAATTCCAGTGACAAGAGCTGGTGATAATTTGGTCCCTGATGCAGCTCGGAACGATCCGAGTTCTGTTAATGGTCCATGAAGCAAGCATCTCAACACAGGTCATTTTAAGAGGCTTTAAGACACTCAGACCTAAACGATGGAATGGTTTTTATCTTATTCCCCTCATTTGTTTTAGCCTTACCAGTTGGTATGGATTGGAGATCTGATCTGGGTCATAATATTCTAAAAAGAAGCCCCCGGCTGGTCCGAGGGCTGGTGATCAATATACTTTTAAAGAATAGAATAATAAGTTAAGTTAAAGTACAAGCCAATCATTATAAACAGAGGTCATGGTTCCAAGCTTACTTAATTCATCCAAAACTGGTTTTAACTTTGCGTATGCAGCATTTCCAATTTCAGTATAACTCCCATCAGCTTTATAATACTTGTCCCTGTCGGCTTCAGTTTTAAAAACCATGAAACCTCCGAAACTGTCTTTGTTTGCTCCTCTGACACTTTTCACTATATACGCCTTCATGCCAGAAAATGCCTTTTCATATTCAGGGACTACTTTACTTTTGTAGAAATCCATATAATTTTCCATAGTTGCTCCTGGTTGAAGAGCAACAGAAATCACATGTGTTCCTATCAAGTTGCCCTTTTGCAAGGTTTGTCCATAAGTCATTCCTGTCATCAGGATTAAAGTTGCCAATAAGACTAATTTTTTCATTGTGGTAAGTTGAAATTGTTAATAATAAATTATGAGATTGTTATACAAAGTTACACCAGCAAAAAGCCAAAGTCAATATTATTTAAGCTAAAGCCCCCGGAGCGATCCGAGGGCTGATTTCTTTACATTGTCAAGTTGTACAAACAACTCTTTTCTAAAAATACATTTAAAATACGGTTTCCAAAACCATGTAACTTCAAGGGTTGATGACCACAAGAATTTATGAAAAGCCCCCGGACGAGGGCTGTAATAAATAAAGACATTAATTGAGTTTTTTAAATATACTTCTAAATTCTTTTGGAATTAATGTACCTGAGATAATGCCATAATCGAATTCCGAATTCCAGTAAGATGGGACACTCCTAAATCTATAATTTTCGTTTAGGAATAAAAAAATCATCTTTTGTTAACCCACATTCCTTTGCCATATTTATTGACCAGGTTATATCACCTGCACCAAGCCCATGTGTGTTTGAAGGCTTTTCATTCGGGCATTTGTCCATAATTCATCATACCTGGATTTTAGTGCATCGGGTAGATAAGTCGGATTAGCCCAGATATTGATAGGTTCTGCCAGAACTTTTAGATTATGAGCAACATAGAGTCCCATGAATTCCTGAGGTTCGCCCAATTGAGTGTTTGGAACCCATATTCGCATCATCCTCCCATCTTTGCCAGGGAATATCATTGCATCGGCAAGGATATAATCAACCTTCTTTAAGACCTCCTTTGAAAATATATTAAGCCAATCCCGTCGACTTACCTGTAAAGCTAAATAGAGAGAATTTTTCTTAGCTAATGTAATACGATCAATCGTTAGACTGTCATTGATTTTGATATTGTCATTAACGAATTCTTCTGCAATTCCGAAAACAACACCTCTTTCTTTTGAGAGAGTAGAAGCCTTTTCATAAACCAGGCCAGCGTTAGCTAATGATTGTCCTTCATAATTTAAATGAAAGTGAAGATCCATTTTGGGTAAATCCGTGTTTTGAGGATTCATCTGGAGAAAATCATTTTTATAGCTGTTTAATAACAAACCAACTATAATTAAACCAGATAACATAGATAATTTCTTCATGATGCTTGGAATTGATTTATTTTTATGTTGATAAAAGATCTTAAGCTAAAGGTAGAAAATTTCTGGAATCTTAATAAGACCAACAACAATCGGAGTAAATGTGACCAGCGACCCTGGTGGCATAACATCTAATTTCCAGGAGAAGACAACAAAGGCGCTTTTCTGATCCAATTCTTTGAAGTTGTTTGTTCTAAAATAAAATCCGTAAGATCTCCCACTGTAACTTTTAAACTTTTAAGATTTTTCTCATCTGCTGATAAATTTCCTTTAGCTTCTTCATTAGCAATTCTTGGAGGTCGTACGAGAGTCCAGTCAAGGTCTGATGCCTTTAGTACCTCCCATTCAAGCTGCTTTGCAACTAGAATTGGTTTACTGAAAAGGCTAAGTAATAATCTCAAAAATCGTCTCTTTAGTGGCCAGCTTTCATTTTCCCCGCCAGCATGTCCCGCACCTCCGATATGAATATAGCGTTTAATCCTATGTTTATCCATAATTCTGACAATGTCTTTCATGGCTTTTTCATACTGCTCCGGATTGCCCGGATTACGCTGGGGAGGACCAATAGTTGAAAGAACGACCTCTGTTCCTTCAATTGTTGCTTCTACAGCTGATGGATCGAAAACACTTCCCTGTATTATTTCAATCCTATCACTGATATCTGCAAGTTTTTCAGGATTTCTTGCCAGAGTTTTTACCTGGTAGCCTGCAGCAATTGCTTTATGAATTAGTATTTTACCGACGAATCCTGTTGATCCTAAAACTGCTACTTTCATAATGGATTATTTATAAATAGAATTACCTCTTAAATTGATCCGCAATTCAGTCAGAGACTACCTGATCTGTTCTAACTTTTTTCCCATAAATCCGGGTGAACACAAAATCAAAGAAATTACCAGCTAATTTTTTAATGGGATTTAATTGTGTAGGATAATAATAATTGGATCCAAACCAACCATTGTTTTTATAATAAGTATAATCTCTCCAGCTTTCGTCAAGTAATAACTTTACACTTGTCCTGGCCATTCTGAACATCATTAATTTGAAAAAGGATGGGATCGGGTATTCTCTCTTTATTAATGTTGAATAGAATTTTTTACTTTGTCTATCAATTATCCCGTCAATTTTTTTCTGGTCTCTCTCAGTCATCGGTTCAAGTGAGTTTAAACAACTACCATTCACAACATTGAAGCCAAGGCCTTTCCCAAGGAAGTTGAAATAATCAACTATCTTATTCCCACGGTAAAACCCCTGAACTACTATGCTGGTCCACGCTTTCCCAAAAAAGCGCGGACGATGAAAAATGAATCCAAGTCTGTCAAGAAATATTTTCATGAGACCGGATACGTTAAATGAATAGTTAGGGGATGAGAATATAATTCCATCAGAATTATTCATTTTTTCAATCAGTTTATCTCTGTCATCTTTCATTGGACACAACTCTTCACCTTTATTTAAGCACAGCATGCAGCCTTTACAAGTTTTCAAGTCATTATCCCCTAACATAATTATTTCATAATCTACATCTCCAAGTGATTGTAATTTTTGCAAGAATTTTTCAGAAACATTATAAGTGTGTTTCTTACGCGCACTACCAACAAATGCAGTAACTTTCATATTTATCAATTAATAGTTTTGGTTTATATCTCCAAATTTGAAATTTATCATTTCTAATTTTTTTACATTAGATGTTTTCTAATAAACAATACAATCTCATTCATGGCTTCAGTAGCTTCCCGAAACATTGGGGCTAACAAGGGGTAACAATGCACCATTCCTTCTCCGGCTCGAAAAGTTATGTCCACCCCTGATTCCTTCGCCTTTAAATAAAACTTTTCACCGTCTTCGTATAACTCGTCATCAACACCGGAGTTTATAAAAATTGAAGGTAAATTCTTAAGATCTCCAAACAGTGGCGATATCAATGGATTTGTTCCAGGATTGTCGCCTACATAATAGTGGCTAAATACATTCCAGGAATTTAAAGGGGCGGGAGATACTTTATTTTTTGTGAGGTAAGAATCACTTGAGCAAGTTAAATCAGTCCATGGCGATATAGCAACAGCAGCCTTAGGTTGAGGAATATTACGCTCTTTAAGTGCAAGCAGAATAGCCAATGTTAAGCCACCACCAGCTGACTCGCCAGCGATGACAATATTCTTGGGTTCAAATCCAGATAATAATAGCCATCGGTATATTTCTACAGAATCATCTAAAGCAGCTGGAAATGGGTACTCAGGAGCCAACCTGTATTCGAAAATTAAATTGGTTATGCCAGTGATTTTTGCGAATTTGGAAACAAATCTCCTGTGATCGGTGCAAGAGCCGCTTACATATCCACCACCATGTACATATAAAATAAGTTTCTCCGAATTAGCACTTTCAGGAATTATCCATTCTGATTTTATATTGTTAATTATTTGTTCCTGAATGGTTATTTCATTTAGAATATTTGAATGTTTTTGTGCCCCTCTTTCACAATGCTGCCTAAACTCGATGATAGAAGTATTGAGGGTAATTTTCTCCTTTTTTAATTTTCCTCTGAAATAGTGTCCGTCCCTCAGTACGAAATTAATTATCCTGCCTTTTAAACTAGTCATTGGATTCTAAAGTAAAGTATTGCAGGACAAAATTCTTCAATCGAAGCTTAAAAATACTTCACCTGGGTTAATTAATTTTTTTTTGTAAGATTTTTTCTTATCCTGCTTAATGATTGAGGTGCAACACCTAAAAAACTAGATAAATATTTTAGAGGTATACGTTGTACGACTTCTGGTTTATTAATCAATAGTTCCTTATATCGCTGTTCAGCTGTTTTGGTTTTTATTTCCAGAAGTGAGTCTCTGGTAAATTGTTGAACCTCATGTAATAGCTTTTTTGTAAATTCATTCCAGGAATTGAGTATTTTTAGTCGTTCCAGTCTATTAGTAGTAGCAAACCAAATTAATGATTCTTCAATTGTTTGAATGCTTTCTTCTGCCGGTTTTTGCTTCGTAAAGCTTTCTATTGAAGTAAAACAATACGGAGCAACAGTGAGATACTTTGTAATATCATTTCCATCAAAAATGGTATAGCAACGTATTAATCCTGTTTGTAAAAAGTAAAAATACCTGCAAATAGAACCTTCTTCAAGAATAATTTCATTTTTTGCAAACAGTTTTCTCTCAAATGCCTCATTTATAATTAGCCATTCATCGTCCGGAACTCTGGTATATTGTTCAATGAATTTTCTTAGCATAGTCTAAGTTCCCCATAATAAGTATCTGGCATTTCGTCGCCTTGGTAAAAAATGGCGGAATATTTGCCATTGTCTCGCCGCAACATCTAATTCAAAGGTAAGAAAAAAGTTCCCACATTAGCATCATCAGTTCACAGGGTTGTTTGACTTTTGAAATCATTGGGAAGCTCTGACGGAGCAACCCGGATGCCGGCACTTAAACCGGCATTATTGTTTTGCGACGTCAAGGCGCCTGTCCCGTCAATATAAGTGTAACGAACATTCATGGGGAAGAAGTTTATCCATTCGTAAAAATAAGCGGCTCCTTCAGGGGAAATCACATTAAGTGGGGACTTAATTTTCACTTAAACTGGCAAACGCGTTTTCATCATTTTTATGGATGAATATTTTTTCGCTGAAGCACCAGTTTAAATTCAGGAGCCGCTTTAGTTTATGCTTTTACAGTTGATACTTTTTCTGAATCCTGGTAAACGTCATCAATGATTATTTCATTCAATTGCCGAAATTTATTGAACTTAATTGCAGTAACAGGTAAATGATCAATCGATAAAAGGAAACCACGGATTTTTATGATAAACCTTCGTTTTTCGATGAGAAAAACGAGTTCATTCTATATCAATTTTTATCCCATTCCAGATACAGAATGAATTAATTAACGAATTTTAACAGGATTAAAGTTTTTCTTCCAGATCTCTGATTCTCCGGAGAGGAATCCTGAAGGTGAAAGTATCATCATCCTTCTTCAGAATACATAAACGCTTCCCGCGCAAAACCTTATCAAGGTATTTCAGATTAATTATAACCGAACGGTTTATTCTGGCAAAATCTCCTTTTGGAAGAAGATTCTCTATCGTCCCAAGGTTTATAACCACAAGTTCATGTTTATCTTTATTTATATGAATTTCCGAATAGTTCCAGTCAGCCTGAATAAAAATAATTTCCTTAGGATCAATCATGATAAATCCGCCGGCAGTGTTAAACCGGATCCTTTTTTCTGATGTATGGGCCAGCAAGGCTGAATAATTATTTTCATATTCCTCCTGATATATCTTATTTATAGCTCTTTCGACTGAAACAGCCAATTCTGCTTTGTCGACAGGCTTCAGGAGATAGTCGAAGGCTGATGCCCGAATAGCCTGGACTGCGTAATCTTCAAAAGCTGTTACGAATATAACGAATGGATTCACACTGGTCTTATTCAATACCTCCAGTATATCAAATCCATTCATTCCGGGCATTTGTATATCAAGAAAAAGCAAGTCCGGTTTTTTTTCCAGGATCTGCTCAATGGCCGTAGCGGGATCTTTTATAGTTGCAATAATATTTATCCTCGCATCATTGCTTAGATATTGTTCCAACGATTTTATGCAGTGTTCCTCATCATCAACAATTGCAACTGAAATAAGTGATCTTGTTAGTTCACTCTTTTTCATTTTGTTTACTTATTCTTATAATAACCTTAGTACCTGCTGGCTGTCCGTTCTCATGATAAAGATCAACAATTTCAGAACTTATATTTTCATTGTAATACTTATTGTAAATCAGATAAAGCTCACTCATTAATTCAAGGCCCTTGCCCGTTGTCATCTTTATCTGATTCCTGGCTTTTTCTCTTCCAATCCCATTATCAATAACTTCAATCAATAAGTCATTTCCGACATTTTTTAAATTTATATTAATAATCCCGCCCGATTTCAAAGTTGCAAGTCCATGTTTAACCGCATTTTCCGCATGAAGCTGAATTAACAGTTTGGGGACTAATGTGTTTCTGTTTACATCATCGGAGACGAATATTTTGTAATTGAATTTTTCTCCGTATCTCATTTTTTCAAACATCAGGTAATCATTGCAAAAATTCAATTCTTCTTCGATACTCCTTTGTATTGAAGTCGCTGAGAGAAGCAGATTTCTGTAAAGGTTTGCAAACCTCCGAAGCTGATCGCCGGCCTGATCCCTGTTGGAGTTATCTATCGAATATATTATAGAGTTGATGACGTTTAGTGTGAAATGGGGATCTAATTGATTTCTGATTAATGCCAGCTGAAGTTGAGATATTTTTTTTTCATTGTCATATTTTTTTCTCAGCTGATTTTTTTGTATATTCTTTATTGTTAAGGCAAAGCCAAGAACACCCAGATATATTACTAAGTAAAACAAATAGTAATAAGGATAGCCGGGATTTTGTTTGTACCTCATCATGAAGTGATTTTGACCTGATTGAACTGAAATGATGGGATCAGAATTGAGATTATACTTAATAGATATGAGATACAAATTGTTTTCATCAGGTATTATAGTTGCGGCAGCAGGATGAGTAAGCCCTTCCCGGTAAATAGTGACACTGCTTTTCTTATAATCGACTAATAGAATTTCATTTGTACCATCCATGTCAAAATCTTTCTGGATAATTCTGTTGACATCTTTAATCAGCAGGTCCTTAATTAGCTCAAAATTGTCATTAAAAAGTCCGATCCCATAATTGTATTTAACTATGAGAAACATTTTCCTGTTATTTCTGATTGTTGTGTTTAAACAGGTTAAAGCATGAAAATTTAATTGTACGGTGTCAGTAATGCGTCCATCAGGAGTTGCATAATAGATTGTTGAACTGGTTTGTGCTGCCCGGGGAGTGTAGAGCATGGCAAGAGAATTCCCTTGTTCCGTCTCTCTGATAAACGGTTTTAATCCGCTGTACTTGCCATTGAATTCTATAGGATTAAAAAGGAATTTCAGATTCTGGTCAAGTATCATCAGGAATGAACTGCAGTCATGATATTTTGCCTTTTCGGGACTGACATTGGAAGTTGCATAGCCGTATGGCATTATTTCTCTTTTCCCATCACCGGTAATATCAGATTGCAATATCTCCTGAATGAAATAAGATGATTCCGGTGAAACCACAAGCGAATCTTTTGATATGAAATAGGCAAATACATTTCTGGGATATATAGAGAATCCGCTACTAATGCCGAAAATCAGTTCTTTTATTCCATCATTATCCAGATCCTCCATTTCAGCAGGAATAATAAAAGGGTCAGGGGTTTTTAATCCCGGACCGGCAATAGCTATAAGCCGATTCTTAAGCGAAGGTTCAGGGTTATTTAAATCTGAAATGCAATGCAGCAAGATCGAATCGGTTGAAAGGGTGAAAGCGTATATTTCCTTTCTCCCGTTATTATCTTTATCTCCTGTGATAAACAAGCATTCCTTCAGAAAAAAATTAAAGTTCCCGGTAAAATTCCATTGGTCAATTACACCACTATCATTACTTATGGTTATTCCTGTTGTGGTATTTTGATAAAAAGTCAATATTTTTTCGGATGAACCATCATTGTTCAGGTCATCAAACCAATAATAATTATTTTTTGATAGTAGGATAGAACTCTCGATTTCAAGTAAATACCTTTTAAAGCCGTTTTGGATTAGTAATATAATTATGATGAATGGAATTAAAGATAAAAAGTATGGGCTTGTATAAAAGTTCTTTAAATTTTTCATATCAGATCCTGCTTAGGACTATCTGTTTGATGAAATGTGAAAAATCTAATTTAAGAAATAAAATTGGCTTCCAACCAAAGTCAACTTAAGGAATAGTATAATAACAATAATGCCTTTCTTAAACCTGGCAAAACCGGAGATCCCTTCTGTATGATCACCGTGTTCATGTGATAATATAAGGAAATCAATATTCCCGGCATCAATACCTGTTTTTCTAATGCCCCGAATCATGAGACTCCAATGTTAAAACAACCAGTGTAATTGATAATAATTTAATTGTTATCATTTCATTTATTTAATAAGTTTACAAATTAAGACCTAAGGTAGTGATTAATGCAGCAGCATTTCTTTATTGAATTGACTACGATTTATTACACATTATTATAATCATAAAAAGATGAAAAAAATTCTCTGGTTTCTGTTAATATTATTCATCACCCTTTTAATTATCATAGTCATTAGAACATTTGCATTCAAATCGTTGCAGATAGAAACCGAAACTGCTTCAATACCTGTTTTTGGGAATGAAAGTGTTGCGCATTTGTCCGAAGCAATAAAATTTCCGACAATTTCATATGCCATAAGCTCGCCCATTGATACAACCGCTTTTGAAGGATTTCACAAATTCCTTTCTGAGGCTTACCCTTTAATACATACAAAATTAAAAAAAGAGACATTTTCCGGCCTTAGTCTTTTGTATACCTGGGAAGGGAAAGACACAAAACTAAAACCGGTTATTCTGACGGCACATATGGATGTTGTTCCTGCCGGTGAAACAGCTTCATGGACGAAACAGCCATTTTCCGGTGAGAATGATGGTACGTTTATCTGGGGAAGGGGGACTCTCGATGATAAAGCTGCGATGATCTCAATCATGGAGGCTGTTGAGAGACTTCTTGCTGAGAATTTTCAGCCGGAGAGAACAATTTATATTGCATTTGGTCATGATGAAGAACTCCTTGGCTCGAGGGGAGCCGTAGTAATTGCAGCTGCCCTAAAGGAAAGAGGAGTGGATGCAGAATTTGTTTTGGATGAAGGATATGCTGTAACTCTTGGAATGGTGCCTATGATAAGTAAACCCGTTGCCCTTATCGGGACATCGGAAAAAGGATATTTGTCTGTAAGCATGACAGCTGAGATGGAAGGAGGCCATTCTGCATATCCAGGAAAAGAGTCAGCCATAACAATCCTTTGTAAGGCCGTGGACCATATAGTAAGTAACCAGATGAAAGCCAATATTTCAGAGCCTGTTAACGATTTCATAAACTATATAGGTCCGGAAATGCCGTTTTATGCCAGGGCAATTTTTGCCAACCAATGGCTATTTAAAAGTGTTATTTTAAAGATTTATCAGGGAGGCAAAAACTCAAATGCTCTTGTCAGGACAACGACAGCCCCAACAATTTTCAATGCAGGTGTGAAGGATAATGTTATTCCGACTAAAGCAGAAGCCGTTGTTAATTTCAGGACATTGCCCGGGGAAACTTCAGATGATGTAATGGAGCATCTAAAAACCATAATTTCAGACGACAGGGTCAGGAGTCTTAAACTGCAAGGTTTCAGAGAACCCGCTCCTGTCTCGCCGGTTGATGTTCCGGGTTTCAGGACAATCCATACAACTATACGGCAGGTTTATCCTGAGGCGTTAGTCGCTCCGACATTATTACTGGCTGCCTCTGATAGCAGGAAATATATTGAAATCAGCAAAAACATATACAATTTTGCTCCGATTGTTGTCACCTCAGAAGATATGGCAAGAATACATGGTTTGGATGAACGTAATAAAATAGAGGATTACAAAAAGGGGATAGGCTTTTATTACATTCTGATAAAAAACTGCCAATAGTAACCTTTGGCCTGCATCTGGCAAGGTGTCCATGTACATCATCTTCACAATTCTTTCATTTATCGTAGTTTTTGTTTTTTATCTGATATGCCATTATATATTTCCCCTCCCTGCCCCTGCTTCCTGCTTGTGTTCATAACATCTGAAGGCGCTTAGGATAACTGGCTGGCAACAAATAAAGAAGATGATCCCTCATTCGCCTTTTCCCTTCGCGCAATATGGCCCACGCTCAGGCTCATTCGGGAGCAGACATTTTACCAGCGGGAGTGGGATGGGAAGAAGTCGGCGATTCGCAGCGGGATGCCCTGCATTGACAAAATGCTGTTTGCGAATCGCCGCTTCTTCCCAAAACCACCACAATTGCGGTGTCATAATACATCAATTCTTCTTAAACAAATAGATCATCCCCGGCTTTATCATGACGAAACTGTCATGACTTTTATCTTCCCTGAATTGTGTAAGCAAGCCTGCACCTAAACTAACAGAAAGATTATTGCTCAGAGGTAAAACCATTCCAACTCCAGGGCCCGCAAATTTAATGTTACCACCAGTATTTTTGACAGAATTTAAGAGTATTCCACCCTCACCGAAAACAAAAACTTTTGTCGTTCCAATGTATTTAAAATAGCGGAAATCTGCGAAGAGCGGAACAAGCGTACCTCCGTTGTAAAATGAAACTCCGGCACCGATACCACCAGTTATATTTCTAGCTAAACCGATGCCACAGATGGAAGAAAAGTTAAATACATGTTTTGAAAAATCAACATTTATCTGGTTGAGGCCTATTCCATCGTTAAGCTCAGTAATATTTAATAATTTGAATTTTAAATTCCCGGAAGTAACCGTTGAATTTTTTTTTGCCTGGCTATAACTTAATGAAGAGGCAACAATTAATACCAATAATGATAAGAAGGCAGTTTTTTTCATCTCAGGATTTGCAAACTATAAATTGCAATTACCACAGACCTTTTGTCTGAGGTTTATTTATTTCATTATCAAAGTTAAATCATCTTATTGTCAAAACCAAGTAATGGGAAAAATGACCCGAACTCTTCAAGCACAACTTTGAAGTTCTTCCTGCCAAGACCAATCCTGAAATGATTCCCGGGATAATTAAGTAAACTGCCTGGTAACAACATTATGCCTTTCTGTTCGATCAACTTTTTACAGAAATCATCTGCTGAGATACTTTCTGTTAACAAAGGAAAAGCAACTGAACTTCCTCTGGAGTCAATCCAGGTGAGGTAGTTATTTTGCTTTGCAAAGAACTCTTTAGCGATTTTTATATTCTCCTTTATAAGATTCAGATTACTCCTGATAATCTGGTCCTTATTTCTAAGAGCAATGATACTAAGAATTTCACTTACAGCACTGTTGCATATTGTTGTATAATATTTAAAATCCTCGATTTTCTTCATCAGATCTTTATTCCTGGAGGCAAGCCATCCAATTCTCAATCCTGGCAATCCGAATGACTTGGAAAGACCGGAAAGGACAATACCATTTTCAAGTAAATCACATGCTGATTCGTAAGAATGGGATTCTGAGAATTCAAGATATCTGTACATCTCATCCGAAAAAAGATAAATTTTATTCCTTTCTGCAATCTCAATTATGTTCCTGAAATCACCTGGTTCAGGAATAAATCCGGTAGGATTGTGCGGGAAATTTATAATTATGAGTTTTGTATTCTTCTTTATGCTTTTCTGTAAAAAGTTTATGTCTAAATTCCATTGATGGTTTTCGAGATAAACAGGCCATTTTGTAACTTCACACCCGATTGCCTTTGGTATTTCATATAACGATTGATAGGCCGGGTCGGGAACAATTACATGATCCCCGGGATTCAGTATAACATTTAACGCAACGAAAATTCCTTCCTCCGGGACCAAAACATTAATATCTTCAATTTTAATTTCATTATAGAGGTTAGAGATTTCCTTCCTGAGTAAAGGATGGCCTTTTGTATCGGTATAGCTCAACTTCAAATTATTCCATAACTTCAGACATTCGGGATCTGCCATTTGAAGAAGCCCGGACAATTCAACACTTTCGCAATCTGATGAACTTAATAAATATCTTGCCTTAAATTCATATTCTGCAAAATAGCGTTCCAGTTTAAAGTCATTTATTTTCATCGGCTTTAAGGAATTTATTAAAACTGATTCTTCCCTGATAAAAATACTTTAATTATTTGGAGGGTCATTTCAATCATTTTAATATCCGGATTCTCAATCTCGGCAGCACCAATATAGGAACCATGCGTAGCAGGAAGTATCAGTAATCTTGAATTTTCAATTAGTCCCGACATTACAGCTGCATGACCCGACCTTACAACATCATGATCTCCGCAAATGATTAATGATGGCGCTTTTATTGAACTGATTGCTTCATCGCTCCAGTCTTTAAATTCCAGCATCCGCTCCCTGTCTTTGTTGAACATTGTCAGTAAACTGCTGGTGTCAGGATTAATTTGAAGAAATGCACTCTTTAAAGCTTGCGGCAAATCATTTATTGACGCCTGTTTCAATCCCTCAAAAAACCCTTCCTGTAAGCCTTCTCTTTTATAAAATGTTGATGCAAGTATTAGCTTGTTTACAATTTCAGGATGGCGAACGGCAATCTGGATTGCAGTATTTCCACCATTACTGAATCCAAATAAAGATGCTCTGGAAATATGAAGCTTTTGTAATAGGGCAGCCACATCATCGGCATCCTGCTCAAAACTTTCAGGAGAATTCCTGTCGCTGGTGTGTCCGTGACACTGTAATTCAACAGCAATGATCTTATTGACTTTTGAGAGGTCCGGAATTATTTTACCAAAAGTGGTCTGAATCGTTGATCCACCTCCGTGAATCAGAACAAGCGGTTCGCCTTTCCCATACGTTTCGTAATACATCCTGATTCCATTAACCGACTCATATCCGCTTATTTTATCCAGGGTTTGTTGATTATTATGCTTTGCAGTTTTAAAATCTGTTTCCAGGGTGCCTTTGAAGCTAAGTAATACCAGGGCTGTAACAATCATCACCAGCACTTTTTCAGTCGCTTTCATTTTTTAAATTTAATAATAATACAAAGTTTTATGTTCTATGTTCAATAAGAACATCACTACAGTGAATGAGATCTGAGCATTGGTCCCCTCTCAAAAAATGAATTGACCTATTGGCTTTATCCGGTTCACATTGAAATTAAAATCTTCCGGGCTTATTAATTTCCGCCCTCAAAACGGACCACTAAACCGGGTTAAAAGTACCTTTTGGCACTGATATTTATTAACATCATTCTGTGTGATGCTCCGTGCATTCAGGCGTTGACGCCCTGTTAATAAAGTTTTGTTCAATTACAAACGAAGAAGGACTCAGCAATGTAATATGTATCGGTACTAATACTATTTTTATCGCACCGGATAAATTGAAATCACCAGACTATCCGGAAATCCTGAAAACCATATAACATGCTTTAAGATGAAACGAAAAAGGTTGATATTCCTTATAATACTGGTAACTGCATTGACCGGCTTTACTTTCACGACAAATGCCCAGGGATGGACATTCTCATTCACTTTAACAACGTCAGGTCCATGCGGAGCAAGCATTCCCACCATTCCAACATTTAACATCCCATTTTTGCCTGACAAGGGTTCTTGTGAATCGCTCAGACAGCAGATACTGGCAATCAGAGTATCACAGCCGGTACTAAACGCACAGGGCCAGTATATTGGCGACTGCGCCGTTTTCTATACTGTAACTGCATGTTCCGGCTCCGATATCGTAATGCCGGCCGACAATTTTGCCCCCGGAAGTGTTTCCATCGATGGACTGACACAGGGAAATGCTTTCTTCTCTCCCCATCCGAGTAAAGCTATTGAAAACTGGATCGACGATTATACTCAGAAGATGGAATCTATGGGAATGAATGTCGACAGGCCAATTACGATTCCATACCAGAATATTCCCTCAACAGGTGATCCTGAATTCGATAAATTCTATGCCGATCAGACAATCAGGTTTGAAAAACCGGAACAGGGAGGCGTGGTGGACCTCACTGGTAAAGCCGGAGTAGTGGACATACCAGGTAAAACCGATGAGACCGAAGTCAAAAAACCGGCAGATGTGCCTGTTAGTACAGTACCCGTAATGGGAAGCGCGCCTTTGACCATCGAAGAGATCGAACGGCTTAATGCTCTTAATCTGAAAACAATCCCTGATAATCGTCTTGATGAGTCCAACTTCAAACTTGAAGAGGCTCCTTTCTGGACAACTCCGGAAATGATCGGATTGGGCACAGATGCCCTCAAGTTTACTGCAGGTTTTATTTCGGGGGGTTATGTTGCCGTTGTTGGGGTTGATGTCATATCCGGAGTCTTAAATAAAAAAAGCGGCCAGGAAATTCTTATGGATGTCGCAGGTGACATTGTTACAAAGAAATTGGGAGATGTAGCCGGTAACGCACTTGGAAAAGGAAGTATTTCCATTGGAAAGATTGAGATCAAATCGGGTCTCCCTTCCGGAGCGGCAGTGCAACAGGATTATGAAATCATGACACAGGGCGGGCAATCCTTGATTGATGCCTGGTCCACCGGCTCCTCAATCGGTAAAAAATAAAAAAGATATGCAAACAATCAGAAAAATACTTACAGCATTACTCTTCATAGCCTGTTTCCTCAAGGTAAACGCATCGCTGTTACAGGAAGATTCCCTGCGCTTTGAAGTGTTGCTGACCCCTTCAATGGTTGATGAGATTAATCCATCGGGCAGGTTTATTAATGCTGTCGGAATAACTTCAGGACAACTCCTGCTCCTTTCAACAAGGGACCAGTTTTATCTTTTAGGCTGGGGAGGCATTAAACCTCTCGGGAAAAAGGTTGCCGGCAATATCGGCTCTTTTGCATTTACGCCGGATAGTCTGCTGATGACAATCCGCAACAATGAGCTTTGTGTATTCGATTCGCCCGGGAATCTTTCACGGCTTTACACTCTGCCAGGTACCAACATGGGAATAAGTGCCGGCAAATATGTAATGTACGTTTTTGACAGGAACAGTGAAAAACCAAAGCAGGCTTTGTATGTAATTGCACACGGTGGTAAATATTCAAAATTGTTTGAAGTACCAAAGCCGATTTACTCGGTAGTCGAACTTGGTAAAATGATACTTTTTACAAATGGAAATACTGTTTTTCAATATAATCCTGAAAACAGGGAGATCAAGGCGCTGGCATCATTGCCTGAAGATAAAACCATAAGGTCTCTGACTGCAGATCCTTCAACCGGCAGAATTTATTTTTCCACTGATAACATGGTGTTTTCGATCCAAAACTCTGAAAAGACGGTAATTACAGACAAGATAGGCGGTAAGCTTTTATTTTTCGACGGCCTTATCGTATTCAATCCCGAGAACAAGCTCCTTGTTCGGATAGTAGGACTAAATGAGGCAATCGGAAAAAACAAAGTGCCGCCAACTTCGCCGGTTGTCAGTCAGCCGGCTGAAGTTCTTACGAATTCAAGCATAATAACCCTTGTTAATGACAAACTTTCAGATGGTGTAATAATAAATATAATAAGCCGCTCGAAGGTAGATTTCAACCTGAGTGTCGACTCAATGATAGAACTATCTGAAAAAAATGTCTCATCTGAAGTAATCCTGGCCATGAAGGAGGCAATGAAGAGACAACCATTAAAATCGGACCAGGTAAAACATTAAATCGAAACAGAATATGAAAAAAAGAGTATCTGCATTAATATTCGGGTTATTCATGGTGATCATTGTTTACGGTCAAAACACTGATACACTTACAAATAACTCAATTATTAAAATGGTGAAGGCAAAGCTTTCCGATGAACTTATAATTGATGTTATCAAGAGTTCACCGGTTCAATTTGACCTGAGCGAAAATTCAACGAAGAACCTTTCGGAACAAAATGTTTCACAAACGATCATAGATGCAATGAAAATTGCTGGCGGAGTTCAGAATGCCTCCTCTGCAAACCTTTTTGCATTATCTCAAAAAACCACAATCAAAGAACCGGTTGAAAAGAAACCGGTAATTACCGAAAAGCCACTGCAAGTTCCGCCTGATCCTGTCGTACAAAAAGAATCAATTAACGAGGTGGCTGATCCGGTTAATGAAGGCCTGGCGTTGGGTTATGTGATACCTGTTAAAGACCTGATCACATTTCATGAAAAAGAGTTTGAAAGTCTGAAGTCTGCAATGACAGAATGGGACAAAAAGATCAGCGACCTTAAAGATTCCGAAAAACGTCTCAGAACCCAGTTAACCCTGGCGGAAAATGATTTGATGGGAAAAAAGAATGCTGATTCAAAAAGTTATTCTTCCACAATCCTTGAATTGAAGAAGGAACTAATCGGATACAGGGAAAATTATGGCAAGGCAAAGGAGAAATTCCGTGAAGAGGGCGAAAGTATCGCTAAAGAAATGGAAAAGATAAGCAGTGAAAGAACACAGGCAGCAGGTAATGCTTACAATGATGTAAGCCAGAACATTAAATCAGCAAAGGCTGACCCGTCGGCAAATCCTGTTTCTGCCCCTGTCAATCCAAAAGATCTTAAGATAAATGACAATACCTCGATTTATATTTCCCCGTCAACGGAGATGCTGGTCTGGCATATGAATAAAATTAAAGAAACCTCCCTGTTTATTGAAAAGTGGAACGTCAAAGTTAAAGAGGTTGTGGCGGCAGATAAAGAACTTAGCAGACAACTCGACCCTTTAAAAAGTAAACTTGAAGAGTACCAGTCAGATACCAAGAAATATAAAGGTGAAATAGCCTCCCTGAAAAAACAGATCTCCGGTGTTGAAAAGGAGAGAAAGAATCTTGCCGGCCGGATGGAAGATGACAGCAAGGAACTGGCCAATTATATCAAACAGGCCAAAGCTGAGATTCAGAAGAACCTTGAGCAAAGGTTTACAGATATTATTGAAAATATTAATTATTCCTTCCAGGAAAACTAAACTTATAAATATCCATGGTTAATACCATATCACCCGGATTGAAATCCTCAGCGCTGGTAATCCTGCATATCTGTTTATGCCTTTTATTACTGTCCGCTGTCCCGTCAGAGTCTTATGCGCAGGGCCAGCGTTCAGGGATTTCCGAACCTTCGGAGAATGATAATATAACGCTTGAGAATGCAAGGGTAATGCTGCTTACTGAAGATTTTAACATGGCTTTGATTGTCTATGCCCAACTTCTTTCAAAAGATTCACTTAACATTTCGCTGAATTCAGAATATGCCTATGCACTGGCCCTCAACGGTATTAGTGATGCTGCCCTTGCACGTTTCGACCGGATCTGGGGAAGGAAAGCAGATAACCCCGAACCGGTCTACTTTCTATCCGGTGTTTATAAACTGATGGGCTATGATCAGCTCGCCTCAGAGCTTCTTAACGGACCGGTTAATATCAACGCACCATTATGGATTTCATCGAAAGCCGGTGAATTATCTGAAAAGTATAAAAGGAAACTCCCGTCCGGTGTCACATTGACAGGCGACCAGGTTGTTGAGAATTTCAACAGGGCAAACAAGCTGACGGCCCAGGGATCTTACCTGCAGGCGATTGGACTCTTTGAGGAAATTATAACCCTGTATCCAGCCGAGTACTTACCGTATGTTGGTTACAGCATCGCTCTTGAGAAAACAGGCTTGTACGACAGATCAGCATGGGCGGTTGAGACTGCTATGAAAACCACAGGAAATGATCCGGAACAGAAAGAAGCAAAACAATACCTCGAGAAACGGTTAGCGTCCATTAAAGGCAAAACAGGCACACCGCAAACGAAGGCATTATCAACGGCTCAGTCAGGTGTTCCTGCTGCAATAAAAAGCAATAGTATGATGCTCTACACGGGAGGTATGATATCATCAGCTTTTACGAGTATTAACTCCAGATTCGGATACTTTTTATCCGAATCCTCAAACGCGGCTGTGGATGTTGGATTATCCTCAGCATCGGGCAACACCTCCTACAACCTCGGAATATCTATTTATCAGAGAAAGAAGATCTTTGTCGCAGGTTTTGGACTCAACGGGAGCTTTGCCAATAAATCGAATGCAATCTATGGCAAAATATCAGTTGGCTTCAGCTTTATGAGTAAAAGGACCAGATCGAGCTGGGACATCTTTTGGGACGGGCAGGCGCCATTGTCAAAAAATATGGCAACGATAATCGGTATGTCTATCGGACGAAGCATTTATTTTGGAACCAGAAATTAAAACAGATGAAACAGTCATTTATAATATTATTAATACTTGCATCAGGATTCCAATCAGCCTATTCCCAGGGCTCTGCGGAAAAGATTGAATCGTTCAGAGCAAAAGTACTTCCTCAATACAAGGTCTATTTTTCGGCTGCCGGCCTCACAGCGAGCGGACAGCTCGAATTATCGGCTGGTGAAAGCTATAGTTCTCTTTCAAAAGCTGGTAAGTCAGCGATAATGGATAAAATTACAGGATCCTGGCAGGAGTCGCTCATTCTGGTCAGGTATGGTACAAAAAGGGAATTGTGGGGTTTGAACAGGGAGAAAGCTTTACTGATCGATAATTGGGATCCGGATCAAAAACAAATTACAGGAAGACCTGTTTCTTCGCCGTCAAATATAGCCCAACACCCTTTATTTGTATATATTGGATTTCAGGAACAGTTTGATACCTATAAGAATATAAACATGGGCCTCAACGCCCGCTTTGGATTTTTTATGCTCCGTAACAAGTGGGATCTTGCCCTTTCCCTTTCAGGATTTGCTGTGGGGAACACAGAAGCTGAAGGGGCGACATACAATTCAAATATCGGCCTGTCGAGCAAAGTATATTTCCCGATACAGAAATACAGGATCAGTCCTAACATCGGGGGGGAATTAGCGTGGACAAATTACTCTGTTGAAGGAACTTCAACTTCCTCAATTTCCCCGTTTTTTCTGGCGGGGATCAGCTGGTATGTTGGAAATGGCAGTTTCGATCTGGGTATCAGGGCTGGAAAGCAAACCATGGCTTTGATCGGATATACATTTATCCCGAAACTTAATTCAGGAAGATAGTCTCACTTTTGATTTAAAAGTGCATGCAATGCCCGGAGTACTTAGAGTTAACTTAAATCACTCCAAACTCTGGATCACTCTATAAGAATAATTATTTCTTATTTTGATTATGTCTTGACCGTTTTCCTTCTATCCTTTCAATCGGATCGTTTACATATACTTTACCAAGCCCGATTGCCGATGTAAGAGTTCCTCCCTTTTTTTCTTCACTTATTCCGTCTGAATATCCGAGATCTACCGGAACCTTACCCCTTCCCCCCTGCAGATCTACCACATACGTGGGGCGAAGAAATCCTGTCGTGCCTCCGCAAAGATCTCTGCATATCTCCTTCCCTTTTGATACTTCTGTTCTGAAATGACCAGTTCCCTCAACGAGATCTGCATAATACAGATAATATGGTTTTATTCCCAATTTGCCCAGTTTGTGGACAAGGTCCCTCATTATATCAGTATCATCGTTAACTCCCCTGAGCAGAACAGTTTGGTTACCAATTGGAATGCCCAGTTCCCTTAGGATTTTAATGGCCTGAAAGCTCTCTTCAGTTATTTCATTGGGATGATTGAAGTGGGTGTTTATAAAGAATTGTGCCTGTTTTAGTGAACGCGGAGTATATTTTTTTAGCACTTCAATTAATTCCTTGTCTTCAATAATCTTTTGTGGCCACACACACGGGACCCTTGTTCCGATCCTGATTATCTCAAGGTGTTTAATAACTGACAGTTTTCCAAGAATTTCATCAATCTTCCTGTTTGAAAGCAGTAAAGGATCACCTCCGGAGATTAAAACATCCCTGATATCTTCGTGAGACGCGATGTAATCAATTCCTTTGTTGATATCATCCATTGTAGGATTTTTATGCTCGTCACCAACTTTTCGTTTTCGCGTACAGAATCTGCAATACATTGAACACTCGTTTGATGCCAGCAATAAAACCCTGTCGGGATACCTGTGTACTATCGTTCTGGGGCCACCGAGGGGAATGTCGCCTTCCTCATCCAGCGGGTCTTCCGTAAGGTCCATATAGTGCTGAAGCTCTTCGACATCGGGGATTGACTGTTTCCAGATACCGTCATTCATCTTTTCTATAAGCCCGAGATAATAAGTATTTACCCTCATAGGATATTTGGCAATAACTTCCCTTAGTCTGGGATCAATTTTTGCCTTGCGTCCTTTAAGCCATTTCTCAAGGTCTTCAAATGTCCTTATTCCGTTTCTTAAAACATCTCTGTATGCCATTTATACTTCTCTTTTGTTACCCGTTATTAATTTCTATTCTTATGAAAGCTGCCAATAGAAGAAAATGCAACCGGATCAAATTTCCATAGAATATCTTAATAATGCAAATGATTGAAAAAGCAAGTAATCTTAATTAAATTTGTCCGATTTCCCTTACATTTGGACAGCTTTTTAAGGGGATTTAGCTCAGTTGGTTAGAGTATGTGACTCGCAGTCACAAGACAAGGGTTCGACTCCCTTAATCTCCACTAATGTAACTCTTATTCAATGCGTTACGCAATTTTGATCCTGTAATTAATAACATGCAGGATTCTTTTATTCCCGTCTCTCCTGAAATTACCATCTGATAAGAGCTTCCCCGGGTTTAAGAAAGTGACCCGGCTTACCCCAACATACTTCAAAAAGCTCAAGAATAATAAGCCTGACGATTTGGGGGATGTGTGAATTATGTAACTCTTATTCGGAATCGTGTAACACTTTCAGGAATTAGTTGCCTTACATTTGTATTGTGAAAATCCATTCACAATTTTAAATTCAAAAAAATGAATACGACAGAATTAAAAGGAAACTGGAATGAACTGAAAGGCAAGCTCAAACAGAAATTTGCAGTATTAACTGATAATGACCTGATGTTTGAAGAAGGCAAGAAAGAGGAAATGTTAGCAAAACTTCAAATCAAACTTGGCAAAACAAAAGAAGAATTACACAAGATTATTGAAGAGCTTTAATCAACTTCTTATAACATAAAAATCGTTGAGTTTTTTGTAGTTCTTAAACCATATAATTTATTATTTATGAAAAAAGTATTATTCGTTCTGGTATTAATTATGGCTGCTCTGGTTGTCAATGCACAGACCAAAGCCACTACTACCCAGGTAAAGCCCACTACTACTGTTGTTAAGATAGCAGATCTTCCGAAAGCTATTACAGACAATGTTGCTAAAGACTATGCCGGTTTCACTATTAAGGAGGCATCGTGTACTAATACAAATAACGTACTTACATATGACGTTGTTATTGTCAAAGGGACCACCACTGAGACACTTGTTTATGACAAAGATGGAAAATTTGTTAAAAAGTTACCACCGCCTCCTAAGATGAAATAACCGATATAGTAGGTATTCGGCTTGCTCTCTTAATCATCCCTCCATCCAAAACATATAGAAATTGGATGAAGGGATTTTTTATTTTGACAACATGATGAGGTCGAAATTGCTCCGGGGACTTGTCACGATCACCTGCCCTGGCAGGGAGCATTCTTTCCTATTTATTCCTGTATTTTGCTTATTCGTTAGAGGTTGGCAGAGTAAATCTAAACTCGCAGCCCTTTCCATGTTCACCTTCTACCCAAATTTTACCCCCATGTTTTTCTACAAATTCATTACAAAGCAATAATCCTAAAGTTGTTCCTTTTTCTTCCGGTGCACCAAATGCTGAATGAATGTGTGAAAAATCAAGCAGGTTTGTTAAATAATCCTGGGTGATTGAAATTCCGTTGTACCGGACCGAAATTATTATATTGGAAGGTGCTTCCTGAACATAAATATCAATTTGTCCATTGCTGTTGGCAAAAATTATTGCATTAGTAACAAGATTTCTTAAAATCGTTTTCAACATAAAAATATCTGCAAAAACAAGTATCCCGTCTCCCACCAAATGATTGATTTTGATGTTTTTTGCTTCTGCATTTGGTTTAAGTATTGAAAACGCTTCCAGGCTTATTTTTTTGAAATTCAATTTCTGTGGTTCAAAAGGGATTTTCCCCTGATGTATTCTTGTCCATTGAAGCAGATTATCGAGAAGACTATAAAGGTTGCTGGCTGATTTGCTCATAATCATAACCATTTTTTGGATTTCTTTAATTGGCAAGCTATCCAATTCTTCGGACATCAACTTTGTAAAATTATTGAACACATTAAATGGAGTATACAGGTACTGTGCAATGGCAGAGTAGAATTTGTCTTTTTCGGCACTTATCCGAAGTAACTCTCTTTCGTATCGGTTAATTTCTGTAGTATCTCTGATAACAGCACAAAACAGGGAATCTCCATCCAATTTAATTGGAAACACCCTGCTTTGAATATTTATTCTTCTATCAGAATTTAATGGTATGACTTCACTTTCTATTATCTGTTCGAAAACTTCGGGTGTTCCTTGTGATATAATACTATTTATCACTTTTTCAATCCTGGCTCTATTATTATGTGGCGGTGGTGTAAGTTGAAATTGAATATCAATTATACTTTTATTTAAGACATCTCCAGCTTTTAATCCGCAAAGTTGCTCAGCACCCTTGTTCCAAATAATTATTTCCCCCAGCTGATCAAAAACAATAATAGCATCGTTAACCTGGTCAATTACTTCTTTAAATTTTGTTTCGCTTTCTTTAAGTGCGTGTTCTGCGTGTATCCGTTCAGAAATATTTCTGGCTAAGAAAGTACAGCCGAAAATCTTATTCTTATCATTTAAAATTGGATTAATTGAAACTTCATAATAGTCAAGATTAACATCGCCAAATCTTTGTATAAATGATTGTGATTCGCCTTTTAAAGCATAGTCAATATTCTCCTTTAACAATCTTCTGTCTTCATCTTTAGTAATACAATCCAGGAAATTTTTCCCTATATTCGCATCACTGTTATATGCAAATTTCATAGCATCTCCGTGGGCTTTATTGTAATACAGATAATTATAATCCCGGTCAATAGAAAAAATAATGGTGTTTTTCTGGCTTTCAATACTTGACATCAGAAGTAAATGCGATTCTTTTAGTGCTTCTTCATCTTTCTTACGTTGTGTAAGATCAATCACATTCCCAAGGAAAAACATTTTGTTATCTTCCTGCTCAAAGGGCGAAATAATAACATTGACAGGAATTAGTTTCCCGGTTTTATGTTGAAAAACAAGATCAAATCCTTCTTTAGGTGCATTATTATCAAGAGTTTGTTGTAAAGCATTATTAATGGATTCTATATCTTTTAAAGACCAATAAGCAAAAGGTGGAAATTTGCCTAAAAGCTCGTTTTCATCCCAACCCACCATTTTGCAAAATGATTGATTGACATAAACTTGTTTACCTGAGTTGTCAATAACAGCAATACCACTGGGAATGGAGTTTTCAATTGCTTGTCTGAATGACATTTCTTTCTGCAAATTAGAAGTAATTTTATATGCTTTATTATTACTTTCCTCGTTTATCATGCCATAATTATGTTTTCAAGTTCATTGAGATTCAAGTGGTCAATTTTAGATAGTTAATTATCATATAATTACTGCATCACATATTTCAGAATTTCCTCACAACCTTCCTGACAATAGACCCGGAGTTGTTTATCTTTACATTCTGGGGGAAGGGTTTAATAGTTAAAAGATTAGTTTATTCAAAATAGGGATCCAAAATATGTTGGTTCTTGTGTTATTGTTTATAAACAATCAGAATGGAATTTAGTTTTATACATTTTTAATACGTTATCCTGAAGTGAATCCTGCAAATTCACTCAGGCAATCCCTGCTCCCGAAAATCAGCTCCGGTAACTTACTAACAGGTAGAATAAAATAAAAATCTGATCTGCTTAAAATGTCATGAGGTTCGGTCTTATAGTTTTGAACATTTTTTAATATAAAATGTCTTACCTAAGTATGAAAATACCAGGATTGATGAAATGATTTACCTCTAACCAATTTTAAAGTCACTTTTGTGTTTAACAATGTCAATTTCACCGGTTCCGGAGCAGTAAATGCAAGTTACAATGGAGCTGCCCTTCCATCCACATGGAACAGAAATTGTGTTGAAATCGAAAAGCTGGTTGAAGAGGGTGGAAAAACTTTTTATCGTTACCTGAGCTGGCAGGGACTCACAACTGATCCGAATATACTGGTTCTCTCGTCAAAGCATCATTATTACTATGATCAAAATGAATTAAAATGTACAACCACACTGGTAATTCTGAAAAAGCTGAATCTGATTAAGCACGTTGATAGTTTCTTACAAGTTTTACATTTTGTTTTGTCGCCGGGGGCTAACTTCATCGGTTACTTTCTTGATTCTGCTACCCAGGACAGGAAAGGAATAATTTCTATGTTAAATAAAGGTTTCAAAAATATTCTGGACCCAAAGACTAATAGAAAAATTGACAGAGAGGGTGTCTCAAGGCTCCTTGAATCGAACGGATTTCAGGTTAATGACATGACATTGATTAACGGATTGACCTATTTCAAAACACAAAATATTTAAAGACCCTGTGAATGATGGGTTATCACATTTAAAAAATCTTAAGCACAAAAAAGAAGCGTGTTGAAGCATCGTGAATGATTTTGAGAATTCTCCATTTTTTAAACCAAATAATTTATTAATTATGAAAAAAGTATTATTCGTTCTGGCATTCGTGACGGCCGCTCTGGTTGTCGGTGCACAGGCAGGTAAAACCAATTTTGCAGGCACCTGGACTTTAAATGCAGAAAAAAGTACTCAGCCGCAAGGTGACCAGGGCGGCATGAGAATGGGTGGTGGCAATTTTGTTGCTACACAGGATGCTAATCTCCTGACTGTTGTAAGAACAAGGACAGGTCAGAATGGCCAGTCCACATCCACGACAATGAAATATACCCTCGATGGGAAAGAGAGTATTAACACATCACCAAGGGGCGACAGCAAATCTCTTGCAAACTGGTCTGCTGACGGAAAGTCGCTTACTATTGAAACTTCAAGAACCATGGACATGAATGGTCAATCCATGACAATGAAATCAACTGAAGTATGGACACTTACTGACGCAAAAACACTTACCGTTGTATCAACCCGTCAGGGTCAGAATGGCGAAATGAAATCCACAATGGTTTATGACAAAAAATAATTTTTAAGTTAAAAGTTTGAATATAAGAGGCTCCGTAAGGGGCCTTTTTTGTTAGCCTGTAAATGAAATTTACTTATTTATGCAGAATGTAAAATACTTTGCCCAGTTGCTTCCTCCAAAATCGTACCCTGCAGCCCAGGCTGTCTCAGGGCTGCCACATACTGGCTGACACGCGACAGGATATTCAGCAATAGTAAGCTGGAAGGGTTGAGTCATATCAACAGGAAGCAGAATAACAGCAAACTTTTCGCTGCATTGTGGGACAAAACCCTCACCAGCTGCAGATGCCTCTGCAATAATGTTTCCAACTCTTTCAGGCGACCAGGATCCGAGTCCGCTTTCAGAATAATTATCTTCGAGGAGCTCCCATATGGCTCTCTGAACATCACCATAGGTGTAAGTTGTCATGTCCGGGGCAGTTTTTCCCGGATAATTCTGGTTTAAGATCCAGTTAACCAGATCCATGTTCTGAGGTTTTTCCACAAGACCGAGACCGCTGAAATCCGGATCATAGCTTGAGATAACTTTCACCGGGTAATCCCAGTTGCTGTAAATGACATTATCAACATCAATGCACCAACCATTATAGGTACCGTCAAGGATGCCTCCATTTGTAATTGTTGTTTTGAAATAACTTGTTGATCCTGCAACAGGATAGTCAACGTTCATAACAGCCGCTCCCGGGATTGCTTCACCGTACGCTTCGGGATAGGCCTTCCAGAGCAGTACTGGTCTGACCTCCGCGTGGGCAAGAATATAAATCTCTCCTTCATTGCCTGCCGGGATATTATCGTAGATATATTCTGTTACAGCCGGATTGTGCGTTGCATGATATTTAAATAATCCGATCATCGGATTGGCTCCTTCGGTTCGAAGGAACCTCCTCAAGGCTGTTTGTTACTGACAGATGAGTCTCTGAGAATGCCCAACCGTCAATTGCATTAAATTCCACTTTCAGCGAAGCCCCATTTAAGGTAACGATAACCTCGCCTACTTTGGTGTCCTTCCCTGCGAACAGGTCAGCATGAAGGTCGCTGCCACAAATCGGTTGAGAAACATAACCGATCATATTCACGTTGTTTACCTTTATTTTATCTGATCCATTCTTGCTAAAATCAGAATTCTTTTCGCATGAGATCAATAATGTAGCCAGCACAGACATCATGCCTGCAATCGATAATAGCCTGTTTCTCATAAATATTCAATTTAAAAGATAGATGATATATGCCAAATCGAATCTTCACAGGTACATTCAAAATTACCTCTTTTTTTAAACTTTTAAGACTTGTATGGTAAGTTTTCTGTGAATCAGGGTTATACCATATTCAATAAACGGACTAATTGTTGTTGTAGTGTGAGCCTGCAAAAGGTTTATTTAAATCTTCCAATAACTCATTGCCCAATATGCCTTTTGCGATTTCCCTCACCTCACCGGTCATACGGATATTCCATTTATCGTCAATCTGAATTTTCAATGACCCGCCCTGCATGTGCATAGTCAGATCCCCTTTTACCAGGCCTCTTTTCAGAAGAATACAGGAAGCTGCACAGGATGAGCTTCCGGAAGCAAGGGTATAACCAGCTCCACGCTCCCATATCAGAATCTGTGCATCGTGATCGGAGAGAGCTTTGGCAAATTGCACATTGATACGGTTGGGAAACAATGGATGGTTTTCCAGTAATGGTCCGTATTTCCGTATTTCCTCCTCATCCAGATCCTGTTTAATTACAACACAATGCGGGTTTCCAACCGATACACAATTCACTTCAAATTCCCTGTCTCCTGCTTTGATATTTTGTGCTATGAATTCAGGTTTATCTGAATTGACCGGTATATCCCGCGATGAAAAAATTGCTTTCCCCATATCCACCCGTATTAGCAAGGCTTTCCCTTCTGCTTCCTCAACAATATCCGCGTATACAATATCAGTAAGGGTTTCCACCGAAAACTGCCGGGTCCTGGCATACCCGTAATCATAAAGGTACTTGCACAAAATGCGGAGTCCGTTTCCACTTTTCTCCGCTTCAGAACCATCGGGATTGTAAACTCTGAAGCCAAAATCAGCTTTTGCTGATGGTACCTTCATTACAATGCCATCGGAGCCGATCCCGAAATGGATGTTGCACAAACGTATGATAGCCTGTCTGGTCAGTTGGAAATCTATATTCGTATTATCCAGGACAATGTATTCATTGCCCAGTCCATGCATCTTTACAAAGCTGTTTTTTTTCATCATAAACGATTTGAATAGATTATTGCTAAAAAATTTCTTTACGCTGCTTACTTTGTCATAAATATAATTCATTATCCAGGAGAGAATGATAACTTTAATATATTCGCGTTAAAAATAAATTATGGCACAGATTAATGAAAATTATTCTAAACTTCAGGGTGGATATCTTTTCCTTGAAATTGGCCGGCGGGTTCGTGAATATCAGAAGGAGCATCCTCAGGTTGATATAGTAAGGATGGGGATCGGCGATGTCACACAACCGCTTGCACCGGCAGTCATCCGGGCTTTTCATGAGGGTGTCGACGAGATGTCGGCAGCTGAGACGTTTAAAGGATACGGGCCTGAACAAGGTTATGATTTTCTGCGTGATGCTATTGCAAAGAACGATTACAATGACCGGGGTGCTGATATTCAAGCCGATGAAATTTTTGTATCAGACGGCTCGAAATGCGATACCGGTAATATTCTCGAGATTTTTGGACAGCATAATATTATTGCCGTACAAGATCCTGTGTATCCCGTGTATGTTGATACAAGTGTGATGGCAGGTCGTACAGGTAAATATCTGGGAAATGGCTATTATGACGGACTTGTATACTTGCCCTGTAACAGCGAAAACGGCTTTATCCCGGATATACCAGATCAGAAAGTTGATATTGTCTTTCTTTGCTATCCAAACAATCCCACCGGCACAACAGCCAGCAAACAAGAGTTAAAAAAATGGGTCGATTATGCGATCAGGAATAACGCCATCATTCTTTACGATTCTGCTTATGAAGCTTATATTTCGGATCCTGAAATCCCTCACACCATTTATGAAGTAGATGGTGCCAGAGAAGTGGCTATTGAATTCCGCAGCTTTTCAAAAACCGCAGGGTTTACCGGAACCAGGTGCGCCTATACAGTTATTCCGAAAGGTCTTGTTGCTTCGGCTTCTGATGGATCCCAAAAACCGTTGAATCCGCTTTGGCTCAGAAGACATACCACCAAATTCAACGGGGTATCATACCCGGTGCAGAAGGCTGCTGCCGCTATCTATACTCCGGAAGGGAAAAAAGAGGTGAAAGCCACCATCAGTTACTACATGAACAATGCCAAAATCCTGCGTGAGAACCTTGCCAAAATCGGCTTCCAGGTTTTCGGAGGGATCAATGCCCCATATGTTTGGGTTAACTCGGGCAGGGGCATTAAATCGTGGGATTTGTTTGATAAGCTGCTTAATGAAGCTCATGTGGTGGGTACTCCCGGATCAGGTTTTGGCCCCTCAGGGGAGGGATACTTCAGGTTTTCTTCGTTCGCAAACCATGAAGATGTGCTTAAAGCAATCCAAAGGCTTAAAAATCTGACATGGAACAATTAGAAATCTGCAATACCCTATGGCCTACGGGTAAAAAATCGAATCCATATCCTACTGCGTGGCGGTTCAGTTATTGTTGAATTTTAGCCTGAAAAATTCTCTTCTTTTAATTTTGGAATTGTAAAATAAAACGTGCTCCCATTACCGGGTTCAGATTCAACCCAGATCTTTCCTTTATGACGTTGAACTATCCGTTTACATATCGCCAGTCCGATACCTGACCCGTTATACTCCTCCATTGAATGTAACCGTTGGAATATCTGAAAGATACGTTCTGCATGCTCAGACTCTATTCCAATACCATTATCTTTCACGGAAATAATATAATACTCTCCATCCTCTCTGGAAGAGATATGAATCTTTGGGATTTCTATCGAGTATTTCAAAGCATTTCCAATAAGGTTTTGAAATAAAAGGACCATCTGGCCTTCGTCTGCAAGTATTGCAGCCATAAGATTATTTGTGATACAGGCATGTTTTTCCTGTATGCATGGCATAAGATATTTAATTGCCTGCTCAAGAACCGTGTTCAGATCAACAATTGAAAACCCCTTGCCCTTTGACCGAATCCTTGATAAAGTAAGAAGATCATTGATTTGATTCTGCAGATGTAATGCTCCGTTGACAGTAAACCCAATGTACTCCTGCGCTTCCTGGTCCAGTTTACCCTTAAACTTTGCAGAAAGCAATTGAGTAAAAACCGAGATCATGCGTAAAGGTTCCTGCAGATCATGTGAAGCAACATAAGCAAATTGCTCCAGCTCATTATTTGAGCGTAACAACTCTTCATTCAGTTCAAATAAGACTTGTTCTGTGCCTCTCTTCATGTCGGTAATATCAAAACAAACTCCTGTCATTTTTTCAGGAGCCCCTGAACTATCTCTTTGAATCCTCCCTTTTGTATTAATATATCTGTCTTCTCCATTTTTTACTTTGACACGGAATATAGTTTCAAAAGGGATCTCTTTATCCAATGCGTTACTTAATGCTTTCTTGAAATGCGACAGATCTTCCTCATTCAATAAATCTTCAAAATCATTATAAGTCCCTTCAAACACACCTTGTGCAAAACCAAACATTTCTCCCATGCGTTTATCAAAATTAATCGCATCAGTATGCAGGTCCCATTCCCAAATACCAATATTACCATGTTCCAGAGCAATGTTTAGTTTCTCTTTGGATTCTTTCAGCTCCAGCTCAGCTTTTTTGCGGCTTGTTATATCATGAACCATACCCACTGATCGAATAATCCGGCCTGATTCATCCCTGAAATGTTCGCACTTTTCATGAACGAAACGTATCTCCTCACTTCTCTTCCTGACTATACGATGTTCTATCTCATATGTGTCTCTGTTCTCCTTTAAAGAACCGGAATAAGCATTGTTAACGGCATCCCTGTCATCGGGATGGACCGCTTCAAGGAAAGCCTCATAAGTTGCATTAAATTCTCCCGGAATCAGTCCAAAAATACGATAAACTTCGTCTGACCAGGAGAGCCTGTTATTTATAGTGTCAAGTTCCCAGCTCCCCAGATGTGAAATTTCCTGTGACCTTTCAAGATGAGCTCTATTATTTTCAAGTAATTTTTCAGTTTTTTTGTGTTCCTCGATTTCCAGTCTTAGATTTTCTCCGGTTTTGTTGACAGATCGCGCACTCACCCAGACAAGCATTATAAAACTTGCTGTATATAGAATTGTAACTATTGCGACCCCTACCTCGGATTTGTATAATTCTGAATGTTCCCCCATAATTCTGAGCCAGCCAATAATTATGGGCAGGATCATAAGGGCAGGCAGTAGCTTTCGTGCCATAATTCCTCCCATATTATTACTGGTGAACACTGCCATCAACCAGGTCTCAGGGCGGATAAAAAAAATTGAGATGCAGACAGAGCATAATGCTATTCCGGAATTAAGTCCTGCAGCAAAGTCCTTAAACTCAATTAAAGAGTGAACTCCAAGTAAATAGGTTACCGGTATAAAATAACTTGTTATAGTCACAGGAATTAATAAGGCATGAGCAATATTTGATCTCCTTGTGGTATCATAAGCTATTAAAATAAGTATGAAACCGACAAGAAGAAATATACTGGCTAATACTAAAGGCATTCGTGCATCAGTACCAAGAATAGGGTTTAGAGGTGACGCTTTTAAAATATTTGCTTCATTTCCTGTAATAAGAATTAAAATGTTTGCCCCAATTGTGAGCAGACTTATTATGATCATAAGGATGCCGACGATATAAGGAATATACCTTCTTAACCCGAACGGTTTTCCGGTCAGAATAACTACTAATCCCAGAACAGTAAAAACAAAACATAGAGAAGTTGTAACGTCCATATGGATCCAGGAAGACCCTAAACCTTTTAAGGGGTGGATATCAAAGATCTTACCCAAAAGATCGATAATGCTAATTACAAGGGTTAACAATAACGACGTCCAAACAATAGAACTTCCAGGCGCTGGAATATTGCTTGAGTACCATCGGGATTTGTAATTCTGATCTGATTTGTTAATCATGAGTTATTGTTCTCTCTCTGGCCTTGATCTTTTCGGGAGACAGTCTATTCTATACAATCACCATAATCTGTAGAACGATCTCAAATTTTCAAAATTATATTTTCCCAAAATATTGTACATTAAGAATACATTAAGATTTCATTAATGTTATAAAGAAATATATACCTTTTAAGACTTAGATTGTCTCAATCTGACCCGTGAACGCAGGAGTCGCTTGCTCGGAGGCTTATCGAAGGAATGAGAATCCTATCATGTTTCCGTGTCCTAATCCATAACCAAGTGAGATATTTAACATTGCGAGGGGTTCAAGGTTTCGTGCAGCTTTCAACGGACCTGCATCAACACCGTCGAGTCCCATTTTTGTGATGAGATCAGCAACCTTAGTTTTTGCTTCATTGTCATCAGAAGCGTAAAATACCGAGACTTTGTTCCCTTTTATTTTCGGATTTTGTGAAGCATATACCGAAGCAAAGATTGTATTGAAAGCCTTTACGACTTTTGCTCCGGGAACAAGTTTTTGAATTTCTTCGGCAGCCGAGGTTGTAAATCCCAGGGCCAGACTGCTGAAATCGGAACTGAGAGCATTGGTTGCATCAATCACGACTTTCCCATTGAGAAGCGGACCTATTTCCGACAGGATTCCTTTTACAGCTCCATAAGGTACTGCAAGCAGTATCACTTCAGCCATCTCCACCGCATCATTGACTTTGCCGGATTTAGAATTTTTGCCTGCAGCTTTTGCTGCTTCCTGAGCATGCTGTAAATTTTTAGAAGAGAAAACAACTTCATAACCTGAAGCAGCTGCCCATGTCCCGATTGATTTCCCGATATTGCCCGAACCGATTATTGCTAGTTTCATATTATCATTAAGTTTTAGAATTGATCATTAATATGATAACAAAGAACATACTGAAAGGTTTAGGCAATAAATTTTGGTACCGGTATGATCCATGTTTTCTACGGAATACAAATTTACAAAGGATGAGGAATGTCCGGATAGTAGAATTTTGAACCGGTGTACCCGGTTTTTACTTTATGAACTTAATGGATTTCCAATTGTTCTTCTCACCTGAATAATTCATTATGAAAAAATCCGCTGCTTTTAATTGCAGGGTAACTAAGAGTATTTTCATGAATATGACTGATTGGACCAGCAAATCGATCAGGAAATCCTTCCAAAATCTACTTGATCAAGCTTACAAGGAATTCGATATACTAAGTTGAATTACAAATTAAAATCAAATGAGATGAAAACTAAAATTAAAAGCTTCATTTTCTCCACAGCAATTCTAAGTGGTGTATTTTTATTAGCATCGTTTTCAAAAAATGATGTGAATGAAATCCAATCCCTGGCAGCCTTTACTCCTGCAACAGGCGTAAGTGCGTCCGGCAATGGCATATCAAGTGCTATACCGGCTTATTATGATGCTAAACTATTCAACATTATTTTCGTTGAGTTTCCTCCCCAGGCTGAAAAAAGTCTTATCGCACATAATCCGGGAATCAACTTCATTTATCAATCTGATCCTGGTCTGCCAGGAGGTCAGCCATTCATCAGTGTAATTGATGCTGTTCCGGGGGATGGAATGAATCCGGTATGGGAAGAAGTACAAATCGCGTTCAATCCGGGCTTTATACCTCATCAATTATTTAGTGATACTGAAGTATTAGCCGCCGCTCAGGCGTCCGAGATTACCCTGACTTTTACCGGCGAAGTTTATTATTGCCCTGTTATCGGCCAAAAACCAAGATAAGGACGAAATATTATCTCAGGATGTACTCTGATTTTAATATTTAGCCGCTCTTGTAAGGAGCGGTTTTTTTTATTAACGACACTACATGAAGTATTTGCGTCGAAATCGAACTATTAAATTTCCCTGATGTTATACTACCCTAATTTTAAAGTCATGAAAAAAATAATCAGTTCAAGAATTAAGATGCTGGCAGGTATTCCGGTTTTATTTGCAATACTCAGTATCTCGACCAGTTGTTCAAAATCAGATAATATGTACGGTAATGGCGGTAATCCCGGAGGAAGCAAAGGCGGACCCGGAACGAATGAAGTTTGGATTGAGGGAATGGCATTCAATCCATCTTCCATTACAGTTAAAGCAGGCACTACAATTAAATGGACAAACAAAGATGGTATAGCACATACCGTAACAAGCGATGACAATCTGTTTAACAGCGGTTCGATCAACGGTGGAGGAACCTTCAGCTATACCTTTTCAACTGTCGGAACCTTTAATTATCACTGCTCGATACATCCTTCGATGACTGCCAAAGTTATCGTGACAAGCGCATCAACAGCCAGTGCATCAGTTTCGATAAGTAATATGGCGTTTGTGCCGGCATCTCTGACAGTTACAGCGGGCACTGTAGTTACATGGACAAATAATGATACTATGGAACATACAGTGACAAGTGATACTGGTTTGTTCGAAAGTGGTGCATTAAGCACTCCCGGATTATACAGCAACGGCGGTACATTCAGCTATACATTTTCCACTGCAGGAACTTATCATTATCATTGTACTTACCATAGCGGGATGGTTGCTACAGTTATTGTTAACTAATTAACAATAAGAATAATAAGTAAACTAAATAATGACAAGGGCTGCGCTTTGGAAGTCCTTTGTCATTTTACATCATTTTTGTAAAGAAACCTTCTTCACCGGTCCTTTCTAATTCACCAATAGTGTGTTTAATAAGAGAAATTGTATTATGTTTCTGTTTCTGGAAGTGAATAAACATTGCTGCCAGGTTCACTGCCATTTCAATTCCTTTTGGGTTTCTAAAGATCACAGTAAATAACATTTTCCAATAAAAAGAACCGGTTGCTACATTAAAACCTGCTTTCTTACAAACTCTAAGGAATGAACGGATGTAAATACTCCATGTCTTGAAATTTGGAGAATATTTATAATCGGGTCTTAGATTCAAACCGGTAAAAACAACCCGCTTATAATAATTAGAAGGTTCATAAATGACATTAACAACCCGGATAAAATTCTTCAGGATCTCGATTCGTGATATCAGTGTTACAAAGTTCAATCCACTTGTTGTCTGATCAATAACACTTTCATCAATTGAACAGGATGCCTGTTGAAAAAGCCTGCCTTCAGAAGTGAGCCGGCGGGCCAGCTGGGTACCAGGAAGTGCATAAAGCAGGCTGATCATTGCCATGCAGATACCAGATTTCTGGATGGAATCTATCATATTATCGGCAATCTGCCGGCTCTCGTGATCAATACCTATAATATATCCTCCATTACTTACGATGCCGAATGATAAAAGTTTTCTTACGGCCTCTTGTATTGGTTTGTTTACATTCTGGATTTTCTGGATCTCTTTCAAAGTATTGTTTTCGGGTGTTTCAATGCCAATAAACACATACCGGAAATCAATATCCTTCATTAACTGAAGCAATTCATCATCATCGGCCAGGTTAATGGAGGCTTCAGTAGAATAATAAAATGGATACTTGTGATCATGACTCCAGGTTTTCATCTTACGCAGGAGGTTTTTAACCTGCTTTTTATTACCAATAAAGTTATCATCGACTATATCAATCTGTCCGCGGTAACCCAAATTGAAAAGCGATTGCAGTTCATTGATCACCTCATCGTTTGACTTAAACCTGGGTTTTCGGCCAAATAGCTCAATGATATTGCAAAATTCACAATTAAAAGGACACCCTCTGGTAAATTGAAGTCCCATCATAAGATAATTCCGGAAGTGGACCAAATCATACCTCGGTACGACAGCTTTCAGCATATCTGCTTTCTCCTCAGAAAAATATCTCCCTCTCTTCGCACCTTTTTGCAAATCGTTTAAGAAGATCGGGATGGAAATTTCTCCTTCACCAAGCACTAAAAAGTCTGCTTCCAGGTAAACATCGGGCTGGGAAGTCGGATCGGGGCCGCCAACTACAACAATACGATCAAGATTATGAGCCCTCCGGATAAAATTGAGCATGCTTTTTTGTTGAGAAAGCATTCCCCCGGTACAGACAATATCAGCCCATTTCAAATGGTCATCCAGCAAAGGTTCAACATTCTCATCAATCAGCCTGAATTTCCAATTCTGGGGAAGGAGTGCGGCAACCGTCATCAATCCAAGAGGAGAAGCCGGGTATTTTGCTCCAACGATGTCACAAACTTCCTGGTAATTCCAGAAACCAAATTCTGAAAATTTAGTTTGTACAAGAAGGCATTTGATATGATCCCCATGCAAATCCATCATTTTCATCCATTAGTACCTAAATACTGCGATAAAAATACTTGAATAATGCGAATTAAGAATTAAAAAGCAAGAAAATATGCTTGAACCATTCGTCCAAAGACATGAACGATGAGTCCTGTAACAATCAATTTGTAAGCGGACGTAATCTATATTGCAAATCTCCAGATTAGTTTACCCAATATAGTTGTCCGAACTATTTTAAAGGAATCATTTCCCGTATTAATATTCTGGTTTACTACGAAATAAAAGAAACTACCTATCCTGGGAATCCAGTTAATTCTATAGTTTAACAATATCTCATTCTCTTCATTATTCCATTGGGCAAACAGGCTTGTCTGCAGTTTTGGACCAAACGCATAATCAATCCTGCCACCAACTTGCAGAAATTCACTTGGTGGCAGCTTTAGGAAAGTGTACGCAAACTTCAGGATGCATCGTATAAAGACGATACTTTTCTCCATCGAATACAAGAATTGGACTTGATTTATTATCCTTCATAATAGGGTTACCTGCAAATTTTTTCCAGTTAACCAGGTCATCTGAAATAGCTACGCAAGAGCTCCAGTCATGCCAGTCTTTGAATTCCGAAGCATGGTAGTAAGCATAATACCTGCCTTTGTACCTGACAATCTGGTCAACAGCCACTGCGAACTGATCATACTGTTCCGGACCCATTTTTATGACCGGCTCGTCCTGTTTATTGGTCCACACTTTCAGATCGGTGGACAGAGCCAACCATATTCCAAGATCCTCACGTTCATAAAACAGATACCAGATCCCATTTTCAAAAAATACAGTGGGTGTGCCGTATGCGCCTTTTGACAAGGGTTCTCCGTTGCGATACCGGATATCCAGCGGACCTTGCTCTTTCCAGTGTATACGGTCAGCAGAAGTAAGCATATGAGCAGTATCGCCCCTGCCTTCTGCAAACATGTAATAAGTGCTGTCCGGTTTAATTACCATCATATCTTCAACCCATCCTGAATCGAAGATGGGATTATCTTTATACCTTGTCCAGGTCAGACCATCAGTAGAAGTAGCATATCCAGGATGCATTTCATTTTGCGGTCCTTTGCGATATCCGGTATACCACATATGATAAATACCGTCCTCCTTCAGGATATAGCCCCTTTCCCGTATCAGCTGATCCCAGGTATTTGTATCTGAACCCTTGAATACCGGATTGCCTTCATAGGGAACAAAGTCAACCATTTCGGTCGGAATCTTTGTCGTATCAATTTTTATCGAAGAACTTTTGGTCCTGGAAGGATTAGATCTGCATCCAATTAGTAACAGCAGGATTAAGACAATCTGAAAGCAAATTTTCATTTTGGGAATACTCTTACCTAATATAAATCAAATTTAGCCTTAAATCAATTCAAAACAAATTATATTACGACGCCTTAAAAAATGGAATTATAATAATTGCCAGGTTTTACCAATCATTTAATAGCTGTGGGCAGTTCCATTATATTGCGCTTCCGCCTTTCTCTCCCGTCCTGATCCGGATGCATTGCTCCAGGGGAGTTATGAATATCTTTCCGTCACCTACATGACCCCCGTCCCCGTTGGTTTTGGCAGACTGAAGTATCGTCTCAACAGTAATATCGACAAAGCTGTCATTTACTGCAATTTCGATCTTTATCTTAGGGATCAGATCAGGCACGATGATCTGTCCCCTGTACATTTCCTCTATCCTCTGCTGCCCATGGCCTGATACCCTGCTTACTGTGATTCTCTTTATCTCAGCTGCAATCAGAGCTTCACGCACCTTATCGAGTTGTACCTCCCTTATAATTGCTGTTATAAGTTTCATAACCTTTTTTTTGTATTATTAACTGGGGTTAAGCATTCCGTAGCCTCTTTCTCCATGGTAAGACCTGTCAAGACCGGCCATTTCATCATCTTCGGTAGACTTGATTTTTATGGCCTTGTCAAGTAAAAAGATGATCAGGAAAGTTGATATTGCTGCAAATACTATTGCTATACCAACTGCCAGAGCCTGAACTCCAAGCTGGCTCCAGACGCTCCATTTACCATCCGGTGATGCGGCTGCAGCTTCTTTCATCCATGAAGGTCTAATAAAAAAGGAGAGAAATAAAGCGCCAACAATCCCTCCTATACCATGGATCCCAAAAGCATCGAGACTATCATCATATCCAAGCCGGTTTTTAACCTGTATGCCGCAATAGCATATACACGAAGCGAGTGCTCCAAGGATCATTGCTCCATAAGGTTGTACAACTCCAGCAGCCGGAGTAACAGCTACCAGACCTGACAGGATACCGCTTGCAAACCCCAGAGCTGTGGCTTTACTCTGGTGAGTTCCCTCAATTATTACCCATGTCAGCGCCCCGGTAGCAGCAGCCACCTGGGTTGCAGTCAGTGCCCGGGCGGTGCTTAAACCACTCGATATGCTGCTTCCTGCATTGAATCCGAACCATCCTACCCAGAGAAGTCCGGCACCAAGCATTGTAATTACAAGGTTATTTGGACGAATGACCTGGTATGGGTACCCTCGACGGGATCCAAGATAAACTGCACATATTAAGCCACTTACGCCGGCCGATATATGTACAACTGTTCCTCCCGCAAAGTCAATGGCACCCTTTGCTCCCAGGTTATAAAGGAAACCATCGGTTGCCCATACCCAATGACATAACGGATTGTAAACCAACAGGCTCCATAATGCAATAAATATGCAATATGCCTTGAATGAAACTCTTTCAGCAAAAGCACCGGCAATCAATGCAGGAGTAATAATTGCAAATTTCCCCTGGAACATTGAAAATACATATTCAGGGATCTTTGCATCCATGATCCTGTTGTCAATACCTTTCAGAAAAAAATAATCCGAATTCCAGCCAAACCACCCCCCAAACACATTGCCACCGAAGCACATGCTGTATCCGACAATTACCCACAGGACAGTTATGATACCCATTGCCACAAAACTGTGCATTATTGTTCCAAGGACATTTTTCGATCTCACAAGACCTCCATAGAACATTGCAAGTCCTGGTATCATGAGTAAAACAAGGGCAGTGGACGTAAGCATCCAGGCTGTTGCACCCGTGTCAATCTCTTGTGCGTCTGAAGCATATATTCCCGTAATGGACAAAAATAAGAAGATCAACAGTAGCGAATACCTTTTTGAATTCTTCTTCATAGATGATAAGTTAATCTAAATTAAGGTTTTTTTGACAAACATATATATTTTTGGGGGTAATTCAAGGCTATTATGTATTATTTTCTTAATAGCATACCACATTTTAGGGGGTATATTAGACTTTTATCATGTTTTTCAAACAACCAACCCCTATTTTTAGGAGTGGTTAAAAAAGGATTTATTTAGTTATTCCTGATATCTCTATCCGGATAGAAAAACAAAAACCGGTCTGTAATCAATTATACAAACCGGTTCTAAGTGAACAGGTGTCACCTTAAATAATCATGGAAAATCGCCCTGGTTTAATCAGGAATACCACTCTCTGTTTCGTTTACCCAGACTTGCCAGAATTTGATTTGCCATATTAACATCTTCGGTAATCTGAAAATCGAACATCCCGACGGCAATGAAATCGGCTCCGTTTTCAAATGCATGACGGAAACCGTCTTTTGGTTGGATGGCGCCTGCAGCCAGGACTTTAAACGCTATCCAGGGCTTGTTAACAGTTTTCATGAATTCAATAGTCCGATCGGGGAAGAGATCCCATATGTTGTCATGATATTTATTATGGTCACCAGAATTGCTGCCAATGACGCTGTATTCTTCACGATTCTCCAGCGGATGAGCTGACCAGTACCTGTCGTGATGTAAGGTCTTCACATAAAAATCAGCCGGGATACCTTCCTTTTCACAAGCCTTGATCGTCTCCAACGAATGTGCACCCATACCTGCCATCAAACCTTGCTTTTTTATATGGTCGATAGCCTTGAATACCATGTCGAACTTACCGGAACTAATGTATTTGTCCCCCTCTCCTCCCTGTATATATAAAGCAGTGGCACCACTATTTATTGCAAGATTGATATCAGACAGAAAACCATTCTGAGGCAGCATTGCCTGACAAATGGATTGAATTTTACCATTGTACTGATCCTTATATTTATTGAAAGTCGGGTAAAACTGGGTTACCATCATAGTCGTGTTTATACCGGCATTTTCAGCGAGATTCAAAGTCTCAATTATCTTGTTCTCACTATGATATGTCTTGAAAAGCTTATCGGTATAAATAAGATCACGTGCGTGTGACCAGCCTCCGATAAGGTTACATCCCATTATCATCCTGCTCACCGTCAGATTCCCGAGTTTGCCTTGCGGCATTTTTCCCTCAATGGCTTTTATCCGACTCGAATCAAATTTCATTCGTTCATCGGATATAGCTGCAGTCTCCCTGCGTGTTTTTGCAAAAGCTCCGGGGAAAAGCGCCAGAAGTGGTATTCCTGCAATCCCCTTTATCAGTTCCCTTCGCCGGTTGCCTTTTGCTGAAACAATTCTGGATTTTTGAGTTTTTATTTTCATGCTCTACTTAGTTAAGGATCAATTAATTATTAAATTCTCTGAAATTTAATATTCCCTTTTTTTACAAGTGTAAGTTACGTTTTTCTGAATTATTAATAGAACATTAACAACCTTGCTGCGAACTAAAAAAGTCCGCCGGTGTTTTATTATTCAAAAATAAATTGACATGAAAAAAATAATCAATTTAAAAACAAAGATGATTGCAGGTATTGTTATTCTTTTCACAATACTGAGTGTCTCCGGCAGCTGTAAAAAATCAACATCAGATACACCCGGGATGAATGAAGTGTTCATCCAGGGGATGGCATTCAGTCCTGCTACCATTACAGTTACTGCAAATACAACGATCACGTGGACAAATAAGGATGCTATTGCCCATACAGTAACAAGTACAACAGCATTATTCGACAGCGGATCGATAAATGCAAACGGGACTTACAGCCATACGTTTACCACTGCCGGCACGTACCCGTACCTTTGCACCATCCACCCTTCAATGACAGCCAGCGTTGTTGTAAACTAAATGATTATTCTGAAGGTTGCTCCCATTTCTGGTTTGGAACTTACTTCAAGCCTTCCGTTATGCAGCATCATGATCTGCTGTGAAAGACTGAGACCTATTCCCGACTTGTTGGTCTTCGTTGAATAAAAGGGAATAAAGATTCTCTCCATTTTTTCCTCACCAATTCCGGGACCATTGTCAGTTACCGATATTTCAACCTGCCCCGAATTATTTTTTACAGCGTTAACTGACAACTTTGGCCGCAGGTATCCACCCATTGCTTCCAGAGAATTCTGAATAAGATTGATCATGACTTGTTCAATAAGTTCAAGGTCAGCTTCAATATGAAGGTCGGGAGGAACGATATTTTTCACGAACTCAATGCCGGTTTCCCTGAATTTTGCCTGATATAGCACCGTTATCCTGTCGAAAAGTTCTTTAATAGTGACCTTTCTGATATTTGGTTTTGGAATTTGTGTCAGACTTTTAGTTGCATTTACAAAATTGATCAGACCCTGTGTTCTCGATTTAATTATTTTTAAGCTGTGATGAATATCTTCGGCGGTTTCAGGATCGATCTTTTCAGGCTTAAGAACTGCACCCGACTCATCTTCAAGCATTTGACCCGTCATTCCTGCAAGGTTTGTAATAGGAATTGCTGAATTCACTATTTCATGAGAAACTATTTTGACAAGCTTTTGCCAGGTACTTATTTCTTTGCTTACCAGCTCATCTTTTTGCTGCTCTATCTTTTCTTTCTGCGCTTTCAGCTTTCTATTCTGTATGTCCAGTTCGGAGTTCTTAAAACTCAACTCTTCCTCAAAACGTATATTGAGAAGTCTTCAGATAATAAATACTGGCATTAACAAAGAGGAACAACACTAAAGGTGCGATTTTGTAGAACAGGTAAAAAGTATTGATTCTGTCAACAATGGGAAAACTGGTGCTGCTGAAATAAATCATTATGTTGTCAATAAAAATTGTAAGCAGGAAATAGTACGCTACAGAGAACCAGAAAAGGAATTTCTCCTTTCGCTGATGGACTAACATCTGAGGTACTATGGATGCGCAAATTAAAACATAGGGATAATAAACATAGCTTTCCTCCTCAACATACCCGATCAAAGTCGGCCAGAGAATAATTGCAACCGGCGGAAGAAATATCACGGACAACCTGCTTAGCCGCGTAAAACCAAAACGGGCAATTACCAGGTTAAGAAAAGTTATGCCAAAAAGGACTATTATCCGCAAAGTTCCATAAGACATATCTTCATTCATCTGCCAGAGGACACGGGCTGTGACCATAAATAAAATAAGGGTTGTGACGAACAGCACTAAATTGAGTTGATTTGTCATTATAATCGTCCTGTCGCTCAGATGTTTACGCTTGTCTGTTATTCCGAGACTTGAGATATAATTCCAGATCTTTTGCATTTTGTCTTTTTTAACAATCTGTTTCTCAGTTTTAATATATGATTTGCCCCATAGTTTTCAATGGGATACATTTATCAGTTCTCAATACCGAAATGTGCAATTTTCCGGTACAGTGTGCTTCGCGCAATCCCTAGATCATTGGCAGCTTTTGAAAGGTTTCCGTCATGTAGTTCCAATGCATTGTTTATGGCCTTTTTCTCATAATCATCGACCCGGATCATATGCTCTTCAGTTTTCTGAAGCGAGAGACTCTTAATTTTCAGGATAAAATCGTCAGGTGTGAGTGAATAGCCTTTGCAGAGAATAACCGCTCTTTCAACAGCATGTGCAAGCTCCCTTATATTACCCGGCCACTGATATTTCTCCAATTTATATATGGTGTCCTCTTTAAACGTAATTCCTTCCTTCCCATACGTTTTTGAATAAACTTTAAGGTAATGGTCTGCAATAAGACTTATGTCTTCCTTCCTCTCCCTTAAAGGAGGAATTTCAATTTCTATGGTATTTATCCTGTATAGCAGATCCTGTCTGAAATCAAACGATTCGGCCATTTGATACAAGGGCATATTGGTAGCGCAGATCAATCTTATGTTAACAGGAACCTGATTATTGCTGCCAATCCTTACAACTGCCCTGTTCTGGACCGCAGAGAGTATTTTTGCCTGAAGCGGTAGGCTGAGATTTCCTATTTCATCCAAAAACAGAGTCCCTCCGGATGCTGTCTCAAATCTTCCGGCCCTCTCTTCCTTTGCATCAGTAAAGGCTCCCCGTGTATGGCCAAACAGTTCAGCCTCAAAAAGTGTTTCCGGTATAGCGCCCAGATCAACATGTACAAAATCTTTCTCGTTCCTCAGGGATTCACAATGCAAGGCAAGAGCAGTAAGTTCTTTCCCGGTCCCGTTCTCACCCAAAATCAATATATTGGCATCAGTAGGGGCAACAGTCTTTATGGTTTCCTTTATCTGCGCCATTTTAGACGATCGGCTGATAATATCAGGATAGTTTGACTTACCGGAATTTTCCTTCCCTGAACTTTTGCATATGACTTTTCGGTTTTCGCCCGGCCTTCCTCCGGAATTAACTGAATTGTTAATGCAAGTAACAAGACGCTCTTTATTCCATGGTTTAATAATAAAATCAACAGCTCCGGCTTTCATAGCCTGAACTGCCAGATTGATCTCACCGTATGCAGTGGTTATTAATATCCTTGCTTCCGGATCGATCTGAAGAATTTTTCCCAGCCACTCCATTCCTTCCCTTCCTGTAGTTGAACCCCGTGTAAAATTCAGGTCCAGAAGGATCGCATCATACTTGTTTTTTTTAAGATAAACCGGAATCAAACCCGGAGAGTCGAGAGTATCTATTGTTTCAAACATACCTCTCAGAACAAGCTTCGCCGTGTATAATACATCATGATCGTCGTCAACGACAAGAATCCTGCGTGGTATGTCTGCATTCATCAAACGTTTCGCTTAAGTACTTAACTGGCAATCAGCAAATATAAGTAAAGGTAATAAGTGATTCAATACGAGTCAATGGCCTGTAGCGAAATGATACACTTCAGGCTTCCAGTTTTACTTTCCCGTTTTCTATACTATTGTATATCATTTTGTTAGCCCAACTGGTCTGATAGTTGACTGGCTCCTGTCAAAACATTATAACAATGAAAACCAGATCAGTAACCAGTCACTTCAGCAACAGGCATCAAAGAATATCATTTCGTGCTGCTTCAAAATCAAGGCTTTTAGTTGTCTGCATCTTGTTAATTACAATTGAAAATTTACTTGCACAGTCTGAATTAACAAGCTATGTAGATATGGGTAAGAATAATACCATGCAGGATATCTTTATCAGGCAGGCAGTTGTCGGAGAATTCAAATACCTCAGGAATTCAGTGAGCGCTGGTTTTCAGATGGACCTTAAAAATCTTAACGGGTCTCATTTTTCAGGACTAACTCTTAATGCGGGGAGATCCATCTTGATAAAGCCATTCCCTATTGAGATTAATGGATTCTTTATCGAAACGTATTTTTCCAGGCTCCTGCGACAAACGGATTATGGCATATTTATAAGGTCAGACTTCAAACATTTCAGAGCTACTCTGGGCACAAGCTTTAAAATTTATGCCTTCACGCAAAAAGCTGTTATCGAAAACGGAATACTCCTGGATGCCTCGAAAATGCGTGAGAATTTTAATCTGATCTATTCATTTAGCTATTTTGTCAGAACGAAGGAGAAAAATTGGAATGCAGGCATCTCAATTACGGATTCAGATCATTTTGTTGTAAACCAGTCGACCAACCCTAATGCCGGCCTGATCGCCCTTATTAAAGTAAATCCTTCACTGACCCTGAATGCTCAGGCCTGGTTCAAGACTGCAGGATTACTCAATTTACACATGAATACTTTCGGATTATTTTTTAGAGCAGGAATATCATGGAACTTCAATTAAATAACAGATTTTTGTTGCTGATAGCAATATCAGGAGTTTTGGCCGGATGCACGAAGATCCCGGACCCAATCGGTGAATCAGCAAACTACAGGTTCGCCCAATCGACTGACTGGAATGAAAGTCACCCACCACGCGAGATAGTTGTCCAATCAGATGATTACACAATTTTATCAGCAGCTGACAGCCATGTTGGCACCACTGAAAACCTTGATTCGTTCTTCAAATCAGCAAAAGCAATTAATCCTGCCGCAGTTGTAATGGCTGGTGATCTGACATCAGGCCGCAGCGAAGATTACCAGGCATTTGAAAGTCACCTTCCTTCTCCGGATTCGATTCAACTGTTTTTAACTCCGGGTAATCATGATCTCTGGTCCAATGGCTGGGCGGAGTTCTTTAGCAGGTTCGGTGCATCAAGCTACTATTTTACCGTTAAAACACCTGCTGCAGTTGATCTGTTCATTATCCTTGATACCGGAAGCGGTACGTTGGATGACGGCCAGATGCAATGGTTAAAAACTACCCTGTATAAAATGCGTCCAAATTGCCGTCATTGCCTGATCTTTACGCACAATAATTTCTTCCGGGTCAATCAAAACTTAGCTTCGAATCCGCCAGTTGAGGAACTTGAACCGCTGATTGAGCTATTTACTTTAAACAGAGTTGAGGCAGTGATCACAGGTCATCACCATTTGCGGGATATGACTTTGTTCGGGATAACAACCTATATTCAGACAGGTGCTCTCAAAGATGGCACACCTGATGCTGGCTATTTGAATGTCGGGATAAATGATGACAGGGTTGTATACAAGTTTCAAGATTTATAGCCAGTGATAACTGTGAGTCGGATCTAATTGGGAATCCGGCGTTTTCAATAGCCTATTGTAAACCTTTCCCTGTGATGCTCCTGACTTTCCGCCTCATCAATCATGGCGATGGCATAATCTTCTACTGAAATGCTGCTGTTCCCATCCTTATCTTTTATTAAATCATCCTTGCCCAACCGGAACTTCCCTGTCCTTTTCCCGGGAGTAACATTGGAAGCAGGAGAAAAGAAGACCCAGTCAATGTTTTTTTCAGCAGAAAGTATTTCAAGGTAGAAGATTCCAAGCGACTTTATGCCTGGCATAAAAGCTTCAGGCAGAACGCCAGAATCCATAAGTCTGACTCCCGGAGACACAAATAACGTTCCTGCACCACCGGTAACCAGGAACCTTTTTACCCCCGACTTCTTTACACCTTCAAGAATTACTGGGTACACCCTTAAGGTATCTTCATAAATGGCGGGATTTGTCCATCCGGGGTTATATGCACTAATTACAACATCGGCTCCCCGGCATAATTCCGGAACAGTCTCAGCATTAGAAACATCACCTTTTTTAATAGTAAGTTTCGTGTCAACCATTATAATTCGTTCCGGATGCCTCACTACAGCTGTTACCTCGTGTCCCCTGCCAAGGGCCTCTTTCAAAATAGCAGATCCCATAAAACCGCTGGCTCCAATCAGTACTATTTTCATTACAAAATTATTTTTTAGTTTTTATCATGTTAACTATCCATTACCGGTTATCAAGCAAATATCACTGCATTTCTTCTCCGCAAAATTCGTTGAATCAGAAATGTAATTTAACAAATAAGGATCAAATGTGTTAAACAGGAATTCAATTTAATTTGCACTGTCGATCCGGTAGTTACAGGTTATGTAACCTCTTAACCAAATTGAGATTGCTTCCGGATTTGTTTGAAACTTAACAAAATGGTAATTTTAAAAAAAATATTATTATGAAAACCTTTAAATTTACTTCTCTGGTATTACTTGGATTAATAATTTCCAATTTTGTGGATGGTCAGGAATCAACAGATCTCTCCCTTAAAATCATGTCTAAAAACCTGGCCTCAAAAGAGGATTCAGTGACGTATGCAATGGCGATCCTCAGTTACAATTCCTGGATTAAAGAGAATATCAGTCCCGATCCCGTGATTTTTGCAAAGGGGCTGTTTGACGGGAAAAATGGAAATCCTTTGATGTCGGAGGAAGTAGCAAGAGGTTTGATAATGTCATTTGTTAATGAACGCCAGGCAAAACAGGCAGAATTGAATAAGGCAACATTTAAAGAATATATTGCAGAGAATGAGGCATTTCTTGCAAAGAACAAACAAAAACCCGGAGTTACTGTAACTCCCAGCGGGTTGCAGTATGAGGTAATTACAATGGGCACCGGACCAAAGCCCACTAGAGAAAATGTTGTTAAGGTTCATTATTCGGGAACTCTGATTGACGGAACTGAATTTGACTCTTCCTATAAAAGAAATGCACCCGCACAGTTTCCGGTTTCAGGAGTGATCCCGGGCTGGACCGAAGCTTTGCAACTCATGCCTGTCGGTTCAAAATTCAAACTTTATATTCCGGAAAATTTAGGCTACGGAGCAAATGGAGCAGGTGACAAGATTAAGCCCTTCTCGGCTCTGATCTTTGAAGTGGAACTTCTGGAAATCGTAAAATAGAGAAGGGAGTTTTCACTCAGAGGGTTTGATCAGGTTTGACAAAAAGTATTTCCTTAGATTTCAGGTTCAGCTCCTTCAGAGCTGATGTCTGTAATATAGCGCCTAAAGCCCCCCATTTGGGGGGTTGGGGGGTTGATTTATTGGTTTGGAGTCTTCGGGGGTTATTCAAATTTGTCTCTTTCAGAGACGGCTAAAGGCAGTAGACGAAAATTGAAATCCGTTAAAGAGACTTAAAATTTCCCATAAATCACACAGATTTAGCGGGATTTTAAATACTAAAACCAAACTCAAAGCCCCCCATTTGGGGGGTTGGGGGGTTGATTTATAGGTTTGGAGTCTTCGGGGGTTATTCATATTTGTCTCTTTCAGAGACGGCTAAAGGCAGTAGACGAAAATTGAAATCCGTTAAAGAGACTTAAAATTTCCCATAAATCACACAGATTTAGCGGGATTTTAAATACTAAAACCAAACTCAAAGCCCCCCATTTGGGGGGTTGGGGGGTTGATTTATTGAACGAGGTACTTTTGATGCGGCCTCACTGATTTACAACCGAACAAAAGCTGAAAATGTTTGTTAGTTTCAGACTAATGAACCTCATTTAAATTAATCAAAAAAATATCCAGCCATGAAGACAAAAGAGCAAAAAATCATTACGGTGCAGACAAGAATTGATGCGCCTTTGGATCTGGTGTGGAAATTATGGTCCACTCCTGAGGATATTATTAATTGGAATAACGCCTCAGCCGATTGGCATACACCACGGGCTGAAAATAATTTACGGACAGGCGGAAAATTCAATTACAGGATGGAAGCGGTGGATGGCAGCGAGGGTTTTGATTTTTGGGGAGTTTATGATAAGGTTATCTTAAAGGAGAGAATTGATTACACGATGGGTGACGGAAGAAAGGTATCAATTGCCTTTTCAAAAGCTAACGGAAAAACAAAAATCGTTGAAAACTTTGAACCGGAAACTGATAATCCTGTCGAGAAGCAACATGACGGGTGGCAGTCTATTCTGGATAACTTTAAAAGATATGCCGAGGTTAAGTCAGCCTTCCGCAAGTCATCTCAGCAGGTCGCTCACCAGATAACTCCATGCCTGTGGTTCGATAATCAGGCAGAAGAAGCAGCAAGATATTATGTTTCAATTTTCAGCAATTCAAAAATCGGAAAGATAAGTTATTATACAAAAGAGGGTGTTGAAATTCATGGCCAGGAACCTGGTACTGTTCTGACTGTGGATTTCACAATAAACGGGCAGCCTTTCACTGCATTGAATGGCGGACCGGTTTTCAAATTCAGTGAGGCAGTTTCTTTCCAGGTTTATTGTGATACTCAGCAGGAGATTGACTCCTACTGGGACAAACTTATAGCGTCAGGAGATGAAGGCCAGTGTGGATGGCTTAAAGATAAATACGGTTTATCGTGGCAGATCGTACCTTCAATTCTCTCAGATTTGTTAAGTGATCCTATTAGGGCTGAGAGAGTTATGAAAGCTTTAATGCAAATGAAAAAGCTTGAAATTGATAAACTGATAAAAGCATAACGATCTACAAACGAAAATGCAGTTCAATCAGCAGGCTTCCGCGAAAAGTAACGGAAAAAGTTAATTAACGGATGCCTGTATCTATATTTATATCAAGATTAGTATCGTCCTGAGAATAGATGGTAACTTCAGCGGGCAGATTGCTCCCACCGATCCCTCTTCTGTTAGTTTCAAGTATTACAAGGTAATTGCCAGTTTGAAGCGGGGTCTTGTATGATCCGTCCAATGCAGGATAAAGTTGAGCGACCTTCCTTTCCCCGTTTGCAGTCCATACTCCAACCGGATAAGCCTTGTACGTCTCTGCAGTTGGCAGGCAACCGGGATCAGGCGGGATCCTTTCTACAGGGCAAATCGGACCTATAGAAATTTTACCAATAAGAAATCCTCCCTCCTGAGGATTCTGCTTGTCACATCCTGATGCAAATAGCAAACCTGTAAGGAATGCTAAAGCAAGGATTCGTATTTTACTTAGTCTTCCCATATTTTACAGGACTAATATAACTTACTTTTTCGCAACAATTGTGCCAAAATGCTGAATATACTTTTTACAATTCAAATATTATCCGTTCAATAATGCTACAATTTGTATATTTATGCCATAAATTAGATCCCGGTCATGAAAAACAAACTTATTAAAGTATTAAGTCTGATCATTATTTGTATGAGCTCAAATCCTAAAATTTACAGTCAGAGCATCGGACTTGTCAAACAAAGGCAAGCTGAACAGGTAATCACCGTTGGCGGCCCTGAAGCCGACATCCAGGGTTTTACATCCCAGGCGATCCAGATTGCCCTGGATGCTGTTAAAACACGGGGCGGCGGTACAGTAAAACTTAATCCCGGAGTTTATAATGTCATTGGTCCTGTACGTTTGTCCGACAACACTTCTCTGATCGGCTCGGGAAAAAGTACCGTTTTGAAAAAATGCGACGGGTTTAAAACCAGCTTCACTATCGATGCTGACTGGGGAATGCTGAAAGCCGTAGTTAATGATGCCAGCGGGTTTAAAAAAGGAATGGGAATTCAGCTGTACGACAATGAACATAACCAGGGATGGGATGTCACAACCGCAAAGATCACTGATATTCAGGATAATGTCATTTATTTCGACAACAATACAAACAACGATTACGTCTCCTCATTGAACGGAACTGTCTCAAATGGTTGTTCGGTAATAGAAGCTGTAGGTGTTGAGAATGTTAAAATTGCTGATCTGACTATTGAGGGAAATAAGAATACAAACGATTATATAAATGGCTGCCGGGGTGGCGGAGTCTATATTCACAAATCGAGGAATTGCACTGTTGAAAATGTCGCAATAAATGAATTTAACGGAGATACTTTCAGCTGGCAGGTAACAGAGAATATTACGGTAAGGGGTTGTGAAGCCGCCAATGGCAATGGCCTTGGATTCCATCCCGGTACCGGATCGGATCATTCTCTTGTAGAAAACTGCGTCAGCCATAATAACAAAGGGGACGGAATATTCCTCTGCTGGAGGGTCCAGAACGGGATTTTCAGGAATAATACAGTTTATGCAAATGGAGACAATGGTATTTCGATCGGACATAAGGACACTGACAACTTTTTCGAAAATAACCATGTCTATGAAAACAGCAATCACGGAGTCCTGTTCCGCAATGAAAATGAACAAAACAGTGGTCACAGGAATACCTTCGTAAATAATATAATTGAAAACAACGGGACGGCGAGGGAATCAAGCGGCTTTTACATCGGCGGTGAAACCCATGACATCAGCATCACCAAAAATACAATCAGATCGGCCGGGAAAGGGAATCAGAAAACAGCTGTTACAGTTGGCCCGAAATCGTCAGGAATATCATCATCCGAAAATAAGATATCAGGGTCGAAAGAGATCGTTTACGAAAAATAACTATTGGGGCTTATAACCTGTTTTGAGAGCTTCGATGACGGCTGCGCGGAAAATATTATACGACCAGGTAGCGCCGGATACGGCATCAACCTTGTTTATATTCTGTGCCTCAAGCAGCTTACCCGGATAGGTTTTAACTCCATTCCAGTCGTTTCTTGACTGCTGAATATAGAGCGGATTCCCCTCAAAATGCTTTTCATAGTCCTGATTGAATGTTTCATGCAGGTTTGAATCACGGATAACAAAATTAACACGCGTAACCAGCCCTTTTTCAATTGTCAGCTGAACTTTTCCCCAATAAGGCTCCTCTATATAAGCAGATCTCGATTGCCCTTCATATATCCCATCGGGATATTTAACCAGAGTATCCTGTATTGCAATATTATCTTTTATGATGTTCTGGTCCTTAGAAAATGAAGTTACCAGAAATACTGTAACTATAATTATGACAGCAAACGGGAGCTTATATTTTTTCATAATAATGTAACTTTGATACAAATACCAAATTAGGAAAGAAAATCAAAACAGAAACCTTAATACATCAATATTATTTCACTTTATTCCGGAAGGGTTATGTTTAACTTATGCTTATCAGGTTTTGTCTTTCTTGTTTTCCTGCTATTATCCGGATGCCAGGCTGAATACAACATAAGCACGAAGTTTGATGGTTATAATTTATCACTCCCTGATAAATCGGTTGTCCTTCCTGACATTTTACATGAGGTATCAGGTGTGACAATTATCGATTCAGTTTCAATCGGTTGTATCCAGGATGAAAAAGGAGTACTTTTTATTTATGATATGGGATCAAACAGTATCAGAAAGAGTGTCAATTTCTTTTCAAAGGGAGACTTTGAAGGCATTGCAAAAGCCGGAAATATAATGTTCGTTCTAAGAAGCGATGGAACTCTATTTGAAATCGCTGACTTTGAATCAGATGAATTCACTGTGACCCGGCATAGAACCGGTATTCCCTGCATGGAGAATGAAGGATTATGTTACGATACCGACAATAACAGGTTGCTTATAGCCTGTAAGGGTAAAGCAGAAAAAGGATCTGGTCAGGGGGAGAAAAGATACGTTTATGGTTTCGATCTGAAGTCAAAGACGCTGACGAAGGATCCGGTCTATACTTTCGATATTAAAAGTATTAAGATGTTTGCAGCAGACAAAAATATTAAACTGCCTCAGAAATCAAAGAAGAAAAGCAGCAAAACAGTGCCAGACATTAAATTCAGGCCTTCAGAAATCGGGATTCAGCCTGTAACGAAGGATCTCTTTTTGCTGTCGGCCGAGGAGCATTTACTCTTCGTTTTCAATAACAATGGCAGCATTAAAAACATTACCAGGCTCGATCGCGTATTATTTAATCAGCCTGAAGGGATTGCCTTTTTCGGGAACAGGGATATGCTTATTTCCAATGAAGGGCAAAACGGGAGGCCGACGCTTCTGAGGTTCAATTACAGGAAGTAGGGGTTCACCTGTTCAGTTGCATCCACAAATATTAAGTTTAGACCCAATGGGGTTATTTCATTCTTCGCCGCTTCTTCCCCCACTCCTCCTGGCAAACTGTCATAAGCTCTTAATCTGCCTCTTATAATTTTCGTCCTTTGCTTTAATTGAAAGAAATCCCGTTGGCATCGGTGATTCGACCTTAATAATATTGCCTGTCACCGGATGCGGGAACGACAAACTGTATGCATGCAGTCTGATCCGTCGTTTGAACTCCTCAGATGCCCCGTACTTCCGGTCACCAACGATCGGACATCCTATATCCGAAAGGTGCACCCGGATCTGGTTCTTTCTGCCCGTCTCGGTTCTCACGTCCAACAGGGTATATTTATCCAGTCGTTTTAGGACTTTATAATGTGTTATACCGAATTTAGCTTCCTCCCTTTCAAACGTCGAATGTACTTTTTGGGATTTATCCTCGATCAGCCAGCTTTTAATCGTATCTTCCTCTTTCCCGGGAGTACCTTCAACGATTGCGTAATAATGTTTTTCGGTTTCTTTCCAGCTGTCCTTTATTTTATTCATCGTGGCAACTGACCTGGCAAACAACAGAACGCCTGAGACTTCCTTATCAAGCCTGTGAACAACATAGGTTCTGTCTTTTCCCCTGCTCCGGCTTTTCAGCGACAGTGACATTAACTCCTGGACATTTGCGCTTCCGTCGGTGCTCGAAGTGGAGATACCTGCAGGCTTTTCAACAGCAATAACGTCATCATCTTCGTATAAAACAGGAAAAGGAAGACTTGCCCTGGCAGCTTCCTTTGCATGAGTATCTATCTCGAGTACATCACCCGGTTTTAATGAATAGGAATTCAGTGTGACCTGCTTGTTGTTTACCCTGATAGTCCCGCTTTGAAGCAGCTTTTTAATCCTGGTCCGTGGCGAATCGGGATAAAGTAAAGTCAGGTATTGTATAAGAGTTGTCGATTCTTTGACAGTTGCTTTCAAATGATCAATATCCCCACTTTTTCATAACCTTCAGGTCTTCGTCAATACTCTGCATCGGTGTTACTCCCTGATAGGATTCCTGTTCAATGATATATACCTTAGTCCCTCCTATCTTAGTTGCAAGATCTACAACTTCCTTTGCGTTGACTATTCCCTTTCCGATGATCGTACTTACATATTTCTCATTTCCCTCGGTAGCCGGTATTTCATCCTTGACATGAATTAGCTCGAACCTTCCCGGGTACTGATTTACAACATCCTTAGCGATAGCCCCGCCATTATAAAGGTTACCCATATCAAGCTGAAGAACAACCAGCTCGGGATCAATACTTTTCATTATAATATCGAACAGCTTTTCATTATTGAGTTTTTCGCTGAATTCAAAATCGTGGTTGTGATATCCAAATTTCATCCCCTGTTTTTTACAGAGCTCACCGCACTTATTGAATATGTCCATATAGTGTTTGAAGTCGTCGTAAGTTTTTCTCATGCTGTTATCCATCGAGGGGCTGACGACATATTTTTGTCCGAGTGTACCGGCATCCTCAACTGTCATTTTCCAGCTGTCCGAAAAGTCGTTCTTAGCCTCATCCCAGTGTTGTCTGCCCATCACTGTATGGCCGCTTATCATATTCAGGCCCAAATCATCGAGTATTTTCTTAAACTCAGGTGCGCCATAACCATAGAATTTCCTGTTTATGTAATTGGCGTGTTCAACATATTTATATCCTATTTTAGCGACCTGTTTCAGAGAGCCCAGTGGGTCCTTTGACATGTCATCACGAACTGAATACAGTTGTACGCCGATTATTCCAGAAGCTTTCTTAGCTGCAAAAACTGATTCCGGTAAGAGTGAAGCGGCGGCAATTGCCATTGCCCCTGATTTGATAAATGTCCTTCGTGAAGTTTTCATCAGTATTAAGATTAATTGTGAATTATGTAGCAATAATAAAAGCTTTTAAAGGTATTAAAGTCCGGGGAAGAATACAAAATAAAAAATTTACAGGCGTTTTGTTAATCAATAAGTCTCCTGCTGTACATAGCCGTCAACTTAGGGATCAGTAATTACTTGGAATTATTTATTTATCTGAAATACAATTGAATAAGTTTCCCCTCCACCACATGCCTCCCCTGCAGGCTGGCCCCTTCCTTCGGTCGCCGAAGGCTTGCCGAAGGCGACGCGCTAAAATTGCCCACCGGGCAATTTTTTAACACTCGGTCCCCTTTTGAAGGAGGGGTGGCCAGATGGTGAAATCATCTCAAAGGCAGAAACTAAAATTATCTGGCCGGGGTGGTTGATTCAATTCTTTCTTATTACGTTTATTCAAATGGAGCCCTTGGGGGGCAGGGGGTGAAAGAAAGAAATACGTCTTAAAAGCAGTATTAAATTTAAATAAAAGCAGTATTAAAAGCAGTATTTTAATAAAATAAAATACGTATTTAATTTTGGCCAGCCATGGACATTGTGAATACTACAGGCAGTTCTCTTATTGCAGATAAGTCTTAATTCTTTTCCAGTAAAGTTCGGTCATGGGGCCTGAGCCGTTCCATGCCTTCGCAATTTTCTCGAAATTGTATGGTCCGATATGTGAAGCAAAATATAAATATACCTTTTCAGAAATTGAATAATTGAACATATCCGCCAGTGTATAATTGCTGCCGGTTTTCCTGTTATAATGATCAACCCTCACCTGCCTTATCTGAAATATTCCTACTGCATTCTCAAACTCATTATATGCCAGCACATTGCCCATTGTTTCCACCATGCCGGTCGCATATATCAAAGCTGAGAAGGCATTAACAGGTGGTGGCACCGCAATAATCATTGCATTGGTTGATGGGGCAAAAGCAGTAAGGCAAAGTGTAAAAAAGAATATCCCAAAAATGAATTTCCTAAATGCTGAACGTATTTTATTGTCAAATTTTTCAACAATACTGCTAAAAGATTGAACCCTGTCATAGCCGCCTCCAAAGTGGCCTTTTCGAATTCCTCCGGTTACAAGCTGAAGAGGATCATCTATTTTGAGAGGCTTTTTCAATACTTGCAGATTTGCAATGTGAAGGATTATCAATGATTACTTAAACACCACTGCAGTTAAATACAGCATAATTTAGTAAATTTTTCGGAATCAGAGGTAACATTTCACATTTAAGTTATTAACAATTACACACAAAGGTTATTTTCCACCGGTAACATAGCCAGTTTAATATTTAACAACAGATAATATAATTTGTTCAGCAACCTTCGGGACAGCTTCCGGACCTACTTATCCTGTATTATTCCCGACAGTTATTTACAAAGACGAAGACTCCTTTTAAAGGCTCCAGCCGTTCCTGTATTCACAGTGCAGGAACTTGTCAGCTTCTGTCATATTTGTGAAACTGAATTTATCAGGATCCCAGTTCATTACCTGACTACCGAGCTTCTCTTTCATCTCATTTCTTAATGCGATATTGCCTAAAAGTACAGTCTCGGTAAGAGGACCGGCCCATTCAAAATCCGAACCCCCGGGAGCGCCGCCTTTGCATGCCAGGATCCACTCCTCTTCATGACCGGGTGAAGATGGGATATATGGTTTTGGTGCTTTATACGATCCGCGAAGGGATGACGGAAGTATCGTGTCATTAAGGATCTTACCTTTGGTGCCTACATACAGGGTTCCTCCTTCACCCATTTTCATTCCGGGCTCAAGCTCCTGAATAAGCATTGGTCTCAATCCACCATCATACCAGGTAAGTGTTACGGGTGGCATTTCGCCCCGTGCAGGAAATTCATACTTTACAATTGACCCCGAAGGATAAGTCTCTTTGTTTACAAGAGTTGAAACAGCCTGGACTGAAGTGGGGTATTTCAATTTCAAAGCGCGGAATATGGGATCGAGCGAATGGCATCCTATATCTCCCAGAGCGCCTGTACCAAAGTCCCACCAGCCTCTCCATTTAAACGGATGATATGCAGGATTATAGGGTCGCATGGGTGCCGGACCAATAAACAGATCCCAGTCGAGGTAATCAGGTACTGCAGGTGTCTCGGCAGGACGCTGTACTCCCTGAGGCCAATAGGTCCGGAATAAGCCGTTATTCGGGCGGTCGGTCCAGACGTGAACCTCACTTACCGGTCCGATCACTCCGTCCCAGATCATCTCCCTGAGACGTCTCGGTCCGTCAGCTGCCTGTCCCTGGTTCCCCATCTGTGTTGCAACTTTATATTGCTTTGCTGCTTTTGCAAGCGCTTTTGCCTCGTAAACAGTGTGTGTAAGAGGCTTCTGAGTATAAACATGTTTCCCACGCTTCATCGATTCCATGCTGATAACCGCATGCGTATGATCAGCAGTGGCGACGATCACTGCATCGATATCTTTCTGCTGATCGAGCATTATCCGGAAATCCTTATACCGTTTTGCAGAGGGATATGCATCAAATACTTTTAACGTCTGGCCGCTCCAGTCCACATCGCAGAGCGCGACTATATTCTCTGTTTTAGCAACATTAACAATATTATTTCTGCCCATCCCTCCGATACCAACGGCAGCAACATTGAGTTTATCGCTTGGCGCTGTATGACCCAGCCCTGCGACCGCATGACGCGGGATAATCGTCAGCCCCGCAATTGTTAAGGCGGATTTTCCGAGGAAACCCCGGCGGCTGATCTTGTTGAAGGATTTTTGTTTCATGAAAGTGGTGTTTAAAAGTTAAATAAAGAGGTTGTTATCTACCATCGAAAAGTTAATGCTTTCATTTCGATTTAACTATAAGGAAGTTCAATAATTTTCAGTAGAGTGTTAAAGATAAAAGACAAAAGGAAAAAGATAAAAGTTAAAAGACGGGATCAAGAAATCTTCGAAACTACTAACTAATATAAAAAATTACACACAGGGCCACAGAGAAGACACAGAGGACCACAGAGTTAAGAAATCAGATCTCTGTGGAACTCTGTGACTTCTCCGTGTAGCTCTGTGAAACTAAAAGTTCTCTTAATTGATCTTCTCATGTTTCATTGATGAGTGTATGACTCTGCGAGAAAAAATTTTCCATCAGGTCATTCAGATTAACTTTGTGTGTTATTTAAATTCAATTACTTTTAGTGGACTCTAAACCTTTTTAATTTTAACAGGAATTCATTTTAAATCATTATGCCAAAACGTGAAGATATCCACAAGGTGCTTATCATTGGTTCGGGGCCGATAATCATCGGACAGGCCTGCGAATTTGACTATTCCGGAACACAAGCCTGCAAAGCCCTTCGATCTCTTGGTTACAAGATCGTGCTTGTCAATTCAAATCCGGCAACTATCATGACCGATCCTGAGATTGCAGACATCACATATATTGAACCGTTAAATGAATATGCTCTTACGGAGATAATCAAGAAAGAGAGACCAGATGCCCTTCTTCCCAATCTTGGAGGACAAACGGGGCTGAACCTTTCCTCCCTCCTTGCAAAGAATGGTGTACTCGATGAATATAACGTAAAGGTTATCGGAGTAAATATCGATGCAATTGAAAGAGGTGAAGACCGGACAGCCTTTAAAGAAACAATGAATCGTCTCGGTATTGAAACTCCTGAAAGTAAAGCTGTAAACAATGTGGAAGATGCTGAGAAAGTGGCTGCAGCTCTTGGGTATCCTGTTGTTATCAGGCCTGCTTATACCATGGGCGGTACCGGAGGAGGCATCGTTTACAATATTGAGGAATTGAGGACGATCGCAAGCAGAGGTCTCTCTGCAAGTCTGGTCAATCAGATCCTGGTTGAAGAATCCGTTCTCGGATGGGAGGAGCTTGAGCTTGAGGTTGTCAGAGATTCCAAAAACCAGATGATCACCGTCTGTTTTATCGAAAATGTCGACGCAATGGGGGTGCATACCGGAGATTCATACTGCACTGCTCCAATGCTTACAATAGAACCTGAGCTTCAAAAGCGGCTCCAGAAATATTCATACGATATTGTTGAGGCAATAGAGGTTATTGGAGGAACAAATGTCCAGTTTGCTCATGATCCCGTAACGGGCAGGGTGGTGGTCATCGAAATAAATCCCCGTACTTCCCGTTCATCCGCGCTTGCTTCAAAAGCTACCGGTTTCCCTATCGCCTTCATATCCTCCCTTCTGGCGGGAGGCTTAACCCTTGACGAAATCCCTTACTGGCGCGATGGTACACTTGATAAATACACTCCGTCGGGCGATTATGTTGTTGTAAAGTTTGCACGCTGGGCATTTGAGAAATTCGAAGGCCTTGAGGACAAGCTCGGAACACAAATGCAGGCTGTAGGAGAGGTAATGAGCATCGGTAAAACTTATAAGGAAGCCCTTCAAAAAGCGATCCGATCACTCGAGATCGGACGATACGGACTTGGTTTTGCCAAAGATTTCAACAGGAAATCTCTCGAAGAGCTTATGAGCATGCTGACTCATCCTTCGAGCGAACGGCAGTTCCTGATGTATGAAGCCTTGCGTAAAGGCGCTGATGTTGAGGAACTTTACAAAAAGACCTTCATTAAAACATGGTTCATAAATCAGATGAAGGAACTTGTTGCCGAAGAAGAAAAAATACTGGCTTATAAGGGGATGATGCTCCCCAACGACCTTCTTATCCAGGCAAAAAAGGATGGATTTGCTGACAGGTACCTCTCAAAATTATTGGGGATAAATGAAAAGGTAATCAGGGCAAAGCGCATATCACTGGGCCTGAAAGAAGCCTGGGAACCTGTGCCCGTAAGCGGAGTTGAGAATGCTTCATATTACTTTTCAACATATAACGCTCCCGACAAAGTTGAAGTAAGCAACAGGAAGAAAATAATGGTGCTTGGCGGGGGACCCAACAGGATCGGCCAGGGCATTGAATTTGATTACTGCTGTGTCCATGCAGCTTTTGCAATTCGCGCAGCCGGCCTGGAATCAATAATGGTTAACTGTAACCCTGAAACAGTTTCGACAGATTACGATACATCCGATAAGTTATATTTTGAACCACTTACAGCTGAGGATGTATTAAGTATCTATGAGAAGGAAAAGCCGGAAGGCGTTATTATACAGTTTGGAGGACAGACGCCTCTTAACCTGGCAAAAGAACTTGCTGAGGCAGGTGTTAAAATTCTGGGAACCACTCCTGAAACCATCGATCTTGCAGAGGACCGCGACCGTTTCAGGCAAATTATAAGTAAGCTGGGTATCCCTCAGCCTGAATCAGGTATGGCCAGCAACCTTGAACAGGCGCTTTCAATTGCAGAGAGGATCAGATATCCCCTGATGATAAGGCCATCTTATGTTCTTGGGGGCAGGGCAATGAAGATAATTCTCGACGAGGAAATGCTTGAAGAGTATGTTGCCAGGGCTGTCGGTGTCTCTCCGGACAGACCATTGCTCCTCGACAAATTCCTTGAAGATGCTATAGAGACAGAGGCCGATGCAATATCGGACGGAGTTGATGCATTTGTCCCGGCAATCATGCAGCATATCGAATATGCAGGCATTCATTCAGGCGATTCAGCGTGCGTCATACCGCCAGTTGTTATTCCAAAGGATCATAAAAAAACAATTTACGATTATACCCGCAAAATTGCGATGGAACTGAAGGTGGTGGGACTGATGAATATCCAGTATGCCATCTATGAAGATACGGTTTATATTTTGGAAGCCAACCCAAGGGCTTCACGTACGGTACCGTTAGTTTCAAAGGTCTGCAACATTTCAATGGCCAGGATTGCCACTCAGATACTTCTTGGACAAAAACTTTCAGATTTCAATCTTAAAAACAGGCTGATAAAGCACTACGGAGTTAAGGAAGCCGTATTCCCATTCAACATGTTCCCCGGAATCGATCCCCTGCTCGGTCCGGAAATGCGTTCCACAGGCGAGGTGCTGGGTCTGGCAGACACTTACGGCATGGCATTCTTTAAATCGCAGGAAGCAACACAATCCCCCCTGCCAATAAAAGGAACCGTTTTAATAACAATAGCTGACAGGGACAAGGACCGCATAGTTGAAGCAGCAGCGAACTTCAGGGATATGGGATTCAGGATATTGTCAACTGGAGGTACAAGGGATTTTCTGATGAAAAACGGGATTGAGGCTGATCTCATACTGAAGGTGCATCAGGGCAGGCCTAACATTGTGGACGCTATCAAGAACAAGGAAATAGATCTTGTTGTGAATACCCCGGCCGGGCGGCTCAGTGAATATGATGATTCGTATATAAGGAAAAATGCAATAAAATATAAGATACCTTACATAACAACAACATCCGCTGCACTTTCGGCAACAAAGGGCATAAAGGAACGTCAGAACGGGAAATACGAGGTCAGATCACTTCAGGAATATCATGCCAGTATTGAGGACTAGTAGTATTCAATCCTTCAGTTTCTAGGTTTTTACTTTTCTGGTCAGCTCCATTATCTGGGTTTCTTTCTCGGAAATGACTCTCTCATTTTCGGCGATTTCCTTTTCAAGGCTTTCTACTTTGGATTTAAGGCTTTCAATATTGCCATTGAGTTTCCTGATTTCTTCTTTCAAACCTGATATTTCTCTGTTCAGCTGCGCCTTATCATCTTCAAGACCTTTAATGATGGGTGTGTATATTGATTTTGCATAAAACCAGGCTGTGAGATATCCTATCAATCCGGCCACAAGAAGCAGTGCCACAATCAGAATCGTTGCAGCAGTTGTCGACATTGCTGATATGAGTAGTAATGATTTCATGTTTTTATTTTTTAATTGATAATACTGTTCTTCTGTTTTTTGCCCGTTCCTCCTGAGTGATATAGCCGCCATAGGGTTCATCCTCTCCCTTTGAAGCCACAATCAGCCTTGAAGCGGGAAATCCTTTTTTGCCAAGGAATTTTTTTACAATCTCAGCTCTTTCAAGGCCCAGTTTCCTGTTATACTCATTATCACCAACAAGATCGGTATAGCCCGTAACTAAAAGCATTGATTCAGGATATTTATCAAGCCAGCTTTTGAATTCGGAGAGGCTTGATTCAAATTGCGGATCAGGATTGAGTTTGATCTTGTCAAACTCAAAATAAATCGTCAGGTCTTTGGGCATAGTGGCATAAAGTTTTGCCAGCGAGTCGGCTGCCATGTTCATGGGTTGTGGATTTGGCTGCACCGTAACAGGCGGCCTCGCATCATGTCGGAGTACGTCTACATAAAGCCATGTTGAGAAGAAGGACCAGATCACAAATGCAGCAATTCCGGTTGTAAGGATTCTCATTTTCTAACTTGTTTGGTTATATTTCAGGGAATTAACCATACAAGTTAAATAAAATTTAAAAGCAAATCAATAATAATAAGGAAAAAGTTAAAATCACATCAGTCTTTAAAAAGATAATCCCTCTTGAATTTATTAAAGAGTGCTTCTTCATCCTCTCCTTCAGGGATACCGGCAAGAAGCAATTCCACAAGCTTAGGAACGGTTTTGTCGCTGAATCCGGCTTCAATTGCAAAGCGCTTTAATAATTTCTTTTCACCTTCTGTAACAACGCCGTCGGCAACAATCATTTCAGCAACATTAAAAAGGTGCTCAAATTTTTCACTCAGGCTGTATGGCGGATTGTAAGTATGATTTGCCTCTAATTCAATAATCTTGTCTATTTCGGGATCGGTAAGCCCGAATTTTCTACCCTCCTTGTGAAGAAGCTCCAGTTCCGAGGGATCTATAACGCCGTCAGCTTTTGAAACCTGCACAAGGTGAATGTAATGTTCCCTGCTGATGCGCTTGCCGTTATCCATGATAAAGTCTGAAAAATTCATAGTGCTGTTCCCGATTAATAAGTTTTACATAATGCAAAAATAGTAAAAAAAAAAGCCCTTTCTAATTGAGGTTGTATCAAAAGTACCGTTCGTGGTCGCAAAGAGCTAATTATTAACCTTTTAACTTTGTGTCCTTTGCGCCTTCTTTGCGTGCTTTGCGGTTAAGAAAGACTTTTTCAACAATCCGACCTACGGCCGACGAAGGCGGCGACCGAAGGAAGGGGCCAGCCTGCAGGGGAGGCGTAGTCACCTGATCTCCTTAATTCTTTCTGTCCAGACATCGATTAAAGCTACCTGCAGGATCCTCGCACAGATAAACGGTTGTTCCGTATTCCCTGGCATCAGGATTTGAAATTTTCCCCACAATTGTAATTTTTCTGAAAAGTGCCTTCACATCATCACCCATTTCATCATTGACATAAATGAAGGATTTTATGTCATTCTCAAACTTCTCAGGGATCCAGTATTTAAAGCTTTCATGAAAAGAAACAGCCTCCGGAAGTCCGTACTTTTTCCCAATTACCGTTATCGCTCCTGCCTGTCCGTAGTTCTCACAATAAATAAAGGCGGATTTTTTATCGGGAATCTGTTGCCAAACATTGTTTACCAGTGAGGTTAACTCTTCCCAGCCCAGCATGTCGGCATAATCCTGTGGCAATGAATGAATTGAATTATCTTCAAAGCGGGTGACAAAATCCATTTTATAATTCTTTCTAAGATCTCCAAAGTATTTGACCAGCTTTTCAGTTTTATATACCGGGATTCCTATCGGGATTACAGGAATTGTCAGAATAACCAGAAGAATGAGGAAGGATATCTTCAGGAATCTTTTTCTCAGAAGATCCTCCCACGAAACTGCGCCTGCTGCAATAAGGACAGGGAATATACCCTGGGTATAGTAATTTTTACCGCGAAGAAGCATAAGTGTAATTATTACACTTAAACAAACAACCGCAATAAATCTGAATTTCTCCACCTTTTTGGAAATGAGAAGATATATTATTCCTGCAATTGTCAGAAATGAAGCTGTGCCCGGCATTATCAACTGCTCAGTCAGAAAAGCTGCCCTGTCGACATTTACTAGCTGGGTCCTTTCCAATTCTGCAAGATGACTGAAAACCGGCAATCCATGTACGATCTGCCAGATAAAGTTTGGCAGAAAAACAAGGAAAGCTGCAAGAATGCCATACCCCAGGTTCTTATCCCTGAATACTGATCTGTGACGTGTAAACGGAACAATTACCAGGATGAGCGCAAACAACAAACCTATAAGGTACTTATTGAGCAGCGCAATTCCGGCAATTATCCCAAGATAAATGAGATATTTTCCCGATTGGGTATTTATGTATTTTATTAAAAGATAGAAAGTAAGGGTCCAGAAGAAGAGGTCGGTGCACACCGGCTGGAACATTAGGAAAGTCCTGAGTCCGATTATTGAAATTATAATGCCTGTCCCCGCCAGGATCCTCGAATAACCTGAACCTCCGAGCTCTTTTGCGATTTCGGAAACCAGGAAAACCATAAGGCCACCCATTATTGCCGGATATATCCTGACAGCAAAAAGTGAGTTCCCGAAAATATTCTGCATCAGCCAGGCCATCCACCCGGTAAAGGGAGGAACGGTCGCATAACCAAATGCCGGATGCCGGCCAAGTGAAAAATAAAGAAGCTCATCCCTGTGGTATTCCAGATTATATGATACTACCAGATGCAGAATTACATTGAACAAAGCCAGCAGGAGCAGTGTAATATTTACATAATTATCTTTTACTTCAAACTTCATAACTCAGAGAGCTAATTCTATTTGTGTTAATTTATTAACGGAAAGTTATAAAAAGAATTCCGATTCGATCTTACTGGAAAGCAGTATTGTTAAAGGAATAAAAATTGCTTATTAAATGTCAATTTATTATAGCTTTGAATTAATTACCCAGGACTATGAAAAAGATTTCACTTCAGCTTCTTCCGGTAATCATCTTTTTAAGTATTACCTTTTTGAACTCCGCAATTGCCCAGACTGTCAAATCAAATCCGGCTCCTGATGAAAAGGTTAAAAAATTCCTTAATGATCATTCGGGGCAATGGCATGACCTGAATATCCCGGCAGTGGATGGACAACTGCTTTATGATCTTATAATTAAGGGGAACTATAAATCTGCCCTTGAGATCGGGACATCGACCGGGCATTCAGGTATCTGGATCGCCTGGGCTTTGAGTAAAACAGGAGGGAAGCTCATAACGATCGATATCGATGAAAACAGGCACAAAACTGCCCTTGAGAACTTCAGGCAGGCAGGCCTGTCTGATTATATTGATGCCAGGCTTGCGGATGCCCACCAGCTGGTAAAGGAACTTAAAGGACCTTTTGATTTTGTCTTCAGCGACGCAGATAAGGATTGGTATAAAAATTATTTTATCGATGTTAATCCCAAATTGAAAGTCGGAGGTTGTTTCACTGCACATAATATCAGCGACAGAGGGCGCGGAGGTTATGGCGGGCAGGGCGAATTCCTCGAATATATCAGGAGCCTTAAGAATTACGAGACTACGGTCAACAGCGCAGGAGGGGGTGTATCAATCAGTTACAAAAGAGCTGAAAAATAATCTAATATATATGGCTGAAGAAAAGCTTGAAAGGAAACTCGGACTTTTCCCTGCTACCAATATTGTTGTTGCAAACATGATAGGTGCAGGGATTTTTACAACCTCCGGACTCTTAATGTCGGGATTAAACAATCCGGTTCTAATGATGATCCTGTGGGCTGCAGGTGGAATTATAGCTCTTTGCGGCGCTCTGTCGTATGGAGAGCTGGGTGCGGCAATGCCGGGTGCAGGGGGGGAATATCTTTTCCTTTCAAGGCTATACCATCCAATTTTTGGATTCCTCAGCGGGTGGGTCTCATTCATGGTTGGCTTTTCTGCACCCATCGCCGCTTCAGCGCTGGGTTTCAGTGAATACTTCACAAGGGCGGTACCCGGTTTATCAGTATGGCTTCAAACTGAGGGAATAATGGAACCTGCACTTACAAAGAAATTGCTTGCAGTTTCAGTAATTTTGATCTTTACATTTATCCACTATCGTGGAATAAAATACGGGGCCAGGATCCAGAATGCGCTCACAATCCTGAAGGTCCTGCTAATTATTATTTTGTTAACAGCCGGATTTTCCTCGGTAAATGGTGATTTTTCAAACTTTTCAAAAGGCGGCAGTGCACCTTCCGGTCTGGCAGGTTGGAAAACTATCGGGCTGTCGCTGATGTGGATAATGTTTGCGTACAGCGGATGGAATGCTGCAACCTACCTGGGTGCTGAAATAAAAAATCCTCAAAAAACACTGCCAGGATCACTTATCTATGGCACAGCCATTGTCATAATCCTATATCTGGCGATTAATGTACTTTACGTCTATGGAATAAAACCCGATGAGATGAAGGGAGTTATTTCGGTAGGCGGACTCGCAATGGGCAATCTCTTTGGGAAGTCTGCCGAAATACTTTTTTCGATTCTTATTGCATTTGCGCTTTTTTCATCTTTAAGCGCATTTATCATAATCGGTCCGAGGGTTTATTACTCAATGGCGAAAGATGGTCTGTTTTTTAAATCAGTCGCCAGAATTCACAAGAGATTCCATGTTCCCTCCAATTCAATATTGCTTCAATGTCTGATAGCTGTCATTCTTGCATTATCAGGGACGTTCGAACAGGTGCTTACTTATATGGGATTTGCACTGGGAATATTCCCGATACTGACAATTATCGGGGTCTGGAGGTTAAGAAAGACAAATCCTGAGGCAGTAAGATTTAAAGGATTTCCGGTTACCCAGATTATTTATATCGTAACCGGCGTGCTAATACTCGTACTTTCATTTCTTGAAAGACCAGGTGAATCGTCAATTGCAATACTGACCGTTTTGATTGGGATCCCGGCTTACTTTATCTTTAAGAGAAGGAGTACCTCAGTCTGACCTTGGTATTCCTGCCAGATCACGTATCACCACCGATGCGCATGCAATCCCGAAAGCTGCCGGCATATACGAAATAGTGCCTACAACCGAAGCCTTGTTTTGCTCCCCGTTGGTTTTAACCACCAGGTTTTTATCGACCGGCTCAGGAGAATAGACCGCTGTGAATCCCTGTACTATCCCAAGCCGGTGAAGCCGTTTTCTCAGTATCCTGGCCAGGGGGCAATTTGTTGTTTCCGAAATATCACTTACAGAGACCTTAGAGGGATCAAATTTCCCTCCCGCACCCATTGAGCTTACAACCGGGTATTTTTTCCGAAGTGAATTGTAAATTAAGAATATCTTAGGAGAAAGTGTATCAATGGCATCAACAACATAATCAAATCCGGGATCAAGGACCTCAGTTATCCTTTCGTCTTTGATATATTCCTTAATGACAGTCAGTTCCAGCTCCGGATTAATGTCCCTTAACCTGCCGGCTAAAACCTCGGCCTTGGCCAATCCTTCGGTGCTTTTCAGTGCAGGAAGCTGACGGTTCCTGTTGCTCTGGTGGACGGTGTCGCCATCAACGATTGTCATTCTGCCGATTCCTGCCCTGCAAATCATTTCAGCTGCATATGCCCCCACCCCTCCCAGGCCAACTACAAGAACGCTGGAATCATGAAGCTTTTGAAGTCCCTCCCTGCCGAGAATCAATTCTGTTCTTGCAAGCCAATCAGTCATAAAAGTATTGATAATAGCCTTATTTAAACAACTTCCCGAAATTTGAAAAAATGGTCGCCTTTAACTCATCTTCTGAAACATCAAGGTCTGCTGCAACTTTTTTATAGATCACTTTTATTGAAACGCCTGCACCGTCGGTTTCAAGAAAAATCCGGTCTTTTGGCAAATGTCTCAATAATTCTGCCGATTCGGGTCGCAATATAAATTCAAACCAGAACGAAAGATACATTCCGCGGTGCAAAAGTTGATTTGCAAGCTCCTTTTTACCTCTGAACCCATGTATCAGCCAGGGTTGTTCAGGCTTCAGTTTTTTATGGGATGCAAGTAATTCATCCCACGCCCGTACACAATGGATGACAACAGGTTTCTTAATTCCTTCCGAAATTTTAACCTGTTCATCAAAGACTGTTCCCTGGAGGCTGAAAGATGGGCCCCTGAGCTTATCAAACCCTGCTTCGCCAATTGCGATAAGCTGCGAATCGCCTGAAAGTGAACGGATGTATTCAAGCATTTGTTCCTGGTTGGCTTCTGTGAGATACCATGGATGTATTCCAGCAGTATAGGCAACCCCGGGAACATCAAACGGTTTTTTATTTTCATGGGCGAGCAGGCTTTCGACAGAAAAGACCCCCGGAATACTTTCTGTTCCGTGAGTGTGGATATCAATATATTCGCCTGCAAGCGGATGATTCATCGCCCTTATTTGCTTAATTCAGCCACTCCCATGTCGATCCTGTTAAGTGTTTCTTCCTTCCCTATCCAGCTAATTATGTCAAAGATATGGGGACCACGCAATGCCCCTACAATCAACAACCTGAAGGCATTCATCACAGCACCTGTACTGTAGTTATTTTTTTCAATCCATGCCTTTACTGCAGTTTCTGTTGCAGAAGCTGAGAAATCAGTTAAGTCCTGAATGACATTTCTTAATTCCTTTAATAAGGATGGTGAATCTTCTTTCCAACGCTTTCTGACTGCATCCTGATCATATGCTTCCGGAGCCTTAAAGAAGAAATCGGTCTGGTCCCAGAATTCCCTGACAAAGCTTACTCTTTCCTTTACAAGGGCTACAAGAACTTCAAGGCGAACGATATCCATGTGATAGCCTTTCGCCCTGAGGTACTCCCTGAATTCAAGCGCCAGCTGTTGATTTGATTTCCTTTGAAGGTATTGGTGATTGAACCATTTTGCTTTCTCGGGATCGAATCGGGAGCCTGATTTTCCAACTCGTTCTATCGAAAATGCATTTATAAGTTCATCCATCGAAAAGATCTCCTGTTCTGTGCCGGGATTCCAGCCGAGAAAAGCAAGCATGTTTATGAAAGCTTCGGGATAATAACCTTCTTCCCGGTATCCTTTGGCTGTCTCCCCGTAGGGCCAGTAAAGCGGAAATACCGGAAAACCTATTTTGTCGCCATCCCGTTTACTGAGTTTGCCCTTCCCGTCAGGTTTAAGCAGAAGGGGAAGGTGGGCAAACAGTGGCGGTTCCCAGCCGAATGACTTGTAAATCATGAAGTGAAGGGGCAGCGAAGGAAGCCATTCTTCTCCACGGATGACGTGAGTGATCTTCATCAGGTGATCGTCGACGATATTTGCAAGGTGGTAGGTTGGCATCCCGTCCGACTTGAACAAAACCTTATCATCGAGCGTATTGGTATTTACAACTATGTGACCCCTGATAACATCCTCAAAATGAATTTCTTCATCCGGTGGCATCTTGAAGCGTATAACATAATGCTCCCCTCTGTCAAGTTTTGCATTCCACTCAACATCGTTCATTGAAATGGAATTATTAAGCTTACTTCTTATGGAAAAATTATAAATGAATGTTTTGCCTTCTTTTTCATATTGTACTCTCAGAGCTTCAAGTTCTTCAGGGGTATCAAAAGCGTAATAAGCGTGCCCTCTGTCAAAAAGCATGTCGGCGTATTGCCTGTATATCTCCTTACGATCGCTCTGCCGGTATGGTCCGTACTCCCCACCTTCATTTATACCTTCATCAACGGTAATGCCGCACCAGTGAAGAGACTGCATTATATATTCTTCCGCTCCTTCAACAAATCTGCCCTGATCGGTATCTTCGATCCTCAGGATAAACTTTCCATTGTTTTTTCTGGCAAACAGATAGTTGTAAAGGGCAGTCCTGACTCCTCCGATATGTAATGGTCCCGTCGGACTCGGCGCAAAACGTACTCTGACCTGCGGCATAAGATGTTTGTTTTTTTAATTTAAATGTAAAGATAGCTAAACACCTAATATAACGTGAAATGAAAAATGTTGTTATGAAATCAGTAAGAATTGCCTCTCATCGTTCTGGTAGCTATCGGAACACCCCTCCCCCTGGAAGCCAAAACAAAAGAGTTGCGGACCGGAAGCTTTCCGGTAAGCGGATTTCTGCAGATTTATATTAATTTTAGCTGATTAAATTGATACTTATGAAAACGATGAAAGCCCTTGTAAAAGCAAGGCGTGAAAAGGGCCTTTGGATGCAGGAGGTCCCAATTCCTGAACCCGGATTGAACGATGTAATAATCAAGGTGAAGAAATCGGCAATATGCGGCACCGATCTTCATATCTATGAATGGAACGAATGGGCACAGCAGACGATCAAAACCCCGATGGTCATAGGCCATGAATATATGGGTTACATTGAAAAAACAGGTGCCGGTGTAACCAACCTGAAACCCGGCGACAGGGTTACCGGCGAAGGCCATCTCGCCTGTGGTCACTGCCGTAATTGCCGGCGCGGGAAAGAGCATGTCTGCGAGAACAGCGTGGGAATTGGAGTCAATATCGACGGATCGTTTGCAGAATATGTAAAGATCCCGTCAGTGAACGTGGTATTGCTCGATCACAGGATACCCGACGACTGGGCAGCTATTATGGATCCGTTTGGAAATGCCACACATACCGCACTGTCATTCCCGCTTCTTGGTGAGGATGTCCTGATAACAGGATCAGGCCTTATCGGGAGCATGGCAATTGCAATTGCAAAGTTCGCCGGAGCAAGGTTCATTGTCGCAAGCGACCTGAGCGATTACAGGCTTGATATAGCCAGGAAGATGGGCGCTACACTTACTGTAAATCCGACGAGGGGAGAAAAGATATCTGATGCAGTTAAAAAGCTCGGTATGAGAGGCTTTGACATCGGTCTTGAGATGTCGGGATCGCCAAAAGCTTTCATCGAAATGATTTCAAATATGTATAACGGCTCGAGCATCTCGTTGCTTGGAATTCTGCCTTCAAACTTTGAAGTACCGTGGAGCAACATAATTTTCAAGGCAATCACGTTAAAGGGAATCTACGGCAGGGAGATGTGGGAGACCTGGTACAAAATGGAGCAGATGATAATCGGAGGAATCGACCTGAATCCTGTAATCACACATCATTTCAGCATCGATGATTTTCAGAAGGGATTTGATGCCATGGAAGAAGGAAATTGCGGAAAAGTCATTCTTAATTGGGAATGACACTATAATATTACAACGTTTTAATAATCTCAATTCATGTATCAAAATTATAAAACTCATCTGGATTTAATCTTAAAAGAGATCAAAGATGCCGGTCTCTATAAGAACGAACGGATTATAGTATCCCCGCAGGGAGCTGAAATTGAGCTTAACACAGGACAAAAAGTATTGAACTTCTGTGCAAACAACTACCTTGGTTTATCGAATAACAGTCAGCTTATTGAAGCCGCAAAAGATGCACTTGATGACCATGGTTATGGGATGTCGTCGGTAAGGTTCATATGCGGAACAACGGATCTCCATAAAAAGCTCGAAGAAGGGATTGCGAATTTTTTCGGAACAGAAGATACGATACTTTACGCAGCGTGTTTTGACGCAAACGGCGGTGTATTCGAACCACTCCTTACTGCCGATGACGCAATAATCTCTGACTCACTGAACCATGCCTCGATCATCGACGGAGTTCGCCTTTGCAAAGCGCAGCGTTACAGGTATGAAAATGCTGATATGGCCGATCTTGAGAAACAGTTGCAGCTTGCTCAGCAACAACGATTCAGGCTGGTTGCCACTGACGGGGTTTTTTCAATGGACGGTAATGTCGCTCCTCTTGACAAAATTGTTGCACTTGCCGATAAATACGAAGCAATGGTGATTGTTGACGAGTCACACTCAGCAGGGGTAGTCGGCCAGACCGGACGAGGTGTTACGGAACTTTACAGCCTCAGAGGAAGGGTTGAGATCATAACCGGAACGCTGGGCAAAGCGTTTGGCGGGGCAATCGGCGGATTTACAACCGGGAAGAAGGAAATCATCGAATTACTGCGGCAAAGATCACGCCCATACCTCTTTTCAAACTCAATCCCGCCACTGGTTGCCGCTGCAGGTATAAAGATGATCGAAATGATGACTGAAACCAACGACCTTCAGGACAAGCTGCACTGGAATTCTGAGTACTTTATAAAAGAGATGACCCGGCTTGGTTTTGATATAAAGCCTACTAAGTCGGCGATCTGTGCAGTAATGCTTTATGATGCCAGACTTTCACAGGATTTTGCTGCAAGGCTTCTGAATGAAGGCATTTACGTGACAGGCTTCTATTTCCCCGTTGTTCCTAAAGGTCAGGCAAGGATCAGGGTCCAGTTGTCTGCAGCCCACGACGTGGAACACCTCGATAAAGCTGTTGCCGCCTTTGGCAAAATCGGGAAAGAACTTGGAGTCATAAAATAACTTTTGAAAAAGTGATTTAAATGATGCTGGTGAAACGGCCTCTCCCCTAAGGGTTGTTGAAAAAGTTAAAATCCATTAACCGCAGAGGCCGCAAAGATTTTACGCAAATGCCGATAGCTATCGGCACGCAAAGAATTGAATTTATGTGTTTTAGCTTAGCGTTCTTTGCGCCTTCTTAGCGTTCTTTGCGGTTAAAAATGACTTTTCAACACCCCCCCCTTGAAAACCAGGGGGATTCAGGAGGAGGGACAAAAAGATTAATCGATGATATATGGATAAATTGCTGTTCTCAGTTTACAGGGTCCTGGTGCCAAAACCATTAAGGACCATTATCCTTAAATGGACTCTGAGAATAAAAATCCTCAACTATTTCAGCCATCTTCCCGAAGAAGCTGTAAATGAAGAACAGAAAGAAGTTTTAAACTACCTGGAAGAGAATCCGCTCTCAATCTTCCCATACTCTTTCGGGAAAGGGTATCCTCCGGAAAATGTCGAGGTATTTTCTGATCCCGGGAACAGGATGAAATACGTAATTCACGAAGGGAAAAAACTCTATTTTAAAAAGAGATGGAATAAGAAGAGAATTAGGCTAAGCTACTCGGAACTATGTAAAGAACAGGATATCAGAAGCCCCCACTGTTATATCACTGATGATTTCACACCAGACAAAAATGATGTTATTGCCGACATTGGAGCTGCAGAAGGGAATTTCTCTCTTTCACTAATCGAAAAAGTCAAAAAGATTTATCTTTTCGAATATAACAGGGAATGGATAGCCGCTCTTGAATTTACTTTTGCGACCGTGGAAAGAAAAGGTCGAAATAATCCCTAAATATGTTGCCGATGTTGATGATGAAAAGCATATTCGTCTCGACACCTTTTTTAAAACCCATCCGGATATCACATTTCTGAAGATAGATGTTGACGGAAATGAACAGAGCGTTCTTGATGGTTGCAGACCCATTCTTGAAGATACCATCCGGCTGAGGATCGCACTTTGCACCTATCATAAGAACAATGATGAAGCGGATTTTGCAGAATTGCTCCGGAAGAGTGGCTTTAAACTAACTGTGTCGAAAGGATACATGATCAATTACTATGATAAAAAAATAAAAGCCCCCTGGTTGCGCAGAGGGCTTTTAAAAGCCATCAGGTAATTGCCTCATCCGCATTTCGATGATCCGCAATCCTTGCAGATCAGGCATCCTTCTTCATAGACCAGGTTATCCGAACCGCACTCACCGCATTTTCCTTTTGCTTTGGTTCCGTTCGGTATATATTTCTTTAGAGCTCTCTCAACTCCATTCTTCCAGTTGTTAATTGATTCGCTGTCGAGTTTCAGCGACTGGACAAGGTTTACGACATCCTGAATAGGCATCTCATGCCTCAGGACTCCGGAAATTAATTTTGCATAATTCCAGAATTCAGGCTTGAACATGTGCGAGAGGCCTTCGATAGTTTTCTTGTAACCGTACTTGTCGGTGTATTGAAAATCGTAGCGGGTCTTTGTGTCATCAGTTTTTACCTTGATTATTTTCCCCTTGATTATTGTTTTCGGAATTGGGAATATTTCCTCGTCGGCAAGTCCTGTAAAAATCTCATAGGGTCTGCCTTCTTTGAGCCCCACAAACGCCACCCATTTTTCCTCGTTGAAGTTAAACCGTATGACGTCGCAATCGAGAACTTTAGGACGTTTTGGCCTTTCAGCCCTGATCTCGTTCTTGCCTGCTATCAGAACCCCGGCTCTGGATCCATCACGATAGACAGTTGCTCCCTTGCAGCCCGATTTCCAGGCCGTCAGATACAGCTCACTGACAAGCTCTTCTTTTGCATCGGCAGGAAGGTTTATAGTAACGCTTATTGAGTGATCGACCCATTTCTGAATTGCACCCTGCATCCTTACTTTTGCAACCCAGTCGACATCATTTGCGGTTGCCTTATAATACGGCGATTTGGCAATAATCTTCTCAATCTCTTCATCGCTCATCCGTGTAACCTGATTGGGATCATATCCGTTGAGCGTAAGCCAGTCGACGAATTTGTGGTGGAACACGTTAAATTCTTCCCAGCAATCGCCTATCTCATCTTTAAATGTAACCCTTACATCCTTATCGTTCGGATTAACTTTTCTCCTGCGTTTATAGAAAACAGAAAAGATAGGTTCAATACCTGATGTAGTCTGGGTCATCAGGCTTGTTGTGCCTGTAGGTGCTATAGTAAGGAGGGCTATGTTACGGCGTCCGAATTTCACCATATTATTGTACATCACCGGATCAGCTTCCTTCATCCTCAATATGAACGGATTGTTATTTTCTCTCTCTGCATTGTAGATTGAAAAGGGGCCTCTTTCCTTTGCAAGATAGGTCGATGACTTATAAGCTTCGAGGGCAAGGGTTTTGTGGATTTCAACCGAGAAATTTGTTGCATCATCACTTCCGTATCTTAGTCCCAAACCTGCAAGCATATCACCCTCGGCTGTAATTCCTATACCTGTCCTTCTTCCTTCGAGGGCCTTGGTCCTGATGTTTCTCCACATGTTACGTTCGACATGTTTCAGCTCGTCTGATTCAGGATCGCCATCGATCTTTGCAAGGATGGCATCTATCTTTTCAAGTTCAAGGTCAATTATGTCGTCCATCATGCGCTGGGCAAGACCGATATGTTCCTTGTAGAGCTCAAAGTTGAATGATGCGCTTTTGGTGAACGGATTTTCAACATAACTGAAAAGGTTGATTGCCAATAATCTGCAGCTGTCGTAGGGGCATAATGGAATTTCACCGCAGGGATTTGTTGACACGGTAGCAAAACCCAGATCAGCGTAACAGTCAGGGACGCTTTCCCTGATTATGGTATCCCAGAACAACACTCCGGGTTCGGCCGATTTCCAGGCATTATGGATAATCTTATTCCAGAGCTGAACGGCATCAATTTCCTGTACAAATTTCGGATTATCCGAAACGATGGGGTATTGCTGCCTGAATGATCCCTTCGACTCCACAGCTTTCATAAATTCATCTGTGAGCTTGACCGAGACGTTTGCCCCTGTTACCTTCCCGCTTTCAAGTTTAGCATCAATAAACTTGCCGCTATCGGGGTGTTTTATTGATATCGAAAGCATCAATGCTCCACGACGTCCGTCCTGTGCTACCTCGCGTGTTGAATTTGAGTATCTTTCCATAAACGGTACAACTCCTGTAGAGGTGAGTGCACTATTGAGAACAGGAGTTCCTTTGGGCCTGATGTGTGAAAGGTCGTGGCCAACGCCGCCTCTTCGTTTCATAAGCTGAACCTGTTCCTGGTCGACCTTCATTATGCCTCCATAGGAGTCGGATTGACCATCATTCCCGATAACGAAACAGTTTGACAAGGATGCGATCTGGAAATCGTTTCCGATTCCTGTCATCGGCCCGCCCTGAGGCACGATGTACCTGAAGTCTTTGAGGACTCTGTAAAGAAGATCCTCAGGAAGCGGGTTTTTATATTTCCTCTCTATCCTGTGGATCTCCCTTGCCAGCCGGTGATGCATATCATCCGGAGTCTTTTCGAACAGATGGCCAAATGAGTCCTTCAGAGCGTACTTGTTTGCCCAAACCCTGGCGGCAAGTTCATCTCCCCTGAAATACTGTATGCTGGCTTCTACAGCCTGGTCGTGAGTATATACAGGCATTTCATTTTTCTTTTCCACTTGTCTCTCCGCTTCTTTCAATGTTTCTTTCTTCCTAACAACCAGAGTTGTTTTTTCGTTCACTTCATCGAAGGAAATAGCCGGCTCAAGGACAAATAAATCTTCCATATATATAATGTAATTCTGTTAATCTCTGATATTGTTATGATTAAACGGCCACTGATTTTTTAAGCGGGTAATTGCTAAATTAGATAAGCATAGTGCACAATGCAAGACAATAATTTTAAGTTTATTAACATTTGACAACTGAGTTATCAACTAATATTTTTCAGCTGTATATCAGATACTTACAATAATATGACAATTCCTTTGTTTAAGGTTAAGAGTAAAAACCTTAATTATCTGTCAGTTAAAAAAAGTTATAAAAAAGTAACATCAGATAACCTGTCTTAAACAAAGAGAGGCCGGTTGCGTAAAACAGCAAGAGGCTGTCAGAAATGGCAGCCTCTTGCTTATTTGTTTAATTATTATGTTAGAAAATCAATCTTACGCCGAGAAGGCAACCCCATGTACTTGAAGTAGTGGGGTTTTTGATAAGTGTTGTATTCTTGGCAAAATTTTCAAGGGAAGTGGCATTTAAGGTGTATACCGGAGATGCAGTTGCTGTTCCTTTATTATTTACTCTCAGCGGACGAACATTTTCAAAGCTTGCCAGTGGATTGTAAGTGTATGTTCCCCATGAATCGTTGATCAGGTTACCGATATTAAGGAAGTCTACGCTTATTTGCAAAGTATATTTACGGTCCGAACCAAAGTTTGAGAAGATATCCTGAAGAAGTTTTGCATCAAACCTGTGTATCCACGGTTGTACTTCACCATAACGTTCAGCATACCGGCCCTTGCGTCCATTCAGATATTTGTTGTGGTTGACGTAATTCCAGAATGCATTCCTCTGATCATCAGCACTCATACCGTTATAATCTGCAAACAGAATATCATCAGCAGCGCTTGGTATATACATCAGGTCGGATGATATCCCATCACCATTAAGATCATTTGAGTATATATATGACCAGCGGCCTGTCTGATATCCCTGGTAAACAAGGGATATTGTTGTGGCAAAATACTTTGCATATTCAATCCTGTACGAAAGATCGCCAACGAGTTTATGAGGAGTGGCAAAGTTTGAGTAGCTGAGACCCGGATTATTCAGACTTCCTACTGCGGTATTTGATGAAAATGCAGAGTAGGCTGCTGAGCCCGGATTTGCTGTCACATCCTTTGCAATTGTGTAAGTATAGGCAAACATTCCAGAGAAACCATTTCTAAAATTCTTTGTCAGCTGGGCTGTCAGTGATGCCTGATAACCTTCATGTGTATTTGTAAGCTCCATTGCGCTTGCTACTGAAGATACAACCGCTTTCGTTGTCCAGAAAGGCCTTGGATCGCTGCCCATCATTAAGCCTGCGGGAGCAGCTTCGTTTATATTGATCTGTTTAATGGCATTAATATCTTTTGAGAAAATGCCTTCAAGTGTAAACACCGTGTTCCAGGGAAGTTCTATATCTACGCCCAGGTTTGAACGCCATATCTGCGGAAATTTAAAATCCTTGCCTACCTGGGCAAGAGATGAACCGACTGGCAGGGTACTTGGGCTTTGCGGGAAGAGGTCAGGTCTGCTGGCAATAAATGCCTTATAATCAGGATGGAACTCTAATCCGGCGAGGTTCGTATTTCCCGGACCCCAACCAATTTCAGGAACCTGCAGCACACCTGAATTCGTCGGCTGGTTTGTAAACCAGACGAATGGAAGCATCCCGGTAAAGAGACCAGTTCCGCCGCGAACCTGAAGTGAACGGTCACCAAGAACATCATAATTAAAGCCAAAACGGGGAGAGATCAGCAGCTGGTTCTTCGGCCACGTAGCGACATCCATTTTCCTGCCATCGGCAAATGTCAGAGCTGAAATTGCGGGGTTATCCTGCATCTTGTCAAGGTAGAATGGGGTCTCAAAACGAATTCCATACGTTGCCTTGAACCTGGGGCTAACCTGCCACTCATCCTGTAAGTAACCGGCGAGAAATCCAAATGTCAGTATTGCTCCCGGAGCATCATTACCATTATAGCCGTATGTAACGCCAAAACCAGAGGGATCAGCGCCATTGACAAAATCGTCAACTGAATCATATCTGTAATACGATGTTCCTTCCCTGATATAGGAATTATAGAAATAGAGACGGTCGTAAGAAATACCGGCGGTAAGTGTATGTTTGTTCAAATTGACAGTAAGATTATCAGCTATACTGAAAGTCTTGTTCGTTACATCATTGTTATAGCTGAACAATTCATAACCGAACGACATGTACTGGTCGCCGCCCTGCCATATGTCAACAAACGGAAAAAGGGAAGAGTTGCTCGTACGGGTATCCTGGATGTATGTATAGCTTGCAAGAAGCTTGTTTGAGAATTTCGATCCGAAATTACTGTTTAATTCGCCGGTAAGAGACCGTACAGTGTTTTTAAAACCGTAGAATGCGTTCGAAAAGGAAAGTGACTGATTGCTTATCCTTCCTGAGTTTCGGGCGTTGTTTGGTGGTCCGCTGGTTGAATTAGTCTGCTGATCGGATGTTCCGACGACATCATTGTAGCGAATAGTAAACTTGTGATTGTTGGTTATATTCCAATCCAGACGGGCAAGAATTTTAGTATTCTTATTCTGGAAAGGATCAAAGTCTTTATATTTTCCCGGGTCATAATTATAAGTAGACATCAGAAAATTTTTAACCCTTAACATATCGGCCTCGGTTGTTCGGGAGATTTTCAGATCTGAATTTGCAACTCCGTCGGTGCTCGGCTTCCAGTCGACTCCCGGTATAAGTTCTCTCTCATATTCTCCGCTGACAAAGAAGAAAAGTTTGTTCCTGATAATCGGACCGCCCGCACGAAAACCGTAATTCTGTGAACTTCTGTTGTTTGCTCCAATAACGTCAGTTCCGTTTACGGTGTTTCCGGTGAAGGATTTGGGACGCATATAAGTATATATCGAACCCTTGTAAGTATTGTCGCCGCTTCTGGTAACAGCATTAATGCTGGCGCCTGTGAACTGTGACATACGAACATCATATGGCGCAATATTTACAGAAACCTCCTCTATAGCATCCAATGCTATCGGCTGGGCATTGCCACCGGGAAGGGGATTGCTGCTGAGCCCGAAATTATTGTTGAATGCAGCTCCGTCAATTGTTATAGTATTGAACCGGCCGTCGCGGCCGCTGAAAGAATTTCCCTGGGCCTGCGGGGTATACTTTGTGAAATCAGTAATGCTCCTGCTTATTGATGGCAGGTTTGCAAGGTCACGGCTGCTGACATTGGTCTGGGTACCTGAACGTTCAGAGCTTAAGATGGAATAGTTCCTGGTACCTGAGGTGACAACAACTTCCTGCAATGCAGTGGTTGCCTCGGAGAGCTGAGCATCCTGAACATAGCTTTCTCCCAGTTTGAGGATAACATCCGTATATGTGCTTGTGGAATAGCCTATAAAGGAAACTTTAACTGTGTAGGGGCCTCCGACACGCATGTTCTGGATGCGGTAATTACCTGCATTGTCAGCAGTGATGGCATACTGGGTTCCTGACGGAACATGAACAGCCACAATGGCTGCTCCGGGCATGGGTTGTCCTGCATTGTCAGTTACCCTTCCGTTTAGTCCCGATGTTGTGGATCCCTGACCAAACATCATCAGGGAAAAGGACATCAGAATAAACATTGTAAATAGTTTTTTCAATTGTCGTATCATAAATTAAGGATTAAGGTTTAACTCGTATTCTATTTTACTATTTAATTCAGTTTTTGAATGTTACAATCAGGTCTTATTCAAAAAAACGGAGCAACAATTTACTTCTCCTTAAATAATCCATATCAAATTGCTCAGGAGTAGTTGTTAACAAATTATCAGCGACTCTTGTTCATATCTTTTTGAGTGATCTCTGTGAATATTTTTCCTGTTGCACCGGTATTTTGTTTAACATAATCGCCTGCAACTTTTGCCGAGTGATAATATAATTCATTATTTTCCAGCCAGTTGTCTAAACCCTTCGAAAACTCCTCGTAATTTCTGAAGCACCCGGCTCCATTAAGCTTTATAAGATCAACTGCCTCCCTGTAATCTTCATAGTCCGGGCCGAACATAACAGGTATCTCCCAGCAGGCGGCTTCAAGCACATTATGTATACCTGTGTCAAACCCACCGCCTACTTCTGCAATATGGGCGTACCTGTAAGCTGATGAAAGCATGCCGATATTGTCAATTATCATTACCCTGACTACTGCAGCTGCTTGAGTAAACTCAGAAAACCTGACAACTTCCGTGCTAAAGATTTTCTCAAGTCTGTCGATATTGGGTTTGTCGATTTCATGGGGGGCAAATACCCATTTCATCTTACCGGGATATCTGTTTATGTACTCCGAAATAATTTCTTCATCCCTATGCCAGCTGCTACCAGCTATGAATAGTTTTTCCCCGCCCCTGAACAAATCGATCTGAGGAATATCAACAGCTTCTGCGGCAATCTCTGCTACTCTGTCGAACCGTGTATCACCTGCAATGGAAACATTCACAATGCCGATTCCCCTTAGCAGCGTCAAAGAAAGTTCATCCTGAGCAAAGATATGGCTGAACCTGAACAGCATCTTTCTGAAGAAAGCACCATACCATCTGAAGAAGTGCTGGCCTGATCTGAAATTACCTGAAATCAGATATAACGGGATCTTTCGTCCTGCAATAGCTGCTATATAATTATACCAGAACTCGTATTTTACAAAGACAACATATGCAGGCTTTACAATTGAAATGAACTTTTCAGCATTGCCCGGAGTGTCGGCAGGCAGGTAACATACGTAGTCGGCAAATTCATAATCTTTCCTGATCTCATAACCTGAGGGGGAATAGAATGTCAGAAGTATTTTGTATTCTGGCTTTTCTCTCTTAAACTTCTCTATTACAGGCCGTCCCTGTTCAAATTCCCCTAAAGAAGCACAGTGAAACCAGATATATTTTTCTCCTGGAATAATATTATTTTTCAGCCGGAGCTCCCAGTCTGTTCTTCCGTTTATCCACAACTTTGCCTTTGTGTTAAAAGGTGCCAATAGTCTTGCTAAAAGGCTATATATCAGAATTCCCAGATTATAAATGACACCCATGAAAAATAATTGAACGGCAAAGGTAATAAAAAGGCGTAATTTTTCACCCCTAAATCCCCTAAAGGGGACTTATCGAAACCCCTTTAGGGCATATGCGTCAACTTATGGATCAGTTTTAGACTGATTGGTATCTAATTATCAGAATTACAATCAAATATCTTTCCCCTCCTTTTGAAGGAGGGGTGGACAGACGGTGAAATCATCTCTCAGGTAGAAACTATATTCGTCTGGCCGGGGTGGTTGATTCAAGGAGCCAGCCTGCAGGGGAGGCATGTGGTGGAGGGTAAATATAAATTGTTGTTAATCTGTTGCATGCAGTTTGATTCACAAGATATCAGAATCCTTAAGTTGACGCGTATGCCTTTAAGGGGCAGGGGGTGAACCCCTAAATCCCTTAAAGTGGACTTATTGATTTACAAAAACTTATGGAACAAGCAACCAGAAACCAGCAACCTGAGTCAGTTATACTGTCCAGCTTTTGTGCTGTTAACTAAATTACTCTTATTTTTGTCAATTATCAGGCCTGATTATGGTTCGGTTAATTGCTCTTATTATTTCAATAGTCCTGCAGATAATTGCAGCGTCAATTGCGCTGCGGTTTATGAAGCTTACAAAATACAGGCTTTCATGGATACTCCTCTCATTTTCTTTTGTTTTCATGGCTGTCCGCAAGATCATTCAACTCTTCGAATATTTCAGGGGATCGCCCTCCTATACCTGGCAAATGATAGATGACTGGTTAGGGGTATTGATATCGGTAATGTTAATAGTTGGCGTGGTACTGATCAGGGAGTTGTTTTATTCGCTCAAGCGCGCCGATAATGACAGGCTTAAATCTGAGAAAAGAGTCATTTCAGCCATTATAAATACAGAAGAAAACGAAAGAAAACGATTTGCCAAAGATCTCCACGACGGGCTCGGACCGGTGATATCAGCGATCAAGATGTCGCTGTCGGCGCTGAGTGAAAGAATTAAGGACCCTCCCGGAACCTTAATACTGAATAATACGAATCATCTTATAAATGAAGCTATAAATACTCTTAAAGATATTTCAAACAATCTTAGTCCGCATGTTCTTTCCAACTTCGGACTTTCAAGTGCGCTCGGCGCCTTCACGACCAAAATCAATCAGACAAAAGCAATAGAAATTGAATTTAAGTCGAACATGGAGAATCAGCGGCTTGAATCAGAGAAGGAAGTAGTGATTTACCGTGCATCCTGTGAACTTATTAACAATTCGATACGTCATTCCGGAGCCTCCAGGATAGACATCGAACTCAATAAACACGAAAAATTTATTACCTTGCAGTTTTCTGATAACGGACGCGGTTTCGATACCTCTTCACTCGCCGGCGAAGATATAAAAGGAATGGGTCTTTCGAACATAGAGACCCGCGTCAGGTCTGTCGATGGTGTTTTCGTCCTCGAAAGTACCCCGGGAAAAGGGACCAGCGCACTTATCAAGATAATTGAATGATTCCGAAAAAGTTACTTCTATTGATCTATGGAAAAAATCAGGATCATAATCGCAGATGATCATCAGCTCTTCAGAAACGGATTAAAAATACTGCTTACGGCATTTCCCGATTTCGAAATTGCCGGGGAAGCGTCTAACGGTGAAGAATTCCTCAAAGTACTGAAGAACACTAAAGCCGACATTGCACTGATGGATATAAACATGCCGGAAATGGATGGGATAGAAGCAACAAGAAAAGCCCTTAAAATATGTCCTGATATCAATATAATAGCTCTTTCGATGTATGGAGAAGAAGAGTACTATTATAAAATGGTGGATGCGGGAGCAAAGGGTTTTCTTCTTAAGGATTCCGATATATCCGAAGTAAAGGAAGCTATCCTCACTGTAAAAAGGGGAGGCAGCTATTTCTCACAGGAATTGCTTTACCATGTTATCCAGAAGATAAAACACAGGGAAAACGAAACAAAATCTGCAAACCTGTCGAAAAGAGAGAAAGAAATACTTATGAAGATCTGTGAGGGGATGTCGAACCAGCAAATAGCCGAGTCGTTATTTATAAGTAAAAGAACCGTCGATAAGCACAGGGCAAATCTTTTGGGTAAAACAAATTCCAAAAACACGGCAAGTCTGATTCTTTTTGCAATAAAGAACAAGCTTATAGAAATTTAACTCCTTCGATCTTTAATTTTCAATATATGAGTGATCTGTTGTCTCTTGGTCAAAAAGGTGAGAATTTTGCTGCCACTTTTCTGGAAAACAAAGGTTACAAGATCCGGCACCGGAACTGGAGATCAGGCCAAAAGGAGCTGGATATAGTTGCCGAAACAGACGAATATGTTGTATTTGTAGAGGTAAAAACACGAGCCGAAGATCCTTTGTTGGCTCCAGCAGAAGCTGTGACTAAAGAAAAACAACGCTTCATAATCTTTGCTGCCGACACATACATTCAAAGGTATGATATAAACAAAGAGAGCAGGTTTGACGTTATAAGCCTGATCTGGAACGGGAAAACATTTGAAGCTGACCACATTGAGAATGCCTTTTATCCGACATTGAGATAGAAGGGCTTTTATCCGGCATTAATATATCGGATGTCGATGAATATAGAGTCACTGAGAGATTACTGCATTTTGAAACAGAATGTTACCGAAAGTTTCCCTTTTGGAGAAGAGACCCTTGTTTTTAAAGTTGACGGTAAGATCTTTGCCCTTGTAAATCTTGAGGGAGATTTCACCATAAACCTGAAATGCGACCCTGCCCTGGCGCTTGAACTCAGGGAAAGATATTCCTCCGTCACCCCGGGTTATCATATGAACAAAAAACATTGGAACACAGTATTTATTGACGGCTCTGTTCCCGATAAAGAAATCTTCTCATGGATTGATCATTCCTATGATCTTGTATTTAAGAAAAAATGATTCCGCCTTTTCAATCATTTTTACCCTCGAAAAAATAGTTATCATTCCGTTTTTATTATTTTTGACTGAGTTTATTTTGCGAAATCCATTCTTACTTGGGTTGTTGAATTTAACCGCAAAGCACGCTAAGAAGGCGCAAAGTACGCAAAGTTAAAACGTTAATAATTAGTTCTTTGCGATCTTTGCAGTAAATCCTTCGCGATCTTTGCGGTTAATGGATTTAGACTTTATAAATTTTAACAGAAACCGGGTATTTATAAAAATTCACATTATGAAAAGACTCTTATTAGTATTTGTTGCGGTTGCTTTCCTGTTTATATCTTCATACGGCCAAAAGAGAAATGCAACTCCTCCTGCAAAAGCCGAGGAAGGGTATATCTTCACTCCTGTCGTTGAATTAAAAGCCACATCAGTGAAGAATCAGGCGAGTACCGGTACGTGCTGGTGCTTTGCAACCACCTCTTTCATTGAGTCGGAATTGCTTCGCATGGGCAAAGGAGAATATGACCTGTCTGAAATGTTTATTGTCAGACAAAACTACCTTGACAGGCTGACTGACAACTACCTGAGGCAGGGAAAAGGGAATCTCGGGCCGGGAAGTCTTTCCCACGACTGGATGAGGGAATTCTCAGAAGAAGGAATTGTCCCTGATGAAATATATCCCGGCCTTAACTACGGATCACCAACTCATAATCATGGGGAACTTCAGGCTTTCATAAATGCCGTTGCAGCTGTTCCGGTTCAGAGGAAAAATGAGAGTGACCAGTACCATCAGATAGTTAACTCGATCCTCGACTCTTATCTTGGAAAGATACCGGAATCATTCTCTTACAAGGGGGTGACATATACCCCAAAGACTTTCGCTGCAAGTCTTGGAATAAATCCGTCAGACTATGTTGAGATAACTTCCTTTACCCATTTCCCCTTTTATTCCCAGGGTTTGCTCGAAGTACCTGATAACTGGACAATGGCAAGGTTTTATAATGTTCCGCTTGATGAGCTTATTGAGATAATGGATTATTCGCTGACCAATGGCTATACTGTCAACTGGGACGGTGATGTAAGTGAAAGAAGCTTTTCACACTCCAACGGTGTTGCTTACAACCCCGAGGCTCCAAAAAACACTGATGGGTCCACTGACAGGGCAAGGCTTGAAAGAATGGGAGGCACACCTCAGGGTACTGCTGCGCCGGTTTTAAAACCGGGTCCCGAAGTAAAAGTAACCCAGGAGCTGCGTCAGGATGGTTATGAAAATTTCACTACCACTGATGATCATCTTATGCATCTTACAGGAATTGCAAAGGACCAGAACGGAACGAAATACTACAAAACCAAAAACTCATCGGGAACCGACAGGAATACTTTCGGAGGTTACCTGAATATGTCTGAAAGTTATGTCAGGGCAAAGACTCTTTTTATAATGGTGAATAAAAGTGCAATTCCGGCAGCAATAAAAAGCAAATTAGGTATTTGAAATTAACCACGTAAAACCTTAAGACCGGTTACGAGGAAAATTGACTCTAGGATATCAGCAGATTACAACCCCTTATATCACTGTTATCAAATCTCCCGAGAACCTCGAAACCCCCGTCTTCATGTAGCTTTCCAAGATCGCTTGTGGCTATAAAGGAGCATGAATATATATTTGCCAGGTCGATAACATTGATGCCTCCCGTAATTTCCGGCTCGGAGATAATTGTAAGCGGATCCTGCGGATCGCGGATCAGTATTTTCATCCACGGCGGACAATAAAATACTCCTTCACCTTTCGAATAAGCCTGGCTTAGCAGCTCTGCCATACCATATTCCGAATGAATAACCGGTACGTTAAAGTTCTGTTTCAGGATTTCATGCAGCTCTTCCCTTGTAACCTCTTTCCTGCGGCCTTTCATACCTCCCGTCTCCATTACTATTGTTCCGGAGAGGTCTGGAGAATAGCGTTCTGCAAGATCAAGAAGTGCAAAGCTGACGCCAAGGAGGAGGGTTTTTTTGTCAACAGAGCGCGCTTTATAGAGATTATTTAACAGTTCTTCCGGATCATCCCTATAAAAGCCGCTAATCGGATCCGTGCTTTTGCTGATCAGGCTGTTCATCATGTAAACAAGGGATGAATTCCCTCGTTCGGTATAGGATGGCAGGAGAGCAGCAATAAAATAATCGGATGGTTCCCCATAGAAAAGCCGGAATGCGTTCAGGAAACTCAATTCATATAATTTCAGATCATGCACATAATGACGACCTGGGATTGTCCCTGTTGTGCTGCTGCTTTCAAAGACCATTTCAGCCGTAAGATCCTCAGATATGACTTTGTGGTTTCTGTAAAACTCCACAGGAAGGTATGGGATACCTGCTAAACTGTTGACCTTTCCTCTGTTCCGGCCCAGACTGCAAAGGAACTTACTGAATACGGGGTTGACTTCTGCCTGATAATTAAATATTTTAAGGGCTGATTCAGTAAATGAATCCTGGTCATTCAGGGTGAAGATCTTTTCAACAAATTCCTTGTTCATTGACCCGGGAAAGTAAGAGTACCGTCGGGCTGGTAAGCCCATTCAAAGGTACATTCGGCATAAATGTCGCCTGATCTGATCTCTGAAAGTGTTGATACTGTCCTTATCTTGGCGTAATGATCGTTCCCTGACCTGTAAATCCAGATCTGATTTTCATTCAACGGAGAAGCCAGACCTGCCCAGTCCTGGGACGAAACACTTGTTGAAGTCAAGTTATTAAAAGCACTCTTTGCTGTTGCCGCATCGGCGTATTCACCGAATTTATAAAATGAGTTCTTTAAGTTATTCGCCTGGAATAGAATATTTGTACCGTCACTGTCGACTGTAATATCAGGTTGCGGATTGTTAAGAGTAGAAACTATTTTTGCTTCCTGGAATAAAAACCCATTTACCGAATATGTCTGACCAAACGTCCTGACATTGTTAATCGTGACTGTTCCCAGAGTGGCAGGAGTATCATTCTTTTTACAGGAAACCTGAAAAGAAAGCAGCAATATCAATATTACAACACTTCGTCTCATATCAGAAAGACAAAGATAAACCAATTTTGTTGGCAGGGATGACGAATTAGTATCTGTCCTAATCCGTGGTTAAAAGAATTTATTTTCTATTCACCCCTTATTGCAACAATACCCGGAAGTTTTTTGCCTTCCATATATTCAAGCATTGCACCACCGCCGGTAGAGACATAGCTGACTTTATCAGCAAGTCCATTTTTATTTATAGCTGCAACCGAATCACCTCCCCCGATAAGGCTGTAAGCACCTTTTGCAGTAGCAGCAGCAATAGCTTTTGCGATAGCCGTAGTACCTTTGGAGAACTTTGCCATTTCGAAGACGCCCATCGGTCCGTTCCAAAGGATGGTCCTGGATTTTTCGATCACGTCCGAAAATTCCTTTATTGTTTTTTCACCAATGTCCATCCCCATCCAGCCATCGTCCACTGCATCAATGGCAGTTACCCTGGTATTGGCTTCATTATCAAATTTATCACCGTTAAGGCTGTCAACAGGCAGATAAAGATTCACCTTCTTTTCTTTTGCTTTTTCAATGATCTTCAGTGCCAGATCGAGTTTATCGGATTCACATAATGAATTTCCGATGTTACCGCCTTTTGCCTTTATGAAGGTGTATGTCATTCCTCCACCGATAATAAGGTTATCCACCCTGTTAAGCAGGTTTTCGATAAGCAATATCTTATCGGAGACTTTTGCACCACCCATAATTGCCGTGAAAGGATGATGAGGATCATACATTACCTTATCCATTGCAGCCAGTTCGCTGTTGATAAGAAATCCAAACATTCTTTTGTCAACAGGGAAATAATCGGCAATGACTGCTGTTGTTCCGTGAGCCCGGTGTGCTGTCCCGAATGCATCATTCACATATATTTCAGCATATTTTGACAGTTTTCTGGCAAGCTCTTTCTGCCTGACCTTAAGTTCGGCTTTGGCAGCTTTCTTCTCCTCATCTGTTGCGGTATCGGGAAGAACAGGTTTTCCTTCCTCTTCAGGATAGAACCTTACATTTTCAAGAAGCAGGACATCCCCCGGTTTCATTGCAGCAGCCATCTTCTCAGTTGCTTCGCCAAGGCAATCATCGGCAAAGAGTACTTTTTTACCAAGGTACTTTTCGAGAACGGGAAGGACCGGTTTAAGTGAGTATTTTTCCATTCTCCCTTCCGGACGGCCAAGGTGAGACATAAGAATAACGGAACCACCATCCTTCAGTATCTTATTTATCGTCGGCAATGCGCCCCTGATGCGGGTGTCGTCGGTCACAACAAAGGTTTTCTTATCGAGCGGCACGTTAAAGTCAACCCTGACTATTGTCTTAATTCCTTTGAAATTGAAGTCCTGAATCATTTTCATAGATCGTATATTTTAATTAGATAAAGATTTTTTCTTTTACAAACCTACATTATTTTTGGAAATAACCATTTCAGGTTGATCAACTTATTCTTATGATTAACTCAAGTTGCTTGTTTCTGGTTGCTTGTTACTGGTTAGTTGCTGATTAATCCAGGCCCCCCGCAGGGCATAGCCGTCAACCTAAGAGTTATTCTCGGATGAATAGATCTGCTATCCCATAATAAAATTTCCCCTCCACCACATTCCACCCCTGCAGGCTGGCCCCTTCCTTCGGTCGCCGAAGGCTTGCCGAAGGCGATGCGCTAAAATCAGAGTGGCTGATTTCTTAACGCTCGGCCCACTTTTGAAGCTAATCTTTATACACATCTTTTCAAGAGGCGACCTTGCCTGTGAGTTTGAGATTCCTCGTTGGCGCTCGGATGCTGTTTTATTACCTGCCTCTGAAAGAGGTCATTTCCCCGATAACTGTCTCTGAAAGAGACAAATTTGAATAACCCCCGAAGACTCCAGACCTATAAATCAACCCCCCAACCCCCCAAATGGGGGGCTTTGAGTTTGGTTTTAGTATTTAAAATCCCGCTAAATCTGTGTGATTTATGGGAAATTTTAGGTCTCTTTAACGGACTTCAATTTTCGTCTACTGCCTTTAGCCGTCTCTGAAAGAGACAAATATGAATAACCCCCGGTGGAACCGCATAGCCGTCAGGTTAATAATTGGAAAGACTAGATTTACAGTAATTTACGGGGTAAAAAAAGAATTATGCTCATATGATACTTAAAATCAACAATTTACAAAAGTTAACCTGACGGCTATGGGGCAACGCCCCGGGTTAACGTATGCCGCCCCTGACGGGGCTTGTTGAAGGTATGGAGTCTGTCTCTCAGGGCGTTGCCCCGGGTTAACGTATGTCGCCCCTGACGGGGCTTGGAGGTGTGTATGAGGCCTGGTTCTCAGGGCGGTGCCCCGGGGTAACGTATGTCGCCCCTGACGGGGCTTGAAGAATGTGTGGGGTCTGTATCCCAGGGCGGTGCCCCGGGTTAACGTATGTCGCCCCTGACGGGGCTTGAAGGTGTGTATGAGGCCTGGTTACCAGGGCGGTGCCCCGGGGTAACATATGTCGCCCCTGACGGGGCTTGGAGGAAAGGGTAAGACTTATATCTCAGGGCGGTGCCCCGGGTTAATATCTGTCGCCCCTGACGGGGCTTGAAGATCAGTGCGAGGCTATGTTCCCACAGCTTTACCCCGATATAACGTTTATCCCTCCTGCCTGAAAGGGTATAATGTTTTGGACTTGCATCTGGTATTACGCCGGAGTTGTAATAAGACCGTAGGTCTTAAAGATATTAGGGATGGGCAACGCCCATCCAAAGGGCAATCCCTGATTATAAGCCCCGTACGGGGCGAAAGAGAAAAGGTTTAAAGATACCTATCCTCATAAACCACACCATACTCATCGAGAAGACGCTTATACTCATCTAAAAACGAGATCTTTTTTTGATGTTCCTCCTGGTTTACAATGTAATTTTTCACAATTTCCACCAATGAACCACTGACTGAAAATCCACCATAACCCTCCTGCCAGAAAAAATCATGATATTCAGGTCCCTTTAATTTTATCCACTTTGAGGAGCCTTTCTTCATCTCCTCTACAAGGTCCGCTGGTGTCATGGTTCTTGGTAATGTACAAAGTACATGAAGATGGTCCGATGTTCCACCAATCTGGATAGGAATGGATTTACAGTTCTTTAAAATCCCTCCAATGTAGGAGAACAACTCATCTTCGATATTTTTTCTGATGATTTTTGCGTATGCCCTTCAGGGCTTTAGGATCAATGTGTGGCGAAAACCTCCGGCTTGCGCCGGAGGTTAATATCTGTGTATCTATTAAATATATTAATAATTAAGGTTATATTATTAACTATCAAGCCGATACATAGTTGTGTATAAAGATTAGCTTTAAAGGAGGGGAAATGTAAATTATTGTTAATCAGTTGCATATATGGGTCCCATAAGTCTTTGTTAATCAATAAGTCCCCTTTAGGTCTGCCTGCCGCCTGCCGGTAGGCAGGGTAGGCAGGGTAGGCAGGGTTAATGGATTTAGACTTTTTAAACAGTCCCAAATTTTAATATAGAATAGCAGATCTCTTCTTAGAAAATAACTTTTAGGTTGATGGCAATGGAGTTGGGGGGTTGATTGAACCAAGCAACACTTTAAATGTTTTCAGTTATTAAAACATTCACTAAATTTGAAAAAAAGTTATGGCAAAAATTACATTAAAAGGAAATCCTGTCAATACCTCCGGGAACCTGCCAGCTATAGGGACTGATGCACCCGACTTCACCCTTGTAAAACCGGACCTTGAAACTCTGACCCTTGCAGAACTAAAAGGCAAAAAGGTCATACTCAGCATATCACCAAGTCTCGACACTTCGGTTTGCGCAACATCAGCCCGGAAATTCAACAAGTCAGCTGCAGGTAAGGCAAATGTTGTCGTACTTGCCATTACAAAGGATCTTCCTTTTGCTGCAGGCCGTTTTTGTACAACGGAGGGAATCACCAACGTTACTACCGTTTCAGGATTCCGGAATAAGGATTTTGGCAAAAATTACGGGATAGATATAATTGACGGCGCCTTCGAAGGCCTTTATGCCCGCAGCATTGTTGTAGTGAACGAAAAAGGGAAAGTTGTCTATACGCAGCTGGTTCCCGAAATCGCAACAGAACCTGATTATGATAAAGCCCTGGCAGCTTTGTAGCCTCAGGTAAAAATAACACTAAATGAAGTTTTCAGAGATTGAGGGACAAAAAGAGGTTATTGATAAACTCATAAACTCAGTCAGCCTCGAAAGGGTTAGTCATGCCCAGCTTTTTACGGGTCCCGAAGGATGTGGCAGTCTGGCGCTGGCGCTGGCTTACACTCAGTTTATAAGTTGCGAGAACAGATTGCCTGCCGATCCGTGCGGGAAATGCAAATCGTGCGTCAAATATGAAAAGCTGATCCATCCCGACCTTCACTTTGTATTTCCTGTCGTTAAGGATAAAAAGACAAATGAACCCGTCAGTGATAATTATATCGAACAATGGCGCGAGTTTGTTCGAAAATCGCCTTATTTCGGAGTCAATAAATGGCTCGACTACATCGAGGCAGGCAATGCCCAGGGACTTATTTTCGCATCCGAAGCTTCAGAAATCATTAAGAAGCTGAGTCTTAAAACTTTCGAATCTGACTTTAAGATAATGATAATCTGGCTTCCCGAGAAGATGCACCTGGCAACTGCCAACAAGCTTCTCAAAATGATCGAGGAGCCACCCGGAAATACCCTTTTTCTGCTTGTTTCTGATGAGCCGGATAAAGTAATTCCCACTATTCTTTCGAGATGCCAGATTGTAAAGATTCCGGCATTCAGTACCGAATCAGTAATTAAATTTACCAGAGAAAAGTTTGCGCTCGATGTGAATAGAGCTGAAGACATTTCAAGAGTAGCTAACGGCAATATAATCAGGGCCATTGAGCTCTGCGAAAACGAAGATACAGCCCTCGGTAATCTTGAACGCTTTAAAAATCTTATGAGATTCGTCTGGAAACGTGACATAATTTCCCTCATAAGCTGGTCGGAAGAAGTTGCTGCGATCGGAAGGGAGCCTCAGAAGAATTTTATTTCATTTTCTCTTCGTCTGGTTCGTGAAAATCTTATGCTCACACTCGATCAAATGAAAAACAAACTCGTTTTCCTGACAGGAAAAGAAGCCGAATTTTCGGGCAACTTCCACCCGTTCATTAATTATTCGAATATCGTCCCCTTTACAGATGAACTTAACCTGGCATATTCCCATATCGAAGCAAATGGAAATGCAAAAGTCGTATTCCTTGATCTTGCCCTTAAGCTGACAAAACTCATTAAACGCTGACAGAAATCAGTATTCTTGAAATTTACGGTTTTATTCATTATTTTTGCGCCATTAATTCCGAAGTAAAGTCGAATAATGACAGAAAATGAAGAAATTCAGGGACAGGCCGGTGAAGAGGCTCATTTACCTGATATAACATATAAACCCGGATATAATAAGCTGGATTCTATTGACTGGTTAAAGGATATTCCTGCATTACCGGGGGAAAACGAAATAGTTGAGATACGTTTTAAGAATACAAGAAAAGGTTTTTACAGGAACATCAACGGTCTCAGGCTTGAAATTGGCGATGTAGTTGCAGTTGAAGCCTCTCCGGGCCATGACATCGGCAGGGTTTCGATGGTAGGTCCATTGGTTACGGAACAGCTTAAAAGGTTGAAAGTTCAGCCATCTTCCGAAGATCTTAAAAAAGTTTACCGGAAAGCCAAGTCTGTCGATGTCCAGAAATGGGAAGATGCAAAGAAACTGGAAACGCCCACGATGCTCAGGTCAAGACAGATCTCTGAAGAGCTTAAGCTCAATATGAAGATCGGGGATGTTGAATACCAGGGTGATAAGACCAAAGCTATCTTTTATTACATTGCCGACGAGCGTGTCGACTTCCGTCAACTCATAAAAGTACTTGCCGAAGAGTTCAGGGTGAGGATCGAGATGCGCCAGATAGGAGCGCGCCAGGAAGCCGGAAGAATTGGAGGGATAGGAGCATGCGGCCGTGAGTTATGCTGCTCCACCTGTATAACCAATTTTATTTCGGTAACTACAACGCACGCAAAATATCAGGAGTTAAGCCTGAATCCGCAAAAACTTGCAGGCCAGTGCGGCAAGCTGAAATGCTGCCTCAATTTTGAATTCGACTGCTACATGGATGCGCAGAGATCATTCCCTCCTAAGGAAATACCGCTTGAGCTTGCTGATACTACTGCCTATTTTAATAAAATGGAGGTCCACAAAAGGTTATACTGGTACACCACCGATCCTCATTCTCCTGCCAACCTTATAGCAGTGCCCGTTGAAAGAGTCCGGGAGATCCAGGCTTTAAACAGGAAGGGACTGAAACCCGATAAGCTTATTGCAATAAATGATGCTTTCGATACAACTCCCGTTTCCCAGGACCTTCTTCAGAATAACAGTCTTACAAGGTTTGATGCCCCCGAAGGGAAAAATCAGCGCAAGCATCAGCACAAAAGAAAAAACAAGAAATTTAATGTTAAAAAGCCTCAATAAATTTTTGTTTGTTCTCACAGTGACGATTATCTCCCTGTCGTGCGGCAGAAATGTTGTTTACACCGATTCGGAACCAATGCCCGGTAAAACGTGGGCTCTGGCAAATATCCCGGTTTTTAAAGTCCCGGTGACCGACACAATAATGGGTAACAATATAAATTTTATAATTCGGACCGGAGCATCTTATCCTTACAGGAATATATGGCTGTTCGTGACGACAACGTCTCCACAGGGTCACAGCATCACTGATACCCTTCAGTATAACCTTGCTGATGAAAAGGGCAACTGGTATGGCAAAGGTTCCGGAGATATCCATGAATTGAACCTTCCCTTTAAATCAAGCGTCTTCTTCCCGTTAAAAGGCACCTACCAGCTTAGAGTCCAGCATGGAATGCGGGTCGAAAACCTGAAAGGAGTGTATGATTTCGGCTTAAAGGTTGAAAAGATAGTCAAATAGTTATCCGGAGGTGGCGAAACATAAGCTTGAAAGATGGCATGAGCTGGGGACTTTTAACAATGTCATACAACCTGCAAAAGATGGGGCCGGCGGTAAAGATCACCCAATAAAAGGCAACTGGAGGAGGGAGATTTTCAGAAATGAAAATCCCATAATAATTGAGCTTGGGTGTGGAAAAGGGGAATACACAACAGGCTTATCAGCCATTTTTCCGGACAGGAATTTTATCGGGGTCGACATAAAGGGGGCAAGGATGTGGCGCGGAGCTAAAACAGCAAGCGAAAACCAATCGGTGAATACCGCGTTCCTGAGGACAAGAATTGAGTTTATTGATTCATTCTTTTGCGAAGATGAAGCAGATGAAATATGGATCACCTTTCCCGATCCGCATCCCGCTAAAAAGAATTCGAACAAGCGACTGACATGCCCATGGTTCCTGAATAAGTACCGGACTTTTTTGAAAGACAACGGCATAATCCATCTTAAATCCGACAACTCCGAACTGTTTAACTATACCAGAAGGCTGATATCGGAAAACCAGCTTGAATTGTTAATGTCCACCAACGATCTGTACTCAGGTTCGGGTGTTGATATGGCTTTCCTGAAAAAGATCTTCAGATACTCTCAGAATGAAATCGGTGGTGAGGTAACTGACAAAATTCTGGATATAAGGACACATTACGAGAAGATATTTTTGAAGGAGGGTCTGAAAATAAATTACCTTGCCTTCAGACTTGAAAAAGAAAAGAAAATTGAAGATGAGTGGCAAAAAGAAATCTTCAGATGATTTTTTCATCAGGGTATATGAAGTTACAAAACTGATACCCTGGGGGAGGGTCACATCCTATGGGGCAATTGCCAGGTACCTGGGTACAGGCAGGTCGGCCCGGATGGTTGGATGGGCGCTTAATGCCAGTCATACAAGCAATGAATTCATTCCGGCACACAGGGTGGTGAACCGGGAAGGGCTTCTGACCGGAAAATTCCATTTTGGTAATACATCCACAATGGAGCAGCTGCTCGAAAATGAGGGTCTGATTGTGGAGGATGACAGGATCGTGAACTTCTCTGAAAAATTCTGGGATCCCTTATCTGAATTGAAGTGAATTTTTGTATTGCGGAAAATAATCTGTAAAATTGCAGGTTGTTTATATTTAATTAATTTAAATAAAAATAAAGACAATTGAAAAACATACACTGAGTTACACAGAAGCAAACCCCCTTCCCCGGGTGGTGTTGAAAAGGCTTTTTTTAACCGCAAAGCACGCTAAGAAGGAGCAAAGCACGCAAAGTTAAAACATTAATAATTAGCTCTTTGCGAACTTTGCGTAAATCCTTCGCGATCTTTGCGGTTAATGGATTTTGACTTTTTAAACAGCCCCAGAAGGAGCAAAACTTAGAAGCTGTATCAAAAGTATCACGTTCTTTTTTACCCCTAAATCCCCTAAAGGGGACTTTTAAGAACCCCCTTTAGGGGGCCGAGCGTTAATAATTATTGGGTAAAAAACGGGAATGGAGTAAAAATACGGATTCAACTTAAAAAACAAATCAACTAAATGTTTAAAAAAGAACAGATCTTAAAAGCTCTCACAAAAGTCATCCACCCCGAAAAAGGAAAGGACATAGTATCCCTGGGAATGATAGCCGAAATTGAATCGGGTGAAGAGGGTATCTCAATCACAATAACACCGGAAAAGTCGAATGATCCTTTTATTTCTTCAATAAGAAGCACAATAACAAGAACTCTGAAAGAAGTTCTCGGAGCTGATGCGGTGATCAAAAACATAACAATTGAACCGAGGGTTACAGTTTTAAACAAGGAAGTAAAAACTGAGGAAATCTTACCTCACGTAAAAAACATAATAGCGATCTCATCAGGAAAAGGTGGAGTCGGGAAAACCACAATTGCCGTGAACCTTGTAATTGCTCTGGCAAGAAAGGGCTATAAAACAGGTTTGCTCGATGCCGATGTCTACGGACCTTCGGTGCCAAAGATGCTTGACGCCGAAAATTACAGGCCTGAGGTTTACCGGATAAATGATGTTGACTATATAGTTCCGCTAATGAAATATGGAGTCAAAGTCCTTTCGACCGGCTTTTTTGTCGACCCTGCCGACGCAGTTGTATGGAGAGGCCCAATGGCATCGGGTTTTCTGAAACAGCTGATATCACAGGGCGACTGGGGCGTTCTGGATTACCTTCTCTTTGACCTCCCACCCGGCACGAGCGATATTCATCTGACTCTTGTTCAGGAAGTTCCGGTGACAGGAGCAATAGTTGTCAGCACACCTCAGGAAGTTGCCCTTGCCGATGCCGTTAAAGCAATTTCAATGTTCAGAAGCGAAAAGATCAATGTTCCGGTCCTTGGCCTTGTTGAAAACATGTCCTGGTTTACCCCTGCCGAGCTTCCTGAAAACAAATATTACATTTTCGGCAAAGACGGAGGCAAATCGCTTGCTGAAAAGATGAATGTTCCCCTTCTTGGTCAGATACCGCTTGTTCAAAGCATATGCGAAGGCAGCGACAAAGGTCATCCGCCTGCCCTTGAAGATTCAGTTACAGGCAATGCATTCATGGCCCTTGCTGATGCAGTGATAGAAAAAGTCAATAAGAGGAATCAGGAACAGGGTCCCACAAAAAGAGTAGAAATAAGTAAATAACAATTATATACATTCATTATGGAAGATCTTAAGAATATCAGGGAACGTGTCATAAAAGCTTTGGACAGAGTCAGACCCTATTTACAGAATGACGGAGGAGGAATCGACCTTCTGGAGGTTACCGACGATCTGACGGTAAAAGTCAAACTTACCGGCGCCTGTCATGGTTGTCCGTACAGCATGCAGACACTTACAGCAGGCGTGGAACAGGCAATAATGCAGGAAGTTCCGGAGATTAAAAGGGTTATTTCAGCCTGACGATCTGAGACGTTCCATTTTTATCTGCAAATAAAATACTATACTTAAATTAAGTAAGTTTATAGTATTAAATGTCGATACTTGTTTTCAGGAAAAACTTCATATAAATTTCTGATTGCGTTTGGATTTCTGCTCATCCTGACAGACTGCTCGGTTGAAAAAAATACGGGTACGACAAGGTTTTATAATGGCCTGACAGCCCGCTTCAATATCTACTTTAATGGCTATGAAAGCTTTAAGGCCGGTCTTGTCAAAATAAACAATGGTTACAGGGATGATTATTCCGAGCTGCTGAAGGTCTTCGAATTCAGCGATCCCGCTACTGCCGGTATGTGTTCTTCTGATATGGAAAGGGCTATTCAGAAAGCTTCAAAGCTGATCTCGCTTAAGTCAATTACGGCAAAACCCGAATTCGATGCAAAAAAGGAGCTGACAGAAACCGAAAAAGCTCTTCTCGAACAAAAGGAATTCAATGAATGGGTCGACGACAGCTATTTTCTTCTGGCAAAAGCCAGGTTTTATAAGCATGAATTCAATGAGGCTGCCTCAGTTTTTGATTACTGCATCAACAATGCCAACGACCCGGCGATCAAAACCGAGTCTTCAATCTGGCTTGCCCGGATCAACAATGAAACAGGAAGTTATATAGAATCAAACAGGCTCCTCAGTGAGATTGAGATCACTTCTTCCAAATCAAAATCGATGAAAGCCATGTATTATACAACACTGGCTGATCTCAACATCAAACAAAAGAAATTCAATGAAGCTATTGCACCGATTACGACATCTCTCGAATTCATGAAGGGGAAGAGAGCCAAATACAGGCTCACCTACCTGCTTGCCCAGTTGTATGAAAGGTCGGGAGATGCGGGAAAAGCCACTGAACTTTACAGGGATGTTGTCAATATGAACCCTCCGTATGATGTGGAATTCAATGCCCGGATAAATATGGCAGGTGTCTTCGATGTCAGTTCAGGTAATCCGCAGGAGATCCAGAAAGAACTTGAAAGGATGGTTAAGGATTCGAAGAATAACGATTTCCAGGACCAGATCTATTATGCTCTCGGTAATCTGATGCTGAGGGAGGGAAATGAGGAGAAAGCACTGGAGTACTACCGGAAATCAGCTTCCTCCAATTCCGGAAATCTCAATCAGAAAGGGAAGTCATACCTGGCACTTGCAGATTACTATTACAGTAAACCTGATTATATCAATGCCGGAAAATTTTATGACAGCACTGTCTATTTCCTCGATCAGAAATATCCCGACTATAAAGATCTGAAAGCCAAATCGCTAAATCTGAATTCGCTGGTCACGGAGTTGAAGATAATCCAGAATGAAGACAGTCTTCAAAAGGTGGCTGCAATGCCGGAGAGTCAGAGGACAGCAATGATCCAGGGGATTATAGATAAGATCATAAAAGATGAAAGTGAAGGCAAAATCTCTGAATATGCCGACAGGGCAAACATAGGACAGTACTACGAAAACGAACGAAGATTCCAGGGGAATATCTCACAGGAAGGGAAATGGTATTTTTATAACCAGGCTGCGCTGACTTTCGGGCGTACTGAGTTCCGACGAAGATGGGGTGACCGCCGGCTTGAGGACAACTGGAGAAGATCGAATAAAGCAAAAGTGAATGTGCAACAGGCAGTGGGCACGGAAGAGAATGGGAAAAACGGCGCCGATACTGCCAAAACTGTACTGGATTACAAGAAGCCGGAATTCTACCTTAAGAATCTGCCGTTAAATGATTCATTGATTGCGATTTCGAACGAGAAAATAGCAACAGCTTATTTCAATGCCGGGAAGGTATTTTCCGAGAAGATCGCCGACCAGCAGAAGGCAGTTGAATCGTTCGAATCAATTCTTACGCGGTATCCAAAACATGAGCTTGTGCCTGAAACACTCTATAACCTCTATAAGGTCCTGAAGGAAAGCGACAATCTTAAATCTGAAACTTACCGCCAGCGGCTGCTGCAGCAATACCCCTCGAGCGAATTTTCTAAAATTTTGTCCGATCCTGATTACTTCAGCAAATTGATGGCAGGCAAAAAGCAGGCTGAAAAAATATATCAGAATGCATTTAATCTCTACAGCAGGGAGAATTTCAACCAGTCAATTGCGGTTTGTGACAGCGTTTTGAATAATAATCCACAGAATGACTTTGCTGCAAAATTCATGCTTTTAAAGTCTTATTCCATTGCAAGGACCAGTGATGAAAGGAGTTTCAAGGAAGCGCTTGATCAGGTAATAAAGAAGTGGCCTGAAACGGATGAAGGGAAAAAGGCTTCGGAGCTCTCAGCCTGGCTAAGCCAGAAAGTACCTGAGCTTAAAATTGAAGAAGACAAGGCGATCGCTAAGGAGCTTTATGTTGCTGATACTGTTCCGTCTCATACTTTTGTACTTGTAATAATGGATCCTTCCTTTAACATTAATCAGCTATCGTTCGACGTGATCAGCTATAATATTGATAACTATACAAATAAGAATTACCGTACCGAAGGCAAACTCATAGATAAATTTGTAATGATTGCTGTCTCAGGATTTGCCGACAATTCGGTAGCCCGGCAATACTACAACGACTTCAATTCTGAAAAGCTTATAAGAAATACTTCGGGTGCAAAAACCCTGACCTTCCTGATCAATAGCGTTAACCTCAAAACCCTTGAAACCGACAAGAATCCGGAGCGTTATTATCTTTTCTTTCACGAAAGATACGCGAGTTGGCAAAAGAAATGATAATTTTATGTCCTTAATAAAAGGAGTGAAATTTGAGAAAGCTAAGGATTTTGTGGACTGATGATGAAATTGAGGTTCTGAAGGCTCATATCATGTTTTTACAGGAGAAGGGTTATGAGGTCGAGACCTGCACAAACGGGATCGATACAATCGATATGGTACGCCACAACCCTTACGACCTTATCTTTCTGGATGAAAATATGCCTGGTGTCAGCGGCATTGAAACATTGAAGCTCATAAAGGAGGTAAGGACCGATATTCCTGTCGTAATGATAACAAAGCATGAAGAAGAGGGAATAATGGAAGCTGCTATAGGTTCTGAAATAGCTGATTATCTTATTAAACCTGTTAAGCCAAACCAGATCCTGCTGGTAATTAAAAGGATCACCGAACAGCGGAGGCTTATTACCAAAACGACATCAACAGATTACATTCAGGAATTCGGCCGGATAGGGAACATGATCTCGGCTGCCAGGATACACACTGACTGGACTGAGCTTTATAAGAAGATGACCTTTTGGGAATCAGAACTTGAAAAATCAACGGATCAGCAGCTTAATGAAATTCTAAAGCTTCAGGAAAACGAGGCAAACAATGCCTTTGCAAAATACATCATGAACAACTATGTCTCATGGATCGATCCGGATGCTCCTGAACGACCTGTCCTCTCCCCTTCGCTCTTTTCAAAAAAGATCTTCCCGAATGTACAGCAGGGAAGACCGCTGTTTTTTATACTTATAGATAATCTCAGGTATGACCAGTGGAAGACAATAGCTGCCGAGCTTGCAGGAATATACAGGGTAATTGATGAGGATATCTATTTCAGCATACTGCCAACAGCAACACAATATAGCCGTAATTCAATTTTTTCGGGATTGATGCCGTCGGCAATAGCAGCCATCTTGCCGGAACTATGGATTGATGATGACGAGGAGGAGGGGAAAAACCAGTTCGAAGAGGACCTTTTTAAATATCAGCTTACCCGCAAAGGATTAAAATATAAATGGTCGTACAACAAGATCATCAACAACCAGGAAGGCAGAAAGACTAATGACAAGTTCAAGCAGATGCTTGACAATGACATTAATATCCTTGTATATAACTTTGTAGATATGCTGTCGCATGCAAGAACCGAAAGCAATCTGATAAGGGACCTCGCCAATGATGAACGGGCTTACAGGAGCCTTACACGAAGCTGGTTTATTCATTCTCCGCTTTTTGAACTTCTGGTTTTACTCTCCACCCACCAGGTAAGGGTTATTTTTAGTACTGACCATGGCACTATAAGGGTCCAAAATCCCATAAAGGTCGTTGGCGACAGAAAGACATCGGCAAACCTCCGGTATAAGATGGGTAGAAATCTCGACTATAATCCAAAACAGGTTTTTGAATTAAAGTACCCTGAAAAAGCAGGTCTCCCTAAAACCAATATTACTTCCAAATACATCTTCGCCCTGAATAAGGATTACCTGGTTTATCAGAACAACTTCAATTATTACGCCGGTTATTACAAGGATACATTTCAGCATGGCGGTATTTCGATGCAGGAGATAATGCTCCCTGTCGGATGCCTTGACCCCGTTCAGTAGCTATCTTTCAGCTTCAATGACGATCCTTATCAAAGATAGAAGACACCTGAGGAGTGCAGCCAGAAAACTCCTTGAGCATACAGGCAGTAACAGGATCCTCGCATTCTACGGATCGATGGGCGCAGGGAAAACAACGATCATAAAAGAAGTTTGCCGGATCCTCGGAGCCGTGGACCTGGTAAGCAGCCCCACCTTCACACTTGTTAATGAATACAAAACCAAAAACGGAGAATCTCTCTTCCATATTGACTTCTACAGAATTAAAAAGAAAGAAGAGGTATTTGACTTTGGAATAGAAGAGTATCTCTCGAGTGGTTCCTATTGCCTGATGGAATGGCCGGAACTTGTGGAAGAAATTCTACCATCAGGTACAGTCAGGATCAAAATAACCGTCGGGGCTGATGAAGAGAGGATACTTGATATTTCATAATTCTGTGTCTGAAATCTGGAACGCCCGAAGAGCCTGAAGTTAAAGTTTACAAATTGAATCACTGAATTTTAAACGTCAGGCACTCCAAACTCCAGCTCACTATGCACTTATTTTGCTCCTGTATTGCAAATTTTTTACCTTTGAGCAAATTACACCTTTCCTGATATGAATGACAAAAACAAAAATGGAAATTTTAGTATGGGCAGTACCGCGTTCATGCCAAAGGAAGAACAACTCGAAACAGCAGTTAAGCCAAAAAATATCACAATTGGAATCCCGAACGATAAGAAAAACGATGAGAAGAGAGTTGCGCTCACACCCGAGGCGGTAAACCTGCTCGTTGAAAGTGATAATGAAGTTGTAGTTCAGAAAGGGGCAGGCGCGGGTGCAAATTATTCCGACAAGGATTACAGCGAAAACGGTGCGATCCTTACCGATTCTCCTGCAAGAGTTTACAGCGCCGATGCAGTAATAAAAGTTGCTCCTTTTACCCAGCAGGAAGTTGAATTTCTTAAAGGCAACCAGATAGTTATGTCGTTTCTCAATGTTCTTCGCCTTAATGAAGAGACTCTCTCGAAGCTTATAAGAAAAAAAGTTACAGCCGTTGCCATTGAAAGGATCCGCGACAGGCATGGTGAGATACCTGTTATGGAATCTATGAGTGAGATCAGCGGAGTTACATCCCTCCTGATTGCTTCAGACTATCTGAGCAATCATCATGGAGGTAAGGGAGTTCTTCTTGGAGGAATAACAGGCGTCACCCCTACCGAAGTTGTGATTATTGGCGCCAATACTGCAGGGGAATACGCAGCCCGTGCTGCCCTGGGCCTGGGTTCGGTTGTTAAGATATTCGACAAATCACTCCATAACCTGAGAAGATTTCAGAATATGATCGGACAAAGACTCCAGACCTCTGTTTTTCATCCGCAGGTTTTAAAGAAAGCATTAAAATCAGCTGATGTCCTTATCGGAGCTGTTGAACTCGAAGACCTGCGTCCAAGATACTACGTCACAGAGGAAATGATAAAAACGATGAAAAAAGGGTCAGTTGTCATCGATCTGAGCATCGACCGCGGAGGTTGTATCGAAACTACCGAATGCCGGGCGCTACGCGATCCGGTTTACGAAAAACATGGCGTTATTCATTTTTCAGCCTGGAACCTCCCTTCAAGGGTCGCCCGTACTGCGTCAATAGCCCTGAGCAATATCTTTAATCCTCTGTTCCAGAATATCAGTGAGGCTGGAGGAATAACACAGCTCCTTAAAAATGACAGGGGACTCAGGAATGGTGTTTATCTGTTCAACGGGATCCTGACAAATGAAACGCTGGGACAAAAATTCGGGATCATCTCAAAAGACCTTGATCTTCTGATATCAGCGTTCTGAACATCATATAAATGAAAGGGATGACAGTGCGCCATCCTTTTTTATTTCAGCTCTCCTTCCTATGTAAAAAGCGCGGTTGTCATTAACGTGTCCTGCAGGGAAATTAAAGAAGACAGGATATCTCTGACCGGATACTATGTCGGCAATCGTATCTTCGGCACTTTTCCCCCATGGGATCCTGGTGTCCTCAATTTTTGTAAGACCTCCGACGACCAGTGCAGCCAGTCCGCTGAGTTTTCCCGCAAGCTTCAGGGATGTCATCATGCGGTCGAGATGATAATAGTACTCTCCGACATCTTCAATAAAAAGGATCTTCCCCCTTGTTTTTGGCTCAGCTTTGGTTCCCATCAGGCTGTATATCAGTGAGAGGTTGCCTCCTGTCACCTCCCCGATGACAGGGGCCGGTCTTAAGACTTTTCCTTCCCATAAAACCGGCTTTATATCGCCGAAAAGTGCCTGGTGAAGCGTATCGAATGTGGCTTTTGATTTATCAGGATCGGAATAGTTAAGAGGCATATCTCCATGGATTGAGATAATACCGTATATTTCGCTCAACCAGAGGTGCAAAACTGTAATATCACTATAACCTGTGTACCATTTTGGGAAGCGCCTCAGCGATGAAAAATCGACGTGGTTGATTATTCTAAGTAAGCCGTATCCTCCCCTGGAGCAGAAAACGGCTTTGATCCGCTTATCCCTTGTCACTTCCCTGAGGTCATAAAATCGTTCACTATCGGTGCCGGCAAAAGGACCCGATCGTTTCAGGACATTTTTTCCCATCCTTACTTTTAGCCCCCATCCTTCGAGGAATTTAACCGCAGCATTTACTTTATCTTCATCAATTGTCCAGGAAGGCGAAATAATGGCAACCTCATCACCGGACTTAAGGTATGGTGGCTGGATCTTTTTTAAAACCATGTATTAAATATTTTAAGTAAAAATAATCAGTATTGCCTCCTTATCCAACTCCCTGAATGAACATTATCCATTATCTTTGCAGCTTTAAAAATGATAATCATTCATTATCAACATTATGAAGAAGTTTAAAAGATATCTCATCACCTCAGCGCTCCCTTATGCAAACGGTCCGCTGCATATCGGGCACCTTGCAGGAGTGTATGTTCCCTCCGATATCTATACAAGGTACCTCAGGCTTAAGGGAGAGGATGTGATTTCAGTCTGCGGGTCGGACGAACACGGCGTGCCTATTACACTTAAAGCAAGAAATGAGGGAGTTACACCCAAGGAAATCGTTGACAGGTATCATGAGCTGAATAAAAAAGCATTCGAGGATTTCGGGATTGCCTTCGACATTTACTCCCGCACTTCAAACAAAGTCCATTACCAAACGGCATCCGATTTTTTCCTGAAGCTTTACAACAAGGGTGAATTTACGGAGAAGACTTCCGAACAATATTATGATGAAGAAGCAGGTTGTTTTCTTGCCGACAGATATATAGTTGGAACCTGCCCCCATTGCGGAAATGAAAATGCTTATGGCGACCAGTGCGAAAAATGCGGAACATCATTAAGTCCTGAGGACCTTATTAACCCGCATTCCACTATAAGCGGAAGTGCGCCCGTTCTGCGTGAGACACTTCACTGGTACCTGCCACTCGACAAGTATGAGGGCTGGCTCAGAAAATGGATACTTGAGGATCATAAGGAATGGAAAACAAATGTTTACGGGCAGTGTAAATCGTGGCTCGACCAGGGTTTGCAGCCGAGGGCTGTGAGCCGTGATCTCGACTGGGGTATTCCGGTTCCCGTCGAAGGTGCAAAGGGCAAGGTACTCTACGTCTGGTTTGATGCTCCTATCGGATATATCTCAGCTACTAAGGAACTGACACCCGACTGGGAAAAGTACTGGAAAGACAGTGACACCAAAATGGTCCATTTTATAGGTAAGGATAACATTGTTTTCCATTGTATTATCTTCCCTTCCATGCTAAAGGCTGAAGGCACTTTCATTCTTCCTGAGAACGTACCGGCAAACGAATTTCTGAATCTTGAGAGCGATAAGATTTCGACTTCCCGCAACTGGGCTGTATGGCTTCATGAATATCTTCAGGATTTCCCTGGAAAGCAGGATGTCCTGAGATATACCCTGTGCTCAAATGCACCCGAAACAAAGGATAATGACTTCACCTGGAAAGATTTCCAGGCCCGCAACAACAATGAACTTGTTGCGATACTCGGCAACTTTATCAACCGCGCCCTTGTGCTTACAGGAAATTACTATGCCGGTAAAGTGCCGGAAAGAGGCAAAACGGATGAAAATGACAATACAGTCCTTGCAGGTATTTTAAGGATCAAAGCTAACGTTGAGACATCCATTGAGGCTTTCAGGTTTCGTGAAGCGCTTAAGGAGGCTATGAATCTGGCCAGACTTGGCAACAAATATCTTGCCGATGCCGAGCCGTGGAAAGTTATTAAAACTGATCCTGAACGGGTAAAAACAATAATGAATATCGCCCTTCAGATCACTGCCAACCTTACAATAATACTGGAGCCTTTCCTTCCATTTTCAATGCATAAACTGAGAGAATGGCTCAACCCGGGAACATTGGTGTGGGATGATGCCGGACGTGATGACCTGCTTTCAGCCGGGCACAAGATAAATAACCCGGGATTATTGTTCGAAAAGATTGAGGACCAAGAAATTGAGCGGCAAATCGGAAAACTGCAGGCAACAAAAAATGCGAATACCATAGCTTCAGCTAAAATTCAACCTTCAAAAGATCCTGTCACTTTTGACGACTTTTCTAAAGTTGACATAAGGACAGCCACCATTCTTGAGGCAGAGAAAGTACCGAAAACGACAAAGCTTCTCAAGCTTAAAATCGACACCGGACTCGATGTACGAACAATTGTATCAGGTATCGCCGAGTATTTTGAACCTGAAAAAATTGTTGGAATGCAAATCTCGATCGTGGCAAATCTTGAACCAAGGAAAATAAAGGGAATTGAGTCAAAGGGCATGATCCTGATGGCCGAAGACAAGGACGGGAAACTGGTTATGGTTTCTCCGGTGGAGAAAGTAAGCAACGGCAGCGCGATTAAATAACTCAGTGTTTAGAAACCCAGGTTCCGGGGAAAATTTTAGAAATGCTGTCTTTTTTGGATATCGCAGTTTCCAGATCGCTGCATCTCATTGCAATAACCCTGAAGAAGCCATTTGAAGCCTGGATAATCTCAGGTTCAAAACCCTCTCCCTTCAGGATACTGATATGAGTCATGGCATTTTCTTCAGATTTAAAGCTCCCCGTTATTATCCCATAAGGTTTTTTTTCAACTGCAATGGGTGCAGGTGCTGCCTGGGGTACAATAGCAGCAGGATTAACCCGCATACTGGTGTCAGGGGTCAGGTTTACAGCTTCATCAACAGCTTTCTTATTGCTTTCAAATTCGGCAGTTACAAGTGGATTCAGTGTGGAGGACTCAACCTTCATTTTAAAAAGGTTAGTCTTCAGTGGTACAATCACAATTAAAGCAAGAATCGGGATCACCACCGCTGCTCTCCACAGGGTTTTTCTAGTTGAATATTGCCTTGAAGCGTCCCTGTTAATATGTTTTGTAATCCGTTTTCTGACATCATAGTCCTTCACCGGAAAACACTGAAATGATTCAAGCCCGTAAGAATCGAGGTGGTAGTTAATATTTGCCTCAGGTTCAAACTGAACATTGTTTTCATAATTATTCGAAAATACCCCGAGATGATCAAAAAACACCTTTTCTCCTCTTGACAGCTTCGCATTGACATTTCCTGCGAATTCCTCAACGAGTCGCCTCGCATCACCATAATTAAGCCCTGTCGATTGCGAAATTTTACTTACCAGAAGTCCGTCATTATGATTAAGGTTTCTGTTGAAGGAGATCTTTTTGACCGGCGGATGGAATGTTCCCGTACTTTTATCGATCCGGGCAGGATAAAAGTTCCCGATAAACCCGCCAAAGTCAGGTACAATGACGCATTCATTTGTAAATAACAGTTCCCGTATGAAAGCTTTTATGTCCAATATCCCTCCTTATGTACTATGACAAAAATAAGTCTATTAATGTTGTCGGTGCTGCAATTTGGGGAGGATGTTATCAACATTTTAATAAGATGTTTTCAGGTGTTTACTAACATTGTTTTAAACGGGATGAGCTAATGTGAGTTACGATATTTTAAGGGAAAAATCACTATATTCGTAACTTTAATAATTCCTCCTCACATGAGAGAGATCCAGATGGTTGACCTGAAAACCCAGTACGAAAAAATCAGGTCGGAGATAGACGATGCTATATTCTCTGTCATAAATTCAACAGCCTTCATCAAGGGGCCCGATGTAAAACTTTTTGAGGAGGAGCTGCGGGCCTACATGGGGGTTAGAAATGTCATTGCATGTGCCAACGGTACCGATGCCCTGCAGATCACAATGATGGCTCTCGGGATGAAACCCGGTGATGAGGTTATTACAACCAATTTCACTTTTATTGCTACCGTTGAAGTTGTAGCTCTTCTGGGCTTGAAACCCATAATTGTTGATCCGGATCCCGGAAATTTCAATATTTCGGTTGAAGAAATCCGTAAAGCCATAACCCCTCACACCAAAGCGATAGTTCCGGTTCATCTTTTCGGGCAGTGTGCCAACATGGAGGCTATCCTGGAACTGGCCCACGAACATGGGCTCTTTGTAATAGAAGATGGCGCTCAGGCTACAGGATGCGATTACATCCATGATAATGGCAAATCCGTTAAGGCGGGTACTTTAGGCAGCGCCGGAACTACATCTTTTTTCCCGTCGAAAAACCTTGGATGCTATGGCGACGGCGGTGCTGTTTTTACGAACGATGATGATCTTGCAAAAAAGATAAGGAGTATTGCAAATCATGGCATGAAGGTCCGTTATCATTACAGCGATATCGGCGTCAATTCAAGGCTCGACACTTTACAGGCTGCACTTCTGAGAGTCAAGCTCAGGTATCTCGATAGTTACAACTCTTCAAGAAGGGCAGCAGCGGATTTTTATGATAAAACTCTTTCAGTCTGTCCTGATATAGTGATACCGGAGAGAGTAAGCTATTCATCCCACATATTTCACCAGTATACCATAAAAGTAAGGAACGGGAAACGGGATGAGCTTAGAAAGTACCTTGCTGAAAAGAACATACCATCAATGATCTATTATCCTTCCCCGCTGCATTTGCAGGAAGCATACAGATATCTGGGGTATGGTGAAACTGATTTCCCTGTCACTGGTGCACTTTGCAGGGAGGTTCTTTCCCTGCCAATGCACACCGAACTTGATCAGGAACAACTGGATTACATAACCCGCAATATTTTAAACTTTTTTTGAACCACATAAATGGAAAGAGATTATTTTGCTCACGAAACAGCAATCATCGACGAAGGGTGTATAATAGGCAAAGGGACAAAGATCTGGCACTTCAGTCATATCATGAAAGGAGCTGAGCTGGGTGAGAATTGTAATATAGGTCAGAATGTTGTGGTATCTCCCGGGGTAAAGCTCGGACGAAATGTAAAAGTCCAGAATAATGTCTCCATCTATACAGGGGTAATTTGTGAGGATGATGTATTTCTTGGTCCATCAATGGTCCTCACCAATATACTAAACCCCCGGAGTGCTGTGATCCGCCGCGACAGTTATGTTACCACTATAGTTGAAAAGGGAGCTACAATAGGCGCCAATGCAACAATCGTGTGCGGAAATAAAATCGGGAGATACGCGTTTATAGGGGCAGGCGCAGTAGTGACAAAGGAGGTAAAACCTTATGCGCTTGTTGTTGGCAATCCGGCAAGGCAGACCGGGTGGATGAGTGAATTCGGACATAAATTGAATTTTGATGAGAACGGATTTGCCGTCTGCCCTGAAAGCGGTGAAAAATACAAGATCCAAAATGGGACAGTATCAAAAATTACTAACTAGTTTAAATCCCTTTTAAAATATTCAGAGAATGGATTCGACTCCTAAAAATTTTGGTCTGATCGGTGTGGCCGGTTATATTGCAGTTCGTCATCTGAAAGCAATAAAAGATACCGGGAATAATCTTCTCGCAAGTCTCGATAAGTTTGACTGTGTGGGCCTCCTTGACGGATTTTTCCCATACAGCGATTTTTTTGTTGAATTTGAAAGATTCGACAGACATTTTGATAAGCTGAAACGGACAGGAACTAAAATAGACTATGTAAGTATCTGTTCTCCGAACTATTTACACGACTCTCACATCAGGTTTGCCCTGAGGCACCAGGCTGAAGCTATCTGCGAAAAACCCCTGGTCCTCAACCCATGGAATATTGATGCACTTCAGGAAATTGAGAATGAAACCGGTCGAAAAATATATACTGTTTTGCAGTTGCGCCTTCATCCCAGGATTAAAGAACTCAGGGATAAGATAAAGAAAGGACCTGAAGGAAAGGTATATGACATAGATCTTACCTACGTCACAAGCAGGGGAAACTGGTATTTTATTTCATGGAAAGGCGACATTCAAAAATCCGGTGGTGTGGCAACAAACATCGGCATTCATTTCTTTGATATGCTCGGCTGGATTTTCGGAGATACAACACAAAATATTGTTCATTTATCGGAACCTAATAAGGCAGCCGGTTTCCTGGAGCTTGAAAATGCAAGGGTCAGATGGTTCCTTAGTATAGATTATAACGATCTTCCGGCTTCGGTAAAAGAAAGCGGGAAAAGGACTTACAGATCTATCAGGGTCGACGGGGAAGAATTTGAATTCAGCGAAGGGTTTGCGGACCTTCATACGGAGACTTACAGGGAAATCCTTGAAGGCAGGGGATTCGGACTCAACGAAGCCCGTCAGTCGGTGATTTCGGCCTATACCATCAGGAATTCAAAACCAATAGGACTTACAGGAGATTATCATCCTTTTCTAAAAAACAAATAACGTTATATGTACGATAAACTAATTAACAAAGAGGCAAAACTTTCTCTTATCGGCCTTGGTTATGTCGGACTTCCGATAGCTCTTGAATTTGCCAAAAAAATCAAAGTGGTAGGGTTTGACATTAAACCCGAAAGGGTAGCTCTTATGAAGAAAGGCATCGATCCGAGTAATGAGCTTAAGCCTGAAGCCTTTAACGATACCGATATTTTATTTACCAGTAACCCGGAAGATCTGAGGCAGGCTTCATTCCACATAATTGCCGTGCCTACACCCACAAATGTTTACAATCTGCCTGACCTTGTCCCGGTTCTGAGGGCCTCGGAGACTGTGGGCAGAGTACTGAAGAAGGGTGACTATGTTGTTTACGAATCGACAGTTTATCCGGGATGCACTGAAGAAGATTGCGTTCCCGTTCTTGAACGGTTTTCAAAGCTTAAGTGCGGCCCGGATTTTAAAGTAGGTTTTTCGCCTGAGAGAATAAACCCTGGTGATCAGAATCATACTCTGACGAAAATTGTAAAAGTCACAAGCGGATGTGATGCCGGGTCGGCTGAAAATATTGCCAGAGTTTATGAGCTCATAATCCAGGCCGGAGTTTACAGGGCTAGTTCTATAAAAGTCGCAGAATCGGCCAAGATAATTGAGAATACCCAGCGTGACATAAATATTGCATTTATGAATGAGCTCTCGATCATCTTTAACCGTCTTGGCGTAAATACCTACGAGGTTCTTGAAGCTGCAGGCACTAAATGGAATTTCCTTAAGTTCTATCCCGGACTTGTAGGCGGGCATTGCATTGGCGTTGATCCTTATTATCTTTCGTATAAGGCCAAGGCTCTCGGTTATCATCCCCAGATGATCGATTCGGGCCGTTTTACCAACGACAGCATGGGCCGGTACATCGGAAAACAGACAGTCAAGAAGATCATTGCAGCAGGCAAAAATCCCACCCATTCCCGTGTTCTTTTAATGGGAATCACATTTAAAGAAGATGTTACGGATATCAGAAATTCGAAAGTTGCAGATGTTATTAAAGAGCTTGTCGATTTCAGCGTTTCTGTTGATGTGATTGATCCGGGAGCGAGCGCTCATGAGGTCATGGAAGAATACAACCTTGATCTGAAGAAGCAGCCGGAAGGGGTTTATGATGCCGTGATCCTTGCTGTAAGCCATAAGGAATACCTGAAGCTTGATGAAAGCTATTATTCAGCTCTGCTCGGAAAGGATGGCATAGTCGTGGACGTTAAAGGCGTTCTACGCGGAAAAATTAAAAATCATACATACTGGAGTCTTTGATGAAAAGGAAAATACTGGTAACCGGTGGAACCGGCTATATTGGTTCCCACACAACAGTCGAGCTCATTAATAAGGGTTTCGAGGTAGTAATAATTGACAACCTTTATAACTCCGAAGAAGAGGTTATTGACAGGATCAGGCAGATAACAGGTATACGGCCCGGGCTGGAAGTGTTTGATATATGCGACAGCGAAATGCTCAATAACTTCTTTAAAAAGCATAAAGACATTGCCGGGATAATCCATTTTGCAGCATACAAAGCCGTTGGCGAATCAGTTAATAAGCCACTTGAATACTATCGGAATAACCTCCTGACCTTAATCAACCTTCTGGATGGCATGAGGACATTTGGTGTACCAGGCCTTGTTTTTTCTTCCTCCTGTACTGTTTACGGGCAGCCTGAGAAATTACCTGTGTCAGAGAGTGCCCCATTGCAGCCGGCAACGTCACCGTATGGCAACACTAAACAAATTTGCGAGGAAATAATACGGGATACTTCCGCAAGTGATAGCAACATCAAAGCAATCTCGCTCAGGTATTTTAATCCCATTGGGGCTCATCCATCGGCTCTTATAGGAGAACTGCCAAGGGGAGTGCCCGAGAATCTTGTCCCTTTCATTACCCAGACAGCATATGGTTTAAGAGAAGAGCTGAAGATCTTTGGAGATGACTACGATACGCCTGATGGTTCCTGCATCAGGGATTATCTCCATGTTGTCGACCTTGCCAAAGCTCATGTCACTGCCGTTAACAGGCTTATTGAAAATAAGAATAAATCCAATTATGAGATTTTTAATCTCGGCACAGGAACCGGGGTCTCCGTACTTGAAGCAATAAGTTCATTCGAAAGGGTTACCGGCATTAAACTGAAATACAGAATTACGGATCGCAGGCCGGGGGACATTGAAAAGATCTGGGCCGATCCTACTCTGGCCAATAAGGAACTTGGATGGAAGACAGTCAGCACTCTCGATGAAGCAATGAAAACAGCCTGGGAGTGGGAAAAACAAATAAGAAAGAAGAAATAGGATGAAGGACGGTAAAACAATTCTTATAACCGGCGGAGCAGGATTCATAGGTTCACATGTCGTAAGAAGATTCGTCAACCGGTATCCTGATCACATAATAGTTAATGCTGATAAACTTACCTACGCAGGAAACCTTGAGAATCTTACCGATATCGAGACCAGGGAAAATTACTTCTTTGAAAAAGTTGACATTGTTGACAAAAAAGCCGTTACAAATCTTTTCAGGAAGTACAATTTTGACGGGGTAATTCATCTCGCTGCCGAATCGCATGTTGACCGTTCGATAACTTCACCCGATGAATTTGTTTTCACAAATATAGTCGGTACTGTCAACCTTCTTAATGCAGCTATGAACAGCTGGAAAAATGCAATCGATGGTAAACTATTCTATCACATATCGACCGACGAAGTGTATGGTTCGCTTGGGAAGGAAGGGATGTTTACCGAAACTACGGCTTACGATCCCAAAAGTCCCTATTCAGCTTCAAAGGCAAGCTCCGACCATATGGTAAGAGCCTATGGGCACACTTTTGGTCTGCCGTTCATAATTTCAAACTGTTCGAATAATTACGGACCAAATCAGTTTCCTGAGAAACTGATCCCATTGGCAATAAATAATATCAAAAACAACAATCCGGTGCCGGTTTACGGAAAAGGAGAAAACATACGCGACTGGCTCTATGTCGAAGACCATGCTTCGGCTATCGATCTTATCTTCCACAATGGGAAACCGGGTGAGACTTACAATATTGGCGGTAATAACGAATGGAAAAATATTGATCTGATAAAGCTTCTGTGTAAAATAATGGACAAAAAGCTTAAAAGGACCGAGGGTACATCACAACTGTTGATAACCTATGTAAAAGACCGCCCGGGACATGACCTCCGTTATTCAATTGATTCCTCAAAACTAAAGCGTGAACTGGGGTGGTCGCCGTTACCTGATTTCGAATCGGGGCTTGAAAAGACTGTCGACTGGTATCTTTCGAACACAAAATGGCTTGAAAGAGTGATATCAGGTGATTACGAAAAATATTACGATACCCAGTATTCAGGAAGATAGAACAGTCTAATTCTTTATCCTTTTCATCCTTTCAATAAGCTCATCGCCCAGTGCGCTTTTCAGTTTTATATGTTCCTTTATCGCGGCTACCACACTATTTGATTCAAAATCGCCTCTTACCTGTTCAAAATCGAGCTTCTTTATTTCTTCTCCCCCGTCAATACCAAATCCTGTCATTGAGGAAAGAGTAAATTCCTTTCTTGCATCCTCATAGAGCATCTTATCAAGATCGATCACGCTCTTTTTCCATCTTTCAACAATTCTTATAACATCTGAAGCTGTGAAATCATTGACACACATACCTTCTTCTTCTTCAATTCTTTCCCAGGCCCACGCCCATTCCCACCCATAGTATGATCTGTGCATTTGTCTGAAAGCTTCGGCGACACCATCTATTGTATTGACTTTATCCGAATCTATATCATCAAGAAGAGTGCTCACCACCTGCTTTGGTGCAATCAGCCCGGCCAGGTCGACCCATTCACCCTTACCCAGCAGCTGATCTGGTGCAAGCCTCTTTTGCAGCTCACTGTTATCTTTGAATTCGATGTTCTCGAGCCTTTTGATAAGAGAGTTGCCAAGAAATTTATTTATACCGGTCTGGTAGAGCTCAATTCCCCTTTCAAGCGAAGCTCCCTTAATCATCATATTATTATATGCATAAGATGACGATACTGTGCCGGATATCGACCTGAGCTTTTTAAGGAGCTCCCTTCCCTCGAACATCTTGCGGATTGTGTAAGGACTGAGGAGATTGAAGTTAACCTGGTCGAGCTTTACGGGATCTTTTCTTCTGTCGCGAACCGGCCACTTTTGTGCATCCCTTATAGTACCCACACTTCTCAGGTTTATCCCGGGGACCAGGATGCTTTCATCATTGCTTTCAATCAGATACGAGAATGGAAGTGAAGATGTATCCATGTTCTTGTAATGTCTGCCCATTACAAGGGTATATGGTCCGATGCGTGCAGGCCAGAGGACATATGAGTCGCTTGTGGTTTTTGATCCCCGCTCCATGATACCCTGATGGATCGGTCCGAGCTTATACATATGGTTGCTCTGATTCGATCCGCTGCCGGCGTTCATGAACGAGAAAATACCCGCAATCAGCAAAGTCGATTTATGATGCGTTACCGTGTACGGACCCGCAAATATTGAACATGCCTCACCATGATATCCGCCGCAATTTGCAAAGAAAAGTGAATTCTCGGCGGAATAATGCTTCCCGAGTACGCATCCCTGACCGATGAAACACTTATCAACAAGCGTCGACTCGGTAACTATGGATCCCGAACAAACTATGAAATGTTCCATGATCACACCCGGACCGATAAAAACCGGATCCTCTTTGCAGCTGTTTATAGAACCTTCATTAAGGCTGATAGCTCCGTCAATTTCGCTGAATGGCCCAATTCTTACATTTCGTATGTCCCTGCTGCAGAAGATATGCGAACCTGTACCGATTATTCCCGTATCAGAGCTCACCGACTTTGAATAGTCAGTCACCATCTCCTCCATCTTTTTAATTGCTTTGACACGGTGCCTGTAAAGTGCTGTAATGTATGCCTGGTGAGCAGACAATCTGTCCCATATCCTGACCGACCTTCCCCCGGTCTCGTTAAGAACAGCGACCTCCGTTCCGTTACCGAATGAGGAGACGCCTTCAGCGTTTATCCTGCCGCAGTTTTTGATGATCACATCATCCTCAATAGTATAGTTTGCAATGTAATCTCCAATATTGATTATCAGGACATTTGAACCCACAGTACAATTGTGTATGTGAGCATTTAATATGCCGCATTGTGTCGTCACCCCCGACTTGTCGGTCTGTGACTTTGTATAAGTGCCAAGCCTGACATTTCCTGAAAAATGCACATTAATGCACCGTGAAGGTTCAAATCCTTCTAAAACCTGAACAATTGCCCAGTTCTCACAGGTGCAATTATTTGCTTCCAGGGCTTTTATTTCGGCAGGTGACAGTTCCCTGAAGTTTTTTTCTGAGTTCATCCCTAAACGAGTTAGTGTTTTTATTCGACCGTGACTGATTTGGCCAGGTTCCGGGGCTGATCCACATTACAGCCTCTTAATACTGCTATGTGGTAGGATAAAAGCTGTAAAGGTATCACTGCAAGAATTCCTGAAAATGCAGGAAGAGTCTCCGGAACCTCAAGGACATAATCGGCCATCTTTCTGATTATTTCATCGCCCTCGGTTACAATGGCGATGACATTACCCTTCCTTGCTTTTATCTCCTGTATGTTGCTTATTATCTTATCGTAGGTATCGTCTTTTGTAGCGACAACCACTACTGGCATATCTTCATCGATAAGTGCTATGGGTCCGTGTTTCATTTCAGCAGCCGGATAACCCTCAGCATGTATGTATGATATTTCCTTAAGTTTAAGCGCTCCCTCAAGAGCTACCGGAAACAGGTAACCCCTTCCAAGGTAGAGCGCATTTCGGGTCTGGCTGAATTTTTTAGCAAGCTCAAGGGCATGGTCGTTGACCTTTAGAGTCTTCTCAATCTTCGACGGGATCGACACAAGCTCTGTTATAAGCTCTTTATATTTTTCGGGAGAAATAACACCTTTCATAAAGCCGATTTCAAAAGCCATCATTGCCAGCACTGTAACCTGTGTTGTGAATGCCTTCGTGGAGGCCACTCCGATCTCCGGTCCGGCATGAGTATAGACTCCTGCATCAGTTTCACGGGGAATGCTTGATCCCACAACGTTGCAGATTCCAAGCACCATTGCACCCCTTTGACGTGCCAGCTTTACAGCGGCAAGTGTGTCAGCTGTTTCTCCGCTCTGGCTTATTGCAATTACAATGTCTCCTTTTTTAATAATGGGGTCCCTGTAGCGGAATTCGGAAGCATATTCAACTTCGACCGGGATCCTGGTATACTCCTCAAAGATGTATTCTCCAAGCAGTCCTGCATGCCATGATGTTCCGCAGGCAACGATTATTATTTTCTCCGATTGGGAAATGGATTCCAGTACTTCATGGAGACCTCCAAGCATTACGCCCGACTGATCGGGAAGCACCCTGCCCCTGAAGGTATCATGAATTGCCTTTGGCTGTTCAAAAATCTCCTTAAGCATGAAGTGAGGAAACCCTTCCTTGTCAATTTCACCAATCTTAAGTTCGACCTCTTTTACTTCAGGTTCTATTTTCCCGGGTCTTATGGTTTTAAGAATAAGCTCATCCTTTTTTATTATAGCGATATCATCATCCTTTAAATAGATCACCCTCTGGGTATGTTCCACTATCGGTGTTGCATCGGAAGCTATAAAGTTCTCCCCGTCCCCTACCCCTATTACAAGCGGACTTCCTTTTCTGGCGGCAAAGAGTTTATCAGTTTCCCTGGTGCAGATGATCACAAGACCGTAAGTTCCTTCAACCCGGTTAAGTGCCAGGGTAATAGCCTGTTCAGCGGTCAGGTCACCTTCGAGATACAGGTGTTCAATAAGGTTTGCAAGAACTTCGGTATCAGTCTGGCTGTTGAACTTGATTCCCCTGCTTTCAAGATGCCTTTTTATGCGGGCATAGTTTTCTATTATGCCGTTATGGACAACAACAAAGTTGCCTTTATATGATACTTGCGGATGGGCATTCAATTCATTTGGTTCACCATGCGTAGCCCACCTGGTGTGGCCCATACCTGTTGTTCCGTTGAAATCTGTCCCGCTTACCATTGCTTCCAGATCAACAACACGGCCCTTGCATTTAAAGATCCTGGTCTCGCCGTTGACAATAGCCAGTCCGGCCGAATCATAACCACGGTATTCAAGACGTTTAAGGCCATTCAGAACTATTTCCCGCGCAGGTTTCGATCCAATATAGCCGACAATTCCACACATGGATGAGGTTTTTTTTAGAAATAAACTAAACCGTATTGCTAATACAATTGAAGGTATTGACTAATACGATTGAAGATATAAGTAACGAAAAACGGGAGCTAAATATTGCAGGCTCCCCTAAAGATTTGCTTCACGATAAAATATTATCGTAGAAGTCATTATATGCATCGATATAGTTTGACTCATCCTGGTATGCCAGCACAGGTTTACTGATCGTGCCGATATATTTAGACAACTCATCATTTATTCCTTCGCTGCCAATTATTATAGCATCGGAATATCTGATTGCGAGCTTCGACAAATTAATAAAATCGGGCTTTTTAACAAGTTTCAGGCCCTCTCCGTCGATGCCATCAAACCGGAGCTTATCTGCGAAAGTCGTTCTGAATGGCGTTTTGAAATCATTGTTGTACACGGAGTAGATAATTTTGTAATCGTGGAATAACGGGTCATCACTATAAATACTTCTGAGGTAAACAGGAACCAGTGATGCCATCCATCCGTGACAATGGACTATATCAGGAGCCCAGCGTAGTTTTTTTACAGTTTCAATAACACCTCTCGCAAAGAACAATGCCCGTTCGTCATTATCCTCGAACTCTTTGCCGTTAACATCGGTTACTGTAAATTTCCTTTGAAAATAGTCGTCATTATCAATAAAATACACCTGCATCCTTGCAGATTGTATCGATGCAACTTTTATTATCAGAGGGTGATCGGTGTCGTCGATAATAAGGTTCATACCTGAAAGCCTTATTACTTCATGAAGCTGGTTGCGCCTTTCGTTGATACTGCCATAACGTGGCATAAACGTACGGATCTCCTTTCCCCTTTCCTGAATCCCCTGGGGCAGATACCTTCCTATTTTTGATAATTTAGTTTCCCCTAAATACGGAGTGATCTCTTGTGAAATGAATAATACCTTTTTGCTTTCCATTTACCTCCCTGGCTATACCATTTCTTAACAAGGTGCAAAGATAATAATAAATAATTAATTTATTATCAATACCTGCTTTATGGAATTTATGGCATTTTTCTGTTTTTTTCGGACCATTTATTTAAGAAATGAAGCATTTCATTTAGGTTTGTAATAAAATTCCAAAAAATGATCGTAGTAAGTACCGTAAAGGAACTCAGGGATCAGTTAGGGAGTTCAGATCTCTCTCCTGTCGGACTTGTTCCGACAATGGGCGCGCTTCACAACGGACATCTTTCACTTGTCAGAAATGCGTTGAAGCAATGCCGGATCATTGTTATCAGCATATATGTCAATCCGACCCAGTTCAACGACAAGGTGGATCTCAGGAACTATCCTAGGACCTTAAATGATGATCTTTCTCTACTGGGGAAAGCATTGAGGGAAAAGGATCTGGTCTTCACTCCTGACGACAAGGAGATCTATCCCGTTGAAGATACCAGGGTATTTCAATTCGGGAATCTTGACAGGGTAATGGAGGCACTCCACAGACCGGGTCATTTTAACGGTGTCGGGCAGGTGGTGAGCAGACTTTTTGAGATTGTCAATCCCGATTATGCCTGGTTCGGTCAGAAAGATTTTCAGCAACTGGCTGTAATCAAAGAGCTTGTCAGGCAAACCGGATATAAGGTAAAGGTAATCGGGAGCCCGATAGTCAGGGAGAAGGATGGTCTGGCGTTAAGCAGCAGGAACCGGCTTCTTGATCCCGGGATACGGGAAGAAGCGTCCATTATTTACATGACTCTCTCAACCGCTGCAGAAATGTTTCGTGACCATAATATTGCAGATCTTAAGAACTTTGTTAAGAATTCCATAGACAAAATAAAAGACTTTGAAGTCGAGTATTTTGAAATCGTCGACGACAGGAAACTTATTCCTGTTAAAAGTAAAGCCGCCATGAAATCCGGTTTAAGGTATTACGGATGCATTGCCGTAAAGGCCGGAAAGATCAGATTGATAGATAATATCGAAATTCCATTGAATCAATCAAAAGGATAGTTAAATTTGCAGCCTTATTAATAATAAACTGCTGATATGTTTATAGAGGTATTAAAATCAAAAATTCATAAGGTGACGGTCACTGAGGCAAATCTGAACTATGTGGGCAGCGTGACAATTGATGAAGATCTTATGGATGCGTCAAATATAATAGAGAATGAAAAAGTTCAGGTCCTGAATATATGCAACGGGGAACGTCTCGAAACTTATGTCATCAAAGGGAAAAGGGGTTCAGGCCAGATCTGCCTTAACGGGCCCGCAGCAAGGAAAGTAGTTGTGGGTGATATCGTTCTGATAATGTCGTATGCCCTTATCGATTTTAATGAAGCAAAAACATTTAAACCAACAATTATTTTCCCTGACACCAGTACAAACAAACTGATCTGACTTGAGAAAAACCATAATTCAAAGCCTGAAATTCCTTTCTTTTCTTGTTCTCGGGATTGTTCTCCTGTGGCTTGCTTTTCGAAACGTTGAATATGTTAAACTGATTGACGGATTGAAGGGAGCCGATTACAGATGGGTACTGCTTTCAATCCTTTTCGGTTCTTTTGCTTATGTCAGCAGGTCACGGCGATGGATACTGCTTATAAACCCGCTGGGTTACAGACCGACACTCAGGAATACATTTCTTTCGGTGATGACCGGGTATCTTGCAAATCTTGCCTTGCCGAGGGTCGGTGAGATAACACGGTGTGTCGCACTCGGCAGGAAAGAAAAAATACCTGTCGACCAGCTTATCGGCACTGTGGTGATTGAACGCACAATTGATTTCCTTTCTCTTCTTTCAATAATGGTAGTTCTTATTTTATTCAGGGGAGAAGAGATAAATCAGTTCCTGAAGGTAAGTATCTTCAAACCTCTTCAGGACAAAGTTTTTTCCCTTTTTGGTTTTACCTGGATAATCTGGGTCTTTATTATCCTGCTGATTCTGGTATCATTCTATTTACTTTTACGGTACAGGAAGAACCTGAGAAAGATAAAGTTCTTTTCGAAAATGTTCGATCTGGCCAGGGGAATAATCAACGGATTTAAAACGATTGCAAAGCTCCAGCGAAAATGGGAGTTCATATTACATACGATTTTTATCTGGATGAATTACACTCTTATGACCTGGGTCGTGGTCTTTGCCATTGAACCGACTTCACATATTACATTTGGCGACAGTATTTTCCTGCTCGTGATAGGCGGTCTGGCAATGTCGGCTCCTGTTCAAAGCGGTCTTGGGGCGTTCCATTATATTATCTCACGCGGGCTAGCATTCGTCGAAGGAGTAAATATAGAAGACGGACTGGTGTATGCATTTCTTACACACGAGTCGAACATGCTGTTTGTTATTATAGTCGGGGCAATCTCGTTCTTTTTGATATTCAGAAAAAATAAGACTGAGGCCTGAACTCCCGGGGGAGGTGTTGGGGAAAGTCCGGAACAAATAAAATTTTTATGCCAAAAACAAAAACAATCTTCGTTTGCCAGAATTGCGGTGCAGAATCTCCGAAATGGATCGGCAGGTGTCCCTCATGCAAGGAGTGGAACACTTACCATGAAGAAGTAGTAGCTCCCGCTTCCCCAACCCGAAATACTTTCCTGTCAGATCATATTAAAAGAAAACCCGAACTCCTTCATAATATAAGCTCCGATGAGCACGACAGGCAAAAGACAGGAATCCCCGAACTCGACAGGATACTCGGTGGCGGCATGGTTGCGGGTTCACTCATACTCCTTGGCGGAGAACCCGGCATCGGGAAGTCTACCCTTGCCCTGCAACTCGCCCTCACGCTTAAAGACAAAAATGTACTTTACGTTTCAGGTGAGGAAAGCGAAGAACAGATCAGTCTCAGGGCGAAAAGGCTTCACAACTCAAATACTTCTTGCTATATCTATGCTGAAACTGAACTTGAAAATATCTTTGTCCAGGCTGAAAACTTAAAACCAGGCTTAATAATAATCGATTCCATTCAGACTATGAGCACCGGGATCCTTGAATCATCAGCAGGATCGGTTTCGCAGGTCAGGGAATGCGCGGCTCAGCTTTTGAAATATTCGAAGATGACGGGGATCCCCGTTTTCCTGATCGGACATATCACTAAAGACGGAACCATTGCCGGACCAAAAGTCCTTGAACATATTGTCGATGTAGTTCTTTATTTTGAGGGAGACAACAATTACATTTACAGGATATTGAGGTCTGTCAAGAACAGGTTTGGCTCAACATCCGAGATCGGGATCTTTGAAATGCTTGAGAGAGGGTTAAGGGAAGTTGCCAATCCTTCGGAGATGTTCATCAATCAACACGACGAAGCTCTGAGCGGGATCTCAATTGCTGCAACAATTGACGGTATGAGGCCGTATTTGATCGAGACCCAGGCTCTTGTCAGCAGCGCTGTATACGGAATGCCGCAGAGAAGCTCCACAGGGTTTGACATCCGCCGCCTCAATATGCTGCTTGCGGTGCTTGAAAAAAGAGCAGGCTTCAGGCTTGGGGTTAAGGACGTATTTCTTAATATCGCCGGGGGAATAAAAGTTAATGACCCGGCAATCGACCTTGCAATATTAAGCTCTGTGCTTTCTTCAAATCTTGATATCCCTGTCGGGAAAGAGGTTTGTTTTTCGGGAGAGACCGGTCTTTCAGGAGAGATAAGACCGGTATCACGGATTGAGCAGCGGATCCGTGAAGCTTCGAAGATGGGATTCAGGAAAATCTACATCTCCAAATTTCACAGGAATGTTTCATGTAAAGGAACTGATATTGAGGTTGTACCCGTAGGTAAGGTTGAAACACTTGTGAGGCTGTTATTTAGTTAAGAATGTCACTCCTGCCGGCCTCCCCCCCTAAGTACATAGCTGTCAACCTAAGAGTTATTTTCGTAAGAAGAGATGTGCCGTTCTATAATAAAATTTGGAGTTGTTGAAAAAGTCATTTTTAACCGCAAAGAACGCTAAGATGGCGCAAAGAACGCAAAAGCTAAAACAAATAATTTCAGCTCTTTGCGAGCTTTGCGTAAATTCTTTGCGTCCTCTGCGGTTAATGGATTTTGACTTTTTCAACAACCCCAAACTTATTTAACTTACATTAAATACGTATTATAAGACATATTATAAGACATATTTAAATTATTTTAATTATTTGATTACCAATGTTATACATAGATATAAATATTACATTATTAATACGTATTACAGAGCATTGAGCGAGCAGCGTGAAGCAAATTCATGTTAAGCCGTTGCGCCGTTACGCCGTTACGCCGTTATGCCGTTACGCCGTTGTGCCGTTGTGCCGAGTTCCGTTTAATACCTTTGCCTCTGATAGTTATCCCTTCTCGAGTTTTCCTTCCGCACTTTCTCGCAGTCGAGATCAACGCTGAAATTTGCAGGACGTTCAAATACATCCGACTCCATAATTCCGAACTGGGGATCGTTATAAACTTTCCTCAGGAAGATTCCCATTATCGGCAAAGCCATGCTGGCTCCCTGTCCCTCCGAGAGTGTCTCAAAATGTATTGCCTGATCTTCCCATCCGCTCCATACCCCTCCGACAAGGTTTGGCGTAACTGCCATAAACCACCCGTTTGAATTATTCTGAGTAGTGCCGGTCTTGCCTCCCATCTGGTTCAAAAGAAGATATGGTTCGCGTCTCATTCTGTTTCCCGTTCCTGTCAGGATGACTCCCTGCAGCAGGTCGAGCATAAGGTAGGCCTGCTCTTCGCTCAGTACTTCTTCAATACCGGGAGTGAATTTCGAAATTGTATTGCCGTTTTTGTCCTCTATCCTGGTTACATACATCGGACGGGTGTAAACGCCTTTGTTGGCAAAGGTGCCGTAAGCCCCCACCATCTCTTCAAGCTTTATATCTGAGGTCCCTAAGAATATTGAAGGCTGTGGATCAATGAAGCTTCTTACCCCCATTCTTTTCATCAGGTCAGCTACGGCTGAAGGTCTGAAAACCTGCATCAGCCATGCTGAAATATAGTTCTCAGACTGGGCAAGGCCCCATTTCAATGTTACCATTTTCCCAAAATATTGCTTGGGTCCTGAGCTCTTGGGTTGCCATGGCACTGAATCTCCTGGTATATCAAACGACCGCGGGATATCCTCGACCTCATAGCAGGGCGAATAGCCGTTTTGCATAGCTATGGTATAAAGGAAGGGCTTGATCGTGCTCCCGACCTGTTTCCTTTGTTGTGTAACGGCATCCCACTTGAAATACCTGAAATCGGGACCGCCGACATAGGCCTTAACGTATCCGTTATGCGGGTCTTCGACAAGGAACGATGAACGGACAAAAAATTTGTAATATCTGACAGAGTCATAGGGTGTCATAACAGTGTCAATTTCTCCTCTCCAGGAAAAAACCCTCATCTTAACCTTGGTGTTGAATGCAAGCATTATTGAGTCATCCGGAACTCCTCTTGCCTTCATCGTGTAATACCTGTTGCTCTCCCGAACCGATCTCATCAGCAGGTCCTCAACTTCCTTCTTCGTAAGGTCATTTGAGTACGGAGGATTTCTGAATCCTTTAGCCCTTTTATAAAAATCCGGCTGAACCTCTTTGGAAAGATGCTCACGGACTGCCTCCTCGGCATATATCTGCATCCGTGAGTTTATTGTTGTATAGATCTTCAGTCCGTCTTTGTAGATATCATATGGTGAACCGTCAGGTTTTTTGTTCTTGCTGCACCATCCGTAAAGCGGATCGTTATTCCACTCCCACAGAGCATCCTGATAGGAAGATTCCCGTTCATATTTATTACTGTCGGGTTCGGACCTGCGCATTGTGGTCCTTATGTATTCCCGGAGATATGTCGCCAGTCCTGTGTTATGATCTTCAACCTTGAAATCCGGTTCAATAGGCAGTTGTTTTACTGAATCAGCAAGGGCAGGATTAATATAACCATACTTCGCCATCTGTGAAATGACAACATTCCTTCTCTGGAACATAAGATCGTAGTTTCGCATGGGATTATACCTGGTCGAAGCTTTGAGCATCCCTATCAGTACAGCTGCCTGCTGCAGATTCAGAGAATCGGGAGTTGCATTGAAATATACCCTTGCGGCTGATCTTATCCCTACCGCATTGTAACTGAAATCAAATTTATTCAGATACATGGTAATGATCTCATCTTTGGTATAGCTTCTTTCGAGCTTAACCGCAGTCTGCCACTCCTTGAATTTTGAAACCCCAAGCTTTAATTTTTTAACAAAAACCGATGTCCTTGAAGTATCCCTTGGATAAAGCTGTTTTGCAAGCTGCTGGGTGATTGTGCTGCCTCCCCCGGTATTCTGTCCGAGCATAATAGTACGGATAACCGCCCTGCCCAATCCTCTTACGTCAATGCCCGAATGTCTGTAAAATCTTATATCTTCAGTGGCAACAAGGGCGTCTACAAGATATGGTGACAGATCTTTAAATTCGGTCCAGGTCCTGTTCTCAACACTTATTTTCCCAAGCAGCACTCCATCTTCGGAATAAACTTCAGCCGCCAGGTTATATTCCGGATTTTCGAGCTCACTGAATGATGGCATTGGTCCAAGCTTTCCCTTCGAAATCAGGATGAATAAAAACAGGATGATAATGAATGGGAGCGCAAATAACGACCAGAACCATATAAGGTATTTTCTGCCTGATGAATTGCCTTTCATACGTTTCAGGAATTTCGCCAAAAATAGCAATTAATAAAGAATCTTAACGGTTTATTTTGAAGATTGGTACCTAAATGATTTACTTTGTCGTGTTTTTATGCAATAAATCCTATAAGATATGATCGAAAATCTGGTAATTGTTGAGTCACCTGCTAAAGCTAAGACTATAGAGAAGTTCCTGGGGAAAGATTTCCGTGTTGTGTCAAGCTTTGGGCATATAAGGGACCTGGCAAAAAAGAATCTCGGCATTAATATTGAAAAAAATTTTGCACCCGAATACGAGATACCTAAAGAAAAAGTAAAGGTTGTAAGTGAGCTTCGCAAAGCTGCTGCTGAATCAAAAAATATCTGGATAGCATCGGATGAGGACCGTGAGGGGGAAGCAATTGCCTGGCACCTTGTCAGCGTGTTAAAACTCGACCTGCCTACCACTAAAAGGATAGTCTTTCATGAAATTACAAAAGACGCCATCTCCAATGCAATCCTTACGCCAAGGCAGGTCGACATGAACCTTGTTAATTCCCAGCAGGCCCGCCGTATTCTTGACCGTCTTGTCGGTTTTGAGATTTCACCGGTTCTCTGGAAAAAAGTACAACCATCTTTATCAGCCGGGAGGGTCCAGTCTGTTGCGGTGCGACTTATTGTTGACAGGGAAAGGGAGATCATTGCATTTAAACCTGAGTCTTCCTTCAGAATTAATGCGATCTTCCGCATTGACAAATTAGAGGCTGAAAACAATTTATTAAGGGCTGAAGCCTCAAAAAGATTTCCTGAAGAAAAGGAGGCATTGAAGTTCCTTGAATTATGCAGGGCCGCTGAATACAAAGTTTCCGGCATAACCGTTAAACCGGGAACCAGGTCGCCGGCTCCTCCCTTTACGACCTCAACACTACAGCAGGAAGCTTACCGGAAACTCGGATTTTCTGTAGCACAGACAATGGCTGTAGCCCAAAAGCTGTATGAAGCCGGTAAAATAACATATATGCGTACCGACTCTACCAACCTTTCCAAACTTGCGCTCGCAAAATCGCGCGAGGTTATCATTTCTGATTTTGGGGAAAAATATTCCAAAACACGGCAGTTCAAAACAAAGACGAAAGGTGCACAGGAAGCCCACGAAGCGATAAGGCCGGCTTATCCTGACGTAAGTACTATTACAGGGAGTCAGAACGAGAAGAAGCTCTACGAGCTTATCTGGAAAAGGACCATCGCCTCTCAGATGGCTGATGCACTGATAGAAAAGACTACAATTTCGATAGGGATGAATAATTCTTCCGTTTCATTTACATCTGTTGGAGAGGTTGTCAAGTTTGAGGGATTCCTTAAGGTTTATACCGAATCGACCGATCACGAAAACGGTGACGATGAGAAATACATAATACCGCCCGTCAAAGAAGGAATGCTCCTTGTTTATGATTCTATTTCAGCAACACAGCGGTATACGACACCGCCTCCGCGATATACGGAAGCAAGTCTTGTAAAAAAACTTGAAGAGCTGGGTATCGGAAGGCCTTCAACATACGCCCCTACAATCTCAACGATCCAGAACAGGGGTTATGTTCTGCGCGAAGACAGGCCCGGAGAAAAAAGGCAGCTCAAGATATTTACTTTGTCAAATGGCAAAATTGCAGCAACCTCCAAAACCGAAGCTGCCGGTAAAGAGAAATCGAAATTGTTCCCACAGGACATCGGAATGATAGTAAATGACTTTCTTGTTGAGAATTTTTCGGAGATCGTGGATTTTAATTTCACCGCTGACGTTGAGGAACAATTCGACAAAATAGCCGTGGGAAAACTGAAGTGGACGGGAATGCTCGATAAGTTTTATTCTTCATTCCACAAAACAGTAACAGATACTCTTGAAAAGAAGGACAGGAAAACAGGGGTCAGGATCCTTGGGAAACACCCTGAAACAGGCGAACAAGTATCGGTGAGAATGGGAAGGTACGGACCTGTGGCCCAGATCGGGGAATCAGGCAACGGAGACAAGCTACGGTTTGCAAGTCTCACAAAAAACCTTCTTCTCGAAACAATTACCCTGGAGGAGGCTTTAAACCTGTTTCGTCTGCCGCGTTCGCTTGGGGACCATGAAGGAGATGAAATGGTTATCGGCATCGGAAAATTCGGTCCTTATGTGAGATACCGCAGCAAATTCTATTCATTGAAGAAGGGCGTTGACGACCCATATACCATCACTATTGAAAGAGCCCTTGAAATAATTAAAGAGAAAAATGAGAGTGATGAGAAGAAAGTCCTTAAGGATTTCGGAGATATCAGGTTACTTAACGGACGATACGGCCCCTACCTGGTAATGGATAAGAAAAACTACAGATTGCCCAAAGGGGCAAAAGCCGATCAGCTTACGCGAGAGGATTGCGTGCGGATCATTGAGAATAGCGACAAAACAAAAAAAAGTTCATAAAAGCTTATGTTGGATCTTAACGACTATTTTGATCCGGTCAGCATTGAGAAACCTGATTTTGAAAGCCTGACCGGCAATGCTGCATTTCCGCATAATATCACAATCCATACTGATAGCAATCCAATAAAGGATCTGGCAGGGTATAAAGTTGCCCTGCTTGGAGTTCCTGACGGCAGAAACTCCCCGGATAATGGCTCAATGAAAGGGCCCGACGCCATAAGGGAACAGCTCTTTAGTCTGGCTAAGATCCCCGGAAAGACAAAGATCATTGACCTCGGCAATATGAAGCAGGGAGTGACCTTCAATGACACCATTGCCGGTCTGACCGACATATTGTGTATTCTTCTCGGCGAAAATGTCTTCCCTGTAGTAATGGGAGGCAGCAGTGCACTTATCTCAGCCATCGACCATGCCCTGACACGACTGAAAATCAAATATTCTCTTCTTGCTGTCGATCCCAGGATTGATTACAGTAATGATCAGGACAAATCAGGTTCATTCAGTTACCTGAACAAAATATTACAAAACCATAAAAGTACTTTCAGCCAGTATATTAATATAGGTTACCAGACTTACCTTAATGATCAGCAGGTATTGAACAGGTTTTTAAGGCGTCACTTTGAACTGATAAGGATTGGTGATGTGAGGCAGGCTATTTGTCTGACAGAACCCCTGTTCAGGGATTCACAGGTGGCTGTTTTCGACATCTCGGCTGTACGGCAATCAGATGCGCCCGGCACTTATCTTTCTTCGCCCAACGGGTTTTATGGTGAGGAGATCTGCCTTCTGGCCCGCTATGCCGGAATTTCGGACAACCTTAAAATCTTCGGACTCTTTGAAGTAAACCCCGACCTTGACAACAGGTCACAAACATCAGGCCTTGCGGCACAAACAATCTGGTTTTTCCTTGAAGGATTCTCACAAAAGCAATATGAAACACCTGTATTGAACAAAAGTAATTCAGGCAGGTTTATTAAATATCACGTAAGGATAACCGATCTCGAGGATGACCTTATTTTCATCAAAAGTAATTTGACTGAAAGATGGTGGATTGAGCTCATCGGGGAGGACGGGACCAATATTTATATTGCATGCTCACATGACGACTATATTACTGCAAACAGGAACGAGGTACCTGAACGGTGGGTCAACACCGTCAACAGATTAAAGTCCTGATTTTGCAAATAATTTTATAATTTTTACGTTTATAAATCGTTCTGATTTCCCTCTGTCAATAATTGCAGAGAATAGTTTTAAAGTTTTATTTTAATTTCTGCCACTTTGTATTCTTTTAATATTTTTATTTACTTTAGAGGTTCATTAAATGGGCTTATTCTAAGATAAAGAAGTGAAAAGACAAACTGTTACATTTCTATTTCTATTGATTGTGTTCATGCCGGGTTTAGCTCAGCAGGACCCGCTGACCAGCAATTATATGTTCAATACCCTCTCATATAATCCGGGTGTTGCCGGTACATCTGGAATGGTGTGTGCGACTGCCCTTAACAGACAGCAATGGGTAGGGTTTAAGGGAGCTCCCGCAACAACTGTTTTCAATGTAAGTGCGCCGTTCAGTCCCTTCAAAATTAACAGCGGCGTCGGACTAAGAGTTGAAAGCGACAATATCGGTTTTGATAAGGATATCAGCCTTTCTCTGATATATTCATATCTTCTCGAACTCGGGCAGGGAACCCTTGGAATTGGTATCAATGCCGGAATGCTTAATAAGACTCTTGACCCGAAATGGGTAATACCATCGGGTGATGTCTTTACTCCCCCGTCGGGAGATCCGCTTATACCGGAAAACAAGGAAAGTTTTGTTGCATTTGATGCAGGGCTTGGCGCTTATTATAAGACAGATAAATATTATGCCGGCCTTTCAGTAACCCACATCAATCAGCCTAAAATAAAATACACAAAAGGAACACCATATGTAAGCAGACATTATTATCTTACAGCAGGTTACATCCTTCAGTTGCCTAATCCTTCCTTTGAGTTACTGCCTTCGGTTTATGCTCTTACCGATGCCAAAGTGGTAGAAATTTCTGTAACTTCTTTAGTAAGATACAATAAAAAGATATGGGGTGGCGTTTCTTACAGACCCGGAAACGCAGTGGTTGGTATTGCAGGGGTTGAATTGTTCAACGGAATCAGGATCGGATATGCGTACGATTTTACGATTTCAGACATCAGAAAAAACACAAGCGGGTCGCATGAGTTCATGGTTAATTACTGTTTCGATCTAAACCTGGGCAAGAGCCCGATGAAGTATAAAAGTGTACGGTTTTTATGACAATAGAATAAGAATGAATTACTTGATAAAAGAAATAAAATTACTTGCAATACAAAATCCTAAAGTATTATGAAAAAGGAAATCCTTTCAGCTCTGATAATAATAATCTTGTTTAGCGGCTGCAAATCTTCAAATACAGGGGAACTTACAGGAGTTACCGGAAGAAGAAACTTCTATGAACCGGAACCTTTTGAAATGGCATTCATCCCTGCGGGAAGTTTTACGATGGGACCAAGCGACCAGGACGCTGTTTTCGCAATGAACAGCATCTCCAAGACTGTTACTGTTGAGGCATTCTGGATGGACCAGACCGAGGTTACAAATAACAAGTACCGTCAGTTTGTATATTATGTCCGCGATTCCATTCTCAGGACAAAACTTGGTGAGGCACAGGTTCCTGACCGTGAGTATTTCATGACTGACAGGGACGGTAATGTAATCGAGCCTAATGTTTTAAACTGGGAGGAAAAGATCGATCCGGAAGAGGAAACAACGGCAGCAGTGCTCGAAGAAATGTATTACCCACCCGAAGAAAGGTTTAACGGGAAGAAACAAATTGATGTAAGAAAACTTAATTTTACATATTACTGGGTCGACTATCAGCAGGCTGCAAAATCAAAATATATCTATGATTATGCAAGCAATACCGGAAAATATGTTGGTCAGGTTACCAACCGCGAGGGGGTAACAACAGCAGTAAAAGACCGCTCGTCGTACATAAGGCACGACACCATCAACATTTATCCCGACACACTGTGCTGGATCAGGGATTTCACCTATTCATTCAACGATCCCCAGGCTGACCTGTATTTCTGGCATCCTTCCTTCGACGACTATCCAGTTGTTGGTGTTTCATGGCTTCAGGCAACTGCATTCAGCAGGTGGAGAACCGACTTTATGAATACTGCCCTTAGAAAAAACGGCGTGGCTGATGTTCAGGCTTACAGGCTGCCGCTCGAAACCGAATGGGAATACGCAGCAAGAGGCGGACTCGATCTTTCAATGTACCCATGGGGTGGTCCTTATACCAGAAATTACCAGGGATGCTTCCTTGCCAATTTTAAACCTCTCCGGGGTAATTATATCGACGACGGAACCGTTTACACTGCCAAAGCAGGTTCATACGAACCAAATGAATACGGATTGTTTGATATGTCAGGTAACGTTGCAGAATGGACTCTCTGCGCATATCACCCGTCGGCTTATATTTTTCAGCACGATCTTAATCCAAATTATGAATACAATGCAAGGCCACAGGATCCTCCTGTCTTAAAACGCAAGGTAATCCGTGGCGGCTCATGGAAAGATATCGCATATTTCCTTCAGACCAGCACAAGGGATTATGAGTACCAGGATTCTACCAAATCGTATGTTGGATTCCGTAACGTCAGGTCTTACATTGGAGTAAAGGACTAATTTAAAAACAGAAATTCAATTATCAGATAAACTTTAATAATTAATTATATTATGAGCTTAGCAGAGATTGTACAGAGCAGCGGATGGAAGGGTTTTATGGCCAAACTTTATGGTATCGGCGCTTCCATCGTTATTATTGGTGCATTATTTAAGATTCAACACTGGCATTTTGCAGGATTAATGCTTTCTGTCGGCCTTATCACAGAGGCAATAATCTTTTTCTTCTCAGCTTTTGAGCCACTACATGAGGATGTGGACTGGACGCTGGTTTATCCCGAACTTGCAGGAATGCCTGAAGATGAACCGGGTTCAATCGGATCATCACGCCACGACAGCGGCATGATCGGTGGCGGTGGAGGAGCAGGAGGAATAGGCGGAGGCTCCGGATCTGTTGCTCTTATGAAATTTGATGAAATGCTGGAAAAGGCAAGCATTACACCCGAGCTGTTCCAAAACCTGGGAGTTGGCATGAAAAAGTTCAGCGAGTCTGCAACGAATCTTAATGCAATGGGAGATATCTCAGCGGCATCAGCCAAATATATGAATACAATCCATGCGGCAAATGACTCACTCGGCAGATTATCCGATACTTACCAGACAACTGCAAAATCCCTCAATGATACAAATACCAATTATGCCAGGATGGCAGATTCATTTTCCCTTATTGAAACCGGCGGTAAGTCATATCAGCAGCAGCTTGAATCGCTTAATAAGAATCTTTCTGCCCTTAACACTGTATATGAACTTCAGCGCAGGGGAGCAGACGAGCATATAAAGGAATCTGAATCTCTCTTTAAAGGAATTCAGACGATTATGAAAGATCTTGCTGATTCATCAGGTGATACCAAAAAATATCGTGAACAGATAAGCAAACTCAACGATAATCTGACAGCACTGAATAATGTTTATGGAAATATGCTTGCTGCAATGAATGTTAAATAACGTGACATTTTAATTACCTAACTAAATTACTTGAAAAATGGCTCACGAAAGGCTATCTCCGCGGCAAAGGATGATCGGTATGATGTACCTGATTCTTACTGCTATGCTTGCACTTAATGTGTCAAAGGAGGCCATTGAAGCTTTTAAAAAAGTTGACAAAAGTCTTACTCAGACTATTACAAATTACGTATCAAAAAACAACCTCATCTATTCAGAGTTCGACAGGGCAGCTGCCGAAAATCCAACTAAAGCAGGGAAATTCAAAACCGCTGCTTATGAAGTAAAAACCCGTGCAGATGAGATTTTTAACTACATCCAGGATCTGAAGATTGAGATTATAACTACTGCTGAGGGTACTGAAACTCCGGCCGTAAAGGGTAATGAGGTCTTTATTGAAGAGGTAAAACGTATCGATGATACCAACATCCCCTCTCAAATCCTGATCGGAGCTGGTGAAAATGGTAAAGCCAACACTCTTAAAGCGTTGATGAACGATTACCGCGAGTTCCTTATAACCACTCTCGACGGTAAGAACCCGACTGCCGAAGCAGCTCTACTTGCAAGTCTTAACACCGACGACGGCCATGATCCTGACGGACAACCCGCACGCTGGGAAAATCTTACGTTTCAGACTCTGCCTCTGGTTGCAGTTATAACCATTCTTTCGAAATTTCAGGTCGATGTAAGGAACGGTGAGACAGAAGTGATCAATCAACTTTATTCCCAGATAGATGCTGCAGCATTCAAACTGAACAAACTTGTTCCTATAGTCATTCCAAACTCCAACTATGTCACTCTCGGAAGCGATTACCAGGCAGCAGTGTTCATCTCAGCTGCTGATACCACTCAGCTTCCGGTTGTTACCGTAAACAATGCAATACTTCCCCTTGATGAAGCCGGTCGCGGAATCTATAAAGTTCGCGCATCATCGACGGGTACCAAAAAATGGGGCGGATTAATTTCGCTTAAAGGGCCTGACGGATCAACAAAGACTTATCCTTTTGATGCAACATATAATGTAGGTGAACCCAATGTTGTAGTATCCCCTACTGCAATGAACGTGATGTATTATAATATCGCAAATCCGATCGATGTTTCCGTGCCGGGGGTCAGCCCGAACAATATTAAGATCAGGGTAGTAAACGGTAGTTACACAACCGAAAAAGTCAAGAACTCAAAAGGGGTAACTTTCAGGGGAAACTGGGCTGTAAAACCAGCCGCTGTAGGTCAGAATGTTCAGATAATCGTTTCTGCAACGGATGCATCCGGAAAAGCAACGATCTATCCTCCGGTTGACTTCAGGGTTAAACCTGTTCCTCCACCTATTGCAACATTTTCAGGCAAAAATACCGGATCTGTTCCTAAAAATACAGCAGCAGCTCAGACAGGTGTTTATGCATCACTTCCCGACTTCGATTTTGACCTCGTATACAAAGTTACAGGCTTTACTGTACTTTACACAGACAACAGAGGTGATTTTGAAGAACAAAGTAACAGCAGTGCACTTACTCAAAAACAAAAGGACCTTATTAACAGACTTACGCGCGGGAAGAACCTGTTCATTAAAGACATCAAGTGCCTTGCACCTGATGGCCGGACACTGGATTTAAACCCCATAATATTAAAGATCGATTAGTTACATAAATTGTATCACTATGAATAAGAAAATCTTTTTTGGAATTATCGTCTTCGCAATTTGCGGTCTGTCGCAGGCACAGTCATTTGGCGATATTTACCAGAAATCTATACCGGATAACAAGAAGATAAATTATCCTTTCCTGAGAGAGGCCGATGTGGTCTGGTCAAAGAAGGTATGGCGTCTTGTTGACCTCAGGGAAAAAATCAACCAGCCGTTGTACTATCCTACCAAACCTACCCAGGACGGCAGGAAAAGCCTGATCACAATTTTACTGGAAGAGATCCGTTCGGGACGCCTCAGCGCATTTTCTCCGCTTGATTCAACGTTGCCAACTACTTACGGTGAGATTGAAAACAATATGGGGGCAACAACAAAAACCCAGCAGATCCAGATAAATGCGGAAGGTGCAACAAAAGATACTACAATTACCGAATCAGCAAAACCTGAAGAGGTTAAGCAGCTTATGATATATGAAGAGTGGTATTTCGACAAGAAGTTGTCGAAGCTTGATGTAAGGATTATTGGCATTGAACCTTACTGGATGGGATATGACCAGCAACTGGGACGTGCACTCCGGAAACCGTTGTTCTGGATCAGGTATGATGATATCCGTGATGCTCTTGCAAAAAATGAAGTTTTTGTTGCAAGTAATGACGCTCAGAGGATCTCCTTTGATGATCTCTTTATGCAAAGAAGGTTCGGAAGCGTTATCTTCGGTGAATCGAATGTTTTCGATGACAGGCAGATCAATGATTATACTGTCGGCAAATACACTCTCTTCGAAGCCGAACGCCTTAAAAGCGAACTGTTCAACATTGAACATGATCTTTGGGAATATTAGAAGAAGAAACAACCCCTAAATCCCCTGCCTAACGGAAGACAGGCCTAAAGGGGAGTTGAAGAAACCACCCCTAAATCCCCTAAAGGGGACTTAAAGAAACAGGGGACTTAAAGAAATTATTCGATAAAACCTTCAGGTTGATCAAATCAGCGTGAAGGTTTTTTTAAGAAACCACCCCTAAATCCCCTAAAGGGGACTTAAAGAAGAAAAAAATACCTTCTGGTTGACAAATTTCGTGAAGATTTTATTGAACGCCCTTTAGGCATAGCCGTAAACTTAAGAATCAGTTTTAGACTGAGGTCTATGTAATTAGCATATATACAATCCTATAAGATTCCTACACCACATGCCTCCCCTGCAAGCTGGCCCCTTCGCTAAAATTGCCCACCGGGCAATTTTTTTACTCTCGGTCCCCACCACATACCACCCCTGCAGGCTGGCTCCTTCGCTAAATCCCGCCACTGGCGGGATTTTTAACGCTCGGTCCCCTTTTGAAGGAGGGGTGGCCCGGATTGTCTGCACCTGTTTGAACCTTAGTTAATTCCGGGCCGGGGTGGTTGATTCCTTCTTTTCTTACTCTTATTTTAATGAATAACTATTACAGTTTGATTCATTAGCTTTCATATTCCTTAGGTTGACGGCTATACCCCAGGGGGGGAAGGAGCGAAACCAAGTACCGAACTGAACTACTGGTACTTTTCCCCGGTGGCGTTCCTTACGTCCTCAAGATAGTTTTTGATATTCTGCTCTTCTTCCTTCCTCACTATAAGCAGCACATCGTCCGAATCAACTACAATGAAGTCCTTAAGACCCTGAATCACCGCAACTTTTTCAGGCGAAATATTAAATATGTTCCCTTTGCTTTCATAAGAGAAGACTTCGCCGCTGACCATTGAGTTGCCTCTTTTATCAACTGCGGAATGTTCGTGGAGTGAGCTCCAGGTCCCGAGATCCGACCACCCGATATCGGTACACATCACAAAAACGTTGTCAGCCTTTTCCATTATACCATAATCAATCGAGATACTGCGGCATTCCGCATATGTCTGGCCAATGAACTTGCTTTCATCTTTAGTGCCGTATATAGCCTTACCCTCATCGAAAACGGCAAACATATCAGGCAGATGTTTTTCAAATGCAGCCAGGATCGATTTGATGTTCCATATAAATATCCCGGAGTTCCAGTAGAAATCACCGCTCTCTATAAATACTTTTGCGAGCTCAATATCCGGTTTTTCAGTAAAGGTCTTCACTTTCATCAGGTTCTCAAAACCTGTAACCGGCTTCTTCTGATCCGACTGAATATACCCGTATCCGGTTTCAGGCCTGTCGGGCTGGATGCCTAGAGTAAGAAGCGCATCGTTCTTTTCGGCAAATTCGAAGCCCTTTTTTAATACCTCACTGAACTTATCTTCTTTAATGATCAGATGGTCAGCAGGCGTGACAGCTATCACTGCATCTGGATTTTCCTTTAAAATGCGGAAAGTACCATATGCAAGACATGGGGCAGTATTACGTCTGAATGGCTCACCGAGAACGTTGTCAGGATTTATATCAAGCTGATCTGTTGCAAGTTTTTTATGCTCAGCACTCGTGACAATAAAAATGTTCTCCTTCCTGCATATGGTACTGAACCTCCTGAAAGTTTGCTGCAAAAGTGTCTCACCTTTACCAAGTATATCGAGGAATTGTTTAGGTTTTTCACGACGGCTAAGTGGCCAGAAACGACTACCTACACCACCAGCCATGATAATGACATATCTGTTGTCCATGAGCAATATATTTGCCGATTAATGTTGTACAAAGATATAACTATTTTGTCCAATCGCGTTTAAATCAGATTGAAGGAATTACCATAAATATTCGTACTTTTATCTTCTCTGAAAAAAAAATTATGTTCAGGTTTTTAACCCAGTTAGGACGATATTTCATTCTGCTGAAAAAGGTTCTCTCCAAACCGGAAAAACCCTCTGTCTACTACAGGCAGACATTGCATGAACTTGTTTATCTCGGATTGAATTCTATAGGTATAATCGCTGTTATTTCGTTTTTTATGGGAGCAGTCATCACCCTGCAGACAGCTTATAATACTGAGAATCCGATCTACCCGACCTATCTTATTGGTCTTGGCTGCCGCGATGCAATAATTCTTGAATTCTCCTCCACCGTCGCGGCACTTATACTTGCGGGTAAAGTCGGCTCCAGTATAGCCTCCGAAATTGGTACAATGAGGGTTACAGAACAGATCGATGCCCTTGAGATAATGGGTGTCAATTCAGCCTCCTATCTGATCCTGCCAAAATTAATTGCTACCCTGTTGTTCAATCCGTTCCTTACCCTCATCGGCATATGCGTCGGGATAATCGGAGGATGGATTGCAGGAACCCTCTCGGGCGTTATCACCTCCCAGGATTTTATTTATGGCATCCAATATGCCTTCATTCCCTACTACATAACCTATTCACTTATTAAGACCCTCTTTTTCGCATTTATAATTACAAGTGTTTCTGCTTACCAGGGATACAATGTTGAAGGAGGATCACTCGAAGTAGGCGTTGCAAGTACAAAAGCAGTCGTATACAGCAGTGTGCTCATCCTGCTCTTTAATGTGATACTTACCCAACTTCTGTTGTCATGATAAGGGTCAAAAATGTGAATAAAGCCTTTAACGGACAGCTTGTTCTGAGCAATATTTCGGTCAGTTTTGAACCCGGTAAGACGAACCTGATAATAGGAAGAAGCGGATCAGGAAAAACCGTTCTGCTTAAATCGATAATCGGTCTTCATGATATCGACAGCGGCGAGATCTGGTATGACGATATACTATTTAACAAGCTTGATTTCACAGCCAGAAAGAGCATAAGAAAAGAAATGGGAATGCTGTTCCAGGGGAGTGCGCTTTTTGACTCACTCACCGTGGAACAGAATGTGAGGTTCCCTCTTGATATGTTCACCGAAAAAAGCAATGAGGAAAAAATTGACCGGGTAAACTCCTGTTTAACAAGAGTGAACATAATTAATGCAAATAAATTATACCCTGCCGAGCTGTCGGGCGGGATGAAAAAACGTGTAGCCATTGCAAGAGCCATTGCCCTGAACCCGAAATATCTCTTCTGTGATGAACCTAATTCCGGCCTCGATCCTCTGACATCGATCCTTATTGATGATCTGATAAAGGAGCTTACCGAAGAGTATTCAATGACTACAATAGTCAATACTCACGATATGAATTCGGTCATGAAGATCGGGGAGAAGATAATCTTCATAAGTGAAGGGGTAAAATGCTGGGAGGGCAATAAGGATCAGATCCTGGATTCAGATTGCGTTAGTCTGAACGATTTTGTATTTGCCAATGCCCTCGCAAGGCAGTTAAAGAATTCCAGAGGGAAAACAATCTCCTGATTCAGTCATCAACTTCCTCGTAATCAACATACTCTCCTATCTCTTTCGAGACTCCTTTATTTTTGGCTTCCTCTTCCTTCCTCTTTTGCTCCCTGTTGCGCTGGTCATCAGCCTCTTCAGCGAAAAACCGCACAAAAGAACGCACCAGAAGGTAGAATATCAGAAAAACCAATATAGCCCGGATCAGTAAAGTCATCTTTAAATCTTAAAATTCAATAAACCCAAAATATTTTAACCGCAAAGGCCACGAAGATCCCAAACCTAAGTTCGCAAAGGAAAGCAAATAAATAATTTAAAAACTTACACAGAGTTCCACCGAGATTCCTTAACTCTGTGTCCCTCTGTGACTTCTCTGTGTCCCTCTGTGTAACTAACAATTACTTCTATTGATTTTCTCATTGCTTCTAAAAGCTAAAAACCCCAAAATTAATAGTTATTCCCCAGATGATTCCGGTTTTTCAAGTTTTTTCACTTCCTTATTTCCGAAAACAAAGTTTATCCCGAATCGCCCCTGAACCGTGTGCCAGTTTGCAGGAAGGTGTGCTGATCCGTCGCCTGTACTTACACTGCTCCAGTTTACCGGGATCCTCTCGACAAGAAAATATATCTGCGAAAAACCGGCTCTTACTCCAAGACCTGCCCCGATATTGTTATATGACCTGTTGCTGGCAGTGTATGTGAGACTAGTTGAAAGTACATTTCCGAGATTGAGGTTTGCCGACAGCGTAAGGGCTTCCTTTAAATGCCTGTCAACATTCCTTGTGTTTGAAAGCAGCCCGACGGAAAAGAAGTCAGTCACATTGTACTTCCCTCCGATTGTAATCCCAAACGGGACAAATGTGGTGAAGGGATCTTTAGTTTCTGAGAATGTAATTGCATTCCTTAATGAATCCCCCATATTCCCGGTAAGGTCAGCAAATGTTGCCGTCCCGTTCCTGACATCTGCAAAATCAATTCCGCTTAACTCTGTATCGCCGTGGCCTTTCAGATTACTTATATCCGACCTCCATCTTATAAAACCAAGGTCAGTAACGGAAGCTGAAAGGATGATCCTGTCTGTCAGTGTATATTCAGCGCCGAGATCAAGGCCGAGACCGGCATTTTTCATACTTCCAAAGAACCTTCTCACACCGCCTTGCGAATCAAACCTGTTGTCATCAAATTTTACATCGTCAATCTTGTTATCGGGATTGAAGTAGAAATTTACCGGACCACTAACCGACAATGATATATCGGCGATCAGTCTGTTTGTGTAGTCATTATTTACAGTCAGGTTCAGAGCTTGATTTCTGTATGAACCTGCAGCAATTCCAAATAATAATTTTCCCCTGGCTCCGATCCTGAGGCGAGGAGCGACCACTTTTGAGAATCCGAATCCAATTTCACGATAATATTTTGCATCGGCCTTAAGTGCAGACAAGTCAAATGTTTGTCCTGCCAAACCTTCATTGCCTGCTACGGCAAGTCTCACCAGATCGCGTGGAAAGACAAGATTGGCTTCAGCACGTTCAGTCACATCGAAGAAAAGATAAAGATCCTTGCCTGTGGTAAAGCCAACACCAATTACCTGAAGAGAAACCTGTGGCTCGATATAGTTTATCCTTTTTACCTTATTGAGAAAGCCCTGAGCATCAAAACCGGGTTTAAGGAACGGGATTGTAGATTCTGACACCTCCTGACCCTCAGAAAAGAAATCTGAAAAGTTTATAAAGTTATTTGAAATGTTTAAGTTAACCCCCGTTAAACCGGGAAACCCTATATAGAGCCTGTTTGTTGGCTCTAGCGCCGGATTAAGAAGATGATTCTGGGGCAGGTTCATAAAATAGAGCACCTGACTGTTCTGTGCTGACACACCGGTGACGATAACCGCAAATAAGAGTGCGGAGAGTAATTTTGTTTTCATTAATGTAATCTATTTATTAATTGACGTTTCCAACTTATAATTATACAAAAACCTGTCTGTTCCTCCGACTATTAAATGCCATTCGTTTCCAGGAGATAGTTTCCCGATCGAAAACATCGATGCCCCTCTGAGAGGAAAGCCGTTCATTACTTCACCCTTGCTGTTAATCAGATATATCAGATTCTTATTTTTATCAAATACCCCAATCTTTCTGTCTTTAGCTGAAAAAATAAAATTTATAGGTCCCCCGACCTTTTCAGAATTGAAATCACGTGTGAATCTCTCTTTCCTGTCATGGTCGTAAAGATAAAGGATCCCTTTATCAATGAAAACATATTCACCAAATCCATCGCCATCTACATCAAAAAAATCGAAGGTATGGTCAAAGCTGAACGTCTTTAAGCTGAATTTTTTCACCTTCCCGTCGAAATAAATGTTTTGAACAGTTCCATCGGGTGAGGTGCAAACAAGATAGGAATCTGACCCCGGATTAAGCCGGAGTGATGATCCCTTAGCCTTCGTTACCGCTTCGTTTAGATTGAGCCTTTCATTGCCATTTCTGTCAAGGAAATAGACAGAGAACTCATCTGCAATAACAAGGTAGTCTTTCCCTGACACCTTGTAATAACCTGCCTCTTCACTTACAAAACCTGCTGTCCGGAATGGTTTCCATCCTTTTACAACATTACCCGATTTGTCGTACATATAGATCATCTTATCCTCCCCTGCAATTATCAGCCTGTAGTTACGGTTATTATCAAAATCAAAAAGTGCAAGCGAATTTGTAGCAGGCGACCTTAGTTTTACAGGATATCTTTCAACGTAGTTCCCATTACGGTCGAGAATATGAAGGTTTTTCTTTCCTGAAAACAACAATTGATATTTCCCGTTTTTGTAATAGTCTATCATATAAACCGTTCCTGCGATTCTTTCACTTAACGGGACTTTCCAGAGAACACGTCCTGCAGCATTGATAAGATAGACATTGTTCTTTGCGTCCTGCACGAAAATCTCTTTTGCACCTGTGATATGATTTGTAAAAAAGAAGGGCTTTATACATGCGGCAGTGTCGAGCAGTGTTTCCCATTCCGTAGTGGACTCCTCCCTGACCTCATCCTTATAGCTTACAGAAAGACTGTTGTAGATCATTCCGTTTATCGCCGAAAGCTGAAATCCTATGGACCGGATCTTGGCGAGAGAACTCTTATTCGACCTCATACCACCTGCTATTTCCCTGTTAAGAAATGTGGAGAGATAATCAATGATATGAGAAGGGACACAATAGAATAAATATCCTGCCCTGGAAGGAAGCGTTCTTTCAAAATCACGGTATTCAAGGTCGTTCGAAAGTGTCTTGTTGAGCAAATTATCATATAGGAATCTTGAAATTGTTGTGTAAGAATTTCCCGTTATCATGAAGTTGTCGTGAAAGGCAAATGATGAATCGTCGAATCCAGGGGCAAAACCAGGGATAAGAACAGAAGCAAGCCCGGGGCTGTTCGAAAGATAAACCGGGATCCTGGTCTGGTCATCAGGCTGAAAATAGTTTATTGAAGTTTGCTTACCGAGGTAGTCCGTAAATGCCTTTTCGCACTGAACCCTGTTCTTTAATTTATAGATAACAAGAGTGTTCTCATTAACAGGATTGTTCCTGATATCTATAAAAGCCCTGGTAACCTCGTCTCCCAGATACGGCATAAGAACAGATGCCAGGGCAGCTGCTCCTGCAGGAACATTACCTGCCTGTTTTTTCGTGCCGGTCTCTCCTGTGAATACTTTTGATTCGAACAGGGCAGTCGCAGCAGGAAGCACTTTATAGGTTTGAAACTCAACGGGTTCTATCTCCCTGTAATTGTAAAGTAAATCCGATGGATCATTGCTCTCAATATAACCGCTAACCGAAAGTCCGCCATCATTTATATAAATATCCCCTCCTGTGCATTCGCCAAGCTTCACTATCTTGCCGGCCAGCGACATGGAGCCCGGATTAAGAAGTGAACTGATCGTGTTTTGCAGGTTACTGAAAACGACAAAAACCTTATCCTCGTTCTTCCCTGAAGAAAGCAGGAGCTTTGAAAAACCCGGGGCATTCCTTATGTCCGTTCCGGGAGTTTGCTGTAAAACAGACCGGATTATTAACTGACGTGACGTTGTGCAAACCATGAGGCCGGAGCTGATGCTCATAAAAACTGTGTCAGCTTTTCCGTTAAGCATGCTGGGAAGAACTATCAGCTTCTTTTTCCCTGCCTTTTCTTCAGTTATGTTTTTTACGCCTGACGATACCAGGGCTTCACGTATCTGTCTGGAGCTCATCTCTGCAGGGATTGAGAGCGACAAAAGCGGAATAAGCTTTCCGTCGGTTGAAGGGTGAAATGCGATAAGTGCTTTCCCTTCCTGAAGGAATTTCTTAAAGCCGGGTTTATTGATCTGATCGGCAACGTATTTCAGCTTAACGCTGAAGTTATTGAATTCCTTTATTTTCTCAAGTTCTGAAAAAATCCCTTTACCGGTTGTAAGTGAATTTAAAAAACTTCTGATGTCGATTGTTTCAATTACGATGCAGGCATCCGGAGATATCACCTTGTAGGGATCTGTAAAAAGGTTCTTTCTGTTCTGGTTAAGGAAATATCCAAGAAAAGCCACTCCGGAAACCAGAACAACAACCAGTAGAATAGCTACACGCTTATTCACTTACATCGCATTTAAGGTGCACTTCAAAATTAAGAAATAAAATGAGTGTTAAGTAATGATCCTTAAGCTTCCTCCACTACCTTCCACCCCATGCTGTCAGCCATAGCATATACCGGATCCCTCAGGTCACCGTAAAATGTTACACGGTGCCAGCCCCAGGTGTCCCACATTGTGAAGAGCTTCCCGATATCACCTACAGGTTCGGCACACAGTTTGGTCCTGCAAGCTCTGTCGTCCGGGTCATTGTCAAGAGCTACCGCCTGATGGAACAGAATTTCTTTCCTGTCATTATTGATCTCGAGTGTTGTTGTCATGTAGTTTACCGGAAGTATCGACTGAACCGAAGCCCCGTTCCTGTCTTCGGAATGAGTCATGATCCTGAAGGGATTGACAGGTCCCGCCGGACCAAAGATCCTGTTTGGTGCAACACAATGTGCATAGATTATCTGCCGTTTGGAGGTATCAATAACAGGGTCGGAGATAAAGCCGGGTCTCCCGCCTGTCATTGTTGAAAATGCAAGCATTGTTGCTGTCGAATTTACATCGCATTCACAAGCACCTACAAGTCCTTCATTGCACAGCTCATGGAATCCCAGGCAGGGATAAGCATGAATATGACCTCCATAAAACCCTCCAAGACAATTCATTGTAATAGCATTCGCACCATGACGGGTGAGTACAGCCTTCATTCCTATGTACATCGCCGCAGATGTGAGCAGTGTTTCATCCGGAACATTTACTATTTCCAGAGCCGAATCGTGCCACTTTGCAACGATCTTTGCGGCTTCATCCTTATTGGCTTTACTCCATGCATCATTTACTTCGGCAAAAGGGACGTACTCGAGTGGGATACCCATGACAGGAGCGGCTACCCTGGCATTCTGGTCGTTTACTGCAATAATTTTCGAACCCGACAAAATCTTTGAACATTCGACCGGGGAGATTGATTTAATATCATTTGAATAGAGTGAATACCTGGCAGCGGCAGGTGTGGCTTTATCCCGTGCTTTTGATGTTGCCCCGGCAAATCCGGCAGCAGATCCGGTGCCCTTCACCGTTTCAAAACAGCTTACAGCTGCTAACAGATCTTCAGGTCGTGACGAGGCTACAAATCCGACATTATCAGTTTTGCTATTCAGAAATGATGCATTGTAGACGAGGAACCCTCCGCTGCCTCCAAACTGAAAATCTGCATAAAGCACCGGCTTCCCGGTTTTTGCCACATCCTGTACAACCCTGTTCCAGCAGTTCATCTGATACACAATATAGCCGTCGATGTTTTCATTTTTATCCTGTGAAATTATCTTTATGGCATCTTCTGGTCCGGTTGCAAGGGTTGGTAAAAATTCGATATTCCTGAAATGGCCGGAAAGAGAATTATTTATTTTCTCCATCGCAGGCTTGAAATCAAATCCTATGTTCGGCCAATCCGGAACTGCCTGAACAGGGGCATGAAGAGAGTAGATTATGCGTATCCTCATACTGGCATCCGCTTTACCACCTGATGCCGGTATACAAACCGGCGAGAGTGGTTTTAAAGCGAGGCACGCAGCACAGGCTGAGCAGGAAGTTATGAAATTCCGTCTTGTAACATTTGTTACATTTCTCCTCTGGTTTTTGATCTGGTTAATGGGGTTTTCCTTTTTCATAGGTGTAATATTTAACTTGCCAAAAACAGGCTATTAAATTTACAAATATTTACTCAAAGGAGTGCAATTCTGGCACACATTTTGAATAATACTAATAACAGGCAATCTCAAACATATACTTGATTCGTCAAGGGCAGCCAGGTCACAGACCTGGCTTTTATTTTACAGGTCAGAACGGCCTGTATCCGATGATTTCGCGAACCTCCCTTACTGTCCTGGAAGCGCTCGCCCGTGCCTTTTCGGCGCCCTCCCTGACAACCTTTGCAAGGTACTGATTGTCTTTCAGGATTTCATTTATCCTGTCACGGATCGGGTCGGTAACTTTTATTATATCTTCTGCCAGCTGTTTCTTAAGATCTCCGTAACGGATTTCGCATGAGGCATGTTTTTCCATGAAGTATTTGAGGGTAGATGGATCCGAAACAACCTGCATGATCGTAAACAGGTTTTTTACAGGTTCAGAAGGCTCCTGGCCCGGCGCTCCCGGACCTGCATCCGTCACGGCTCTCATGACTTTCTTTCTGATTTCTGCCGGAGTGTCAGCCAGGAATATGCCATTCCCTTCGCTTTTCCCCATCTTACCGGTGCCGTCAAGCCCCGGAATTTTTATAAGGTCCTGTCCAAAGTTATATGCATCGGGCTCCGGGAAATAGTTGACTTCATAAATCATATTGAATCTCCTGGCAAACCTTCTGGTCATCTCCAGATGCTGCTCCTGATCCTTACCGACAGGCACCTTGTGAGCCCTGTGAATTATGATATCAGCTGCCATAAGAACCGGATAAGTCAATAGTCCGGCATTAATATTGTCAGGATGTTTTCTTATCTTTTCCTTAAAAGATGAAGTCCTCTCAAGTTCACCGACATAGGCATTCATATTCAGAAGAAGATACAACTCAGTCACCTCAGGGACATCACTCTGAATAAAGACTGTTGCAGATTCAGGATCGATTCCGCAAGCGAGGTATTCAGCAAGCACCTGCTTAATGGCTCCGTGAAGGTCGTCAGGTTTCGGATGTGTAGTAAGTGAGTGATAATCTGCTATAAAAAAGAAGCAATTATTCTCCTTCTGCATCTTCAGAAAGTTCTTTACCGCTCCGAAATAATTCCCAAGGTGAAGGTTCCCGGTCGACCTTATGCCGCTCACTACTGTGTCCATTATAATCCTCTCTAAAATTCACCGCAAAATTAATAAAAAACTCATACAGAGACAGGCATCTCTTCTATTTCGGGCTTCTTCCCTTAGACAACCCTGTGGGGGATGAGGGTAACTTGACTATTTCACGGAAAATCGTACCTTTGCCGGATTACAATACTAAAGGCCATGGAATCGACAAGACAGAAAAAAGTATCACGACTGATCCAGAAAGAGATGGCCGGGATATTTCTGAGAAAAGGCAACGAGATAGCGCAGGGTAAAATGGTGTCAATAACAAAGGTCAGGATAAGCCCCGACCTGTCATTTGCCAAAATATATCTGAGTATCTTCCCATCGGCAGGACAGGATATTATAATGAAGACCATAGAAGATCATTCCTCAAAGATAAGGTTCGAAATGGGACAGAAAGTCGGAAGACAACTCCGGATTGTCCCGGAGATAGCTTTCTTCCTTGACGACAGTCTCGACTATATCGATAAAATTGACAAGCTGCTGAAATCCTGATGAGATGCAGTATGATCCGATAAAAAAAACCCTCGGACGGGTCTTTTCCGGTTCAATATTCCTGAGAAAAGTATTCTATTCTCTGCTCGACCTGTTATTACTCCGTACCTGGCATGTAAAAAAAGCCCTGAGGAAAATAGTACTTAAATTCCCCGCAGAAGCTATGGTACTGGATGCAGGTGCAGGATTCGGACAATACACCTGGAGAATGAGCAGAATGAACAGGAACTGGAAATTCAAAACTATTGATATTGATTCGGAGCATGTCGGCGACTGCAACAGGTTCTTCAATGAAGCAGGACTGGCACAGCGGGTTACCTGCTCTAAAGGAGATCTTACGGAACTCAACGAAAGGGACAGGTATGATCTCATCCTGTCAGTCGACGTTATGGAACACATCAGGAAAGATGAGCTGGTCTTAAGGAACTTTAACCGGGCGCTGAAGGATGGAGGCATAATTCTTATATCAACCCCGTCGGACCAGGGAGGATCAGATGTACATAGTACTGAAGAACATTCTTTTATCGATGAACATGTCAGGAATGGATACAGCATAGACGACATCTCACAAAAACTTGAAAGAGCCGGATTCCGGAACATTGATGCAAAATATACATATGGTAAACCAGGCCATATCTCCTGGAAAATCTCAATGAAATACCCGGTTGAGATGCTTAATTTCTCAAAAGCATCCTTTCTGATACTGCCATTTTACTACCTTATTTTCTTTCCGGTAGCTTTAGTCCTGAATTCTTTTGATATTTGCATAAACCACAAATCAGGAACAGGTTTACTGGTATCAGCAAGCAAGTAAAGATTTGAAGCTCTCCCTCTACATAGCAAAAAGGTATCTCTTCGCAAAAAAATCGAGGAATGCCATAAATGTTATATCATCCATCTCGGTAGCAGGGGTAATGGTAGGCACCATGGCCCTTATAATAGTTTTGTCGGTCTTTAACGGACTTGAAACCCTTGTGCGCTCCATTTTCAACACTTTCGATCCCGATCTGAAAATAACTCCAGCACAGGGTAAGACATTTATTCCTGACAAAGCCAGCTTAACCCTCCTTTCAAGCGTCAACGGCGTAGCCTGTTATTCGCTTAGTATTGAGGAAAATGCACTTCTGAAATATGGCGACAGGCAATATATTGCAACAATTAAGGGAGTTGATGACAATTATATTAAAGTAACCGGCATCGACAGTTCAATGTGGGACGGCCAGTTCGTTCTCCGTGGAGAAAAGGGAAGACCCTACGCAATATGCGGCATTGGGATCGCAAACTACCTGGGATTGAATATCAACTTTATAACACCCCTCAATATCTATGTCCCGAAAAGGACAGGAAACGCCAGCCTTAACCCTGAAGATGCATTCGTTCGAAGATATATCTTCCCGTCCGGCATTTACCAGGTTGAGCAGGAATATGATTCCAAATATGTATTTGTCCCGCTCGACTTTGCGCGTGAACTTCTTGAAAATAATTCAGGTGTAAGTTCCGTTGAAATTAAATTTGAAAAGAATGCCGATGAGGAGTTGGTCCAGAAAAATGTTACCAGGATCTTTGGGAACGGATATATGGTCCGGAATAAATTCGAACAGCAGGAGATATTTTATAAGGTGATGCGGTCAGAAAGGCTTGCAATATTCTTCATCCTGACGCTGATCCTGATAATTGCATCCTTCAGCATTATAGGTTCGCTGACGATGCTGATCATCGAAAAGGAACGGGATATAGGGATACTCAAAAGCCTGGGAGCCGATAACAACCTTATCAGGAAGATATTTATTATTGAAGGATGGCTGATCTCGATCATTGGCGCAATTGCCGGCATCATTCTTGGATTCCTGGTTTGCTGGCTGCAGCAAACCTTCGGTCTGGTAAGGCTCAGGAGCGATTCCCTTATAATGGATGCATATCCTGTTGTTATGAAGGTAAAAGATTTTATTATAGTTCCGGCAGTAGTGCTGCTGATTGGATACTGGGCGGCATGGTACCCGGTCAGGTTCCTCACAAAAAAATATCTTTCAAAGAATTAATAAATAAGAAGTTCCGCATATGAACCGATATTTTCTTCTGATAATTATTACCATATCCTTATTGGCAGGTTCATGTGCCGGCAGGAGGAACAAAGTTGAGCACAAAGCTGAAATACCGGAAAAAGATCTTGTCAGAATACTTACAGAGATACATATCGCCGACGGATTGCTTACACTTCCCCGGATAAACTATTTATACTCTGACCGTGATACTATTTCAGCATATGTTGATATCATTGAAAAACATGGCTATACAAAGGAAGAAATGGACAGGACAATGCAATACTATTTTATTGAGAAGCCAAAGAAAATGATAAGAATCTATGATAAAGTACTTGGCGCCCTGAGCGAGATGGAGTCGAGGATCGATAGGGAGATGCCGGTTTCGGGAAGCGGAGAGCCTGATTTCTGGCAGGGTAAATCCTCATATTACTTTCCCGATCCGACAGGCAGGGATACCTCCTGGTTTGATATACCACTGAATATCCCCGGACGGTATAATCTTAAATTCACACTTACAATTTATCCCGATGACCAGTCCTCGGATCCTCATCCCGGAATATATTACACCTATACCGACAGCACTGGAAGTGCGGAAAGAAATTACATTTCGGATTTCCCTTATTTGAAAAACGGGCAGCCTCATAACTTCAGTTTCACTATAAACCTGATCAGGATGGCACCTGCCCGGCTCATGGGCTGGTTTGTTGATCAGGAAAAGCAGTCTCCTTCCCTGATAAGACATCTCAGGATTGAAAAGGTAATGCTCACCCGCACTCCAAATTAATAATGAAGAAATTCTCGGCACAATATATCTTCACAAATAACGGTCTCCCTTTAAAGAGAGGAATCGTAACTGTGGATGATGAGGGAACAATTTTAAAGATTGAAGATACCGGAGGGATTCTAATTGAAAAAGGATCAGTTGAATTTCATAATGGAATAATCACACCCGGGTTTGTTAATTGCCACTGTCATCTGGAACTTTCACATTTAAAGAGTCTTATTCCCCGTGGAGGCGGACTGGCCGGGTTTATTAAGCTGGTAAGAACTTCAAGGGAAGCCGGAGGCGAGGCTATTCAACAATCAATTTCATCGGCTGATGAAGAAATGTACCACGAAGGAGTTGTGTTATGCGCCGACATCTGTAATTCGCGTGCAACATTTGACATTAAGAAGAAAAGCAGGATAAAGTACGTTAATCTGCTTGAAGTATTCGGGATTGACACCGAAAAAGCAAACCGGAGGATTAATGAAATAATCCTTCTTTCGCATATTGCAGGTGATTACGGATTGAAATACTGGCTGGTACCTCATTCAGTATATTCCCTTTCCCTGTCACTCTTCAGGCTCCTGAAGAGTGAAACAGCTTCAAATAAAATTACATCTGTCCACTTTCTGGAGACGGAGGGAGAAAAAGAATTCCTTACAGATCACGACGGACCCATCCTGAAATCTTACCTGGAATCCGGTCTGGCAACGGGTAAGCTTGAAACAGTAAAGGACCATGTCTCTGCCGTTCTTGACGAGATAACTCCGTCAGGGAACCTGATACTCGTTCATAATACATTTGCAGACAGAAATATAATCAAGTCGGTAATGAAACGGGACCAACTATTCTGGTGCCTTTGTCCCGGTTCAAACCTTTATATTGAGAATCATCTCCCTCCGCTTGGCATTCTTATTGAAGAGAATTGCGAAATAGTGATCGGTACCGACAGTCTTGCCTCTAATAACCGGTTAAGCATCCTTGAAGAGATCAAAACGCTCCAGAAGGCATTTCCATCGATCAGTCTTGAAGACCTTGTTGCCTGGTCGACAATGAATGGAGCAAAAGCTCTCGGCGAAGAAAAAGATTATGGTACAATAGAACCAGGTAAAAAGCCCGGATTGCTGCTTCTTCAGGATCTTGACCTTGTAAATCTGAAGCTTCTGCCGGAGAGTAAGGTGAGGAGGTTGATTTAGGAAAGCAGGGTTGATCTGAAAATTATACTAATTTTGAACCCTCGGAGAAATAAACCTGATGGCCACATTTTTGTTCGATAAGATTGTTTTCGGACCTGTGAAGAGCAGGAGACTCGGAGTTTCTCTGGGGATCAATCTCCTGCCTGAAACGAGGAAACTGTGCAACTTCAACTGCATCTACTGTGAATGCGGCTGGACATCGGATGCTAAAAAAGAAGAAGCAAGACTTCCGTCACGGAAAGAAGTTTTTGAGGCTCTCGAAAAGAAACTAGCTGAGTTGAATCGGAAAAATACCCCGCCCGACGTCATTACTTTTGCTGGAAACGGTGAACCAACTCTTCATCCTGACTTTCCGGGTATAATCGACGACAGCATTTCTCTTAGAGACAAGTATTTCCCAGGCGCTGAAATCGCTGTGCTGTCAAACTCTGCAACAATAAAATTACCCCGTATAAAAGACGCACTGCTCAAGGTCGACAAAAATATCCTTAAACTTGATTCGGCATTCGACCTGACAATCAAAATTCATAACCAGCCAGGGGTAAACGTAAGAGTTTCAGAACTGATTGAAGACCTTAAAGGTTTTAAGGGACAGCTTTTAATCCAGACGCTTTTCCTGCGCGGAAAATACAACGGGGAAATTATAGACAATACCACTGACAGCGAACTTAGTGCCTGGCTTAAGGCAATTGAAATAATTAAGCCTTCGGAAGTAATGATATATACAATCTCAAGGGATACTCCTGAAGGAGCTGAGCTTGAAAAAGTTCCGCTATCAGAGCTTAAGCGCATTGCCGGAATGGTCAGGAAACTGGGGATAGAAACCCAGGTATCGGGCTGATCTTGAATAGTAACCACAACATACTCGTCTGCCCTCTCGAATGGGGGCTTGGTCACGCCGGACGCATGATCCCGCTTGTACGAAAACTGCAGGAAACAGGCAACAAAATCTTTATCGGTACAGGAAATGAGCACATCTTGTTTTTCAGGGATGAATTACCCGGTCTGTCATTTATCAGGTTCTCCGGATTCAAACCATCTTATTCACGGATCTTGCCGCAATATATTGCACTCCTGTTCAAAATACCTTCACTTGGTTACCACACAATCTCGGAACATTTCAGGCTGAAACGCATAATCCGCGATCATAATATTGACATTGTAATAAGCGACAACCGCTTCGGTCTTTGGAATAAAACAGTAAGATCGGTTTATATTACGCATCAGGTAAGAATTCCTTTCCCACGAAAATTCAGATCATTTGAATGGATTGGAATCCGGCTCCATCGATACATAATTAAAAAATACGATTACTGCTTTATCCCCGATCTGCCGGGTGATAATAATATATCAGGACGTTTATCCCATGGAATGAAGCTCCCCGAAAACGTAAGATTTATTGGTATCCTCTCGAGATTTAATCTCCCCCGAACAACCGGTACGCTAAAGGATGTTCCTCCCCATAATACGCTTATCCTCTCCGGGCCAGAGCCTCAGAGAAGAATATTACGGCAAAAGGTTACAGAGCTTCTTTCAAACAATCTGCCAGTTGTAATCCTGGAGGGAAAGCCCGGCAGTAATGGCAATGCTTCAAGATCAGGAACAATCATCAGCTACAGTCACCTTCCCTTAGCTGAGATGCAGGAAATCATCTCAGGGAGTGAAAATCTTATAGCCCGTTCTGGCTACACCGTCATTATGGAACTGATCAGTTTGAACTGCGGTGCATTGCTTATCCCGACTCCGGGACAGACTGAGCAGGAATACCTTGCTGAATATCTTTCAGCAAAAGGATGGTTTACTGCTGCTTCCCAAAAAAGTCTTGATTCCGGGATAACCTTATCCGGTAAAAAAACATTTGATTTTTCCGAAATTGTTTCTGAAAGCAGGGACCTGCTTTCGAAAGCGCTGGAAGAGCTATTGAATTTCCCTTCTTAACCGTGCTACAGGGATATAATCAAACAGGTGCCGATAGTCCGGGCCACCCCTCCTATAAGCCTATAAATCAACCCCCCAACCCCCCAAATGGGGGGCTTTGAGTTTGGTTTTAGTATTTAAAATCCGCTAAATCTGTGTGATTTATGGGAAATTTTAAGTCTCTTTAACGGATTTCAATTTTCGTCTAATGCCTTTAGCCGTCTCTGAAAGAGACAAATTTGAATAACCTATTGAATTTCCCTTCTTAACCGTGCTACAGGGATATTGAGTTGCTCACGGTATTTGGCAACGGTCCTGCGAGCTATCTGATACCCCTTTTTCTGAAGTATGTCTGTAAGGCGCTCATCTGTAAGAGGTCTTCTCTTTTCTTCATTTTCAATACAATCCTGAAGTATCCTTTTTATCTCCCTTGTTGACACCTCTTCGCCGCTGTCGGTCTGAAGTCCTTCCGAGAAGAAATACTTGAGAGGGAAAATCCCGAAATGTGTCTGTATGTATTTGCTGTTTGCCACCCTCGAAACTGTTGAAATATCAAGCCCCGTCATTTCTGCAACATCTTTCAGGATCATCGGCTTGAACTTTGTCTCATCACCGTCGATAAAAAATTCTTCCTGGTATTTCAATATGGCATTCATTGTAAGAAGAAGAGTATTTTGCCTCTGTTTGATAGCATCGATGAACCACTTTGCTGAATCTATCTTCTGCTTCACGAACATTATAGCATCCTTCATATCCTTTTTCTGGTTCTTATTTTTGATATAAGAACGCAGCATATCATTGTATGCAGAACTCAGGTGAAGTTCCGGAAGATTACGTGAGTTAAGGTGCAGGTCGAACCCATCTTCAGTAAGCTCAAGAATAAAATCAGGAATAATATGCTGGGAATTCTTTGTAAATGAATCGCTGTAGATGCTCCCTGGTTTTGGATTCAGCTTGAGGATCTCATCAATGGCCGATTTAAGTTCACTGTCTGAAATCCCGAGTCTGGCAGTAATTTTATCATAATGCCGTTTTGAGAATTCTTCGAAATACTGATCAATAATTGTATAAGCCAGTTTAACCGGAAGCTGTGTACGTTCTTTTATTGCAAGCTGGATCAAAAGGCATTCCTTGAGTGTCCTGGCGCCAACACCCGGCGGATCCAGATCCTGTATAATTTCAAGCACCTCTTCCAGCTCGTTCTCTGTTGTCGTGATATTCTGGAGAAATGCAAGGTCATCTATAATATTAACCAGTTCTCTTCTCAGATAACCATCCTCGTCAATGTTCCCAAGAATATACTCACCCAGTATTTTCTGTTTGTCTGTGAGATCCCGCAGGCTCAGCTGCGATTCTAGATGTTCATGAAAAGAAGATCCGGCCGAATACGGGATCTCATTTCTCTTTTCATCTTCTTTGCTGTAATTGTTTGTCTGAAGCCGGTACTCCGGAATTTCATCATCTTCAATGTAATCATCAAGAGTAAATTCTTCCTGGTCCTTATCTTTTTCTTCAAATTCTTCTTCCTGTTCTTCGTTGTTGTTTATTTCCTCATCGTCCTCGGTACCTTCTTCAAGTGCGGGATTTTCTTCAAGCTCCTTTTTTATCCGTTGTTCCATCTGCAGAGCAGGCACTTCCAGCAGCTTGATCATCTGGATCTGCTGTGGCGACAGTTTCTGAAGTAGCTTCTGTTGTAACTTTTGCTTTAACATCCCCTTAAATTAAGGAAAAAAGGTACTAATTTTTTTTAAAATTCAGCGTTTTTCGGAGTTCTGGGGAAGGGGATCACATCCCTGATATTTGACATTCCCGTCATAAATAAAATTAGTCTTTCAAAACCAAGGCCGAATCCGCTGTGAGGCGCGGTTCCGAATTTCCTGGTTTCGAGATACCACCAGAGATCTTTCTGCGGCAGTTTTAATTCAGTGATCCTCCCCAGAAGTCTGTCATAATTCTCTTCCCTCTGCGATCCGCCGATGATCTCGCCGATCCCCGGGAACAGGACATCCATTGCCTTAACGGTCTTGCCATCTACGTTCTGCTTCATGTAGAATGCCTTGATCTCCTTAGGATAATCGATAAGTATTACAGGTCGTTTGAAGTGCTCCTCAACAAGGTATCTTTCATGCTCTGCCTGAAGATCCCTGCCCCATCCCACAGGGTAATCCCAGTTCCTTTTTGCTTCAGTCAGAATCTTTACCGCTTCCGTGTATGTAATTCTTACAAATTCATTTTCGAGGACAAACTTCAGACGTTCAATAAGTCCCTTATCGATCATGCTGTTAAGGAACCCCAGGTCATCCGGGCAATTTTCGAGGGCATATTTTATGAGGTATTTTACAAATTCCTCAGCCAGATCCATGTTGTCTTTCAGGTCATAAAATGCCATTTCCGGTTCAATCATCCAGAACTCGGCAAGATGCCGCGGGGTGTTTGAATTTTCAGCCCTGAAAGTGGGACCGAAAGTGTAGATCTCGCCAAGGGCAAGTGCGCCAAGCTCTCCTTCAAGCTGTCCGGATACAGTAAGATTGGTCTCTTTTCCGAAAAAATCATTGCGGAAATCCACATTCCCGTCTTCACTGACCGGCATCCGGTTAAGGTCGAATGTAGTAACATGGAACATTTCCCCTGCACCTTCTGCATCACTTCCTGTAATAATGGGGGTATGCAAATAATAGAATCCCTTATCGTTAAAGTACTTATGTATAGCAAAAGCCATTGCATGCCTGATCCTGAAAACTGCCCCGAAAGTGTTTGTCCGGAAACGCAGGTGGGCATTCTCCCTTAAAAATTCCATGGAATGCCCCTTCTTCTGAAGCGGATATGCTTCAGCATCACTTTTTCCATAGACCTCAATGGATGCGGCACTGATTTCGACGTTCTGGCCCTGCCCCTGCGATTTAACAAGCTTGCCGGTAACTGCAAGGCATGCACCTGTGGAAATATCTTTCAGAAGATTTTCATCAAAAAAGGAAGTGTCAGCAACGACCTGAATGTTGTTGATAGTCGATCCGTCATTCAGAGCAATGAAGATGATATTCCTGTTTCCCCTCTTGGTTCTGACCCAGCCTTTTACGATCACATCTTCCCCTATAAGCGAAGCGGACAAAAGCTCCTTAATCTTTATCCTTTTCATTATTTAATTAATATCTGTAAGAAATTTCCCCCTCAAAAATAATAAATTGTTGTCCGGTAAGAGCCATAAGATCGCGATTATTTTAGTTATGCCCCCTTTGAAGCACTTTAAGATAACTTATTTAGTGAATTTTTATTTCAAAGCTTCTCATTTTCCTTAATCAGATAGCTCTTTATCAAATATTTAAGAATTTTATAATAATTGTCATTTTATGGAGTTTAAATTTATTGGAGAACTTTGTTCACCACCCGTCCCCCCAAGGGGGAGGCGCCGGGTTCTTTAAAGAGTCGGTTTACTGATTTGATTTTTAGGAAAATCTGTATAACTTTGATTATATATTTGGAAATATAAACTGTTATGGAAGAAATCAAGAAACTTATTGTCGTACCGTGGGATTTTACCCAGGTTGCTGAAAATGCTTTAGCTCATGCAGTTAAGATTGGCCGTATGGTCAATAATGAAGTTTGTCTGTTGCATATAGTTGATGAAAACATAAAGCCCAGGGAAGAAGGAGAAAAAAAAGCACTTCTTCGTAGTATTGTCGATAATGCAAGCAAAAAGTACAACATAGTTGTCACGGCTATGATCAGGAAAGGAAGTATTTTCTCCTCCATAGCTGAATATGTCAATGAAAATGAAGTCAGCCTTGTGGTAATGGGAACCCACGGGATGAAAGGCATGCAAAAGATCACGGGAAGCTGGGCATTGAAAGTTATTGTCAAATCAAAAGTCCCGTTTATTGTTGTCCAGGATCCACCGCCAGATCAGGAAAGATATCATAACATTGTCTTTCCTATCGATTTCAGGATTGAGAACAAGGAGAAAATGGGAATGGCAATCTTCATGGGAAAATATTTTGACTCCAAGATCCATATCCTTAGGACAGCCACTACCGATAAGAGTCTTCGCACAAAGACAAACGTAAACCTGAATTTTGCAGTCAAATATCTCATCCAGAATAATATAGAATATGAGATACATGAGGTTCCACATGGTAAGCTGGCACAGCACACAATTGCCTTTTCACAAAAGATCCATGCCGATCTCATCCTTATTGTGACCACAAAGAACATAACGATGGCCGATTATATGGTTGGAGCGTCGGAACAGTATATAATTGCAAACAGCTCAAGGATACCGGTTTGCTGCGTCAACCCGAAGGCTTCATTTGCCAAAGTCGGACAGTTTATGTATGGTTGATCCGCTTTGTTGACCCAAATTATTCCTTTACCTGACTACTTGCTTTCCCAAGCGATACCAATCCTCCTATTACACCGAGGTTCATTGAATCAAGAGCCGAGCTTGGTACTATCACCATTGAACCCTTTTCCTTCAGTCCCTCGTACAACATATTCATCCCACGGAGCTGCAAAGCGATAGGATTATCCCTGTATTGCTCGCTTGCTTTTGCAAATTTCACTGCAATCTCGGTTTCTGCAGTACCGAGTATCACCCTTGCCTTCCTCTCCCTTTCAGCCTGTGCCTGCTTGCTCATTGCATCTGCAAGAGCCTGAGGGATAATGATATCCCTTATCCCTACCGTCTGGCAGGTTATTCCCCAGGGATTTGTATTTGCATCAAGGGTTTTCTGGAGGTCTTCAGCAATCTTTTCCCGTTCCTGGAGAAGATCAGCAAGCTCATGTTTCCCGATGATATCACGCAGATCGGTCTGCGCAATATATGAGATCGCTTTTACATATTCCTGGACTTCGAGGGCTGCTTTTTCCACATCCCAGACGGTCCAGTAAACAACGGCATCAACATTGACCGGAACAGTGTCTTTTGTGAGAGTTTGCTCAGCCCTGAATTCTGTTACCCTGACCCGCTGATCGATATAGCTGTTCACCTGATCAATTATCGGAATAATAAAGAACATTCCGGGTCCCCTCAAACCCCTGTATTTTCCCATTCTCAGGACCACTGCCTTTTCCCACTGATCGGCAATCTGAATTGCGCTTGAAATCAATAGCGAGACCATAATTGCAGCAACGAGAGCAGGAACACCAATTATCCCAAGGTAATAGAGGCCGACTGAGATAGCCAGAAGGATCACCAACACTGCAAATGATACAGGGTTAAAATGGTTGTAGGAAACTGTGGTAGTTTTCATTTTTGGTTTTGTTTTTGAAGTTGATTAATAATTTCAGTAACTGAAAATCCATAACTAAAGGAAATTGTCGAAAACTCATTGCAGATGTCTTCGAGCTTCTTGTTTTTCTCTTTTTCGGGAATCCGAATCTGTGATTTGCTTATGAAGGTCCCGGTTCCTTGTTGAGTTTCAAGGATACTCAGGATTTCGAGCTCTTTATAAGCTTTTGTCACGGTATTCAGGTTCACTTTAAGGTCGACGGCAAGAGCTCTCACTGTAGGCAGCTGTTCGCCAGCTTTAAGAGCTCCCGAGGCAATTCCGAATTTTATCTGGTCAATTATCTGCCGGTAAAATGGAACGCCTGCTTTGGGATCCAGAATAAATTGCACCATAGGTTTATACTATTAATGTATTATATGTATAGTACAATAATACTAAATTATCAGGAAAAATGCAAGTTTTTTTTGAAGAATTTTTGTTTTTGATCAGAGTTTTTTTCACCCCCGCGTCCCGGTAGGCATAGCCGTGTACTTAAGAGTTATTTTTGAATGAACCACCCCCGCCTGACCAAGTTAGCTTCACTTAATTAATATTCTACTCTTTGGTCAGGCGACCCCTCCTTCAAAAGGAGGGGAAAGTTATTTGCTTGATACTTAAATCATTGATGGAATTGGCACCTCCAGGTGAGATGCCGGAAGCGCCATTTAGGAAATACGTATTTTAATTTAAATAAAATACGTATTAAAAAACTGATTAAAAGACTAATTAAAAGACATATATTCTGCCTTCAGCTTGCAGGTTTCATCCATACAAGCTGCGATTCGATGTTCTTACTTAACTCGTAGGATTTAATGTGATTTGCAATTGGTTCCCCGATAATCTCTATTTTGCTCAGATCCGCAACACCCAAATTAGCCTGGGCACAATAATTCAGATAACCGATCTTTGCAAAATCGATACCCATAAGCTCAACCGCAACTCTGTCGGCTGTGAGCCAGTCGGGACTTACGACACAAACCCTGTGATCAACCGGGGTTCCGTTATTCGGTCCGTTTCCCTGCATGCCTTCAAATCCGTCAATCAACGCAAGATCGGGATGCAGCTGACGCGCCAGCGAAAAGAGATTATAGTTAATCCCCCGGAAACCGCCTCCATGTACGATCGGTTTGTCAATTTTTGCACCCTGCGGACGTTTTGGGCCATAGGCAAAGCCCTTGTCTTTTATAGGCGCTCCAAACACAATGTTTTTCAGCGACAGGGTTGCAATTATCCTGTCGTGTGTTTTCATCCTTGCCACTGATACAACATAGGAATCGGGACTCAAAAGCATGCCCGACATCCTTACTGGATGAGGCCTGAAATCCTTTTCATCAAAAACATGCAGAATCTCAAACTTCTCCTGGTCGAGATCCACAAGCCTGACATTGTATTTGTCGACCAGCCTGAAATAGCCATAATTCTTAAATCCGTCAAAGGTGGCCCCGCCGGCTGCCGATTCGGCTATAACGACATTCTTCAGTTTATTGATTGATTTCAGGAACTCAAGAACTCCTTCCAGCGTATCGGCATGAGTGGCACACAGCGGGATATCGATCGAAACATTATTTGGTTTCAGAACAACGAGCTTATCACCAATTGAACGTTTGATCTGTTTTGCAAAAGGCTGCAACGCCCTGAATGCCAGATCAGCCCTGTTATCGCCGGTAGTCAGCGCTGCCTGTGATGCAAAGGTATTCTGACTGCCGTATGAGGCAAAAGTTCTGACGGGGTTCATAAACGTAATAGCTGCACCTCCGATGATGGAGGTCTTTAGGAAATTCCGGCGGCTTATTGTACTCATGACTTTTATCGGATTGAAGTGATTATAAAAATACAAGAAATTTAATATCCTGTGAGGTTTTAGAAATAATTATGACTTATTTTCTACTTGTTTTTTCTCCCTGCTTTTTTTGCCCCCCTTCAGGGGGGTTGGGGGGCAGATTTTAAAAAAATCCATGCCTGGCACCTTAGTTTAATTAAATAGAAATGAAGAGAATCATAGAAAAATAACATCTATCCTATATCTTTACACCTTAATTTTAAAACACCAACATCACTTTATGTCAATTGTCGTTCAGGGTGTTACTAAATTGTATGGAGAACAGAAAGCTCTCGACAACGTCTCCTTTGAAATAAGAACAGGGGAGGTAGTAGGATTTCTTGGTCCCAACGGGGCAGGAAAATCAACTATGATGAAGATAATCACAGGTTTTATTCCTGCATCTTCTGGCTCCGTGAAAGTAAACGGTCTTGATGTTGAAGACGGCGCTTCCTTCGTGAAAAAGATGATTGGATATCTTCCGGAGAATAACCCTCTTTACCCTGAAATGTACGTCAGGGAATACCTTGGTTTTGTAGCCTCACTCTACAAATCTGAAATTCCCCTGAAAAAACAGATCGGTTCAATTATTGATTTGACAGGCCTTGGGCCGGAGCAGCAGAAAAAAATAGGCTCTCTTTCAAAAGGATACAGGCAGAGGGTAGGACTTGCCCAGGCCCTGATACACAACCCTGAGGTTCTGATCCTTGATGAGCCCACCACCGGACTCGATCCTAATCAGATCGTCGGGATCAGGAATCTTATCAGAGAAGCCGGAAAGCAAAAAACCGTGATGCTCTCAACGCATATCATGCAGGAGGTTGAAGCAATCTGCGACAGGGTGATCATTATCGATAAGGGAACAATTGTTGCCGACGAGGAGAAAAGCAGGATCTATTCGGTGATAAGCCGCGCAAAACAGATCATTCAGGTTGAATTTGATAAGATCATTGAAGAATCGCTTTTCAAAAATATTTCAACAATTAGTTCTGTGAAAAATTTAAATGGAGCTGCCTGGGAAATCGAAGCTGAAGGTGACGAGGATATACGTCCTGCCATTTTCTCATTCGCTGTAAATAATAATTTAACTGTGCTTTCGCTTCAAAAGAAGGAGAATAATCTGGAGGAGGTTTTCAGGCTGCTGACGAATGGGTAGTTCTCCCCTTAAACTTTGCGATCCCGGGTTTCGGGATAGGGACAGTGGGGGATCAGGTTTGATAAGAAGATATTTTGAATTCTTGTTTATTTTTATTTCATTTGCATCGTGATTTTTGGTGGAAAGATTTGAGCTGATTGCAACCACGGGAAAAAATGCTAAAACGCCTGTAATTCCTTTATTTCAGTCAATCAAAGCTCCCATCATTTTATTAGTCAGTTAACTAAATTATTTAAATAATGGGATATTTATTTACATCCGAATCAGTTTCGGAAGGGCACCCTGACAAAGTTGCCGATCAGATCTCTGATGCATTGCTTGATGAGTTCCTGCGCTGGGATCCTGAGTCGAAGGTTGCATGTGAGACTTTTGTTACAACAGGACTTGTGATGTGTGGCGGAGAAGTAAGGACCGAAGGCTGGGTCGATGTTCAGGAGACAGCTCGCAGGGTGATCCGGAACATCGGGTACACAAAGGCAGAATACCGTTTCGACTGCGATTCATGCGGAGTCATCTCAACAATTCATGAACAGTCTAGCGACATTCGCCAGGGTGTCGTCAGGGAGAAACCTGAAGAACAGGGAGCCGGCGACCAGGGAATGATGTTCGGCTATGCATGCCGTGAAATGGACAATTATATGCCTCTGAGCATAGAACTTGCTCACATCCTCCTTCGGGAACTTGCAGCAATCCGGCACGAAGGGAAACAGATGAAGTACCTTAGGCCTGACAGCAAATCGCAGGTAACTGTTGAATACGATGATGACAACCAGCCATTCAGGATCGACACCATCGTAATAAGCACCCAGCACGATGAATTTGTCACCCCCGGAAATAAGTCGCACGAAGCTGCAAAAGTTGCGGAGAAAGCAATGCAGGACAAGATTAAAGAGGATATCCTCCATATTTTGATCCCAAGGGTAAAGAAAATCCTGCCTGAAAGAATTCAGAAACTGTTCAAAGATGATTTGAAATTGCTCGTCAATCCAACCGGTAAATTTGTGATTGGCGGACCTCACGGAGACACAGGACTTACAGGTCGCAAAATCATAGTTGACACATATGGCGGTCATGGCGCACACGGCGGAGGTGCATTTTCAGGCAAAGATCCGTCGAAAGTTGACAGGTCGGCTGCATACGCTGCCCGTCATATCGCAAAGAATCTTGTGGCAGCAGGTGTCTGCGACAGTGTATTGATCCAGGTGGCTTATGCTATCGGAGTTGCTCAGCCTGTGGGTTTGTTTGTAAAGACTTTTGGAAGCGCCAAAGTAAAGGATGAGGGAGGCAAAATACTAAATGACAGCGAAATAGGATCAAGGATCAGTAATCTGTTTGATATGAGGCCTTTCGCAATCGTTGAGAGGTTCGGGCTGAAGAACCCTATATTTCTGCCGACTGCAACCTATGGTCATTTCGGGCGCGATGCTGAAGTAAAGGCTACTGAGGTTTATTACGAAGTACAGGACTGCAAACCAACCGCAGTCAATGGAAACGGAAAGAAAGTCTATTCAAAGAGAGTCGAGTTTTTTGCCTGGGAGAAGCTGGATTATGTGGATAAGATAAGGAAGGTGTTTAAGTTATAAACCTGTAAGTTGGGCATTGTTGAAAATGTCATTTTTAACCGCAAAGGACTCTAAGAAGCGCAAAGGACGCAAAGATAAATCACATATATTCAACTCTTTGCGTGCCGATAGCTATCGGCATTTGCGTAAATTCTTTGCGCCCTCTGCGCCTGCCTGCCGGTAGGCAGGGTTAATGGATTTTGACTTTTTAAACAGTTAGAATGCCTCCTTCACTATCCTGGCAACATTATCCGACCTGCCAAGAGTATAGTAATGTATTCCGGGGACACCGGCTTTCAGAAGCTCCTTTGATTGCATTGTTGCCCATTCGATGCCAACTTCCCTTGCATCATCGTCAGTTTGGCATTTCAGGAGAGCCAGCACAAGATCGTGGGGAAGATCTATATGAAATGTCTGTGGCAGTAAATTAATGTCCTTGAGCGCCGAGACCGGCTTCATCCCCGCTATTACCGGAACGTTGATACCTGCCTGGCGGCACTCGTCCCTGAACCTGAAGAACCTGGAGTTGTCGAAGAACATCTGTGTGACGATATAACTGGCTCCGGCTTCCACCTTGCGCTTAAGGTTTTCCATATCGCTCAGCCGGTTCGGTGCTTCAAAGTGCTTCTCAGGATAACCTGCCACACCAATGCAAAAGTTTGTAGGGGCTGCATCTTCCAATGTATCTTCAAGGTATTTACCCTTATTCATATTGACAATCTGCTCGATAAGCTCATATGTATGGGCATAACCCTCCTTTTCAGGAATAAAGACGCGGCTTCCCTTCTGGGGGTCGCCACGAAGGGCAAGGACATCGTCAATACCCAGGAAGTTCATTTCAATGAGAACATTTTCAGTCTCTTCCCTGGTAAAACCTCCGCAGAGAATATGCGGGACAACAGGAATGTTATACTTGTATTTAACAGCAGCAGCGAGGGCAATTGTACCGGGCCGTTTTCTGACAACCCTTTTCTCGATCAGACCGTCAGGTCTTTCATGATAGACAGTCTCGTTGCGGTGCGATGTGAAATTGATGTAAGCAGGATTGAACTCTATCAGCCTGTCGATCGTAGCATAAACTTTCTCAATACTGTGACCCTTGAGAGGGGGTAATAATTCGAATGTGAATAACGGGCTTTTTGCGTTGTTGATCTTGTCTATAACACTCATATTCTTTTCATAAATTCGGGGCGAGCCATTTTGATGCCTCTTCAATGCTCATGCTTTTTCGTGATGCATAGTCTTTCAGCTGATCGGTTCCTATCTTTCCGACATTGAAATAAGCCGAAGCCGGATGTGCAAAAATATAACCACTTACCGCTGCAGGAGGTGTCATTGCAAAATTTTCGGTAAGCCCTGCACCAATCAGTCTTTCCGCATCCAGAAGTTCAAAGATAATACGTTTTTCGGTATGATCAGGGCATGCGGGATATCCCGGGGCGGGTCGAATTCCCCTGTACCTTATCCTTAAAAGATCTTCAACGCTAAGATCCTCATCAAATGCATAACCCCAGTAATCTTTCCGAATCCTTTCGTGCAGGTATTCTGCAGCTGCCTCAGCAAGGCGGTCGCTGAGGATCCTTATCATAATATAGGCATAATCATCATCCTTGTACATCATGGGAACGTCTTTACCGAGAGCAACTGTAACGACAAAAGCTCCTATATAATCCTTAATACCCTGTTGGTCCGGAGCAATATAATCGGCCAGTGAAAGGTTCGGCACTCCGTCTTCCTTCTTCTCCTGATTCCTTAAGAACCTGAAAATTGCTTTGACATCACCTTTATTTTTTTCTGAAAGAACCTTAACATCGTCACCTTCCGAAACGGCAGGAAACAATCCAAACACACCGCTGGCTTTCAGCAGTTTCTTTACTTTTATTTCCTTCATATATTGTTGTGCATCGTCAAAAAGCTTCCTTGCTTCTTCCCCTTTAACAGGATCATCAAAGATGGCAGGATATTTCCCGTTCAGCTTCCAGGCATAAAAGAAAAAAGTCCAGTCGATATATCTGAAAAGCACATCCAGGTCAAATTCCTCTATAACATGCAGTCCGGACTTAACAGGAGCTGATATCTTCATTGAGTTCCAGTCAGTCACAAGGTTGTTTTTCCTGGCCTCTTCTAACGGAAGTAATTTCCTTTCTACGTGGTGTGCTTCATGGTCTTCTCTCAGCTTGTTATATTTTTCTCTTATTCCCTTCACATACTCGCCATTATCTTTATGAAGGAGCGAAGAGATAACCCCGGCCGCTTTAGATGCATCCCTGACATGAACCACTGCATTCGAATAAGCCGGTGCGATCTTAACCGCCGCATGTATCTCAGACGTAGTAGCGCCTCCGATCAACAAAGGGATGTCGAGCTTCCGGCGCTGCATTTCGGAAGCGACATGAACCATCTCTTCAAGCGATGGGGTTATCAATCCACTCAGCCCGATGATATCAACCTCCTCTTTAAGAGCGGTATCGATTATCTTTTCGGCCGGAACCATAACTCCAAGGTCGATAACCTCATAACTGTTGCACGATAGTACAACACCGACTATATTCTTTCCAATATCATGAACGTCGCCCTTGACAGTTGCGAGAAGTACTTTGCCGGCCTTTTTGACTACCTCTCCTTCACTCTCTTTTTCTATATAAGGAGCAAGCACTGCCACTGCCTTTTTCATCACCCTGGCGCTCTTCACCACCTGAGGGAGAAACATTTTGCCAGATCCGAAAAGATCACCCACCTCGTTCATCCCTCCCATCAGCGGACCTTCGATAAGTTCGATCGAACGTGAAAAGAGAGGGCGAGCTTCTTCAATATCCGTTACAATGAACTCATCTATCCCGCGTTTCAGTGAATGTCTTATACGTTCCAAAACAGGAAGGGATCTCCACTCATCAGCTTTCTCTTCTTTTTTGCCTTCATTCCTTAACCCTTCGGCAAACTTAACCAGTCTTTCCGTGCCATCCTTCCGCCTGTTCAGAACAACATCCTCGGTAAGCTGAAGAAGGTCAGGAGGTATCTCTGTGTAAACCTGTAACATACCCGGGTTGACAATTCCCATGTCGAGTCCTGCCTTTATTGCATGGTACAGGAAAACAGAATGAATGGCTTCCCTTACTTTATCGATGCCCCTGAACGAAAATGAAAGGTTGCTGATACCACCGCTTATTTTTGCATATTGGAGGTTTTGCTTTATCCATTCCGCTGCATTAATAAAGTTGACGGCATAATTATTATGTTCCTCAATACCGGTTGCAATTGCAAGAACATTCGGATCGAAAATAATATCTTCGGGAGGGAATCCTGCCTTTTCGACAAGGAGGTCGTATGACCTTCTGGCAACTGAAATTCTTTTCTCAAAAGTGTCGGCCTGACCTTTTTCATCAAAAAGCATAACAATTGCAGCAGCCCCGTATTTTCTGACTTTTTTTGCGCGGTCAAGAAATACCTCCTCTCCTTCTTTCAGGCTTATTGAATTTACGACCGATTTACCCTGGATGCATTTGAGCCCCGATTCTATGACATCCCATCTTGAGGAATCGATCATCAGCGGCAACTTTGCAATGTCGGGTTCGGCCATGACAAGGTTTACAAATTTCACCATTGCCTTTTCTGAATCGAGCATTGCCTCATCCATGCAGATATCTATGATCTGAGCACCACCTTCAACCTGGTTTCTTGCAATGGCAAGTGCTTCATCATATTTTTCTTCTTTTATAAGACGGGCAAATTTTATTGAGCCTGAGACGTTGGTCCTTTCACCTATATTCACAAAATTAGTTTCTGGGGTGATGGTAAGAGCCTCAAGACCGCTGAGTCGGGTGTATCTCTTAATCTCAGGTTTTATCCTGGGTTTGTACTTTTTAGCTAACCCGGCGATTTTTCGGATATGCTGCGGGGTGGTTCCGCAGCAGCCGCCTATAATGTTTACCCAGCCTTCTTTCATAAAATCCTCTATTACAGAAGCCATGAATCCGGCTGACTGATCATATTCCCCGAACTGATTCGGCAGGCCGGCATTCGGGTGTGCAGAAACATAGAAACCTGTCTTAAGCGAAAGTTCTTCAATAAAAGGTCTCAGCTGTTCGGCGCCAAGGGCACAGTTAAGTCCGACGCTGAAAAGAGGATAATGTGAAACAGATATCAGGAATGCTTCCAGGGTCTGACCTGTAAGGGTCCTTCCGCTGGCATCGGTTATTGTGCCCGAGACCATCACAGGAAGGCGGATCCCTTTTTCTTCGAGGACAGTATCAATTGCAAAAAGTGCAGCTTTTGCATTAAGTACGTCAAAGATAGTTTCAACAAGCAGAATATGAACCCCTCCGTCGATAAGTCCTCTTGCCTGCACCGAATATGCTTCGACAAGCTTGTCGAAAGTAACGGTGCGGGCGCCCGGATCATTGACATCGGATGACATTGATGCCGTCTTGTTTGTCGGGCCAAGCGTGCCGACAATGAAATGTTCCTCAGGACTTCCGGGTTTCTCAAACTCCCTTATGGCACTGGCCGCAAGCCGGGCAGCCTCAAAATTCATCTCATAAACCATCTCTTCCATCCCATAATCCGCCATTGATATCCTGTTCGAATTGAAGGTATTTGTAGTAATAAGATCTGCCCCTGCGTCAAGATATTCCTTGTGAATATTAAGTATCACTTCGGGTTTTGTCAGGGTCAAAAGGTCATTATTACCCTTCTGCGGCTTAGGATGATCTTTAAATCTTTCTCCGCGGAAATCAGGTTCCTGCAGCTTATGTTTCTGGATCATCGTCCCCATTGCACCATCAAGAACAAGGATCCGCTGCTGAATGATATTTTCAAGTTTCTGGCTCAAGATTGTATTATTTTAGTTTATAAGATTCTCATGTTCAAATTAACTACCTTTTTTACCCCCATGCTTTTTTACCTCCTACTTTTTTTACCCCATGCTTTTTTACCCCTGCTTTTTTACCTCCTGCTTTTTTAATCCCTACCTTTTTTGCCCCCTACCTTTTTCACCCCCTACCTTTTTCACCCCCTACCCCCTAAAGGGGGTTTTAAATCCAGTGACCTGATAAGCCCCCACCACATGCCTACCCTGCAGGTCAGGCCCTTTCGCTAAATCCCGCCACTGGCGGGATTTTTAACGCTCGGTCCCCTTCAGGGGGGTTGGGGGGCAGATTCTCAGAGGGTTGAGGGGATGAGTTCATCTGGAATTTATTCCCTTCCTTCCTGTGTTTACAATAAAAACATCCATACCCGGCAATTGTTCCCTTAAAGCGTAAAGTGTTTCAAGATTCACAATTCCAATTATGTATTTATACAATTTGCTGCTAAAGTATTCCGAGACTTCCTGAAATCCAAACAATTTCCTGTCCTTTTCATTTTTGTACCTCAGGTAGACCTCAAGCTTAAAATTCCTTGTATAATTAGAAACGGTTCCCTGCTGATATTTTTTATACTCATACCTGTAACCGTAAGAGTTCGCCGAAATATCTGAAAGCACGGCGCTCCCGGTCGCATGACCTCCTGCTCCCTTGCCGCTGAAAAACTGCTTGTCGGCAAATGCTGCCTCGGTTATCACCCCGTTATATTCATTGTCAACATTATACAGATATTTATCGCAGGAAATAAACCGCGGCAGGACAAAGCTGGTTATAGTATTATCGTTTGTCTTCCCTACATAGGGAACAAGCTTGATCTTATAGCCTTTCTCCCTGGCATACCTGATATCAAAAGTTGAGATTTTACTTATACCGTAGTGAAATACCTCCCCGGGATCTAGAAAGAGACCGTAGGCATGACCTGTAATTATGCAAAGTTTATATTTTGCATCCCAGCCGTCGACATCGAGAGTCGGATCCGATTCTGCAAAGCCCAGTGATTGAGCTTCTTTCAATGCCACATTATAATCCATCCCTTCGTTATGCATCCTTGTAAGCACATAATTTGTGGTGCCGTTAAGGATGCCGCGAAGTGAGTGCAGCAGCTCATTGTCATAATACTCTTCAAGATTCCTGATAATCGGAATGCTGGCTCCTGCCGACGCCTCGTAAAGCAGTGAGACTTTATACTTCTCCTGAAGGTCAACAAGTTCCCTGAAATGCTTTGCAACCATGACTTTATTTGCTGAAACTACATTCTTCCCGCTTTTCATCGCTGTGGTAACAATCCTGAAAGCCTCATCGGGGTCGTCGATAAGCTCAACTACAAGATTTATCGACGGATCGTTAAGAATATCATTCTTATCAAATGTGAAATTCGACATCGGGATCCTTCTTTTTTTAGTGCGGTCCTTCACACAGATCCGGACTATATCAGCCTTGAAGCCACTGCTGCTGTTCAGAACGTCGTGCAATCCCTGGCCGACACATCCGTAGCCGAATAAACCGATTCTAAGTTTTTCTCTTGTCATCTCTTAGTATTTATTAGATTTTGTCCAGAAATTTCGCACGACATCGGTTACCAGATTTGTCTCAATCAGGAAACCGTCATGCCCGTAAAATGAATCGATCTCGACATACTGAGCATTTTCAGTGTTTGATGCGATCAGCTTTTGCTCGTCTGTCGGAAACAGAATATCTGATTTTATGCCAACGCAAAGCACTTCAGCCTTAATGTTTTTAAGGGCATTGACCACTCCGCCCCTGTTCCTTCCGATATTATGTGTATCGGAAAGGCAGGTAAGGGACCAGTACGAGTAAGGATTAAAGCGTTTTACAAGTTTTTCGCCCTGATATGCCTGGTATGATGCAGCTTTGAATGAAGTCAGCTTTTCATCGTCCTCCTCCTTTTGAGTCTGATTATAAGCCTCAACAGTCCGGTAACTGATCAAAGCAATTGATCTTGCAGCTTTAAGCCCTTTTTTGCCGCCCTCAGGATCACTGTCTGAAAAGGTCTGGTCAGCCTCCATTGCAAGTCTCATCGATTCACTGAAAGCCAGAGCCCATGGGGTTTGCTTTGCTCCCGAAGCCAGAAGTATGAGCCGTTGTACCAGGTCGGGAAACATAATTGAATATTCCAGAGCCTGATAACCGCCGATGGATGCCCCGATTATTGAATGTATCTTCTTTATTCCCAGATGATTCCTGAGTATTTCATGGACATTTACAAGGTCCCGGACAGTAATAAGCGGGAATTTCCTCAGCCAGGGTTTCCCGGTTTCAGGATTTACCGATGCAGGACCCGTTGTGCCATAACATGACCCGAGGACGTTAGCGCAAACGATGAAAATATTTCCCCGGATCAAAAAGCAGTCCCTCTCCCACCATTCCCGGCCACCAGGCCTCAACGTCGGAGTTGGCGGTCAGGGCATGGCAAATCCATATCACATTGTCCGCCTCACGGTTAAGGGTCCCGTAAGTGTCGTAAGCAATTTCAAGCTCCGGGAGTATCGTACCGGTCTCTGTCGTAAATGGTTTCCTGTATTTTAATGTTTTCATACTACCTGTCTGAATGCCTGTTCAAAATCATAAATAATATCATCAATATGCTCAATCCCCACAGAGACCCTGAAAAGTCCGGGCTCGATTCCTGCCGCCCGTTGCTCAACCTCCGAAAGCTGTGAATGGGTGGTTGCTGCCGGCTGGATTATAAGAGTCTTCGCATCCCCTACATTTGCAAGGTGGCTTACCAGCTGAAGATATTCAACAAGTTTTGAAGCTTTTGATTTTTCAGCTTTAAGCACAAAACTCAAAACCCCTCCTGCTCCTTTCGGAAGATATTTCTTTGCGAGGTCATGATAAGGATTTGTGTTCAGTCCGGGATATATTACTCTCTCAACCGAAGGTTGAACCTCGAGCCATTTGGCAAGTGCAAGAGTATTTTGGACATGCCGCTCCATCCTGAGCGACAGTGTTTCCAGGCCTTGAATAAACAGGAAAGAGTTAAAAGGACTTATCGCCGGGCCCAGATCTCTTAATCCTTCAACACGTGCTTTTACAATAAAAGCAATGTTACCTGATGAAGAAGTTTGAGAGAAGAGATCACCAAAAATGATCCCATGGTAGCCTTCGGCGGGTTCGGTGAAAACAGGGAATTTCCCGTTATTCCAGTTGAAGTTGGCTCCATCAACAATTACCCCGCCTATGCTTGTACCATGGCCGCCTATCCATTTGGTGGCCGACTCAACGATAATGTTGGCGCCATATTCGATCGGTTTACACAGAAAACCACAGGCGCCGAATGTATTGTCGACTATGAGAGGCAGATCATGTTTTTGGGCAAGCTTTGAAAAAGCCTCAAAATCAGGGATATCAAAACCCGGATTACCTATTGTTTCAAGATAAACAGCCTTTGTATTATCATCGATTAGCGCCTCAAATGATCCTATGTTCAGGTCCTTTGCAAATCGGGCTTCAATTCCGAAATTGGCAAAAGTGACCTTAAACTGGTTAAACGTCCCGCCATATAAAAACGGAGAGCTGACAAAGTTATCCCCTTTTCTCATGATGGTCGTAAAGGCGATGAACTGTGCCGCATGTCCCGATGAAACAGCGAGTGCAGCAGCGCCGCCTTCAAGAGCAGCAACTCTTCTTTCGAAGACATCCGTCGTCGGATTCATAATCCGGGTATAAATGTTACCCGGTTCAGTCAGATTGAAGAGGGCTGCAGCATGCTGAGCATTTTTAAAAACATATGAGGATGTCTGGTACAGCGGAACTGCCCTTGACAATGTATCTTTATCCGGCTGATGGCCTGCATGTACCTGGAGTGTTTCAAAATTTATTTTATTCATTGTATATCATTAATTACTATTGTTTTTACTATTGATAACTATATCTATAAAAGTCACATGGCAATAAAGCATGCATCATTTATGATCCGTTGATAAGCTTAAAATGAGATTATTTACGGGCAGAACATTTACCGGCACATGCACATAGGCATGAGCGGCATGATGAAATTGTTGTGAATCAGATGAAATGCAATCATTTTTTTCAGTGTTAATTTTTATCATCTCCCGGCTTTCCGGGATTAGGTTTTGGCACCGTTCTCCGATAACTTCAGAGTTGGTTGCCAGGGTTTCGCAGAGCCTAATCTCTCCGCCCTTCTTAATAAAAATCAAACACCCTTAAATGGAAGGAATATTTGATTTGTGAGTGCAAAGATAGAAATGATTTTGGAAAATGCAAAAAAATAATCCACCTCACCACTAAAAAGTCATTTTAACCGCAAAGACCGCTAAGAAGTGCAAAGGACGCAAAGCTAAATCACATATATTCATCTCTTTGCGTGCCGATAGCTATCGCATTTGCGAAAAATCTTTGCGTCCTCTGCGGTTAATGGATTTTGACTTTTTCAATAGGCCCTTAAAAAATTGGTTTTGAAGATCTTCTCTCTTGGGGGAGGGTGTTGGCGAGAGGTTCAGGTAAATTTCAGGAATTAACTTACTTTTGCATTAAATATCACCTTCATGCAACACAACTTATCGATCTACAACAGTCTGTCGAGACGAAAAGAACTTTTTGTGCCTCTTCATGCACCGTTTACAGGTATCTATGTCTGCGGCCCGACGGTTTACAGCGATGCACACCTCGGTCATTCACGACCTGCCATAACATTCGACATTCTGTATAGGTACCTTACACATCTGGAGTATAAGGTGAGATATGTCCGCAACATTACAGACGTTGGTCATCTTGAGAATGATGCCGATGAGGGTGAGGACAAGATCGAAAAAAAGGCAAGGCTTGAGCATCTGGAGCCGATGGAAGTCGTGCAGCGGTATATGAACAACTACCACAGGAACATGCATCAGCTCAATACACTTGACCCGTCCATTGAACCGAGAGCTTCCGGACATATTATTGAACAACAGGAGTTTATAAAATCAATTCTTGCAAAGGGCTTTGCTTACGAAGTCAATGGGTCGGTATATTTTGACGTCGAAAAATATAACAGGAAATACAGATACGGCAAACTCTCAGGCCGGGTACTTGAAGATCTTCAGACCAACACGCGGGCGCTTGAGGGACAGGATGAAAAACGCAATCCTTTTGATTTTGCACTATGGAAAAAAGCCACTCCGGAACATCTTATGAAATGGCCGTCGGAGTGGAGCACCGGCTTCCCCGGATGGCATCTTGAGTGCTCCACGATGAGCGTTAAATACCTTGGAGAGGTCTTTGATATTCACGGAGGCGGAATGGATCTGCAATTTCCGCACCATGAATGCGAGATAGCCCAGTCGACTGCCGCCCTTGGCAAAGAATCGGTTAGGTACTGGATGCACAATAACATGATCACGATCAACGGACAGAAGATGGCCCGTTCGCTTGGAAACTTCATCACTCTCGACCAGATGTTCAGCGGCGATCACCCAATGCTTGAGCAACCTTACAGTCCGATGACAATCAGATTCTTCATTCTCCAGGCTCATTACCGGAGCACTATCGACTTTTCCAATGAAGCACTTAAAGCCGCAGAGAAAGGATTCCTGCGCCTCATGAAAGCTTTGGGGACAATAGACAAACTCCCTGCTTCAGATAAATCGACTATTGACATCGCTGCCCTTAAGCAGAAATGTTATGAAGCAATGGACGATGATCTCAACACACCGGTTTTGCTGTCATATCTCTTTGAAGGAGTTAAATATATCAATTCTGTCAGCGACGGTTCAGAGAAGCTTACTTTGTCAGATCTGGAATCGCTGAAAAAGATGTTCAATACGTTTGTGTTTGAAATACTTGGGCTTAAGGACGAAAATGTTGGCAAGAACGATGAGAAGCTTACGAAGGATCTTGTGGAGATGATCATTAATCTGAGGCAGGAGGCAAAAACACGGAAGGAATGGGTCGTCTCAGATCAGATACGTGCTGAGCTAAAAAGGATAGGGGTAGTTTTAAAGGATAAGAAAGACGGCGTGGAGTGGGAGATGGAATGAGCATTTGATAGGGGGAGAAGCGCCCCCCTATAATCCCCTCGAAGGGTAAACATCCCCCCTATAATCCCCCCTGAGGGTAAACACCCCCCCTATAATCCCCCCGGAGGGGGGATAAAATACTGCGGTTGTGTAGGTTATGAATTTATGATTAAAGCGCCACCCCTATAATCCGCAATGAGGGAGGATAAGACCCGATATGATCCCAACTGGGGGAATTGAGATCCCCCCTATAATCCCCCCGGAGGGGGGATAAAATCCATTTTTTAAATTAGATTTGTAGATGAGAAATAGGGATTTAGTGAAAAAGGCCAGGGTTTTAAGAAGCAGCATGACGCTGGCTGAAATTTTATTGTGGTCAAGGATCAGATCAAAGCAAGTTGATGGATTTAAATTTCGGAGACAACAGCCCCTATATAACTATATAGTTGATTTCTATTGTCATGAGTTGAAACTTATAGTGGAAATCGACGGCGTGATCCATTCTGATTCCAAACAAGCGGATTATGACAAAAATCGAGATAAAATATTCAAAATAAACGGCTTTCATGTACTCCACCTGTCAAATCACGAAATTGTAACTGACCTGACTTCTGCGGTTGATAAACTGAGGAATTTTATTTCTACGAATCTGTCCTCCTCCAAGAGAACTGCTGTGAACAAGCCAGCCGGAAACAAAGTCAAGTCTACGGATTTGTCCCCCTCCAGGGGGACCTCAGGGGGTGTTTCCCCGGATAACCAAATCTCAGCTCAGGATTTGTCCCCCTTCAGGGGGACTTCAGGGGGTGCTTATTCACGTTACAAATGAACTATCCGTCTACTCCAATTTCTTCTTCAGTAATTCAAATCGGTTCAGTCCTTTTGGGCGGCGCCAACCCCATCCGTCTTCAGTCCATGACCAACACCGATACTCTCGACACAAAGGCTTCGGTGGCCCAGTGCATCAGGATCATTGAAGCGGGAGCCGATTTTGTCAGGCTTACTGCCCAGGGGGTGAGGGAAGCTGAAAACCTGGCAAACATAAAAGCTGAGCTTCGTAAAGCAGGATACGAAACACCTCTGATAGCTGACATTCATTTCAATCCGGCTGCTGCCGAAGTGGCAGCCCGGATCGTCGGGAAAGTGAGAATCAATCCGGGAAATTATGCTGACAAAAGGGCATCTTTCATAAAGGTGGACTTTACTGAGGATGAATATAATGAAGAACTTGAAAGGATCCATTCACGGCTGCTGCCACTGATCAGGATCTGCCACGAGAATAATACTGCTGTCCGCATCGGGGTGAACCACGGCTCATTGTCCGACAGGATAATGACAAGATATGGAAATACCCCCAAAGGTATGGCGGTCTCTGCAATGGAATATGTCAGCATTTTCAGGGCAGAGAATTTTCACAGGATCGTTCTTTCCATGAAGTCGTCCGACACAGTGGTAATGGTTGAGGCAACTCGCGAACTTGTAAGAATGATGAATGAAGAAGGATATTCCTATCCTGTTCATCTCGGTGTTACGGAAGCCGGAGAAGGAGAAGATGGAAGGATCAGATCAGCTGCAGGTATCGGTGCCCTTCTCGCGGAGGGTATTGGCGACACCATCAGGGTTTCACTTTCGGAAGATCCCGAAAAGGAGATCCCGGTTGCCCGTGAAATTGTGAACTTCCTGTGTGGCACCAATGTCCGTGTTTCTCCTGCGGCAGATAGGCTTCCTTTTAAAATCAGAGAATCACAATATAAACCAGAAGTCCTATTCAGTGATAACGACAGGTTCATAACCGAGACCGGAACGGTTTACAGTGGAAAAATCCTTACAATAAGCCCTGGCACATTCCCGGTTATTCCGGTGGGATCGGACGAGAAATTTGTCCTTAACGGAGTCTTTAACGAAGATGATCCAGTAAAACTCGGAATAGATGCTGCAGCGCTTCTCGGAAGGTATTTCATCCTGAAGCAGCCTGACGGAATCTGTATCACAAACAAGGGAAAGGTTCAGGGTGAGAAGCTGAAAGAGCTTTCCTTCTCAATACTTCAGGCAACTGAGGCAAGGATCACCAGGACAAGGTATATCTCCTGCCCTACCTGCGGACGCACAAAATTCAATCTCCAGGATGCTGTAAAAGAGGTAAAAGCGAAAACAAGTCATCTGACTGGACTCAAAATAGCCATTATGGGATGCATTGTAAACGGTCCTGGTGAAATGGCCGGCGCTGATTACGGTTATGTAGGCACTTCAGAAGGTAAGGTGCATATCTTTCGGGGCATAGTGCCGGTTATGAAAAACATACCCCAGGAGAGGGCGGCGGATGAATTGGTGAAGATGATAGAGAAGGATCGGGATACCTCACCCTAACCCCTCTCCCGGAGATAGATGACCTCACCCCAACCCCTCTCCCGGAGGGAGAGGGGCTTAATAAGAAGATAATTAGTAAGATATGAATGTATATCACCTATCTATCTGAATATAAAAACCAGCTTCCCCCTCTCACACCGGGAGAGGGGGATAAGAGGGGGTGAGGTCGGACCCGGAGGGAGAGGGGCTTAATAAGAAGATAATTAGTAAGATATGAAGGTATATCACCTATCTATCTGAATATAAAAAACCAGCTTCCCCCTCTCACACCGGGAGAGGGGGATAAGAGGGGGTGAGGTGCTACTCCACAATCTTATAATCCAGCTGCTTCTTCTGAAGATCGGCCCTAACGACTTCAACTTTTACAGTGTCGCCAAGGGTGTAAAGCTTTCCGGTCGACCGGCCCTTCAGGCAGTAATTCTCTTCATCATATTCATAGAAATCATCATCAAGTTCCCTGACGCTTACCATACCTTCACACTGGTTCTCAACAATTTCCACATAGATACCCCATTCCGTGACACCTGAGATAACTCCTTCGAATACCTGTCCGGTCCTCTCAGCCATAAACTCAACCTGTTTATACTTGACCGATGCTCTCTCAGCCTCCATTGCAAGACGCTCCATTTTAGATGAGTGATCGCAGAGCTTTTCGTACAACTCCCTGCTTCCAGGATTCTCCTCACTCAGATAGGCCGTAAGGAGGCGGTGGACCATCATATCAGGATACCGCCGGATCGGCGATGTAAAATGCGTGTAAAACTTAAATGCCAGACCATAATGCCCGATATTGTTTGTAGAATATATAGCTTTTGCCATCGACCTCAGGGCAAGGGTTTCAATAATATTCTGCTCCTTTTTCCCGGTTATTTCGTTCATCAGTCTGCTCATCGCTTTCGGAAGGGAAGTGGATTCTTCAGGAAGCTTATATCCGAACCGTGTTATAAAATGACTGAAGTTTGTTATTTTTTCAGGATCAGGTTTGTCGTGGATCCTGTACACAAATGTCTTCCCTTTCATTTTTTTTCCGACGTACTCGGCAACCCGTTTATTTGCCAGCAGCATAAACTCTTCAATAAGCTGGTTTGCGGTGCCCATATCCCGAAAATGGATACCAACCGGTTTGCCGAGATCATCAAGGTCAAACTGGACTTCTACCTTCTCAAAATTGAAAGCTCCCGAAGCAAACCGCTTCATTCTCAGCTGCTGTGCAAGCCTGTGAAGGACAAGAACCTCATCCTTCAGATCTCCGTCACCTGTGTCAATGACTTCCTGGGCTTCATTATACGAAAACCTTTTATCGGAATTGATTATAGTTCTTCCGAACCATTCATTCAGGACTTCCGATTTGTCATTAAGCTCAAATACAGCCGAATAGGTGAGTTTATCCTCGGCAGGGCTCAATGAGCAGATATTGTTCGAAAGTCGTTCGGGAAGCATCGGCACTACTCTGTCGACAAGGTAAACCGAGGTTGCCCTCTGCTTTGCTTCATTTTCGGTAAGCGATCCGGACTTTACATAATGTGTTACATCTGCGATATGGACTCCTGCCTCCCAATTGCCGTTCTCAAGTTTTTTTAATGATAGGGCATCATCAAAATCGCGGGCATCTGCCGGGTCTATTGTAAAGGTTGGTACAGACCTGAAATCACGTCTTCCCTTTATCTCATCTTCAGTGATTTCTCCCTTTATCTTTTGAGCATCGTCTTCAACGTCATCGGTGAATTCATAGGGCAGCTCAAACTCCGCCAGAATTGCATGCATCTCTGTTTCATGAAGTCCGGGATCGCCAAGGACGTTTATGATCTCTGCAACGGGATTTTTCGATTTGGGATCCCAGTCGACCACTCTTGCTACAGCTTTCTGACCCTGTTTTGCACCGTTCAACTTTGAAGCAGGAATAAAAAGATCGAAGGGCATGTTCTTGTTGTCAGGAACGAGGAAAGCATAATTTGGCATTATCTCAACAGTTCCGACAAAAGTGGTTTTCCATCTTTCCAAAATTTCTACAACCTCTCCTTCAGGCCTGGCTCCTTTTCTTGCGGCATAAAGCAATACTCTCACTTTATCGCCGTGAAGGGCTGTCTTCAGGTTTCTGGCAGTTACAAAGATATCATCCTCAAGCTCGTCTGACTTAATGAACCCATAACCCATCCTCGTCATATCGACAGTGCCGGTTATGTATCCACGGGGTATCGTCCTGGCTCTATATTTTCCCTGGTAAACCTCCTGTATTTTACCTTCATTTTTAAGATCTTTTAATATACCGGAAATAAGTTCTTTGGCTGAAGAGTCATTGACATTAAGTCTTTTGGCAATCTGTTTGTAATTGACCGGTTGTTCCGGATGTTTATTTAATGCGGCAAGTATCTGTTCTTTTAAAAATTGTCCTGATTTGTTGGAATTTTGTTTCGTTTTTCCCTTCCTGCTCATTTTTTTGGTTTTTGCGAAGTTACTAAAAGTAACAGGGATTTTTATACTTTTGACCTATATTTGAAATCCCATGACCGATTTGAAATCAGTGTTTTCGCATTCGCCTGAGATAGTTACGAGAAAAACAGGCAATGAATACGTTTTGGTGCCTGTCGCAAATAATATTGCAGACATGAACAGCGTTTATACACTAAATGAAACAGGGGCGTTCATCTGGGAGCATATTGACGGAAAACTTACTGTTGAAGAAATAATCGACGCTCTGACCGCAGAATATAACATCGATAAAGAAACGGCGACTAAAGATATTTTCGAATTTGCAGAAAATCTGAAGAATTATTTGATAATAAAATAGATAAAAATATACTACTGTTGATTCCACCCCCCAAACCTTAAAGAAGTACATAACAAAAAGTCCCCCCTGGGGGTCCCGATAGGCTCGGGATAGGGGTGAAAACAAAAGTAAAAGAGATTTAACTTGAATGAGAAGCTTCACTTTAAATATTGCCCGGTACATTATCAGGATTGAATCTTCGGACGACGGACCGGAGCTTGTTCCGGCTGAAAGGTTTCAAAGAAGCTTTTGTCAGGATGATCACTATGATGTTGTGATAAGAGTTCATCATGGAACATATAAATTGTCTGAAGAAGCTGAACGCGTATTTGTCGCTCCGTATATTATTGAATCAAATGGCTATAAAGTACAGCGGTATGATAACTTCTGGAGCGTTTATAAACAGAATACCGATCTTTTCATAATAACAAACTTCCCTGATTCACCGGGGAAAAAGGCAATACTAAAATTATCACTCACGCTAAGGGAATGGGACCTGTGGATTGAAAATGCCTGCGCTGAAACAGATCCCCTTGATTATCCGCTCGACGGACTTGTCCTTTATTACCTTACAGCGATAAATGCTGACATAATGATCCATGCATCAGGCGTCAATTACGGAGGCAAGGGATATCTTTTCAGCGGGGTCTCGGGGAAAGGCAAGTCGACGATGGCCGGATTATGGTACAATATAGGCGCTCAGGTAATTCACGATGACAGGCTGATAATCAGATGCATCGATGGGATATACAGGATGTTCAACACTCCTGTCTACAAAGATGACGAACCATCTGAATCTGTTATCAACAGGATTTTTCTTATAGATCATGCCCTTGAAAACAATGAAGCCCCTTTAAAAGAAGCATCTGCAGTCACTCTTGTAATGGCAAACTGCATTCAGCATAATTATAGTCCCGACATGATAGCAAGGTTTCTGGGATCTGTTTCACTTATGTGCTCCAGGATACCTATATCGACTCTTTCCTTTAAACCCGACAGGAGCATAATTGAATATATCCTTAAAAACCAATATGAATCATCTTCCTCATTCGGTTTTGAAAGAAATCGGGTTCACACTTCTTGCTGAAGGAAAAACACTTAAAGTTAAAGCTGAGGGATACAGCATGTACCCCTCAATAAAACCCGGGTCAATAATTTATATTGAACCTGTGGAATCCAATAATGAGCCTGCTTCAGGCGATATAATTGCCTGGAAAAAGGACTCGGGATTTGTAGTTCACAGGCTGATCAGGGTTATTAAAGAGAGAGATAGAAACCTTTTCGTTACAAGAGGCGACAGCTGCATTACTGAAGATGAGCCTGTTACATTTGAGCAGCTTGCCGGGAGGGTGGTAAAGGTTGAAACTCAGGGAGGCAAGGTGATACCATCCATTTCCTATTTGAATATCAGCCCAAAATATTCTGTTAATAGATTAATGGTAAGGATAAAATCGTATTTTAACAGGGTAAAAAGAATATTTTGGATTAATACACTTTAGTTTTAACCATTTTTACCGCAAAGTCATACACCCATCAATGAAATATGAGAACATCAATAAAAATAACTTTTAGTTACACAGAGCTACACAGAGAAGTCACAGAGGGCCACAGAGTTATAAGAAATCAGTTCTCCGTGTCCCGATAGCTATCGGGACTCTGTGCGGGACTCAGTGGACCTCTGTGTAATTTTTTAAATTAGTTTTATAGTAGAACGCTAAGAAGGCGCAAAGAACGCAAAGATAAAATACATAAATTCAGCTCTTTGCGTGCCGATAGCTATCGGCATTTGCGTAAATTCTTTGCGCTCTCTGCGGTTAATGGATTTTGACTTCATCAAAACCCCTAAACTTATTTGATTGTATTTCTGCTAGAATTTCAGATAATGAAAGAAAAAATAAAACTCTTCAAAGAATCCCTTAAGCTTGTTTGGGAAAGTGCTCCCGGATGGGCGACAGTGAATATCATCATCTCAGTCCTGCAGAGCTTCCTCCCCCTGGCTCTTGTCTACCTCATCAAACTCCTTATTGACGGTATTACACAATCTGTGTCATCGGCGGCAGGACTCTCCGGAAGTCTCCTGTGGCTGATAATTGCCGTTGTTTTAGTGTACCTGTTCGATGAGATTGCAAGTGATTGCAGCAATTATGTCCAGAAGAAGCAGTCGATGAAACTCGAGATCTATATGTACGGTCTTCTGCATTCCAAAGCCATCAGGATCGATCTTATAAACTTCGAACATACCGAATATTATGACTGCCTTTCAAGGGCGACTGCTGAAGCACCCTGGCGGCCAAACAGTATCCTTAACCATATCATTTCGATGTTCCGCGGGTTACTGTCACTGCTACTTATGGCCGGACTTCTCATTACCCTCCACTGGGGTCTGGCGCTCCTGCTGCTTGTAGTCAACATCCCGGCTATCTGGCTGAGGCTTCACTATGCCGACATCCTGTATGACTTCCAGAGGAAGCAGACGCCGGAGGCAAGGAAATCGGCCTATTTCAACTGGCTGCTTACCGGCGAAAGGCCATCGAGGGAACTGAGGTTATTCGGGACAGGTAATTACTTTATTTCCCTTTTTAAGAAATCATTTCTTAAGCAGAAAGAAGAAGAGATAGGCATTATCGGTAAGAGGACAACCATTGAACTTATCTCTGATGTTGTAAAGGCTTCGGCGATCCTGTTCATGTTATTGTTTATCGCACGCCAAACAATAAACGGCGTGCTTACCCTTGGACAAATGGCAATGTTCCTCCTGGCATTCAGGCAGGGAATGAGATACATTAAGGACCTGCTCGGTTCCCTTGCAGGATTGTATGAGGACAGTCTGTTCATAGGGGATACTTTTGAATTTCTGAATCTTAAGGAAAATGTGGTAGCAGTCCCCCCTATTTTAATTCCCGGCGATCTGAAAAAAGAAATCAGTGTGGAGAACCTTTCATTTACCTATCCGGGTAATCAGGCACCATCGGTCGACCGCGTCTCGTTTACAATAAAAAAGGGGGAGATAATAGCGCTTGTGGGGCCGAACGGCGCAGGGAAAAGCACGCTGGTAAGGCTCCTGACGCGGCTGTATGATCCGGATAACGGAGTTGTAAAATATGACGGGATTGACATAAGGAATATGGAACCGGAGCTGTACAGGAAGTTTTTTTCGGTTGTATTTCAGGATTTTATGTTATTTAATCTGAGCGCCGGTGAAAATATAAATATCGGTAATATAGAATCTAAAGAAAACGGAATTAAAATCAGTAAGGCAGCCTCTGAGGCAGGTGTTCATGAATTGATAAACAAACTGCCGAAAGGATATGAAACTGTGATCGGCAACCTGTTTGACGACAGTCGCGAGCTCAGCTGGGGCGAATGGCAGAAGTTAGCGATTGCCAGGGCTCTCTACCGTGATGCCCCCGTTCTTATCCTCGATGAACCATCCAGCGCCCTCGATGCCGAAACCGAGTATGATATCTTCAGCAGGTTCAGGGAGATAGTCCGGGGACGTACATCGATACTTATAACGCATCGTTTCACTAACGTAACCCTGGCTGACAGGATCATTGTCCTCGATAAGGGAGCAGTTTCGGAGTCAGGTACGCATGAGGAGCTGATGAAGAACCGCAGGATGTACTTCAACATGTACACGAAGCAGAGTAGCAGATTTGAGAGATGAGGGCGTGACGGCGTAAGGCATAAAGGCGCAAAGGGATTAACGGCATAAAGGTCCAAAGTTGCAACGGTATAGGGCGTTACGGAAGAAAAATGGCCTTTTCGCCAGCATACGCCCCCCTCTTCACTCCAATACTTTTTTGTCGTTAGATTAATCACTTTTTGCAATCGATTTTTTTTATGAGTTTGAACCTGGCTTTAATAGCTTAAATGGGAAGTTGGAGATGATGTATTCCTAAAGACGAAAAACTGACATTTTAATACCCTCTCTGGATCTCTGAGTCTCCCCTGATTACCTCTACCGATAAATCGGGACAAGTTGGGTGGTTTATATTACTTTTGACCCTCTGGTACTTTTATGCCATCAGATTAATCATTTTTTGCAATCGATTTTTTTAGTGAATTTGTAACTGGCTTCAATAGCGTAAATGGGAAGTTAGACGTGATTAATTCCTTAAGACGAATTACGGACATTTTAACACTTCCTGTGGATCCTTGAGTCTCCCCTGTTCACCATTGTGTAAGTTTTATTGCCTTTGACCCTCTGGTACTTTTTTGCCATAAGATTAATCATTTTTTGCAATCGATTTTATTTTGTGGTTTTTCTGCAATTTATAGGAATCTCATGTCTTGAAAAATCCCGCAAAAATGCACAACCGGGGATAAGAAGTGAGCAATTTTTGTTTTTAGTAAATATTTTTTGAAAATTCGATCATTTTTTCCTCAAAAGATTTGGATATCAGCAAATTATTACATAAATTTAGGTTATCTACTGGTGAGTTATTTTATGTGAAGTTTTTAATTCTCTAAAGTTATGACACGGCTTGAAAGAAAAAATCTGAAAGTCAGGATTCTCCGGCTCATTGACTTAAAATGTACCGGTTCCCCTGCAGAACTGGCAGAAAAATTAGGAATAAGTGTTAGAAGTATCAAGAGGTATGTCAGTGAGATCAGGAATGATGGTCATTTTATAGTTTATTGTCATGTAAGGAGAACCTATGTAAACGGACTAGAATATATTTAATATGTCAGGAAATTCCATTGCAATCCTCTCAAGCAACGGTCGCTGCGTTTCTTCAGTGTGTGCTTGAACACTGCCCTGGTAGGCAGATGGGTCACCCGGACCCTGTCCCCGGCTTCTTGCTGATTCCCGGGGACTTTTCTTTATGTAAAGCTCGATTTCATGCTTGTGACAACAGCTCTGCCTTAAAAGGCTGAGTTATGGATAAAATGCAACTTAATTGGTTTATGCCGTGATGATGGAACTTCCATGATATTTTTCAGGAATGAGTGCTTTATCTAAGCTCCTGTAAATCAACCTACTCAGACGGTTTTGTCGTTGAAATTAGATAAGTATGAGGGCTAAAGCCCGATATCATTTTTGTGACTTAACCTCCGCCTTAAAAGGCGGAGTTATATGATAAAATCCAACTTAATTGTTCTGTATAAAGAAGTGGGAACATCTGGAAGATCCTCAAACTCCGCCTTTTAAGGCGGAGGAAGCGAAGCTCCCGAGAATTTGGGGCTTTAGCCCGTTTGGCTTAAGATTGGTTTTTTGGAAGGTCTTTGTAGAAATACCTGGACTGGTAAATCCTCAAACTCCGCCTTTTAAGGCGGAGGAAGCGAAGCTCCGAGAATATGGGGCTTTAGCCCGATCGGCTTAAGATTGGTTTTTTGGAAGGTTTTAGTAGAAATACCTGGACTGGTAAATCCTCAAACTCCGCCTTTTAGGGCGGAGGAAGCGAGAGCTCCCGAGAATATGGGGCTTTAGCCCGTTCGGCTTAAGATTGGTTTTTTGGAAGGTCTTTGTAGAAATACCTGGACTGGTAAATCCTCAAACTCCGCCTTTTAAGGCGGAGGAAGCGAAGCTCCGAGAATATGGGGCTTTAGCCCGATCGGCTTAAGATTGGTTTTTTGGAAGGTTTTAGTAGAAATACCTGGACTGGTAAATCCTCAAACTCCGCCTTTTAAGGCGGAGGAAGCGAGAGCCGCCGAGAATATGGGGCTTTAGCCCGTTTGGCTTAAGATTGGTTTTTTGGAAGGTCTTAGTAGAAATACCTGGACTGGTAAATCCTCAAACTCCGCCTTTTAAGGCGGAGGAAGCGAAGCTCCCGAGAATTTGGGGCTTTAGCCCGTTTGGCTTAAGATTGGTTTTTTGGAAGGTCTTTAGTAGAAATACCTGGACTGGTAAATCCTCAAACTCCGCCTTTTAAGGCGGAGGAAGCGATGCTCCCGAGAATACGGGGCTTCAGCCCTTATATTCGGAGAAACCGCATTCCTCCAGTAATTCTTTAAATTCTTCTTCCCAGGTTCTTATTCGATGATGTTCCTCCTGGTTCTTTATATACTCCCTAACGTTTTTGACATCCGCCTCACTGACAGACGCACCATAATATTCATCAGCCCACTCAAATTTTCCCTTTATGATTTTATTTTTATTTATCCAGTGTGACGACTCACCTTTTATCATCTGCATAACAAATGACAGAGTGTAATCACATCTCAGTAATAACAGACAGTGAAGATGTTCGGAATGCCCATTTACAAAATCAATATAGATACCCTTTGACTCTGCATTGGTGCGGATATGTGTGATGATATCATACTTTTTCCCATTGATTAAAATGGGAACATGGTTTTTTGTGCCCCATACACAGTGGACCCACATTTTAACATATGCCATTATTTTAAAATTTATGGGCTAAAGCCCGGTTATTCATCAGTATCCACACCTCCGCCTTAAAAGGCGGAGTTATAGGATTATTAAAAGTCGTAGCTATTTTCCCTTCCACCTTAAAAAGCGAAACGATAGGATTATTCAAAGTTGAGTCTGTTTCTCCTCCCTCTTTGAAGCGTGGCGTAATAGGATTAGTCAAAACTGATACTATTTTTTCTTCCTCCTGGAAGGGCAGAGCTGAACGATTATTCCTGGTCAAGCTGTTTCTGCTCTCTACATTAAAGGTCTGAGTTAATGGACTATCAATTGATTTTGAATTTCCAAACTTCATCCTAAAACGCTGAGTTATAGGATTATTCAAAGTTTGTCTATCTTCCCTAAATGGCGGCGTTATAAGAGAAGTCAAAGTTTTTCCTTCCTCCTTAAAGGGTGGAGTTAAAGGATTATTCAAAGTTGAGTCAGTTTCTCCTTCCTCAGAGAAGCACGGAATTATGTGATTAGTCAAAGTTGGTACTTTTCTTTCTTTCTCATTAAAGCGAGGAGCTGTCGGATTACCCGCGGCTGAAGCATTTCTGCGCTCCACCTTAAAAGTTGGATTTTTTGGATTACCCATAGATAGTGAATATTTACCTTTTATTTTAATAAGGAATAATAATAGAATTAAAGATCCCTTAATTGATTTATAATGTGAACCACAAACTTTGAATTTCATCTTTCGGAAATGGGTACATATTTCTAAAATCCTCAAACTCCGTCTTTTAAGGCGGAGAAGTATAAACTCCCGTGAACAAGGGGCTTCAGCCCAATTACTTTCAGATTGGCTTCCGGACAAATAATGCCTTAAATCCCTGGTAATGTGGTTGGCTGGAGTAACCCGGATTGGTCTTATTGGAATGGCAATGCTAATACTCATCTAATCTCTCGCTTTTGGATTGTAACAATCCCGAACCTGGTTGTTGCAGAATTATAGTGATTTGAGTTAATTCTTTTAAACACTGAAGAAGGATGCAATTTTGCGATTTTGCAATTGTGCAATTTTGCCGTTAGGCCGTTAGGCCGTTGCGCCGTTACGCCATTTCTTTCCGCTAATGCATTATCCATAACCTAAAACCTGAAGCCGAAGAGTGGGGAAAATGTAAGGCCTTCAAAACCCAGCGCCCAGATCACATTGGAGTCTGCACGCAAACCTATATAAAAGTTGCTTTTGAACTGATAGTAATAGTCGAGACAGATTGTAAAACCGATTTCGTAGAAAATGTCGCTATAAGTGGATTAACAAATATTAGTGCCCGAATATATCTTGAGGAAAAATCGGGCTATAAGAAATATTCCTTCTTTAATTTAAATCCGACACCTGGTTCAAGGTAATTCTGGTTTCTTAACTTAAAAGGCCTTGAAAATGTAATATCAACCATTTGCCTAATTCAGTATTGTCTTGAAATCCTTAAAAGATCCCTCGCTGATTGTCCAATCAATTGTTGACATTGAAATTCTTCCATTAAAATAAAAACCAGTCTTTAATTTAAACCCACCTTCAAGCCATATTATTGGGCCATCATACAGGCCGCAAATACATCCATGTAATAGCCAACTCCATTACGGAAATTGAAATTTTTTGTCCTGTGACAAACTATTCATATTCAGTGAGTAGTACCAATGAATAATTATAAAGTATCTCATTAGAATTAATTTTATAGTTTGAAAAATAAACCGCCCCTACAAAAAAGAAAGTGCCGCCATTACTTAAATCATGAATCTTGATTTAGTTGAACACCAATTTCTTTAAAAAAACTGAACTGAAATATTTAAATCCCACTTGATATCCAAAATGATTTGCTTTTATCAACTAATAATCTTTTCATACGGAAATTAATATTTTATCATTTGAAATGTAACTATAGTCATACATCTAAAATAAACTTTTAGCTTGGCTTTAAAGCGCACCCAACAAACTATATCAATCATTAAACGGGCCTTAGTTTGAATTGGTATTATAATTCCATGATACTGAACCGATTTTCATTGTTGCCAGTTCATCAAACGGAATGTCAAATGGATTTGATTAATTTCTTCAATGAATATCTGATAGTTGAAACCTGTGTGATTGGAAAATTGCCGAAAGATATGCTTCCACCATACCAATCTTTGAAATTTTAAAATCGCTAATAAAAGGTCATCCACCGCCAAAAGTATCAGACAAATCATTGAAATAATTTAAATTAAATAATACTTTAAAGAATCTGACTGCTTACAGCGGAGGTCAGAAAAAGCAGATAGGATAAATAACAATAATTTGCACTATTATGAGTCTTTGATTTTGGGACAGTGGCTAGATTTAAAGCCATCTATGTTTCGAGACCTCAGGGATGGTTTCTATTAATTTAATTAAATAATCAGTATCTTATAGGATTGTTAATTTAAAAGCTGGGCATGTTTTTCTTACAACCCAACCATCCTTAACGATCATCACCGTAACCTGGAAGTGGTATTTGTTGCAAAAAACCAATCTCTGTCCCATTCGCAATCCAAGCAATTCTCCTCGATAAGTTGTTTTAGCAATCGCTGTCAATGATCCAGTTAACTCATCCTGTTTTATATCCAACTGTAGCACTTACATCCAATTTCTTTAACTTGATCATATTCATACACCATAATACATTGTTGAGCATTTGAGGTTTTCCAATTGGAATCCCAAATATGTGTTTACAAGTATACCATCCTCCTTCAGAATGGACTGTCCAATTATTATTTGCTGCTTTAGCATATACCTTGGATATTTTATCGGTATAACTGTCGAGAATGTACCTTCAACTTCTTCAGTTTGTATATTGTATTCTGGAAATCCCCTAGTTACTCTTAATTCAAGTGTCTCCTTCAAATATCCCACCACAATATTGGCACATCTTACTTTACCGATCTTTACCTCATAAATTGGATCCGTTTAGCGGTTCCAACGGCTTTCATAGCCAATTCTTCATTCAAGATCGCTCATTATCCTGATCTTCTCGGCATTATCAGTATTACCTGGTTTTTGTCGGCATACTCTTCATTTACTTTTACTTCAATCATCTTTTTGCCTTCGAAACGGTATCCTGTGTTTTCGATATCGTTGTCAATCGGATGGCCGGCAACTGTAAACGTGTTTGTTCCTTTCGGGTAAAAGCTTGAGGGGTAGGGACAGTAAATATAACAGTCATTGCCTGCCAGGAACTCTGCCAGATCGCTCCAGCTGCCCTTGGCTCCGGTTGAAGTTCCTCCTTCCAAGAACCTTTCCCTGAGGTTCTGAAAGGATGCACCGGGTCCTTTGGATACATCCATAAGATCCCTGAATGAAAGGCTGTAAAAGGTTCTGCTTTCGTCTGAAAGCATTGTAAGCTCACTCATGACGGCATCATCCTGAATTACATCCGCAAGGATCTTTGCTGCCTGATCAAGGTTGTTCCTGAGCAAAGTTTCTGATTCGTTAAGCAATCTTTTAGTTGATGGAGCCGGCTCCATCTGGCCGGATTCATATTTATCACAGGCTGTCAGTGACAGACAGATAGTTAAAGCTGATATTATTTTTTTCATTGATGTTAAAATTTTTAATTTGAACTTCGGGTTATAAGCCCTTTATTTATTTTCTTTATTTGCAGCGCTGTCGCAGGTCCGGGGAACCGGCTGCTTTTATTCCCCGGACATAAGTGTCGGTTTTGTTTCATAGGCACGAGGTGTTTAAATGCAGTGAGACAATATTTCTACTCCACAGTAAAATCAGATATAATGATGTATGATTTAATGCTTGATTTAATGCATTTATACAAATGATGGGGATTTCCGGTCCTGGAGCCGGCAAAGAATCCTGTTGATAATATGCGCGATGTCCTTTTAACATATACCTGTTAGTTACAAGCAAATGATCAGAAAAACCGCCCGCACAATCTCCCTAAATAGTGTATTGCATTGACAATATCAGGACAATATTAAAAAGTCCCGGGGCCAAAAAAATGGAAAAAGAAAGAAATTTTTAAAAAAATACAAAAATATTTTTTTTGGGGGTGCGGAGTGCCAGCCTTCACTGAAGTTTCAGCTCGTAAAACGGGGTGCGGAGACCCTTCCTCCCGGGGGCGAACTGTCGGGTGAGAAGTCCCTCCCTGCAGGCTGTCCCTGTGAAATACAGCTAATGTGAGGGTTTTGCGTTATTATTTTGGGAACTTTTAATGACCTTGAAGTATGGAATGAAGCTAATAATTTGGCTGTTTTTACCTGCAAGATCACCAATACCAGATTAATTTCAATGGATTTTGGACTCAGGGACCAAATCCGTAGTGCAGCAGTCAGTGTTCCCCTAAGTGATTTTTCCTGATCTCATCCCGAACCTTAACCCCAAAGCCCTTACCTCTAAAAGTTGTTACTTCTTAAGTGACTTTGGTTGAGTGCCATGTCCGATGTATGCCTGACCGGTGTATGCAGAACATAGTCTGTCGGCACAGGAGTACATGAAGATCATGAAAATCATCAGGAAAAAGAATAATAAGTATTTTCTATTTTTTGTTCTGGTTGCCATTGTTGTATTCCCTTTATAAAGATAACGTTAAATAACGGGATTTGTTTGAAATCGAACTATGCAATTGTGCGATTATGCAACTACCTCATCATCATTGGTACCGTCATTGCGAGGAGGAACGACGAAGCAATCTTAAAGTCGCAGGTACAAGGTGCGCCGTGCCTCAGCTTACCTATGGCTAATGTATTCAAGGCCTACGGCCTGATCCCGACTTGCAATGCTTTCATCTCCGTTGCGCCGGTACAAGATCCTGATCCTAAATAGTTTCCTGCTCCGGCGCTAGTTTTATCCCGATTGTTTACCACGGCTTAAAAGCCGTGGTTAAAGGATTTGTTCTAATTGCCTCAGTGCCGGGAAGTTGGGATTGCTTACCACGGCTTTTAAGCCGTGGTTAATTGATATGTTCTAATTGCCTTAGTACATGGGAAGTTGGGATTGCTTCGGCTCCCGCTTACGCGGGATCCTCGCAATGACCCTAAACTTCATATGCTTTTAGTTGTAAAGAATGTAAGTCTTAGGTGGTGCGCAGGCAAACCGGAAATGTTGCGAACTTAAGTCTGTTTCGTAGCGCTATCAAGGCTTAGTGGAGCGGGCGTAGAAACAGACTTAACTTTTCGTTTCCAGCCGCTTTTCTTTGTTACTTTCTTTTGTCGTTTCACCCCCTTCCCCCACCACAATTCTCCCCTGCAGGCTGGCCCCTTCCTTCGGTCGCCGAAGGCTTGCCGAAGGCGATGCGCTGCCATCGCTGCAATCTGGCTCCTCGCTAAAAACACCCACAGGGTGTTTTATTAACGCTCGGCCCTCCACCGGGCAATTTTTTAACGCTCGGTCCCCTAAAGGGGGTTTAAAGAACCATTTTTCTGGTTCAAATCTTATACGCGGAAAATATATCAAGAGAATGATGATTACTTATATGTATAGGCCTTGTAGAGGGCGGTACCATGGCAAACCCGGGAACGGTGCGAACCGGGGTCCCTACATCCGCTGGATCCTCATAATGACCTTATATTCCTAGAGTGTTACATTATTAGCAGAGGTGCGGCGGACAACCGGAAATGGCGCGAACTTAAGCCATGCCCGTAGCGCCTATATGGCATGTGTAGCGGGCGCAGGGCATGGCTTAAGTTATTATTTGCCTTCGGCGAGCTCGCGAAATTTCATCTTATCGCTATCGCGAATTGAATTTGTAATTTTCGTTCGGTTCCGGCCGCTTTTGCTCACTTCGTTCGCGAGCTCATCCCGCTGAAGCGGGATTCGGTTCTTTGTTACTTTGACTTCGTCGAGCTCGGGGTTGAAAAACTGTCTGCAAATAAAAGCCTTTTAATCAACCCCTCGGTTCTTTTACGGGTAAAAGAATGTAAAATAATAATTTTGGGCGAGCAAAAATTGACCATTTCCCCCGAATCCTATTCCGAAATTATTCATACCTTTGTTTGCGAATATTTTCGTAACGAATTATATCGTAAAAGTATGAAAGATAACCCGTTCAAATTCGGAACTGTTGTAGATGGTGAATATTTCACTGACCGGGAAGATGAACTAACCCAAATAGGTTCCTACTTAAACAGCGAAAATCACCTTATTATCATCAGTCCAAGACGATTTGGCAAGACAAGCCTGATCAGGAAGATCCTTAAGGAATCAGAACGACGTTATGTTTACCTCGATATGCAGCTTGTAATTTCAGAAGAGGATTTTGCTGCGCAACTGCTAAAAAGGATATACCGCATCTTCCCTATGCAGAAGCTGAAAGGTTATATAAAATCTTTCCGGTTGATACCTACGGTCAACCTGAACCCGGTAACAGGTGAAGCCGAAATAACATTTAAACCAGGTTCCAAAGATCTAGCACCACTCGAGGATGTCCTGAACCTCATCGAAAAGCTTGGTAAAGAAGATGAAAAGATCATTGTTGTGCTTGATGAATTCCAGGATATTTTCAGGGTCAACTCTGTCCTCGACCGGATGCTCCGGTCTGTTTTGCAAACTCACAAAAAGGTCAATTATGTATTTATGGGAAGTAGTGAATCAATGATAAGGGAAATTTTCGAGAAGAAAGATTCACCTTTCTACAGGTTTGGATTCCTCATTGTACTTGGAAAAATACCTGAGGAAAAATTCAAGCTGTTCCTTGAATACAGGTTCACCGGAGTTGTCGAAAATGCAGGATCTGTTTCAGAAGCCATACTCAAAATTACCAGATCACACCCATATTATACACAACAATTGGCTTTCATGGTTTGGGAGTTGTTGTACCGTCCGGCTTCTTATTCAGATGTTGTAGAATCGGCTGCAGATGAGATTGTAATGAGCCATGATAATGATTTTGAATTGCTTTGGAATACCTTGAACCGGACTGATATGATGGTCCTGAGCGGAATGTCTTCCACTGATATCTCTCCACTTACTGACGAGTTCAGCAGGCTATATGGTACCGGAGCGGCCAGCACAGTGTTCAGCACCCTCAGACGATTAATGAAAAAAGGAATGATTACAAAGGATAACTCTGTTTACTCGATTGATGATCCGTTTTTAAGAAGGTGGATACAATACCGGAGAGGGGTGTGAAATCGGCCATTATTAATAGTTATGTGGCAGCAACCCGGAAACAGCCATGCACTGATCTATCGGTGAATAATTTGTTCTATTTGCCTTCGTACCGCGAAGTTGGGATTGCTTCGGCTCCCGCTTTCGCGGGATCCTCGCAATGACCCTAAACTTCATATGATTATAGTTGTAAAGAATTTAAGTATTTGGCGGTGCGCAGGCAATCTGGAAACGGTGCGAAGTTAAGTCTGTTTCGTAGCGCCATCAAGGCTTAGTGTAGCGGGTGTAGAAACAGACTTAACTTTTCGTTTCCAGCCGCTTTTCTTTGTTACTTTCTTTTACGGTTAAAAGAAAGTAAAAAATAATTGACCCTTATCCTTATTCCGCTCCTACGGAGCTTAAGATGAGAGTCTTTCCCCTGCCATGGGTTGCGCCTCGTGCCTCGGCTTACCCATGGCTAAAGTATTTAAGGCCTACGGCCTGATCTCGACTTGCAATGCTTTCATCTCCGTTGCGCCGGTACAAGATCCTGATCCTAATCTGGCTCCTCGCTAAAAATACCCACAGGGTTTTTTATTAACGCCTGCCGCCGGTAGGCAGGCTAATTTTATAACGCTCGGTCCTCTATAAAGGGTTTTAAAAAATTACTGGATTTCAGCCCCCCCTTGGGGGGGTTTGGGGGGGTCTCTGAGACCCATTAACCCTGGTTTTATCACGCCTTAAAAGCCGTGGTTAATTGATATGTTCTAATTGCCTTAGTACAGGGAAGTTGGGATTGCTTCGGCTCCCGCTTTCGCGGGATCCTCGCAATGACCCTAAACTTCATATGATTATAGTTGTAAAGAATTTAAGTATTTGGCGGTGCGCAGGCAATCTGGAAACGGTGCGAAGTTAAGTCTGTTTCGTAGCGCCATCAAGGCTTAGTGTAGCGGGTGTAGAAACAGACTTAACTTTTCGTTTTTCGCGAGCTCATCCGCTACGCGAGAATTCGGTTCTTCTTGTTACTTTCTTTTACGGGTAAAAGAAAGTAAAATAATAAATTTGCGCGAGCAAAAAATAAACAAGACCCTTAGTCTTATTCCGCTCCTACGGAGCTTAAGATGAGAGTCTTTATCCTGCCATGGGTTGCGCCTCGTGCCTCGGCTTACCCATGGCTAATGTATTCAAGGCCTACGGCCTGATCCGACTTGCAATGTTTTCATCTCCGTTGCGCCGGTACAAGATCCTGTATCCTAAAATAGTTTCCTGCTCCGGCGGCTAGTTTTATCCCGCTTGTTTACCACGGCTTAAAAGCCGTGGTTAATTGATATGTTCTAATGGCCTTAGTACAGGGAGGTTGAGATTGCTTCGGGTCCCGCTAACGCGGGATCCTCACAATGACCCTTCATAAGAGTAGCATAATACAGTGGGGTGCGCAAGCAATCCGGAAACGGTGCGAACCGAGGAAGGCTTCAGCCTGACGAGCTCGGCGAAGCCAACTTCAGTCTGTTTCGTAGCGCGTTTAAGGTTTGTATAGCGGGCGTAGAAACAGACTGAACTTATCGTTTACGGCTCCACCACAAATCTCCCCTGCAGGCTGGCTCCATCGATGCCATCGCTGCAATCTGGCTCCTCGCTAAAAACACCCACAGGGTGTTTTATTAACGCTCGGCCCTCCACTGGGCAAATTTTTTACGCTCGGCCCCCTTTTCTTTGTTACTTTCTTTTACGGGTAAAGGAAAGTAAAAAGAATAATTTTGGGCGATCAAAAAATGAACAAAGATCATTTTGTGCAAAAAGGAAGTAAAATAATGGTACATTTGAGAGTAATTTGCAATCGCATTAATGGACGAACAGCAACGACATAAAGCATTGCAGTCGATAATGTGGGATTACTCCATTTCTACCGACGAAACGGAAAATCTGCTCGCTGGTAAAATAGAAATAGCCGGTCATTATACCCGTGAAAAGTTGTTTGTTAAAATACTTTCAGGTTTACCATGGTTCACCATTATTCAGCTATTACCTGTTGAACAGGTAAAAGAAATGCTCACCGACGAAATAATAGGGGCGCTGTGGCCGGAGTCGATTAAGAATCAATATGAATATGTCAGGAATAGATTACAGGAAACTTTATCAGATTCAGGATAAGATACTTCTTGCCCTAAAACCGGTTCTGTCTGATTTCTACCTGACCGGGGGTACGGCTTTGGGAAGGTTTTATCTTAACCACCGTTATAGTGAGGATCTGGATTTCTTCTTAAACAAAAGTGAAGCTTTCCATTTCTTAATTAAGGATATTGAGAAAGTCCTCAGCAGGAATTTTTTATTATTGAAGAACGAAAGCATTATTTTTAATGATTATGTCAGGTATTATATTGAAGATGAACAAAGTGTGCTTAAAATAGAATTTGTAAACGACATTGCCTACCGGTGCGGTATTCCTAACAGGTACCAGTATGGTTATATTGATACGCCTCTCAATATCCTGACAAATAAACTCACTGCCATTGCAAGCCGCGATGAGCCTAAGGATGTTTTTGATATTTACGCTCTGTCACGCCAATATTCATTTAATTGGTTAGAGGTCTTCAGTGAAGCAAAAAACAAGGTGATTATCAACGAAATTGATGTTGAAAAACGCATCAAGAGTTTTCCGGTACTGGTATTTCAGGAAGTCGACTGGCATGTTCTTCCAGTCGATATCAACATCATAAGCAATGCAATACAAACTATAGCTAATGATTTCCTTTTAGGATCTGATAATTCGCTGGGCATTAATAAGCCTTCAATCAGGGAGGCCCTTGTGATAGACCCCCTTTAACCCCCAATACCCACCAGGACTTTAAAAAATTACTGGATTTCAGCCCCCCTTTCGGGGGGTTGGGAGGCTCTGAAGCCTATTAACCTTGGTTTTTCCCACGGCTTAAAATTCGTGGTTTCTGTTTTGGCATCAGTTTTTATGTTCTATAATGATGGAACCGCTCCGCGGTTCAAATTGTGACTGACTTGTATGTCTATAATGATGGAACCGCTCCGCGGTTTTAATCAAGCAGGATGCCACAAAATATAACAACCGCAGAGTGGTTCCATTATTCTAGTAACAGCAATAACACAAAATATAGTAATCGAGGAGCTGATTTATCATTTTAGTAAATGCGATTACCCGAAATATAACAACCGCGGAGCGGTTACATCATTTTAGCAAATACGATTACCCGTATTATAACAACCGCGGAGCGGTTTCATCAGTTTAGGTTGCGCCTCGTGCCTCGGCTTACTCATGGCTAATGTATTCAAGGCCTACGGCCTGATCTCAACCTGCAATGGTTTCGTCTCCGTTGCGCCGGTACAAGACCCTCCTCTTAAAAAGTTTCCTGCTCCGGCGCTAGTTTTATCCGATTGTTTACCACGGCTTAAAAGCCGTGGTTAAAGGATTTTTTCTAATTGCCTCAGTGCCGGGAAGTTGGGATTGCTTTAGTTTCTCATATAAAACATAGCTGAGGTACAGGGGTTAACCATATTTCTGTGGCTTCGCGATTTCAATTCATGATTCACGAAGCCGGAGAAATTCATGCCGGTATTTTTAGCCCAAGCCTGAGCCTTTAAGTTATTAATTATATCCCCTGTTGAGTGTCGTTTCCCTTCCTTTCTTTGATACCATTTAGGACGTGGCAGCATTATCTGATTAGATAGTTTAAGCGATCTGTAGGATGCAAGATGAAGCATTGCATATATAGCAGATATAAAAGCTGGAACACTCTGAGCTGATTCCGGATTTCTTACCTGAGCCTGCCCGCAACCTAGCAAAGTTTTCTCTTCCCTAAAGTTTACTTCAATTTCCCAACGCCACAGATAACCCTGAAGAAGCTCCTCGATGCTAAGATCATTGTCTGTACATACAAGGTAAGCCGGTTCACGATAAAGTATCTTTGATGACTTGGTGAGTCTATAGCCTAGAGGTCTTATTACCACCAGTTGTAAGTTGTGTTTTTGTCCTGCTGATCGCCACCTTGTATTTTTTATTACTTTGACATTGAACTTATGTACCTTCCCGGCAGCCCAGGCATTTACTTCTTCCCAAGTGTATTGGTCTGACTGTCTGACCTGTTCTGGCGTTGGCAATTTGGCTCCATAAACACGTTTTCTTCCTAAATCGGCTTGTCCATCAGGGGGTAAATATAATTTTGTGTCTTTTCTAATGCGCCCGATCAGGGTAACCCGTTGTGGCAAATTCTTTAATACTTCTGAGTTTGTGTAGCTCCCATCAACGCTTACTATGAGTTGTTTTTCATTAACACCCTGTTTGTCCAACGAACTGCGAAGTTGTTTAAGTCGTTCGCAGCCTTGTTTGCTTAATCTTAATTTCTGCTTTTGTTCTCTGTAGTTTTTCCATGCAGGTTCGCCATCTGTTTTACGTGGCTTTTTTACTGTTGGACAGTGATGAAAATCAATGGGGATAGCTCTGGACTGACAGCATCCTTGATGATCCGGCAATGCCATAGAGATTTGCAGGAATCGCTGGCCCCAAATAAAATTGGTTTGAAAGTGCGGTCCCAATGGATCTCTGCGCCATGCTGTTCCAGGAATATTTCTTCCTGTTTTTTTCAATATTGTATCATCCATATGAGCTACTATCATTTCTTGAGACCCCAATTCCTGTAGTACCCCTGAGCGGACCACATCAAAAAGCCTGGAGGTATCTACTCGCTGAAGACTAAATAACCGATAGGCAGATGACCAATCCATGAACTGTTTTCCACTAGCTGTTAACATTCCTGTAAGTGTATGTCTACCCATACAGGCGAGAGCACCAAAAGCAAGATCCCGTCCCCTCTTCCATGCACTATCCTGCTTAAATGCTTCAGAACATTGATTTATTAGCAAATCAAACTCATCAATCAAAGATCCGTCTGAGGTTTTTTTTTCTCGGACCCTGAAGTTGAGTCGTCTCGCTTGAGAATCAACCTTTGTTTGTCTTCAATTATCCATTCAACTACCTCTCCCCGCTCAAACTCCATGGCCTGAGCAATGGCGGAAGGAAAGTTGATGTACCACTGTTCACTTTTAGCTCGCTTTATGAGCTGAATCTTAGTAGGAAATCCCATAGTAATTAAGATAACTAGTTATATAACTAGATACAAATATAAAACAAAAAATGCGACCAGGGCTATCTAATCACACTTTTTTTTCGAAAATTTAATACATTTATCTAGTTAAATGCCAAACTTAAGACCACGGCTTAAAAGCCGTGGTTAATTGATATGTTCTAATTGCCTTAGTACAGGGGAAGTTGGGATTGCTTCGGCTCCCGCTAACGCGGGAACCTCGCAATGACCGTACGTTCTAAAAGCGTTACATTATTAGCATGGGTGCGCAGGACAACCGCAAATGGTGCGAACCGAGGAAGGCTTCAGCCTGACGAGCTCGGCGAAGCCAACTTCAGTCTGTTTCGTAGCGCGTTTAAGGCTTTGTGTAGCGGGTGTAGAAACAGACTGAACTTATCGTTTCCGGCGCCTTTTCTTTGTTACTTTCTTTTTGCGTAAAAAGAAAGTAAAATAATAATTGACCCTTAGCCTTATTCCGCTCCTACGGAGCTTAAGATGAGAGTCTTTCCCCTGCCATGGGTTGCGCCTCGTGCCTCGGCTTACCCATGGCGAAAGTATTTAAGGCCTACGGCCTGATCTCGACATGCAATATTTTCATCTCCGTTGCGCCGGTACAAGATCCTGATCCTAAAAAGTTCCTGCTCCATCGCTAGTTTTATCCCGATTGTTTACCACGCCTTAAAAGCCGTGGTTTCGGTTTTGGTATCTGGTTTTATGCTCTATAATGATGGAACCGCTCCGCGGTTCAAATTGTGACCTGACCTATATGCCTATAATGGTGGAACCGCTCCGCGGTTCAATGTTGTGACCAGGGCTAAATCGCAATACTAATGAAACCGCCTCTCAGTTTTAATCAGGCAGGATGCCAAAAAATATAACAACCGTGGAGCGGTTTTATCATTTTAGCAAATGCGATTACACGTAATATAACAACCGCGGAGCGGTTTCATTATTCTAGTAACGACAATTACACAAAATATAACAACCGCGGAGCGGTTTCATTATTCTAGTAACGACAATAACACAAAATATAACAACCGCGGAGCGGTTCCATTATTATAGTAAAGGTGTGATGTGGGTTGGTTCCAGGGGTCTGATCTTCAATTCTTTCATCTTCGTTGCGCCGGTACTCCGTTCATTCAACTGAAATGCTTTTTGCTCCGGCGCTAGTTTAAGGCCGGTTTTTAACCACGGCTTAAAAGCCGTGGTTAAAGGATTTGTTCCAATTGCCTCAGTGCCGGGAAGTTGGGATTGCTTCGGCTCCCGCTAACGCGGGAACCTCGCAATGACCGTGCTTTCTAAAAGCGTCACTACCCTTTTTTGCAATGCTTTCATCTCCGTTGCGCCGGTACTCCGTTCATTCAACTGAAATGCTTTTTGCTCCGGCGCTAGTTTAATCCTGGTTGTTAACCACGGCTTAAAAGCCGTGGTTAAAGGATTGGTTCTAATTGCCTTAGTACCGTGAAGTTGGGATTGCTTCGTCGCCCGCTTACGCCGGCTCCTCGCAATGACCCTGCATTTTTAAAACATTTCATTATTAGCAGCGGTGCGCAGGACAACCGCAAATGGTGCGAACTTAAGCCATTCCCGTAGCGCCAATATGGCATGTGTAGCGGGCGAAGGGAATGGGTTAAGTTATCATTTGCCTTCGGCGAGCTCGCGAAATTTCATCTTATCGCTATCGCGAATTGAATTTGTAATTTTCGCTCGGTTGCGGCCGCTTTTCTTTGTTACTTTCTTTTACGGCTAAAAGAAAGTAAAAGAAAAATTTTGGGCGAGCAAAAAATGAACGAAGTTCAAAAAATAAATAAAATCCTTAGCTTATTCTGCCCATAGATGACGTTAAAGTAAGAAAATGCCCTGATCGTCCATGTCATTAGCGGAATGCTGCATTCCCTACGATCCTCCTACCATTATTATTATTCAGGGAATTTATGACAAAACGCAGCCGAATGCACCCGGATACGACAAAGCGGATCATCCATGCCGCTCGATCCGGAGCGGACCGAACGGCATGGCCCGTTGCGTTCGAGACAAGAGGCCGCACGACGGCTGTCGCAGGCCGTTTGAGGCTTGTCCCGCCGCAACGGCCGGCGTAGCCAGAAGCGACGAACGGGCCAAGCGGCGGCTGGGCAAACCACGGCCGCGCGCCCCAAAGTCGGAACAGGGAGGCAGTCAGCGATGACGCAGCAGGATATCGACGCGGCCGCCGCGATTGCCGAGGGCCGTATGTCTCTCGGCATCGAGCTTGGCTCGACCAACATCAAGGCGTGCCTGATCGGGCCCGATCATCAGGTGCTCGCCTCGGGCAGTCACGGCTGGGAGAACCAGTTCGTCGATCGCCTCTGGACCTATTCCGGAGACGGCGATCTGGGCCGGCCTCCAGGACGCGGTCGCGCGCCTGATGGCCGATGTCGAAAAGCGCTATGGCGTGACGCTCACGCGCGTTGGAGCCCTCGGGATTTTCGGCGATGATGCACGGCTATCTGCCGTTCGACGCCGACGGCACGCCTGCTCGTACCGTTCCGCACCTGGCGCAATACCAATACGGAGCGTGCCGCCGCCGAACTGACCGCGACGCTCGGCTTCAACTTCCCGCTCCGCTGGTCGGCCTCGCACCTCTACCAGGCGGTCCTCGACAAGGAGCCCCACGTCGCGCGTCTCGCCTTCATCACGACGCTCGCCGGTTTCGTGCACTGGCGCGTCACCGGCCGCAAGGTGCTCGGCGTCGGCGACGCGTCGGGCATGTTTCCCGATCGATCCGGCCACCCACCGACTATGACGCGCCGATGCTGAAGCGCTTCGGCGAGACTGGTCGCCGCGCAACAGACCGGGTCTCGACGCCGCCGCGCTGCTGCCCGAAGGTGCTCGTCGCCGGCGAGGACGCCGGAACGCTGACCGCGGACGGCGCCCGTCTGCTCGATCCGACCGGCACGCTTCAGCCGGGTGCGCCGGTCTGTCCGCCCGAGGGCGACGCCGGCACCGGCATGGTCGCGACCAATGCCGTCGCGCCAGCGCACCGGCAACATCAGCGCGGGCACGTCGATCTTCGCGATGGTGGTGCTCGAGAAGCCGCTGACGTCGGTGCATGAGGAACTCGACATCGTCACCACGCCGGCGCGGCGATCTGGTGGCGATGGTTCATTGCAACAATGGCGCCAGCGAACTCGGCGACCTGGGCGGGCGTCTTCACCGAGTTCGCCGCGGCGCATCGGGGCCAAAGCGGACGCCAACGCCGTGTTCGGCGCGCTCTTTGGCGCGGCGCTTGCCGGCGAGGCGGACGGCGGCGGGCTGCTCGCCTACAATTATCTCGCCGGCGAGCCGATCACCGGCCTCACCGAGGGTCGTCCGCTGGTCGTACGCACGCCCGGAAGCCGCCTCACCCTCGCCAATTTCATGCGCACCCAGCTCTACGCCGCCTTCGGCACGCTGAGCCTCGGCATGAACGTGCTGCATGGCGAAGGCGTGAAGCTCGAATTCGATGTTCGCGCATGGCGGCATGTTCAGGACCGCCGGCGTCGCGCAGCGCCTTCTGGCGGCGGCGATCGGCGCGCCGGTCAGCGTCGGTGAGACCGCGAGCGAAGGCGGCGCCTGGGGCATCGCCGTGCTCGCCGAATACCTGCGCACCGGCGCCAAAATGCCGCTCGGGGACTATCTCGGCCGGAAGGTGTTTGCCAAGGCAGCGCTCAACGTCGCGTCGCCCGACCCGGTCGACGTCGCCGGCTATGCCGTCTGGCTCGAAAGCTACAAGGCCGGCCTCGCCATCATGAAGGCGGCGACCGCAGCGATCAGGTAGCGCCGACCGGGCGCGCGCTGTCCTGGCGGCGCGCGCCATGGCTGTCCGGCGCGGGACTGCGCGTCAGGCGCGCGGACCGGCGCCCTGCACCCTGGCCTTGGGATAAACGCCGAGCACCTGGAACAGATCGGTGAAGAACTCCAGTTCCTGAAAGGCGAACTGTACGCCACGATCGTCGGGGTGGCCTTCGATATCGGCGTAGAACTGGGTGGCGGTGAACGAGCCGTCGACCATGTAGCTCTCGAGCTTGGTCATGTTGATGCCGTTGGTGGCAAAGCCGCCCATGGCCTTGTAGAGCGCTGCCGGCACGTTGCGCACCCGAAAAATGAAGGTCGTCTTGACCGGACCAACTCCGGCCGGCGGAGTGATTTTCTGACGCGACATGACGAGAAAGCGCGTGGTGTTGTGGGCCGCGTCCTCGATGTTGGCGGCAAGCAGAGTCAGGCCGTGGATTTCGCCGGCCAGGCGCGAGGCGATGGCGCCGACGCTCTTGTCGCCGCGTTCGGCGACCTCGCGGGCCGAGCCGGCGGTATCGACCGAACTGATGGTCCGCAACCCGTGTTCGGCGATGAAGCGGCGGCATTGCCCCAGCGCGACGTTGAGGCTCTGCACCGAGCGTGACGTCCTCAAGGCGCGCGCCGGGGACGCCGAGCAGGTTCATCGCGGATCGGCTGGAAGTGCTCGGCGATGATGTAGAGACCGCTCTGGGGCAGCAGGTGGTGGATATCGGCGATGCGCCCGTAGAGCGAATTTTCGACCGGCACCATGGCAAGTTCGGCCGCGCCCGACTGCACCGCGCCGATGGTGTCCTCGAAGGTCACGCAGGAATGGGGTTCGTCCTCGGGAAAAACGGTTGCGACGGCCTGGTGGCTGAACGCCCCCAATTCGCCCTGAAAGGCGATCTTGCGAGTCATGCTGGAGCACTCCGACAAAGCGGCCCTACTTGTCACCGCGCCAAAGGGCTGTCAAACGAATCGACGGCAAACCGCCGTCCCGCCCGGCGAAAGCCGCAAAGCCGCGCAAAAGCGCCACTCCCGGGCCGTTGGGGCCGGCAATCCCGGTTGCGCCCCGCATGGCTTGTCGATATGTTCCGCCGCGCACTTGCGGCGGCTTCGGCCGCCGCCGATGAGGGGTGCCCGGAAACCGGCGGCATGTGGCCCGCCGTAGGAGAGGCCATATGCGGAGAGACCGGATATGAATTCATTCGAAGTGAACAAAATCGTCGGTGCCATCCTCGGCACGCTTTTGTTCGTCATGGGGATCGGTTTTCTGGCCGAGGCGATCTATGCCCCGCGGCACAGCGACGGCGGCGGTTACGCCCTGCCCGAACCGGAAGGCGGCGAGACCGCCAGTGCCAAGCCGGAAGCCGCGGCGACGCCGTTGCCGGTGCTGCTGGCCAACGCTTCGGCCGAGGCCGGCGCCAAGGTCGTCAAGAAGTGCATCTCGTGCCACAACTTCGGGGAAGGCGAGGGCAACAAGACGGGCCCGCACCTTTTTGGCGTCGTTGGCCGCCCAATCGCCTCGATCTCGGATTTCTCCTATTCCGACGCGCTGAAAAAGCTCGCCGCCGAACACGGCAACTGGACTTACGAGGGCCTCAACACCTTCATCACCAATCCCAAGGCCTACGCGCCCGGCACCAAGATGGGCTTTGGCGGCCTGCGCCTCGGAAAAGGACCGCGCCAATCTCCTCGCCTATCTGCAGACATTGTCGAGCGATCCGGTGCCGTTCCCGGCAGCGACGGAAGCGCCTGCCGACGCCGCCGCGCCTGCGGGCACCGGCGCCAACCCCGTCACCGAAGGTGCGCCGGCGACCGACGCGACGGCACCCACTGCTGCCCCGGCGACCGATGGTGCTGCGCCGACCACCGACGCGGCGACCCCGGCTGCCGGCAGTGCCGTGCCGGCCGCAAACTGACGGTACGGCGCCGCCTCCGTTTCTCAAGGGCCGCGCGGACAAGGCGCGGCCTTCGCCTTTAGAGCGTGTCCGGGAAAAGTGGAGACGGTTTTCCGGTTCGGACACGCGACAAAACAAAGAAATAGAGCAGGTCGACCGGTTCAAGTTGAACCAGGCCTGCTTTAGAGGGTGTGGATGAGCCTTCTGCTTCATCTCGATGGCGTCGACGAAGCCGCCTGGGCGCGGCGGCTGCGCCCCCTGCTCGGTACGTTCGCGGTCCATGGCCGTGCCGAGCCGTTCGATCCCGCGGACATTTCCTATATCCTGGCCTGGAAGCCGGCGCCCGACGCCTTTGCCGGTCTCGACCGCCTGAAAGCGGTTCTCAGTTACGGCGCCGGCGTCGACGCGCTGCTGGCCCATCCGGGCCTGCCGGCTGACGCGCCGGTCGTGCGCTTCGTCGACCCCGATCTCACCTATCGCATGCGCGACTATGTCGTCGCCGAGGTTCTGGCGCATACCCGGCTCGAAAGCCATTTCCGCGCCGCCCAGTCCGCCCGGCGCTGGATCGAGCGTGTGCCGCCGCGCGCCGAGGAGGTGACCGTCGGGGTGATGGGGCTCGGCGTCCTCGGCAGCGCGGCGCTGACGGCGCTCTGCGCCCTGGGTTTTAGCTGCCGGGGCTGGAGCCGAACGCCCCGGGACATCGAGGGCGTCGCCGGCTTTGCCGGGCTCGCCGGGCTCGACTTGTTTCTCGCCGGCACCGACATTCTCGTCTGCCTTTTGCCGCTGACGCCGGCGACGCGGGGCATCCTCGACCGGCGCCTGTTCGCGCGCTTGCGCCACGGCGTGCTGCCAGGCGGGCCGGCGGTGATCAACGCCGGGCGCGGCGGCCATCTCGTTGATCGCCGATCTCGTCGCGGCGCTCGCCGACGGCACGCTCGGCGCCGCAAGCATCGACGTCTTCGAGGTCGAGCCGCTGGCGGCGGAAAGCCCGCTCTGGGACCTCTCCAACTGCCGCCTGACGCCCCACGTCGCCGCCGTCTCCGATCCCGCGGCCGGCGCCGCCTATTTCGCCGCCGTCATCCGCGACCATGAGGCCGGCAAGCCCTTGCCAAACCTCGTCGATCGGAGGGCGGGCTACTAGAGCATGGTCAGGAAAAGTGGAGACCGCTTTTCCGGTTCGAACATGCGACAGCTTAAAAACTTAGGTCATGCGTTTTGATTACATCAAAACATGACATGACCTAGAGCCGGCAATCCGCGAGGCGGCTTTGCGACCGCACCCGACGCAATTGACAAGGCCGCCCGGCGGCGCCGGCGCTACGCCCTGAGGTCCAGTTCCCAGAACTGGCCATTAAGATCGGCGCCGAAAGAATGGTGCCGCTCCTCGCGGACGAGCGCGAAGCCAGCGCCCTGGTAGATGCGGCGCGCCGAGGCGAGGCAATCCTGGGTCCACAGCATGATGCGGCGGTAGCCCGAGGCGCGGGCGAAGGCCACCGCCTCGCCGACAAGCCGCTGTCCGATGCCGAGGCCGCGCGCCCATGGCTCGACATAGAGCATGCGCAATTGCGCCACGCGTGGATCGTCGACTTTCGGCAGGATGAAGACCGAGCCAGCCACCGCTCCGTCGCGTTCGGCGATCCAAAGCCGTTTCGGCGGCGTCTCGGGCGCCTGGGCGAACTCGGCATAGATGCGGGCGATCAGCGCCTCGAATTCGCCGTTCCACCCCTGTTCTTCGTGATAGAGCAGGCCCTGGCGATATACGAGCCAGCCGAGCTCGCCGATGCGATGGTCGCGCAGCACCAAGGCGTCAACCGGCTCGCGCGTCAAGAGGCGGCGGATGATTGCCATGGCCGACGCCAGCGCCTGCCGCTCGGCCGGAGCCAGCGGCTCTATCAGGGCGAGGGCGGCGGCGTCGCTCAGCTCGTTGAGTCCCGCCGCGGCGGCATCGCCCTTCGGCGTCAGGACGAGAATGCTGGCCCGCCCGTCTTCGGTGCTGGGCCGCATGACCAGAAACCCTTTGTCGATGAGCCTGGTCGTCAGCCGGCTCAACTGGCCGGGGTCCATGCCAAGCAGGCGCGACAGGGCGGCCGAGGTCAGGCGATCGAGCTTGCCGATTTCGTGGATAATCCGCGCCTCGCCGAGCGTGAATGGGCTCTTGAGGATGCCTTCGTCGAGCAGCCCGATCACCGGGGTATAGAAACGATTGAAGGCGCGGATGGCGGCGATCTGGTCGGCGGTTTCGGTCATGGCGGCTGGCGATCCAATTCATTGACAATATCAAACATAAGATTGACAGAGTCAACCAAAAGCCGCGCTCAATCGCCGATTTAACCGCGTGTTAGGGTTAATCATCTATTTCCGAGGTGTTGGTGTGAGCCTGCCGCCGAGGAGTAGCGAAGTGTCCGAGTTCCGCGTTTTCCGCGCCAAGTCCCTGAGGATGCTCGTGCTGGCGGCGGGCGCGGTCCTTGTCCTCTCTGCCTGCGCCACCAATCGCGCCTCGACCGCGGTCGATCTGCCCGACTATTCCGGCCTGTCGCCGGCTCAAACCCAGTCGGCGGTCGTTCAGCTCGGCGCCCGCTACAAGGGCAATCCGCGCGACATACGAACCGCCATTCACTTCGCTGCCGCCCTTCGCGCCGCCGCCCAGCCGGGGCAGGCCGTTGCCGTCATGGAACAGGCGATGTCGCTGGCCGGCGCTGACGCCAATGTGCGCATCGCCTATGCCAAGGCGCTCGCTTCGAACGGCCAGTTCGAACAGGCCCTCAACGTCGTCGACGGTACCATCGATCCAGCCCGTCCGGACTGGAACGCCCTGTCGGTGAAGGGTGCCATTCTCGACCAGATGGGTCGCAACGACGAGGCGCGTGCGCTTTATCGCCAGGCGCAGGTGACGGCGCCGGGCGAGGCGTCGCTCGAGGCCAATCTCGGGCTCTCCTATGCCATGACCAACGACCTGACGACGGCCGAGCAACACCTGCGGCTCGCTGTGTCAATGTCGACGGCGACCAGCCAGATCCGGCAGAACCTCGCCCTTGTCATCGGGCTGCAGGGCCGCTTCGACGAGGCGCGCGCCCTCTATGCCCGCGAACTGCCGGCCGATCAGGTCGAGAACAACATGGCCTATATCCGCGCCCTCATCACCCAGCAGAACCGCTGGGAGGTGATCAAGGGTACGGACCAGGGCTAGCGCCTGCCCCTGCGGGCGCCGCCTCGCCAGAACCGGCTCAAGCCGGCAGGTGCACCTTCTTGAGCGCCTCCTTGACCAGCGGGTCGAGCGCGGCGAGATCGGCTTCACCGAGGCGAAGCAGTTGCCGGCGCATGCGCGGCTCCCAGAAGGCGTTGATGTGGCCGGCCACCGCCTCGGCCGGATCGCCGTCGGCGCCCGTCGCGAAGAAGCGGGCGATCTGGTTGGCCATGCGCACGAGCTTGTCAGGCGACATCGGAGCGGCGCTCCGCGCCAATGCGGTCGGGGTGGCTGAAGAGTTCGAAATCGCTACCGCGCGCGACCGCGACGAGGGTAATGCCGGCCCGATCGGCGACCTCGACCGATAGCGCCGTCGGCGCCGAAACCGCCACGAGCAGCGGCGCGCCGAGCCGCACTGTCTTGACGACGAGGTCGAGCGAGACGCGGCTCGACAGCACGACAGCCCCCGTCGCCCCATCGACGCCGGCCCGCATCAGGGCGCCAGCGAGCTTGTCGAGGGCATTATGGCGGCCGACATCCTCGCGGACGGCGACGAGCCCGACGCCGGGAACAAAAAAGCCGGCGCCATGGACGGCGCGCGTCTCGGCGTTGAGCCTTTGCGCCGCCGCGAGCGCGGCCACCGCCCCGGCGATGTCGGCTGTCGAAACGACCAGGCGGCTCGTCACCGGAGAAAGTTCCGGCAGCGCCGCCGCGATGCTGTCGACGCCGCACAGTCCGCAGCCGACCGGACCGGCGAGAACCCGGCGCCGAGCCGAGAACGCCTGTTGTCGCGCCGGCGCCAGGCGGATCTGCAGGTCAATCCCGCCGTCCGCCGGCACGACATCGATCGCCTCGATGTCAGCGGCGGCGCCGATCAGCCCTTCGCCGAGACAGAACCCGAGGGCGAAATCCTCAAGGTCGGCGGGCGACGCCATCATCACCGCGTGGGTGGTGCCGCGAAACGACAGCGCGACCGGCACCTCCTCCGGCACGGCGCGGCTGCTCTGTCCCCAGCATCCGCCGTGATAGGCCTCGCCGGCGAGCCTTTTCAACGGGAGCGGCACGTTCATTCGGCCGGCTCCGCCGATGTGATACGCCGCGCCGCCGCGACCTGCAGGGCATAGTCGCGCTGCCAGTCGCTTAAACCGTTGGCCGGCGCGACCTGAACGGCGGTGACCTTGTATTCGGGGCAATTGGTCGCCCAGTCGGAATAGTCGGTGGTGACGACATTGGCCTGGGTGTCGGGATGGTGGAAGGTGGTGTAGACGACGCCCGGCGCCACCCGCTCGGTGATGAGCGCCCGCAAGGCCGTCTCGCCCGAACGCGACCTGAGCCGCACCCAGTCGCCGTCGCGGACGCCGCGCTCCTCGGCGTCGTGCGGGTGGATTTCGAGCCGGTCCTCCCCGTGCCAGCGGGAATTCTCGGTGCGGCGGGTCTGCGCCCCGACATTGTACTGGCTGAGAATGCGCCCGGTCGTCAGCAGCAGCGGGAAGCGCGGCCCGGTCTTTTCGTCGGTTGCCACGTATTCGGTGCGGACGAACTTGCCCTTGCCGCGCACGAAGCCGTCGACATGCATGACCGGCGTGCCGGTCGGCGCCGCGGCGTTGCAGGGCCACTGCACCGAGCCTTCGCGATCGATGAGCGCGTAGCTCACGCCGGCGAAGCTCGGCGTCGTCGCGGCGATCTCGTCCATGATTTCGCGCGGATGGGCATAGCTCCAGCCGGCGCCCAGAACGTTGGCGAGCGCCATCGTCACCTGCCAGTCGGCAAGTCCCGCCTTGGGCGACATGACCTTGCGCACACGGTTGATGCGCCGCTCGGCATTGGTGAAGGTTCCGTCCTTTTCGAGAAAGCTCGAGCCGGGCAGGAAGACATGGGCGTAATTGGCCGTTTCGTTGACAAAGAGGTCGTGGACGATGACGCAGTCCATGGCGGCGAGGCCGGCGGCGACGTGGCGCGTGTCGGGGTCGGACTGCAGGATGTCCTCGCCTTGGATGTAGAGGCCACGGAACGAGCCGTCGAGCGCGGCGTCGAGCATGTTGGGGATCCTGAGGCCCGGTTCGCGGTCGAGCCTGGTGCCCCACAGCCGATCGAACAGGTCGCGCGTCGCGTCGTCGGAGATGTGGCGGTATCCCGGCAGTTCGTGCGGGAACGAGCCCATGTCGCACGACCCCTGGACGTTGTTCTGGCCCCTCAGCGGGTTCACTCCCGCCCCTGGCTTGCCGATATTGCCCGTTGCCATGGCGAGATTGGCGATGGCGATGACGGCGGTCGAGCCCTGCGAGTGCTCGGTGACGCCGAGGCCATAGTAGATGGCGGCGTTGCCGCCCCGGGCGTAGAGCCGGGCGGCGGCACGGATGGTCTCTGCCGGCACGCCCGACAGCTTTTCCACCTCTTCCGGCGAATAGCGGGGCTGGGCGACGAACGCCGCCCAGTCGGCGAATTCGTCCCAGTCGCAGCGGGCGCGCACGAAGGCCTCGTCGCAGAGCCCTTCGGCGACGATCACATGGGCCAGGGCGGTCAGTACCGCGACATTGGTGCCGGGCCTGAGGGCGAGGTGATGCGCCGCCTCGACGTGGGGGGTGCGGACGAGGTCGATGCGGCGTGGATCGACGACGATGAGCTGCGCTCCCTGCCTCAGGCGCCGCTTGAGGCGCGAGGCGAAGACCGGATGGCCATCGGTCGGGTTGGCGCCAATGACCATGACGACATCCGCCTCTTCGACACTATCGAAATCCTGGGTGCCAGCCGACGTGCCGAAGGTGGTCTTGAGGCCGTAGCCGGTCGGCGAATGGCAGACGCGGGCGCAGGTGTCGACATTGTTGTTGCCAAAGACCTGGCGGACGAGCTTTTGCACGAGGAAGGTCTCCTCGTTGGTACAGCGCGACGAGGTGATGCCGCCGATGGCACCAACTCCGCTCTCGGACTGGATTTTCCCGAGGCGCGTCGCGGCGAAGCCGAGCGCTTCGTCCCAGGAGACTTCGCGCCATGGTTCGACGACGGTTTCGCGGATCATCGGCGTCAGCACGCGGTCGCGATGGGTGACGTAGCCCCAGGCGAAGCGACCCTTGACACAGGAATGGCCGCGATTGGCCTTGCCGTCCTTATAGGGGACCATGCGCACCAGTTCCTCGCCGCGCATCTCGGCCTTGAACGAACAGCCGACGCCGCAATAGGCGCAGGTGGTGACGACGGAGTGCTCCGGCTGGCCGACGGCGACGACGCTCTTTTCGGTCAGGGTGGCGGTCGGGCAGGCGGTGACGCAGGCCCCGCACGACACGCACTCGGAGGAAAAGAAGTCCTCCATCATCCCCGGCGAGACGCGCGAGTCGAAACCCCGGCCGGAGATGGCCAGGGCGAGGGTGCCCTGCACCTCGTCGCAGGCCCGAACGCAGCGCGAGCAGACGATGCATTTGCTCGGGTCGTAGTCGAAATAGGGATTCGACTGGTCCTTGACGCGGAAGCGGATATTTTCGCCGCCGTCGGAGCGCGGGTGGACATGGTTGTCGCCGTCATATCCGTAGCGCACGTGCCTCAGGCCGACGGCGCCGGCCATGTCCTGCAACTCGCAATCGCCGTTGGCGGCGCAGGTCAGGCAATCGAGCGGGATGGTCGGAGATATAGAGTTCCATAACCCCGCGCCTCAGCTTCTTGAGCTGCTCGGTCTGGGTATGGACGATCATGCCCTCGGCGACCGGGGTGGTGCACGAAGCCGGCGTGCCGCCGCGGCCGTCGATTTCGACCAGACACAGGCGGCACGACCCGAAGCTCTTGAGCGTATCGGTGGCGCAAAGCTTCGGGATGGCGATCCCGGCCTCCCTTGCCGCCCGCATTACCGAAGTGCCTTCCGGCACGGCGACAGCGAAGCCGTCGATGGTCAGCGCAACGGCTTTTTCCGCATGGACGGCGGGGGTTCCGAAGTCGGTTTCCGCGACAAGGGCCATGGCCATCTCTATTTGCTTCTGCTGGCAAGGACGTGGGCGACCACGGCGTTGGCGTGACCATGCCCCAGGCCGTGTTCGGCCTTCAGCCAGTTGACGATTTCCATGTGCTTCATATCCGTCCGCTCGGCGACGAGATCGAGCCAGTACTGGATGGGCCGGCCGTATTTCTTCTCGATCGAGGGGAAATAGGACGCCGGTCCCATGGTCTTGTCGCTCATTCGGCAGCCTCCATCCGCGATGCGAAATCCTCGGGAAAATGGGTGAGGGCGCTCATCACCGGATAGGGGGTGAATCCCCCCAGGGCACAGAGCGAACCGAGTTTCATCGTCTCGCACAGATCGGTGACGAGTTCGGTCTGGCCCGGTACGCCGGCGCGCAGCCGGTCGATGACCTCGACGCCGCGCACCGCGCCGATGCGGCAGGGCGTGCACTTGCCGCAGCTCTCACGGGCGCAAAACGCGAAGGCGAAACGCGCCTGTTCGCACATGTCGACCGAATCGTCGAAGACGACGACGCCGGCATGGCCGATCAGCCCGCCCCGCGCCGCGAAGGCTTCATAGTCGAATGGGGTGTCGAACAGGGTGGGCGGGAAATAGGCGCCGAGCGGTCCGCCGACCTGCACCGCCTTGACCGGTCGCCCCGTGGCGGTGCCGCCGCCGATGTCGTTGACGATCTCGCCAAGGGTCAATCCGAACCCGGCTTCGAACAGTCCGGGAAAGCGGACATTGCCGGCGAGCTGGATGGGGATGGTACCGCGCGACCTGCCAATGCCGATGTCGCGATAAAAATCGGCTCCCCTGGCGAGGATGTCGGGCACGGCGGCAAAGGACAGAAGGTTGTTGATCACCGTTGGCCGGCCGAAAAGCCCGGCATGCGCCGGCAGCGGCGGCTTGGCCCGCACCTGTCCACGCCGGCCCTCGATCAATTCGAGCAGCGCCGTCTCCTCGCCGCAGATATAGGCGCCGGCGCCGACGCGGACTTCGAGGTCGAAGTCATGGGCCGAACCAAGGACCGACGGGCCGAGCAGGCCGGCCTGGTAGGCGATCGCCAGCGCCCGGTCGAGGGTGGCAATGGCGTGGGGATATTCGGAGCGGATGTAGACGTAGCCCGTGTCGGCGCCGGTGGCGATGCCGGCAATGATCATCCCTTCGACGGCCACAAACGGATCACCCTCTATCAGCATGCGGTCGGCATAGCTGCCGCTGTCGCCCTCGTCGGCATTACAGACGACGTACTTGCGCGGCGCGCTGGCCTCGCGCACCGTTTTCCATTTGAGCCCGGTGGGAAAGCCGGCGCCGCCCCGGCCTCTCAGGCCGGAGCGGATGACGGTGTCGACTATGGCGTCAGGTGAGCCGGCGAGCGCGGCGCGCAACCCGGCGAGCCCGCCATGCGCCTCGTAGTCGGCGAGCGAGAACGGATCGACAATGCCGCAGCGGGAAAAACTCAGACGCTGCTGGCGGGAAAGGAACGGAAGGTCTTCCGGTCGGCCAAGCCGCAGCCGGTGAGCACCGCCTGCCAGCATCCCGGCCTCGACCAGACCTGCCACGTCGTCGGCCGCCACCGGGCCGTAGCCGATGCGCCCGGCGGGCGTCGCCACCTCGACCAGCGGCTCGAGCCAGTAGGCGCCGCGCGATCCGGTGCGCACGATTTCGAGGTCGAGATCACGTTTGCGTGCCTCGGCGAGGAGCGTTGCCACCACCGCGTCGGCGCCGACGGCCACCGCCCCGGCGTCGCGCGGAATGTATACGCGAACGCTCATGACTGGCACGAAGCGATGAGCGCGTCGAGGCCAGGGGCATCGAGCCGCGCCTTCGGTACGCCGTCGATCTCGGCCGCCGGCGCCAGGGCGCAAAGGCCAAGGCAATAGGTTTCCTCGAGGGTCAGCCGTCCGTCGGCGCTGGTTTCGCCGAAGCCAAGTCCGGTCGCTGCCTCGGCATGCGCGGCCAGAGCCCCGCCGCCCATGGCCTGGCAGGCCTCGGCGCGGCAGAGCTTCAGGACGTGCTTTCCCGGCGGTTCGGCGCGAAAATCGTCGTAGAAGCTGGCAACGCCATAAACCTCGGCACGGGTGAGGTTGAGGATGTCGGCGATGATCGGCAGCATTCGGCGCGGTACGTGGCCGAAAGCGTCGAGCGCCTCGTGAAGGATCGGCAGCAACGGCCCTTCGCGCCGCAAATGAGGCGCGGCCAGGGCACGCACCCGGCTTTCCAGTTCCGCTTCGTCCGCCGGCACCGGCTCAATCATCCGTAGTCCCCTCCGCGGATGTATACATTATGCCAGTGTAGCGGAATGCGCGGCAAAGGTCACGCCGCCATTCGACGTCGGCGCTCCCGACAAAACGCGGCGGTCAGGAGTGGCAGGAGCGGGCGGGGCCGGCCTTAAGCGAGCGTGACAAATGCGACCAGAGGGAGCTGTCGAGCCCGAGGCCCTGGTACTTGACGACGACAGCCTGGCGTCCGTCGCACGAGGCGACGAGGCGCATGCGCAACTGCTCGTGCCCGCCGGCCGACAACTCGGCCCAGTCGGGGGTGACGGTCTTGGCGATGCCGGTCCAGCCCTCGAAGTCGTGGAGGTTGGCGATCACCGTGTCGACGAAAGTCTCGAAGTTGCGGCCCGGCACGTCGGCGCCGTAGACGGTGACGTAGCGGGTGCGCTGCTTGGGCGCGAAGGTCTGGCCGTCGCTATTGGCTGCTTCGGTGCCGATGGCGGCAAAACCGGGCGGAATATCGGCGGTAGCGCCGTAGCGGGCGTTGACATAACTGGTCCAGCCATCGGCGAAGGCCGGGGTTGCCAGTAGAATCGCCAGAACGAGAACAGCAAATCGCATGCGACAAGATTGATCGGAAACCGCCGGCTGGTGCAAGATGGTTGATCGCGGGAGACACCATGAAAAAAGGCTACAGGGCGCTGGTCGCCGAAGCGGAAGCCGAGATCGAGACGATCACGCCCGAGGCGGCGCGGGCGCTGCTCGGACGCGCCGGCGTCATTTTTGTCGATCTGAGGGAAAAGGGCGAACTGCGGCGCGACGGCCGCGTGCCGGGCGCCGTCAACGTTCCGCGCGGCATGCTCGAATTCTGGATCGACCCCGAAAGCCCCTATTTCAAGCCCGAACTGGCTGGTCCGGCCCGCTTCGTCTTTTTCTGTGCCGCCGGGTGGCGCTCGGCCCTCGCCACCCGCACGGCCAATGAGATGGGCGTCGGCGAGGTTTGCCACATCGCCGGCGGTTTCGCCGCCTGGCGGCAGAGCGGCGGCCCGGTCGAGATGGATGGCTAGGCTGCGCCGCGCCGCGCCCAACGTGATCGGCGCGCAAAACCGGGCCCGAATTCGTCCATGAAATCGAATACATTTGCGCTTTTTGCCCCCCTTGCCTTTGTGCCATGATGGCATCCTCCGGTTCCGCGCGCCCTGGCGGGAGGCCATGGGCATGGCGCGGCTGAGGGCCATGAGGCAACCGGAGGCGCACGGCGGACAACCCGCCTCGGGGGAAAAGCAATGAAACGCGCCAGCGTGACCGACGTTTCGCGTCGGGCCGGTGTGTCCACGGCCACGGTCAGCCGCGTGCTCAACGACCCGCAGAAAGTCTCGGAGGAGACCCGGGAAAAGGTCCTCGCCGCCATCAAGGACCTCAATTTCGTCAAGAGCGCCACCGCATTCTCGCTCAAGTCGCAGCAATCGCACAACGTCCTGGTCGTGGTCTCCAATATCGGCAACATCTTTTATTCCAAGATGTTCCAGGGTGTGCAGAACCGGGCAGAGGAAAACGGCTATTCGGTCATCATCGCCTCGCGAGAGCGCGGGCTGCACCATCCCGTTCTCGAACCGCTGCGCACCGGTCGGGTCGATGGTGCCCTCATTCTCGATCCGACGGCGCTCGCCGCCGAAGATCTCGCCTTCATAAAAACCGCCTACGCCGAAACCCCGCCGCTGGTCGGATTTTCCGAAAAGCGGGGTTTCCTGCCCTTTCCCCACGTCTTCGTCGACAATTTCCAGCCCGCCTACGAGCTTACCCGCTATCTCGTCGGGCTCGGTCATCGCGATATCGGCGTAGTGCAGGCGCCGGCGCACCTGCCGGTCCGTGGCGAACGGCTTGGCGGCTTTCTGGCTGCCATGCGCGACGCCGGCCTGGCCGTCCGGCCGGAAAACGTCTTCGAGGGCGGCTTCGAAAGCGATTCGGGTCACCGCGTCGCGAGCGCGCTCATCGCGCGCGCCGATCGGCCGACGGCGATCCTTTGTTCCAACGACGAGATGGCCATGGGCATGATCAGCGACCTGGTGCGGGCCGGCATCGGGGTGCCCGAGGATATCTCGGCGACCGGCTTCGACGATTGTACCCTCGCCGACGTCTATTCTCCGCCCCTGACTACCGTGGCCCAGCCGCGCGAGCGCATCGGCATCGAGGCCATGGACCTGCTGCTGCGCATTCTCGCCGATCCGACCGTACCCCTGGACACCGCGGTGGCGCTCGAAACCGAAATGCGTATCCGCGGCACCACCGCGCCGCCGCGCGCCGGTTGACCCCGGCTGCCCCGGCGCCTACACAGGGCGTTCTGCAGCGTTCCGTTAAGGGACTGAAAGTCAGTCCGGTGCGATCGACCCAAATCGGGGATCAAGGCCGGAGCTGCGCGATGTCTTGTGCGAAACTCTGCCTCCCGACGCGACTAGGAGGTGGACTTGAATTTCGATTTCTGCTTTACCGGATCAGTCCGGCGTCATGCTCTGCGGCCATGGCAGCCGCAACCGCTGCGCCGTCGACGAATTCGCCCGCCTCGCCGAGACGCTGGCGCGGCGTCTTGCCGGCATGCCGGTCGACTACGGCTATCTCGAATTCGCCAATCCGGTGATCCAGCACGGGCTCGACCGCCTGCGCGCGCGAGGGCGTCCGTCGCGTCCTCGCCGTGCCCGGCATGCTGTTCGCCGCCGGCCACGCCAAGAACGACATTCCCTCGGTGCTCAATACCTATGCGGCGCGCCATCGGCATCGACATCACCTATGGGCGCGAGCTCGGGGTCGATCTCAAGCATGCTGCGCGCCGCCGGCGACCGCATCGCCGAAGCGGAAGCGGCGGCCGCGCCGCGGCACGTCCGCGCCACGATACGCTGCTGCTGGTGGTCGGGCGCGGCGCCTCCGACCCCGACGCCAATTCCAACGTCGCCAAGATCATGCGCATGCTCTGGGAGGGCATGGGCTTCGGCTGGGGCGAGATCGGCCTATTCCGGCGTCACCTTCCCGCTCGTCGCCCCGGCGCTCGACCAGGCCGCCCGGCTCGGCTTTCCGCCGCATCATCGTCTTTCCCTATTTCCTGTTCACCGGCGTGCTGGTCAAGCGCATCTACGCCGCCGACCGACGCGGCGGCGGCGAAGTATCCCGGGATCGAGTTCGTCAAGGCGCCCTATCTCAACGACCACCGCTGGTCATCGACACCTTCGTCGACCGCCTCGGGGAGATGACGGTCGGCGAGAACCGCATGAACTGCGCCCTGTGCAAATATCGCGAGCAGGTGCTCGGCTTCGAGGCCGAGGTCGGGCTGCGCGCAGGAAAGCCACCACCACCACGTCGAGGGCATCGGCGGCGGCCTCGAGAACTGCCCGTGCAGCGGCGATTGCGACGGCTCCTGCCGCGACGAGGCGTTCTGCCGGCGCACGGCCTGCCGTGCACGCCGCTCGACGGCCACGATCACGGCCATGACCATCCGCACGCCCACGCGCCCCGGATCGGGCAGGCGCTGCTCGTCGAGCCGGGCCGCCCGGATTTCGGCTTCCTGGCGCGGCGATCACATCCATCCGCCTGGCCACTGCCATCATCACCCGCCCTATCCGCACGCCGACCACCCGCTCGGCCCGGTGACGCTGAAAAAGCGCTAGATGGCGATGCGCGACTATCTCCGCGATCCCGACGAGATCTACCGCCGCTCCTTCGCCATTGTCCGCGCCGAGGCCGATCTGTCTCGCTTCGCGCCGGACGAGGCGGAGGTCGCGGTACGGATGATCCACGCCTGCGGCCAGGTCGAGATCGCCGAGGCGCTCGGTCTTCTCGCCCGGCGCCATCGCCGCCGGCATGTGCCGCTCTTGCTGCCGGACGACCGATTTTCTGCGACGCCGACATGGTCGCGGCCGGCATCATCCGCGCCCGCCTGCCCGCCGCCAACGAGATCGTGGTCTCCCTCGGCGATCCTCGCGTGCCCGCCCTCGCCAGGACGGCCGGCACCACCCGCTCGGCCGCCGCCGTCGATCTGTGGGACGAAAGGCTCGCGGGCGCCATCGCCGTCGTCGGCAATGCCCCGACGGCGCTCTTTCGCCTGCTCGAGCGGCTTGCGAGGGCGCGCCCAAGCCGGCCCTGATCGTCGGTCTGTCCGGTTGGCTTCGTCGGCGCCGCCGAAGCCAAGGCGGCCCTTGTCGCCGATTCGCGTGGCGTGCCCTTCCTCACCCTTCGCGGCCGGGTGGGTGGTTCGGCCCTCGCCGCCGCGTCCGTCAACGCCCTCGCCGGGCTGGCGCGGCGATGACTTGCTGGCTCGATATCGTCGGCGTCACCGAAGCCGGATGGTCGGTCGCTGCCACCGGTCGAGCGCCGCCTCGTCGATCTGGCGGAACGTGTGTTCGGGCCGGAACGGCTCCTGGCCGGCCTGTCACCGGAACGAGTCGAGGCCTGGCAGGCCCCGCTTGCCGCCATGCTCGCGCAGATCGAAGCCCGGCGCGGCCGACGGACCGTCATTCTCGCCTCGGGCGATCCCAACTGGTTCGGCATCGGCTCGAC
>CAVTDE010000010.1:0-545115 GCA_963733455.1 uncultured Bacteroidales bacterium
TTCATGACGCAGAGGTCTTCCTGACAGTACTTGGCGCCAGCCAGTTGATTTATGTAGAAGCAGTAAAAAGCCAGCAATTGGAAGACTGGATATGGGCTAATGAGAATGCCTGGCAGTATTATGGTGGTGTAACAAAGGGCATATGTCCGGATAACCTTAAATCGGCCGTTACCAAAGCCTGCAACTATGAACCATTGCTAAACGCCACTTATGATGACCTTGCAAAGCATTACCGAACTGTAATATTGCCGACCCGTCCTGGTAAACCCAAAGACAAGCCACTGGTAGAAAACGCGGTACGAATCGTATACCAGAGAATATTTGCTCCGCTACGAAATCAAACATTCTTTTCCCTGCATGAACTTAACGAGTCAATCAGAGAGCGCTTAGAGATGGTCAATAATGCACCTTTCCAGCGCCTTGAAATGAGCCGGCGGGAGTTATTTAATGAAATAGAAAAGAATGAACTTCAACCACTGCCCTCGGAGCGATATGAAATAAGGCAATACCAGATATCAAGAGTTGAGTTCCATCATCATATATACCTGAAAGAGGATAAGCATTATTACAGCGTCCCTTGTCAATTTACCGGTAAGAAGGTAAAAACAGTCTACACAAACAGAATGGTAGAGATCTACCATGAAAATGTCCGCATTGCATTACATAAGAGGAACCGGAATAAATATGGATATACCACTATTAAAGAGCATATGCCTGAATCACACCAATTTGTGGAAGGATGGAATACAGAGCGATTTACCAAATGGGCATCGAATATCGGCGGATCTGTCGAAACATTTATTGGCTTATTGATAGAAAGCAAAGAACACCCTCAACAGGCTTTTAAGTCCTGCCTTGGCGTATTGAATCTTGGAAAGAAATACAAAGCGGAAGAGATGGAGAAAGTGTGTAAAAGAGCATTGGAATATAACACCATATCCTTCCGCTTCATTGATAATGCCCTAAAGAACAATGTCCATAAAATGGATGAATATATCGATATGAACTTAAAACTTCCTTTACATGAAAACATCAGGGGAAGGGATATTTATAAATAAATCATTTAAACAGAGAACGATTATGAATCAAACAGCAACGATGCAAAAACTTGAAGAACTGCGCCTGCATGGCTTTTCCAGGGTTTATCGCGAAATGATGGAGACAGGCATGAATAATAACTTTACAATAGATGAAGTAATATCCCATCTTGTGCAGGCTGAATGGGATGAACGATACAATAGGAAGCTTTATAGATTAATAACTCAAGCCCGGTTCCGGTACCAGGCAAGTATGGAACAGATCGATTACATTGAAAAAAGAAATCTGGACAAAACCATCATGTTAAGACTATCTTCCGGCGACTGGATAGCAAAGAAACAGAATCTGCTCATTACCGGGTCCACTGGTCTTGGTTATGTAAAGCAAATCATAATGTAAAGTCAACCATATAAAGTGCTGTTTATCAATATTAATTAGTTCGCCCACTTTACATAATATTTTTAAATTGAAGTAGACAATTGTGTCTATCAAACTTAAAAGATATTATGTAATGGAACAGAAAAAGCAAACCATCGATGAGTTAACAGAAGACCTCCTTCGGTATTTAAGAAGCATACGTAGATCTGAGCATACTATTAGAAAGTACCAGGCAGCTTGGGAAAGGTTAAAGACTTACATGGCCTCACGCTGGCTGAAGATTTACACCGCTAAAATCGGCGAAGCCTTCCTTGTGTCAGAACTTGGAAAATATAAGTTCGAGAACCTACCTATAAACAAAAAACATTTTGTAAGCAAAATTGAAGCCCTTATTGATTTCCAAAACACAGGCAAAGTTCTGCTTGGAATGAGAAGAAAACCACCAAAGGAGTTGAATGGTCCAATTGGGAAAACAATGCAGGACTTCATTGATTTTAAAACAACTATTTACACTCTATCAAAAGCAACAATAACTAACTACAAGATATACCTGCATGCATTCAATGGCTTTTTAAGTGAAAGACGAATCAGATCTGTGTTTAAAATCAACTTATCAGAGATTTTACAATTTATCGGTGGACTTAATCCTGGGAAGCCCGCAGCAAGACATGTAGCTCTTAGCATTTTAAGAGGCTATCTACAATACTTGTTCGAAAAGGAAATTGTCAGTACCGATTACTCAAAGAAAATACCTTCAGATAATTATAAGCAACAACCCAAACTGCCTTCTACGTTCTCAAAACAAGAGATTGAGCGATTTATCAGTTCCATTGACAGAGGCAACCCTAAGGGGAAGAGAGATTATGCTATATTTTTGCTGGCACTAAAAATAGGACTTAGATCATCCGACATTGCAAACCTTAAGTTTGAAAATATCTCCTGGCAAACAGATGAGTTCATTATTGAACAAAAGAAAACGGGCAAAAGCTTAACACAGCCGATAGTGCCGGAAGTGGGCAATGCAATCATCGATTATTTAAAATACGGAAGGCCTCTATCCAATGAAAATTATTGCTTTCTGCAAATCGTGTTTCCTCATGGTAAAATCAACCCACACGATATAGCAAACTCTGCTCAGTTCTATCTTAAGCGAGCAAATATTGATTTAAGAAATAGAAAGCATGGACCCCATTCTCTGAGGCACAGTTTTGCTTCCTGTCTTTTAGATCAGGCAACTCCATTGCATGTAATATCTGAAGCACTTGGTCATTCCAGCATCACGTCCACTATGTTTTATCTGCGGATCAATACATCAGCACTTAAGCAGTGTGCACTTGAAGTTCCTTATACTCCCTTTTCTTTTTACAGGCAAAAAGGAGGTTACCATGAGTAAGCCATTTTATAGTATCTACGGTCCTTCAATAAAGGAGTTCATGGCTGTAAAGAGAAGTCTGGGATTTAAATACCAGACAGCAGAATATGAACTGGGCAAGCTTGATAAAATTGCATTTAAAAGAGATGAATCATTCATTGGTATAACCAAAGAACTTGCTGCTGAGGTATGCGACAAACATCCCAATGAATCTGAGAAAAGCAGGAATAACAGAATACAGGTACTAAGGCAGTTCGCATTTTACCTGAATGATACAGGCCATGCTTCCTATGTTCCAAAATTGCCACCATTTAGGAGCTCTTACACTCCTTATATTTTTACGAAGGAAGAAGTTCTTAGAATTTTCCGTATTTGTGATCAAATCAAAGCAAACAACCGAAATCCCAGAACAGTAATGTTTTTTATACCTGTGCTTTTTAGATTACTATACGCTACTGGAATCAGAACAGGTGAAGCCATGAGCCTTGCTATAAATGATGTTGATGTTGAGAGCAATAATTTAAAGATCAGAGACAGTAAAAACTGTAAAGAGCGGCTCATTCCGTTTTCTGAGTCACTCTCAGAAGTTTTAAAAGACTATCTGAAATACAGAAATCAAAGACCTATTGTAAAAGGTATAGATCATCTTTTTGTCCATCCGGCAGGAGGAATATCTACATCTTATATAGCTTACAAATGGTTCAGAAGAATACTTTTTAGATCAGGCATATCACATCAAGGCAGAGGTGCTGGTCCAAGAGTGCATGACATCAGGCATACGTTTGCAGTTCATTCTTTGGTATCAATGTGTGAAAAGGGACTTGACTTATATTACTCACTTCCAATACTCTCTACCTATCTGGGTCACCAATCTCTTGAAGCTACTGATAAATATGTAAGGCTGACCGCAGAAATGTATCCTTCGCTTATCCAAAGTGTAAACAAGGTCTGTCCTCACATCTTTCCTGAACTCAATAAAACTCAGTTTTATGAAGCCGACTGATTTTTCTAAAAGTCTTACCGACTTTTTATCAAAATATCTTCCGGTAGAAAGAGGTATGAGTGCTAATACCATAAACTCTTACAAGATTACCTTTATCTTGTTTATTGGTTTTGTTGAATCGCAAAAAAAGATCCGTGTAAATAAACTCTCTCTTAAGGATATCACAAAAGAATGCATTAATGAATTTTTGGAGTGGCTCCAACGAGAAAGAAAATGTAGTGACTCTACTCGCAATGTTCGTCTTGCAGCCATACACTCTTTTTTTAGTTATTTGCAGTACGAGGCCCCTGAGAATATAAATGAGTGGCAACGAATACTCTCTATCAAGGTTAAAAAAGCAAGGAAACATACGATGAACTATTTAACAATAGAGGGCATTAAATTATTGCTTGCGCAACCCGACCTTTCTACAAAGAAAGGAAGGCGTGATCTTGCTATGCTTGCATTGATGTATGACTCTGCTGCAAGAGTGCAGGAGATCATTGATCTTACGGCATCAAGCGTGCGGCTAACAAAGCCATTTACTATCAAATTAGTAGGCAAAGGGAACAAAGCGAGAATCGTTCCCCTAATGGATCAGGAAGTATTGCACCTGAAAAATTACATGGAGAAAAACCAATTGCTTGAACAACATGCAAATCTGTATCCTCTATTTTATAATAGCCGAAGAGAGAAGCTTACCCGTGCAGGAGTCCATCACATTCTTAAGCAATATGCAAGCGCGGCAAGAAAGAAAGATCAGAAACTGATACCAGAAAATATAAGCCCACACTCACTCAGACACTCAAAAGCAATGCATCTTCTGCAGGCCGGTGTGAACATTGTTTACATACGTGATATACTAGGGCATGAATCGGTACAAACAACAGAAGTGTATGCAAGAGTTGACTCTAAACAAAAGCGTGAAGCAATAGAAAAAGCGTTTACAGATGTTGTTAAAAGAGAAGTGCCTTTATGGATGAACAATAATAATCTATTGGAGTGGTTGAAGAACTTCCAATGAAAATGAAATTATAATGTAAAGTAGAATGCTACAGTGTTTTTGAATTACAATACTTTACGCGTTCTACTTTACATAATCATTTGCTTTACATAACCAAGATTATGTAAAGCTTTACATAACATCGGAAAAAGTTATCTCTCCTCTGCATTAGGCCATCAGGCATGTCAGCAAGGGTATAAAGTTCTATATCGCAACAGTGGAAAACTCTTTGATGAGCTGAAAATCGCAAAAGCCGATGGAAGTTATATTAAAGAAATAGGCAAAATAGAGAGCCAGGATTTATTAATCATAGATGATTTTGGTCTAAAGCCGCTTGATAATCTTCATCGATTAATACTTCTTGAAATACTTGAAGACCGGCATGGCAAAAGATCAACATTGATTACTTCACAATTACCTGTAAATAAATGGTATGACATTATTGGAGAACCTACAATTGCAGACGCAATCCTCGACAGATTGGTTCACAGTTCACACAGAATAGAACTTGATGGCGACACGATGAGAAAGAAATACAAAAATGATTAAATTAGGAGAATTAAATGGACGAAAATGAATGATGAAATAAGTGTCCGTTTTCATCAGGACTGAGTGTCCGCTTTTCTCAGGACTGAGTGTCCGAAATCACAGGAATACGCATTAATTTGCGGGAAGGTAAAAAAAACAGGCTCTTTTGGTGGCCTTTTGGATTGGGGCGTTGACGGCACAAAATGTGCCTGTTTGTGAGTCAGGATGAGCCCAGCTTGCATATATAACGTGTGTTTATCTAAAAACCTTTCCCCGGGAGCAATTTCCGGTGCTTTTAAGCTGTTTTAAGCGATGGCATTAATTGCCAATGACAAATTTCACAGTGGAAAATTAACGCCTCCAGATAGCTTATTTTTCGTCCCGGAAAAGGCTAAAACATCCAAAAACAACGAAGCAAGTATCCTCAGATACTCATTCATACTCTCTTTCCGCAAAATGCTGAATATTCGCCTGAGATTGCAAGCAATGACCATGGATCCTACATCCGATGAGGCACGGTTATAAAAAAATAACATGATAAGTTTAATTGAATTGAATAAAGGAATCTTAACTTATGTTAATATTTTCTTATTATGGTACTCAATATACTCATTTCCTATCTTATGGTTTATAACCTTAAGGGAGGACAGATTCAAACTTATAGTTCCAAAGTCTAGTAAAATATGACAATTGGGACAAACGCATATCATATTATCTAATTTATCTGGCCCATTATGTGGATTTCCGAGTGGTTTTATATGGTGAACTTCTGAATAGTATAAGTTTTCTCTTATTTGAAGTCTTGTTTCACAAATCTGACAAGTATTTTCATATTTTTCTTTTAATCGTACTGCCAGTGGGCTGATTCTTCGATGAACTCAGCTGTCTTAATTTTCTTAAAGTTTCCTCATCAACAGAATTATATATATTTAAAAATATTTTTTTTCTATCTTCAATAGAATAGTTTTGTATTCTTCTAATGCAGAAATTCCTCCATTGACATGTAATACTTGAGTATGCTTTAATTGTTTATGGTTCAAATAATCAGTTTTAGAATTAAAAATCACGTAACCGTTTTTATCAAATAGACCCTGGGAAGTGAACTAATGATGAGATACCAAAGTCCATCTTCTCTATAAAGGGCATGTTTTGCTCCTATGTTTAGAGTTTTATTTAGCTGAATTCCATTCATGGGTAAATAATTTCATTTAATTATCTAGTTGGATTAACTTACTTGCCCTGCTTCTTTTTCTGATAGTTCAATTGGGATCTATCTTCTTCTCAATGCTTCCTGAAAGTGCTTATTCATCCATACTACCTCAGTCCTATCATGGCTGTCTCCATTAGTTCCTTTAGTAGTTGTGTCAATTGTGCTTTTTGCCAGCCTCTTTGTTCTGAAAGTAACGATTTGTACAAATTTTTTCATACCCACTAATAAAAATCATGCACTTTGCAGAATTTGCATGTTCAAGAAGTTCAATATGAAATTCTTTATTCTTGGCATCTTTTGCATATCCATTTGTCCTATCCCCTAAGTATGGAGGATCTAGATAAATTAGAGTAGCCGGACGATTTAAGTATCTTTTGATAAGCTATTAGCATCTTTGTTTTCTATTCGAACCTCTTTTAATCTGTCAACAACCAACGAAAGTCTATTAGGCAAGTTAATCCATTTATTAACGCGGGCCTCGTGTCCATTTCGGGTATAAGAATCAGAATATGAAAATCCACCTTTATCATCTCCAAATACACCGTTTATTGCCATCATAGATTGAACTAAAAATCGACGAGCTCTTTCTAAATTGTTCATACTTTCCGCTTCAATCCTAGCATTAAAAAATTCCATTTCAGAATAAGGCGTTAATTCAATAGCTTTATTCAGAGCTTTAAAATTGTTGCGTAGTTGTTCAAAAAAGTTGACTATTTCATCATCCAAATCATTTATAACCTCTATTGGTGAAGGTGTTTTCCTTAAAGTCAATGCAGCTGATCCACAAAAGGCTTCTACCCAACAATTATGAGGTGGGAGATGAGTACATAATTGTAATGCAATTTTGTTTTTTGAACCAAAGTAACCAAAAGGAGCATTAATTTTTCTTTGTTTGAAGTCCATTATACTAAAGTATTCTGTTATCTAAATAGTCTATTATAAGCCTCATTTTCTTCTGATTGATCAAACATATCAAGTGAATAAATATTGTAATCCTTTTCAATGATATCAAACATTTTTGATGCTTTTAAATCCAGATTATTTTTTATATCTAAATCAATTGTGTTTTTATATTGAAGAAAGTGATAGTTAGCTTGTACGAACTCTGATCCTCCAACACGATGTATTCTATCTATTGACTGGAGGTATTGTGCACAATTATACGACAAATCATAATAAATGGCATTATGACAAGTTTTATGCAAGGATATTGATTCAGCACAAGCTGCTGGATTAGCTATTAAAATATCAAGATTGCTATTGCTATCAATAAATTCCTCAATTATTTTTTCTCTTGTTTCTTCTTCTTTTATAGTTGATGTTTCAATTGGGACTTCACCGTAAATTATCTTACAATAATGTCCATTAGATTCTACATGTTTTTTAATAAGTTTTATCGTATTAATAAAATTTGACCAAATTACTATCTTAACTCTGTTTTCTTTAAAATTATCAATCTTTTTTAACAAATATTGAATTTTGGAAGGGACTTCAAGATTATCATAATTTTGAATAATACTCCTTAAAGATTTATCATCTTCATACAAAATTTCGTCATAATTGTCTATTGCTGATTTGAGTAGTTTTGCATAAGATACAGTTTGCCGAAGTCTAATAATTCGACCCCTACATAAATTAGAAACTAAGTCAATATTCTTAAAATATTCTTCCTTTGAGTAGTCCCTTATCCGATTATAAATTGCATTGTAAATTATTTGTTCATATTTATTCATCTCTAGCAAAACAGGTGCTTTAAAATTTTGTTTTGACAAATTCAGATCAGTTTTCCGAACCCTATAAAACAGAGGACCTATTTTTTTATTCAGTAATGATTTTGCAATCTCAGTTTTTTTCTTCTCCTCATTTACTTTTACTCTAATTTTGTCTTCGTTGGAGATCGGATTATTTTCAGGCCATAAGAAATCAAACAGATTAAATATGTCAGTAAAACTTTTTGGCATTGGGGTTCCTGTTAAAACGCACCTAAATTTTGCCTTGGTTGCTAGTGACAGTACTGCATTAGCCCAGTTCCCATTAATTTGTTTAATGTAGTGTGCTTCGTCAACAACAAAGAATATTTTCCTGTCTTTTTGATCAAAAAAGAAATTAACCTCTTTATTATCAAACAACAATGCCTGAAAGGTTGAGAGGTATAATTCAGTATTTGTTTTCGCATAATAGCGATTCTTCCTTTCAATTTTTTTATTACCTGCAAATATTATTTGATTAGGATTTCTATCAAGTGTACTAATGAACTCATTCTTCCATGGACCAAAACATGCTGGCGGGCCAACAACAAATAGTGAATTAACTTTACCTTCAATTCGTAATTTTTCATAAACAGTTAAAACAACAGATGTTTTGCCACTCCCTGGCACTGAAAAATTTGCAGCGTTTCCTAAAATGTAAAGATGATATGCTGATTTTAACTGATGGTTTTTAAGAGATCTGCGAATATTTGTTGAGACGAACTCTTTAAAGGCATCAAATTTTAATAAATTATAATGACCTTCTTTGTATTGCAATGCTTCTTCTTTTAGTTTTTCAAATACTGTTTCAAACGAATTATTTAAATCTAAATACTGTTTGGCATTTTCTGTTAATGAAAATATGATATTCTCGTCATTGAAATATTGAAATGTTTTTATAAAAAGTTGTTTACTTAATAATGCTTGGTACTGGTTTAATAAGGCTGGATAATAATTCCAAAAAAGCAATTGACTTATAACAACACTTTCAAGTGTTTGATCTGTATCAATTATAATTATTTGTCGATTTTGAATATCAACGGTCATCTTAGTTTCTTTTAAATTTACTAGGTAATTCGTCCTTAGTCTTCTTTGCCTCATACAATAAATGTTCAATCTCATTAGCACGAGCTTGAATATCCCGACAAGTTTTCATTGCTTCAGAAATCCTTTCATGTTCAATATTTGAGACAATCATATTATCGTGGTTCAATTTATCAAAAGCTTGATTTAATAATTCAATTGGTGTATCTCGTTCTTTCTTCTGTCCCCATATTTCATAAGCTTTTCTTACATGATGAATAATTTCACTAGCATTTATATTGCTCCAAATGATATCTTTAGTTTTTTCTTCAATTTGGTCCCCATTTTCACTAAATGTGTCTTTTAGTGGTATTTCAAAACCAATCTTATTTAATTCAAATAATTCCTTCTTAGCTCTGGGGTTTGATAACAACTTCGGAAGTTCGCGCATTATAAGGTGAGCTTTTTTATCAATCCCTTTTATTTCTCTTTGTCTAATAATTCTAAAAGCTATATTTTCAATTTTCCCAATCTCATCTTCCTGGATTCCCAAACTAATTCTTTGTTTGTCGTCTTTTATTTTTTTAAATACAATATTATAGTAATCAAGAAAAGCTTGCCACCTTCCTTCAGGATCACTCTTTCCTTCAGAAATGGTATTATAATGTCCGGGTCTTTTTAAAAATCCCAGATACCTATCAATACATTCCAGGGGTTTAAGATAATTATCCTCAATGTTTTTTAATTCTTTTTTAAAATCACTTTTACTTAAAAACGCATAATTTGGATCATCAAGTAGTTGTTCTTCGAGTGTCATTCCTAATTCTAGTTTTCTTCTTATTGACAAAGCTTTATCAAAATTATAATATTCGGCCTTACCAGTTCTTTGTAACTGACACCTATTCTCAACTTTCTCAATTTCTATATTTGTAGGTAAGGGTTCTTTATCGAGAGGTCCTGGTAGAATTACTACCTCCAAATACTTATATTTTTCGTCCCCAGGAACAATTCTAATAACTTTTCCATTACCATCTTCCTTCTGTTTCCATTAATTAAAAAACCATCTGCAGTAATGATCGCTTCGTCAAGTTGTTTATTCTTTCTAATGTCATTGATTAATTCTTCTGTGGGCTCTTTGTCCTTCAATTCCAAAAATCTTTTAATAATAGATTGACCAAAATCCGTTACTTCGTCAAGACTTCCTTTATTTCTTTCATATGTTAAAATATCTGAAGCTATTCTACCATTATCCTTTCGAAATTTTAATAATTCTATAGGGACCTTATATTTATCTCTTATTCTATTGGTAACTATATCATCCCTAAATGGAATAGGCTTGTTATTTGAAATTAGCATTTTATGCAAGTTAATTTCATTAACAAATTCATTAATTATAACCCTACACTGATTTTTGTAATCCTTTGTGCTCATAACTAAATAATTTTATATTTACTTAAGACTTCAAAAGCAAAAGCACTTGCATTTTTTGCAGCTATTATTTGATAGCCTTTCTTATCAGATTGACTTTTGTTTGACAATAAATCTGAAATCCCTCTGACTATCAGGAACTGCAATCCTTCATTTGCTTGACATGCAGCATAAAAGCCAGAGCCTTCCATTTCAACTGCAACTGAATCATTATAATGACTTAGAATAAGTTGGTATAATTTATTTCTTCTTGACGTTATCAGTTTCTCACCCGAAGCAATAGGCTTAACAATGACTTTTGGATTATTCCCAACTTTATTATCAATAATTCTTTTTTTCCAATCATCTTTTCTAGCTTCGGCTTTAGCTCTATTTAATATTGAGTATGATGACTTCCCTATTTCTGGTCTTGTAATAAATCCATTTTTTGCTATTTTACCAAATTCATAGCCATACGCCTTCTCAACAGCAACGACATCACCCAATTCCAAATCTTTAATTCCTCCAGCAATACCGACAAATATGATTATCTGTGGCTCAAAAAATTGGATAGCACGTTCGACTTCCATTCCGCATGTGAAATTTCCGGGTCCGATTTCTGCAATTCCAATATTCCACTTATGATAAAATCCATTTAAAAGGCCTTTTTCATAGACATTACCTCTACTATTACACACTTCTTCAATATCCCTCAAATGTCCTCTTACAGCCATATATTCAATAGGTATGGCTGTTAAAATTACTGCACAAGGTATTGAAGTTGTTTTTTGATTTAAGGGCATTCAAAGAAATTAATTAGGATATCTTCCAATGAGTACAAACATTCTATAAATCAGCAATTGAAGTTTTTATTATTTCAAATATATTCATTATTTGACATATTTCGGTAAGTAGGACTGTATACTATTGGCTCGTTTGATTTTGCAAATGTACTGGCTAGTGGGAGGGGCAAAAGCAAATGTGCCAATAATAATCTAGAATTTTGAATTTTAATATTTTTGTTCGAGGGCAAAGTCCCAGTAGGATGTACAGAGTTTTTATGTAACGATAAGACTTTATTAGAGGCAGGAATTAGTCTTATTATCACCAGTAGAAAAGCTGTCTAGGTATTAATCGGCTTGCCAATAACGGTTGGCGATATGTGTTGTTGCCAGCAGCTTCGGGAGGCGGGTGTTTTTTGCAGGCCTGATAGAAAGCAGAAATTTGTCGTGTCAGCAATGGTGTTCTTATCGTGCAAAAAACATGACGCCTCGAAGCGAGGGCGGGCCAACCACATGATACTGCTAAATAATCTAAGTTTTCTTTTGGCCGCCTGGCAATAACATATACCGACTTGTTAGGGCGGCGTTGATAGCTCGGGCAGCTCGGGCAGGCACTTGCAGATCGCACTCATGAGCCGGTTCTGTATATTTTTTCCCCTACAAAACCGCGAATGCTATATGCAGGTGCCAGTGGGCGCAGGCCGCGGGTGCCCTTTTCTTTGTTTTCTGTCAGTCCGAAATAAACCAATATCATAGGCTAGATTACAATAATCATAAAAAAATAAGGGCAGACAATGCGTCCTTAACTAATTATAAATCATCATCAGGTCCCTTTACTTTTGCCAGGTTTTATACTTTATCCACTTGAGTTCAGGAGCATAATCTCCATTACTCCGCTTCTCCTGAAACCCCCATAAATTCTTTGCCGGATTATAAGTATTGTTATAACACAGTCCCGTCAGTCACAAAAGCGACATCCTTCCCCTCCATGTATTTCGCCACCGGTATTTTCGCCTGCCTGACTTTCAATCTATAAAATCAATACAAGTTAGCAATACCCTGGAAAATGGATAGCAAAAATCCAATAAAATTGTAAATAGCTATTTTACTTTTGTCACCACGATCCTGGCCTTATAATCCCCTCTTTGTGGCGGATGGTTAAAGGATGGGTATGGAGCCAGATCGATAAGGGTGTATTTGTATCCGTCAATGGTGATCCCGTTCGGGAACCTTAAATGCGTGTTCAGGTTGAAGTATACCGGCTCCCCGGCTGCTTTCAGATATCTGAACTTCACTTCGGCATTCCCTTCCCAGAAGCAATATACTCCGGTCGGACAGCGTGAATCGCCAACAACTGAATCGAAACAGATATAAAAATGATCGTTGGGTTCGTAAAGACAACTTCCAAATGACAGATCAACAGTATCGTTTAAAACCAGAGTGCCTGAATTTTCCGGATCAGGTATAAATATTTTATCCTGCCTCTCGCCACAGGCGAAGATAAACAGGGTCACCATTGTGAATAATATTATCTTTTTCATATGTTTCGGTAATAGGTTTTTCTTTACTAATTGCAGGTTTAAATACCACAAAAATTATTCCATAAATTTTATCCTGCTGATAATAAATCCAAATAAAGAAAATATTTATAGTTTATTTACAATAATGTAAGGGCTAAAGGATGAGATTCTTCGGTTCGCTACTGATGAGCATATAGCCCTGATATTAAGCTCCTTCAGAGCTTACAATCAGAGGAGATTTCTACCCCGGTTTCACCGGGGGTTATTCACATTTGTCTCTTTCAGAGACAGTTATCGGGACAAAGACCTCTTTCAGAGGTAGGTGATAAAACAACTGTCACTTTACATGATCGAGCTTGTCATTATGTCAGGAGTGCAAAAAATTTTGAGTTGACCCTCAGGATGACAGTCTGCCAGGTGGAGTGGGAGTAAGAAGCGGCGATTCGCACCGGGATGCCCTGCATTGTCAAAATGCTGTTTGCGAATCGCCGCTTCTTCCCAAAACCACCACAATTGCGGTGTCATCCCGAATCCTGCGGTAGCGGGATGAGGGATCCCTTAATGCAGAGATGAATACTGTAAATATTTCTAAAGTAATTACCGAACGAATGCTATTCCCTTAACCATAGTACAAAGCAGTAATTATTATACTATTTTAGTATATTAATATAAAAAACGTATATTTGTCCCGGATTTATAAGCTATTTATGGAAGCTTTTGTAAACAACAAAAAATACAGGGCGATTCTTGATTCATCCCGCAAACTATTCTGGAAACATGGCATCAGGAGAGTCTCCGTCGAAGAGATCTGCAGGGAAGCAAAAACGAGCAAAATGACTTTCTACAGGTTCTTTCCCAATAAGACAGAGCTTGCCAAGGCTGTCCTGGAGCGGTTCTATGAGGAAAGCATGACGAACTTCAGAAAGATTATACGGGAGGATACTCCTGCCCCGGTGAAAATGCAGAAAATGATCCGGATGAAGCTTGAAGGAACCTATGATATCAGCAATGAGTTTATCCAGGATTTTTTAATTAATAAGAACCTCGGCCTGACATCGTATTTCGAAGAAAAGCTGAAGGATATATGGGCGGAGGGTATAAGGGAATTCAAACTTGGACAGGAGGAGGGATGGATCAGAAAGGATCTAAATGTTGAGTTCCTGTTCTGGTTCAGCCGGAAGATAATCCCGGTACTGGATGATAAGGAGCTTTTGAAGCTTTTCAAATCACCTCATGAAATGATCCGGGAAGTGGCAAATCTTATCGTTTATGGCATCGCACCGGTGCATTAGACTATGAACAGGGCGCTTTATATAATATTTATATTGTTTCTTTTCGCTTTGCCGGAGACCACTCCCGCACAGGACTCTCTTAATATAAAAGGCCAGGTCTCAGCATGGTTGCTGTATCACTCCGATAGTGACCTGCCTGTTTATGCGGGAGCCCGTTACATCCCCCAGCTGAATTACAGCCTGCCTTTCAGGAATGATCGTATGCTGGATTTTGAAGCATCGGTAAACATTAACGGAAGCGCCGGTTTTCATCCTTTTGACTCCCTCCGTTATAACGGGCAGATAAAACCCTACAGGTTATGGGCGCGCTATTCAACAAAGCAATTTGAGATCCGGGCAGGTTTGCAGAAGATCAACTTCGGCTCAGCGTCACTGCTCAGGCCGCTTATGTGGTTCGACCAGGTTGATCCGCGCGATCCACTTAAGCTTACTGACGGGGTCTGGGGTCTCCTGGGCAGATATTACTTCCTTAATAATGCAAATATCTGGCTCTGGGGACTTTTTGGAAATAAGGATCCAAGAGGGTGGGAGCCTGCAGCTACCAACATAAGTTTCCCGGAAGCTGGCGGGAGGATCCAGCTGCCGGTTCCCAGGGGTGAAGTTGCAGTTTCCTATCATCACAGGACTGCCGATACAAGGAACATGGGTGATCCGGTTACTCATTACAGTGAGGTCCCTGAAAACAGATTTGGTTTTGATATGAAACTGGACCTTGTGGTGGGGTTCTGGATCGAAGGTTCGTGGGTAAATAAGGGTAAAGACCTCGGATTATTTTCGAATCAGGAGATACTTAATGCCGGTGTGGATTACACTTTTAGCATAGGAAACGGGCTTTATGTGATCTATGAGCAGTTACTGGCTGCCAGTGATGAAAAGCCGTTCAGATTTCAAAACACTTCCTCATTTTCCCTGTTTTCCCTTTCCTATCCGATTGGACTGGTTGACAATCTGAGCACAATAGTCTATTATGACTGGAAGAATAATAAAAGCTATAATTTCGTGAACTGGCAAAAGCAATTTAACAATATATCATTGTATCTCATCGGATTCTGGAACCCTGTAATTTACAACATCCCTGCGCAGGGTAGCGGACAAAACCTTTTTGCCGGTAAGGGTGTTCAGATAATGTTTGTTTTGAATCATTAAATTAATTCAAATGGAAAATTCTTCAATTGTTAAGATTGAAAGGCTTATTAAACGGTTCCCTGTAGGAAAATCTGAATTTACGGCGCTTAAAGATATAAGCGCCAGTTTTGGAACGGGTGAGTTTGCAGGTCTCGTCGGTCCGAGCGGATCGGGGAAAACGACATTGCTTAATATAATGGGTTCCCTTGATACTCCATCAGAAGGAGAGGTAACTGTTCTTGGCAAGTCAGTTTCAAAATTGAGTCCCAGGGAATCGGCAATACTCAGGAACCGGCATATCGGTTTCATCTTCCAGACCTTTAACCTTTTGCCGGTTTACACTGTTTATGAAAATGTAGAATTTGCCCTTTTATTGCAAAAAATGTCTGCTTCGGAGAGGAGAAAAGCGGTAATGGCCGCTCTTGAATGGGTCGGGCTGACAGAAAAGGTGAAATCGCGCCCTTCAATGTTATCGGGAGGTGAATGTCAGCGTGTTGCAATTGCCAGATCAATGGTAAAAAAGCCTGAAATTGTACTGGCTGACGAACCTACGGCAAACCTCGACTCCGCAAATTCAAATAATATCTTGCAGACAATGAAGAAACTGAACCGGGAACTAAGGACGACATTTATTTTCGCCACTCACGACGAGAAGGTCATGAAATATCTGAACCGTATAATCTCACTTGAAGACGGGAAAATTGTAAAGGATATGATTGTCACAGATTCTAAAAACTAAGATCATGCTTGCACTGAAATTGGCATTTAAAAACCTGATGGGTGCAGGTTTACGAACCTGGCTGAATGTCTCGGTCCTTTCGTTTGCATTTGTTATTATAGTATTCTATAACGGCCTTATCGATGGCTGGAACAGGCAGGCCAGGCTCGACACCAGTGAATGGGAGACAGGTTACGGACAATACTGGCACCCGGCATACGACAGATACGACGTGTTTACAATTCAGGATTCACACCAGCCTTTATCCAACGAAATAGCTTCGGAGGTTAAAGATAAACTGCTTGTACCGGTATTGATCGCGCAGGCAACAGCTTTTCCCCAGGGACGCATGCAGGCTGTTATCCTTAAAGGCGTCGATCCGGGACAAACTATTCTTAAACTGCCGACCGGTAAACTGTTACCTTCTGATGAAGTTGATTATGGCATAATCGGGAAAAGGATGGCCGAATCATCCAAACTTAAGGTTGGGGACAGGTTGCTTATCAGGTGGCGTGATAAAAACGGCACTTTTGATGCCCGTGAGATACAGATTGCCTCAATATTCAGGTGTGATGTTCCTGCCGTGGATAAGGGTCAGATCTATCTTCGACTGGATGTGCTTCAGAAAATGATGGGTATGGGTAACGAAGCGACACTTCTGGTGGCAGGAAAAGGTCAGAGTCAGAAGAATTTTAAAGACTGGGAATTCAGGGATCAGAAATTCCTTCTTGCCGATATGGATAAGATCATTCAGGCTAAAAAAGCCGGCGGATCAATTATGGAAGGCCTCTTACTTATAATAGCCCTGATTGCAATATTTGACACACAGGTATTGTCGATCTTCCGGCGGCAAAAGGAAATAGGCACCTATATCGCCCTTGGAATGACAAGGTCGCAGGTGGTAGGAATTTTTACCGTCGAAGGCGGCGCCCACAGCATTCTGGCTACACTTATGGGGGCGGCATATGGTATCCCCTTATTTCTATTGCTCGGGAAAGCAGGCATCCCGATGAAAGCCGCGCAATCGACCGATCTTGCAGTTGCGGAAAAGATATTTCCATATTATAGTTTAGGCCTGATAATTATTACGATTATCCTTGTCGTCATAACATCAACGATAGTCAGCTACCTGCCTGCCCGCAAAATTTCGAAAATGAAACCAACAGATGCACTGAAAGGGAAACTGGTATGATAAAATTTTTATTTAAAGGGATAATAAGGGATAAAAGCCGGAGTCTGCTTCCCGTAATTGTGGTGGCTCTGGGTGTTTTCCTGACCGTTTTTATGAGCGGCTTTCTGAAAGGTGTTTTCAGTGATGTAACGGATCTTAATGCAAAATTCACGACAGGACATGTAAAAATCCTTACCCGTGCTTATTCTGAAAATGCTGATCAGCAGCCTAACGATCTGGCCTTGCTGGGAGTAAAGGAACTTATCCGGAAACTGCAGACTGATTACCCGGATATGGAATGGGTAGAACGGATCCACACGGGAGGTTTGCTTGATGTCCCTGATTCACTGGGTGAAACACGGGGTCAGGGTCAGGCAGTCGGCACCGGAATCGATCTGCTTTCTCCCGGTTCCGGAGAAGTGGAAAGGATGAATATCAGGAAGTCCCTTGTGAAAGGCTCAATGCCATCACAGAGCGGGGAAGCCCTGATAAGCGATAATTTTGCCGGACGGTTCGGCGTATCTCCGGGTGACAAAATAACCTTGTTTGGTTCCACGATGAACGGAAGCATGATGTTCCACACATTTGTTGTCAGCGGTACACTAAGTTTTGGCAGCACAATCCTTGATCGCGGAGCAATATTCATGGACATTAGGGATGCACAACAGGCTCTTGACATGGATGATGCTGCAAGTGAGATACTTGGCTATTTCAGGGACGGGAAATACGACGATCTGAAAGCTCAGCAGGTGGAAACCTCTTTCAATTCAAAATACAGTAATGTCAATGATGAATTTTCACCAGTGATGTCGCGGCTTGTTGAGCAGGAGGGTCTGGGAGATTATCTGAAACTTGCCGAAAGCTCCAGCTCGATAATGAGTTTTATTTTCATAATCGCAATGTCGATCGTGTTATGGAATACGGGTTTGCTTGGTGGTTTACGAAGGTACAGCGAGTTTGGGGTAAGGCTTGCCCTTGGGGAAGAGAAGAAACATATTTATATAACCACAATTTATGAAGCGCTCCTCATCGGAGTAATCGGTACCGTTATCGGAACGGCCATGGGCCTGGGGGCGGCATACTACCTTCAAAATCACGGACTTGACATGTCGGCCGTTACGAAAAATGTCGGGATGATGTTCCCTACAGTTTACAGAGCTGAGGTTACTCCTTCATTGTTCTATATCGGCTTCTTCCCGGGATTGATAGCAACTGCATTGGGAAGCTCCCTTGCGGGATTTGCAATTTATAAGAGAAGAACATCACAACTCTTTCATGAACTTGAAGTGTAGAAACGGAAGGCTCGACCTCACCCCCTAAATCCCCCTCTCCCGGGGGGAGAAAGGGATTTAAGAAACGGGAGGCACACCTACACCCCCTAAATCCCCCTCTCCCGGGGTGAGAGGGGGACTTTTAAAAATGTTTTAAAAATTGTAAAATGAAAAAGATGTTAGTTCTGGTTGTATCAACCATATTTTTAATGAGTTTCACAGGTCCTGACGCAAATGAGATACTCAATAAGGTTGACAAAAACATGTCATCGAAGAACAGGGTTTTTGAATCGGAGATGATAATCCATGGCCGCCGTACAAGCCGTACGATTACTTCGAAATCATATTCGGCGGGTACAAAACAGTCATTCACGGAGTACCTTTCCCCTGCCAGGGAACAGGGCACTAAAATGCTTAAGCTTGAGAATCAGCTGTGGATTTATTCACCTTCAACCGACCGCATCATTCAGATCTCAGGTCATATGCTCCGGCAATCTGTAATGGGCTCTGACCTGTCATATGAAGATATGATGGATGACCGGAAGCTTACTGATATTTATTCTGCCGAAGTAGCCGGTACTGAGACTATTGACGGGAGAAATACTTATGTACTCAGCCTTAAGGCAAAAGTTGATGATGCTGCTTATTTCTCTCAGAAGATATGGGTAGATACCGAGCGCTTTGTTCCATTGAAGCAGGAGATGTTTGCCAAAAGCGGTCAGCTTCTCAAACGGACAATACTTACCAACGTTAAGCAGGTTCAGGGCCGGTGGTTTCCGATGACCGTCAATTATAAAGATGTACTTAAAGAAGGGGATGGGACTGATTTCAGAATTACAAGTGTGAAATTTGACCAGGTAATTCCGGATTATATCTTTACAAAGGCAGCTTTGAAGAAATAATTAAGGTCAGACACTCCTCCAGGGGCATAGCCGTCAACCTAAGAGTTATTTTCGTAAAAAGAGATCTGCTATTCTATAATAAAATTGGAGTTGTTGAAAAAGTCATTTTTAACCGCAAAGCACTCTAAGAAGCGCAAAGAACGCAAAGCTAAATCACATAAATTCATCTCTTTGCGAACTTTGCGTAAATTCTTTGCGTCCTCTGCGGTTAATGGATTTGGACTTTTTCAACAACCCCAAAGTTATTTTCTTGCTACTTAAGACATTGAGCCTAGGGGCAAAAGCAATCTGTTCAACTTTTTCCCTAGTTGAATAAGCCTCTATATTATATGCATTTACTTAAATATCTATCGTTAGGTTGACGGCTATGGATTGAGGGGGAGAGGCCGCACATTTAATATGTCTTTTATTTAATTAAAATACTGCTTTTATTTGAAAGAAATACTGCTTTTAATACTGCTTTTATTTGAAAGAAATACTGCTTTTAATACGTATTTCTTTTTTGTAATCAATTTTTCAATGAATTGACAGGCAGGCATTGATTTAAAGGTTTGGCGTCTTCGGGGGTTATTCAAATTTGTCTCTTTCAGAGACGGCTAAAGGCAGTAGACGAAAATTGAAATCCGTTAAAGAGACTTAAAATTTCCCATAAATCACACAGATTTAGCGGGATTTTAAATACTAAAACCAAACTCAAAGCCCCCCATTTGGGGGGTTGGGGGGTTGAGGGGTGGCCGGGACTATTGACTTTTAGACGTTTACAAATTTGCTTTCCAGGCCAGGGTGGTTGCCAGCAGAAAAAAGTTAGTCAATGGCTTTCTCACCCACAATTGTTTTTGTTAAGCTGAAAACAAAAGGAGGAGCATGAGTGTTGTAATATATTGAAACGTTGTCGGCTTGCGATCCATGTTGTTCTTTAACTCTCACTTGATATAAGATGAAAACAGGCTGTCGGATTAAATTGCTGGTTCTGCTCTTTTTTTCATCACTCTGGTTTTTGCAATTAAATGCCCAGCAACCAGTTACAGGAATAGTTACTGACGATAAAAACTCTCCCCTTCCGGGAGTCTCTGTTCAGGTTAAAAACACACTCAGGGGAACCTTTTCAGGAGCAGATGGTGAATATTCAATTGTAGCCTCACCAAATGATACCCTTATATTCTCGATGGTCGGCATGGCCCAGCAAATAATACCTGTTGGCAACAGGACCAAAATCGACGTTAAGCTTCTCATCGAAGCATCACTCCTTAACGAAGTTGTTGTCGTCGGATATGGGTCACAAAAGTACAGGGATCTTACTGCTCCCATTGTTACGATGAAAGGAGAGGACCTGAATAAGCAGATTACCTCAAATCCTGTTCAGGCCCTTCAGGGAAAGATCTCGGGAGTTCAGGTAATTAACAGCGGCATCCCGGGTAGCGGGTCGCTTGTCAAGATCCGGGGAGTGGGTTCCATCGGGGATTATGCCAATCCTCTCTATGTTGTCGACGGTGTTTTTGTCGATAATATTAATTTCCTTAGTTCAGGTGATATTGAGGACCTTACGGTTCTTAAAGATGCTTCCTCCGCAGCAATTTACGGTGTGAGGGCTGCTAACGGGGTCATACTTATCACAACGAAAAAAGGTACGACCGAAAAGCCTGTTATAAACTACGACGGATATTTCGGATACCAGCTTCCGGTAAATATCCTGCCAATGGCTTCCCGCGATCAATATGTCACCCTTATAAATGAGGCGAACATGAATTCTCCGGGCTATGTCCCGAAGTCACCTTCCGATTACCCTGCTTCCACTGACTGGTATCAGCAGCTTGTCAGACCGGCGAGTACAACCAACCACAGCCTTGACATATCGGGTTCGAATAATAAAACTTCATATTCCCTGGGTGGAAGCTATTTTTATCAGCAGGGGATCATGGACATAAAGAATGATTACAACCGATTCAATTTCAGGGGCAGGCTCGATCAGACCGTAAATAAAGTTCTGAAGATCGGGCTGAACAGCCTTTTATCAAAGTACGGAAAGACAATTCCTAACGACGGTGCATTCTTCGGAGCATATGTTAACCCCCCGGTTTACCCGGTTTACGATCCCGGGAATGCTGATGCCTATCCTGTAAAGTTCACATCACCGCAGGAGTTCGGGTTCGGTAACCAGTATGGCAATCCGGTTGCGGCAGCTTATTATAATGACAATGTTGAAAAAGGGATAGAACTGGTTTTCAGCAGTTATGCTGAATTTAACATCATAAGCAACAAACTTGTTTATAAGGTATCATACAACACCGATCTGAATTACTATAATTCACGCAATTATACTCCTCAGTTCAATGTCGGAGGATCACAGGGGGTCCTGAAATCAAATCTCTCAAAAACTTCGGGAAATTCTTCAAAGCAGATAATTGATAACCTCCTGACCTATACTGGTAAATCGGGGAACAACAATATCTCGGTAATGCTTGGGCAGTCGACCCGGCTTGAGCGTTCCGGGTTTCTGACAGGTTCTGCCGTTGATGTTCCGGGATATGACGAACAGTCCAAATACATAGTTACCGGCTCGTTCAGCGACCGAAATGCAACAGATGGAGCCGCAGCCTACAACGGGTTGTCATTTTTTACCCGCGGAACCTACAACTACAATGACAAATACCTTTTGACATTTACGTTCAGGGCAGATGCAAGCTCGAAATACCAGCAAAAATGGGGCTATTTCCCATCTGTAGGATTTGGCTGGATCCTGTCGGATGAAACATTTATGAAGAAATTGAAAAACTTCAATTTTCTCAAGCTGAGGGCAAGCTGGGGCCTTTTGGGCAACGATAACGTTCCGGCCAATTCAGCGGTAACCCTCGGTCAGACCGGCGCCGGTGCCTCAGCCGTATTTGACGACAGGCTGGTAACAGGAGTCGGAGCCCAGACAGTAGTTCAGAATTACCTCAAGTGGGAGGTTGTGAATGAATATGATATCGGAACCGATTTTACCTTATTCGGGAACAAGTTGTCCGGAAGCCTTGATTATTATCACCGTCTTACAAGCAATGTTGTATTTTTTGCCCCGATTGCCACAGGAGGAGGTGTTGCAGAGCTTCTTGGCAATAATGGGAGCGTTCTGAATAACGGTATAGAACTTAACATCACCTTGAGAAAAAAGATCTCAGATCTTTTTACATACAATCTCGGTGTGAATGTCACGACAATACATAACAAAGTAACAAAGCTCCAGGGCCGCGATTACATACCCGGTGCACTTGTCAGGGGTAATTATGCAACCAGGACTCAGGTAGGGCATCCGATAGGATCTTTTTATGGTTATGAAATCGATCACGTGTACCAGAGTGCGGCTGATGCCTTACTGGACCCTGTAAGTCAAGCCGTTAAAAGTGCAGGCTTCTTCAGGTATAAAGATCAGAACGGGGATAATGTCATAAATGAAAGTGATAAGGTTTTTTTGGGTAGTGCGGTCCCGTGGCTTATTGGAGGGGTCGAATTTGGTTTTAGTTACAGAAAGATTGATTTAAGTCTGTCGCTGCAGGGCCAGTACGGAAATAAAATTCTCAACGCAAAGAGGATGAACAGGGATGTATTTGTTGATGGAAATTACGACAGGGATTTTTATAATAACAGGTGGACTCCCGATAAAAAATCATCAAAATACCCTTCGGCTGAAGCTTATAATTATTCATTCATCCAGCAGCCAAATGACTTTTTTGTTGAGAATGGCGCTTACATACGCATTCAGAATTTGCAGGTCGGATATAATATAGATGGCATAAGCTTTATCCCCAACCTGAGGATTTACATTTCCGCACAGAGGCCGTATACCTTTTTTACCTATAAAGGATTTACTCCCGAGGTGGGAGGATCACCGATCAGCAGTGGCATTGACAATTCAGTCTATCCGTTGCAGGCGATCTATTCTCTTGGAGTTAAAATGAGCTTTTAGCAATAAACAGTTCAGTCTATGAAGAACGCAAGAAATATATTAATTTGTTTAATAGGGGTTTTGGCTTTAACGCACTGTAAGAAATTTCTGGATATACGTCCTGAAGCCACAGTTCCCTCGGCAGGTATGGATTATACCAAATCCGAAAATATATTTCTCCCCATAAGTGCAGCCTATGCAAAATTACGTGATTACGGCGCTCATGTTTTCCCATATATCGGGGCATTTGAAATTACATCTGATAATGCGGATAAGGGAAGTACCCCGGAGGATAATCCTCCGATGGCTGAGCTGGATAATTTCACATTCCAGTCGACCAGCAGTCTTATGAATGATCTGTGGACAGGTTACTTTGACATAGTCAGCGGCGCTAATTATGCCATTCACCAGATGCCCCTGTTTGAGGATGCATTACCTAACAGCGGTGACAAACTATATGCCCGTCAATGTCAGGCTGAAGTCAAGACCATCAGAGCATATGCTTATTTCAACCTCACAAGGCTATTCGGCAGAGTCCCGATTATTGACACGATCCTGACCTCACAGCAACTTTCTTCCGTTCACCAGGCAACAACGCAGGAGCTTTATACCTTTATCGAAAAAGACCTGGGAGAGGCAATTCCGGTTCTGCCCGGGTCGTACACCAAAGAGTGGGCCGGCAGGATCAACAGGTATACAGCGATGGCCCTGAAAGCAAAGGTACACCTGTATGCGCAGGAATGGGATTCAGTTGCAAGCTTAACCGGCCGGATAATTGCCTCGGGCAGGTTCGGACTCCTTCCGACTTTCAGGGATGAATTCAGTATTGACGGAGAAAACAGCCGTGAATCGCTATTTGAAATACAGAGCTCAACACTTGGAAAAACAACCGGGGATCAGACCTACCTTGAGTATGCCTATGTTCAGGGTCCCAGGGGAAATAGTCCGGCAGGAATGCAGGGCTGGGGATTCTGCACTCCAAGCCAGAACCTTATTGACTTCTTTAATTCACGGGGCGAATTGATCAGGCCTGCGACAACCTTACTTTACCGGGGAACCAAAACTCCTGAAGGAGACAGTATTAAAACCATCTGTTCAAACCCGGTTTATAATGGTAAAGTATATACTCCATTGATCTTTAATAAATGGAACTTCAATGGTTACGGATTCGACTACAATATACGCATCCTTAGATACTCCGACGTTCTCCTGATGTATGCAGAAGCTAAACTCAGGGGTGCGACCGTACTGGATGCCGCGGGTCTGACCGCTGACCAGGCAATTAACCTGGTCAGAAGCCGGGCAGGACTGACTGATCTTACAGGTGCAACTCTCCAGCAGGTCCTGGATGAGCGAAGGGCGGAGCTGGCTCTGGAGGAAGACAGGTTCATGGACCTTGTACGGACAGGGCAGGCAGCAACAGCGCTTGGGGTGAAAGGATTCAGGTCTCAGAAAAATGAACTCTTCCCTATACCTGCTGCACAAATGCAACTCAATACGAATTTAACACAGAATCAGGGTTATAACTGATAGAAGAAAAGGAATTTCTTTAATTAATTAAAATGAAAATGAAAAAATCTGGTAACATCAGCAGTGCATTATTATTTATAATGCTCTTTGCAGGACTGGTGATTTCATCCTGCAGCAAAAGTAGTAACAATAACAACGGAGGGAAGATTGATCCCAGTACTATTGCAACCTCGAATCTGATTGCATATTTTCCCTTTGAAAACAATGGCAATGATGCTATTTCATTGATGGCCCCCACGCAATCTCCCAATGTGACCTATGTCACAGGACAAAGAGGAAAAGCCTACCAGGGCGCTAATGGAGCTTTCTTCCTTTACGATCTTCCTGCTGCCAGTAAGCTCAAGACTTTAAAAGCCTTTACTGTTGCTATGTGGTTTTATGGTGCCCCGGCGCCTCAGGAGGTAGTTCCGGTACCGGGTATCCTGCAGATAAACGGTACAACCGATCCTGTCTGGGGAAATATGGTACTTACCCAGGACAGAATGCCGGCTACGGCCGATACTCTTAATCTTAAAATGGTGTTCCACAAGGAAGGTGTGGCATGGAACAACCAGTTTGTCGGATTTGCAAATAAAGCATTTGTTCAGAACATCTGGCTTCATCTGGCATTTACTTATGACAATGCCACTTCTAAATACATGGTCTATGTGAACGGGAACCCCCTCGTGCTGGCCGATGATATCACCATCAGATGGGCAGATGCACCTGAAGTTTCTCCACGTCCGCCACTGGGTGATCTGGCATTTGTTGATGCAACTCAGTTTGCCATAGGGGGCTGGATAAAAAAGATATTAGGCGGGACCGACGATTTTATGGGGAATTTCATGGGCAAAATGGATGAGCTCAGGATTTACGATAAAGGTCTGACGGCTGCTGATGTTAAAGCATTGTTCGAAGCTGAAGTGACCCAGCTCCCCTGATTAACCTAAGTTGCTGGTTACTGGTTGCTGGTTGGTCAATCGCGATTGGGGATGTATAACAAGTCTAAATCCATTAACCGCAAAGAGCGCGAAGGATTTTCGCAAAGGTCGCAAAGAAGAACTAATTAATAACGTTTTAACTTTGCGTCCTTGGCGCCTTCTTAGCGTACTTTGCGGTTAAGAAAGGCTTTTTCACCAACTCTGTAAGTTTTTTTATTTATAACTTCACTGAAATGAAGAGGGTTATCTTATTACTTCTTGTTACCATTTATGTCAGTGAATGCAGAAAATCTCCTGTCACCGGAGTGCCCGACCTTTTTGTCGATTCAATCTTCGTAAACAATGTTTTTGCCCCGAACAATGCGGTGTTGAAAAGCATTGATTATAATGATGTTGTAATAACGATCAGACTGCAGGGAACAATTGATACTACCAGGTTCAATAAAGACAGAGTCCTTCTGACCGGTAATTCTGTTACCGGTTATTCATTTCATTTTAAGTCAGATCGCAATGAACTGTTAATTTTTCCCGAAACGCCACTGACACCTCTTTCTCTTTACCGGATAATTGTCAATGTCGGAAATAATCTGGGAGGGATATTTTATGAAAGTTATACCGCATCGTTCAGGACCAGTCTCGATTCAACGCCAAAATTTCCGTTAATCTCTGATGATTCACTTCTGACCCTCGTACAAAAGAAAACTTTCGGCTATTTCTGGGATTATGCCCATCCTGTATCCGGACTGGCACGTGAGCGTTACGGTTCGGGAGATATCGTGACGTCCGGGGGAAGCGGATTTGGTCTGATGGCAATAATTACAGGGATTAAAAGAGGATTTATTTCACGTAACAATGCATTTGAGAGAATAAAAAAAATCGTAAATTTCTTATCTGATCCGGCAACTGACAGGTTCCATGGCGCCTATCCACACTGGTTGAATGGCGCTACAGGTAAAGTTGTCCCATTCAGCGCCAACGATAATGGCGGCGATCTTGTTGAAACAGCATTTCTAATGGAAGGTCTGCTGACCGTACGTGCCTATTTTAAAGATGGAAACAGTGAAGAAAAGGTAATGTGTGATTCGATTACAGAGATGTGGAAAGACGTCGACTGGAACTGGTACCGGCACGATAACCAGGATATCCTTTACTGGCATTGGTCACCAAACCTGGGATGGATAATCAATATGGGAATAAGAGGCTGGAACGAGGCCCTTATGGTTTATGTACTGGCTGCTGCCTCTCCAACCCATTCCATACCGGCGTCCGTTTATAATAACGGATGGGCCCGTAACGGAGGATATCCGATGAGGAACAATAAGACTTTCTATGGCATCACTCTGCCTCTTGGAGAAGATTACGGCGGACCTCTCTTTTTTGCACATTACTCGTTTCTGGGTCTCGATCCGCGTAACCTTACCGATCAATATGCATCCTACTGGACTCAGAATGTTGCACATACAAGGATTAATCATTCATATTGCGCAGCCGACCCCAAAGGATATGCAGGTTATAGTGAAGATTGCTGGGGTCTGACAGCCAGCGATATTCAAAACGGTTACAGTGCCAGCTCGCCTGCTAACGATCTCGGGGTCATTGCGCCCACAGCCGCATTGTCGAGCATGCCTTACACACCTGTCGAAAGTATGAATGCTCTGCATTTCTTTTACTATATTATAGGTGACAGGTTATGGGGTGATTTTGGATTTCATGATGCATTTAATCTGACATCAGGATGGTTCGCAAATTCGTATATCTCAATCGATCAGGGGCCAATTGTATGCATGATTGAAAATTACAGATCGGGTTACCTCTGGACCCTTTTTATGTCGGATCAGGATGTACGTAACGGGCTCTCAAAACTTGGCTTTACATTTTAAGGCATATGAAAAAAATTATATATCCGGTTGTTGTCTTTCTGATTACGGCAGGTTTGTCATGTCCGGCCGGTAAAACAGGTAAGCTTTTAAATAATAGTGAAAAGATTCCGGGTGACAGCTTAAGCGAAGATTCGCTTCTGACTCTCGTTCAATACCGGACATTTCAGTATTTCTGGGACGGGGCTGAACCTGTATCAGGGATGGCACGGGAACGCTTTCATGTCGACGGCGTTTACCCTGAAAATGATATGAATGTGGTTACCTCGGGCGGATCAGGATTTGGGTTAATGGCAATTATTACAGGGATCGACAGGGGATTTATTACAAGAGATGAAGGAGTGGTCAGATTAAGGAAAATTGTTGACTTCCTTGGAAAAGCTGACAGGTTTCATGGTGCCTGGCCGCACTGGATGTATGGTGAAACAGGCAAAGTAAAACCCTTTTCACCCAAAGACAATGGTGCAGACATTGTCGAAACCGCTTATCTGGTCCAGGGACTGATCACTGTAATGGAATATTTCAGGAACGGCAGTGAGCCGGAGATAAAACTTTCGGATGATATAGAGAAGCTGTGGCATGAGGTTGAATGGAGCTGGTTCACGAAAGGAGGGGAGCACGTAATTTACTGGCACTGGTCTCCCGATTTTGCCTGGGAGATGAACTTTCCGGTACAGGGATATAACGAATGTCTGATACTCTATGTTCTGGCAGCTTCATCTCCGACCTACCCTGTTCCGCCTGAAGCCTATCATGAAGGATGGGCAAGGTCGGGCGGAATAGCCGGACAGGGCGGGAAATATGGGTATCAACTGGCTCTGAGGCACAATGGTGCAGAAGAATACGGAGGACCATTATTCTGGGCACACTATTCTTATCTTGGCCTCGATCCTGAAAACCTTAAAGATAAATATGCCGATTACTGGCAGGAAAACAGGAATCAGACCCTTATTAACTGGAAGTGGTGCTCCGAAAATCCAAATAAATTTAAAGGATATTCTGATAAACGCTGGGGACTTACGGCGAGTTATTCCGTTAATGGCTATGCTGCTCACGCCCCGGGTGAAAAGAATGATCTTGGAGTTATTTCGCCGACTGCAGCTCTTTCTTCATTTCCTTACACTCCGGAACAATCGATGGCAGCCCTTAAAGACTTTTATTACAACCTTGGATCCGGAATATTTGGAAAATACGGATTTTACGATGCTTTCAGCGAACAGTATAACTGGTTTCCTGAGCGATATCTCGCTATTGACCAGGGACCGGTGGTTGTTATGATAGAAAATTACCGCACTCATCTTTTATGGGATCTGTTCATGAAATGCCGGGATGTAATGAGTGGACTTGACAAACTGGGATTTACTTATTCTCGGGCAGGAAATTAATAAGAAGTTATAATTGACGTTGGAGAAATGGACACAGTTTTAACATCGGAATAGGAATAATCTAAATACTGACAATAAATATATGAAACAATTAAAAATTTTTCTGCTTGTTATTTCTGTTGCATTCCTTTTATCCTGCAAACAGGAAGTAAAATCCGGTACTGATCAGAAAATGGATGTTTTTGTGGCGGATCTGATTAAAAAGATGACCCTTGAAGAAAAAGTAGGACAACTTTCATTGTTCACGAGCGACTGGTCATCAACCGGCCCTTCGATCCGGAACGATTATACCGATCTTATAAAACAGGGTAAGGCCGGCGCCATCTTCAATGCATATACTGTTGATTTTGTGAAGAGTCTTCAGAAGACCGCTGTCGAAGAGACCAGGCTCCATATTCCGCTGATATTCGGTTTTGACGTTATTCACGGACACAGGACCATATTCCCGGTTCCGCTTGGCACGGCCTCTACGTGGGATACCGCCATGATCCGGAAGGCAGAACGCATAGCCGCTATTGAGGCCACTGCCGAAGGACTTAACTGGACCTTTGCCCCGATGGTTGACATTGCGCGCGATCCAAGATGGGGGAGGGTAACGGAAGGAGGCGGTGAGGATACATGGCTTGGAAGCCTTATCTCAGCCGCAAGAGTCAGGGGATTCCAGGGAGCCTCACTCTCCGACAGTACCTCTGTTCTGGCATGTGTCAAGCATTTTGCAGCTTATGGCGCGCCACAGGGTGGCCGTGATTATAATACTGTGGATATGTCACAACGATCGCTTTATGAATGGTATCTTCCCGTCTACAAAGCTGCAGTAGATGCCGGGGTGGCATCAGTCATGACTTCATTCAATGAAATAGCCGGGGTTCCGTCCACCTCCAACAAATGGCTCCTTACCGACCTGCTCCGCAGGGAGTGGAAATTTGGAGGTTTTGTTGTAACTGATTATGGATCAATAAATGAGCTTATACCTCACGGAGTTGCAGAAAATCAGGAGAAGGCTGCTGAACTTTCGATAAATGCAGGTGTCGACATGGATATGCAGGGAAGCGCCTTCCTGAACCATCTTCCCGCCCTTGTCAAAGCGCAAAGGGTAAGTGAGGAAACGATCAACACGGCTGTCAGGAGGATCCTCGAAGCAAAATATAAGCTCGGACTTTTTGATGATCCTTATAAGCGCTGCGATAAGAAACGTGAGGCTGAGCAGATTATGCGTCCGGAGTTCCTTGCTTTTGCCCGGGAAGTTGCCGCGAAGTCGTGCGTCCTCCTGAAAAATGAGAACAAAACTCTTCCTGTCGGAAAATCTGTCAGAACTATTGCGGTTATTGGTCCCTTATCCGATTCAAAAGCTGACATGCTTGGATCGTGGTCCGCAGCAGGCCAGGCCGAGAAATGCGTTACCCTGCTTGAAGGTATAAAAAGCAAGGTTGGTAGTTCTGTTAATATTTTAACAGAAAAAGGCTGCAATATAAATGACGACAATACAACCGGCATCGAAAAAGCAGTGGCAGCTGCCCGGCGTTCTGATTTCGTAATTCTTGCTCTTGGAGAGAGCAGCAATATGAGCGGTGAGGCAGCAAGCCGCTCCGATATCTCCCTGCCTGGCGTTCAGATGACCCTGGCCGAGGCGGTGATAAAGACCGGAAAGCAGGTGGCAGTAGTTTTATTCAATGGTCGTCCGCTCGCAATACCCGTACTCGATAAAATTGCACCGGCTATCCTGGAAACATGGTTTGGAGGCACTGAAGCCGGAAACGGGATAGCCGATGTCCTGTTTGGCGATGTAAATCCTTCCGGTAAGCTCACAATGACCTTTCCGTTAAATGCAGGTCAGATACCTGTGTTTTACAATCATAAAAATACGGGGAGGCCGATCAGTCCCGAAAATCCATATGAAAAGTACAAATCCAATTATCTCGATACACCCAATACGCCCCTGTACCCATTTGGTTACGGATTAAGCTATACCACATTTAAGTATTCTGAAATTAAGCTGAATAAGGAATCCTTCCGGAAAGATGAGAACATAGTTGTTTCGGTCGATATCACAAATACCGGGGAATATGACGGTGAAGAAATTGTGCAATTATATATACATGATGTGGTGGGGGATGTCACACGTCCTGTAAAAGAACTTAAGGGCTTTAAGAAAGTCCTGATTAAAAAAAGTCAGACAATTACTGTAGCCTTTACTATTTCTCCTTCTGAACTCTCCTATTACCACCAGGACATGAGCTATAGATTTGATCCCGGCGACTTCGAACTCTTTATCGGAACAAGTTCTGAGAATACAAATAAGGCAACGTTTGCGATAATTCAATAGGTGGAATTAAGAGATGAAAGTCCATCCTTTGAATTTTCAGATGGTTACCGGAATATTCAGTGGCGCAGATTTGTTTAAGGAATTTGTTAAAATTAATTAAATTATTTTTTAATTTTATCTAATTATATTCTGAAAATAGTTTATCTTCGCACGGATTTTTTCAAAGTGAAACGGTTAAAATTTATATAATCGGAAATTTAACAAATCAAAGTATTTAAAAAGGAAAAAAATGAAGAACAAAATCTTAATGGGATTAGCAGCTGTTGCAATGGTTGCAGTCCTTTCAAGTTGCGGAAAAAAACCTCAGGCTGAAATCGACGCCGCCAATGCTGCTATCGAAGCTGCTAAAACCGCTGAAGCCCCTGTTTATTTATCAGCTGAATTTACAGCATTACAGGATTCACTGAATACTGTTATGGCTGCAATTACTGCTAAGGAATCAAAATTATTCAAGAATTTTGGTGCTGAAAAAACAAAATTAGCCTCTGTTGTTACCCTTGCAAATCAGGTTACTGCCAATGCTGCTACCAGGAAAGAAGAAGTTAAAGCTGAAGTTGCTAACATGTTGACAGCTATCAAAACTGTTATTGAAGAGAACGGCAAGCTGATCCCGAAACTTCCGAGAGGAAAAGAAGGCGCTGCTGTTATTGAACAGATCAAGGCTGACCTTGCAACTGTTGATGCATCAGTTGTTGAAGCTCAGGGTCTGTTTGACAAAGGCTCATACATGGATGCAATGAACAAAATCAAAGCTGCAAAAGAAAAAGCTGATAGCCTTAATGCAGAAGTTAAAGAAGTCCTGACCAAAGCAAAAATTAAGTTTTAATTCTGCTGACGTGTTAAAATATAAAGAATCCCGGTGGTTTCCTCCGGGGTTTTTTTTAAGATTGAGAATGAAGAGACTTAAGAAAGTATGGAAATATACCTTCGCCGGGATTTTATTTATGGTTTTAGTCCCTTTGATTATTTTGGTTTTAACACGATTGGTTCCCAAACCACCGGTTAACGAAGTTGAATATGCAAGGCTGACCCTTTCACAGGCAGCATCAACCAATGCAGCAACCTATTCGAAGAGGTTGTATAATGAAGCCAGGGCGTTATACGATTCTGCAATGACGAACTGGCAAAGGGAGAACGGAAGATTTCTATATTTCAGGGACTATAGCAAAGTAGCCACATTCGCAAAGCTTTCTGAAAAAAAAGCAGAGCAAGCCATGGAGTTTTCCAAAAGCAACGCTTCTTCCCTGAAAGTTAATATAAGGCAAAAAATAGATTCATTGCATAATATTGCCAGCCAGATCAATAAGATATTCAACGCATATCCGTTATCATCCGACCTCTGGAACAGGATTTCAAAAGGCCAGCTGCTGCTCAGGGAAGCAGAGATAGCATATAATAAGGAACAATATATTCAGGCAAATAAGAAGATAACCGATTCTGAATACCTTCTTGCCGTTGCTTACGAAAAAGCTACGGAACATCTGAAAGAATATTTCAGTGCATACCCTGTCTGGCAGAATTGGGTTAAAAAAACAATTAAAGAATCGAAGGACAATCAAAGCTGCTCAATTATAATCGATAAATACTCAAGAAAATGTATCGTTTATGTGAGCGGTGTCAGGAAATACGAATACAGGGTTGAACTTGGCAAAAACTGGGCTGGTGACAAGAGAGTTAAGGGGGATAAGGCAACTCCTGAAGGAATGTACAGGATCACAAAAAAATTTGGAAGCAATAAGACAAAATACCATAAAGCTTTGTTGATAGATTATCCCAATGATGCTGACAGAGCCGAATTTAAAAAAGAAGTTGCGAGGGGTACTTTGCCAAATTCCGCAAAGATCGGCAGCCTTATCGAAATACACGGAAATGGCGGCAAAGGAGTTGACTGGACCGAAGGCTGTGTTGCACTGGCTGATTCTGAAATTGATGTGCTTTATAAAATGGCAAAAGAGGGGACACCTGTGACAATTGTCGGTTCACTGGTCGATGTCAGGGAAGTTCTTGATTGAAAAAATTTATTATATGAGTAACGAAGAGATTAAAAACATCAGACTTGCCAACGCTCTGCGGATTGCGCTTTGGACAACCGGGACAATTGCGGCTGTGCTGATAGTTTTCGTGTTTTTTGTTAGCATGGTTCCGGGATTACAGGAGATGTCGTCAGGAGAGAAAGCAAAGCTTACATCTGACCAGGAGCTGGTTAAGAATAAAGACTATAAAAAACAGTTGGCACTTTTGCAAAAGGACGTACAAAAGCTTTCAAAAAAATATAATTCCTATACGTCGGGTCTGTCATATGTAATAATCAACACTACCGATAACAGGTTTTTCCTGTACCAGAGTAAAAAGCTGATAAGAGAAGGATTTTGCAGCTCAGGCAGTTATACAATGTTAAAGACCCAGGGTGAAAAGAAATGGATCTTTAAAACACCTAAGGGAAAATACTGGATCCAGGGAAAAATCACTTCCCCTGTCTGGAGAAGACCTGACTGGGCATTTGTTGAGGAAGGATTGCCTATACCTTCAAAGGACGATCCTTCGAGGTGGGAATACGGAGTACTTGGGGATTACGCCCTCAGCATAGGCGATGGTTATCTGATCCACGGAACCCTCTATAAGAGGTTTCTCGGAATGCCGGTAACTCATGGTTGTGTCAGGCTTAATGATGAGGACCTTAAAGCAATTTATAATACATTAAGTATCGGATCGAAAGTTTATATTTTCTGATCATTAAGAAATTACATTTTAAATGGATACCGAACCAAAAAAAGAACTTTCCGGAAATAAGACTGCCTTGATAGTTTGTGCTGCTGTTGTTATCGCCTTTATGGTATATTTCGGCATCATGTCGGTTATAGCGCCGGGTAAGGAACTGTCCGTGCTTAAGGCCAGGTACGGCATTAAATCTTCCGAAGAAAATAAATTGAATGAAGACCTGTTCACAGATTCAGCATATGTGAGTCTGCTGAAGGACAAGGTTTTCCTGCAGTCGAAAGTTGCCATGGCCGAAACTGATTCGATCTCGCTGGCACTGAATCTGGCCGACAGTTCTGTCAGTCTTGAAATAAGCGGAGTAAACGTTCATATGGCAAAGATCAGGAAACTTAAGATCAGCAAAATCCTCTACTCAGGAGAGCCCGGATTAATTACATCGATGCTGGCAACTCCCCTTAATATTGTAATGGACTATGCTACAATACGAAAAGAACCGCTGATGATAAAAATGGCTCCGAAGGACACTTCCGAATACAAGCCTGATATCATTCCCGATACATCCGATTATGAACCGGTTAACTATATCCTTGAAACCGACAGCGGGTTAAGGGTCTATATATTTCAGGACGAGGAAAACACTCCCCTGGAAAGGAAAAACCGGTTCTTCTTTGACCTTAATTACAGGCTGAGGAATCTCAAGAGCTCATTAAAGAGCGTTGTGAGCTTTAAAGTACCTGAATATCATCCATATATAAAGATATGGCTTCCAAAAACCGATGCCAAAATTGTCTACAGGGCTATGCCGAGGTACGGACAGATTGCGGTGTACCTGTAACATCTTTTTCAGAATATCATTCTTTTGAATCAAAAAATAGTGTAGGTTTGAATCGACTCTAAACTAATTCATAGTTGCATGGGACGGTTTACCGGAATAATCGGAATTTTAGTAATCCTGGGTCTTGCTTTTTTATGGTCGAATAACAGGAAAGCTATAAACTACAGACTTGTCTTTACAGGACTTGGACTCCAGCTTGTTCTTGCAATATTCATTCTCAAGGTTCCCATCGGACAGGATATTTTTTACTGGCTGGGTAAGGCAATAAACAAATTACTCGATTTTTCGAAGGAGGGCGGGTTGTTTGTTTTTGGTGACCTTACAAGGATCTCCGAAATTCTTCCTGCCCGGATTGTCAGCACAGGCGTCTTCCTGTTCATACTTCTTCCAACAATAATATTTGTTTGCGTACTGGTGGCCATGGCATATCACGTGGGCCTTATGCAAAGGATTGTTGCCGTTCTTGCACGATTTGTACACTGGGCTATGAGAGTAAGCGGGAGCGAGGCGCTTTCGAACGTTGCCAGCGCCTTTGTCGGCCAGGTGGAAGCACAGATCATGATACGCCCTTATCTTTCAGGAATGACAATGTCGGAGCTGCTTGCTTCCATGACAGGCAGCATGGCGTGTATTGCCGGCGGTGTGATGGCTGTTTATATTTCAATGGGGGTGCCGGCATCCTATCTTCTTGCTGCCAGTCTCATGGCAGCACCGGGTGCACTGGTCATCTCAAAAATTGTATTTCCTGAAACACAGGAATCAGAAACCAAGGGTAAGGTAAAGCTTGAAGTGAAGAGCGAGCATGTAAATATTATGGACGCAATTTCGCATGGAGCTTCCGATGGAATGAAAATTTCGATCAACGTCATTGCGATGCTTATAGGGGTTATTGCGCTGGTGGCACTTATTGACGCACTTCTTGGTTATTTCGGACATTTCCTTTCATGGACAGGGGTATCACTCGATTTTATCGGGATGAATGTTGATAACCTGCGGCTTAAAGATGTTTTCGGAGCTTTCTTTTCATTATTTGCAATAGTGATGGGTGTTACCCCTTCGGAATCGTTTACAGTCGGATCACTCATGGGTACTAAAATGGTTATTAATGAGTTCGTTGCATATAGTGACCTGTCACCGATGATTCACCAGGGTTTACTGAGTGCCAAGTCGGTTGTAATAGCAAGCTTTGCACTCTGTGGTTTTGCAAATTTCAGCTCAATTGCCATCCAGCTCGGTGGAATAGGAACAATGGTCCCAAACAGAAAAGCTGATCTTGCCCGTCTTGGATTCAAAGCCATGCTTTGCGGAACAATGGCTTCCTATATCTCAGCTTCATTGGCGGGGATATTGCTCTGAAAGATTAGCCTCTGAGGGCTTCTCCCGAAAGATCGGGACAAGTTGTGTAAGTTCTTAATTAACAGTGTTAAATGCTCCAGTCCGCGGTCAATATTAATGACCCTCCTTTGATAAGAAAATCACTTTTTGTTATTGGATTATTGTTAATACTGACAACAAATTATCCTTCATATGCTTGTGCAAAGGAATTTTCTGATGGTGCAGGAAAGCCTGTTATGGAAGACACCTCATCAATAAAGAAAGGGAGGCTGGCAGGTGTTGCCACGACAGCCTCAGCCCTTTATGTCGGATCCATGGCATATTTACAGTATATCTGGTATAAAGATCACGACCGGGTCCCGTTTGAGTTTTATGATGATCTTGGTGGTTACAATCAAATTGACAAATTTGGTCATATATATGGCTCCTATCTCGAAAGCTATATCGGATTTCATTCTTTCCTTTGGGCCGGTGTTTCCAGAAAAAAAGCTATTATTTATGGCGGGAGCCTGGGATTTATCATGCAGCTGCCTATTGAAATCTGGGATGGGATGTATGAAGGATGGGGATTTTCATGGAGTGACGTCGGGGCCAATACCCTGGGTTCGCTGCTTGTCATCGGACAGGAACTTGCATTTCATGAACAGGTTGTGAAGTACAAGTTTACATTCAGTCATTCTCCTTACGCACCCCAGGCTAATGGGTACCTTGGAAATGGGTTTGATGAATTATTTTACGACTACAACGGACACACCTACTGGTTCAGCACAGGCATTAACAGGTTGATTAAAAACGATATAATCCCTGATTGGGCCAATTTTGCCGTTGGTTACAGCGCCGGAGGAATGTTTGGCGAATTTGAGAACGAAACCCGATATGGAGGGGTGACAATACCTGTAACCGAACGTTACCGGCAATTCCTGTTTTCCTTTGATATTGACTTCTGCAAAATACCTGTGAGGAACAAGACTCTGAAAAGACTTTTTAACAGTATGTTTATGATAAAAGTCCCTTTCCCGGCCATTGAGATAAATACAAAAGGCCAGTTCAAATTTCATCCGCTTTACTACTAAAGATCGTACTTAACGATCAGTACATCTGATTTGGACAATTTCCTTAGAAAAGTTAGATTATTTACTATTTTTGTCTGCCGGTAGAAGAAGAGAGGGAGAGATGGGAGAAGGGGAGAGGGGGAGATTGGGAGAAGGAAAAGAAGAATAAAGGGAGAGATGGCAGAGTGGTCGAATGCGGCGGTCTCGAAAACCGTTGTCCCGCTATCGCAGGACCGGGGGTTCGAATCCCCCTCTCTCCGCCAAAGACAATATATTCCCTCAACGAAGTTGGGGGATTTTTATTTTCAGAAGGCCGAGTCATGCTTGCATGAGCGAGGCCATCTGAAAATAAAAAGACCCTGCGAGTGAAACGAGCAAGGGAATATTTTGGCTTTGAAGCTCCCCCCTGGGGATCGCCGAAGGCAACCCCCCTCTCTCCGCCAAAGAGATCTGCTTTTCCAATTTATTTATGAGTCAAACTGTATACAACTGAATAGCAATAATATACATTTCCCCTCCACCACATTCCGCCCCTGCAGGCTGGCTCCTTCGCTAAAATCAGCCACTGGCTGATTTCTTAACGCTCGGCCCCCTTTTCAAGGAGGGGTGGCCAGACGGTGAAATCATGTCACAGACAGAAACTAAATTCGTCTGGCCGGGGTGGTTGATTCATTTTTTTCTTACTTGTATTTTCATGAATAACAATCACCTTTTCAACAGAAACGATCTGAAGCCGGTCAGATCTTACCTTATAAGCGAAGCCACCTCTCCCCAACCCCTCCCCCGGAGTGGGAGGGGCTAAAACCCTGTAATTGAAACAAGTAATGGAATATTTTGGCTTTGAAGCTCCTCCCTGGGGATCGCCGAAGGCAACCCCCCTCTCTCCGCCAAAGTAAGGAATAGCTATTCCAGTTTATTTATGAGTCAAACTGTATGCAACTGAATAGCAATAATATACATTTCCCCTCCACCACATTCCGCCCCTGCAGGCTGGCTCCTTCGCTAAAATCAGCCACTGGCTGATTTCTTAACGCTCGGCCCCCTTTTCAAGGAGGGGTGGCCGGGACTATTGACTTTTAGACATTTACAATTTCCTTTCCCGGCCGGGGTGGTTAACTTTAACTTACTTCATAGAAAAGCTTCTGCAGAGGTGGAGTTATTTCTCAGACCATCTTGTTTTAGTCGCTATAAACAGGTTCAGTTAAAGGTCTCAGAAACTTACATTTCTGTTATAAATATATGTATTTCAATTGCTAATGTCAAAATTTTAAGGAATCAAAATAGCTTATTATGGCATAATCTGATTTCATTTTGCCATTAGGAATTGTATTTTTACCTATAAAAAGGGCATATTTATCTATGAATAATTATCATTTATCAAAAGCTCAAAAAAAATAAAAATTAGATTTTAGCCGGGAACGTAAATCCATGAAAGCATACCTGATTGGACATATAACTGATTCTGTTGAAAGCTGTGTTAACGAAACAAGGTGATTTTCTTTAGGTCCCTTCAGGACTTTATATAATTTAATTTTCAAGCTGACGGTTATGGGCTTCCCCCTCTCTCCTGGGAGAGGGGGATAAGAGGGGGTGAGGTAGTTAGGCCGGCATGCCTTGAAGCTTCCTCTCATTACAAAAATTTAACTCACATTTTTTTTGATTCCGGCTTTTATAAACTTACTTTGCATAATCATCAGTAAATAAGTTATTAATCTAAAAAACTTAAGAGTGAAAAAATTTTATAAAACAATTTTGCTTTGCGGAGCGTCAGTTTTGATGATGACATCCTGCAAAAATCAACCTGAAACCGATATGAGCAATCCCTTCTTCTCAGATTTCAACACCCCTTTTGGCGTTCCCCCTTTTGAAAAAATAATGGCTAAACATTATATGCCCGCTTTCGAAAAAGGCATAACCGACGGAAGAAATGAGATCCGCGAACTGACAAACAACAAACAGGAACCTACATTCGAAAATACTTTTGAAGCTCTTGACAAAGCCGGCCAGCTGCTGACAAAAGTCTCTCTTGTATTCTTTGCCCAGACATCAGCCAATACAAATGACTCGCTTCAGAATATTGAAGTGGAGATCTCACCGAAACTTGCAGCGTTCAGCGATGAGATCAGCCTGAATCCCGACCTGTTTAAAAGGGTAAAATCTGTTTATGATAATAAGGCTTCCTTTAACCTGAATCCCGAGCAGCAATTCCTTCTTGAAAACCTTTACAGGAAATTTGTAAGGGCAGGCGCTAATTTAAACAAGCAGGACCAGGATACTCTTAAGAAGATAAACCAGGAGCTCTCCGTTCTGGGTGTGAAGTTCAATCAGAATGTGCTCGAGGAAACCAACTCTTACAAATTATTTGTTGATAAAGAGGATCTGGCAGGATTGCCGGAATCGCTTGTTGCTTCGGCAGCAGAGGTAGCAAAAGCTGCAGGACAGGAGGGCAAGTGGGCATTCACAACGCAACGCCCAAGTATATTTCCGTTCCTTCAGTATTCTGAAAACCGCGATCTCCGGCAGGGAGCTGTTTCACGCATATACAAACCGCGGCAACAACGGGAACGAATATGACAATAACAAGATTCTTGCAGACATTGTACGACTTCGGGCCCAAAGAGCTAAATTACTGGGATATAAAACTCATGCCGACTATATGCTTGAGCCACGCATGGCTAAAAAGCCTGAAAATGTTTTCAATCTGCTTAACAGCCTTTGGGAAAAAGCCATCCCGGTTGCACAGAATGAAGTCAGCGAGATGCAGAAGATAATCAATAAAGAAGGAGGTAACTTTAAACTTGAACCATCCGACTGGTGGTACTATGCTGAGAAACTCAGAAAACAGAAATATGACCTTAATGATACCGAACTCAGACCTTACTTTAAGCTTGATAATGTACGTGAAGGCGTCTTTGCGTGTGCCAATAAACTTTTCGGAATTACTTTTACGCCAATACCAGATTGTCCGCTTCCTCATCCTGAAGCTACCGGATTTGAGGTCAAGGATTCTGACGGAACTCATCTGGGTGTGCTTTATATGGATTTCCATCCGCGCGACAGCAAGCGGCAGGGAGCCTGGTGTACCGCATACAGGAGCCGTCATATTGTTGATGGAAAGGTAATCACACCTGTGATAACGGTTGTGGGCAATTTTACCCGTCCCACAGGCGACAAACCTGCACTTCTTGAAATGGATGAAGTGTCGACACTCTTTCATGAGTTCGGACATGCACTTGATGCCCTCTTTAACAGGAACACATATAACCAGACCTTTATCGCATGGGACTTTGTTGAGCTTCCTTCCCAGTTAAATGAGCATTGGGCAACTGAACCCGAAGTACTGAATATGTATGCAAAAAACTATGAGACAGGCGAAACCATGCCTCCGGCTCTTGTAAAGAAAATTAAGAACAGCAGTTATTTCAACCAGGGTTTTGTGAATGTTGAACTTCTTGCCGCCTCTTTGCTTGATATGGCATATTATACTCTTGAGGCCCCGGTAAATATTGATATTCAGAGTTTCGAAAAGGACTATTTTAAAAAGATAGGACTGATCCCTGAAATCGTTTCACGTTACAGAAGCACATACTTCCTTCACATCATAGATGGTTACGATGCAGGCTATTACTGCTATACCTGGGCTGCAGTGCTCGATAACGATGCCTTTGAAGCATTTAAGGAAAAAGGAATTTTCGACAAATCAGTTGCAGAATCATACAGGAAGAATATCCTTGAGAAAAACGGTATCATGGATGCGATGCAAATGTATGTCAACTTCCGCGGACGTGAACCTAAGATCGAGCCATTGCTCAAAAACCGTGGCTTAATTCCTCAGAAGAATTAATTAAACACGTTTTTAATTTCCTCAAGGTTTACGCCAAGTACAGAACGTGCGATAGTATTCAGGACTTGCGGATCTCCGGTTATGTGCATTGTGTACTGAATATGACTGAGACTTTCTCCCGGCTTTAGCGAAGCTGCCGGTGAGGAGGTCTCAAGTTCATAAAAGGGACCCATCTGCGACCCGTCGGCAAGCGGACCGTCGTTATATGAATTAAGAGCATCACCCGAATAGGGATTTTCCTGTATCTGCCAGGCGGAGTTAACATACTCTTTCCTGCCTTCAGGTAATTTGCAAACAAGAAGCGTAAGTATTTTATTTTCAAAATCATAACTGCCCATTGTACCCGTTGCCCTCAGCGGAGATAGTCCAATCTTACCCCTGCTTTTACCATCTGCCCTGAAGTATATATTATTACCTGATATTTTGAGCCTGTCAGCTGCGATCTTCCCGAAATAATTGTCATTCACAGGAATGCCAGGTTCCTTTTCAGTACCCTGACGGAATGGAATTATGACTGTAACAGCAGGGGAGGGGTTAAACATCCCAAGCATCCAGACGGAAAGCAGACCGGTCTCTTTCTTCCATTCATTCATGCCTGTGTTGAATAATTTATTTTCTGATCTGTATGCCACCGATGACACCCCTTTAACATCAATACCGGTCTGTTTAAAGACCTGTTCAGGCGAAAGAAGTGTAACCTCCCTCTCGATCTTAAGTTTAAGCTGAGTCCCACTGTAATTTTCAATCCCGGCCTCGCAAATGAATTTCACTGATGAATCGGATTGGGCTGTTACTTCAAAAGGAAGCGTATCAAGAAAATCCGGAGTCTGCCAGTTATCATAGACAAATTCAGCGCCTTTTTTGAAGAATATTGAGAACTGCCCCCCTTCAGGACCAAGCCATATCCTCTCTTCTCCTCCGAAACGGATTAATATGCATTACTGTTTTTTCTGATGAAATAAGATCGTGGTTGATCCATCCAAAGCTGAATCCCTGATTTCCTTCGGAAGTGCTTGTCATTACCCTTCCCTGCCATGAAGGCACGATGGCTACCGAAGATTTACCGTTTTTCAGTTCAATAACCTTTACATATTTTTTCAGGAAATTAAGGTTATAGCCATATTGTTTTGTACTGTCTGTTGTCATGACGTTAATTTTATTTTTGTTGCTTTTTACATTCCCGGAATTATTGCATGACGTTATTAACAGCATGCAAATTGCTGCGATAAGGATTTTTTTCATTTTGATTTTTGTTTTTCAAACATTATTGAATGTATTAAATAGCTTTGGTTGTTGAAAAAGTCTAAATCCATTAACCCTGCCTACCGGCAGGCAGGCGCAAAGGTCGCAAAGGATTTACGCAAAGTTCGCAAAGAGCTGAATATATGTGATTTAGCTTTGCGACCTTTGCTCTTCTTAGCGTGCTTTGCGGTTAAATAAGGCTTTTTCATAGCCTATAATTACTACTAAGATATTGATAATCGGATTATTTTTGCAAATATCTTTTATTATGACAGGTGTTAGTCTCTGTGGATTGGATGTTGAAGAAATCCTGACACTTATTCAGGGTGCCGGATTTAATATACAGCATGCAGTTTCAATATCCAATTCCCTTTATAAGAAGAATATACATGACATTTCGGGATTCCCACAGATCTCAAACAAGCTGAAAGATGAGCTTGCGAAGGTCGCTTATCCCGGTTTGTTCATGCCGTCTGCTTCCCGGACATCGGCCGACGGAACAATAAAATTCCTTTTCAGAAATGCGGAAGGACTTTATTTTGAAACGGTTTACCTTCCTGAAAAGAAAAGGAATACAGTATGCGTTTCCACACAGTCGGGTTGCAGGATGGGATGTCCGTTTTGTATTTCCGGGAGATACGGATTCCACGGTAATTTATCTGTAAGGGATATTGTCAACCAGATAATCAGCCTTCCGGTGACCGGAAAAATAACACATGTCGTCTTTATGGGAATGGGGGAACCAATGGACAACCTTGAGAATGTTCTGAAAGCCTGTAAAATAATTACCTCCCAATGGGGACTTGCGTTCAGCCCCGCTAATGTGACAGTTTCAAGTGTAGGGATCACACCGGGAATTAAGAGATTTCTTGATGAATCGAACTGCAACCTGACAGTCAGTCTCCACTCCCCTTATCCTGAAGAAAGGAACAAAATTATCCCAGTCGAAAAGAAATATCCTGTTCATGAAATAATTGAATTGATGAAAAATTCGGTGATACCGAAGAAAAGGAGGATGAGTCTGGCTTATGTTATGATAAGGGATGCAAATGATAGCGGAAAACACCTCGAAGAGCTGAAAAATCTCCTGAAGGGGTCGAAAATCAGGGTAAATCTGCTTCCATACCATTCCGTCGGGATGGATGGACAGAGTTTCTTCTTCACCTGAAACAATGCAACATTTTAAACATGAGCTTGTTATTTCAGGAATTTCAGCATCTGTCCGCAGATCAAGGGGACTTGATATCTCCGCTGCCTGCGGTCTCCTGGCTTCCGGTCTGTTTAAAAAGCCTTCTTTAACCGCCGGTCTCCTGGCTTCCGGTCTGCTTCCCGTTAATTAGTTGAAACAGGTATTCATCAATATAGCCATCGGAAGTCTTAACCCAGTCTTTCTTCAGGCCGGCCTGCACAAATCCCTGTTTTTTAAAAAGATCGATACTTTCCCCGTTAGTTGCAAGGATATTGCAGAAGAGCTGATGCATCTGCAAAGTACTGAAGCAGTATCCGATCAGGCATTTGAGCGATTTTGTGGCCAGACCTTTCTTACGGTACTCCTCTAAGGCTATCAAAATGCCTATTCCGGCCCTTTTATGAAAGGGATCAAAGTCAAAAATATCAATTGTCCCAATTGTTTTACCTTCGGGAAGATGGTCGATCATAAGCCTTAGCTGACCGGTTTCATAAATGTTCTTGTGAGAATTTTCGAGGTACCGTTTCAGTGTAAATTTTGAAAAGGGTACCACTGTGTTGCTAAGAGCCCAGTTAGATTCATTATTCTCCCAGTCATACAGGAGTTCAAGGTCCTCCGGCTCAAGGGCCCTGAGTCTGATATCTTCATATTTCATTGAGCAGATTTCAGTCTTGTTATTTATTTATCAATACATTTACTTCTCTGATGAATGCATCGTTGTAGTCTTTCTTTACTGAAACAAGAGCTTCTTTTGCCTTTGCAATTGAAGCATATTCTCCATAGGTATACTTGTAAAAGCCATCATCGGCAGCTATTTCCCTGACACCCTTATAGCCCGGGAAAATTCTGGCGGCATCTATCGGGGTTTTGGTTGCTTTCAGCTGAATTGTGAACACTTTCCTTGTCAGTGCAGACTCCCCGATTTTTGTTTCAGCGGAGGTCATCTCCGAATCGTTCTCAAGATCGTACTGATTGATTATGTAGGCATCTTTGAGACCATTTTCCCTCAGAAAACCAAGGTATGTTACAGCGTCAGGCCTGTTATAAAAGACCCCCAGAGCATAGAGGTTGAGACTGTCGGTTGGTATAGTCCTGACAAACAGCATTTCATCCTTTATCAGATTGCTGAAATATCCCGGGTATAGCTTCTCTTTGGTCTGCAGGAGTACTATACTGTATTTCATTGAGTGTGGCTGCCTCAAATGCTCAGGTGTATAGGCTTCCTGCCTTAAAACCACACCTGTCTTTGGATTAACTATACCAAAAGTCACTCTTCTGTTATACTTTCTTCCTTCCGGATTATCGGAGCCGTCAGGATTTGTATTGACAGCTGCAAAATTAGATTCGCCAAATGCCTTCTTAACAAATTTAGTAGAGTCAATACCGGATGAGGCAAAATAATTAATTACAGACTGGGCACGTTTATCTGCCAGTTTCCTGTTGTAGGTGGTGCTGCCTTTTGCATCTGTGTACCCGGCGACCTCAATTGTCAGTTCCGGATAATTGATCATTATATTTTTAAGCAATTCCATACTTGGTTTCGCATCGTCACTTATGGCATAACTGTCGAAATCAAAAAGTACATTTTTAATCGACAGGAAATCGCCCGCAGAAACTTTATCAGGTTTGAGAGTTGGATTTACGGCAAGGTACTTTCCGCTGAAATATAAAGGAAGGCTGAGATTAATTGTATCCGTATTATAACCGTCGGAGCTAATGAAAACCTGATACTCTCCGGGTTTTATGTCGAAATTGAATGATCCGTCAGGTCCGATGGGAATGTTCTGGGTGATTTCACCAGTTTGAACATTTCTGACCGTGATCAAAGAAATTTTTGGATCTACTTCCATTCCATCCTCGAGTTTTATCGTACCGGAAGCCTTTGTAAGCTCATCTGCCGGATCGACTGCCACTATCGAATAAATATTTCTGGTATGGGTTTTCTCATCATAACGGCTGGCAACAAATCCCGGAGCATTATTATTCAGAATAAAATCCTTGTTTTCAGAGACTGTATTAAACGCGTACGGCATGCCAACAGGCTGAGTCCAGACACCTCCCCTGTTTATTGATCTGAATTCATCGTAAGCACCCATACTTATATGTCCGATGGAGCTGAATAACAATGCATTATTTTCAGGGTCGAAGAACGGCGTATTTTCATCATAGGGGGTATTAATTACATTCCCGCAATTAACAGGACGTTCCCATGAACCGTCAGCCAGTTTCTGTGAGGTCCAGATATCAAGTTCGCCTTCCCCGCCCGGCCTGTTGCTTGAAAAATACATAGTTTTTCCATCAGGGGTTATAAAACCGTAGTCTTCCCAGTAAATTGAATTTACATATTTCCCGACGCTTTTGATCTTCGTCCATGTAGTGTCCTTCCTCATGCTATAGTACAGGTTACCGTCGCCGCCATCATCCATAAACAAGATAAGCATACGCCCGTTGCCGGTAATCGAATTGGTATAAAACCTTTCAAAGCCTCCGAGTTGTCGGGTTATGTTTGAGGGTCTTTCCCATACCTTATTCTTTTTATAAGAACAGTAAACCTGTGTTTTGCCCTCATTTTTTACAGTGAAAATAAATACAGAATCATTTTTGGCAAGTACCGGATTACAGGCTCCGGAGTAATCTTTAAGCCAGGGAGTGAAATACTCGGAAATAATTCTCAGGGGTCTCTTTTTCATCTCCATTGCATACCTGCAGTTCCTTATCTGTAAATCGATAAAATCAGCCTGGTATGGTTCTGATTCGGCCAGTCTTTTCTTTGCATCATAAAAGAAAGTCAATGCCTTATCAAGACTATCAGCCCTGTGGAAGGCAATTCCAACATACAAATATGTATCAAGTGGCGCTTTCTCCCCTGTCTGTTTGTACTCCTTTTCGCTCGAGACCACACCTCCTGAAGCTTTTTTCAGAAGCTGCAATGCTTCATTGTTCTTACCATCGAGATTAAGGTAACAGATTCCAAGCTTGGCGGCAAGATTGTAATTTTCAGGATGAGCTTCTACAAGAGGCTCATACAGAGCGGCTGCTTTCAGATAATCCTGGTCATAGTAGTAGTACATGTCGGCATTCTGAAAAGCTTTGATGAAATCCTTCCTGGCTGTTTCCTGTCCGGAAAGTGAAACAAAACCAGATGCAAGAAGTGAAAAGATTAAAAATCTTCCCATGGAGTAGATGTGTTTCATTATTTTGTTTTTTTAAATTAACAAATCAAAAGCTTCTGTGGATCTGTTATTTATCCTATAAGTATAATTTAATTATTCAACTTCCAAACTACTTTTTAGCTAACACAACTATCTCTTTCACAAATGCATCACCGAATCCCTTCTGTTTAACTCTCCCAAGTGCCGACTCTGCTTCTGTTGGCGACGTATACCTTCCATAATGATAATGGTAAAATCCATCCATCTCTTCAACCTCACTTACTCCTTTCAGACCCGGGAATAATGTTTCTATGTTACCCGGTTTGCTTAAAACTTTTAGCTGGATCGTGAAATATTTTTGATTACGGGCAACCTTATCCTTAGACATCCTGGTTACCTTCTTAACAAAGAGATCATCCGGGTATCCTTTGTTCAATAGTTCTGCTTTGTGAGCATAAGCATCGTTCTTGTTGTCAAAATGACCGGTGGTGTATCTGTAGAACAGGTCTCTTTCATTGAAGAGTACCTTAATATCATTTACATATTTAAAATAACTGACATCCACCGGATTATAAAGCGCCATAACCTGAACCGTGTAGTACAATACTGTTGTATCGGAAGCATCAGAGTCGGAAACATCTAAAACCTGTACATCACGGATAAGTATTGAAGGATCGACAGCAGCTACCCGGGGAATGTCGGTAAGATCTATTTTTTCGTATACGACTGGAATTGTTAATGGGGGATAAGTATCAAGGATAATATTCTCCATCTCGATAACTTTTGACGGATTGTCAATCAGGATAGTAGTGTCGGCGGTCTGCGTGTAATAGCCTGGTCCGGTATATACCAGACTGAATTTTCCCGGGCCTGTGATAAAATTGTATTTGCCTGTCCTGCTATCGGGATACCCGATATCAAGTGTATCTCCGGAGGTTTTATCTGTAAGGTAAATTGAATTTCCTTCATCAAATACAACAATTGTATCTTTCAGACTGTAGTCTCCCTTTATCTCGAATATCCGGTTTAACCGCGGATTGGTCAATGTGATATAAAAGATTTCTTTCTTTTTATAATCGGTGAATATCGAATAAAATCCGTTTTCATCATTATTGAACGGCTGGAAGAACTTGTCATCGTCGGTCGAGTTTAGCGGGAAACCCAGGTTGTCCGGAGTTTTCCATCCTGCACCTGATTTCCAGGTCCTGAAAATATCGTATCCCCCCATTCCGCTGTGCCCTTCGGAAGAGAAATAAAGTAATGAATCGTTCAGGGTTATAAAAGGATTATCTTCGTTGTAAATTGTATTCACTGTTTCGCCAAGATTAGTTGCAGGGCCCCAGTCTCCCAGAGCATCTCTTTCAGATACATAAATATCAAGCCCGCCCTTGCTGTCCTCACGGTTACTTGTAAAAAAAAGCTTTTTGTTATCTGCCGAGATTGCAGCATGGGATTCGTAATATTTTGTATTGATGTTATTATTTAGCTTTTTTATCGGCGTCCAGGCTTTGTTAATAAATTCGGAGAAGTAAATATTCCCGTCAAAATTATCCGTTTTATAGAGGAAGAGCTGCGTCCCATCATTATTAAGTGAAGATGAAGAACAATCTTTGCCTGACCTGAGCTGTGAATTTATCTCAATGGGCGGTTGCCATTTACCCCTGATTTTTTTCGAAAACAAGATTGCATTATTCATCCCCCTGCGCTCGGTATATACTATCGTGCTGCCATCGAAGCTCACTGCAGGATTCTCATTTATCGAACCCTGACTAAAGATTTTCCCAAGAGGTTTTTTACTTAATGCGTAAGGTGTTTCCTGTGAATTCATTGCATTTTTACAGGCTTGTATCTCCTGGTCGATATAGGCGAGATTTTTCATACCCCCCTTCTTTTCAGTTTCAACAGCAAGTTTCTTGAATGACTCCAGGGTCTCAAGCGCTCTATCGAGCTGATTATTGATCATGTACGATTTGGCCAGGAAAAAGTATGAATCCAGCGGTGCTCTCTTTTCTTTATATGAAGTGATTTTTGCATCGAAGCTTGCATTCTTTACTGCTTTTTCAAGATAGGGTATAGCCTTGTCTTTTTCGCCGGGTATATTCAGGTAACAAACCCCTATTTTATATAGGATGTTGAAGTTATCAGGTCTTTCAAGTATCAGATACAATGGTACTGCAAGTTCATATTCCTCAAAAAGATTACAGGATTCGGCTTCCGCAAATATCTTTTTCATCTCCACATCCGGCTGTGCTGCGGCAGCAAACGGGAAAATGACCAGAGTAATTAGCTGAAACAACAGGCTAAATATTTTTGCTCTGAAATGTTTCATTTTAACAAATGTAGTAATTTTAAGATACAAACTTTTTGTCAGCCTCTATTTTTCGAAGGTTTTTATAACCCCACAGTTTTTACGTTCAGAAAATACCAAATCACTGACGAGAGGTAAATTCTGTCGCCTGTTGCAATTAGTTTTATTAATCAAATTTATAAAAAAAATCATTATTGAACGGATAATATTTGAATTGAGAATGAGATTCTTTGCTTCATATGCTGTAATTCATATATTACCAGATATTTGCAGCCCCGATGATAACAAGCCCTGAAGGGAGTGGACACCACCCAACCCCTTGGAGGTATAGCCGTTAACCTAAGAGTTATTTTCGTATGCTGAGAACTGTTATTCCTTAAAAAAATTTCCGGTGGCCCGGACTGTCGGCAAATGTTTGAACCTTAGTTAATTCCGGGCCGGGGTGGTTGATTCATTTTTTTCTTACTTTTATTTTCATTAATAACAATCACCTTATCAACAGAAAAGATCTGAACCAGGTCAGATCTTACCTCAGGAATAAGTCCACTTCTGGTGAATCAACCACCCCCGCCTGACCAAATTAGCTTCACTTAATTGATATTCTATGCTTTGGTCAGGCGACCCCTCCTATAAGTTAATCTTTATACACATTTATTTATTTGATGTCTGTTAGTATGCCTGGAACTCCAAAAACATGTTTAGATTTAGTCCTTAGTGCTAAAGGGAGATTATATGAGAATTCATCAGTACTTTGTATATATTTTGACCAACAGGGCCAATAAGGTTCTTTATACAGGTGTCACCAACGATCTTGAGAGACGATGCAATGAGCATAAGAGCAAGCTTATAAAAGGCTTTACTATGAGATACAATGTTAACAGACTGGTTTATTTTGAAATATTCGACCAGGTTGAATCAGCAATTGCACGAGAAAAGCAAATAAAAGGAATGCTCAGGATAAAGAAGGTAAGTCTTATCGAAGAGTTTAACAGGGAATGGGAAGATCTTTGTAGGGATGGGAAGGTGGGGTATCCTTCAATAATGAAGAAGAATTCCTGCTCGCATGAAGGGGATCCTTCGCTTCGCTACTAATGACAACATTTGTAACTCATACATTATAAACAACTTGTACATTTAGTTCTTTTGCTAGTCTGTTAAGGGATCGCTGTTTTTGTATCAGGAGTTGTTCCTCATACTTTTTAGTTCCTTCTTCTACGAAGGCCATCCCTTTTACCATTACTCTCCAGTAAAGTACTGCAAGTTTGCGAGCAATTGATTTTATCGCAACTGGTGACCCTTTTCTAACGCTGAGTCTGCGTCCAAATGCTCCAAGTGCTATACGTTTGCTTGTTAACAGACTTTGAGCTATCTGTCTGAAGATTTGGCCTGCCTTGGGGCGTCCTGATTTTCTTCTGTTTCTATTAGTTCTGCCCGAGTTATGCTGACCCGGTGCAAGACCCAACCAGCTGGTATAATGTTTTTCTGTTGGCCATCTGGATAAATCACCACCTGTTTCTGAGAGTAGTTGCATCCAGCTGTAATCTGTTATACCCGAGACTGTGGTGGCATCCCTTCCGTTAAAGATTTTCAGCATCATTGAGCCAAGATTATCAATATCAGGTTTATTATGACGTATTGGTTTTCTGCGAACATCTGTTTTTTGATCTGGTTTACCTCTACTGATCTTTTGAAGAACCTCATCGATCATCTGGTCACACTGCTCGATCTGATTCTGATAAAAGCAATATGATTCAAAGGCTTGCCTTAGTGCAAATAATCCTTGTTTTGTATACCTGCCATTTAGAGCTTTTAATACCTCATCTTTCTTGTTTTTAATAATTTTTGTGTGGCAGAGTTTTAATAGTTTTTCCTTATCTCTTTCGCCTTTCAGGATAGCTTCTATCATAGCCAGCCCACTCACTCCATGGATCTGATCCAATACTTGCGTAAGCCTGATATTCATTTCAGTGAGGGCTTTTTGCATATGGTTAATATGCATTGATGCCGACCGGATATGGTCTTCTCTCAGCCGCTGATATGACCTGAGTTCCTTTATATCGCTTTCTGCAACAAAACACCTGTTTAATAGTCCATAGCTATGTAACTGCTGTATCCATTGACAGTCTTTAACATCAGTTTTTCGGCCAGGTACTTGTTTTGTTTGACGACCATCAACAAGCCAAACGTCTATTCCGGCCTCTTCCAGCATTTCATACAAAATACCCCAATAGACTCCAGTGGCTTCCATTGCTGCAGTCTTAATATCGTTCTCAAAAAGATAATCACGTAGTTTTTCAAAGTCTTCAGTAAAGGTGTAAAAACTTTTTACCTCCTGTCCTTCGATTGCAACAAATACCTTCTTGGATCCAATGTCTATTCCAGCACAATCTTTTCTAATTTTTTCCATACTTGTAATACATTAAATTATACAAAAGATTACACCCGGAAGGTCTTTGGAAATTGCAATGCTACTAATCGGACATTCCTTTTAGGAAGTACCATACCTGAAGACTTTATCTTCCGGAACCATACTCAGGAGCAGGCAAAATGCACTATTCAAGCGAAGGTCATGCTTGTGTAACCCGTACAAAATTAATTGATTCTGGTTGTCATAATACCAGAAGTACAAAACTTTGGATAAAAACTCAGGATGACAAGCGGAGTTGAGTCTGGTTTAGGGGGGAGAAGCAGCGAGCCGCCATCCGGCATTCTTCATAGTTTATTGATTAGCTAAATGGCGGCTCGCTGCTTCTCCCCCCTCTTCCAATATATTCGCTAATGACCTGTCATCCTGAGCGAAGCGAAGGATCCCTTTATCAATTAAACAAGATGTTATGAAAGATTAGCTTCAAAAGGGGACCGAGCGTAAAAAAATTGCCCGGTGGGCAATTTTAGCGAAGGGGCCAGCCTGCAGGGGAAGGGGAAGCATGTGGTGGAGGGAAAACTTATTTAATTGTATTTCTGCTAATTAGATAATTATCGGCTTAAAACTGATTCTTAAGTTGACGCGCATGCCTGAAAGGGCTTAATATAATTGGAAACTAATATATTCAGCTCCTTCAGAGCTGGGAAGTGTTTGGTGGTCATCCACCCCTGGCTGCGCCAGGGGTTATTCATATTTGGCTCTTTCAGAGCCAGCTGGACTAAAAACGACAGAGTAATTTCAGAATTTTAAAAGATGTGTATAAAGATTAGCTTCAAAAGGGGACCGAGCGTTAAAAATCCCGCCAGTGGCGGGATTTAGCGAAGGGGCCAGCCTGCAGGGGAGGTATGTGGTGGGGACCGAGCGTAAAAAAATTGCCCGGTGGGCAATTTAGCGAAGGGGCCAGCCTGCAGGGGAGGTATGTGGTGGGGACCGAGCGTAAAAAAATTGCCCGGTGGGCAATTTTAGCGAAGGGGCCAGCCTGCAGGGGAGGTATGTGGTGGAGGGGAAAGTTATTTAATTGTATTTCTGCTAAATATAATTCTCAGTCTAAAACTGATTTTTCGGTTGACGCGTATACCTGAAGGGGCTTAGTATAACTGGCTTGCAACAAATGAAGAAGAGATCCCTCATTCGCCTTTTCCCTTCGCGTAAGCCCGCCCTCAGGCTCATTCGGGATGACAGTTTGCCAGGAGGAGTGGGGGGAAGAAGCGGCGATTCGCACCAGGATGCCCTGCATTGACAAAAATGCTGTTTGCGAATCGCCGCTTCTTCCCAAAACCACCACAATAGCGGTGTCATCCCGAATCCCGCAGCAGCGGGATGAGGGATCCCTTGATACAGAGATGAATACCGTCAAGATTTCTAAGGTAATTACCATTGGCATCCCGAATATGTCCCGGAAGAGGATATGTGAACAACCAGATCCGTCAATCTGTCAGGAAATGTCGGGAGAATAGTTCTCAAGGATATTCTTTACTTTATGCAGGAACCTGCCTGCCAGGGCACCGTCAATAACTCTGTGGTCGTAGCTGAGCGAGAGTATCATTATATGGCGGATTGCAATAACATCACCTTCAGGTGTTTCAATCACGGCAGGTACTTTTCGGACGGCTCCGGTGCCCAGAATGGCCACCTGAGGCTGATATATGATCGGAGTGCCAGCCAGGTTATCGTAGCTGCCGAAATTGGTTAGCGAAAATGTACCGCCCGTTATTTCATCTGGTTTAAGCTTATTGTTCCTTGCCCGTTCAGCAAGATCATTTACCGCCCTTGCGATACCCGTAAGGCTCTTTTCGTTTGCGTTCCTGATCACGGGCACAATGAGATTTCCGTTGGGGAGGGCTGTTGCCATTCCGATATTTATATTTTTCTTCCTGATTATTGTGGTTCCCTCAACTGAGACATTTATCATCGGGAATTCATAGAGTGCACGGGCTGCAGCATCAATAAAGATGGGTGTAAGCGTAAGTTTCTGGCCCTCGGCTGCAAAGAACTTCTCCTTGACGCTGTTTCTCCACGTCACCAGCCGGGTAACATCCGCATCGATGAAAGAGGTCACATGCGCAGAGGTTCTTTTTGACATCACCATGTGCTCGGCAATCAGCTTTCGCACCCTGTCCATTTCAATAATCTCATCCCCCGCAGACGTTTTAGTTTTGACTTCTTTTATCTCTTCAGCCCTGACCTCAGGTTTTGGTTTGGTTTCGGTTGCAGGTTCCTCTTGTTTTATTTCAGCCTTTTCTTCTATATTTTCTTCAGTTGCGGCCTCCTGTTCATTAGTTATATTTTCTTCAGTTTCAGCTGCCGGTTCTTTAGTTTTTGCAGTACCTTTTTTCTTTTCCTCAATGTAGTGCAGAACGTCGTCTCTCGTTATTCTTCCGTCCATACCTGTCCCGGTTATTGTATCAAGTTCAGAGTAGGCGATACCTTCCTGCGCAACAATACTTCTAACAAGCGGAGACAAAAACTTGCCACCCGGTGTCCGGCTCTTCATCTCCTTTGAAGTCCTGTCTTCCTCCTTTTTCTCCTGTTTAATCTCTTCGACAGTTTCCTGGATCCTTGCTACCTCTTTTTCGACTTTTTTTGCCTCCTCGGGTCCAACTTTAACATCGACTTCGAGTACTGCAAGAGTCCCTCCAACTTTAATAACTGAACCAACCTGCGCTTTTATTTCGACTATTTTGCCGGCTGAAGGAGCCGGTACTTCAGTGTCAACTTTATCGGTTGCAATTTCAACAAGCGGATCATCCTCCCTGACGGTAGCACCAACTTCGACAAGCCATTTATTGATTGTTGCTTCAATTACTCCTTCTCCCATTGCGGGAAGAGCTATATTCATTCTTGCCATTTTCTGAGTTTTTGTTGTTAATCAGGACCCTTACCCTTTTGCCTGTCCCTCATCCAAAGGGTGAACACAGGTCTCAGGCAAACCTCCCGGTATATAGGCTGTTCCATACTTTTATAACAACCAGAGTTTAAATATGTTTGAAAATTAACTGTAAATCTGAAACAGATTGCTGGCGCCTGTAAGTCTTACATTCCCTTTACTGATGATAGGGATTCCGGTTGCTAATTGCCCGCCCGAGCGTTATTTCATCAGTGTATTCGAGCTCATCGCCGATGGCCACTCCCCTGGCGAGGGTGGTAAGCATTATGTTGTACTTGTTTAACCTTTTGTAGAGGTAGAAATTTGTTGTGTCGCCTTCCATGGTTGTGCTTAATGCCAGGATAATTTCATTGATGTTCCCTGCTTTAACCTTTTCTTCAAGGCTGTCAATCTTAAGGTCGGCAGGACCCACTCCGTCAACCGGTGAAATGATACCTCCGAGAACGTGGTAAACACCCCTGTATTGCCGGGTGTTCTCAATTGCCATCACATCCTGAATGCTCTCAACTACGCAAATCACCGACTTTTCCCTTTTATTGTCGCTGCAGATTGCACATACCTCAGAGTCGGCAATATTATGGCAGATCTTGCAGTAGTGGATCTCTTTATGAAGCCTTATTATGCTTTCTCCGAACCGTTGTACGTCGTCACTATTTCTCTTCAGCAGGCTCATAACGAGTCTGAAAGCAGTTTTTCTGCCGATGCCTGGTAATGATGCAAACTCATTTACTGCATTTTCGAGCAACTTTGACGGATATTCGGAGTAACTCATTCTGTAGATTTCAGGCAAAATTAATTCATTATTGGAGTTAAAACTTAACCGGCGGTTAATTTTTTAGCCTGCCAACTTTTTCTTATCCTTGCAGATTATTTTTCCATAATATGACCCCAACGCTGATCCTGAGCATATTCCTTGTATATACAGCAGTTCTGTTTACAGTTACCTGGATTACCTCCCGCAAAGCCGATAACCAGTCATTTTACATAGGGAACAGAGCTTCACCATGGTTTGTTGTGGCTTACGGTATGATAGGCGCATCACTCTCAGGTGTAACCTTCATGTCGGTCCCGGGGTGGGTGAAGGATACCCAGTTCAGTTATATGGTGGTCGTACTTGGCTATCTGGTAGGGTACCTGGTTATTGCACTGGTGTTGCTGCCGTTATATTACAAGCTGAAACTCACCTCGATATACAGCTATCTCGACCAGCGTTTTGGATTCTGGTCCTACAAGACAGGTGCAGGTTTTTTTATCCTTTCGAGGGTTCTCGGAGCCTCATTGCGTATGTTCCTTGTTATCAACGTACTCCAGGTTTTTGTCTTTGATGCCTGGAACGTTCCGTTCTGGGTCAATGTAATGATCTTTATTTTCCTTATAATTCTTTACACACTTAAGGGTGGGATAAAGACGATAATATGGACAGACACACTTCAGACCACCTTTATGCTTTTAGCGTTGGTGCTTTCCGTAGTCTTTATAAGCAGGGAGCTCGACGTTCCGCTGTTTAAACTGGCCAGACAAGTGACCGACAGTCCAATTTCGAGGATATTCATAACCGACTGGCATCATGAAAGGTTCTTTCTTAAACAATTTTTCAGCGGTATGTTCATTACAATTGTGATGACCGGGCTCGACCAGGAGATGATGCAAAAGAACCTGAGTTGCAGGAACTTAAGAGATGCCCAGAAGAATATGTTCACTTTTAGCGGCATCAACTTCTTCGTGGTTTTTCTCTTTCTTTTCCTCGGTGCCTTCCTGCTAATCTTTGCTGAAACCAAAGGAGTTACAGTAGCTCTCACGGATGACCTCTTTCCCACAGTTGCATTGAATTATCTCGGGCCTGTTGCCGGTGTGGTTTTCCTGATAGGGCTTATCTCGGCAGCATTCCCCAGCGCCGACGGAGCTCTTACCTCACTGACCACTTCTGTCACCCTTGATTTTCTGGGACTCGAAAGGCGAAAAAGCCTTACTGAGGCCGGAAGGAGGAAGATCCGCTATGTGGTGCATATTACAATCGCAATTGTTTTCTTTGTGTGCATATTGATCTTCAGGGCCTTGAACGACAAGGCGGTTATTGATAAGTTATTTACAATAGCCGGATACACCTATGGTCCTTTGCTGGGGTTATATTCTTTCGGGCTCTTTACCAGGAGGCAGGTGAAGGACAAAATGACTCCTGTGATTGCGATACTTTCGCCTGTTGTGTGTTTCATTATCGGGACGAATTCGCAGGCTTGGTTTAACGGTTACAAGTTCGGGTTTGAGATGCTGCTTGTAAATGGTTTTCTGACATTCATGGGATTATTGGCTTTCAGCTCCGGAAGAAAGGCTGAATAGCAATTCAACCACCCCAGGGGGGCACGAAGAAATCGAAGTCCCCAAAGGGATGGGGTTAAACAGGGGCTAGATGGATCCGGGTTGACCCCACAAATAGGGGGCTAAAAACTGCCTGATAAATCAACCCCCCAACCCCCCAAATGGGGGGCTTAAAATGTTTGCTGGGCGCCGGTTTTAGTTTCAGGTTCTTCAGGTTCTTCGGGGGGTTCCGGTTTAATTATCAATCTTTTCGTTTTGAAACGGAAATTCCAGATCAGATAATAATTAAATCCGGCATTAGTCCTCTTTCCTCCAGTCCCAAAACCCGGGAAATAAATCGGAGGCAGATCTTTCCCTCCTCCTCCTGAGATAAGCAACCTTAATCTTATTGTCCATCCGATGCTGACATTCCGGAATAGCTCTGCCCTTACCTGAGGAGTCAATTCCAGAAAGTGACCAATACTCATTTTTTTATTAATGGAAGAAGTAACATCACCCCAGTAATTGGTGTGGTCGAAAAACGGGGTCTCAGAGCTGAAAAAGCTCAGACCGTAACGCAATCCTACCCCGGCCTGATATTTACCTTTTGAGATTCCGGGTTTAAGAAGATTGAAATCGACGCCAGCACGCATGAATATACCATTACTACGGTAATCATAGTTATACTGCGAATATTTATAGTTCAGATAACCTCCCTCAGCAATGAAGGCCATTTTCTCACTTTTGTCGAAAGAGATAAAGCCTTCAAGACTCATGTTATTCTTATCTGTAAAGTGGATGACAGGTCCGGAAACATCAAAACCAGCCCTTATCTTAAGAGGGAACATTATCGTGTCCTGTGCCCTGACAGCGAAGTTTGAAATAAGTAGCAGGAGACTAATAAAATATGCGTATGTTCTCCTCATTTGAAGTTGTTATATTTTTTGAACCTGTATAAATGTAATCAATCATATTTCTGGTATAATCTATGCTGTCGATATTTTCAATGTTGTGATAAAAGGTGTACCCGCATTCTTTGGAGACAAGATGAGGATAACTGCTGTAACGAAATGTGATCGTGTCGTTTACTCCGTTTATTCTTACAATAAAGGTGCAGTTTTCTGTTGAATCATTAAGCGGGAAAAGTGCCGGCTGAATGCCTCTTTCCTTATTGTATAATCTGAGAGTATCCTTACCCAATCCGTAAACTGTAAGGCTGTCAGGCGCCTTTGGGTTCTTTTTAATATTATCGTAAAACGATGCTTTAACAAAGGCATTTGTCTCTTCAAAACAGGCCTGAGGCGAGCAGGCCTGAGTCATAAACAAATACCCCATGGTCGCCAGAGAAAGTATTGCAGTAAGGAATTTACTCATTCTGTATTGAAAGTTCAATAAGTTCTTAAAGTGATTGATCAAGTTTCTTAATATACTCTTCTGCTTTTTTGAGCGCTGTCGCAATTCCCGCAGGATTCTTTCCTCCTGCAGTTGCCAGAAACGGCTGGCCGCCGCCGCCGCCGCTTATCTCACCTGCTATTTCTTTTATGATTGCAGCGGCGCTGATGTTTTTCTCTTTTACAAGATTGTCGCTTACCATAACCAGGACATTTGCCTTTCCGCTTATTGCAGAGCCGATGACAAGCACGAAATTATCAAGCGAACTGCGTATCTGATACGCGATTGTCTTCATGGCATCAGCTGATCCGGCTTCAACGGATCCGGAGAGGAATTCTATGTGATTTATCAGTACTGCCTTTTCTTTAAGTTCCTTCACGACGGCTGCTGCCGATAGCGACTCGTATTTTTCAATTTCCTTCCTGAGGAGTGAATTTTCGGCAAGAAGTTTTTCAACGCTCTCTTTTATGTTGCCGGTACTTTTAAGCGTTAAAGCGATCTCTTCAACAGAATCGATCTTTCCGCTGATATATTCTTCTGCCTTTTCAGCGGTAACAGCTTCCAGTCTTCTGACACCTGCAGCGATTGCTCCTTCAGCTATTATTTTGATAATACCAATACTTCCTGTATTATGTACATGAGTTCCTCCGCACAGTTCTATGGATTTTCCAAACCTGACCACGCGTACCGTCTCCCCGTATTTTTCACCAAAAAGTGCCATGGCTCCCATGGCCTGTGCTTCATTTAATGTAACTCCTTCGGTGATATTAATATTATTGCTTTCCCTTACCATGCTGTTTGCAAGGGTTTCCACTTTTCGCAGTTCTTCCTTTGTCAGCTTTGTGAAATGGCTGAAATCGAACCTGAGGCGGTCGGGGGTCACAAGGGATCCTTTCTGTTCCACATGTTTTCCGAGAACCGACCTTAACGCATAATGGAGGAGGTGAGTGGCAGTATGATTATTAGCCGTCATCCGGCGTTTCTTACTGTCAACTTCAGCATGGAACAAGGCAAGGGGGTCAGATAATTTGCCATGACTTAAATGGATTATCAGGTTGTTTTCTTTAACTGTGTCGGTTATCACAAGTTTTTCTTTTCCGGAAGTTATGAAACCCGTATCACCCACTTGTCCGCCCGACTCAGCGTAGAAAGGGGTCTTATTAAATACAAGCTGCAGGATTTCCTTTCCCTTGTTTTTTATTTTGCGGTACTTTGTGATAAGCACGTCATCTTCAGTCCTGTCGTAACCGGTAAATTCAGTTCCTTCAATCTCACTGAGGATCGTCCAGTCCCCGGCCTCTACCGTGGCGTCTTCCCTCGATCGTTCCTTCTGGTTTTTCATTTCCTTTTCAAATCCGGCAATGTCAACAACTATGTCGTGTTCTTTAAGTATCAGCTGTGTAAGATCGACAGGGAAGCCAAAAGTATCATAGAGTTCAAAAGCTACCCTGCCGGGTAATATATTCCTTTTTTCTTTACGGAGATCCCCGATCATCCGGTCAATCATTTTTAATCCTTTCTCAAGGGTCTTAAGGAAAGCGGTTTCCTCCTCAAAAATTATTTTTGAGATCTGATCCTCACCGGCTTTCAGTTCGGGATAAGGTGTACCCATTGTCTCAATGAGCACAGGAACCAGCCTGTAGATGAAAGGCTCCGTAATCTCCAGGTAGTTATAGCCATATCGTACAGCCCGGCGGAGTATCCTTCTTATAACATAGCCTGCTTTATTGTTTGATGGCAGCTGTCCGTCGGCAATTGAAAAAGCGACGGCTCTCAGGTGGTCGGCAACAACGCGCAATGCAATATCGGTATTCTCATTTTCTCCGTAACTCTTACCCGTCAAAGCGGAGATTGTTTTAATAATTGACTGAAAGATGTCAGTATCGTAGTTCGATTTTTTACCCTGCACCACCATGCAGAGCCTTTCAAATCCCATCCCGGTATCCACATGTTTTGAAGGAAGCGGTTCAAGCTGGCCGTCCGACCTGCGATTGTACTGAATAAAGACGAGGTTCCAGATCTCAATGACCTGAGGATGTCCCCTGTTTACAAGGTCCCTGCCGGGAATAAGCCGGCGTTCTTCTTCATCCCTTATATCAATATGGATTTCGGAGCAGGGGCCGCAGGGTCCGGTTTCGCCCATTTCCCAGAAATTATCTTTTTTTGAACCTTCAAGAATTTTCCCCTCAGGATTTGAAAAACATTTTTCCCAGCAATTAAAAGCTTCGTCGTCACGCGGAACATTTTCTTCCCTGCTTCCCCGGAAGATAGTTGTGTAAAGCCTTTCCTCGGGTATTCCAAGCTTTTCGACAAGGAACTCCCATGCCCATGATATTGCTTCCTTTTTAAAATAATCACCGAACGACCAGTTTCCAAGCATCTCGAACATAGTGTGATGATAGGTATCGTGACCAACTTCTTCAAGGTCGTTATGTTTCCCCGACACCCTGAGGCATTTTTGCGAATTTGCCACCCTCCGGTTTACAGGCTGCTGATTCCCGAGAAAAATATCCTTGAACTGGTTCATGCCTGCATTTGTAAACATCAGCGTTGGATCATTTTTAATGACCATGGGAGCTGAAGGCACAATTTCATGCTCTTTTGACCTGAAAAAATCGAAGAACAACTGCCTTATCTCGTAGTCTTTTAGTGGAATTAGCATATTAAAACACAATAACTGGATAAAATTTGAGTTTGTAAAATTAATTTAATTGTTTTAGATTTGTTGAAGACTCTAAAAATTTCCAAAAACCTGAACTGCTGATGCCTCATCATAAGTATTTCCTTGATCTGTCCGATTTGCAATTCAAAAAGATCAGACTTCCCTGGAAAAGCAAGCTCATACGTTTTTCATTATGGTTCCTTGTTTCAATAGTTGTCTCTCTGTTTTATGGTTTTGTCTTTGATAACTATTTTGGTTCTCCCGAAGAACAGGTGCTGACCCAGGAGCTTGATAACCTCAAGCTTAAATACTCTCTTATCAGCAGGGAAATTGAACATTCTGAAAAGGTTATGGAAAACCTCAGGCAGTCAGATGAAAACACCTACCGTCCGGTGCTTGATATGGAACCAGTGCCTGAGTCGTACTGGAATATGGGTACAGGTGGTGTAATCAAATTTGAAGAGCTTGAAGGTTATACTAATTCCGATCTGATGATCTCATTCAGGAAGAAAGTCGAAGTTCTGAAGAACTGGACGACGCTTCAGTACGAATCATTTAAAGTTGTTGAGGAGAGAAAGGATGAATGGAAGCGCGAGATGGAATACCTTCCGATGATAAGCCCTGTAAATGTTAAATTCCGCCTTGGCGACGGTATGAAATTCAGGGAAAAACATCCCGTTCTGGGAACGCCTCAGTGGCACCACGGGCAGGATATCAGCACTCCTTATGGTACCGAAGTTTACGCCACAGGCTCAGGTAAAGTAATAGAGGCAGGATGGAGCGGAGGTTTCGGGAACTGTATAGTGATTGACCACGGATATGGCTACCGTTCAACCTATGGACATCTCAGCAATATAAAGGTAACGAAGGGTTTGAATGTTAAACGCGGCGATAAGATCGGGCTGACAGGCAGCACAGGAACATCCTCAGGACCTCATCTGCATTACCAGATCGACCTTTTCGGGCAATACAAAAATCCACTTTATTTCTTTAGCAATGACCTGACCGAGGATGAGTATTTTGAGATGATCCAGACTCTGTCGGCACAAACCAAGCTCAGGTAACCCTGATAAGGTTAAGCAAAAGTTACTATTCCCGGATTTTAGTATTTTTCATTTATGCAATGAATTATTTATATTTGTGGCATAATGGCACATACCAAATACAAGTTTAACCCTGAATCACTAAGCTTTGACAGAATTCGTCTTGGGGTAAAATCGGTTCTTCTCCGGTTGCTGGCGTTTCTAATTGGTTCAATGATAATTGCAGTCATTTATGGCTTTATCTTCGCCATGTTCATCGATTCACCAAAAGAAAAAGCGCTCAAGCGCGAGATTGCGCAGATGACCCTCCAATATGAAATTATTCACAGGGAGATGGGTAATCTTGAAAAGGTAATAGAACATCTTCAGGAGACTGATGATAATCTCTACAGGACAATTTTCGGAGCTGAGCCTATTCCTGCTACCTTACGTCAGGGCGGGGTCGGAGGAGTCAACAGGTATAATGAGCTTGAAGGTTTCAATAATTCGAGGCTTGTCATTGAAACTGCCAAAAGGCTTGATGTCATCAGGAAAAGGGTTTATATCCAGTCCAAATCGTTCGACGATCTTATCAGACTGGCAAGTGAAAAGGAAGATATGCTCAGATCAATCCCCGCAATAATTCCGATCTCAACAAAAGATCTCACACGGATAGCTTCAGGATTCGGCTTGAGAATACATCCCGTTTACAAAATAACCAAATTTCATGCAGGGATGGATTTCACCGCGCCACTGGGAACAGAAGTATACGCATCGGGCGACGGGACAATATCAGGTGTTTTTTCGAACAGAAGGGGGATGGGGAACTATATCGTGATAAATCATGGTTACGGATACTCATCTACATATGCACATCTCGACAGTTTCGCGGTTAAATCGGGACAAAAAGTACGGAGAGGGGATGTAATAGGATTTGTGGGAAATACCGGCCTTTCAGTAGCTCCCCATTTGCATTATGAGATCATGCTGAACAATGCGACCGTTGATCCCGTAAATTACTTTTTCAACGATCTCACAGCAGCAGAATATGAGAGCATGATCGAGATAGCAGCAAAAACCGGCCAGTCGTTCGATTAATTAATTCATTAAACTACTGCCGCTGTTGACAATCCCTTACAAAACGTTATATGCCATATAAGGAAAAAAAGATCGAAAAGCTTTATTATTCAATAGGTGAGGTATCAAGGATGCTCGATGTACCTGTTTCAACTGTCAGGTTCTGGGAAAACGAATTTGACATCCTGAAGCCGATGAAGAATAAGAAGGGCAACAGGATGTTTACCGCACTTGATATCAAAAACCTGATGATAATACATCGTCTTCTAAAAGAAGAGGGAATGACACTCTCGGGTGTGAAGCGTAAACTCAACGGAAATTTTGAGGAGGCCGACAAGGTTTATGGGATCAATGAGTCGCTTCAAAGAATAAAGAGTATTCTACTCGATCTGCGGGACAACATTTAATACTCCTCTGTGTTATTTTAGTATCAAAAGTACCTCAATTGTTTTTTGCCCCTATCCCGATAGCTATCGGGACCCCTAAAGGGGATCTATTGATTAACAAAAACTTATAGAACCCCCTTTAGGGGGCAGGGGGTAAAAAAACGAGAATAATAAAAATCCGTACTTTTGATACAACCTCTTGGAAGTGAAACCTTACAGAGGGAAATCTACTCCGGTTATGAAACTAAAAGAACTTTGTTCCTATCTCGATTCAGCAGTTCCGTTATCCTTCCAGGAAGGATACGACAACTCCGGGCTCCAGATCGGGCAGCCCGACAAAGAAATAAATTCAGCCCTGCTCACCGTTGATGTCACTGAAGAAGTGATAGCAGAAGCTAAAAATGAAGGATGTGAAATAATAGTGTCGCATCATCCTGTCATTTTCCATGCATTAAAGAAGATCACAGGCAAATCATTTACAGAGAAAATTGTACTTAGTGCAATAAGGAATGATATTGCAATCTATTCCTCACATACAAACCTCGACAACGCTCCGAACGGAGTAAATGCGAAAATGGCCGAAAAGATCGGGTTGGTGAATATTAAGGTTCTCTCGCCTCTTAAGAACAAATTACTTAAACTTGTAACCTTTATTCCTGAAGATCACGTCCTGAAGGTCAGGGATGCAATTTTTAATGCCGGAGCAGGAGTTATAGGGAAATATGACAGGTGCGGGTTCACTGTATCAGGTGAGGGAAGTTTCAGGGCAGGGGAGGGGACTATTCCGTTTGTGGGAGAGAAAGGCAAGATCCATATTGAAAAGGAGGTCAGGTTCGAGACAATCCTGTATTCGCAATTTAAGGATAATGTTATCGAAGCATTGCTCGAAACGCATCCCTATGAAGAGGTTGTCTATGACCTGTATCCGGTTGAGAATGATAATGCTGACGCAGGATCAGGTTGTACGGGTGAACTGCCTGAAGCGGTAAGCGAGCAGGAATTTCTTAAATTGATTTCGTCGGTTTTCGGCGCCAGGGGAGTCCGTCATTCACAATTGACAGGCAGAAAAATTAAAAAAGTTGCGCTCTGCGGAGGGTCGGGAGCATTTCTTATCGGAGATGCCATTGCAGGTAATGCAGATGCATTTGTAACAGGGGAGATAAAATATCATGCATATTTTGAGTCGGAAAACAAGGTTCTGCTTGTTGATTGCGGGCATTATGAAACAGAAAAATTCTCAACAGAGATATTATACGATCTAATTATCAAAAAATTCCCTAAATTTGCAGTCCGGTTTTCAAAAATAAATACCAATCCGATAAATTATTTTTAAAATGGAAAAAGTTAAAACACATGAAGCTGAAATTTCTGTAGAGGACAGGCTTAGAGCATTGTATGGTTTGCAGCTGGTAGATTCGGAAATTGACAAGATAAAAACCCTGAGGGGTGAGTTGCCGCTCGAAGTTCAGGACCTCGAAGATGAAATTGCCGGCCTTGAAACACGATTGGGTAACTTTAGGGAGGAAGTTGTAAACCTTGAAAAATCAGTTTTAAAAAAGAACAATGAAATAACCGATGCTGAAGCGCTTATTAAAAAATACGAGGAACAGCAGAAAAACGTAAGAAATAACCGTGAGTTTGATTCACTTTCAAAGGAGATTGAATATCAGAATCTTGAAATTGAGCTTTTCAACAAGAAGATCAGGGAATTCAATGTGCAGATAGAAGAAAAGAAGCTGGTGATTGCTGAATCTGAAGCTACTCTGGCAGATCGTAAATCGGATCTGGATAACAAGAAATCGGAACTTGATGAGATCATTGCCGATACCCAGAAAGAAGAAGAAGGTCTTTATAAGAAGTCAGAGAAAATTCAGGCTTTGATCGAAGAACGGTTGCTGACAGCTTATAAGAGAATCAGGTCTAATGCACGCAATGGTCTGGCAGTTGTTCCTGTACAGCGGGATGCCTGCGGCGGATGTTTTAACCAGATCCCTCCTCAGAGACAACTTGATATCAGGTCAAGGAAAAAAATAATCGTTTGTGAATATTGCGGCAGGATTCTTGTCGATGACGAAATCATAAGCGAAAGTCATTTGTAAATCGTGATACATAATACATTATCAGAAGAGGCTGTCTCAAAAGGACAGCTTTTTTCTTTGTGTACATGGATGAAAGTGGGTTGTTGAAAAAGCCTTTTTTAACCGCAAAGCACGCTAAGAAGGCGCAAAGCACGCAAAGTTAAAACGTTAATATTTAGCTCTTTGCGATCTTTGCGTAAATCCTTCGCGATCTTTGCGGTTAATGGATTTAGACTATTTAAACAGCCCCTACAAGTGAAAATTGTTCTAACTTTACGTTAACAAAATTATTTCAGTTCACATGAACAAATCAGAATTCAAAAAAATGGTTTCTGAAGGGATCCCCGAAATACTACCTGAACCGCAACCCTACGACAGGAAACTGAACCACGCCCCAAAACGAAAAGACCTGTTGACTCCTGATGAAAAGAGGCTGGCTGTAAAAAACGCTTTGAGATATTTTCCTGTAAAATTTCATAAGGTACTTGCAAAGGAATTTGCAGATGAACTGGCAGAGTACGGCAGAATTTATATGTACAGGTTCAGGCCGCTCTACGACATAAAAGCACATCATATTGAAGATTATCCTCACAGATCGAAGCACGCAGCCTCGATAATGATGATGATCTCAAATAACCTTGACACCGATGTAGCCCAGCACCCATATGAATTAATTACATATGGCGGCAACGGTGCTGTTTTTCAAAATTGGGCGCAGTATCGTCTGGTAATGAAATATCTCTCGGAAATGACTGATGAGCAGACGCTCGTTGTCTATTCCGGTCATCCGCTGGGACTTTTCCCGTCGCACCCTGATGCACCACGCCTGGTCGTCACCAATGGCATGGTGATCCCAAACTATTCCTCCCAGGATCACTGGGAGAAATTCAACGCTCTTGGTGTTTCCCAGTACGGCCAGATGACAGCAGGTTCATACATGTACATCGGACCACAGGGTATTGTTCATGGCACAACCATTACGCTTCTTAATGCTGCAAGGAAAATCTCAAAGCATGGGGATAATGATGAGCTTTTGTTATTTGTATCATCAGGCCTTGGAGGAATGTCGGGGGCCCAACCTAAAGCTGCCCGGATAGCAGGCTTGATTTCAGTTATTGCAGAAGTGAATCCCAAGGCCGTCGGAACCCGTTATTCACAGGGCTGGGTCGATGAGGTCACCGATGATATGGATAAGCTCCTGAACCGGGTTGCTGAAGCTAAAAAGCAAAAGAGGGTCATTTCAATCGGCTTTCAGGGAAATATAGTTGATGTGTGGGAACAATTTGCAGAAAATAATATAAAGGTCGATATCGGATCGGACCAGACTTCCCTGCATAATCCATGGGCAGGAGGATACTTTCCTGCAGGTCTTTCGTTCGTGGAATCGAACAGGATGATTTCCGGAAATCCTGAAAAATTCAGGGATTATGTACAGGAATCGCTGAGAAGACAGGTCAAAGCCATAAATCGTCACAGCGACAGAGGTACCTACTTCTTCGATTATGGCAATGCATTTCTGCTTGAAGCTTCAAGGGCAGGAGCTGATGTAATGACGCCAAACGGAGATTTCAGGTATCCTTCATATGTGCAGGATATAATGGGACCAATGTGTTTTGACTACGGTTTCGGCCCATTCAGATGGGTTTGCTGCTCAAATGATCCTGCAGATCTGGAAATGACAGACAGGATTGCTGCGGAGACTCTCGAAAAAATAATGGTAAATTCTCCACAGGAGATAAGCCGGCAGATGGCTGATAACATTCACTGGATCAAAGAAGCGGGTAAAAACAGGCTTGTCGTTGGCTCACAGGCAAGGATACTTTATGCGGATGCTGAGGGGAGGACAGAGATAGCCAGAGCTTTCAACAACGCAATTGAACAAGGGATTATTTCTGCCCCTGTTGTTATCGGAAGGGATCATCATGATGTTTCAGGAACAGATTCGCCTTACAGGGAGACTTCGAATATTTATGACGGGTCGAAGTTCACGGCTGACATGGCAGTACAGAATGTAATCGGAGATGCTTTCAGGGGTGCCACCTGGGTGTCGTTGCATAATGGAGGCGGAGTAGGATGGGGTGAGGTCATAAACGGGGGGTTCGGAATGGTACTTGACGGAACAAATGAAGCTGAGAGAAAACTTCGTATGATGCTTCCCTGGGATGTTAACAACGGTATTGCCAGAAGAAGCTGGGCAAGGAATGAAGGGGCAATGTTTGCTCTCGAAAGGGAGATGAAAAGAACACCCGGGTTAAAAGTTACAGTGCCTTACATTGCTGATGACAAAATTATTGAGGAAGCTTTTAAACTCTGAGTTAGCGCTTTAACAGAACTACCGCAAGTGCAACAATTCCTTCCTCCCGGCCGGGGAAACCAAGCTTTTCGGTGGTAGTTGCTTTTACTGAAACATTATCAGGGTGTATTTCCAGGATTGCAGAAATTGCATTCTTCATCTCCGGCACAAAAGGAGCAATCTTAGGCTTTTCAAGACAGACAGTGCAATCAAGATTATTAACCAGATAACCTTTCTTATTTATAAGACTGAAGGTCTTTTTTAAGAGTATCTTACTGTCGATATTTTTAAATTCCGGATCAGAATCAGGGAAATAATGACCGATATCCATCAAGCCGGCTGCGCCAAGGAGTGCATCACATATTGCATGAAGAAGAACATCACCATCGGAGTGAGCAACAGAACCACGTTCCGAAGGGATCAGAATTCCACCGAGCCATAATTCGAGTCCTGGTTCGAGCCTGTGAAAATCGATGCCCTGACCAATCCTTAAGTTATTCATTGGATCTAGAGTCCTGTGCTCTTTTGAGTTGGGTTTATATCGAACGACATTGAAAAACGCAGTGTTCTGGCGAGCGGATGATTCTGTGCAAGCGGCATCAGGTATGAGAAGTCGATTGTAAATCCCTTAAGTCTGAATCCTGCCCCGGCTGTGAAGTATTTTCTGTTGCCTTTAGATGCATTTTCATGAAAATAGCCGCCCCTTATTGCAAACTGGTTATTATACCAGTATTCTGTTCCAAAAGAATAGGTTATCTCATGAAGCTCCTCCTTAAATCCTCCGGGGGCATCATAAAATGACTGAAATATCGCTACAGGAACTCCTACATTTGGATCCCTCCCGGAAACAATTTCCATATTGCTATTATATAATGGGGGAGTCGGCACCAGAAGCTTGTTCAGGTCAAGAGTGAAGGTAAGCTTGTTGTAATTATCTAAATTCAGGGTACCGGCGCCACCAAGGCGCATGTTCATCGGGATAAAATCCGATGTCTGTCCGTCGGAATAGCTCATTTTTGACCCGATATTTGAAAAATTAAGACCGAATCCAATTTCAGCATCCTTACTGAACATCGTTATGTCTTTATTATTGTAGAATCCCGAGATGTCGGCAGCGAAGGAAGTGCCAGGTTTTGTGGCGTCACCGCCGGAATAGGACCCGCCTGTGAGATTTGAATAAATGAACCGGAAGGCTATGCCGCCCGAAAAGTGCTCGGCAAATACCCTGGAATACCCCAGGTCGAAAGCCAGTTCATTTGGCTTAAAGGTACGTTCCAGATTTCCATAGTCATCCGTAAACGGAACGTCGCCAAGTGATGAATAGAGAAGACTTGCACTTGCAACCTGTTTTTTGTCTATCCGGTAATAACCTGTCAGGTAGGCAATGTTGATATCGGGAACAAGGTTCCTCAGCCAGGGTGAATACGAAATTCCGACCCCTGCTTTGCCGTCAATAAATGCATATTTTGCAGGATTCCAGTGCTGGCTGAAGACGTCGGGAGTGGTTGCAACACCGGCATCGCCCATTGCCCCGGATCTTGAATCAGGTGCAATTGTAAGAAAAGGTACCACCGTCTGAATAGCATTTAATTCCTGCGAATACAGCTTTGCTGCACCGGAAAATACCAAAGACAATAGAATAATTGAGTAAAGTTTATTCTTCATTCTGAATATTATCTGATTAGACATACAAATATAGAACTAAATTTCAGGTGACTTATTGTACAAATATTATAAAATGATCATACTACCTGAAACAGTGGCTGTTTCCCTTTTACCTTCGCCGGTCTTCACTGTAACCCTGTATGGATAAATGCCTTTTCCCACTCTTTTCCCACCCGTATCATTGCCATCCCATTCCACGGGAGGGAGCTGATATCCCGATGAAGTAACTGTGGTATTTATAATCCTGATAATCTTACCATTAATACTGTAGATCAAGATAGTAATTTCAAGGCTCTCATCTGGCCGGTTATGCCCGGCGGTGATTTCTGTTCCGGAACTGAAGGGATTTGGATAGTTAATAAGATTATTCAGAATAAATCTCTCGCCGCTATCAACAAAAAATTTTATCGATTTTTCCGATGAATTATTGTAGTTATCCCAGGCCTTAAGTGATAATGTGTGAATTCCGCCAGGCAGATCTGAAAAGTCATAAATTACCTTCCCGCTTAATGAGGTTCCGTAGTCATTTTCAAAATAATTGTTAAGAAGAAAATGATTACTCCTGTCACTATCAAGCCAGCTTTCAAGATCATGCCCCAAACCCCAGCCTGTCGTATTGACCCCTCCGTTATCACTGATTAATGCAAGTAATCTCGGATTGCGGTCTGTGGTCCCACCGCTCCTGAATAAAGTATCATTAAGGAAGAGCCTTATTTCCGGACCTGTTGTATCATTGCCTGAGATATTGGTGAAACCACCGGCTATTATCCTGTTGAAGCTACCTTTGAAATCCCCGACACTGTCGGTTGCATAATAGCTGATCTTTCCATTTCCATAAGTATAATCGATCTCCCTTGGAACAAGAAATGTGAAGGAAAACTTCCCCTTGCGGGCCATTGTCCTGCCGCTGAAAAGTATGTTATTCTGAATGCTGAATTTCATTTTCTGGCCACCATCGTTGGCAAGTGTTTCAATTAAGGAGGCCTTATCATAAATCACAGGCAAAACTTCACCGTTAAAATCATTCATAAGATTTCCCTGCAGGTCTTCAATATGACCGGTAATGGTCAGCGTCGAGAGAGCTTTAAGTGTATCAACCGGCGCAGTAATGGAAACTCCATTGACAGAATCTGTTACAATGTTCCCATACCAGGGATACGAGAGTCTTACTGCGGGATCGCCCAGAAGTGCAAAATTCCTCTTATTGGTCCCGCTTCCGGATCTGTTTTTTGCGATCCTTATTATATCTCCAAGCCGCAGAGCTTTTCCTTCAGCGTCGCTCTCAAAGGCGATACTAAAAATATTGCGGTTTAACAGATAATTCGGAGCAGAATAAACAAGACGGGTTGTCGACATGAGTGCAATAGCCCCACCATCAGGCTTTAACAATATTTTCTCACCTGCCGAGCTTTTACCTGTAAATTCTCTGGTAACAGGATTTATCCCGACATCATCAAACCTGCTAAACTCGCAGGTTGCTGTAATAAATAAGGGAAGTTTCGTCTTGTTCTTCCAGATGTCGATGTTTTCTGCTGTCAGAACCCTTTCGTGTCCAAGCCCGCTTTCGTTGCCGTGTCCTATGTAATTGAAAATCAATGTACCTGAGTTGATCCTTTCATTTATGGCTTTTGTGACATCAGGATAAAACTGTCCCGTTGCAGTGGTTACCTGATTGTAAGCGTCGAAATAGATTTTTCCTGCGTTTGCCCATGGGACACTATCTGCCAGGATGTCAGCAAGTCCTTCGGCATCAGACATATGAGTGTTACCATCCTCGTCATCAGCAACGAGAAGGATATTGTTTTTCCAGCCTCCCCGGTTCGAGGGATCAAGGTACCCGGTTATCTTCGAAAGAACTACACCTGCCTGAAGTGTATCTGATACAGGCAGCCTGCCAATACCTATATCCTCAGTGCCTGAATCTTCTCCTTCACCTTCCTCAAGGAGTCCATAGAAATCATCAGACGAAAAGGATGAGATTATTATGTTTGAGTTTTGTGTCTGCCAGGTGGGGATAAAATCTGTATTCCCGGGTGGGGGTGTTTTATTTTCATATGAACCGTCACCAAACAGAAGGAGGTATTTAAGGGGATGGCTGCTTCCTGTTTGTTTAATAAATTTCATCCGCAGAAAATTTCTTATGGCTGCAATATCGGGAACACCGCCTGAAAATTCATTATAAATCTGCCGGGGAGTCACGACAAGAGATGTGAGGCCGCTGTTCGTTTTATGTAACTGCGCAAGCTTTAAAGCATAATCAATGAACAGGGGATGAGTTACGATAACCATATCGGCAGGAGATGAAGAATGCAGATCCTGATTTGGAACAGGAACCGTTGCGATTACTGGTGTTTGTACATTTTCGGTAATAAAGGCCACAAAGGTTCTGAGCGAATCCGTAGCGGATTTAAACCTGACTTCCCCGCCTGATTTTATATATTGGACTACGGTTGGATTAAGAGGATCTGTGACATCCCAGACGTTGATTCCGTCAACTGAACTTTTAATTGTGAATTCTGTAACAGTGCCAGGACCAGCTGATTTTGAATCTATATAAGGTGTTGTCAGACCATTAAAAGTATTCGACGTCCGTGCAGCGATTTTTAAATAATCGATCCAGGCTTTTGCAGAAGTTTCCCCATTATTAAGAAACTTTACCTTAAATACCGGGGAGCCTGACGAAGGTAGAGCCTGACCGTCTGCTTTTACTGCCTGAGCATAGGTGCCTGTTGTTGATGCAGTATTGACAGCGGCAACAGGAATATCCTGAAGCAATGAGCCATTGGAACTAAGATTGAATGACGAAGCGACCGGAGATCTTGCAAGAAGTCTGACACTGAACTTCATTGGTTCGGTTGTAATAAGATCCTTAAAGCCCGGATCTATTTCAAGATCTCTGGTGTAAGTCATAGGCTGGTACCATTCCCTTCCTGACTGGATCAGGTTTTCCGACTCTGTTTCATGAATAAAAAGAGCATCGGAAGATGATGAATAACTGTTTGGCGGGGTTGCCGGCTGAACGGTATTGGTGACTTTTTTCCCGGCCGCTCCTGAGGTGATAAAGTAAAATGCGGTGTCGGAATAGTTATGTCTTTTAAAATCGAATTCGGCTGAAGTCTTATCAAAAATCCATCTATGGGTTCCCTGTCCATAAAATAGAAGAAAATCGCCTTCATTAAATATGCCGTCATTGCCTGTTGAAGTAAATATCGCTATTTCCTTCAGGTCGTCAGGAGCTGAATTATCGTTAAAGTAAGACAGCTGACCGGCATTGTTACCAAAAATCCTCGGGTTTGCCGGATCTTCAAGTCCGAGCTGTTTTAATTTAGTGAATTCTATCCTGTAGATGCCATCTACGGTCAGTGCAATTTTAAACCATTTACCCGAGGAGAGGACCGAAGCAGCAGCATAACCATCTTTTGCTGCCTGGCCCTGGAGGTAAAGGGATGAAAACACCAGGAAAAAGGGCACTATCTGAAATAGCCTTATCATTATTAAGGGTAAAGATAAAGATGTACTTTTGGATTTGAATTAAATTGAACATCTAAATTGAAAATGGATGAAATTTAGGTGATCCTGTTACGTTGATATATCAGTTTTGGGTGATATGACAAGAGGTTCCGGTCTTATACTGGTTTTCATCTTTACAATTTTTTGGAGGGTATCCGGCCAGGAGACAAATTATGGTCCGGGTTACCAGACCATTGTTGTGAATAATCCTGCTTACACTGGAAGTGGTGGTGACGGGACAATGAGAGTGTCGTACCTGAATTTCTACCCCGGGAACAGTTATAATTTTCATTCTGTATACTTTTCGTATGATTCATATTACCCGGCTATTCATGGAGGTGCAGGTATTTATCTTTCAGATGATTACCTTGGTGGAATTGTAAATGATATAAGAGGCGGATTAGCATATTCATATTTTTTACAGGCAGGAAAGGAGCTCTATATAAATGCGGGGCTCTCAGCGTCATTCTTTCATCGCGGTTTTAATTTCGGAGATGCGGTTTTGCCTGAGCAGATCGATCAGATGGGTGGTATATCAATCCCCCCATCGGAAATCCTGATAAACAGAAGCAAAATGGTTTTTGATATTGGGACTGGATTCCTGTTTATTTACAGAAGGTTTTTCGGGGGATTCGGAATTACCCATCTTGCCCAGCCCGATCCTGGCTTTTCGGGATCGTCAGCTGATAAAATAAAAAGAAAATATTTTATGAATGCTGCCATGGATTTCGATCTCGATAAAAGTAACAATTTGAAGATACGACCTGTTGCAGCACTTGAAATTCAGGAGAGCTTACTGACGGGGTGCCTGGGCGCTGTTCTTGAAAGTAACTACCTGTCGGTTAATTCATTACTATTTTTAAATAACAACAGGAACATTGATCTCCAGGCAGGATTTTCGCTTAGGAAGGAAAGGCTTGCAATCTTTTACAACTATAAATTCAGTTTAAAGTCAGGAAATTCTTTAATGCCATTTTCACTCATGCATCAGACCGGCCTGGCTTTCAGTTTGAACAATGTTGAAAAAAGAATTAAAGTGAGGACAATAAATATCCCTGTAATGTAGTTATATTTGGTGTTCAAAAATTATTTTCGGAAAATTATAATTAGGTTGTAAATTCATAAAAGCCATAAAAATTAAGGAGTTATGTATAAATTCAGAGCCTTGCCGGTTGTTCTTATTGCTGCTTTGATTCTGTTTTCCTGCAAAGGAAAGAAAGGTGGCGAAGTCTCATCCACTACCGGATGGAAGTATAATAATCCTGACAATGGCGGGTTTGAAGTAGCCATAGGAGCAGAACAGAAAACAGGACCCGGTCTTGTCCTGATTGAAGGCGGCCGGTTTACAATGGGCCGTGTGCAGCAGGATGTTATGTTCGACTGGAACAATGAACCACGCACTGTTACGGTATCTTCTTTCTATATGGATGAAACTGAAGTAAGGAATGTTGACTACCGCGAATATCTTTTCTGGATCAAGAGAGTTTATAAAGACTATCCTGAAGTGTTCAGAAGAGCGCTGCCCGACACACTGGTCTGGAGAAGCCCTATGGGTTTCAACGATCCGTATGTTCAGTATTATTTCAGACATCCTTCCTATAACAACTATCCTGTTGTAGGCGTCAGCTGGGTAAAGGCTAATGATTATTGCCTTTGGAGAACCGACAGGGTGAACGAACAACTTCTTATTGATGAAGGTGAACTCAATCCTGATCCGAACCAGCTGAATGAAAAGAATTTTAATACAGAAGCTTATCTTGCAGGACAATATGAAGGCGTTGTAAATCAGCTGCGCGAGAGTCTTAATCCCAATCAGACCGAACGACGTACTAACTTTGAAGATGGATTACTGCTTCCTTCCTACAGGCTTCCAACAGAAGCCGAATGGGAATTTGCAGCTTATGCACTTCGCGGAAACACATTTGAAGAAAGGATATACGAAAGAAGGATCTATCCATGGGATGGACATAACGTAAGGAATTCAGATAAAAAATCGCGCGGAGAGATGATGGCAAACTTCGTACGCGGCCGTGGTGATATGATGGGTGTTGCGGGTAGCTTAAACGATAATGGAAGCATTACGACCGACGTAAAATCATATTGGCCAAACGATTATGGACTTTATTGCATGGCAGGTAATGTAAACGAATGGGTACAGGATGTGTACCGTCCTCTTACATCAGAGGATGTTGATGGTTTCAATCCCTTCAGAGGCAACGTTTTCACAGATCTGAAGAGGGATGCAAACGGTCAGATAGTCGGGAAGGATAAACTTGGCAAGCTGTATATCGATACGGTAAAGGACAAAGATGTTGCCGACAGGTATAATTATCAGAAGGGTGACTATCGTAATTACAGGGACGGCGATCTCCAGTCGGCCATATCAGGCGGTGGTGACTGGACTACCGAAGATAACAAACCGGGTTCTGTAAGAATGTACGCCCAGGGAACAAATGATTACTTCACAATGATCAATGATAATGCCAGGGTGTTCAAGGGAGGCTCCTGGAAAGACAGGGCATACTGGCTAAATCCTTCTACACGAAGATACCTCGATCAGGAGAGCGCCCGTGATGATATTGGCTTCAGGTGCGCCATGATCAGAGTTGGAAGCCCTTCAGGTTTCTGATATTCAGGATACAGGTAATAATAGCCTCATTATGTTGCCATAATGAGGCATTTTTTTAAGATTATGAAAACTGAACAGATTTACGGATTATTCAAAGAGTCCACAGGGGTATCAACCGACACCCGTACATTGCAAAAAGACCAGATCTTTTTTGCGCTCTGGGGACAAAATTTCAATGGTAACAAATATGCCGCTGAAGCACTTGAAAAAGGAGCTTCCTGGGCAGTCATTGATGATCCGGCATTTGAAACCGACAAGACTATCCTGGTCGACGACTGCCTGTTTGAGCTTCAGGCTCTGGCATCCCTCTACCAGAAGGAATTGAAGGCTTCGGTTCTGGCGATAACAGGCAGCAACGGAAAAACAACAACCAAGGAGCTTATCTCGGCTATAATGGCTAAAAAGTTTAAGGTTCATTATACAAAAGGGAACCTGAATAATGAGATCGGGTTGCCGCTGACAATACTTATGGCGCCTGCAGGTACAGAAATGATGATCCTCGAAATGGGGGCAAGCCATCTCAGGGAGATCCGTACGCTGTGCTCAATTGCAAGGCCAGACTACGGGATTATTACCAACGTAAGCACAGCTCACATCGAAGGGTTTGGTTCACTTAACGGAGTTTTAAAGGCGAAAGCTGAGCTATATGAATATCTCCGGAAAACCAATGGGATTGCTATTTATAACGATAAAAATCCTATCCTTACGGAATTGATTTACAAGCTTGTAAACAGAGCAGTTCCCTATTCGGATCCGACAGGTACCGAGCTGATTATCGAGGCTTTACCTTCGGAAATGAACTTTACCGTCAAAGTTAAATATCAACAAAAGGTCCATAATATCAGGACAAATCTTTTTGGCAGTTATAATTTTGAGAATATTAAAGCCGCAATAGCTGCAGGATTGTTTCTTGGAGTTGAAATGAATGACATCGCGGATGCCATAAGTCTTTACCAGCCCGGAAATAACAGGTCGCAGGTGAAAACTACCCAGAACAACACCATAATCTGTGATTCCTATAACGCAAATCCTGTCAGCATGCAGATGGCGGTGAAGTCGTTTTCGGAACTTGATGGTGAAAAGAAGATACTCATTCTTGGTGATATGCTTGAACTTGGAGAAAAGAGCGAAGAAGAACATAAAAATCTGCTCACTGCAATAAAGTCAACAAAACCTTATAAAGTACTGCTTGTCGGGACTGAATTTAAAAAAGTGTCACCCGATTTTGGATTCAGAGCATTCCTGAATGTCACAGAATTAAGGGAATATCTCAAATCAGAACCCGTAAAAGCGAGTCTTGTACTTGTAAAAGGATCAAGGGGAATGACTCTCGAGAAGGTTTATGACCTTCTTTAATGGGTACTGCTTCCCAAAGCATTAAGATTATTACGGAATTTTATATTTAGCAGTAGCACTTCAGACCTGCTGCCTGATCTTACTTTCGGGCCCCATAATCCGTAACCCGAAGATACAATAAACTGACTTTTCCCTTTCCTGAGGTAACCGCAGCTAAGCTCGTAGACCATCTCCGCAACATAATTAAGCGGCCACATCTGACCATTATGGGTATGCCCTGACAACTGAAGGTCAATTCCCAGCCTCTCGGGTTCCCTGAGGTCAAATGGTTGATGATCAAGAAGAATTAATGGTTTTGACGGGTCAGTTTTCGCTATTAAGTCACTTAAAGGCATACGTGTTTTTCCGAAAAATCGTTGCGAATCCCTGTCCAGCCTGCCTATCAACTGAATTCCGCCAGCGATCTCGACGACTTCATCCTTCAGAATCCTGATACCCTTGCTCTCAATGTATGGAATTGTTTTTTTAGCTCCGCCAATAAATTCATGGTTTCCAGTTATTGCATAAAGCCCGAATGGCGAATTCGGGTTTTTGAAATATTTCAAAAGGTCACCCCTTAAAACCGGTCCGATCTCTCCATCGACTATATCTCCGAGGAGGAGTATCAGGTCAGGTTTCAGTGTGTCAAGAATTACCGAGAGTTTTTTCATGCTACCCTTCCTTATAGTACTTCCAAGATGTATGTCTGAGACGGCTGCGACTTTCAGCTCCGTGATCTCACCGGCATATTTATCAATAGAAATATCATATTTTTTAACCCTGGGTATGAGTGAGTTGATGAATCCTCCCGTGATAAGAATTACTGAAACGGCTACCGTAATAATGAAAGCCCACTTTCGGTATTCCATAATGTTTTCACCGTTAAGCACACCGGCTATCCGTAAGACAAGGTAAATGAGATCGGAAAGAAATAAGCATAGAAAACCATAAAGCATGAATGCCATCCAGAAGCCACCTGCTATATTCAGAGCATCAGACAGGATTGAAGAATGCCATGCTTCAAAAAATTTACCCGCAATAAAGGTGGAGGCCAGGATTAAAAAGACGATAAAGTATAGGAATCTGAAAGTGCGGAAAGTGGAAATTGAATTGTATCCTTTAAGATAGATATAAATATTTGCACCGGAGTAAATTGTGAGAACTATGGTAAGGAAGATCAGGAACTGGTAGTTTTTCATATTGTCACATTTTGGAACAAAGGATATTAAACGTTTTTTTTCGCTTAATATAAAACTCGAAAACGATACTCTTGTTCAATATCAGACTGCCGGGATAAGTAAGAGTCATTTCCTTATTTAACAATCTTTTCTCCTTTAAGCTCTTGAGACTCCGGTAATAATCCCCGTGAGCCTTCCACACTGCCTTAAAATTTCCAAAACTTCCTTTTAAGAGAAACATTAAGGCTGCAACCCCATCCAGTATTTTTCTTTTAAACATTATACTCCCCAGCTCGTAATCAGGCAGGTTTTTGTAAAGCAGGAAAAGGTTATTGCGGAAATTCAGGTAGGTCTTAAATTTCGAATCGTACGGCAAGATACCGCCTCCAACATGATACACAATTGAATCGGGGATATAGGAAACACGATAGCCGCATTTATGAAACCTCCAGCAGAGGTCGACCTCCTCCATGTGCGCAAAAAAATCATTGTCGAAGCCCGCACATTTTTTCCATGCATCCGACCTCACAGCCATACATGCTCCTGATGACCAGAAGATATCTGTCTGGTCATCATATTGTGATTCATCCTTTTCGACGACATCAAAGATCCGTCCCCTGCAAAATGTATAACCGAATTTATCGATGAAGCCTCCGGCGGCACCAGCGTATTCAAAATGGTCTCTTTTATGAAATGATCTTATCCGGGGCTGACATGAAGCTACATCAGGATAATTGTCCATAAAGCGTATAAGAGGCTTGATCCAGCCTTCGGTTACTTCAATATCGGAATTGAGCAAAATGTAATACCTTGCATCAATCTGCCTGAGTGCCAGATTATACCCTCCGGCAAAACCGTAATTTTTGTCAAGCCTTATTATCTTAACTTCTTTGTAATTTTTGGCAGCCCAATCAACTGATCCATCGGTGGACCCGTTATCTGCGAGATAAACAGCTGTCTCATTGTCAATTGAATATCTGACGACAATACCCAGAAACTGCTTTAACAGGGCCAGCCCGTTCCAATTAAGAATAACAACTGCAATCTTATACATCGCTTTCAGATTTTTTATATTTCCACCGGCGATGGGTCCAGATCCAGTATTCCGGCTGTTCACGTATTAACGATTCGAGTCTTTTTACATGTGTTTCAGTGACCAGGTATTCGGGCAATCCTTTGGGGTGATCAAATAACAGCTCAGCAGTAAGACTATAATTTCCCCTTTTTACCTTTCTGACATTAAAGAAAACGACGGCCATATCATATTTCTCTGAAATTTTCTCGATTCCAAGATGTACCGGTGTCTCCTGGTTCAGGAATGTTGTCCAGTATCTGATATCCGGCTTTGCAGGGGTCTGGTCAGCGATAAATCCATAGACTGCTCTTCTGTTTTTCTTTCTGTTTACAACGATTTCCCGGATCACATGCGTCGTAGGTGTGATACTTACATCATTCCTTGTCCGGAGATGGTTCATGAAGCTATCGAACAGCTGGTCCTGGAGAGGTTTATAAATACAAACTATCTTAGCTTTTAAATATAGAGGAAGGCATACAAGCCACTCCCAGTTGTTATAGTGGCTATGTACGACCACTATATCACGGCCGGAATTGCAGATGGTATCTAACAATTCGGGATTGGTTACATTGAATCTTTCTCTTAACTCTTTGTTACTTAAATGAGTAAGTTTAAGGGTTTCCAGACAGAGATCGGCAAGATGCCGGTAGAACTTTCTTTCAATAAGGGCCCGTTCTTTATCTGACTTTTCAGGAAAAGAGTTTTTAAGATTTTCCTGTACAACCTTCCTGCGATACGAAGGGAAGTAATAAAGCACCAGGAAAAGCAAGTCGGAAAAAATATATAAAACCCTGAGAGGCAGAAGCGTCATTATCCAGTTAATTCCATAGAATATATAGAATCCGATAGCTCCCATTTATTCAGATTGCTTTTTTCATAAAACTACCTATAATTTCAAGGAGTTCCTGATAAATCAGGTCATTTGCTGCAATAGTTTCATCACCCGTAAGCCTGGTGGTGCCTCCTGAGAAATCACTGAACCGCCCGCCCGCTTCGCGCACAAGCAGCATACCTGCAGCAATGTCCCAGGGTTTGAGATCATACTCAAAAAAGCAATCGAACCTGCCACATGCTACATATGCAAGGTCAATCGAAGCGGACCCGAGCCTTCTGACTCCGTGACTGTTTTTTACAAGGTACTTCAGAAGGTCCATATAAGGGTTGAGCCTGTCGAACAGGTTGTATGGAAATCCGGTTGCAACGAGCGATCCTGATACTTTGGGTGTTGAGGAGACATGGATCCTTTTTCCGTTAAGCCATGCACCTCCGTTTTTCCATGCTGTGAAAGATTCGTTCCCCCCGACTTCATTTACAACACCTGCTATAACTTCATCCCCTTCCTGCAGTCCGATACTTACTGCATAAGGACGAACTCCGTGAAGAAAATTGGTAGTGCCGTCAAGGGGGTCGATCACCCAGTTGTATTTTTGTCCCCTTTTGGCTGAGGTTCCTTCTTCTGCAATGAATCCGGCTTCCGGAAGAAGGAAACCCAGCATCTCAACAAGCATCTTCTCGGATCCTTTATCAACATATGTTACAAAATTATTCAGGCCTTTAGTTTCGGTCTCATTGATATTGAATACTTCTGATTCTTTAAGTATAAAATCAGCAGCTTTCCTGGCGGCTTTTTCAATTTCAATGCAAATAGCTTTAAGATCCATCATATATCAGTCTGTTATTTCTGCAGTCATTCTTCCTGAACCTGAAATATTCAGGAGTCTGACATTTATTATTTTTCCTGCCATTTTACTCTGCCACGGATACTCAGTTCTGATGTAGTTTTCGGTAAAACCTGTAATCATTCCATTGTCCCTGGTATGTTCAAAAAGTACTCTGGAGAGACGTCCCCTGTTAATTCCACAAAACTGATTGTGTTTCTTTTCTGAAAGAGAAATAAGCCTTTTACTTCTTTCTTCCCTTTCGCGGAACGGGACCTTAGGGGTTAATCCGGCAGCAATTGTCCCTGGACGTTCAGAGAAATTGAATACATGCAGATATGACAATGGCAACTCTTCAAGAAAAGCAAAGGTTTCCCCAAAATCTATGTCCGATTCACCCGGAAATCCCACTATAACATCAGCGCCTATACCTGCAAAGGGCATCCTATCTCTTATAAGTTTCACTTTTCCTGCAAAAAGCGCACGATTGTATCTTCGTCTCATCAACCCCAGGATCTTGTTGCTGCCGCTCTGAAGCGGAATATGGAAATGCGGCAGAATCTTGTTTTCCCCTGCTGAAAGTTCAATAAGCTCATCTGTAAGAAGGTTGGGTTCAATTGAGGATATTCTGATCCGTTCAAGTCCGGGAACTTTAATAAGTTCCTTAAGGAGATCTGTGAAATTTTCATCTGTCGATTTTCCAAAATCACCAATGTTGACACCTGTCAGGACTACCTCTTTGATGCCTCTTTCTGCAATCCTGTATGCTTCTTCAACAAGTACAGCGATCTTCTGGTTCCTGCTCCGGCCGCGTGCATGAGGAATCGTACAATAAGAGCAGCCATAATCACAACCGTCCTGGATCTTCAGGAACGACCTGGTCCTGTCGCCCATTGAATATGAGGGATTGAATTGTTTACTTCCGTTCAGACCGCAGGAATGAATTTCGGCATCCTTCCTCTTATCTGTTTTATCAAGATAACCTGCAATATCAAATTTTTCATTTGTTCCCAATACAAGGTCGACACCCGGAATTGATGATATTTCCCGGGGATTCAATTGTGCATAGCAGCCGACGACTGCAATAAAAGCACCGGGTGACCTGTGTATAAATTTTCTTATTGCCTGCCGGCATTTTCTGTCAGCCGTGTCGGTAACCGAGCAGGTATTAATGACATAAATATCAGCTACTGCACTGGCCGGAACTTTCTCAAAGCGGTCTTCGGGGAATGACCTTGAGATTGTAGAAGTCTCGGCAAAGTTTAATTTACAGCCAAGGGTATGAAACGCGACTTTCTTTTTAATATGGTTATCCATTATTTGATTGGTCCCGGATGCCAGGTTGCCATGCAAAAAAAATTCAGAATTTACTTTCTGCGTTCAGTATCCCGGAGTTTTGTCAGATAGACATTTTTGAACTCAACATCCTTTCCTTCGCTCTGAAGACAAACTGAGCCGCTTGTTACTGTTACGCCGGTAGCTTTATTTTGAAGAACTCCGTTGACCGAAACCTCTATTGTATTGGCTTTACAAACTACCTCCAGTGTATTCCATTCACCAACAGGTTTTTCCGATGAAGCCCCCATCTTCTTAACAACAATTTTTGATTTGTCCTTGTGTTCATTCATATCAGCTCCGTTCATGCATACAAAATCTCCTGCATTTCCTGCTGCAAGCTGACATTCAATACATTTAATCCAGATGGCATCGGGTGGCTGTGCATTCACAAATACGCCACTGTTTGTTGCTTCTCCATTTGGCCACTTCCACTCAACATGAAGCCGGTAGTCGGAATATGTGTCTTTTGTGCGCATATAGCCAAACGGATTTCCGGTAATATGGATCACTCCGTCCTGTATACTGAAAACTTTTGAAGGGTCAACAGCCGGATCCTTAAGCTGAAATACCCAGTTTGAAAGATCCTTTCCATTGAATAGCCGGATATTTTCAATATTGGGATTCCTTCTGCTTTTCTGACTCTTTGCACTTTTTTGCCCCGACTGTGCGCAGACAAGAGTGGAGGTTCCTATCAGGATCAACATTAAAAAAGTTGAAAGACGGATTGATTTAGTTCTCATAATTCAGGGTATTTGGTTTTATAATTAGTTTATTGATTACTCTTTTAAAGGAGCTTGCTTGCAAGTTCGGCAAGGAAGCTGCGTTCTCCCTTTACAAGATTAACATGTGCAAAAAGATCCTGATACTTCATTTTGTCTGAAAGGTAGCTTAATCCGTTTGAAGCAGTGTCGAGGTAGGGTGAATCGATCTGTTCGATATCACCTGTAAAAACCATTTTTGTTCCCTCCCCTGCCCGGGTGATAATAGTTTTTATCTCATGAGGTGTCAGATTCTGAGCTTCGTCGACAATGAAAAAAATGCTTGAAAGGCTTCTTCCCCTGATGTATGCAAGCGGGGTAATAACAAGCTTTTCCTCCTTTACCATGTCATTTATCCGCAGAAATTCGGGACTCTGATGGCTGAATTTATGTTTGATTACTGTCAGATTATCGTACAAAGGAGTCATATATGGATCCATCTTTTCCTTTACATCACCGGGAAGAAAACCAAGGTCACGGTTTGCAAGGGGAACTATGGGCCGTGCAAGAAAGATCTGCTTGTATCTCTTGTATTGCTGGAGGGCTGCAGCAAGGGCGAGAAGGGTCTTCCCTGTTCCAGCCTTACCTGTCAGCGAAACCAGCTGAATATCCGGATTCATTAAAGCATCAAGAGCAAATGTCTGTTCCGCGTTCCGGGGATCAATGCCGTAAGTCGTTTGTTTGACCACCCTGTTGAGCATCTTAGTCATCGGATTAAAATGGGCCAGGGCGCTGGCACCGCTGTTTTTCATTATGAAGAACTGATGCCCTTTGAGACCCGTATCAAGTTTGAAATCAGTACAGTTAACACCTTCAGGAACCTCATATAACTTGCTTATAAGAGCATGGTCAACCCCTTCAAGGACCTGGATACCCTTATAAAGATCGTCGATGTTGGCAACTTTATCGTTTTCGTAGTCCTGTGCTATTATACCGAGTGATTTTGCCTTCATCCTCAGATTAATATCCTTTGTTATCAGGACAACAGTTTTATCCTTGTTTGTAGTGCATACGTAATCGGCAATTGCAAGAATCCGGTGATCCGCTGTCCTTTCAGGAAACGACTGGTTCACCTTTTCAGAGAAATCCCTGCCGGTCTCAATGTGAAGATTCCCCAGGTTCTCGCCAAGCGGGATGTTGGCAGTAAGAAGCATGTCGCCGGAAAGCTTATCGAGCTCCCGGGTGAATTCCCTTGCATGGAAATTTATTATATCATTGCCTCTCTTGAATTTATCCAGCTCCTCCAAAACCACAATGGGTATTATAACATCATTTTCCTCGAAGTTGTAAATGCATTTATAATCGTGTAAAAGAACATTTGTATCAATAATAAAAAGTTTCTTATTATGTTTTTTTCTCATCATTAAGTGATTTAAAATCAGTGAACTGTATGCAAAGACCACTTTGTCTCAGCGATCTGCGAAATTAACTAAAATTAAGGATACATTGGTGCATGTGTTGAAAGTATGTTAATTTGTAATCTCAAAGCACCTGAGTTGTATCCTGAATCTTAAATCGTATGACATACCAGCAGACAATACAATTCCTCTATTCACAGCTTCCGGCTTATCACAGGATCGGCAAAGCTGCCTATAAGGATAATCTTGGCAATACCATTGCTTTCGATAATTATCTCGGGCATCCTCATAAGAAATACCGGACCATTCATGTAGCGGGTACAAATGGAAAGGGTTCTGTATCCCATATGATCGCGTCAATTCTGATGGAGGCTGGTTACAGGACAGGATTGTACACCTCGCCTCACCTTACAGATTTCCGGGAACGGATCAAGGTGAATGGCAAAATGATCCCAAAGAAAGCAGTTACTGATTTTATAAGCAGGCATTCCACATTTATAAAATCACTTAAGCCTTCATTTTTTGAAATGACAGTTGCACTTGCATTTGACTATTTCGCAGGGAGCGAGGTTGATATAGCTGTAATTGAAACAGGTCTGGGGGGCCGGCTCGATTCAACTAACATCATCAGTCCTGTGCTTTCGGTCATAACCAATATAGGTCACGATCATATGGATCTTCTTGGTGATACACTGGCTAAGGTAGCTGCTGAAAAAGCTGGGATTATCAAAACCGGAATCCCTGTGGAAATAGGTGAAACACAGGCTGAAACCAAAACCCTATTTATAAAGAAGGCAAAGGAATCCGGATCTCCAATCTACTTTGCTGATCAAAACATTTCATGCGAATTATTTGATATTGAATACCGTACAGGACTCAGACCTTACAGGATCACAGATAAATTGCTTAATACTTCATCCGACGGCAAAACTCCACTGGGAGGCGATTATCAGACGAAGAATATCCAGACTGTTTTTCAGGCTTTTAAGATTCTGGGAAGTTTATTGGCCTTAAATGATAAGAATCTTTATGATGGCATCCGGAAAGTAGTTTCAAATACCCATCTGATGGGACGATGGCAAATTTTAAGCAGGAAGCCCCTAACGATCTGCGACACAGGCCATAACAGGGAAGGGCTGGAATATGTTGTCAGGCAGATCAGCAGAACTCCGAAAGCAAAACTTCATGTTGTGATCGGATTTGTAAGCGATAAGGATCGCGGTTCGGTACTGCCCTTATTCCCTCATGACGCTGTTTATTATTTCACGAAGGCTTCAGTTCCAAGGGCGCTTGATGAAAAGGTACTTATGACTGAGGCTGAGGGTTTTGGCCTCACCGGGAAGAGTTTTCCCGATGTTAAATCGGCAGTTCGGGCCGCAAGGGACGCCGCTTCGCCTGCCGACCTTATCTTTATAGGAGGGAGTACATTTATTGTGGCTGATGCCCTGACACAAAAGTGATTTACAGGCAATTGAGATTCTTCTCTATTTTAACCAGGATAGATGTTCATCAACCTGTTCAAAGTTTGCCATTGCAACTGCTGCAGAACTGATGAACGAATGCTGAATGACCCACCTGACGGCTTCCCTGAAATCAGGTTCAATGCCCTGTCCAGGTGAGTATTTTCCTCCGGAGCATGTTTTCATTGCTATAATACCTGTTCCCCTGTTACCCGCATCGGTCAGAACCGAAATCAGCCTGGTCTGGTCCCACTCCGAATATCTCCCTGTTACGGAGTGAACAAACGATCCCTTATGATTGAAGGGCACCATAATTACATCATAAAAACCCTCACGGTTATTACGCTCATGAAGGTTTAGATAATCGTTATGTGCCGAAAATCCGTTTGCCCTGATCACCCCTGACCTTTTCATTGTGTCAAAAAACCTCAGGACCTCAGAATGGAACAACAGGTTCTCATCGATGGCATCATGGTATAAAAGGATATCGATATAATCGGAATTTAAAGCCTTAAGACTTGCTTCCAGCTTGCTGCTCAAAGCCGTTCTTATTTCTTCCGCACCTTTTTTCCCTTTTCCGCCTGAAGGCAACTCATTGGCTTCGAGCCGTATCTTTGACTGGATAACGATATTTTTTCTGATACCGGTGACTGCTTTCCCTACCAGTTTTTCATTATTCCCGTTACCATAAGAGCGGCCGGTGTCGATGAAGTTGAGTCCTTTATCAATTGAGTATCTGATCAATGATTCTTCGTTTGTCCTGGGAGCCCCGAAACAGATAGGGCTGACCATTATGCCTGTCTTACCTGCGCTTCTTTTGCCCGACAGATCCGTTTTTACCGCGGTATCCTGTGCCATGAGCCTGATTCCTGCCATTCCGGCAATTGCCGTTGACAGGAATTCCTTCCTTGTTATTTTTATTTTCCCCATTTACTGAACGGATTATCAACAATAAGTCTGTTTTTCTTGTTTGCCACAATATAACCAATCTCGTAAACTGTTCGGGCAATTAGTTCGACTTTCCCGAAATCAATTTTTTCAATAACATCGCGGGGAGTATGATAGTCAGAATGCAATCCCGAAGTAAAGAACAGGACAGGAATATCCTTTTTCACAAAATTATAATGATCGCTCCGGGCAAATAGCTGCAGAGGATTATCTCGTCCGCTCAGACTATAATCAAAATCAAGGTCTGACTTTTTGTCAATAGCGTTTGCAATTGCCATCAGCTCGGAGCTTTGATTACCAGTAATTACAAAAACACTTTTTGGCCCCGACATAGGGGTTTCGGCGGTAGTGTCAGCAATCCCTTTCACCCTTCCTATCATATCGATATTCAGATCAGCTACTGTATTTTCGAGAGGGAACAGAGGGTTGTTAACATACGTTTGAGAGCCGTAGAGACCTATCTCTTCCCCGGTGACCCACAAAAACAGCAGTGACCTGAGAGGCTTTTTCTCCAGACTGTGGAAAGCTGAAGCAATCTCAAGCATTGCTGCACATCCTGTGGCATCATCATCTGCTCCCGGATTGATCCTTCCGGCAGAGCCGCCAATATGATCAGCATGTCCGGAAAAGACTACGAATTCCTTTTTCAATAAGGGATCACTACCTTCGATCCATCCGGCTACATTATTCAGTGTAACTTCATCGGTGCGTGAAACTTCAGAAATCTTAATCTTTTTGCCTGTCAGAAGGAAGGATTGGGGTTTCAGTTTTGAGTCAATACTTCGCTGCAATTCATCAAGGGTATGTCCTGTCCCTTTAAACAATTCATCAGCCACAGACCTTTGAACGAAGATTACTTTAGGCATCCCGGGCAAATCAACCATTAAAGGTTTAGTTCCTTTAAGATACCTGCTCGACTTCAGTTCATTCGCTATTGCCGGATACTGCTCTTCAATTGAGGAAAAGCCCGATTTCGGATCAGGGACAAACAATATTATTTTTGCTTTTGAAAATAAAAGAGTTGCCAACTTTACCTGAAGACTCATGAAGGATGATGACCAGACAGGCTCCCCGAACAGAAATTTCTTCCCGTCTTCTGAGAGGGGTGAACGGTTCATAATGAGGATTATCCTGCCTTCTGTATTCAGATTCTCAAAATCATTATAGTTATCCTTGTCAGACTTTATTCCATAACCTGCAAAAACAACTTCACCTTCAAATTCAAAATCGGAAGATCCTGACGGAAGGAGTTGGAGAACAGGGTCTTTTAATAATACAGGATCCTGCCCTTCAGTGGTTACCTGAACAACTGTCTTTTCATTGTCGATTGATTTTTTAATGATGGTGTACGGCTGAAAGTAGCTTATCCCGTTAGCTGGTTTGAGACCTATAAGTTTCGCCTGTGAAGCCAGATAGTCGGTAGCAATATCGAGTCCGGGTTCACCGTTTGATCTGCCCATCAGATGAGGGGAGGCAAGAAATGTTATATAACTTTCGATGTCGTCGGCATTTATTAATTCTGAACCCGTTACCGGCCTTTGAGAGAAGAGGAATCCTGGTATCATGAACATTATCAGGATTATGATCAGCCGGCTTGAAGTTTTTGAAGTCATAATTTCGGGAGTGCTAAATATTTAAGGTCATAAAAGTAAAAAAGTTTTTCAGTAATAACAGGTTTAAGGGAGGATGTTGTTTGATTTCATTCGATGTTGCAGGCAGGATTAAACATGGAGTTGATTATTTTTCATAGATTTGCAGCTTAATTAAGACCTATGGAAGTCAGCATTTTTTTCTGGATCGGGTTTCATCTGTTCATCTTCTCAATGCTTGCGCTCGATCTGGGAATATTAAATAAAAGAGCACATAAGGTAGTCGTTAAAGAAGCTTTAGTCTGGAGCGCCGTTTGGATATCCTTAGCGCTGTTATTCAGTATCTGGGTAAGCTTCCAGTTTGGGAAAACCCGTGCTCTTGAGTTTCTTACAGGTTATGTAATCGAATATTCATTGAGCGTTGACAATATTTTTATCTTTATTTTAATTTTTAGTTACTTTTCAGTCAAGGCACATTATCAGCACAAAATCCTGTTCTGGGGTATTCTGGGTGCTCTTGTAATGAGAGGGATCTTTATAATTGCAGGGGTTACACTGATAAATAAGTTCCACTGGATCGTTCTGATTTTCGGAGGTTTCCTTGTCGTCACCGGAATTAAGATGCTATTTCAGAAAGAGACGTCAGTGGATCCTGAAAAAAATGGTCTTGTCAGGGTTTTCAGAAAGTTTTTTCCGGTTTCCGAAACACTGCAAGGGTCAAAACTCTTTGTAAAACAGGAGGGGAAATTGCTGGCAACACCTTTATTTCTTGTTCTGCTTGTAATAGAATCATCGGACCTTATTTTTGCTGTCGATAGCATACCGGCTGTACTTGCAATCAGTAAACACACATTTATTGTTTATACATCAAATATTTTTGCAATCCTTGGTTTGCGGTCACTTTACTTTGCAGTTTCAGGAATTATGGGTTATTTCCGTTTTCTGAAAGTAGGGCTTGCATTTGTCCTGTCATTTGTTGGCTTAAAGATGCTTGCTTCGTACCTTAATTTTGAGATCCCGATTCTTCTGTCGCTTGCAGTTATTATATCAATCCTTCTTATTTCAATTCTGGCTTCTGTGCTGATTAAAAAGAAATAATTTTCTGCTTCTTGTTTTTAAACTATATTTATCCTTCAATTAAAACTAAATATTATTTTTACACCTGACATTGTGAAAGGATAAAGTTTTCAATGTAAATCAATTGCCGTTAAAGAATGATTTTGCACAGGCAAACACCAGCTACTCCGTGGCTCCTGATTATTCTCTTTTTAGTTATATCGGTAAGCAGTATCCTGCTTGGGTTGTTGTATTATAAAAGTCAGAAAAACAGGCTTTTAAATGACAAGCAACTGGAGTTGTCTGCAATTGCTGATCTTAAAGTCCGGCAAGTTGCGCAGTGGAGGAATGAACGAATGGGTGATGCAGTTCTGATAGGAGAAAATGTTTCATTTATTAAGCAACTGTCGGATTATCTGCATTCACCCTCCGTGAAGAAATTGCCGACGGATATAATCGACAAGCCTCAAATCGCTCACCCGCAGCCTCGATTACAAAAATGTACTTTTAATCGATTCAACAGGTACAGTCAGGTGCTTTTATCCGAATCAGGATTCACTGATGGGGGAACAACTTAAAAATCAATTATCTGATCTGTTAAAATTACACGCCGGAACTCTTACGGATCTTCACAGGACCGACAAGGTCAATTTTGCGCACCTTGACCTGATCATCCCCCTTGTCACTACATGGAGAAAGGATTCTTCAGTATTTGGATTGCTGGCCCTTAGAATTGATCCGCATGAAATCCTTCAACCACTTGTCCAGACATGGCCTGTGCCAAGCAAAACGGCTGAATCTCTGCTTCTCCGGCAGGAAGGGGACCAGGTGATTTATCTCAGTGAGCTCAGGTTCAAAAAGAACTCGGAACTGGAGCTGATGAAGCCGGTATCTGAACAGAAACTGCCAGCAGCCATGGTTGTCAGGGGCATAGAATCCACTACCGATGGAATTGATTACAGAGGCGCTTCCGTGGTTGCTGCAATGAAGAAAATCCCGGGAACCCCGTGGTTCCTGGTTGCCAAAATGAATCATACCGAGGTCTTTTCCTCTCTTGATAAGCAGATAACGCTGATAATTATAATAATCATTCTCTTCATACTTACGATCGGCTTGCTTCTCGGAATATTGGAGTGGAATGAAAATGTCAGATTTTACCGCGAAAAGTATGAATCGGAATTGGACCACCTTGCCTTAAGAAAGCACTTTGATTCTATATTGAAATATGCCAATGACATTATTTTCCTGACCGACAGGAATATGGTGATACTTGAGGCTAATGACCGGGCGGTCGAAACTTGTCAGCGCGACAGGGATGAATTGATTGGTATGAATATATCAAAGATCAGGGCTCCCGGTACACTAAAAAATCTGGCCGCAGAAAAACAAATCCTTGATGAAAAGGGCTATGCCACTTTTGAAACAGCTCATATCCGTAAAGATGGCACTATAATACCAGTCGAAATCAGCGCGCGTAAAGTTGAGATAGAAGGGGTAAGCTATTTTCAGTCAATCTGCCGCGATATAACTGAGCGTAAGTTTGCCGAGGAGACGCTCAGGGAAAGTGAAGAGAGGTTTAGAAAGATATTTGAAGAGAGCCCTTTCAGCATGTCGATGACTGGTAAGGACCTTGGGATTATCCGGGCAAATTCAGCATTCTGCAAAATGCTGGGATATAGTGAAGAAGACCTTAAAGCCTTCACATTCAAGGACTTTACACATCCTGATTACCGGAAAGGAGACGATGTTTCGCTACTAAGGCTCGTAGCTATGGAGATTCCCGTATATCATACTGAGAAACAATATATCCGCAAAGACCATATTGTCATCTGGGGATCCACAACCATCAGTATAATAAGAAACAATAATGATGAAGTGCAGTACTTTCTGGCAATGGTTGAGGACATCACATTGCGTAAAAAAGCAGAAGTTGAACTTGAAAAATCTTTTTCTCTGATAAAGGCAACTCTTGAATCGACTGCCGACGGCATCCTGGTTGTCGATGGCAAGGGTAAAATAGTCCAGTACAATCATAAATTCATGGAGATGTGGTTGATACCGCAGTCTGTCATGGATATGAAAAATGATGCAGAAGCAATTAAGTATGTGATGAATCAGCTTTTGCATCCCGAGGATTTCGTAAATCAGGTGAAGCAACTTTATACTGATAGTGAGGTTACAACTTCTGACTTTCTTGAATTCAAGGATGGCCGGGTCTTTGAGCGCTATTCGCAGCCTCAGAAGATCTCCGGAAAGAGTGTTGGACGCGTATGGAGTTTTCGTGACATCACCGAACGCAAAAGAGCTGAAGCAGAGTTGATTGCTGCCAAGGAGAAAGCTGAAGAAAGCGACAGGCTTAAAACTGCATTTCTGCATAATGTTTCGCACGAGATCAGAACACCAATGAATGCAATTATCGGATTTTCAGCACTGCTTAACGAACCTGATACAACAGAATCGGAGAGGCACCAGTTCATTGACATCATTTTCAAGAGCGGAAGCCAGTTATTGTCGATAATAAACGATATTGTTGATATTGCAAATGTGGAGAGCGGCCAGACAAAACTTAATATGAGGGAACTTAACCTGAACTCCTGCATGAGAAGCCTGGACGAACAGTTCAGTTACAAGGAGCAACCGGATGTCATTTCAATAAACCTCAAGAACGGATTGCCTGACGAGAAAGCACTTATATTTACGGACAGCACAAAACTTATCCAGGTTCTTTCAAATCTTATCAGTAATGCCACGAAATTCACAAAGGAAGGTAGAATTGATTTCGGATACGCCCTTAAAAACGGGTACCTTGAATTTTTTGTGAAAGACACAGGTATTGGCATACCGCCTGAACATCATGATAAAATATTCGACCGGTTTTTCCAGGTCGATAATCCCGTGTCGAGAAAATATGGGGGAACCGGACTTGGGTTGTCGATATGTAAAGCTTATGTTGAGCTCCTTGGCGGCAAAATCTGGGTTAATTCACATCCCGGCGAAGGGACTGTATTCAGATTCACAATACCTTATAAAACTGCTGTTCATGTTTAAAGGTTAGATCTTCGGACGAATCTGCAAAACCTGCAGTCGTACTTCAAGTTCCTAATCGAATTACCTTTGTTGCCAGTTGGCAATCTGAAAAATTAAAGGCAAAAGGAACAGAGTACACTGTAGAAAACAAAATTTGCCAACTGCACTTTGCCAATTGCCTTCTAAGTTTATAACATAATAGATTTAACTTAACACCGAACTATCAGGTCATAAAAATATCTGACCCTATTCGAACAATTCTTTCTGTTATTATGTTTAATTAGTCTAATTTAAAATTATAAATAGTTATGAAAAAGAACATTTTAATTGTGGTGTTTATCTTTTCAGTGACACTATTATGGTCACAGGAAAAGAAAGAGGACAGAAATTTCAGGATCCCTTTGATAGGGGAGACCGCGCCTTCATTTACGGCTGAATCGACAAATGGAACCGTTAATTTTCCGGTTGACTATGGTCGACATTGGAAAATCTTATTCAGCCATCCACAGGACTTTACTCCTGTATGCTCTTCAGAGATACTTGAACTGGCAAATCTGCAGAGCGAGTTCGATAAGCTTAACACTAAACTTGTAGTTATTTCTACCGATCCCGTTGAAACCCACCGTGACTGGAAGAAAGCCCTTGAAAGTCTTGATTATAAGGGAAGAGAACCTGTGAAGATCAAATTTCCTCTTGTTGACGATGAAAAACTCACCGTCGCAAAAATGTATGGTATGATACATGCCCCATCCAATACCACAAGGGATGTAAGAGGAGTTTTCATAATTGATCCCGATAATGTCATTGAAACGATTTATTTCTATCCGACTAATGTCGGCCGTAGCACAGAAGAGATAATAAGAACTCTTACTGCATTACAGACAGCCAGGGAGAACCATGTTCTAACACCAGCAGACTGGAAAGCAGGTAATGATGTATTTGTTCCTTATCCTCCAAAAGCCGGTGATGATAAGTCCGATCAGAGTATGTCAGATATTTATAAAGTTGCATGGTTTATGACCTACAAGAAGCTGAAACCGTAAGGCATTACCTTCGTTTTCATGACTTTACATCGGTTTTTAATAATCAGAAGTGTAACGCGAAGAGGTCAGCAATTTACTGACCTCTTTTTTTACGTGCCTCCGCAGAAAAATAAATTATCTAAACCCGCGTTGACATATTGATGAATGGTGGATATAAGCTTTGCTAATGGTTTTCACTGTGGATTTAAACAAAAGATTAAAAGAATTTAGTAATTTTATGGTTGGAACATGAGAACCGGATGCTGATTAGAAAAGTTGCTCATACTTTAAAATGAATTGTATTTAGTAAAGTGAAAAAAGGAATCTGTTTATTTGTTTTTCTTCTGCTTTGTTTATTTACGCTCACTTTCACCAGTTGTCAAAAGAGAGTTCCAAGCTTATCCACAACTCCTGTAAGTGAGATTGGACCCAAAAGTGCCACAGCAGGGGGCATTATCACAAGTGATGGTAATGACCCGATCATTTTTAGAGGAGTATGCTGGAGTACAAAAAAAGATCCTTCTACAACTGATGCCCACACAACCGACGGTTACGGGACAGGCGCTTTCACAAGTGTCATGACAAATCTGATTCCAAATACATTCTATTACGTGAAGGCATATGCCTCTAATGACATTGGGACTTCATTTGGCAATGAAGTCACTTTTACCACAGCAGGGCTTTCTGTTCCCGAACTGACAACGGTTACAGTTACAGGGATTACTCAAACCACTGCTGTCTCGGGAGGTAATATAACCTTCGACGGAGGCACTGATGTTACCCTCAGAGGTATTTGCTGGAGCACTCATACACAGCCTACTATTGCTGATTCAAAAAGTTCAAACGGTGAAGGAACAGGGAGCTATTCCAGCAACATTACCGGACTTACCGGAAATATAAAATACTATGTAAGAGCATATGCAGTCAATTCAGAGGGGACGGGTTACGGGCAGGAAGTTTCGTTTACATCAGGTCCTGTTATGCCTGCAGTTACGACAACAAATCCTTTACCAACCGGATCGGCAACAGCAATAAGCGGAGGGAATATTACAAATGACGGCGGTTCATCTGTTACTTCGAGGGGAGTCTGCTGGAGCACCTCACTGAATCCAACGATTACTAACAGCAAGACAGCTGACGGAACCGGAACCGGGATATTTTCCAGCAATATTGCAGGTCTGGCTGCGAACACACGGTATCATGTTCGTGCTTACGCTACAAACACTGTCGGGACTGCCTACGGGACTGACAAGACATTTAACACCGATCCGGTTTCGATTCAGGATTTTGATAACAACGACTATAATGTCATAAGGATCGGTACACAGGTCTGGATACAGGAGAACCTGAAAACAACTCATTTCAATGACGGGACGCCAGTTCCGGAAGTTACAGGAGGTGCTGCATGGAGTGCATTGACAACACCGGGTTATTGCTGGTATAATAACGGACCGGCAAATAAAGATCCTTACGGTGCGCTTTACAACTGGTATGCAGTTAATGCAGGCAAACTTTGTCCGACAGGCTGGCACATTCCGTCAGATGATGAATGCACAACGCTTGAGTACTATCTTGGCGGACCAAGTCCTGCCGGCGGTAAGCTTAAGGAAGCCGGTACAGCCCACTGGGATAACCCGAACGTCGGTGCAACGAACGAAAGTACTTTCACCGCTCTTCCAGGTGGCTGGAGGTCCAGTTCAGGGGTATTCGAATTTATTGGAACAAGTGGCTACTGGTGGACTTCACCACAACCTGAACCTCCAAATACTTATAACAGGAGAATTCAAAATGACCAGGACAAAGTGTTCAGAAATCTGGAAAACGAAAAGAGCGGAATGTCAGTCCGTTGCATAAAAGATTAACCTTCCCGGTTTATACAGTTTGAATTGTTATAAGCCAGGCTCCCAATTAAATTCTTATTTTATCCGGGTTTTTTTCCTCCTTTAGAGGAAAGAATATTGAAAATCGATTTTACTATACAATTAAAATAACAGAATTAAGTTTAATAACCGAAGCAAGACTATAGACCAATGAAATTTAGATCAGGAACTACAGCAGTATTAATTGCGGCACTATGGGCAGGGGAGATTATTTTATTATCAGGATGTAAGGAAGATCCTGTGATACCAACCTTGTCAACTTCATCAGTGTCCGATATAACCATAAGTACTGCAACTACGGGAGGAAATATCACATCCGATGGTGGAGCCGAAGTAACTTCAAGAGGGGTTTGCTGGGGCACTTCATCACTACCTGCAATTTCAGGTACTCATACTACTGATTCAAAGGGACCCGGAGTTTTCTTAAGCAATTTAACAGGTTTAATTCCCAATACCTTATATTATGTCAGGGCTTATGCTGTGAACAACGCCGGAACTGCATACGGGAAGGAAGTCTCATTCACAACGAATCCTTTGGTAGCCCCCGTGCTTACAACAGTTGACGTGACAGGAATAACATCTTCGTCAGCAGTGTCCGGAGGAAATATTTCATCTGATGGAGGCGCAGCAATAACTGCCAGGGGGATATGCTGGGCAACTACTGCCAATCCGACAATAACTAATAGCAAGACAACCAATGGCAGCGGCACAGGGATCTTTGCTGCAAATATGACAGGATTAGTACCCGGAACTGAATACCACGTAAGAGCTTATGCAACAAACAATGTTGGAACATCCTACGGAAACGATCTGAAGTTTCCTACCACGGCTGTATCACCGACACTTACGACAGCGTCAATTTCATTGGTCACACGTAATTCTGCTGCTTCAGGCGGAAACATTAGTTCGAACGGAGGCGCTGCAGTAACGGCGAGAGGAGTATGCTGGAGTACAGCAGCCAATCCTCTGGTCAGCGGTGCCCATACATCCGACGGCACGGGCAGCGGTTCATTTACAAGCAACATAACAGGTTTGGCTCCGAACACCATCTATCATGTAAGAGCCTATGCTACCAACAGTGCAGGGACCTCTTACGGCAATGAACTTACCTTCCCGACCGACCCGGTATTAGTGCCGGTTGTCTCCACCGCGGCTGTTACAACAGTTACTTTAAGTACGGCTCTTTCCGGGGGGAATGTAACACAGGAAAATGGTGCAGTTGTAACAGAAAAGGGGGTTTGCTGGAATACAACGGGTAATCCGACAATTGCAAATTCGAAAACAAGTGATGGAACAGGTACAGGGACTTTCACAAGTGATATGACGGGTTTAACAACCTCCACAACATACTATTTAAGAGCTTTTGCCACCAACAGCGCCGGCACAGCTTACGGAAGCCAGATCAAATTTTCTACTTCTGTTGCCGATATCGAGGGGAATATTTATAAAACTGTAATAATAGGAAACCAGCTATGGATGCAGTCCGATCTGAAAACAACAAAATTTACTGATAATTCTCAAATTCCAAATGTTGAATCGGCTGCAGGCTGGATGGCTGCAACAACCTCAGCTTATTGTTGGTATAACAATAATCCTTCAGAAACCTTTGGAGTACTTTATAACTGGTTTACAGTAGAAACCGAAAAGCTTTGTCCTTCAGGATGGCATGTACCCACCGATGCTGAATTTAAGACTCTTGAAGTATTTCTGGGCATGACCCAGGAACAAACTGATGCGACTCTATGGAGAGGGAGCGATCAGGGTACCCAATTGAAATCTACTTCAACCTGGGACGGTAATGGCACTAACACAAGTGGATTTTCAGCCCTTGGAAGCGGTTACAGATATGGAGCTGACGGTTCATTCTATAACCAGGGTACAGTGGCTTACTGGTGGAGTTCAACTTTGCACTGGTCCGACACAACAAAAGCATTGTATCGCCGTTTAGATGGTAATCAGACTGGCGTTTACAGGGAGGGTGTGATTAAAGCAGGTGGCAAGAATGTCAGATGCCTGAAAAACTGACCCGGTTGAAGATTTTATAAATGTTGATATTTTGTGGCAGTGGCATTTTTAAAGAGTGCAAACTTTTTCGGATTATTATCGTAGAATCAAAACAATATTTAACATCTAATCACTAATACACTTAATCATGAAGAAAGTTCTTAATTTAATTGTTCTAATTTTTCTTGTTTCCGGCATTGCAATGCTGAATGGCTGCAAAAAGAAACCGGATATGCCGGCACTTAGTACTGCTGCGATCAGCGGTGTCACGATTACAACAGCGACCTCCGGCGGTAATGTTACTTCCGACGGTGGCGCCGAGGTAACAGCAAGAGGAGTTTGCTGGGGGACCACTACGAAACCCGTAATTGCAGGTTCAAAAACCAGTGATGGCAAAGGAACCGGCACTTTTACAAGCAGTATAACGGGTTTAACTGCCAATACGATGTATTATGTAAGGGCTTATGCTACCAACAGCGAAGGTACTGCTTATGGTAATGAAGTTTCATTTACCACAAGTCCTGTCGTAGGGGCTACTCTTACAACAGCTACGGTAACTGCATTAACTTCGACTACGGCCACCTCAGGAGGGAATATTACTGCTGATGGCGGTTCTGCAATAACCGCCAGAGGTGTATGCTGGGCTACAACTGCGAATCCAACAACTACAAACAGCAAAACCACTGATGGAACCGGGACCGGAATATTTTCAAGCAACATGACAGGATTAACCCCTGGTACCCAATACCATGTCAGAGCCTATGCAACCAACACTTCTGGAACTGCTTATGGAAACGATCTTCCATTTACTACTACCGGAGTTGCTCCTACTGTTACCACTGCCGACCCAACTAGTCCTTCCCAGACTACAGCTGTAGCCGGCGGTAATGTTACAGCCAATGGAGGCTCCGCAGTCACCGCAAGAGGAGTTTGCTATGGTACGGCACTCAATCCGACAGTTGAAGGCTTACATACCTCTGATGGTTCGGGCGACGGGGCTTTTGTAAGCAACCTTAGCGGACTTACATCCGGAACCCTTTACCATGTAAGGGCTTATGCAACAAACAGCATCGGGACTTCGTATGGGGATGATAAGACGTTTAATACAACACCGGTAGCTATTGGAACAGTCACAACAGCTGCTGTAGCAACGTTTACAAATAACTCCGCAGTCCTGGGTGGAACAATCACATCAGACGGTGGCGGAACAATTACTGCCAGCGGAGTATGCTGGGCTACAACTCCTGATCCTGTTGCAACAGGTTTGCACACAAGTGACGTGGCAACAAGCGGAAGCTTTGTAAGCAATCTGAGCGAACTGACTGAAGGAACTGTCTATTATGTACGCGCATATGTTACAAACGGTGCCGGAACAGGTTACGGTAATCAGGTACAACTTCTTACAATGATGTCCGACGCCGAAGGCAACATATATAAAACTGTAGCTATCGATAATCAGATATGGATGGCAGAAAACCTGAAAAGTACCAGGTTCAATAACAATACAGATATTCCCAATGTTACGGTAGCAGCTGACTGGATTGCCCTCACAACACCCGGCTACAGCTGGTACAATAATGACGAAGCTACAAATAAACCAAAATATGGTGCATTATATAACTGGTTTACTGTCAGCACCGGAAATCTTTGTCCGACCGGATGGCATGTCCCGACAGATGCCGAGTTTAAGACTCTTGAGATCTTTCTTGGGATGACCCAGGTACAGGCTGATGGTTACTCATGGCGGGGAACTGACCAGGGTGTTCAGTTGAAAAATGCGACAGGATGGACAACAGGAAACGGTACCAATACCAGCGGTTTCTCGGCTTTACCGGGAGGTGTACGCTATTATGGTGATGGTTCATTCTTCAATGAAGGTACACTCAGTTACTGGTGGAGCTCAGTCGAAGCAAGTGCAACAACCGCATTTTACAGAAGACTTGATGCCGGTAATGATGGTGTTTTCAGAGAAGGCACTTCCAAAGTCGCCGGTAAATATGTCAGATGTCTGAAAGACTAATATTTAGATCCTGTTAAGGTTCTGTTTCAAAGAAGTAAAGAGGCTATTCCTGAAGGATAGCCTCTTTTAATTTTTCTATAATCTGACAGAATTCCTTAACGTTATTAATTAAATGTAATTTGATTTTATGAATATTTAACTTTTTTGATCAATAAACCTTCCTTAGATTTGTGCGACTTTTAAAGTCACTACTGTGAGGTTAGTTAGAAAGAACCCCCCTGACGTAAATGCCGGGGGGGTTTGTTATTAAGTGCCAGCGTCGGGTTAGTTAGAGAGTAATATGGTTTTCCTTTGATTTACCCGGAAAAGAATATTTTGCCAGCACTTCAAAAATACAAAATAATTCGAATAAACAATACCTGGCTCATAAAAGATGTTCAGTAACCTGACTCAATGTTTTTTTTCCTCACATGAGTTGTTTAAATTTTAAAATTAAGTTCCTGTTATTGGTCTCTATTTCAAACTTTTATCAAGCGATTTAACTGCAATTTCTTTAAAAAGCACTACATCGTTTTTACTTTGATTTTGAATACCAATATAACCCATTTCAGGACGAGGTCCGCGCTGAGGTTCAAAGTCAAATTTTCGTTCGGGTACAGGATCACCCTCTTTGTAATCAGTTACTTTTACGCCATTTAAATATACTATCGTTCGTAGCCCGTCCAGGGTAATTTCCATGGTATTCCATTCCGGACCATCTTTGCCAGCTTTTGCCAGTGGTTTGGTAAGGGAATATAATGCTCCTGTATAGTGATAATCATCTTCTTTATACCTTTCGGGTTTATTGTCAATCTGGACCTCATAGCCATAATGGATGGGCATCCACTCTTCACGCGGTTCAACCGGGATCCGGATAAATATCCCGGAACCATCGAGCGTGTCACGCATCCGGTAAACCAGGCGTATTGTACAATTTCCTAATTTTTCTCTCTCCCAGTAAAGTAATCCCATTCCACCATGCGACTTTATTAAACCATCTTCTACATAATGATCTCCAGGCCCTGCATGTTTCCACCCTGTCAGATCCTTTCCATTGAATAATTGCCTCCATTCGCTTTTTTGAGGTACTTCTGATGTATTTGAAAAAGTAAGAACATTGTCGTTCTGATTTACCATATTGCCCGAAATGCAACAGATAACGATTAGTGAATTTAATAAGTTCATGGTTAATAATTATTAAGTTAAAACATATATTAATGTTAATATCAACCTTTGGTTAAGATACTTCCTGTTGAACAATATTCCAGTATATTATAAAGCAATCTCCTGAGGGAATATCTAAATTGACAATATATTAAGGCAGGCATAAATTATCTTTCATTGAATTTTAATTTAAGAGCAGACTTCTTCTACATCTTTAATAGTTTTGGGTATTGGTTTCCCAAGCACCCTGTTTCCGTTCTGCGTAATCAGAATATTATCCTCAATCCGTACGCCTCCAAAATCCAGATAGGACGGAAGTTTATCATAATTAATAAACTGAGTGAATTTATTTTGTGATTTCCAGATATTTACCAAATGTGGGATAAAGTAGCATCCTGGTTCAACAGTTAAGACATGACCGGGAACAAAAGGTTTGGCAAATCGTAAATATGCGAAACCAAACTGGTCACTTCTTTTAACTGTTTCGTCATAGCCGATGAATTCCTCTCCCAAAGCTTCCATATCGTGAGCATCCAGTCCAAGCAGATGTCCTAATCCGTGTGGAAAGAATAATGCATGGGCTCCGGCCGCCACAGCTGACTCCACATCACCCTTCATTAATCCGAGATCTTTCAGGCCTGAAGCAATTATTGTGGCTGCCAAAAGATGTAAATCACGGTTTGAGAATCCGGGTCTGGCAGCTTTAATTGCCTCGGTATTTGCCATCAGCACTATTTCATAGATCTCTTTATGTCTCTTATTAAACTTCCCCCCAACAGGTGTTGTTCTTGTAATATCTGACGTGTAATGCATGCTTGTTTCCACTCCTGAATCATTTACCATTAACCGGCCTGATTCGAGGGTATTGGAATGGACATGGTTATGAAGTGTCTGGCCATTGATACTTATAATTGAAGGGAATCCCGGACCAGCCCCTTTTGAGTATGCAATACCTTCAAGCGCTCCAAAAATGTCCTGTTCCCTCACGCCCGGTTTACACATTTTCATCGCGGTGATATGCATTTCATATGCTATATCAATTGCTTTTTCGATCTCTGCAATTTCTACATTCTCTTTTACTGAACGCATCGAGATTACAGCCTTTATTAATTCGGATGATGCCAGATCTCCCAACTGACATGGATTTTCCTTAAGCATTCGTCCGAGAGTCATTTTTGTCTCACCACGATATGGAGGGAGAAAATGAACCTTGCGGGCTTTGTTTTTCTCCTCAGTTACAAAATCGGAGAGATTTGAGAATGGTCTGGTATCAGTAATTCCGCATTTAGCTGAAAGTTCGCTGACTGAAGGTTGTATCCCCATCCAGACGATGTCATCTACCGTTAAATCGTTTCCGAAGATGCAATCTTTTCCGGAATCAAAATCCATTAAACCGGCAAAACCCGGAAGATCAATTCCGAAAAAATAAAGAAAATCGCTATCCTGTCTGAAATGGTAAGTATTCCCGGGATAATTCATTGGGGACTCCACATTTCCTATAAAAATTGCAATTCCGGATTTTACCAGAGTATGCAGTCTTTTTCTTCTATTGATATATACATCCTCTTTGAACATAGCTATTGTAATGTTTTAGTTTATATTAAAAAAGATAACTGATCCGTATTTGTTAAATCCGGATGCCGTAAATCAAATAGAAAAATAAGAATAATTACAATAAAAACTGTGACATTTCGGTAATAAAAACAATTATTCATTTATAGGTTTAACAATAAAAGAAAATGGCTGAAAAGTTTTTATTATTTTATAAAACTGAAGTTCCTTCGGATTAATGGTTGTTTGGTAAAGAAGAATGCATAAATGGTAATGACCATGAAACAAAAACAAGGCACCAGGTACGAAATATTTACTCCGAAATCATCAGCAATAATTCCCTGAAGAGGAGGAAATACTGATCCTCCAACGATTGCGAAGTTTAATAAAGCTGATCCTCTACCGGCAAAAGAACCTATATCTTCTATTGCGAGACTGAAAATCGTTGGGAACATAATTGAAAGAAAAAGCCCAAGAGAAGCCAGGATATATTCATTTATTCCGGTATTGGTCAAAATACATATCAAGTAACATATGATCATAATCAGACCAAATAAACCAACAAGTCTGAAGGCTTTTACATACCGCAATATTACTACTGCAGCCAGCCCCATTACGGCTGCAAAGATGTAGTAGAGAGTGAGATACCTGGCTGCTTGTGTTTCTGTAAATCCCAGAACAGTTTTAAGATAGGGGATAAAGAATCCAGCTGTGCATGCTTCAGCGCCAACATAGAAGAACATTGCGACAATACCGAATACAAGGTGCGGATATCGTATGCTGGCTTTGAAAATACCTGATACGGAAAACTTATCTTCGGCATCAGCTTTCATTGCCGGCATTTTAGAGAAATAGATAAGTGTTCCAATGATCATTATTAAGACCGCCAGAAGCAGATATGGAAAATGAAACCTTATCTCACCTGCATAATTATAAATAAGCGCTGTAGCTATCAGAGGTGTGGCAGCATAACCGATTCTGGAGAATACCTGTACGAAATTCATTCTTATATGAGCTCCTTCGGGATCGCCCAGCAAGGAAATAAATGGATTGGCAGCAACATTTATAACTGTTATGCCTGTTGATATAATGAAGATTGCCATCAATACGATGGGATATGAATCCAGAAATCTGGCAGGCATAAAAAGAAGACATCCCAGTGAGCATGTAAGCAGCGCCACTAAAAGGCTTATCCTGTAGCCGAATTTATGTATCATCCAGGCGATTGGTATAGGGAATATAATATATGTTGAATAAAAGGTGAATTGAATCAAAGTTGCCTGGGTATAATTCAATTTAAAATGTGTAATTAAAGCAGGAAGGAGAATATCGTTCATGCAGAACATTGATCCCACTGTTAAAAACATGAGGCAAAGCAGGATCAGAGGTTTATATTGATGCTTCATAAACAGAGGTTATTACTAAACATTCGAATCAACCACGGCATCGATATTTAATAAACCGCATAAATCTACAAGCTCCTCAACATATGTTCCATAAACTGCTGCAAAGTGTTGTGACTGAACATGATTTAATACCTGTCGTACAGGGACATCAGTAAAGAATCTGATACTTGGCCAGGAGGGCAATGGTACTCCCATTTCAACCCATTTTGGCCTCTCTTTCCCTTCCCCGGTAACAATATGCATACGATATCCGTCTTTTGTTTCAGAAAGGCAGGCAAGTGTCATTCGTCCTTTTTTCATGTTTGAACAATGTGCAATACCTTTTAAAAGGACAGTTGACATATATTTGATTTGTGGTTTCCCTTCAATAAAGTCGGCAGGGCAATAACCGTCTTCACCCAGAAGTATCCATTCAGGGTGATGTTCGTAATGTTCGATAAAGGTCACCTGTTTCCCTGAAATTGACTTAAGCATAAGTTGGGCAACAGAATTACCCAGATCATCTTCATCAACATACGGATATCCTGCGTCAGCGACAAGTGAAGATGGTATTGCATGTGTAAGGCCCATCTCCAGATCTATTCCATCGACACATTTATAGGAGAATGTATCGAATTTTTTTTCTTTGCACAGGACCACTGTAGCCAGGTACATCCGGACAGCCTTTTCAACAACTTCATCATCTGGTTTTCCAAGAGGGTATTCCCAGGAGGAGGATATCCTTATGGCCTCAGCTTTTACCTCGGCATCAGGGATTGCATCCATTTTCCGTTGAAGTTGCAACATGTCCAGACTTTCAATTTCGGGTCCGATTAAGTCACGAAGTTTTGAGGGATTAAAGCTGGTTGAATATAATCCCATATCGTTGAAGCCAATCATTCCCAACCTTGCATGTCGCAGCTTCTTCATTGTTTTAGCAGCACTGGCAAACGAAAGTATGCCTTTGATATCCATCGGAGAGTCGGGTGCATTAAAGAGATATTTGAATTTTATTCCCCATTGTTCCATCGGAAGTCGTAATGAAGTTGATCCGGCACCGGCAGCAGGAGAAATAAGGGTTCCTTTTTCCCCAAATCTGCCTTCATGATCGGTAAAACCTCCCAAACTGTAAAGGATCATGGGTTCGTCGCGGAACTCATACAAAACCCTGAAGACGCCACGGGTATCGATCCAGTTAATTATATTTACAAAAAGGAAATCCCAATCCTTTCCTTTCAATTCCTTTATTGCTCGTTCCGGTTCCGGACCTTCCCCATAGACAGGATTAGTAATAACAAGCTCTAATCCTGCATCTTTAAGTTGTTTCTCAGCTCTTTCACTGATCATTTTAAGGTTAGCTGGTTCGTAGAACATTGTCCCGAATGCTACATATCCTGCTTTAATTTTTGTCATTGGTTGAATATTTTTAAGTTTTAGGTTACTTATGGAACGAAAAGGTTAATAATATTAACACTCGCAAAGTAAATTATGTTATATAACATAAAAAATCAGTGATATAAACAGAAACGTTACAAATTAATTCTAATGCCGGTCTTAAAGGATTTAATTGCTGCATCCATTATTCTGTGGCTTAAATGAGTCTCAGCCGGCAGGACATTCTGAAAAGGATTTGGTTTGCTGTCCGGATTGAGATCACTCATAAAGGCTCCTATCATTTGCAGGATTGCATCTGAAAAGCCAAACTCAAAGATTCCGCCTGTTATTACCGGAATAAATGATTGATGACCAATATCTATCCTGGTCCAACCCTGTTCTTGTCCGGAGCTTTCAAGAAAATAAAAAGCCTTAGGGTCATGAGTTGAGAACCTGACAGATTTTTTAGTCCCATACACCTCAATAAACCATGTATTGGTTTGTCCGGGTGCCATTCTTTTAGTTTCCAGGACAAGGGAGAACTCATTATTGGTTAGCGGGTCAATACAATGTGAGGTTATTACTGCATTATCCCAGGTTTCACAAGGGACTATATTTCCTTTCCCGTCTGGCCGGTTCTTAGCAATATTCTGGAGATCAGCAAATACCCATGTTGGGAACCAGCCCATTCGCAGGGGAATATGAAGTGTATGGAGGCCCAGGTCACCCATACACCCATATTCACCATTTACTTCTATTGTACGTTTCCAGTTAATCGGTTTTTGAAGATCCATGTCGCTTGAGTGATGGAATCCGCATCGAACCTCCATCAGCTGTCCGTACGCACCCGACCTGATGAATTCAATCACCCGTCTGGCACCCGGGAAGTAGGGGAATTCGGAACTGCATCTCACCACAAGATCCGGTCTCTTATTAATTTCTTCAATGATTTTTTCATTAGCGGCGATATCAATCCCAAATGGTTTTTCGCCCAGAAGATGTTTACCTGAACGAATTATCTCGGCATACAACTGCTGATGCTGGTTATGTGGTACAGCACAATAGATTGCATCTATTTCCGGACTTGAGAGGAGGTCATGATAGTCAGAGCTGTTTAATACGATAGTGTCAAAATTTCTGGTAAACCAGTTCACAGCATCCGGATTTCCTTTATCACAAATCCCTGTAATGACCGGTTTAGGGAAATTATCATCTTTAAAATGACACCATCTGGAAACAGCACTCGCAAACTCTTTTCCCATTAATCCCAGGCCTATTATTCCAAAACGAACTTTTCTTTTCGTCATAAGGAGATCCTGATTTTATAAATTTCAATAAGAGATAAATATTCTTTGATTAATATCCAAAATCTTTTTCGACCTCTGAAATTGATTCTTCAATAATGTCCATGCCCATTTTTGCATATTTTTCATCCATTATCAGAGGGGGAGACATTCTAAGGATGTGACCCGCCGGGATCCATGCCAATCCTTTTCTGAATGCTTTCTGGTAAACCAGTTTACCTGCCTCATCAAAAGGTTCCTTTGTAGTTTTATCTTTCACCAGTTCAATTCCAAGAAGGAATCCTTTGCCTTTTACATCTCCTATTATAGGATGCAGAGATTTCATCTCGTTCATTCTTTTCATAAAGATGTCGCCCACGCTTCTTACATTCTGCAGCAACTCCTCTTCTTCTATTACTTCAATTGAGGCAAGCGCTGCCGCGCATGCCATAGGATTCCCGCCATAGCTTGAAGAAGCGGAAATCTTTTCAAGCGCGCCGCCATTTTCTTCCCGTACAACCATTGCTGTAACCGGGAAACCATTGCCGAATGATTTCCCGAATGTGACAATATCAGGTACCACTCCCCAGTGGTTTAGTGTAAGCCACTCACCGGTCCTGCCCATACCAGCCAGAACTTCGTCATCATAAATCAATATTTTATATTTATCACAGAGTGTCTTCAGCTTTGGGAAGTAGTCATCCGGAGGGAATACACTTCCGGCCCAGCCCTGAGCCGGCTCCAAAACGAAAGCAGCAACGTTGCCAACTGTTCCTTCCTTTATAAATGTCTCGTAAAATGCAATATAAGCTTCAGTGTCAATGGTGCCGTCGGGTTTTGTCCATAAGGGACGATATGGGTCAGGCCTCGGAACCATATAAAATCCCGGTGCGCGTGTTGGCCCATAACTTAAAGTTTCACCCCGGTACATCTGGGCACAGCTGACAGCTCCCATACTTTTACCATGAAAATCACGGTAAGCTGATAAGAATTCGTGCTTATTAGTGATTGCCCTTGCAGCACGCAGTGCAGCTTCGACTGCTGAGGTACCATCAGAATATAATTGAATGGCATTCAACCCGCCAGGAAGAATTTCAGCCATTTTTACCATCAGTTTTTCTTTAACAGGAGTCGTGAAATCATGTGCATTCATTAGTCTTTTTGCCCAGAATGCTACAGCTTCCGATACTTTGGGATGACAATGACCAAGTGATGTCACATAGATTCCCGACGAAAAATCGAGGTATTTATTTCCATCAACATCAGTCAGTGTTATTCCAAACCCTTTATCGAAGCAAACAGGGAAGAGCTTTACCTGGCTGCTTAGTCCTTTCATAAAGCGTGCAGTATTTGCATGCATAATTTTTGATTTCGGCCCGGGTGTCTCTGTAACCAAATTTGGAATGCCAATTGCATCTTCTTTCCACCAATCTTTTGACATAATTAAGTTTTTATACTATTATTTAAATAGGGGTAATCGCAGGTTTAATCAAATGCCAAACTGAATACCCAATAATTTACAATTTAATAACCTTATTGAATATAATTGATCCTGATTTAATAAAAATTTTATATAAGATTACACAGTTAAATAGTGACATCACAAATATAATCAAAAACAATCAAAATAATAAGTAAATATTTAATAAAAATGAAAAAAAAGTTGGATTTACGAACAAATCTATTTATATTTGAGGGTGTTATTCATACCTATAACCGATCAATAACGATCACAAGACATATACAATTTATTAATTATGAATGGGAAAGAGTTGAAAACTGAAAAACTTTTCAGCAAAGGTAAAAATGCCGTGATAATAGCGATAGATCATGGAATGTTTGATGGACCTATCCCCGGCATGACCGATCTGATAAAGACAGCAGAGAAAATTAATTCCTGTGTAGATGGAGTGTTGCTGAGTGCAGGTATGTTAAAGCACCTGCGATTTGTTTTCAATTACAAAGGTGCTCCGATTCCGATTGTAAGGTTAAACTGGAGTTCAGTTTATTGCTTCAACTGGAATTATAACCAGGCATACACTGTAATTGCCCGTAGTGTAGAGGAAGCAGTAAGTCATGGCGCTGAGATCGTTCTTGCATCTCTTACGCTTCAGACCGGGAGTGAGGAACTGGATTCAAGGAATGTCGGGATTTATTGTAAGTTATTAAATCAGGCCGACAAACTGGGAGTACCGATAATTGGAGAATATTTTCCTGTTCATTCCGATACGATCACAAAAGAGAAGTTGCATGACCAGGTTTACAGGAGCTGCAGGATCCTCAGTGAACTGGGGTGTGATATGATCAAGACATTTTACACTATGGATTTTAAGAAGGTGACAGGGAGTAGCCCTGTACCGATATTTGGACTGGGAGCAGAAAAAGTACCGAAACAGATAGATGCATTACGGCTTGCGGCAAATGAGATCAGGGATGGAGCCAGAGGGGTGGTCTTCGGGCGTAACGCTATACAGGTGAAGGATCCGTCGGAATTTCATGCTGCATTGTGCGACGTAGTTAAATCAGGGATAACACCTGAAGAAGCAATTAAGAAACATAACATTTCAGACAAGTAAATCGACTGTTTCAATGAATTTAGACTACACCTCTTATTTAATAGGGATTGATCTGGGCACAACTTCAATAAAAGCTCTTCTCCTGAGTAGTAAAGGGGACGTGATTGCGACTATCGGAGAGGAGTATGCCCTCGACTATGGCTTGAATGAAACATGCGAGCTCGATCCGGAAAAATACTGGGAAGTTTCGTGCAGGGTTATAAAATCATTGGTTCTGAAGACCGGTGTTGAAGTTGCTAATATTAAAGGTCTGGCTTTTTCAAGTCAGGGAGAAACAATAATCGTCCTTGATAGTCATGGTAAACCTTTAAGAAAAGCCATAATATGGCTGGATAACCGCTCAGTTGCCGAGGCCAAAGAGATAGAGGAAAAATTTGGGAATCAAGCGATAATGGATAAGACAGGTCAGCCTGAAGTTCTGCCCATCTGGCCCGCAACAAGAATTTTATGGTTAAGGAAAAACGAACCACGTATTTACGATAAAGTAAAAAAATATCTGCTGGTTGAAGATTACCTTATATATCGTATGACTGGTGAATTCTGCACCGAGCATTCGCTTGTTTCCTCAACATTGTATTTTGATATCAGGAATAAGATCTGGTGGGATGAAATGCTTGATTTTCTTGGTATTACTCCTTATCAGCTACCTGATTTATCACCCTCCGGCACCCAGATTCATTATATTACAGCAGAAGCAGCGCTGGCCACAGGCCTTAGTCCCAATGTTAAAGTAGTTTCCGGATCGTACGATCATCCTGCTGGAGCAATAGGGGCAGGCAACATACTGTCAGGAATTACAACATTGACCATAGGGGCGTCAATGGCATTATGCGTGACAATGGACAATCCGATCAATAACCTGTCGTACAGGCTATCCTGTCAGTGTCATTCGGTTGAAGGGAAGTATTTCTTATTACCTTATGCTCAGACAGCAGGTTTGTTGCTCAGGTGGTTTAAGGATACTTTCTGTCAGAGCGAAGTTGAATTATCATTAAAAACGAATATTGATGTATTTGATCTGTTAACCGAATTTGCAGCTAAGGTCCCTCCGGGTGCCGAAGGTTTGACTGTATTGCCGCATTTTATGGGAGCCGGATCTCCATATTTTAATCAAAATGTAAAGGGTGTCTTCGCCGGAATTGCAATTGGAATGGGGAAAGGACATTTTGTGCGGGCAATAATGGAGGCGGTTTCTGCAGATGTTAATCACAACCTTGAATCATTAAGAAAACAGGATATTCCTGTAAAGGAGATCCGTTTGCTGGGCGGAGGTTCGAAGAGCCCCCTGTGGTGCCAGATCCTTGCCAACATGACCGGATTGAAGGTATCTACGATGACTTGTTCCGAAAATGCTTCATTAGGTGTGGCTATCCTTGCCGGAGTCGGGACAGGGGTATTTAAGAGCATTGAACATGGCTGCAATTTATGCATAGAAGTGAAACGGATATACTACCCGAACCGGGATGAGAATGATCAATACAAAGAGATTTATAACAGATATTTGAAGCTGTATGACTCCCTTGAAAAGTATTGGTGATGTGATTTTAACAGATATCAAAGGAGCTCAACAGCAGATATTCAGAAAAGCCTTTTAAAAGATATGATAGCTATATGTAAGATGTAAAAAATTGACCCTAAAACTTGAAGACTATGAAAAAAAAGATGAAGACATTGAATCTGAATGTTTTCAGAACTTCAATCAGGATGGTACTACATAACATGATGATAGTAACTTTACTGTTATCCTTTTGCACCTATGCCGGCGCTAAAGGGGCAAGTTCTGCGAACTCCGTTAACGCACAGCAGCAAAAGGTTATTTCAGGAGTTGTAAATGATCAGGCAGGACAGCCGCTTCCCGGAGTAACAATACAGGTGACAGGAACTACCGTGGGAGTCCTGACTGATGCCAATGGCCGTTTTACCCTTCCATTGCCTGAGAATGCCAGGACATTATCCTTTTCCTATATAGGAATGAAAACACAGGTGGTAACCCTTGGAACCCAGGAAGTATTGAATGTAGTTCTGGAAGAAACAGCTATTGACCTTGATGAAGTTATTGTAACCGGATATTCTGTTGAAAAAAAGGTTGATGTTAAGGGGTCTGTAGCAGTAGTAAACACGGATAATCTTAGGGGAATTCCCGCAGGATCGACAGTTCAGGCACTCCAGGGACAAACCACCGGTGTCACGATCATCGGAGGCGGTACTCCCGGACAGAAACCCAATATCTGGATCCGGGGTGTAAGCACTTTCGGAGACACATATCCTCTGGTGTTAATAGATGGAATAGAGGGAGACCTTAATAATATCAATATTCGCGATATTGAATCAATGCAGGTGCTTAAAGATGCCGGAGCTGCCTCTATTTATGGTGTAAGAGGTGCGAACGGGGTTATCATTATTACGACCCGAAAGGGAAAAATCGGGGCACCGACTTTCGATTATGAATTTTATTATGGTGTCAAGCATGATCTGGGCAGGAATCCCATGAATCTGATGAACTCGAATGAATTTATGTCAGTCCACAAGAAAGCATTTCCTGGCCATGAACTATTTGCGGACGGTATGCCTGATTACGGATATCTCACAAATACGGGTGCTGTTGGTGTTGCATTTGAAGGCGATCCGATAGTTGATCCATCAAAGTATTACTGGGATCCGTTGGGTGCTCAGAAAAATCTTTATCTGATTCAGAAATTCAACAAAGAGGGAACAGACTGGTATGATGAGATCCATTCTCCCGCTCCGCAGATGAACCATAACTTTACTGCAAGCGGCGGAACTCAAAGCTCAAACTACCTTATTTCGCTTGGTTACCTTAATGAATATGGTACCTTGCTTGATAACCGTCTTCAGAGATATTCATTAAGATCGAATACGTCTTTTAAGTTTAAAGACAAGATCCGTGTCGGACAGAATTTAAGTATGTATTACAGGAAAAACCCAAGGATCCCTGAATCACAGGTGCTTGGGAGTGAATTCAGCCCAATAGCGATGCACGGTTTACTACTTCCGATAATACCTGTTTATGATATCGCCGGGCATTTTGGCGGAACCCGTATGGGCCCGGACCTTGGAACCCAGCGTAATCCTGTTGCCTATTTTGACCACATGAAACAGGATATGAACAATTACTGGAATGTGAGCGGGAATATATACGCTGAAGTAGATATCCTGAAAAATTTTACCGCAAGAGTAAGCTTTGGCGGCAACCTTGGTGACGGACATACTTCAACATTGCTTACACCGACCCCGGAACGCTCGGAATTTTACAATGATCCTATTCGTTATACAGAAGGTCATTCATACAATTCGCAGTTAATTACCACAAATACTCTTGCTTATAAGAACACATTTGGTAAGCATGATGTCAGCGTCCTTGGTGGAATGGAAGCAATCAAGAATCAGGGGAGGAGCCTTTCGGCATCAAGGGACGGATATTTTGTAACGACAACTAACTTTTTGATCCTTAATGCCGGGCAGGGTAACTACCAGAATTCAGGAAATGCAACAGGCGATGCGCTGCTCTCATTTTTTGGCAGCCTAAATTACAGCTTCGACAGCAGATATCTTGTAGGAGTTACGTTACGACGTGATGGATCTTCACGGTTCGGTATAAAGAGCAGATGGGGTACATTCCCTTCCTTCTCGGGAGCCTGGAGAATATCAAAAGAGAGCTTTATGAATAACATCAGCTGGCTGACTGATCTGAAACTGAGAGGAAGCTATGGCGTTTTAGGTTCTCAGAATAATGTCAGTGCAATCAACCAGTTCGATGTATACAGCGGTACTGTTACTAATGCCTATTATGATCTTACCGGATCGAGTAACAGCGCATTACAGGGATTTACCCAGACACGCATTGGAAACCCGGAAACTAGCTGGGAACGTAATATCGTCACGAATATCGGACTTGATATGACCATTTTTGATAAGCTATCCTGGTCGTTCGAAGTTTACAAAAAGTCAATTGATGGATTATTATTTGCACTATCACTTCCTGCAACTGTTGGTGGCGCAACACGGCCTTCGATAAATGCAGGGGATATTGAAAATATTGGATTTGATCTGGAAGCCAAATATATGGGCGACATTAACAAGACACTTTATTTTACGTTAACCGGGAATATTTCAGCATACAAAAATAAGGTAACGGCATTACCCGGACGTGATTATTTTGACGGTGGAAATGGAACCAGGAACCAGCCTGGATTTCCGATCAGCTCCTGGAGAGGTTATGTAGTCGGAGGTATATATCAGTCCACAGAGGATGTGGCAAGCCGTCCGGGTTACAATGGTGCTGAACCAGGTCGTCTGTGGTATAAGGATCTGAATGGAGACGGCTTGATTTCATCAACTTTTGATCAAACCTTTATTGGGAATCCGCATCCTGATTTTATTTATGGATTTCTGTTGGACGCTACCTATAAGAACTTTGACCTGTCCGCTAATTTTTATGGTTCTCAGGGAAACCAGATACAGAACCAGATGAAGGTTTACATATACAGGATGGGCGGTTATCTTACAAACGTAAGCAAGGACTTATTGAACGCATGGTCTCCTGAGAATCCTGACACAATGATCCCCCTGATTTCAGTTGCAGGCGGATTGGGTCACGCCAACACAAGGGCAACCTATAATATTGAGGACGGATCATTCTTCAGGTTAAGATCACTGATCCTGGGTTACACTTTACCTTCAGGTTTTATGCAGAGGATCGGTTTCAGTAAATTCAGGGTTTATGCCCAGGGTACAAACCTGTTTACTTTAACAAAGTACACCGGGCTTGATCCTGAAATAGGGGGTAGCGGAGCTAATTTCGGAACAGACCTTGGTAACTATCCGAACAGCGAAAAGACATTTTTAATTGGTGTCAACTGTTCATTCTGATAAGAAACTGATGGTAAAATATTTATTGAATAAATTTCATTCTTAAAATATTACAAAATGAAAAAGTTAAACAGGAATTTATTAATAATTGGCAGTGTTATATTATTGTTATTTTCCACCTGTCAGGATTTTCTCGACATTGCACCTCCGGGTAGTTTGGCTCCGGAGAACATGGCTTCAGAATCAGGTTCAAATGCTCTTCTTGTGGGGGCTTATAACAGGCTGCTAAATTTAAACAGGACCTCTGCAGGCTATGCCTCTGATGATATCGGGAATGGCGGGAGCAGCACCAGCTTTGGTACTTTTGATGGCACAGGAAGCATAGCCGGAAGCTGGACGGGAATTTACGATGCCGTTCAACGGGCAAATGATGTTCTGCGCATGCTTAAGAAAACAGTTGATGCAAATGCAATCAGTGCAGCAAATGCACTTCAGATAGAATCCGAAGCCAGATTCCTGCGTGCCGTGTTTCACATGGAGGCGGCTTTGTGGTGGAGAAATGTGCCTTACCTGGATGAGACAAATACTTTTTCAGACGGTACTTATTTTGTAAGCAATACCGAGCCCATCTGGCCAAAGATAGAAGCGGATTTTCAGTTTGCGAAAGAGAACCTTACCGAAACCAAGTCAGAGGTGGGAAGGGCCAACAAATGGGCCGCAGAAGCGTTCCTTGCCAAAGCGTACATGTTTCAGCTTAAATTTGCCGAAGCAAAGGTCCTGCTCGAGGATCTGATAGCAAACGGACAGACAAGCAACGGACTCAAATATGGCCTGAACGAAAAGTACTGGGACAATTTTAATACGACTGGCAAACATGGCCCCGAATCTGTATTTACTGTTCAGAACTGCGTCTGGGTTGGAGGAAACCTCGGGAATCCGAGTTATTATCTTCAGGGCACGTACTATGGGCCCGCTGCTAACTGCTGCGGCTGGGCTATGCCTTCAGAGGACCTTGCAGACGCTTTTCAGACCGATCCGGAAACCGGTTTACCATTGCTCTTTGAGGCATACAAACAAACTCCTGTTAAAAGAGACTACGGCGTTTTGTCAGCAACACCCTGGACACCACATGAAGGTACACTTGATTCAAGAATAGACTGGAACATGGGTAGAAGAGGGATTCCTTATCTCGACTGGGGTGTACATCCGGGGAGGAACTGGCACAGATGGCCGACTGTAACTTGCTATTCTTTCATAAAGAATACTGCATCGCAGGCAGGCGGTACCGGTGAACGGGAGATAACCGGCGATGGTCCGCAAACGAGCAATGCTTATAATATGATACGTTTTGCTGATGTTCTGCTCTGGGCTGCTGAATGTGAAGTTGAGATAGGAAGCCTTGCCCAGGCAGAGACTTATGTTAACCAGGTCAGGGCCAGGGCATCAAATCCTGCCGGCTTTGTTCACAAATACCTTGACGACAGCAATCCACTGGGAGGATTTTCTGATATACCTGCAGCAAACTATAAAGTAGGACTCTACAGCGGTCAGTTCGCTGCTAATGGTAAACCATATGCACGTGAAGCTGTCCGTTTTGAAAGAAGGCTTGAATTGGCCTGTGAATATCACAGATGGTTTGATCTTCAACGCTATGATGCACAGGAACCGGGAACAATGGGAAATACATTAAATACATATCTTGAAGGCAGACTTCATATACCCGGTGCAGTAATCAAATACCCGACAAACTGGCAGTTCAGGATAGGTATAAATGAAGTAGGGATGATACCTCAGACCGAAATCGATTTGATGGAAAGTATGGCCGGTTTTCCCGTACTTATACAGAACCCGGGATACGAAAGCAACTGATTTGAATAGATTGGGAAGTTTTCATATGTTAATAATACTTTTAATTTGGGTTAGTTAGAAGGGTAAGTTCCGATAACGGGCTGCCTTGTGCAGCCCGTTATTTAGTTGATTTGTATTTTTACTTCAAATAAATAAAAAATGCGTACGATCTTAATTCTTTTTCTCGTCTTAATCCTGACATCTTCAGGATGTGATAAGTCAACCAGGTATAATGGTTTAAGCAATAATCTTGTTGAATCGTCAGGTTCAAAAATTTTGCAGGATAAGATAATATACCATTTTGTCAGGGTCGATAATAATGGGAACATACTTCCCTGGTACTCAGAAAACCTGGGACAATCTTATGATGAAGTCTTAAAGCTTGTCTGGGATTTCTGGAAGAATATGGAATACTGTTCTAATGGTACAAAGTATTATATGAACCACCAGGTCTGGAGCGAAAAACATGACAGAAGAGGACTGGGTGGCGACCAGTTTCAGATGGCACTTTCCTCATGGGATCTGCTTTATAATTATACCGGTGATGAATCTATAATTGAGAATATGAAGTATATGGCAGATTATTATCTGGCTCATTCCCTATCGACGCCCGATTGCGTATGGCCTTATTTGCCGTACCCATATAATATGGATATCCACTCAGGCGAATATGACGGCGATATGATACTCGGTAAAGGCTATCTTCAACCTGACAAGGCAGGCTCACTTGCGTATGAGCTGGTTCATCTGTACAAAAAAACCGGTTCCGGAAATTACCTCGATGCTGCAATAAAAATAGCTGATGTACTTGCCGAAAAAGTGCAGCCCGGCGACAGCATACATTCCCCATGGCCTTTCAAAGTTTATGCGAAAACAGGAGAAACAGGTATTCTGGTTGAAAATGCCCGCTGGTATGAGGGTATGGATGCTGACCTGAAAAAGAATAATCCGCCGGCCAAAGAATCAAGCTATACTACTTTCTGGCCGTCAACCCTGGGATTATTCGATGAACTGATTTCAATGAATAAAGGGAATACCGATGCATACAAAAGGGCGTTTGATCTTACCATCGACTGGATGAAGAACTTTCCTGCAAAAACAAATAAATGGGGGCCTTTCTTTGAAGATGTTCCAAGATGGTCAGATACTCAAATTAATGCTGTAACATACGCCATGTACCTGATGGAAAATAAAGAACTGGATCCCGGATGGAAGGAAACTGTTAAGAATATTTTTCAATGGGTTCATAAGGAACTTGACAATGAGCAATATAAAAAATTTGGTGTATTTCCGATAAATGAACAAACAGCCTACCGGGTTCCCGGCAACAGTCATTCAACACGTCAATCTTCAATGGAATTAAAATACTGGGAAGAAACAGGTGATACTACTTATGTCAGGAACGCTATCAGGATGTTAAACTGGGCAACCTATATGGTTGACTGCGAAGGTAAAAACTTTTACCCGACCAATGCAATCTGGATGACTGACGGTTATGGTGATTATGTCAGGCATTACCTTCGTTCGATGGCAGCAGCTCCTCAGCTGGCTCCGGACAATGCTGATCACCTTCTAAAAACTTCATCAATTGTCAGCAAGATTACCTATGAGCCTTCAAAGATCCACTACACTGTTTTTGACAGCACATCCGAAGAACTTTTCAGGCTTACATCCAAACCAAAAAAGGTACTGGTTAACGGGGGGAAATTGGATGAAGTTTCTGACGGAAGTGCTGAAGGCTGGTATTGGCAGTCACTGCCAAAAGGAGGCATTTTGAAAATCAGGCAGTCAAAAGGGAATACCCTTGAGATAAATAAGTAAAAAGGTAATTAGAAAGTATAAATTATCGATACATAAATCCCTCAGGTTTGGAATTCGCTTGCCTGTTTTTCTAAGCAATTGGTTTTTTAATATTTATTCAAGTAAAAAATGAAGAAAACATATATTCTGTCACTTGTTGCGCTTTTGATTCTTAATGTCCTGAGTGCACAATATAAGGTCGATTCGATGTGCGGGACCAAAGTTGTACTTGACAAGACAGGAAAACTGCTTGCCAGGTATCACCCTGAAATTCCAGGAGCGGCTTATTCCACCGTCGTAAAGCTTGCAGTGGAGTTTTATAAGAATTGCCCTGTTGATCCTGTTAACAACCTGCCTTATTATATGACGAGCGCGATTATCCGAAAGACAAAGAACGGCGGATATGCAGGTTCCACATGGCCTCATAATCCCGTTTGCGTTCATGCAGGCGTACTTCAGGGTATCGGAATAGACTGGAGAAACTATTCAGGCGATGAGTCTGTAGTTGATATGCTGAGAAAAGAGCTCGATCATCAGATACAGTACGGAACTACTCCTTCCTCCTGGGAATGGGCTAATGTCCCGTATGCTAGTTCGGAGGCAGGTCGGAAAATATATGACGGAGCTTCATTATTCGATACTGCAGCCACACCTACAAATCAGGGGAGAGGTGATGGTTCATTCTCGATTGAAGTTGATAAAATCGGGGATATGGGGATGGCCTATCTTAAGTTTTACGAGATTACTGGAGAAACAAGGTATCTTAAAGAAGCGATTAACTGCGCAGATGCCCTGGCAAAGCACGTCCGTGCGGGGTTCCACTCAAGGGCTGATATAGATTGGTCAAAGTTGGTAATGACTTCACCATGGGTATTCCGTGTTAAAGCCGAAACAGGTGCGGTAGAAGAGGAATATACATCACATGTAGTTGACAATCTGCGTTTACTGGAAGAACTTGTGCGGATCAAAGATCGTATCGGATTGCCGGAACAGAATGCAAAATCTTATCAGAAGGCATCAGAAATTACCTGGAACTGGTTATACTCAAACGAAGGCCCGATAAAGACTTCAATATGGAAAGGATATTTTGAGGATATACGCTGGGACCCGATAAATCTTAACCGGGTAAACAATTCACCGATGGAGTTTGCCAGGTATCTTATTAAGAATCCACAAAACGATCCTAATATCAATGTTACAGTTCCCTCTTTGATCTGGTGGGTCAAGAACACTTTCGGAGAGCCCGGGATGAATGCCATAAACGAGCAGACAGGTTGTTATGACCCAATGGGCAGTCATACTTCCAGATACGCATCAATTTGTGCATTGTGGTATGAATATTCAGGCGATGAATGGTTTAAGGAAGAAGCTTACAGGTATTTTAACCATGCTACCTATATGACAGACCCAAAAGGTTATGTGTATGTAGGTCATTCCTGGGGAGGAGGAGCCTGGTTTTCTGATGGATATGGTGATTATATCCGGCACTTTATGGAGGGGATTGCTGCAGTACCGGAATGGGCACCTGCCGATGAGAATCATCTTCTGCGGTCAACATCAGTAATTAAGAAAATCGGCTACAAACCGGATAAAATATCATATTCAACCTACGATCCGGAATCAAAGGAGGTACTTCGTCTTGTAAACAAGCCAAAATCGATCAAAGTAAACGGTAAATCTATCGCTGAAGCCAAAGATATTGAAAGACCGGGATGGACATGGAAACCACTTGACAAGGGTGGGGTTCTGAAACTAAAGCATTCAGGCGGGGAAGACATTGAGATAATCCTTTAGAGGAAAAGCAAAGTCATAATGAAGGCTGAGATCATTTGACATTTCATTGAAGTAACTCATATTCTGATTATTAACTGCTTACCTGCCTTCTGATTCAGGGAATAGGTAAATTCGTCGGTTTTTTCTCATGAATCGGGACTGGTTTGAAAAATAAAACAGATTTCAGAAAAAATAACAGGAAAATCTTATTGATAACGATTTGATATTTCAATCTAAATAAATCGGTTGGATATACAAATTATATCTAATAAGAACATATTGCATCAATTGAAATAGAGAAAAAATTTGCATCATATTATAAATCTATTTATCTTTGAGGGTGTTATTCATACCTATAACCGATCAATAACGATCACAAGACATATACAATTTATTAATTATGAATGGGAAAGAGTTGAAAACTGAAAAACTTTTCAGCAAAGGTAAAAATGCCGTGATAATAGCTATAGATCATGGAATGTTTGATGGTCCTATCCCCGGCATGACCGATCTGATAAAGACGGCAGAGAAAATTAATTCCTGTGTAGATGGAGTGTTGCTGAGTGCAGGTATGTTAAAGCACCTGCGTTTTGTTTTCAATTACAAAGGTGCTCCGATTCCGATTGTAAGGTTAAACTGGAGTTCAGTTTATTGCTTCAACTGGAATTATAACCAGGCATATACTGTAATTGCCCGTAGTGTAGAGGAAGCAGTAAGTAATGGTGCTGAGATCGTTCTTGCATCTCTCACGCTTCAGACCGGGAGTGAGGAACTGGATTCAAGGAATGTCGGGATTTATTGTAAGTTATTAAATCAGGCCGACAAACTGGGAGTACCGATAATAGGAGAATATTTTCCTGTACATTCCGGAACGATCACCAAAGAGAATTTGCATGAGCAGGTTTACAGGAGCTGCAGGATCCTCAGTGAACTGGGGTGTGATATGATCAAGACATTTTACACAATGGATTTTAAGAAGGTGACAGGGAGTAGCCCTGTACCGATATTTGGACTGGGAGCAGAAAAAGTACCGAAACAGATAGATGCATTACGGCTTGCTGCAAATGAGATCAGGGATGGAGCCAGAGGGGTGGTCTTCGGGCGTAACGCTATACAGGTGAAGGATCCGTCTGAATTTCATGCTGCATTGTGTGATGTAGTTAAATCAGGGATAACACCTGAAGAAGCAATTAAGAAACATAACATTTCAGATAAGTAAATGTCAGGATATTAATTTCTAACGATATATGCCTATGGTACAACCTAAAATTCTTCCCAGATTTTCTTAAAAACAAAAATCAAATAATCAATAACTCTCACAAACCAAAACTTAAGAACATGAAAAAGAAAATTAAGATCTTGTTTCTGTTTTTTTACAGGACTTCAGTAAGGAAGGATTTGCTGTTAATCATCCTTGTTCCCTTCCTGATGTCTCTGAATTCTTTTGCAACCGGTTTTAATGGTAATCCAGAAAGTTCTTTTGAAGGACAACAGGAAAAAAAGATTTCCGGCAAAGTTACGGACGAAAGCGGTAATCCCCTGCCTGGTGTGTCAGTTCTCGTAAAGGGAACTACCATTGGGGCACTTACTGATGCGTCTGGGAATTTTACATTATCAGTACCAGCCGGTGGAAAAGAGCTTGCCTTTTCATTCATCGGGATGAACACCCAGAATGTTGCGATAGGCGATGAGTCAACTTTCAATATCACACTCAAGGAAGCTTCAATCGGCCTTGAAGAAGTCGTGGTAGTTGGTTATAGCGCAGAAAGAAAGAAAGATATCATCGGTTCTGTTGCTGTTGTAGATGCCAAGAATCTGGCATCAATTCCAGTTGGTTCTGCAGCAGTCGCTCTTCAGGGACAAGCCTCAGGAGTGGTTACCATAGAATCCGGTCAGGCGGGGAGGGAGCCGAATATCCGTATCCGCGGGATCAGCACTTTTGGAGATTCCAGACCACTGGTACTTATAGATGGCGTTGAGGGAAGCATTAATGATGTCCCCGCTTCCGATATTGAATCAATGCAGATACTAAAGGATGCCGGAGCTGCTTCAATTTATGGAGTAAGGGGCTCCAACGGTGTAATAGTTATTACAACTAAAAAAGGGAAGAAGGGTGCACCAGTCATCACATATGAAGGTTATTACGGAATGACTTATCCTTTACCCGGGAATCCGCTCAACCTCATGAACTCAACCGAATTCATGAATACTCAGCTAATATCGGAGCCTGCACATCCGTTGTTTCAGAACGGTATGCCTGATTACACCTATATTACTCCGACAAGCGTGGGTGTTGCTTTTGAAGGGGATCCTGCAGTAGATCCTTCAAAGTATTTCATGGACCCGAAGAATCCTTCAAATAATTACCAGATACAAAAAGTAAATAAAGAGGGAACAGACTGGTATCATGAAGTCTATAATAAAGCTCCCAGGATGAGTCATACTTTGACTGCAAGCGGTGGAACCGACCTGTCAAACTATTTATTTTCGCTTGGAGTCTATGATGAAGAGGGGACCTTAATCACCTCACATTTGAAAAGGTATTCTGCCAGAATAAACACATCATTTTCACCTACGAAACACATCAGGTTCGGTGAAAATATAAATTTATTCTATAAAGATAATCCATTAGTTCCAATCACAGTTGAAGCAGGTGAATTCAGCTCCCTTGGTCTCCATCTTAACTTAATGCCCATCATACCGGTATATGACATTGCCGGAAACTGGGGAGGAACACGCGCTGGTCCGAGGTTAGGTACACAGCGGAATCCGGTGGCATGGTTTAACGCTATGAAAGACGACCGTAATTACTCCTGGAACACTATAGGAAATGCGTTTTTGGAATTTGATTTCCTTAAACATTTTACAGCTCGTACCAGTGTTGGCGGCAATTTAACAAATGGATTTGCACAATCTTTCTACCGCAAAGAATATTACCGGTCGGAGTTCTTCAATAATCCGAATAAATATACTGAATCCTTCTTCTATTCGAGCAGGCTTATTACCACCACTACTCTTACATATGCAAATAAAATCGGTGATCACGATATAAACGTGATTGCAGGAGTTGAAACAATCCGGAATTACAGGAAAAACATGGGAGGTACCCGTGATGGATATGCCGTTGAAGACTTTGATTACATGACTCTGAGTGCAGGAACTTCAAATGTTACAAATTACAGCGGTATTTCTGAAGACAGACTGTTATCACAATTCGGGAAGGTCAGTTATAATTATAAAGGTAAATACCTGGCAGGAGTAACCATACGCCGTGATGGTTCATCCAAGTTCGGGCCGGAAAACAGATTTGGCATCTTCCCGTCGTTTTCTTTGGGCTGGAGGATATCTCAGGAAAAATTCCTCAGTAATCTTGCCTGGCTGAATGATCTGAAACTCAGGGCTAGTTATGGAATTCTTGGTTCACAGGCTAACGTTGGTGCAGACAATCAGTTTGATCTGTATGGGAGTACTTTTACTTCATCATATTATGATATCAATGGTACCAGCAATAGTATTGTTCAGGGCTTTTATCAGAGTGTAATCGGGAACAGGGCAACCGGTTGGGAGAAAGATATAGTTTCAAACGTAGGAATAGATATTACAATTTTTGATAACCTGACATTTGAGATTGAAGGTTTTAAGAAATCAATTAATGGTCTATTGTTCTCAATGCCATTACCTGCAACTGTCGGAGGTGCTAATAAACCTATAGTAAATATCGGGGACATTGAAAATACAGGATTGGATTTTACCGGAAGATACCGGGGTATTGTAGGAGATCTGGGATTTGGAGTCGCAGCAAATATAAGTACTTATAAAAACAATGTTGTCGATGTCCCGAATCCGGGTTATTTCGACGGTGGGACCGGAACCAGAAACCAGGAAGGACACCCTGTCGGTTCATTCTTCGGATATGATGTCGTAAAGATTTTCAGCTCCGCCGAAGAAGTTGCTTCATCACCAACTCAGGATGCTGCACTTCCGGGTCGGTTTATGTTCCGGGATGTTAATGCAGATAATAAGATCAATGCTGATGACCGGACATTCATTGGAGATCCCAATCCTGATTTTACATATGGACTAAATATTGATTTTACATTCAAGAACTTTGACCTTGGCACCTTCTTTTATGGTTCCCAGGGTAATGATGTATATAATTACCTGATGAATTATACTCACGATTGGGGAGGCTACGAAAGCAACAAGAGCCGTGATATGCTGGATGCCTGGACACCTACAAATCTGGATGCAAAACATCCAAGAATAGAAAATGACAATGGAGGAGGCTTTAGCGGAGCAGGACAAATGAGTACCTATAAGATCTTTGATGGTTCATTTTTCAGGATGAAATCAATGGTTCTTGGATATACAGTGCCGACCTCAATATTGGAGAAGTTCAGAGCAAAGGCATTGAGGATATATGGTCAGGCATTCAACCTGTTTACAATTACGAAATATCCGGGATATGACCCTGAGTTGCAGGGAACATCCACCTTATTTGGCATCGATATGGGTCCATATCCCTCCAACCAGAGAAGTTTCCTCTTTGGAGTGAACCTTACATTTTAAGTGTATCCATGGATAATTTATTATTAAAAAGTTTAATATTTCACTTATTAAAAAATATGTTATGAGAAAAATAAGTATTTATTTGACAACCTTTTTTATGGTTTTCATGACACTTCTTTTGGTCGACTGCTCTGAGGATTATTTAAATGTATCCCCCAAAGCCAGTTTATCAGAAGCTAACCTGGCAACCAATACAGGGGTGGACGGAATATTAATTGGTTGTTACAAGGCTATGACCGGATCAATTACCGGTGAATATGGCGGATACAGCTGGGGTCCGTTCTACGACAATCCGTCTGATGACAGAAGTACCGGTACTTACAATTTTCTGGCTACAGGCAACAACAGCAGGTGGGTTTATTGCTATATGGTAATCCAACGCTGCAATGACGTTCTTAGAGTTCTGAAGAAAGCTGTGGAAGCCAGTACAGTTACAGAAGTAGAGGCACTCCAGTTTGAGAGTGAAGCGAAGTTTATACGTGGAATGTTTACCATGATGTATCTTGTAGGGACATTTGGAGATAAAGTGCCATGGATCGATGAAACCGTAACATTTACAGATGGTAACTATATGGTTGCAAATGACAAGTCGATATGGCCTTTCATCGAATCAGACCTGCAGTTTGCTGCAAATAACCTGACCGAGACCAACGCTCAGGTTGGAAGGGCAAATGAATGGGCTGCTAAAGCATTCCTTGCCAAGGCCTACATGTGGCAGCTCAAATATGCAGATGCTAAGATCCTGCTTGATGATATCATTGCCAATGGCAAAACAGTGAACGGCAAAAAATATGCTCTTAATGAGCAATATTGGTGGAACTTTAATACAGCAAATAAACACGGCCCGGAATGTGTTTTTGCTATTCAAAATGAAGTAAATACCGGTGCATGGGGTGGTAATGCAGCCGACATGTATAATGGTTCATACTATGGTCCTGCAACCGGCTGTTGTGGCTGGTTGACACCTTCGGAGGATTTTGTAAATTCCTACCAGGTTGATGAAGTCACCGGTTTACCAAAGTTATTCCTTGAGTATCGTAATACTCCGATTGCAAGTGACCAGGGCATTAAATCAGCGGATCCATTTACCCCTCCTACTGTTCCGCTGGATTCACGTCTGGATTGGTGCGTTGGCAGGAGAGGTATTCCATACCTTGACTGGGGAAATCATCCCGGTATGTCATGGATCAGGTTCCCCCCAACCGAAGGAGCTTATTCAGCTAAGAAAAACATTGCTTCTCAGGCAAGAGTTGCTCAGGAAAGACAGAACCAACAGACCACCAATGCTTACAACTTAATGCGTTATGCCGAAGTATTACTCATGGCAGCTGAGACTGAAGTCGAAATTGGAAGTCTCTCAAAAGCAGAGGAATATGTAAACATGGTCAGGGCACGTTCGGCTAATCCTGTTTCCTGGGTATATAAATATGCAGACGATTCAAAACCCATGGGTGGATATTCTGCAACACCTGCTGCAAACTATAAGGTTGGACTTTATACAGGACAATTTACAGCGAATGGTAAGCCTTATGCAAGGGAAGCCGTTTTCTTTGAATACAGACTTGAATTAGGTTTGGAACATCACCGGTGGAACATTCTTCAGCGTCGGAATAAACTTGAACCCGGTTATATGGCTTCAACACTCAATAGTTATCTCGAATGGAGAAAGAACCAGCCGGGTATTGTTACCAACTATGTTGCGCCTTATCTGTTTGTTGAGGGGAAGCATGAAATATGGCCTATTCCCCAAACACAGATTGATTTAATGGTAGTGGACGGAGTTTCACTATTGACACAAAATCCAGGTTATTAAAGTAATAATTGTTAGTGTTACAGGTTAGTTAGATGAAAACGGGCTGCTCAGGCAGCCCGTTATTTTTTACTTTATACTAAGCTTTGCAGCAAATCCACCCCTGGGATGCAAAATAATTTCTAAAGATTCATCAGACGTAACTTCTCTTTGGATGTAATTAAAAGCTTTTTCTGCATCATCGTCGGTGATCATGTCCAGCTGATAAGTCCCTTTATTCAGAAAGAATAATGGAACCGAAAGGTTCTGAATCTTCTTTTCACCTTCAATTGCTGCCAGATACCAATTGTTTCCTTTCCGACGTGCCATTACAATAAATTTCCCCGGTTCACCTGATATATATTTTGTTTCATCCCAGACAACCGGAACGTTTTTAAGAAACTCCTTCACAAAAGAAGGAACGGCTTTGTAAGCTGAATCGCGGTCTGCAAAATGCTGCAGTCCGCTTTCAAAAACAACGGAAAGTGCAAGTTCGTGACCTAATGTCGTGGTATGGGCTGTTCTCGCCCTGTAATTGGAGAAGGTAACAGGTGTATAATCCATTGAACCAACGACATTTCTTGTGTAGGCATATATGGTATTGTAAACGCAGGCATTCGCTGCAAAGTTGGTATCCGAAGTATACTGTTCTGCCCCCTTGACTCCCTCCATCGACATAAGATTAGGCCATGTGCGTGCCCATCCCCTGGGTAATGTGCAGCCATGAAAATCGACAAGCAAATGAAAATCGGCAGCATCTTTTAATATATCGAGGTAAAGCTTCATAATATTTGGTTTATCACTATGGAAGAAATCAACCTTGACACCTCTGATTCCCCAACCCTGAAGCTTTTGCATTTCTTCACGCCGTTTAGAAGGGTCGTTCATGATATCACGTGGCTGTTCGGTTACCTTGTTGTGAGGTCCTCCTGAATTGTACCATAACAGCAGACCTACACCTTTATCCTTTGCATAACTTATCAGTTCATCTATATTACCCACTTTCATAATATTCCAGTTGGCGTCAACAAGTGTATATTCCCAGGTCATCTCCTTTGATAAGTCAACATACCGTTTCAGTTTGTTCACATCTCTGGGACTCGAATGATCTGACCACCAGCTCCATGAAGCTCTTCCTGGCTTTATCCATGAAGTATCCTTTATTTTAGAGGGTTCACTCAGATGATAAACCATATTATTTTCCACAATGGTACCTGGTGTTTCGCCGATCATTACAATTCGCCAGGGAGTTGACCATGGCAGAGTCGATGATGCTTCCACCACACCAGTCCCGAGTCCTTCATTTGGATCCGGAAGGCGTATTTTGTACAGGCCGCCCTCTGCATTTTGCTGAATTCTGGCGCCATAAAAAGTAGAGTCATTACCGGATTCAGTAACCAAGACCCACATTCCTGAGGTATTGAAAAGTAACGGGAAAGCCCATCCCTGATCACTACGTGAAGGAGTTCCGATGTGAATTCCATTCAAATAGTTGCCTTCATAAGCCGGTCCCCACAGGGAAGGCCGGCTGAAGGGCATTATCCATGCCCTTCCGGTTGTATCCAGTTTAAATCCGCTTGCCTCGGCGGTAACGAAGAACATATTGTCAGATTTTTCAGGAAAATGATAACGGAAAGCCACTCCTTCATTATAAGCACGCAGGATCAAATCCATCCTCGATCCATTTTCGTTCTTAAAAGTCAGACTGAGTTCGTCAGCATTATTCCTAAGATCGGTTTGTTTCCCAACCAGCATCTTGTAAGTTTCATCAATTACTGAAATTTCACTTTTGGTAATGAATATCAGATTGTCTGTAAAATCCTGATCCTTACGCGTTATCCCAAGCGGTGAACTTTCCAGAACTTTAACTTCCTGTCCATTCCTGTCTTTAACCACATAATAGGAAAGAGCCGATTCTTTTAGCTCAACAATTATACTCAGGCTTTTGTCTGGCGAGTCCAATTTCCAAGTACCGCCGGAAGAATTTCGTGAACAACTGGTCTGAAGAATTCCCGGAACCAGTACCAGGAAATAAAAAATAGATTTTAGTTTTTTCATAATTTTTAATATGTTTCAAAATTTGTTATCAGGGATTTTTTCCCTCTTACTATTCTTTTTTCAAAGTCATCATATTTAATTGTTTAATAATTTATCGGCAGCCAATCGGTTGCCCCGGAATGGAAGAATGTTGGTTACAAGGTTTTCCCTGACTTCGTTTTCCGGGATTTTAAGTTGCTGGATCGGTTTTGTTAAGTTTGTTTCTTCGTTTACCTGCGAATTAAGCCTGGCGGTGGAAAGTGTTAAAAAAACGAAAAAAATCAATTTCCTGATTGCCGGATTCTTGTAAATACTATAGACCATAGATTTGTTTTTAATTGATTAGCAGCTGATATACAAATGTATATGTCAGGCAAAATGAAATATTTCAAGTTAAATTGTTCAATTTATTCAATATTATACCATGGCCGATAATGAATGCTTTAAATCTTTACTTTTGAAAATAAAATTAAATAAAAAAGTTAATGTCATCATGATAATCATGATAAAATATGTTTAAATTTGTTCGTATCAATCATTTTATTTAAAATTACACTTATTGGTATTTGGTAAAATAAAGTTTGAATAACCAGACAGAGGAATTACTGATCCTGATCGTACAGATACCTGACTATATTATTTTCTTTTGTTATGAAAATGTTTTTTATTGGTGTTCTTTTACTCCGCGCTTACTAATTGAATGATCGGTCAAGTAGGTCACCGGAACATAATTGTTATAAACAAAACACTCGATTTTTTACTATGCTAAAAAAAATCAATATTCTTTTTGAAAAAACCTGGTTCCCGATTTCCTTTAAGTTTATCACCTTTATTGCTTTTCTGGGGCTTATATTTATTGGTCTTTCAGCTCATAGTGACAATCCGGTTTTATCGAGGCAAGTTTACAGGACTAATTTGTCAAACTCCTTTATATGGGACACGTGGTGGCCGCTCTTAATTTTATCATCTGTAATTTTTGGACGGGTATGGTGTATGATATGCCCTGTTGAAATGATCACATCCTTTTTTGCAAAAATCGGTCTTAAGTATAAACGCCCGGGCTGGCTCCTTTCCGGATGGGTTATCCCAATTTTCTATGCATTGATTGTAATGATAGGAGTAACCCTTCTGGAAATAGATTTTAAACCTGTTTACACCGCCTGGTATTTACTGATTATCGTAGGGATTTCAATAATATCGGGTTTGATTTTTGAGAAAAATACTTTCTGCAGATATATTTGTCCCGTTGGGTACTTACTTGGTCTCTTTTCAAAAGTGGCGACATGGGGCTGGCGGGTGAAAAGCAAGCCTGTATGTAAAGCATGCCCGGATAAATCATGCATAAGCACCAGATACACTTACCAGTTTAACTACAAAAGCTGCGGGGTTGACCTGGTCCCGGCTGAAGTCAATGACAATAAATATTGCATTTTGTGTTCAGGGTGCCTGAAAACTTGTAAGACTTATAAATCTTCTGCTAATACTTCCCGTCCAAATCCTGCCCTTAGTAAAACTCGGATTTGCCAGCGACTTAATGCAGGTTAAACCTTTATTAATTGCGGAATGGATTTTTCTTTATTTTCTAACGGCTCATCTGGCAGACGAAATAACAGAATTTCAATTTATTACCACATTGAAGAACTTAATCTTTCCGGTGAGCATTTCAACCTTTTTAAACATCAGGGAAGGAGTTGTTAAAAATCTGGCTGCCACAGGATATTTGTTCTTCCTTCTTCCTTTGATCTTATGGACATTACCCTATCTGGTTATTTTAATTTCACGGATTAAAATGTCGGTTGGCAGGTATTTGAAAAACTTCAGCCTTGCATTTCTCCCGATAATAATAAGTTTGTTCGTAGGATTGATCTTTATGGAAGTTGCCGTAAGAGTGCCTTATTATAAATTTATTATTTCAGATCCGATTGGGATTAACACTATCCGGGGAATTCTGACAAGGCAGATAATTATTGCAAAATTACCTGCCTGGTCGCAATGGATATTCGGTTTAATTATGGCCGTATCGTTAATCGCAGGAATTCTTTTAAGTTTTAGAGTAACAAAACAGTTCGCACTAAAATCAAATTTACAAAAACATATATCAACATTATATTTAACGATTGTCGTTTTTGTACTTGCATTTTTAGCGGTTGTGATATTATATCATGGGTTTAAATAGAAAGTATACCTGTATAAATGGAAATCGAATATTTTAATCAGAATAGCTTGAATTGTTGTTAACTTGTATTAATTTTTAAACTCTGAAACATTATGAAAAAGAAGATGTTATTCGTCTTATGTGTCATTTTGTTTTTTGTTTGGGCACCTCAGGTAACATGGTCTCAGCAAAAATCGAAAAAACCTGTTGATAATATTATTACCAGGGAAAATCTTAAACCAGGGACGACCGACTGGCTTTTAACAAAGGTACCCCGGCATCCCGATGAAGCTTATGATAAAGGATGGGACCGGCGGACAGAAATTGAAGGTTATGTTTCCCAGATGAGTTACAAAGTCGGGGATACGCTAAGGATGTATGTAAGCACTGACCCTCCGGTTGATTACATGATCGAGATATTCAGGATGGGTTATTATGGTGGTAAAGGGGGCAGGCTTATGACTACTCTTTATCCTCAGAAGGGCCTGGCAAAGGGAATAAGACAACTTACACCGGTTGACGGACAGTATCATATCATAAACTGCAGCTGGAAAGAGTCAGCCAAACTCAAGATCCCGGCAGACTGGGTGAGCGGCGTGTATCTTGGTAAAATGAGTATATGGAGAAATGTAGAAGCAGAAGCTTATTTTATCTTCGTTCTCCGTGATGACCGCAAAGCCGATCTTTTGTTCCAGGTTTCAGATATGACATGGCAAGCTTACAACAGATGGCCACAATTCCGTTCAATGTATGATTCCCCAAATAATCCATGGGGAACCAGAAGTGCTTCTACTTATGCTGCAGGATTTGACCGTCCTTATGCATTATTTTGGAATGGCTTTCCTGCAGGTTATGAACCGCTTACCAATGGATCAGGGGAATTTTTGATGACAGAATATCCTCTTGCATTCTGGCTTGAAAAAGAGGGTTATGATGTATCATATATCTCGCAGATGGATGTCCATTCTGATGGTCCAAATCTGCTCCGTGGCAAAGTTTACTTATCAGTAGGTCATGATGAATATTTAACAGAAGAATGTTACGAGAATATCAAGGCAGCTAGAGATGCCGGAGTTAACCTTGCATTTTTATGCGGTAACTCTGTTTCGGGAAGGGTTGAACTCGTTCCCGGTGCTGATGGAAGGCCTGATCGCGGTATCCATTATATAGGACATGTAACCGGTAATCCTGACGAAATAGAATTGATGGGTGCAACTTCCTACGGGGTTGGTATGGCAGACTGGGTGTGTACAACTCCTGATCACTGGATATTTGAAGGAACCGGAATGAAGAAAGGTGATATTGTTCCTGATCTGGTTGGATGGGAGTATCATGGCCCTCCACTGGCTCAGAACCATAAAGATTTGGTAGTCCTTTCAGAAGCTCCAGTTACAAATTATTACGGTGTGACCGGACAGAGAAAGAGAACCTACGCCACAACAATCTATACTGCACCAAAAGGAAATTATGTTTTTGACGCAGGTACATGCTGGTGGAATAAAGTTCTTTCATGTCCTCCCGGCTACATAAATCCCCCGTTCATTAACCATTTCAAAGACGGGGATGTGAGGATTCAGCGGATTACAAAGAATGTCCTCGACCGGATGATATCGGTCCAGATTAAGTAACTGCTGCGGAAATCCAGAGCGAATATCGTTGTAATTCGGGGATTGCATACGATTTTTATGAATGAGTAAAATTAGTAAGAGTTTTACTCATTCTTTATTTAAATTTAAAGCAAAGCTTTTGTGTCAGACTAACATTTAAAATCCGGTAATCATGAAAGGGGAAAATGATGTAACTAATAGTAATGGGAATCTGGATCGCCGCACACTGGTTAAAAAAAGTGCAGCATTGGTTGGAGCGGGATTGCTGGGAACTTTTACAAATCCCTCAGATAAACCGGAAGAAAATAACATCAACAATATTTTTAATGTCAGGGACTTTGGTGCGAGCGGCACGCGTTCAGATAATGCAACAAAATCGGTCCGTGCGGCCATTGATGAATGTACGGCGGCAGGAGGAGGAACCGTCTACGTACCACCTGGTGAATATACTGTTGGTACAATACAGATCAAGGATAATGTAACATTTAACATCGAGGCAGGAGCAACACTTTACCTCAGTCAGGACCCGGCTGATTTTATCCAGGGTTCCCGAACGATGATCTTTGCTGAGAATGCAAAAAACATTGCTATTACCGGGAGAGGTACACTGGATGGGCTTGCAAAATATGAATTTGTGGAAATGAGGGGTATTGATCCTGAAATCGCTGGGGAGATTGAAATTGCGAAAAAGGCAGGGATGGATATGAGACGGTATTACCGAACAGGGATGCAAACCTATATGTTTATACTTAATGACTGCACTAATATCCTCCTGCGTGATATCTCAGTAATAAACTCTCCACTCTGGAATATCCGTCTTAACGATTGTAACAGGGTATTTGTCAGAGGTATATATATATTCTCTGATCTCGAGAAAGGAGTGAATGCAGACGGTATTGACATATGCAACACCAGCAATGTGACAATTTCAGATTCGGTAATTGTTACAGGTGATGATGCTATTGTTCTTAAAACACCAACCAGAAGGGGAAAGGAGAAAGTTAATCCTGTTGAAAATGTGGTCGTAACTAACTGCGTTCTCACCTCTTCCTCCACTCCGCTTATGATCGGGACTGAAACTCATGCCGATATCCGTCATGTTATTTTCAGTAATTGCACTATCCGTAACTCAAATAAGGGATTTGGAATCAATGTACAGGACGGTGCGACCGTCAGCGATATCATTTTCAGGAACCTGACTGTTGAAACAAACAGACGGCACTGGAACTGGTGGGGAAGCGCCGAGTTATGTAAATTTATACTTAAGAAAAGGACAGACTCATCGCGGCTTGGAAAAATCAGGGATATTGTAATTGATACAATCATTTCGCATCCAAGGGGAACAGCCACAATTAAAGGTCATCCGGATCAGCGCCTTGAGAACTTCAGGATGAATAATGTCCAGATCTTAATGACTCCTGAGGATACGAAGGACAAGAGAGCTTCACATGCCCTGGTAATAGAAAATGTTAAAGGGCTAAGGATCCGGGATTTGTCTGTAAGTTGGGCAAAAGATCAGATTGAGGAGAAATGGCAGAGCGCGCTTGTATTAAAGAATGTTTCAGACTTCGAGCTCAGGTCATTTTCAGGACGGCAGGGATTGATAAACAGCAGCTTCCCTGCAATTATGCTGGATAATATCTCGGACGGATTGATAACAGACTCACGTGCGGAGACGGGCTGTGGAATATTTATACAAATGAATAAAGAGGAAAGTAAAAACGTCTTATTGAGAAACAATAACACAACAAAATCGACGAAGGAAGTTAGTTACAAAGTTTAATAATCCTCCTCCTCTCCGGGCAAGGATGTTATTTCCTGAGTAGCATTATAAATCAGCTTCATGGTACCTGAGTTGGCGCTGTTGCATCCATAACTGATATTTGGTGCAGCCATTCCGAAACTTCTTAATAAATGCTCTCTCCTGGCAATTACATCAGCTTCTTCCTTTGTCTTTGCCACACCCCACCCGAAAGCGATACCAACATTTTTCCCTGCACTCGTTCGGTAGGCGGCACAACAGGTTCCGGAAAAAGACAACACCACGCTGCACTTGCCTCCCTTTTTAGTGCATTCTTCAACAGCTTTCTTTTGAGCTTCTTCAAGCGTAGCACAATCAACTGCCCAACCGAAGTACGATCCGTTGTCGCGTTCAATTGCCAGAGCCCCAAATTTAATTGTTTCTGTTTGAGTTGTGACTGATGTATTAATGGCAGGTCCGGAGCCCTTCTGCGAGTAAAGGAGGTACGGAATTGCTGAGAGGAAAACAATTATTGTTGATATAATTAACAGCCTGTTATTTTTCATATTAGTGTTTATAAGAGGACAATGATCATATTTGTTCATTTTAATCAGACGTTGAACATAACAAGAGTCAAAATTAATATTTTCCTTTAATTGACCAGCAACATGCAACCAGAAACAACCTGAGTTATATTATTCAAACTGAAAATAATACCAAAATGTATTCCCCCATTTTGCTTTCATTTCACTTTTAACCCGGGCGTAATTAACATTTTTATAGAGGTTAAGTGTGTTGTTATATTGATCAAACCGCGTTTTACATTCAGGACTTACGGCAAGGCCTCCAAGATCAGGCAAATATGCAAATGACTTTGAGAAGGTAAGTATAGCTTCCTCAATGTTTCGTGGAATAGTAGTATATCCCATCCCTTTCATATATTTAATTTCATAGATCATCGTCTCAATATCTTTTTTTAACAATAAACGTGCAATTTTATATTCAAACGCTGTTTTATTATCAGGATTAGCCATCAGAAATAGTTCTATATTCTGATCATCAAAGTCTCTGATAAAAAAATCATTTTTTGGGAGCATTTCTATCTTCTTTCCAAATTCATTATCAGTATTAATCAGGACCGGATTATTAAGCATCTCTTTGTAATGCTTTGCCAGATCTTTAAAGTGAATTGTTTCAGATAGGATATTGATGTAACGCTCAGCAATGCTGAACTTTTTATTTATGAGGTTAGTTTTTATAAGCATTTTTATATTTTCAGGGCGATACCCGTTATTTACCATCGATTCGTATGCAAGATGATGAGCTTCATTGATGAGTCCTATGGTATAGTAATAATATACTGCCCTGTCAACATTTTCCCGACTGCGAGGCAATGTGAGTGACTCAGAGTCAAAGGAATGTCTGCCATAAAACAACTTTTCGCACAATTGATTTTTATTGGCCAGGGCAAGATTATAATAATATCCTGTCAGGTTAGTTTGGTGAAAGTCATTATACTGTTCAATTACTGAATCCCAGTCCTGGTCAAATACTGCTTTTTCAATACGGGTTACCTCAGCCAGATCAGAATTGCCCCGTCCGGGGAAGAGAAAGATACCGACCGGTATGAAGCTCAGAAATAAGGTTACCGGAATAATTCCTGAGAAGCTTCTGTTTATTCTTAATAAAAAAGGCCTTTTTAAAATACAGGGTAAAAAAACAGTATACCCGGAAAGTATAAACAAAAACAGGGGCAACCCTTTGTTGTCGGATAAAATCAGTGGATGAACCAAAAGTGCATTAGCAGGTTGCAGGAATAAGAAATTTTTGAAAATAGCAAAAGTTAAAAATCCGTAGAGAGTCAGTAAAACCGGTAGAAAATATCCTGACCATCCTTTGCTTCTGACAATTATCAGGATGATAAACATACCGGCATAGATAAAGGAAAAGGATCCTATACAATAGAAAAGCAGCGGGTAAAAGGCCAGAAAGATAAAATATTGTTTTTTAGCCCTCTTGATAGTTACTAAAAAGCAGGTTGCCGCTATAAGATATCCAGGTGCATAATGACTGAAAAAGTAGAAACTGTTAAAGCATATAATGAGCAAACAGACAGGCATTAATGTAAATAATACTGGAGGTGCTTCATTTGCAGATATTACCTTGTTTATTTTAAAAAGAACAACCCATGACAGGATAAGAAAAAGAGAAAGTATCAGAATCCCTCCGGCATAGCTGTAATAGCCCTGGGTTATGAAATTGCCTGCATATTCAAGCAACCCGCCTGGTATTGATGTGTAATTGTAAAAATAATCGCTTGAGAATGTAAATATTGCTCTGTTCTTTTGGAATTCAAATATTTCACTTGTGAAGGAAAGTGTAGAAATAAAAAAAATAATCAGGATTAAAATCAATATCTGACGGACCTCTATCCTCTTTGAAGTGTTATATTTCAGAAATTCTTTGAAGAGCATAATAGTATTTACTTATTCTCAATCCAGATTGCTTTTACAGATTCTCTTTCCGAAGCGCCGGCAATTTTCCTGGGACCTGTTTTTATCTTTCCTGAGACCAACTCTGGTTTATTAAAAGATTTTTCAAACCTTTTATAAAGACCCGGATCCTTCTGAGGCAGGATAAAAGGTTTTCCAATGCTGTCTGGATTGGAAAAAAATGCAAAATACGGCCTGGAAGTCAATCCATCGCCTCTTTTGCTGCTGAAGACCAGCCATCTTCCGTTTGAAGACCACGAACTATAGCTTTCTGTCTCATTACTGTTGAGGGTCATTTTCTTAAGCTTACCGTCCTTCAGTGAAAGTGAATACAGATCGGCTTCCCTGTGCCAGTTAGGGAATGTTCCAAAGTTATGAAGAGTAACGACAAGGTATTGTCCGTCAGGTGAAATAGTCGGGAATGAGGCACTTTTATTTATTGCCTGAGCGTTAAGGATAACCTCCGGATTGCCAAATATTCCTTTTTCCTCATCAAAAGACATCCTGGCTACATCATATTTAATCTGCCTGTAGTCAAAGCCGGGTTTTACCTGGCTGGTCCTGCTGTAGTAAAGATAGTTCCCGTCAGGAGACCACACCGGATAGGTTTCCATGAAATCGCCCTTGTAATTTTTTCCGCAGACCGACATCTCATTTTTTTCAGTATCAAAAATAACTAGGATGGAATAACGGTCATAAAGCTCAACGTTGCTGTCAGGGTGCATGTGAATTACTGAAAATATCATGTTGGAAGAGAAAACCACATACTTTCCTGAAGGATGCCAGGCCGGGTAGACGGCATTCCCCGGCATTTCTTTTGTTTTTAGCTCCCTTCTTATAATCGTGTCGTTATTAATGAAATAGGTCCCGGCTTTAGAGCCGCGGACATGAATCAGATATTTATCCGGCTTGTTATGTACAAAAGAATGGCAATTAACACAGTTACCTGCAAGTAATTGGTTTTCGACGAGCGGGAACTCTTTAAAATCTTCAAGAGACCGTTGTATAATTTTCATTTCGCCCCAGGATTCGTATCCCGGATAAAGGGTTCTGTAGCATAGATACGGGTCAATCCGTTCCCTTGCAACATTAAGGTAAAAAGGTTTGTACTTTTCAACCTTTCCCCCTTTGATTCCGGAGGTCACTTCAATTTTAATCTTTCCCCCGACACTACCTGCAAGCATCCTTTTCCAGTCCTTAAGTGGGAACCGTACAGATTGATTTCGTGATCTGAAGGTTAATCGTGTGCCATTGGAAGAGAAGACATCTGTTTGAAAGAATTCTCCCCTTTCCGATATTGTAAAATTCATTGGTGCAATATTTGCAGGAATAGTTACACCTGAGTAGTCAGGATCTATAGCAGGTTCATGGTCTACCCAACTGACTTCTTCATGACCTCGTGTTCCGCAATTCATAATGAAGAAGGTCATTACAATTATCAGCATCAGCAGTATAAAGTGATCATTTGATTGTTTCATTCCCTGAAATAATAAACAAGCTGCATCTTAAATGCAACTTTTATGATGCCAAAATTACCAATTATGGAAAGAATAAAACTAATAACAAGGCTGCAATCTCATAGAAACGGTTTCTGAAGTCAACAGATGCAGGTAAACAAATTCTGAAGTTGAAAGTAAATGAAGAAAATTGTAAATATATTTAAATTAATAATGATTTATTATGATTAGATTTGTTCATATTGATCAATTATCTTCCCTTGAGTTATAAATTATGCTCTGTTTCATGTACTCTGGTAAAAAACTATAACCCTGTAAATCTTTGATTTATAACATAAATATTGCAAACCAAAATCAATCTAATCATGAAGAAGTTATTAGCTGGTATTGTATTACTGCTTACGTTTTCAGCCTGTTCTAAGGTAGACAAGAATCCTGTTATCAGGGAGAATAAATTGCCAGGTACTTCAGACTGGCTTATTGAAGTGCCCTTTGACAGTTGCGTTTATCCTGATCATCAATACTGCAGAAGGCCACAGATCGAGGGGTATTGTTCACAAACGAGCGTTAGTGCAGGCGATACTATTGATTTTCATATCAGTACAAATCCTGAATCGGACTTTACAATCGATATTTACAGACTGGGCTATTATCAGGGGAAAGGAGGGAACCTTAAGAAAAGTGTCGGTCCTCTTCATGGGAAAGCGCAGTTAACACCCGAAGCTGATTCAGTAAGTAATTTCTTTGAATGTAACTGGGATAAGGCATATCAGCTTGTCGTTCCTCAGGAATGGACAAGCGGGGTTTATCTGTGCAAAATGACTACATCACCCGTAAAATATCAGGCCTATACTATTTTTATCGTTAAGGATGAAAGAAAGGCTGACTTTTTATTCCAATGCTCCGATCTTACCTGGCAATCCTATAATACCTGGCCAACGTGGCATAGCTTATATGATGAAGCGCATATTCCCTGGAAAGGGTCGTCAGGAACACCGCTCACCAGGAGTAGCTTTAGCAGGCCATATGGAATTTTTGTTAACGGATTGCCAATGCGCAGGATAGGAAGACGTTATGGCTTTGATCCTCTGACAAATGGAAGCGGCGAGTTCCTGTTATGGGAATATCCGTTAAGTTATTGGATGGAACAGAATGGACTCGATGTAACATATGTATCGAATATTGATGTTCATATAAATTCCAGTGAATTATTAAGGTCAAAAGCATTTCTTTCGGTCGGGCATGATGAATATTGGACAGCTGATATGTTTGAAAATGTTTGTAAGGCAAGGGATGCCGGGGTAGATATATTATTTATTGGCGGCAATACAATTTCCGGTACTTTATATCTCGACCCGGCGTCGGCTGGAACACCCTATCGCACTATAGGGAGGGTTCCAAAGGATTCGGGAGGCAGACGGGTTATTGCAAGGGAAATTATGGGAGTCGCTTCTCACGGTGTAGGTTTTGGAAGTTTTATATGCCAGGAACCCAAACATTGGATGTTTAAAGGTACCGGAATGGAGAGGGGTGACAGTATAACCAACATGGTAGGATGGGAGACTAACGGTAGACCGGTTGGAGATCAAAAGGACTTAGTAATACTTGCAGAAACAAGAGTGAGGGGAAGCAGCGGTAAATTGCAGGATTCTGCCAGGAATCAGCTGGCTACCATTTATAGTGCTGAAAAGGGTAATTTCGTATTTCAGGCAGGCACTTGTTACTGGCCATTATTTTTAGCCAGAACCCCGGCTTACCAGGATCCATATCCTCAGTCCGGTCCACTTATTGATGTTTCAAAACCAGATCCACGGGTTCAGCGAATGACGCTTAACCTGTTTAAGAAAGCACTCTCAAATTAGAAGGATGATAATCTGATTATGAAGCAAATAAAGAAAAGTTTATTGGATTGAAATACCAGCGGTTTATATTTTGAATGTAGATCAGTTTCTTTAAGTTATCCTCCGGAATCAGTTTTTACTTCTGTCTTCTGCAGAGATAAGTTTTATTATCAGAACTCCATTTGCGCTTCTTGTCCCGTATATCGCAGCATCAGCTCCTTTAAGGACTTCAATTGAACTCACCTGACCGGGCGATATATTGTCTATTTTATCAACCGGAATGCCATCGACAACAAATAGAGGGTCATCGTTGCCGCCTATGGATGAAGGTCCCATAATCTGGATCCTGGTTCCAATGACCCTGACTCCTGAGACTTCACCCCGGATCATTTCATAGATGTTTTGATAAGACTTATATTTTTGGTTACGTGCATCAATTTTTGCCGCAGAAGTAGTACTGTTTTTCTTATTTATTGTAGAATATCCGTCGCTGACAGTCTCAGGGGCCTTCTTATCTGATTCACTCATCCCGGTTTTTGAGGAAACCGCTTCCATGACAAAGTTAATTTCTGTCCTGCCATTAATTGTTGATTCTGAGGTACCTCCCAGGACTGAAAGAACAGAAATCTTCTGTGAAGCGGAATTTGCCTTGACCTTGTAATATCCCTTTGAATTTGTAACTGAATTAGTGTTCTTATCGTCTACGAAGATAAATGCACCTTCAATTGGCTGATGTTTTGAATCAACAATAATACCTGAAATGAAAGTCCTTTTCCCGTTTGATTTTTGACTGTAAGAGATTTGAAAGGAACAAATGATGATAATCAGTATTGTGTTGAATTTTAGATTCATAGTATTATTGTTATCAGGATAGAGCCCCTATCACATTCAGACCTTTACTTTTATAAAGTTCCAGATAGTTTCTGTCCAGTCCTTTATCAGTAATAAAATAACTCACCAAAGAGAGTGAAGAATATGTAAAATAAGAATCGTTCTCAACTTTGGATGAATCGCAAAGCAGGTAAACTTTTTTGGCAGCCTGAGCCATTTTTATTGTAATTGAGGCCTCCTTTTCATCGACACTGCTCAAACCATGCTCAAGAGAAACTCCGCCGGCCCCAATGAATGCCTTGTCAGCTTTATATCGAGCGATAAGGGTTTCGGTCATTGGTCCGTAAAGGGCTTTTCTGCTGTTATCAAGTTCTCCGCCGATAAGATAAAGCTTAATTTGAGGATAGGGCATCAATTCTGATACTACAGGTAATGAATTTGTAATTACTCTCAGATTCTTATATCGCGTGATAAACCGGGCAAGAAAAAATACAGTAGTTCCGCAGTCCATATAAATGGTGTCGTTTTCCTCAATGAACGATGCGGCGTTTTTGCAAATTTCAATTTTCTGTTCACGGTTCTCAATTGATTTAATATCAAATCCAAAAAGGTCAGGCAATCCGCTTGTCAGAATTGCACCACCATGGGTTCTTTTAATTATTCCTCGTTGTTCAAGGGATATAAGATCGCGCCGTGCCGTTATCTCCGAGATCTTGCACTTGTTTACAATCTCTTTTATAGTAACAGCTTCATTTTTATCCAGCATTTGCAAAATAAGTTTCTTCCTCAACTCGTGTGTCATGTTTTCAATGATTTATTATAATTTAAAATTAACAATTTTTTCAAGCCAGGATTTTAAAAGTTTGCCCGGATATCGGGATATTCATAACCAACTATCCTTTTATTTCACGTGTTAAAGATCTAAAATCATATTTCTGAAGTAATAAAGCTGTTTCCTGTGCTTTAGTAAACACCTCTTTTTCCTTTACATTGTCAAAACCACAAACTTTTGTAAGAATACTTTCAGTCTTCCCGTTGAATTGCCTGATGAATTCTGCATCTCCCGGGAACAACTTACCTTCTTCGTTTACAGCCCTGAACCGGAAAGCGCACAACAAGATAAACAAGATCTTGTCGTAAGGCTCTTTAAGATCTAGGGCCATTTTAATGCCGCCAGCCAGGCGATCCGAAGGACCAAGCTTACGGAAAAGGTCACAACCAACCCTGAAAATGGTGTCGCCTAACACCTTGTTCTGAAATCGTGATAACAGGTCATCGATATGGTCTGTTAACATTGATATTGTAAACTCACCGGGATATTTTGCCAAAAGAAGGTCAGCGGATTGGAGCATTGTTTCCCTGACCAGAATGTGAATTTCGGGAACTGCAAGAGCCTCATATATATAAGTAAATTCAGGATTAAACAAATGACCTGAATAAGCAGCTGAGGCATGGCCGAGATTATGAATAAAAAGTTTGCGGTCGACCCATGCCTTTATATTTTCTTTAGGTGATAATCCCTGGATATCAGGTATGGGGTTTTTGAATCCTTTTTTATCAAGAATAAGAGTGTTATATGGTTCGGCAAAAACCTGAAGCATATCCTGTTCCAGATCCTTTTTAAGCATGATTGGTACCATTTTTCCGATGCTTGTTTCAATCAAGCCAACATAATCATCTATTGGGAACTGCTTCGGCAACAACTTCGTTAGCTCTTTCTTAAAAAAGCTGGCTCCATTTCTTATATTTTCTGCAATTATTATATCCAGTGGTGTGTTTAAGTCATTTTCGTGTCGTTTTTTCAAACCCGCGGCAATTAATGGGAATGTGCCGGACAGACCTTCCAATCCAACGGATACTGCCAATATCCCGGATGTTGCAACCTCCCCGGCCACTTCCTCAAAGCTATCCCGGTGTATTCCGCGAACATTAGTTATATTTATGACTTCTTCTTTCTCCCCCTTAATTATTATATTGTAATTATGCTTTCTATTTAACTGATTGATAAGGGATTTATTTATATCGATGAATACTGCCTCATACCCTCCACGACAGAACAGTTGTGCTATAAATGAACGGCCTATTTTTCCCGCTCCGAATACTACGATTTTTTTAGTATTAATCTGATTGTTTTTGTAGCCCTGAGATGACATAATTATTGACAGATATGATCACATTTGAACACTCCAAAATTAATAATATTTATTAGTGTCTGGCGTATGATGGAAATTATTCGATCGTGACATAACATGACAGTGATTATAATCAATTATTATTTTGTCAAAGCAAGTTTGGCAACAAAACCATACTACAGATATTCATGATGAATCTTCGCGCAGGAGATGATGAGCATTTCGTGCATAAAACAAATGAAAAAGGAGACAGAATGTCTCCAACTCCTTAATTTTTAATGTGGGCGATGAGGGATTCGAACCCCCGACCCTCTGCTTGTAAGGCAGATGCTCTGAACCAGCTGAGCTAATCGCCCGAACGCGTGCAAATATAATCCAGATTTTCTTCTCTGCAAATAAAATGGAAATTTTAATGGCATCTGAAATGTATTATAAGAGAGATCCCTGACTTTGATTACCCTTCAAACACAGTGAAACGGGTCAGACTATTTATAAGTCTTGTTAATATGTTGAAAACCTGTTAAAAATGCCATTATACACATGTTTAAAAAGTCTTACATTGGCTTTTATTTAAGTTATTGAGAAAAAAAATCTTCGGCGAAAAATGTAGAAAATTAAACAGTATGTAATTATTTATTTGATATACTGTGTATTATGTTCTTGAATAAACCCTGACTCCGACCTTTATGAAAAAGACTATATGTTTTACCAGACTTTTTGTATCTGATACCCTGATACGGAAATATGTAAAACCTGCAATCCTTATCGCATACTTATTCAGCCTGATCCTTTCTACCTCAATAAATGCGGCTGAAAGTCAATCGAATAGTTTACTCCCTCCGGTAGCTCAATGTAAGAATATTACAGTGCAGCTCGGTACTGATGGCACTGTAACAATAACAGGATCGGACATAAATTCAGGATCCTACGATCCCGATGGTACAATAGTTAACCTCATGGTATCTCCAAATACTTTTGATTGCTCCGGAATAGGCCCGAATACCGTTACCCTGACAGTCACCGATAATGAAGGATTAAATTCGGTCTGTAATGCTACCGTCAACGTGGAGGATAAAACTGCCCCTGTTGTAAATGTCAGGCCTTTTGAGCTTGTCCTTAATTCGATGGGAACCGGCACTCTTCTTCCTTCTGATATAGACAATGGTACATTCGATAACTGCGGTAACGTAACTTTATCAGTGTCACAAAGTGCTTTTACTTGCAGTGATCTTGGAATCAAAACGATCACTCTTACAGCAACCGACGCGAATGGGAATTCTTCTTCTCGTGCAACATTGGTGACCGTCTCTTCAACACTTGAGATAACAGGTATATCTCTCAGCAGCTGTGACCTTTCCCCATCACTTGCTCTCTTTAAGGCAACTATCGAAGGTGGGAATGGTACATATTCTTATCTCTGGAAAGGTATTGAGGAAACTGCAAAACCTTTCATGGTAATCATACCTTTCCCTCCGTCGCTGCAATTCTATAACACAAGCACCCTTGAAAAGCCTTTCTTCAATAACACCCTGGCTAACGGCATTTATCATATCAGGTTTGTTGCTACAGATGGAAATGGGTGCAGAGACACTTCGGAAATCAGCATCAGGAATACAGGATTTGTCTTTAACAATATGACAATGAAAAATTCTGAGGCATGTGAGGGAGAGGTCAGGACATATTCAGTTAACAATGAGCCCGATGCAACATATTTATGGTCAGTTGTCAATGGCACAATTCTCACTGCAGATCAGGATACAAACAAGATTGATGTCAGATGGAACATTGGAGCATTCCAGGGAGTCGTTACTGCAACCCTTCAGGAACCAAATACTTTCTTTCCAGCCGGACAATGCGAGTCGTCGGTGGTCGATTCTGTGACCCTGTGGCCTGCTCCCGTTCCGGTATTTAACAATCCGGCGCTTAATGTTTGTTCTGAATCTGAAAATATTTACACTCTTACGAACACATATTCATTTTTCCTGTGGACGGTGACGGGTGGTTTCATAACAGGAGGAGGAAATGCAACTGATAACTTTGTTCAGGTCAGGTGGGGTGCGGGGCCTACAGGAAGCATAACAGTTTCTGCAGGGAGTAATTCATCCTGTACCGGTTCTGCTCTAATAAATATATCGGTATTCAACCTCTCCGGCTCCATCACCTCACGTACTGATATTACCTGCAACGGAGGAACTGACGGCACTGTAACAGCTCTGGCATCTGCCGGAACAGGTCAGTCACCCTATTCTTATTCTCTTGACGGAGGAGCATGGCAGGCAGGAGGAACATTTACAGGCTTAATGACCGGGAACCATATTGTAACCATCAGGGATGCATTGCTTTGCACATTTGAACTGCCATTTATAATAAACCAGCCAATGCCGGTTTCAGGAGCGATTCAAACAAAGACTGATGTCACATGTTTTGGAGGAAACGACGGATCTGTAACAATTTCGGCATCAGGAGGAACTCCTCCGTATCAATACAGTATTAACGGTGGTGCATATCAGAATCAGAATATTTTTAGCGGGTTGCCGGCAGGTTCCCATACCGTTTCTATAAGAGACAGCCACAATTGTACCACAACTGTCAGTGTGCTGATAACCCAGCCTTCAGCTATACTTAACGGGACTGTTGCAGTGACAAATGTTAATTGTTTCGGCGCTCTCACGGGAAGGGTTAATCTTACTGTCACGGGAGGAACAATACCTTATACCTTTATCTGGAGTAACGGAGCTACCACCGAGGATCTCCTGAATGTCGGAGCAGGCAATTACAGTGTGGTAATCAGAGATGGTAGCGGCTGCACTGTCACAGTTCCTGCTTCAGTTACGCAACCTGCTGTCGCTTTGTCAGGTACAACAACTGTAGTGAATATTCTTTGTTTTGGTTCAACTACGGGGGCTGTAAATCTTTCAGTTGCAGGAGGCATTGCTCCATATACTTTTTTGTGGACAAATGGGGCAACCACTGAAGATATTGCTAATTTGCCTGCTGGCAATTACAGTGTTACAATCTCAGATGCAAACGGATGCACAGCAACATCCGCCGGAACCGTTTCAGGACCGGCTGCTGCGGTAGGAGGATCGATAACTGCACAAAATAATGTCCTGTGCAAAGGAGGCAGTAACGGCAGTGTTACTATTGCAGGCTCTGGCGGTGTAGGACCTTACTCATACCGTCTTGGTGCTGGTTCTTACCAGGCCAGCGGAACCTTCGGTTCATTAACGGCCGGAACTTATACTATAAACATAAGGGATGCAAACCTTTGCACTTTCAACCTGCCTGTCAATATAACAGAACCTTTAGCGCAGCTCAGTGGAAGCATCACTTCACAAACCAATATATCATGTTTTGGAGCATCAACGGGAAGGATAACAGCAGGTGCGTTGGGAGGAACATCACCTTATCAATACAACATTGACGGAGGACCTTTTCAATCATCAGCCACATTTATCAATCTGGCAGCCGGAGCCCACAATGTAATAATAAGAGATAAGAATCTTTGCATTGTCAGCTTGCCCGTTTCGTTATCTCAACCTGCCTCACAGTTAAGCGGTTCTGTAGTATCTCAGGTAAATGTGAACTGTTTTGGCGCAACAACCGGTTCCGTTACAGTATCCGGGTCAGGTGGAACGTCTCCCTATACCTTTGCTATCGATGCAGGCATATTCCAGGCGACGGGTTTATTTAATAATCTGGGAGCAGGTGTGCATAACGTTATTGTGCGTGACCAGAATTTATGCCAGTTCAATATTCCTGTAACTTTAACACAACCTGCTTCAGCACTTGCAGTTACAACTTCCAGGACAAATGTTCTTTGCTTTGGAGGATCGACAGGCAGTGCAACTGCAACAGCTTCCGGAGGAACGGCTCCCTATACCTACTCATGGAATACAGTACCTGTTCAAAGCACTCCTTTTGCCTCAGGTCTTTCCGCACAAACATATACAGTTACGGTAACCGACCATAGTGGATGTATTACTTCTTCCAATGTTTCAATAACCCAACCCGCCGGTCCTTTTACTGCGAACGCAGTTGTTGACAATGTCACCTGTTTCGGAGGCTCAACGGGATCAATTAATCTTACTACATTGAATGGATTATCGCCTATATCATATTTGTGGAACAATGGAGCGACATCTGAGGATCTTAATGGTATCCCGGTCGGGACTTATACGGTAACAGTAACTGACGGAAATGGCTGTGAGGCCGGTGCAACTGGCACTGTAGGTCAACCTGCGCAGCTTTCAGGAAATATCGTTGTTACTAATTCAGCATGTTTTGGCGGCAGTACAGGATCCTGTATTTTAACTGTAACCGGTGGTACTTTACCATATACTTTTCTTTGGAACAACGGCGCCGTTACGGAAGACATTACTGGTATTTCTGCAGGTAACTATTTTGTGACTGTAACTGACGCACATTCCTGTACTATAAATGTCAATGGAACAGTAACCCAGCCTGCCTCAGCACTTACATTAACCATAGTTTCGCAAACTGACGTGACAGTATATGGGGGAAGCGATGGCAGTGCAACTGTTTCAGGATCAGGCGGTACTCCACCATATAGTTACAGCCTGAATGGAGGCAGTTACCAGGCGACAGGAGTATTTGTGTCACTTGCAGCCGGCACCCATAAAATTACACTCCGCGACGCAAATATGTGTACCGTCGATATCAATGTGACCATAACCCAACCCATGATCCCGCTTTCCCTGAATATTGTTTCACAGACCGATGTAGCCTGTAACGGAGGAACAACCGGTGCGATAACAGCTGCTGCATGGGGAGGTTTAACACCTTATGAATACAGAATTAACGGAGGAGCCTGGCAAAGTTCCGGTACATTCGGTTCCTTACAAGCGGGGTCTTACACTCTGGCAGTAAGAGATGCTTCCTCTGCAAGTTTTGATATGGCTGTAACCCTTACTGAACCTCCGGAACTTGCTCTTTCATCCACAACCACAATCGCTTCATGTCCCGATACTGATGACGGGGCAATTGACCTTACAATTACCGGAGGGACCGGTACTTATAATATAATCTGGTCGGATGGTGCAGCAACTCAAAATCTGACTGGAATTATTCCGGGTACCTACAGTGTTGTGGTTACGGATCAGAATCTTTGTGCAAAATCGCTCCAGGCAGAAGTTGGTTTTACTGGAACTTTCAACTGCCTTGTGATACCACAACTGATCACTCCTGATAATAATGGTCATAATGACGAATGGGTGATCAGGAATATTGATATATATCCTGAAGCAGAAATCCGTGTATACAACAGGTGGGGAAAACTTGTTTTCAAAACAAGAAATTTATCAGCTGAACCGTGGGACGGAAGGTATAATGGGAAACTGGTTCCGACAGATTCGTATCATTATATACTTTATCTGAATGACGGATCTGCCCCCAGATCAGGAGTGATAAGCGTTATAAGGTGACATTGTCAAAATTTGTAAAAAATTTATTTAAAGATATGAGCCAATTCAAAAGCGTACTTTCAGCGTTTATCCTGATTTTTCTTTTCGGGATATCCGAAGCGCAACAGGTTCCTATGTACAGCCAGTACATTATGAACGGGTTTTTAGTCAATCCTTCCTTTGCGGGTCGTGATGGCTATACCACTGTAAATCTTACTGTAAGGGAACAATGGGCAGGACTCGCCCAGGCTCCGAGCACCTATGCTTTAAGTTTTCAGACCCGCATTCTTAACAACAGCTACATATCAAAATCGACAACTGTAAAGAAGAAACTGGTGAGGCCGACTAAGGGAGGAAGAATAGGAGCCGGAGGATACGTATTTAATGACAATAATGGAATTATGAAACGCACAGGAATTCAGGCTGCATATGCCTATCATATTCCACTTGGAACTGCAGAAGCCGGAGAAACAAGCGATCTTGCGTTTGGACTGGCACTTACTGCTTATCAATATTCCATAAATACTGACGGCCTGATCTATGATCAAAATGATCCCTACCTGAATAGTTATGACAGGGCAGTCTTCATTCCTGATTTTAATTTTGGGGCCAGTTATGCGACCCGGCGCTATTATGTTGGCTTCTCAATGACCAACATGTTGCGTGGATCGGTTAGGTTCTCAAACTCAGGCGGAAACAGGCAATCAGAACTTGGTCATTATTTTCTGACAGGGGGTATTAAGTTTCCGCTTTCTGCAAACTGGGTGCTCGAACCATCAGCATTTATAAAGTCTTCCGATATGCTTTTTAAAGCAATTCAACTCGATCTTACCTCAAGGATCTATTTTAAGAATGATTACTGGGCAGGCTTATCCTGGAGAACAAACGATGCCCTGATCCTGTTGCTTGGCTTTAATTACAACAGGTTTTACTTTGCATATGCTTACGACTTCACTCTGACTGATATCAGAAAACAAAGTTTGGGATCACACGAACTGACTCTCGCTATAAAATTCGGTGCAGGCGCCCGGAGATACAGGTGGATAAATGCATTCTAGCAAGGTTTTTTTAAAGATTTCCTGGTCAATCCTTTTGGTGATTTTTTCAGGAACTATCCTTTACTCACAGGGTGACAGCAAACCTGTTCCTGTCAGGATAATGTTCTATAATGTTGAAAATCTTTTTGATACGTTCAATGATCCTGACAAGAACGATGATGAATTCCTGCCTTCCGGGCTGAGACGATGGAATCAGTCGAGATATAACAAGAAATTAAATTCTGTTTATAAGACCATTATGGCAGCTGGTGAGTGGACTCCACCGGCAATTGTGGGGTTTTGCGAAATTGAAAACAGAAAAGTACTTGAGGACCTTATCTATGGTACTTACCTGACTAATTATAACTATGGGATTATTCATGAAGAGTCTCCCGATGAAAGAGGAATTGATGCATGTCTGATTTTCAGGAAAGATATTGTTCATGTCCTTGATCATCGCTCCCTTACGCCATCTTCAATAAAAAAGGAGGATTTTAAAACAAGGAGTGTGCTATATGTCAAATGTGAAATATTTAACGATACTATCCACCTTTTCTTAAATCACTGGCCATCAAGAAGGGGAGGAGTTCTTGCCGGAGAATCGCTGAGGACTGTAATCGCTGGAATGGTCCGGTCAGCCGCCGACTCTTTGGGAAGGATCAATTCAGGACATTCCAGGATAGTAATCATGGGAGATTTTAACTGCACGCCTGATGATCCGGTCATTCAGAAAGTTACAGAACGCATTGAACCCTTCATTCCAGGAAAATCCCTTTCTCTTGTTAATCTTACGGCTTTGGAAAAATCTTCAAATCAGGGAACATATCGTTATATGGGTGCCTGGGAATTTCTCGACCAGATTATCGTTTCAGACTGGCTGCTGAATTGTTCAGAAGGATTATCAACAGACGCTAAAAAGTTCAGGGTATTCAGGCCTGATTTTCTTCTAAAAAATGATTTGGGGTATCCGGGCCTTACCACCTTCAATACGTATAGGGGATACAGGTATCAGGGCGGATTCAGTGATCATCTTCCCGTTCTACTTGATCTTTTTGTCAGGTAGCTTTCTGACAGGCTTTAAACCCAGCTCCTTTCCCTTTGCAAGCATCAGTTTCCGTGCTGCTTTTGGTTCGTTGGGAATAACTCCGTCAAGAATAGCCTCCCTTATGGCATTTTTAATTATGCCAACCTCTTTGCCTGGTTCAATTCCGAACGTCTTAATTATCTCTAAACCGTCAACCGGAGGCTGAAAATTTCTGACTGCATCTTTTTCTTCAATTTCACGGAGCTTTTTTCTTACCAGTTTAAAGTTTTCAAGGTGTTTGGTCTTTGTCTCTTCATTTTTTGACGTAATATCGGCTTCACACAGCAACATCAGATCATCAATATCGTCTCCCGCCTCAAACAACAGGCGTCTGACGGCTGAATCCGTAACGATTTCCTGTGAAAGTGCGATGGGACGAAGATGGAGTTCTACAATTTTCTTAACATATCTCATCTTATCATTTAAAGGAAGCTTGAGTTTCCTGAAGATGTCCGGAATCATTTTACCGCCGATAAATTCATGCCCGTGAAACGACCAGCCTGAATCCGGAACATACTTTTTGGTTACTGACTTTGCGATATCATGCAAAAGTGCAGCCCACCTTAACCAGATATTATCGCTCTTTTTACTGATATTATCAAGGACTTTAACAGAATGAAGAAAATTATCCTTATGTGCCTTACCGTCCTTCTTTTCTACACCTTTTAGGTTTTCAAGCTCAGGGAAAATATAGGTGAGAAGACCTGCTTTCTCCAGCAGGATAAATCCCCTCGAAGGATGGTCGCACATTATAATCTTATTGAGTTCAGTAATTATCCTTTCAGGTGATACAATGGATATCCTTTCAGCATTTGATGCTATCGATCTGAATGTTTTATCCTCGATCGTAAAATTCAGTTGTGAGGCGAACCTTATTGCCCGCATCATTCTCAGGGGATCATCAGAAAATGTAATATCCGGATCCAGGGGCGTCCTTATGATCTTTTTCCTGAGATCTTCCTCACCTCCAAAAGGATCTAAAAACTCTCCAATAGTATTGTGGTTTAGGCTGATTGCCAGGGCATTGATTGTAAAGTCCCTTCTTCTCTGGTCATCTTCAAGAGTTCCCTCTTCAACCGATGGTTTTCTCGAATCCCTGTTATATGACTCTTTCCTTGCACCGACAAATTCTATTTCATAGTCATCGTATCTGAACATTGCTGTTCCGAAAGTCTTAAATACACTTACCTTAATACGGGAACCCAGTTTCCTTGCTGCTTTACGGGCAATATCGATACCATTCCCGACCACAACTATATCAATATCTTTATCGGGATGTTCTCTCTTTAGAAGATAATCCCTGACAAAGCCACCTATCACCCATGCCTTTACATTTTCTGCAGTAACAACCTCCGAAATTTTTTCGAAAACCTTGTCATTTAGACATATATGCATATACAGATACGACAGTTTATCAAATTTCCGACGACAAAGTTACAATTAATAAGGAATTATATCGTACATTGATGTAATGATGGAATAATGCCACAAGATCGGCCCCTCAATGAACATTGAATTCCTTCAGGTGTTATTTTAAAAACTTTAATATGCTGGAACATCTGACAAAAGATACATTTCTTACAAAAGTTTTCAACTTTGAGACTAATAAGGAATGGAAGTATGAAGGAGTTAAACCCTGTGTAATAGACTTTTATGCTGACTGGTGTGGTCCATGTAAACTGGTAGCGCCGATACTGGAAGAACTTGCCAGGGATTTTGACGGGAAACTCGATATTTATAAGATAAATACTGAGGAGGAAATTGAACTAGCCGCTGTTTTCGGAATAAGGAATATTCCATCGATATTATTTGTGCCTGTTGGAGGCCAACCTCAAATGGCTTTAGGAGCTTTACCCAAAGAGATTTTATTAAGAGCTTTTAAAGATGTTCTTGGAATAGAAAAATAAATTAACAAAATGACCAGATTGTTAATAAATAACTCGATAAAAATGTAACAATTAGAAATAAGCTGCGTTTAATTTTAAAGAGGTTGTAATCACCTCGTTTATTTGAGTTTTTTTCATGGATTTAGGTTTAGGGTAGTAAAGTAGTATCCCGCAGGGCAAAGACTCTGCGGGATTTTTTTTACGCCAGTTCCTTAAAGATGCTATTTATCTCTTCCTCAGTCGATCTGAGCTTTTTCTGACATTGCCGAATCAGTTCCGAAGCGCGTTTGACCTCAACTGATAACCTGTCAACATCAAGTTCCCCGCTCTCAATGTTACGAAGGATCTTTTCGATCTCGTTGACTGCCTGATTAAAAGAAAATTCCTTTTTTGCCATGGTTTTATTGTTATGTTAATTAAACACGCCTGTGCCCTGAGCCCTGAGCCCTGAGCCCTGAGCCGAGCCCTGCCTGCCCTGTGGTGCATTACCCTACGCTCTGCATTCTATTTTGCTCCCTTATTTTCAAAATCACTCACTACCTTACTTGTAACGGACCCATCACTGAACTTCGTACTTATCAGATCATCAGCCAAAAGCTCCCTGTACGACTTTAATATTTTACCGTTAAGCGAGGTAATTGTGTATCCTCTTTTAAGTACGTTTTCAGGATCAAGGATTTTGAGCGAGTTTTCCAAAGCGTCAATCTTTATTTTTGTACCGTTAAAGAACCTTCCGGTTGAGCTCATGATATTCTGGTTCTTCTGATTAAGCTTTGAATCATTGTCGGCAAGCAGCCCTCTTGCCCCTGAAACAAGTCTTGATTTCTGATTAGCAGGAGAAAGGCCCGCCCTGACAATATACTCCTTACCAATATTTATCATCTCAATGATCATCCCCGACAGCTCTCCCTTGATCTCGGAGATCATGATCTTAGCTACCGGTATGAGTTTCATCCTGAAGCTTTCGATCCTTTGCCTGCTCGATTCAAGTATAGCCTGCGAATTACTTTTGATTTCGGAGCTGAATTCATTCAAACGGTTCTCTGCATTAATCATGCATTCGATTAGAAAGTCTGCTACCGCAGTTGGAGTTTTTAATGCCCTGTATGCAACAAGATCCGTAACTGAAAGATCTTTCTCATGACCAATCCCTGTCAATACAGGAAGGGGGAATTGTGTTATGTAATAGGCTATTTTGTAATTATCGAACCAGCTGAGGTCAGTCTGTGATCCTCCGCCCCTGATTATGACAACTGCATCAAATTTATCAATCCTCGAAGCAATGTTGTCGAGACCCTTTATGACTCCTGCTTCCGTTTCGCCTCCCTGCATTGGGGTTTCTATGAGAGCAGTAAAAAACGAATATCCGAAACTGTTTGCATTAAGGTGTTTCATAAAATCAGTGTAGCCCGCCGCACTTTTTGAAGAAATGACTGCAATACGCTGGGGAACAACAGGAAATTCAATTTCTTTGTTCATTGTCAGCACACCTTCTTCTTCCAGTCGTTTAAGTATCTGCTGACGTTTTAATGCCATCTCTCCCAGTGTGAAAGTGGGGTCGATATCTGTGATTACGAGACTTAAACCGTAAATTTCATGATATTCAATTTTTACTCTGATCAGTACCTTAATCCCCTCTCTGAGGGATTCCCCGGTTGTATTTTCGAAGAAAGATTTCAGGAACCTGTACCTGCTGCTCCATATCACCGCTTTTACACGTGCTCTTAAACTCTTCTCATCAGGGTGCTTTTCAACCAGTTCAAGATAACAATGGCCTGAGTAGTTCTCATTAATATCTGATATTTCAGCAATTACCCAATAAGTACCGGGTAATGCCATGTAAAGGGAATCTTTAATGATAAGCTGTAATTCGGTCAGAGAGAGTTTTTCATTCATAATCACCTGGTTAACTTCAATATCTTATGAATGAATGTGCCGCCGGGCGTAGTGAGGCGGATAAAATAGAGGCCATCATTAATATTTTCAAGACCTGGAATGACTAAAGAGCGGCTTATAAAATTCCGGTAATTCTTTTCGATAATCAACCTTCCGTTGGCGCTGAAAATCTCAATCCTGACGCTCTGCGGAACTTCCCTGAAAGTCACTGTCAGTATATCCATGAAGGGATTGGGACTTACCACAGATCCACTCAAAGTATTTATTGCAAGCTTATCCTGCAGTTTAACAATCAGCTTTGCCATATCGGGGATCCCGTAACCGTATAGGGAATCCGGCGAAAGATACCTGTCAGATGCTTCATGGATTGCAGAAATTATATCGTAACCGGTTGCATTTGGCACTGCCTGCATGATACAGGCTGACAACCCGCTTATTACCGGACAGGAAAAGGAAGTGCCGTTCGATCTGCTGATACTGGAAGTCTGAACCTGGACCGGGACGCTGACGCCCTGTGCAACGACATCAGGCTTTATTCTCCGGTCGAATGACGGACCAGCTGAAGAAAAAGAGGCGATCAGGTTATTTCCTTCAACTGCGCCCACAGCTAAAACGCTATCCCCATCCGATGGAGCAATAATGTATTTCCACGTACCTGACCTCTCATTTCCGGCGCTGCAAACAATAAGTATCCCTTTTGAGGCTCCAATATCAGCTGCTTTTGTAATAAATGCGCTGTTACCATCCATATCTGAATATTTGTAATCCATAAGGGGGTCATCAAAACTAACATAACCCAATGACGAGGAAATTATGTCAACCCCGATACTGTCGGCGATTTCAGCGCCGGCAACCCAGAAATCTTCCTCTACAGGGTATTCGGTTTCGGCATCTTCAGTTCTGAAAAGCCAGTAATCTGCGCCTGGAGCGGTTCCTGAAATCAATCCGGGAAATCTGCCGGCAAGTACCGAGAGGACAGCAGTGCCATGATTATGGTAATCATAAACCAATTTTTTATTGGTTACGAAGTCGTAAGTGCCCTTAATTCCGTTGCGGTTACGGAGTCCCTCAAGAGAAGATATATTATCGGCATTTAGAAATCCGCCATCAAGGACTGCAATAAGGATCCCATTTCCGTAGAACCCGGAATTCTGAACTGCAATCCCATTAAGCATAGAAAGCGGCCTGTCGTACGGCGGCAGATTATCAGCATATGTTGTAAATGATAATTTATCGGTACCGGCATTTTTACCTGCCGGATGCTTTACTAATTTTACATCCTTTACGAAAGGCAGATTCAGGAAGCTATTTAAATCAACAGGTGAGAAAGCTTTAAAAACAGCCGAATTCATCCATCGCGATTTACAATGCAAGTTAAAGCTCATTGATGAAACCTGGTCAAGGTATGCCTCATTGACTGGAAGATCGGAGTAATCAGCTGAAGAAATCCCGGCTTTTTGCCGCCGTTCTATCGCTCTGGCAGAAACCAGATCGGACAGACTGAAATCATTTGGATTTATTGATCCCTTATCCCTGAAATATACACGGTAATAGTAACCATAAACCGGTTCTTGCCCTGAAATTGTTATAGGTGCCAGGATCAGGAAGAAAATCAGTGTTATAATAACCTTAATTAGCCTTGCAGGATAAAGATTTCTGGTTACCATATTTCTCCGGTTTTTTCCGGATCAGCTATTTTAATTTTAATTCTTTCGAGTGAGTCGATGTATTCAGTTTCGTAAATATCAATATCTGAGTTGCTTGCAACTCCTAGGGAATACTCTGTTTTGAACCTCTGACTCCCATCCTTATTATAAATTATCCACATACCCTGTCGGAGGTCATTTTTATATTGACCGGCAACTTCAGGTTTGCCGTCAACGAAAAATGCCTCGAATTTACCGTTCAGCTTTCCGTCGGTGTAAGTTGTCCTGAAGTTTAAGGATCCTTCAGGATGATAATTAAGCCATTCTCCGTTCTTTACGTCATTTTTAAAGTTAATCACTTCAGCAACAGTACTGTCGGGGTAAAACTTACGGCATACTCCATTCCGTTTGTCATTAAGGTAATTCTCTTCAATTACAAGCACTCCCCTGGTTAATACTGAAAAGAATTGCCATTTCCCTTGTTTAAGCTGGTTGACATATTTCCCTGATGAGGCAATAAATCCATTCTGATAATACAATGTAGCAAGGGCTTCGGTGCCAATATCGTTAAAAACAAGGAGGGATTTCAGAGTTTTATCCTCGTAATACCTTTTGAATTCGCCAACAGGCTTGTCATTCCTGAAATATCCGTCATACATTATATTTCCATCCGGATATTTCTTTATCCAGTGCCCTTGTTTTTTACCTGAACTGTCAGTTTTGTTTATGGCTTGATCCGACTGGGGTATTGCCAGAGTTGTGATAAGAGAAAACAGGCAGATGACAATGATTCTGAGATTCATAATATTTAAACCGGAAATTTCTGACAAAAGTACAAAATTATGATTTAAGGATAATATCCCATGCCCGCTTTAAAATCTACGATAATGTGGATCCCGCGACTGCGAGAAATGAATACCTTTCGGAAGGTTCCCACAGGTAGCACAGATTAACGCAGATAATATCGCAGATCAGGGTATTAATTAAATTAAAAAAAGGATGATTAATTATCATCCTCTTCTTAAGACTCTTAAAGCGAATCTTTATTTAACCTCTTCAAAATCGACATCAGTTACCTCGTCGCCGCCTGACTGCGTTTTCCCGCTGCCTGATTGTCCGGCGCCTGGTTGTTCAGGACCCGGCTGGGAAGAATCCTGACCGGCAGTTTGACCTGTCTTGTACATTTCTTCTGATGCTGCCTGCCATACCGCATTCAGCTCAGCAAGCGCTTTATCGATTGCAGGTACATCCTGGGCTTTGTGAGCTTCCTTAAGTTTTGCAAGCGCTTTTTCAATTTCAGCTTTCTTATCTGCCGGGACTTTATCTCCATATTCCCTGAGCTGTTTTTCGGTAGAAAAGATCATGCTGTCGGCAGTGTTGATTTTTTCAACCTTTTCCTTTGTTTGTCTGTCAGTTTCAGCATTTGCTTTTGCCTCATCTCTCATCCTTCTTATTTCATCATCGCTTAGTCCTGATGAAGCTTCTATCCTGATCCTTTGTTCTTTACCTGTACCTCTGTCTTTTGCTGTCACATGAAGGATCCCATTTGCATCGATATCGAATGTAACCTCAATCTGAGGGACACCTCTTGGGGCCGGCGGTATGCCGTCAAGATGGAAGCGGCCGATCGTTTTGTTTCCGGATGCAATAGGTCTTTCACCCTGCAGTACATGAATTTCAACTGAAGGCTGGCTGTCGGCTGCTGTTGTGAATACTTCTGTTTTTTTGGTCGGTATTGTAGTATTTGATTCTATCAGTTTGGTCATTACACCACCCATGGTTTCGATACCAAGCGACAGAGGAGTAACGTCAAGAAGAAGTACGTCTTTTACTTCGCCTGTAAGTACACCACCCTGGATTGCAGCGCCAACTGCAACAACCTCATCAGGATTAACACCTTTTGAAGGTACCCTTCCAAAGAATTTTTCAACGAGCTGCTGGATCGCGGGGATCCTGGTTGATCCGCCGACGAGAAGTACTTCATCGATATCGGATGCTTTATAACCCGAATCGGCAAGTGCCTTCCTGCAAGGCTCTATACAAGACTGGATAAGGCTATCGCAGAGTTTCTCAAACTGCGAGCGGCTAAGTGTTTTGACAAGGTGTTTCGGGATACCGTCAACCGGCATGATATAAGGAAGGTTTATCTCCGTCGTGGTAGAGCTCGAAAGTTCGATCTTTGCTTTTTCAGCAGCTTCCTTCAGCCTCTGGAGTGCCATCGGATCTTTTCTGAGATCGACACCCTCTTCTTTGAGAAATTCCTCAGCCAGCCAGTCAATTATCTTATGATCGAAATCATCGCCACCCAGATGGGTATCTCCGTTGGTAGATTTGACTTCAAAAACACCATCACCAAGTTCAAGTATTGAGATATCGAAGGTACCTCCGCCAAGGTCGAAGACTGCTATTTTCAGGTCCTGAGCTTTCTTGTCGAGCCCATAGGCAAGCGAAGCCGCCGTAGGTTCGTTGATAATTCGTTTTACATTCAGTCCTGCTATCTCACCTGCTTCCTTTGTTGCCTGACGCTGCGAGTCGCTGAAGTAGGCTGGAACAGTAATAACGGCTTCAGTTACTTCCTGACCCAGATAGTCCTCGGCAGTTTTCTTCATTTTCTGAAGTATCATTGCCGATATCTCCTGGGGTGAATACATCCTGTTGTCGATTTTTACCCTTGGGGTGTTGTTGTCACCCTTAACAACGGTGAAGGTAACACGTTTGATTTCGGTGTTGACTTTGTCGAATGTCTCACCCATAAACCGCTTTATCGAGTAAACTGTTTTTCTGGCATTGGTAATAGCCTGGCGTTTGGCAGGGTCGCCAACTTTACGTTCGCCGTTTTCCACAAATGCTACGATGGAAGGAGTAGTTCTCTTTCCTTCGCTGTTCGGGATAACTACTGGCTCATTTCCTTCCATCACGGCAACGCATGAGTTTGTTGTTCCCAGGTCAATTCCTATTATTTTTCCCATTTTATTACTTTTTTAAGAATTATCAATTTACGTCTTTCTGATATGCAATGATTATGCCATTAGGTAAATATGGAATTTTGAGGCAATTATGACATCACAGATATATGACAAAACGACAGTTTGGCGTTTCGTGGCTTCCCTGTTAAAAAGAAATGAAAGGAAGGATAGTTCATCCGTGGCAAATAAGTAACTTTGTGATCATTATTAAAAAATTTTGAATATGCCGGTACATGATACTGTCAAAAAAGTTACAACTCATGTCTTAAATGAGATGAAACTGAAGGGGGAGAAGATCGCCATGCTTACTGCATACGATTATTCTATCGCCCGGATCCTCGATGAAGCTGAAATAGATGTCATCCTTGTTGGTGATTCAGCTTCGAACGTAATGGCAGGTTTTGACACCACACTACCAATTACGCTTGATAATATGATCTATCATGCAGCATCGGTTGTAAGGGCTGTGAAGAGGGCGCTTGTTGTGGTCGATCTTCCGTTCGGCACTTACCAGGGAAACTCAAAAAAAGCCCTGGCTTCCTCAATCAGGATAATGAAGGAGACTGGTGCTTCGGCGGTAAAACTGGAAGGTGGCGAGCAGGTTGTAGAATCGGTCGAGAGAATCCTGTCAGCCGGTATACCTGTGATGGGTCACCTGGGTCTTACACCCCAGTCGATCCATAAGTTTGGTACTTACGTTGTCAGGGCAAGGGAGGAAGAAGAAGCAAGACGACTTATGGAGGATGCCCGTCTGCTTGAAAAGACCGGTTGTTTTGCTCTTGTTCTTGAAAAGATCCCGGCCAAACTGGCCGAAGAAGTATCGACAACATTGAAGATCCCGGTTATTGGTATCGGAGCAGGAGGCAAAACTGACGGCCAGGTTCTCGTCCTTCATGATATGCTTGGCATTACCCAGGAATTCTCACCTCGTTTTCTGAGACGCTACCATAATCTCTATGCTGAGATCAAAGGTGCGGTTCAGACATACATAAATGACGTCAGGACTCAGAATTTCCCAAATGAAAAGGAACAATACTAGGTTTTTAAGGAATGGTTGAAGTACTATATGAGGATAACCATCTTATTGCTGTTTATAAGAAATCATCCGATCTGGCGCAGAGTGACAAAACCGGTGATTCTTCAATTGACGGGGAGATAAAGAAATATCTTGCTAAAAAATACAATAAGCCGGGAGAGGTTTTTCTTGGCGTTGTTCACAGACTCGACCGGCCTGTCAGCGGTGTGACACTTTTTGCCCGCACATCGAAAGCACTGGAAAGAATGAATGAAATATTCCGGACACGGGAGGTCAAAAAGACTTATCTGGCCATTGTAAAAGAACGTCCTCCCGAAGATGAAGCAGTGCTGACTCATTTTCTGAAAAAAAACGAGAAGCAAAATAAGACATACGTGTATGATAATGAAGTAAAAGACTCAAAAGAGGCAAAACTGACCTACAAGATTGCAGGAAGGTCGGAACGTTTTTTCCTGCTTGAAATTGAACTTCATTCGGGCCGGCATCATCAGATAAGGGCTCAGCTTGCAAAAATAGGATGCCCCGTTAAAGGTGATCTGAAATACGGATATTCCCGGTCGAATGACGATGGCAGTATCAGCCTTTTTGCAAGAAGGCTCGAATTCATACATCCGGTAAAAAAAGAAAAGATAACTATAACCGGCCACTTCCCCGACGGAGATGTCTGGAAACTTTTTAAAAATACCGATGTATAAAAAAATGAGCCGGGATTACCCGACTCACTCCTGGTTGTCATGAAAACAAAAACGGAAGTTATTTCTTTTTGACTGATTGTGTTTCAGGTCCTTTTTCGATGCCAAGTTTGCTTTCACTTCCGTCCTTCAGCTTTAAAGAATCAATAGTCCGGTCAGACGAAAGGGTGGTATCAACCACAGTCCTTGTTCCTGAATCGTCGACTACTACTATCTTCACCTTTTCCTCATTTTTTTTATCCTGTCCCGATGCTAGTGAAGATGGTAATATGCCGGCAAAAATTGCTAGAAAAATAATCTTTATTCCTTTCATGGCTGCATTATTTGGATTTAGATACAAAACTAACATGCTTTCAGCCATATCCAGTTAAAATCAAGTTAATTAGAGTTAAGGAAAAGTTAAAAACTGAACGTCAAACCGCGTAAAAACTTAAATTTGCGTTATGAGCAAGAGAAAGTTCATAGTATTAATCTTTATGATGTTGTTATCCCTGACCGGCATAATCTGGGTGCAGATTGTCTGGATAAGGAACGCACTGAATATACTCAATGAAAATTTTAACAGGGCTGTTATAGCCAGCCTGAATGATGCTGCAAATACTATCGAGGCTAACCGGAAGATGAGTTTCTTTAATGATTTTATGTTTAGTGATCCGTCGCTGCCCGATACTTCAGGTAATATTACAAGCTATTTAAGTGTCGGAAGCTATTCATCAAAGGATGGCAACAGGGTTAGCTACAGTGTTACAAGTCAGTCAGTTACTGGTACTATTGATTCAACCGGCAACATGAAGCTTAACAAACCTGTTGTTTCTCATAACGATACTACCTTCTTTGCTGATTCTGGAACTTATATGATCACTTCTCCTGATAAACCTGGTGAATTAAATGTTGTAAGACGAAATAATGACCAGAATACTTATTTACCACCCGTAAATATTAAAAGGAAGGATTTTCTTGATTGGGCGAAACGGAGAGCCAATGAATTCCGTTACATGAGCGATCAGATGATTTCCGAAGTCTACACCTGGGAAAAAACTATGGAACTGAACAAGAACGAGGTCGGGTACGCTCTTCAGAATTCTTTCATGTTTTCCAGGATTGAAACTCCATTTGAATTTGCCCTTATAAAGAACGGGAAAGTGGAAGACGGTACTTTTAAAAAGTCCGAAAAAAATGATTTTCTCAACAGTAATTACAGGGTCAGGCTATTCCCAGATAATATCATACGGCAAAACCTTGTTCTTTCTGTCATATTTCCGGAACGCACAAATTATGTCCTTGGATCAATGGCCTGGCTTCTTGGAGGCTCACTTCTCTTTTCATTGATCATTCTTGCAACATTTGCCTTAAGCCTTTATTTAATTATCAGACAGAAAAAGATTGCCGAAATGAAATCCGACTTCTTAAATAACATGACTCATGAATTCAAGACACCCATTGCAACAATCTCTCTGGCAGCCGATACTATAATAAATCCTAAAGTAATAAATGACGAATCAAGTATCAGGCACTTTATAAGCATGATAAAAAAGGAAAATAGCAGGATGAACAAGAAGGTCGAGACGATCCTTCAGATAGCTTCACTTGATAAAAGAGAAATAGAGTTTAAATTTGAAAACATTTCGGTTCATTCAGTTATTGAAAGAGCAGTTGATACAATCGAGATCCAGGTACACCAGAGGAACGGTAAAATCAACCTGAATCTTAATGCACAGGAACCCGTAATTTACGGCGATAATGAGCACCTCACAAATCTGGTGAACAACCTGCTTGACAATGCAATAAAGTATTCACCGGAAACACCCGACATCACCGTTGAAACAAAGAACAACGAGAAAGGGATTATATTATCTGTCGAGGATAAGGGAATCGGAATGACTAAAAGTGTTCAGAGCAAGATATTCGAAAGGTTTTACAGGCAGAGTTCCGGTAACGTTCATGATGTTAAAGGATTTGGCCTGGGACTTAACTATGTCAGAGCAATTATAGATGCCCATAAGGGTACTGTTAACGTTATAAGTGAACCAGGAAAGGGAAGCAGGTTCGAAATATTTTTACCCTTTAACTGGGAAAATTAAACAGATATGAAACCAGTAAAGATTTTTCTAGTTGAGGATGATCTGAGCTTTGGCTCCGTTCTCAAATCGTACCTTGAACTAAACGATTTTTCAGTTGATTGGGTCGACGATGGAAAATATGCAGTTGAGCATTTCAGGAAAGGGGCTTTCGAAATCTGCATCCTCGATGTCATGCTGCCTCATGTTGACGGCTTTACAATTGCCAGTGAGATCAGGAAGATAAATAATGCTGTTCCGATTGTATTTCTTACTGCAAAAAAGTTGAAAGAGGATGTTCTTAAGGGTTACGGATCGGGTGGGGACGATTATGTTACTAAACCGTTCGACACGGATATACTGCTTGCTAAGATCCGTGCAATACTTGCAAGGCGCGATTTCCAGACAGGCACCAAAGATATTTTTGAGATCGGGAAATTCGTATTCAATGCAAAGTTGAGGACACTGACCTCTGGTGACGATGAAAAGAAGCTTTCTCCCAAAGAAGCACAATTGCTTGAATTGTTAGCTATAAATCCGAATGAATTGATAAGCAGGGAGATGGCTTTGAAGAAGATATGGGGTACTGATGATTATTTTACTGCCAGAAGCATGGATGTCTATATTACAAAACTCAGGAAATTTTTATCCGAGGACCCGAAACTAAATATAAAAAATATCCATGGGGCAGGATTTCAGCTTATTATCAGGGATGATTTACAATAAGATTTCTTTTACTGAACTGTAAAGGAAGCAGGTGGCTTCCGCTCTCAATGACCCGGATCTTATCGGTACCACAAAGTATTAACTTTATTTGTTTTCCATTACGCATTTCTTCCTCGGCGATAACCTGGCGGCAGTTGCCGCAGGGCGAGACATTGTCAGCTGAGATTCCTTCATCATTCATTGCCGCGATTGCCATCGTTACAGCATGATCCTCCGGAAAATTAGAAATACAATAAGAAAGGGAAGTCCTTTCGGCGCAGATTCCCGATGGGAAAGCTGCGTTTTCAACATTCGATCCTGATACAATTTTACCTGACTCAAGTCTTATTGCAGCTCCTACACTGAACCTCGAATACGGTGCGTAGGCTTTCAAGGCTGCGGTCTTTGCTGCATTTATAAGTTCCTGATCATCAGGACTAAGTTCTTCAGTTTTGTCAAATTCCAGGTAAGTGAATGAGATATCTTTGGTGGTCAGCATAACCTGTGATTAAGCTTATGTGGCAAATTTAACAATTATTGCAGACAAGTAATCCGGGTATTGTTAAATGTCACTGTTAATAAAATAGGGTTGCCCAGGGTGTTCGTTTTATTTATTTTTGTCTGAAATAGATTCAGTGTGATACGGAATACTTTTAAAATTCTGGCGCTTCTTTGCCTTTTGACTTTTCTTGCTTCCTGCAGGGCTGGAAGGCTTCCTGCAAAAACGACGGGAGTTAACGGTTCTGCAGTTTCATATATTGCAAGTTATGGCGATCTGGCAGTTAGTGAAATGAGGCGTACAGGTGTTCCGGCAAGCATAACTCTTGCACAGGGGATGCTGGAATCGGATTACGGACGGAGTGCTCTGGCAAGTATGGCAAATAATCACTTCGGCATAAAATGCCATGACGATTGGAAGGGGCCAACCGTCAGGAAGCACGATGACACGAGGAATGAATGTTTCAGAAAATATCAGCGTCCTGAGGATTCTTTTTACGACCATTCCGACTTTCTAAGATCCGGTTCGCGATACAGTTTTCTTTTTAAGCTCGATCCAACCGATTACAAGGCCTGGGCACATGGACTTAAAAGGGCAGGGTACGCAACTAATCCCGATTACGCAAATCTTATAATACGAAAAATAGAAGAGAACAATCTGGATAATCTCGACAGGGGCTATACTGCAAGTTCAGCCAAACCTCAGCAGAAAGCTCCGGTACAACAATCTCCCCCGGCTTCCAAACCTGTGGCTACGGTGCCGCCGCCTTCAGGGGAGGAAACAATTACATTCGGGGATGTGATGGCGAGAGCCCCCAGAATATTGGAGAATAACAGGCTTCAATATGTAATTGTAAAGGATGGAGATACAAAAGAAATGCTTGAAAATGAATTCCAGTTACTGAAAAAGGATCTGGCAAGATATAACGATCTGACTGATGATTTTACCATGGTCCCCGGTCAGATTCTCTACCTGCAGCCAAAAAGGGAAAAGGCTGAAGCAGGTAAAGATTATCACACAGCATCGGATGGTGATACGATGTATAACATATCACAGAAATATGGAGTTAAACTCAGGAGTCTTCTGGAAATGAACAGGATGACAGATAGCACTGCTGTTGTTACCGGTCAGAAAATCTGGTTGCAGGAAACAAAACCTCTTAATTGAAGCCTAAGAATATCCGGCTATCTTAAAGCCCCTGAGGAATTCTTCAATATTAAGTCTCGATTTGCCTTCCAGCTGCAGGCTTAAGATCTTTATAAAACCTCCTTTGCATGCAACTTTAATTAAGCTTTTACCATCTGAAATTATTTTTCCGGGTTCAAAAATATGTCCGGCAGATTCAGGCTGACTTTCGAATATCTTATAAGAAATCAGCTTCTTCTCATTTTTAAAAGAAGATCTGGCCCCCGGATATGGTGAAAGTCCCCGTATGAAATTATGGATGCTCCGTGGATCATTATTCCAGTCAATAATGCAATTTTCAGGAAATATCCGCGGAGCCTGATGCAGGATTTCCCCCGGGATCATGAAGTTAGTCTGTGATTGAGGCTTAAGGTGATCCTCTGCAATCCCTTCAAGCGTCTTGATTACCAGCAGGGCACCATGTTTCATTAATTTATCGTGAAGGTCCCCTGCATTCTCGAAGGGGAAAATATTGACTTCCTCCCTGAGGAGAATGTTGCCTGTGTCGATCTTGTCATCAATCAAAAATGTAGTGACACCTGTTACCGATTCCCCATTTATAATAGCATGGTTAATCGGTGCAGCACCACGGTACTGTGGTAAAAGTGAAGCATGCAGGTTTATCGTTCCCTTTGCCGGAATACTCCATACTGCTTCGGGAAGCATTCTGAATGCAACAACAACAAAAATATCAGGTCTTAGTCTTTTAAGTTTCTCAATGAACGAAGGATCTTTCAGGTTGTCAGGCTGCAATACAGAAAGGGCACTGGATTCTGAAAATTCCTTAACAGCCGGTTTAGAAATATTCCTTCCTCTTCCTGCAGGCTTGTCGGGCGAAGTGACAACCGCAACGACGTTATATCCGTTCATCAGCAATGAGCCAAGGGATGCTACTGCGAACTCAGGCGTCCCCATAAATACAATCCTGAGATTTTTCATAGATAGTGTCGGATCCTTTTATCAAATATCAAACAAATCTACTAAAAATATCACTCCTTAACAATGTGTTTATAGCATGTGAGGTTATGGCCCATTTTGTTCGCTTTGGTTTTAAGGTAGAAATCATTGTGAGGATTGGAAGGAATCTCAAGGGGTATAGTTTCAACGATCTTTATTCCGTAACCTTCAAGCCCCGCTCTTTTCACCGGATTATTGGAGATAAGCTTTACTTTTCCGAGCCCGAGTTCCCTCATGATGCTTGCTCCGACTCCGTAATCCCTTTCATCTTCACCAAATCCGAGTTTAAGATTTGCCTGGACAGTGTCCATTCCTTCGTCCTGAAGTTTATAAGCTTTAATTTTATTAAGCAGGCCGATACCCCGTCCTTCCTGGCTCAGATATATGACAACACCCTTCCCGGCAGATTCTACCATTTTCATTGCTTTATGAAGCTGTGGTCCGCAATCACACCTCATCGAACCAAAAATATCTCCGGTAAAACAGGATGAATGCAATCTTACCATTACCGGTTCTTCTTTTGTCCAGGAACCCTTAACCAATGCTGCATGTTCAATCCCGTTGCTTGTCTGCCTGAACGCTATAAATTCAAAATCGCCATATTCGGTCGGGAGCTTGACCCGCTCACCTTTTTCAATTATTGAATCCCTTTCGAGTGTGTAGGTAATAAGATCCCTTATTGCAATTATTTTAATGTTGAATTTTTCCCTCAGCCGTTCTAGATCAGGCAACCGGGCCATGGATCCGTCGTCGTTCATTATCTCGACAAGAGCGCCTCCCGGATGTAATCCGGCAAGCCCTGTGAGGTCCACAACAGCCTCTGTATGTCCGGCTCTTCTTAAAACACCTTTGGTTTTTGCCTTAAGAGGAAAAATATGGCCAGGACGGCCCAGGTCGGAAGGCTTTGTAGCGGGGTCGACAAGTGCCTTAATAGTAAGTGCCCTGTCTTTTGCTGAGACACCTGTAGTGGTTTCAGGTGTCAGCAGGTCGACGGAAACCGTGAACTGGGTTTCGTGTATAGATGTATTTTTGCCTACCATCAGATCAAGTTCAAGCTCATCGCATCTCTCTTCAGGTAAGGCAGCACAAATAAGTCCGCGGCCATGTTTGGCCATAAAATTCACTTTTTCCGATGTAATTAGTTCAGCTGCACAAATGAAATCACCCTCATTTTCCCTGTCTTCATCATCCACCACAATAAGAAGTTTACCCTTCTTAATATCTTCAATTCCTTCTTCTATCGTATTTAGCTTTATTTCGCTCATTTTAAATTTATTTATTGATCTTCATATGCAGGTTTTTTCTGTGTTCCAACAATAAAAATCCTGTAGAGGTAATCCTTAATTTTTCTTAAAAACGCAAGATACGTGTCAATGTTCATTATTACTGAATCAGTTGATGCCTTGTAAGTAAGAAATAAGCCTATCGGCAGCAGGATGTAAGTGGATGCCCACATCCCTGAAAATGTGCTTACAAGATCCTCTTCCACCAGCTTTTCCCCTGAAAGCGAGATAACATACCAGATGACAAAAAACAAAACTGAAATGACAGCAGGAGTTCCAAGACCACCTTTCCTGATTATGGCCCCAAGTGGTGCTCCGATGAGAAAGAAGACAAGGCAGGCAACCGAGAGAGTGAATTTCTTGTTCCAGTTGATTTCATAGCCTTTTATGAACTTGACATCGGTATGAAGCGATTCGTTCTGGGTTGTAAGGTAGCTTGCCCCTTCTTTAATGTTCCCTATAGCTCGTGTCAATACCATTTTTTTATCGGCGACCGGAAGCGAATCAAAAAGAACTTTCGTGTCGAATAAGAGTTTTGCTGACGCCGGTTTGGAAGAGTTATCAGAATTACCAGGAAGATTTTTTACCTTATAGAGATAGGCTGTATTGAACTCTTTAAAATATACATTTATCCTTTTATTATATCGTTTATTAAGTGAATCGATATCGTGTGTCAGCTGCCCTATTTTCTTCATGGCAGAGTTAGATTTAAAAAGATCTATTTCAGTACGTTCCAGGTCAAAACCCGAAAGTGAAACAACAAGAGTCTGTTCCTTGAAATTGTCCCGTCTGAAGGGATATTTCTTGTCAGGGGACCCGCCGTCTGTCCTTTCAGGCATTTCATTATACGAGTACCCGTTATAGAGGGTCATTGTCATTGCAGTTTCATCGGGAGTAACCTTCATGTAGCCCGAATCGGCATAAATAACAGAGGTATTTCCGCGGTTTTCGCGGTGGTCATATATAAACAATTTATCGAGTCGGTTTGTAACAGGATCTTTGGATGTCACTTTTATGCTGAATCCGTCGATGTCGTTATTGAATGTCCCGGCCTGAAGATTTATGTCGGGTCGTTTCCGGCGGATGTCGTAAAGTAACGTTCTGGCCTGACGGTTTGAATAGGGGAGGACGTTATTTGAAAAGAAGAAGGAGATAACGGAAACGAATGCGATCAGGAATATAAGCGGCTGTATTATTCGTTTAAGTGGGATACCCGACGACTTCATGGCAGTAAGCTCACTGTATTCACCCATATTCCCGAAGGTCATAAGAGCTGCAAGCAGGATGGCAAGAGGTAATGCCATAGGGACAAAGGAAAGGGAGAACTGGAACAGAAGCTCTGCAACTACCTTTATCTCAAGTCCTTTACCGGCCAGTTCATCGACGTACATCCACAGGAACTGCAATATAAGGATGATAAGCACAATGAAGAATGTGAGTATGAGAGGACCTATAAATGATTTCAGTATGAATTTATCGAGCTTCTTCACTGCTGTCCGATTTTTCAAACTGCAAAGCTACTCGATTTTTGTGAAATAATAAATTTAGTGATAGGTCATTTTATAACGGCGTAACGGCGTTACGGCGTTACGGCATTACGGCGTTACGGTGAAACGGCAAAGCCGCCGTTGCGCCGTGTTATATCCCGAGAATCCGCTTCAGATCTGATATCTGCGAATCCCACAGATAGATCGCATCCTCTTTCTCGTCAGGTTCTGAGAAGTCGGTTATAAGAAGGGCCAGGTCGCCAGTCAGATCGTGGACATTGATTTTGAATTCGAAGTAGTTTGATTCCTTATCCTTCACATCGATCCATTCAAAACGGACGAGTTTATTCTCTTTTACCGCTATGAGGCGGGCTTGGTATTCCGTTTTATTCCAGTGGAAAGTAAAGGTAGCGCCATCTACGGTGACGTCATCAGCGAACCATTCGCTTAATCCTTCGGGGGTACTCAGCCGCGAGAAGAGCACTTTCGGTGAACAGTTAAGGGAATATTCCAGTTCGTACTGCATTCTCATTATGATTAGTTTGGCGTGCGGATACTTCTTTGCAATATAGAAAAAATAATCAAAAGGAAAAAATCGTATTGGATTTCAGGCTTTAACTATTTATATTTGCACCCTTAAAACGAAAGAGCCTGGTTAGATAGCTCATCCCGATAGCTATCGGGAGGTTAGAGCGCAATTTTGGCGAGATAGCTCATCCCGATAGCTATCGGGAGGTTAGAGCGCAATTTTGGCGAGATAGCTCATCCCGATAGCTATCGGGAGGTTAGAGCGCAATTTTGGCGAGATAGCTCATCCCGATAGCTATCGGGAGGTTAGAGCGCAATTTTGGCGAGATAGCTCAGTTGGTTAGAGCGCATGATTCATAATCATGAGGTCCGGGGATCATTCCCCCGTCTCGCTACGCTGAAAATCAGATAATTACACCCACTATCCCGTGGGTGTTTTTTGTTAGCATCTGAGAGTACCAGATTGTTTAATCTCAGCTGATTATTTGGCGAGGATATCTTTGGACTGAGCCGGATATTTATATCTGACAGCCAATATTCTGGCATGCTCTTCTCCCTCGGTATTGCCGCTATAAAATCCAACAAAAGTGTTTGGGGAATAGAAATAAGCATCTCCTGCCTTAGCATTAATCAGCCTTTTGCTACCATCAGTAGTTTCGCCTGCTACTATATCCCCCTGACCTCTTAATACCAGATAGATTTCTTCTTCATCTTCATGTTTATGAGGTTTATTCGTTCCGCCTGCTGAAAAGTCCATAATAAACAAGCTTGTTACCTGGTAGGCTGAAGCAAGTCTGTCTCTGATACTTTCCGTCGTACCCATGAGAAGTTGATATCGTGTCGATGGTCCATGTGAGTCAAGGACCTGTAGGGCTACATTGTCAGCATTTGCAATCATCAGTCGGGTAGTTGGTTTGATAATGGTACCCTGAGCGATCTTAAATCCCATAACTATTATTGACAAAGTCTTTTCGCGCGGATTTGATAAGCCGAATTTTATCCCCGAAGGAATATAGATGAAATCACTCTGAGTTACAGGCACAATTTCCTTATTATAGTTGAGTGTGCCTGTACCTGCGAGAACATATAAAACCTGTTCCTCATTATTATATTTTACTATATTACTTCTTCCCCCGGAATCGATTTCCAGGCTACCGTAGCGAACAGCACCTTTAATGAACGACGAATTATCATCACCTTGCCCAAACAATGGATGGTAGTGCGATGATTTAGTTGACAAGTCCATTTGGATTTCCGGCGCAGATGATAAGGACCTTGCCAGGTATTGTGATTTAACTGCTGTTGTGTTTACGAGAAATAAGAGCAGAAAAAAAATCGCAGAAAAAGACTTTGTAAGGGGAATTACGGGGATACACTGCGTTCGTATAGTTTGGTATTGCCTTTTCATATTGTTATTCATATATATTAACTCAAATGACTCCCGATATGCCGACGAATGCCGGATAACAAGATACTTTTTCAAATGTCGTTTAATTTGATCCCCCCTGGTTAGCATAGACTCCTTCATCGTTGAAATGCCACCACGGACCACCGGTCTGATGATAATCTCCGATAAGCCCTTTTGCTTTGGCTTCATACATTGTCAATTTTTTATCAAACTCAGGAGTTGGATTAAACATACCAGCATTATATTTCAAATACTTAGCTTCCCGCAGGTATTTTTCAGCAACTTCGTCAAGAAATTCTATACCAAGACCAGGACCTTCAGGAACAGGAATGCAGCCATTCTGGATAATAGGTTTTGGGATACCCGCAACCAGATCATTTACCCACGGCATCTCTATTGTATGACTTTCAAGAGATATAAATTCTTTTATTGTTGCCGCTGTATGAACATTGGCCATAACACCGATCGGGGATGAAGCACAATGCATCATTGTACTTATACCAAATTGATAAGCATAATCAGCAATCTTCTTTGTCTCAATCATTCCTCCTGCAGTAAGAAGGTCAGGATGTATTATTTTCACTGAATTTTGTTCGATCCAGGGTTTGAAATTTTCAAGAAAGTTTATGTCTTCACCGTTAAGGGTCGGAGTTTTAGATCCAAGTGTGATCTGCTTATTCAAATTTACCGCATTAAAATTTGAAAATTGAATTACATCCTCAATATATGCAAGGTTATATTTAGTGTCCGACATAAAATTCCCAAGTTCAATTCCACTTTCAACTGTCATTTTTCCAAAATGGTCAGCCCCAAGCCTGACATTATATCCTATTACTCCACGTGCTGTCAGTACATGTTGCCCCCACGTTTCGATCCCTTTAAGTGTCGGTATTCCATTGACAATCGCACCATCAGTTTTTCGAATCAGTGGAGGTGTAAGATCAATCTTGTAATGCTTTAATCCAAGATCAAATCTTCTTTTCATCATCAGTTTCAGGTTGTCTTCCTTCAGGACAGTAGGGCAGTCAGCATAAATATCGATCTTGTCTCTGACCTTTTCACCAAGGAGTTTCCAGCAAGGGACACCCAGGGCTTTCCCGGCAATATCCAGTAATGCCATATCGACGGCACAATATCCTCCCGCATATCTGCCAGGTCCTGTAAGATGACGGATGCTATTAAGAATCGGCTCTATATCAAGAGGGTCTTTACCGATCAGGTAGGGCTTTAACATCAACGCCTGTGCGATCCAACCTGCATCCCTCACTTCTCCCAAACCTACAATACCCTGATTTGTATAGATCTTTATAATAGGGAAATCGTAGATTGCAGCCAGTGTTGCTCCGCGAATATCAGTAATCTTTAAATCAGATGGTCGGGATAATGAATCTTTTGGACTGTTGAATGATTTACCCATTAGCATTCCTGAAAATCCCATTGACATACCACCCATTATGGACTTTTCTAAAAATGATTTCCTATTCATAATTCATAATTATTTTGAAATTATCTTACAATAATCCGGTATGAATAATTCGTGATGTTTATTTGACTATGCTATCAATAAAAATACGATTATAATTCATAGAAAATAAACAATCTGGGTATAATAATTTGTTTGAGTGGAGGGCAAGAAAAGGAAACCCGGTTTACACCCGGTTTTAAACGTATGGAACAACCTTGAAGCTTTCCGATCTACGGACAATCATTTAAACCTTAATTTAGTCAACAATCGGTATGGGTATTTCCCCTTCCTCTTCCCTGAGAGGTTTAGCATTTTTCCTTCCCCGCAATTTTATTGAAATACCACGATCTTCCTCATTTCGGACAATCCGAATAAATTTTTGTTTTTTTAAAGCTGTACTATCGTTATTAAATTCTTCCTGATAATTAGTGCTGTAGTTAATATCCCTTGAAATACTGATGAAATCACTCCTAAACACAAAAAAAACAAGAATTATGATTTTTGCTATTATCAACGGGATAATCACTTTCTTCAATTTCTTCCAAATCATAATAAGTCATTTTTATAATGGGGGCAAAGGTATCTATATTCCGGAACTTTACACAGTATTTGTAAAATACAATCAGCCCTGACCACAGTTTATTACTCCCTTTTCCGGTTAATCATGTAAATTTTTTAAAGAATTGTGTAACACTTTTCCTGATAGACATGACAACCTTTGTGTTGCGAATATTCATTCACAATGTAAAATCTATATAAATGAAAAAAGTAATTCTTATCCTCGTGGTAACAACAACTCTTATAGCAGGAATAACTTTTCCCGGCTTCAGGTCATCGACACATATTCAGAAAGCTGACCTGACCAATGTGTTTGTCAAACAAGAAATGAATGGAGAGCAGAATGCGGCAACCTCTGAAGAGTGGATAACATTCAAATATGAGTCAGATCTTAAGATAAAGAACAATGAATTCCGAATTGCTGAATTGAATTTAAAATTGAAGAACCCGGCAGAACCAACAGATGCCCATTACAAGAAAAATATTGCTAATCTGGAACAACAAAACAAGTACATGAAGGCAAGGTTAGAAAATTATGAAAAAAACCCATGCAATTGGCAATCATTTATGCGAGGATTTAATAATGAAATGGATGTGATTGGAAACAACTTGAAGAACCTGACGATTGACAACAAAAAGTAAACGCCAGATTAGCCATCATTCGGGAATCTCCTGTCTGCACTTGAGAAACTTTAACACATAATTAAGATCACATTTTAAACCTTTAATTATGAAATCAATCCGTTTCAGACACAGTTTTCTGGTTTATTTTCTAATTGTTATTCAAGTATATTTCTCAACTTCCTGTAATACAAAATCATACAATTCAAAATATCAAGGAGAGAAAATTGGTATTCTTGGGTTTTACCTTGATATGGACTATTTAAAAGTAAAAAATATAATGGATTCTTTGCTAAATATTAGTGAATTACAATATTTTGAAACTACAGATTTCCTTGGGAATAAACAAAAAAACTTATACTGTGATTTTTCAGAAATAAGTCCATTTCTTAGTGCAAAAGTCAACCTTAGAGGGACTTATATAATTGATGAAAGGTTAACCAGTATTCAATTAACTCTATGTAGCAGATCAAATCAGGGAGAACAAAGATTTTCATATAATTGTAACCTGAATGAACTTAAAAGATTATTCGATTTATACAGAGAAAAATATGGAACACCAACCTTACTTGGCCAGGGAGAAAAATATGATTGGTTGTCAAAAAAATTATCAAATGTTTATTTCCCTGGGCCAAAAGGAAGATGGGCAATGGATAAGATATATTTTTGGGAGAGGGGAAACTATATAATATATTTTGATTTTGGATATCCGGAAAGTCCGACCACTTCATACAATCCGCTTGCAGAAACTGATGATTCTGTCTTGCCTGATTCAACGAGTGCTCCTATAATTTACTATGACTTTACACAAGACTATTTAGATAATCTACTTGATAAAGCAAGTAGTATGAAAAAAGAAGAATTTAAATAAAACCATACAGAAAATATACGCATTCTTAAATAACACCCACGATCATGTGGGTGTTATGGGAATCACTGAGCAACTTTAACACAGATTAAGCGGCTTTGGTCGCGGATCAGGAGCTTGCCGTTGGCAAGTGCCAGCGGCGCCCAGTTTTGAGTTGCACCTCCAACTCTTGAAGCCATAGGATCATTACCTGACCCGGTTCCTCCTTCTTTGAGCAACTCTGCTGACGCGATCGGCTTAAAAGCTGAAGGATCAGGCTCAATAAGATACAACTTATTTCTGCCATCGGTGCTGAGCAGCAACCCATCGGCGAGAATCGAGCCCCCCTTATCAAATAACGGGGACCTCCCGGTTTTCCATTTGATCTGGCCGTCAATACTCATACAAACCATGCCGTCTTTTCTTTCGTTGGTTGAATATTGAGCATAAAAGTAGCCATTATACAGAATAGGGGGCTGCGTATGCGCACCAAAATCAGCATTTTTATACAGTTCTGTAACGCCGTAGCTGCCATTTGCTTTCTTCTCAACTTTTATCATTGCAGCACCGGCTTCGTATCCACCGGTAATCAGTACTCTGCCTTCACCTGCATCAATTGCACAGGGGACCGGAATTCCACATTGCCAGTTCGTATATTCCCAAAGTATTTTTCCAGTAAGCGGGTCAATTCCAACGACTTTTCCACCGCCGGCGCTTTCTCCACGACCAGCTGAAGCGGTTATCATGACAACATGGCTCTCTCCGCCAACTTTTACAATTGCCGGACTAACATATCCGACTGGCCCAAGAGAAGGCGTGGTCCATTTAACCTTTCCAGTGAGCTTGTCATAAGCCACAACCCCTGCCTGAGGCGCCTGTGAGGCCAAAATAAGCAAATCACTGTAAACTAACGGACACTGAGTAATTGCCCATCTCGGAATCTGACCACCGCCGAAATCGGTCCAAACGTTCTTGTTCCAAACGGGTTTGTGAGTGTTGATATCTATGCAATACAGGTTTCCATAAGGACCGCACGAATAAATTCGATTGCCGTCTAAAGCTGGCACACTTCGTGAACCGGGAAACATTACAGAACCGGGAGCTTCATAACTAAAACTCCAGAGTTCTTTTCCACTCGAAAGGTCAAAACACCTCAGATTATCTCCAACCTTGTCATCTCTATCCAGTAAATAGACCTTACCATCTCTGACAACAGGCCCGCCAAAACCGATGCCCACATCAACAGTCCATAGAATTTGCGGCCCTTGCTGAGGCCAGGACCGTAAAATACCTTTCTGGGCTGAGAAACCATTTCTGTCGGGTCCAAGATACTGGGGCCAGTCCTGTGCAAAAATATCCGATATGCAAACTAATAAGACAATCCCTGGAATAAACATCTTACTTTGTTTCAATTTCATAATTCTATTTCTTTATAGTTAAGTAAATTACCATTTTACTAAAAAAACCTTATTGGACCGCTGCATCATTCAAAAGAAAAGAAAATAGCTTTAACTGATTATGGCCTGGTCGGAAATAAATCTTCCCGCGATTTCTTTTCGTAATCGGCAACGATCAATTTAGCTCTGTCATAGTCCAAAATCGAAACAACCAGGATTACATCTCTCCATGAATCAGGCGATTTTTTCGTTGGTGAAATCATTGAAAGAGTGTCGTTTTTTAAAAACGCTTCAATACCTTCTTTCTTTAATTCATTTTTTACCAACGCTGCTTCCCAGGCTTTACCTGTGTAAATATCAACAGATAGATTATTATCCTTTGTCACAGCAAAATTAGAATCAGACGTTTAGGCTACGGAAATTTAGGAATTATTTTAAAATAATCCAAAAATATTCTTCTTACTGATTCTGATCGTGAAATCGACAGAATTTATTACTAAGGTTGTGTAATTATCAACCGGACTGTTTCCTATGCTTTCCTGCCAGTACTTAAACCAAACGGGACGTAAAGCGGACAAATACCAATAATGCTGGTAAGTACCAATATTCCTGACAAAATCAGCATAATAATTCCTAATGTACCCGTTATTATATGCGTAAAATACAACACTACTAAAACTACTGCAATCAGAATCCTGACTACCTTGTCAATAACACCCATGTTTTTTTTCATTTTATAAGTTTTTTAATAAAACATTCATTAATTGAGGCTTCGTATGGACGCCTGCCTGTTTATATTTAATTTCTCCATTTTTGAAAATCATAAGAGTAGGAACATTCTGTATATTATAACGACCCGCTAATTCGATATTCTGATCGACATCAATTTTTATAACCTTAATCCTGTCCCCCAGCTCAGTTGCAATCTCTTTTAAAATGGGAGATTGCATTTTACATGGGGCGCACCAAAGTGCGTGAAAGTCCACAATAACCGGACGAACATCCTTGATTAATTCATTAAAATTACCTTTCATAACTTATAATCGAATTTTACCAATCTGTTGCAGAAGGTAATCCTTATTTTTGATTCCGACAAATCGGTTTCCGCAAACACCATTTTTTTAAAAGGATCATTATGGGAATATTTCTCAGCCCGCCTAATAAAAGTGCCAGAATACTAATTATCATAATTGTCGTTTAAATATCAAATTGTAAAAGTTGTGGTTATTTGTTTTCATCTGTTCAGGCTTTTACCGCGATAGAAAATTCTTTATTCAATATTGATCTTATCTGGTCTTTTGTCTGGATACCGGAAGTGGCTTTAACTACTTTGCCATTTTTATAATAAATTGTAAAGGGGATTCCCATAAAACCGAAGACTTCAGGTAAGGTTCTGATAATCTGTGATTCAGGATTGTCAAACTCCATATCAAAGAACTTCACATGTTTATATTCAACTTCGAGTTCTTCAGCAATCCCGTAAACAGGAATACACATAGGACCCATTCGACCGCAGATCACCATAACCTTTCCGTTTTCGCTGATGGCTTTTTTTAGTTCAGCAGCTGATTCGAGGTGTTTTAAATTAGTGTATAACATGGCTCATTTTATTTAAGATTATGCTACAAATTTACATTGCAATATGTTATGAATAAAAGAAATGAAGGTTTAATGGGACAACTTACCGGTTGAATCTGGACAACTTTCTTATTGATTTAAATTAACTTTGTATCCTTTAATTCAATCTTTTAAAATGAAAACCATACTTGAAACTGACAGAGATTTTATTTGTGATATCCAGGCACCTTGCTTCCAGAATCTCCTCCAGGAGGAAGCTGAACTGGTCAGGGCCAGTAAAACACAGGTTCTCTTCCGTAAAGGTGACAATTTGAGTAAACAGGGAGCATTTGCCTCATATATCTTGTTTGTCATCAATGGTATGGCAAGACAATATATTGAAGGCGACGGTACAAAGAACTATAATCTCAGGATTATCAGACCAGGAGAATTTGTGGGCCTTTCAGCAGTGTTTTATGGAAATGTTTTTAATTATTCCTCTGTAGCACTGACTGATAGCCAGGTTTATTTGATTGAAAAAGAAGCTATAGCCAGAATAGTTAAACAAAATGGATTATTCGGATTCAGCATAATTAAAAGGTATTGTGAACAAAACGCTAACCTGCTTGATACCTTACGTAATCTTATGTACAAACAGATGAACGGCAGGTTGGCAGACACATTAATATATATAGATAGCCTGAAAACGGAAACCCCGGAGATCTTTCAACTTCTGTCAAGGAAAGATCTTGCCGGTTTTGCAGGAATTTCAACTGAAAGCACTGTCAAACTGCTTAAAACCTTTGAGAAGGAGGGTTTAATTAAGTTACATGAGAAGGATATCAGACTATTGAAGCTTAATGCACTGACTGAAATCAGCAGGAGGGGTTAGCATAATTTCAATAACGTGAAATGACTGAAGTGAATATTCGAACACATGACCAGACCGGAACCGGCGATCAGATTCGCAAAAGGGATCAGACCAGATTACAGGATCCTTCCCAGTCAACGTCGAAGACCAGAATACAGAATGCCCGAACGAGTAATCAGAACGCATCACAGGTTCGCAGAAATCAGGTAAATAACGGTGCACGTACGAACGTTATGAATCGTAATATGAGGATGTCAGGAACGCCAGGTGCAAGGCGCAGATAAGATTTAGGGACACTCGAATGGATAGGGGCATTATATGATTGCCCCTTTTTCATTATTAGCCCGGGTGTCTTTATTGTGAAAGCGGACTTTTGTATTGAAAGTCAAAAGGCTTTGCCTGTGCGGTTGAATTGATGAATAAAACTAATGAAAAGAAAAATAGTGATATTAAAAAGATTTAAGTGATATTATTGCGATTTAATTAATTTTATTTTTATTTTTGTGCCGAAATTAAATATTCCCGATTATGGATTCAAATTGCACCATAACTCCAAAACCAAAGACTTTAAAAGAGTTCTTCAGGTCTTCGTATTTCTGGAAACCTTTTCTTGGAATCGCGATTGGCGGACTTGGGGGATTTTTATACTACTATTTTGTCGGTTGTAGCTCAGGTACTTGCGCTATAACAAGCAACCCTTACAGTAGTATTGTCACTGGCGGTCTGCTTGGTTTCTTCGTGACAAATTCACCTTGTCTGAGGTGCAGGTAGTTTAACATTTAAATACTTATTCATCATTATAGATTAACAACTCAATATGAAATACTCTGAAATAGATAAAAGGTATAGTAGTCTGGCTGAATCATCCTGCTGTCTCTCCTGCGGTGGAGCAATCGGTTATTCTGAAGCTGTAAAAGGAGAAATATGTGTAGACCTGGGAAGTGGGCGTGGTACAGATGTTCTCAGGCTGGCAGAGATAGTTGGAAACAGCGGATTTGTATATGGAATTGACATCTCAGAAGGAATGCTTCAGAAAGCAAGGAGTACAGCTGAGCGCCTTGGTAGTTCAAATGTTGAATTTATTAGCAGCTCTCTTGAAAAGATCAGTATTGCCGATGGTGCTGCGGACCTTGTGATATCAAACTGTACGATCAATCACTCATCGGATAAACAGGCTGTTTGGAATGAAGTATTCAGGATTCTCAGGAATGGAGGCAGGTTTGTGGTAAGTGATATCTATTCTGTTAAACCAATCCCGGAGGAATACAAGAACGATCCCATAGCTGTTTCAGAATGCTGGGCAGGATCAGTGACCCGCGACGAGTATCTGGAGCAGCTTCATAAAGCAGGGTTCTCATCAGTGAATATAATAGAAGAATCAGCTCCATATGAAAAAGGTAAAGTCATGGTATCAAGCTGGACTATTACCGGGATAAAACACTTAAACCAATTTCATTCAGCTGTGGTCCATGCAGGCAGCTTTCACCTCTTGTTGAAGAAATTGCAAAAGAATATTCTGGTAAAATCGATGTCTTTAAAGTCGACACCGATAAAGAAAGGATTCTTGCGCAGAACCTTGGAATTACAAGTTTACCGACCCTACTGTTCATTCCTGCCAGGGGTAAACCGCAAATTACGATGGGTGCGCTTCCAAAAGAGAATCTGTTGAAAGTTGTTAATGAAATATTGTTAATCAAATAATTTTAAAGTATTATGAAAAGTCTTGTTAAAAATAAAGTAAGTAAGGTCAAAGCCAAAGTTGCCCAGTGTTGTGCAAAAATATCAAGAACAGTCGTAGGGTGCCACGATTAAAAGTCTGCAAAGTGATTAAAATCAGACAATGAGGTATTCAAAGTATAATATATTCTCTAAAATCAGGGATTCTGAAAATCATTTCATAATAAATTTGCTCTCAGGTAATGCAGATATTCTCAATAATTCTGATGCTGAAAAACTGAAGGCAATAAGGAAGGGAGATTTTCAGGACAAGGCATTTCTTTGTGAACTTGTGAAAAAAGGATATATGTCTGATGAACTTACGGAGAAAAGTGAGTTCAGGAAGAAATACCTTGATTTTATAGATTCGAGAGAGAAAGATGAATTCCAGATCTTTTTTGTAGCGAATTACAGCTGCAATTTCGCCTGTTCATATTGTTATCAGGACCAGTATCAGAATCCCGGGAATGAGCTTAACAGTGATGTAATTGATGCTTTCTTCAGGTATATAAAAATAGAATTTGCTTCGCGCAGAAAGTATATTACTCTATTTGGTGGAGAACCTCTTCTCAGTAGTCCGAAACAAAAAGACATAATTGCCTATATCATCAATAAATCAGTTGATGCTGACCTTTCACTTTGTTTCGTAACAAATGGTTACTTTCTCGAAGAGTATATCCCAATATTAAAAAAAGGTAAAATCAGAGAGGTTCAGGTAACTCTGGACGGCACAGAATCGGTGCATAATAAACGCAGGTTCCTGAAGGGAGGCGGCGGAACATTCCAGGAAATTGTAAAAGGGATAGATGCCTGCCTTAAAGAGAACATTGATGTTAACCTGAGGATGGTAGTTGATAAAGAAAATATTGCCAATTTATCTGACCTTGCTCAGTTTGCAATCGATAAAGGCTGGACAAAAAGCCGGCATTTTAAAACACAGATCGGACGGAATTATGAATTACATCACTGCCAGGTATCTCAGGATAAACTTTTTGACAGGATATCCCTTTACGAAAGCATATTTGAGATAACCAGGAATCATCCTCATATTCTGGAGTTTTACAAACCTGCATATTCTGTTTCAAAGTTTCTTGCAGAAAACGGTGAGCTTCCTGAGCCGCTTTTTGACTCATGTCCTGCATGCAAAACTGAATGGGCATTTGACTATACCGGTAATATTTATTCCTGCACAGCTACTGTTGGTAAAAAAGAAGAATCACTGGGAACTTTTTACCCGGAGATAACTCTTAAAGATAAGATTATGGAACAATGGGAATCCCGCGACGTGACATCGATACCCGAATGCAAGGAATGTTCAGTGCAGCTTGCCTGTGGCGGAGGGTGCGGATCAGTTGCCAGGAACAGGAATGGCGTAGTTTGCTCACCTGATTGCCGTCCGGTACAAAAATTGTTGGAAATTGGATTCAATGCTTATTTAGATAATAATTAATTACTTATATCATTACTAAATCAATGAAAGAAATAAATACCCCGGATTTTGAAAAGGAAGTACTGACAAAAGATAAAGTGATCCTCGATTTTTATTCTACAGAGTGTCCTCCGTGTGAAGCCCTCGCTTCTAAATTTAAAGACCTGTCAAATCTTTATGGGAATGATGTTAAATTCCTTAAGATCTACCGTCAGGGAAACCGTGACCTTGCGGAAAAGCTCGGGGTCAAATCCTCACCAACATTACTTTTCTACAATAATGGTCAGGAGGTTGCTGCCAGATTAACAGGTGGAATAAAAAGAAAAGAAATAATCCGGAACCTTGACAGTATGTTGCCTGATCAAAAAGTGAAAAACATAAAATCACTGATAAAGCCGGCAGTCTCAGAATATGATGTAATCATTCTTGGTGCAGGGCCTGGTGGTCTCACAGCAGGTTTATACCTTAGCCAGTCTAAAATAAGCACAGTACTGATTGACCATTCTCTGCCCGGAGGTCATGTTTCCACAACTCATGAGGTGTCAAATTATCCCGGTTTTATTGAACCACAAGCCGGATACATGCTTTCCCACAATATGAGTGAACAAACTAAACTTGCCGGAACTGTTTACAAGGTAGCGGTTGACATAACCAGCGTTGATCTTGAGAAAAAAGAGGTAGTGATCGATGATTATGAAACAATTAAAGCAAAGAGAATAATAATTGCCACAGGAACTACACCTAATCTTACCGGCGCTCCCGGTGAGAAAGAACTTAAAGGCAAAGGAATATCCTATTGCTCCACCTGCGATGCCAAATACTTTAATGACAAAGAGGTAATTGTAATAGGAGGAGGAAATTCTGCAGTTGAAGAATCAGAGTACATTACGCGTTTTGCAAGTAAACTGACTATTGTTCACCAGTTTGGGAAGCTCACTGCAAATAAGCAGGCTCAGGAAAAAGTACTAAGAAATCCGAAGATCAATATCCTTTTTGAAAACGAACCCAGAGCGTTTACCAGGGAAGGTGAAAAAATCATTACCGGGGTGGAAAATGTGAGAACCAAAGTTCGTCAAAAGCTTGTTAGCGACGGAGTCTTTATTTTCATAGGCATGAAACCTAATATCGGATTGTTTAAGGATAAACTTGAGCTTGACCAGTGGGGATACATCAAAACTGATGAAGACATGAGGACAAACATTCAGGGAGTGTTTGCGGTGGGTGACGTAATCAGCAAAAAATGCCGCCAGATTACAACTGCAGTGGCAGATGGTACCATAGCAGCAATGTCGATTGCAAAGGAAATAGAATAATCCTATATCTCACTTAGCACCCTCCCGATGCTTTCTTTTTCTTTGGCGCAGCCTTTATAACAGGTTTGCCGGCAGACGTTGCAGACTGATTATCATTAGACTGTACTGTCATGCCTCCTCCCAGTGCCTGTCCGGCACTCTTCCTGAAATCATATTTTGCGAATTCTTCATCTGAATTTACAGTGGCAGGTTTCTGAGGATTAAGGATAGCATCAAACCAGTAGTTGACTCCGCCTTCCAGAACATAATTGTTTGTATAACCGAGTTGTCTGGTTATCATCCACGCTTCATTAGACTGAACTGTTCCATTGGAATAGAAGACATTCATTTTAACATCCTGGTTCAGAATGTCGGTATATTTATCTGAAAGCAGGTCTGAAAGGGGAATATTTATTGCACTCTGTAGACTGTACTTTTCAAATTCTACCTGGCTCCTTACATCAATAAGCTGCAGAGAAGGATCCTTATTGACTAACATGTCAGCAACAGTTTCAGGCGTGATGTATTGAGTTCTGGTATTCACTTCTTCAAGAAGCTGATCTGCCGTAAGCCTGTATGGCTTTGTCTTGTTCTGCGGAACAGCGGCTATAATAAGCCCTAAAGGAATAATGAATAATGCTAACAACGCTCTTGGTTTCATATCCTTGGTTTTAAAGTTATTAATGTTAATGAAATTTATATTGTTTTAAGTATTCAATCCTTCAATGCGAAAGGAATCAATTATTAATACTCTTCTCCTGGAAACTTCCTTTCAGCCCATTCGCCAACTGTGAACATAGCCAGCGCAATCAGGATAAGCAGGAGGGCAAAGATTCCGTCAGATAATCCAAGTGACTGGCTGATTTTAGGGGAGCCCAGGAACTTAGCCAGGTAGAGGTTATCCCACAAGCTATAACCCAGTCCAAAGATCAATACGCCAAGGAATAATCCGACTACAAATATAATCCCGTCAATTTTGCCTATCGATGCTCCACAGACGCTTGTCCCGGGGCAGTAACCACCTATAATGAAGCCGGCTCCCATGATTATACCTCCTACAATAGCTGATGTCAGATAAGTAGGATTGATATAGATCAGGTCAAGGTCGACCCACCCGAAAAGGCTGAAAAAAAGCAGCCCGAGCATTGCTGTAATAGCGGCGGTAAAAAAAACTTTAAGTACTACCGTATCGTAGCCATAAAAAACTCCGGCCAATTTCCTGCTTGAGGAGAAACCGCTTTGTTCAAGTACAAACCCAAAACCTATTCCTATGATAAATGCCAGGAATAGGTTGGTGTTTTCCGATATTATATTATTTAATACTAATGGTCCCATATTCTTAAATTGTTAAATCCAGTTTTTCCTGAAGAAATAAGCAAGTGCAAATGCTGTCCCGAAGATAGCCGTCATGGTAATGAACCCCCCCAGCGAAAGGACTGCCATGCCGCTCAGTGCCGATCCGCTTGTGCATCCGCGTCCAAGCTGTGATCCGAAGCCAAAGAGCACTCCTCCGGTAAGTGCAAGAATAAGCCGCCTCCCTGAAGTTATTTTAGGTGAATGTTCTACTTTGAATTTCAAACGTCCTGCAATGGCCCCTGACAGAAATGCACCAACGATAACACCAAGCATTTCAAAAACAAGCCAGGTTTTCATCGGGTTCCCCTGATGCGACTCACGGAATTCCTTCACAAAGCCTGATTTCTCAGAGGCAGCGGGTGCAACAGTTGTCAGGGTTGAAACAACGGTACTTTTTATTGCACCACTCGCGCCAAGACCTCGTCCGGCAATAAAGTTGGCCGAGAGCAAAACAAGGCCAAGCAAAACCCCTCCTACATAAGGATTCAGATACCTGGTCCTCTTAATTTCTTTTGATTCAGTCATAATCTATTAAATTTATCATTCATTATACTCATTTAAAGTCTCAGGATTTCAGACGTCAGATGACTTGGCCTGCAGCCTGAAACTTAATATAACCATCTGCTTGCCTGTCCGGCGTGTACAATAATAAAGCGCAGCATAAGGCTGCCAAAAATTATTAGTGAAGCAGGTATTAAAGATGGAAGATGAAACTTCCTCAATTCCATAATTTCAAGCAATGCCGGTATCAGCATACCAAGAAACACAACAAACACCCAGAACGAAGTGGTAAAGGCTCCGCCAAGGAACATCTTTGCTGCATCTACCTGGACCTGGGTGCTGGCCAGGAACCCCATAAACATGTGGGTTATAAGGAATAACTCTATCCCTATAAAGACCAGGTCGATTTTTGCAAACTGAATCCTCTCCTCATTTACTTTTGAAAGCAATAATGTGCAGGCTGCCCCTGCCGAAAGACCAGATACCAGGAACAGAGGTCCCAGAATGGAGGTATTCCATAAAGGTCTTGCATTGAATGCCGACAATAATATCCCTGTATAGACGCCAAGGATCAATCCGTAAATAAGCATAACCCATGCGAGAGTTTTCTTATACTTATTAAAAAACTCTTCAAGCACTTTAAGCCATTTGTATTTCCAGTCCCATCGCGGGAAAATATCCCTCATATGTAATGCGCACCAGATAAATGATACAGGTGTAATAACCAGTAGTGTCCACGCTCCCCATGACATCGGTGACTGTAACTTAATATTTGTGTAGAGCTGCCAGAAGAAAAGCTTATGACGCAGGTCAATAAAGAGTGCAACAAGTCCCAAAATCAAAAGTACAGGGGCAAGAAATGGTGTTAATCTTACCGCCGTCCTGTAATCATTCTCTCTTCCCCTGATATAATAAACAGCTGCGATGCATAGTATCCCTGCTGCCATGCCGCCAAGGAAAAGATAGAGAGGAATAGGCCAGTGCCAGATATTAAGCGAAGGATCCACCATATCATTCATCCGCCCGCTCACAATAAGTTCTTCCTTCATATGTCGGTGATAATTATATTAAATTAAAAAATACAATTGAGGCATGGTTCCTGCCTCTGGTATAAGGGTTTTATGTTTTCTCTTCTTCAGAACTGCGGAAACCGGGCTGTTCGGATCGTCAAGATCACCGAAATAAAGGCATTTTGTCGGGCAAACCGCAACACATGCAGGAGCCATTCCGTTCTTTATCCTGTGCTCGCAAAATGTACATTTATCCACATAACCTGCAGGATGAGGATACCTTGCATCATAAGGGCATGATGCAATGCATGCACCACAACCGATGCATTCTTTCCTGGTAACCAGTACAATACCTCCTTCAACAATATGGCTTGCACCCGTTGGACAGCAACGAACACATGGTGAATTTACACAATGATTACAGCGTTCTGATCTGATCTCAACTTCAAGCTGTGGATATGTTCCGTCCATTACTTCCACAACCCAGTCGCGACAATAACCATGAGGTACATCATTTTCAGTCTGGCAGGCAACGACACAGTCGCTGCAGCCTACACATTTTCTTGTATCTACTGCCATTGCATATCTCATGATGCCACCTCGCTATCTGCTTTTTCAGTAATAAATGTTACGAAATTTCCTCTCATACCTGTGCCACCCATTATTGGGTCAACAAGGATATGAGTGATCATTTGGGTATCACTTACACCTTTACCAAAACAACGCTTCATCTGTTTCCGGGCATGGCCAAATCCATGGACCATATAAACCGAATCCCATCTTATACGCTCTGTTACTCTGACTTTTACAGAGAATTCTGAAACCATTCCATCCTGATTCTTAAGCCATATCCTTTGGTCATTCTTTATTCCCCACTCTTTTGCTACTTTGGGATTGATCCAAACACTGTTCTCATGCATCAGGTCAGTCAGGTTAGGATTGTTTGAAGTCCTGCTGAAAGTATGCATCGGTGCCCTGCCGTAAATAAGACGGTAAAACCCTTCCTGTGGTTCTTCATGATGAGTATATTTTGGCATAGGGTCGAACCCTGTCTGCTCGAAATATTTTGAATAGAGTTCAATTTTGCCTGAATCCGTTGGAAATTCAACCGGCTCATCATCAGCGAAGTAAAGGTCATCAGCATCGCGGTTGAAGTTTTTGACGCCGATCTGTTTCATCTCTTCCAGTGAGGAACCTGCTTTCTTTAACTGCCAGTCAAGAAGATCACTTTGATTTTCGAAGGGGAACCAGTTTCCAAGCCCAAGCTTAATTGAAAGGTCTCTTGCAATTGAATATCCTGACCTTGTATTATAAGAAGGATCTGCTGCCGGCATCCTTAGAGCAATTGCCGGTTGCCTGTGTGGACTTACCCTCAGGGCGTCGTACCTCTCCAGATAAGTACATTCCGGAAGGATAACATCTGCCCATCCTGTTATCTCCATTGGCATAGTATCCACAACAACAAGCAAATCAAGATTTTGGATTGCCTTTATGGTATTTGCCTGATCGGGTACTGTGAAAATCAGATTTGTCCCGTTAACAAACCATCCTTTTATGGGATATTCAGGTTTATTTTCAGGAATTGATGCGTCGATAATGGCATTGGTAACAGGAGAACTGGCGACAGGAAATTTCCCTGGAAATAAATCCTGCCAGCTTTTTGAAGGCTCCTTGAATGGGGGGAGAATGTTGGCTGGAAGGTCGAATTTTGCAGGACGGTAGAATCCACCTCTTCTGCCCCAGGAACCAAGCAGTGCATTCAGGATGGCAATTGCTCTTATTCTTTGGGTATCATCGCCATACCATGTGACATGCCTTCCGGGATGAACAATCACCGCCGGGGATGCATCAGCCATCTCCTTTGCAGTTTTCCTGATAAGGTCAGGCCTGATTGTTGTAATACCATAAGCCCACTCGGGCGTAAAGTCCTTTACATGTACTTTGAGCTGATCAAAACCCGAACAATATTTCTCGACATATTTCTTATCATAATATTCATTATAAATTATCTCATGCATCCATGCAAGGAGCAGGGCAATATCGGTAGCCGGTTTTATCGGCAGCCAGTATTTTGACTTGCCTGCTGCTGTTGAAAATCTCGGGTCAACTGTAATAATTGTAGCCCCTTTGTCGATAGCGTCCGACATTTCCTGTATCTGCCCGTTATGCATGTTCTCGCCGATATGGGAACCTATCAGGACAAGACATTTGGTGTCGCGTATATCGGTTATCTCAGGGGAATAAACTTCCTCCCCAAATGTCGCAAAAAATGCTTCGTCTCTCGGTCCCCGGCACTGGGCATAGGAAGGTTCAGCAATATTACCCGATCCAAGAGCCTTAAACATTGTGGTATAATAGCTGCTACCTGATCCATGAGTGAATAATGCCATGCTTTCAGGTCCGTATTTCGCTGAAATATCCCTGATTTTACCGGCGATATGATCCAACGCTTCATCCCATGAGGCTTCCCGGAATCTCTGCCTGCCCCGTTCCTCAGTTCTGATAAGCGGAGTTCTCAGGCGATCTTCATCATAATACATTCCGATACCTCCTGTTCCACGGGGGCAAAACCGGCCGTTGCAATGCTGGTCTTCATCATTGCCGGTTATTTTCCAGATCCTGCCTTCGGATGTTTTATAAACCCATCCTGCACACTTCCAGAAGCAAACTTCGCAATAGGTTGGGGTTCTTCTCAGATCAACTCTTAGACTCTCTTTTCTGTTGGAAGCTGAAAGAGCCCTGGCCGCCTTCAGTACGCCGGGGCTAACTGCAAGAGCACCTGCTCCAATAAATGAGATTCTGATAAATTCGCGCCTGCTGGTCATACTTAAATCTTAGTCGATTTTTTAATGAAAGAAGTACATTATTAAAATATTATCCAAACTTGCTGATCTTTTCCAGTTTTTTCAGATCATTTATAACAACCTTTTTCCCTGATATTCTTACTAATCCTTCAGCGTTGAATTTTGAAAGTACCCTACCCGCACTTTCCCTTGAAGTACCTACCATATCTGCAATTTCCCGTCTGGATAAAGGTATCAGGAACCTTGAACTTGAAAAGACAACCTTCGAAAAATAAATTAACATGTCAGCAATCCGGCCATAGGTTTTTTTATTACTCTGTGCAATAAACCTGCGAAAACTATTAAGATTCTCCCGGCCTACCGATGTCAGAATCTCAAAGGCAAAATTCCCGTTTTTCTTTACAAGTTGGGTAAATATATCGATATCGATATAGCAGACCTTTAAATCTGTAAGTGCTGAATATGAAAAATGATTGATATTATCACCAAACAGGGAAGTAAGCCCCAGGTATGAATGCGGCATCACTATCTGAAGTATCTGCTCTTTGCTGTCAGGTTTTATCAGGTACTCTTTAACAAGCCCCGATCTGAGGTAGATAATATGTGAAACCGGAGAGCCGGCATTGAGAATATTGGTATTCCTCTTGATTTCACGGATATACCTGTTATTTGTGATCAAATCCAACTCGGTCGCACCAAGCATTTCAGTCGCACATGATTTATCAGCGCAATCCTGACATTTTGTGTTAACCACATCTGATACTTTGGACATACTCATATTACAATCCGCAAAATTAAAAATTGAAATCAAATTACTGTGATATTTGTCACATATTTTTGGGTCACTGATCACATTTAACTAAAAGTCTGAAAAATTAAGGCTACCTTTATTCCTGGTTAGATTATCTTTAATCAGAGTTAACATTATATAGAAACCTTTAAATTTCATGAAGGAAAAAATGAACGAATTTGATATAAAAGCAGCCGACTGGGATAAAAATCCTATGCATTGGGATCGTTCTGTGGCTATTACAGATCAGATTAAAAAACTTATTCCTTTAAAAAAATGGATGGTCGCCCTGGAATATGGTGCCGGAACCGGGATAGCCAGTTTTCTTCTTAAAGATTATCTGAAAGAGATCACTCTGATGGATAGTTCCCCTGAAATGGTGAGGGTGATGAACGAAAAAATTAAAACCGTTAAAGTTGAAAATCTAAAAACATTAAACTTCGACCTTGAGCTCACAGATTATTCAGATAGAAAGTTTGATTTCATATTTACCTTGATGGTACTTCATCATGTTACAAATATTGAGAATATTATAAGAAAATTTTACGAATTGTTAAATCCTGGCGGCTATATGGCTATAGCGGATCTATATCCTGAGGATGGTTCATTTCATGGTGAAGGTTTTACCGGGCATAAAGGATTCGATATCGGGATTTTGTCAAACCAGGTTGCAAGACAAGGTTTTACGGATGTTAACCACAGCAAGTGCTTTGTTATAGTCAACCAAATATCGGATGCTGAAACTAAGCAATATGATGTATTCCTGTTAATTGCAAAACGCTAGTTCCGGGCGCGTTATCATGGGTAGTGTTATGATCTGCCTGAATATTTCCAAACTCACAGAGAAACGGGACGATCATCTAAACAAATATTGTAACAATAATGTATTCAGTGCTTAACAACCCTGTAATTATATTGTTTCAATTTTGTCATGATAAAAACCAATTTTTACAGATGTGAGTAACCTCAGCATAAAACTATTTCTCAGATTAACTGTACTTATCCTGATAATTAAGATTCCTTCTTTTAATATCGATGCACAATCTGATAATACATACACGCCATATGGAAAACCCATCGTTCTGGTTTTCAGCAATGTGAATTATTCGTTTAACAAGGAAGGAAATTCTATGGCATTTGAGATCACACGAGCTTATCTGGGGCATGAATATTTCTTCAGCAAAAACATATCATCTAAAGTGAATATCGATGTAGCCGATCCAGGAGTAGGGAAACTACAGATGACAGCTTTTATTAAAAATGCTTACCTGCAATATAGAAAAGCTGATTTTTCAGTTCGGATGGGAATGATTTGTACCGATCAGTTCAGTTTGCAGGAAAAACAATGGGGGTACCGTTACATTTACAAAAGCTTTCAGGATGCATATAATTTCGGTCCGAGTGCCGACCTTGGTGCCGCATTTGAATATTCTCCCCTAAAAATAATTTCTTTCGATTTTTCAGTCCTGAATGGAGAAGGTTATAACAGGGTCCAGCTTGATAGCACCTTTAAAACCACTTTTGGATTAACATTAAAGTTATTTAAGGGTTTTGTTATAAGAGGTTATTTTGATATAATGAAAAATGGTTATGCACAGACTTCAACTTCATATTACGGAGGTTATTCAATCAAAAGCTTCAAAGCTGGAGTTGAGTATAACAAACAGAAATGCAACGGAATGATAAATGGCCATGATTTTTCAGGTATTTCATTATATGCTTCCCTTGGTCTGGCCCAAAAACTCAGCATATTTACCCGTTATGATTATCTGAAATCAGCTATAACTCATGATTTGACAGAACCATGGAACATGAATAAAGACGGCCAACTATTCATGGCCGGATTTGATTATTCACCTGTACAAGGTGTGAAAATTGCACCTACATTTCTTGGATGGTCTCCTTACGATAAATCAAAATATTTTAAATCAACATTGGCATTAAATTTTGAAATAAGATTCTAAAAACTAACACTTTAATGAAATTTATTACTAAGAAAATGAAGAATATAATTTTCTCAATCGCAATAATAGCAAGTCTTGTATCCTGTAACACCGGTGGCCATAAAACCACATCTGATGATAAAAAAGTCACTTTAACTGCTGCAGGAGCCACTTTCCCAATGCCATTCTACAACCTGGCTTTTAAAAAATATAATGAAAAGGCCGGTATAACTATTACTTATGGAGGAATAGGATCGGGTGGGGGAATCAGAAGTTTGACTGACAAAGTGGTGGACTTTGGTGCATCTGATGCCTTTCTTTCTGATAAGGATTTATCTGAAATGCCGGCAGAAATAGTTCATATTCCAACATGTATGGGTGCAGTTGTTATCGCTTACAACCTCCCCGGTGTTGATAACCTGAAAATGACACCTGAACTACTTGAGAAAATCTTTATGGGGACAATTACAAAATGGAATGATCCGAAGATTAAGGAAGTGAATTCCGGATTAGGTCTACCCGATATGAAGATAGCTGTAGTTTACAGATCCGATGGCAGTGGAACGACGAATATTTTCAGTGATTATATGAGCAAGATCGGTAAATTATGGAAAGAAAAAATTGGAGCTGGCAAGTCTTTGAACTGGCCGGTTGGCATCGGTGCTAAAGGGAATCCCGGTGTTGCGGGAACTATAAGTCAGTCAGTTGGTTCTATTGGTTATATCGGATCTGAATATGCTTTCGCGCAAAAAATTCAATATGCCCTTGTTCAGAACAGCTCCGGGAATTTCATAAAACCTGATATCAGGACAGTAACTTCTGCAGCTAAGGGTCAGATAGCACCTGACACACGGACAATGGTTACCAATTCTCCTGATGCTGATGCCTATCCGATAAGCGGTTTTACCTGGATTATTCTTTATAAAGAGCAATCTTATGATGGTCGTTCATTGTCCCGGGCTGAATCAATAGTTAAATTCCTCGAATGGATTGTGAGTCCTGACGCACAGGCGATTGCAGAAAGCGTCAATTATGCTTCACTTCCACCCGAAGTATCCACGTTAGCAAAGAATATTCTAAGGACAATAACATTTGACGGGAAATCTATTATTAACTAAATAATGCAATATGATGGATGAATAGCGACAAGTTAACAAGAACAGTTCTTTTTTCTTCATCACTTCTGGTTCTGATCATATCTGGCGGAATTGTTTTCTCCCTCACTGCAGGCTCAATCCCCGCTTTTAAAGAATTCGGGCTGAAGTTTATTGTCACAAATAAATGGGATCCGACTCAAGGCCGTGAAGTTTATGGGGCATTGCCTTTTATCGCGGGAACATTAATCACTTCTTTTTTAGCTCTGTTAATATGCATTCCATTTGCATTCTCAACATCCTTATTTGTCGCAGAGTATTTTAGAAATACAAGAGTCTCAAGCCTCCTCAGTTCTCTTATTGATCTCCTTGCCGGAATACCTTCAATCGTGTATGGATTATGGGGATTTTATACTTTAAGGCCAATAATAATAAATCTTGGCTTGAGCGATCAGGGATTCGGAATTTTCACTTCTTCCATTATTTTGGGATTTATGATAATACCTTATGCAACCTCAATGAGCACGGAGATTATTGCGATGGTGCCTGAGGAACTTAAAGAAGCTGCATATTCTCTTGGAGCTACACGACTTGAAGTCATTTTTAATGTGATAATTCCGAATGCAAGATCGGGCATTATTGCCGGTTACATATTGGCTCTTGGAAGGGCGCTCGGAGAAACAATGGCCGTTACAATGCTCATTGGGAATTCGAATAGTGTTCCTTCAGGTCTGTTTGCTCCCGGAAATACAATGGCAAGTATAATCGCAAATCAATTCGGAGAAGCATCAGGGCTTAAACTCAGCGCACTGATCGCAATCGGCCTGCTTTTGTTTGCAATTACAGGGATCACGAACAGTATTGGTAAATATATCATAAGGAAGCTGACATAAGATGCTGATTTTATGGTAACAAATAAACTATACCCGGAAGTTAAAACTGAAAAAAGGAATAAGAAAAATAAAATATTTCTTAGTCTTGTAATTGCCATGTCAGTTTTGACAGTAGTTCCAATTATTTTCATAATAAGCAAAATAATCATAAACGGCATCGGACAGATTAATTTCAATTTCTTTACCCAGACATCTCCCGATTCACTACAGGCTATGACAGCAATAGCCAATAATGAAGTTATACCGGGCGGCATCGCCAACGGAATTACTGGAACATTCCTGATTGTTCTTATGGCTTCATTGCTGTCGGTACCTATGGGAATAATGATAGGTTTATATCTTTATGAGAATCAGGGAAGTCGTTATTCAAATCTTCTCAGGAACATTTCAGAGATTCTCCAGGGTGTGCCCTCAATCGTTTTAGGTATTATATCGTATCTGTGGATAGTCAAAAATATTACGCATGGTTTTTCTGCATTTGCAGGGAGCGTAGCACTTTCCGTTATGATGCTTCCTATGATAATCAGGTCAACGGAAGAGACTATGAAAATGATCCCGAATGAAATAAAGGAAGCTGCATTTGCTATGGGAGCTCCATACTATAAGGTCATTTTAAAGGTTCTCATTCCAACCGGACTAAGCGGACTTTCAACGGGAATATTACTTTCTCTTTCGCGAATACTCGGGGAGACTGCTCCGTTGATGATGACTGCATTGGGCAGCTCTGTAATAAATTATCACGTCACAAAACCAACGAGTGCAGTGCCTCTTCTTATCTGGGAATTCTATAATGACCCAAACATGGTGAACCTTGTCTGGAGTTCAGCGCTCTTTCTGATGGTACTTGTTCTAACACTAAATATCGTTTCCCGCAGGATATCCGCTAATATTAAGAATGGTAACAAAAGATGACAGAACCACTTATAAATATAAATGATCCAATCCTGAAAGTCAGAGACCTGTCCATTTCATATGAAGAAGGCAGGTTTGCTGTTAAAAAAATAAGCACAGATATTGAAAGTAAGGCAATTACGGCAATAATGGGCCCTTCAGGGTGTGGTAAAAGCACCCTTCTGAGAGCCTTTAACAGAATGCATGAGCTATATCAGAATGTCAGAACTACAGGGGAAATCTATCTTGATGGAACAGAAATCCATGGAATGTCAACAACGGAATTAAGAAGGAAAATAGGAATGGTATTTCAACGTCCAAATCCTTTTCCAACCATGAGCATCTATGATAATGTTGTTTCAGGATATAAACTAAACGGAATCAAATTAAAGAGAAGTGAGCGTGATGACATTGTTGAAAACACTTTGATCAATGTAACTCTTTGGGATGAAGTAAAAGATTCTCTTTTTAAAAAAGGAACTTTTCTTTCAGGGGGTCAGCAGCAGCGTCTTTGTATTGCAAGAACTCTTGCTTTTAATCCGGAGGTACTTTTACTTGACGAGCCTACCTCCGCACTTGATCCGATAGCAACGGCAAGCATAGAAGATTTACTTGTCTCTCTTAAAAAAGACTATACAATCCTGTTGGTTACTCACAATATGGGACAAGCCGCAAGGATCAGCGATAATTCAATTTTCATGTATCTGGGAGAGCTGATTGAATATGGAAAAACCGATCTGATGTTTACCAATCCTAAAGATCCACGTACAGAGGGTTATCTTACAGGTAAATTCGGATAGAATATTAAAATCGGCATAATTATTTAACTTGTAAAAATTTTTCAAAATATGGGCACAAAAAAGGAACAATCAATCCTGGAAATAATGAATGGTTTCAAAGATATGGCTGACATAGTTCTTCTTCAATTGAGTCTGATTGAAAAACTTATGACCTCAGGTGATCCTTCCGAACAACAAGAATTGGATGTCAGAATTAAAAAAAATGAAAATGAAATTGACAAATATGAAGTTTCAATCAGTGACAAGTTCATAAATACAATTGTCTTATATCAACCGGTTGCTTCTGATATCCGGAAATTAGTTTCAGTTTACAGGATGACAATCAACCTGGAACGGATTGGGGACATAGTTATGAATATTGCTTATGCGCTTGGAACATTGAGGGATTCTGATGAATATAAAGCAATGTCTGAACTGATTCTTAACATGCTTTTGTCAGGTAAGATCATGGTTGAAAAATCATTGCTTTCCTTTGTAAACAGTGACACGGATTATGCAATATGGACAATCAAGAATGATTCAGTAATTGATGAGATGAATCGCAAACTTCTGATAAACAGTATTTCAAAGGCTAAGATGACTGAGAAGACCCGGAAGATGCTCCTAAGTTATGCTGAATTAAAAAACATAATTACGAATATTGAGAGAATAGGTGACCATGCAACTAATATTGCTGAGGCTACAATTTATTCATTAAAGGGTACAGACGTCAGGCACTCCGGCCTTAATAAAAAAGATCAAAATAACAATACACTAACAGTCCGCGATTAAGTTAAATTTTATGGACACCAAAGCAGAAAAAATCCTGATTGTCGATGATGAGGAAGATCTATGTGAGATACTTCAATTCAACCTGAATAATGCAGGTTTTCTTACTGATGTTGCGCATTCTTCAGAAGAGGCTTTAAAAAAATCACTTTATGATTTTGACCTTTTCCTTCTTGATGTTATGATGGGCAATGTATCCGGTTTCAGACTGGCAGATAAATTAAGAAAAGAGTTTAAAATAAAGGCCCCTATAATATTCCTTACTGCAAAAGATACTGAAAATGATATACTCACAGGCTTTAACCTTGGTGCTGATGATTATATTTCCAAACCATTCTCCATCAATGAATTAATGGCAAGAGTTAAAGCCGTTTTAAAAAGATCGGAATCAGAAAGGAAGAAGAATTACGAGATACTGAAGTTCGAAAATATGGAACTTGATAATGTAAGGAAACGAGCCTTAATAGATAACAAAAAGGTTGACCTCACTAAGAAAGAGTTCGAAATTTTATTATTGTTGCTTGAAAGTCCCGGGCAGGTATTTTCCAGGGAAGATATTCTTCGAAGAATATGGGGAGGTAATATAATCGTCTCAGACCGGACTGTGGATGTAAACATTACCCGTATCCGGAACAAGCTGGGTAAATATGGTTCCTTCCTGAAAAACAAAACCGGGTATGGATATTTTTTTGAGGTCTGATGTTTAAACTAATACTTTAAAATGATAGTAAGAAGCAGGTTCAGGAATAAGCTCTTTTTATACTACATAGGTGTTTTTATAATATTTACCCTGGTCATTGTTTTATACATGTATCACCGTGAAAAGAAGTACAGGATTGAAACACTAAATGACGAACTTTACAACATAACCAGAATTACCGACAATTACCTGAAGGCAAACAATATCTATGAAAAGGGAAATTATAATATTGTAGATTCTCTCGTTAGAATATTACCTCAGAATGAACTACGACTTACTATTATTGGGAATGCCGGTACCGTGCTATACGATAGTTTTATCAGAAACTGGGCAACAATGACCAACCATAAGGACAGACCCGAAGTAAGGGAATCCACGTATTCTGATTTTGGTACAGCAATCAGAAATTCAGGAACTACCGGGATTGACTATTATTATTATTGCAGATTCTATAATAAATATTATATAAGAGCCGCAGTCATTTATGATGTCAATATTATAAATTTCCTTGCAACAGGAAAAATGTTTCTTGTCGTCATTTTCTTTTCATTTATTACGATATGGATCCTTTTATTATTAGTAACAAATAAGTTTGCAGAGTCCGTTACCAAACTCAAGGATTTTGCGGTTAAGATTAACAGGAATGATCCGTTAGACCCAAATATCTCATTCCCAAAGAATGAGCTCGGTATTATTAGTGAAGAAATAATAGGTATCTACGCTAACCTGCGTAAAACTAAAGATGATCTGTCAGTCGAAAAAGAGAAACTTTTTAATCATCTTAATGTTCTTAATGAAGGTGTTGCCTTTTTTTCAAGCGATAATGATAAGGTATTAACCAATAACCATTTCATTCAGTATATGAACATAATTTCCGGTGAACTTACTATTTCATCTTCGAACTTTTTTAAAATAACCGATTTTAAACCAGTTCTGGAATTCGTGGAAAGTCACCGAAAAACAAAAGAAAGAGCCGGTGAAATCCCAAGAATGGAATATCAGATTAACAGGAATGGTAAGTATTTCAGAGTTCAATGCGTACTCTTTCAGGACGAAAGCTTTGAAATCATCCTGAGCGATATAACGATTGCTGAAGCAAACAGAATTATAAAACAACAGATGACTTCAAACATCGCTCACGAGCTTAAAACTCCGGTTTCATCTATCAAGGGTTATATTGAGACTCTTTTGACAGACCAGAACATTGATGCAGCAAAACAAAAGCATTTCCTTGAAAAGGCACTCGCACAATCGGACAGACTGACTCAATTAATAAATGATATAGGAATTCTCAATAAGATTGAAGAAGCAGGAAGTAATTTTAAATTCGAAAAAATTAATATTATTGACGTCATTTCTGAGGTAAGGGACAATTTTAAATCAGCGATTGAATTCAGGAATATGAGGGTAGAAAGTGATCTCAAAAAAGATTTTTATGTGAATGGCAACCGATCCCTCCTTCTATCAATCTTTCAGAACCTTCTGGAAAATTCCATAAATTACGCCGGAGAAAATAGTGTCGTTAAAATCAGTCTTTTTTACGAGGATGAAAAATATTATCATTTTTCATTTTCAGATAATGGTGTTGGAATACCTGAAGAACATCTGGCAAGGGTATTCGAAAGGTTTTACCGGGTTGATTCAGGCAGATCCAGAAAAAGTGGTGGTACAGGTCTTGGACTGGCAATAGTCAAAAATGCAATTTTGCTTCATAAAGGTGAAATCCTGGTTCGTAACAAGCCGGGCGGAGGAACTGAATTCCTCTTTACGTTGCCGAAATAGAAAATTTGAGCAGAATTGCAAAGTTTTTTCAATGAACAGGTTACGATTTGAAAAATTTATCCAATCCGAAAATACGACTTATCAGATATCCAATTCCAAAAACCACGATTAAACCGCCGAGAAGCTCTAATATCAATAAAAAGGTTTTCATTTTTTTATATTTAGAATACTAGTAGCCTTTAAAATTAGTAATATAATATCGCGCAAAATTGTAACATATCTTATAAACATTTTGTAATGATTAACCCTTGATCTATAAAGATTTTATAAAGAGTGTATCACCCGTAAATCATTTAAGTCCTGACGGGACTTAAAGAAAATGCCACAAATGTGGCATGATTTTAATAACCTCCGGCGCAAGCCGGAGGTTTGCGCCACACAATGATCCTAAAGCCCTTAAGGGTATGCGCGTCAATTTAAGGAGTAGGTTGGCTTTTGAACTAAACTACATACAGCTGATTTGCAATTATTTACATTTCCTCTCCACCACTTTCCTCCCCAGGTTGAATCAGCAATTGCGCGAGAAAAGCAAATAAAAGGAATGCTCAGGATAAAGAAGGTAAGTCTTATCGAAGAGTTTAACAGGGAATGGGAAGATCTTTGTAGGGATGGGAAGGTGGGGTATCCTTCAAAAATGAAGAAGAATTCCTGCTCGCATGAAGGGGATCCTTCGCTTCGCTCAGGATGACAAGCGGAGTTGAGTCTGGTTTAGGGGGGAGAAGCAGCGAGCCGCCATCCGGCATGCTTCATAGTTTATTGATTAGCTAAATGGCGGCTCGCTGCTTCTCCCCCCTCTTCCAATATATTCGCTAATGACCTGTCATCCTGAGCGAAGCGAAGGATCCCTTTATCAATTAAACAAGATGTTATGAAAGATTAGCTTCAAAATGAGGGAAAACTTATTTAATTGGATTTCTGCTAATTAGATAATTGTCAGTCTTAAACTGATTCTTAAGTTGACGCGTATGCCTGAAGGGGCTTAATAAAGTTGATGTGGGGGATTAAAATTGACGATAAGCACTTTACTTACAATTCAGGTTCAGCTCCTTCAGAGCTGATGTCTGTAATGTGGCGTCTAAAGGGGGGCCGAGCGTTAAGAAATCAGCCAGTGACTGATTTTAGCGAAGGAGCCAGCCTGCAGGGAGGCATGTGGTGGAGGGGAAAGTTATTTTCTTGCTACTTAAAATATTGAGCGTATGGTTCAACTTTTTCCTTCAGTCTATCTATTCCCCGAACCTGTAGCCAATTCCTGATTCGGTAATTATAAGACCGGGATGAGTGGGGTCATCTTCAATTTTCTTCCTTAGCTGTGCTACAAATACCCTCAGATACTGTGTTTGATCTGAGTAACTATGTCCCCATATTTCTTTTAACAGATACTGATGTGTCAATACCTTTCCAGAATTCTTTGCCATCAAAGCCAGTAATGAAAACTCAGTAGATGTTAATTTTAAAAGGTTATTGTTTTTCTTAACGATATGACCAGCCAGATCAATAAACAAAGTTCCGAATGATAAAAGTGAACCACCTGCCTTATCCTGCGATAACCTTAAAGCTGTTCTTATGCGAGCCAGTAATTCTCCTGTCCTGAATGGTTTTGTGAGATAATCATTTGCTCCGGTATCAAGAGCTTTAACAATGTCCTCTTCGGAATTTCTGACTGAAAGAATTATTATAGGATTCTGATACCATTCCCTGAGTTTTCCCAGAACTGATAAGCCATCTTCATCCGGAAGACCCAAATCGAGTAAAATGAGAGATGGATTATGAGTGGCGGCCGAAGTAATCCCTTCTTTAGCCGTTGAAGCCTCAGAAACTTTGTAACCATGTACATTCAGGGTAATATCAAGAAGCCTCCTGATCTGTACTTCATCATCAATAATCAATATATTGTCGTTTGTTGCCAATTTCTAATTATTTAAGATCATATATCTTCAAATTTAAGAGAAAAACCTTGATCTGTAGTCAACAAGGTAATCAAAACTGATTCAGAATTAATTTATTCCTGCTTTATAAAATCTTTATACATGTTTAAGTAATCCTTATAAGATCTTCATAAAGTTCGTTGCATTTTTGTATCGTTTAAAAATAGTTTAAAATGAATGCAACAATTTTATTGGCGACATCAAAATCCGCTGAGGTGAATACTTCCATAGGATATGTAATCGGAGCTATAATCGCTCTCCTTATTCTTGCATATCTTTTATACACACTTATTAATCCCGAAAAATTCTAATCGTGAAAGGCTATGGCTTGTATTCCGCTCATATTAATGCTGTTTGGCAGATTGATCTTTCTTTTTGGATATGGATATTTGAAATTTAAAGTATAAAATATGAATGAAGCGATTCAATTGATTCTTTTCATGGTATTACTGGCTGCCCTGTCGCCTTTGTTAGGCAGGTATATGGCAAAGGTTTTCATGGGTGAAAAGCATATGATGAAGCCGGTTTTTGGATGGCTTGAAAAATCAGTTTACCGGGTATCCGGAATCAAAAGCGAGGAGGAAATGAATTGGAAGACCTATTTGTATGGTGTTCTCCTTTTCAACTTGTTTGGCTTTGTGCTTTTGTTTCTTTTACAGATGCTGCAGGCATATTTGCCGATGAACACTGAAAAATTGCCCAACGTTTCATGGCATCTTGCATTTAATACTGCTATGAGTTTCACTACCAATACCAACTGGCAGTCTTATAGCGGCGAAAATACCCTGAGTTACCTGGTCCAGATGCTGGGGCTGACTGTGCAAAATTTTGTCAGCGCGGCAACCGGTATCGCAGTAGTAATGGCACTGATACGCGGGTTGACCAGAAAAACAACTGACGCTTTGGGTAATTTTTGGGCTGATATGAACAGAAGTGTGCTTTATGTGTTATTGCCGCTCGCTATTATTCTCACCATTGCTTTGGTGGGACAGGGTGCAGTGCAGACATTTTCGCATTATGTCAAAGCAACCACTTTACAGGGAACTGAACAGGTTATTCCACTAGGCCCGGCAGCGTCGCAAATTGCCATTAAGCAACTTGGCACAAACGGAGGAGGATTTTTTAATACCAATAGCTCTCATCCGTTCGAAAATCCGACTCCCTTCAGCAACTTTTTGGAAATGTTTGCCATCATCATCATCTCGGGAGGCTTAGTATTTACTTATGGTCATTACGCGAAGTCCAAAAGCCATGCACGGGCGATATTTTTTACCATGTTTATCCTGTTTGCGGCGGGCATTGCCATATCTCTATGGTCAGAGTACAGTCATAACAATATATTGAATGTTTCGGGTGCCATGGAAGGAAAGGAAACCCGCTTCGGGGTGATGAACAGCGTCCTCTGGTCTGTTACTACAACCGTCACATCGAATGGTTCTGTGAATTCAATGCATGACAGCTTATCTCCATTATCCGGGATGGTTTCATTGTTCAATATGATGCTTGGTGAGATCATTTTTGGAGGAGTAGGATCCGGATTATATGGGATAATAATCTTTATTATTCTTACCGTTTTTATCGCAGGTCTCATGGTTGGCCGTACTCCTGAATACCTGGGTAAGAAAGTGGAAGCCTTTGAGATGAAAATGGCTGTACTTGCCGTTTTAGCTCCCAGCATCGTTATAAAATTATTTTCAGCAATAGCCTGCTCGGTACCTGCAGGGTTATCGGGTCTCAATAATGCCGGGCCACATGGTCTTACCGAAATTCTGTACGCTTTCAGCTCTGCAGCAGGAAATAATGGCAGTGCTTTTGCAGGGCTCAATGCAAACACAGTTTTTTATAACCTGATGCTTGGATTTGGAATGCTGATTGGTCGTTTTGGAGTAATTGTTCCGGTAATGGCCATCGCAGGGAGCATGGCAAAGAAAAAGATCACCCCGGTTTCATCAGGTACTTTTAGAACGGACAACTGGTTATTCGTACTGCTGTTGATCACCATAATACTCATCGTTGGAGGTTTGACATTTTTTCCACCGCTCGCATTAGGTCCTATTGTTGAACATTTATTAATGAATCTGGGCGTTACTTTTTAATTATTTTCTAAGATAACTAAGTATGGAAAAACGAAATATAAGTCGACTGTTTACCAGAGAAATTGTGGTACAGGCCATAAAAGATTCCTTTATTAAACTGAATCCTGTTGCACTGGTCAGGAATCCTGTAATCTTCATTGTAGCAATAGGTGCACTTATGACTACGGTAGTGGTAATTCTGGATATTCAATCAGGAAATTTTTCATCATTCAATTTTCAGATAACATTGTGGCTTTGGTTTACCGTATTGTTTGCCAACTTTGCCGAAGCAGTTGCTGAAGGAAGGGGAAAAGCGCAGGCAGATAGTTTACGCAAAAGCCGCACCAAAACAAAAGCCCGCAGGCTGGTTCAAAACAAAGAAGAAATTGTCTGGGCAACAGATCTGAAAAAGGGAGATATTGTCGCTTGTATGGCAGGAGATATTATACCAGCTGACGGTGATGTGATTGAAGGAATTGCCAGTGTAGATGAATCGGCTATTACCGGCGAATCAGCACCGGTTATCCGCGAAAGCGGTGGCGACCGCTGTGCTGTAACCGGGGGAACTAAAGTACTCAGTGACCGGATCATCATTAAGGTAACGTCGGAGCCAGGCAATACCTTTTTAGATCGTATGATTGCTCTGGTTGAAGGCGCAAAACGTCAGAAAACACCTAACGAAATTGCCCTGATAATTCTCTTATCAGGCCTTACCATTATTTTCCTGTTAGTGGTCGTAGCCTTGCCGGCTTATTTTGGTTATAGTTTAAAAGCTTCAGGTGTATCAGAAAATCATAATCTCACTTTACCTGTTCTGATATCATTGCTTGTGTGTCTTATTCCAACAACTATCGGAGGATTGCTTAGCGCAATCGGTATAAGCGGAATGGACAGGTTGTTGCGTAAGAATGTTATTGCTACCAGTGGCAGAGCCATCGAGGCAGCGGGCGATACCGATGTTTTGCTGCTGGATAAAACAGGAACCATTACATTGGGCAACCGCATGGCTACTGAATTTATTCCTGCCGAAGGGTTCACGGTAGAACAGCTGGCAGATGCAGCACAATTGGCATCCCTTGCGGATGAAACACCCGAAGGGCGTTCAATTGTTGTTCTTGCTAAAGAGAAATTCAATATTCGCGGCCGTGAAGTCAAACAGCTCAATGCAACATTTATTCCTTTTACGGCACAATCGAGAATGAGTGGTGTTGATTTAAAAGGCGATGGAGGTACGATTCGAAAAATACGAAAAGGCTCATCAGAAGCCATCCGAACTTTTATTCAAAATAATAATGGTTTTTATCCTCAGGAAATCCAGAACGTTGTTTCTGGAAGTCTCAAGGAAGGGAGCAACGCCTCTGGTTGTGGCAGAAGATGAAAAAGCTTTAGGGGTTATTCACCTTAAGGACATTGTTAAAGGCGGTATCAAACAGCGTTTTGCCGAATTACGCAAAATGGGAATTAAAACTGTTATGATCACAGGAGACAATCCACAAACTGCGGCTGCTATTGCTGCTGAAGCCGGTGTAGATGATTTTCTCGCTGAAGCAAAACCCGAAGATAAAGCTTTATCGTATACGCGAGGAACAGGCTAACGGTCATCTTGTAGGGATGATTGGCGACGGAACCAATGACGCACCTGCCCTGGCTCAGGCCGATGTGGGGCTGGCAATGAATACCGGCACACAGGCTGCCCGTGAAGCCGGTAATATGGTTGATCTCGATAGCAATCCGACAAAGCTCATTGAAGTGGTTGAAACCGGAAAACAGTTGCTTATGACCCGGGGAGCGCTGACAACCTTCAGCATTGCCAACGATGTGGCCAAATATTTCGCCATTATTCCTGCAATAGCCACATCATTATATGTTACTTCTTCCGGATTTGCTCCCTTAAGCGTACTTAATATTATGAAACTGACAACTCCTGAAAGCGCTATTTTAAGTGCAGTAATGTTTAATGCACTGATTATTATCGCCCTGATACCTCTTGCCCTGAAAGGAGTTAAATACCGTCCTGTTTCAGCGAACCGGGCGCTCACATTGAACATTGTTATCTACGGTATTGGAGGATTGATAATACCTTTTATAGGGATCAAGCTTATTAGATATGCTACTCGTATTAATGCACATGATCTGATAATCAGTCGACAAAAGTTGATTAAAAAAAGAGATTTATATGAAAACGCAAACAATCATTGCAATAAGATTTTTACTGGTTATGACAATACTGACCGGAATTATTTATCCGTTTTTTATGACCGGAGTGGCACAACTTACATTTCCGGCCAAAGCGAACGGGAGTCTTATAACAAAGGATGGTAAAATTGCAGGATCAGAGTTAATTGGCCAGAAATTTGACAGCAGTATATATTTCTGGTCAAGGCCCTCAGCCATTGACTATAACCCGATACCATCAGGAGCATCCAACCTGGGTCCGACTAGTGAAAAGTTAAAAGAACAAGTTAAAGTTAGACGCATGTTATTTGCTACAAGTAATTCAATAGCCGATACATCAGCCATACCCAAAGAAATGTTGTTTGCATCAGCAAGCGGCCTTGACCCCCATATTTCACCCGAAGCTGCCCTTCTCCAGTTAAAAAGGGTCGCAATGGCAAGGAATCTTAATGAAACACAAAAACAAAAGGTGGAACAACTCATTAAAAACAAAACACAAGGACCTCAGTTTTTTCTTTTTGGGGAACCGAGAATAAATGTATTTGAATTAAATTTAGCATTAGATAGTATAAAGTAATGAATTATGATGATGACAGGCCGGATCCGGATGAACTTTTAGCTTCTTTAAAGTTAGACGAGGAAAAAAGCAAACGAGGCAAACTGAAAATATTCTTCGGCATGTGCGCCGGTGTAGGGAAAACTTATACCATGCTTCAAACAGCCCAGGCTGAGAAGTTGAAAGGAAATGATATTATAATTGGCTATGTTGAAACGCACAACAGGGAGGAAACTGCTAAACTGGCAGAAGGTTTTGAACTGATCCCACGCAAAACTTACGAATACAAATCCACATCCATTCAGGAAATGGATTTGGATGCCATAATTTTACGAAAACCACAAATTGTTCTGGTTGATGAACTCGCACATTCCAATGCTCCCGGAAGTCGCCACACAAAAAGATTTCATGACGTTCAGGAAATTCTCGAAAGCGGGATCAGTGTTTATACCACGCTGAACGTACAGCACCTCGAAAGCCGTTCAGAAACCGTGGCACAAATTACCGGCATCAGAGTTCGTGAAACTGTTCCAGATGAGATTTTTGAGAATGCTGATGAAGTTGAACTGGTTGATCTGACACCTGAAGAATTGCTTCAGAGGCTTTCAGAAGGTAAAGTTTATACTCCGGAAAGATCAAAAGAAGCTATTGTAAACTTTTTCCGAAAGGAGAATATAAACGCCCTGCGTGAAATGGCATTGCGAATAGTTGCCGACAGGGTGGACAAGCAACTGCACGATTATCTTCATCACAAGCATATTCGTGGTCCCTGGAAATCAGGTTTGCATCTTTTAGTAGCAGTAGGCCCCAGCCCATACTCGGGCAAATTATTGCGTTGGGCTAAAACTCTTTCTTATTCCATGGGTGCAAATATCCAGGCTCTTTATATTGAAACCCCACGTAAACTTTCTCCAAAAGAGGGAGAGCAACTTGATAAAAATATTAATCTAGCAAAGCAACTGGGCATTAAATTCAGGATTATTACGAATTATGATGTCGTAAGAGCAATTGTTGATTTTGCCCAGAAAGAAAACGTGACTCATATAATTGTTGGAAAGCCAAGGATTCGCAATCTGCTTTCTTTGCTCCGGCTTGGCAAATTTGTAAACAGGTTGGTACGTTACAGCGGGAACATTGACGTTTACATTCTGGGAGGAGATAGTAAATCAGAAGACCGCTTTCGTGATAAGGTCTCTCTGCCACCATTTACCTCGAACATCCAGCAATATCTGATAACCTCATTACTTGTTATCCTATCGTCAGTTATCTTCTATATTGTGAAAGATTTTGTTGGTTATCAGGTAGTTTCATTTGCACTGCTTTTTTTGGTTTCAATTCTTGCTCTGTTTTATGGCACTGGTCCCATTTTACTTGCTGCAACCTTAAGTGCACTTATCTGGGATTTCTTTTTCATACCTCCTCCATTCACATTACATATAGAGAAATCAGTCGATGTGCTTATGCTGATTATGTTTTTTATCATTGCCCTGCTTAATGGGATTTTAACTTCACGTGTTCGCCGCCAGGAGAAAAAAACCAGGATCCGGGAAGAACGTACCCATGCACTTTATCAGCTTACAAGAGAATTGACAATGGCATCAGGAATTGATGAGGTATCGAAAATTGCAGTCAGGTATATTCAGAAATATTTCAATTTAGATTGTGCCATCATTCTGAAAAACGATTTTAATCAACTCAATAATCAGGTTCAGACAGACACTAAAATAAAACTTTCAGAAAACGAATTAAGCATTGCCGACTGGGTTTATAAACATTCAACCAAAGCGGGAAAGTACACCGACACATTGCCTTCAACCGATTTTACGTTTTATCCCCTGACGGGAAATAACGATAGCACAGGGGTCATTGCCGTTAATCATCCCAGCCCGTTAACTCAGGGCGAAGAACAATTTTGGGAGGCATTTCTTTCTCAAATATCCGGCAAATATGAGCGCGAGTTTTTACGGGATGCTGCTAAGAAAGTATATATATTGAATGAATCAGATAAACTCTATAAAACACTTTTCAATTCCATTTCTCATGAACTACGTATTCCGGTTGCAACAATTATGGGAGCAACAGATACCTTAATGATGCACACTTACCCCGAAGAAATCCGGAAAAAGCTTTATGAAGAAATAAATACAGCCTCTGTAAGATTGAATCGTCTCATTGAAAACTTATTGAACATGTCTCGTCTTGAATCGGGACGAATTACTTCACATTTAGACTGGTGCGATGTTCATGACCTGGCAAATAAAGTTGCTGATAATCTGAAACAGGAATTACTGCCATTTAAATTATCAACTGTCATTCCATCCAACATGCCACTGGTGTTTATCGATTTTGGACTTCTCGAGCAGGTTCTGGACAATCTGGTTCTGAATGCAACACAAAACGCCAATGCAGGAACTAATATTAGGCTTAAGTTTTTTTTCGATCAGGGCGCACTTACTATCCAGGTTATGGACAGGGGTAAAGGATTTCCACCATCTGAACTACTTTCGGTTTTTGAAAAGTTTTATCGCGGAAAAGATGCAATAGCAGGAGGTACCGGATTAGGATTATCAATAGTAAAAGGTTATGTAGAAGCACTCGGAGGTACGGTAATTGCAGAAAACAGGAAGAACGGCGGTGCTATATTTACAATTAAGATCCCTGTTAAGAGTTCTGAAATGGACAAAGTGGTACAAAACGACAATTGAATGTCTGAAGCTGGCATCACATCATTCTTTAAAAGGTTAATTTATAATAATTAAAACAAAGACATTATGAAAATTAAAGCAAAACTTTTTTTGGCACTGATATTTCTGTTTATTGAGTTTTTGATTGTCAGCTTATTCAGTCTCTATTTTATCTATAAAATTTCACAGCAAAACAATCTGATAACTAAGGATAATAATCTTTCTATAAGCTATTCTGAAAATATGCTTAAATCTATAGATAAGATTAATGATGTCAATTCATCTTCAATATTTAATCCCCATTTTGTACCGGATAGAAAGGAATTATCGATACTCTTAACCAATTTTGATAAGAACCTTATAGATGAAGCAAACAATATTACAGAAACAGGAGAAAAGGAATTGGCACAGTCTGTTCGTGAAAATTTTGAAAAATTAAAATCGTTAATGTCTGATTCTGTCAGGAGTTCCGCAGGGGATAAATCAGGATATTATTATACAATTCTTTTGCCAACTGTAAACGAGATCAAATTTGCTTTATTTGCTATTTCTGATGTAAATATGAACGCCATCATCAGAAAAAGTCATGTTGCCAATGACACTGCAGGACATTCATACATTGTTCTTTCAATTGTTGCTTCTATCTTCTTTCTTGTTTTCTTCGGTTTTATTTTCGGTTTTCCGAAATATATTGCAGATCCAATTGAAATTCTTGCAAAAAATCTCAGTGAAATTGCAAATAAAAATTTCAAGGTAAGAATGGCGTTCAATACAAATGATGAATTCGGCCAGATTTCAAGAGCTTTTAATGATATAGTAGAAAGTCTCGAAGAGTACAACAGATTTGAGACAGGATTTCTGCTTGAAAGGAAAGAGCTTACTGAATCTGTTATAAAGAGGATGGATGAACCAGTACTCATTCTGGATGTTAATCAGAAAATTATTCTTGTCAGTTTTTTAGCAGAAAAACTTCTTGGTCTGGATTATAATGAAATCATCAACAAAAGTGTCTCTCAGGTTGCAAAAAAAAGCGAATTGCTAAAATTCATGTTGAGAAGTCTGGATCAGGATTCCAGAGTTGAGACAAGTACTTTTACATTAACTTCCAACGATGTAAAAACTACTTATACAAGTGAAATGAATATAATCACAAAATTTGATAAAAATTCAGAATTAATAGTTCCCATCGGTTATAAAATTTCATTAAAAAGACTCTCCAAATCATTTGATTGAGAACCTATTCCTCTGAACTTCGGATATAAGCTATCCGACCTTGGATGATATAACTCGGCAAAATAGAATCTTGATAAGAGAATACCATTAACTTTGGCCGTTTTTTATTTATATAACTTATGATAGAGAAACATGTTAGGAACCGGGAAGCATCTTGATATTAATAAACTCTCTGTTGCAGGAGTAATTGTTACCCTTGGAATAGTATTTGGTGACCTCGGAACCAGTCCCCTATATGTTATGAAGGCTGTCGTAAATGGTGGAAGTGAATTTAATGAACTTCTTATTTATGGGTCAATGTCCTGTATTTTCTGGACGCTGACTCTACAGACCACAGTAAAATATGTAATCTTAACCCTTAGAGCAGATAACAAAGGCGAAGGAGGAATTTATGCACTGTATGCTCTTTTGAAAAGAAAATCTTCCCTGGCCGCAATAATTACGATGATTGGGTCAAGTGCTCTTTTAGCAGATGGTGTTATAACTCCTGCAATTACAGTTACATCCTCAGTTGAAGGTTTGCGATTATTTAATCCCGAAATACCTGTAATAGCAATTGTTCTTGTAATATTTACTGTGCTTTTCTTTGTACAACATTACGGTACAAATGTAGTAGGAGGCTTTTTCGGTCCTATGATGGTCATTTGGTTTTCAATGCTTGCTATTTTGGGCTCTGCACAACTTGTTCAGCATCCGGGAGTACTGAAGGCTTTAAATCCTTACTATGCAATACTTTTTCTAAGCCGGTATCCCGGAGGATTTATCTTGCTGGGTGCCGTCTTTCTTGCAACTACAGGTGCTGAAGCTCTCTATTCTGACCTTGGGCATTGTGGAGTGAAAAACATACGTATATCATGGATATTTGTAAAAACTGCACTTTTACTTAATTATTTCGGACAATGTGCCTGGCTGATCAGAAACGGAGGCCTTAAGTATGGACTTAATCCGTTTTATGAGATAATGCCGGATTGGTTTCTTATCCCGGGAATTATTATTGCCACCGCGGCAGCCATAATAGCCAGTCAGGCCCTGATTTCCGGATCATTTACCCTTATAAGTGAGGCAATGTCTCTTAGCTTCTGGCCAAAAGTCAGAATATCGCAACCCACATCTTTGAAAGGCCAGGTGTATGTGCCATTTGTAAACTTGTTTCTCTGGATTGCCTGCAGTTTTGTTGTTATATTTTTCAGGGAATCATCGAATATGGAAGCCGCTTATGGTTTGTCCATCACTTTGACAATGATCATGACAACTATGCTTCTCGCCCGGTATCTTTATCAGAAAAGGGTATCCCGAAAATTGATTTATCTCTTATTGCTATTCTATCTTACAATTGAAGGAAGTTTCCTTGTAGCCAATCTTCACAAATTCAGTCATGGCGGATGGTTTACAATAATACTGGCATCTCTGTTCTTTTTAATTATGTATGGCTGGTATTTCGGCAGAAAGTTGAAAAACAAATATGTAACCTTCACAAAACTTGACAAATATCTTGAGTTGTTTAAAAATCTTACAAGTGATGAATCAATAGCCAGGACAGCGACAAATCTTGTTTATATAATAAAAGCAAACCGACCTGACCAGGTCGAATCCAAAGTTATCTATTCAATCTTTCAGAAGCAGCCTAAGAGAGCCAATACATACTGGCTATTACATATTGACAGGACAGATGAACCGGATACTTTTGAGTATAAGGTAACGTACATCATCCCCGGCATTTTAATCAGAATTGATTTCTATCTCGGTTTTAAAATGGAAGCAAAGATAAATCTCTATTTTAAAGATGTTCTCCAGGATCTGACAAATTCCGGAGAAATTAAACTTGAAAGTGGCTATGATTCGCTTAGGAAATTGTCTGTTCCTCCGGATTTTAAATATATTTTAATTGACAGGGTGATGACCAGTGATTACAAGCTTTCAAATCTTAATAATATAACTCTTATACTTCACAGGATTTCCAGATTACTGTGCATTTCCGATGTCACTGCTTTTCAGCTTGATTCAACAAATACTATTGAGGAACAGGTCCCGATCTCTATTAATCAACCTGTTGGTGAAAGAATCCATAGGGGATTTATGTAACTAATATTAATTTCCCGGGTAGATAGTGGAATCACTTCAGGGTAATTTAATTAGGCGCTAATGTGAAATCTCAGGTCCCTGAGGAGGTCTCCATAACTCAAGATGTTTATCAGTTTTAAGCTTTAATGATTTTTAACGATGCAATTTTAGTTCCGCCGCAATAGATTCTTAAAATGTAGAAGCCCGGCGATCCTTGTAAATGAACAGGAGTAACAGAATTGCCTGCTATTTTATTCTGTTTGAATATAATCCTGCCACTCAGGTCTGATATTGTTATATTAAACAACTTCTCTCCCGGAGTGGCAATACTTAAATTGAAGACATCAGCAAAAGGATTAGGATAGACATCTATATCCCTATTGGTAGAAAAAGTTGCAGAAATAGTATGGTTTGATGCCAGATCGTTGAAAGAAAATTCTGATGTTGTACCAGCTGAATGGCGATCGACAACTACCTCGTAAATACGGTATCCGTAGTCGGGAATTATTTCAAATTTCTGGCATGACCCTTCAGTCAGTTTAATTGTGTCTGAGGGAATTATAGTGCCCCCTGTTCCGGTGTTGACAATAATTGTATAGATATCCATTAGCTTGAATGTTGCTGATATGGAATGGGTTGAAACTACATTATCGAATGAATAGGTGAATACAGGTCCAATCGAATTTCCGTCTACTTTTATATCAAGGATTTTATATCCCGAATCCGGAGTAACTGTGAAAGTCTGCTTTGATCCATAGGTAACCAGCACATCCCCGGAAGGGTCTATTGAGCCCCCTGTATCAGAACTTCCTGAAATTTCAAAAGTGATTACCTTGAAAAAAACTGAAATTGTGTGGTCACTGGTTATCCCTGAAAAAGTGTAGTTTGAAACAGGCCCGACAGAACTACCATCCACTATTACATCTTCAATCTCGAAACCAGCATCAGGCACGATGGAAAATAACAGATCTGTGCCATAGAGCACTCTCGACGGACCGGTTGAACTTATAGTTCCGCCTGAATTAGAGCTGCTTTCAACGTTCAGGAAAATAGGAATGAATGTGGCTGAGATCTTATGACTTGAAACAATCTTCTTGAAATTAAATGTCGGGACCATGCCTGCCGAGACATCATCAACCTGTACATCAGAAAGAAGGAATCCATCTTCAGGTTTGAAAGTAAAAGTAACGTCATCTCCATAATTAACAATTATTTCCCCTGGAGGGCTAATGTACCCTCCTGGTCCTGCGCTCCCTGTAATTGTATAGGTAAAGTGAGAAAATGAAGCAGCAATAGAATGGTTATCAGTTATATTACTGAAGGTGTAAGAAGATATCCGGCCCATTGAAACTTCATCAACGATTACATCCGAAATATAAAAACCTTCAAGCGGAGTAATTGTAAAAGTCTGGTCTGTCCCGTAATTCACGGTTTGATTTTCTTGTGGAGAAATTAATCCGCCTTGTCCTGTACTGGCAGACAATGTATAGGTTATAACTGAAAATGTTGCTGAAATCGTGTGATCAGAATTTATTTCAGTGAAAGTGTACGAGGTTGAAGGACCCACTGAATTATTATCTACTCTCACTTCAGATATCCTGTAACCGATATCTGGACTAATTGTATAAGCCCTGGTTGTACCGTGGAAAACATTGGAAATTCCTGAAGGACTGATCGAACCGCCGTTGCCGGCGATTCCTGTAATTGTATAGGTTACCAGAGAAAAAATAGCTGAAATTGAGTGATCTTCTGTGATATTTCTGAAGGTATAGTTCGATACAACGCCAACTGATTCATTATCAACTGTTACGTCGGAAATTTGATACCCGTAATCCGGAATTATTTTAAAGTTACGGTTTGATCCATGGTTAGCAGTAATTATTCCCCCCGGGTTTATCGAACCACCTGCTCCTGAGCTGGTTGTAATTGAATAGGTAAACTGTTTAAAAGCCGCGGAGATTGTATGCCTGGCAGTAACATTATTAAATGTATAGGTTGAAATAGCGCCTGCAGAAGTTCCATCAACTACCACGTCGGAGATATAATAACCATTGCCGGCTGTGATAGAAAATGTCTGGCTTGACCCATAATTCAAAGTAATATTTCCCTGGGGTGAAATAGTGCCGCCTGGGCCTGAAGCTGCATTTATTGTATTGGTTATAGGTGAAAATGTTGCAGATATAGAATGGCTGGCTGAGATTTTACTAAAAGTATATGTTGTGACTGCTCCTAGAGAAACCCCATCAACTTTCAAATCAGATACCCTGTATCCAATATTGGCTTCAACAGTATAGGTCCGGTCAGCTCCCTGATTCACAGCAATAACACCTGAGGGATTAATTTCCCCTCCTTGTCCGGCCGCTGAGGTGATTGTATAATCCACGCCGCTTATTTCTGCAATCTCACTGGCAGACAGAACCCTGTCATATAATCTTACATCATTAATCTGTCCCATGAAATTTGAACCTGTAACTGTTGCCTGACCGAGTACAAATTCAGGTGTAGCGTAGTTTGTAATACAAGTTCCTGCGCTTACCGTATTTTCCAGAATACCATTAATATATAGTTTAAGGCTGCTCCCGTCCCCGGTTAAAGCCACATGCGACCAGGTATCAGCCATTATTTGATTTGCCGACGTTACAATTCTTGAGCTTCCATCATAAATCCGCCCGGTTATATGCCCTTCACTGGTCAGATACAAATTTCGGTCAAATGTTCCCGAAGCGGGATATTCTGACATACACGAAATATCCATTTCCTTAATCTGGTCAGGTCGAATACGCATTGAAATAGTAAAAGATGGATTATTATTCCCCTGAAGCGTTAAATAGTCATCAATTCCGTCAAAGATGTATGCTCCCGGTTCATCCTGATAAGGACCTGAGGAAGTTACCTCCTCTCCGGTTAAAAGATTTGATTTGTCGGTTCCTCCTTCTACAATTTTGATGAACTTATGGTCTCCTGCCGGCACTTGATTATATACATAAGTCCAACGACCATTAGCTCTGTATATGTTTCTTATTGCATCATATAAAGAAGGATCATTAAAGCTGCCTGAAGTGTAAGTTATATTGTCCGGAATATTCACATCAATGAATTCTCCGTAAATTTCCCAGCTGCCCAGCATCCAGACATCTTTACGGTATTTGACTGCCAGTTCTCTGGCTGCCTTATTTAGTGCTTTATGATGTTGATGGCCATATTCTCCCCAGTTATTATGTGTTATAACCCGCGACAGGGACGGACTTGCAAAATATTGTTCAATCTTGGATTTAATTCTGTTAATTTCTTTTCTAACCAATTGCTCGTCGTTATTATCCCAATATGCAATTAGATGATCAAGGGCCAGATACTGGTAATCGGGTGAATTATCAGCATAATATCTGTCATATTGAGTGTCTGTCAGATCCCCCCATGGGGTCACCCAGTTTGGTTCATAGCTGATATTGTATCCATTATTATTCAGATAGATCTGCTGTTGATGAATAATTGTTTCATACTTCGGTGTGGCAGGTTCATTGCCACCTATAAACTTCTCCGAAATTCTCCAGAAGGGTAGCATCCAGATTAAATCATCATCCATGTGAGCGTATATCAAAGCAGTTCCACTTTTAGGTATAGTATTAAAGGCAACCTGAGTTCCTTGTGGATACAATTCCGTTTCCCAGGAAATTAGGAAAAGTGAAAAGAATAAGAATTCTCTAAAAATTCCGGAAGAGATGATTTTCATAAATGTCTGCGAACGATATAAAATTAGGTATCCTGCCTCATTAATGCAAAAACCTGATTCCGGAAATGAGTAAAAACTCAGTGGAAACAAATCAATTAATCATAAGATTCGCAGTGATCATCCATGATTTTGTTACGTTCATAACCTCTGAACTATTGTTCATCAAAAAGACAATAATATATGAACATCAGCAGTGCCCGGTTTTTAGGTTGCACATCTAAATTATAGCTAAAGGCTTATTGCCTGATCCTTTTTATTAAGTATTGGAGGGAGTGCTTTTTCCGAAAAGAATAAAAAAGAGCGTTCCTGTCAATCCGAAGCTGGTGGCAGAGATGAGATTCAATCCCGGACTTAGCATCCACAACAAACCTCCAAAAAACGCAGCAAATGAAACTATAAAGTCACGAACAAAATAATAAAGGCCGAAAGTCCTTGCCCTGGTTTCCCTTGGACACAATTCGGTTATAAGAGCTTTTCGTGTCGGTTCTCCGAATTCTTTTAATCCACGGATTATGAAAGCGATCATTAATGCAAAATAACTTCTGCTTAAAAACAGGATTAAAGGAAAGATAGTGAAGAAGAAAAATGTGATTACAACAAATGGTTTCTTTTCCAGCTTATCGGAATAGCTGGCAACAGGTATGTAAATCAATGCTGCCACAATCATCTCAACAGCGGTGAGCACTCCAAAATTTGCAGGTGAGATTTTTATCTTATCCAGACACCAGATAACCACAAAAACGTAAGGTATCTGTTCGCAGAACCGGATAAGAATATCGGAAACCAGAAGCCTCTTCAGGTGAACATCCATTTGCCTCCATAATGCCAGGGGATGAACAGGCTCGTACTTCTGTTTTTTCTGGTCTTTTATTCTGAATTGGAAGATCAGACCTGTCAGGCACAATAGCACGGATATTGCAAATGAAATCTTAATACCATGAATAACACCAAAATGCATTATAAGTATTCCACCGATCACGGGTCCCGCAGCCATGGGTATCCTTCTTGTAAAGGAGTGCATTGAGATCCCCATCACAGTTTTCCTGTTGCCAAGGGAATCGGTAATAAGTGACATGCTCCCGGGCAGTGAGATTGTACTCCATGCAGAGAAAAAGATCATCCCTATAAATACCGCAACCCAGTTTGTAAAGATTATTGCAATAAGATAACCTGCAATGGCCAGAAGGTTAAAAAGAAAAAAGGATTTTCTTGTGCCAAACCTGTCAGTGAGGTATCCGCCCTCCAATGCCCATATAGCACCAAGCATGTTTTGAAGAAAACCCAATCCGCCGATTATCAGAACGGTCGCACCGATGGTTTCAAAATACTTTGGAAGAAAGCGTTCCCAAAGCTTTTCCCCTGAATAGATCAATAAGGTAATTATCAGAAGCACAACAACATTCCTCTTCAATCCCAGAAATCCGGCTACGGTTTGTTCTTCTGTGTCTAATGTATTATTGCCTGTTTTGACCTTCAATTTTTTATGATAATAAATCAGACTGCAAAATAAGAATACCTCCGGATAAATGTTCTGATAACTTCTATCCGTTTAAGGTAAGTTGTGTAAATTTTTCCGGGTAGGAATGATCTACGCAATAATCATTCCGGCGGCTACGGTAGCATTTGTTCCTTCATCAATAAAAATCATGCTTCCCGTAATTTTATTTTTCCGGTAAGAGTCAAAGAAGACAGGTTTGGATGTCTTTATGTTGATATTGGCAATGTCATTCATATTTATCAAAGTGTTTTCAGCATCCTGCTCAAGCGTATCGATGTTCATCCTGTAATTGACTGACTTAATGATACATCCTGCCTCATTACTGTTAATGCGGATCAGATACCTTCCTCCGGCTTTTAAAGGTCGCTCATTGAACCAGCAGACCATAAGGTTTATATCCTGACCTATTGCAGGAAGGTCATCAGGCGATACCAGCATATCCCCGCGACTTATATCTATCTGATCTTCAAGTGATATAGCAACTGAATCACCCGCATTGGCTTCTGAAAGGCTTTTTTCGAAGACATCAATGCTCCGGATCTTCGATTTAAGAAGAGAGGGTAAAACAGCAACTTCATCTCCGGGTCTGAAAACGCCGCAAGCCACTCTTCCTGCATATCCCCTGTAATCGTGATACCCGGCGCTCTGAGGACGAATAATAGTTTGCACAGGGAATCGGGACGAAATGGAATCTTTATCCTTCCTTATCTCAATTGTTTCTATAAGATGGAGAAAAGTTTTTCCGGTGTACCAATTTAAATTTTCAGACTTATCTACAACATTATCTCCATATTTGGCGCTGATAGGAATATAATGTGAGTCCTCAATCTGCAATTTCCTGACAAGCAGTTCAAGTTCTTCCTTTATCCGGGAGTACAAATCCTCAGAATAATTCACCATATCCATTTTATTGATGCAAAATATTATGTGTCGGATATCAAGAAGTGAGGCTATATAGGTGTGCCTGATGGTTTGTTCGAGGACACCTTTCCTTGCATCAATGAGAATAACTGCCAGATCAGCCGTGCTTGCACCGGTTACCATGTTCCTGGTATACTGGATATGTCCGGGAGTATCTGCAATAATGAATTTTCTGCGAGGTGTTGCAAAATACCTGTAGGCAACATCGATAGTAATGCCCTGTTCACGTTCAGCTCGCAGACCATCGGTAAGCAGAGACAGGTCGACTTCCTCTTTGCCAAGCCTCTTACTCGACTGGACAATATGGTCCATCTGGTCCTCGAAAATTGATTTGCTGTCAAACAGGAGACGGCCTATCAATGTGCTTTTGCCGTCATCAACACTTCCTGCAGTCGTGAACCGGAGTAAGCTCCTGTTTGTGTTATTACAGTTAATTTTCATACTTTTTCGTGTCTAAATCCTCGGTTCTTGTTCCTCGGTCCTCTTTTGCTCTTCTCCATTCATCGCCTGCCTGTTTTGTTCACCCCTATCCCGATAGCTATCGGGACCCCTAAAGGGGACTTTTTAAAACCCCCTCCTGCGCCCTGTGCTCTGTGCCCTGTGCCCGCACCTTCGCCTCCCTCCGGTCAGCTTCGGTGGGCAATGCCTGTGCCCTTTGCCCTGTGCTCTGTGCCCTGTGCCCTGTGCCCTGAGCCCTGTGCCTAAAAGTACCCCTCCTTCTTCCTGTCCTCCATTGCCGCTTCTGAGCGTTTGTCATCATATCTTCCACCCCTTTCGGTGACTCTGGTAGCTGCAATCTCTGAAATAATTTCTTCGAGCGATTGAGCATTTGACAGGGTTACTCCTGTGCAGGTAATATCTCCTATGGTACGGCAGCGAACATCAGTCTCGAAGACTTCTTCACCGGGTTTTAATTGCATGAAAGGAGCCCAGGCCAGGTAAACCCCATTTCTCCGGAAGATCTTACGGCGATGTGTATAATAAAGTCCCGGCAGTTTGATTTTCTCACTCAGGATATACTGCCATACGTCAAGTTCTGTCCAGTTGCTGATAGGGAAAACCCTGAATTGTTCCCCGATATTCTTATGTCCGTTAAAGATATTCCAGAGTTCGGGCCGCTGGTTTTTCGGATCCCATTGTCCAAATTCATTCCGGTGAGAGAAGAACCGCTCTTTGGCTCTTGCTTTTTCTTCATCCCGGCGTCCGCCGCCAATTGCAACATCAATTCCCAACTCTTCGATAGCATCCAGCAACGTAACAGACTGGGCTTTATTACGGCTTGCATTTATGCCCTTCTCTTCCGCAACCCGGCCTTTATCGATCGAATCCTGAACATATTTTACAATTAGTTCTACTCCAAGTTCTTTAGCCAGGTCATCCCTGAATTTAAGAGTCTCTTCAAAGTTATGGCCGGTATCAATATGCATCAGACTGAAAGGCATGCGTGCAGGCCAGAATGCTTTTTTTGCAAGATGGACCAGTACTATGGAATCCTTCCCGCCCGAAAAAAGTATAACCTTCCTTTCAAACTGGGCTGCAACTTCCCGCATTACAAAAATCGCCTCATCTTCAAGCTCTTTGAGATGTGCATCGTTTATCTGTGTCATCTTAACTTTCTCCTTTTACCTTTTGCCTTTTGCCTTTTTACTTTTATCTTTTGTCTTTTGTCTTTTGTCTTATTTATTATGTAATCCGCACTCTTTCTTCCCATCCGTTTCCCACCACCACCTTCCGGAGCGCAAATCGGTCCCCTCATCGACAGCCCTTGTGCAGGGCTTGCAGCCAATACTTGCAAATCCTTTGTCGTGCAATATGTTATAAGGAATGTTATTCATTTTTATAAAATTCACAACCTCCTCATAAGACCAATCGAACAGGGGATAGAATTTATACAACCTCCTCTCATTGCCATATTCGATCCGGTTCATCTTACTCCGATTATCCGATTGAGCAGCCCTTATGCCTGATATCCAGCAGGCTTTTTCTTCAAGGGCTCTGTTGAGCTGTTTCACTTTCCTCAAATTACAGCACTCAAGCCTGTTTTCTTTTGAATAATAAAAGCTGAAAGGTCCTTTTTCGGTCATCATTTCTTCCACAGCTTTATCAGCGGGGGAGTAAACTCTGATCTTCTTATTATATCTTTTTACAGTTTTCTCAAATACCATATATGTCTCATGGAACAATCTGCCTGTGTCAATCGTGACCACCTCCACAGGAATATTATTTTCGAAAATCAGATGTGATATTACCTGATCTTCCATGCCAAAACTGGTTGTAAATACCACCTGATCCGGGAACAATTCTGCCAGACTTCCGATCTGATCCTTTATCGATTTACCCTTAAGCTTATCAGTTAACTCATTTAAATCCATAATGATTTTCCTGTAATTCCGGTTTGTTTATATAGGTTATTTCAATATAATCAGCTGAAGCTTCCCGACAGATAATCTCTGGTCAGCTGTTCCCGCGGATTGCTGAAGAATTCTTCTGTCGGCCCTGTTTCAATTATTTCTCCCAGGTACATAAAGACTATATAATCCGCAATTCGTCTTGCCTGCCTGAGGGTATGTGTTACAAGAATAACAGTGTATTTCTCTTTCAGCTTAATAAACAGCTCTTCGATTTTTTTGGTTGATAGCGGGTCAAGCGCTGAAGTAGCTTCGTCTCCCAGAATATATTCAGGTTCAATGGCAAGTCCTCTTGCCAGACACAATCTTTGTTGCTGTCCGATGGATAATCGTGATGCAGAAGTCCGCACTCTTCCTCTTACTTCATCCCATAATCCTACATATTGGAGATATTGGATAACGGTCTGGTTAATAGCTTTCCTCCTTTTAATTCCGTGAATTCTGGGGCCGTAAGCTACATTATCAAATATCGACATTGGGAGAGGGCAGGGGCGTTGTGCAAGCAGACCCATTTTTTTGCGGGTATCGATGACATTTACACCCTTATCATAGATATCCAGGTCATCCACGTAGACTCTTCCATTTATTTTAACTTCAGGTGTTTCATCATGCATCCGGTTGAGAGTTTTCAGAAATGTTGTTTTCCCGCAACCTGAAGGTCCTATAATACAGGTAATGCTCTTTTCAGGTATTCCAAGATTGATATCTTTCAGAATATGCTGGTTCTCAATGTAAACGTTAAGGTGCTCGATCCTGATAGTGTTATTATAAACTACTTTTTTTAGCGGAGAAAGCCGGTCAGTTTCCCTTAATGCTTCGACCACCAGGGTGTCTGCCTGTTGTTTAGCAATTATCATGACTTGTATTTTGAAAATTTTGAACTGAAGTAACGAGCTGAAAAGCTCAGTATCAATATTATAACTGTTAATATTATTGCGGATGCATAAGCACGGTTCTGGACCTCCTCAACCGGGCTTCCAAGCTGGAAGAAAATTGAAAGTGGCAAAGTTGCTGCCGGTTGCCCAAGCGAGCCGGGAATATTGTCTGTATAGCCGGCCGTAAACAAGACAGTTGCCGCATCCCCGATACCCCTGCCGACAGCCAGAAGAATTGCAGTCATTAATCCCGGCATCAGCTGACGCAGTAAAACCTTGGACATCTCATATTTTGTCGAGCCAAGCGATAATAATGCATCGGGGAGATCCCTTGGCAGAAGCCTGGTGACCTCATCGAGTGAACGCATCATTATTGGCATGATCAGCATGGCAACTGCAATGATGCCTCCCAACAGTGAGGCTTTGATACCCAGGAATACCATAAGTGCAAATCCGAATGCTCCATATACTATAGAGGGTACTCCGAAAAGTATATCAAGAGAAAAGCGGATCGTACTTGAAAAGTGTGACTTCAGGGGCTGGTAGAAATTGATATACATTACCAGCGGAACACTGATCAGAGTACTGATTACAAGCGCTCCTGCAATTATAAAAACCGATCCGGCTATCGCATTTAAAACGCCACCCTCTTTTCCAAGATAGAATCCCCCGCCCGGGATCCTGGTTATCATTTCCCAGGTAAGTGAAGGCAATCCTTTGTAGAAAACAGTACCTATGATATAAAATAAAACTCCCAGTATGATCGCTGCTGCGCTGATCATAATAATTTTAAATATTTTTTCTTCAATGTACTTCATAACAATCAGATAATCAATTCTTAGCTCATGAAAACTGATATTTCTTCTCAATCTGGTTAAGCGTTAATCTTGAAAGTCCGTTGAACAGAACAACTATTATGAACAAAAGGAACGCAGCAAACATAAGGGCTGACTCATAATTTGGCATTGAAAGCATTTCACCATAGTTATTCGCAATTAAAGCAGGAAGTGGGTAGCAGGCATCAAAAAATGAATGCGGGATCATGGCAATATTTCCGCAAACCATGAGTACGGCCATTGTTTCACCAAATGCCCTTGACAATGCAAGGACGGTAGCTGCTATTATACCCGGGACAGACTTCCTCAGAATGACTTTTTTTACTGTCTGCCATTTTGTAGCTCCCATACTTAAGGAGGCATCGGTTATTTCCCTTGGAATTGATCGGAATACTTCAAGCATGATGCTGATTAACAGTGGTATGATCATAATCGCAAGAACTATTCCTCCGGCAAGAACAGTATAGCCGGTTGAAAATTCTACGAACTTTGGAGCAATTCTGTTGGAAATAAGCGGTACAATGGTTAAAGTTCCCCATACACCATATATTACAGGTGGAATACCCGAAAGAAGATCAACAACAGGCTCAAAAAACCGGCATAAGCTCTTTGAGGCATAAGAATTCAGAAAAATACTTGTTAGAAGTGAAAATGGAAGGGCAATAAGAATTGCGATAAGTGAAACATAAACTGTGCTTATAATGTAAGGTAGAAATCCGAAATCACCTTTAAATGGTTTCCAGCTGGCAGAGGTCAGTAAAACCCATAGATTTTTCTCATTCATTATCGGTAAAGCTTTGAATAAGAGACTGAAGCCTATGGCCAACAGGAAAAGAATTGTAAAAATGGCAATACCCAGCATTAAATGGCGGGCGGTTATATCTTTCACGAACCTGATCTTTCGCATGGGTCTTATTGGATTCTTTTCATTTCTGAGGTAACTTTTTCCATTGATAATGTTATAAAACCTGATTCATTAACAAATTTCTGCCCATCCGTCAATACCCACCGAAGGAATTTGATTACCAGTTCTTTTTGAGGTTTACCCTTTGTTACGAAATAGAGTTCACGGGCCGGGGGAGAGGGATATTTACCGTTTGCAACAGCTGAAATAAGGTCATCCAGTGAGTTGTAAAAATCCTCATCAGAAGTGATCTTACCGTCGTTGTTTATATCTATGGGAAGCACCCTGATACCGGCCAGTTGTTTTTTTGTCTTGCTGTCATAAGCATAACCTATATTATTAAAACCGATGCCGATCGGATCTTTTTTTACGGCTAATGCCAAACCCGGATCTCCATATACGCCGCTGCCCAGAAGATCCTCCTGCTTACTGTTGAAATATTTGGCCCATACTTCCGCTGCACCGCAGGCATCGGAACGGGTATAAATATGCATCGGTATGGTACCTTTGATTCCAAAAGCCTGTGCCCATGTTTTATACATACCAGAGATCCAGATGTTACTGGCTGCTTCTTTTTTAAGGCCTTTAGTCAGTATTAAAGCCAGGAATGGATTGGCTGCATTGATCACAGGTACAACGGCATCTTTTGTAACCGCGATCGGATAAGCACCTTTCTTTAGCTCTTCGGAGTAAATCTCGCGGGAGACCATGCCAATATCAATCATATTATTAAGCACATCAGTTATTCCTTTTCCGGCTCCGCCGGCTGACAGGTCGATCCTTACACCAGGATAAATTTTTCTAAACTCTTCAGCCCATCTGACGGCCATGGGATAGAGAGCCCATGCCCCTGAAAGTGAAATTGTGCCTTTTGTCTCTTCCTGGGCAATGACAGGTTTTTGGTTTATGTTGAAGATCAGAACCAGAAAGAACAGGAAAAATGAACAGGTTTTTTTAATCATGGTTAGTATTAGTATTCCTCAATGTATGGGGGCATATATCATTATGTCTACCGATCTTGTGAACAAAAGTAAGATTGATCCCATTGATTTCAGTTAGCATAAAAGCCAAAAGAGGTTAGGTATTAATACTTAACTTTGGTATAATCTGAGCAAATCTAGGGGTCTGCGGGGAAATATTTGTCCTCGCAAAATCCTCCACCTATGTTGAACTAAACCTGAACCCTTATCTATTTCCAAAATATTTTATACCTTTGTGTATAATACTATTTAGTATAATACCATGTAGTATAAAAATTAAAAACAATGAAAACTTCACCATTTATTTACGGGAGCACGGTAAGCACTAAATCATTCACAAACCGCGAAAAAGAGATCAGAAAACTCTCCGGGAACCTGCTTGGAGGGATTAATACCACAGTGATCTCCCCGCGGAGATGGGGAAAATCATCGCTGGTTGAAAAGGTAACAAATGCAATAAAAGCTGATCATAAGGATGTTAAGGTTGCCATGATCGATCTCTTTACGGTAAATAGTGAGGAGGAATTTCTGGAGAGATTTGCCGGAGAGGTACTTAAAGCTTCTTCCTCTAAATGGGAGGAATGGATAAGAAATTCGAAGAAGCTTTTTAAGAATCTAATTCCAAAAATACAGGTCAGTGTTGATCCCGTGAGCAGTTTCAGTGTAAGTTTTGACTGGGAAGAGATTAAAAAACACAGTGAAGAGATACTGAATCTTCCTGAAAAGATAGCAGCGGAGAAAAAGATCCGGCTTATTATTTGTCTGGATGAATTTCAGGTGATTGCCGGGTTTAAAAATTATGACGAACTTGAACGAAAACTAAGAGCCGCCTGGCAAAGGCACAAGGCGGTAACGTACTGCATTTTCGGGAGCCAGCGTCATATGATGACAGAGATCTTCAATAATCCTTCAAAACCGTTTTACAGGTTTGGTGATATTATAGTTCTCCCCAAGATCAGCCGCGAATCGTGGGTTGACTTTATCTGCACAGGCTTCAGGGAAACAGGGAAGAACATCACAGAAGAAGAAGCCGGGATGATTGCTGATCTGATGCAATGTCACCCGTGGTATGTTCAGCAGCTATCACATTACACCTGGAATCTGACTGGTAAAAGTGTAACAATGACTGATATTATCACAGCATCAGGTGAATTGTTAAATGCAAATATGCCTCTTTATCAAAAAGAAATTGAAATTCTAAGCTCTACGCAATTGAACCTGCTCAAAGCCGTAGCTAAAGGTGAAAAGCAATTGACTTCGGCGAGGGTCATGAATGAGTATCGCCTGGGGACTCCAAGAAATGTGGCTAAAAACAGAGATCTGCTTATTAATAATGATGTTATAGGAGAAACGGACGGAAGTTACTTCTTTCTTGATCCAGCCTTTGAACTTTGGTTCCGGGAAATTTTTGGTTCTCGCAGAGTATCGCAGAATGAAATCCGCTGAGTTTCGCAGATTTCAGAATACTTACTATTGACTTTTATCTTTTTACTTTTGTCTTTTATCTTGTTCTTCACCCTGCGCCAATTACACCCCAAAAAAGTAACATTCTTATATACAGTGCTTTCCGTAATTGTCCTTCTAATCCGTAGGAGATTTTTAAGAAATAATTCTATTTAACGTGAGTATTCAGACTGAGTTAATTGTATTAACTGTTTAGAACCTGATTGACAAGATTGATTTAACAAATAGATGCCTATGAAGTACTGAACCGCTAAAAAGGGGAAGCAGGTTGCAGCTATATTGCCTTTAATACCTCTTGAATACTAACCAATTATTTCCTGAATTGCAGCCCGGGCATGTTTACCACAACTAACAAAACACTAATTATGAAAAAAAGACAATTTCGCTATTTCCAATTTCTGAATAAGGATAAAATTCCTTTGTTTTTAAGGCTTTCAATCATTTTGATGATGATTGCCTCAATAAATCTGACAGTGAACGCAGCCGGCAAGAGTTCCAACCCAGCCGCCGTCGAAAACCTGCAGCAGCTTTTACTTACCGGTACAGTTACAGATGTATCAACCGGAGATGCTCTTGCTGGTGTAAGTATCAGAGTTAAAGGTACAAACACAGGAGCTATTTCAGATGCCTCAGGAAAGTACTCCATAACTGTTGCTGATCCTAATGCAACTCTGGTTTTCTCTTTCATCGGGTATAAAACCGAAGAGATCCTTGTAAATGGCAGAACCAATGTAGATATAAACCTGACAGTCGATGTGACCGGACTGGAAGAGGTTGTCGTCGTCGGCTATGGTACTCAAAGAAAGAGTGATATTACCGGAACTGTAACATCTCTTCCCAAGGGAAGACTCGAGAATGTACCGAATATCAATATCGCCCAGGCAATCCAGGGATCTGTCCCCGGAATAATGATCCAGCAATCATCTGCCGGTGCTGCCCCAAGCGAAGTTATAATGATCAGAGGCAGGAATTCAATACTTGCTGATAATAGTCCCCTGATAGTAGTCGACGGAATTCCTTACGGAGGACAGATCAGGGATATCAGCCCTAATGATGTCCAGTCAATTGAAATTTTAAAGGACGCATCGGCTGCAGCAATATACGGTTCCAGGGGATCGAACGGTGTAATCCTGATCACCACAAAGAATGGGACCGTTGGCAAAACTGTCTTAACATACGATGGCTATTACTCAATTCAGAAATTTGCAGCCTTACCTGATATTATGACTGGAGATGAGTTCTATAAGTTTAAACAGGAACGGTTCCCCAATCAGATAACATTGTCGGAACAGGCTGTATATGATTCCGGAAAATATGTTGACTGGCTCGATCTGGGATTGCGCAAAGGAGCAAGTCAGCAGCATAACCTTTCAGCAGCAGGCGGTTTCAGGAATACGAAGTTTTATATTGCCGGAAGTCTTCTGGACGTTAAAGGTATCGCTGTAAATGATGATTATCAGCGTATTACAACAAGAATAAATGTTGAAACCAAGGTAGCAGAGTGGCTTACCCTGGGAACCAGGACTCAATTCTCACTGGATGACAGAAGCGGGTCTGCTCCCAGCATGTCCGGTCTGTTGTGGACCAACCCTCTCAGCACACCATATGATGAAAATGGTGATCTGACAATTTATCCATGGCCGGAAGACCTTACAGTTTCTAATCCTCTGGGGAGTATCCTGTACGACAATGTGGATAAGTCGCAGCAAATTGTGACCAATAATTTTGCAGTTATTGATTTCCCCTTTCTCAAAGGCTTAAGTTACAGGATAAATACGGGGATCAGAATGAGATTTACAAATTCGAGTACTTACAGGGGAAGGAACACTGCTTCAGGTCTTAATTCACTTGGTAATGCAGACACCGAACGCTCTGAATACGATAATACGGTAGTTGAGAATATCCTTTCTTTTACCAGGGAATACGGGAAGCATAGTATTTTTGCTACAGCACTTTACAGTTACGAGAGAAATACAAGCGGTTCAAATACATTATATGCTGCAAAATTTCCTCATGACTTCCTTACTTTTTATTCCGCAGCTCAGGCTGAGCTGATCCAACCGGGGTATACCTTTAATGATACCAAACTGGTCTCTCAGATGTTGCGATTAAACTATACATACAACAGCCGTTACCTCTTAACACTTACCGGCAGGCGAGACGGATACTCAGGATTCGGCGCCCAGAAGAAATGGGGAATTTTTCCATCTGTGGCCCTCGGCTGGAATTTGAAAAACGAAGATTTTTTCCCGTTTAAAGATCTCTTCAGCGAATTTAAGCTGAGGGCATCATGGGGATTAAACGGAAACCAGGCTGTAGGCGCTTATGAGTCAATTTCAAGATTAGGCTCAACAGATATGGTTGACGGTAAAGCCACCGTGGCAGGGTATACTCCAAGCGTGCTGGGTCAGGATAAACTTGGATGGGAGACCTCAGGCACAATGAATGCGGGAGTGGATTTTGGAATTCTTAAGGGTCGCATCTCAGGTGAAGTGAATGTATACAAGACCAAAACATCCGATCTTCTGTTGGACAGGACAATCTCTCCGGTACATGGCATAAATTCCATCACACAGAACATTGGAGTTACCCAGAATACGGGAGTTGAATTCTCTGTAAATTCAAGAAATATTGAAAGGGGCGATTTCCATTGGACTACCTCAGGAAACCTTGCTTATGAGAAGAATAAAATTGTGTCGCTTTACGGGATACTTGATGAAAATGGCCGTGAGGTTGACGATGTTGTAAACAGCTGGTTTATAGGAAAACCTATTAGGGTGATTTATGATTTTGTTTGGGATGGTACCTGGCAACTAGATGAAGCCGCCGAAGCCGCAAAATGGGGTTCTCAACCAGGTTTTCTGAAGCTCAGGGATGTAAATAAAGATGGAATGCTTACAGCTGCAGATAAACAAATCATCGGACAGCAGGATCCGAAATTATTATGGGGATTGACAAACTCTTTTTCCTATAAGAATTTCAAGCTTGACATCTTCATTCATGGGGTTCACGGAGTGACCAAGAATATTTTCCCTCTTATGACCGATCTTGAAACTTTCTCTGTTATCAGACGGAATACTACAAAGAAGAACTGGTGGACACCCGACAATCCTACAAACGACTTCGTAATGAATAATTTACAGGCAGAATACATGTCAGGTATCCGGGGATATATTTATGATCCGGCAAGTTTTATCCGTATCAAGGATGTATCACTGTCATATGATTTTCCGGGCAGCCTTGTGGAGAAAGTTGGTTTCTCGAAATTAAGGGTTTATGTCACCGGACGAAATCTGATGACATTTACTAAATGGCGTGGTCTTGATCCGGAACTAAGCAATCAGGAAGCCATCCCTTTGCAGAAAGAATTTGTTTTTGGGCTGAGCCTGGGATTTTAACGAATTCTCTTTAAGAATAATCTAAAAAATAAATATTATGAAGATAAAATCATTCAACAAAATTGCAGTGCCGCTGGCTGTACTCTTTGTCCTGGTAACTGCGGGCTGCACGAAAGATATACTTGACGAAAATCCTCCCCATCTTATAACCACTGAGACCCTTTATACGAGTTTAGCTGGATTTGATGCAGGATTAAACGGACTCTACTCACTTGTAAGAATGGAGAGAGAAGGTGGAAATGGAGCAAGATGTGAGATTTTTATGAATGGCACAGATAATTTAACTCCAAATTCTGATTCAAAAGACATAGGTAACTGGGGAGAGATTCCCCGTTTCTGGGGCGACAGGCTCAATGCTCAGGATGTTGCTGTAAGAAACCATTTTCGCTGGCTTTATTCAGTTGTAAACGCGGCAAATACAATTATAAGTCAGGCTCAGGCAAAGGAAGATGTCAACTGGAACGGAGAAGGGTCTACACCTGAGGAAAACAAGAACAGGGTATTGGGTGAAGCCAGAGCTATCAGGGCATGGGCATACAGGCATCTGTCAGGTAGCTGGGGCGATGTTCCGCTCAATCTTGAGGAATCCAAAGGCTCGACAATTAAGACCGATTGGGTCAGAACTCCTGTTGCAGAAGTGCGCAGACAGATCTTAAGTGACCTTTTATTTGCTGAAAAATATATTCCGGTGGAGCGGACCTGGAGAGGCAGGCTTACCAAAGGCGCGGTTCAGACCTATATTTCAGAGATGTACCTCTATTTTGATAAACCCGACAGCACCCTTTACTGGGCTGATAAAGTTATCAATACTCCTCAGTATAAACTCATCACCGAAAGATATGGTGTTAAGAAAAGTCAACCCGGTGTTGCCGTTCATGATATGTGGTATGAAGGCAATGAAAACAGAGACCAGGGAAACACTGAAGCATTATGGGTATTCCAATTTGCACTGAACACCCTCGGAGGTGGAAGCAGCAGCGGTGGCTGGAGACGTATTCATGCAAGCAGGTATGCTGATATGGTTGTTGGTGGAGTAAGACCTCTGAGGAACACCTATGAGCGGGGTGGCAGAGGTGCAACAAGGATGTCTTTAACAAATTGGGCTATAGGTATATATGAACCGCAGGATGACCGTGCGTCCCAGTATGCAATGAGGAAGTTTTATATTCTGAATGATGCAGCTGCAAATGCGCCTTATGCCGCCGACCGTCTGCCGCCAAATTACAACTACGGCGATACAATCTGGTGCGATTGGGGCAAAACTATTGGTGTGAACGAGCTTTCTCCTACTAACAGGATCAATGTACGCAGGCCTTTCATGAGAAAAGTTGAAGGGTGTGACCCAAATAATCCCGATTCTGACGGTGGTCAGTTTAATGACCAGGTTTACCTGAGGCTGGCCGAAACCTACCTGCTTAAAGCTGAAGCAGAATATCGTCTTGGCAACTCTGATGCAGCCGCCGAAACGCTTAATATCATAAGGAGAAGATCACATGCTTCTGAAATAACCCCAGCTGATGTGGACATTGATTTCATCCTTGATGAGAGGTCACGTGAACTGGTTGTTGAAGAACACAGACGTTACACTTTGATCAGAACCGGAAAACTGATAGAAAGAGCCAGACTTTATAACTTTAACGGGGGGCAGTTCATAACCGAAAGAGACCAGCTCTATCCGATACCCCAGGAAGTTATTGACGCTAACCTGACAGGTGAAATGCCACAAAATCCTGGTTTCAACTGATAGTATAAAAAGTGTTGTTCAATTATTAGTTATTGATTTTAATGGGGAGACGAGTTTTGGGTCTCCCTATTTTTTTTGTTGCCGCCGACATTTGCATCATAAACCTAATCAGGATTTTTTTCATCTTTTTTTGCGAAGAGCCCGAGTATAGGCAGGATTATGGAATTCAATGTACGTGAGGGATGGATTAGGAAATTGGCAATGCCATACTGAAAAAGATTGCCTGTCAGTGATTTCAATACATTATTGCTTTTGGAGAAAAACAATTTCTTCGTCAGGTAACCGGTTGTCAATCCAAGGGTCGCTGTAAGGATATTACCTCTGAACTTTTCAGATGTTGTAACTTCATTAAACACATCCTTGACTACGTTAACCGGCCTGTAACTCTGGTAAAGAATATTCAGATGTTCATTCAGGAGGATTTTCTGGTCCTCAAATTCATTTTCAAGTAAAATGATTGCCCTTTCAAGGTCTTCAGTATTTGAAATATTATACATCTGCACAGGTTATCTGAAAATTTGTCTGATAAAATAATTTGCAGCGGTTTTCCTGATCCATCCGCGCATAAAGAAATGAGTAATACCTCCTATAACAAGATAGAAAGCACCGACAAGCAAAAATCCAAAATAGATCTTACCAAGCACGTCTCCAAGCCAGAAAGCTAATCCCAGATTTATGAAGAGCAAAAACACAAGCATCAGGATACTGATTATCAAATCAGGGAAAATGGCGGAGGCAACCTTGGTAGACTTATTTACAGCCTTGAGTTTGGTCAGCTCTGTATATGTTAAACTGAATTCTGTTACCTTTTTAAAAAGGGTATCTACTATTGTGGGATCTTCTTTCATAATTTGAAGTTGGGATGTAGGGAATTGAATAACGTCTAAAAAAAATAAATGGCAGATTTCTGTATTAGTCATTTTTTACAAAAACCTGCCATTTCCAATGGGATGCATTGCATCATTCCTGAAAGGTATTACCTGATCATTAATTTTCATGATGTTCAGGCTGCAGTTTCCCTGACTTTCTCACTGCGTTTCCCATTGTTGAGAATTCCATTTATTTTTTCTTTCAGATTACCAACATAATCTTCACCCTTGTGTATTATTTTCTGACGGGTTGAAGTTCCTTTGTCAGGTGCGAATAAAATACCAGCTAGTGCTCCGACAGCAAGTCCTGCCAGCACTCCTAAAATAAATCTTCCTCTTGCCATGATCTTAGATTTTACTTATTTCCTTTATCATTTAATACCATCATATTTCCACATTTATCTTATCCTGCAGGACACGCTTAAGGTATCCGCTCTGCTGTGGAACCGGTGAAGCATTTTGCAATCCATGCTTCCCCGAGGGCCGACTCTGAACTTATATGATTTTATGGTGTCCAAAGCCATGGGTGCTTTCACTGTATTTCTTAATTTAAGTTTAATCATGAAGTAAAACCGAATTCAAGGCAAATAGTTCAGCAATACTTACTATTTTTCACACCCTGCCTCCACCACATGTCTCCTTTGCAAGCTGGCCGCTACTAATTATCCTAAGTTGCTAGTTACGGGTTACTCGTTGCTGGTTGGTTGATAATGAGCATTTTGATATGGCTGACTCCTCAATAAAAACCATGATAAAATTGCGTATTACATTATTAATCAGCGACTAACCAGTAACAAGCAACCAGAAACCAGCAGCTTGATATATTCAATAAGTCCCTATCAGGTCGAATAAATTCTCAGTCTTTTCTGGTTTATTGTTTTTTGCTGAGCTATATTTGATTTGAGTTCCAAATGCCTTTTGACAATAAGATCTATCAGGAAATATTATGAAAAGAAGCGAGGTAAACCTGATCATTAACGAGGTAAAGAACTTTTTTGCAGCTCAGAAATTTGAAAACTGTTATGTCAGGTAAAATAATAATATCCGGCACCGGGTGCTGCCTTGTCGACATGTTGTATAACAATATCAGCTTCACTGGTGATCCGATTCGTCCGTTCCTCTCAAAAAAACGGGGTGATGGCGGACTTACTCCCGGTAAGCTTGTGTTTCAGGAAGAATTTGAAGATTTCAGTGGAATAACGCTTGACAATTTTATTTCTCAGATAACCGGAGGTAAGCCCTGTGATAAAATGAATATCGGAGGCCCCTCAGTGGTTTCACTTATCAATGCGGCACAGATGACCGGTAATGACAAATGCAGTGTGCAATTCTACGGAAGAGCAGGAACTGATCACAACGGGACGTTCCTGGTTACATCGCTTAAAAAAACTCCGGTTATCCTTAAAGACTTTAAACTCATTGATAACCGCACACCATCAACACTTGTTCTATCAGATCCTTCCTATGACAACGGGCATGGAGAACGGATGTTCATTAACTCAATAGGGGCAGCCGGGGATTACTTTCCCGAAGAACTGGATGACGCATTCTTTAACTCCCGCATCGTTGTTTTCGGAGGCACAGCACTTGTCCCGAATATCCATGATCATCTGACCTCACTTCTGAAAAGAGCCAGATCGCAGGGTTGCATTACCATAGTGAACACGGTTTTTGATTTCAGGAATGAAAGAACAAATCCGTCAGGCAGATGGCCTCTTGGCGAAAGTGATGACTCATACAGGTACATTGATCTTTTGATTACCGATATGGAAGAAGCTCTCAGACTCAGTGGTGAAACTGAAACGGACAAGGCCGCCGGATTTTTCATTGGGAAGAAAGTCTCATCAATTATAATTACAAATGGATCGAAAGATATAATAACTTATTCCGATGGTTCCTTCTTCCTGCCCTCACCGGTTAAGGCATTGCCCGTGTCGGCAAGGATACGCAATGAATTAAAAAGTTTCACCGGAGGCGATACAACCGGTTGTGGTGATAATTTTGCCGGTGGTGTTATTGCTTCAATAGCTGATCAGCTGACCGGAGGGATTCAGCACCCCGGTCTGGAGGAAGCCTGTTCGTGGGGTATCGTCTCGGGTGGATTTACCTGTTTTTATATGGGAGGTACTTATTTTGAAGGATATCAGGGTGAGAAGCTGGCACGATTAAAACCTTATTATGATTCTTATAAGGATCAGGTATCGGATTGAAAAAGTCTAAATCCATTAACCGCAAAGATCGCGAAAGATTTACGCAAATGCCGATAGCTATCGGCACGCAAAGAGCTAATTATTAACGTTTTAACTTTGCGTCCTTTGCGCTTCTTAGCGTACTTTGCGGTTAATAAAGGCTTTTTCAACAACCCCAACTATTATTATAGAAAAGCAGATCTCTTCTTACGATAATAACTCTTAGGTTGACGGGTATGAGAAGCTGGGGATCACCGGAACCTATTGAATTCTGAGTGCATCAGCCGGATTATACCTTGCAGCCTTGATTGTCTGATAACTTATTGAAAACCATCCGATAACAAGTGTGATCAGTGTTGCCAGAATATATATCAGCGGACTTACCGACACCCTGCTTGCGAATCCTTCAAGCCAGTATCTCGCTCCGAAGTAAGCGGCAGGATATGCCAACAGTGAGGAAATGGCTATAAGCATTACTACTTCTCCTGACAGCAAACCCAGAACTATCCCCTCGGACGCCCCGTAACTTTTTCTGATACCAATTTCCTTCGTCCTTTTATTCGTTATGTATGTTACAAGACCGATAAGCCCCAGACAGGCTATGAAAATCGCCAGGAATGAGAATATCAGGAATATCCTTCCGGTTTTCATTTCGGAAGAGTATAGGCTGTTCCATCTGTCGGTGAAAAAGTCGTATTGAAAAGGCATATCAGGGGTGAATTTATGCCAGACATCTTCAATTGCCCTTATTGTGGCAGGGATATCATTCCCGGTTATCCTGACTGCAGCATACTTGTCTCCCCCGCCTCCGCCATCTACAGTAAAGCAGACGGGAGTAATTGCTTTATGAAGCGATTCAATATTAAAATCCTTTAAGACGCCGATGATCTTAAGCTTCATCCACTGCTGGGGTCCTGACGGCAGAGCGAGGAATTTGCCTACGGGTTCTGTCAATCCAAGCGATTTTACCGCTGCTTCATTAATGAGCACTGATGTTGAGTCGGTACTGTATTCATGCGAGAAGAACCTCCCGTCTGCCAGCTTTACACCCAGAGCTTCCGGAAAATCAAAGCTTACTGATGTCTGATTTAAAAGATAAGTGTTTTTTTCAGGGTCATCATCCTTAAAAAATGCATTGTTATTAAAGTCAGTACCAGGCACTGCCCGTGAAAATCCGACATTGGATACACCGGGGATCTCAAGAAGCTGCGTTCGGAATGGTTCCAGCTGCCGCCAGAAAGCATCGGCCCTTCGGATAATAATAAGGTTTTCCTTGTCGTACCCGAGATCCTTTTTTGTCAGGAAATTCAGCTGATTATAAACGATGATTGAACCGATTATTATAATGATTGAAACTGTAAACTGAAAGATAACCAGCATTCCCCGCAGCCTTTTTGACATTGAGCCCGGACTCAGAGTGCCTTTCAGGACCTCTGCAGGATTATACGATGCGAGCACAAAAGCAGGATATATTCCGGAGGAAATTCCAATGATGATTAATAATGCTATCAGCGAAATTATGCCTCTGAAATTATTAATCAGACCGAGGGATACTTCCTTGCCGATAAGTCTGTTAAAAGAGGGAGTAAGAATATATACCACAAGGAACGCCAGAAGGGCTGCGAATATTACAGTCATAAGCGATTCAAGTAAAAACTGGAACATAAGTCCGGTTTTGTTTGCTCCGGAGACCTTTCTGACCCCAACCTCCTTTGCCCTGGCGGCGGATTTGGCGGTTGCCAGGTTAACGTAGTTTATTATTGCAACTATCAGAATAAGTATGGCAATGACAGCAAATATATAAACTGTGGTAAGCGAGCCCGCTGGTTCAAGATTATATTGCGGGGCTCCTTTAAGATGAATGTCCTTCAGCGGTTCAAGGACATAGGCGAAATCATTGCCTGCTTTCCTGAAGTCGTCGATCGACTGTCCGATAATCTCTTTTAACTGTGGTCCGACATATTTAATGACCATCTCCTGGAATTTCTTCTGAAGATCATCTTTGCTGGTTCCGTCCCTGACAACAATGTATGTGTAGTAGTTATGGCTTACCCAAAACTGGCTGTTGGCCATACCCGGGTAGGTACTCAATGATGCCAGCATGTCGAACTTAATATGGGAATTATCAGGAACATCCTGTACAACACCTGTTACGGTATAGAGCACTGTGTCGACTTCCATGCTCATCCTTTGACCCATCGGATCCTGATCCCCAAAATACTTATTTGCAAATTCTTCGGAAAGCACTATGGATTGGGGACGAGCTAACGCTGTCCGGGGATCTCCCTTTATCAGCCTGAAGTCAAAGACGTTAAAAAATGTTGAGTCAGCAAAAAGAAGACCTGATTCATTGAATTTCCTGTCGCCAAATTTAATCAGCCAGTCACCAAATCCTCTGACCCGTGTAGCGCTCACAACTTCAGGGTAATCCTGTAGCATTGCCTGAGCCATGGGGGCTGCCGTGATGGCCTGGTCAAGTACGCTCCCTGCCATTCTTCCGATAACCTTTACCCTGTAGATATTTTCATAGTTTTTATGAAACCTGTCATAGCTGAGTTCATTGACAACGTAAAGGGTGATAAAGAAAAAGCTCGCCAGCCCGATCGCCAGTCCACCTACATTTAGTATTGTATAGCCTGGTTGTTTTCTGATCTTGCGGAATCCATTGATAAAAAAGTTCTTTAACATCTGTCGATTGGTTTATGGTTACAGGGAAATTATCACAGGAAAGACGATTAATTTACGAAGATGCTGCAAACCTGAACCCTGGGCTGTTTAAAAAGTATAAATCCATTAACCGCAAAGATCGCGAGAGATTTACGCAAATGCCGATAGCTATCGGCACGCAAAGAGCTAATTATTAATGTTTTAACTTTGCGTCCTTTGCGCTTCTTAGCGCGCTTTGCGGTTAAAAAAGGCTTTTTCAACAAACACAACTTTTATTATAGAATAGCAAATTCTTTCTTACGAAAATAACTCTTAGGTGGACGGCTATGCCCTATCCCATCTGTTAACTGCAATAACGATTTTTATTTCATTCCGTTTTCAATGACCTCGCCGGATTCATGATTGCAGCCTGGTATGCTTTATAACTGACTGTAATAAAAGTAATTACTATTGTCAGAAGTGCAGCATAAACCAGAAGAAGGAGACTTATATTTGTCTTATATACATAGTTTTCAAGCCAGTTATTCATGAAATAGTATGCGACCGGCACTGCTATGATAATACCTATAAGAACCAGCAATAAGAAGTCCCTGGAAATTAATTGAAGGATTATCCTCTCGTTTGCGCCGAATACTTTCCTGATCCCGATCTCCTTTGTCCGTTGTTCCACCATATACGAAGCTAACCCGAAGAGACCAAGGCATGCAATGATGATTGCCAGTATTGTAAATAATGTAAATATCAGTCCGCGTTTTTCGTCGGCCTCAAATTGCCTGTTAAACCGTTCAGTAAGGAACGTGTAGGTATAAGGCTGATCCGGGAAAACCTCCTTCCATTTTGATTCAATGAACGCCATGGACTGCTTAAGAGTTTTATCATCAAGCTTGATGTAGACAATATTATTTGTTAAGCGGTAGATGAGCATCAGTGATTCAATTTCGTTGTACATCCCGGTTTGATGATAATCTTTCATAACCCCGATAACTCTTGCATGCAGGAAGTTCCCGTTAGTTACCTCAATCTTCTTTCCTATCGGATCGCTCCATCCCATTCGTTTTACAAATGTCTCATTTACAATAACTCCCGAGCTGGTGTCAGAGGGCATGTCCTGCTGAAAATCGCGACCGTTCACAATTTTAATTCCAAGAGTTTTAATAAAATCGTGGTCAACGATAGCAAAATTGATGCCTCTGTTTGACATTCCCTGGTCGGTTTCAACATTAAAAACTACCTTACCCGAACCCTCGCCCACAGCTGTATTTGTTGAAGCCACAAGTTTTATTTCAGGATTGTCAAGCAGGGCTTGTTTTAAAACAGGGTACTTCCGAACCATATCCCCGTTAAGCTGCAGCCCAATTACATTTTTCTGATCAAATCCCTGATCAGCTGATTTTAAGTAATTCAACTGTCTGAATACCACAAGGGTGCATATTATCATTATAACCGAAACGGTGAACTGGATTACAACGAGTATTTTACGGAACAGGCTCCCTGCCGAACCTTGTGTTATTTCACCTTTCAGCACTGTAACGGGACTGAAACGTGAAAGGAAGAATGCAGGATAACTTCCTCCAACGATGCCGACAACAAGTATTACTGAAATAACGCTCAATACAACAACGGGACTATAAAGCACCTTCAGATCAAATGATTTTCCCGCCAGCAGGTTGAATTTAGGCAGGAGTATAATCAGGAGAACGATGCTCAGGACGAGTGAAATGACTGTGAAGAGGTTTGATTCCGTAAGAAATTGCAGGATAAGCGGCAGCCGGCGCGAACCTGCCACTTTTCGCATGCCTACTTCACGAGCCCTGCCGGCTGACCGGGCGGTGGAAAGATTCATATAATTCATTGCTGCGATAAGAACCAGAAACAAGGCTACGATTGCAAATATATAGACATAGGTTATGCTCCCTGTTGGTTCAGGTTCTCCCGGATTGGTTGAGTAGAGATGGATCTTCGTTATCGGCTCGAGTATGTATGCAATTTTTATGTTCAATGCTCCGAAAATTGACTTCATGTGCGCATCGTACATTGCCTGCATTTTTGTCTCAAATGCCTTAACGTCAAAATTATCCGGGAACAGAAGATAGGTAAAAACTCCGAAATTGCCCCATGAGCCAAGCTGTTTGGGCAGGTTATTTCTTGCTGAAACAGCGTCGAACCGGAAATGGGAATTGAATGGGACATCTTTTATAACTCCCGTAACCTCAAAAGTCGTCGTTCCGGTTGTTAGTGTCTTTCCTATCGGATCAATTTTTCCAAAGTATCTCTCGGCAATTCTCTTAGTGAGAACTATTTTATTTGGTTCACGCAGAGCTGACTTTACTTCTCCTTTAATAACTTCATAAGTAAAGATATCGAACAGGGTTGAATCGACATAATAGAAGTTTTCCTCGTTGAATTCCTTATCTTCATATTTATATACCGCACGCGGCATATTAATAAACCTGACAAACGACTGAACTTCGGGATAATCCTGAACTACCTGCGGCCCGAACGGAATCTGTGCCACATTCCAGGTAAACTGGTCGTCGGGTTCGGATATTTTGGATGAGACCCGGTAAATCCGGTCAGCCTTTTCGTGATACCGGTCATAACTCACTTCATCAGCCACATAAATCACAAGGAACAACGCACTCGTGATCCCAAGGGTCAGACCCAGAATGTTCAGTATACTGTAGCCAAAGTGTTTCACGATATGACGGAATGCTGTTTTGATCAGGTTTTTTAACATTGGATAAAGATTTTCAGATTATGATAATTTTTTAAAATTATGTGAAATCTTCTGCCGTCCAAAATTTAAATTAACAATTAACAGTAGATTAACAATTATTTCAGTACAGGTTCGGATTTTTTTTGATTTTGAAAGTTAAATCTTGCTTGCAGCACACAAAATTTTTTATCGTCTATATAACGAAATCAAAACAAGAGATACAAATATTATTATTTTGTGAGATCTGTTGAAAATTAAATCACCTAATTTCCATATCAAATGTTAAAAAACCTGCTGAGGCATAGCTTAAGGTCTTTCAAAAGACAGCGTGCGTATATAATTATAAATATTCTTGGACTTTCAATCGGCATTGCATGCAGTTTGCTTATAGCTCTGTTTGTTATAAGTGAAGCGAGTTATGACAGGTTCAATGTTAAGAAGGACAGGATTTTCAGAGTGATCCTGAATGGCAAGATAGGGGGACAGGAGGTTACAATTTTTGCCACACCGGCAATAATGGGTGGAACAATGTTAAAGGAGTTCCCCGAAATTGAAGACTTCCTCAGAATGTCGGGAGCAGGTCCCACAGTTATAGAGTATGATAACCAGACATTTACAGAGGATCATCTGATAGAGGCAGATTCATCATTTTTCAATTTCTTCTCAATTCCCGTCCTGAAAGGGGACCCCGCAAATCTTCTCAATGCCCCAAGGAAAGTTGTGTTGTCAGAGTCGGCCGCAAAAAAGATCTTCGGGGAAGAAAACCCAATTGACAAGTTGATCAAAATAGGATCCGATACAGCCAGATATACCATTTCGGGAGTCATGGCCGATGTGCCGGGAAATTCGCACTTTGAGGCTAATATGGTATCCTCGTTCATGACCAACCCCAGGGCGAACAACCCGGTATGGATGAACAACAGCTTCAGTACATACCTGTTATTAAAGCCAAATGTAAATTACAAGACCGTTGATGATAAGTTTCCTGAATTGCTAAGGAAATATGTTGGCCCTGAAGTTCAAAAATACATGGGTATCGATATGGATGGCTTTATCAAACAGGGGAACAAATACAGATTTTATCTTCAGAACCTTACCGACATCCACCTCGATCCGTCAATACAACAGGAATTTAAGCCTGCGAGTGACCCGAAGTACCTGATAATATTCGGCAGTGTCGCAATACTCATCGTTCTGATAGCTGCTGTAAATTTCATGAACCTTTCAACTGCACAGGCTTCAAGAAGAGCAAAAGAAGTGGGCATTAAGAAGATCTCCGGTTCCACAAGGGGGATGCTCATAACGCAATTCCTTTCGGAATCATTTATTCTGGCTTTGATCTCTTTATTGCTGGCCCTTGTGATTGTAAAAGTAACGCTTCCTTATTTTAATAACCTGCTGGGTGCCAAACTTACGCTCAGTCTTTTTAAAGCCTGGTATACAATTCCAGGGTTGATTGTCTTTGCTGTCATTGTAGGGTTTCTTGCAGGAAGTTACCCTGCCCTTTTTCTTTCTTCCTTCAATCCTTATGAAGTGCTGAAAGGAAGTGCAAAAAGCAATACAAATAACGGAAGGTTAAGAAGGATCCTCGTTGTATTTCAGTTCGCGGTGTCAATTTTGCTTATTATCGGGTCAATGATAATGTACAGACAGATAAAATATATGCTTAATAAGGATGTCGGATTCAATAAAGAACAGCTAATTGTAATAAACAGGGCCGAAGCGCTTGGGACGAAAATGAAGTCCTTTAAAGAGGCTGTCAGAGATATTCCGGGAGTTGTAAATATTGCCAGTTCCACGGCAGTGCCCGGACGAAACAATAACAATAATGGTTACATGATTGAGGGAAGAACTGATGAGACATTTCTTATGACGACAAATTGGGTTGATTATAACTTCCTGGAAACTATGGGAATGACTATTGTCTCAGGACGGAATTTCAATGAATCCTTTACGACCGACCAGCAGGCTTGCCTGATCAACGAAACTGCCGTTAAGAATTTTAACATTACCGACCTTGACAAAGTAAGATTTGTGGAACCCGGCGATTCGGCTCAAAGGAAGTATTTACCGGTTCTCGGGGTTGTAAAGAATTTTAACTTTGAATCGTTGCGCAACCCAATTGAACCGTATGTCTTTAAATTTCAGAATGATGGAATGCTTTGGGGGTACCTGACAGTGAGATTGTCGGCACAGACTTATTCAAAAACGATAAATGCTGTTGAAACCAAATGGAAAGAGTTCGTATCAAACTCCCCGTTGCAGTATTACTTTGTCGATGAGGACTTTGCACAAATGTATATCCAGGAAAAGCAGAATGCACAATTGGCAGTGATATTTTCTGTTCTGGCAATATTTGTCGCCGCCCTCGGACTTTTCGGACTAACTTCCTTCACTGTTGAACAGAGAACCAAGGAGATTGGTGTCAGAAAAGCAATGGGTTCATCGATAGCCGGCATATACTTTGAAATTTCAAAGGAGGTCTTCATCCTTGTTTCAGTTTCCGCACTTATAGCCTGGCCAATAATCTACTATGTTGCAGATAAATGGCTGGAAAATTTCTATTACAGAATTAACGCCGGCGTGCTGAGCCTTTTTGCAGGTTTATTAATTGCACTCGGCATTGCTGTTCTGACAATAAGTTACAGGATTATGAAAGCTGCCAGGATCAACCCTGCCCAATCGCTTAAATATGAATAAGTTAAATTTTAAGAATGTTTAAGAATTATCTGCTCGTTGCATTCAGGAACCTGCTGAAAAACAGGATATTTACAATAATTAATATTGTTGGACTCGGGATCGCACTTTCTGTGTGCATAGTGGCATTCTTCAATCATATGTTCAACTATGAGTTCGACCGTACACATAAGAACTTTGACAGCATCTACAGGATTGACAGTTTCAGGGATATGCAGGGTAGGGAACAGGAGTATGGGATCGTTCCTGCAACCCTCGGACTTGAAATCAGGAAGGACATTCCCGGTATAGAAAGGTCGGCAAGATTGATGAGGTCGGGATCTCCTGTAAAGCATGGCGAAGACCTTTTCCCTTCCCAGGTATCGTATGTAGATCCGGAATTTCTTGATATTTTTACATTTCCTGTGGTTCTGGGAAATCTTGCCTCAATAAAAGAACAAGGGAACGTATTGTTAAGCAGGAAGATGGCAAATACTCTGTTCGGAGAGGAATTCGCCGTAGGTAAGAGTATCTCGGTCATAAATGACAATAATAAGGAGTTTACCTACACAGTTGGAGCGGTATTTGAAGATCTTCCCGAGAACTCAAGCTTCCGCATAGATATCCTTACTCATTTTGATAACTTCCTTCGGATGTGGAATGTTAAAGATGCCGATTGGAAATTGTGGGCAACTGCACTTTTTATTCAGGTCGGAAATAAATCCCTTCTTCCGTCTGTTGCACAGTCGCTTAAGAGTTATATTCCGGTTCAGAACATGGCAAGGGAAGATTTCAGGATAAACCGTTTTACCCTGGTTCCGTTAAAAGAAGTTGGTAAAAAATCAAGGACTATCTGGTCATCCGGTCTCTTCCCTTCGTTGCATCCCGCAGCGCTGATCTCCCCTCCCATAATGGCAATTTTCATCTTATTAATCGCATGTTTTAATTTTGCAAATACCTCAATCTCCACTTTCAGCAAGCGGCTAAAGGAGATCGGATTGCGGAAAACCTTCGGCGGACAAAGAAATCAGCTTGTGACCCAATTTATGTTTGAAACACTTATCGTCTGCTTTCTTGCTCTGCTCGCGGCGCTGATTCTTGCAGAGTTTCTTGTCCCTGCGTACAGTAACCTGTGGTCGTATATGTCAATAGAACTGACATTTACAGGATATGGTTTTTTCTGGGTTTTCCTCCTGTTGCTTCTTCTGCTTACAGGTTTTGTTGCAGGTGTCTATCCTGCCTTATATGTCAGTGCTTTGAGCCCCGCAGCTGTACTGAAAGGCGCCACCACATTTAAAGGAACAGGAAAACTATCGTCAATTCTGCTTACACTACAGTTTTCGATTTCAATAATGGCCCTTGTGCTTGGCCTGGTCTTTGCTAAAAATGCCGAATATCAGAAAACCCTTGACCTTGGCTATGACAGGGACAAATTACTTGTCGTTCCGGTTCTTCCTGAAAATTACGCCTCATTCAGTACCGGGATCCTGTCAAATCCTAAGATAATTTCAGTTGCAGGGACGCAAAATCACATAGGTTACGGCAGTTATCGCCGCCCTGTCAAAGATGCAGAGAAGCAGCTTGAAGTAAGCGTTATGGATGTCGGACCTGAGTATGCCCGGACAATGGGGCTCAGGCTTGTAGAAGGGCGATTCTTTGATAAGCTCCGGCGGGATGCTGACATTGAAAATGGTTCAATAATAGTCAACCAGAAATTTGTGGACAACTTTGGATGGAAAGAAGGTCTTGGTCAAGTGGTGACTCTTTATGACACCACCAAACTTACCGTAACAGGTGTTGTAAAGGATTTTTATCTCAATGGCCTCTGGGAGGAAATTGAACCGGCTATGCTCAGACTTTCGGGTAATGACAGATATGGTGTAGTTGCAGTCAGAGCAAACCCGGGCGACCTGCCTGGCGTTCTTGAATATCTCAGCAAGGAATGGAAAACTCTTTTTCCCAACTATATTTTCGGAGGAAGACTTCAGGAGGATCTGATGCAGGAGGAAAAGGATATAAACGGCAGTATAATGAAGGTTAATATCTTTCTTGCAATAGCAGCTGCCTTATTGTCACTTATTGGAATGTACAATCTTGTATCTCTTGATATTATCCGGCGCACAAAAGAAGTAGGAATAAGAAAGATTCAGGGCGCGCCTGTGCCGGTGATCATGTATATTGTAAGCAGGAAATTCATTATCATACTTCTCATTGCTGCAATTGCCGGATGTGCAGGAGGTTATTACATGTCGTTAATGCTGCTCGATAGTATCTGGGATTATTTTGTGGATATCAGGGCCGGGATTTTATTAACTGCGGCCTCAATTATGATCGTTGCAACTTTGCTTACGATAATCTTTAAAATTGGCAGGGCTGCCAGGCGAAATCCGGTGGTTTCGTTGCGGTATGAGTAACCCCTAAATCCCCTAAAGGGGACTTAAAGAAACAACCCCTAAATCCCCTAAAGGGGACTTAAAGAAACAACCCCTAAATCCCCTAAAGGGGACTTAAAGAAGAAACTCTGCTGGAATTAGTGAATTGCAGGGAAGTCAACGGTATCAGTACATCTTATTGATAAGCTGCCCGAATTCGTCGCGTTTTTTAAGCGGAAAGCTGAGCGATTTTCCATCTCTGGTTACAACATTTAATCCTTTGACAGAGAATAACCCCTTGCTGAAGTAGATTACTTCAAGTATGTTGTCGAACAATATCTCAAGATTGAATTTTTCGGTTTCTTCTTTTAAAGTTTTGAAATAGAGACGCTGGTTGGTCACGATTAACTTCCCCTCAATGGTCTTATTATCAACCACCTGATTTGTATCCCCGGCTTTAAGAACAACCTCGTTTGAATTAAGTTTGACTGTCATGGCTTTATGTATTTCAGCAGTTATATCTTTTGTATTAAAGACGTGCGGTTCGCAAAAACGTTGCACCGGCACATTATTTTTTTTGATGCCCGCCGGGCAATTTTCAGGGGAGTTGATCTAATTCTTTACAAGCTTTATCGGATACCCGACACCTCTCTGAATCCATGTCCCGTTAATAACCTGATCACTTCGCTCAAGAGTTCCCCTGAATGAAGCGCTCGCCACTCCGACTTTAAAGTAAATCTGATCAGCAATTATACTGAGATCAGATACGGGAATGTCAAATACATTCTGGTCAGGACTATCAAGGGTAAGTGCAGTTATACCTTCAGTTTCTTTAATATTCACTACAAACCTTGCTGCAGAACCAAACTGGGTTAACATACCTGACCATTTGCCCAAATATACAGGATCGGCTTTAACTTCACTTTTTACTATCCCGGAACTGTCTCTGATCCAGGTTTTCCTGTTAAGAGCTTCAGTAAAAAATTCGGCCGCTTCTGTGCCCTGGTTCTGTTCAAGAGCAGCAAGAAATATTTTTGTTGTCGCTTCTTTCTTTTCAAGAAATTGGCGGTCGAGCGATCTGAGAAAATCATATGTTCTTTCCACGCCAAATTTTTCTCTTAATTCAATCAGCAAAAGTGCAGGTTTATAGTACCGGTTGATGTCTCGTTCCCAGGAATCCCCGGTAGTTTCGAGGATGGATGTTTTTGTATTTGTGCTGTATACGATATCGCGGTACTCTTCAAGAATCTTCAAGTTTTATCTGACCCGGATATTTGATTTTCAGCTTATCTGGTAATGCAGTTAAAGTATATTTTATGTTGAGTGGGGAATCCCCGTCAGTTTGGCTCGCGGGATGGACATTTCGTCCGTCGGCAGCAATTGATTCTACTGTTAATGATCTCGTCAGGTAAAAAACGGAGTCGGATGGATTTTGGATCTCAGTTTCACATCTTATCATGCCTGAACCTGGATTAAATTGAATATCAATTCTGTAAACCGGTATTTTCTTATCCGGCCGGTCCATGGCAAAACAGATAAAAGAAGGTACAATAAATGTCAATGCGATTAAGATTATTTTGTTTTTCATCTGATTACAGGATTTTAAGGAACGGAGTGTCCCGGATTCAATTGTGATCCCCCGCTCCCTTGCTCTAATAAAAGACCCGTAATTTAAACATTTGCTGCAATATTCGTTCTTAAAGTGACAATGCTCTTTTGTTTCGAAAGTAGGAGTAGTTAAAATTGACTTTTACTCCAGGTTAAAAAATTGTCTATTTTTTTGACATTTTCGAATTTTATTCCGTCTTTTGAGAAAACAATTACAATGATCAAGGGAACACTTCTGACAGTTGACGGGGACAGGGATAATCTCAAAGAGCTTGAGGTTTTTGCGAAAAACGAATTTGAGAATGTAATAACACTTACAAATCCGGGAAGGATCCATAATGTCCTGGACAAGAACGAAGTTGATGTTGTGATCCTTGAAATGAACTTCGGGGCGGGTGTCCGTAATGGGAATGAAGGACTTTTCTGGATGAGGGAGATCTTTAACTTCGACAGCAGCATAAGTGTAATAATTGTTTCGGCATCCGGTGATATTGAACTTGCTGTAAATACAATCAAGGAGGGGGCTGTTGATTTTATTCTCAAACCCTGGGATACAGCCAGGCTGCTGGCAGCTATGACAGTTGCCTGGAAGCTGCGCATGACGAAGCTTGAAGCAGCATCACTTAAAAGTGATAACAGGGAGCTCAGAAGCGAGATTAACAGGGGAGGGGAGAAGATTATCCAGGGCGCTTCTCCGACAATGATTAATGTTATGAATATTGTCAGGAAAGTGGCAGGTACCGATGCCAACGTGCTTATTACTGGTGAGAACGGAACGGGCAAGGAGGTCGTGGCGAGAGAAATTCACAACCTTTCACAAAGGGCTTCGGAATCCATGGTAACTGTAGATATGGGCTCTATCACCGAAACCCTTTTCGAGAGCGAGCTTTTCGGTCATGTAAAGGGAGCTTTTACTGATGCCAGGGAGGACCGTAAGGGAAAATTTGAGATTGCCAACAGGGGAACACTCTTTCTTGACGAGATAGGAAACCTCTCTTTACATTCGCAGGCAAAGCTTCTCAGTGTTCTTCAGAACAGGTTTGTTGTACGAGTGGGTTCAAACAAACAGGTGCCAATAAATATCAGGCTGATCTGTGCCACAAACCGGGACCTTGGTCAGATGGTCCATGAAGGAAAATTCAGGGAGGACCTGCTCTACCGGATAAACACGGTAATGATCGAAGTGCCGCCTTTAAGGGACCGGGTGGATGATATCCCTGTTTTAGCTAACCATTTTCTGAAGATCAATTGTGAAAGATACGGCAAGAATTTTCTAAAATTTAATACTCATGCACTGGAAAAACTGGCAAATCACGACTGGCCGGGGAATGTAAGGGAGCTTCAGCACTCAATCGAAAAGGCAGTCATTCTGAGCGATTCCCAGGTGTTAAAACCCTCCGACTTTTCTTTTAGTACAACCCCGGGAAACCCTCTTCAGGATGAGGTTACTCTTGAGGAAATTGAAAGAAGGGTTATAAGCAATTCACTTAAACGGCATAACAATAATCTGAGCATTGTCGCCTGTAAGCTTGGGATTACACGACAAACCCTGTATAATAAAATCAAAAAATATAATATTTAATACCGTAGGGGCGTTGCAGGCAACGCCCCTGTATTTTTAAGTATCCGCTGCTTAGTTTACAATCTGACCGTCGAACAGATTTACAATACGGTGAGCGTAGCCTGCGTCCCTGTCGGAGTGGGTTACCATAATTATAGTGGTACCTTCCTTGTTAAGGTCGGTAAGCAGGTTAATAACCTCAATACCATTTTTTGAGTCGAGGTTACCGGTTGGCTCATCGGCCAGGATCAGTTTAGGATTTGCGACAACGGCACGTGCGATGGCAACCCGCTGCTGCTGACCTCCGGAAAGCTGCTGTGGAAAATGTTTTGCCCTGTGCCCGATCTTCATCCTTTCAAGGACATCCTGAACCTGTTTCTTCCTGTCGGCGGTTTTCATTTTCAGGTAGATAAGTGGAAGCTCAACATTCTCGTAAACATTGAGTTCGTCGATAAGATTAAAGCTCTGAAAGACAAAGCCTATATTCCCTTTTCTGAAAATAGTCCTGTCGCGCTCCTTCAGGTTGGCCACCTCGGTTCCGTTAAAGACGTAACTACCTGATGAAGGATTATCAAGTAACCCCAGGATGTTAAGCAGGGTTGATTTTCCGCAACCCGATGGTCCCATTACTGCTACATATTCACCCTCTTTGACATTGAGGGTCACCTTGTTAAGGGCTGTTGTCTCGACTTCCTCAGTTCTGAAGATTTTGGTCAGATCATTTGTTTTAATCATGGTTTGAAATATTAGATATTATTTGGATTTTTTCAAAATCAGTTTCTCATTTTTACCGAAAGTTTCATATCCTGAAACAATTACTTTTTCACCTGGCTGCAAACCTTCAAGTACTTCATAGTATTTTGGATTCTTCCGGCCGATAGAAATATTGCGTTTCATTGCAAACGACTCCGATGGGTCAAGTACGAATATCCACTGGCCTCCTGTTTCCTGGAAAAAGCCTCCGATAGGCACAAGAATAGAAACCTTTGGCTGACCAAGCTGAAGGCTCGTATAATAAGTCTGGCCTGTTCTGATATTATCAGGCATGCTGTCGCGGAATATCATGTCAATCTTAAATGTCCCGTTCCTTACTTCGGGATATACTCTTCTCACAACCAGGTCAAATTTATTTCCCTGCCTGTCGAGTGTTGCCGTCAGCTGTGTTCTGACCCTGTCGATATAGTGTTCATCTATCTGGGCGGTTACCTTATATGAAGTCAGGACATTGATCTGGCCCATATTTGCACCTCGTGAAATTGACTGTCCTATTTCGGGTACCAGGAGACCGAGCTGGCCATCAACAGTTGCTCTTACATTAAGGTTTTCAACCCTATACCTTACCAGGGCAAGGTTCTTTCGCATGTTTTCAAGATTTGCTTTTATGGTCTCAACCTGAACCGAGCGGAAAATCGAATCCTGTTTCTGACGTTCGGTGAATAATTCCTGCGAGCTGATAGCCATATCAAGATCTTCCTTTGAACGTATGAATTCTTCCCTTGATATGAGATTGTCCTTGTTAAGAGTTACATTTTGCTGGTAAGTACGCTCTTTTCTTTCAATGTCATATTTAAGATTGATAAGCTCCCTTTTAATGGATATTCTTTCCTGTTCCATTGTAACCTGGGTGTTCCTCAGGAAATTCTCCTTCTCGGCAAGCTGTGCTTCGCTGTCAAGGATATTAAGGTAGAGGTCAGGATTGCTCAGTCGCAGGATAATATCGCCCTTTTTAACCATGGAACCTTCTTCAATCAGGATATCTTCAACTCTGCCTCCCTCCTGGGCATCGAGAAAAATTGTGCTTATCGGTTCAACAGTACCCGGAACTGTAATGTAATCATTGAACTGGTCCTCAATTACAGACTCAATGATAAGTTTGTCTTTTTCAACCTTGTATGTTGAAGTACGGTCGGCAAAGAATGCCATGTACATAAGAACTATAATGGCAAGAGCTATTGCGATATAACCAATGTGTTTTTTCTGCAGGCCTGTTTTCTTTGCAATAGGTTTATCCATTTTTTCGAGTGGAGTATCCATTTCTCTGTTTTATTAGTGTTAATTAATTATAATTTTATCATATTCCCCTGTGGAGTAAAACTGTACTGTGAATTTCCTGATTATCAGCTGAAGCCGTGTTCTTATTGTTTCAGTTTCTGCTTTAAAGAGGGCTGTTTTTGAGGCGGAGTAAATAGTCACATCAACAAGCCCCGATTCAAATTTCTTTTCAACACCGGAAAACGATTTTTTATTGAACTCAAAGTTGGTTTGCGCAGCATTGAATTCGCTCTTCCCCCTGTTATAATTAAGACAGGCATTTTCGATCTCTGTATAAAGTGCGTTCTTTTCAAGTTCAAGCCTCAGCTCATTGTCGTTCCTTCTGATTTTTGCAAGCCTGATATTGCGTCCTGTATTGAAATTATTGAAGATCGGTATGTTAAGCGAAAGGGCGATTGCCTGGCTGTTATTGTTTTTCAACTGGCTCGAAAACGAGGCCTGATCACCTGCGTCTTCACTTATCGTTTTGTAAAATCCTGTAAAAATGGCTCCTCCAACTGACAGACTGGGTGCAATTGTCCCTCTGGTTGCAGCAATCTGTTTTTTTGATGACTTCAATTCGTAATCGATTGCTTTCAGTCTGGGAAGTACTTGTGCTGCAATATTATAAATACTATCCGTATTAAAATTTTCATCAGTGACAAGGATATTTTCAAGTTCAGGCATTGCAATATCGAATGAAATGCCGGGTTCCAGCTGGAGCATTTGTTTAAGAGTTGTTACTGCCTGGCTGGCCGAGTTCTGTGCAACCGTGTAGTCAAGTTTATCGGCTGATGCCTGGCTCTCCATTTCATATTGTTTCGACAACGCCTCCCTTCCGGTCTCTACCATTTTTGTGATCCTGAAAAGCTGGTTCTCGGAAAGGTCAAGCTGCATCTTTGAAGCATTTTCAAGCCCTTTGGCATACAGGACCTGGTAATATTGACCCATTATGTCAACAATAAGAGTATTCCTGACCAGTTTTTCATTTTCAACACCGGCTTTCTGCATAAACTTGTAGGCAGATATTGTATTCAACCCGGCAAAACCATTAAAAAGTTGCAGGTTAGAGCTTAGAGTATATGAGTTGCTTATGTTCTGCTTGAAGGTTATAAGGTTCGTGACCGGGTCAATAGATCTTCCGAAACCTACCCTTGCATCCGATCCGAAGTTAAGTGAGGGAAAGAGATCCATCTTTGATTTAAGAAGATTTGTCTCGGCAGTTTCTGTCTGCAGCCTCTGTCTCTGAAGTCCTATGTTATTTGTAACAGCATAGCTTATGCAATCCTCGAGTGTCCATTTCTTATCCTGGGCTGATATTTCCTGGAAACAGATGGCCAAAAAAATTGTGGCAATCCAGATAGTTCTTTTCATTTCTTCCAATGATTTTATTATAACATAGCTTGACCGCTGATATGCCAAAACCGTACCATTCTGATAAGTGACAGGATATCAGGGGTATTGAAAATCTTATGTAAGTTAGTGTGTCTAATAATTAGACAGTGCAGCGTATGAAAATAGTACAATAATTTCAATGATCACCGGAGCGGACTTGACTTAGTCGGGCTTGTCCTGCTGAAGCGGGACCGGTTGCAGATCTGCGCCTGCGGTTTTGATGGAATTTTATAATTTTCAACTTAACTGTTTGCAGATTCAAAATTATTCACTTAATTCAGACCAAATTGACCTGACGATCAAACCCTGATTTTAACTTTAAAACACTTTCACCGATGAAACCTAAGACAGGCATTATTCTTGGCTCCATGATGTTTTTGCAATATTACATCTGGGGTTCCTGGTATGTTACGATGGGAACATTCATGACTAAATTCCTTGGTTCAACAGGCATCCAGATTGGCGCAGTATATAGCGCCCTGGCAATCGCCACAATGATATCTCCATTTTTTGTAGGAATGATTGCCGACAGGTTTTTTGCCGCCCAGCGTGTTATGGGAATCTTGCATTTACTGGGAGGGATACTCCTTTTTGTTGCATCAAGGGTAACAACCAACGGCCCTTTTTACTGGGTGATACTCCTCTATTCGCTTGCTTATATGCCGACGATCGCCCTGTCGAACAGCGTGGCATTCAGGCAGATGACCGATCCAGGTAAACAATTTCCCGTTATCAGGGTGTTCGGAACCGTGGGCTGGGTGATTGCAGGCTTTATGATTGCAATACTTGGAATTGAACAGACACCCACAACATTTTATATGGCTGCGATCGTTTCGATCGCACTTGGATTATTCAGTTTCATACTTCCCAACACGCCTCCACAGGCCAGGACTCCTTCATCGGCAAAATCCGTTCTGGGGATTGACGCATTTATTCTTTTCAGAGACAAACCATATCTCATCTTTTTCATTGCCGCGATCTTCGTATGTATACCGCTTTCATTCTATTTCGGATTTGCTAACCTCTTTCTTAACCAGTCAGGCATGGAGAACGCTGCCGGCAAAATGGTGATGGGTCAGATCTCGGAAGGCTTGTTCATCCTTGCAATTCCGTTCCTGTTTAACAGGATCGGAGTTAAAAAGATGCTCCTGATAGGCATGACAGCATGGATACTGAGGTACCTGTGTTTTGCTTTTGGAAATATGGGAGCTAACCTGTGGATGATGTATGCAGGCATTATTCTTCACGGTGTTTGTTACGACTTTTTCTTTGTCACCGGGTATATGTACACAGAAAAGAAATCGAATGAAAGGATAAAGAATGCAGCGCAGGGCTTGTTTACATTTGTGACATACGGTCTGGGGATGTTCATAGGCACCTGGTTCTCCGGATTCGTGACTGCCTATTATTCTACCGGCCAGGTGTACGAGTGGAGAAGCATCTGGTTTGTTCCCGCCTATATAGCGGTTGCAGTGCTGATATGCTTTATCTTCTTCTTTAAGGAGAAGAGGAACATTGAGGTAGCAAAGTAGTAACTGGGATCAATTACTTTCAATATCGATACTTGTCTGGCCTGTCCCTTTCGAAGACGCCTTTAGAATGATCCTGCCTTTTGCGGCATCAGATTTAACTATCACCATACAGCGTCCGCGCCAGGCTTTACGTTGTGGAAGCTGGAAGCTTTCGGGTGAGACAGGATTTGCATTGCCTGTTGCTACGATTGTTCCCGGTCCTTCAACCTCAAAGGAAACCAGGTTTTCGGCTTTTGGATTCCGGATGCCCCTGGGATCAGTTAATTCGACAGTTATGTAACTAAGATCCTGCCCGTCAGCTTTAATTAACTGTCTGTCGGCGGTCAGGACGATCCGGGATGGTTCTTCTGCCGTATGCAATTCTGCGACTTTAATCTGTTTCTTTCCCCTGAAACCTACAGCTTTAAGAGTCCCCGGCTGGTACAGTACCTGCCATGTTGCAATGAAACTGGAGGAACGGCTGGTTGGCTTTTTTCCAAGTGATTTGCCATTCAGGAAGAGTTCAACCTGCTCGCAGGATGAATAAACACTGACTTCAATGGATTTACCCTCGTATCCGTTCCAGTTCCAGTCATCCACGGCATCTGACCAGTGCCATTTCGACCATGATTGTCTTTCAGGGTTTGGTTCGAAAGAAGGCACGGGAGGAGTAACCCAGAGAGACAACTGGTCCTCTTTCCACAGTGCATCACGATAATAGGACTGCGGACGCTTCCATCCGCAAATATCAATGTCCCCGCAATACGCAAGGTTCCATGGGAAGAAATCCTGCTTCTGCCAGTAGCCCCTCCATCCGATGCTTGCTTCACCTATATAGTCAAATGCGGTCCAGACGAAATCGCCTATGACAAACGTATTGTCAATGACATCCATCCAGCTTCCAAATGCTTCCAGCGGATACGATTCAGAACCAAACATTAAACGCTGGGGAAGCCTGGTGTGGTCTGTCCTGTAAACGCTTTCCTGATTATGGTCACCACCTGCTGCATAATTGTACCCTGCAACATCGAGAGCAGAAAAATATGCATCCTGTTCAGTCTTCAGATCGTTTACTGCTGAGGTGACAGGACGGGTCGGATCAAGCTCTTTAATAAAGGCTGCCAGATTGTTTGCCACCTTCACTACTTCGGGATTCTTCCGGTTGGGGATCTCATTGCCTATGCTCCACATTATTATTGAGGGATGATTTCGGTCGCGTATAACCATGCTCTCAATATCTCTTTTCCACCACTCATTGAAATACAGGTGATAATCATGGGGATTTTTCTGGTCGTTCCACATATCGAAAGCTTCATCTATTACGAGCATTCCAAGACGGTCGCAGGCATCCAAAAATGCAGGTGATGGCGGATTATGGGAACAACGGATCGCGTTAAAACCGTTCGCTTTAAGAATTTCAACCCTTCTCTCCTCAGCTCTGTCGTATGCTTTAGAGCCCAGCAACCCGTTATCGTGATGAACGCAACCACCCTTTAATTTTAACGGCTTGCCATTTAACAGAAATCCTTCATTGACACTGAATTTCAGTGATCTCACTCCAAATTTTGTTTCCAGCCTGTCGGTGAGCGATCCGTCTTCATAAACCTCAGTCACTGCATTATAGAGATTGGGGGTGTCAACCGACCAGAGGGCAGGATCCTTAATTTTCGTTTCCAGGCCCAGGTCAGTGTTTCGGCCGGCTGGAATAATCTCTGTTGATTCGACCGGGAAAACAGCCTCCTGCCGGTTTGGGCCAAATATTCTTGTTACAAGCTTTACTTTCTTATCCTTATCGGTTTTATTTATAAGTGTAGTCTTTACACTTATCGAGGCTTCAGATTCAGATACTACAGGAGTAGTAACGTAAGTACCCCATGATGCAATATTAACCGGCGGAACAACCTGAAGCCAGACATGACGATAAATCCCTGACCCTGAATACCACCGGCTGTTTTCGCCTTCATTTCTTACCTTGACACAGATAATGTTGTTGCCGTCAAAGTTTAGTTTTCCGGTGAGGTCAAACCAGAAGGAGGTGTATCCGTATGGATGATCCCCTAAAAACTGGCCATTTAACCATACATCACAATTCATATAAACTCCTTCAAAGAGCACTCTGAATTGCTTATCTCTCAGGTTTGCAGGTAATGTAAAAGTCTTCCTGTACCAGCCTGTACCTCCGGTTGTAAATCCGCCATTTACCTGGCTTATCGCATTGATATTGAATGGAGAAGCTGTACCGGGCAGGTCTTCTATGCTCCAGTCATGGGGAAGGTCAAGTTTTCTCCAGTCTGAGTCATTGAATGCAGGATCTTCAGCGCCCTGTGCACCTCCACGATGGAATCTCCAGCCTGTATCAAACAGATTGTCACGGGACTGCCATGATTGTGCTGAGATTGAAAATGAAATTAAAAATAAAAATAGAATAGATAACCCGGTTTTTAAGATCCTGTATTTCATAGTGTAACTTTTAATTTATAAGCAAGATAGAAAATTCATTAACTTTACGCAAATGCCAATGAATTATGATTGTAACATGCGTTTATGTTCACGTAAAGACTGAGGCTGTAAAGGATTTTATTGAAGCTTCAGTGTTGAATCACAAGGGAACGGTTAAAGAGCCCGGAAATCTCCGTTTTGACTTGATCCGGCAGGCCGATGACCCGACCCGTTTTATGCTGTATGAGGCATTTGAGTCGGAAGATGCCGTAGCTGCTCACAAGACCACTTCTCATTACCTCAAATGGCGCGATGCGGTTAAGGAAATGATGGCTGAGCCGAGGTATGGAATTAAGTATAATGTTATTGAGCCTTTGGAGAGATCAGAATGGTAAAACCGTTTCAATTCAGCCGTCTGCCTTTAATCTGGTTTGGAAACGGCAAATCGGAGCTTTTGCCGGGACTGATTAAAAGGTACGGTACAAAGATCATTCTTGTTACCGGTGAGAGGTCATTCCGGGATTCAGAAAAGTGGGTGATGGTGACAGGATCATTTTTGAAGCTTGGTATTGAGCACCATGATGTTAAAATTCCCCGAGAGCCTTCTCCTGAAATTATCGATGACGTTGTCAGCCGTTTCAGCAGTGAAGATATAAACGCAGTTGTGGGAATAGGAGGCGGAAGCGTGCTTGATGCAGGCAAGGCAATTTCTGCGATGATGTACAGGGATGAATCAGTGAGAGTTTTTCTTGAAGGAGTGGGGGAGAGGGAACATCCGGGAACAAAACTCCCTTTTATTGCGGTTCCGACTACCTCAGGTACCGGCAGTGAGGCCACAAAAAATGCTGTCATTTCGAAAACAGGAAAAGACGGATTCAAAAAATCCCTTCGTCACGATAATTTTGTCCCGGATATTGCCGTCGTTGACCCCGGTCTAACAATAAACTGTCCGCCGGATATTACAGCTGCCAGCGGAATGGACTGTTTTACCCAGCTTACGGAAGCATATCTTTCCGATAAATCGAATGAATATACTGATGCTCTTGCATGGCAGGGAATGATGGCAATAAAAGCTTCACTTACTGCAAGCTACAGGCATGGAGAAGATATCGGGGCACGGTCGGGGATGTCGTTTGCAGCGCTTACCTCCGGTATTTGCCTTGCAAATGCCGGTCTGGGTGTGGTTCATGGTTTTGCTTCCTCGACAGGAGGCATGTATAAAATTCCCCACGGTATAGTGTGCGGTACCTTAATGGCGCCGGCTAATGCCGTAACGGTTAGGGAATTAAGAAAAGGAGACAGTAATCCTGAAGCTCTTAAGAAATATTCTAAGCTGGGAAAATTATTTTTGGATGAAGAAAATAAGTCTGATGACTATTATATTGACGGGTTTATAAATTATCTGCAAAAAATTAGTGAAGATCTGAATTTACCACGTCTGAAAGCGTACGGAATTGAAGAAAAAGATGTGGAGGAGATCTGCAGGATAACTGAGAATAAGAATAATCCGGTTAAGCTTGGTCAGGAGCATCTTATTGAAATTATTTGCAGCCGGATTTAGAGTGTTTATTTGTTGAATTCAATGAAGTCGTGCCATCATGGAAATTCACCGGGCATGGTTCAGGTTTTATGAGGAGTTGAATGATTTTCTGCCCCCTGCTAAAAAGGGAGTCTCATTTTCATATCTGTTCGCCGGCAATCCTTCGGCAAAAGACGCGATTGAGGCGCTGGGAGTTCCACATGTTGATGTGGACATGATAATTGCAAATGGCGAACCTGTAGATTTTTCATACAGGTTAAAGGATGAAGATCAGTTATCAGTTTATCCTGTTTTTGAAAGCTTCGACATATCGGGAGTATCGCCGCTTCGGGCGAAACCTTTAAGGGAGACCAGATTTATACTCGACGTTCATCTGGGGAGACTGGCAAGGTATCTCAGGCTGTGCGGACTCGATTCATCTTACAGAAATGATTTCACCGATGGTGATATCATAAGCTTGTCGATATCGGATCACAGGATAATCCTTACCCGCGACAGAGGGATCTTAAAGAACAAAAAGGTTACGCATGGCTACTGGATAAGATCTCAGAACCCCGAAGATCAGTTAAAAGAGGTGATAAGCCGGTTCGATCTTACATCGAGTGCAAAACCTTTCAGCCGGTGTCTGGAATGCAACGGGATTATCAGTAAGGTTTCGAAGGACGTGATCGAAGGTAAGCTGTTGCCTAAGACAAGGAAATACTTTACAGAATTCAGGCAATGTTCCGGATGCGGCAGGATCTACTGGGAAGGCTCGCATTATGACAGGATGAAAAAGTTCGTGGATGCACTGTTTCTGGCTTAGCCTCTCCCCAACCCCTCCCCCGGAGAGAAAGAAGGCCTCTCACCAACCCCCCCCCGGAGAGGGAGGGGCTAAAAACCTGCCAGTCAGGTCGGGGCTATCTTAAAAAGTCTAAATCCATTAACCGCAAAGATCGCGAAGGATTACGCATAATGCCGATAGCTATCGGCACGCAAAGAGCTAACTATTAACGTTTTAACTTTGCGGGCTTTGCGCCTTCTTAGCGTGCTTTGACGGTTGAAAAAGGCTGTTCAAACTTATTTAATTGTATTTCTTCTAAATATAATTCTCAGTCTAAAACTGATTCCTTAAGTTGAAGGCTGTGCCCCGTGAGGGGGATTTAGGCAGTGATGCCCTTTGCAGTTAAATGATTTTAACTTATCTTTACTATCGATCATCTAATCCAATAAAAATCCCTATGAAAACCAAGACCTTAACACTTATTATCCTGACAACTTGTTTGTTAATTGTTTCACAACAAACAATAGCGCAACTCCCGAAAGAAACCGAGGCCCAGAAAACACTCCGGATGAAATGGTGGACCGATTCGCGGTTCGGAATGTTCATTCACTGGGGATCTGTATGCATTACCCGCAAGGCATGAGTGGGTAAAGAACAGGGAAAGACTTACAAATGAGCAGTATCAAAAATATTTTGACAACTTCAATCCGGATCTTTATGATCCGAAAGTATGGGCAAAGATGGCCAGGGAAGCTGGTATGAAATATGTCGTGCTTACTGCCAAACATCACGAGGGCTTCTGTTTATGGGATTCAAAATTCACAGATTACAAATCGACCAATACACCATATGGCAAGGACCTTATTAAAGAATATGTGGAGGCTTTCAGAGCCGAAGGCTTAAAGGTGGGTTTCTATTACTCACTGATCGACTGGCATCATCCCGACTATACTATCGACAGTAACCACCCGCTGCGTCAGACAGCAGACACTGCCTATGCCCGCCTGAACAAGGGCAGGGATATGAGTAAATACCGGGAATATATGAAGAACCAGGTCCGTGAGTTGTTAACTAATTACGGGGATATCAGCATTATCTGGTTCGATTTCTCATTTCCGGGAAAGAATGGCAAAGGCCGGGCAGACTGGGATTCGGAGAACCTGCTTAAACTGGCCAGGTCGCTGCAACCCGGGATCATTGTCGATGATCGTCTCGATCTTCGCGATGTTGAAGGAGGTTGGGATTTCACGACCCCTGAACAGGTAAAAGTTTCAAAATGGCCTGAGGTAAATGGAAAAAGAGCGCCATGGGAAACATGTCAGACGTTCTCCGGATCGTGGGGTTATTATCGTGATGAATATACCTGGAAAAGTCCTGCCCAGTTGCTTGAACTGCTTATAGAATCGGTGAGCAAGGGAGGTAACCTTTTACTGAACGTGGGACCGACGGCACGCGGCAGTTTTGATTTCAGGGCCCAGGAAAGACTCGATGCTATGGGCAAATGGATGAAATTTAATAACCGGTCAATTTATAATTGTACTGAAGCTCCCGGTCAATTCGCCGCTCCGGCCAACACGCTTCTGACATACAATCCGGCAACCAACCGGTTGTATGTTCATTTGCTCTCTTACCCGATGGGAAGCATGACCCTAAAGGATATGGCTGATAAAGTAAAGTATATACAGTTTTTGCACGATGCTTCAGAGGTAAGGTACAATCCCGGCAGGGACGAAAACAAAAATGATCTGAATCTCCAGCTCCCGGTTCAGAAACCAGCGGTGGAGATACCGGTTCTGGAAGTATTCCTGAAGTAAATAAGAGCGTAAGAAGGAATCCGTTAACAATGGAATTCAATAAAACATTAAACACGAGTTAGCTGTAAGGCGGCGGCCACAACACCATGACAGCCAACGCGCAAGCAAGAGTTTTGCAGCACGTCTCCGTAGCCTTCCCTTTGATGCACTAGATAATGAAGTTAATTATATAATGAATCAGGAACAACATCACAAAAAAAGAACATTCGGGGAAGAATATAACGAATTATTGAAAAAATTCGAGGTTGATTATGATGAAAAATATATTTTAGAAGATATTTATTAATATTTCGTCCCTATGGGACTTATATAATATTTGCATTTCTGTTCTAGAAATATCAAGTCCCTGACGGGACTGAAGAGTATGAAAAAACAAATCAAGGTACCAGAAGGACGTAACATTTCTGGGAACAATGCCGAATAAAAAATGTATCATAAACCTGGGTGCCAAAATTTTTATATCGAAGATGGACACCAGCCAATCACAGTCCCGTAGGGACGTAATATTTATAGAAACATTACAATATATATATACAATAGTCCCGTAGGGACGTAATATTTATAGAATTATGGCTAATACATACACCCAAATTTATCTTCAATTTGTTTTTGCTGTCCAGGACAGAGTGTCTCTCATTCAATCCGATTGGAAAGATGAATTGTACAAATATATTACCGGGATTGTGCAAAACAACAAACATAAACTAATTGCGATAAATGGAATGCCTAACCATCTTCATGTTTTCGTAGGTTATAAACCGCATCAATTGATACCCGATTTACTTCAAGATATTAAAGGTTCATCATCCAAGTGGATTAATAGCAGAAAACTAATAAGGGGCAGATTCAGATGGCAGGAAGGTTATGGAGCATTTTCATATTCACATTCTCATTTAGATAATGTAGTGAAGTATATAATGAATCAGGAACAACATCACAAAAAAAGAACATTCGGGGAAGAATATAACGAATTATTGAAAAAATTCGAAGTTGATTATGATGAAAAATATATTTTAGAAGATATTTATTAATATTTCGTCCCTATGGGACTTATATAATATTTGCATTTCTGTTCTAGAAATATCAAGTCCCTGACGGGACTGAAGAGTATGAAAAAACAAATCAAGGTACCAGAAGGACGTAACATTTCTGGGAACAATGCCGAATAAAAAATGTATCATAAACCTGGGTGCCAAAATTTTTATATCGAAGATGGACACCAGCCAATCACAGTCCCGTAGGGACGTAATATTTATAGAAACATTACAAATATATATACAATAGTCCCGTAGGGACGTAATATTTATAGAATTATGGCTAATACATACACCCAAATTTATCTTCAATTTGTTTTTGCTGTCCAGGACAGAGTGTCTCTCATTCAATCCGATTGGAAAGATGAATTGTACAAATATATTACCGGGATTGTGCAAAACAACAAACATAAACTAATTGCGATAAATGGAATGCCTAACCATCTTCATGTTTTCGTAGGTTATAAACCGCATCAATTGATACCCGATTTACTTCAAGATATTAAAGGTTCATCATCCAAGTGGATTAATAGCAGAAAACTAATAAGGGGCAGATTCAGATGGCAGGAAGGTTATGGAGCATTTTCATATTCACATTCTCATTTAGATAATGTAGTGAAGTATATAATGAATCAGGAACAACATCACAAAAAAAGAACATTCGGGGAAGAATATAACGAATTATTGAAAAAATTCGAAGTTGATTATGATGAAAAATATATTTTAGAAGATATTTATTAATATTTCGTCCCTATGGGACTTATATAATATTTGCATTTCTTTTCTAGAAATATCAAGTCCCTGACGGGACTGAAGAGTATGAAAAACAAATCAATGTACCAGAGGGACGTAACATTTCCGGGAACAATGCCGAATAGAAAATGTATCATGAACCGGCGTGACAAAATTTTTATATCAAAGATGGACACCAGCCTATCCAGCTCCGGAAGTATTGCAGGCAATCGAGGAATATGGAATTACCGACTTTTCATGGAAGAACAGGAATAAATTGTTGGAAAAACTTGTTGCATAAAAAATGAAACTCCACTTTGACAGCAAACAGGTTACAAAAATCAACTGTCAAACTCGGGAACTCCGTGTTCCTTGTAGTTAAAGCTATTCCGAAGGTTTGAACTTTTCAGTTACAAGTTCAGGCCATTTCAGATCGAGCTCTTCAAGAGTTTTTAGATATCGTTTCTGCAACGGCGTAAAGTTTTTGCCAGTTTTTGTCGGATGGTACTATATGCCAGGGTATCTCATTGCATGTATTCAGGATCTTTTCATATACAACCATATACTCATCAAATTTCTCACGGGTGTCCCAGTCGCCGTCTTTATGCTTCCAGTGTTTCTCCTTAAGTTCAATCCTCTCCATCAGTCTTTTCTTCTGAGCATCCTTTGATACATTCATAAAGAATTTAAGGACCTTCGTGTTATTATGTTCAAGAAGATTTTCAAAATCGTTTATATGCCTGTACCTGTGCTCAATTACGTCAGTGGGAATAAATTTTCTCAACCGACGGTACAAGGATATCCTCATAATGGGATCTGATAAAAACCTGCAGCTCTCCTGCCCGTGGAACTACCTGATGGATCCTCCACAGGAAATCGTGGGCATATTCATTTTCAGTCGGTTTCTTAAAGCTGTAGATCTTTATACCGATCGGATTGCAGTATTTCAGAAGCCCTTTTACCACGCCGTCTTTTCCCGAAGCATCAGTGCCCTGAAAAATTAAAAGAAGGCTGAACTTGTTCTGAGCATACATCTTATTTTGCAGCCTCCCGATCTCCTTAAGCATCTTTTTTGTTTTTACTTCAGTCTTTTCTCTGTCCCACTCCTTGTTAAATGTAGGGTAATCACTGATTTTGATTTTCATAATTGGCTCTTTTAATAATTCTTTACTCTAAAATTTTATCTTCGTAAATCTCCATGAAGTTCACCCCCATCGAAGTTGTATCAAAAGTCCGGATTTTTACACCATTCCCATTTTTTACCCCTTCTTAAAAGTCCCCTTTAGGGGATTTAGGGGCGAAAAAATGGGGGTGGAATCAAATTAGGGGCGAAAAACGGAGGGTGAAATCAACTCAGTTAGTGCATATTTTTACACCATTCCCGTTTTATACTCCTTCTTAAAAGTCCCCTTTAGGGGGCCGAGCGTTAAGAATCCCGCCAGTGGCGGGATTTAGCGCATCGCCTTCGGCAAGCCTTCGGCCTTCGGTCGCCGAAGTCGACCTACGGCCGACGAAGGCGGCGACCGAAGGAAGGGGCCAGCCTGCAGGGGAGACATGTGGTGGAGGCAGGGGGTGAAAACATCGTAGATCGCCCAGATTTTCATAGACCTTAACGATTTTATTTTAGCGCTGCATCAAGTGCATTGAGAATAGGCTGCGCGGAGATCTTTTCTCCCACTGCTCCTTTCATCCATTGCTGTGGTGTGAGGTTACCCTGACTGTACATTCTGTCGATTTCGGCCGGAAAATCCTTGTTTTTAAGGTACTCCTCGATCTGAAATTCAATTATCTGTCCGTATGAATAATTGGGAAGGTACAGTGGAACCTCAACCATATGCGAATAAATAGCCAGAATTGGTGAATCCCTGACACCAAGCACAGGAGCAAAGTATTTATTCCAAACCTCAGTTGCAGCCGATATTGTCTGGGTTTTTAGCTGGGCAGGCGTTGCTTCCGGATTTGCATAAAGCCATTTCCAGACCTTCATCTCAACCATCCCCACACCTATAATCTCCATAAGCGACCACGCCTTATCGAACGTCTGCATTTTCTCTTTATCCGGATTGTCTTCCTTCATTCCAAGAAGCATCAGATCGCGGCTTTGGAAAACAAATGCAAGCGCTTCCGTAAACCCGATGTTTGGTACACCTGACATCATATAGTTATCAACATCATAAAGTGAGATCGTCTGTTCGACAGTATGGCCGAATTCATGGACAGCAATATTGTATCCCTTATAATCCATCCCTTTCCCGGAAATACGGGTCCGGAGATGTGAGACGGAACCCTTCATTCCTGCACCCCAGGCATGTCCTGAGCCTCGGGCAGGGTCAACAACGATTTTGTCGGCAAGATAAGCGGCTCTTTCAGGAGACCATCCGAGTTTTTTAAGCAGGACAGGGATCCCTGCCTTAAAGGCTGCCGGGTTGGGATAAAGTGCAGATGTCTTTGTTGTAAGAAGATCTTCAGGGATCGAACTTCTTGTTTTGAATCCGTCATACCATATGTCGTAAGGTCTGAGCTCGCGTCCGAGCCTTTCCTTTATCAGAGCACCCAGTTTTGAAAGCTGAGGTGAGCTCAGGTAAGCATCGAACAGCGTTTCGACTTCATCCTGTGCAATTTCCATTTCACCTGAAAACTTACGCAGGATCGCGGTATTCATTTCAGGATTATATTTATCGAGATCCTTGTAAGCATGGAAAATATTGATAACGTGCGAGTAGCGGGTATCCGGCTCTTCGGCCAACTCAACGGCAGATCCTGATTTTGTTACCTTATTTGAATAAGGAGCCCACTCATATTCACTGTTATTTACTATTTTACCGGGGATTTCCTGTTTTATTATCCTTTCCATCACCTTGTAGATCATCTCCTGTTTTTCCTGCCCCTCTTTTTTATCGGCATAATCTGCTTTTAGTTCGTCACGCAGGTTCCAGTGGGAGAGGAGCACCATATCATCGGGGAATAGCTGACGTCCGTCGTCAGTGCGCAGCTTGCCCATATTGATGTTATATTCAGCAATATACATCTCAGCATTGCCTGTTGCCTTAACAACAGCCTGATTGAGCGCTGCAGGAACCCGGGATACGAATAGATCTCCCAGCCTTGCCATAGCCCACTCTTCGCGACTCCATCCCGGACCCATTTCTTCCTTTTCTGCAAGAGTATAGTACGGAAAATTCAATGCGATAATAAATGCTATTTTGTTTGCATAGAAATCTTCCTGGAGATGAGAATCTACTGCGTAATTTCCAAACATTCTGTCAGTTTCGTCGATTTCCCCGAGCGAAAGGTCGAGTGTTTTACGCAGGTCGAGGGTTATTTCATTGAAATTTCCTGCAAGGGATTCAAGATAACCTGAAATTTTGTCGAAGACCTCTTTCCTTTTTGAAGGGTCTGAAATGAAATTTGCCTTAACAAATCCGGCAAATTCAGATGGTGTACCATCGTCCTCCCTCCAGAGTGAAGCAGCATGCTTAACTCCTTTTTCAACCAGTTTAAGATCAGCGGCAGGCTGGGTAGTCCGGATGCTGTCGATTGCCATGTTGATTGCGGAATCATTAATAAATGCAGCTGTACCTTCTGACTTTTTAGTCTGAGGAGATGTGCAGGAGACAAGCATAACTAAAGGTATAAAGAAAAGTTTTTTCATATCATTGTTTTTTTGGCCTCACCTCCTAAATCCCCCTCTCCCGGAAGAGAGGGGGACTTAACAACCTGATTTTTAGTCCAACCTTCATGAGGTAGGGGTAGAGAAGAGGCCGATTTTTTACTTTTCAGGGAGACGCGCGATTAATTTATTCTACAAATTCTTTTGCATAAAACCTGGCAGTAAGCTTTTCGCCGGTCGACCTTTGGATCATATCGTTCCAGTAATATCTTGCGCCCGGGATGAAAACTTTATCCCTCAGGTAATTTCCAACTGCCTTATCACCAACAAACGACGGGTTTTTGGTTATATTGGTTGTGATGTAGTTCATCCACTGGGATGCCAGCAGGTCTCCCATCAGGTAATTGTGATAATAGCAGGGGTAGAGTGCGATATGTATTTTTGTTGCCCAGTCGGGCATGTTACGGCCTTCCGGTTTTGACAGCAACTGATATTTTCCCACAGTATCCCACCAGAGCTGGTTAAGATCCTGGTCAGGGTTTTCATACATCGATTTCTCAAAACGGTACATAACCTGTGCCCAGCGGCTGAATACGAGCGTCTGAAGCCTCAGGGCTTTCCGGCTTACATCAGCGATCTTTTCTTTTTCAGCCTCATCGATAATTCCCATATCCTTCATCCACTGAGGGTTTGTAGCCAGACGTCCAAACATATTTGCGACGGCTTCGGTTGTAAATGTATGTGCTGCATCCCTTAGTGTGAAGGGCAGGTTTTTGTCAGTATAATATGAATAGACACCGTGTCCGAGTTCATGGAGTAAAGTATTCATCCAGTATGAATCGGGCTTAACGTTGTCGAGAGTCCGTACATCTCCTGCACGGTCTATATCAGTGCTGAATGCGTGCTGGTTCTTGCCTGGTTTCTCATAAAGGTCGCTTTTTGCAATAATTGCATCAACATTCAGTCCGATACCGTCATAAAATGCTGCAACCAGCTTTACGGGATCCTGTTTTTCATAATACTTATCGAAATCCACCTGATAGATCTGGGGAGCTTCCTGGAAATACCTGTTCTGATAATGCCAGGGACGGAGCTCTGAAATACTTATCTTATAACGTTTTGCAAAATAAGTGTCAATATCGTTCTTAAGCTGTGCAAAATTATCCTTTGTAAGATTGTCAAGCTCATCAAACAGGGCAGTAATATCGGCAGGGTCCTGACCAGAAAGCTTCAGGCTCATCTCGTGATAGTTATTGAAGCCGATCTTCCGGGCGATCATATTACGGTGCTTTACCAGTTTGATGACATCTTCTGCCACAACCGGGCCGATCATTTTATGTCCTTCCCATGCCGTCTGAAGCTCCCTGCTGTTTGTAGAATTCCTCAGGATATCTTCAACCTGATTATCTGAAAGCTCTTTTCCATTCACGGTAGCTCTGAAATTTGAATATTTCTTGCTTATCTCAGTCTCCATCCTTATCTGTTCAGCCAGCAGTGCCGGATCAACCTGCCCGCCCAGATAAGAATTGTAAATAAGATCAAGCTGTCGCGAAAGCAGGGAATCCTTTACAAGTCCTGATTCCTTTAATTCCTTCAGTACAGAAAAAGCTATACTGTCGGTATAGACCTTTGCAAGGTCGAAAGATGCTTTTTCGCTTTTTGCCCAGTCCTCGTTGGTTCCCGTCACATTGGCATTCCATGAGGCAAGGGCGGCTTCGCGGTAAAGAGGAACAATCTTCTGCTCATAAGAGGTTATGAACTCCTTCATCCGGTTTTCAGTTTTTTGCTGTTTAGAAGTACATGACCAGAACAATGATACAAGAGTCAGGGTTAACACTGCAAGTGAGAGTTTTTTCATGTCGGAGAATTTGAATTATACGCTAAGTTAAGTAAAAGTTGTATTATATTTAACCTAAGTTGCCAGTTACAGGTTACTGGTTGCTGGTTGGTTGATAATGAGCATTTTGAATAGGCTGACTATCTTCTGTAAAATTCATGAAGAAATTGCATATTACATTATTAATCAGCAACTAACCAGTAACCAGAAACAAGCAACCAGAAACCAGCAACTTGATTTATTTAGTTAAAAGTAGGCGTTCCGGATTTATTCCAGAGAACCGATAGTTTTTTCAACCTCATTAAGTATCTCACATGATTTTACAAGCTCCTTCATCCTGGTATGGTCGGGATATAAAGGTCTGTCAACATCAAGGAAATCGACATGTTTTCTGATAACATCCTTTGCTGTCTGCACGCCATGTCCGAACCCATATTCCTCTTTTCTGAAATCAAGGGCCTGGGCTGCTGCCATAAACTCAATTCCCAGAATTCCATATGCACAGTCGAGGATCTGATTGTTCTTTATTGAAGTATTCATACCCATTGATACAAAATCCTCCTGGTCGGCGGCGGCAGGAATTGATTGAATCGATGCCGGAACCGACAATATCCTCTGTTCCACGATAAGGGTGTCGGCCGTGTACTGGCTTAACATCATGCCTGAGAACATCCCTGCCCCTTTTGTAAGGAAATCCGGCAATCCCACACTCAATGCCTGATTATTCAGACGGTTCATCCTTCGTTCGGACATCACGCTCACCATTGTGATACAGGCTCCTGCCATGTCCATAGGTACACACACAGGAGATCCCTGGAAATTGGCGCCTGAGATCTGGATGTTTTTTTCGGGGAAGAAAATCGGGTTGTCGCCAACACCATTCAGCTCAATCTCGACCTGCGATTTTGCGTAGGCGAGCATGTCATGGGCAGATCCGATAACCTGCGGTGTTGACCTCATGGAGTAGGCATCCTGAACTTTCGATTTTACCCTCCCTTCTTTAAGATCGCCGCCTGAAACACATTTATTAATTGCGTTGGCGCTTCTTACGGCGCCTTTAAAACCTCTTACCTCGTGAAGGAGCGGAGTATAGGGTTTCATGTTAGCTTTCAGAGCCTCAAGCGACATGGATGCTGCTATTTCAGCCTGTTTGAGCCAGTTATTTGCGTCGACCAGCCAGATCGCACTCATCGCGGTGAGCATATTTGATCCGTTGATAGCAGCCAGTCCGTCCCTTGCCTGGAGTCCCGGGACCTCAATTCCGGCTCTCTTCATTGCTTCAGCTCCTTTGAGAAGCTCTCCGTTATAATATGCTTCGCCCTCTCCAAGAAGCAGCAATGCTATCTGCGACATGGGGGCAAGATCGCCGGAAGCTCCGACGGAACCCTTCTGGCAGACGTATGGTGTAACTCCCTTGTTCAACATTTCAATAAAGGTTTCAGTGATCTCCGGACGGTTGCCTGAATTACCGTGTGCATGAACATTTATTCTGCCCAGCATGGCGCCTCTGACTGTTTCAATGGAAGCAGGATCTCCAATCCCTGCAGCGTGGTTATAAACCAGATATTTCTGAAAATCCTTTACCTGATCGTCGTTAAGCACTATCTCCGAAAATTCACCGATACCGGTATTTACACCATACATTATTTCGTGAGCGGCAATTTTCTTTTCAAGCATAGCCCGGCAGGAGTTAATCCTGTTCCTTGCATCAGGATGAAGTTCAACCTTTTGACCGTAACGGGCAACGTTAACAACATCCTTAACAGTAAGGCCGGAGCCGTTTATAATAAGTTTTTCCATAAAGACTTCTTTAAATTAAATGAAATGATAATTCTGGATTAGCCTGATTAAACAGGCCGGTAATTAGCAATAAAACATGGGGAAAGCTCGCGGATGGCGTTCAGCAGAGTCCGGAGCGGTTGATTTTGATCTTATATTCAAGAACCCAGTTAAATTCCATGGCTTTGAATTGATTTTCCAAAATTAATTTATTTATTCCGGATTTCAATTTCCGGAAAGAACACTTTTAATTTGGCGATTCGGACGTAATCCCTCGGCCTGGTGCATAAGGTTTTTCCTGATTTATGATCCCAAAACACAATATCAGATCACAGGAAGTTTTACAGGAATTTTTCAATAAAATAGTTTCTGCCCCCAGTCAGCTGAAACTGCAAAAGCCATGCATCTCTGAAAAATTTCATAATTGAAATCAGGGGGTGGAGACCAATCTGTAATAACACTCGTTTTTTCACTCATAAATATTCTTCTATCGGACATATATGGCCGGTAAGCTCTGATGAAAAAGTCAAAGAGTTCCTCAGGAGGATTTTTCATGCCATCCGAGGGCGATGTTCCGACGATTACCTCAATTCCGGTTATATTAAGAAAGCGTTCAGTAAAGGAGGCCAGTCTGACCATTTTTTCAGGGTTATTGCTGGTTATATGATAGATTGTTTCACTTACAGGTTTCTCTATAATAGAGAGAACAGTCTCTTTAAAATAATTCACCGGAATAAGATTTATATTTCCATCATTCGGGATGAATAGCCTGATAGGAAGGTGAAGCCTCCCCTCATCATTAATATAAATGCCGCACTCTGACGATTTTTTACCGCTATTTTTCTTAATATCTTCGAGATAAATATCCCTGATATACTTCAGGGATCTGACTGCGTAATAAAGTGCGTTGAATTTGAGAGATCTCCCTGTTACCGAATCCCCATATACAATTGACGGGCGTATAATTGTATATGGAGTCTTACCCTCCCGACACCTTTTTGAAACAATATTTTCAGCAAGTGCCTTACTTTCCTCATAAACATTGGTAAAGTGTACTGAATTCGTCAAAACCTCTGCACATTCTATTCTGTCTGTGCCTGCTGCATATGCCGAGCTGATAAAGTGAAAGAATGGTGCCCTGCTTTTAATTGCCAAATACAGGATTTCCGTAAGATTCTCCACATTGGATTTCATTACCCTTTCGCGGTTCTTTTCAGAAAAACTGGTATCTGACGCGCAATGAATTATGCTTAACCTCCGGCTGCACAAGTTCTCATAATCCTCATCACCGAGCCCCAGCCTTGTTTTCTGAAAATCGGCTTCATAAAATTCAAGTAACTCTTTAAGCTGCTCAATACCGAACCAATGAAGCAGTTTTCTGATTCTCTCCATAAGTGATTCACCACCCGATGGTCGCCCTATGATGACAACACCTTTACCTTTTAACAGGAGCTCTGCCATGATATGGCTCCCCAGAAAGCCTGTGGCTCCTGTAAGAAGGTATTTCACATCATTTCCTGTTTTCCTTCCTGTCATTTATCAACACTGTCTGCTTTATAGAGGAAACTCTCCTTCCTGCTGAAACCCTGGCAAAATACGTACCTTATCCAGGTTACAGTCCCTGTTTCAGATGAATACTTTTCTATCATCATTCCAGCCTTCATCATTGCCTGTTGAATCCTCGTTCTTTCATCAGGATCATTCTGGTCAAAGTAATAGTCATATTCAAATACACAGCGTTTCCCATTGTCGAGAGGGGTTATGAAACCATAATCATTCTTCAACCCATGGTTGTCTGCAATGTGTTTGAACTCATTGTTAATCTCTGTAATAAGTTTACCATCAATTGGAAGATAAATAATCATTGCAAGTGCGTGCTTTTCCCGCCCCATTCGTGAACTGATTATCCTGAACATATTAAGCCATACCGGATCGGTCATTTCAGGCCGTGAATAGAGTTTCTTAAAAAAAGACCGAAGCTCAGGGTCAACTTCACCCACAAGTTGTTCAGGTGAGGGTGCGAGTGCTGCCTCAGCTAAGTCACAGAAATGCTCAAGCCCCAGATAGGAGAATGCTTCCCCTTCGTCAAGTTCATTAATGAGGTCTAACCACCTGGCCGAGGTGAGCGAAGGAAGACTCAGGTTCAGGATCCTGAACATGCGATTATCAAAGTAGTTATACCCCATCTCTTTTATTGACCTGAGTGAATATTTATCTCCGATAACAAGAACGAGGTATTCTATCTTTAGTTTATCTCTTAATGTCTCCTTCACCTTTGCGGCCAGTTTTTTCGTGGGGGAGAGAAAAACCGATATATACTCTCCGCCAAGTACGCCTATTCCGAGACCAATACGTCTCATGGCACACTCCTTTGCAAAATTAAGTGCCTGCTCAAGCGCCTCAAACGGAACAAATGCTGCGCTTTCATCAGATGTGACAGGATGAAGCCTGATATATGCAGACGAGCATATCCCCGGTATTACTGAATCCTCTTTTTTGAATGCAAAGAGATTCGGCGCAGTTTTATCGCTTAGCCTGAACACCTCACCGTCGTGTCCCACAAATTCAGCATCAATATAATTATCAGCTGCAGTGCCATAGCTTGCCGAGAATAAAGAGAATATTCCTGAACACATGATGTTTGCACAAACAAGTGCCGAAGGCTCAGCAACATTTACCCTGAATCCGCGATTAACAGCAGCTTTCTGGAGATCGAAAGCAGCAACACCCGGACCCACCTTGACCAGCCAGTTCTTCTCGTCAAAGGCGATTGTCTTCATCCTGCCAAGATCAATAACGGCTCCTTCGCTCATTACAAAGCCCATAACACTTGATCCGTTTCCCCTGACAGCATATTTAATTTTATGAATGTTCAGAAGTTTGACTACAGCCGAAATTTCTGCAGTTGAATCAGGCATAATAACATAATCAGGCATTTGCGGTTCAGCGATTGGACAGGGATCATGAGAATATGTAAGTGCAACTGCACGGTCATTTGTTGCCCAGTAATCACCTACTATTTCTTTAAGTCCGTCAAGGATGCTGTCTTTTTCAGCTTTAAGAACCTCCCCACCGTTACTCAAATGAAGTCTTATATGCTCCTTCAATGCTTTCATCACAACAGATGGTTTCATCTCTGTAACAAAGTAGCACTGGTAGTCGCATCTTCCGCAAAGATCACAACTCTCAGCTATCTCAATACACTTTTCAGTTACAGGTATTCTGTTCTCTTCCAGGGCAGCATAGAGATCCATCCTGCCTTGAGGATAAAAGCTGACATAATGTTTTTCTGCCCCTGATTTGCACAATCCGGTACCAAGGAAATCAATTTTGCACATTGCATAGTGCCTGCAGTTCTTAGCAGTTTTAAGAATGTCGTTCATCTGGTTTTCTTTCTCTGGTATTTTATTATGATTATTTAACAAGAATAATTAATCTCATTTTCTTTGCTTTGTTGTCTGCCTAAATTAATAAATGAAATGGCAAATAAACAAATTTTAAGCACATGGGGCGATGTTGAATAACCTTAATATTATTTCTCACATTAAATATTTATTATGTAAACGATCGCAAGTTATGTTCTCATTAACCTGTCTGAATGAAAATCTATAGAAGCAAAACAACATTTTAAGGAACTCCGGGTTTTAATAACAATATAATAAAAGAAGTAATGGTAATCAGGACTATAGTATTATTTGCAGCAATGTTAATCCTGACAGTTTGTAACGGGAACCAGAAGGGTAAGAAGACCCTGAAATCCGGTACAACCTCATCGGAACAACTCAGGGACAGCAGTTATCTGTTTAACGGGCAGACACTTGATGGATGGGAAATCACAAACTTCGGCCCCCAGGGCCCGGTTTATGTTTCCGGAGGTTCAATAATGCTTGTCATGGGCGACGGAGCAACGGGCATTACCTGGAAGAGGGAATTTCCGGAAATGAACTATGAGGTAACCCTTGAAGCAAAACGGGTAGATGGAAATGATTTCTTCTGCGGAATGACCTTCCCTGTCGGCAAGTCGCCATGCAGCCTTATAGTAGGTGGGTGGGGAGGCAACGTGGTCGGCCTGAGCAGCCTGGATGGACTGGATGCGTCGGAAAATGAAACCATGACTCTCCAGCAGTTCAGCAAAAACGTGTGGTATTTCATCCGGTTAAGGGTGGTAAACGACAGTATTCAGGCATGGATCAACAATGCGGAGGTCGTTGCAATATCGACAAAGGGCAGGACAATCTCTATCCGGCCGGAAGTGGAATTGTCAAAACCATTTGGGATAGCGTCGTGGAGGACAACGGCGGCAATAAGGAATATAAGGCTCAGGAGAATCAGGGAATGATAAGGCGCATGGGCAGAGAGGGCTCAGGGAGGGCTCAGGGCTCAGGGCTCAGGGCTCAGGGCTCAGGGCTCAGGGCTCAGGGCTCAGGGCTCAGGGAGGGCTCAGGGCTCAGGGCTCAGGGCTCAGGGCTCAGGGCTCAGGGCTCAGGGCTCAGGGCTCAGGGCTCAGGGCTCAGGGCTCAGGGCTCAGGGTTAAGAATAAGATAAAAGACGAAAGACAAAAGACAAAAGACAAAAGTAAAAAGATAAAAGTGAATAAACGGAGTTCTGAAATCTGCGAGAACCAAAAATTTCACGCAGATTAAGCTGATTTACGGATAAGTGACAAATGATAAACAATAAGGTAAAAGACAAAAGACAAAAGTAAAAAGATAAACGTGAATAAACGGAGTTCTGAAATCTGCGAGAACCTCACGCGGGCATTTCCGGAAGTGACAAATGCAGAAACAATCCTGACGAGATACCGAGTAACCATCCAAAATTTCTACCTATGAATAAACTATTTTTGATTGTCTTAATTGCTGCGGTCCTTGCATCATGCAAGACCAACGAACTGTATATTAATGTTCTGCAGCCCGCTCCTGTAACTCTGCCTTCTTATATAAAGAAGGTGGGGATAATAAACAGAAGCATTCCCACCGATGAAACGAAGCTCATTGATGTTATTGATAAGGCTCTTACGCTTGAAGGCGCTGACCTTGACAAGGACGGCGCATGGGAGAGCATTGCGGGTCTGACTGAAGAGTTAGGCGCCAATGAAAGGTTTACCGAGGTCAAACTCCTGAATGATATTGACTTCAGGGCTTCAAGGATCGGTGTGCTGCCTGCTCCCCTGAGCCCACGGATTGCAGACAGTATTTGTGCCATTACGGGTACGGATGCACTCTTTGCTCTCGAAAGATTTGATACCGATACGAAGGTTAACTATTCAACCCGGGCAGCTAAACTGAATACCCCTCTCGGGAGAATTCCAGTTCCGGAACACGAAGCATCAATGGAAACTATCATCAAAACAGGATGGCGAATATACAATCCCGCTGAACAAAATATTCTGGATGAGATCAGCTTTGCAGAAGCTCTTTCTTTTTATGGGAAGGGAATTAATCCCGTTGCAGCGATCGCTGCCCTTACCGGAAGAAAAGATGCGGTTAAGGAAGTAAGCCGGAATGCAGGTCATACCTATGCCATGAGGATACTGCCATTCAGATTAAGGGTAACCAGGGATTATTATGTCAAGGGTACCGATAATTTTAAGATCGCCAGAAGGAAAGCCCAGACCGGTAAGTGGGATGAAGCAGGAGTGCTGTGGGAACAGGAGACCTCCAATCCTAGAATGAAAATTGCAGGACGTGCATGTTATAACATGGCAATAATAAATGAAATTAATGGCTATCTTGACGAAGCGCTTGGATGGGCACAGAAATCATGGGAGGATTACGGAACCAAACTGGCTCTGAGGTATGTCAGGATTCTTGAAGACAGAAAGTATAAAAGCGACCTGCTCAATATGCAGGAAGAAGGGCTTTAGGGGCGCAGAGCGCAGGGCACAGAGCACAGGCTTCGCCAGCCATAGCCGACCGGAGGGAGGCGAAGGCTGGGCGCAGGGCGCAGGGCTCAGGGCACAGAGCACAGGGCGCAGGGGTGGAATGTGGTGGAGGGGAAATGTTTATTATAGAATTGCAGATCTGTTCTTACGAAAATAACTCTTAGGTTGACGGCTATGACCTCCAGGGGAACAAAAAACTTAATATCAAATTATAAAGCATGTTAAAACAATTTTCACTTAGCATTTTGCTGTTATCAGCTGTGGCATTGTATGGCCAGGATTATAAACCGGCATGGGAATCGCTTGATAAACGCCCTGTGCCTCAATGGTTTGAAGATTCCAAATTTGGGATCTTCATTCACTGGGGTGTCTATTCAGTACCTTCATGGGGACCGACAGGCGACAGTATAGGAGTTTATGATAAATACTCGGAATGGTACTGGAACAAGCTTATGAACACCGAAAGCAAAGTAAACAAGTACTTTAAACAGTTTCATCTTAAGACTTATGGTCCGAATTTCAAATACCAGGATTTTGCTCCGATGTTCAAAGCCGAATTGTTCAATCCCGATGATTGGGCCGATCTGTTTAAAAGAGCCGGAGCTAAATATGTAGTTCTCACATCAAAGCACCATGAAGGATTCGCCCTGTGGCCAAGCGCCCAGAGCTGGAACTGGAACAGCGTGGATATCGGCCCTCACCGTGACCTCTGCGGCGACCTGACATCCTCTGTGAAGAAAGCAGGGCTTCATATGGGATTCTATTACTCGCTTTATGAATGGTACAACCCAATCTACAAAAGTAATTTGCCCGGTTATGTTGATAATCATATGATCCCGCAGATGAAAGACCTGGTTGTAAGTTATAAACCTGATATTTTATGGACTGACGGTGAATGGGACAAGCCGAGTAAAGACTGGAAAAGTGAAGAGTTCCTGGCCTGGCTTTATAACGAGTCGCCGGTAAAGGGGACAGTCGCAGTAAACGACAGGTGGGGCAGTGAAACAAGGAGCAGGCATGGAGGTTACTTCACAACCGAATACGGTCTGATCGGCGATACGGAGAGCACTGTCGGGGCAACCATCCGTCCCTGGGAAGAGTGCCGTGGAATAGGAACCTCGTTTGGATTTAACAGAACAGAGAATAATGAAAGTTATTCAACCAGTGAAGAACTGATTAAGCTGCTCGTCTCAACAGTTTCTGCAGGAGGTAACCTGCTGCTCGATATAGGCCCTGCTTCGGACGGAACGATTCCGGTTATAATGCAGCAACGGCTTCTGGATATCGGTAAATGGCTTATTACAAACGGGGAAGCGATTTATGGTACCAGAGCTTTTATTAAAAGCAAAAAGGATCAGGAGATAAACCAGGAAACAAACAAAACGATCTTTTTTACAAAAAAGAACAGGGATCTTTATGTTTTTTGCCTGGACTGGCCGGAGAACAATCTTGTTTTAAAGGGAATAAGTCCGGCGGGAGATGTAAAGGTAAGTCTGCTCGGGTCTTCCGCACCGGTCGCAATTAAGAGGACCGGCAGTTCAATTGTTATTGTTCCTCCCCGTCTTACACCCGATGATTACCAGCCGGCATATGTTTTCAGATTAAGTAATCTTTTAAAGTAATCCGAATGTTAAAAAACCTTAAATAAGTAACTGTAAAATAACCAATCCAATAAATACATAACTTAGCATCCGGTATTTCAATTGACAAATACTTTAAATAACCAAACCCTAACGACTTCTCAACTCAAAATCTACAACATGAAAAAGAATCTGTTATTTCTGTCAATCGCCATCATGTCATTCCTGGCAACCTCCTGTATGAATTCAACTAAGGAGGGTGAAAAAGTTCCACTGCAAAAAACCGACATTTCTGAATTTCTGGGTCAATGGACTATAGATATAGAAGGTGGTTCCGTAGGCTGGCTCGAAGTGCGCCAGGAAGATAAGTATCTTGACGCTGATGTTCTCTGGGGAGGAGGTAGTGTATTGCCTGTTTCTTCAGTTTTTCTTGCAAAAGATCAGATCCTCGCTGTACAGCGTTCAAATAATGTGGTCAGACTAAGAGACGAAAATGGTAATCCCTTGAAAAGTCAAATGGTTACCGAATGGATGGAGATTGTAAAAAATGGGGATAAGATCAATGGAATACTCTTATCTCCACGCAGGAAAGGACTAAGTGTCGATACCACAACATTTGTCGGAACCAGGCTTCCCCCTGTTCCCCCGGCTCCTGATATGGCCAGCCTTAAATTCGGCGCCCCAATCAATCTATTTAATGGCAAGGACCTGACAGGCTGGAAACTTATAAATGAAAAACAGGTCAATGGATTTAAGGTTATTGACGGAGCTCTTGTCAACGATCCGGTTCAGACAGAAGGCTCTCCTGAGATCAGTTATGGAAATTTAAGAACTGAACAGGAATTTGAAGACTTCAACCTCAAACTCGAAGTCAATGTCCCGAAGGGCAGTAACAGCGGTGTTTATTTGCGCGGAATGTACGAGATCCAGGTGTTGGATTCCTATAAAAGCGAGCTGGACCCGCATAACATGGGAGCTGTTTACAGCCGTATCAAACCGACAGTGGCTGCAGAAAAACCTGCAGGGGAATGGCAATCACTCGATGTAACCCTTTGCGACAGGCATGCTACTGTGATCCTGAATGGGGTAAAAATCATTGATAATCAACCTGTTTATGGTCCGACAGGCGGCGCTATTAAATCTGATGTCTTCGCTGCAGGTCCGATTTACCTGCAGGGCGATCATGGGAAAGTTTCATACCGGAATCTTGTGCTTACTCCAATTGTCAAATAGTCAGCAGACTATCAAAGAATTAAAACCTGATTCAAATCTTTTACCGGGATAAGCATCTTTTAGCATATCAGGCTAAATTCTTTTTCGGCTTAAAAGGTATTTATAAATATTTTGAATGACCAGCAATCGTTTATTGTTATTACTTTTCATAATTCTCTTTTCCGGAAATGCGCTGAGCGGGTACGGATCAGTCAAATCTGAACAGGTCAATTCTTTTACCGGCAGACAGGATACACTTGACAGACAAAAACTTTATAACGGGAGAGCCTGGAGAAATCTCTATTCCAAAGTACAGGGAGATCAGTTCCTTTTCACAAAAGATTTTCTTCAGGGGACGGTCACTGTCGATAACAGGTTATTTAAAGGTATGCCGGTAAAGTATGACATTTATAATGATGAAATACTTACTATCACCGACCTTGGAATAATTCTCCAGCTTAATAAGGAAATGATTGACAGGTTCAGTATCAATTATGAAAATTACTCCTATCACTTTCAACGGATAGATCCTGATTCTGTGAATAATCTCCACGGATACGTTAATGTCTTATACGACGGAGGCGTTTCACTTTTTGTCAAATACAGGAAAGAGATCCTTTTGCTTGCAGTTGATCATAAATACGACCTGTTTAACCAGTTTCACAAGGTCTACGTCAAAAAGGACGGGAAGATATTTCTTGTAAGCGGCAGACGGGATTTTCTAAAAATTCTGGAAGATAAAAAAGAGCTGGTAAAGAGTTTTATTAAATCCAACAGGATAACTATTTCTAAAAAAGTTCCGGGAAGTTTTGTGAAGGCAATAGAATACTATGATAGCTTAAAGCATTAAAATAGTCGAGATGAAATTAAAGATCCTGTCGCTGGTTCTCCTGATTTTTTTATTCTGCGGTTTAACAGCCCAGGAAAACCTGAAAATTACATGGGACTATAAAAATGCGACTTTCGGCGATTTCGTTTCAAAAGCTGAAGGACTTTATAATTTAAAGTTTTTTTATAGGGAGGACTGGATAAAGGACCTGAAGCCTGGTGACTTCCCGGGACTTACCTCAATTACTGAAATGCTTGACAATTTGTTCAAAGGGAAGACTCTTTACTATTTTATCGATGGATCAGGTAATGTTATAATTACGAAAAATTTTGCTGTCAGGGTCAGAGAAGCTGAAGTTAAGGAGGATCAGAACTATATGGCTCCGACAGATTTCTATGATTCTCAGGATAAACAGAAACTTTCAGAAAATTTATATATCGATATCGGAAATCCTGCTGATAAATACAAGCAGGGTATAGTGTCGGTATCAGGTTATATAACTAACAGGGACACCAAAGAACCCGTAGCAGGTGTTACGGTTTTTGTTCAGAAGCTTTCAGCAGGCACAATATCCAACGAGTATGGATTCTACACGCTGAATTTACCAAGAGGTGTTCATCTTTTGCAGTTCTCCTTCATCGGCATGAAAGAAAAGATGATCAATGTAAATCTGTATGGTCCGGGAGATATGAATGTTGAAATGAACAGCACGCTGATTCCTTTAAAGGAAACGGTTGTTTCTGCCCAGAAAAATGTGATATTTCAGAGGTTCGAGGTTGGTGTTGAAAAGATTAACATAACATCATTCCGCCTGATGCCTACCTCGTTGGGCGAATCTGACATTATTAAGAATGTGCTTTTAATCCCGGGGGTTCAGTCAGTGGGTGAGGGTTCGGCAGGATTTAATGTCAGGGGAGGTTCATCTGATCAGAACCTAATACTTTTATATGGTGCACCTGTCTATAATTCTTCCCATTTCTTTGGATTCTTTTCAGCAGTCAACCCCGATATTATAAGGGATGTTACTTTATATAAAGGCGGCATTCCCGGACGTTACGGAGGAAGGATATCTTCTGTGCTTGATATAACTTCAAAAGAAGGCAACAGAAAGGAATTTGCAGGCAATGCTGGTATAAGTCCCATTACCACACATCTTATGATTGAGGGGCCGATAAAGAAGGATACAATTACTTATATTCTTACGGGAAGGACTACCTATTCAAACTGGGTTTTCAAGATGGTCGATAATCCGGCTCTCCGAAAAAGCAGGGCTTCATTCTATGACTTTAACGGGAAGATAACCTATGATGTGAATAAGAACAATAAGATTGATTTCTCCTCATACCTTAGTCACGATGCATTCAGATTCAATTCCGATACCACATACGGGTATGACAACAATATAGTTGCACTGAGATGGCGTCACTTCTTCAACAGCAGGTTTTTCTCTGTTTTCTCTTTGAATAACAGCAATTATAAGTATGATATTTCAAGTGTAAGCAATGTAACAGAAGGATTTGTTTTGTCACATAAGATCTCAAGCACCGGTTTTAAAGCCGACTTCAACTATTACCAGGGAAGGAATGAGATCAATTATGGCCTGGATCTGACAAGATACCAGGTATCTCCGGGGAGCTATCTTCCTTCAAACGATTCATCACTTGTGCTGCCAAAACTCATTGAAAAAGAAAGAGCTTTGGAGGCTGCCTTATATATTGAAGATAAATTTGTTGTAACTGATTATATGTCGGTTAATGCGGGAGTGAGATTTTCTTCATTCCATGATTTGGGTCCGAAGAGAGTCCCTATCTATAATCCTGAGTTTTCAAGAAGCAGGGCTACCATAATTGATTCTGTAAATTATGGTTCAGGGAAGATTTACAAAAGCTATGCAGGTCCTGAATTCAGGGTTTCTCTGAATTTCAGGACATCATTGAACAGTTCCTTCAAGATCAATTACAACCGGACGCGCCAGTATCTGCATCTTCTGACGAATACAACATCAATTTCGCCAACTGATACCTGGAAGTTAAGCGACTATTATCTCAAGCCGCAGATTGGCGACCAATATGCAATGGGTTTCTACCAGAATCTGTTCAGGGGTCTTCTGGAAACCTCAGTCGAATTGTATTACAAAGAGATAAAAAACATGGTAGACTTCAAGGGGGGGACAAAGCTGGTTATGAATGAGAATGTAGAGAAGGACCTTGCGCCTGTTATTGGGAAAGCTTACGGGGTGGAGCTTCTGGTCAGAAAGGACGCGGGCAGAGTACAATGGACCGTGGGATATACTTATGCAAGGACATTCCTGAAAAGCATCGGCAAATTCAGTGATGAAATTATAAATAACGGCAAATGGTTTCCTGCCAATTTTGACAAACCCAACGATCTCACCGTTACATTTAATTTCTTGTTTTCACGACGGTTCAGTTTCTCTTCAAATTATACCTGGAGTTCCGGGAGACCAATTACTTATCCTGTCACGTCGTATTATATGGGAGATGTTTTGCTGATCCATTACTCAGACAGGAACAAATACAGAATACCCGAATATATGCGTCTCGATCTGTCGCTGAAATTAAGCGGAAATCTCAAGTCGAACAAGATTGCCAATCCCAACTGGGTCTTTTCAGTATACAATTTACTGGGCAGGCAGAATGTTTATTCAATCTTTTTCAAGAACGAGAATAACATAATAAAAGGGTATAAGTTATCAGTCTTTGGACAGGCTATACCGTCACTGACGTTCAACTTTGACTTTTAAGAGTATGAAATCATTGAGATACTTAGTTTTTTTGTTACTGCTGGTGGCGACAGGTTGCATTACTCAGTTTATCCCTGAGACTGGCGAAACGCAGGAATTACTTGTTGTTGAGGGATTAATAACTGATCAGTCAGGAGGAAACACCGTTAAGCTCTCCAAATCGATGCCTCTGGGAAAACGGAGCACTGTAAAACCGCTCAGGGGATGCACGGTAATTGTTATGGATGATAAAGAAATCAACAGGGAGTTTCCCGAAACCGCCCCGGGGATCTACACGGCTCAGGAAGATTTCAAGGGTATTGTCGGGAGAAAGTACATTTTATACATTAATACAAATGGTGCAACTGGAAATAACCATTCCTACAAGTCGCTGCCAATGGAGTTGAAACCTGTTCCTCCAATCGACAGTATTTACTACGAAAAGGTTTTCCTGGAACCGATTCAGCCCTCTTTTCCGCGAGAGGAAGGCTGCCAGATCTTTTTAAATACACAGGATGCTGAGAATAACTGTAAGTTTTACAGGTGGGACTATACTGAAACCTGGGAATTCAGGCTGCCGTTTTCGGCTCCCGTAAACAGCCGCTGCTGGATTTCAAGTAATTCGGGTGAGATCAATATTAAAAATATATCTGGTCTGGCCGAAACGAGAATAAACAAATATCCGGTGAGATTCATTTCCAACCAGACCGACAGGCTTAAAGAGAAATATAGTATGCTGATAAACCAGTATTCGGTGAACGAGGATGAATTTACATATTGGGAGAAGCTCCAGAGTATTTCTGAGGAAATCGGTTCGCTTTACGATATTACTCCTTCTTCAATACCGGGAAATATCTATTGCATTGAAGATCCGGGAGAAACAGTTCTAGGTTATTTCAGCGTTTCAGCCAGGACCTCTAAAAGGGTATTTATAAATGATTATTTTGCAGGGATCATTGATCTGTACGGTGAGTGCATTTCGGACACTATCTACGGAACTGCCCCCATACCGGATCTGAATATAACAACCTGGGCTCTTGAAGTACAGCCATACACAATGCCTCCGTACACAATTATCACCCATACCAAAGGCTGCGCCGACTGTTCGGTAAGGGGATCAATAATCAAACCTGATTACTGGGATGAAGATAAGAAGTAAAATTGTTGAATAGATTTCTATGATAAAACACATAAGACAGGCATTGGCCAGTAGTTTTTTCCTATTCATATTAACTGATATTTCCGGGCAGGAATCTGCAGTAATGTTGGAGAGTCTCTCTGAAAAATTCCTCAAATATTGTAAAACATATCCAAGGGAAGAAGTTTATGTTCAGACTGACAGGGAGGCATACATAGCTGGTGAAAACATCTGGTTTAAAATCTATCTGTTCGACAGGCAAAGTAACAGGATCTCATCAGGGAGCAGCATAGCCTATTTTGAAGTTCTTAACTCTGAAAACAGACCGGTGGTTCAAAAGCGTATTAAACTTGAAATGGGGTTGGGGCCGGGCGAGGTAATACTTTCCGATACTCTGGGTTCAGGTAGTTATACAATAAGGTCCTATACGAACTGGATGAAGAATTTTCTTCCTTCAAATTGTTTTATGAAGAAGATAACTGTCTATAATTCTGTAAATAACAAAAATGTTCAAGCCATTTCAGCTAAAGCAGCTATTCCCGTGACCAGGAATGACACCATAAACATTAATAAATCCACAGAGACAGGAATTAAAATTCAGATAAATAATTCACAAGCTGATGTTCTCAGGATCAAGATTGAGACTGACAGGAATTTCCGTTCAAGTTATGGAAGCCAGTGTTTTATGTTGATTCAGACCCATGGTGTAGTAAATTTTAAGTCAGCCATAAACCTGTCTGAGGATATTATCAGCAGGGATATCCCAAAGAATATGCTTTTACCGGGCATAAACCAGATAGTTCTATTTAACCAGGCTGGAAAATTAATAGCTGAAAAGTATATCTATACACCTTCAAAAGAACCGGAATTTGTCTCTTTAAATTCTGTTGAAAGCATTAAAAGAAGGGAAAAAATAATCCTTGAGATCGAACTTGATAATAAACAGATCTCGTCTTTAATTTCGCCGGAGTTAAGCATTTCCGTTGCTGAGACACGTGAAATGTCATCTCAGGATATTGCTGATTATATGATTTTCGGATCTGAATTTGGTACCGTACCCCCGGAAGTTAGTAATTCCGATCCGGATGAGGTACCGGCAGAAGTTCTTGATGGATTTCTATCAACTCTTAAAAGCAATTGGATCGACTGGAATAAAATAACATCCGGCATTTATCCGGTAATGAAATATAACAGGGAATCGGTATATCATTACCTTACCGGCCGGCTTCTTAAGGAGAACATCCCGGTTACAGGTGAGGATAAATTTCTTTTCCTTTCGGTTCCGGGAAAGAAGGCAACTTTCCAATATTCAAAAACAGATAATGAGGGAAATTTTAGTTTCCGCCTGCCTGTGAACAGTGAACTTCGCGACCTTATAATTCAGCCTGAATTTGCTGATAAGGACCTGAGCATTAATATTCAATCGCCATATTCCGATGTGTATTCCGGATCAACTTCGGTACCTGATACCCTGAATACAGTATTCCGGCAGCTAATTACGCAGCAGGGCGTGAATTATCAGGTGATGAAAATCTATGAATCCGATCAGCCCGTTGAGAAAGCTGAAAAACCGGTTTTTTCCTCAGGAGCCAAAAGATTTTATGGAAAACCGGACATTCAGCTTATTATGGATGACTATATTAAACTGCCTGTTATGCAGGAGGTCTTTTTTGAGCTGATGCCCGGAGTAAATCTGAAAAAGAGGAGATCACTGTATGAGATTACAGTTGCCGATCCTGTCGACAACAGGATTTTCGAAAAGCCGCCCGTATTGTTTGTTGATGGAGTTGTAATACATGATGCGGCTATAATAGCCGATATCGACCCTGAAACAGTAGAGGAGATCGATGCAATAAAAGAAAGATATATGGTTGGAGAGTATCTGTTCTACGGGATTGTAAATGTCATAACAAATGCAGGAGATTACAGCAGCGTAAATCTGCCGGATTTTGCTTCAAGATTGGCCTACAGGGTTACTGATCCGGTAAAGCAATTTCCCTCACCCGATTATTCAACTTCTCTAAAACTCCAAAGCAGGCTGCCTGATTTCAGAAACACCCTGTACTGGAATCCTACCGTCAGACCGGATAAGGAAGGGAAAGCCAGAGTTGAATTCTGGTCTTCCGATTTTGTTACGGATTATGTTATAAATATCCAGGGAATTACTTCTGATGGCAACACAATAGCTTTAAAGAAATTAATTAAAATAAGAGACATCAGATAAGAGTTTTACGGCGCTGGACAACCTTTGATTCAATTAGCAAGCCTGATTTCCGGGATGAGGGTCCTGGTCGGGTTCCTGACAAGTGTAACCGGGAGACACTTTCTCAGGCACGATTTTTGTTCATTCCAGGTTATACTTAATTTCCCGGTACCTAACCTTTACCGTTTTGAAACAGCCTGATAAGATTCTTGCAGTATTTATATGCCTATTTCCCGTTATCAGTATTTCAGGTCACGGATCAGATACTTTGAGCTTAAGAACAAAAAAATCCCAACCCCAGGAGTTATTGATTTATCGTGATAGCCAGATTCTTTATAACGGAAAGCTCTGGTATAAAAAACACACCAATGTCCATGGCAATGAATTTTTTTCTTCGGCGCTTTGGAATCGGGGAGATCTACTTATCAATGGCAGGATTTACCGAAACAATGACCTGAGGTACGACATTCTGAATGATGATCTTCTCATCAGAAGATCCGACGGCACAATTATCATCCTGAACAGCGAAATGATCTCAGGGTTTTCGATTGCAATTGGTGATGTGGAGTACCAATTCAGAAATTTCAGGGGAAGAGATAATTCCGGATTAAAAGGTTATGCAAATATTTTATATGACGGAAAAACTACGCTATTACTTAAACCAGTAAAAGAAATTTTACCATTGGGCTATCAGAAAATTCATGATTTATTCGTACAGACTGATTACCTGTACGTTAAGAAGGACGGAACTGTCACAAGGATAAGAAACCGCAAGGGACTCCTTGATCTTCTGGAGGACAGAGGGAAGGAGGTCAGAAATTTTATCAGGACGAACAGACTGGATATTGTCCCAAAGCAACCTGGGTCGGTAATCCCCGTACTCAAGTATTACGATAGTCTGTCTGACTAATTATTTCGGTTATGAGACTGAAGATTCTAATTTTTGTTTTTGTTTTTTTAACGTTAGATTGGTTATCAGGCCAGGACAATAATTATCCGGTTACCTGGAATTACAGGGAGCAGACTTTCAGCCAATTTGTTGAAAAAGTTGAAAGTAATTACAATCTCCGGTTTTTTTTCAGGCATGAATGGACAGATAGCATCGTCCTGTCTGACTATGGTGAATCCCCTTCGCTTTTAAAAGTCCTTGACGGATCTTTACATAGTTTGGATATATACTATTTCATAAACAAACGTGGTGACATAATTCTGTCAAAGGGGTATGTAATAAAGCGAATTGATTCATCAGTTCAGGAGATCCAAAAATATATACCTTCGATAATAGCAGTTGGTGTTACCGGGAAGAAGGCGTCATCTGAAAATCTATTTCTGGATATTGGCAATCCCTCCGAGAAGGATAGACCCGGAAATGTTTACATATCGGGTTATATCACGACTGAAGATACCCGTGAGCCAATCGCAGGAGTCACCGTTTTTAATCAAAAACTTTCTGTTGGAGCAATATCAAATTCCTATGGATTCTATTCCCTGTCCATACCTCGTGGAAGTTATTCTATCCAGTATTCCTTCATCGGGATGAAAGAAAAAAAATTCTATATCAATCTTTACGGGAACGGGGAAATTGATGTTCAGATGACAGGTGTGCTGATACCGTTGAAGGAGGCTATCGTTTCGGCCCAGAAGAACAGGACGCTTCAAAGGTTTGAGGTTGGTCTTGAAAATATAAGCATTCTGAATCTACGGCTTTTGACTGCATCCTTCGGCGAGTCAGACATAATAAAGAGCGTTCTGTTTGTCCCGGGAGTCAAAGTAGTCGGTGAGGGATCATCGGGTTTCAATGTCAGGGGAGGTTCAACCGACCAGAACCTGATACTGCTTTATGGGGCTCCTCTATATAATCCCAATCATTTTTTCGGCTTTTTTTCAGCCGTAAACTCGGATATTATAAAAGATGTGTCCCTTTTCAAGGGAGGGATTCCTGCGCGCTTTGGAGGCAGGATCTCATCAGTCATGGACATTACGGCAAAAGAGGGTAACAGGAAGGAATTCCATGGAAATGCAGGAATAAGTCCGGTAACAGCCCATTTAATGCTGGAAGCTCCCATAATTAAAGACAAATGCTCCTTTATCCTTACAGGACGAAGTACTTATTCTGACTGGTTATTCCGGAGGGTTGATAATCCGACACTTCGTAACAGTATGGCTTCATTTTTTGACCTTAATGGAAAGATCTCATATGATATCAACAAAAAGAACAAAATTGAGCTTGCATCTTATCTGAGCGACGATGTCTTCAGGTTAAATTCAGACACGGTATATAAATACCGGAACAGGATATCTTCGGTTAAATGGAGGCATTTCTTCAATAACAGGTTCTTTTCTGATTTTTCATTTAATGACAGCAGGTACGAGTACAGCATTACAAGCGAAAGGGTTGCGGAGGATGGATTCAGGCTTGAACATTCCATACAAAGCTCAGGATTAAAGGCTGATTTTAACTGGTACCCGGAGGGGAGGAGCGAGCTCAATTTCGGAGCTGACATAACTAAGTATTCAGTGGAACCGGGCAACTACCTTCCCTCAAATGATTCTTCGCTGGTCATGCCTCAAATTATAATGAAGGAGAAAGGAGTCGAAGCTTCTGCCTATCTTGAGGAAAGGTACACGTTAACAAGCAATATGTCCGTAAGTGCAGGGATAAGGTTCTCATCCTTCTTTGTGCCGGGACCAGCCGATATAATGATATATGACCCGGATATCCCAAAAAACCAGTCTACAATCCAAGACACACTGTCGGTACCGTCAAACAGGATCGTTAAAGCCTATGCGGGACCTGAGTTTCGCCTGTCGTTTAATTTCAGGTTTTCAGACAATAGTTCACTCAAAGTAAATTACAACAAAACACGTCAGTATCTTCACCTTCTTACAAACACTACTGCGATTTCCCCTACCGACACCTGGAAAATCAGCGATTACCATCTGAAACCACAAACGGGAGACCAGATAGCAGTTGGTTTTTACAGAGTGCTCTACAAAAATATCGAAACATCAGCTGAGGTATATTTCAAATCGATTAAGAATATGATCGATTTTAAAGGAGGAGCAAAACTGATAATGAATGACAATATGGAAGCCGAGGTTATAAATGTCAGGGGAAGAGCTTACGGAATAGAACTGATGATCAGGAGCACGGAAGGCAGGATTAGATGGAGTGCAGGCTATACTTATTCACGGATCTTCATTAAAAGTGTAACTGATTTTAAGGAGGAGTTGATAAATTCCGGGAAATGGTTCCCTGCAAATTATGATAAACCGCATGATCTCGTTGCCACATTTAATTACCTGATCTCCCGGCGTTTCAGCTTTTCAGCAGGTTATACATACAATACAGGAAGACCAATTACCTATCCGATAGGTGTTTACCAGTTAGGAAATGTTACTGTGCCTTTCTATTCGGAACGGAACAAATACAGGATACCGGATTATTCGCGTCTGGATCTTTCTTTCACTATCAGTGGTAATCTGAAACAGAAAAAAATAGGTCAGTCAAACTGGACATTTTCAGTCTATAATGTCCTTGGTCGTCAGAATGTGTATTCGGTTTATTTTAAAGAAGACTATAACAGATTAAAAGGATACCAGCTATCGGTTTTCGCCAGGGCTATTCCTTCAGTTACTTACAATATTGATTTTTAATATTGATGAAAGATACAGGAATTTTTTTTGCATTAATCCTTATCATACTGGCAAACAGTTGTATAAAAGAGTTTGAGCCGGAAATTACAGGATCAAAGCCTATTCTTGTTGTAGAAGGATTGCTTACTGATCAACAGGTGGCAAACCGGGTTAAATTATCAACTTCCATGATGACGGGGGAAACATTGGTGCCAGTTCCGGTCACCGGAGCGCAGGTGCGGATCCAGGATGATCAGGGAAACACCCACAGGCTTACTGAAAAAGAACCAGGCTGTTATTATACCAATCCTGCCTTTTTTAAGGGTATCCCTGGAAGAAAATATGCTCTCTTCGTCGACACCTACATGGGCAATTGTGCCTCCCCGTATTGCGAACTGGTACCTGTTCCGCCCATAGATAGTGTTTATTATGAGAAAGTGCTCATAAAAACGAATGAATTCGGAATGCCTGTAGACGGTTGTCAGATCTATGTCGATACACATGATCCGACTGACAGCTCAAAGTTTTTCAGATGGGATTATACTGAGACCTGGATATTTAAGCTTCCGTATGATGTGCCGAATAATATCTGCTGGAGAACGACCGGGTCGGACAGAATATACCTGGCAAATACATCCTATCTGGCAGAGTCAAGGATAAACCGGTTTCCGCTGATCAAAATTCCTACTGAAACCGATGACAGGCTGCAGGAAAAATACAGCGTGCTTGTAAACCAGTATTCACTTAACGAGGATGAGTTCCGTTACTGGGAAAAAATAGGAAAGATAGCCCAGCAGTCAGGCGGCCTGTATGATGTTACCCCGATGACAATAGAGGGTAATATGAGGAGACTTGAAGATCCAACAGAAAAGGTTTTGGGGTATTTCAGCGTCTCGGCAATATCCTCTCAACGGATATTTATAAAAGATATTTTTAAGGGATTTAAAGATCCTTACACGTCATGCCCATATGAAACTTTGCCGATATATCGTGCAGTCCTCGGTCTCGGGGAATCATTTTGGGTAATTATAAGAGATGAGGATCAGCAGATCAAAGTTATTACTGATCAACTGCGGTGTGCTGATTGTACAACCCGGGGAACAACTGAAAAGCCTGATTTCTGGCCTGATGGAAATTAATAATAACTGAGACAGGTTCAATATGATAGTTTCAAAAGCCATTTTACAGATCATTTTAATTTGCCTGATCACCCCTGAAATCTTTGCCCGGCAAAACAGCATGGCGTTTGATGATCCGGTATCGCGAAATTACGACATAGACTATTCCGCAAATGACGATGTTATTTTTATTCATACTGACAGGGATGAATACGTTGCAGGAGAGTACCTCTGGTTTGCAGCCTATCTGGTTGATAAACAAAATACACCAACAAATACAATATATATTGAACTAGTAAATTTCAATAATGTACCAATCATCCAAAAATACGTCAGTATTGTTAACGGGACCGGGCATGGGGCTTTCATGATCCCTGATACACTTGGGACCGGATCATATATTATAAGGGCATTTACAAATCTGATGAAAAACTTCTCACCTGAGCAGTGTTTCATGAAAGCTATAAATATCTACAACATCTTTGGAACCAGGAAATACACCTCGATTTCCATAAATGACGGTGCACCCTCACACAAACTCCCTGCATCCGGGTTTCCGGAGAATATGATTAAGGTTGAAACTCCGGATATTGTTAAACGACGGGAAAAGGCCACCATCGACATAATAATTGACACGGCTTTTGTATCCCCTGCCCGGGAAACACATTTAAGTATATCTGTATCTCCCTGGACAGGATCAGATGGTTCCCTTGATATCAGCGATTATTTGACAAAAGCTGGATCTGATACTTCACAATGGATGTTAAAAAGAAATATGACTTCGGATCTCAGGTATAAATCCGAAGAAGATGGCCGTTTTATTTATGGAAGGGTAATCTCCGAGGATCTGAATGTTAGTCCTGACAATAAGATAGTTTTGCTTTCTGTTCCCGGAAAGGGAGCTTTTTTCCAATATGCAATTCCTGATAAAGAAGGTAATTTCAGTTTTAAGATTGATGATGATTCATTTCGGAAGGACCTGATCTTCCAGGTTGCAGGCAATCCGGGCAACGATCTTATCAGGATCAGTTCCTCTTTCTGGGATAATTACGCAGACCTTAAGAAAATCAGCAATACAATTTATTCTGAAATTCCTTCCTATATTGAAGATTGGTAGCGTGAATTACCAGGTGGCAAGGGTTTATGAAGCAAGGTCCGCACGGGAGTTGACAATCAGGAAGAAGGTGCAGCAGGACATTTACAGGTTCTACGGAGACCCTGATTATGAGCTGATAATGGCTGATTATATTTTACTGCCTGCAATGCAGGAGGTGTTCTTTGAACTTGTCCCCGGAGTGATGATGAGAACCGGCAGGACACGCTATGGCATAACTGTTTTCAATCCGCGGAATAACAAGCCATATGATACTGATGCAACGCTGATGGTGGATGGGATCATTATCAGCGATCCTTCAATTATTGTTGAAATGAATCCGGAAATTGTTGAAAGGATTGATGTCGTTAATACCGAATACATGGTTGGGGGGTACCATTTTTACGGTATTGTAAATGTTGTTACAAAAGAAGGCAATTTCAATTCACTGCCCCTTCCTCAGAATGCAATAATGTTACCCTTCAGGGATCAGGAACATGAGCTGGTATTCGTCTCACCTGAGCACTCCTTTGCGGAAACGGAAGAAGGCAGGATCCCTGACTACCGTAATACCCTTTATTGGAACCCTGATATTGAAACAGATAAGGAAGGGAAGGCCAGGGTTGAGTTCTGGGCATCTGATTATGTTTCGGATTATGAAATTAAGATACAGGGAATTACATTTGACGGGAAACCAATTTCCTTAATAAAGCGCATTAGGATTCAATAGGATGACAGTTCTGCATCCTCCATATTAAAAGATTTTATTTTCCTGCGCTTTTTACAACCCCAGGTTTTATTTGAATGCTCCCCACATTATTCAGCCTGAAACCGAGACTCCGATAATCCTTCCGATTCCAAAAGTTATGGCAGCGGCAATAAGTCCGAAAAATACCTGCCTGAATCCCGAATACCATACATTTCTGTTTGTGAATAATGTTATTGCCGCGCCAATCAGGAATAATCCTGCCGCGCTCATACAAACACTCAGCACAATTGCATGGGTTCCGGAAACGAAAAGGAACGGGGAAACCGGGATAATTGCGCCGACTGCAAAAAGAATGAACGAATAAATTGCGGCTTCTACTGCCGATCCTTTCAATTCCTCGGGATTTATGCCAAGTTCTTCCCTTACCAGGATTTTGTGAGCGCTGTTTTTGTCTTTCATCGTTTCATCAGCCATCTCATATGCCTGGGCTTCAGGTATTCCCTTCGCTCTCAGTATTAAAGCCAGCTCTTTCTTCTCACCTTCCGGATTCGTCTCTATTTCATCCATCTCAAGCTGCATCTGATTCTGGTAAAGCTCCTGTGAGCTCGTTACCGATATCCATTCTCCCAGAGCCATCGATAATGATCCTGCCAGTAATCCGGCAAGACCTGCAAGCAATACACCTTCCTGCCCGGCAGTAGCCCCGGCGATACCCATTACCAGGCTGAAATTTGAAATCAGGCCATCATTCCCTCCAAGCACTGCAGCCCGTATTGCGTTACCGCCGACTGAACGGTGCCTGCTTTCCAGTCTGGAAAATGAGGCGCCTGTTACTTTTTTTTCCTTTTCAAGGATAGAACGGAGAATTGTAACATGATTGGCTTCGCTGCCCGTTATTTCCATATTATGCTGTTTCTTCCTTGAGATTAAGGCACTTGAAATACCTTTTTCGGTATCCATCAGGGCTCCAAGAACATAGTCATAACCAAAAATTTTGCCTATGAGGTTAAGAGTTTGTGCCCTCCAGGATGGTTGAATCAGATTTTCCAGGCTTATATGCAGGCTTGCCGCAAATGCTTCAGCATGACCTTTCTCAATGGAACTCATTTGTCTGAAAACATCCGAAATCGTTTCATCTGCCTCATTTTCAGACATTTTTTGGTATAAATAGCAGGCATCAATTTCTGTCTGCAAATTCTTGTTTTTCATGGAATAACTTTCTTAAATATCCGGTACAGTACTAAACCCTTATCATCTGGTACGGCAATAGCTTAAAAGCAAGAAGGTTGTATCAAAAGTACCTCCTACGTTTTTCACCCCTAAATCCCCTAAAGGGGACTTATTGATTAACAAAGACTTATGGAACCCCCTTTAGGGGGCAGGGGGTAAAAAAACTGGTATGGTGTAAAAATTCGGTTTTTTGATACAACCTTCTTTCAATCTTTTGCGATCTGTTATAATTTATGTGCAGGTTTGCCCAGTCTCCAATGTTCTTCAATCTTCTCGAGAGTGACATTTTTGGTTTCGGGGATGAAGAAATATCCCCAGATTATACCGAGTATGCCGACAAGGGCATACAGGAAAAATGCGCCGGCCGGGTTTCCAAGGTCTTCTCCTTTAAGCATGATCGCAGTTCCGGGCAGAGTTAGTCCCTTTACAATTTTAAAGAACGTAAAGGCAACAATGCCATTGAAAAGCCAGTTTGAAAGAGCTCCAATGCTTGAACCAATACCGCGTACACTCAGCGGGAATACTTCGGAAATGATCAGCCAGCCCAACGGGCCAAGGCTTATTGCAAAGAATGCAATGTAAACCCAAACCAGAGTAATTGTGACCCATTTAATTGAATCACCCAGTGTGGACTGAAGTGCAAAACAGGTACCCATTGCAACAAGCGCAACCACGAGACCCGTCAATCCGATAAAATAAAGTTTTCTTCGTCCGAGTTTGTCGATCAGGAATAGCGACAGGATCGTAAATACCACGTTAACCACTCCCACGCTGACGGAGGCCCAGACAGCAGCCTGCGCATCTGCGAAACCCGACATAAGGAAAATTTTCGGACTATAGTATATGATAGTATTGATCCCGGTAAATTGCTGAACGAACATGATTCCAATAGCGATGATAAGAGGAACTCTAAGCCATTTCTTAAATATAAGAGTCCAGTTAACCTTGTTCTTTCTGTCAGCTTCCAGGTCGCCTTTCATTCTTGATATAACATCTTCAACAAGAGCGGGCTCTTCGACTTTTTCCAATACCTCCCGGCATTTACTCTCAAAGCCTTTACTGATAAGCCATCTTGGAGTTTCGGGAAGGAAAAGCATTCCGACAAACATTATAGTTGCCGGGATCACACCAACATAGAACATCGGTCTCCAGCAGGATGTAAATGCAGGATCGCCGTCGGGAACAGCAAATGCTGAATCACTTAAATAAGATACCATAATTCCAATTGTGATGAGCAACTGAAACATAGATACCATTGTTCCCCTTGTTTTTGTAGGGGATATTTCGGCAATGTACAACGGAACGGCAAAAGAGGAGGTACCGATTGCAAGACCGAGAAACAGACGGGCACATACCAGCATTACGGGACTTGTTGAAAGACCCGACCATACTGCACCGATCATGAATATTATTGCCGAGGCCAGGATCACTTTTTTCCGTCCGATCCTGTCGGCGATCCTGCCACTTGACATGGCGCCGATAACGGCCCCGACCAGACCGGCGGTGGTTATAATTTCAATCCAGTTATCGGCAATGCCAAATGCTTTTTGAAAAAATGGGATTGCACCCGAAATCACGCCTGTGTCGAAACCGAAAAGAAGGCCACCTGTTGCGGCGACTGCTGCGATTATGACTACCAGGGCTTTGTTCTGTTTTTTGTTAGTTTCAGCCATAAGAGTTTATTTAAAAGTTAGTTTCGGTAAAATCGATGAAAGGTAATTCATCTCTGTCAAATTTTTTGAGGTCTGATAAGTTTATTTGTGCAAGAAATATTAAAAATTCTTTATTCAAAGTGTTTTTCGGGTATCACTAAACCAGGTATTTTTCTAAAATCAGGGATGTTAAGATACATTGTTTTTTAATCAGATTTAAAAAAATTCAGATTTAAATTGATAATATGCCTGGCTTTGATAAAAGCGCTTCTCCGATTTTTTACGCTCGGCCCTCCACCACATGCCTCCCCTGCAGGCTAGGAGCACTGATGTTTCGCACAAGGCTCACAGAGATCTGGTTTATGATAACTCCGTGAGTCCTCTATGACTTCTCATGCGTATCTCTGTGTAACTAAAAGTTAATTCATTATTATGTTCTGCGTCTTTGCATTATGAGTGTATGACTTTGCGGTTAAAGATTTATTCAAAAAGGAAATACGTCTTAAAAGCAGTATTTAATTCAAATAAAAGCAGTATTAAAAGACTAATTAACCTAAGTTGCTAGTTACAAGTTGCTGGTTGCTAGTTGGTTTATAATGAGAATTTTGAATTGGATGACTATCTTCCGTAAAATTCATGGGGGAATTGCATATTACATTATTAATCAGCAACTAACCAGTAACTAGCAACCAGAAACCAGCAACTTGAGTTAATTATAAGACATATTTAATTTTTACCGGATCACCGATCCGGCAAAAAGCAAAAAGTATTTATGATGTATATTTATAATAATCCTATATTTAAAGTATGAATCATTTAAAAATGTTGAAATCCCTTAAACAAGATATCGAATGAACGAGAAAGTGCTTCAGCTTGCAAAAATGATAGATCATTCCATACTCCAGCCCACCCACACTGACGAAGATCTCAGAAAGCAATGCGAGGTTGCCGCAAAGTACAATGTTGCTTCAGTTTGTGTAAAACCATATGCTGTCAAAGCTGCTGCAAATCTCCTGAAAGGAACCAATGTTAAAGTCGGCAGTGTAATCGGTTTTCCCCACGGCAACAGCTTAACCACTGTTAAAATGTTCGAGGCGGAACAAGCCTGTAACGATGGTGCAGTTGAAATTGATATGGTGATAAATATTGGGAAGGCACTGGGCGGTGATTGGGAATACGTTGAAAAAGAGATCAGGGAGGTAACTAAAACCTGTCACAGCAATCATGCAATTATTAAAGTGATCTTTGAAACTGATTACATCACCCGTGAAGAAGATAAAATAAAATTATGTGAGATTTGTACTAAAGCCGGAGCCGATTTTGTAAAAACCTCCACCGGTTATGGCTTTGTAAAACAACCTGACGGAAATTTCAATTACAGAGGAGCGACGGTTTCAGATATTGAACTTATGAGAAAGCATTCGGGACCGGGCGTACAGGTGAAGTGTGCCGGTGGGGTCAGAACTCTTGATGATCTTCTTAAAATGAGTGCAGCAGGGGCAACCCGCTCCGGAGCAACTGCAACAGAGAAAATGCTTGAAGAAGCGTTAAAACGTTTCGGTGACTAATCAGATAAAGTGTGATAAAAGAGGCGATGATGAATAAAAAGGTTCATGACTTTCTTAATGAACATGACCTTGGAAACTCAAACAATGACATGGATAAGCTTGTCGGGGTTTTTTTGGAAGATATGAAGGATGGATTAAATGGTAAAGAGGGATGCCTCCGGATGATTCCAACCTATATTGAGGCTGAAAATGAATTTCTTACTGACGTTCAGGTTCTGGCGATTGATGCAGGAGGTACAAATTTCAGGTCAGCACTCGTAACTTTTACCGGGACAGGCCAGGTCGTTTATGATAAAATAATAAATAAGAAAATGCCCGGCCTCGATAAAGAAATTTCAGCCGATGAATTTTTCAGTACTATCGCCGGATATATCAAGCCTCTGGCAAACGCAACAGACAGGATCGGTTTCTGTTTTTCATATCCGACCGAAATACTTCCTGACAGGGATGGAAGGCTGATCCAGTTCTGCAAGGAAGTCCAGGCACCTGGTGTTGTCGGTCAGCTGATAGGGAAGAGACTTCTTGGAAGCCTGGGTACCCCCGCTAAACAAATCGTTTTGCTGAATGATACGGTTGCAACATTACTTGCAGGCAAATCAGCATCATACGGAAAATGCTTCGACTCTTACATTGGTTTTATACTTGGTACCGGGACTAACACATGTTACATTGAACATAACCTTAACATACTGAAAAACAAAAATCTGGACAAGGAAAGGAGTCAGATTATCAATGTGGAATCTGGCAATTTTAAAAAAGCGCCCCGTTCTGATCTTGACCTGCGATTCGACTCCTCGACTGCGGATCCGGGAAACTACATTTTCGAAAAGATGTTTTCGGGTGGATATTTTGGTGGCCTGTACCTTTCAGTTCTCAAGGCGGCAGGCGGGGAAGGCCTTTTCTCTCCCCCTGGGCTAGAACGGTTGGGTAATATCGCTGACCTTTCCTCCAATGATGCAGATAGTTTTGCTGCCAGTCCGGGATCGGGTAAAACAATTCTTAACAGAACATTTGAAAATGATGGTGACTTCGGAAATGCCTGCCTGATTTTCAATGCTCTTATCGACAGGGCTGGAATGCTGGCAGCTGCCAACGTCGCAGCCGTTGTCCTTGCGACTGGAAAAGGGACAAATCGAAGCAAGCCTGTCCTGATAACCATTGAAGGGACAACATTTTATAAACTGCTAAACCTTAAGGATCGTTTTGAAGGACATTTGTCGGGCTATCTTACCGGAGAAAGAAAACGGTACATTGAGTATGCCTCTGTTCCTCAATCCAGTCTTGTTGGCGCTGCGCTTGCAGCCCTGATAAACTAAAATATTATTTCTAAAAGGATGAAATTATGGAACTAGGTTTTGTCAGTGCTATCCTGCCTGACCTGAATTTTGAAGAACTTGTTGACAATGCCGCTGAAAGCGGGTACAAGTGTATTGAAGTATGCTGCTGGCCTTTCGGAAAAGCTGAAAGGAGGTACGCCGGAGTAACGCACATTGATGTGGAATCCCTCGACGAAAAACAGAAGACCTCCATCCTCAGCTATCTGGAAAGGAAAAATATCGGGATTTCAGCGCTTGGGTATTATCCAAATCCTCTTGATCCTGAAGAGCAGAAATCAGGGTTTTACATCGGGCATATTAAAAAAGTAATTGATGCTTCAGCCTTTCTTGGGATCAATCTGATCAATACTTTCATCGGCCGTGACAAGAATAAATCGGTAGATGAGAATTTCGAAAGTTTTAAAAAAGTGTGGAAACCACTGATCCGGTATGCCGAATCCAAAAAGGTAAGGGTGGCGATTGAAAACTGTCCCATGATTTTCACGATGGATGAGTGGCCGGGAGGTAATAATCTGGCGACTACCCCGGTAATCTGGAGAAGGATGTTCGATGAGATCCGGAGTGATTATTTTGGCCTGAACTTTGACCCGTCGCACTTCCTCTGGATGCAGATGGATTATATAAAGCCCCTGCATGAGTTTAAAAATAAGCTTTTCCATATCCATATCAAGGATGCCAAAGTTTACCGTGATAAGCTGAATGATGTGGGCATAATGGCAGCACCTCTTGAATTCCATTCTCCCAAATTGCCCGGATTGGGTGACATTGACTGGGGAAAATTCATCTCTGCCCTGAATGATATAAAGTACCAGGGTCCTGTCTGTGTTGAGGTGGAGGACAAGGCTTTCGAAAATTCCCTGGAGGGAAGGAAAGAGGCGCTTTTAATAAGCAAAAGGTTTTTAAGTCAGTATTTGTAAAAAATTGCCATGAATATTAAAAAGATTTTATGCATCATTTCATGCCTTGTTTTCTTATGCCTGAGTGTGTCAACTGCCCGGCAAATTTATGTTTCCCCGTCGGGTAACGATACAAATCCGGGAACAAGGGAAAAACCTCTGGCCTCATTAAACGCGGCAACTAATCTGGCAACCAGGATACGGAGTGAAAGCCAGGTGTCACAACCACTTGAGATAGTTGTACTTGATGGATTATATTCAATGCTCAGGCCGCTGGAGCTTGGTCCCGAAAATTCGGGGACCCGGATTTCTCCTTTGGTCTTCAGGGCTGAAACAGGAGCGAAGCCTGTTTTTTCGGCGGGTGTTCCGATTAGCGGATTCGAAAAGGTGAACGGGAAACTCTGGAAGACTTTTATACCTCAGGTTGCTTATTATAACTGGTATTTTGAACAGTTATATGTTAATAATGAGAGGGCAACAAGAGCAAAAACACCAAATCAGGGACTTTATTCCGTCAAAGATGTTAAAGAAACAGTAATTGAGAAGGGTGAAGGACGGGCTCCGGAGGTGGCTGTGCAAAAAATCTTGTTTGACAGCGCTGATGTTAAATGCTTCAGCGATTTTACGGGCAGTGATTATGAAGATGCCTTGATTGTCTTTTATCACAATTGGGATAATACGAGGAAACGTATCCTGAGTTTTGATAAAGACCAATCAGCCGTTTTTATTGCAGGAGAAGGTATGAAGCCCTGGAATCCTCTGAATGACAAAACACGATGGCTGGCAGAAAATTTTAAAGCTGCCCTCGATTATCCCGGTGAATGGTATCTTGAAAGAACCGGATACCTATACTACATTCCCAAAGAGGGAGAAACTATTGAAAACACAAAATTTGAAGCTCCGCTTTTAAAGGAATTTATAGTGATCAGAGGAGATGAAGAAAGCGGGAAACCCGTTGAGAATATAAGGTTTGAGAATCTTAATTTCCGTACAGCTGGATATCTGACGCCAGCGCCGGGTAATGAGCCGGCACAAGCAGCAGCACCGGTTGATGCCGTAATCACCCTTGATTTTGCAAAGAATATCGGGTTCAGGAACTGTGAGATATCCCATACAGGTACCTATGCATTCTGGTTTCGGAGAGCGTGCAGTAACTGCGAAGTAAATCATTGTTATATGCATGATCTTGGGGCTGGCGGCGTCAAAATCGGTGAAACAGTGATTAGACCGGAAACAGACGAGATTACTAACAACATAAATATAGATAACAATATCATCCGCGATGCCGGTCACATCTTCCCCTGTGCTGTAGGGATATTAATATTCAATGCAAGCGATAACAAATTAACTCATAATGAGATAGCAAATCTTCGTTATTCCGGGATCTCTGTCGGCTGGGTATGGGGATATGCCAATAGTCCGTCAAAGCGTAATGAGATAAAATACAACCATATACATCATCTGGGATGGGGCGAACTCAGTGATATGGGCGGAGTATATACTTTGGGTGCGTCTGAAGGTACAGTTGTAGCCAATAACACTATACACCATATATATTCCTTTGATTACGGAGGATGGGGGCTATATACCGATGAGGGATCGTTCGACATCATATTGGAAAACAATCTTGTATATGAATGTAAAAACTCGGGATTTCATCAGCATTATGGGAAAGAGAACATAATAAGGAACAATATTTTTGCATTTAATCTGAGGTCACAGCTGCAGGCGACAAGAATCGAGGAACACAGGTCTCTGTCGTTTACTAATAACATAATCTTTTTTGACAAAGGGACACTTTTAAGCAGTAACTGGAATAAATTCAATCTGTTTGCAGATTATAACTGTTACTGGGATACACGCACAAAAGATATCCGGTTCGGTGACCTCTCCTTTGCTGAATGGCAGAAATCAGGAAAGGATATCCATTCAGTTATTGCAGATCCGCTTTTTGTAAATCCATCGGGTTTTGATTTTCGTTTTAAGAAACTGTCAACTGCAAAAAAGATAAGGTTTGTACCTTTCGAATACTCGCAGGCTGGCGTTTATGGTGAAGAGGATTGGAAAAGACTCGCGGAATTTGATCAAAAACTTGCAGATAGATTCGATGCAACAGTCACAGAACTTGAGACAATGTAAAACTCTGAATAAATGAGGATCCTAATTTGTTTAGTAGTTTTCTTTATTTTCAATTTTTCCTATTCTTTTGAAAATCCGGACAGTTCTAAAACCGATCTGAAAGCTGGCTGTAATGTAAGCATCAACAGCAATGGCATTTCCTCTATCCCGGCATTTTCGCTTGGGAAGCCGGCTATAGTTGCAGCAGTCGGGCTTGCAAAAGGCCGGTTCAGCTTCGATCCCACTCTTGCGTATGGGTTTGACAGGAGGCCCTGGTATATTGATAGCTGGCTGCATTACATTCTGGTCGACAAGCCTGTTTTTAAGCTGAGAACAGGGGTAAATATCAGCATGTATTTCAGCCAATATAAACTGCCTGATAAGCAAATATTGCAGGGCGAGAGATATTTAGCATTTGAGCTTGCAGGATTCTGGTATCTCACTCCAAAAAGTTATCTTTCAATCCTTTACTGGAACGACAATGGAATGGAACCAGGTATAATAAGCGGACATTACATAAGTCTTGCGGCTGAAAGAACTGAAATAGGACTATGGAATGATTTTCTGCTTTCTGCAAACATCCAGCTGTTTTATATAAATTATGACGGCAATAATGACGGACTATTTTTGTCTCCTAAAATTTCATCATCTGTAAGAAATATTCCATTGTCAATATTTTTCCAGGCTACCCAGGCAATTAAGACTAATATATCACCATTCCCCGGATTTAAATGGAATTTAGGATTATCTTATACGCTTTAAGCCCGGTTTTAATCCGGAATCAGATGAACGGGACAATGAGGATAGCATGAAATAATATTTTAGTATAATAAATACCATAAAATGAAAAGAATAGCATTTGTTTTGATTTTGTTCACCATTTGGACGGCATCTCAAGCACAAAATTATCCTTTTCAGGATACAAGCTTAAAAGAAAATGACCGGATAATGAATCTCATCTCCCTGATGACGACCGATGAGAAGATAAGCTGCCTTTCCACGCGGATTGAGGTGCCACGTTTAGGGGTGAAGGGTACACGGACAGTAGAAGGCTTACACGGCCTGGCATATAGCGGACCGGCAAACTGGGCAGTGAGGGGACCCAAAGCTTCTCCCACCACTACATTCCCTCAGTCGATCGGACTTGCTGAGACATGGGATCCGGAACTGCTGTATCAGATCGCTGACCAGGAGGCAACTGAAGCCCGCTACCTTGCACAAAATCCGAAGTTTGGTACCGCCGGACTCATCGTTTTTGCTCCCAATGCCGATATGGGCCGCGATATAAGATGGGGAAGGACAGAAGAGTGCTACGGGGAAGATCCGTTTCTGAAGCGGGGCACTTGTAACAGCATATGTGAAAGGTCTTCAGGGAAATGATCCGGTCTATTGGAAAACAGCATCTCTGATGAAACATTTTCTTGCAAACAGCAACGAAAATAACAGGTCTTACAACAGTTCTGATTTTGATGACAGGTTATTCCGTGAATATTATTCGTATGCATTTTACAAGGGCGTTACAGAGGGTGGGTCACAGGCATTTATGGCAGCTTACAACAAGTATAACGGGATCCCATGCACAGTCCATCCGGTCCTGCGGAATGTAACAATGAAGGATTGGGGTTTGAGAGGAATAATATCGACTGACGGCGGCGCCTTTAAACAACTTCTTACAACACATGCATATTACAAGTCTCTGCCTGTTGCAGCAGCCGAATGTATTAAGGCCGGCATAACAATGTTCCTTGACGATTACAGATCGTCGGTGAAAGAAGCGCTGGATAAAGGTTTAATTACGGAGAAGGATATTGAGGAAGCCATTTATGGTAACCTGAGAGTAATCCTGAAGCTGGGATTTCTGGATGAGTCCCAAAAAAATCCGTATTCTGAGATCGGAATAACAGATACAATTGCTCCATGGGCCGGACAGGAAGCGCGCGATCTGGCAAGAAAAGCAACTGAGAAATCTATAGTACTGTTAAAAAATGAAGGTATGCTCCTTCCTTTGCAGAAAGATAAACTTAAATCGATTGCGGTAATCGGACCATCAGCTAATTCTGTTATTTCAGACTGGTATGCAGGAGCGCCTCCTTACAGAGTAACCATACTTAAAGGCATCAGGAACGCACTTGGCAACAACATCACTGTGAAGTTTGCTGCAAGCAATAAAGCCGATTCGGCAATTTTGGCAGCAAAGGAATGTGATGCGGCAATCGTTTGTATCGGTAACAATCCCCTGAGCTATGGTCTGGGATGGGGTCAGAACCATGTTGCAAGCGACGGCCGTGAAGATGTTGACCGCCAGGCAATTTCACTCGAACAGGAAGATCTTGTTAAGCTTGTAATGGCTGCCAATCCGAAGACCATCCTGGTTCTGGTCTCCAGCTTCCCTTATGCAATAAACTGGTCGAAAGAGCACGTGCCTGCAATACTGCACGTAAGTCAGTCAAGCCAGGAAATGGGCAACGCCGTATCCGATGTCATCTTTGGAAAAGTAAGTCCCGCCGGAAGACTGGTCCAGACCTGGATAACCTCAATTGACCAGCTGCCGCCGATCCTCGACTATAATATCCGGAACGGCAGAACTTATATGTACGTGAAAAATGAACCTTTGTTCCCCTTTGGATTTGGATTGACATATACGACATTCAAGTATTCAGGTTTGAAACCTGACAGAAAGTCAATTGAAAACAATGAAACTGTAAATCTTACTTTTAACCTTCAAAATACGGGCAACTTCGATAGCGATGAAGTGACCCAGCTCTATGTCAGTTTCCCCGCGTCGAAAGTAAAGAGGCCTGCAATTGCATTGAAGGGATTTAAACGCGTTTTTGTGCCAAAGGGAGAAACAATTAAGGTTACTATTCCGCTGAAAGCATCGGATCTGACCTACTGGAGTATTGATAAGAATGCCTTTGTTCTTGAACCGGGTATTGTTAATCTGTTTATAGGATCATCCTCGGCAGATGCAAGATTAAAAGGAGAATTACTGGTGAAATAACAAATTACTGTGTAACCCTCAGGAATAAGTCCACTTCAGCCGAATCAACCACCCGCCTGGCCAAATTGGTTTCACTTAAATAATATTCTTTGCTTTGGTCAGGCGAGGAGCTGTTTAAAAAGTCTAAATCCATTAACCGCAAAGATCGCAAAGGATTTACGCAAAGATCGCAAAGAGCTGAAATAATGTATTTTATCTTTGCGTTCTTTGCGCTTCTTAGCGTTCTTTGCGGTTAAAAAAGGCTTTTTCAACAACCCCAAAGTTTTTACAGGACACTTTCAATTAAGTCAGGTTTTTGCTTTAGATAATTTACTTTTTCTGCTACTTTTGCAGCAAATTTTCTTATTAAAGCAATCGAAAGTTTTAAATTGAAAAAATCTGACTGGAAATATAAAAGAATTGCTATCAAGGTTGGCAGCAACGTTATTACTCAGAGTGACGGAACCCTGAATGTGGGCAGGATGTTGAGGATCGTTGAGGATGTTGCCGTACTTTTTAAACAGGGAATTGATGTGGCGCTTATTTCTTCGGGTGCAGTTGCAGCCGGCCGCAATGCCATTTCTCCTTCAAAGAAAACGAATCTTGTAGCTGCCAAACAGATATGGGCCGCCATAGGCCAGGTCAATCTTATGTCGACCTATCAGTTTCTGTTCGGCAAATATGGTATTCATACAGGACAATTGCTCGCAACCAAAGAAAGCTTCGGCGACAGGAGGCATTATCTGAACATGAAGAATTGTATCTCGGCAATGATTGAGAACCGGGTATTGCCTGTTGTAAATGAAAATGATACAATTTCGATTAATGAACTTATGTTCACCGACAATGATGAACTTTCAGGATTGATATCAGCGATGATGGATTGTGAAGCACTTTTCATTCTTTCGAATGTAGATGGGATTTTTAATGGGAACCCTGATAACGAAGGTGTCGAACTTATAAAAGAAATCGATCAGGATTCGGGTGATGTAGGAAAATTTATTTCATCCGGGAAATCAGGATTTGGCAGAGGCGGGATGCTGACAAAGTACAATACTGCAAAGAAAATTGCATTATTGGGTATCGATGTCTTTATTGCCAACGGTACACGTGATTCAATAGTTACGGATATTTTGAAAGAAAGAGATGTACCTTTCACGCATATTGTAGCCAGCGACAATAAGAAAAACAGCATAAAAAAATGGTTGTCACACTCCGACACTTTTGCAAGGGGGGCCGTTTACATAAATAATGGTGCAAAGGAAGCGATGCTGAATGATAAGGTTACCAGCCTGCTTATGATTGGTGTGACCCGGATTGAAGGCTTTTTTAAAAGAGGCGATATAATAAGGGTACTTGATGAGCAAGGCAATAGTATAGGTTTGGGGAAGTCGCAATATGATTCGGAAAAAGCTGAACAAAATATTGGCGAAAAGCAAAGCAAACCCATAATAAAATATGACTACCTGGTAATTAACGAGGATCTTAAAAACAGCGTTCAGCTTTGATCAATTAACTTAACAGGTTTTTCCTAATGAATCTTATATCAGTATTTAAAAGAGCATCAACAGCAGGCAGAACAATGAGTTCGCTTGATGCTGAGGTTGTTACCGGCACTTTGATGATGATTGCGGAAGCTGCCAGGAAAAACGCCGGTCTGATCATCTCTGAAAATAAGAAAGACCTGGCATTATTAGAAAGATCTGATCCTAAATATGACCGCTTATTACTGACAAAAGACAGAATAAATGGTATAATTTCGGATCTGAGAAGTGTAGCCAACCTGTCAGATCCGGTTGGCAAAATTCTAAGTGAATATACAAGTCCTGAGGGTCTGAAAATTTCAAAAATCTCGGTCCCTTTTGGTGTTATAGGTGTAATCTTCGAATCAAGACCCAATGTAACATTCGATGTTTTTTCCCTTTGTTTTAAGTCAGGCAATGCCTGTATCCTTAAAGGAGGAAGCGAAGCTATAAATTCTAACACCATTATTGTCAGTATAATCAAGAGTGCGCTTGAAATATCAGGAATAGATCCTGACGTTATAACTCTTCTTCCGGCGGGACGCACAGAAACATTTAAGCTGTTACATGCCGATAAGTTTGTTGACCTGATAATACCTCGCGGGAGCCGCGAATTAATAGATTTTGTCAGAAAGAACTCCTCTATTCCAGTTATTGAAACAGGTGCCGGTATATGTCATACCTATTTTGACAAGTTTGGGGACAAAGAAAAAGGCAGGCTGATAATTCATAACGCCAAGACACGCAGAGTAAGCGTCTGTAATGCTCTCGACTGTCTGATAATTCATGCAAAACGACTCGATGATCTGGGCTACCTGACTGAATTATGTGCCGGATCGGGGGTCGAGATTTATGCTGATAAGAAAGCATTTGGGGCATTAGATGGCATTTATCCTTCATCTCTTCTGTTTAAAGCTGACAGGGATTCATTCGGAACGGAGTTTCTTTCCTATAAGATGGCTGTTAAAACAGTCGTATCAATTGAAAAAGCTCTTAAACATATAGCAAAGTATGGTTCGAAACACAGCGAAGCAATTATTTCCGAAAATTCCGAAAACATAAATCTTTTCTTCAGACAGGTGGATGCCTCATCAGTTTATTCAAATGCTTCAACTGCTTTTACTGACGGAGCCCAGTTCGGGCTCGGGGCTGAAATTGGGATTTCAACACAAAAGCTTCATGCAAGAGGACCGATGGCTCATGAAGAACTGACAACTTACAAATGGATAATTGAAGGTCAGGGTCAGATAAGGAAATAATCAGACTTAAGCACCAGCGTATACCAACAGGGCAAGACCTGCCAGGTAAGCCAGGAACATAAGAAGAATCAGGGTATTGACCGGTTTTGACGCCCCTTTGAATTCTTTCCAGATAAATACTCCCCAGAGGGCGGCAATCAGGGTTGCTCCCTGTCCCAATCCGTAGGAAATTGCAAATCCGGCTTTCCCTGATGCAATTATACTCATCGCCATTCCGATATTCCATATTACACCGCCCAGAATTCCCGTTAAGTGTACCTTCAACGTCCCTTTGGAATAATCCTTAAATGTAAGGGGTTCCCCTTCGAAAGGCTTTTTCATTATAAGGTAGTTGAACAGAAAATTACTGACAAGCACACCTATAGCGAAGAAAAAGACAGCAGAGTAAGGAGTGAGTTTGCCTTGTTCCGGAGAGACAAAATCGGTAACCATTGAACTGGCAACAAACCTGTAGAAGAGCGCCATCAGGACACCTGCGGATACAGACAAAAGGATGCCTTTGCCTGATACTTTCTGCATCGATGCACTATGCTTTCTATATGCAACTGCATCAATTATTATGGCGGCAACTATAAATGCCAGTCCTATAAAAAGCAAAAGCGGATCACCCTTGGGAGCAAAGATGTAATTGATGATCACCCCCAGTGCAAGCGCAATCCCGACACCAACAGGGAAAGCCACTGCCATGCCTGCAATCGACATTGCCGCAACAAGGAGTATGTTTGATGCATTAAAAATAACCCCGCCAAGAGCAGCCTTAAATATATTCCCGGGTGAAGCCTGGGAAATATCGGGTATGAAGCCCCTGCCATTTGCGCCGGTACTGCCAAGAGTAAATGCCAGAAGTAACGAAAAGAGGAGGATACCGATTACATAGTCCCAATAAAATAATTCGAAACGCCAGGTTTTGCCTGCAAGTTTTTGGGTATTGCCCCATGATCCCCAGCACAGCATTGTTACTATGCACAGGATGACGGCCAGTGAATAAGATTGAGGTATGAACATAAGTTAAGAGTTTGGAGTGAGCTGGAGTTTGGAGTACTTAAAGTTAATAAAAGTTTGGAGTGGGCTAAAGTTTGGAGTAATTATTTCTCAAATGAGAACCTGAAACTATCGCTTTTCTTTGCTTCAGTTTTAAAAATCGTTGCAGACGTAACATAGACTCTGGTCCCTGATGACTCCGGACGCTTTTCCCCCTTAACAACCAGCCTGACAATATGATCGCCGGGTGCAAGGTTCATTATATGCCAGATACTCTCAGTGTGCTGCTGATTGGCAAAATTATAATAAGTATCGATAGTGCGATGTAGTTTCCCATCAACAAAAACATCGGCAATACCGCCATCCCTGTACCAGTTTCCCATGAGTGAAATTCCTGTCCCTGAAAAACCTATCGATAGTTCATCTCCTTTTTTTTCTGAATACATCGATTGCTTCACCGAGAGTCCTGATCTCCCCTCCGGCACTTCAAATGGCTGCCACTTACCGGTAAATTTCCAACCGTTTTCTTCAAATACGGAGATCTTTTTATCGAAAACAACATTTGGGAATGAGACCTCTGCTGCAGGAGGAACAGGCAACTGTTTTTTTATCTGAAGCTTGTTTTCCGTGATTTTGCCTCCATTCTTCCCGATCAGGTCGACGGCATATTTGAAAGTATTATTTACAGCAGAGTTAAATGAATAGGTAGTATTTATAAAAATTGAATCGGCTACAGCCTTTACACCTGCCTTCATTTCTTCCGGAAGCGCATTGAATCCATTTATGACACCGAGCACTGCCATTGCATTCGATGGGTTGCAGTCAGAATCCTGGCCACACCGTGTTGTTATCCCGAGGGTTTTTACAGGATCCCCACTTCCATAAAGTAATCCCATAACGATATAGGCACCATTAAGCTTGGCATCTATATTGAATGTTGAACCTGCACCGCAGATATCAACATCGCCCCACTTATTTTCAAGTTCCTTCCATGCCGACCGCCAGTCGGATGGATAGTTACCGTAAAGCAATATAACATCCTGAATAATCTTATGATAGTCGCTTTCCTGAGGGATTGAACTCAATGCCTTCTCAATGATCTTTTGGATATCGGATTCAAAAAATGCCTCGCAATATAATGCGGCCACAAAAATACCCCCGTACACGCCATCTCCGTAGTTCATGATATGACCTGTCTTATCTGCCATTTCCGCTGCTGTCTGAGGCATGCCGGGACACATAAATCCTATATAGTCCGCTTCGATCTGGAAATCAATATCATCAGCATGGATATTATACTGCGGGCTCCCCGACAACGGTGCAAAGATCGAATCATAATAGTTCTTTCTTGCCTGCATATTTGCATGCCATAACGGGTAACCGGCTTTTGCGAACATTTCCTGATACTTTTTTGCAGGAGCGTCGATACCGTATTTATCCATCGACATCAGGAATGTGAGCTGCACATATATATCATCCTGCCACAAACTGCCTTTGATATCCGAAGGTTTCCACTTGATTGAATCTTCATATGTCCTGCCCTCTGCACGGAATTCAGTGGGAGCGCCGTAAGTGACGCCGATCATCTTCCCGGCCCAGCCTCCGGCAATTTTGTCTTTAAGGGTTTCCCTGGTTATTGACCTGAATTCGCCCTGGTTGGAAGTACAGGACCACACGATCAAACCCATCATCAGGAGTATCGGGAAGAAGGTTTTAGTTTTCACAGGTATGTTTATTAATTCATTTAACGTTTTAACATCGGGATATGCATCATTCGATCTTCAATAAATCTTGCCATTTCCGGTACCGGCATTTTCTGAATTACATAGTATTGCTTTCCCTGCGGATCATCCTTCCAGCTGTTGCTTCCATCAGAGTTGACCAGTATTGTACCTCTTCTGGTTTCGAAAAAACCTTCTGTACCATAGACCCCTATCAGGGCTGCTGTTTCATCCCAGCTCATCCTTCCGTCCTTATCTTCCGCCGACATCGGGATGCTAATTCTGAACACATCCTTAACAGGACTGTTCTTTGCAGGTGACTTCATGAGCCTTAGTCCCGTGCGGATCTCCCAGCCTATCTCAAATCCGGTAAAGATGACTTCCCCCGGCCAGTTTTCATAAACGTACTTTGATGCCGTCGAATCCATGAAAACATTAAACTCCCTGCCCTGCGGGAATCTGCCAGCCATTGAGACCAGTATTTTTACCTTCTTTTGAATGAGCTCTCTGCCGTTAAGAGGCGAGTAAGCATCAGCTTCCGATTTTAACAGGTTGCTAAGATTCGTCAGGAAGCCAACAGTGACTATAGTGACGCTGTTGTCGGGCTGTCCGTTAAGAAGTTTCCTGTATATGTCAACCGCATCCGGGACTTCTGAAGTTGAGGCGATTTTGTGGGGATATTTTGCAACTATCGAGTCAGCCCAGTGCTGGGAAGATCCAAGGTTTACACCTGCTGTTTTGGGCGCTCCGATCGGCAGGCTTCCTCTGTTAAAGTATGAGTTGATTATCTCAATTGAGGGTGCAACAAGTTCATGCTTGTTTGATGAGAGTGTGGCCAGGATCTCAACTTTCCCGCTGTCGGCCATTGCATGAAGAAAGGCGAGGGCGCCTACATCGTCATAATCAGGACCAAGATCGGTGTCGAAAATAATTTTTACTTTATCTTCAGGTTTTGGAGTGCAAGCTGAAAAACCAATAAAGAAAACTAAGATTAAGAACTGGAATTGTTTCATAAGATAATTATTACATACTTTAGTTTCTTGTTGCCCCCAGTTCTGCTTCCCCTCTTTAAGCCCCCTTTAGGGGGTTGGGGGTTCTTCCATTTAGGGGGTTGGGGGTTTTTTCACCTTTAGGGGGTTGGGGGTTTCTTTTTTTCCTTTGGGGGGATTGAGATTTCTTTAAGTAATTTCCTTTCTGTAGGGAGCTGAGGCCTGGGCTCCCATGCGCGTAACTGCTATCGATGCTGCCTTGTTGGCGAACATGACAGCTTCCTCAAGATCCTTGCCTTCTGAGATAGCAACCGCCAGTGCTCCGTTGAACACATCGCCTCCCGCAGTAGTGTCGAGTGCTTTAACAGGCACCACCGAAATCATTTTTGAAAAATCTTTTGTCTTCAGGAACGCTCCTGCAGCGCCCATTGTAATGATGACATTCGCGACCCCTTTCTGCATTAGCCTGCCCGCCGCCTTATCTGCAGTGAACTTGTCAGTAATATGTATTCCTGAGAGTAACTCTGCTTCCACCTCATTTGGAGTTATCAGAAAAAGAGAACTAAGCAGGTCATTTGAAAGCTGATGTGCAGGTGCGGGATTTAAGATCACCCTGTTCCCCTTTTCAGAAACCTTCTGAGCCACATATTCAACTGTACTTACAGGTATTTCAAGCTGCATCAGATAGACATCCGATGCGTCACTTTCAAAAACTGCATCATTTATGTCATAGGCAGATAATGCAGCATTTGAACCCGGAGCCACTACGATGCAGTTCTCTCCGTCTTCATCAACAAATATCAAAGCTATACCTGAAGGATTTTTTGTATCCTTAATTATATATTTTGTATCAATTCCTTCGGCATCAAATAAATGGATTGCCTGTTCCCCGAACAGATCAAAACCTGTTTTTGTAACAAATGTTACATTTCCGTTAAGTCTGGCAGCGGCTACTGCCTGATTTGCACCCTTACCTCCGGGATTCATGAAAAAAGTACCCCCAAGTATTGTCTCACCCGGAGCCGGAAGCTTTTTACATTTAACTACCATATCGGTATTAGAACTTCCTATAACAATTATTCTGGTCATTACTGAATTTTTAGTATGAACTTTAATATTAAACTCTAAGATATAATTTTCTTTTGAATATAGTTTTTATTAATCAGGCTTGTAAAAATAATTATCTGCTCTGCTGGTATCACACTAAATAAGTATATTTAAACAATAAAAACCGCAATAAGTTTTTCATGCTAAGAAACATGACCTGCATGGTTCATTAATCCTTATCGGAAGGGCAGGGGGGTGGGGTTATGAGGAAAAGTCAAAAGTTGAAAGGCAAAAGTATAAAGAAAAGCAGACATAAAATATGGGAAAAAAGGTAATAACATTCGGAGAAATAATGTTAAGGCTTGCAACTCCGGAGCATCAGAGGTTTACCCAGGCATCTTATTTTGGCGCTACCTTCGGGGGAGGAGAAGCCAACGTTGCAGTGTCACTGGCAAATTTTGGTCTTCAGACGGAATATGTTACGAGGCTTCCAAAAAATGATCTCGGACAGGCCGTTCTTATGGATCTCAGGAAACACAATGTAGGAACAGCACATATTTTAACCGGAGGTGACAGGCTGGGTATTTATTTTCTTGAAACCGGTTCTGTCGCCAGACCAAGCAAGGTTATTTACGACAGGGCTGATTCAGCCATTGCAGAAATAGAACCCGGGATGGTCGACTGGGACCTGGTATTTAAAGATGCTTCATGGTTCCACTGGACCGGAATAACTCCAGCCATTTCAGAAGGCGCAGCAAAAGTCTGCCTTGAAGCGGTTAAAGCGGCAAAGCAGAAAGGAATAACAATATCATGCGACCTTAATTTCAGAAGGAATTTGTGGAAATGGGGAAGGACAGCAGGTGATGTCATGCCGGACCTTGTCAAATATTGTGATATAATCCTTGGCAATGAGGAGGACGCCGAGAAAGTTTTCGGCATCAAACCGGCAGATAAAGATATGTCGGACGGACAGGTTAATGCTGCAAGGTATAAAACGGTTTGTTTTAAGCTTTTGAAGAAGTTCCCCGATGCAAAAAAGATCATCATTACTCTCCGCGGTTCAATCAATGCTGATCATAACACATGGACCGGAATGCTCTATGATGGTAAAAAGCTACTTGAAGCGCCGGTGTACCACATAACACATATTGTTGACAGGGTGGGAGGCGGTGATTCCTTTATGGGCGGATTGATTTATGGCTTGATCACCTATCCCGGTGATGATCAGAAAGCACTTAACTTTGCCGTAGCTGCGTCATGTCTGAAACATACAATTCACGGCGATTACAACCTTGTCTCTGTATCCGAAGTTGAGCAGCTTATGAAAGGAGACGGATCGGGGAGAGTAGTGCGTTGAAATATGTAAATCAGGGCTCACGCTTTGTTTCAGTGCTTTTTATGGCAACAATCGTTAATATCGATGAAACGAAAAGGGATCCAGCCATGAATATATAGGAGGCACCAAATCCTCCTGTTGTGCCATTTAAATAGCCAACGATATAAGCCCCTACAAAAGATCCTAAAGCCCCCAGACTATTGATCAATGCTATTGCACCAGCGGATACATTCCTTGGTAAAACTTCAGTAATAACTGCGAAGAATGGGCCATATGGAGCGTACATTGCTCCGCCTGCAATTACAAGCAATATATATGATAGCCAGAAGTTGCCTGTGCCAATTAAGTATGAACCATAGAAAGCTAAAGAACCTATTAGCAGAAACGGCCAGATAAATGATTTTCTCTTTAATGTTTTATCCGAGAAATAAGATGCAGTTAACATACCAATGATGGCCAAAAGATAGGGAACTGATGCTAACCACCCTGTTTTAACTATGTCCGAGTCAGGAGCGGCGTTAATGATTGATGGCAGCCACATAACAAATCCGTATACTCCGATGCACCACAATGCGTATTGCAGGCAAAGTAAAATAACGACCCTGGACCTGAATGCCACAGCATAGTTTTTAACCGGTTTAATTGATTGCTGCTCCAAATCCAGTTGTGTCTGCAAATCATACTTTTCATCCCTGGTTAACCATTTGGCGTCTGCTGGCCTGTCAACAACCAGCCGCCACCACAAAAATGCCCAGAGAATTGCCGGAAAACCTTCCAGGATAAACATCCAGCGCCAGCCAACGGAGTCTACTAAATAACCAGATAAAATAGACATCCATAATATCGTCGCAGGATTGCCAAGAATCAAAAAAGTATTAGCGCGTGAACGTTCAGATTTTGTAAACCACCTGCTTAAAAAAACCAACATTGACGGCATAACTGCACTCTCAACGACACCTAGCATAAATCTGATAGCAATCAGGCCATTTACATTACTGATCAACCCGGTTGCCATCGCCAGCACTCCCCATAAAATTAAGGACCAGAATATTAATTTCCTGGCGCTTTTTTTGGCAGCATATACTGCACCGGGTATCTGAAAGAAGAAATAACCCAAAAAGAAAAGTGAACCTAACAGGGAAGACATGGCTGCTGTAATATTCAGATCCTTAGCCATCCCCCCTGCTGCTGCGAATCCAAAATTCGCACGGTCCAGATATGCAAGACTATATGTGATAAAGGCAATAGGTACTAACCGATACCAACGTTTTCCGGAAAGCGCGTTTCCCATTATTAGATTTTTAAAAAAATATTTGGCAAAAAAAACATCTTAGACTGATATGTTGTTCCACGTTGAAAATCCAGAGTCTGTCGTTTTGTTTAATTTTATAAGCCAACACTATGAATAAACCGCAATTATTATTACGACAAGCAAGTCCCCCTCATTGGATAAAAATATAAATGATGAGGTTCTTGCCACAGCTTTGCTCGATAGACTTTTGTTCTAATGTGAAGTCATTAATTTCTCAGGAAAAAGCTTCCGGATCAAAAACAAAATTTAATGTATTTTTAACCGATAAAATATGTTCATCCTTGTTCCCATTTTTTGTACATCCTAAATCACCGAAAACTGTACATATGTAATTTCTGGTTACATTTACTAACAATATTAAAAAGACTGATATAATAACACCTCAGTAAACAGTAGAAATACAAAAATAAAAGGTAAAAAATATAAAAGTGCTTTACCATCTTGGATCTTAAATTTTAGTGACAATTCCCGGATTACTTTAAAACTTATAAAAGTGCTGATGACTATTGCTAATATCAAGATAAAAATAAAGATTTGGTATGTCCAATGTGGAAGTTGAGGTACTTCAATCTGCTTAAACAAAATTGCTTTAATAGTTTCTACACCTTTAACATCATGAATAAGGTATTTATAATATGGGAATTTTGTTGCAATTTCCATAATTACCAGGCTTACAAAAAAAGCAGCTATTACTGGTAAAAATATCAGACTTAAATTCTTTAAGTAGTTACTCAGAGAAATCTGGACACGGAATATTAGGATAAATATATAAGGTAAAGTCCATAAAATTGCAGGTAAAACGAAGAATAAATAAACTACTCCTGCAATTTCCTTACCAGAACCCTCTATACCTAAAAATCCTGATATGTTCTTAGGAATAAATGAAAAGTTAATGTTGTATATGAGTTGAAACTGAGCTATTTCGTAGATCAGTGAACCACTGAGTAAAAACAGAAAAAACCATTGGACAAATAGGAAAGGCTGAATATGCAATAAATCATTTGCAAAACCTATTCTTACCATTGAGGGATTTGGTCGCATTGAATTAGTATCAGTTTTATATGTTTTACAGGTTTTCAGACATCCTGCACATAATAGGCAATGACTGTTATCATTGATTTCAGCAGGAACCAGATTAACTCCACAACTTTTATAGTTTAGCCTGTAGGTATATCTAATGTGAATACATGATTTGTCGGTACAAGTACGGCATACAGACTTCTCCTTTACACGCCAGCCCCATATTGCCATTTTTGAAAATATCCCAAGCATATAGCCGACTGGGCAGATATAATGGCAAAAAGTATTCTTTTCGAAAATTAAACCGGAAATAACTGAAACCCCCATAATGGTTAGTAAATAATAGGATGTATACCTGGGATTCAGGTCCATATGCAGAATAGTTATTCCGTATATTAAAACAATCATATAAAACAGCGTAATAACCCAGCCAGAGAGAATCCACCGTGGTCGTTTTAGCTTAAACCCTATTTTGGCAAAAAAAGTTGTTACCATCTCAACAGGGCATATCATGCACCAGACACGACCAAAGAAAATAGCTGACAAAACTATCATTGGCCACCAAAACCTCCACACGAAACAGGTTGTCAAATTAGTTCTGCTAAGCTGACTAAGAAAAAATGGATCATTTGTAGGAGAAGAAAAACCAATGATTACTAATCCCAGAAAAGCAGCTAAGGTAAGTATTCTGAAGGATATTGGGAACCATTTATTTTCGAGTAGTTTATTGATTCTATTTAACATTACCTAAAGTAATTAAATATTTGAGTATCACCCTTATATTTTAGTGTCCTGAACGTAAAATACCAATTATCTTTTAAACAGGCTGGCCACTGTCTGAAAATTCTCAGCTGTATATTTGCCCTGAGTTTAGCATGGTAATATAAAGTTGTCACAATCCTTATAAATATCATACTCCTTGATAAAAAATAAGAGATATTTGTAAATTTTGGTCCTTTATTGACAGTAGCAAAGATATATTGTTTAAATCAGACATTCCGATTATTATTCTGTTTTCAAATAAACTCCTATGAATGAGGAGTAAAAAATAGTGATGTTCAGTTCACTTATATAAAGAAGGGTAAATATTTCAATAATGTTAAAAATTTCAACGATGTTTTTATGGTGATTGATTCATTCTTTTGGAGATAATTTCCCATTAACTTCTAAGCCATTTAGAGATTAAAATTGATTGATATTTACAATTATCATCAAAAATAATCAAATACGATCAAATTTATTATATTTTATTAATTAATTGACATAATCGTATTCTTTTTTAGAGGAGTTTAATTTCAAAAATTCAACACAACAGGCCTCAGAATTAAGACTATTTAATCAATTAACTTTATAAAGGAAAGGAGGATATTGACCCCCCGATTCTTGAATGCCAGGTAGTAGTTCGCCAAGTTTTTGGATAGAATGATCCTGTATTCGTGAAAGAACATCTTTCATCCAACCAAATTATTTAAATTCAAAGTAATACCAGAATGTATTTCCCCACTTATTTTTCATGAATCTTTCCATGTCAGGCCTTTTTCCACCTTTAATTAACCGAAGATCATTTAGAAAAAGATTAAAGCGATTTTCGGTCTCTTTGCTTATATTATAATCACCAAGATAAGGTAATTCATCTTTCCTATTTATAAATATCATCATCGACTCTTCAATATGACGGGGAATGGTTGTATATTGCATGTCTTTCATTCTTTTTACCTGGTACATTACTGCCCTGTACTTTTTTTCGAGCAATAAAAATGCCATTTTATATTCAAATGCTTTTTTGTTATCTGGATTGGCCATCAATGTGAAATCCATATTTTCTTCATCATCAGGACCAATAAAAAAGTCCTTTCTTGGCATCAATATTACCTTATCGCAGAACTCAGGATCTGAAATAACATTTTCCGGGTTATAAAGCATTTTTTCAAATTGGATTGCCCAGCGCCTGTAATGCAGAGTTTTTTTTAATATGTTTATGTTGCTTTCAGCAATTTTGTAATTTCCATTTATAATATCAGTTTTAACAAGCATTTTAAGATTTTCAGGACAATAACCATTTAAAACCATTGATTCATAGGCAAGGTGATGAGCTTCATTTATCAAGCCAATAGTATAATAAAAGTAAAAAGATCTGCTTATAAATTCACGTTTCCGAGGAAGCACCAGAGATTTTATCCCATAATCATGAGGGACTGAGAACATCCTATCACACAACTCTCCTCTCTCTGTCAATGCCAGGTGATAATAATATTGTGTTATTTCATTTTTTGAAGAGATTTTCTCTGCTTGTGCAATCAATAAACTCCAATTCTGTTCGAAGAAAAGTTTTTCAATCATAAGGTCATTCTTTTTTTCAGGATCATATTGTGTTCCAAGAAAGAAAAGAGTCACGCAAAAAACAATTATCAAACTTATTCGGAGAAGAATTACTGAGAATACCTCTTTAGTCATTAATTTCCACTTCATCTTAACTATAAAAGGGAATAATACTAAATATCCTATCAGAAAAATCTTACTTGCTGTAATATTATTGATATCTATTATATTTAAAGGATACCTCAGAAGGCGGTCTGGGGTCCGGAGAAACAGGATTTCTTCAAATGCATAAAAGGTGATTAATGCAGTTAAAATTAATATTACAGGTAAATGATATTTTTGAATTTCTCTATTAGATACAAAATAATAATCGAAGTATAAGATTAGGAAAAGCAAAGCAAAAGACCCGGTGATATAGAAAAACAGTGGAAATAAAGCAGGAACAAGGTATTTGAACTTTCTTCTTACGGATATAATTCCAACCAGGAGAAAACTTACTGTGAATAGATATCCGATTGTGTGGTGGATCAAATGATCTTCCCGAACCTGCATAAGCAGGAGAAAACATGATGGTATTAATGCTACAAGTGAAGAAGATTGAGAATCACCTGACATCAATTTATTGAGTCTGAAAAATAATGCATAGAAAAGTAAAAGAAATATAGAAATGACTAATGATGCATACAATTTGTTGAAATAGCACATTGTGACAAAGTTCCCGGCGTATTCAAGCATACCTCCGGGTTTAACAAGAAAATCGTGAAGATACTCTTTGGAGAATATGAAAAGCGATTTATTCTCCTGAAGAAAAAATACACCATTTCCGAACCAGAAAAAATATAAGAAGGAGATTAAGAACAACAAACTGGGACAAATAAATGACGCTATCTTATCAGTATCCTGCCATGTCATTTGAGTCTTCCCGAGTGACATTAATTTCTCTTTCTTATTTATGCAAGTTAAGAAAAAATTCAAATTTCAGAAGTCGGAAATTACTTAACACGGTCAATCCATCTGGCTTTAACAGGCTTCTTTTTTGAAGCACGCTCAAAATCCCTTGGACCTGCAATGATCCTTCCTGTGATAAATTCGGTTCTGTTATAAGTTTTATCCAACCTGCTGTAAAGGGTAGGATCTTTCTGAGGCAAAACAAATGGTTTTCCTATATTGCCTTGTGAACCGAAGTATGCAATATATGGTCTGGCTGTTAAGCCATCGCCTCTTTTACTGTTAAATACAATCCATTTGCCATTTGATGACCAGGAATGGTAGCTTTCCACATCAGTGCTGTTAAGACTCATCCTGTCTATCGACTTATTATTAAGATCTAAAAGATAAAGATCGGCTTCTTTGTGCCAAATAGAAAATGTTCCATAATTATGAAGGACGAAGATCAGGTAATTACCATCAGGAGAAATATTTGGCAATGAAACACTTTTACCTATTTTATCTGCATTTAAAACAACTTCAGCTTTCCCAAATAATCCTGAAGAATTATTGAAAGGCCTTCTTACCAGATCATAGTGAATACTTCTGTAATCGAAGTTCTCCTTAATCTGGTTTGTTCTGCAGTAGTAAAGCCATGCGCCGTCAGGCGACCAGCACGGGAAAGTTTCCATGTATTTTACTGTGTCGCTATCTTCAACAAAAGAAATTTCATCTTTAGTAAAATCATAATTAACAAGATGAGCAGAATGGTCATAAACCTCAATTTTTTTGTCCTTGAGCATATTAAAAGCCTGCAATATCTCATTAGATGAAAAAACTATGTATCTGCCGGATGGATGCCATGCAGGATAAACTGCATTGGCAATCATTTTTCCAGCTTTCAGCGATCTTCTGATCACTTGACTACCGTTGACAAAATAAGTTCCATTCAAGGAGCCACGGACATGAATCAGAAAATTCTCCGGGTTATTTTTTAAAAATGTATGGCAATTGACGCAGTTGTCTTCCAGCAGTTGATTTTCAAAAACTACTTTCTCAGTAAAGTCTTCGATTGAACGTTCGATGATCTGCATTTCGGACCAGGATTCATACCCTGGATAAAGTAATCTGTAGCATAGGTAGGGATCAGCAGATTCATTTGCAACGTAAATGCTAAAGGGAGCATAACTTTTCACCTTATTTTCTTTATCACGGGTAAATATTGTTATCTCAATTTTGCTGCCTATGTTTTCACTAAGCAGTTTTTTCCAGACCCTGGTAGGGAATAGTGCAATTCCATTTCTTAATTTGATCTCAGTCTCAGTCCCGTTAGCCGATCTGACCCAAAGCATTAAACCTTTACCCTCTTCCTTGATAATGAAATTTAATGGTGCTATATTTGATGGTATAGTTACTCCAGAATAATCCGGTTCTATTATCGGCTCCCGTTCAACGTTTGTAATAGGTGTATCTCTTCTTCTTTCGCAGCTGCCCAAGAGAAAAATACTTATTAATAATAGTGATAATACCGTTGTAGTCCTGATTTTTTTCACATGTTGTGCATCAACTCATTAATAATGCGAATAAAGGGTTGAAATATAGTAAGTTATTAACAATATTAATATCTGAATGTCAATAAATTACCCGTAAAATATTTGGTTATAACATTGAGAATCAATATCTTAAAACAAATAGCGCTTACTAATGTTGATAAGCATAATTTCAAATGCAAAAGAACTTAAGTCAATCTCTTTCTATTTGTATATCTGTGATATCTAAAGATTCTCTTTCTTCTTTTGTCAGGGTTACTTTGTACTTTATCATAGTGGTTTTTGACAAATATGCAAAATTATTTAATACGTCATACTATTATTGGCATGACACAAGTGAATAGATTTAATCTATGAAAGAAAAACTAATCCATCATGTTATTTATATTTAAAATGAATTAAAATGTAAATTTGTGAATAAATGACAATTCTGGATAATCAATAATAAAACGTTTATTATTTCAACAAAAAAGTAGTAACAAAAGGCCGAATAAAAATGGGAATTTAAAGATTTATTCTCATGAAAAGAGTATAAATTAAAAATGTTCGATTCACTGATTTGCATTCTTAAATTCGTAGCAAATTCCATCTGACCTTTAAAAATTAAATCTAAGTATATGAAGATCATTAAAATCCTATATTTGTCAGCATCAATCTTAATGCTTCCATTCTTTTCAGTCAGGATCTGCTCACAAATAAATACTTCATCCGGTAATAAGCCCGCTGGAACGACTAATAATGTGACAACAAAATACGGAGCTTTAGCTATAGATCGGGGAAACGGATTCTTTTTTGGATGGGCCGCTGATTGTTCATCTTTAGCTGAAGCTGAAAAGAAAGCAATTGAAGATTGTAACAAAAAAGGTGGGCGATGCACCATTGTTCTTTCATATTCGGGAACTGGCTGTGCTGCATATCGCTTTATCACCGGAAACGTAGGAATGGGATATGGCTGGGGTCTTGCAAAAACAAAAGAAGAAGCTGATTTAAAAGCAAAAAAAGAATGTGCTGAGAGAAGTTTTGGATTACCCGCACCCAATTTTGTATGGAAATGTAACAGCATTGGTTCAGGTGATTTGAAGGAAATTTATAATGCTCACGATGAATTAAAAGACCTACAGCCAGGAATTATTACAACCTATTGATACCTCCAATGAAATTTAATTGATACACCTCTTACACTCTAAAAATAAAAAATAAGTAGGGATGTTCATAAGTTCTGAAAACTATTGATTGTCAGGTAGTTAAATCTTATTATATTTAAGAAAAAACCCCGATAAAGCCGGAAAAGCTGTGAAACCCAACCAGCAACCGAGGTGACAATTTTTTTCAAGGCTGTCTGATTATTTGATCTCGTTCAATATAATCGTGATCCTGTTCCTGGTGATCTCTCCTGGCTCAAGGAAAGGAAGTTTTTTTTGATCCTTCAATATCTTCCTGTTCAAGCCCGGAACATTACATGGTTCCAGACCCAGAACATACTCTCCCTGCCCCATCATCTTCCACTGAACCAGATAAGGCAGCTGAGCAATCCTGAACTTTAAAGTAAGAGCGATACCGACAGTTTTATTCTGGAGTGTTACTTCCGTCTCTCCCCCTGAAATATCTTTCATCCGGTGGTCAAAAACCTGTTCCCGGTATCCGGGCTGGGGTTTAACGAAACTTTTAAACTCATTTATCCCTGAGGCGGCAAAATCATCCCGTGGAGTTGTTTGAGCCGGATCCATAACCAGATCAGCCTTTTCACTCAACATTGGATATCCGAAATTCATGTGATACAGAATAGTATATGGGCTCCGTTTGTTGCCAAAGTTGGTAACTGTATCTGTTATAATCAGGCTGTTATTTCCCTGAATAGTCTCTATCTCTCTTTCGAGCCTGAGCTTATTGCCAAACATATGTCCCTCTTCGACAATGCCTTTTATGCTGATGTGATACTCATCGCCGATCCATCCCGACAAGTCGGCAACCTGCCTGGCAGGGATGTTTGAATAACGGCCATGTAAACCCAGGTTTTCGCCTTCATCTGTCACCGGGGATCCAAAATATGTAAGTCCGCAAGTTGTAAGCAATCCTCCTGCAAATGTCCTGAGCCAACCAATGTTTTCGGGTTCGAAAAATGAAGGATGTGTCTCGCCGTTGCATGTCAGATACACCAGGTTGGTTCCTCTGAAACTTGCAAGGGATAAATCCATTCCCCTGTCGGGCAAAATTGTATATTGCAGGCCGTTGCCCGAATTTACATCGATACCTCTCATGTTCCTCCCCCATCCATCAGATAGAGTATAATGCCTGGCCCCGCCTAATTGCGCCTGATTTCCAATATATTGCTGAATATCAATTTGTTTCATCTGGAGTTTGGGATATGGAGGTGTTAATGCATTTCAGTTTCACAGACACCGAAACCTCCCCTGAAGTAGTTGAACTGTACATTGGGATGGTCGGCAAGTAAAGACATAGGAACAGAACTGTCAGTAATTCTTTTACTGATCATAAATGCAGTCAGCCGCTGCCCGAAGGCATTGTCATGAGTTCCGGCATGCCATATTGAAACCTTTTCTGCCAGCCAAGTCTGTACAGGTCCAACTGTCAGTGCCTGACGTGGGATACCTGTAACTACGCCTCCGGCACTTGTCCTGGCATTCTGCATACAGGTAATCGGATGCAGATCCACAACGCGTGCAGTCAGCTTTCTGAATTCCTCAGGTTTTGGCGGATTATCCTTGTATTTACCTTCCCTTTTAACCGGGTCGTTGAACGCCCAGTGTTTTGTATCTCCCTGTCCTCCCTGCATCACAGCACACTCTATCCCGCTTTCCCAGCTGTTAATATAGCCGGAAGTATCAGCTTTGGGAAAATGAAGATTTGAATCAGGGATTCTCAGCTTCTTGTCCATTCTGTTAAAACATAATTCCCTGTCGGCTTTTTCGAATGAAAGAGTATGAGATGCATCAAGTTCCTTCCCATCTACAAACCATTCATCCATTCCCCAGAAATGAGCATTTGACAGGTCTGGTTTAATTTCATTCACCAGCCTTGCTACCAGGGGAAGCTGTTCAGTAGGTCCGATAGGCCCGCAGATTCCAACCGGCCGACTTGATGTTGCCTGCCTCCAGGCGGTGATATATTCAAGTGCTTCAGCCAGATAAAAATCTTCCAGGGTGTCATAAAAGATGACCTTAAAACCATCTCTGGACAATTTGAGCATATCATCAACTGTAATCTTTGCGGCATCCTTCAGTATACTGTCATCGAGAGTGGTAAAATCCCACCACTCCGGGGCTAACATGCTAAGTTTACGAGGCATATTGTATCGATATTTGTAATTAATCCTTAATTTTTATTTTCCTATTACCACATCACCGAGAATATCTCGAAGAATGTTATTCTGCGGGAATCCATGCCCGAGATGCTGACGGAATCCTTCCGCAAATTTCTTATTGACTTCTCCTCCTCTTTTCCTGGCAAACCTCTGCATTGAATTGAGATAATCACTCTGCTGATGGTTAAGGAGCCAGTATTGCTGGCTTTTATGACATGCAAGTGCTCTTTTCTTAATCAGTATTTCACTTGTAATATCCACATATATTGAGGGAATTATCTGGTTACCAAATTTATCAATCCCTTCCAACGGATCGCAATAATAGAGATAAGGCGTAAAAAAATATGGCTTTTCACGGACCTCCATATTAACAATCCCACAGCCAAAGCAGGCAGTCTGTACAATCTGGCTTGTTATTTCATGGTCAAGCATATAGTCGGTCGGACTGGAAGTGAAAACGACAGCCGGTTTTATAAGCCGGATAAGGGATGTCGTTTCGTTTATGGTTTCTTTATTATAAAGAACATAAACATCATCAAAACCAAGTGTATGGAAAGTTGCCCCTATTGTCTCCGCAGCATTTACAGCTTCAATTTTTCTGATCCTGCTTATATCTTCCTGTGAATGATCATAGGTACCTTTATCTCCTTTCGCCATGCTTGCAATATGCACCGACCATCCCGCTTTTCTTAAAAGGGAAAGTGTACCTGAACAGAGTATCTCAGCATCATCGGGATGCGGATATATTCCAAGTACCGTCTTATTTAACCCGGAATCGATCATTTTACGTTAACAACTTTACCGGTTTTAGCCGATTGATAGCATGCCTCAAGAAGTATCTGACTCCTCAGTCCAGGTAATGAATTGTTGACCGGTTCCCTGTTTTCAAGAATGGCAGAACCAAACTCTTCGATCTCGGCACGATAAGTATTGACTGACTTGGGTTCAATACGTAATCCGTCTGCCGCATTTCTTACCTGCTTTGCACTATAGCCAGATTGATCTTCTTCGAAAAAGGCGGTCATTTCGCCCGAGGCACCTTGCCCTATAGTTCCTTTTGCCAGAATACTTCCCTTCGAACCGTACAGTTCAAGAACGTTCTTGCTGCTGTTATCAGGAATACAGAAGAATGTATCAATGGTAGCAAGTGCACCGTTTTCAAAAAACATTGAGACTACCGCACTATCCTCAGATTTATAGTCATGCACGGTGTTGTTAATGAAACAGCTTACTGCCTTTATATTTCCGAAGAACATCTCAAGCAGATCAATACAATGACTGCCCATGTCCATCAGGGAACCTCCGCCGCCTGATTCCGGATCCTGTCGCCATGCTCCCTCCATCGGAGGATACCAGCATGACAACTGAGCTCTTCCGTACACAGGCTTACCCAGTTTACCTTCTTTTATCAGTTTTAAAGCAGCCTGATGCTGTGACAAAAATCGCATCATTAAACCGGTCCCGAGAAGGACTTTTTCATCCCGGCAGGTTTTTATCATTTTTTCAGCTTCCTTTACATTCATACCAAGAGGTTTCTCACAAAGGACATCCTTTTTACCTTTGGCACAGGTCATTACCTGATTTAAATGCATATTGGCCGGAGATGCCACATAAACAGCATCAATATCTGACTTTAACAGTTCATCGACCGATTGAACGGCAACTGCCTTGAATTCCCGGGCAACAGCACTATTAACTTCCTGATTCACATCGAAAACTGAAACCAGTTTTGCATTGCGTGCTTTCATAATTCCTTCCGGGATAGTTCTTCTTTTAGCTATACCGCCCGAACCGATGACTCCCCAATTAACTACATTCTTCATCTTGTTTTTGTTTTAAGTACTAATTTCTATTCTGCTTTGGCAACGGCTGGTTTTATTTCTTCCCTGTGTCCCATACGATAATCGACTATAGTGATAATCAGTGTTGAAACAAGTACCAGGATACCTCCTGCGATGGCGAGGGTATTCAGTTTTTCACCAAGCCATATGGTTGCTATCGGAAGGCCAAAAAATGCAATCATATAATTTGAAAGAGCAACCTGCATGGCGTCAAGAACTTTCAATGCCTTAAAGAATAAAATCATTGAAAGAAAATTATGGAAAAATGTCAGAAGGCCCATTCCTATCCAAGTCTGTTCCGTGAATAAAGGGATCTTTGCAAACACATTATTTTCATAATAAATTACCAATGGAGTAAGCAGTATAACCATTACAACATATGTGAAGAAAACCATCTCGATTTCAGTGTACCTGGTGGCAATTTTCTTAATTCCCGTGTTATAATATGCATTCCCGACAATTGCAATGAAAATGAGCAGGTTCCCGATAGCATATTTTGAACCAAAATTCAGTTGTTTCAAATCTCCGGTGGAACAGAGCAAAACACCAATGATTGCAATGATAAAACTTATCCACCTGACAGAATTCATTTTTTCTTTTAACAAGAGGAACGCAAATACTGCAGTAATAACCGGAAGACAAAGTGTAAGGATGGCAGCATTGCTGGCAAGTGAATATTGTGTTCCCCAGGTCATAAGCACCTGGGCTGGAAAAACTCCAAGCAAGGCAAGTTGTCCGAAAATAATGACATCCTTGAACCTTTTGCCATCTTTTTTGAAATCCCTGAAAGCAAACGGGGCCAGGAAGATGGTAGCCAGGAGCATGGGAGCCCATACCGTAAAGTATGGCCCCACCTGATCCTGAGTTAGCTTAATACATGTAAACTGAAGGGACCACATAAGATTGCATAAAAATAGCAGTCCCCATGATATAATTGTCTTCTTCATTTAAAGATTATCAGCAACATTCAGTAATTAAGGCAATAGTTGTGATTAACTATTTGCGTACTTTTTTTGCTGCATTCTTTATACCTTCAATCATCATGTCTACATCATCATTTGTCAGTCGCGGATTCATCGGGAGATTTAATTGCCGGCCGTAGAAGAACTTTTCAGCATTCGGGCACAATTTTTCCGGGTAGTTATATTTCTTTTTAAGTCCCGTGAAGTGATATGTTGGCTGGTAATGCAGAATACCCTGAATTCCTTCTTCCTGGTATAGTACTCTCATGAATTCATCCCTTGATGCTCCGAGAATTTCAGACTCAATACACAATGTATAAAGGTGGAAAGCATGATGACAGTTTGGATCTTCAAAAGTAGGAGTTACTCCCTTGATGCCCGTGATTCCCTCCGAAAGACGATGAGCATTTGCCCTTCGCTTCTCTACCATCATATCAAGTTTGAGAATCTGAGCCCTCCCGACTGCTGCCTGAGCCTCATTCATACGGTAATTGTTGCCCCACTTTCCTAAATCGTCAATAACATCGAAATGTGATGGAATCCAGTAATCTTTTACACTTTTCTTTTCAAGTTTGAAACCGGCAAATTCAAACTGAGTCTGATTTAGATCCCAATGAGTGATACTCATGACCCTCATTCGCTGAAGTACATCCATCAGGTCATCCCTGTTGGTTGTAACCATACCACCTTCACCGAGTGTTACCATGTTTTTAAGCGAGTGGAAGCTGAAGACACCAGCATCACCAATGCTGCCGGCCTGTTTGCCCTTATACTGAGCACCATGTGCATGCGCACAATCCTCAAGAACCATCAGCTTATGTTTTTTTGCTATTTCCATTATAGGATCCATGTCACACATCTGACCTCCATAATGTACTACAAAAATTGCCTTTGTCTTTTTCGTTATTTTGGTCTCAATCTGCCTGGGATCAATATTGAAAGTCCTGGGATCAATATCGGCAAAAACGGGTTTGGCTCCTTCTTTAAGAATAACAAGAGAGGTCGCGATAAATGTTATTGGTGTAACGATTACTTCATCTCCCTCAGCGATACCGAAAGCCTGTGTAACAGCATGCATGCCTGTTGTGCAGTTAGAGGTTGCAAGGGCATGTTTTACTTCAAATTTATGTGCAAATTCTTTCTGAAACAATGCAACCTGTGGTCCCATCGTCTGTGACTCCTGCTTTAAAACAGCCATTAGTGCCTTCTCTTCCATTTCATCATATATTGAACCAAAGAATGAATAAGGCACTTTAAGTTTGACTCCATCATTCATCTGATATCCTGAAGTTATCCCTCCTTCTGTATCAGAGCCGGTAAACATTAGATCTTGTTTCTTTTCCATAATAATCGTTATTTAAATGATGTTAGTTTTTAATTTAATCTATCATCCTGTTATATTTCTCATTTTACAGGACCTATTACAGCTCTTTTCTTCACCTTACTTATACCAGCCAGCATAATTGCATTACTCTTCATAGGTTTGTATTCCGGTTTCCCATAATCCGTTTGTGTAGCCTGGTAATTTAAAGTTCCGTAAAGGTTAACCTCCTTTATTTTCTTTCCGAATCTGGGATTAACCCATTCCATGGCGAAGAAAGTTATTGAATTATCTTTAGTACTGGAAGAACAAATTACAGGATCGGCTTCATAACAATACATATTTTGCGGTGCACCTGTCTCCCCTTCCATTTTATCGAGACGGTTTTCTCCTCCAGGATTCCATTCGAGAATGTTTACTCCGTACTGGATCGGTATGGTTAACCTGAAACTATCCTCATATACAACTTCATACCAGCCTAACAGGTCTGCCGTATCAAAAAAATCGGGAATATTAAAATAGGCTTTCTGGTTTTCTGAAGGCAGGGCGCATGCATGAAGAAAAATAAGGCTGCTGACATCTTCATTTATCGATATACCCTTTACACTGTTTGGAAGCGGGTTCTCCCCTTTTCCCATTGTACCAACTGCAACTACACAACTGGCCGATCCGCCTGAAGAGCTGGCCAGATTAAACACTCTGGATTTGGATTTTATTTCCCCTGATTTCAATGAGCTCAGATTTATGTTAAAGACCCTTGAATCCTTCGGCAGGTTGAATTTGTCAGAAATGATAACAGGTTCAACTATTTCACCATCGCGGCTGGGAATCCTTTTCCCGCTCAGGTTGGATCGTACGGAAGGCATTAATTCGTTAACGACTCCTGCAAGTTCCCTTTGATCAAGTGTATGACTTGACCAGACAAAATTTGCACAACCAAGGAAATCGAGTATCAGGTCTTTCCCGAAATTAAACTCATTGGTTGATGCCCAGGAGGAAGGAGCACCGCCTGCAAGATCGATTTTCTTAACCCTCTCACTCCAGTTGCTGATATTCGGAGTGAAATTGCCGTAGATCTGTCTGAAGCCAAAATTCTTAAGTTCCATTTCCTTCTCCTGATCGATCCAGAACCAGTTAAGTACAAGTATGTCTTTGGGTATTTTTTCCTTTACAACTTCCGGACGCATGGCACCCGGGGTCTGGTATTTAACGCCTGTTGAGGAAGTTCTGTTCTGTGGCCCTTTATTACGGACACTCTCCAGTATATAATCACCCCACATGGCAATCTTTATTCCTTTTGCCGCAAGGTAGTCGTGGATTTTAATTATGTCGCCGGCAAACAGTTCGGAAAAGTCTTTTCCCTTGCAAAGCGGACATACATCAAGTGGAGCCCCCCACCATTCATCATGGCCGATATGGATCATTTTGGGTTTTATCACATCAATATACTCGTCATAAACGTCAAACATCAGCTCATATGACTTGGGATTTGACGGGCAATAGGTATCAGGCCACCTGTCACCCGGATATTCAGCCAGTTCGGGGTGCCTGGTAAGAAGATAATAACCATGAGTAAGTGATGGTATTTCGGGTATCACTTCCAGAAAATTCTCGTTTGCAAAATCTACAAGTGCCTTTACATCGCTTTTTTCAATTATATAACCGTCTCCTGCATCAAAATGGCTGGAATTCTTTTCCTCCCCCTTTATTCCCTCAGTTGAGTTGGACCTTGAGTATTGCATATATTTTGAGAATTCTATCCACCCTGCATTTGCTTCCGGGTGTTTGTCGAGACGCATGCAATTAAACTCAATTATAACCTTATTGTATTTATATAATGCCATAAAATCGCGAAGGAACCGCTTGAAAAAAGCAAGGTTTTCAGGCCCCGGCACATAAAGCCTGATAGCCCTGAACGGGAAACTTGGCCAGTCCCTTACAGTTAATCCCTGTATCTCGCGACCATTACCGGCATCGAGGAGTTGGCGCAGTGACTGAAGTCCATAAAAGGTTCCCTGATCATCACTTCCGGCAATTACTATTTTGCCTGTGCTCACCTGTAAAATATAACCTTCTGATCCGGGATCCTTTCCGTTCACTTCAAGTTTATTTGTTTTGCAATATGATTGTATCAGGGGATTGTCAAATTTACCCATCACGATCACTTTGCCGTCAGCCGGGACTTCTGTTCGTGTATCGATCTTCACGGCAATACCGTATTTATCACTTAATTCCCTCACAAGGAAACGTGCGAGGAAAATATCATTGCTGCTCCCGTTCTTAGGGACAATTATTGATAGTGATTCATCCACAATAAATTTTTCCCCCGTGAGCTGAATTTGCTGTGGTATTGGAAATATCAATGTTTTTTCCTCAGCAAAAAGCTTTGAAGAAAAGAAGAGGAATACAAATATTCCAATTACCACATTAAACTTTGAGATCCTTTTCATCTGAAATTTTTTCATTTATTTTTGATAATAATTAATTCCTGAGTATCCTGTTTTTCAAACCAATTTCAAATATCGTAAAAAGAGTTATTATTTACCTTGTAATTTTATTTTCGGAGTGAATTCAAAATTATTATGCCCGGATTTTTCATGCGGGGCATGAATATCAAGATTACAGATAACAAATTCACCGAGTACCTCTTTAAGTATATTTTCAGACGGATATCCATGTCCAAGATGTTGCCTGAATCCCTCTGCACAGCAAATGCTTACTTCGCTTCCCCTTAAAGAGGCCATACGCTTCATAAAAAGAGTATATTCATCGATCTTGTGATGCTTCAGCAGCCAGTCACGCTGGCTCGCATGACATGAGAGCATTTTTTCCTTGAGTGCCATCTCGCTTTTTATATCAACATAAATAGTTGGATTGATCATATTTCCGAATCTGTCTTTTCCCTCCATAGCATCACAATAATAGAGGTATGGAATAGGTTCAAAAGGTTCCGAATTTACCTCCATATTTTTTATACCTGTTGAGAAACATGCGGTCTGTACTATCTGGCTGGTAATCTCGTGATCAAACATATAATCCTGAGGGCTGGAGGTAAAGACAATATTGGGACGGATCTCCCTTAGAAGATTTGTTGTCTTATTTATGGTATCACGGCCGTAAAAAATATATACATCCTCAAATTCAAGGCAATGGTATTTACCGCCAAGCAATTCAGCAGACCTCGCAGCCTCTGCTTTCCTGATTCCGCTTATCTCCTTCATTGAATATTTAGTAGTACCCTTATCCCCGGGAGCTAAGGTTGCTATATGAATATCCCAACCGGCCTTTCTTAAAAGGGATAGTGTACCTGTACATAAAAACTCAGCATCATCTGGGTGGGCAAAAATTCCTAAAGCTATTTTTTTCATTTGATTCTGATTGAAATGATTTATCAAAATCAAAAATAAGTAGCTACCTGTTGAAATAATAGTACTTTTCATTGGATTCGTGATGTTTTTAAACTTCAATTGAATATTCTAAAATGATGATAGGTGGTATTTTTATACATATTTAACATCTTTAGAGTAGTAAAACCTAACTGTTCCAGTATATTTATACCATATACTATAATATTGAGATGAAAGTTGCCAATGTAAGATTGCTTCAGGAACCGCATAAATCCTTTATATATTATAAAGAGAACAGCCCGTTTACTCCGTGGCATCACCACCCTGAATATGAACTCTGTCTTATAACAAAGGGAAAGGGAAGACGCATGATAGGGGATAATATTGACCGGTTTGAAAACAATGACCTTGTATTTATAGGATCTTACACACCACATGAATGTTTGTGTGATCCTGAATACTTTGACCATCCGGATGGCTTCCAGGGAGAAGGTATCATTGTTCAGTTCCTTTATGACTTTCTGGGCGAAAGGTTTTTTAAAATACCTGAAAACACTGCTCTGAATAAATTCATTATTGAATCAACAAGAGGATATAGTTTTTATGGCGAAACCAAAAAAAAGATAATAGCAATTATGCTTAAGATGAATGAATTAAGCGATACAGAAAGAATCTTTGCACTATTTTCTATCTTCAAGGTATTTGCCACCACCAGTGAGTTTAACCTGCTCTCAAGTCCTGCTCTTACCGAGCCGTTCTGGATAGATGACACCGGAACAATGCAGAGAGCTTTAAAGTATATACTTCAGAATTTTCAGAGTCCAATTGGCATCAACGATCTTCTGAAGATAACCAATATGTCCAATACATCTTTTTATGAAGCATTCAAGAAGACTTACAGAATGCCGTTTAAAGATTATCTCCTTAATATAAGAGTAGGTTATGCCTGTAAATTACTGACGGATGAATCACAAAACATTTCAGGAATCGCATACGATTCAGGCTTTGGTAATATTTCAAATTTCAACCGGCAGTTTAAGAAAATAAAGAGAGTTACTCCATCACAGTACCAGGAGAAGATCAAGACAATTGAACAGAGGCATCCTGATCCTATTGAAATATTCTAAGGTATTGTCTTCAGCCATTTCGGTTTCAGAATATTAATTTCATAAAACTATATCTCCAATATGAAAACAACCAGAAGAAATTTTGTAAAAATTGCCGGAGCAGCCGGAGCAGGACTGGATAATCCAGTGCCCAATTTCCATCTTCCTCAGTTCTTTGGCCTTATAAAATTTCATTAACCTGATTTGTAATAATTTCAAGAGACTATGAAAAAGAGATTAATACCATATAAGGACTTTTAAGACAGCCCCTTCCCTGTGGTTTAAAATCATCATAAATACGACGAAAAGTACTATTTATACATTTCAGCTATAAGTAATTTTGAAAATGTATAAGGGAAATTGTCCAGTTCTTACTAATAGTATTTAACCTGATCTTCATAATCAATATTCCAAAATGAAAAACATCACCCATAAAGCACCCTTTAAACAGATTCTTAAGGAGTACGATTTTATTCTTATTGATAAAGTAAACTAATGCTGGTACATTCAAATTATTAACGAATAAAGATATTGGAATGAATTCAACTATTAAATCAAAAACAGCAGATCAGAGACTGGTATGCGTAGATGCATTACGGGGATTTGATATGTTGTGGATTATTGGCGGAGCTGAAGTGCTGATTACTCTCGCAAAGGCCACAGGGATTGGCTTTCTTAGCAACATTGCGGTACATTTCGACCACACCTGGGGCCAGTTTCACTTCTATGACATAATCCAGCCATTATTTCTTTTTATTGTTGGTGTGGTTATGCCGGTTTCATTCAAAAAGCGTATTGCCCGCGGTGAAACGAAAAAAAGTATTTATTCCCATGTCCTGAAAAGAGTATTCATTTTGTACATTCTTGGACTAATTTCTTCGGGGCATTTACTCTCATTTGATATAATGAAGATACATCTGATAACTAATGTTCTCCATTGCATTGCTTTTGGGTATCTGTTTGCCTCAATAATGATCCTTGAGTTGAACAGAAAGTGGCAGATAGGAATCACTGCAGGTATTCTCCTGGTTTATTGGGGAATTCTGGCATTAGTTCCGATTCCCGGTTATGGAGCAGGTATATATAAACCTGACCTTAACCTCCCTCTTTATGTTGATAATGCAATACTCGGGCATTTTCAGGAAGGTGAAGGATGGACTTATATTTTAACCAGCATCAATTTTATCCCTTCAATAATGCTGGGTGTCTTTGCTGGCAACATCCTGCAATCTGATAGAGATGAGATGAAGAAAGCCCGACTTTTAGCATTGGTTGGCGTTTGCTGTATTATTGCAGGTTGGATCTGGGGTATATGGTTCCCAATTATACATCACATCTGGACCAGTTCCTTAGTACTTTACGGAGCTGGATGGAGCTTCCTGCTATTGGCAGTTTTTTATCTCGTGATTGATGTCTGGGGATTTAAGAAATGGTCATTCCCCTTTGTCGTTATCGGTATGAATGCGATAGCGGTCTACATTGCAACTCATCTTTTCGACTTTTCAAGGATAGGAGACATTTTTGTCGACGGCCTGGCAAGTTTTATGGGAATATGGGGAATTTTTCTGCAGGCATTTGCTGCACTGGCTGTTGTCTGGTTAATCCTGTACTATATGTACATTAAGAAAACCTTTCTCAAAGTATAGCAATTAAATAAAAAATATATGTCAGTAAAAGTATTCTACAGATTTATCGTCATCCTGGGAATTTCACTCCTGCTCTCAGGATGTAACCAGGCTGGAAATAAAGTTTCTTCTGAATCGGGTTCTTTAGTGAAGTCATCATCAGTCAATTTAAAACCATTTCGTGTGCTTGTGATAATTGGCGACCAGTGGACCGATCCGATGAGCTATAACATTGATCCCACCCGGGTGAATGGGACAGATTTCCTTGATGTTGTAAATATGCTGAAGATATGGGGGGTCCCTTTTGATATTCTCCGGCTCGATGAACAACGGTTACAGATCAACCGCTTTCTCGATGGTGAGGCAAAACCGAATTACGGATGCGTGGTCTGGATGGCAGACCCTGATAAACTGACGGGGCAATCTGCAAATTACCAGACGCTTAAACGGGCTGTCGAGGAGTATGGAATAAGCATGATCGCACTTTTTGATTATATCAAAACCAAACAGGTTGCCGACCTTATTGGAGTAAATTATACGGAAGCTAAAGATGCTCTCCTGGGCGAAAATGGTGAAAAATTCTCAGTTACCGGGGAGCATTTCATAACATCAGGAGCTAGAAATGTTATTCTTCCCGATGCCAGCCAAAACGCGGTAATAACAATCCCCGATGCCAACGGGATAACACCTGCCGGGAGTAAACCAATGGAAAACAAAGCCACCGTTAGCGTTGTACGGTGCCAGGCGAATGAATCGTTAAAAGTTCTCGGATCAATTGGTGATACGCCACAGTTAGTAGTGCGGGATGTCAATAAGGAGACAAAGGTTGTATGGATCGGCGGTGGTAAAGACTGGTTCCGTAAGTACCCTGTAATGAGGAACATCTTCAGAAAGGCACTTGTTTACTCAATTGGTTACGGGGTATTTAACGACAATTTTGATAACGGCCTGATCTTTATAATGGATGATGTCGGGTGTGCCGAGCATACCTACAGCTTAAGGTGGCATTACCCTACCCCTGCGAAAGACACCCTTATAAAATATCTTATCCAACCTCTTGAAAAATACGGGAAGATGATGGTACAGAACATAACCCCGGGTTTTGCAAATATTGAAAAGAAGATAATAGAATCACCATGGACTGTCAAACCCTTTACAGATATTTTCGGTAACTGGCAGGACTTTGGTTCAACCAAGGAGGGTCTGGATGAAGGACTCAGACGCGGTGTTTTTGAAATACAGCCTCACAGGGCATGGTCGCATATGAACTGGGATCTTGATTCGCCTCCGGGACCTTGGTGGGGTTCAGAGATAGACGGGGAACTGGCAGTTACCGACTGGTATAACGAAGTTGTAGATGTTCGCCGTGATAATGCTGCAGTACCTTCTAATGATCTGCTGTTCATTTACAAAATGGGGATAGATGCCGTTAAGAAGGCTTTCGGGGTTACTGCCCTTGCTGCTGAGGTTCGTCCGGGGGCAGAATTGAAAGCCGGAAAGCCAGGCGGTTATGACAACGGAAGGATTGCTGCAATTGCCGGCCTTGGAGTCAGCCGTGAATGTTATGTTGGATTTGATCACACAATAGAATTCACAATGATGATGCCCCAGCAGTTTACCTGCCATGACCTGGATCTCACCGCTCAGACAAATTATATAGCTGATGAAACTGAGGCAGGCTGGGATAAACTTCTGAAGATGAACGCAGAACAACTTAAATCCTCAAAAATTGCAGGTGGAAGAAGGATGAACCTGCATGACAACCTCGACTGGATAGAATCGCGTAAGGATAAGTACTGGATGGGTTTCAATGAAACATGTGCTTACCTTCATACAAATATTATCAGTCAGGCAAAAAATGGAATAGATTTCAATTACGACGATCATTATTGCAAATATTTTGAGAAGAAACCTTCAAAGTGGACCCTGGAATTATCAGACAGTTTCCGAGAAGGTCTTGGAAGTAATCCATCCGTCTCAATAGACGGGAAAACGGTTTCCACGACGCTTGGTCCAAAACAGGTACTTGAAATACCGGCCGGACTTGGTACACATAATATCAGGTTTTAATCCAATCGCCAGCAAGAAGTAAGTTAAAATGACACATAAAGAAAGAGTTTTAGCTGCGATCAACCACCGGGAAAGCGATTTGGTTCCATGGCAGATGGACTGCCTCTCTGCTGCTGAGAAAAAACTGAAGAGTTATTTCGGTTATTCGGATCTGAATGAGGTGATCGGGAATCACATTTCAATGTTTGAACCCAGCTATTATTCGATTTTTAAAACTGAAGACCTGGATGCCAACAAATTCAGGGATGCCTTTGGTGCCATATGGGAACTCAAACCAAATGAAGACATTGGTACCGTGATCGATAATCCGATAAAAGAACCATCACTTATTGGTTACAAATTTCCTGACCCTGAGAAAGTTATGGAACTGAGTGAAATTCCTGCCTTCATAAATAAAAACCAAAACAATTTCATAATCGGAGCAATAGGATTTTCCCTGTATGAAAGAGCATGGATCTTAAGGGGGATTGAACCCATCCTGCTTGACTTCATGATGAATCCCGTATTCGTTGAGGAATTATTTGACAGGATCATTGAGTTTAACCTTGTAATCACAAAGCGTTTATGCCGGTTCCCTATCGATGCATTTCATTTTGGCGATGACTGGGGGCAGCAACATGGTTTAATTATAGATCCGGATCTGTGGCGTAAACTTTTTAAAAAACGGCTGAAAAAACTGTACGATGAAGTTCATTCAGCGGGTCTTCCGGTTTCTATCCATTCATGCGGTGATATTACCGACATTATTCCAGATCTGATCGAGATCGGGGTCAATATGATCTGTCCGCTTCAGGCAGAAGCCCTCGATTTTAATTTCCTTAAAAAGGAATATGGAAAGTATCTTGCATTCTGGGGCGGTGTAAGTACACAAAAAACACTTCCATATGGTTCACCGGAAGATGTAAGAAGAGAGATCAGGGAGCGGATAAAAATCCTTGGCAAAGGTGGAGGATATATTTTAGCCCCCTCTCATGAATTGCAGGGAGATATACCCTTGGAAAATATGCTTGCCTTTATTAATGAGGCTCAGCACCAGATATAAATTCAAATAATCAGGAGTAAATAAGATGACATCATCAATCAGAAAATTAATCGTTTGGAACATAGCAATTCCCGTGTTTGACAGTTGATTTTTTCAACTAGTGTTATGTTAAGCTGCCATGTTTCGGTGTATACACAAATTAAAACTTGTCCCATAACCTTTTTGCTTCTTCAGGTCTGAATGGTTCATATAATGCCGATGCTCCGTGAGTATTATAATTATCCATTACTAATGTTATCCGCTTTGCTTTGGGGTAATGCTCATCTGCAATTCCCTTTATGAATATCCCCAATCTTTCTTGGTCTTAAATTCTGTAACTTCAACAAAACGTTTCCCTTTCAGTGGTTCATTTGCCATGAATATATTTACAACACCATTCCGTATATACTCATAATCTACCCTTGCTTCCTGACCTGGCTTCATTCCAATGGAGAGCTGTGCTTCTTAATATAATTTAACCTTACGGTTTACGGAATAACTTCCCAGATATATCAAATACAATCAAAATAATAAGTAAAATATTAACAAAAATGAAAAATAGTTTCACATCTAGCAACAAATCTATTTATATTTGAGCATGTTATTCCTATAGAAAACCGATCAATAACAATCGTAATACAAATACAAGTACAATTTATAAAATATGAATGGGAACAAGTTGAAAACTGAAAAACTTTTCAGCAAAGGTAAAAATGCCGTGATAATAGCGATAGATCATGGAATGTTTGATGGTCCTATCCCCGGCATGACCGATCTGATAAAGACAGCAGAGAAAATTAATTCCTGTGTAGATGGAGTGTTGCTGAGTGCAGGTATGTTAAAGCACCTGCGTTTTGTTTTCAATTACAAAGGTGCTCCGATTCCGATTGTAAGGTTAAACTGGAGTTCGGTTTATTGCTTCAACTGGAATTATAACCAGGCATATACTGTAATTGCCCGTAGTGTAGAGGAAGCAGTAAGTCATGGTGCTGAGATCGTTCTTGCATCTCTCACGCTTCAGACCGGGAGTGAGGAACTGGACTCAAGGAATGTCGGGATTTATTGTAAGTTATTAAATCAGGCCGACAAACTGGGAGTACCGATAATAGGAGAATATTTTCCTGTTCATTCCGGATACGATCACCAAAGAGAATTTGCATGAGCAGGTTTACAGGAGCTGCAGGATACTCAGTGAACTGGGGTGTGATATGATCAAGACATTTTACACTATGGATTTTAAGAAGGTGACAGGTAGTAGCCCTGTACCGATATTTGGACTGGGAGCAGAAAAAGTACCGAAACAGATAGATGCATTACGGCTTGCTGCAAATGAGATCAGGGATGGAGCCAGAGGGGTGGTCTTCGGGCGTAACGCTATACAGGTGAAGGATCCGTCGGAATTTCATGCTGCATTGTGCGATGTAGTTAAATCAGGGATAACACCTGAAGAAGCAATTAAGAAACATAACATTTCAGATAAGTAAATCGAATGTTTCAATGAATTTAGACTAAGCGACTATCTTCGTTCCTGGTTTCAATTTTTCCCATCCTATGTAGCTTTCAATATGAGAATAAACAGGTACCGGAGATCATAAACTCGTGTACCTGAATCAGCTACTGATGGTCTGAAACTATACCAGGGATTAAAAGAGTACTCCCGAAAATCCCTGAGTAAAATCTTTTAGGTAGAATTTTATTCATTTACAAAATTATCCTTACCCTCGAAAATCCCCATACAGCCAACGTTGTTCGGATAGCAAAACGGTTTAGCTATCTCAAGGGTCAATAGGGATTACAATTTTCTTACAGTGGAGAGTCCTTAATCATCCGGTTCAAAAGATTCGACGTAATTTTCTGCACATGCTGGTTCACTCCGTGTGTAATTATTCCACCTCCAACATGTTGAGCAGGAATATGGCCCGGTGGCTGGGACAAACCCTCTGACCACCATTCTGTTCCGGCATTAAAGACCCAGTTGCCTTTTGAACAGGGATAAACAACTGCTGAATGAGGGGTTGTTGCCAGTTGCAATGAGCTTTCAGCCACCACCACAAGGCCTTTAAAGTCAGGAAACGGTGGTCCATGGTATTCTTCTCCGATTATTGCAGGAATCTTATCCCCTGTTTTCAGTCCTGTCCCCTCATAAATCCAGTTTTCGGAATTTTTTACAATCCAATCTCCGTATCCCATTCCATAAGAAGTATTCCCCATCAATTTTTCTTCATCTTCAAATCGTTTATCCCTGGCAAAGGCCCTACATGGTGTGCCATTGAAACTATCATATAAAGTTGTCTCATGAAGTATAGAATTGCCACTAAAGAAGGCAAAACTTAATCCGTTGTCGCGGGCCTTGATAGCTTCTTCATACATCTTCCTGGTCCAATACTCATCATGACCCACAGAAAGAAATACTTTGCTTAAACTTAAAATATCCGGGTCTAAATGGAGATCAAGGTTGGAACAATAGGTAACATCGTATCCTTGCTGCTCCAGCCAGTATGTCAACGGATGTTCCCATAACAGGTACTCTCCTGATCCCGCCGAAAGCGGGGCATCAAGAATCTGACAATACTTAGCGTATGGACGATCAAAACTAACCCGAACGTTTGGTCCCGTGTACCAGACTTCCGGAGTTCCGTCATCGTACAGCGAATCCTTACCTGGCCATTTATTGTAAGACTGCCATGTAAGGTCGCTAACCTGACACAGAATATCTGATTTGCGATGTTCCTTCACCACAAATATCACATAACTTTGATTTCCGAATGTTTCATCCCGCGATAGTTTCCCTAAATAAACCCCACTTGGCCAATCTTCCGGAATGGTAAAGGTAGTGGCAATCTCCCAATTACACTCACGCAATCGTTCAATAGTCATCATGGGCATCGTTTGAGGGCGTCCGGTAAAAGAACCTAACCGGGCCATGTGGCGTCCCCCTGTACCACCGTAGTATCCCATACGGTAAATATCAATCAGAAACTTCCCGGAGGGATTCATGCTTACTTTAAAATCAATACTTTCCCCTGGCAGAAAGCTGGTTCTGGAGACAAATCCCTCAATAACTGATGAGCGAAGACAACGAATTAAAGGGTATGAAGCCATCGTTATCGGATCATCAAAATTCGTATATTGAAGCTGCCATTCCGGGGTACCGGGCTTGCTATTCTCTAACTCAATCAATCCTGATTTCTTTTTCTCTTGTGGTACGGGTCCGCTGAATCCGTTTAATGGCATTAAAGCACCACCCAATCCTGCAATAGCTGCATTTTTAAGAAGCTTTCGCCGTGGTATGTGAAAATCATTTTTGTCCATTATTTGTGATTGTAAAGGTTTTTTAAATTATTAATCCTAATTACAACTGCCCATAAATGCCAATATTCAACCTAATCCTCTTACTCATGGGCTTTTCGTTCAATTATTTCAAAAATAAACACTTTTTACATTTACAGTGGAGAATCCTTAATCATCCGGTTCAAAAGATTCGATGTAATTTTCTGCACATATTGGTTCACTCCAAACGTACGCATTGAAGGATCATGGCCGGCAGGAATATGACCGGGTGGTTGGGAAAGTCCCTCTGGCCACCAGATTGTCCCAGCATTAAAGACCCAGTTCCCCTTTGAACAGGGATAAACAACTGCCGAATGAAAATTATTTGTCTGTGCCTGATAGGCCAATGTTTCCGCTACTACCTCGAGACCTTTAAAGTCGGGAAACGGTGGCCCATGGTATTCCCATCCGATCATGGCAGGAATTTTATCCCCTGTTTTCAGTCCTGTCCCCTCATAAATCCAGTTTCCGGAATTTTTTACAACCCAATCTCCGTACCCTGGTCCATAAGAAGTATTCCCCATCAATTTCTCTTCATCTCCAAAATGTACATTAGATGTTTTAGAAAAAACACGTCCTGGAGAGCCAATATAACTATCAAATAATTGGATCTCCCCTGAAATGGAATTGCCGCAAAGAAATGCAAAGCTCAATCCATTATCACGTGCTTTTAGAGCTTCCTCAAACATCTTTCTTGTCCAGTATTCATCATGACCCACGGAGAGAAATACTTTGCTTAAGCCTAAAATATCCGGATCAAAATGCAGGTCAAGGTTAGAACAGTAGGTAACATCGTATCCCTGCTGCTCCAGCCAATATGTCAAAGGATGTTCCCAGAGCAGATACTCTCCTGATCCCGCCGAAAGCGGGGCATCAAGAATCTGACAATACTTGGCGTATGGGCGATCAAAACTAACCCGAACGTTTGGTCCCGTATACCAAACTTCAGGGGTTCCGTCATCGTAAAGCGAATCTTTTCCCGGCCATTTATTATATGCCTGCCATGTGAGATCGCTAACCTGGCACAAAACATCGGATTTGCGATGTTCCTTCACAACAAATATCACATAACTTTGATTCCCGAATGGTTCATCGCGCGATAGTTTTCCTAAATAAATCCCGCTTGGCCAATCATTCGGAATGGTAAAAGTGGTGGCAACCTCCCAATTGCACTCTCTCAATCGTTCAATAGTCATCATGGGCATCGGCTGAGGGCGTCCGGCAAAGGAGCCCAGCCTTGCCATGTGGCGTCCCCCTGTACCACCGTAGTATCCCATACGGTAAATATCAATTAAAAACTTGCCCGCAGGATTCATGCTTACTTTAAAATCAATACTTTCCCCCGGAAGAAGGCTGGTTCTGGAGACGAATCCCTCAATAACTGATGAGCGGAGACAACGAATTAAAGGGTACGAAGCCATCGTTACCGGATCGTCAAATCGCGTATATTGGAGCTGCCACTCCGGGGTACCGGGCTTGTTATTCTCTGCCTCAATCAATCCTGCCTTCTTTTTATTTTGCAGCAATGGTCCGCTGAAGCCGTTCAATGGCACCATAACACCTCCTAATCCCAGAAGGGCAGCATCTTTAAGGAGTTTTCTCCGTGGTATTTGTGCTTGATTTTTGTTCATTTTTTAAAACTTTTAAGTTTTTTAAATTTCTATGTCTAATTTATTAAAATTATGTAATTGATGAGCCTTTCGTTTAACTATTTCAAAAATAATTCTTTTACCGGGGTGAATCCTTAATCATACGATCCAATATGTTTAAGGTAATTTTCTGTACATGCTGGTTCAACCCTAAAGTATTCTCTCCTGAGGTATGACCGGCAGGAATGTGACCGGGAGGCTGGGAAAGTCCCTCCGGCCACCAGATTGTCCCGGCATTAAAGACCCAGTTCCCCTTCGAACAAGGATAAATAACTGCCGAATGAGGATTCATTGTCTGTGCGTGACACATCAAGTTTTCCGCCACTACCTCAAGACCTTTAAAGTCGGGAAACGGTGGCCCATGGTATTCCCATCCGATAATTCCAGGAATCTTATCTCCTGTTTTCAGTCCTGTCCCTTCATAAATCCAGTTTACGGAATTTTTTACAACCCAATCTCCACATCCATGTCCATATGATGTATTCCCCATCAATTTCTCTTCATCTTCAAAATGTACATTAGATGTTTTAGAAAAAACACGTCCTGGAGAGCCAATATAACTATCAAATAATTGGATCTCCCCTGAAATGGAATTGCCGCAAAGAAATGCAAAGCTCAATCCATTATCACGTGCTTTTAGAGCTTCCTCAAACATCTTTCTTGTCCAGTATTCATCATGACCCACAGAGAGAAATACTTTGCTTAAGCCTAAAATATCCGGATCAAAATGCAGATCAAGGTTAGAACAGTAGGTAACATCGTATCCCTGCTGCTCCAGCCAGTATGTCAAAGGATGTTCCCAGAGCAGATACTCTCCTGATCCCGCCGAAAGCGGGGCATCAAGAATCTGACAATACTTTGCGTATGGGCGATCAAAACTAACCCGAACGTTTGGTCCCGTATACCAAACTTCAGGGGTTCCGTCATCGTAAAGCGAATCCCTTCCCGGCCATTTATTATATGCCTGCCATGTGAGATCGCTAACCTGGCACAAAACATCGGATTTGCGATGTTCCTTCACAACAAATATCACATAACTTTGATTCCCGAATGGTTCATCGCGCGATAGTTTTCCTAAATAAATCCCGCTTGGCCAATCATTCGGAATGGTAAAAGTGGTGGCAATCTCCCAATTGCACTCTCTCAATCGTTCAATAGTCATCATGGGCATCGGCTGAGGGCGTCCGGCAAAGGAGCCCAGCCTTGCCATGTGACGTCCCCCTGTACCACCGTAGTATCCCATACGGTAAATATCAATTAAAAACTTGCCCGCAGGATTCATGCTTACTTTAAAATCAATACTTTCCCCCGGAAGAAGGCTGGTTCTGGAGACGAATCCCTCAATAACTGATGAGCGGAGACAACGAATTAAAGGGTACGAAGCCATCGTTACCGGATCGTCAAATCGCGTATATTGGAGCTGCCACTCCGGGGTACCGGGCTTGTTATTCTCTGCCTCAATCAATCCTGCCTTCTTTTTATTTTGCAGTAATGGTCCGCTGAAGCCGTTCAATGGCACCATAACACCTCCTAATCCCAGAAGGGCAGCATCTTTAAGGAGTTTTCTCCGTGGTATTTGTGCTTGATTTTTGTTCATTTTTTTGAATAGGGGTTAAAGGCAGCTTTTTGTAATCTTAGCAGTTCAACATGTATAATAAAAACAGCTTTATATTAAATTTTAAACCAAATTAATTAAGTGTTGTTATTGTTGAGATAGTATGCTCAGGAAGCCTTACATGAATAATGTTATCTTTTTTCGACAGACCTCTTTTCCGGGAACAGTTGTCTTTGCTGCTTGTAATGTAATGATTTACGGATTTTGGGAGAGAAGAATTGCCATTATCATCAAGATAGATTGTCAAATCGACTTCCGAATCGACACCATTCATTATAACAATTGAATAATCATTGCCATCAGGTGAAACAAAAGCAAGCGTTCTGATGTTACGGAATGAGTCATGCCAGTATTTGAAAACATCATCCTGCCGTTGAGGATAAGTAAAATCAACCATTTTCCAGCCTGGTTTTACATAGTGGTAAATTTGTTTCGCTGCATAATAGCGCTTTTTAGGAGTGTATTTCCAGTTTGTCGTATCTGTCAGTAACAATCCATACAGACACCATGCCTGATTATGTTCATGAAAGTTATCAAATGCATCCCATGCAAGGCCGGCAGTATATCCATAACTGAGGGTTTTCATCAATCTGCGGGTGGAACGCCAGGCAAATTCATATTCCATTTCATGAGTCTGATCAAGGTCACCATATTCTGTAAGCCAGAGGTGTGACTTATTAAACGGGCTGTTCTTTACCGTTCTTAAAAACCTCTGAAAATTGGATTCAAAACAGTCGCCAGCGTCGCTTCCGTATGTATGAACTGCAAAGGAATGAACCTGGTCAGCATAACTTGTATCTGATAAGGTGGCTTCCAATTTATCAAAGAAAATGCCGCCATCGTCCATTTCAATTATCTTAATATCACTCAATCCATTGTCGTTCAGACTTTTTATAATAGCCTGGGTGGCAGTAAGCATAGCTTGTCCACGTATTTGAGGACCCTCGGGATCTCCAATATCCGTTTCATTAAAAGGGGCAAGCAAACTGAATTTGAGTCCTTCTTTTCCCCTGGCCCAATTAAGCATTGTCGAAATCATGTCAGCGTAGCCTTTAAAGTCTGCAAGTTTTTGCGGTTCTTCCGGAGTCCCCAGGCCGGGATTAATATTTCCGCTGACGTTGAAAAATGGTTCAACACCCTTCTGGTTAAGATAACGGAAAGTTTCCCATGCATCAACAAATACCTTAGACTTGTAAATGCTGTCAAGGTAAGATTCCGGCCAGGTTCCATCGGGCAGGCGTTTCCCAGGGTCAAGCCAATTTGCAAGGCCGGTATTGTCAAACCTGAAAAGTGTGCAACCCAGATCATCGACGAGCTTGTCCAAGACGGGCTTAAGATTACCATCGTTCCACTGTGCAGGAGTAATATTGACGCCAAAACCATCAATAGTAGATATTGCTTTGCTTATGTTTACATGGATTTCTTTAGGGAGAGCAGCCCCTTGTTTTTGGGCGCAACTGTTTAAACCACTGGCAATCAGGATAGCCGGTAAGGTGCACTGCAGTAGTTGAATTGTTTTCATTTTCATTAAATATTATTTTAATAATTGATATATGCAATTTCACTTACTTTACTCAATGAGTTTTATTATCGTTGATCCATTGATCCAATGATACTTAAACCGAATTGTCTTTATTGGCCAGAACTCTTAATCATGCGGGTTAAAATGTTTGATGTAATTTTCTGAACATTCGGATTCACTCCAAATGTCAGACCACCTGAATTACTACCTGCAGGAATATGACCGGGTGGTTGAGAAAGGCCCTCAGTCCACCAGATAGTTCCGGCATTAAAGACCCAGTTACCCTTAGGGCATGGATATACAACAGCCGAATGGTGGATCTTTGAAAGAGAAAGCGGGCTTTCGGCCACTACCTCAAGACCCTTTATAGCAGGCATTGGAGGACCATGAAATTCCCATCCTATGATACCAGGAATTCTATCACCATCCCTCATACCTGTGCCCTCGTAAATCCAGTTTCCGGAATTCTTTACAATCCAATCCCCATAACCTACTCCATATGAACTATTACCCATCAGCTTCTCCTCATCTTCAAAATCTTTGTCCCTGGAGAAGACCCTGCCCGATTCCCCGACGAAACTGTCGAACAAATTGATTTCATTCCAGATAGAATTGCCGCAAAAAAATGCAAAGCTCAATCCATTATCACGTGCTTTTAGAGCTTCTTCAAACATCTTTCTTGTCCAGTACTCATCGTGACCCACCGAAAGAAATACCTTGCTTAGGCTTAGAATATCCGGATCAAAATGCAGGTCTAGATTAGAGCAATACGTAACATCGTATCCCTGTTGCTCCAACCAGTATGTCATCGGATGTTCCCATAACAAGTACTCTCCTGATCCTGCCGAACGCGGTGCGTCAATATACTGACAATATTTAGCATACGGGCGGTCAAAACTAACCCTGACATTTGGTCCGGTGAACCAAACTTCTGGGGTCCCGTCATCGTATAGAGAATCCCTGCCTGGCCACTTGTTGTATGCCTGCCATGTAAGATCGCTTACCTGACAAAGAATATCAGATTTGCGATGTTCCTTCACAACAAATATCACATAACTCTGTCTCCCATATGCCTCCTCACGAGTCAGCTTACCAAGATAAATTCCACTTGGCCAATCATTCGGAATTGTAAATGTAGTGGCAGTTTCCCAATTACACTCGCGTAGCCGTTCAATAGTCATCATTGGAACCGGTTGAGGACGTCCGGTGAAAGAACCCAGCCTTGCCATATGGCGACCACCTGTACCTCCGTAATATCCCATACGGTAGATATCAATTAAAAATTTACCCCCAGGATTCATACTTACTTTAAAATCAATGCTTTCTCCGGGTAGGAGACTGGTCCTGTTGACATACCCCTCAATAACTGAAGAGCGAAGACAACGTATTAAAGGGTATGAAGCCATAGTTATCGGATCGTCAAATCGCGTATATTGAAGCTGCCATTCCGGCGTACCGGGCTTGTTATTCTCAGCCTCAATCAATCCTGGCTTCATTTTCTTTTGCAGCATGGGATCTGAGAATCCGGCAAGTGGCATCATTGCACCGCCTAATCCTGCAAGGGATGCATCTTTAAGGAATTCCCGCCTTAGTATTTTTGATACAGTTTTGGACATTCTCTATATTTCATTGTTGTTAAATTAAAGTCGAAACTGCTTTTGCCTAAAACCCAAATAAATATCATGACCAACAATCCTGGCCCTCAGGCCAGGATTGTTGGTCTCATTTATACAAGTATATTGTTAAATGATTATTGATTTGTGGATTACTACTCCCAACCCGGATTTTGAATCAATACTGATGCTTCACCTGCGGTTTTTTTGCTTAATTCAATCTGTTGCAGAGGTATAGGGAATAATTCATTCTTTCCTTTAGTGAAAACACCTTGTTTGTAGTTATTGGATGGATTCGATATGCTTGCCGCTTCACGAGCAAAAAACCAGGTAAATCTGGCAGCCTGATCAAAATCATTACCATCATAACGTCTTATATCAAAAAACCTCTGATGTTCCATAGCTAATTCCAATCTTCTTTCAAAACGAACAGCTTTACGAGCGTAAGATTTACCGTTAGCCTCGAACTGTCCGGTATAAAGTCCAACTTTATAATTGGCAGCGGGAGTATCTGAAAATCCTGACAAAGGTTTAGTAGGATCGATATAATTTCTCACCCATCCTTCAGGATTAGCAGCACGGGCCCTGACCGTATTAACATATTCCTCTGCCTTGGCTAAGCTTCCAACCTCAACCTCACTTTCGGCTGCCCACAATAATACATCTGCAAATCGAATCATATTGTATGGAGTATTTGTTGCACCTCCTCCTCCTTGTCTGTCAGCAGAGACGCTAGCCTGATATGAAAGATTTTTAATACTTGCATACGGTCCGCTGTTAACTTGGTTCCTGACCCAGGCTTTCCCGGGATGTACACCCCAATCCAGGTAAGGTATTCCTCTTCTGCCAACACACCAGTCTAAACGGGAATCCAATGTACCACTATAAGGGGTAAAGGGATCTGAAGAGGAAAGTCCATTATCAGTTGGAAGAGGTGTATTCTGGTAGGTGTCGAGCAATGGCAGGCCAGTAACTGCATCAGTTTGATAAGAATCAACCAAATCAAATGTAGGCTGGAACCAACCGTAACAACATGTTGCTGGGCCACCAAAAGATCCATTCCATTGATCCATAGGATTCCCGTTAGCGCCAGGACCTATCCATGTGTCCCATGTATCGTTCATTGCTCCATCGTTAACAGACATTTGAACTGTAAATACTGCTTCTGAACCATGTTTTGTTGCGGATTTAAAATTATCGCCATATTTTGCCAGCAATTCATACTTTTTATTATTGGAAGTTTTACCATTAGCGATGATATCGTCGAGCACTGCTTTTGCCTCGGCAAACTTCTTCTGAAACATATATGTTTTGGCTAAAAATGATTTTGCTGCCCATTTATTGGCCCTCCCCACCTCGGCTTTGGTTTCAGATAAATTATTTGCAGCAAACTCAAAGTCTGCTTCAATTTTGGGATATAATGGCTCAGTATTGGGAACAAAATAATTACCATCAGTATAGTTTATAGTTTCATCTATCCAGGGAACATTCTGCCACAGCATTGATAGAAACAAATAATAAACTCCCCTTAAGAATTTAGCTTCAGCTTCAATTTGTACAGCTTCCAGTTCCGTTATATCGGCGCACTTGGGAAGCACATTCAATACATCATTACAGCGTTGAACAGCGGCATACAAAAAACGCCATTTATTGTTGAAGATGCCGGTACTTGGATCAAACAGAAAGACATCAGTTGCACTTACTCCTGCATCCGTACCCAGACGAGCATCATCAGAAGCAATCATACTTCCCCAACCCGTTGTATAACCTCCTCCAACGGCACCCCCTCCATCCAGTAAAGAATAAGCACCTACTAATAATCCGTTAACTCCTGCTTTGGTAGACAAAGTAGTTTGGCTTATTGAAGCTTTCGGTTTAATGTCCAGGAAACTCTCATCGCAGGATAGTGTCACTAAGAGTAAGGTACATACTGTCGAAATTAATAACTTATAATTTAGTTTCATGATTTTTAGTTTTTAATTATCATTATCAGCAATTCTAGAATGTAACGTTAAGTCCAAACAATACACTAAGTTGGGCAGCCGGATAATTTCCATCATCAATACCAAAACTTGAACTGGGTCCTCCCAGTTCCGGATCTAGTCCTGAATATTTTGTGATGGTGAACAAATTTGCTCCCTGCACATATACCCTGAGGTTAGATATTCCAAATTTTTGCACCAAAGAAGGTTTTACCGTATACCCTAGTAATACTGACTTTAATCTAAGGTAAGAGCCGTTCTCAACATAGTAGGAATTTTGGATCTGATTCGTACTAAAAGTGCTCGAAGTTTCAATTTTCGGAACTGTTGTATTAGTATTTTCAGGTGTCCAGGCTCTTAACAAATTATTACTTTTTTCCTCATTATCGTTAAAGAAATCACCCCTGCGGGTTCCATTCCAAATCTCATTCCCCTGCGAACCATAAAACAAGGATGAAAAATCAAAACCCTTATAATCCAAACCAAGATTTACACCATAAGTAAAATCAGGATTGGGAGAGCCAAGATGAACACGATCGGCAGCGGTGATAGAACCATCACTGTTAGTATCCTGATACCGGAAACGACCTGGTGCAGCGGCATTTTGAGTCGGAGAGGCAGTAACCTCTTCCGCACTATTGAACAGACCAATTATCTTATATCCGTAAAAAGAACTTACCGGGTGTCCTTCCTCATTACGACATAAATTGTCCATATACTGCATACTTCCAGAATAAAAATAACCCGGATCAGGGATAGACACGACCTCATTTTTATAAGTAGTTAGATTAAAACCAGCGGTAAAGTGTAATTCCTTAGAGATATAGCCCTGATATGTTACGCTAGCATCAACCCCGGTATTTTCAATATCGCCAATGTTTACAGTCGGGGCGGTAGAATTGCCAAGAATTACTGCTGGTAACGGTTTGGAAAATAATAGACCATTAATTGCTTTCTTATAGTACTCAACAGAAAAAGTTAAATTTTTAAATACCGTAAGATCAAAACCAATATTGGTAACCTTATTCTCTTCCCATCCTGTTGCAAGGTTCCCGATTCTTGATTGCGCGAAACCCAGTACTACTGAATTGCCTGTTCCATTAATATCATAGTATGTTTGCCCCAAATTGCTGCCAAATAAGAAAAAGGAATTATCACCACTTACATTGTTCTGAGAACCTAACACTCCATAACTTGCTCTGACTTTCAGATCATTAATCCAGGTTATATTTTTCATGAAGCTTTCGTTGGATATCCTCCATCCAAGGGAAGCAGAGGGGAAAACGCCATATCTTTTATTTGGTCCAAACACTGAAGACCCATCCCGACGAACTGTAACTCCCAATAAATATTTGTTGTCAAAAGTATAATCCGCTCGTCCAAAAAGAGAAAATAAGCTACTCTCATAGATCGAGCTGCCATTGGTTTTATTCATAGTACCATTATCCAAAACCAAAAAATCAAAATCCTCTGCAAAAAACCTCTCTGATCCACCAAAATTTCTTCTTGATAGACTACTAATTGCCTCAGATCCTATAATTATCTTCAACCCATGTTTACCAAATAATTTATCGTAACCCAATGTATTTGTAAAAGTCATTGTGCTCCCATAACCTGAGGTGATAGATAGAGAATTATCAACAGTACTTTGCTCTACATTTTCAGTTTCAGTAGGAGTGAAATCTTGATTAAACAAGTAATTTATATTAAAACCAATACTGGTTCTGGCTATAAGGCCTTTAATTGGGCTAACCTCAGCGTAGGTATTGCCAATAATAAACCATTGATTATTTATGTCTTTCGCAGTGTTACGATTTGCGTTGGCCACAGGTTGTCCAATAACACCAAGATCAGGACCTCCGAATGTCCCAGCCCAGTTACCCATAATATCCTTTAACGGGACAAGGGGGTTCATTCTACGGGCTGCGTTCATCAAGGTCCATTCATCTACCTGGGGAACCTGCTTAAAAATAATATTCACATTTTCCCCAACCCTGAGCCATCTATTTAGATTGTACTCAGTATTGATACGGGCGGAGTATCTTTTTAAATAAGATTTTACAGCCGTGCCCTGCTGATTAAGATATCCTAAACCAAACAGGTACTTTGATTTATCATTTCCGCCACTGGCAGTTAAGTTGTGGCTCATTGTAGGAGCATTTTTAAATGCACTATGAAACCAAAAACTGCCATCATTAGATTTATTTGCTTTCTGTATAATATAGTTTCTTCCAGTGTTTTTAGGTTCGTAAAAATATAATGCCGGATCTACTGCTGGATCTCCTTCAAATGCAGCGCCTGCACCTGCGGGACCTCTGTAAGTATAATCGGGAAGGCCGTTCTTAAACAATTCATTACCCGGGTGAGCTATATTAAACATATCCATAAAATTCTCGGTACTCAATACATTGCACGGATTACCAGACAGGGGAAATTGCATTCCCCAATAGCCTTCATAAGAAAGTACAGGAGCACCTGATTTACCTTTTTTAGTGGTCACTACAATTACCCCATTGGCACCCCTAACTCCATAGATAGATGCTGCCCCCGCATCTTTCAAAACTTGTATAGATTCAATATCATTAGCACTTATATTATTTAAACTTTGCTCAATTCCATCCACAATAATAAGTGGGTCAGTATTACCAAAAGAAGTCACACCTCGAATTAAAATCTTACTTGCACGGTCGGGAACACCTGAAGAGATTACATTAACACCTGAAGCCAGACCCTGAAGTGCTTGCTGTGCAGAAGTAGAAACCGTCTTCTTTAAAGTACCGACTTCCACCACTGCAACAGAACCTGTTATATCTTTCTTCCTTTGAGTCGAATATCCGGTAACAACAACTTCTTCCAATGATAAAACATCTTGAGTCAATGAAATATCAATGATTGTTTTACCAGATGTTGTTACTTTCTGAGTTGTGTAACCAATAAAAGAAAAAACAAGTATGGCATTATCATTTGGAATTTCTATTGAAAATTTGCCATTTAAATCAGCAATTGCTCCAATAGTAGTGCCCTCAATCTGTACATTTACACCAGGTAACACTTCTCCGGTAGTGGCATCTGTTATAGTACCCTTAATAACGACCTGCTGGGGTTCAGATATGCCTGTTGGCACGGCTGCTGAAAGATCTTTGGAAAATGATAGTACCAGAATTAAAATCACACTCAGGTACAAAAACATTTTGAAGTTCTTCCTGAACGGGAAAAAAAGAAAAAGGATTTTTCTCATGGTTTTTAACTTTTAGGTGAATTTTAGGACATAACATAAATATAAATCTGTTTTGGAATTTTCTGGCTAATATATGATCTCAATCCTGGAAAACACTAAACACTCAAAACTTTGTCTTCTTTATTTAATCAGTTTTTATACGCTAGGAGTAGGATATATTTTGAAAATGAAAATAAATTAAGGTTTATTATTTACAAAATGATCGAATAACACAAAAATAATCAAAATGAAACACAATATTCAAAAATACTTACTTTTTTTTAAATGATTTTGCACAACAGTTGATCGTGCATATATTTGATATATTATTAACAGCAATCATTATTGATACTATTTATTTATGAATGAATAGTAAATATCTAAAAATTGAGAAGTGACGGGTTTGATAGAAAACAAATAACAGATCTTGAAGTGATTATAGGAATTAAGTGGGGTCATTTAACCTGTACATGTATGATATCTTATAACTTTTAAATTTGACCAGAGATGAACAAGCTATATGTATTTGGTATTACGATTGCTCCATTCGTTCTTTTTCAGTGCGGACAACATAAAGAGAATGAGGAACAACAGCCTAAACCAAACATTCTTTGGATCACTCTTGAGGATACTTCACCTCATTTCGTCGGGTGTTACGGAAACACTGCGGCACACACACCGAATATTGACCGTTTGGCAAAAGAAGGAATCAGATTCAGCAGCGCATATGCAACTGGTACAGTTTCATCACCAAGCCGATCGGCTCTTATTACGGGTGTGAAAACATATATATTAGGAACGGGTCATCATGGGAGCGCTTATCCTATCCCTGATTTTATAAAAGGTTATCCTTATTATCTGCGGCAGGCTGGTTATCATACCGCTAACAACAATAAAACAAATTATAATATTTCACATGAGATGGAGTTCATTAAAAGAGCCTGGAATGAAAGCTCAAATGAGGCAGATTGGCGTCATCGCAAGCCCGGACAACCTTTCTTTTCTATCTTCAACTACATGGATTCTCATCAGGAGCGCACGATGGTAATGCCGGAAGACTGGTACAAGAAAAATGTGCTCGACTATCTCAAGCCTGAAGATATAATAGGAGATAATGATTTTGAGATGCCTCCTTTTTACCGGGACAGTCCAGAAATGCGTCACGAGCATGCGAGGGTCTATAATTCACTCGAATATACAGACAAACTGGTCGGAGATCTTGTTGACCGGCTGGAAAAAGATCATCTGAAAGACAGCACAATCATATTTTTATTTGCTGATAATGGCGAGGGCATACCCAGGGGAAAAAGTAATGGGCTCAACCTGGGGCACCAGGTGCCTTTGATAATCTGGTTTCCCGAAATGTACAAACATCTTTCGCCATGGGGGACAGGCAATGTTGTTGTAGATGAGCCTGTTGATTTTACTGACTTTGGACCCACAGTTATCAGCCTTGCCGGAGGAGAGATTCCTGACTATATGAAAGGCAGAGCATTCCTGGGTCCAAAGCGCAAAGAACCTAATGAATATGTTTTCTTAGCTCATGACCGCTCAGGAAATAGCGTCGATCTGGTAAGGAGCGTGACCGACGGCAAATTTTTCTATGTAAGAAATTTCATGCCCTTCTTTCCCGAACTCAGATATTGGCGTTTCGGGGAATTAGGGCGAATAACGACAATAATGCGCAGGGATTATCAGGAAGGAAAACTAAATGCAGTACAGAGAAGCCTTTTCGAGGATCGTCCTCCCGAATTTCTGTTCGATATTAAAAGCGACAAATGGGAAACTAAAAACCTGGCTTATGATTCTAAGTACAAGCCAGTGCTGGAAAAAATGCGTAATGCTTTAAATGAAGAAATCCTCAGGTCCCGCGAAATAATGTTCCTTCCTGAAGATCAGCTTCACATGTTGTCAAAAACGACCACTCCTTATGAGTTCCGAACTGACACAGCAAAGTATCCGCTTGAAAGAATTTACAAAGCTGCTTCGCTGTCGGGATTCAGAGGGAAAGACATCGTCAAAAAGCAGATAGAACTGATGAAAAGCCCTGATAAGATAGTTCGCGTGTGGGCTATGATTGGATTGCGGGCACAGAGTCCAGAAGATCTGAAGCCTTATGAGGATGTTATGATAAAATCAATGGAGAACGAATATCCTTACGTCGAGGTTACTGCAGTTGCTATTGAATATGGTATGTTCGGTAATGAAAAGGCTAAAGAAAAGATGAAACAGCTTATTCAAAGTGAGGACCTCGATCTTGCAAACCTGGCAGTCAATTATCTGCTTTATGTGCCTGACAGAAAACCTTTTATTAAAACTGTGCAGGAGGCTCACAAAAATGCAGAGAAATGGAAAGATGACGAAAGATATTTAATTTTCAGAACCGGTTGCATGGACTTTCTTGCAGTTGAAGGAATAGTACCAAACAATATCGATTACTGGGAGTCATATCAGCCGGGTTACTTCAAAGGCTCAACATCCATAAAGATGCCTGGAAATCATTAGTATTCAGAGAATTGGTAGGATGAACTTTCTTGAGTTTGAAGGATTAACACCGAACAATTTCGATCAGATTTCCTGTCAGTTCAGCAACCTTGAACTAGAAAGCCTCTGCTGCAAAACAAATGTAATCCCTCCAATAGAATGTAAATATGGTACAAATCCAGGATAAATGGGACTACAACTTGAACTCTTAAGAGTTAGCTCCATAAACGATCGTGTGACCGTTTCTGATCCCATTCGGGAGTTGGTTCAAAATAGCCGCCATCCCGGCCAAGGTGTTTTTTACATTCTTCCTCATTAAGTTCAACGCCAAGGCCCGGTGAATCAAGGGGGACATTTGCAAATCCTCTCTCTATCATTGGCTTGCTGCCAGTCATCTTAACCAGATCCGACCACCACGGTGTGTCGACACTGTGATGTTCAAGGGCAAGAAAATTCTGAGTTGCAGCTGCGCAGTGAACATTTGCCATGAAACAAACAGGCGATCCGGCCATATGTAATGCCATAGCGACACCTGACTCTTCTGCATAATCACCGATCCTCTTTGTTTCAAGAAGCCCCCCGGCTGTTCCCAGGTCAGGCTGTATGATATCAACAGCTCTTGCATCAAGCAGTGGTTTGAAGCCACCTTTAAGCATATAAATATCTTCCCCTGTGCAGGTAGGTGTTTCAATGGCGTCGGAAACTGTTTTCCACTGGTCGGTGTAGAACCATGGGACCATATCTTCAACCCATGCCAGCCTGTATTTATCCATAGCTTTTGCAAACCGGATTGAGTTATTTACATCAAAATGTCCGAAATGGTCAGAACATAGAGGCATTTCATAACCTACCGCATTTCTTACAGATTCTACATATTCAGCCAGTCCGGCTAAACCTTTATCAGTTATCTGGACCTGAGTGAAGGGATGCAAGGTATTTCCATATCCCATGTAGTCTCTCAGATCATACTGCCCGGTTGCCCCATCCCAGATCTTTGTATTGACAAGGGCATCTGGAATATTTGCCACCACATGTATCCCAAGATCCATTTTCAGCCAGGTAAAGCCCTGGTCTTCAACTCTTTTTTTCATTGTTACAGCAAAGGCCTGAGGATCCTTTGCGCCCGGTGTATCGGCGTATAACCTGATTTTGTCACGGTATCTTCCGCCAAGGAGCTGCCATGCCGGAACATTATAAGCTTTACCGCATAAATCCCAGAGTGCCATTTCAACAGCACAAACGCCACCACCCTGTCTGCCGTGGTACCCATATTGCCTTATTATTTTGAAAAGCATTTCGACATTACAGGGATTGAATCCCAGGATCCGGCTCTTCAGAAAGAGTGCATAACGGCCGTCAGCGCCGTCCCTTACTTCGCCAAGACCGTATATACCCTGGTTTGTATCAATTTTTATAATCGGCTTGTTTGCTATCATAGCAATCCGCATATCGGTTATTTTAAGTTCCGACGGACTTGATGCGCGGCTTACCTTCGATGTGGTCTGAGCAATTGTATCTTCAATTGAAAGATGCATGAGCCCTCCAAGGGCAATACCTCCCAGAGCTGTTTTCTTAAGGAAGTTCCGCCTGCTGTTGTCTGTCGCCCGACGATTGATCCCAGTCTGGATTGCAGCAGCTTCAGCCTTTTCTATCTGTCTGTTCTGTCCCTGGATCTTTTTGATAGTTTCTTTCATAATTCTATATTATTTGATTACTGAATACATATTAAAATGTTGCGGCCCCCTTTTCTAAAGCTGCGGAGGCCAAAGGGTTGCAAGTTGAAGTTTGTTTTAACATGCAACCCGCAACCCGCACCCTATTTTTTTACCAGTTCCGGTCCCTGAAATAATTATCAAGTTCGGTTTTTGTCATAGGAAGCTTCCCGGGATAGTTATTGAGCCAGTTCATGAAATCTTTTTTGATCTCATCGCTCCACTGACTGTCTATTTGTCCGGGTTTATATTTCCCTTCGCGAAGGCGCAGGTGGCCGAATTCATCACGCAATGCAGTGACTTCTGAAGTGATCACCAGGTCTTCAACAAGATGTGCCGGGATAAAAATTACACCATATTTCTTTGCCAGGACCACATCGCCCGGCAAAACAGTTGCCCTTCCAACCCGGATTGGCGCATTTATCGAAACCAGGCTCATTTGCTGAATATATGAGGGATCCTGTCCTTTAATCCACCCGTTGAAACCTTTAATCTCACTCAGACCTTCCTGGTCCCTGACCGATCCGTAAAAGATCACACCTCTTTTGGTTTTTGCATAGATTGAATTACCAAGGTTATCGCCGATAAGAGTACCGTCAACTATTTTACCATAGCTGTCGGCGACATATACGTCTCCATCTGCCAGGACATCAATCGGCCAGGAATTTGTTCCCCCCTGCTGCGCGCGGTTTTCAATCTTTCCCTGAGCTTTGATCTGTTTTTCAAGATCCGGTCTTAGCGGCATATACTGAGCTGTAACCACCCTTCCAGTCATTGGTGCATCAGGATTAATGACAGTCCAGTCGCTCTCAAACTGATTCATGTAGCCTTTGTTCCGAAGTACACCCCAGGCTTCTTCAATTGAAATCTTTTTAAGTCTTTCAAGGATTGCGTCAGAAACTTTAGGTCTGCCGTCAGCAAAACGTTCGCCTGTCCATTCAGATGTCAGGGCTTTTATATACTCCGGCGTGGAGCCGACATTCTGGGCGCTGATTTGAAATACCAGCAAAAGGAATAGAACAAGTGGAATAAGTTTTTTTCTCATGATCGCGGTAGAATTAAGAGTTAATTTTTGGATTATTTTATTATTAATTCTTTCAAAGAATCTTTCATATTTCTCTGATGAAAAATAACTATTAATTTTAAGAAATAAATTTAACAGCATCAATTAATTTTTCATTTTTCAAATTGTATTCATCCAGTCAAATTAAACTTAATTATTTCCACTAACCATGAAGCTAAAGATAAACCGGTGTTTTATTTACTCTTTTGTTCTTCTTTCCCTGATCAGTTCAATACTAAAAGCAGAAACCATCCACCAGTGGGACGTTTTCAACCTGAAATTAACCTCGTCAAAAAAGTACCTTAATCCATACCTTGATATTCCGGTCGCGGGAAATGCTGACCTCCTGAAAGTGACGTTTGAAGGTACATCAGGAGAAGCGTTGGGCAAAAAAATCACAATTACAGGATTCTGGAATGGTGGAAATATGTGGGGTGTGAATTTTGCTCCCCCATATACCGGCACCTGGAAATATAAAAGTGTGTCCGCGGACAGAAGCCTTAACGGGAAAAAGGGTGACCTGGAAGTTATAGCCTGGGATGAGGCTGGCAAGGCTTCAAACATGACGAGGCACGGCTTTGTCAGAGTAAGAAAATCAGGTGAAAATGCCGGTCATTATTTCGAGTATTCCGACGGGCATCCATTTTTGTGGATTGGAGACACTTGGTGGAATTGGACCAAAAAGAGTATTAAGTTCGAAACCTTCAAAACCCTTGTTGACGACAGGGCGGGAAAAGGCTTTAATATCGGTCAGCTTTTTGTACCGGGGAATGGCTGGAGCAGGGAGAGCTCTCTCCTTGACGAGACTTACACAATTCCCGACACAGAGCATTTAAAAAATGTTGAGGAGATGATAAAGTATGCCAACTCGAAGGGCATAACAGTTTGGATACATGGCTGGTGGACACGCGAAGACATGAATTCTAAAATCGGAGCTGAAAAGATTGAGAGGTGGTGGCGCTACCTTATTCACCGTTTCGGAGCATATAATGTGATATGGGTGGTTGCCGGCGAATATAACATGTACAATAATGGAGGATTTGACATTGGCTTCTGGAAGGACCTGGGCAAAATGATAAAGGCAGAGGATCCTTATGAAAGGATTGTCAGCCTTCATCCGACACCGCCGTTCTGGGATGGCGGAGCTGCAGCTCCCCAGTGGTCGACGGGATTTGTTCTGCATAACGAGACGTGGCTCGATTATAACCAGAGCCAGGTCGGTCATGGCAGATACGCAAATGAGATGATCCCTGTCGTTGTATCAGGTGAGTATAAACGTACTCCGTCAAAACCTATTGTAGTAACTGAGCCCTGGTATGAATTCATTGAAGGAAATCCCTCAGGACTGGATATCAGGTTCGGAGCCTGGTCAGCGATTCTTTCCGGAGCTGCGGGGCACACATACGGAGGTGGACATGTATGGCTTGCACATTTGCCTGAATCCCCCGGAGGTGGTGGATCATGGCCACTTGAAAAGGGATTTGAACGGACCACATATGATTACGAAGGCGCATTATCAATGAGTCATCTTGCAACTTTTTTTAAATCCATTGAGTGGTGGAACTTAGCTCCTCATCCTGAAATGGTTTTAGAATATCCTCAGCCATATTGTATTGCAAAACCCGGAGTTGAATATATTTTGTACCTGAGGTATGCCGGTACGGCAAAGCTGAAGATGGATCCGCTTTCTGCATCAGGCGATTACACATATTACTGGTTCAATCCAGGCAATGGTAAGAAATATGATGCAAAAACTATAAAGGGTGCTGATATTATGGAATTCAGTTGTCCGGAATCATACCCCGGCACAACTGATTTTAAGGACTGGGTATTGCATATAAAGAAAATCCGGCCCTGACATATATCTTCAGAAATCGACCATTGCCTTCATTACTCCGTCGCTGTAGCCTGCAACCAGGTCGAAGGCCTCTTTTGTGCGCAAAAACGGGAACCTGTGGGTTATCATGTTCTTAATATTTATCCTTCCCGAATTCATAAGGTCGAGTGAAGGCTGAACACAATCAACCTGCCGGCGTACGAACTGAAGTGTAATCTCCTTGCGTCTTGTTTTATCGACACTAAGTGCCCAATTGTCAAATTCCGGGATCCCGACAACCATCAGTTTGCCTCCCGGTTTAAGAAGATCAACGGCCTGATCCAACGCTTCCTGCTGTCCGCAACATTCAAATACAACATCAAGACCTGAAGGTATTTTTCCAATAATAGAGGAAACTATATCGGATTTCAATGGATTTAATGAGAGGGATGCGCCTTCTATGATAGCTATTGAAAGCCTTTTGTCTATTTTATCCGAAACACAAATTTCACCCGCATTTTTCGCTTTAAGGGCAAGCATGACACTCATTCCAATAGGACCAAAACCAAGGATCCCCGCTGTACAGTTTTTGACGTCAACAGATTTCTTAACTGCATATACACCGATCGACAGGGGTTCTGAAATTGCTCCGTTATCGGTTGTGAGATCGTCCTGCAACGGGTAGCAGCTCTCCTCAGGCATTACTATATATTCCATCAGACAACCTTCTGACTGGCCGGGGCATCCGAGAAACCGTAGCTTCCTGCATGTATGTTGCCTCCCTGCAAGGCATTGATCACATTCCCGGCAGGGCATTGCAGGGTCAATTGCTATTCTATCTCCGGGCTTTACTCTTTTCACTGCATTTCCTGTCTCAACAACAACTCCGGCTCCTTCATGCCCAACAGTAAAGGGGTACTCAACTTTTTGCGAACCGATTCTGCCCCGAGTGTAGTAGTGAATATCCGAACCGCATATCCCAACAACCTTCATTTTGATTTTGACATCCTCCGGACCTGTTACCATGGGTTCAGGGATCTCAATCATCTGCAACTCCCTTATACCGGTAAGCATCATTGCTTTCATAAGAAGAAAATTACTTGTTACCAAAGCAAATATAGGACTTTTCCACGGCTTTAAAGTCGTGGTTCCGGTTTTGGCATCTGTTTTTATGATCTACTATGATGGAACCTCCGCGGTTCAAATTGTGGTCTGACCTATATGTCTATAATGATGGAACCGCTCCGCGGTTTAAATCGTTACCTGACCTATATGTCAATAATGATGGAACCGGTTACCTGACCTATATGTCAATAATGATGGAACCGGTTACCTGACCTATATGTCAATAATGATGGAACTGCTCCGCGGTTTTAATCAAGCAGGATGCCAAAAAATAGAGCAACCGCGGAGCGGTTTCATCATTTTAGCATATGCCAATACATATAATATAACAACCGCGGAGCGGTTCCATTATTCTAGTAACGTCAAAAACACAAAACATAACAACCGCGGAGCGATTACATTCTACTTTTAGTTCCAGAATCTAAGTAATTGGCGGCGCGCAGGCAAAAAATGAATAAAGAGCAAAAAATAAACAAGACTAGCTCCAATATGGAATGTGTAGTGGGTAGGGCCGAGCGTTAAGAAAAAGTCCGGTGGACTTTTTTAGCGCTTCGCCTTCGGCAAGCCTATGGCGAACGAAGGAAGGAGCCAGCTTGCAGGGTAGGGCTTAAGTTATTATTTGCCTTCGGCGAGCTCGCGAAATTTCATACAATTGAATTTGTAATTTTCGCTCGGTTCCAGGGCCTTTTCTTTGTTACTTTCTTTTTGTCGTTTCACCCCCTTCCCCCACCACAATTCTCCCCTGCAGGCTGGCCCCTTCGCTAAAATTGCCCACCGGGCAATTTTTTAACGCTCGGTCCCCTAAAGGGGGTTTAAAGAACCATTTTTCTGGATCAAATCTTATACGCGGAAAATATATCAAGAGAATGATGATTACTTATATGTATAGGCCTTGTAGAGGGCGGTACCATGGCAAACCTCGGAACGGTGCGAACCGGGGTCCCTGCATCCGCTGGATCCTCATAATGACCTTATATTCCTAAAGTGTTACATTATTAGCAGAGGTGCGGCGGACAACCGGAAATGGCGCGAACTTAAGCCATTCCCGTAGCGCCAATATGGCATGTGTAGCGGGCGCAGGGAATGGCTTAAGTTATCATTTCCGGCCGCTTTTCTTTGTTACTTTCTTTTACGGATAAAAGAAAGTAAAAGAATAAATTTGAGCGAGCAAAAATGAATAAGATCCTTAGCCTTATTCCGGCCCTACGGGGCTTAAAACGAAAGTCTTTTTCCTACCATGGGTTGCGCCTCGTGCCTCGGCTTACCCATGGCTAAAGTATTCAAGGCCTACGGCCTGATCTCTAATTGAATTGCTTTCAACTCCGTTGCGCCGGTACCTCGTTCATTTAAATGAAATGTTTTTGCTCCGGCGCTGGTTTAAACTAGGTTTTTTCCCGCGGCTTTAAAGTCGGGATTTAGGTTTGGGCATCTGTTTTATGCTCTATAATGATGGAACCGCTCCGCGGTTCAAATTGTGATCTGACAGATGTGTCTATAATGATGGAACCGCTCCGCGGTTCAAATTGTGGTCTGCCCTATATGTCTATAATGATGCCTGAAATTTGGGGTTGCTTCGTCTCCCGCGTCCGCAGGATCCTCGCAATAACCTTATATTGTAAAGACGTTACATTATTAGCATAGGTGCGTTGGCAATCTGGAAACGGCGCGAACCGAGGAAGGCTTTAGCCTGACGAGCTCGGCGAAGCCAACTTCAGTCTGTTTCGTAGCGCGGTTTAGGCTTTGTGTAGCGAGCGTAGAAACAGACTGAACTTATCGTTTGCCTTCGGCGAGCTCGCGAAATTTCATACTAGCGCTATCGCGAATTGAATTTGTAATTTTCGCTCGGTTCCAGGGCCTTTTCTTTGTTACTTTCTTTTTGTCGTTTCACCCCCTTCCCCCACCACAATTCTCCCCTGCAGGCTGGCCCCTTCGCTAAAATTGCCCACCGGGCAATTTTTTAACGCTCGGTCCCCTAAAGGGGGTTTAAAGAACCATTTTTCTGGATCAAATCTTATACACGGAAAATATATCAAGAGAATGATGATTACTTATATGTATAGGCCTTGTAGAGGGCGGTACCGTGGCAAACCTCGGAACGGTGCGAACCGGGGTCCCTGCATCCGCTGGATCCTCATAATGACCTTATATTCCTAAAGTGTTACATTATTAGCAGAGGTGCGGCGGACAAATTAGCAGAGGTGCGGCGGACAACCGGAAATGGCGCGAACTTAAGCCATTCACGTAGCGCCAATATGGCATGTGTAGCGGGTGCAGGGAATGGCTTAAGTTATCATTTGCCTTCGGCGAGCTCGCGAAATTTCATACAATTGAATTTGTAATTTTCGCTCGGTTCCAGCGCCTTTTCTTTGTTACTTTTTTTTACGGATAAAAGAAAGTAAAAGAATGAAGACAGCCTTCAGGAAGTGAAAAAAGTGATGATTTAATATTTGGCAATTGGCAGAATTTAGTAATTTCAAAATCTGTAATTAATAACAACGCTTCATTGAGCTATGAGAAAAATCTACGGAATCGGGGAAACGGTTTTTGATATAATCTTCAAGAATGGGCAGCCTCAGGCAGCCAAGCCTGGAGGGGCAATGCTGAACAGTGTTGTGTCGCTCGGACGTATCGGCTTACCTGCTTCTTTTATAAGTGAATACGGGAAGGATAATGTCGGACTCCTTATTGATGAATTCCTTCATGAAAACGGGGTGGAAACTGAATATGTGGACCATTTTACGGATGGTAAAACAGGATTAGCCCTGGCTTTTCTTAATGAAAAGAACGATGCCAGCTACACTTTTTACAAAAACTATCCGGAAAAGAGACTCGATATAGAATTCCCTGAGATCCGGAAGGATGATATAATAATCTGTGGTTCGATTTATGCCATAACACCTGAGATCCGGGAGAAATTCAGAACATTTACAGGTTTTGCTAAAAAGAACGGAGCGATATTAATTTATGACCCTAATTTCAGACCCACTCATTCTTCGGATCTTGCCGTACTTATCCCGTTAATGATTGAGAACATGCAGGCAGCAGCTATTGTCAGGGGATCGGATGAAGACTTCAGAAATATATTTGGCTCCAACAGTCCTGACGAAGCATGGAGGGTGGTGAACAAGTATTGTAATTGTCTTGTTTACACCGCAAATGCAGAAGGAGTTTTTGTCAGGACAACCGGTTTTGCCGGCGAATTCCCTGTCAACAGAATTAAACCCATTAGCACGATAGGGGCCGGGGATAATTTTAATGCCGGAATGATGGCTGCTCTCTATATGAACGGAATAACCAGGAATCAGCTTGAGACGATGGGAGAGGAGGAATGGGCGAATGTCATTTCTCTGGGCGTTGAGTTCGCAACTGATGTATGCATGAGTTACGACAACTATATCTCAATCGAATTCGCGAATAAAATAAAACAAACCTGACAACTCTGTATATTTAGATTTGTTTGGCGTTGGCAAGCAGATATTTTTCCGCTTCCAGACACCAGATATAACCATTCCCCGCAACAATATCATGCAGGCCTGCATAAAATGGATCGCTTTTACCTTTTTCAGCGAGCCCGTAAAGTGAAACAAGCGGCATTGAAATATTTGTGTAAATAAGCTTTTTTCCACCGGGTATCTGCGGGAGTTTCAATGTCGTATCAACCACCGCATCGAGTCCACCGACATGAGTTATCATAACTGAAGGATTTATCCTTCCAGCTTCCATAAGTTTAAGCGATTCACGCATGTCTTCCGTGTTTCCCCCCGAGGTTCCCATAATATGGGTAAAAGAATAATGAACATTATAAAAATTAAGTTCAGCTTTGAATTCAGGATTTACAGGTCCCGCAAAGAAATTCAGGCAACCGTCAAATCCGAGAATAGCATCCCCCTGCTCAACGACAGGTTTTACAGGAGCAAAAACAAATACGTCGTCAAACCCGGTTCCTTCCGTCAGACCGCGCAGATACTTTGCAGGTTCATTAAAGCCGGATGTATTGACATAGACAAGTCTGATTCCATCTTTAGCTGCATTTTCAGGAGGGAACAGACACGCTGCCCTTGAAAGCCGGATGTCGTCAATATCCGTAACAACGATTAATGCAGGATTACGGTCACTATGAAGGGAATAGTCAATAGCACCCAGTCCCATTGGACCTACTCCCGCAAGGATTGCCATTTTGCCTCCTTCCCTAATTCCCATCTGGTGGTTATTTGTCCCAGGAGGCACATGGTAGCTGGCGTGGAAAGCTCCCACAATACACGACATCGGTTCCGATAATGAAGCAGGATAGAAAGCTTCACCCTCGTAATCCAGAAGACAGTCAGCTTCCATAACAATATCCGGAATGATTATATATGTAGCGTCACCGCCTATAAACCGGTATGAGTAGCCCGGTGCGTTGAGTGTCCCCATCTTATTCATCGCAGGCTGAATTGAAAACTTCTGACCTGTTTTAAACTTATTTTGCCATTTTCTACCTACCTCCAGAATGACGCCTGCAAATTCATGTCCAATGATTGTGGGATTGATACCTATATCATCCGGAACCCGTTTATGCTCGGCACCTTGCATCGCTGCCTTATGCGACGACATACAGATGCTGTCTGAAATGACATGCGCAAGAATTTCATCGTCTTTTAATACCGGAAGTTCAAATTCCTCCAGACGCAGATCTTTTTTCCCGTAGATCCGTACTGCTTTGGTTTTCATTATATTGTAATGTAAATGCTCCTTGTACGTCCACGCTCCATGCTCCACGCTCCACGCTCTACGCTCTACGCTATTACCCGAGCATCACCTGGCCTCCGGTGACCGGAACAGCCTGGCCAGTCTCATATTCCTGGTCGATGATGTACAGGAGTGCTTTCATAACATCTTCAAGCCTGCATCCACGTTTCAGGGGAACCTGGTTCTCATAGTGTTTCCTGACGTCGTCGATTGTTCTGGCTCCGGGAACTTTTCCGGTCTGAAGGTACTGAACGAAAAGACCATTCTTCGGGTCAGACCATAAAGGTCCTTCATAAAAATTACCCGGACAGATTGCATTAACCTTGATCCTGAAAGGAGCGAGTTCCAGAGCGAATGACTGAGTAAGACCTATGCCTCCAAATTTTGAACCCGCATATGCAAAATTCCTGTTGCTTCCCCGAAGACCTGACTTAGAGTTTATCTGAATTATGTCAGAAAAACATTCAGGTCTTTCCTTATTCTGGAGTTTCATTACTTCGGAGGCATATTTGACGCAATTGAAATAGCCGTTATAATTAACGCCTGTTGTCTTGCTAAAAGCTGCCGGATCCATCTCATCGAGTCCTCCAGCTTTCAGGACACCTGCATTGCTTATGAGGATGTCAATTCCGCCAAATTCACTTACAGTTGTTTCGATCAGATGTTTAACTGACTCGTGATCGGATACATCCGTTTTTATAAATAGTGCTTTATTTAAAGATTTTCTTGTCATTAAGCATGAAACGAACCTGCTGCCTGTGTCTTCATTGAGGTCAGCAACAACTACATTTGCCGATAACCTGAACAAAGCTTCCGCTATACCTGCTCCAAATCCCTGTGCCCCTCCGGTTACGACAGCAATTTTGCTATTCAGTTTATTTTCAGGCTTATCACTCCTTGAAATTTTCCGCCTGTAATTTTCAACTTCCCATTGATCAATAAAATTTACCTGTTCGGGACTAAGGTATTTGGTTCCCCCGGTAAGTAATGAATAATAGCTTATCTTAATAAGATCCTCATACACATCAAGAACAGCTTCAGCTGATGACACCGAATCTTCAACAGCAAAGACCCCCATGTTCCTGATAACAATTATCCTTGGCTGGTAACCGTACTCCTTTTCAAACCTTGGCAGCAGCTGCTTAAATGATTCAAGGATTTTATCCGCCGACCCTGACTGCTCAATGAAAAGGTACCTCGATTTACAATAAACTATAATATCGGGGGTAAGCGGCAGTGATATTTTGTGGAATTCCTGCTGGTTCTGGTAATATTTGGCAATGAGTGAGTTGTGCCGGTATCTGATGATTTTCGGATTTTCACCGGAGAAAAGCATCCTCATTGCCGGCAGGACAGAATGCATTACCGGATTATATGGCAGCGGGTTGATCTCCGGCGCAGGACCAATTGTTTGCAGAGCAGTAATAATATTATCGTATATTTTCCTTATCTCATCCGTTGAGTCAGCGCCGACAAATGATCCATGATTTTCAAGAAAAACAACCTGAGGGCAATGAGAATATTTTTCGCGGTAGGAAGTTATCAGTGTTTCCAGTTTTTTAAAGAGAGTATAGCCAGGGTCAGAATATGGAACGAAAAGGACCTTTTCCCCAAACATTTTTAATGACAGATTTCTGGCATTCCGGCTGCAAAGTATGCCATTGACAAGTGTAGGATGAAGGTGAACTACAAATTTATAGTCTATTAATTCATGGAGTGAAGTCTCGACAGAAGGTCGTTTGTTTTTTCCGGGTTCAACAATGCAGTCAAGAAGATCATTTTTTACCTCTTCTTCCCGCAGAACAGGATCATCAGGATAGCTTTTGCCAGATATTGTATGCAGCTTCTTTCTGCTTAAAACCACAAGGCCCTCTTCATCAAGTTCCGAAAGAGGCTGGCCACTTGACTTTATCCATATTAAGTTTTCATCCTTGTAAGATGTATTACCTCCTCCTGCAAGTACAAAATCTTTAATGTTCCCGTAATATCTTGATATTTCAATCAGATCTCTGATTTCCGGCTTCATTATCCTGGTCATTTAATAAAAAAAATTCTATTACAAGCTTTCCAAGGAATGTAAGTTCCCTTTTCTGTTCAATACTTAATTTTCCATCCTCCAGAACATAACCCTGCATCCCCTGAGCCCTCAGATACTGGTGGGCTGCAATGACACATGCGCTGTTCCATGCGATGAGTTTTAATTCTTCATCGAGGATCTTGTTATTTCGTGCTGAGACTGTCAGAGGGATCAAATCAGGAGTGTTATGCTCAGTCCCGAAAGTTACAAGGTACCCCTTGCTGTCAAAGAAATTGACAAAATTCCTGAGTGCCGACAGATCGTTCCTCCCGGGTATCAATTCAATGCATCCCACTTTCATCGCTGACAGTGAAGCATGAAGCTGTTCAGGATTGCTCTCGTATTCGGTCAGCATCCCTGAAGTGTCGTCCAGAAGTACCGGATAACACGGGATACCACCGGCTTTCAGGATGATGTCAATAATTTTATTCAGTTCAAGAAAAGCATTTTCATTTTCCGGCACAAATGCAGCCCCTCCGCTTTTCAGAAGATTTGACCGTATCTCATTTTCGAGCATTACCTGATTCTCAATCCCTGCTTTGGATTTCTTTCCCCCATAAAGGGTTTCAATAAATTGAAGCTGGTCTTCGGACTTTAAGAAATTTTCAACTGCAATCGATCTGACTGCTTTTGCAAGATGCCGTTCACGGACCAGGTCATGTGCAAATTTCTTCTTTATGCTTTCGTATGAAAGGGTAAGAGAAGGATTGACATGTTTGATCAACTGGTTCAGCTTTGATACCATTGCTTTGATCTGATTCTGGCTCTCCTTTATGACATTGTTCAGCCTGCGTTTCTGAAACCATCCCGGATTAAAGGGATAATCAAGACCTTTACCGCTGAAGTATATTCTTCCCGGATTATTGGGGTCGTTGATCCTGATGCCTTTTTTTTGATGATCCTTCAGCAAACCGATAAATTCAATGTTGAATAAAGGGAAGACCTTATTCTGCATTGATCTTCTGTAAAAGTCATCATATCCATCAGTTACAAAAAAGTCATTTATGCCGAGCACTGCAATGTTCTCACTTTTAGCCATAGAAAATATGGTGCCCATGTCAGTAAAAGCACTGAATGAATATGGTGTATGAATATGTCCGTTTATTTCCCTGTAAACCGGAAAATTGTTTTTAATCAGCCTCTTCCTGAGTTCTTCGGGCAATGGAAAGTCTGTGAGAAAATATTTATTCGCCATATTGATTTTTGAATGGAAGAAATATTACCATTTGAGCGCTTCGTCAGGAGCCTTCATTAAATTATCGCAAATCCAGTCAGCTTCTCCAAGCTCACCTTTGCCGAAGGATGTAGCAACGGCAAGGCACCTGCATCCGGCCGCTTTAGCAGCTTTAATGCCGCTTAATGCATCTTCAACAACGAGGCACTCTTCAGGTTTAAGTCCTAACCGCTCCGATGCCTTCTTATAGATATCAGGATATGGTTTTTTATTTTCGACCTCCAGTCCGTTCACAGTTGCATTGAAGAGACTTGCATGCAAACCTGTTTCAACCAGACTTGCCTCCATTTTTATCAGGTCCGCACTTGTTGCTACTGCAAGCTTAAGTCCCATTTCACGGCATTTATCAAGAAATTTCTTTACACCGGGCAGAGGTGTAAGCGTGCCTTTGATAATTGTTTTATAGATCTGGTATGTCCTCGCTTTAGCCTGACTGATATCAACAGTTAATCCGTGTTTCTCTGCAACGCCACCTATATATTTGTTTTCGCCCATTCCTACAAATGGTATGAAATCGTCTGGGGAAACTTTTAATCCCATCTCATCGAACATCATTATAGCTGCTTTGCAGATAAATGGTTCTGAATCAACAAGCACGCCATCCATATCAAACAACACGCCTCTGATCATCTGAATAGTTTTTCCAGTTCATTTATTCTTGATCTGCTCAGGGGCTTTTTCTTTCCTGTTATGCCGACAATCATTGTCATTCTGGCCGCATTTTCAAGTACCTCAAGTTTGTCAAAAGCACTTAGCAGGCTTGTGCCGGTTGTAAGTACCCCATGATTTTCAAGCAAAAGGATATCAGACTCCACAATGCTCTCTGCGGCAAGTGATGCCAGTTCTTTTGTTCCCATCAGGGCATACGGAACGAATACTGGTTCACCACAGACTGCTCTTGCTTCAGCGGTAAGATTAGTGTCAATAGTACACTTCATTGCTGTATATGCTGAGGCGAATACCGGATGAGCATGAACAATGGCTGTGACCTCCTTTTTCTTCCTGTAAATGGAAAGATGCATCAAATATTCCATTGAAGGTTTCAGATCAGGGGTCAGATTCTCCCCCGGGAGGGTCATTACGCCAACCTCTTTCCATCGCATTGCGCCTTTATCAGTGCCCGACGGGGTAATAATTATTATATCATCCGCGGTTCTGAGACTTATATTACCTCCGGAAGTAGTTGTAAGACCTTGTCTGTAAAGGCGTCGCATTATCCTGGCAACATCCTTCCGTTCTTTCTTAAAGTTATATCCGTCCTTCATACGTGTGATCATTGAACCAGGTCAATAACACCGTTGAGTACGTATTGCGGACGATAGGGGAATTTATCTATGTCGCTCCGGCTGGTAATACCGCTCAGAACCAGAAGTGTATCAAGTTCTGATTCAAGTCCGCATCTTATATCCGTATCCATCCTGTCGCCAATAACAATTGCGTCATCACGTTTAACGCCAAGTATTTTAATAGCCATCCTCATCATCAGAGGATTGGGCTTCCCTATAAAATATGCTTTCCTGCCTGAAGCTATCTCAATAGGGGCTATAAGAGCCTTTGTTGATGGTGTTATTCCGTCTTCAACCGGACCGCTGACATCTGGATTGGTACCAATCAGCTTTGCGCCTTTGATGACAAGGTTAACAGCTTTTTCAAGCATTTCGAAGTTAAGGCTGTGGGTGTCGCCCACTACAACATAATCGGGATTGACATTATTGATGGTATAACCAACGCTGTACAGGGCATGGATCAGTCCGGCATCGCCAATTATATAAGCGCTGCCGAAAGGTTTCTGGCTTGCAAGAAATCCTGCTGTGGCAAGGGCGCTGGTATAGAAATGATCCTCACCGACTGTGATACCCAGTCTTTTAAGCTTTTCCTGAAGCTCTTTCGGTGTGCGTTCGCTTGAGTTTGTAAGAAAGAGGTATTTCTTGTCTGACTCCTCAAGCCATTTCAGAAAGTCGTTTACTCCGGCCAATAGCCTGTTACCATGATATATCACACCATCCATATCGATGATGAACCCGGCTTTTGCCCTTATTTTCTCTGCTATGTTGTCCATGCTAAATAATCTCTGATGCAAAGATATCAAAAAGGAGTTAAACACCCTCCCTGTTTAACTTCAAAGTCCTTGCAACAGAATAATCACCTTTAGGCGCGTAACCTTTAAGCGGAACTATCCTTTCATGGATAGCGTCAATGATCCAGTCGGGTTGTGGAAAAAAGTATTGCTCCATTTCGTAAGCAGGTATGATCCAGTTCCTTGATCCCACCACAACAGGAGGGGCGTCAAGGTCGTCGAAAGCAAGTTCGGTTATTGTCCCGGCTATCTCTTTGAGGAACGATCCGCGTGAAGATGCATCACTTGCCAGGACTATCCTGCCCGTTTTTTTAACAGATTGTAATACTGTATCGTAATTAAAAGGAACCAGCGTCCGTGCATCAATTACTTCCGCGCTCAATCCCCAGTTTTTCTTAAGTGTATCGGCTGTTTTCATCACAGGATATAAAGTTGCGCCAATGGATAATATGGTTATATCTTCGCCGGCCAGCTTTATATCCGGTTCCCCTATTGGTATCTCATAATACCCCTCCGGTACACCCCCTGTATGAAACATCTCCCCGACATCATATATCCTCTGGCTTTCAAAGAATATAACCGGATCAGTGCCCTGCAATGCGCTGTTCATAAGACCTTTTGCATCATAAGGTGTTGCCGGGAATACAACTTTCAATCCGGGAATATGTGCAACAAGCGATGACCAGTCCTGTGAATGCTGTGCACCATATTTTGATCCTACCGAAACCCTGACAACGACAGGCATCCTGAGGATATTGCCACTCATAGCCTGCCATTTTGGGAGCTGATTAAAGACTTCGTCACCTGAGCGTCCAAGAAAATCACAGTACATTATTTCAGCAATTACCCGTCCGCCGCACATCCCGTATCCAATTGCAGTTCCGACTATTGCCCCTTCGGAGATCGGTGAGTTAAAGAGCCTGTTATACGGAAGCGCCTCTGTCAGGCCCCTGTAAACTGCAAAAGCGCCGCCCCAGTCACGGTTTTCTTCTCCCCAGGCTGCAAGTGTCGGATCTTTATAAAAACGGTCAATGACTGCTTCGAAAATTCCATCCCGCAGCTGGTAGAGTTTGGCTTTTGAAACAGGATTGCCATCCTTGTCCTTGTAAAACCTCTCCTTGTTTTTCAGAGACCTGACCCTTGGATTCTCCTCCATCGGCATCAGCACTTCAGGAGTTCCCTCTTCCATTCTGTCAAGTGAAGCATTTGAGAACATCATTTTACCGATAAGGTCAGGATCCTCTGTCAGGTCGAGGTGCGGCGACACTTCCTTGTTTATTGAAAGCTTAAGGATGTGTGTCAGGATTTCAATTGCCTCATTTCTTATATCATCAAGATGATCCTGTCTTACCAAACCTGCTTTTATAAGCGAGTTTCCGAAAGCAACGATGGAATCCTCCTTCAGCCAGGCATCGATCTCTTCCTTCGACCTGTACGAGGAAGCATCGGAAGGAGAGTGGCCGCTTATCCTGTAGGTCAGCGTGTCGAGAAGGACAGGACCTTTCTTTTGCCTTATTATCTCTCTTTTGCGCTTGAAGGCGTCAATTACTGCAAGGGGGTTGTAGCCGTCTATCCGTTCGGCATGCATCAGTTCGGGATTCACACCCGCACCAATCCGCGCCAGAATTCCGTATCCCATAGTTTCTCCGCATGTCTGGCCTCCCATACCATAGAGGTTATTCATGACGTTGAAAATAAGAGGGAGGCCTCCATTGTATTCGCCTTTCCAAAGTGTCCGATACTGATCCATTGTGGCAAACGAAATACCCTCCCATACAGGCCCGCACCCCATGGAGGCGTCACCAATATTGCAGACCACAAGTCCCTGCTTTCTGTTTATCTTCTTATACAATGCTGCACCAACTGAGATATCTCCCGATCCGCCTACAATGGCATTGTTCGGGTAGACTCCAAATGGGGTGAAAAATGCATGCATTGATCCGCCAAGACCTTTGTTGAACCCGTTTTCACGTGCAAATATCTCAGCCAGCGCCCCATAAAGCAGGAAATGTATTGCCAGTTCCCTGATATTACCGTTAAACCCTTTTTCAACAACCTTAAGAGCAGTGCCGTTGAAGTATGTTCGCATTATGGTGTACAGATCATCTTCATTTAGCTTATGTATTGCCGAAAGACCTTTGGCAAGTATTTCACCATGACTTCTGTGCGATCCGAAAATATAATCATCGGTGCCCAGAGTATAAGCCATTCCCACAGCGGATGCTTCCTGTCCGATTGAGAGGTGGGCCGGACCGGGGTGATTATATGGAATGCCTTTATATTCATTGGTGGTCTTGATGAGATTCAGCATCGATTCAAATTCCCTGATAACCACCATGTCGTGGTAAATTCTTATGAAATCATCAATGCTGAAATTCAACTTCTCTTCCTCAATGGTTTTGTTGTACTGGTTGACGGGGATTTTACCGAACTCAATGAATTGCGGCTTCCGTACTACTTTAGGATCGATGTTCTGACTTTTTGGCATATATTATATTTTTCTATTGATGTTTATTTGGTTTATTAATGTTGATCCAATACCTGGAGCACTCTCTCCCTCTCTCCCTCTCTCCGTTTCTCCCATTCATTAAATTGGGAAAGAGAAATTCTCTATTTGTCCCTTTATCTCCCTGAGAAACAGTGTTGCCGGTCCACCGTCAATTGCCCGGTGATCGTATGTAAGGGATAATCCGATATATGGGACGAATCCGAAGATGTTGTTTTCAAGAAGCGCGGGACGGCTGATAATAGTACAAACCCCCAGAATTGCTGCCTGTGGAAGGTTTATTACAGGCGTGAACATCTCAACACCGTAGTTTCCAAGATTTGAAACAGTAAATGAAGCGGAGGTGCTCAATATCAGTTCAGGACTGATGTTCCCTTTTTTACTGCTCTCAGCTGCTGACTTTAGCTCTTTCGAGAGTTTTACCAGATCCATTTCATCTGCATTTCTTACCGTTGGCACCATAAGTCCCCGTGGTGTATCGACAGCAACTCCCAGGTGAACCCTGTTAAATGTTCTGATCCGGTCATCCAGAAAATGACTGTTGGCATCAGGAAATTTAAGGAGAGCTCTGATAACACACCAGCAGATCATGTCGTTCAATGTAATATCCTGCTTTTCAGACCCTCCGGCTAATCCATCCTTGATTTTTTTCCTTGCCTCAAGCACTTTACGGACATCGGCGCTCATATGATGTGTAAGTTGGGCTGAATTCTGAAGTGATGATTGCATGGCCCTGGCAATAAGCTTCCGAACATTGGAAAGAGGCTTCTCCGTAAATTCATTTTGCAGATCTTTAATAACCGGTGTGGTTTGTTCCTCTCCTGACACGATTTTCTCGATGTCGTGGTAAAGTATCCGGCCGTTTGGACCCGATCCGGCTATAGTTGTAAAATTCACTCCTGAGTTCCTGGCAAGACGTTTTGCCCTGGGAGATATCCTGGTTTTTGAAGTACCTGTCTGAGCAGGAGACTGCGGTTCAGCAACTCCGGGAACAGGCTTTTTATCCTCAGTCGGAGTCTGCCGGGCAGCTGTCTCTTCCCCGGTTGCCTCTCCGGGCAGAAATGCTGAAATATCCTCTCCCATGCTTCCTATTACGGCAACGTTTTCCAGTACGGGAACTTCGGCGCCCTCTCCGTGGAAAATATGCAGCAGTGTACCATCAGCAGGTGACTCCAGATCGAAGGCAGCTTTGTCGGTCTCATATGAGAACAGAATATCGCCTGCATTGACAAGGTCTCCCTTTTGTTTGAACCATTTTGTAATGATACAGGTCTCAACCGACTGACCCTGTTTTGGCATTATGACGGCATGTGCCATAGTTGTTTGTTGTTAACTTGTTAGTATAAGTATATTAAACGGTTAAAATCAAATTAGTGATACTATTAATAATCAATGCGTACAAAACTATGTAATCGAACTTGTATTTACAAGTAAATATTATTATATTTACAGAAAAATAATTGGAGATGGTTTCATCCCTGACGGTACCGCAGTACAGAAAGCTTTATGAAATCCTTCGGAAGCATATCATTGAAGGAGTCTATAAAGAGGGTGACCTTCTCCCGTCAGAGAATGAACTCTGTCAGCTATACGGAATGACACGTCCCACCGTCAGGCAGTCGCTCAGCAATCTTGCAAATGACGGCTACATCCGAAAACATCAGGGTAAGGGAAGCATAGTTCATCAGCTTCCAAGAGAAATAGGGATCCTTTCCGTTTCCGGGACAACCACTGCCGTCGGTGACAGGAACCTTAAGACCAGGATAGTTGTAAAGCCTGTCATTAAAAAGTGGGACGGCGATTTTATGTTTCCCCTTTCAGAGCTTGAAAGAGAATCGGGGTATGTCTATATGGAGAGGTTAAGGCTTCTTGATGATGTTCCCGTCTTTTATGACATCAGTTTTCTTCCAAATATTAAAATGCCCAGGATCACAGCACGACGGTTTGAGAACAGGTCGCTTTTCCAGATCCTCAGGGAGCATTACAATATTGAGATCAGGGGAGGGGAACAGCGTATCAAAGCCATTCCTGCTTCTAACAAGATCAGACGATTCCTCAGGCTTGAAAAGGGCCAGCCGGTTCTTCATCTTGAAAGAAAAATTGAAACAAGCATAAACGGATTATTCATCTATTCATCTATCTATTGCAATACGGGGAAATTTGCGATTTTCGGACGATTCTGAGAAATCCCGGTTCTCTTTCCACCGGAATTGAAAAAAGTATATTTTTATAGTTTCTTTACACAATTGAAATCAGCAAAAGGTAAATTCGTTTATTTAACTAACCCAAATCAAAAAATTAATTTTATGAAAGATCAGAAGACACTATGGTCGAGACGCCGGTTCCTTGGTTCTGCGGCGCTCGGAGCAGCCGGTATGGTCGTAATTCCACATCTGGCAACATCTTGTAAAAATGCACCCGATACCGATATCAAACTCGGATTCATAGGATTGGGGCAGCAGGCAATGTTCCTACTAAGCGGATTTATTCAGATCCCCGGAGTTAAAGTACTTGCAGGTTGTGATGTATACGGTATCAAACGTAAACGTTTTGAAAAACGGGTAAATGAATTTTATAAAAAGGCCGGTAAGGAAGTCAAGGTAGAGACCTGCGAAAAGTATCAGGACATACTTGCACGTACTGACCTTAATGCTGTTGTGATTGCTGTCCCCGATCATAATCATGCAATGATCGCAATTGCTGCCTGCAAGGCAGGTAAGGATGTGTATCTTGAAAAACCGATGACCTTCACAATAAAGGAGGGGCAGGAGCTTAAGAAAGCTGTCAGGGAAAACAACCGTATTCTCGGAGTAGGGAGTCAGCAACGATCTGATCCTAACTTTCAGCATGCTGTCAAACTGGTTCAGACCGGAGCTCTCGGTAAAATCACCAAAGTGAATGCCTATGTAGGAGCGCCTCCAAAACCATATGATCTTCCTGAAGAGCAGGTTCCGGCAGATCTGAACTGGGATCTGTGGTTAGGTCCGCTTCCTGCAACCATCCACTATAACAATGAGCTCGATCCGCTTATTTCGCTTGAGCCTGAGGAGAATGAGAAGATTTGGGGTGCATGGCGCTGGTATAAAGAGATGGGTGGCGGCTTCACGACCGACTGGGGCGCTCATATGTTCGATATAGCCCAGTGGGGTCTGGGAATGGATAAAAACGGACCAGTTGAAATATCTCCGATTGGCGATGGCAGCGAGTTTATCTCATGGACATATGCAAACGGTGTTGTCATGACTTCGGAGCCCTTTGATGAGAAAAAGACCAAAGGTGTTAAATTCTGGGGAGAAGGAGGATGGATAGAAGTTTCACGTGGCTATTTTAATGGTTCTGATCCCAAATTCAATCCGCCGGCAGCCGCAGCCCAGGACCCGAATGTCCCGTACGAGACAAAGATCCCTCACCAGGTCAATTTTATAGAGGCAGTAAGAACACATCAGGATCCCGTTGTTCCGGTTGAGATTGGTCATAGCAGCTGTACAGTTTGTACTCTGGGCAACATTGCCGTTGACCTGAAGAGGACAATTAAATGGAATCCTGAAACGGAAACCTTTGTTGATGATACCGACGGAGCTGCAACTGCCAAAATGCATTATGTGTATCGCAGCCCCTGGAAGCTTGTGTAATGTTTAATGAAACGTTGTCTACAACGTTTCTACAACTTATCATCGGAGCTCCCCGAAAGGCATAAAAAAGAGGCCGTACTTTTGTATGGCCTCTTCTGGTATAGTTCCGAGTAAAACTATTCTACTCTTTTAACCTTGATAGCAACAGGTCCCTTTTCTCTCATTTCAATCTCAAACTCAACAGCCTGTCCAGTCTCAAGTTCGGTATGGGGAACTTCCAGACCTGACCGGTGGATAAAGATATCCTTTTGGTCTTCGGTCTGAAGGAATCCATAGCCTTTCACCCTATCATACCATTTAACAGTGCCTTTCATAGTTTTTGATTTTATTGATCCTACCTGTAATTATCCCTTCTGTTTCCACCACCACCTCTACGGTCGTTGTCGCCACCACCTCTGAAATTACTTCTTCTGTCAGTTCTTTCAATAGATTCGTTAACAATAATCTTTCTGCCCTGTACTTCAGCACCATTAAGTTCTTCAATGGCCTTCTTAGCTTCAGCTTCGTTAGGCATTTCCACGAAACCAAATCCTTTACTTTTCCCAGAGTATTTGTCAATAATGATTTTAGCGGATCCTACTTCGCCATACTCTTCAAAGATTTCTTTTAATTCTGCTTCACTCATTTTAAAATGAAGACTTCCTACATAAATGTTCATAATTCAATAATTAAAGTAATTTATAACAATGTCAAAGGTCACACTATTTTTTGATATCTTAAAACAAAAACGCATAATATATTGGATTTTAACTGCTTTTTGAATTAAAAGCATTCTCAGGCTATATCAGACAGGGCTAAAATCGAACATATTTTACAAACAATTCATTAATTTAACATGAAATGATGAAAATTGTTCGCAACTGTAAAGATTAAAATTTATACTATCTATTTATTTCCTGTTCCTGATGTAAATATGCCTTATTCCGCTCTGGCCCGATTCCCTTTCGTCGATCTCGAAGTCGAGTGATCTTATCAGGGGCGTAAGCTTGGCAAATCCGTAATTTCTGGAATCAAAATCGGGTTGTTTTTTAAGTATGAGGTTGCCGACATCACCCAGATAAGCCCATCCGTTTTCCTCTGCCAGGTCGGTGATTGAGGTTGCAATAAGTCGTTTAGCTTTCTTTATCTGGGCCACATTATCATTATCCTCCTTCTTTTGCTTTGCCCGGGATGGGATCCCCCCTTTCGGCCTGGTTGCTGCCGGTTCCACAGTCGCAACGGATGAGCTGATTATCTCAAGATAGATGAACTTATCGCAGGCAACTATGAAAGGAGCCGGAGTTTTCTTTTCCCCGATTCCAATCACTTTCATTCCTGCTTCTCTTAATCTTGTTGCAAGTCTTGTAAAATCGCTGTCGCTTGAAACGATGCAAAAGCCATCTACCTTACCGGAATAGAGAATATCCATTGCATCAATTATCATTGCCGAGTCGGTTGAATTTTTACCTTTGGTATAGCTGTATTGCTGGACAGGTGTTATTGCATTTTCGAGAAGTACCGACTTCCAGCCTGCGACGGTGGGGATGGTCCAGTCGCCATAAATTCTTTTGAATGTCGGTGTACCATATTTTGCTATCTCCTCGAACATCCCCCTTACATTACTGTATGGAATGTTATCCGCGTCAATAAGAACCGCGAGTCTCAGATCATTTAATGTTGGCATATAAAGATTTACTTAACCTGCGCAAGTTACTCATTTTTAGAAAGAATCTCAATGTTCACGGCCGGCTATGATTTTTTTGCCGTCATTGTTGTTATGTCGAGCCTTAAAACACAGGTTTTCTCAAAGACATCAGGAAGGTAGGTGAATCCGGCTTTGTCGGTGTAGTGTTTCATTATCGCATTGAATCCCTCTCTCTTTTCTTCATCACCGGTGATGATAAAAATCTTACCCCAGCCGACGATACTGCTATATTTCATGCTGAAATCGCAGGCAACATCGCCGGCCGTTAAATTATGACCGGTATCCATTTCAAAACAGACCTGATTGTTCTTCCTGATCATATCTATTTTTCTGCCCTCTCTTGCACAATGAAACCAGAGTTTTTTTTCAACGCCGCCGGTATAGCCAAAATTCATTGTAACAATATAGGGTATGTTATTGTCTGCCAATGCAATCCTACAGACATCGGCTTCTGAAATGACAGACTCGATCTCCTCAATTCCGGTTATTTCCCGCTCTTTTCTTCTCATGATCAATCTGATTTGTATTACAATTAAATTAACATTGGATACATATATTCATTTATGAATATGCCGGCTTTATTGAATGGTTGAAAATATTAATTAAAAATAAAGAATATTATTAACTTTGGCGGACTCAAAAAAAGATCAATAAAAGATCATTAATTATATAATTCAATTATTATGGGAAAAGGTGATAAAAAATCAAGAAGAGGAAAAATTATTCTTGGTACTTATGGTGTAAGACGCCGTAAGAAAAAAGCTGATAAACCAAATATTAAACTTGCAGAGGTTGTTAAAGAAAAAGAATTAAAAGAAAAAAAACCGGTTAAAGAGAGAAAGGCAGTTCAGGAAGTGAAAGTAGCTGCAGAACCCAGGGAAGTTAAGGAAGCAATTCCGGTAAAGGAGCCAAAGGAAGTTAAAGAGGTCAGAGAACCTAAAGCGAAGGTCGTAAAAGAGGCCGGACCAGTTGCTGAAACTGTTGAAGTAAAGGAGATAAAAGAATCCAAACCCAGGAAAGAGACAAAAGCTTCAAAACCCGTTAAGGAGAAGAAGAAGGAAGTTAAAGAAGTTAAAGAAGTTAAAGAAGTTAAAGAACCCAAGCCCAAAAAGGAAAAGACGGACAAGTAATATTTTACTCACCTGTAATATATACAACATCGCCTATTTTCTGACGACCAGCCATTTGTAATCTTCCGGATCGATCCGGGCATTGATAATAACAGGCTCATTCAAAGTCAGCGCTGATTCAACAGCTGTTTTCATACTTTCAGATGAATCAGCTGTCAGTACTTTGATTCCAAGGAAGGTTTCAGCTTCAAACAGATCGCCTGAATAGATTACCGAACCATTGGGTGCCAGATCCTGCCACGATTGTTTAAGTCTTATAAGATTTAGTTCTCCATCAGCGAAGACAACGAATATCACCGGCAGATTGAATCTGCGTGCCGTAACTATCTCTCCGGCCATCATCAGAAAACCACCGTCGCCTGTTATACATGCGACAGGTACTTCCGGTAATGCCAGTCTGGCAGCCAGTGCAGCCGGAATGCCAAATCCCATTCCCGACCAGCCATTTGTCATTATGAGATTCCTCCTGCCACCGGTTCTCCAGAACTGCCCGGTGAGATGAAGGTGCGATCCGACATCAGCAGTCAGAATTGAATCTTCAGGCAGTTCGTCCATAAGAACCTTTAATGCAGTAACAGGACCAAAATGACCTGTAAAACCATTAAACACGGCGGCCATTTCATCGCGGATGGAGGCCATAGCAGATGTATTGAAGACATGTGAGCCACCTTCTATTCTCTTAAGAATGTCTAACCACTCACGGGGTGACCCGACATACTGAACGGCTGAGCCTGTTTCAGGAAGATCAGTTTCTTTTGTATCAAAATGGATCAACGGAACGTCAGGCATCCATTCTTCATAATTGTACTCGACAGGGTCATATCCGAAGCCGATAATGAGGTCAGCCTTTTCAATGAGATCTTCCATATAATCGCTTAAGGCATGGAATAATACACCCGCATAACACGGATGATCCTCAGATATAATTCCTTTGGCCATTGGTGTCAACACCACCGGGATCTTTATTCTTTTAAGAAAATCCCCCAGCTCCGGTCCGATATCAGATCTTGCTGCAGTAAGGCCGACAGCCATCAAAGGGGTGTTGGAATTCTCCAGAAGTGATACAATCCGGGTGAGGTCATTTTCATATTTTATTTCCTTTGCAGGGGGAACAGTTCCGGATCCGGGAGCAGCCTCGGTATCGGCAATACCTGCAGGCAGACCTATATGAACAGGACCGGGATACTCTTCTTTGCAAATCCTGATGGCATTTCTGATGACATCGGCGGCATTATCTGCCGAAAGCCTGAATGTAGCCTTGGTAAGAGGCTCGAAAAGCTTCTGGTGATTTATGTTCATCTGGGTGGTGCGATCTCTCATTCTGTCACCAATTTCACTGGTAAGGACGATAACCGGTGATCGGTCAAGAAGAGCACCCCCTACGCCAGTGGTTATATTTGTTGCTCCGGGACCAAATGTAGCGTGGCATACTCCGGGAATACCGGTAAGCCGTGCGGTAACATCAGCCATGATCCCGGCAGCAGACTCATTTGATGTGAGGAAGAAGTCGATTCCTGCCGCTTTGAAAGCTTCAATATATGGAATGGAGGGTCCTCCCGGAATGCCAAATACATATTTAACTCCTATCCCGGATAATTGACTGGCAAGGTATTCAGCGACTGTCATTTTAAAACTGTGGATGTAAGAACAAATCTATTAAATAAACTTAGATCCACCTCGCCCTAGTTCCTTTTCCGGCTAAATATCTCTCACCCTGAATGAGGGGCTCAAAATGGTTCACCCCCAACCCCCTGCCCACACAACATAGCTCCCCAGTGGGCCATAGCCGTCAACCTAAGAGATATTTTCATAAGAAGAGATCTGCTATTCTAATAAAACTTGGGGTTGTTGAAAAGGCCTTTTTTAACCGCAAAGCACGCTAAGAAGGCGCAAAGCACGCAAAGTTAAAACGTTAATAATTAGCTCTTTGCGAACTTTGTGTAAATCCTTCGCGATCTTTGCGGTTAATGGATTTTTAAACAGCCCCAAAGTTATTTTCCTGCAACTTAACACGTTGAACATATTGGCAAAGGCAATTTGTTCAACTTTTTCCATAGTTGAATAAGCCCTTTATTATATGCATTTACCTAACTTTTTACCGTTAGGTTGACGGCTATGCCCTTTAGGGGGTTGGGGGTGAACCAAGGGGAAGCGGAAAAGCTGGAAGGTAGCCAATAGCATGAAGCTGTATCAAAAGCACCTCATTTTTTTCGCCCCTAAAGAATTAAAGTATTGGTCATTATATCTCTTTATCAATTTATTGTGGAGATGAGCTTAAAAAGAAATACGTATTAAAAGCAGTATTAAAAGCAGTATTTCTTTTAAATAAAAGCAGTATTAAAAGCAGTATTTCTTTTAAATAAAAGCAGTATTAAAAGCAGTATTTCTTTCAAATAAAAGTATTAAAAGCAGTATTTCTTTTAAATAAAAGCAGTATTAAAAGCAGTATTTCTTTCAAATAAAATACGTATTTTTTTTGCGCTTATAAAAATTATCGTACGTTCTTTTTGTATGTAAACATACGGATGTCATCAACTAGCCAGCAAAACCTCACCCCCTAAATCCCCCTCTCCCTGAGTGTGAGGGGGACTTAAACTACTGGTTTTTAAGCCCCTCCCACTCCGGGGGAGGGGTTGGGGAGAGGTCGAGACTTTATTAAAAGGTTTTAAAAACCCTGTTAATAGCGGTTATAATGTTTAAATCTTTTTGATCAGCTTATCTGAATTCAATTTCTATTAATTTTAGCCGCATCTTTTAAATTACACTGGAAATGAAAAGCGGAAAGCTCGCATTCGGAATCACTTTAACATTATTTCTTTCGACATTAACAGTCCTGCCGCAGATTTCTCAGGATGTTTATAAGCGGGCTGATGACCTGATAAAACTTACATCGGACAAAGTATATTATGGCAATGTCGATCCGGTTTGGATAGGGAACACAAATAACTTTCTGTATGAAAACTTAACACCAGGCGGGACAGAATATATGATTGTTAACGCCGGGAACCTTACAAAGAAGAAAGCCTTTGACCAGAAGAAATTTGCTTCGGCATTTGAACCAGCTACAGGTAAAAAGGCAGAACCTGGGAAACTGCCTATAAAAAATATTGTGTTCTCAGACAGGCTTAACAGCTTTGCATTCAGCTATGATGGTTATAACTGGATATGCAATCTCAGGGACTACTCAATAACCAAAAGGGACAAGATTACGGAGCGGACAAGGGAAAACACCTGGGATTGGGGATTCAGGGATGAACTTGAGGATAAACCTGTCCAATCACCCGACAAAAAATGGACCGCATTTATTAAGAATTTCAATGTCTGGATAAAATCAGCTGATGACCAGAAAGAATATCAGATTAGTATCGATGGCGGACTGGGGGAGTACTACTCTTCCAATATAAAATGGTCACCCGATTCGAAGAAACTTGTTGCATACCTGGTCGAACCTGCAGAAAAACACATGATACATTATATTGAATCATCTCCTACCGACCAGTTCCAGCCAAAGCATTATTCATACGAATACCAGAAACCGGGTGATGCCATTCCTCAGAAATATCCCCAGCTTTTTGACATCGAATCGAGGCTCAATATTAAAGTTGATGACACCGGCCTTCTGAATCAGTATTCGATAAATAATATCACCTGGAGCAAAGACAACAGTTATTTCACTTTTGAGTATAACAAAAGGGGTCACCAGGTGTACCAGGTGATAAGGGTCGATGCAAATACCGGGGAATCAAAAGTCATAATTAATGAAACGTCGCCAACATTCTTTGACTACAGCGGAAAGATGTACAGGTACAATGCCGAAGGGACGTCAGAGATAATCTGGGCATCCGAAAGGGATGGATGGAATCACCTCTACCTGTATGACTCTGAAACCGGGAAAGTAAAAAACCAGATCACCGGCGGTGAGTGGGTAATGAGGCAGGTCTCATATGTTGATGAGAAGAAGAGACAGATCGTTTTCGGGGCAAGCGGGAAAGAGCCCGGTGATCCATATCTGATCAGATTTTACAGAATTAATTTTGACGGCACGGGTTTGACATTGCTGACAGATGGCGATGGAAACCATGAAGTAACATTTTCACAGGATAAGAAATTCTTTGTTGACTCATGGTCCAGAGCAGATGCGCCTCCGGTATCAGTTCTGCGTAGATCAGAAGACGGAAGCATGCTGATGGTAATTGAAGAGGCAGATATTTCGAAATTCCTTGAAACAGGTATAAAGCTGCCTGAGGTGTTTGTTGCCAAGGGACGGGATGGTGTAACTGATATCTGGGGAATAATAATCAGACCTGTCAATTTTGATCCTTCAAAGAACTACCCTGTGATCGAGGATATATACGCAGGCCCTCACGACAGTTTTGTTCCCAAGAGTTTCAGACCGGCTGCCAGCAGCATGAATCAGCTTGCCGAACTGGGATTTATTGTAGTAAAAATCGATGGTATGGGAACATCCAACCGTTCAAAGGCATTTCATGATGTCTGCTGGAAGAACATAAAGGACGCAGGCTTTCCCGACAGGATACTATGGATGAAAGCAGCAGCTGCAAAGTACCCATATATGGACCTTGAGAGGGTAGGCGTTTACGGGACTTCGGCAGGAGGTCAGAATGCAGCCGGAGCAGTTCTTTTCCATCCCGAATTCTACAAAGTTGCAGTTGCTTCGTGTGGATGCCACGATAACCGGATGGACAAAATGTGGTGGAACGAACAATGGATGGGCTGGCCTGTAGGTGAAGAATATGCAGAGTCGTCGAATGTTGAAAATGCGTGGCGGCTGAAAGGCAGTTTGCTGTTGCTGAACGGGGAAATGGATAACAACGTTGATCCTTCTTCAACCGTACAGCTGGTTAATGCATTAATTAAAGCAAATAAGGATTTTGATTATGTATTCCTCCCCGGAGCACGTCATACAAGCGGCGGGGTTTATGGTGAAAGAAAACGGCGGGATTTCTTTGTTAAAAACCTTCTGGGTCTTGAACCTCCTGTCTGGAACATTGTGGGAAAATGATTTTTTTTCAGATATTTGCGCCTTAATAATTTTTTATTGAACATCAGGGGGAATACAATATTCTGGGCAGTAATCGCCTGCCTTCTGTGGTCGACTGCCTATGCATGCATCAAGCTTGGATTGCAGTATGATTCCCCGCTGCATTTTGCAGGAACAAGGTTTATGATTTCAGGACTGATGATCCTTCCATTTACGGTTAAACCCTCAGAATATATTAAAATGGTACAGGAACACAGGAATGTAGTGATCCTGGTGACCGTGCTTCAAACCCTTGTTAATTATATTTTGTTCTATATCGGAATGGACCTTATCCCGGGCGCTCTCGGAGCGGTCATCGTCGGATCCCAACCTCTTGTAACAGCGCTTGTGGCTGCCATGATGCACAAAGAGGACAAACTGACGAGGCCCAAAATAATAACTATAATTTTCGGCATTTCAGGAGTTATTCTCATAAGTGCCGGAAGACAGGCATTGAAAATGGGTACAGCAATTGAATTCCTTGGGGTGATATTGATTCTCATTGCTAATATTGCAACGGCAACAAGCAACGTAATTGTCTCTCTCAAAAGCAAAGGCATGAATCCCCTGGTACTAAGTTCAGCCTCTCTCGGGATGGGCGGGTTAATAATTTTTCTTATATCGATACCATTTGAAGGCACATCTAGTTCCGTAATGCCGTGGGAATACTGGATCGACCTGTTATGGCTGAGCTTTATGTCGGCGGCCGCTTTCTCAATATGGTTCAGACTGCTTCAGCGGCCGGGAGTCAAAGTATCCGAACTTAATCTATGGAAGTTTATTATACCGGTTGTAGGGGCGGTTTTAAGCTGGCTGCTTGTACCGGGAGAAAACCCGGAATGGCTTACAATATCAGGTATGATAATTATAACAGGCTCATTGATATTATTTTACATAAATAATTCAAGAAAACTACCCAAACTTAAGGAAACTATAAGAGAAGTATGAGAAAAAGATTCCTCGCACTTGGTGTCTATGTGGTTTTTTTAATTGTGTTTTTTCTTTTTGCACGACTTTTCTTCATTTTTACCCATTATCAGGAAGCATTTCAATTCAGTTTTGCTTCACTGGCTTCTACATTCTGGCATGGGATAAAGCTGGATATCTCAGCAACAGCTTATCTGATGGTATTGCCTTTCCTTGCCACGATTGCAGAAATCAGAATTCCCGGAAACTGGTTCATTCGTTTTATGGGATGGTACACACTTATAATAATATTTGTCTCTTCAATTATTATGGCGGGAGACACTACATTATATACATATTGGGGCTTCCGGATGGATATTACAGCGTTGGTGTATCTGAAAAACCCGCAGGACGCAGCCGCTTCAGTAACTACTTTCCAGATAATTGCGTTCGCTGCTACCGTTATCGGAATAACGTTGTTATTTATGCTTTTGTATAAAAAGTTAGTCGAAAGGCTTTACATTGAGCAGGATAATGATTGGAAGAAAATCCCTGCCACACTTCTTTTTACGGTGTTTTGCGGATCTCTCGTAATCCCAATCAGAGGCGGGGTGGGGGAAGTGCCCGTAAATGCCCGCTCTGTATATTTTAGTGATAACATGTTCCTGAATCATACGGCAATGAATGTGATCTGGAATGTCGGGAACTCGGTATTTAATCGTCATCCTTCCCTTAATCCATATGCCTTTGGGGATCTGCCTGAAGCCCGCAGGATTGTTGAATCGATTACGGAAAAGAAAGGGACTCCTGAAAAAGTACTAAATAATCTTACCCCAAACATACTTATAATTATTCTTGAGAGTTTTGGAAACTCGCTTGTTGGTCCATTGGGCGGAGATTCGTTAACCACGCCGAACCTGAACAAGCTTTCAGGTGAAGGCGTACTTTTTTCGAATTTCTATGCTTCAGGCAACCGCACTGAAAAAGCTCTGCCGGCAATCCTTAACGGTTATCCGGCCCAACCTGCAACTTCTATAATAAATGAGCAGAAGAAAACACAATCCCTTCAGGGGCTTGTCAAAATAATGAATGGATTAAACTACAACAGTGCTTTCTGGTATGGGGGCGATCTGAATTTTGCCAATTTTGATTCGTTTATCACAGGCTCGGGCTTTAAAAAGGTCATTACAAAGGACAATTTTGATCATGCCGAATACAAATCCAAATGGGGAGTCCATGATGATGTGCTTTTTGAGACTCTGAAGGACTCGATGAAAACGATATCGGAGCCATTCTTTAATGTCGTACTTACACTTTCGAGCCATGAACCGTTCGGAGTGCCGATGGAACCGGTTTTTAAAGGGAACGATATGCTGACAAAATTTAAAAACTCAGTATATTTTACTGACAGGACACTTGGAGAATTTATCAATTGGGCTAAAACCACAACCTGGTGGAAAAATACTCTTGTAATACTGGTTGCTGACCATTGCCGGAGGAATTCACAGAATGACTTCGTTTACTCCCAGGAAATTTACAAAATCCCGATGCTTTGGATCGGAGGTGCGGTAAATGAGCATGGGAAGATAGTTCAAAAGTTTGGCTCCCAGGTCGATATTCCTGTCACGCTCCTTGATCAGCTTAGTCTTCGGGGTGACTTTTCATTTGGCAAGGATCTCTTGTCGGAAGAATCCGATTCTTTCGCGTTTTATTGCTTTAATGAGGGTTTTGCATTTATCACTGACACTTCGACGGTTATATACGATCATAAGCTTGGCAGGCCGGTTTTCAGGTACGGGAAAAGCCCGGAACGGGCTGAGCTATATGGTAAATCATATCTTCAGGTCCTGTATGACGATTACCTGAGCAGGTAGAATAAATTTCCTTCCCTCTATTTTCCTCTGTGATACAGGGATTCAGAGAGATTAGAATTACCGGTTTTTATGTTCTTTACGGTGATCTTTTCTTTTTTTTCTGAAGCCCTTATCCTTCCTTTCAGAATTGCCTTTATTTTTTCTGTCAAGCCATTTTTCGGGTTTACGGTCTCTTCTTTTCTCGCCGTGGATTTCCGGTTCTGAGCCTTCAGGTTTTGGCTGTGCGATCTCAACTGCCACCCTACGGTCCATGAACCGTGAGTTGTTGAGGGCTGTTATCAGATCAGCAGCATATTCTTCCTGAACTTCAAAGAATGAGAAGGTTCGCATCAGATCTATTTTTCCGATAGGTATTTTCTTCCCGGTTGTATTCTTATTGATAAGCTCGATTAACTGTTCAGGAAAAAAACCATCCGATTTTCCGAGGTTGATGAACAATCTTGAATAATTCCCGGCGCCCCGGCGATATGGTTCTCCTCTTTCCGACCTGATGGAGCCTTTCTCCTGAACAGGTGAGATAATATCTTCCCCATAGCGGTAATCGTTAAGGAACCTGTTAAACTCAAGAGAGACAACTCTTCTCAGAAGTTCTTCCCTGTCGAGTGATGAAAGTTTTTCTTCTATTAAAGGAAGAAATTTCTCAATCTCCTGATGTTCTGTTTCGACGGTTTCAAGCTTTCTGGTCCAGTGAAATAATTGTTTCCCGCATATTTCAGTCCCTGTCGGGATAGGAAGAGATTTAAAGGGCTTCTTTACTCTCCGTTCGATTTGCTGAAGGGCTTGCCGTTCTCTCAGATGTACAAGCGAAAGAGAGATCCCCGTTTTTCCAGCTCTTCCCGTTCGTCCGCACCGGTGTGTGTACACTTCAGTATCATCCGGCAGACTGTAGTTTATGATGTGAGTAAGATCATCGACATCCAGACCCCGGGCTGCTACATCGGTTGCAACCAGAAGCTGCAGAGTTCTGACGCGAAACTTCTGCATTACTATATCTCTCTGGGCTTGCGACAAATCGCCATGCAATGCATCAGCATTATATCCGTCATTTATAAGGTTTTCAGCTACTTCCTGTGTCTCCTTGCGTGTACGGCAAAAGATTATTCCATAGATTTCGGGCTCCGAGTCAGCAATCCGTTTCAGCACTTTATATTTATCCCTGGCATGAACAAGGTAGTAACCGTGACTTACATTCTCAGCCGAAGCATTTTTGGTTCCGATAGTTATTTCGACAGGCTTATTCATGTATTTTCTGGCGATTGTTCCTATCTCCGAAGACATCGTTGCTGAAAAAAGAAGTGTTCTTCTTCCCTCCGGTACCTCTTCAAGAATTTCATTTATACTGTCGAGAAAACCCATATTAAGCATCTCGTCAGCTTCATCAAGGATGACGGTCTTCACGGATGACAGTTTTACAACCCCGCGTTTAATAAGGTCTATCAGCCGTCCCGGTGTTGCAACAATTATATGAACACCCTTTTTTAAGCTCCTTATCTGATTTTCGTAGCTAGCACCGCCATAAACGGGAAGTATGCTCAGCTTTCCTGTAAACCTTGCATAATCATTAAGATCGCCTGAGATCTGCATGCATAATTCGCGTGTTGGACAAAGTATAAGTGATTGTGTTACATTTAATTGTGTATCAGTAGTCTGAATAAGCGGAAGGCCGAAAGCAGCTGTTTTTCCAGTACCTGTCTGTGCCAGTGCAATTATATCACACGGATCTCCGAGCATAAGAGGGATAACTTTTTCCTGTACTGGCATCGGACTATCAAAACCAAGCTCCTTCACGGCTTTGATAATACCGGGAGTAAATCCCAATTCTTCAAATTGTATCATTTATTTTAGATTGATGTGGTTCCGGGAGCGATGGATATATGATCCCTGCACTAATGAACTCATAAGCAGACCGGGGAAAAGAATTTTTACGCTTTTTGGAATACACTTTGTTAATAAGGGCGCAAATATAACAATTTAATTATTTAAATTTGTATATATGCTACCCGGACCTGTTAAAATATTTACAACCAGTAAAGTACCACGGTTAGGTTATATTGCTGATCTTCTCCTGAATGAAATCCTTGGGCTGTCGTGGGAAATTGTAACTGACCGCCGCAAACTGGGGAAAAGCTGTGTTATTAATTATACATGTAAAACTATCCCCGGTTCACTAAAGATAAGTCCGGCAAGTATATTGTTCGAAAAAGGAATCAGGATCCAGGAAGTCAGGGTAACAGAATGGCAGAGCCTGCCTGTTTTTTTCCAGAATGGAGATGATTCCGATCTGCCGTTCGACATTTTTGCTGCATCATTTTATCTTGTAACCAGGTATGAAGAATATCTGAAATTCGAACCTGACAAACATGGAAGGTTTTGTGCAGGGCAGTCGCTGGCATTTAAGAATGGATTTCTCGGATTACCGGTGATAAACCTCTGGGCAAAGGAACTGGCAAAACTGCTTGTCAGAAAATATCAGAAACTCTCATTTAAAGCAAATGAATTTAAAGCACTTACTACCATAGATATCGATGAACCGTTTGCCTTCCGGGGCAGAACCCTGATTGGAAATATCAGCGGGTTTTTGCAGGATATTGCTACGGGGAAAGGGAATGCAGAGAAACGCCTTGGCTGCCTGACCGGGAATGAAAAAGATCCGTATGAGGTCTTTGACTACCTGATTGATAATATTGGAAGAAACAATGCTGAAACAAGGTTCTTTTTCCCGGTTGGCGGACGCTCTGATTATGAAAATAATCCATCCTGGAAAAATGAGGATTACAGGAAACTTATCAAGGGGATTGGCAGCAATTTTAAGATCGGACTTCATCCTTCTTTTAAAGCTTCCACAGACTTTCAAACTGTAAGCGCAGAACTAAAAAGGCTGAAATCTATTCTGGAGAGCACAGTCACCCGCAGCAGGTTCCATTTTTTAAAGATAGTTATGCCAGGGTCTTACAGGAATATCTCGGCGGCCGGAATTATTGAAGATTACTCTATGGGCTACCCGGATGAACAGGGTTTCAGGGCCGGAATTGCAAGTCCTGTAACGTTTTATGATGTCATTGAGGACAAGCTCACAAATCTGAGGATCTATCCTTTTCAGGTGATGGATGTTACCCTGGCCAGGTACAAAAGACTGCAGCCGGAGGCAGCGAGGGAAATTATCCGTAACATGATAAATGAGACAAGAAAGGCAGGAGGATTATTTATCAGTATCTGGCACAATACAACATTGCTCGACACACCCGAAGGAAGGGAGTGGAGGAAGGTATTCGAATTTAGCCTGAAATGCCAGCAGGCTTGATTTGAACCTGATTATGTTACTTTACAGCTTTTCAAGTTCTATTTCCTCGTCTTCCTTGACCTCAATGATCTTTCCATTATCACATTTTATGGTCCTGCCGCTGAATTTCTTGAGGAGGGTATAATTGTGGGTGGCAATAACTACTGCCCTTCCGGTACTGCTTATATCCCTGAGAAGCCTCACAATACCTTCCGAAGTCTCAGGATCGAGGTTCCCTGTTGGCTCATCAGCAAGAATAATAACAGGATCGTTCAGTAAAGCGCGTCCTATAACAACACGCTGCTGTTCCCCGCCTGAAAGCTGATGCGGCATTTTATAGCCTTTCAGGCCAAGCCCGACCTTTTCAAGCACCTCTTTTATCCTTGCCTCGATTACCTTTTTATCCTTCCACCCTGTTGCTTTAAGGACAAATTCAAGATTATCATTGACCGACCTGTCGATCAGAAGCTGGAAATCCTGAAAGACTATGCCAAGCTTCCGCCTCAGGAAAGGGATCTCTCTCGGCTTCAGATCGGTGAGACTATAGCCGGCCACGAATCCTGTCCCTTCTTTCAAGGGTAACTGGGCATTAATTGTCTTTATAAGACTTGTTTTTCCGCTTCCGACTTTCCCGACAAGGTAAACAAATTCACCTTTGTCAATACCCAGGCTGACTCCTGTCAAAACAAGGTGATCCTGCTGCCATATATTACAGTCAGTCAGTTCAATAATTTTCTTGTCGGATTGGGGTTCCTCCATTTCTGAAATATTTGAACTGCAAAATAATGAAAGAATTGATAATTAACATTTATATGTTAATAAAATCAGTAATAAAGCCCGGCAGCCGCCGTTTAATAATTGTAATTTTGTCATTGCCTAATTAATCGAATATTATCATATATGGCTTATTATTAAGATGTTATTGACAAAAACAAATTCCTGCCACCAGGCTGGTCAAAATAATAAAAAGCCAAAAAGCATTAGTTATGAACAGAAAAAATATATTGTTGATATTAAGCTTCCTGTTTGCATTTGTTTCTCAGGTATTGCCACAGGTTTCCTTTGCGGGAGCTGATATTGGTTCGGACTTTAACAGAGCGATGGATCTTTTCAATAAGGAAAAGTATGCAGCCGCGATAAAGCTTTTTGACACCTATGTTAAAAACGGTGATGAATCGGGTGCTATCAGGCTTGATGAAGCTGAGTACTATGCTGCAATTTCAGCGCTGAAGCTTTTCAATCCTGATTCGGAATACAGGATGATAATGTTTATTTCAACCCATCCGGAAAGTCCGGAAATCAATAATTCAAGAATGGCTCTTGGCGATTATTTCTATCAGAACAGGAGTTACAGAAAAGCCGCAGCATACTACGATACAGTGGACAGACAGGAGCTAAAAAGCGAAAAACTTCCTGAATATTATTTCAGATATGGCTATTCCCTCTATGTGAAAGATGATAAAGCCAAAGCACAGACTATGTTTTCAGAAATAAAAGATATTGATACGGAATATACAGCACCGGCTGTTTACTATTATTCGCAAATTGCCTACGAGCAGAAAAACTATCAGCTTGCACTCGATGGTTTCATGAAGTTAAGAAAAGATGAGACTTTCGGACCGATAGTACCCTTTTATATTGCTCAGATTTTATATCTCAATAAAGACTATAACGGGATCCTTGAAATAGCGCCTGATCTTGTTAAATCCGCCCCAAAAGGGAGAGCTGTGGAGCTGTACAGATTTATCGGGGATGCTTATTACAATCAGGGAAACTACACGGATGCCTTATTATATCTGGAACAATATGCAGCCGGATCGAAGACCAGCGAAAGAGAGGATAAATACCAGCTCGGTTATTGCTATTATAAAACCGGCAATTATGACAAAGCTATTAAAGTATTGCTTGAAACCGGAGCAAGATCAGATGAACTGAGTCAGAATATCTGGTTTGTACTTGGTGATTGCTACATTCAGAAGGGCGACAGGAAGAGGGCTCAGTTTGCTTTCGGGCAATCTGCAAAAATGGATTTTGACAAAGATCTGAAGGAAGAATCTCTTTTCAATTATGCAAAGCTTACCTACGAGACTTCTTCTTCACCTTTTGGGGAAGCAATAGCGGCATTCCAGGAATATATAGAACTTTACCCCGGGTCGGATAAAATAAAGGAGGCTTATAATTATCTGGTTGCCACATTTACCGAGATCAAGAATTACCAGGCTGCACTTACGGCACTCGACAAGATTAAGAATAAGGACAGCAGGCTTGAGGAGGCTTATCAGCGCGTTGCATTTTTCAGAGGACTCGAGCTGCTGAACAATATGCAACTTGATCAGTCGATAGATTTTTTCAATAAATCGCTTAAATACGAAAAATATAACAGGGAATTCCGGGCAAGGGCAATTTACTGGAGGGGCGAAGCAAGATACAGGCTGGGAGAGTATGCAGATGCAATGGATGATTACGAGCTTTTCATGGGTATTCCCGGATCATCAACCCTGGAGGAATACAAAATGATCAGATATAATCTGGCTTATACCCTGTTCAACCTCAAGGATTATAACGGGGCGCTCAGCCACTTTAAAAGCTTTGAATCGGGGAGTGCAAACCTCAAGCCTGAGCTTCAGACCGACACGAAAATCAGGATCGCTGACTGTTATTTTATAACCACAAGCTACCCGCAGGCAATAAGTTACTATGACAAAGTGATCGACCTGGGCAAAGCTGAGGCTGATTATGCCATGTATCAGAAGGGTTTTTGCCTTGGACTCACGAATAATCAAAAAGGTAAAATCGACATACTGACTTCACTTATTGCAAGATATCCTTCCTCGTCATATGTTCCCAATGCGATCTTTGAAAGAGGAAGAGCTTACCAGGTACTGGAAGATTACAGGCACGGTGAGGCAGATTTTATAAATGTTATCGCCAACTACCAGTCAAGTCCTTTCGTACCCAGAGCCATTGTGCAGCTTGGGTTGCTGTATTACAACATGGGCGAGAATGAAAAATCAGTAGCCCAGTTTAAAAAAGTTATAGAGAACTACAGATCGACACCTGAAGCAAGGTATGCCCTGACAGGTTTAAAAAATGCGTATGTTGACATGAATGATGTGGCAAGCTATTTTGCTTATGTCAAAACACTCGGATATGGCGATGTGAATGTGACCGAGAAGGATTCCATGCTCTATGCTTCCGGCGAAAACCTCTACATTACCGGTAAATGTGACAGAGCTATTGAAGTATTCAGGAACTATCTGAATGAATTTCAAAACGGAAGTTTCAGGTTGAATGCCCAGTTCTACCTTGCCGAATGCCTTAACTCATCAGGCAAATCGGATGAAGCGCTCGATCTGTACCGCGAGGTAGTTAAGAGTCAGGGTAACCAGTTTATGGAACAGGCGCTTATCGCGGCCTCTTCAATACTTTATGCGAAAGAGGAATACCAGGAAGCATTTGACTATTACGAACAACTTGAAAAGGTTTCTGCAACATCCGAAAAGAAGCTGATTGCATTGAAAGGGCAATTAAACTCAGCTTTTCAGGAAGGAGATGCAGAAGGTAGTATAAAAGCGGCAGATAAGATTATTTCTTCGTCAAATATGCCGCAGGAGCTTGTCCGTGAGGCCATATTTATCAGAGGGAAGGCAAAATACAGTCTTAACGAATTTGACGACGCTCTTTCCGATTTCAGGAAAACAGCCACAGAAATTACAAGCACCGAAGGGGCTGAATCCAAATACAGGGTTGCAGAACTATTGTTTAAGAAGGGCAGCATCGACGAATCCGAAAAAATAGTGACACAGTTCATTGACCAGAATTCACCTCATCAGTTTTGGATGGCAAAGATGTTCCTGCTGCTTGCTGATATAAGTATTAAAAAGGGAGATTCTCTGCAGGCAAGGGCTACTCTTCAAAGTCTTAAGGAGTATTACACGATAGATAATGACGGAATCCTTGACGAGGTCAGGGCAAAGCTTGCCTCGCTTGATGAAGTCAATTAGGTTGGGTTAAAGTAATGTTAGCTTGAAAGAAGGTGGAAAAGAATGATAAAAAATTAGAAATCAAGATGATAAGAAAATTATTTATAATACTGACCCTGATTGCTGTCATCTTGCTGCCGCTTCATGGTCAGGCACAGGAAAAGCAGAAAGAACTCAAAAGGGAAGTTACACTTTACAATCCTTACAGACCATCTCTTCCCGATGTAAAGAAGAAAAGTTATCTGCCTGAGATAAATGACACAGCAAGCGTAAATCCCTCGTTCAGTTATGTTGTGACATCCAAACCATTCTCTCCCTCTTATTCCATAAATCCAATAAAACCGGCTTCACTTCTTTCCGATCCGCTGCCAAAACTGTACAAGAGTTACGTGAAAGCGGGGTTAGGTAATAACAATACTCCGCTCGCAGAATTAAGTATCACTAACCATCGTTCGAAAAAAGGAGCTATTGGATTTTATGCAAAGCATTATTCGTCAGATGGAAGGGTTCCGCTCGAAAACAAACAGAGGGTGCCTGCAGGATTCATGGACAATGACGCTACACTTTTCGGCAAAGTATTTTTCAATAAAAGCATTCTTGATATTTCAGGCAATTTCATGCAGAGGACAAGGTACGCTTACGGCTATAATACCGAGGTGACAGCTTACGAGCCTATTAAGAAAGATGTTAAGCTGAATTACTATGATGCAGGTGCAAAAGTAGGCTTCTCTTCGCTCAATCTCGATTCGGCCGACTTTTCTTATGATTTTAGCTTCGGGTATGATTTCTTTCATAATATGACAGAAAGAACCTCTAACCACACCGTATTTTCAGGAATGATGGCAAAACAATTCAGAGGATTTTATGTCGGTTCGGATTTGAAATTCGATCATTACAAGCTGTCCGATTCCCTTTATCTGAAACCTGAATACATTTTTTCCATCAATCCGTTCTTAAGAAAAAGCACAAATCAATGGAATTTTAATCTTGGTTTGCAGCTTGTGCTTGAGAGAAACCTTACAACGGGTGCAAAACTTCATTTTTATCCTGATATCGATTTTGGATTCAGTGTTGTTCCTGAATACATGAGATTTTTTGTCGGACTGAGCGGGAAGCTTGAAAATAACGACCCGATGAGCGTAATCACTAAAAATCCATACCTGGTGCCAGATGGAAGTCTGTTCAGGGTACCCAATACAGATCATTCCCTGATCATTTCTGCAGGCTTGAAGGGGAATAACGGAATAGGAGGTACTTATCTGGCTTCACTATCATATTCCCTGATCAACGACCTTCTCTTATTTTCAAATATTGTTTTCCCCGATACCCTTTCGAGGATAGAAAGAGGGAATCACTTTATTGTTGTACCCGATGAAGCAGAATTGTTTAATATCCACAGTGAATTAAGTGGCGCCCTGTCAAACAAGCTTTCGTTTAATATAGGGGCAAATTATTATAAATATACTCTCTCGGTAAATGAGTTTGCATGGAACAAACCCAACTGGGATGGAGTGATAGGTTTGAATTATAATCTGCGCAACAAGATTATCGCAGGTGCTGAATTCACTCTTCTTGGAAAGAGAAAGCTCATGAGCAGTGAGAGTCCTACAGGATGGTCGACACTGACCCCTCTCGTAATTGACAAGCCAGCCCACGTAAATCTGGGCCTTAGTGCAGAGTACAGGTATACAAAAATCCTTTCATTCTGGGTTAAAGTCAATAACATCTCTTATGACAGGTATTATGAATGGGCTTATTACCCGTCACAGATGTTCAATTTTATGCTGGGATTCAGCTATAGTTTGTAAGGCTCAACGGCGTAAGGGAAGGCTAACGGCGTAACGGTGCAACGGTCAGACGACTTTGCAACAGCGGTCATGCAGCACGTATATTTTTCTCCCCCCCTGGGGGAGATGCCGAGTTTGCGAGGCAGAGGGGGAAACAGCAAATGGGGGTATAAACAAATAAGACAACAATTATTACCAGTTTGAACGTGTTAATTTCTTTGTCAAATTGTGAATACTTTTAACCCGTTTTAACTAAAAAAACCAATAAAATAAGTTATCTTTGCATAATTAATTAATCTTCATTAAATCAATTATTTATAAGGTTAAAAATGAAGCACTGATAAGTGTTGATATGAACAAATTATTTTGATAAAAGAAAATTATAGAACGATGACTGAAATTGAGAAAAAATTGCAGGACGCGGCTGAATACTCTGCTGAGAGTATTCAGGTACTGGAAGGTCTTGAAGCTGTGCGGAAAAGGCCTGCAATGTACATTGGGGACATTGGGATAAAAGGGCTGCATCATCTTGTATATGAAGTTATTGATAATTCCATCGATGAGGCTCTTGCAGGTTACTGCTCAAGAATTGACTTAATTATACACATAGACGGCTCTCTGACGGTTATTGACGATGGTCGGGGTATTCCGACCGGCTTGCACGAAAAAGAACAGAAATCGGCCCTTGAGGTTGTCATGACAGTATTACATGCAGGCGGGAAATTTGATAAGGGTTCTTATAAAGTATCCGGCGGGCTCCACGGAGTAGGTGTGTCATGCGTAAATGCCCTGTCGAGTCACCTCGATGCAATAGTAATGAGGGAAGGGAAGATCTTCAAGCAGGAATATGAGAAGGGAAAGCCGATTACTGCAGTCGATGTAATAGGTGAAACCGATAAATCGGGGACTATTATTAAATTTAAACCGGATTCGACGATTTTCCAGACTACAGAATTCAACTTTGAGATCCTGACGGCAAGACTGAGGGAGCTCTCATTTCTTAACAAGGGAATCCTGCTTACAATTAAAGACGAAAGGGATATTGTTGAAAACGGCAATGGAGGCAAGGCCCGCTATGAGGAGTTCAAATCATCTCTCGGGCTTAAGGAATTCGTTGAATATCTTGATGCTAACAGAGAGAGATTAATAGGAGCTCCTATTCACATTTCCTTTGATAAAACCGAGATTCCGGTGGAGATTGCCTTACAGTACAATAACTCATTTTCCGAGAATGTTCATTCTTATGTAAACAATATTAATACTATTGAAGGCGGGACACATCTTGCAGGGTTCAGACGCGGATTGACAAGGACCCTGAAGAAATATGCCGAAGATTCCGGTGCTACTTCAAAGCTGAAGTTCGATATTAACGGTGATGATTTCAGGGAAGGTCTTACTGCAATAATTTCAGTAAAAGTTCAGGAACCTCAATTTGAAGGACAGACTAAAACAAAGCTCGGCAATTCGGAGGTGATGGGCGCGGTTGACCAGGCTGTAAGCACCATGATAACAAATTACCTTGAGGAGAATCCTAAAGACGCAAGGATTATTGTTCAGAAGGTAATCCTTGCTGCAACTGCCCGTCATGCTGCCCGTAAAGCAAGAGAGCTGGTCCAGAGAAAAACTGTACTCTCAGGTTCTGGTCTTCCGGGTAAACTTGCCGATTGTGCTGACCGCGACCCCGAAAAATGTGAGTTATTTCTGGTGGAAGGTGATTCTGCAGGCGGGACAGCAAAGCAGGGCCGCGACCGCCGGTTTCAGGCTATTCTGCCTCTGAGAGGTAAGATACTCAATGTTGAAAAGGCAATGGAGCACAGGATATATGAAAGTGAAGAGATTAAGAATATCTTTACTGCTCTGGGTGTAAATATCGGAACAGATGAAGACAGCAAAGCGCTCAACACTGCCGGATTAAGATACCATAAGATAATATGTATGACCGATGCCGATGTTGACGGATCTCATATTGATACTCTTATTATGACTTTCTTTTTCAGATATATGCAGGATCTTATCAAAGGAGGATATCTGTTTATTGCAATGCCTCCTTTGTATCTTGTAAAGAAAGGAAAGAATGAGCAGTACTGCTGGACCGAAGAGGAACGTGCTGCCGCAGTAAGTGAATTGGGACAGGGGAAAGAATCTTCAGTAGGTATTCAAAGATACAAAGGTCTTGGTGAGATGAATGCGGAACAACTATGGCAAACAACTATGAATCCGGAGACTAGAACACTTAAGCAAATCACAATCGAAAGTGCAGCTGAAGCCGATCGTATTTTCTCAATGCTGATGGGTGATGAAGTACCTCCAAGAAGGGAGTTTATCGAGGCTCATGCAAAATTTGCCAGGATTGACGTATAAAATTCCGGTTTTTCAAACACCGAATACCTTTCTTTTGATAAGTACGGCATTTGACTTGCAAACTTCACTGCAGCAATAACATCTGATGCATTTTGAATCAGTAAGGATGACATAATTGTCAATTACCGGGTGCATTGTCAGTGCATTTCTGGGGCAAATTTTGATACATTCCCTGCATCCGGTGCAGTTGGTATGAATAAATACAGGTCTCCTGTCAAGCTTCCTAAGGAATTTTATCCGGTTTTTCAGAAACTCAATTGAGATATTTTTGTCTGATGAGATGGGAATCTTTTTAAAATCCTTTTTAATTACTGTTTTTATCTCAGGTCCATCATAGCGAATTTCTTCAATAGAGTTTAACCACTTTCTTCTTGACAGCGCAATCCTGTTTGTCGGTATCTCTTTAGGATCATAGCCTGCAACCGAACTTGCAATGATATCAAGGGCGAGGGGATTTGTTGATCCAATCAGTACCCCGGTCTTTATGGGTATTCCCTGACCCGGACCCCGTCCCTCCATCCCAAAAATGCCGTCCATCAGGAAGAAATGAGGTGTGACAACTTCATTAAGGTCGACCAGAAACCTGCTGAAACTTTCCCTGTTCTGATGTAATGCGTGCTGCTTTGCCTTGGAGAATGCGGGAATGAGGCCGAGTGAGTTTTTTATGGCACCGGTAAAATAAACGAGCTCGTGGTTTTTAAGCTTCGGAAGAGAAATAATAAGGTCAACGTTATTTACTATGGAGGCAATCCTTATTTTACCATTTTTAAGTTTTACGGATGAAGGATCACTGGTAAAGTCGATCCACGGAGTTTCCGTCCTTTCACAAACACCATATATTCCTGAATTTACGGGTTTAAAACCTCTCGTATGCACAGCAGGTGAATCTCCCGCAACCACTTCAGCCCCTTTCTCCCTGAGAAACCGGATCATTGCTTCAAATACTACCGGATGTGTACTTATGCATTTATCCGGAAGATTATCAGATAACAGATTTGGTTTAACAAGGACTTTTTTGTTTCTAAGTTCCGGACCCTGGCATGTTTGATAGATCTCTGAAATATTGTTATATACCTCACTTATCTCATACTCCTCACATTTTCGGAGAGCTACTATATTATTCATCAACCTTCTATCTCTGTTTTGTTATTTCCCTATAAAAAGAAATGCGGGCGCAAAGATAATCTAATCATTGAAACAAATCCTGAAATGGTTATCTGTTAAGTATCGTTTCCTTCAGGATCGATTCAATTCCTGTAATTATTTTAACGGAAGGACCAGTGAAATTATTTACAATAATGCAGAATGTCAGTTCTTTACCTGATAATGTATTAAAGTAGCCCGCGTAACTCCTTACCCTGGTCATAGAGCCGCTTTTTGCTCTCAGGTTTGAATCGAAAACAGGGTCTTTGAATCCATTTTTCATTGTTCCTTCTTTACCCGCTTCAGGCAAGGATGTGTAAAACTCATTAAAGTGTTTTCCTTTATTTTTCATGTAATAAAGCATCCTGGCCATACCCTTCGAAGTTACTGCATTAAGAGGCGATAATCCACTGCCATCTTCAATGAACATTCCGTTGTTAATTCCGGAATCGATTAAAAACGTTTTGATTACATCAATGCCTGCGGAGGTTGAACCCCGACCATGGAAGTATTTACCAAGTTCCTTTGTTAAATGTTCGGCATAGAGATTAACACTTTCATGATTCAATATTTCAATTATTTTGCCAAGCGAAGGAGATATTTTTTCAGAGATAATTGTTAAATCTTTAACAGCATGACTTTTTTCAAGTCTGGCCGTCGATGCCACGCCTGAAACCGATATCCCGGCAGAGTCAAGCTTATTCTTGAAAATTTTTGCAAGCAGCAGGGGAGGGTCGGTAACAGATGCTTTAAGCACAAAATCCTGCCGGTTAGCAGGTATTGATCCGGCAATCCATCCATTATTACTATAGGGAGCCGCAAACACATATCCTTTGTCAGTATTACCTGATGCGGTCAGTAGATTCAACATCTCATTCCTGCATTCCGCGGGGTAGATTTTTGTTATAACGGGCAGGGAACCTTCCATTGATGTGAGGAAGTGAATATTATAAGTGTTATCGAAAACAGATAAACCGTAAACACCTGCTCCGTAATAGTTACCGGAATCTTCCCAGAGCCATTTTGGAGGCACCGGTTGAAAGTCATAGTAAGAATCGTCAGTTAAGACCTTCCCTTCTACAGCTTTTATTCCAAAATCCCTGATATCTGTTACCCACTCTTGCAAAAATCCCCTGTAATGATCTGCAAAGTAGTCTGATCCGAGGGTTGGATCGCCGCCTCCTCTGATCACAATATCGCCTGTCAGCTTTCCCGTTCGTTTATTAAATGTCCCTGAGCATCCTGCAATTGTTTTAAAGGTGTAGTCAGGACCAAGCAACTCCAGTGCAGCCGATGTTGTTATAAGCTTCTGTATCGATGCCGGTGCAAGGCTCTTTTCAGAGTTAAGTTCGAAAACAGGTTCACCGTCTGATGCATTTAGTATACAAATTGAGACAGATGCATTTGCCATAGATGAATCGGCCAGCAGGATTTCAAGTGATCTCTCCTGGCCGATTGAAGCTATTGAGAATAGTCCAAAAAGAAGAGGAATGAATTTCTTAAACATAGTAGTTATCCTTTGTTCAGCTCAAGTGTGGAAAGCAGTCCGCAAGCCGCCTGGATATCAACACCTCTGCTGGCCCTTATTGTGGCAAGGATGCCTTTGGCATTGAGAGCATCCCGGAAAGCTATCACCGTTCCCATATCCGGACTTACGAACGATGATCCCGGTATTGGATGGAATCTGATTATGTTGATCCTGCATTTAATTCCGTTTAAAATCCTTGCGAGTTCCTTCACATGTCGGGGAGTCTCGTTCAATCCATCAAAAAGAATGTACTCAAATGAGACTCTCCTTTGATTATTGAAGTCAAAATTCCTTATGATTTCAAGCACGTCCTTCACGGAATTGGTTTTTTGGATTGGCATTAGTTTCCTTCGCTCTTCATCAAAAGGAGAGTGAAGGCTTACGGCAAGATGGCATCTGCTTTTTTCAAGAAATTCGCGAATACTGCTTAACAGACCTATGGTACTCACGGTGATCCTGGAAGGGCTCCACCCGTATCCCCAGTCATTGGTCAGGATATCAAGACTCTTAATGAGTTCGGTTATATTGTCAAGAGGTTCGCCCATGCCCATAAAGACCATATTTGTCAGTTTCCTGAATTCAGGCAGACTTCTGAACTGATTCAGAATTTCGTTTGACGACAGGTTTCCCTGAAAGCCCTGTTTCCCGGTCATACAAAAAATGCATCCCATCTTACAGCCGACCTGCGATGAAACACAAATTGTAGCACGTTCGTCTTCAGGAATATAGGCTGTTTCAATAAACTTGTCGTTTTGGACTTTATAAAGGTATTTCCTGGTTCCGTCTTTGCTTTCCGAGAAACTGACAGGCATTGAAAGGCCGATTTCATAATCATTTGACAGGAGTTCCCTCATTCTCTTTGAGAGATTTGTCATTTCCTCAATCGAATTAATCTCCTTTTTGTAAAGCCAGTCAGCTATCTGTTTTGCTGCAAAACCGGGCATTCCCAGTCGCCTGGCTACTTCGATAAGTTCATTTAATGTTTTTCCGTAAAGTTTTTCTTTTAGCATATGGCCGCAAAGGTAGTAATTAATAAGTCCCCTTTAGGGGCATAGCCGTCAACTTTAAGGAATAGGATAGCTTACAATTTGCTTTCCCGGCCGGGGGGTTATGAATCAACCACCCCGGTCAGACGAATTTGGTGTCAAAATGTCATGCCAATCCTTATTCTGTTCAACAGCCCATATCGAACCTTCTATCGCAAAGTCTGTTTATATTATTGAAATTACCGGATTAAAAACATCATTGCGATTGTCTATAATAATTAAATCGTTACCTGTTGCCTGATATTTGTTAAATCCTCTTATAATCAGTGTTAAAGTGTTGTTAAATGTTTGTAAATTAAATAAAAGCCGTTAAAAAATGCATGAACTTTGTAAAACAATAAAGTTCGTAAGAGGTTATAAAGATATGAATCTCTTATCGAGGCATAAAAATTGAAACAAAACGGATTTGAAGTAAAAACAGGAAATAAATGTATAATTTAAACAAATTAATAAAGTTATGAAAGCAAAGTATTATTTCGGTGCGCTGGTAATGGCTCTACTTGGAGCAGCAATCGCATTGTTTGCCTATACCAAAATTATTGACAAGCCCTCCGGATCACCTGCCAGGGATACCTCATACTCAAAGGTCGATCTTAGAAATGCTGAGGCGCTTATGACATCTTTGTCAGCCCAGGAAGGACAGATCGATTTCACGTACGCAGCAGAGCAGACTGTCCATGGAGTTGTTCATGTTCATACAAAGTCAATGGTTGGCGGACAGGCAGATAACCCCATTATTGAATGGTTCTATGGTGACCGCAACTCCAAACCCAGAGAGGCAAATGGTTACGGATCGGGTGTCATTATCACAGATGACGGTTATATTATTACAAATAACCATGTTATTGAAAATGCCGATAACGTAGAAGTTATTTTAAATGACAACAGGAAATTCAATGCTACCATAATTGGTCGTGATCCCAGTACTGATATTGCCCTGCTTAAGATAAAAGCCACAAATTTACCTTACATAAAATACGGTGATTCTGACCAGTTAAAGCTTGGTCAATGGGTACTTGCGGTTGGCAATCCATTTAACCTTACCTCAACTGTAACCGCAGGTATTGTAAGCGCCAAGGGAAGAAGCCTGGGAATCCTTGACAGTGATTACAGGATTGAGTCCTTCATTCAGACCGACGCTGCGCTTAATATGGGTAACAGCGGGGGAGCACTCGTTGATACGAAAGGATTACTTGTAGGAATTACATCAGCCATACTGTCACCAAGCGGTGCTTATGCAGGAAACTCTTTTGCTATCCCTGTGAATATTGTGAAGAAAGTGGTTGCCGATATTAAGCAATTTGGCGAAGTTCAGCGTGCAATTATCGGAGTCAACATTATGGATGTTACTCAGGAAGATGCTGACAAGTACAAACTTGACGAGGTCAGGGGAGCCCGGATTACAAATGTTATCAAGGGCGGATCAGCTGAGGCCGCTGGTCTCAGGGAGAACGATGTAATTGTAAAATTTGATGGTACTGAAGTCGGCTCCCCTCAGGAGTTGCAGGAACAGGTAGGAAAACTCCGTCCCGGTGATAAGGCAACAATTACTTATATAAGGGGTGGGAAAGAAGTTACAACACCAATAGTCATGAAAAATGTTGCAGGCAACACAAGTGTTGTAACAGCTGAAATGGGAGGTTCTGCGGAGATCTTCGGAGCGCGGCTTGAAACACTCAGTTCCGCTGATAAGGACAAATATAACATCGATTACGGTGTTAAAGTGACAGAGATGAACGACGGAAAATTCAAGGATATTGGAATAATGAACGGATATGTTATTCTCAGTATCAATGGGAAAAGGGTGAAAAATGCATCAGATGTCCGGCAGGTTACCGACAATGCGAAGGATCTGAGATCGATAGAGGGGATACAGTCGAACGGGACTTTCTTCAGCTTTACATTTTAGAAACTAAAATTTGTCGATCATAATTAGCTATTACTCATGGGATTTATGAAAATAAATCCCTTGTTTATAACATAATGGAATATATTTTGTTATTACATCATTAAGTATTAACTTTGCGGAAATTTTTTCGGAGGTATAATGAGACAGCTAAAGATTACCAAGTCCATCACAAACAGAGAGAGTGCTTCACTCGACAAGTATTTGCAGGAGATTGGTAAAGAGGAGTTGATATCAGTAGAAGAAGAAGTTGAACTGGCACAGAGGATTAAGAAGGGAGACAGGGCTGCTCTCGAGAAACTCACAAAAGCAAACCTTCGCTTTGTTGTATCTGTGGCGAAACAGTATCAGAATCAGGGTTTAAGCCTTCCTGATCTTATTAATGAAGGTAATCTCGGGCTTATTAAAGCTGCCGAGAAATTCGACGAAACCAGGGGATTCAAGTTTATTTCCTATGCCGTATGGTGGATCAGACAATCGATCCTTCAGGCTCTCGCCGAACAATCAAGGATAGTCAGATTACCTCTTAACCAGGTTGGTTCTTTAAACAAGATAAACAAGGCATTCTCCAGGTTTGAGCAGGAAAATGAAAGAACACCCTCCCCCGAGGAGCTTGCTGATGTTCTTGAACTGCCCAAGGAGAAGGTAACTGATACTCTTAAAGTATCAGGTCGTCATGTATCAGTTGATGCTCCTTTTATTGAAGGAGAAGATAATAGTCTTCTTGATGTACTTACAAATTCAGATTCACCCGTAGCAGATAAACTGCTGATGGACGAATCGCTATCAAGGGAAATTTACAGAGCTCTTGCAACGCTTACCGAACGTGAAAGGGACATTATCCGGTTTTTCTTCGGGATCGGCTGCCAGGAGATGACCCTGGAAGAGATAGGCGAGAAGTTCGGACTTACAAGGGAACGTGTCCGCCAGATAAAAGAAAAAGCAATCCGGAGATTAAGACACACCTCCAGGAGCAGGCTGCTTAAAGGATACTTAGGTTAAATCGCTGAATTTGCGGAATCACACAGGGATATTCAGGAAAATATCCCTGTTTTTTTATGTAAAAATGAGCCGTGGGGAATGGCTCATTTTTTTTAAATTGTTCGCTTGCATGGAAATCGCGAACAGGGGAAATTTCGTTATTGTGGTTTATTAACTAACTTATCAACGTTTTCTAAATCGTAAAAATATATGAAATTACAAAATTGCTGATCTTAAACTAACAGAGTACCCTTTTCAACTAACAGAAGCCTTTGTTCTGAAATTATTCCAAAACCAGCTGGGCCAGGGAAACTTCGAAGACAAATGCCAGAGGCGTTTTCAGCACTCCCTAAATCCATTGGATTATATTCGTCAAAATAATTATCATATTTTTGTCAGAATCTGTAATTTTATAAGACCAAAATACTAATTTTCTAAATCATTTTCCCTGGTAACGCAATTAGGTAATTTTAAAACTGGTACAATGAAATATTGTTTGTTCTTAATAATGATATTTTGCGGAACGAGTTTTTATAATGATGGTCATGCGTCCACCAATGATGATTCTCTTATGCCGGATTGCTTTGCGGTTCAGCAGGACCCGTTTTACTTCCTCCATCCTGTACCGGACAAAATCAAGCTGCTTAACAATATTGACCTGAGCTTTCTGAGGAACAAACTGATTGTTATTCAGTATAGATACAGGCTAGAGATTCCAAGAGGTGCAAAAACTGAAATTGAAAGGAATCTGCTAAAATGGTCGCTATGGATCAATTTTGATCTTACGCAGGTAATTGTTCCAAAGATCGATCAGGAAGGAGGATATAAACTTGTAATTGAGTATAAAACACAGGCTGATGGGGAAACGATGAAATTTGAAAAGCCGTTTTACGTTTATGATGCCTTTTCCCTGGCTGCAGCATCGAATGATTATTCTTTAATGCAGCCAAGGTCTGATAATTCAGCGGCAACTTTAAAAGGGGTAACCCAGGTTCCATCTGCCAGGACAAATGGCAGGACGGTTTCCGATGCCGTTTCTTCTGCACATTCTGATACTATCAGGGAATCTTCCGATTCAACCACACAAATGGGCACTAAACCTGTTTTTCCATCTGCCGATACAACAGGGGCTAATAAGAGAGTTGTATCCGGCCAGCTGGAATTAAAGGATTTAAAAGAAAAGGCCGGCGTTGACCGTAAGATCATTCCTCAGGTTGAAATGAAATCTGATGAGATCTCTGATAAACCTGTTCCTATTGAGAAGGTTGATACCCAGGGTTTTGATCGTGACGGGAATACTCCTTTGCACCTGGCAATTCTTACCGGGAAAGGAGATTATGCCAGCTCACTTATTAAGCAGGGAACTGACCTGAATATTAAAAACAAAATGGATTTTTCACCGCTTCATCTGGCTGTATTGTTAAATCAGGACAAGGTCGTAAATGATCTTATCAAAAATGGCGCATATATTAATAATACGGGAAATAGCGGTTATACCCCTTTGCATATCGCTGCTGAACTGAACTATATAGGAATTGCTTTAAAGCTTTTGGAAAATGGTGCAAGTACCCGGGTTAAAACCAACCAGAGATTATCCCCGAAAACAATAGCTAAAATACAAAACAATGATGATATGGCCAGTCTTATCAGGAAGAAGGGTGATTATACTGTTAATATTCCTGCGGCAATCCCTGCAAAAAATATCACCTTTCCACAGGGTAATAAGAATTACCCCGAGATAAATTTTAACCTGCCATACGATAAGAAATTAATAAATAAAAGACAGTTTAATAAAGTTATCCAGATTATCTCTATCCCGGTATTTGTTTTAAGTGCTGCAAGTGCTGTTTATCTTAAATCTGAAGGCGACTATTATCATTTAAAATATCATAATACCTATGTAGAGTCACAGGAAAGGGCTATGCATTATTATGATCAGGCAAAACAATACTATACCAATATGTATATCTCGGGGGGAGTTTCACTAACTTCTGTCTACAGCTTTATTCATACAACTATAAGAAAGAATAGTATTTCGAATAAAATGCGGAAGACTGAGTATGAATAAATGACTACTTTTTACTTCTTCCCAATCCTCTTTATAAAGTCATTCTTATAGGAATCTCCAAGATATGCTTTGATTCCTTCAGTCAGAATGATCTCGCCCTGGCGGGTGTAACTTGAGACATGATTCACATTAATGAGGTAAGAGTGATGTACTCTGATGAAGATATCTTCTTCAAGAAGGCTTTCAAAATACTTTAGATTCTTTGAACTTACAACCTTCCTGTTCCCTGTAATGTAGAAATTTGTACAGTAGCCTTCAGCCTGACACATTATGATTTCATGGATCTTCAGCACCTCAAAACCCTTTAAATGAGGTATAACCAGGGTGGGCATGATACTTGTACCAATCTGCAGATTGCTTATAAGAGCTGACAAATTGCTTTGCCCGGGGAAGCTGCTTTTCAATAACCTGACTCTCTCAACTGAGTCCCTGAGCTCATCTATCTTAACCGGTTTTAACAGGTAATCCACGGCACTGACTCTGAATGCCTTCACTGCATATTCCGAATAAGCGGTAACGAATATTATCCTGAAATCGATACTGTCAAACAGGGTAAGAAGATCAAAGCCTTTTCCATCTGCCATTTCAATGTCAAGGAATATAAGATCGGGATTAAATTTTCTGATGACCTTATAAGCAGTTTTAACAGAGGAGGCTGTTGTCAGGATTTCAACTTCCGGACAATATTCTTTAAGATAATTACAAAGGACTTCTCTTGAAAGCTTTTCGTCATCAATAACTATCGTTCGCAACATAACACGGAATTTTTAAAGGAATTGTATCCTTAGGTCTAAGTCTCGCGTTAACTTTTAATATTAGCTAAAGATTGGGTCAAAACCAAATCGAACCATGACTTTTTTAAGCTAAAGCCTATAATGTTAATTCACTGGTTACCGGAAGATCAATTTCAACGAGAGTTCCGGATTCCTGTCTGCCAGGGTAGAGGTCGGATATAACTATCTGGTAGTGACTTCCCTGCAGGCCGTTTATGATCTTCAGCCTCTCCAGGACAATTGATATGCCCCTTGACTTCTTCTGATCGGATCCCGTATTAAGCATTTCTGATCTCTTCCTTCCTATTCCGTCATCCTTCACAATGCAGGTAAGTTTTTTATCTTTAAACCCAATCAGCACTTCAATTTTCCCTTTTCTGTTTTCCAGGCCTCTCACTCCGTGCCATATTGCATTTTCAATAAACGGCTGGATTATACCCGGAGAAACATTCAGGTTGTTATAATCAATCTCTTTTTCTACCTTGATTTCATAATCGAATTTATCGCCGAAACGCAGGTATTCAATTTTGAGATAATCCTCAATGGATTCAATTTCCTTGTCAAGAGTAATGGAATCGTTACTTAGATTGTGCAAAATTGATCTTATAAGCTTTGAGAAATCAGCTATGTACCTGTTTGCAGAAAGTTTATCATTGTTTGAGATGAAGTAATTTATTGAGTTAAGGGAATTGAATATAAAGTGAGGGTTCATCTGCCCTCTGAGAGATTGCAGTCTCAAAGCGGCTTGTTTCTGGGCTTCGCGTTGTTTAATCTGCCTTATATAAATGATGATCAGACTTAGGATAAGCAAGAGAGCTGTAACCGGAGCGGTAATTCTGAAGAAGGGAGTCTGGTAATAATAAGGTTTGATCCTGATCCTTAGCTCTTTTGAATAACTCCACGAACCGCTGCGATCAGTTGCCTGCAATTGGAAGTTATACCAGCCAGGATGCAAATTTCCATAACTGATATTACGGTTCCTGGAATCTGACTCAACCCAGTCGCGGTTTATTTCAGAAAGCTTGTATCTGTAGAGTGTCTTTTCCGAATGAACGAAATCAGTTGAAGAGAAATAGACCATGAAGTTATTTTCCCCTTTTTCAAGGATAACGGTATCAGCTTTGCTTACAGTTCTCCTGTAGTTTTTTGGTTTTCCGGAAACTCTAATCTCGTTTATAAATGCCCTCTGGTTCCCAGACTGGATTTCCTCCCTGTTTATTAAATCAGGGTAAAATCCTACCAGGCCGCCCATACCTCCCAAAAGAAATTCCCCGTCGTCTGCAGCATATGAAGCGCCCGAGTTGAACTCAATAATGTTCAGACCTTCGTTTTGCCCAAAGGTCCTTATTAATCCGGTCTTAGGATTTATCCTTGATATTCCTGTGTTGGTTGATACCCAGATATTGCCTGAATTGTCTTTCAGAATGCAGTATGTCATATTATTTGTCAGACCATCAGAAGTTGTGAAAAAAGTCTTTTTCCCGGTTTCCGGATCAAAATTGCATACCCCTCCCCCAAGCAGCGCAAACCACATCGTCCCATTGTCTCCCTCGCATATATCTTCAACGTTATAGTTACCCTTAGACAAAATGAAGGAATCAGCTTTCCCCGAAGCGGGGTCAAACCTGATTATCTGACTACGGTTTAAACCACCCCAGACAATTTCTTTTTTATCAATCAGAATTTTATAAACGGGTGATGCGATCGGATTTTCGATTAGTTTTTCAGTTATTTGTAATGAAGGAGAGAAACGCACCAGAGTATTTCTATTTTCCCCACTAAGATATAGATCTCCTTTTTTATCAATTGCAACAGGCCTGAATCCCCAAGCCTCAGGAAAGTATCTTGTAATTTCATTTGTGTGGAGATCGTAAAACAAAAGGAGATCCCTGAAATAACCGATCCAGACTCCGTCAGGTGAAGGAGTGAGTGACCTGACAGCACCATATTCAGAGGTAGTTCTATAATCCGGGAACTCCAGTTTCCTGACCTTTAAATCAGGTGTTATCTGAATTAAGGGTACATTGCCTCTTAATCCAACCCAAATCCGTTCCTGACTATCCCTGGTAATTGCATATACGGCGGGTATATCATTTTTTTCAGCAACAATGGGATAGTTTCGAAAATAATCAGGGGTGAATATAATCCTGTTTAAGCCAAAACCGGAACCCGTTATTGAACTGCTTGTGAACCATATAAGATCCCTGTCCTGACAGAAAACCGCTCTTGACAACTGGCATAATTCGTAGGGTATATGAGACAACCTGGCTTCCTTCAGAGAGTAAATATAAAGTCCGCTTTTATACCGGCACCAATAAAGATAACCACTGCCCTTAAAATCATTAACGGGCAGAGGATCATTGAATTCCCTGAATGTTTGTCTTTTTTCATCAAGCAGGTATAATCCGACATTTGAAAAGATCCATTTTTTACCTGATCCCGAATGAAATATCCTGAAACAGAAGTTAAAGCTAAAATCGTAACCATCAAAATGATTGTTTCGCTCAACCTCGTACTGATTCTTCAGAATTAATTTGTTGCCAATGGATCTTTCAAATTCAAAAACCCTGACGCCAACAAGCCAGACTTTGTTAACATCAGAAGTCGATATTGTAAAGTCGTATAAATAAGGAAAATAGATTGTTTTTCCCAATGAGTCACACAATTCAAATTTGTCGAATTTATTTGTTGTGAAGTCATAACGGAATAATTTATCACTACCCCCAAGCCAGAAGTAACCCGATTCATCAACAGCGGTACCAATAAAATTTTCAGGAAGGCTGTCATAAATTTGATCCACAAGCGCAAAAATGTCATTATAAGGATCATATTTGGCAACAGTCCTTATATCCGTCGTAAGCCACAGATTATTACCACCGTCAACTATAATGTTGTAAATGGAGAAATATGGAAGGGATAATGAATCGTCAGGATCATGAAAGTAGTTTTTAAAAGTATAACCATCGTATCTGCTAAGACCATCCCAGGTAGCGATCCACAAAAATCCCGTACTGTCGAGAGCAATTGCCCTTACATCATTATGAGATAATCCGTCTTTTGTTGTGAAGGTCTGAATATTATATCCCTGTGCAGAAATATCTTCGGACACGAAAAAATTAAAAATGCAAAGCCAAAGGAACAGACAGGAGATATTTGGGGAATATTTCCTCATAATTACTTTTTGTAAGAAGATATCTTTCAGCCTGGTAAAATTGAAGCAAGGCACAAAATAATAAATATAACATGAATTTTTAATTTTGAGAGGCTTATTTTTAGGAATACGGTTCCGAGGTGGTCTTATAACTGCTAATTTTGTATTATGATGGAATTTAAACTCATATCCGATTATCAACCAACAGGCGATCAGCCTGAAGCTATAAGGCAGCTTGTTGAAGGGCTCGAGAAAGGTGTACCCTATCAGACTCTGCTTGGGGTTACCGGTTCGGGTAAAACGTTTACAGTGGCAAACGTAATCGAAAAGGTACAGCGACCTGTCCTGGTACTTAGCCATAATAAGACTCTCGCTGCCCAGCTGTACGGAGAATTCAGACAGTTTTTTCCGGAAAACAGGGTGGAGTATTTTGTTTCCTACTATGATTATTACCAGCCGGAAGCTTATTTGCCTGTTACTGACACGTATATTGAAAAGGATCTTTCGATAAACGAAGAAATAGAAAAATTAAGACTAAGCGCCACTTCTGCCCTTCTTTCAGGAAGAAAAGATGTTATAGTTGTATCGTCGATTTCATGTATCTATGGAATAGGAAATCCAGATGATTTTCATTCAAATACTGTTCATATTAAGGAGGGACAGACAATAAGCAGAAATCTGTTTTTAAGGAAGCTTGTAGACAGCCTTTATTCAAGAAATGAACTCGAATTCAAACATGGGACTTTCAGAGTCAGGGGAGATACGGTCGATATCTTTCCGGCATATGCTGATATTGCAGTACGGGTTGTCTTCTTTGGTGACAGGATCGAGGAGGTAGATTCTTTTGATCCCGATGATGGCCGCAGGATTGAAACCTTAAGGGAATATATGCTTTATCCCGCCAATATTTTCGTTACAACACGCGAACGGATAAATCAGGCAATCAGCCAGATCCAGGACGATCTCGTCAGGCAGGTCACCTATTTTACCGAAACAGGTAAAAAAGAGGAGGCCAGGAGACTTGAACAAAGGGTTATGTATGATCTTGAGATGATTAAGGAGCTGGGATACTGCAGCGGTATCGAAAACTATTCACGGTATTTTGACGGAAGAAGCACAGGGACAAGACCTTTTTGCCTGCTTGATTATTTTCCGCGGGATTTTATCACTGTGATAGATGAAAGCCATGTAAGCGTTCCCCAGATCCGGGCAATGTTCGGTGGAGACCACTCCCGGAAGCAAACTCTTGTTGAATATGGCTTCCGGCTGCCCGCGGCTCTGGATAACAGACCGATGCGAATCGAGGAGTTTGAAACGCTGACCGGTCAGACAATATTTGTAAGTGCAACACCTGCCGACTATGAACTCGAAAAGAGTGAAGGCGTATTTGTTGATCAGGTCATCAGGCCTACTGGTTTACTTGACCCACCTATCGATGTCAGGCCAAGCATAAATCAGATCGATGACCTGATGTCTGAAATCAGAACGAGAACAAGGGGAGGGGAGAGGACGCTTGTAACTACAATTACAAAAAGGATGGCAGAGGAACTTGCCGCGTATCTATTAAAATATGACATCAAATGCCGGTATATTCATTCAGATATTGACACACTCGAGCGGATCGATATTCTCGAAGGATTGCGCACAGGTGATTTTGATGTGCTTGTCGGAGTAAATCTTTTGAGAGAAGGCCTTGATCTGCCGGAAGTATCCCTTGTAGCGATACTGGATGCCGACAAGGAGGGATTTCTGAGGTCGGCAAGGTCACTGACACAAACCGCGGGGAGGGCCGCCAGGAACCTGAACGGAAAGGTCATTATGTACGCGGATGTGATAACCGGAAGTATGCAGGAGACAATAAATGAGACCAACAGGCGGAGGGAAAAGCAGTTGAAATACAATGAGGAAATGGGGATTACTCCAACCCAGATCATCAAAAAAACAGGCGCCATACTGAGGGGATTGAATAAAAAGGGTGTCGCAGTTAAAGCGTACGTTGAACCCGAAAGACCCGATATCGCAGCTGATCCGGTTGTCAAATATATGAACAGGGAAGCTCTCGAAAAAGCTATAGTCAAAACGAAACGGAGCATGGAAAAATCAGCTTACGACCTTGATTTTATTCAGGCTGCAAGATTCAGGGATGAACTGGCCGATCTTGAAAAACTTCTGCGGACCAGGACAAGCTGAGAAACAGAGGAGATTACTTTGAACGTGTGGCCATCCAGTCGCTCTTACTCCCTCTGGAATTGTCTGCCTTAGTACCTGACATCGTTTCGCCGTTAACTTTCCCCGTGTACTTTTCCTCATTTACAGTGAAAGTAATTTCATCGCCGTGTAATCTGCCGTCTTTGACTGCCAGGGTTTTCCCTCCTGAACTTAAAGTACCACGTACAAACTGGAATTCCTGGGTGAGGTCAAGTTCCCCATTGCCGAGTTTCCATTTACCGCCGGTTTTTGCAGGGATAATCCATAAATAGGCTGTGTTCCAGCTGTTCCAGTTCTCCTCGGTAGTAACTTCATAATCTGCTTCCCATTCACCCATTGTAAAAGTATTTGAAACAATCCTGGTTCCGGGCTTAAGGTCGAGCAGTTTTGGCCTCAGTTTCAGGTTGATCTCAGGAAGAAGAAACATTGTAATAACTGTGGCTTTTGACAGATCGGTGTCAAACAGGTCAGCTTTTATAAATTCAACCTTGTCGCCGACCCCTGCCTTTTTTGCATTATCAACAGACAATGAAACCATATCGGGATTATATTCTATTCCCATAGCTTTTGCTCCCAGCTTAGCGGCTGAAATGACAGTCCGGCCATCCCCCGAGCCCAGGTCAATCAGAAAATCCGAAGGAGTTACTTTTGCTATTTCAAGCATCTTATCAACAAGTTCCTGTGGTGTCGGAACCCAGACAACATCCTTGCCCTGCTGGCCAACCTGAGGAACATAGGTGTTATTAGTCTTCTGTTCCTGGGCCTGGAGACCCGCTACCAAAAGAAGCATTGGCAGCGCAATTAAAATCCTGAATAAAATTTTTGATTTCATAACTGTCTATTTATATTTTTTGGCAAAAACAAACCTGGATTAAAATTATAAAATTAAAATCATACCCTGATCAAATTCCTTACATAGTTTGCAATTGCAAGGGAAGAAGTTAGTCCGGGCGATTCTATTCCTATGAGATTAATAAAACCCGGACAGCCCCTTTTTGTTTCTTCCATAATGTAAAAATCCTTCACAGGGTCACCGGGTCGCTGGATTTTAGGTCTGATGCCGGCCATTTCAGGCGAAAGATCATCGTATTCTAGAAAAGGAAGGAATTTCCTGGCAGAATTAAAAAATGCTTCCTGTTTTGAAGCAGTTACCTTATAATCGTAAATATTTGAGTCAAGGTATGTTACGTCCGGTCCCAGTTTAACCCCTCCAGCCATATCGATGGTGACATGAATTCCAATTCCCTCCAGGTTATGGACAGGAACAGGATAGACAAGCCTGGTGATCAGCCTGTTCTTTGGAGGATTCAACCTGAAGTACTCCCCTTTACAGAATCTGATGGTCAGATTTTCATCTTTAAGTCCGGCCATTTCTGAAATTTTGTCAGATGTCAGTCCTGCACAATTGATTAAAATATTTGTTGTAAAATCGAAGCATTTTTTATCTGCGTCAAGAAGTGTGATCCGGTAACCATCTTCGATTTTTTGTATACCCGTGACTTCACTCCCATAAACAATCTGGCCTCCGTTATTAAGTGTGTTAACCTCATATCTCTTCATGAGCCCGTGTGAATCAATAACTCCGGTGGAGGGTGAGTAGATGGCTTTCAACGCATATATTTCAGGTTCCAGATCAGAGATCTGGTCCTGTTCAAGTATTTCCAGATCATCAACACCATTATTTTCAGCAGTTCGTTTAATTTCTTCTATAATTGACATCTCAGCATGAGAAGTAGCAACAATTAGCTTTCCGCAATTATTGAATCCTATATCAAACTCCCGGCAATAATCGTAAAGCAACCTTTTACCGGCAACACAAAGTTTTGATTTGAGGCTGTCTTTGGGATAATAGATGCCGGCATGAATTACCTCACTGTTCCTGCTGCTGGTTTCCTGTCCGAATGTCAGGTGTTTTTCAATGAGGAAAACATCACCGGATTCTTTTGAGAGTCTTTCCGATATAGCAAGCCCTACGACCCCGGCTCCTATTATTGTTATTTTCGAGTCCATTGTGAATTATTAATCGAAGTCAGATAATTCACAAATCTATATAAATGTTATATTTCTTAGCATATCTTTGTTAATTACCTTCGAAAACCTGAGAATTCCGTCTCTGCAAAATGCACATTGTTCTGACTTTAATGAACAACCCTGGAAACTCGTCTGGTCGGATGAATTCGATAACCCGGGTAGGTCTCTTTTTAAATGTTAATCAGGGTGGGTTATATGTTAACTCAAACCTGCAATCCGTTAAATGTTATTTTTTTGAGAATAGTAATTAATTTAACTTAAAGCGGTCATAAAAGAATATTACCGCGGAGACACTTTTAGGGGATTTGTTTTAAATGCGTAATGATTTTTACATTTGTACAGTACTTATTTGCTGCAGGTTTTAATATGAAAAACCGGAATCTGATTATTTTATTATTACTGCTGATTTATTTATATTCCTCTCCTGCCGGATTGGCAATTACTTCACCGGTACACGCCACAATTCAGAAAATTACTTTCGCCAAAACAGATACAGCAGAAATAAACAAACTTACCCGAACCGGTTTCAGATTTCTTACAAAAAAGATTGAATTTGAAAAGGTAAAAGAATATATTGACAGCGCTGAATTATTATGTGCGGAAAAGAAAATCGTAATTCCGTCCATGCTTCATCTTCTAAAAGCGGAATATTTTCAAACTACCGGTGATTTAATACGTGCATCAGAAGAAGCAGAATCAGCACTTAAACAATCGGCTTTATCAGGGGAGTCCGGGGTATTGGCCAGAACATACATTTTTCTTGGCAGATATTACCAGATTTCAAGATTTTATAAGGAAAGCATAGCCTATTTTGATAAAAGTATTGCAATATCCAAAGAGAAGGGATTGAAAGGACTTATACCTGCTGCCTACCTTGCAGAGGCTGACGTATTCAGATCTATAGGAGATCTGAAAAACTACCGGCGCAATCTTCAAATGCTTATTAATACTGCATCTGGTGAGAATGACCCTTCAAGCGAAGCATTGGGTTATTCCTTGTTTGGTACTTCATTTTGTGGAGATTCTGCAACCTCAAAATACCGGGATTTCAGGAAGGCTGATTCTCTCCTCAAAAAGAGCCTGGAGATTTCTTACAAGATCAGGGATACTGTTCGAACAGCATATGCTCTGGCCAATAGCGGCTGGAATTTCTATCTTGAAAGAATGTATGATTCATCTCTTGCATATTATGAAAAATCGCTCAAATACAGTATTCCGGCGAGAATATATCCGGCATCAGTCAATTCACTGGGAAATATCGGGACCATCTACCGGGATCTTGCGGAACCTGAAAAGGCAATCAGGTATTATTCCAAAGCAATTGAAATGGGAGAAAAAATCAAAGATGTTTATAACCTCAGGTGGATTTATGAGGATATGAGCAAACTTTATCTTAAAGGAAAAGATACTTCAAATGCTTTTCAGAGTTACGTGCTCTTCAAGAAATACAATGATTTACTTATAACAAAAGAAAACTCTCAGGGTCTTGCAGATACGAAGCTTCAATATGAGACAGATGCTTATAATAAGGAATTGGAATTATTGTCATTGAGATTGAAAAATAACCGGTTATTAAATTATGGTTTTACTGGATTTATTATTCTTTCAATTGCAATCGGTTTGCTGCTTTTAAGAGCTTCAAAGCTTAAGAATAAACGTCGTATCAGTGAGATGAACAGGAAAATCTCGGAGATCACCCAGGCTAATCTTCGGCAACAGATGAATCCCCATTTTATTTTCAATACCCTCAATTCAATACAGTATTATATGTACCAGCATGATAATCTGGCTACTAATAATTACCTCACTAAATTTGCGAACCTGATGAGAAAGGTTCTTGATAACTCTCAGCATACATCAATACCACTTAATGATGAACTGATTGCTCTTAAACTTTATCTTGAACTGGAATGCATAAGGTTTAAAGACAAGTTTGACTTTAAGATCAATTTGGATGAAGATATTGATCCGCTGATGTATAAAGTGCCGACAATGCTTATTCAACCGTATGTTGAAAATTCAATTTGTCACGGACTTATGCCATTGGAAGGAAAAGGATATGTCAGGGTTGACTTAAAACCTGCACAGGATCATCTTTTATGCACTATTGAGGACAACGGTGTAGGCCGTGAAGCATCGAAGGAGAGAAATAGTAAGAGAGGCACAAATCATAATTCACTTGGGACCCGGATTACAACTTCACGCCTGGATATGATTAACGCACTTTACGGAACAAGTTTAAAGACAGTTTATACAGATCTCATGAACGAAAAGGGGGAAGCTACAGGGACCCGCGTTGAGATTCATATTCCAATAATTACATGAACAGTAAATTAAAAGCTGCAATTATTGATGATGAGCAGGATGCCGTGGAATTCATCAGTTCAATCATCGGAGAATATTGTGATTCGCTGGAAGTTGTCGGCAAAGGTTATAACATATTTCAGGGAATTCAGATAATAAAGGAAAAGAAACCGGATCTTGTTTTTTTGGATGTTGAGATGCCCAATGGTACAGGATTCGATCTTCTTAATCAGTTTCCGGAAAAGGATTTTGATGTTGTGTTTATTACTGCTTTTAATCATTACGCAATTAAAGCGATAAAATTCAGTGCTGTGGATTACATCCTCAAACCAATAAATATAAATGAGTTCATTGAAGCAGTAAACAGGGTAATAAAAAAACGGTCTGAAAATTCCTTTAAGGGGAATAATAGTCTTAAAATTCTTTTAGAGAATCTGAGGTCTCCTTTACCCTCACGTTTGGCAATTCCTACTTCTGACGGTATGGAGTATCTGAGTCCAAAGGATATCATAAGGATCGAAGCTGACAGGAGCTACTCCTGGTTCTTTCTCAATGGGAATCGAAAGATACTGGTTTCAACCCATCTGAAAGAGTTTCAGGAATTGCTCAGTGACCGTCATTTTTTCCGTTCACATAATTCCCATCTGGTAAACCTGAAGTTTGTGAAGAAGTTTATCCGAAAAGATGGTGGATATATAGAGATGCTCGACGGTTCGCACGTTCCGATCTCAAGGAACAAAAAAGATATTTTCCTGGATCATATGGCGAGATTTAAGGGTTAAAAAAAAGATATCCGGAGATATCTTTCTTTTGTTAAACCAAACCAGTTACCGGTGCCGGGTGTGCACGGCCCGTTCACCTTGAAGCCACAACTTCGGAAGTTCCGTTAAGAAGCCTTGGGAAAAATGCTGCGATGATCTGGGTAGCTTCTAATTCCCCTCTTTTGCCGGGTGAAAGAACTTTCTGATGAAAATATTCGCTTCTGTTCATTGCGGCATCGGATGTCGTATGACCATCCTTTTCAAATGTCCTGTCAAGTTTTTCAACTCCAAAGTAGTTATTGTTGCATACATACTGCACGGAAAGCTTGTCTGAAATTACAACATACTTTCTGCAATTGCGCTCCTTGTATATTGCAACAGTAACTTCCATGGGAGAGTTTTCATAGCTGATCACATATGCCTTGCAATCCTGTCCTTTTAAAGGGACCTGATTATCGGCAGTTTCAATCTTGTAGTTTCCAAGGGAAGTGTAGGTTGCACCTTCCGCAACCAGTTTCCTCCCAAACGAAGCAGAACCGAACGCAATAACAAGTACTGCTGCTAAAATCATTCTTTTCATGGCTTAAAAAATTAATTAGTAATTGAAATTTTTAAATGTTTTTACTGTCTCTTATAATTGTTAAAAAATCCTGTTTCTATTTATTCATTTCGAAATTATTCTATTATCAAATACGAAAAAACACCCGTACAACAGATTGCATGTCTGAGTTAACAGGCGGTAAAATAGTTATGAATTATAATTTATTCCTACTTTTAACGTTGGTTGGAATAACAGGAATCTGAAGAACTAACAAATTGACTGCCACATAAAAACACAAAAAATATGAGATTTAAAATTATGATCCTCCTGGCAGGCATCTCAAATATGATCTTTTGCCAGATGAATTATGATAAACCCACATGGTCAGTTAAGGTAAACGTCACCTCGCTTATTGATATCTTCACATTCCCGACAGTACAGCTGTCGGTGGAAAAGCAACTGAGTGATTACTTCAGCCTGAGTACGGAAGGGGGATATCAACTGTATAATTTCAGTCATGTTAAAACTCCTGTTTTGGATACATATGGTTTCAAAGTAAATCTTGAATTAAGGTATTACCTTTCAAAGTTCCTGACCACAGGGTTATCAAATAAATTAGGAAGGACATATATAGGTCTGCGGCCTTTTTACAGTCAAAACCAGGGTAATGCAAGTATTTCCTACAAAACGCCGGCTGACACCACTAACTGGATTGATGACGACTTCGGAGTAAAAAATACTACTTACGGAGTGAATATAATTCTCGGATTTCAAAAAACAATAATTGAAAATCTCTTTGTCGATTTGCATACAGGGGCGGGCATAATGCAGCGTACAGTAAGCAACACCGACCTGCAATACCTGGAAGATGCCGGATATACTTTAGCCGGTACAGGTTTAATTAAATTCTTTAAAACGTTAAATCTGAGCAAGTCATCCGGACTCTGGGGCAATGTTTTGTTCGGATTCAGAATAGGTTACAAATTTTAAAAATCGGGCGGATTTCGACTGCCAAAGCTCCATAAATAAATTGTTTCCAGTTTCAGGTTACAATTTTTCCTAAAATTTAGTCAAGTTAAGTTAGCCATTAGTCAAAACCGGGAATTCTGCCATATTTTTATTTAAAATAAGGCACATTGTAGCTTATATGGTTGATTATCAACAAAATATGTTTTATAACATAATATCTGATACCTGATTTTCCAGGTATTCCTGTAAATTTCAGAACGTTTTTGACGAATAACCTTTATGTTGATATAAACAGGATAAACGCTGCCGTATTCATCCTGATTACGATGACAAACAATTCTTAAAGTAGTCCTGATAACCCATTTGATGGGCATTTGCGACTTGTACCTTATGCTCAATCATGTTAGCTTTACCACATAAATCAAAATAAAAAAGGATGGAAAATGTTTCAGTTTTAGATAACTCTTATTTCTTAAATGAATTAGTTGACGGGATAATGTTAAACAGTGAAAAGATCTCATATGGAAAAACCAATCTGAGTCCTGCAATAATTAATATGATTGCCGAAGGTGGCCAAAGCTTTTTCAGTTATCTGAAAAACCTTGGTCTCTCAAAGGAAACCAATTTAATGGTACTGTCATCAAAACATCATTATTATTATGATGAAAGTGATCTGAAGTGCGTAAAGACACTGGTAAACCTTAAAAAGTTTAATCTCATTAAGCATCCTGATACGTTTTTACACACTCTTTTCCGCATACTACCTCAGGATGCCAATTTTATAGGATGCTTTTCCGACAGTAAGTCCAAGGCCGGCCATCATCTTTCCCAGCCATCAAGAATGATGAACAGATTCATTAATATTCTGGATTCAAGGACAGATCGTATCATGAGCAGGAATGAAGTTTCAGAACTGCTTTCATCCCATGGATTTAAGGTTATTGATATGACTGAAATAGACGGGATTACATATTTTAATGCAAAACCAGTCATTAAGTCTGCTGAATTAAGAGCCTGAAAGTGGAATTAAGATATCTGAATTATCACTTAAAATAGTAATACAATAAAATAAAGTCATTAACTAAAACCGGATTATATGAAAACACTCTTACACAACAAAGTAAAATTTCTAACACTGATCTTTCTGGCGCTTTTCTTAACAGCCTTTTCGAGTCCTTCTCCACGGCCTGGTACTGTAAAGAACGGTGTAAAGAAAGAGTATAAACATGCTTATAGAACTCTAAAGGGAGTATGTCACTCCCAGAAAACCAAGGAGTATAAGAAATCGACACAGTACAGGAGTTATCATAAAAAAGTATATCGTTCACGCTAAAAACCGGGAAATGACAAAATACTGGTTTATATTGCTGATGGTACTTTGTACATCCTGTGCCACAACTGCAAAATCTGGTTTATTACCTGAAGATGAAGTTTTTGTTACCAGGAAATTTGTCGGGAATTTTGTTGATTACCGGTTAACTGATCCTGAGTCTTTTGGTGGTCCCCATCTTATATGGATCAAAACGACTCAGGATAGTATTTATGGAAAGATCTCGGCATATTCGCGTAAGTGTGATTTCCAGGCGGGAGAAAGACTATATGTACGAAGAGTATATCAGGCTCCCGGGATGTTCGGCTTCTGGGTATATCAGATTGAAAATGATAGGGAAAATAAGACGTGGTATGAAATAAGCGAATTTCAATATGGCAGAAAGGTTTTGGCTCAAACCTGGTTTTAAACAAACTTGTTCTCCTGTTTTCAGCGTTGGTACAAAACGCTTTACAATTCTGTGTAAACCATCAACCTAAGAGTCATTTTTGTAAGAAAAGATGGGCTATTCTATAATAAAATTGGGGCTGTTTAAGAAGCATTTTTTAACCGCAAAGTACGCAAAGAAGGCGCAAAGCACGCCAAGTTAAAACGTTAATAATTAGCTCTTTGCTACCTTTGCGTAAATCCTTCGCGATCTTTGCGGTTAATGGATTTTGGCTTTTTTACCAAAAGTTATTTTACTACAGTTAACTCTTTTCAGATTCATTGATCCTCTTTTCAACTTCAATTGTGCAATCAGTGGCTATAGCTGCTATTGCTCCGACAGCGGCAAGCAATGGGGCCAAAACAATACCCACAGCACCAATGGTCAGAGGAAATTCCATGATAGTCACGTCTTTCTCGTTTTTTATAATGACTTTTCGTGCATTCCCTTCTTTAATTATCTCTTTTATTTTAGACAGCAACTCATCTCCGGACACTTTAAAAGTCTCCCGCTTTGATTGTTCATTGTTTTCCATGGCGTTATAAACTGGTTTTAATAATCTTGAATTCGTATAAAATTAGTAAATTCCGCAGTTATATCAACAGGTAAAATCCAATTGAAGTACTTTTAAAAGGAACTTTTGAAGATAGTACCTTACCATAAACCTGACTATGAAAATAAGAGAAATAAACAGATTCGGCAGCAGGATATTCAGTGAAGTCCTGAGGTTGTTGCCTCAGCTTGCTCCGGGGTCTGCACCGCCTGATAAAGACCGCTTTAAAAAGATACTGAGTTCTGCATCCACACATTTATTTGTGGGTGAAGATGATAAAAGAATTGTCGGGATCATGATTGTTGTAACCTACAATTTGTTGTCTGGATCCAAAGTATGGATAGAGGATGTAGTAGTGGATGAATCTCAGCGTGGGAAAGGTTATGGTAAGTCGCTGATGCTTTTTGCAATTGATTTTGCGAGATCAACAGGAGCAGAATCAATTGATCTGACCTCAAGACCATCGAGGACCGATGCTAATAAGCTTTACCTGAAACTGGGATTTGAAATACGGCAAACTAATGTGTACAGATATCAACTTCGATAAATAAAGTGCTTATATTCCTGCAATTAGCGCAATATCCCGAATAGAATCTTCGTTCTTATTAAAAATTATGAAACAAACCAGAAACAATAAGCTGAAGCATACAGTTAAGTTTTTAAGGGTTCTGAATCAGCCTGCCACATGGATTGAGGTTGCGGTGATCGAACCAGCTGAAACTGTAAAGGGGAAGCTATTGAAACAGTTTGAAATCGACAAAAACGTTCCAAATTTATTTAGTAACCGCCGAAACGACAAATACACCATAAAAACCTGACCTTGTGATCGGAAAAAGACCGGACACGATTTAGTTTAAGCCCCCTTTGCGGGGCTTTTTTATTTATTAAAAAGCCGGCATCTCCGATTACTTAGTCTGAAAAAAGTGTTAAAACCTTGCAGATGAAAACACTTTAATAAAGATGCCGGCCGGCTGCAAAGTTACATATTACTAAACATGAGTGGACATAATTAACGTTAATTATTGTTCGATTTGAAATATATGCTCCCTCATTCGTAATAAAACTCTTCTTTTTTTGTTAGAAATAAGGTAAACATTGAAAGGACGCGATCCCAGGTTTGACAACATGTATCCTATATGTAATATCAGATAATCACCGGAATTATTAAACTTAACCATATTAAAATGAAATTGAGTTATTTAAATCTAAGAAAATTAATTCCTGTAATCATTACAGGAATGATTTTATCGGGTTGCCATAAGGATTCGTCTTCACAGAATGACCTTATCGGAACCTGGACAATGCAAAGCGGAACCTTCTCGGCTATGGTTGGCACAAAGACCATGACACAGTATTTTATTGATAATTTAGGTCTTACCGCTACACAGGCACAGGCGCTCAACGATGCTTTTAACCAGTCTCTTCAGCAAACATTTACAGGGAACGTCCAATTGAAATCTGACAACACTTATACTTCCACCCTTGGAGGGGAGGCCGATTCCGGAACATGGAGCCTTAGCACCGACGGCAAAAAGCTGACAATAGACTCAATTAATGATGTGCCGGTAATAATGGATGTCGTTGAACTGACATCCACCAGTTTGCATCTTAATGAAACGGAAACTACTATGGAAGATCTTAACAGTGACAGCATCCCTGAAACTATAACCGTCACAGTAGATTTGATTTTCAACAAATAAAAGCTTAGATCTCCGGCAGACAAGTGAACTTCTATATTTCACTTCTGCTTAGAAGTTTTTAATACTTTTCTTTCTTCTGCTCTTCGAATGTCCTGTTCTTTACTATCCCTCTTCAAATAATCAGGATGATCAAGGATTGGCGAATCCTTAATAGCTGTCCAATCAAATTTTTCATCAATAGGATCGTACGCCTTATCTGGATCAAACATTTTTCTTTCAACAGGGATAGCGTAATAAGGTTTAATATCAGGGATTTCGGTAAACATATCCGCCAGGTCAGTAGCTGCGGCATCATATTGATTCAGGTATGGAATCCCGAGAATATGCCAGAATGATTTAAAAAGACTTCCAAAGCTGGTATGTTCATGACTTACATAACCTTTTTTTGCATAAGGGGAAATTACCATTAGAATACTTCGATGAGCATCAACATGGTCGACACCACTCTGTGAATCATCCTCCGTTACGAAAATTGCCATATTTTTCCAGTAAGGAGTTCCTGATAAAAACTCCACCAGCCTGCCTAATGCGAGGTCATTATCAGCCATATAACTTTCGCGGAAAGGAAAACCTGCATCCGGCCTTTCACCCGCCCCATGATCACCTCCGATAATTACTGTTAAAACCGAAGGCATAGTATCTCTGCCATTTATCCATTTATCAGAAAACTCCTGTATAAACCTATCGATTCTGAATTGATCCGGAATGGCCATATTGAATGTTGGGTAGATTCGGGAGGTTTTTTCGAAAATAGGTGCAGGAACCGGATAATTCACTGCATATAAATACCCTGATTCTTTAAATGCCGGATCATCTGAAATATGCGGAGCAAACATAGTTCCAAAACCAAAATTCCAGAAATTGATGTTATTCCGTTCCATATGTTCCCATATAGATCCTGCTTCGTTATAGTCTTCCGGATAAATAGCTCCGGAGGCTCCATCAAATGCGAGATTCCCTGGCGATTTTGAGTCCGTGCGCATAGTTCTGCTACCTCCATAAGCTGCAGATACACTGGTTTCAACCCACTCATTCGGATACGTGCAAACAAGCCATCTGTGGCCATCAGCTGAGTGATCCGAATCGACATAAAAATTATCTGATATTGAAAACTGCCTGGCCAGAGCCAGATGATTGGGCATAACATCAACATTTTCAAGTCTTATCGTTTTATCTGAATTAGAAAATGTTGAATGTAATCCATATCTTGCCAAATCCGGGTCTCCATCTCCGTTCGCAATTTGACCAAAAACCTCATCATATGTCCGATTCTCTTTTGAAACAAAAACTATATGCTTAACAGGTGAATCCCCATATCCAGGGAAAATTGGTATTGGATTGTTTTGTCTCCGGATCAATTCCCTTGAGTCTGGTTTGATAAATCTGAAATTATTTCTTATCACCTGACGGGTGAGTTTTCTCAATTGCCTGTCAGAAGGAATGTCAATGACAGATACTGAGCCTTTCATAAGCCCTCCTATAAAAGTGCCTTCAGGACCCATTGAGAATGCAGATCCTCCATTTGGTCCACTCCCATAACCTTTTGCATTTGCCACAAATAGTTTTGTTCCGTCTTTACAGACTTTGAGTTTGGAAGGGAACCATCCTGTTGGTATGTGGCCAATGACTTCCTGTGACTTTATATCAATTACGCCAATGGCATTAATCCCCGATTCAGCCACATATAACCTTTTCCGGTCGGGTGAAATAGCCAATCCAAAAGGAATCACTCCACGCAGTCTGCCCAGACGCTTGTCAGGAATCAGATAGATATTTTTAACAACAGTATCTTTTTTTAAATCAATTACTGAAATGCAATCATTGTTACCGTTACTGGCAAAAACGTATTGGTCAGTAGCAACCAATGAATTAGGACTGGATCCTCCCACAGCTGGGAAACCATCTATTTTCTCTCCGACAAGTATCCCCGTTTTAACTTTTGCTGTAACTTCTCTTCTGTTTAAATCGATAGTCCAGACAGAAAAAGATTCAGGTACATTTGGATCTCCTAATCCAGGGACTTTTAAAGTATCATTGTCTATTCCGTTAATAGATTCTTCAGACAAATATGCAAAAGGCGGAAACTTAAGTGCTGTCTTCAAGTAATTATCGGGGTCAATACCCTGAATGAATTTGTATTCATACATTCCTACGTTGGCAACATATACTTCCTTTTCATCAGGTGATAAACATATCCCGAAAGGATACCTGCCAACTGGAATACTTGCAGTAACACTTTGGTTTAAAGCGTCAATGATGATCATGCGGAAATTTATCTGGTCCACCGCGTAAATGAATTTCCCATCATTTGAGAGAACAAGATCTCCTATATAACCATGAGTGTAATCCACATCATTATCCTTGCAGGAGCAATTTATTGAACCTATATCTTTACCGGTCTTTAAATCGAAAATAAATATTTTGTTTGTCTGACCACCTCCAACATAAACTTTGTCATTTCCGGGCGTAATTGCTAAGCCCATGAACACCGAGCCAAGAATGTCACTATCGGTTTCGGCCCCGTTCGGAATTTGTTGAATTTCAGGTTGTTCATTAAGAATATTACGTATTATTGTAATTGATAAAGGGCTTGTGCCCGAATTTGCAGTAACCAAAGTCTTCCCATCAGGACTCAGGGTAAGGCCATATGGATGTGGTGCGACCTGGAAAGTATTTTCAGGGGGTGTAATGATTCGCCCATTAGGGATAATGGTTTTACCTGCTTTGTCAATTTTGGCAGGTAAAATACCGGAAGGTGACTGGATTAGCCAATTAAAATTATTAACACTGACATCATTCTGATGTAATTTGCACGAACAAAACATCAGGGTAAAAATAAGTATTGAAATTAAAATGGTTCGATTGATCATTGTCAAAATTATATTATTTGATATTTCAGGATTAAAAATGGGGCCGTCTCAAAAGTCAATTATTACTGCAAAACAGACCAGGTATACATAAAGCCTGCTCGCCTCAAAATCGTTTGGACATTGAGACAGCCTCATTTTAGCATTGTTTGCGTTTATAATCAATTCCAACCAAATATCTGAGTCAGATTTGGATTAAGGATTGTCTGTGTCTCAGGAATTGGGCGATAATAATATTTTGGCTCAATAAATGAACCTATGTCTTTAATAGATACAACATTACCAGAGGATCCATTTTCAAGATAAACGCCTGCATTACTATCCGGAAGTCCTGCACGATAATATATTAATGTGACTCCCAATGAATTTTTTTCCTTATTTTCCGGAAGCGGTATTGTTTCTGAAACATCAATAAGGATAATATCATCAATCCCATCACCGGTCAGGTCATACTTGCCTAGTGACGGGAAATAGAGACCCATTGGTTCCTCTTCAAATAATTTTCCGGCATGCCATCTCATCAGGTCATCAAAGCGGAATCCTTCAAATGCCAACTCAATCCTGCGTTCGCGTCGGATTTCCAGAAGTTCCTTCCATTGAGTGGTTGAACTTTTGACAAGGGGGTACCTTGCTTCCTGAATAGCATCGACTGGCGGATTCAATGTCAGATGTGGCAAGCCTACCCTGTCTCTCAATACGTTTATGGTTATATCAAGATCTTCCTGTGTTAATTCACCTAATTCAGCCCTTGCTTCGGCATAAGTTAACAATACCTCCGCATAACGAAGAACCGGGAGATCCAGACTTTGATATACGTTGTAATCTATATCATTAACAAATCCTTTAATCTGATGATAACCAGTAAAGTTTTTCTGTAACTTTTGGATGTAAATTCCAGCACCTGTTGCGTAAGTTCCTGTATTAATTAATACCCATCCAGGATATGCGTAAGACTGGTATAGCCGAGGATCCCTGTTTTGAAATTCCTCAACGAAAAGTTTAGTTTCATAACCTGGTTGATCAGTATAAAATGAACCATCACTCATCAAATAGTCCTGTAGTAAACTCTTGGATGGGCATACTTCGTATTCACCAAATGCAAATTGCCACCATCCACTATCTTTAAGATCAGTAATGCAGATGTTCGTAAGAATAATTTCAGGGTTATTTGTGAGGTCGGTGTTGTTGAAAAGGGATTCATAGTCATGGTAGGTTTCACCGGTCGAATAAATTGAATATCCTCCATTATCCATAATTTCTTTAGCTGCATCGAGGGCAATTTCGAGAAATGTATTTGCTGAATTCTGTAAATTTAATTCGGAGTGATACTTTCTGAAAGTGCCTTCAAACAATGCACTTCGGGCTTTATAAGCTAAGACTGTCCATCTGTCTACGGCACCGGGAAGCTGGTCTTCCTGAACATTTTGATCGGCAAAATCAAAATCTTCAAAGATTTTGCCAACTACTAACTCCCTTGTATCACGTGGTTTTGTCAAAGCTTCATTGTCGCTTGTTTCAATTACTTTGTCATACCACGGAACATCTGAATATCTTTTCACTTTATCCATATAAAATCTTGCCCTGAAAAAGCGAGCCAGGCCTTCATAATGATTCAATAACTCTTCAGGTATTTTAGCTTTATTGAAATTCTCAAGAAAGAAATTAATACTACGTAATTGTTCCCAATCCCAGCCTCCGGTAATAGTAGTAGACGAAGGAGAGCCAACCATCATAGTTTTTAATTCAGTATTACCTGTATTTGCACAGTTGTCGGTAGTGTTATAGGCATCGGCGGAAATCATACCTCCAACCCCAGGGAAATCATAAAGGCTATAGATATACATTTTAAGATCTTCTTCACTGTTAAAGAAGTTTTCTTTACCTATTGAAGTTTCAGGAAACCTGTCCATAAACTTATCAGAGCAATTTGAAAACAGAGTCAGGAACAGGATACTGAATAAGGTTATAATTTTATTCATGGTTTTATTATTTATACAGTTATGTTTAAAAAGTAACATTTAAACCAAACGAATATAGCCGTGAAAAGGGATATGAATAACCTGAACCGACTTCCCGGCCGGCGCTAATACCCGGATTAATTTTGACCCGGGATTCGGTTATTGATTCAGGATCGTAATATTTTGCGATCTCAGACCACTCTGTTATGTTTTCACCGCTAACAAAGATTCTGATGTTGCTAATTTTGACTCTTCTGGTCATTGATGAAGGGAGTGTATAACCCAGGGTGAGATTTTTCAGTCGCAAGTACGCCCCACTTAACATATAGCCTGTTTGAGGAATAGCCAGACCCTGAGCTTCATCAATCCGTTCTCCCAAATTACGGTCAGCCATCCATGACTGTAATATTGGATATTTCGCATCCAGATTTTGATCGGCAAGTCCCGCATCAATATATGCCTGTGAGTGCCTGGCCCGCTGAATTTCATTATCATCCTCCGGCCGGTAAAAGTCGAATAAGTGTTTGTACCCTCCGGAATAGGGTTGTTGATAGAATCCCCAATATAAATAGTCCTGTGGGTAATAATCTCTTTTACCGATTCCCTGGAAGAAAACTCGGAAATCAAAGCCATTCCATGTGAAATCCAGGTTTAAGCCATAGCGGAAGCGTGGCGTTAAATTTCCAATTACAGAAAGATCCTTTGGATCACCAACAGTCAGGCCTTTTTCGATTAATCCATTATTATCCAGGTCTTTATATTTTGGCCAACCTGGAACAATTGATAAAGCTCCCCATGGAATAATGCTTGACTCGTCCAATTTGGCAATTTCCTCATCAGTTTTAAACAAACCATCGTTTTTCAGTCCCCAGATTTCACCTAATTCCTGACCCTTGTAAAACTGAATCAGGTTTTCATTTGGATTATCAAAAGAGGTAATCCATGAACGGCTATCTGAGAGGATAAAACGGGTGTTAAACGTAAGAGGCTTACCTATAACTATAAAATCCTTTCTATAAGTGAGTGATAGTTCCCATCCTTTCGTCTTTAGGTCAGCAGCATTTTCCTTGGGTTCTGCAGCACCTAATACATTCGGGAGATCCTTCCCCTGGGTCAGCATACCAATTGTATTTCTTTGATAAATATCGAATATAGCAGTCAGACTATTATCGAATAAACCCAAATCAAGACCAAAGTTGCTGGAAACTACTTTTTCCCATGTATAATTTGATGATACTAATGGAGGAACAGATACTATCTGAGGTAGACTATTGCCGATAATATAATAACCTGTAGTTGAGGTCATAGAAGGGATATAGCCATATTCTGTTACGTATTGATTTCCTAATGAACCATACGAAAACCTGAGTTTAAACATGCTAACCAGGTTTTCAAGAGGAGCCATAAATGATTCTTTATCAACTCTCCACGCTGCTGAAGCAGATGGGAAAAAACCAAACCGGTGAGTTGATGGAAATTTTGATGATCCGTCATATCTTCCGTTTAATTCCAGGATATATTTTTCATTAAAAATGTAGTTCGCCCTGAAAAATGCACCTCTGATAGCCCAATCCGCTATTGATTCTCCAACATAAGCATCTCCGGTAGCCAGCTGGATTGTGGGAAGTGAGGATGAGACCACTTTATCTCTACTTGCCATGAACCATTCTGACCGGCTATATTCCTGGTTAAAACCGGCAATTGCAGTTACCTGATGTCGACCGAATGCTTTGTCAAAAGTACCGTATATATTGAATACTGAGTAATTTGTGAAAGTACTACTACGTAAAGCATTATTATTGCCCTCCTCCCGGACATCACCCGGTCCATAGCCGATCTTGTATTTAGTTTGATAACTATTGTAATTTGTAGCGCCTCTTTTGAGAGTGATATCAGCGTTAATTCTGAATATCCTTTCCCAAAAAGATGCCTCCCCGGTAACGGTTGTCTGAAAACTATTATACTTCTCACTTATATTCCCTCCCTCATTAATTCTTGCGGCTGTTTGTCCAACATAACTATTAGCCCAGGTACCATCAGGATTTACATCCCAGTTAATGGGTTCGACATTATAAATATCCCATAATGAAAGATAATAAGGCTTGGCTCGTTCAGTTGTTGTAAGAAGTGTATTATTACCAATTTTCAACCAATCATATGGAGAATAATTTATATTGCTTCTGAGGTTGTAACGATCAAATGCATCTTTTGCCAATTTAATTGCTCCGTTTTGTGAATCATAGGAACCTGATAAATAGTACGATGTTTTGGCCGATTTACCATCAACTGAGATATGATGCATCTGTGAAAGAGCAAATTTGTTCAGAAAATAATCTGTCCAGTCTATGTGTCCTCCCATATATTCCCATGCAGTTGGATCATTCGGATTTATTCTTACGCCCGGGATTGTCGGATCTTCGGATCGTTGTTTAGCCCATAGATAGGTTTCATCACTATAGTTGTAGTTATCCCAGGGAGTGTTGTCAGTTGAAGTTTCCTGGAGACGCATATAAATATATGGATCAAGTGTTTTATGGGGTAAAATGGTTGGTCTGCTCCATGATAAATTGTTGTCATAACTTATATGAATCCCCTCCTGTAAACCAACTTTTGTAGTTATTAAAACCACACCAAATGCTGCACGTGCACCATATATAGCTGCTGATGAAGCATCTTTGAGCACTGATATTGTTTGAATGTCTCCGGGAGAGAGCCTGTTTAATTCCATTGCATCGGAGGGTACGCCATCAATAAGAATCATGGGTTCACCTGCATTAATAGATGTTATCCCACGAATGTTTATGTCTGCAGCTTTTCCAGGTTCCCCGCTTACAAAATCAATATTCAGATTTGGCACTACTCCCTGTAACCCTTGTGAAATATTGGTGATTGGACGGCTTTTTAACTCAGTTGCATTTACCTGATCAACGGCACCTGAAAGATTAACTTTTTTCTGAGTGCCATAACCAACCACAACAACTTCTTCCAATGCAGCAACATCGTTTATGAGAGCGACGTCAAGAATAACCCGTCCATCTAAAGCAATCTCCTGTGTAATATACCCAATAAATGAAAATACAAGTATTGCATTCCTGTCTGATACAGATAACGAGTACGTTCCATTCATATCTGCACTGCTACCAATACTTGTTCCTTTGATCATAATGTTTACACCGGGCATTGCTTCGCCTGTCTGACTATCGGTAACTTTACCGGTGATTATTTGTTGTTGTATGATGGCAGCCTTATCTTTGGCACCTGTAATCGGATTGTCCGGTATCACATTAATTAGCAGGTCATTTGGAATTATAGTGACTTTGTTATCTGCGTTACGCAATTTGTCATTATAAAAAAAGTAAAATTCATCATCTCCAATTTTGTCAGTTTCGTTTCTAAATTCAGCAGATGAAAAATTGATTGAAAGCCCCGTTTTCTGCGAGTATGCATCAGCAGCATGCGCTTGTAGCAATCCGAGAATCAATAGAACTGTCGCGAAGCGCACGATTAGTAAGATTTTTTTCAGAGAACGATAAAACAATTCCCGGAAAGGTTTGTTTTTTTTCATAAATTCACTTTTAATGGTTTTCAGGAAGCGTATAAAATAGTATTAAGGATAGAAATTTATCATACAATGTTTATGATAATACACATGATTTAAATTCACATTAGTGTCAGACTTAAGGTAAAAGGTTTGAAATTCTGTTTCATAGGCATGTTAATTAAAAGGTTTATTACAATCAAGTTAGGAAAGGTCTGTCTCAAAATTGATCTGATGGCTTAACAATTTACGAGTATTTATTATAAAAGTAAAGTTTTTTACAGGATAGTGAGTCTTTAAAATAAGATAATTTGTTCAGACCGGTTTCGGGAAGACCAATGTCATATTTATTACTTTGACAATGCATTTAATACCTTCACCTCAAAGGGCTGTAAAGTAATTCTGAAAGATCTGCCTTTTGATAAAAGCTCCTCCCCATCTGTTTTGGTGTCAAAAAACCTATAATCACTTTTTACATAAGGGGGGAGTTCGAATATGGCGTTCACATCGATTTGAAATGATTTTTCTTCTTTAGACGGATTGCGCAACATTAATACAGCTTTTTCTGGCGACCAGGCAGCGTAACCATATACCTCACCTTTAGCAGGATCACCTCCTATCCAATGAACATCTTGCATAATATGTTCATTTTCTCTTGCCCAAATACTGGCTTTTGCGAGGCAGTTCCAATTTGCAGTATTCAACTTATGTGGATTAATATATAATTCTTGAAGACTAACACCGGTTCCAAAGAAAGACCATATGTCATCGGAAATATCACTGTCATCCATCTCAAACTTACCAGGAAGACCATTATCAGCAATTATTATTCCGCCATTCATTAAGGCATTTAAAGGATATAAGGGTCCGGCCTTTACCACATTTTTGTATGTATTTCCATCCCGATATGTGATTCCCTGTTGCCGCATAGAACCCTCACCTGCCTGCCCGTTATCATCTCCGGAACGCCAGGTATTATCACCATAAAATAGCCAAAACGCCGAAGGCCAAGTTCCGGTTGTTAAATCCAGGTACAAATCGGGCTTCATTGCCTTTAACTCTTTTAATAACTTCAAAAATGCTTCAATATCATTATTATATGTAATACCAGCTCCACTTGCATCGTTGCCTGGACCTACCCCGTCGAATTTAAATATTGATATATCATAGTCCTTTATGAAGTTCCTGGTTACATTTATGAATCGTTGATAATAAACCGGCCCGGTCAGGGAAAATCCATTCGCATTGGTTTCAAAAGGTGGATTTTGATTTTTACCAAATTCAATACGACTTTCTTTAGCAGTACCATACCCGCCAAAGGGAGACATCCAAACACCTATACTCGATTTACAGGAATCGGCCGCCTCCTTCAGCTTCGCAAATCCATTAGGAAATCCAGCAGCATTAAAGTGCCAGAGCGTTCTGTTATCATCCCAGCCATCGTCGAATAGAAAAGCATTTAATTGAACATGGCGTTTAATAATTAAGCTGTCCTGAAACGTCTTAATCCTGTCTAAAGCCTGGCTTTCATTGAATTTCGTGTCAGCCCAGGAAATATCATACCAGGAATTATAATGCAATATCTGGTGGTAAGGAACAGACCGCTTACATTCTATGTAATAGAGAAATCCTCGCCGTAATTGATCAATTGGCGTAGTGCCCCAAACAGTCGAAGCAGTAAAACCCTTAACTGAAGTAACAGGTGCTGATTGTAGCAGGTATGCCCCTAATGAGGCTTTGTTATGTTCTACCTGACTCATGGGATGTTCAATAGCAAAAAACATATTATTATGCACCAATGGGGAGCCATCTACCGTACCTTTCTTTTCAACACCTATCTTAACAGGGAGCTCTATTAAAGTAATTTTATAAATGTTTGCAGTGTCTTTAGCTAAAAATGTAAAACCCTGGCTGACATAGTTAGTAGCATTCCTCAATTCCGCTTCCCAATGAACATATAGACCCAGTTTCTGATTTTCAAAATCAGCTTTATACTTCTTACCTCCCAGTCGTTCTGAATAAGTTATCGCATTTGGTTCAGGGGTAATATTTATAACTTTCGGAGGACTTTGAAAGGTAAACTCCTCTGAACTGATAACACTACTATCTGCAAGCATCAGTTTAAATAATGTCGTTTTACTGATTTCTAATTGTTCATGTGTAATCTTGTCTTCAAAGCCTTCGATTGATATTCCTGTGCCATTATTCCCAAATTTCATTTTAAGCACATTGTTTTCCATTATAACCGAATTGTCTCGTAAGATCTTAACCTTCGCTTCTCCCGGTAACTTGCCTGGATAAGGAAGTTGCGCAAGTGAACATTTAATCGGGATTAAAAAAGTTAAAAAAAACATTAGCTTACCCTTCATGACAGTGTAGTTTTAATTCTTCTTATTCAAATTATTGCAGTTAATAAAACCATATTCTAATAACGAATGAACAAAATCCAATCTGACTGATCATATTTGGCTCGTCAGTACGTATATTATTATTTAACTACCGGATATGGGAAAACCGATTTAAGTTGAATACGGGTACCTTGTTCTTGCGATTTACGGGCTGCTTCAATAATTTCAAGTACATGTAACGAATGCTCAGCATTTATCAATGGCTCTTTGCCTTTAATAAGGCTTTCGCATATTATTGAGGCACCTTGTTCCCAGACGTATGTTCCCTGATCGGTTGCAAAACGTTGCGACTCTTCATGATCCATGGTTGCCATATCAACACCAAATGGCATCCAATCATAACCAACCAGGTGCATGCAGCCTTTTTTACCCACAATTGAAACAGTAGGTTTATCCTGTCCCTTCCCCTGGTGTCCGTACGGATCGAAATAATTAAATCCGCACTGGACATGCGAGATAGCCCCATTTAAGTGTTCCATTAGTACGCTGGCATTATCTTCAGCTTCAACTTTTATTTCACCTTTGTCGTCAACTTTTCTGATTGGCGTGAGAATATTGGTCATAGCCATCACTGATTTCACCGGTCCGAGTAGTCCTGATAAAGTTGTAAGATTATAAACCCCAAGGTCAGGCATACTGCCTCCTCCTGTTTCATAAAAGAATGCCGACCATGTTGGGCCCAGATGACCATAATGGGCATGTGCGGCCGCAACTTTACCTAGTATTCCATCATTGATTTGCCTCGCCATAAAGGCAAACTGAGGACTGTTTACGACAGCAGGTGCCCCCCATATGTGTACTCCTTGTTTTTTAGCCAGTTGTAACAATCCAAATCCTTCATTATAAGTATTGGCCATCGGTTTTTCGCTCCAAACATGTTTACCTGACAGCAAGGCTTGCTTGTTCAACCGCCCATGTTCCTGCATATCAGTCAGGTTTATTAATAGGTCGAAAGCGGAACCAGCTAATAGTTGGTCGATATGTGGATACTGGTTTGGTACTTTAAATTGTTCGGCACGTACTTTTGCTCTTTCAGGTTTGATATCACAAACGCTCACTAATTCGACATAGGGTGATTTGGTTAGATGCGGAAGGTAAACACCTGAGACACTACCGCATCCAATAATAGCAACTTTGATTTTATTTTTCAGGAATGGCTCCTGAACCTCTGACCGTCGCAATAAAGGAGATAATACTGCACCAGTACCAATGACACTGCAATTTTCAATAAATTTTTTTCTATTCATAATTACGCCATATTTAAGTTTTTCAAAAATTTTGTGCTACACGTTAAGTTCCCTTCACCATATAGGAAAAAGCAAGTTAAATAATAAAGTAACTGAAAGCAATAAATTTTAAAGAGGCCAGCAGCAACCAAAAAAGAAGCCGGAATCCTTCGGTAATCAACTGAATCAGTTTTCTTCAATTAATTATTCATTCGGGGAAATGTTGAAGGATTCCTGGCCATGCAATCAACAAAGCATTTAAAGATTAGTTCAAAAAGCTTGATAATGAATTGGTAACTCTAATTACTTAATTTGGGCTGATCTCTTTTAATCATTAGCCAAGTGCTGGTTCCAGAGGGACTGGCTTAATCCACCTGTTCAGGAGAGATTCCACCAACAGATCAGAATTGAAAATGTTTTTAGATTTTTTGATAGTTTTAATTACCTTCATCCTTTGACCATACTTATCAACAAAGGATTCAAGGAACAATGGTTTTTTTTCTCCTTTCAAATTCTGAATTAATACTCCTTCCTCGTAGTCATAGGAAAATTCCTCAAGAAGGGCAACAACATATTCATTGTTAATTCTTCCGGCAGGAGATTTGACTATTACGGTCAAACCCACCATGTCAACTGCTAACTATTTACCAGCTCATCGTACATCTGGACGGTGGCAATGCTTACCGCTGGTACGATCGACCAAGTAAGCAGACAGCAGTAACGTCAGCAATTTTTGACACTTTTCTGGAAACAGCCAACAAGCCTATATCACAAGATTTCAGTGCAATACAAGGGTATATAAGGAAACATAACATAACACTGGAGCAGATGAGAACCTGTAAAGACACGAAGGCCCGATACTGCCAGTTCCTGTAACAATTTAGAGCTTACCGAAGGTCAGGAGCCCCTTTGATTAGTTTAATATTCAATCTTATTTGGTTGACATAGGTACGAGTGGAAGTTTATTAATTCATACCTTTAAGTGAAAACTGAGATAAGACTGCGTATAAACACCATTTAATTAGCAGACATAGTGAATTGTAATGAGACAGTTATCTTCGTAGAATATATAGCATTGAACTTTTTCAAACAAACAAATCTACCAAAATGAAACCTCCAAGAATTCTATCGCTTTTAATGGCATTATCTATTCTACAAGTAGGAATCGCAGATGGTCAAGAAAGTCTTGTAAATCAAATGAGCAAAAATTCAAATACCTTCCCTGCAATCAAATATATTAACATTACGAATATCAGTTATGGAATTGGTATTGGTAAAGGTCTTCAAGGCTCCAGCGGACATTCTTCGTATGGGGTTCACACAATTAACGGTTGTCTTATATCTTCAAAATTAAGTACTGGTATTGGAGTTGGTCTGGACAGGCTTCGAATCTCTGAAAACCTTGGTCAAACAATACTTCCTGTGTCTATTGACATAAGATACTTTTTCTTAAATGATCCCAGAATACTTTTTTGCAGTATTGAAGGTGGTTATTCATTTAATTTGAATGGCAATGAAATGGGTCAAAAAAGTGGAGGTCTATTTATTGACCCATCTATCGGAATAAAGGTTATTCATTTTAATAAAACATCCTTGACTATGAGCCTTGGAATTAAAATTCAGGAAAATACCATCCAATATGTTAATATGCCATTACCTAATAATGAAACACTTCTAAATTTTAAAGTAGGAATCATATTTTGAAATGCATCTTAATATATAAAATTGCAGTGTTGGCTAATATTACGTCAGCAATCTATGGCACTTTTGAGGACGACCCCACAAATCCATCTCGTAAGATAACTTTCCACATCCCTGTTGAAACCACCCCTGCAGAATCAAAATTCAGTACCCCCCTTACAGGCAAAACACATGAATACATTACAGCATTAATGTTTATAGGAGCGGCTCATAGGAAATCTATAATGCAAAAAATACAGAGATACGATAGGACAGATAAATTAAAATTAAACTGGACATTTTACAAAAATCAAGGCTTTAACCAAGGTTGAAAAAAAGATTTAAAAATCTGACAACAAACATAATAATTTACATATTTCCACTTTTAATAACAAGCTATAGAAAATTATCTCCGGGGGCTTTTTATTAACATGATCTGAAGCTATCCTTCCATCGATGCCAGTTAATTCCTGACTGAAGATCAAATCCACAGGGTCATGTCAATGGAATATCAGACTTTTGATATCTCACAATATTCCAGTGCATTACATAGTATTTTAAGATAAAGTACGCCTGACATGAAACCTTGGGATAGCTGAGACAGATTGGTTTGGATGGAAGAGTACTGTGGCAAGAGCTTACCGCTGTTAGGAATCCTTGAGTGTGTTGTGTGTGAATGCGCGTTGTGCGTGCGTGAAGGTCGAGGACAGGGTGACGTACCCCTTCCCAAAATACTTTTAAAGCAACTTTCGTCATAACCTCATTTTGAAACCCATAAAGCCCCCCTATTTGATAAGGATTCGTTTTCAATTTTTTTAAAGACCATATTTTCAAACCCTCTTTGTCTTTAACGTCGTCAGGCCCTACATCACAACAATTATTGATTTACTGAATCATATATAATTAAGTGACGATTGGTAATATGGAGTGCCATATAGGCAATGGATGTTCTAATTGTCTCTATGGTTGTGATGTTCCACCTACCTGGCTATCACTTCCGCTTTTTATATCATCGTTTTTAATACCACGTCGAGCTTTTTTCACCTGGAGATCCATCTTCCCGAAATTATATGTCACGCTTAAACGAACGTTTTGTGCAGGATAGGAATTCTCTATATATGATTTGAAGGTAATGTCTTCCGATTCGTTGGTATATTTTTTCCTGTACCAGAATGGATCGGACGTGGAAACGCTTAACATCAGTTTCCGTTTTAAGAAGTATTGCGAAATGCCTAAACTGGTATAGTAAAAGGTAGAAGACCTTCCCTGCAGCATGATGCTGGATGAATAAACTCCCAGGTTGGCATTTACAGAACCATCTTTCCAAAGGGTCCGTCGTCCACCAAACGATCCTCTGAAGCTGAAACCTTTGTTGGTAATTGAATAGCCGGCATTGGCTTCCAGTTTGCTGTAGTTAACTCCTCCGTTAAAAAAGAGATTGAGTTTGCCGGAGGGACGATATGATAAATAAAGGTTTAATCCGTAGAGCTTATCCTTTCCGATATTTTCGTAAGTGCTTACAGTAGCCCCGTTGGATTCTACTCTTGAAATTCTCTCGATTGCATTATTCGCAAAAGAGGAAGTAGAAGAAGCTGAGAAATTGATTTTAGGAGTAAAATATGTATATCCAAGTTCGAATGAATGCGACACTTCCGATTTCAACATAGGATTTCCATAGCTGATATTCAGAGAATCACTGTTATTTACATATGGATTAAGGTACCAGATGCCTGGCCTGGAAAGCCTCTGCGTATAGGACAATTTTATGGTTTGTCCCTGTTTGGGCATATATGAAAAAGTAATATATGGCACCAGGTTAAAGAGCCGGTTTGTAAAATCAGTGTTGATGCCCGAAGTTTTCGAATTCCCGTCATTCCATGTCCGTTCGAGGCGCAACCCGGTTTTTGTGCTTAGCTTTTTCCATTTAATCAGGTAACCGGCATACAATCCCATGATGTACTGGTTATAATCCAGGTCATTCACATTGTCGAGTTTCATGTTATCGCGAAAAATTTCAGAGTTGCTTGTGTTTTGCCGTAAGATGAATTTTACTCCGCCTTCTACCTGGTGTTTTTTGGTTATAGGATCATAATAATCTGCCTGGAATGTTTGTTCACGTCCTACAGCATCATTTTCTGATAGTTGGCTATAGGAAGGATAGTTAGTTATTCCGTCAATACCGGAAGTGTTTTTTATTGTTCTGGGATTATTATCGAGTTTATAGGAAAAGGTGAGTGATTTGTCAGGCTTTTTATATGTCCGTTGATAATCGATATTTCCCGAAAGGGTGCCTGACCTGTTACTGCTTTTTAAATGATTATTATACAACCGGGTAATATCATTATCAATGTTCATATACCGGGTTTCAGTAAAGCCATTATTTTCATAAGAGCTTCGGTATCCCCAGAAAGAAAGGCTGATGAGATTAAGTGAATCAATCTCATAGCTTGCCTCACCGGTATAGCCGTTAGAAAGTCCTTTGTAGGTGCTGTTTCCATTTGATTGTGAAAAATGATAATCGGTATTATTAAAATATTCGGTCGCAACTGCTTGTACGGGATTCCGGTTGTATGAACTGGCTACCGTAATAACGTGATGAGAAACTGAATTTATTAATTTTTATGGCCAGATAACCACTCAAATTGAGACTTCCCCGGGCATCTACCCCTGAGCTAACACTTCCGTTATATCCATCGAATGTTTTTTTACTGGTGATGATATTTATAATTCCACCGACTCCTTCGGCATCGTATTTTGACGAAGGATTGGTGATTACCTCTATGTCCCTGATTGTATTTGCCGGAAGGCTTTTAAGGGCTTCCTTAAAGTTTGTTGACATCATTGTGGAGCTTTTGCCGTTAACCAGCACTTTAAAATTCGATTGCCCGTTAAGGGTTATATTTTCTTCAGCATCAACAGTGATCAGCGGTACCTTCCGCAGCATTTCCAGAGCATTATTAGCCTGTGCCTCCGGATCTGACTCCATACTGTAAACGATCTTGTCGGGGTCTATTTTTACCAGGGGTTTTTGTGCCGTTACGGTAACCTCTTTTAATAAGACTCCTTCTTCTATTGATATTTTGCCGAGATCGGTTTTCAGCTTTGAGACAGTCAAGGGCATGCTGAATTCTTTATATCCGACTGAGGAAACAATTATGATGTATTTGAGCGGAGCATTAAGATCAATTGAAAAATGTCCCGAGACATCACAAGCCTGAGCCTTCGTTACTTTGATACTGTCGTTTTTAATGATCACCGTCGCAAAGGGAACACCATTGCCGGTGATTTTTTCGACAATCTGACCGATCACCTGGTAATTGGTAACTTTATTTTGTGCCACTAACAAAAAGGGAGCAAAAAGCTTAGTAATAACAAAAATAAATATTTCATAGCGATAATATAAAATGATTAAGTACTTGATATAGTTAGAGTAATCAGGATTAACAGATATTTTATTATGACAACGTAGCTTATTAGCCTTAGTTTTGAAAATGGGATTACCAAGCAAATATATGACTATTTAACTAGGTATGCAACTGTAATTATAAATATTTTTGCAAGTATGCCTAACATTTGCTAATTCGTTATATAACATCATATTAAAAGAAGCAAGGCATTATCTATAGACGTATTCTACTTCATTTTTTACACAAATCGGGTAAACCAATTGATTGCACTTCTTTTACACAGTAAGGTAAAAGCAAACAAATTATCAGGTTGATATAGAATGGTTTCAAATTCATAATATATGATTTGATTATAAGAATATAACTAAATTCCTTAAGGTTGCTTAACTTAAATCTGGATCTTAAATTGACTAAGATACATCAAACAAAATCAAAATTACTACTTGAATCAATTAAAGTCAAATAAAATCTTTTAGGTTCCCGAAATTGATTTTAACTAACTACGTTTGCTAATACGGACAATATGGGTAAATTGTCTGTCATTCTTTTTGCTCTGACATTCAGGTGCTTAAATAGCCCAATTTCAACCTGACAAAGAAATCTGACTATCGGTTAAACTTCAACCCACCGTGTCAGCTGCTGACTATCTACCAGCTCATCGTACATTCTAACCTGGATGACGCTTTATGCTGCTGGCTTACGAATGAGTGAGTAAATAAACTGGGTTAACTTCAGCAAACTTTGACACATTTGAGGACGACCGACAAGCCTATCTCGCAAGATGACTTTATGCATCTCGGCTGAAGTCACCCCGTAGAATCAAATTTCAGCACCCCCCTTATAGGCAAAACACAAGACATCATTATCAAGTGATACATTTATATCACTTTCATGTAGGTCTCGCTGATATGCCTAAATGCAAGGCTTAATTTGCACCTTGCTGGATCGGGAATTGACCTGAGGTAAATACTGGAGCTGTTTGGTCAAAAGGCTGGTAAGACTATGAATACATATACTCTTATGAACACGAAGGGCATTCAGTAAATCAGGAGTACGTTTGATCAGTTTTATACACAATCTTATTTAGTTCCCATACGGACAGGTGGTAATATAAATAATCCTACCTTTAATGGTAAATTGTAATAAGACTGTGTATAAAACACTATTCAGTTGTGTTTAATTTTATGAACTTAAATCGCAATATGAAAAGCATTCTCTTAAGACTATTTGGATTGTTCTTATTGATTCCTATATCGGTAACTTTGTATTCTCAGGATATTCAAGGAATTAATGAACAGTTATATAAGCAATTAGATACTATTCAAAATGTTCAAAGCAAAAAAATAATTAATAAGCACTATAAAAATGGGAGAGCCAAGGAGGTTGGAGTATTCGTAAAAAATTTAGTAGAGAATAGAAAAATACATGGCTATGTTGGATTCCATTTGAAATATTATAAAAATGGCAACATAAAGGATTCTCTTTATTTTGATATACATACCAATCTCAGAGGTTTAGGGAAAGGGTACTATGAAGATGGTAAATTGAGATATATAGCCATCTCCAGAGATATTTCGATTGAAGATGGATTGCGTTACTCTAAATTCAGAACAGGATTATGTGATTCGTATGAAATGTATTATTACAAAAATGGAAATTTAGGGTCAGAATTTGGCGTTAATTTGAGAAAAAATAGTAATTGGCTTGGTGATATTGTAATATGTTCAATCAGTTATAACAAAGATGGAACTATTAAAAGCTCGATGATCTATGATAATAAATAAGATAAGTCAGCTATCTTAAAAAAATATATTAAAACTAAACACAACAGCGCATATAGCCAATGGCTGGTGTACAAGACGTACCTGTATTAGAATCGGTAAGGAAACTGAAACACTTTTACCTGACTTTACATCTCTCTGTTGAAACCATCCAGTAGAATCAAAATTCAACACCCCCCTTATAGGCAAAACACAAGAGTTCGTTAACAAGTGATACATTTCTTTCACTTTCATATAAGTCTCACTGAAATGCCGATATGCAAGGCTTAATTTGCACCTTGCTTTCTCGAATCGGGAACTTACCTGAGAAGATACAATGGTTAAGTATAAAAGTAATCCCTTTGATGACTTGTAGGAAATGATTACCTTGGGGAGAAAAAGCACAAAGGTGGACAATAATTCCAGCTGCGGAGGTTATGTGTAGAAAAGGTGGATATATAAACAGGCTGCATGAATAACAATAATCAGATGACTATGACGTACCTCGAAATCGTAATAATTTATGTAATATGAACCGATCACTATCTTTTTTTATTCTTCTGTATTGTTTAACGAGTTCATGTAAAAATGATTCACCAATAACTTATCCAGATGAACCTCATTTAGAATTCAAGGATATAAGAATACTAAATGGCTTTTTTGATATATTAGGCAATCCAGCAGATTCACTTGAGCTTTCACTTGATTACACTGATGGTGACGCAAATATTGGTATACCTACCCCATTAGATCCAAATCAATATAATTGTATTACTACTTTTTACAAGAAAAGTAATGGAGTATTTAATTTAATTGTCGATGATTATTATCTGAACCCCAGGTACTTCTGGATTATGGAACTTGAAGAAGCAAATAGAACTTATATAAATGGCCCTGTTACTGTAAAGACAAGATCTTTATATGAAGGTGAATTACAAATTAATGTATTATTTTCTGAGTATAATAATCCATATAATAAAGGTGATACATTAAAAATTACCGTTCAGATTACTGATAAAAATGACAACAAAAGCAATATTGCAGAGATGGAGAAAGTTTATTCATATTAGAATCTCAATCTCACGTCAGCCTAACACGGTCAATAGTGTTATAAAACTCGTCACGGTATTTGCACTGGCATTCTGCTATTTAGATAGCTAAATCCCGATCTGACAAAGAAAGCCGACCATCAGTTTTCATTCAACCCACTCAGTCACCTGCTAACTATTTACCAGCTCATTGTACATCTGGATAGTGATACACCCATTTTGCTGATGGTTTACTGCTATATCACGATTAATAAGGTTCATTTGTTAGTCACGGTTTTTGCAGATTGGCTGTTGCACGCAGGATTAATTAGTAGTAATCCATGCTAAGCCAGCTCTCATAACGCCAACTATCATCACCGGCTTACTTCAGTACGCCCTCCCTCAACCCTCAACACCCCCTTCAGACCAGACCCACCTGCAGGCAAAAAAGACATTGAACTCCTCTATTGTCTGCTATTCACGACAGTTCTTTATATATTGTTTTTACGTAGAAGCGCTGAATCCCGCTTTATTTCAGCGGGTTAGAGTAGGTAATGTAATAATATCATGAAATCAGGTTGCCCTTGCTACCGACTTATCTATTACTATTATTACTGGTCTAATTGTTACTTATATACTATAGATATATTATAATATATATACTAATCTGTAAATATGGATTTGGTATATATGTATAATATTTATCTGAAGAGTTATATGTAATACTAATAAGAGGCAGGGTTAAACATGAGAACAAAGACTGGATATTCTTCCTTCCGGAAGTGGGTATAACGCTGGGGCAGGCGATAGACGCATTGGACGAGATACCATAAGGATTCATTGAGATTTGTTAAGGCTGCTTCGCATACTCAAGAACGACGTCCTCATGGAACCATTTGCCACCGCCAAGGACGGGTCTTCCTCACTTGGTTAGAATCCAATTATCCTTTTGGCGGATAATTGAAAGACACCTCAAAAACTCCCGAGTTAGAATCTGCTCCAGCCATTTAGCAGGAGCCTTACCTAATGGAATAGACATCTGGAAAGGAAGAATTATTAGATTAGTTTTCTTCCTTAATATAAAGTCATTGCTGTGTTACTCAGAGTACGGGATTCGATAAAGTTGCATGCAAATTGTATGCAAATAGCCGAAATAAAAGAGGATTCACATTATCGCAAACCCTCATCCTGTCTTTGTCGGGGTGATCTGACTCGAACAGACGACCCTGGCGCCAAAGGCGCCATGCGCTATCCGACAGAGATATTATTATCATTAAGAAATCTTGCAGCTCCCCTGGATTTTATTTTCTTTTCCAATCGAACAGCTTCTGCTCGCGTGTTGAATTCTTTATGGAATATAAGTATCCATGGAATCCCTGACGACATAAATTTTGTTTTACCACTATTATGTTCATCCAAACGTCGCTGGAGATTGCAAGTTTGTCCTGAATAATACTTATTCATACCTGGAGAGAAGAGTATATAAGTAAGGTACATGATAATATACACAGATAAAAAAGGGGCTTTTCTGCCCCTATTTGTCGGGGTGATCTGACCCGAACAGACGACCCTGGCGCCAAAGGCGCCATGCGCTATCCAAACGGGACTCTTATTTCATGAAAAAGGGCGATAAACCGCCCCTTCTCACTGTCGGGGTGATCTGACTCGAACAGACGACCCCTTGCACCCCATGCAAGTGCGCTAGCCAACTGCGCCACACCCCGAATTAACCGCCAAAGCTTTATCCTAAGCGGCATTTAATCTTATGCAAAAGTAATCAAACATTCCAAACAGAAAAATTTTACTTGAACATCCTTCCTTCCGGAACATGTTACAGGCTACAAATCGATGTGTTGCAAATACCTGAACAATTTGAGCTGACGGCATAATCCTGTAAAATATTCGATGACTTCAAGTATCTTTGTAAAAACAAAAAACTAAAAATTTCTATGGATATTTTCAAACCTGCAGAAATTAAAAACGGGAATCAGAATGCTGAACCTGAAAGCGTTGAGAAAGTCAGATGCCTTATTATCGGATCAGGACCGGCGGGATACACAGCTGCAATATATGCGGCAAGGGCTAATCTTAAACCGGTGCTTTACACGGGTTTGCAGATGGGAGGCCAGCTTACGACTACCACTGAAGTAGAAAATTATCCGGGTTACCCCGACGGTGTTACGGGTCCGGCTATGATGGAGGATTTTAAGAAACAGGCTGAACGTTTTGGTACAGAAGTCCGGTTTGGTATTGCAACAGACGTTGATTTTTCAGGAAAGACACACAAGGTTATATTTGAAGAAAATAAAGTTATTGAAGCAGAAGTTGTAATAATTGCGACAGGCGCCACTGCAAAGTATCTTGGCCTGGAAGCTGAGACCCGGTATACAGGAATGGGAGTTTCAGCCTGTGCCACCTGTGACGGATTTTTTTATAAAGGCAAAGACGTTGCAGTCGTAGGAGGTGGTGATACTGCCGCTGAAGAGTCCACATACCTTGCCGGATTATGCAGGAAGGTGTATCTTATTGTAAGGAGAAATGAGCTGAGGGCATCAAAAGCCATGCAGGACAGAGTAATGAAAACTCCTAATATTGAGGTATTATGGGAACACCAGGTACTTGACCTGTATGGTGAAAATGGCGTTGAAGGTGTGACACTGGTAAAAAAGAAAGGCACCCCATCAGAAGAAACAATAAAAATAAAGATTGACGGGTTCTTCCTGGGCATCGGACATGCACCCAATTCGGGAATATTTCAGAAGTACCTTGAAACAAATGAAGTAGGGTATATTAAAACAGTACCGGGAACATCAAAAACTAATATTCCCGGGGTTTTTGCCGCAGGAGATATTCAGGACCCGGTTTATCGTCAGGCTGTAACGGCAGCAGGATCGGGCTGCATTGCAGCTATTGATGCGGAACGATATTTGTCGGAGTTAAACAATTAATTTCTGTGGTAGTTATAATTGGGAATTAAGAACTTACACAGAGGTCCACAGAGGAGACACGGAGATCCACAGAGGAGACACGGAGATCCAGAGAGTGTAAATCTGCGTGATCCGAAGCAAACGTATTAAAAACCATGAAAACATTTAAGAAGACATTCCGGATAAATGCTGAGCCTTCAGATTTCTATGCGGCCATTACAAATCCATACACTATTGAGCTATGGTCGGGTTACCCTGCCCTGATGTCGACTGAACCCGGGTCGGAATTCGCGTTATGGGAAGGCGATATATCAGGAAGAAACCTGGAATTCATTCAGGACCGCAAGGTTGTACAGGAATGGGATTTTGGAGAACAGGTTGAAAAATCAATAGTTACCATAACCATTTCGCCGGATGGAGGAAATTCCATTGTTACGGTGGAACAATCCAATATTCCGGATGATGATTTTCCTGAGATAGCTGAAGGCTGGCGGGAATATTACATTGGAGCCATAATCGGTTTTTTCAATCCTAATTTTTAATAGGCCCTGACGTTTCTGCCTGGGCTTCCTGCCTGCCAAGAATTGCATAAATATCCTCACAGCTTGCGTAAATAAGGGCTGCAATTCCCTTATAACTGAGAGTGTCGGAATGCTCCTGCATACGGTCATACCAGTCAGGAAGCCACGAAAGGATATGTTGTTCAATAAATCTTCTTATTTCGCCTCTCATCTCCTTTCGGCATGCTTCATCATCAATCGAAATGTATTTATCGTTCAGGAGGGTGAGAAAAAGCAATTCAATTCCGAGATGATCGTCAGGTATGTTATGCCGCGACCGGTTCTTCCAGCCGTAGGAATTATAAAAATCGCTTACTTTTTCAGTTTCATTACCATTATGATGATAATTAGGAATATAAATTGATTTTACAGGTTTGGCAGTTGACAATCCTGAACCCGCAAAGAGTTTATTATAATCTTCCTGAAGACTGGTTATGCACATGTTTATATCCTGACAGGAACTCCTGAGCTGCGATGCAGCCAGAACAAACCTTGGGTTGCTGCTCGATACAGGCAAAGTTGTCAGTATTCCTTTTGACCAGAAGTCAAGGACACACTCCTCATCAGGTTCATACATTATCATGCTGCCTGCGAAATACAGCAGCATATTATAACCTTTTAGGATGGAATTCTGATCTTTTTCTTTTGCATCTTCCATTTAAATGTTAATCAGGATGTTGCTAAGCCGGGTTTTGTGAACTCAATTTCTTGCTGGTAATGGTATAAACCGGCAAGGCACCAAATTGTTCACAATTGTTATTAAATGCTTTTCGTGCAGGAACCCCCCTCGGGGAGCAGGGGGTAAAAAAACGGGAATGGTGTAAAAATCCTTACTTTTGATCCCCCGGAAGTTTAGACCTTTACTTTGTGAAATCAGCCATTTCGTGCGGGTATTCGTCGTTGTCCATCTTTCTTTTGATCTCTTTGAAAGCCTTAACCGTATAGGCAACATCGTCAAGCGAATGGGCTGTAGTTGGTATAAGACGAAGCATCACGACATCTTTTGGAACAACAGGGTAGATTACCACTGAGCAGAAGATCCCGTAGTTTTCCCTGAGGTCGTAGATAAGTTGTGTACTTTGTGTCACACCGCCTTTCATGAATACCGGTGTTACAGGTGATTCAGTCCTGCCAAGGTCAAGACCTGCATCTCTTAAGCCTTTCTGAAGAGCCCTGACATTTGTCCAGAGTTTCTCACGGAATTCAGGATGAGCCTGGATCAATTCGAGTCTTTTAATTGCTCCAAGGGTCATTGCCATCGGTAATGATTTGGCGTATATCTGTGAACGAAGGTTATAACGAAGAAAGTTCACTACTGCCTTTGTACTGGCTACGAAACCTCCTATTCCTGCCATTGATTTGGCGAAAGTGGCGAAATAAATGTCGATCTGGTCCTGGACCCCGAAATGTTCAGGGGTGCCTTTCCCGTTTGGTCCCATAGTCCCGAAACCATGGGCATCATCAACAAGGATCCTGAAATTGTATTTCTCCTTAAGCGCTGCAATTTTGTCAAGCTTCCCAAGATCGCCTGCCATCCCGAATACACCTTCTGTAATAAGAAGGATTCCGCCACCGCTTTCTTCAATAAGCTTTGTAGCCCTCTGGAGCTGTTTTTCGCAGCTTTCGATGTCGTTATGCGGAAATACGAACCTCTTACCGAAGTGGAGCCTGAGTCCATCCATGATACAGGCATGTGCTTCTGAATCGTAAACGATAACATCGTGCCTGTCAACGAGTGAATCAATAATCGATACCATCCCCTGATAACCGAAATTAAGAAGGTAGGCGTCTTCTTTACCTTCAAATTCAGCCGCCATTTTTTCAAATCTCTCATGGTTGGTGGTCTGTCCCGACATCATTCTGGCGCCCATAGGGTAGGCGAGACCATATTTTGCAGCGTATTCACTGTCGGCTTTTCTCACTTCAGGATTGTTTGCCAGACCCAGGTAATTATTTAAACTCCACGTTAGGACCTCTTTTCCTCTGAATTTCATTCTTGGGGCTATTTCTCCCTCAAGCTTTGGAAATGTAAAATAGCCATGTGCCATATCGGAATATTGACCAAGGTCCCCTCTGTTGGATTTGATTTTTTCGAAGATGTCCATTTTGAATTCCTTTAAAAAAGTTTGCACAAATGTAGATATAAAGAAACATCAGCCGATACCTATTTATACCTAATTTCTTTCTGATTTTGCTCATAACAGGCACTTATGCTTATCTTGCAGCCCGATCTTAAGACAGTGATTTTCGTACTGATGTTTTGAAATAACTGGATTATTATTCAGATAAAATGATGAAATCAAAAAAAATCCATAATTTTGCCCAACATTTTCAGGTATGAAGTTCAGGGTATATATTTTATTTATTTTATCGGTTCTTGTTGTATCGTGCGGTGAGTATGAAAAGCTCCTGAAGAGTACGGATTACGATCTGAAGAAAACCAAGGCAAAGGAATATTTTGAAGCCAGACAATTTGTAAAGTCATCAGAGTTGCTGGGTCAGATCATTCCGCGTTTCAGGGCTACCGAAGAGGCAGAAGAGCTTAACTGGCTGAATGCCCAGAGTTATTACGGCATGAAACAGTACGATATGGCAGGTAGTTATTTCAAATCGCTCGTTGAACAATATCCCTATGGAAAATATGCTGAAGAAGCAACTTATCTGGGGGCATTGTGCGATTATTACCAGGCGCCAAGGGCTGAACTTGATCAGGCTAATTCCAGAAGTGCAATCGAGGGATTCAATGTTTTTGTTAACAGGTACCCCTTAAGCCCAAAGATTCAGGAAGCCAGGGACAGGATAAAGGAACTTCAGGAACGGCTGGTTGAAAAGTCGTACATGAATGCAAAGCTTTATTACAACATGAATGAATATAAAGCTGCGGTCACTGCCCTTACAAACAGCCTGAAGGAATTTTCTGACTCGCAATACAGGGAAGAGATGATGTTCCTTAAACTTAATTCTCTTTACCTTTATGCTGAAAGAAGCTTGACCAACAAACAGAAGGAGAGGTACCAGGCAACCCTGGATGACTACTTTTCATTTATGGAGGAGTATCCTGAAAGCAAGTATTCAAAGGATGTAAAGAAAATCTACCAGGATACTTCAAAATATCTTAAAATAGATACATCACAGAGTTTAGTTAATATTCAATAATATATATGGATTACAAAAAAACAGTGGCACCAACAACTACAGTAACCAGAAATCTTGACCAGCTGACAAAGGATACAGATAACATTTACGAAACTGTCATCATTGTCTCAAGAAGGGCAAACCAGATCTCAGTTGAGATGAAGCAGGAACTTAATAAAAAACTTGAGGAGTTCGCCTCTTTCACTGATAATCTTGAAGAAGTGTTTGAGAACCGCGAACAGATAGAGATCTCAAAATACTATGAAAGACTTCCCAAGCCAACTCTGATTGCATTGGAGGAACTTGAGCAAGGTAAAATTTTTTACAGAAACCCTGAATCGACAGCAGCAAAAATTAAAACCCAGCAGTAAATGCTGAAAGGCAAAAAAATACTTGTTGGCGTAACCGGAGGTATTGCGGCATATAAAACTGCAACTATTGTCCGGTTACTTGTTAAAGAAGGATCGGAAGTTAAGGTGATAATGACACGTCACGCAATGGACTTTGTCACACCGCTTACCTTTGCTACATTATCAAAGAATCCGGTCCTTACCGGGTTTTTCAGCTCTGAAAACGGAAGCTGGAACAGTCATGTCGATCTCGGAATATGGGCTGATCTTTTTCTGATAGCACCGGCAACAGCCAATACAATTTCAAAAATGGCAAACGGAATTGCCGATAACCTTTTGCTTACTACCTATCTGTCAGCACGCAGCCCGGTTTTTGTAGCCCCATCGATGGACATGGATATGTTAAACCATAAGGCCGTAAAAAAGAATATCGAGACGCTCAAAACATATGGAAATATCATTCTTGACGCGCCATCGGGTGAGCTTGCCAGCGGACTTACCGGTAAAGGCCGGATGGCCGAACCGGAGGATGTAGTTAAGGAGATAGAAGTCTACTTTACAAAAAAAAAATTATAAGCCTCTGAAGGACAAGCGCATTCTTATCAATGCCGGTCCTACCCAGGAACCAATCGATCCTGTGCGGTTCATAAGCAACTATTCTTCAGGTAAAATGGGCACTGCTCTGGCTGATGCTGCTGCTGATTACGGCGCTGATGTCGAACTGGTGCTTGGACCGGTAAACCGGTTACCGCAGAATAAATCGGTTAAGGTCATCAACGTCATAACAGCGGAATCAATGGCAGCTGAATGCATTGCCCGGTTCGCTGACTGCGATGTTGCAATTCTGGCGGCAGCTGTTGCTGACTTTTCACCTGAAAAAATTGAAGATCAAAAGATAAAACGGTCAGGGGAAGAGTTTATCCTGAAGCTGAAGCCTACACAGGATATTGCAGAATCACTCGGCAGATCAAAAAGGAAATCACAGATCCTTGCAGGCTTTGCTCTCGAAACAGAGAATGAGAACGCCAATGCTGTGGCAAAACTTAAAAAGAAGAACTTCGACCTTATTGTACTTAACTCCCTGAAAGATGAAGGCGCCGGATTCGGGTATGATACAAACAGGATCACAATAATTGACAGGAACAATATTATTGATAAATTTGAGTTGAAATCAAAAGAGGAAGCTTCAAGGGATATACTCGACAAAATTATTTTAATGCTGAAAAGTTTAACTGAATGACCCTAAAAGGATTTGCAAAATATTCCTTACTGATTCTCCTGATGTTTCTTACTGAAACAATTAATTCCCAGGAGCTTAACTGCAATGTGCAGATTTCAGCCCAGAAGATCCAGGGATCAAACCGCCAGGTCTTTGAATCGATGCAGCGCGATATTTATGAGTTTATGAATAACACTGTATGGACAAACCATGTTTTCAGTTACGCTGAGAGAATCGACTGCAATATCCTTATCAACCTTAATGAACAGCTTTCCGCCGATGAATTCAGGGGAACAATCCAGGTGCAATTACGACGCCCGGTCTTTAATACAACCTACAATTCAACAATGCTGAACTTCGTTGACAACAGCTTTCAGTTCAGATATGTTGAGTTTCAACCTCTGGAGTTTGATCCAAATTCCTACAGGTCAAGTCTGGTCTCTGTCCTTGCATACTATACTTACATTATTCTTGGTGTTGACTACGATTCATTTTCGTATGAGGGTGGGACCGAGTTTTTTCAGGTTGCTGAGAAGATCGTTACAAACGCCCAGAATGCTCCGGAAGCAGGATGGAAGCCATATGACGGCTCCAGAAACCGGAACAGATACTGGCTGGTGAAGAATATACTGGACAAAGAATACGAGGGAGTCAGAAGGTTCATCTATGATTATGATATAAACGGACTCGACAAGATGGAATCGAGAATTTCAGAAGCCAGGACCAGCATGGTGGAAAGTATGAAGCTTCTCCAGGAAGTTTACAGGCGCAAGCCTGATCCTTTTATGTATCTTATTCAGATCATAATGGAATCGAAAGCTGATGAACTTGTAAATATATTTTCCGAAGCATTTCCCGAAGAGAAAAGCCGTGCAGTAGAGATCCTTGTCGAGATAGATCCGGGAAATAAAACCAAATACGAAAAGATAACTGCTGCCAGTCAGCCTTAATACCCGGATATGCTTTCCAAACTCTCCGTTCATAACTATGCTCTGATAAAAGAACTTGACCTTAATCTCGGGGAAGGACTTACTATTATCACGGGAGAAACAGGAGCCGGAAAATCAATTTTATTGGGTGCGCTATCGCTTATTCTGGGAGCCAGGGCTGATTCTTCGGTTCTGCTTGACAAAACTGAAAAATGCATAGTTGAAGGAATATTCAGGACGCCGGGAAATGACCTTGATGATTTCTTTAAAATAAATGATCTCGATGCAGAAGACTACATAATTCTACGCAGAGAGATCAATCCTGCAGGCAAATCAAGGGCATTCATAAATGACACACCTGTAACCATAAACCTGATCAGGGAACTGGGTGACAAACTTATCGACATTCATTCACAGCACCAGACCCTGATGCTCAATGATAATACCTTTCAGCTAAACATTATCGACTCATTTGCAGGTACAGCAAATCTCAGGAACGACTACAGGAGTATTTTCAGCAACTACAGGAAGCTGCAAAAGGAATTTGCCGCTATGAAAGAAAAAGCTGAAAGGAATAAGGCAGATCTTGAATATTATCGTTTCCAGCTGAATCAACTCGATGATGCAAAACTGGTAAAGGGGGAACAGCCGGAACTTGAGAGTGAGCAGGAACTGCTTGAACATGCAGAGGAGATAAAATTATCGCTCTCGGAGTCCTCAGGCCTGTTCTCAAACGAGGATCACTCTATATTGACGTTGATAAGGGAGGTAAGATCCTGCATGGCCAAAATAAGCTCGTTCCTGCCTGGAGGCCCTGAAATAATCTCAAGAATTGACTCAACAATAATAGAACTGGATGATATCGCTGACGAGATAGGGAAACTCGATCAGAATATAGAAGCTGATCCGGGCAAACTGATGAAGATTAACAACAGACTTGATCAGATCTACAACCTGATCCAAAAACATCACCTTAAGGATCTTGATGAGTTGCTGATAAGGAAGGAAGAAATTGAAAACATTATCAGGACAATAGAGACTGGGGATGACAGAATGAACGAGGTTGAATCGCTTGTGAAAAAGGATGCAGCTTCGTTAGAGTCCCTTTCTGCAGAAATGTCAAAAAAGAGGAAGTCAGTACTGCCGGTAGTTGAAACTAAAATTACAGATCTCCTGATGCAGCTGGGCATGCCGAATGCCAAATTCAGAATTTCCTTGTCAGCTACTGAGGAATTTACTGTTTCAGGAGTTGATAAGGCTGATTTTCTGTTTTCCGCCAACAGGCAAATAGCTCCCGAAAATCTCGCAAAAATTGCATCGGGTGGCGAATTGTCGAGGGTAATGCTTAGTCTTAAATCTTTGCTTTCAAAGAATAACAATCTTCCAACAATTATATTCGATGAGATCGACTCAGGGGTATCAGGTGAAGTAGCTGATAAGGTCGGCCAGATACTCTCTTCGATGGGCACTTACATGCAGGTTGTGAATATAACTCATCTTCCCCAGGTAGCGTCAAGGGGAACAAAACATTACCATGTTTACAAGGAAGATACTGCCGACTCAACAATAACCCGTATCAAATTGTTGTCGAATGATGAAAGGGTACTTGAGATCGCCAGGTTACTCAGCGGAAGTGAGATAACTGAAACCGCTATCAGGAATGCACGTGAGCTTATTAAAGCGGGCATAAACTGAAGATCACTTCAGGGAAGAATAATCCAAAACTTGTACTTAAAATGAATGAAGGTTTACTAAAAGGCAAAAAGGGTATCATATTTGGTGCACTTAATGATAAATCGATTGCATGGCAGGTGGCATTGAAATCCTGGAAACATGGTGCCGAACTTGTCCTTACAAATTCCCCTGTTGCATTAAGACTGGGATCAATAAATGAGCTGGCAAAAAAGACCGGCAGCAGTGTGGTTCCGGCTGATGCGACCAGTATGGAGGATATTGACAAACTCATATCCCGGAGCATGGAGATATTTGGAGGCAAATTTGATTTTATTTTGCATTCGATTGGAATGTCACCGAACGTCAGGAAAGATATCCCCTATGAGAATACCAGCTACGAAAATATGCTTAAGACCTTCGACATCTCAGCATTAAGCTTTCACAGAATATTGCAGACCGCATTCAAATACGATGCAATAAATGAATGGGGCTCTGTAGTGGCGTTGTCATTCGTAGCCGCTCAGCGCACCCTGACAGGCTATAATGATATGGGTGATGCCAAGGCTTTGCTTGAATCCATTGCGCGTTCGTTCGGATATATATTCGGACGTGACAGGAAAGTGAGAATTAATACGATTTCACAGTCCCCGACCATGACAACAGCAGGAAGCGGTATTCATGGATTCGATTCACTGGTTGACTTTTCGGAACGGATGTCTCCACTCGGCAATGCATCTGCAGAAGAGTGTGCCGATTATTGTGTTGTAATGTTTTCAGATCTTACCCGCAAGGTTACAATGCAAAATCTCTTCCACGATGGCGGTTTCTCCAGTATGGGAATGAGTCTGAAGGCTATTGAACAGTATAAGAAAAGTTTTGAAGAATGCGATTAGAATGATTTGGGAGTGTTGAAAAAGTCAAAAAAGCCTTTATCGTCAGGTTGACGGCATTAGGCTTCACTCAAGGTACTTAAGGTGAACTGCTAAAATAGATAATTAAGTCCCATGTAGAACCCGGTATTTCCATCCTGTTCATTGAATGCCTTTCCAAGGTCAAGTGCGATGATAAAGTTTTCATTCATTACGATCCTTAAACCCACACCGGCACTGACATGCATCTTCTCTGCTCCCGGATTGAAATAAGCAGATGAGTTGACGATCCCGGATGTATTGTAACTGATCTTTTTGGTGACCCTCCCAAAATCCGAGAATCCATTTACACCGATATAGAAATTCTGGTTTATAAAGTTGAATCTGACAGCTTTCCATCTCAGTTCGGCATTTCCGTAAAAGATACCGTCACCTATTACCCTGTTTCTCCAGATACCGCGAAGGGTTTTTGATCCTCCAAGCCCTTCCGAAGTTGCACCCCGGAGGGAAGAAACTATTACCTGTGATTGATAATAAAATGGCACATCTCCAAAAATTGTCTGCTGATAACCAAGGCGATAAGCAAAACTGAGGTCTGAAGGAATTAAAGTGAAATATTGTCGGTGGGTAAAATAAAATTTACCAAAAGTAGCTTTGCTGCCAAGAAATTTCTGCGATGTCTCAATTCCGGCTTCGGTCCAGATTCCCTTCATCGGATTGGGTCTGTTGTCCCTGGTATCAAAGGTAAGCCCCGCCTTAACTGTATTTATAAGACCGCCTGTAGCTTCGTCAGGCGAAATAATACCCCAGGTTTTATATAACTCAAATAATCCGGGTGAATCAGATACCCATGGCAGCTTATCCTCACCGTCTTTCCCTTTATTGAACCTTGCAACATCCACGGAATCGATCCTGAAGTTCTGAATTGCAAACCCGGCGCTCCATCTAAGTTTATCACCTGAAAGCTTCCCTTCGAAATCATTCTTAAATCTCAGGAGCGAACGGTCAAACCGGTAAAACATCCTGGTCAGGTAGTCCTCTGCCTCTTTTTCCATCCAGTTCCTGTTTACAACCGCTTCATAACCATTGAAACCATAAAAGTCAAAGGCTGCATCAGTCAGATATGCCAGGTCACTTGATACTCTGACACCGGGGATAAGATGCTCGGAGTCGTAATTGAACCTGTATATTGCACTTCCTTTCGTATACATTGAAACTTCAAAATAAAGCTTGTGGTAGTATTCAGGATAAATATCTCCGGTCCCATACTGGTAAAGATCAATCAAACCTCCGTACTGAAACCCCATATCGGTATCAAAACTTACTGCCGGCAATATGCCAAAGTTCCATCCGGATTTTATTTTGCTCTCCTGCGACCCCGCAGAAAGCGCTAAAAACATAAGCAGAATGAGTACAGAGATCTTCTTCATCGGTTATAGATTTGGTTCACAGCGCTAAAGATAAAGAAAAATGGAAATCATGGACAGATTTTTTAATAATTGCTACCTTAGGCATCAATTTTACGACTTAATACTTAGATGTCCTTGCTCATAAAGAATATTACCTGCCTTGTTCAGGCAGGAAATAATCCGCCGTTAGTCGCAGCCGGTAAACAGATGGCTGTTTTGAATACTATCTCTGATGCTTATTTGTTAATTAAAGATGGCCTGATCAGCGATTTCGGGCCAATGTCGGGCCTTAAAAAGCAGGACGGTGAGCCTGAAGTTCTGGATGCATCAGGGAGATTTGTTTTTCCATCCTTCTGTGATCCGCACACCCATCTGGTATTTGCGGGAAGCCGCGAGCAGGAGTTCACCGACAAAATAAAAGGGTTATCTTATGAAGAAATAGCAAAGAGGGGAGGGGGAATTTTAAATTCGGCAAAATTGCTACATCTGACTTCAGAGGAGGATCTCTTCAGGCAGTCAATCAGCAGGATTAATGAAATTATCAGCCTTGGAACCGGAGCAGTTGAAATAAAGAGCGGCTATGGCCTTAACACTGAAGATGAGCTTAAAATGTTAAGGGTTATTAAAAGAATAAAGAACACCTCTCCGATTGAAGTAAAAGCGACATTCCTTGGCGCTCATGCAATTCCTGAAAGGCATTTCAGGAACCGGAAAAATTATGTTGATATCATTTTAAACGAAATGATACCACTTATTGCATCAGAGGAGTTGGCAGATTATATCGATGTGTTCTGTGATCGTGGTTTTTTTACGGTGGGTGAGACTGAACAGATATTAATGACCGGCATTAAGTTCGGGCTAATTCCAAAACTGCACGCAAATGAGCTTGGTTTTTCGGGTGGTGTTCAGGTTGGCGTCAAATATAACGCTTTGTCTGTTGATCATCTTGAAAGGACAGGAGATAAGGAGATTGAAGCGCTGAAAGGCTCTGGTACGATGCCGACTTTACTTCCCGGCTCGGCATTCTTCCTTGGCTTACCCGATCCTCCAGTGCGAAAAATGATAGATGCCGGTTTGCCTGTCGCTTTGGCATCCGATTACAATCCCGGTTCATCCCCGTCAGGGAACATGAAACTGATAATGTCACTTGGATGTATCAGGCTTAAGATGATACCGGAGGAGGTAATTAATGCCGTTACAATAAATTCCGCATATGCAATGGGGATATCGGAAACACATGGATCGATCACCAGGGGAAAGGTTGCCAATGTATTTATTACCAGGGAAATGCCATCGTATACTTACTTCCCGTATGCTTACGGAAGTAATTTGATAGATAAAGTCATACTAAAAGGCAAACTTATTTTATAACTCTGTGTGATTACCCCTAAATCCCCTAAAGGGGACTTCAAAAGCAGTCCTAAAGAAATTAATTTTAAAAAATGGAAAAGAGAATAATTGAATGTGTTCCGAATTTCAGTGAAGGCAGGGACATGACAATAATAAAGCAGATCACTGATACCATTGAATCAGTAGAAGGTGTGAAGCTGCTTGATGTGGACCCGGGGAAAGACACCAACCGGACAGTGGTCACATTTGTCGGATCCCCGGAAGCGGTTTCCGAAGCAGCCTTCCGTGCAGCCGGGAAAGCATCTGAACTTATAGATATGTCAAAACATCACGGGGAACACCCAAGGATGGGAGCTACTGATGTTTGTCCTTTCGTTCCGGTGGCAGGCATTACTATGGAGGAGACTGTTGAAATTGCCCGAAATGTGGCTAAAAGGATCGGCGAGGAGCTGGGAATTCCTGTCTATTGTTATGAAAATGCCGCTTTTGAGGAGAAAAGACGAAACCTTGCAAATTGCAGAGCCGGTGAGTATGAAGGACTTGAAAAGAAACTCTCAGATCCGGCATGGAAACCTGATTTCGGACCGGCAACATTCAATAAAAGATCCGGTGCAACGGCGGTTGGGGCCAGGGACTTTCTTGTAGCTTTCAATGTAAACCTTAATACTACCTCAGTCCGCAGGGCAAATGCGATTGCCTACGATGTCAGGGAGAAGGGGAGACCTGAAAGAGAGGGTGATCAGGTAACCGGAAAGATAGTAAAGGATAAAGACGGACAACCGGTAATAATTCCCGGGTCTTTGAAGGCAGTCAAGGCAATAGGGTGGTACATCAAAGAATACGGTATTGCACAGATATCGATGAACCTTACAAACATTTCGGTAACTCCGGTCCACATTGCATTTGATGAAGTATGCAGGAAAGCAGATGCACGTGGCGTAAGGGTCACAGGATCAGAACTTGTCGGACTCATCCCGCTTAAAGCAATTCTGGATGCGGGCAGGTATTTTCTTGAGAAACAGCAGCGGTCATCCGGCGTTTCGGATGACGAACTTATAAAGATAGCAGTTAAGTCAATGGGACTTAATGAGATACATCAATTTAAATCTGAAGAAAAGATAATAGAATATGTGATGGCTGAAAAAGGTGAACCTAAATTGACTGAAATGGACTTAAAGTCATTTATGAATGAGACTGCTTCAGAATCGCCTGCTCCCGGAGGCGGTTCGGTATCTGCTTACATCGGGGCACTCGGAGTCGCCCTGGGAACAATGGTTGCCAACCTGTCGAGCCACAAACGGGGATGGGATGACAGGTGGAAAGAATTCTCCGATTGGGCGGTTAAAGGTAAGACTATACAGAACAACCTCTTAGTTCTTGTTGATGAAGACACTGAGGCATTCAACAAAATACTTGATGCCTCCAGACTTCCTAAAAAATCTGATGAGGAGATTAGAATCAGGAAATCAACTGTCCAGCAAGCCACCAGGAATGCAGCGCTTGTGCCATTCAGGGTCATGGATACTGCTAATTCAGCCTTCGGACTGTTGAAAGAGATGGTCGAAAAGGGTAATCCAAATTCGGTAACTGATGCTGCAGTAGGTGCGATGGCACTTAGAACGTGCATACAGGGAGCATTCCTGAATGTGAAGATAAATGCAACTGGAATTGATGACAGGGAATTCGTCGCGAACCTGCTTGAGAAAGGGCAGGCTATCGCATCAAATGCGGTTGCTGAGGAGAAAGAAATCCTGAATAAAGCAGAAGATTATTTAAATAAACTTCAGGGAAAGTAAAGATTAGTCTGTTCTTAAACATGCCTGCACAAATGCAGACATGTAAAAATTCCTGCCTGGCACTAATCGGGGCAAATTAATATTTAGCCGGTTTAATAATTTAATATACAAGAGGATAAATGCCAGATTGATCATTATCTTTTCAATAGGAATAAGAAAATTGTGAGATCTTTAAGGCTATCGTTAAAAAATATTAATAATGATTATTGTCATTAAAATATATTGAATATATTTACGCACCTATTTTTAATCTAAACCAGACCATTTATGAAAAAAATCCTTTCGATTTTTACACTGTTGCTTATAACAGGTGTTCTTGTTATGGGCCAGACGGTGCAGATTGCGGGTGCTGTTACAAGTTCAGATGACGGATTGGCATTACCCGGTGTTAACGTTACCGTTAAAGGAACAACAATTGGAGCCATAACTGCAGCCGATGGAAGATATTCCATTGCAGTTCCGGCCAACGCACAGACACTGACCTTCAGTTTTATCGGCTTCAGGACCCTTGAAGTGCCGATTGCCGGTAAAACAAGGATTGACGCAGTTCTTCAGCAGGACATCTTCAATGTTGAGGAAGTTGTCGTCGTAGCTTATGGAACACAGCAGAAACGTGATGTTCCCGGATCAGTTGCCTCTATTAAAGGAGAGGACCTCAAAACAGCCACGGTGCAGAGTTTCGACCAGGCATTACAGGGCAAAGCTGCCGGGGTTTCAATAACGCTGCCAAACGGTGTTTTGAACAATCCGCCTGTAATCCGTATCAGGGGGATCAATTCAATCTCGTCAAGCTCATATCCTCTGATAGTTGTGGACGGGGTGCCGGTATTTACTGGTGATGTTTCATCATCAGCCGCTTATGCAAATGCACTTGCCGATATCAGCCCTTCCGATATTCAGTCAATGGATATACTTAAGGACGCTTCAGCAACTGCCCTGTACGGATCCCGCGCCTCAAATGGCGTAATATTGATCACTACAAAACATGGTACCGGTGGGAAAGTAAAGGTAACTTACGATGCTTATGCAGGTTATACTGAGCCTTACCATCTTTTCAAAATGATGAATGTAGCCCAGTACATAGAACATAAAAATCGTGCCTGGATTAACCTCAGAGGTGCGTCAGCTCCTCAGTTTACTGATCCGGTAATAAACGGTAAACCAATTGATACAAGGTGGTCTGACTATGTTTACAGAAAGGGATTTCAGCAGAGTCATGCGGTCACAATTTCCGGCAGTACACCAACGACTGATTATTTCCTTTCGGTCGGATATACCGATCAGGATGGTATCATGAAGACCAACAGTTACACCAGAAAAAATGCAAGATTGAATATCAATCAGAAGCTAAACCAGTACATCACACTTGGCGCAAATATTGCCTATACCAATGGCTTCAATAAAGCTCCTGACACCGGTTCCGGGTTCTCAACCGGAGGTGCTGCACGTCTGGCATTTGTTCTTCCACCTAACCTCTCACCTTATCTGGAGGACGGATCATATAATATTTCAAGTGGCGCAATCGGAAATATGGGCCAGCCTGTTTCAAATTATGGCTACTATAACCCGGTTGCAATACTTAACCTGAACAATTTCTCTGCAGAAACTGACAGGTTACTTGCAACTTTGTCAGGAACAATTATGCCTTTTAAGGGACTTAACCTGAGAACAGTTTTTGGTATTGATAATCTGTCAAGCGAGTCGATTAATTTCTACAGTCCGCTGGCAGGCGACGGCTACTCAGACAACGGTGACGCATACAACTACTTCAATCGTTATAACAGGTGGACCTGGACCAATACTGCCAATTATGATTTTTCACTTCTTGAAAAATTTAATTTTGGATTATTGGCAGGAACAGAGGAACAGCGGTCAATCAACAATAACTGGAATGGCCAAAAATCGAATGTCTCGGATCCGTTCTTTAAAACTTACCAGGGTTCGTGGGTTACTGCACTTATGGGCACTGGCGGACAGGGAGAAAACTACTTTATCTCCTATTTTGGAAGGTTAAGCTTCAATTATAACAAAAAATATTATCTGGAAGGAAGTGTCCGTCGTGACGGATTCTCAGGGCTGTCAAAAGGCAATAAGTACGGTACTTTTGGTGGCGTTTCATTAATGTGGAATGCCTCAAATGAGGGATTTATTGCGAACTCCTCACTTACTTCAATCTTCTCAGACATCCGTCTGAAAGCGAGTTTTGGCCGTGTTGGGAATATGAGCGGAATCGGTGATTTCAGCTCCCTGTTCCTTTATAATTCAGGCGTTTACGGATCAGTTCCTACACTCGCCTTTTCACAGGCAGGCAATGCAAACCTGCAATGGGAGACCAGTGATAAGTACGATGCAGGACTTAGCTTTGGGATGCTGAAGGACCGATTGCAGGTTGAACTGGACTATTTCTATAATAATGTAAACGGTCTTATTCTTAATGTACCACAGTCACCTTCAAAAGGGATACCTGGCAATACGATTCCTGCCAACGTTGGATCGATGTTTAACAAAGGACTGGAACTTTCTCTCACCAGTTATAATATTTCGAAACCGAACTTCAGCTGGACAACCATCCTGAATATAAGTACCCTGAAGAACGAAGTAACAGCACTGGCAGAAGGAGTTACGGAAATTATTGGTATAACCGGCGGACTCGAACGCACAAGTTCAACACGGGTAGGATATCCGATAGGTAATATATTTACAGTAACAACTAACGGAGTAGATCCCGCAACAGGAAGAAGGATTTTTGTTGACGCTTCGGGAAGAGAGGTTTTGTTTAGTTTTGAGACTACCGACAGGTGGCATTATAAGAATGACGGCTCTGTTGCACCGGCTATAACAACAGCAAAAGACGGGAAAGTACAAAAATCACCTCTACCCACTCTTTATGGAGGATTTGACAACAACCTGACCTATAAAAACCTTGACTTTTCACTCAATCTGACTTATGCATTAGGTTTCTATCTTTATGCCGGAACAAAATCAGGTCTGAGGGATCAGAGATGGTGGAATAACTCAGAAGAGACCTATTTAACTGCATGGAGACAGGCAGGTGATATCACCCATATCGCCAAACCGGTCTTTAATGATAATATCTCCAATGGATCTTCATTCCCGATATCCGAAAATATTGAGAAAGGAGATTATGTGAAAGTAAGAAATGTTTCTCTTGGATATACCTTTAAACAGCTTCCTGAAGTCCTGAATATTTCAAGCCTGCGACTTTATGCTCAGATATATAATGCATTTGTATTTACAAATTATTCAGGCTCTGACCCGGAAGTCTCAACAAATGGAAACAACAACCTTACACCTGGCATTGACAGGAACACTGCACCTCAGGCACGAACCTACTCATTTGGGATAAATGTCAATTTTTAATCATCTTTAAAGAAACTAATATGAGAAATATATTAAAATCTTCAATTATACTGGGTTTGATACTGTTATCAGGAGGATGCTCCAAACAGTATCTCGAACCGGTTCCGAAAACCTCTCTTTCCGATCTGTCAGTATTTGACAACAAGGACAGAGTCGTTGCACAGGTCAACGGAATGTATGCTAAAATGAAAGTTGGTGATTTCCTGGGAGGAAGGTTCTTTGTTTATAACGATGTAAGAGATGAGAACTTTATTCCAAAGAGCTCTAACCTTGTTACCTGCTTTGCCACCTGGAACCACTCTGTTGTGAGCTCAACCAACGAGGTTCAGAATCTATGGGGGGCTGTATATCAAGCCATTAACGCCATTAACGTGTTTTATGACAACATCGCACAATACTGGACAGACGGGAAACTTGACGGCATTATTACTGAAACTGAAAAGAATCAGTATCAGGCCGAAGCTTTGACACTCAGGGCACTCAGCTATTTTTACCTGCTTCAACTTTATGCCAAACCTTATAATATGAATGCAGGCGCCAATCCTGGACTGCCTTTGAGATTAAAGGGAATGAAATCAGCTGAAGAAAACGACCTGGCAAGAAGCACCGTGGCTGAAGTTTATGCTCAGATACTTACGGACCTTAATGATGCTGAAGCAAATGCGATTTCAGACTATGATGATCCTTTGATGAATACGACCAGGATTCACAAGAATACTATCATTGCATTAAAGACCAGAGTCTATCTTCACATGCAAAACTGGGCGAGTGTGGTCTCCGAATCACAGAAAATTGTTTCTTCATCTGCTCCGTATTCAGCTGGTTCAGGTGTTGCTAACGCACTGAATTCCACATACGAAGGAATTTTTGCCGAACCATATACTTCCAGTGAATCTATCTTCTCAATGCCCTTTACCGCCACTGATGCCCCGGGATCTCAGAATGGTCTTCCATGGTATTTTGCGCCACCATCGTCAGAATCATATTTTCTGATTACTGCTGCGGGATCGACATATGCCTCAATGGATGCTACTGACGCAAGAAAATTAATGATGCAAACGGATGGTGGAAACGTGTTCATTGGAAAATATCTCGATGTAACCACCCAATCCAACTACGCACCGGTTATCAGGTATGCTGAAGTTCTTCTGAACCTTTCAGAAGCAATCGTCAGACAGGGTGGGGCTGTTACACAACAATCCGTGGACCTTCTGAATGCGGTGCGGACAAGGTCATTCCCTGCGGGAGCCTATACACCCGCAAGCTTCCCTGCTGTACAGGATTTCTATAATGCCATCCTTCTGGAAAGGAACATGGAATTTCTTGGCGAGGGTATGCGTAATCTCGATCTCATGAGACTCGGAATAACGATTCCGGGTAAAGATGGCGGCGCTATGGGAATTGTGCCTGCTATACCCTCTTCCAGCGCTAACTACATCTGGCCTATTCCTAACTCGGAACTGAGTCAGAATAAATTAATGATACCTAACGAATAATCAGAATTCAGAAACAAAAAGGCTGCTCGAAAGAGCGGCCTTTTTTATGATTGCAGAATTGCAGAATTTCTAAGGCGTAACGGCGTAACGGCGTAACGGCGTAAAGGCACAACGGTGTAAAGGCACAACGGTGTAAAGGCGTAACGGCGTAAAGGCATAACGGCGTAACGGCGTAACGGCATAACGGTTCAACGGTCAGACGACTTAGTTGTAGCTGCCATGCAGCACGCATATTTTTCTCCCCCCTGGGGGAGATGCCGAGCCTGCGAGGCAGAGGGGGTTTCAATTCAGGCAGTAAAGCCCTTTCAAGGCCTTCTCCGTGGAGGCTGCAAACCCCCTTCCCAGCCTTCCCCCACGGGGGAAGGAGGAAGAAAAAGATGATAAATTATTGTTATAAAGTAATTTTGTTTATTTCTGGAAAGGAAATAAGTAATGTCGTAAAAGAGATGGAAGAAATCCTGCTAACCATTTCCCCCTTGGGGGAAACAGGAAAGGGGGTATGCATTTAATAAGTTGCAATTCCACATTGCACAATTTTAAAAATTAACAATCCTCCTTATGGTTCTCAATTTATGTGAATATCCTTTAATCTCGTTCTTATAAATACCCTGATGATCGATAGTATCGATCCTGACTCTTCCGGAGGCATGAATCACAAGCCCTTTTGAAATTATCATCCCCACATGTGATATTATACCCCTGTCGTCATCGAAGAAGACAAGATCACCCGGCTCTGCTTCATCAAGGAAACCGACGTCCTGACCCGCTTCAGCCTGCACGCGGCTGTCACGGGGTATCTTGATTCCATGGAGTTTATAGACCAGCTGGGTAAGTCCTGAACAATCTATTCCCGAAGGAATCCGTCCACCCCAGATATAAGGACTGTTAATGAACTTCATTGCAGTATCGGCGATGGAATTGCCTGAAGTAAAATATCCCTCGGTAAATTCTGTACATGCGGCGTAATTATTTTTTCCAACAGAAAACATTTTGTTCTCAAAATCGGGATTATATATCTCACACCCCGCTTCAAGAACAAGTTTTGTCTTGTCATTTTTAAAGCATAGCAATGATTTATTAAGAACATGACCATCCGAATTATCCAGGTTTTCAGATTGCTGAAGATGATTTATATCGATCCAGCCATGATAATTGTCGAAGAGAGTCTCAACTTTTATCCAGTGACCGGATTCATCTGCAATTCTGTATTTTTCACCAAAGAGCACCTGGCTGAGCATTTCCGATTTATGGGAGGGTCCCGATCGCAACGGTACAAAAACATTCTCACAAATAAATGTTTCCATCTTTATTATTTTTTTTGCAAAATTACAAATTAATGACCCCCCAGCAAAATCAATTAATCCAGTAACAAGGTATCGATAAAAGATTTAATGACTATACTTTGGTGTACCCTCAATGTTTTAAGTTGCATGAAAATAACTTTGGGGTTGTTTAAAAAATCTAAATCCATTAACCGCAAAGGTCGCGAAGGATTTACACAAAGATCTCAAAGAGCTAATTATTAACGTTTTAACTTTGCGTTCTTGGCGCCTTCTTAGCGTACTTTGCGGATTGAGGGGAGAGGCCGGAATGCCTTGTAAATTACACTGCTGCAATCATATTGGCGTTTTTTAACTTTAATTCATATAACTGCAAAAAAATACGTATTTTATTTGAAAGAACTACTGCTTTTAATACTGCTTTTATTTGAAAGAAATACTGCTTTTAATACGTATTACTCGTTTCTGGGTTTCGCTCCTTCCCCCCTGGGGGAAGGCTGGGAAGGGGGTTTACTACCTCCACCGGGAAAGCCGGAAACAAGTTTAAAACCTGACTCAATAAGCCCCTCTGCCTCGTAAGCTCGGCATCTCCCCCAAGGGGGAGCCGTCAACCTAAGAGTTATTTTCGTAAGAAGAGATCTGCAATTCTATAATAAAATTTCCCCTCCACCACATTCCACCCCTACAGGCTTGCCCCTTCGCTAAATCCCGCCACTGGCGGGATTCTTAACGCTCGGTCCCCTTTTGAAGGAGGGGTGGCCCGGACTATCGGCAAATATTTGAACCTTAGTTAATTCCGGGCCGGGGTGGTTGATTCATTTTTTTGAATAACAATCACCTTTTCAACAGAAAAGATCTGAGGCCGATCAGATCAAACCTCAGGAATATCTCCACATCTATCGAATCAACCACCCCCGCCTGACCAAATTGGCTTCACTTAATTAATATTCTTTACTTTGGTCAGGCGACCCCTCCTTCAAAAGGGGACCAAGCGTAAAAAAATTGCCCGGTGGGCAATTTTAGCGAAGGGGCCAGCTTGCAGGGGAGGCATGTGGTGAAGGGGAAACTTATTTAATTGTATTTCTGCTAATTAAATAATTCTCAGTCTAAATTTGATTCTTAGGTTGACGGCTATGCCCCCGGAGGGGGAGAAAAACACTGGCCGTCGAAGGGCTGGTGTTGTATATTAAAATAATCCCTATTTTTGCCTTTGATTATCAGTTATATCTAAACTAATAAGGTAATGGCTGTCTCAAGAAAAGCCCCTGAAATAAAAACCAACAAAAAATATCTGATCCATCTTGTCTATTTTATTGCAAGCATCATAATCGTCGTCGCAATATCACCGCGCCAGGGCAAATTCAGGTATGAGTTCGAAAAGGGCAAGCCATGGATGCAGACTTCACTTATCGCACCCTGGGATTTTCCGGTCTTAAAGCCTGAAAATCTGATTGCCCGTGAACGCGACAGTATTCTGAAAAATTTTACACCATATTTCAAACTCGACCCTGAAGTAGAGAAAAAGGAAATAAAGGATTTTGATGCCTATCTGAACAGCCTTCTTGAGACTTATGAGTCTGAAAATAAGCCACTTAATCCTATGGGATTTATTACAGCAAAACGGGACTTAAATTCAATTCTTTCAAATATTTATGAAACCGGTATTCTCGAATCTAATGATGTTACAAGTTCCACGGAACCTGTATATTCTGAAATTACAGTTATAAGAGGCAAGATTGGAGAAAAGAAACCTATGAAATCCTTTTATCTTCAGAAAGATGCATACCAAAAAGCTGAAAGTGAAAAGGAGGAGATCGGGAAGAAACTGGGTTCTGTCTCCGGCCCTGCAATGAGGGATCTTATTTCCCGGGTGGTTTACTATAACTTTATAAAACCAAATCTTTTTTATGACGCTGAAATGTCAGTATCAGTAAAGGAGGATCTGGTAAAGGAGATAAGCCTGAACAGGGGTCTGGTGCAGGAAGGGGAGCTTATCATTTCACGTGGTGAGATCGTGAATGATTCAAAGTTCATGATACTCGAATCATTGAGGAATGAATATGAAAAAAGGCTTGGCGTCTACGACAAATGGCTTGTTATACTGGGCAGGATCATTCTCGTATCTGCTTGCTACCTTGCCCTCTATTTATTCATGTACAATTTCAGGTTTGACATTCTGAGTTCTTCCCACAAAACATTCTTTATAATACTTCTCGTTCTCCTGTTCTTTATAATTACCCGCCTTGTAATTTTCTTACCGAATACCAGCGTATTCCTGATTCCTTTCACGATTATCCCAATAGTAATCAGAACGTTCTACGATTCGCGTCTCTCCCTTTTTGTTTACCTGGTAGCTATTATGCTGGCAGGATTTATAGTCCCCAATTCTTTTGAATTTGTGTTTATAAGCTTTTTTGCAGGAGCCATAGCAATCTTCTCACTTACAAAAATTTATAAAAGAGCCAAACTTTTTTCCACAGCATTGTTAGTCTTTCTGGCATATTCCGTAGTTTACTTCGGAATAGGAGTGATGCAGGAAGGAAGTATTGAAAATATGAACTGGGAAATTTATTCCTGGTTTGCCGGAAATGGTGTTCTTCTTCTTCTCAGCTATCCGCTGATATTTGTGTTTGAAAAGACCTTCAGCTTTTTGTCTGATGCTACTCTCTTCGAGCTTTCAGATACAAACCAGCCGGTCTTAAGAAAGCTTGCAGGCGAGGCACCGGGCTCATTCCAGCATTCATTGCAGGTTGCAAACCTTGCAGAAGAGGCTGCCCTCGAGATAGGTGCCGACAATCTTCTTGCAAGGACCGGAGCCCTTTATCATGATATTGGAAAGACAGCCAAACCAGAATTCTTTATTGAGAACCAGCCTGAAGGATTTAGTCCTCATGAGCATCTCGATCCTTTAAAAAGTGCCGAAATAATTTTAGATCATGTTAAAGAAGGTGTCGAACTGGCAAAAAAAAACAACCTGCCTTCGCCCATAATTGACTTCATTCAGACGCATCACGGCACCTCCGTTGCCTATTTCTTCTATAAAAAATTTCTTGATAAGAATCCAAAGGGCTCGGAAATGAAGGCAAGCTTTGAGTACCCGGGTCCAAAGCCCTTTTCTAAAGAAACAGCAATAGTAATGATGGCTGATGCTGTTGAGGCAGCCTCAAAAAGCATCCAGAATTATTCGGAAGAAAATTTAAGTGAACTTGTTGAAAGGATTATCTATATCCAGGAGCAGGATGGCCAATACTCCGAAACACCGCTTACATTCAGGGATATTTCCGATATCAAGAAAGTCTTTAGCAAGAGACTTTTAAACATTTATCATGCAAGAATTGCATATCCGAAAAGGGATACACTTTAAGGTCAGCGCATATCGATAATTTCGACTCCCTTGTACTTTGCAGGTGAGAAGACAAAAGCTGAAGCATCGGGTTTTTGCCTGATGTCGTATGACTTCACCTCCAGGGTAACTGTTACACCGTTCTTATATTTATATTCTGCGCTTTTAAGATCCAGCGAAGGTTCCCCGATCGAAAGCCTTATTCTGATATGATCACTGTTTATGTCCTCCGGATACAGGTCGATTATATAGGAATCCGCCTTTTTATCAATCAATCTGCTTTTATAACCTTTTTTGTAAATTGAAAAAAGCGCAGACGGGCGGGTTTGGAAGGAGTCGTCATTTTTATCGGGCTTTGTGATAGTTACCTCCTTTTCAGCAGGAAGATAACTCCATGAAGTTTCGCCATTATACCAGATAATATTATCCGCCAGATCAAGCCTGTATTTATCTTTAGTAAGGATTATCGAACCTGAATTAGTATTGTTTGTACCCTCCACCTGGTCGCTCGTTATGAGATTGAATTTCATTGAAATTGAAGGTGCTCCCATCGCAAGTGCAGAGAACCTGTCAAGTATCTTTATTGCTTCAGGGTCATTTTGTGCAAATGATGATATTTCAAAAAGCGAAAGAAGACATAAACCCAATAAATACTTGCTCATCTGTAACATTTTACTCCAGACCCTTCAAAATCTGTTCCAAACGGGAATAATCGGAGCAAAGAACATCTCTTGCCTTGCTTCCCTCAAATGGTCCGACTACGCCGGCAGCCTCGAGCTGGTCAATAATCCTGCCGGCCCTGTTGTATCCGATCGACAATTTGCGCTGAATAAGGGATGTCGAACCCTGCTGATGCTGCACGACGAGCCGGGCAGCCTCTTCGAACATAGGGTCTCTCTTCTTAAGATCGACTTCCTGGTTTCCCACATCGCTGTCATCAATATATTCCGGGAGGTGCATTGCATCAGCATATCCCTGCTGGGAACCGATGAATTCCGTGAGCTCCTCAATTTCCGGCGTATCGATAAACGCGCATTGAACCCTTACAGGTTCGCTTCCCGTTGAGACCAGCATATCGCCACGTCCAACCAGCCGGTCGGCACCCGTAGCATCAATGATTGTTCTTGAATCTATCGATGAGAATACCCTGAACGCGATCCTTGTCGGGAAATTTGCTTTGATGAAACCGGTGATGATATTTGTGGATGGCCTTTGGGTTGAAATAATGAGATGGATACCGGTTGCCCTCGCAAGCTGTGCAAGTCTGCCTATCGGAGGTTCGATCTCCCTGCCTGCGGTCATGATAAGATCGGCAAACTCATCGATTATAAGAACAATGTAAGGAAGATACCTGTGGCCTTTTTCCGGATTGAGCCTTCTTGAAACGAACTTTTCGTTGTACTCTTTAATATTACGCGACTGGGCGCCTTTAAGGAGTTCAAGCCGGTTGTCCATTTCAATGCACAACGAATTCAGTGTATTTATTACCTTTTGAGTATCAGTGATTATGGCATCCTCTTCTCCCGGCAGCTTGGCAAGGAAATGGCGTTCGATCTTTGCATATAAGGGCAATTCTACCCTCTTTGGATCAATAAGGACAAATTTTACTTCCGAGGGGTGCTTCTTATAAAGAATTGAAGTTATAATTGCATTTATTCCTACCGACTTACCCTGTCCGGTGGCACCTGCAACAAGAAGATGAGGCATCTTGGTGAGGTCAACTATGAATGGATCATTGGTTATGGTCCGGCCCAATGCGAGCGCAAGATCGTATTTAGATTCCTGAAATGCCTTTGATGTAATCAGCGATTTCATCGAAACAATCTCCGGATATTTATTCGGGACCTCTATTCCTACAGTGCCACGTCCGGGGATCGGAGCAATGATCCTGATGCCAAGCGCCGAAAGGCTCAGGGCAATATCATTTTCGAGTGATTTGATCCTGGCTATCCTGACCCCTCGTTCCGGAACGATTTCATATAGAGTAACCGTTGGTCCGACTGTGGCAGAGATCTGACTAATGCTGATCTTATGGTCGCTAAGGGTCTTAATTATGTTCTCTTTATTTTCAAATACTTCATTCTTGTCGAAATTATTATCTGATTTATGATCGGTAAGAATTGAAACAGGCGGGAACTTATATCTTGAAAGATCAAGTCGCGGGTCATAATTCTCCATTATCCTCTCAACTTCATGGTCCGGGAGCAGATCACTGACTTCCGGCCTGGTTATATTGATCGGCATACCGGTTGTTGCATGCTCACCATGATTATCTTTACCCACCTCATGGATTATAGAACCGCTAAGGGGAGCGGCAACTCTTTCTTCACTTTCTTCAACCTGAGTGGTCCGCTTTACAACAAATTCTATCTCCTTTCCGTCAACATGTTCAGGTTCAGATTCGGATTCCTCTTCGTCCTCATCAGTGTCAGAGTCTGTGGCTTCGTTTTCCCCGTCGGTTTCAGAAGCTGCAGTCGAAGATTTAAATGAGGGGATCACATTCTTTATCTTTGAAGGAATTCCCGAAGTAAAAGTCTCAGGCTTGAACTTCAGCGCAAAAATCAGGTATGAGACCGTTAAAAGCGCCAAAACTACACCCGTTCCGATTTTACCCATAAATGAATTCATCCATCTTGTAACCTCAAATCCCTGGGCACCTCCCGGTCCGCTTCCCAGATAACCGTCAGCTTTTCCGAAGACGAATCCGAGGATAAGGGAAATAATGATGGCAGCGAAAGTGAACTTTGTTACAAGCTTCCATAAATTGATTTTTGGGAAATTGAGCATATACAGACCTATGGCCCCAAAAATAAGAGGTATAAAAAACGCTCCGTAACCGAAGCCGAATCCGATGATCATCTTAGCCAGGAAATGGCCGCTTTTGCCCGACCAGTTCTTTACGTTTACGTCAGCATTGGAAATTACCTGTGAATCGGTTAAGCTCAGATCAGTTTTCCACCAGAAGAGATATGCCACGCATGCCAGAAGGAGATACAAGGCAAATCCGGTAATAAGTATTCCCACGACGAACTTTATTCTTTCATCGGTAAAGAAAGATCTGGATTTAGTCTTGCTTTTTTTTGATTTCTTACCGGGTTCTTCCTTCTCTTTTTTCATTTCGGACCAAAAATTTCTTCTACAGGATCAGTTCGGCCAACGAAAATTAAACATTTAAAATTGGCAATCCAAAGGTAATAATTTTGATTAAAGGTGAAATTTATTTTGGAGATCGTCCCCACGCCCAACGCTTTTCTTACCCTGCGCTCTGCGCTCTGAGCCCAGCCTACGCCTCCCTCAGGTCGGCTATGGCTGGCAAAGCCTGTGCTTCTTACTGCCCCATGCTATTAAAGGCTGACCATTTTATTGATAAACTTATTTATATCATTTTTAGAGACTCTGAGGAACTTTTCTTTCCTTTCAAATGTTTTGTCAGGAATCTCCTTATGATAAACGTTTTCTGCCTCAAAGTGAAACTCCGAGCGTCCAATAAAGAAGAAAAAGCTCAAAAGAACTCCGTCAATTTCCTCAAACGGAGTTGAAGCATTGGGATTTTTGACCTGGATTTCGTTAGTATACCAGATATTAAAGATCTTGTTCCTGTCGAAAGGAAATGTAACCTCAGCATTTTTACATTTATAGCCGCATATAACGCAGGTTTTTGATGTCTCCCGCAGTTCCATTCCCCTCATCGCTTCGAATCCCGGATATTGCTCGCCCGGCTTTGAGGAATAGAAATATTTGATGGTGAACATGCTCAGATAAGTATCATAAATTGACTTTGAAGGATTACTCGTGTAAGTGATGCCGGTGTTTCCGACAGGTGAAATCAGTTCGTAATGAATTTTATCGTTCTTAAAGGCAACTATGAGGTTTTTCGGCATGAGCTCTTTGGGCATAAGCGTGATATGCCCCATATACTGGACGGAATAATGAATTTCTCCCTCAGAAATGGACCTTTGGCCCTCTTCTTTGCAGGATATACCGGTATATATTAGCAGGGTTATAATGAGGAAAACATATCTGGATCTCACCAACCTGAGTTTAAGTTTAATTGTGTAAATGTACTTATTTTTTTAATTTGTGCCGGAACACCTGCAAATTATGAGTATTGAGACAAAAATATGTTTTATAACATAGTTTTTCCTTTTCACTTTTAAAAAGTCAGTTATTTTAATTTAATAGCTTTGCTGATAAGTGGATCACGTCTTGAATAACTGAAAGAATAACTAACATTTATGGGAAAGAAACTTGCAGTTGTTGCATTGGGTGGAAATGCCTTGCTAAGGGGCGACCAGATTGGCACTATAGATGAGCAGGAAGAAAACACAACCAGGACACTTGAAAACCTTGTCTTCCTTCTCAGGGAGGGCTATGACCTTGTCATAACCCACGGCAACGGACCACAGGTGGGTAATATTCTGATGAGGAATGATGCTGGAGAACAACTGTATCAGATAGCCCAGATGCCTGTTGATATATGCGTTGCCGACTCACAGGGCGGTATAGGTTACATGATTGAGAGAATGTTACGGAATGTACTGAACAGCCATGGGATTGAAAAAAACGTCGTTTGTATTGTCACACAGGTAATCGTCGATATTAAAGATAATGCTTTCTGTGATCCGCAAAAAAGGATCGGAAAGATCTATACCAGCGAGCATGCTGAGGAGCTTTCCAATAAGAAAGGATGGATCTTTAAGGAAGAAGTGAAAGCAGATGGCGGATTCAGACGGGTGGTTCCTTCACCGGTGCCGGTTGCTGTCATGAATCAGGCAATTATCAGAGATCTGGCGCTAAAAGGCAATATAGTCATAGCTGCCGGAGGGGGAGGAGTACCTGTTTATATTGATGAAAAAAAGGATGTACGGCCTGCCGAAGCTGTTATAGATAAAGATCTGGCTTCCTCGCTTCTGGCTTCCCAGATCGGAGCCGATGAGTTTTACATTCTTACTGATGTCCCATATATTTATATTAACTACAAAAAGCCAAACCAGGAGATAAAGGAATTTCTTAACTACGCTGACACACTCAGATACCTTAAAGAAGGCCAGTTTGCCAGGGGTAGCATGGCTCCGAAAATAGAAGCCTGCCTTAACTTCCTTAAAAACGGAGGAAAAAAAAGCATAATTACGGAGGCATTTAAGCTGGCAGATAAAAAATACGGATCGAAAATAACGATGGAATACGAAGACGAAATAACCTAAGTTGCCAGATACGAGTTACTGGATGCTGGTTGGTTGATAATGAGCATTTAGATATGGTTGACTATCCTCTGGAAATTCATGATGAAATTGCATATTACATTATTAATCAGCAACTAACCAGTAACAAGCAACCAGAAACCAGCAACCAGAAACCAGCAACTTGAGTTAAATAATCCTGTTTTAAAACCCAAAGTATTTCACTTTTCACTTTTTACTTTATACTTTCGCCTTTTAACTTATTGCAAACCCATGCCATACAATTTACGTAACAGAAGCTTCCTTAAACTGCTTGACTTCAAGCCGGAGGAAATAAAATATCTGCTTGACCTTGCTGCAGATTTAAAGAAAGCAAAATATTCAGGTACCGAACAGCAACGGCTTAAGGGAAAGAATATAGCGCTGATCTTCGAAAAATCATCTACCAGGACAAGATGCGCATTTGAGACAGCAGCTTTTGACCAGGGCGCGCATGTAACCTATCTCGGACCCAGCGGTTCGCAGATCGGGCAAAAAGAGTCGATGAAAGACACAGCCAGAGTTTTGGGCAGAATGTACGACGGCATCGAGTACAGGGGCTTTGGACAGGATATAGTTGAGGAGCTTGGAAAATATGCCGGAGTTCCCGTCTGGAACGGTCTCACCAATGAGTTCCACCCCACCCAGATCCTGGCCGATTTTATGACCATTCTTGAATACTCGCAAAAACCTCTGAACAAGATATCTTTCTGTTACCTTGGCGATGCCAGGTATAACATGGGCAATTCGCTCCTGGTCGGGGCTGTCAAAATGGGGATGGATTTCCGTACAGCTGCCCCTGCAGCATTCCAGCAGGGGAAAGACCTTGTTGAAACTTGCCGCAAAATTGCAGAAGAGACAGGCGCTAAAATAAATATAACCGACAATATCGATGAAGCTGTCGATGGAGCTGATTTCCTTTATACCGACGTCTGGGTATCAATGGGAGAACCTGAATCGGTATGGGACGAACGTATCAGGGAGCTAAGACCTTACCAGGTCAATATGGAGGTAATTAAAAAGACACATAATCCGGGTGTTAAATTTCTGCATTGTCTTCCGGCATTTCATAACCGGCAGACAAAAGTGGGAGAAGAGATCTTCAGAAAATTCGGACTTGATGGGATGGAAGTAACCGAGGATGTTTTTGAATCGGAACATTCAATTGTCTTTGATGAGGCTGAAAACCGGCTGCACACCATAAAGGCTGTTATGGTGGCGACATTGGGGGAGTAAAGGCTCAGGGCTCAGGGCTCAGGGCTCAGGGCTCAGGGCTCAGGGCTCAGGGCTCAGGGCTCAGGGCTCAGGGCTCACGACACACGGCTTACGGCTCTGCTCTGAGCTCTGTGCTCTGCGCTCTGAGCCCTGCGCCCTGAGCCCCTAAGCAATCCATTCCTTAACGAAATAGAAAGTCATTAAAAAAGAAGCTGCCAGCTTGAGCCCGATGCCCGTCAGAAACCCCAGTAAGCTTCCGAAACCGGCCTTCATAGCATATTTGATATCATCTTTAAAGATCAGCTCTCCGACCACCGCCCCAAAGAATGGTCCGATCACTATCCCGAGAGGACCCAGGAAAAGCCCGATAATCAATCCTACTGTTGCACCCCTGGCCCCATATTTCGAGCCTCCGAACTTTTTAGTACCCCAGATAGGAACAATATAGTCGAGTATCGAAACAATGACAGCAATGACAGCCATTGTGATTAATAAAGCAGATGAAAAATCGGCAAATTTAGAGAGATGAAGTACAACCAATCCCAGGAAACTTAAGGGTGGCCCCGGAAGAACGGGAACGAGACAACCAATTATTCCAAGGATCATTAGGATAATTGCAAATATAAGCAGGATATATTCTGACATTCAGGCAGATGCTTCTTTATTTCTTGCCGAGGTCGTCAAATTCAACATTTGTGAATTCTTCTGTTGTAAGCTCACTTTCGACCTCTTTGACCTCATCTGCCGGAAGTTTTATCGGGGTCTTTATTTCCTCTTTCCCATCGTCGATAAATGAAATTGCATCTTTTAATCCTTCGGTGAATTTATCAAAATCCTCCTTGTAAAGGAAAATCTTGTGCTTTTCATAGAAAACCTTTCCTTCTTTTCCAAGACGCTTTTTACTTTCAGTGATAGTCAGGTAATAGTCTTCATTCCTGGTAGCTTTGACATCAAAAAAATAAGTTCTTTTTCCTGCCCTTACCACTTTTGTATAAATCTCTTCCTTTACTATCTTTCCGTCATTCACGACAGCGACTTCCTTAATTGCAGCTTCTTCTTCCATTTCTTTGTTAGTTTAGGTTAGGCTAGAGTATAGATTGTCAAATGTAAGAAATTATTTTCATTTCAAGATATGCTCATTCAAATGTATCCAAATTTTGCCCCGTTGCTTTGATGCTAAACTAAAAAGGTTATTTTTGCACCAAAATCTGAGGTTCTTTATTAATGATAAGCAGAAGATTATTGCGTATAAAAGCCCTGATGGCACTCTATGCATTCAACCGCAGGGAGGACGGGAACCTTCCCCGGGCGGAGACTGAACTTATGTTCAGTATTGAAAAGACTTACGATCTATACCATTTCCTTCTCCTTCTGGTACTTGAAGTGGCCGATATAGCTGCTGAGAAAATTGACCAGGCACTTCAGAAAAGGGTTCCGACCCCGGAAGATCTCAACCCCAGAAGACGGTTTATTGATAACCGCATTATTGCCCAGTTAAGAATAAATAAAACGTTTAACGAATATGTGAAGTCCCGGAAATTGTCGTGGATCAATTACCCTCATATCCCGCGGATACTCTACAACAAAATGATCGGGTGGGAGAAATATGAGGAGTACCTTACGAATCCGGATCCCGGTTATCCTTCCGATAAGAAGTTTATAATCAGTCTTATTACCGAACTGTTTGCGACATCTGAAGACCTCGAGGCAAATTTTGAGGAACAAAGCATTTACTGGAATGATGATACTGATTATGTCATTGTGATGATCGAAAAGACCCTTAAGAAATTCAAGCCTGATTCAGGTGAGAATGCCGCCATGATGCCGTTGTTTAAGAATAAAGAGGACGAAGAATTTGTCAGGATATTATTCAGTAAAGCAATACTGCATACAAAAAAGTGTACTGAGCTTATTGACAATAACACCACCAACTGGGAGGTTGAGCGTATTGCACTTATGGATATTCTGGTGATGCAGCTCGCCATCACTGAAATCCTTGAATTTCCTGAAATACCGGTGAAGGTTACTCTTAATGAATACATTGAGATAGCAAAATACTACTGTACCTCAAAAAGCAGTACCTTTGTCAACGGAATTCTGGATAATATTGTAAAAGAGATACGCGGGAAAGGGCTTTTTAATAAGTCAGGCAGAGGTCTGGTAGGTGAAAAAACTGACATGGAAGAGTAATCTCCTCTGTTTAACTCTGCGGTTCTGCCCCGTTGACCTCTCCTGGAGAAGGGAACAAATCGAAGGGGTTTGGAGTTGAATTAAAAGAGAACCACTTTGAAGAAGAAAAATTGCAGAAATGAGAAAGATCGGAAGTTTAATTTTTGTTTGCATTATACTTGTCTTTTCAGGATGCAGAACGGGTTCAGGAAATAATACTAAAACCGGAATCAAAATACCAGCCGAAGGGGAGATCGCTGATATAAGTTTTACTGAGTATGAACATGATTTCGGAAAGGTGACAGAGGGGGAAAAGGTAGGTTATGCTTTTTCGTTTACAAACAAAGGTCCTGCCAATCTTGTTATTTCCTCAGCATCAGTAAGCTGTGGATGTACTGTTACAAAATATAACAAAAATCCAATTGCGCCCGGGGAAGAAGGAACTCTGGAAGTCGTATTTGATACGTCAGGAAGAGACGGTACCCAGACAAAAACAATCTCCGTAAGTTCAAACTCAAAAACACCTGTTGTGATCCTGAAAATAACTGCTGAAGTAATTCCAAATAGTAAATAGTAATAATTAAAATTTTAAGATGATGACCAGTTTAGCATTTTTGTATTTAATGGGTCAGCCTGCCGGAGGAACCGCCGGACAAGGTAACGCCCTTATTACCTTCATGCCATTATTGCTTGTTTTTGTTGTTTTCTATTTTTTCATGATCCGTCCCCAGATGAAGAAACAGAAAGAGATGACCAATTACAGGAGCTCGCTGAAAAAAGGTGACAAAGTCATAACCACAGGAGGGATTTATGGTAGGATCTATGAAGTAAAGGACAACTATGTAATGATGGAAGTTGGCGGTGATCTCAAACTGAAAGTGGATAAGAGCGCTCTGCTGAAAGATCCGACAGTAACTGATCAGAATTAATCTTCATTTACCCTGTGTGAAAGGGATAATCAGCATATGGTTGAAACAACTTAATGAGAAGGGAATAAGCATTGACAGGGATGTTTTTGTTTTTGTATTCTTTCTTCTTCTTTCATTTGTATTCTGGTACCTTAACTCACTTGGAAAAGAGATTGAGTCGGATGTCAGGTATCCTGTGAGATATATTAACCTGCCAAAAGAGAGGGTCCTGACTGAAGGGCTTCCCGCCAGGCTTGAACTGAATCTGAAAGGACCGGGTTACTCAATCCTGAAGCTTAAGTTCTCAGGAAACAGGGCGCCGCTGGTATTTGATATCTCGACAATTAATTACAGAAGAGTTCAGGGAAGCCGGTTGCTTCATTATTACATTATGACATCGGGTATGATACCGAGTCTTGAAAAACAATTGCGGGCTGAATGTGAAATAACTTCGATCAAGCCCGATACTCTGTTTTTTTCGTTTGACAGGATCCTGACAAAATCAGTTCCGGTAGTTCCTGATATCGAAGTATCAACCGTACGACAATATTTTGTAAAAGGCAGTTTGGTAGTTGAACCTGATACAATCAAAATTTCAGGTCCGGAACCTCTGATTGATACAATAAATAATATCAGGACCAAATACAGAAAATTCTCAGGCCTCAGTGAACAGGTAAAAAAGAGTATGAGTCTGAGAATCCCAAAGAACATTTTTGCTTCCTTAAAAAAGGTGATGGTTACCATACCTGTTGAGCAATTTACTGAAGCTGAGATCGTAGTGCCTGTACATATAATTAATAAGCCTGATTCACTTGACATTAAGATCTTTCCTGACGAAGTGACAGTTAAAGGCCTTGTAGCCGTAAGTGATTATAAAAAATTCCAGGACATTCCATTTGAGGTGGTTCTTGACGTTGCAAAAGCGAACCTCAATTCGAATAATAAGATCCCGGTCGAGTTCAGGAACGTTCCGCCTTTCGTTAATTCAATGAGATTATCGCCTTCGCAGGTTGACTTTCTGATAGAAAAGACCGTCAGATGAACACAAAACTCAAGCCGGCACTTAAAGTGGGAGTCACAGGAGGAATGGGTAGTGGTAAAACTACTGTGTGCAAGGTGTTCTCAGTGCTGGGAATACCTGTCTTCTCGGCTGATATTGAGGCAAAAAAGATAATGAACACCGACGGGGATTTAATGCTGAAAATAAACCGGCTTGCAGGTAAAGATCTTTATTCCTCAGGAAAACTTGACCGTGCGGAACTTGCAATTTTGATATTCAACAATAAAGATCTTCTTGAAAAAGTTAATTCGCTTGTTCATCCTGCTGTGTTTGAATACTTTGAAAGATGGGCTGATGGCCAAAATTCGCCTTACGTAATAATGGAAGCAGCAATTTTGTTCGAGAGCGGCGCTTCGAAGCTTGTAAACAAGGTTCTGACAGTTGTCACACCCCTCGATGAAAGGATTGAAAGATTAGTGAATGGAAACAAATTTACAAAAGAACAAATATTGGAACGGGTAAAACACCAGCTTGATGACGACTACAGGATAAAAAGATCGGACTATATTATTTATAACTCGGAAAATGATATGGTAATACCGGCTATTCTTGAAATTCACCAGGAATTGGTGGCTCTTTCAGAATTAACAGCATAAGAAATGGGAAATTACGGAAAGTGGATCGGAGGAGGTTTAGGTTTTGTAATGGGAGGACCTATTGGAGCGATATTGGGATTCATCGCGGGTTCGGTGGTTGACAATACAACAATTCGAACCGCAACTTATACTTCACAACCCTATCAGACCCGGCCTGGCGATTTTGGGATGAGCCTTCTGGTTCTTGTTGCCGCAATGATGAAAGCTGATGGTAAGGTGGTGAAGGCTGAACTCGATTATGTCAAGGAGTTTTTTGTCAGGCAATTTGGTCAAACCTCAGCCCGTGAGGCTCTTGTGATGTTGAGGGATATACTTAAAAAAGATATACCTGTTAAAGATGTCTGCGTTCAGATAAGTGAAAATATGGACTATTCATCGCGACTTCAATTGCTTCACCTTCTGTTTGGTATAGCTATTTCCGATAGTGCCATCCATCCTTCTGAACTTGAAGCAGTTGAAAAAATGTCGGATTATCTTGGGATTGCCACTTCTGATTTCATTTCAATAAAAAATATGTTCGTGCCTGAAACTGATTCTTCCTATAAAATACTTGAGATAGAACCTTCAGCATCAAACGAGGAAGTTAAGAAAGCTTTCAGGAAGATGGCAATGAAATATCATCCCGACAAAGTCAGCCATCTGGGTGAGGATTTCCGAAAAACTGCCGATGAAAAAATCAAAAAGGTAAATGAGGCATACGAGAAAATCAAGAAGGAAAGGAATATGAACTGATCATTAAAAAAAAGAGGCCGACAGAAACCAGCATTGAGTTACATGAATTAAATTTGCAAATAAAAAGGGACAGAAAATGATATTAAAAGATATTTTGGCTATTTCAGGTGAACAGGGGCTGTTTAAATTCATTGCCCAGGGTAAGAATGCAATGATTGTTGAGAATATTGAAACAGGGAAAAGAAGCAGTGCATTTAGTTCTGCCAAAGTAAGTTCACTGGATGAAATATCAATTTTTACTGATGGCGATGACTTGCCGCTCGGCAAGGTTTTCGACAGGATATTTGAAAAGGAAACAGGAGGACCCGCCATCGATTCAAAATCATCATCGGAGGATCTGAAGAAATATTTTAGTGAGATTGTTCCTGAGTATTCGAAGGATAAAGTTTACATGAGCGACATTAAGAAGGTGGTAATGTGGTATAACTTACTTCAGAAAAAAGATCTTCTCATCAGGGAGGAACCTGAGAAAGCGACCGGCGCTGACGTTTCAGTACCTGAAACAGGGAAAACAGATTCCACAGAAAAGAATACCGACGGAAAAACTCCGGAATCAGGAGAGTAGTTACCATAAGCATTAACATAAGGCAACAATGAATTTTGGAGGTAATGAGGTGGTCTATGATTATTCTTCCTCACAGATAATCATTGTCCCTGTTCCTTACGATGAGACGAGCACATGGATGAGAGGTGCCGATAAGGGTCCGGAGGCGGTTATGGAGGCTTCCGTAAACCTTGAGTTTTATGATGTTGAAACAAATTCGGAAGTCCATCTGAAGGGTATTCATACAATTGAACCTGTAAAGGAGAAAGAATCCCCTGAATCCCTGGTAGATGCAGTCCATGACAGGGTTAAAGCTCTTCTGGCTGATAATAAATTTCCTGTAATAATAGGAGGTAATCATACCGTAAGTATCGGATCGATCAGAGCATTCTCGGAATGCTTCGATAACCTTTCGGTTCTCCAGCTTGATGCACATACTGATCTAAGGCAGGAATACGAAGGCTCGGCATTCAACCATGCCTGTGCGATGGCAAGGGCAAGGGAACTTGTTCCGGTAATACAGGTAGGGATCAGGAGCATGTCGGTCGAAGAAATTCCTTATGTCAATAGCGGGAGGATCTTCTACTCTCACCAGTTGTACCACAATAAGGCGCTATACCTTGAAGCCCTTGGTCAGCTAACCGAAAATGTTTACATCACAATTGACCTTGATGTATTTGATCCTTCACTGATCCCCTCAACCGGAACGCCCGAGCCAGGCGGGCCTGATTACTATGAAATACTTCATTTCCTGAAAGAAGTGGTCGCAAAAAGAAACATTGTCGGCTTTGACGTTGTTGAGTTATGCCCCTCGCCAGTAAATAAGGCTCCTGATTTTATTGCAGCAAGGATTATCTACCAGCTGTTAAGTTATATTTTTGCGTGATCTAATCTTCCTTTTTTGCCTCCTCCCATATGGCATTCATCTCGTCAAGGGTCATGTCATGAAGTGAAATCCCCTTCGAAATGGTCCTCTCTTCAAGGTAATTGAATCGTTTAATGAACTTCCGGTTTGTTTTCTCAAGGGCTGCTTCGGGATCGATGTCATAAAGCCGTGCAGCATTAATTATCGAAAAAAGAACATCACCAAGTTCAGCTTCAATGTGCCCAGCATTATGATTCTCAATTTCATCCCTGAATTCAGTCATCTCCTCAAGTATCTTGTCCCAGATCTGTTCCTTCTTTTCCCAGTCAAATCCCACACCCCTCACTTTCTCCTGGATCCTGTTTGCCTTTATAATTGCCGGAAGCGATGAAGGGACCCCGGATAACACCTGATTTTTACCTGAATTCTCATTAATCTTGAGATGTTCCCAGTTCTTTTCAACTTCTGAGGCTCCTGAAACTTTTACATCTGCAAAAACATGCGGATGTCTGTAGACGAGTTTTTCATTGATCCCTTTCAGTACATCGGTCATCGAAAACAAATTCTTTTCAGAACCGATCTTTGCATAGAAAACAATATGAAGCATAAGATCGCCAAGCTCATTTTTTATTCCTTCATCGTTGCCTGATGAGATAGCATCAGCAAGCTCGTATGTCTCCTCAATTGTCAGTTTCCTGAGGCTCTCATTGGTCTGCTTCCTGTCCCATGGGCATTTTATTCTGAGTTCATCAATAATATCAAGGAGTTTCTTTAACTCCCCGCAACTTTCTTCTTTTTCTTTCATTTGAAATGATTTTAAAACAACCGGTTGGCCGATGCCGTTTTGTTGATCAGATCAACCCTTACTGCCGAGCCTATTTCAACATTGAGCAGTCCGGATACATCAGCACCGTTAATTGAAATTTCCAGCAGGTCGAGAGCGTTGAACCTTGCCAGCAATTCTCCTACCGGAACGTCGCTGTACTTTTGGGACAATTGTTCAGTATAATTCTTATTGCTCTGTATAAGTATTCTGAATTGTTTATTCTCAAAGACACGGAAAAATACCTCTCTTGTAATATTGGATATTGCATTACCGTAGGAATCTATAAAAATTATGCTTCCGATAATAACTCCGCTGTCGATTGTTGCCCTTAAAGGGACTCTTTCGCTTATGTTTTTCACCGTTGAACCAAGCTGATCAGGTCTTTTCCCTGCAAAAAGATCAGCTGCCGTCCTTGCAAAAATCTCAAGCTCATCGGTAGCTCCATCATGATCAATCCTGACAATCTCATCAGGCTCAGAGTTGAGAATAAGGTTGAATATCCCGTTGTCGGTGCCGATAAAGAAGTGATCCCTTGCCCTTACAATAAGATAATCCTCTCCTTTATGAGCCTCAGAATGTACACATATTATATGTATTGATCCCTTAGGATAATTGGTGAAAGTATTCCTGATTATAAAGGAAGCATGTGAAATATCGAATGGCGGTAAACTGGACGCATTTACCACAACATTTGCCGTCGGGCATAGTGTACACAGTTTCCCTTTAATGATACCGTTATAAATATCATCTGGCCTCCATTCTGTTGTCAGGGTTATTACCGGCATTGGAAAAATCTTACGACAAAGATAATCTTCTAAAGAAAAAATAAGCTTACTTTGTATTGTTCTGGCGATCTTTTTTATATGAGAATAATATAACTTTTGAAGGTTTTAATGACAGAGGTAACTATATTTCTTGAAGACATTGACCCCGTAATCTTTTACGGTACAAATAATTCCCTGCTTGATAAAATCCGTTGTTTCTTTCCGAAAATAAAGCTTATTGCAAGAGGCAATGAGCTTAAGTGTATTGGAGAAGAGGCAGAAGTAACCCTTTTTGCCGAGAGATTCAATGAAATTATAGAGTATTATCAAAAATTTCACCGGCTTGAGGAAGAGGATATTGAAAAGTATTTCTTCGATAAAGGCCACATGAAAAGTGCTTCAAGCGGTGATTTTGAACAGGTTATAGTTTTTGGGACCAGCGGTAAACCAATAAGGGCAAGGACTGTCAACCAGCTTCAGCTTGTAAATGATTATAAGACAAATGACCTGGTAATAGCCGAAGGACCGGCTGGAACCGGGAAAACCTATACAGCCATTGCTTTAGCAGTCAAGTCGCTGAAGGAGAGGGAAGTTAAAAAAATAATCCTTACCCGTCCGGCCGTTGAAGCAGGAGAGAGGCTCGGTTTCCTGCCGGGAGATGTCAAGGAAAAACTGGACCCGTACCTTCAGCCATTGTACGATGCGCTTCATGACATGATCCCTTTTAAGAAGCTTGAAACATGGGTTGAAGACGGGACTGTACAGATTGCTCCTCTGGCTTTTATGCGGGGGAGAACACTTGAAAATGCATTTGTAATTCTTGATGAGGCTCAGAATGCCACTGTAAGTCAGTTAAAAATGTTCTTAACCAGGATGGGTGTCAGCTCAAAATTCATAATGACCGGCGATACCACCCAGATCGATCTGCCAAGGAGGAACGAATCCGGGCTGCTTCAGTCAATGAGAATCCTTGGCGGTATTGAAGGAATCTCAATAATTAAGTTCGATGAACGTGATATTGTGAGGCATAAACTGGTGAAAAGAATTGTAAGAGCATATGAAGATGAGGAAAATTCACCACCGAATCCCATGAAGGGTACCTGAAAAGCACTCCGGATTTGCGGGAAGGGGTCAGAATTGATGTTCTCATATTTCATTGATGAGTGTATGACTTTGCAGTTAAAAAAATAAAATAATTAAAATGATAAAAACTATAGTAGCCTCAAATTTTAAGTTTCCCGGACAAAAAAGTATCTATAAGGGAAAAGTCAGGGACGTGTACAATATTGACGATAAGTATCTCCTGATGGTAGTATCCGACCGTATTTCGGCATTTGATGTAGTCCTTCCAAAAGGGATTCCTTACAAGGGACAAGTCCTGAATCAGATCGCCTCAAAATTCCTTGATGCAACAAGCGACATTGTTCCGAACTGGAAGATTGCTACTCCTGATCCCACTGTTACTATTGGTCACAAGTGTGAACCATATCCTGTTGAAATGATAGTAAGAGCTTATCTTACCGGCAGTTCCTGGAGAACTTATAAAGCAGGTGCCAGGGAGATTTGCGGGATATTGTTGCCGGATGGGATGAAGGAACATCAGCGTTTCACTGAACCGTTGATCACTCCCACAACAAAGGCAGAGCAGGGCAGGCACGACGAGGATATATCGCGTGCTGATATAATAAAAAGAGGGTTGATCCCTGAAGATGAATACAACCTTATTGAAAAGTACGCAACGGGGGTCTTTATGCGAGGTTCAGAGATTGCCGCACAACATGGTCTGATTCTTGTAGATACGAAATATGAATTTGGTAAAAAAGACGGAGAGATCTATCTTATCGATGAGATCAACACTCCTGATTCATCGAGGTATTTTTATGCAGATGAGTATCAGGATAGTTTCGAAAAAGGTCTGCCGCAGAAGCAATTGTCAAAGGAATTTGTCAGGGAATGGCTGATGGAGAATGGTTTTCAGGGCAAAGAAGGCCAAAAGGTCCCTGAGATGACAAATGATTTTGTAAATGAGATATCAGGGAGGTATATAGAACTTTATGAAAAGATTACAGGAGAAAAGTTTATCAGGGCCGATATATCGGATGTTCCGGCAAGAATTGAAAGAAATTGCCTTGAATTTCTTAAAAAGCTCTAAGCCTGAAATTTCCGTTTCAAAACTGAAACCTGTTGAATTTAAGCCATCACAGGACGATTATATAATTTGTTTCTAACTTTGCCCGTTAATTGATGAAGAATTTTTTAAAATGAATAGACAAACTTCATTCAGAATATTTACAATAACTCTTCTTGCAATGATTTTCCACGCCTGTTCTTTGTCACAGGTGGCTGTTGAGAGATCAAAAGACAAGGTCATAATTTCAGGTATTTCCTATTATATTCATCTTGTTAAAAAAGGAGAAACATCTTATTCAATATCAAAAGCTTACGGTATTACACCCGAAGACCTCTCAAGGGAAAATCCATCAGTTGTAAATGGTCTGAAAGAAGGTCAGAGCCTCAGAATACCCGTTAAGCTTGTACCGGCTGCTCCGCAACCGCAGAAATACCCTCCTCAACAGGCAACACATGATGATAGCAGGTTTATATATCATGTACTTCAGGCCGGGGAAACGATCTATTTCCTTTCAAAGCGATATGCGGTTACGGAAGATGAGATTATCAAAAGTAACCCCGGTATGGATATTTATAAAATGTCGACCGGCACTGAGATTGCAATTCCCCGAAAGGTTCAGGTAGTTCAGAGACAAGGTACCGCTCCTCAGGAATCAAAAGCTTTTTATCATAAAGTTGTTAAAGGCGAAACAATGTATTCAATAGCTAAGCATTACGGGGTGACGGTCAGGGAAATCAGAAAAGCGAACAGGGAAACCCGGTTCCCCCAGGTTGGCGATTATCTGCGAATCCCGGGAATGAATGCAGTCGAAAATCAGCCTGTAGAAAAGGTAATTCCTGATTCTGTATCGATAGTCAAAGCCCCCGAGGAATTATACCTTGAACGGCCTTCGGAATTTACTCCTGTAACCAGCCTCAAAGGGACATTGAATGCAGCCATCTTATTGCCCTTCTACCTCAGCGAAAATTCCAGAAACTTTAAAATTGATTCAACAGATTATAATCAGGAATACAGAGCAAGCGACTGGTTATTTCCTTCAAGCGTCGGATTTGTAGAGATGTATGATGGTATTCTGCTTGCCGCTGATACACTGCGCAGTCTGGGAGTCGATATTAATTTGCATGTGTACGACATAAGAAGCGATACATTTGAAATAACAAGCCTGATCCGCTCCGGCAAGCTTGACAGGATGGACCTGATAATAGGTCCCGTGCATTCGCGGAATCTTGCGATTTTGGCTGAATATGCCGGTAAACTGGGGATCCCTGTAGTCTCGCCGGTCCAACTTTACAATAACTCTGTTCTTGCAAATAATCCCACGGTTTTCATGGCAAATGCATCACTTGAAGTTGCACAAAATTCAATTGCCGGAAAACTCAGAGATTATTCCAATGATAGCATTGTATTGATCCATTCCGATACTTCCGGGACAGATCCCGGCTTAGCAGCATTTAAGAACAAAATTCAGCTGGAACTAAGCTCAAAAACACCTGGTTACCAGCCGAAATTTAAAGAACTGGTGTTTTACAGCAAATCACTTTTTAGCAACAGCTCAGTTGCCGAACTGTCGCAATCACTATCGGATAAAACTGGCAATGTTGTTGTAATTGCTTCTGAGGATCCTCCTGTAATGAGTGAGTTGATACAGGTTCTCCACAGCCTTTCAAGAAAATATAATCTGACAGTATTCGGGTATCCCGACATGAGGCAGCTTAAAAATATTGACCCCAAATTCTTCTTTGACCTGGGGCTAATGGTGTATTCTCCATACTGGATCGATTATTCCAGCCACGATGTAAAAAAGTTTTGTTCTGACTTCCTTTCAAAATTTCATACCCAGCCTTCCGAGATGAGTTATGCCTGGGAAGGATATGATATTGCTTACTATTTTTTAAGCGGACTGGCAATTCATGGTAAGGAGTTTATCCATCATCCTGAAATTCATAATCCTCATCTGTTTTACACTGAATATGATTTCAGAAGAAAGTCCGCAAATGATGGATTTGAAAATCAGAAGCTTTTTCTGATCAGATATACAAATAATTACCAACTTGAACTCGTTAATGATCCAATAGGTTTCACTGTAAAATAATTTGAAAAGTTATCCTCCGGAATTACCTGAACCAGTCGATTGTTAACAAAAATTAACAAAAGGGAATAATCTCCCTTCATTAATTGTCTACTATTGGTATGATTAAAGAATCGTACAGTGAAAAGCAGGAAAGTGAACTGGTATCAGCTTCTTTGAATGGTGATAAAAAGGCATTCGGAGAGATTGTCAGACGCTTCCAGAGGATGGTTGCGAGGACTGTAAAGGGAATGCTTGGAGATACAGTTTTTTCGGAGGATATCGGGCAGGAGGTATTCATAAAATTGTACCATTCACTGCCGGAATTCCGGGGTGAGGCAAAGCTCTCAACTTATATACAGAAGATCGCGGTTAACCTCACCCTGAATGAGATAAAAAGAAGAAAAAGATTCTTTTCGATGTTCTCCCAAAAGGGAAATAATGATATGTACGAATTTGAAGTTGCTGATTATGACACTGAAGGGAAGAATGAAGCAACTGAAATAGTGAATAAAGCATTAATGAGCATGGATCCAAAGTTCAGGATTATAGTGACGATGAGAATGCTGCAGGGTTATTCAACAAAAGAGACCGCAGAAATTCTTGATTTACCGCTTGGTACTGTCCTTTCAAGATTATCAAGAGCACAGGACCAGCTTAAAGATATACTGAAAAAATTATAAGATCATGAAAATTTCAGAACTTAAGGAATTATTAATCAGGTCGCTGGATAAAGATGGCAATCCTCAGGAGGACTCTCTCAAAATAGAAGAGGCGGGCGTGACATTCAGTTTCAGGGAAAAGTTCCAGGACAAATTGATGGACAAAATTTTTAATGCCGGCTCAGTTGTGGTTCGTGAAGTTGAGTTTGTGCGGAACCTGAATTATGTTTTTTACCGCATAGCTCTTCCCGGAGTTGCCGCAATTCTGTTGCTGCTGATCTCAATCTTTATTATGGAAGGTTCCTTCTCGTTTAATTCTATCCTGGGTCTGGGAGATAGCTACGATGAGAGTATTATATGTCTTTTAACAGGAAATTAATTTTTATGAAAACACGACCCATACTTCTGGTAATAATAACTCTGGTCATCGGATTTGTGCTTGGCATGCTTACGTCAGCCCAATTAAGGCTGCATAAGCTTAAACCTATGAGAGTATATTTCTCAGAAGAACGATTCAGGGAAGGATTTTACAAAACCATTCAACCTGATGAAAAGCAAAAGGCAATAATAGAAGCGATACTTGATAAGTATGCGAAGATAAACAGCGAAACCCAGGCAAAATTCAGAAAGGAACTTGACGCAAATGTAAGGGCTCTGAGGAAAGAGCTTGACTCAAACCTGACAAAAGAGCAACTTGCCCGTGTTAAAGAGATGGACGAACGTCGCCAGGAAATGATACGGCAGGCCAGGGAAAGGCACAAAAATGATACTCTTGATGTCAGAAGGAACCGATGGCCTGACGATCATGGACGACGGATGCCCGGAGATGGACCTCCACCGCCCCCCGGGTCAGAGGATCATGACTCTGCCAGGGTTATCCGATAGCAAACAGAAGGTAGTCAAGCAATATTGGCAGATCATCAGGATTTACTCCAAGTGAGATCAGAAGTGATCTGTCCTCTTCAAATATAGCCATGAATTCTTCTTTTGAAATTCCACCGCCAGCGATACTCTGCCGGTAAAAACCGACGGCTTCCTTTTTCTTTCCGCGGCAAAGCGAAAGATGTCCTTTATTGATGTAATCATGCGCTGTAAGCTCTCCCAGGGATAACCGTTCGTAGTACTTCTCAGAGTCTTCAAATCTCCCGAGCGCAAGGTAACAAAAAGCTATCGGCCTGAGGATCTTCAGGTTCCCCGGATCATTATATTCAATCCTGAAATAGTTTTTCAAGGCTTCATCATAATTACGAAGGTCAAGGTAGGAATGGCCTATCATAATGGTAGTATGAGCGTTATCCGGATCGAGAGCTCCTGCCTGGAGGTAATAATCAAGCGCTTCTTCCTTTCGGCCAAGCCAGCGCAGACATAGCCCAATTTTCTTAAGCGTCCACACCTTCCTTTCAATAAGCTCAGCCATATGATAATATCTGAGTGCCTGGTCATACTGATACTGCTGCTGGTAACAAAAAGCGATCTTCTCATAAAGCTGTGAATCCACCGGATCGCGGTTAGCCTGTTTGAGAAAGAGATCCAGGGCATCCGCAAAATAATTTTTGCTGAAGAAATAATCAGCAAGACCAGCTTCTGCTTCAGGCGCATTGCCAGTCATCCTGAAAAACTCGGAATTGTAAAAATCGAGCTTGCCTGAGAAAACATCTTCAAATTCCTTTCTGTAAGGTGAAAGTTTAAAGAAGCGGTAGAGGTCCTGCAGATACTGTGTCACATTTGTTCTGAAGTTCCTGAACGGATCTATCACTGACTCGTCATCATTCATCTGCCTGAGGCCATCGAGCTCCATCCTGAACACCTTCAGCATCATGCTCTTTTGTGAGGAAGGAAGATATTTCAGATTAAGAAGAAGTGAAAACTTGTCGGAATTACATATAAAAGGTGTCTTGGATAATGCTTCGGCAAGCTCATTGGAGCCAGGGCCAAGTATTTCGTCCTTATAGATCTCATTTACAACTTCATGATCGGGATAGAAGGGCACGAACCAGTTTTGAAAGTCTTTAAAGAAATCGAAGTGTTTAAGGTTTGCAAAGGCTGACATATACACATCTGCTCCTTCCATCTGCAGCTTTGTCAGTTCTTCCATGGTCTTGAATATTTCTTCAGATTCACTGAACATCTCCGTCCAGTCGGGATTCTTATCTTCATTTTTATCTTTTGGAAGGATATTCTCAAGGTCAAGTTTCTCCTCAATCCTTGGCTTGAGTTTTTCAACCTGGGGCAGAATTTCATCGTGAAGCTTCTTGCTGAGGTCCTCTGTTTCACGTGAACGGATTGTCTGCAAAACAATTATCCTGCAATGTTCCGTGAATCGTTTATCCCTGCTCATACCTTTAATCCTGTCGGTTATTTCGGGAAAAAGAAGGACCCTGCCGTTATAGTAATGAAGAGTCAATATCAATCCTGTAAGAGCCCTTTCCATTACCTGGTCCTGATTTGATTCATAGAAAGCGATAAGGGAAAGCATCTTTTCGGACTGCCATACCCTCAGGGCGCTTAAGGTGATTGCGGTAACGAACAGGCTCGATTCAAACCACCTGAATTTGCCCGAGCTCATAATGATCTTTATAAGACTGCTTTCTGCCTCTCCATAGTAATCGGTAAGCCAGAAATGGTTGAAGATATTCTTGATAAGGTGCTTGTGCATCAGGAATATCCTGGATTCCGGGTCAGGATTTATTTCCTGGCTCAGCTTGAGCCATTCATCAAGTTCCGATTTGAACATCAGATCATCAACTGTTTCGGCCAGGGTTTTTCCGGTAAGCTTCTGCTCTTTTTCAGTCTGCTGTTTTACCCAGTATGTATGCCATCCTGAATAATGTGACAATATGTCCTGTCTCAAACGGTCGGATAAGCCCAGTATTGACTGCATTAATTTTAGGTAAATCTTGCTGCGTTCCGGATCCTTAATACCTTCAATAGTATAGGTGAGCATGTTCCTGTAGGTCATAACTATCTTATCATACTCATCACGCAACTCACCCAGCGAAGAAACTGAAATCATATCTTGCAGAATGTCAAGACTTTGCTTAATTCTTTTTTCTGAAATATACTTGCAGAGCTTTTTATGTTGCTGTATTACTTTTGTTGCATCCATCCCTTAATCAATACTTTAGAAATTGAAAATTTTAAAATCCTTATATCTGAAAGTATTATCTGCAACAATCAGGCCGATGTTTTATTTTATCCGGACGCCCGTGTTTTCAGGGTATGCAATATGACACAATTTCGGACCTCTGATAAAACCCGGGTATATCTAGAAGCTATAGCCTATGCTGATGAACCCTTTTAAAGCATTGAAATACCTTGGATTGCTGCTTAATCCATGCATTATACCGATCCTCATAGGTCCTATTATCGACATATAGCCAAACCCCACTCCGTAACCTCCAAGAATCGAGATTTTTTCTTTTTCAGGGACTTCATTCGCAGCCACAATATTTGTCATTAAGAACAGATGCGTATCTTTTGAAATATCAATGTAAAGGTCGGCTCCCGCACTGGCAAATTTATTGACTGCAATTTCATTTGAATTAAACCCCGTAACTGGGACAGACCTGTCGGTAATTGCGCTGAATCCTCCGAGGTAATACTGGTTTTGTAATGAGGTTATTGTGTCAATATCGAACGAATAAAGGAAATCTCCCTTTAACGTGAGGGTTAATTTTCTGCCCGCAGGAATATAATTCCGGAAGCCTCCGGTAAATGAATATAATCTTTTAAATGAAAAATCTCCGGCGTCACCTTCTTTGAATGCTCTTATTACATAATCGTTACGAAGAACTCCCGAAATAAGCTTTGAAGTGATAGCGGAAAAATGGAACAGAGTTCCTCTATGTGGAAAATTCTTTGTATCGATTGTATTAAGCTGATAATTATAACTTGCTGACAATGTGTTATAAGTAACTCGCTTCAGGCTTTTTATTGAAACGAAATCCGGGACAAAATTGCTGTTTTCAAAGTTAAGCGAGATATTCATCATATTATTAAGTCCCAGATATTTATTTATAAATAATCTCGTATTGAATGTCCTGTTCAGGAAACTGCCTGCCTCATCCATGACATGAAGCATGGGCAGAAGGGTATTGTCGTAATAGATAACAGCTGAAATCGCGAACTTTTGATTCCTGTCAAGAAATTGAAGCAGAGATACTCTTGTCCTGTAGTACTGTCCTATAAAAGCATCAAAATCAATCAGAGATTTAGTTGTCAGCAGATCCTTAAAGGTCATTCTTAATACAATTCCCGACCGAAGATACTTATCGTAATATCCTCCTCCATAGAGCATTGAATTGGATTCTTCAATGCAATCAATATTCAGGATCAGTGAATCATTTCGGTTTAATATCCTGTACTTTACCTTTTCGAACCATGTTTTTCCAAAAAGGAGGTCAATTTTTTCAGTTATTGTATTTTTGTCGATTTTTTCACCAGGCCTGATGCCCAGAACCCCGAGTATCTGTGAGTCACTATAGATCTTGTTACCTGTTATTTCGATTTTATCAAATGAAATAAGCTGCCGGTTAAGAATATTTTCAGGAACTTTTGCAGGTCCGAATCTGTTAATTGAATCAGCCAGCCGCCTGAAATAATCTTTATAAGGCAAAGCAGCCTTGTAGCCCCTTTCCACTATTGAATCAATATTGGAAAAGACCATAGAGGATAATCCTTTAACCTTCGGTTCAATAAGAAGGTCCGTTACTTTCTTCTGAATTTTAAAGTCCTCAGAAGCCTTAAAGAATATAATTTGTTTTACTATTCCTGGCAGTGATTGCAGTTGTTCTTCAGAATAAGTCTGGAAGCCTGTATATGATCCTATAACTATGTCGGCTCCCATCTGCTTTGCTTCTACACCGGCATAGTTCCGGAGAACTCCCCCATCGATCAGGAGGGCGGTATCGATCCTGACAGGTGTAAAGAACGTCGGAACAGCGCTGCTTGCTCTCATTGCATCAGGCAGATAACCGGTTTTAAGTTCAACTATCTTCCCGGTTAATATATCAGTTGCAAGGCACATAAAAGGTATCGGAAGCTCCGAAAAATCGTTTATCCCTGCAGCCGGCCAGCAATAATAGCTTAGCTGGTTCTCAATTTGCTGGCCATTAATTAAACCCGAGGGGAGCCTCACCTTTTTTGCCGACACGGGAAGCGAAACAATGCTGTTCCGGTAGTGTTCCTTTTCAGTAAAGACTATTTTGTTTTCAGGGATGACATTTGTAAAATTGAGATCCCAGTTCATCGCATTCAAAATCTTATGAATGCTGTCGGCTGAATACCCAATGGCGTACATTCCGCCGATAATACTTCCCATACTCACACCCGTAATATAGTCAGGCCTCAGACCTGCTTCTTCCATTACTTTCAGCACTCCGACATGGGCAATCCCTTTTGACCCGCCCCCGCTCAAGGCAAGTCCGATCTTAGGCCTGATACCAGATAGTTGAGAAAACAAGGCAGATCCGGTGCAGAATATGAATAAAATGACCGCAATTGTCTTCATTAACGTACTAAAGATGATTCTCTTAAGACTAAAGCAATCAATGGCCATTTGCGGTGAACTTTAATATCTGTATGTCGATTAGCACTGTAATTAGCAAGACAATAAAATTACGTAATTTTGACGAGTGAAAAAATTCAAAAATTCAGCAGCTGAATTTTTACCAACAAGCAGGAAGGAACTTATTGCTCTTGAATGGGATCAGCCTGATGTAATAATTTTCAGCGGTGATGCCTATGTCGACCATCCGTCGTTCGGGCCTGCCGTAATAGGAAGGATTATCGAAGAAGAGGGTTTCAGGGTTGCCATCGTTCCACAGCCAAACTGGAAAGATGATCTGAGGGATTTTCGGAAACTCGGGGCGCCAAAATACTTTTTTGGAGTGACGGCAGGCAATATGGATTCCATGGTCAATCATTACACAGCTGCAAGGCGTTTGAGGTCGAATGATGCTTATACTCCGGGAGATAAATCAGGTTTCAGGCCCGATTACCCGACGATTGTCTATACAAAAATTCTTAAAAATCTCTTTCCTGAGGTGCCTGTTGTTATTGGAGGTATTGAAGCTTCCATGCGCCGGCTTACTCATTATGATTACTGGAAGGACAGGCTTGAACCTTCAATACTTCTTTCAAGCAGAGCTGACTTAATTGTTTATGGCATGGGAGAACAACCTGTCAGGGAGCTGATGAGACTCCTCTCTAAAGGCGTTCCTTTTTCATCACTGACCACAATTCCTCAGACCGTAATCTCAAGAAACAAAAATGTTCCGCTTCCACATAATAAATCCTGGAAAGACATTACCCTCAATTCTTTTGAAGATTGCATGGCCGACAAAAAAATATTTGCCTCAAATTTTGTGACCTTTGAGAAGGAATCGAATAAAATCGAATCGGCCAGGCTTATAGAACCCTCAGGAGAAATGAATGTAATAGTCAATCCACCTTATCCGCCTGCTTCTGAACAAGAGGCTGACCGGTCGTATGATCTGCCTTATAAGTATTTACCTCACCCGCGATACCACAATAAAGGCGAGATCCCTGCTTACGAAATGATAAAATTCTCAGTAAATATTCACAGGGGTTGTTTTGGAGGTTGCAGCTTCTGTGCTATAGCTGCCCATCAGGGAAAACAGATAGTAAGCAGATCGGAGGATTCAATTTTGAGGGAGATAAGGAAGATTGCAGCATTGCCTGATTTTAAAGGTTACCTTTCTGATATTGGAGGACCGACGGCCAATATGTACGGTATGAAAGGGAAAAATATTGAACTCTGCAGGAAATGTTCCAGGGCTTCATGCATCTGGCCTGCCGTGTGCAATAATCTGGAAACCAGCCATAAGGAATTAACAGCCCTTTACAAAAAGGTAAATTCTGCAGATGGTATCAGGAAGGCTTTTATAGGAAGCGGAGTGCGCTATGACCTTCTTTTTAAAGAGTGGAATCCTGGTGCAGGTAAAGCTGAGGCCGAATACCTCGAAGAACTCGTAACCAATCATGTGTCGGGCAGGTTAAAAGTTGCCCCCGAACATACTTCCCCGGCTGTGTTAAAGCATATGAGAAAGGTACCTTTTAGCCTTTTCAGAAAGCTCAAAGCCCGCTTCGATGCCATTTTGGCAGCTCATGGTCTTAAGTTTGAGATTATTCCTTATTTTATTTCTTCCCATCCGGGTTGTACGGACGCAGATATGCACGAACTGGCAGATCAGGTTCGCAGCCTTGGAATAAAGCCTGAACAGGTTCAGGACTTTACACCAACGCCGATGACACTTTCCACTTTAATGTACTATACCGGAATGGATCCTTACAGCAGCAAAAAGGTTTACGTTGCAAGGAGTCCGGAAGACAAAAAACGTCAGAAGGAGCTGTTCTTCTGGTATAAGACAAAAACCTCCCAAAACAAACCCAAAAAATAGGCAATAACCCTCTATAGTCATGTAATGTGTTAATAATCACAACTTAACGCATTAATAAAAGTGGAGGTATAGAACAAAATCTGAAAAATTAATCTGATGGATTTGTTTGTATCTTTACCATGAAAGCTACTCTTACAGGCTTGTTTACTCCAATCGGAGAGAAAATTCAGGTAAACAAACCCGTCTGTTTGAAGCTTCAGCAAGACAATTCTAAAATTAAATTATGATGAAAGGTAACCGAAGAGATTTTATTAAGAAAAGTGCCGGTCTTACAGCTACAGTATCTTTGGGTGGTATAACTACAGCTTGTACTCAGTCATCTTACAAAAGCAGGAGTTCAAGTGTTGCAGCAAGGCCATACGTTAAGGATGGTGGTATTAAATTTGCATTTTTAAATGGTCCAACCTCACCAAAGGTCCCTTTTGCAAAGCAACTTGCAGTTAATTATGCTGTTTCAGGAGTAGAAAGAATCAAGGGAATGAATGCATGGGATCCTGAAGCAATAAAAGCTACAAAAGCCGTCTGGGAAAAGGAGGGAATTAAATGGTATGTTGTTGAAGGACCTCCTTCTCTTGGGACGAAAACAAAACTTGGACTGGACGGAAGAGACGAGGAAATTTCGAATTTCATAACATTTATGAAGAATCTGAAGCAGTATGGTGATGTTGATATTATCTGCTATAACTGGATGCCTGTAATCAGCTGGGCGCGAACAAATAAAGAACGTCCGGGCAGGGGAGGAGCATTGATGCTGGAATTTGACTATGATGTAATGAAACCTGCACCGTTGACAGAGTATGGAGAGATTTCAAAAGAGCACCTGTGGGGTACTCTTGAATATTTTGTTAAGGCAGTAATGCCGGAGGCAGAGAAGATAGGAATGAGAATGTCGCTGCATCCTGACGATCCGCAGGTAGATGTTATCCAGGGAATCTCACGTATAATGAATACTGTTGCAAATTATGACCGTTTACTGGCGATGTATCCGAACAGATGTAATGGGGTTACTCTGTGCCAGGCTAACTTTCGGGGGATGTCAGATTGCGATGATATACCCGGCCTCGTGCGGAGATGGGGTACCGATGTGATCAATTTTGTTCATTTCAGGAACGTCAGGGATCTTAGCGGAGTTAAACCAAGTACGCATTTCACCGAGACCTTCCATGATGAGGGTGATATCGATATGTATGAAGCCATGAAAGCCTATATTGAGATTGGCTTTGACGGACCAATGCGACCAGATCATGTACCAGTCATGTCAACAGAAATTGAAGAACCTCAAATGAGAGGTGGTTATACGACCCTTGGGAACCTGTTTGCCATCGGATACATGAGGGGACTTGCAGAAGCAGTATCGAAGGAGAACAGCAAAGCTTGATCTGACAATAACAGATTTTATAGTCAGGGCGCCCGTAAGTACCTGAATGAAGAAGATAAAAATTTCTTTGATTAAAAAAGTTAAGTTTTGTATTGCCAATAAACTCTTATACTAAAAATTGATAATTTGAAATATGGAAAAAAGAGATAGCCAGTTAACAACCAACCGGCGGAATTTTATGAAGACAATTGCAATGGGATCAGCTGCAGGGTCCCTGGGATTACTTGGGAGTAAATTACAGGCAACTCCATATTCGCCCCCAGGTTATGCTAAAGCACAACCTCCGCTTAAAATAAAAAGTGTAAAAGCTATTACCACCGCGCCCTCTGGGTCCAACTTAGTTGTTGTGAAGGTAGAGACCACCGAACCCGGATTATATGGATTAGGTTGTGCCACCTTTACACAAAGGGCAGTTGCCGTTGTAGCAGCTATTGAAAGCTATATGAATGATTTTTGTGTCGGTAGAGATGTCGATAACATAGAGGATATGTGGCAAGCCTTCTATGTCAGTTCGTATTGGCGCAACGGACCCGTATTAAACAATGCATTAAGCGGGTTGGACCAGGCTTTATGGGATATAAAAGGTAAACGTGCCAATATGCCTGTATATCAATTGCTTGGTGGAAAATCCAGATTTGCGGTTCCGGTTTACGGACATGCGGGTGGTAGGACCCATGAAGAGTTAATTGCCAGTGTAAAACAGTTTATGGAAAGAGGGTTTAAATACATCCGGATACAAATGGGGGGCTATGGAGGTGTTGGAGCTCGTCCTGTGACACCTGACTTTAAAACTGCCGGTTTTGGTGCAGAAAAAGATGGCTTTATGGACGAACTTGCTTATATCACATCGGTTCCCAAAATGTTTGAAGCCGTACGTAAAGCCTGTGGAGAAGAAGTCGAGCTTATGCATGACATTCATGAAAGGTCGCAGCCGATGGATGTCATTAATATGTGCAGGCGTGTCGAAGAATACCGTCCCTTTTTTATTGAAGACCCTCTTTCTCCGGAAAATACTCATTGGTGGAAACAGTTACGCGAAAGCACAAGTGTTCCTTTTGCAATGGGAGAATTATTTAATAACATCAATGAATTTGTTGAACCAATGGTTAATCACTATTTTGATTACATCCGTATTCATATTTCACAAATCGGGGGGATCACTCCAGCAATGAAGGTTGCCCGATTAGGTGAATGGTTCAATGTGAAAACTGCATGGCATGGTCCTGGTGATGTTTCACCTGTAGGGCATGCAGCTAATGCTCATATTGATCTGGCAGTCTGGAATTTTGGTATTCAGGAGGGTGGCTACTCCTTCTCGGAAAAGGAACAAACAGTTTTCCCGGGCTGCCCTACTTTTAAGGATGGATATTTATATGTTAATGAAGCTCCCGGACTTGGTGTTGATATAAATGAAAAGGAAGCTGCCAAATACCCAATCGGTACCAGATCGAACTGGACAGTAAGGGGAAAAGATGGAACTATTATCAGACCTTAATTGACTGGTGATACTTCACCCCATGGCTATTCATATTCTTTTATTATGTTCTTAACATCATCCGGCGCAACCCTGCCATAAGTCTTTTCACCAACAAGAACTACCGGGGCAAGTCCGCATGCCCCGACACACCTCAGACTTGAAAGCGAGAATTTTCCGTCGTTTGTGGTTTGTCCGACCTGCAGGTTAAGTTCCTTCTTAAATTCTTCCAGGACTTTTTCAGCTCCCCTTACGTAGCAGGCTGTTCCCATGCAGATGCTTATAGGATGCTTACCCTTGGGTGTCATGGTGAAGAAAGAATAGAATGTTATCACTCCGTATATCTTTGCAACCGGAACTGACATCTCGGATGATACAACTTCCTGAATTTCAGCAGGAAGATAGCCAAAATGCTCCTGGCACCGGTGCAGGATATTTATAAGTTCCTGAGGATCATTATTGAAAGATGCACATATCTCTTTAATCTTCATTACATCTTCCTGCCTCAATTCTATTTTTATGCTTGACATAGTATTGAATTTTAATTATACCCGGAGGTATACTATTGTTTTACGACTATCTTTTTCTTTTTATCAAAATAATGTGTATGAAGCAGATGGTGAGCCTTTTCGCTATTCGGCTTATCAAGGAATTCTTCATAAAGTTTAATAATGAAAGGATTTTCATGTGATTTCCTCAGGGGTTTACTCCTGTCTTCGGCATAGATTGCAGCAGCTCTTGCCTTGATAATTTCAGAGTTCCCGTGGTGTAAGGGCTGTCCGCCGCCTCCGATGCAACCACCCGGGCAGGCCATGACCTCAATGGCATGGTATTGCGATTTACCCGATCTGACATCATTGAGCAGCTTTCTTGCGTTGCCCAGGCCGTTTGCTATACCGATCCTTAAGGGCAAGCCGTCAAAATCGATAGTTGCTTCACGGACACCTTCAAGACCTCTCAATTCTGTAAAATCGAGTCTTTCAAGTTTTTTCCCTGTCTGAAGTTCATAGGCAGTTCTGACGGCTGCTTCAATCACACCGCCTGTTGCACCAAATATTACGCCAGCACCGGTCGATTCTCCGAGTGGAGTGTCAAAATCACTTTCTTCAAGGTTATTCAGGTCGATATTTGCCTGTTTGATGAATGCCGCGAGTTCCCTTGTTGAGATTGAAAAGTCAACATCCCTGTTATTGTCTGTTGAAAATTCTTCTCTCTGACACTCATATTTTTTGGCAAGGCATGGCATAATGGAAACGACAACCATATCCTTGCGGCTTATACCTATCTTGTCAGCAAAATATGATTTTGCAATAGCTCCGAACATCTGCTGGGGCGATTTGGAAGTTGATGGTACATCCTTAAGATCGGGGAAATACTCTTCAAAAAAATTCACCCAGCCGGGGCAACAGGAGGTGAGGATCGGCAGCCTTGCCGTCTTATCACCCTTAAGATGCCTGTTCAGCCGGCCAAGAAGTTCTGTGCCTTCTTCCATTATTGTAAGGTCGGCAGCAAAATCGGTGTCAAAAATGTAATCGAAGCCCAGCGCCCTGAGTGCTGTCACCATCTTTCCGGTGACAAGGGTTCCTGGTTCCATCCCGAACATTTCACCAAGAGCTGCACGTACTGCCGGGGCAGTCTGAACAATTACGGTCTTTGTCGGATCCGCGAGGGCGCGCAGTACATCGGGTGTATGATCCACTTCTGTTAGGGCTCCTGTCGGGCAAACTGCAACGCACTGACCGCAATAGGTACATGTAGAAAACTCAAGATTCTGCTCAAAAGCAGGTGCAACGGCAGCCATGAAACCTCTGTTAATTGCCGACAGTGCGCCAACAGTTTGTACTTCATTGCACATCATTTCGCATCTCCGGCACATTATGCATTTATCAAGATCCCTTTTAATTGAAGGAGAAGTGTCTTTCTTGTAGGTTGACATTGCAGCGTATTCTGACCCTGGTATATCCCTGATGCCCAGCATGTGAGCCATGCTCTGAAGCTCACAGTTACCTGATTTTGCGCAAACAAGGCAATCTTTAGGATGATCGGAAAGAATAAATTCCATCACGGTGCGACGTGCGTTGAGGACTCTTGTGGTATGGGTTCTTACAACCATTCCTTCTTCACATTTTGTGGAACAGGAGGGAGGCAGGTTCCGTTTACCCTGGACTTCAACAACACATAGCCTGCAGCCACCCGGTTTGTTCTCAATGTTAAGGTCGCGTAATTCCATATAGCACAGAGTGGGGATATTTATTCCCAGTCCCCTTGCTGCCTTTAATATTGAAGTCCCTCTGGGTACTTCAACCTCCTTATTATCTATATTGAGCTTAATTGTTTCCATCACTTGTTAATTAATTGATATAAATTGCATCAAACTTACACTTCTCTTTGCATGCCCCGCATTTAATGCAGATCGAAGGATCGATGTGGTGAATCTCCTTCCTCTGGCCTGAGATGGCGTTTACAGGGCAAACCCTTGCACATGCTGTACATCCGACGCAGTTTTCAGGATTAACTATATACTCCATCAGGTTTTTACATTCTCCTGCAGGACACTTCTTTTCTGTCACATGTGCCACATATTCATTCATGAAATTATCAAGTGTGGATAATACCGGATTAGGGGATGTCTGACCCAATCCGCAAAGTGATGTATCTTTTATTACAAGACTCATGTTCCTCAACCTGTTAAGGTCGGCCGGGGAACCTTTCCCGTCACATATCTGTGTCAGCAGTTCATGGAGACGCTTGTTCCCGATCCGGCATGGGGCACATTTCCCGCACGATTCTTCAACAGTAAATTCGAGGAAGAATTTTGCAACCGATACCATGCAGTTATCCTCATCCATAACTATCATGCCGCCCGATCCCATCATTGAACCTGCAGCCACAAGGTTATCGAAATCGATCGGTACATCGAGATGCTTTTCAGTAAGGCAGCCTCCTGACGGACCACCTGTCTGGACAGCTTTGAATTTCTTATCCTTTCTTATGCCTCCGCCTATTTCAAAGATTATCTCCCTGAGCGTTGTTCCCATCGGCACTTCGATGAGGCCGACATTATTTATCTTACCTGCGAGTGCAAAAACCTTGGTGCCTTTTGACTTTTCCGTACCGATCTTGTTAAACCAGTCAGCGCCTTTCAGTATAATTACAGGAATTGCAGCAAATGTTTCAACGTTGTTTACATTTGTCGGCTTGCCGCGGAAGCCTGCTTCAGCAGGGAAGGGAGGCTTTATTGTCGGCTCTCCCCGTAAACCTTCCATTGAATGGATGAGGGCTGTTTCCTCACCGCATACAAATGCGCCTGCACCATAACGGAGGGAGATGTCAAAATTGAAGCCCGTTCCAAAAATATCATTACCGAGAAATCCGTATTTATGAGCCTGATCAATGGCAATTTTCAAACGGTGAATTGCCATTGGATATTCAGCCCTTACATAAATAAGACCTTTTGAAGCCCCGATACTGTATCCGCAAATGGCCATAGCCTCGAGCACGGAATGCGGATCACCTTCCAGCACTGACCGATCCATGAAGGCCCCGGGGTCGCCTTCATCTGCATTGCAAACGACATATTTCTGATCTGATTTATTCTTACTTGCTATTTCCCATTTCAGACCCGTCGGGAATCCTGCACCTCCACGTCCTCTTTGTCCGGAGTCCCTGACTTCTTTGATAATCTGTTCAGGTGTCATTTCCGTCAGACATTTCCCCAGAGCCAGGTACCCATCCCTTGCTATGTATTCATCAATATTCTCGGGATTAATGAAGCCGCAGTTACGGAGAACAATTCTGAGCTGTTTTTTAAATAACTTTGTATGTTTCTGATCAACAGCTATTTCTTTAGTTTTCGGATCCTGATACAGGAGTCTTTCCACGGTTCTTCCTTTTATGATGTGTTCTTCGACAATCGTCTGAGCATCTTCTGGCTTAACCTTTACATAATAGATATTATCAGGCATGACTTTTACGATAGGTCCCTGCTGGCAAAAGCCGAAGCATCCCGTAAGGATTACCTGAACCGTTTCCGACAAACCTTTTGCTTCGAGCTCGTCCCTTAAATTCCAGACAACAGCATCGCTTTCATGCGAATGGCAACTTGTGCCGCCACAAACCAGAAGATGCTTACTGTATTTTGACATCTTTTATCCTCCTATTATTTAGAATCGATAGTTTCGTAATTCACAGGGATTATTCCATCCACAAGCTCACCGGTCTTTATGTACTTTTCAATTATCTGATCTGCTTTTTTCAGATCGACATAACCGAAAACTACCGGATCCTGACCGGGGAGTGTGACTTCAATTGTGGGTTCGGCATAACAATAACCCATACACCCGGTTTGTGTTACCATGCCCGGAATATTCCGCCTTTCGAGTTGTTCCTGAAAAAACTCCATCACAGGCTTTGCTCCTGAGGCAATACCACATGTAGCCATAGCAACTTTTACCTGAACAAAATTATCAGGATCATTTGCTTTTAGTCTGATCTCCAGGCCCTTTAAAATTTCTTCGCGTTTCTTTACAAGATCAGCGAGTGACTTGATTTGTGCCATGCTTTTTCTTAATTAGGTTAATTCAATTGTATATGTCTGCGACCAAATATCCTTTAAATTTATTAAAATATTCAAGCTGATGGTTTTAAATCCAAATTTCAATTTGACGACGCGAAGGTAATATTTTTTATTGTGAATATAATAACAATGTTAATAAAATAACAATACTTTAAAATGATTATAAATAAGATCTATTTTGGTCCCAGAAAACGAAGTTGGACATAAAGAAAAAAATACGTCTTTTAATTTAAAGAAATACTGCTTTTAATACTGCTTTTATTTGAATTAAATACTGCTTTTAATACGTATTTCTTTTTTGTTCATCTCTATAATATATTGATAAATAGATACAATGACCAAAGCATAATTTAAAATATATTTTGAGATTCCTCATTCATCCCGTTAAGCGGGATTCATTCGGAATGACAAAATCATTATAAATCATGAGGGAAAAAGATCTGCCTTTGAAAGAGGGATTGTTACAATCCTTATCATTTAAAGTGACGGCTGTTTTATTACCTGCCTCTGAAAGAGGTCATTTTCCCAATAACTGTCTCTGAAAGAGACAAATTTGAATAATCCCCGAAGACTCCAAACCTATAAATCAACCCCCCAACCCCCCAAATGGGGGGCTTTGAGTTTGGTTTTAGTATTTAAAATTCCGTTAAATCTGTGTGATTTATGGGAAATTTTAAGTCTCTTTAACGGATTTCAATTTTCGTCTACTGCCTTTAGCCGTCTCTGAAAGAGACAAATTTGAATAACCCCAGGTGCAACCGGGGTAGGTGCGATATTTACCTCAACACAACATTCCCTAAAAGGACCCTGCCGCTTTTCCAGAATGCTCTGAAATAGGGGTCATCTGTGATATATATGACTTCACCTGATCCTATTCTTTCTGAGCCGAGTACAAGCGAATTCTTTATCTGTTTTTTGAACTTGTAACCGGCAAATCCTGCGACAGGTTCTTTATCAAGAATATAGCCAATATTATTGCCCGTAGCCAGGAAGGGATAGGGCGATATGCGTTTCATTAAAAACCATGTCTTTCCCGAGCCCGAAAGCATAAGGATTTGTGTCATCAAGTGTGACTTTGTAAATGCTTCCGGCTGATCTTTCTGTAAGGGTATAGCGCCTTTGGTCTTCAAACTTTCTGAGATAAGTTGAGTCGTCACTCGTCTCTTTTTTTGCTGCTGCTTTCTGTTCTGATGTACGGATTTCAACAGCTTTAAAAAGAGCAGTTGATTTATCCGCAGCAAATACTGAAACAGCATTTTCGATAGCTATCACCCTGCCGCCTTTTTTCGTAAAGTCAATAATAGTATCCTTAAGTCTGGAATAGGTCCCCGAAGTCAGGATCAGTATGTCATAGGAGCTCAGTTTTGGTTCACCGGCATCACTGGTATTAATAAGGGATACCGGGTACCCAAGTTCCCTCTCAAAGAAATACCAAAGCTCACCAACCTGTCCCGAAGATGTGCCTTCTCCGCATAAAAGTGCGATCCTGACCTTCTTCATCAGGGGAGAATATGCCGACCCGAAGTCCTTCCCCTGGTCGACAAGCCCCGTTGCAACCGGGATAAGTTTTATATTGAACCTGTTTGCTTCCTCAGTGACAATTCTGTCGAGTTTTTCTACGATCTGTTCATTATCACCACGGGTTATTACGAAACTTCCTCTGTTAAAGTTGATCCCATTTATAACGAAGGGCTTTGTAGCGTACCTCGGCTTTATGTTTTTACTTAGAAGTGAAGCAATGAACTTTTGTTCATTAAAACCGGTGAAGTTCACCGCATATGCGTATGGATTACCGGTGCTTAAGGGATTGCTTACTTTTTCAGGCCCAACATAGTCGCCCGATGGCCCGATCTGGTCGGGAAGCGCAAAAGCTCTGAGATTATAAACATATGGCAGAGCCCACGCAGTAAGGTCGTAACTCAGGGAATCGGCTGCTTTGCTGTCGGGCTCGAACAGAACCCTTACCAGGTGCGACTGAGGCTGAAGAACACTTATAAGGATATCCCCTTTTTCAATTGTCACCTCCCCATCGGCATTCGATAAGTAATCGAATCCCTTATACTTTTTACCTGGATTTCCGGCAAGGGAGTATTTTATCTGGTTCTTTCCGAGTAGGCGGAGCAGCTCCTCAAGGTTGGATCTCTCATTTGAACCTTTAATGATTACTGACTTATATTGGAATGCTGATTTTTCATTGTTGTTGGCAAAGAAACTGTTGAACCCGGTGATCAGCTTTTCCCTGTTTTCATATGATACTTTTATTGTAGCCATTGAAGAGATGAAATGCCCGTCAATTCTTTTCTTAAGAGTTAGCGTGTCTTCTGATTGCCGTTTATAGGTAAGTCCTGAGGAGCCGCCGCCCCCCTGTTCATACGTAAATCCCATGGCTCCGTTAAAAAGAGGCCAGGTGTCTCCAAAACTCGGACAGAAAAGATCATAACTTTCTTTTGTGAAATAAAGCTTAGAATCTTCATCAAATAGAATTGTGTTGCCTTTACCCATTAATTTGTGGAATTCATGCTGCCAGTCGGTAATAACCTCATGCCACGGATCAGCTCCAGGCGCAAAGAAGAACGTAGATTCGGGACCCATTTCATGAAAATCGGCATACACCTGCGGCATGTACTGATTATAAAATGCAATTCTCTGGAGAGTCTCTGTCTGAGTTTGCCAGGCCCAGTCGCGATTAAGGTCAAACAGGTAATGGTTCGTTCTCGAACCTGGCCAGCCCTGGTTATGTTCCCATGAATTTCCATCCGGATTTGGATAAAGGTTTTGTGAGTTACGGTACGTGCTGGTGTAACGGTCGCGTCCATCAGGATTCTGGCACGGGTCTATAATAATTATACAATTACTCAACCAGTCACTTACACCTTCATACGACCCTGTCACGAGGGTATAAAGGGTTTTCATGGCTGCTTCCATTCCTGCCGATTCATTTCCATGTACATTATATCCGAGCCAGATAAAGGGGATCTGCTTTCCTGTGGAACTTCCGTCCAGAAGACCTGTTTTAATGAGATTGTTTTTCCTGTATTCTTCCAGTCCTGCAAGATTCTCCGCGGTCGATACGAAGCAGACTCCCAGCGGCCGGCCTTCATAAGTTGTTCCATACTCGCGGTATTCGGCAAGAGGCGAATTGTCGGCAATATACCTGAAATACTCGACAGCCCTGTAATGGAACGTAAACTGGGCTCCGGGTTCATAGCCAAGAAATTCACCGGGCGATTTGATTGACTGATTATAAACGTTAACTAAAATCATAATAAAGCAAAAGATTATCAGGGAAAGGCGCTTCATAATTGCGGTTTTTATAAATTGATCGCCTAAGGTAATCTTTTTACAAGAAGTGATACAAGGGTCTCAGAAATTTTATAACACGATCACGAGGCAGATACAATGCTGAAAATTCTTATTTTTACCAAACTGAAATGTTTTAATGCTCCTTTATAATTTCATTATGAAAAAGACTTATACCTGTATCATAACACTATTGTTTTTTCTGACTGCTTTTACTAACCCGTCAGCTGCCCAGATGGGAATGCGCGATATGAGTCCGGTCCGCATCACAGGCTGGACCGACGACACTCATTACCTTATCCAGACATTAAATGCCGAGAAGAGGCAGGTAATTCAAAGTGTCGATATCAGGACCGGCAAAGGCGTTGAAGTTCCGCCTTCAAAATCCGACAGGGATTTACTTTCCGGGTCAATGCCATCGGGAACAACAATAGGTTTCAATGATGTTGTAAGTCCGGATATGAAAAGTGTCATCATCGTGAAGGATAATGATCTCTACTTCTTTACAAAAGGTGATAAGGAGTTGAAGAGACTTACAAATGATGAAGTTCCTGAAGTAAACGCACGGTTTTCTCCTGATGGGAAAAAGATAGCCTATACTAAAAACAAGGATCTGTATGTCTTCGATCTGGCTAATAACAAAGAGACAAGGCTGACATTCGATGCTACCGACAAGATCTATAATGGTTATGCATCATGGGTATATATGGAAGAAGTACTTGGCAGGCCAAGCCGATACGCGGCATTCTGGTGGTCGCCCGACGGGAACAAATTAGCCTACCTGAGAACCGATGAGAAAGATGTTCCGGTTTATACACTGGTCCGCCAGGACGAACCTGACGGAATTCACGGAAAGCTTGAAGAGGTTCCGTATCCCTATGCCGGTGATCCGAATCCATGGGTCAGGATGGGCATCGCCGACATTGCAACAGGTAAAACAACATGGGTAAAGACCGATACCAGTGTTGACCAGTATATTGCCTGGCCATTTTGGACGCCCGACAGCAAAAAGCTTGCTATCCAGGTGCTTAACCGTGATCAGAATGATATGAAATTTATTCTTGCGGATCCTTCGACCGGCGATTTCACTCAGATTTACAATGAGACAAGAAAATCGTGGGTTGAATTTTATGAAGATATTTATGTGATGCAAAACGGCACAGGCTTTATTGTAAGAAGCTACCGTAATGATTGGGAAAATCTCTATTATTATGGCTGGGACGGAAAAATGATCTCGCAGCTAACCAACTTTGACTGGAGGGTAAATGAAATTTCACGAGTTGATGAGGATGCCAAAGTAGTTTATTTCACTGGGACCGGTCCCGAATCGACTGACAACCATTTTTACAGGGTGGGACTCGACGGGAAATACCTGCTGCAGGTAACGAAAATGGACGGAACCCACAATGTAAGTATTTCTCCCAAAGGAAGTTACTTTATCGATACCTGGAATAATATTACTACACCCGGCTCAATGATCGCCTATGATAAGAAAGGCAAACAAGTTAGGGAGATCTATAAGTTTGATCAGCCGGCGTTCGACCCTGCAAAAAACTCAAGGTCTGAAATGTTAAAGCTAAAAACATCGGACGGCTTGTTCACAATGCCTGCAATAATTACTTATCCTGTCAATTTTGATGAGACTAAGAAATACCCGGTGGTTTTTACAATTTATGGAGGTCCAAACTCAAAGAATATAACTTCAAACAGATGGCAGGGTGAAAATGCTTCCTGGTATGCACAGAACGGCATTATCACTTTTACGGTTGACCACAGGGGTTCAGGCCATTTTGGGAAAAAAGGCCTTGATTACCTTTACCGCTCTCTTGGAAAATGGGAGATTCTTGATTATGAGGATGCCGTTAAATGGCTGCTTACCAAACCTTTTGTCGATGGAACCAGGATGGGCATCACAGGAAGCTCGTACGGAGGTTACATGACGTGTCTTGCCCTTACCAAAGGGGCAGATTTCTGGACACACGGGTTTGCAGGTTCTTCAGTTACCGATTACAGACTCTATGACAATATCTATACAGAACGTTTTATGGATACACCTAAGGATAACCCTGATGGTTACAAGGATGGCTCGGCTCTGACATGGGCGAAAAATTACAAAGGCAAATTGTTTATGACTCACGGGGACATGGATGATAACGTGCATATGCAAAATTCAATTTATCTTATTTCCAGGCTTGAGGACGAAGGAAAGGAATTCCGGTTCATGCTCTATCCGGGTGGCAGGCATGGCTGGGGTGGAGCAAAAGCAATTCATTCAAGGACCGAGGCAAACGGGTTCTGGTTGAGTAATTTCTTTGGGAAAGAATAAAAAGACAAAAGACAAAAGACAAAAGACAAAAGACAAAAGACAAAAGGGAAAAGATCCATGAATATTAAAAAACTCCAAACGAAGCTGACATGGTAATTGGCATTCTCAAGGAACCTGAAAATGAAAACAGGGTGGCGATGCTTCCGGGTGAGGCTGCTGCACTTAAAAAATTGGGTGTTGAGGTTATTGTTGAGCAGAAAGCCGGAGAGAAAGCATTTGCGGCTGATAAAAATTATCAGACAGCAGGTGCGGTAATATCTGATCGCAATGATGTAATAAAACGGTCTGCACTTATTCTCTCGGTAAATCCCCTCATTAACGATGATCTTAAATTTTTCAGGGAAGGTCAGATCCTCTGTTCAGTCCTGAACCCTGCTGAGAACAGCGGATGGCTGGAGAAAGCCCGCGAATATGGTCTTACAGTGCTTGCACTCGACATCGTCCCGAGGACCACCAGGGCACAATCGATGGATATACTTTCATCAATGGCAACTGTTGCAGGTTACAAAGCCGTGGTGGAAGCTGCTTCGATATTACCGAAGTTCTTTCCTATGTTCATGTCGGCAGCCGGAACCATCAGGCCTTCAAAAGTCCTGATCCTGGGGGCTGGCGTTGCCGGGCTTCAGGCTGTTGCCATTGCACGCAAACTTGGAGCAGTTGTCGAGGTTTTTGATGTCAGGTCAGCAGTAAAGGAAGAAGTAAAAAGCCTCGGAGGTAAATTCATAGAGGTTGAAGGAGCTAAAGAGGATTCCAGGGCAGGCGGCTATGCTGTGGAGCAAACGGAAGAGTTTAAGAAGAAACAACAGGATCTGATCCAGAAGAGGGCAATTGCCGCAGATGTTATCATTGCTACTGCCCAGATCCCCGGAAAGAAAGCTCCGGTGCTGATACTCAAAGAAACTGTGATGGCAATGAAACCGGGTTCGGTGATAGTTGATCTGGCAGCATCCTCCGGAGGAAACTGTGAGGTAACCAGGGATGGCGAGACCTACAAACTGAACGGGGTCACTATTATCGGCAAATCTGATTTTCCTTCTGACATGCCTGCCGATGCAAGTAAGATGTTTGGCTCAAATATTCTTAATCTGCTGAAAATCATGATCGACAAAAACGGAAATCTCGTATTCAACCTTGAGGATGACATCATTAGAGGAACAACAGCAGTTCACGGAAAACAGTATATCAGTCAGCAGATCCGGAGAATACTTAATATTAAATAATAGAGACCATGGAAAATTTTCTGGGCTTTTTCTTACAGCACAGGGAGGCTATTTTTATCGTTATCCTTTCTGTCTTTCTTGGGATTGAGGTAATAAGCCATGTACCGGCTGTTTTGCATACACCCCTGATGTCAGGAGCAAATGCAATCCATGGAGTTGTGATAATAGGAGCCATTATCGTAATGGGTCATGCGGAGACTACCGGATCGATGATACTCGGATTCCTCGCTGTGGTTTTGGGTACATTGAATGTGGTCGGAGGATTCGTTGTGACTGACAGAATGCTTGAGATGTTTAAAAAGAAGAAGTAATCATCAGTTTTAAATCAAAAATTCAACAGGATGGGAGAAGTTTCTCAGTTTCAGCCCGGTGATTCAATACTGGAGATTACCTATGTAATTGCATCAGTGCTTTTTATTCTTGGATTAAAAATGTTAAGCCATCCGCTTACTGCGCGCAGGGGCAACACCCTGGCAGCGTTCGGGATGGGTTTTGCCATCGTTGCAACAATCCTTTTCCATAAAAAAGGCGGAGAGCCTATTGGCAATATTCCATTGATACTCATTGCAATTGCAATCGGAACAGTTATAGGATTTGTCATTGCGAAAAAGGTAAAGATGACCTCCATGCCCCAATTGGTATCATTCTTTAACGGAATGGGTGGCGCCGCCGCGGCCCTGATATCAATGATGGAATTTCCCCATGTAAGTCCCGAACTCATTGCAAAGAGCGGTATGGCCAACGGGCATGTGCTTGCCATACTTCTCGGCCTTGTAATCGGCACTGTGTCCTGGGCAGGCAGTATGATTGCTTTTGGCAAACTCGATGGCTGGATCGGTGATATGAGGATCAGGGCGATGAAATATGTTAACCTTACTATTCTGGCAGTGCTGATAGGATTTGTCATTTATATAATGACCCGCCATGTTCAGACCAGTGGCGAGTTGACCCCTTTAATTTACATAATTTTCGTAATAGCCGTTATTTATGGGGTTTTATTTGTAATGCCAATAGGAGGAGCCGACATGCCTGTTGTTATATCGCTGCTTAACTCATTTACGGGAGTGGCTGCAGCAATGGGGGGTTTCCTTTACGATAACCAGGCAATGCTGACAGGAGGTATCCTTGTGGGCTCAGCGGGGACTATTCTTACTGTCCTTATGTGCAAAGCCATGAACCGGTCTTTGTTAAATGTTCTGGTAGGCGTTTTCGGAGGGGGAGGTCAATCCAATGCATCTGAAGGAGGCCTTGTCAGGGAGATCTCAGTTTCTGATGCAGCGGTTCTCCTTGCTTATTCGAAAAAAGTTGTCATAGTTCCCGGTTACGGCCTTGCTGTTGCCCAGGCGCAGCATATATGTCACGAACTTGACAAACTACTTGATGAGAAAGGTGTTGAGGTAAAATATGCAATACATCCTGTCGCCGGAAGGATGCCGGGACATATGAATGTCCTTCTGGCAGAAGCCGATGTACCTTATGAACAACTTATCGAAAGCGACGAGATCAATCCTGACCTGCCAAATACAGATGTTCTTGTTGTTATAGGCGCAAATGATGTTGTGAATCCTGCCGCTGAGGATGATCCGTCAAGCCCCATTTACGGGATGCCAATTATAAAAGCCCGGGATGCAAAAAACATAATAGTTATGAAACGCGGTATGGGTAAAGGTTATGCGGCAATCGAGAACATGCTTTTCTTTAATGACAAGACAAGGATGTTGTTTGGGGATGCAAAAGTTACCCTGCAGAACCTTGTTAATGAGATTAAGAATCTTTAAATAGTACAACCGCTTCTTTTTGCCCCTATCCCGATAGCTATCGGGACCCCTAAAGGGGACTTTTAAGAAGAGGCTGTATCAAAAGTACCTCGTTCGTTTTTCACCCCTAAATCCCCTAAAGGGGACTTATTGATTAACAAAAGCTTATGGAACCCCCTTCGGGGGGCAGGGGTAGAAAAACGGGAATGGTGTAAAAATTCTGGGTTTATATTTGAAATACGATGCCTTCCTGCATTGAAAAATTAAGTTCACTTCGTGCTGCTCTGAAAGAGAACGGCGTCGATGCCTGTATTATCCCGTCATCTGATCCGCATCTTGGGGAGTATGTCCCTGACCATTGGCGTATAATTGAATGGCTGACAGGATTTACCGGTTCCGCCGGAACTGTTGTGGTCACAAATTCATTTGCAGGTTTATGGACCGATTCAAGATATTTTCTTCAGGCTGAAAAGCAACTTTCAGGTTCAGGATTTGAATTTGTCAAACCTCAAATCTTTCAGAGAAATGACTACCTGGATTTTCTTTGCGACAATTCAGGTCCGGGCGGGAGGATCGGGATTGACGGCACGATCTTTTCAATAGCTCAGTTTAGAAAGATGGAAAAGAGGCTTGCCGAAAAACAGGTTGCGATTATGACTGATTTTGATCCTATAAGTAACTTTTGGCAGGATCGACCTTCACTTCCTTTTTCATTAGCTTTTGATCATCCCGTAAGATTTTGTGGAAAGGAACGATCGGCAAAAGTCAGGGAGGTAAGGGAACTGATGAAAAACAAAAGTGCTGATTATCACCTTATTACCTCATGTGATGATATAATGTGGCTGTTGAATATCCGTGGTCACGATTTGAAATACACTCCTTTATTATTATCCTTTGCCCTGATTGGTGAAAAACAGATCCTTTTGTTCATCGATGAAAACAAGATCCCTGCTAATCTTGCACATGAGTTTGATAATCTGGGTATTGTCATTCTTCCATATGATGAAGCCGCGGAAATAATCTCAGCAGAAACTGAAGGATCTTCAATTCTTCTAAATCCTTCAACAACCTCAGTTGCCCTTTTTAACTCAATATCAAAAGATTCAGGAATTATTGAGGATATCAGCATCCCCGCCCGTCTTAAGGCAATAAAGAATAAGACGGAAATTGAGAATATCTGCAGAGTTATGGTTAAAGACGGAGTAGCCCTTACCAGATTTTTTTACTGGTTTGATAACAACACAGGGAAAAATTCATTAACAGAAGTCTCTCTGACCGGGAAGCTTCAGGAGTTCAGATCTGAGCAACACGATTTCCTGGGACCATCATTTGAAACTATTGCAGCTTTTAATGAAAACAGTGCTCTGCCTCATTACACACCTGAAGCCGGTAAAGGAGCTGAAATAGGAGCGAGGGGCATACTTTTAATTGATTCTGGAGGCCAGTATATGGGCGGGACGACCGATATCACGAGAACAATTCCGGTAGGGATCCCTTCGGCACAACAGAAGAAAGACTTCACTCTGATACTTAAGGGTAATATTGCTCTGGCCATGGCCAAATTCCCTTCAGGAACCAGGGGATACCAGCTTGATTTTCTTGCCCGGCGAGCTATGTGGGGATCCGGATTGAACTACGCGCACGGTACAGGCCATGGTGTGGGTTTCTGCCTGAACGTCCATGAAGGTCCGCAAAGTATCAGTCCGGCGGATAATAAGACATCAATTGAACCCGGAATGCTGACATCGAACGAACCGGCAATTTACAGGGAAGGCGAATACGGGATAAGGATTGAGAATCTGATCATCTGTTATGAGGATGAAGAAACGGAATTCGGTAAGTTCCTTAGATTTGATACTGTTTCATTGTGTTATATTGATAAAGCTTTGATCGACAAATCACTGCTTGATCAGAAAGAGATTGAGTGGGTGAATTCATACCACACTGAAGTTTACGAAAAATTGAGCCCTTATCTCTCAGATGAAGAAAAGATCTGGCTTAGAGAAAAAACTGAACCTCTTACACCTTAATCCCCGGGCAGGCGGACCTAACGGGGAACCCCTACCTGATCACATCAACTACCTGAGTCAGATCAATTACAGGGAATTCGGTGATCCTCAGTTTTGCACACCCATACGGAACAAGCTGGATTACCTCCGGTGTACCTTCAGGCTTCACGAGGCTGACCGGAGGGACGTCTGCGGAGTTTTCCTTTAAAATCCACCCTGGTATCTTCATCCCTCTTGTTGTTATCACCAGGGGGGCATCGTTTTCCCAGGCAACATATTTCCCTGAATCTGCTGACCATATCATGTCACCTTTATCAGCGAAGGGGAATTTTGTTACCGGATTAACATCAATCTTCAGACCGCGTGAAAGGATTTTCTTATCAATCATCAATCCGTAATTCCATGAACTGGTGGGATAGATCTCCCAGTCAACACTTCCCTTATAACCAAAATTATCATAGTTGATTTTAACGTTTTTGTATTCTTTATTAATTCTGAGAGAGAAATACAGGGGACCACGGAGCACTGATAACGATTTGTTATATCTTTTTTCAACTTTCAAATTCATCGGAATATTTATTGTGATCCGGTCATCATCGTCCCATCTTGCAAAGATCCTGACAGTCGACCCGCCTTTCCCCGAAATAATTTTGTCTTTATAGCCTATACTTGCACTGTCTGCCCATCCCGGCACCCGCAGGTACAGAGGAAATCTCACGGATTTCTGAGTGCTGATCCTGAGTGTTACAGAACCATCAAACGGATAATTGGTATCTTCATGGATTGTGATTTCCTGTCCCTTCGCCACTCTGGCTGTTACAACTGACGGACTGTATACAACTGCGACAAGTCCGTTGTCATTTGTAGCCATCCAGAGACTTTCGGTAAATTTTGGCCAGCCCTGATGCATATTTGCCAGACAGCAGGCGAAGTTGGGCATAAGTCCGTAAAGATTAGAGTAGTTTCCGTTGGTGCTCCATGCTCTTTTATCCCCGTTGACAATCACCTGGTTTGATTGCTGATCATATTGGTGTGCCCACATATCTGCGGTCATTGTGCCGGGTAAAGCATTGAATGTAAGTAGTTCAAGTCTGTCGACCAGGCTGTTATCTCCAAAAATCTCATAAAGTTCCTCAAGCGAAAACATATACTCGACAACGGAACAAAGCTCGGTGCCACGATCAGGGCTTTTACCTGAAAGATGTTCATCTCCCGAGAACCTGCCTCCAGCCTGACCATGATTCAGATCATACTTCCGGATACCGGCAAAAACAGCATTTTTAAACCGGGCCTCCTTTGACTGCTGATACCACAGACCAGGATATTTTATTGCCATAGCATTATTGACAACATGCGCTGTCAAACCGTCGGGACCCCAGTTTAGTGGAATTTTTTTATTTGCGGAGGCTGCCGAGTCCCATGGAAATTTCTCGTAGTAAGTTGTCCAGTCCGAACTGTTTTTTTGTATTGATTCAATAACTTCAAGGATCCATGGTTCCTTTGTCTGCCGGTAAAGCCAGTACCCCGTAACAGCGTTCTCCATTGCCCTCACGCCCCGCCAGTCTTTGTCAGGCCAGTCAGGAGGAGTCTGGCGGAGATACTTGAAATAGTTTTTCAGGACCTCAAGAGCACGGGCATCGTTTGTTGCCTCATAATATTGCATCAACACCTTATTTGCAACTGCAAGAGGCCATCTGTCCTTGTTTTTTGCAGGTCCATACCATCCTGAGTCGGCACTGCTTGAAAGGATAGGTTCGATCCAGTTTTTAACCTTCCTGATCAGGGTTTCATCGTCAAGAAGGTAAGCCAGGGGAACAAGACCGTCGAGAAAATAGGGGCCTCTTTCCCATGCTTCGCCATCACCACCTCTCCAGGCTGAATTTACCAGATCGGGCCAGAAGTCGTCAATGTTGCCGGTAAGTCCTTTTGCCTGTGCTTCAAGCTGCGATTTAAGCCAGCCTTCCGGTTTTACGGATCCGAGTGGCAGTTTAATGTATGCATTCCTCATCAAAGGTTCAGGATTGCCCCTGTAGTTAATATTCCCTTTCTCTCCTGTACAACCAAAAACAAATACCATAATAATTCCGGATATAGCAGTGATTAATTTATTCATAACTCCATTCATTTTGTAATTCAGGATTAATGCTTCTGAAGATATCTACAGCTTCAAATACCTGCAACATATCAAACCATGCTGTTCCTTCTCCCGGCAATCGTAAAATTACATTTGTTCTGGAAGGAAGTATGATTTCCTCCGGAATTGTAACAGATGTTACAAATTCCTGCCACTCGCTTCCAGGGTAAAATCTTGTATTGCCGAATTCTCCCAATCCAATTTCAAAATAAGTCGAATTTGGGTTATGGTCTGTAGAATTATCTTTTCTTATATTACTTTCTGCCGGATTGCCCGGTTCAATATCAGTTTTTGCCCTGATTGAAATGATGTATGTGCGTCCGATGTTGATCTTAACCGGGAAAAATCTTAATCTGCTGCCTTTATTTTCCTCAGGTGTAACCATTCTGAGCGAATGATTCGCCTCAAAATGTTCTCTGGAGTCGAGGAAATAGGTTGCACCCCGGTCTCCCTCGTTCCAAGCATAGCAGGATGCAGGTACCCCGGGACTAGACATATCCTCAAAACCAGGATCCGTGACAAGATTTCCCCTGTATGTTAAAACCTCCTTCTTCAGGGGTTTGATGTTTATGAGATAAACCTGGGACCCATATGCAGCTATATAGTCAGAAAATGAACCTCCGGACATTGAAATTTCCCGGTTCTCGAAAAGCACTCTTGCTTTTCCCACGGTTGAAACTGCGATACTTAAATCAGCTTTCTGAGGAGCATTGACCTTGTTGACGACTATAATAAGAAGCTGACCGTCATGTACTGCCGATGTTACCTGGATATTCGATGAATTGGTCCTGATGGGGATGGGGTCCTCGTCTGACAATAACCAGGGAGTGATCTCTGCAATTTCAAGCGCCATTCTTCCGCATTCATTCCAGGATGCAGTAGATTTTGGAAATGAGTTAAGCCCCTGTCTTATAAAATACTGTATTCCTCTGGCTCCGTTTATTATTGAAAGATATGTCATCGACCGGATTTCCTGAATTGATGGTTCGCGGCCCCACCACTCACCTCCGCCAAAAGCCTGGGGTACAATCCAGACAGGCTTTCTTCCCTCAAATTCGGATCTAAGCTGACCCGCGATTGTTCCGACCTGGGTTATCGGACTATTTGGGACAGGATAGGGGTCAGCCATTACAATATCGACGGCATTTTCATATTTTTTTGAGGAGAGAAACGGAGCCATAAAAACTATTGAAACCGGATGCCATGGGTCATTCTCTTTAACAGTTCTGTAAACATCCTCCAGCTCTTCCGGTGTTATTTTATTTCCTGTCGGCTCATCTGAGATATACCAGGCAAGCAGGGCAGGGTGGTCCCTGAATGCAGTTATTTCGGCAATGAGGCGTTTCCTTTTTTCATCTTCCGTAATCCCGTCAATCTTCGAGCTGACTCCTCCGCCGCCTGAGACCGACAGAAGATTATAATGCACTTTCATTCCCAGCCTGGCACACCGATCCATATATTCTTTCCTTTCTGAAAAAGTTTCAGGAAGGATCTTCTGATAAGGAGACATCATATTAAATCCTTTTACAGCTTCCTCTTCGTGAAGGGTAGGGTGAACTGGTGAATAGCAATAAAATCCAAATGGGAAAAAGATTCTTCCGTTTACAATGAGCCCGCCTGTAAATCTGTCGGTTTTTACTTCGTTATCTTTCGGAAAAAGAACAGTAAGAACAGTTTTTGCTTTAAATCTGCTTCCTCCTGATGAAATGAGCTCGCAATCAATAGAATAATTGCCGGGGATCAAGTCAAGGGTAAACGGAATCAGGATTAGTTTTTTACCGGGCATGCCTTTCCATGAGCCAACTTCTTTCCCATTAATCCGCAGAGATGTATTAATATTGCTGCCTCGTAGTTTTGGCGGAACATGCAGAATCATCTCACCAGTCTTTTCAAAAGAATAGAAACTCAGCCTTGGATTTATCAATAACGAAGTTGAGTCAATTTTCTGACTGAATGATCTCTGATTTATCTGGAACAGAGTGAATATCAGAAATAAACATGTAACTCTTCTAACCATATCAGGTTCACAAATTGAGATCAGGATTCAAAACTGAATAAATGTAATTACTTTTAATTACTGGCGAAAGTGTGGTGAAAAAAAATTTTAGAATGGGAAATTATTTGTGCTCGTTAAAGGTCTTTTTTGACAGATCCGACTTATGCTACTCCCTTTTGGTGTTATTTCGAATTGTATTATTTAAAAACTATTCTGACCCTTACCTGATCGCTGATGGCTTTACCGTTTTGTTCGGCAGGTTTCCACGCCGGTCCTGCCTTTAAAATCCGGATTGCCTCATCTGAAAAAGGTTTCGAAGGGCTTCTAAGTATCTTAATGCTGTCGATACTGCCAGCGATATTAACCCTGAAATTCAGTACCACAACTACTCTTTGTCCGGCTGAGGCAGTATCAGGTCGTTGTATATTCGCCTGAACGTATTTTTCAAATTCCGAATTACCCGTTACAGGCTGTGCCGGTTTATATCCAGCGCTGGCAGCTCCATTCCCGACCACAACAACTTCGCTCAAAGCCTGAACGGATGGCTCAAGTTTTACTTCAATGCTTGAATCTGCGGTCGCCATGAACTCTTTCGATTTCATCCCGACGTAGTTAGCGACAAGAAGCCTGTTTTCTGCTTTTGTGATATCCAGATTAAAGTTGCCCCCGGAGTCGGTGACGGTACCCTTGTTTGTACCTTTTATATTAATGGTGGCTCCGGGAATAGGCTGGTTATCCTCTGCAGAAATGATTTTTCCTCTTATTATCCCTTCCGATGCTGCTGCTCTTTTTGCGAGAGCCGCTTTTGCAGTTACGACCTCTCCCTTTATATTATCAGATTTTACAGCTTCAGCTACCCTGATGGCATCTGCAGCGTTTTTAGATTGTGCATCGGTTCGCGTTTCACTCTCCCGGGCAACTTTAATTTCAGGCTTTTGAGTTTTTGCAGTTGGCTTTTCCTCCCGGGATGGAGTTTTAACAGCCTTCTTTTCAACATTAACCTTTTCGACCGGGTTAACCTGAACAGATGGCTCCGGGATCTCTTTCGGAACTTCGGGAACCGTGGAATATGATAAACTCTCCGGTTTATTTCTTTCAATAATAATAAATATGGATGATAAAATCATAAGCACGGCAACCGAAGCGGCAATACGGTACCAGATGACCCTTTGTTTTCCTGATGTTCTTCGTTTTAGTCTTTTTTCCAGCTTAAGCAAATCTTCTTCTGCTTTTTCGGAATTGATCTTCTTAAATCCCATCAAGGCTTCTTCAGCAAAAGGATTTTTCTGCAGGTCCCTTTCAAAGGCATTTTTTTCCTTATCCGTCATCTTGTTCTTAAGATACCGGAGAAAATCAGGCTGCTGACTTTTTTTGTATTTATTGTTTTTTGCCATTTTTTTCTTCAAGACAAAGCTTAAGATTTCTTTTTGCGTTCTGAAGGTTACTCTTTACCTTTTTTTCATCAATGTGTAATTCAACTGCAATCTCACTGTAACACCTGTTGTCGAAATAAAACTTTCTGATGCATACCTTTTGTTCATCTTTTAACCTTGAAATACAATCTTCAAGTGCTTTATCCATATCTTTCTCATCTTTGTCAATAGGATGCAGTTCAATGCCATTTTCCATAAACGTAAACTCCTCTTTTTGCCACTCAAGGTATTTTTCGTTCTTCGATTTTTGTGACCTCAGTTGCATAAGGCAGAAATTTTTTGTCACCACATGCAGCCAGCTCCGGAAGTTTGATATATCATGATCCGGTATTTCAACTATTAGTTTTTCAAAGATCTGCATTACCGCATCCATTGATTCTTCCCTCTCTTTCAGATACCTGAGGCAGACACCGTAAACCAGATGCATGTACCGTGAGTACAGCTCTCCAAGAACTTCCAGGTTTCCGTCCTTGCGAAAGTCGGAAAGGAGTTCGTCGTCTGTTTTAACACCAATCTTTCTATGTGGTAATTTGAGTATCATTCAATAAATAACTATAAACCCCCTTTCTTATTTCCCGCCCCTTGCGCTTGCCTGCCGCCTTGGGAAGGGGGTCATCTTTCACCAATTAAACCCCCTTTCCTGTTTCCCCCAAGGGGGAAATGATTAAAAGGGTTTCTTCTACCTGTTATGACATTATTTATCCATTTTTTTATCATTTTTTTCTTCCTCCTGCCCCCCTGGGGGAAGTCCCGATAGCTATCGGGAGGGAAGGGGGTATCTAACCGCAAAGGTCACGAAGTTGTCGCAAAGTACACAAAGTTAAATTATTTGTTCACACTTCTTTGTGATCTTAGGTTTGGAATCTTAGCGGCCTTTGCGGTTAATGGATCTTGGATTATAAAGATGCAAAAATACACTGAATTTTTTATGGAATTCCCCGAACCGCTGCATCATAAAGGAAATATTCAACTTAAAAATAAATATTATGAAAAACAGTTTGTCAATTCTTGCAATAACGATCCTTGGGATGATCATGATCGCGTTTACCCCGTCGAGAGTCATAACGGGAAAGGTTACCAATAGCGCCGGGCTGCCATTATATGGCGTAAGTGTAACTGTTAAGGGTGGTTCCAAAGCAACTCTGACTGATAAAATGGGGAATTATAAGATATCCCTGGAACAAAAGGACAGGATACTTGTCTTTTCTCTTATTGGTTTTAAAACCAGGCCGGAGAATGTCGGTGAAAGAACTGTCATCGATGTAATTATGGAGGAAGAAAAGGCCGCCCTGAATGAAATAATCGTCTCAGGTTATGGGAAAAAACAGGAGATGGCTTCAAAAGCAGTTCCAATGGCTGCACCGTCTGGTCATGGATACGATGCACATATCCCGCGCAACAGGTATAACTTCGATTTCAATACTGAAGGATATGCGGCTGTTAATGAAAACGGCTTTAAGAATGTGAAAAACAATCCGTTATCAACATTCTCGATAGATGTTGACAATGCCTCATATTCAAATGTCAGAAGGTTTATCAATTCGGGCATATTACCTCCCCCTGATGCTGTAAGGATTGAGGAGATGATAAACTATTTTAAGTATGACTATCCCGAACCAGGAGGTGAACATCCTTTTTCAGTTTACACCGAATTAGCTGTATGCCCCTGGAATACCAGACATGAACTGCTTCAGGTCGGGCTGCGCGGAAAGAACATCGACAAATCTTCCCTTCCATCCTCAAACCTGGTCTTCCTTATTGATGTGTCAGGTTCAATGAATGTCCCGAATAAGCTCCCACTGCTGAAGTCAGCTTTTGGTTTGCTGGTGAATGAGTTAAGGTCCCAGGACCATGTGGCAATCGTTGTTTATGCGGGTGCTGCAGGATTGGCACTTGAGTCAACACCCGGAAACAGAAAGGAGGCTATTATAAATGCAATAAATAATCTGGAAGCAGGCGGTACGACGGCCGGTGGTGCAGGCCTCAGACTTGCATATTCAGTGGCGTCTGAAAACTTTGTAAAGGGCGGAAACAACAGGATCATCCTTGCCACTGACGGCGATTTTAATGTAGGAGAATCAAGTAATGGCGGAATGGAGAGACTGGTAGAAGAAAACAGGGACAGAGGAATTTTTATGACAGTCCTTGGTTTCGGAATGGGGAATATAAAGGATGATAAAATGGAAATAATTGCTGACAAAGGGAATGGCAATTATTCATATATCGACAACCTTCAGGAGGCAAGGAGAGTTCTTGTCCGTGAATTTGGAGGCACACTCTTTACAATTGCAAAGGATGTCAAGTTCCAGATCGAGTTTAATCCTTCAAAGGTTAAGTCGTACAGACTTATTGGATATGAGAACAGACTGCTTAACGACGAGGATTTTAATGACGACAGGAAGGATGCAGGTGAAATGGGCTCAGGTCATTATGTTACAGCCCTTTATGAACTGGTTCCATCAAGATCGGATGAGAGAGTCCCGTCTGTTGATCCTCTTAAATATCAGTCAACTGGAAGAACCGGCAACCGTCTTGAAAATAGATTTTCCCGTAATGAAAATGATTTTTCCCGCAATGAAAATGATTTTTCTGATGAATATCTTACAATAAAGCTGAGGTACAAAAAACCGGATGGCGTTACCAGTATGCTTATGGAAAAGACTGTTAGAGGTTATGTAAATGATATTGAAGATGCATCCCTCAACTTAAGGTTTGCGGCTTCCGTTTCAGAATTCGGTATGGTCCTGAGAAATTCGGAATTTAAAGGGAACTCAACACTTGAAGAGGCAGCAAAACTGGCAAGGTCGGCACGGGGAGATGATGAGGAAGGTTATCGATCGGAATTTATCAGGCTTATTGAAACTGCGAAGGGAATGAGAGCTCTCGCGGATAAAGAGTTTTAATCAACACATGACTCTGTAATCCTCTGCAAATTTCACCCCCAAGAGGTTGTATCATAAGTCCGGATTTTTACAATGTTCCTGTTTTTTTACCCCCTGCCCCCACCACATGCCGCTCCTGCAGGCTGGCTCCTTCGCTAAATCCCGCCACTGGCGGTATTTTTAACGCTCGGCCCCCTAAAGGGGGTTCTTAAAAGTCCCCTTTAGGGGATTTAGGGGTGAAAAGGGATGGGGGGTTGATATAAAATGAGATGGAACCCTCTTATTGTTTGATTTTTGAAAAGAAAGAATCCTTATAGGTATTGCTGACCGGGATCCGCTGGTCAGCAATTACAATTACACCCCGTTCGATAGATCTGATCTTGTCAATAGCCACAATAAATGATTTATGCACCCTGCAGAATTTACCGGAAGGCAGGCTTTCCTCTATTTTTGAAAAGCTCTGAAGCGTCATTATCTTTTTATTTGAACAGATAATCCGGAGGTAATCCTTCATCCCTTCAATATATAATATTTCATTAAAATCGATTCGTTCAAGACGGTATTCAGTCTTTACAAACATGTAGTTCTCAGAAGGTTGCTGGTCATTTTTATTTGCCAGCCTTTGTGAATGCAGATCCAATACCTTCTCAACAGATTTTAGAAACCGCTGAAAATGGAAAGGCTTCAGAAGATAGTCAGTCACATCAAGTTCATAACCTTTGACCGCATACTGATCGAAAGCAGAAGTAATAATTATGTAAGGCCTGTACTTTACTGTTTCGAGGAACTGGATGCCTGTAAGCTGCTCCATCTGGATATCTAGAAAAATAAGGTCAGTACTGTTTTCTTTAAGCCAGCCGACTGCTTCAACCGCATTATCGAAGGTTCCGGCCAGCTTCAACATCGGAACTTTTTCAATGAAGCCTTTAAGTTTTATCAGTGCCAGAGGTTCATCATCTATTGCAATACAGTTAAGCTGCATTTGTATCAATTGTAAGGTTTACCAGAAATTTTGAATCTTCAGAATTCATATTAAGCAGATACTTACCTGGATACGTAAGTTCAAGTCGCTTTTTAAGATTAATGATCCCGGTCCCCGAATGGGTTGAAGAGATACCATTCGATTTCTCGAAATAATTTGAAATAGAAAAATTAATTATTCCGGCTTCGGCCGTCAGATGGATTTCAAGAGCTGGTTTCCCGTTCTTAAAAGAGGCGAACTTGAATCCGTTTTCAATCAGTGGTATAAAAATGGCAGGAGCAACTTTCGTTGTCATATCTCCTTTCAGGGTAAGCCTTATATCATCCGGTGACTTTATCCTGAGCCTGTGAAGTTCAATAAGATTTTGAATATAGCTCACTTCCCTTTCAAGTTCAACATTAACATAAGCGGTCTCATAAGTAAGGTACCTCATAATATCTGAAAGCCTGATAAGCGCTTCGGAAGCTTCTTTCGGATCTGTATGGATCAGTGAGTCGATGTTATTGAGGGTGTTAAACAGGAAATGCGGGTTAAGTTTGCTTTTCAGGAGGTCAAGCTCCATAGCGAGCCTTTGTTTATCAAGTTCAGCCTTTTGATTCATAGTTGTGAACCAACTGATTATAACTCCGAAAAATGAACCAAAAACAGCGGCTGTCAGCACGGGGTAATAGCCGCTCATATGCATTTTTACTGAGTATCCCCTGTAGAAATCATGGAATGTTCCCTCAAATAACGCCCTTGAAAAGAAGAGAATGGTGTATCCGAAAAATGGCATTACCAGCACAGTCAGAAAAGAAATGCCAAAGAATTCAGGTAGCTTTTTCTTATTGAGAAATGCAGGCACAAGAAGAAGGTAGAAGATATAAAACACGAGCATCAGGTACAGGAAGCTTATTATATATGAAACTATAAGTTTCGGTGTCATATCAGTACCAATGGCTGAATAGGGGAGATTTGCAAAAATCGCAAAGAGCCAGATAAAGATATGAATGTATGTGATACGCTTTTTACTCATCAGTTCAACTTTTGCACTCTATATGGAACCTTGTAGTTTCACCTCCAAGAGGTTGTATCAAAAGTCTGGATTTTTACGCTTTTACCCTTTTTTACCCCCTGCCCCCACCACAATTCTCCCCTGCAAGCTGGCCCCTTAGCTAAAATTGCCCACCGGGCAATTTTTTAACGCTCGGTCCCCTAAAGGGGGTTCCACAAAGTTTTTGTTTAGGAATAAGTCCCCTTTAGGGGATTTAGGGGTTAAAAACGATCGATGTACTTTTGTTACAGCCTCCTAATTACAAACTTACAATTTTTTTTAGTTACCTGACAAATGTATGCTAGAGACCTTTATCAGCAAAAACCAATCTGCAACATTGCGACTTTTACCGGCAAGGCAGGAATTATGATCGATAAGGTAATTTTGACAATATATAACTCAAGTTGTTCTGGTTGCTGGTTGCTGGTTGCTGGTTTCTGCTTGCTGGTTACTCAAATGGACTGTTACTGGTAAATAATGTAATATGCAATTATATCATGAATTTAACAGAAGATAGTCAGCCATAACTAAATGCTCATTATCAACCAACCAGTAACCAGTAACTCGTAACCAGCAACTTGATTAATAAATTATTTTGCTTTATTCAAAAACATATCAATCTCAACGGCAGCTCTTCTTCCCGAAGCTATTGCATTCACTACGAGACCTGCACCATTGACCGAATCACCAGCGGCAAAGACCTTTGGGAGGCTGGTTGCCTGCGATTGGCCGACTTTAATGTTTTTTTTGTCACTTAGCTCCAATTCCAATTCGGCGAGCAATCCGTCAAGCACAGGATGAACAAATCCGAGTGCAAGCAGTACCAGATCAGCTTCAATTATCCTGACTGTTCCGGGAACAGGCTTCATCGTGTACCTGCCATCAGTGGTTTCCCATGCAACTTCTTCAACTTCAGCGCCTTTTACATTGTTTTCAAAACCGGTGAACCTTAATGTAGCAAGACTCCAGTTCCTTATACAACCCTCCTCGTGCGATGTTGTGGTTTTCAAGACTTTTGCATAATACGGCCAGGGATTTTCGGGTGTCCTGCTATCCGGTGGTTTTGGAAGGATTTCTATCTGGGTCACACTCGTTGCTTTCTGACGGATGGATGTTCCAACGCAATCTGAACCTGTGTCGCCGCCTCCGATTACGAGTACCTTTTTGTTTTCTGCCGTAATCCTGTTTTCAGCTGAGTTAAGCTGACCGGAATTTACCTTGTTCTGGCTGGTAAGAAAATCCATTGCAAAATGGATCCCGTTAAAATTACGGCCCTCAATTGAAAGATCCCTTGGTTGGCCTGCACCAATTGAGATGCATATGGCATCGTATTGATTTATAATTTCTTTTGCTGAGATGTCTCTTCCGATATGTGTACCCGTCCGTACAATTAAACCCTCCTGCATCATAATTGCCACACGCCGGTCGATTGTAGCTTTGCTGAGCTTAAAATCAGGAATTCCGAATCTGAGCAATCCTCCCGGCTTGTCATCTTTTTCAAATAAAGTGACAGTATGTCCTGCTTTGTTTAAAAGATCTGCTGCTGCCAATCCGGCAGGCCCGCTGCCTATTACTGCAACTTTTTTCCCGGTCCTTCTTAAGGGTGGTGATGGTTTTACGTAGCCTTCGGAAAAAGCCCTTTCAACAATTGCGACTTCATTCTCGCGTATTGTAACGGGTTCCTGTCCGATATTCAGTACGCAGGCATGTTCGCATAAAGCCGGACATATCCTTCCCGTAAATTCAGGGAAGTTGTTGGTTGCCGCGAGCCTTTCATAAGCCGCTTTCCAGTCACCCTTGAAAAGGAGATCGTTCCATTCCGGAATCAGGTTATCAACAGGGCAACTCCAGTGGCAGAAAGGAATACCGCATTCCATGCATCTCGCAGCCTGGAGCATCCTGTCCTCGCTGTTAAGTACCTGTTCAACTTCGCTGAAATCACATATTCTTTCATGAAGCGGTCTGTTGCCGGCTTCCTTCCTCTTTATCTTTAAAAATCCTGTAATATCTCCCATTATAAATCATTTAGATTGTTAACTGGCTGCAATTTCAATATCGATCTCCACTCCCGCGATTTTCTTTTTGATCTCCTCCAGTTTTTCTTCCTGTAATACTTTCTTGTAATCGTATGGTATAACCTTAATGAACATCGGAAGATATTTGTCAAGGTTTTCAAGAATTCTTTTTGCCTTTTTACTCCCGGTGTAGTTAAAATGTCTGGTTATCAGATTAGTGAGTTCATTTACATCGGGGTAATCCTCGACAAGCGACAGCTCAACCATCCCCATGTTGCAGAAATAGTCAAAATTCCCATTCTCGTTAAGCACATAAGCTATACCCCCGCTCATCCCTGCTGCAAAGTTGCTTCCTGTCGATCCGAGGACCACTACGCGTCCGCCGGTCATGTACTCGCAGCAATGATTTCCCACTCCTTCTACAACAGCAGCTGCACCGCTGTTCCTGACGCAGAATCTTTCACCTGCTATACCGGAAATATAGGCTTCCCCGCTTGTGGCTCCATAAAGAACTGTATTCCCAATGATTATGTTCTTATCTGCATCAAATAGGGCTCCGGACGGGGGAACAACTATGATCCTGCCTCCTGACAAGCCTTTTCCGAGGTAATCGTTGGAGTCACCTTCGAGAAACAGTTCAACCCCGTGTGAAAGGAAAGCTCCAAAACTTTGTCCGGCTGAGCCGGTGAACCTGCATTTAATCGTTCCATCCGGTAACCCTGCAGAACCGTATTGCCGGGCAATTTTGCCGGAAAGCATGGCACCTGTGGTCCTGTCGGTATTTTTTATTGACCTGTGAATGAGGACAGGTTCCTTATACAATATTGCTTTTTCCGCAAGGATGATCAGATCAGAATCAAGTAATTTACCTGTCTTATTCTCGTGCTTTTCAACCGAATGTATTGCATTGTTCGCAGCCTCGGCCGGAAGTTTCAGCAAAGCAGTGAGATCGAGATTTCTGGTTTTCCAGTGATCTGTTTCCCTGTTGCGTTCAAGAAGATCAGGCCGGCCGATAATTTCATCAAGACTTCTGAATCCCATTTCAGCAAGATGCTCCCTTACATCTTCGGCAAGAAACCTGAAGAAAGTAACGAGATCATCAGCTTTACCCCTGAATCTCTTTCTGAGTTCGGGATTCTGCGTTGCAACTCCAACCGGACAAGTATTAAGATGGCATTTCCGCATCATAACACAGCCGAGAACAATAAGTGCTGAAGTTGAGAATCCGAATTCCTCAGCTCCGAGCAGAGCTGCCATTACAATATCCCTGCCTGTTTTCAACTGTCCGTCAGCCTGAAGAGTCACCTTTCCGCGAAGGTTATTTATAACGAGCGTTTGTTGTGTTTCCGAAAGCCCGAGTTCCAATGGAATGCCGGCATGCTTTATTGATGATGAAGGGCTGGCGCCTGTTCCACCCTCATAGCCGCTGATCGTAATAAGATCAGCCCCTGCTTTGGTGACCCCGGCAGCAATTGTTCCAACCCCGCTTGCTGAGACAAGCTTGACGCTAATTCTTGCCAGGGGATTTACATTTTTAAGATCGAAGATCAGCTGTGCGAGGTCCTCAATCGAATAAATATCGTGATGAGGAGGTGGGGAAATGAGCGTTATCCCCGGAATTGAATATCTCGTCTTTGCAATTATCTTATCCACCTTATGTCCTGGAAGCTGGCCTCCCTCCCCGGGTTTAGCGCCCTGGGCCACTTTTATCTGAATCTCATCGGCATTTACAAGAAATTCGGTTGTGACACCAAAGCGACCGCTGGCCACCTGTTTGATTGCGCTTCGTCGTGAATCGCCATTGGGAAGCAATTGGAAACGTTCAGGATCCTCCCCGCCTTCACCGGTATTACTCCTTCCTCCAATACGGTTCATAGCTATTGCAATGGTTTCGTGAGCCTCACGGCTTATCGATCCGAATGACATTGCTCCTGTTACGAACCTTTTCATTATTTTTTCCGCTGGTTCAACTTCTTCAAGCCGGATGGGATTACTTTTATAGTTCAACATGCCTCTCAGAAAGAGCGGACTCGTTGTATCGAGGTTTGCCTTTTTTGTGTACTCCCTGAATTTCCCCCGGTCGCTGTTCTTTGTACTCCATTGAAGAAGGGCTATTGTTTCAGGATTCCAGGCATGATGTTCGCCCCGCTTTCTGTATGAATAAACTCCTTCTGTCAGTATCACCGTTCCAGGATCTTCTGAAAAAGCTTTTCTGTGGGGAATAAGTACCTCCTCAGCTATTTCCTCCATCCCGATCCCTCCAATTCTCGAGATAGTGCCTTCAAAATATCTGTCAATCACATCCTGATGAATACCGACAGCTTCAAATACCTGGGCTGACCGATAACTTCTCAGTGTGCTTATGCCCATTTTGGACATTATTTTCAGAATACCTTTATTTATAGAGTTGACATAGTTTGCCTCAGCTTTCTGATAATCAAGCTGTATTGCTTTGTCCATAACAAGCTTGTCGATCACTGCAAAACTCATATATGGATTTATTATACTTGCACCATATCCGAAAAGAAGTGCAAAATGCATTATCTCACGGGGTTCTGCAGACTCAACAACGATATCTATCTGCATGCGCTTCCGTTTTCTTATAAGATGATGATGGACTGCCGAAACTGCCATCAATGAGGGAACGGGAGCTTTATTCCCGTCGATTCCACGGTCCGAAAGAATTATATAATTTTTACCGTCATCAACAGCTTTTTCAGCATCACAGCAGATCCGGTCAACTGCTGCCGTCAGCCCTTCCGCACCCTTTGACGCATCAAAATGCATAAGAAGCGTTACCGCTGAGAAGCCTTTGTATCTCAGGTTCTTTACGATCTCAAAATAAGTGTTGGAGATAACCGGATTTCTAAAGCGTACCATCTTCACATGATGGGGAGTTTCGTCCAGTAGATTCTGCTGCAATGACCCAAGGTAGCCAGAAAGCGTCATCACAAGTTCCTCTCTTATTGGATCAATTGGCGGATTGGTTACCTGAGCAAACATCTGCTTAAAATAATTGAAAAGCCGGTATGGTTTTTTTGAAAGAACAGCAACCGGAACGTCATTACCCATAGAACCGATCGGTTCTTTTCCGGTAGCAGCCATCTCCCTGATAATTTTTTCAATATCTTCAAGCGAATAATTGAATGAGGTCAGATAATTCTGGTACTGATCACCAATTCCCGGAGAAACAACATGACCGGTTTCAATCTTCTCAAGCTTTACCATATTCTGCTCGATCCATTTCCCGTACGGAAAGTCATCTGCAAGCTTTTTCTTAAGCTCAGCGTCATAAAGAACTTTTCCTTCCAGGGTATCGACAAGAAGCATTTTACCCGGCTTTAGCCGTCCTTTTTCAACTATTTCCTCAGGAGGAAATGTCTGCACACCTGCTTCTGACCCCATAACAATAAGGTCATTGGTTGTAATCACATATCTCGAAGGACGCAATCCGTTTCTGTCGAGCATGCCACCTATATACCGGCCGTCGGAGAAGATCAGTGATGCCGGACCATCCCATGGCTCAAGAAAAGTGGAATGATACTTATAGAAGGCTCTGAGTTCGGGAGATATGGGATTTTTGTCATTTATTGATTCGGGTATGAGAACTGACATTGCGTAGGGAAGTGACTTCCCGCTCATCATTAGAAATTCAAGCACATTATCAAGCGATGCAGAGTCGCTTTTATCCGGTTCAATGATAGGATAGAGCCTTTCAAGGTCGCCGAGTTTTTCAGATTTGAGAATCGACTCCCTTGCTGTCATCCAGAACCTGTTCCCTTTGATCGTATTAATTTCGCCGTTATGTCCCAGCACCCTGAATGGCTGTGCAAGATCCCAGCTTGGAAACGTGTTGGTACTGAATCGTGAGTGAACCAGTGCAATTGCGCTTTGTAAACGTTCATCATTAAGATCACAAAAATATTCCGCAAGTTGAATGGAAGTGAGCATTCCTTTATAAACAAGCACTTTCGTCGAAAGGCTGGGTATATAAAAGAAACTCTTCTGTGTTATAAAGGATTCACGGATGGCTTTTTCGGTCCTTTTCCTTATAATATATAGCTTACGCTCAAGATCATCCTGAGGAATATCAGCGGTTAAAAGAATTTGTCTTATGAACGGTTCGGCGGCACGTGCAATTTCTCCGATAGTCGAATTATTCCTTGGCACTTCGCGGAAACCTGTAAAACCGACACCCTCTTCCTTAACAATATTCAATAAAATTTCCTCACATTTATCAGCATCATTCTTATCCTGAGGAAGGAATACAAGTCCGGTACCATACTGACCTTCAGGAGGTAACGAATATCCCTGAATCAGGTAAAAATCGCGGGGAACCTGGATCATAACCCCTGCACCATCACCTGTTTTACTATCGGCGCCTTCGGCTCCCCTGTGAGTCATATTCCTTAGTATGTCGAGCCCCTGTTCAATAATTGAATGAGATTTTTTACCCTTAAGATGGGCAACAAACCCGATTCCGCAGCTTCCGTGCTCAAATTCCTGGCGGTATAATCCCTGTTCAACTGGCCGGTATGTCTTCATTAAGTCTTATTTAAATTAGTTCACCTTTTGTTAAAAAAAAACCGTCCTCTGAATCTGCAGAGAACGGCCATCCCTAATCCAATGATAATACCATTCTCAGTCAATTCCGGATAATCCTGATGACTAAAAACGAAAACAAATTATTTAGAGTAACCCTCATCAATTTAATATTTGCTGGCAAATATACAATAACCTCTTTCAATCTGATGCAAATATTGATAAAATAATTAATAATAATTAATAAATATTAAGTAAAGTTATAAACATATAGTTGATATTATGTATGGTAAGATCACTGACACCCGTGAAATTCTTTAACCTTGAATTTTTATTATCTTAGCAGGAGAGGATTACAAACCAATAAAGCAGCAATGGAAAGGCCAAATAATCTTATTCTAGTGATTTTCGGTGCTACAGGTGATCTCACTGCAAGGAAACTGATCCCTGCATTTTTTACATTGAAGACCCTCAACATGATGCCTGAGAAGTTTGCACTGATAGGCGCAGGAAGAACGGAACTGACCAATGAGGAGTTCAGGAAGAAAATGGAAGAGGCTATCCTGAAACACTCTGAGGAGAAGGATCTTACGCATGAAAAGATAGCTGAATTCACTGAAAGGTTCAGTTATTGCCCAATCGATTATTCGGTGCCGGCAGAATATGAAAAACTGAAATCGTTAATAACCAGGATTTGCGAAAAATGCAGCATTGAAAGCAACATCATTTTCTACATGGCTACGCCACCAAGCCTTTACCAGGTGATATCCAGCAACCTGAATGTAACCGGACTGGGCTCGCAGGACCATGGATTCAGGCACTTTATATTTGAAAAGCCTTTTGGTTATGACCTTCAGTCGGGACGTCAGTTAAACGGAACGCTTCACGAGTTGATGTCTGAGGATCAGATCTACAGAATTGATCATTACCTCGGAAAGGAAACGGTTCAGAATCTTCTGGTTACAAGGTTTGCAAATGGTATTTTTGAACCACTCTGGAACCGGAATTATGTTCATCACATTGAAATAACATCTGCCGAAAGCATGGGTGTAGAAGACCGCGGAGGGTATTATGATTCTGCGGGTGCCCTAAGAGATATGGTACAAAACCATCTTTTGCAGATGGTTGGGATGACGGCAATGGAGCCGCCATCATCCCTTGACGCAAATGCTATCCGGAACGAGGTCCTTAAGGTATTTCAATCGTTGCAGCCGATTAAAGAGGAGGAAGTTGAGAAACAGGTTATCAGGGGTCAGTATACACCCTCGCGGATAAAGGGTGAATGTGTTTCGGGTTACAGGTATGAGAAGGGAGTGGATGTTCATTCCAGAACCGAGACGTATGTAGCAATGAAATTTTATGTGAACAACTGGCGGTGGGGTGGGGTGCCCTTCTTTGTCCGGACCGGAAAACGCCTGCCAACAAGGGTTACTGAGGTTGTTATTCATTTCAAATCAACACCCCATCATTTGTTTCAGAGAGAAGAAGGTAAATTATCAGGAAACCAGCTTATTCTGCGTATACAGCCTGATGAGGGCATATTGTTCAAATTTGATATGAAGGAGCCGGGGGCGGGTTTCAATGTGAAAAATGCAGCAATGGATTTTCATTACAGCGATCTGGCAAATATCAGAGTACCATCAGCTTACGAAAGACTTCTTCATGATGTGATGCTTGGAGATTCAACTCTTTTTTCACGTGATGACGAGGTGGAAACGGCCTGGAGATTTATTGAACCGATTCAGAAGGCCTGGGCAAATAACCCGGGCATAAAGGTGTATGGCTACCCGGCAGGTACCTGGGGACCAGAACACGCCAACGACCTGTTTGATGAAAAGATTAAATGGAGGTCGCCCTGTAAGAATCTTGCAGATGAGGAGCTTTATTGTGAATTGTAGTAAAGACCTCTTCCCAGCCCTCCCAGGTAAGCGGGAGAGTGGCTCTATTTTATAGACACTATGCTATGAATCCAGTTATTAAGATATTCCCTTCACCAACAGAACTTGCTGAAGCACTTGCTCTTGAGATTGTTAACAAAATAACAGAAATCGGGAACGCTGGTTCACTCTTCTCAATTGCCCTTTCCGGAGGGAACACTCCAAAGCTACTGTTCTCGGTTCTTGGTGATAAATTTGCCGATTCTGTAAACTGGAATAATGTTCATTTCTTCTGGGTCGATGAACGTTGTGTCCCGCCCGATAATAAGGACAGCAACTTTGGTATGACTCAGGAAACTCTTTTCAGCAAAATCGGGATACCCGGCTCCAATATCCACAGAATAAAAGGTGAAGACAATCCTGAAAAGGAATCCATCAGGTACTCAGGCGAACTGAATAATTTTATTGTCGAAAGAAATGATTTGCCTTATTTCAATGTTGTTTTGCTCGGCATAGGGGAGGATGGTCATACAGCTTCTATTTTCCCGGGGAACGAATATCTTTTTAAATCAGGTAAATTATGCATGACAGCTGCTCATCCGGTTTCGGGACAAATTCGAATTACCTTAACTGGTGAGGTCATTAATAACTCGGAAAATGTCTTCTTTATGGTAACCGGGAAAAACAAAGCATCAATTGTAGAAAAGATCCTCGATGATAAAGGCCCGGTGAAACAATTTCCGGCTTCTTTTGTTAATCCCGCTGATGGTAACTTATTCTGGTTCATTGACAAGGATGCAGGGTCGTTATTGAAGTGAACATCCTCCCTTAACATCTGCCGGGGAAATCGGCCTCTCCCCAACCCCTCCCCCGGAGAGGGAGGGGCTTCAAGACCAGTGGTTTAAGACCCATAAAGGTCGCAAAGACTTGATGGTTAATGGTATAGTTTCGCGATCCTGGCTATAACTTCGAGCTCTATTCGGTTAAGAAGAATTTTTCAGACCCGAGGTACCAGCTTGTATGACACAAGCCCTAAGTTGAGTAAGATAACACAGGGAAGTAAATGGATTGGTTTATTTTTTATATATTTGAATATCTTGTTTAATAAATAAATTTAAAAGTCATGTCACACGAAAAAGCAAAAGAACAGTCTAAAGTTAAAAAACAACCAACAAAATCACTTAAGGAAAAACGTGCTGAGAAGAAAGCCAAGAAAGCAGATAAGTCGAAATAATTTGGGTGGCGGATGTTGGTTGCCAGGTGCTGGTTAGTCAATGCTTTTTAACCTTGACCAGTTTGGATATGGGTTGTCAGAAGGAAGATAACCCGTTTTTATTTTTATTTTTTGCACAAAAAAGGAGGCTGTTCATTGCAGCCTCCTTATAATAAATCTGTAGTGTTCTAAAACTATGCTAGTTTAACATTCACTGCATTTATTCCTTTTTTCCCTTCAGCAAGTTCGAATGTGACTTCGTCATTCTCTTTGATCTTGTCGATAAGTCCGGTTGCATGTACGAAATATTCATTGTCTGAATCTGCGTCTTTAATGAATCCGAATCCTTTTGATACATTAAAAAATTTAACTGTTCCTTTGTTCATTTTGATATGTTTTAAAAATTAAGGTCGCAAGCTACATAATATTTTTTAAATTCTGAATAAAAAATAGAAATAAGAACTTCCACTGAGATCCACGGAGGTATCACGGAGCTCCACAGAGGAATCTTAAATCATAACTCTGTATAACTCTGTGTAACTAAAGATGCAGTGATGAATTGCTAAAATGATTTTACATCTGCAAGACTATTTTCCTTCACAATTGTTATCCCGAATTTTAGAAAGAATAAATTTATCTTGCTTGATAAAATAGATTAATATTGCCATACTCTTTGAAAAATTGAATATGAAAAGGATAATTACGATCGGACTAATGCTGTTCTACATCTCCATAAAGATGGAAGGTCAGGAAAAACTTCTGACAACAGCAGAAAGGTCGGACTTTAAATCCACGTCTGATTATCAGGATGTCATAACATTTATCGATAAACTGAAAAAATCATCCCCATATATCAGAGTCGAAAGCATGGGAACCACTATCGAAGGACGCGACATTCCGCTTCTGATAATTGGAAATCCATTGCCGAAATCGCCTGAAGATATTGCAAAGGATGGCCGGATCGTAATTTATGTCCAGGCAAATATTCATGCAGGCGAAGTCGAAGGGAAAGAAGCAACTCTTATGTTCGCACGGGATTTTCTTAAAGAGAAGAATCCTGAATTTCTTAAAAATATTGTTTTTCTCATTTGCCCTCTGTTCAATCCGGACGGTAATCAACCGATCACACCTCTTAACAGGACCTATCAGAATGGCCCTGTAAATGGTGTCGGGGTGAGGTATAATGGCCAGTTCCTTGATTTGAACAGGGATGCTATGAAGCTCGAATCACCCGAAGTAAGGGGTGCTGTTTCAAAGGTATTCGACAGATGGGATCCAGCGGTTTTCATGGATTGTCATACAACTGACGGATCATATCATGTTGAGCCTGTTACTTTTACATGGATGGTAAATCCCAATGGCGACAACTCATTGATTGGGTATATGCGCGACAGAATGATACCAGAGATGTCGGCTACTCTTCTTAACAAGTACAAGGTTCTGAACTGCTTTTATGGCGAATTTAACGACATGATGAAACCGGAGGAAGGTTGGATCTACGATGCTTCTGAACCCAGGTACATGAGCAATTATTATGGATTACGGAACAGGCTGGGCATCCTGAATGAGAATTATGTTTATGCTGATTTCAAATCGCGTGTTATGGGATGCTATTATCTGATCTGGTCCCTGGGCGATTATATAACGGCTCATAAGCCTGAGATACTGAAAATGCTCAGGGAGGTAGATGCCAAAACTGTCCGGCGAGGGTTGAGTCCTTCCGTTAAGGATTCGTTTGCAATAGAATACAAAGTCAGAGCGCTTCCTGAGAAAGTCACAGTTCAAACATATGAAGCAGATCTCGTTACCGATACGAACGGGAGGCGGAGATATCAACGGAGTGACCGGCAAAAAACAGTTACAATTCCTTATTTTATAGATTATTACCCAACTGTGAATGTGAAATTTCCTTTTGCTTACCTTCTTACCATCCATGATCCTCAGGTAACAGATCTGTTAAAGCTGCACGGGATCAAACTTGAGGAGCTTGCCGGGAATTCAAAGATCGATGTAGATCGATTTGAGATCAGCGACATTAAGGGAGCGCCAAGGTTAAATCAGGGACATTATACTAATACGATAAAAGGGCAGTTCATAAAAGAATCTGATGAGTTTCCTAAAGGCACCATAGTAATCAGGACATCCCAGCCGCTTGCAAATCTTGCTGCTTACCTTCTCGAACCGCAATCGAATGACGGACTGGTAACCTGGAATTTCCTCGACCGGTATCTCGTACCTCAGTGGGGTATGGGATACAGTCCGTATCCGGTTTATAAGGTTATCGATAAGACTGAGTTGAAGACCAGGAGTATGAATTAACGGCGACACGGCGCAACGGCGTAAAGGCGTAATGGCGCAACGGCGTAACGGCATAACTGCGTAAAGGCGTTACGGAAAGAAAGAATGGGAGAGGAAAGTTTCAGATAACTCTCCCTCAATTTCGTGTTTTCTCTCAGGACCTCTCCCCAAACCCCTCCCCCAAGAGGGAGGGGCTTAAAAACCAATTGTTTAGGTTCCTTTTGCAAATCCGTGGAAGATTTGGGTTTAAGCCCCCTCTCACACCGGGAGAGGGGGATAAAGGGGGTGAGGTGAAAACGCGTATTAATTTATATATGAGCCGTTAAAAGACATATTAAAAGACATATTAAAAGACATATTAAAAGACATATTAAAAGACATATTAAAAGACGTATTTATTTAATCGCAAGGTTATCAGAATCTTAACACTCTTTTGGTGTCAGAGAAGTGCCAATCTAGTGTCTGGTATATTTATCAAACACATTAATAACAGGTGATTTTGGGAAATGGTGCCGGTTTGGATTTATATTCAGTCGGGGAGGAACAATAAGCAACCTCAACAAGTATCAATGGCTTTTTATATGTTTCAACCATGAAGATCATGTTGGCGCGAAGATCAGGAAGACTCCCGTGCCACCATGGATAACCTCGCTCTCCCGCTCCCTCGCTTCCTCTCTCTCCCTCTCACCTATGACAATATCTCCTTATTCTTACTCTAAATTGGTGTAATTTTAATAACATTGCAAAAATTTTACTTACAATTGGAAAAGAAGATTGATCATGAGGAAATGGAGAATTGAAGATTCAGCTGAACTTTATAATATAAACGGTTGGGGAGTCGATTATTTTTCTATTAACCAGAAGGGAAATATTGAGGTTAAGCCATCGAAAAACGGGGTATCTGTCGATCTGAAAGAACTCCTTGACGAAATGATACTTTCGGATGTTTCAACACCCGTCCTTGTGAGGTTCCCCGATATACTTGACGACCGCATAATAAATATTTCAAATTGTTTTAAATCGGCTTCTGAAGAGTATGAATATAAAGCCCAGAATTTTATTATATATCCGATAAAGGTAAATCAGATGCGACCGGTAGTTGAAGAAATTGTTGGTCATGGCAAAAAATTCAACATCGGTCTTGAGGCCGGATCAAAACCCGAGCTTCATGCAGTTATCGCAATAAATACAGATCCCGAGTCACTTATTATCTGTAATGGCTACAAGGATGAAGACTATATTGAGCTTGCCCTCCTTGCCCAGAAAATGGGAAAACGTATATTCCTTGTTGTGGAAAAACTAAACGAGCTAAAACTCATTACAAGCATAGCCAAACGTCTGAAGGTTAAGCCAAATCTCGGTATTCGTATCAAGCTGGCAAGTGTCGGGAGCGGCAAATGGGAGGATTCGGGAGGTGACATAAGTAAATTCGGACTAACATCAAGCGAACTCCTTGAGGCAATTGACTTCATTGAGAGAAACAAAATGAGGGATTGTGTTAAGCTGATCCATTTTCATATCGGCAGCCAGGTAACCAAGATAAGAAGGATCAAGGTTGCATTAAGGGAGGCTTCGCAGTTTTATGTTCAGATGCGCAAGACAGGTTTTAATGTTGAATTTGTTGATATCGGAGGCGGCCTTGGTGTTGACTATGACGGAACAGCATCGTCGAACAGTGAAAGCAGCATGAACTATTCAATTCAGGAGTACGTTAATGACTCTATTAGTACTTTTGTTGACGCCGCCAACAAGAATAATATTCCGCATCCCAATATTATTACAGAATCAGGCAGATCGCTGACTGCACATCATTCAGTATTAATTTTTGAAGTACTGGAAACCACGACTCTCCCTTCCTGGGATGAAGAAGGCGTTGTCGGTGAGAATGATCACGAACTGGCTCGCGAACTTTACCTGCTTTGGGATAACGTGAATCAGCCAAGGATGCTCGAAACATGGCACGATGCCCAGCAGATCAGGGAAGAAGCCCTTGACAGGTTCAGCCTTGGTCTCATTGACCTTAAGACACGAGCCCAGATTGAACGGCTTTTCTGGTCGATAGCGAGGAGGGTTTATCAGCTGGCTAATGTAACGAAGCATGTCCCGGATGAGCTTAAACAAATCTCAAGGATGCTGTCAGACAAGTACTTTTGTAATTTTTCCCTTTTCCAATCTCTGCCCGATGCATGGGCAATAGATCAGATATTTCCGATAATGCCCATTCACAGGCTGAATGAAGAACCTTTAAGATCAGCAACCATTCAGGATATGACCTGTGATTCGGATGGCAAAATAGATAACTTCATTTCTACAACAAATTCATCCTATTATCTGCCCGTTCATTCTCTACGGGGCAAGGAACCTTATTATTTGGGAGTTTTCCTTGTCGGGGCATACCAGGAAATACTTGGTGACCTCCACAATTTGTTTGGCGACACAAATGCCGTTCATGTATCAGTAGATGAAGATGGCTATAAAATTGATCAGGTTATTGATGGTGAAACAGTTGCAGAGGTTCTGGAGTATGTTCAATATAACCCTAAGAAAATGGTCCGGACGGTTGAAACCTGGGTTACTACTTCTGTTAAACAAGGGATCATCACTCTTGAAGAAGGCAAGGAATTCCTGTCTAATTACAGATCTGGACTTTATGGGTACACATATTTGGAATAGGGGGTTCAAAAATATCACAGTCGCCTGGCCACTCTAACCATTCTATTTTTATCTTTAACCGTTTTTTACCTTCCGGATTGAGTTAGTTTCATATTCGGGAGGATACTTTTTGTGGGTATCTGAATGAAAGTCTGGTTAAAGTCAAGAAATATTTTTGTAGTTCTGATTTACAGGATCCTGATAGTGATGTTCCTGTTTTCGGTAAGTCGTATAGGATTCTATATCTTCAACTTTAAAATGTTTCCTGATATCCCGGTTAATCAGCTACTTACAATGCTGAAGGGCGGTCTTCTGTTCGACATTTCAGCTACAGTATATGTTAACCTGATCTTTATTTTATTCTCGATTTTACCTTCGGATATAAGGTATGATCTGCGTTACCAGAATGTTTTGAAATACTTTTTCTTCATCACGAACGGAGTAGCAATTTCAATAAACAGCGGAGATTATATCTATTACCGTTTCGTCCTCAAGCGCGCAACCTCCGATATATTTCAGACATTCGGGAATGAAAACAATCTGATCAAGCTGTTTATTAAATTCCAGCTTGACTACTGGCCGGTTGTGGTCTTCACTATTTTTCTGATTTTTATAATGATACTTCTTTACAATCAGGTAAAGGTGGAGAAGCCGTTACCCCGGAACAAAACAGTATACCATATTTTAAATGTACTGATGATTCCTATTGTTGCAGTTCTGGTAATAATATTCGCCCGTGGTGGTTACAGGCATTCAACCCGGCCGATAAGTATCAGCAATGCTGCCAGGTATGTTGAAAATCCCCGTGATGTGGCAATAGTGCTGAATACACCATTCAGCCTGATAAGGACGATAAATAAAAAGTCGCTTGTTAAATACGAGTTCTTTGACAAGGCCAGGCTTGTAGAGATATATGATCCACATTACGTCCCCAAAGTGAAGGGTCCGGTAAAGCAGGAAAATATTGTAATATTCATTCTTGAGAGTTTTGCCAGGGAGTACGTAGGGGCTCTTAACAAAGATCTTGATGGGGGTACTTATAAAGGTTATACTCCCTTTGTGGATTCTCTTATAAGTGTGAGCCTTACATTTGATGTATCGATTGCAAACGGCAAAAAATCGATAGAAGCGATGCCTTCAATTTTTGCATCGGTACCCTCGCTTGAAACGCCGTATACTATTTCACAATATGCAAATAATAAAATCAATGGTCTGCCGGAACTCCTGAAACCCAGGGGATACTATTCTGCCTTTTTCCATGGCGCTCCTAATGGTTCAATGGGGTTCGACTCATTTTCACGGATGGTGGGATTTGATGATTATTTCGGATTGAGTCAATATCCTGATTCAAAGGATTTTGACGGTATGTGGGGAGTCTGGGATGAGCCTTTTTTTAATTTCTGCTGCAACAAGCTCAATAGTTTCAGGCAGCCATTTCTTGCATCGGTTTTCTCAATTTCATCTCATCACCCCTTTAAAGTTCCGGAAAAGTACAAGGATAAATTTACAAAGGGACCTGTGCCTATATTAGAAGTGGTGGGCTATACTGATAATGCGCTCAGAGAGTTTTTCAAGCAGGCAGGTTCGCAGCCCTGGTTTAAAAATACACTATTTGTGATAACGGCTGATCATACAAATGAATCGGTCCATAAGGAATTCCAGAATAATTTTGGGTCGTTTTGTGTGCCGATAATTTTCTACAAGCCCGGAAGCGATATGGTTGGAATCAAAAAACGGATCGCCCAACAGATTGATATAATGCCAACGATATTGAATTATCTCAATTATGACGGTGAGTTTATTGCTTTCGGTAACGATCTTCTTGATGATTTACGCGAGTCGTTTGCTTTTAACACAACAGGTAGTGCTTATCAGCTGTTTATGAAGGATCATATGCTTGAGCTCGTTGAAAATAAACCTGCCGGGTTATATAACATTAAAGAGGACAGATTACTTGGCAACAATCTGCTCAATAAAGAGGATAGCCTTCAGAAAACAATGGAGGAAAAGCTTAAGGCAATCATTCAATCCTACAACAGCCGGCTGATTGACAATGATATGGTAGTCAAAAAACCATGATAAATTGTAAGGTTTAAGAGAAACAAATATCTATCTTTAACAGGAGCAACTTTACATAAACCTTTTCTTACTCTTCAATTAATATCAAAAACCAACAAATGTTTTATTATGGAATCACGTCGTCAGTTTCTTAAAATGACCGGAACCGGAATAGTGGCAGCCGGAGTAACTTCAGTCTATGGCATGCCAGCCATTTCTCCACCGGCACCAAAAAAGCCCGATACTTTTACCATAGGGATGGCAGGCTTTACATTCATGAACTTTTCAGTTGAGCAGACAATTGAAATGATGAAGAGGGTGGAAGTAACGAATCTTTCACTTAAGGATTTCCATATGCCCATGAATAGCACGCAGGAGCAGATTTCGGCAGTCATTGGAAAATTCAAAAATGCCGGAATAAATGTATACACAGTGGGAGTTGTTTATATGAAAACCCGTGACTCCGTCGACCAGGCATTTGAATACGCGAAGATGGCTGGTGTGAAGATGATTGTAGGTGCACCAAATTATGAGCTCTTGCCTTATGTTGAGACAAAGATAAAATCATATGATTTCAAACTGGCAATCCATAACCATGGACCAGATAATCCATTATACCCAAATGCCACTGACATATGGAATCACATTAAAGATCTTGATCCCCGGATAGGAATTTGTATTGACATCGGTCATACCACCAGGGATGGCGCCGATCCGTCTGTTGACATCAAAAAGTACAGTAAACGGATTTATGATATGCACATAAAAGATGTCGATAAGGCAACAAAAGAAGGAAAGACTGTCGAAATGGGTCGCGGGATAATTAATATTCCAAAAGTTATTGCCACGTTGCGAAAGATCGGGTATACCGGCAGTTGTAGTCTTGAGTTTGAGAAAGATATGAAGGATCCGCTTCCGGGTATTGCCGAATCAATTGGCTACTGGAAAGGGGTGATGGCGGGCAGGTAAATCCGGCAGGGAGCGGGGAGCAGGGAGCAGGGAGCGCAGGGCTCAGAGCACAGAGCACAGGGCACAGGGCTCAGAGCGCAGAGGAAATCAGAGGAAATCCAGGGGACTTGCAGGCAATTCTTAATCCTGATTGAATGAAAAAGATAGCGGCCATAATTCTTGAAAACGATAAGGGAGAATTATTACTCTACTTAAGGGATAATAAGCCGGCAATTCCATTCCCGCTTCACTGGGATCTGATAGGAGGGCATGTGGAAGACGGTGAAACACCAGAAGAGGCTTTGGTCCGGGAGGTGAAGGAAGAGCTTAACTTCGACCTGAAAGATTATAAGTTATTTAAGGAATACATCTGTTTGCAGGGTGATGCATATCCCAATATCAAATACATCTTTTCAGGGAGATTCAATGTACCACTTGAAGAAATAACACTTTTGGAAGGAGAGAGGGCTGAATATTTTAAGAAAGAGGAGATTCGGGGGGTTAAATTTGCAAATATTCTGAAGAGTATAGTCCTTGAATATATTAGTTCACCCCTATCCCTTTTCACCCCTAAATCCCCTAAAGGGGACTTTTAAGAACCTCCTTTTGGGGACAGCGGTCAACTTAAGAATCAGTTTTAGGCTGTAAATTATATTTAGCAGAAATTGAATTAAATAGGTTTTGAGGTGTTGAAAAAGTCAAAATCCATTAACCGCAGAGGCCGCAATGATTTAACGCAAATGCCGATAGCTATCGGCACGCAAAGAATTGAATTTATGTGTTTTAGCTTTGCGTTCTTTGCGCCTTCTTAGCGTTCTTTGCGGTTAAAAATGACTTTTTCAACATAAACCCGGCAGGCTGGTCGGGCCGGGAATTTAAAAAATAAAATAAATTCATCATAAATGAAAACAATCAGAATTTTACTCACAGTGCTTTTATCAGTAAGTGGACTATTAGTTAATGCCCAGGATTTTACTATTAAATCACCTGATAATAACATTGTTATAGGTATTAATAACGGAGATAAATTAACTTACTCTGTTACTTTTAAAGGTCAGGGAATTGTAAATCAATCTCTTATGGGCTTTGAGTTTAAGGATGAGCCACCTATGAATGGGAATTTTACACTTACGGATCAAAAGAACAGTACCGTAAACGAAAAATGGACACCGGTTGTAAAATCAAAGCATTCAGAGGTAATTAACAATTACAACGAAACTCATTTTTATCTTAAGGAGAAGGCAGCTCCTATGCGTCAGATTGAGCTGATTGTCAGAGCTTACAATGATGGAGTTGCTTTTCAGTATAAGTTATTGAGGTCAGGGAAGATCGGTGACAGGCAGATAACCAGGGAACTGACGACGTTTAATGTGCCCGGCGACCCGAAAGCCTGGATTGTGGAATACAAAGGGTACGCTTCATCTAACGAAGCTGAATTTTTTGAACATCCGCTGAGTTATCTGAATGAAAAGTCTGTTGCCGGCATGCCACTACTGATGGAATACAGCGATAAATGCTGGGTGGCTATAACTGAAGCAAAGATTGACAATTATGCCGCATTCTATGTTGGCACAAATGGAACTACAAATCAATTGACAACCAAGCTGGTACCAATTCCGGGAGAACCGGAACAGGGAGTTAAAGTGCGTTTTAATGACGATGTTTATACACCCTGGCGAGTTATGATGATCGGAGATAATCCTGGTGTCCTTATTGAATCGGAGATTATTCAAAACCTGAACGATCCTTGTGCTATTAAGGATCCATCATGGATAAAGCCCGGGAAAAGCGCCTGGGATAACTGGTGGAGCGGTGAGGTCAGAATGGAGATGCCGGTCATAAAGCAATATATTGATCTTGCCTCAGTAATGGGATGGCCATATATGCTTGTGGACTGGCAGTGGTATGGAAAGTTCAACACACCGGAAGCAGATATTACGAAATGGGCTGCTCAAATCGATATGCCTCAGATAATTGAATATGCAAGATCAAAAAATGTAAAGATCCTCCTCTGGCTTTATTCAAGCGATGTAAACAGAAACGCAGCTTTCAGGAAAGCTTTTCCACTTTATGAAAAATGGGGAGTAGCGGGAATAAAGATCGACTTTATGGATCGTGATGATCAGCAGATGGTTAACTGGTATCATGACATAATTAAATGTGCTGCAGAGAATCACCTGCTTTTGGATTTTCATGGGGCTTATAAGCCCGACGGTATTATCCGGACCTGGCCAAATATGATAACAAGAGAAGGTGTGATGGGGAACGAGTATTATAAATTCTCTGATAAAATGAGTCCGGAGCACAATGTTAAGCTGGCATATACGAGGATGTTAGCCGGGCAAATGGACTACACTCCCGGGGGATTTCTGAACGTTACAAGAGAACAGTATAAGCAGCAGACCCCTGCGCTTGTTTGGAATACGCGTGCCGCTGAGCTTTCAAAATTTGTGATTTATGAGAGTCCGCTTACAGTGGTTTGCGATCATCCGGATAACATAATTAATAAACCCGGATCTGATTTTCTCAAGGTTGTGCCCACGGTGTGGGATGATATAAAGTTTATCGGTGGTCATCCGGCGGAATATATAGCATTAGCAAGGAGAAGCGGGGATAAATGGTTTCTTGGGGTGATGAATAACAGTGTTGGGAAAAGCGTCGAAGTCAATCTGGGTTTCCTTCCGACTGGTAATTATACAGCAGAAATTTGGGCCGATTCCAAAAAATCAGACAAGGAGCCAATGGAGCTTGTAAAGTCAACAAAATCATTTAAGTCGGGTGATGTGATTAAAGTCACCCTGGCTAAGAATGGAGGATTCGTTGCAGTTTTTAAGTAAGCTGTCAGCATTCAGCGATCAGCTGTCCTGTCAGCATTCAGCGATCAGCTGTCAGCTTCAGCGATCAGCTGTCAGCATTCAGCATTCAACTGTCAGCTTTACAGACCCAACGCAGTTTAGCACTGATAGCTGATAGCTGATAGCTGATAGCTGATAGCTGATAGCTTCTTTATTCCTTGATTTTCATCCTAGTTATCATTCATTTAGTCAAAATCAGTTGTTTCTGGATTTTTTTAGCACATGAGGCCCGGTTGTATTCTATTTGATTGATTATCACCGACTCCAGGATAATTGAACTTAGTTACCGCTTCATTTACTCAATTTTATTGTAAATTTTACTGCTTTTTTGACCAACCAGTTCAAAAAATTTATGAATCGCTTCCACAAGTAAGCAGACGTCCCAATCTGTTAGATAAGCGAGATGTAAAAAAATCTCATTTTCCCATCGGATGGGCTTTCTCTGCTTGATTCGTTTAAGCTCAGGGTCTACCTTTATCCCATAAACTGACACTAAAAGTTATGGGAAAAAATGTACTTTCAGCAAGCATGAAAATCATATTTCTGATATGCTTTTTCATGTGTGTTAGCCAGATTGTCACCGCTCCCACAAAAGGACTGCTTTTAAAGGCCTTAATGATTAAAGGTGCGTTTGATTTTATCGATAAACAGTATCATGAATCAGAATTTGCGAGGTTTATTGATGATCTTGGTCACAGGGAGTCGGGGAACAACTGGTTATCCGTAAACTGCATAGGTTGTTTTGGTGAATGGCAATTTGCCGAATCAACTGTACATTTTCTTGGGTATAAGAATATCACGCTTAGGAAGTTCCAGGCAAATCCTTATATATTCCCAAGAGAGCTTCAACGGAAAGTATTGAAGTCTCTGATAAAGGTAAATCTCAGTCTTTTAAAAGACTATGAGCACTTTATCGGCGACACAATAAAAGGAGTGGTAATAACGAAATCGGGGCTGATAGCGGCGTCGCATCTGGGGGGAGCGCAATCGGTAAGGTTGTTCCTGGCTTCGAATGGCAGGATAGACAAAGAGGATGTACTTGGTACCTCTGTATTTGACTACATGAAGAGATTCAGCTTCTACGACCTGGATTTATAAAATTCAGACTGAAGAGCACGCTGTGAACTTAATGAAGCCACAAACAAAAAACCTGATGTGTTGGGACATCAGGTTTTTTCGCATTTATTTCTGCGTGACTCTGCGTTCTTATCTGCGTGACTCTGCGAGAAATGGCTTTTCTTTTTTTCTCGCAGAGTTCCGCAGATTTAAATCCGCAGAGTTCCGCTGAATTCCTTAATTATAGTTTTACTGTATTTGATCTTACTGAATTCCATGCCATTTATTCGATAGCGATGAAAGCCCCTGGATAAGTTTTAAAACCCGCCATGAAGTGTCCGGCACGAGGTAATCAGGCGATGGAATTTTTGGTATCTGCAGAGTATGCTCTTTAATTGCCAGTTCAACCGAATCCAGTACGATATCCGGATTGAAACCGGTGAGAATAATAGTCCCTGCATCCTGAGCTTCAGGCCGTTCCATCGATTGACGCAGTGATATTGCCGGGAACCTAAGGATTGCCGATTCTTCGCTGATTGTCCCGGAGTCGGACACTGTGCATTTAGCATTCATCTGAAGTTTTACATAGTCGAGGAACCCAAAGGGCTTAAGGAATGTGATAAGAGGATTCATTGACATATCCTTAATGGTTTCCAGTCTCTTACGGGTGCGGGGATGGGTTGAAACAATTACAGGGAGTCCATAGCGTTCGGCCAGTTTATTTAAGACAGTAAGTATCTTAAAAAGATTATCCGGGTTGTCGACATTTTCTTCGCGATGGGTGGAAACGAGAAAATAGCTGTCAGCTTTCAGCTTTAAGCTATCAGCTATTCTTGAGGATAAAATTTTAGGCTTATAGTAGTTAAGCACTTCGTACATCGGGGAACCCGTAAGGTAAATCCGGCGGTGGGGGAGTCCCTCGCTGATGAGGTGCCGGCGGGCATGTTCTGTATAAACAAGGTTGAAATCAGAGATATGGTCGATGATCCGTCTGTTGATTTCCTCAGGAACGTTGAAGTCGAAGCATCTGTTACCGGCTTCCATATGGAAGATTGGAATATGAAGGCGTTTGGCCATATAAGCCGAAAGGCATGAATTTGTGTCACCCAGCACAAGAAGAGCGTCGGGTTTTTCCTGCCTGAGTAGTTCGCCTGATTTACGGATTATGTCTCCAACAGATGCCTCGAGAGATGAGACATCGACATTCAGGAAGAAATCCGGTTTCCGAAGTTCAAGATCGTTGAAGAATATTTCATTGAGTTCGTAATCATAATTCTGCCCGGTATGTGCGATTATGTGATCAACATGCTCATCAAGTAACGACATGACTCTCGAAAGTCTGATTATTTCTGGTCTTGTCCCAACTACAGTTAATACTTTGAGTTTTGATTTCATATTTTCTTGTTTCTCGCAGAGTCTCGCAGAGTTAAATCCGCAGAGTCCCGCAGAGTTATAAGTTATTTACGATTCTTACAATAGCTTCCTTTAACAAAGAGACATTAAAATTAATTAAGAGACCTAGTTTCTTGTCAGATAATTTCAGATAAGTTAAAAGTTGTTTATGATGAACATCTGCTAACGCCTCTATGGACTTAATTTCGACAACAACTAAATCATCGACCAGTAAGTCGATCCTATAGCCTATGTCTAATCTAATATCATCATAAACAAATGGTAATCCGATCTGAGATTTGACCTCATGTCCCATCTTTTTTAATTCATGGGCTAATGCAATCTCATACACAGATTCAAGCAAACCAGGACCAAGATTAGTGTGAACTTTAAAAGCAGCCCCCCTTATATCATATGAAATATCATTTTCATTCATAACCTCTGCGCAACTCTGCGTTTTTCTCAGCGAGACTCTGCGAGAAATGATTTAGACCTTCTCAAAAAACGTATCCGGATCATCCGGATCAAAGAACTCATTAATCCAGAATATAGTATACAAATCCTCATTCCCTGCGTTTGTTATGTTATGTGTATACCATATTGGCATATCTACATACGCCGGCTCATGTCCCATCCAGTTCAAAATTGAGGACCTTATCCGTCCCGATCCTTCTAAGCTGAATTCTGGCTTTGCCTTTTATTACTGCAAACCTTTCTGCCTTCCTGGTATGGAAGTGGTTACCCCTTGTTATTCCGGGTTTGGTAGTAGAGAAAGAAACCTGTCCGCCGCTATTCAGCTTTATTGTCTCGACAAACGATCCACGGTCATCGGTACTCTGTTTGAGTTTTACAGGAAAATATTTTTCAGGATCCATATAGCAGACGAAGGTGTTAAACAGGTTACGTTCGAAATGATCATTCAGGTCAGGGAGGACACCCTTTTCGTAATAACCAGATTTAAATTTATTTAAAAGACTAAGAATCTCTGTAACTTTTATCTCTTTTGAATAAGGTACTTTGAATTCAATATGTGAAGATTTACTTTTTATAAGTTCATAGATTATTTCCACAAGTTCTCCGACATATATCAGTTTCAACTCAGCATCAACCTCTATTTTAGGGACTTCGTTATGGGTCAGCTGATGTGAGAAAGTAGCCACGACGCTATTGTAGTATGGATTACCGAATGGACCGAAGACATTTGGAATGACGAGTCCTGTAAACGGGGTGTTGTGTATTACCGCCCAGTTAGCCAGCAGCTGTCTGCCCTCCCGTTTGGATTTCCCGAACATATTGTCTCTCTCTTCCTGGGTAGATGAGGAGAACAGGATATGCGGCTTTGATCCGGTTGAATCGAGGGCACTTAACAGCTTATTTACCAGCAGGATATTTGTATCGTAGATTGACTGAGGATCATTATGACGATTAAGGGCAGCCAGGTGAATTATAACGTCACACTGACTGACAAAATTCTCAAGCTTTGCGGAATCACTGAAGAAGTTATCCTCAAAGGGGATTCGTACAACTTCGTCTTTTTTCAATCCGAAGAAGTTATACAGGTGAGTTCCTATGAATCCGGCCTGGCCGGTGATGCCGATGTGGAGCATGGCTATTGAATTTTTCTGCTTGAAGTAACTTGATTTTCTGACCTGAGATGTATCCGGACAATTTCAGAACGGGTTCCTATTCGAATTGGAATATAGGTAAGTCCCAATCCTGAAGATACATAAAAATTAGTTTTATCGATCTCCCGGTAGCCGTAGGATAATTCCCAAATTCGTGATGCAATAAGATTTCCAGGGAAAATTTGTCCGTTATGGGTATGGCCGGAAATCTGTAAATCAATATTGTACTTTGCGGATTCATGAAGATGTGTCGGTTGATGGACCATCAAAATTGCAGGAAGGCCGGTATCTTCTTCCGGCATTATCGTTTTGAGGGGTTTTCGCTTGTGATTGGTAGCATCATCCCTTCCTATGAGTATTAATCTGTTTTCAACAATAACAGACTGATCCCGAAGAAGCTTAATCCCTGATCGTTTCAGATAATCGACAGACCTGTCGACTTTTGCATAATAATCATGATTGCCTAATACTGCAAACACACCATATTTTGATTTTAGTTTTTTAAATTCATCAATTAAACCTTGCGAATCGTATGGTTTAAGAGACCGGTCAAAGGTGTCCCCAACCAACAAAACAATATCCGGATCTTCTTTATTTATCATTTCAATCCATTCTGCCAGTCTGGATTTCTGAATAATCATGCCCACATGAAGGTCACTTGCTGCAATGATCTTTAAATTATCAAGTTGCCCTTCATTCCTTTTAATTGTCAGGCTGAGGTCTTTTAACTGGGGTTTTGAATACTGCCGGTAGCCAATAAAAGTTATTGCAAATGACGCCAATAAAACAATAATAAAGAAAAAAGTCTTTACTTGTGAATAGTTGTCAATGACCCAAACTGGAAATATCTTATAAAAATAATTCAGGACCCTTAATGCATCTGCAACTAATGCTGCTGAGAGAAATAATACCACAAAGAAGATCCAAAATCTTCCTGCAATTTTTAAGGTGTTCCCTAATTTTACAGGCAGATCATGATTAAAATAGAATCCCAAAACAAATAAGGAAAGAATTATCAGGAATATTCCGGAGTAGATAATCCGTAACGATAGGATCTCAGGCAGGGCTTGCCAGCCGCGTACGAAAAGGTATATGTTAATAATGATGAATAGAGCTAGGGTCATTTAG